>CAVSNW010000001.1:0-533546 GCA_963729595.1 uncultured Acidobacteriota bacterium
GAGTTAGGCCAAGAAGATAAAGATCGTTTCGTCCGCCTAAGCGGAGTGCAAAAAATCATTCCGCCCGGAGGGCGCGTATCGGATCCGTTCGCGTGGCACGCCAAGCGGGCAATAAACACGCTGCAGCCGACGCAAAGATCATTACCCCGAATGCCGCGGCGAAAGCCAACGGGTCTCGTGGGCTTTCCTGATACAGGAGGTCGCCGAGGAGACGCGTTAGAAGGAGTGCCAGGGCGATCCCGATAATTAGGCCTGTCGTCGTCAGTAGCAAGCCGCGTGACAGCACGAGACGCAGTACGTTCGATGCGCCGGCGCCGAGGGCCATACGCAGGCCCAACTCTCGGGTGCTCTGCGAGACGGTGCACGACATCACGCCATAAAGGCCGATGCTGGCCAGCAGCAGCGCCAAGCCTCCAAACAGGGCGACCAAAGTTACGGCCACCAGTTCATGGGATGTAGCACGATTCACTTGTTCTTCCAGCGTCATCATTTCGGATAGAGCAAGGTTAGGATCGAGCGCACGCACTTCTCGAATCAGCGCCGTTTGGACGGTTTGTAGAGGTTGCGTCGTACGAATGTGGATGTCAGGCTCCATCGCGAAAAACTGGCGGAGCGGGACGTAGAAAAATGCCTCGGCATTCTCGCGCAGACTCGAATATTTGGAATCCGCGGCGATACCGACGACTTGTGCCCAATTGCCTTTCACTTGCAGACGCTGGCCGATGGGACTTTGCCCGCGCCAATACCTCGCGACCATGGTTTGGTTTACGATTGCGACGCGCGGCGCGTTTTCGTCGTCCGCGCGGGTGAATTCGCGCCCGGAGAGGAGAGGAATGCCCATCGTGGCGAAGTACTCGGGACTGACTTCGTTGTATTCGGCGGTGGGCTGTTCGTTGGGTTGCGGTTCGTAGCCGTCGACGGCAATCGGCGTCGAAGAATACGATTCATAGCTGAGCGGAACAACGCGGGCGTAAGCGGCCGCTTCGACGCCGGGCAGCGCGCGGACACGTTGAATCAATTCATCCTGAAAAGTTTTGGCGCGCGGCGCTTCATAGCCGGCGGCGACCAAAGGTATCCAGGTGTCCACCACGCGCGTTGTGGAGAAGCCAGGGTTGGCGGTTCGAATCTTGCGCAGGCTTTGCATCAGCAAGGTCGAGCCCACCAACAAGATGAAGCTGAGTGTCACTTGCAGGACCACGAGGCTCGAGCGGAACCACGCTCGGCCGCGGGCGCCCATAACCGCGGATGCCTCAGTTTTGAGCGTGTCGGCGAGGGCCAGGCGGCGCGTCTGGAACGCAGGGACCAACCCAACAGCAAGCGTAACGACCAGGCAAATGGCCGCACTCAGCCCGAGCACACGGCCGTCGATTTGTCCGGGCAGGTACATCACATCTCCTCCACCGACTTGCAAAAGTAGAACGAGCGCGTGACGGCACCAGTACGCTACTAACATGCCGCCCGCTGCCCCGCAGGCTGACAACAGCATGCCTTCGGTAACGAGTTGCCTCAACAAGCGGCCCCGGCTGGCGCCCATGGCTAGGCGAACCGTAATCTCCTGCCGGCGCGCGAAGGACCGGACCAGAAGCAAGTTGCCGACGTTGGCGCAGACTATGAGCAGAACAAACATCGCGACAACCACCATGATCTCCAGGGTCGGAAGCAGATGACCGGCGTGATTGAAAGGCGTTTCCCATAGCGGCCAGACCCTGATGCTGCGCCCTCGGTTGGTAGCCGGATATTCAGCTTCGAGCCGCGCGGCAATGGCGGAAATTTCTTGCTGCACTTGATTGCGGCTCACGCCAGGTTTGAGTCGCAGATACGCTTCACACCATCGCGCGCCGCGATCTTCCAGTTTGTCGCCGCCGCCGTAGAAAACTTCCTGCATCGACGCAGGGACCCAATACTCCATAGCCCGGCCGACGAAAGTCCCGTAGAATCCTTCGGGCGCGACCCCGATAATGGTGAACACGACGTTGTCGAAGCGCTGCGTCTTGCCGATGATTTCTGGATCGCGCTTGAAGCGGGTCTGCCAAAGACGGTAGCTGATCACCACGACCGGATGCTCGTTGCGGCCGCTGTCTTCGCCTCGCCCAAAGCCGCGGCCCAATAGGGGATGGACTCCAATCGCGTCAAAATAGTTTGCGGAGACGATGCTTCCAGTCGTGACTTCGGCGCGCTCGCCAATGCTCAGAGTCGCGCCGGTGATGTTGCTGACAAAGAGGCTCTCGCAGAGGGCGCAGCTTCTTTGCACGTCGAGGAGATCGGGCCACGAGGTTTCCTCTCTCTCTCCACGCACCGTTCCGGACAGTGCCACCAGGCGCTCCTGGTGAGAAACGAGCGGATAAGGCCGCATAAGAATGCCTTCAACCCAGCTGAACACGGCGGCGTTGGCGCCGATGCCGAGCGTAAGACATAGAATCGCCAGGACGGTGAATCCCGGATTGCGCCGCAGCATGCGCAGCCCCAGGCGTACGTCCCGCACGAAATTCTCGATAAGATTCATCTTGCGCGCCTCCCTGCATTCCTCTTTCACTTGCTCGACGCCTCCGAGCGACCGCAAAGCGGCATAACGAGCTTCTTGCGCGTCCATTCCTTGCGCGACGTACACCTCGACCTGGTTTTGCAAGTGAAACTGGAGCTCCTCGCTGAGTTCCAGCTCTGCTTTCTCTCTATGAAGGAGCGAGCGCAGGCGAAGCGGCAATTTGCAGTACCAACGCATGGCTTCGTTCCTTTAAGGCGTCTCCAACACTAAATCAATCGCCAACGAGAGTCGCTTCCATTGCGCTTGCTCCTGGTACAGATATTTGACGCCGTCCGGAGTCAGCGAATAATACTTGGCGCGGCGATTGTTCTCTGATTCGCCCCATTTGGCGCGAATCCAGCCCTGTTGTTCGAGGCGATGCAGAGCGGGATACAGCGCCCCTTGGTTCACCAGCAAGACCTCCTTGGAGACTTGCCGGATGCGTTGTGCGATTCCCCAGCCGTGCATGGGCTGGAGCGCAAGCGTGCGTAGAAGCAACAGGTCGAGCGTGCCCTGGACTAAGTCGGTTGGCTTGGCGATGGGGCCTCTCCTGTCGATCAACGACGGGCAATAGTTTAGACTCCTGTCAACGAATTAGGGAAGCAGGAAGTTCAAAGATCTGCGCTGCACGGACGAAATCATTCAGCGTAAGAGGCCTCCTGTCGGCATAGAACAGTACGGCAATTCGGGAATATACTAGGCAAGAATTTAGGCCGCAGAGGGGATCGATGAAGCGCACGTGGACCATCATAGGGGTAGGCGACGTCCCGCGGAGCTTCAAATGGTATCAGGCGCTGTTCGGTCAGCCGGTTAGCCTTCCTGCCCATGACGACTTTGGGCAAACTCCTCGATTCCGATGGGACTGTCTTGCTCTGTCTCCACAAATGGAGTGCTCACGAGCATCCCTCATTGATGAGCTCCGATCACGGGGCACCCGGCAACGGCCTCCTGTTGTTCTTCCGTGTAGATGATTTCGACCTAGCGCTTCAAAGGGCACGCTCTCTCGTCAGCCGGTTCGAAGAGGAACCACACCTCAATTCGAACACTCGAATCGAATTCGTGACACTCTGTTTTAGGCTTCAAATCTACTGACCGTCGGCCCGGGTGAACCCCTCGTTGAGACAATCCGGAGCGTGACACCAAGACATTAGTGCGCGTTGCCGGCAAATGGGTCTTCTCATCATTTCGATTGAGCTCTGCGGCGCCCGCAATCCCAGTCGAACTCGTAGATTTTGTTCATCCCTTCGCTGCCAAACGATGCCCAATAGGCTTTCGCGGTTGGCAGTGTCGCTCATTCGCTTTTTGTGGCGGCAAAGCGTAACAATGCCGATTTGTCTCATGTAAGGGTTCACAGCATGACCTTTTTATGTATAGCCTAGGATCATTCTTGATCGTAATTTCAAGCCGCAGACCTGATATGGTGGCCGTTCGCCATAAACTGCTCCGTTCGCCTCACGCGAAGCGTCCGCCGCACGGGCGGCTTCGTTCAAGTCGGCTTCTCGCCAGCAATCCAACGGTCACGGCTAGCGCGTTTGTCGTTACGAATCCCGAAAAGGCAGCCTGTACTGCCCGTCCCTTTGGAGGAATCTCAGCGATTGCCAGAGGCGGACTTCGCGGAAGCCGACCTCGGCAGCAGGACCAGCCAACTGGCGGAACCAACACGCTGATCCCTAAACCACAGACACGGCCCCAGCGTGCAAGTCAGCCCTGCTGGAGATCGCGCCCGTTCTGGCGTGGGAAATAGCCGCCGGCAGTGGGCAGGTCGCGTGTGCTGCGACGGGAAATCTGTCACAGAAAGCTCGACTGTCCGGTCTTGTCAGAGGATTAATACGCCCGCAAGATTGCGGACAGTTCTTTTTTTGAGAATTCATGTGAATCTTGTAACGCTGTCTGGGGCGTCGAATCTAAAGGCGTGTGGGCAGCGGTCCTGTTAACGATTTTGCGAAAGGTGCTATCCGGCTTGATGCTGGACCAGGGATGGCAATTCCGAGCTCCAAAAGCGACTCTGCAGAAATGACCAAGCTCGATCGCCTGGAATTGTTCAGTCAACATCGACCTCTCCTATTTGCTGTTGCATACCGCATGCTGGGAAGCGCCGCGGACGCGGAAGACTTATTGCAGGAGACATTTATTCGTTGGCAACAGGTGGCGGATGTCGAGATCGTATCACCGAGAGCATTGCTCGTAACTATCCTGACTCGTCTTTGCATCAACCATCTGCAATCGGCGCGAGTGAGACGCGAAGAATACTTTGGTCAGTGGTTGCCAGAACCTTTGGTGACTACCCCGACTCAGAATCCGCTCGCGGCGTTCGAAATCGATGAATCTCTTTCGCTGGCATTCTTGTTGCTCCTGGAGCGATTGAGTCCGATGGAACGTGCTGTTCTCCTTCTGCGCGAGGTCTTCGATTATGAATACGTAGAGATCGCCTCAATTCTTGACCAGAGCGAGCCCAATTGCCGACAGATACTGCGACGGGCGCGGCAACACATCAAAGAGTCCCGCCCGCGTTTCGACGCATCGGTCGAGCAGCGGGAAGAGCTGTTGCGCAAATTCAGCGAAGCGTCCTCACAAGGCGACTTGGATGGCCTCGTCTCACTTCTCTCGAAAGAGGCTGTTTTCTATTCCGACGGGGGCGGCAAAGCGCCAGCTTTGCCAAAGCCTATTTACGGAGCGGCGAACATTGCTCGGGGCATTTTGGAAGGCACGCGAAGACTGGTTCCCAAGAACCTCGTCAGGCGATTTGCAGAGATCAATGGGCATCCCGGCATTGTGACATTTCTCGACGCGAGACCGTTCAGTGTGTTTACCTTTGATGTCTCCGGGGAACGAATCTCTCGGATCTACATCATAACCAACCCAGAAAAACTGAAACGGATACCGTCGCTCGAATCCTTTCCTTCCTAGTCTTTCTGTTCCATTCCCACAAGAAGTGTCACGAACTCCCGCGCATCTCGGTCTTACTCATAGCAACCAAGAAGGGAAAAGGCCAAGATCACTGACCGTTGATTCGTCAGATCGCGCTGTTCTGGAGACAGGGAATGAGTGGGAAAGACGCAGTGAACCTGGAACACGTCACTCGAAGCTATAAGCGCGACGACTTCGAGGTGCGCGCGCTCGACGATGTGACACTACAAATACCCGAGCACAGCTTCGTGGCGATCATGGGGCCGAGCGGCTCGGGCAAGACCACGATGCTCAATCTGATCACCGGGATCGACCATCCGAGCTCGGGGCGGGTCTCTGTGGGCAACGAAGAGATTACCGGGATGGGCGAGAACGAGCTTGCGGCTTGGCGCGCGCGGCACATCGGGCTCGTATTCCAATTTTACAATTTGATCCCCGTTCTGACGGCATTCGAAAACGTCGAGTTGCCGCTTCTGCTCACCGATTTGAGCAAGGCAGAACGGAAGACGCACGTGGAAACAGCGCTCCGAGCCGTGGGTCTCGGGGAACGCATGATGCATTACCCGCGACAGCTTTCCGGGGGACAAGAACAGCGGGTAGCCATCGCGCGCGCTATCGTAACCGACCCGACGATCGTGGTTGCGGATGAACCTACCGGCGACCTCGACGCGAAGTCGGCCGAAGAAATCCTCACTCTTTTGGCAGAACTCAACCGGAGTTTCAAGAAGACCATTGTCATGGTGACCCACGATTCGCGCGCGGAGCGCTTCGTGGAAACCACGTTTCGTTTGGACAAGGGCGTATTCGTGGGAGCGGAACCGAGCCTTGTGGCGGGAGGCACGCGGTGAAATTCACAGCGCTGGTCCTCAAGAATCTTTTTCGTAGCAAGCGCAGGACGATTCTCACCGTGTTGTCGATCGCCGTTTCCCTTTTCATTTTCTCCGCTCTCATGAGCCTTCCGACGGTCGCGAACAACGTGCTGGCCGATACCGCCTCGTCGGTACGCATCGCCTGCCGTACGAAAATGGGCTTGGCGTATCCGCTGCCCGAGGCCTACAAGCTCAAAATCGCCACGACCCCGCATGTGGTTGCGGTCACACCGGATAACTTCTTTGGCGGCATTTATCACGAGGTTTCTGACCAGTTTCCCAACATCGCCGTTGATCCCGAACAAATTGACGTGATGTGGCCCGACTGGGGGTTCTCGCCGGGGGGTGTAGAGCAATTCAAAAAGCTCCGCACGGCGACCTTGGTTGCGCAGGGCACCATGAAGCGTTTCAACCTGCACGAAGGGCAGCAAATTCAATTGCGCGGGAGCGGCTACTACCCTTTTAACGTCACGCTCACCATCGTCGGCACTATCGCCAAGGGACCCGCACCCAGCTTTTTGATGTTTCGTCGCGATTACTTCGAAGAAATCCAGGGACGTCCGGGCAGAGTCGACAATTTCTGGGTGCGCGCGGACAGCGCCGCGGCGGTTCCGCAAGTGATCGAGACGGTGAACTCGCAATTCGCCAACTCTTCGGCGGAAACGCAGTGCGACTCGGAAGCGGTTTTCCTCGGTAGCGTGATCGGGCGTTTTCGGCTGTTCTTTACGCTGGCGCGGATTCTTGGCCTGATCGTGGTATTGACCATTGGGTTGGTGGCCGCCAATGCGGCCACGATGTCGATTCGCGAACGGCGCAACGAAATCGCCGTCATGCGCTCGATCGGATTTCGATCGCCCGTGATTCTGCGGCTCCTTGTCGCGGAATCTGTTGTGACCGCGCTAACCGGATACCTTTTGGGCTGCGGGGCAGCGTTCGGCCTGCTGAAGATCTTCTCCGTCACTTCTGATGTGCTCGGCCCGTTCGTCGGGGCAGTGCAGATCCCTCCCGCTGTGCTTTTGCAGACCCTCGTTGCCGCCCTGTTAATCGGCGTCTTGAGTGCCTATCTCCCCGCGCGGGCAGCGGCTCGACGCAACATCGTCGACACGTTGCGAATGGTGGACTAAATGGCGATTCCTCTCAAGTACAACCGGCGCAGCCTGCTGGTTCGGCGGGTCTCGAACGTGATGACCGGCGGTGGGATCGCGCTCGTAGTCGCGGTCTTCGTCATTGTGATGGCCATGATCGCGGGACTCTCGCGCACGATTCGCCAGAGCGGTTCCGACGACAACCTGATTGTGCTTAGCCGGGGTTCGACAACGGAAACGGGATCTTCGCTCAAGCTCGATCAATTCGACGCACTCAAATTTCTTACTGGCATCCGCAGCGATGCAGCCGGGAACCCGTTGGCCTCGCCCGAGATGTCGGAGCAGATCCTGATGCCCAGTCCATCGGGAAGTCTCGACAACCTCGCGATTCGGGGAATTCTTCCTTCGGGTGTCGCAGTCCACGATCAGGTTCATATCGTTTCTGGCCGGATGCTCACTCCCGGCCTGAGCGAAGTGATCATGGGCAAGGGTCTCATCGGACGCTACCCAGGGTGCAATCTCGGGTCGAGCTTGCGCTTCGGCAGGCGATCCTGGAGTGTGGTGGGAATATTCGAGGCCGACGGCAGCTCTTTCGAATCCGAAGTGTGGGGCGATGTTCACAGCATCCAGGAAGACGCCAACCGCGGACCGGTGTTCAATAGCATTCGGCTGAAACTCGCACTCGGCGCCGATACCGCCGCCCTCATCCAGCGCATCGCAGACGATCCCCGAATCAACCTGCAAGCCGAAACGGAAACGGACTACTACCGGGAGCAATCGGCCGTTGCGAATCAAGTGCGTGTGCTGGGGATGTTGGTCGCGGGAATCATGGCCTTTGGTGCGATTTTTGCCGCAATGAACACCATGTACGCGGCGGTTTCCGCGCGAACGACCGAAATCGGCACTCTGCGCGCTCTCGGCTTCGGTCCGGCAGCGATCCTGACTTCCTTTCTGTTTGAATCACTCGTGCTCGCGCTCGCCGCCGGTCTCGTTGGCGTGGTCTTAGCCTTGCCCATCAATCTCGTCTCCACCAGCTTCAATGCAGGCATTACCGCTCCAACGCTCGACTTTAGTTTTCGCGTGACGATGGCCGTCGTCATCCAAGCGCTGCTGTTTGCCGCGCTGATCGGCATCGTTGGCGGCTGGTTGCCGGCGCGACGAGCCATGAAGATGAGTGTTGCCACAGCACTCCGGAGGACCTAAACGATGGCAGCCAGTTCTGCAGCGAATCTCTCGGAACTCGAGTCCCTAAGAATCGCCCGCCGCTCCGAGCGGAAGACGCGCAAGCCCTACCTATTCTTCCTGGTGAGTCTTATCGCGGTGGTCGCGCTTGCCGGCGTCGGCTATGCCGCCTATCAGCGAACACTCGGACGTCCCCCTGCGGTGGAAACCGTGATGGTCACGTCCTGGCGTACTGACCAGCCGGGGATCCTTCTGACGGGATCGGGGTACGTGGTAACGCGCCACAAGTACATCATCATCGGCACCAAGATCTTGGGACAGATCGTCGAAGAGCCGATCGAAGAAGGCCAGCACGTCAAACGGGGAGATTTGCTGGCGCGAATCGACGACCGGGACTATCAAGCGCAGTTACGGCAAGCCATCGCGGATCGTGAACTTGCCGAAGCCAATCTTCACTTGGCTCGTGCAAAAGCGGCACGCGAGCATGAGCTGTACGCCAGCGGAATCGTTTCAAAGGACGAGTTCGAGACCTTTGACAACACAGCTAAGGTGGCGGTGGCGATGGTGAAGCGCGATGAAGCCGCGATGGACTACGCCAAGTTCCAGGTGGGCCAATGTCTAATCGTGTCGCCTATCGATGGGGTTGTGCTGCAGAAATATCGGGAGCTGGGCGACACCATTAACTATGGCGGTCAAGTCCAGGCGGGCGGCGGAGCCACCGACATCGCACAACTCGCGGACACCGCCGACATGCGCGCGGAAGTCGACATCAATGAGTCGGACATCGCCAAAGTCTCGCTCGGCATGCCGGCTCTGGTTGTGCCCGACGCCTATGGGGACGTGCGATTCGACGCGACGCTGGTGAAGATCTATCCCGAAGCCGACCGCCAGAAAGCCACCGTGAAGGTGGAAGTACAAATCCACCAACCCAACCTGGCGATCATCAAGCCAGAACTGAGCGTCAAAGCCAACTTTTTGGAAAACCGCACCAAAGCCAAGAATGAGCCTCGTCTCATCATCCCGGAGAAGAGCGTGCAACGCGAGAGCAGCGAGTCTTACGTGTGGACGGTGCGGAGCGGCATGGCCAAGCGCGTTTCGATCCTCGTGGGCCGCGAAATGGTGAGCGGCATTGAAGTGAAACAAGGACTCAAAGATGGCGACCTTCTGATTGTCGCGCCACCGACAAATCTCAGCGACGGTCAGAAGGTCCGCCCGCTTGCGGTAAGCGTTGTCGGCGGGCAACCAAGGTGAACTAAGAGAAGTCTGCGAAAGACGGTCGTAGAACTCAGAAGAAAAACTCCTGAAAGGAATGCACCATGACCAACGCTTCGACGAAAAGCAGGCCTCGGCTCATCGCAGGGAATGTCCTCATCTATTTGCTCGGTGTGATGCTCATCGGGAGCGCTGTCGCCAAAGTTGCGCGAATACCTGCGTTAGTTGAGAACTTCCGCATGCTGGGCTACGACGGTTCCCGACTCACCTCCATCGCGGTGCTGGAAGCAGTCTGTGCCGCTCTATTCATGCTTCCGAGCACCCGGTCTCTCGGCCTGCTCTTGGTTTCAGCCTACCTAGGCGGCGCTATGGCTGTACACATGGCACATGGCCAATCTGAGGTGGCTGTGCCTGCGATCCTCCTCGGCATCATCTGGCTCGCCGCGTGGCTCCGTCATCCGCAGATTTTGGGGAGCTTCGGGAGCCGCGTTTTCAGAGAGCACCAACCGTCGGAAACAACAAGGCAATTGGGCTTAGCGGGAGGTGGGAAATGACTTCGCGAAGGTACAGCAAAGAATCACTATCTGCGGAACAGACCATGGTGAGCCAATGAGAACAGTCGTCATCACCGGGGCGAACGTCGGAATCGGCTTCGCAACAGCCAAATTTCTTGCCGCATTTCCCGACTGGCGTGTTCTATTGGCCTGCCGCGATGAGTCGAAAGCAAAAGCGGCGATTGACGCTATTAAGCAAACGCATCCGAATTCGCACGTTGGTTTCGTGCCACTGGATCTGTTCTCCCTCTCTTCAGTTCGCCGCCTGCCCGCAGCACTGGCCGCAATGCAAGTACCTGCCGTCGGCGGCCTCATTCTCAATGCGGGCGGAATCAATATGAATGCGAAGTCCCTGGAGTTTACCGAGGATGGTTTTGAGCGAACGTTCCAATTGAATTTTCTAGGCCATTTCCTGGTTGCCAATTTGCTCGTCAAATACATGAGCGCACCGGCGCGTATCGTTTTTGTGTCGAGCGATCTTCACGATCCGGCCGCGACTAAGATGGGAAGGATGCTCCCTCCACGGTACGGACCTGTGGAGGATCTGGCGCACGGCACCGGCACGGCCACGAAGTTGAAACCGATGGCTCGCTACGGAACGGCGAAGATGTACGCGATGATGGCAGCCTACGAACTCGATCGAAAGCTACGGGAGATCGAGATGCCAATCACAGTCAATTCCTGGTCGCCCGGAGTAGTTCCCACAACGCGGGCTGGGAGAGATATGAACCCGATTATGAAGCAAATCATGACGAACCGCTGGTTCGTCAACTTTATGGGTTCTCATCTTTCTACAGAGGAGGAAGCAGCCCGAGCGCTCGGAGGTCTCCTCATTGATACGAAATATTCCGGCGTAACCGGCAAATATTTCGATGGCTTCCAGGAAATTCCATCCTCGGTCGAATCGCGAAATGAGAGCAAAGCCCGGGCGGTGTGGGAACAGAGTGCAAGGCTTGCCGGACTCTCACAAGACGACACGGAGTATCGTCCAATCCGACCTGCGGGGAGCAGCGCAGCTGTGTCCACTCTTCTCGACGGATTGAAAGCAAGCGTTGGTGAATGACCGTAGCAGACGGCCCCCAGCTGGCAGACCGCGATGCAGTACGTAGCCACAGTTCTCGGGCTCGACATCGCAGAGCTCGCGTCGTGTCGAAAATTGACCGTGCCCTTATTCTGTGGACCGGCAAGCGCCCGTTCGTTCGATTTCGGAAGCTTGGAGGCAATTGTTTCGCACTCCATAAACTGGCCTTTGCGAAGCGTCTGGTGATGTGTGCCGCGCTACTCGTCGCCAATCCGGAGATAGTCCGGTCCCGCCATCAGGAGATTAGTACCCGGAAGTCCTAGGGCTTGCAGGAAGTGATCTCCGCCCTAGTTGCAGAGGCACTGATTTGAACCAACGACCACCGCACCCAAATTTCGCCCGCTCACAAGGCAGGCACCTCTCTCACCCCAGTGCAGGGACTTGCCGACCTACTCGAAGACTGCACCATCGACTTCGTGACACTCTGTTTTAGGCTTCAAGTCTACTGACCGTCGGCCTTGATGAACCCCTCGTTGAGACAATCCGGAGTGTGACACCAAGACATTAGTGCGTGTTGCCGGCAAATTGGGTCTTCCCATCAGTTCGATTGAGCTCTGAGGAACCCGCAATGCCAGTCGACTCGTAGATTTTGCCCATCCTTTCGCTGCCAAACGATGCCCAATAGGCTTTCGCGGTTGGCTGTGTCGCTCATTCACTTTTTGTGGCGGCCTGCAAAGCGTAACAATGCCGATTTGTCTCATGTGAGGGTTCACTGCACAACGCGTCCCTGGCGAACCCCCGCAAATTCCGGAGGTCCGTAACTAGATGAAGATGAAAAAGATGGTGCGCCCGGGGGGATTCGAACTCCCGACCTTCTGGTTCGTAGCCATCGAAAGAAGTAGCAGTAAAAACTCTAACTTGTTTGTTTGGCTTCGCATACGAAAAAAGCGATGCCGCTCTTCTTCTTGTTAAATGCACGAAAGATGCACGAAAAATAAGTGGGGCGGTGGGGATCGAACCTCCAAGCCCCACTGATAACACGTAAGTTGCTGAATCTCCTAGTCGCTCAAACCGCCAGAATGGGCAGAATCCCCGCATCGAGGTACACGGTGGGTACACGGATAAGGGCTCGTGGGATGTCCGGTAACCGCGTTTGCACTGGCACGACTCGCTAGTTCATCAGTTGCCCAACTAGCGACCGTTTACCTTGATGCCGACCCAGCGTGGACCGTCACACCCAGCGAAGGAATCTGCTAGTCGTGACTGAATCTTCGTTGAGTCTTCCTTGAATAACAGAACGTCATTCACCACAAATCGCCCCTCTTCTGATATGACCACGGCAGCGGCATGCCAATCGAAAGTGTGTGTAGGGTCGGGCGGTTTACCATAAGTTTCAGAGGACTCTTTGTATGTAAGCCTCACGTACACACGGAAGGTGCCGTCCTTCATTGGCTCTGTGCGTTCCACCGCAGCCGAAGCGGGTATAGCCCATTCATTCGATCCTGAGAAGAGGCCTGCCTCAAGCCACCCAAACGCTGGCTTGCCGTCTTCAGCTGGACGTTGCCGCAGATAATCATTTTCGCAGCTTTGTGCCGCATCGAGCGTCTGAATCAGTCTCTTACTGAGGAAGGGCCACAGCGCGGCTTTATCCTCGCCCTTTGGAATACCAAGCGGCTTTCGCGCAACGACCTGCTGGTATAGCTCCCGAACTACAGAGTCGGGCGATGGGGCAACGGGCCCATTCGGAAAAATGAAACTCACAAGCAGCAACAGCATAATCAGAGGTTTCATCTCTATCGTCGCTACGCCGCTAGCCGGTACCGCGTCGCGCGAAACACCGTCCCCACGCTAAGTCCCGTCTGCCGCGCAACCGCCGCGAACGACAATCCCTCCGCACGCATCCGTTGGACCGCCGCGACATCAACCGGCACCCTCTTGCGTCCCAGCTTCACGCCCTTCCGCTTCGCGTTTGCCATTCCAGACCGGACCCTTTCGCGGATCAGATCGCGCTCGAATTGTGCCATAGCGCCGATCACGTTGAACATCAGACGCCCTGCCGGCGTCGTGAAGTCCAAGTTATCCTTTAGGCTCACGAAACTCACGCCCACCGCATCCAGTTCGCCAATCGTGTTCACCAGATGCCTCAGCGACCTGCCTAGCCTGTCCGTTTTCCAGACAAGCAAGGTGTCGATCTTCCGTTGTTTCGCTAGGGCGAGGACCTTGTTCAATTCTGGCCGGCTATCGGTAGCGCCGGCGCGATGTCCACGAACTCCCCCACGATCTGAAGGCAACGGCGCGAAGCATACTCCCGTAGCTCCGATACCTGCATCGACGGGTCCTGAAGGTCGGTGCTGCATCGTGCGTATATCGCCGTGCGGTTATTTTCCACGGCTGTTGCCTTTCGACCACGGACGTTGAGCCTGCCACGCGATGGATCGATGAGGCGCCCATCACCTTGTTCAGAGGGGTCAGATGTATCAGATGTTCAGATGTAGGGATGCAGCGCAGGAACGACGAACGAACGGAGGCGGGTCACCCGGTAGAGGTGGGTCATGGACGCGCGTGGATTATTTGCGTGTGATTCTCGATTGGTTCGCCTCGGTGAATCATTCCAGAATGCCATCAAAGTTGGGTCAGTTAAGTCCCACGCTTGCACTGTGTATTTGCGAGCGCCGAGGCCTTCCATAGTCATCTGTTTTTGCTCTTATTCCACTGGTTTGGTAACCCGGCTACTCAGGAGCTGACCACTTTCCGCAGTAGATTACCGTTGTTTCTGCAGATTTCAAAATTCCGAAAACAACACCACACGGACTTTTTAAACTTCTTCACCAACAAATTCAACGAGATTGGACTGCCCTTCGCCCTTTATCTCTTTCCCGCTCTTGCTACTTCGCCGCCGCAGCTCCCGCGATTGTGTATTCTCCGGTGCAGGTGTACTCCAACCCGCCATCGGCGGTGCCGGTGGTCTTGCAGGTGCCCGACCCCTTAATGCCCTTCATCTTCCCGGTGCCGCCTGTGATCTGATACTTATTCTCGCCTGCCTGAAATGCGCTATCTTTCATCGTCCCAGTGGCTTGGTAGGTGTAGAAAATCTTGTCGCCGCTGTCAAACGTTTCCACGTACACGCCCGAGACTTTACTGTGGTCTTCTGAAACTTCTCCGTGCTCGGAAAACAAACCCTCTTTGCTCGCCGCGCCACCCACTTCTCCCTTCGTCGCGCATTTTCCTGACGCCAGCGTGAAGGAATGGCCTATTTGGTCACCGGCACCGATATTTTGCTGCACGTCGGGCTTGCCGCACTTGCCGGACGAAGTAAGTTTCGTCTGCGCAGGGATCATCGCCGCGGCAAAGGCAAATACTGCAAAACCGCACAGAATATTGCATTTCATTTTTGAATCCTCCGTATCGAAATTCCTAGGGTGCCCGGACTCTACGCCGTATCCCGCGCAATGTCCATCCCACACGGACAGGAAGAAGAGACAACCTGCGGGCTAAGTCCTTTGAACGGAAGGTCGCCTCAGTTACGATTCTTCACAGCAAGGTATTCAGGTTATGAAAATGCTTCTCATTGAAGCACTGGCCGCGATTCCGGCACTCGTCGCCGCTGTCCGCATAAATGCACTCAATAGCATGAGGCGGACTCCGAAGGCATTTCTGCTGAGGCTACTTTTGAGAGTACTCCTCTCGGCTGCTGTGGCCGTAATTCTCGGTGGTGTCGCGATGTATCTCTATTTCTATAGCTATTGCTGGTTCGGGGGCACGGACTGTGCGCACTACTCGCCAGTGCGAAGGTGGATTTCCTTTCTCCTGACTCCTCCCATTTTCATCATGCAACGATGGTTCTTCGGGACAGTAGATAACGTCCAAAACTTCGATCCAATATTCATCGACAGATTCGGCTGGGCCGCTCTGTGAGCTTATTACTTCGTGGTGATCTTAGGTGCGATACCTTTATAAACACTGGTTATTTCTCACTTCACCGGTATCTCCTATGGAGAGCCGGGGATTTCTTATTGCCACCGCAAACTTTAGTGGTATTCAGAAATCGCCAGAGGTGGTCTTCCCCCGCCGTGTTCGGGCGAAGTCCCTCTGATGAACCAAAAGAAGGTGCTCGTTTCTTTACTGAACGGGGTCTAGCTACCTCTGCGGTTCGCGCTTTCTGTGTTTCGGTTTCGTAGTCGCCCGTTCGCCGCCCTGAATCGCTTTGATTATTTGCTCTCGGCTGACGCCTCAGCGCCGATACAACCGTTCCTAGCACAGCTCGTATTGCCTTGTTTTGATGATTTGTCACTTAGTCGTCGAGTTGCCCTTTAGTCTCGCTTCGTTCTCCTCTAGCAGCCGGTTAATTTCCCTGATGAGTTCGTGGAGTTTCTCTGGGTCCTGCTCGGCTGAAGCCTGCTCGCACAGCACTTTCCAGCGTTCCTTATTTTGTCCGATCGAGGTAGCTCCTAAGCTTGCGGGGCCTAACTTTTTATCGGGGTCTGGCCGCTGTGTCTGTTCAATATTGAACGTTCATACTGCCGCTATTTGACCGCGTTTTTGCGGTCGGGCTCATCGCGGCGGTTTGCGGTTGCCACTATAGCCGCGCCCACCAGCACCGAAATCAGGCCGACGATTCCAATTAGCGGATTGACCGCATGATGAGCCGTTTGCGAAACGGCAGTTGGGCCGCTAATGATGTTCGTTGGCATCATGTAAAACACCGTTTGAATGCCAAGCAAGACGATCCCGAGAATCGCTAGGGCGATGCCGTGAATCCTTCCAAATTGCATGGGGGACCTCCGAGCTACTCTACTGATTAGATGCCCCGTGACCACCTATAGACTTTGGCGCTCCAACTGCTTGGGGGCAGTAACTTTTTGCGCTTCGGGCGCTCTTAATCGTGCTCTATTGAAGACAGAGCTTTGAGCCATCCCGCAAATCGCGCTCGATGTTCGTGTTCCATCGCGATGAACTTCACGCCCATACCTTGTTTGGCGCTACTTCGTTGGACAGCGGCACGAGCGCGTACCTCACCTGTAGGCGCATCAATAAGCAACTGAATGAAGGTTCCAGTTGCCGGGGGATCGGGGGTTCGGATGTACAGTCCGCCCAACCCGAGGTTGTCCACTTCGGAAACCACTCTCTTGTTGAGGCTGTGCCAAGCGACAATTGTCCCCTTCGGGGCAGGAAGGCGAGGATAAACGCGACGTTCGCTATCTTGGTCTAGCATTGGCGAGCCTGCTGCTTTTTTATGACGGTGATCCTATCACTGATTGCTCAACGGTAGTCCCCGCGCCGCAAACACATTCTTGTGAGGTGACTTGGCCTAAGCGTATAGTGGCGACGGGATTGGTCAAGGGGACGCACGCGGCAATGAAGCAGATCGCTTATTTTGACAACGCCAAGCTCAGAGATGATGAGACAGACATCGATCTCAACGGAGATTTCATAGTTCCAGAGCGAGGCCAAACCTTGCTTCGACCGGACGGAAAGTATTGGAAGGTTGAGGCGGTGACCCAGAGAAACGACGGCGAAAACGCGGTAACAGCTCATCTCGTCTATTTGGTGCCCGCGAAATGAAAAGCGTCGTGTATTACTACAACAACGTCGAAGGCGAAGAGGAACTGCACGAGAATGAGGAAGTAGCAAAACTTCTTGTAGGCGCGATGATCGAGCGCGCGGGCATCTACTGGAGAATTACGAAAGTGCAGACTCAGATCGCCATAAGCGACCAACTGCCTCTCGATGGGTTGCAGGTCTATCTCGAAGGGCCATTCGACAGATAGCCTGCGGCCCTGCAAATGTCTTCTAATGTTTAGTGTGCCGACGTTTACGGCTCAATCAAAAGAGGGCGCAACAGCCTAACCGCTGATGCGCCCTTAATTTCTGTTTCGAAGTCAGTGCAGGTCAGAGGTTTATTTCGCCATTCGCTTTTTCTGACCTTCGGCCAGCGCAGCGAGAGTTCCCGGAGCGCGACCATGCGGTGCCTTGTTGAGTTTCTTCGCTCGAACACGTGCTCGATCACGGCAGGCTTTCAAGTGCCGGTTGCAGTAGCGCACGCTATTCCGTGCGAGCGGCATGGGGCAATCGCAGCACTTGCCTTCCTCGAGGTTTCTCTTCTGATAGGTTACGGACGCTGTCCGGTGTGCCTGTCCCGGTGGCAGCGAAAGAAGCGGGACTAAATCCTCTGCGGTTCGGCCCATATTTTTTATCTTCCTTTTGGCGTCGGCAATCGGGTCAGGGGTTTCCTGCAGAGCCTTTAAAATTCGCTCGCGGCCTTGTGCTCTGAACAAGCGCACTAACGCGGCCTGCGTCGCTAACAGGGCTAAAGATGGTCAGCGAGAGTTGCTCGCACTAGCTTACCGCTGAGAAATAGACTTGCCCCGGAAGGCTTTGAAAGCGATCCGGGGCTTTTTCTTTTTGTCCTGATCTTGTCGTCAAGTCTCTAATTCAGGCCGCCCACCTTCTGCCTAAGATGTCCGCAAGTACCCTAAGGGTCCCTACCTTAAAACCCTTATTACCTGATCTGGGGTAGCGGCGAGACACTAGGCAGAGGCTTTTATGCACAACACCAAGACCCAAGACACCAAGAATCAAGATCCAAAGAACCAGGAACCTAGGAAGCACCCTACGAACGAGGATCCAAAACAGCGAGACCCCTTGAAGCAAGATCCAATCCACGATCAAACCAGGAACGATCCAACTAAGCACCCAGATCCGACCCACAACGTATAGGGCGAATCTGAGAAGTACGACAAGTCAAAGACCGCAACTGGTGGTTCCAAACGCTAATTTTGGCGACAGAGAGCCCGGACAATCGGCCCGTTCGGGACCCTGCTATATCGCCTTCGTTGGATACAGATCTCTCGGGCGCCGCTGCGAACTCTTCCGGCTTTGATTTACTTGCGGGACCGGGCAACTACGGGCGAGCGCAATGGACCAACAACGCAGCACTCTAAGGTTTCCGTTCGCGGCCGCCGCCGAGATCGCACCCGAAAGTTCGCCCAGTGCAAGCATCACAGCGACCGTTAAGGAACTGAGTCTGCACGGGTGCTACGTGGACACACCCGCCCCATTTGGTCCGAAAACGCCGGTGTTGGTGAAGATTTTCAAGTCTGACGAATACTTCGAGGCTAAGGCAACCGTTATCTACGCCCATCCGACGGTGGGAATGGGGCTAGCATTTCGCGACGTGAAACCCGATTGCAACATTGTCATGCAGAAATGGTTGCTCGCGGCGCTGCAAGACAAGGAACCCAAACCTTGAGCGACGGCTCTGTCTGATGCTGCCACAACATTCCCCATTGGCGACCAGCGGCCCAAACTGTCGGAACGTTCACCTAAACGACGGTTGAGTCGTTTTCGCTCCCTTTTCACACATGTCCACAACCGAACAGAAACTCGTCCTGAGTATCGCTATAGTCGTGCTGTGATTTGATGGAGCATGTCGCGGCCATGTCCTTCGGGAGTGACTGCACACGGTAGTCCGAGCGGGCCTTTGCAGTTTGACCGCTTGGAAGCTGCCCTTGCCGCCAAGTTCCATTGAAAGAGCGTGGAGAAATTATGCAAGAACAGTTGCTTCGAACCGCGGTACTGATCTTGGGTTGTCTCACCTGCTTGACATCGACGAATGCTCAAGAGACAGCTAGGCCGAAAGCGACGGAAGTGGCAACCGGACCGACGACCGGCGCTTTGGTAGATCTCAATTCCGCAACTCCGGGGCAGCTGCAATTACCGGGAATCAGCGAGAAGTACGCCCGCAAGATTATTGATGGGCGTCCGTATACGGAGAAGACTGATTTGGTGAAGAAGAAAGTCATTCCGCGAGCGATATACGACAACATTACTGACAGGGTGATCGCCAAGCGGATTAGTAAGAAGCCGCCCAAATAGGTTGCGCGTAGCTGGACAAACCGCGAATCTAGTTTGCTGGCGTCCAACATCACACTTGCATCTGAACTCCGCTCAATATGACTTGAAAGAGCCGTTGTGTGCCAAATGGGGCAGACATGAATCGGTAAAGCCATCTACATTCGAAATCGACCCCGCATCGTTGGAAAGATCAGGAGACAACAATGTTTGGATACGGAATAGTCGGTACCATATTGATTATCTGCTTGATAGTTTGGCTGGTACGGAGAGCCTAAGGGCGACTTCAGATTCAGAACGGCGGATGGGCTGTCGCGGCCTGTTTTGAAAAGCTAGGGCGGCAGCTATTCGCCGCGACAATCACGGGGAAGGGTGCATGTAGTTGGAGATGGAATCAACTCGTTGAGGTTACTGTCGCGGCAAAACCAGATGTTGTTAACCGATAAGAAGACCCGATGAACAATCCAGAGAAAACCTACGATTGGCAACAGCCCTATACGGCGGCGATCTGGGAAACAGATAACCTGCTAATGGAAGGGCGAATCGGCGAGGCACTGTCAGCCGTTGAAGAGAGACGACTGAGCCCAGTGCAAGTTGGGAGCGATGAGGGTCATGCGCTGGCAGAGGCCGACGCCGGAATCCAAAGTCTGATTACCGAGAGAACCGAAAAAGCAGTTTGAAGTTTGTGTTATTCTGCCCTCCCCGTTTCCTCCCAAAACCAACAAGGGAGGCCAGCCTTGATCGAACTGAAATCAGAGAGCCCCGAAGAACTCCGCGAACGCTTACGACAGATGTCCGACCTTGAGTTGCGCCGTTTCGGTCAGCGAGCGCGAAAACTATCTGACCCGAAGCTGAACTTCGGCGCGAAGAAGCCGCACGTCCTGGAACTTGAAGAGGCGAGGGCGGAATGGCTCAGGCGGCATCCGAAGACGCCTTAAATCGTTACCTTCCATCCTCGCGTTTCTTTTTATCCGTCCCAAAAGCCCCCACGAGTTTTTCATCTACAAACGCGTTCATGACGAACTTCGGCACCAACTCGTCGGGAACGTCGCTCTCGCGGTTATCCAGAGGGAGTGCATCAATATGCGCTGCAACCTCGCGTAGTCTTGCTGCAATTATGGTGGGAGTCATTACGGGCCTCGCCTGGGAGGGATACGAGGCGAGTATAATGGCCGCTTGAAAAAAGCTTAGTTAAAAAATTCCCACATCGCTGGAGCGGAAGCCGCATCTCCGGGCAGCTTGGTCACGCCAAGGCCTTCGAGCGTCAAGCGCAGGACGCTTTGATGCTGGTAAAAAGCGATCGACTTGTAACCGCTCTTGGACAGCGGACTGACAACAATGGCGGCGACGTGGCCTCCGCCGGCGGTGAAATCGGTAAGGTCCGCTTCATCAAAAACAATAATCAGCAGGCCATCTTGCTGAAAAATGGGGCTCTGGATCAAGGGATCGATATTCGTCTTCAACCAATTGTCCGCGGTAGCGAGCGGGCAGTCGTGTCCGTCGTTGCAGAGGTTGGGAACGACAAAGGAGTATTCCGGCAGATTACCGTCGGACAGGTCTACGGAAAAGTTCGTGAAGGGAGCGAGATTCTGTTTTTGCGCGGGGACGTTTTGTACATCGGTCATGTAAGCCAGGGGATTGTGCGACACGGCATACTTCCCGGTGTCTCCGCCGGTATAGCCAATGCTGGGTAGATCCTCGGCGTACGACTTCCACGATTTACCAGCAGCGATCAACTCCCGCACGACGTTGTCGTCGGAGACCGGAAAGACGTCGGGCGTGAGAGCGTCGATCAGGGTCAGCGTCTTTCCTGTGGTGAGCTCGAAGTAGTTGGGAATGGAGGGATGTCCGTTAGCGAAATAGTTGGTGGCCAGGCCGTACTGATTGGCGAGGCCGTTCAGGTAAGGCGCGGAGCCGTTGGCAACCACATCGCCGTAATTGTGGTTTTCCTCGACCACCACGACCACGTGGCCAAAACGCGCGTTCTGCGCGGCCGCCGGTGTGGGCGGTGGCGGAGTCTTCGCGACTTGGCCAACACAACCGGCCAGAGCCACGACGCAGATGCCAAGTAGGAAAGTCGCGATACTACGGAATCGAACAGCTCTCACGTGACGAACGACGGTTGAAGTCAAGACCATCCCCCAAAATGTTCTTCATTCAATTCGGCAAGGTTCGTACAGAAGGCAGCAAGCGGATGGCCCGAGGTGGGGAGGTGCAGCTTACTGAAATGGATAACCTTACCTTTTTCTCGGGTGTATTACGCGACCCAAAGCCGCAAGATCGGCCGGACACTGACGCCCACGAGCGACATCAGGTCAAGACTGTAGAGAGGGTCGGAGAAGGGGAAGAGCCTTGCCGCAACGCCTTCGCAAGCGCTTCGGCACTGTCCGCCAGGTCGTAGATCATCTCAACACTGATGTGCTGCCGCCGCTGCTATACCCATCCTCAGAGAGGCTTCCTAGAGTTCGCGCATCTTTAGAATTGCCCGTGTCCGTTTGACGAGTGGTTCGACGTTATCTTTCGCAAAAACCCCCACCGCGCCTACATCTCGCGCAAGTGCGTCGGCGGCCCCAAAGTGTGCAGTCAGCATGAGGATCGGCACTTCCGGCATCACTTGCTTGAATACCTTTGCAGCCTCGACACCATTCATCACAGGCATGGAGAAGTCGAGGATAATCAAATCGGGTTTGACTTGCTGGGCCTTTTGCAATGCGTCCAGCCCGTTTTCTGCCTCGCTACATTCTAGTTTTGGCTCTTGGAAATACCAACGCAAGGCTTTGCGGACGTTTGGCTGGTCATCGACGATTAGGACGCGGGGCACTTTAGTTCTCCCGATACGATTTCCTATTCACACAAAATATTGCGAATAAGATGGACTCTTCCTGGTAAAAATGTCGATTCGAATCCTCTACCAGTGAAATTGCTATGTGTGACAGTGAATCATGGAACCGAAAGTGCGTTTAATTATATTGGTGGAGAACAACTGCTAAAATTTTTCGCGCACAAGAGAGAAGAGGACCCGGCGGAATTGATGGTCACTCTGACATATACGAATGTTTCGGGGCACTCCTGTCCAGAAAGAAAATTTAGGATTTGGAGGGATACCGATCCAGTTAGAACACTATTGTCGCAGGGTAGGATCTTTTGCGATCCCATTAAGAGTTAGGCAGCATCCTGCACTTTGGGGTTGAGAGCGCAGAGCTCGCGCTCAACCCAATTAAAGACCAAGGCTATCTGGACGCTGCCTGCGAGACAGTGTGTCCCTTGCAACCTGCATGTGGGCACTTGCAAGTAATGTCTGGAGTTTTCTCCATCGCTTCGCACTCGGTACTGCAATACTTCCCGGAGGTTACATTGCAGGAACAGACCGGGTGGGCGCATTTCTTGCTCTCATCAGATGCCATGTGGTGTCTCCTTTTATCGGATCAGCCGAAGGATTGGATGTGCGCCGGTCAGGAAAGGGCTGCAGCAAAGATGAACACAGTAAACGACCTTTTTGGAAAACAATCCTGAAACGGACGCCACCCGCGAACAGGCACGGCTAGAATCCTTGGCTTTGTCCGCCAAGAATGATGGCTGCAAATATCGCAATAAAAACTGTCAAGGTCATCGCTGGGCTCTACAGTGGCCGAGCATGGTCATAGATTTAGGCGCGTCGTCGATGCGGTAAACCTGATAGGCCGACACTCGACCTGGGCATCGCCTTATCGAGGCGGGGTCAGTCGTGCACTCGTACCGATGGCTTCCCCCGATACTACTAGCTCCACGCGGCGGTTGAGTTGGCGGCCCGCGGCGTTATCGTTTGTGGCTACCGGTTGCGTTTTGCCGAAGCCGCGGGCGGTGATTGAGACCGGGGGCAGACTTTGGGAGACGAGGTAGCTGCGGACTGTTTCAGCTCGTTGCTCTGAGAGGCGCTGGTTCATTTCGTCACCGCCTACGCTGTCGGTGTGGCCTTCTACGTCTAACTTGAGACCGGGATGGCCTAGGACGATGCCTGCGATTTTTGCCAGCTTCTCTTTGGCTCCGGGCTTAAGGGTGTATTTGCCTGTGTCGAACAAAACGTCGGACATGTTGACGATTAGGCCGCGTGCGGTCTCGCGGGTTTCGAGAATGTCGTTGAGCTGCTGTCGAAGTTGTTCGCGGAGCTGGGCCTTCTCTTGTTCGGCCTGCGCTAGGGCTTGGGCGGATGAGGCTTCTGCTTCTTGCTTTTCTCTCAGGGCGCGGTCGGCGGCTGCATCGCTCTCCGCTCTGGCCCGTTCGGCTTCGAGCCTGGCCTTATCCGCTTCGAGCTTGGCGCGCTCGGCGGCCAGACGTTCGGACTCGGATTGGGATGCTTGCGCGTTTGCGTCGGCTTCGCGTTGGGCGGCCGCGGCCCGTTCGTTGGCTAGGCGTTCGTCTTCCATACGACGGATGGTGATCAGGCGGGCATCTTCTGCGTTCTGGGCCGCGTCGCGCGCATTCTGCGCTACCGTCTTTTTGCCGATCTTACCGACTAGCTCGTCTTCCGCATTCTTCAGGCTGACCTCGGCCTTATGGAGAGTATCCGCGGCGTAGGTTTCCGCGCCGGTCCAGCGAGCTATGCGGACGGCGTTACGCGCCTCGTAGAGTTCCAGCGGAGTCTTCTTATCGAGCGAGTAACGGCGTCGATCAGTCTCGCTGACGTTCAAGACGTACTGTCCGCGCTCCAATAATTCGTAATGCGCGTCAATCGTTTCGATCGTGCCGCTAGTCTGATCGCTAACGACATTTTCCATGACCACGACATTGCTTGGTTGGGTGACCGCGAAATAGGGTTCGGCGGTTACAATCAGGCCAAATGTCTGGAGGTCAGTCGTGACTTCGATGCTGCTGTGGTCACCATTCAAGAGAACTTCACCTAAATTTTTGGGGCGGCCTTCCGCGGTCACAGCCCATAAGACGTAGGTGAGAAACTCCGGGCCGAACTGGGTGGCAGGAGTTAGCTTTTCCATCCTGGCTTTGATCTCGATGCGGCCTTGCTTGCTGTTTATGTTCAATTTGCCCCTGGCTTCGGGCATCAAATTCGTGCCGCGAAAATCGACTTCCGTGGGGCCGCTGCGATGGCGGTAGTTGATGGCCTTTGTCGTCCTTTCGACTACCATTACGCGATAAACGGGGGTCTTTCCGGAAGTGTCCAAGACAACTCTGGACTGATCTTGCGGATCGGCACTGGCAAGCATTGCGAATGGAATTGCCGCTACGGATAGCAGGGCGAGTCTCGCGATGAGTTTCATTTTGCTCCTCTATCTATCGTGCGATGGCGAATGCCGCTTGTCGTGTCCAAGACTTTGCGGTGAACTAAGTGCGCGCGCCGAGCATAACAGCCTCGCCAAGGTCCATTGAGGTGCAGAGCAGCCTTCTCCAGCATCGGAGTTTGTGGATTGCTTATTCGGCCACTTTAGCGAACCGGGTCTCGACGACGGCGGGCGATCGGGCAATCAGGTAAAAACAGGATTTCCCGCGACAAGTCCTGGTACAACAATGAAGGTGGCGATTCGCTAAGACCCAAGGACGGGAAAATTCGCGACTTCAAGGGAGTCCATTTCAAAGGAAGTATGGCAGTCTACTAATCTGCCCTTAGGGCATGAAGCAGAAGCGTCGCGCTGAATGGCGGATCGGCAGCCACCCCATAATTGGAGTTGCGTGACGCCTATTGTTTATCTGTTGCAACGAGTGGCGTACCCTCAGAAACCGGTGAGTTCGTGATATCCTGCCTCCCGTTTTGCTCTGTTCCTAGGAGGTCCGCATGCCAGATGCCCCGAAATGTCCGGTCCACAAAATTTCGATGGCTGCCGCAACACACTGGATAAAAGCGTCGGGTGGCCCGTTTCCAAAGCCTATTCATTGCTGCAACTATAGACGCTGTCCTTACGTTCACGATGCGACGCGAGGGTTTTACAAAGCCGATGAGAGCGAGCCCATCGGCCAGCCCTTGTCTCTCGTGTTACGCAGAATGCGATAGTTTGCATAAGCACGGGTGGCTGAAGATTAAAAATCCGCATTACACGCAGACCGAGGGACGGCACGAGATGTTTGAGGCTTTTAGGGGGCGGTAACGCTGTGACTGGGGGAATATCCAAAGGTAGCAAACTGGTAGCACAGGAGTTGGACCCCGTATGTGAGCCCCAGAAAGCATTCCCTCGACTCGACGAAAGGCAGCTTCTGTTCTGGGGAACGAGCGGAGGTTCGCGTCGGCGGTTCGGCTCGTAGGCACAGTGCAAGGAGTTTAAAGGTTCGGCAGGGCGGGCCGAAAATGGTTTGACCCGCTACAGTTCCCGCTACAGCGAGCGGGCGTCCACTTTGAAGATGTCGGTAAGTGTTTGATGAGCGGCCTGACACATGGGTGACAGTTTGTACCGGACACATAGGTGACACTTCCTCCCCTGGGGGAGGAAGCGATGCCTTGGAAGGAGTGTTCGGTGATGGACGAAAGGCTGCAGTTTGTGGCTCGCCGGCTAGCCGGCGAATCGATGGTGGAACTCTGCAGGGAGTTTGGGATCTCCCGCAAGACCGGCTACAAGATCTTTGATCGTTACCAGCATTGCGGGGTCGAAGGGCTGACCGACAGAAGCCGCCGTCCCTATCGCTATGCCCATCAACTTCCCTTTCAGGTGGAGAACTTTATCCTGAACGTGAAGCGTGATCACACCACCTGGGGAGCTCGTAAGATTCGAGAGCGCCTGATTCGCAGGTTCTCCGACATCCCCATCCCTGCCAAAAGCACCATCCACGCGGTTCTGGATCGCCACGGCCTAGTGCAACGCCACGGCCGGGTGCGTCGTCGTGCTCAAGGAACTGCTTTATCTTTGGGCCAGACTCCCAATGAACTCTGGTGCACCGATTACAAGGGCGAGTTCTTGCTGGGCAATCACAAATACTGCTATCCACTGACCGTCACCGATCATGCCAGCCGTTATCTGCTCACCTGCGAAGCTCTCTCCTGCACCAAAGAAAACTACGCTTTTACCGTGTTTAAAAGGCTTTTTGAGGAGCGCGGCCTGCCTGCCAACATCCGCAGCGACAATGGCGTGCCCTTTGCTTCCGCCCACGCCTTGTTCAACTTGAGTAAGCTCGCAGTGTGGTGGCTCCGGCTGGGAATTGGCATCGAGCGCATCAAACCGGGTCATCCGCAGCAAAATGGCCGCCATGAGCGCATGCATCTGACCCTGAAGAAAGAAACCACCAAGCCCGCCGGTTCAAATTTCCTTCAACAGCAGGCTCGCTTCGATGACTTCATCGAAATCTTCAATAACGAACGTCCTCACGAAGCCCTGGACATGAAGTGCCCGGCCGAGGTCTATCAGCCTTCTACCCGTCCTTATAAAGGATTGCCCGATATCGATTATCCCTTCCACGACAAAACCATTGTTGTCACCCGTTGCGGCCGCATCTGTCTAGGCCGTAAGAAAATCAATTTCAGCACGGTCTTTGCTGGCCAGGCCGTGGGCATCAAAGAAGTTCACGACGATATCTGGCTAGTTAGCTTTATGGATTATGATTTGGGATACTTCGACCTGGATACGCGCGTGTTGGAACCGCTGAAAAATCCGTTTGGCCCAAAAGTGTTACCTATGTAGCCGGTACGTTCTGTTACCTATGTGTCCGGGTCGGACCTGGAAAAGATGGTGCGCCCGGGGGGATTCGAACTCCCGACCTTCTGGTTCGTAGCCATCGAAAGAAGTGGCAGCAAAAAATCTAACTTGTTTGTTTGGCTTCGCATACGAAAAAAGCGAAGCCGCTCTTCTTCTTGCTAGCTGCACGAAAGATGCACGAAATCCTGCCGAAGGAAATTGGCGGGGGCGGTGGGGATCGAACTAGAAGCGCGTTGAGGAGACGTAAGTTATCGATTGTTCGAGCGGGCAAAAGACTCAAGAACGCAAATTCATACAAGTGAGGTACACGAGGGGTACACGGCTTACTCTTGTTGTTACGCTTCAGGTTAGTTGAGCTACACATTGGCTGCGACCCGGTCCTATAATGGTCCGAACTTTGGACCCTGAACAAACTGTATTCTTTTGTGCCGCTTAGATGCCACAACTGCGACCGCATTGTTTTAGGATAAGCGGCGCGGACGTAGCGAAAAGATTCGTGACGTACTGCTGGTCCACGGGATTCGTAAGCGCGAGATCTCCCGTCGTTCGCGGAACGATATGCAATGTCCCGCCGCCGATCACGATCGCTCCAGCGACCATCGTCGATACCACTGCTTTATCGCTCCTCCGCGTCGCCATAACCGTGAGGCTCACCGGCGTATATGGAATTGCGGCATCGGTCGCGGTGACCGCGAATGCGGCAGCCGCTCCGAATGAAGACGGGGACGGACCCGAAACAGCAATGTTCGATGACGACGTAACAGCGAAGTCCACCGCGTCGCCTGCTGCCGCGTTCGGATCGATCGCGGCGATATTCACCGTGCCCGAACAATCGCGGCAAAGCGCAAGGCTCGCCGTATCGGAGCTCATTGTGAATGCCGATTCGGTGAGGGTAAGCGTTACCGCAGCGGTATGGGCGAGCGCGCCGCTCGCCCCACTAAAGGTAATCGCGGCATTACCGGCGGTTGCGGATGCTGAAGCCGAGAAAGTCACTGCTTGGCTCGCACCTGCACTGACGGAAAATGGCGCGGTAGGCGAAGAAGAAACGTTTTGTGGCAGCCCTTGAATCGAAACGCTTACCGAACCGGCAAAACCGTTTTGACTTGTGACGGAGACAGCAATGGGCGTGCTGTTTGCTCCCTGTTGGACGGAAGCCGAACTGGGTGTCGCCGTGATGCTGACGTCAGGGGTCGGATGAGGGGACGGCTCGGATGTGGATGAGCTACTCCCAGCCCCGCCGCATGAAGCCCCTAAAGCAGCGAAGAGAGTGAGGTGCCCGATTGGTTAGTCCAGGGGGGTGGGGGGCCGGGGGTACCAAATGGAAGGCCCGGGGGGCTCGCCCGGGCCAGTATGGACGCGAGAAATTTTCGAGAATTTGACTTTTCCGGATTTACGGCCGACGGGCGCGTCGCGGCTCCTGCGCCGCGCAGGCAATTATCGCAACTTTGCGTACTCCGCCTTGGCTGCTTTCAGGATGGGGATGTCAGGGTCGGCGTCTTTCCAGAGGGTGAGGAAATCCTGATAGGCGGCTTTGGCTTTGGCGGTGTCGCCCTGCAACACGTAGGCGCGGGCCAGAGCTAGATGCGCCACTGGACCGAGTGGTTGGTTCTGTACGAGACCAGGGCGGACGAGGATTTTCCGGAACTCAACCGCGGCCTCGGCACCGTGGCGCGCAACCAAATACGCCTCCCCGCGGACATAGATAGGGTACAGTCCACCCGGGATCGATAACTCGTAAGGCTTGGCGCCCTGAAGAACCTCGATAGCGTTCAAGGCATCTTTGCGGTTGAGTGCGAGTTCCGCGCGAATCGTCGGCACGAATACGAACTGCACTAAGGTGTCCTCCTGAAAGCGTCCAGCCCAGTCGTTTGCCAGCGCTTTCGCCTTGGCGGCATCTCCCACTATGGCGAGGGCGAGCGCGGCCTCGTATTGCTCTACACGCCCTATTGTAGGACCCAGTGCAGCCGCGGCCCGACGACGAGCCCGGTCCGCGTTGCCAAATAGTGCTTCCTGCATGGCCGCATCAGCTTCGTAGCTCGCCGCAGTTTCCTTCTCACCCGTAGCCTCCGCTGAGGCCACTGCCAGGCGGCAGAATTCCCGCGCCTTACCGAGTTGCCCGAAATAGGCAGCCGTGTCAGCCTCGTAGTCAAGCAGCACGTCCTCCACGCCCGGCTTTCCTGCTGCCCAAGTGACTTGCTCCGCCATTCCCGGCCCATCGCGCTCCAAGAAGGCCAGCAAATACAGATAACTGCGCAAGTCGGGAGAATCGAGATTCTTGGCCTGCGCCTCTATACCGACGGCCTTTGCCTCCGCCAGCTTATTCAAATACAGATTTCCGTTAACCAGATTGGCGTAGGTCAGAGCTCTCCCCGGGTTGAGACGCAGTGCCTCGTACATTCCCGCCAAGCCTTTGTCATATTGCCCGCGACTACTGTAGATGTTGCCCAGGTTTAGCAGTGGTCCGATGTCTCGCGGGTAGGCTTGCGCCCACATTTCATAAGCCTGCTGCGCTTTTTCAAGATTCCCGAGGGCAAACTCGTAGTAGTTAGATTCGATAGAGAACCGTTCCCGCTCGCTCACTTGCGAGCGCAATTCGTAGGCCTTTCGTATGTTCTCTTCCGCTGCCATTGCTTCCGAGAGATTCGAATAGCTGTTTCCTAGCGCGGCGTAGGCCATGGCGAACTTCGGGTCGAGTTGGATGGCCCGCTGGAACCACGGCACCGCGGCGGAATCGTCCCCTTTCCCCTCGGCCGTTTTCACAGCTAGGCTGTAGGCCTTTAGTGCCTCAAGTGAAGATGTCGTAGCCAGCGGCAGCGGCGTATCGAAGTCGTGAATGGTTTTGAGCGATTCACCCAGCTTGCTCCGAATATCGGAGGCCGCTTTTCCCAGCGCGTCGAGAACGTGGTTCTTGTCACCGGCCTGAGCTTCCGTGCTCGCAAGCAATTTACCGCTCGCACAGTGGACAGCTTTCAGAATCAGGCTATAACGTGTTCCAACCTGTCCAATCCAGCCGTTGAGGACAGCCGCGCTTCCCGTCCGCTGGCAGAGGTCGGCTGCAATCTGCGGTGTAAGCCGCGCATCCGGCGGCTGGCCCATCATGCGAAGAGTTTGCCGGATGCGATTTTCCGAGATAAGGCTAAGGAAGGGTGATTGTTCGAGCTGCACCGCGAGTCCCTGGCGGAGTGTGTCATCGAAGATAGCGTCGTCCGTTTTATTGTTGAAATCAGCGAGGACAACGGTGTCGGTGTCGCTGAGAGCCTGCGCGTTGTGAGCGTAGAAGAACCAGCTCCCCAGAGATACTACTAGGAGAGCCGCGATGCCAGTGATCCGCAAGGGCCAGAGCCTCCTCTTTTTCGCATCGGATGCAACCCGAGAATCCGCGGCCCGCTGCGCAGCGATCTTTTTCGGTAATTCCGGGCTCCCGGCTTCCTCGCTGTACAAGTTGTAGAGATGTATCCGGACTCCGTGCTTGACCTCGACTTCGCCGAGATCATGAAGCATTGGGCACCAGGCGCTGATCTGATCCAGAACTTCGGCTTCCGTGGCCGATAAGAGAATGTGCCCCGCCTCCCCGCAATCCATCACGCGCTGTGCAAGGTTAATGCCGCCGCCTGCGACGTTGCGATTGGCGTTGATGTCGGCCACGCGATAGACCGGGCCTGTGTGTATGCCCATGCGAAGCTTAATGTCCGGTACCCCTCGGAGTGCCTTAGTCAGTTCCAGCGCGCAACGGACAGGTGCCTCCGGATCGCGGAAGAAGACGAGCGCCATCCCGTCACCCGTAGGTAATCGGATCAACTGATCCTCGAATTGTGCACGATTGAACGCTGAAGTGTTACGAACGGCTTCTTGCAAATCGTTAAGGACCTGCTGCTGCCTGTCCATGTGCAGCCTGGAGTAGGCGACGATGTCCATGAATAGGACGTGAGCGATCTCCAGAAGAGGAGTTGTGCTCGATTCTCGCGGCGTGTCGGTCAACGTGTGCTCGCAAGCAGGTTCGGAGGAGACTTCAGGCGGCTCATCTTAGGTTGCTGCCCGAGGCAAGTCAACGAAGACAGCCTGGTTACGGGCCAGCGTTGTTACAGCCTGGGAAATTCAGAGACGCGGCATACGTGAGATGTTCTCAGTGCCTTCCATGAGAAGGCCGGCGAGTGTCAAGGCTCTTCGTTCATTTTTTGTCTCTTTTTATCTTTTTTCTTCTCTTTATCTCTTCTTTCCAAATTGTCCCCATTGAGCCAAGCCGCCTCTGTCGCCACCCTTCCATCCGCACTATTTGTTGAGCTTGTTGAGCGATTGTCGCTCGGTGCAAGTTGGGTGTACTCGATTCAGTAGGTGCTGCTACCAAGCGCTGCCTTCGCTCCCTGCTCCGCTTCATCCTTCTAGCGATAGAACAGATTCGGACCGATCCCGTGACGCCGACACGTTTTAGGCATCGCTCCGAAATATACGCATGGACATGAACGCACGGACCGTCGAGGCGGAGATCAGGTTTGAATAGGCCAAGCGATTAAGGTACTTTTACAACGCCGAAAACAGAGACGATCCCTTGGGTTCCCGTAGTCATTATCTGAGCGGGTTGGGGAAACAAAATCTGTGTGAACGTAGCGCCTCCGTTGACGCTAAATGAGGGCATCACACGGTTCGTCGCACCATCAAAAGCCAGACGCAGTATCAGTTCCTACCAGATTCACAGGCACAGCTTCGGTGTTGGACGGATTCGACAGACCTTTCTGAGCTGAAACAAACACGCCGCCAGGGCCACCGGTGACTTGAATATTTACGAACTCCGATGTTCCAAACGTGAACAGCTGCAAACCATAGGCTTGACCTTCAGTGGGAACATCAGCTCGGAACGATGACTCGTTTCGATGCAAACTCCTTGTTTGCTGACGTTGACCGTGTTTGTCAACTCCCGGCTCCCCACGGAATCTGTTTCGCGGTAGATAAGAATGGGCATGTTGCGGAGTATTCTGGGATTTCTTTGAACACGTTTGTACAGCTCCACCGCAGACAGAGATAGCTCAAGAAATTGGTCGCGTTGCGGAGGAGCAAGGAACTTTGGAACTGAGACGAGAGTCGTTGTGTGGCTAATGGCCTCAGACAGGAATTTGAGAATCGCATTACGATCTGCTCCAGTCGACTCGACCTGTTGCACACGGGACGGGCGTTGGTGGCGGGACGATCCCAGTCGAACAACTACCGCCCGACACCAATCCGTACACGTGAGGCAGTTTGCGGGCTAGGATGGCGAGACCGATTCAGCGATTAGCATACAAACGAGCACGGTAGCCGCGAATCGCACGCGCTCATCGCTCACCCTGACGATGTACTCGTCGGAGACCCACTCCAGCGTCCATCCAACCGGATACTTCAGAGATGCACAACGTCCAACAACGATGGCCGTAGCTTATTACAATGGGATGTTTCTAATAACCGCTGATACATTTGAAGCCGTATAGCAGCTTGAGACAAAGAGCTAGGCGTGGAATGGGCCCAGCGTTGCATCTGGCCTTGCCTATCCCGAGTTCCATGAAGAAATTGACGCGGGCCATATGCCGATTTGCGAAAGGCTTGAAACGCCCACAGCCGGTTGAAGGACGCATATGAAGCCAGCAAACTCGCGCGGGCTCATCAAGGCTGCGTATTGGTTTTATCCGGAAACAGAAAAGTATTTTTCGCAAGATTGGATGTGAGCGTGTCGTCACGGTAGTATTTCTTCAGGACATTATCTTTCCAAGTTAAGAGGTCTGGGTTACGGGCTGCGAATTCGCCCCACACTTGTTGGTGTCCTGCCCGAGCCATCCGCTCCCGGATCAAGAGCAGGAAAGCCCAGGTGATGGTCTCGTTGTAGAGGCCGGGCTTGCCATTTGCAACCGCGAATCTCGCCAGCGAGGTGGAGAAGCGCGCGAGGGCTTCCAATACCGGATATTTGCACAAATACAGGAATGCCACTTTGACGTGATCCTCATGGTGAAAAGCCGAGTTCGGCAGCGTGCACGTTTCGAACCGTTCGAGCAATTCATTGTCCGTCATCTGCTACCTCCGGAGTTCCAGCGTTGCGATTCGCGATGCTTACCAACACCGCTATGCCGTAAACAACCGCCGCTCAATGTCGCACTACCGGTGCAAGAAATGCAGAATCGCGGCGAACCCACAAATCATAATCAGTTGCATAGTCGCCGATAAGGATCGCAAAGGGCACCATAAACAAGATTGCCGCCATGATTTCCCCGCCAGCCAGCACTACGCGAATTCAGCGCGGCAGGCCGTTCTCACAAAAGTGCTAAATTGCTGCATGTTCAAATGCCACGCCGAACGATTCGATCATCACTGCCAACCTCTTGAGCTTCGAATTCATTTGCGGCGTTTCTGCTTCCTTTGAGAATGCCCTGTTTTAGCTTCGGTCATGTGATGGCTTGCGTTGGAACCGAGATCGAGGTCGTAGAATTTCTTAAGACCTTTTATGCGTTGTAGAGACTGTGCATTGAATGGGCACTTCCCATCAAAAGCATGCAAAACGATACCTTCTAAAAGATCTCCCAAAGTTAAATCGTTGTACTCCGCTAATGCCTTAAGTACTTTCAGCAGCCTCTTTTCCATGCGAACGCCGGTCTGCACGCGTTCAACTAGATGCGGCTCATCTGCCAACATAGAACGCCTCCGTGAATACGGTACCATGTTACCACGGTACATTATCACTCGCAAGAAGCGTTTTTTCCGAGCCATCTCCGTGAAATGAAGCAATTTGGTGGAATTCTCGCGCGCCACGACTCCTTCACATGGACAGTCATATGGGCGTCGTCACGGCCTTGCACCATAAATGGTACCACGGTACACTGGTACCATTATAGCTGTTACAAGCAGGTTTTTGAAAAAGGAGAAAACCGCCAAATGAATCAACAATTGAAGAAGTTCGCTGTCCCCGGGCTGCGCTGGGCCGTGGGCTTGGTTGTCTTGTTGGAGTCGGTTCACTTTACGCTTTCACCTTCCGCGGCTCGCAATTTTGCCCACACCGGTCTCCCGCAATGGATCCGTCTGGTGCTTGGAGGAAGCGAAATAATTGCCGTGCTTTTATTTCTGGTGCCTGCTGCAAGCATGGCTGGCGGCTACTTGCTGCTGGTCATTTTTGCAATCGCTGCAGGTATTCATTTTCTTCAGGGTCAGTTTGGTGTGGGCAGTCTGGTCGTCTATGGCATGGCGGTAATCGTTTGCATGACCCACCGTAATGGGGAAGCACTGGAAGTGTCGTATGACCGATGACGAGTTCCTGGCGAATTTTGAGGACTGCAGTCCCACCAATGAGTCTTTTCACCACTCCGGCCATGTCAAGATGGCCTTCTTGTATTCGTGCCGGTATCCGGCCGTGGAAGCTATCCGGCGCTTTTCCACTTCGCTGGCTAGATTCGCCGCTGTGAAGGGCAAGCCCGGGCTTTGCAACGAGACCGTCACGTGGGGTTTCCTGCTCTTGATTCACGAGCGGATGGCTCGGGCAGGACACCAGCAGGTCAGGGTTGAATTCGCGGTCCGTAACTCAGACCTATTCAATTGGGAAGAAAACGTCCTGAAGAAATATTACCTAGAGGAATCGCTCGCGTCCGAGCTGGCGAAAAATATTTTTGTCTTTCCAGATAAACTAATGCCATGCCTTGAGAAAACGAATTGAAGAGGTTTGATAGCTCTGTCATGGCGACAAACGGGCCAGCTCAAACTCGTCAGGGAGGGACCTTGTAGATGATCTTAGACAAATCAGATGCCACCACGCTCTTAGTGGGAAGTCGAGAGACCATAAACCGAGTGCCCGATGCCGGCTTCAAGGCTGCGCTCGCGAAACTGCCGGAGCGCGTCGCGGCAAGGCTCGCATTTATGACGCCGGAACATCACTTGGTCCGTAATTTTGCTGTTCGGGAGATGCCCTATGAAAATGGTAGGCCAATAAAGGTGGATCGGCTCGCAGCCACGCTGGGACTTCCTCTTCCAAAAGTTCAAGCGGTTGTGGAAGACCTCGAACGCCATCTGTTTTTCTTGGTTCGGAATGAGGCTGGAGAAATCAGTTGGGCATTCCTGGTCACAAGCAACCCCACGCCTCATCGCTTGAAGTTCAGCACTGGAGAACGCGCCCATGGGGCTTGAGCAGAAGATGCTTTCGCTACGCCCTTCGTGCAAGGGCGCCTCAGGGGAGAAGAGCTTTCCATTGAACTCGAATCGGAGTGCGCCCATTGTGGGAGGCACTTCACATCTCCGTGGACAGCGAATTGAATTCCCAGGTGAGGGAAAGAGATGTCGAACCATTGCTTTTTGAGCCGGATGTTGATTGGAAGACTTTCAAAGGCGCGAACATCATCAATGATTATTGAAGGAATTCCCTCTTCTTCTGGTCAGAAGAACACGCCAGAATCTATCGAGCTTCACGGACTCAGGTGGATGGCGCCTACCTCACCATGGCGCAAAGCGCCTATTCCGAGAGAATTGTCCAGTCCGCGCTCTTCGCTTTTTCACTCTAGCCTGGCTCTGGACAGCAGAACCACAATCTGCGATGAGCGAAAATATCCTTAGACGTCGCGCTTAGGCCGCGGTCGAGGGAGGAGCCAGCACAAGAGGTCGCCGCCCCAAGAAAGGTGCGCACCGTTGAGGGCTCCGTTGCGAATAACGCAAACGACTGTAAAAATTCTAGTTCCAATGCCTCGTTCACGAGCACATCTTCAGTGATCAATTTGCCGGAACCGTCATATTCTCGCGTCTTATCGAACCAGTAGAAAACTTTCTTCCATTAAAGCTAATCTGGATCGCCGAATCCGGTCATGAGGCGGCCGTGCCAATAGCGAGATCCGACCAAAATGAAAAATTCCAAAGTCATGCGCGGCCAATCTGGGACTTGGGTTTGAGCTTCCAAGTGAAAATCCCGCGGAAAGGCCCCGTTGTTGCACGAAATGCACGAAGAAAGATGAAGGCTGAAACGCTGTCTGTTGCGGCCTAAGTCACGGACCGTAAGTGATTGGTGCGCCCGGGGGGATTCGAACTCCCGACCTTCTGGTTCGTAGCCAGACGCTCTATCCAGCTGAGCTACGGGCGCACAGTTTTGAAATATTAGCACAGCTTCGCGGCGATCCTCTACTTGTCGGGACCCGGCGCGATCGCGTTGCGCGCGTCCTCGCGCCCGAAATGTGTGCCTCGCGCTTCGGGGCCAAGTCCAATCACCAGGGATCCCACGAGGAAGACCACCAGAGCAAACGATCCCATCGCCCGCGCGTAGCTCATGTGACCCGCCAGGCGTGCCTGTATGTAGGGACTACCCGCCGCTAGGAGCACTCCGAACTGGTAGGCCAGACCGGGGAAAAATCCTCGCAGTTGGTCCGGCGACAGCTCATTGATATGCGCCGGGATGACGCCCCATGCTCCTTGAACCAAGAACTGCATCAAGAACCCTCCCACAAGGATCAACGGCAGATTTGGAGCAAACATCCACAACGGAATAATCAGCACGCCCAGAAGGATCGCCGTCACCATCGCGCGGCGTCGCCCAAAGCGATCGGAGAGATGTCCGAACGTGAGTCCGCCGAGAATCGCGCCGACCATGGAGAACGCGGTGAAATCAGAGGTTCGATGCGGGCTGAATCCCCTCTGCTGTTGCAAATACGTTGGATACATGTCTTGTGTGCCGTGAGAGATAAAATTCACCATGGCCATGAGAAGAACGAGGTAGGCAAATCGCGGCCAATTGCTAAAAATCGCGCGACGATACGTCTGCCAATCGGTGCGCGATCGTTTCCACGCTTCGGTCTCCGTCACTTTGGCCCGAATGAAAAGAGTGAGGAGCGCGGGCAGTCCGCCAACGAAGAACATCGGACGCCAGCCCCAGTGAGGAAAAACAAACCGGTATGCACCCGCGGCCAGCAAGAAACCCAGCGCGTAGCCTTCCTGCAGGAGGCCCGAAAGGACTCCTCGCCACTTCACCGGCACCGCTTCCATGGTCAACGAGGCTCCGACTCCCCATTCGCCGCCCATGCCGATGCCATAAAGCAGCCGCAACACCAAGAATGTCTTGTAGTTCGGCGCGAGGCCGGAAAGCACTTCAATGAGCGAGTAGTACAAAATGTTGACGATCAACGGAATGCGCCGGCCGTAGCGGTCCGCCAAGAGACCAAACAAAATGGCGCCAATCCATCGAGTAGCCAAGCTCGCGGTGATGGTGAGCGCGATGGCGGAAATCGATGTGCCAAACTCTTTGGCAATGGGAGCAAAGATAAAGGTGAGAATGAAAAAATCGAAGGCGTCAAGCGTCCAACCGAGAAATCCGGCGGTCACCGCGTAGCGCGCTGCGGACTTTTCGGTCGGCGTAGTCACTGAGAAATCGGAGCGCGTGCGGCGCGGCCCGGAAATACTCCTTCAACGAGTCGCCCATCTTTCACGACGGGCACCCCATTTACAAGCACAAATTGAATGCCCTCGGAATATTGCAGCGGGTCGTCATAGGTGGCTTTGTCTATGACGCGGTTGGCGTCGAAGACCGTGATATCGGCATCGCCCCCAAGGCGAATGCGGCCTTTCGTCAGGAACGCAGGTGCACGGTTTGCCAGACGTTGAGCGGGCATCAGCGTCATCTTCCGCAGAGCGGTCATCAGGTCCAGAGCTTTTTCTTCGCGGACGTAGTGCCCGAGCACGCGCGAAAATGTCGCTTGGCCGCGGGGGTGTACCTTCGCGCCGGTGATCATCATTCCGTCGCTGGCGATCATAACGATGGGATTCGCGACCGCCGTTCGCGCCGCCTCTTCTGGAATGGAATGGATCACGACGATTCCACCCTGCTTTTCGGTATCTCTCGAAGGTCTCTGCGGTCAGCCGCTCCCCGGTCTTTGTCCATTGAATATCTTTGTAGGTGATGCCCATGGCTTCCTGCCAGCCGGGATCGAAAACCGCCGATTGCAGCGGCAGTGCTTCCGGCCGTGTACGGGATAGCACTCGGTCGTCACATCGAGCCCGTGGCGTTGCGCACCTTCGACCATGGCGATCAGGTCCGGCGTGTACTTCAACCCCATGCTGGTAATGTGCACGACATGCAGCGGCGCTCCGGTCGCGGCGGCAGCAGCAACGACTTCTTCGAGTGCGGCGAGTCCAGTCGTTGGCTCTTTTATTCCTGCATAGCGTAAGTGCACATGCACCGAGGCGTCGATACTTCGCGGCTACGCGGAATATTTCCACGATTTCCTCGTGGGATGCGGCCGCCGTATAGTTCACGCCCATGCCTTCCGCGAGCGCACCTTGGCGAAACCCTCGGTCAATGGCCGCAATCATTTCGGTCAGCTCTTCAGGCAGTGGCTGCGCGGTGCGCGGCATCCCCCGTTGGCAGAAACGACCCTGGGTCGTGCATCACGTTCATGCGCACGGGGATGTGGCCGATGCTTACGCCGAAATTAATCAGTGACTTCCCTTCGCGCGCGGCATACCAGCGGGCAACGTCATCGGTTCCGGCCTCCAGTTCGAGCGAAGTCGTCACACCGTCGTGGGCCTGAAATTGATAGTTCCGCGGTTCCTGCCCATGCTCATGAAGATCGATGAATCCCGGCGCGACGACCAATCCCTTGGCATCGATTGTCGAAGCCCCCGTCAGCGACGTTTCCGTTATGGCCGCAATTTTGCCTCCGCGGACGCCAACGTTGCGCACAGCATCCAAGCCCGATTCCGGGTCCATCACCCGGCCATTCGCGATCACGACATCGTAGGTCTCGCCCACCGCATCCAGATTCTTACCGACGGCCCGACCAAACGCGAATGCTAGCACTGCACCCATCACGGCGGCGCTGACCGTGCCGAGACGAAACCCTTTGGAAGCCATGCGGAAGTCCCCCGATTCTGACGGCGGTAAGTGTATTGAAGTCGGCTGTAAAGGGAAACCCCGGGCTCCTCTGGGGGAGAGGAGCCCGGGGTGGGGGGTTACTGCTTGAGGGGGGCCGGAGGAAACTCGATAAAGTTGTTAGTGCACCATTTTCGTCGAAAGCAGACAAATCTGCCTGAGCTCGTCGTAGGTGAAAAATGTCTCTTTCTCTTCACCAGCGCTCTCGGTATGTCCTAGGCCGGATTCGCTGGAGATGCGGCGCAACTCGTCTTCCGGAATCCCAAGCAACAGAGCGGCGCGTCCTCGTGTCACGTACTTAGGAACTTGGTTGTTCATATACGGCCTCCTCACGCCGGGAGAAGCACCATCGCGTCTTCTTCTACCGCCAGGATCATCGTCTTGTAGATGTCGATGTCCCAACCGTCGATCCGCATTCTGACCGTATCTCCGCCATCCTTCAGCATCTTGCCTCGCAGCGGCACCTTGATGTCTCCCAGAGCCACTCGCAGAACCACCGGAAGCCCAACCCATGAAGCGTATGCACTGTCCATCTCAGCCCCCTCAGTAGTTCGTTCCTGACGCAAGCAGAATCGCGCACGGCTCCGAGGGCGCCAATGGTACAGCGGGGGTACCGGAGTAGTAAGAACGTACTGTTTTCGACTTGGGCATGTGGAAAGCGCGTAGATCCGAGCAAAGTACAAACGTACTGTTTGTTCGGGACGCCAGACCCATTGGTGCCGGGGCGCCGAATTGGCATCCTTATTGAATGATGCGAGATAACCAAGCCGGGCTGGGCAGTGGTCCAGTCCCGGCCAGCCGGGCAGGAATCGGGCTTGCCTTGGGTGGCGGATTCGCGCGAGGCTTTGCGCATTTGGGCGTTCTGCAAGTCCTCGAACAGAATCACATCCCCATCTCCTGCATTGCCGGAACCAGCGTGGGCAGCATTCTCGGCGCGGCGTATGCCAGCGGAGCGCCGCTGGCGCGCATCATCGCTACCTGCCGCACCTTAAGGTTTCGCGATATCGGTAGCTGGCGGGTATCGCGGCTGGGGCTAGCCAGTAATCACCGCCTGGGTGATCTGATCGCCCGGGTTTTCGATTCCAAACAATTTGAGGATCTCCGCATACCCATGGCGGTGGTCGCCACGGACCTGAATACCGGCGAACCAGTGGTGCTCACCCACGGCAATCTGGTTGACGCTATCCGAGCCAGCTGCGCGTTTCCCGGACTATTTGAACCGGTAAAGATTGGCACCCGGTGCCTCGCCGACGGCGGACTCGTGGCCCCGGTACCAACGCGAGCGGTGCGCGATCTCGGCGCGGAATTCGTACTTGGCGTGTCGGTAGGGATTCAGGATGCTGACCGCGGGTCGCCGTCGAATATATTTCAGGTGGTGACGCGCGCGGTCAGCGCCGCTCAAAAACATCAACTGGAGGTTTGGGAGCGCCACGCCGACCTGGTTCTGCGGCCGGATGTCCAGTCATTTGCGTGGGACGCTTTTGATCGAGCCGACGAAGCTATCGAAGCAGGCGCCGCGGTCGCCCGGCGCGCGTTGCCCCGCATCCGGACGTACCTGGAGCGCGCCGAAGAGGGCACGGATGGTCTCCAAGCGGATTTGCAAAGCGTGCTCATGGTAGCGGAGGCCGCCCGATGATGCGGCCCAACGCCTGGGTGGCGGTATTCGGCGCCGCGGGACTTCTCTGGTATGAATGCGGCGATGATTTTGGGCTTTTCTGTTACCGTATTAGCTGCGGTGCTTTCACCGCAGTTCGTTCGCGTGCTCTCGAGCTCGCACCGGTAGCGCAAGCGATGGCTAAAATCTCTTCAAGGAATAACGACGCGTGCTCGAATCTCTCGTTCACCTGCTCCGCTCTCTCTACAACCCGGATGGACTCAAGGAACTGATCCGCTGGGGCGGCGCCCCCCTGGTTTGCGGCATCGTCTTCATCGAAACGGGATTCTTCGTCGGCTTCTTCCTGCCGGGTGATTCCCTGCTCATTACCGCAGGCATATTCGCCGCTGCGGATGTAGTGCCTCTCCGCTGGCTGTTGTTGCCGGTTATGGCCTGCGCCATCGTGGGCGATCAGATCGGCTACTGGATAGGCCGCAGCGCCGGACCCGCGCTATACCGCCGCGAGGACTCGCTGATATTTCGCCGCAGCCATTTGCAGAGGGCCCATGAATTCTATGAGAAGTATGGCGGCCGCGCAGTCATTCTGGCACGGTTCATTCCGATTATTCGCACCTTCTGTCCCCCGGTGGCGGGCGCTGCCAACATGCCGTATTCGCGTTATCTCATGTTTGATCTAGTGGGCGGCATCGGCTGGGTAAGCGCGACAATCCTTGGTGGATTCTTTCTGGGTCGCACGATTCCTAACATCAGCGAACGCATTCATTACGTCATTCTCGTGGTCATCGTGTTGTCGATCCTACCCCCAGTTATCAGTATTCTGCGCTCGCAGATGGGTAAATCGGCCAAAGGAAAGCAATAGTCCGATGGCGCCCCGAAAATTGCGCGCGGTTATCTTTGACATCGGCCGGGTTTTGATTCGAATCGATGTCACCCGGGTAAGGAGCGGTCTGGCTGCGGGCCTTTCTCTTTCGCCTGACGAGACTTGGCGCGCCATCGAGAATGATCCGCGGTGGCGCGATTGGCAGGAAGGGCGCATGACGCCTCGCGATTGGCATCTGCACCTTTCCAGGCGGTTTGGCACCACGTCCAGCTTTGAGCAATTCACCGAAGTGTGGAACCGGGCCCTCGACCCCCATCCCTTACAGGATATTTCGTTGTTTGAAAAGTTGTCGAAGAGCTACCGGCTCGCGTTGCTCTCCAATACCGATCCAATCCACGTAGCTTACATGGAAGGTGCCTACGACTTTTTCCGGTACTTTCCGTCCCGCATCTATTCGTGTGCGGTCGGTGCCAGTAAACCCACCCCAATCGTGTATCTGGAAGCTTTGCGGGCGGTCAAGGCGCAGTCTGGTGAAGCTGTCTATATAGATGATATTCCCGCGTACGTGGAGGCGGCCCGAAGTCTCGGTATGGCTGGGATTCATTACCAATCCCCAGAAGGTCTGGTCGCCGGCCTTCGCGACTTGGGCATCGAACTATCCTAGGGTCTATTCCGGGCAAATTTAGGTGGGAAACTGAAATACCGAGTAATCTTTCCCAGGACTAGTACTGTCCTCGATTTTCACCCATCCCCTGACGATCATTACAAATTCAATCGTAGCAGCGAGTTAGCTGGGAAAGCCCCGAAGGGCCGCTTGGCCCGATTTGGTGCAACGCATGCTCCTTCTATGCTACGGGCCGATTAGTTAGTAAATAGATTTCGCCCAATCAGGGGTGAGGAGAAAGATTCTATATGTCAGAAATCATTGAACGAGAATCACCGTCTTGGCACCTTCCCGCGATGATCGTATTGGGACTTATCGCGATTGGTGGCCTGTGGTTCGGTTGGAACGCGTCTTCCAAGCTTGACAGCACGCAGCAAACGATGACCGCGCAAATCAAGACATCGGAGCAAGCCGTGCAGCAGGATGTCTCGTCTTTGAAGGACCGTCTGGCGCAGGACGAAAAGGCCAACGCGGATCTGCAAGGCGACCTCACCGTGGTAACCAAGAAACTTAAGATTACCCAAGGCCAGCTGAAGAACGCACGCGAGGAAGCGACGAAACTGAATGACGCAACCACGCAGAAGCTGACCGCGCTCGACACTACGGTGCACTCGGAACTGGCGACGAAGGCGACCACCGACGACGTCAAGACCGTGGACACCAAAGTTGGTGGCGTGCAGACCGACCTGAACAGCACGAAAGAAGACCTCAAGATGGCACGCAGCGAAATGGGCACGCTGATCGCGCGCAACCATGACGAAATCGACCAGCTCCGCCGCCTCGGCGAGCGTGACTACGTCGAATTCAAGGTCGACGGAAAGAACAAGCCGGTCAAGGTTGGCAATGTGACGGTCGAGCTCAAGAACGTCAACGAAAAGAACAACCGCTTCACCGTGGCCATGACCGTGGAAGACAAGAAGTTCGAAAAGAAGAACCGCGCAATGAACGAGCCCATCTTTTTCTATACTTCCGGAGCGCGCTTCCCGGAAGAGATGGTCATTAACAAAGTCGGGAAGAACGCCGTCAGTGGCTACGTGAGCATCCCGAAGGCGAACGCACAGCCTGCGGCGGCGACTACCTCTAGCTCTGGCAACTAACGTTCGGTTTCACCTGGCGTAGATCCACCAGGCACACGGAGAGGCGGGCAGAATTACTGCCCGCCTTTTCGTTTAGAGCAGCGAACCCGCTTTTTCACTGCGAACTGTACCTGCCAAGCGGCGATCCTCAACCTGATTTAGTGCGATGATTTGGGGGAGTCTCGAGGCGGAGATGAACCCGACTACAGCGGTGTGAACAGGCTAGAATGGTGCGCAGTATCTCGGAGTCATTTGCTTGCGCCAAACGTCTGCGGTTGTGTTCTGTGCCATTGATTCGATTGTGCCTGTGCGCGGAAAATCGCTGGCAGGATTCGAGGAATTTGGAGCCAAACTCGATCACACCGGATTGCCCATCGTGTGGGTAACCTCCCGGTCGCGGGCGCAGATGGATGAGCCGCGTCGGCGATTTGGGCACCAGCATCCGTTCATCGGCGAAGACGGTTGCGGCGTTTACCTGCCAGAAGACTACTTTCACCTTCGTCCCGCAAAAACGGTTCGTATGGGACGCTTTACGTGCATTCCCGTGGCGGAGACAGAGCCGGCCGCTTCCGAGGCGCTGGAATCCTTGTCCGAGGAAACGGGAGTTTCTGTAGTCCCCTTACGTTCGCTGGCGCCCCGGGAGTTAGAGCAGAACACGGGGTTGCCAACCCGGGAGGCCGAACTCGCTCGGCAACGCGACTTCGACGAGCTTTTTTTCTTTGCGGGAGCCTCGCAGGCCGACATTGGGCGATTCGTCGCCGAAGCGAGCCAGCGCAAAATAGTGTTGCGCCAGCATGGAATGCTGTGGTCTCTGGCGGTGGGGGCTAGTCTAGGGCAATGCATACGAGAGTTGTCGAAGCTATACGAACGAGCGCTACGATCTCATCCAACGATTGTAGGCATCGCAACGCCAGCCGAAGCCGAGGGATTCCTGTCCGCTTGCGACCGCGGGCTGCTCCTGGCAAAACAGGTGGAAATCGATTCCCGGTCGGCTGTGTTGCGGGGCTCAAAGAATAAGGTGCTGCCGTTCAACTCACCCGATGTTTGGGACTTGGTGCTCGCGGGCGTCGCGTCCCGAGGATTGTCGCCGGAAGGAAATGTCTCTAAAGCCTGACTGTTTGCATAAGTCGGCCCCCGGCCTGAAATCTGCGTTAGCCTCGAATCCCTTTGTTTTCTTGCTGATACGTCGCGCGGAGCCGTGCCTAGTCATGGCACAGCAATTGCCACCGACATAAGCAGCAGACCGCACTGCTATGGACGCCGTTGTTTTGTTCGTACTTGAATAAAGTACTGGGAGAACTAAACCTATGGAGCGGTCTCAAATCAAGCTCAGCAGCCCAGCTTCAGAATCGCAGAAGGGTGCAGTCTTGGCGGTGTGTCTGGTGGTCATGTCGGTTATGTGCATTGCACTGATCTGGCAGGCGCAGATTATTGCGAACCAACGGGATGACATCAAGTGGCTGGAAACTCTAAAGTTTGGTGGCTGATCGTCACCCAAGACATTTCGGCGGGCGAACGCGACCTTGCTCGATCCGATTCGATAGTTGCTTGACAGCATCGGTAACGCTCGCCAGGTGCGGGTTGATATTGAAGCATTGAGAAAAGATTCTTTTACAACTTTCGACGCAAAGCTGTGATTCAATAGCCACGCAGGATAGTTTGCAGCTTGGGGGGATTTTACCGTGAAAAATATTTTCAAGATTCTTGCGCTAGCGGCCGTTCCGGTATTCTTCGCGATGACCATCCAGACCGCAAGCGCAGCACAACCGGCGCGCACGAGACATCATCGGCATCATAGGGCTCACGCGGCAACGCACCATCACACCCAGCACCACACCACTTCCAGAACTCAGTAGCCATGACGCGAAAATGGGGAGCCTTCCGGCTCCCCATTTTGCTTTTTTGTTGGTGTCGTCTCGGAAGCGCCGCAAGTTGCTCGTGGTGTTTCTGGGCGACGCGCACCGCAAGAGCGGTGTGTTCAGTTTGTGCTTCGCTCTAAGCCCGGTGGAGTCATGCTCCCCTCCGGAGCCGTTTTGAGCTCACGTCTCAGGTTTACGCCTCGGATTGGCGGAGTGCAAGCGAACAAATGGGGAATACAACGAGCAGCGCGGCGCGCGCTGTGGAAATCGCGGGAGATATACTCCCCGGCGAACTACTTGATGAACAGGGTTTCGCGAAGTTGATCGCGAGCGATGAACGACTTTGTGGTGCGGTATCGCGCAAAAAGGTCCTGGATTTCGCGGTTCTGGTAGACGCGCTGAGCGGGGCAAAGCACCGGGCTTGCAATCACTTGCAAGGTATTCGAATCGGCGACACGATAGCGCTGGAACCCTTCCGGTTTTTTGCTGTGGAACATCGCGAACACGACGCCTCCCGGCCGTAACAGCTCGGTCACACACGCCACGGTCTTGGTGGCCATCTGCGGTTCGAGATAGTCCAGCAAGTCCCACAGGAGTACGGCATCAAACGACGCGGCCGGATACTGCAGATTTGATTCGAGGAACCTGGTGGCTCTCCCGGCAGGAGTCCTATCCACGGACACATCTTGGAGCTTGCTCGCTTCTCGCAGGCTTTTTTCTTCCTGGTCCAGAAACTGTTTCCACTCACGGAGTAGGTCGTCCGCGGTGACACGAAAGCCTTTTTCGATAAAGAAGCTGAGGGTAGTCTGCCAAGCGGAGCCCAGATCGAGCAGCGTGCCACGCCCGAGGCCGTCCAGATTCCATAGTAGCTCTTTCAAACCGTTGGAGACACGCGTAGCTTCGTTCAAGGGAGCGACTCGGGTAGTTCCCACGGCCTGGGCTGCAGGGCTACCTTTTGGGCGTGACTTATCGCCTGAGCCTGACGCCGAAGCTACAGAACGGGAAACGTCACGGCCGGGCCCGTTGCCGGGTCCGATGCCGAACTTGTTGAGTAAACTCATGGTTTAAATCGTCGCGGTCCCGGCTGGCACCGAAGTTTTACCGGCCATGGCCACGGCCGAACCGCGGTCGTCGCCAGCCCTATCGATCGGCTTGCCGGTTTCCACTTTACCACGAAGCACGGCGCCGTCCTCAATGGCTAGGCGTTGCGTCTGAATCTCGCCGATAACTTGTCCGGTGCTCCACAATTGCACCCGCTCGCGCCCCTGTATCTTGCCCTCGACGCGCCCGCGCACGATGACCTCGCGGGCTACGACATCGGCCTTCACCGTGCCATTGGGGCCTACGGTCAGACTGCCATTGGCTAGGTTGAGCTTGCCTTCAATCGGCCCGTCCACGAAGAGATCTTCGCTCCCGGTGATTTCGCCTTTGATGCGAATGCCCTGGCTGATGCAGGCCGTGGCGTGGGAAGAGGCCGGGGTTGGTGCCGCGGGCGCGTCCCGGTGGCTACTGACGGGATGAGTGCTCGGCGGCATAACGACTGGAGCGGAGGCCCGCTCGGGAGCTCCCATAGGTTTTGCGTCTTCTTTTTTCCACATCGGGACACCTCGACGAAGGATTTTGATGTTCGAAGTCGCAAATCGTCGGCTGTGTTGGGCGCGCGACTCAGAACCGCGAAGATAGTACAGGACTTAGCGCGTGTAAAGGGAAATGGACGGTAGCAAATGTGGGGTGTTACGTCACGCTCTACACTATCTGTAGTGGGCCCAGTGCGTACCTTCCCACAACGGCTGGTGTGGCGGAGATGGCGGTAGGGTGCCCCCGCAGCTCCCATAAGGCCACGATCATTCCGGCGAACTCGCGGGTTAGCGCTTTGAGGGATTGCCGCGTCTGCCACCAATGTTCGGGATCGAAATCGCCGTCGTGCGAGCCAGTCACGCGAACCTGGAACTGCGCCGGGAACACGTGCAGGAAGATGTAGCGGGCGCGCCGCGTGTGATAGTTGGAAGTCACGACGATGACGCTCCGCCATTTGTGCTCCAGGGCTTGCTGCACCAGCGCCTGCGCTTCTTCCCTGGTGTTTTCGGCATTGTGAGCTACGCGAACAATCTTGTCTTTTGGCACGCCACGCTCGACCAGATCGTGCTCCATGAGTTCGGCGATGCCCGCGTACGGCCGCAACCTGCGCCCGCTTGCGACCACGACCGGCGCCATATTGTGGCGATACAAGTCGGCGGCGCGCGTGGCGCGGTCCGCGTAAAAGTTGTCATCGCTCAGGACAATGATGGCGTCCGCGCGGTCGAGCGGATCGTCGATGATCCAACTCTCACCCGCGAGTCGCAGGAGCGGCCCGCGGGCAAGATACAACACGGCGCAGAACACGACGACGAACAGCAAGCCCAGGAGCGAAGAAATGATCCCGCCGGATTGGACGCGAAAACTGCGGCCGCGAAGGTGGCGCGTCATGAATTCGGATCCAGCGCACGCAATTGTTCGGCGGCTTGCTCCGGCAGCAGCGAATTGAAGTAAACCTCTTTGATGCTGTAGGACTTGCTGCGCTTTTCGAGAATGGGAAGGATTTCAATGTGCCAATGAAAATCCTCGGCGAGCGTTTTCCAATAGCCGGCCAATTCGCCCTTTTTATTCCGCGTATTGGGAGCAGTATGGACGACGAGGTGAAATGCCGGCGCTACCTTTTCCAGTCGCCGCAAAACGCGGCCGAGCAAAGCCGCGAGGTGTCTGCGGTTCGAGCCGGGTCTGGGCTGTTCGAACAAGTGATTGTGCCTGCGGTGCATCAACCACATCTCGTAAGGGACGCGCGAAGAATACGGGCAGAGCGCATAATACTCGCCCTGCACGTCAACGATGCGTTTGCCCTGCTTTTCATCTTGCCGGACCACATCGCAAAAGATGCAACGTTCGCGCTCGTGATACCACTCGTTTGCCGAGCTCAATTCGTACTTGATGCGCCTGGGGACGAAAATCGTGGCGGTAATTTGTGAATGCGCATGCGGCCACTCGTCACCCGCCAGCGCACCTTGATTCTTGAAAACGGCCACGTATTTGAATCGCGAATCTTTCTTGAGATCGGCGATTCGAGCGGCCCAAACCCACAGAACGCGTTCGATTTCCTCGTCGCTGAATTGCGACATGCGCTTGTCATGGTGAGGGCTTTCGACGACCACTTCGTGGGCGCCCAGAGCGCCCATCTTGTCGTACATGCCTTCGGCCTGGCGGCCGGGTTCGCCCTCAATACGGTACAGCGGATCAGGATGAGGCAGTACGCGGACTTGCCAAGGGCCCTCGGCGGGCCAGGTCAGAATCGCTGGTTGCTTCTCCACAATGCCGCCGTCAAACGGACACGGCTCGACGACACTATCCAGATGCTCGCGTTGCCCCAGGACTACCCAACTTTGCGTGATCGGATCTCTGCGAATTTCCATGCCGGGTTTTCAGTGAGCGCGACGCCGTCGGAAATGCGGGTGCAGCACATTGCGAGGAAAAATAATTTGTAATTTTGCCCCCAGGACGGCCTCGACCATGCCGAGTAGTTTGTTTGCCCACATGTGAATTGTCAAGAAGTTGAGGGAAAGAGATGAGGAAAAACAAAGGGCTAGCACAAAGCGCACGGAGACGCGAACGGCGAGTGCCGTCGAGCGGAGCTTCCCTTTCTGCCGCGCTAGCGGTAGTCGTGGGGGGTTGGTCGCGTGCTATTCTCTCGGCGGGCTATGGATATTGATCTGGAGTATATGCGGTTGGCGTTGGAAGAAGCGCGGGCAGCCGCTTTGACTGGAGAAGTGCCAGTGGGCGCGATCTTGGTGCACGACGCCAAGATCGTGTCGCGTTCCGGCAATCGTACGATTCGGGATTGCGATCCTACCGCGCACGCTGAAGTCGTCGTGCTGCGCGAGGCGGCGCGGGCCCTCGGAAACTACCGCCTCACGTCGACGACGTTATACGTCACGATCGAGCCCTGCAGCATGTGCGCCGGGGCTATCATTCAAGCCCGTGTCCCACGCGTCGTCTACGGTTGCGACGATCCTAAAGGCGGCGGTGTACGTTCGTGCTTTGAGATCCTGTCTCATCCGCGACTCAATCATCAGGTCGAGGTGTTGCCAGGTGTTCTGGCGAGTGAATGCGCGACGCTGATTCAATCCTTTTTCGCCGAACGTCGTTAGCTCTCGGCACTCTTGGCGTCAGTTTTCGACGAGTTTGCATTGGCGGCAGATCACATTGCCGGAAAACCAAAGCGTCTGTTACGATGACCACTGGCCGCGGAGAGGTGACTGAGCGGTTGAAAGTACTCGCCTCGAAAGCGAGCGTACGGGAAACCGTACCGTGGGTTCGAATCCCACCCTCTCCGCCATATCTGCAAAAGCTGCTGATTCCCTGCCTCTGAATTCGTGGTGTCTATCTCCACTTTTTGCGCCCGGCTCGCATACACGATACTGTACATACAAATGTATTGACATGCGCGCGAGGACCGTATTCTCTCCCAGTCCTGGCGAGTCATGCGATTTGAATGGCACGAGCAGAAGAGCCGGCAAAACCTTCACAAGCACGATGTTTGCTTCGAAACGGCCGTTCTCGTTTTCGACGATCCCTAGGCGATTACGCAGCGTGACGTCACTTTCGAGGACGAGGAACGTTGGATAACAGTCGGAGCCATAGGGCCGGGTTCGATTCTATTGGTCGTTCATACCGTTTATGAGGAACATAACGAAGAAGTCATTCGTGTCATCTTGGCTCGCGCCGCCGAATCACACGAAAGGAGAGCCTATGAGGAAGCTCACAAAGGAGCAGAAGCGAGACATCCGAGCTATCGCCGCAAGAAGAGACGAGGACATTGATTTCTCGGACGCGCCGGCAGTTGTCGATTGGAGCGGAGCCGAAATTGGCAAGTTCTATCGACCAACGAAGAAGCCTGTTACGATGCGGCTTGATTCCGACGTCATCGCATGGCTCAAAGCCGATGGCCGCGGTTACCAGACCAAAGCGAATTGGCTTCTACGACAAGCCATGACTCATCTCACTGAAGGAACGAGAACCGCGAGTGGTAAGAGACGTTCCAGACGGACTGGCAAGCGCAAGTAAGGAATGGTAGGTCCCTGTGGTCAGAAATCAGGAAAAGATCGACGCCTACCTCGAAGATCTCCGGCTCGCAAAGAGGCCTGCCTCCGACCGTTCGTGTATCAGACGCACCTGCGTGTTGTGTGTGGAATTTCTGAAAGTGTCCGCAATTGAGGACGGCAGACGTGGCGCTGACCCGATGAATAGGAACGACGCGCCCCGTCAGGAAGTCATTGCGAAGCTGCGCGAGGCGGAAGTGGCGCGGATGAAGGAGTTCGAAAACTCCGCGGGTTAGTTTTTACCTCAGTGTTCCCAGTCGAACTCTGAGCTTGTTTTGTTGCAACGGCGGCTGTGTTTGCCGCGGCGATCGCAGACTGTGTCCATTCAACTCCAGGATAAAGGCTGGGTAAGCGAAACCCTCGGTACATGAGCTGACCGGTGACGTTGAGTTGCCACGCAAGCTGAGGAGTCTGCTCCGGAGTCACCTCTTGTATGAACGATTGATTCGGCGTGTTCACGTCGAACGCCACGTCATATTCGACGTCTCCGTTAGAAAGTCGCGAAGCGTTCCCGCAACAAATCGAGTAATGGGGTGACAAATTGTCTTCCGACACCACCTGCGCGGTCCTCGTATACTCATTCAGTTCAAAAACCGGTACGCTGCTATAGCATTGAGCGACCCCCGGTGTGCTGCAGACGTCATTGTTCGTATCCAACAAACGACCGTTGCCATTGTTAAAGAACATTAACTGAAAGATCCCCGCCCCGTTCGGGCTCAGCACCGTTGGATAGTGCTGGCCGTAGTTCCACTCCACAGGCGCTTGCCCTCCCGGCAAGGCGAAGTCTCCGTCCGGACCCAAGCGCCACAAGATTCTTCCGTCGCCAGCACCGTCTTGATAGTTGATCTTAACGATCCAATTTTGGTTTCGCATCGACAAGATCAAGTTTCCATCGTCCGGGGTATAGATGACCGCGTTGGCGTGCGACCAGTCCGTGTTGCTGACAGGGGCGTGGCTTACGGGAATGTGGTCGAAGGTTGACCATGTCCACACAGGAGCCTGCGCTTGCGGATCCCAGTCCACCAGCGCGTCGCCCGTCACTGTGGAAAATCCCGGTTGGTCTGTGAAAGTTTTGTTGTAGTTAGCGAGAAGTATCAGGTGTCCGTTTGGCAGTTTCAAAATGTCGTGATGAAGACTGACTAATCCTTGAGACGAAGCTCCAATCGAAGTCAGCCCTTGATTGATATCGGTCAAGGAGAGTTGATATAGGACGTTTCCGGCGAGATCGATCTCTTGGACTTCGCTTGATAATCCAGATAGGACCAAGAGCATATTTCCGTTCGGCAACGGCTTAATGGGAAAGGGGACGTTGCCCGTCTCCACCGTGTAATACCAAATCACATTGCCAGCTAAGTCGGTGGCTAGCGCCGTGAGGCGATTGTCCGTCGTCGTAGCTAGGCTGGTCGTAACTAGGTCAAGCAATTCAATGCCGGGTGCCGCCGCCGCTCCTGCGGCTTGCGGAACTGCAATATTCGGAAGAAAAGCCGCCGGCAAATCTCCCGTCGTGAACGCGTGATCCCCATCCATGATTGTTTGCCCGCTCGCCAAATGTACGACCGCTTGCATGTGGTACGTTGTGCTCGCTCGCATTCCCGCCACCAGGATGCTGACGCTACCACCTGCCACCGGGGCTTCCTGCGCCCATGTTGTCAGACCATAATTCGTGCTCGTTCCAAACTGGACTTGTACCGTTGCTCCCTTTGGCGCCACAACTTCGTAAAGCGCCACCTGTGGATTTTTCGACGACGAAACCGTGCCGCTGGCGAGATTTTGGGGAGAAAAGAAAGACACCTGCGCCGGACTTGCCGTCGCGCCGGACGCCGCATTGGTCATCGTGACCAGCACGGTCCCGGTTGGTGCGGAAGGGGGCGCTGTGTAAATTCCCGCCGATGTGATAATCCCCGAACTCGCCGACCCTCCTACGACTCCGTTGACCTTCCACGTCGGACTGACAAGGCTCGCTGGATTCCCCGTCGTTGTGAACTGAACAGTCTGTCCGGCCTCCAGAACTGCGACGCTTGGCCTTACTTGAAAGCCAGCAGGTTGTTCAAACTGAGTGTTGTTAACGGTCGAACCGCCTCCGCATCCGGTCGATAAGATGACTAGGGCAAACAAATAGTTCAAGAGCAGAAATCGGCGCAAATTCAGATCCAATGGGTGACTCCGCTATTTTTCTCCGGCACGTTTCCCCGCACTCAGAAACAGCCAGGATTTACTGTTGCTGAGGCTCGCCCCAATGCCATCGCGATCGTGATGGGAACCGAGACCCTCACCTATGGTCAATTTAGTCCTCCTTGCGACTATTTCGCTTAGCCGTACACCCAGTAAGCTTCTCTTCCGCTGTGCCGGCCAAATGGTTCCCGACGACCTGCGTATTTGGTCGATACGCCGCGACCTCATGTTCGTGGCGCATGGGCGCGGCCTCAAGAGAGGCTACTCAAACGGTGAGGGAACAACTCATCGCTGGTGCAGCAAGAATTCTTTTGTCTGACGTCGAAATCACGATGCTTGTTTAGCGTTCTCACTGCTAACAGCCCCCGGGGTGAAAGCGGCGCCATTGTATTGATCGATCGGAGCCGCGTCTAGAGGTGGCTCCGTTGGGACGTTCAAAAACATGCAAACGTCATGTTGCTGATGATTCTGGAGGAAAACCGCAGCGGTGGTTACGGCACTACTAAAGGCCCTGCCGGCAAGCCGAGGCAGGGTAGGGCGGGGGCGACCACCCGGGGGGTGGGGTAGGCCGAAAATCCTGAATGTCTAAACCGAGTCGGGCATCCGCCGTCTCCGGCGCTGCCAACCTGCGTTTTGGTAGTGTCGGCACCCGAAGGCGAAGATTCGGAGGAGGCCGCAGGCGTCTCGACTTCAGCGGTGGTTTCTTGCTGGAGGAGCTTGCGCATGGCGCCGATGTACTTCTGCGTGGCAGATGCTTGGGGGCTGCGCGGCTGCTCGCGAAGGAATTTTTCGAGCGATGCGATGGCGTTTGCGTAGTCGTGCTCGAGAGACTGGGCCTCGCCCAGGGCGAGCAAGGCGGCGGTGTGGTTCGGGGAGGCTTCCAGGGATTTTTGCAGATAGGCAACAGCTCTTCCTGACTCCTTGCGGCGCAACAGCAACAGGCCCATGTGAGATAGTTGCCGTTGGCAAAGTTGGGTCGGCCGCCGTGCAAGATCCGGACCCGTTTCCACACATACCCCAATGCAATCTGGAATGCAAATTGTGATATCCTTACTGTAAAGAGAGGAGGTAAAGATGGCGCGTTCTAGCACAATTAGCAGTAAGGGACAGATCACCGTACCTCGTGAGATCCGCAATCGCCTCGGGCTGAAAGAGGGAGATCGCGTGGAATTTGTCGTTGAGAATGACCGAACAACCATACGCCCTGCGCGCCCACGTGAAAATCCGTTCGCAAAATATGTGGGTGCGCTGCCCGCCTTTTCCGGGGTGCATGAGGTAAATGCCTGGATCGAGACCCTGCGCGACGAAGAAACTCAGGAACAATGAGAACGGCAATCGATACCAACGTGCTTTCCGCCCTATGGTCCAAGGAACCCCTAGCCTCAGATATTGCGAAAACCCTCGGCAATGCAAAAACCGAGGGCGGTTTAGTTGTAGGCGCGCCGGTGTACGCGGAGTTGCTGGCCTATCCCAAGGCCACGGAATCCTTTGTGAACAGCTTTCTGGAGGATACAGGCATCGACGTCGACTTCGAGTTTCAACAACGCGTATGGCTTGAGGCCGGCCGGCGGTTTGCACGGTACGCAAAACGGCGACGAAGAACCGCGCAACAAGGGCCGAGGCGTTTGCTTGCTGATTTTATCATTGGATCGCATGCCTTGGCGCAGGCGGATCGTCTCATGACACTCGATCCGAAACGATACAAACAAGACTTTCCTGAATTGAAACTTATATAATCCGGCTCGTAATTCGTAGACTCGCTCTGCCTCTGGTCGATCGTGCGAGGGAGTACCAGAGAGGAGTTGGAGATGTACGCAAAGAGAGAATCCCGGACTCTTGGGAACGTCGGCGAGACGCTGATCGAGTGGGCATTGCTCCAGCTTCGAAAGGCGTGAAGCATACCGGAAGGCATCTCGAGTGAAGCGCCCTCGTGTTTGGTGCTGACGATCGATGACCGGAATGTGGGGTTTAATGTCCCGCTCCAGTGGCCACGCCAGAAACTCTCCGCTTCCATAGGCTTTGTCTGCTGCCAGATTCAGTGGTCGAATTCCGAAATGGCTTACGCGCTCAGGCATTCGGCGCGCTGCCAGCATTTCTTGACGGAAGCGAGCGGGCGTAGGTTTGACCGACAAAATCACACGACTCGTCGTGTCGACCAGATAGTTGTCGTAGTAGCTCAGCGTGGCTGGCCCGCTTTTGACCGCCCAGGCAGCATCTGGATGAGTCGCCGATACTTTCTCTTGAGCGATCGGGCGCTGCTCAAGGTCTGTTACGGAGTTTTCTTGCTCTAGTTCTTTCAAGTATTCCTGAACAGTTCGTGAAACTCGTGCGATCTCGGCTAGTCGCTCTCGAGGCACTCGGCTTTGCTGACTGGCATCGGCTCCCACAAGCGTCCCAGCTACCGCCAGATTCTGAAGAGACCGCGGAGTCGTTTTTTCAATGGGTGCTGGAACGTGCGCGGCCTTACATGTCGGATGAACATTTCACAGCGCGGGACGTTGATCGAGGCCTGGGCGAGTCAGAAGAGCCTTCGGCGGAAGGACGGCAAAGGGATACCACCCGGACCAGGAGGAGAGGCGCGAACAGTTGTGGAATTCAATTCCAGACTGCAGCGGTCATTTGTGCGTCACGGAAGGTGAATGTCACCATAGGCCCCTCCCGCACATTTAGCACTAAGGGAGGACGAAAGCACGCAATACAAATACCTTCTTTGTGTCGCACGCTCGGATACACAACCCCTGCCGAGCCACTAGTCAAAAGATTAAATCCCAGGATTTGAGACGCGGCGTAACTGTTCGGATCTAGGCAATCCGCAAAATCTGAATCTTGCTGTATATCGTGAAACTCATGTCTGAAATCGGCCAGATAGTCTCTATATGGAGCGGTCTCTTCATCCTTCCATCCGACTTCTTTCAACTCGGTCGCTCGATGAAAGGCCACCTCGATTTCTGCTGTCCGCATTTTAAAAGCAGCGTACCAAGCGCCGCGCCCCGCACTATTGAAACGCCCTCCCAATGGATGCCAGTGAGTAAAGGATGCGTTCACTATATGCGCGAACTGGAAGCCGGAAACCAGCTCAATGGCGCTTACACCAGGAAGCCTACCACTCTCGCCGAGCAATCTATCGTTGGTTGCACCCTCCAGTTCCGTGAGATCGCTGAGCAGATGGTCGTCGCCTTGTGCGAGAAGATCGAGGATAGGCCTACCCCGGTCATTGTAACGATGAGGAATAAGACGATGGGTCTTGTCGCGCTCCAGCTTGATCTGCTTCGGGTATTTCATCTGCCGCCACGGCGTGAGTCCAACAACTGGCGCACCCTTAGTAAAGCAGGTATGCCGCCCTTCTTCACGTACTTGAGGGGAGACTCTCCACCGAACATCGGATTCGTGTTTGGTAACGTCATCCAAGCATCGGCCAGTCTCTGGCCGTAAAGAATGTTCACAGCTTTGTATATCCCGATCAAAAGCGAAACTCGAGTGAGTTGATCCTCGTCTAGCGATTTTGTAGGCCGACTCTTTAGAGCGTAGAAACTGCCACTGGATATGCCACCAAGGAGACCTCTTGTATCGGCATCCCGTAACTTCCAATGCGTCGCGATCCGAAGAAGGCCCTTTATCGCAGCCGGACTAAGTCGAGTTCGGTTGTCTTTTCTTGATAGATCGACCGCTGTATCCCAGGAGAAACCGACAACAGCCTGTTGCATCGTGGCCATGAGGCACCCTCCATTTATGAGTACATAATACTCCATATTTGAGAATATCGCAAGCCCTCAAAATTCGCCTGAGGCACCAGGCTATCTGGCCAAACCCGAAGAGGTGTGCCGGGACTCTTCGGTTTGGAGGAGCCATTGGGCCCCCTAAGTTTTTATTTCTCCACCCCTAGAAGACCGAGGTTCGATCCTTTGTAGCCGGTGAGAATGCGCCCGGACCTCGTGTACCCCTATTGCCGAGCCAACGAGCGGAAACAAACGGTTCAGCAAGAGTTTGCCGGGACTGGGTGTTGCGCGAGGTCTGGCCAGGACGCAACGCGTAAGGCCATAGTAGACCAAGCCGCAAACTCCTGCTAACCCATCGCAAACAATCGCGTCAGCACCGAGCTCTGGGCCCGCGCCTTTACCTTCCAGCAGTGTTTTTACACCTGGGCAGAAGATCGCGCTATTTCGAGGCTCTTTCGTGGGCGGGAGGACTCTACGCGGTCCGCTGGGAAGGAAAAGGATGGCAAGGCTGCTATTCCCCGGCTCGCGTCGTGGACTGGCGGGCCATTCACGCAGCTATCCCTGAAGAGCGCAAGAAAGTTGCCCTTGCCCTCAGTCCGTGAGCTCCGGCTTGTCCTGAGCGGCGAAGGTACGATGAGAAGCGAAGGGCCGCGGAACTCCGAGTCTTTCCGAGCAACGCGTTTGTGAGCGGCTGCTTCAGTTCACCTGGAAGCTCGCAGCAGCGGGGCTTCCCCCGCCTGGTGCAGGGTTCACCACTTGAATGGTGGCCGTTCCAGGGCTAGCTAGGTCAGCGGCAGGAATCGCCACCCTGAGTTGTCCCGAGTTCACAAAAACGGTAGTTCGCTCTGCGCCATTCGAATTCGCGACCGCCCCCAATACAAAGTTCGCGCCGTTAATAGTGACCCACGTATTCGCTCCAGGCTCGGTCACACTATTAGGTGTCAACCCGGAAATCGTCGGTGCAGGATTCGCGTTCACCGACCGCGGCACCACCGCGGGACCGTGCATTATCACAATTCTCCCGCTGCCAGTGCCCCAGAAGTCCGTTGCCGTCCGGAACGCCAGCCCGCTATTTCCCCACCGGATCAGGTCAAAAGCGTCGCCGGTCAGACCATCGAGCTCGGTAGTCCCTGTTTGCACGAAAAGCTTCGCGTCGCACGCCGTAATCGTCCGGGAGTTCATCTGGCCAAAGTTCGCGCTGAGGAAAAACACGCGATCGATGCTGGTATCCGCCGCGCTCGCGCCTCCGCCCACAAGTCTCCCCGCCAGCTTGGGCGTCGGCGGCGGTGCCGGAGACGGATCCACCACGCCTCCACCATCCGTGAAGATCAATCCTCCCGAATAACTTATTCTTCCAGCCACCGCATCCAGATATGTCGAATCCGTTTCCCCGAAGCTCGCGCTGTCCACTTTGAAACGATGAAAGCTTGACGGACTCAATCCCTCGTCATTCGAATATAAATTCGCCGAATCACCCCAAGTCAAAACACTTCCCTCATAGACGTCGTTGACCAACCCCTTTGTCAATGTCTTCGCCGTCGCTCCCGTGCTCGTGACATCCCACACTTGAATTCCGTCGGAATAGCCCGCCGTGGCCACGGTGTTCGGGTTGCCGGGCATCACCGCCACATCGCTCGCGGTATAAGCCCCAAACAATGTGCTCGTCGTCGTGAACTGCGTCCCCGGTGTCATCGTCGGCAGAGCCATCCGCCTCACCGCATTACTTCCCGACAGCACGACATACAGGTATTGACCGTCCTCGGAGATCGCCATCCGCGTCGGTTCGCTGCCGATAAACACCGGCGTCCCAATCGCTCCGCTGACCGGATCAATCGACACGATGCTGTTGCCAGTCACCTGCATTGCTGTACTCGGCACGCTCGCGTACAGCTTCCGCGTAAACGGATCGAACACGATATCGTTCGAATCCAGCGCCAACGTCTGAAATATCGTAAACGGCAATGCCCCGGACATTCCTCCTCCGGGCGCGCCACTGCTCACCGTGACCAGCGCCGAACCCGCCGAGCTCACCAAGCCCGCATCCACTGTCGCGGTCAGTTGATTGCCGCTCACGAACGTGGTCGGCAATCCCGTGCCGTTCCAGTTCACCACCGACGCGCCCGAGAAATTCGATCCATTTACCGTCAGCGTCAGCGTCGGAGATCCCTGCAGCGCCGTTTGCGGTGAAAGCGACTCCGCCGTCGGCACCGCGCTGTATCCAGATCCCGTCACCGTAATCGTGGAATTCGCCGTGTTGTCGCTGGTGTCGCGATCGAGCTCCGTTGCCCCTACCGTTGCGCTATTCACCAGCGACCCCGCCGCCGTCGGCGCTAGTGTCACCGATATCGTCGCGCTCGCCCCGTTCGCCATCGTCCCCAATTTGCACCGAATCACCACATTTCCGCTGCAACTCCCTTGACTGGGGCTCACCGAAACCAGAATCGCGCCGCCAGTGTAAGTGTCCACCAGCGTGACATTCGATGCGCTGCTCGGCCCGTTATTCTTCACCGTGATTCCGATCGTCGTATTCACCCCTGTCGCCAACGTTGCCGCAGCCTTCGCCGACACCTTCAGATTCGCCGGCGTCCCGCTCAAGTCTTTCACCACCGGACTCCTCAAAATGTACACCTGCGTGGGCGTCCGGAAGGCCAACCCATCTTCTCCCCAACGTACTAGCGATGTTGGGCTAGGAAAGTTCGATTGCACTCCGCCAACCCCAAATGAGGCGAGCGGAACGAATGTGTTCAGGTCAAAGGCCGTAATCTGATCGGGTATGAAAACCATGGAACTTGCGTTGAGTACAAAAGCGCGCCCCAGACTGGAGTCCGGCGCCACCGGCCCGCTCGCTGCAAACGTCCCCAGCAAGTTTCCGCTCGCAGGATCGATCACTGCTCCCGAGGTCAGGTACAAACGCCCGTTGTCGTACCGCAGATCGGTCGAAGAGGTCGCAGGACTCGGTAGATTCGCGATAGCGGCAATCCCCGTTGCATCCACCGTGAAAACGGACAACGGACCGGTATAGGTCCACCCGTATAACGTACTGGCACTGGCGCCGAATGTTAAATAGGTCGCTCCAGAGTTAGCAACCTTCGCTCTTTCCGCCGTGTCGTCGTAAATCGCCACCCCGCCATTAGCTGGCGAACCGCTCGCAACTGCCACCGACGAGGGCTTCCCCGGCAAAACCGTGAGGCCTGTGGCGTATTCGTTCCCTCCCCATCCGCCTGGGAAGTACAACTCCACCGGTGTGGCCACTTGATTGATGAGGTCCACTTTGCGCGCTGCCGGTGTGCCGCCGAAGGCCACCCACAACGTGCTTCCGTCGCTGGAAATCGCCAACTCTCTCGGCTCGCTGCCCACCCATATGGGCGTCCCGAACGTTCCGGTATAAGGATCAATCGACACCACGCTATTGCCCAGCCCCGGGCCCGCGCTGCTCGCCACAGACGCCCACAGCAGCTTCCGCGATGCGTCATACACCAGATCATTGGTAGGCAACGAGATATACGTCGTAAACACCGTGATCCCTGACACTCCTCCGCCGGGCGCAGGATTCGACACCGTTACGCTGCTGTTCCCGAGCGACGCGATATCGTGATTCGTAATCGTCGCCGTCAATTGGGTCGAGTTGCCAAACGTCGTCTGCCGCGGCGATCCATTCCACTCCACCACCGATCCCGGCACGAAATTCGACCCCGACACTGTCAGCGAAAAATCCCCGGACGCGACCGCCCCTCCCGTTGGATTCAGTCCCGTCACCGCAGGCACCGGATTCGGCACCACCTGTATCGTCACTGCGTTTGAGGTCAACGGCCCCGGATTGCTCACTGTCACCGACAGCGTGCCAACCTCTGTAAGTTCCGCCGCCGGCAGCGTAAACACCAACGTGTCCGGAGTCCACCCGCTGGAGTTCAGCGCGCTGGCGTTCACCTGCACGGTGGACGCCGCGCTGAATCCGCTGCCCTGAATCGTCACCGCCATGTCCGGTGAATTCATAGGAATGCTTATAGGAGCGATGCTTGAGATCGCCGGCGTCGCATACTTCGCAATCGTCAGCGTCATGGGCGCGGACGTGCCGCCACCCGGCCCCCCGGTGATCGCCGAGATCGCCGCCGTAGCCACCGACGCGACATCGCTGCCGCTCACCGAAATCGTGAGCGTGGTCGCGCTGACATAGGTTGTCGCGCGCGCCACTCCGTTGTATTGCACCACCGTCGTCGGCGCAAATCCGGTCCCCGTGATGGTGAGCGTAAAGGCCGCGCTCCCCGCCGTCACCGCAGCCGGACTCAGCGCCGTGATCATCGGCGCCGGATACGCGATGGTAATCGTCGCAGCGCTGGAAATTCCTCCGCCCGGCGCCGGGTTCACCACCGCGAGCTGCGCCGTCCCGCCAACCGCCAAGTCCGCCGCCGTCAGCCCCAGCTGCAGTTCCGTCGAGCTCACAGACGTCGCCGTCCGGCTGCTCTGATTCCACTGTGCCGTCGAACTTGCCATGAACCCGGTGCCGCTCACCGTCAACGTGGCGCTAGCCGTCCCGGCGGTCAACGTGGAAGGCAACACCGAGCTGATCGTCGGCACCGGATTGGATTGCGCTTGCGGCGTCGGCGGAAGTGGTTGCGCAACGCTGCCTCCGCCGCACGCACAGGGCAGACATGCCACCGCCGTCACTAGGACCAGGACGCACTTCGGAAGGCTACTCCGGGGCTGGTTCCGGAACATAGCAAGGCCTCGTAGCTTAACGGGAGCAAAAAAACGCGTTGATTCTAGAACGACTTACCTTGCATAGCAACATCTATCCTGACGCTGTCAAGCTGGAGAGGAACTCGACGCGATCCTTCCAAGCGCGCACAGCAAAGTTGGAGGTCCCATTTATTTTCTTGCTGTCTACTCGAACCGCCCGCAGTCGAATTTGAAACGACTCCAGGCGTCCCTGGCACTCCCTGGGATCGCCTCCTCTTTCGTGGTGAGCGCCCCACCCTCTCCGCCACTGCATCCCCGTTACTTTTCAACGCCTTCCCGTCTCCCTTCATTTCCACGTATCAAGCGCGTGTCCGACCTTGACCGTGTATCGCAGGCTTCCCTTTCCGCGCGCAGGCGCGTGGAGAGCTGTAAAGTCGATTGCGTCGGCGGCGCGTCGGTAGGAATCGGATTGTGTGCGTTTTGTGGGGGCCGTCGCGCGCCATATTGCCAACTAGGATGTTTACGGTTTGCGAGCCGACCCTAAAGCCATTTTGCGCCTGTGTCTGCTGCACCCCTGCTGTTTTTCCTTTTACTCTCTTGCGTGACCAGCGTTATTCTCTGGGGCATGACTCTTTCAGCTCGCAATCGTCTCGAAGGCAAAGTTGTTGAACTACAGTTCGGCGGCGTCATGGCCCATGTGGTCGTACGCGTCGGCAAGAACCTGATCGAAAGTGTGATCACAAAGCGCAGCGCGGACGAAATGAAGCTCAAAGTCGGCGACAAAGTGTCCGCGGTGATCAAGTCAACTGAAGTGATGCTCGACAAGAAGTGACGCTGTTAAGTGGTGCGAGCCATCACGATCCGGTTCAAGGTGAAATAAGGTAGCTATGAAACTTGAAGAAGCAGTCGCCCAGCTCGAAGAGGCGATGAAGGCAAATCCGTTTTTCGATCTTCCTGAGCCGCACAAAGTGACTGCTGGTGGCACTGGAAGGTACGACGAATGGACTGCAGAGGAAGATGGAAAAAGTCTGGAGTGCCCTGTCTGCAAGACTAGTTTTAATGTGAAGGTGAGGCTGCTCGTTATTCCTGCGCGCAGCAATCTCAGGGAGGTGAGGTTTTACCGCCCAGACTTTGAAGCCCGGTTGCAAAAGGGGCCTCGCGGATCAATTGACGGCGATCAGTGGGCGGTGTGTTCGGAGGAGTGCGAGAAAATCTTGCAATTGCGGTTGGATGGAATCAAAGAAGAACAGAAACGCGAACTCGACCTGTTGCTCGAGAGCAGGAAGCTGGCAAAAGCTGGGTGGAAATTGGTGGGCCTGAAAAAGCGCATGAAAGGATGACCCCAACGTGAAGGTTCCGGGGGAGATTCGTTGGCGGTGGTTCTATCTGGCGAATCGTTTGGATTGCGAGTTGGCGGGGCACGTTTGGCTTCGGGCATAGATTACTCCCTATAAGAATCGCGGGCGCCTTGGCGCGAGAACCGTAAGGCGTTCGACAGATGACCTTTTTGCGCTCGGCTTCCAATCTCGGGTGTCTGACGGCGTATGTGGCCGTCGTAACTAGGGTTCTGCGGAGTTTTCATTTCAACGATCGGACAGAGGGTCGGCTTATCTGGCATGGACATGTTCCTTAGATTTAAAGATCGGTGCGGAGACTTCCTCGGGCACGGCCCAGACCTCTTGACACCTCCCCATTAGATCGGCAAGGTGGTATCGTAACCCAAGGATAACACATCCCTTACCACCCATGAAGACGAAGTCACTCGTTTGCATTCTGCTTGGGGCGGTTCCCGTTATTGGACAGACTCCGAAGATTGCCGGGTCTGGGCCGGTCAACAGGGGTGATGTGCGGCAGTTGGTCGAAGCGCAACCTGCGGCAAGCCCCGTGAAACGTCTGCGGGCAAAGACGGCTGTTGAGCCGATCGCAAACCTCACTCGTCGGCAAATCGCGGGACGATACACAAATCCGTCCCAGGAACTCATCAAGAGCTCCGGCCCACCTGTGGTCGGAAACAATCTGTATATCTTCCCCGATGGGACTTATGTCTATTGCCAGTGGGCTGCCGTTATGCCCGTCACTGTGTTTGACAAGGGAAGCTGGAGCTTTGCGGCAGGAGTTCTCGAACTAAAGTCTGACCGAATCGTGATCTGGAATCCTGACCTGGAGCGAAGATTTGTCGTGGCGCGACGTACGTCTCGCGTCGAAGAGATACTCCTCATAGGAGCGGAGAAAGCCCTTCGACGCTTCGAGGAGCAAGCGGGAGGCGACCCAGAGACTATGCTGCTCACGGTCGCCAAGCAACGCGTCCGGACCATCAGCCCATCGGAAGTAGTGGGAATAAAGGCCGCTTTAATGCGGGAAGGATGGCGGCCCCAATCCTTGGGCAAGCAGCCCTAGGTTCAAACTCATTTCCAGCTCCTCGGCACTTCAATAAGCGTTTGGCGGACCATTGGAAACACAATCCGTATCCATCCGGGTCGCGAAGAGACATCTGCTTCATCCCATAGCGGGTGACCACGGGTTCTTTGACGCTGACGCCCTTGGCAAGCAACTCCCGGTACGCGGAATCCAAGTCCAGACACCCAAAGAACAAGCCCGTATCTTCGTGAGCTGCCACACGTGCGCGGTCAGGCGGAACCGGACGCTCCTCATCAAACTCGTAAGCTGTGTTTAGCACGAGCGCGGTATCGCCCAGCCGAAGCAAGGCCCAGTGAAAGCGATCCTCGCCTAGCAAAGGTGAAGTACTCTCTATCGTAAAACCCAGAACGTCGCGATAAAAACGCACTGACGTTGGCATGTCATAGACCTGCAGGAGCGGAGTTAACCCATAGACATCAAGCGTCATTGGCCACCTCACATTCAACCAGGCCAGAGAGTCTCATAGAGTGTTTCCGGGAGCCTTCTATAGTACGGCAGTTGTCCCGTCTGCCCCGCAAGCGGTCAGGCAGGATTATTAATCTGAGTGCTTGTGCCCCGTGAGTTTAATTCCGCCCAAAGACAGCGAATCAGGTTGCTCAGCAAACGGGACGGCCAGCGGAGGAATGGCGCCAAGGTCGATTGCGTCGGCGCATCGGTCGGAATCGGACTATGCGTCTTGTTGGGACCATCGCCTGCCATATTCCCGCAAGGCGCGTTTAAAATTTGCGAGCCCCCTGAAGCCATGTGCGTCGGTGTTTGCCGCGCCCGTTTGTCTTATCCTTTCGTTTGGGACCGCTACGCGGAAGACCTTTCAGGAGGACCGATATGCCTTTCGTTGAAACCGGCAATCTTAAAGTTACCGAGCGCCTGCCTGGCTGGTATGGACGCTATTTTCCATTCAGCGAACATGACATTCGCGCATTACGACTTCAAGCGTGGTGCGTCCATTCACGAACATTTCCACCCACAGGAAGAGGTTTACGAGGTCATCGAGGGCGAGCTAGAGCTGACACTGGAAGGCGCAACCCAAATCGTCCGAGCAGGCTTGGTTGCGATTGTACCCAGCAATGCGCCCCATTCGCTCAAAGCCCTTACGGACGGGCGGGCCATTATTGTCGATTACCCGCTGAGGCGAGAATTCGAATAGGCGGACGTGGAAGCGGCGTAGCCGGCTACGCGGATTGCCGCCAGGCGCGGGGCAGTCTGCAATTACTTGTCGTCGCCGTCGTTGTCACCGTCCGGCGCTATAAACAACAAACCCCGTGCGCTGTCGAACCCGGTGACGATTGGCGTGACAAATCCATTGTCGAGGTTCAGAGTCCCAACCAAGCCCAAGGTATCAGACGCGGAGTACGCCACGCCCGGCTCAAACCCAAGACTTGGGCTATCAATCCGGTAGATCACGCCATTATCCACGGCGTTGCCTACGTCGGTCACCAGCAGGAACGCCTTCGGATTCGGAGCAAAGGCTGTGTCGTCCAGCGTGATCGTCGCGCTCATCGGGCCTGTCGCCGACGAGGTAATTTTCAGTCGGTTGATGGTCTGTCCATCCGCCAATGGGTGCCGCACGAAAATCAGTTCCGAATCCGCCTGGCTGTCTAACACGATGTTTCCCCTTGGATCAATCGTCATGGAGTCCGGGTCGGTCAGGTTCAACGGCACGGTGCCGCCGGTCGGAATGTCCGTAGCGTTCGCGTCCCCATTGAACACGGGTTCGACCAGCACTGTGTCCCCCGACAGCGAAGCCCGTACCAGAGCCGGGAAAACATTGACTCCCTGCGTGTTCAAATTCGGATTAGAGGCGGTCATATAGACTCTGCCGTCCTTGACCACCATATCGTCATATCCCCCGCCGTGTGGGGTCGGTGGGAACTTGTACTGTTTCTTCTGCCCACTCCTCAGTTCGATAACTACAAGGTTCGGGTTAGCGTCTTCGTTCTGCAGCGCCCATAGATCATCATCACCAATCAATCGCAATCCATCGTTGTGGCCAGGTACTTGAAACATCCGCTTCACCTTGCCGCTAAGCGAAAACTCGACTATGGTGCTGGACTTGCCGTCCGTTCCATCCTTCGCCACACGATCTTGGAATCCAACGAACACGCTGTCATTCCACAACACAATCGAATCCGGCTGAGAGACACCTTGTGGACTCTGTGCGAAAACGCTGACCGTGTACGGTGGCGTCGCGACCGGCGGCGTCAGGGTTGTCTGCGCCACAGCCACCACCGGCGCTATCAGCACGACAAGCAGAGCGCAGACGGACGCGCCTCCAATCCTCTTCTTTTTGTTTCGGATTTCCATTTCGTCTTCCTCCCCGCGCAATTTTTGCCGGAAGGGAAGGCTAGACCTACCTCTGTTACATGCTGATGAACCGCGGATAACGATTCCAATGAGATGTCTTGCACTGTCGCTTCCAGGCTCGAAGAGGCGAACCCCATTTACAGAGCCCCTTGTGAAGCGGGGGACCTCGGATGGATCCGAGTTGAACTCGAAGGGATGTTAGGAAGGGCCCGTTAAGGAAACCTGAACAATCAAATAGAGGTCGGGAAGCGCTCTCGGACCGTACTCATATTCCGTAATTAACGTCCCGGAGTGCGTCTTTGTAGGCGTCTCGCGCTTCGGTTGCTTTCGTGCGGGCGTCGTCTTCCCTGAAATGAGCCGCATCCCATAGCTCCATTGCCGTCATGGAATGGTCTGTTGTCGCCAGCGCTTCCTCATCCCGAATCGCACTGACCCAGTCATCGACAGCCTTCTTGTATGCCAGTCGCAATACACTAAGCGCTGATCTTGGCATAGACCGGAGGCTAGGCCGGGTACATAAACACGTCAATTCGATTGCACTCTGTTAATGGAAATTCACACACATGGGACCTCGGGAGGACGTTACGTCTTGAAGAGGCGACTCCGACAAGGGGACCCGGACGTCTTAGTAATCTAGGTGATTGGGACCCGCGAGCGTTGGGCCCCCCACTGAAATGGTCCGAGTCGGCACATTTACTTCCAATGTCCTGATCCGATTTATCCAATTGGGTAGACGCATAATCCTTAAAGACTTGTTCCGCGCTACCTCTATTGCGTGCCAGCCCGGTCTATTCGCTCAGCCTTGAGTGCCAGTAGCCCTCGCTCCGCGTCTTCAAGTGCGCGGTCCTCTTCGCTGCCGGGCTCAAGGTCGCTCAGTCGTCTTTGCTCAATGGCGGCTAGTGCTTCGTAGATTCTTAGCGGAATTGCGGCGTTGTCGGTTTCCAAAATCGCGGCTCTGTATGCGGCCTGCCAGGTATACGCTTCGTTCATCCTGTCCTCTGTGCGTTCGCGTACTCAGTCACGCTAGGTGATTTCCCGTATGTTCGCGCAGGGCAAAAGGAGTGCATTTTGCTTGATGGCGCGATGGACTCTGAAGTGCGAGAACTGCAGTTTTCCATTCACTCACTCGCCGATTGATGATTCGAGAGCGCCAAACTTCTTTTTGCCTGAAAAGCCAGACTTTCCTGTGGGCGGTGCTGAATTTGAATGCCCTTACTGCGGACATGAAGCCACTTACCAGCGCACCGACCTCGTGTATCGGGCTTAGGCCTTAGACCGTCGTCTCTTTCAGGCGCACTGAAGGATTTTCCATGCACCGTACGGCCGGAGTTTCGGACATAACACTCGCCATTGCCCTCTTTCCAGGCCTCGCCATACCCCAAGGCTATCAGCGCTGCAAATATAGCTCCAACCAGCATGGATACTCGGGTGGGGGCGACTTCCCCCGGGATGTCAAGTAGGACCCGGCAAAATTTAGTTCAGCAGATCGCAGGACCCGCTTGAATGGGACCTGTATTTATCAAGAGCGGGACCGTTCGATGGGACCCGTTGACGATTTAAGTTTAGAATTCTTGGGAAGAGGACTCGAGCAAATCTAAAAAGCGTGACAATTCTCCAACAGAAAGTCTCTTCGGGTTGGGCGGCCCGCAACGGCAAAATCCGCTGTGGGACCCCTACCCGTTGATTCTATAGATGTTATTATGATGCCGCGTGAACGCCCGGCGAACGCGGCTTTTTCCTCGCGCCGCCTGTTCGTCGGTTCCTCGGATGAAGGGCCAGTGAGCGCTGCAACTGCCGGCATCCCGACACACTTGAGATTCGCCGGCGAACGGCTATCCTTCGCGATAACTGCCTTGCTCGGCTAACCGATTCTGTTTCAGTGAACTGCGGCCGAGTCTCAGTCCAAGACTGTGTTGGCTTTGGAATCATAGTTGCCCGAACGAGTTCGCAACGTGGGCTCGTCGCGTTCAGAGGATTGCGATGGCGCACCGAGAATTGAACTACTGGCAGTTGCTATACTAGGAAGTGCTCGTAGAACATCGTCCCCAAGAACTTCGCCGCAAGACTCAAGCGGCGGAAGCCGCAATCTATCACCGCCTGCAGGATATGGAGCACAACGCCAGCGTCCTGACCTCTGCAGGGCTTGGTCAAGAATTCAATGGCGCCGGCCTTGATGGCGCGCACCGACATGGGGATGTCACCGTGACCTGTGAGAAAAACCATGGGAATATTCGTCTTCGCACGGCCGAGTTCCTGCTGGAGGTCGAGTCCACTCAAATCGGGCAACCGCACGTCGGGCAGGCTAGCATTCGGGAGTTGGGCACGCAGATATTCTTTAGCGGTTGTCTCTCGTACGTAAAATTAAGCCCTCGGTGCCTGCTATCCTCCCCGTACTTGCTTTAGGAGACGGGTCCCACTCCGTGACGAGGGCTTCCGGACAGTCATTCGAGAATGCTGAAGTCGTAGATCCGGCCGGAAGCGACGCCCCCCGATCTGTTTCCTCCCCGAGCACCGGACATCGTGGCTGACTGGCCGGTGCCCATGAAAAAGGCAAACTCTCCCGGCTTAAGGTCGGCATCCAAAGTGATTCTGTACGTTCTGATTCCCACGTGATCAGCCTTGAACGGAACTTCCTTGTCCTTCTTGACGCCCGACTTGCCGCCGGTAACGCCACCGAAAGACCCAACCTGGAATTCCCTGCGGTCACCCTTTTTGTTCAGCTTGATCAAGACGTAGTCGGCCGAATCGGAACCATCGGGTACGTAGAGATAAAAAGCAGGGCGACGCTCTCTGACAATGTTTCTGGAGGTTGGTCCTTCGACGTACGCATCCCAGTGTTGGTTCCTCAGACCGTCAGTGAATATACTACCAGCCTTCCCACCAGCCTTAGCGTTAGTCAATGCCTGACCCTGAATAAGAACGAAATTGGCTCTGTCCTTCCAGTACACTCCAACTTCGGGCGGCGGCAAATTCGGATCGATGGTCATTGGCGTTGATGCCGTGACAATTGTCGCCGGTGGAGGAGCTGGATTGATCATAACCTTGATAACCGAATCGGGAACGCTCGCAGCTTTCAGGGTTTTCAAACCTTCGACGCCGGTATCGAAACTGACGGCGTCCCCTCCAGCAGCACTCATTGTGCGAATCTTGGTGACGATCACGTCCTCGGCGAGGCCGAGCTTCACCATGCCTATGACGTCTTCGTTGGTGAACCTCTTCCGCATCGTGGCGCTATCCTGGCTGCGAACAGGACACGCCAAGCCGAGGCACAATAACATCGCGACATGTCCCGCCATCGGAATTCCGTTTGCGAATTTCACGTTGCTCTCTCGCGTCGTGACCCTGATGGGATCGGAGTCCCGGCCTTGTTCGTGGGTTGAAAGGCCGATCCCCAGCCGTGACATCAATAGCATAGCTGCCCCCTGTCTCACCAGCGTTGATGCGCCGACAACCATCGGTTGAGGAAAGGTCTGGGGAGGGGGTGTAGTTGTTCCCGGTGGTCTGGGTTTCACAGAAGAAGAACGAAGAGGATGCCGCAGGCGGCGCTGCCATTCAACTTGTCCGGGATCGCGTTAATCATGTTCCCAGGGGGTTAGACTGCGTTCGGACGGTGGGTGCCGAACGAGGCAAGGAAAGGCCAGTATGTTCAACCGAACCCAGCTCGTGGTTTGCGCGTTCCTGGTGGCTTTTTTCTTCGTAGGGTGCCGAGTAAACGCACCGGATACAGGAGGCCGTCGCCTATTATGACAAAGATCTTTCGGCTCACCAGAACGACGACATCCACGTTGAATTCTTTACTGTAGGACACGGGTTTGAACGGGCCGGCGATCTGTCGACCGCCGATAGTTGTCTGTACTATCAGCGGGCGGTGAAGGCTTTCGAAGAAGAGAAGCCGTTCATTCAGGCGGATAGCTACACCTTAGACGGCAAGACCTTCCGATTGGAACCTCTCCGGCAAGAAAATGACAAGGCGCTGGAAAGAGTGAAATTAAAATTCGACAACGCAGGCTGCAAGTAGGAACCAAGATTAGCGATCGAGGCTTGAGTCTGCGTCGTGTTGCCGTACCGGAAGCTCGAGTGGGCAACTCGTCGGATCGAAATGCTGCAACCAAACGTGGAAACAAAGGAATTGTTGTCCGCGAGATAGGCCGATAGAAACTCCTCCGGTCCGACGATGCTTGGCACGCCGGAGCTAAATCTGGCCAGAAAAAGGCCTCTTTCCGTGAAGCCGAAAGCGACGATCCCCGAGGCAACGATAGCGAGCGCCACTCCAATCACGAACAAGAGCAGCGCGCCATGCAACAAACGCTCTTGAAATACTTGGATCATGCCGAACAACAAGCTGAGAAGAACTCCATGGCGTAGGTAGACCAGGGATTCGCGCGGATTGTTTTTCACTCCGGCCAGTTCAATGAATAGCTCCAAGCACACTACGCCCACTGCTATCGTGGCCACGAACAGAGCCACATGGCTCCACTCAACGTTCGTACCCATCTCTGCCTCCAGACCGAAGGTTCAGCGCCCGTAGAGTAATATCTATATTACTTATCACCATTGGCAAGCGAGTCCCTTCCAATCACCTTGTGCCTGGAGTAGGTTACGGTTCACTCGCTCTTAACAAGGATTGAGCGGTGGCCGTTTTCTCGCCTAGACGCCGATAGATCGGCACGCCTTCACCCATTCGCGCATCACCTGAGCTGTGGAGCGAAAAAAGTCGCGCGTTTCTGCGGTCCAAACAAACCCGCGGAAGCGATCGACCACTTCTTCCAACTGGTGGCTCAAGGAAACGTAGGCTTCCAGATAATCACGCCGTCAATGCGGACCTCCTGAAGCCAGGGCAGCAAATCTTCCATTACGCAGATGCAGGCGAGTTCCCTCGTCGCATCCTGCAAGTAATTGTGAGAATTTCTCGCGTGCGTCGCGATGGGCGTACCCACTCGCACCGCGTCACCCAAAGCTCTGACGCACGCCTGGCTGAAATAGCCAGAGAAAATGTCGCCGTATCGGTCGATGCGCATCCCGGCCACGGGAGCGCCCATGCGTAGAAAGTAATAGCTAGGAATCACGTTACGGTGCAGCGCGGTGTTCTGCGTGTTCACGGGAGACCACGTTCCCGGACCCAGCACCACAGACTCGCCGTGAAACGATGTGGCGCGCACGGGGGTACTCAACCAGCTCAACGCATCGAGGTCCGGGTCCGGAAGCCACAGACCGGCGTTGATGCGAACCTTGGCGGCGCACTCCCGCGTTTGAACGTTCTGCGTGCAGTGCCGCGCATAGTACGGAAATCCCCGCGGATATGCTACACACTCCGGCTCCAGCTTCAGTTGGGCGCAAATATTGAACCAGCGTCCGCTTGCCTCCACGGTTGTAAAACTGCGCGCGCCCTGGCACACGACCGAATGCTGGTCAAAGAAATCTTCCTCGACGGGCGAAAAATTGTCGTCGTCAATCGAAATCAGGAAGTCCATCGAAAACCATTTCGAGCGCAGCGTGAGACTCACCCAGTTGCGCAAGCCGAAAGGCATATTTCGTCAGCGGCCAACGGGGGATCTGTTCTAACGGCAGGGGTGTTTGTCGAAGCTGTATCTGGAACTCGGCAAGCCACGTCGCGACTGTGTCCCTACACACGGTGAGCAGAACATCGGCGGTTCCACTACCGGCGATGGCATTGCTGGCCCCCACGGCGCGTTCCAGAAAGGGAATCGCTTCGTGCTCGCGCTCGCATTCGATGAGCAGAACACCGAGATTCCCGGCGACCTCCCGGTTTTCGGGATCGAGCTCAAGGGCATAGAGAAAGCCCTGTTCGGCTTCGACCAATTGTCCCGCGGTAAATTGGGCGACGCTCCAGTCATTCCAGCGCTCGCTGGTTTCTTCCTGTGCCAGCGACTCGCCGAGCAACCGCAGCGCCCCGGCGAGTTGCTGCTTTTCGAGCAACTCGAGGGCCTGCTGGTGTTTGGCTTGAGCGATGAATTTACTTTGCGATGGCGCGACGCACATGGAGGCGGAGACTCCTCATGTACTCGGTGCATCTCGTGTGCCATGGCAAACGAGGAGCGATCTAATTGTCTTCTAATGCGCGATGGGGCCGTCGATCCTCAAAACGGTGATGTTTGTCACGGCCGAGACCTCATCCGATCCTTCCCTTATGAGAAAGCGTATGACCACCCGGTAGAACGGGCATCGACTGACCATTTGGGAAGTCCTTTTTTATAGCTCGCCGGTTCCCTATGGGCTTGTCTTTGGTGGCTGGGACGCGACACTCCCGCGCTGTTGCAAGGCAGGACCAGCGGGGATATGAATTCCTTGACCTCGCAACCTTTCTTCCCTAAGCTTCGTCTTACCAACTAGATGCCACGAACCAACACGCGTCTGCTTTTAGTGTTGCTTCTCGGGATGGTCTTTCTCGCGGGGCAATTCCACTTTTGCGCCGATCGGGCCTCCGAGCCTTACGCGACGCATATTTGTCCCGTTTGCGCGACGGCCGGTTCGGCGATCCTCACCTGGGCTCCCAGCATCGCGATTATTCCCGTGCTGGATCGCCTGGAAAGTCTTACGGTCGCCTTCGAAGTCACCTCCGACACTGCGCGCGCCACCTCGCCTCGCGCACCTCCTTCCCTCTAAGTCCTTAGAATTTTCCCCCTTCGTTTCCCACATACCCGTTTGCTCGACCGCTTTGTATTGTGCAGAGGCGTCAGGAGTTAAGCTATGAGGAAAGGAATGGCTTGGGCCGCGGCTTTGCTGGCCTGGCCTGCTCCCATCGCGGCGCAGCGGCAAAAGATGCCGCCGCTTCCGCCGCCGTCTCCGCCGGCCACGGCGCCCGCGCCGGCGCAAAATGCCCCCACACGGATATCGCTCGAAGAAGCGATTCGCCTGGCGCTGCAACACAATCACGCTTTGCAAGCGACACGCACAACGATTCTGCAGAATCAGGCCGAGGAGACGACCGCGAACCTGCGACCGAATCCGACGTTATCCTGGGACTCGCAATTTTTCCCGCTCTTCAACCCCAGCCAGTTCAGCGGTGACTACCTCGCGAATCAGGCGCAGTTCGATGTGGGCATCGGCTATACCTTCGAGCGCGGCAAGAAGCGGCAGCACCGGTTGCAAGCGGCGCGAGACCAAACCGCAGTGACGCGGTCTCAGGTGGATGACAGCCAGCGGCAGCTTATTTTCAACACCGGCCAGCAATTCATCGCGGTCCTTCTGGCCCAGTCGACCGTCGATTTGGCGAAACAAGACGCGGAAAGCTTTCAGCAAACGGTGAACATCAGCGAGTCGCGCTTCAAGGCCGGCGACATGAGCGAGAGCGACTTGCTCAAGATCAAGCTGCAGCTGTTGCAATTTCAGAGCGATCTCTCGATGGCGTACCTTTCGAAGGTACAGGCGCTTGCGGCCTTGCGGCAGTTTCTCGGTTTCGAATCCGTGCCCGATGAGTTCGACGTCGAGGGCGACCTGGACTACCAACCGGTGCATGCGAACCTGCAGGACCTGAAAATCCTTGGCATGCAGAACCGTCCGGATCTGCGTGCGGCGCAAGAGGGGGTCACCGCGGCCCGCAGCCAGGAAGCGCTGATGCAAGCGAACGGCAAGAAGGATTTGGGCGTGAGCTTTGACTACACGCATACGGCCGGGATCAACAGCGGTGCGTTCTTTTTCAACATCGATCTGCCCATTTTTGACCGCAATCAAGGCGAAATCGCGCGGACGCGCTTCGCCATCACGCAAGCCGAGGAGCAGGCTATCGAGACCGCGCAGCAGGTTAATACCGATATCGTGGACGCTTACGCAGCGATGCATTCCAACGACGAGATTATCAAGCTCTACCGCGGGGGTTACGTCGATCAGGCTAAACAATCGCGGGACATCACCGAATACGCCTATAAGCGCGGAGCCGCGAGCTTGCTCGATTTCCTGGACGCCGAGCGCACTTATCGCGCCAATCAGCTTGCCTATCGCCAGGCCCTTGCCAGTTACATGACCGCTCTCGAGCAGGTGCGCCAAGCCGTCGGGACAAGGAACCTGCCATGATCACGCGCAAGTCGTGTCGAAAATCGCTTTTCGCGGCAGCATTCACGCTGGCCGCAATGGCGTTGGTGTCCGTGGGATGCAGTTCTGGTCCTGGCGAGGCGGAATCCAAAATGACGTCGTATTCTACCGGCGAGAACAAAGCCGATACCGCCGAGCTTTTCAGCTTACCGCCGGACCAGATGTCCCATATCAAAATTGTATCGGTCGAAAAGTCCAAGGTGCCACGCACCCTTCGATTAACGGGCGCTGTGGCTTACAACGCGTTCAAAACCACGCCGGTGTTCAGTGCCGTCGGCGGGCCTGTGCAGGAAATCCTTGCCGAGCCTGGCCAATACATTAGAGCCGGTCAAACGCTGTTGACGGTGACCAGCCCGGATTATTCCGCAGCGCGCTCGGCTTACCTGAAAGCTGCGACCGCGTTCCAGCTTGCGGACAAGAACTACGAGCGCGCCAAAGATCTGTACGAGCACAAAGCCATCGCGGAGCGGGACTTGCAGCAAGCCGAATCTGACCGCGCGCAAGCGCAAGCCGACCTGCAGTCCGCCGAAGATGCGCTGCGCGCTCTCGGCATACGCAATCCGGAATCGCTCGTTAAGGAACCTCCCAAAACCACCGGGCAGATTCCCGTCGTAGCCCCAGTAGCCGGTCAAATCGTCGAGCGGCTGGTCGGACCGGGCCAACTCCTCCAAGTCGGCACAACACAGTGCTTCACTATTTCGGACATGAGCACAGTATGGGTGCTTGTCAACGTGTACCAGAACGACTTGGCGTACGTGCGTATTGGAGACAACGTTGACATCACGACCGACGCGTATCCCGACATATTTCATGGAAAGATTTCCTATATCGCCGACGCATTGGATCCCAACACACGCACGGTGCAAGCCCGCATCGTCACGCAGAATCCCGATTACAAGCTGAAAAAAGACATGTACGTGACGGCCACGGTGCACGCCGGTGCGCTTGCCAACGCGCTCACGGTGCCGGATGCCGCGGTTCTGCGCGATTCCGAGAATCAGCCTTTCGTGTACGTCCAGGTCGGATCCAATCAGTTCGCACGCCGGTTGGTGAAGGTCGGCGATAGCCAGGACGGCCGCATCCTGATTCAGGACGGACTTAAGGAAGGCGAGCACGTCGTCGGGGACGGCAGCTTGTTCCTGCAATTCAAAAATTCCCTGCAGCACTAGGAAGCCAGCGCCCCATGCCCACCGCGCCTAAATCCGCCCGTATTCGCAGGTCGAACGCTTGATTCATCGCATCGTCCAATTCGCCCTGCAGCAACGCTTTGTCGTACTGATGTTCGCACTTTTGGTAGTGGTCGCGGGCGCAATTTCCTTCCGCCGCATGCCCGTCGATGCATACCCCGATCTTTCCCCGCCGATGGTGGAGTTGATTACGCAATGGCCAGGTCACGCCGCCGAAGAAGTTGAGCGCCTGGCTACGCTCCCCCTGGAACTTGCGATGAACGGTGCGCCACATCTGAGCGTGATGCGTTCCATATCGCTTTATGGTCTCTCCGATGTGCGTCTCACATTCGATGAATCGACGGACCCCTATTTCGCGCGCCAGGAGATTTTTCAGCGGATCGCGGACGCGCAACTCCCGGGTGGCGTCACGCCGAGTATGGCTCCGTTGTTCAGTCCCAGTGGCCTGGTCTATCGCTACGTTATCGACAGTCCTGACCGATCACCGATGGAGTTGCACACCTACCAACAATGGATTATCGACCGCGCGTACCGCAGCGTGCCGGGTGTCGCGGACGATTCCGGCTTCGGCGGCCCCACGATGCAGTATCACGTCCTGCTTGATCCCGCGCGGCTCTACAATTTCCACCTTCCGGTGGTTCAGGTTTTCAACGCACTGCAAGCCAACAACGCCAATACCGGAGGCGGCTTCTATACCCAAGGCGGGCAGTTCTACTACGTTCGGGGCTTGGGCCTTCTAAAATCCACTGACGACATCGGTGAAGTAGTGGTTGGCAGCAATAACGGAGTGCCAATTCGCGCTAAGGACGTGGGGCAGGTCGTCGTCGGCAACGCGCCTCGCCTGGGAATTTTCGGCTTTCAGGACAAAGCGAAAAACAACAACGACGCCGTCGAAGGCGTGATTCTGATGCGCCGTGGGGAGCAGACGCAAAATGTTCTCCGAGGCGTGGAGCAAAAGACCGAGGAACTCAACCGCAACATCCTTCCTCCCGACGTCAAGATTCATCCTTTTTACGATCGGAGCGACTTGGTGCGCGTCACCACGGACACCGTAGAGGGCAATCTGGTCCGCGGCATGATCCTGGTTTTCCTGGTTCTGCTTTTCTTTCTCGTCAGCTTCCGGGCCGCCGTTATCACTGCGCTCACCATTCCCTTGGCACTTCTCTTCGCATTCATTTTTCTACACGCCACGGGTGAAGCCGCGAATCTCCTGTCCATCGGCGCGATCGACTTCGGCATCATCATCGACGGCACCATCGTGATGGTTGAAAATATCTACCGCGAACTCGCCGAGCGTCGTGGCACGGACTATAACTTCCACGAAGTTATCCTGCACGCCGCCCGCGACGTCGACCGCCCTATCTTTTACTCAGTGGCGGTCATCATCGCGGGGTACCTCCCCATCTATGCGCTCACCGGGCCTTCCGGCAAGCTCTTCCATCCGATGGCCGACACCATGGCCTTTGCGCTGATTGGCGCTCTTGTTTTCACGCTTACGTTTGTCCCTGTGATCGTCTCCTACTGGTTCAAGAAGGGTGTGCAGGAAAAACGCAATCGAGTCTTCAATTGGGTGCGTGAACGATACGCGGGCCGATTGGTGTGGTGCCTGGATCACCCGAAGATCACCGTATTCAGTGCGGTCGCAATTTTCGGAGGGACTCTTTTACTGGTTCCGCTGATCGGCGGCGAATTCCTGCCGCACCTGGACGAAGGAGCGCTGTGGGTGCGAGCCACCATGCCCTACACCATCGGTTTCGAGGAAGCCGCGAAATTCGCGCCGCAAATTCGCAATATCCTGATCCAGTATCCGCAGGTCACCGTGGTCGGTTCCGAACTCGGCAGGCCGGACGATGGAACCGACCCGACTGGCTTTTTCAATTGTGAGTTTTACGTTGGATTAAAGCCGTACGACGACAAATCCTGGAAATCGGGCTGGTTGCACACCAAAGCGGAACTGACTGAAGATCTCGACAAAAAACTATCCGCGTACCCCGGTGTCATTTTTAACTTTACGCAACCCGCCGAAGACGCCGTGGACGAGGCGCTCACCGGCCTGAAATCCGCTCTTGCGGTCAAAATCTTCGGCCCGGACCTCGACGTTCTCGAGAAAAAAGCCGTCGAAATCAAAAATATCCTCGATAAAACGCCTGGCTACACGGAGCTTACGGTCGTGCGCGAACTCGGGCAGCCCAGCCTGATCGTCGACATTGACCGGCCGAAAATCGCCCGATATGGCATTAACGTTACCGATGTCGAAGCCGTCATCCAGACCGCTGTCGGCGGTCAGGCTGCCACGCAGGTGATCCAGGGCGAAAAACTATTCGACCTCATTGTTCGAATGGAGCCGCAATATCGCTCCAATGCCCGCCAGATCGCCAATCTTCTTGTTCCCACTCCGGGAGGGCAGCAGATCCCGCTTTCTGAACTGGCCACCATCAAGGAGTCCACGGGCGCATCGTTCATTTATCGCGAAAATAATTCGCGCTATATCGGCATCCAATTCTCGGTCACCGGACGTGACTTAGAGGGAATCGTTCAGGCTGGCCAACAAGCGGTCGCCAAGTCGGTCCAGCTTCCAGAAGGCTACCGGTTGGATTGGGGCGGCGAGTACAGTGAACTTCTCGAAGCCAAATCACAACTGTACATTATCGGCCCGCTGGCGATCTTTCTGATCTTTTTGATCCTGTTTGCGCTGTACGGTAATTTCAAATTTCCGGTGACGATCGCGCTCGGCGTCATTCTCACTGAACCCGTCGGGGCGCTCATCGCCCTTAAGCTGCTGCACATCCCGTTCAGTGTCTCGAGCGGCCTCGGGCTTCTGGCGCTACTCGGAGTTTCGGTGGAAACTGCTGTGATTCTGGTCAGCTACATCAACAAGCTTCGATTGGAAGGCGCCTCCATTCGCGACGCCACACGGGAGGCCTCGCTGCTGCGCCTCCGCCCGATCATGATGACGGCTTTAGTAGCCTGCCTGGGGTTGTTGCCCGCCGCGATTTCGACGGGCGTTGGGAGCGACACGCAAAAACCATTTGCAATCGTCGTCGTCGCTGGTCTGCTCTCCCGCTTATTACTGGGATTCTTCGTGAACCCTGTTCTCTACGAAATCGTCGCTCGAGAAGGCGACGTGCTCCAGGTGTGAGCCTCGTCGGCATCTCGACTGCGCAAAACAAAAGCGGGCAGGACGAATGCCCCGCCCACCAACCTCGCCCGTACCCTGACCGTAAGGATCGCCTTCGAACGATCTGTCAATGAGCCCGCTTTAAAAGTGGCAGGACGCCGCGCCGCGCTTCTCCAGATATTTCTGGTGATACTCTTCGGCGCGGTAGAACGGCCCGGCTGCGGTTATCTCCGTCGCAATCGGCCGCTTGAGCTTGCTGCTGGCGTCCAGTGCCGCTTTGGATTTCTTCGCCGCAGCTTCTTGTTCGGGTGAATGGAAGAAAATCGCGGTGCGGTATTGCGAGCCGAAATCGGGCCCTTGCCGGTTCTTTTGCGTAGGGTCGTGCATCTGCCAAAAGGCATCCAACAACTGCTCGTAACTTAGCTTGGCGGGGTCGAAGGTCACCTGCACCACCTCGGCGTGTCCCGTTTCGTCGGTGCATACGTCTTTGTAGGTCGGGTCAACAGTGTGCCCGCCGCTGTATCCGACGGTCGCGTCAACGACCCCAGGTAGGCGGCGGAAGGCCGCCTCAATCCCCCAAAAGCATCCTGCGCCAAACGTCGCAATCTCGGTCATACCATTCTCCTGTCATGCAAAATCGTCGTTCACATCCCTTTACTCAAGCCACGACACCAACCCACGGCATTAGATGCAAGGGTACGCGTTCGCGATTCTAAAAGGCGGCGGCCGAGAGACTACGGCTTGGCCCGGGCAGTCGTGGTTCCGGACATTGCCTTCAACTTGTCCTGCGCCAACGTTTTGTACGGGCTATTCACCGACGCCGCGTCGGTCAGGGCGGCTTTCGCCTCCGGCACCCGCTTCAGGTTCAGCAGTGCAAAACCGAGTCGATATTGGTTACGCGCGTAGCCATTTGCATCGGGCTTCAACAGGGACGACGCCGCCTTGAGGTTCTCCACGGCCTGCGCGTTGTTCTTCTTCTGAATGTTCACCTGTCCCAGCGAGCTTAGCGCCAAGCCCTTCTGTAGCCCGCTCTGCTGCTGCCATTGCTCGTCGGTTAGGCCTTCGGGCTTCTTCGCCGTCTCCAACACCGAAATCGCTTTTTTCGCGTAGGCGTCGGCTTTGTCGAGTTGCTCGCCTTTTTCGCTGTAATAGTCCGCTAATAGGAGCAGCATTCCCAGGTTGCCGGGATCCTTCGCTAATAGGCCGTTCGCTACTTCCAGCATTTTTGGCGTGTTTTGCGTCTGCCGGTAGGAAGCGGCGGCCACGCCCAGGGCCTGATCGGCGTAGGGCGAATCGGGAAACATTTGCGCGAACCGCACCAATAAGGCCGCTCGTTTGGTCACGTCAGGTATTTGATAGCCACCGTTGAAAATCAGCTGTTCGACGTAGATCACGCTGTCCTGCGCATTCTGCAGCGTCTGCTTCTTCTCATTGTCCCAGTCAGCCTGGGACTTTCCTTCCGGCGCCGGCGCGTCGTGATACCGTTTCAAAATTCCAGCTACTTTGTCGCCATAAGAAAATAGCTTGTCGATGTCGCCTTTCTCCTGCGCCGCGCGCACCATGTTCACGCCGTTCGAGAAGCTGTCCGGGTCGAGCGCGAATAATTTGTCGCCATATTCGAACGCTTTGTCGTAATTCTTGGCGGCCAGGTAATAGTTGACGTACAGATCGTCCGCCACAATCGCCATGTCTCCTTGCGCGATATTCGCGGCAAATTTGTCGATCAAGGCGAGCTTCTGCGTCGGGTCCGTAGTCGCATTGATTTCCGTCAGTGCATGGTCGGCATCCGACCCGGCTGGAATCGGTACATATTTACCGATTTGCGCGTAAGCCGGCATCGTTGCGCTTATAGCCATCACCACGAACAGCAGCCCGATGAACACTCGATAACGCCACATGGGTACCTCCTTGGAGGGCAATCCCGAAATTGCTGGCATCTTAGTGCCGACTGCCCCCCGTGGCAAGGGCCGTATGATTCCCGTATGATTCCCTGCCGGTAACCATTCCCTCTGGGCTGCGTCTAACTAATTTGAACCCGCTACGTTCGCGTACGGCTCCCGCCGTCGGCAAAAGCTCGACTGCACGAATCCCTTTCGAGACGCATCCAGGGACGCATGCGCCGTTTGCAATCTCGGCAATCGGTGCGCTCACCGTGGTCGCCGCGAGCCTCGGGCGATGTGAAAATAGTGGGGTTCGCCACCTCTGCATCCGGACCCTTGCTCGTGAACGCACGGCAACCGGAATAAGCCCGTGTCGCGCAAGAACGGACATGCCGTGCGCGTTTCTGAAGTTTGCAGTGGATTTCGTAACGCAACCGAGTTTTTGTGGAGACCTGCAGAATGATTGTGCCATTCCGTCGTGCAGCCCATCGAAGCCGCAGCCGGCTTCTCGCGGCCGCCATTTTCGCCACCCTGATCTTCGCGGCATTGCGCCTCCAGGCCGACGAACCTTACGCCCGCACGCGTGACTACGATCTACAGCACTCGAAGATCGCTCTGCACTTCGACATTGATCAAAAAAAGGTTCTCGGGGACGTCACTCACACTCTCTCCATCGTTCGCGACAATATCTCCAGGATCGCCTTCGATTCGGTTGGACTTACGATTCAAAGTGTCACCGTAAACAAATCGCCCGCCAAGTTTGAGACCACAGCGTCGAAGCTTATCGTGCCTCTCGCCTCGACCTCACATCCCGGCGACAAGTTTGAAATCGAGATCCGCTATGAAGGTAAGCCCACCAAGGGCTTGTACTTTATTCTTCCCGACAAGGACTATCCCGATCGCCCAAAACAAATTTGGAGCCAGGGCGAATCCGAAGACACCCGCTACTACCTGCCGACCTATGACTACCCCAACGACCGCTTGACTACCGAAACGATTCTGACCGTTCCAGCATCGTGGCTTACGGTCGCTAACGGAAAGCTAGTCAGCGTGAGCGACTCGGGCAAAGCCATGAAAACCTGGACTTGGCGTGAGACCCTGCCAAGTTCCACCTACCTCATCACCGTGGTCGCGGGCGAATTCGACGAAGTAAAGCAATCGTGGCGGGGCCTACCAGTAACCTACTACGCCCCCAAAGGACGCGGCGATCGCTTGCTGGCCAACTACCAGCGCACACCAGCGATGATCGAACTGTTCTCGAAAAAACTAGGTGTCGACTATCCTTGGGAAAAGTACTCCCAAGCTATGGTCGACGACTTCGTCGCCGGCGGCATGGAAAACTCCAGCGCCACGACCAACACATCCACATCCCTCAAGAGTCCGAAGCTCGTACCGGAGTTCCCAACCGATGAGGACCCGCTGATATCGCACGAGCTCGCCCACCAATGGTTCGGCGATCTGGTCACCTGCAAGGATTGGGGCAATATCTGGCTCAACGAAGGCTTCGCTACGTTCTTTGAAACCGTTTGGAGTGAATCTCACTACCCCAAGGATCAGGCAGCGTACGACAGTTGGAACACCGCCCGGGAGTGGTTCGCGAAGCCCGATCTGTATAAAAAGCCGATCGTGCGCTTTGACTTCGATGAATCCGAGGAGTTCGACGGCAATGCGTACGAAAAAGCCGGCTGGGTTCTCTACATGCTCCGGCACCAGATCGGGGATGAGCCTTTCTGGCGCAGCCTGAAGCACTACCTCGATGTCAATCGCGGCAAGAATGTCGTTACCGCGGATTTAATCAAGGCCATCGAGGAGACTTCCCACGTCAACGTTGACCGGTTCTTCCATGAGTGGATTTATGGCGCGGGTGCTCCGAAATTCGATCTGGCCTACACCTACGACCACGCCAAGCGTCAAGTGGCGCTGACCGTAAAACAGACGCAAAAGATGGAAGGTCATGTCGGTATTTTCCAAGTTCCCGTGGACATCGAGATCACCACGCCTTCTGGCCCGAAGCTCTATCCGATCCTAATCACCAAGGAAACCGAAACGTTCAGCTTTCCTTCCGATGGTGCCCCGCTGATGGTTCTGTTTGATAAAGGCGGTTACCTACTCAAGACCGCCGCATTCCACAAAGAGAAGAAGGAATGGCTCTATCAGCTGAAGAATGCCACGGAATTCGCCGATCGCGCCGACGCGGTCATCGCCGTGGGCAAGATTAAGAATGATGACGACGTTGTCGCGGCACTCGCGTCGGCTCTGAATTCAGACCAGGCCTGGGGCATTCGCGCCATCTCCGCGGATGCGCTGGGCCGAAGCGGTGGGCCTGCGGCGCTGAAGCACCTCGTCTCCGCGCTGATTACCAACGATTCCCCTGCGGTGAGATATCACATCGTTGCGGCCATCGGAGACTTTAAGGAAGAGGCGAGCGTCCCGGCCACCCTCGAGGCCATTGCGCGCGACGACCACTCCTATCGCGCTCGCGCCAGTGCTCTGCAAGCTCTCGGCCGCATCAAATCGTCCAATGCACTGACGGTCCTCACCGCAGCGGTACAAGCCCAGTCGCCGGACGACTTCTTGCGTAACGCCGCGCTGCGTTCGCTTGGATTCCTGGGCGATAACAAAGCAGTTCCCCTGCTACGCGATTGGTCTACCCCCGGAAAGGCCATGGATTCTCGAGGTGCCGCCATTGCCAGCCTCGGTCGGCTGGACAAAGACAACAAGGAAATCACGCAGCAAATCGCCTCCTACCTCAAGGAGCCGCACTTCTCGGCTCGGTGGGCGGCCATCGGGGCGCTAGGGAGTCGCGGCGACGCAAGCGCGATCCCCGCTCTCGAGGCCTTGCTGAAGAGCGACGACCTCAGTATCGAAATGATTCCCGAAATCAAGGAGCAGATCGAAAAGTTGCAGAAACCTCAGGCAACGAAAGACAAGGAACACACCGACAACGAAAACCGGGACGAGGACCGCGATGCACCGGACAGCTCAGCGAACCAGGCTTCGGTTACGCAGCGCCTCGACCAACTCGAGCGACTCGTCCAGGAAATGAACGACCGCCTGAAGTCGATCGAAGCCCATCTTTCGTCGGCACAAAACAATTAGGCCACCGGATTCCTCACGGCGATGGGGTCGAAGATCGGAATCAGGGTTCCGCGATCAAGATTCGCAGGTCCCGCAAATTATTTCCGGTCGGCCCGGTGATGACCGCATCCTCCAATCGCGCGAAAAAGTTATAAGCGTCGCTGCGCGTGAAGGCCTCGGCTGGGTCCATTCCCATTGCTTGTGCGCGATGCAAGCTCTCTCCGTTCGCCACCGCTCCGGCAGCCGGACTATTTCCGTCAATCCCATCCGTCCCCGCGCTCAGCACCGCTGCCTTCCGCCCAGCAATCCTCTCGACGCAAGCCAGGACAAACGCGGAGTTCCTTCCGCCCATTCCGTCACCTGTGACCGGCGAGCTCACTTCCCCATCCGCAATCAGCGCCACCCTTTGCCCCTGGTGCAGCTCTTGCAACTCATCGAGCTGTGCCAGCAAAAATGCCGCCGCTTTCTCCACCGGCCAATCATCGGTTGTGTTGTCGCAGCAGCTCACGCACCCTTTGGCTTCCGCTGCGCGGTGGGCAGGATGAAACAAATCGTCCATTCCTAGCAGTAAGGAAAAATGCGCGTTCCAGAACGCCGGATGGCCGGTTTTCGGCGTTTCGATCATCTTCCCTTCGTCGATCCATCGACGCACGGCCCCCGGCAGCCCTGCTCGCAACTCAAATTCCGTCAATACTTGCTGTACATCGGCAACCGTGGTCGGGTCGGGAAGTGTTGGCCCGGAAGCCAGCGCCGCTTCTTGTTTCGCGGGAACATCACTCACCGCCAGCGTAATCTTTGTCGCATCCCCAGCCGCCGCAGCCAACCTTCCGCCCTTTACCGCGGATAAGTGCCGCCGAACCTTCCCAATGTCGCCGATCGGCGCGCCGCACGTAACCAGTGCCGAGTACAGTTGCTGCACGTCTTCCAGCGTTTGCTTCGAATCAAGCGGCAATTCCACCAGCGCTGATCCTCCGCCCGATAGCAGAAAAAACACCAGTGTCCGCTGGTCGCATGTCTTCAGTAACTCGAGAATGGCCTCCGCGGCCTTCCAGCTCTCGAGGTTGGGAATGGGGTGCCCGCCGACGAAGTAACGCATGCCTCCCACAACGTTCTCGGGTGGCGTCGGCGCGGACACCACGCCCTGAAACCTGAGATTGTGTGGAATCACCGGCAAAAGACCTTGCACCATGGCGTGCGCTGCCTTGCCAATCGCGATCACGCACACGCGTTCAAATGCACGCAGATCCATGACGATCTCGTCCCCGCAATGCAGCACGGATCCGTCGCGCCACAGCTTTCGCTGCATCGCAGCGGAAATATCAATCGCCGCTAGTGTTTCATGGAAAATTCGGCGGGCAAGTTCCTTGAGGTCCGCCATGAGGTTATCCGTGCCGCATCAACTCGCCTTGAATGCTTCGGGGTTCAACATACTCGGGGGACGCTGGCCCTTGAACAGCGCCACGACATTTTCCGCTGCTATGCTGGCCATCTTCGTGCGCGTCTCCAATGACGCCGAAGCAATATGCGGCGCCAGCACCACATTCGGCCGCTTGAGCCCCGGAAGTATGAACGGCTCATTCTCGTACACGTCGAGGGCGGCGCCCGCAAGCTTCCCGCTCTCGAGTGCATGCACCAGAGCTGCCTCGTCCACCACCGGCCCCCGCGAGGTATTGATCAGAAATGCCGTCGGCTTCATTCTCGAAAACTTGGCGCCGTCGAATAGTCCGCGAGTATCCGGAAGCAGTGGCACGTGTACGCTGACGAAATCCGCCTCGGCCAGCAGCGTATTGAAATCGCGATACTCGGCTTTGACTTCCTTCTCGACGCCTAGGGGCGCCCGAATCGCATCACTATACAGCACCTTCATCTGGAATCCCGCCGCTCGCCGCGCCACTGCTCTGCCAATGCGCCCAAATCCCACTAGTCCCAGCGTCTTCCCCCACACGTCGGTCCCTACAAGTTGATCCAGGTCCCAGCCCTTCCAATTGCCAGACCGCGCCAATTGTTCACCCTCTCCGATTCGACGCGCCACAGCCATGAGCAGCGTCCAGGCGAAATCTGCCGTCGTCTCGTCCAGCACTCCTGGCGTGTTGGTCGCCACCACTCCGCGTTTTGTGCACGCCGGCACATCGATATTGTCGAAACCCACCGCCACGTTGGCCGCAATCCGCAACTTCGGCGCCGCTCGCAACAACTCTTCGTTCACTTTCTCGGTCAGCAGGCACACCAATCCTTCTTTATCTTTCACCCGCAGCAAAAGCTCTTCCTTGGAAATGCGTTCCGGCTTGGTCCAGTATTCGACCTCGCAGCCACCGTTCAGGATTTCTTGCGCCGCGGGAAACAACGGTCGCGTCGCCAGCACACGCGGCTTCGGCATCAGATCCCTCTCTCCAAATCAGCAGGTACACTAGCACAGGTTTTGGCGTTACATCCTGGCCCCGTTGCGCCAGCAGACCGATACTCTCTATAGTGAACGTACGATGGCGAACATAGTGCCGCCCGACCTTCGACGCGTATGACGCAGATTCTGATTCGCGAGCTCGAAAAGATCCTCGACCCAGACGACGTCCTCTATCGCCCGGAAGACGTACTCCTCTATGAATACGATGGCTCGGTAGAAAAGGGACGTCCAGACGCTGTCGTTTTCCCCTCGACGACGGCGGAGGTCTCGCAAATCGTTAAACTCGTCGCGCACCACAACATTCCGATCGTCGGCCGCGGCGCGGGAACCGGCCTTTCCGGCGGCGCGCTCGCTCCCCGTGGCGGGGTGTTGATCGCCTTCACTCGCATGAACCGTATCCTCGATCTCGATATCGAAAATCAACGCGCCGTCGTGCAACCCGGAGTCGTGAATATCGACCTGAGCCACGCGGTAGAACATGCCGGACTGTATTTCGCTCCCGATCCTTCCAGCCAGAAGTCCTGCACCATCGGCGGCAACGTCGCCGAAAACGCCGGCGGTCCACATACCCTCGCCTACGGGGTAACCACGAATCATGTCACCGCTCTCGAGATGGTATTGCCCGATGGGCAAATCGTTCGCGTCGGTAACAAACAAGGCGACGCTTCCATCTACGACCTTTGTGGTCTATTCGTTGGGTCCGAGGGCACTCTCGCCCTGATCACCGAAATCACCGTCAAGCTCTCTCGCAAACCGGAAGCCGTCAAAACGCTCCTCGCCATCTTCGACACTATCGACGACGCTTCCGAAACGGTCGCCGACATTACTGCGCGGGCTATCACTCCGGCCGCTTGCGAAATGCTCGATGGCTGGACGCTTCGCACCGTCGAAGATTACATCCACGCCGGCTTCCCGCTGGACAGTGCCGCCGTTCTGCTGATGGAAGTCGAAGGCCTCGCCGAAGCGGTCATCGCGCAAGCCGCCGCGATCGACGAAATCTGCCGCCTGCACCACGCCCGCGAAGTTCGCCTCGCCCGCGACGACAAAGAGCGCGATCTGCTCTGGAGGGGCCGCAAGAATTCTTTTGGCGCTCTGGGACGCGTCGCCGCGGGAATATACGTCCTCGACGGCGTCATTCCCCGTTCGAAGCTCCCGCAAACGCTTCGCCGCATCCAGGAAATCGGCGTGCAATACGGTTTTCGAATCGGCAACATCTTCCACGCCGGTGACGGTAATCTTCATCCCATCGTTCTCTACGATCCGCGGGACGCCGAGCAATTCGAACGCGCTATGAAAGCCTCCGCAGAAATCATCCGCTACTGCGTGGAAGTCGGCGGCAGCCTGTCCGGCGAGCACGGTATCGGAATGGAGAAGAGCGAGCTCATGCCTCTGCTGTTTTCGGACGCCGATTTTGCCCTGATGCGGCGCGTCCATGACGCCACCAATCCGCTCTGCCTGCTGAATCCCGGCAAAATCTTCCCCCTGAGCAAAGGCTGCGGCGAAACTCGCATCGGTTCACGACCGCCGCATCCGGTGACTCGCGGGTGAGTGCCATGACCAACGATATCGCTGCCCGGCTGGAGTCGATCACGAACGCGCCGCACGATATCGCCGGAGCTGACGTTGCGTCCTACGCGATTGACGGCATCGCGCCCTCGGCCATCGCTCGGCCCGCCTCCGCCGAAGAAGCCGCCGAAATCGTCCGTTTCGCCACAAAAGAAGGCTTCGCAGTGATCCCCACGGGCGCGCGCACCAAGCTTTCCATTGGCGCGACCCCCACCCGGTACGACATCGCACTGGACATGTCCGGCCTGAACCAAATCGCACACTACGACCCAGCCGACCTCACCGTCTCCGCGGACGCCGGTATGCCCGTAGCAAAATTGAATGCCACCCTTCTTGAGCGCAACCAATTTCTCCCGCTTTTGATCCCTTACTACCTGCGAGCGACTCTCGGTGGCGCGATCGCTTCCGGCATCGACTCCCCGCTCCGCAACACCTTTGGTACCGCTCGCGATTTCCTTCTCGGCGCCGAATTCATCGACGGCACTGGTGCCCGCGTGAAAAGCGGCGGCCGCGTCGTAAAAAACGTCGCCGGTTACGACCTGCATAAACTTCTCGTGGGCTCTCTCGGCACTCTCGCGGTAATCACGCGCCTCAACTTCCGCACTTTTCCAGCGCCACTTACGCCTCGCGGATTCCTCGCCTCGTTCCCCACCCATGAAGCCGGGTTAAATGCCCGCCGCAAAATCGCCGAGTCCCCGTTGATTCCTCTCACCCTCGACGTCATCAATCCCGGCGCCGCCCGGATTTTCGCCGAGCGTAGCCCAGCCACACCGGAACTCCCGGTATTCGCGGGAGAAAGGCAGGAAACCGGCGGAGCGTTTTTGCCATTGCCGGGCGAATGGTTCCACGCTCGCGATTGGCAGCTATGCGCCGGCTTTGCGGGCGTGCCGGACGTCTTGGACCGTTACGCCCGTGATCTGACTCGCATCGCGGAGCAATGCGGCGCGTCTTCGGTATCGATTCTCGACGACACTACTCGCCCTTCCATTTGGGGCCGCCTTCGCGAAGCTCTCCCTTTATTCCGCGAAGCCTCGCCCGCAGCCACCATTTTGAAATTCAACGTCCTCCCGTCGCGCCAAGCGCAAGCCATCACCGTCTTCGCGTCGGTCGCCGACGCCGCAAGCCTCCCTTGGGCCCTGATCGCCCGCGCGTCCGGCACGCTTTATATCGCCCTGCTGCCCAACACTGCACTAGAATCCTACGCCGAGTCTCTGCGCCTGCTGACGCAAGAGGTCGTTGCCCTGAGCCGTAGCCTCGATGGCCGCGCCTCACTCCTTTTCGCCCCACCACAAATCAAGAGGCTCCTCGAATCCGCGCTGAATTCCTATCCTCACCACGACCTCGCCTTAACGCGCCACGTCAAATCCGCCTTCGACCCCCAGAACATTTTTGCCCCCGACCGTCTCTTCCCCGGGGCCATGTAGCGGCTTTTTCGGTCGGTCGCACGTTTCGAACTTATGCCACACGAATATGGATTTCGAGCGGAAATACCTGGAAGGATCGCTACCTCGCGGCCTTCGACGCCGGACACACCGGCGCCTGCCTGTTCTGCAATTCCTGAATCACGGAGCGGAGTTGTTTCCCCATTTTCTTCAGTAACTTCGCTTTCTCCTCGACACTCGCCAATTTTTCTTCGGCCATCCTTACGATCGATTCCAGTTCACGCGGCTTGTGTCCCGGACGGCCCGCCGGCAAGCTCGCCACCGCGGTATGCAGCTGCAAAAGCTGGCGAACCTCCTTTAAGGTAAAGCCCAGCGGCTGGCACCACTTAATGAACACGAGACTCTCGAGGTCCGACTTCTCGTAGTTTCGGTATCCTGACGGCGTCCTGGTCGGCTCACGTAGCAGCCGCCGCCGTTCATAAAATCGGATCGTTTGAACGTTAACACCAGCCATCCGTGCCAATTCCCCGATGCGCATGAGTTTTAGGATCAACCCTATATCATAGTATAGGGTCAAGGCCACAAAGCTGGCTAGCGAACCCCTCCACCCATCGATGCGTAGGCTCTATACTCATCTTCGGCCCAGCTTTGGGCCAGGCCGCAACCGGCCAGATGCGATTCCCGTGCGATTCAGGCACAATCATAAGAGCACCAAGCGGACCTACCATGACGTGGACCACCCGCACGCACTTTGTAACCCGTAAATTTTAGCGCGGTCATCCCTGGCATTTGCAGACTACGAAACCCATGATTCTGCGCCTAGGCTACGACATCCAATTTGACCTTGCCGCCCCCGTAGCTATGGTCGCGCTGCTCAACGTCCATCCGTCACGCCTGGCCGATCTCCTCGAGCCCGACGAATTGCTCGTGGATCCACCAACAAAAATCGACAGCTTCATCGATAGCTTCGGAAACCGCTGTAGCCGGTTCCTTGCGCAACAGGGTTATTTGCGCCTGAGCAACTCAACCCTGATCTCCGATTCCGGCCTGCCGGATGAAATCAATCCGGACGCGCGTGAAATTCCGGTCCAGGACCTGCCGCACGATGTCGTGCGCTATCTCTATAACAGCCGCTACTGCGAGGTGGACCGCTTTTCCATCATCGCTTTGGAGCTTTTTGGCGCGGTCCCTCCTGGATGGTCGCGCGTTCAGGCTATTTGCGATTGGATTCACAGTCGGGTCAGCTTCGGGTATCAATACGCGCGTCCCACCAAGACCGCTTTGGACGTCTACACCGAGCGCTTCGGCGTCTGCCGAGACTTTCAGCATCTTGCCGTCACCATGTGCCGCGCCCTGAACATTCCCGCGCGTTACGTCACAGGATATCTGGGCGACATCGGCGTGCCCTCCACCGGAACCATGGACTTCAGCGCGTGGTTTGAGGTCTATCTTGAAAATCGATGGTGGGCTTTTGACGCGCGCAACAACCAGCCGCGCATAGGACGCGTCCTGATCGCCGCAGGCCGTGACGCTTCCGACGTGGCCATCACTACCTCCTTCGGCATGGCCAACCTCACCCACTTTACGGTAATATCCGAACAACAACCCAATCCCTGAATCTCCTGGGCGCGACACTGCGGCTCGATTCAGCAACCAGCATAACGCGCCACACTCGACTGAACTCGGCCCACGATTATAGAGAATTTCTCCGTGCAATATTCCCCAACACCGCCCCACTGGGCTTCACCGTTCTCCTCTGCGTCGCCAAATCCACCGCAACAATCCCAAACTTCGGTTCGAAACCCGACATCCATTCAAAATTATCCAGCAGCGACCAGGTAACATACCCGCGCACATCCACGCCATCATCGATTGCATGCTTCAAACCCGCGAGCGCCCGCTGGTAATACTCCACGCGCTTGCCATCATCGGCCGTAGCGATTCCATTTTCGGTCACAAGTATCGGCACGCCGGTCTCCTTGCTCGCATAGCGCACCACGTGCTCCACACATTCCGGGTAATACTCCCAGCCAACTTGCGTCGTCTCCACCCCCGGCGCCACCGGCAGGTCCTTCTTGGCCACAATCGATCGCGAATAGGTCTGCACTCCCAGATAGTCGCATTGCTTCGCAACTTCCAGCCACGGCCCGTAGACGTCTGCGCGTTTCTCCGCCAGATGACTATCGCTAGGGGCCGCTTGATCATCTGACATCGCCAGATTAAATCCCACCCGCATGGAGCTGCGTATCGACTTCATGGCCTCTTTGCCTCGGCGATGTGCCGCCAGCAACCCGTCGCGAGTCTTCTTCGCATCCCCCAGAAAGAAACTCGCGAATTCCGGCGCATTCAGATACTTGCGCACTTTCGGCAGAGCGCCCTGCATCAACTCGACAATGCTCCGGCCCTCCGCCCCCGGCACGTTAATCCAGTTCAGCAATTGCGGAATGTCCGGCTCGTTGAACGTCGACGCGTAGTCCACCAAGTCTCCTAGACGTCTGGTCGCCTTTTCGCAAAAGCGCGCGAAAAGATCGGCCGCCGCCGGATTTTGCCATCCACCCTTGCACGCAAACCATCGCGGCATACTGAAGTGCGAATACGTCAGCAACGTCGTCAAATCATGTTCGCGGCACGTCATCAACACCCGTCGATAATGGTCCAGCTCCGCGTTTGAAAAGAATCCTTCTTCCGGCTCGATGCGCGCCCATTCCAGTGAAAACCGGTAGGTGTTGAATCCAAGATCGGCCAGCATGGCAGTGTCCTGCGGATACAAATGGTAGTGGTCGCAAGCATCCCCAGAAGGCTCTTTGAAAATGCTCTCCGGCATGTGCTCCATGGCCCAAAGATCGCTGTTTGTGTTGTTGCCTTCCACCTGATGCCCCGCCGTAGCGCAGCCCCACAAAAATTTATCGGGAAACGTTTTGCCCTTGTCCGCGCCGCGCGCCGCGGTCACTCCTAGGGGTCGGTCGCGACCAACCGTCACTCGTTCCGCCTTCGCAAACGATGCGTTCCCCATCATCCCCACTACCGCCGCCGACGCACTTTGTAACAGCGCGCGCCGCGACATGGGTGTGACGTCCGTGTTCGTCGCCGAACCTTTTGCCTTGGTCATCACCATTCTCCTTTCGCGCGGTCTTCCACAACAATGCCAACGCGACCCAGAATCTGACCCCACCCGATGAACCACATAGCTCTGCTCTGCCCGTCGTGCCGCACCGTTCATCGGTGAAGGGCGAATTGACCCCAGCGTTCCGCTACGCTCTTACCTAAATTCCGGCCAGCAGCGAAATCGTCTGTGCCGATAGCCGAAACCTCGCCGGGCCAACCCCTGGAACATCCGTGCGCATCGTAAACAACCCGCCCGCCAGTTCCTCATTCTGCCCGGCATGCAACGACGCCGTCGAGACGTACAGTGTTCTGAGATCGCTCCGTCCAAAACTGCAATTGGTAACATTCGACACCGGCATCCGGATTTCTTGCACCACTTTGCCTGCGGGCGAAATCCGCAAAATGCAACCTCCGGCGAAACGGCAATTCCAGAGACACCCTTCGTCGTCCATTGCCGACCCGTCCGGAACGCCTTGCGACAGGTTCTCGACAAACACGCGCCGATTGCTTAGCAAAGAACTTGCGGCGCTGTAGTCGTATGCGTAGATGACGTTTCTAGTCGAACAGCCGCAATAAAATGTAGCGTGATCGGGACTCCAGACCAGCGTGTTGGTGATGCCGAAGCCCTCGTCCTCAACACTCACTTCGCCGTCGGCCGCGACGCGATACAACGAACCTGTAAATCCTTCCACCTGCAGATCACTCCCGTCCTGACCCACGTTATTCCGCATGCTCCCGATCCAGAAAACACCGTTGGGATCGGTTGCACCGTCGTTTAGCCGGTTCCGGGGCCAATCGCGTTCCGGTTGAACAAACGGTATTCGCCGATCTCCCGCCGGCGACCACAGCATCGAGCGCGCACCCACCGCCGCGAGCAACCACTCCGCATCGGTTGTCAGCGACAGCGCGGAAACGGGGGCATCGAAACGCCAGTTCTGCAACTCATTACTGTTCTCGCGGTAGCGATGGATCTTGAATCCATTGATGTCGGTCCAATAGACGCACTCCTGCTCCGGGTGCCACAAAGGGCTCTCTCCGACGATATCTTTCGCCTTAACCAGACATTCGATATTCATTCCGCACCGCTCAGTTCCAGCCGATACGCGCACATACTAGCGGAACCTCCCGCACGCTCCAAACTCCTTCCTCGCCCATTCACAACTCGCTGCGCCGCCGGGAAATTTCCACCAGAAAGCGACCTTCCCGAGGAACTTCTGCACTTCAATCTCGTATCTATAGCTAACGCGGGTCCGATTCTGCCGCGCCCCGTATCTGCTGGTTTGCCCGGAGGTGGTTCGGTGGGGGAATTTCGCAATCAATTGCGCCAGGTCTTCCGCAGGCTGGCCCGCGCGCCGATGTTCACCGCCATTACCTTGATCACCTTGGCCGCCGGCGTTGGCGCAAACACCGTCGTTTTCAGCGTCCTGGAAGGTGTGCTCCTGAAACCCTTGCCCTACCCTCGCGCCGATGATCTGGTTGGAGTTTGGCAGACCGCCCCGGGTCTCAACATCCAGGATCTGAATATGGCGCCTTCCACCTATTTCATTTTTCGCGAGCAGAACCAGAGTTTCGTCGACCTCGGCGCATACCAGTACGATTCAAACAGCATCATCGGAGTCGCAGAACCCGAACAGGTCCGGGCTCTGCGAGTGACCGACGGCACCCTTCCTCTGTTGGGGGTGCAACCCGTCCTCGGCCGCGTCTTTAGCCGCCAGGACGACTCCGCAAGCGCTGCTCCCACCGCGGTGATCACCTACGGATATTGGCGTCGCAAGTTCGGCGGCGATCCCTCCATCGTCGGGCGGACCATCATCGCCGACGGCAAGTCTCGCCAAATCATCGGCGTTTTACCGAAATCCTTTCATTTCTTGGATAGCGAAGATCCGGCGGTGATCACTCCCATGCAGTTTGACCGCAACAACCTTAAGTTGGGAAATTACAGCTACGAAGGCCTCGCAAGACTCAAACCCGGCGTAACTATTCAGCAGGCCAACACAGACATCGCGCGCCTGCAACCCATCGTGATGAATAGCTTCCCCGCGCCAGAGGGTTTCAGTTTGAAAATTTTCCAGGACGCAAAGATTGGCCCGAACATCCGCCCGCTCAAACAGGATGTCGTCGGCGACGTCGGCAAATCCCTGTGGGTATTAATGGGCTCGATTGGCATGGTGCTCTTGATCGCCTGCGCCAACGTGGCCAACCTCCTCCTAGTTCGCGTCGACGGCCGTCGCCAGGAACTCGCCGTGCGCGGGGCTCTTGGCGCGAGTCGCGGCCGAATTGCCGCCGAATTGCTCCTCGAGAGCGTCATTCTCGGCCTACTTGGCAGCGCGATCGGCTTGGCGCTTGCCTATGGCGCCCTTCGTGTCCTTGTTGCGATCGCGCCCGACGGCCTACCGCGCATCAACGATATAACCATCAATGGACCCGTCCTGCTCTTCACCTTGCTCGTTTCGCTTTTCGCTAGTGCACTGTTCGGCTGCATCCCCGTCCTCAAGTATGCCGGCGTGCGCCTGAACACCGGCATCCGGGAAGGCGGACGCGCGCTCAGTCAAAGTAAAGAACAACATCGCGCCCGTGGCGTCCTCGTTGTCGTTCAAGTCGCCCTCGCGCTGGTTCTGCTCATCTGCTCTGGACTCATGATTCGCACCTTCCGCGCCCTGACAAAAGTCGAGCCAGGGTTCTCCAACCCCGCCGAACTCCAAACCTTCCGCATCTCCATCTTGTCCACAGAAGTGGCGGATCGCGAGCAAGTCGTCCGCATGGACGAAGCCATTCTCCACAAGATCCAGGCGATTCCAGGTGTATCGTCCGCCTCCTGGGGTTCCGGTGTTCCCATGGATGGTGACTCCAACAACGATCCGGTCTTCATTGCCGACCGCACCTACGCCGAAGGCCAACTTCCTCCGCTTCGCCGCTTCAAGCGCGCCGCCCCCGGTTTCCTCGAAACGCTGGGGACTCCTCTGATCGCTGGTCGGCTCTTCAACTGGGCCGACACCTACCAGCATCTCCCGGTAGCCGTGGTCTCCGAAAATTTCGCCCGCGAAAACTTTTCCACTCCCTCCGACGCTCTGGGCAAGCGCATCCGCGTAGCCACCATCGACGACTGGCGCGAAATCGTTGGCGTTGTTGGCAACGTATTTGACAACGGAGTCAGCCAATCCGCTCCCACCATCGTTTTCTGGCCCGTTCTGATGGACCGTTTTGAGGGCGAGAAAGAGTACGTCGCGCGCGACGTAGCCTTCGCCATCCGCAGTTCTCGCGCCGGTTCAGAAAGCCTTCTGAAGGACGTTCGCGAAGCGGTTTGGTCCGTGAACCCGAACCTTCCCCTCTCCTCGGTCAACACGGAAGACTTTTTTTACAGGAAATCGATTGCTCGCACTTCGTTCACCCTGATCATGCTGGGCGTAGCCGGGAGCATGGCGTTGCTGCTAGGCGTTGTCGGTATCTACGGCGTAATCGCCTATTCGGTGTCGCAACGCACTCGAGAGATCGGCATTCGCATGGCCCTCGGAGCGCAAACGCGGACGCTCACCGGGATGTTTGTGCGTCACGGCTTGCGGCTCACCGCCGTTGGCGTGGTGTTTGGAATCGTCGCGTCCATCGTGGTAATGCGCTTGATGTCGTCGCTGCTGTTCAACGTGAGCCCGCTAGATCCGTTCACCTACGTAGTAGTTTGCGCCGGACTCGTCTTTCCCGCCTGGCTTGCCAGCTACGTGCCATCCCGTCGCGTAGCTTCCGTCGATCCGGTCGAGGCCCTCCGCGGCGAATAGCGAATTACCTTCGTGCCGGGGCTCGCGGCGCGCGGCCGTCGCGTCTTGTGCAGCGAATTGAAATTATAGACGCCGGACCCTTGGTGCGGCGCGAATCCTGGCGCCTAGCGCCGAATCCCCAGCGATCCACGTAGCCTCAACTCAATTGGGCCGCCGCCCATTTCCATTCGCCTGCTCCACCCACTTGTTCAGGACGCCCGCGAAATAAGGCGGCAATTCGTCAAACATTAATCCCATCCCTCGCTTCGGCTCTATCCGTGCCACGGTCCCGTGTGCCTCCAGGGATTCGGTCTCCGTATAGATTTCAATCACCACGCTGGTTCCTTCAGGAAACGGATTCATCATCTCCACATAACATCCGTGCACGCTCAAATCGCTCACGCGCGACGAGGTTCGCGCATTTTCCTTTTCATCGATAATCTCGGCTCTGGCGATAAATGGATACCGCGGTGCGCGGCGTCGTTCGGTTGGCATTGAGCGTTCACCCCTTGGGGAAGGTTGCATGCGATGCTAACTCCGTTGCGGCCCCTGCGCCCGACGATCCTCCCCGCATGCCGCCTATCGGTCACCAACCCGCTAGACAACTCACTCGTGCCGCAACGCCGCCATCGGATCCACCCGCGTGGCCCGCCGCGCTGGAATCAACGTAGCGACCATCGCTACCCCAACAATCGCGGCCGGTAGCACCAGATAGATGGCCGGCTCGTGCACATGCATATCGATAAAAATCGCGCCAAAAAGTTTTGGTAGCGGCAAAGCCATCGCGGTTCCGATCGCCCCTCCCACCGCCGTCATTCTCAGCGCTTCCTCCAGCACCATGCGCAACACCTGCGATTTCCCGGCCCCCAATGCCATGCGGATGCCAATCTCATGCACCCGCTGGCTAACCGAATAAGCGACCAGTCCGTAAATTCCGATCGCCGACAGGAGCAGCGCCAGCATTGCAAATCCGCCCAGCACTCGCCCGAAAAATCGGTCTCCTCCATTCTGCCGTTCCAGGAGCGTCGGCATGCTCATGAGTTGCGACACCGGTAACTCCTGGTCCACCTGCGCCACCGCGCTACGCAACGCCGCCGCAAACCCGCTCGGATCCGAATCCGCGCGCAGCATAAACGACATCGACGCTACCGGCCGCTGCCAATAAACCTCGTAGACCTCCGGCTCATCGCGCGTCGATCCCGCGTAGCTCTTCACGTTGCCGGCCACCCCGACAATCTCGCTCCATTCGCTTTCCACACCCGGCGCATCGATGCGGATGCGCTTCCCCAGCGGCTCTTGGCCCTGCATGTGCCTCTCTACGAATTTGGCGTTCACCAGCACAACTCGTGGCGCACCGGCGTTGTCGCGGTCGGTAAAGGTGCGCCCCCGCAGCAAAGGAATTCCCGCGACCCGCAGGTAATCACTGCTCACCACAAAATCCAGCGCATGCGCCCTCTGATCAGCTGGCAACTCCTCTCGCCCCTCGAATCGCAGACTCACACTTCCGGGTCCCGTCGCCGGTAGGTCCGAGGTAATTGCGGAACCTAGCGAGCCGGGAATTTGCTCCAGCCGACGCAGCGCCTCCCGCGCGAATGCTGCCTGCTTCGCGGGATCTTTATAACGTGCATCATCCAAAGTCACGCCGGCCGTCAACATCTGCTGCGGCTGAAATCCCAGGTCTTGGTGCTCGATCTTCACCAGTCCCTTGATCAGTATCCCGGTTCCAATGAGAAGGAACAGTGCCAGCGCGATCTCGCCCGTAACCAGAACCGTCCGCAGTCGGTTGTGCGATCTGCTCGCCGATGCCGCGCGGTTCTCCTCCTTCAGGCTGGTATTGACATCGGTCCTCGACGCTCGAATCGCCGGGGCCAGCGCGCACAGCACCGCCGACACCATCGAAACGCCCAACACAAACAGCAAAACGTTCATATCCAGCCTTAAGGGCACCGCGCTCATTTCGTCATTAAATCCCACGTTCGCTCTCAGAAAGTTCACTCCCCAGTACGCCAGCAGCAAGCCTACTCCGCCGCCAAGCACCGCGATCACCAATCCCTCCGTCAAAAGTTGCTGGACGACGCGCCACCGTCCGGCGCCCAGTGCGATGCGAATGCCCAATTCCTTGCGTCGGCCGGCGGCTCGCGCCAGCAGCAAGCCCGCCACATTGGCACAGGCGATCATCAACACAAATCCCACGGTAGCCATCAACACCGCCAGCCCGGCGCGGATGTTGAATCGGTGCACCAGATAGTCCGGCAGGGTGCGCACCGCCACGCCCCATCCTTTCTCCGTTTCCGGGAAATTCTGGGCCGTTCTCGCGGCCAAGGCCGCCATCTCCGTTTGCGCTTTCTCTGCACTCGCGCCCGCTTTCAACCGCGCGAATAAATAAAGATAACGGTTCTTCCGCGACGCTTCGGTCTGATCCGACGCATCCAGCACCAGCGGCGTCCAAAGCTGGGGTGTGAAGCCCAGCAATCGGAAATTTTCCGGCATGACCCCCACCACGAGGTAATTCTCGCGATCCAGCCGTACCGTGCTGCCGGTTATTTTCGGATCCGAACCAAACTTCCGCTTCCACAACTCCTCACTGAGGACCACCACGTGATCGCGCCCCCGTTGGTCCTCGCCATCGGCGAAATCGCGGCCCACCGATGGCGAAACCCCGAAAACACGGAAATAGTTGGGCGACACCGCCGCGCCCCGCAATGATTCCGGCTGGCCCCCGCTGGTCAAACTGACCGTGCGGTATTCATCGGCGGCCGCCATATCCGCAAAGACGTCGGTCGTGTCCCAAGCCAGATAGTTGGCAGGCGACACCGACATCACGTCCGCTTGAAACATCTGCGCGGCGTTGGTTGAGGAGATCGCAACGATCCGCTCCGGCTCCCGTCCCGGGGGCCGTCGCAACAGAAACGCGCTAACCAGGCTGAAGATCGTGGCATTTACCGCGATTCCCAACCCGAGCGTAATCACCGCGACCACCGTAAAACCGGGTTTTTTGACCAGCATGCGGATCGCAAGCCGGAAGTCGTTCAGGAAGGTATCCATGAATACACCTCACCCCTATGTTTCCCATATACGGAACCCGCCGGCAAAAAGTTCACCGGGTTTTGCCGTCGCTACTTCACGGGCAACGACTAGCGCAAACCGCCCCGGTACGGCATTTCGCGCGCAGGGGACACGCGGGCTCGATGTTGGCAATACTTGTTTTGGAACTAAAACGATTCACTGGAGCGGCAAGCCCGGGTTCCGTCTCCACCACTCTTTCCGAGCTTCTGTGAGCTGTACCAGGACATCTTCCGGCGGTGATTGATCTGGACTTGTTTCGAAGAAACACCCCCATTTCGTGGTCACGCCGAACAGCAGCAGTTCGGGATTCGACATTCCGCGAAGGCGCTGGCCCAGGTTTTCGGGGTTTGGTTCCTCGATCGCAACTCTTTTTCTTCCGATTCTGCACGCAGCGGTAGTGGTCGCCACTCCCCTTCTCCTTCCATCGATTAAACGGATTTTTAACTACTACCATATTGGTATTTTAATAAGCCGTAATCTTGCGTCAAGAACAACTGCTTTGTACTATAGCGTACTTATGCTATTATACTTTCAGTGAATGGTCGGTCCGTCCCAAGATTCGCCGGTGGTCTCCCGACAAAACTTGAAAGGAGAACCCGTTATGTTTCGTGGCGCTGATGTATTGGCTTTGCGGGAACGGCGGGGCGTAAGCCGAGGTGCCGTATCAGGCCGGGCGGGAATTTCTCGCTGCACTGTTTCCAGGCTGGAATCAAACCTCCGTATGCCCACCATCGACTCGCTGGTGAAGCTCGCGGATTCCGGTACATATAGTTTGGTTAATCAACTGCTCTTATGAGCGGTGGAGCGCCATGACCATACTGAATCCGCGTACCAAAATACTACTGGTTGAGTCCGATCCCCAAGCCGCCGAGTTCATCTGCGCGGCGCTCGCCTCGCCAGAAACCGGCGCCTTTGAAGTCCAATGGGCGCCCCAGCTTTCCGAAGGGCTTGCCTGCCTTGAGAAAAAGAGCGTCGCCGCTGTCTTGCTCCAGTTGACCCTGCCCGACTCTCGGGGAATCGAAACGTTCGACAAAGTATTCGCCGTCGCCCCCGAAATTCCCATTTTGATCCTCGGAAACGTTTCGGAAACTCTAGCGCAACAAGCCGTTGAGCGCGGCGCTCAGGACTACCTTCTCCCAGACCATCTCGACAGCTATTCCCTCCCGCGTGCGCTCCGCAACGCCATCGAACGCAAGGCCGTTGAGGACGCCTTGTACCTGGAAAAAGAACGCGCCCTGGTCACCCTTAACTCCATTGGTGACGCCGTTCTTTCCACCGACATTTCCGGCAATATTACCTATCTCAATTTGGTCGCCGAGACCATGACCGGGTGGTCGCGCTCCGAAGCCATCGGAAAACCCCTGGCGACCGTCTTTCGAATCATCGACGGCGCCACCCGCAGGCCCGCTCGTGACCCCATGGAGATGGCCGTTGAGCAAAATAGGACCGTCGGCCTTACCGTGAATTGCATCCTAATCCGCCGCGACGGCTTTGAATCCGCCATTGAGGATTCCGCCGCCCCGGTCCATGATCGCACCGGCCGCATCATCGGAGCGGTCATTGTCTTCCATGATGTGACGGCCGCGCGCGCCATGTCGATCCAAATGACCTACTCCGCGCAGCACGATATCGTCACCAATCTCCCTAACCGCATGCTGGTGAACGACCGCATCGATCAGTCCATTTCGCTGGCTCGCCGCCAGAAGAAAAATCTTGCCGTATTGTTCCTGGATCTCGATCGCTTCAAATACATCAATGACTCCCTCGGACATGCCATCGGCGACCAGCTCCTTCGCTCCGTTTCACTGCGGTTGCTGGCCGCTGTGCGCGGTTCCGATACCGTCAGCCGCCAGGGTGGCGACGAATTCGTTGTCTTGCTTTCGGAGATCGCCCACCCTGAAGACGCCGCCACCAGCGCCGCAAAAATTCTTCTGGCCCTTAGCGCCCCTCACTTCGTTGCCGGAGAAGAGCTCCACATCGCTGGCAGCATCGGCATCAGTATCTTCCCGGGTGACGGAGAGGATGCTGATACCCTCACAAAGAACGCCGATACTGCCATGTACCACGCCAAGGAAAAGGGACGCAACAATTTCCAGTTTTTCAAGCCGGAAATGAATCTCAAAGCCGTCAACCGCCAATCTCTCGAAGCTAGGTTGCGCCTCGCCATCCAACGCAACCAATTCGTCTTGCACTATCAACCAAAGGTAAATCTCGAATCCGGTGAGATCACCGGTATCGAGGCCTTGATACGCTGGCGCCAGCCGGATGAAAGTCTTCTCCTCCCCTCCGAGTTCATTCCCGTCGCCGAAGATTCGGGCCTCATTCTCCCCATTGGCCGCTGGGTGATGCGCGAAGCCTGTACGCAGGCTCGCGCTTGGCAAGACGCCGGACTTCCGGCTATGCCCATCGCCATTAACGTTTCCGCCTTGGAGTTCCGCCACAAAGATTTTCTCGCTTCGGTCCGCAGCATACTCTCTGAAACTCGCTTGCAACCCCGCTTCCTGGAACTCGAACTCACCGAAGGCGTGCTGATGGACCATGCCGATTCCACCGCCAGCATGCTCCAGGAGCTCAAGGAGATGGGCGTGCGCCTCGCCGTGGATGATTTCGGCACCGGCTATTCCAGCCTCAGCTACCTTCGCCAGTTCCCCATCGATGTCCTCAAGATTGACAAGTCCTTTGTCCATCGGATGACTGCCAATCCCGACGACTCCACCATTGTGGGCGCCATCATCAGCATGGGGAAAAGCCTGAAACACTTGGTCGTTGCCGAGGGCATCGAAACTCAACTGCAACGCACCTCGTTGCACGCCCAATGCTGCGCCGAAGGACAAGGATACCTGTTCAGCCAACCCCTGGGCGCGGCGCAATTTGCTTCCTTGCTCCAAATAGGCTTGGCAGAGGCCATCGTCCACTGACCGAATCCTGTAGATTCTCTTTTACCCTAAGCCAGGAAGGGTCATGAGGGCAGGGTTTTCACGACGTTGCGGCACCGCTCACCCAGGCAGAAGGCAAATCAACCCGCGCCTGCGCGCCACCCTCAGCCTCCTCTCAACTTTTGATTACCAGTCTGTTATCCTGCGCCAGGGAAACCCGGAATATCTGCTCTCGTTTTCCCCGTTTCCCGTGCTTACCTGCTCCTCCAGACTGCCCTTCGTGCTAACGTCGAATGCTGCCAAACCATGACCGCCCCGCAACCCATCCCAGGCCAGAATCCCGTTTTCGAGGACTATGCCCGCTGCGTTCACTGCGGTCTCTGTCTCAACGCCTGCCCTACGTATCGTCTTTGGAACTTGGAAGCCGATTCCCCTCGCGGCCGCATCCACCAGATGATCCAGACATCGCTAGGCGATCTCACCGGCAAGGCCCAGAGCAACCCGGGAAATGGCGCGCATGGCCCGGGCTCGACTACCGCGAAAGGCCCTGCCACGATCACCGATTCTTTCGTCGATCACATTGATAAATGCCTGGACTGCCGTGCCTGCGAAACTGCATGCCCTTCCGCAGTCGAGTATGGCAAGCTCGTCGAACACGCCCGCGCGCTCATTGAGCGCGACTACCGGCGCCCGCTCCTCACTCGCCTTGCGCGCAAGTTTGTGTTCCGCGACTTGCTTCCTCATCCCCATCGTATCGCCGCCCTCGCGCGCATCGTTCGCTTCTACCAGCGCTTCGGCCTGCAGTCTTTCGCCCGCGCCACTGGCATATTGAAACTTCTCGGCCTCGCGGACCGCGAACGCCTGCTTCCGCGCATTGACGATTCTTTCTTCTTCGCTCAGCTTGGCCGCACTTTTCCCGCCGTTGGCCCGCGCCGCGCACGCGTCGCCTTGTTCGCCGGCTGCGTCGCGCAGGTCACCTTCACGCAACTCAATGAGGCCACCATCCGAGTCCTCACGGCCAACGGCTGTGAAGTTGTCGTCCCCGACGGCCAGCTCTGCTGTGGCGCTCTTGCGGCGCACGCCGGAGTGCGCGACGTTGCCCAGGAGCTCGCCCGCAAAAATCTCACCGCCTTCCGAGCCGGCGATTTCGACGCCATCGTCACGAACGCGGCAGGCTGCGGCTCCACGCTCAAGGAATACGACCATCTCCTTTCGCTGGACGAACCTGAGCACCAACAAGCCGTGGCCTTCGGCGCGAAAGTCCGTGACGTCACCGAATTTCTTGCTGCCCTCGGTCTCTCCTCCGCCATGCAGCCGCTGAAACCCATCGCGCTGCGCGTCACCTACCAGGATTCCTGTCATCTCCTCCACGGACAGAAAATCCGCAACGCTCCGCGGCAACTCCTGAGCGCCATCCCCGGCCTGGAATTTGTGGAATTGCCCTACTCGGAGGTCTGCTGCGGGTCCGCAGGCATTTACAACGTCACGCAGACGCAAACTTCTCTCGACTTGCTAGCCGACAAAATGCATCACGCCGGCGCCACCGGCGCCGAAACCATCGTCACCGCCAACCCCGGCTGCCTCCTCCAACTTCGCGTCGGCGTCCAACTCCACCAAACCAACCAAGAGGTGCTCCACGTCGTAGAACTCCTCGACCGCGCTATCGTGAAGTCATGAGTTCCGGGTGCTCAGCGCTCGCCAATCAAATACCGGCAACCCCGCGGCCCCATGCGCGCCGAATGCACCGTTCCTGCCGGAACATCACAGCGATCGCCGGCCCGGTAGGTCTTTGACGCGCCGCCCATAGTCACAGTCATTTCGCCGATCAGGACGATGTGGGCCGTCTCGCCCGCGTGCGTGTGATCGGAATAGCTCGCGTTCGGCCGGTCTTCCCAAACGTAGGTCTGGCCATAACCCTCCTCTCGAAGCTTTTTCGCCAAAGAGTTCTCGTCCATGGCGTCATCTTAACAAAGTCCGACGGGCACTACGGATCCTGCTGGCGAGCTCCCACCGCCCGATACTTGCGGCTCGCTTTCGTCCGCCAAAAACGACTGCGCCCCTCCCGCGACATTGGGGGACGTCGCGGAAAGGGCGTGCCGTCTTCAGGAGAGAAGATCGCTGTAACTACTCGCCGGTCGTTAACAGACCGGCGTACTGCAGACCGGTTTCACTGCGGTGCCGGAGCATCCGGCGGTGGCTCCATAGCGCCTCGCATATGATTTCTCGGCCCGCCTTGCTGCACGGTGTAATCGGACGGCACGTTGAACAAAGTCGCCGCCGGCTCGGTGCGTTGAACGTTCGTCAATGTATAGGTGGTCGTGCCGAAGCGAGGATCAGTTCGCGTGCTTTTCACCACCACTTGCAGGACCGGCGAATACCAGCGCTCGAACACGATCTGAATTGGTTTGTCGTTGCCGATCTGACCCGCTGCGATGGTATGCGTGATACGCGTGCCTTCGGCGCTGACCCCGTTGATCGTTTGTGTGCCCAGTGATTCCTTCTTCACCGCGCCCGACGCTTCTTCCTGCTGCAGCCGCGCTTGCATCTTCTGCTGGAACGCTTGCTCTTGCTCCGGTGATGGCGTGCCGTGCGTCCTCATGGTCATCTGGTGCGCCACCTTGTTCTGAGCGTCCAGCATGTACCGCGAACCAGCTACCGGATCGGCAATGGTGATCATCGTACGCGGCTTGCCCGAGGCTTGCAGCGGGCCGAATCCGGAAAGCGTCACTTCACTCCGCGAACGGCCCAGGCTGTCGCGATAGAGCGTACTGGTCGTGGTGCGGTGGATGGAGGTTCCGTCCTGCAGCGTCTGCGTCGTTTCCGTTGCGGCCGTAGCGGAGAAGGGCGCTCCCTTCACTACTTTGTTGCCATGCAGCCCTTCAAAACCCATCAGTTCGATACGATCTCCGAATGGCCCAGGACCACCCGGCCCCCCGCGGCCGCCAGGACCACCCATCATCACATCGGGTGCGGGGGGCGGGGAGGCCCTTCCTGAGCGCCCGCCGTGCCGGCGCAGAACAACAGCGCCCCGTTCATAAGCGCACAAGGCAAAATCGCAAAGGCCCAATTTCTCCGATTCATCATCTCTTCTCCTACTTCTCTCCTGAGCCTTGCTAATTCCGCGGCCGCGCGGACATATCGCGCAGCGCTCAAAATGCCCCAGACCAACTGCTTGCTAACAACTTGCCGCGGACGAGTCCGATCGGAGGCAGCGACGCCACCGGACGCTCAGCGCGGCAGACGAACCGCCTGTGGCTGCCCGTCCTGGCCGACCAATAAATCGACCTGAATCCATTCGCCCGCGCGCTCTTCATTCACCGGCAGACCAAGCGCACCCAGCGCACCGCGCTGCAGCCGCACCCGCACTACGGCACCATCACCGGTTTCTTGCGACAAGCTGCCCGGTAACAGCGTGAACTGTTCCGCGTCGTTCGCGGCTACCAGCGTTGCATCGGCCGGTGAAACACTTTGGCTATTTTCCGCGGCTTCACCATTTGAGACTGCCGCCGGACTGGCAGTCGCTTTGGAATTCGTTTTCCCTGGCCCGCCCACGGGAATGTTTAGGCTTTGCAGCGGAATGTCCTCCTGGGCGATGTGCCAGTTCCACCAGCTCATGCCCACGATGAGCAGCACCGCGGACGCCAGCGCCCAGGCGCTTGTCAGCGCAAACCTTCGCACCCTCACGGCACGGCGCTTGGCCCAAAACTCCTGGCGCAACCTCATCTCCACGCGCGGCGGCGCACTGACGTTTCGTGTCGCTTCACGAAGGGACCGCAATTCGATTTGCGCGTCGTACCAGGATTCCTGCAGAGCCGCGCACCGCGCGCAGTTGTTGGCATGTTCGATTGCCGCGGCGTACTCGAGCGGGTCAATTCCCTTTAAATCGCGACGCACCTCACCGCCCGACTCAGGACGCAAGTCGCTCTGCGCTGTGCTTTCGCGATCCAGGCCAAGTCCAATGGCTTCAAATTCTTCGCATTTCATCGCGCACTTCCCTCTCGCTGCACTGCTCGCTCTACCCAGTGTTTCCTGGGTGTTGCTCCGATTGCCACAAAAGCCGCAGGGCTGCGAAGACTCCGCCCTGCGCTACACGTTCCGGACTCGGCGGCGCTATCCGACGCCGCGACGCGATAGCAGGTCCTACCTGGCCGCGCTGTACCGGCGCGGCACGTCACGCAACATCTCCAGCTTGGCCAACAACAACGCCCGGCCACGATGCAACCGCGAACGAATCGTTCCGATGGGGCATCCGATCCGCTGCGATGCTTCTTCGTAACTCAACTCCTCCAGTTCACAAAGGACCACGGCTTCGCGAAATTCCGCTGGTAGCTCGAGGACGGCGGCGCGCACCTGCCGCAAGCGCTCCTGCCGTTCGGCCCAATGCATTGGCGTCACCGCATTGATGACCGCGGCGCCACCGCGCGAACCGTTTTCGTTGTGTTCGTCGAGCGCAACCTCACGCGGCAAACGTTCCAAGTGCTTCATGACGCGATTGCGCGCGATTCCATATAGATACGCAGCCAGCACCGCACGCTCCGCGTCGTACTTTTTGGGCTCGCGCATCAAGGTCATGAAAACGTCTTGCACGATTTCTTCCGACGCCCAGGCGTTGCCGGTCATGCGCAACGCAAACCGATAGATGGCCGCCTGGTGCCGCCGGTAGAGGACCGTGAATGCATCCTCATCCCCTTTTGCAGCACGCCGCAAGAGAACGTCGTCCCTGGTTTCTTCTGAAATGCCTAGCTCCCCTGGTTCGACGTTTTGCCCGGCCGGCGATCGCACTCGGTCTTCTCTAACATTTCCCGTTGCCATAGAAAAAGGTTCCCAAAGATCGTGTTGCGGGTGTTGTTGCTTGCCACGCGAAAATCTTGCTGGAGCGCCTGAAGCCGGACCGCGTTGTGCCGCCTACGGCACGGCTGAAATAGGCCGCAAGAAAACGCAACGAAAAGCGAAAAAGGTTTTCTTCAGGCGGAAGCTCCGGCCTCCTAAGGAAGCGGCTTTTCGGGCGCGCGTGAACGTCGCGCCGGCGGAATTGCTCGATCACTCGCCCATTCGCGAATACCCGCTGGAATGCCTGCGCTGGCCACTCGACGACCGGCGCAAGCTTCCCTAGGGGGAGAAAGTCGACCGCTTTAGCTTGGACGTCGGGCGGCGGCCGGATAAGTACAGGAAATGGGGGGTTGACACGGCGGGCGCAATGAGACTATTTTGCTCTAGGCCTAGAGACAACAAGGCTGTGGCGGAGTGCACGAAACCCAGACCATGAAGAACGACAAACAGCGAGATCTATTTCCCGGCGCGCTGGAGATGATGATCCTGCGCACGTTGAAGCGGCAGCCGCTGCACGGCTATGCGCTGGTACAGCACATCAAGCGAACGTCGAACGATTTACTGCAGATCGAAGAAGGGTCGCTGTATCCGGCGCTGCAGAGACTCCTGAAGGAAGAGTTGGTGAAGGCCGAATGGGGCATTTCGTCCACGAACCGGCGGGTACGCATTTACAAGCTGACAGCGGCAGGAACGAAACATTTGGAACATGAAGTATCGCGCTTCGAAAAGATGCTGGAAGGGATTACGCGGGTGTTGGCCCCGGGTGAATCGTGAGGAGTTGGCAGTCGACAATTGAGAGTCGAAAGGAAAGAGGCACGGGTATGCGGTGGCTGAAGCAAATATTTTCGCGGCGGCGGACCTACGCTGATCTTTCCGACGAGATTCAACAGCACCTCGAGGAGAAGGTTGAGGAGTTGGTGGCCGCAGGAATGTCGCGCGAACAAGCCGCGGCGGCGGCGCGGCGCGAGTTCGGCAACAGGACTTTCGCGGAGGAAGACGCTCGCGCAGTCTGGCGGTGGCCGCGCGTGGAGGACTTCATGCAGGACCTTCGCTACGGGTTGCGCATGCTCGGAAAAGCTCCCGGTTTTACGACCGTCGCCATTTTGACGCTCGCGATTGGCATTGGCGCGAATACTGCGGTTTTCAGTATCGTCAACAGCGTACTGCTGAAGCCGCTGCACTATCCGCAGGCGGAACAATTGGTGTCGTTGCACCAGATTGCTCCCGGCGCTGCAGGACTCGCGGACTTTGAGAGCGGTCTGCACCTTTCACCTTCGATGTACTTCACCTACGCCGAGCAAAACCGGACATTTCAATCGTTGGGCGTCTGGGTTCCTGGCACTGCGAATGTGACCGGACTGGCCGAACCGGAGCAAGTGCGCACCGTAGGTGTGAGCGACGGCGTGCTGCAAACGCTCGGGGTTTCGCCCGTAGCCGGGCGGTGGCTGGCAAAGGCGGACCAAACCCCGCGCGGCGCGGAAACCGTGATGCTCAGCTACGGCTACTGGCAGCGGCGGTTCGGCGGAGACCGCAGGGCGATTGGGCGCAACCTGATGGTCGATTCGCGGCCCCGGGAAATCGTTGGTGTCATGCCGCAGGGATTCCGGTTCGTCGATACCGATTTCGACGCGATGGTGCCGCTGGCATTCGACCGCGGCAAGCTGATCCTGGCTGGCTTTGGATTCAATGCCATCGCGCGTCTCAAGCCCAACGTCAATATCGCGGAGGCAGACGCCGACCTGGCACGGATGTTGCCGATCTGGATGGACTCGTGGTCGAACGGACCTGGCAGCAATCCGCACATTTATGAGACCTGGCGAATTACCCCCGCGATCCGTCCCCTGAAACAAGAAGTGCTTGGCAACGTGAGCGAAGTATTGTGGGTGGTGATGGGAACGATCGGCGTGGTGATGCTGATCGCCTGTGCGAACCTCGCGAACTTGTTGCTCGTGAGAGTAGAAGCACGGCAGCAGGAATTGGCTGTTCGCGCGGCGCTCGGCGCCGGGTGGGCGCGAATCGTTCGGGGACTTCTGGTCGAAAGCCTGCTGCTGGGACTTCTGGGTGGTGCACTGGGGATTGGCTTGGCGTACGCCGGCGTGCGCGTTTTGGTGGCGATGGGGCCGGCGAATCTCCCGCGCCTCACGGAAATCTCGCTGGACACGCGGACGATCGGATTCACGGTGCTTCTTTCCCTGTTCTCGGGCCTGGTGTTTGGATTGATTCCGGCGCTGAAATACGCGGGACCGCAAGTGGCATTGGCTCTTCGCAGTGCCGGGCGCACAACCAGTGCCAGCCGTGAGCGATATCACGCTCGCAATGTGCTGGTCGTGGGTCAAGTAGCCATGGCGCTGGTGCTTCTGGTCGGTGCGGGTTTGATGATTCGCACGTTCCGGGAATTGCGAAAAGTCGAGCCGGGCTTCACGGATGCGAACCATCTGCAGCTCCTGCGCACCTCGATTCCGGGCTCGCTGGTCGCAGAACCAGTGCGGGTCACGCGCCTGCAAAATGAGATTCTGGACAGGCTGCAAGCAATTCCGGGCGTGAAGTCTGCTGGATTCGTGAGCGAAATGCCCATGGAAGGGTTCGATTCCGACTGGGATGCCATCTATGCCGAGGACAAGAATTATTCTGACGGCGAAATCCCGCCATTGCGACTGTTCAAGCATGTTTCGCCGGGCTTCTATGAGACGGCCGGTACGCGAATCGTGGCCGGCCGGGAACTGACTTGGAGTGAAGTCTACGGCCTCCGGCCGGTAGCCATGATTTCCGAGAATCTGGCCCGCGAACTGTGGGGCTCGCCATCCGCCGCAATCGGCAAGCGACTGACCGAATTTCCGAAGATGCCGTGGCATGAAGTGATCGGCGTAATACAGGATGTCCGTGAAAACGGCGTGCAGGAGAAGGCGCCGGAGATCGTGTATTGGCCGACGATGATGGACAACTTGTTTGGACCCGGACCGGCGGGAGCGACACGGACGGTAAGCTTCGTCATACGCAGCGAGCGTGCCGGAACGCAGGGATTTCTGGATGAGGTGCGTCGGGCCGTGTGGTCGGTGAATGCCAGCTTGCCGCTGGCGAGCGTCCGGACGATGCAAACGGTGTATGACAAATCGGTAGCGAGAACTTCGTTCACGCTGGTGATGCTCGGGATCGCCGGGGCTATGGCCCTGGCTCTGGGTATGATCGGCATTTATGGCGTGATCTCCTACAGTGTGTCGCAACGCCAGCGCGAGATTGGAATTCGCCTGGCGCTTGGGGCTCAGGTTGGGGACGTACTGCAAATGGTGTTGAGCCACGGTGCGAAGGTGGCGTTGCTGGGCGTGGCGATCGGCATGTGCGGGGCGTTCGCATTGACCCGGTTGATGACGAATCTACTTTTCGGCGTGAGCCCGCTCGATCCGTTTACGTTTGCAACCGTGGCGGCGTTGCTCGCGCTGGTGGCGCTGGCGGCTTGCTACCTGCCAGCGCGCCGCGCGACGCGGGTCGATCCGATGGTGGCGTTGCGGTATGAGTGACGGCGGAGGAAAGATGCTTGACGTTGAAAAAGGAATTCGTCCGCTTTGACGGAGTAAAGCATGACTTGGGTTAGACGCTTGGTCTCGCGCCGACAGATTTACAGAGACCTCTCAAAAGAGATTCGCGAGCATCTCGAAGAAAAAGTTGACGAATTGGTTGCGAGCGGGATGTCGAGGGAAGACGCGGTTGCGGCGGCCCGCCGGCAATTCGGAAATGTGACGCTCGCCGAACACGATGGCCGCGCGGTCTGGCGCTGGTCGTGGATGGAAGATTTCCTGAGCGATGTTCGTTATGGCTTGCGAGGATTGCGCAAAAATCCTGGGTTTACGGCGATCGCTATCCTCACGCTGGCGCTGGGTATCGGGGCGACCACCGCGATTTACAGCGTAACGTATGCGACGTTGCTCGCGCCCCTGCCTTACCCGCATCCCGACAGATTGGTAATCGTGTGGCCCCAGTTTCAGCACCATCGGGTTTGGGGAACTTCGGCGGGCGACTTTCTCGACTGGAAACGGCAGAGCAACGTCTTCGAGGACCTGACCGCGTGGGATTCGCAGAGTTCGAGTTTCAACCTCGTGAGTGCGGGCCATCCCGAGCAGGTGCTGGCGCAAAGAGTGCTCGCAGACGACTACCGAATCATGGGGGTGCGGTTTCTGCTGGGGCGCAACTTCCTTCCGGAAGAAGGTACGAGCGGTAAAGAGCACGTCGCTATTCTCACCTACAAATTGTGGAAGCGGCTGGGCGCCGACAATGGCATCGTCGGCCAGCAACTGCGGATGAATGGGGAGCTTTATGCCGTAGTAGGAGTAACGGCACCGGGCCCTCTGGACCGCATTAAATTCGATCTGATCGTGCCGCTGGTTTTTAAGCCGGATCAAATCAATCACGGATTTCACTGGCTGTTTGTGATGGGAAGGCTCAAACCGGGTGTCACGCTTGCCGAAGCGCAGGCGAACATGAGCGTGGTGGCGCACCGCATCGCGCAGGATCATCCGGAGACCAACAAGGACTGGGAAGTCAGCGTCGAACAACTGCAAAACGATTTCCTGCCTGCGGAAACGAAGGTCACGCTGTGGCTGTTACTTGGGGCGGTAGGATTTGTGTTGTGTATCGCGTGCGTGAATGTGGCCAACCTTTTGCTTGCGCGGAGTTCTGTGCGGCAGAGAGAAGTCGCAGTGCGCGTTTCGTTGGGAGCAACTCGCCAACGAATCTTCGCGCAGTTTTTGACCGAGAGTCTGGTGCTGGCCCTTGCCGGCGGCGCCTTGGGGGTCGCTCTGGCTACGGCGTTGGTAAAGGTAATCGTGGCGCTGCTGCCTGAGTATACGTTGCCTTCGGAAGCCGACGTGAGGATCAGCATGGCCGTTCTCGTGTTCACGCTGATGGTTACCGTTGCGGCCGGATTGCTGTTCGGGTGCGCGCCCGCTTGGCAGGCTTCCGGCGTCGATCCAAACCGTGCGTTGAAAGGCGGCAAGGACGGCACCGGGCATCGACATTTGCGGCAAGCGCTGGTGGTAGTGGAATTTGGGCTGGCGCTGACTTTACTCTCCGGCGCTGGAATGGCTCTTCGCAGCTTCTGGAATCTCGCGCACGTCGATCTTGGCGTCCGCACCGATCACATTCTCACCTTTACTCTGCCCGTCGCGGATGGGCGCCTGACGCAACCCGACCAGATGATTGCGTTTTATCGAGAACTGGTGGCCAAAGTGCGAACGCTTCCCGGAGTGTCGGCGGCCAACGTGTCTACCGGTTTGCCGGTGGAAGGTCCGCACCGGGGAACGCAATTTTGGATTGCGGGCACGCCTCATGTGGAGCGCATTGCACGCCCCGGCGCGGGATTTCAGGCGGTTACGCCTGGTTACTTTGAAGCCTTCGGGATTGAGATGGTGAAAGGCCGCGCGTTCACCGAAGAGGATAGAGCGGGTGGCGTTCGCGTCGCAGTGGTGAACGAAAATTTTGTTCGGCGTTATCTGCCGAATGTTGACCCGCTCACCCAGCGGGTCGTTACGGAGAGCAAAGTGCCGGGCGTGCAAGGGGAGGAGCCGCTGGTCGAATGGCAAATCGTCGGTGTCTTCCGGAACGTACGGAGCTTCGGTATACGCAACGACCAGGTGCCTGAGATGGACGTACCGTTCTGGCAGAGCCCGTGGCCGCAAGCCGAAATGGCGGTGCGCAGTGCGGGCGATCCGGCGTTGTTGACCAGGAACATTCAGGAAGTGGTGAGCTCGATGGAATCGGACTTGCCGCTCGCGAATGTCAAGACCATGGATCAAATCGTGGACGATCGATTGGCTGGGGATCGCTTCTCCGCCGTGTTGTATGGGGGCTTTGCAGGGTTGGCCCTGCTGTTGGCGGCGGTGGGGATCTACGGAGTGATGGCCTTTGCGGTGGCGCAACGAACGCATGAAATCGGGTTGCGGCTGGCCTTGGGCGCGCGGAGCGCACAAGTAATGCGTATGGTCTTGAGCGAAGGAGCGATCTTGGCGTTGCTGGGAGTAGCGATTGGGCTGATCGGCGCGTACATGGTAGGCCGCGTCTTGAAGAACACGCTGTATGGGGTAGCGGCGTTCGACCTCGGAGTGTTCGCGGGAGTCGCACTGACACTGTTGGCCGCGTCGGTGGCGGCTTCCTACGTGCCTGCCTGGCGCGCGGCCAAAGTCGATCCTATGGCGGCGCTGCGATACGAGTGACGGTCGGGTGAACCCTGAATCGCCAACAAGAACAAGAATTTGTTGGGACCAGGTGAACGGATGAGGTGGATGCGGAAAATATTCTGGCGGCGGCATCTTTTCGAAGATTTGGCCGGAGAGATCCGGGTGTGCATGTGTCCGTTGTGTTGACGCTGACCGTCGTCGTGTTTGGCCGCCAGCTACTTGCCCGCGAGGCGAGCTATGAAGATCGATTTGATTGTGGCTTTACGAAACGATTGATGGACGAAGATCTTGAATATTGTCGTCGATTTCTTAGGGTGACGCATGATTTCGCTCAAACAATTATTTAAGCGGCAGCAGGCCTTCGGCGACTTATCCGAGGAGATTCGCGCACACCTTGAGGAAAAGATCGATGAGTTGGTGGCAGCGGGTACGTCGCGCGAGGCGGCCGCGGCGGCGGCTCGGCGTGAGTTCGGCAGTGCGGCGCTGGCGGAGGAAGACGGCCGCGAAGTCTGGCGCTGGAATCTGATCGAGAGTTTTCTCACCGACGTTCGCTTCGGGGTACGGGCGCTGCGCAAAGCCCGAGGTTTCACCGCTGTGGCAATTCTCACATTGGCGCTAGGCATTGGGGCGGCCACCGCGATTTTCAGCATCATTCGCGCGGTTCTGATAAATCCTCTGGCGATGGAAGATCCCAACCGCGTCGTGCTCTTGCGTGAGCAGTGGCGCGAAACGTTTGCGTCGGTCTCGGTGGGAAACTTTGCCGACGTCCGGAGGCAAAGCCGCTCATTTTCGAATCTTTGCGCGTTGAACGAGGCGGGCTTCAACCTCGCGACACCCGATACACCGACGCGCGTGCAAGGCGAGCTTGCAACGGCGGATTGTTTCGCGACGTTTGGAGTGCCGCCGATCGCCGGGCGTCTGTTCGCGCCGGAAGAGGACGAGCATGGACAGGAGAATGTGGTCCTGGTTAGTGAGCGGCTGTGGCGGTCGCGGTTGGGCGCCGATCGAGCGATCGTCGGGAAACCGCTGCGCATCAACGGGGTGCCTCACATCGTTGTCGGGATCATGCCGAAAACGTTCGATCCGGTGCTGAGCGGAAGCGATCTGTGGATTCCTGAAGCGTTCACCGCGGGGCAAATAGCCGACCACGACAATCACTACTTGACCGTTGTGGCAAGGCTCAACCCTGGCGTGTCCGTGGAGCAAGCGCAGTCGGAGCTAAATGTCATCGCGCGGAGGCTGCAGCAGGCTTATCCACTTGACGATCGAGATCGCGGGCTGAACGTTCGGCCGCTTACAGAACTGCTGCTGGGCGATCAACGGTTGGCTTTGCGCATGATGCTTGCCGCGGTGGGATTTGTGCTGCTGATTGCGTGCGCGAATATCGCGAATCTGCAACTGGCGCGCTCGCGCACGCGGCAGAAAGAGATGGCACTGCGCATCGCCTTGGGAGCTTCGCGACAACGGCTGGTTCGGCAACTCTTGGTGGAAAACGTTGTGCTTGGACTCGGCGGAGGCGTGGTTGGGGTGTTGGTTGCGTACTGGGGGTTGTCTTGGATTGTGGTGCATGGGCCCGCCGAAATACCCCGGCTGGATCAATCGCGGATCGACGCCGGGGCTCTCATTTTCGCTTGCGTGATCGCTCTGTTATGCAGCTTGCTGTTCGGACTGGCGCCCGCCCTGCGTTCCGCGTCCACCAGCTTGAGCGAAGCGTTCAAGAAGGGTACGGGAGTTTGCAGCGGCAGCAGGGATCGGGTTCGAAGCGCGCTGGTCGTAGGCGAAATTGCGCTGGCGTTGATACTGATGGCAGCAGCTGGCCTGCTTGTCCGGAGCGCTCTTCTTGTGGCGCACGTCAATCCGGGATTCGACACGGCGAACCTGGTGGTCGGACGCGTCGGACTGCCGGACGCTGAGTATCACGATCCGGTCGTAGCCCGACAGACCTTTGAAAGGATCGTACGCACCGCCGCGGAACTCCCAGGCGTGCAGTCCGCTGGCGTGGTTTCGCGCGCTCCGCTGGCCGGCGGGGGAAGCAGTAATGGCGTGATCGCGGAGGGAAGACCGATTGATCCGTCGAGTATCGTGGATTCGCGATTGCAAATTGTTTCGCCTGGATATCTTTCTACCCTGCGCATTCCGCTTAAAGCCGGGCGGGACTTCACTCCGCAAGACACGCGGGAGAAAACGCTGGTTACGATCGTGAATGAAACCCTGGCACGCACGCTGTGGCCGGGGGAGAACCCCATCGGCAAGCGGTTCGCGTGCTGCGAGCCCGGACCGAAGGGGCGCGAGGATCCGGTGTGGCACGAAGTGATTGGCGAGGTCGCGGACGTGAGGGCGTCGGGACTCGACCGGCAGGCGCAAGCGGAATTCTATTTGCCCACGGCGCAGATGCCGCCACAAGCGTGGGATTGGATTGGACGCACGATGGACCTCGCGGTGAGGACGCAAAGCGCGGCGGCCCCGAGACACGAATTGCAAACGATGGTGGCCTCGATAGCCCCAGGAGTGCCGCTCTACCAGCTTTCGACCATGCAGCAGAAAATTGCCGGCACGCTGGAGAGGTCGCATTTCGACACGTTCCTGCTGTCGATTTTCGCGGTAGCGGCGCTACTGCTCTCGTCGGTGGGAATCTATGGCGTGCTTTCCTACATGGTGACGCAACGAACGCGCGACATCGGGATTCGCATGGCGCTCGGTGCAACACAGTCAAACGTTGTTGGCGACGTTTTGTGGCAAGGCGCGCGGCTGACTGGCGCAGGCGTGGCGCTCGGTCTCGCCGGTGCGTTGGCAAGTGTTCAACTGCTGTCGTCGATGCTGTACGGCGTGCGCTCGACGGACGAAATCACGTTTGGCGGCACGTGCCTGGTACTGATCGCCGCCGCGCTGCTGGCCAGCTATCTGCCGGCTTTGCGGGCTACGCGGGTCGATCCGATGGTGACCCTCCGGCACGAGTAGCGCCTGGCGGAATTTGGAGCAGAAGAGATCATGAAGTGGCTGAAGCACTATCTTTCGCGACGGCGGCGCTTTGGCGAGCTGTCGGAAGAGATCCAGGAACATCTCGAGGAGAAGGTCGAGGAGTTGGTTGCGGGCGGGATGTCGCGGAAAGAAGCGGGAGCGGCGGCGCGGCGGCAGTTTGGAAATGTGACGCTGGTCGAAGAGGACGGGCGGGACGTTTGGCGGTGGCATACCGTCGAGCAATTTTTCAGGGATGCTCGCTTTGGGTTTCGGATTTTGCGGAACAACCCTGGATTCGCGACGGTGGCGATTCTGACATTGGCACTGGGCATTGGGGCCAACACCGCAATTTTCAGCGTGGTGTATGGGGCGCTGCTTGCGCCTTTGCCGATGCCGCATCCCGAACAGTTGGTGATGGTCTGGTCGGAGGTCCACGGCCGCAACGTTGTCTCTCCCGGTGATTTTCAGGATTGGAAGCGGCAAAATTCTGTCTTCCAGAATCTTGTTGCTTGGGATGAAGCGACGTTCAGTCTCTCCGTTGACGGCCGCCCCCAGGCGCTGCAGACCCGCATCATGTCGCCCGGTTTTTTCAGCATGCAGGGGATACCGCTCTCCCTGGGCCGCGACTTTGTTGCCGAAGAAGGCCAACCTGGCCAGGAACACGTTGTGATCATGACGAATCGCCTGTGGCGGGAGCGTTTCGGCAGCGATCCCCACATTCTCGGTCAGCAAGTGCGGCTCAATGCGGAGCCGTACACCGTCGTTGGCGTGCTGGCGGCGGGAATGCCCGACCGCTATGAATCCCCACTATTCGTGCCCATGGCGTTGCGGCCCGACCAGATCACTCATGAGCGTCACTGGATGGTGGTGATGGGCCGGATGAAGCCGGGCGTTACGCTGCAGCAAGCCAATGCGGACATGGATGGCGTTGCGCGGCGGGTCGCGGAGACCTATCCGAACTCCAACAAGGGCTGGGGCGTCAGCGTGGAGCCGCTGAAGAATAATTTCACGAGCCGCGACACGATCAAGGATTTGTGGCTGCTCATGGGAGCGGTGGGGTTCGTGCTGCTGATCGCTTGTGTCAACGTGGCGAATTTGCTGCTGGCGCGGGGCACCGTTCGCAAGAAAGAAGCGGCGCTCCGCGCTTCTTTGGGAGCGACTCGGTGGCAACTGTTCTCGCAATTTCTGTGCGAGAGCCTCGTTCTAGCGTTGATTGGCGGAGCGTTAGGGGTCGGACTTGCAGCGATGCTGCTGAAGGTAATCGTGGTTCTTCTGCCGCAATTTTCCGTTCCGACAGAGGCGGACATCCGCTTGAACGTACCAGTGCTGCTTTTCAGTCTGACGGCGACGATTCTGGCGGGAGTGCTGTGCGGCTGCGCGCCAGCGTGGCAAATTTCCCGGCGGAATCTCAGCGATGCGCTGAAGGAGGGCGGGCGCTCCGCGTCGGGCGCAGGCCGACACGGATTGCGCCGGATTCTCGTCGTAGTCGAGTTTGCGTTGGCATTGACGCTACTTGCCGGCGCGGGACTGGTGATCCACAGCTTCTGGAAATTGACGCGTGTGGACCTGGGCTTTCGGCAGGATCACATCCTCACATTTGCACTCCCGGTAAGCTTTGATCGCTTTCCGCATCCCGAACAGATCACCGCGTTTGATCGCTCCGTGCTCGAGAGGATCTCGGCGCTCCCCGGAATCTCGTCCGCCACGGCTTCCAGCTCTACCCCGATTCTGTGGACGGGCTACGGAATGGATTTCCGCATCGCGGGACACCCTGTCGCCGATCCTTCCGCGCTCCCCAGTGCTGGTTTCACCATGGTCACGCCCGGATATTTTCGCACCTTTGGGATACAGATCACGCAAGGACGCACTTTCACCGAACAGGACGTGGCCGGTAGTCTGCCGGTAGCCATGGTGAATGAAGCCTTTGTGAAAAAGTACCTCGCCAACGTGGATCCCCTGAAACAGCGCTTGGTGGTTCGACAGTTGGGGCAGAGCGCACTAGGACCTGCGATCGAATGGAATATTGTTGGGGTCTATCACGACGTCCACAACAGGAGCGTTCGAAGAGAAAGCTCTGCGGAAATCAGCGTGCCTTTTTGGCAGAATCCTTTGCCATGGGTACAGATCAGCGTGCGCACGGCCGGCGATCCTGCCAGCATGGCAAACAGTATTGCCGTTGCGGTGCGATCTGTAGACCCGGATTTGGCTCTGGACCAGGTGCGGACGATGGACCAGTTGGTGGACGAATCGCTGGCGGGAGATCGTTTTGTAACGTGGCTGTTCGCAGGATTCGCGGGCGTGGCACTGGTGCTGGCTGCCATCGGAATTTACGGCGTGATGTCGTTCGCGGTGGCGCAGCGCACGCACGAAGTCGGATTGCGCATGGCACTGGGCGCGGGATCCCGGGAAGTCCTGTTCATGGTGCTGCGGGAAGGCATGTTCCTGGCTGTAGCGGGCTTGGTTTTTGGACTTGGCGGCACCTACTTTGTCGGACGTGCGATGCAATCCATCTTGTACGAAGTGAGTGCGATCGATCCGGTGGCGGTAGGGGCGGTCGCGGTGGTGCTGCTGGTGGCGGCTGTTCTGGCGTGCTATGTGCCTGCGCGGCGGGCTACCCGCGTGGACGCCATGGTGGCGTTGCGATATGAATAAGGACCGCTCCCTTCAGGGTTTGGTCCGAGGGCGGAACATTTTGGCGGCGATGGAGGTGACTACGCGGCGCGGGACCAGACGCTGGATCTGAGCACCGAGATAGTTTCGTGCACCTGAGATTACGTAGCTCTTTCCGGCCGCCAGTGCTTTCAAACCGGTTTTGGCGACTTTTGCCGAAGTTTCGCGTTTTGTGTTGGCGGCCGGCACGTTCGCTTGGTTTGCGACTTGATGAAACTCGGACTCGGTCGAGCCGGGGCAGAGAGCGCAGACGCGAATCCCGTGAGGCTTCAGTTCTTCCGCAAGTCCCTCCGCGAACGACAGGTCAAACGCTTTGGTTGCGGCGTACACCGAGATATACGGAACGGCCTGGAAAGAGGCCGTGGAGGCGAGGATCAGGATGTCTCCCGAACGCCGCTCGAGCATGGCCGGGAGAAACAGGCGGGTCAGGTGCACCACGGCGGAGCAATTCACTTGAACCATTTCCAACTGGCGCGCGAGGTCCGAGCCTGCGAACTCACCGTAGGCCCCAAAACCAGCGTTGTTAATCAGCAGATCGATGTGGATGTTTTTGTCGCGCGTAAAGGCAAGGATTTCCGCGGGGGCGGTGGAGCGAGCCAGGTCGGCTACGAAGACTTCGGCGCGAATTTTGCACGTGGTCGATAGGGCTCTCGCTAAATCCTCGAGGCGCTCGCGACGTCGCGCGGTGAGAACCAGGTTCGTGCCGCCGGCGGCCAATTCTTCCGCGAGGGCTTTACCAATGCCGGCGCTGGCGCCTGTTACGAGCGCCCATTTTCCTTGCCATTTTGCGATGGACGTTCCCAAGGCTGTCTCCTTCCGGAAAGGCATCCCGTAGTGTGGTTGCGGTGCGTTCCCTACAGAGTGATTCGGGCAAGCTGCGGCGCAGCGGTGCTGCGCCCCTACAGCAGGAACACGGAAAAACGCTAGGCGCCGGCCTTTTTGGTGGCGGGCAGACCTGCGTCTTCGGCGGCGACCCGGCCCAGGACGGACCAATCGCTGTGTTCGTTGCCTCGAGCGATGGCGGTGATGAAGCGGTCGCGGAGGACGCTAGCGATGGGCATGGGGACGTTTTGCGCTTCGGCGGCCTGCAACACGAGCCGCGTGTCTTTCAGACCCAACGGGAGGGCGAAGCCAACTTTGTCGTAGTTCCCTTCTACGATCAACCCGCCGTAGGTTTTGTATACCGGCGCATTGAAGAGCGTGCTGGTGAGAAAATCCATCAAACCCGCCGCATCGACTCCGGATTTGCGCGCGAAAGCAATGGCTTCGGACAGTGATTCGAGGACGGTAGAGATCAGGAAATTGCCGGTGAGTTTTACGACGTTGGCGAGGGACGGCTTTTCGCCGACGATCCAAAGTTTTGGACCCATAACCTCGAACAAGGGCTTGCAACGACCGATGGCGGCTTTGGGGCCCGCCGCGACGATCGCGAGTTTGGCGGCTTCGGCAGCGTCCGGGCGTCCAAAGACCGGAGCAGAGACAAATTCCTGGCCGGCCTTCCCGTGTTCTGCGGCGAGTTTGTCGCTGAGAGCAACACTGATGGTGCTGCAGGAAATGTGAACCGCGCCGCGAGGCAAGGAAGTGAGGATGCCGTCTTTGCCGAACACCTGCGCTTCGACCGCTGCATCGTCAGCAAGCATGGTGATGACGGCTTCGCCGCGACAAGCTTCGGCACCCGTACTGGCGACGACTGCGCCGTCGGGCCGCAAGGCTTCAGCGCGAGCGCGTGTACGGTTGTAAACCGTCACGCGGTGCCCAGCCCGCAGCAAACTCTTCGCTATCCCCGAGCCCATATTGCCCAGACCGATGAGACCGACTTCCATAGGCTTGCCTCCTCATGATTCTTAGGGACCTAGTTGCGCAAACGTACTCTTGTACAGAACTTGCGTGAGGCTACTCCAATTCGTTGGATTCAGCAGACGGTTCCGAGGGGACATTTTTCGCCGCGGGCCACACCGCCTCGCGGACGCGATCTCCCTGACGCTTCATGCGGTCCATCAGCCGGCGGGCCCAGATGAACTCCGCGGCGAGCAAGCTTAACCCGAGAAAGATTACGAGCCATCCGGGACCGGGCGTGACGATCATCACGACGCCGGCCAGCAAAAGCGTAAATCCAGCGACGATACGAAAGGCACGGCGGACTTGTTCGACGGTGCGGACGATCATGAAGGAATGCCAGGGTAAGTCCGGCCAAACTAAATCCGCGTGAATACATGGCGGAGAGGGTGGGATTCGAACCCACGGTAGGATTTCTCCTACACACGCTTTCCAAGCGTGCTCCTTAAACCGCTCGGACACCTCTCCCCTGGTGCTTGAACAATTTAGCAGAAAGGAAGGATTCGCGCACACTTCCTCGAACCAGACGGACGCACCTGATGGTCGCTTAGCTTCATCCCCGGTGCCGCTTCGATTTGAGCTACATGCTCTTTTTCCACTTCGTGCAACACTCGCAGTCGGTCCCGTTTTCATTGACTCCAAGCGATTCGCTCCGCTTCCATGGCGCCTCCGCCAACCCAGGAGACCGGACATTTCTACTTTGCTCAAAACGGACATTCTCATCTTGCAGCGACACCAAGTTGCACCTTGAGAACGGCAAGCAGCAAGACACGACGTAGCCCAATTATTCAGTGCATTCGGTCGAGAAGTGAGAATGCGGCTCTCCGACTTGTACGATTTGCGAATTTTGATCGAGCAAACTCGTCCGCCGAAGTCCGGGAAGGTTGCGCTCAAACGTGCCTTCAGGTCGTCTCCGTCGGATGCCTGCGAGAGAATTCCTCGCGCAACGAAGGTCGTGGAGCATGGCATCGTAGAGCTGCGGTCCTCCCCGGTCGCCGTGACACCGATGAGACACTTGAGAAGCCTGTTAGGACTTTCCTCTCTCCCTAGACAGGGTGTGTTTTTTCCGATTGTGTCTCGCGCCCGATGCAGTTCTTTGAGATTCGCTGCCTAATCCGGAATGCGGCGTTGAGAAAACATTACGTGGGGATTTCTAGCTATGGCGGACAGTCTCTGGGGAGCGTAAGGTTGCAAACACTGTGTCGGTTGTTTTCCAGCCGCTGCTTAAGATGGAACGGCGAAGCGCAAGGCGCTACCCAGTGGTTGCCATTGCGCACTATCGGTGGAAAACAACCGTATTCCCGTTTGAAAATGGCGAGGGTAGGACGCAGGATATCAGCACCAATGGAGTGTTCGTGGTCAGCGATGCACGACTACCTTCTTTGGACGCTCATGTGTGCATAGCGCTCTTTCATGACCGAGCGAACGAACCGCGGATATGGTTGCATGGTGAAGGCGTGGTAGTTCGCGTGGACTCAGTGGAGCGTCCGGACCGAGGGTTTGCAGTGGCACTACGAACGATATTAATTTAGCGTCGGTTAAATTTAATAATATCAACGACTTATCTCGAAGCAAATCTAAGTAACGACGGCGAAGCCGTGTTCAAAATACTCGTAAACCCGCCCTGGGGCGCGAGCGAGAAAACTCTGACAAGGAGCTAAGTTCTGACTCAACAAGCAAGATCTGGAATGGTGGAGAAATGCGGCGAATTTGAGAAAGCAGGTGTGCCCTTGTCACCCGATGCGTCGACCGATGATCGCCAATCTAGGTGGTACGCCGCTTACACCTATTCCTACCACGAGAAGCGTGTGGCGGGGCAACTCCGGGAAAGATCAATCGCACATTTTCTTCCTTTGTATAGAGTCTTACATCGCTGGCAAAACGGACGCACCGCCGATCTGCAATTACCCCTGTTTCCAGGATACGTATTTGTGCAGCTCGTCCATGCAGAGCGTATTCGTGTGCTTGATATTTCGAGTGTGGTGCGCCTGGTCGGTACGAGCACAGGACCCCTCGCCATTCCGGACGCAGAAATCGAGACGCTGCGAAAAGGCCTGTTGTCTGCGGTTCATGCAGAACCGTATTCGTATTTGACAATCGGTAGCCGGGTACGAATCAGACGAGGGCCTTTCAGCGGAGCGGAAGGTTTTCTGATCAGAAGAAAACAGAAATGCCAAGTGGTGATTTCCCTCGAGGTCATCATGCGTTCGGTGGCCGTCGAAGTTCACGCTTCCGATGTTGAGCCTTGTCTAGGCTATTTACCCTGTCTGGTGCCGGTGCCAAAGGGCCGAGCTCCGCTAGAACACTAGGGAGGATACTTTCCTTGTTTCCCGATCCTACGCCGCGCCCAAACGCGAAAGCTCAGAATGATAAGCCGCAGTAGGAAACATCTTCGAGTTAATTTCGCTGTTACGCTTGGTCTACTGCTATGCCAGACGGTCTGTGCAGGTCATGTTATGACTTCGAGACCACGGTCTGGCATCGTGGCTTCAGCGTCACCTCATATTCTTGGAGCTCTGGGGCAAGAGTCCGCGAAACTAGCGCTACTAGGATTCCTCTTTGTAGCAGTAAGCAGTATCGTGCGGCACAAGTCAACGGGCACCGCACCCATGGGCACCGCACCCATCCATCCACAGCCGTCCATGTCTACCGTCGCTCTCGATGTGTTGACGCAGAAATGTGCCACAAACAATCCTTTCTACCCTGAAGACTGTAAACCGTGTGTATCCACCAAGCGCTCCAATGCGAGTGTAGTTGTTGAGGAGGCAAAGAAATGCGAACTCCGCGAAAATGGAACCTGATTCCGTTGTTGGTGACACTGCTTATCCCCGTCGGAACGGTAGCAGCGCAGCACTTGGCCCGTAATCCGAGTCATGAATCCGTCGACAGGAACCGGAAGGACGCCACTCGTTCCGGGGCCACAGCGGCGGCCGCGGACCCAAAATATGTAATCGGGCCCGACGACATCCTTAACATCAATGTGTGGAAAGAGGGGGAAGTGTCAGCCCTTGTACCCGTCCGCCCGGATGGGAAGATCTCCATCCCCTTGCTAAATGATATCCAAGCCGCCGGCCTAACCCCCATACAACTATCGTCAAGTATCGCCGAACAGTTGCAAAAATACCTGAACCAGCCTCACGTCACCGTGATCGTGACCACCATCAATAGCCGTCATGTTTACGTACTAGGCGAAGTTAGTCGTTCCGGGGCTTATAGCTTGCTACCTGACATGACGGTTCTGCAGATCCTCTCTATGGCAGGTAATTTCACACAGTTTGCGGATACCAAGAATATCTATGTATTGCGGAACAAGGAGGGAAAGGAAGAAAAACATCCGTTCAACTACCGGGCCGTAGTAAGAGGCCAAGCTCCCGACCAAAACATCGTGTTAGAGCCAGGCGACACGGTCGTGGTGCCATAGGAAAGGCATGGACAGACCGTGACTAGTGGTCGTATTTGCGTGTTGCTGCTTTTATTTGTCGCACCGATTGTCCGCGCACAAAATGACAGTCCCAAACCCGCGGGGAGAGGGCCATATACGGACGTGGAACAGCCGGAGACCTCCCAGATAGAGCCATTGCCCTTGTCTGGAGCCCAAGAAATAACTTTGGGTAGCCCGCAAAGCCAAAACTTGCTTGCCCCCATGCTGCGAATCATGCAAATGCTTGACTCCAATCCGGGGGGTGTCACCGACTCCGCAAGTGCTGCCAGCGGTACCGCAGTTTACGGCAGGGTCGTTTTGCAACGGGAACGTCAACGCTCTGAGACAAGATTGCGCTTCGGTGGCGGCGAGACATTCTATCCGTCGCGACCACAGCTAAACTCGAATTATCAGAATTTCTCAATTGCGCAGATCATCAGGTCGCCTCGTTGGATGTTTCTGTTTGCGAGTGAATTGTTCCATTCACCAACAATCAACTTTGGGGATCTAGAACACTACACCACGCCGGCGCAGCTCATCGATGAGACTGGCTTGAGTCAGGTGACGCTTCCTACCCAGAGTATCTTTACTCAGCAACTGTCGCGGTTGAATATCAGCGAACTGGGAGAGGCTCGCTACAGACTCGGTTCGCAAACATCGTTAACCTCCTCCGTTGGGTTTTCACAGTTGCGCTTTTTAGTCGGCGGTCTCACGAATGTTAATCAATTCACTTTTCTGACTGGCATCAACCATGCATTGACGGCGCGAGACACAGTTACGGTAGCCTATGGCCACAACGTCTTCGATCTGCAAGGGATCAACGATTCCATCCACGCTGATTTCGTGGAAGCCTCTTACGGCCACCTGCTTACCGGCAAACTCCTTTTCGATGTATCCGTTGGCCCCGAACTTTTCAAGGACGCGTTAGGTTCCGGTCGGCGCCTGTTTATCGGTGGCCATAGCTCACTCGAATACAAGACCGCCGCGGGGGACCTGGCGTTTACGTTTTTGCGCTCCATCACAGCCGGGTCAGGCGTCCTGGTCGGCGCACAAACGAATACGATCGAACTGCTTGGAACACGAACCCTGTCTCGCAAGTGGACCGGATCTGCACAGCTTGGATATGCCCGGAATGCATATTTACATAGCGTCAGCGGCCAAAAAAACAAGCCGCTTCTCGGAGGATTTGCAGGATTGACGATTAGCCGCACGCTGAGTTCGTTCGCCTCGGTGTTCCTCAGCTACAACCTTCAAGACCAGAACTCTGGCGGCCGTTGTTTAGTAGCGAGTTGCATCTCCGGCTTGCATCGCTACCAGATTATCGGCGGTATGGACTTGAGAGTGCGTCCCATTAAGATCCGCTAGGCGAGACCAATGTATCCATTCACTCTGATTCATTACCTACGATAGAGACCGAGGTTGAATTGTGATCCACGATTCTGTTGAGCTCGATGCAAGGCGATGTCATTGGAAAGAAGAGGCGGCCTTTTTTGATGAACGGGCATCCAGGGCCGCTGAGAGTTTGCAGCCGGTCGATCCATTGGCTGTGAAACGGTATGCCTCGCCGCTACGAAAGCGATTGCCTCCAGAATATCGCTTTTACATTCTGGGAAATTTGGCGGGCCAGACCGTCCTCGAGGTCGGTTGCGGCGACGGCGCCAACGCAATTCTGCTGGCCAAGCTCGGAGCTCAGGTAGTGGGTGTCGATGTCTCGCAAGCGTCCATCGAACTTGCTGAAAAACGTGCCGCACTGAACGGCGTGCGCGACTCCGTTCGGTTCGTGTGCTCACCTCTGGAGTTGGTGGATCTACCACCAAACCATTTCGATGCGATTGTAGGAGTGGCGATCCTGCACCATGTCATCGCGAGTCTTGATCTGGTGCTCCGCAGGTTGGTCGCTTCGGCGAAACCCGGTGGGACGTTCATGTTCGCAGAGCCGATCAATTTCAATTCCACCCTGCGCCGCATTCGTCTGTCACTTCCTGTTCATACCGAGGCCACTCCCGACGAGCGACCGCTCGAGAAATCCGACATCGACGTGATCAGACATGCGATCCCCGACCTGCGTATACGACCTTTTGCCCTCTTTGGACGCCTGGACCGGTTCGTCCTTTCCGACTCCAACTACGAAAGATCTTCTGCGCCCCGGCGCTTGATTTCAAATGTTCTAGCCGCTACGGACTGGATGCTGCTGTCGCTGCCGGCAGTGCGAGACCTAGGTGGAACCGCGGTACTCTACAGCCATCCCTACAAAGAAAAAGCATGGCTGCCGACGGACACGGTTGCAAGCAGCAGTTACACGCAGGGGCGGTTCACGGCGGCGACGGTGCATTTCCATTCATGTGGGTCTTGATCCATGTCTCATGACCAAAACCTAGACGTTCGCGGGTATGTTGACATCTTGCTGCGACATATGTGGTTGATACTCATTTCTACTCTGGCGATTCCCTTGATGGCTTATGCGTTTACGTGGACAATTTCCAACCGTTTCACATCGCAAACTCTTGTCTTAGTCGATCAGAAAAAAGTTCCTGAGAATCTCGTCAAGCCCGCGGTTACGGGTGAGATTAATGATGCGCTCGTGAACCTCCCAGAACAGATCTTAAGCAGGACCCGCCTCGAATCCATCATCGATCGCTTTGGACTTTTCAAGAGCGAGCAGGGGCGCGTGACAAAGGATGTCTTGGTCGAACACCTGAGGGAGATGATTGAGGTGACTCCGTTGAAGGGCGGAGCACCAGGGGTGCAGGGAGGCGCCTCCGGATTCCACATCAGTGTCGCCGCGCACAGTCCACTGCTCGCACAGCAAATGTGCAATGAACTTACGTCGATATTCATGCAGGAAAACATTCGCGCACGGGAGCAGCGCGCGCAGGCCACGACAGGATTCTTGAAGAAAGAGTTAGCCGAAGCCAAGACCAAGCTCAACGGGCAGGAGGCCAGGCTCTCCGAGTTTAGGAAGCGCTATGTCGGACAGTTACCCGGTGAGGAGCAGACGAACCTTGGCATGCTGGCAACCCTGAATAACAACTTACAGGCAGTGACACAGGAAGCCAGCCGAGCACAGCAGGAAAAAAACTACACCGAGTCGCTCTTGCAACAGGAACTGACAACATGGCGAGCTTCCCGTGGTGGAGACACTCAAAGCCTCGAAGAACAGCTGGCAAAGGCCCAAGCACAACTGGTTGCACTCCAAGGCCCTGATACCGACAATCATCCTGACATAGTCCTGATCAAATATCAGATCGAGGAACTAAAGACCAAGCTTCGGCAGGTATCGCACTTAACGCCTCCTCCCGATACCGGCGACTCTGGCATTGCAGAACCAGCGCGGATTCAGCAGTTGCGAATTCAGTCGCAGCATCTAGACCAGGTTATCAAGGACAATGCGACGGAACAGGAGCGCATCCAAAATGAAATCCGAAATTACCAGGCGCGTTTGCACCTGAGCCCAACGATTGAAGAACAGTTGAAGGGCATAAACCAGGATTACCAATCCGCACTGATCATGTACAACGACCTTGTATCCAAAATGTCTCAGTCAGAGATCGCCACACGCATGGAACTGCAGCAGCAAAATGAGCAGTATCGGGTTGTGGATCCACCCAACCTCCCGCAGAAGCCGAGCTATCCGAAGCGCTGGCTATTCACGCTCGGCGGATTGGGCGGAGGAATACTTCTTGGCCTTGGCCTTGCATTGTTACTGGAGGCGCTGGATAAGTCCATTCGGACCGAACACGACGTGCACATTCATCTGAATCTGCGAGCGCTGGCAATGATTCCTGTTGCCGCGAGACAGAGCCAGAATGCCAATCCAGTGCCAGGCCGCAAGCCGGGTTTAGATTTAACATAATTCGTGCTTTCCATGAGGAGATACATACGTGAGTCGAGCTGAGGAAACGACAAGCCAGACAGAGGTCCCTGTCATCAAGACAGCAGGGCAACGCAAGCGCGACTCGGTTTACGCCAGCGATAACGCCCTTCTTGCCTCGACAGGCGAGGTCGTTACGTTTGAAATGCTGGTTGCGCGCTGCTCGCACTTGCCGTGGGTTTCCAACGCGCTAGGCATTGCACTCCGCAATCCAGCATACGGCGATCCGGTCGTCAACGAGACCTTTCGTACATTGCGCTCGCGACTATACGCTTTCCGCGAACAGCAACAACTCAAAACGATTCTCGTCGGCAGTGCCGAGCCAGGTGAAGGGAAGAGCTTCGTTGCCGCAAACCTGGCCCGTGCCTTGGTGCGCAACGCGGGGCGCCGGGCGCTTCTACTCGATGTGGATCTCCGCAATCCGGGACTCTATCGGCAAATTGGTTCACCAATGAGTCCAGGACTTTCTGAGTATCTGCGAGGGCGAGCAGACGAATTCAGTATCATCCAGCAGACCCCGCTGGCGAATCTGTTCTTTGTGCCGCCGGGAGAGGTCGTGCCCAATGCTGCTGAGCTCCTCGAAAATGGGAAACTGAAATTGCTCGTTCAAAAGATAGCTCTACTGTTCGATTGGATCATCCTAGATTCTCCTCCAGTAATCCCCGTCCTTGATGCCAGTATGATGGCCGAGTGGTGTGATGGAGTAATCCTAGTAGTGCGCTCCGGCAAGACTGACCGCGACTGCGTCCAGAAAGCCTGCGAGGAGTTCAAAGATCGCAACTTGCTCGGTGTCGTTCTCAATAGAGTTCCGCGAAGAAGTTTTCATGGCTCCTATTACTACGGCTATTCTACGCCTCCTTCCAAGCGAAGCCCCATTAGACAGCGTTAGAAAACCGGTATTGGTCCGGTCTTATGCTCCGAGTGTTCCAAGTTTATTATCCGAAACGCACAATCTTGCTGTTCAGCGGAGAAGCAGTTTTCTTTTGCGCTGCTTTCGTCCTGGCGGTCTGGCTGCAGCGCATACAGCACTTCCTGACTGCGTTGATGCATCAAAGTGTGTTTGTAAAGATCCTGGCTGTGGACGCATTCGCCCTTGCTTTTTCCTACGTGTTGGATCTTTATGAGCCGCAGCGGCTGAAGTCCAGTCGCGATATGTACTGCCGTCTCATGCTGGTCCTGGGGGTGCTGTCGTTTGCCCTCTCCGGAGTTGTTCTGCTAGCCCCAAAGTACTTGCCCGGGCAAAATACCTCGCTGATCGGGATGCTGCTCTTGACCGTGTTCTTGGTCGGATGGCGCTCCCTGTATGAATGGCTTTCAAATCGCCCGTTCTTCAAGGAACGGGTGTGTGTGATCGGGGGAGACAGGGCGACACGAGTTGCGAAAGTGCTTGGTGAGCGGCGTGACTTTGGGTTCGAGGTCGTCGGGCTTGATTCTGCGACCTCGGATAAGCAGGCGTTGGCACTCGGCCTTTCCACAATGGCGGCCAGTCACGACGTACGTCGCGTAATTGTGGCAACTTCCGAGCGACGCGGCTATCTGCCGATTGATCAATTATTGGGACTGCGGCTCAATGGAATACAAGTCGAGGCAGACGGCGCTGTTCTGGAACGGGTGCTAGGCAAGATCAGCACAAGTGAACTACGGCCTAGTGACTTGATCTTTTCCGAGGGATTCCGGTTGAATCGTCCATTCCTATTTCTCCGCAGAATTTTGTCGATCTTGGCTGCCACGATCTTGTTGATAGGTGTCCTGCCCTTGATTCCTGCCGTTGCCCTGGCCATCAAATTTAGCTCACCCGGACCGCTCTTTTACTCCCAAAAGCGGGTCGGACACCTAGGGAGGACTTTTCATTGCTATAAGTTCCGTACTATGCGCCCGGATGCTGAGGCGGATACCGGCCCCACCTGGGCTAGTGACAAGGACCCTCGGATCACCTGCATTGGTCGTTTCTTGCGAGCGACGAGGATCGATGAGATTCCTCAACTGTGGAATGTGTTGCGTGGGGACATGAGTTTTGTCGGACCCCGACCCGAACGCCCCGAATTCGTCGAATTCCTCACGCGCGAAATCCCTTTTTACCCATTGCGACATGCGATTCCGCCAGGAATCACTGGCTGGGCTCAGGTACGCTACAAATATGGCAACTCCGTCGCCGACGCTCAAGAAAAGCTCAACTACGACCTCTACTACATCAAGAACCTTTCTTTGGGATTCGACCTGACCATTCTCCTGCGGACGGTCAAAACCATTCTGCGCGAGCATGGAGTCTGAAATGCGGTTTCTCTTTTGGGTTTGCGCAGCTCTGGTGGGCTACACTTACTTTGGGTATCCGCTCGTGCTCTATCTACGGACCCTGTGGCGTATTCGCCCGTCGCAGTTCGCGTCCATTTTCCCTAGGATCTCGATCATCATCTGTGTTTACAACGAGGGTCTGGCGATCCGCGAAAAACTGTGCAATATCGCGCAACTGCATTATCCGCGGTCTAAGCGAGAGGTAATTGTTGTTTCTGACGGTTCAACGGATGATACCAGCGCGGTGCTCACCCTAGAAAAGGGCCGAGTGAACAAGATATTGGTGCTCCCGGAGCATCGAGGCAAAGCTTGCGCTCTCAATCAGGCCATCGCTGCTGCCACAGGCGAGGTTTTGGTTTTTACCGATGCGCGCCAGACGATCGAGCCAGATGCTGTCCGCATGTTGGTTGCAAACTTTGCAGACCCCGCAGTCGGTTGTGTAAGCGGTGAGCTGGTGCTCCGCCCGTCCTCGAGTCACACGAAGGGCTTTGGATTCTATTGGACCATGGAAAAGTGTATACGCCGCTGGGAAGCTTCCGTCGGGTCCTGCGTGGGTGTGACCGGCTGCCTCTACGCAATACGGAAGAGCATGATAGGTCCGCTTCCCGCGGAAACGATTCTTGATGATGTCTATGTCCCGCTTCAGGTGGCTCGCGCGGGGAGCAGGATAGTATTTGAATCCAGGGCACGCGCCTGGGATTCACTGAGCCCACAGGTCAGTTCTGAATTCCGTCGAAAAGTACGCACGCTGACCGGGAACTATCAGTTGCTTCGACTGGCACCCTGGATCATTACGACCCGTAACCCACTCCGGTTCGCCTTCATCAGCCATAAACTGGCCCGACTTCTTGTCCCATTCGCCATGGCCGGAGCACTGCTTTCTTCGGCGCTACTGCAAACACTGTTTTTCGAGGTCGTGCTTGGATTGCAGATCGGTTTCTATATGCTTCCGCTTTTGTCGATATGGCATGCGGCGCCGCGATTTCTGATCGGCGTGGCTGATGCAGTAATCGCCTTTCTCGTCTTGAATTGCGCTGCTGCCGTAGCATTCGGCAATTTTGTTCGTGGAAAAGCCCCGGCGTGGCGTTAGTCACCCGACGTTTTCGACGTGACTGCGTCCGTTCGCCCCGGTTGAGTTTCTTGCTATGAATCTCGCCGAGCGAAGAACCCCGACTCGAGTGTTAAGTGCCAAGGCTGCTCTACTTGCTGGCGCAAGGATCGTTGCATTTTGCATCTCTGTTCTGCTTCCGCTACTGCTGGTGCGCAAGCTCACCCGTGCGGACTACGGAGTTTACAAGCTCTCCTTCCAGATACTTGCAAGCGCCTGTAGTCTCTTGGGCCTTCAGGTAAGTGCCAGCGCGTACTACTTCATGCCCAGATCAACAGAGAAGAAGCCGCAGATAGCGCTCAACATTATCCTATTCCATTTCCTGGTGAGCGCTCCGATAGCCCTCCTTTTCCTTATTTATCCCGCCGTGGTGACGGTGGTGTTCAAAACAGCGGATGTCGTGCCTTACATCCCGCTCATGGGTGTCGCCATAGTGCTTTGGCTCGTCTCCGCCAGCCTAGAAACACTAGCTGTCGCAAATGGCGACGTGGGCGTCGCTTCAATCCTTATTGTCGTCATTCAACTCACAAAGACCGGATTGCTGATTGGAGCCGCTCTCCTGTTCGGGACCGTACGAGGGTTGATCCTGGCGGCGATCGTACAAGGCGCATTGCAATTGGCGGTGATGTTTTTCTATCTGCGGAAGCGTTTTGGAAGTTTCTGGAGCTCACTCGACTTAGATTTGTTCAGGGCCCAGCTCCGCAACGCATTGCCGTTCGGTATTGGCGGTCTCGCCTACTCCGCGCTCTACGACCTGCACTTCTATTACGTGTCCCATTACTTCGATCCCGGCCAGTTCGCGATCTACTCGGTGGGCTGTTTCCAGTTGCCCTTGCTGGTGCTTCTGATCGACTCGATACGAGCGGTGCTGATCCCGGAGGTTGCCCGTCTGGACAAAAATGGGGACCCTGACGCGATTATTGAGGTATGGATGGGCTCTATCCGGCAACTGTCCTTTTTCTTTGTACCCATCTGCACGCTGTTGTTTCTACTTCGGCGTGAGTTTATCACGGTTCTATTTACGACCAAGTATCTCGCTTCGATACCCATCTTCGGTGTAAATCTGCTCATCATAATGCTCGCCATGAACCTATCCGGAGCGGTGATGCGCGCCTTTGACGACTTCAGATATTTTCACGCCAAGCTTTGTTTTGCTCTGATGCCGGTTGCGTTGGTTGCTCTCTATGTGGGGATCCGCCTCGGCCAGTTGACCGGAGCGATTATCGCCGTGGCCTTGATCGTAGCAGCGGAGGTGACCGTCACCAGTACGTCCATTGCCCGAAGGTTGGGGATGTCATACCAAGATCTGCGTTACCTTGCGCCGGTAATGGGTACCGCAAAAGCCGCAGTAGCTGCTGGCCTGGTGGTGGTGATTTTTAAAGGGTTCCTTTCCGGCGCGTCCCCTTCTGTGATACTCGCGTTCGGTTCGTTGATCTTCGGTACTACCTATCTGCTCGTTGGGTTGACAACTGGCGCTGTGACGAATGGTGAAAAGGCGGAATTCCAGAAACTGCTACAAAGCGTCCTGCGCACGCGCTCTTTGCGGGTCCGCATAACTCCCACGGATTCGTAGCATCACGACATGAACAGTTCTCAGCAAGATATTACTGTGGGCTCGTCCGACGGCGGAGTCGAAGTAAGGACTTCGAAACCGCAGCTCGGAAACACAACCGCAGAAAGCCCACGGGGCGGTAGTTTTCAGCGCATATCGTTCGCGGCGCTTTGGTTGTTCACGTTGGTGTTGTACGCCCGTCCCAACGACTTATTTCCGAATCAGATCGGAATGGCACCGGTCGAGAAAATCATCGCCATAGTCGTTGTCGTTACCTTTCTTGTTGGAACGTTGACTGACGCCAGACGACAACGTTGGCCGCTTGAATTGCGAATGGTCTTACTCATCACTGCCATCGCCGTGATCCTTATGCCGCTCGCAGAATCTCCAAGTATAAGCCTCGAGTTTCTTGTCAACACTTGGCTGAAGGTTGTCTGTATCTTTTATCTTCTCGTGAATCTCCTCGACAATCGCCGGCGCCTTCGCATGATCATGGCCTTGATCGTTGCTTGCGGGACGGTGCTGGCAGTCGACGCTATGAGGAGCTACGCGATCGGGGACTTGCGCCTGCAAGGTGCCAATGGCTCCAGAATTATCGGAGCAGTGGGAGGGATGTTTTTTGACCCCAATGATCTAGCCACTACATTCAACATCCTCCTGCCGATGGCGATTGCACTTGGGCTGACGAGCGGCGGTTTGAGACGCTTGCTGTGGCTAGGCGCTGCCGTCGCGCTGGCCGGTGCGGTCGTCGTTACTTTTTCGCGTGGTGGTTTCCTGGCGCTGATGGCGAGCATCGCCTTTCAGTGGTGGAGGTTAGTCAAACGCACGCCGATCTTGGGGATCGTTGTGCCGGCCGCGCTCGCCGCCGTCCTGCTTGGGGTAGGGGTCGATGTCTTTCCCCAAAGTTATGTGACGCGATTGGACAGCATGTTTGTCCCTCTGGACGAGGCCGACAGTTCTCGCCAGGAACGCACAGCGCTGCTGGAGCATGCCGTCGATGTGGCTTTTAGTCCCAGGCACGCCTTAGTTGGAGTGGGTCTTGCGAACTACAAAATCTTTTCGCTGCGCGACAAAGGCGCTCACAATGCTTATCTGGAGATTTCGGCCGAACTCGGTATTGCCGGCCTCCTGGCATACCTGGTGATGTTGTTGGCTCCCTTTGGAGCACTACGGCGCATTGAACGCGAAACTGCGAGGGACGGACCCAGAGACGAACCGGGCAGGCCATGGGACGACCGTGTACGCGAGATCCATTACCTTAGCGTTGGCTTGCAAACCTCGATCCTCGCGTATATGGTATGCAGCTTCTTTCTGTCAATCGAGTACAACTGGTACGTGTACTACCCAATTGCACTCGCAGCGGGGCTGAAGTTTCAGTATGCTGCGGAACTCGGTTCGGCAACAACCTCCACCAGTGCTCGGTCTCCGCGGACATTGTCGGCCGGTAGTTCCTACATCCGCGGCGGTGCCCGAGCCCTGCTCAACTCCCGATGAAAAAGCTGAGCATCATCATTCCTTGCCTGAACGAAGAAAGACGCCTCGGGCCTACGCTGCAGGCCCTGAAGCAGCAGTCGGCGTCACCGGAAATTTTCGAAGTCTTAGTGATCGACGGCGGTTCATCTGATGCAACCATGTCACTCGCCCACGAGGCGGGGGTGAGGGTTATTCAATGCGACCGGGGCCTGGGACGGCAGCGGAACACCGGCGCGATGCATGCAAGCGCTGAATGGATTGCGTTTATGGACGCAGACTGCACGCCTTCGCACAACTGGGTCGCTGAGGCGCTACGCTTCATTGCGGCGGCGAACGCAGATGTGGTCGTCGGACCCGTCTTGGCGCCCGAGAGTGGCGCTTGGATCGAGCGCGCTTGGGGAAAGCATTTGGAAATGCGGCGCAGGATCGCACCAAAAAGCTGTCGGATATATCGCTTCCTGAGCACCCAGAACTTCATCGTTCGCCGCGGCGCCTTCGAAAAGGTCGGCGGGATAGACGAGAGCCTAACCTCCGCCGAGGATAACGTTTTCGCTTGTCGCTTGTGGCAGGAGGGCTTTCACCTCGCCTACGACGAGAATTTGATCGTGTGGCACAGAGGTGAACCGAAGTCGGTCAGAGATTTTTTCCTGCAGCAGGTATGGCATTCGAATCGCAAAGCGTGGCGGAGAATCGAAGCGCAGGGTTACGGCGGCCGCGCCTTCTGGTACGGCATACTACATGCGGCCTGTATTGCCGCCCTCCTGGGGGGCACCGTAGCAGGCATAGTTGCAAGCTCTGCCCTATTACCCACAACAATGCTCTTCGGATATTTACTTATCCCGGTGATGCTCGCCGCCCGCACCGCTTGGGTTACAGGTTCGGTTGATCAAATGTTCTCGCTGGCAGCACTGTATCTCATTTACGGTCTCGCGCGAGCCAGCTACATTCTGGGACTCGCGGACCTTCACGTCAAAGGAAAGAGGCTCTAAATGGAACAAGCAGCGCTATTCCATAAACTACAAAACATCGCTACGAAACGTACTCAGCCGGTCACAAATCTTGAGACCATACGAGAACAGACCTGCATGCAAGAATCAGTCACCTCATTGTTTCACGACGAATTACAGGTCGAGGTCCCCTCACCAGATGTGGATCTGTTCGAGACTGGCGTCCTCGACTCACTAAAAATCGTCGAACTGCTGAACTGTCTGGAAGCGCGGTTTGGCACGCACATTGGCCAGGATGATCTCGAATTCGATAAGTTCAGGTCCATTGCCGAAATCGCGCAGTTTTTGCAAGATCGCACTCGCGCTCTCCGAGAAGGTGCGTGAGCCCGCAAGGGACGGTGCCAGCACGGCCGTGCAATGCGCCTGCCTGTCGATCTGGGCTTCCGCAATGCTGTTTTGCACGTTCCTGCCTCTAAAGAGGAGCTTCGCAATGTCAGTATTTATTCGCCAGCTAGCAGGTAAGACCAATGCGTGAATTGTTGCAGACATATGTAACCCGTTCGGCTGAGTGCTCGCCGGACGCCGTCGCTTTGGTTCTAAAGGGAGAAAGAATTACGTATGGTCAACTGGAGAACATCACCAATCAACTTGCCAGACTTCTACGGGACGCGGGCTGCCGACAGGGAGATCGCGTCTGCTTCCTGATTCCTAAGTCGCCACTGGCTATCATTTGCCTTATTTCAATCCTTAAAGCCGACTGCATCCACGTGCCGCTCGATGGTTCGAGCCCGGCATCTCGAATTGCCAGAATCATTCAATCCTGTGAACCACGGCTGATTCTCGGCTCTGGGCCTTTCGGAAACCTCTTGCAGGAGCTTTTGGCTGCAGATATCTCGAGCCGCGTTGGTATCGGCTGGGTCGGCACGGAACCCGCCCCGTCGGGGATGGTGACGAAATTTACATTTGACGACGTCGGTGGATACTCGACCGAACCTATTGACTATAAAAACCGGTTGCAATCGCCCTCGCACATTCTCTTCACTTCAGGCTCGACGGGCATACCTAAAGGCGTAGTCATCACGCACTCCAATGTCGTGAATTTTGTTGAATGGGCCATCTACTATTTTAAGCTCACGCCGGGAGATCGAATATCCGGGCATCCGCCGCTACATTTCGACCTTTCTCAATTTGATATCTTCGGAGCATTCGCGGTCGGCGCGCAGTTGTACTTAGTCCCGCCTGAATTGAACTTGTTGCCTAATAAAATGACGGATTTCATCCGGACATTTGAGCTGACGCAGTGGTTTTCAGTCCCTTCTCTGCTGCATTACATTGCCAAGTTCGACGGCCTTAAGTGTGGGGACTTCCCATATTTACGACGCATCCTCTGGTGCGGGGAAACACTGGCTACTCCAGCCCTCATCCACTGGATGGAGCGCCTCCCGCACGTAACCTTTACGAACCTGTACGGCCCGACCGAAACCACCATCGCCAGCAGCTATTACACGGTTCCAAAGTGCCCGGTTGACGAACACGCGCCGATCCCGATCGGCCGACCCTGTGAAGGCGAAGACTTGCTGGTCTTGGACGGTAAATTGAACCGTGTGCCACCTGGCCAGATCGGTGACTTATATATTCGCGGCGTCGGCCTCAGTCCGGGGTACTGGCGCGATGCTGAGAAAACCGCCTCGGTTTTCCTGCCGAACCCGTACGGTAATGGATCCGACCGCATTTACAAGACCGGTGACTTGGCCCGAGTAGATGAGGATAACTTAGTGTACTTTGTAGGACGTTCCGACTCCCAAATCAAGTGTCGCGGTTATCGTATCGAGCTGGGCGAAATCGAAACTGGCCTGTACACCATTGATCTCGTTCGTGAATGTGCGGTCGTAGCCATCCCAAGCGAGGGCTTCGAAGGAACCACGATCTGCTGCGCCTACTCGAGTAGACAAGAAGGGATTTCCACGGCAACTCTACGAAGCCGCCTCAGTCAAATTGTGCCTAGTTACATGATGCCTTCGCGCTGGCTCGTGCTCGACGAACTCCCGAAGAACAGTAATGGCAAGATCGATCGTCCCAGACTTCGCGAGCAGTTCTTTACCATGAGTGTGCCCGCCAATCAATTCACCTCTGTGGCTTGAATTCGACGCCGCGATTTGCAAATGATGAAACTGCGAGTGTTACTCATCGGTGAGCAATCGGCGGGGATACAGACGCTCCGAATGCTCGCCAACACGGCTCATACGGTGGTGGCAGTTGTGACTACTGAACCGCCCACCGACGCCCACAACGGGGTGTCCAGCTTATGGAGAGTGGCCCAGGCGTTCGGATATACCACCTGGCCGGCGCAACTGATCAAGATGCCTGTGTTCATAAGGCGTATCGAGAGCGACGCGATTGATCTGATTCTTAATGTACATTCGTTGTACCTCATCCCCGGCGAGGTGCTGCAAGGCGCTCGTATCGGCGCTTTCAATCTGCACCCGGGACCACTGCCTCGATACGCGGGTCTGAATTCGGTAAGCTGGGCGATTTACCGGGGCGAAACGGTCCATGGCGTGACTGTGCACCAGATGGTGCCCAAAATTGATGCCGGCCCGATCGCGTACCAAGCGCTCTTTTCCATCCAGGCCAGCGAAAGTGCGTTTGCGGTATCCGCTCGATGCATTCGTGAAGGGGTTATTTTGTTAGGCCGCTTGCTCGAAGCCGCCTCGCGTTCGCCCGATAACATTCCGCTGATTGACCAGGACCTATCGCGGCGCGAATACTTTGGCAAGGAAGTACCAACCCAAGGCTTGCTGTCGTGGTCCGCATCCGCACGTCAGATCGTCAACTTCGTCCGTGCCTGCGACTTCTATCCGTTTCCGTCACCCTGGGGTAATCCTCGAACCAAGCTTGCAGGAAGTGAAATTGCAATAACCAGGGTCTCGCTCAGCGGCCAATGCTGCGACGCCGAACCGGGTACCGTGCGCTGCTGGGAAGGAACGATCCAAGTCGCCTCGAGCGATGAATGGATAATCGTCGAACGGCTTATCGTTGACGGTCGCCGGCTTAGCCCCGGGGATGTGCTGAAACCCGGTGACCAGTTCCGAATTGCCGGGTCGCGGTCGGATCACGCGATGCAACGGAGTAGACAATCAGCCACAATCGAATCGGCTACGCAAGTGGACGAATATCGCTGAATATTTCAGAGACGAGCGACGGACTACGAAACAGAATGGCATCAACCGTTCCAAAAATTAAGAGACTATGGAAATCAGACCTTACACAGAAGAGTTGGAAGTCGCAGTCGCGGCATTCAACTCGCGGCTTCGTGAAGCCGGAGATCGCGAGTACCGATTTCCGGAGAGGCACATTCCGGATGTCCCGAAAATGCCCGGTCGAGATAACCACTACCTCGAAGCATTTCTTGCCGTCGACGGCGACAATGTACGAGGAGGGTATCTTCTCTTACATCAGAAATTCGCTATCTGCGACGAGATTCGATATATACGTAACTTTCAACTGCCAATCAGCGAGGCAATCATCAATCGCAAGTACAGTCTGGTTGCAATTCGTATGCTGCGTCATGCCCTCGACCAGCACTCTTTGCTGTTCAGCCTTGGCCTGGGAGGCTTGCAGGGGCGGCTGGCGAAGCTGCTGACGGCAGTGGGGTGGAAGCTTGAGCTGGTCCCGTTTTACTTCAAGGTTTTGAACGCCTCTGAATTTCTCGGAAATATCACCTGCTTGAGAGCAGACACTCGTAAACGTTTCGTTCTCGACCTGGCACGGTATACCGGAATAGGCTGGGCGGGCTCTCATGTCGCGCAGTTCAGAATCCGGAGATCATGCCGTGCGTTCGCCCAGGCCATTAGCGAATTTGGAACCTGGGCGGATTCAGTTTGGGAGCAGTGCAACAAATGCTATTCATTCTTGGCCGTAAGGGACAGTAGCACGTTGAACGCACTCTATTCCGAACCGAAGTTCCTGCGTTTCAAGATCTCGCGAGCAGACCAAACGATAGGCTGGGTGGTTATGCTCGATACAAAAATGTCTGGCCATAAACATTTCGGAAATATGCGACTAGGTTCCATTGTCGATTGTCTGGCGCGGCCCGACGATGCTGGTTGCGTGATCCGCTGCGCCGCAGACTTACTTGAGCCCAGGGGGGTCGACCTGATTGTCACCAACCAGGCCAACTCGGCATGGTGCGATGCGCTGTCGAAACAAGGGTTTCTGAAGGGCCCCACCAACTTCGTCCTAGGAGTCTCGCAAGACCTATTCCAGAAGCTCCAGCCATTTGAGACAGTCAAGAGCAGCATTCACATGAATAGGGGCGACGGTGATGGTCCGATCCACATGTAAATAAACTGAGGTCAGCCCTGGTGAATAACTGACTCCGATGTGCTCTTCCAACGGTTCAATTGTGGTCATGTACCACGAGCTGGAAGTACCCGCTCGGCGGCTATGCGATAACCATCGCGGTTACACGCAGTATGTCGTGAGGAAATCTGATTTTGAGGAACACGTTGCCCTCCTGCGCGCGAATGGATTCATGGGTACGACCGTGTCACACCTAACGCGTATTTGCGACTCCGGGCACGCTCAAGTCACCATCACTTTTGATGACGGCTGCGAAACGGATCTGGTTGCCGCAGTGCCCGTCCTAGTGGCAGCAGGTTTTCAGGCCACCTTTTACGTAGTGGCAGGTTGGGTGGGAACGCGCGGGCACCTGTCCAAGTCGCAAGTGCGCAACCTTGTGCAACTCGGATTCGAAGTGGAGTCCCATTCCCTGACGCACGCGTTTCTTCCTGAACTCCCGACCAATAGTGTGCGCCGTGAGTTGATGGAGTCAAAGGAAAGACTGGAGCAGATCACGGGCGAACCGGTCCAACACTTTTCCTGTCCGAGCGGTGGTTGCGACGAGCGAATTGCTCAACTCGCGCAAGAGGCGGGCTATAGGACTCTGGCTACCAGCCACGTAGGCAAGAACTCCCACGGTTGTTTTCAGTTGTCACGGGTCGCCGTCACGCGCGACATGCGAGCGCGTGAAGTTTTAACTTTGTGCAGTGGCAAAGGCCTCTTGCGGCAGCAAGTACGCGGGGCCATCCTGCATCGCATGAGAGCGATAATTGGGTTTTCAGCCTACCAAAGAGTTCGTTCCTGCATTCTGAATTTGGGCAACAGCAGTTAATTGAAATCGTGTCGCACGCATTTCAGCGGTGGTCACCAAACTCAACACCGCATCGCAGGCAGCGCCGCGAACCGACTCAGGACCGCCGCCCATGCTGCGTTACCGCGGGCGCTGGCGCGTGGAACGACCGTTTGCTTGGCTCGATCACTTTCGTCGGTTAGCCCTTCGCTGGAATACCGCCTCGAGAATTCGTTCGGCGTTGTGCCCCTCGGTTGCATGTAAAACCTGCTCAGATACCTATGAGACTCGTTCTAGCTAGCGCGCCAATGAAATTAGGTGTTCGCGACAGGTCCCAGCGATGAAGCCGGCCTTGACAATATTGGCCCTGCTGGAGGCCGACCGGCTTACTGGCCCGGTGAAGAACCTTCTGGAGTTCTGCGTACACTCCCGCCAAGTGATGGATGATTCGTCGGGTTTCGGAATCGACTGTTCACTCGCGACCTTTCGACGCGATCACCATGATCTCGCGGACAACCAAGCAGAATTTGTGAAAGCTGCTGAAGCCGCTCAAGTCGGCCTCGAATTCATCCGCGAGCGATTTCGATTTGATCCTCGAGTGTTGGAACAATTGCGCAATCTGGTCGAGAAGCAGGCGCCCGGAATTATTCAGACGCACAATGTGAAATCGCATTTTTTAGTACGTTGTTCCGAGCTTTGGCGCAAGTATCCGTGGGTTGCGTTTCATCACGGGTACACCACCACCGACTTGAAAATGTGTGCCTACAACCAGTTGGATCGCTGGTCATTGCTTGCAGCCGATCGGGTCGTCACGGTGAGCCATTCTGCTGCTCAGGCGCTAGCACGGATTGGCGTGCGCGCCAGTCGTCTGCGGGTGGTACACAACGCTGCCAGCCCCAATCCCGATGGTGATCCAGGAGTCGCCTTTGCTCTCCGACGATCGCTTGGCATTTCTGACCAACAACGGGTAGTTCTCGCGGCAGGGAGACTCTCGCGTGAGAAGGGGCATGCCGACTTGGTGACAGCGTTCGGGTACCTGGCTCAGCAGCAGCCGGCTACATCCATCTGCCTGATAGTGGCCGGTGACGGTCCCGAGCGCCACCGAATCGAGGCATTGACCAAATCGTTGGATGGCAATCATCGGGTTCTGCTGCCGGGGCACGTGTCAAACCTAAGAGCGTACTACGCCATGGCCGACCTCTTGGTGCTGCCCTCGCACAGCGAAGGCTCTCCAAATGTACTTCTGGAAGCCATGGCGGCGGGCCTGCCTATTGTGGCTACCCGAGTAGGCGGCGTGCCTGAAATTGTTTGTCACGGGCAGACTGCGATTCTGGTTGAGCCCCGGAACCCCCGCGCGTTAGCACACGGTATAAGCTTGCTTCTCTCGGACCGTTCCTTAGCCAAGCAACTCAGCGTCAATGCTCTCCGCGCAGTTTTCGACTATTCACCGCTGGCACGTACGCGAGCCTTGACCCGGATTTATAACGAACTCGCTCCGAGGCGGACTCCAGTTGTCGGTTTGACAATGCAGCGCGATTCGCGGCTTACGGTTTGAGTCAATGTCAAGGAACGAGCGCATGCTTCAACCCATGAAGTCCTTTGTCAAACAAGCCGCATTTTTCCTCTACCTGTGCTCTGGCTATCCATCGGTACGACACTTCATTCTGAGCACGCTTGGTCTCGCTCCGGTTGTGGTCTTGTGCTACCACCGAATTGGAGGTCGCGGCTCGATGAGCAAGTCTCCGGACGAATTTCGTCGTGATCTCGACTATATGAGAAAGCACTACGATTGCATCACCCTCCGGGCGCTTTGTGCCAGGCTTCAGAAAAACGAGTCTAGCCGGCGTCGCGCAGCCGTTGTCACCTTCGACGATGGTTATCGCGACAACTTCACGGCTGCCGTTCCAGTATTGAAGGCGGCCAAGGTTCCAGCCACATTCTTCGTCAATCCGGGCTTTGTCGGAAGTGATCGTATGTTCCCACACGACAATCGTTGTGCGGCGGAAGCCATGTGGAGATACGGCCCCGGAGTGGACTACTGCAAGATGTCGTGGGATGAGCTTCGGGTAATGCAAAGCGCTGGATTTGAGATCGGCTCACACACCACCAACCATGCGGACTTGGGCAAGGTAAAAGAAGAAGTTGTACAGAGCGAGGTCCTTGATTCTCTTGCAATGTTGAACCGCAATTTGGGGCGTCGGCCACGTTCGTTTGCATTCCCCTGGGGACGTCCAGAGAACTGTCCTGAACACGCAATAACTGCGGTTCAACGAGCCGGATACTACGGCGCTGTGTGGGGCTTTGACGAAGTGAATTCACGGGGTACCGATCCCTTTCGCATACGCCGGATCGACGCCGGCAACGGCCATGTCAGCAGGCTCGAGTTTAGGGCGCGGATTGCTGGCTTCAACCCAGCCATTTTTGGCTTGGTATTTCAGCGGCTGCGTGCAACTCGGAATCCAGAGTTCTCCCAGGTGCGTCCAATTTCATGAAGTCAACCGCTGCAGCAAACGTGCTCTGTGCGGACCCCCGCGACTCGATTCCGACTTTGCCCAGGGTTCTGCTTGAAAGCGAATTGCAGTTTTATGGCAATTATCAGTGGTCGCTGAATCCCTGTCCGACAATGCGGGAAGTGGTTCAGAAGCTTCGGGAACAGCTGAGCAGTCTGCAAAGAACAAACGAGCAGTGGCAGCGTGCGGAAATTGCGAACAATATCTTCTTGCTCTCTAGTGCGATTTCCAATGCTGTCGACGACTACCTCCGCGGCACGAGTTTTGAACTTCCAGTTAGTGCAAGAAGTCTATTTTTCGCGCGGGGCGGGCTGCGTGCGGCCGGTTGGCTGCAATCAGCATGGCAACGCATTCGCTTATCTGCACTCCGGAAGTGGAGGAGAGTTCGATGGGAAGACGCCGTCGTTGAGCTTTTTTCCATTTTACTGGCCCCGGACTCGGCTCGTTCGGCCGCACTTGCCCACGTGCTGGACTCGGCATTCAACGCACTCGCGCGGAAACTGCCCCGCCGGCTCTTAGCCGAACGAATCAAGATCCCTTCGGCATTTCGCGGTCAGGACCTGACCCATTTTGATGTGCTCCAGCTCGGCCGGAAATTCGTTACCTTATTTCCCGACCACCAGCAGCCAATAGTGTTGCTGGGTCTACGCACTTCCGGCTCCTATTTCGCACCGGTACTCCGAGCGTATCTGAGGCATAAGGGCTACTTGGACGTGCAGTCGGCCACTATCAGGCCCGACAAAGGGATTGGTTGCTGGGAAGCCGCCGAGTTGAAGCGACACGCGGCGCGGGGCGCTGTGGCCCTCATACTCGACGATCCGCCTGGGACCGGTGGAACGATCACTTCGGCAGTCGAGCTGCTGCTCCAATCAGGCTTCCCGACAACTTGCATTACTGCGCTATTGCCCATTCATCCGAGCGGCCGCAATTGGCAGGAACATCCCGAAGTGCTCTCGCTCGCGCATATTTGCATTGTCAGCTTGTATCCCGAGGAGTGGTACAAATGCCAGCTGCTGAAACCGCGCTCACTACAATCCCGCTTGGATGAATACTTCCGGGAAAGAGGCTATTGTAGCGCCGAAGTCGTCGCGAACAGCCCCACAGCAAACCGATTCAATTGCGAACTCGACGCCGGTTCCGAGCAAGGCCGCCGCACGCGCTTGAAACGAATTTGTGAAGTACGCCTGGTGGATCACTCAGGCAAAGCGGAAACCCGATACATTTTGGCTAAGAGCGTGGGATGGGGGTGGCTCTCCTATGGCGCCTTCCTAGCTGCCGCTGCCTTGTCGGAGTTTGTTCCGCCTGTAATCGGACTTCGTGATGGCATTTTATATACAGAGTGGTTACCGCAAACAAATAACAACGAAATGCTCGATCGCGAGCGGGTCATTGAAAGGGCCGCTTCGTATGTTGCCGCGCGAGCCCGCTCGCTTCCGTTAGGGGTCGATCCGTTGCCTGAGCTCCTGGCGAGTGGGCAGCACAAGGGCTTCGTTCGGCTTTCGGAGGTCCTTAGTAAGGCATACGGTTGGAAGGTCACCGCTATCATGCGGCGTGCTCGGCTGCGGAACCAACTTGCTCTCGCCCGGTCCCCTTTCCCGACACTCATCGACGGGAAAATGCGAATGCAAGAGTGGATCAGGAGTTCTGGTTCTTTCCTCAAAACAGATTTTGAACATCACGGTATAGGGAAAAACGAACTCAACGTTGCGGATCCTGCCTACGATCTCGCGGAAACCATGCTTTCGCTCGGGCTGTCGGAAGTAGAAGAAAACCAGCTGATCGATCGATACGTCGAAGCTTCTGGCGATGCGGATGTCCGTCAGCGGCTTTTCCTGTTCAAACTGCTCGCCGGAACGACAGCTGCTAACGATGCACTGTCGCGTTTCAGCCATTGCACTCGCTCAGCACACCATCAGGATGGGTATCGCGATTATCTCCAAGCCTGCAGGTTCCTGCTCGTCCACACGGCGCGCTTTTGCGGACGTTTTTGCGGACGGCCTCAGACGCCATCCTTGCACTCACTCCTGGTCGTGTTGGACATAGATGGAGTACTGGACAGGCGCATTTTCGGATTTCCCTCCACGACAGCGGCGGGGATTCGAGCCATACGATTGTTGCACGCCCACAACATTGCCGTAGCACTGAACACGGCACGGTCCCTTGCGGAAGTGAAAGAGTACTGCAACGCCTACGGCCTCACGGGAGGCGTGGCGGAGTATGGGAGCGTCGTATGGGATGCCCTTCGCGGAATTGAGAAAGTTCTCGTCGGAGACCAGGCTCTGAAACAGTTGGTCACGCTCAGATCCGCGTTGCAAAGTGTGCCTGGCGTTTTCGTCAACCCTGATTTCGATTACTCGGTTCAAGCTTGCACATTCGAAAACGGGGCCCCGGTTCCAATCCCGCGGATCATTGTCGAGCAATTAGCCGCCAATCTCGAGACTTGATCTGGTGTGTGTACAGCAGAACAGCACGGACACGGTCGCCGTCGGCCGGGGAACTGATAAAGGAACCGGTCTGCACGAGTTGCTCGAATTCATGGGAGGGAGCGCGTGCCAAACGATCGCCATAGGCGATTCTGAGTCGGACTTGCCAATGTTCGCGGTAGCAACGCGCAGCTTCGCGCCCGCTCAGATCTGGTGCGCCTCCTGGGCTCGAAGGCTTGGCTGTCAAATTGCTCCTCGCCCCTATCAGACCGGCCTGTTGAGTATCGTTCGCTTACTCATTCACCCCGATCGAAAGCGTTGCCCGTGCTGTGCTTGCTTTGAAGACTGGCCCGCGAAAGGTTCCAGTCTGTTCGTGGATTTACTGGAAGTGGCGGACGGGAGCCGTCCATTGCAGTTGCTCCAGGCCCTTCGGGATCCAATCTCACTCCAGGCTTTCACCAAATAACTTGACCGCGTTTCTAGGCAAAAAGGATAGGCATGCTGAGACACTCCGTCCTAATCGTCGTTTCTATGGCAGCGCTGGTTTCGACCACGACAGCGAAAATCACACCGCGCATCATCATCGTCGCTCCCGCGGGAAAAGACTCGAATGAGGGTTCTCTCGAAAGTCCGTTCGCTACGCCGGAGCACGCCATGAGTGTGGCCCAAGCGGGCGACACCGTGTACCTGCGTACCGGAAGTTACACGATTTCGGACCGGCTTATGATTGAGAAGCCTAGACTGAGAATTGCCACATATCCGCCCGATCTTCCTGAACGAGCGGTGCTGGTCGGCGCCAAAACAGCTGATCCAGTCATTTTCGACTACCGCGCCGACGATGTCTCAATCTCCGATCTGAAAGTTGTTGCTCTTACCGACGACACGAAAACGAATAACGTGGTTGTCGTTTATGAAGGTAATCGGGTCTCACTCATGAACCTCGATGTTCAAGGAGGCAAGTGGTACGGCATAAAGATCGATGCTTACGATGGCGATCCTCACAAACGACCTAGGTCTACAACAGGCGTTAACATCCGGAAGTGTCATGTCCACAACACCGGCGCGAAGGGCATCAAGACTTTTAATGCCGACCACTTGCTGATTGAAGATTGTGAAGTAGGCCATACCGGTGTGCGAGATCCCTCGAATGGCGAAGGGATCGACTCCATCGGCTCAAAGGGAGTTACCGTTCGCAGGTGTTATATCCATGACACCACGGCTAACGGTGTGTATTTCAAAGGCGGGACGGTCCACGGCATAGTAGAAAACTCTCGCATCGAAAATACTGGCTTGTTTGCCGGAATTCTGTTGGGACAAGATACCAGTCCTCAATGGATGCGCGATGGCGTCAAATACGAAGCCATTGATTGTGTCGCACGCAATAATGTGGTGATCAACACCGGCGTAGCAGGCCTGGGCACATACTCGGCCTATAACATTCGATTAGAGAACAACACGCTTTACGACGTCGCCAAGGATGGACAGGCTGCCTTGTGGGTAGTGCGGAACAGACAGGATATAAGTTCCCAGAATGTAGTGATTAAGAACAATATCGTCGTCATGCAGAGTCACCAGCCATTCGTATTCGTCCAACATCTCACCGGCCGACTGATATCGGATTCCAACATCTTTTACAGCCCCTGGGGGGAGTATGAATTCAGGCGCGAGGCAGGGCCACAAAACCGCAGAGTCTCGTGGGACTCGCGGGCCTGGAAGCGCAACATGAAGGTCGACCGTCATTCCCAGCTCGTTGATCCGAAGATCGATGTCGAGAATTTGTGCCGGTTGCGGGCCGGGAGTCCCGCTATCGGCCGTGGCGAAAGACTGTCCGATGTCGGCTTTGACTATTCAGGTGTTAGGCGCGGCCGTCACGGCGGATTCGACGTAGGCGCGCATGAATATATCGCGTCCACAAGTGGCAGCGCGCCGATGGCCCAAAAGAGGGGCGCTCCATCATCCGCATTGCCATGATCACTGTTGAGGCAGTTACAACTCGCGCAGGATTCGAGCAGCTGGAACCAGAGTGGAACGCTCTGCTGACTCGTAGTGCCAGCAATAATATTGTCCTCACTTTCGAATGGCTGAGCACCTGGTGGCAGATATTCGGGGAGGGGGAGCGACATCTATATATTCTGGTCGCCCGAGAGCAAAGCCACATCGTCGGCATCGCTCCGCTGCTACGGCGAACGATTCGGCACTACAACCTACTTCCCTATGAACGTTTGGAGTTTCTGGGTTCGGGCGAAGACGAAGCCGATGAGATCTGTTCGGATTATCTCGACTTCATCGTGCAGCATGGATACGAGGAGCCGGTCCTCGACGCCCTGCTCGGGCACATTCGCCAACGAGATGTCGGGGATGAATTGCTCCTTACCGACGTTTCCGCCGAATCGCCCTGTTGGCAGCCCCTGTTTCGCGCTTGCTCGAAATCATGAGTTGAACCTTTGCATCACACGTGATCAGTTCTGCTCCTACCTGCCTTTACGCGACGGCTGGGACAAGTTGCTCTCTTCTGTGGAAAGCCGCTTTCGTACCACGATTCGGAGAGACTGCAAGGTATTCGCCGACACCGGAGGCGAGTTGCGAATCATCGACGGCCCTGAAAACTTCGACGAAAACTTTTCTATCTTGATCGATCTGCACCAGTCCCGCTGGAACGCGCGAGGTAAATTGGGTGTCTTCGCGAGTGAGAACTTTCTTCGTTTCCACCGGATGCTTGCCGCCAAGCTTCTTCCCAAAGGATGCGTGAGACTAATTATTGCTTTTATGGCTGGCACTCCGATTTCGGCCGTCTATGACTTCGTCTACAACAAAAAAATGTGCAATTACCAAAATGGCCTTCGGACACCGGATGGTCCAGGAGGGCCATTGACCATCCACAGTCCCGGTACTTTGGTCCAAGCGCTTTCGATTAAATATTCAATCGAGTCGGGCCTCGACGAATATGACCTTTTGAAGACACCCACGGACAGTTACAAACTCAAGTGGAGAGCGCGGAAGCGCCGCATGGTTCAAATTCGGATTTCGCAACGGAGCGCGAAAGAAGCCGCCTACGTGAAGGTAACAAAGTTAGTCGACCGCTGGCATCAGTTCAAGCACCTCGCCCTCCAACGACGCCAATCATGATCAAGCGACAGCTCGCAGCTTCCCTGCTCGGAAATGAGATAACGCGGCAGGTCTGGAGGCGCAACCCGCGTCCGGGGCTTCGGATACTCGCTTATCACCGAGTATTGGATGATGACGAATCATCGTTCCCGTTCGACCAGGAAGTAATTAGTGCTACGACAGACGGTTTCTTTCGTCAAATGAAATTCGTGCGGGACAACTTTGAAGTCATCTCTTTCCGAGACCTAGAGATCTGCGAGGAGCAGCAGCGCCCTTGGCCGAAACGCGGACTCATCATCACTTTCGATGACGGATACCGTGACAATTATACTAATGCGTTCCCGATCCTTAAAGAACTCGGCTTGACTGCCACGATCTTCCTCACCGCCGGGCACATTGGATCAAGAGAGCTGTTTTGGTGGGATCTGGTTGCCTACTGCATAAAGCATTCCGCACGTGCCTCGATCAGCGTACCGCAAATCGCTCCGCAGCCGATGTGGCTCACCTCCGGCGATGCGCGGAATACGGCTATCAGGGACATTCTGCGTTGGCTCAAGGTAATTTCGGAGAACTGCAAACGTACGTTCGTCTCCCAGCTAACGGAACTGACGGGGATCTCGCCTCCCAACCACGAGACTGAACCTATGCACCTGAACTGGACGGAGGTTTCCGAGATGGCAAACTTCGGCTTTGAGTTCGGCAGCCACACCCTGACTCATCCAATTCTTACCAACGTTAGCGAGGAGCAACTGGTGGCCGAAGTCGGACAGGCCAAGACCATGATCGAACAACGATTAAAGCGAGAAATCATAGCGTTTTCCTATCCGGTGGGCAGGTTTGATGAGCGCGTCCAGACCGCCGTGAGCAACCAGGGCTTCCAATTTGCTGTTTCTTACCAAGATGATGCCGCGTACCAGGCTAGTTTCGAGCGGTACCAACTCCCGCGCATTCACATCGAGCGGCAGCAGTCGCTGAGCGAATTTCGCTCCGTTCTCCTCTTCCCTGCACTAATGTCGAGATCGGGATGGCTTCAAGCCAGTCGACTCAGGAATTTATAAAGCAGACCTTATGTGGCCTAACCGACGTCGAACTGCAGAAGTTGCGCACAAAGCATTTGAACTAATACTGTCAGAACCTAACGGCCTATCCGGGCCCGCACTCTTGCACCGGATGGAGAAGTGTTTTCCCTCGCCTTTCTTGTCCTTAACCACCGATGATGGCGGCAAAACGCAGCCAGATATTGCCGATATTGTACGAACTGGCAGCATCGCTCCACTTAGGGCCGGTTGGCTCACTGCTGACGAAGATGAGTGGCGAGTCACGCAGGAAGGCCGTGCGGCTTATCACCGCTTTCGGAACCCGGAAGAATTCCTCGTCGCTGCCGGGAAATTGTCGAACCAAGCGTGGCTCGCGGTGCACTTTCCCGGTTTCTATTCGTTAGCGAGCAAGACCAAGGACCAGATGTCGTTGGAGTACAGACTGATCAAGCAAGTCGGGCTCGCTGCGCTGCTCGACCAAAGCCTGGCGGCATCTTGGAAGAAGCTGCTGCCGGTCCAGACTCCTCAGACATTTGAGATTCCTGGAGTCAACGCAACCACCGCAGACGAACTTCGCGAATGGCTTACGCGGATGGGCTTGGAATACAAGGAGGGTGGGCACACAATTTATTTGCCGCCAGTTTCCATTCAGAACAGTGTCTTTGCCATTTTGAATGGAAAATATCCCCAGGGCTTCGGCCTTAAGATCTTGAAGAATCCGGGCAGCCCCAGTGAAACAATGTACATCTTCCGGCCACGTCGGTTGAGCTGGCTTCATCGAAAGCTGATTTATCGACCGCCGCACTTGACTCTGGTTTCCAATCTGCTGTTTCAGAAAAACATTGGCCCCAGGCTCCATGATCTCGCGCAATTGCACTTCGGCGACAAGGTGTGGACCTGCTTTGTCCTGGAACATGTTGTCGGAAGCATACCGAGCATCAGCCGGTGCAACCGTGGTATTGCGCGCCTTCGGAACTTGCAATGGCAAGGCCTCCTGGCACTGAATCTACCTGAGGGATGGCGCGATGAGGAATTCACACCGCCCCGGTGTAATGGTAATGCCTTCGTAAACAAAGACGGAGAGTTTAAATACATCGATTTTCAGAATTTTCTTTTGTGCAATTACGCGAACCACGTACAAGCAGTAACCCTGCAAGCGCTGCGTGCAACCGCTCCCGAACTCGCGTCCAGAGAGAACATGAAAACGCATGTTGAGCGTGGTCGCCACCTGCTGACGGGAGTATCCAATGACGGGGAAAGAACAAGGGCACTGAAGAAGTTGCTGCAAGCAGCCGCCTTTTCTCTCACCGATCACGTAGTGCTCGACCTGGACTGCGGAGTTGGGGTCGCTCTGGCGCAGTATTTGCGACTTGGCGCTGCTTGGTGTCACGGTTGGGGTCGCCCAGAGTTGACGTGTCACGCGGAACAAATACTGAGCGCGCTCGGCTGCACCCGATTCTCGATTTCACCCGTTGATCGGAAAACAAATTGTCCCTCAGAAGCAGACTTGCCCGACTTTATCGCGCGCAGAAATGACTACGTCGTCTCCATCTCCGGTCCGCTTCCGGCAGGCTACTGGGATTTCGTGCTACGAGTTCCCTGGTCGTTGCTCATCTACGAAGAAGGGGATGGCCGCGGAGACGTAAACTACATTCGAAAGTTGCGCTCAGACCTAGCTGTTCAGCCTGCTGGAGTTGAGACCTACCTAGGCGGCGAACAAGGGAAACGTCGAACTGTGGCTCTGTTCGTCCGGCGCACTGCCACCTGAAAGGAATTGCTGCTCGGAAGGAGTTACACAAATGGAGTCCCAACTAGACGTTCGCCAATCGGGTCCCACACCATCCGACACCGGGAACAGCGACAAGCGTGTTGTCATGCAGATCACCTGGTCGTTCGTCGCCGGGGGAGCGGAGATGTACGCTTTCAGTTTGGCTTCCAACTTGGACCGCAACCGCTACCACGTCATTCTGTGCGCGCTGGACCAGGGAGGAGCCCTGGAGCCCGAGATTTGTCGTTCTGGCATTCCTTATTTCGTCATGCACCGGCGACCTGGCATTCAACTCGGGCTTATGTGGAAGCTCTTTCTTCTCTTTCGGAAGACTGGCGTGGAGGTTGTGCATACCCATCATTTTAATCAGCTGTTCTACAGCGCGATCGGAGCCAGGCTTGCCGGCGCGCGCCTCATCCATACCGAACACTCGGTCGAGTTCTGCTCGCGGTGGGACTTGCGCTTGGCGCTTCGATTGCTGTGCGGGTTGTGCGACAAGGTGGTGGCAGTGGGATCGCACGGAGAGCGTACCTTGCGTCAACGCGTGGGGATTCCGCCACGTAAGCTCCGGGTCATTCCGGGCGGGGTGAAGCTCTCCAATTCTAGCGAACTCAAGTATGAGGCGCGACGGACTCTGGGACTCAGCCAAGACGCTCGGGTAGCGACCATCGTGGCCCGGCTTTATCCGGAAAAAAATCATCGGATGCTGCTTTCCGCCTTTGACGCCGTCCGACGCCACGTCCCTGGAGCACAGTTGTTGATCGTAGGAGAAGGCGTGGAAGAGACTGCGATTTCTGCAGAGATTTCGCGGCTTGGCCTCACTGACCTGGTACATATGCTCGGGGTCCGAAGAGACATCAGCCGAATATTGGCGGCTTCCGATGTATTCCTCCTCTCCTCGCACCGTGAGGCCTTTCCCATCGCCGTTTTGGAGGCCATGGCCGCGGAATTGCCGGTAATTGCGACAGCTGTCGGCGACCTCCCCTCCATCTTGGAGGATGGCGTCACGGGTCGACTCATTGGACCCGGCGACACTCAGGCGTTCGCCTGCGCGATCATTGACGTCCTCAACGACCCCGGCGGTGCGCGCCGAATGGGGCGGCAAGCCCGCCGGTCGGTTGCAGCATTTGGATTGGCGAAAATGGTCGAGAACTACGAAGCACTTTATGCGGGAAATGTTGCACGGCGACGGCCGCCCACCGCGCATTGTAGCCAAGTTGGAAGTCCGCATTCCTCTGCTACGGAGCTAACTCTATGATTACATCCCAAGACACAAGCTATTCAGTTCCCACTCCCGATAGCGAGAAGGACCTCGCCAGGCAACCCATCCCAGCGCGGCCAAAAGGGCCGGCGTGGTCGGCAGGATCGGCAGCTCTTGTCCTTCTTGCGCTGGCCCTTGTCGGACTAACGCTATTGTTACGATTCGGAGGCTATATTCTATTTTCTCCCACTTCGCTTCCGTCCCACGCACAAACCGCAGTTGTATTACAGGGATCTGAGATTGGTGAGGCGGCTCGCCGGGATAGAGCTTTTCAACTGCTTCGGGATGGTACCGTCCAAAACGTTTTGCTGAGCGTACCCGAACAACAGTATCTGGGGGTACCGATACCGGAACTATTGCGGAACTTCGTTCAAAAGCAATATGGTCCCGAGTTGGCGAAGCGCGTGGTGTACTGTGAGCAGCGTGATGTCTTTTCCACCGTTGACGAGGCTCTAGCTCTGCAAAAGTGCGTAAAGGATCAGGGCTGGAATTCCATAATCGTCGTTACTTCGACTTACCACACACGGCGGGCGGGAATGATTTGGAGGACAGCGCAGTCCATATCGCACGTTCAGTTCGAATTTGCAGTGGATGCCGCCTATGATACTGACTTCGACGTGCGGGGGTGGTGGCGTCGGCGCCGCTCTGCCAAAACTTGGCTATTGGAAACAACTAAGCTGAGCTCGAGTTGCTTCGAGAGCGGGCCTTGCTGGTACCGACTGACTCATTAGCTTGATCTGACCTCTGAATAGTAAGGGCAGACATTGCGCCTGTTCTCTTGATTGAGATCGGTGCGCAGCGCAAGTTAGCTGCCGCCACAGTCCTCACGTTGGATCACGTACCTGGAATCCTGGGTTCTTGCACTAGCTTAGCGCCTACTTATTCTCGGACCAGAATTGTCTGTCACGAACTAACCACGCATTTTGCAAAGCGGTGTAGGCCGTCGACAAGGGAACCCGGAGGCCCGCTTTGCGACCTTCCCGTAAGGAATGCGAAGAATGAAAAAGAAGACACCAATCCCAGTCAGCAAACGAGGCATCCGTTGTCTCCAGTAGGAAGGAGAGAGGGAATGTGAGCATCGTAAGTTATCGCGCCCAAACGAAGCGAAAACACTTAAGGTCTGCTGACGTAGGCTCCAGAGGAACGGTACCGACCGGAAATGCTTGGTTACGCTAGCTCCCTTTACGTGACCCGTTTGGATTATGTCGCGGACCGCAGCTTCCCTGCCCCAGTCTAGAGAGCTGATGAAGACGCAGTAGAACGTGTTGAGTGCTTGCTCCTGCGAGGAAAATGCGCGAGAGGGAAGCACTTCGAGCGAGCCTGAGTCGAAGCGTAAGGCAACAGTGTTAATCGATGGGAGGAGGACATCGGACCACAGGACGGATCACGACGCCGCTGCTGTGCGAGCGGGAGGTGCCTGGGGAACGTTAGGCCTGCTAAAAGCGTACAGCACGAGTTCGACGCGGCTGGAAACGCCAAGTTTTTCAAAGATCCGAAACATGTGATTTTTGATCGTATGCTCGCTTAAGCTGAGTTCGTGCGCAATATCACGGTTGCCTAATCCTTCGGCAACGAGTCGCACGACTTCTTCCTCGCGACTGCTGAGCAACATGGCACCTTTGGCATCAACGATTCGCAGCCCAGCCGCGCGAAACAAGGCGTCGAGCACGACTTCTAATTCCTTGCTGCTCGCCCAGATTTGGCCTCGGTGGACGTTACGGATACACTTATAAAGCATCTTGAATTCGGCCGAACGGTTGAGCACTCCTCTGGCACCCGCACGGAATGCGTCGACGACAAGCTCCTTCTCTAATTGGTCCAGCAACAGAACGGTTCGAATACTTGGATACGCGACACGAATCTCACGAACCAACGCAAAACCAGTTAGTGGGCCGTTTCGAAGATCGGCACTGATAAGCCCGACATCGACGCGGGTGGTGCGCAAGATCTCCAGCGCCTCCTTGGAGTCCACTGCACAGGCTACGACGCGAACGTCCCTGAACCTCTTTAGCGCTTGGGAGAGGAGCGTACACAACAGCATGTTCGAGTCGACGACCAAGGCTAAGATAGTCGAGTCTGAAGTTCGTGCGTGCATCAGAGAATCACACCGTGCCGCGTGCCTTTGGGCAACCCTTCACAGTCACCCAACTGGATGCGCGGTGAATTCTGCCTTCGTTTCCGACATTAAGTTACACGAGATGCTAGAACTACCCCTGAGCCGACAATTCCAGAACCCTTGCCACCATCAACGATTTCCCCAAAAAAAGAAACGCGAATGCTCCGCACGAAGGTGCCATAATTTGACGGGGACACTACTCGAGAGAAACTCAATGCTCGAACAGCTGGGAGTAAAATTTTACACGGACGAGCAGCCTCAGTCAAATCAAATCGGACATTTTGGCGGTCACTATATGCCTAGTACTCCTATAGCGACCGACAGTGCATCACCGGTGTGGCGGACGCATTCTCGAAGGAGATGGATCGTCGGGCGAGCGCGTCCCTAGTCCATTTTAAACAGACTGACCTTCAACGCATCGCAGGTTCGATTCCCTGCAGCTTCCAAGTACTCTTCCGTCGCCTTGGCAATGATTTGTTGCTCGCCACCTCCCTCGCTCATCCGTCGAATGCTACGGTTCGGAGATCTTGTAGCCTTTTGTGTCGATATAGTCTTTAGCGGTCATGGCCTGACCAATCTTCTAATAATCTGGACCACAGCGATGATCAAAGCGAATGCGCCGAAGGCAATGGGAAGCTTCCTCCCTTCAACGCTGTCCACAGTCTTCGTAACCTGGCTTCGACTTCGCGTCCGCCGTGGAGGCGGGTGAGGACGGTTGGGCCGAGTTGGATTTGCTTGCACTAAGCTGCGATCAGCGATCTCCCGTCTCGCTCTTCGTCCAGCACTACGGAGCGCGAAGCAGGTGATAGGGTCAGATTTAGCAACCGCGAGCTACCGGCTCGGCTCGGCAGAGCCAAAATTCGCCCCAGCATCTGGCCGAAGACTGCTCGGAAAGCATACTGAGAATGATCGCGGCGCTGCCGCTGCCCAACGGCGAACCAGGCTAGACAACGAATCGAGCGCTTAGACGAGCCGCACTTGCCTCCCAACTGTGGCCACGGTGATCCGAGATTGACGCCAGAGGATGGAGGGCATAGGGCTTTACGCGAAGATAGGACTGGGAACAGAAGTAAATAGTAATTCCGTAAAATCGCCCTTTGATGGCGGGGCGATTGAGACGGGCTTCCCCACGAATGGTGGGCGCCCCGGCTTGACCAATTTAGGCTCGGTGAGGACGATCTCTGCGAGGGTAAAATGGCAAACCACAGCTTATCTATTGTATCTCCCGCCGCTCTTTACTCTAGGCTCAGGAGTATCCTCTATGAGACGCCGTGGTTATATAAGATTGCACGTACCATCCGGTTTGCCGCGTTAGTTGGGCCTTGGAGGCCCCTTTTGGTAGGCCATTATCGGAGATTCAGCCGGAATCCAAAGGTCTCCACGACCGGCCCGACCTTGGTTCCTGACCTGAATGCGGCCGAAATTGCTTCTACACTTGAGCAGACCGGATTCGCCATCTGTGGGGTTCTGCCTGAGGCCTACGTGAGTCGTGTGGTTGAGCTTTGCGGCCCGATGCAGTGCGCCGCGATCGTCAACCCTCACGAGAAGTGGGATGCGGTCAAGGAGATTGCTTACGACCCGAAATTCCTAGAGATCGGGAGGAACTACCTTGGAGTTGAGCCGGTAGTCTGTTCGTCTAAGATTTGGTGGTCGGTCCCAGGTGCCAAGGGCGAAAATCGCTTGACCCCTAAAGGACACAATGCCACCTTCCACTTTGATGTCGCCGACTACAAGTCCTTGGTCGTTTTCATTTATCTGACCGATGTTGTCGATGGAGAGTGCGGTCCCCATATGGTTATCGAGGGAACACACAAGAAAAAGACATTATCTGATCTGGTGAAGGTATACCTTGATGACGATACCGCACTTCGAAGATTTGGCGAACGCATCAAGACCGTGTTGGGAAGAAAAGGGACGTTCTTCTTCGAGGAACTGACAGCCTACCACAAGGGTGTGGGTGCAAAGAAACCGCGGCTCATTTTGGCCATAGACTATACCCTTCACCGGAAACCAGTGAAGTAACCAGATCGTTGGCCCTCCGCAGCAAGCTCCTTCGCGACCTTCACCGGAAGGAGATTTGTTGCTGCCCCGCCCAGCTGCCCTTCGCGATATGCATTCCAGGCAGTGGAACATAGAACACCTGGTTCGCGTTAACGTCGTGCCGCGTCGCCACCCGCGACACCGACGCTCTCGGGCAACAGCGTCTCTTCCACGATCGCCCGCCGCTCTGCGTCGTTCGGCGCCGACGCTTTACTCGCTGCTCTCTGATTTGGGTGTCTGATCCGATGTGTGCACCATCCCTCTTCGTGGACACAAAACAATTGTGCACAGGGCCGCCATCATTATTCACACACTCTTAGTACATACGGTTGGATCGGACGCTTACGTAGCTGGCTGGGGAGCGAACTAACACGATAGTTCTATACTGGCGCTGTTCATCCGAATCCGAATGACGAATCGAGGGCTTTGCATTATTTGCAACATCGGTTTCCCATTTCAGGGAGCCCTCAACCCACGCGCTGCCCCTTCGCGACAGGCTCGTCCCAGATCGGCCGCCCGATCGCGCTGGGTGATGAAGTAAGGTCCGAGGCCGGAGCGGATCGCTGTTTCCGCCAGCGCCACACTCGCCGATCCACACTTCAAAACCCAACTCTGCCAGCAGTCCCTCGAACCAGCGGGAATATCCGGTCGCCTCCATCCCCACCCGCACTTGGCCCCCTCCCAGCTTCAGGTCTCGACAGAACCTCTTGGCCTCCCATCGCTGTGGTTCAGTCGCCGTTCGCTCCGTTTGCCAGTCTGTTCCATCAAAAATGCAATCTTGAACGGCACCGGTGGAATAACCTCGTACGAGAATTTTAGATACCATTTTCTATTCATGAGACCCATCGAACGGCCCTTTTGGCCAAAGAGCCCGTGAAATTGTCGTTTGGCTAGGCTTGAAACGAATCGATTAGACCTGCGGTCTCGTTACGGAAGGGGGTGCTGTAGGCAGGAACGCAAGTAACCGGGACTCAGATGTTGTCGTTAGGCCCGGGAGCCAGATAATAGATGTACCCGACGACTCCGGCGAAACCTATAGCGGCGACAATCACAATGGCCAACATGGCGGCTCCTCAGCGGCGGCTTTTGCACTTCGATACTTCAGGTTCCATTTGACCTGCCGAGGAGGGGGCAGGTCGATAGGGTGTTTACCCGACTTTCGCTTACTTTGTGCCAGGAGATCTTTGAAGTTTAAAATGGAGCGTATCGAATGCCGGCTGCTGGATACGTTCGACTACGACGCTCCTTGAGAGGTGATAGGCAAATGAGCAAGGACAAATGGCGGAACGTGCTCCGCCTGGCTGGTCGCTTGACTCCAAAGCATCGGCGAGCGATAGCGTGGACAAGTCAATTCTAAATCCTTTCCAATTCCACCTGGCGGCGCTCTGCGCCGTCGAGATCGGGCAACTCTTCCGTCTTCATGCCCAGGAAATCGAACTGGAAGCACTTGAGCAAGCCACGTCCACAAACCCGTAAAAACCCTCTTCCAATTGTCGGTGGGGTCTGCACTCCACGGCAAAACCCTTCCAGTTCACGCCCTCCACGCAGTCAGCAACGATTACAACCGCAAACATCACTGGATTGAACTTTACGGCGGCGGCACAAACCGGCCAAACCGCCAGCATCTCCGGCGCGATTACCCCGACGCCAGGAGGAAGCGGGGCAACCGTGCTATTGAGTGGACCCACGGCTGCAACGGCCACGACCAACGCTTCCGGAGCTTACACCTTTAGCGGATTGCCAAATGGAACGTACACGGTAACGCCGAGCGAGTCGGGTTTCGCGTTTACACCGGTAAATCAAAACGTCGCGTTAAGCGGGACGAACCAGACCGGCATCAACTTCACCGCTGCGCCAGGAACCGCCCACTCAGTGGTTCTTTCGTGGACGGCGAGCACATCAAGCGTGAGTGGCTACAACCTCTACCGCAGCACGGTTGACGGCAGCGGGTATACGAAGCTCAATTCTTCGCTAGTGGCCAGCCTGAGCTATTCGGACACGGCGGTGCAGTCGGGCACGACCTACTTCTACGTGGCAACGTCGGTCGATTCCGGCGGCGACGAGAGTGCGAACTCCAATCAAGCCAGCGCTGCCATTCCTTAGATGAATCCGACCGTGGTCGGATCGATGGCAATCGACTTCAATCCCCGATAGGCACGCGTTGGGACTCGTCTGACGGACAACAGGCCGTTACGTCCGGCGCCCGCCGCTATCACGTCAAAACGTTCCGATGGCATGGGTAGTAAGAGTTCAGAGCGCAAGCGCCATAGCGGCGCTCCCTTTTCACAAATTCGCGGCGATCAGCAGCTCTCCACGACCGAGATGGTTTCCTTGCTGCTGGCCCGTGCCGACGAAGCGGCCCGAATCTTTGAAGACAATTCTTGCAAGTCCGAACGGCGCAACTGGAAGGTAGCCTCACGCGGCACCAATGGTTGCAGGTGCACCGATCGACCCTAAGTTGGTGCGAACTTTTTGCGGTGAAGCCTTCTCTCGACTTGAGTAAGACGTCTGTTACCCAATTTCGATTGACAAGTGCACAACTAAGCATAGACTTGCGACCCGCAGAAGCTCCTTTCCTGTGGTTTTCTGATCCTACTTTCGTCCCTGAAGAGGAGATGCCAAGCCATGAAGATACTCAGGTTGTCGCAAGACTCAGTTCGGATGATTCTCTCACTCTCGCTTGTTGGGTTACTGTCGGCTACGACCGTCAGCGCCCAGAACGCGCAAAGCGTCAGGGGAGAAACCATTAGTCTACAAGTTGTCCCGGCGGATAAAGCAGCAGCCGACAGTAACAAAGGACATCACGTTCACATCCTTCCGGCCCGCTTAGCGGGAGCGAATCGTCATTCAGCGTTGCTCAATGCCGTGGACTCTTCGGACCGCTTCACAGCCCTTTCCGCCCGCAAGACGCTTGTTTCCCAGGCGCCCCTCGTCGCCTCGGTGCCCGGTGTGCCGCCGCCTGGCTACTACCCGGCAGATTTGAGTAATCCCGCGAACGGCCCGGTGGTTACCACCGGGCGCTCTAACCCCGTCTATGTGAACTGCACGGCTAGTTGCTGGGGCGACCCAGAAACGTTTCTAGATCATCTTGACGACAGCAACTTCATGCACATCGTGGACCAATACGTGGGTTCCACGGCGAACGACCGCTACAAGGAAGGAGCCGCGAGCTCGATCAGCTTTCCGGTCTTCGCGCCTTTGACCGATAACGACATTCTGCAACTCGCGCACGCCGCAGCAAAAGCTCACGGTACAGGCTACGGCCACATCTATCATATTTTTCTTCCGAAGGGAGTAGACGTGTGCTTTACGGGTACCACCATCTGCTATTCGCCGGACAATCTTCCGACCTTTGTATTCTGTGCCTATCATGGCAGCGTGGACTTCTCCGATATAGGTCACGTGCTGTTCTCGGTTGAGCCTTTCCAGGACGTTGCCGGCTGTTCCATCACTCAGCCAAGTCCGAACGGATCGCTGATTGACTCGACCAGCAGCACCCTTGCACACGAAACCATCGAAACGATCACCGATCCCGACGGCACGGCATGGATCGCCCTAAATTCGCTGGGGGTGATTTTCGAAGAAATCGGAGACTTGTGCCTTAGCCCGACAGGAATCGAAGCCACCAGCATTCTGGACGGCAAAGCGTACGAGATTCAGTCGATGTACTCTAATAAATTTCACGCTTGCGCGAACGTTCCTTAAACTTACAGGAATTTTGCGGAGAACGTCGCAAAAGAAGTAAATAGCGCGGCGTTGTCTTTCGAAAACCTCCGGACGCAGGATCGCACGCGAAATTGCACGATGCCTTTTTGCGGGCGATACAATTGATTCGACGTTATGGAGCCAGAGCTTCTAACGGGCGGTGATATACTCCGGCCCAACCATATGAGGTGCTCTGTCTGCGGGAACCAAGTCTCTGGCGCAGCGGACTTGTGCCCATCGTGCCGTAGCTCGGTGGACATCGGGTCCGGAGCAACACTGGAACCTGAAGCCACGCCGCATGGCGGAGCTTCGCCGGGAGATTTGCCTGGCGCTGCGGTGCGCAAGCGGAGTTCCTCTCCTAGCGGCAGCATATCCGCTTCTTCCGGCTACGAAGCGCACTACGTTCCTGGAACTATCCTCGCCGATCGATACCGCATTGTTTCGCCCCTGGGCAAAGGCGGAATGGGTGAAGTCTATCGAGCTGAGGACTTAAAACTCGGCCAAACGGTGGCGCTGAAATTTCTACCACGCTCACTGGCGCAGACCGATCAAGCGCTGGAGAGGTTCACGCGTGAAGTACGACTCGCGCGGCAAGTTTCGCATCCGAACGTCTGCCGCGTCTTCGATCTTGGGGAGATCCGTGAAGTCGGAGAGGCTGGCAAGAGAACCGAACTTACCTTCCTGACGATGGAATTTGTAGATGGCGAAGATCTGGCTTCCCTGATGCGCCGCATCGGGAGGCTGCCGTCAGACAAAGCCCTGGATATAGCGCAGCAATTATGTGCAGGTCTCGCTGCCGCGCACGAAAGCGGCATCGTTCATCGTGACCTGAAGCCCGCGAACATTATGCTGGACGGACGTGGTCGCGTGCGCATCACGGATTTCGGTCTCGCCGGCACGATCGCGGAAATCGAAGGCGCCAACGCCCGCGCCGGCACGCCCGCCTACATGTCGCCTGAACAATTTGCAGGCGGCGAGGTGTCGCCGAAGAGCGACGTTTACTCGCTGGGGCTCGTACTCTACGAGATCTTCACAGGCAAGCGGCCGTTCACTGCTTCCTCCATCGAAGAAATGGCGCGCTTACGCGATAAGAATGCCCCGACGGCGCCGTCGTACCATGTGAAGGGTTTGGACCCGCTCATCGAGCGGGTGATCCTGCGGTGCCTGGAAAAAGATTCGGGAAAGCGCCCCGCTTCGGCGCTGCAAGTTGCAGCCACGTTGCCAGGGGGCGACCCGTTGGCCGCGGCCATTGCAGCTGGCGAAACGCCTTCGCCAGACACGGTCGCTGCCGCGGGGGAATCGGTGTCGATGGCGACCGCTACTTCGCTGGCATTGTTGGCCGCCGTGCTCCTCGGCATCGCTACGTCGGCCTTTCTGGCGCGCTATGCGACCGTGCTCGGCGCCATTCACGGAGGAAAGTCACCGGAAGTCTTGGCCGAACGTGCGCGCGAGGTAATTGCGCGCAGCGGGTACGACGAAAACGTCGCGGACAGCGCGTGGTGGTTCGAGGCTAACCGCGAGGGCATGACGAGCATTAGCCGCGGTTCTCCAGATGGCATGCACTTTATTTACCGCCAGAGCCCGCGACCCATGCTTCCGCAAAACCAATTCACGATGATTGAGCGGAACGAGCCGGCCGGCGATGTGCCGGGAATGGTTACCGTTGTGCTCGACGCGGCTGGTCGACTGCGTGAATTCTCTGCGGTGGCCATACCCGCAGAGAAGCATGGCGCAGCGCCGGATTGGTCGGTATTGCTGTCCGAAGCGGGTGCCGGAACTGCCCAATTGGCCGAGCAGGACGATACGGTACTGCCACCAACGGCATTTGACGCACGACAAGATTGGCAATCGAGCGACTCCGGGCGGGCCATCCATATTACTGCGGCTGCGTATAACGGCAAACCAGTGTACTTCCGCGCAGCGCCGCCGGCACTGAAGTCTGCGGAGACCAGCGAACGGACGAGAACTTTCTCCGATATCATGTTCGTTTTCGCCGTTTTGGTTTGCGGTATCGGCGGCTGCTTTCTCGCCCGACGAAATGTGCGGCGTGGGCGCGGCGACCGCCAAGGCGCATTCCGCGTCGCCGCCTTTATTTTTATCGCGGAGTTCCTTGCTTGGGCGCTGGCAGCGCACTTCTTTCCTGACGCGGGGGAGGAGTATGGGGCATTCATCGGCGGTTGCGGCCAAGCGCTGTATGTAGCCGGATTCATGTGGATCCTTTACCTTGCCGTCGAACCGTATGTGCGTCGTCGGTGGCCGGAGATGCTGATCTCGTGGACGCGCGTCCTGTCGGGCAACCTGCACGATTCGAGAGTCGGCCGCGATATTATGCTGGGCGCGCTGGGTGGTGCTGCGATGGCCATCATTCAAAATGGCCTCAACGCGCTGCCTACCTGGTTTCGTGTCGCCCAAGTCCTTCCGATTGCACCTTCGCGGTTGGTATTGGGTGCTCCCGCCAGCATGCTGGCGGCTCTGGGGGTCCAATCGAGTTTGGCCGCTCAGTGGGCACTCGCAACCGTCTCCTTCCTGCTTGTGGCACGTGTCATCATGCGACGCGATTGGCTGGCAGTGCTGGTTAGCGCGGTGTGTCTCGGAATGGTCGTGCTCGCGGCGGATAACATCGTGCTTGCGGTGACCGCGGCGTTGCTATGTTCGGTGGTTGTCTATGGCCTTTTGTTCAGGTTTGGGCTCTTGTCGGTTGCTGTGGCGCTATTCTTCTATTTTGTGTTGCGGCGCTGGCCACTAACTCTGGACATTTCACAGTGGTTCGTCTGGCGCTCCGTGTTTGCGATGTTTCTATTGGTCGCCATTGCCGTCTATGCGTTTCTGACAATCAATGTTGGACGTTCCTTCTTTGCAGAGTCAGACTTCGACTGAGGATTGCGCGTTAGTCAGGCATTTGAACAGCAACCAGCATAAACTAGGCTACGCCCTTAAATTCAGTTCCAGGCGGAATTTACTCCAAACCACCGATGCGACTTGCTGGTTGCCTTCGCTTGTTTCTACTCCTTTTCATGCATGCCGCCCCGGGCTTGGCTGAAGGTACAAACATCACCGGTAAGGTGACCGACCCTCAAGGTAATGCAGTAGCGGATGCCCCCGTGAGTCTTGTCGCGGATGATGGAAAATTCGCGCAGCAGAAAGCCACCGGAAACGATGGGCAGTTCGCATTTGTTGGAATCGTTCCGGGCAGATACACGTTCTACTTGAAGGTGATCGGGTTCGACTCTGTGACCAGGCCACTCGTTCTTCGCGACGGCGAGCGCTGCGCTCTCTCCAGCCCATGTCATATCAGATACCATCCGCTCGCAAATGTCCGAGAATCCAACTGCACGTCCATGTGGATCCAGGCGGCCTTCCGGAACTTCTGTTGTGTCGCAATCGCCTGATACAATCTGGCGCCCGCAACGTATCCTCATGCAACGGGGCAAAGTTCAATGCAAAATACACCCAGCACTCTGTTTTCGGTCGTAGCCGTGGTTTTGTTGATTTTCATGGCCATCCTCGCCGGCGGCGCCGCATGGCGCGAGTCCGTCACGATCGACGAAGTAGCTCACATCGGTGCCGGCGTGAGCTATCTTCAAAAACTCGACCTACGACTCAACGAAGAGCACCCCCCGCTGCCCAAAGTGTTGGGGGCGCTGCCCTTGGTTTTGCGTGGAGTCCACGCTGATTATTCCCACGTTTCATGGACGATCAGTGAAAAGTTCTTTCCCGCCTATGCGGGGGAGTGGGTCTTCGGAGCATGGCTCCTGACCAAGTGGAACGACGCTTCGACTGTGCTGGCGGCGGCCCGCACGCCCATGCTCCTTCTTACTTTGCTGCTTGGCTGGGTGCTGTACGCCTACGCGCGGCGCCTTGGCGCAAACTGGGGCGGGCTGCTTTGCCTTAGCGTCTTCGTCAGCACCCCTGCCTTTCTCGCTTTTGGCCCACTGGTCCATACCGACATGGCGGTCACACTGTTTTCCTTACTAACGTTGTGGCGCTTTGCGGAAACATGGCACAACCCCAGCCGGAGCAATGCCACGCTGTTTGGCCTAAGCTTGGCCGGTGCGCTCCTCTCGAAATTCACCGCGGGCATTTTGCTCTTCGCTTTTCCTGTATTCGCGCTAAGTACGCGCTGGCTCCCTTTGCCCGGCCAGCCCATTGCCAAATCGGAAGCGCGTGCCTGGCGTCGCCTCCGATGGCGTGCCACTCTTAAGGGCATTCTCTGGGCCACCCTTGCTGTCTATGTTTTTTATTTTATTTTTTCTCTCCATCAGACCACCGATGTGCTTGACCGTCTCGGTCATGGCTCAGCCGCGGTGCCGTTACGCAGGCTTCTCATGCCACCCTGGCTGTACCTGCGAGGCGTGGCATTGGTTCTTATTACCGGGAGCCGGCCGACTTTCATTCTGGGTCACACCTATCCTCACGGTGTATGGTTCTATTTTCCGGTTCTGTTCGTGTTGAAATCCGCTCCAGGCTTTCTCGGATTGCTCGTCCTGGCGCTCGCATTGGCCCTCTGGTTGAAGCGATGCGATGACGCAAATACTCCTGTCATTCCCGCAGAGTTCACGATCCATTGGCGCATTCTCTGGATATCCTTGGTGGTCTTTACCGCTTTTTGTATGTTGAGTCGCCTCGACATCAGCATCCGTCATTTCAGCATCCCCACAATTCTGCTGATCGTTATGTTGGCTCCCTTGCCGCGCCTGCTGCAGCGCCTGCGGCTGACCGCTCCGGTTTCAGGGCGGTTGGCGGGGGCGATCGCAGCCGCGCTAGCCGTGAGTTGCCTCTTCACGGCGGTGCGTGCCTATCCTTACTACTTCCCTTACATCAATGCCTTCAGTTTCGGACGTCCTGCCTATGCCCTGGTGAATGATTCCAATCTCGATTGGAATCAGTCCCTCCCGGAGGTGAAACGGTTTGCCGATCAGCACGCTCTGCAAAAAGTTGACTTGGATGAGTGGGGCTTTAACGATCCGACCGTGATCGTGCCGCAGGCGCAGATCTGGGATTGCCAGAGTCCCACGCCGGCGGATCAGGGCCAGTGGGTGGTCGTTTCCGCCAACATGATTATGGACGGCCACAACTGCATCTGGCTGATGGAATACCCCCATCAGCCGTTGGCCGGTGGCAGCATGTACGCCGTCCAACTTCCGCAGCAAATCCCTGCCGCCGGCAGCGCGGGCGGCCCACCACTTCCCTCCGCTTTTCGCCAATTTGCCGGAGCGCCCTTCGACTTCCGTGGTTTCTTCCTCGACCTCATCCTCCATCCCGAGAAACTTCCTCAAGCCATGGATGAGATGCGGACCAAATTCACTTCCGCGAATAAGGCACAATCGTCCCCGCCGTCCAACGCAAGGTGAGATGAGCCGCGGCCAAAGCCGCTTGAGCCCCGGAGCTGCGAAGGGGAATGCGGGCCCGGTGCGCTATCGAACGCGCGCCGGACCATCGTGCTCGTGCGCAGTTCGGTGAGTGATTCGGCGATGATGTACTGATCGCCAGTATAGCCTGAACCAGTAAAGTTCTAAGTAACTGCAATTATTCCGGCTATCGAACTTTTACTTCACGGTGAGCGGCTGGTAAGGTAAAGAACTGCAAGCGGAGGGCTTATGCGTGAGGACGTCATCCGAGTTGTAGAGGCATATATCAAAGCGGTTCGGAACAACGACACCGACGCGCTCCGGCTCCATCCCGACGTGGTGTTCGAAAGTCCGCTCAGTAGTATCAAAGGCATTGCTGCCTTTCGAAAAGGATTGGCGGACTTCTCCTCTTCTTTCCCATCTTGAAGAGCATTGAGGTCGTGCGTCTCACAGCCGACGACGACACATGCGCCGCGGTGCTCAAACTAGACACAATCTTCGGAGTACTCCCGTTCCTCGAATTCTTCCATATCGTGGACGGACAAATCGTCTCGATCCGCGCTTACTACGATCCACGCCCGGTAGTGGAGGGTATGCGTCGGACTTTGGCGTAGCGGTTCAGGGATCTGGCCTATCAACCGGCCGCTCCGTCGGTCCCCTTAAAAGGGCGCGTCATCCCAAAGGAATTTACCGCGTGCCGCGCGGCGGATGAGGCGGCGATACGCCGGCGCCTCGATTACGGCTTTGCGGCTTTCCTTTGCAGATCGTTGCGCAGCGCCTGTTCGCGCGCGGCGTCTTCGGGAGAAAGGACGTCAGCAGGAAAATCACCCACTTCGTACACCTGCCGGATCTCGACCTCGGTGCCCCCATCGAACGGAGCGCGCTTGAGCCATTCCACCGCCTCCTCCAGGGACTTCACCTGCCACAGCCAGAAGCCGGCGACCAGTTCTTTGGCCTCAGTGAAGGGGCCGTCGATCACCGTGCGCTGCTGTCCCGAAAATCTGACCCGCTTGCCCTTCGAACTAGGTTGAAGCCCCTCACCTGCGAGCATCACGCCCGCCTTTACCAACTCCTCGTTAAATTTCCTCATGGCAGCAAAGGTTTCCTTGGTTTCCTTAGTCGCTAGAACCCCTGCTTCCGAGTTCTTGTCCGCCTTGACTATCACCATGAATCGCATCGTCAACTCTCCTTGTGGTTCGGTTTCTGGTTCGAGCCGGGCTCCGGGACGGTTTCGAACAGCTGAACCCAGGCTCTATGTACGCGTCGAACCAGGGGCAGCAAGATCGACAGGAAGGCAGCTTTTTTCTTGGGAATATTCTTATTGGCGGCATGTTCTTGAGTTTGTCCCTGAAGACATCCCGCAATTCGGCAGTCATCAGCCCTGTTAGGTTCCGAGTTGGCTCATGACTCGGTCGGAATGGGGCGCATCGATAATCGGCTGCGAACAAGCTTAGCTCACTCCTCGATCACGACACCTCCGAACATCGGCCGGCCCCCCAGCGAGGTGTAGAAGCCATAGAACGCCATCGCGGCCATCAGCAGAATTCCGGTCAGACTGATGCCCGCATACCACGCAGATCCTTGGGTCGTCAGCGGAAAGCCCTGCAGGATATTGAAAACCATGAAATTGGCGACGAGTGCCAGCAAGCCGAGACGGATCATCACAAACACTGCCAGACTACTAAAGAGCAGAGCGCCTACCCAGCCAACGGGATCAAAGCTAAGAGGGAAAAAAAGCGTAAATAGAAGAACCCAGGCGACCGCTGCCGCCCACTCCTTGCGCAGCAAGGTCCGAAAAAGAAACAGGATAAACAGAAGCGCAAGCCAGAAAAAAGGAGCAAACATCAACGACACGGCTACATTAGCAACAATCGTCCGCCCGCCAAGGAACTGCCATTGTGGACCCAAAGAGGGTTGCGGCGGAGGATAGCCGAGCCACGAGGGAACAAACCACCCGAATCTTGGAAGAGCGAGCGTAAACGCCGCCAAAAGGCAACCGGCAAGAATATCGCGCCCCACCAGTGGATCGCGAAAGCCTCCCGCCAGCAAGCGGGTCCAGGAGACCAGCGTAGCGGGCCAACGGCGACGCACATAGGGCTCCAAAGCAATATAGAGAACCCACAGCAGACAGGACCAAGCAAGTCCCCACGCCAAAAACTCCATAAATAGGCCGAATTCGGCGAAGTTTGGGACGTGGTGCGCGCCAAAGAACCAGGCCACCGTCCAGGCCGCAAAAACAAAAGCTGCCAGACGAGAAGCTCCCCGGCGATCACCCCGGCCCAGGCGCAGGTTTCGCTGTGCGAGCATGGCGCTGCCCACCAGCACGGAAAGCAACAAAACGACGAAAATCACGAGAGCTGCCCGCTCGCCGCGGGTCGCCTGATACGACTGTATGCGCTCGGGGCGCGTCCAAGGGCCAATCAACTCGAAGTAGACGGGCTTGCCCCGGAAAGTCGCAGCCTCGATGCGCATCGGAATATCGGGCCGCTCGGAGAGCGATCCTGTCCACGCTGCTCGCGCGTCACCATACACAGGGGGCGCCCATATCGGATGCGCGGGCGGCCACTTGGACGGATCGAGCCCCGCCGCAGTGAACAACGGGGCCCAGTCAGCGGACGACACTGCGCCTACCAACGCCTCCACCTGCTGCGGAACCGCGATCAACTGCGTGAGACGACCGCGCGGACTGAGCTTCACCAGCGTCATCCCGGATTTATCGAGCGGCGGGTCGTCCGTCCACACGGATCCCATAATGGGTGCATCCGAGAACAAGAACGAGGAATAAGCTGCCAGCGGTCGCGGGCTGCCGCGATACCAAAACACAAACGCTCCGGTATCGAGGTTGTTCCAACGCGTCTTCGATTTGTCGTGTTCCGCGATGTAGCGAAGGAACTCCTTCCCTTCGTAGTACCCCATCGCCGTGTCCATCGGCGGCTCAGAATAGCCGACGCTTTGCAGAATATCCCGCGCGCGTTCGGCCAGCGCCTCCGGCGGTTTTTCAAGAGGCACGCGCCGGTAGAGCATGGTTTGTGCACTCAACAGAATTGCTGCGGTGAACGACACCATAACTCCTGCCAGCAAGGCCCAAGCTACCGCAGGACGCAAGCCTTCGGATTCTCCGGAAGCCGCGACCATCTCGGGTGACGGCGTTTCCCCTGCCGCAAGCGCCGCGGCAAGCGGGTCCCCACCCGGCAGCGCGGCCGCGACTTGCAGCGTTGTTGCTGGCCGCTTTGCCGGGTCTTTTTCCAGGCAGCGCAGGATCACACGCCCGACGATTGGATCGATGTCCTTCACCAGCAGCGCGGGATTCGTCGGTGACGAATGTTCTTGCGCACGGCGCAGGTCGGCGAGCGTAGCGGCCTCAAAAGCGCGCTTTCCCGTGAAGACTTCATAGAGCACTAGACCCAGAGCGTAGATATCGCTCTGAAGCGAGGCATCCTTGCCGGCCAGTTGCTCGGGCGCCATGTAGGCAGGCGTGCCAGCGCGTGATTCGTCTGCCTGGAAACTGCCGGCGATGCCGGCAAGGCCGAAATCGGTGATGCGCACCTTGCCGCGGCCATCGATCATGACGTTGGCGGGCTTCAGGTCGCGGTGGATCACGCCGTGCTCATGCGCGGCGGCGAGTCCCGCGCAGATCTGCCGGGCCACTTCGACGGCCTTATCGGAAGGCAACCGCCCAATGCGCCGAAGGAGCGTGGCTAGGTCTTCGCCGTCCACGTATTCCATGGTGAGGAACCGGAGACCATCGGCTTCACCGATGTCGAAGACGCGGCAGACATTGCGGTGGGAGACCTGGCGCGCAACGCGGACCTCGCGGTGAAATCGGGCTAAGGCAACGCCTTCATGAGCAATGGATTCCGGAAGGAATTTGAGTGCCACCGTTTGGCTGAGCTTGAGGTCTTCGGCGCGATAGACTTCACCCATGCCGCCGCGTCCAGCCATAGCCACGATGCGGTAGCGATCCTCGAGGACCGTCCCGGGGATAAAGCGCGCGCCATCGAAGGAGTCGGAAGAAGGGGAAATCCTGCCACTAGGAGAGGAACGCCGATTGCGCGGATTGGCTTGTTCCGGCCCCAGCGTGGGCCCGGAGCCACTAGCCACCGCGCTGCCGCAGGAAGGGCAAAAGCGCGCTGCACCCGTGACTTCAGTTCCGCAGGCAGGACAACTCATGGCTGGCGCGAGAGTATATCACTGCCTGCCGCAAGCTTTGACCCCGCAGACTCGGGCTACGAACAGATTTCTGCCTCCTCGCCCTATCCCGAAGCCTTTGCGTCCGCTCGGATTGCCCCCGCCGGCCTCTTCGCGCCACTGCCCAAACGAGGTCCTGTCGTTTTGGCGGCTCACATTCCGCCCACGCGCCTAAGTCCATGATAGATTGCCGTTCAGGAGGATTCTCCCTTGGCAGTAACCATCTCAGGTTTATCGAAGACCTACCCCAACGGCGTCCAGGCGCTGAAAAACCTCACCCTAACGGTCGGAAACAACATGTTTGGTCTGCTCGGACCGAACGGTGCCGGCAAGAGCACCCTGATGCGCACTGTCGCCACCCTCCAGGACCCCGATTCCGGTACCGTTCATCTGGACGGTCTAGACGTCGTGGCCAACAAGAACGAAGTGCGCAAGGTCCTCGGCTACCTCCCGCAAGAATTCGGCGTCTACCCTAAGATATCCGCCACCGACATGCTCCACCATTTGGCGTTGATGAAGGGCATCACCTCGAAAGGCGAGCGCAGGGAAATGGTCGACGCCCTCCTGCAGCAAACCAATCTTTGGTCCGTGCGCAAAAAGGCGCTCAGCACCTACTCCGGCGGCATGAAGCAACGCTTCGGCATCGCCCAGGCCCTGCTCGGGAATCCCCGCCTCATCATCGTTGACGAACCCACGGCCGGCTTGGATCCCGCCGAGCGCAATCGCTTCCTCAATCTTCTAAGCTCCATCGGCCGCGATGTCACCGTCATCCTCTCCACTCACATTGTCGACGACGTTCGTGAACTTTGCCCCCGCATGGCCATCATCGGCGCCGGAGAACTTCTTGTCGAAGGCGCTCCGGCCGACGCCCTGGCCGCCCTCAACGGCAAAATTTGGAGCAAAATCGTCTCCACCGACGACGAACTCCGCGACATGGAATCCGAGATGCGTGTAATCTCCACCCATCTCGTCGGCGGCAATCACGAAGTTCGCGTCTTCGCCGACGCCAGCCCCGGCGCCGGGTTCCAGCGGGTTGACTCCGATCTCGAAGACGTTTATTTCCTGAATCTCTCCCGGCAATCCACCTCCGGCACAACCGGGGCGCAGGCATGACCATGTTTTGGGAATTTTTCACCTTTGAGCTGAAATTCCGCTTCAAAAGCATTTCCACGTACATCTATTTCTTCGCCTTGCTGGCGTTCAATTTTCTGAATGTGGCTTCCGAAAGCTTCGGCCCCATCGGCAACGCCAACGGCAAAGTCCTCCTCAACGGCCCCTACGCCAACGCCGTCTACAACACCGGCATTTCGCTCTTCGGACTGATTATCATCGCCGCGATTTTCGGCACATCCATCCTGCGCGATTTCCAGCGCGACACCTACCAGATCCTCTTCACCAAGCCGATTTCCAAATTCGCCTATCTAGGCGGGCGTTGGGCCGGTTCCCTAGTCACCACCATCTTCGCCTTCTCTGGATCTGTCTTCGGCGAATTCCTGGGAACGCTCGCACCCTGGGCGGACCACTCCCGCATCGGCCCGAATCACCTGTGGTGGTACGTCCAGCCATTTCTTTCCATCACTGTCGTGCAGATATTTTTCCTCGGCTCGCTGTTCTTCGCCGTCGCCGCCTTGACCCGCAAGATCTTCGTCGTTTACGTTCAGGGCGCCGCCGTCTTCATGATCTATATCATCGGCGTCACGGTTTTCAGCGCCACTCGCTCGCTCGAGCGCTTCTGGTCTGGCATTTTCGACCCCGTCGGTTTCCTTTTATTGGACGACATCACCCGCTACTGGACGGTAGTCGAACGAAATACGCTCCTCTTGCTTTGGTCTCCCCACATCGCATCCGGCGTTTTCCTGATCAATCGCTTGTTCTGGATCGGTGTTGGCTTCCTCTCATTGGCGGCTGTATGGCTGCGGTTCCCCATGTCCGTCGAGACCCTCGCCGCCAAGTCACAAGGCCGCCGCGCCGCCAGGGCCAAGCAACAGGACGAACTCGAACTCAGCCCGGTTCGTTCCCTCGTTTCAGCCCGATTGCCATCGGTCCGGCAGATTTTTTCGCCGTCAACCACCTGGAAACAATTCCTCTCCCTCTCGCGTCTGCGTACCAGCATCGTCCTGCGCGAAATTCCGTTCTGGGCGATTGCCGGCATCATGGCCGTCTTCGCTATTAACAACGGATATTTTGCGGGCCGGATTGGCGGCCTCGACGTTTGGCCGGTTACTTACTTGATGGTCCAGGCCGTCGAAGGCGGTGCTTCGCTCTTTTTCTACATTGTTGCGGCGCTCTACGCCGCGGAACTCCTTTGGCGCGAGCGCGACGTTCATTTCGAGGGCATCCACGACGCTCTTCCCATGGGCGAAGGCATCGACTGGCTCTCCAAACTCGTCGCGATTGGCGCCGTGGAGTTCATCCTTCTCACCGTCACCATGTTCTGTGGCGTCCTCATGCAAACGATCCTGGGTTATTACCACTACGAGTTTTTCCAATATTTCAAGGAGCTGTACCTCGTGGTCTTCCCGCAGATACTGGCCTTGGCGATGTTTGCGCTGTTCGTCCAGACCCTTGTCGGCAACAAGTTTCTGGGTCACGGCATCGTCATCGGCGTCGTCGTGCTCGTTCCCATCCTCTCGGCCTTCGGCTGGGAAAATACTCTGTACTTGTACGGCGCCACACCGCCGTACACCTACAGCGATATGAATGGTTACGGCCACTTCGCTCCGTCACTGTTTTGGTCGATCCTCTATTGGTTCGCGATTTCCGCGTTTCTCGGTGTCGTTTCGATGTTGTTGGCTCGGCGCGGCGCCGACGATTCCTTGGCCGCACGTGTACGTCTGGCACCCTACCGCCTGCCGCGCTTGGCCGCTGCCGGCGCCTTCTTTGCGGTCCTCGCGGTCGGCAGCGGCGCGTATTACTACTACAACGCGCACATCCTCAACGAATATCGCAACGCTAAAATGCGGCGTGGTCTGCAAGCCGGCTATGAGCGCGATTTCAAGAAATACGAAAAGCTCGCCCAACCAAAAATCACCTCGGTCGATGCAAACATCGACATCGACCCGGCCCACCGTTCCTTTTCCGGTTCCGGCACCTACACGCTGCAAAACAAAACCTCGCAGCCTATCTCCGATATTCACATCTCCGACCAGTTCGAATCAGTTTCCTCGCTCACCTTCGACCGGCCGTTTCACCTCGTGAGTTCCAGTCCGCATCGCGTCTATTTGATCTATTCGCTCGACCAGCCGGTTGCCCCCGGCGACATCATCCACATGTCCTTCGACCTCGGCCACACCACCCGCGGTTTCCGCGACGGCAACGAACCGCCCGAGTTCGCCTACAACGGCACTTTCTTCGACTCCAGCTATTTCCCCTACATTGGCTACAACCGCGATCTCGAGCTCGACGATCCCCGCCGCCGCAAGGAGGAGCGTCTCGGTCCCCTCCTGGAAATGGTCCCGCGCGGCGACCCCATCGAATCCCGAAACAATATTTTCCCCAGGGAATCGGACTGGACCACCTACCACACCGTCGTCAGCACCTCCGCGGAGCAGACCGCCATCGCCCCCGGCTATCTCAAACGCACCTGGCAGCAACGTGATCGCCGCTATTTCGAGTACGACATGGGCGGCACACATATCCTCGACTTCTTCGCCTATCTGTCCGGGCGATACTCCGTCAAACGCGAGCAATACAAGGGTGTCAATCTCGAGATCTACTACTTCCCCGGCCACGAATACAATCTCGACGACATGCTGGCCTCATCGAGAGCCGGCCTCGACTACTACCAGTCCAACTTCAGCCCCTTCCAGTTCACGCAATTTCGCATCATGGAGTTTCCGCGCTATCGCACCTTCGCCCAATCCTTCGCCAACACCATTCCCTACTCCGAAGGTATCGGCTTCATCACCCGCATCCGCAGAAAAGACGACATCGATTTCACGTATTTCGTCACCGCTCACGAGCTGGCCCATCAGTGGTGGGCCCACCAGCTCATCGGCGCCGACGTCCAGGGCTCCAACATGATGTCCGAGACCCTCGCCGAATATTCCGCCCTGATGGTCATGGAGAAAAAGTACGGGCGCGACTACATGCGCAAATTCCTGCGTCACGAACTCGACCGTTATCTCCGCGGCCGCGCCGGCGAAGTTCGCCACGAGCAGCCGCTAGCCCTGGTCCAGCGCGAAGACTATGTCTGGTATCAGAAGGGTGGCCAAATCATGTACACGCTCGCCGATTACATCGGCGAGGACAAAGTGAACGCTGCTCTCCGACAATTTCTGATGCAATACCGCTACGCCAACGCCACCGCTTCGCAAGCGATTCCCTACCCCGACACCCGCGAATTAGTGGCCGCCCTCCGGGCGCAAACCCCACCCGATCTCCAATACCTTATCACCGACGGCTTCGACTCCATCGTCCTCTACGACAACAAAGCCGAAACCGCCACCGTCGCTCAAATCCCAGGAAACAAATACAAAGTCACGCTGACCGCCCAAGCCCGCAAGGCAAAATCCGACGGCAGCGGCAACGAGACCCCCATGCCGTTAAACGACTACATCGAAATCGGCGTCTTCAAAGGCCCTAAAGGCGAAGAAATACCCCTCTACTTGAAAAAAGAAAAAATCACCCGTGAAAAAAACACCTTCGAAATCACCGTAGACGAAAAACCCACCCGCGCTGGCATCGACCCCTACAACAAACTAGTAGACCGCATAGCCGACGACAACATGATCCCCATCACCCAGCAGTAGCCACCGTGGCACCGCCCATTCCTGAGTCTGTGCGCCAACGGGCACGGCTTCGGCGAGCGCGATAACTGCCGTCAAACGAGTCCGGTTTTGCCGGCTGAGTATCGTTTTTTCGAACCTGCCGCCCAGACCCATTCCTGCTCCCCCTGCGCTTGATTAAGCCCGAATCGACGACCACTCGCGCAGAATCGCTTGCTCCCGGTTTGCCGTACTGCATTCGAGTCGAAGCGAGCTGATGATAGAGTCTTGAGGACTGCTGGGTAAAAGGCTGAGCCTGAATGAAGACTGCGGATGTTGTCATACTCGGCTCCGGTTCACTGGCGAATGGAATCGTATACGCACTTTCTCAGGTTTTCACGGGTTCGCTCCAGGTCGCGATCATCGGCCGGTCAACAATTACGGTCTCTCGGATGGCGCTCATCGCGAACGCACGCGCTGCGAGCTTTAGAGCACGCCCGTTCTTCCTTCCCTTTGGGATCCCTCAATTCACGGCATTGGCCTTTTCCCGAGCGTTTCGTTCCCTCAAGCCAAAGGTCATCGTTCTCGCAGCTTCGTTGCAGTCGCCGTGGGAGAGTTCCCAGACACAGAGCGCTTGGACAAAGTTGCTAGCAGAGGGAGGATTCGGGATCACTTTACCCCTGCAGCTAAAATTCGCTGCCGACGTCAGTCGCGGCGTGGCTAACTCGGAAACTGCGATCGTCAATGCCTGCTACCCGGATTGTGTGAATTTGGTGCTCCACCGCTTGGGTTTTCAGACGACCTGTGGCATCGGGAATTCCGCGATCGTAGAAGCGTTCTGCCGCTCTCATCGTAGCGTCGGCAGCGACGATGTGCGTGTGGTAGGTCATCACGGCCACCTTACTGCTTGGTTGAAGGGGAATAAATCTCAAAGCCAACCGCGTGTTTGGGTGAACGGCAAGGAGAAAAAGAGCCCGCGACTGCGGCCTGACCTCGGACGGATAGATGAAGAGCTGAATAACGTAACTTCCTCCACAGCGACCAGAGTAATCATGTCTTTGCTTTCGGGAGGAACACTTCACACGAGCGTCCCCGGAGTAGCAGGTCTGCCGGGCGGATACCCGTTCGTCCTGAAGGGCAGAAAATTCACCTTACGACTCCCGTCTGGCATCACTGGTGCCGAAGCTATCGTCCATAACAAAACAGGGGAACGACTCGATGGATTGGACTTGGGATCAGACGTGAAGTTTGTTGGCAAAGCTCGCTGGTTTCTCACCGATGTCGGTTTTGAGTATGCGGAGGGCTTCGATCTGGGCGAATGGCAATGCGTCTGCGACAGAATGGTCGCACTGAGAGATCGCTTGCGGCAGACAAAGGCGTGATAGCTCAGGTCGGCCGCGCAAACCACAAGTCCTTCGGGTTGGCAAACGCGCATCTCGTCAGTGCTTGATTTCCTCACCAGATGCCGACGCCGTGGAAGCCAAATAGCTTCCACCTAGCCGACAAACAGGAAGTGACTTTCTTCCACATCATTCTTCTATGGGCGATTGCAGGAGCGCGCACTTGCGTCGATATTCCCTGGGAGCTACGCCCATCTCTCGCTTAAAGACGCGACTGAAAGAGCTTTCCGATCCCTACCCAACGGCTGACGCCACCTCAGAGAACGACATATTGTTCGAGCGAATCATGGCGCCTGCTTTGTACATCCGCCACTGCGTAAGGTTTTCGAGCGGCGCCTGGCCCAAAACGGTCCTGAATTTTAAGGCAAAGACAGACCTCGACATGCGTGCTTGGCGAGCGAGTGATTCAACAGACCAGCTTCTATGAAGGCCTGAATGCATGGCCTCTATGGCTTTGCTGAGCTGGTTGTCTGACATGGCCACCAACCATCCCTTCGGCGGAGCCGTGGAGCTGCTTACGTAAGCCCGAATTGCATAGACGAACAGGGATTCATAGAGACAACCAATCAGGCACGATGAAGCTATACCGGGCTGAGCGGTTTCTGCCGCCAAAAGACCCAGTACGGATTGAAAGGCGTGACTACGATTTTGTTCGAGTCGCAGGTGCAGAAAACGAGGCAGAATCTTAGAAATTAGCGGGGCCCCGAAGGTACTCATGCCAAACGATCCGGCCACCAAAGTTGTGAGTGGGCCGCCGCCGCCGTAATGAATCACGCCATCCACTTCTAATTTTAATACTTCGCTGGCATCGACGACGGCGGAACGCGGATGGTCCACCAATGTAAAGGGCTCATCACTGAGAATGAAAATAAAAAGATCGCCGCCGGACAGAGAGATGGTTCGGCGCGGATTCTTGAATCTCAGAAGCGCCGATCCGCGAACCACTAACATGAAGCGTACCCGCGGACCTATATCCTCCGAGAATTGAACACCCCAGGGGGCTGTCGCTTCCACACGCTTATAAACCGCTTCTTGGATTCCCACCGATCCAAAGACTTCGGACAGCGGGTCCATGCGATGTTCGATTGCCGGACGATCGGTCATGTTTTTAGGACTCATGTCACTCACAAGTCCCATTTTTATAGCATCTATCTCTCGGTCGGCCAAATATTCGATCGGAGAAAGAATGATCGTAAGAACGTATCGCTCAAAAGGCTTAATTCCCATGGCTGCGATCGCGCTATGCTTTACGGCTGCGCATTCGCCGGTTGTTGCATCACAGGAAACGAAAAAGGAAGCTGTTCTCAGTTGCAATTCCTCCGATGTGACGTTTCCTTGCCCGTCCGCGGAGGCCAGGAAAGAAATCCCAGAAACACAGGGCCAGCAGGCAGCCACGGACCTCGCAGAAGCTCAAGACCAAGGCAGTCCTTCAAGCTCACCATCCCGTCCGCAAGATCAAAACGGTGCAGTACTGTTCTTGCCTGTCAAAAGCCCTCGCAGTCTGTCTTTCAACGATAAATTCTCAATCTATGCCCATCAAACATTTGGTCCGCCCGCCGTTATCTTCCCGGCGTTCGGAGCCGGTATGGCCATGGCGAACCCCAAGAAAACTTACCCTCGTGAATGGAAGGACGGCCCCGGTGCATTCGGCAGGCAATATGGAGATTCCATCGCGTCCGTCACTTCCCTGCGAACGGCGCGTTTTTTCACCGGCGTTGCCCTGCATGAAGATCCGCGCTACGTGCCCTCCACCAGCAAAAATCCTCTTGCGCGAACCATCCACGTGCTCGCGTTCACTTTCATCGATAAGACCGACTCTGGCAGAAACACGATTGCCTTCTCGAATTTTGCAGGAGCGGCGGCCGGCGGTTTTGTGGGAAGGGCTTATTTGCCGGCTGGATACAACGACCTCACGCACGCAGAGCAAAGAATGGCAATCCAGTTCATGGGCATCGCCATTCAAAATATAGCCGCTGAATTTCAACCACAGTGGGGACCGATTCTGCGAAAACTACGCATCCAGAAAATCCTTCCCGAGTGGTGGGTGCCGCAGCACGACAAGTAAGCCCTACCAGATGTTCGCCGCCTGGAAACACCTGGCATAGGGAAGCTGAGGCTCCTGCAAACCTTCGTACAGTCAACGCCTGAGTTTCGACGTGCGCATGGACAGCCCTGTGTCGAACCATGTGCAAGAAGACCCGGAAGTATTCAATGCCCGGTTCTCTCGCTGTCACCGGCTGGTTCACTTCATAGCATGTCGTGTGCTCGGCGGTGCTGAAGGAGCGCGAGATTCCATGCACAATTGCTGACTCGCAACCCCTCGCAATCCGCCGAAGTTCGAACACGAAGGCACTTTTCGTAGCTGGCTGCTTAGAATCGTGATCGACGAAGCTTTGGCCATTCGCCGAAAGGAGAAGGAGTCGAGCAGCGACAAGAACCTGGATGTGAGTTGAAGCAGCGAATCGCTAGGGTATGTTGGAAACGCATATACCGTAACAGTTTTAGATCCCAAGTAACGGGCAAGCCGCAAGTGATGCCTCGCAGATTAGTACCGAGAAATGCTCAGCTCGTCAGTGATTGATTTGTTGACCACAAGCCGACGCACAGGATTAAACCCGCCTTGGAAGCCGGATAGCCTCCGGTTAGCCGACGACTCACCCTGGCCCAATCTGCAAGCGGATAATGAAATCGCGATGTTCTGACCTTTCATCAGAATTTCTGAAGAGCGCAATTTCGGTCAAATCGACGTAAGGAATCAGGGGCATACTGGGCCTGTGCTGATACGAAAGCCATTATGAACGCTATCGCGAAGGCGCTCTGGTTTATCGAGAGCCACTTTACAAGCGAAATTACGCTCGAGGACCTCGCGAAAACAGGAGGGGTATCGCGTTTTCATATGACGCGAGCATTCGGTGCAGCGACGGGCCTTTCGATCATGCGTTACGTGCGTGGGCGACGTTTGACCGAAGCAGCCAAGGCCCTCTCGAACGGTGCACCGGATATTTTGTCCGTCGCTCTAGATGCGGGGTACGGCTCACACGAGGCATTCACACGCGCGTTCCGCGATGAATTCGGTGTGACGCCCGAAGCGATTCGCGCACAAGGCCATCTAAAGAAAATCGCACTGGTCGGGCCGATCAAAATGGATGAAATACTGCTACCCACGCTGGAATCGTCGCGCTTTGTAAGCGGTAAACGGCTCCTCATCGCGGGACTAGGGGAGCGCTACACCTGCGAGACCAGCGCCGGCATTCCATCGCAGTGGCAGCGCTTTCTGCCGCACGTGGGCCAGATTCCTGGGCAGCTCGGCGGGACAGCTTACGGGGTGTGCTGCAATGGCGACGACGCGGGGAATTTTGACTACGTGTGCGGCGTAGAGGTGAAGGACTTTTCCAGGCTTCCTGCAGATTGGTGCCGTGTGCGCATTCCAGAGCAGAGATATGCAGTCTTCCTTCAGCGGGAGCATATCTCTACGATTCGGAGTACGTGGAACACCATCTGGAACAAGTGGCTGCCGGAGTCGGGATACCAAGTGGTGGACGCGCCGAACTTTGAGCGTTACGGGGACGATTTCGATTCCGTTACGGGAACAGGAGGTTTCGAGATATGGATACCTATCAAGACGTGCAGCAAACCATAGTAACAGGAGCGATGGCGCCCATGCTTACCAAGGCGACAGAGCAAGAGCTCAAAAGTATCGCAACCATTTTACAGCACGTTCGCATCCAGAACGTGTCGCCCGCAGAAGTTGTAAACGCCTGTCTCAAGCGGATCGAAAAACTTAACCCTGAGCTCAACACATTCATTACCGTATTGTCTGACCAGGCGCTCGAGCAGGCTAGAGTCGCCGAAGCAGAAATAAAGGCGGCAAAATGGCGTGGCCCACTACATGGCATTCCGGTGGGGATCAAAGACTTCTACGATACCGCGGGGATCAAAACGACGGCCGCTTTTGACCATTTCAAAGACCGCGTACCCGGAAACGATGCCGTTGGCGTTGCCAAGCTCAAAGAGGCTGGGGCAATCATCATTGGAAAAATGAATATGCACCGGCTGGGCATGGGGACGACGGGGCTTGATAGCTACTATGGGCCAGTCCGTAACCCTTGGAACTCCGAGCACATTCCTGGCGGCTCATCGTCCGGTTCGGCGGCGGCAGTGGCGAGCGGCATGTGCTATGCCACCCTCGATACAGACGCGATTGGATCTTGCCGACTACCGGCTGCATGCTGTGGCGTAGTGGGTTTCAAAGGCACCTACGGCCTTATCAGCCCTAAGGGCATCCTTGAAGGCGAGGCGGATCCTGGCGAGATGATCCGCTGGTTCAGCCACCCCGCCATCACGACTCGCACTGTCGAAGATACGGCGCTGGTACTTGACGTACTCGCGGAAAGAAGCGAACACCCTGCAACCCAATATTTTGACGGGCTGGCCAGAGATAGAAGGGTGCGTATCGGCGTGGGCAATAATTTTGAGGCTGACCGAGAGGTCTCCGAGGCATTCGAGAGAACGATCGAAACATTCCGTGGTCTCGGTTATCCGATGAAGAGCGTTGCTGTTCCCTTTAGCAACCCTGGTTGCGGCCAAGCCAATATCGAGGCCGACCGAAAAAGCATCGCCGGCCAGGCCTTTAAAGACATTGACGTTCTTCTGCTGCCAACCACGACAACCACCGTTCCGGCCATCAACGACGCAGGTGTCAACCCTCAGGCACTCTCGCCCCAAAATACTGTATTCGCCAACTACTATGGTTTGCCCGCCATAAGCGTTCCATGCGGTTTTGACAGGAGTGGACTTCCACTGGGTCTACAAATCGTGGGGAAACCCTGGGATGAAGCCACGGTACTTCACTTGGCCTATCGGTACGAACAACAACACTTTGGAAAGCCAAAACATCCAGAGATCTAGAGTTGCCGAGTCGTGTGTTGGTTACTCTGTCTGCCGAATGCGGGCATCGCTTTCTTCCTTTCTGGCTTGGATTGTTGAGCCCGGGAAGCCGTAGATATTACTATGTATATAATACTATAGATCTTCTAACTTCTCTGGATTGGCGGGCCGGTAGAGTCCGAAGGCAAGACTGCGAAAGCAATCGCCTTCAAATCTGCTCGAAGCTGTTCCACCGAGCGAAATCGGATCGCGCGAATCCCCAGGGCAAGGGCTGCTTGTACATTGGGCTCGCGGTCGTCGATGAAGAGCGATTCTTCCGGCGGTGTTCCCAGCTTCTGAAGACAATGCTTGTAAATTGCCGAGTCCGGTTTGATAGCTCGCACTTCGCAGGAAAAAACCTGGTGGTCAATGTATTTCAGCCAGCAGAAAGTTTTTCGCGCGTGAGCGGCCATGTCCATCTGCATGTTGGAGAGGAGCGCGGTCAACATCCCCGCAAGGTGGAGGTTCCTGAGCCAAGCAGTCATTTGTAAATTGATGTCACTCCACATCTCCGTATCCCAGCGGCGCAGTTGCTCGATTTGTGCTCCCTCGAGAGAAATCCCGCGCTCTTTGCCGAAGCCGGCCCAGTATTGCAATCCCGTGACCATGCCCTGGTCATAGGGTCCTCTAGTCTTCACGTAGTGTTCGAAGAAGACTTCCGGATTCAGCCTCAAAACGGTGGCCATGCGGCCCATAATCCCCGAATTGGGACGGCGACACATCACTTCGCCGTAATCCAGGATGACCGCCCGAATAGGCAAAGGGGCGGCAGGCTTGCGATCATTGCCTTTGAGCATCTCGCCTCCAAGAAGAATCCTGCCGTCGCGGGATTCCTTCGTCCAATGAATCTATTAGGTTCCTGTGATAACCTGGAGCTATGTATATTGAGACCGAGGAATTGCGATCGTTTCTCGTGTTAGCGGAAGAGCTGCACTTTGGGAAGGCGGCCGCCCGATTATTTCTTTCCCAGCCTGCGCTCAGCAAGAGGATCCGACGACTTGAAGAGAGAATCGGTGGTGAACTGTTCGCCAGGACGCGCCGCAAAGTGACGCTCACCGAGGCGGGGAGGGTCTTGCTGCCTCTCTCAAAAGAAGTACGTCGCGCCTCGGCTGTCGCATTCGAGACGGCAAAGCAAGCTGTAGAAGGACGCGCCGGCACGCTACGCATCGGATTTGGAATCGCCTCCGTTTCGGAAATTCTTCCGCGTACGATCCTTCGCTTTCGCCGCACCTACGGAGGGGTGGAACTTCAGATGCGCGACATGTCCACCCCTGCCCAAATCGCAGCGCTACTGGATCGAACAATTGACATAGGAATGATTCGTCTGCCCGTTGCCGACACCGAGCTTACGATTCTTCCCCTCTTTCGTGAGCGCCTGGTGGTCGCGACTCCACGATCGATTCGCTACAAGCCGAAACAAGGACTGGGCCTGCTGTGCGACCGCCCCTTCATCTTGCAACCGCGCGCCGAATCAGAGACTTTTCACGATCACGCTTATGCTGTCTGCCGCCGAGCGGGTTTTGTCCCTCAGGTGGTCCAAGAAGCGAGCGAGACGTTTACGATTCTCAACCTGGTGAGGGCGGGTCTTGGCGTTTCTCTGGTTCCCAGCTCTGCGGTCCGCATGCATGTTCCGGGAGTCAATTTTCACGAACTGCGCATGCCCGAAGCAGAATGGCGTATTGGCCTAGCCTGGAACAAACTATCCGATAAACGAAATCTAATTTCGAGATTCTGCGCGACAATCTCCGCCATTGTTAACAATTCTTGAGGCCCTAGCTGCTGCAACTGCTGGGTTGTGCGATCCGCTCCATGCAAAGTCAAATTTCCCAGAAACGCCCATCTCGTCAGTGCTTCATTTCCTGACGAGAGTGATGGTGCTTCGGGAGGAATCTGTCCGGGATCAGGTGACGGTGCGGGGCGGGCGGCCTTTTGCGCGGTCTCGGCCTGGCGGGAGGGGCGAGAGTGGGGCGGAGTTTGCCGGTGGCGAAGTACACACGATGCATCACGAGGGAAATCATCTCCCAACCTGACGGGGTGGCTGCCTGTGGGTCAGTATCTTGGTCAGCGAACTCAGGGAACCAGCGGATTAGGCGGTAGCGTAACAGCGCACGGCTGCAGACGCTCGACGGGACGCTACTGCCAGCGCAGCATCATCGAACCGAAATCCAACTCGATCTTCTTGGCCCCGAGCGCGCGAGGACCAAGATAACCATCCAACCCGCCGGGAACGGTTTCGGTCTTGCCGCGAACCAAAAGAACGGGAGGATTCAACCCATCCGAGCCGAGGTGGAGTCCCGGGAGCCGGACGGCCTTCCCAACCAGGGAACCAATTTGCGCTTGACCCAGTTGCCGGACGTCGACGCCGTGCATGCGCGGGCCCAAGCGCTCCTCAAACAGGGCGATTTCCTGAAAGCCCGTATCCACAAGCAAATGAACGGGCTGATCCTGGAGCATGACCGTCACCAAGATGCCTTTTGCTTGACAAAGCGGAACTTGGGAAGCGGCGTTCCGTGTCTGGAACGCAATGAGCTTGGCCTGATAGTCGATCTGCACCCGTTGGCACCGGCTAAGCAGATCGAGACCGGCGATAGCGTCGATGCCCTTGGTAAATTCGGAGTACTGGTTCAAGTCGGCAACCATCATTCGCGCATCGGTTGCGACGACAGGACCCACTTGGACCTCGGGAAAGCGAGCCCATTCCATGGGCAGTTTTCTCTGAAAATTGATGACCGAGCCCGGCTCCCGCGACAGCGCAAGCTGGTCGGCAATCTTTCGCGAAACGACGGTATGGGATGCGCCGGTGTCCAGGATGAACTTCAAGTGCTCCAACGGTCCGATCCGTCCGTCTACCACAATGAGGAAGCCTTCGCGAAGATCGAAGGCCTCCACATTTGAGGTTACGGACCCGGCGATTGCCCCAGGCAGCGAAGCGGTAACCTGGGAATAGCTGTTCGGAGCGAGAAGGACCACACTTGAAAGAAGGAGCCAACCCCGGAGGCGTTTCACGGCGCTCACCTCGACCGCTGGTGCGGCGGGGCTCAAAGTCGGTCATAACCGCAGATAACTCAATTCACCGGAAGTCTCCCTGCTGCATTGACTTGGTCAACACGCAAGTCACAGATAATACATGGGTTGGTTCAAGTTATCTCCAGGTCCCGGGGTTGCAAAAACGTCCGTGCCCTGGGCATGATGGAGTCGCACGAAATGGGAGACAAAGAGTTAGCTAACGAGCGGATTCGGTTTGGAGTCTTCGAGGTCGATCCGCGCTCGGGCGAAATGCGCAAGTCCGGAGTGCGGATTAAGCTTCAGGACCAGCCCTTTAAGGTCCTCTTGGCTTTGCTGGAGAGACCCGGCGAAGTTGTCAGCCGGGAAGACCTCAAGGTGCGTATCTGGCCGAATGATTCGTTCGGAGACTTCGATCACGCCGTCAACGTGGCGGTGGCAAAGCTGCGAACAGCCTTAGCGGACTCAGCGGACGGCCCCCGGTATGTGGAGACCCTGCATCGACGGGGGTACCGGTTCATCTTTCCCGTGCAGCCCGGGAACGGAAGCAGTGGGGCTTCCAGGAATTCGCTCGCCACTCAAGCTGAGCAACCCGATCTGATCGCTGGCGAGGCAAACCCATCCGCGAAGACGATTCCACGAGTTGCGCCGAGCAATTGGCGACGGGCGTGGACGAGCGTGCCGGTCGTCGTCATTCTTCTGTCCGTCGTGTGGTGGCTTCGTCATCGCGAGCCTACGGCTCCGGCGCCTCGTGAACGGGACATGCAAATCAGCAAGGTGACCAACAGCGGGAACATCGAAAACGTCAGCATCTCGCCCGATGGCCGCTATCTGGTTTACGCCTTGCGTGAGTCCGGCGGTTTGGGGCTTTGGGCCCGCGAAGTTGGTACACGCAGTGATATCCGCATCCTTGCTCCGCAACCCGGCTCGTTTCAGGGAATCACCTTTTCCCCCGACGGGCGCCTCCTCTACTTCGCGCGGGGCCATCCGACCGCCGACTTGTATGCGATGCCCGTCTTGGGTGGGACACCGCGCATCGTGCTCAAAAGTGTCGATACGCCCGCGAATTTCTCACCCGACGGCAAGCAGTTCATGTTTGTGCGCAAGGACTATCAGCGCAATGTCGCGGAAGTGCGCGTGGCAAACGCGGATGGCAGCGGCGAACGCCTGGTGACGACGATCGAGCATGCGGGAAGCGTGGAGCAGAGCGGCGGATCATGGTCCCCGGACGGGTCGATGTTGGCGGTAGCCACGACGTCGTGGGGGATGCTACACGGGGCGGAGGAACTGGACATTATCTCCGTGGCCGACGGTAGCAGGCGGCCGCTGTATGCCAGCAGCGGAATCGTCGGGCGTCCGGTCTGGCTTCCTGATGGCCGCGCTGTTGCTGTGGTTCTGCTGAAAGGGGGATTGAACCAGATTTGGGCCGTTTCTTATCCCAGCGGAGAACTGCGGCGGATCACCAATGATCTCGAGGACTATGACCAGTACATCGATCTGACAGCCGATGGCAAAACGATTGCCGCCACCGCGCGGAATGCCACCGGCAACATCTATGCACTCCCCGGCGCTGACTTCTCTCTGGCGCGACAGCTCACCTTTGGCCGCGAAGATCTGGACACCATTACCTCTGGCCCCGACGAGCGCCTGTTGGTGCATGAAAGTGGCAGCTCGGATGGTGAGATCTGGGCAATGAAAAACGACGGTTCCCAGCGTGTTCTGTTCAGCGGCTTGCGCGAGGCGATCGCCTCGACACACTGCGGTCGTTTTGTCATTCTGGCTGGAGAAAATGGGCGATTGACGCGAACCGACGCGGATGGCCTAAATTCTTTGGAACTGGTGCATAGCCACGCGTGGTCCCCCACCTGTCCGGCCGAAGGCCGCTTCGTCTACTATGCCGACGAGACCAGCCGGCCGATGGGCGTCTGGCGCATTCCCATAGCAGGCGGCCCTCCAGTCGAGGTTGCCAAAATTCCCGGGGAAGGCTTGACAGGCGGAGCCGGCGTATCCCCAGACGGAACCCTGCTCGCGTTCCCGTACCACGAAAGCGGGTCGAATCCACTGCAGCGTTTGTCGGTTATCCGCCTGGACACCGGCGTTGTGGTCAACTCGTTCATCGGGGTTAGCGGTTATATCCGTTGGAAGCCGGATGGCCGCGCCATAGACTATTTCGAAGTTCGCGATGAGATTCGGCAAGTGGTCGAGCAGCCGCTGGCGGGCGGGGCCCCACGTCTGGTAACGAAATTCACCACAGCGCGGGTCCGCGACTTCGATTGGTCCGTAGACGGCAAGACACTCTTCGTGTCCTACGGTGACGTCAATGGCGACGCTGTGCTGATCAGCAATTTTCGGTGAGGCATACGGCTAGGAAAGTAATCTGCGTTTCCGCCCAGGTGCCGTCGGTCTCTTGGGTGGGAAAACGCCCCTCGCGGTCGCGCTGGCGCCAGCCGGGCCGCACCTCATTCTCCATGAATTGGCGGACGGTGTCGCGAATCAGTTTTTGGTGGTCGCTAAGCGAAAAGTCCATCGTGTCGCCGGTGGCGAAGTACACACGATGCCATTACGTCGCGTTGGGAAGCAGAAAGCGCCCGCCAGTTAGAGTAGGGGGACAGTTCGAATTTTGATGCCAAATGTAGGCCTCAGAGCTGCCACTTAGAACGTCCACCAAGGCATCTCTGCCGTGACAGAGTAGAGAGACCAAGAAGGTTTTAAGAACAACGAATTGCACCCTTGGCCGTCATCCAGGAGCAATCCGGAGATCACGTTCCACATGCATACGAGAAGAACATCGTTCTTGTCCACGGTGGCTTTGTTGACGGCGCTGGCTGGGAGGGCGTCTACAAGATCCTGAAGCGAGACGGTTACAGCGTCAGCATCGTCCAGAATCCGACGATATCGTTGGAGGACGACGTAGCAGTTACCAAGCGAACTCTCACAGCGCAGGACGGAGCCACGATTCTCGTTGGCCATTCCTACGGGGGAGCGGTAATCACTGAAGCCGGAAACGATCCAAAGGTTTCAGCCCTCGTATACATCGCTGCCTTCGCTCCAGACAAGGGCGAGTCGGTGGGGTCGCTTATTAAAGATCCGCCGCCCGGCGCGCCCGTACCGCCGATACTGCCCCCGCAAGACGGCTTTTTGTTCCTCGACAAGGCGAAGTTTCCAGCCTCTTTCGCAGCCGACGTGGAACCAGAAAAAGCCGCGTTTATGGCTGACTCCCAAGTTCCGTGGGGCATGGGCGCCATTAGCGGCGCGATCAGCGAACCCGCGTGGAGGAGCAAGCCGAGCTGGTACCTGGTCACCACCGAGGACAAGATGATTCCACCTGACGCCCAGCGTGCTATGTCCAAGCGCGCCGGTGCTACGGTCGTTGAGGTCAAGGGAAGTCACGCCATCTACGTATCGCGGCCCAGAGCTGTCGCAGACCTTATTGAACAGGCTGCGACGAAGGTGAAGGCCGCCACGGCTTAGAAAGTTCGCTTCGCACGGGCCGAATCTACCCAAGCCGTGCGAGTGTACGGTCAATGTCGTTTTAGACCTCACGATGCCAGTCCGGATTGCCGCCGAGTCACGCGTGAACCGGAAAATTGAATGTGCATGGCCGCTTGTGTCCCCGATTCTCGATATAACCGTTCGAGAGAGCGGGCAGGCCATTGAACTCCACGTTGCCAAACCCATTGGTGCCGCCAACAAAATCATTGCCGCTGCCTCCGTATTGACGAGCGCTCCTGCGGCAAACTGAAGTGGATAGGTTAGATCGCCTCCGGATTGGGAAGCTCTTCCAGCGCGCGTACATTGAGAGTCGTCGAGGTATTCGCATTCTCGGGGTTGAGAATCGCGGCTTCGCTCATGGCCTCGATGCTCTCCTTAGCTTGAGCAACGCTGACGATGAAATCGACAGTTTGCTTCTGGCCGAGGCCCGCAGATACGGCATCATCTTGCTGTGATTCGAGGCCTTCTGCTTCCACCTTGACGGAGTACGTACCGGGCTTCAGTTGTGGAAAGTTGAACCGGCCAGAGTCATCGGCACTCGCGCTTCTCCTCAGTCCCGCGCACGTAGACGGCTCTCCTAATGTGGTAACTGGCCTAAGAAGTGCTTCGTCTTCCGCGTCAGTTCGCTCAGCCATCGAAGCTGGATCTCCGAACCGGTTCTCAGAAGCTGCAGCAACTCCGCCGGATGCTTCGAGAAATCGATCTTGATTGCACCCCAGTCCGGCCGACGTCCGTCGGCGTCTGTGAATCGATACTCGCGGCCTAGCTCCCAGGAGCTCAAAAGCTGTCCAGACCGCTCTAATATCGCAGGATCTGCTGCGAGCGCGGCAACAGCTCGTCCGACAAATAATGGGGATTCTGATTCCAGAAAGTTCTTGTCTTTCTTTCCGCCCTCACGCCAAATCTCCTCGGTAACGCCGAACCGCTCCAGCATCGTTTCTGATCGCAGAAAACCGGGCGTTATCGCAACGGCTGAAACACCGTACGGGCGTAATTCCGCCGCCATGTTCAGAGCTAATCCTTTGAGGGCAAGCTTCACCACCTGAGTTACTGGATTGCCTCCAGCGCTAAGGACGTCGTTCTCCGTGACCTCCACAATAAGACCTCTGCGGTTGCGAATCATATGGGGAGCCGCATGCTTGGCTGTGATGATGTGGGAGACGAGCGACTGCCGGAGGGCCGTCTCAACGTTCTTGAGATCGGTCTTCCAAAATGAGCACCACTGCGCCATCAGTGGGTCTTCACCGGCGATGCTGTTCACGAGTATATCGAGGCGGCCACGCTCGCGAACCACGCGTCCGAAGACCTCTTCCACTTCTCTTTCCACGGTGTGATCGACGCGAAGCGCGATGGCGGAACCACCGGCGGAACTGATCATCTCGGCGGTCTCGTCTACGGTTTCAGGACGATCGTACGGAGAGCGGTTACCACGCACACTTCGTCCACTGCAATAGACCGTAGCACCCGCCTCTCCGAGCGCTCGCGCAATGCCTCGCCCTGCACCGCGTGTCGCGCCAGCTACGACCGCTACTAGGCCAGTGAGTGGTTTCTTTCCTGCGACCGGGCGCGTGCGCGACCTAGCAGCGTCAAGGGATTGCTTGGGCCCTCCCGCCATCGCCATGCCTCTCGGATGTGGATCGTAGCCGAATAAATCGGTGCATATCAACTGGAGTATGGGACGCGCGGAAGGGCCTCCAAAGATCTGTCGCTCTTTGTCGCCTAGAACGTTTACATGTTTCCGGGCGAGTGACGGGCAAACCTTCCGTAATCCGGTAAGGTAGGAGTTGCCGACAACTCGTCCAGGATCGTACGAGTTCAGGGAATATTCAGGACTGTTCCAACGCCGGCGTAAATGTAGCGGTCGCGAAAAGCCTTTTGCAGCGCTGCGAACGTTGGCTCCCCTGTACAGTGACCAATCGCGATGTAATCTAGCTTCCATTGGTCGCGCAACGCCGCAGAGATTCTCTGAATGTCAGGATCGGGCGCTCCCACAAGATGGAGGCCTCCAAATAGAACCCGGATGTGCGGATCTATTTTGGTCGCAGCTTCGAGAATCTTCTCCACGCCCGCGTGAGAACACCCATCCACAATGATGAGACCCTGCGGGCCGCGAATCGCCATCGAGATTTCGCGAAGTTCGAACGTTCCAGTGATCTGCGAGATGGTCGGCACAAGAAAAATGCCCGGCGCGATCTCCGTCGTTGAATCCACTCTGATGAAGTTAGCCTGCGGCCAGGGTGTGCTAGCTGAAAGCATGTCTGGCGGATTACCGTCAAAGTAACGCATGTTCGCGGCAAGCGATTCCTCTTTGCGATAGAAACTGTTCGGCGCTGCCCAACCGAACGGCCCCCACGGTTCGGCGGGAGTGTAAATCTTCACGGTCGGATTGACGTGAAAGAGGTAGTTCAGGCCGCTGATGTGGTCCCCGTGCCGGTGGGATATCACTACGAAATCCAGCTTGCTCAGATCCACGCCGAGCGCTTTAACATTATGCTCAAGAATCTCAGCATTCCCGCCGGTGTCGAAAAGTATCCGCTTACCGCCAAACTCGACCAGCGCGGAGAATCCCCAAGCTTTGGTCATGGCCGCGGACTTCCCAAATGCGTCGTAGAGAATCGTGACGCGATTGGAGGCTTCACCCCTGCAAAGGGCTGGAAACAGAAAGACAGCCAGCCAGAGACTACGAGAAAGTCGAGATCTCATGGTGTACTCCTCCAAAGCAGTAGGGGCAATATTGTCGGGCATTGTAGCCCCATGGAACGTGTCCTGCCAACGCCCGCCTGGAGCGTTGCAGTCTCTTTCGTCATTGTGTCGACCTCGCATGACTCTCCACGTTTCGCAGGACAAGTAATGGCCAAATGAAAAAATCGACTTACGTCAGGGGAGCATCGATCACGTGTCGTGTTACGGGCAATCCGTAACCGAATTACTTCCTGTTTGCCGACGATTCGGGCCGGAATGTGGCGATCGCGAATCCATCCCGCATCAGGCGGTGGGTGGTCGAACGGTGTGATATAAAGCATTTCATGCGGCTTGAAAGGGCATGGGCGGGCTGCCTACCTTAGACACTTGGAGAATCGCGATGAAACCCCTCTCGCTTTTACTGGTGCTTTTTGCGGGCGTCCATTCATGCTCAGCCCAGTCGAATTCGGCAGTCCTAACGCAAGGCCTAGGCCAACATCACCACACGATCTCCACGAAGAACTCTGAGGTGCAGCGATTCTTCGATCAGGGACTCACACTGGTCTTCGCTTTCAACCACGAAGAAGCTGCTCGCGCGTTCCGCCGGGCTGCGCAGTTGGATCCTGAGTCGGCCATGGCGTTTTGGGGCATCGCATTAGCGTTGGGTCCGTGCATCAATCTTGGTATCGATCCCCCTCGCGAAAAGGCAGCCTACGAAGCTACCCAGAAGGCGTTGTCGCTCACGCCGGGCGCGACGGAAAGGGAGCGCGCTTACATTCAAGCTCTGGCTAAACGCTACTCCTCTGACCCCAACGTCGATTTGAGGAAGCTCGATGGGGAGTACGCCAAGGCGATGCGAGAATTGTCCGCACATTATCCGGACGATCTCGATGCGGCCACGCTCTACGCGGAGAGCCTGATGGATTTGCATCCGTGGAAGCTGTGGAGTCTGGATGGGCCTCCAACGGAGGGCACGGAGGAGATTCTGGCGGTGCTGGAGTCGGTGTTGCGGCGCGATCCTAACCACCTTGGTGCGAACCACTACTACGTGCACGCAACGGAAGCATCGCCGCATCCCGAGTGGGCATTGGCGAGCGCGAAGCGGTTGGAGACGCTGGCGCCGGGAGCGGGTCATCTGGTGCACATGCCCGCGCACACGTACATGCGTGTGGGAGATTACGCCGGGGCGGCGCGCAGCAATGCGGAGGCGGCGGAGGTTGACCGTGGTTATCTGCGGGAGAGCGGAACGACCGGCAGCATGTACGACATGATGTATTACTGCCACAACCTTCACTTCCTCGCAGCCAGCTACAGTATGGGAGGCGATTTCGCGCACGCAAAGCAGGCTGCTGATAAGTTGGCTGCTCACGTCGCTCCGATGCTCCACGACATGCCTATAGCTGAGGTTTATGCGCCGTATCCAATCTTCGTACTCGTGCGGTTCCATCGTTGGGAAGAAATCCTGAAGCTGCCTCCACCTGACGCTGGTCTCGCGATGACGACTGCGTTCTGGCATTCCGCTCGCGGATCTGCATTTGCCGCAAAGGGCGAAATCACGAGGGCACAAGCTGAACGAACAATTCTCGAAACTACGCGCAAACAGACACCCGCCGATTTGGAGTTCAGCTTCTATTTCAACAAAGCCCGGGCGTTTCTGGACCTCGCCGAAAATGTCCTGGATGCGCGCATTGGCGCTGCAAAAGGCGACCAAGAGCAGGCAATCGAGTGTTGGCAGAAAGCGGTCGAAATCGAGGACAAACTCAATTACGGCGAGCCGCCAGAATGGTTCTATCCAGTCCGCGAGTCCCTCGGCGCCGCTCTACTGCAGAATGGCCAAGCGGGCCGGGCGGAAGCTGTGTTTCGTGCCGATCTGGAACAATACCCCCGAAATCCGCGCTCACTGTTTGGCCTTCTCAAGGCTTTGGAAGTTCATAAGGAAGACACCAACGTGGAAGAAGTTCGAAAAGAATTTGAGGCGGCTTGGAAAAACGCGGACGTGCCACTCGGACTCGGCGACCTGTAGCCTTGCCGTAGCTGGCTACTTCCGAGTGACGCTAACCAGGGATCATGCAGTAAGGGAAGGGTTGCCGACAAACCTGCAATTATTAGGAATGCAGTGGATTCTCCTGCTTGACACATAGCCATTTGGCTATGTATTATGCTGCGCCATGCAGCATGATCGGCACGACCGGATATTTCGAGCGGTGGCCGACTCCACGCGCAGAAGCATTCTTGAACGGCTGCAGCAGCGCGAGCTTACAGTGCTTGAGCTCTGCGAGCCGTTTCGGATCACCCAGCCATCGCTCTCAAAGCATCTGGCGGTCCTGAGGCGCAGTGGTCTGATCGTCGCGCGGCGTTCAGGCCGCCATCGCTATTACCGGCTCGATCCCAAGCCGCTCGAGCAGATCGCCGCATGGGCCGCACAGTTCCGCGACGTCAGAGATCGTTCCGGACACGTCTGGCGTTTGTCGCAAATCAATCAGCGAAAGGACACATGACATGGCCATCCTCGGAGGAAGACCAAACAATCGGCAAGTAGTTCCTTATCTCATGGTGCGCGACGGCCGCGCCGCGCTCGAGTTTTATCAGAAAGCGTTCGGCGCGCAGGTTCTCTACCAGGCGCCGATGCCGGGCATGCCCGGCATCTTCGCGCAGTTCAAGATCGGCGAATCGTATCTCCAACTCACCGACATGCCCGGATTCGACCCCAAGGGTCCGCGCTCGCCGGAAACGCTGGGAGGCACAAGCGTGGTGCTGGAGATGTATGTCGACGATGTAGATAAGAGCTTTGCCCAAGCTGTCCAACTAGGGGGGACACCGTTGCTTCCACCGACAGACATGTTTTTTGGCGATCGCTATTGCTGGGTGGGCGATCCGTGGGGACACGTCTGGGCGCTAGCAACGGTAAAAGAAACGCTCAACGAGGGCGAGGTGCAACGCCGCGCCGAAGAATTCATGTCGGCGATGTCAAAGAAAAAATAGGCGCATTGCCCCCAGGCCGGACGGAGCAACAGTGCGCCATCCATTCCGGCACGTATGACGGCAAACCGGAAGTTACCAGCTCGCCCGCTGGGTTAGTACCGTTCAAACGCGCATCTCGTCAGTGTTTGATTTCCTGACGAGATGCCGACTTGAACCAAACCACCGCCTCTAGCGGGGGGTGGTGTCCAGATCGTCAGAATGCCCGGCCTTCAGGCGAGACCACTGGGAGGTGGGACGTCCATTGGTACGCAACGTGTCCATAATGTCCCCTTGCGGCCAGCCGATCGGTGAGTCCTCCCACGTTTCCTGCCGCCCATAGACGGTCAAGTCGAGCAACCGATAGTTGTTATCCATCGCCTCGACGCCGCGAATTGTGGTCCAGTAAGTCTCGAAGACATTGGATCCTCGCCGCAGGTAGCAAACGATGTGCATCCTGCCCACGCGGCGTCCAACCAAGAGGGTGTCGAGCGAGTCCTGGGCCGAGTACCAAGGCATTTCCCATCCCATGAAGTCGCGGTACCGGGCGCTCTCTTCGTACGGGCCTTGGCAAAACACGGCGAAGGTGACATCGCGAGAATGAATATAGGACAGCTCGCGTACCTGCGATGTAACCCAGGTGCACCCCTCGCACTGCTCCGGCGCAGCTTGGCCGGTGTGCCACATGAAATAGTAGGCAATGAGCATCCGGCGTTCCTCAAACACGTCCAATAGTGTCACCGCCCCATGCTCGCCAATGAGCGGTGTGGTACCGTCCACCTCGACCATAGGGAGCCTTCGGCGGGCGGCTGCAATGGCGTCGCCTTGTCTTGTGTGAGCCTTCTCTCGAACCCGCACTGTGTCCAGCTCCGCCTGAAAGGTGCTCCGATCGACTACTTTGGGCGCTCCAAGTTCATCTCTCATGATGTCTTTCTCTCTCTTACTAACCTCGGTCATCCTTTCGCCTCTGCGTCGCGCCTTCGGGAGGCGGCTCCTTCAGGGTCGGTTATGATATCGACCCACTTCGGGTCAGTCGAGGTCTCCGCGTCGTAGTTGTCGTGCCAGTTCCACCACTTGTACGGCGGGGTCTGGGGGTAACCCTCTGGCGAATCCTCCCAGGTTTCCTGACGGCCGAGCGGCGTAATATCCAGGTAGCTCCAGGTGGTCCCCATCGCCTCGTCGCCACGGTTGTTGATGAAATATGTGCGGAACACCCGCTCGCCATCGCGGAAGAACACGTTGTGGCCGTGCCATTGATCGACACCGAAGTCCACATCGAAGCTGTCGGTGATGGTGTACCAGCGCATCTCCCAGCCCATCCGCGTCTTCAGGCGCGCGATGTCCGCCTGCGGCGCGCGTGAGGCGTAGGCGAGGGTCGTGTCGCGAGCGTTCAGATGCGTCAAGTGGGCGACCTGGTCGGCGCCCAGGGAGCAGCCGCGGCAGGCGTGTTCGGGCCAGCCGAACACCCCGGGCTCGAAGAAGGCGCGATAGACGATCAACTGACGGCGGCCCTCGAACAGGTCGAGCAGGCCAACTTTACCCTTGGGCCCGTCGAACTCGTACTTCTTCTCCACCGCCATCCACGGCATCCGTCGACGTTCGGCGGCCAGCGCATCACGCGAGCGCGTCAAGGCCTTCTCCTTCACCAGGAGCTGCTGACGCGCAGCCTTCCAGTCCTGCTCCGACACGATCGGGGGTGTCTTCATCGCAATATGCCCTTTCGGGTGCCCCTTATGTCTCTCCTTGCTTGTTGCCATATCATTTCTCCTTTATTTTAGCGATTGGGTCTCCTCGCGCTTCTGGTCCTTTTGATCACAGAACTCAATATGTTAGTCAGGCTCCTGCAGCCTTGTGCGGCACGAAAGCTGCGAATTGGCGCTCGAGCGTCTTGGACACGCCATTACGCCAGTTCTCTGCGATAGATTGAGACGCGGGATCCGGAAAAATATCCTCTTCATTCTTTTCTAGTCCATCGAAGATGCCCCGCGCCGCGGACTCGGTCGAAGCCTTCGGTATCTCGAAGCCGCGGTTCATATCGGTGTCGATGGGTCCCAGGACGACAGCATGGACCGTCACGCCATCAGCCACCAAGAGAGCTCTCAGCGACTGCGTCATGTTGAGAGCGGCCGCCTTCGAAATGGAGTAAGAGGGTATGACCGGCAAGGGCGCAAGTGCCGCCATGGAAAGGTTGTTGACGATGGCCCCTTTGGAGCGTTTCAGAAGCGACAAAAACGCGTGCGTCACTTTGAGCAAACCCAGGAAGTTGACTGCCAGGTGCTTTTCGATGACCTCGAGATTGCTCAGATCGTCGTAGATGGCGACGCCGGCATTGTTGATGAGCACGTCGAGCGTGTCGACCTCATCGACTGCCCGTTGAATTTGCGAAGCGCTGGTCACATCCAACGTAAGAGACGTTACGCGTTTGTCGGGATGTTGCATGGGGCCACGCGTTCCCGCATATACCTTCTTTGCCCCGCGTCGAAGCGCCTCATCCACAAGCGCTTTACCGATGCCGCGGTTAGCGCCAGTGATCAGGACTGTCTTATTCGTGATGTTCATTGTTGTTTCTCCTTTTCTTGAAACTCTCTTTACTGCTGCTACTACGTGATGGTGGCGACCGTCCAAACTGCGATTTGGCGTCCACTTTAAACTTCGATAAGGCGCACTTCCGCACTCACCCTTCTGCCATGTCGTCTCGCCCAGCGGCACATTCCTTTCAGCGGATCGATGAGTGTCCTTCCCAGTCGCGTCAAGGAATACTCGACAGCAATGGCCTTCGTTCCCTTGACGCGCCGGATGATTAATCCGGTGTATTCGAGATTGCGAAGAGTTCTGGTCAGCATTCGCTGCGAGACGCTTCCGATACGGCGGCGCAACCGCCCGTGTCGATAAGGCCTCTCTTTCAGCGAAAACAAAACCTTGGGTGTCCACCTGCCGATGTAGATCGAGGGCGCCGTTTTCGATCCTTGCTCTGTCTTCATGACGTTCTGCCTCCTGCGAAAGCTGTTCGGTGAGACAACCATCGAATTTGCTTCTCACGCCTTTCTTTCGCGCTCGGCACCGTCTCACCTTGCCAGCGCTTGTGCGTCAGGCGCAATTAGGAACAACTGTGTGCCTAGGCCTTACTACCTGGCATCAGCCTGTTCGCTTGCGATTCCTGCCAGCCCGATTCGGCGGTCTTGGCCTGTCCTGCTGCTTTCACTTGAGTTAGGAGTGACTTCCTGTCCCAGCTTTTTCTTTTGAGACAGCTTCACGCCCAGTGCCGTCAGTCCTCCAGCGGACGTCGCGCTGGCAACGATCAGCCCTATGCTTGCCAAACAGAATGGGCACATCGCATCACCTCTCGGTCGGACGGCGAAGCGTGACCACTAAGCCGCCTCTATATAGGTGACGGGCAAGGTGGGGCGATTTCTACAAGCAAGGCCTACAGTTCTAGTTTCGAAGACGAAAAGCGCAGAGTTCCGCTACAAGCCATTGATGACACGGGATTTAGCGTAGGGAGATGCGATCCTTGGAAAGGTTCACGACAAATTTCCTAAGTGGAGAGCTCAGGAAAACTCGCCTCGTTTTTGGAGGAGGAACTCTCTTACGGCTGGATCTTCGGATAAGCCGATCGCCAAGTTGTAGGCGTCTGAAGCTTTAGCAGTCTTTCCAAGCTTTTGCAGCAGATGGGCCCGAACGGCCCAGTAGGGCTGATAACGCGACACAGCGTCCGAATCAATCGATTCCAAAACGGCGAGCCCGGCTTCGGGTCCATTCGCTTCGGCAGCCGCGGCGGCGTATCCAGTTCGTGTGCCGAGCGCCGGCGATAGCCTGAGCAATTGTTCGTAGAAAAGCATGATCGCCGACCAGTCAGTCCGGCCGATGCGCGCGCGTTCGGCATGTACGGACTGAATCGCAGCTTCAAGCTGAAATCGGCCGACTCGGCCGCGCTCGAAAGCCTCCGCCAAATGAAGTTCCGCTTCCTCTATTAAAGGAAGCGACCACAGCTTCGGATCCTGCTCGGAAAGAGGAATGTATCGGCCGTCGGACCCCCGTCGCGCGGCACGTCGTGCTTCGCAATGAAGCATGAGAGCTAACAGACCTTGAACTTCGGCTTCGCTGGGCATGAGCTGCAAAAGGACGCGCGCGAGCCAAATGCCTTCCTCAGCGAGATTGCGCCCGCGCTGGTCGCCGCCCGCCATGTCGTCCCAACCAATCCCAAAGGCGGCGTAAATCGCTTCCAGCACGGCTTCCAGGCGCTCTGACAGATCACGCTCTTGCGGGATCTCGAACGGAATGCCACCACTGCGGATTTTTGTTTTCGCGCGGAATAAGCGCTGCCCCATGGTCTTCGGCGCGATCAGAAAGGCTTGGCCAATGCGTGCTGCATCCAATCCTAATACTGTCTGCAGCATAAGCGGTGTGTGCATGGCCGGATCGATTGCCGGGTGCGCGCAAACGAACAGCAATTTTAGCCGTTCATCGGGGAACTCGGTCGACAATGCTGCCTCCGTGGAGCTCTCCTTAAGAAGCTGAATCGTCGGCTCGCTCGCCAACACCACGCGCTCATGACGAATAACGTCAATGAGCGAACGACGCGCCGCTGTCAGCAGCCACGCCTCCGGGTTTTGCGGCACGCCGTCCTGCGGCCAATGACTGAGCGCTGACACCAACGCATTGCTGAGAGCGTCCTCAGCACTGGCCAAGTCGTGCGTGTGCACGGAAAGGTAGGCCACCAGACGGCCGTATGATTCTCGGGCAACGCGCTCTATGGTCCGTCGAGTGCCCTCCTGATTGACTTCATTCACCCGGTGAACCCCCGCCGCATGGCTTCAGGTGCGAGCGGCCGGATTTCAACAGCGCCGAGCGATGCTCCCGGGCATCGCGCAGCCCATTCGAGGGCGGCGTCAACAGAAGGGAGTTCCAGGATGATGAATCCCGCGAGCTGCTCCTTGGTATCAGCATACGGACCATCCTGCACGCGGCGCTTTCCTTGCCCAAGACGCACTGTCGTTCCTGTCTCGGGCACCTCAAGTGCATTGGCGCCGACGTAGACTCCGGCCTCGACAAGCGCCTTGTAGTAAGCCCGCCAGGCACCGAGATGAGGATGGTTATAGTCGTTCGTCCGCATGGCAAACTCTTCCGGTGAATGGTAGATCAGCAGAGCAAACTGCATTCGTTTTCTCCTTTGGGCGCAACCCTCGTCGGCTTTACCGGCGCCTACCCGTATGACGGGCGATAACGTGTCCATTCGACAGACTTTAGGAAATATGCAGGAATTTCAAGCACATTCAAGAGCGCCTGCGGTTCCTAACGGGTGACAGGCAATCCAGAAGAAATCGCAACTATCGCGGCGGAATAAGTACCGCAAACGCGCTACTCGTTAAGTTAGGAGATCGGGGACAGGACATGTGCGCGACTGTGCCGCCAAGTAGGAGGTGAACTCGATCAGATTCAGTTCTTGCTTGGCCACGCTTCAATTCAGACGACGGAGCGCTAGCTCGGGTGCAAGCAACGATTTCACGATGCAGACTCCGAAGCACTTGGACAAGACGTATTGGCAGAGGAGTTCATCGGTTCAAGTCAAGCCTCTGCAACCAAAACCGCTCCGGCCCAATAACTTCCGAAATACCCGCAACGATCCGAATTGATAATAATGATACGCAGAGGTCTGCACCCTCTTTCAGGAAAACACCGGGGATGTGCTCCTCCCGCCTGCTCACCGGCGGGATTCCGGAGGCACCAGATTGTTGGCCCGATAGTAGACCACCAGTTGGCCGAAATGCTCGGTGCTGTGCTCGATCGCGGTGAGCCAAATGTAAGAAATGTGCACCACGTGCTTGCCGGTTTCCCAGCCGAACGGCGTGGTTGCATCCAATCCCGCCTCGCTTTGTTGCTGGATCACCTTCGCTCCGTCGGCGACCGCCTGCTCCAGCAGCTTCACCACATCCGCCTTCGTTTTATACACCTCGCGAGATGGGTTGTGACCGTCCTTTCCAAAGTCCGGCCCAATCTGCGACCCGGCAACCCTGCTGATCAGGTCGTAATCGACCGCGGCCACGTGCAAAAGATTTTGTGCAAAGGTGCGCTCGTCCTTCTGCACCTTGAAGTCGTATTTGTCCTCGGGAAAATCCTTGGCCATCGCGATGAGCCTATTGCCGATATGGTTCCACCACTCCAGCGTTTCTTCGGCGTGCGAACGCACCGAGCCCTGCGCCTGCGTTTGCGCCTGCCCTTGGGCAAAAGCTGGGCTCGCGGTCGTCACCGACAACGCGCCCAGAACGAACGCAACCGCAAACAGCACCGCGAACGACTTCGGCGAGCGCTTCATTGTACGTTTCCCCCTTCGCAACACGCGGAGGCGCCTGAATAATTCACGAAGCGAATTCACCGGCGACCTCCTTTCAGACCGCCTCGATCACGCGGGTTATGGCAGCGACTACGCGCTCGAACTGCGATGCTTCCACGGTGACTTGCTTGCGGCCGGCCGAGGTTAACTGGTAATAGCGCGCGGCGGTTTCCGGCGGTGACGCCCCACTTGGCGATCACCCAGCCCTTGATGAGCATGCGCTGCAACGCCGGGTACAACGAGCCCTCTTCGACCTGCAGAACGTCGTCGGAGATGCGCTGAATGGAGTTGGCGATCTGATAGCCGTGCATCTCGCCAGAGCGCGCGAGAGTTTTCAGAATCAGAAGATAGAGAGTGCCCGGAGGAATTTCGTTAGGCTGCAAAGAAGCCCCCTGGCATAGTTAGACTATGGCACTCTAGGATTGTTAGCAGGCGGCGTCAAGAAATTTCCGGAGATGTCCAATAAAGGGCAAAGCGACATTTCAGCTTTGCTCAAGACCATGTCTGGGAGGACGAGCGTTCGGCTGGGTGACCATGAGCAAGCGGGACCTGGAGCGGCATGGTGTCGAGGTCTCACGCGGGACGCTGCGCAAGTGGATGGTCGAGGCCGGGCTGTGGCTGTCCCGGAAGCAGCACCGGGCACCAGCCACGGCTTCGGCGCGAGAGCTACGGTGAACTCCTGCAGATCGACGGCAGCGCGCACCGCTGGTTCGAGAGCCGGGGCGATCCCTGCACGCTGTTGGTCTTCATTCGACGACGCGACCAGCAGGCTCATGCAGCTGCGCTTCGTGCCCAGCGAGAGCACGGAGTCCTACTTCGTTGCTCTGCGCGGCTATCGGAACGACCACGGCTGTCCTGTGGCGTTCTACTCCAACCACTGTTTGCATTCCGTGCGTCTGGCGCTTGTCGACACAGGTAGCCATAGTCAAAAGGCAGTGTAGATAAAGGAGAACAATCGCCATGCCATCTAATTCCTTAGATCGAAGAGTTCCCACAATTCTGCTCATCGCGGCCTCACGTGGTCTGGGGCTTGCGATGGCAGCAGAGTTCCTGAAGAAAGGTTGGAATGTAGTTGGGACGGTTCGGGGCGGATCGGATCGGACGAAGTTGCACGCTCTTGCCGACCAGTTCAAAGGGCGACTCGAGATACAGACGCTGGACATCTGCGAGCAAGCTCAGGTCACAGCATTGCGAGAGCGCTTGTCTGGCAGAAGCTTCGAGATGTTGTTTGTGAACGCAGGCGTTACAAACAATCAAGAGGAGACGATCGGTGACGTGACAACCGAAGAGTTCATCCGTGTAATGCTCACGAATTCACTGTGTCCCATGCGCGTGGTTGAGTCTCTGCAGGATCTTGTTGCTGCAGATGGTTTGATAGGCGTCATGTCATCCGGCCAAGGCAGCGTCGCCAATAACGTCACAGGCATGCGTGAGGTCTACCGCGGTAGCAAAGCAGCCTTGAACCAGTTCATGCGTAGCTATGCAGCCCGTCACTCTGAGACGTCGCGAGCGTTGGTTCTGATGGCTCCTGGGTGGGTCCGGACGGAGATGGGAGGGCCGGATGCGCACCTGAGCATAGACGATAGTGTTCCAAACCTGGTGAACGTTTTGCTCAAGAAGAAAGGGAATGCCGGCCTTGAATACCTCGACTATCTTGGCCGGACAGTTCCGTGGTAGTGCGTACGGCGCCCTTACTTCCTTCCTAACTTGGGGTGCATGCCTAGCGCGCACTGCAAACGAGAATGCAACCAAGGAGTTTCGGTAAAGATTATCGGTGTAGAAGAGCACGTTCTTTCTTCTGCCGTCCGAGCGTCGTGGGCAGCGGCGGCAAGCGCTGGTCAGGACCCAAGTTTCAGCAATTTCTCTGTGCTCCGCAACCATCCGAATTGACAAATTCCTAAAACACTTGCCGCTGCCTGACCGGCGGAGCTCGCGCCCTGACGAATGTTTTGACAGAATTGCTTTGCGGCGGCAATGCTCGCTGGATCCCGACATTCCTCGGGATCACTTCCCGGTTGCCGACGATTCGTTCAGGGTGCAAAATTGAATGTTGACGCGCTGTTTCAAAACGCTCTTCAGCACAGCGAGCTAAATCAAGATTTTCATACGCGCGAAGCGCAATGCACGGCGATGGACGTCCGGGCGTACGGGGAGTCGGATCAGAACAATGGTGAATAGGAGCAGACTGTCGAATAAAGTGGCAATCGTGACGGGCGCCTCCAAAGGCATAGGCGGTGCGATTGCAACGGCTTTGGGAGCTGCGGGCGCGCGCGTGGCCGTGAACTATTCCTCCGACCGGCAAGGCGCCGAACGCGTCGCTCAGGCGATCACCGACAACGGAGGCGAGGCGATCGCGGTCGGGGCCGACGTGTCCAAGGCCGCAGATGTCACGCGGTTATTCAAAGAAGTGGATTCTGCGTTCGCAAGACTGGACGTTTTGGTCAACAACGCCGGGGTATTTCGCTTCGGCGCCTTCGCGGAGATCACCGCAGAGAGCTTTCACCTACACTACAACATCAACGTTCTCGGGGCGATTCTCACCGTGCAGGAGGCGATCAAGCGGTTCGGGGCCGAGGGCGGGAGCATTATCAACCTCAGCTCTATCGTCGGCTCGCATCCGGTGGCGGGAGCCCTGCTGTACGCTTCAACCAAAGGCGCCATCGAAACGCTGACCAGGGGATTGGCGCTCGAACTGGCGCCGCGCAAGATACGCGTCAACGCCATCGCTCCCGGTCATACAGAAACCGAAGGCAATGTGGCCGCGGGGACCTTTGAGGGTGGTGCCGGCGCCGTTCTGGCTGGGAAGACCCCGCTCGGCCGGCTCGGCCGCGTCACGGATATCGCCCCGCTGGCAGTGTTCCTGGCGTCAGACGAATCAACCTGGATCACGGGAGAGGTCATTCGAGCCGCGGGCGGCCTCGTTGTTGCCACTTGAGTCCGATGTGCTGACCTCGAAGCTCATTCGGGAGGCCACCTTTTCCAAAGTTTCTCAGCCACGCTGCTCGGCAAGCGGCTGACCTATTTCGAGGAAGGATAGCCAAGGGGCTGGTTGGTACTTTCCAAAACAAACTGTGAAACAAACAAGGCCGGGCCATGACGGTGACGAACATCGGCGTACAGCGTCCCTCAACCGCGCTTCGACGATCTGATGGACTGAGCGCAATTGCCAGCTTACGGCACCATTGGCCGGAATATCTGATGGAAGTGGGTGAGCTGGGAGTGTACCTCTTCGTGGCGTGCGTGGTCGCCACGTTGCTGCAGCACCCTGCGTCGATTGTGCTGCAGTCTATTTCTAGCGGCATTGCTCGCAGGGCGCTCATGGGATTGGTCATGGGTGCGACGGCAATTGCAATTGTGATCTCACCTTGGGGTAAACGGTCAGGAGGTCATTTCAATCCGGCAATCACCCTCACTTTTTATCGGCTGGGAAAAGTGGAGTTTTGGGATGCATGGCTCTATGTCGTCGCCCAGTTCTTAGGCGCCATTGGTGGTGTCGCTCTTGCCAGAGTTGTGTTGCGAGGCGCGCTTGGCAATCATGCGGTACGTTATGCGGTGACCGTGCCGGGCGGGTACGGAAGCACTGTCGCGTTCGTGGCCGAATTGGCGATCTCTTTCTTCCTGATGATCACAGTGCTGTTCACCGCCAATCACAAAAGACTGGCACCATGCACCGCGTATTTTGTGGGCGTACTGATCGCGACCTACTTCACATTCGAAGCGCCGCTGTCCGGAATGAGCACGAACCCGGCACGAACATTCGGCTCAGCCCTTCACGCGAACTATTGGCACACCCTCTGGATCTATTTCATAGCTCCGTCGATAGGCATGCTGGCCGCCGGCGAGGTATTTCTTCGAGTCCGCCAGGGCGCCGCCCCATATTGCGCTAAACTTCACCATGCCAACAACGAACGCTGCATCTTCCATCACGCCCAACACGAAGTGTAGAAAGGGAGATCCTATGCAACGACTTCAAGATGACTACTTGGCTGCATATCGCAGCCTAAAACTGACTCGGGACTCCGAAGGTGTCCTGGTTGCTGAATTTCACAGCAACGGCGGGCCCTTCACTTTCACGGCACAAGATCATACGGAGTTTGTCGATGCCTTTTATCGGATTGCACAAGATCGGGCGAACAAGATCGTAATTCTGACGGGAGCGGGCGGCGAGTTTATTCCTTACATCGATTTTTCGTCTTTCGGCAACGTCGCCGATCCCGCCGCTTGGAGCCAGGTTCACGACGAGGGCGTTCAGATTGTGGAGAATATAGCCAACATACGCGTTCCGATGATCGCGGCTATCGAGGGACGCGCCCATGTGCACTCCGAGTATGCCTTACTTGCCAGTGTGATTGTGGCCGCCGAGGGTGCGACCTTCCACGATGTTCCGCACTTCGCCGGAGGCATTGTGCCAGGCGACGGAATTTTTACTACCTGGAGTTATCGCGCTGGAGCAGGACGAGCAGAGGCTTTTTTGCTGAACCCACAGCCGCTGACGGCCCGCACTGCACAGGAATGGGGAGTGGTTAGCGAGGTTGTGCCGAACGGTAAAGCGCTCAGCCGAGCGCGGGAATTGGCAGTGCTGTACTTGAAAGCTCCGGAAGTGACGCGCCGCAACACCCGCGTACACTTCATGCAACCCTTAAAAGAGCGTATTGTGCGGGAAGTTGGCTACGGACTGTCGCTCGAAGGAGCATCGGCCGCCGATCTCGTCAAATCGATGCAAGTCAAGAGTGAGCCTGTCGCTAAGAAAGGAAAAGTCGCATGAAGAGCACCGAGACCTCTCCACCCGCCCATGTTCTCAAGAAGTCGCAGCCGGAAGAATTTGATCTGGTGATTCTCGGCGGCGGCACGGGCTCGACCATCGCCGCGTGGACGTTTGCTGGCGAAGGCAAGCGCGTCGCAGTCGTCGATCGCAAGTATATTGGCGGCTCTTGCCCTAATATTGCGTGCCTTCCGAGCAAGAACATTATCCATAGTGCGAAAGTTGTGGACTACTTTCGCCGAAGCAAAGAGTTTGGCATTGCTCACGATGGCTTTACGGTCGAGATGTCCGGCGTCCGAGAACGCAAGCGCAAGATGGTCGTGGGCCTGAACGAGATGTATATGGAGAATTACCGGAAAACGGGCGCCGAGTTCATTTTGGGCGCCGGGCGGTTCGTTGCTCCGAGTACTGTGGAGGCCACCCTCCCCGACGGGAGCACTCGTCAACTCCGCGGTACGAATGTGATCGTCAGCACCGGCACACGGGCCACATTGGAAGCAATTCCTGGTCTTGCTGAAGCACAACCACTCACGCACATCGAGGCGCTCGAATTAGGCCAAGTCCCCGAACATCTGCTCGTTATCGGCGGTGGCTACATAGGAGTAGAGCTTTCCCAGGCCATGCGGCGATTCGGCAGCAAAGTGACTGTGATTGATCGCAACGGGCGGCTGATGTCCAAAGAAGACCTGGACGTATGCGAGGCTCTTCGCAGCCTGCTCGCAGATGAAGGCATCGACTTTCTCCTGAATGCACGGATCAAGCAAGTGTCGGGCAAGTGTGGCGACTCGGTGAGTGTCGTCGTCGAGCAGAATGGAATTGAGAAAGTCCTAAAGGGTAGTCATGTATTAGTCGCCACAGGCCGCAACCCGAACACCGAAGGACTCGGCCTGGAACTGACCGGCGTTGAGCTCACCGACCGGGGATACATCAAGGTCAACGAGCGGCTGCAGACCACCGCGCCCGGCGTCTGGGCGATCGGCGAGGTCGCAGGTAGCCCGCAGTTCACGCACATCAGCGTCGACGATTTCCGCGTTGTCCATGCCAATTTAACCGGCGGCAACCGTCTGACCACGGGCAGGCAAGTCCCCTATTGTCTGTTTACCGACCCCGAACTAGCTCGTATCGGCTTGAGTGAAACAGAAGCGGAGGCTCAAGGGATAGCGTATCGCCTGTTTAAGGTCCCAATGGAAACCAACCTGCGTGCACGCACGCTTTCGGAGACCCGCGGGTTGCTGAAGGCGCTCGTGGAGGCTGATAGCGATCGCATCCTCGGGTTCACGGCCTTCGGTGTCGGTGCGGGGGAGATCCTGGCTGCCGTCCAGATTGCGATGATCGCAGGGCTGCCTTACACCGCGCTGCGGGATGCGGTCCTGACTCACCCAACACTGGTCGAAGGTCTCATACCTCTGTTCTCATCAGCGGCGTCAGCGCACAACGTTGTTGAGACACGTCGAGCCCAGATCTCCGCCGCTTGAGGTGACCTGCAACAGCAATGAGAAAAATAGAAACTCGGGATCCGGTCGTTGCGCCACATGTTTCGCTACGTGCGCAGCACTATGAGTACCGAAAGTTGGCATGTCGAAAGCGATCGTTACAAGTAGGACATTCCTTCGACAACCCCCAGATTACGGGCGAATCGGGAGTTTGGACCGGGACGCCACCTGCGACACCCGGTCGCTTGTGACTTCAGAGAGACATGGATCATCATTCCATGGAAGGTATTCGTCACAAAACGGGTAGTACTGCACATACGGCCATGAGCACTGAAGGGGAACTTCAGCATCAAAAGGAGCGGCTGGAGCTGCTCCTCAATCTGACGACCAAAATCACGTCGAGCCTCGATCTGCGGGAGGTTCTGCGCGCGATTGCAGCGAACATACGCGCCTGCTAGCCAAAAACGAACCGGGCAAAGGCGGCCAGGTCGCCGTTCACTGAAGATTGCTCTTGCGCAATGGCTTTAATTCGTGAAATCGGTATAGCGGTTCGTATCGTAATAATCACACTCTGGCTGCAGTCTGCCGGGCTCGCGGCGCTCATACACTGGGTCAGACACGCCCTTGCGGGTGATGTGCACAGACTTGGGCCGTTGCGATCTGCCGTACTAGTCGTGCGGCTCACGGCCGCGGTAGTCGTTCTACATGCAGTATTGATTTCTATTCTGGGCGAGCTGCTATCGCACGGGCTGCGCACGTCGGCCTGTACGTTGGCCATCAGCAGTGCGCCGGGAATACCTTTCCCCACGATATCAGCGAGAACAATCCCTATGGATCCCGCGTCAAGATTCAGCAAATCGTAATCGTCGCCGCCCACTTCTCGTGCCTGTATACAACGTCCTGCATATTCGAGGGTGCCCAGCAGAGGCAACTCCTGTGGAAAGAGCCGCGCCTGCACCTGCTTGGCAATTTCCATATCGCGGGCGATACGCCGCTCCATTTCGATTCGCTCGGCCATGTCCTCCGCGAGGAGCATGTTCTCGAGTCTCACTCCTGCTTGCGCGGCGACGGCACGCAGCAGGCCGAGGCCGCTGAACCCGCAGTAATGGCCTCACTCCTTTTCAGCGAAAGCGTCATGTCGGCATCTTTCTAATAGCTTGCATGAGTCGAGGAACGTAAACTAGGAGACATCGTGTTCGAGCAAAAAATCAATGAATTCTTTGGCGATGCCGAGTCCACTGGCTTTGGAACGGGTTGGTGGAGCGGGATATCGTCAGTCTTTTTTGGATTTCTTTCATTCGGAGGAGTTTTGTGCCTGCATTTTCCTCAGCTACTAAGCTCTCCTGAACTGCGCCCACATTATCCAATGCACACCATGCGCCTTTTAATCCAATGCCTCATAGTGGGGGCAATTTTATTCGGAATTGTTTCTTCGATTCTGCGCAAGAAAAAGATTTTGGCATTGACTGGAATGCTGCTTGCCATCGCGGCAACAGCTTTGGGCGGATCAAGCGTAAGAATTAACGATACTTTGCACGGTGGGCCCGCGATCGGCCTAGACTGGTTTTTGCTTGATTTGTTTTTGATGGCACTCATTTACGTGCCACTCGAAAGACTCTGGCCCCAGTATCCAAAACAAGGAACATTTAGGAACGAGTGGACTTTGGATGTGGTTTATTTCATGTCCACTCATCTCCCTCTGCAAATTTTATCTTTTTTGGTTTTATTGCCCGCTACCCAGGCCACCAAATATTTGGGCGTTCCGGTTCTTCAAGAATTTATCGCTCGGATGCCTTGGTTTTTGCAATTTTTTTTGGCCGTGGTGGTTGCCGACATTGCTGAATATTTTATTCATTTGGCTTTGCATAAAGTGCCTTTTCTATGGCTTGTTGGATGTGGGATGCGGGTTTCCTCCTCAGACTTCCATTGAAGCGGCGGAGGCGTTTCCGGAATGGCGAATCGTTGGCGTAGATCCGACTTTTGAACAATACCTCCTGTACGACGAACGCGAGAACTATGCATGTCTCGACCGGACGGGAAGACTGCGGTATTTTCAAGCCAGCCGCCCGGAAGAGTTTCTCCGCCTGTACTCCGATCGGGACGCCACGATTCAGCATTTTTCGCAGGCGTTCGCGCAACTGCTCCCCAGTCTTCCCACCGATGAGGGAACACTATCCACTGCGGAGCACGACGGCAGGCGTCTGGTCCGCCATCCTTTGAGTGCCTACGAGCGATCCAACCTCACATTCGTTCAGGGGGGATTTGGATCAAGAGATTTGCCGGAAGCGGGAGTCGTGCGCAGTTTCAACGTGCTCATCTATTACGACGCGAATTTTCGACGTGAGGCGGAAGAATGGGTGGCGCAGGTTCTGCGCCCGGGAGGACTGTTCGTTTGCGGCCGGGACGACTCGGAATCGCTAAATGCTCACTATTCGGTGTATCGCAGCGAGGGCGGCCGGCTAGTGGAGAAGGAATTTGCGTTCGGCGTAGAAACGGTCCGTCATTCCGTCTGGTTTGCCCTGCACGATGGCGAGCGGGAGACCTGGCGGCTTGCGGAACTTTTGGGAACCCTGCGGTCCGATCGGGAGTTTCTGCGCGATTACGACGCCCGGTTGGACGCTCTGTTGGCAGAAAACAAGATGGCCGTTCGCGACGAGAACGGATGTCTCGCCGAGCCGCCCGACCCCATCGACGTGGCGCGGGCGCTTCCGGTTTACCAAGAGATCGCGCGTGAGATCGAGGCGGAGTTCGCCGATCGGGCGGTATCCGTGCTTCAGCGAGCGGGCCTGCATGCATGGCGAAATCCGGTGGGGCACATCGCCGTCGGCGCCTGACAGCGTGATCCGGTCTGGACTCCGCTGGGTTGCCCGGTAGACGTCGGTTCTACGCGTTGAGGACATGGTCCCGCTGATTTCGTTCCACATACCCGATTAACTTCTCAGGGCTAGTCCGCACCGCGGGATCCGGATACCTTGTGGTTTGCCGACAATCCAAACAGAACCTGCGAGGTCAGCGCGGCTGGCATTGTTTTTTCCAAGCCCAGACATGCAGGGTATAGACGCCCACTCGATGCCGTGGAGCTGAAGCGGGCCGATCAGGCTTGCCTGCCCCCTCGGGTTTCTGATCCAAGCCTATGGCGTCTTCTCCGTCGCCGGGCATGCAAAATTTAGACCCTTAGCGAGGCTCAGGGCAATCCTGCGAAAATCTGCTGCGGTCATGTGGCGATTCCATTCGTCAGAAAGAGTATCGTTTTCACCGTTAGCGGATGGCATGTGTCTACCGCTCGGGGCGGATCACCGGCAACCTGGAAGGCTGCTTCCGGAGAGCCGACAAATCCGGGAGTTAGGTCGCCGGGCTCTACTTCATTGGCCGCGAACCTTTGATCAGGATGTCCACGAGTCTCCTGGCGCTTTCCTTCCCGTCGGGGCCGGTGGCTACGTTGGAGACGCCAATCAGCGCGCGAAGCAGGTCGAATGGCTCAAGGTCTTTGCGTATGTCGCCGCTCTTCACGGCAGTCTTCACAAGTGCATCGATCGCTCCCGTAACCTGAAGGCGGGAAGAATCGTACAGCCTCGAAGGACCGCCGACGACGCTATTCAGCGCCGATGCGATGATCTGCTTTGTGGCAATGTAGTCGACGAAAAGCATCATCCAGGACCGCAACGCCTCGATCGGAGGCAGGTTTGCGGATAGTTCCCGTTGTGCTGCCGCCAGCTTTTCCACCTCAGTGTGATAAACGGCCTCGATCAGGGCATCGCGCGTCGGGAAATGGCGGTATAAGGTTCCCGGCCCCACACCCGCCTTTTTGGCGATGTCGTCCAAGCTGGCATCTGCACCTGACCGGGTGAATGCCGCCTTGGCCGCTTCCAAAACGCGCTCGCGGTTGCGTTGGGCGTCAGTGCGCGGCTTCCGTTCGGAACGTTTAGACGGTTTCCTGGGCATACAGGGGAATGTAACCGGAGACAGCCTCCGAATATCTAAGCATTCGGAGACACTCTCCGTTTTACCGAAGTCCTGGCGGTTCGTCAATAGCGACTCCGGCAGGCAACTATCCAGCTCAAGGAGGAACAGCATATGCGAGTTTTCGTCACAGGCGCGTCAGGTTTCATAGGTTCCGCGATCGTTCGGGAGCTAATGGATGCGGGACATAAGGTGCTGGGCCTGGCTCGCTCGGATGCGGCTGCCGCGTCCATTGTCGCCGCAGGAGCCGATGTACATCGCGGTTCGCTCGACGATCTCGAGAGCTTGCGCGACGGAGCGGTCGCTGCGGACGGGGTGATCCACACGGCCTTTATCCACGACTTCTCGAACTACGCGCCTGCCGCCGAGACTGATAGACGCGCCATTGAGACACTGGGAGCCGCCCTCGCGGGCTCTAACCGCTCGTTGGTCGTCACTTCCGGAACCCTGCTCCTTCAGCGCCAAGGCCCGCTCGCAACGGAACAGGATGCGCCCATTCCCAGTTTTCCGCGCAAGTCGGAACAGGCAGCAGCGATGGCCTCGCGTGGCGTGCGCGTCTGTGTGCTGCGCCTTCCTCCATCGGTCCATGGGGACGGCGATCATGGCTTCGTTCCGGCTCTCATCAAGCTCGCGCGTGAGAAGGGGGATTCCGTGTACGTGGGTGACGGTCTTAACCGCTGGCCCGCCGTGCACCGGCTCGATGCTGCTCATCTCTACAGGCTCGTACTGGAGAACGGTTCTGCAGGAGCGAGCTATCACGCCATTGGCGACGAGGGCGTGCCCTTCCAGGATATCGCTGACGTGATCGGGCGCCGCCTGCACGTGCCGGTTGTCAGCAAGTCGCCCGAGCAGGCCGCCCACCACTTTGGTTGGCTCGCACACTTCGTTGGGGTCGACTGCCCGGCGTCAAGCAAGTTAACTGAGGAAAAGCTGGAATGGCAGCCGAAGCAGCCGGGGATTATTGCCGACCTTGAACGAGGGACCTATTTCGAACCTGAACAGACCACGCACGCGGCTTCTTCGCACCGTTAAGGATGTGGACTGTATAAAACATATTGTCGCAAGATCATGCTGTACAAAACGCAACACTGAGCTGAAGCAAAAAGTAAAGGAGTACCTATGGCAAACGAAACGGTTGGAACTATGAAGGACAGAGTCGCGATCATCACTGGTGGAAGCCGCGGGCTCGGACGCAACACTGCGGTGAATCTTGCCGGGCGGGGCGTCAATGTCATTTTTACTTATCGCTCGAATCAGAAAGAGGCCGACTCACTCATCCGCGAAGTCGAAGTGATGGAAAGGAAAGCAGCGGGATTTCGGCTCGATACCGGTGACATTCACGCATTTGACGGGTTCGTGGCGGATGCCCGCAAGACGCTGCACGGTTGGGGACGAGATCGGTTCGACTACCTGGTGAACAATGCGGGTGGTTCGCTTCATGCGAATTTCGACCAAACTACCGAAGCGCAATTCGACGAGATCGTGAACGTTCATTTCAAAGGTGTGTATTTCCTGACGCAAAAGCTGCTACCGCTAATTAAGGATGGCGGGCGTATCGTGAATATTTCGTCGGGACTGGCGCGCTTTGCGCTACCCGGCACATCGGCTTACGGGGCAACAAAAGGCGCGGTGGAGGTGCTGACGCGTTACTTGGCCAAAGAACTCGGACCGAGGGGCATCACGGCAAATGTCGTCGCTCCGGGTGCCATCCAGACGGATTTCAGCGGTGGTATGGTCCGCGACAATCCTGAGATTAACAAACGCGTTGCCGAGATGACCGCGCTTGGCCGGGCGGGCGTGCCTGACGATATCGGACCGATGATCGCCGCGTTCCTCTCGGACGAGAATCGTTGGGTGAACGGTCAGAGAATCGAAGTGTCCGGCGGCATGGCGCTGTGACCGACATTCTTAAACGGGATGCGCAACTCGGAACGATCTTTGGCGGGAATCTGTGTGTTGTTCCCGAGTGACGCGCATCTTGTCAGTGCTTGATTTCCCGAAGAGATGCCGACTTTACAGGACTAATCCCGCAGTGGAACCGGTGCGAGCCATTGCAGGAAGTCGAAGCGCCCGATCGCCTGTGCAGCAAGACTGTGAGGTGAGGCGTCGTCTCGCATAGGGGAGGCATTTGGAAACACGAGGCGGTCGACTCCAAGTAGCGCACTCGGATCCGGACGATACTTGGCGATCCAGGGATGTTGCTTCCGCGAAGTCCTTCCGCGTTTGGCCGCAGGCAAATGCCTTGACGCGGTGCAGCATTAGTATCACAATGTGATTCTAATCATGTTGGGTGAATTCGAATACCTGTTGATCACTGCGGCTGCGGGACTTGGCGAACAAGCCTACGGCGCGGCGATTCGTGAAGAAATCGAAGCGACGACCGGACGAAAGTGCTCCATTGGAGCGCTCTATACAACCATCGATCGCCTCGAAACAAAGGGTCTCCTAAAAACATGGATGGGTGATGCCACGCCGCAGCGGGGTGGCCGCGCCAAGCGCATGGTTCGCGTGACACCTAAGGGGGTGTTGGCCGCGAAGGACTTCTACGATGCGGTGACGCGTGTGAGCCGCGGAGCGTCATGGGTGGCGAACCGAACGCGGAGCGCCTCATGACAAGCACCGGTTGGTCCTTCGTCGAGGTTGCTGCCCGACTGCTGGCGCGCGACGAGCGCGAAGTCGTACTGGGCGATTTAGTGGAGGCCGAGGAAAGCGCCTGGCAAGGGCTGTTCGGTGTGCTCGGCCTGGTTTTCCGCCGGGAAGCGGTCGTTTGGAAGAGCTGGCGGCCATGGCTTGCGGGATTCGGAGTGGCCCTTCCCTGCAGCTTTCTCCTTATGGGGTTCTCGCTGTCTGTTAGTTGGAGTTATCTGACCCTACGATGCCCCGAGCTTCTGCAGAAGTCGTCCCTGACACTGGGCTCCGGGTTGCTGGTGTTGCTGTGCCAGGCACTCCTTCTGATCGGCTGGTCCTGGACGGGCGGTTTTGTAGTCGGATCGTTGTCGCGGCGGACTCTTTGGGCTAGCACGTTACTTTGCTATTCGCCGTGTTTGTTTTGTTTGTCGAGATTCCGTGTCGAGTCCCTATCGAGGTTTTGCTTGCTTCTGTTTTTGGTGCCCGCGATCTGGGGAGTTCACCAGGGTTTGCGCATTTCAAGGATGAAGTTGAGCTGGGCCATAGCACTGGCAATAACCATCACAGCATTAATGCTTCCGGGCTGGAGCAGCGGAGCTCATCACTGGTGGGCACCGCCACGGTGGACTCTGGATTGGGCGTTGTGTTGGCCGGCGTGGTATCTGGTCTCAACGGCGCGGCGAGCGGGAGCGATGGCTGGATTGGGAGGCAGCGACGGCGTGTGGAGCGGGCGTCGGGGACCGCAAACAGGAATGTCGTAGAGGCCAAGACATCCGAGCCCGCTGAGTGGACTGATGAGATCTTGGCCAAGGAGGGACAAACATGGCGAGTGAGCTCACCCTATCTGTGAACGGCGCGAAGCAAGTTGTGTCCGCGGCGCCGGAAACGCCTCTGATCTTCGTACTGCGCAATGAACTGAAATTAAGCGGTCCTCGTCTGGGATGCGGGATGGCGCAGTGCGGAGCGTGCTCCGTGCTGCTGGATGGTGAAGAGATACGTACCTGCGTTACGCCGGTTTCCTATGCGGTGGGCAAGCAGTTAACGACTATCGAAGGTTTGCCCGCGATTTGGGCAGCGAAGAACAGTTTGAGCGCGGACGAAGCCGCGAAAACGCTGCATCCGGTGCAGCAAGCGTGGATTGACGAACAAGTTCCTCAATGCGGCTATTGTCAGAGCGGAATGATGATTGCCGCGGTGCAGTTGCTGGCAAAGAATCCGGATCCAACTGTGGCGCAAATCAAAGATGCATTCACGAATACACCACCATCGCCACATTTGTGCAGGTGCGGTACTTACGCCGCCATCATCGATGCGGTGCAGCGCGCTGCCAAGGCCATGAAAGCGTGAAAGGAGTGAATGCTATGAGTGTGAAAACAGAAGCCTCTGTCGATTTTCCTCTCACAACGGCGATCACGCGGCGCGGCTTTGTAAAAATGGGCGGAGCGCTTTTCGTCTCTCTCGCGGTGCCTCCGGAATTTTCCGCGCTCGCCGCAGAAAACAATTCTTCGCTCGATCCCAGCCAGCTTGCTTCGTGGCTGGAAATCCGAAGCGATAACACGATTCTTGTGCGTACGGGCCGAACGGAAACGGGCACGGGAATGAGCGGCTACTACGCGCAAGCAGTTGCAGAAGAATTGAGGGTTCGCCCGGAAACGATCTCGCTTCTGATGGGTGATACGGACAAAACGCCGGATGGCGGGTATTCCGCAGGTTTCCTGAGCGGAATGAACAACCTTCGTAAAGTTGCCGCATACACCTACCAGGCATTGCTGGACCTGGCTGCAAAGCAAATGGGAGTTCCCATTTCTGGTCTTACTGTTACGGATGGAAGCGTGTCCGGTGGCGGAAAAAGTATCCGTTACGGGCAGCTTGTTGCGAGGCAGCATCTTGATTTGAAGATTTCGGTTACCGGCGAGTTTGCGAAAGCCGCCCCAGGAAAATGGGTCGGCGTAGATGGGCTGGGCGGTCTCACCGTGACCGGCGATCCGTCGATGCAGCCGCTAAATCAGTGCAAGGTGATAGGCAGGTCTTTTCCGGTGCCCGGCATTCCCGACAAAGTGACGGGTAAAACGCAATGGAGCTGCGACGTCACGTTGCCCGGGATGCTTCATGCTCGCATGATTCGTCCCGGAACGCTTGGTTCAACCCTGATTTCGGTTGGCGCAGTGGACAAGAAACAGTTTCCAACCGCGGAAATTGTGAAGAAGGGCAATCTCGTCGCCGTCGTTTCTCCCAACGAGTGGGAAGCCATTCGCGCGTCGCGCGCCGTTGCCGCCGGAACGAAGTGGACCGACTGGGCCGGGCTGCCGGGTAGCGAGAATGTCACGAAAACACTTCGCGCGTACAAATGGAACATGCCCCCGGAGAGCCGCGGAAAATCGGCCGACGTTACCACCGCACTGGCGAAAGCTGCGAAAACAATTTCTGCATCCTACGAGCAGCCGTACGTGAGGCACGCGCCCATCGGCCCGTTCGTCGCTGTCGCTGACGTTCGTAGTGACGGCAGTGTGACGGTGTGGACGCATTCGGCGCAGTCGCAGGGCCTGCGTGCACGCATTGCGTATATGCTAGGAACCACGCCGGAACAAGTCGTAGTTCGCTGGCTAGATCACTCCGGTCAATATGGACGCACAACGTTCGGCGGCGATGGCGCAGAAAGCGATGCAGTAATTCTTTCGCAATTGACCGGCAAGCCGGTGCGCGTCCAATGGACCTTGCAGGAGGACATGATGTGGTCGAGTGTCTCTCCAGCGTGGGTAGCCGACATTCGGGCGGGTCTCGACGCCAGTGGCGGCGTTGTCGCGTTGCACAGTCTGTTTTACTCACCCCACATGTTCGATCCGCGCCCTATCGGTACCCTCCTTGCTGGGATGCCTTGCAGCGCGTCGGAACCGGGTGGATGGGTCGCTACGGAATGGGTCTATGACAAAATTCAAAACAGACTGGAAGATACGTATGGAATGCCGAACTTGGGAGCGGAGACGGCATCGGGTGGATTGCGTGGCAATATCATGCGCACGCCGGGACAGCGGCAGCAGAATTTTGTTCTGGAAGGATTGATCAACGAAGCGGCAGCTGCGGCAAATGCGGATCCCATTCAATTCCGTTTGGATCATACAACCGACGAACGGTTGATCAACATCCTCAAAGCCACGGCCAAAGCCGCAGGCTGGGAACCGCGATCTTCGCCTCACTCGCGGGCGCGAAAAACGGGAAGCACTCCGGTGAATGGTCGCGGGGTGTGCGTCATGCTTCGTGAAAATGCGTATTGGGTAGGCATCGCCGAAATTACGGTTGTTCCGGATACAGGCGCCATACAGGTCACAAAATTCACTATCGGTGGCGAACCAGGAAAAATTATCAACCCACGCCAATTCGGCCTGTGCATGAAAAGCGGTGTCGTCATGGGCCTCAGCGAAGCGTTGAAAGAAGAAGTCACCTTCGATAAATCAAAAGTGACCAGTACGAATTGGGATCGCTACAAAATTCTCACCATGGAAGAAATGCCCGAAATCAAGATTGTTCCTCTCTCGCGAGACGACAAAGATTTCGGCGGCGGCTCGGAAGGTGCCAATGCCGTCTGCCCTCCGGCAGTTACCGCAGCGTTCTTCGATGCAACGGGGGTCCAAGCTCGCAGGATTCCGCTGCCCCCGGCGTACGTGACGACGCTGCTCAAAGGCTAGTGTAGATCGTCGAACCGTCCGGCCAAAAACCTCCCTACTCGGGAGACTCCGCACTCCGGCTCGTCCCGAATCCACCCAGCATCGATTCTCGTTGGTCCGGTAACCCATTCCCAAACAATGCTATAGAATGCCGCCGATTCACGGCGTGAGCACGCGTGGTGCGGCCCAGCTTGCCTGGTGCGTCTGTGGTATCGAGAAGAAATTCGCCAACGCGGAAAAGGAAACCACTATGCCCCACATCTCGAGCGTTCATATACGCATTGTAGTTGTAACGATCGTTTTCGCCCTGCTCTCGGGCCGCGGTGCCGCTCTGCCGAACGCCGATGCGTCGATCATTCGGGCAGTCGATATCGGGCACGGCATCACTCTGCACTATGTGGAAGCGGGCAATGGAACGCCTGTGATTTTTGTCCATGGTTCGTTGAGTGATGGAGGGTATTGGGCTGACCAGATTCGAACATTCGCTGAGCACTATCGGGCGATCGCGTATAGCAGACGGTACAACTATCCCAATATCAATCCGGCCCACCCCGGATACTCTGCCGTCGTTGATGCGGAGGACCTTGCTGCATTCATTCACACACTCCATCTCGGCAAAGTCGTGGTGATCGGTCATTCGTATGGAGCGCTCACCGCTTTGTTTCTGGCAGTCAAACACCCGGACCTTGTTCGCGCTCTCGTTGTGGCCGAGCCGCCCGCTATCTCGCTTTTGGCCCAGCTGGAAGGCGACAAAGCGCAGACCGGCAAGGCCATGTTTGAAGACATTCAACGGCGGATGGTCGTGCCCATGCAGCAAGCGTTTCGCAGAGGCGATCGCGATGCCGGGATCGCGGTATTTATCGACTACGTCTTTGGTGATTCCCATGCTTGGGACAAGATGCCGGAGTCGGCTCGCCAGGAGACGCTGCGCAATGCGCACGAGTGGGATGTGATGATGACCACTGGGGTTCTGTTCCCCGATATCGAACCCCCGACTATTCGAAAGATCACCGCTCCTGTGCTGCTGCTTTCCGGCGCTAAGTCGTACCCATTTCTGGTGTTCATTACCGAGGAATTAGCACGCGTGCTTCCGAACCGAGACTTGATCGTGCTGCCCGATGCAGGACACCAAATGTGGTACCAATCCCCCGATGTTTGCACAAAGCATGTCGAGGCATTCCTAATGCGCATGGGCATAAAGTCGAACGCAACTTGAGCCCTGAATACCCCGGGCCGGTTCCGGGTGAATTGTCGGCAACTCTTCCCTAATCCGATTGTGGAAGAGTAGCCCGTGATTCGCTCAGAATCGCCGGACATAAGCTAATTTGACTGTAGGAATCGCCGAGCAGTCATTGTAAACGTTTCGCTGTCCAGCTCCGGACGACACAATGTGCAAAAACGAGAAAGATCAGGGGAGCGCTCAGAGTCGGGCGGCTTGGTCTAGGAGCGTTCGACCTTGGGCGTCGACTGAGCTCCTAGCGGTTCGCGAAAAGGATCCATCGGAATCGGCGCGTACTCGACCTCGATGATCTCGAGATGGTCCGTCTTCGCTGGCGCGCGCAGGTCCACGCGGTCGCCGGGGCTCGCCTTCATCAACGCATTGGCGAGAGGCGAGCGCCAGCTGATGTAGCCGCGGTCGAGGTCCACCTCGTCGATGCCGACGATCGAGACGACGTGTTCAAGACTGGCGGCATCCTTGTAGGTCACGGTTGCGCCGAAGAAGACGCGCGTAGCGGCTGACCCCGACCGCGGAGCGGCGGGATCGACGACCACGGCCGCGTCAATGCGTTTCGTGAGAAAGCGAATCCGCGAATCGATCTGGCCTAACCGTCGCTTGCCGTAGAGGTAATCGGCGTTTTCACTGCGGTCCCCGTTACTAGCAGCCCACGCTACGACTTCCACCACCGCGGGCCGCTCGCGACGCAGTAGGAACAGATGCTCGTCTTTCAGCCGCTGCAACCCGGCGGGCGTGATGTAGTTTTTGAGCGTCGGCCCCGCTTCCTCGCGCACCGGTCCTCGGAGCGGCCGCTTTGTTCGCGTTTGCCAATCTGCCATGGGATTTCGTGTACTTGTGGGTGCCCCAATCTCGGAAGGTCCGCGCCTCGGTCCCGATAATTCCTCGCACGGTGAACGTGACGTACGCGGGCTAGACGTCGAATCATACATCGGTCTTTCCTGTGGCACTCTTGGAAAATGCGGTGACCCGTCCGATTGCATATCAAGGCGAAGAAGCATGCAGTTCACCTAAGCGATGAGCCGATGAGGTGCCCATTTCCAATGAATTGTTTGTGTTCGACCTGTAGGCTCACACTGATTCCGGGCGAATGGTCACTCGGACTGAAATGATAGCGGGCCCTCCCGGGCAGCGACGCTCTAAATTTACGGTATTAACGTCTAGGGCAAGCCAGAGGTGAGAGCCTGTGTGCAAGTATAGCCTGCAGAGCGACTTCGCAGAGGGCTGCGAGAATTCTGGACGTGTCGTTGGCAACCGGGACATGTCGAGGTTAATACCCAGTTGTCTGGGAACGCCGATTTGACCCAAATGCACCGACCGTAAATCACTGCAATGTTCGCACTTCGCGGCTGACAAGCCGGGTGACTGTCGCAAAGAGAACGCTCACGGATATTCCGCACATCAACACGCCGATGATGCTCTCGAGCGGCCCCAACATCCGCCAGTTTGATGGCAAGACTACTTCGCCATAGCCCACGGTGGCATAGCTGCTGGCCGAAAAATATAGAGCAGATTCCCAGGAAGATAAGCAAAGCCAGCGATAGCAGCCGGCCCAGAATAGAATTAGTATACTGTGCAAAACGATCACCGTGGCTGTGAGTTGCACCACCAGTGCGGTAGAGCGAAACGGCCCGAGTCTGTGGAGATCACCGGCTACAGCGCGTCTGACCCAAAATATGAGCGCCGCGAGCCCGGCAGATTGCAGCCAGAGCGTAAGTATCACCAGCAGAACCGTGGTGCCGATTTCACGAAATAAGGTCATCGTAAGAAGTACGTCCTCAGTGAACGGCCCGAGACCGCTAAGCGTGATTGGAAAATGGCCAAGGCATGGTTGTTTGACGAACTGACGGCGCGGACAAAGACCACGCCAGCCTGAGGTAGCTGAACAACGTCGGCTCGTCTAAAGTCGCTGTCTGATTGAGAGGCGATAGGCGAGGTTCTGGGCGAATCGTCGACAGGAAGTAATCCGGACTTCCGGGTGGCCCGTAATCGGTGGCAAGCACCAGTGCAGGTATCAACTGCTCCGAAGCGGGCTTCCCAGGAGCGAACTCTTAAGGGGTGCGGTTCTCGACCGTATAGTGAGCTTGAAGATACCGGATGATTTTCTGTGTGGTGTCGTCGGGGATCGCTGCGCCATAGGTTTTGTTCATCTTGTTTACCTCGGCTTCCCACGTCCCAGCGGGTAATGGCGGCTGCATAGTGATGTAGATGGGGCTGTGGCAGGTGTTGCAGTAAGTCTGGACCTCCTGGCGGCCATCCCCGGGGACGAGATCTGCTCCAAGCACTGGGTAAGCAGAAACCTGGTAGTTCGAGTCCGGCGAAAGTTCGATGAGCGCCGTCTGTCGCAAGCTTCCCAGTTCTGCTGGACGATAGTAGCCTTTTTTCAAGTCCGCGAATACAACAGCGACCACCATCATCAGGGCGCACATGACAAGAAAGATTGCGAGGACTCTCTTCTTCATCACCGTTCTCCCGTTAGCTTGCTTTTCCGACGACAATTTCCTGCCGCTCGATCATGTTCCAGAGGTATCCCCCTGCATTCCAGACCGGCTCGTCGGGTTGCACGTTGCCCTTTTCGTCCGTTGCACGCACTGCCAAGGTATGACGTCCTTGCGACTTTGCCGTCCACGACATTCCCCAGGTGCGGAACGAGTACGGGCCATGGTCCTCGCCGAGTTCCGCCGGAAGCCAGGTTTCTCCGCTATCGTCCGAAACTTCCACGCGGTTCACGTGGCCAAATCCACTGAACGCAATTCCTTGCAGTCTGATGTTCATACCAACAGGAATCTTCGAAGTGCCATCGGGCCAAATGAGGAAAGATCGGACAGGGAGCCGTTCTATGGGAACCGTTTTCACTTTACCTGCCTTCGTATCCTCCGGATTGGTGTTTCCCCGCGGTGTGTCGGGAATCCGATATGCGGTCTTCATCCAAAAATTTTCGTCCGGTGAGTTGAGAATGCGGATCCACGTCAGACTTTTGGTCCAGTAGGTTGCAAAATATCCGGGAACGGCCAGCCGCACCGGAAATCCATTGAGCATGGGAAGCGGCTCGCCGTTCATCAGGTACGCAACGATGCATTCGTCCAGGACCGGATTCCCAAGATCAAGAGATTTGAGAAATAGATTTGATCCGAGGCCCTTTGGCCCCTGTCCCGTCTCCAGGCCTTGAAACTGCACTTGAAGAGAGCCGCTTTTTACACCGGCCAAATCGAGAAGCTCGCGCAACCGGACTCCAGTCCACATCGCGTTCCCCATTGCGCCGTTGCCCCACTGCCCTCCAGGCACGCGTGGCTGCAGGCGGCTGCGGCTATTCCCTGAACACTGATTCACTGCCGCGAGCGAGACTGGTTTGAACTTCTGCATCAGTTCAGGCAGGCTGAGGGCGAGCGGATTGTTGACGTTCCCCTCGATCTGCAGCTTCCAGTCTTTTAAGTCAACTGCGTTGGGGATCCCCTCGAGATGCCAGCGCACGTAAAACGCCTCGTTGGGCGTGAATGCAGTACGAAAATAATGGCGCGGGGTTTCTAGCTGAACCGGCCGATCGGTCAGCAGAATCAAGGGCACCTTTTGCGGTTCCGCAACATAGGGACCAACTGAATTCCAATGTGGGTTCGCGCTAGCCCCAGTGAAAGTCTCCATCGCTTTTGTCTGTGCCGGCTCCTGGGCAGCCGCCACGGCGTTCGATCCTAGCCATCGACCGAGAGTGATTCCACCAGTCATCACTCCCATAGTCTTGAAGATACCTCGCCGGGAGAAAGATCGGTCTGCCACGCTCATACGGTACCCTCCAGTGTGCAAAGTATTGGGCGAAGGTGTAAAAGCGTCAACCTCTTCATAGACGTCCCCCCTGTGCTTCTTGCAACTCAGATCTCACCCTTGATGAGCGGGAGGCCCCGGACCGAGCACATCTCCGAGATGGGGACAAGCCATCAACATGGATTTGTCAAACGCTACGGCTTGGTTCGCGACGACCGCCATAAGGCTCCACCCGTTATGGTGCCTTTTGGGAGAAGTCCAGCAGGACCTTTTGCTGTCCTGCCTCACCATCGGCTAGGCGTACTGCCTCTTGGAAGTCTTTAAATGAATACCGCCCAATCGCTGGCGGCGTAAGTGCTCCGTTCGACAACATGGTGAGGAGATCGCTCGTCGCTGCCCGCACTTCGGCGAGAGGCTGGGAACCCACCCAATGCGGAAGCCACCACCCGCGAACCGTCGCTGTCGAATAAATCAAACGCGGAGCGAAGAGCGGCATGGTGAATTTCGCGGGGTCCGTCTGCCGATGACTGGAAAGGGCTCCATACACAAGCATGGTTCCAGCGGGAGCGAGGTTGCGGGCAATCTCAGCGCCAAGTTCCCCGGCAACGCAGTCAATCGCTCGTTCAACGCCCTTGCCCGCGGTCAATTCCTGCAGGCGTGCCCTGAGATCCTCGTCGGCTGTGCAGATTACTTCATTGCCTCCGAGGTTGCGGATGATTGTTTCCTGCTCGCGCCGCCGGATGACGTTGATTGTCTTGAATCGATACTGCTGCGCCAATTGAAGCACCAACTTCCCGACGCTGGATGCAGCCGCCGTCTGTAGGAGCCAGTCGCCCTCCTTGAGGTTGTGACTTGATCTCGTCAATGCCCATGCAGTCAAAGGATTCGTGTAGGAAGTGGCGGCGGCCGGATCGTCCAGGCCGTCTGGAATGGGCACGAGTCTGTCCACTGGGCAAACGATCTGCTCGCGCCAGGTGTTCCACGTGTGAACGAAAACTACACGAGTTCCAACAGTCGGACCTTGCACGCCCGGACCTACAGCCTCCACAATCCCCACGCCTTCAGCTCCCGGGCTGGCAGGCAATTCCGGCTGATAGCCATAGCGCCCGCGCACCATGTGCAGATCCGATGGGTTGATCGGGCTCAGCAGCACTCGGACGAGCGCTTCGCCAGGGGCCAAAGGCGGAGTAGGGATCTCTGCCAGTTTCAATACGCTCTTCGGTTCACCGGTTTCGCGAAAGATCAATGCTTTCATCAATACCTCCTGGGTCTTTACGCGACGGCTGATTCCGGCCGGATGTTCTACGACTTCGGGAACAAGAACCGGAGCGGGTGATGAAGGAGAACGTCTCCGTCGAAGCTGGGAAATGCTGCACGCATTCGCTGAACCAAACCTTCCGCAGTGTCATTTGCTAGGTACTCTTTCTTCGCGGCCGTCAGGTACTCCCGCATCTGGGCAAACAGTCTTTGCCGCCCGGCGCGCCGTGTCTGGGGCGGATTCTTGTGCACGGAAGGGTCTCAAAGAGAAACACGTTATCATTGGTATCCACAAACGGCATGGGAAAATCCTTCTCTATGAGCGTTATCGCGGAGGCGAATTCCCACATGCCCACTTTGCGGGAGATTCCTGAGCATCAGCGCACCGCAGCAGCGAAAGCGGAGAAGATTTTCAGTGTCACTGGTGCATGACGCTTGAGAACAAATTGATACGAGTCTCTCGAACTCCGGAAAACCAGCTAGGTCCCGTAATTGAGATTCTTGGAGCCTTGCCTCTCTCCGTAACTCCGTGGTGAAGCTTTAGGATATTTACTCGTACCGCAGGCAATCGATAGGGTCGAGGTTGGCCGCCACGCTTGCGGGATAATAGCCGAAGAACACGCCCACGCCCACGGAGATCGCGAAACCAATCGACACCCACAGATAAGAAAGCGTTGCGGGAATCGAAGGCACGAGAGTGCGCACCAACGTGGATATGCCGGACCCAATTAAGATGCCGACTGTGCCGCCGACCAGGGTGAGGACTACGGCTTCCAGCAGGAACTGCAAACGTATGTCCGCGCGACGAGCGCCGATAGCCTTGCGTATTCCAATCTCCTGCGTGCGCTCGGTTACCGAGATAAGCATAATATTCATCACGCCAATGCCTCCGACCAGCAAACCTATCGAGCTGATCACCGTCGTAAGGATCACCAGCGCGCCCGTGAGTTGATTCCACAGATTGCTCAGAAAGTCCGGCGAGCTGAGCTCGAAATCATTAGCCTTTTCGGCGGGTACGCGGCGCAAGCGGCGCAGCGCCTGAATGACTTCGCCCTGCGCGAGATCGACGTTCACACTCTTGGGTACGGTGAATAGCATGATCAGCTCTTTGGCCTCAGGGTATTGCTTCTTAAAGTTGCTCAGCGGGATGATCGCGAAGATGTCCACTCCTGGACCGAGAAACAATCCTTGATCGTGCTCGAAAACGCCGATGACTTCGTACGCGCCACCGTTGATGCGCACCGTCTTGCCAACGGCGTCCGTGTTGGGGAAGAGCGATTCGCTAATGGCCGCGCCCAGCACCACGACGGAACGCGCGTGCTCCTGATCGAAGGCGCTGATAAAGCGGCCTCGTTCCACTGCAAACAACGGAATCGCCTCCGTGTACTCCGGCTCGGCGCCACGCACGATGACTTTCTCGACGCTATGGTCCCCGCTGGTAATCAGATTGCTGTCGCCAAAGAAGAAGCCGCGCGTGCCAACGGTAGTCACGTTCTGCACGTCGGGAGCAGCCTGCCGGATGAAGCCAGCATAGGTGTATTCAAGATATTTGCGCGTGCGGATGCGTTCCGGCATGTGTGCAGGGTCCATGCCCGGGGGAAATCGTGTGAGAAAGTAGGTGCGCGAGCCAAGGGATTCCACTTTGTTCTGCACGAACTTGTTCAGACCTTGAATGATTGCCGCCATGGAAATCACCGAGGATACCCCGATGACGATGCCGAGCACGGTCAAGGCGGAGCGTACCTTGGACGAACGCAGCGTCTCCATCGCGGCCAAAAAATTTTCCCGGGCCTGAGCGACCGTCATAATTGCCATCAGTCAGACCTCAAGGCGACAACCGGGTCTAGACGTGACGCGCGCAACGCCGGATAGATTCCGAAAAATAGTCCAACCGCGGAACTAAGGAACACTCCCAACACCGCCACCCAGGTCTGTACCGAGGCCGGGAACGGTGTAAATGTCCGCAGGGACAGCGCCACCAGGAACCCCAGCGAGATGCCGGCGAGGCCCCCGGCAATGCACTGGATGACGCTTTCGACCATGAACTGGCCCAGGATGTCGCGCTTGGTCGCGCCCACCGCGCGCCGGACGCCAATCTCTCTCCGCCGAAGGGTCACGCTCACCAGCATGACGTTCATGATCACGATGCCGCCGATGACCACCGAAATGGCGCTCACCATGATGAACACGCCGAAAAACGCCGAGCTGATGGTGCGCCACAAGGCCATGTAACTCTCCTTGGTGCCGATGAAGAAATCATCGTCCATATTGCCCGCGAGATGGCGCCTCGAGCGCAAGATCAGATGGGCCTGGTCTTGCGCCTTTTCAAAGTTCGGTGTGCTCGTCTTGACGTTAATGGTGATGCTGGAATGAATCCCTTGAATGCGAAGGAAAACAGGGAGTGGGATTATGACGAAGTTGTCCTGGTCTTGCCCGAGGACGCTGCCAATCTTTTCCATCACCCCTAACACCATGAATTCATCGTTGCCGATTCGAATGGACCTTCCGAGGGGGTCCATGCCTAAAAATAGCTCCCGCGCTAGCGTGTCGCCAATCAAGCAAATGCTGGCTTTGTGTTCGGCTTCCGATGGAGTGAAGTAACGGCCCAGTTCGACCGTTCGCGAGTCCACATCTGCCATGCTTGCCGTTTGGCCATAGAGGCTTACGTCTTGCAGTTCTTTGTCACCCGAGCGTGCCCGAACGCTAGTACTGGCGCTGCCTCCAACTTCTTCGCAAGCGCTGCATCCATCAGCAATGGCCGCCATGTCCTCAAGTTCAATTTTCTTATACTTCAGCGCTTTGATGATGATGTTGAAGTCCGTCACCGCGAACGGCGTGCGCGCGATCTGGAACACGTTTGTGCCCAAGTTGGCGATCTTCTGCTCAACATAAAGGTTCGCGCCCTGCACGATGGTCATGACCGTTATGAGTGTGGCCACACCCATCGTCAGTCCCAGCATTGTGAGCAAAGAGCGCAGCTTGTGCCCGCGCAAGGCACTGATGCATTGGGCAAGATTGTCGCTGATAGCCAGCATGGCGTAAAAGAAGAATTCTCCAGTTACCTTATCAAATCCCGCGAAAAGTGCGGTGATGACTTGTCAAAGATGCTGGAACCATCTCTAAGAGAATACGAAGGAAGGGTGGTGGGAGTTACACTATTCGATGAGCTAGCTTTGGAACGGGCTGCGTGTGGAAGTGCCCTCGGCCCGCACGAGTTTTCACGGGAAGATTCTGTCCTTGATGCATTGCCCACAATGAACGCGCTGGTGTTGACCGAACCGGTCAACTCCCGGATGGTCGGCAACCTTACCTTACCGGATTGCGGAAGGGTTGCCCGTGACTCAGCTGCAATTCCATGAGGCGCCAGTTAAGCGGCTGTGGCAGGTTCGCTTCGACGAGTAGCCGAACGAACCCGTTATCACCGTTCGCTGACAAATTGCTCGGGCGTATAATGAGCGCCAATTATGAGGCTGGCTCCTGGGACAAAACTTGGGCCCTACGAAATCCAACATCCGCTAGGTGCGGGCGGAATGGGCGAAGTGTATCGCGCGCGTGATTTGCGCCTCGAACGGTGCGTGGCAATCAAAGTGCTGCCTGCCGGTAAGTCTTTCAACCCATCTCTCCATGCCCGGTTCAAGCAAGAAGCGAAATCCATCTCGGCGCTGCAACATCCCAACATCTGCGTTCTGCACGACGTTGGTTCCCAAGACGGCGTTGAATTCATGGTTATGGAGTACGTCGCTGGGCAGACCCTCGACAAATTCATTCCTCCCGGCGGTCTGACGATAGATCTGGCAGTAAGGCACGCCATACAAATTGCCGAGGCTCTCGCTTACGCGCACAACGCCGGTTTCGTTCACCGCGATCTCAAACCCGCCAACATCATTGTTGACGAGCGTGGCCTCCTCAAAGTGCTTGACTTCGGCCTCGCTAAATTCGTGGCGCCAACCTCCGCAGCGAACGACGAAACCGTCTCCCTGCTTACGACGCCCGGCGCGATTGTCGGCACTTTCCCCTACATGTCTCCCGAGCAGGCGGAAGGGAAGCCCCTCGACGCACGAAGCGACGTCTTCTCTTTCGGTTCCGTACTGTACGAGATGCTCACCGGCAACAGAGCATTTCCGGCGCAATCGCAGGCTGCTTTGCTGTCCGCCGTTATCCGCGACGATCCCAAGCCGCTTAACGAAATTCGGCAAGGCGTCCCGCCAGAGTTGCGCCGCATCGTTACTCGCTGCCTTCGGAAGGACCCCCAAGCGCGCTATCCGTCCTCCGCGGCGCTCTTGCAAGATCTGAAGGGCTGCCGCGACCTTCTTTTCTCAGAGTCCGGCACCAGCCTCACTCCAGAACGCATTGTCCGTGAAATAAAGCGTCCTCGGATTTTAATTCCGCTAGCCCTCGTTCTTGTTTCCCTGCTGACCGCTGGAGTGTTCTGGGTCAAGCATTCGCGTGAAGGCCGCTGGGCTAGGGAAACGGCAATTCCCGAAGTCTCACAACTCTACGATCAGGGAAGAAGCGAGGAAGCCTACGCTCTCGCCGGCAGAGCGGAGAAAGCTATTCCCGGCGATGCAACGCTGGCCAAGCTCTGGCCCTTGATCTCCTACCAAGTCTCGATTGACTCCTCGCCGCCTGGCGCCGCCGTGTACCGCAGAACCTATGGCGGCGTTCACCCACCGTGGGTTTTCGTCGGCCGAACACCGGTCAAAGACATCCGCCAGCCCCTGGGTGAATTCATCTGGAAGTTCGAAAAACCCGGATTCGGCACCGCTTTGCGCATGACCACTTCCTTATTCGGCTGGTACCTGCGTCCTCCCCGGCGGGCGGCCGGAATCGTAACTCTCGACGAGCTCGACAAAATTCCTTCCGGCATGGTCCGTGTGTCTCCCGCATCGATCCCCAAAGAACTCTTTATTCCGGGCTACGAAGAGTTAGCACCGATGCCGCTGGAGGATTATTGGATTGACCAATACGAAGTCACCAATCGTCAGTTTAAGGATTTTGTCGATGAGCGCGGCTATTCCAAGCCCGAGTATTGGAAAGTTGATTTCCAGCAAGACGGAAAACCTCTCCCCTGGGAATCTGCAATGGCTTTGTTTCACGACGCCACCGGACAACCCGGCCCCAAGGATTGGGTCCAGGGTCAGTATCCCAAGGGTCAGGACAATTTTCCTGTTACCGGCATCAGCTGGTACGAAGCCGCTGCTTATGCCGAATTCACCGGCAAGAGCCTGCCCACGATCTATCACTGGAACCGCGCTGCTGGACCTTTTTCCGCCGCTTTCATCGTGCCCGCAAGCAATTTCGGATCCGGCGGAGTTCTGCCCGTTGGCAACAAGTCCGGCATGAGCTTTTGGGGCAACTACGACATGGCCGGCAATGTAAAGGAATGGATTTGGAACCAAGCCGGACTCAGCAAACGTTTCGTTCTTGGCGGCGCTTGGGACGAACCAACCTACTTGTTTGCAGAGCCCGACGCACAGTCTCCGTTTGTGCGTGCCTCGAATATCGGCTTTCGCTGCGCGAAGTACATTCACCCGGAACGGGTGCCCAAGGTCGCAGCCGATCCATTTCCCGTGCCGGCAAACAATTTTGAAAAGCTAATTCCCGCATCGGATGAGCTGTTTCGTGTTTACCGCAGCCTTTACACGTTCGATAAAATTCCACTGAAGGCCACGGTACAACGGTTGGACAGTAGCGACGAGGACTGGACAACGGAAAAGATTACCTACACCGCGGCCTACGGGAATGAGCAAGCCACTGCGTATCTGCTGCTTCCAAAAAAGATCAAGCCTCCCCTGCAGACAGTCCTTTATTTCCCTGGAGACGGTGCGATCTTCCTTCCCACCTTTCCGTTGTCTCCGACCTCGTACCTGGATGCAATTCTTCGAAGCGGCCGGGCAGTGCTGTATCCGGTATACAAAGGAACGTACGAACGAAAGGACGACACGAAAGGTTCCGGGCCATATAAAACGAGCAGCTACAGAGACCACGTCATCATGTGGGCCAAAGATGCGTCCCGCGCCATCGACTACGCGCAATCCCGCCCCGAACTCGACCACGACAAATTCTCGTATTACGGTTTCAGTTGGGGCTCGGCGATGGGGGGGATCATTGCCGCCATAGAACCGCGCGTCAAAGTCTGCGTCTTCGCGCTAGGTGGACTGGACTTTCAACGTCCATCTCCCGAGGTCGATAACGTAAATTTTCTTCCACGAGTGAAACAGCCAGTGTTGATGTTGAATGGCAGCTACGATTTCATGTATCCGGTCGAGTCGTCGCAGGAGGTGTTCTTTCGCCTGCTTGGATCGCGAGAAGACCAGAAAAAACATTTGCTCTACGGCACCAGCCATAACCTCCCCCGCAACGAGTTTATCAAGGAAACCTTAAACTGGCTTGACCGCTATTTGGGACCGGCGCAGTAGTCGTTGGCAGCTACCCATAATCGCATTCACCGCTTGGCAAGTAGTCGCTGTTCGGAAATTAAGGCAAATCCCCACGGGCTAGCACATACATTGCCTTAACGCCGTAAAAGTGACCCATTTGGCGTCTCGATTCGAGCAGCGACGCGAGATGGCTCCCGGGTGGCTACCCTTCCACAACCGCCCACCCAGCTCAAGGATTCGGCTCGATGCCAATGCGGTCATTCACGGCTGATCGAATCCGCTGCTTGCAGCCAAGGTAGCGTTCGGTCGTTTGCACCGAAACGTGCCCCAAAAGAAATTGGATCTGCTCTAACTCGCCTCCCGATGCGTGGCAAAGTCGAGCACATTCGGTCGCAGATCGTGCGGCGCCAACTTCGGCACGCCAATGCACTTGGCGGATTCCTTCACAATGTGCCAAACCGCCTTCACTGTCATGCCATCTCCCCATGTCCTTCCAACTTTGTTGACCCGGCGGAACAGCTTTCCTCGATCAATGCCGGCCGCAACAAGCCACACTTCTAATTCGCTTCTCACCCAGTCCGGAACCGGAACCGTTCGAACGTGGCCTCCCTTACCCATCAGGTCGACGATGGCCCAATGTTCCTCCCGCTGCTGAAGATGATCCAGGGTCAATGCGATGGCTTCGTGTCTTCTCAACCCACACGCGAGCAGGAGAGCCAACAAAGCGCGGTCTCGTTTTCCCTTGAGCCGCTCGCGATCAGGCGCTTGCCAAAGCGCTTGCCCCTGCTCTGCAGTCAGCCAGTTGCCAAGGCGAACGCCTAACTTCTTCACGCCTTTAACGCGACGAATACCCGCTGCCAGGTCGGTGCTCAGCAGACCGCAATCGGCTGCCTCATACGCAAGACGGCGTACGGCACCCAGGTGTAGATTAACGGAGCCGGGGGCGAGTTGACGAGATTGGAGATGAGAGCGATAACGCCGGACCAACAATCGGCAACCCTTACGTTGGGATTACTTCCCGCTTGCCCGTCATGTGACCAGAATCCGGCCCAGACCTGGTTGCAGAGGTCATATGCGAAATCGCCTGTTTTCGTCGTGGGGCGAAAGACTTTGACCGCCCTTGCCGTATCCTCATATAGACCCTTTCACTTGACCCCTTACAACTAGGCCCCTTACAACTAGGGAGGACACCTTGAGTTCCACCCGCAACCTAGGCAGAGTCGCAGGCTTGCTGTATGTACTCACGGGAATACCGGGCTTCTTCGCCATCGAATATGTGCCCAGCAAGCTGATCGTCGATGGAAACGCTGCGGCGACGGCCAGCAACATCGCGGCCAACGAGACGCTCTTTCGTCTCGGCATCGCCGGCGAACTCATCTGCCAGGCCGGTTTTATCTTCGTGGCCCTCGCTTTGTACCACCTGCTCAAGGGGGTAAACCGGCGGCACGCCTCGCTCATGGTGACATTGGTTGTTCTCGGGATCCCGATAGCGTTTCTGAATGAGCTGAACTCCATCGCTGCCCTCGCCCTCGTGCGCGGAGCTGATTTCCTATCCATATTCGAAAAGCCTCAGCGGGATGCTCTGGCTATGCTGTTCCTCAATCTGCATCATCACGGTTTTGTTGTTGCCGAAATATTTTGGGGTCTGTGGCTCTTGCCGCTCGCGCTGCTGGTCTACAGGTCGCGATTGCTGCCGCGGTTTCTGGGCGTCTGGCTCGCCATCGACGGCTTCGCCTACGTGACCCTGAGCCTGACGAGCGTACTGTTGCCGCAATATTCTGACAAGGTGTCTACCTACTCTCAGCCCGCCTTCTTCGGAGAGGTTGCGTTCATGCTGTGGCTCGTCATCAAGGGTGCTAAGTCGCCAGCGCTGGACGCCGCAGCCTCATTGTCCGCAGCTGGTTAGGCTGCACTTTCGTGGGTTGTCGGCAACCCTTACCTAATCGCGTTACGTCAGAGTTGCCCGTTGACTCGCCCACAACCTGTAAAACGTGCAAGAACGCGCTTCAGCGGATGATTTCTGGCAGATCGCCCTCGTATTAGCTTATTCCGTTCGCAAAGCCTGCATTGGATCGATCCGCGATGCCCTCCACGCCGGAACGAGGCAGGCCAGGGCCGCCACAACTAGCATGGACGCAGCCACAGACACGAAGATCGCCGGATCGAGCGGCTGGGTTCCATAGAGCATCGACTGGATTAGGCGTACCGCCCAGATGCTGGCGGCTAGGCCGAGCGTCAGTCCATAGAGCGCTGGACGCAGGCCGTCGCCCAACATCAGGCGCAAAACCTCCCCGCGTTGTGCACCGAGCGCCATACGAACACCGATCTCTCCAGTGCGCTGCGTCATGAGGTAGGAAAGGACTCCGTACAATCCTACTGAAGCCAATATCAAGGACACCACTCCGAAGCTGAGCACCAGGCTGGCACTCAGGCTGGCGTTTCCCAATGACCGCTGAATGATTTGTTGTATGGTCAGTACATCGGAGACGGGCAATTCCGGATCGAGTTGCACAATCACTTTCTGGATCGGAACAGAGAACGTCAGTGCATCCCATGCGGTTCGCACCGCCAGGGTCAGCCCCTCCTGGATCTCCCCATTAAGAACAGGAAAGTACATGGTCGCTTTGCCCGGCTGGCCCACCTGATACAGTGTGTCGGCGACGACCCCGACGATTTCGTAATCGGCGCTACCACGCGCAGCGACGTGGAGATGCTTGCCTAGCGGGTTTTCCCCAGGGAAATATTGCTGCGCCAGCTGGTGGCTAATGATAATGGTCTTCGGATGGCCGGCTCGGTCCTGGCTAGCAAAGAAGCGCCCGTTCAACAGCGGTATCTGCAATGTCGTGAAGTATCCGGGGTCAGCCAGCCGGGACAGCGCGTCAGGCAGTGCGGTGCCGGGCGCGATCGGTGGGTGCTCGGGAACTGTGAAGGAATCGTCACCGGCGGCTCCTGCTCCGGGCACGGTCGACCCCAGCGCCGCGGCGCGTACACCCGGCATAGCGCGTACCTGCTCCAGCAGGGTTTCGTTGAATGCGTTCATCTTCTCGGGGCTGTCGTATTTCTTGGCGGGCAGGCTGTAGCCCATCGTGAGCACGTTGTCCGTCGCTGAACCCACATCCGTCGTCCGCAGTCGCCAGAAATTCTTGAGCAGCAGTCCGGCGGCCATTAACAAGACCACAGTCGTCGCAATCTCTACTGTGAGCAGCGTCTTGCGCAATGCTGTGCGTGTCTGGCTGCCTGCCGCGCCACGCGACGAAGCCTGTAGCGCCGCGATCCCTTGCTTGCCTGTCGATGAGATCGCTGCCAGTAGGCCCGCCGGCAGGGCCGCTGAAAGGAAGAGCGCGCAGGCAAATGCAAGTACTACGCCGTCAGTGTGGATACTCCGGGCGCTGGGGAGATCCGTCCATGCTGCAACCAGCCACTTCGTGGCCGCAAGCGATAACAGCACTCCGGTGATGCCGCCCGCAAGCGAGACCAGTAGGCTTTCCACCAACTGTTCCCGGATCAGAGTCATCTTCCGTGCCCCCAGCGCGCTCCGCAGGGCAATCTCCTTATGCCGCGCCGCCGAACGCGCCACCATTAGGTTGGCCACGTTGAGACATCCGATCAGCAGCATGCACGTGACAGCGCACAGCAGGATGATCAATGGCTTCTTCACATCTTGTGCGAGATCCTGGATGAGAGTCCGTGATGCCACGTCCTCGGCCACCGGCGCATTCAGGTTCTGCAAATGCAGCGAGTACTGCACCGCCTCCACCTGGCTCAGCGCGTTTGCCAGGCTAACGTCCGGCTTCAACCGGGCTACCACGCGGCTAAAGTGAAAGTCGTGATGCCCCAGAATTGCCGGTGGCAACCCCGACACATACGGAACCCATACCTGGACCTTCGCATCAGGATAGGTGAACCACTCCGGGAGCACGCCGATGACCGTGCATGGCTTCCCGTCGAGATGGATTTGCCTGCCGACAATCGATGGATTGCCGCCGTACCGCCGCTCGAAGAGATTCCATGTCAACATGACGGCATTTCCGTCCGGACGATCTTCGCTCTCGGTAAACGTGCGTCCGATGACCGCATTTACCCCCATGAGCGGAAACAGGTTCCACGTCCCGCCCCGGGCACTCACCAGTTCCGGCAACTCTCCGCGCTCCCCGGTCAGGGTGAATTGCCACCAGCGCCACGCTGCCATGTCGTCAAAGCCGTGGGTTTGTATGCGCCAGTCGTAATAGTCGGCGGGAGCAACGGCGTTGTAGTTGAACTGCTGCACATTCATGCTGGGGTCGCGGAAATGTTCATAAATCATCACCAGCCGATCCGGATCACGGAAAGGAAGCGGCCTAAGTAGGACCGAACGCACCACGGTGAATAGCGATGTCGTGGCGCCGATGCACAACGCCATTACGAGAACGGCAATGATTGAAAACCCAGGCGACCGGAAGAGAGTGCGAACGCTGATCCTTAGATCGCGAAGAAGACTCTCCAACCCGTTCCAACTCCAGACAGCGCGAGTTTCCTCGCTAATAAGAGTGCGATTGCCGAAAGAACGCAGGGCGGCATGGCGGGCCTCTTCTGGTGACACGCCGTGTTCCCGTTGCTCTTTCTCTTCCAGTTCAAGGTCCGATTGTAGTTCCCGCTCCACGTCGGCATCCCGTTTCCTCATCCGCCACCACGTCATCTCAGCTCTCCTCAGCCTCGGGCCACATTATCTGCGCGACAGCTTCAGCCATCTGCTTCCATTGCGATTCTTCGACGGTAAGCTGCTTTCTGCCCTTCTCAGTCAACTGGTAATACTTGAATTCCCGGTTTCGGTCAGGAGCCGTCTCCCATTTGGAGACGACCCATCCTCTCTTTTCCAGCCGATGAAGCGCTGGATAGAGCGAGCCGTGCTGCATCTGAAGGAAATCGTTCGTGGTTCGTTGAATGTGCTTGCCGATCTGGTGACCATGAGCAGGCCCGTAGAGAAGCGTCCGCAGAATGAGCATGTCTAGGGTGCCCTGGAGTACATTCGCGCGCTGCCGCGCACCCTTGGCCATGGTAGACATCCGACCTCCAATAGGAGCTGATGGTAGACACTCGACTGTCGATTTGTCAAGGCCGGAAATCCAGAACTACATGTCGAACTATGACTTCAGCGAGAGTCACTTATCGAGCGGGGCCTGTGGCAAGATTCGCCGCCCCGAGCGGATTGTCCGCAATCCTTCCACAACCGCACCCGGCTCAAGGATTCGGCTCGATGCCAATGCGATCATTGACGGCTGATCGAATCCGCTGCTTGCACCCAAGATAGCGCTCCGTCGTTTGAACCGAAACGTGCCCCAAGAGGAATTGGATCTGCTCAAACTCGCCCCCCGAGGCATGACAGAGCCGAGCACAGGTCCGTCGCAGATCGTGCGCCGCCAATTTCGCCACGCCGATGCGCATGGCCGATTCCTTCACAATGTGCCAAACCGCCTTCACCGTCATGCCATCTCCCCATGTCCTTCCGACTTTGTTGACCCGGCGGAACAGCTTTCCTCGATCAATTGCGGCTGCGGCGAGCCAATCGTCCAGTTCGGCTCTCACCCAATCGGGAACTGGAACCGTTCGAACGTGGCCTCCCTTGCCGACCAGGTCAACAATGGCCCAATGCTCTTCGCGCTGCTGGAGATGATCCAATCTCAACGCCACGGCTTCATGCCGCCTCAAGCCGCACGCGAGCAGCAATGCGAGCAAGGCTCGGTCGCGTTTTCCTTTCAATCGTTGATGGTCAGGTGCTTGCCAAAGTGCTTGGCCCTGCTCCGCAGTCAACCAATTGCCGAGGCGCACTCCCAATTTCTTTACGCCTTTAACACGGCGAATGCCAGCCGCCAAATCGGCGCTGAGGAGGCCGCAGTCGGCGGCCTCGTATGCGAGTCGGCGCACCGCACCGAGACGTAGGTTGACGGTGCCAGGTGCAAATTGACGGGATTCGAGATGCGACCGATAGCGCAGCACCACAATTCTGTTGAGAGCCAAGCGAGGTTCCGAACAATACCAGTCAACGAATTCATCGATGGCATGACGATAACCTCTTTGGGCGTCAGGGCTGGTGAGACTATTCAAGACTGCCGCTTCGGCGTGCTCGAGGTCTGGCAGGCGCCGGACGGATTTTGTGGTGGTGCGTTTTCTTCGTGAGTACGGTTTCCGCTTCATGACCGATGGCCTCCATGCCCCCGATCAATGATCGGGTGATGTCGCGGCGGTACGGTCAGAGTTGCCCGTCAACCGTCCGCAATCCCGAAATGCGCCGATGATTTGCGCTCCGGTTCAACTCTAAGTTCTGTTACCGCGCGGATGCGCACTGGTCATCGATTGACACATCGCAACACCGGGCATATGTTCTTACGCCAGAAACGAAATTCGTACATTCGGATCAAATCTATGAAGCGAGTTAGACGAAATCAGGACGCCGTCTCCCGGCGGGATTTCGTCAAAGCCGCTGCTGTGGGAGCTGGCGCTGCCTGCCTGACCGCGTTTGGCGCGGAAGAGACAAAGGCCGAAGGTCAGCCCGCGCGCTGGGACACGGAAGCGGATGTCGTCGTCATCGGGGCGGGAGCCACGGGCCTGCCCGCAGCAATTCAAGCAGCCGAGGCGGGCGCGTCCGCGATCCTAATCGACGCAAATACGGACGTCGGCGGACACGCGATCGTGAGCGGCGGAAACGTTGCTCTGGGCGGCGGAACGAGCAAGCAAAAAAAATACGGAATCGTCGACTCGCCGGACCTTTTGTTCTCAGACCTCACAGATTGGTCCGTCGTTGAACGCAACGGGTTTCCCGATTACCGCTACAACGACAAGGAAGTCATCCGCGCCTTCGCCGACGAGAGCGCCAATACCTACGAATGGCTGGTGGCTCACGGCGTGATTTTCGTCGACAAGACTCCGGACACACACGGCGGAAATGCCTGCGGCAATTCTGCTCCCAGGGAGCATCACACAGCAGCGATGACATGGCCTCTGGTTCAGACTGGCGCGCCCCTACCTGCTGACTATGCGGCGACTTCTTCCTCCGGTGTCGGGATGATCCGCCCGCTGGAAGCATCGGCGAGGAAACTCGGCGTGCAAATTCTCCTGCAGCACAAAATGACGAGAATTGTCCGCGAGAATTCAAATGCAGGGAAGGTGCTAGGAATTTCGGCAACTAGCCAAGGTAAGACGGTGAACATCCGCGCGCGCAAGGGCGTCATCATCGGGACCGGTGGACACAGCAGCAATGTGAACTTCCGCAGAATCTTCGACGCGCGTCTCACCGAAGAGTACCAGGTGGCCGGTGAACCGTACTCCTTCCAGGATGCCAGCGGAGAGATCGCAGCCATGGCCGTCGGCGCGTCGCTCTGGGGAGCCTACAATCAATCTGGAGAATTTGGGTCGAATGTGACCAAGGCAGGTTGGATCGGCTGTCAATATGGCTACGTCCATCTGAGTTGGCAGCCGGACAGCTCAATTTTCTCTCGGGCGCGCGCCTCCGGCCTCTTCGTGAAGGATTACCAGGACACGATCCTTGTCAACATGGCTGGTTTGCGTTTCTATGACGAGACGCAAGGCGATTTTCCTGCAAACAACTATAATTCCATCAAGTCCTACGTCCCGCGGAGCTACCGCAATGCCGCGAATATCAAATATGAGCCTTCCAACTTCATCAACGCTGCTCTGGCAGGAGCTGGCGAGACCCAAGCGGGGGGCGGGCCGATCTGGGCGATCTTCGACGCGGACGCAGTGAGACGCGAAGGCTGGACAGTTGCGCCTCCTTACGTGGACATGGCACAGGGGTACTTCTTCTCTGCGAAGTCAGTGACGGAACTTGCCGGAAAAATTGTAAACAAATATCAACGAAAACCGATGCCGTCCGCCGCGCTGCGAGAAACGGTGACGCGCTACAACTCCTTCGTAGATGCGGGCAAAGACGCGGATTTTGGCAAAACCGGTCCGAAATACAAAATTCAGACGCCTCCATTTTACGCAGCCTGGGCCACACCCGTGATTCATGACACACGCTCCGGCCTACGGATCAACGGCAAATGCCAGGTGGTGGACCTCAACGGCGAGGTTATCCAGGGCCTGTACTGCGGTGGCGAATCCGCAGGCGGTTTCAGCATGCACGGACTCGCAAGGTGCGCTGTGCAAGGCCGAATCGCTGGAAAAAACGCGGCTGCGGAGCAGTCCAAGGGATGAGTTTCTACGTGACTTAGGTCTCGCGCCTGCACCTGCCAGAAGCCCTGCATAATCCAAGACCTGCAAACCGTACTTGGGCCAAACAAGAGCTCTTTCTAACTCTCGCCACGCGTGGTGATTTTGGAAGGGTGGTCGGCAACCCTTACCTAATCGCGTTACGTCAGAGCTCCCCGTAATTTCGGAAACGATTCCCAAAGAAGCGAGGAAGGTCTTAACAACTGGTTTGGATTCATCGCTAATTGCTACAATCGCTGATCGTTCTTCATGCGGCACGGGAGTAGGAAAATGAGTAGCACAACAATCCACTGGGGACGAATTTTGCTCGGCGGGCTGCTCGCGGAAGTAGCTCTCATCCTCGCAATTGTCCCTCTCGGCTTGCGTCTCGGCGACAATTTCCTGCACTACACTGCTCCACCCGGGTCCTTCGTCATGTGCTTCCTGGGAGCGCTTTGGGTGTGTCGGCGGATCGAATCCCATTTCATTCTGCATGGGACGTTGGTGGGAGTGGTCGCGGCGCTGATCTACGTTGCCTTGACGCGCGCGCAGCCTGAACCTTTTGCATATGTTGTGGCCCACGCGCTGAAACTCGTGGGTGGCGCATGCGGCGGCTTCGTCGCCCAACGGCGTCGATCACCGTCTCCGCCGCAACCCGTTCACGATTGATTCACTGCCTCACCAGTTCCGGCTCGCGCTTTACGAGAATTCACCTTCCACCGGGCTTGCGCTGCTTCGGCGTGGCTCAAGGCTTCGATAGCAGTTATTTTTGACGGTTTGGGATTAATGGAAAGAGCCGTTAAGAACTGCCGCCGTTCAGCTTCGCCTGCTTTGGAGCTAAGAATGGACCCTTGCTCCATAGCTGGGCGCCCCATTAGATTCCGGATCGTCGGCCATCTTTCCTTTGTCCGATCAAGGAAGAGTTGCCCGTCATCCGGCAAGTGGGTTAGTTCCTAGTGCGCCCTAATCCAGACACAATTTCTGAGAGGCGGCGTAGAGCGCGAATAACCCCTGACGTTTTCGGGGTAGATTCCGTCTAAGCAAGTATGGCGATCGGCCGACGTGACTTCATAGCCTGCGCAGGCATCGTTGCTATAGGGTCCGCGTGTCGTGCGGGCGGACTCCTCGAGTTTCAAGCGGACAGGTTTGTCCAGTTTCGAAATAAGTTCAAAGGCAGGATCATTCTCCCGGGCGACGCGGACTACGACCGCGCACGTGCTCCTGCGAGCTTCAATCCCCGAACGGACAAACATCCTAGGTTCATCGCTCGTTGTATGAATGCGGACGATATAGTGAACGCGCTCGAGTTTAGCCGCACGCAGTCACTCGAAGTCGCTGTACGCTCAGGTGGACACGATCCACTTGGAGCTTCAGTTTGCGAGGGCGGAATCGTCGTCGACCTTTCGCAGATGAAATCGATCGTGATCGATCGCGAACACCGCGCGGCACGCGTCGAGCCCGGGGTCCGTGCGAGCGATCTGAACACCGCGACAAGTCCCCACGGCCTTGCGGCGGTCCTCGGGTGTCACCCCGCAGTCGGCGTTGCGGGGCTTACGCTGGGCGGCGGGCTCGGCTGGCTGCTCGGACGGTTTGGGGCGGCTTGTGACAATCTCGTTTCCGCGGACGTGATTGGCGCAGACGCGAAGCTAAGGCACGCGAGCGCGGATGAGAATGCGGACCTCTTCTGGGCATTGCGCGGAGGCGGAGGCAACTTTGGGATCGTCACGTCCCTCGAATACCAGCTCCACCCGCTTGATCAGGTCTTGGGTGGCCTCATTGCATTTCGTGGCGATGTTGCGTCGTTCTTGCGCTTCTACCGCGACTTCATGAAGGCGGCGCCCGATGCCCTCGCGGTCGAGATGAGCATCGTTATGGTTGATCAGCCGACGATCCTCTGCAGGGTGTGCTGGAGCGGCGATACAGCCGAGGGCCATCGTGTGCTGCGTCCGCTGCGAGAATTCGGGCCACCTGTCGCTGACGCGATCAGCTCTGTCTCGTACGCGCACTTGACCGACCGCCCAGTTTCTGAGTTCAGTGTCCGCGTCTTCGGGCCCCCGCCTGCAACCGCTCCTCCTGCTGGCATGACATACGACTACTGGAAGGGCGGCACGCTGAAGGAGCTCAAAGATCACGTGATTGAACAAATCGCGTCGGCGATCGCGAACTCATCGAGGGGCATGTCAATCGGAATCGGCCATCACATGCATGGCCAGATCTGCAGAGTGCCCGACGGCGCAACACCGCTGACGCGTACCTCCGGACAGTTCACCTACTTTCTCGACGCAAACTGGCGCGACCCGGCACGGGCCGAAGCAGCGATGGCGTGGGTGGACGACTCGTGGTCTGCTATGCGGCCCTTTTCGAGCATCGGCTACGTGAACTATCTAAGTAGCGACAGCGAGGAGTCCGTACGAGCCACGTATCGCGGGAACTATCAGAGACTCGTCGCGCTCAAACGAAAATACGATTCCACGAACGTTTTTCGCTTGAACCGAAACATTCGCCCCTAGTTCCTTGCACATTTTGGACGAGTGGTTGCCTGCTCGGGAGGGATTCTTGGTAATCCCGGACCGGGGTCGCCGGAAGTCTGCAACCCTTACCTAATCTGGTTACGTCGGAGTTGCCCGTTAGAACGAAGCCGCCCGTGCGGCGGACGCTACGCGTGAGGTGACCGGAGCAGTGGTTGCTTGTTGAGATAAGTTGTGGGGCACAAGTAGGTCAGCACTGCGCCGTTTTACGGGATATGTCTTGTAGTAGATCGATTTGCCTCGAAGGTGAACTCTTCGATGAAGGGCGGATTCTGGTTAAAGTCGCTGTAGCGAATCCATCTCGGCCGGACCACGAAATACGTGATGCCTGGCCAGCTCAGGTGGCTGCGGCATTCTGGCCATCGAGCGAAATAAGCTTGTTGATAGCGTGCCAATGCTACTCCCTTGGGTTGACCGGCTTGGCCCTCGTACTGAACGGTGACCTCGCCTGCCCACCCAACCACGAACGAACACCCGGAATTCGACATCAGATTCCGAAACTTGCGCGAACTCTTGACGGTATCGAAGATGATCTCCAATTCAGGAGTCACGGCGATTCCCACGAGGGCCGACTGCGGGATGCCACCCGAAGAAAGGGTCCCCAGCACCCCAAGTTTCTGTTTTGAAATGAACTGGTAGATATCCGCTTTTGTCACGTCTAACGCTTTCCTAAAGAGCTACAAGATCTCAGCTTCTTCTCCGCGGTGGAACCCTCCTCGGAGCGACGATTGGCGGGAATCACCTTTGCCGGTTTGCCAGAACTACCAACGCAGCAAGTGCCGCCGTTTTCTGATCCTTGGTCCAGGGCGGTCCAAGAGAACGACCAAGCGTAGAAACTTGTTGCCGCATCCGAGTCGCCTCTTTGCCGAACGTTGTCTGGGCAATTTCGTCGAGGTTGCGCTCTCGAAACCCGGTTACAGAAAGGTCGAGACTCTCGCATGCTTTCGAAAAGGCTTCGCGAAAGAATTCGCCTTCTGCCGCATGAATCAGGGCGTGTGAGGCGAGGATCTTTGAAAGAGGCGGCAGCGGGCGACCTGAAGCCAGGAGGACGGCAGAACCTACGACAAGATATTGACGGCCACGCAGTTCACCTACTACGCCCTGGAGAACCGCCAAGGCGAGGCGTTTTGAAGCCGCCAGACAGTTTCCCAGAAACTTCTCCGCCTCTGGAAGTTCGAGATTCTCCGCAAAGTGATAGGGCTGGTTCGCTCCGGGGGTTCCCGGGGTAGTGATAGCGAGGCGCCTCCGGTCAATTACCTCCACTGTGCCGGCGCTGTTTGAGACGGCCACGAGCGCTCCCCAACCGGAATGCATTCGAACGCCGATGGCTGCGCGTTTCATGTCTGAGGTTTGTCTGCGAATGTGCTACCGCGAGTTTATAAGCTCATTCGCAACGTGTCTTGGAAAAATCGGCCACACGATGGGGGGCGATTCGTCCTGGACTCGTGCCGGCGAACAACGCAACCTCATTGGCCAGATGGGCCTGATCGAAATAGCCGAGTTCCACCGCCACTCGTGCGGAGCAGTCAGAAGGTGAAGTTTCCATGTGCTGCAGCAGCGCCTGGAACCGCATAATCCTCGCCAGGCGCTTTGGAGAAAAACCTACCCAATTGCGCAGGAGGCGATCCAGATGGCGAAGACTAACCTGACAGTCGCGGGCGAGTTGCCCTATGCGTATCTGCCCGCTGCATTCTTCAATTCGTTTGAGTGCCATCTGAACACGCGAGTCAATTTGGACGTCGGACAGTCGCTGAATCAGGAATCCTTCCAGGAGGTCGATTCCCTCATCAACCGTCCGCGTTCCGGCAAGGCGTTTCTCCAAACGAGAACCATCTTCGGGTAGCAATGCCGCTAGTCGTATACGGCGCTCGACTAGTGTGTGAACTGGCACGCCGATGAACACAAAAGTAACGCCCGGTTTGAGGCGTACGCCGAACAATGTCCTCCCAGCTGCGGGCACTCTTTCGGCCGGTGTTTGGCGTGGACCCACCAAGAAGCACTCCAAGGCTATGCTGTGGCCAGACTCGACGGAAAGGGTTGCGCAAGCGTCCGGCAGTGTTCGCAATCGCGTGGCGGGGCTAGTCTCAATGGACCAAAAGCAGCCCACGTAAGCACTCAGGGAAGACACAGGTCGGCGTAATCTTAGCCGCGCACCTTCGACCATCGCACTGGCAACATTCATGGACGGAATTGTATCCCAGTGGACAGCGGAATGATCCAATGCGCTCCGCTTGCGCATGCTCCAAAGGAGCCGTCGGTCTTGGCTGTATCCAGCTTTCGCTTTCGTGCCCATTTAGACGTCTCCATACCTTCCACTTTCTCCGGCCAGGGAGGCTGCGAACATCTACATACAGACCGAAGAGTTGTGCGTTAAGACCGCTGTCGGCAGTTTCTTGGACTCATTCACCCACGGTGGAGAACATTATCGTTCGCGAGAAGAAGGGCATGACCTAAACTACGTCGTAACTGGATTGTCTCGGGCCGCAACGCCTCATGTCTATCTGTCGACAGTGATCGACGAGACCCCGTGCGACATCGCCTGCGCGTTCAGTTGGCCACTGGCAATGGCCAAGAGGGGGGTAATTGGAGTGGAACCATTTCGGATTCACGTCGCGGATGAGGTGCTCAATGATTTGCGGGCACGGTTGCGCAATGCTAGATGGCCCGACCAGATACCTGGAATAGGCTGGGAACAGGGCACCGAGTTGGACTGGTTACGACGTCTCGTATCCTACTGGGCCCACGAGTTCGACTGGCGTGGCTGGGAGCGAAGGCTCAACGCGTTCAACCACTTCACCTGGGAGGGCATCCACTTTGTGTACCAGCGTGCGCCATCAGGTCAGGGTATGCCGCTCATTCTCACGCACGGCTGGCCCAGCAGTTTCCTCGATTACATGGACATGCTGCCGATGCTCGAGCACTTTGACGTGGTCGTACCCTCCCTGCCCGGGTATGGTTTCTCGCCGCGTCCACCCAAGGTCGGCATCAACTACCGGTACGTCTCCGAGCGCTGGCACCGGCTCATGTCTGAGCTTGGGTATTCCCGCTATGGTGCGAGCGGTTATGACTTTGGGGCAGGGGTGACGACGATCCTTGCGCTAGACCATCCCAAGTCGGTGATCGGGATCCATCTCACCACACTGGAGTCGGATCTCGCCCCAGTGGTGGACGATACGGAGCTGTCCGATGCCGAGCGTTCGTACCTCGCGGTGAACCGGGGCTGGGATATGATGGAGCGGGGCTACAGCGCGATCCAGTCCACCAAGCCCCAAACTGTCGGCTATGGACTCAACGACTCCCCGGCAGGGCTCGCGGCATATGTGGGTGAGAAGTGGCACTCGTGGAGCGACGTTACCCCGACCGACGACTTCCTCTGCGCCACGTTCACCCTTTACTGGATCACGCAGAGCATCACCTCGTCGATGCGCGACTATTGGGACAATCGCTGGCACCCGGTCGCTCCCAGCTACGTCAGCACGCCCACGGCGTTTGGTGTTTTCGCGCACCAGACCGTTCCCGAGGGCGAACTGCCGTGCTCGCATTTGAAGCGCCTATACAACATCCAACGCTGGACAGTCTTTCCGCGCGGCGGGCACTTCGCCCCGGCTGAGGAACCAGCGGCGGTCGCAGGGGATCTGACCGCCTTCTTCCGTGGCCTAGGCTGAGGACATGCTCACGATCCGCACTTCCAAATGCAACAGCATAATTAAGAAGCCCTCCTCGGCTCTTCTTCTTTGGCTTCATACTTCAAAAGATTGGTCTGTCGGCAACTCTTACCTTACCGGGCTACGGAAGGTTTGCTCGTAAATTGGAAGTTGACTGGAAACAGCTGTCCGATTTCGCGACGACTTTCCCGTAACCGGACAGTTGGGGGGCGCATCTCGGCTGTCTGTAAACCACTAAGTTTAGCTGGTACAAGGGGTTATAACGGAGGAAGGTGGGAATAGCAGGTGCCCTAAGTTCACGGTATCAGGGGAGCGCAGCCATGCAAACGCTTTGGCAGGATTTACGGTTCGCGGTGCGCATGCTCAAGAAGAATCCCGGCTTCACGATGGTCGCCGTGCTGACGCTGGCCGTAGCCATCGGCGCAAACGCCGTCGTCTTTAGCGTGATGAATGGGCTGTTCCTGCGCGCGCTGAATGTGCCCCAGCCGGAAAGCCTCTACACACTGGAACACGGAAGTGACAAGGACTCAAGTGAGTCGTATCCCGATTATCTCGATCTGCGCGATCGCAACCGCAGCTTTGATAGCCTCATCGCGTTTAACATGAACCAGGTCGCTCTGGACACCGGCAAGAACCCGTCCCGTGCCTGGGTTTACGAAGTGAGCGCCAACTACTTCGACGCGTTAGGCATTCAGCCCTACCTTGGCCGCCTCATTCACCCCTCCGACGAGCGTGCTCCGTATATCGTGCTTACCCACGCGTATTGGCACACCCATTTTCAGGACGATCGTAGCGTCGTGGGCCGCGTTCTCCGTCTCAACAGCCATCCTTATACCGTCATCGGCGTAACCCCGCCCGGGTTCCGCGGGACCGTATTGATTTTCTCGGCAGATTTCTTCGCACCCATCCTCAACCAGGAACAAGACGACGCGGCCAATCTCTTGAAAGCGCGCGGTAATCGTTGGATTAGCGACGTATTTGGACATTTAAAGGCGGGGGTCACCCCCGCCCAAGCGGTGGCCGACCTGAACTCCATTGGTTCTGCTCTCGAAAAGAGCTATCCCAAAGAGGATGCTCAGATGAGCTTCAGTGTGGAGCGCGAAGGCCTTCCCGGTGGTGGTTTTGGCGCCGCCATTCAGGCGTTCCTCGGCGGATTGATGCTGCTCGCGGGACTGATTCTCTTGGCCGCCTGCGCCAATCTGGGCAGCCTCTTTGCCGCACGCGCCGCGGACCGCTCACGCGAAGTCGCTCTGCGCCTCGCCCTGGGCGCAGGCCGCACACGCATTCTGCGGCAGCTATTCACCGAAGCCCTGCTGATTTCACTCATGGGAGGCGCTGCCGGACTCTGGGCCAGCGTAGGCCTTCTGCGCTGGTTGGCCGTGTGGCAGCCGTTTCCCCAATATCCAATCAGTATGCCCGTGAATCCGGACGCAACCGTTTATGGAGTCGCGTTGCTCTTGAGTATAGTCAGCGGATTTCTGTTCGGCGCGGTTCCCGTCAAGCAGGTGCTTCGCACTGATCCGTATCAGATCATCAAGTCGGGATCCACCGGCTCGGTGGGCCGCCGGCTTACCGTCCGTGACCTGTTGCTCGGCGCACAGATCGCGATCTGCGCGGTGCTTGTCACCTCTTCCATGGTTGCCGTCCGCGGACTGGCTCGCTCGCTGCACAGCAATTTCGGTTTTGAGCCGCGCGATGCGATGCTCGTTGACATCGATTTGAATATGGCCGGTTATAAACCCGATGGCGTGCCTGCAATGCAAGATCGTATGCTCGACGCCATGGCCTCGATTTCCGGCGTAAAGTCCGTAGGCTTGGTCAACCAACCTCCAATACAACCCGCCTGTTGCAGCGAGGCGAATATCTTTAACGACAAAACAGCCGATCTCAGGCCAACCAATGCCGCAGCTCACGTCATTGTGTTCAGCATCTCTCCCGAATATCTCCAGGTGGCGGGCACGCCTTTATTGTCCGGCAGAGACCTGACATGGCACGACAACAAGAATGCACCGCGCGTCGCCGTGGTGAACCGGCTATTTGCTAGCAGAATGTTCGGCTCCGCCACAAACGCGCTCGGCGGATATTACAAAATGGACGATGGAACGCGCATCCAGGTGGTGGGTATCGTCGAAGACGGAAAATACAGTCCTAACATTACCGAAGATCCTCGGCCCGCGATGTTTCTGCCCATTTTGCAATCACCCTCCTCTGAGGCGTGGCTGGTTGTCCGCTCGAGCGCCAATTCCCGCCAACTGGCCGCAGCCATAAGAACTAAACTCCGCGACCTAGACGCTGGACTGCCGACTTTCGTCCAAACATGGAATGAAGCCATGGACGGAGCTCTGTTTCCTTCACGCATGGCGGCCCTTTCCCTGGGCGTACTGGGCACGATGGGAGCGATCTTGTCGGTAACTGGCATTTTTGGATTGGCCGCGTATGCCGTCAGCAAACGCCTGCGGGAGTTGGGAATTCGTATGGCACTCGGAGCACAGCGCAAGGAAGTGTTAAAGGCAGCATTGGGACGCGCATTCAAATTACTGGCCTACGGTTCAGTAGCCGGATTGCTCCTCGGTATTCTGGCCGGCCGGGTGCTCGCCTTTATCGTGTATCAAGCATCTCCCCGCGACCCGCTGGTATTGGTCGGTACTGTTCTGGCGATGTCGTTACTGGGGCTAGTAGCCACGTGGATTCCGGCGCAACGCGCGCTCTCCATCGATCCCGCGATCCTGCTGCGCGAGGAGTGAATTACCAGGCACGGATTGGAATGGGGGTTCTTCGACTCCCAGATGAAAGCTGCGCCTCTCCACTTTATGTTCTCGTCCGTATTCCATGAAGTCAGTTGTTGCCAAGTCGGCATACTACCATTGAGGTAATCTGGAGACTGAATGGGAAACCTTCAAGTCCGCTTCTTAGAGGGCTGGGCGCCAGCAATGGCGCCCGGCCACTCGACCCTTACCGGACTACGGAAGGTTTGCCCGTCATCCGCTCCCTACGGCAACCTGTTTAACCTGGCCATCTTTATGAGTTCAGAAGCTCCGTTTGTGACTCAAAGTGAGGAAGGCTGGAGATCCGTAGGGAGATTGCTGTCGAAGCTGAAAACAATCAGTTTGCCTTTTTCGCGTAGTGCTCACCAAAGAAATCACCCGGATTCCATGCGGGCTTCTCGGTCTTCTGCGCAACCAGATATCCTAGAAAAAAATTGTACCGCGCGTATTTAGCCCCTGATTCAAAATCGAACGGCTGGTTCATATCGTCCTGAGGCTTATGGTAGGTCGTCTGCCTCCATTTCGTGATGATCTCCTGTGCCTGGATGTTCGGATCGCTCGACTTTGTGCCTGCGCTCGGAAAGACCGCAGGTATTCCCTGCTTCACGAAGGAGTACTGATCGCTGCGAATGAAAAATACTAATTCCGGGAAGGGATCAGGGCTTACGTCCAAACTCAAGCGCGCGGCGGCTTCTCGCACGGTTATGCCGAGAGTCGAATGCTCGCTGCCACGTGCAACTACGTCCTCGATTGGCCACAGCAAGGCAAGATTGCCATCTATATTGATGTTCGCTATAAGGCGGTTTTTGGGCACAGTCGGGTAGTGGGCAAAATAATCTGAGCCGAGTAACCCAGCCTCCTCTGCCGTTACGGACACAAAAAGAATCGAGCGGCGCGGACGCGGCTCCATCTTGCTGTAAGCCCGCGCGATCTCCAGCAGACATGCTGACCCGGAAGCGTTGTCTAAAGCTCCGTTATAGATTCTGTCCCCTTTCACTGGCTGGCCGATTCCTAGATGGTCTAAATGCGCGCTGTACACAACGTACTCGTCTCGGAGTTTTGGATCACTGCCTGTAACACGCGCCACCACGTTGGGGCTACGGAGGTCACGGAATTTGGATACGGTCTTTATCTTGGCAGCCACAGGCAAGGCCATGGACGACGGCCTTCCTTGTTTCGCTGCGGCAAAGATCTCTTCTGGAGATTTCCCGCTGCCTTGAAACACACTCGCTGTTGCCTCCATGCTCAGAAACACCGCGCCCCGTAGTTCCGGAAAATAATCATTCGGTTGTCCCTTTGTATCGAGCCACCGCATATCCGGAAACGCCAGGTCGCTCACGCGCTCCTTGAAGGGATGAATTTGTTCCGTGGCAGGGCTATCGAGCAGGATTGCCCCCACGGCGCTGTGTGCTGCAGCGTTTAATGCCTTCATCGCGCCAGAACTGTAGTGCGCCCGCATCGTGGGTTCGAACTGCGGAGGAGCCCCAGACACAAAGGCCACGATCTTTCCTTTTGCGTCGATGCCCGCATAGTCGTCGTAACTCTGCTCAGCTGCCGTCACCCCAAACCCCACGTAAACCACCGGCGCTTCCACGGAGACTTCTGTACGACCTGGATCCACCAGGCTGATAAAATCCTGTCCGAAGATCAGGACTTGCTCTTTTCCTCCTCGCCAGAGGCTCAGAATTGTACGCTCTTGATCCGGGTCTATCGCACGCAGCGGCACGCTTTGAAAGTAGCTTCCGTTGTCGCCCGCTGGCTCGAGGCCCATGGCTTCGAGTTCCGAAGCCATGAATTTTGCGGCAATTTCATGTCCACGTGTCCCAGCCCCGCGGCCCTCAAGCAAGTCGTCCGCGAGGAACCGCATATCCGCGCGAATCGCTTCCGGCCGAATAGTGGCCGAGGCCTCATCAGCAGCATCGTTACCGGCAAAAGCTATGCGCGTTCCCGCGAGCAAGGTGATGACAATTAGAGCGCCCACCCAACGGGTAACGCGGTTCTCTGTGTAAGACTTCGTCATGACAGCACCGTTCTTCCAGAAGTCTTGGCGAAGGTGGCAAGGATAGTGCTGGCAGGTACACAGGTCAACCGAGGCCCGGGTCTCTCTGTCTGCATCCGCGATGCAACTCCGGCGCACTTGCTCACTTCCCGTACGGGGGCGAAGTAACCGCCGCCTATCGGTCTCTTCTCTATCTCGAGCAAATAAAAGAGCGGGGTGTAAACGCCCTCAAGTCATGGAGCGGGCCGGAAGGCATTGAGCACTACCTCTCGGCAGACCACAATGGCCGACTGATTCAATCGCTGAAGTCCTTTCTGAGTAGTCGCAGCCTCCAGAGTACGGAGGTTTTTGGCCGGACATACACGATCGAGGACCTGACCGCGCGTATCTTAAGGGACCTGCGGGAAAAGGCCGCTGCCCAGTTTGGCGTCCCGATTTCTAAGGCCGTAGTGGGTAGACCGGTGCGATTTGTCGGAGCTGATACCGCAGACGAGGATTGCTATGCGGAAAGCCGCCTTAGGAAGGCATTCCAGATCGCTGGATGCGAATCCGTACAGTTCGAATTTGAGCCGATAGCAGCGGCGCATTATTGCGAATCAACGCTTGATCACGATGAACTCATTCTCATTTTAGACTTTGGCGGCGGTACGAGTGATTTTTCTTTGGTTCGCGTTGGTCCGAGTGTCCGATAGGTTTGGGAGGCAGGGCAGCTCTAGGCAGAATCCGGGACTCGGCTTGCTTCTGAAACTGGAATCTGTATGGTTTCCTTGGAAGTCGCGAGAACAACGGTCGTGCGCGTTCGCGCCACGGCGAGTTTGTCTTTCAGTTCACGCGCCAGTAGCCGATCAAGGTCCTGCGTGTCCCGGCAGCGTATTTTGAGAAGATAATCGTCTTCGCCCGCGACGTGGTGACATTCGGTAACCTCTGGCAATTTTTCAATGGAGCGCAGGAAATCGGAACGCTTTCGATGGCTGCCCAGGGTGACAAAAACATAAGCGACAAGCGAATAGCCCAGAGTCTCAGGATTGGGAAGAGCTGCGTAGCCTCTGATAATGCCCTTCTCCTCGAGTTTGCGCACGCGATCCGCAGCGGCAGGGGCCGAGAGTCCCAGAACTTGGCCGAGTTCGGCCCACGATGCGCGCCCATGGCGCATAAGATGAGCCAGCGCCTTTCGATCCAAAGCATCCATGTACCTTCTCCTTCGAAACGGTCCTGTTGACACGAATCTTCATTGCAATCATAATCCAATAGCCGGGAGGCTTGCGAATCCCATGCCTGGATATGATATTGCGCTCGAAAGCAAGGAAGTCAACCTATTTTGCGACGCTTTCCGCCGTGCAGGCTCTCACATCCCCTGCGGGGTCGCCATTCTCGCTGGCATGGATGCCCGGCAAAGACCTTTTGGCCTTACGGTGAGCAGCACGGCTTGTGCGTCGTTCGCGCCGCCCCTTCTTTCCGTTTACATTGACCGCTGTTCGCCCAACGTGGAGCAAATTCGGCGAACCCGGCGATTCTCCGTGAATCTACTGCGCGCGGATCAAGCAGAGTTAGCGTCACTTTTCGCTACGCCGGGAATAGATAGATTCCAGGAACTCCGCTGGCACGTGAGCGAATGTGGCGTACCCGTTTTGGACGGCACTCTCGGCGCACTGTTTTGCGAGTTCACGAAGGATATCGAGGCGGGCGACCATCAACTAGTCCTTGGCGAGGTGAAACGGCTGGTACTTCGCGGGGCTGGAGAACCCCTTGTGTACTGGCGCCGCGCCTTTCACAGGCTGCATCTTCACTATCCATTCATCGAGAGCGACCAGAAATTGGAACAGTTCTTACGACTGTGGGAATCGGGAACTCTGCCTCGCTCCTCTTGGACTCACGGTGCCCACGTAGCCGTCGCCGCCTACTATGCTTTTGATCAGCCGCAGGAGGCGGCTTTCCAGAGGACGAAGTCGGGCATTCTGCACTTCAACGACTGCGTAGGCACTGCAAATACCGAGGACAGCGGGTATCACGAGACGCTCACACGATTTTGGGCGGGGATCGTGGGTGGTTTCGTTCGAGTTCGTCAGTTCCCATCCCGCTTTGAAGCTGTACGTGAGGCTGTAAGACAATTTGGCGAGGATCGTGACCGCCACCGTTTGTACTACGGTTTCGACGTAGCGCGAGACCGTCGCGCGCGCCGCGAGTGGATTCAACCGGATCGAGAACCAATTCTTCGCTAGTTCGATGCTGCATTTGTCTCCGTTGCCTAGGAATTCAGGTACCCGAAAAACGCACTACGTCGAGACGTGCCGTTCGCGTCGGCACATTCCGGGTGGAGAAATCGAACGCTTCGTCGAGCAGTTCCTGCAAGATCGAGGGCTAGGCGATACTTGCGCTTCCTTGACTCCCGCCGCAGATTCGCTATAGTCGCGGCCACGACTTCTCGCACATTCCCATGGATTAGCAGTCTCGTACGTCTCGCTGAAGGAGTTTTCAGCTAAACGAATGCGCTCATTCGCTGCAGCAGGCCTTTGGGCCGCCGCTAAAAAGCTGACACTGGGATTTGCACTAATCGCCCTATTCTCTGCCATCCTGCTGCTTTCCGACCTCGCTCATCGCCAGACCTCTTCGGCGTCTTCCGCAAGCTCCCTTTTGCTACCTACCGCCAATCGCAGTTTCAAAGCCGCCATCGTTGCGATTGCACCCGGCGTCAGCGCTGACCTCTGTGCTAACGGCATGCTCGAGGGGCTTCGGCAAAGCGGTATCTCCGCCGGTAAGAATCTTGAAGTGATGCGCACGAATGCCCAGGGCGAAATTATCAACATCCCCGCAATCCTCCAGAATTACGACAATTCTGACGTTGACGTGATCCTGACCATCTCCACACCCTGCCTGTCCGGCGCCTGCAACAGCGTCAAGCACAAGCCCGTTGTCTTCACATGCGTCAGTGATCCCCTCGCCGCCGGCGCAGGCCGCAGCAGGACCGAGCATCTGCCCTTCCTTACCGGAGTCGGCAGCTTTCCTCAAGTGGAACATCATCTCGACATGATGCAGAAGCTCGTGCCCGGCTTGCGCGCCGTGGGCACCATGTACAATCCCGCCGAAGCCAACTCTGTTAAAGAAATTTCTGTCGCCCGCGAAATATATAAGAAAAGGGGCATCCGACTCGAGGAAGTCGCCATCGCTGGATCTAGCGAACTTCTCCAGGCCGTGCAGATTCTCGCCGGGCGCAATATCCAGGTTGTGTGGGTCCCAGGAGACAATACCTGCATCGAAGGCTACGAAGGCGCCGTAAAAGGTGCGCGTGACGCCGGTCTTCCGCTCTTTACGGATATCTGCTCCACGCTCAGTCGCGGAGGCCTCGCTTGCCTCGGCTTCAGTCCTTATGATTCCGGGTTGGCCGCCGGAAAGCTTGCCGGACGCATCCTGCTCGGCGCCAATCCCAAGGACCTTCCCCTCGAAGAAGTGGCGGTCGAACAGAAATTCATCAGTCGCACCAATGCTGATCAGCTAAAGATCACCATCCCTGCCGAACTTTCCGGAAACGTGCGGCCCTAGGACCGTCATGGAAATCGTTACTCAACAACTCGCCGATGCTCTCGAAGTTAAGGTCAAGGGACGCCTGGACAATTATTGGGGCGAGCATCTCCAGCGCAACCTCGAAGAACTCATTCGCGGCGGAGCTCATCACCTACGCCTTAACTTCTCCGGAGTCTCCTACCTGAGCTCCGCCGGCGTTGGCCTGCTTGTCCGATTCTATCGCCAACTTAAAGCCATCGGCGGAACCTTTGTCATTGTCACGCCCTCAGACCATGTCAAACTGGTCATCGAGCTCTGCCATCTCTCGCCTCTTCTGCTGTCCCAGCAGCCTGCCGCGCCCCCACCAGTTTCACAAGCCGCGCCCCGCCGCTTTGCCACTTCTGCCGCTTCGTTCGAACTCATCGAACGCTCCGCCACAAGACCTCTGACCTACGAAGCTATCGGCAATCCTGCTCTGCTTAAAAGCTGCGGCTTCGGGCCTCAGGACTGCCGCGCTGTTCAGTTTCCCGCCTCAACGTTTGGCCTTGGACTCGGTGCGTTTGGTCACGGATTCGAAGATGCGCGCACTCGCTTTGGAGAGTTTCTTGCCGTCGAAGGTTCCGCCGCCTATCTCCCCACCGACGGAACCAACACCCCTGATTTCATGGTCTCCAGGGGTGACCTTGTTCCCGAACTGAATACCCTCTACGGCCTCCGCTGCGAAGGCGACTTCTCCCACCTGCTCCGTTTCGAAGCTTCCACAGATGCTATATCGTTCGCTGAAATCGTCGGCACTGCCCTTGAAGTTAGCGGCTCGCCGAACATCGGCCTGGTGATGATTGCCGAGTCGGGAGGCCTCGTCGGCGCCACGCTGCGCCGTTCCCCCGCCGCTCAAGGCGTGTCGTTTCAGTATCCCGATATTCGTACGTGGTTGTCTTTTTCAACGGAACGTCTCTACGCGCGCTCCCTCGCCCTGGTTACTGGGGTAGCTTCTTTCACTCGCTCCGAGCCCTTCGCTTCCCTTCTACGCCCGCTCGGCGCACTTCTCGGTTCCTGTCCCTTCGGCCATTTTCACGCCGCGGCCTTCTCCTATCACCCATTGCAGAAGGGAGAGATCGATCTGAAATCCACCGTCAGCGCACTTTTCGAATCGGAAAACCTACAGGGCGTTCTCCATCTGCTCACCGACGACCGCCAAGCCGCAGGTCCGCAGCAGAGCAAATTCGTGCGTGGCGCCTGCTGGATCAGCGCACTTTCTGGAGTCCAATGAGCGTGGACCGACCATGAGCCTCCTGATCGGCACCTTCACCATCGGCTGTATCCTTTCGCTCCTCGCTCTCGGTGTGTTCATCAGCTTTCGCATTTTCTCTTTCCCTGATATCACCGCTGACGGCTCCATTACCCTGGGCGCCTCCGTCGCCGCCACTCTGCTCGTTCATGGCGTCAGTCCCGCGCTCGCCTCGCTTGCAGCGTTTGGCGCAGGCATGCTCGCCGGAACCTGTACCGGCACGCTGCACACGCGCTTCAAGATCAACTCTTTGCTCTCCGGAATTCTCGTGATGACGGCCCTCTACTCCGTTAATCTCCACGTGTTGGGCCGCAGCAACGTTCCTCTGCTCTCTGTCAACACGCTCGCCACGCAAGCCGAACGGCTTGGCATCCGATTCGCCGGTGGCGCCACAGCGGCTAACCTTGCCGGTTGGGACGTCAGCGTCCGCGACGCTTCCGTTCTCTGCGCCATCGCTTTTACCGTCTGGCTCACGGGCACCCTGCTTTATCTTTTTCTGCGCACGAACCTGGGCATGGCCATGCGCGCCACCGGCGACAACGTGCAAATGATCCGCGCGCTAGGCGTAAACGATGCCACCATGATCGTCTTCGGTCTCGCCATCTCCAACGGTTTTGTCGCCCTCTCCGGTGCGCTGCTCGCCCAATATCAGGGATTCGCCGACGTCGGTATGGGCATCGGCATGGTCGTCTGGGGACTCGCCAGCGTCATCATCGGCGAAGCGCTGGTCGGCACCAATCAGGTGGGCCTGACGCTTGTCGGCGCGGTGATGGGCTCCGTCCTCTTCCGCCTGATGGTGGCCGTCGCTCTGCGCTGGGGCCTCAGTCCCAACGACCTGAAACTCATCACCGCCGTCTTCGTCTTTTTCGCACTCATCGTGCCGCAATTCCTCCGTAAGTCGCGGGTCCGAAACGCGCATGCTTGAAGTTCAATCGATCGCCAAGACCTTCAACGCTGGCACGCCCAACGAAGTCCGTTCCCTGCGCGGCGTCAGCCTAATCCTGGAACCCGGCTCATGGGTCATCCTCATCGGTACCAATGGCTCCGGCAAATCCACTTTACTCAACGCTGTTGCTGGAACGTTTTTCGTGGATCAAGGGAGCATTCGCATTAGCGGGCAGGACGTCACCCGTTGGCCTGAATACGCCCGCGCCGAACTTGTGGGCCGCGTTTTTCAAAATCCCTTCAGCGGCACTTCTCCCAATCTGACCATCCGCGAAAATCTCAGCCTCGCTGCGCGCCGCGGCCGTAGCCGTGGCCTCGGTTGGGGTCTGAAGTCCTCTCTGCTGTCAAAAATGCGCGACGAAGTCAGTCGCCTAAACATGGGCCTGGAAAACCGCCTCGAAAATGCCATCGGCAGTCTCTCCGGTGGTCAGCGCCAAGCTCTCACTCTTCTCATGGCCACGTGGCTGCGTCCCGAACTCCTGCTGCTCGACGAGCACACTGCCGCTCTCGATCCAAGAAGCGCGAACCTTCTCATCGACCTCACCGAACAGGTCGTCGCACACGATAACCTCACAACCCTCATGGTCACGCATTCCATGCATCAGGCCTCCAGCCTGGGCGACCGCCTGATCATGATGCATCGTGGCCAGATCATTCATGATTTCCAAGGCGCCGAAAAACGCCGCCTCCGCCCCGATGACCTGCTCGCGCGATTTGAAGAAGTGCGGCGCGCTGAACAGTTGGATGAAAGTGCCGCGCGGATGCTGGCCGAGAATTACATCTAAGGGATATAGCCTCGCGAAAATGTGGTTTTCCCGTCGTAAACTAGACTAGTGCTGAAATTTCAAGGAGCAGTGCAACCCTGGTTTGCGCTGCAAGCTGGAACCGGTCGACGCAACACCCTCCAATCCATTGATCCGGCAATACTCTCCCCAGAGAACCGATCTATCCTGCGGGACGCAATCAGAACCCGGACAGGGTTGCCTTCGGTTTGAATCAACGCACGCGAACGAATTTAGCGTTTGAGATCCCGGCAGGCAGGCTTGGAGCGGGCGTTTACGTCAACCCACTCGGACCGCCGCCTGAGCTCCGTCAGCACTTCTATGCCGGCCGGTGAGCAAGCAGAAACACCGGTGCGTGGCTCAGTTCTGCTGCCTGCCCGGAGGGCTGGGTGTGCTACTTTCCTGGCCCTCCCGGGCGGCCTCTTCTTATTGCACGTTCAGCGTGACCGTGATCGTGTGCGACAATGTGCCGGACGTCGCTGTCACCGTGATCTTCGAACTGCCCGCCGGTGTGCCGCCAACGAGGGCGTGAGAAGCACTCCCGCATCCTGTGGCCCCTAGTCCAGCGATGGCCATAATTCCCAGCAAGGTCGGAAGTACGATCCATAAACGAGCGGCCCTCATGCGCGTGAGGGTCAGACTCGCTAGCAAAGCCGCTACGATTGCCAAGATCGGAATTGGCCAGGAGAGCGGCGTTAGGGGCTGATGAGGCAGCACGAAGTTACCGGCAGACACGCCGGCGGTCGTTGTGATGGTCATAATGCTGGCCAGAGTGGTGGTCCCCGGCGACCCGCTCGCGGGGTTGAACGAGACGCTGGTCGCGAGAGGCGCTCCGGTCTGGGTGAGGGTCACCGTGGCCGGGAATCCGCCCGCGCCTGCTGTGATCGTAATCGCGACGGTCGCCGCTTGTCCCGCCTTAACACTAACAGACGGGGACGCACCACCGGCGGCAGGGCCGGAGACGCCGAAGTCATTGCCTGATCCCGTCAATGTAACCGTCTGCGTCGTGGGCGAGGCATCATCGGCTAACATGAGCGTCGCCGTTCGCGTTCCGGCGCCGTGCGGCGTGAAGGTAATATTCACCGCGCAGCTTGCCGAGGTCGCGACCGGAGTTGTCGTCGCGCAGGTTGTTCCGCTGCCGATCATAAAATCGGCCGCGTTTACCCCGCCGATCGCTGGGACCGCCGAGAAATGCAACGCCGCCTGACCGTGGTTCGTGATGGTGGCCGTCTGCGACGCGCTGGTGGTAGCCACGAGTGCCGCGGAATAGGTGAGGTGTGTCGACGCAAGATTCGCCGTTGGCGGCGTCGGTTCCGTGACGGTAACCGTGGCGGTCGCCTGCGATGCGGCGCCCAGCGCATTTGTGGCCGTTAGAATCACACTGGTCACGCCTCCTGGGTACGGCTGCGCTGGGTACTGCGTCAGAGTGATCGCTCCTCCTCCCGGATCGGACGAGCCATTGTCGATGTTGGCGTTCGCAGAGCCACCCAGCGTAGCCGACATCACCGTAACGTTCTGCGCAATTGCCACCGGCAATTGGTTGAGGCCGCAATCGAGGGCGCACGTAGGAATCTCAATCGTGTAGGTGTTCGGCGGAGCCGGAGACGGCAGCGGATTTCCGGCAATGTCGTTGACGACCAGCGTGTACGTGGTTCCGGCCGCTGTGTTGAACCCGAAACTCTGAAGGTTCGTACTCAATCCGGCGTCACCTGTGTAGTTTGTTCCGATGCTGGTCGGGGTAAACGAAGGTGAGTACGAAGACTCGAACAGGTTGAGTCCGGCAGCGCCTGCATTCAGCCCAACCGTCATGCAAAACGCCTGACACGCGGTAAAGGTATACGAATCGAATGCGTGGCTTCCTGTGATTGCGCCTGGAAACGCCTTGGGCGTGCCACACGCAGTGATCACTCCGTTGCGGTTGATCCTGTTGACCTGTGCTCCCGTCGCAGCGGTTATGCCAATGGGCACCGTCGGCATCGTTCCTAGTGTATTCGTGATCATCAACAGTCCGGTCTGTACCGTGAAATTCAGGGCTCGTGCCGGACCACCGGTATAGTTCACGGTTAGTGTGAAATTGACGATCTGTCCACAGGGGAAATTGGGCGCTAGTGTGAACAGAAACGGCGAGAGGTTATTGCCTCCGCTCCCGCCAACCGGAATGTCTGCGTACGCGCTGCTGCCTGGCTGGTTGACGATCACTCCCGCCGTCGAAGACGTCAGCGTAGTCGTGATTCCTGTCGCGGCGTTCACTCCGGAGCTGTTGGTAAGCGTGATGACCAGTGCCGCGCCCTCACCTCTTTCGATAACCCCGTTTCCGTTGCCTGGATTTTCCGTCGCCGTTATTGTGCCGAGTTCAGGATTCGCATTGCCCGTGACGCCCAACGCGTGGATCGCTTCCCATGCCATCACGATTCCGCTGCCGGAATCGCGGTCAAATCCCGAAGACATGATGTCTACGGCGGAGCTGGTTAGTGCCGTTCGGATCTCCGCGGCAGTTGCCGTTGGCTTCGCAGACTTCACTAACGCCGCTATGGCAGCCGCCGCCGGCGCAGCGGCCGAACCCCCATAAAATGGACTGCCGAATCCTCCGACTCCGGTCACCGAGACGCCGTCAGCGGCGGTGAGGTCGGGTTTGTTTAACACCGTGCCCCCGGTCGATGAGAAATTGCCGGCGGTAATCGGCGTCGAGTCGCCTTGGAAGAAAATCCGGCGCAGCCCGTCGGAACTGGGGGTTTCGATCTGATTGGCGGCAGTGAAATGACCAGGGTATGGTCCGGGCGCGGTTTTAGTAGCATCGACAGGCGCCGCTGCCGGCGTAGCAGCCACCGTGTACGCTCCCGACGCCGCCGCGTGTCCGTGTGTTTCGCCCGACGTGCTCACCGCCAGTCGACCGCGAAACAGCTCAAGATGCAAGAACCGGTCCGCCGCTCCAGTATTCTGAAAAACCACGAGCCTATTGTTGTTGATGACATTCGCGCTTCCAATCAATTCCACCGGATCCTGAGTTCCGTTCTGGATATTTGTCGAAGCGCCTAGAATCGACGCGCCGGTGCTGTTCAGCAAGTACAGATCGTAGTCGTTGTGCGCGCCGCCGAGCGGATCTGCCCAGTACAAGCCGACCACCTGTTCACCGGGCGAAGTGATGGTATCGAAGTCTCCGCCGCCAAAATTATGGACCTTGCCCGTCGGCAAGGGCGAAGCAGCCGTGTGACCATTAAAGTCGCCTTCATAGGTGCCAGAAGTTCCGGAATCCTCGTTGCCTTGATTCCCCGATGCCGTGAAATAAAGCGCGCCGTCGGCAACAACCTCGTTGACCGCTTCGGTGACCACGCCGCCCTGGCTCGTGGAGACAACCGCTACGGTCTGTCCATCCTGGAATGGAGATTCCACAAAATAAAACACGTCATCCACAATGATGTCGCAGTGATTCGTAAAACGCAGGTTATGGATATTTTGCGCAAAGCTGGTAATGCTGTTGTCTGCCGTGGCGAAGAAAAGATTAGCCCCCGGCGCCATGTCGTGAATGATCTCCATTATGGCTGTGCCTTCATCGCCGGCTCCGGCTTGTCCAGACACCACCGTGAGACAGGTCGGCGTTGCCGGGCAGTTGGGAGGCAAGTCGCCTGTCGCCTGGCTGAGCGCCCGGCTCGTGACTCCATCGGAGAGTACGCCGATGTTCAGGCCCGCACCATTCACGCCGAACGTTCCCCGTGCTTCCGCCGCCCGATGCGTGAAGTCGCCTTCGGTCTCGACGCTTCCTTGACCGATGATCGGCTTCCCGGGGGTCGACTGAACCAGTGGTTGTAGCTTCTTCCGCAATCGCTCCGCCTTCTCCGCTAATCCCGGCGCGGACGCAGAGCGCAGCAACGCGCCGCCGGCCGGAGCAGCCCTTCGTGGCCCCTGCGTCAGTCCATCCTGCTTTGGTGAAATGAAGATCACATCCGGAGATGACGCAATGCTTTCGATCTGGCCGGGAGGAATAAGGGCTCGGAGGCTGCGCAGCGTCCCATTTGCCTGGAGCACTACCGCCCCGGCGCCGTTCAGTCGGCTCAGCAGGTCGTCGGTGACGTTCGCTACGATGTCTACCGCCACATTGTCGTTGGCATCCAGGTCAACGCCTGTGTACAACACCGGGACGCCCGGCACGGGCGCCTGTCCGCGCAGCATACGGACCGTAAATAGAATGTTCGAGTCGATCTTTTGTTGGACCGGGGTGCGCGCAGCCTTCTCTTGTTGGAACAAGGCGATCTGCTTTGCGATTGAGGAGTCGCGTTCGGCTTGCGTTGGCGTCACGCTCGAAGTGTTGCCGGCATCGATCGCCACTGGCGGCTGGAATTTGTGGTACTGAATATCCGACGCCGCACCGCTGGTGGGCTTGTCTTTCGCGACCTGCGCGTTCACCGACCCCACGGAGACCACCGCCATTGCCAGAAAAACGATCGTTGCCCTCACACAACCACGACGTAGAAGCGCCAAGAAATTCATAGTCCCCCCGAAGCAGAATTGCGCACCGAATCTGCGCACCGACATACCCAAATTGCGAAATGCTGGATTTTTCTTCTGGAGGGGGTCGTTGAGGTCGCCAAGAGCGGAACAGCGGCTTCTCCAACGTAGCGACAGCCTAGCGATGGCCACCGTTATCGGCAACAATAAATTGCGTCACTGTGTTCTAGCGATAACGTAACGCGGTCAACGGGACTCTGTGGCAGTGAGGTGCTACGTTTTCTCGAGATCGTCAATCAGCATCAAGACTGTATTGGGATTTGCTTATGATCTCTCGACCGAATGCGTTGCTGTTGTCGCCGCGCACCCTTCGGCAAGGCGACTTTGCTGTTCGGCGTGTTCGATTGTTTTGTGGAGAACGACGGTCAAGTCTTCGGAAGACAGTTCGCGCGCCCGTGACTAGCATGGTGGTGAACGTAGGCAACCGCCGGCAAAGTTCCGCCCCCGCCGAACCGCGCCAGGTAGTAGTCCTTCAGGTCGCCCCGCGCAAACTCAGGCCGAGCCTACTTTTTCTCGACAGCGTCCTACGATCAGTGTGATGTCGTCTTGTTGTTCGTTAGGATTAAATTGGCGAACCTCATCGATGACCGCCGCAATCAAGGCTTGTGGAGGCAGTACGCGATGCCGCCGAACCGCTTCGGAAAGATGGGGAGTTGCTCATCGCGGAATTATACGTTTGAAGGCCGTCTCCCAGGAAGATGCCTGCAGGACAGGTAGTAGAGTTAAGCCGCGCCTTTTCCTTCAAGAAATTTCGACAGGCTCCCCGCGAAGTGCACAAAATCGGCGGGCATCATAATCACCGTGGTGCTGTTGTTCTCCGCTCCCACCTCGGCGACCATCTGCATACGCCGCAATTCCAGTGCGGCAGGGTTTCCCACCATCAACTGCGCGGCGTCGGCCAGTTTCTGCGACGCCTCTAGTTCGGCATCGGCTTTGATGATTCGGGCGCGCTTTTCGCGCATTGCTTCGGCTTCCATCGCCATCACGCGCTGCATGTCCTGCGGAATCTCAACGTCCTTCATTTCTAGCAATTCGACAGCTACTCCCCAAGCGCTAGTATTCTCAAGGACATTCCTTTTCAGCAACGCATTGATCTTATCGCGCTCCTTCAGAACCTCGTCGAGATCGTGCTGTCCAATTACGTTGCGCAGACTTGTCAATGCCACCTGCTGTACGGCCGAGCGGAAGTTCTCAACCGTGAGAACAGCCTTTTGGGGATCGCTGACCCGAAACCAGAGCACCGCGTTGACCTTAACAGTGACGCTATCCCGGGTAATCGTCTCTTGTTGCTCGATGGGATTGGTAACGACGCGCAGATCGATACGGGTTTCGTTTTCAATCCCGAGCGGAATCAACCAGAACAGCCCTGGTCCGCGCAGACTGTTGTAGCGGCCCAACCGAAATACGACCGCACGTTGGTACTCCCGTGCTATGCGAAGGCCGGAGACGAAAATCGCGAACAAGACAAGAAACAAAATCACACTCAAGGGAATGCCCATTTTTTAAGCCTACAATGACTCGTTTGGTTTGTGTCCACTCGCCGGTTTATTTGACACGCATCGGGCAACACGGTCGCTTCGGAAAATCGCCGCTAGAAACCCGCGCTCAGTGCTAAGTTAGTGCCGTTATCGCGCAAGATGGTGTCGCATCGACCTGCTCGGACCACCGCATCTATCCGGCACAAACGCTTGATGTTATTCATTGCCTTTCCTGGTATGGTCCGGTTCTGGATCATCAACTCCAAAACGGCCCGACTGGTTCGTCGCTAGGCAGCGCTTTCGCCCGCTAAGTCCCATCCGCTCAAAAGCTGCCACCCGATCCCCGTGGCAGCCTCCGTGCTCGTTTCCATCCAGGGAACTTGTGCTCGGAGCGGCTATTCCGGCACCGTCCAACTCTTATGCTCCCACCGGAAGGGCACGTGTTCTGGCCTGCACTCGCGGTTGGCGGATCGCTCTCAACCGCCATTGCCCTCGTGGCCGCTTGGTTCCAGACCCGCCGATTGTCCCGGGGTCGAACCGTCCAGACGGAGCTCGAGAAATCCTCACAGGTCCTCGAAGAAGAGCGGCGAGTGCTCGAACTTATCGCCAAGGGGGCTTCGCTGCAGGAGGTCCTAAATGCTCTGACCAAGTCCATTGAAACAATGGCGCCCCACTGTTTCTGCACAATTCTGCTCCTCGACGAAGATCGCCGGACCTTGCTCGAGGGCTCCGGAGGTAGCCTGCCTCCCGAGTACATACGGGCCATCAATGGATTAGAGATTGGGCCAGATGTAGGGGCCTGCGGCACGGCGGCCTTTCGAAATCAAACCACCATCGTGAAAGACATCGCCACCGACCGCCGCTTTGCACCCGTCAAGGACTTCATGCTCTCGTTTGGCCTCCGCGCTTGTTGGAGCGTTCCCATCCGAGACTCCAACAAAAATGTTCTCGGAACTTTCGCCATGTACCATCAACGTCCTGCAACTCCCCACGAAAGCGATCTTCGCCTGGTCGAAGCGGGCGCCCATCTGGCAGGCAATGCCATTGAACGGCTGCGTGCCGAACAGAGCTTGCGAGAAAACGCCAAACGATTTGAACTAGCCGAACAAGTCGCCGCGTTCGGAATTTGGGAAGTCAACTTCCGGTCGGGGTCGGTCACGATCTCCGAGGGTTTCGCTGCTCTGGCTGGTTTGACGGGCCAGCCGCGACGCCTGACCCTCGATCAGTGGAGGGGAATGATCCACCTCGACGATTGGCCGGCGTGGGACGCTGCCGTGGAGCGGGCGGCCGCCGCTGAACTGACGTTTCAAGCCGAATATCGCATTGTCCTGCCACGGGGCGGCATCCGTTGGCTGCGCAGTCACGCTCAGATGGAACTCTGGGGCACCGGTTTGCAGCGGCTCACAGGAGCATCCATTGACATTACCGAGGCCAAAGAGCTGCTCATGCGTCTGGAGCAAGCCCGCGCGGCCGCCGATGCCGCGAATCGCGCTAAATCCGAATTTCTCGCCAACATGAGTCACGAGATTCGGACGCCCATGAACGGCATTCTTGGAATGACCGAACTCGCTCTCGATACCGAACTCGACCCGACGCAACGCGAATACATATCTCTGGTCAAGAACTGCGCCGATTCTTTGCTTTGTCTGCTGAACGACATTCTGGATTTCTCCAAGATCGAAGCCGGAAAACTCGATCTCGAATCCATCGAGTTCGCCCTGCGTGACAGCCTCGACGACACCATGAAGGTTCTAGCATTTCGCGCCCACGAGAAGGGACTGGAACTGGCTTGTTCCGTCGTCCCCGATGTGATCGATCGCGTGCGAGGAGACCCTACGAGACTGCGTCAAATCGTAGTCAACCTTGCCAGCAACGCGATTAAGTTCACCTCCGCCGGGGAGGTCGTGGTGCGTGTCGAGACAGAAGCGGAAACCTCCGAGGAGGTCGTGCTCCACTTTTCAGTAAGCGATACCGGGATCGGTATTGCTACCGAGAAACAAGGCGCAATTTTCCAAGTTTTCACACAAGCGGACAGTTCCACAACTCGAAAATATGGTGGCACCGGCCTAGGTCTCGCCATTACCGCCCGCCTAGTCGAAATGATGGGTGGCCGCATCTGGATCGAGAGCCAGCTCGGCCAAGGCAGCGTGTTCCATTTTACGGTTCGATTGTCCGTTCAACAGATTTCCGCCCAGCGCTACGAGCCTGTCGGTCTCGATGTACTTCGCGACCTTCCCGTCTTGGTTGTTGACGACAACCGCAGGAGCGGTCAAATCTTGTACCAGACTCTTCTTAGTTGGCATATGAACCCAACTCTCGCTGCGAGTGCTTCCGAAGCTCTTGCATTCCTCGAAAGATCCAAGACGCAGACATTGCCTTTCCAACTAGCGCTTCTGGATGTCCAAATGCCCGGAACCGACGGGGTTGCTCTCGCCAGCAAAATTAGATTGGATCCAAAGCTACAAAACATGACGCTGATCATGTTGACCTCCGCCGGTTCGCGCGACGTCGCCCGCTGTCGCGAACTCGGCGTTACGGCTTATCTGGCCAAACCTATCAAACAATCCGAGCTTCTCGAATGCATCAAACAGTCTCTCGGCCACGGCGGGGCGCAGCCCGCACCTTCCCCTTTGGTTACTCGCCACTCTCTACCCGAGGGCCGCCGCAGGTTGCGCGTTCTTCTCGCTGAAGACAACTCCGTCAATCAGACGCTTGGCGTCCGATTACTGGAGAGAAGGGGACATGCCGTTGTGGTGGCCGAAACCGGAAGTGCGGCTCTTCGGGCGCTCGCCAACCAACCGTTCGACGTCGTGCTTATGGACGTCCAGATGCCAGAAATGGATGGGTTGGAGGCTACCGCCTTAATTCGCGAGCGCGAAAAGACCACCGGGAAACACATCCCGATCATCGCGATGACCGCCAACGCCATGATGGGGGACAAGGAACGCTGCCTGGCCGCAGGCATGGACGCTTACGTCTCCAAGCCCATTCAGATCAGAGAACTGCTCGCCGTCATCGAAACCTTCCTGCCCTCCGCTCCCGAGCTCTCTAGCGTCTGAGTGCGGGACGCTCGGCCTCAACCAGATCCGAAACGCAAATCAATCCGATTCTCTCAGGCAGGAATGAGTCTCGCTCAAATTCTGGTCTCTGGAGCCCCACGAAACACTCTGCGGAGACCTCCATGATCCAATTCCACCTAATCCGGCAAGGTGAAGGCAACGAGGGCGTCACCCAACGATTCCTCTGTGATTTTCGGATGTCCGCCGGCTGCCACGACTACGTATTGTTTTCCATTTCGCCCGACAAGGTAAGTCATCGGTGTCGCGTTTCCGCTAGCGGGCAGGTGGGCCTTCCACAATTCCTCTCCTGTCTCCACGTCGAAGCCACGAATGTAAGAATCGGTCGTGCCCGCGACGAAGACAACTCCAGCGGCGGTAATGATGGGCCCGCCCAGGCTGATCGAGCCCGCCGGAATCTGCTGCGCGTGGGCACCGCCGAAATCCTGCATCGAGCCCAGCGGGATTTGCCAACGGATTTCTCCTTTGATCATGTCCACCGCCGAGAGCGTGCCCCATGGCGGAGGGCCGCAGGGAAGGTCCGAGGGCGACTGGAGAAATCGCCGATATAAACCGTAGGGCGCCCCGGTCTGATCGCCGTACTCGCCATCCTCGGAACGGAAGCCAGGTTGGTCATACGTTGAACGAGGAACTAGTTTGACCCGAGCAACGAGGTTGTTGGTGTTGGTCACTAACAAATTATGCTGCGGATCGAAAGCATATCCGCTCCAGGTCATGCCACCGAGATTTCCAGGCACCACGAGCGTGCCTTGCAAACTGGGAGGAGTAAAAATACCGTCATTGCGCAACGGCTTGATCATAACGCGGCAAGCCTCGCGGTCTTCGGGCGTCGGCCCCCAAGCTTCGTCGACCGAGAGGGCTTGGCGCGCCATCGGGGGCGGTTTCACCGGAATGGGTTGCGTGGGCGACGAGTGTTCGCCGGGGACATCGCTTTGGGGCACGGCTCGTTCTTCGACAGGGAAGACGGGCTTGCCGCTGTCGCGGTTCAGCACGTACAGCAGCCCCGTTTTATTGCCTTGAATCACGACCGGAACGTCTTGTCCAGCGAAGCGCAGGGTAGTCAGCAGAGGCGGCGATGCGCTATCGAAATCCCAAAGGTCATGATGAACAAGTTGGAATCCCCATACAAACTGGCCCGTTTTTCCGCGCAGAGCCACGACGGAGTTCGCCCACTTGTCATCTCCCGGGCGCAGCCCGCCGTAGTAGTCGGGACTTGCGCTCCCTGTCGGTACAAAAACCAAATCGCGGTCGACATCCACGGCCATGATGGACCATGCGTTGCCCGCCCCGCTTCTCCATGTCGGGTTCTTGCCCTGCGCTGACGCAGGGTTCGGCGGAAGTGGATCCCAGCTCCAGCGCAAAGCGCCGGTGCGCGCGTCATAAGCCCGGACCACGCCGCGCGCCATGTCGGTGCGGTGATTATCGTCAATAGCGGAGCCGACGATCACCAGATCATCGATGATCGCGGGAGGAGAAGTCATGTGATACCAGCCCGAGTCATACTGCTGCACATCGCGCAGACTGACCTGACCTGCCTTGCCAAAATCCGCACAGGGAGTACCGCTGACTGCGTCGAGCGCCACCAGGCGGGCATCTTGGGTGGACTCAAAGATTCGGCGCCGGCACGGCTGTCCCTTGTCCCGGGTTAAGTCGAGCCAAGTCGCGACACCGCGATTCACCAATCCATCTCCGTAGTCACCATCCAAATCGATTTTCGGATCGTAAGCCCAGCGCTGTTTGCCGGTTTCCGGATCGAGTGCGATCACGCGATTGAAAGGCGTCGTGAAATAGAGCGTTTCGTCCACCAGGATCGGCGTGCTTTCAAATCCGCTGCGCTTCCTGTCGCGGCTGCTCTCCGATACGTCGCCAGTATGAAAGATCCACGACACTTTGAGTTTCCCGACATTTTGTCGATTGATCTGCGTGAGCGGAGAGAAACGCGTGCCGCCCGCGTCATGGCCATAGTAGGGCCAGTCGGCGCCGGTTTGGCCCTGCGGCAAGACGCCGGGAGAGGCGAGGAAGCTACAAAGGGCTAGAAAAAATAACCTTGAGACAAATTGAGCGCTTCGGTTTTTCATGGCCATCCTTTAGCGTGGAAATTTCGTTCTGGCAAGGAGAGCGGGACGAATGGGCTTGAACCTGGGACCACCGGGCCTGCGCTGTAACTATGTTGACCTCGCAGATTGGGGTTGGGCACGAGACTCGTTCCACCGGCTAGTTGGCTAGTGTCCGACTGCAATGCTTCTAAAACCAAGGAGACGGATAGGCAGGCCGCACGCTGTGTATACTCTTCGAAGTTTCGATGTAAGAAGGAAACTCGATGTTGGACAGAGGTAGGGGTCCGTGTTTCGCATCTCTAGCTTGGCAACCGGAGCAGCAACCATGCGCAAACTCTCGATGAGCATTCGTGCGAATCGTTCGGTGCACGCGGCCTATCTATTCTTGGGGTGTGTGTTTCTGGTGTTGGCTCTGACTCTCGCCGCGCAAGCACCCAACTCCGGCCCCAAACCTGGCGTAGTGCGGCAGCTCTCTGAAGTAAAATTTCCGCCCGGCGACGGTCCCGACTGCCTTCAATTCTTCGTGGAAACTGGCGATCCAAAAACGGGGCCTTCCACCGCAATCATGAAGGCAGCCCCCAACTGCGTCATCCCTCCTCACTACCACACGGCGCAAGAGCAGTTGATGATCGTAAATGGAGGTGTCTCCACCGGAATGCAGGGCATGCAAGATACCGTTCTCGGCCCCGGCGGCTTCGCGATGATGCCTAGCAAACAGCCTCACTGGTTCACCTGCACCGCCAAAGAGGAATGCCAAATGTTCGTGACCTTCGACCGCGCCTACGACATCGTCTGGCTCAAACCCAACAAATAGTGCCGCCGAACTTCTGCGCATTTAAATCTGGGCGGTCTTGTTCCTCATGGGCTTTGAGGCTATCACGAACTAAGTGACTCAACTCCTGACGCAGTTACCAGAAACGGAGCCACGATTTGTCCGGGACCAAAAGATCGTAGCCAAGGAGGCCTGTCAGGATCGTGAAGAGCCCTCGTATGCCTACTTGGCCCGTCTTAGAAGAACTCGATTACTCGCGTTCAGCGTGACTACCTCCCAACCTTCGTCGCCCAGCTTGTTGATCTGGGCAACTTGGCCGGAGCACCCAAGGCCGCAACCGACAATCTGGTATTCCCACTTCTGGGGGCTTTGGGCAGCCGCGGTGCGCGAGTAGTGTTGCCCGCCGATGAAGGCACCCACCAACATCAAGGAGACCAAGCCGATTCTTATTACGGAGTGCGGTTTCATGGTTTCCTCCTCCTAGGGGCTTTCATCCTGTCTGACGGCTGAGCGCAACTTCGCGTTACGCCCTCTCCCCTACCTCGGGAGTAGTATTGCCGCCGAAGAATTTCTACGAAGGTAGGAATCGTGCCCACTGTTCACCAGTGGGTTTGCCAGAAACTAGCTCATAGTCGGTAAATACGACCTCGCCACCCACTAACTCGGGGGAGTATACGGATTCAAAGCGCTTTACGGCCTCCGATTGGCCATGACGAGTTTGCGCAGCGGCATCCTCGAAAATGAAGAAGTGCAGAAACCGAGTCGGATCGCTCTTTTGCTGCCAAGCAAGATACATCTTTGTGCCTGGCTCATTTTCCTGCACGTAGCGGACAAAGTCTTTGATCGCTTGCTTGACTTTGTCCACAGCGGAAGGTTTCACTTGATACCCGCCAGTTTGATAGATAGCCATTACACGTCTCCCTTGTTTTCGAGATGGAGAAAACCCTCTCCGTTAAATCCTTCCAACCGTTTGCCGTACTCCTGTTCCATCCGAATCTTGGTTGCCCAGAAAGGGCGCGGCTTGCCTCCGCTGAGAAGATCCGTGAGAATGCCGAGGTGCGCGTGCCATCCGCTGGCCACGCTGACGATCGTTCCGCGGTCGCCGAGGCGGCGATGGGTTATGACAAGAAGTACGTCTTTGCCGTGCGGCGTCAGTTCAAAAGTCACTTCCGAAGCATCTGGCTGAGTGCCCCATGTGTAGCTAAGCAAGCGCGGCGGGTCGCAACGCGTGACTCGACCCGGAACTTCGCATTCATCGCCCTTGGTTGGCGGCGTCCTTTCCGCAGACAGCTCCGAAAACCGGAATTGCAATTCCACGCGGCCGCCCGCGCGTAGGTCCATTTGGCCACCGCCAAACCACCTTCTCCGCTTTTCCGGTTCTGCCAAATAAGACCAAACCCGTTCGATCGGCCCGGGTAGCAGTCGTTCGATGCGGAACGTTCCGGGTTCTTTCACTTCCCCATATTCATCGTTCGGTTGTCTACGCCGCTCGCCCGGTTTTTTCCGCCCATCGCTCATCGAGGTGATCGTCTCCTTCTACCGGTTTTGGCCGACAACCGATCTTCGGTCCGCAATATCGCTTCGAGGGTATCGAGCCTCCTGGTCCAGCTCGCGCGCTGGGCCGAGATCCACGAGGCAGCCTCGTCGAGCGGCTGCAGGTTGACCGACAAAAGATGCTCGCGTCCTGCGCAGCGGCGCCGCACCAAACGCGCGCGTTCCAGCACCCGGACGTGTTTCGAGACGGCGTTGAGGGACATCGCAAACGGCTCTGCCAACGTCGTGACGCGCACTTCCCCACGTGACAGCCGTCGCATGATCGCTCTGCGCGCGGGGTGCGCCAGCGCCAGCAACGTTTCGTCGAGCCGAGTTTCTGCACTCATATTATTCAACCTAAAGGTTGAATGTAGCGAAAGCCGAACTTTCTGTCAAGGAGCGTTCCCGAGTTCTCACCTGACAAGTGGATTTTCACCGCGCCTTTTGGATGTGCACTTTGGAAATGAAGCAAAACCCGGCTGGCGTTCTAGACTTGCGCTCTTGTCCAATACCGGGCGGCAGTCGGCACGCCGCACACTACTTCCCTCGCGGCAAGCAAAGCGCAGCGATCTTGTCTGGACGCAGAAAAACCAAACATCGCGCAAAGTAGCAAACACGGCGGCGAAAAAACAGCGGATAGCATCGGAAGACCGCGAAACCCGAGGAAGCGGATGGAACCATCATGAGGGGCGTGCGGCGAGTAAGAAGGTGGCGCACGATTGCCGTTCTGGCTCGGAACCGTCGGCGGTTTCCGCGCTGGACCCCGTGGATGGCTATCCGAAATCCTGATAATGACGACTTGTAAAAGTAATGGGTCGAAATAGAAAGAAATAAAACGAAAGTAGTGCTTGATTCTCGCCCCGGTTCGTGCGACTGTACCGCCAACTTCGGGGAGGGGCTCGATGCGAAATTCCTATCGCCGTTTGCTATCCGCACTCGCATTCCTATTCATAGCGCTGGTGGGCGCCAGCATCTTGCGCGCCGACGTAACCGGATCGATTCAAGGTGTCGTGCGCGACCGTTCTCGAGGCGCGATCGCTGGCGCGCGACTCACCATCATCAATGTTGAAACGAATCTAAGATACGAGGAGACCACCGGCCCCGATGGTTCCTATCGAATCCTCGCGCTCCCCGCTGGCAATTATAAACTGTCGGTTACCGCCGGCGGATTCCGCACTTTCGTCGAGACCGACATCGTTGTGAAGGTTAATGATCAGCTGGAAGTCGATGTAACTCTCGATGTCGGCTCCGTGCAACAGGAAGTGGTCAAGGTGGAAGCCAATGCGGTGCAAGTACAAACAGAAAACACGCAACTTGGCGACGTAATCGACTCGAAGAAGATGCTCGCTCTGCCGCTGAACGGGCGGAGCTACATCGACCTTTTGGGCCTGCAGGCGGGCGTTGCGCCCGGCACCGCCCAAACTATCCAGCAAGACCGTCCGGTATCGGGCACTCTGAATTCAGGCAACATCTCCGTGAACGGCCAGCGTGAAACGGCGAACGCCTTCTTAGTGAACGGTGGAGACGTCAGTGAGGGACGCAACCTGGGGGCAGGGTTGGTGCCGAATTTGGACTCCGTGGAGGAATTTCGCGTCATAACCAACAGCTTCGACGCGGAATACGGAAAATTCAGCGGCGCGGTCATCAACGCCATCACCAAGTCCGGCACCAACGGCTTTCACGGTGACGCTTTCGAGTTCCTGCGTAACGACAAACTCGATGCTAAGAACTACTTTGTGCCCGCCAAGTCCGAGTTGCGGCGCAATCAGTTCGGTTATGCGGCGGGCGGGCCGTTCTGGAAGAACAAGCTTTTCTGGTTCTCGGATTATCAAGGCACGCGGCAGGTGCAAGGCGCGGAAACCGGCCTGGTGACCCTGCCCACAGATGCCCAGCGACAAGGCGACTTCGACCCTGCAGCTTTGACCGGTACGATCGATGGCCCGTACTGGGCGCAAGTGCTTTCACAGCGCTTGGGTTACCCCGTGGCGCAGAGCGAGCCGTATAGTTTCGCCGGCTGCACCAGCACCAATGCTGCCTCACCGACGGGGTGTGTTTTTCCTGGTGGCGTGATCCCGCAGGCGGCCTTCTCAACGCCGGCCAGCAAAATCCTCCCGTATATTCCGGCACCGACTCTTCCTGGAAACGTAAACAACTATTCAAACAACAGTCAGAGAACCACCGCAAACGACAACAAGTTCGGAGAACGGGTGGATTTCAATAACCAAAAGACCGGAAACTGGTCTTGGTACTATCATTTAGATAACTCGAGCGTCCTAAACGCACTTCCGCTACTGCCCACCACCGAAGTCCCGGGCTTCCCCTCGCTAACACCTGCACGGGCGCAGGAGTTCGTCATGAGCAACGCCAAGACTTTCGGAGCCACGGCAGTCAACGAGGCGCGGGTGACCTTCTTCCGTACGGCCCTCCACAAAGACAACCCGGCCGGGAGTTTCGCCAGCCTTGGGTCCCTTGGTTTCGTGACCGGCGCCGGTACCCTCGGCATTATCCCTTCCACGACTCCCGGATATCCGCAATATGTGCCTCAGATTATCTTTAACAACTTCACCATGGGCGTGCCACCCCTCAATACCTACCAACCTGACAACACGTATGTGGCTAGTGACGTATTTTCGAAGGCGCTCGGCAGACATACGTTGAAGGTTGGAGGTGAATTCCGCTACCTGCAAGTCAACGAACGTAACTATGCAAACCCTAATGGAGGTTTCGTGTTTAGTGGCACCGCGACTGGCGTCGATTTTGCGGACTTCCTCCTCGGTGCCCCTAGAAGCTCCAACGGGTATACCCAAGCCTCTTTGCAGCTGCTGGATTCCCGCACTCGCTACGGCGGGGCGTTTGTGCAGGACTCTTGGAAGGTAAAATCCAATCTCACGCTCAACCTCGGCTTGCGCTGGGAAGTGAGCATGCCCTGGTACGACACTCAAGGAAAGATTCAGACCTTCGTTCCGGGGGAACAGTCCACGGTCTTTCCGCTCGCTCCCCCAGGCTTGGTATTCCCGGGTGACCCTGGCATCCCCAAGACGCTCGCCCCCACCCGATACAACAACTTCGGCCCACGATTGGGATTGGCGTATTCACCGGGATTTTCGGACGGACTGTTGGGCAAAGTATTTGGCGGCCCGGGCAAAACCAGCATCCGGGCTGCTTTCGGTATGTACTACACTTCGGTCGAGGACCTAAACCTGTTCTACGAAGTGGCTGACGCTCCTTTTGGTCTATATTTCTCCACCCCCTCGCCGGTCACGTTTGACCAACCCTTTCTGTCTCGAACCACCGGGCAATCGCTGGGACAGCGTTTTCCCTTCACCGCGCCGATTCCGGGCAGCCCATCGGACAAGACGCTGGACTTCTCGATTTACGAGCCGTTCACTTTTTTCCCGGGTTACGACATTCACAATAAGCTGCCTTACGCAGAGCACTTCAATCTCTCCATCCAGCGCGAGCTATCCAAATCAACGGTGCTGACGCTGGCTTACGTCGGGACCGAGGGGCACCACCTCATCACCCAGACCGAAGCCAATCCGGGCGACGCGGCTCTGTGCATGCAACTCACCGCGCAAGGGGCCATGGATACAACCGCAGGCGTCGCCGGCTGCCAGCCGAACAATGAGAACGACGTTTTCCAGCTTCCGAGCGGAGCGTCCGTTTACAGCACAAGGCACTCGATCCTCAATCCGAATTTCTGCCCAACCTCGGCTGCGCAGGTGTGCTTTGCCAACAACAACACCTATACACGCATGACTGCTAATTCGATCTACAACTCCGGGCAAATCTCGGTGGAGCGCAAAGCGAGCGATGTGACGTTCTTGGCGGCGTATACGTTCTCGAAAGCACTGGACGATTCTTCGGCCTTTAACGACTTGGTGAATTTCCAAAATGCGAAGATCAGCCGCGGACTTTCGTCGAGCGACGTAAGGAGCAATTTCGTGGCCAGTTACATTTGGGCCCTCCCGTTCCAACGGACTTTCACCAGAGCACCAAAGCGCTTGACCCAAGGCTGGCAGATGCAGGGGATCACGCGCTTCTCGACAGGCTTTCCCATCCAGATGAACCAAGCCAACGGAGATGCATCGTTGGTTGGTAGTTCGGCCACGGATATGCCAAATGTTGTGGGCAACGTCGTGACTGTGAATCCGCGCAAGTCGAATTCCGGTTGCCCTACTACCGACGGTACGGGATGTTACTTCCTACCCGGCGCATTCGCCGTTAACACCGATCTGGGCACTTTTGGCACTGCCAACCGCCGTTTCTTCCACGGCCCTGGATTCAACAACACCGATTTCGGCTTTTTGAAGCGAACCGTAATTAGGGAGAATTTCGCTTTCGATCTCCGTTTCGAATTTTTTAACATCTTCAACCATGCGCAGTTCCTGAATCCGACCGGGAACATTAGCAACTCCAACTTTGGAATCGTCACCAACGCGCGCGATCCGCGCATTGGCCAAGTTAGCGCGAAGTTCTACTGGTAACCTAGTCGGTGCGGGCCACCGACCTTAGGCAACGGCGGGCGGGCTATTTTCAGCTTCGGCTGCAATTTTCCGGCAACGTACGCCGAGCTGAGCCATGACCCATGAACGGATACTTGATTGAGTCTCGCAATTACCCTCGTCGACGAATCGTCCTTCTGCTGATGTTGAGCCTGCTCTTTTCCGCGCCATTGTCGGCGCAGACTGCCGAGAGTTACCGCCAGCAGGCCCTGCAACTCGCGCGCGCGAAATCGTGGGACGAGGCAGCCGCGAGTTACCGCAAAGCGCTGGCGCTCGAACCTGATGACGCACTCACCCACTACAACTTGGCGCTCACGCTGAAATATGAGGGCAATGCCAGGCAAGCTGCCGAAGAGTTCGAGACCGCTCTACGCCTCAGACCGAAGTGGGCCGACGCGCATTACGGGTTAGGCGCGACGCACTACGATCTGCATGACCAAGGCGCCGCGCTTAAGGAGCTACGTACCGCGGTAGAACTCGATCCCGCGAATGCCGGAGCGCATCGCCTGCTGGCGCATATTTATTCGGAGCAGAGCGATTTTCTGGCCGCTGAGGCCGAGCTGCGCAAGGCCCTCGCATCCAAGCCCTCGGCCGAGTTGCATTTCGAACTGGGATTGACCGAAGGACAGCTAGGCAATCTGGACAGCGCCGCTGTAGAGTTTCGTCGCGTGCTGCGCCTTACTCCTCGCTTTGCGCCCGCGCACACACTGCTGGGAATAACGCTTCGCCGCCAGGGCGATCATGTTGGCGCGCTAGCCCAGTTTCGAAAGTCCGTCGAGATCGATCCGAAGGACCCGGAGTCGCAGACTGACCTTGGCATGGAACTCAAAGCCGGCGGCGACACAGCCGGGGCGATCGTTGCGTTCAAGCGCGCGATCGAGCTAAAGCCTGATTTCGAAAAGGCCCACTACAACCTGGGCATTGCGCTACGCGCCGAGGGCCACACCAGAGCCGCGCAGAAAGAATTGGACGAGCTCGATGGGCTACACGAATTCCGCTCCCGCCTGGCGCAGTCGAAGCTTCTGATCCTTCAGGGCGTCGACGCCTTGAAACAACAAAGGCTTGACGACGCCCTTACGTTCTTTCAGAACGCCGCCGGACAAAGTCCCACACTGCCAACCAGTCACTACTACCTGGGCGTCACTTGGGAGCGCAAGAACGACGCGACACGCGCCCAAGCAGCGTTTGAAAAAGCGCTCGAGCTGAAACCCGACTACGCACAGGCACACGCGAGCCTCGGGTTGCTCTATTGGCGCCAGAACGACCGCACCCAGGCGCTTGAGGAATTTCGCCAGGCGGTGATGTCCGATCCGGATCTGGCCGAAGCCCACTACAATCTGGGTCTGGCGCTCGCCCAAACAGAACGTCTAGACCAAGCCGCTCGCGAGCTCGGCGAAGCCGTCAGTCTCGATCCCAGGTACACCGACGCTCGCATACAACTGGGATTGGTCCTCGCCCAGGCTGGCGACCGCGCGGGCGCCGCCAATGTCTTTCGGGAAATCTTGCGCGGCGATCCGAATTTTCCGGAAGGGCACAACAACCTCGGCTTGGTACTGTTGCAGGAGGGCGACGCACCCGCCGCACAAGCGGAGTTCGTTGAGGCGGTGCGCCTCAAGTCCAGCTACGCAGAGGCACACTACAACCTTGGATTGGCTCTACACCAGGAAGGAAAGGAAGAGGAGGCGCGCGCGGAGTTCGAGAAAGCCTACGAGATTTCGCCGGAACTACGAAACGCGCCCCACCCATAAGCAATGAAATCCATTCGAAGCCTGGCACTGTTGCTCCTGACCCCGGTTGTCGCTCTCGCGTGGCAGGTGTGCGAAGTTAAACCCCCTACGGCCGATTTCTCGATCCCGCATGTAGCGCAAGCGCCAGAGCTGAACACCGATCCGCATTCGGCAACCTGGTCTCACGCGGCATCCGCCTGGATCGTAAAAGACTGTACGCAACAGATCGACTATCCCAAACTCAAGACCGAGGTACGCGCGTTTTGGACCGACTCCGATCTTTACCTGCTATTCATCTCCCCCTATAGCGAGCTAAACCTTTGGCTCCCCGCGGATAACAGCAAAGATCGCCTCAAGTTGTGGGACCGCGACGTGGTTGAGTTTTTTCTGGGGGACGATTGGACCAACATCCGGCACTACCGCGAGTTCGAGATTGCTCCGACCGGCGATTGGGTCGATCTGGCCATCGACCTGGATCGCGAGACCTATGGCGCTGACTGGAATTCCGGATGGCAGAGGCAGGGCCGGATCGACCAGGCGAACCATATCTGGTACGCGGCAGCACGCGTGCCGTTGCGCTCGGTCAGCGACCAGCCGGTAAAGGCCGGCACGAAGTGGCGCGCCAACCTGTATCGCATCGACGGGCTCGGCGAGGATCCGCAGCGTCACTTTATGTGCTGGCAACAGACCTGTGTCGTCAACCGCGATCCCAACCATGTGCCCGAACACTTTGGAACATTGATCTTCACGCAGTAAAACGGAGGAAACGCATGCCTGTCGCTCAGGAATCGAGCCGTCGTGGATTCATGAAAATGCTGGCGGCCTCGCCGCTGCTGGCCCAACTCGCGGCTCAGGGCCTATATGAAAAATCTGCCGCCGCCATGGGTTTCGACCCACGGGAAAATGTATACACCCGCCTGGGCATCAAGACCGTGATCAATTGCCGCGGAACATGGACGTACTTGAGTGGATCGCTGCAATTTCCGGAAGTCCGCGCCGCCCAAACCGAAGCCTCGCACCATTTTGTCAACATGGTCGAGCTCCAACGCGCCGCCGGCCGCAAGCTGGCCGAGCTGACGGGCGCCGAATCCGGATTGATCACCTCAGGAGCGGCCGGGGCCATGGCCGCCTCCACGGCTGCTTGCATGGCGGGTAGCGATCCCCAAAAGATATGGCAATTGCCGGACACCACGGGGATGAAACACGAAGTCATCATGGTCGGAGGACGCAGCGCCTTTGACAACGCCATCCGGCTCACCGGAGCGAAGTTGGTTCTGGTCGAGACCCCGGAAGAGATCGCAAATGCCATCACTGCGGACACGGCCATGATCTATACCACCGATCTCGGCGACAAACTCACACGCGAGGTCGGGATCGCCAAGGAGCACAACGTGCCCATGCTGCTCGATGACGCAGCCGGCATTCCACCCGCCGACAACCTGAAGCTATACGCCCAGATGAAAATCGACTTGTACACCTTCTCGGGAGGCAAGGGTCTGCAAGGACCGCAATGTAGCGGCGTTCTGCTGGGCCGCAAGGACCTGATCGAAGGGGCGCTGCGCAACTCGGCACCATGGGAGGGAGCGGTCTGCCGCCCGATGAAAGTCGGAAAAGAGGAAGTGATTGGTTGTCTGACGGCGGTAGAAACATGGCTAAAAATCGATTCGAAAAAACTCTACGCGGAATGGCATGCCCGGGTAGACCGCATCGGCAAACTTGTGGAAACCGTGCCGGGAGTCAAAACGGAAATCTTCATTCCCGACGACGGCAACCGCTACCCGACCCTAAAGATTTCGTGGGACCAGCAGGCCTGGGGCTTCACCATCACGGACTGCGTTCAGCAGCTGCGGCAAGGCGATCCGGTCATCGAGGTACTCGGCGCGGACAATCCCAGCCTTGTGCCGGCAGTCCGCGAAGGCATACAGAAGCCGAACAAGAAAGAGCGGAAAGAGATAGACCACATCGAGTTGGTTTCCATGACCATTCAACCCGGCGAAGAAATGATTGTGGGACAAAGGCTACGGGCAATGCTCGCTGCAGCACGTAAGGGAAAATCGGCATGAGGTTCCTGTTCCTCCTCTTTGCGTCGCTGCTATCGTTCGCTGCGAACGTGCGGGCACAATTGAAACCAGTGCTGCCAAAGCAGCCGGCGGCGAGTGATTCATTGGGTTCGCCTGGAATCGACGCGGGAGACTATGTCTATGTGTCCGGGCAGGGGCCTCGTCGTCCGGACGGTACGACTGCGCCCAACTTTTCCGATCAGGTTCGCCAAGCTCTCGAAAATGTTAGATCCGTCGTCGAAGCAGCGGGCCTGACGATGGATCACCTAGTCTACGTCCAGGTCTATCTCGACGACATCAACCGTTATGAAGCGTTGGACCAGGCCTTCGCCGAGTATTTTCCGAAGCTGCCTCCTGCGCGCGCGGTTTTGGGCGTTGCCCGGCTCCCCGAACCTTTGGTGCAAATCACCGCCGTCGCTGTTCGCGATCTAAACGGAAAGCAGCCGGTCGTATTGCCAAACGCCAAGCCCAATAAAGCGTACTCGGCCGGAATGCTGACGCACGACAGGTTGTTCGTGTCCGCGATGCCGGGTAGTGACCCTTCCAACGGAATCGTGCCGCAAGATCCTGCCAAGCAAGTTGATTTTGCGCTCGACCGTCTAAAAACGGTCCTGGAAGCCGCCGGCCTCACACTCAGCAACATGGTCTTCGTGAACCCGTACTTGACTTCGGAAATACCAATGCGAATCATGAACGAGCACTATGCCCGGCGCTTCGAATTCGGGAATACGCCGGGACGCGCCACAATTCAGGTGTCCAGCCTCACCGAGGGCGCGCACATCGCCTACACCGGAGTGGCCGTACGCGACCTGGCGCAGCGACGCGCCATACGGCCGAAGAATATGCCGCCAAGTCCGACTGCAAGTCCGTGTGTGTTCGCAGGCGACACTCTCTATTGTTCGGCGAAGAGCGGGTTCATTCCCGGACCAAACGGCGGCGTGTTCGCGGCGGCGACCGCCGATCAGGTTCGCCAGACGATGCGAAATCTCCTCGACAACTTGGAAGAGGCGGGTATGAACTTCAATCAAGTGGTCTCGACCACGATTTATCTGGATGACTTATCGGAATCGGCGGCGTTTGGGAACGTGTACCGGAAATATTTCAGCGGGCTGTTGCCGGCCGAGACGACGGTCCAGCAACTCCGGCCCACCGAGCGAAAACCCGACCAAGAGGGGCACTACCCGGACTTGGAGCAGGTGTCCCTCATCGCTGTGCGCGCTCCTGCAAACCATTGATTCCGTGGAGCCGATCAGACCACGTTTCCAAAACAGGGACACGCTCGAAATGCCGGTCAAATCAACTCTTATGACTCCTACACAAAATATCCGTCGAGCCCGCATCATGGCGAGCATGGCACTCCTGCTCTTCTGCTCCCTGGTCCTCACGCAGAGGGTTACGTCCCAGGAACAGAAATCCCCGCGATCCGCAAATGCAGACGCCCAAGTAGATTTGTCGAATGCGGATGGCAAGCAAACGTTCGAATCGCGGTGTGCGGGGTGCCACGGTTTGGATGGGCGCGGCGGCGAACGGGCGCCGGACATTGCCTTGAGTGCAAAGACCCAGCAGCGATCCGACGACGAGCTTTTCCGGATCATCAAACAAGGGTTGCCGGCAACGGGCATGCCTTCGTTTGCTTCACTGGGAGACAGTACCAAGAATGTCGTCGCCTATTTGCACCAGCTGCAAGGCAAGAGCAACCTAGCAACAGTTCCGGGCAACGCGCAGAAGGGCCGAGGACTTTTTTACGGAAAAGCGCGATGCTCGGACTGCCATGCGGTTGCCGGCCGAGGAGGCTTCATTGCCGCAGAGCTCTCCGGGTTCGGCAGAAATCGCTCCGCGGACGAAATTCGCCGTGCGATCACGATGCCGTCCAGTGCGAATCGGCTGGGCAGCAGGATGATTGTGAAGATGCGCGATGGCCACGAATATTCCGGCGTCGTACGGAACGAAGACAATTTTTCTATCCAGCTGCAGGGTCTCGATGGAGGTTTTCAACTTTTCGAGAAGTCGGAGCTCGCTAGTTTTTCGCGCCAACCGGGCTCGCTGATGCCTGCCGACTACGCCACAACTCTCAACGGGGATGAGCTGAATGATCTCATCAGCTTTCTGATGTTTTCCGCGCGTGACCGGACGACAAAAGCGGCCTCGAGCACAAAGCCTAAGGACGATGAAGAAGAGTGAGGACCAGGATTTGCTCGAAGGGCACCGCTATCCCAATGACGGTATTCCGCCCCCCGACGCTTCTCCATCGCTCCAGCGCGTCATCCTTGCGATCTTTAAAAATGCCACTATTGAATCGAATTAGTATTCCGTCGACGACTAGTGCCCAGTACCAAGAAGTGTTAAAGTCAGCCACTCCATTCGCCGGAGAATGCCGATGACCCTATCCCTTGACGCAGCAAACTTTCGCCGGATCGCTCGTGCAGCGATCCTGGGCATTCTTGCCGTTGCGAGCGTTGCGGTCTTCCTCTTGGCGCCTTTAGCCCGCACCCGGCAAGCCGACGGATCGGCGATCGATGACGCTTCCCTGCTCGACGGTTTCCGTCACGTCGAAGCCGCCTCTGTTTCGGACGCGCTCGAACAGCTCATCGGTCGCAAAATGTATATGTCCCACCGCATGAGGCCGATCTTCCCAACCAAATTTGCGGGCTTCGCACTCACCGTGCTCCTCAAGAAGGAAACCAACCACGACCCCAACGCTCTGGACGGCATGCTTGCGGCCATCGATCAAGGCTCCTCCCATTCTGTCTATGTAATGGTTGTGGAAGAGGGTGCCGACATCGCGGGAATGGGCGGCCTAATGGGCACGGCCATGAGCGCGCGAAATTTCTCAGGAGCCGTGATCGACGGCGGCGTGCGCGATGTCGCCTACCTGCAAAAAATTGGCTTCCCTGTTTACGCGCTCGGCATTGTTCCATCCACGTCGGTGACGCACTACCGTTTCGCCGGTGCCAATATACCGGTCGTCTGCGACGGTGTGGCCGTGAACGCCGCCGACATCATCGTGGCCGATGCCGATGGCGTCGTCGTCGTCCCCCGCGCATCGGCGCCAGCCGCGCTCAAGCTCGCCCAAGAGATGGATTTCAAAGAGCACTCCATGTACGCCACCATCGAAAAGCTAAAATCCATTCAGGAAGCCGTGAAGAAGTTCGGCCGGCTCTAGGAGCTCGTCTCGTACTGTGCCACTCCGCAAATCCATCGCGCTCGCCGCAATTTTTCTATGCTGTTCCGTGCTTCCCGCTGGGCAGGAAAAATCCGCCGGCGCCATTTCCACCTCGATCGACGTCCAGCCGGAAGATCTGCTCGTCCAGCCCCCCGGCGCAAACTGGGTCTCCTACAATGGAGACTACACCGGCCGTCGTTTCAGCAATCTCGCGGAAATCACACCCGCGAATGTCGCGAGTCTCCGCCCTCAATGGATTTTTCATATACGCGACACAACTGGCCTCGAGGTCACACCCGTTGCGGTGGGCGGCATCCTGTTCGTCACCTCCGCCAACGACGCCTTTGCTCTCGACGCCCGCACCGGCCGCTCCATTTGGCACTATTCGCGGCCGGTCACTGAAGGCCTGATCGACGACGCCTCCCAACACCACAATCGGGGCGTCGCCGTCTGGCACTCCAGAGTTTTTCTTGAAACCGACAACGCGCATCTTCTCTGCCTCGACGCCCGCTCCGGCCATCTTCTTTGGGACGTTGCCTACGCCGAAGGCAACAAGAATTACGGTGCCACCAGCGCCCCGCTCCTGGTCAAAAACAAAGTCATTGTCGGCACCTCCGGGGGTGACGACGGCGTTCGCGGTTTCATCGCGGCCTTTGACGCCGAAACCGGCAAGGAAGCGTGGCGTTTCTGGACCATTCCTGGCCCCGGCGAACCTGGCTCCGAGAGCTGGCCTGGCGACCTTTATCTTCGCGGTGGCGGTACTACCTGGATGCCCGGCACCTACGATCCCGAACTCAACACCATTTATTGGGGCACCAGCAATGCCGCCCCCGATTTCGACGGTGCGCCGCGCCCCGGCGACGATCTCTACACCGCTTGCGTTCTCGCGCTCGACCCCGAGAGCGGCAAGATGAAATGGTATTTCCAGTTCACGCCTCACGATCTTTACGATTACGACGCTACCGAAACCCCCGTGCTCGTCGATGCCGTGTATCAAGGCCGGCCTCGGAAATTGCTGGTCCAGGCGAATCGCAACGGATTTCTCTACGTCCTCGACCGCACCGACGGGAAATTTCTTTCCGCGGTTCCTTTTGTTGCTCACTTGAATTGGGCCAAAGGCATCGACGCGCGGGGTCGACCCATTCTCAGCGGCCTGGAGCCGTCCGCCGAAGGCACCGAAATTTGCCCCAGCATGATTGGCGCAACCAACTGGTTTTCTCCTTCTTATAATCCGGCCACCCATCTTTTCTACTTCCTCGCTCTCGAGGAGTGCGGCATCTTCCACCGGAAGCCGGAAAAATTCTCGGAAGGCCGCGCCTACTATGCAACCGGAGTCAAACGCGTCGCTGGCGGCACTCGGGAGAAGATTCTGCTCGCGTACAACCTGGATTCCGGTGCCCTCGAATGGCGGTATCCCCAAGTGGGTGACGGCGGTTCTGGTGCCGGCACCATGACCACCGCGGGCGGCCTGGTCTTTTTCGGTGACGATGCGGAGTCGTTCGAAGCCGTGGACGCAAGAACCGGCAAGCCGCTCTGGCACTTCACTACCGGTCAGAGATTTCATGCTTCTCCGATGAGTTACGCGGCCCAGGGAAAGCAATACGTCGCTATCGCGTCAGGAAACGATATTTTCAGTTTTGCGTTGCCGTAGAATCGAAAATTCGAAACAAGTTCACCAGGAGGAAAAACAAGATGTCTTCCAATCTTTTTACGCGAAGGGACTTCGGAACTCGCATCGCCGCGTTGCTTCCCGGCATCGGCCTGGCCGCAGCAGCGTTGCCGTCGCCTGCCGAAGCGCAGGCCGATGGCGGAGTGAAGAAGCTCAATATCGACGGTAAGCCCGCCGACAAAGGTTTCATCACCCCGCTCATCGTCCACAACGGCGTCATCTATATCGCCGGGATCGGCGCGCACTCCCACAATAAGGCGGAGTTCCCCAAGGACATCACCAGCCACACCAAGAGCGTCATGGAGGGCGTTAAGACCGCTGTTGAAACCGGCGGCGGCACGATGGACTCCATACTCCAACTCACCGTGTTTCTTGCCAGTATCAACGACTACGACGGCATGAACAGCGTCTTCAAAACGTACTTCCCCAATGGCGGGCCGGCCCGCACCACCGTCGCGGTCGCGAATCTCCCCGGCGATTCCTTGGTGGAAATAAATTGCACCGCCGCGGCGGTTCGCAAGTAAACGATCACGCCAAGCAGACAAAGGCAGTTGACACCCGTCGGAAGTCCATTCGCCGCACCCAATTTGCACCCGCGCCTTAGGGCAGGTTTTTGGGGCGGGCTCGGGACTGGAACGATGGCACAGCATAGATGGCGATCGCCCCCACCATGCCGGCGATGGCGATGATCGTCCACGCCAGGTCGTAGCCGTGCCGCGCATCGAAGATTTCGCCGACCAGCCACGGGCCTGCCCATTGGCCTACGGAGTATCCCGCAATGATGAGCGCGAGAAGCTTGCCAAGCGAAGTTGTGCCGAAACACTCCGAAGTCACAAGGGGAATGAGCATATAGTCTGCTCCCATCGAAAAGCCAAAGACGAGGGCGAAGGACCACAAGATGACGGACGAATGAGAATGATTGAGCAGGAAGACAGAAGCCCCGATCAAGAAATAGAAGAAAGCCATTAAATACAATTTCCGGAAGTGCTCGGCGAGGTAGCCGACGATCACGCGCCCGCCCAAGCTGGCTGCCAGTAGGATCGCGGAGTATCGGGACGCGCTTGCGGCCGAGTAACCGATGTCTTTCAGAAATAAAATGAAATGCTGAATTACCGCGCCGATTGCTCCGATGGCCAAAGTGGATCCAATCAGCAAGAGCCAAAAAGGCGCTGAGCGGACCGCTTGCGATACGCCGACGAAAGGGCTGGCCACAGCCGAGGAATTCAGGGTCGGTTGTGACACCTCTCCGAAGGCTTCTGGAACGAGCGCGACATCTTCGGGCGCAGAACGTGTAACCCAAAAGCCTACCGGCACCAAGACCAGCAGGATGGCCGTTCCGACCAACTCAAGCGCATGACGCCAGCCGATACTTCGCGCCAGGAAATTGACCAACATCGGTGCAACGACCCCTCCCAAGCCGAGGCCTAAGTAGGCGTACCCCATTGCCCGACCGCGACGCCGATCAAACCACCGCGCAATCAACACTTGATTGGCGATTGGTCCGGCCATGACATAGCCGACCACTTCTACGATGCAGAGAAATTCGAACTGCCAGAAATGCTCCATCCTGCCCATGAGTATCAGAGCGAGCGCGACCAACACGATTCCTGCCAGAATCACGAACCTCGGACCTATCCGGTCGATCAGCGTTCCCGCCAATATCCCGAACGGAAGTCCGGCGAGAAGGAATCCGAGCAAAAATCCTTGTGTTAACTGAGCTCTGGTGAAGCCAAGGGATTCAATGAAATAGGGGTAGAAAACCGGAAAACCGTAGAAAATGATTCCAACCACGAAAAAAAGATTCAAAAAAGCCGCGAGAACAATCCACCAGCCGTAATAGATGCGATTTGCGGAATAGAGCGGTTTAGCGGGGGCGTCGGCCTGCTCGGCATCCATTTGCTTTGCCACGGAGATGCGCAGCTTATCCTGATTTGCTCGATGATTTCATCCAAATTCCGGACCGAGAATTGCGCAAAATGAATCGGGCGTGCCGGGGTAGGCGTTCGGGCCGCGGACCATGCGGGTAAGGGGTCGAGACAATTCGAAGCCGGCGGCGGCCAAGGATTCGATAATCCCTAGGTTGGACTGGATACAGTCCACGACGAGAGTATCGCGGGCCGACCCGGCCAAAAATTCACGAACTAGTGTTTCCGTCCCCACCCGGCTTGTCGCCATGCATGGTCCAAGATGGTCCGCAAATAAGCCATGACGTCCAAAGGCAAAGCATTCCGGCGTTCGGTCTCGCCAAACCGTTCTTACCAATTCTGGCGCTTCATCGCACAGGGAGCGAAGCAAGAAACTGCGATCCGCGCCAAACAATTGTCTGTCCAGCGTGAAAATCTGTTCCTTTTGGTACTCGGTCAGCGGTTCGCATGTTGGCGGCGATATCGTTGGAATGGTCGCGGGCGGTCGCTTCAGAATCCAACGCTCGATCCCGTATTCATCGACGAATCCCAACTTTGTGTAGAGCGGCCTTCCGAGTGGAGTGGCGTCGAGCTTGATTGTGGGAATGCCTGAGTGATCGAGATACTCGATCGCTTTCTCTAGGAGTTGAGTTCCAATCCCTTGCTTCCGATACTCCGGATCCACCAAAACCATACCAATCCAAGCAAATCGATTCTGGTAACAAATCGTAGCCGCAGTTCCAATGACCTTCCGCTCGTCTTCCATCACAAAGCATCCCTGCGGACTACTGGTGAGAAAGCGGTTCCAATCGGCGGAGGTTTGATTCCATCCCGAAAGGGTATTCAAGCGCACCCCGCCCGGAATGTCCTGCTCGGTCATTTCGCGAATGCGCATCCCTCGGAATCCTTCGAGACTGTGTGAGAATACCTGAACCCGGGAGACAGCTGATAATCAGTTTAAGTACAATCGCCCGTAGAGCGGTTGCGTCCCGAGGAAGACGAAATGTCAACGAGCCTGACGTCAATTCAAGATGTATCCCAACTAGAAGAACTTCTTAGCGAACCAACCGAGGGCCTAGTCCGCTCGCTGGGTCGTCTCGCCGGGGACATTATGGTAGTGGGTGTCGGCGGGAAGATGGGACCCACGTTGGCCCGAATGGCGAAGAAAGCCTCCGAAAGGGCGGGGGCAAAGCGCCGCGTCATCGGTGTTTCGCGATTTTCGTCTCCCTCCATCGAGGATCGATTGCAGGCATGGGGTATCGAGACCGTGCGTTGCGATTTGCTCGACCCGATTTCACTCGCCAAACTTCCCGATGCTGCAAACGTGGTTTTCATGGCAGGGATGAAGTTTGGTTCGACGGGGCAAGAGTGGCTGACGTGGGCCAATAATGTTTTTTTGCCCGGGTTGATTGCGGAGCGGCTACGCAACAGCAGAATCGCGGTTTTCTCGACGGGAAACGTCTACGGACTTTCCCCAATTGCCAAAGGAGGTTCGCGCGAAGAGGATTCGCTCAATCCTGCCGGAGAATATGCAATGAGCTGCGTCGGCCGCGAGCGCATTTTTGAGCATTTCAGCAGGCTGAACAAGACACCGATGACCATTCTTCGGTTGAATTACGCCAGCGAGCTTCGTTATGGCGTGCTTCTCGACATTGCGCGGCGTGTCAACGCGGGGCACACCGTGTCGCTATCGATGGGCCATCTGAATACAATCTGGCAAGCTGACGCTTCCGCGATGGCGCTGGAATCACTTGCCTACGCGACGGCGCCCCCGAATGTAATCAATATTACGGGGCCTGAATTGCTCAGCGTGCGGAAAGTCGCGAACGCGTTGGGGCAACGACTCGGCAAGCAGGTTCGATTCGAAGGAACAGAGTCGAGCGACGCCCTGCTGAGCAATGCGCACAAGGCGTTTGAACTGTTCGGCCATCCGGAGGTAAGTGTCGAGCAGATGATCGATTGGATCGTGGTATGGCTTAAGAAGGACGGGCTGACTTTGGCGAAGCCTACTCACTTTGAGGAGCGCGCAGGCCGCTTCTGAGTTTTCCCGTTGTATTGGGGACGGCGGCTCGAATCTGATTCAAAATATGGACTCTAGAATTCGCCAGGCTCTGAAGACGGGAACAGTAATTCCGGCACATCCGCTGGCCCTCGACGCCAACCGCCGGTTGGATGAACGTCGACAAAGGGCCCTTTCCCGCTACTACGTAGCGGCTGGGGCAGGTGGTTTGGCGGTCGGGGTACACACAACTCAATTTGCGATTCGAGAACCGCACGTCGGACTGCTCGAACCTGTTTTGAGCCTGGCCGCCGAGGAAATGGACCGCGCGGACAAAACTCGAGACGTTCCCCTCGTGCGAGTCGGTGGGATTTGCGGACGGACCGAGCAAGCGGTCGCTGAGGCGAAGCTACTACGAGATCTGGGCTACAACGCGGGCCTCTTGAGCTTGGCGGCAGTAAAGGAATTGGATGACAAATCGCTCGTCGGTCACTGCAAGGAGGTCGCCGAGATCCTGCCCCTTATCGGCTTCTACCTGCAGCCGGCGGTCGGCGGCCCGGTGCTGTCCTACAATTTCTGGCGCCAATTTGTGGAAATCGAAAATGTGGTGGCGATAAAGATTGCGCCTTTTAACCGATACCACACTCTGGATGTCGTCCGGGCTGTCGCGCACTCGGGCCGGGAGATCGCTCTGTATACCGGCAACGATGACAATATCGTGATCGATTTGGTCACGCCTTACCGCTTCCCGGTCAATGGCAAACCGAAAGAGTTGCGCATTGTGGGCGGCCTGCTTGGTCACTGGGCGGTCTGGACCAAGCGCGCAGTTGACCTTTTGGGGGAATGCCACCGTGCGCTCGCGGATCGGTCGGTACCAAAATCTCTGCTGGAAAAAGCCACCCACGTGACCGATTGCAATGCGGCGTTGTTTGATACCGCTAACCAATTCGCGGGCTGCATCGCCGGTTTGCATGAAGTACTGCGCCGACAGCATCTGTTCGAGGGCGTTTGGTGTCTCGATCCTCGTGAGACCCTCAGTCCCGGACAAAAAGAGGAGATTGACAGGGTATGTCGGGCCTATCCGGAACTCCATGACGATGAATTTGTGCGTGAAGGCCGAGATAAATGGCTGAAGCCTTAGCTGTGCCCCTGTGGGCAGAACGGAACTCGAAAAAGGGTCTTGTCGGAACTGGGGTTTTCTTCCCAATGAGTTTCAAACCTCGACACAGGCCGTGACGTAGAGGAGCACGATGGCGGCGACTGGCCGCGGTCCGCAACGCGGACTTGCCTTGAGCCGCTTCCAGCTCCCTATCGCGAAACGGCAACCTTCCCTGTTCCGACAACTAGGTGGAGCCTTCGCTGCCTGCGCGCCCAGGACTATAAACTGGCGCTGGAAAAGGTTGGCGCAACTGGCACAAATTTGGACTTGGGAGCACATTGGGGGCGAAGCGACGGTGAACTGCAAGTGAGGATGAAGGTTGCTCGAAACTCCCGCGCTTCACGTTCGTGGGTATTGCGGTTCAAGGACGCAAAACACGGGAGTTCCGAAGGTTCTTAGGACTATGGGCTAATTATTTCTCCTAAGGCCTCCTTTTTCGCACTCAAACAGAACGGCGCTAGTCGATGCAGCAGCCGTGCCTGATCCATATACTGCGAAAGCCGGGAGGGGTCAAACGATTTGGGGCTGAAAATATGATGACCTCGCAATATTATGATTATGCAAGGCATAGCAGGTCATATGAACCTTAACAGGAGCTGCGTAACATGATATAGTGCGGGTCGCTGTCACTGGACCCCAGACTTCATGGCCAAAGTCGACGCGACAACGATCATTCGATTTGGATTGTTTGAGGTCGACCTTGCCCGCGGTACGCTAACCCGCCAGGGCGTGCGTCTTCGAATCCAAGAGCAGCCCTATCGGATCCTGGAACTCCTGCTACGGCAAAGCGGCGAAATCGTCACCCGGGAAAATCTCCGCCAAGCCCTCTGGCCGGAAGGTACCCACGTAAACTTCGACGGAAGCCTAAATGCCGCGCTCAAGAAGCTCCGCGCAGCCCTGCAGGATGATGCCGAGAATCCGCGCTTTGTAGAGACCATTCCTCGCCAAGGGTATCGCTTCGTCGCGCCGGTCCACTTTATCAACGAGGCGCCAGCCAACGTCGTATCGGGACAAGGTACCGGCCTAGAAGATGGGGATAAGTCCATTGAGGTTCGGCTGCGCCTAAACCCGAATTTCTCCGAAGATCTCACGACCGGAGCAATCCATTGGGACCAGCGGCGAGTCGAGCGGACCCAACGCTGGTTCGATTTCCTGTTGCTCACGGCCGGCATTCTTTTCGGGTCTTGGCTGCTCTTTTTCATTGTGTATCCAGTTCCGAGCCCCAGCGTGCAGCGCATGACCCGCATAACCAACGATGGCCGGATCGACGAATGGGGCGGCATCGTTTCAGACGGTACCCGGATATTCTTTCTGGAGCGAGATGCCGGGCACTGGAATTTGATGCAGACTTCCGTGGAGGGAGGAAACGCGGAAAAAATCGCCGCGCCCTTTGAGAACACGCGACTTTTCGCGGTATCTCCCGATCATTCGCAGTTTCTGATCGGCCAGTTTGCGCGCCGCGATGAGGAAATGCCGCTCTGGCTCTGGCCTGTTCAAGGCGGCGAGCCACGGCGTCTCGGGGAGGCTACCGGTCATGATCCAGCGTGGTCCCCGGACGCGCTGCAGATTGTCTTTGTACGGGGTCATGACCTGTATTCGGTTCGTCGTGATGGCACCCAGCTCCGTAAGCTACTGCATGTCAACGGAGATCCCCGCGCGCCGGCATGGTCTCCTGACAGCAAATATATCCGCTTCACGGTTGACGTCAGCGAATACGGAACACAATCGATTTGGGAGACATCGGCAGAAGGAAATAACCCGCACCCAATCCTTGCTGCCGGCAATCAGCCGTCGCGGCAGGCTTCGGGAACCTGGACAGCAGACGGCAAATACTTCCTGTTCTCTGGCTGTGAGCAGTACGACTGCAATTTGTGGGCGATGAGAGATGTATGGAGTTGGCTTAGACGCTCGCACCACACACCCGTCCCCTTAACCAGCGGGCCGGATGCCTTAAACGTAGCCACGCCAGCGCAAACGGGGTCGCGGATATTTGCGTTCAGCTTCCGTTCGCGCAGAGAACTCGAGAGGATCGACCCTCGAACCATGCGCAGAGCTACATTGAACTTGGATACCCATGCTGAAGAGGCGGACCTCTCGAACGATGGCGACATGGTGGTCTATTCCGATCGTCCCGATGGATCTTTGTGGCGGAGCCGCACGGATGGCTCGCAACGGTTAAGACTGACGAGTGCTCCTCTCAGCGCCGTAGCTCCGCGATGGTCGCCGAAGGGCGAGCAAATACTGTTTACGGGTGTGCGTCCGGGCCAAGCCGGCCAGATCTATATCATCGAGTCTGATGGAGGCGCGCTGCGCCCCGTGCTGCCGAAGCACTGGGAAGCGGCGAGTGCAGACTGGTTGCCGGACGGACATCGCATCATCGTGAATATGCGGAACTCGAGAACCCACCCAGAATATTCGTTGTATTTTCTAGAGCCGACGACCGGAGTCGCCAAGGAGTTGCCGGATTCCGCGGAATTCAGTCAGCCGCGGCCGTCGCCGGACGGACGGTTTATTGCGGCGATCGACGAAACAGGACAACGTCTTATGTTGTATGACGTGAGGAAGGAGACGTGGAGTGAGGTTGGCACAGGAGGGCTGCTTGGCACGCCCTATTGGGCTGGGGACAGTTCGGGAGTTTATTTTCAGGATACGCTCGAAGAGGAAGAGTCCGTTTTTCGGAGCAATTTGGGTTTGGGGCGGGTCGAGCGGGTGGCGGGGTTTGGCGATATTTTGCGGGGGAGCGCCAGTCATTGCGTGTTTAACGGGTTGGGGAAAGAAGGGGAGCTCTATGTGATGCTAGAGCGCGGGTTGACGGATATTTACGCACTGGATTTGGATTTGCCGTGAGGGCAAAAACCAAAGGATTGAGCCGACTTGGATTACGGCGCTCGAATGGCGTAAGAAGAAGAAAACTGCGGACCCATGGTCCGCAACGACAACTCCTACAAGGGTTTGGGCCTGGGAAGCCCAGGCGCGGCATGCTACGCACGATCTAGGGACAGTTGGAAGGAGCGGGACGGCCGGCGAATCGGGCGTGGATCCAACTGACTTGCTCGCTGACCGAGTTGCCGACTACGGCGCTAGCGGTGAGCTTTGGATACCTAACGAACAGCACGCGATCTTCTTGATTGCAGAGTTTGGCTACCGCGGTGGCGGTGAGCATGGATGGCACCTCCGGATCCGCGTCGCCGCTGATTACGAGGAACGGTGCGCGGGTGGGCTTTTGGCCGGGGGTGTTTCTGGCGAAAAATCTCTTGACGTAGCGATTATTCTCCCAGCCAGGTTGCAACATTTGATTGGCTACGAGCCGCGGGCCCGAACTGGTTTCGCAGGCGCGGCTGATGTATTGGTAGAGCGGGATGGCGTCGGCGGTAAGCACGTCTTGCGCGCGAAATTCGGGGAAGACAGCCGTGATGCCCTTGGCCAAGAACACTAGCGTGGGGTCCGAGGGACTTTGGACTAACCTCTGAAAAATTTCCTTTGGATCGGCGACGCCTGAAATGGCGACGGCACCGAGGTAGTTGGGATCAACAAGTCCGCTGGCCGCTTCGGCGACGCCGACGGCTACAAGACCTCCCTGAGCGTATCCTGCGACCAGCCATTTGGTTCCGAGTTGCGACAGCGCGGCGCGGGCTGCCGGAATGGCGTACAGCACATCGAGCGCATTGGAGCGCATATCCAGCGCGGCATGCGGGAAATTAGTTCCCAATCCGGCGTAGTCGGAGGCTACTACGGCGTAGCCCAGGCCGACGTACATTGAAAGAAGTGGACCGTCGTTGAGGTTACTTATTAATGAGGGTGCACACAGGCGAGCGGAGCCGGTGAATTCATGCGCCCAGGCGATAACGGGCCAGCCACCTGGGGGAGGGGTTTTCTCCGGAAGTAGGACCACACCCGATACGGCCACGTCTTGTCCGCCCGGGGAGCGGGAATGATAGAGAATGCGGACGGCGGAAATATCGTAGAACAACCGGTATTCATAGAACGGCTCGGAGCGGATAAGTTCGCCGGGTTTACCTGCGGGCAGCGGATCGGGCGTAGCGTAAAAATCTGTGAGCGGAAGCGCAGGTGGCGTATGAGAGAACTTTCTGGAAGGCGGGGTCGCTGGGTTCTGCGCCAACGCAACGGGTCCCGCGAAGAGAACCGCCGCGCAAAGAAGAATTCTCGTTAGCAGGTAGATGGAAAGCGAAATGATGCGGGGGAAGCGGCGGCCTTGCCCGGGACGGACTCGCGGTTGCGACGAGCTACCAATCGGAAGCGGGTCTCGGAGCATTGTCCGCGTGCTTGAACTGATTGCGTTTGGAATACGCGATGGCGGCGATGACCAGCCACATCAAGGTAGGCGGAACGATGAGCACGAGTATGCCGCTGCGCAAGGCCTCAATCATGCGAGAGCCGGAGGAGGCCGCCTGGGTGTAGCAGAGGGCACAGTTTTGGGAAAAAGCCGGCGGAGCAAGCAAAACGGCAGTGAGGGCAACCAGAGCGAAGGTAAACCGGCGGACCGGCGCGCTACGTTTTATCAGCTCTATGGGCTTCACGCGCGTCATGTCCAGGACCTCGCAGGGAGCATTACACTTTTCGAGCTACTTGGCAAATGGAACGCCAAAGAGAAGACGGAAGCTATCCGTCCAACCGTACGTGGTGGCCGCCAGTACGAAAAGCGTAAAGACCGTGAAGGCCACGATGAGGCTGTGATTTTCCGAAGCCAAGCGCATGAAATACAGAATTGCCAGAGCGGCCCCGAGAAAGGCGAGAATCAACATGCTCGCGAGCAGTACGGCTCCGCTGGGATGACGCGAGGCGATGAGCAATTCAAGTCCGGTGATAACCAGCATGCAGATATAGACGACGATGTATCTGCCGAGGCCGCCCTGCTGTTCCGCTTTGCGCATAATCACATTCCCTTCCCAAGTCTCTTTTACCTAGCTTGCGAGGTTCATGAAATAAATCAGGGGCACCACGAACATCCAAACGATGTTGATGAATTGCCAGAAGAGGCCGCAGTTTTCAATATCATCGCAGGTGTAACGGCCGCTCTTGTAGCCGAGGCCGACGATCAGGAGAACAATGAGGCCGGCGATGACGTGCAAGAGTTCCATGCCGGTGACACTGAAATAGGCTCCGCCAAAGAGGCCGGTGCCCCACGGGTTCTTAAAGAAGGTGACGCCCTGGTCAATCATACCGAACCATTCGCGGATATGGAGAAGGGTGAATAGAAGGCCAGCGACGAGAGTGATCATGGTCCAGCGAAAGGCTGCGGGCCGATCACCGGCGCGGGCGGCGCGCACAGCGAGTGCCATGATTAAGCTGCTGGTGACCAGAATGACGGTCATGATCAAGACGCTGACGATAGTGGAGAATTGAAACGGCTTGGGCCAGTTGGCAGTGGAGTTGCGTAAGAATCCATAAGCGATCAGACATGCGGCAAAAGTCATGATGTCCGAGATGATGAACAGCCACATGGCCAGTTTTTTTGCGGGAATCGCAAACGGTGACGGCTCCATCACCGGTGCGTGGTGCCCGCCCAAAGCAACTTCTGAATGGCTCACGGCGCCTCCTACGATCAAGTGCGCTAAATTTTCAACCACAGTAGCAAAAAGAGGTAGACCCAAAGAACGCCCATGAAATGCCAGTAATAGGAAGCGGCGTTGAGTGTGCTGCGCCGCAGGGTGGAGTTGCCGAGTTTACGAAGGACGCGAAGCAGTCCGGCGAGTCCGCCGAGAACGTGCACCGCATGGAAAGCCGTGAAAACATAAAAGAACGAGCTGTTGGGATTGGTGGCCAGGTACAAGCCTTGAGAGCGTAATTGCAGCCACGCCAGATATTGGGCGGCGACAAAGAGCAAGCCCAAGCCGAAAGTGAGAAATAGCCAGCGTCTGGGTATTTCAATGTGCGTGTCGACACCGCCCATGAAAGAGGCGACGCTGCGGCGAGCTACTTCCAAAGTAACGCTGCTCGCGAGAAGCAGCAGGGTGCTGAGGAAGAGGACGGGCGGTAGAGTGATGTGGCGCCAATCAGTCGACGAACCTTGGCGGACAATGAGGGCGCTGGTGAATGCGGCAAAGGACATGCAGATGGCGGCGATGAAAACCCAAATCGCGCTGCTGGAAGCGGGTGGCGAGTATTGTTGAGTGGCGAAAACGTTGCCGCCAACGGGAATCAGGTTCTGCCCGCCGTTACCAGTGTTTCCGGTTTCCGGGCGCCCCGGTAGAGAAAGAACTTCGGATCCTGGAGGTGGTAAGGTAGTGGCCATAAATTTTAGGGGTATCCTTCTCCTGATGCGAACGACTAATCGCTCAGTCGCTGCTGCGGGGAGTTCTGCATGATGTAGTCTGCGCCAGAGGCGGTCTTCACGCCAAACTGATCCGCATCGTGATAGACGATGGGATCGTTGCCACCAAAATTGTTCCACGGCGGAGGCGAAGGCATAGCCCATTCGAGCGAAGTGCCTTCCCATGGATTGGCCGGCGCCGCAGGCCCGCGGAAGCGACTGTAGATTAGGTTAAAAATGAAAAGCAACTGAACCGCGCCAGTGAGAATGGCGGCGACGGTGATGAATTGATGCACGGGGATAAGGGGCTTGAGGTAATCAACGGTGAAGGCGGCGTAGCGGCGCACGTTCCCGGCCCAGCCAAGGTAGTGGAAAGGCATGAAGATGCAGTAGGTGCCAACGAAGGTAAGCCAGAAATGGATCTTGCCGAGCGTCTCATTCATCATATGCCCGGTCATCTTCGGGAACCAGAAGTACGTACCCGAGAAGATGCCAAACATGGCCGCGACACCCATGACCATGTGGAAGTGGCCGACAACGAAATAAGTGGCATGGAGCATGATATCGATTGAAGGCTGAGCCAGGAAAAAGCCGCTGACGCCGCCGCTGACGAACATTGAGATAAAGCCCAGAGCAAAGAGAGAAGCGGTATTTATCCGCAGCTTGGAACCATAGAGGCTACCAATCCAGATGAGAACAACGACGGTCGACGGAATGGTGATCATCAGCGTGGGGAAAGAGAACACCAGCGAGGAGAAAGGATTCATCCCGCTAACAAACATATGGTGCCCGTAGACCATGTAACTGAGGAAGGCGAGCGCCCACAAGGAATAGAGGATGGCCTTCATGCTGAGCATGGGACGACGCATGTTGGTGATGAGAACGTGAGTCACGATGCCCATTCCCGGAATGATCGCGATGTACACCTCCGGATGTCCAAAGAACCAGAAGAGGTGCTGCCAGAGCAAAGTGGAACCGCCGGAGTGAGGCACTAATTGATCGTTGAGGACCAGACCTGAGGGAATGAAGAAGCTCGTGCCCGCCACATGATCCAGAATGAGCAGGATGGTCGCCGGCATGAGTACGGCGAACGCGGTCAGGCCCATGCAGGAGGTGATGAACCAAGCCCAACAGGTGACGGGAAGACGCGAGAGGGTCATGCCCTTGGTGCGCATGTCGAGCACCGTGGAGATGAAGTTCAATGCTCCGAGCAATTGTCCGATGCAAAAGACACCAATGGCGGCGGCCCATAGCACCTGTCCAGTACCCTCCCCGGGTCCGGCATTTTTGCCTATAGCGCTGAGCGGAGCGTAGGCGGTCCAACCCGAAAGCGGGGGGCCATCGCCGACAAAGAAGGCGGAGATCAGGATGAGGAAAGCGGTAAAGGTCGTCCAGAAAGACATCATATTGAAGTGGGGAAAGGGCATATCTTCAGCGCCAACCTGAATGGGAAGAAAATAATTGCCGAAGGCAGCAAATGGCGCGGTGGTGAGCACAAAAAAGACCATGATGGTAGCGTGCATGGTCATCAGCTGGAGGTAGTACTCCGGCGTCATCACGCCGCCAGGAGCGCCGTTCGGGGAAAGCGCCTGCAGCCCAGGAATGGCGGCATTGCTCCAACCGAGATGGATGCGCATCAGCCAGGAAAGCACCATTCCCACGACGACGGCGACGAGAGCGAGCGTGTAGTACTGCAGACCGATCACCTTGTGGTCTAAACTGAAGACGTGCTTCCGGAGGAAGGTGGTGGGAGGCCCGTGATGAACCGCAGGTGCTGCTGACGTTTCATGCATATGCTCACCTCGGAGAAGTAAGTGAATACCGCCGCCGGAGCAGAAATCTTACGGATCCGGCTATTGCGCAGCCTGTTGCTTCTTCATCCAATCATCAAAGTCTTGTTGAGACAAAACTTTGAGATACGCCCGCATGTTGTAATGACCCAAGCCACAAAGCTGAGAGCAAACGATTTCGTACGAGCCCACCTTGGTGGCCGTAAAATGCAGCGAGAGATCGAGGCCTGGCACGAAATCCTGGTGGATGCGCAGCGCCGGGACGTAAAAGGAATGGCTGACGTCTTTGGAGTGCATCAGCAGATGGACCTCCTTATTTACGGGCACCGCCATTTCGGCGGTTACAACGTCGTCGCGTGATTCGACGTCATGTTCGGGGTCGAGGCCGAACAAATTCTGGGTACCCTCATTGATCATCTCGGGATGAATCTCACCGAATTTTCCATCGGTTCCAGGGTAACGAAAATAAAAAGCAAACTGTCCTGCTTGGACCTGAATGGGCATGGAGTCTGCCGCCGGCGGGGTGAAATACATCATAGCCCAGGCCTTCGAGCCAAATGCGCCTAAGGCCAGAACTTCGACGCCGACGACAACGATGGCGGCAATTACCAAGCCCTTAGCGCCGCCCGGAAAAGACTTGATCTTTCCCCCGGGGCGAGGTCTGGAGAATTGCCAGATGAAAATCGCCAAAAGGACTTGCCCGCCAAGGAACGACACACCCGCCTCGAGCATGGTGTCCGACATCTGCTCATCAATCAGCCCACCATGAGTCGAGACGTCTGCCGGCGCCTCCCATGTGTGCATCACGAAGGGAACGGCAGAAGCAATTGCGATCACGATGATGGTCACTGCCAGTAACTTGCCCATGGCTAACCGCCTCCGCTGGCAAAAACTCCTGGTGTGATGCGAACGCTATACTACGTCCCGCAACCTCCGGCAATAAAACCTCCACCACTTCCCGGTTTTTGTACGCGATGTGCTCCTCAGTACGCTTTGGCCTTGAAAACGAAGCCGATGGTCTTCGTTTCGCTGCCGGAAATGACTACGTCCTGCGTCTGATCCCCGTAGGATTCGTGGTAGGCGGTAACGGTGTACTTTCCCGGCGGCAAATTAGGAAGCTTGAAGCCGCCATCCGCATCCGAGACCGAGTAATGAGAGTTCTTGAGCACCGCGAAGGTACCGTGCATCCAGGGATGGATGTTGCACTTCACGGGGATCATCTCGGCCTTGTCATATTTGTCGGTCATCGGAGGCGTGCCGGGAGGTTGCGACTTGTTCCACTCACGGTTGATCTTCGGCAGGGGGTGGATATTGTGGGAAGTCTGATCTGCATTTACGATTTCCAGAGTCTGGTTGACCTGGAAGGCCAGGACGTGCGGAATATATTGGCAGCCTTTCTGCACGAAGTTAGCGGAGGTTGCCGGCGGCGGTTCGTCTGGCGCACCCGCGGAGATGTACACAACCACGTTGGCCAGGCTGTTGCCCGGCCCGGCCACCACGGTCTCCGTGGTGATGGGCGTGGCGTGTTGTGACGCGCAGCTCGGCTCCTTGGACATATCGATCGGCTTCTGCTTAGCGGGCGTGCCCTCATACGTGACTTTTCCGCTGACGGTGCCGCCGCTTGGTCCGGCATGAACGATGACCGCGCAAGCGGCCAGCGCCGCTAGCCCTGCTATGTACCCCACTTTTGCTCGCATGATCTGGGTTCCTCCCAAAATGGAAACGAATCTAAAGGTGTTCCTATTGCTTGATACCCGAACCGGTCGGCGTACCCGTTAATCTTCGGGAAGCAACCTGGTCAGCGCCCTCTTTCGTGGATTCCCACAAAGCGAGTTCCGGACTCTTGTGCGTCACCTGCAACGTACGCAGGAAATGCACCAGGTCCCAGGCTTCTTCAGGTTTGACGACATCGGCAAACGAAGGCATGGGAGTGCCATCGACTCCGCTTAGAAAGATTTTGTAGAGATCTTGGTTGGTCGATCCGCACTTGAACCGAGAGCCGGCGGCAAAATTGTAGGGTCGGATTGGCTGATCGTTGCTGTCGGTCAAGGTAGAAGCCGAAGGGCCATCGCCGCGCCCTTCCTGCCCGTGGCATTTCCAGCATTCCAGCTTCTGAAATAGCTCCTGTCCGTGCTTAATACTTTCGAGGGTCAGCTTCGGCTCCGAGGGAACGGGAATTGCGTCGCCTGCTTTTTCGGTCTTCCACCGCGGCGAAAACGTCTTGATGAAAGCCACCAAGTCAGCGCGATTCTGGTCGGTCAGCGTGATCCAGGACGGCATGTTGGAGTTGTTAAGGCCACGCACGAGCGAATTGAACAAATCTTTGTCGGTTGGGAGCGTACCGGTAGGGGTGGACCGGCACTTGAACGTACCCGCCACGAAATTACGCGGCAGAATGTTTAGATACGGTGCATTTTCGCCGTTGCCGTCGCCACGATACCCGTGACACCCCCAACAGTAGCGAAAATAGAGTTGCTTCCCGGCATCGGCGTGACCGGAAAGCTTCCCGATGTGCGATTCCCCCTCCTGCGCCGAAACCAGCAGCGGCGTAATCAAGAGGGTGGCCACTCCTACGAACAGCTTTGAGATATTCTTTGTTCGCATATTCCTCACCCTCAAAACGCGAAATCAAAGCCGAAAAGCAAGCTGCTGAAAGTAAGGTCGAGGCCGTTGATTGGCGATGTTCCTCGCTGTCGGCTGATTGCGTATTCGTTGTGAAACGCAAAGCCCGCTCGGCTAGAGATGAATGGGTAATAGCGCCAGCCGAAAGTGAGCACGTCCATGTTGCCAAAGCTGGAACTCGGAACACTCACTCCCGGTGTGAACGGAACTCCCGGTACAACCGGCAAGGCTTGCTGAGACATCCGCACGAGTTCGTAGCGATTGATCAAGATGAACTGCGGGTTAAACATGTAATGACTTTCGAATAGTCCGCCGTTCCAAATTGGTTTCTGCGCGCCGGTCGGAAGGGGCGTATTGGCCGCGGTGCCGGTGCCAAGGAAGGCATCGTCGGCGCTGTGGAAGTACATGGCAGTAAGGTCGTACTTCTTGATGTAAATCTGGCCGATCAACCCCGCGCGGTAGAAGGTCTTGTTGCCGACTCCGGTGCCTGGAACCCCGCCAGTTGTCGTCTGGGTAACGGGCGCGCCAGTGCTGTCCACACCGACTTGCGTCGTCGTGGTTTGCGAATACTGGAAGTATGTCGGCGCTTGGCCGATATAGGCGAACGCGCCAATCCGTTGCAGGCCCAGACTCCCCACTTGGAAGGCTTGGCTGACAGTGAAAAACGCGTCGTAACCTCGGCTGGCCGGCAAACCAGGGGAACCATCTTTGGAGCTAAGCAACGACGCCGAGTAGCGTGTTCGATCATCTTTGGAGTGCCCCATTACCTCCAAACCGGCTTGGTTGTCGCCGATCCCAAACTTGAACGGGATAAGACCGCCGCCCTCGGTGGCCGGCTGGAAGTGGTAGTTGGTGTAAACACCGGCAACGTTGGTCAGCGTGAGGATTCGCTTTTCGGACAGCAGGTTATCGAGTTCGAATTTGCCGAGCTTGACGTTCAGCCAACTCGTACCGGCCAAATTGTCGAGCCGAGCAAAAACGGTTTCAAAGTGGAACGCACCGGTATTGTCCGAGGAGGGCAGGACATAAAACGAAACGTTCTTCGCCAGCGTGCCGCCGGTGTGAAAATCCAAGCCACTCCAGTCGAATCCGTGTGTGGTGACGCTGGCTTCCGTACTAGTCGGACCGCCAGGTCCATCCACGGCTGCCCGGTTTACGCTTTCGCGGTGCCATTGGGGAGTGATCCGAAAGGTAACCGGCCAGTATGCCGGCTGCTGGTAAATGGGCGCGTCGCGGTCGTTTCCCATTTGATAGCCGTTATCTTTAAAGGCTTGACCAAACGGACTCAACATTGGCCATGCTTCATGACACGAGGAGCAGGGCATCCCGTACTTGCGCGCAAACGCTGGAAGAGCTCTGACACTCCCACCAGGTGCTGGCAACGCAGAGGCCGTCGGGTTGTCACTTAGGATGAGTGTGAGGAACAGAAAAGCGAATGACACGCCCGAACTGCAGAAAACAAGGCGCTTGTCACGCAACCTCGGAGACACTGGCCACATACCGCCCCCTCTGCATGCTGTTGGTCAATGCCAACCGAACAGCGAGCTTTGTACGTATGTTGTTCGAGGGAAGGCGTGAGCGGACGATCCAACGACTGGGTACACCACCGCGTAGACTCGGTGAACACCCAGCGAGTGCGAGAAACCACGCCCAAAGAGAATCAGCCTCTTTCCGCGACCTCGATGAACGAGACGCAAGAAAGGGGTTGAGCCCTAAGTCCCTGAACCGGCGTGAATGTACTCCTCGAAAAAAACGAATGCAAGAGATTTTTGATGTTCCACATGAAAATTTTCTATTACGCGACTATTTCCTACCCGAGTTGTGGCGCATAGCATGCCCTCGCTTCTCCCTATATGCTTTCGGATTGACAGGGGCGCTCACCGCGGGTTAGACAGAGTGCGGTTGCTGTGAAACCAATATTCCAAAGCGCTCGTCTGACGTTTCACACACCTGGGCCAGCTCATCTATGAACTTGACCATCCCTCGTCGTTCCCGCGAAGTCCGGACCAACCCTCATTTGCCTTCGTCATTCTGGTGTTTTGCGAGCGTTGCCTTCTGCGCCGCCGCAATCCTCGGTGGCCCGCAGCTCACGCCGGGTGCGCCGCAAAAAGGTTCACAAGGGCCGGGTTTTGTTCAGGAACTCGCTGCACCCGTCACCGACGTGCAGCAAGCCTTAGACGACGTGCTTCAGGATCAAACGATCCATGGAACCTACATCTTCGACAAGGAGAAGACCCTCACGGGCGCAATGCTCGTATCCAAGACTCCGCTCTTCGAACCTTGGAAGGGGCCAGGCACGGTCTTCTACAAAATACGCACGCAAGCTATTGCACCGCGCCACTTCGTCGACAGCGCTGATCAGGGCACCATCGCGGTTCGGTATGTTGTCACCAGTTTGGACGAGAACCGCACGCGTCTTAGAATCGACGCCGTTTTTGTGGAGAGTGCACGTCGCATCGTCCACCCCTCCGACGGCACGGTTGAATCCAGCGAATTCAAAGTCTTTCAGGAGCACCTTCAATCCATTCAATTCACTGAGCAGGAAGCCATCGACACCAAGCGCCGCCGCGACAGTATTGATTTGGCCAGGCGAACGGTCGCACTCCAGCATGAAGACGAGAGCACACGCTTGGCGGCGGCGGAATCTTCAAATCAGGACATCGAGCAGCGCATTCACTCCTTACGGCAGCAAATCCAGCGGCGGGTCAAGGCTCCCGGCGCCGATCTGAAAGCCGCTCCTTTTCGCTCCGCAGCCAAGGTCACCAGTCTTTCCGCATACACGGATGTGGTCATCGTTATCGTCACGCCCCGCTGGTATGGAGTGGAAACTCCCGACGGCCAGCGTGGCTGGCTCCCCATCGACCAATTGGATTCCCTCCCGTGACCAACCCCGCGTCCTGTTTCCGGCTCGCAGTAGTTCTTTTCTGGTTCCTGTTCGGTATTCCCGGCGGTACGGGTTTGTGGCCAGCCGCCGCGCAATCCGTTCCCTATGCGCGCGAATACCTTAAGTCCAAGGAAGATGTCGACAGAGCGCTAAAGGAACTTGGCGCATTCAGCGGACAGAAACTCCCGATCGTTGACGGCTTCGTAGCCACCGGTGATCGTCCCCTTGACCGCTATGAACGCGCCTTTTATCAATTTTCCGTCGACGTGCTACCAGGTTCCGCAGGAGGCACCGTAGTGCGTCTAACGGCAAAAATCACGGCTTGGTATGCGGATCGTGAGCCTTGGAAATCCGACTATCAGGTTCTTCCTTCGAGCGGACGCCTCGAATTGGATTTTCTCGACCGGCTCGGCGAAAAGCTCGGAGAAAAACCTGTAGCCTCCGTTCTCAAGTCCCAGGTCCAGGCCCCAGCTCCTAAGCTCGATCTATCCACTGGCCTGCCAAAGAGTTCTCTGCCACCCCCTAAAATTCCCGGCGATGCTTCCGCAATCCCGGCACCCGCCACCGGCGCGGCTGCCGCATCTACCGACGAACTTGCCACGTTGCGCGTGAAGCGGGAAGCAGAAGAGAAGCGTATGAGTGAACTCGCTGCCGAGTTGCGCACTCTGCAGGACATCCAGCACAGCCAAGCGCACCCACCGAATCTGGTAATTGTTCGAAAAAACAGCACTCCTGTTCTGGCTCGGCCGGCCGAAGGTTCTTCCGTTCTTTTTTCCGCCGCCGCAGACGACGAATTCGAATTTCTCGACGTGAAAGGCGACTGGGTGCACGTCCAGATCTCTGGCGCTTCTCGCGGATTTATTCGCCGGACCAGCCTGGAGTTGCCAGAGATCGTCGCTGAACGCTTCAATTCACCCAATGCGGCGCCCGAAGTTTTCCGCGTAGAAAGGGACGAGAACAGCGTATTCCCCGGCCAATGGGAACCATTGCGCGGCAAGCCCGTCAAGATCGTAACGGTTCAACCCACGTCGCATGATCCAAAGGAAACCGGCCCGAATGCAAAGTTGATCTTCGCTTCGTCCTTACTGAAGGAATTTCCAAGCAAGGTGGCTTCAACTGCGCCCGACGTCAAAGGCGTGGTCATCATCTTCGATTCAGCGGACGGTGGAATGTTGGGTAGTACGCTTGGCGATGTGCAGCAATTTTCCAGCGGCGCCCTTTCGGCCGATGATTTCTGGAAACGCTGCTACCTGGATCCGCCCGAAGCTTTCAAGCTCCCGGCTAGGCCTCCAAAATGAAAGTGTTCGGGCTGTAGCGAAAGAGCGTGATTTCGCTGGACGAGGAAGGGCGCTACAGATCATTGCGGGAATGGTGGCACAAACAGCAAAAATGACCTTGGGGCAATCCTCCTCATCTACGAGGTAGGTTCTTTCGCGCGCCCAACTCATGAACCATCCGAGCGGCGAGCTAGCAGAGGAAAAGATACTGCGAGTTCTTGCTGTTGAGGGTATGCAGGCGATTTACGCCTGTTCTGTTAGGCCTTCGGCAAGGAAACACCAGGCCCCTTCGAAAAGACACTGGCGTCACGCATAAAAAGAGGTCGCGATTCACCCGGCGAAAGGCAGCTTCCTCCGTTTTGACAGCCATGACCTGTGCGGAACAGGACATCATTGTCCGAAGCTTGAGAGCACTATGGGTATGCCCCCAATGTAATCCTTCTCCTCTAGACCGGTTAAGGGACTACCTATGCCTACCATTGGAAATGCCGCTGGTGTTCTATATCTTCTTCTGTCTCCGACGCTCGCCTGGCTCCAGACAGCAGTCCCAAACGAGCCATGGGAATCAGCGTATGAGCAGCAAACCTGGCAATCCGGTGGCGATGGGGATTCCCCGATGCAACCGGACGCCGCTATGCAGTCAAAGCCCCAGACGGCGGTACTTACTCCAGCGCCGGACCAAAGCTTTGCTGACCAGAAACCATATAGTTCTGGAGGCAAGCAGACCAAGCGCATGTTTTGGGTCGTTCCAAATTTTGCGGCCGTGGACGCCGATACAGAGCTGCCTCCGCTAAGCGCTGGGGGAAAATTCGCGCTTGCGACGCAGGATAGCGTGGATTATTCGTCGTTCGTTTGGGCGGGGATGCTGGCTGGTCAAAGCATGGCCTTGAGGTCGTATCCAGAGTTGCACAACGGACTCGCCGGGTACAGCCGCTATTATTGGCGGGCATTCGCGGATCAAGCGTCCGGATCTTTCTTCACCGAAGCCATTGTCCCTGCGGTGACGCACGAAGACCCGCGTTACTATACCCTCGGCCATGGGGGTTTTCTCCACCGAGCAGGGTACGCGTTGTCCCGTGTCGTCGTGACTAAGACCGATTCTGGAGGCACGGGTTTTAACTACTCTGAGATTGTGGGGAATGGAATGGAAGCGGGGTTGTCCAACCTTTATTACCCGCCGGAGGAGCGTAGCTTGCGCAACACGGCGGTGAACTGGGCAGCCCAGCTGGAAGCCGCCTGCCTCAATAATTTCGTCAGGGAGTTCTGGCCGGATATCCACCGCAAGCTTCTTCGACAGAAATAGGCGCTCTCACCGACAAATAGGGTTTAAAAGGCTGTGACAGCCGAAGACTTCGGAAAGTGCTACGGGGTCCCCGCATCGGTCGGTTTCAAAAATAGGGTTCCTAAACGATTGATTCTATAAAGTTTGATTCGCGAAGCTACGTGAACGCGCGCCGAATCCGAAAGCGACTTTTTCCGCTCTCCGTTCGTCCGTTCTCCCCGAAATAACATCTTTCCTCGCAGATTGCCTACAGGAGGACTAGGAAATTGCCTTCCTGGCTCTTCTCCGGCAGCAACGTTCGGACGGCACGATCCATGGTGACCAGTTTTCCCTTCTTATGCATCGCAAGCCCTAACAAATAGGCATCGGTCACTTGTTGGTGGCCTGTCAATCGAGCAACGAAGGGTTCGAGTGCCTGTACGAAGCTGATCTCGTCGGCCCAGAAGTGGTGCTCGGGATGGCCAAGGTTGGCTTCAAGCAGCACGTGAGCATCTCGGGGGGTGAGTGCGTTGGGAGAGAAAGCGGGATTCGAGAGTATACGGACGAAGGCCGTCTGGGTCAGGGGGCAGGTTGCCCATCCATCGCGCGCATGGCGTGCCAGCCATCCCTGGACCTTTTCATGGGCGCGATGCGTGGGCCAAGCCATCGCGATAAGGACATTGGCGTCCAGCAAGAAACCGGCTTTCACTCCAATTCGTCCTGGAGTTTTTCGACATCCTCGGTGCTTACCGACGGTGAGCCCGGGGGCAGATCGACGACGTGAAAGCCGTTGACCACGCGGGTCTGCAACGGTGCGTGCAGCCCGCGGCGCACGAGTTCCGATACCGCCTTGCCAATGGCAACGTCCCGGCTCTCCGCGTACGCCTTTACTTCCCGAAAAACATCATCGTCGAGCGAAAGAGTGGTCCTCATGGATCAATGATGCTACATAGTCCCATCTGATGTCAAGCGAGTATCATACCGCATCATCTTGACACAGTGATGCGGCGACAGCCCGGGTTGTGCGGGGTCACCACAATTGTTTTCACGTTCATTCGGATCCGCTCGCCACGAGCAATTGCCGAAGAGCTATTAACTTTACGTGAGCGCCAGGGACTAACTCGAAACGCTCTAGCGGCGCGTTCCGGCATCTCTCGCTCCACTCTGGGCCGGCTTGCAGCACGACGCAGCGTGCCAACGATCGAGATGCTTGTGAAGCTGGCGAAACTCGAACTCGCGACCTCTACCGTGACCGTTAGCGGTCTTTGTGTACTTTCAACGAGATAGAAGAGCAGCAGCTCGCTCCGGGCGCGGACGGTCTGCACCTTATGGCCAGTCCACTTATTCCCTGCACCCGCCGGACAGGTCGCCTAACGCCCGAATTCCCGCGTTTTGTCCCGCGGGAATCCACCGTGTGTTCTACGGTGGCTCATTGAGCACACCAGAACGATGGTTCCATTCTGGCAAAATGCGCCGTTCCCTACATTTGGCTGATCGATCCCCCTCGCTCGTTAAGGGGGCGGGTTTCTTGGTTCAGATGAGTGCTACACCACAAATCGCCGCACGCGTACTCGTCGCTGAAGATTCGCCTACATGCAGAGGGCTCCTTGAAGTCGTCCTTGCGAGCCAACCGTACGAGCTTCGTTTCGTCGGTGATGGCGTCGAAGCCTTAAATCAACTCGTCGAGTTTCAACCCGACATCTTGATCTCCGACTGGTTAATGCCGGGGCTGTCTGGCCTCGAGCTCTGCCGTCACATTCGCAGCTCGTGCAACCCCTACACGTACATCGTCCTCGTGACGCAGAATGCCGACACCGAACATCTGGTCGAGGGGCTGGATGCGGGGGCAGATGACTACCTTGCCAAACCGTTTGCCACCGGCGAACTCCTGGCGCGCGTCCGCGTCGGCTGCAGGACCGTCCAGATGCGCCGTGAGATTGAGGCGAAGAACGCTCTTCTGGAGAAAACTGCCAGGACGGACCATTTGACCGGCCTGCCCAACCGTATGGCGGTTGAAGAGTTCGCTTCCAAACAACTCCAAGCAGCGGTACGTTACAAATTCGGCTTCTGGGTGGTCGTCACTGATTTAGACAAATTCAAACTCGTGAACGACACCTATGGTCACTTCGCCGGAGACGAAGCAATCAAGCGTTTCGCGGCGGTTCTGAAAGCCAACACGCGTGCTTCGGATATATGCGGAAGACTGGGTGGGGACGAATTTCTGCTCATCATGACGCACGGAGACAAGAAGTCCATCATTCATACCGTCGAGCGCCTGCGGGCGGATTTCGCCAATGAAGTCTGCATTTTCAATAACCAGGAGGTTTTCGTTACTGCAAGCTTCGGCATCGCGGGGTTCGATGGAACCGGAGAGCCCACGCTGCAAGAACTGCTTACTCGCGCCGACCATGCCCTGTACGCGGCGAAGGCTTTTGGACGCAACCAAGTTAGAGCGGAAGTGCCCAACCTGGCCTTGCATACAACGTTGCCGGCAGCCCGGCCGTGACTATCCTGGCACTCGGGCTCAATTTCGTGATTGAACATTTAGCACGCGCGCGTACAACCAGAACGAGCGGCTCGTGAAGGTTCCCATGAATTCCCGCCCAATTGTTACGCGACTCGATGTTCCACCACTGTGTATCACGCATCACGTCCCTATGAGGGAGGACTGCGCGGACGAGACCCAGACCGAACCGGCCCTCCAATATAATTCGTACCATTGCCCGTCAGCCGACTGTGACTTGAACTGGGAACGCAGACTCGGCTACTTCAAGACCGCCACAACGAAACAGACTTTTCAGTTTGGTATCGAGGGCAGGCGCTGCCCAACACCGGGCCATTTTTTCCTTTACTTGGGAGTATTGCTGGACGAGGGCAAGACACGCCTCTGGAGATGTTCGGTCGAACATTGCCCTCACGTCGGTTCCGAAGGCCGCGGCGGGACATAGCCTTCCGAGACTGTGGGCATAGTGGCGATCACGGCGTCCCCCGCAATCTCGCAGCACTCCCTTCCGCGACATGCAACCCAGCGCCCAGAACAAGAGAGCCAAGACCCGATGTCTTCAGAAGGTGGCGTCGGGTCTCCTTAAGGCTCGGGTCCACGGGCCGACGGTTTTAACTCTGCTCCAAAGTGCGACTCGCCCGACGGAACTAGCTCTCCTGGCGGGGGTATCGCCAGAGTTCATCGGCCCCCATCCTTATTAGTACTCCCGTTTCGCAAAAAACAGACCGTCGTTCTATAGGTGATGGACGCCCTAAACCCTAAACTTTCCGTGAACGAACCGCTCTGCGGGCCGCCCGGAGATCGCAGCCGATGCGCCATAGCGGCGATGAACGCCTCCATTGTTGCGGCGCCCTATGCGAGGGGCGAAGGCTATCGTCGCGGTAATGCCCCGCCCACAGTCCTTCGCCTTTATTCTGAGGAACACCGTGGTCGGCGGCTCCTTGAAGGCAAACTGCAAGCCAGACCGGACCGGCTCATGATCGAAGACATCAAACAGAACCCGACGAAAATGAGCGCTCACGAAACATTTCGGCGGAGCATTGCAGAGCTCGACCGGATCCTTATAAGAAGCCGACGAACCGCGATAGCTGAAATCGTTACAGTCCTGGCAGCACTCGCGGCTCCCTTTTTGCTCGGAAAGACAATCTCAAGCAATCAGTTGGAAATGATTTCCATCGTCGACGGTCTTCTTGTCCTGATACTGGTCAGTCGCAGCTACGAGCTTGTCAGACATCGACAAACCAACCGGATACTTGCCAAACAGCTGGAGATTGCCGCCAAGCAGCGGGTACGAACTGACAAACTATACGGTCTTTCGATTCTCGATCCACTAACCGGCCTGCACAATCGCCGGTTCGGCGAACAACGGCTCGCAGAGGAAATTGCGCGTTCCGAAAGAAGCGGAGATCCCTTAGCCGTCATGGTCTTTGATCTCGACTATTTCAAGGAAATTAACGACAAATTTGGACATGCTGCGGGCGACCTGGCCCTGAAAAAGTTTTCTCGGAGGGTGCGGAGGGCGATTCGCGCGTGTGACGTGCCAGTCCGTGTCGGCGGCGATGAATTCCTGATAATCCTGCCGGAGTGCCCGAGAGACAAAGTCGACGTCATTCTGTCCCGCATAGGAACTCTCGAGATTGAGTTCAACCGCGAAAAGATCTCCGTCTGCTACTCCACAGGACGCGCCCATTACCAATACAGTGATACCGCTGAGGCGCTGCTCGGAAGGGCTGACGAGGCCTTGTATGCAGAAAAAGCAGCAAGGCCTCAGAGCTTGAATCTGCTGACGAGTGCCGCCCAACCGATTCCGGCAAAAGAAGCGGAAAACGCAAATCTTCGAGACTGGCACCCGTTGACGTTGGATGAAGGCAATTGAGGACGTCCTAGGTGACCCCGTAGCGATCCATACGAACTGAAACTCGTTGCACGAGCGAAAGATCTGCTGCCTGCCGGCCGAATAACACAATACGGGCGGCTGCGTCCTAACGCACCTACCCCCACTTCTTCGATAACCCGACCATTCGGGACTGTAGCGTTTATCTCGACGAGGGAGAATGAAAAAAGTCCCAAATAATGTCCAACCTTTATTATCCACCGGCGGAACGTAGCTTGCGCAGACACGGCGGTGAACCGGGCAGCCGAACTGGAAGCCGCCTGCCTCAATAATTTCGTCAGGGAGTTCTGGCCGGATATCCCACCGCAAGCTTCTTCGACACTACCCTGATCGTTACCCATCGCTAACACTTTGTCGAATCATGTAAAGTGCTGATAAGAACACCCTTACGGCGTCCTTGGCCGTAACCCACGCTGAGCCCCGTGGCGGGCGCAGCACCAAAATTCTTGATAGATGTAGAGAACGGCGGATTTGGTCCGACTTCACCATGAAAGGGCACCAACTGGTGCCAGAATCGGAGGGGAGCAAGAAGAAATGAAGACCGATTTCAAGTCCGTTGACGAATACATCGCCTCGCAGCCCGATGGCGTACAAAGCGTACTCTATCGCGTGCGGAGCACTATCCGCAAGGCCGTGCCCGGAGCCGAGGAGACCATTTCCTACAAGATCCCCGCATAGAAGCTGAACGGTGACCGCGTGCTCTTCTTCGCTGGGTGGAAGCACCACTACTCACTCTACCCCGCCACCAAGCGCGTCATCAAAGCGTTCAGGGACGAGCTTGCACTGTACGAGGTCAGTAAGGGAACGATCCGGTTCCCGTTCTCCGAGCCTGTGCCCGTGAAATTGATCGGACGCATCGCGAAGTTCCGCGCGAAGGAAGTCTCCGAGCGCTCGAAAGCGAAAGCAACCGCGCCGAGCCGGGGGTAAGCTCCAGGCCCTGGCAACTTCCCGGCTGAAACATCCCTTTGCGCGGCTGGCGAAAATCCTTGAGAGATGTAGAGAACCCCGGATTTGATCCGACTATTTCATGAAAGCGCACCAACCCGGTGCCAGAATCGAAAGGAGCGGGAAACCATGAAATACATTCTGATGATGAACGGCACGAAGGCCAATTTCGCCGAATACGCTAAATGGTCGAAGAAGGATATGGAGGCGAACGTCGCTTTCATGCGCACTTTCAGCAAGCAGCTCAAGGACGAAGGTGTATACGTTGCCACCGAAGGCCTAGGCTGGCCCGACCAAGCCAAGCTCGTTCGCGCAGGCAAGGACGGCGCGCCGATTACCGACGGAGTCTTCCCGGAGTCTAAAGAGTTTCTCGCCGGATACTGGATCGTTGACGTAGAGAGCACGGAGCAGGCGTACAAGATCGCTGCGCGGGCTTCGGCAGCACCCGGCCCCGGTGGTGCCCCGGGCAATATGCCCATCGAAGTGCGTCAAGTGCTGGGTAGCCATTCTGATTTGGGACTCTGAGATTCTGGACGGGAAACTTAAGTGACAGCACAACCTTCGGACCCCCCGATCGAGCACCTGTTGCGCGAGCTGACACCGCAGGTGCTCGGCATCGTTGTCCGAAGATTCCGCGACTTCGCTGCTGCCGAGGATGCCTGTCAGGAGGCATCGATCGCTGCGGCGATGCAGTGGCCGCGCGATGGCCTGCCGGAAAATCCGCGCGCGTGGCTGACGCAAGTCGCTTTCCGTCGCATGACCGACCATATTCGCAGAGAATCAGCTCGCCGCCGTCGTGAAAGTGAAGCAGCGCTCGAGATGGACCAACTCGCGCCTCCGGTCGACGCCGCTCGCGAATCGGATCAGGACGACACGCTCATCCTGCTCTTCATGTGCTGCCACCCTTCATTGACTCCGGCTTCGGCGATTGCGCTCACGTTGCGGGCGGTAGGCGGCTTGACCACCGCCGAGATCGCCCACGCGTTTCTTGTGCCCGAGGCGACTATGGCGCAGCGGATCAGCCGCGCCAAGCAAAGCATCAAGGACTCCAACATTCCATTCCAACTGCCAACTACCGAGGAGCAAGGACAGCGCCTGCGCGCAGTTCTACACGTGCTGTACCTCATTTTCAACGAGGGCTACACGAGCAGTGTTGGACCCCATCTGCGCCGAGCCGATCTGTCGCATGAGGCAATGCGCCTAACTCAGATCGTCCACCATCTGCAACCAGACGACACGGAGGTCGCTGGATTGCGCGCGCTCATGTTGCTGACCGACGCTCGCCGCTTGGCGCGAACGGGCGCCGAGGGCCAGTTGATCCCGCTCGCGCAGCAAGACAGGGCGCTGTGGGACAGGCAACAGATCGCCGAGGGAGTCGCGCTCCTCTCGGCCACGTTACCCAAGGGCGCCATCGGCCCATACCAACTACAAGCCGCCATTGCCGCCGTTCACGACGAGACCGCCCGAGCCGAGGACACGGATTGGCCGCAGATCCTGGCGCTTTACGATCTGCTAAGCCGCATGTCCGACAACCCCATGGTCGCGTTGAATCGCGCGATCGCGGCCGCGATGGTCCACGGCGCAACGAAGGGCTTGGAGGTGCTGGATGCTCTCAAAGGCGATGCGCGCGTCGCGGAACATCACCGCCTGGACGCGGTGCGGGCGCATTTGCTGGAACTTGCGGGGGACCGCAAGGGTGCTGTCAGGCACTACAGGGCCGCGGCAGGCAAGACAGGGAGCCTGCCGGAGCGCAACTACCTTCTCACACAGGCTGCGCGACTCTCGGGCGAACAGTCACTAATGAACGAACGGGAATGAAACTGAGCCGTCGTCCCGTCCATAGCCCTTGCCTAACGGCGCAGTGTCAATCGAACTGGTCAACTCCGGTATTCGTCGGCAAACCTTCCCTTATCCCGTTACGGAAGAGTTGCCCGTTATCCAGCCGCTGGGGGCCGGGTTGCTCCGGAGTTGCGCTTCGAACTGCTTCAGATCCCAATAATCGCGCCAAGCAGCGATCTTTCCACCGCGCAATTCAAATATTCCCATACAGGGCACACGGATCCGGTTATTTCCAGCCTGGAAATGGTCCACGCGTTCTGTCATCACCACATTGTCTTTGGCTACGATGTGATGTATTTCCCATGGTAGGGCGGTCATTTGCGCTGCACCACGCCGCAAGGTCTCTCGAATCGCGTCGCGACCTTCCACCGACTGCCAGGGTGAATTCCACCAAATCGCGTCATCCGTAAAATAGCTTGCAAACTCGTCAGGGTCGGCTCGCACGCAAACCTCTATGAACCGCCGAATGAATGCGATTTTCTGAACGTTATCCAACGGGGGACCTCCAAAATCTCTTTTTGGATATTACACGATGTTTTTGGCGTATCGTCGGCAAACCTTACCTTGCCGGATTACGGAAGGGTGGCCCGTCACCCGCCCAGAGTGCACCCAAGCGCGAGAAGGAACGAGCTGAATTGACGGGGAGCGACCGGTTTATCCGTTCTTATTGTTGTGCGCGTTTGTGTCTGCAGGGGAGATTAGTTCTACGGGCTTGCCATGAGGCGTGTGCCGATAGGCGTCCGCCCAGGCCTCTTTTCGCGCCAGCATTGTGGCCGGATCGGAAAGACGTTTCGCGGTCACGAGGCGCTCGAGCGCGGCAAGCCAGTATTCGTAGTAGCGCGAACCATCGTCGGGTTCGTCCCGATCGGCAGCGGATTTGAGTTCTTCGGCGAGGGCAGCGGCCCACTCCTTCCAAGTGAAATAGCCCAACTCGGATAGTTTCACGGCGAGAGCAAAGGCTTGTGCTTGCCACGGTTCCGCGAACACGGGACCGCCCTCGTCGCGCGGAAGCTGTGGCAGCGCCGCGAGAGTTCCCGGGGAAGGAGTTGGATCAGGCTGGCTCAAGGTAGTCGTCCCACACATCAACGTAAACGGAATCTTGCGGCGCGGCTTGGTCGCCCCACAATTCGCGCGCGGCGAAGCGCACGGAGTAGACATGCTGCGGCTTCTCGCCGAGAAAATGCGCGTTGGTGTCCGGAAAGACATAGACGCCGTGGTCGAGGTAAACCGTGCCGACCTTGCCTCGCGCGTAGCGCGGTAGCCGCGTGTGGCCCGTCGGATTGATATTGCGCGCACGTACCCGCTGGCCTACTTTGAAGCGCGGAGTCACCGGCACGTTGCGGCTTGCAGGCACGCCCTTTGCAACTAGAGCCACAGCTTTGTCCACTGTCAACACCGGAGCCGCTTTCACCGATCCCGCCGCAGGTACTCCACTCTCGATCTCGGCACGTGTCGTGAGTCCACCTTGCACAATCAGTTCGACGAGCCCCGCTACCCATCTCTCGTAATAGCTCATGCGCAAATATTCAGCTGGCGGAATTAGCTCCCTAGAATGACGCGAAGCGTCTAGATTCCACTTTCCCCATGCTCCCATTGCCCGATTCATCGCGAAGATGCGTCCTTCCCATTCATGGTGAAACACCGGCTCATTCTTTTCCTCTACGATCGGGCCCATGCCGTGCATACCGCCCATGTCGTGTATGCCGTTCATCTCACAGTCCCCACTTTCGATACGGAAACCTTCGCCACGCCTACCATCGCGTCGCGTGTCACTAGCGCCGCTAGCGCTTCCTCGCTCATCCCCTCCGTCCCTGCCGGCCTCTCCGGTAGCACCAGGTAACGCAGTTCTGCTGTGCTGTCCCATAAGCGCACTTCAACATCTTCCGGCAACTCGAGTCCAAACTCGCGTAGCACGCCGCGAGGATCAATGACTGAGCGGGAGCGGTACGGCGCGGATTTGTACCACACCGGGGGGAGCCCCAGCACCGGCCAGGGATAGCAGGAGCATAGCGTGCAAACCACCAAGTTGTGCACCCTCACCGAATTCTCTACCACCACCATGTGTTCGCCTTGCAGCCCGCCATACCCCATTTCTGCAATCGCGGCATCGGCATCGCTCAACAACCGCTGCTTGTACCCAGCGTCTGACCACGCCCGCGCCACCACTCGTGCACCATTTCGCGGACCAATCTTGTGTTCGTAAGCGTCCACAAGCGCATCCAACGCCGCCCGATCCACCAGCCCCTTCTCTACAAGCAAAGATTCCAATGACTTGACTCGCAGCGCAGGGTCCGAGGGAACGGCTTGGTGTTCGTGCTCATGCTGATGCGCTTGGCTGACATCCGTTGTCATCGCTGCTCCCGCAGTTGCTGCCGCTGCCGTCAAGAAATCGCGACGGGTTGTGGTCATCGAGCCCTGCTTCCGATGTGACTAGTGGGGAGACGGTCGTGAACGGTAGACCGCTGGTTGCGAATTATTGCTCCACAACTGACCGGTGTCAACCAGACTGCCTGGTCGGAGGGTTGCGGCTAACGATGCTAGGGAGCTGGTGACGAGGCTCGTAGGGTCTGTATCGTCGGCAAACCGGAAGCCATCTTCGGACGTGCTTGACCAATCAGTTTTGCGCGAGGTTTCCGAGCGCAATAGTGCATATTCTCGCTCGCCACACTGAGGCTCCTGGGTATCCTTGTGCTGAGTGATCCAATTCCCTGCCCCTTTTGAGCGGGGCTCCGAAATCCCAACAGCTAGCGTTCATCCGGGTGGCCGGCTGGCGCGGCCCACGGACCCTGGCTTCGATGAGCCCCTCGCGAGCTCCAGTCCAGAGCAGCAGTCGCTCCGAAATCAGACTACTCACAACATCCCTATTGGGAGCTCCGCGCCCTCGTGCTATCTGAGCGGCCTTTCGCCGCGCATCTTCGCGTACAATTGAGCCGGAAAAACAGAGGAAATTCTGATGAAAAATACTGCCGTGCTTCTGGTGCAGTGTCCCGATCGCAAGGGCCTGGATGCCACCATCGCCGAATTTATCTATCGCTACGACGGCAACATCCTACACTTCGAACAGCACCAAGCCGGAGAAGAACGATACTTCCTAGCCCGCGTCGAATGGGAACTTACCGGTTTCCGCCTAGACATGAAAGACTTCGACGGTGCGTTTGGTCCGATCGCTCACAAGTTCGGGATGAACTGGTGCATCGCCCTAGGTAGTCACCGTCGGCGCGTGGCCATCTTTGTCTCAAAATACGATCACTGCCTCGTCGACCTCCTCTATCGCCAAAGAAACGGAGAACTCGCGTGCGATTTTCCGCTGCTGATTAGCAATCATCCGGACGCAAAAGAGCACGCCGATGTTTATGGTGTGCCTTTCCACCTTATTCCCATGACGAAGGATAACAAGCCGCGAGCCGAGGCGCAGCAACTCGAACTCCTGGCAGCAAACAACATCGACGTTGTCGTGCTCGCCCGCTATATGCAGGTGCTTTCGACTGACTTCATCAACCAATATCCGATGCCAATCATCAACATCCATCACTCATTCCTACCCGCCTTCATAGGCGCGAAACCCCATCATCAAGCCTACGAGCGCGGCGTAAAACTCATCGGCGCCACCGCGCACTATGTCACTGAAGTCCTCGACGACGGCCCCATCATCGAACAAGGCATCGCGCGCATCTCTCATCGCGATTCTCTTGAAGACCTGGTGGAAAAAGGGCGCGACCTTGAAAAAATGGTTCTCTCCCGCGCCGTTCGTTGGCACATTGAAAACAGAATCCTGCTCTACAACAACAAGACCATCATCTTCGAATAGCCTCGCAACATGAGCACCGGTAGGGCCTGGGACTAGCACACTACGTCGCGCCTGATTTCGATGCGATACCCTCTGCTGTAAATCATCTCTTCAAAGGTGGTGTCTGTGGCCCAAGGGAACGGCAAGTGGTTGCTTCCAAGTGTGCCGTGACCTTAGGAACTGATACCAAAGATCCACGGATTACTGCAACGCCCTTCGATTCGTATGTATCCGAACCACCAGAAATGCCGTTCTTCAACGTTGGCAGGCGGGAAGTTTGGAAACCTGTGCCGTGTTGGGCGCGCCCATCTCCGCGAGAATCTTTCTCGCGCTGTCCACTTTTAGCATTGGCGCAGCCCCAGAAACTTCCTCGACAAACCCTATGGCATCGGCAGCACATCGACTCCGGCGTCCAGAGTGTGTTTGGCACCGCCCAGGAGAACGCCATGGATGGGACTGACGTCGCTATAATCACGCCCCCATGCCACGGTGATGTGACCGTCCGTGGGCACGCAATTGTTCGTTGGGTCAAAATCCACCCAACCGGCGCCTGGGCTCCAAGCCGAGCACCAGGCATGGGACGCATCCGCGCCCACTAAACGCGGCTGGCCAGGTGGTGGCAGTGTTCGCAGGTAGCCGCTTACATAACGGGCAGGCAGACTTAGGGATCGCAGGCACGCTATCTGCAGATGCGCGAAGTCCTGACACACGCCCCTGCGCTTTTGGAAGAATTCCTGGACTGGGGTCGACACCTCCGTCGCCTTGGCATCGAAGCGGAAATCCCGGTGGATCTTTCGCATGAGTTCGAGCACAGCCTGCAGCAACGGACGTCCCGTGGGAAACGCGGAGCGCGCGTAGTCGGCAAGTTCCCGACTGGCCGCCACGCGTTGAGAATCGAAGACAAACTGGTACGCGTCCAGCCCCCCCTCGCTATGGTCGGTGACCAACGATTCGACCACGGTCTCCCAAGGAGGAGACGCAGAAAGATCGGGCGGTTCGGCGGCGTGTACTTCCAATTCACTGGCGGCCTCAACGACCAAGCTGTCGTGAGGTTCCTGTAGCGTGAAGAACGTCTGAATATTGCCGAAATAATCGCTGCCCGTGGTCGTGACCGAGGGCTCCGGCAAGATGGATATCTGCGTTTCGCGGCAAACCTGTCCAGGAAGATTGCGCGGAGTCAGGCGCAGCAAGTGATGCGACACCGAAACCGGGTCCTCGTAGGCATACGTGGTGACGTGCCGCACGCGATAGATCACGTGGTGCGCTCCAGCAGCGCGTGACTAAAATAAGTATGGGTGATGGCGTTCGAGAAAGCAGGCAACGCCTCGTCCAAGCAGGCCAGAAGTTCATCGAGTTTCTCGCGTGAACCAGCTGCGCCCGTCTCGCAAAGCATGTGGACATCCGCGAGGAACAAGTCGGATGCCGCCTCCTCCACGCGTTTCTGTTTGTTGATCGGCCACCCAGCCCCGGAGGGCATGCTGGACAAACTGCGGCAATGCTCGGAGAGGTCTTTGACCTGGAAGGCGAGCGACCGCGGATTGACTTCTTCGTTCATCAACAGATCGAGGACTGGCGCGGGCTGCAGAATGGTGAAATAGCGCGAACGGTAGGTTACCGAACTGTCAGCCACCTCGAGGACCATCTCGAGCGCGGGCCAGATCTGCGGGTTCAGCGGCACGATGACGGTGCGAAACATTCTGACCAAATGGAGAGAGCGCTCCAGGCGCCTTCCGATGCTGAGGAAATGCCAACCCGGGCCGCGGGTCATATTTTCCACCTCGATTCCGCGGAGGGCGGCGAGCATGCCGATACAAGCATTCAGAACGGCTAATGCATCAACAACCGAGACGTAGCCCCAAGCGGAACCATCGGCGCGGCGGGTCAAGGAGCCGAACTGGCTTACGACGCGGAGCAAATCGCTCGGAAGGCGGTCGCGAACCTGAGCGGCGGAGCGCCCGGCGCGATTCAAAGTTTCGGTCAGACTGTCGCTACGTTGTTCTTCGAAAATGCGCGAAAGAATCTCCTGCTCGAAATCACGCAGTAGGTCGGTACGCGCTTGGGGTTCGTCCTTCGAGAGGCGGGCGTGGGGAGACTCAAGGCAATCGTGCATCTTCAGCAGCGATTCCCATTCCGAGCCGTCGGCCGCACCAACCTGGCCGGTAAGCCGGATCAAAATGCAGCGAAGCATGCGGGCCAGATGCTCACCGCGCTCGGCGTAGCGGCCGAGCCAGAAAACGTGGTCGGCGGCGCGGCTCGGCAGATCGCTGACAACACCACGACTCAAATTCAACGGCACATTCCGGGGCGGCTGCAGACTGAAGGTGTCGACCGGCCCTTGCGAAAGGACCCAAGTGTCCTTGCTACCGCCGCCGCGTTGCATAGAGACGACCGGCGTGTCGATGGACGGCGAAACTCGCGCGAGTCCTCCGGGAATTACACTCCATGAGCCACCTTCTGCCGCCAGGTACACGCGCAGAACCACGCGTCGCGGAGTCAGCCCATTTTCTTCGGAATAGACGGGTACTGTGGACAGATTCAGCAACTCTTGCCCGGCGAATTCGTGGGGGGTTTCTCGGATGCGCGCAGTGAGTCGTGAGCGTTCTTCCGTGGCCAGCTTGCCCCCAAAAACAGGCTCCATGCCTTTCGAGGGAAACGCGGGTTTGAGCACCAGAAAATCCAGATTATCGAGAACGTACTGGAGAGCCTTGGGTTGTCCGCACCACCACGTTGCGGCCGTCGGGAGTTTCAGGTCCTCCCCCAGCATGCGCCGGCTAAGGCCCGGGAAAAATGGCATGAAGGCGGACGTCTCAATCAAACCGCTTCCCAGCGCATTCGCCACCGCGACGTTGCCAGCGCGCACCGCTTCGACCAGGCCGGCCACACCGAGATAGGAGTTGGAACGCAATTCGATTGGATCGCAGAAGCTGTCATCGACGCGCCGCAAAATTACATCCACTTGCTTGAGGCCTTCGAGCGTCTTCAAGAAGACGCGGCTATCGCGGACGGTAAGGTCGCCGCCCTGAACCAGTCTGAATCCGAGATAACGCGCGAGGTAGGAATGCTCGAAGTAGGTCTCGTTGTACGGTCCGGGGGTCAGGAGGACAACGCGCGGATTGTCGCGTGTCACGGGAGAAAGGCGGAGCAAGGTGTCACGAAAGGAACGGAAAAAGGACGCGAGCCGCTTGACTTGGAACTCGCGGAATAAGTCCGGAAAGGTCTCCGCCATAACGATGCGATTCTCAAGCGAATAACCCGCGCCGGAGGGTGCCTGCGTGCGGTCGGAAATTACCCACCACTCGCCATCCGGGCCACGTGCTAGGTCCACAGCCAGCAAATGCAGGTAGATGTCACCCGAAACGCGCACCCCATGACACGGCCGCCAAAAGCCGGGGTTCGCAAATACCAGAGCCGGCGGTAGTTGACCACTGCGAAGCAACCGTTGGGGGCCGTACAGATCGGCCAGGATTGCGTTCAGCAACCGGGCGCGCTGGATCAAACCCGCTTCCAGCTGACTCCACTCTGAGGGCGGGATCATCAGAGGGATGGAATCGAGATTCCATGGACGATCCATTCCCAACGGATCGCCATAGACGTTGTAGCTGACGCCATTTTCCCGAATCCGCTGCCTGGCAGTGTGCCAGCGACGGCCGAGTTCTTGGTCGCCCAAAGCCGACAGCGAACGGATGAAGGTATCCCAGTGGGGACGAAGAACTCCGGGCGCGACGGACATCTCGTCGTAAACACCGGCGGTCTGGGGATAGCCGGTGCTCAGGAGGGGTTCTTTCGTAGTGCCTGCGGAAATTTTCATTCGGGCTCGTATGAAAGAACTTGCCGTACTTCGCGAGCAGACCTCATGCCGTCCGCCGCAAATCCAACGTCAACGGGAACGCGAGGTTGGGCTCTCGGGTTGGGATGGCCATGATTCCGGGTGTATGCCCAATATCGCTGAAGCGGGCGAGACGCCGGCTCTCCGCCTCCAACGCGTTAACAGGAAACTGGGAGTAAGCGAGCCCGCCAGGATGGACAACGTGGTACGTGCAACCCCCGATCGAACGTCCCGACCATTTGTCCACGATATCAAACACCAGAGGCGTGTGCACCGGTATGTTCGGATGCAAGCACGATGCCGGCTGCCATGCACGGTATCGCACGCCAGCAACGAATTCGCCCTCTTCGCCCGTGGAGTGCAGCGGCGTCGCACGGCCATTGCACAAAACGGTGAAGCGCGAATCGATCATTCCCGACACCTTCACCTGCAATCGCTCGACCGACGAGTCTACGTTTCGTACCGTTTGACCGCCGGATGCTTCTTCTCCCAGCACGTGCCACCACTCCAAGGCGTGCCGCAATTCCAGCCGTATGCCGCGCCTGGTCACCGAACCAATCATCGGAAATCGGAACTCGAAGTGTGGCGCGAACCATTCCTGCTGAAATGCGAAGCCGCCTTCGCGCAAGTCCTCCATCACGTCTTCCCAGTCGAGTTGAACGAAGTGAGGGAGCATAAAGCGGTCCTGAAGTGACGTTCCCCACCACACAAGTTTGCGACGATACGGAGTTTGCCAGAAGTGTGCGATCAGCGCGCGCACCAGGAGTTGCTGGGTAAGACTCATGCGCGCGTGCGGAGCCATTTCGAATGCCCGCAATTCAACCAGACCCCGACGCGATTGGGAAGCGTCGGGCGAATAGAGCTTGTCGATGCAGAACTCTGCGCGGTGGGTATTGCCGGACAGGTCAGTTAGCAGGTGTCGAAAAACGCGATCGACGTGCCAAGGCAAAACGTCGTGGGAACCCTTGTCAGGAATCTGGTCGAAAGCAATTTCCAACTCGTAAATGGAATCGGTGCGCGCTTCATCGACACGGGGATGCTGGCTGGTAGGTCCGATAAACATACCGGAGAACAGGTACGACAGCGAAGGATGATTGTGCCAGTAGCCTACCAAGCTTCGTAACAGATCGGGGCGGCGTAAAAATGCGCTGTCTTCCGGAGTAGGGCCGCCGATTACGATGTGGTTGCCCCCGCCGGTGCCAGAGTGCTGCCCGTCCAGCATGAATTTCTCTGCGCCCAGGCGTGTCTCGCGCGCAAGAGAGTAGACCGCCTCGGTGGTGCGCACCAGCGCGTCCCAGGATTCCGCCGGGTGGATGTTTACTTCGATCACGCCCGGATCCGGTGTCACCTGGAGCACCCGGATTCTCGGATCGAAAGGGAGTCCGTAGCCTTCCAGGATCACCGGCATGTTGAGATGTGCAGCCGTGTCTTCGATGGCAGCCACGAGATCCAAATAGTCGGCGACATACTCTACCGGAGGCATGAAGACGAACAGCTTGCCGTCGCGCGGCTGTATGCACAGCGCGGGACGTGCCACCCACGGCGCAGACTCACCCTCTTCCGCCGGCTTCGAGCGTTCCGCGACTGGATGCCGGTCGTCGGTCACGGGCGGCGCGACGAAGAGTTCTGGCTTACGTGCAGGCCGCACGGGAAGCATGTCGCGCTTGGCAAACGGATCAGGCTCGAAGGAATAAAGAACATCTTCCGGTTTGGTCCAAGGAAGAGACTCGAGCGGCAGACGGTAGCCGATGGGTGAATCACCGGGGATGAGAAATATATTTTCCGATCGGAGAAACCAAGGCTGGCTCGTCCAGCGCTGCGTGGCGTGTTTCGTTGCGACGCGCCGCAGCGGAAGCACGTAGCCGATCAATTTACCCAAGCCTTCTTCGAAAATGCGTGCTACACGCTCGCGTTCGATGGGATCCTCGAGTTTTGGATCGAGCGGATCCACATTCACCGGGAGGCGTCGTTCTTTCCAGAGATAGTAGAAGGTGTCCTCGTAGGCGGGCATCGCGACCGAGGCGTCCACTTGCAGACGACGGGTCAGCGCATCGAGAAACCTCCGCGCATCGTCGCTCGTGTACCCGTAGTCCTTGGCGTCTTCCGCGATCAAGCGCGGATTCTCCCAGATGGCGATTCCATCTTTGCGCCAATAACACGAGAGCGCCCAACGCGGGAGCAGCTCGCCCGGATACCATTTGCCTTGCCCGTAGTGAAGCAGCGCCTGGGGAGCAAAATGATCGCGCAACTTTCCCAGCAGCGCGACGGCGAGCTTGCGCTTCGCAGGCCCCATCGCTTCGCGCGTCCACTCGTCGCCGTCGGCGTTATCAAGAGAAATGAACGTCGGCTCGCCGCCCATGGTAAGCCGCACATCTCCAGCTCGCAATTTGGCGTCCACCCGATGGCCCAAGGCTTCAATTTCTTGCCATTGCCCATCGAGGTAGGGCTTAGTCACGCGAGGCGATTCGTAAATCCGCCGAACCGTCATCTGGTGTTCAAATTGCGTTTCGCAGGGATCGATCGAGCCGGAAATAGGCGCGGCACTGCCGGCGTCTGGCGTGCAAGCAAGCGGAATATGACCTTCGCCGGCAAGCATCCCGGACGTGGGGTCGAATCCGACCCAGCCTGCCCCCGGCAGGTAGGCCTCGGCCCACGCATGCAGATCCGTGAAGTCGGCGAGGGAGCCGGCCGGACCCTCAAGTGGTTTTGTATCTTCCTGGAGTTGAATCAGATAGCCGGAAACAAATCGTGCAGCGAGTCCCAGATGGCGCATGATCTCGACCAGCAGCCAAGCCGAGTCGCGGCATGAACCGGTTTGCAGGCCTAACGTTTGCTCGCAGGTTTGCACGCCGGGCTCCATGCGGATCACGTAGCCGACTTCGTCTTTCACCCGCTTGTTGAGGTCAACGAGGAAGTCAATCGTGCGCGTCTTCAGGCGCGGCACTCGAGCCAGGAATTCAGAGAATCTCGTTCCTGCCTGTTGGGTTTCGAGATACGGCCGCAGGTCGCGCACCAGTGCAGAGTCATAGGAAAAAGGACTTTGTTCCGCGTAAGGCTCGAGGAAGAAGTCGAACGGATTGAAGGCGCCTATTTCGGCGATCAGATCGACTTCCACGGAAAATTCCGCAGTCGGCTCAGGGAACACCACCCGCGCAAGGTAGTTGCTTTGGGGGTCCTGCTGCCAATTCATGAAATGGTTCGTGGGATGAACCTTCAAAGAATACGAAAGGATGGGTGTGCGACAGTGCGGCGCTGGCCGCAGCCGTATCACCTGAGGCCCCAGGGAAACTCGGCGGTCGTAACGGTAGTGCGTCTTATGGGTGAGCGCGACGTTAATGGCCATAATGAATGGAGCGAACCCGGAACGCAGGATCTCGAAACAGAAAGGCGCCCTCGTAACCGTTAGCGAAACATCCGCGAAGAGGCGCTAAGCTTCCCTCAATTTTTTTTACAGGGTGCCCCGAGATTGCATGTCTCGTCAGCTCAATACTCCCGCTTATCCTCTGTCCGCAGCGAACTGGGCCAAAGTTCCTGGACAACTACCGAGCTATCGAGGTCCCGGCTACAACTTCATCGGTTATGACTGTAAAGCTCGTCAGCCGGCTGGTCCCGAATGAGGTTGTTATGGCGACGTCCGCCGCGTCGCGTCCTGTGGCCATCAAGACTCGTCCAATTCGCGGCTTGTTGTTACGCGCATCGAATGTCCACCAGCGATCCTGCAGGTACACCTCGAACCATGCGCTGAAGTCCATCGGGGGAACAAAAGGAACCCCGATGTCCCCAAGGTATCCAGTGGCATACCGCGCCGGGATATTCAAGCAACGACAAAACGTGATGGCGAGATGCTGAAAATCGCGGCAGACACCCCTGCGATCTTCGTACAGATCCAAAGCCGTCTTTGTCGGACTGGCAAACTGATAGCCGAATGTAACGTTGGTTTGCACCCAATCACACACTGCTTGGACGCGTGGCCAACCCGGTTGCACGTTGCCGAACAGGTTTCCGGCAATGTCCAGGAAGCGGTCAACTTCGCAATACCTGGAGGCGAGGAGAAACCGCAGCACTTCCGGAGGCAGATCTTCCACCGGCAGCTGGCACGCTTGTGGACTTACGAGGTCAGGTTCGCCTGAGTCTTCGATTAAGGTCGAATTGTACAGCTGAAGCTTTCCGGCGGGCGCTACGAAACGGGCACACACGTTTCCGAACGAATCCTCATACTCATTGACGGTCACCGTCGGATTGATACGCGGTTCATCGGGCTCTCGCAGGTCCGCGCGTCGCGAATGATGCACATGGTATACCGCGATCATCGGAACCGGAGAGGGGATCTCGAACTGAATGTCAAAACCTAGCCGGATCAGCATCAGTCAATCTTCATTATAAGCGATTTCGCCTTGAGGCAGTGATTCTGAGGCAAGAAGCCTTCCGTGTGTACTCAGAAAAACTATCTACGCGATTGAGAATTTCGATTGGACGGGTTGCATCGAGCATAGCGGGGTCGCGTAGCCTGGGCTTGACGAGCTTGTGGACTAGCGGACGACCGATCATAACAACGGAACTCGATCCCCGCCGCGCTCCCTTCGTATTGGGCAGGATCGACGAGATATTGACCTGGGAAAAGATTAGGGAGAAAGAAGGGGACGTGCGCTTTGTGGAGCTCGGCGATTTTCTGAAACAGCGTGGCCAACAACCTTTGCTTCATTCCGTGCGGATCCAAAGTCTTAAACCCCAGCGAATTGCTGCTTAGCGATCGAATGAGGATGCTCCTTGATTCCGTCACGCCTGCATATGACTGGGTGATTCTGGATTTGCAGCCGGCTTTGCCGGTGCACGACGCGAGCAGCCGGCGCAAAGATCCAGACATTACTTCAAGGCCCTCCGATTCGTTCGTATCCGAACCACCCGAAATGCCGTCCTTTCGTCGCCCTTCGTTAAGGTAACAAACCAGATTTGAAGGGCTTGAGCAGGTTCGTTTCGCAATTTCTGCCTCAGGGCTGTCCGACACCGAGGACCTAGCCAATAAGCCCTTCAAGTACAGGCGCATTCGGGCGAGAACAATTCCCTGGGTCGAGATCGACAATGGTGACGGCGAAGCAGGGAAAAATACAGGGAAAAACGCGCGATCGCGCCTCCTTCCCAGGCCAGAATTTTGGAAAGCCTCTGTCTATTCAATTACTTACAGACACAGCGGCAAAACGAAGAGGGAATATTCGTGCGTAACAATAGGGTATGAACAGGGAATTCTTAAATTGCGGTCTCTTCAAGCCGCGGTTAGGAAAACGGCCGCACCACCCTCGACATGGTCTCCAACCCATAGAGTTCGAGTGCTTCCGCTCATTCCGTCCGAATTATTTGGACCTCATTACCTCTGGAAATCGGGAGAAACATTCGGTTTAGTGTGAGTGTGCTTTATTACTGCAACGCTGCCAATGAAACTGAGGAACCCTGCGTCCTTCGATTTAAGCAGAGAGGAAAAAGCCGAATGCGCAACAATTCAAAAACCGAGACCAGAGATTCTCGGAACCTAGCAGAGAAATTCTCCCCGATCAGCCGAAAACTGGCGATTGAATATAGACACGTAGCAGACCTTACGCCCTACCCCGGGAATCCCCGGAAGCACAACAAGAAACAAGTCCGACAGATTGCGAAGAGCATTGAGGTCTTTGGTTTTACTGTTCCGCTCTTGACTAACGCTCAAAGCCAAGTTGTGGCCGGGCACGGGCGCCTTCTTGCCTGCAAACTTCTGGATATAACCGAAGTGCCCACCATCCGCCTGGAACACCTGACCGAGGCCCAATCACGCGCGTTCATCATCGCTGACAATCGGCTAAATGAAAATTCTGAATGGGATCACCAACTACTTGGTGAGCTACTCAAGACTCTTTCCGAGATCAACTTGGACTTCAACTTGGAGGTTACTGGTTTCGAATTGGGAGAAATAGACTTGTTCATCGAAAACCTGACCCCGTCCACCGAGGAAGTTCCAAACAGCGATGAGGTCATTTCCGATTTTGAGGGCCGTCCTGCTGTCACCCGCGCCGGGGACTGCTGGACTCTGGGGCGCCATCGAGTGTACTGCGGTGACGCTCAAAGCTCCTATGCGTACGCGAGCTTGATGCAAGGGCAACGCGCGGAGTCGGTAAGTTCCGCTCGAAACTGATCGGCATCCGTTTTGCTATGAAAGCCCACCACGATGTCGTCCGCGAATCGCACCACGATGACATCGCCGTGCGCACGCTTTTGACGCCATGTTTGGGCCCACAGATCGAATACGTAATGAAGATAGACGTTCGCCAAAAGCGGCGAAGCACTTCCGCCCTGGGGCGTCCCTTCCTCCGTCCGTATTCGCTTCCCATCCTCCAGCACGCCGGCGTTCAGCCATTTCTGGATGAGACGCACGACGCGTCGGTCTGCGATCCGATGCTCGACGAACTTCACCAGCCATTCGTGGGAAATGCGATCGAAGAAGCCTTTGATGTCCAGATCGAGCACCCAGTTCACTTTTCTCGTCAGCAGTCCGGTGTAGAGCGCGTCCAGCGCTTGATGCTGGCTGCGCCCGGGTCGGAACCCGTACGAGAAGCCAAGAAAATCCGTTTCGTAGATAGCATTCAGCACCTCGACCGCCGCGCGCTGGACGATTTTGTCTTCCAGCACCGGGACTCCGAGCGGTCTCTGTCGCCCGTCGGCCTTAGGGATAAATACTCTACGCACCGGCTTCGCTCGATATGCTCCTCGCTTCAGCCTGGCGGAAAGATCCTGGAGATTTTCGTCCAGCTTTTCCCCGTAGTGCCGCCACGTCTCCCCATCCACGCCCGGCGCAGCTTCCTTCTTCAATCGGAAGTAGGCCATACGCAGCGTGTCCAGGTTGTAGATGTGGTGCAGGAGCGCCGTGAACCGCAACTTCTTATCCTTTGCTGCTGCTTGACGTACCCGCTCCAGCGCACTGGGCGCGTCTTTCCGGCTCGGTGTCCGGGACGCGTTTTGCTGTGGCAGGTTCCCTTTGGCCAAACCTCTTCCCTCCATCCCCTCCGTGACCGGTTACCCGGTTTTGTTCGGGGACTTCTCAGGTACTTCAGGTCTGTCCGACTTCCCAGGTCCGTTTGTCATCGGCGTACGTCCTTAGACTTCCCGACGCGTCCCAAGGCCACTGCAGCCTTGGGCGAACATGGGATCTCCCGGTTCCCGAACGAGGTGTCTGCGTACGTGCGCGGGGCCTCTGACCGCGCGGGACTCGAGCACACCTCGCGATATCGGTGCAAACGGTGGGGCCTTCCGCTTCTCCTTACAGCGTCGGCGTCCCGGAGTAACTCTCTTACGCGGCTGAATACCCGGCCCGCACGTCCCCTGTCAACGCTTCGACGCCGCCCTTACGAGCGACTCCGCATGACTCGGGGCCGATGTGGGTCGCTACTTCACATTCGTATGATTTTTGCATTCACTACACCTCGCCGGTTTAACCGGCGCACAGGAGAATCGCGATGAACAATGACGACGATAAGTCGATGTCTACATGCGAAGTGGGTTATAAAAAACCCCCAGCGAAAACCCGCTTCCAGAAGGGTCGTTCCGGAAATCCAAGTGGGCGACCACGTGGTAGTTTGAATTTGGATACCGAATTTCGTCGGGCCTTAGAAGCGGAAGCAATCGTTATCGAGCACGGTGAACGAAAATCTGTATCTAAAATGCGGGCTGGTATGATTCAACTAGCGAACAAGTTTGCGGGCGGTGATCTAAAGGCAACTAAGCTAGTTATGGATATGGGACGGCAAATCGAAAAGGAAGAGAAGCACGCAGGTCCCGCTCCGAAGTTCATCGTGGAAGTGGTATACGACCCGTTGCCTGAGCAGAAGCCCATAAATCTCAAGAAGATTATTCCTGATGATTGACTGGCCGGATTTAGGATTCCAAGTGATGTTGATGCTGGAATCCCCGGAGGGACACACGGCGGCGCACTGCACATAGCGCGTTAATTAAGCGGCACGGACAATCGCCTGCCGCAAGTGATTAAGGCGAAGGGCCCTGAAATCCGGCTTCCAGGTTCTCTCTCCTGACATCTCGCCCTCAGTTGTACCGAAGTTGTACCGGACCCGTAACGAACGTCCGCATTCCTCACCTGTCAAACACAAGCAACGTGGACATCGCGGACGCATACAACTTGCTGCTCGCATCGGTCAACTTGGCCTCGGCGAACGCCGCCCTCCGCCCGAACGAAAGCACCCGGCCCTCGGCGCGCAAGAGTCCGGTGTCTTTGGTAATTGGTTTATGATAAGCGACCTTCAGGTCCAATGTCGTATAAGCCTGCGATGCCGTGAGGCGGGAATGGACGGCGCAACCACAGGCGGAATCAAGCAGCGTCGCGGCATAGCCGCCATGCACCGTGCCAATCGGATTGTAGGCGTGCTTCCCCGGCGTGCCTGCAAAAACTGCCCTGCCAGCCTCGACTTCGACAAACTCGAAGTCGAGCGCGACCAGAATGCCGGGCTTGCGTCCCGAAGCCATCAGCATTCGTAGTTGCGACAAACCATCGAGGCCGCCGCCGACTTCATCCGCGAGGCTCATGTGCGTCCCTCCAACCTGACCCGTTGTTTAATGAACCGGCGCCAAATCGTAGCATGGCGACAGCACCGGGTCCGATCCGAACTCGCATCGCGCCTGAAATAGCGCCACGACCATTTCCGAGAGCATCGAACGGGTTATCGCAACCTTGCGGTTGTTCGGCGTCGTTACTTGCAATGTTCCGGTGTTCGTCATAGCCGACCTCGCTCACGACTCCTTGCTGAAGTTGTCTCACCGCTCATAGCTCTCGCATGTCGTCCGCACCTTAAAGGATAGATATCCGGACCTCAGCGCGTCATTGAGGGTCATCGGCTGCTGGTGCGTCACCGTGTGGAACAAATCGTTTATGGGGAATGGCTTTCGCATGCTGGCGCCGACAGCCGAGATATGGCGCGCCATGTCCAGGCTGATGCGTCCGTCGTGTTCGCTCAGTTCCATGAGCCGCGTTTGCCAAGCCTCGTCTGAAATCGTTTCGTGTCTCAGCGAACATCCCAGATGCCGACCGATAATACCAGCGACTTCACTGTGCGTGAATTTTTCACTGCCAGTCGGATAGACGGCCGTCTTGTCGCCGAACCGCTCGGGAAACCGCAAGGCTGCGATCGCCAGCTTTCCGGCGTCTTCACCGGAAATCCAGTTCATGGGGAGGTCCGGAAACGAGTTCCGGATTGCACCGTCGCCTAAAATATCCTCGCGGTGCAGCAACTCAAGATTTTCGAAGAACAGGGCGGCAATGCGCAGATGGATGCAGGATAATCCGGACCACTCCAGCAGTTCCTCCGCTAACCATTGGGCGCGTCCCAGGTGGCTTGGACTGTCGGGGTTGGCGGGGCCCATCGACATGACGACGAGGCGTCTCAGCCCCGCTGCGCGCGCGGCAGACGCGAAGTTAGCGGCCGCATCAATGATTCCGCCGGCGATCGGGTACGTAAAATAGGCAGCAGCGGTTCCTTCGAGAGCGGGGATGAGAGTCCGGCGATCACGAAGATCCCCAACCACGACTTTTGCCCCACTCTCTTCCAGCGCTCTTGCCCGGTCATCTCTTTGCCGAACCAGCGCACGGATCGGTATGCGCAGCCTGAGCAACTGTCGCGCTACATATGCACCTGTTCCGCCGTGACGGCCAGTTCCGCCAACCACAAAGATAGGATTTGATGCTTCGCTCATGCGATTTCTCCGAACGACGCGTCTACACCGGTGCCATGCTCCGAACAGGGAGCCTGACAATGTTTGCTTCCCTGCCTCCGAAGACTATATGATATAGATCATATACATTAAAGAGGATGATTGATATCATATAGAATCACCTTCCGGCAAAACCTTCGATTCATGCGGTAGAAATAGAGGCCGAGATGGGCTACAGCCAGACACACAAAGCAGAAACTCACGCAAAGCTTGTGAAGCTCGCGGGGCGGGTTTTGCGCAAGAATGGGCCTGAACAATTGGCCGTGGTCGAACTGATGCATGCTGCGGGCCTTACCCATGGCGGCTTCTACGCCCATTTCAAGTCCAGGGAGGTGCTGCTGGTGGAAGCGCTGGGCGGCATCTTCGAGGAAGCGCAACAAAAATACCATCGTCTTGGCGATGGCTTACCTCCTCGCCGTGCGCTCAAGAACTTTATCGACGCTTATGTGTCGTCCGCGCATCGGGACAGTCTCTCGGGGTGTCCGATCGTTACGCTTGGTTCCGATTTTCCGAGGCAATCCAAAGCGTTCCGCATCACCTTCAATTCCGGCCTGAAGAACCTCGTGAGCATTCTCGCGGAATGGATCGATGCCGCCGGCATCCCCAACAGTGAGGCGCTCGCAGCTTCCATTCTCTCCGCGATGGCAGGCGCTATCGCGGTCGCGCGTGCCGTTTCCGATAAGCGCCTCTCCGACGAGGTGTTGAAGGCAACACGCGAGACGATCAAGGGGAGGTTATCTCTAAAGCATGGCCGAGAATCAAAGACCGTTCATAGTGCAGCCAGGGACTTCTTGGATGCACCTTAGCCCTTAATCTTTATGGGACTCCGATTCCCCCTGCTTCCAAACTTTAGATGAGCACACCAGTTCCTCGGCAATCTTGAGGGTGGGTTGCTTCCGGGTTGCCGACAACCCCGGAGTCGGTCCGCCAATGACCACAAGGGCGTTTATGGGGAGTAATCGTCGAGACGAACCGGAACGGTCGGCAGATTATCAGCGGTTCGCGCGTTACAGGAAGCTTCATTCCCGTGCGGCTATACCGTTGTACAAACTCCCACCCAATTATTTCAGTTGTCGCGGTAATTGATGGGTGGCTTTTGCCCGGCGGGGATGAAGGAGTGGTACGTTTTGCCGGTCAGTTTGCGATTGAAATCAGCGCGAGCAGCCTCCACCAGTGCCGGGTTTGAGAAAAGATCGATCGCCGTGAGTGCGAGCGCCTTCGACGCAACCACCATTCCGTCCTGGCCGATGCTCATGCCGGCCGAGGCCGAGGCCTGCCAGGTATGCGGCGCCACGCCCGGCACGAAGGTGGCCGTGGTGAACCCGATGGTGGGCACAGTCCAACTCACATCGCCCACATCGGTGGAGGCTGACGGCGCATTGGGATCCACCGGCCGCAAGGGCTCAATCAAATGAGTCTCGTCCAGGCTCGGCAGGGTATCGATGCTCAGGGTTTTCTGCAACTCCACAGCGAACGCTTTCTCGGTCTCGCTCATCGTGAAACCGCCCACTTCCTCCAGATTTTTCTGCGCCACCGGAGCCAGCGCATCGTTGCCGATAATGTTTGCGTCGCCGCGAATGTCGGTGACTTCAACCGTAGTGCCAGTCATGAGCGCCGCACCCTGAGAGATCTTGAGGATGCGGCCCCAGATATCTTCCAGCACAGTATTCGATGGATTGCGCGCCACCAAATCCATCTGTGCGAGATCCGGCACGATGTTCGGCGCTACTCCTCCCTTGGTGATGATATAGTGCATACGCGAGTTGCTGGGTACATGCTCCCGCATGAATTCAATGCCATTGCCCATCAACATGACGGCGTCCAGCGCGGAGCGGCCACGCTCCGGCGCCATCGCCGCATGGGCTGCAATGCCGTGGAAGGTGAACCTGGCCGAAGCCACCGCCAGCATGCCGCCGTTGTTCACGCTGTTGCGATCCCCTGGATGCCAATGCAGCACCACATCCACATCTTTAAATAATCCGTCCCGTACCATGAACACCTTGCCCGAACCGCCCTCTTCGGCGGGCGTGCCGTAGTAGCGCAACGTGCCGGCAATGTGATTCGCCGCCATGTATTTCTTCACCGCTACGACAGCCAGAGCGGCCCCGGATCCAAGCAGGTTGTGCCCGCAACCATGACCGGGGGCGTTGGCGACTACGGGAGAACGCTCCGGGAGTGGCTTCTGCGATAACCCAGGCAATGCATCGAACTCGCCAAGTATCGCGATTATAGGCTTCCCCTGCCCGTAGCTGGCGATAAACGCAGTGGGCTCATCAGCCACGCCAGAGGCCAGGGAAAAGCCCGCTGCTTTCAGCTGCGCCTGCAGCAGCGCAGAACTCTTCTCCTCGTGATACCCGAGCTCGGCGTAATCCCAAATCTGTTTCGACGCCTGCTTCCAGTCCGCGGCGTTCTCCTCGACCAGTTGCTCCACCTGCTTGTGCGCAGCGGATGTCGACTGCGCTCTCACCAACGGAGAAATGGACAAGGCGATGAATATGGTTAAGACAAAGCGGCGCAGGCGGCAGTTTTGCAGGCAAGATCCATGGGACGACGGTTCAGGCATCGTTGGTTTCCTTGGAAGTGTGAAATTCGATTTCGTCAGAAGCGGAACAATCAAAGAAACGGGAATCGTTCGGAGCCTTCGCGCAGAATATTGATCAGGGAGAATCACAGTTAAATCTGCAATGCGTCGAATGCGGAAACTCTGCGTGGAGCATATATCAGCATGGCACTCAGGGCAAGATTCTAGGTCGCGCCGGACTGAATGGGCCTGGTCGCGCGAGAGCGACGATTCGAAATCGGATTTGACGTGCGGAATGCATTTCGCGGCGAATTCTCGATATCAAACCAACCTTAGTTGAGCTCACAATCGCCAAGTCACTCATCGAAGAACCAATTAGTACCGATATGTCGGCTTGTCGGAGTTGAAATGGCAAATGCAAACGGCGGCAGAGTTGCCTAAGGTAGGAGTCAGAATTCGACCGTTCGCCTCAACGGCGATCGGGGGCTGAAAGGGCGGACTCAATCTCTTGAAAGTGGTTCGAGGAGAATCCAGATTTCGACCGGTCCAATGGGTGTACCGGCTTCCGATATGCTGGTAAATCGCTCAAACTCTGGTGCGTTCTTCTCTCGACGTCCGGAGGTAGCCAGCCAATGGCCCAACAACCAGGTCCAGGTGTCGCGGAGCAAGGCTGTGTCGTTGACTTGAATGACCGCATACTCTCCCGCCTCAAGGGTCAGGCGCTCACCACCAACCACACCATCCGGGCCTTCATATGCGACACCGGTGAGGTAGTGGATTTTGCGATCGCCAGTGCAAGGCGACGCGCCATAGAACTTTGAGCTGCTCTCAAGCGCGGGATGGGCCAGGCGAAACGCGCGCCACTGCTGCGGGATGCCCTGAGAGGCTTTAGCCTGTGAATCGTAGGTCGCCATCGTGCCGATCAGTGACACCTCTTCGATAGTGCGGAAAACAGGGTTCGGTCGATCTGCCATGGCGCTAAGGGTACTACAGGTCGGATCGCATCGTAATTTCGCCTCCGCCATCGCGGCTCACGGGAAGCGATTCGGCCAGAGAGTGTTTAAGTCCTCCTAAGTCGGCTTGTGTTTAGTTATCACTGGCGGGAGTAGGATTTCCCAGGTCATCGGCTACGTCCTAACAGCGATTTCGTCCATGTGGATTACGACGCAAAACCTGGCCCGGGACTTTTTCGAGTTCGCGACGCAAATCAGGCGCTAGCAGAGTGCCGCGATTTCGGTGATATCCTCCCCTCGTGAATTTCGGAGTCATCACAAGCCACCGTCCTGTAAAACGAATCGATGCACTTCGAAGGAGATTGTAATGGTTGCCATCGAGCAAAAACGCCGATCCTTCCTCCTCGGCCTGGGGAGCATTGGCATTAGCCAGCTATTGGTGCAGGGTGTGGCGCCAGCTCAGGCCGCCGCGTCACAGGGATATGTGCTCGGGCCCACCGAAGGGGAACATCTCGTTCATTTTCGCGACCACGGCAACATCTAAAAGCCGTCCAGACCAGCGCGATGGGTGCTATATCGATATGCGCTCTCCCTTGCCTAAGGGAGCGTCGGTCGCGATCACAATTGTTGTTGCAAGAGATGCCTTCGAGGCGGAGGCCACGGTGGCCTATGTGGATCCGCGCCTCGGGATGGGCCTCGTGTTTCGCAATCTCAGCCCGGGAGCCCGGAGGGTGCTGCAAAAGTGGCTTTGGGAGGCGGAACACGAGCCGCGAACCTAACGAGCGATGTCGAGATGCCTCGTATGCGACGGGCGCACAAAAAAGGGCCGCCGGTGAAGGGCAGCCCTCTTCTTGAACGGAATAGAGTGGGACGGCGGCGGCGACGGCTCTGGCCTTCGGAGGCTCAGTTGTCTGGGCTCGATTTCTAAACAGAGAGTAGTCGCCCGAAGAACGAGCGATACCGACGGAGCGCGATGCGAAGATCCTCGGTTGAAACGTCTCCTCCACGATCCCACTGGCCTTCAAGTTTCGATCGTTCTTCGGCGAATTGCTCCGCCAGACGCTTGATAGCCATTGCCACGAGACTGTCCGCGTCCTCAACGGCACGCCGCGGCTCATCGACAAAGCCCACCTGGATCGCGTCCCATTTCGTTCGAAGGTTCCCGGCTTCCTCTTGAGAAAACAGGGGGCCGGACTCTGGTTCCTTCGCCATCGCCGTCGCCGTCGCAGTACCACCCACGCCGACTTGCGAGGCTGGGACAGCTTGCACCGATGACCTGCCGGCCACAGTCTCGGGTGGGACAGGGACGCGGCCTTCGTCGCGCGGAGACGTCACAACCTCCACACGGGCTAGGTCTAGGTTCGCGTTACGCGGCTCCTCTCGGCCGGCGTCCGCCAAGTCTGCAGTCGTGAGTCGTTCCGCTTCAACGTGTTCCATGAGTTCTTCCTTTCGATCAGCGTCGTTCACGGCAATCTCCTCCTCGACTGAGCAGTGCTTTCGTCCTTTGTTGTCCTTATGCGACGGCGGTTCGGGTGCGAGCTACTTCAGGTTCAGGCTCTCCAACTAGATCATCGAATAGTCTCCGGCAATGAATCATGCCTTGACGCAGATCTTCCGTATTCGCGTGTCCCTGTGAATGGCGCACGGCGATTTCGTGGCTTGCGCGGTAGTGTTCCACAACAGACGGATGGTTCACGGAAAGGTCCGCGGCCTGCTGGTCGAAGTCCACGACCGGATATCCACGAGCCGTCATCACTTCTCGAACCAGAAGATCGCCCTCTTGTAAGGCCATCTCTGGCGAATCTACAAACTTCGCTTGGACTGATCGCCAAGCGTCAACGAAACGTGAACGATCGGATGTTGAGAGTGGATGGATGCTGAACTGTTCCACTCGCTTTTCAAGTTTTGTAAGGCGCTCTTCCCCGCGAGCTGCGTTTCCCGATTCCTTAACGGCACGACCATACTCTGGCCCAAACCGCGCACGCAGTCTCCGGGTCTTTTGCGCTTTGAGCAGAATCAGGACAACGCCAGCCACCATGGCAACAGCGACGATGATCAAAATCAACTGCGCGTTGGTCATATTGGATAGACTCCCTCGAACAAGCTTCATATACCCCGCCGCGTCAACTTCCAATCGGTATGTCCCTGTACTTTCCAACAAGTAAGCGCGTACGCGATTCAATAGACTGGGAGTGCTTCTATGTTTCTGCGGAAGAAGCTATTAAGGGGCGGGGCTTGCTCCAAAAACATAAGGGCCACCCGAAGGCAGCCCTCTTGTTGTATCGATTGAGATGGAGAACTTAATTCGCCCCCGCGCCCTTCGCTCGTGACTCGCCCTCGTCATGGATCGCCCCGCGGACCTTGTCGAGGACATCAGGAGGGACGCTGTCCATGCCATGGTCGGTCTTCGCGTGTGCAGCAGCCTTCTGCAGAACCTCTTCCTCTGAATTGCCCGTCATCTCGAAATCACATCCTGGGACCACATCACCGCACTTCAGAACTTTCGCCATCGTCGGCTCCTTTCGGCTGGGGACGGGAATGTAGCGCTGGGAGAGGGGGAAGTCAACGTGGATGGGCTGCTGGAAGACGATCAATTTGGGAGAGGGGACGGTTCGACGCACGGCTGCCACGTCCGCCAAAAACCCGCTCAAAACGCTCGCCGCAACTCCCATAGAATCAGCGACCGATTGAATCAATCTCCCATCCGCCAGAAACAGTTGTTTTTGAGGCGCATCGGTTGAACGACCTGGCAGTCGAAATTGAACGGTTACGTCCGGAACCGCACAGACATTGGCTAGCAAACCATTCACAGTAGAACTCGACCCCCGCACGTCAGAGAAAGAGCCGACATTTCGAGGCTCATCGAAACACTGGAGACACACTATGTTTGGATACGGAATAGTTGGCACATTGTTGATTATTTGCTTGATCGTTTGGCTCGTACGGAGAGCCTAAAATCCGGTCCGCTAGATCGCTGGTCCGAACCGACAGCGAAAAATGGAATATAGGGAAGGCTCTATCGTAGAGGTCCGGCTCTGGCCAGGAAGTAACCGCCGAAATCACGGCCATCGTTAGCAATTCTGCCGGTCGAAAAATACGAATTGTCTACGAGGCCGTCCACTTACGTACAATCTTTTTGCTCCCCGTTGAAAGAAGATTCTATGAATAACCTAGCGACCTACTCATGGCTGCCCTTCTACATGTCTGCGGTCTTGGAGACAGATAACTCTGTAATGCCTTCCCGGATTTATGAGGCACTAGCCGCAATCAAACAACGGCTTCTCAGCCCGATCGAATCAGGTGGTATCGAATACAGGGCGATTGATGACGCTGAAAGAGGGCTTCTGATGCTTAGAGCCGAGAGAGTCGGAGACGGAAGTGCCCTAGAGCGCAGTGCTACTCGTGCAGGACGACAGTCAGAAGGGATTTGTTAATTTTGATTTTGCCGTTGTACTCGATGAAACCTAGCGTCCTAAACTTGTTCATGAACAGATTCACCCGAGAGCGGGTCGTGCCGATCATTTCCGCTAGCGTCTCCTGAGAAACCTTCTGAAGCACCCGCTCGGGCTGATCTTCCTCGCCGTAGCGTGCGAGCAACAGAAGTGTGCGGGCGAGTCTCTTCTCCGTCGAGTTGAAGAGTTGATCGATCAGATCCGCCTCAACTCGGATGTTCCGTGCCAGCATGTAGGTGATGAAACGGTCGGACAGTGCTAGTTCCGCATGGAGCGCCCGCAACATTTCGTCTTTTTCAATGACAAGGACTGTCGTCGGCACGATGGCGGTCGCTGTACCCATGCGAAGCGTCTGACCCGCCATGCCCCCTTCTCCAAAAAAGTCACCAGTCCCAAAAATCGCCACGACCGCTTCCTTGCCACTCTCATTTACCACCGTGAGCTTCACGCTCCCTTTCTGGACGTACATGACGCTGTCCGCGGGCTCACCCTGTGAGAAGATGGCTTGCTTTTTCCCGAACTCCTCAACTCTTCTCGATACTCCGGCCGAATCGAGGAAGGCCTGTACATCGAAGGCGCTTTTCTTCTTGGGTTTCAAGCCTGACCGCGGAACGTTGCTAAATACTGTATTAGTAGCCATGAGGTCTCCTCGAAATAGCGAGGGACATAGAAACCATCATAGCTTTGCATTCGGAAAGGAGCGAAACTGTCTCAAAAGGCACACTTCTTCGTTTGGGGGGGGCGGCTAACCTAGCATAAATAAGTGAAAATGAAAGGGTTACACGGCTTATTGCCTTCCATTGGATTGCGATCCCGTTTGATGGGACCTGCAACAATGGATACAGGCGAAAGTCTCCGCACTTCTCGCAGGTGTACGTATCACCAGCGATCCGCATCGTTTCCTTACAGACAGGGCCTAGATCCGTCTATCGCGTCGCCCTAGAGGGTTCCAAAATTCGGGAAAAGGCTTTTTTGAACTCAGTAGCCGCCCTTCGAGACGACCTCGCCGGGTCACTACTCAGGTTTGTTTTAGTTGTGCACCACGGCAAGAATCCACTTCTGCAAAATGGCTAGAAAATGAGGCTTTACTTCGCGAAACGCCAGGCTCATATTGTCGCTCGCCCGTCGAACTGTCAGATACGAATTACACAACACGATCGTCAAGCCTCAAAACCGCCGCTCGCCAAACCGACTTGAAGGAACGCATGGAATGTGTGCGTATTGGGACAGACTGGGTGAGCCTCAACTTAGTAGAGTTATTTCTTTAGCGCCAATCTAGTCTGAATTTACCCTTGGCCGACTGAGTTTTGACTCAAGGGCGTCCCCAGCCAGGTGCAATAGTATGCGCCATATGCAGAGTGTTCCTTGGCAGTTAAAGATCGCTGCCAAGATCGTGCTGGCGCGATTGCCGCTGCCGTATCATTTGTGGAAAAAAATAGGCCTATTCAAGCAGGGAGGGATGGAACGTCCCGACTATGCCCTGAGGATATTTCGCCAGCACTTTGAGGCAGCGTGCTTAGCACGAAAAGCGAGCAACTTTGTATCGTTAGAGTTCGGCCCAGGTGATTCGCTGTGCTCTGCGCTGATCGCCCGTACGTTTGGAGGCTCTCGAACCTTCCTGGTGGATGTCGAGCCATGTGCATCTACAAACCTCGCGGTTTATCGCCGGATGGAATCCCACCTGCGGCAGCTGGGCCTGTACCCTCCCAACCTTGATCATTGCAGAAGCATGGACGACGTGGCAGAGGCTTGTTCGGCAGAGTACCTGACCGAGGGCCTAGCCTCACTACGAAAGATCCCGCCCGCGTCCGTGGATTTCGTCTGGTCCCATGCCGTTCTGCCCTATGTGCGGCGCAAGGAGTTTCTACCTATCCTGCAGGAACTGCGGCGCGTTCAGCGTCCGGACGGCGTAGGTTCACACTGTATTCCCATTAAAGATATCGTCGGCGGGAAGCTGAATGACCTGCGGTTTAGCAAGCGAATCTGGGAGTCTTCGTTTATGGCGAACTCTCGCTTCTACACCAATCGTCTCCGTTATTTGGAACTCTTGCGACTCTTTCGGCAAGCTGGGTTCGAGCCGGAAGTCGTGCGCGAAATACGGTGGAAAACGTTGCCCATACCACGACGAAAAATGGCCAAGGAATTTGCCCTGCTCTCAGAAGAAGATCTGCAAGTTTCTGCGTTTGATGTTCTGCTCCACTGAAGAGTGGTCGGCCAGACCACATGCTCGATTGACGCGCAAACCACATCAAGTGACTCGCCCGAGAAGAGATCTCGACCGACGGACTCTTCCTCAACTGAGAGAAACAAGAAGTAAACTACGGGCGCAATCCCGAACTGGCCTAACAACCGCTGCCCGGATGCTGCGAGAATTGCCAACTAGAACGTGAGCGCTTCAGTCATCCGCCAACAACCGGCTTTCGCTGAAGGTGGACAACGGCGCGGCGACACCCTTCTTACCGTCTATAGACAATCACTTTACTATTAGCTGGACGATGTTCTAGTAGAGTTCCGTCCAGTGTAGAGCTGTTGGCCATTGAAACGGAAAACTCGGATTGTAGAGGTGGGCGATGCGAACCGTGTTCCTGGCGGCAGTGAGCTTGCTATGCGTGCTGGACGCGAGCGCCCAACAACATAACGTCGACGCGCAGAAGTCCACGTTAACGATCCATGATAGCGAGCATCATCAGGAGATCGTATTCAAGTCCACAGGCGCGGAGTCTGCCAGCCAGGGGAAGTGGACATTGCGCGGGAATCTAACGCTGCGCGGACAGACGAAGCCGGTTACCGTGCAAGTAACGCTGAAGGACGGCCGCTACACCGGCGAGGCCACCGTGAAGCAGACCGATTTTGGCGACAAACAGCGAACCTGCATTGAGGCGGAAAACGCCCTTGCTCATCTGTCCAAGCCGGACGGCGATCCCATATCCGTGCATGGGTTCGAGCGCCAGAGTTTTCAGAATAAGCATGTCCAGAGTGCCTTGGACGAGATCACTCGGCTTGTCCGCCATAAAGGCTCGTTCCTCCTGGCAACCAAGAGGAGAATATGCCTTTTATCCTGATTGTCAAGAGGTGAGGCGCGCCCGCTTACGTTCTTACGTTTGCGTTCCTCGCACCTTCTTGAACCTGAGACGTGGGCCTGGGGGTTCTTGGTGCTTCTCTCCGGTCAGGACCGGGTGCCGATGACTGTTTGGCTTTAATTTCTCCCGCGGCGCGGACCAGATCGGCCACCTCGAGTGGTGGCCGGGCCATCTACTCTTCCGGCGGCGAAGGGCCTTCGAGTTTCAAATCGTTATGACCTAACAGGATCTGAATGGTGCGCAGGTCCGCACCATCCTGGAGGAGATGCGTCGCAAAACAGTGACGAAGCGTGTGAGGATGGACATCTTTCTGGAGGCCCGCTCGCTGGGCGGCTTCCTGGCAAGCGTTCCAGACCACCTTGGTGTCGATGGGCGTATCACCGGTATGCCAGCGGTTGCCTGGAAACAGCCAGCGCTTGGCTTGCGCTGTAATCCGCGCCAGTGCTCACGCAAGGCCTCGAGTAGTTTTGGGCTGAGCATCACATCCCGGTCTTTGCGTCTCTTGCCGCCCTGGACGTGAATCACCATGCGTTGGCTATCGATGTCGCTGACTTTCAGGTGTGTCAATTCAGCGCGTCGTACTCCGGTGGCGTAGAGGGTCATCAGCAGAGTGCGATGGAAGGAAGTGCCCGCCACCTGAATGAGTTGAGCAACCTCTTTCTGGCTGAGGATCGCTGGCAGGCGATGGGCCCCTTTCGGATAGGGAGTGTCGGCGATGCTCCAACCCTTCTTGAGCGTCTTACAGTAAAAGAACCGCAAGTCTGCCAGACGGACCGCGACGCTGCCCGCTGACAACTGCGCTTCTCAAATAGTTCCGCTTGGTATTCGCGAATGTGTCGAGGGCGTAAGCGATCCGGGGAGCAGTTGAAGTGTCGAGCAAAATCCTCGACTGTGCGAATGTAGCAACGTGTGGTCTTTTCAGAATAATTACGACGCTGGAGCTCTTCCAGCATCATTTTCCGCAAATGGGTCATAGGGAAACCTCCTGTGACCCACACTTACCTCACAAACCATAGAGCAACCAACGCTCCACTACCTCACGCGAAGCGTCCGCCGCCGGGCGCCTACGTCCAAACGCCCTTGTGTTGATTGAGGCTGTAGCTCCTGGATGGTCGCCAACCCTTACCTTACCGGATTACGGAAGGTTTGCCGTTATCCGTCCAGAATCATTTGATTGCAGATCTGTGATGGCACCACCCCCGCAGACCTGCCTAAATCCCACCGTGAGCATTCAGCGAAGCGTGTACAATGCGGGCTATTCTGAAGGGCAAATATGACCTTCCTTCATTTATCTCGGTGTTGCACATTATCGTTGGGAGGGTCTGTTATGCGGCGAAGGCATCTCACCAGGTTTTGTGGTGCTTTGATTGGGTTGGTGACACTGGCCGCAACTCCGGCGCGAGGCACAAAATGTGAAGAACTCGTTAAGCTGATTCTGCCCGATGTGACCTTGACGTCCGCCACCAACGTGGCCGCGGGACAATTCACTCCTCCAGGCTCCTCGACTGTGCTGGAAACGCCGGAATTCTGCCGTGTGGTTGCAGTCGCTACCCCAACTTCTGATTCGGTTATCAATTTCGAAGTGTGGATTCCCCCGGCCGGGCAGTGGAACCACAATTTCCTGGGCCGCGGCAACGGTGGTTATATGGGTGCCATCAGTTATGGAGCCTTAGCCACTGCACTGCAGCGCGGTTTTGCCACTGCAAGTACAGACACGGGACACAGCGGCGAAGATCTTAAGTTCGCAGCAGGGCATCCAGAGAAGATTGTCGATTGGGGATACCGCTCCGTCCATATCATGACGGAATCGGCCAAGCGGATCATACGCGGTTACACGGGCTTGTTTCCTCACCGTTCGTACTTTGGTGGTTGCTCCACCGGAGGAGAACAGGCGCTCTCCGAGGCGCAGCGGTTTCCAGGAGATTACGATGGCGTGCTTGCAGGAGATCCGGGCAACGACCGCGTGCACCTGAACGTTGGATTCCTGTGGGCATTCGCTGCCACGCACGATGCCAATGGAAAGGCAATTCTCCCGACTTCCAAACTTCCACTAATCAATAAAGCAGCAGTTGCCGCGTGCGACGGACTGGACGGCATCAAAGACGGCATTATCTCCGAGCCCCAAGCATGCCACTTCGATCCAGGAGTCCTTCTGTGCAAAGGCACGGAGAACGACCAGTGCCTGACGGCAGCCCAGGTTGAAGCGGTGAAGAAAGTATATGCGGGACCGCGGAATCCACGCACAGGCGAACAAATCATTGCAGGGTATTCTCCAGGAAGCGAAAGCGCGCTGGGAGATGAATATGAAGGTGGATGGAAGACCTATATTACCGAACGGAGCGAGCCGATCCGGCTAGAATTCTGGAAGTATTGGGTCTTCCATGATGCCGCGTGGGACTGGCGCACGTTTGACTACGATCGCGATGTGACCAGCGCGGACGCAAAGCTCGCAGCCGTGAATGCGAGCGATCCCGACCTCGGCGCGTTCAAGGCGCGCGGTGGCAAGATACTGATGTACTCGGGATGGGCCGATCCCGTTGGGCCTCCGATGGACGCAGTCAATTACTATCGGCGCGTCGAGGAAGCGATGGGCGGCCGAAAGAATACAGAATCCTTCTTGCGGTTGTTCATGGTGCCCGGAATGGCCCATTGCCGCGGCGGACCAGGGCCAAACAGGTTTGGAGGTCTGAGCACTATCGCTTCCCCGCAGAATAAGATTGACCCAGAACATGATGTGCTGAGTGCGCTAGTACAGTGGGTCGAAGCCGGTTTAGCTCCGGACCATATCGTTGCTACTCATTTGACGAACGATACAGTCGACCGTACTCGCCCTATCTGCCCCTATCCGAAGGTGGCCCGCTGGAACCGTACTGGAAGCAGCGATGATGCAAAGAACTTCACCTGCGAGGAGATGGCGAGTACATCATCAAAACCACCCGGCGAACAATAAGCAATGACCGTGAGCCTCTAGCGACGGTGCTCTCGTTGGTTCCCTGATGGTCGGCAACCCTTAGTGCGACCTGTAAAGCTGCTGAAAATGATTGTCTGGAGAGGAGGAACTCGATCAGACCGTGCGTCCCATCGCACGTAGCCTACAAGGCAGAGCGGGGAGGCAACGAACTGTTCTGGAGCCCTTGGAAAAATGTACCCACGCTCGCAAGAGCGGCACCGAAACCGCGAGGCCACGGTGTATCTGCCAGCATGAGGTGGAGCGGGCCTAGACTTGATCGTACGATCAGAATACACAAATGCTCGTAAGCGTCGTCAGCCGAAGAGAGCCTAAAATGCTGCGCGGCTCTTCTTGCAGTGAGTACAGAGGCTTAAGGGTTCTCTGTCATGGGTAATCAACACTGCCGGCGTAGAGAGCAGATCTAACCGATCGCGTCATTTCAGCGGAACAGGGTAAGCCCGTAGCGCTCCCCGTAAGGGGAAAGTCCATCGCAAGATGGACCGATGGCGATGCGGGTAACGGAAATGGGAGGAAGCGAAGGCTGCCCTGTAATCGGGCAGATAGAGGTTGCGTCGCCTCGTGTGGACCAGATCACCTCACCGGAAACGGAGCTGACTTCCTGTTGGTGCTCAACTCGAGAACTCTTGAGGAACCGATGGATGAAGCAAAGCAAATGACGACGGGGAAACCTGTTGGTGCAGCTTCACACACGACCGGTGGATTTTCCACCGCCGTGCGAATTCGGCAGCAAGTCAGTATCGAGTAGGTCTGCTTCGTTTTGAATCAGGCCGCGTCCTCGTTGTTCAGGGGGGCGTTTTTGAGTGCTCGAGCCGGATGAATGGGAAACCTTCAAGTCCGGTTCTTAGAGGGCTGGGCGCCAGCAATGGCGCCCGGCTACTCGACCATGTGGATTTTGCAGGCTTCAGAGGTCCGGCCTAACTAATTGCCGGCTTTACCACGAGATCTACGGACTATCGCAGACACGCCTAAAATCAGAACAAGGTAACAGGCAGAGTCCACAGCAAAGGCGAATAGAATTTTCTCTCCGAGTGTGGAGAGTTCATTTGGCCGAGGCGGAACCGGAACTTCGCGCTGCGCAACGTATTCTCCGGGCGTTGCCGGGTAGTGGCTCATAGAAAGCTCTGTCAGGTAAGCCAAAGCCATGGAAAGAATAACGACAATCGCAATGCGCAGAACCTTCCGCCAGATCATTCTAAGATTCAACTCCCAATAGCTTTTCGCTAGGTATCAACCAGGGCAACTAGTGTTAGTCAGGTCTCGCCCGCATCGCAATTCTAGATTGGGGCGAAATTTTCTGCAAAGTCCCGATAAGTCGGGAAACCGGTAAAGTTCCCTGCGCCCAAATCAACTTCGGCGGTAACCGCGTTTGTCAGGCATGTCGATTACTTCGAGTGGTTCTTCACTCGAAAGCCGCGCTGGCCTGCTCCTTCCATCGTTGGACGTTCACACCCATCACGACGAGCCATAGCTCTAGTGGTATTTCCCCGAGGGCGGCGGCGGAAGCGATGTAGGGAATGAACAGATAGTATGCGAGCGGCGGGTACAGATAGGTCACATACCCCAGACCACCAATCGCCAACAGCACTCCCAGAATTCGAGGCAGGAAGGTGGACCTGAAAATGAGATAGCCGGTCAGGACGCACCATATTCCGTGAAATACCAGATCAATGTTGAAGGCGTATTGATTCAATTTGAGAAACAGGAGCGCCAGCGCCTGTAACTGTTCCGGCGTAAATGCACTCACGGAGCTACCGCCTTGCAGGATTAGCAGAGGAGCGAGGTACAAGAGGCTGGCAAGCGCCTGAATGGCGCATCCCACGAGAATGACGAATGCTGCGAGTAAAGAGAGGCTCTTGTTCACAGGTTTCAGCAACTCATACATGAGAAGCGCCCATGTGATATGGAACGCAACCCCGATGAGGGAGGATGCGAACCCCAACCAAAATAACCGCTCGTGACCCAGGATATTGGCCGCTGTAGCCGCGGCGTTGCCAGCTACAACAACCTTGCCGAGAACAATCACCTCGCCGTATGTTGCCGTCAGGCCTTCGAGCAGTTGAAAGACACCGGCCATCCTGGCCTTAAAACGCGGCGACGCTTCTGCAATACGGTCCGCCATTTCAGAGCCTCCAGAACGGGCTACTTCAAGGTATGTTGTATCACCGATACGTTAGAAACGCCGTCAAATCCTGATAAGTCGCGTTATCGGACAAGTGCCAATAAACAACTCGTTCTGGGCAAGCAGATCGGCCAATTTCGATCACGCAGAATCAATCACTTCCGACCCGGCCAACAGTGGGGTTTCTGGGCAGCCTGCGTCCTGAGCGCGTGGCACAGGTCGAGTTTCTGGAGTGGACCTCAGGGGATCGTCTCAGGCACGCACGGTTTGTTGGGCTCAAGGAGGAGAAGGAACCGAGGGAGGTCGTAAAGGAGCATGCGGGCGAGTCCGCGTCCACTAGAGTGGAGTAGAGCTAGCGAGATTCCGAAGCGGGCGGTGGGGTGGGCTTCTCTGGGTACAGGCGCTCAAACTCCGGGTCGCCATGAAGAGGGGTGAGATCGGGGTCGCGACGAGTCCACACGGGGTCCCGCGAACCCGCATCCCAGGCTTTGCGGAGGGCCTCCAAGGCTTCTGCCCTCTTATTTAGGCGGCAGTAGGTACAAGCGGCGTTATAGAGAATCGAGGATTCGTCGGCGCGCAAGGTGACGGCCATATGGAGTTCGCGCAAAGCGTCTTTCTCCCGTTTCAATCTAGCGTAGTTGGCGCCCAGCAGGACGCGTGCCCGCGCATCCTCGGGTACGTGTTTCAAATGGTTCTCTAGAGCGGCGCTGAATCTCCGGGTCATACTGAGGCTGAATTCTTCTTTTTCCAACGAACCTAGAGAGTTCAGGATGGGGACGAAAACATTATAGTCCTCGCCACTGGCCTCGATGGCGGATTCTGATAGGTCGACAACTTCCTGACAGCGCCCCGCAGCGAACAGGCCACGGAAGAGCAGGTAATAGGCGCCCTCGCAGTCACGCTTGCGTTCGATGGCCTTTTTGACCATGCGCACGGCTTCGTCATAGAGTCCAGCAGCGTAGAGAACCCAGGCCTGGCTGACTTGCACTTCGGGCAGATCCCAGCGTAGGGCCACGGCCTTGCCTGAGGCCTCCCTTGCGCGCTCGATCCAAACCTGATCACGGGTGAAAATGGAGTAATACATGGCGCAGGCGTTGGCGCAAGCGGCATAGGCCAGGGCGAAGCTGGGGTCCAGAACAACAGCGTTCTCGAACATCTGCAACGCGAACTCGACATCCTGCCGAGTCTGACGCCGGGCGTAGCGCTTGCCACGCAGGTAGAGATCATAAGCTTGCGTGTTTTCTGTCGGCTTGTCGGCAAGGGCTTCCAATTCCTGTGGGGAGAGTTTTACACGCAGGGCCTCGGCAATTTTGCGTGCCATTTCGTCCTGCACTTCGAAAACGTCTTTCATCTCTCGATCGAAGCGTTCCGACCAAAGGGTAAAATCGGTGCGCGTGTCAATAAGCTGCGCGCTGATGCGCAGTCGGACGCCGGCGCGGCGCACAGTGCCGGTAAGGACATACCCCGCGCCCAGCAGTTGACCAATCTGCGCCGGGGTCGTCGGCTTGTCGCGGAAAGCAAGAACGGTGGGACGCGAAAAGGTGTTTAGTCCCTGGATCTTAGAGAGCTCCGTGATGACGTCCTCCGTGATGCCATCGCGCAGGTATTCGTCTTCCTTGGCGCCACTCTGATTTTCGAAATAGAGCACGGCCACCGACTTATTTGCGGGAGCGACCACAGCCACATGCGCATTCGACGCCTCGGGCTTGTCAGCTGCCGGACGGCGGTTCGAATCCAGATCACGTTTAAGCCGCTTCATGTCGGTGCGCAGTTCGGCGGCCGTCTGGTACCGCAGGTCGGTATCCTTTTCCAGAGCCTTGGCGAAAATGTTTTCGATGGCGACCGGCAATTTAGGATTTAAGGTGGTCGCCGGAGCCGGCTCCGACCTCAGGATGCCATCAAAAATAAGCGCGACTGTCGAGCCGGAAAAGGGAACTACGCCTGTGGACATCTCATAGAGCACGACGCCAAGCGAGAACAAATCCGAACGTGGGTCCAACTCGTCGCCCCGCGCCTGCTCTGGCGACATGTAAGCCACCGTACCTATCGAGCTGCCTGGGCTGGTCAGAAGAGCACCGGCCGCCATGTCCATCTGTGTGCGCAGTGACGATTCGGACAGGGTCTCTGCTACTTGCTGCTCTTGCTTTCCCAGCTTTGCCAGTCCGAAGTCCAGGATCTTCGCTGGCCCTCTTTCAACAAGGAAAATGTTGGCGGGTTTGATGTCGCGGTGGACGATCCCCTTTGCGTGAGCAGCTGCGAGGCCATCGACAATTTGTATCCCAATATCGAGGAGTTCAGAAATCGCGATCGGCTTCCCGGAGATGCGATACTTCAGTGTCTGCCCTTCCAGCAGTTCCATGGCGATAAACGGACGACCTTCGAATTCCCCAACGTCGTAAATTGTGCAGATGTTCGGATGATTGAGCGAGGATGCAGCGCGCGCTTCGCGGCGGAATCTCTCGATCGCCTGAGCGTCCTGAGAAATGTCGTCGGGAAGAAATTTCAGGGCAACACTGCGGCCGAGGCGCGTGTCCCTGGCTTTGTAAACCACGCCCATCCCTCCACCGCCCAGTTTTTCCAGCACGCTGTAGTGTGAGATGGTGCGGCCAACAATAGCGGAAGTATCCGTCATCGGCCATGAAGTCTACCCTAGCGCCTCAATGCGGGCAAACGTGCGCGATACGACTCGGCCACACAGCCAGCTACTGGATAAGTTCGCGCTACCGAACAAGTACCGCTGGCTCCTGCGGGGCAATTCCGCCTGTCCGAAGCGCGTTTAATTGTTCAGGTGCCTTGACGGTTTGCTCGCACACTTCCTCTAAGCCCGTTTTCTGGATAGTTTCCGGTTTGCCGACAAACCATCCAGAATCTTTGGATCCGTGTGGAACATGCTGCGTGGGCTATACTCGCGCGCACGTATGGCGCTTAGGTCCGGAACAAAACTAGGTCCTTACGAGATCCAATCGCCGCTGGGCGCGGGCGGCATGGGCGAGGTGTACCGCGCACGCGACACGCGGCTGGGGCGTGATGTCGCGATCAAAGTGCTGCCAGAGGCGCTGGCTAAGGATGCCGACCGGCTTCGGCGTTTCGAACAGGAAGCGCGCACGATTGGGCACTCAACCATCCCAACATCCTCGGAATCCATGACATTGGTACGCACGACGGTGCGCCCTTTCTGGTCAGCGAATTTCTTGAAGGACAAACACTGCGGGAGAAGTTCATATCAGGGCCGCTGCCAGTGCGGCGCGCCATCGAATACGCGCTCGGAATCGCGCAGGGACTCGCGGCGGCACACGAGAAAGGAATCGTGCACCGGGATCTGAAACCGGAGAACATCTTTGTCACTCGTGACGGTCGGATCAAAGTGCTCGATTTCGGCCTGGCGAAGCTGGTTAGGCCGGAGGAAAACCACGAAACCGCAGTGACGCTAACGAGCCCAGCGACTTTGCCGGGTATGGTGATGGGCACGGTAGGCTACATGTCGCCGGAGCAGGTGCGGGGCGAACCGATCGACCCGCGATCGGACATTTTCAGTTTCGGTGCGGTGTTGTACGAGATGCTCACCGGCAAACGCGCCTTCAAACGCGAGACATCCGCAGAAACCATGACCGCGATTTTGCGCGAAGAGCCACCAGCCCTGAACGACACGGGCGAGCACGGTCCGCTGACACTGCAACGAATTCTTGCGCGATGCCTGGAAAAGAATGCCGCGCGACGATTCCAGTCGGCCTGTGATCTGGCGTTTGCCATTGAATCGCTGAGCGGAACGTCGTCCGGAATGCCGACCGGAACAGCGACCGCCAAGAGTGTGCCACAGCCGAAGTCAAGGCGAGCGTGGCTGCCTTGGGCCATAGCCGCTGCACTGCTGATAGGAGCTGCGGTCTGGGAAACGCTTCGGCCGGCGGCTGCACCGGCCAACCCGCTCGAAAAGGCCCATTTCACGCGCGTGACCGACTTCAAGAGCGTGGAAGCGGCCGTCTCGCCGGACGGCAGGTTCGTGGCTTTTGTCTCCGATCATGACGGCCCCTGCGATGTATGGCTAACCCAGGTGGGTACCGGACATGTGACCAATCTGACGCAGGGGAAGGCGGGCCCTTTGCCTGGGCCTTTACGGAGTGTGGGATTTTCGGGCGATGGCTCGGAAATTTGGCTCGGCGGTGGTGATGTGGGTATGCGGCTGCGGCTCGTGCTCCTGACGGGAGGTACGCCGCGTAATTTCCTCAGCGAGGAGGCCGTCAACCTGGCCTGGTCACCGGACGGCGAGCGGATTGTCTATCATACGTTCGCTGATGGCGACCCCATGTTCGTGGCGGACCGCTCTGGCGCCAATGCTCGCCGGATATTCCAGGACCGGCCGGGAATTCACAACCATTTTCCAGCTTGGTCGCCTGACGGCCGTTGGATCTATTTCTCGCATGGGAAACCGGCGACGGGGGAGATGGATTTATGGCGCATCGACCCGGCCGGCCGGAACCCCGAACGCCTCACGCAACGCAATACGGATGTCGCTTATCCCACCCCGGTCGGCGACCGCACAGTGTTCTATGTGGCGCGGGACGAGGATGGTTCGGGACCGTGGTTGTGGGCGTTTGATCTGAAACGCAGGGATTCGCGGCGCGCGAGCGTCGGCCTCGAGCAATATACGTCCATACAGGCCAGCGCGGACGGCCGTAAGCTGGTGGCCACCATTAGCAATCCCGTCGCGGGACTGTGGACTGTTCCGATTCTTGATCGTGTCGCCGAAGAACACGACGTAAAACCGTTTACAGTGCCGACCGAGCGCGCGCTTGCACCGCGTTTTAGTGGAGCGTCGCTGTTTTACTTATCTTCCCTTGGGACGGGCGACGGACTGTGGCGCCTTCGAGACGGGCAGGCGACTGAGATCTGGAAGGGTGCCGATGGTGCTCTTCGGGAAACGCCCGCTGTTTCGCCCGATGGAGGTCGCGTGGCCATTGTGCTGCGGCGGAACGGGAAACGCCAACTGTATGTCCTCTCTTCAGACGGCGCCGAACTCCAGCCCATCGCGGAGGGAATTGTCCCTCAGGGTTCGAGCTGCTGGTCGCCGGATGGCAAATGGATCGTCACTGGTGGCAGCGACGCCACCGGTCCCGGGCTTTTTAAGATTCCGTTGGAGGGCAGATCGCCGGTTCACTTGGCCAGCGGGACGGCACTCAATCCAGTCTGGTCGCCGGATGGAAGCCTGATCGTATATGCGGGTACGAATGTGCGCACCTTCGCTCCGCTTCTGGCTGTACGTCCGGACGGAACCAGCGTCAAATTGCCCGAGATCATCTTGCGGCGCTTGGGCGAGCGCGTCCGCTTCTTGCCTGATGGCAAGAGCCTGATCTACATGGGCGGATTGCTCGCATCCCAGGACTTCTGGCTACTCGATCTCGCTTCCATGAAGTCACGCCCCCTCACCAGGCTCCAAAACCGTGCCGCCACGCGGACCTTCGACATCACCAGCGACGGGAAACAAATCGTCTTCGACCGCCTACGCGAAAACTCGCAGGTGGTCATGATCGATCTTCCCAAGGAATCTCCTTAATCCAAGAACGAGCGGTTAGCAGTTCCAGACACTCCCTTTGGAGTGAGCAATTCTCGTCGCGCCCCGAGCCGCGTGATGTGTCTTGAAACGCCCGAGTTACGGGCGAACCGGAAGTTGACCGAAGCAAGCCTACTTCACAGGACTAATCCCGCCGTGGAAGCCGGATAGCTTCCCGTTAGGCGGCAACGACTCGCCAAGCGACGGACGATTCTTGGGTTGTACGTACTATGGCGATTTATCGCCAACTACGGACCGAATCTTCCTTGGCTTGCCGATGGCGGGTATTCGGACTGCAATGGCGATACAACGGCAAATCACTGAGTCTGCGCCGACAAAATCATCTTCACGATCTCTCCCATTGTGGTGGTAGACACAATTGCATGCTCTGCGGTTGCAATGACAGTTTTTGGATCCTTTTGTGGAGGATCGTTATTGACCCGGTTGACGATTACCAAGCGACGCGATGGTATCACCATCACGATATACACTCCTGCCCCGCTGGCGGTGTAGGTTCCCGCCGGAAGTCCGTTGCCGTAGAGATGCGCGCCTTTGTACTCCAGCCACCAGAGATTTTCATAACCGCCCGCATCCACATCATGCCATCGGATCATTTCGTCGGCATAAGTATTCTTCTCTACCCACGCCGCCGGAACGATCTGCTTGTTCCCCCAACGCCCTTTGCGTAGATAAAGCAATCCGAAGCGTGCCAAGTCGCGAGCTGTGATTTCAAAATGGTAGGCGCGATGCATCGAGATCGGCCCATCCATGTAGTAAATATCTTCCGGATTGAAATCCTGCATGCCAATCGGCACCGCAATCCGACGGTAGAATGCTTCCCCGATGGACAGCCCTGTCTTCTTTTCCCAAGATCGTTCCGAGAACATTGAAATCCCAGTTGTTGTAATACCAGAAAGTTCCCGGCCGATGACTTCCTCGCTCGGGGCGGATTTTAATCATATACTGGGTTTCAAAATCCACGGGATGATAAACACCTGAACGTGCTCGCAACAGGTCCAGAATCCTGGCCTGTTGTTCGTCCTTGGTTAGCGATGGCGGGTTGTCGTCGATGTCGAGTTGTTCTAACGTCTGGTTGATATCAATCACGCCCTCCGAGGAGTAAATTCCATAGAGCGCGCTGATCAAGCTTTTGCGGATCGAATATGAACTGATCTTCCGAGCGGTGTCACCCGCCTCACCAACGACGACGCCATCCTCCACTACCATGAGCGCCGATGAACCCGACGCTCTGGCAAAGTCGAGTGCGGTTTTCAATTTCGCGGGAGACCAACCATGCTTCGCCGGATTTCTCATTACTTTCCATTTAAATTTTGGTATTTCCGCCGCTTGTGAACAGTAAATCAAGAGAGAGGTGGCGAAGGCGATCAGCAGTCGATTGCGTGTAGGCATGGGTTTCCGCCCCCATATTACCCCGAATCCCCAACGTCGTCAGGTCGTTGATGTAAACTGGCAATAACGCTCACGACCCGGATTGGCTGCGTTCAGATTCCGGTCGAGTAACGGGCAACTCTGACGTAACGCGATTAAGCTCGAGTGGCCGGGCGCCATTGCTGGCGCCCAGCCCTCTAAGAACCGGACTTGAAGGTTTCCCATTCATCCGGCTCGAGCACCCAAAAACGCCCCCATAAAAAACGAGGACGCGGCCTGATTCAAAATGAAGCAGACCTACTCGATACTGACTTGCTGCCGAATTCGCGCGGCGGTGGAAAATCCACCATCCATGTGTGAAGCTGCACCAACAGGTTTCCCCGTCGTCATTTGCTTTGCTTCATCCATCGGTTCCTCAAGAGTTCTCGAGTTGAGCACCAACAGGAAGTCAGCTCCGTTTCCGGTGAGGTGATCTGGTCCACACGAGGCGACGCAACCTCTATCTGCCCGATTACAGGGCAGCCTTCGCTTCCTCCCATTTCCGTTACCCGCATCGCCATCGGTCCATCTTGCGATGGACTTTCCCCTTACGGGGAGCGCTACGGGCTTACCCTGTTCCGCTGAAATGACGCGATCGGTTAGATCTGCTCTCTACGCCGGCAGTGTTGATTACCCATGACAGAGAACCCTTAAGCCTCTGTACTCACTGCAAGAAGAGCCGCGCAGCATTTTAGGCTCTCTTCGGCTGACGACGCTTGCGAGCATTTGTGTATTCTGATCGTACGATCAAGTCTAGGCCCGCTCCACCTCATGCTGGCAGATACACCGTGGCCTCGCGGTTTCGGTGCCGCTCTTGCGAGCGTGGGTACATTTTTCCAAGGGCTCCAGAACAGTTCGTTGCCTCCCCGCTCTGCCTTGTAGGCTACGTGCGATGGGACGCACGGTCTGATCGAGTTCCTCCTCTCCAGACAATCATTTTCAGCAGCTTTACAGGTCGCACGAAGGGTTGCCGACAATACAGCCGGAATGTGCCGGCGGCTTCTACGTGCATCGAGGTTTTTTGTGCCTCTCTCACTGCCGAAACACAGGGTCTCGTTATACAAGGGCTGATACACTTCACAAAATTGGCATTCTAGCTAGAGGAGGACTCATGGAGACTTCTGCTCCGGCGCAGTCCGCGTCAGACCGTTATCCCCAGGCCGCTAGCCCAATCCACACGATTTTAGTGCTCGTCGCGATCGGCGGTTGGACGATCGGGCATAAGATTTTTGTAGATCAATTGAGCGCGACGGCTAATCCGAACCGCGTGCGCTTTTATGTAGTCACCCTTTTCTATGAATGGCTCTTGTTCGTTCTGGTAGTGGCGGGCGTGCGGCGTAGTGGCGCGTCTGTCCTCATCGTTCTCGGAGAACATTGGCATTCCGTCCGCCAGGTGCTGCGGGATATTGGAATTGCCGCTGGGTTCTGGATCGTTGCGGCGATGCTCCTTTGGATATTTGGCTCGCTCCTGCGCATCGCCGCTCTGGGTCGCAATGTGTCCATGCTCCCGCATCGAGGCATCGAACTGACATTATGGATAGCGCTCTCAGTTACCGCCGGCATTTGCGAGGAAACGATCTTTCGAGGTTACCTACAATGGCAGTTCATGGCCCTGACTAAGAGCGCTCCTGCCGGTATTCTCCTTTCTGCCGCGGCATTCGGCGCGGCTCACGCGTACCAAGGCTTCCGGATGGTGATTCTGATCGGCCTGTACGGAGCAATGTTCGGGATTCTGGCCTATTGGCGCGGAAGCGTTCGCCCTGGAATGATCGCTCATGCTTGGAACGATTCATTGAGCGGAGTGCTTGCCGGTTTAGCGAGGCATTAGGGTCTGTAGGCTGCCAGTGATGTGAAGTCAGTCAGTGGGGATGTAGTCCGCCTTGTCGGCCTGGGATTGCGCCTGGATCACGGGCAACCCTTCCGTAATCCGGTAAGGGAAGGGTTGCCGACCACTCGTCCAGAGTGGTCGGATCCGCTGCACACCGACGAACGGCGGACTCGCAACGGTTCGGCCCTCATATAGCTATTCGAAAGTTGCTAAGACGGCAGTACGCGAAACTACGGCGAGCTCCGTGCGACGCTTTACGCTCATTGACGTGCAATTGTGAACCGGCCTAACATTTCCGCTCGATGGCTTCCTCACAGCCTCTCATCGACCACATCCTCGGCCACTACCGCATTCTCGAGCACATCGGTGCGGGCGGCATGGGGGAGGTGTATCGCGCCCATGATGAACAGCTAGATCGCGATGTTGCACTTAAGGTTCTGCCCACCGGCACCCTGGCCAACGAAGTTGCCCGCCAGCGTTTCCGCAGGGAAGGCGTTGCTCTCGCAAAGCTGAACCATCAAAACGTCGCCGCAGTCTATGAGTTCGGCAGCCAAGATGGTGTGGATTTCCTAGTGATGGAGCTGATTCGAGGGGAGACGCTAGATATCAAGCTTATAGGAGGCGCACTATCCGAACGGGAGGTGGTGCGGCTAGGGACTCAAATAGCTGAGGGTTTAGAAGCCGCACATGAGCAACGGATTGTGCATCGTGATCTGAAGCCCGGCAATTTGCGAATCACTTCCGATGGAAAACTGAAGATTCTAGATTTCGGTCTGGCACAGCTGATGGAACCGGAGAATCAGGTCGCACTCACCACAATGTTGACCCTATCACAAGGGCTTACCGGCACGTTGCCCTATATGGCCCCGGAACAGTTACAGGGGGAGACAACCGATGCCCGCAGTGACATCTGGGCCGTCGGAGTAGTGCTGTACGAAATGGCAACGGGGCGGAGACCATTTGATCAAAGGATTCCGACCGCGCTAGCCGACGACATCATCCACAAACCGCCCGTACCACCGCGGCAAGTAAGACCCGAATTGTCAGTGCAGCTGGAACCCATCATCCTGAAGTGTCTAGAGAAAGCACAGGCTAAGCGGTATCAGTCGGCACAGGAACTCCGCTCGGACCTGGAGAGACTAGGTACAGGCGCGGCTCCGCTTGCAGCTCGACAAAGGTGGCTATGGCCTGTGTTGATGGCGAGCATACTTGCTCTGCTTCTGGCGGCAACAACGTGGTCGTATCTGATCCGAAGACCGGCTGCGCACTCCAGAACAACTTCCGTTCCCGTTCGGCATTCCGTGGCGGTGCTGGGATTCAAGAATCTATCCGGCAAGTCCGATGAGGCGTGGCTTTCGACTGCGCTATCGGAGATGTTCAACACGGAACTTGCGGCGGGGGAGAAGTTACGCACGATTTCCGGCGAGGATGTCGCACATACAAAGAATGATCTTTCGCTATCCGATGCCGACAGCCTGGGCAGAGACAGCCTTGCTCGTTTACGGAAGAATCTGGGCATTGATTACGTAGTGCTGGGGTCTTACTTGGATCTCGGGAAGGAAGCTGGAGGACAAATCCGTCTCGATCTGCGGCTCCAAGATGCCACAGCGGGAGAGACAATCGCATCTGTATCTCAAACCGGAACCGAGGCTCAACTGTTCGACTTGGTTTCGCGTGCCGGAGAGCAGCTGCGGGAGAAACTGGGCGTTGGCACAGTTTCCCCGGTCGAAGCGATGGGGGCGCGAGTTTCGCTTCCCTCTAATCCTGAGACAATGCGGCTTTACTCGGAAGGACTGGCTAAGCTGCGTATATTCGACCCTCTAGCGGCGAGAGATTTGCTGCAGAAGGCCGTTGTCGCAGATCCGCATTTCGCGTTGGCCCACTCCGCACTGGCCGAAGCCTGGTCTAGGGTTGGGTATGACAGCAAAGCGAAAGATGAGGCGAAGAAAGCTTTTGATCTAGCCGCAGGTCTCTCACGTCAAGACCGCCTCCTTATTGAAGGAAGATACCGCGAGGTGACGTCCGACTGGCCAAAGGCCGTCGAGGTTTACACAACCCTGTTCGCTTTATTTCCCGACAACGTCGACTATGGCCTGCGCTTGGCCAGCGCGCAAGGCTCGATGAAGCCCAACGAGGCTATCGCTACCCTAGAGAGATTGCGGAGGCTTCCTCCGCCAGCGGGAAATGATCCGCGGATCGATCTGTTGGAGGCTTCCGTGTGGACGGGAGTCGATTTCAAGAAAGCCGTGGCATTAGCAGGAAAGGCTGTGGAGAAAGGAGCGTCTCTGCGTTCGCAGCTGGTCATGGCTCGCGGGTATTCCGTCCTGTGCGGGGACCTCGGCTACGTCGGCCGGTCCAATGAAGCCTACTCTGCATGTGAAAGTGCCCGCGAAGCCTATGCATCTGCCGGTGACCGCAGCGGGGTTGGTAGAAGCTTGAACGACCTGGCAATGATCTATGCGCAGCAAGGCGACCTGCCTCGGGCCCAGGAGATCTGGAAGAAAACACTGGCGAATTTTCGTGAAATTGGCAATGTCGAAGGCGTGGCCGCTGCATACAACAATCTTGGTGAAGTTGTCTTGCAGATGGGTAGCCTGTCTGAAGCAAGCTCCCAACTTGGGCAGGCGCTGCCGAGGTATCGTGAGGTGGACGACAGGGACGGAATAGCCCGGGTGCTCGCTGATCTTGGTGAAACGTACAAGCAAATGGGAAAACTGGAGAAGGCAAAGGATGCCTACCAACAAGCCATGACGACTGCGCGCGAGATCGACGACAATAGCGTTTCTGCTTCTGCACTCCACGGTTTAGGCGAGGTGCTCATAAGTCAAGCCGATTTCACCGGTGCCCGTATCGCATTTCAATCAGCTCTTAAGCTCCGGAATTCCGCAGGAGAAAAACAAACTAGCCGCTGAAACACAGGTTGCGCTGGCCGAACTGGCGATGGAAGAGGGTCAGTTAACGGAAGTCGAAACTCCATTGCGCCAGGCGGAACAAGCGTTCCACGACGAGCAGCAGACCGATGACGAAATCTCCGCCGCTGTAGCGTTAGCCAAGAGCATGCTGGCCGACTGGCAGGGTCGCAGAAGCCCAGGCAAAGATGGACAGCACCAGCGAAGCTTGCGGAGAAGAGTCACAGTCGGGCGGTACGTCTCAATTGGGGTATTTCCGCCGGGCGTGTTCTCTTTGCCGCAGGCAAGTTAGAGGATGCCATGCGGGAGCTGGAGGCGGTTTTGAGCGAGGCCACGCAGGCAGGTTTTGTCAGCTACCAGTTTGAGGCCCGCTTGGCATTAGGAGAGATGATGAAAAAATCGGGTCACGTGGTCACCGCGCGCGCAAACCTCGCCTCCCTGGAAAAGGACGCCAGGGCCAAAGGGTTTGGTTTAATTGCTCGAAAGGCCGCTGCGGCCCTTAAACAGACATGAAGATTACTTTTTAAGACTGCGGTGCCCACCGCTCGGGGATTGCCGGGTTGATGACGAGCAACCCTGAAGTAAACGGGATTAGGTAAGAGTTGCCGACAATCTACCCAGAACGCAGAAAAGGCTCCAAATTGCGGCTCAATGAGTGCCTCGACATGTAGGAAGGGCCATACTGCTGCTGGTTGAAAGATTCAGGCTCTGCAAGGTTTGGACGGAGGCGTGCGTGTATCACGCGATTGTCAAACGAATTGCGCTACAAAACTTTCTGCGAGTGAATCAGAAGGATTACACTCCGATCCTGAAGGGCTGTTCTCCAGATATTCATCACCGGTTTGGCGGGCATCACGCACTCGGCGGCGAGCGGCACGACCGTGAAGCACTGAGACAGTGGTTCGAACGGCTGGGCCGGCTGGTTCCCACGTTGCAGCTCACAGTTCATGATGTATGGGTGAAAGGCGGCCCATGGAATACGACCGTGATCATGCGGTGGTCCGCAGTACAGGATCTTCCGGATGGCTCACCCTATAACAACCACGGCGTTCACATTATTCGCATGCGTTGGGGCAAGGTATTCGATATCGATGCAAACGAGGACTCACAACTTGTTGCCGCATCTTTGCAGATATGGGCCGCACATGGCGTGACCGAAGCTCTTGCCGATCCAATTTTGAGTTAGCGGTAATCCCGGCATGAGACGGGGTGGAAAGAGAAAGGACCAAATGACCCAGACGAAGAGTGCTACAGACGCGATCGAAACGGGCAGCACCGCCGTGCGCGCACTGGCGGTCGGTGCCTTCGCTCTTGGTGCGGCGGCGATCGGGGCAATCGCGGTGGGTGCAATGGCCATCGGGCGTTTGCGAATTCTGGAGGCTCGCGTTGAGAAGCTCTCCATTGGCACACTCACAGTGGATCATCTGAACGTACGCTCCCGATAAGTCCTTGCTCGCATGCCGCAGTGTGATTCATCGGGGGAGGATGACGAGCTACCCTTCCCTAATCCCTGTAAGGTAAGCGTTGCCGACAATTCGACCAGAATCCCGTTTTTCACTTCCCACGACGCTGTTTCTGGATAGTTTTCGGTTCGCCGAAGTCCGGGCGCTACGCCGCGGCGGAAGGCGTTTGGCCGGGGGCTTCACTCCTACGAGCCAACGCTCTCCACTCCCACCGATCTCCCTTGGGCACCACGTGCCTACGTATTTATTGGACTGCTTCTGGCTTTGTTCGGTGGAGTGACCGACCGTTTGATAACGCGTGGGAGGTCTGAGCGCGACGCGAAGCATGCTTGTTAACGGCCTCGGGGCCTAAGGGCATCCAGGCCAAAGATCGGAATTACGCAAGTGCCGCCTAAAACTCTGGGGAAGCGGGGGTCGCTACGCTCCCCCGCCTCCCCAGACTCAACACCACAAACCAACCCCTAACACCTAAACCAAACCGGACACTTCATGTGCTATGAAAAGCGGACATTTTAATTTCGTTTCTCACAATGGTAATGTGGGTAAGGAGTGAGAGAGCTAAATCTTACGCTTCGCCCAATATCAACGGTGGGTTTATGGAAAGAATTAAAAATAATTCCTCCAAGCCGAAGCTGGGAGAACCAAAGGACAAGGTGCGGAAAGTTATGATCGTCGTGGGAGTGGGCCGAATCGCGATGAAGAAGCCCGACACCAAATCGCCCTCGCAATAATCCCCAAGTTTCCATCGACGGGAACGACGAGAAAAATCGATGGTCAGCTGACTGCCAGCAATGGGCCGATCGTCCGGCTACTCGCTTACTCTCGCGCAGCGAATGCCATGGGTCCCCCTATCCATTTCCAAGAAGCAACCACTCCAGCGACTTACCATATTCGCGACTGATCTTAAGCAAGATCTCAATCCCGACTTCTTTTTCTCCACGCTCCATAGACGATACATACCCTTGACTGACCCCAATCCGCTGCGCGAATTCTTCCTGATTCATATCAAATCCTCGAAGCTCACGGATCCGCCGACCGACGGACTTCCATTGAATTAAGCCCTGATCTTTCAGACGGTTTCCTCTTGACTTTACAATCTCTACAGAGATAAAATATCTCTATGGCGATAACTAGCTGCGGCGCAATTCGGCACCAACAGCTAGACCTGCCTTTGTACATTTTCGCTCCACAAACTGCAATCCAAGAATGGAGCGACACGGAGGAAAATCATGATTCATTCGCTTAGGAAGCAATCAGTTTCGTTTCGGACCAACGCGCGGTTAGCTCGAAACCTATGGGGCGACCTTTCGAACCCAGCTAGGAGCCATCTTCGGGACCTTACAGAACGGCACCGGCTCTCGATCGCCGCCGGTGATCTGCAGCTATTAGAAGGCAGGTGGTACATAACGCATGCCGGTCTATTGAGAATTGCCCAGCGACACCGATGCATGGGCATCGAGACATTACCCGAACGCCGTCTCTGTAACCCTGAAAATAATCGATGGGTCTTTAAGGCCACTGTCTACAGAGATCGTGAAGCAACAAGGGGCTTCGTAGGCTTTGGAGACGCGGACCCTTCAAACATATCGACCTTCGTTAGCGGGGCAGAACTGCGTATTGCCGAGACCAGAGCCGTCAATCGCGCTTTGCGCAAAGCGTATGGCATCGGACTGTGCTCTGTCGAAGAACTCGGTTCTCTCAGAACTTCGAAAACCTCACCAGAACCCACTTATCGAGATGCACCTCGCAACGGAAATGGCTCGATCAACGGTCAGCCGCGCTTGCGGGACCAGCTCTGTCTCCTAATTCGGGAACACAATCTCGATGCAACTCTGGTCAAGGCATATGCCGCAGACTTTTGCGGCACCCAAGCCCTGAGCCGGGCCAGCCGAGACTTGGTCGAATCTTTCATCTCTAATCTGTCCGCGTCCGCCAAGGAAAACCGGGATGCGCTGATCTGCAAACTCAACTCCTACTCCCAGCCTCAGGAGGCAAGGCCATGAGACGACACATTCCTGGTCTCCATTCCGTACCGCCGGATCCCGAGACCAACCTCGACGGGCTGTTTCTGGTTCGCGTAAAAGGGGCTACTTACCGCTGGCATAGGCAAAAGTCCTATTTAGAGTTGCGATTCGTGGTCCTCGAGCCGGATTCCTCGGCATCACACTCCTTTTCTGGCCGGCTGTATTGCACCGATCGGGCGCTGTGGAAACTCAATTGGTTTCTTCGCGACTTTGGCTACGACGCCGAACTGCTCAGCCGCGACCAAGTAGATGAAAAGTCTCTACTGAACTTGCGCGGAGTCGTCCGCACTTCACATACCACCCTGGACGGCCGTTCTTATCAGAACCTCGATGCGTTCGCGCCGGCTGCCGACTGGCAAGCTCTGCCCTGCCAGTCAATCGATCCAGCCGAGGACCGGAGGGACTCCAATGGTCTATAGCTTCACACAAATCAGCCAGTACCTCCGCTGCCCTCGCAGCTATCGCTACCGCTACCTCGACGGCTGGCGTGAAAAAGAAACACGCGCAGCAATGGCCTTCGGCCGCTGCTTTGAGAGCGCGCTTGGAGCCTACTTTCGTGGTGAGGATTGCAGTGCGGCTCTGTTCAAGGAGTGGGGAGCTTATCGCGATGCTCCGTTTGAGTACAAGAAGGCGGACACCTGGGATCGTCTCGTGCACCAGGGCGTCCATTTGCTCCAAAGGTTTGCCCAGGATGACCGTGTTCGCGTCCATGATCCTGGTAAGAATCTCCAGATCAAGATCTTGCGATCCCTCCCTGGAGGCGCCGAGTTTGTGGCGTACACGGATGCCGTCGGAGAAATCGACGGCATCCGTTGCTTGATCGATTGGAAGACTACTACCAGCCGCTACCCCGACGGACCTGATGGGTTGCTTTCGCTCGATCCTCAGCTCATCTGCTATTCATGGATCAGTGGGATTTCGGAGGTGGCGTTCGTCGTCTTTGTGCGAAAGGCGGCGCCCGAAATCCAGTACCTGAGGACTTCGATCTCGGAGGAACAGCGGCGGGAGTTCGGCCGAGATGGTGGAAACAACGATTAGTCAGATCGAGTCGGGCCACTTTGATTCGCACAGCGGTATCCGGTTTCCTCAAAACGGCTGTGTGAGCTGCTCTCATCTGGGGCTTTGCCTGAACAACGAGCCCCTAATCGCAGCCAACCTTATCCGCAAAGCAGGAGCGAGTGAACTTGATTGGCTTGACGAGCTTGTGGATTAACGGACGATCCGTGGCGCCGGAACTCAACACGCAGCGGGCCGCCTTCGTCCTGGGTAGGATCGATGAGATTTTGACTTGGGATAAGACTAAAGAAAAACAACGCGACGTGCAGTTTGTGGAGCTGGGCGAGTATCTGTGTGAGGTTAGGGCAAAGCAGTACTGGAGGTTGGAAAAGCTAAATTCGTTTGACGAATTCCTGGAGAGGCGCTTCCCGGGGTCACGTCGGAAAGCCTACTACTTGATGGCAATCCAGGAAAATCTGAAGCGGATCCCGAAGCAGCAACTCCGGGAGGTAGGTTGGAGCAAAGCGGCTGAACTGGTGAAGGTCGTTCGCAGGGATGGAGAAGACTTTGACTGTGCAACCTGGTTGCACAAAGCCAAGGAACTGCCAAAAGAGGGTTTCAAAACCGAGGTAGAAAGGTACCTCACCGGCAAAGAAACAGAGCCTTGGGAAATCATCTACTTCAAGCTCTACAAGAGTCAGCTGCCGGTCGTCGAGAAAGCCGTCGAGACGGCGGCTCTTATGCTCGGGACTGATAAGTCTCGCGGCTATTGTCTGGAAATGATCTGTGCGGACTTCTTAGCGGGCGCCAACGCTCGAGACGAGGAACCCTAATTCTCGACTCGGGGACATCGCAGCGCCCCAGAGTCTCGACGTTGTACCGGCTTGATAAGACATGCAGCGACTTCACCAAAAGCGGCCACGCCTAAGGCTCAGATTCGAAGAATATGGCTTTCTTCGTGACCAAGTGCTCCGACGCGACGGATGGCGGTGCCAAGAATGCGGTTCATCGAAAGAGTTGCAGGTACATCATCTTATTAAGAGGAGTGAGCTAGGCGACGATGCACTGGAGAACCTCATAACCCTATGCGCCACCTGTCACAGACAATGTCACCGAGGTTGATTTTTCAGTCCTTACGATCTGTGCGCTTACTTACGACGTCATTCGTACTGGAATCGTGCAGCCTCCAGCTGCAAGCCCTTGACCTCGCCTGTTGCCTCCCTAGCTTGATCATCTAGGGTCTCGCCATTCCAAATGTAAATGGCATGGCGTGAGTGTTTTGAGCTGCTAGATAGCGGAAGATAGGAAGATAGACAGTGCGATCCGGGCTTCTCGACCGTTGATCGGCCACTGTCTCGCAATTTCCACCTCCCTGAACCGCGCAGTCAAGGTTTTGTTTTGGCTTGGTGCGACACGGCCGGTTCATGGCTCGGTTGTGGGCGGTCGGTACTCACAGAGGACGCTTCCCAAGACCGCAAAAAATCGTGATAAGCCAGCTGTAGGCCTTCACGCAGGCTGGCTTTTGACGCCCACCCTAAAGAGGTAAGCCGAGAGATATCCATGAGCTTGCGTGGGGTTCCATCCGGCTTGCTGGCGTCGAATGTCAATCGGCCGTCGAAGCCCACAACCTCAGCGATCTGTTCGGCAAGTTCACGAATGGTTTGATCCTGGCCGGTTCCTATGTTGATCAACGGAGCGGTTGCTTCGCTTGCCACCACCGAATCAAATGCCTGCTGATTGAGATTCATGAGAAAAAGACAGGCACCAGCCAGGTCATCGCTGTAAAGGAATTCGCGTCGAGGCGTTCCTGTTCCCCAGAGAACTACTTCTTTCTGGCCGCCCATTTTTGCTTCGTGCATTTTGTGGATGAGCGCGGGAATGACGTGCGACGTTTCCAGATCGTAGTTGTCGCCTGGTCCGTATAGATTGGTGGGCATTACCGCAAGATATCGCGTGCCGTATTGACGATTGTAGGACCAACACATCTCGATACCTGCGATCTTGGCCACGGCATATGGGCGATTGGTGGGTTCCAGAGCGCCAGTCAGCAGGGAATCTTCTCTCATCGGTTGAGGCGCGAGTCTTGGATAAATGCAACTAGATCCAAGAAAAAGTAATCGATCAACCCCCGCCCTGTGAGCGCTGTCGATGACGTTTGTCTGTATGAGAAGATTTTGTGACACGAATTCAGCGGGATACCTGCGATTGGCCAGAATGCCGCCCACTTTTGCGGCGGCCAGGAAGACGTACATGGGGTTCTCGCTGGAAAAGAAACGTTCGACCTGCACTTGATTCGTGAGGTCAAGCTCGTCATGCGTACGCACTACCAGCCTGTCGTAGCTCGCTTTGCGCAATGCTCGAACAATGGCCGACCCTACCAAACCAAGGTGGCCGGCTACATAGATTTTTGCGTCGAGATTCAAAGTGGAAAATTAGCTCACAAGTTTATTTAGTGTCCAAGCGCGGTTCCGGAAGCGGCCGCCAACGATTGAGAAACCGCGCCAGTCCATTGGTGCCACTCTCCGAATTTCTGCTCGAGAATGCGACGGCCGGCGCCTTTGGTGGTCAGGCCGATCGCTTCGACGTCGGCATCCACCATGATGCGAACCAATTCCTGAAAATTGATGCGGGGCTCCCATTCCAATTCCTTTCGGGCCCGGATCGAATCGCTCATCAGGTAATCCACTTCTGAGGGGCGAAGATATCGAGGATCAAGCTCCACGTAATCTCGCCAGTTTAGATCGACATATCCAAAAGCTTCTTCCAGGAACTCGCGAACCGTATGCGATTCGCCCGAGCCCAGAACATAATCGGAAGGCACCTCTAGCTGCAGAATACGCCACATTCCCTCTACATACTCTGGGGCGTATCCCCAGTCGCGACGCGCGTCCAGATTACCCAGATAGAGTTTGTCTTGTTTTCCGGCGTGAATACGAGCGACGGCACGAGTGATCTTGCGGGTAACGAACGTCTCGCCGCGCCGCGGGCTTTCGTGATTAAACAGAATTCCGTTCGAGACAAACATCCCGTACGCTTCGCGATAGTTCACAGCCATCCAGTGGGCGTATACCTTGGCGGCACCGTAGGGGCTGCGAGGATGAAAGGGCGTATTTTCGTTTTGCGGCGGCGGCGTCGACCCAAACATCTCGGACGATCCTGCCTGATAGAAACGGCACTTAATTCCGCTACTGCGGACCGCTTCTAATATTCGCGTGGTTCCAAGTCCGGTGACATCGCCGGTGAATTCAGGGACGTCGAAGCTCACACGAACATGGCTTTGCGCGCCCAGGTGGTAGATTTCGTGAGGGCGCATGTTGTAGATGAGGCCAGTTAGCTGTTCCGCGGTCGAGAGATCACCGTGATGCAGGTGCAGCTGACGGTCGGTCCCGTGAGGATCTTGATAAATGTGATCGATCCGGTCGGTATTGAAGGTGCTGGCGCGGCGAATGATGCCGTGAACTTCGTAGCCCTTGCTCAGCAGTAATTCGGCCAGATATGAACCATCCTGGCCGGTGATACCAGTAATCAGCGCGCGTTTCGACAAGTGAAAGCTCCTTGAAACAATGAACTTGATGCTCTTACTGGGGCTTCGCAGTCAATGGAGAGCCAATTCTCTCTTTCGGGTCGCTGGACGATGCAGGGATGGCATTCGCCCGCGTCTTTTGACCTGGTTTCTTGGAATGAGGTTTGTGATTTTTTGACTTGGCCCGGTCCTGGGTGGACGAATCGGTGGTTTTCGGGAACGGACCGGCAAAAGAGGGGGTACTCTTCGCGGCCAGCGGCTTCGCGAAATGGCGCTGAGAATCCAAGGGCCTCGGGTTGCTCGGCGGGCGGCTGCAACGGAGTTCCGGAGAGTTGTGATTCGGTCTGACGATCGTGCAGACGATTTGTTGACACACCACCAAAAAGATTTGGCCGCCGATCCTGTCTCCGCGAATGGCCGCCATTGGCCGGCTTGATTGCAGAATCGGTCGCGTTCGTTTGCATTTCGGGCGGGACCGACGGGCCGCCGAATGTCGAAAGATTATTGGCGTTGGTCGATTCCGCATGGCCCGATGTTGCGGCCTGCGCGCCTCGGAACGGGGTGCCCAAAGACGGACTCGCGGACGAAAAACCCCTTTTACTGTAGGGCACCGGGCGCTTGGACTGCCGAATCGCTTGCTGCTGCTTCGCGCCGTCATCAACATCCGCATGGACGGACGCATCCACCGCGCTTGCATCCCCGCCATTGGTTTCCGGCACACTACTTGAATCCCGCGGGCGTGCCGCGACACAGGAGAGGGCCATGGCTACCCAACAAGCTACTGTGAACATCGCGGTCTTACCCGTCATGGTCATAGTCTACAGCTGGGAACTGAGATTAAGAAGCGCGGGCAGAAACTATTTCGAGCTCGTTCCGGGCAGCGCTTCCCTGTAGCGGAGCATCAGTCCGATGAGTTCCAGGCCGACCAGTAGCGGGACACGAACCGCTTTGGCTCCGAGACGCACCGGGATAGCCAGCCCAGATAAAAGCAGTCGGCCCAACCTGGAATACGCACCTGTGGGAAATCATCCACTTCATGCTCTACAAGAGTCAGCTGCCGGTCGTCGAGAAAGCCGTCGAGACGGCGGCTCTTATGCTCGGAACCGATAAGTCCCGCGGCTATTGTCTGGAGATGATTTGTGCGGATTTTCTAGCAGGTGCTGACGTTCGAAACGAGGAGCCCTAGATTTGAACGTTCAGCTAAGGGCACGAGGCGCCCGGCGCGGATTGGAGTGTAAACTAGAAAATGGACAGGGTTCAGCGGAAAAGACCTCGACTTAAGCTCGCCCTGGAAGAATATGGTTGTCTTCGCGGGCGAGTGCTTCGACGCGACGGATGGCGTTGTCAAGACTGCGGTTCCCTTCAACAGCTCGAGGTCCATCAGCTTATTAAGAGAAGTCAACTAGGCGACGATGTAATGGACAACCTCATCGCCTTATGCGCTGCGTGTCATAAACGGCGCCACCGAGGTTGATTCCGAGGTGCCGCCCCCCCTAACGTCTAGATTCCCAAGCATAACCGTCCGACAAACTCAGGAGCCGACCCGAACATTCCGGTTATAGATGTCTTGGTCACAAAGACCGATGATGCAGGCACTTCGGCACTTCCCAAAATTCCGGTTTAAAACGTGCTTACTGGCAGAAAAGTGGGTGTGATTCAATCATCGAGGAAGAGCAAATGAGAAGGCGAAGGTCAGAGGACTCAGAATTAGGCGATCAGTGGTTTCGTAGTAAGCTGGCATCAGCTTGCGATTTTATGCTCCAATCTAATCGAGCTAGCGAGAATAGTCGGCAGTATATTCTGGTTCGTCGTGCGATTCTGCCGGCAACGAGCACGGCCCCCACTCATGATGCGCCGCCGATAGCCCTCGTCGTTCAATAGCTTGAAGCACTTCAGGGCGCATTCTTCTGGGCTGCTCCAGAACACAGCCTCTTCATCCTCCCGATACAAGCTTGCATGCTCAAGAGTTCGCTCCGCGCACAAGACGCCCCCCAGGTAGGGTATTTCGAAAGAACGTTGCGTGGTAAAATCCCGATTTCCCTTTGAAAGTAGTCCCAGACTTACCCTCGCGCACTGAATTGCTTTAGCATAGTCGTCATCCACATACAGGCCCGAACGACGCCAATAAGGGCGTAAGAGGGGCCACTCTCGTGCTTTGTGCCAGCGGTCACCATAAATCGACAGCGGAACACCCAATTCGATCAATCTGGCCAGAAATGGTCCCCGCTCCGGCATCCAAGTCCCGACAAACACTACTTCGCTAGCCCATTGTCGACGGTCTTCCTCACTAATCTGTCTCGGAGAATGTGCATTTTCGTCAGCAGACCTGTGTACCCGCAGGACTTTGCGCGCACCTCTGCTGACGGCCTCTGGAACGTTGCAATCTCGAACGACGACGACGAGGTCATAGCAGGACACCGCCTTCAAATAGAGTCTCCATCTCCGTCCGTCCCGCTGACCGTATGGATCGTCGGCATTGTAGTTGATTACCGTTCCAAAACGATTCTTCAATTCAAGAACCACCGTAGGTCCTATCAATGCGCCACCGTCAACCCACACAAAGTCAAACTTTTGGAGCCGGATGCTCTCGCGAAGGTGTCGCAAGACAAAGCTTTCGAGAAAAAGACCACCCGTATGCCATGTCCATATATCGGTAAACGAGCCATTCGGCAGAAAGCTAGAGGGGTCGATGATAGAAACGCTGTGCGACAGGCCTCTTAACGCCAACGCACGGTGGCGTGATGTACCGCGATTTTTCCCGATATATAAAATAGAAGCGGAATTCACAACTTGTTCAATTCAGAGCAATTTATATACATCCCGTCTCATAATACTCCAAATGACCAATCAACACTCGGCGTTCCTACGCTGCGGCACGCGTTATCGAAGCCGGATTCTCATTGGATTATACCCCAAGGCCTCCTTCTCTTTCTTGATTACCTTAGCGGAAACGGGGGCTGTCAACGGGTACTTCGCAAGGACTACAGGATCGGATTGTGCTCTGCCGAGGAACTTGGTTCGTCGTGACATGCGGAACCCGCGCATAAGGAGGATGCCACAATGGAAATGGCTCGACCAACGGTCAGCTGCGGCAGAGGAATCAGCCTTCCTTGCTGATACCTGATCAGCCTGTACAACCCGAATCCGGCACTCGTTAGAGCTTACGCGGCCGACTTTTGCGGCACGCAAACCCTCAGCGACGCAAGTGCGGGCCTTCATTCGGTTGAGTTGCACAACGCCAAGGAACTGCCAAAAGAGGTTTCAAGAAAGGGGTCGAAAGGCACCTTCCGGGCAAAGAGGCGTATCCGTGCGAAATTATCTATTTCAAAATATTTTCAAGAGCCAATTGTCCGTGGTCGAGAAAGCATCGAAAGGCGGCGAATGACTCCTTCGGATCAAACCGGTCCTTGTCGTTTCACGCCGGGCCCGCCCTACGAATAAGGGCGGTACCTGACTTGTCCGCCGCGACAACCGGCTTCTCTGGGCGTTTCTCAAAAAACTCATCGATCGCTCGTTTAGCACCCTCCCAGTAACCAGACGAGTAATCGTGTAGCAGAAGAATGCCGCCTGTCGATAGCCTCGGATAAAACTGCTCCAAACCCGCCTTCATAGGTTCATAGAGGTCGCAATCGATGTGCGCGATCGCAATATGCTGCGGCAGCTCAATCTGTGAAACAGACTCAGGGAAAAACCCGGGGACGTAGGTTACGCCTTCTGTGCCGACTAACTTCTGCACTGCCCCTAGTGAAGTGTCAGTGAAATCCATGAAATTTCTGCTGTCGACTCCTCGGAGGTCCCGTGAATCGAATCCTGAAAAAGTATCGAATAGGTAGGTATGGCGATTCCGTCCACGGCCGAGCACAGCCAGCAGTTTTGCGGAGTTTCCCTTATAAACACCTAATTCGACGAAATCACCGGGTATTCGATCCTCCAGAACTTGATTGATGTTTAGATAAATCGTATAAAAGCGTATCAGATCTCCGCAATTGTTCGATCGATTATTATAAATCCATCCTTTTACCAACTCAGGGTAGTCTCGTATCCGGTCAAAATCGGCATGAAAATCGGGACGATACCCTATCATGAATGTGCGATTCCCCAGGTTCATCCAATATCCTACCGTCGAAAAGACAAGGCTTTTCAGCAACAGTTGAACTCGGTCGCTGATAGCGCTCCTGAATTTCCTATACCGCTCTTCACGCGGCAACCTCAAAAACTGTCGCAGTTTTGCAAACATGATCAAACACCTCGTGTGCTACCTGTCATGGGCCGTGGCGGGATGGATTGCTCAGCCTCTTGATAGCTTTGGCCAGCCTGGAGCATCGGACAGGTGCAACGCTGTCCTCAGGGTTGATCCGACCACCTGTACTTCTTTGCGCCGTCTGACCAGCCGATTCCAATACCCCCATTCCGTAGACTTCAAGAGCGTAAGTCACGAGTTTGACCCGCCGCTTGAATTCGGGGCGTTCGGTTCACGCGACGACTACTCACGAGGGGTCGACACGATGATTCAGCCGAACGAGATACTTCTGAACCTAAACAACCGCATTGACTCTCACGCAGCGAAGGCGGCCGATTCGCCTTTTTTCTCAAGACGTGGTGAAAAGGCGAGACGCTGTACGATGCTTGTTGGTATCCTTTGGAGCATGATTTTGCCCCTCGCCCTCACCTGTTTGATGGGTTGCGCAGGGTTTACGCCCCCCAAGTCGCCGACTGCGGCATCGTCAAGGGCGGCACCTTTGCGAATTGCCACCAACGCCCTGCCGGTGGGAGCCGTGCAAAACAACTACCTGGCGACCTTGGTCGCCACGGGCGGCGTTCCACCCTATTCATGGACACAGACGGCCGGAAACCTACCTACCGGGCTCACGCTGCGCTCAGCCGCTGGATCAATCGCAGGAATGCCCACCAAAGCCGGAACTTTCGAATTCGCAATTAAGGTGCAGGATGCGAAGGCTAGTACGGCTTCAAGCGACTTTGAGGTAGGCGTCTCGATTTCCACAACGCCTACCAATACCAATGGTGCTATCCCAACAGTCAATATAACAGCGCCTTCCAATGGCGCAACTGTTTCGGGTATCGTCGGTATTTCAGCTGCAGCCACCGGTCTGGTAGGTAGTCAAGCTTCGGTACAATTCTATCTGAGCGGCTCGCCGTTGGGTGTCCCAATGAACTCCAGTCCCTATGCCATCACATGGGACTCGACAGAAGTTGCTGACGGAACTCGAAATTTGTCAGTGGTAGCTACCGACGTCAAGGGCAATATCACGACCCAAGCTGCGGTCGCCGTCACCGTAAAGAATACATCCTGGAACCCGGCCGTGTTGGGAGTACCTTGGGCCGCAGATTTTATCTCCATTGCGGCAAATGAAGTCAACGTGAAAACGGACTCTCGCTTGAAGGTCAAAGCGACTGGAGACGGCGTCACCGACGACACAGCCGCGATTCGTGCCGCAATAAACTTGGCGTCCTCGTCCGGCGGAGGGGTGGTGTATTTCCCGACCGGCGATTACAAAATAATCACGCCTTCCAACTCCGTCCGCGGCGGTTCCCTCGCAGTGCCTTCACGGGTCATTCTGCGAGGAAGCAGTTCAACGACCTCCCGTATTTTTGTGAATGATCCGAACGCTGGGAGTGAAACCGATGGCACTTGGACATGGGGCGGGATAAGCTTTCAGGGATCGAGCCTGAGTGGTATGACTGACCTAGGAGTGTTCGCAGTAAGTTCTTCGAACGGCCCTTGTGCAGTTCTCTGGAATCGAGGATCGACAAAGGTCAGCGAACTCTTCTTTAATGAGCTGGACGTTCATCTGGATAACTGCAGGAGTTTTTGGTTTGATTCGACAAATGACCTACTGATTCAGAACAGTCGTTTCGATAGTGGTTCCTCTCAAGTCAGTGATTCCTCTCAGAATGGTCCCGTTTATGTCGTGATGAATTCCAATGTGTCGTTCATCAACAACAAGGTCACATATCATTTCGGCCGTGTACACATGCAACAAAATACGAATTTGCTCGTCCAAGGAAACACGTTGATTCGTGATGCTGAGAATAGGGACATGGATGATGGGAATGCGATCGAAAGCGGCGGCATAGAGCTATCCTTTGGTCAAAACATACAAGTGCTCAATAACACCATCCAGACCATAAATGGTCCTTCAGACGAAGCAGGCGACGGTGAAGCGATCATGAGTCAGCAGTCAAACACTCGAGACGTTCTGGATGCAGGAGCGTCAACCGCAATCACGTCGACGACCCTTTCTGATACGAGTGCCTTGTGGGGTTCTGTCACCGCGTCACGAATTGCCCAATATCCGGAGGTGGTTGCGATATTAACAGGATCCGGAACAGGGGAATGGCGGACGATACAGGGGCTTAATACGAGTACGAAGACCCTTACCCTGAATCAGCCCTGGAGTCCCATTCCTGAGGTTGGCAGCTTGTATTCTATTTTCGTCTGGACTCTTATACACGCGAACATTCAAGGAAATACTCTGACCGATAACCCCAACGGGATTGTCCTTTATGATGGGTGCTACGATTGCACGGTGCAAAACAACGTTCTCACCAATTCGAGGCAAATCATTCTGCGTGCCGCCGACGGGCTCTTGAATCAGGCTGTATATCCGGAGGGCAGACGTGTCCACCAAGTGGCAATCGAAGTCACGATAGTTAACAACACAGTTTCCAATACCTCCGGCAAACGCCCGGCCTATATAGCACTGGACGCAGAGGCATTTGCGGAGAATAATTATAAGGGGATGGGCATGCTCAACATTCAAGTAGGACAAAATACTATCAATCCTTACTCCGCGGACCCAGATCAAGCCTATCCGAATCCCAAACAAACAGAGATAACGCAAGAAGGGTTTTTCCCTTGCTTTCTGTTCGGCCCCGCCGCAGTCAAAGATCCAATAACCACGGTCTTTCGAAACATCAAGTTCTGGAATAATTCTCAAAGTTCCCGCGTTAATTATACCAATAGCTTTATGTTGTTCACCACTCGAGGGTGCATTTCCGCTACACAATAGTCTCCCCTGTCACCGAGCTAGTTCTTTAAACCTCTGATACAGCGTATGGCATTTTGGGGAGGTCATTTCAAGATTCTCTTTCGGCATGAAATGGCCATCCCAGGTTTCCCGACGGGATTCGTCAAAGGCAGAGATCGCGCGCAAAAGATAGCAGACGTCCGCGCTTTCGTTCAGCTGCTCGCACTACGGCCGCAACTACCTCCTCCACTGTGATCGACAAAATACACTTCTTCTTCTCGACGGTACAGACCTCGAGATTGCAGCCAAAACATTCAGTCTTGTGATAAATGACCTCGTGGGCGTCACCGAAGGGAAACCATGTTCCTGGTAGCTTGTTCGCCGCCGATACCGACACACACAGGGCACCGACGCTCGCGGCCAGATGCATCGGGCCGCTGTCCACACCAAGATAGAGATCACTTTGTTCAATGACTGCGGCGGATTCTCGCGGAGACAGGTCACCGTTTAAATTCAGAGACTTGCCCCCCCACCTCGCCGCAACATCGTCTGCGGCAGAGCGATCCTCTCTTGCGCCAATGAAAACAAGTCCGTGTTCCGGAAACTTTGAGCGCAGGGCGGGCATTAGTTCCTTCCAGTTCGCAATACCCCAGTCAGTAACATTTTGCTTCGACGCGATGCCGAGGGCCAGAAAAGGCACGCCATTAAGTGGCCGCAGGGCACTAATTCCGCACGCTTTTTCCTTTTCGGTCAAAAGTAGTTGCCAACTTGCTGGATCATTCAGGCGCGCGTCACCAAGACAGGCGAGGCAACGCGCAAGCCTGCTCGCTTCAGCCTCGTACCGATCTGTAACTTCATCGTATCGGTGGATCGCGAGTTCACCACGAGGAATTCCGATGATCTCTGTTATCCCACATAGGCGGAAAAACACTTCGTCTCGCCTTACTGCAGCTTCCCCGCGGGGAGGGGTCAGATATACCAAGGTGTCGGCTTTCAGCCGACGAATCTTCCAGCAAAGTTTGGCGAGCGCGATGATGTTCCGCGTCCCGACCGAGTAACTTAGATATTCATGAACTAAACCGGACTCTCCAAGTATCGAAGATGCGGCCGGTGCTTTGGAATGAACGGGGGCATTCGTTAAAACGATGCGTACACTATTAGCAAAGGTCCGAGCGATAAGATGGAAGCATGGCAGTGCAACTATCGTGTCTCCGAGACTACCGAGTCTATAAATTATTATACTTTTCTGTCCGTTCACGTAGACCAGTTTCGTCCATCAATCTTAGTCAAGTGGGCTTACTCGCAGCTACGACGCAGCACAGCCACTACTATACTGAACCAAATGCGAAGAACTAGTAGGACGCTGCGGTTAGCAACCTTGTGGCCAATTCAGAGGTGCTGAACCCCGCGACAAGAGGTACCAAACACACGCGACCACCCCAAGAGCGGACCTCGGAAGCGCCTACCACCCTGTCTTCAGTATAGTCGCCGCCCTTAACTAAGACTTCGGGACGAAGTGCACGAATGAGTTCGAGTGGTGTGTCCTCATCGAATATTACGACGGCATCAATTACCGAAAGAGCCGCCAAGACCCTCGCGCGCTCCTCCTCACCAACAATTGGTCGAGTGCGGCCCTTCAGTCTTTTTACCGAATCATCACCGTTAATGGCAACGATCAATTTGTCTCCCTGTTGGCGAGCACGGTCGAGCAGATTGATATGTCCGACATGAAGGAGATCGTAACAGCCGTTCGTGAACACGATTCGGTGGCCCGCCGCACGCCACGCCGCAACTCGTATGCGCAAATGTTCACGCGTGGTAAGCTTTCCGTCCACATCGGAAGCCACGGCATGTGACAATGCCCCCAGCAGTTCACTTCGCTCGATCGGCGCTGTACCAACTTTGCTAACCACGATACCTGCCGCGACGTTCGCCAGTTCAATCGCAATCTCGATCTCGAGGCCGCACGCAAGACATAAGGCAAGAGTTGCGATGACGGTGTCACCTGCGCCCGAGACATCGAATACCTGCTTTGCGACGGCTGGGGCATGCTTCCGCACCCCCTTTCGCACGACTGCGATACCCATTTCACCCAAAGTCACGGTCAGGAAACTGAAACCGTATTGCTCTACATATCGTTCGCCAATATCAAACAGCTTCTCGAGGTCCTTATCCGAACCGCCGGCCGCGAGCGAAAGCTCATGCAAGTTCGGGCAAACCGTCGTTGCGTTCCGATACTTTTCAAACGTAGATGACTTCGGATCAACCAGCACCGGTATCCCATGTGCGTTGGCTTCGTCGATGATGACCGCGCACACAAAATCACTCAGTGCACCCTTGCCATAATCTGAAAGCACTACGGCCGAGCAGGACGGAATGACTTCTCGCGCAGTTTGTATCACGTTTTCGTAAAAAGCCCCTGGACGGCTGCGAACCTGCTCAAAATCGACGCGAAGCATTTGTTGGTTGTTGCTCAGGATACGAAGCTTGGAAGTCGTCGGAAAATCCGGCACAGATACCAGAGTGGCCGTGACGCCAGCCGCGTTCAGCCCGATACGCAGGGTCTCTGCATCTTCGTCTTCGCCCACAAAGCCAATGAGTGTTGCTTTCGCGCCCAAACCTGCAAGGTTCATCGCTACGTTCGCGGCGCCGCCGGGGCGTTGACTGAAACGAGAGGCGTTCACCACTGGGACTGGTGCCTCGGGAGAAATGCGATCAACGGTACCCCAAATATATTTATCTAGTATGAGATCACCAACGACGAGAACTCGTCGGTTTCCCCAATGGTTCTCGACTAAGTCGGTGAAACGGCTGTTATTCACTTTTGGCCTCTCGCCCGCTGCCCTCTACAGAACAAATAGCCAACTCCACCCAGTCGCATAGGATGTGGCCGGCAAGAATGTGGGCCTCCTGGACTCTCGCTGTGTCCCTAGATGCAACTCTTAGTACAACGTCGCCAACTGCAGCTATCTCTCCTCCGTCAATTCCAGTGAAGCACGCGGTAAATGCGCCGAGCGCCCTCGCCTCGTTCAACGCAGCGCGCACGTTTTGGCTATTCCCTGATGTCGAAATGCCGACCACAACGTCTCGTGAAGTACATAACGCTTGTATTTGGCGGCGAAATATTTCGTCGAACCCATAGTCGTTGCCAATCGAAGTTAGCACCGAAGTGTCTGTGGTTAACGCCATTGAAGCGAGCCCTCGACGCTCCCGCCGAAATCGGCCGACGAACTCAGCCGCGAGATGCTGGCAGTCGGCCGCGCTACCACCGTTTCCACACCAGAAAACCCTGCCGTCCGAAAGAATGGAATCGATGATCCGAGTCGCAAGTAACTCCAGGGGCTTCTCTTGCTGTATTAGCTGCTGGACGACACGCAAGTGATCGTCGATCGCTTCACGGAAAACTACATTGCGATCCGCTAGCGGCACACCGTTCTTCAGAATTTGAACATTCATGGTTTGCACCCTGGCAGGCAGAGGGTTTGTTCTTTCAATTGGATCCCTTGTCGAAACACTCTTGTACCTCTGGAGCAGGTCGCAGCGTTCGCCGAAGGCTGGGGATGGTGAAGAGCGCAGCCACGAAACCCTTGAGGGTATCTTCGGAGTAGTGCAGGGATGTGCGCAACGCCAGCATTGTCATCCATCCGTCAGTGGCCAGAAGTGCGATCGCGGCACCTGTTATGCCCAAGGCCGGTATCAGCAACCAAGCTACTCCCAATGAGAATGCAGCAGCGATTGAGTACGTTACAGCTATGCGGAAATGTCCATTGATGGACATCGGAATCACCGAACTCGTATCCCATAGGGAATTGGCAACTACCACCACCAACAGAATATGGAAGCAAGTGACGTCAAAACCGATACTCTGACGAATCCATAGTCGGTAAATCAAGGGACCCAACACCCAGAGCACTAATCCGCCGAATATTGACAGACCCAAAGAAGCTTGGCATGCGCGACGATGCAATCTGCGTGCCAAGGAAATGTTTGCGGCTCCAAAGGCCCGGGAGAGCTCCGGCCACAAGGCGTTCTTGATCACACTGATAAGTTGGAAGTTAAGGCGGGATAACGTTCGCAGGGTCGAAAACGATACAACAGCGATCGGTCCCAAATTCGCGCCAATTGCTAACTGTATTCCTTGTTGACTGAGGGCCGTGCCCACCGGCAACGCCATAAACCCGAATGCGGGGGCCACCATCTTTCTTATCGTCGTTAGCCGCGCGTGACGAATCCCGTAGCGAATCCATGGGCTGATATGGTGGAGCAAGATTACGTAACCGACTGTGCCTAAACACCGGATTGCAAGATAGGTGAGCGCTACTGCCAGCACGCTCCCGCCCAAAGCAGCAACCGCGGTTGCCACAACAGCTTCGGTCACACGAAGAATCGCAACCCAAAATGTACCCGTTGCGAAATTCCCGTCAGAACGGTATCCGCTCTCAGCGACCCCATTTTGCTGAGAAACGACTACGTACGCACCCAACACAATCATGATAGTGGCCGCCTGGAAGTTGGAAACACTGGACAGTTTCAGCAACCGTTGCCAGGGTATCCACCAAACAGAAATGAAAGCGAGCAGCAACGCTGCAAGGGAAACGGATGTTACCAGGACCCATGAGCTCTGGAATGTTTGCAACGCCCCTTCACGATCATCGGCGGCCACACGCATCGACATGTCGCTTCCAGAGGCATTGCCAAACCCCAAGTCACTTAAGGTTAGATAGCTCGGAATAGCTGAGAGCAACAGCCAATCACCATATTTGGCTGCACCCCAAGCGTGGAGTAAAACAGGCACGGAACCCAACTGAACGATGGCCGTAACGACTGGAGTTAGGGCGGTCGCGCCGAACCCACTCATCAGCCTGCGGCGAAGTCCTTTGTTGCCCGTAGAATTTGAACGAATCGTCATGGTCTGATTTATCAGAATCGTACCGTGGGTGATCGGCGCTGTCTGAGACACTCATAGCCAGTTCGGGACATACGAAGCGAGGCGCGTGCGGGATTCAGTGTCGCTAGGAAGTTGAGTGGCTCATCCGATATCCCTTGGAAACGTTCCACAGAGGCTGCGCTGGCCAGCAAGACCGGCCCTAAAGGGGTCTTGTTCAAACCGAAAATCGAATATCCCAACGCAGCCAGCAGCCGTGAAACTTCCGAGGTCACGCCTTCATGATCCTCGAAAATGATGTCGCGAACCTTACCAGCCTTGAACGACTTATACCCACCCGTGAATGCCTTGAACTCGTGACCTTCAATATCGATTTTTAGAACACCAATGGGCTCGCCACATTCCTCAATCACACGATCCAGCGTAGTGGCGATCGTTTCGATATCTATATGCGATTCTTCTTCGCGCAGCTCAAGCGATGAAGTTCCGTGATTAGTACTGAAATCGTGTTCCGGGATGTGCAGGCACGCTTTCCCTTCACTTTCGCTGATGGCTATTTGCCTTAACTGGATGCGGCCTGCAATTTCAGGCTGTGCGTCGATCCACATGCCGAGATTTCGCGAAAGCCGTTCGAACAGCGCCGGGTGTGGCTCGAACGAAATTACCCGTTTCACGCCGGCTGATATCGCCACAGCTGACATGAACCCAATGTTTGCTCCGATGTCCAAGAAAACGTCAGCTCGATCGGCGAGTCGAAAGATGGTCTCGACAACTGCGATCTCGAACAGCCCGTGATGGGAGATGGCTCGCCCGACGGCTTCGGCGGGGTTAACCTCAAGGTCAAGCTTCCATGGCAGTTTCACGACCCGAGTGCCCTTGTGGACGGACTTTGGGATAAAAATGCGCCGCACCAAAGCATTGGGCTGATATAAATATTCGGGCTTGTTTAATAATTTGAGAAATCTATCCATAGCTGATACTAAGTTCTGTGGCTACAAACTTCTGGAACCGATCGTGACGCACCGCACTTCAGTGCTGATTCTGCGCTGCCCCAGCGAGATATTTCAGGTTAGTACGATAGTCCACAGGGCAAATCAGAGTGATTTCTGAGCGAGGCGCGCACGCCGAGTTCGCCAAGGATTCATCGGCGTGGCTTAGAGTCACCAGCGACGCCATACCCCATAGCATACTCCCTAGGTACACTTCAGACAGCTTGAGGAATCCTTGCGTATTCATCGGTATAACGGTCCTCCACACTTCTGGTTTTTCGGACACCGATGAGCGTCTTCCCGCATCGAATCGCATTCAAGCCAAGTGAGTAGATTTCCTGCGCAACTGTTTCGGGCGAAAAGTTAGCGCGGAACTCCGACAACACAGCTTCCTGCGTTGCTTGCCGCTCCACGATGAGCTTGTTCTCTATAGCTTCCACACTGGTTTTTGGGGTCCAAGCGTCGCGCAGGAATAGTGCTGCGGAATTCGAGAACATTGTTTCCTGGATCGACCCTGCCCGAAACACGGGGACACATTGTCGGCTTGCAGCTTCAACCGCCGCAAACCCAAAGCTGTCATACTCAGAAAGTGAAAAAAGCAGGTCTGATTTAGCCATCCAATCCAGGACTTCTTGCCGAGAAGCAGCGTGTTGGTGGGTGGCGTGGCTGGGCAAGTCCACGTAACCGTCCGAAAAACTACTAATGACGTGAAGTGACCAGTCGGGGGCTGCCTTCAAGACCTCAAGCGCCCGCGGAAGTCCCTTCCGCACGGCCTCGCGGCCAACAAAAAGGCATCGCAGTTTCTCATTCGCTTTTTCAGAGATCCGCCTCCGCCCTCCTCCGCCCAGATGGGGCAGAAGAAAAGGAACAACATGAACCCGATGTGGGTCAAATCCCGTCTGGCGGCAGAAGGCCATTTTCGCAAAGGTCGTGGAACAAATAACTTGAGCGGCGTGATTTGCGCAATCCCGTTTCCAAGCAATTTCCTCTTGGATCTCGGGCTGATTCTCGTCCTTATGAAAGAAATGTTCGGGGATGGGTCCTGTCATCCAGAGAATGGGGACATTTGTGAGCCGCGGGTAGCGCTCATACGCGAAGATAACGTCCGGCCGCACGGACGACAATTCCCGCTGCGACAGAGACCGATACTGCGCTAAACTATAACACAGCCGCTTAGGAGGTTTTAGATGCATGCGTCCTGCGACGACTCCTAGCATATACCTCAAATTAGTATTCGCCATTTGAACCCAGGAGTGCTCTGGAATGATATCCAGCCTCTGGTCGAAATCTCCCAATTGACCAAGCATCTGCGTGTAGCGCCAATCTGTATTGTTCGGACGTACGAACCGGTGAGGCCCCGGGACGTAAACTTTCAGGCATTCGTGAGGGCTGAATTTTCTGACCAGACTTTCCGGCACGCTACGAAGTCGCATCCGAAGAGGTCGGGCCATAACCATGCGTCGTCTCGGTTGCTGGTCGGCTTCTAGTACTTGAGGATCCGCAGACTGCATTTTGGAGTGCGCCGTCATCGCCAATTAACTATCCTTTTGGCCGCCCCCCACTAGCCGATGGCCACTTTGGCTGGATTTTGCTAATTGGCGTATCGGCCCCCTTTCAACAAGGAATTCTTGCCACTCACGAAAATGAGAGGTATGTGGTGTGATCGAACAACCCTAGTACCGAGATGGACCAAAGATCAAGTCATTTCGCCAATCTACATTTGCTCTCGCGTACTTTGCGTGGTAGGAGTTCGCTAGTTCTTTTTGATGCGATTCCGACCCATGCTCGCGGATTCGTTAGCGGTTCGAGCAAACTTTAAAGTATTTCGGACATTATTGATAGACGAGTGTTAGTCCTTCACCCAAACCGGTCGTCGGTTGAAATCCCAGGGAGGATCTTACACGGAGTTCCGTCTGGCTTCCCAGCGTCGAATGTCAGAAGGCCGTCGAAGCCCACTACGTCAGGGATCAGTTCGGCGAGTCCCCGAATGGTTTGGCCCTGACCGCTACCTAGGTTGATTAAAGGCGCTGGAGATTCGCCGCATACCAATGGTCAAACGATTGCCGATTCAGATTCATAAGAAATAGGCATGCGTCGGCCAGGTCGTCACTACAGAGGAACTCCCGACGAGGCGTTCCCGCCCCCAGAGCGCTACCACTCTTAGACCCGCTGACTTGGCTTCGTGCATCTTACGGACGAGCGCCGGTATGACGCGCGACGTCTCTAAATCATAATTGTCACGGAGACCATACAGGTTGCTTGGCATCGCCGCCAAAATGCGAGCGCGATATTGCCGGTTATGACCAGCACAACTCGATCCCCGCTATCTTGGCCACCGAATAAGAGCGGTTCGTGGGTTCCAGTTCACCGGTCAGATCGCCGTGATGGAGCTGCAGGCAGCGTTCTGTGCCACAAGGATCCCGATAAATGTGGTCGATCCGCGAGGTGTTAAATGCGCTGGCGCGCCGAATGATGCCGTGAACCTCGTAGCCTTGGCTCAGCAATAGTTCGGAAAGATAAGAGCCATCCTGACCGGTGATACCTGCTATTGACGCGCGCCTGGACAAGAACGTCTCCTTGATTAGGATGGACTAGATTTTGGGCCTGGAGGCTTCCCGAGGACAAGAGCGGTAATCTGCGTTAACTAATTTTGCTTCGGAAGTTGAGAACTCGGGCTCGAAGTTTGTTTGCTGCCACCCACCGGCTTTACCGGGTCGTGTTTACGCGGCTTGGGTTTGAGCAAGGTCGAATTCGAAACGCCTGACTTGAGAAATGGGCTTGGGAAGAGGGTGTTCTCCGCGGGCTTGATCTTTTTTTCACGAACCGGCGCGGGGAAACTATTATTGTTCCGAGGGTAGGGAGAACGCACTGGGTTTCTCGCCTTCAGATCCTGAGTCGATGTCTCGTTCTGACTGTCGAGATTTTGCAGCATGGCTCGAACGGCAGCGGAATGCGGATCGGACGGATCGGGCGCGCCGGCCATGGGTGAAATTCGAAACGGCGTATCCGGACCGTGATGGCGACTGTCAGCGGGCGGAATTTCGGATCGCGTCAAAGGGTTGAAGAGTGTCGATGGAGTGTCGCCTGTTTCGGACTGCGCAGGAAGAAGGCCGGTCGTTTGCGCCGGGCGGACGCGCGTAGTCGGGGGGTGATTCGCGGACTGAAATGCCCAGCGAGTGTAGGGCGCTGGCCGTTTGTTGGGCTGCTGCCGAGCCTGCGGCGGCTGGGCCGCTTTCTCGTCGACGCCCGCGTGGACTGTTGCATCCAGCGCACTGCCGGCATCCGGATTGGTGTCCTGCACGGGAGATGAATCTTGCGCGCGCGCGATGCCGCTGCAAAAAGAGAGCATCGCGGAACAAACCACTATGTAGGTCTTCGTTTTCATCGACTCGACTTCATAGGGCAGCTTTCATCGACCTGGACCGAAATGGGAGCCTTGGCAATGGCGTCGTCATCCGCAGGGCGGGCGGTGTCTATCAGATAGTTTTCGAAGGCGGACAAGACGCGATTTTTTTCCCAGTGTTGGAGAGCATATTGACGACCACATTCGCCCATCGCGAAGCGTTTCTCGGGGTCGCTTAGAAATTCTTGAGCGGCGCCGACAAATGCGTGCGGGCCCTCGGGTTCGACGACGACTCCTCCGCGCGAGCTTTGTATGACGCGGCCGATCTCGCTATTGTCGTTGACGGCGGCGATGACCGGGCGCGCTGCCGATAACAGCGCAACGGTCTTCGACGGAAAAACGATGTCGGAGACCGTCGATTGCTGGACGATCAGGCCGACATCCATGGCCGCCAACATCTGCAGAAAAGTCGCGGTGTCCTGAAGCGGGAGAAAGCGCACGTTGTCGAGGCCCAACGCGGCCGCCCGCCGCTCCAGACATGTTTTCTTCGCTCCGTCGCCTGCCAGCAAGAAGACCAGATCGCGCTGCTCTTTCAAGCGCACGGCGGCATCGAGAACCAAGTCCAAACCTTGCTTGACTCCCATATTGCCGCAGTGGCCGACGACGAACTTGCCTTGTAGACCGTGTTGGCGGCGAAAGTCGTCGCCGGAGATGAGCGTTCCGACGTCGAACCAGCTGCTGTCGGCGGTTGGGGGCACGACGACCACTTTGTCGGCAGGGATTCCTTTTTCGATAATTTTGTTGCGCATGCCCTCGGTAACGGTGGAAATCCGGGCGGCGTTGCGATAGGCCATGAATTCCAGGCGATAGAGCAGAGGGAGTAACGGACCGGGAAGCATTCCCAGATCGGCAGCGGCGTCGGGCTGCAGGTCTTGCACATCGAACACGAAGGGGATCCTCCACCAGCGGCTCAGTAACACCGCGGAAATTCCGAGTCCCAGCGGCGGCGAGGCCACCAACAAGACGTCCGGTTTGCGGCTACGAATCGCGCGGATCAGCGAGCTGGCGAGGAAGGAAATTTCGAAGGCGATGCGCTTGGCGGAGGTCACCTTTTTGGGGACCCATAACCAGGAACGCAGGATGTTCACGCCGTTGCGCTCTTCGCGCGAAAATAGTTTGCCGGTGTACCCAGGGTGGATGCGCCACTCCGGGTAATACGGCATGGCTGTACAGACCGTTACATCGTGGCCTTGCGAGGCTAGATATTCGCAGCGGTGCGTTAGAACGGCGCCGATGCCCGTCTGTTCGGGCCAGTAATTAATTGTTAGTACGAGTATTCGCATGGGGACTTTCGAGAGTGTTGATGTTGGGGCTGGGTGTAGCCTGCCTAACCGGGACAGGCATCGTGACTCTTCCAGCCAGTTCCCGGGTCTTGAGCACGATCATAGATTCGTAGATTGACTGGAGCATCGCGTAACGGAAGCCTGCCGTGCCGTCGAGAAAGCCGCGTTTGCCCACGTATAGCAACAGGAATTTGAGCAAGGGCCGAGCAGGCATGCGATAAAAAAGTTCCTTCTGGTGAAAGCGGCGCTGGTTGCGATCTTTCCCGAACAAGGCCTGGCGCAAGCGGAACTGCTGGTTTCCTGCCTGATTGCTGACAATCTGCTGAGCTTCCAGCGTGCTGTACGAGTTGTGGCGGTTCAGCCAGTGGGTCATGCCTTTGCTGAATGGATAGTGATCCAGGTAGCCGGTGAGCTCTCCCACCGGGCCATCGGGGATAGACACGGGATTTACCAGGCGTTCATATCGCATCTTCTCCGGACGAAACAAACGCAGGTAATACGAGGACGCCTGGACGTGCTTGAGCCAGCGACCTCCCCAATAGTCACGGCGGCGGATTCGAAACGCAACGCTGTCTCCGGCACCGCTAGTAACCTGGAGCATGCTTGCCGCCAACTCCGGTGATACGCGTTCGTCGGCGTCGAGATGGAGCACCCAATCGTGCTTGAACGGTAGATTCGCGAGCGCCCAGTTCTTATGCTCGGCTTCATTTCCGCCGAACACGTCCTGGCCGCCGATGGGTACCCTCATTAAGAAGTGAGCTCCAGCGCGAGCCGCGACAGCCGCAGTCGCATCTGTGCTCCCGGAATCGTAGACATGAATATCGTCCGACCACGCCACCGACTCCAGGCAGCCGGGAAGGTCCTGCTGTTCATTCTTCGTGGGGATAAGGATAGAAATCATTTGTAACTTAGTCCTGATTCGATCCATAAATTACTGAACTCTGCGTTTGTCAAACGCCAGACAAACGGTGGCTAGTCGTTTGATGAAAAAGTCCGTGACGCCAAGAGTTCGCGGCCGAAGTCTCCTAGCTTGATAGCCCTGTTTGGAGTGCCAAAGCACTAGTTCATTTTGGCAGACTATATGGACAGCATCAGCGTCGCGTCGCCACTTCTTGTGGAACAAGGCTGGGTCAGTGTTGACCCAAAACGCCGCCTCTCCTCCGCCGTATCGTGTTAGGGCATTGGAGATGTGTCGCTTCATTTCCACCTGAAGTAATTTCACCCTTCCGAGGTGCCTCATTGAGGGGCAAACGTAACCTGGGACGTCATACCTGGGGCAAACTATTATGTGTGTTCCACCGGGAGTCAGAAGACGATGCACATTGGAGAGGAACTCGATGGGGTCCGGAACGTGTTCAAGGACAAAGAGTGAGAATATTACTTCGAATTCTCCTTCCAATGTTCGTAAGGGGCCGAAGTGCACCGCATCAGCATTGAGTGTGAGCTGTCCCAAATTTCTTCTTGTGATGTCTTGCGCGGTGTAGTCAAAGGCTTTGCGGTCGAGGCCTTCTATTGCGCGAAAAACCGAACCACAACCAGCTCCCGCTTCCAGGACCCGCACCTTCGTCTCGGTTCTTTGAAGGTTCCTTTTTATTTCATCTGCCACCAGTGTTAGCCAAATCCGCTGATCAAAAGGGGCATTGAAAGCCGTGTAGTCTTGAGTTGTGTTATAAAACTCTTCGAGGCGCTCCAGTCAGTGAGCCCGACTCGTCGCCGCAACCTTGGGCAGTGCGGACGAGCGGACCAATCCTACTCGTTTGCGGAAACATCATGACTCGCCGTCATAGCTAGAGCGTCTCTCCTGAACAACATAGAGTTCAGCGTAGCTACCCGTAGTGCACGTCCGCCCTCACCCGGAGAACACGGCAAGGGTTGCCAGCAGAAACGGTCCACGAAGGAACGTCACCAGTGATAACCGAACAAGCGCCGACGACAGCTCCATCGCCGATGTGGACACCGGGCATCACGAACGCTCGCGCGCCGACGAAAGCGTTCCTTCCAATTGTTATCTTTGCTGTGACCAAAGGTTGTCTGGGGTCGTTGAAATCGTGGGTCCCAGTGCAGAGGTACACTTCTTGCGCGATAGTACATCCTGAACCGAGCTCGAGTTCACCTAGGGAGTACAGATTTGCGCGATCTCCGACGCACGACCGATCATGGAGGATTACATTCCACGGAATTTGAATCCGCGCCCGCTGATGCACGAACGGCCTGCCATCCATCTTGCAGCCGAAAATTCGAAGCCACATCAACCGCCACGCATTCAAAGGCTTCGGTGTCCAACCGCAGAGCAAGGGCCACGCAATGGCCCATAGAAGCATTCTCACCCGGTCGTTGAACGACCATGGTGATGCATATCGAGACGCGACTCCGTGAACCTGGAAAGTGGCTTCACTCATTGGCGAACAATCTCTTCGAAATCGGACAAATACTGATCCGCGACCCTTTGCAAACTAAATTCTTTAGCGGTGCGAAGGGCTTCCTCCCGCACGCGGGCTAGCGTATCGGTGTCGGTAATCACGTGCTTCAGGACGTTTGCAAGCTCTACACCTGCATCGGCGGATCTGTGATCAAAAGTCCAACCATTAAGACCTGGTTTGACAAACTCGCGGAAACATTCGAGTGACGAAACAATTGGCGGGCACCCCGCGGCCATAGCCTCCAACGGGGCTAATCCGAAAGTCTCGCCGCGCTCCGCGAGTGAGGGGTAGACAAAGACAGCGGATTGCCTGTACCTGGCGCGAAGATCCTCCGCATCAAACACCGGTCCTTGCCAGTCGACGAGTCCTGCAAGCTTTTCCGACTGTTTGCGCAAGCGGATGAAATATTGCTCCCCGCCGCCGCCGTGCTTCACTTCCCAGGGACCGACGATACGAAGCATCCGATCGCGAAGCCCTCCAGCCACTAGCCTGTCAAAGGCATCCACTAATAGATGGATGCCCTTTTCCGGATGGATGCGGCCGACGTAGAGTATGTCTTTGTTTTGTTTGGTATCACCGGATCGCGCGGCAGCAGAGTCCACGAAGTATGGAATCACTTTTACTCGAGAGGCCAAGCGCGGCGCCTCATTGCAGATAGCGTCCCCTATCACACGGGAGACCGTGTGCAGGCGTGCCGCAGTGCCATAAAACTTTATCTGCCCTTTCGGATACCGGGCTACGTGCACGTAAATTTTCCCCTTCTTCGGGTTCCGTGACAGAACGGGTAACCAGAATGTGTTGGTCACCAATATGTCGGCTTCAGGAAGCGCCTTCACTGCCCTTCGCGTGTACAGCAGGTCGCGCCACTTCAATCTAACGAGCGAACTGGGACTATCGAATCCCGTAACGCGAACGTGATGAACGCCCTCAATAAATTCGTCCCACGCGAACGTTCCGTGCCGGCGTGAGACATGGGTGACATGGTGACCTCTGCTGGCAAATTCCTTGCCCAGTGCAAACCATATTTTTTCGACTGCGCCGCCCGAGACCGGCGGGATGGGCAGGAATGCTCCTTGCACGATCGTTATCCGCATGAAATGAGTTTATCAAACGACGACCGACGACTTAGCGTTCGCAGCCTACTGCAAAAAGAATCAAGAAACTTTCGCTCCGGGCCGCGCGGATGCGTCACGAGCTGCCCATCTGGAAGTCAACAATTCCTTCCATGTCTCTCCGGCGCGGTTGAGCCGTAGCACGGAGCGGGTTCTCCGGCCGCCGGCCCGCAGTACGTGTGTAGTTCCGAAAAAGACATTCAGCCATAGGCCACGGAGGGTTGGCGAATACACGTGGACCGTGGCTTCTTCGGACATTTGGCAGCCGAGGCGACGATTGTGTTCCTGGCCACCTTCGCCGAGGTCTACGCGCTGAACTCCCGCAGCGGCCAAGTCTTCGAACGCGCGTGAGGTCAGTACCGAGCCGACCGAGAAGCGGGTGTAGCTTGGGTGGTAACCGGCGTACTGACAGTAAAAAGTGTTGTTGTACAGCTGGCCGACCAGAAATGCGCACGGCGTTTCCTTGAGATAGAGGACATAAATGCGCAGCCAACACTGTTGCGCCAAAAACCGGAACGTCTCGCGGGTCTGCGCGGTGTCGGTGAGTCCGGTACCCAGATGGTACTGCCAGGTGGTGACAGCGACTCGCATTGCGTCGCACATGCCCGCATCCAATTCGTCCACGTTCGAAAAGCATTTCAGCTGCACCTGGCCCGGAAAAGCGCGTTCCAGGATGCGCGTTTTCCTTCGAATTTCCCGGCGCGTTTTCCCGGAAAAAACACGCGGGCGCTTGCGTTCGGGAGCGGTCAGAGACAAAACGGAATAACAAAACACGTGAAGAACACGCTCTTTGACCAGAAAACTCGGCAATTGCTGAACTTGGCGAAAAAGTTCCGAATGCAGAGACAATCGTTCGAAGCAGACCGAATCTACGTCGCCGCCTCGAGAGGCCTTGAGCAATTCTAATGCCAGCAACCTGTCGATCACCGGCGACGGCCGACCCATCCTTCCGCCCTTTTTGATTTCAAGTACCTTCGCGCGGGGACCAGGAATATTGACAAACGAGACCACTGAAGCGGCACGGCGCTTTCTGATCCGCCCAACGAGCATGGCCTGGGCAATCCCTTCGTTATAGACAGTGATCACGTAGGGACGCGGGCTGCCGGGACCGTGGGCCAATTCATGCAGAAAATAGTCGATATCCGTGTCCAGCGAATGCGCCCACTTCCGCCACGTTGGCCGGAGTGCTTCAATCGCGTCGAGGGTCGTGGCGATCTGAACGGAATATGTTGCCCGCCGACTTCCGGGACCAGCGGACACCAGTCCGAGCGTGTGTCGAGTGAGCCCTGTACATGACGTGTTTCTCGCACCCGCGAGACAGCTTGAGCTGGGCTCATGTCTGGTATCGGTTAGTTCACTCCGATGGCGCTCGCCAGGACGGCATGTAACGTGTTGGCAGCATTTTTGATTTCGAATCGCGCTTCGAAACACTCAAGGGCGGCCAAGCGCATTGCCTGTTGTTTCGCAGCAGGCATCTCTACGTAAGATTGCAGGATCGCGCAGGTTCCGTCCAGGGTGTCTTCGGAAACAATTCCTGCTCCATCGCCTTCGATCTCGCGCCAAATGTTGACCTTGTTCGAAATAAGGGCGGGGACGCTTACGGCTAGCGCCTCGGCAACCGCGATGCCGAAATTTTCCTGGTGCGAAGGCAGCACGAAAATTTCGGCGGCACGTAGCGCGCCCCACTTCATGGCGCCGTCCAGCATGCCGGTCCAGGTGATGCGCGGAGCGATACCCAACTGCGCCGCGCGATAGTTTAGACTTTCCCGCAATCCCACCTGATCTGGCCCGGCAATCACCAGATGCCAGTCCGGTTGCTGCCGTAGCACTTTGGCGAATGCCTCGATCGCGAGGTCGCAGCCTTTCTTGGGATGGATGCGTCCCATGAACAGCGCCAGCCTCTTGCCGCCCGCTTCGGGGTAATGTCCGAAGAATTCTCGTCGCTCGGAATCCGGATCGCCTTGGGGCCTGGACGTGCCGTAGCTGACAACGACTTCGTTGCAGCGATACAGCCAGAACGACTCACGGGCGAGACGGCGCTCTTCTTCGCAGGTGAACAGCACAGCGTGCGCATCGCGCAGCACGCGATATTCCGCCCACGGCCAGTACATCCACTTCTTCATGTGCTTGAGCGGGTACTGTTTCTTGAACCAGGGATCTAGCATGCCGTGGGTGAACAAAACATATGGAGTGCTGGACTTGCGCAACGCGTGCCAAGCGCCAAAGCTGTGATATTGCCAGATCCCGTTCACTATCACGGCATCGTAGCGGCACGCGTTGGCTCGGACCCACGGGACGAACCGTGGACTGTACCCGTATCCTAGCGTCGTCGGACCGAGTGGATGCACGGCCAAAGGGGCCTGCGCCAAGTATGGAGCGTCGGGAGGATCGAGCGAGGCGATCTCCACCTGGTGCCTCTCGGCCACCAAACTTGACCCTAGCTGCTTAATACCCTCGATGGGGCCGCCGCCGGCGGGATTCACCGAACTGATGATGTGAAGAATTTTCAAGAATACTTCACACAAAACAACGAGACGAGTGACCTTTGTGGAGTAACGATCAACAGTTCACCTGGGGACTACGTCGGACATGTAGGTCCCCACAATGGTAGGATCAGCGCCCTCAAAATTATCGCCCAGAATACCTTCATGCGAGGCACCAACTCGCGGAAAGAACAGACATAATCCAGCGGCAATAATGCAAAAAAAAGCAAGAATGACCGGAAAAGCCAAGGATGCGACAATTCCCGAAAATGAAGACTCAACAATGCTGTGTTGATAAGAGGCTATCAGCCATATAAACCACAGGGTAGAAGTCGTAGGAATGCCGTCCCACTTTGGCTGTCCAAGAAAGATCCTGATCCAATAGTAAAACCCCGCGAAGAATATCGGCGTGCCAACAATCACCCCGGCTAACGAAAAAGCATTGTACAGATTAGCCATAACTCCGTAGGAGACTTGAGTGGTCGTGTCGGCGGAACCGACTTCCCCGACAATGTGCGCCAAATAATTACCAGCTTCCGAGGTGGGTTTGTTTGGCGAAAGGAAACTCGGCACTACCAGTTTGAAACCCCAAATGATGGTTTCCCAGCCCGTGAAAGCTTGCTGTCGGTCTGTGGCAGAAATCAACTTGTCAGCTTCACCTACCATCGCAAATCGGCCGAATGGCGAGAGGGGGCCCCGCTCGAAGTATGAATCCTTAGTTACGCGGTCATTCACAGTTGATCGAAAACTCTCGTCGCTGGCCGTTCGCCAGAATGCGAGTTTTGTCACTTCAAGTCGATGCGCAAATGAACCTTCCCGGCCGCCTGCGTTGCGAACATATTGAGAGTAAGGAAAAACAATCATCGCGAAATAAGCTAAGCCAATCACGGCTAGCGACCATAGTCGCAGATTCCGCCAGCCGTAGCGTAGAAACCCAACGAAAACGTAAAACACGAGAGGTTCTATAGCATCTTGCTTGTTGGTACTAAAAATTCCTGTCAACGCACTCCATGCCAATATGACGAGAATCACGGGATGGGTCATCCATCGCTGTGCGTTAGTCCGCCACAGGTACAACATCGGAGGAACTATAGCGAACGACTTAAGACTTCCCATCGCTCGAGCGATGCCGAGCCATCCTCCGGTCTGAAGCCCGTTTCCCTGCGCAGACGGAATCATCCCAGCAAAATATCCAAGATAACTGAAGACGAAGAGTACGACGGCGAAAGACAGAAGCATTCGATCACCGAAGGGCCGGTTCATCGACAAATACTGCGGGCAAGACAAGCGCGATTGCAGTGTAGTCCCCAGAAACAATCCCCAAAAACCGAGGGCCATCACGAAAGCAGTGGCATGGGGTGCATTCAACGGTCTGTCAGCAGGCTCAAAAAGCAAAATCTTTACAGCAACTCCAAGAAGTAGAAACTTTCCTATGAGGATGGCATTAAGGAACCCAAACGCGGATGCCAGTCCGCCCCCAGCAGAAACAGACAATGTCCCGAATAGAATCGCGACGGCAAACAGCACTGAGACTAATATGTCCGTCCCCGTTAACAGCTGGCCGACGAGATAGAACGACGTAATCGCCAGAGCCATCAGTAATTGGGTGCGCGTCACGGTCATGGAGAGGTTTCGACTAGTCGTAAAATCAAGGTTAGGCACGCGACAGAATCGAGATCAACTTCTTGATTCCAGATTTACCGCACCTGCAACCAGAACCTCTGCCGTAGAGTTCAAGGAGTAGAGGTTGTATCGGTTGCGGTCGGTACTCTCAATAGACTAAGGAACATGGTAAATGGCGGCGGCGGCAGTGGAAGGCAGGATGCTTTCCATATCTCGCAGCGCGTTCTTGGCGCCACTGGTCGGAACGAAGAGAATATCTCCATCCGCAAGCATCTCGTCTGGGACCTTGTCCGCCAGGACTTTGCTTAGTGGAACCGGTACTTCTTCATGACCGGTGGCGGTCTTTCTTATGAGCTTCGCATGGTTGAGAGAGGCAGTGCGGTTTGTCCCTTGCGCGAGGGCAATCGCTTGCAGCACCGTAAGCCGATCAGTGTTCTCGATCAAAAATCCACCCGGTTTTCCGACGTCTCCCAAAACGTAAACTATTCCGGCATGCGACACCACGATGGTATCCCCAGGGCGGACGTCCACGCTAAAAGCCGACGTGCTGCCGGGCTTGTTGTCTACATTTACGATTTCCGGATGGGATGGATCCTCACGATGGGTGAGCGTCACGGCCTTACCCGCGGTCGGGGTTACCCCACCGGCAGCAGAAATCAGGTCGAGAAGACTGTGAGTGCCCAGCAGCGGATAAACGCCAGGATTCTTGACTTCCCCAAGTACCGTCACTCCCTGCGTCGCATACTCCAGCACCGTAACGGACACATGCGGATCTTTGAGAATGTCTTTGTCCCGGAAAGTCGCTTCGATCAGCAGCGCGGCGTCCTCGGCCGTCCTTCCGATCACCCGCACTGTCCCTGCGTAGGGCAGAGTAATAGCCCCCTGCTCATCGACCCGCAGCTTGGGCGAAAAATCCGGATCGGTTGTCCCCAGTACCTTCACATCCAGCAAATCCCCAGCAGAGAGCCGCAAGGCATGCGCTCCGCCAATCGTTGAACTTTGTACTGAGTTGCCGGCAGAGTTCACCGGTAAGACGCGGTCCTGCGCATGCAACGGCAGCACGAAGGCCAAACCCAACAGAAACAATAGAAAAACGCCCCTTGGCAACATCGAACTCACCTCGTCTGCATTCCCCTTAGATTAGAAGACTTCCCTCTGGCTCTCACTGTCTACGTTACCTTTCATCAGCCTCTTATATTCCGCGGGATACTCGTAGTAATACTCGCGGCGCTTCGCACCATTGAGCACGAATCCCAGAATGTTAGCCCCCGCCCGCGCCAACACTTCCCTCGCGCGTACTGAAGCTTGTGTTCGTGACTTTCCCGGATCGGGTCACGAAAAGCACTCCATCCGCCCTTGCCGCCATCACCAGAACATCCGCAAACAACAGCACGGGTGGTGTATCAATAATGACGTGATCATACTCTGCGCTCCATGCTTCCATGAGCTGCTTGACCCGAACCGTGTCCAGGATTTCGTACGGATCAGTCGGCCGGAATCCGGTCGGCACCACGTGCAAGTTCGGCAGTCCTCTGATCGGCTGATACCGCGAATACTGCGTTGCCCCGGTGGCAAAAACCGTGTTGCGCCCGGGGTGCATTCCCAACTGCTCTTGAATCGACGCACTTCGCAAGTCCGCATCAACCAGCAAGACCTTTCTCCCCCGCTGCGCCAGCGCTGCCGCCACGTTGCAGCTTATCGTCGACTTCCCCTCACCAGCCATGGCGCTCGTTACCACCAGGACCTTGGGAGGATTATCCAGGCAGGAAAGTAGAATCGAGCTGCCCAGCGCTCGATACGCTTCCGCAGCCGGACAGTATGGTTTCAGCACCGAAATCGAATTGAGCTCTGCACCTTGCAATCCAAGTAGGTTCGCGGGGCTCAGGCGTTTGTGGTTCTTTTTCATAAGTGCCGGGATGTACGGAATGGACCCCAGTTCCGGCAGCGCCATGATGGCCTCAGCCTCGTCGGATGTCCGCAGAGTATCGTCGAAGGAATCAACGACCAGTCCTAGAAGCACACCGCCAAGCAACCCGCCGCCCAAGCCAAGCGCCAGATACAGAGCCTTCCTCGGTTCGACGGGCTTATCGGGCAACTGCGCGCGGTCCACAACGCTGATATAAGTCGAATTCAAACCCGATGTGACGTTCGCCTCTTTGACCCGGAGCTGTAAAGCGTCGTAAAGCTGCCGTCCGGATTCGATCTGGTGTTTCAGGTTTGCGTACTGGGCTACGTTCTCGTTGAGCTTATAGGCTGCTTCCTTCTGGCTTTCGAATTCGTTGCGAATCATGTTCTCCGCGTTGGCCGCCGCATTGTAGTCGTTAGCAAGGCGCGTCCCGATGTTTGCGCCTTCTCTTTCGATCGCCGTCTTGACATCTGCCAACTGCGCTTGCAGCTCTCGAATCTTGGGATAGCCGCTACCAAATTGCGCGCTCAGTTGCGCCAATTGCGCTTGCAACTCCGCCTGCTGCGTCCGAAGCACCTGCAATGTCGTGTTCGGGACCGTCGATTCCATGAGGACTGGATTCCCGGAGCGCGCCATCCGATACCGTCCTTCCTTGACGATGCGGTCCGCCTCGGCTTGCGTAAGCTCCTCATTCAGCTGCTTTAGCCGATTCGTTACTACGTTGTCGTTCTCATCCGTTCCCAAGAGGTTGTGCTGCTTTTGGAAATCAGCAAATTGTTGCTGCGCCACCGTCGTGCTGGCCTGTATTTCTTCCATCTGGCGGGAGAGCCACTGGGACAGCTGCGTTGTGCCATCGACGCGAGTGTGAAAGTTGCGCTGCATATACTCGTCGATGATGGAATTTGCCGTATCGGTTGCGAGGATGGGATCCGAGCTGCGAAATCGGATTTCGACGACCTGCGTGCTAGGAATCACTTTGACAGTCAAGTTGCTGTTAAATCTATCCAGTAAGCGCCGGCGTTGCGTCGGTGTCAGTTGATTCGGGTCTTTGACCTCTCCTACGATCACGTCCTTGCCCGCAAATGCCTTCTTGTTGTACAGCTCCAGCGACTTGATCACCTGCATGGCGACCGTGTCACTCTCGATGATTGCTACTTCGGTTTTTACGCGACTATCAGTGTCGGTGGGCGCCGACTTTTCACCCTCGTCGAGTCCTAGACTCGAGGAACGACTCGGGTCGATTTGTAACCGCGCGACACCCTCATACACTGGAGTTTTTAGAAACGCATACGCTGCCGCTAGGCCAAAGACCAGAGCCGCGAAAACGAGAATCGAAAACTTTCGTTTCGCAAGCATTCGCCATACGTCGGCGATCGACAATTGCTGTTGACCGACGAAGCGCCTCTCAATCGAGGCTGATCCTACAGAAAGGTCAGGTCGGCCGGTCCTAATTATGCTCTGCTGCTTTTCCAACATGGCACTATCGCCCCTTCTTAAGAGAACGCTGCCGGGTACCGGGGACAACCGGCAGGTTCATCAACAATCTAGCGCCCAGTTCCCGCAAATACCACATAAAACGTCTTTAGAATTAGGCGGATATCCAACCAAATGCTCCAAGAATCGATGTATTTCAAGTCCATCTCGATGTACTCGTGGAACGATGGGCTCTGGCGTCTTTCGACCTGCCATAATCCTGTCAGGCCGGGAACAACTTCCAATCGGCGAAAATGCTCCAGCGCGTATTGCTCGAATTCCCCCGGCACCGGAGGCCGAGGCCCAACCAAGCTCATATCGCCTTTAAGCACGTTCCAAAGCTGAGGCAACTCATCCAAGCTCCACTTGCGGAGAAACCGGCCAAGCCTCGTCACGCGCGGATCGTTTGCAATCTTGAAGAGAATTTCGCGCCGCTCATTGAGGTGCAGAAGCGATTCCTTCCGCCTTTCTGCATCGGCAACCATGGTTCGGAACTTGTGGCAGACGAAGGTCTTGCCTTTCTTGCCCACGCGCACAGAATTGTAAAATACGGGGCCCTTCGAATTCAGCTTAACAAGAATAGCGATGAGCACAAATACCGGGCTCAGTACGACCATTGCGAATGCGGAAAGGACTGCGTCGGCTGAGCGCTTAATCATCAACTGCAGCGCCGGGATGGTGCGGTAGTGCAAGGTCATCGTGGGGAATTCCCCCAACGATTCGATCGGAGCGCCCAGAGCAAGCCCGTCGTAAAGCTCCGGAACAACCCGAACGTGGATATGGGATTGCCGCGCCTGAGTCACGACGTCTCGTATCAGGTCGCGCGCACCGGGAAGAGTAATGAGGATTTCGTCTATGAAGTGAGCGCGAAGTATGGAGTCCAGTTCAGAAACCGGACCGAGGAGGGGGTGCCCGAGAATACCGTCGGGTGAAGCGGAATCGCGGGAGCACAAGCGACGATCCGAATAACCCTTTACCGAGAAACCCAATTGCGGCCGTTCCTCTAGATATCGATGAATTGCTTGGCCGGACGCGCCAGCGCCAATAATGAGCACATTGCGGGTTTCTGTTAGCCCACCCACCCCTGGAAAACGCAAAAACGCACGCCAAGCGATGAGAAAGAGAAAGCTTAAGGCCAAAGTCCCGATGATGACTTCGCGTGAGATCGTCTTGTTTCCCGAGACAAAGATGAACGCACTAAGCACGACGACCGCGGAGAGCGAAACTTTCAGCACATCCAGCACTTCCTGCACGAATTCCGGGCGTCGCGGAGGAACGTAGAGCTTCCTGCAGTACGCGAACAAGACAAACAGGACGGCATACAGGTAAAGAAACTCTGCATGCCGAACGTAAGCAGGCCAATATTCACTAACCGGAATCGGGTGGGCAGCCAGGACGAAACGGGTCCACCAGGCCACCGACGACGCGAACCATACCAATATGAAGTCAGCCGCCAACAGGAAGTTGCGCGTGAAACTATGCGTATCGGGCCGCGGCAGCCGCTGCAGAGCGGCAGGAGTTGCAGCACCACGGAATTCGGGCTTTATGCGGCTATCGATAGCTGGCGATGCCATAGGGACTCAGTCTCCCAAAGGATTCGGTAAAATGCGGCGGACACAGAAATTCTGGACACTGCAGACGAACCGCGAGGGTCTAGTTGAATCGGCCTTCGTAAACTCTCGGCGTTTGGGAAGACCGGTGGAATTGGCGACGGTTGGGTACGCCGCCACAGGATGCGAGTTCTTGAGCCGCGAGCTCCAGGTCTTGCTCGTCGACTTCAACGGAAATGCTCTTCATAATCAGTTCCAATGTCAGGACGACCCGTAGGCTGTTTTTCCTGCGAACCAAGATCCCTGTCATTCCTGCCAAAGGACCCTTCCTAATCTTTACCTTATCTCCGGCACTAAGATAAGAGTGAGGCTCCGCACCGAGCAGATGTACGCCGTTCCTGAGCGCTTCAACGTCCGAGTCAGGTAATGGAGTGGGTTGTCGGGCAGCTCCTACGATTGAGACGACACCTGGCACCTCGAGCACCCGGACCCTATGTGTGTGGTTCACTCTCACGAACACGTACCCAGGGAAGAGAGGTCTCTCGAGGTTAACAGTGCAGCCATTTTTCCAACGACGAACACTCCGATAGGTCGGCAAGAAGCAGTCAATGCTACGAATATGGCAATGTTCAACGACGGTTTTCTCGTGGCACGAGGTGGTGTACGCCGCAAACCACTGGCGTGCTTCAACGGTTTTTGTTTGCACTTCAATGTCTTCGGCGAAATGAACAGCCATGGTCATTAATGATCAACTCGACTTTCGACTCTCAGAGTTTTCAACGGTCACATTAACGGCAAATTTCTTTGAAATGACTTTTCGAATTGTTATTTCCCCGGTCCACATCGCCGAACGTTTTCTTTCAAAAGTGGGGTCGTTCGGCCGCCCTCTAAATGAGGCTTCGCCATCGCCCCTTAGATGAACGTGTGGTGACAATAGCCCTAGGTTGTACTAAGACTGGCTGGAGGTAGTGACGGTACCCCCGATTGCACGGTAGAATCAAGTACAAAGTTTAAATTGTAAGTATCACATTTTTTTGAAGATGCGCTCTTCTCCCATGAGTACTGGACACCCCCGTTGGTCGATCTCCGGTGGAGAAAAATGTCCTCTGCGGATAGAGGTTTTTCGACCATAGTGCTGGACACCCAATGAGGGATCTCCAGTGGAGAAAAATAACATCTGCGGATATGCGGATAGAGGTTTTCGAAGCCTGAGAACTTTCGATACGACGGACACCTGCGTCGCTGGACACCACGTCGCATCGTGGCACGTTTCGACGGTGGAACCATCCGAGATGTCCATCCAACTCCCGGTGCTGTACGAAATCAGATACCCATCTCCGCTGTTGAAGGATTTGTCAAAGCCGGATCGAACTTCTCCACCCTAAATGCTATAAAGCATCTTCCTTGGCCTCGAACGCAGTGGAGCCCCGGAGCCGTCTTCTGAAGCGTCTTAGGCGCAACAGAGCCCGAAGGCCAAGGAGCGCGAACCCGCAACTCCCTCCTGTTCTCGTGCGGGCACGAACCGGCTCTCCCACGTTCTTTCAACTGGTAGTTCTCTTCTGGCCAGATGGCCATGGCATTCCGGTTACGACGCAGTCCGCAGACGCTAGCGGACGGCTCTAGATGGGTAGGTGGCCCTGGCTCCCAGAAGGCGACCCGACAGAGTCGGTGGTAACCTGCATGGCCGGTTTTGCCGGTACTCGGCCTCCACCATGGCAGCCGCACCACCGCCGGCTGCTTTTAGGTAAACACCCACTATTCACTACGAACGCCAGTGGCTTGCTCGATGCGCCCAGGGGCGACGGAGCCTACAAAAGCTCCGGCCGGGGTCACTGTCCCGGGCTTTACTTATGGCCGGCCTCGTGGTGATCCCGTATGGCCGAATTTGGGTGGCCCTGAGGGGAGTATTCTCGAAAAGGCAAACCATTGTCCCAAAAGGATAACAAATTAGCCCGACAGCCCGCCAGTTACCCTACAACACATTGATTCTACGTATGTTAGATGGACAAAAGCGGCGCCCCAATTGCTACTTGTGGGACTGCCTATTCTTCATTAGTTGGTTCTCGATAGGCCGGTGCAGACGTGGCCGCAAGCCCAGTTAACCAGCAACCAGGGAACAGGCGCTACTCACAAAAGGCTGGATGCGCTTCGCCGAGGCAAATAGACGCATGAAGAGAGAGACGCTCGCGATTCACGCCGGCTTCGACGGCGACCCCACGACAAAAGCCGTGGCTGTGCCGATCTATCAAACCGTCGCGTTCGAATTCGACAGCGCGGAACATGGCGCCGCCCTATTCAACAACCAAGTTGAAGGAAACATCTACACCCGTATCGGTAATCCCACCAATGCGGTGCTTGAGAAGCGCGTCGCCGCACTAGAAGGCGGTGTCGAAGCTCTCAGCGTCAGTTCCGGAATGTCCGCGATCCATTACGCCATCGATAACATTGTCGAATCCGGAAACAACATTGTCTCCCTTCCCCAGCTTTACGGCGCCACCTACACTCTGTTCCAGCACATCTTCCCGAAATACGGAATCGCTGGCCGGTTCGCGGAAAGCGACCATCCTGACGCCGTCGAAAAACTGATCGACGAAAATACTCGAGCGGTCTTTTGCGAGAGCGTTGGCAATCCTGCAGGCAATGTCGCCGACATCGAAGGATTAGCCCGGGTCGCTCACAAGCACGGCGTGCCGTTGATCGTCGACAACACCGTCGCAACACCGATCCTGCTGCGACCTTTCGAGTACGGCGCAGACGTCATTGTCCACTCCATGACTAAGTTTATGGGCGGCCATGGCACCACGCTCGGCGGCATGATTGTGGACAGTGGCAAATTCCCATGGCGCAAATATCCTGAGCGTTTCCACATGCTCAACAAACCCGAGCCTTGCTATCACGACCTCGTCTACACGGAGCATTTCGGCGACGCCGCCTATGTCGCGCGTTGCCGCACCGTGTGCCAACGTAATACGGGCGCGTCGATGTCGCCTTTCAACGCCTTCCTATTGCTGCAAGGCATTGAAACCATGGCTCTCCGCGTGGAACGCCACGTCTTCAATGCCCGTAAGGTTGCCGAATATCTGCGGGATCACAAGATGGTGCAATGGATCAACTACGCCGGATTCCCAGACAGTCCCCTTTATCCAATGGCGAACCGGTATTTGGGTTCGAACTGCGTGTCGCTTATGACCTTCGGCGTCAAAGGCGGTTTCGAAGCCAGTCGTAAGTGTTTCGATGCCCTGAATTTGTTCAAACGAATGGTCAACATGGGCGATGCCAAATCGCTGTCGTGTCACCCCGCATCCACGACACACCGCCAACTGACGCCCGAGGAGCAAGCGAAAGTGGGTGTAACTCCGGAGATGATTCGGCTCAGTGTCGGCATCGAGCACATCGACGACATCATTGCCGATCTTGAACAAGCACTTGCCATCGCGGCGGCATGATCTGACAGGATTTTGGGTGCCCGGAGCTTGGGAGGCGCGCTATGTCACTGATGATGAATGAAGGCCGGATCCCTACACGTTGGGCGGAGAAGAAAAACGGGTCCTCGCGAAGCGTCCACGGCGACCAAAACAACCCGTCGGAGTGTCTGAAGATCGCTCTGGTCAACAACATGCCGGATCCCGCTTTGGAAGACACGGAGCTCCAGTTTTTCGAGTTGCTCGACGCCGCTTCCGGCGACCTCCCCGTCCTTATCACACTGTACTCGCTCCCGGAAATTATCCGTAGCGACCGCGCGCGGCTGCACCTCAGCGGCTTCTACTCCGGCATCGACGACCTGCTGAAAACTAAATTTGACGGCGTCATCATCACCGGCACGGAACCCCGAGAGCGCAATCTGCGAAACGAATCTTACTGGCACACACTTACCGACGTTTTCGACTGGGCGGAGGGCAATACCGCGTCGACCGTGCTGTCTTGCCTGGCCGCACACGCGAGCGTTCTCCACAGTGACGCGATTGAACGTAGCCCTCTTAGTGACAAACAATTCGGAGTATTCGAGTACCAGCGATCCTGCGAACATCCACTAACAAGCGGCACGGGTTGTGGCGTCCGATTCCCACATTCCCGTTGGAATGAAGTTCGCGAGGATGCACTCGTCTCGTGCGGCTATTCTGTCCTCACGAAGTCGTCAGAAGCCGGCGTCGACCTCTTCGTGAAACAGAAAAAGCAAAGCCTGTTCGTTCATTTCCAGGGGCATCCGGAGTATTTCAACCGGACTCTGTTTAAGGAATTTCGCAGGGACGTTCGCAGGTTCCTCACTCGCGAGCGCGAAACCTACCCGACCATGCCGCACGGCTATCTCGACGCAGATGGGTGCAACCTGCTGAATGAATTTCGGCAAAATGCTGAGAATCATCGCCAGGAAGAGCTCATGGAGGTGTTCCCGGAGAACGTTCTCACTGATACGTTGCAAAGTGCCTGGAGATCGTCCGCCATCTGCGTCTATCGCAACTGGTTGCAGTACCTGTCGAAACGAGCTTGCGGCTCCCCGCTTCCGTCGACCGTTCGCGCCGGAGTTCGTTAAGGACGAGGCAGGAGATCTCTTCCTTTTCGGCTGCCGACAAACCCTGCGGTTCACTTCCCACAATCTCTCGGTCGATCACTTCGAACGGCGAAAATCATCAAGGCCAACCTTACGGAAAAGCCGACGGAAACTCCGCACCGCCAGTAATTCGAAGATCGTAAACTACAGGCTTACCTCGATCAGCCGTGGTCCTTCGCACTCCAGGCCCTCACGCAAAGCTTTCCCAAACTCTTCCATCGATGCCGGACGTGTGCCCGTCACACCCATTCCCTTTGCGAGCGAGACCCAGTCCAGATCCGGGCGGCCAATCTCAAATAGGTCGCGCGCGCGGGCGGCAGGATCGCCGAGACCAAAACTCGCAAACTCCCGCTTCAGAACAGCATATTCGCGATTCGAATAAATCACGGTCGTAACATTCAGCCCCGCACGTGCCATGGTCCACAACGCCTGAGCCGTGTACATGCCGCTGCCATCGGCCGACAAACATAAAACACGCCGGTCTGGGCATGCCACCGCGGCGCCCACTGCCAGCGGCATGGCAATCCCAATTGATCCTCCAGTGTTCCCGAGAAAATCGTGCGGCGGGCATCCGCGCGTGGCAGGCAGGATGTTTCGTCCAGAAGTCATCGATTCATCGATGACGATGGCATTCTCAGGCAGCAGAGCGCCAATCGCGTTTCCAATATTCAGTGCGCTGAGGGGACCAATCGGCACACTCGGCCGTTGTCCATTTTCGACCAGCGGCCGTGTCGGCCCGATAGACAGAGCCGCGATCAGACATTCGAGTGCGCCCGCGCAATTCTCCGTCGGCTCCGCCAGCGTGTGAATCTCGCATCCATCCGGCAGTGGCGAAGCTTTCTTGTTCGGATGAGCGAAATAAGAAACTGGAATCCGGGCTCCCACCAAGATGATCTGGCGAAACTCCTTCAGCAATTCCGCAGCCTGCTCGAAGATGTAGGGGATTCGCTCCACGGACGCGCGCCCAGCTCCCCGCTCGAGTCGCGTAAATGCATAGGGTGCGAGCAATTTTGCGTTCGTAGCAGCAGCAATGCGGCCCGCAGCTGCTAGTCCCTTGCCAAATAGCGCGTCCCCGGCGAGCAATATCCCGGTCTTCGCACCAGAACGGAGCATGCTCGTCGCGCGCTCGATAGCCGCGCCCGCGGGCAGCGGTGCTTTCGGGAAACCTGGTATCGCGCCGACGGTGCCGCCTTCGCTCCACGCAGCATCGGCTGCAACAATCAGCGTCGCGATCTGCCCTGGCGGCGTTCGGGCCGCAATGATCGCGTCCGCTGCGTCTCGTCCGACATCGGATGCAACGCGCGACGTCCGCAGCCATTTCGCTACGGGCTTCGCAATCCCCTCAATGTCCGATGTAAGCGGGGCGTCGTGCCGAAGATGGTAGGTCGCATGATCGCCCACGACATTGATGATCGGCACCTGCGCACGACTCGCATTGTGCAGATTTGCCACACCATTGGCCAAACCCGGCCCAAGATGCAAAAGGGTGCAAGCCGGCTTCTCTGCCATGCGCGCATAACCGTCGGCCGCACCCGTTACGACACCTTCGAACAAACCGAGGAAGCAACGTATCTCCTTGGTTTGATCCAGGGCAGCGACGATATGCATTTCGGAGGTACCTGGATTGGTGAAGCAAACCTCGACCCCACCCGCACTCAGCGTTCGAACTAAGCTTTCCGCCCCGTTCATGCCGTTAGCCCCCAGAAAGTGCTGACGCTAGCCGCCGCGAAACTACAGACGCAAGCTCCCGATAGTGTGTCGTCACAAGTCCGAAATGGTCGCCGGGCACTGTGTCTATCTCGAACTCTTCCGCCAATTTCTCCCACACGCCTCGAGCGTCAGGCGGGAATGAAGAGCTGTTTGTTGCGGCTTTCACAAAGTTTATTTTGCCCCTATAAAAACGCGGTTGATAATTCTTCAGCGCTACCAACTCGCGAAACTCACTCTCTAACGCCGGCCCACCAACCAAGCCTTTGCCGGGAGCATGACTAACAGTCGCGCTCTCTTGCTGAGACGCATAGAACCTCCGCACCGAGCGGCTTGTAAGATAAGCAATCTTCTTGCGCGTAGGCAGTTTGCCGAGGTTAGCCGCATGATGTCTTGCCAAGCGGGCATACACACCGAGACGCATTTTCACTGGTAGAAACCTTCGGTACGGATACGAGTCCACCATGGCCAGTAGCGCGACGCGCTCTCCGCTCTCTTGCAGGCGTTGAGCAATTTCCAGCATCACTAAACCACCAAACGAATATCCGATCAACACATAAGGGCCGCGCGGTTGGAGCTGTTTCATCGCCTCCAAATACAATCGGGCGAGTGCTTCGACGCTTACGGGCGGTTCGGTATTCTCCTCGAAAACAGGGGACTGCATCCCGAAGATTGCGTGTTGCGATTCAATGGCTCTAGCGAACTGAAAAATCTCCATAAAACTGCCGCCTACTCCATGCCTGACGAAGATCGGTGGCTGCTTTTCGCCATGCTTTAAGTTGACCAGTAGAGGAACTTTTGGCGCGACCGATCCTCGCAAAAGTACAGCCAACGAGTCTATCGTCGGGGCCTGGAAGATTGTTTCCGGTGACAGTTCGCGGCCAGAAATCAGGGCAATCTCGCTACAGATCTGAGCTGCTAACGAAGGAGTACCCCCTAGCTCAAAAAAACTGTCTTCGACCCGAATGGACGGGCGTTGCAGCACGCGCTCCCAGATCGGGGTGAGCACTTCGATCGTTATAGGTGTGGAATCTTGTCCCACGCGCCACCTCGTGCGGTAAAAAGAATGAGCTCACGTAACCTCGGTTAACGTTTTCTACGAGCAACTCATCTGTCCCGCTACTACGTGCACGCGAGACCTAGCAGCGGGAAATCCAAACTGCCTTGCGGGCGTCAAGACGAGAGCGCATCGCCGCGCCAATAAGTCTAGCCGAATGAAGCCGTTACGGACGTGAGTGCGCGAACGCCCAATACAGTTCACGAGCTCGGGTGTAGAGCGGGCCGAATTCCAGCTTGCGCTCACCGATTTTAGTGACCGGTACCACCTTGGAATAGTTCCCGGTCGAGAAGATTTCATCCGCGTTCTCGAAGTCGGAGTAGGTTAGCGTTTTTTCCACCACGCTAATGCCTGCTCCGCGGAGGAGCCCTATTACCCGCTGCCGTGTGATTCCCGACAAGAATGTTCCGTTGGCTACGGGCGTAAGGACGACGCCGTTTTTGGCCATAAAAATGTTGGAGGTTGCCAACTCTGCAACGTTGCCGAGCATGTCGCAGACGACCGCGTTATCGAAACCCCGAGCCTGCGCCTCAAACAAGCATCGCGCGTTGTTCGGGTAGAGGCATCCAGCCTTCGCGTCAACCGGCATGCTTTCCATCGTCGGCCGCCGATACGGCGACAAAGTGATGGAAAATCCCTTGGGGGGCCTCATCGGCGCCTCGTAGATCGACAAGCACCAACGCGTCGATTCCGGGTCGTGAGATTGAATCCACGTGCTCTCTCTTTCCGCCCAGTACATCGGGCGAATATAAAGCTGCGCATCTTTATCGAATCGATCGATTCCATCTTGAGCGAGTTTGACCCAGCTATCGGTAGCGACGATCGGCTTCAGGAACAGCTTTTTCGCAGAATCGTTCACTCGCGCGCAATGCAACTCGAGATCCGGTGTGACGCCCTCAAACGCCCGCGCCCCATCAAATACGACCGAACAGAGCCAAGCGGCATGCGTCCGCGGACCCCACATCCGGACATTCCCCTCGTGCCAAGCGTCCTCGAAATACGTCCAAGTCTTGGACCATCCATCTCCGGCTGGCATTCGGCGGCCTTCCTGTTCTTTACTGGAATGAGATTCAATCCCACTCTGGTGCACCGATTCCGATAACTTCCTGAACGTTACGACACTGGAAGTTGCAGCGTCAACGACGGCGCGCGGCAGTGACGCGACTTTGGCACGAGGGGACGAAACCCAGGGGAATCCACGCGCGTGATTTGTCCTGTGATTTGTGCGGCCATTCTGACCAAATGCGGCGTTAGGTTTTGCAAAACAGCGCGCTTGAACTCCCAGTCGTGGCGTTCGCCGCCGCTGTTGTGCTCGCGGTTATTTACCGACGTGCTCACGCACGATACGCAGCATCCGGCGCAAGGGTTCCGCAGCACCCCAAAGTAGTTGATCACCAACCGTGAAAGCGCCTACAAATTTTGGACCGGGAGTGAGTTTGTGCAAACGGCCGATCGGCACCTCTAAGGTCCCAGAGACCGCGGCAGGGGTGAGGCATCGTAGGGTTGATTCTTTATCGTTCGGGATCACGCGCACCCAGGGGTTGCTTTTCGCCACCATGTCCTCGATCTCATCGAGCGGAACATCCTGTACGAACTTGATACAAAGACCTTGGCAGTGGCTCCTCATCGTCCCGACGCGCACGCAAATGCCGTCGATCGGTACGGGCGGATCTAGATCCATAATTTTGTTGGTTTCCGCCATGCCCTTCCACTCTTCGCGCGTTTGGCCCCCGGGCATGTCTGCATCGATCCACGGAATAAGGCTCCCGGCCAATGGCGCGCCGAATTCCCGCGTCGGTAGGCCATGAGAGCGCTGTGCGGCGATCACCAGGCGGTCAACTTCGAGAGCGTCTTCGGACGGAGTTACCCGCGTTGAATCCGTGAGGCAGTTCATCTGCTTGACGAGCTCCAACATTTTGGCCGCGCCTGCACCGGAGGCGGCCTGATAGGTCATGGTGGTCATCCATTCGACCAAGCCAGCCCTAAAAAGCCCGCTTACTGCCATGAGCATGAGGCTAACCGTGCAATTGCCGCCGACAAAAGTCCTTCGACCGCTTGCGAGGCGGCGCCGAATCAAATCTGCGTTCACTGGATCCAAAACAATTGTCGCTTCATCGCTCATGCGCAGCGTAGAGGCAGCATCGATCCAATATCCGCTCCATCCACTTTTTCTCAGCGGACCATACACTTCGGTTGTATAGTCGCCGCCCTGACAGCTGATTAGTACATCGCAGGACTTCAGGCTGACCAGATCGCTGGCGTTCTGAAGCCTACTTCCATCACCAGCATCCTTTGGCGCAGCTGCACCAACGTTCGACGTCGAGAAGAAGATCGACTCGACATCTGTTAGGTCATTTTCCGTGCGCATGCGCTGCATGAGGACACTTCCAACCATTCCTCGCCAGCCGACAAAACCAAGCCTAAGCATGCGTTCTCCTGACTCTAATCTATCTCACTAGTATCGAAACCTTTGCGAAATTTCCCCGAACACTACGTAAGTTGAACTTCAGAAGTGCAATTATGACAGCTCCGACCGGTGCGGGTGGAGGGTGCACTCTAGGAAATTGCTGCGCGCGGGAACTGAAAGGATTCGATGGATTTGCCTTCGGACCAGTATAAAATGGCAAGCAATTGCTTGGTGGCCTGGTTGGTCGGAATCCAGACAATCGAACCTTCAAAAGGTGGTCTGCACAAATTAAATGGCGGTGAGCTTGGTCAGCGATACCCTCGATCGCCTCAAATTCCCTGCCCTAACTGCGCCAGAAGCGACCATGGATGAATAAAGGCAGAGACCAATTGGACAAGGGACAATCGGCAACGGCACGAATCGAAATCCACTGTTTCGAAACCGCAACCGTCACGGACAAACAGTTCTTGCTAGCAAACTGGAAGAATAGTCCGTCACGCATCGGGGGAGAGCTTCGGCTGCCCGCCGGAACCGCGCGGGTTCCCGCTATTGTCTTGCTCCATGGTTCGGCGGGTCTTGGTGCGAACGTGGATCGGTGGGCGCGCGAGTTGAACGCAATCGGAGCCGGCTCATTTCTGGTCGACAGTTTCACGGGGCGTGGCATCACGCAGACCGTAACCGACCAATCCCAACTGGGAAACCTCACCATGATCATAGACGCTTATCGGGCGCTGGATTTGCTGTCGAAGCATCCCGCCATCAACAGCGCGCGAATCTACGTGATGGGGTTCTCAAAGGGAGGCTTTGCGGCCCTCTATGCCAGCGTGAAGCGCTTCCAACGAATGTACGGATCGCGGGGAGTCGAATTTGCCGCCTATCTACCGTTTTATCCCGCTTGTAACACCGTTTATGTTGAGGACGAGGATGTGAGCAAAGTTCCCATCCGCATTTTTCACGGCTCCGCGGACGACTATGTGCCCGTTGAGCCTTGCCGGAAATATGTGGAGCGCATTCGTCGCGCCGGCGCCGACGTTGTGTTGAACGAATACGCAGGAGCGCATCATGCCTTCGACAACCCACTTTACGAGCCGCACCGTTTCCTGCCCGATGCGATCGTCGCCGCCTATTGTGAACGCGAGGAGCGGCCGGTTGGCACCATTGTCAACGTCGCAACACGCAAGCCGTTCCGATGGGATGACGCCTGCGTCCGGCGCGGGGGAACAGTCGGCTTTGACGCTGTGGCCACTGCCGAAGCCACGAGGGCCGTCGCAGCTTTCTTTCTCGAGTCATTCCAGCACTAGCGCGCGGGCTTAGCGGAAAACTTGGCAACACAAACGTGGGCAAAGCGTAGACGACATCTAAGGTCGACGATTCAAAAACAGGAGGTCACATGAAGGATTGCCGCCAGTTCTACGTCGACGGGATTTGGGTAGATCCGGTACAAAATCGTGACTTTCCCGTCATCAACCCTGCTACCGAACAGCCCATCGCGACGATCTCGCTCGGCAGCGCAGCCGATGTGGACAGGGCTGTCACTGCGGCGCAAAAAGCCTTCGCGTCCTATTCCGAAACCACCGTAGCCGAGAGGCGGTCGTTTCTTCGGCAAATTACAGAGATCTACCAGACAAGAGCCGACGAGATGGCCGACGTTATATCTTTGGAGATGGGCGCACCAATTTCCTTCTCGAGAGCGGCGCAGGTCGGTGCCGGACTTGCGCATTTCAAAGAAATTATAAGGGTACTGGAGCATTTTAAGTTTGAGGAACTCCAAGGTAGCACGCTGTTGCGCAAAGAACCCATTGGCGTGTGCGGGCTCATCACCCCGTGGAACTGGCCGATGAATCAAATCGTCGCCAAGGTCGCGCCCGCATTGGCCGCGGGTTGCACTATGGTTCTCAAGCCCAGCGAGCTCGCGCCACTCTCCGCGTATCTGTTCGCGCAGATTTTGCACGAAGCGGGGCTTCCCGCGGGGGTCTTCAACCTGGTGAATGGTGACGGGCCGACGGTGGGCGCCGCGATTTCATCGCATCCCGACATCGCGATGGTCTCGTTCACAGGCTCGACGCGAGCGGGCATCGCGGTTGCATCGGCAGCCGCTCCAACTGTAAAGCGCGTCACGCAGGAGCTCGGCGGCAAGTCGGCCAACATCATCCTCGAGGACACGGATTTCGCGACCGCGGTGCGAGATGGAGCGCAAGCGTGCTTTCGAAACACCGGTCAATCCTGCAACGCGCCGACTCGCATGCTCGTGCCGAAGTCTCGGATGGCAGACGCCGCGGCCGCGGCAAAGCAGGCCGCCGAGGCCACGCAAGTGGGTGACCCCTTCGTGAGTGGCATAAATCTCGGCCCGCTCGCAAGCCAAGCACAGTTCGAAAAGGTCCAGCGGCTAATCCATAAAGGCATCGAGGAAGGCGCCGTGCTGGTGGCCGGAGGTCCCGGCCGACCCGACGGCCTGACCAAGGGCTACTTTGCAAAGCCCACTGTGTTCGCCGGCGTTCACAACAACATGACCATCGCCCGCGAAGAGATCTTCGGTCCCGTATTAGTGATCATTCCTTATGAGGACGAGGATGACGCCATCCGCATTGCGAACGATACGCCCTATGGCTTGTCAGGCTTCGTGACCTCGGGAGACCTCGAGCGCGCACGCAAAGTTGCTAGGAGAATTCGCTCCGGCAACATTCACATCAACGGCGCACGTCCCGATTTCGCCGGCTGCTTTGGCGGCTACAAGCAATCCGGCAACGGCCGCGAATGGGGCGTGTCAGGCCTGGAAGAGTTTCTCGAGTTAAAGGCAGTATTCGGCTATTCGACCCAGGCGACGTGATACGTTTGGCAGTAACGTAGGCCGGAGCTAGGACGACCGTAAACCGCCAGTCTCCATCGTCCGATCGACCGCATGCAGCTCCTCGTTACCAGCTATTTTCCCCCCGCAAGCGTACGCGCCGCTCTACCGTCCGCGGCTCCGACCTTGCCTGTAACCGGATCTTCCGCGCCTATCTGTTTGATCTTATAAAGTAAGGACTTGTAGCTAATTCGTAAATCCTGTGCTGCGCGTTTGCGATTCCAGTGAGTCTGTTCGAGCGCTTTTAAGATGAGTTCACGCTCGGTTCGCCGTAAAGCCGCCCGCCCCGCCACCTTCAGCGGTGAGACGGTGGAACCATCGTTCGTTGGTTGCGCCGTACGAGGGAATCGCAAATCGCGCAAAGCCAACTCCGCATCACCAACGGCCACAATCTTTCGCGTCTCGTTTTCCAATTCTCGGATGTTGCCAGGCCAGTCGTAAGCAAACAACAACTTGCGAGATTCACGACTCAATTCCGGAATATTTTTTCCCAAAGCGCTCGCATGCCTTGCAAGGAAGCATTCGAGAAGGTCGGGGATATCCTCTTTGCGATGACGCAATGGCGGCAAGCGTAAGATTACCCCGTTGATTCGAAAATACAGTTCCAATCGAAAGCGTCCGGATTGGATCTCTTTTTCAAAATCGCACGAGGTCGATGAAACGAATCGCGTTCCGGCCTTCGACGTCCGGCTTTTGGGATCAACATCCGGCAATGCCGAAAGTAGCACCCGTTGGCACGCCGCATCAAGCTCATGCACGCCATCCAGAAACACCGTGCGCTCCTCGCTCTCTGTGAGCTCAGCCATACGAATGGCTGAGCGGACCTGGTTCAGCAGTTCCCCGGCATCCAGCGCCGAGCAATTGATCTTGGTGAACGAATTATCGCCTCGTCCCGAAAGCCGGTGAATCAGTCGCGCGTAGACGTCCTTGCCGGTCCCACTCTCGCCGACCAACAAAACGGGAATATCCGTACGCGCGATCTCCGCCGCAAGAACGTTTAGCGACTGTAGGTCAGCGCCTTGCCCGTATACGAAGGCCGGATCGACTACGTCTGGAAGGGTTGGAATCGCCATTTTCATCGAAGTTTCCTGGGGTTAACATGAGCAGGTGCGGTACCAGAGGGGGAGGGTTCTGCAGCCTGGTCGACGTCACCCTAAGTACTTGATTACAATAATGTTACTGCCTGTTATAGGCTGGCGATCGGCGATCGGAACAGAATTTATCGTCCGACTTTACTGCCACCAATTGGCAATTCATTATCCAAGCGAAGCGCCGGGTCGTTCGAGTCGTCCAGAAGCTCGGCTGACCGGGTCTTCGGCCGCCACCCAGTTCAAAATCGGACCGTCTGACAAGCGACTCTAGCGAACCTGTCACTACGCCGTTTTTTAAACTAGGCATTAGATCAAGGGGTAACGATCAGCCTCTCTCACACAATCCGTTGCCCGCGCTTTCGCGGCGCGAGGTTGCGTCCCACTAGCACCCGCGTGCAATGAGCAATCAACCAGTGGCCTTGGGCAAATGCGATTTCTTCCGGCGGCAGCATGCACGCAGACACATGTTTTTTCCGCCCTGAGATCCGTTGATCGAAACTCTTCGGTTCTATCCGGGACGTCTTTGGCGTCGCGGCCAGGTTTGCTAGATCACTCGCGCTAGCAAAACAGCCCATAGGCCCACCGGTGCGAGTAATCGTTGGTCTTTTGGGCGCAAATTGGAGATCGCCGTCTGTCACCGCAAGGTGTAGGCGTGTCTGATGAAAATGGCGCGAAGCCTGGTTCTTGGTATGGAACCTGCACGGCTGGACAAGCGGAAACTGTGCAAGAATAGGCTTGAAAGACACGCGGGCATCGATCTGCCTAGGGGAGCACTCCTCGATCGCAGATGCCGCGCTGGCGGCAACCGGGTCGATCCATAATCTGTTCTCGAATTGCAAGAAATGGAGTAAGAATCGCAGGCCATGTACAAAAAGTTTTTCGGGCTCCAAGAAAATCCGTTCAACGTCAATCCCGACCCGCGTTACCTCTATCTCACCAAGCAGATCGAGGAAGCGTTGAGTGCGTTGATGTACGGCATTCAGACTCGTAAGGGCTTCATGACCTTGACCGGTGAAGTCGGGACGGGTAAGACCACGCTGGTCAATCGCTTGTTGAATTGGCTACACCAGGGTAAGACGAAAACCGCATTTATCTTTAACTCGCGGTTGGATACGAGCCAATTGTTTGATCTTGTTTTGGCGGAGTTCGAAATCCACTGCGAAAGTCCCTCAAAAAGCCAGCAACTGATGATGCTGAATCAATGGCTTCTGGACCGACACGCGGCCGGGGAAGCGGCCGTGCTGATCATCGACGAAGCCCAAAACCTATCCCATTCGGTGCTCGAGGAGGTTCGTCTATTAACCAACCTCGAGACGCCAACGGAAAAACTTCTACAAATTGTTCTTTCTGGCCAACCAGAGCTGGAGGAGAGGTTAAAACGGCCGGAATTACGGCAGCTTCGCCAACGAATCCTGCTGCGCTGCCATACATCGGCCCTCACCGAAGAACAGACCATCGCTTACATTGCCGAACGATTGCGCATCGGAGGGGCGAACCGAGGCCCGATTTTCAGCAGCAAAGCGATTGAGGCGGTTCACTTGTACTCGCTGGGCATTCCGCGAGTAATCAATCTCATTTGTGAACACGCCCTGATCAACGCGTACGCCGAGCAGCAGCGACCTATCGAGCCAAAAATTATCGAAGATATCGCTCGAGAATTTGAGCTCGACCAAGTTGGTCCGACGGTGCCGGAAGGAAGTGCACGGATCGACGCAGATCAGTATATGAACGATGTGGGCGAGCAGGTTGAGGGACTGATCAAAGCTTGGTTGCGCAAACGCATGTAGGCCCTCCAGAAAACTACCATTCCCAAACGATTAAAAATCCGTCTTTACAGACGATCGAGCTTAGGCGGTCCTCTAAGGCGTTCATCCGCTAGGTCGTTTACGACAGTTGCCCCTGGCAAACGTAAGGATTAGGACCGGCCCCGCAACGGAAACCGAAGGGCAGAAGACGGCACCCCTTGGTTACACAGAGGAAGCAGGCGGACCTTTGCCTAAAGGTAAACCTTGTATTTACAGGCACTTAGTCCAGTTTTGATTTGGATAGCCAATTGCACTACGAGCCAGAGCAATGTCCCCTGCGTTTCGGAGGAACGTGAATGATCTCAAAGCGAGCCGGTTGGCTCTTTTCTGCGCTGTTGCTAGGGGCAATATCGGTGAATGCGAATCCGTCAGATGATCGCGATCACCACCACCATCACAAATCTCCAGTTCCTACTCCGGAACCTGCGAGTCTGGCGCTGCTCGGCACGGGCTTGTTGTGCATCGGTCGTAAGGTGTGGACGGAAAAGAAGAACGCGTAAGTATATTCTTGCAGACGAGTCTCGCACTATAACCGCCGGGTAGCTGCCTCGATCCCCGGGTCTTTATTGTCCGACCAAGCGACCCGTTGGCTTCTGCAGCCGCCCGAGCCGTTGTGCTTTATATCTAGTTTTATATGTATACATTTTTATTACTAAGAGCTGATTTTGCCGTCGGGTTCACATTTTGAAGACCGTTGACTCACTTGATCTGGCTTCGATACCGCTTTTTGTTCGAGATCGATCCCGATGGCTGGTGACGAGCCGCTATCTCTATCTCCAAGTGGCCGTCGTATTCGCTCTGGTGGCAATTCTCTACTACGACATCCTCGTGCACTTGGTCTCGAACTGGATCGAGGATCCGAACTACTCCTACGCCTTTCTGGTGCCACTGTTCGCCGGCTTTCTCATTTGGGAACGGCGTCATCGGTGGATGGAGAAGCAAGTTCGCCCTGTAACTTCTGGCGCATTTCTGATTTTGGCGGCCATGATGTTGCTGCTCGTTGGCAGGCTTGGGGCGGAATTGTTTCTTTCAAGGGTGTCTTTCGTCATCCTCTTGGGTGGACTCGCCTTGTATTTCGCCGGATGGGAAGTTTCGAAGAGTTTGCTCGCACCATGGCTGGTGCTGTTCTTGATGATTCCGTTGCCAGTGATCATCTTCAATGAAATCGCATTCCCCTTGCAAACCCTAGCCTCGGCTCTAGCGGGTTTTCTGTTGAACCTAATGCACGTTCCTGCGGTGCGCGAAGGCAACGTCATTAGCTTGCACTCGATCAGCCTAAATGTTGTCGAGGCTTGCAGTGGGATTCGTTCCTTAATGTCCCTGGCCTCGTTCGCCTTCATGTACGGGATCATTGCCGAAAGCCGCATATGGATGCGCTGCCTGCTGGTGTTGTTTGCTGCGCCGACTGCGGTCGGCACAAATGCGCTACGGATTGTGGGCGTGGCGCTATTGGGAGAGTATAAGGGTCCGCAATACGCCGAAGGCTTTTTTCATGAGTTTTCCGGCTGGTTGATTTTTCTCCTTGCCGTTTGTTTGATCCTTGGCTTACACGCGGCTGGATCTCGAATCGCGCGCCGAAGAGTAATCGCATGACCAGCTCCTCTAGCTCATGGAAGCGCTTTGCTTTGGCGACCGCCATGTTGGCGGGAACCGTAGGGACGATTCACTCTAGGAACCGCGTGGAAGTCGTGCCCGCACACAGGGCACTCGGCCTGTTTCCCAATGCCCTTCCCGGGTGGCAAGGTCAGGACCTGCCTTTGAGCCCCGGTGTGCGGCAGTCGCTCGGCCCGGGCGAATTCTTGTTTCGGGACTATTTTGGCCCGAACCAAACGGAGGCGGTAAATCTTCTGGTGGCGTATTTTCCAAGCCAGCGAATGGGTGACACGATCCACTCCCCCAAGAACTGCCTTCCGGCAGAAGGCTGGACCCCTATCAGCTCGAAGCGGCTCTGGATCGAGAACCCGGGTAAATCGAAGTTCGCTGTAAACCGGTACGTGGTCCAAGACGACGACGAGCGGGCGGTGGTGTTGTATTGGTATCAAGCTCATGGCCGACAAACGGCCAGTGAATATGGGGCTAAACTCTACCTCGTCGCTGACTCGCTGCGCTTGTCGCGTTCCGACGGAGCGTTGATCCGCATATTTGCACCGATTCCAGACAACGAGGGCGTAGACGCGGCTGAGGCGCGCGCGGTGAAGTTTACCGGGGAAATATTACCCCTTTTGGATAACTACGTTCCTCGTTAGGCGTATCAGAATGGCTGTCCAATATCCTGCTTAAACCCTAGCATTGCCCGTAGACGACTCGCTGCTGCCCCCCTGATGGCCACCCCCCGCTGCTTCCGAATGTCCCCTCCATGGGAGGCCGTGGCGGGGCCTGGGGACCCCATGTAATGCGGTTCGGCAAGGACCCAGCCTGGATCATCAAAGCATCGGCTTTAGCCGAATACCGAATAGGGGAATAAAGGGAACTTTTTTCGACCGCCCGTGCCCCGGGGTAGTTTTCGGACGTCTGAGGCCAGGATAGAATCAGCTTAAGACGTTTATTATCCATATGTTACAGGACTGCAACAGAGACCCGCGCTTGCCAGCAGCTGGCATTCCCCTTGCTTTCTAATCAGGCTGTCGGTGGCCCGGGTGGCACAGGATGGCTATGTCTACTGCTGCAGAGCTAGGTGAAGGTCGAAAGGTCTCGGAGAACGTAACCTAATCATGGTTCGCATATTCAATTCGTATGTTCCTACGCGACTGCTTCTCCTGGTGTTTGGCGAGATTGTCACGGTCTGTGTGTCGTTCGCGCTGGCGATTGCGATCGCCTACGGTGACCAAAGAAGGGCCGCGTTTGGGGACCAGCAAACCCTCCTGAAGATTCTTGGCGTCGTGATCCTCGCGACTTTGTGCTCTCATTACCTCGAGTTGCATGGTGTGCGGCGGCCGATTAGCCAGGAGGAAATGTACCCCCGAGTCGTCATGCTGGTGGGGCTTCTGTCCATCATCTTGGCAGCATTGAGCTACGTTTTCCCAGAATTTCAGGTGGGACACTACGTTTTCCTGCTCGGTCTGTTTATTCTTGCGGCGACTTGGATTTTCTGGAGATGGGCTTACGCTCTGTTGATTTCTATGCCCGCTCTGCGGGAAAGAGTCTACGTCCTCGGTAACGGCCAGCGGGCTATGCGCATCCGCGAAGCCATTCAAACACGGTCGGAGCTAGGAATGGATTTGGTCGGTTTGGCCGGAAACAAAACCAACGTACCGTCGAGCAGTGAAATCCTATCGAGCACCCTCAAAGATCTCTGGAACCGTCGAGCTGTAGACCGCGTTATCGTCGCCCTGTCCGATCGCCGGTCCATGATGCCGGTGAACGAATTGCTGGACATGCGGCTGCACGGAATCCGGGTGGATGACGGAACCTCCGTGCTCGAGAAGGTTACCGGAAAGATTGAAGTCGATGAGCTGCATCCGAGTTGGATGATCTTCGGCGATGGATTTCGACTGCGGCAACGGCACTGGTTCTTCCGCCAAGCTATCTCGGCTCTGCTGGCATTGACGCTGTCGATTGTGACCCTTCCCTTGATTCCCATTATCGCTCTGCTGATTAAACTCACCTCGAGCGGTCCGTTGCTTTACCGGCAAAAGCGAGTAGGATTTCGCGGACGCATCTTTGATTGCTTGAAATTCCGCACGATGCGTGCCGATGCCGAAGCCGACAGCGGTCCGACGTGGGCCAGCGATGAAGATCCACGAATCACGGCGATCGGAAAGTTTCTAAGAAGGTCACGTTTGGACGAAATTCCGCAGATCTGGAACGTACTGCGCGGCGACATGGCCTTCGTAGGGCCTCGGCCTGAGAGGCCGGAGTTCGTCTCCCAGTTGAGCGAGCAAATCCCTTATTACAGCATTCGCCATGCAGTGCGCCCGGGGATCACGGGATGGGCACAGATCAACTACGGCTATGGATCGTCGGTCGAAGAAGCCAAAGAGAAATTGCGCTTCGACCTGTACTACATTCGTAACGTGTCTGTGACGCTGGACTTGCTGATCGTGTTTTATACCCTTCGCGCCGTGATCATCGGCCGGGGAGTGCGCTAAAGGCTAAAGATGGTTACCGCGTCGGTGATAAGACCTACGCCTTTCGAGTGCTGACCTGGCCAACTTCGGAACCTATGACCGCAGAAACCAAAAGAGCTTTGAAAGTCCTGGTATTGGACGAAGAGATCCCGTATCCACCGGATTCGGGAAAGCGCATCCGCACCTGGAACCTACTGAAGCGCTTGGCGCAAAATCACAGGGTTCATCTGCTCTGCTACGGGCGGGCGGAAGACCCCAGTTGCGCGGCTCTGGCTTCGGCGGGCGTTGTGCTTCACCTGGTAGAGCCTGCCAAGCCCTTGGCTGGATTCGCTTTGTATAGTCGGCTGTTTGCCAATCTTTTCTCTCCTTACCCCTTTTCGGTCGTAAAGCATTATTCCCGCCGATTTCAGAAAACCCTGGACGGTCTGGTCAAGGGTGAAGACTGGGACGTGGTGCAGTGTGAATGGACTCCGTATGCGAGATTTCTCGTGCGGGTCGCGGTTCCGACGCTAATCACTAGCCATAATGTGGAATCGCAGATTTGGCGAAGGCGCGCGGAGCGCAGCGCGGGCATCGTGGAAAGAATTTTCTTTCGCATGCAAGAATGGAAAATGGCCTGGTTTGAGCGCCGCGCACTCGGCCGGGCCAAAGCGGTAACAGCGGTTACCGAAGCTGACGCAGCCACCATGCGAGGCTGGGGCGTCCAACAGGTGACGGTGGTTCCCAACGGCGTGGATCCCGAATTCTACAGCTCGGCCATAGAACCAGAGAGCGCCAATGAAATTCTCTCGGTGGCTTCGCTTGATTGGTTTCCGAACGCCGAAGCGGTTGACTACTTTACCCGGGAGATCCTGCCGTCGCTCAGGGCGCTGAAGCCCGAGTTGGTTTTTAAAGTCGTGGGACGCCGGGCGCCAGACTGGCTACAAGAAAAACTGCGTAAACTGCCGGGTGTCGACTTTGTGGGCGAAGTCGATGACGTTCGGCCACACTTGCACCGGGCTGCGGTGGTGGTTGTTCCGTTGCGCATCGGCGGGGGCAGCCGCCTGAAAATCCTGGAAGCTCTGGCAGCGGGAAAAGCGGTGGTATCCACATCGATCGGTGCGGAAGGCCTGGATTTGGAACCTGGACGACACCTCCTCGTTGCCGACTCGCCCCGGGAATTCGTCGAGCGTGTTGTGGAGCTTCTTGATTCACCAGCAGAGCGCCGGAGGCTTGGCGACAACGGAAAGAAACTGGCCGGCGAGCGCTTCGGGTGGGACGGGATCGCCAAGGGCCTGGAGCATGTTTGGTTGAATTATTCGCGACGCCCGCGCCGCAGCGTTTCGCAGCGAACGCGCATTCTACATTTGCGCGCTACCGACTTTGTAGGCGGACCGGAAAAGCAGATTCTGCACCACGCGGTGGACATTCGAGAATTTGGCTTTGACGTGTGGGTAGGATCTTTCCGCGACCAGCAAAAGCCGCTGGAAATATTGCAAGTCGCTAAAGAAAGAGGGCTGCCGATTTTTGAATCGCAGCGCGCCGGGCGCTTTGACCCACGCGCGATCTTTGAGGTTGCGTCGTTCTTGAAGCGCGAGAAAATTCAGCTGCTCTGCACCCACGGGTTTAAAGCCAATGTCGTCGGCGCTCTCGCCAAAAAATTGGCTGGCGTGCCGCAAATCGCCTTTTGCCGGGGCTGGACGGCGGAGACGCTGAGCGTGCGGGTCTATGAGTTTCTAGAGCGCCGGTTTCTGGCTTTGGCCGACCGCATTATCTGTGTTTCCGAAGCCCAAGCGGAATACTTCACTTCCAGACACTTTCTGCAGCCTCGCATTTCCGTCGTGCACAATGCGATGCTGGACAGCGTCGATACCGATCTGGAATGCGATCGGGGTGCGTCGAAAGCCCGATTGGGATTCTCTCCGGCGACCAAGCTGGTTGGAGTCGTCGGACGATTAAGTGTCGAAAAGGGCCAGAGATTTCTTGTCGAGGCTGCTTCCGAGCTCGCGAACGAATTCAGCGACCTGAAAATTGTATTGCTGGGAGAGGGGCGCGAGCGTGTCAACCTGGAGCATCAAATTGCGAAGCTGGGACTGGAAAATGTGGTTGTTTTGGAAGGCTTTCAGAAAAATGTGGCGGTGTGGATGCAAGCCTTCGATGTCTTGGCGAATTGCTCCCTGACCGAAGGCATTCCGAACGCAATTCTCGAGGCTATGGCTGTTGGAACTCCGGTTGTCGCAACGGCTGTAGGCGGGGTGCCGGAGCTGATCAAAGATCGGGAAACCGGTATTCTAATCGCTCCCGGCAATTCCGCGGCGTTGGCGACCGGAGTGGCGAAACTCTTGTCAGATCCCGTTCAGGCCTTGCGCTTAGGTCAGGCCGGCCGGGCCTGGGTGCAAGAGCGTTTTTCGGCTCGCGGTCAGCGAAATTTGTTGCTCTCGATCTACCGGGAGAGTCTTGGTCTTTCAAATGTTCCAGCAGAGGCGCAGAGTGGAGGCCCCGCGCCAGATCCCGCGAGGGCGCATAATGATGCATGGATCGAACCGGTATCCTCCAAACCTGCTGATTTGCCTTTCCTATCGGTAGTCATCCCGGTGCGGAATGAGGAAGCACACATCGTGGCGGTATTAGCTCAACTGCAAGAACAGGACTACCCGCCCAATCGTTTTGAAGTTCTGGTTGCGGTGGGTACCTCTACGGATGGGACAGCGGAGATCGTTGAAGAGTTTAGGCTGCATACCAGCATGACGGTCAGGTTGTTCGCCAATCCGGCGCTGTTATCCAGCACGGGCCGCAACATTGGTGCAAAAAACGCTTTCGGGGAATACGTCTTGTTCATCGACGGACACTGCCGTATTCCCAGCAAAACATTATTGCGCGACGCTGCGGAATTGTTTGAAACGAAAAAGGCAGATTGCCTTTGCCGGCCGCAGCCTTTGACCATGGAAGGAAACAACTTGTTCCAGAACGTGGTTGCTCACGCGCGTGCCACCCCGTTAGGGCATGGAAGAGATTCCATGATATTTGCGACAGAGCACGAAGGCCCCGTTAATCCCACAAGCGCGGGAGCAATGTACCGGCGGACCGTATTTGACCGGATCGGATACTTCGATGAAAGTTTTGACGCTTGCGAGGATGTGGAATTCAATCATCGAGTTTTGAGCGCCGGACTGCTTTCCTACGTAAGTCCACGGCTAGCAGTGTTGTATCAGCCACGGAACAGCGCGCGCCTGCTGGGGCGACAGATGATGCGCTATGGTCAAGGCCGTTTTCGTCTGGTCCAGAAGCACCACAAAGCCTTCTCGATTAGCCAGCTCTTTCCTGCAGGATTGCTGTTATGGCTTGTTTTCGGAGCAATCGGTTCGACACTATCCTGGCCATTCGCCATCCTCTTTACTGCTTCGTTAGCATTTTACGCGATGATCGTACTCTATTTTTCTGCGCTTCTTGGTCTCCGGTATGGCCTAGCCCACTTTTGGAGAGGGCCTATTGTTTACCTGACGATCCATTTGGGATTGGGGGCGGGGTTTCTGAGAGAAGCGTTAAGGTTTGGGCGATCCGGGAAACACCCTGGAGCAAAGGTCTCGTCCAGCCCAGCAGGAAAGCCGAGATCGTGGGAACCACCGTCCTCCGTGAAGACTTAGTCGAAACTCCAATGCCTGCCCGCTTAAGGAAATCTATTTCCGGCAGGCGCCAGTGGACCAACAAGATTTCTTCCGACGAAACAGTAAGCCTTTTGCCTTCAATCACTTACAACGTCGTTCGCTATAGGAGAGTGGGGTTCAAGCTGCAAGAAGTGAAGTGCTGGCCGTGTACCCTGATGGGCCTACTTGAGTTGAGATCGCCGGCCGAAAGAACTCGAAGGATAAATGCAGCCAATACCAGCGGTAACCCTAACGGGTCAGATTTGCAATGCGATGTCGGTCGACGTGGAAGACTATTTCCAAACCGAAGCGATGAGTAAGGTCGTGCCGAGAAGTGACTGGGACCAGATGCCATGCCGCGTGGAGCGCGATACGGAACACCTATTTGATCTGTTTGCGGCCGGTGGGGTTCGAGGAACCTTCTTCTTCCTGGGCTGGGTTGCGGAACGCTACCCGCGTTTAGTGCGAAAGGCAAGGGACCTCGGCCATGAGATAGGTTGTCACAGCTACTGGCACCGCCCCATCTACACGCTGTCACCGGCGGAGTTTCGGGAAGACACCCATCGCGCCAAAGCCGTGATCGAAGACGCAGGCGCTGTTCGAATCGAGGCGTATCGCGCGCCCAGCTTCTCCATGACGCCGGGAACGGAATGGGCGGCTGACATCCTCGGGGAAGCCGGCTTCACTTACGACTCCAGCGTCCATCCCGTAGCCCACGACCTGTACGGCAATCGCCATGCTCCCCGGAAGCCCTATCGAGTGGCTAAGACTGGGCTGGTCGAAATCCCGATCTCCACCATTCAGATGGGCCAACAAAGACTGCCGTTTTGCGGTGGAGGGTATTTTCGGATGCTCCCCTTTTCCTACGTTTGCTGGGGCATTCGCCGGCTGAATCGCGGGGAAAAGCAGCCTGCCGTGTTCTACATCCACCCGTGGGAATTTGATCCGGAACAGCCACGGCTGGCGGCTAGCCGGCGGTCGAGGTTCCGCCAGTACACCGGGTTGAGCAAAACCGCGAAGAATCTGGGCAGACTCTGTGAACAATTCCTTTTTGTCCCGATGAAAGAAGCTTTCTCTGATCAATTGAGTGCTATCTGGCACCCAGCAGAGACCGTCAACACCACGGTGTAGCGGCATGCATGCAGCTTGACCGAGTTCACTTATTTCTGAATAGCGTCGGCCGAAGAAATGACCAGTTATAAACAATTCCAGGATCGACTGGCCGGGTTTTTGGGAGACTCTTCGCCCGTCCGCAGCGCGACGCGATGGCTCTGCGGCCCCGGTGCGGCCGTTTTTAGCTTGCATCGCGTGCTGCCTCGCGGCGCGCAGTGCTTTGACGTCGAGATGTGCACGTCCGAAGATGCGTTTTCGGACTTTCTCGATTGGCTAGTGGAAAACTATCAGGTTGTCCCACTCGGCGAAATCGCGGCGAGAAGGGAGGCGGCAACGGCCAACGCAAAACGCCCGTACTGCGCGCTCACTTTCGACGACGGGTGGCATGACAACTTTGCTTATGCTTTCCCGCACCTCAAGCGCCGCGGGCTTTCCGCGACGATCTTTCTGCCGACCCGGTTTATTGGGACCAATCGCCGGTTCTGGCAAGAACGCCTGTGGCTCTGCCTGCAAGAACTGAAGAACAAAGAGGCCCGCCGAGAGGTGATCGAGCGGGTGGCGCGGCGGTTGCCTTGGTTCCCTCCAGAACAAGCAGACCGAGCTTCCTACCGGTTCTTGAGAAAATGGCTTTTGACCCGACCCGGCGCGGAAGCGGAGGACTTTGCCGCACGAGTGGCGGAGACCGCCGGGCTTGCGAGTGCTTTTTCAGACCGAGCTTTCGTGAACTGGGATGAAGTGAGGCAGATGCGGGCTTCGGGTGTGCAATTTGGGTCGCACACGTTGAATCACACGCTTCTTCCGAATGCCTCGCCTAAAGAGGCCGAAAAGGAAGTACAAGAGTCATTAGAGGAGCTACGGGGAAGAATCGGGAACGATGTGCCAGGCTTCGCGTACCCTTGGGGAGCCTGGGGAATAAGTTCGCTCTATCAAGTCCGGCACTCGGGATATGAGTTTGCGGTAACCACCAAACCTGGGCTAGTCGAGAAAGATTCTGATCCATTCTTACTGCCCCGCTTTCCCGTCAGCGATTCCGTGCTGGGCGGCGGCAGAGGGAATTTCAGTGGAGGCAAGGCCAGACTGTCCTTTGCAAAGAGCATGCTGATCGCCGCGACCAAGAAGCCCATCTTGAAGAATGACGGCCCGGCCGCCAGGCGAATCAAAATACTTTTCGTGATTGATCTGATCACCGAGTGGGAAGGCGGGACCGAGCGGCAGCTGCAACTCTTGATACCCCTACTTGATCCCAAGTTCTTTGAACTAAAGTTGGTCTTTCTCTTCGAGTCGCCGGAACTGGACGCAAAGACCCTTCCCTGCCCCTTGCGTGTGGTCTTCCCGCGCTCGGCGAAACTCCCGTCCTTTCCCGTGAGGGTGCAGAAGTTAGCGCAAGTGTTGCGGGAAGAGCGCCCCGACGTCGTGCAGGGCTTTTTTATCGAAGGGCTGATGGCCGGAGTCCTGGCCGGGCGCATCGCGAGGGTTCCGCAAGTCATAGGGTCGGTGCGAAACGCAGGGCATTGGAGGAAAACCGGTCATCGCATGATGATGAAGGCCATCACTCCCCTGGCCCATCGCTGGCAGACCAACTCACGCGCGCTATGGGAGTTTCAAACTGAAACCGAAGGCGTACCAGCCGCCAAGGTCGAGATTCTCCCTAACGGAACGGACCTGTCGAGGTTCGTGCCCGCAACGCCTGAAGAGCGGCTCGCAACGCGCCGGTCCCTGGGATGGAATGAGCAGGGACCCATCTGCATTTCGGTCGCGAATCTGTCCAAAGTGAAGGACCTTGCGACACTAGTCAACGCCGCGAAGCTTTTGCATGGACGGCTTCGGTCCCTACAGTTCATATTGGTAGGAGAAGGGCCGGAACGCGAAGCATTGCAGAATCTGGCGGCTCGATTGGGCCTGTCCGAGGTTGTGAAACTTGTCGGCCGGCAATCGGACGTGCGTCGTTTCCTCGCCGCTGCGGACTTGGGAGTGCTTACGTCGCGCAGTGAGGGGAGCTCCAATTCCGTCTTGGAATATATGGCGATGGGTCTCCCATCGGTGGTTTCGGACATCCCGGCGAATCGTGAGTTGACCGACGAAGTGGTCTTTGCACCCGGGAATGCCAACGACCTCGCGGAGAAGATTTTTCGGCTCTGGCAGGATCAGCCACTGCGAACGCGTTTGTCCCGAGAATATCAAGAGATGGCTGCCGAGTTTAGCGTGGAGAAACTGGCCTTACGTGCGCAGAGCTACTACAGCAGGATTCTATCTCGGTGTCCCTGAATTGTTTGGTCCTTGCGGGGCTTCCTAGGCAATGAGGAAAGCGTGACGGAGTCGGAGGATTACTCGGGAATGGCGCGCAGCGGGTTTCGCCTCAAACAATCGTGGACGGCCAGGATAGCCAGCTGGCTCGTTCGCCATGTGGTGTTCCCGGTGTGGATCCGGCGGGACCATCCAAAGTGTGTAGCGTACGCACGCGAATTTGAACGCACGCAGTTCCTGCCCAAAGCCGAATTGGAATCCTTGCAACTCCAACGTCTTAGAAAGCTCCTGCAGCATGCCATGGAGCATTGTCCGTTCTACGCCCAGAGATTGGAACGGGCGGGAATCGAGCCGGAAAAACTGGCGTCTCTCGAGCAGTTCTCTGGTCTCCCGCCGCTAACCAAGCGGGACATCCAGGATCACGGCCCGGACCTTCAGGCGCGCGATTTTCCAGAGGAAAAGCGAAAAAGGAACCAAACCGGCGGCTCGACGGGAAGCCCGCTGCAGTTTTACGTGGACGTGGAACGTTTTGACTCTAGAAAGGCCAGCACGTACCGGCACGATCTGTGGTCCGGGGTGCGGCCTGGCGATTGGCGGATCAGCTTGTGGGGCTCTCGGCTGGACGAGGGTCGCCCGGAGACTCTGTGGGACCACCTCCGCAACCACCTGCTCTACCGTATCGTGGCCCTGAATACTTCAAAGATCACCGATGCGGACTGGTCGAAGTTCGTCTCCGAAATCCGCCGGCGCCAGCCGCGCGCAATGGTCGCGTATACGCAAGCCGCTGTCGCCTTTGCGCGCTATCTGCGGCAGCAGAAGATCAGCGATATTCAGATCGACTCGATTGTCACTACGGCGGAAATGCTCTTGCCCGGCCAGCGTGAATTTTTGGAAGAAACCTTTGGTGGAAAAGTTTTCAACCGCTACGGATGCCGCGAAGTCAGTGTCATCGCCAGCGAATGCGAGTTCCATCGCGGCATGCACGTGAACGCCGATGCGCTGCTGGTCGAGATTGAACCGGATCTTTCCCGCCCCGGCAAAGCGGGGCGCATTCTGGTCACCGATCTCCTGAACTACAGCATGCCGCTGATCCGCTATGAAATCGGCGACGTAGGAGAATGGACGGAAGATCAGAACTGCCCTTGCGGCCGGCAGTTGCCATTGCTGGCCGACGTGCAGGGCCGAATCACGGACTTTCTGGTGCTCTCGGACGGCAGGCAGATCTCCGGTCCAGCGCTCACCCTGGTGGTCGCCGACATGGCCGATGTCCGCCAGGTGCAGTTCGTGCAACGCGCCCCGGACCTCGTCCTGCTTCGTGTAGTTCCCGGCAAGGACTATGGACCAGCCACAGAGCAGGAGCTGCGCAAAAGGATCGGCTTGTATTTCGAGGGCCGCGCGAAGCTGCAGATCCAACTGACCGACAGCATCGCCAGCGAGATTTCCGGCAAATATGGATTCGTAGTTCACGAGAATGCCGAGCCGCAAATGAGTAATTCCAACTGAGACCATCCATGCGGGCGCTAAACAGGGCTTATCTTCACCTCGTCCTTCCGTTCTTCGAACCTAAAAGTTTTCGGGGCGCGGCTTCTCGGTTTCGAAAATATGAGGAACGCGAGAAACTGTCGCTTGAGGAGAATCGAACCCGTCAGTGGGAGTCCTTGAAGGGGTTGCTTCAATACAGTTACGAGAACACCGCATTCTACAAGAAACGGTTCGATGAAGCCGGTATTCAGCCTGGGTTAATTCATTCCCCTTCGGATTTGCAGAAGCTCCCTCCGCTGACACGCAACGATATCGCTCGTCATTTGGACGAAATGCAATCGCGGGAATTCAACCGCGAGGTGCTCCATCAGGCGGCGACCGGCGGCACCACCGATACTCCGGTGCCCATTCTCCGTGACCCCACGGCGGTCAACGAGAAAGCGGCGGTGCAATTGCGCTTCAATGCCTGGGCGGGATTCTTGCCCGGCGACAAAGTTTTCTACCTGTGGGGCGCGCAGCAAGACTACAGCGCGAACCCAAGCTGGCGCTGGCGTCTATATGACCGGCATTTGATGCGGCGCGTGTGGGCTCCGACCTCGGTGCTCAATCCGGTGGTCCTGGAATCCCACCGTCAAATGCTAAATCAATTGCACCCGCGGGTTATTTACGCCTATCCCACGCCGTTGGCGCTTTTCTGCGAATACTTGCGCGATTCCCGGAAACCTTTCCACCGCCCCGTCACGGCCATTTGCACGGCGGAACCCCTGTTCCCTGAACAACGAAAAGTAATCGAAGAGGTTCTAGGGTGCCGGATATTTGAGCACTACGGAAGCCGCGAATTCGGGATGATCGCGGGAGAGTGCGAAATGCACAATGGCATGCACGTCAGCCCGGGCAGTGCCTATTTGGAATTCATCCCGGTCGAGAACAGCGAAATTCCCGGCCTACACGAGATACTCATCACAGACTTATTGAATCATGGCATGCCTTTAATCCGGTATCGCGTCAACGATTGTGTTCTGAAAGGCGCCGAAAGGTGCGGCTGCGGACGCGGCTACCCCTTGGTGCGGCAAGTCATCGGACGGACCGGAGATGTGTTTCAATTGCCCAACGGGGACCGCATTCCGGGAGTCGCGTTCACGAATCGCGTTTTGAAGGTGTGTCCGGGCCTGGCGAAAACCCAGATCATCCAGGAATCGCTTACCGAATTCCGCATTCGCTACATCGCGGGACCCAATTTTTCGAGCGGAGACCTGGATCTGCTGCAGACCAACCTGCGGCGGTTCATACCCGACGACCTGGTGTGGACTTTTGAACGAGTCACGGAGATTCCGCGGGAGCGTTCGGGGAAAACGCGGTTTTGTATTTCGCGGGTCAACCTGACTCCTAAGTAAGTGACTGGGCGGCACGAACAGGTTGCAGGAGCAGCAAAGCCCGCCGGCGGAAGACAGCAAAGCGACGTTGCACTCATGATCGAGACTAGCGTGCCAACAGAAACTCCACCGGCGCCGAAGCCGAAGCGCACCGAGGTTTCCCCATCCTTGATCGCGAAAGGCGTCGTCAGCAATTGGTCGAGCCTGACCCTCAACGTGGTGGTGGCCTTTTGGATGACCCCCTTCGTCGTGCACCATCTGGGAGACAGTTCCTACGGGATCTGGGCTCTGGTCTTGCAACTCACTGGTTACATGGGAGTTGTCGACGTCGGGCTGCGCTCGGCACTGGTGCGATTTGTGTCCCGTTTCCAGGCGCAGGGAGATCAGGAGTCACTCGATCGTTTGCTGAACACCACATTTACGGTGTACGCGATGATGGTGCCCGCTTGTTTCCTGTTTGCCGCCGCCGTGGCGCGGTTCGGCTTACCGCACATGCACATCCCGCCGGAAACACTCGGGGCCGCTCGGATCACGATCTTCATTGCTGCGGGATGTATTGCCTGCGATTTCGGTTTTGCCACTGCTCATTCCTGCCTGGCGGGTTTTTCGCGCTGGGACTTGATTAACAGCGTCTGGATACCGGTGCTGCTGGTTCGTACGGCCCTCTGCGTAGTGCTCCTGAAATTGGGCTTCGGCTTGGTGACCCTGGCCTTGATTCAATTCAGCGTGACCTTGGCAGGCTATTGTTCCGAAATGTTGATCCTGCGCCGCTTGATTCCAAAATACCGGTTCCGGTGGCAGCGTCCCGAGATGCTGCATATGCGCCCGATCCTGGAGCACGGCTGGTATTCGTTCTTAGTAAGCTTCGCCAATCGGATTAATTACCAAGTCGATTCCGTAGTCATCGCCTTCTTTCTCCCGATCGAACAGATAACCTACTACATCATCGGCCTGCGCCTGGTGGAGTACCTGCGGGATCTCCTGAACTCGACAACCATGATCTTTGCACCGCTGGTGAGTTCGTTTGAGGCCACGGGCGAGACCCACCGCGTGGCCAGTACGCTGATTCGAGGAACAAAATACAGCTTGTTTGTCGCTTTTCTGGGGGCCGGGGCGCTGCTCGGACTCGGGACCGACTTCATCCGGTTGTGGATGGGGCAAAGGTTTGCTGGGCCCTCCGGAACCGTAGTGATAATCATGGCCATCGGTATCATCGGTTCCTGCACTCAGTTCGCCAGCTCTCAGGTCCTTTACGGCTTGAGTAAACATCGTTTGAATGTGAACTGGACCTTTATCGAGTCGATTTTGAATATCGGGTTGAGCGTGGGGCTGGTGCGCCGATATGGAATCCTGGGTGTGGCAGCCGGGACGGCGATCGCCAATGTCATCGTCCGGGGCTGGCTATATCCTCGAGCTTTCCTTGCGGCTTTGGAGGTTCCTTGGAGAACCTACGTGGCCCGCGGGGTCATGCCCGCCGTGGCGCCGGCCCTGTTGTTCATGGCCGGCAATACCGTCTACAAGAGTTTCTTCCCGATTCAAAGTTATGCAGGTCTGATTCTCGCAGCCATCTCCGGTCTTCTCCCTTTTGTGATGTCTCTCTGGTTTGTCGGCCTGGACGATCAGGATCGAGCAATGATTCAGGCCAAGATCAGGCCATTCACCACAAAGAGTGCAGGGAGCGGTGCCGTGAAAGGCCTGGGAGAGTGACGGGAACTAGCAGTTTTTTCTCTCGGACGATAAGGTTTTCTGGCAAAGAACTTCGATGAGCGTAGCTAACGTCTTGATGATCGTAGGCGCTCTGGTTGGCGCGGTACTCGCCTTCCGCGGCATGTTTCGCCCTTTTCTGGGCCTAGTCGTGCTGATGACGCTTCATTTCATTCAACCCGGAGAATTGATCCCCGCCCTTGCGCCCCTGCGAATCGAACTTATCTACGGCGTCTCGATGTTGGTCATTCTGCTTTGGACGAAAGCGAGTGTCATCAAAGAGCTAGTCAAGACCGACTCTATCATGCGCGCTACGATTCTTCTAGAAGGAGTGGTGATAGTAACGATTCCCTTCGCCATCTGGCGAGGAGGTGCGTTAGCGACAGCTCTCGAGATGATCAAGTTGATCATTCTGCAGCTGCTGATGACTTTCTTCATCGATTCGCAAGACCGACTGCGTGCCATCCTGTGGCTTTTGGGGGGCTTCATGATGTGGTTTGCCGGGAGCGCTTTCCTGGCGTATTCGCGCGGCGAATTCTACGTCGTAAACGGCGTGCAGCGTGCCGAGGGGATCAATAGCATGGTCGGCGGGCCAAATGAGTTGGCTGGCCTGTTGTTGGCCTTACTGCCTTTCGTGATCGCGCTGCTGCTCTGCTCGAAAGGCACGCTCAAGAAGCTCGCGCTCTTTGGCTGTGCGGGATTTGGTTTCTTCGTTCTGCTCTTGACGGGCGCCCGCATTTCCTTGGTGGCTTTGGTGGCCATGGGAATTTTTGCTATTCTTCGATCGAGACGAAAATTCGTCAATCTGGCTGTGGCCGTCGTTTTGGCACTTACTGTCTGGTTCTCTCTTCCCGCTCAATATCAGAAGCGCTATTTGACCGTGAAGCAGTACGCGGAGGGCGGCCAGTTGGACGACTCGAATAAATTTCGCCTCCAAATTTGGGATGCCGGTTGGAAAATGATCCAAGACCACCCGATCCTCGGCGTGGGTGCGGGGCAATTTCCCACGGCGTACGGTACGATCTATGCAAACAGATTCCACACCGCCTGGATGAACCCTCACAACCTTTTCCTTCAAGTAACCGCAGAACTGGGAATCGTGGGACTGATTGTTTTTTCCTATTTTCTCATTCAAATTTGGAGAGCGAATCGCTGGGTGCTGCGCGAGACAAAATCCCCTGCGTTGCAAGTGAATCACGCTTTCGCCGCGGCTTGCTACTTCATGATGGTCGGCATCGGAGTCGTCAGTACCGTGAGCCACACGCTCTATCGACCTTACTGGTACCTGCTCGCGGGACTGGTTGCCGCCAATCGAGCCGTCACTTCGAAGATGTTAGAAGAGGGGGTACAAGGGCAGGGTGAGTTGGGTGACGAACATCCGGATAGCGACAACACTCTTGGCGGACTCGAGCCCCAGTGGCATTCTCCCGCCTACACCAAAATGCAACGGTAATTGGCTTGTGCACTATTAGCGCACATCCTCCAGGCACTTGTTGAGGGCGAGTCCGCAAACCAGGGAAGGGCGCCTTAGCGAGCTACGCTTCTGGTCCTGCGAAATCCTTAGCAACCTCCTAAGGTTACCGTGGTGGAGCCAGTACCAGAGATGGACAGCCCAGTCGTGCTGTTCGTGGTGCAGCCTGGCAGAGACACGCTCCGACTAAAGGGATTGTGGTTTTCGATACCATTCGCGGTGCTATCGTTGTTGAGTCGGTATTGCGGCACCACGACCACCGCGACTCCGCTCCCGTTCGCCGTTCCTGTATAGGTCTTCCCCTGCGTATCGGTGAAGCTTACCGTGGCCCCCGATGCGGCCCCTCCACTTCCCTTGTTCACCGTGATGGTTTGTGACCAGTCAATGTAAACACTAGCTGCCTGATTGTTCCCGCCACGCGCTGGTAGGTCCGTGTCCGTTGCACTGGTGCCCGATCCGAACGTGGCATCCTGCACGTGAATGTTGGCCACCACCGTTCCCCCGTTGCGGAAAACGAAGGTATGGAAGTTCGGTGACGGATTGGTCGTCCCCCTCAGGAACGTCGGCGAGAGCAAGGTAACCCCAGACGCCCCGTCCCAATCGAAAAACATAACGTCGGAATCTCCTTGGAAGCTATCATTCTTGCTCAGAAAACCCAGCGGACCAGCCATCGCGACCGCGTGCGCGCATCCGGTACTTTCCCCGCCACCAATATAGGTGCAAGCCGGTGAAGCTGAACTCTGACGTATGGCTTTATAGGTGTTGCCCTGCGACACGTTGGTCATCGTTTCGGTATCGGTCAATCGTAACCCCGTTGCCCAACATTGATTCGTTACGGCGGTGACATTGTTATTCTGCGCCGTCCCACCGCTCCCGTTATCGTCAAACTGGATGCCGTAGGCCCCCCCCAGCTCGCAGCCACCATACTCGGCGCTGTTCGGCTTGCTAATCACCGTGATCGTGTTGTCGTGCACGTTTGCACCATTGGTCGAAGTCTCCACTCCGCTCAACTGGATCCCCCGCGCCTCAGAATTCGCCGTCAACGGTGTCATGATCGTGTTCTTGTACGCGTTGCACGACCCCCAGCACCAAATCGCGAAATCGTTCGAATCCTCCACACTGGCACTCCCTGGGTTGATGATGTTGTCGTGGATGATGCACCCCGGCGCGTCACACTCCAACGCCCCTTGCGGCCCTCCATTAATTATGTTCCCGTATATCTGCGGCGGGTTCGACGACCGAATCGCGTTCGATAGACGGATGCTCGCGCTCTGCAGCAGGTCCCGACACGATACTTGACCACAAGAAGCTGCTGCGTTGTTGTTCAGCGTATTGTTGTAGATCATCGCCCCGTTCGGCACGCTGCTGTTCCCGTAGTCGGTGTTGATCCCTTGCGAGTAGTCGGCGCTCCAGGTCATGGTCACGTCGTGGATCGTGGGACCCGATACCACCACTCCCATGTCGATCACGTGCGAGCCGCTCGCCGAAGCCCCGTTCCCTTCCGTCAATGTTCCGTTATAGACCGTGAACCCCTGGCTGTTTCCCGTGGTTACCGATATGGCGTGAACCGCGCTCCCTTGGCTCCCGGTGTTGTACGTTACTGTGTGCCCTCCGAGGTTCAGCGTCACATTGTTGGCCGTCACCGTGAAGCAGGTCCCCGCCGCACTCGCGTCGTTTTGCAGGGCATACGTGGTTCCCGAGTTGCCTAGCGTCTGACACGAAGTAACCGAGGTACCGGTCACTGCCGCGGATACGAAGATCGACAGTACCTGGCTGGCCGTCTGCTGCGTGGCACTCGAGTCCTTCACTGCCACAGTAAACGAGGCCGTCCCAGTGGATGTCGGCGTACCGAGGATCTGGCCCGTCGAGGCCCCGAGCGATAACCCGGCAGAAAGGGTCCCGGATGCAACCGACCAAGTGTAGGGTTTGGTTCCACCTGTCGCCGCCAGCGTCGTGGAATAAGAAGAGCTTACCTGACCATCCGCCAAGGATGTCGTGGTGATCTGCAGAGAAGCCGCACCTGCTGTGACCGTTATACTCAGACTCTTCGTGGCACTCAGCGCCGGTGTACTTGCGTCGGTCACCGTCACGGTGAACGACGATGTTCCTGCGGCCGTCGGCGTCCCGCTAATCTGCCCGGCACCGCTCAGCGTCAAGCCGTTCGGCAAAGCCCCCGCGCTCAGTGACCAGGTGTATGGTGTCGTTCCCCCACTCGCCGCTACCGTCGCCGAATATCCGCTGCCCACCTGCCCACTCGCCAGACTCGTCGTCGTAACTTGGATCGACGTCCCTGTAGGAGCAACCGTAAGGTTGAGCCTCTGGGTGGCGTTCTTTGCAGGGGAGCTAGAATCTGTAACTTGCACGGTAAACGAAAAACTTCCGGCTTGTGTGGGCGTTCCCGTAATCTGCCCGGAGCTGGAAAGCGCGAGACCCGGCGCTAACGAGCCCATAGTAACCGACCAACTGTAAGGCGAGGAACCCCCGCTGGCTGACAAACTTGCGGAATATGCCGTCTGTGCAGTTCCCGAGGGCAAGGAGCTGGCTGTAATGGCGAGCGGAGTGCCAGCACTCGGAGCAGGGTTTGTCTGGGGTCGCGCTCCGGAGACTGCTCCGGCACATCCCGAAGACCACACGATGGCAGCAACGGCCAGTGGGACCAGAAAAAAAGCCAGGCCGGACCTTGTCGCTGGACGGCCCCTCACAACGCCACGTAACCCCTTCATTCTGTTCTCGTTTCTCGCCATGCGAAGCAGGCTATCAAGCCCTCGAAGAGAAGCCTACTGGCCAAGGGGAGTATTTTGGGACAACGTTGAGGGCACACGAAGACCTGTACCGAAGCCCGGCGGGAGACGGCAGGGCAAGAATGCAATAGTGTCTGGCGTAACTAGCTCGAAACGCTTGAGCTGTGTCAACGAAACAGCGAGCCTCGCCCGTTGCTCGTGGCTTCCGGATTGCTCAGACGGTCACGGTGCTATTAGCATCCGGGCACTGTCCGCGTCTCCGTCGTCGGGCTCCCTAGAGTAAGATTGTAATTCACCGTCGTGCACCCAGGCTTAGCAATCGAAATGGCAAACGGACTATAACTCGTCGTCGTGTAGCTGCCGCTCGTTGCGGCATATTTCGTATCGTTCACGGCGCAAGAAAAGACGCCACGTGCATCTGTCGGTCCGCTGCATTCTTGGCCGCCTCGCGAGTCTCTCGCGGTCACCGTGGCGCCACTGATGGGGCTGCCGCTGGAAGCGCCTTTCACGGTGACGTTGTAGGTCCACTGCACCGTATAACTAAAACTGAGCGAACCATTGTTCGAGGCCCATTGTGACAAGTTGTTGCTGTCCTTGGTCGCCCCGTCCGTGAAGGCCGGGTCTACCAGGAACATCGCCTGGCTGCTTGCGCCGCTCTGCCCGCCGCCGTCGTAGTCCAGCATCACCCATCCAGAGATAGGATTGCTTCCCTTCCCAAACGTGCATTGATTACAGGTCCACGACGGCGTGCCGTCGTAGAAAATATAGATTGCCGAGGTGTCTCCTTTGTAGGTGTCGCCCGTTCCGACCACTGCCGCTATACCAGGATTGTACTGATTCGCGTCAAGTCGAATTCCAGCACAAGGGCCGGCGCTGAACCCGCTTGCCAGATTACAAGTAAACGTGTTGTTGTTGGTCTTGTTCGGACCGTTTGCGGCGGTCGCACCCGACCAAGAGAAGGCGTAACCCGGGCACACACTCGATGTCACCGTAGCCCTATTGTTTTGAACCGTGTTGTTCGAGAGGTCGCTGCTGGAGCCCGCGGTGTTGATTTGTATGCCATAAGTGCCGCCAATTTCGCAGCCGCCATACTCCACGTCGTTGTTCAGGTTAGTGGTATACAGAACGTTGCCCTGCACCACCGATCCAGTGACAGCCACGTTGTTTGCGGAGCTGATTTGAACACCTCGGCAACTTAGACAGCTCCCTCCCATTCCGCTGCCCGTGGTGAGGTTCTCTCGAATAGTAGTATTCGCACCCCAATCCTGGAATATGAATCCGTTCGTGTTGGTCGACGTAACATTTCCAGATGTAACGAAGTTGTTATAGAACTGCGAATTGCGCGCGGACGAGACAATAGCGCCTTGTGTTCCGCCGCTTCCGGTGACGTTATACATTTGTGTTGGAGCGGAATTTTTTGACTGGTCTATCACGATGGAATAGTACTGATCCTGGTCCCGGCAACTTACGCTGCCACAGGTGCTCGAGTCGTTGTTCGTATAGATAACATCGTGTATGGTCGTCCCCGATGAAGACGAGCCACCGCCATCCTCTTCCCAGACAAACTTCCCTCGTGCAGCCTTGAACGTGGACGTGATGTTGAAAACAGTCGTCGCATGACTAACCGACGATTGCCCATCGCTGCTAGCGATAATCGGGCCGGCACCATGCAGATTGCCACCAGTGCATGTACCCGCCCCTTCGTTGATGGCCCCATTGTGTACGGTGGTATTGCTGGTGGGATTGCCGGTCATAAACACGCCGCCAACCAAACTTGACTGACTGGAGGTGCAGTAGGTAACCGTGAAGCCATTCAAGTTAATGTCTGTATTGCTTCCACCCACGGTGAAGCAGGTTCCCGGCGCGCTCACCGACGCCGTCAACTGATAATTCGTGTTGCCGTTGAGATTTTGACAGCTGGAGATGGTCGTCACTGTGGCGCTCGTACCGATGAGGCTCATTGTATGTGGGTTACCGACGCCATTGCTGTTGACCGTCAGCGTTGCAGATTCATTCGTTCCTGCCCCTTGGCTTGGCGTAAACCTTAAGACGATGGTGCAATCAGATCCGCTGTTGAGAGCCAGACCATTGGAACACGTCCCCGAGCCCGCGTTGGAAAAGTCCGCCGCATTCGGTCCAGTGATTGTGTAATGGGGAGAGCCCAAAGTAAGACTTCCTGCCCCCGTACAAGCCGCAATGTTCGACGTTGAGCAATTATTTACAGAAATGCTCAAGGCGGCGGAAGTTGTGCCGGTCCCTTGTTTACCAAAGTCTAGCGTTGGAACCGGAGCACAATTGGCGTTGTTCCCAGTTTCTCCATTGTTCGGACAAAGAACGACAGTCGCGCCGCCTCCTCCCGTCGCGACGGTGATCGCAAGGCTCAGATTGACCGTATCACTCTGCGCGTTGGAATCAGTCACTTTGATGGTGAAGGAAGACGTGCCTGCCACCGTCGGCGTACCGCTAAGTACACCAGAACCGCTCAAGGCCAGCCCAGCAGGCAAGGACCCGGCCGACAGTGACCAGCTATAGGGGGTTGTGCCGCCCGTCGCCGCCAAGGTCGACGAATAGGCGCTGCTTACCGTGCCGCCGGGTAAGGATGACGTGCTGATCGTCACGGGAGTCACGGCCGCCGCCACCGCGATCCTCAGATTCGCTGTCGCCGTCTTCGCCGGTGCACTCGAATCGGCCACACGGACCGTAAAGGACACCGTTCCTGCCGCCGTCGGCGTGCCGCTGATTACGCCGGAACTGCTCAGGCTCAAGCCAGCAGGCAAAGACCCGGCCGACAGCGACCAGATGTAGGGGGTTGTGCCGCCCGTCGCCGCCAAGGTCGACGAATAGGCGCTGCTTACCGTACCGCCCGGTAGGGATGACGTGCTGATCGTCACGGGGGGAGTCACGGCCGCCGCCACCGCGATGCTCAGATTCGCTGTCGCCGTCTTCGCCGGTGCACTCGAATCGGCCACACGGACCGTAAAGGACACCGTTCCTGCCGCCGTCGGCGTGCCGCTGATTACGCCGGAACTGCTCAGGCTCAAGCCAGCAGGCAAAGACCCGGCCGACAGCGACCAGCTGTAGGGGGTTGTGCCGCCCGTCGCCGCCAAGGGCGATGAATAGGCGCTGCTTACCGTACCGCCCGGTAGGGATGACGTGCTGATCGTCACGGGGGGAGTTACGACCGCCGCGACCGCGATGCTCAGATTCGCTGTCGCCGTCTTCGCCGGTGCACTCGAATCGGCCACACGGACCGTAAAGGACACCGTTCCTGCCGCCGTCGGCGTGCCGCTGATTACGCCGGAACTGCTCAGGCTCAAGCCAGCAGGCAAAGACCCGGCCGACAGCGACCAGATGTAGGGGGTTGTGCCGCCCGCCGCCGCCAAGGTCGATGAATAGGCGCTGCTTACCGTACCGCCCGGTAAGGATGACGTGCTGATCGTCACGGGGGGAGTTACGACCGCCGCGACCGCGATGCTCAGATTCGCTGTCGCCGTCTTCGCCGGTGCACTCGAATCGGCCACACGGACCGTAAAGGACACCGTTCCAGATGTTGTCGGCGTGCCGCTGATCTGTCCTGCACCGCTCAGCGTCAATCCATTCGGCAACGCCCCAGCACTCACTGACCAACTATACGGCGTTGTCCCTCCACTGGCCGCCACCGTAGCCGAATATGCGCCGCTCACCTGCCCGCCCGCCAAACTCGTCGTCGTTACCTGAACCGGCGGCACCGGCGCTGCCGCTATCACAATGCTCAGACTCGCTGTCGCGGTCTTCGCCGGTGTGCTTGCATCGGTTACCTTCACCGTGAACGTCGACGTCCCGGCCGCCGTCGGTGTCCCGCTGATCTGTCCTGCACCGCTCAGCGTCAATCCATTCGGCAACGCCCCAGCACTTATCGACCAACTGTACGGCGTTGTCCCTCCGGTCGCTGTCACGGTGGCCCCATAGGCAGAACTGACTTGCCCGCCGACGAGCGACGTAGTGACGATCTGAACGGGACTAACCGCGGCTGCCACATGCAGGCTCAACACCTTGCCGGCGGTTTGCTGCGGGGTAGACGCGTCTTTGGCCTGAATCGTCACCGAGAAAGAACCCGACTGCGTGGAAGTTCCACTGATACTTCCCGAAGCTGCATTTAGAGTCAGCCCGGCTGGCAGAGATCCCGCCGAAATCGTCCACGCATAGGGCTTGGTGCCACCGATCGCGATGAGCGTCGTCGCATACGGCGCGCTGACCTGACCATCGGGAAGCGTCAACGTAGTGATCTGTAAAGGCCCGCCGATCGCAGCAATGTTGATGGTGAACGCCTTTGTGACCGTTGCCGCCGGCGAAGAGGAGTCTTTGACCTGCACGGTGAACGGAAAACTGCCGGTCTGAGACGGGGTTCCCGAAATCTGTCCCGAGGAAGCGAGCGCAAGCCCAGTGGGCAGAGCACCGGCGATCGCAGACCAGGTGTAGGGTGCCGTCCCGCCTGTGGCAGCTAAGGTTGTCGTATAGGCCGAACTCGTTTCACCAGCTGGCAAGGAAGTGGTTGAAATTTGGAGCGACGTACCAACAGCCGCGATCGTGACGCCGAAATCTGCGCCGAAGGTTTGCACGGGACTTCCCGAATCCGTTAGATCGATCTTGAACGCGAAGGTACCGGCTTGGGTCGGGATTCCGGCAAGGACTCCCGAGGAAGAATTAAGACTCAAGCCCGGCGGAAGTTGACCCGAGGCGAGCTTCCAGGAATACGGTCCGGTTCCGCCCATCCCCGCGAAGGTCGCAGAGTATGCACTATTCACTTGTCCAGCTGGAACAGAGGTCGTCGAGATTACCAGGGTAGTTGTGGAAGCCTTTACAAGAATGCCGAAATTTGCAGTCGCGGACTTGGCAGGCAGGCTGGAGTCCTTGACTTGCACACTAAAGGATGAGTTTCCCGCTTTTGTGGGCATCCCGGTTATCTGGCCTGACGCGGACATGTTAAGCCCAGTTGGGAGCGCACCGGCGGTCATGGACCACGTATACGGGGCGGTGGCGCCGCTTGCGGTTAGCGTCGCCGAATAAGCCACCTGCGCCGTTGCCGACGGCAAGGATGACGCGGTGATCGAAAGTGGACTCGCTCCCGGTTGCGCGGAGTTGGCAGTGACAATGCCCGCGCATCCCGATAACCCTACTGCGCCCGAGAAAACCAATAGAGACAGCAGGCAGGTGGCCCACGCCTGCGATTTTCTGAAGGCGTTCGCAATGCCGTCGAATGATGTCATGTGTCCCTTTGTCCGCGCTACAGAGGCTAGACTCAACAGTGGGGGCAAACTACTGGTCTACCGGAGCGATTTGGGACAAGGGTAAGACCCTGTACTGATGGCCATGAAGGATACTACGGATGGCGACTAAAGCAATACCTCCCAAACATTCGCCAAGTGTCTTTCGATTTAAAACGTTAGAAGCAACGAGGATCGTTCATGAAACAAAAATTTGCTTTGCCAATCGAGGGTCCGGCGAAGACGCCGTGTGCCGTCAAGTTTCTAGCGTTTTCGCGGTCTTTGCGTCTTGTCCACTACCGACACAATCAATTCGATTCGCAAGCGATCTCAGCGGTGCGAACCGTCGTCTCGGTTACTTCGATGGACAGGCTGGTGGCAGGAGCGCCACACCGGCGCGCTGCAACAGTGATTTGATACGGGTTATGGCGTTCTTGCACGACTTGGGTCGCCGTGTTGTACATTCGGAATTCGGTCAAAGGAACTGCGATTTTTCCTTCCAGATTGGTCTTTCCCTGGTATACGGAACGACCAAGGGCATTCCTAATCGAAACCTCCGCGCCGGCAACGGGCTTCTGGTACTGGTCGTCGACCAAAAGGGTGAATGTCCAATCTACGAAATACTCACTAGGACCAGGCCAGTCCTGGTGGGCCAGAATCGGCTTCATGTCCGTACTGTCTTTTTTCGCTCCGCCAAGAAATTTGGGGTCTTGAAAATGAATATTCGTGACCGGAATCTTTCCGCCATTCTCGAAGGAGAAGGTAACGTAGTCCGGACTAGGGTTTGCCGTCCCCCTTCCGAAGGTACAGGAAATACACAGCTCATTTTGCGCCCCGTCCCAGTTCACATGGTAGCTAGCCGTGTCCGCAACGAAGACATCGTCTCGGGCGGTAAATCCTTTTGGGCCGGCATTGTCCCAGCCGTACGCAAAGCCGGGGGAACTCGGGCGGAGACGTACAGCCGTAAACGATTCATGACGCGATTCGTTCTGCCGAACACGGGAATCGGTGATCCTGAGCGCACCCGCATCACACGCATCCGCCCGAGCAAGAACCGTATTGTTGAAGGTGGAGTCGTCTTGTGGATTATCGTCAAACTGAATTCCGTACGCCCCGCCCAACTGGCAACCCCTACACTGGGAAGCACCCTCTCCATACTCGCAATTCTGCTGGAGCTCAATGACCTGTATCTTGTTGTCATGGGCATTCGATCGTTTTCCCCCAACATCGCGTCCGTTGACGGCGACGGCACCGCCACCAATCTGAATCCCACGGCCAGATACAGCGGCGATCACGTTGTTATAGACCTCTTCGCGATTACCCCACATGTAGATCGCGAAATCGTTTGAGTAGTGCCCGTTTTGACGGATTTCGTTACCGTGGGCGACCGCCCCATCGGTCACCAGCAGGATGCCGCCTTGCGGTCCTCCGAAGATTTGGTTTTCGTAGACAGACTGGCCCGGCGAAACTTCCTTGCTGTTATCAAACTTAACGGACATACCTTGCAATTGATGCCGACTCTGGATGATCTTCACATTGTTGTGAATAATGTTGTTCCTAACAACGGATCCGGCTCCCGAGTAGTTCGTATAAATTGGTATGGACGAATCGCCCTGCACGGTAAACTCGACATCGTGAACTTGCAGACGATTTCCGCCGCCTTGCCCAAGATGAATGGCATCGGAAAACGGAGCCACGCCTGGGCTTTGCGTGATCTTGCCGTTTAGAACCGTAAACCCATTGAAGCGACCTCCGCACGGAGTGCCATTCGCGATGCTAGCCTTGAGTGCGTTGTCCCAGCATGCGATCCCCAATATGCCGAAGGTAGCTCCGTCAGATGCTTTCGCCCCGTAAACAAGCGAGAAGTGATTGAGGTCAAGCGTGATGTTGTCGGCCTGGACGCTGAAGCACGTGCCAGGGGAGGAAACGTCCCGTTCTAACACATAGCGAGTCATGGCCCGATTCAAAATCTGGCACGAAGCGATGCCTCTCGCTTGCCCGCCAGACGGATTTGAATCGAGCCCGACCAGAGGTTGGAACAGCAAGGCCGGGGGCTGACTAGGAAAGCTGGTAGCGTCCGTGTCTACGGCGCGATGGCTAGGAGAAGGATCGATAAGAGGAGAGCACGGCATGAGGGCCGCGGTCCAGAAACCATAGACTCCGAGCGACAACACTAGAGCGAACGAGGTGTATCGTTTCTCGATCATATGCGCTGGTCCGACCGATCATTCATAGGCCCAATTGCGAAACGATAACCTCTCATCAGGAACCGCCGTGGTCGACCAGTCGGCCACCACCGCCGCGTGCCTGTCCTGGATTCGCAGCTACCGCTTGGAACCGCAGAAGGCCATCTCGAGATCCCAAACGAAATCGGTAAAGGACCTGGCCATGTAGTGGCGAGGTAATGCCAATATATTGGAGTTCTGGCGGACACAGCCGCTCACGCTGGTGACGGCCGTGTCATAACCGGCTTGCCGGCATGCCTCGACGGTTGTCTGATTCCAATGCGGCTCGAGAATCGGGTTGGGGTAAGAAAAATGTCGCACCGGAGCGCCCAGCTTCCCTTCGAGCGTCTTTTTGGAACACTCCATCTCCATAACCAGTTCTTCGGGGGAAATTTTGGCCACGTTCGGATGGTTGACGGTATGCGAGCCAATGGTATGTCCGCGCTCGACCAAGTGTCGTATTTGATCCCAAGTCATCGTGAAATTGTCATGGACCGAGTTTGCGTGTTCCATGCTTGCCAAGAACTCCTCTCGTTGCGATTCGCTGAGACTCGCACAACGCCTGGAAGCCTCGAGGAATTCAGGATGTGTTTTGCCGCCTTTGACGCTCCAGTAACGCAGGCGAACAATCCACAGCGGGCGTCCACCAATGGAGGACGTAGAAACGTAAAAGACCCCACGCAAACCAAACTGTTCGAGAATCGGTGCAGCAACCTCGTAGTTGTCCCGGAAGCCGTCATCAAAGGTGATTAACACCGCTCTGTCCGGCAATTTGCAGGAACCCTCGATGAGCGCGGGCAAATCGTCCGGCGACAAGAGCTTACAGGTTTGCCGAACGTACTCCATCTGCGCCCGGAATTCGTCCACCATGTGGGTAATGCCGACCGGAATGTAAGGATCAAGATCGGCTTGGTTCTCGCGAACCGAGTGATATCTCAAAATCAAGAGGCGAGGCGGCACAAAGGACTGTGCCAAGTGGGGGATTCGCAACCCCAGGAGTGCAGATTTTACAGTTCGTTTCACCAACTTAGCGCGACTCTAGCATGTCCCCAAGCGGGTAGCAATGAACTGGGACAGGGGGTTTTGACCAACTTTATAACTGTCTTTCGGTGCTCCGGAAACGTAGTCTTCGACGGCTGAAAACGCGTGGCACGGATTGCGACGGAGCCCGATCGCGAGAGGGGGCTATTTCCGGCGAAAGGAATCCATGCCCTTTCCCGATCTCCGATTGGTCGTCGTCTTGGTTCATCGGATTGTGGATACTCACTGGTAGCCGGCGAGCGACCCGACATTCTGGTCGCCACTATGGATTTTAGGAACATCGGGTGCGGCGCCGGCCAAGACAAGTGGCGATCGCTCTCGATCCTGGGACTTTTCGTAGCAGACCACGCCAACCACGTACTTGAGCTGGAAGGACTCATCGATGCATAGACTCCGCTTCGCTCCGCTGCGCGTCGGTCTGGTATGTTAATGCCAGTACCGCATAGGCGGTGGCCGCGTCGCTCATAAAACGTCCGATATTCGAGGATGGATTACGGCGCTGGTTTAAAGAGTAGGCTGGCCAAAGACCGTCCGTCGTACTCTGGTTCCTAACTAACCAAGACAGACCCTTCTGGACTTGAAGATTCTTGCGGGAGATACCCGTCTGTTCGAGGGTGAGCACGACCAAACCCGTGGCGTACCCGTCGCTTGTCTGTTCGTACAGCGTCTTATCATTTCGCAACCACATGTGAGCCCAGGATCGGAGACCCCAGCTTCCCCACGTGCGGACCAGCGGAGTCAAACTCCAGCCGCCGTCCGCCCTCTGTCTGCCGAGAACTTCGTTGATGATGGAGGTTTGTTGCGCGGGCTCAAGAAGTCCAGGCAATTTCGTCGACGCCCATAGGAGAACAACACGATTGTGTAGAGACTGCGTATCGTATTCACGGCCCAGGTACTCGCGGAGTAGTTTGAGACGATCTTGGACGTTGGCGTTCGCACGATAACTGTCAGGAGCGTAACCAACGGCCACGGCCGCAAGAGTGGCCCCGTAATACTCCGCATCTTTCGATTCCCACGGACCAAGGCCAAAGTTGAGCCACGACCACGCGCCTTTATTTTCTCCGCTGGTCTGCTGAAGTGCCCACATGTTGTCGAATGCGGATCGCGTGTCGGCGCCAAGCTCCCCGTTCTGAGCATCGTAGCTGGCTAGAACCAGGGCGTTGAGGACGGATTCTGTTCCGCGGGACTCGGCGGATTTGTTGGGCCCGTCCTCTTGATCGTTGTAGAACGTCCCGGCATCTTTCCCAAGGCGTACGCGTCGGATGACGTTGTCTACCAGTTTGCGCTCGTTGGGCGAAAGCGATTCTTCTTCACCAAGCGCTTTACGAAGTGCAGGACGCGAGAGGGCATACGGCACCGCGGTATGGCAAGAGATACAGAAGGTCTGGTGATCGCGTGTGGCCCCGACCCATTCCGACCACCAGGCCAATCTTTGATCGAGATAGGCGGCGGCAGCCTTCTCGTCCCAGGAGCCTGCGGGCCTGCTTCCGGGGTGCCCTAGGTAAACGGCGGCGTCCTTCTGATCCCCGTAATTGGGAGCCGGGGTTCCCTCGTGCGAGCAAGCCACCAAGAACAAAGAAAGTAAGCCCGCGGCCAGGGCTAGCTTTTTGTGAAGCGACATGGTCTATTCGCGACCTCGAACGTTAAAACGCCTCTACCGAAGAACGTGTTGTTCACTCCTATCGCCGAGTTGGAATTCTCGGTGGGTCGTGATCAGTGCCGCTTTCATGTGTTCGCGAGGCACTACGAAACTCAAATTGTATTCGGACGAGCCTTGCGCGATCGCCATGACGTTCATGTTCTCGCGGCTCAGGGCACAGAATGTACGCGCGACGATTTCCGCTATGCTTTGCATCTTCTGTCCGACGATGGTGACGATGGCAACCGCCGGATCGCAACTGATGTGTTCCACTTTTTCGTCCGCTAAGTCCTGCGCGAACTCTTCGCGTAGCGCTTGGACGGTGCTGGTGGCGACTTCCGACGGCACCAGAAAAAATAGGTGATTCTGCGAAGACGAGTGCGAAATCAGCAGCACATCGGCTCGCATGGCCGCAGCGGTTGTGAAGGTGCGCCCCAAAACATTCGCCACGGCGGCGGTTCCTGGACCAGCAATCGTGATCATGGAAACGTCTTGGATAGACGTCAGCGCCCTCACACCTCGGTCATCGGAGATATCTGTCGCCGTGATTTTGGTTCCGCTTCGTTCCGGCGCGAAGGTGTTCCGAATCCAAACCGGGATACCCGAGTTCATTAAAGGGCGAAGAGTTTTCGGATGAAGGACTTTCGCGCCAAAGTAGGCGAGATCGGCCGCTACGTGATAGGAGATTTCGGGGATCACCCGAGCGTCGGGCACTAAGCGAGGATCGGCCGTCAGAACACCGTCCACGTCGGTCCAGATGATGATCTCGTCTGCTCCGAGAGCCGATCCTAAGATGGTCGCGGAATAATCCGAACCTCCCCTTCCCAGAGTTGTACGCTCTCCATCCGGTGTGCCACCGAGGAAGCCGGTCACCACAGGGACGATGCCCTGTTTCAGGAGGGGCTGAATCCGCGCCTCGCAGCGTTCGTAGGTAACCTCCATGCACGGATCCGCCGCGCCGTAGTGCGCGTTTGTAATGACCAGTCCTGTGGCATCGACCGACTCGCTGGGCAATCCGGATTCCCCGAGGGCGGCGGTGACAAGACAAGCAGAAAGACGCTCGCCCAAGCTGGCAACCGAATCACGCGTCTGCGACGTCGACCGGCACGGCAAAATCGTGGTCCGATATAACGCCGCACCTTCACGAAAGATTTCGCTTATTTCGCGGAAGACCCGCTCGCCCCGGGTAACGGAACGGACCAGCGCACTGGCGACCTCTAGATGCCGCTGCCGCAATGCTTCGAGCATCTCCATTGCCGACCCTTGGTTCCCTAGCTCGGACTGCCGGGCGGACTCGATCAATTGGTTGGTAACACCGCTCATCGCCGACACCACTACCACGACATTGCTTTCACGCGAAGCGGCCCCAACGATTCGTACCACGCGCTCAATGCAGGACGCATCACCAACCGAGGTGCCGCCAAACTTCATTACGCGGAGCTGTTTTCTGGCGCTCTTAAGGAGTGGACTTCGCAAGGAGGCAGAGAGAATTCTCGAAGCCGCTGCGCCACCATTGGCTTGTTCGGAATTCAACCTCAAGCCAGCGTTCCGCAGTCCAGCCCGTAACCCACGACGCTTGGTTGGCGCAGTCACAGGCGAGGCACCTTTGTCCCCCCAAAAACCCAAGCCCGCTTTCGCCTGGCGCCAAAACCGTTCCACATCCCACGCGGACGGAGGCAGGCCCGAAGCAAATCGGGGGCATCCCACGGCACATCGTGGTAACCCGACCGTAGAAAAGGACTCGCGGGATTCTTTGCCCACTCTCCAGGAAAGAGCGCAATCGTGTCGTTATTGGTGAGCTTGGGAGCTGGCGTGACTGCTTCGCCGGAAATGGCAGCGTGCAACGCCGCCGGGAGATCGCGACCCGGTCCGAAGGTCAGATGTCCGACCTGGGTTGCTCGCGGATTTATTTCAATGAGATAGGCGTCCCCGGTGCCGGCCTCCAACATGAAATCAAACCCATGCAGCCCGGAAAGATGGAGCCGTCGCACCATCTTTTCGGCCGCACTCGACATCTCGGCGTTCTCCACCAGCCGCATGACGGTGGCGGGTCCCGCAGGATTCTGCTTGCTGAGCACCTCGAAATGCAGACCTGCCAAGACGGTGCCCTTCCAGCAGGCGACCAATGTGGTTGCTTCTCGCCCCGGTACAAATGCTTGCGCATTGACGACCGATCTGCGTCGAGCGATCGTAGGCCAGACCAGCGTAAAGTCCCGATCGACCAGAGCCCATTTTGCGGCTCGCGCCAGAACGGGGGGAGCTTGCAGCGTTTGAAAAGCGCGTTCCGCTTCTTCCGGTGTATCGACGACTCTGACACCCTCACCGCCTGAGGTGCCGTTCGCCTTCAGAACCATGGGAAACCCAACGGAAGCGGTCCAATGTCGGAGATCCGTCCGGTTGGCGATAACTCCAGTGTTCGGGACGCGGACACCCTCTTGTTTCGCCAACTCGATGAACCGAGTTCGGGCGTAGACGATGGGAAAACTCTCGGGCGAGCCCAGCGAGCGTTCGATTAACTGGCAAGTCGCGGCTCCCGCTTCCCCGCGGGTTCGCGCGCGATGATAGAGCCGGTGGAGGTGCTGCACCGCCAAATCATCGCTCGGAATGATGAAATCTGGTTTTGTCGAATCGATGGCCTCCGCAAATGACGATAGAGGCGTTAGGCCCCGGTAGTCATATTGTTGATCCACGACACCGGTCTTGCCGAGCGGATGGTCGCGAGGGCACACCGTTCTAACGGTGCACCCGGACTTTGCCAGGGCCATCGAAAGTCGTGCTGTCGAAAGCCAGCGACACGTTGTTGCCAGCAGGATGGTAGGTTTCATTTTGTCGAAAACCGTTCGTATCAGCGACCCAGTTCGCACATCTTCAGGACGCTCTAGCGATCTATGTGTCGAGGCTTGAAGTCGCAATCTGGCGACCACACAGCCAGGACCAATTCAGCGGAGTTCCTTCGCTATTCGGTTGAAATAAATAGGTTTATTGGTCTTGCCGGCCGACCCGAGCAGGCCAAGGAGACGGCCTAGGTGAAATTTCCTACTCATAATAGGAACATTGCCGGTCGAAACCCGTAAGGGCCAAAGTCCAACCAAAGTCGCCCTTGATGTTTCGCCTTATATTCGCCATCGCACCCGGGAGCCGGGCGCAGGGTTCCTACATTCCCGGATTTCCTGACCATTCGAGGTAGTGCCTTTCTCGTGCCGCCATGTATTCTTGGACTCAGACTAAGTTAAAATGCCTCGAACATGGCTGAATCCAATCCTTCTGTTCGCAATATTTCCGATACGGCCCGATGGGTAGCTTATTTTCGAGCTCGCGAAACGCAACGTCGCGACGCCCTGTTTCAGGACCCGTTTGCTGAACGCTTAGCTGGCGAGCGCGGATTTCACATCGCCCAGACTCTGCCTGACGGCGACAAACACGAGTGGGCTTGGGTGGCCCGCACCTATCTGTTTGACAAGTTTGTTCTTCGCGAAATTCAGGAGGGCGCGGACTTGGTCGTAAATCTGGCAGCCGGGCTGGATGCCAGGCCATACCGGCTAAATTTGCCCTCGAAGCTTCGGTGGATAGATGTGGATCTCCCGGAAATCCTCTCCTACAAAGAAGAGATCCTCGCCGATGAAAAACCGAAGTGTAACTTCGCGCTGATTCGCCTGGATTTATCAGACAAAGGATCGCGGTGCGCTCTATTTCGAGAATTGAGCCGTGGCGTGGAAAAGGTCGCTGTGCTGACCGAGGGGCTCTTGATCTACTTCAGCCCTGAGGAGGTCGCCTCGCTGGCCAGAGATCTCGCTGTGCAAGCGAACTTTCAAAGCTGGATCATCGATCTTGCCTCACCCGGCCAGCTCAAATTTATGCAGGGTACCAGCGGCAAGCAGCTGCGTGAGGTCGGCGCTGCGTTCAAATTCGGCCCAGCCGAGGGTCCTAACTTCTTCGCTCCGTTTGGCTGGCAACCAAAGGATGTTCAGGGCATGTTGAAGACGGCTGCCGAGTTCAACCGAGCGCCAAAGGAGTTGCTGTCTCTGTTGCCGGAACCCAAGGGATTGCCTGGCAACTACCCTTGGACTGGCGTGTGCCTCCTCAGGCGATCGTAACGTCGCCAGGATCCTCAAAACCGCTTCCCCTATTGCGTGGCGTCTTAGGTACGATATCGCCGGGTTCGATTCCTTCAGGTGAGGGGGCGATTCTAGCCCGTCTGATTCACAGATTCCTACCGGAACCAGTCGTCGGAGCGGATAAGCAACTTTTTGCCCGCAAGGGTAAGGAAGTTCCCTTGGGAATTGTTCATGTCCTTGTTTCTCATTGGGCACACGAGCCTTACCTGGGCTACCCAATTGCTACGTCAGCAGAGTACGCTTTACTGCCACAACGCGGGCACCCGAGTGCCCCGGTAGCTCCCTGTCAAAAAGCGTGACTTCCGAAAGGAGCCTCAACCACCCAATTATGATCGAAGTCGCAATCATTGGCGCAGGCCCCTATGGCTTGTCCATTGCCGCCAATTTTCGAAGTCGCGGCATCCCGTTCCGCATCTTTGGCCGCCCCATGGACAGTTGGCTTGCACACATGCCCAAAGGCATGATGCTGAAGTCTGACGGTTTTGCCTCCAACATCGACGATCCGGGCGAAAGCTTTACGCTCGGACATTTTTGCGCAGAACGGAGCATCGAGTACTCCGACTCCGGCGCACCGGTGCGTCTCGATACCTTCAGCGCTTATGGACTAGCGTTTTGTCAGCGAATGGTTCCGGAACTGGAGGATAAGTTTGTCGTTGATGTCGAACGAATTGCCGACGCGTTTCGCCTGCACCTCGCAGACGGGGAAATGCTCACGGCCCGGCGCATCGTGCTCGCGGTAGGTATCACCCACTTTGCAGAGTTGCCCGCCAATCTGGCGAACCTGCCGCCGGAGTTCTTGTCGCATAGCTACGACCATCATAGTCTTGAGCCGTTAAAAGGTCGAAGCATCGTGGTCATTGGAGGTGGCGCTTCGGCGACCGACATAGCCGCACTACTTCATGAAGTGGGAGCTCAAGTGCAGCTCGTAGCTCGTCAGGAATCACTGGTATTCCACAACAAATCGATGGGAAAGTCCCGTTCCTGGTGGCAACAGATCCGGCATCCTCGGTCCGGTCTTGGCCCCGGATTGAAATCTCGTTTCTTTGCCAATTCGGCAGGGATTTTTCATCACTTACCGGAACGGTTCCGTTTGCACGCAGTCCGAACACACCTTGGTCCCGCCGGCGGATGGTTCATCAAAGACAAGGTTGTTGGGCGTGTCGCGACATTGTGCGGATACATCCCGCAACGGGCCGAAGTCAAGGACGGCAAGGTGCATCTGCACGTTCGCTCGGCACAAGGCACGGAGCGCGAAGTTGTTGCGGACCACATCATTGCGGCTACCGGCTATAAGGTCGACGTGGAACGCTTGAAGTTCCTAAGTAAGGAAATCCGCGAAAAAATTAAGACCGTCGACCGTACCCCGATACTGTCTTCGGCCTTCGAGTCTTCTGTTCCGGGCCTTTATTTTGTCGGACTTGCGGCAGCAAACAGCTTCGGACCCGTCATGCGGTTTGCCTTCGGAGCTGCGTTTGCGGCGCGACGCCTTACGCGGGCAATGACGAAGGCACTTATGCGCGAGGGAGCATCGGTTCGGGACTCCAGGGCTTTGGCTATCACCGAATGAGGAGAATAGCGTCTCTTGCCCTGCCGAGTTCCGAGAGAACCGGTCTGTCCCGGTCCTGAATCGATGCACTTGGTTTGAGACAAAACCTCGCCTTCACGCGCTGAGCTCTTATACCCGGTGCGGGTCCCTGTTTCTGATGGAAACCGAGATATGAGACCAGATTCTGTCGGCCGCGTCACACGATGCTCACAAGTCCACGCAACTCTCCGTCCTTGCATTGCGCCGACGCGGCGTCGGTACTCGCGTGTTGGTCATTGAAGAGATGCCGCAACCATGACTGAAGAGCAAGTCTCTCAACTCCTTGCGACTCTCCCTGTGCGGATCAGCGACATTCTTCAGCCGTGGGCGGAGCGTTTCCCCGATCGACCGGCTTTAGTGGAAGCTTCCGGCACCTGGACCTATGCGCAGTTGTCTCTGGCGGTTGAAGAAACCCGAGCCTGGTTGCTCGGGTGCGGGGTGCGCGCCGGCGATCGCGTCATGGTCGTCTGCGAGAATTGTCGGACATGCATCGCAATTTTGTTTGCCCTCGCGCGGCTTGACGCCTGGACGACGCTGGTCAACGCGCGTCTCTCGGCTCGAGAGATCGACGGAATTCAAGATCACTGCGGTGCCCGTCTGGTGCTCTACACCACCGGCGTTTCGCCCCATGCCAGAGAGCACGCTAAGCGGAACGCCGCGGTCATTCAAGCCGCTGGAATTTTGGGTCCGGTCGGCATCGGCCGGCTAAACGAGAAAACCAACGCAGAGCCAATCGAGCCGGGCCAGGCCAGCAACGTCGCAGTATTGATCTATACGTCGGGCACCACAGGCCTTCCGAAGGGCGTAATGCTGACCCACAGGAATTTACTGTTCATAGCAGCGGTGTCAGCGAAATTGCGACAGTTGAGACCCGAAGACCGCATCTATGGTGTTCTGCCGATGTCGCATGCGGTGGGGCTTTCCGTGGTGGTGTTGGGTTGCTTGCTGAGTGGTGCGACGCTTTACCTAGCGCCACGATTCGATCCGGTCGCAGCTCTCGCAGCACTCGAGAACGAGCGTTTGACGATCGTTCTGGGGGTTCCGTCTATGTTCGCTTTGTTGGCCGAATACGCCAAGTCGAAAGGGATCCCTGCATTGAAGTTCCCGGCTCTTCGCATCATTTCCTCCTCCGGCGCTCCGCTTCACCCGGCACTCAAATTGGAGGTGGAGAACCTTTTCGGCCAGGTACTCCACAATGGCTACGGTGTGACGGAAACTTCGCCCAACGTTGCCCAGACAAGACTCGAGTCTCCCCGAACCGACACTTCGGTTGGCCGTATCTTTCCAGGAGTCGAAGTACAGTTAGTCGATCGAGACCGTAAGCCTGTGGCGCCGGGAGAAGTGGGCGAGTTGTGGGTGCGCGGTCCAAATGTAATGAAGGGTTACTATCGCGCTCCCGAGGAAACGGCGGCCGCCATCGATCGGGAAGGGTGGTTCAACACTCGCGACCTTGCCCATTTGGAAGAAGGCCATCTTTTCATTGTCGGGCGCACCAAGGAGCTAATCATCCGGTTCGGATTCAATGTCTATCCGGCCGAGGTCGAAGGCGTCCTGAACATGCACACCGCGGTTGTGCGGTCTGCTGTGATCGGCCGATCGGTTGGGGGAGAGGAAGAAGTGATCGCTTTCGTTCAACTATCGCCGAGATCGCAAATCTCGGTCGCTGACTTGGCAGCCCATGCCGCGCGGCACTTGACCCCCTACAAACAGCCATCGCAGATCTTCATCGTGCCCACCATGCCAACGACTCCGACGGGCAAGGTCAAAAAGGACGAACTCGCAAAGACGATCACTGACGCCCTCGCGAACAACAGGTAGGCGTGAGGGTCACTGGGTTTCCGGCTCGATCCTGGTGACCGGTTCCGATCACCGGCGACGCCTTAGACTGCTCGAGGAAAGACCAACCGACGACGAACAACTAGGAGTGGGTGGTAGCTCGCTCCAGCGAGGTTTTCAACTCTCTGGCAAATTCGTACACGATCGGCGCTTCCAGCATATCGGTGTGATCGCCCGGAATCGTCTTGACTTCGCTGCCACCTTCAGAAAGCTTGCACCAAACCAATCGAGGATCCACCGTGCAGCTAAGACCACAATATTGGTATGTATCCCGGCCGATCACTACGTACGACCTCCCGGTATAACTGGTGGGTTGATAGCGATCGACGATGCGTCGCGCCTTCTCATATGGATCCACAGGCGGCAGGGGCAAAGGTGGAATTGGTTTGCTGAGGCTTCTCGCCACCAACCGCTGGATATGCAGATGCATCATCTGCACCATGGATCTAAAGCGCTCCTTGGCGAACAGCGCCATGCCTCGCGCGCCGCGCGCCAGCAGTTTTTGAACTCGCCATGCAGCCCTTTCGACGCGAAACCGCATTCGTCCCGGCAGGCTAGCTGGGTGTCGATCGTCAGCACACTCGACAATGCCAAGAAAGGCGACCTGCTGACCGGCCGCGGATAGTTGTTGCGCCATTTCAAACGCTACATAGCCGCCACCACAGAATCCAATCAGAAAGTAGGGTCCTTGAGGTTGCAATGAGCGCACCTCCACGATGAACCGCCTTGCTCTCTCCGGGATACTCTCAAACTCCTCATCCGGCTCCGGCATCTTGGCTTCGAGACCATAAGCCGGCTGATCGTCTCCCAAAAGCAGTGAAACCTCTTTGAACAACAAAACACTCGTGCCGTTGCCCCCGGGGATCCAAATAAGCGGGCGACGTGTGCCCTCGGGCTTAATCGGTACAAGCGTGCACCACGGTTTGGATTCGACAGCAGATGATTCGCAGCGCTCGAAGATGAGCTGAGCGAGCGCTCGAACCGTGCGAGCGTCAAATAACGTCGATAGCCCAAAGTCGATGCCGTAGGTGTCTTTGATTCTGCTGAACAGTTGAGCGCCGACGAGCGAGTGACCTCCGAGTTCAAAGAAGTCATCGTCGAGGTTAACCTCGTCGAGCGTCAACAGTTCCCGCCACCAGACCGCGACCACACCTTCTAACGCCTGGAGGGAAAGGGTCCCGTCCGTGACCGGCCGCGTTAGACGACGATCCTGGCTTTGGGGAAGTTGTGCGTCTGTGCCAATACTCACTCTGGGATTCTCCGTCTGCGCCGGCACGTTGGGCTCCACCATAGTGCTTTCCGTCGCGCTAAGGTTGACGTTTAAAGATTTTCCGGATAGCGGACTGATTAACATGCCGCTCGAACGGTCGTTCTGCTCAAAGTCTGGAAGTCCACGGCAAAAATAGATCTCGACCAGGCCATCACCAGCGATATCGCAATTTCTATGCCAAAAAGCCGGGGTAGAGCTTGCCCGTATTGGAAGCAACTCTGATCCCCTGCCTCCTCCGTTGAATCTAAGGCACCTGGCCCGGAATTGGTTAGGCCCTGCGCGGCCAGAAAGGGTTACCATGAGCTGGTGCGCGCTGAAACGATTTCGGGAGGCGGGAACTCGTTCGTAGCTACTTGGCGGGCAAATAAGGATAAATTACTTCCCCCGGCCTCATTTTGGATACGGCCAGGCGTTCCCGGCGGGCACCCGTCGCGCGTCTCAACACTCCCCTATTCGGTTGAAATCATGCGCGTTACGCGGGCTTACGACGAGAATGTCGACTGTGGTTGCTGGCAAGAATCGTGCTCCCTAAAAGACCTTGGGTGGAATCTGTAGGGGCGGGGGAATTGAGCAAAGTATGGTCCGAAACAACGACATTACTCTGACCGACGTCCAGCGTATTCTCCGCCGATATTGGTGGATCGTGGTGCTAAGTACATCGCTGTGCACGGCAATTGGAGTAGCCCTCGCGGTATTCCTCCCGAAACGTTATACATCGCAAACGATGATTCTTGTCGAGCAACCGACCGTCCCAACCGAATATGTCAAGCCCGTGATCACCGGCGATCTCAACCACCGGCTGGCGTCGATGCAAGAGCAGATCCTCAGCAGGACGCGCCTGCAACCGATCATCGAGAAATTTGGCCTTTATCCAAAAAATGGCGAAGGCGTCTACACCGACGACGTCATTGCGAAATTGCGAGCCGCGGTCAAAATCACCCCGATGGAGCCCATGGCCGGAACCGAGAATCGCCAGCTGCCTGGTTTCTACATCGCGGTCGATTTTAGTACCCCGCAATCGGCCCAGCAAATCTGTTCGGAAATTATGTCCATGTTCCTTGAGCAGAACGCCCAACAGCGTGAAGATCAGGCCTCCCGGACGACATCCTTTCTGACCCAGGAGCTTGATGAGGCCAAGAGCAAGCTCGATGAACAGGACGCCAACCTGGCCCGGTTTAAGAGGCAATATCTCGGTTCCCTACCCGAGGAGGAACAAACCAATTTAAGCCTACTGACGGGTATGAATTCTCAACTCGAAGCCAATACCCAAGCGCTCAGTCGTGCTCAGCAGGATCAGGCATTCAATGAATCTCTGCTGAGTCAGAGTGAGATGAACGGAAAAGCTTTACAAACGCAGCCGAATCCGGAGACCGCGGATCTTCAACTCAATGCCCTGCGAGACCAACTAGCGGTTTTACTGGCACGCTATACTCCGAAACACCCCGACGTTGTCAAAGTACAAAAGCAAATTGAAGAGCTCGAAAATCGCCAGCAGGCAAGTCCTACGGTGAATGCTGGTGAAGCGGCCACCAGTCCTCGACCCACCGCGGTGACCAGTCCACAAGCACAGCAAATGCGTGCCAAGATTCGGCAAGATGAAGTGACCATCGCCGATCTGACGCGCCGGCAAACCCAGATTCAGGACCAGATACGCCAGCTGCAAGGTCGCGTACAGGCTAGCCCGGTTGTCGAACAGCAGCTGAAGGAACTGACCCGCAATTATCAGACGGCTCTCGATTTCTACAACGAGCTGCTGAAAAAACGTCAGAATTCAGCAATGGCCGCACATCTAGAACACCAACAAGAGAGCGAACAGTTTCAGGTATTGGATCCGCCCAGTTTGCCTGACAAACCTTCTTTTCCGAATAGCCCACTTTTGGCCGGGGGGGGATTCGCTGCCGGCGTCGCCATTGCAGTAGGCATTCTGTACTTGATCGCATTCCGTGATACGTCGCTTCATACCGAGCGAGACGTCGTGAAGTGCCTTAAGCTACCCGTTCTTGTGTTGATCCCCACGCTGGAACTTGCTGCGGCGTCGGATTCACAAAAAAGGGCCAAGCAAGTTTTCACCAAATAGGGAACGGTACGGCTGTCGAATAGCATTTTTTGAGGAATCCATGAGCCGGATTAAAGAAGCGCTGGCAAAGGCCGAGAAAGAGAAAGCAAGACTAGTGGCCAACGGGAGCGCTCCCGATCTTGCCGACATCCTTACCGAGGTAAACCGCCCCACTGCGGTGGTAACGGCAGAACCAGCACCCGAGATTTCCAACGGCACGACCGAAGTTCAAGAGGTCAGGCCGGAACTTCGCTCCCTCACCTTTGAAGAAATCGATAGGAGATGTGCGCGTCCGACGTGGACGCTTGACCCGGCCATAAATGTGTTTGCGCCAGAAGCCAAGAAAACCATGGGAGCCGAACGATTTCGCACCCTACGCTCGCGTCTATATCAAATTGGTGAGACCCGACCGCTGAAACGGGTCTTGGTGACCAGCAGTATGGCTTCGGAAGGTAAGTCGTTCGTTGCAGCGAATTTAGCTCAATCTATGGTTCATCATCAGAATCGCCGCGTATTGTTGATTGATGGCGATCTTCGAAAACCGAGCTTGCACAAGATTCTCTGCGCGCCCAAAACGCCCGGACTCACAAATTATCTTCGCGGAAAGGCAGATGAATTCGAGGTTATTCAAAAGGGACTGCAGAGTAATTTGTTTTTCATCCCTGCTGGCGACGAGGTTACTACACCGAGCGAGCTCCTGTTGAGTACCCGCATGAAGAAGCTCATGGATCTCGCGGCGGAGGCATTTGATTGGGTGATCCTCGATTCACCTCCGGCCGTGCCCGTCCACGATCCGACCATGCTGGCCAGTTTGTGTGACGGCGTCTTATTCGTTGTTCGAGCGGCAAGCACGGACGTCGACGTCGCGGAAAGAGCATCGGCGGAATTTCGAAATCACAATCTACTCGGCGTCGTTTTTAATCACGCGGATACAAGCAAGCAGTACAAGAATACCTATTACTACAGTTAACGCCGCTTGCTTCGCGTAGCGACGCTGTCCATCGCACGTACCCATCTACGGCAAATGGGATCAACCGGTGGGTTATTTTCTAGCGACTGGCCAGTCCCAAAACTCTACTTGGCTTCCGTGACCTTCAACAACTAAGGCTCCTACGAAATCTTCCGCTGGATAAAACGAGCGCATGCTCCACCGCTCTTGATCTTCGCTATTCAGAACCGGAGGTCGACCAGGCGTGAGTGATACATCAAAGCTGCTGAGCGGTAGGTGCAAACCTTCTCCCCGAGCCTTTACATAGGCTTCTTTGCGAGTCCAACAAAGGAAAAAACCTTCCGGACGAAGCTTATCCGACAGCGTACGCAGCTCGTGCTGCTCTCGCGCAGAAAAATGGTGCTTCTCAATACCTTGGCGGACAGCTTCAGGTCTCACCCTTTCGACATCGATTCCCACCTCGCGTGCCAGAGTGAATGCATAGACGGCAAATTCGTCGCTATGGGCGAGATTGAAGCGCAGGTCCAGGACCGCTGTGTCTTGCTGCAGGGCTGGCTTTCCAAAGGGGCCGTTCACGAAACAGATCGTGGCCGGAGGTCGCCGTAGATAAGCACCCGCCAGTTCACGAAGAATGCCCCGCGCTACGATAAAACGTGTGCCATCCTTCGCGGAACGAAACCTGGACGCTCTCTGGTTCTCCTCGGATGCAAGATAGGGGGAAAGGCGGTTGACGGTGTCCGAATCGACATCCAGTCTTGCTCGCCAGAGGTGCACTTCGTGTTCGGCCAGCCGAAGCGGCTTTGTCAACTTAGAATTCTCTCGTTCCCTTAGGTCGTGCACTAAGAGGCCTTCGTTCTGTCTGCCGATTGGAAACCGCTCGGTGCGGTTGGGCGACACGGAGGAATGAAGGTTCCCAAAATCCTGACACTATCGAATCGTGAAGGGGCGCGTGTTCCACTGAAACCCCGCTGAGATTACGTGCTGCGTAAAGTTTGCTCCGCAGACTCCCGAAGGACACGTGGCACCAGTGGACGCCTGAATTCTAGCGGTATAGCCAAACGTCAAGTCCGTGGTCGGACCCAACGGCCGCGAGAGTCCAGCGGTCACGAACCACGAGTTGAAGTTCTGCTGGATGTTCAGCAAGTTGGTCGCGGCTAAGTTTCTATTGTGAGCGTACCCAAAGCTGCCTAGAACGTTCCAAAGTCTGCCCATCCGGCGATTTCCTCCTAACGTCAACTGGTCCGCATTCGAACCAATGAGGATACCGCTGCCGCCGCTGACGCCGTGGAAGAAACTAAGCGTCGCTCCGCCCTGCGGGACCCCGTAGGTTAGATTGGCCGCTCCTGACCACAAAACTCGATTGGGCTGAGTGCTAAGTGGGATGCGGGAATTCACGAACTCCGGCCCTCCTGCAACGTCCATGGCAAGGCGTCCGGTGATCTTCCGTCCATAAGCGACATTGACAAGCTGATCGCCAAAGGCTTGAGGGCTCCCGCTGTAGTGATACGCAGTGAAACGGTAAAGGATACCAACCGTATCGCGGCGCGTCAGTTCATAATTAAATCCCACGTTACCAATGGCGTTGTCGGTATCTAAATTTCCTGAATTCACGAAATGAAGGAGGCCGTAGGAACCCGCCATCGTAATGGACGCACGCATGGTGATGGCGTAGGCGGTCTGGATCGCGAACGCGTTGCTGTAGCGTGGACCTGTGCTGCCAAAGATATTCTGAGTCGGGGCAATATTGTTCCCCAGCCCGGGTAGCGAAGGACTCATAGAACTGCCATCACCGGGAACTTGGAGATTCGTGACCCCACCAAAACCAAACAAGGTCTCCGGCAGATAGGAGAATTGGTCCAGAAGGCTAACTTTCCACCGGCCCCAATCAAAAGTCTGCAAGAGCCCCAGCTGATGAAAGTTCCCGCCGCCCAGAGAGTTGTCGGTAGAAAAAAATCCTCCTCCGGAATAGTTGATAGAAAGCTGGGAATGACGCCAAGTCTCCAGTAAACCCAAGGTTCCCAAGAAATAGTTATTCGCAGACCAGCCGGGCACCTGGGGATTGAGCGGACTGTCAGACTGAATCGTGCTCGCCAGCTCGAACCCAGGAATCCAAAAGCTGTGACGAAAGTTCCTGGAGCCCAGCGTCGGAGTTTGAATACCCGTCAATGGCCGAGTGTCTGCCTGGAGGGCGTCGCTTGTTTGGTCGGCGTCCGGATTTTGGTCGGCGTTTGGGTCCGCAATCGCCGGAATTCCACGTGCCGCCGGCTTGGGAGTCGCGTCTTCGTCCTGGCCCGATGCCCGCCCGGCTCCAACGGATAGAAAGGCGGACGCAACCGTCGCCGCCAGCAATGTTCTCCAAAGCTTCATAATAATCACTAAGGAACGACGATTACGTCGCCGGGTTGCAGCTCGATATCTTGTTCCGGCTTCTTGCCACTCAACACTTCCTTATAGTTGAATGGGTGTCTTACATGTTTCCCATCCTCGGTTCGCAATACGTAAATGCCTTTCAGTTTGGCGAACTGGGTAAATCCACCGGTGCTAGAAAGCGCCTGCAGCACGGTCATGTTGGGCAGCAGCGGGAGGGCGCCCGCCTTAAGCACTTCGCCGGTGACGTAAACGCGCCGACTATTGATCTCGTTGATCGTGACCGTCACTTGTGGATTGGTGATGAAGGCCTTCAGCCCGTCGCCGATGGCCGTCGAAAGTTGCGTTGCCGTCAGGCCCGCAGCCTGCACATCGTTAAGCAAGGGCAGTGAAATTTTTCCGTCGGGTCGAACGGGAACTAGCCTTGAAATCTCTGGTTCTTTCCACACGTCAACCCGCAGAACATCGAGTGCGCCGATCTTGTATTCAGGATCGCTGCGGCCCGCTACCGTCGCCTGTGTCATGGCCTCGGCTGGAGGCTTGCCGTGCGTTGGGCTAGAACCGTCGGACTTCTGAGCGCCTGGTACCGGAGAATCCAGCGCCAAAACCAGCCACAGAATCGCTCCAAAATAGCGTGCTCGTTTCATAGGCTTTGCCTCATCTCGGTTCGAATCGCGCATCTTCGTGATCGAACCTAGTTTGCCCGGAGGCCGAGGTAAGCTGACCAACTGATTGCCGTTACACCGTCAGACCATCGAGGCAAGAACAATGTCTAAGTCTGCGATGTTGCAAGCGGCTAGCCAAGGAGATCTTGCAGAGCTAGTTCCTGATCTGCATATAAGCATCCTCGGATCAGTAAGTTGAATCGACACTCTGCTTGTATTTCCGGCTGCAGGGTGCTTGGACGATCCCAGCTAGGTTCCGCGAATTGGCAAATTATTGTCCACACGTGTTTGGAGTAAACCCGCCGCACCGATCTGCTCTCCCCTGAAGTCTGTGGAACTCATTTGCTCAATATGTGCAGAAACCTGCCGGGTGTTAATGCGTCGTGCGGCTTTAGGTCGGATTATCCCCATTGCTCTGAGAACATTGCGAAAAGATGTTTCTTTGGCATCTTGACTGCGGAGAGAGCGTGGTAATTGTCCCCGCTAGCCGCCACAGAGTAGGAACTGCCAAGAGGAGTCCAGGTGAGGTCCAAGATTGTTATCGCTCTAACTCTGTCTGGTCTGTTCGTCTTCCCTACGACAGCCGCACTATCGCATGCAGCGAGCGCCCGAGAAAACAAGTTGGTTTCAGCCATATTCAAAACTGCTTTTCGCAACATCGATCTGCCAAATTTCTCCCGAGGATTACCGCTGGCCACTCTGTTCGCGGTTTGTACCGAGCCGGCGGAGGCCTCGGCCTTTCCCGGTGCAGATCTGAGCGTTGGAAAAGAACAGCAAGCCCTCATTCTGTTAGGCTGTGCATTCCTGCTGGTTGGAATTATCTGGCTAAGGAGCGCGCGTCGCGCCCCGCATTCTGTCGCCAGTCAGAACCCAACTTCACCTCCGGCCCCGATGTCTAAGCCTGAACCCAGAAAGGATCCAGTTTGGATTGATTTGGAACTCGCGAGTGAGCCGTCAGAAACCTGCAATCAAGAGCACATCCCGGTCTAGAGGTACCAGCCCTATCGTGTGTACTGTGCGCCGTTACTCGGTCCTGCGCCCGTGCCGAGCATCGTAGCGAATGCTAACAGGAACATCGGGTGCCATTTCCACAACAGCGCCCCCAAGGCGGTACCCATCGTATTGGTAATGACGTCTGTCATTCCAGAGTCTCTAGCCGGAACAAATACTTGCAGGATCTCGATCGTAACACTGATGATTCCACCCGCTAGGACGGTGAGCGCTGCCGCTCGACTCCATTGTCGATGGTGTGCCAAGTACCAGCAGCAGAAGAACCCGAAGGGGATAAAGCCCGCGATGTTAATTAGGGCGTCGATCAGATAGCTCACGTCCGTGGAAAACTCTACCCAAGGAAACGTCAGAATTCGCTTGTGCAAAATCGAAAAGTTCGTTGGAATGTTGAGATTGGGCGCTGGACCAAAGCGGTTGTGAATCGTCCTACCGGATCGTTCCTGGAAGGAATAGAGCCCAAGATAATTTACCCTCTCGCTCCTAGGATCTTCCGATGACCGTTGTTGAACCCACGCCGCATAGTGCTCTGCGACCGTCGCCGCTGTGAGTTGGTCATCGTAGATCGCCAGGCCCAGCAGTTCACCCTGCCACGTGTGGTACCCCAGAGGCGAATTTCCGATGATAAGTTGACCATTGAAATCCCTGCAAGAGAGACCAAAACGCCGGGAAGCGTCGACGAACACCCCGTTCCTGTAGGCCGAGGTCCCTGTCGGACCCGACGTGATGGTGAAAAGAACCGGTTCGTCCGGACGAAATGCGTGTTCGATCTCGATTTCAGCGGTGGTCAAGCTGTTCTGCTTGTCGCTATAGTCCCTTCTGACAAAAAAATGGTCGAGGTGTTGTGCCAACCGTAATTGTAGTGGGTTGTCAGGGGTGTAGAAGTCCATGATGGTAATCGATGGGTTCACAACGACGGATGCCGGCTGGAGATAAATTTCGAAGCTGCAGAACGAATTCTGGTTCTGCTCTGCAACCTCGAAAGGTTCCTTACTTACAATTGTGCCGTCGTGACCAAACTGCAGGCCGTTCCGATCGGTTAGCCAACGAACCTCATTTTTTGGAAGAGGATTGAAAGGCCATAGTCCCGCCACAAGCATGCCGCATGCCAGCAACACACAAATAGCACCCAGCACTCGGTGGGAGACGACTACACCTTTTTCGCCCATCTGCATCGTTTCGGGAACAAATTGGCCGTTGAAACGCGCGCGCGCACGTTTTATTATGCCTGATTGGCCGATACTTAGGCCCTTAGTAAAACTTCTGATGGTTTAATAGCCACGCCCATCATGAACACAAATGCGGTGTGCATGGTCGGGAAACGCTGCTTCATGTCAAAGATCGGCCCGGTCACGATCGCCCCTGCGCACTGAAGTGCGAGAAAGTGGAGCGGGAGCTTGGGTGGAAACCCGAGATAGCATTCGACGAAGGCTTGCTGCAGACAGTTGATTGGTACAAAAACAATACGCACTGGACCGCAGGGGTGCGCGGCGGAGACTACCTGACCTATTACCACAAGTATTACACCGATCGCGATTCTTCCCTTCAAGCGATCCGCCAATGCGTGGATGAACCTTCTCACTGAACTCCGAGTCACGATTGGACGGAGCGCCTCGGGAACTTCTCTGCCCAGCCTCTGGCGGTGCGCCTTGAAAAGCTGACCGCCGATTCGCTGCCTGTTCCCGCTAGCCGACCCCGGGGGAACTCACTGTATTTAAGTGCGATCTCACGGTGACCGATGAAAATAACATTTCTCACAAGTTTGACCCGTACGTGGTTGGGGGTGGCGGCCTGTAGAACGAAGTCACCAATCGCCCTGTTAAACCTGCTTCTGCACGGCCATTGTTACGCCGAGAATCTGCTTCTCGATCGCTGCACGTATTCCCTTCGGTAGCGCGTCACGATGTTCCAATGTCTTCCAGCTTTCGGACGTGCGCTCCACCGTTTCGGCGACGATTTTCCAAAGCGGGCTGACTGGAATGCGCGCCGCTTCCGCGAAGCGCCGGACCTGGTCTTTCGTAATTTGGTGAAGATCGCGGCTATCGCCGAAGTTCAACCCCAGCGTGTCGTTCGGAAGATACGGCACGGTCGAAACAAGATCGTAGGCAGGCGACAACACGGGCGTCCGTTGGTCAGGATAGAGTAGCGACCAGTTTTTAAAATGCATGTCGGCATTGCCCATCGCTACCGAGAAAACAACTCTCTTCACGAATTCATAGGTTGTTTCCTGTCCCGTTTCGGCCCACAGAACGGACGCGATGTTCGCGTAGCTCCGGTGTCCGTACTTGTCCCGCGGATAGAGAGCAAACACTTGCGCGAAGTCCTCCATGTGCACTCGCCTATGGTCTGGCAGGCGGTCGAAGCGTTCTACTGCAAGCGCCGTTTTCCCGACCGTGTGGGCTTGTTCGGGCAGACCGTTGATGTTCTCGATCTCGACGAGTTTGTTTGCGGGAACCTCGATCCCGACGCGCCGAGCCAGTTCGAGCATGGCGTGCTCGTTCTCCGGCACGGATATGTATTTCGCGGATGGAAGCTTCACGATGCAAGAACCCCCGATCCCACCCGCGGGCACCGTCAGTCCACCCGCCGATTCCATGACGGCAGAGAATTTCAATCGCACACCGGCGAGAGAAAAACGCAGCGCTTCTGTGGGAGCGTGAACCGCTTCACCTGATCCCGGTTCTTCGATTTCGTCCGCGTGATGCTCTGCGTCCGCGGGCTCAACGACCACGGCGCCAGGAAGATCCGCTCCCAGCACAGCTAGGAGAAAGAATTCTCGTTCGGAGTTGACGTCCGCGAGTCTTGCCAGATACTCGCGCAACGGCCCCTCGGGCAAGAGGTTCGAGAAAAAAGGAGGCACGCGGCCCGAGACAGGGCGCGTGGAAGTCACGACTCCGTCCGATGTGCTCTTAAACGAGAGACTCAGCGTCGGCCGCTTGGGATCGTCGATGTAGTCCTGTTCGAAGGAGAATAGCTGTCGCTCACCCGCAAGCTTGGTGATGATGCCAAACGATGGGTGCAACTACTGTGCAACCCGAGAGGCTCGGAAGTACGCGAATTATGTAGAAGTTTTTCTGGTAGGAAGTCAGCAAGTCTCGACGCTGGATGCGATTAGGGAAATCTGGCGGAGAGGGGGCGATTATATTGCTCCTTTTTCCGCAACTCTCTTGTTTTCTGTCACTTCATTCGTAAAACCCGCATTTTCTGTCGTTTAAGGCCGAGTCTCAGCAGTCTCATCGGCCTCAGCAGTGCCCTCCATTCTCTCCTATGGACATCGAAAGTGCTCAAAAAAAGTAACATGAGTAACAAACCTGGATTTCGTCCTACTTCTTGTGGAGTGCGGTGGAGTACTTCGCCGCCAGAATTAGCACCCGGGCCCGTGGTAGAATCATTGGATGGAAGTCATCGTTAAAAACCGGGATATTCTTGGTGGAACTCCTGTGTTTCGCGGAACGCGAGTGCCGGTCCAAACGCTGTTCGACTACCTGGAAGGCGGAGAGACGCTCGAAGACTTTCTGGAGGGATTTCCTACCGTCTCGCGTGAATCGGCCGTTGCTGCGCTCGAAGAAGCAAAACACCTCTTGCTCACGCGTCCATAAATGCGCATTCTGATCGACGAATGTATCGATGAGCGATTCCGGAACTCTCTGCCGAAGCACGATTGCCAAACAGCCCGTTACGCTGGACTGGCCGGACTGAAAAATGGCGACCTTATTACAGCGGCGGAGACAGCCAAATTCGACGTTTTTCTTACCGTGGATCAAGGTATCGAATACCTGCAAATTTAACTGGCCGAAGTATCGCAATTATCATTTTTCGGACAAAGTCGAATCGTCTGAAGGACCTGTTGCCGCACGTACCCACTTGCCTCGCGTACATTGAATCCATTCAACCTGGTCAGATTGTCACGATCGGGGGATAGGTCACGCAGTTAAGTCACTCAAGCCGGCAAAAACGGCACACGATGGATATCAGACGTGCGGAGCTTGTAACACACCGCTCGTGGTGAGCTCATCGAACCGCCTTCAGACCAAAGCGTTACAGCACCAACACTAGAGTTCTGAGCTTGCTCTCCGCGGCTCTGTCTCTCTGTTCAATAGCCCGTAGACATCCACTTCATGCTTCGCCCCAACGTAGACACGCCCGTTCACTATTGTCGGAATATTGAAATGAAGCGCCAGCGCGGCGCGGTCACGAGACGGATTTTGCTCGCTGTCGTAGAGTAAGTGGGAGCTATCGGCGGCGTCGAAGGCATACAACACGGCGTTTCTGTCGTCGTTCGAACGCAGCACCCAAAGCACCCCATCCCGCGCGCCGTTCGCCGAAACAGTCGGGGTTGCGGCGATAGCTGGAAAGCGGGATCCGCTTGCCGCTTTGAGCGTCAGCTTTCCCTCGTGTACGAAGAATTGACGGAGAGCGTCATTAGAGCTGTTGCTCAGCACGTAGAAGTTGTGGTTCCAGTAGGCCATTGAGCCAAACACGCCGCCGCCTGGGCTGGGTATCGTTTGCACAGCATGGCTGTCATTGTTTTGCTGATAATGACCCATGTGGTCGCGGTTGATCAGATAGATGGTCCCGCCCTTGCCGGCAATAGCGACGAGGTGCGGGTGGGGCCCCGATTGGGGCGGCAGTAGCACCGCGCCTCCCGAACCCAGATCATTGTCGGCGGCATCCAGTTCGTCGACATCGAACGGCGCGAAATAGTCGTCGAGCTTCAGACTTTGCCCGTCCAGTTTCAGCAAACTATCTCCATAGTCGCGCCCGCCCTTCGCTGCATCAAAGCGCCCATTTCCCGTCGCAAGAAACACATTACCTCTCTCGTCGGCCACCGGTCCTGTGTCGCCTGCCCAAATGCCGCTGTCATCCCTGTCGGGGGATGCATTGAAGACTGCTTTCTGTTTGAGGGTGTGCGCGTCATAAGCCATCACCCAGCCGTGGTAGGGCCCGACATCGCAGGAAGAGGCCCACGTAAGATAGACGGATCCATTTGCCAGAAGGAGTGACGCGCGAGGATTCTCGCGCAACGGATCAAATTCCACTTTCCCCGACTGGCTATCGGTCCCCATCCCGTTGATCGTGGCCTTGATATCGACAGATCCCCCGAACTTTTCGAGCCCGGTTGTTACCGCCAGCGCGTGCAAACGCTGCGTGTAATGAGCTGAGGCGGCCCTGACGGCGGCCCTGACCGTTCTTTGGTGCGCGCCAGCACATACAGCGTTCCAGTATCCGTATCAATTACAGGTGTAGAGGTAATTCCGATCTCCGGCACGATGAAGGGGCATGCTACATCGCCCTCAGAAACAGTCGTGACCCCGTTGCTGAGAAAGTTCACCCGCCAGAGTGGCGAGGCGGGATGTCCGTAGGCGTCGAAGGCATAGATGCTGTCGTGCTCAGTAGCAACAAACACGACATCGTGGCGACCCTTGCCGGGTATATCTAATCCTGTGAGGAAGAGCGGTTGCGCATAGACGTCTCCGTCGACTTTCAGCGTGAATAATTTTCCAAAATGGCGCACGTTCACATTGCGCGGAGTTAGGGTGGTTTCGAGTCGGTTGGCGCCGCTGCGCGCGTTGTCATACTGGGACGTAGTCACATTCTGTGCGCCCGCGGGAAGTCCCATGGTCAAAACAAGAATCAGCGGAAGTGGCCGTGCCAGCGCCCCGGAAACATTCATCAGAATTGGTTCCCCCTTTCCAGCAGGCCGAAGTGCGCCCCGCTATTCGAGCCGAAGCGCAGTCATCGGATCGACGCGAGTTGCTCTCCCGGCCGGAATCCAAACAGCGACGAGAGCAACTGCGCTGAGAAGCAGCGGCGTAGAAATGAAAGAGATCGGATCCCGGGCTTTGACACCAAACAGGAAGCTGGACAGGAAGCGAGTGAGCCAGAACGCTCCGCCAATGCCGAGGACCACGCCGAAGCCGGCAAGGATCATGCCCTGACCGATGATCACGTTGAAGCGCTCACGAGCAGTGTCGCGCATCTCAGGCGGTCTGTTCGGGTTCAGCGGCGTGCGTCGGCTGCTTCCATCGCGCTACGATTCACTATGCTATAACTGACTGAGAAAGTCCCAACCGTGAAGAACCGCACGACTCCAGCAAAAGTGCTCGCCCTAAGCCTCATCGCGGGAGCAGTGCAGTTCGGGCTGGCGATTATCGCGTTCGGGGGATGGGCATCGTTCTTCAGCCATCCGGCACTGATCGCATTAGCGGCAGTCACTTTGGCGATGATGTTTGTGGCGCCCTTCAGCAACGTAAACCTGAGCTCCGGTGAAAAGGAGGACCGCGGCAACCGCTGGGTCTTCATCGCTTTCAGCCTGATCGCGTTGGCGAGCGCCATCATACCGCCGTATACAGATCGCCTCGGCCTGTGGACCATCGACGGAGACACAACTCGCTGGGCGGGCGTGATTGTGTATGTGCTCGGCGGAGCGCTGCGACTGTGGCCAGTGTTCGTCCTTGGTTCGCGGTTCAGCGGGTTGGTGGCGATTCAGCCGGGCCACACCCTCGAAACACGCGGCGCTTACAGCCTGGTTCGTAACCCCAGCTACCTGGGAATGCTCGTCAACATGCTCGGATGGGGACTAGCCTTTCGCGGCTGGGCTGGCGTTGCGGTCGCCTTGCTTTTGTTGGTCCCACTCATCGCACGGATGCACGCCGAAGAGTGCTTGCTGCGCGCGCATTTTGGAGCTGAGTACGACGCCTACCTGGCGCGGACCTGGCGGCTGATTCCGGGGATTTATTGATTAAAACTTGCAGGCTCGTCCTCGTGTCTATGAGGACTAAACCAGCCCACACGACAGCTCGACCGGCTCATCATCGATTTCAGTAGAAACGACGCAAACTCCGGCCAGTACAGCGTCTGCGCCAAACCTTCCTTCGCTCAAAAAACTGATTCCGATGGCTCTGGGGAACACAGGAAAATGCAGTCATCCGGTGTTTGCATCGGAAGGTCCGACCGGGTTCGCACGTCTCCAGGCCAGATAGCAAACCGTGATGAAAACGAGCCACGGGGGGCCAGCGAGCAGCGCGACGTGGAAGCTCGGCACCCACCAGGTCGAAATCAGCACGGCGACCAAGGCGATCAACCCGAACAAGGAACTCCACGGCCCCGGCGGCGCAAACCGCAGAATGTTCTTCTTCGCCCTGGCGTTCGCGCGACGAAACGCGAGATGGGTCATGAGAATCATGATCCAAACAAACGGGCCGCCGAAGAAAGCCACGCCAATCATGAACACGAATGCGGTGTTCTTGAAGAGTTGAGAAAGGACTAGCGCCGCGACCATACCCACACTGGAAGCGAGCACGGCCGCTACGGGCATCCCGCGCTTGTTCAGCCGCCCGAGTCGCGCGGGCGCGTAACCTCCTCTCGAGAGCGAGAAGAGCATTCGCGAGGTGAAATAAACGTTGCACGTCGCAGCCGAGAGCGCCGCCGTAAGTACCACGAAGTTCATGATGTGGCCGGCGGCAGGAATGCCGACGATTTCGAAGACGCGAACGAAAGGGCTCTGTCCAAGTCCAATCTGAGTCCAGGGCACGATACCCACAACAATCGTCAGAGAACCGATATAGAAAAGCACCAACGTGAACAGCGTTCGCCGCAGCGCGCGTGGCACCGCGGTTTTGGGATCAGCAGCTTCACCCGCGGTAGTTCCCAGGATTTCCAAGCCAAGATAGCTGAAGATGGCCATGGTCACCCCCAGCCCCACGCCGGCCCATCCACCAGCGAAAAAACCGCCGTGCGCAGTGTAGTTCGCGGCGCCGATGCGCGGAAAGCCAAACCCAAGAAGCAAGGCGGTGCCCAACACCAGAAAAACGGCGATGGTCATCACCTTGATCATCGCGAACCAATATTCAAGCGTCCCGAAGTTTTCGATGCTGATGGTATTGACGTAAATCATCGCCAGTGAAAATCCTGCAATCCAGAGCCACGAAGGCACGTTGGGAAACCAATACTGACAGTAGATCGCCGCGGCCACCACTTCGCTGCCGATGATGACGACCAGGCACAACCAATAGGTGTAGCGAATCGCGAAACCCGCCCAGGGGTGCAAATACATCTCAGCGTGCAGACCAAAGGCACCCGCCGTTGGATGCTCTACGGACATCTCCGCGAGCGCCCACATGACCGTAAGCGCCACAAAGGCGCCCAACACGAAGCTTACGATGACCGAAGGACCTGCAAGCTTTACGGCGATGGCGCTGCCCAAGAATAGTCCGGTTCCGATGGTGCAGCCGAGGCCAATCATCGTCACTTGGTACGGCTTCAACTCCCGGCGAAGGCCGGACTCACGCTGCACGACCTCAGCCGAAGGGGCGGTGTGCGGGGCAGCGACATCAACTTGGTGATCAATCATAGCGCCGCATCGTAACAGAGCCGCCGCTGTGGACCTAAGGTGGCGCGGTCCATTTAAGGCTGCCCACTTGGCGCGGCAGAATTCACAACCAGATAAACATTCCTAGAATTCTAAAGACACGCGAGAACAGTGTTTTGACCCAATTGACCGTCGTATAGTAGTTACGGCATGATGTAAAGGTAGTGTTTGCAACGACTCCGGGGTCGTCTAATTGGTAGGACACCAGCCTTTGGAGCTGGTTATCATGGTTCGAGTCCATGCCCCGGAGCCAAATCTTTCAACTAGAAGCCATCTATCAGGTCGCAACTAGGGCACTTACGCCGCACAGGATGCACCGCGGAGGCGGTGGATCATTGTTCTGTGATCCTCAGGCGGCGCCGTGTCGTGAAATTGTACCCGGTTCGTTCGCCGCGGGTGTCTTGGCTGGGAAGATAGCGGTGATTTTCGTACCCAAAGCGTTGGAATCAATAGTCAATTCGCCATGAGACTGGCGTACGCGCTCTCGCATTCCCCTAATCCCGACGCCGACCCCTTGGGATTGAACCTCGGCCAATCGTTCTTGCGACATTCCCTTACCGTGATCCTGAACCTCCACGTAAATCTTGTCGGGCTCACGAGCAATACGGATTACCGCAGTTTTGCTTCCTGAATGGCGATGGATGTTTGTCAGGCATTCTTGCACGAGACGAAATATGGCGAGTTCTACTTCGGGGGCAAGCCTTTCGAGGTCGTCGGGGATATTCAACTCAATACCAAGGCCGCTGCGCTCCACCAGACCGTCTGTGTACCAGTGAAGTGCAGACGACAGTCCGCTTTCGTCCAGCGTTGGTGGATGCAAAAGATAAGACGTCGTGCGTACCTCTTGGGTCAGAACCTGAATTAGATCCTCGGCATCTTTGATGCTTTTGGATAAGCGCTTGGGATCGCGCTTCGCGTCGTTTTCGAGTCCTGCAAGGGTCATTCCCAGTGCAGCCAGATTCTGGCCAGCGCTGTCGTGCAGTTCACGGGCAATGCGCCGACGTTCCTCGTCCTGAGCCAGCATCAATCTTCCTGAAAGGTCTCGAAGCTGATCCGACTGCTGAACGATTTCAGCGTTTCGCCTCCGCAGCTCCTGAGTGCGAAATTGCACTTGAGTATCGAGCGCATCAGCGAGTGTGCGAAAACGTTGTTCGCTCTCATACAATTCACGCTCGACCCGTTTACGTCCGGTGACATCACGAGCAATTTTCGCAGCACCGATGATTTTGCCTGTGGAGTCCCTGACTGGGGAAATTGACAGTGATACATCAAGCGCTGTGCCATCTTTTCGCAGGCGAATGGTGTCGAAATGATCGATCCGCTCGCCCCGGCTGAGTCGCGCAAGGATGCTGGTTTCCTCGTCGCGGCGATCGAGCGGAATGATCATCGAGATATGCTGGCCTATGGCTTCTTTGGCCGTGTATCCAAAGAGTCGTTCGGCACCCGCGTTCCAGCTGGTGATGACGCCCTCTAACGTTTTGCTGACAATCGCGTCATCGGAAGAATCTACGATTGAGGCTAGCAAGCCGATCGCTTTATCGGCTTTCAAACGCAATGCGGGAAGCTCGTCCAAAATTGATTGAGTGATCCTGTCTGTGCGGGCTTCCGTATCGTCAACAATACAATTAGCTAGAGCTTCATGGGTCGCAAGAAGCTGCTTGATGTCATCCTCAAACTGGATTTCAGGATGGACCCTAGTCCAGTAGTGCGCCGCCCGAACGAACGCGAAGAAAAGCAGGAGGTATTGAAGTCGAACGGTGCCCAGCAATCGTGCCAGTGCATCGAGGCATAGCGGGGCGTCCGCCGTCTGCAGGAATACGTGACCGGCAAGAGAAAAAAGCCCATCTTCCATCTGCGTGTCGGCCGTCGGCATTTCAACAAGAGGCGCCGGACATTTCGAGCAAAACGAAAGACGTGACTCTAATTCAGGCCCGTGTGGAAGGGGCCGCCGCAGCAATTTGACTACGTCCGCAACGCTTTCAGCGCGGGCGTCCTTGTCGCCGGCAGGCCGACCAAGTCCAATCAAGAAACCGGTGTGGCGTGCGATGCAGTAGCGGACTGCGCAAAAGCGAGAAAGATGGACGAAAAGTCGTTCCTTAAAAACAGAGGGTAGGGGGTTATCGAGATAGGCTGCTTGGGCAAATCCCCATAGCGTCTCGGTGATCTCGGGAGTCTCGGGCGAGAGCCGGAAGAAGTTTGGAAGCACGCCAAACCGATCACGAACACGCCGCTGCAGGTCCGGTCCAGTAGTACTCGCCGATTGAGCATTGTTGGATGCCATACGCCCGCCGCCCCAGTTCGTCACGATACGCTGGGCAAGTATACGAAATTATGCAACTGAAGCCCTAAATCTGTCGCGCTCTTCCAACCGGGCTGCTCCCTTTGAGCAGAACGGCCATTTTAACCCTGATTGATGCGTTCTCAGGCTTCTGGATTACTCCGAATGTCCGTCATCCGCCCCGAAGCGATCCCGGAACCGTGGGATTTAGCGTTTTACTCGTCCGAGGAACCAGTCGTAGGTCCTGTTGGACCTTCCTTGCTTGGCTCAATGCGCTGCGAAGTACGGATGGCCTACCCGAATAGCGCCGACAGCGGAATAGCGCCAATTGACAACCCGATTTATCGTGCATACGATTCGACCGCGTTCGGTTTCTGAAACGGACAGATTCCCAATTCCCACTTTGCACATATTGTAGCTGTCGTTCGACGTACGGAGTGAACATCATGACAAAAGCAGTTTTATATCCCCTCTTCGCTACAGGCATTATCGTACTAGCCTGGTTCGGCAAACTGAACGCACAACAGTCCCGTGGAGAAGTGATTTCGGCAGGGAGCGACGCCATCGGCGGCGTGGTCATGGGCACCAATGCGCCGGAAGCGGGTGTATGGGTGATCGCGGAAACGACCGACCTGCCGACCAAATTCGTGAAAATCGTAGTTACCGATGATCAAGGGCGCTACGTACTGCCACAGCTTCCGAAGGCGAACTATAGAGTATGGGCGCGCGGCTACGGGCTCGTGGATTCCTCGCCAGCTCAGGCTACTCCCGGGAAGATCGTCAACTTAAATGCCGTGGCAGCGCCGAACGCGCGTGTAGCGGCGGAATACTATCCAGCCATCTTTTGGTTTTCCATGCTGCGTGTGCCGGACCAGAACGAATTTCCTGGCACCGGGCCCAAAGGGAACGGCATCCCGGAAAATATGAAGAGCCAGGGACAGTGGTTGCACTTGTTGAAAACCGACAGCTGCTGGTCCTGCCACCAGTTGGGCGAAAAAGCGACACGAGAGATTCCAAAAATCTTGGGTCATTTTGACTCATCGAGCGCAGCCTGGGCCCGACGCACACTCTCCGGACAAGCCGGCAATAACATGGTTAGCGGCCTCGCCCAGCTCGGGCCAGAGCGCGCTTTGCCGATGTTCGCGGATTGGACCGACAGGATTGCGGCCGGCGAGTTGCCGCCCATCCCTCCGCGACCACAAGGCGTCGAGCGAAACGTCGTCATTACCGAGTGGGACTGGGCCGATCCCAAGGCGTATCTGCACGATGAGATCGCGACGGACAAGCGCGATCCCACTCGCAATGCCAACGGCGAAATCTTCGGAGCCACCGAACTCAGCACGGATTATCTACCAGCCCTTGACCCGGTGGGGGCGTCGGCCAGCAAGGTGAAACTCCGCGTGCGTGATCCGAAAACGCCATCGAGTGCAAACGACAAAGTTGTTGCACCTTCGCCGTACTGGGGCGACGAAGCGATCTGGCGCAGTCAATCCAATGTCCACAATCCGATGTTCGATGAGCAAGGTCGCTTGTGGATTACCTCCAGAATCCGCGGCGGCGAAAACCCGGCTTTCTGCTATGAAGGCTCGAGCCATCCTTCGGCTGTCTTGTTCCCCCTCAAAACCAGTGGCCGACAACTCGCGATGTACGATCCAAAGACGAAACAACTGACGCTCATCAACACCTGTTTTGGCACACATCATCTGGTTTTTGCCGAGGACGCCAACAATACGCTATGGACAAGCAGCGGTGGTGGCGGAGGAGCAGTCGGCTGGCTGAACACGAAGATGTTCGACGAAACCCACGATGAAGAAAAGTCACAGGGCTGGACGGCGCTCATCCTCGACACGAACGGCAACGGAAAGCGGGATGATTATGTGGAGCCTGATCAACCCGTTGATCCTGCCAAGGACAAGCGGATCAATGCTGCCTTCTACGGCGTGACCGTCAGCCCATTGGATGGATCGATCTGGGGAACCGTGTTGGGTTTCCCGGGCGCCGTTGTCCGCTTGAACCCAGGACCAAATCCCCCGGCAACTGCTCTTGCAGAAATATACGAACTGCCATGGAACGATCCAAACGCTCCGGTTCACGGATTCTCGCCCCGCGGGCTCGACATTGATCGCAACGGGGTTGTGTGGACGGTGATTGCCAGCGGGCACTTGGCGAGCTTCGACCGGCGAAAATGCAAAGGATCGCTCAACGGGCCAACGGCCACAGGGCGGCAATGCCCTGAAGGCTGGACGCTATACCAACTCCCAGGGCCGCAGTTGAAGGGAGTTACTGACCCAGGAAGCGCCGAGGCCAGTTACTATGATTGGGTCGATCAGTTCGATACTTTCGGACTGGGGAAGAACGTGCCGATAGCGACCGGCAACGGTAATGACGCACTCCTTGCGCTGTTGCCCGAAAGCGGGAAGTTCGTTGTGCTTCGCGTCCCGTATCCGATGGGATTTTACGCCAAAGGGATGGATGGTCGGATCGACGATCCCAAGGCCGGCTGGAAAGGAAAGGGACTCTGGGCGACCTACGGCACGCGAACGCCTTTTCACGCCGAAGGCGGGAAAGGAACGACCAGCAAGGTCTTGCATTTCCAGCTTCGCCCCGACCCGCTTGCGCACTGATGGTTAAACGAGACGTATTGCGCACAGCAACCGCAGCCGGAGCGTGTGATCAAATTGGGCTAGAACGTTGACGGCAAAGAACCGATTATAATGGCCCCAGCCTTGGCTGCAGGCGACTCTGAACGCCCAAACTCGACACTAGTAAGTTCACAGAGCCAACGGATAAGGTGAGGTAGCTCGTGCTCGGCGAACGTTCGAGCGTTAACGAGGCGGGCCCGCTTTCAGGCGCGAATCGCCTATTGAGCCTGGATGTCCTTCGCGGGATCGCGCTGTTCGGCATCCTGCTCGTCAACATAGCCTTCTACAGTTTGCCGATGTTTTACTACCCGCCTGGATTTCCTCAATGGCGGCGTCCGATCGATCGCCATTTGGACACGCTAATCCATTCCTCGGGAGACACCGAATTTCTTTCACTTTTCTCATTTCTGATCGGTTTGGGTCTGGCGCTTCAAGGTTCGAGAGCAGGTTCGGAGAAAACAGCGGACCGATTGTTTTTTCGCCGCATCGCGGTGCTTCTGGGCTTCGGCCTTTTTCATGCGTTCTTTGTGTGGATGGGAGATGTCCTGATTTGGTACGCGCTTGCGGCCGTTGCGCTGTATTTGTTTCGATCCGTGCGGCCGCGAACACTTCTGGTTGCTGCGATCTTGTTTTTCGTGCTGGAAATCGTTCGTCCGGAATGGCGGGCACTGCATTCCACAAGACAGTCGCACTCCGCGGAACAGTTACTTACCCCTCGAAACTCCAGCTGGTTGAGAAATCGTTAGCGGTCTATGCCCATGGTTCTTATTCGGAGATTTTTGTTCAGCGCGCTCACGACCTCTGGTTTCAATATTCCCATCAACTCGATTTCCTTCTGCATGTTTTCGCTCTTTTCCTGATCGGTACCTATTTCGGCCGAAGGCGTATCTTTCAGAACGTCCACAAATCGCGAAAACTCTTCATTGTCATGTGGAATGTGGGAGTGGTGGTTGGAATTGGAGCGCATCTATTGGAATACGTGTTGGCGCACGAGGGCGCTCCCAGGTTCGTGACCTTCGCGCCAGTGCTCGGCGCGGTTGGGGACCTTGCGCTCGCTGCGTTCTACATGGCCAGCGTGATTCTCGCTATGGATCACGAGGGGGTCGCCAGAATGCTCGCGCCGCTCGCCTGCGCCGGCCGGATGACGCTAACCAACTACCTGTTTCAATCCTTGATTTGCACGACGTTGCTGTACGGCTACGGTTTCGCGCTTTACGGAAAACTGCGACCGCTCGACTGGCTATTGTGGGCGTTGGCCATTTATACGCTCCAAGTGTTCCTAAGCGTCTGGTGGCTTCGACGTTTCGCCTACGGGCCAGCAGAATGGCTGTGGCGCACCCTGGTTTACGGTAAACGAATCCCGATGCGCCTGCCTGAGCCGGCCCTATTGCCGCGATAGTGGGTGCCGGCCCTAAATGCCGGCAGGGACGGCGGGCGAACCAAGCTTGGCTCGAGTTTCCGAAACGATCGCGACGAACTTCCGCGCGTTTTCGATGATGGCGTCCCGATTGCCGGACTTCAAAGCGTGAGGGTGCACCAGTTCGCCGCCAATCCCAAGCGCTGCGGCCCCTGCTTCCAGAAATTCAGCAGCCGTGCCGAGATTCACGCCACCGGTGGGCACCAGCGGAATGCCAGGTAGCGGGCCCTTCAACGCTTTGATGTATTTCGCGCCGCCCACCTGTCCGCATGGAAAAACCTTCACGAAGTCGGCGCCAGCCTCCCAGGCGGTAATCACTTCGGTTGGAGTCAAAGCACCGGCCATAATCAACGTGCCCGTTCGCACCGCCAGCGCAACGGTTTCGGCCTTAAATCCCGGGCTGACCAGGAATTGCGCACCGGCATCAAGGCAGCGCTGCGCGGTCTCCGCGTTGAGTACCGTACCGGCGCCGACCAGAAGTTCCGAGCCAGCATGCTTCACCAGTTCGCGAATCACCTCGACCGCTCCCGGCACCGTCATGGTGATCTCCACGATCGGAATGCCGCCATGGCCAACACATTCTGCCGCGGTGCGGGCTTCGCTCGCAGAGGAAGCGCGCACAACCGGGACGATGCCGATTTGCAGGATGCGATCGCGTACCGCTTGTTTCTCCATCGAGGATACCCTTTCGGCTGGAAGCGCCCGTCACCGCACGATGCGCGCGCCAACACCTTTCATTACTTGCATCACATCATCGAGCGTCGCCATGGACGTATCTCCCGGCGTGGTCATCGCCAGCGCACCATGGGCTGCGCCGCATTCCACGGCAAATTGCGCATCGCGGCCTGCGAGGAATCCGTAGATAATTCCCGAGGCAAACGAGTCGCCCCCGCCGACGCGATCGAAGATCTCGAGATTTTCGCGATTCTTCGCCTGGAAAAATTTCCCGTCGTAATAACAAACCGCGCTCCAATCGTTCTGCGTCGCGGTTTTGGCTTTACGCAACGTCGTGGCCACCACTTGAAATGGATAGTCTTTTATCACTTTCGCAATCATCTGCTGAAACCCTTCGACGGCGAACGACGAGTGATGCTCGTCCATCCCCGGCACTTCATAACCAAGCGCCGCGGAAAAATCTTCTTCGTTCCCCAGCATCACATCGACATGCGGCGCGATGCGACGATTCACTTCCTGCGCTTGCTTCTTGCCTCCCAAGGATTTCCACAGCGACGCCCTGTAATTCAGATCGTAGGACACGATGGTGCCGTGCCGGCGCGCCACTTGCATGGCTTCCACGGCGAGTTCCGGCGTTGTCGAAGAAAGCGCAGAGAAAATACCCCCGGTATGAAACCAGCGCGCACCCTGGGTTCCGAAGATCTCTTCCCAATCGACATCGCCGGGTTTCATTTGCGAAATCGCGGTGTGCCCGCGATCATACGATCCCGCAGCCGCGCGCACGCCGAAGCCCCGCTCTGTAAAATTCAGCCCGTTGCGCGCCGCGCGCCCGACACCATCGTGCGGGACCCAGCGAACGTAAGACTGATCGACTCCACCTTGATAGAGCATGTCTTGCAACAAGCGCCCTACGGGATCGTCCGCGAAGGCGGTCACAATCGCGGTATCCAAACCAAAACAACGTTTGAGACCGCGAGCAACGTTGTATTCGCCGCCGCCTTCGCAAACTTCAAAATTGCGCGTGGTCGCGATACGCCGGTCGCCGGGGTCGAAGCGAACCATCACCTCGCCGAGACCAACCAGGTCCCAGCGGCATTCCTGCTTCGGTTTGATCTTTAGAGCCATCGGTCCTCTCGGCAACCGCTAAGCACAATGCGTGCTCCTGCTACTCTCCGGGGCCCGCACTGGTGGTCGAAAGCTGCGGCACGTTGTTCAGAGCGAAACGCCACGTTTCCAGGGAATAAAATCGTCCTGCTTCAGGATTTCTGCCTTGGTCTGCGCTTCGCCGCTGGCCACCTGAATCACACGCTCCAAAATCGTCTCGCCCATCTTCTCGATGGTCGTCTCGCCGGCAATAATCGGTCCCGTATCGATGTCAATGATGTCGGACATCCGCCCAGCAAGTTCAGAATTTGTGGAGATTTTCAGCACCGGGGCAATCGGATTCCCGGTCGGCGTGCCCAGGCCCGTCGTGAACAAAACGACATTCGCGCCGGCGCCCACTTGCGCACTGACACATTCCACGTCGCTCCCCGGCGTGCACAACAAATTCAGACCCGGCTCGCTCGAATATTCCGGATAGTCCAGCACACCGGTGACGGGCGAGGTACCGCCCTTTTTCGCGGCGCCTGCCGATTTCATCGCGTCCGTCAGCAAACCGTCGCGGACATTTCCCGGGGAAGGGTTCATCTCGAAACTTGCGTGAACGGCTTTCGCGCGAGCCGCATAGTCGCGCATGAGTTCCATGAACCGGTCGCCCACATCCTTGCGTACGCTGCGGTTGATCAGGCCCTGCTCGATGCCGCAGAGTTCCGGAAACTCGGACAGAATCCCTCGCCCACCAAGCGCCGCAAGAATGTCAGCGGTGTGACCAATTGCAGGATTCGCGGAGATTCCGGAAAAACCGTCCGACCCGCCGCATTTCAACCCTACGCAAAGGCGTGAAAGCGGCGCGGGACTTCGCACCGCCCGCTCCGCTTCGACGAGCCCCACGAACGTGTCGTGTATGGCCTTTGAGAGCATCGCGGACTCCTCACCCATTTGCTGTTGTTCGAACACCAAAAGAGGTTTGGAGAAATTGGAATCCCGGCGCTTGATCTCCTCCCGTAAAAATGGCACTTGGGCATGCTGGCACCCCAAGCTAAGGATGGTCGCTCCGGCCACGTTGGGATGGTGAATATAGCCCGCCAGCAGCCCGCAAAGATTCCTGACGTCCTCGCGCGTGCCCCCGCACCCTTGTTCGTGCGTCAGGAACTTGATGCCGTCAATATTCCGGAATACTTTCGGCTTGGCCGAGACTCTTGGGCCTTCGGCAAACGGAGCGTTCTTCAGTTCTTCGGTCTTGCCCTCGGCGTATAGCCGCACAAGCTCCGCCACGTGGCGGCGGTAGATTTGCGGAAGCGCAAAACCGAGCTCTTCTTCAAATGCCTGCTTCAATACGCTGAGGTTTCTGTTCTCGCAGAAAACCAGCGGGACGACCAGCCAGTAGTTTCGCGTGCCTACCTGGCCATCGCTCCGGTGATAGCCGAGAAACGTTCGCTCCCGCCATGCCGAAACATCGGGAGGTGTCCAACGAGGGGCTGGCGAGCCGGAATGAAAATCGGATGCGGCGTGGCGGATATTCCGCGTCGAGAGCAGGTCGCCTTGGCGGATGGGCTCAGTGGCCGTGCCGACCAGTCCGCCATACATAATGATTTGATCGCCTGCGCCAAGGTCGCGCGTGACAAATTTTTGCTTGGCCGGAATGTCCGACAACAGCGTGTACGAGTTGCCGGAAAATGGGATTTGCTCGCCCTTGCGCAGCGCGGTGAGGGCCACAAGCACGTTATCCCTGGGGTCCAGTTGCAAGACGCTATTTTGCATCGCTCGATTTTCTGATATCGCACGTTTCCGCGCAACGCTGCTGTGAGCTCGGCGTCAGCGCGGCGCAAAACCAGCTCAGGTACAGTCTAGCTGCTGGTTGCGATTCGAAACGCTTCGACTATAGGAAGCGACACCGGGAGTGTCAAACCGCAACAGGGATAGCGGATACGGACGGGAAAAGGGACCACCCTCCCTACGGGCGCAAACTGCGGCAGACCGCGCAGCGGCCGACGGGACAAGCCAATGGGGGTATACTCTCCGCCTCTCAGAATCCGCATTGTCCCCCGGCTTCAAGAAAGAAAAAGGTCTTTGTCGAAATGATTTTCCAGCTTAGGCCCACCTGAGTCAGAGAGGAGACCGATATGATACCCGCAGCGCGTCGGCACAAGATTCTGTGGATCGCAGCTTTCCGATGGGCCCTTCGGTTTGCGGCAATGAGCGTTCTGTTCGTCTCTGGTGCATTTGCAGGGCCCGTCACTTACAGCGGCTTCACGATTACGGACGGCCAACTTGGACCATGGCATTTCCACAACGCGCGAATCTTCCTGACATTCGAGAGTGACACCAGCAACGTTCAAACCGTTACGATCCCAAACCCCAGTGGTGCCGTCGATATCGTCTATAACCAGACTGGCACAGCCCGTATCACCATCGTGGATGATGACAAGACCGTTCACGCTAGCTTCGAGCCAAATCAGATCTTCGTAAGTTTCGATCTCACCAATGGTGGCGTCGGATTCGGCTCTTGCGTACCCACATGTTTGGTTCCGCTTCCCACTTCGCCGAACCTCCAGCCCGCCTACCCGCTCGGCGTCGCCGGTGGGATAGTCGACGGCCCGGTTAATCTCGCCTTCAGCCCAAGTCCTGAAGAAGTGGCGCTCTCGGCCGACCTCATGCACGACGTCGGATTTAGCGGGCGCGGTTGGGTCTGCGTCACCTTCCCCGACTCCACATGTCCCGCCCCGACCGCGCCCCTGAAGACCAACAAAGGAGATTTGTTCCTCTTCCAGCCCTATCAGGGCGAGCCACTGGCCTCCAGCAAGGTTCTCAATGCGGGCCTCTTCTTCGTGGACGCGACCGATCCGGATAGTGGCTTTCCGCCAAGCTTGTTCATGCCGTCCTCGCGGGATTCGGCGGATCGCATCACCTATAACGCTTTCCTCACCTCCGACGTCTCCATTGGTGGACGTCTGTTGAAGAACGCCAAGATCCACCTTTTCTTCAGCTCACATAGGTCCGAAGTTGAACCACTTTCTGGATCAGGTCCCCACGCGTTTCGTTAACGAGGACGGCACCGCCCGCATCGTGATCACCAAGGGCTCAAACACGATTAGGGCCAAGTTCGATCCGCACCAGCTCTACGTATTCTTCGACCCCTCCACGGCGAGTGTCGGTTTCGGTTCCTTCGGTAGTGCCGGTGGACGCGCTTACCCGATAACCTTCACAAACAACACCCTGAATACTCCGCAACTCGCCGGAGCTGTCTCGGACATCATCAACAACCCTGCTAACGCAGCCAACTACACGCCAGAAACCGCAACCCTGGTGACCAATTTGAAAAATGAGACGGTCCTTGCGGATTTTGCGTCCTCCTGCCCGGCTCCCGCGTTCGATCCGGCCACCAGCAATTGCTCTAATCTGACCACGCCTACCAAGCTAACCACCAATAAGGGCGACTTCTTCCTATACGAGCCTTATACGGAGACGCAGAATTCTTCCACCTTTTCTAATAACTGGGGGGTCTTCTGGTCCGCGTTCCGATCGGAAGATGAATCGGAGGACGACGAGTGAGCTGGCCCGGGCGGTAAACGTAAAGTTGTGAACTGGATGTGCTGCCCTGGGCGTGGGAGTCGAATTCACCTGCCCGATACGTTAACTCCCGGTGCTGCGGCCACAGATTGGGCGCGCGGCCAGGGGGGTGGTCCCTTTTTTCCGTCCGTAACCGCACGAACGGAACACAAGATCGAGTCCAATCGAAGACGAGGCCCGCCTGGAATCGGGAGCGCATCTATTTTCGTTGCTCCAGGACGACAATCGTGTCGATTGGGTCGCGGCTTTCTTTCGGCAACCGGAGCAACAAGCCCCCGCTCAGAGTTTTCAACTCGAGCGGTGCGTTCGAGCCGAAAAGATGCGCCCCGGCAATTCCTGGCAGATCCGGCAGGGCCAGATATTCGTCCTTCCAATCGAGCACGTGTAGAAATACGACGTTGCCTTTTTGCGTGGACACCCCCCAACTGCGCGGAGTGATCGGGCCGCCGCGCGAACCGTAAATGGTGTCTCCATTTTTCACCATCCACTGCCCCATGGCGCGCAGCCGCTCGATGAACTCGGGTTGCACTTTTCCGGTCGGCATGGGCCCGATATTCAAAAGAAAGTTCGCGTTGGAGCCCGCGGCGCGGACCAGGTAATGAATCAGGTCCGGCACGCTCTTGAAATTCTTGTCCTTCTGGTTGTATCCCCAAGCGCCGTTTACGGTTTCACACGTCTCCAGAGGTAACTGGCTGATGGAAGTCTGATTGAACCCAGCCGTATTGGCTCCCGGCAAATCTTTCTCGAACATCTGAAAGTCCTCACCATCAAACGGAGCATGGTGGTGGTTGCTGCCAATCATCGCCGCAGGCTGGAGCTTGTGGATGAGGCCATAAGTCCGTTGCAACTGCCAGTCCGCATCCGGCTTATCCCACATGCCATCAAACCAGATTCCCGCGACGTCGCCATAGTTTGTCAACAGCTCGGTAAGCTCGGCGTCCATGAACTGCAGGTAGCGATTGAAGTCGCCGCCTTCTGGCCGCCCCGCGGAATGCCCCGTGTGCCCCAAAGGAAAGTAATCGGGGTTATGCCAATCGAGCTGGGAGTGATAGAAAAACAATTTGATTCCCTGCTTGCGGCACTCTTCGGCCAGCTGCTTCAGTGGGTCTTTTGCATAAGGCGTGGCATCCACGATGTTCCATTTGTTTTGCTTGGTCGCAAACATCGCGAATCCATCGTGGTGTTTGCTGGTGATGGTGATATATTTCATTCCGGCGGCTTTCGCCAGCGAGACGATATCCGCGGCGCTGAACTCGGTCGGATTAAACTGCGGCGCAAACTTCTCGTATTCGGAAACCGGGATTTTCTCGTTCTCCATTACCCACTCGCCTCGACCAGGCACACTGTAAACACCCCAGTGAATGAACAAGCCGAACTTGGCGTCCTGGAACCATTGGCGCGCTTTGAGATTGGACTCCGAAGGCTGGTAGTTCTGCGCGCGGGCCGCAGAATTCCACAACGACGCCGCCAGCAGGATCGGCAATAGACTTATGGTCTTCGTTTTCATGGACATCCTCAATATTTCGATGAATCGCTTTCTTTCCACCCGCTCGCCGCCACAACTATTTCTCAAGTTCGAACACTTTTTCCATCAATTGCCATCGTTCCACGGGGCTGGCATTGGGAAGAGGATTCTGAAACCTCCCCATGAGTTCCTCCCACTCCCGCACCTTCGCATTTGCCAGATCCATCTGGGCCTTGTTCCCGAACGAAAACCCTTCGTTGACCTCCATGATCATGAACATGCGCGTATCCAGCAAATAAATTTCCATGTCCACGACACCCGCGTCTTTCAGGCTCTGGGTAATCTCTGGCCAGACCTTTTCGTGGTAGCGCTTGTACTCGGCGATCAGCTCCGGATCCTTCTTCAAATCCAGGGTGAGACAGAATCTCCTTCGTGTTGAACCTTCCGACACCATGCTCATTTCGCTTCACCCCGTCGTTTCGCTACAGCGGTGCCTCAACCAATCGCACGGTCGAGGTGCACGTAACCTCCGTCGACGAACAGATGCTGGCCGGTAACATGAGACGCTTGCCCAGAAATCAGGAACAGTACGGCGGCGGCAATTTCTTCCGGCTGGGTCATACGTTTCCCCAACGGAATCTTCGCTGTAATTTCACGCAGCTTTTCGTCAGGGTTGGGAAACGTGCTGAGCCATTGTTTGTAAAGGGGCGTCATCACCTCCGCGGGGACCACGGCATTCACCCGGATTCTGTAAGGAAGCAGTTCGACGGCCCACTCGCGGGTCAGCGACAGAATCGCTCCTTTTGCGGCAACGTAGCCGGACGTTCCACCTTGCCCAGTAACCGCCGTTTTCGACGCGATGTTTACGATACAGCCCTGCGACTTTTTAAGCCCCGGCAGCGCGTAGTGCGCCATGTTGTAGTAGTGCAGAAGATTCCGCTCTAGCGAGCCAACAAATTTCTCGGGGCTGCCGTGCTCGAGGCCAACACGATCATTGATGCCCGCATTGTTCACGAGCACATCCAAGCGACCAAACTCGCGGAGTGTCTGCTCGACCACCCGCGAGCCGTCCCGAGCCGCCGTGAGGTCAGCGGGGATGAACCGAGCCTTCCCTCCCGATTCTTCCAGTCCGCGTTGCAGCTGGCCGCCGGCATCGACGTCCCGATCGACAATGACGGGGATCGCCTGCTCGACGCAGCAAGCTTGAGCAATCGCGGCACCGATGCCCTTGGCGCCTCCGGTAACCAGGACTACTCTGCCTTTAAGCTGCAAGTCCATCGGCAAGCGCCTTTAGATCGTAAAATCGAATGGCATTGGCGCCGAAAATCTTTTCCTTCGCGGCCGGCGCCTTGCGACTCACATAGTCCTCGAGGAGGTCTTTCACTTGCTTGTAGCTGGCAGCCAGCAGGCACACCGGCCAGTCCGAACCAAACATCAATCGGTCCACGCCAAACGCTTCGAAAACAACATCCAGGTACGGTTCGAAATCAGACCGCGCCCAGTGGTGCCAGTCGGCTTCGGTCACCAGACCCGACAACTTGCAATATACGTTTGGGTTGCGGGCGATTTCGCCCATCCTGGCGGCCCATTCGGTGATGCTTTTCGCCTTGATTTCCGGCTTGGCGAGGTGATCGACGACAAACCGCTGATCGCCAAACTTCGCGACCAGGTCGATGGCCGCCGGCAGCTGCTTCGGATAGATGAGGATGTCATAGGTGAAGCCAAATTCGCGTAAGCGCGAAATGCCATGCGTGAACTCGGAGCGCATCAGGAAGCGGTCGTCGGGTTCGGCTTGGGCCACATGACGAAAGCCGCGCAACTTTTCGAATTGTGAGAAGAACTCCAGCCGCTCTTCGACACGCGAGGAAGCCATGTCGATCCAACCGACAACGCCGGCGATGCGTCTGGTATTTTTCCCGAGTTCCAGCAAGAACAGCGTTTCCAGCTCCGATTGATCGGCTTGCACGGCAATCGAAGCATCGAAATCGTTGGCTTGGAGTTGAACGGCTAGTTCCTCCGTCAGGAAATCGCGTTTCAGCGCAGTCATGGTGTCGTCGATCCAGGCGTGACGCGCGGGATCATAGATCCAGAAGTGCTGGTGCGAGTCGATGTTCATGAAAATTGCTACTGGCCATGCGCAAAGAGCGCACTATACCTGAACTTCGTTCAGGCTTGATCGAGAAAATGAACGTCGCTCAGGCCCCGCAAATGGGCCGCAGCGCCCTCCGCGGTGATATCGCGCTGCGGCGAAGCGAGCATTTCGTATCCCACCATGAATTTCTGCACGGTAGCCGAACGCAGCAGCGGAGGAAAATAGTGTGCGTGGAAATGCCACTCCGGATGTTGCTTTCCGTCGGTAGGCTGCTGGTGGAAGCCCATCGTGTACGGAAAGGCCATGGTAAACAGATTGTCGTAACGTATCGTCAGGCTGCGCAGTATGCCAGCCAGGTCATTGCGCTCCGCTTTCGAGAACTCGGCCATGCTGCCGACATGGCGGCGGCTCAGAATCATCGTCTCGAAAGGCCATACAGCCCAGTACGGGACCAGGGCCACGAAGCTTTCATTTTCCGTGACGATGCGTACGCGGTCGTTCCCCTCGAGGACTAAATACGAGCAGAGCAGGCACTTCTCGTGCTTCTGCAGATATTCGGTTTGCGCGGCGAGTTCCCGCGCAGGTTGATTCGGCAGTGTCTCGTTTGCCCAGATCTGACAATGCGGGTGCGGATTGCTGGCGCCCATCAGCGCGCCGCGATTTTCAAAAATTTGCACGTGTTGTACCCAAGGCACGGCACCGAGATCACGATACTGGTCGGTCCACACGTCGATGACCGCGCGCACGTCTTCGGGCTGCATACGCGGGATCGTGAGGTCGTGGCGCGGCGAAAAACAGACGACGCGGCAGAAGCCGCGCTCGCCCCGGGCAACGATCAGGTCGCCCTGGTCGATTTGGAAGGGCGTCGCGTCGGGCAGCAGCGCCGGGTAGTCGTTGTCGAAGACATACGTCGCCGTATACGAAGGATTTTGCGATCCGCCCGCGCGTGAATTTCCGGGACACAAGTAACACTCAGGATCGTATTCGATTCGCGGCGAAATGACAGGGGTCGCGACCTGGCCGAGCCAAGGCCGCTGCGTGCGATGCGGTGACACCAGCACCCACTCGCGCAACAACGGATTCCACCGGCGGTGTGGCGCGTCTTTTGCATCGTGAGGAGTCATCAGGGTCGCGGCTTTCTCAAATCACTACAAATCGGACGCCGCAACGGCGCTGGCGCCCTCGGCGGGTTTGCAGATGTAGATCTGAGGCACCAAGCCGGTTTCTTTCTGGTAGGCTTTCGCCAACTTCTCCTTGAACTCTCCGGCGTGGCGCGCGTTCACCAGATTAATGGTCGCGCCTCCGAATCCGCCACCTGTCATACGTGCCCCGAACACACCCTTTTGCTGATACGCCAGGTCCACCATCAAATCGAGTTCACGGCAACTCACCTCGTAGAGATCGCGCAGGCTGCGATGCGATTCGGCCATGCGTTTTCCAAACCGCTCGATATCGCCGGCGCGAAGCGCCTGGGCGCTGTCGAGCACCCGCGCATTTTCGGTCACGATATGCAGCGCACGCTTGTAGATGACCTCGGAGAGCAGGCCGCGATGCTTCTCCAACTGCTCGAGGCTGACGTCGCGAAGAGCGCGAATTCCCGGAAGCACGGTGGCCAGCCTGCGCACTGCTTCTTCGCAATCCGCGCGGCGGCGATTGTATTCGCTGGAAGCAAGTTCGTGCTTCACCATGGTGTTGCTGATCACGAGTTTGACGGAGTCGGGAATCGCCAGGGATTCGAAGGTAAGCGACCGGCAATCGAGAAGAAGCGCGTGATCTTTCTGGCCATGCAGGGAGACGAATTGATCCATGATGCCGACGCGTGCGCCGACGAATTCATTTTCGGCCCGCCGGCAGAGACGCGCCAATTGAAGCCGGTCGGGCGAGGCGCCCGAATGTTCCGCAATCGCGAGCGCCGTGGCCACCTCAATGGCCGCCGAAGAACTGAGCCCCGCGCCCATCGGAACTTCGCTCTCGATGAACAAATTGGCGCCGCGAACAGGAAACCCTGCTTTCTCGAGCTCGAGGGCGACGCCAATCGGATAGTCACTCCACGACTTGGTGGGAACAATCGAGCCGGAATCGAGATCGACCTCAGCGGAAGCGGAAAATTCCTCGGAGTAAACGCTTAACTTTCGATCCTGGCGCGGGCCAACGGCCACCCAGCAATAAAACTCGATGGCCGCGGGCATTGCGAAACCGTCGTTATAGTCGGTATGTTCGCCGATCAGGTTCACGCGTCCCGGCGCGCGAAAGACGCGAGAGGCTCCGTCAAATCGCGAGCGAAAGCGTTCTGCAATGTTCGACATTCGCGTCATGGACTCTTGCCCTAACAAAAGTTACGTAAGCCGAAAGCAAGGCTTACGGGGTCTCCTTACTTAGTCGTCAGATGATTCCGGTGAATGCGGGCTCTGCGGCGCGACCAGCACCCCGCGCCGGCCAGGCGACGGCTTGCTTAGGCCATGCGCGAGTAAAGCAATTCCCCAAAGGAAACTGGGTTTCACTCCAATGGATTGCTGGTAGCGTGAAGCGCCGGCCAAACGATCATAAGAAGCCAACCGGAGTCCCGGGCGGGAAGACCGGATTCCAATCGGCAAGCGGTTGTCGAGTCCCATGAGTTTTTCTACCAGAAAATGAGATTCAAAAGAAGCGTCCGGCCGACAACTACGATCGCGAGTGATACTGGCCTGGGGTACCAGGCGCGACTCCCAACCGATCGAAGGCGATCCTTTCTCACCCCTGTCAAGCCCTGCAGGCGGTTAAGCGGTTCACCTAACGCGACGCAGGGAGGGTACCTGAGGGCGGCAGTTGTCGCAAGTCCTACGCAAAGGGAATCCCGACAAGGCCCACCGTCACAGTTGTGGCATGATGTCGCTGAGGTGGGGAGGTCTCATGTCCAGGTCCAGCGCTTCCCGTCGGGATTTCCTGAAAGTTGCAGGAGCCGGCGTAGCGGGCACGGCTTTGGGTGCGGCGGCGTCCAGCTATGCCCGAATTGCGGGAGCCAACGATCGTGTCGGCGTGGGCATTGTAGGCTTCTCGGACCGTTGCCGGAGCAGCTTGATTCCCGCGTTTTTGAAGTCGGCCGGAGAGCTGAATTTTGAGTTCGTGGCCCTTTCCGATGTCTGGAACCGCCGGCGCGATGAAGGGGTTGCGCACCTGGCGAAACTCACGAGCAAACCCATCGCGCTTGCGCGCAACAACGACGAGCTCTACGAGAACCAGGATGTGCAAGCGGTGATTATCTCAACCGCGGACTTCCAGCACGCGATGCACGGCGTGGAAGCGGTTCGCGCCGGGCGCGACGCCTACATCGAGAAACCCCTGGCGAACACCATGGAGGATGCGCGTGCCGTTCGCGCCGCAGTCAAAGGGACCGACCGCGTGGTAGCCATCGGCACGCAACGCCGAAGTTCTCCTGTGTATCAGCACGCGCATGACTTTATCAAGTCGGGACAGTTCGGCGACATCGTTTCCGTGGAAATGACCTGGAATGTCAACCAGCCCGGACGCTGGCGCCGTCCGAAGCTGGTTTCGCAGTTGCGCGAGACCGATACGGACTGGAAGAGATTTCTGATCAACCGCCCCTTCGAGCCCTTCGATCCGCGCAAGTATCTGGAATTCCGGCTGTTCTGGCCGTTCTCTTCGGGAATTCCGGATCAGTGGATGGTCCATCAGATCGATACCGTCCACTGGTTTACTGGATTGCCGCGACCCCGCAGCGTGGTAGCCAATGGCGGCGTCTATCACTGGCATGACGGTCGAAAAAATTGGGACACCATGACTGCAGTCTTTGACTACGGCCCGCTCGAAGATCCCTGGAAAGGGTTTCAGGCGGTGTACTCATCGCGCATGACGAACTCCGCGGGTGGCGTGAAGGAACTCTATTTCTCAAACGGCGGCACGCTCGACCTGGACAAGAATCAAGTCACGCCGGCCGGCGGACTCACGGAAGAATTCGCGAAAGAGATGGACGTGAAGCCGAACCTTCTGCCCACCGTATCTCTCGCGCAGAGCGCCGCCGCCGGAACGGCGGCCGCAAATACCGGAGCGGACGATGCCACCACGGCCAACGTCCGAAACTGGATGGAATGCGTGCAAAGCAGGAAAAGACCGAACGCGGACATGGAAGCCGGGTATAGCCATTCCGTGGCGCTGTGCATGACCATCGCCGCCATGCAGACCGGGCAAAGAATTACTTTCGATGACACCACGCAAGACGTTGTCGTGGGGACCAAAAGCGGGCATGTGCGATCACCGCATGGCGTTCCCCGTGCAGAACCTCCCGGCAATGGGCGCACGTAGTGCGTTTGGAGCGATCGCTTCCCTTTTCTTCGCAATCGGTTGTTGAGGATCTACTCGGATGCCCTTCCACATCGGTCTAATCGGCGGCGGAAACATCACCGAGACCCACGCACGGGCGGCGCGGGCGGTTTCGGGTGTGAGCGTTTCCGCCACCTACGGTACGAACGCAGCGAATGTAGAGCGGCTTTGCCGTGAATATGGCGGGTTGCCTTTTCAAGATTTCGAGGCCTTTCTCGCGCACCGTCCCATGGACCTGGTGATGATTGGCAGTCCGTCCGGGCTTCACGCGGCCGAAGGCATTGCGGCGGCGCAACGCGGGCTCCATGTGCTTACCGAAAAACCCATCGATATCAGCACGGCACGAGCTGACGCGTTGATCGAAGCAGCCGCGAGTGCTCCGGTGAAACTCGGCGTAATTTTCCAGGACCGTGTGAAACCCGACATTCGGCGGCTCAAAGGGTGGATCGAGCGAGGCGCGCTCGGGAAAGTATTGTTGGTCGACGCGCGCGTGAAATGGTACCGGCCGCCCGAATACTATGGCCAATCGAAATGGCGTGGGACGCTCGCGCTGGACGGCGGCGGGGCCTTGATGAATCAAGGCGTGCACACCGTTGATCTGTTGCTGTGGCTGCTGGGAGATGTGACGCGCGTGCAAGCGCGCACCGCGACCGCGCTTCACAAAATTGAATCCGAAGACACCGCGCTCGCGATCCTGCAATTTGCCAACGGCGCGCTCGGGACGCTGCATGCGACCACCGCCGCGTATCCCGGGTATCCGCGGCGAGTGGAGATCACCGGATCGGAAGGAACGGTCATTCTCGAGCACGACCGCATCATCGCGGCCGACCTTCGCCATCGTCCGCCCGATTTCGCTTCCGATACGCCCGAGGACACCAACGCAAGCGCTTCCTCCGCTGCAGTCACCGATGTGCGCGGGCACCAAGCGATTCTGCAGGATTTCCTCAAAGCGATCGAACACCATACGAAACCGATTTGCGATGGCCTGGAAGGGCGCAAGAGTGTAGCGCTCGTCGAAGCGATCTACCGGGCAGCGCAAGACCCCAATGCTCGTCTGACCGTTTGAGCCAAGCCCACCGCGAGCCCCAGAACGCCTCTTGACAAACGCCCGCTTGGTGAAGATTCTTTGGGGCGTTCCAGGGTTAAGCGCTTAAGGGACGGTGCCGGCGCTGATCGGATCGGTTCACGTTCCTTGAGGGAGATTCCATGAAAAGCCTTTGTACGATCGCTTTATTGCTGGGGATTGCCGGGTCTTCGATGGTGGCGACCGCCCAGGCTCAATCGAGTTTCGATCTGAAGTCCCCGGACAAGCGAATCGACCTCCGCATCCGCACCGCGCAAGGTGTGCGCTACGACGTGGTGCTGAACGGAAGAGCGATCCTTGAGAACTGTTCGCTTTCCCTCGATGTGGACCACAAAACATTTGGCAAAGACGCGACCAAGGTTCTGCATGCCAAGCAACGGAGCCACGACGAAATGATCGAGCCGGTGGTGCGTCAGAAATTCGCCAAGATCCGCGACCACTACAACGAAGTGCACCTCGAGATGGAAGGCGGCTACGCGGTGACCTTTCGCGCGTACAACGAGGGCGTCGCGTACCGGCTGGAAACTTCCCTTGCGCAGCAAGAAGTCAAGGTGTACGGCGAAGAGATGAATCTGAATTTTTCCGCCAACGACATGGTGTTCTATCCGCAGGAAGACAGCTTCATGTCGCACAACGAACGAAAATATGTGCCGCAGCGTTTGTCGGAGATCTTGCCTGCGTTTATTGCGACGCTGCCGGCGGTTGTCGATGTGGGGCAAGGCGCGAAGGTCGCGGTTGCCGAATCCGACGTGGAGGAATATCCGGGATTGTGGCTGCGCGGAACCAGCGGTACCGGGCTCGCGGCGACCTTTCCACAGTATCCCCTAAAGGAAAAGCAGGAAAACGAACTGGACGTCCGGGTCGTCGAAGCGGCGGACTACATTGCGGTTACCAAAGGTACGCGGACCCTTCCTTGGCGCGTTTTGGGGATTGTCGATCGGGACGAGGATCTGCTGACAAATCAGATTGTGTACCTGCTGGAGAAGCCCTCGCAGGTAGCCGACACATCGTGGATCAAGCCCGGAAAGGTGGCGTGGGATTGGTGGAACGCCAACAACGTTTACGGCGTGGATTTCAAAGCAGGCATCAACACCGCGACGTACAAGTATTACATCGATTTTGCGGCGAAGTATTCGATCCCGTACATCCTTCTGGATGCCGGCTGGTATAAGGCGGGAAATATTCTTGAGGTCGTTCCGGAAATCAACATGGAAGAGCTGGCTTCCTATGCGCAGCAGAAAAACGTCGGGCTAATTTTGTGGGTCGCCTGGAAGACGCTCGACGATCAACTCGAACCGGCGCTCGATCAATATGCCAAATGGGGCGTGAAAGGTATCAAAGTGGATTTCATGCAACGCAGCGACCAACTGCTGATCAACTACTACCACAAGGTGAGCCGCAAGGCGGCCAAGCGGAAAATTTTGGTGGATTTCCACGGCGATCAGAAACCTGCGACGATGACGCGCACGTGGCCGAACCTGATCAATACCGAAGGTGTGCGCGGAATGGAGTGGGACAAGTGGAGCGCAGAGACCGATCCGAAACACAGCACCACCCTGCCCTTCACGCGGATGTTTCTGGGGCCGATGGATTACACCCCAGGCGCAATGCTGAATGCGCAAAAGGCGAGCTTCGCCGCAATTCATGACCGGCCCATGAGCCTCGGCACACGCTGCCAGCAACTGGCCATGTATGTGATCTACGAAGCCCCGTTACAGATGTTGTCGGACAGCCCCTCGAATTATTTGCGAGAGCCGGAGATGATGGACTTTCTGGGTCCGGTGCCTTCGGTGTGGGACGACACAAAAGTGCTCGGCGGGAAAATTTCCGATTACGTGGTGGTGGCGCGTCGAAATGGGAACGATTGGTACGTCGGAGCGATGACGGACTGGACGCCGCGGGAACTCGAGATCGCTTTCACGTTTTTGCCGGATGGCAACTTCCAGATGGAGTCGTTTGAGGATGGCGTGAATGCCGATCGCATGGCGAGCGACTACAAGATGACCAAAGCCCAGGTGAGCAAGTCGACCAAGGTAAAGGTCAAGCTGGCGCCTGGCGGCGGCTGGGCGGCACGGATCGTGCCCTAGTTCGCTACTTGATCGACGCTTGCCGATGGTGCAGTCTAGTCCGCCAAACCCTTGACCACCACGACTTCAGGACCATTCGATTCCGGATTGCGGGTGCCGCGCAGGCGCTGGGGCATCGCGCTGCTGCTGGGCTTCGGCGTACTGGTCAACTATTTCGACCGCGTGAATCTATCGGTTTCCCAACAAGCGCTCACCGACGCATTTGGAATATCGGCGGTGACCTTCGGTTACCTGTCGAGCTTCTATAACTGGCCGTATGCGGCGCTGCAACTTCCCTGCGGGCTTTTGCTGGACCGCTTCGGCGTGCGCCGCGTGGGCCGCATCAGCACGATCATCTGGAGTTTAGCGTCGTTCGCCGCGGCGGCCGCCACCAGAATCGAAGCGCTATTTGCGGCGCGATTTCTTTTGGGCATCGGCGAAGCCCCCACGTTTCCCGGAAACGCTAAGGCGGTAGGCTACTGGTTCCCGCAACAAGAGAGAAGCCTGGCTACCGCGATGTTTGACTCGGCTGCAAAGTTTGCCCCCGGGGTGGGAGTTCCCCTCATCGGCATTTTTCTGCTGCACTTTGGATGGCGATGGAGTTTCGCGGCGACGGGCATCATAAGCCTTCTCTATTTCGGGTTGTTCTACGCGTTCTACCGGAACCCGAGCGAAGATAAATCTCTTACAGCAGCCGAGCGCGAATTCATTGCCAAGGGCGGGGCGCAGCCGGAGGACCAAGCGCGCGCGGCTAGAGGTGCACCCCTGTTGTACTTGCTGCAGCAACCGAAGGTTTGGGGGTTGGCGCTGGGATTCGGTTCGTACAACTACACGTTTTACTTGCTGCTGGCCTGGCTGCCTTCCTACCTTTCGACCGCTTTGCACATCGACTTGTTTCATTCCGTCCTGTATACCAGCGTCCCTTGGCTGTTCGCGGCGGTGGTCGATCTTGCCGTCGGCGGCCTGCTTGTGGATACGTTCATCAAACGCGGTCGGGATCCGGTTCGCGTTCGCCAAGCTGTCCTTATCGGCGGAACGGCTTTGGGACTGGGAATTTTTGGAGCGACGCAACCCGTGACTCCATTCACCGCGGTTTTCTGGATCAGCATTTCGATTGGGGGACTTTCTGCGGCTTCGCCAGTGGGGTGGTCCATTCCTTCTTTGATCGCTCCACGGGAAAGCGTGGGCACGCTGGGTGGCATCCTGAATTTGGCGAATCAGATTGCGGGTATCGCTGCGCCGATCGTCACGGGATATATTCTGCGCGCGACGCACTCGTTCTCCTGGGCGTTTGGAGCGGCGGCCTTGTTTCTGCTCGTGGGAATTGCCGGGTACGTTTTCCTGCTAGGCCGCATTGAGCCCATCCCTGAACCGGAGCAAGCGTAGCCCGTTTGCCAGCGATGCTGAGGAGAAATCCGGGTTAGCTGCGAAGAGCATCGTTTGGCGCCGGAGACTTGGGCTGGGCGAGAGCGCGGGTGGCACCGGTCGAGATACCTCCGTCGACCAGCAAAGTTTGCCCGGTAATGTAGCGGCTGGATTCGGCGGCCAGGAAAACCACGGCGGATTCGAGATCATCGGGTCGGCCGGGGCGTTTTACCGGAATGCGGTCGGTGAGGTACTCGACCCACTCTTTACTTTCGTAGAGAATCTTGTTTTGTTCGGTGCGGAACCACCCCGGGGCCAGACAATTTACGGTGATGCCGTACCTGCCCCAGTCGTCGGCCAGACTCATGGTTAGTTGCTTTATGCCGCCGCGGCTGGCGCCATAGGGGCCCAGGCCGGCAAATCCCGCGACGCTGGTAACCGAGCCGATGTTGATGATGCGGCCGTAGCCGCGCGAAATCATGCCGCGTGCGACCGCTTGCGCCACGAAGAAGCTCCCGCGCAAGTTGGTGTCGAGAATGAGATTCCAGTCGTCCCAGGTGACCTCGATAGCTGGTTTGCGAACGTTGCAACCGGCGTTGTTCACCAGAATGTCGAGGTGGCCAAAGGCGGCTTCGGCGTCGGCGGCCATTTTCTGGATGCTGGCATGATTGCGAACGTCAAGTTCCAGAGAAATCGCGCGACGCCCCAGTGCCACCATTTCTTTTTCAAAGCTCAGCAAGTCGTCGCGACGGCGAGCCGTGAGAACCAGATCGGCGCCCGCTTTCGCAAGTGCACGGGCAAAGATCTGGCCGAGGCCGCGACTTGTGCCGGTGACGATCGCCACTTTGCCAGCCAGATCGAACAGATCGTTGGTCGCGGTGAGAGTCATGCGTCGGTTCCGGGAGTCAAAACTACCTTCAACAGATTCGGTTCTCCGGCGTGAAGACGCGCAAACCATGCGGGCCCCTGGTCGAGCGGGGCAACTGCGGTAATCAGGGGTTTCACGCGAATCGCACCGGAAGCGAGGAGTTCGATCGCTTTGGGATACTCGCCAGCGGAGGCGCAGGACCCTTGCAACCGAATCTGGCGGGAGACGACTTTCTGTAGAGGAAGCGTGACTTGCGGCGAGATGTTGCCGACCAAGGTGACGGTGCCGCCCTTGCGGACGCAATCAATAGCGGCACTGACGGTTTCGTTTCTGCCAACCGCTTCCAGAACCACGTCAACGCCAATGCCGGTCGTGAGCTGCATGACTTGGGCGACGAGATCGGTTTGGGAAGACAGGACCGCAGTGGCGCCGAGTTCGGTAGCCATTTTAAGGCGAGAGTCGTCGAGATCGGCGACAAAGACGCGGGAGCAGCCGGTGGCGCGCAGCGCTTGCAAGATCAGCAAGCCGATCATTCCAGCGCCAATGACGAGGGTCGAGCTGTCTGCGGGCATTTGTGTCACGGCGACGGCGTGGAGCGCGACGGCGGTTGCCTCCAGCATGGCGGCTTCGGTAAAGGCTAGTTGCTTCGGAAGTCGATGCACGATGCGCGCGGGGACGACGACAAACTCGGCGAACGCGCCGGCGCGGCGGTAATCGCCGCAGGAGACGCCCAGCACCTGGCGGTGGTCGCAGAGATTCACATCGCCGCGGAGACAGTGCGGACAGGCGCCACAGTAGATGGTGGAGTCGAAGGTGACGCGGTCGCCCTCGGTGAGACCCGTGACGTTGCGGCCGACGGCGGAAATGCGACCGGCCGCTTCGTGGCCCATCACAATCGGCGGGATGCGACGGCCGGAGGAGCCATCGTAGCCATGGACGTCGCTGCCGCAGATGCCGCAGGCCGCTACTTGAATCAGGATTTCGTCCGCAAGCGGAGTCGGCTTGGGGAGATCGGCGATTTCCAGGTGGTTGTATTCCGACAGCAGAAGAGTTTTCATCTTCGCGCTTCACACCTTCTCAATAGTCGAAGAACCGAGCAACCAACTGTAACGCACATCCCAGGCTACGGGAAGAACGTGGACCTTCGTTCTAGATCGCGGCAATTCTCGCTAGACCTCGGGCGGATCACGATAAAAAAACAGGGCCAGAACGCAACCGATCACGAAGGCGAGTAGTAGGAAGAACAAGAACGACAGCAACACGCCCCAGGGAGTTCCGGCAACACCGCGAATGCCGGAAATGCGACCGCAGACGAAACCCAAGATAGAGGCGAGGAACGCCAGGCCCACATAGCCGGGAATGTGCAGGCGGCTGCGCGAAGCCGCCAACGGAACGACAATGATGGTGGCAAAGCACACGATCGACAAAGGGATGACGAGTCGAAGATTCGTTTCGGCTGCAAAGAGTGTTCCAGGAGCAGCGTTGGACATGGGCGCGAGCAGCATAGTGGGGCGGGTCAGATGAAGAGGAAATCGTGGTCCCGGGTGGAAGCATCCTCTCCGGCACGCGCTGCGTTCACTTTATTCAACTTCTTTATTCAACCAGGACCGCGCTCTTGATCGGAGAGCCACCCGTCAAGGAAGAATAGTCGCTGCCGAGGGTTACATTTCCGCTGAATGCCAACGTCTTTGCGACGGTGATGGTGTAAGCCGCTGCGTTAATGTTCGAGAGGTTGAGCGCGGCACCTGGAAAATAGAGGGCGCCCTGCAACGTTGAAGCCGCCTGGCCGTTGATGGTGGCGGTCAACCCGTTTCCGGCATTTTGATAAAACAAAATCCCCGTTAGCGCTCCGTTGGTTGGAGCGCGAAGCGTCAATTGCTCGGCACTGCCAGGCACGGAGTTGATCAAGACTGGCCCTCCTGAAATATAAAACGTCACTCCCGTGCCGCTAACCGTGCCAACTCCTTTGAAATTAATCCCTGTTCCCGTAATCGCGTAGGTGCCCGGGCCGAAGGTCACATTCGCTCGGTCGGAGATCGTTATGCCCGTGCAGTAATGGCCAGCAAAGAGCTGAAAATTCGGGGTCGCGCCACCAGCGCCGACTTTTCCGTTGATGGTGCCGTCCTTGCAGCCGCCGCCGGTGGCCGGAGCGTTCAGCGCGAAAAGTGGATCGGCCGCTTCAACGATGCCCATGATGGCCCCCGGAATGGTGGGAGCTCCGAAAGCTGTGCCGTGAACCGCGACCGAAGAGGCGGTGATCGCACCATCATTGTCGAGGCTCGAGTTGTCCACGATACCGCAGCCCGGAGCGGTCAGGTTTTTGTCGTTCGTTATGGCGTTGCCAATGGTGTCGAGCGCATAGGCACAGTTTCGCGCGCTGGTGGCGATCGCTACAGCGCTCGCGGTCACCGTTGTCGAATTGACTCCGAAAATTCTCATGAAGAAGGTAGGTTGCGTAACCTGGACCTGAACTTGGACGCCGGTTTGGGCCCCGAAAGGAAAGGCGGGATTCACGGTCACCAGAACGTGATAGATGCCATCCGGGCCGGTGAAACCATTGGTGAAGCCATTCAATTTCGTGTCGTTCGTCGCAGCTGTGGTGATAAACGCGTTGTTTCCGGATCGCAATTCCGCCGCACCAGCTAGCGCGGCGCTGTCTGCGGCAGACTGCTGCAAGCGCTTCTGGTAGCGCAGGTAGCCCAAATCGACGGCGAGACCTGCCGCGCCGAGGAGCACGACTAGCCCGAAAACTGCAGCTACCAAAGCTTGGCCTGACTCCCTTCGTTGTTCACTCTTCACGACGTCTCTCCGCTACCGATGTTCGGTGATCCGGGTCCCGCGGGCCTGGAATGAGGCCGGTAAGGAAGGCAGCTTTTCAACTAGGAGCAGCCCCACGTGGAAACGCAAGCAACGAACGATCGGGAAATAGAATAGACACAAGCAAAGCAGAGGCCACAAACCAGAGGCTATTGGGAATCTTCGGGCGTTTCCGAGGAAAACTTTGCAAGTTGGAACAGAGATTGCACTTACAAGAGCAGCAGAGTTCAATCCCAGCGGAATTCTACTAATTCGTCGTGAAGATGCGGCGGTAAGCGAAGTTCGTTGCAAAATATAGGCAAATAATCTCTTACTGCTGGCCGAGGGTGAGGCCCTAGACCTCTGGCCAAGCTCGCAAAGAGGCTGCCGCGTCCTCAAATGTGAACGGTTTCTGGTCCACTTGTCTCTTTTCAAGGACCAGGGCGGAGCTTTGGGCAAGACGTCCGCACCACATACCAAGTGGTCGGCGTATTGCAAAAGACCCTTAGTAATAGGAAGACCTGTCGACATGATTGCGCGGGATCCAAGAAACACTTTGCTTTCGGGCGAACGTCCGGCGCGAGGCCAAAAGGCTGTGTCGGGCTTCGGTGAGCGCGGTCAGAGTTTAGTGGAACTGGCTTTCGTGGTGCCTTTGTTGCTCCTCTTGATGGTTGGAATTATCGAGATTGGACGGTTTGCGTACTACAGCATTCTGGTTGCGAGCGCGGCCCGCGCCGGAGCGATCTATGGGGCGCAAAGCCTGGCAACCGCCAAAGATACTACGGGAATCTCTACTGCGGGCACCAACGATGCTCACGGGATTACGGCGCCGAATAGTCTGATTGTCAGTTCGACGCAACGCTGTGGATGCTCAACGGCAGCTCTAGGAGCGTGCGGAGCTCTGGCCGTCTGCGTCAAGCCGCAACATCCGCTGGTCTATGTCCGGGTGAAGGCGGATGGATCCTTCGAATCCCTGTTTAACTATCCAGGGCTGCCCGGAACCTTTAAAGTGACAAGTATCGAGGAGATGCGCGTAGCTCAATGACCTGCGGACTCCAGCATGAAGGGGCCAAAGCGAGCGCACAAACTCGTGTCGACCGCAAAGCTAGACAGCGCGGCAGCAGTCTCGTCGAGCAAAGCTTTATTCTTGTGTTCCTGCTGACGTTGATGTTTGGGATCATCGACTGTGGGCGTGCGCTCTATACGTATCACTTTGTTTCGAATGTAGCGCGCGAGGCGACCAGATGGGCCAGCGTTAGAAGTGGAAGCAACTGCAACGGCGTTCTGCCGGGATGCCCAGCCTCGAACTCGAACATTCAGGGGACTTTTTCGAAGAACATCTCGAACATGGGCCTGGATAAGAGCAACCTCACACTTACAACGACTTGGGTTGTGCCGCCCGGTGTCGGCGCGGCGGCTTGCCCCGGGGCCAACCAAAACAGTGTTGGCTGCATGGTGCACGTTGATGTGACGTACACGTACACCTTCTTTTTCGCGCCGTTTATTGCCGCCCCGGCGATCACAATGAACAGTAGCTCCGAGATGCTGATCACGCGCTAGCACCTCGCTCCGCATTCGCGGATGGTGAAAATGGAAATCACGACATTAATGGTTCCGCACCAGGTGCAGCGCACCGGGGTCCGGCGAGGACTTTTGGAAGACCTGGCGCTGAAACTACTGTACTTGCATGGCGAGATGTCGCTTCTGGAACTTAGCGAGCGGACCTGCTTGAGTCTGGGAGTAATCGAGGAAATCTTCCAATTTTTCCGCAAGGAACAGCTTTGCGAAGTGAAGCGCATGGCCGCCGGAAGCCACGTGATCGTAGCCAGCGCGGCAGGCAAGCAGCGCGGCGCGGAGCTGCTGTCGATGAACCAGTACACCGGCCCTGCTCCGGTGTCTCTGGCCGACTACACCATGCGCGTGGGGATGCAGAGCGTCCAGAAGATCGCGCTGAAACCAGCGGACGTCAGCCGAGCATTTTACCAGCTGGTTCTCGATCAGGAGCTACTGACGCGCCTCGGAACTGCTTTGGTTTCGGGGACTTCGATGTTTCTGCACGGCCCTTCGGGCACCGGCAAAACCAGCGTTGCCTCCACGATTCCAGCGGTCTATAACGACAGCGTTTGGATACCGCACGCAATCGTGGTGGACAGTCAGATTGTTTCGGTCTTCGATCCCGGTGTGCATTTTCCGAGTTCCGTCGAAATTGCTGCGGAGTCGGACAGGCGATGGGTTTTGTGCCGCCGGCCTTGCGTTCTTGCCGGGGGCGAGCTTTCGGCGGAAATGCTGGACTTGCAATTCAATTCCATCAGCCGGTTCTATACGGCGCCGTTGCAAATGAAAGCGAACAATGGCGTTTTGATTCTCGACGATTTTGGACGCCAGCGGATGCGTCCCGACGAACTGCTCAATCGTTGGATGACCCCGCTTGATCGGCGCGTTGATTTCTTCACGTTGCCGGGCGGCCGGAAGTTTGAGGTTCCGTTTGATCTGTTCATCGTGTTTTCGACGAACCTGGACCCCAACCAGCTGGCCGATGAGGCGTTCCTGCGCCGCATCCCCAACAAGATTGCGGTGGAATATGCAACGCCGGAGCAATTTCTAGAGATTTTCAGGCGCGAGTGCCAGGTGCGCCTGGTGGCGTGCGACGAGGGCGTGCCGGAATATCTGATCCAGAGCATAAAAGACTTGAAGCAATCGCTCTGTCAGTGCCATCCGCGCGACCTGATCAATCAGATCTTTTGGGCCGCGCGGTATGCAGGGATGGAGCCCCACATCACGCGTAAGAGCGTGGACGAGGCATGCAAAGCTCACTTTTTGCCGGTCCGGAGCGCTCGGGCATGAGCCTGGTGTGCTGTACTCGAATGATGACTCGGCTCGGGAGCCCGAACGGGCTCGGTAACAATCTACAGGGGTTATGGGCGACGGCACGCCGCGTGCAGCCCTTCCTGGCTTTCGAGAGACCAAGATTGCGAATCCGTCCCCTGCAAGCGCCTCAATGGCCCAACGCGTCGGTCCTGGAACCGCGGCAAAGGGTAGTTCGCCGGACGAGCGGCCTCCCGCGCGGGCGGATAAGCGCGTGAGTTTCGAGCTCGAAAGCTCGACACTGACGACGCTCAGGGCGAGGCCTCCGATCCCGCCCGATATGTTGCGACGGTTCGTGCTTCGTGCACGTTCTGAAGTGCGGATGCCGCAGTTCCCGATTTCGGGTAAGCGGGAGAAATCTGGCTGGTGGAGTTCGCTCGCAGTAATTTGCCGGCGAGTAAATCTTCCGTTGTCGCGCCAGCCGATCAAGCTCTTTCGAAGCACGCCGGTCACGCCGTTCCGGTTTGCGGGGCGTGCAATTTCGGGATCAGTGGTTTTGCACGTTTGCCTTATTTTGCTGCTGCCGTTTTTGCTCTCGTACACCGCTGCCCAGCAATACGTCAGCAATGCAGCATTCGACGAACCGCAAAGAGTTATCTACTACCAGATCCCGAAAAACGATCCGTTTGAGAAACTTCCTCGCATTACCCCCTCGGGAGAGGGCGGGCAACCTGGCGCCGGCGAGATTCAGGCTTTGCTGCAGAAGATCGGGAGCACGACGTCGTCCCGAAAAATCGTGATTGTCTCGAAGCCAGTTCGCCCGGACAACAAACGGCAGACGATCTATCAACCAGCTACGCCGCCCGACTTGCACATCGACATGGACTTGAAACTCCCGAACATCGTCGGGGGACCAGCGGTGCCGGTTGAAAAACCCAAAGTGAACTTGAATGCAAACAATTCAAGGCCGCGAGAGACGCATAGGACCGCGGCCAAAGCGGTAGCGCCAACCCTCGCCGCATTGAACGCCGCGATGCCTACCAACCTTCTCGCAGCTACCGTGGATAAACCTCACCTGGCGGTGCCTTTGAACGAGTCTCGACCAAAGCAGGCGCAAGTGATGATTGGTCAGGCCAACGCGCCATCGATCTCCGAAGCGAACGTTGCCACGGCCACCAATCTCGGAGATACCTACCGAACGGGCCAGCCGACTGCGCCAGAGGCCCCGCCGAGCGATGCCGACACGTCCGGGAGCGGCAAGGCTTCGAAGAACGACCCCGTGCAGATTGCGGGCGATGGGAAGGGTGTCGTCGTAATCGGCGTGGATCCGGCGGAAGCCGCGGCGCTGGTCAACCTACCTCCCGGCAACCGGTGGGGGGACTTCACCATTGCGCCAGGCGGCGCTCAGCCCGGGGCGGTCAATGGGAGCGAGAACGGTACGACTGGAGCCGGCAGCCACTCGACCGGCGGTGGGGGCGATCGCGTTCCTGGGGTCGGTCCAGGGTTTGCTGGCGGTGGCGGCGGAAATTCAGGCACCTCCGGAAACTTGAGCATCAGTGGCGAGCCGGGTCCAACCGGTCAAGAGGCCCTCGACGCCACGATATTCCGCGAGATGGTTTACCCCGTACCTTCCACGATGGTGCTGCGCAAGAATGCGCTCGTGGTGTCGGCCGGGCCCATGGGTGGAGGCGGGCTCAGCGTCTACGGGGCACTGCGTTGCGGCAAAATCTATACCGTGTTTCTGCCTATGCCTGGACAGCCGTGGACCCTGCAGTTTTGCCAAGCGGGTGCGGCCGCGAAGCCTGCGGACCAGAATCGCTCGGCGGTCGTGCACATGGAGCAAGGGATTCTTCAGCCGGACGTTACGACGCGATTTGATTTCAAGCGCTTGCCAGTGCCGTTTGAAAAAAAGAACAAACCGATCGTCTTGAAGGGCATCATCAAGGAAGACGGAACGGTGGCGGAGCTGAAGGTGTTTCAGGGCATTGTCCCGGCGATGGACGAAGCAGCTCGTGTGGCTTTCAACCGCTGGAAATTCAAGCCGGCGATACGCGACGGCAAAAATGTGGCGGTTGATATTTTGGTTGGAATCCCAACGGAGGGCGTGAGTAAGTCCCAGTAGTTCTAGGACTTAGCAAGGAACTCTTGTCCGTCGCAAGAAGAATTTTTCACACATTTACCACGAATTTTTCCACGCCAGAAAAGCCCGCGAACTATTCCACAGTGCAGCAGTCTGATTCAATGGATGTTAGTTGAATTATCCTCAACACCCGCTGTGGGAACTCATGGCCCTCCATATGCACGCATGCTAGGTCGATAGTCCAGTGCTTGTTCTACCCCGTCCCGAACCACACTGGCTTTGCTCGGCGTTCGAGCCAATTTGGGAAGTCCTCGTCACACGAAAAATCAGACGCTTTGGGATTCTGCTCGGCTCCCCAAGCAAGGCATGCTCAGAGACGGGTATGGCTGCGTGAAAGCTGACCGGCTGCCAGGAGAGAGAACCGTTGGACAAGCAAGTGATCCGGGTTAGCTTCCTCACACAAGATTCGGGATTGGGGGAGGCAATCGCCCGAGCGCTCGGCGAAGACTTTGCGACGCGGACCGTCAACCAGTGGCACTTTGACCAGTTGACGGATGTTCGCGAATCATCGGACGTCATTCTGCTTGATCTGCGTTCCGCCAACACACAAGGCGACGATGAAACGGTCCTGCGGCTGATGGATGAAATCAGCGGGGTTCCCTCGCGCCCGCCGCTTGTCGTTCTTTGTGAAGAGGAGAATCGAGCGCTGATCTTCCGGGCCATTGAACACGGCGCTGACGACAGCGTCACCAACCCTCCGAACATGATGGAACTGCGCCTCATCCTGAGGCGAGCCTTCAAATTTCACGCCGCCGAACGGGAAGTTCTGCGGTTGCGGGCCAATGAGCGACCGACGGGCAGGCTGCATGAGTTGCTCGGCACGTCGGCTCCGATGCAGGAACTGTTTGCACTGGCGCGAAAAATCGCGCCTTGCGACGTGAATGTGCTGGTCACTGGCGAGACCGGGACCGGCAAAGAACTCCTGGCACGCGCGATTCATCATCTCAGCGGGCGAAACACAGGTCCCCTGGTCGCCTTCTCGTGCGCGAATCTTCCAGAAAATCTTGTCGAAGACGAGCTGTTCGGTCACGAAAAAGGCGCCTTCACGGGCGCGCTGATGGCGCGGCGCGGCAGGGTGGAAGCTGCGGACCGCGGAACGCTTTTTCTCGATGAGATTGGCGACCTCGGCCTAGGGCTGCAACCGAAGTTATTGCGTGTGATTCAGGAAAGGAACTTCGAGCGCCTGGGAAGCAACAAGACCATCAGCGTCGACATTCGCCTGATTTGCGCGACAAATCGCAACCTGGCGGAAATGGTGCAACAAAGCAAGTTCCGCGAAGATCTGTTTTACCGGCTGAACGTCGTCCAGATACACTTACCTCCTTTGCGGGAGCGACGCGACGATATACCCCTGCTAGCCCAACAGTTTCTGCTGAAGTCGGCGCAGCAGTTCAAGAAGAAGGCGCGCAGGTTTTCTCCGCAAGCCTTGCATGCGATGGAAGACCATACCTGGCCGGGTAACGTGCGCGAACTGGAAAATGTGGTGCAGCGCGCCGTTGTGCTGTCGGAAGAGCAGACCGTGGATGTGAGCAGTTTGCCGGCGTCGATACGAAGCGTTAGCTTGGCAGTGGGCCTCAGCACTGGTCCCGATGCTGCGCAGCTCAGCCACTCGTACGAAGATGAAGTGCGCCGGTTCAAGCGAGCGCTGGTGCTGCGCGCGTTGCGCGAGTGCGGATGGCGCAAAGCAGAGTGCGCGCGGACGCTGGGCGTTGCGCGCGGGTACCTGCATCGTTTGATCAATCAACTGGGAATTCAGGAAGGCGATCCAAACGTGGAACGCCGCGAGGACTATCCACTCGGCCCGGTAATGTAAAGACTCCAGATAGCAGTGGACTCCACCCTGCCTCTCGGATTAGCTTCTCACGAGATGGAAGCTCGCTCCGAAACCTCCTTCGCCGAAGAAGTTTGCCTGCCTTTCCTGCGCAACGCTCAAAATAAAGATGGCGGATGGGGGTTCCATCCAAAATCGGAAAGCCGCGTTGAACCTACGTGCTGGGCCTTGCAAGCCTTGGGTGAATCATCGGATCGGGAAGCCCAAGACGGACGCGCACGTGGATTGCAATTCCTTCGCGCCGCGCAACTTGTCGACGGTTCCTGGCCGTCGACACCAGAACAAAAATCAGGGTGCTGGGTGACCGCACTCAGCTGCTGGGTGCTGGCGCGTGAGGATTCCTCGCCGGCGCTCGCGGCGGGCCTCCAGTGGCTATGCCACGATTGGCCGCAGGACTCGACGAGCTGGCGACGTTTCCTCGCCAAGTTCTCTTCGCACAAGGACCTGCAACCAATCAACATGGCGTTCCGTGGCTGGGGCTGGACGCCGGGAACCAGTAGCTGGGTCGAGCCCACTTCGTTCGCGCTTATCAGCCTAAAGCTAGCGCCTCCCGACCAACGGCCTTCGGAAGCGGACCGCCGTCGCGAACTCGCCGAAGCTCTGCTGTATGACCGGATGTGCCCCGGCGGGGGCTGGAACTCCGGCAATCCGCGCGTCTACGGCGTCTCCGGGGAACCGCTGGTCATACCCACGGTCTGGGCGCTCCTTGCCCTCGGTGGCCAACCTGCGCGACAAGAAAATGTGATGAGTTTGGACTGGCTTGAGAGCAACGTTGCGAACATCCAGAGCGCCGGGTCACTTGCGCTGGCGAGAATCTGCATGGAGACCTATGGCCGAAGGTTGGCTGCAAACGGTCCTGTCTTTTCTGATCTCTATGAAAGAAACGGGTTCCTTGAGAGCGTTCCGGTGGCTGCGTGGACTTGTCTCGCTTTAGGTCCAAGTTCGCGGCGGCTCGTTTCCGCTCGGGCGGATGTGACCCCATGACCATGCGCGACACCAAGTTAATCCCGTCTTTCCAACGCCCGCCATCCACCGTAGTCATTCGGCGCGTGGCAAATTACGACCAAGATCTGTCTGCCGTGATCGAGGAAAGCCTGTCGGCGTTCCGCCTCCCAATCCAAGGCAAAACCGTCTTGCTCAAACCTAACCTCGTCGGCATGGACCCTCTAGGCTTCGTGAACACGCATCCGGCGGTGATCGCTGCCACCCGCGAGTGCTTCCTGCGTCTGGGTGCGGCGCAGGTGTTCATCGGTGACGGACCCGCCATCGATCGTGATACCGAGGCGATCATCGAGTCGGTGCGTTTGCGTGATTACACGGGCCCTCTGGCGCGTACCTTCGTCGACTTAAATGTGGACGACGTAGAGCGCGTCACGCTCAAAACGCATGCGTCCCGTCTGAAGGAGCTCTATTTCCCCAAGACGGCTTTGGGTGTGGATTTGCTGGTCTCCATGCCCAAACTCAAGACGCACCACTGGGCCGGCGTAACGCTTTCACTGAAGAACATGTTTGGGGTGGTGCCTGGGAGCTGCTACGGTTGGCCTAAGAACGTACTGCACTGGGCGGGAATTGACCGCGCGATCCTGGACATAAGCGCTGCCCTCAAGCCGGATTTTGCGATCGTGGATGGCATTGTGGGCATGGAAGGCAACGGGCCGATCCAAGGGACGCCGAAGGCTAGCGGAGTACTGGTTTTCGGCAACGATCCGGTCGCGGTGGACGCCACGTGCTGCCGGGTAATGGGGCTCGTACCCGAACGGGTTAAGTATCTGGCAGGGGCGGGCACCATGCTTGGGCACACTAAAGCCGATAAGATTCAACAACTTGGCGAAACCATCGCCAGCGTAAGAACGCCCTTTGCGGTGCTACCCGAGTTCCAATACATCTCACAACGAGGGCCCGGTTTGGAATGAGACCTGCCTCTATTACCTGAAGGACGCTTGCGGAAGTAGCGGAAGTGTATCCGAATGTGGACGGAGTCGGTCCACGCGTTCGCGACCCTAGGCGAAACGGCCAGCTTTGATTACTGCCTTGCGTCAAACCGACTATGAGTGAAGCAGACATCTCGATGCCAGCGCGGGCGGCCGCACTACCAGCCTCAGCAAGCCCGGAAACTTCGCCCCTGGCTTCGGCAACTACTCGGCCATTTAGCGCTGCGACAGCAGGAGGCGTGGATTCCCTGTTGCGCAAAGTATTTACGTTCCCGGCGATGCTCGCGACCTTTCTGGTCGGCAGGGTATTTTACGAAGCGCGCGCTTTTAATGTGGACCCAGACCTTTGGTGGCACATCCGAGTCGGGCAAGACATTGTGACGAGCCACCACTGGCCAACGAGCGATCCGTTTTCGTATACGGTCGCGGGAAATCCGTGGATGGCCTACGAATGGCTGGGTGACGTCGCAATCGGTACGGTGGCGCGCGTCGGCGGATTGCTGGGATTGGATGTTTTTCTTTTTGTGTGGGCGAGCATTGTCATGCTGGCCCTGTACGCCTATACGACGCTGCGCTCAGGAAACTCCAAGGCAGGATTCGTAACTTCCGGCCTACTGTGTTCGATGGCATTCGCCTCGTTTAATTTGCGCCCGCAGATGCTGGGCTACTTGTTCCTGATCCTGACCTTGATCGCGCTCGAACGATTTCGCCAAGAGAACCAGCGAGCGGTATGGTTTCTTCCACCGATGTTTCTGCTGTGGATCAACACGCACGGCTCGTGGGTGATCGGCCTTGGCGTGATATTGATTTTCCTGGTGAGCGGGCTGGTGGAGTTCCGTTGGGGCGGAATTGAGGCCCGACGCTGGAGTCCGGCGGAACGAATTCGGCTCGAAACCGTCTTGCTTCTTTCTCTGGCTGCTATTCCATTTACGCCGTATGGCACGCGACTGGCGGCATATCCGTTCACCGTGGCCTCCAGTCTTCCGCTCAACGTCGGGAATATTCTGGAATGGCAGCCCATGCCGTTTAACGTTTTAGGCGGCAAGCTGTTTTTGGCGGTTGTGCTGGGCTTTTTCCTGGTGCAGATGATGGCACCGCTGCGCTTGCGACTCTACGAAGTCGTTCTGCTGTTCGCCGGGGTCACCATGGCGTGCCTGCACGTGCGCTTTCTGCTGCTCTTCGTACCGTTTGCCGCGCCTGTTTTCGCCGTTCTGCTGGCACGGTGGTTGCCGCCCTATGACCGGAAAAAAGATCATCCCATCTTGAACGCGATCTTGATCACGGGAGCGGTCATCGCGATGGCTTGGTACTTCCCGACGCGCGCGGGCATCGAGAAGATTGCGGCTGGCTCCTTTCCGGTGCGTGCGGTCGAGTATTTGCGCCAGCACCCCGTCGCGGGCCCGATGTTTAACACCTACGGATACGGCGGCTACCTGGTGGGGATGCTGCCCGAGCAAAAAGTGTTCATTGATGGTCGCGGGGACTTGTACGAAGACGCCGGAATTTTTGGCGAATATCTGGAATTGACGCAACTCAAGCCGGGCGCATTTCAAGTCTTGCGAACGCATAACATTCAATGGTGCCTGCTGGAAAGCAAAGAGCCCTTGGCGACCGTGCTTGCGGCCCACCCGGACTGGGAGAAGCGCTATACCGACGGCGTAAGCGTGATCTTCGTGCGGCGAAACCCAGTGTACTCGCAGAACATGACCGTCGGGCAGGGCGCACAGAGCGTAAAGGAGTGAACATGGACGGGCAATCGTTCGATCGCCGCCGAGGGCCGCTCCACATTGCTCCCTCGGTTTCCAGCGAGCGCCGCATGCTTCTCTCGGTCGTAGTTCCGTGCATGAATGAAGAAGAAGTGCTGCGCCAGACGCACACGCATCTGGTCAGCGTGTTGCAAAAGTCACCCGCCAATTTCGAAATTATTTACGTCGATGACGGTAGCTCGGACTCGACCGTCGATGTGCTGCGGGAGTTGCAGACTAGCGACCCAAGAGTCCGGGTTGTCCGCTTTTCCCGGAATTTCGGGCACCAGGTAGCCATCACTGCCGGGCTCGAGCACGCCTCGGGCAATGCGGTGGTGATTATCGACGCGGATTTGCAGGATCCCCCGGAAGTCATCCTGGAATTTCTGGCCAAATGGCTTGACGGCTACGATGTGGTGTATGGGGTGCGCACGGAACGTGACGGCGAATCCACCTTCAAACGATTGTCGGCGAAGGTTTTCTACCGCTTCTTCAGCCATATGTCCGAGACGCGTATGCCGCTAGACACTGGCGATTTCCGGCTGCTCGACCGGCGTGTTGTAGATGCCCTTATTTCCATGCCGGAACGCGACCGCTTCGTGCGCGGAATGGTGAGTTGGCTGGGATTTTCGCAAATCGCGGTTCCCTACCACCGGGCATCGCGTGCCGCGGGAACCACGAAGTTCTCCTTGTTCAAAATGGTGCGCTTTGCGCTCGACGGCATTTTTTCATTCTCCATTCTCCCACTTCGCTTGGCAACCTGGACCGGCTTTGCGGCCTCCGGGGTGGCCATAGCCGGAATCGTGGCCGTTTTGCTGGAACGCTTCTTCCAGGTACCCGGTTTGGTAAAAGGTTGGTCCAGCGCCGTGATTGGAGAGTTGTTTATCGGCGGAGTGCAGTTGGTTTGCCTGGGGATCATCGGCGAATATGTCGGCCGGATTTATGGCGAGTCGAAGCGGCGGCCTCTCTACATCGTTAGGGAACGAATAGGCTTTGAGGGGCGCAGCGCGTTGACGGCATCGAATCGTCGAGCGATGGTGGCAGGCGCAAAGCGCTGACCCACCGGCAGGGCGGCGAAGTAGCCGGTAGGTACCACTTGGACTTGCATGAATACGGAAACCATTTCTCACGAACGCGAAACGGCATTTCACGACGCGTGGGCCAGGGGTACCAGCCTTGACGACGTGCTTGTCCGTGAATGCTTCGAAGCCCCCACGGCACTCGAAAACCAGTTTATTCTCAGCCAAATGGGACCGCTTGAGGGAAAGAAACTACTCGACCTAGGCGCCGGCCTGGGCGAATCCTCGGTGTACTTTGCGCTGCAGGGCGCGCGCGTCACGGTGGTCGACATTTCGCCGCAGATGGTGGCAACCGCCCTCGGCCTGGGGACCAAATTCGGTGTGCAACTGGAAGGCATCGTCTGCTGCGCCGAGGATTTGAACCTTCCGGCCGAGACCTACGACATCATCTACGCCGCCAACACGATTCACCATCTTCACAGCCGCGCTTCCCTGTTTGAACAGATGAGCCGCGCGCTCAAAGCGGGCGGGACGTTCTTCTCCTATGATCCTCTGGCCTACAATCCCCTGATCAACATTTATCGACGCATGGCCACGAAGGTTCGAACTCCGGATGAGGCGCCCCTCACAAGGGCTGATATTCAGCTGGCACACCGGTATTTTGCCCGTGTACAGCATCGCGAATTCTGGATTTCCGCTCTCTTGCTCTTCGTAAAGTACTACCTGGTCGACCGCATACACCCCAATCAGGACCGTTACTGGAAGCGTATCCTTCGCGAAACGCCGGCAAGCCTCCGTTGGTGGGCCCCCCTACGCGTTTTTGATGGGTTCCTGACTCGAATTCCACTCTTGCGCTGGATGGCGTGGAATGTCGTCGTCTGGGGCCAAAAGCCATCGCAGGGGGAGCTCGAAGGGCCAGCGGGACCTCGGTGAAGCTCGCCGCCAGGGTGATTCCCATTTTGGAGTCACCAAATCAGCCGGTCCAAAACGTGCGGGTGTCAACAAAGGGGAACGGTCCTATACCTTGGTTCCGCGAATCGTGGCCCCGCAGCTAAGCAAGCTACGCAATATCAATAGGTTAGCTTTCAGCCCGAAAGCCTGCAAGTTGGTGTTGGAGATGCTTACCATCCAAGTACAGAAGAGGATACCGGTCTCCGCGCCGCGTCCGTTCTCTCTACTTCGTAAGGAGAAGGCAAAATGAAGAACTTCCTCAAACGGCTATGGAACGATGAACAGGGCCAGGACCTGACCGAATACGCATTGCTCTTGGTGTTGCTCACGTTGGCCGCAATCGGCTCGCTCAGTACCTTGGCGACCGCTGTCAACGGTGTGTTCGCCAAGGCGGCGTCAAACTTGAACACGACGTAGTTGCTGTCAGCGCTTTACAGAGGATTCTCTCTGGCATCACGGGGCCGTGGTATGGCTGGCCACATTGCATTCGAAGGCCCAGCAATCGGTTGTGCAAGCCAAGGCCTTTGTCCCATGCCTATTCAACAAATCCGGAGACACAAGCATGAAGCAGCTCTTGGTAAGGTTGTGGCGGGAAGAAGAAGGGCAAGACCTAACGGAATATGCCTTGCTGTTAGTGCTGCTCACGCTGGCGGCGATCGGCTCCCTTAGCACTCTGGCGACTGCAGTCAACGGAGTATTCGTCAACGTCGCGAGCAATTTAAATACGACGTAGGGGCCTTGTGCTGCCGAAGGAACCAGGCCACTCGCAATTGGGGATCCGGCTATCACGACGGAGTTGGATCCTTTAAGGCCCACCCTCTCCAATGAAAGTGCAATACATAATCTGGGCCTTCACGATCGGCGTGACCCTAGTGGCCGCGTTTGTGGACTTCCGTACCCACAAGATACCCAATTGGCTTACCGTGCCGGCATTTTTCCTCGGGCTCACGCTGCGCGTTTTGCTATCGGGTTGGTCGGGAGCAAAGGCTTCGCTCGAAGGCACTGGTCTCGCTCTCATAATTCTGCTTCCGCTAGTTTTGATGCGAGCGCTCGGTGCGGGCGATTGGAAGCTGATGGGCGCCGTTGGGGCTTTCCTCGGCCCCGTATTGTTTTTGTTTGTTCTGCTCGGCAGCTTTCTGGTATCGGGACTGATGGCCATGGTCGAAATGATGCGAACGCGGCGAGTCAAGGAAACGTTCCACAATCTTTTCGTGCTGGTGCAGGGGTTCTTTTCCTTCGGATTGCGTGCCCACCCCGAAATTTCTTTGGACAATCCTGCGCTGCTCAAGCTGCCCTTCGGGGTGGCCGTGGCGATTTCCACATTGGCTTGCTTTTGCGCGGCCCGTTGGGGTGTATGAACATGGCCCCCCCTGTGAACCGGGCGATTTGGTGTTTGAGACGAGGAGACTGACTTCATGAACCAGAACCGCATGATTCTCGGATTGGCCGTGGCGGTGGTCGTCGCCTTTGTCTTAAGCACGTTTGTGTATCGAGAGTTTCAAAAGGCCAGCAGCGTCAAGCCCGTCGTCACCCAGCACATCGTGGTCGCAGCGAAGCCCCTTACCTTGGGAACGCGTGTGGATGCCAGCAACTTACGACTCATTCCCTGGCCTGCCGGCGAGCCGGTCGCGGGAATGTTTACGCGCATCGAGGACTGTGCCGACCGGGCGCTTATGAGCGACGTGGCGGCGAACGAACTCATCCTGGACAACAAGCTAGCTCCCAAAGAGGCCGGCGCGGGTTTGCCGGCCGTCATTCCGCAAGGAATGCGCGCGCTTTCCGTGGCCGTGAATGATGTGGTGGGAGTTGCCGGGTTCGTGACTCCAGGGACGATGGTAGATGTTCTTGTGACCGGAAAAATCGAAAATGGAAGCCGCGGCGAGGACACCATTACCCGCACCATCCTTGAAAACGTAAGGGTGCTCGCGGCCGGTCAGAAAATTGAGCAGGATCGCGAAGGAAAGCCGCAAACGGTTCCGGTCATTACCCTGCTCGTTTCCCCCGAAGACGCGGGAAGGCTGGCGATGGCCAGCACCGAAGGGAAAATTCAGCTGGCACTGCGCAACACGGTGGACACCAAGAGGGTTGGGCCGCCTTCCATCCTGGAAGCCAATCTATTTTCCGGCGGGGCGCCCGCGCCGAAGAGCCCGGCCCCGGTCAAGGTTGTAGCGCCGCGTCCGGCTCCCGCCTCACCGTACGTAATTGAAGTGATCACCGGGAACAAGCGAGAGAACAAGAGCTTTCCGAATCAATGAGAAGGCCACAAGGACAACGAATGTTCGCAAACCAAACCAGATCCGACCGGTGGAAGCTGTCGCGGCAGCAGATCGGCCAATGGCTGCTTGCGTTTGCGCTGGCGATTCTGTTCGTCGCGGTTCCTGGCGCGTTGGCACAACAGCAACCCGCCCAGTCGCAACCAGCCGCTCCCCCAGCCCAGACGACAGCCCCGACGCCGGTGCCTGCGAACCAGCAGACGGAGTCCGAAGCCCCGCAAACTCTTCACTTGCTCGTTGGACGCTCGATCGTCATTTCCTCGCCTGCGCGAATCAAGCGTGTGTCGCTGGCCGATTCGAACATTGCGGAAGCGATCGTCGTGAGCCCCACGCAAGTTCTCGTCAACGGGAAAACGCCCGGAGGTGTTTCTCTGATCATCTGGGATGAGTCCGATCAGAGTCAGGCCTTCGAAGTATCGGTGGATATCGACGTTCTGGGTCTGAGCCAAAAAATTCATGAAGTCTTTCCTTCCGAAGATGTGCATATCGACACGACGCGAGACATCGTTATGCTTTCGGGAAAGATTTCGTCCGCGCCGGTTGCCGACAAGATTCTTGAAATTGTGAAGGGTACCACCCCGAAGGTAACCAGCTTGATGCAGGTGCCCACCACGCCCTCGGGCGAAATCCTGCTGCAAGTGCGGTTCGTGGAGGTCAACCGATCGGCCATCAGTCAACTGGGCATCAACATCCTGAGCTTGCCGGGCGCCAAGAACGTCGGGACCATCTCGACCCAGCAGTTTGCCCCGCCGCAACTCACAAACGCCAACGGTGTCGGCACGACACCCACGACCGGCAGCGCGATCGGCCTCAGCGATCTCCTTAATATTTTCATCTTCCGGCCGGACATTAATCTCGCTGCCACCATCAAAGCTTTGCAAGAGCAAAACGTATTGGAAATTCTTGCAGAACCCAACCTGATGACCGAATCCGGCAAGGATGCCAGCTTCCTGGCCGGCGGTGAATTCCCGTTCCCGATCCTGCAATCCACGGGCAGCGGCGGAGGTTTTGCCGGGATTACCATTCAGTTCAAGGAATTTGGCGTGCGCTTGAACTTCACCCCGACCCTGACTCCGGACGGTCTGGTGCACCTGAAGGTCAAGCCCGAAGTCAGCTCGCTAGATTTCACCAACGCGCTGACATTGCAGGGCTTTGTGATTCCGGCCCTGGCAACAAACCGCTTCGAATCCGAAATGAGCCTTACCGACGGACAGAGTTTCGCGATCGCCGGACTGATGGACAACCGGGTGACCCAGCAGCTTCAAAAAATTCCAGGTATCGGCGATATTCCGATTCTCGGCAAGCTGTTCCAAAGCCGCACCCTGAACAAGAGCAAGAATGAATTGGTGGTGGTGGTCACGCCGCACATCGTTCATCCGATACCGGTCGACAAACCCGCACCGAATTTGCAATTTCCGCTTCCGATTATGAAACCGACTATCGGCACTCCGGCCCCTACTGGCGATCACAAGTGATTTGTGGCAAAACGTGGTGCAAGATCCGAAGTTGGCAAGAGAAATTCAGTGGATTAGAAAGAACGGTTGATGCTGACGGTAGCGATAGCAAGTGGTGACCCAGCTAGTTCCGCACAGTTGCTGGCCAGTCTGCAGCAAACGGGTCTGGTGAAATCGGTCAAGCAGTGGGCGGTTCCCGCCGACAAGCTTCCCGATTCCGTGGACTCATTGCCGGAGGTCGTTTTTCTGGATCTAGCACGCGATCCAGAACCCTATTTTCAGCTGGGAGCGCAGATTCACCGTGCGAAGCCGGCCGTGAAGCTCGTCGCTTGCTCCGCGGCGGTACCACCCAATCACCAACTCCTATTGGAAGCCATGCGCGCCGGCGTGCAGGACTTCCTGGCGAAACCGGTGGACCCTACCTCCCTCAAAGAGATCCTTTCGCGCTTCACAGAAGACATCGACGCCAGAGACCGTTCCTCGCTGGATCGATTGATCGTCGTCATGGGGGCGAAGGGCGGCGTGGGGGCCACAACCGTGGCGGTAAATATCGGAGTGCAGCTCTCGACTTTCGCGCGTAAGCGCGTGGCACTACTGGACTTCGCCAATCCGCTTGGCAACGTACATCTACTGCTTGATCTGCACCCAAAATTCACGGTCCGCGATGCGGTCGATAACATGGATCGCCTCGACAGTCACTTCTTTGCAGGTTTGTTGACGCGCCATAAGACGAAGTTGGAGGTCCTCGGCGGCGTCACGCAGCCCGAGGAATGGCAGTCGATCAACATTCCGTCGCTCGAGCGCGTCGTCAACGTGGCCCAAAACACCTTCGACATGGTTTTGCTCGACATGGGATCCCAGTTTTCTTCCGAGTGGACTGCGATTCTGCGCATGGCCCGTATGATCCTGATCGTTGCCGAGGCCAATGTCCCAGCGTTATGGACCCTCGAACGCCGCTTGCTGGCCCTGAAGGGCTTCGGTATCGACCCGGAGCGCGCCCGCGTCATCATCAACCGCTGGCACAAGGGAGATGAAGAAGTCCTCAAGGGCATTCAGAAAGACATCAACCGGCCTGTTTTTGCCTCCCTTCCCAACGATTTTCGGATGGCAAATGCCGCCATCAATTTAGGCACTCCGCTGCAAGAGAATCACAACAATATCCTCAGCAGCCGCTATCGGCAGATCGCCGGCCAGTTGGCGGGTCTGGACGTTGTGCCCATCACCAAGAAAGGCTCGCTTGGCGGGTTCTTTTCGTTCCCGTCAAAGAGGTGACGTAGCTCATGGCCCCGATCACAGCACCAGTCACGCGTACAGACTTCGGCACCGTCAAGGCGACGATTCATCGAAAGCTTATTCAAAAGCTGAACCTTGACCGCCTGACCGAAGTAAACCGGGAGGACGTGCGTCGCGAGGTAACGCAAATCCTCGAAGCTCTTGTGGTCGGCGAATCTACGCCGATGAACCTGCAGGAGCGGGAGCGCCTTGCCCAGGAAGTCTTGGATGAAGTTTTCGGACTTGGGCCTCTCGAGCCGCTTCTTGCGGATCCCACCGTGTCGGACATCCTCGTCAACACGCACAAACGTGTGTATGTCGAGCGCAAAGGCATTCTGGAGATGACCTCCATCCAGTTCCGCGACGACATCCATCTCATGGGCATCATCGACCGCATCGTTTCCGCGGTCGGACGTCGCGTGGACGAATCTTCCCCAATGGTTGATGCGCGCCTTGCCGATGGTTCACGCGTGAACGCCATCATTCCCCCGCTGGCGGTCGACGGCCCCTGCCTCTCGATCCGGCGTTTTGGCCGCGACCCGCTCACCGCTGACGATTTGCTCCAAAACAACACGCTCACCACAGGAATGCTGGAACTTTTGCGTGGTTGCGTGAAAGCGCGCCTCAACATTTTGGTTTCTGGCGGGACCGGTGCCGGCAAGACCACGTTCCTCAACGTGCTGTCCTCCTACATTTCCAATCGCGAACGCATCGTCACGGTTGAAGACGCCGCGGAGTTGCAGTTGCACCAGGACCACGTCGTACGCCTGGAAACGCGGCCCGCCAACATTGAGGGAAAAGGCGCGGTACAGCAGCGTCAGTTGGTGATCAACTCCCTCCGTATGCGCCCCGATCGCATCATCGTGGGTGAGGTGCGTGGCGAGGAAGCGCTGGACATGTTGCAGGCCATGAACACGGGTCATGACGGCTCGCTGACCACCATTCACGCCAACACGCCGCGAGACGCCTTGAGCCGCCTCGAAACCATGGTGGCCATGGGCAGCCTGAACATTCCCGAAAGCGCGCTGCGCCGGCAAATTGCTTCTGCAATCGATGTCGTTGTGCAGGTCAGCCGCCTCAGCGACGGCACCCGCAAAGTCATCTCGCTGGCCGAAATTACCGGCATGGAAGGCGACATCGTCTCCATGCAGGACATCTTTGTATTCCGTAAACGCGGCATTCGCGACAACGGCGAGGTGCTCGGCGAGTTTATCCCGACAGGAATTCGACCTAAGTTTGCGGAAAAGTTGCTGGTTTCCGGCATTCAGTTGCCGGTCTCCATGTTTGAGAGTGTACATGCACTTTAGCCACTGGATGGAGAGTTGTTTGCAATTCGTTTCGAAAGGCTGCGGGTACTAGGGGACCGTTATGGGCATGCTGGTTTTCGCACTCACGTTTCTGATCATTATGGTGATCGTCCTGGGAGTCTGGATGGTCGCCACCGGTGACAGCAAGCAGGACGTTGTGCGTCGCCGCATGGAATCGGTGCGCAAAGCCGAACGACGAGGCGATGTTTCCCTGGGCCTGACGCTGGCGCGCGACGAGATGCTCAGCAGCGTTCCCGCCGTCCATCGTTTGATGCTGCACTGGCAATGGTCCGTGCGGCTTCAGGAGCGCCTTGCACAAGCGGGTCTCAAAATGAAAGCCGGCAAACTCATCTTGATGAGCGCTTGCCTAGGTTTGGGAACCTTCGTACTCGCAGGGATCATGTACCCTCAGTTTTGGGTGGGAGTCATTCTCGGCGTCGCAATCACCTTCGTGCCCTACGGCGTCGTGTCTTACCTCCGGCAAAAGCGCTTGCAGCAGTTTGAAGAGCGGTTCCCGGAAGCGCTGGACCTATTGGGTCGCGCCGTGCGCGCGGGTCACGCCTTCACGACCGGTCTCGAGATGATCGCGAAGGAATCTTCCGAGCCAATTGCCAGCGAATTCCGGACAACATTCGAAGAACAGAACTTCGGCTTGCCGCTGCGCGACGCTCTGCTGAACATGACCGAGCGTGTCCCATCGATCGACGTGCGCTTTTTCGTCACCGCGCTGCTCATCCAGAAAGAGACCGGCGGTAACCTCGCCGAAATTCTGGATGGCTTGGCGCGCGTCATCCGCGACCGCTTCCGCATTTACCGCGAAGTCAGAGTCCGCACCGCGCAAGGTCGATTGACGGCCGGCATCCTGATCGCGTTGCCCATTTTCATGTTGATCGTACTCATGGTATTGAACCCCACGTACATGAAGGTTTTATTCCAGGATCCCAAGGGATCCGTGATCTTGGCCGTGGCGGCAATCATGCAAGTCGTCGGTTCGCTGTTGATCTGGAAAATTATTCACATTGAGGTTTAGAAACTAAGGAGCGTTTGGAAATGCTTTGGGCCATCACAGCTTTGACGTTCGTGGCCACCTTCGGGATTCTGGCGGCGGTCTTTTATGCTTTCGCGCCCGGAGGAGGCGGAATTGCCAGCCGTCTTTCCCGTCTGGCGAATACCGGCGCGCCACCGGTCCACGAAACCAGTTTCGCCGAAAAACAGAAGGAACGGTTGCGTGACACCCTGGCTGGATTGGGCAACCTGGTGCCGGGCGATGGCGGGCCGACTCCCCGTACGCAGCTATTGCTGATGCGCGCCGGCTACCGCAGTTCGCAAGCTCTCTCGGCGATGCGTGGGTTCAAAGTGCTGACTCCGATCGCTTTCGTCGGGCTGGTTTTTGTCACCGGCGTTTACAAATGGAATCCCTTCATGATTCCCTTGATCGCCGTCGCCCTTGGTTATTTGTTCCCCGACATGTTTCTCAGTTGGAGGATGAATGCGCGCCAGCACAAACTGCGCCGGGGCCTTCCCGACGGACTGGACTTGCTGGTGATTTGCGTCGAGTCCGGCCTGGGACTCGATCAAGCTTTGATGAAAGTTGCGCAAGAGCTGCGCATCACCCACCCGGAGCTCAGCGAAGAATTGCAACTCGTAAACCTCGAAATGCGTATCGGGAAAACCCGGCTGGATGCCTTGCGCGAACTCGCGCGCCGCACAGGTCTTGAAGACATCAAGTCGCTCGTCGCCATGCTGGTGCAGACCGATCGCTTTGGCACCAGCGTCGCGCAGTCGCTGAGGGTCTTCTCGGACGACTTGCGCGTCAAGCGCCGTCAGCGCGCTGAGGAAATGAGCGCCAAAACGACGGTGAAAATGGTTCCGCCGCTGATTTTTTTCATCTTCCCCGCACTGATGGTGGTTATTTTGGGCCCAGCTGTGATTACTCTGCTCCGGCAGTTGATGCCGGCCTTGCAAAAGTGATCGCAGACCCTCGCGACCTCACAGACGCCGTGAGGCCGAGCAGTTTTAAAGGAGAAGTGCAATGGATAACGTCACACTGATTCGAGTCGTCGCGGGAGCACTGGCCGTTCTCGTGCTCTTCATTATCATCTGGCGCCGCAAGCGCAAATCGATCGAGTAGAAGCGGCGGTCGAATATTTCTTTAGGGGACACCCGAAACAGGGTCGATAGATCATGGCCAACAACGGTCAGAATCGTTCATTGTACGTCTACAACAAAACGCGCGAGACCTTTGTGGCTACCGAAGCGACGCTAGCCGACAGCTACCTTCGCCGGCTGGTCGGCTTGCTCGGAAAGACGCGGCGTTGGGCGCAGTTGGGCCGTGGCCTGTGGATTGTGCCGTCCCGCGGCGTCCACACCATCGGCATGCTCTTTCCCATCGACTTGATTTTCCTCGGCAAAGACAAAGAAGTCGTCTACGTCGAAGAGCATGTTCGCCCTTTTCGCATCTCCAAGGTGTCCCTGAAAGCGGCCAGCGTGCTAGAACTTCCTCCGCACACGATCTACCGCTCGGGCACAAAGATTGGCGACCGGCTTGAAATTGCGCCGGTGCGCTAAGGTGCCAGACGACGCACACCTAGCGATCGTTCCCTATTTCCTGCTGATAGCCTAGCCTGCCGATGATGGCTGCGCTGTGGGCTTTACCGCTTGCCGGACTGGCAAGCGGCAACGTGCAAGAACTGCCCGCAACGCAATCCAAGCGGTCCTGCCAACGCTTTCCGTCCCCCTACCCGCTCTTAAATAGTTCGTCACCTGCTTGGTAATAAAATTCGCTGTTCGCGCAAACCGGTTATAACATCCACGCATCCCTAGGGAACTTACTTTCTGATTTCGGCAAAGGAGAACACTGTGATCGAGAAGTGTCGGCCCGCCGCGAAGACCCTTTCCATCATTGCCGTAAGTCTGCTCTCGGTTCTCTTCGTCAATTTGGTCTCGCCAGCGCAAGAAAAGCATTCCCCGCGGACCGCCGGGGTCGATGACACCAAGATGGGGCCGTACCGCGCTCTGGCGCAACTAACCGTCGCGGCGTCTCAGAAGGGCGACAATGCCACCGCCGCCGAGCTCGCCCGCATACTCGAGCGCACCTGGGATAAGGCTGAAGACTACGGAGGGGATACTGCACTTTCAAAAACCAATCGCGGCCTTTTCGATCAAATCGATAAAGCCATGGACCAGTTCATCGCGATTTTCATCGAGCACCCGAACACGGCTCCCGACGGCGCGAAGCTAAAGGCGCTCTACGCGACCTATCTGGAGAAGCTGAAACTTGCTGATTAAAGACGATCCGTTGCGAAATGAAGTTCGGTCGTCAGCGCAGGGAGGATTTTCGCTCGCATTCACTCCGGCGAATAGTCGAGGTCCAAATCTTCTTCCGGCGCGGTTCCCATCTGCGGCCCGTCTTGTCCGGATTCCTTCAGCGCGACCTTCTCGATCTTCCGCTGCACGCGCTTCTGTTCTTTCATTTTCCGTTTTTCGATCCGCTTCATCTCTTTTTGCCGCTTTTGAAAAGTCGTGGTCATCTCTTCGCCTCACAAGAAGAATGCGATCCGGTCAGCGCCAGATCGTCCAGCGAATCTGTGCAACCGCCAACTACCAGCGGGGTTCGCGAGGCTGCCGAACCGCTTCGCTGTAATCTTCGTTGGAGAACCGGTTTCGTCCCCCACCGCCGCCTTTGCCCTTGCCACCACCGCCACCGCTGCTGTTGCCGCCGCTGAATCCACGAGGGCTGCGCGGCGGTCCGCTCTCGCCGCGGGGACGTGCTTCGTTCACCTTGAGGTTGCGGCCGCCGGCTTCCTTGCCGTCCAATCCCGCGATGGCCTTGGCTGCTTCCTCGTCGTTCGGCATCTCCACAAAAGCAAACCCGCGCGCTCTTCCGGTTTCGCGGTCCATGGCCATGTGCACGCGCGTCACTTGCCCGAACGGCTCAAACAACGCTCGCAGATCGCTCTCGCTGGTCTGAAAGTTCATGTTTCCTACAAAAAGGCTCTTCATCCTAATTCTCCCTGATCTTGCGAACCGCCGTTTGTGAGGAAGACACGACACTCCACCGGTCTTCGGAGCTTCACAAGCCGCCGGCTTAGAATCGGCTGAAGTCAATGGAGGGAAGGCCGCGAAGCGCAGCCCTTCAGGGAACTCAGGCAATCCAATTCGGCAAGTCTACCCCGTCACAATAGCATATATGCCCGAAAAAGCCTCCTTCGATCCTCTCGCCACAGGAAGGAGCTCCCCGATGACGCGTTCCTCATGCATGGTTCGAAGTAAGTTCCGCCCCTACTTAGCTGTCCCCGTACACTGGGATCGACGCGCCATGAACGACCCTCGCGTCCTCGCTGCATAGGAAGAGGATGACCCGAGCGATATCTTCGGGCTTCGGCCATTTTGCGAAATCCGACTTGGGCATCGCTCGCCGGTTAGCGTCGGTGTCGATGATGCTCGGGACTATGGAATTCACTCTGACGCCAGTCCCTTTGAGATCGGCGGCGAGCGAATCCACCATCGCGACGGCGGCCGCCTTGGACGCCGCGTATGCCGACGCTCCCGAAGCGTGGTCGAATGCCGCTTTCGCCGCGACATTAACGATGGATCCGCCACCCTGTCTCAACATCACCGGGACAGCGGCTCGGCACAGCACAAAACCAGAACGGAGATTGAGGGCCAGCATCCGGTCAAACACGTTCGTGTCCATTTCCCACAGACGAATGCCGCCGGCATAAGCGCCCACAGTATTGACCAAGGCATCGAGCCGGCTATGCTTTTCGACGAGATTCGCAATTAGGGCGGAAACCGCCGTTTCCTCGGTGACGTCCAGGCTGTTTCCTTCAAGGTTTTCCTTCTTGTCGCCTGCCTCGCTGTGCAAAGCTTCCCATTCTTCCGGCGCGCGATAGGTGACCGCCACTTTGTACTCCTGTCGAAGGAACGCCAGGGCGACCGCGCGCCCGAGTCCACCGGTGCCGCCGGTCACCAAAGCTATTTTATTGGGAGGAGTCGAAACCATTTCTTCACCTCGTCACCAGAGCTTCGCGGACAAATGCGGAGCGAGTCATTCTGGGATTTGTTACCGGCGAAAACAGTATATCGCGCCGATACCCGGATCGAGCGCGGACGGGTCCCGAGGCTCGCTTGGGCACCAATCGGAATCGACCTTCAACGCTGGAGCTTCACCGCGCCACCTTGCCGCGAATCACCGTGATCGACGCCGCAGGCAAAGTAAACTTCGTCCCGGTGCCCGCGTTCATCGTCGACTTTACGACCGGCCCATCCGGATCGGCGAATCCTCCCTTCGGATTGGCGTGCCACCGGTACTGCTCCTTACCAAATGTCGTCACGTTCACAAGCCCGGTAAAAACGCCGCGGCTGCCCTTCTCGGCGTCGTCAAACGAAATCCCGACTTCGTGGGCATTCTCCTGATCCTTGTTGACCACCATGAGCGACCACTGCCCGTCGGGCCGCAGTACGGCATACGTTGTAATGAGTATGTGCCCCGCTCCATCGTGTACGTCGCTCGCCGCCGGGAAGATTCGATGTGCGCCATCGCCCGGCTGCACCCACTCCAGATTAATCAACTGGCTCGCAAAGTATTGCGACAGCGGCTGGATGATCTTCAAATCTTTGTCGGCAGAGAACATATCGAACGTTCCCATCGACCCGTTGTGCCCGCGCCCGACACCCAGCGGCAAATAATGAAAATAATAGACCGCGTCGCCTCCGCCGCTCAGAAATGCTCCAATGTAATCGGCCAGCCAGAGCGCGCCCCAGACATCGACAAATGCTTCCGAAGACTGCCACGATATATTCGACTCCGTAATAAACAATGGCACCGTAGCGGGCACGCCGTCCTGCCGCCAGACTTCCAGGATGTGCGTCACCAGCGTCGCCTCATCGTACAAGCTGCTCCACGCGATCTTTCCGGGTTCGATCGGATAGTGTTCGAACGAGAAAAAGGCCAGTTCCTCCAACTTTCCATGAGCCTTCAAATAATTCACAAACCGGCGCGTCCAAGAGGTTTGCCCCTGCGCGTCGGGCCAGGTTTCGATATCCTTGTTCACTCCGGTAAAAATCGGCCCTCCTAGTTTCAATTTTGAGTCCACCTTATGCAGCGCCTCGGCAAATTGCACGTACAGCGCCGCATAGTCTTCCGGCGGCGTGTAGTGTCCGTCAGCCTCTTCGCCCATCTCGACATAGGAGATGGCGTAGCCGCGCTTTTCGAGATAAGCGATCTCCGCGGCCGCATCTTCTGGTGTCCCATAGATCATTGCGATCGGAATCATCGCCGGAAGTTTCCGCGTGACGCCACTCGTGAAAAATAGGTCGAATCCCACCTGCTCCCCGGCGCGTTCATCCAGATCTTCGGGCGCGTGCCAGGGATCCACAGAAGAGCAATAGGTCGCGGTCTGATCCTGGTCCGCGGTATGCCGAATCAAATCATGAAATTTTCCGTCCGCCGTCGTGGTCCCAAGATACAGTTCGCCGATTGCGTACCCGACGCAATTTCGCTTGTCCGCCGCGCCGTGTGTGTCGCAGGTATTCGAAGACTGCGTCATCAATATCCGCACCCATTGCACGGTCACGGGCTCCGTTGCCAGTTGCAACGTGGCATTCCCGCCCTTGCCCTCCCTCACCACGCCGCCCGGAAACGTCTGCCACACCCCGAGCGTCGGCTTCTTGATCGGATCGTCCCCGGTCCAATACTGGACTTCGTACTGCACCGCGAACGGCTGCGCCCACGCGATCCGCATCGCCGTCACTAGCTGCGGGCTCGCCAAGTCCAGCAAAACCCACTGCGGATGGGCCGCGTCGTTTTCCCCGGTAAATAACTGCGTCAAATATGGATTGCTCTTCCAATACGATCCGGCATCTCCGTCGGTTAGCCTCGAGTAACCAACCGTGTCGGTCCCATCGTCCCGCGTTACTCCACGATGAGGCAGCGGATAGCCGTACGAATGACGGATCATCTCCGTACCCGGCGTCGCGTTGCCCGTGAAATAGCCTTTTCCCGCCGGATCGCTCCATGTCCCTTGCGGGTTCCAGTGCCAGGCCTCGGTGTGCAACTCCGTGTTCTGCCGATAGGTCAGCGTCTGCCACCCGGCCGACAAGACCTGTTGGATGGTGGTCTCTGTAAACAACTTATCCGCCGCTCCATACGGCAGGCGATCGATGCCAGCCCCCAGAGCCTTGGTAGGCACGATGGTATTGGTCGCGTGACTCGGACTAGCGTCGACGTGTATCGTTTGCCCGCTCAGACCTTCGGCCATTACGTTCACCATCGCCAAGGCCAGTACTAGCCCCGCGCACCGCGTCGCCCGCTCGCCGGTTGCCGCCCCCATGGATTGCTCCTTAAACCGTTTTAATACTCGCTAAGCATATAATCGCGGGACCCTGGTTCAGGTCAAGTCTCTTTTGCTCGTTTTCTCCGCCGTCACTTGCGTGCCGTGCGTCTCGCGGCCGGAAGTCGACGGGAGAGTCCCTCCCCGCCTAAGGTCTTTCGCAATCCGACCCGAATCACGCTAAACTATCCCGCAGAAACACTCTTGCACGGCAAATTCTGAAATTTCTCGTACGCCGCGTGCGTAAGAAGAATGTGCACCCCTCTCTCAAGGAAGCCCGGCTAATGGCCACCCCTTTCGGTTCGCCACAACATGATCTCGGTTCTCTGCGTATCGACGAAGGGCAGCGCAAGGGCAGCAAACTTGGCAAAGTCCTCGCGATTTTCTTCGGTAGTCTGGTCATCCTCGCGGGCATCGCTGGCGGGGTTCGTGCATTCTGGAACCAGAAGCCGCTGGTGGAAGTAGCGACGGTGCATAAGCCGGCCGGCGCCGGTGGCCGCGAAGCGCTTCTAAATGCAAGCGGTTACGTTACGCCGCGCCGGCGCGCCACGATCGCCGCCAAAATCACGGGCCGGGTCACCGGGGTCTTCTTTGATGAAGGCACGCGGGTCTCCGAGGGGCAACTTCTCGCCACACTCGATGATTCCGACGTGCAACGAGCGCTGAATTCCGCCAAAGCCGATCGTGATTCTGCCCAAGCGGCGATCGCCGACTTTCAAGTTCAGCTGAAAAACGCCCGGACCGTGCTGCATCGAGCCGACCAACTTCAGAAAGCCGGCGTACAGACGCAGGAGCAGCTCGACATTGCCAGTATGAACGCCGACAGTCTGCAAGCGAAGATTGATCTCGCCAAAGCCCAGGTCGAGGCCTCGCGGTCGCGTATTCTCGAAGCGCAGCAAGCGGTAGACAACTGCACGATCAAGGCTCCTTTTGGGGGCATCGTTGTGTCCAAAGACGCCCAGGTCGGTGAAATGGTGTCGCCCATCTCCGCGGGCGGCGGTTTCACCCGCACCGGCATCGCCACCATCGTGGACATGAACTCGAATGAAATCGAAGTCGACGTAAACGAATCCTATATCGCCAGGGTCAAGGACGGTCAACACGTAACGGCTATCCTGGACGCTTATCCCGACTGGGAGATCCCTAGTCACGTGCGAACGATCATTCCAACGGCTGACCGCCAGAAGGCCACCGTGAAGGTCCGCATTTCTTTCGACAAGCTGGACCCACGGATTCTTCCCGACATGGGAATCAAAGTCACCTTCCTGGGTGACGAACGGAAACAAGCACCGGGTACAACGGCCGCCGTAGCGCTGCCCCTGATTCCCCAAAATGCAGTGCACGACGACAACGGCAAGAAGATTGTCTTCCTAGTGAAGGATGATCACCTCGAACGCCGCGCCATAACTCTGGGCAGCAACCGAGGTTCGGACGCCGAAGTCGCCGCTGGCCTGGCAATCGGGGACGTTGTCGTGGTGAACGGTCCGCCCGATTTACATGACGGTCAAACGGTTGCCATCAAGCGCTAAGAATAGAAAACAGGAGCGATCAAAATGGTTCGAGTGGATGTCACAGGAAGAAGCAACAGCCTGATTCAGGTGCGCGGCCTGGACAAGACCTATCGCCGTGGGGGCGAGGAAATCCAGGTCCTGCAAAGGCTGAACCTCGACGTGGACAAAGGCGATTTCGTCGCCTTCATGGGCCCCAGCGGATCCGGCAAAACCACTCTGCTCAACTTGCTCGGCGGGCTCGATGTGCCCACGCACGGCAGCATCACCGTCGCCGGCGACGAAATCACCCATATGTCCGCCAACAAACTCACGCAATGGCGCGCTCGCCACGTCGGATTCATCTTTCAGATGTACAACCTGATTCCGGTGCTCACGGCGTTTCAAAACGTCGAGTTGCCTTTGCTGCTCACCAAGCTCTCCAAGTCCGAACGCCGCAAGCACGTGGAAACCGCACTGGGTGTTGTCGGCCTGGCCGACCGCATGAACCATTACCCGCGCCAGCTTTCGGGCGGCCAGGAGCAGCGTGTGGCCATCGCCCGCGCCATCGTTGCCGACCCCACGTTTCTTCTCTGCGACGAGCCCACCGGCGATCTCGACCGCAAGAGCGCTGACGAAATCATGGGCTTGATCATTCGACTGGTGAAGGAGTTCGGCAAGACCGTGCTGATGGTCACCCACGACCCAGTCGTCGCCAAACTCGCCGATCTCGAATTACATCTCGAAAAGGGCCTGCTGGTCGAAAGCCATCAAGTGCCGCAGAACGCCTACGCCGGAGGTGCCGCGTGAAATTTCGCAAACTGATCTTCGCCAATCTATTTCGGAAAAAGGTTCGCCTGATCCTTACCGTCGGCTCGTTCGCCGTCGCGCTCTTTTTGTTTGCGTTTCTTGCCGTCGTCAAGGGTGCCTTTGGCCGCGGCGCCGACATCGCCGGTGCGGATCGCTTGGTCATCATTAATCGGATCTCGATTATCCAGCCGCTGCCGCTGTCCTATCGCGACAAAATCCTGCGCATTCCCGGCGTAAAAGCCATAACTCACAACAATTGGTTTGGCGGCGTCTATCAGGACGAGAAAAACTTTTTCCCGCAATTCGCGATCGACATCGAAAATCAGCGCAAGGTTCTTCCCGAACTCAAGGTGCCCGATGATCAGTGGGCCAATTTCGTCAAGGATCGCCAGGGTGCCATCGCTGGAGCGAAAACCGCCGCGCGATTCCATTGGAAAGTCGGTGACCGCATTCCGATCAAGACCACTCTGTTCGGCGGCGCGAACACTTGGGAATTCAATCTCGATGGCATCTACCACAGCGAAACCGTCGGCGGCGATGAAAGCCAGTTTTGGTTCCAATGGGACGCCTTCGAGGAAGGTGTGCCCAAGAGTTTCAAAGACCACGTCGGTTGGTATGTCCTCAAGATCGATAATCCCGAGGATGCTCCGCGCATCGCCAAAGCGATCGACAGCATGTTCACCAACTCGGACTTCGAGACCAAGACCGAAACCGAATCTGCATTCGCCGCGGGCTGGGTCAAGCAGTTCGGCAACATTGAATTCCTCATCCTCACCATCGGCGCCGTCGTTTTCTTCACGTTGTTGCTGGTCACGGGAAACACCATGGCCATCTCCGTTCGCGAACGTATCGGCGAACTCGCGACCCTCAAAGCTATTGGCTTCAGCGACCGCACCATCCTGTTCTTCGTTCTCGCGGAATCGCTCATCATTTCCCTGGTCGGCGGCCTACTCGGTTTGGGACTCGCCGCTTTAGCCATTCCCGTTCTAGCGGCAGCCCTCAACGGCTTGTTGCCTACTCTCATTCTTTCGCCCGCGATTCTGTCCGTAGGGTTAGGCACGGCCCTGCTGGTTGGCATCGTCAGCGGCCTGCTCCCGGGAATTGGGGCCATGCGCATGCGCGTCGTCAACGCACTTCGGAGGGTCTGACATGGCAATCCCGGTCATCTATAACATTCGCAGTGTGAAAGCGCGCTGGACCTCCGCCATCGTCGCCGTCCTCGGGATCGCCGGCACCGTCGGCGTCTTTGTCGCCATGCTTTCGCTCGCCCGTGGTTTCAAGGCCACGCTGGTCGCCTCCGGCTCCGCCGACAACGCCATCATCATGCGTGCTGGCGCCACCTCGGAAATGATGAGCGGCGTCGCGCTCGATCAGGTCAAGATCCTGCAGGACGCCCCCGGCGTGGCCCGTGGGGTCGACGGACCACTGGTAACCTCGGAAGTGGTAGTGGTCGCGCCGTTCCCTCTTAAGAGCACCGGCACCGACGCCAACGTACAGGTTCGCGGCGTATCTGCCAACGTCCTCACGGTTCGCCGCAACGCCAAAATCGCTCAGGGCCGCATGTTCCAGCCCGGACTTGCCGAACTCGTCGTTGGAAAAAATGCCAACACTACGTATTCGGGTTTAACGGTTGGCAATACCGTTGATTTTGGCGGCGGGCATTGGAAAATTGTGGGCGTTTTCGATGCCGGAGGCAGCGCGTTCGATTCTGAGGTTTGGTGCGATGCTCGCGTGCTCGACGACGTCTACAAGCGTCCAACCAACGTATTTCAGTCGGTCACCGTGCACCTCACTTCGGCTGATGCCCTGCAGCAATTTAAGGATTTCGTCACAGCGGACCCGCGTCTCAGTGTGGACGTCAGCCGTGAAATCGACTACTACGCCAAGCAATCGACGCGCATGACCCAGCTCATCACCATTCTTGGCGGGCTGGTCGCTTCGGTCATGGCCATCGGCGCGGTCTTCGGCGCGCTCAACACCATGTACTCCGCCGTCGCCGAGCGCGGCCGTGAAATCGCCACCATGCGCGCCCTGGGATTCGGCGCCGCAGCCGTCGTGTTCTCGTTCCTGATCGAGGCTTTCTTGATCTCGTTTGTCGGAGGGGCCATCGGTTGTCTTGCTGTCCTTCCGTTAAACGGCCTCACCACCGCGACCATGAACTGGCAAACCTTCTCAAACATGGCCTTCGCTTTCCGCATCACTTCCGGCCTGCTGGTCGGCGGAGTCATCTTCGCCCTCGTCATGGGCCTTGTTGGTGGATTGCCGCCCGCGCTGCGCGCCGCGGCCCGACCCGTCGCCGTCGCCTTGCGCGAACTGTAACGCGCGGCGCCTGGTCGCCGCCCGCCCAGCAATTTGTAAACGGGGTTTTGCGGCACGAACCAAGCACTAAGGCTTGTAGGGACTCTCTGCGGTCGGGTGGGACGACGTCAAGAACTTGCTCCCGACCAAAACTGCTCCTCCCCCTCCGGCAAACAGCACGACCTTGCGGAAACGGCCTGCGTTGTTCGACGCGTCGCTCAGAGCGCAGGCTTTGTGAACATGCGACTGGTGGTAGTTGGGATCGCCGGGAGAAATGTAGGTGCGTACGGCGAGCACGGACACGTCGGGGACGACGGAGTACGTCTCCTTCTCAGAAACGGTGTGCGTCTCGGTCGCAGACTTGACTTCTATTTCTCCGGCAACGCTGGTGACGGTGATCTTGCACGGCGAAAAGATGGTCACTAGCCCGGTCACCGAACCTTCGCCCTTGGGTACGATCCGCACGTCGGAAGCGACCACCTCGATGGCGTCGGTCCCCACCTCCCTTCGGAAGGTCAAAGTCCCGTTCGTGAGTTCCGCGATCGAACCGCTCTGTCCTGAGTAGAAATGCGCGCGGCTATTCGCGGCCAATCCAAAGCGCGAGTTGACGATGCGAAGGTCGAGCGAGCCTCCGACGTCGGTGCTGAGTTCGTCGCCCGGGTAAACGGTCGCTCCTTCGGTGATGGCACTTTCCTTCACGTGGGCGAGGTTCGCTTGCAACACCACGCCAAGGGGTGCATCGGCTGCTGCAGGCAATGGCATGGGACAAGCGAGTGCCGCGAAAAGCAGCACGCGCCCGATCCTGTTCCCGGGCGTAGGTCTCAAGGTCGGCTCCGTAAGTCCAATTGGTCTGAGAGAATAGGATCAGACCGCGCGCAGCAGACGACAACCTCGTTAGCCCCAAGGTGTGTCGAAGTCCGTATTGCCATTCAGAGCGCCAGGAACTAGTCCAGAGTTCGTGAACCCGTCGAGAACCGGCACAGGCAGGTTGGCTTGCCACGCGACAAGGTCTGGCTACCAGATAAAAGGCACCAAGCGATTTTTGACCCTACTTCGATATTCGGAATAGCCCGGAAGGTTCCCCGCGAGGAATTTTTCCTCGTCGAGCAATCTCCATACAATCACGAACGTAATCGGAATGATGGTGACGAGTCCCCAAAGCGAACCGAGCGCCAAAGGCACACCCAGCAGCATGACCAGAGCCCCCGCATACATGGGATGACGCACGAGTCTGTAGGGCCCGGTTGCGACGACCGTCTGTTTGACACCGACTTCTATGACCGCTGAGGTGTACGTGTTTTCTTTGAACACCAGAAAGATGAGGAAGAGGCCGAGTGCGACGAGAACATCACCAGCAAGGGATACATACGGCGACACTGCAGACCAAGCCAAGCGGTGATCCACGGCGGGAAACACGATGACGCCGACAAAAGCGATCGCACCTAGGAGCTGAATAACTTTTTGGGTAGGTTCCTTTTCGGCGTGAGGACCCGCTCGTATACGTCGCGCCAGCAAACTCGGGTCGTTTTTCGTGAGATACAGAGTGATCGCCAGGACGGACGCAAAAAACACCGATAGAAATACCCACGCTTGCCAGTAACGGATGGTCCACGCCGCAGTAAACAGCAACCCCGCGAGGATGATCACCAGGCGGAGAAGTCCGCTGAACGCTTTCTTGTTCAGGTCGTTCACTCGGTCGAATCTTAGCGTAATCGCCCGCGCCAGGCGTAGGCCCGGCAACTATATGGGAATTTCGCGCGAGCTTATTTGTAGGTGGCGACGACTTCGCCGTTTTCGATTTTCAGGCCCGACATGTCGTTCGGCAGCTTCAGCTTTTCGCGATTCTCGGGGGATTCCATCAAGCGCGACACGGCAGCTTCGAGTGTTGATTTTGGAATGGGGAGCGAGCCGATCTGCCCTGCCACCGGTTCGAAGTGTAGATAGCCGTCTTCAGCGCCCAGCTTGCCTTCCAATTGCAGAGTCATGTCCTTGCCATGGAAATCGAAGACCACATAGGCGCGAACACGATCTTCGACCAACTCAACCTTGACATCCTTTACCGAAGAGCGGACCTGTTCGATTTGTTCGGCCGATGTCCCCGCCGGAGCGGACAGATCGACGGCCGTAGGGGAGGGTGAAGCGCCGCTGGCAGCGGCCTGCGCACTGGACGGAGCAGCAAGCGGGGTCGGACTCGAATTGGGATTGGACGCGATGTCCAGGTGCGACACAAGATAAGAGTTCAGCTCGGTCTGGTCCATCCGCATGGTGGCGGGCTGGCCGCTCGACACCGCTTGCTCGACCTGCTCGAATTTTCGTTCGACCCGCGCGGCCGCTTGCGGGTTGGTTTCGACGACTGGAGCCGGCGCTTTGTGCAAGACCAGGATCAGCGTGACGGCCCCTGCTGCGTAGGTCGACCAGCGGACAATGCGAAACAGCATGCGCCACGGAATCGACCTCGTAGGCCGCGCGTGGTCCCAGCCCGGGGGAGTTGCAGTAGCTGCCATGGGAATGCTCCTCAAATTCGACCTTAGGCTTTGCCGGAAATAGGAGCAATAGAACCAACGGCCAGTTGAGGCGTACTGAGCACCGAGGAGCGCTTACCTGTCCTCTAGGCGAGACAATTTGTCGGGGCACCTCGGGTAGCGCTTGGGACCAATGGGGATCACCTTGTGTGATACTGAAACGATTCTCGCGAATCAAAAACGGTCACCGAGGAGACCATCATCACGATCACAGCAGAAGTTCCAGATACGCAGACAGAGATCCGGGGTTCGCACGGGCCTTGGCCTTACCTGGCGCTCGCGGCCGGCGTCGTGTGCATCGGATGGTCGGCGATTTTCGTTCGATGGACGGATATTCCTGGGCCGGCTTCCGCATTTTACCGCATGCTGATTCCGGCCGTAGTGCTGCTGCCTACGTGGCTATGGGACCGGCGGTCGCCCCGGGTGAGTTTGCGGACACAGGGAATCATCGCGCTGGGAGGCTTGTTCTTCGCGCTGGACCTCGCGCTCTACAACACCGGGATTCTGCGCACCTCCGCTGGAAATGCGACTTTGCTAGGAAATCAGACACCCATCTTTGTGGGGCTGCTCACTTGGCTCGTATTTCGGCGTCGGCCGGCGGCTTCCTTCTGGCTGGGACTGGTACTGGCGGTTGCGGGATCACTGGTGATCGTGTGGGCAGACCTCGCCCGACACCTACAGTTTGGCGCTGGCGATCTGATGTCGCTGGGCGCGGCGGCTTGTTTTGCGGTGTATCTGATGGCCACCGAGCGCGTGCGCACCACCACAGGAACCCTGGTTTTTCTGCGCCTGGCGACGGTCTGGGGCACGATCTTTTTGCTGGCGATAAATCTGGCCATGGGAGTGTCCCTGCGTGTTCCGCAGGGACGCTCGTTCGGAGCCTTGCTCGGGTTGGGACTGGTTTCGCAACTGGGCGGGTATTTGGCGCTCACCTACGCGCTGGGGCATCTCCCGGCGACTCTGACCGCGGTCTCCTTGCTGGCGCAAGGCCCACTGACCGCGTTGCTGGCCGCCTGGCTTCTTGCCGAACCACTGACCGGTTCCCTGGTGGTGGGCGGAGTGCTGGTGCTGGGCGGGGTAGGCTTGGCGAACCGCGGACGTGATCCGGCCGAGGAGACCAACGCCACGCTGTGCGAAGCCGAATAGTGCCAGGAAAGGGAAACGTTTGCGCCCCATGTGTCGTCTACCACTATAGCGTACAACGCCATAGTGAGCGCGGCACCAAAGAGCGCTTCGCTGCACTGGATTCGGGAGGGGACTCACGATGAACAAGAAACTGCTGGCCCTGCTTCTCATGCTGACCGCCGCGCCTCTGATTATCTGGCCGAGCGGTGGTACAGGCTCCGCGCCTACGACTACCGACGCCCCGCAATTCACATCGGACGGCAAACTGGTGCGCCCCGCAGACTACCGGCGCTGGATTTATGTTTCTTCGGGGTTGGGGATGAGCTACACGCAGAAAGCTGACGACATGCAAATGTTCACGAACGTTTTCGTGAGGCCCGCTACCTATGACTACTACCTCGAGCATGGCAAGTGGCCCGACAAGACGATGTTCGTGCTGGAGATTTACGGTTCGACCTCTCAAGGGTCGATCAACAAGCATGGCAGCTACCAAAAGGATCTCATGGGCTTGGACGTGGAGGTGAAAGACGAGGCTCGCTTTGCCGACAAGTGGGCTTATTTCAATTTCGACGGGGCGGAAAAGTCCGCGAGCCCCATCGCGCCGGGTCAAAATGCGTGCTGGAAGTGTCACGAGCAAAACGCCGCGGTGGAGCATTCGTTCGTGCAGTTCTATCCGGAGCTCTTGAAGGTCGCCAAGGCGAAGAACACCATCAAAGCGTCGGTACACCTGGAATAGCAAGCCGCCCGCGAGGGTGCGCCGCTATTTATCCTGAAAGTTACCGAACAGATTGTTGAGCGATTCGGCCAAGGTTGGATGCGCGAACACGGCGTCGCGCAGCACGGGATACGGCAGCTTGCCCATCATCGCCAGTTGGAGCTGCGACATGATTTCGCCGCCCTCGATGCCGAGGACCGCTGCGCCGAGGATTTGATTCGTTTCCGCGTCCACTACAGCCTTCATAAAACCGCGCGATTCCGCTACTTCCAGCGCCCGCGCCACGTGGGTCATGGGCATTTTGGCAACGCGGATCTTTTGGTTTTGCGCACGGGCTTCGGTTTCGGTCATGCCGACGCGGCCGAGTTGCGGATCGATGAACACGGTGTAAGGAACCACGCGGCCGTCGGTTGTGGCGCTTCCCTTCTCGAGCAGATTGCTGCGAAGGATCCGGAAATCGTCGTAAGAGATGTGCGTGAAGGCCGGGCCGCCTTTGATGTCGCCCATGGCGTAGACACCGGCTACGTTGGTTTCGAGTTTGCTGTTTGTTTTGATGAAGCCACGATCGTCGGTGGCGATGCCAGCAGCGGACAAGTTGAGTTTTTCCGTGTTGGGAACGCGGCCGGTGGCAACCAGCAAGTGAGAAGCGTCGATCGTCTTTACTTTCTTCCCAATTCGAACGGCGAGCTTGATGCGCGACCCTGTCTTTTTGACGCCTTCCGCCTTTGCGTTCAATAGCACATTGATGCCGTCCTGCTTCAGGATGGCGGCGACTTCCTGTGCGACGTCGGCATCTTCCTGCGTCAATAGTTGCCCGCGGGAGTGGACGATTGTGACCTTACTGCCCAAGCGGCGAAATAACTGACCGAACTCCAATCCAACGTAACCGCCACCGAGAACCATGAGATGTTCCGGCACCGTGGCCAGCTCCATGATGGAGGTGCTGTCGAGAAACGGAACTTCCGGCAAGCCGTCGAGCGCGGGCAGCGCCGGTCGGCAGCCGGCACCAATAAAGATGTATTCCGCGGTCAGCGTACGTTGGGTCCCGTTTTTCAGGCGCACGGTAATGGTTTTGGCAGCGGTGAAAGCCGCTTCCCCAAAGATCAGGTCAAGATTCTTGGTTTTTTCGATGCTGGCCTGATTTCGGTTCCGGAAATCGTTGACTATGTCTCGCTTGCGGCGGCGTACGCGCTTCATGTCTATGGTGATGCGGCCGGGGTGAACGCCGTAATCGTCGCCGCGGCGAACCAAATAGGCCACGCGACCGCTGGCGACCATCGTTTTCGTAGGCGTACAACCCACGTTGACGCAAGTTCCGCCGATGTATTCACGTTCGATGATCGCGGTTTGCCAGCCCGCCTTGGCCAGCGCCTGACACCAAGGAGTTCCCCCTTGGCTGGAACCGATGACAATGGCTTTGTAGTGATGGGCCGAAGGCATTCGAATTCTCCTGAATGGCTTGGTTATTTCGATGGACGTTGGATGCGCAAGGCTAAGGGTGGGCGCAATCGAAAATGGCGCCCGCCTCAGTTAACCGCGCGCCCAGCGCAAAAAATGGTGATGAAATTCCTCGCCGTCGTGGGCGGTCGGACTCTAGAAACGCGACAGGAGGAACAAACCGCCGCCAATGGCCACAGCATCCTCGGCAACCGCGATGACGAAGTCGGGGACGCCGAGCGCCTTCACCAAGCGCGTCCTGACTTCGTAGCCTGCGAATGCACCGACAACGCCTCCCACGGCCCCCAGGACACCGCCGAGCGCGAGGGATTGCCCGCCGGCGGAGGCCACGGCTGCTCCGCAAAGACCTCCCAGCAAGATACGCGGGACCAAGCCGGCAGCTTTGGTCCGGGCGGGCGTCGATGGCAACTGATCGGTCACCAGTTCCACGCACGCAAGGATGGTGAAGATGACCACGGTGATCATGGAACCCAAAAATCTCAGCGGCGAAGTAAGGAGATTGAGCCACTGCAAATGCGCGGCCCAGGATGTGACGGCCGGTGCTGTCAAAGCGCGCAAACCGCCGACGACTCCGATAAGGAACGCAAAGAGAAGAACTTGAGGATGTTCCATGATCGCTGAGCCTCTACCGATCCCGCTAGTTTGTCAACTTGGTTTATCAAAATGCAAGATGGCGTGACGCGCAGCCCGAGGACTTGAACAAGCACGGCAGGGATATTCATAACGCAGTAACAAAGGTCTCGTATAACCCACCCATCCCTTACAGGCCTGGCGTCCCTAGCTGGCCGAATTTACTCAGAGACAGGAGCTTTATGGCTACAGTGTCAGCCGCAACTGCAGCAGCGACCACGGCGCCTCCGCTGGCGCCTCCCGCCAAGCATTCCGTTCACGACAAATTGGCTAAGAAGCCCAGTAAAGCGGGCATGTTGATTTTTCTTGTCGTGCTGGCCGGCGGGTTGATTTTCATCGGATCGAGCATCGCGCGAGACTTGAGTGGCACGCAGCTTATGTCTGCGTGGCCTTATTTTTTGTTGGGCTTGGCTTTGCTAGTGGCGCTGGGATTCGAATTTGTGAACGGATTCCACGATACCGCGAACGCCGTCGCAACGGTAATTTACACCCATTCACTCGATCCCCAGATCGCCGTGGTATGGTCCGGCTTCTGGAATTTCGCAGGCGTGGTCACCTCGACCGGCGCGGTGGCGTTCGGCATCGTGTCTTTGCTGCCGGTTGAACTCATATTGCAAGTTGGATCGGGCGCGGGTTTTGCGATGGTGTTCGCTTTGTTGGTGGCGGCCATTTTGTGGAATCTCGGAACCTGGTGGTTCGGCCTGCCGGCATCGAGTTCGCACACCTTGATCGGATCGATCATCGGTGTGGGTATCGCGAACCAAATTATGACCGCGCGGTCTGGCACGAGCGGCGTCGATTGGGCCCAGGCCGGCAACATCGGCAGGTCACTGCTGCTCTCCCCGATCTTTGGTTTTGCACTGGCGGCAACGCTGTTCATGATATTGAAGGCGGTCGTGAAGGAAAAGAAGCTATATGAGGCACCGAAAGGCACGGAGCCGCCGCCGTTCTGGATTCGCGGCTTGCTGATTCTAACGTGCACCGGCGTAAGCTTCTTCCACGGTTCGAACGATGGCCAGAAGGGCATGGGTTTGATCATGCTGATTCTGATCGGCACAGTGCCCACAACGTACGCGTTGAACCATGCCGTGACGGCGTCGCAAACGCAGGACTTCATCGCCGTATCCACGCAGACGGCGGATACTCTTAACAAATACGTACAACAGAGCGCGTCGATCGGTGATCCCCGTGAAGACGTTACCGACTACATTCGAACCAAGGAGTTCAAACCCAACACCCTGCTCGCCCTGCGGGAATTGGTCAACGGCATCGGCACGGAAATGGCTATCTTCAAAGATTTGAAGAACGTGCCGCAAGACCGCGTAAGAAACTTCCGCAACGACATGTACCTCGCTAGCGAGGCCCTGCGGCTGATGCAAAAATCCGGAAAGCCTGTCTTTGCGGCGGCTGACGTGGCTATTTTGAAGAACTACAAATCGCACATCGACCGCGCCACGCGCTTCATTCCGCTGTGGGTGAAAGTGGCGACCGCGCTCGCACTGGGGCTCGGCACCATGGTCGGATGGAAGCGCATCGTCGTAACCGTCGGCGAGAAAATTGGGAAAGACCACCTGACCTACGGCCAAGGCGCAGCTGCCGAAATCACCGCCATGGCGACCATCGGAGCCGCAGACTGGTTGGGCCTGCCGGTCAGCACGACCCACGTGTTGTCTTCCGGCGTCGCCGGAACCATGGCGGCCAATCATTCCGGATTGCAATGGGCGACGGTACGGAATATGGCGATGGCCTGGGTTTTGACGTTACCTGTCGCCATGATGCTGTCGGGTTTCCTGTTTTACGTGTTCCGGCAGGTGTTCTAGACCAGCTTCATTCGCATGCCTCTCTGCATATCCGCGCTCGTTTGGGGGGGCGGGGACATGGCGTTTAGCCGACCGGACTAGCTTCCGCGGCGGGGGTCAGGGAGTCCGTGGAGGGTGTATCGGTAGGCGCGATGCCGCGAGCGCGAAAGGTGCCGATCAAAAGGACGAGGTTGCTGAGCAAAATCACCGCGAACGCCAGTGAGGGCAGAAATTCGAATGGAGCGCCTCGGGCCTCCAGGACATCGATTCCCAGAACCGCGGTGATCAGCCCGCGCGGAAGAAACCACACCATAATCTCGCGCTCTCTGCGACTGAAACCCCGCCAGACCGCTCGTCCCGATTCGACGGCCGCCCACCGCGCGATCAGCAAAGCCCCGAAGCATCCCAACGCGAGCACGGCGTTCTTGCGCAGGCCCGAAAACTCCACCAAGACCCCGAGTAATACAAAAAAGAAAGTCCGGAGCAAAAACGCGAGTTCGCCGTGAAAGGTTAACATTTGTTCGTGGTGATGTTCGGGCGTGCCGCCGTGTTCGGCTTTGATAGGCACTTGGGAAAACCAGTCGGACGCCGCAAGTGCCTCGTCGATGTGCAAGCGTTTGCGGACCACCGGCAAATTGGACAGGGTCAGGCCGAAAACGAGCACCGCGACCAGTTCGTTCCCCCTCAATGCGTGCGTTCCGGAGTACACCAGTAAGACCGCCGCGAAGGTAAGGACATGCCAGAAGCGTTCGTCGGTCAGCACCGGCAACAGGTAGGACCACAACATGCCGGCGAGCACGCCGCAGGCTATGGAGAGAACCAAACTGGATACCAAGCTCCATGAGATCGTCCGGGCATTCGCGCTGCCGCCGGCAGCCACATCCAGTAGCGATGTCACCGCCAGCACCGCGAGCGCATCGCCAAGCGAAGCCTCCAGCAGCAGCGTGACTTTGACTTCCCGGCGCAGGTTGACCTGCTGCAAAACAGGCAGAAGGATCGAACTGCTGATGCAACCAAGCACCGCGCCTACCAGAAGCGCCGGCACCCACGCAAGCTGAAGTGCATGGCGGCAAAGCAGTGCGACGCTGGCACTGGCGAATACATAGCTGACCAAAGCCAGAAAAAGGCCGCCGGCGAAATGGTTTAGAATTTCCCTCAGCTTCAAATCGAGCCCGCCTTCGAACAGGATCAACATCAACGCGAGAGAACCAAAACCGTGCGTGACACCCCGAAAAGCTTCAGGGTCGATCCAGTGCAGAACCGGACCAATCACCACTCCCGTGAACATCAAAATGATCACGTCGGGCACTCCGGTAAAACGTACCAGGCGATTCGCCACGAATGCCAGAACCAGCAAGCCGCCAAGCATCGCAAAAAAGAGATTGAGGTTCATACTGTTCGCAGTCAGGAAGTCAACGATGATGGCGCGAACCTCGTGCGGGAAGCAAACGAAAACCTATATTCATTCTAAGGAGAAACCATGCGCATGCTGAGCCTCCGAAGGAAATCATTCGCTGGAATTGCGGCACTTACTCTGATGGCGGCGGCCGCCGCCGCACAGACCGCCGGCAATACCAATTCCGCGGCGGCCTTGGTGGTAAAGGGTTCGGTGAAACAGGAACTTCGCCTCACACTTGCCGAACTGAAGGCCATGCCACGCACCAAGGTGACCGCCAAGGGTCACGACGGCAGCACTCACGAATACGAAGGCGTAACTCTGGTTTCGCTTCTCGCAAAAGCCGGCGCCCCGCAAACCGGCGATCTCCGCGGGAAGAACATGACCCTCTGCGTTGTGGCGGAGGCCAGCGATGGTTATCGCGCAGCGTTCTCGCTAGCCGAACTCGACGCGGACTTCGCCGGCGAGTCTGTAGTGGTAGCGGATACGGTCGACGGCAAGGACCTGGGCACAGAACAGGGCCCCCTACGTCTGGTCGTCCCGAGCGACAAGCGCCAAGGTCGTTGGGTGCGCTTGCTCAAAGTTCTGACCGTCGCCAACGCAGGCACATAGCACCTCCCATTCTCGCAGTCGCGGAAGCTTCCTCGGACCGATGGCATTCATTCCAGCAATCCTCTAAAATCGCCGTCCATGACGTGCCCCAATTGTGGAAAGGAAATGACCGACTGGACCCTGGACGGCCGTTTGGGCACACAGGTTACCGTCGATGTGTGCACAGGTTGCCAAGCGTTCTGGTTCGATCAGCACAAGAACCTGCAGCTCGCTCCCGGCTCCACGCTCAAGTTGATGAAGTTTATCGGTGAACATTCGTCAACGGTCAAGCCCACCTTGTCGGACGCGCTCCAGTGCCCGCGATGCGGAGGCCAACTGTCGCTGGCACACGATCTGGTCCGAAACATGCGGTTCAGCTATTGGGGATGTGTCCTTGAACACGGGCGGTTCATCGGGTTTTTCGACTTTCTGAAAGAGAAGAATTTCATCCACGCGCTCTCACCTCAAGAGATCCAGCAGTTGAAACACAACGTGCAGAGCGTGAACTGCTGCAACTGTGGGGCGTCCATCGACCTGCAAGCCAATTCGGCTTGTCCCTACTGCCGTTCCCCCATTTCGATGCTGGACATGAAGCAGCAGCAACAGATGCTGGCGCAGCTCAGGGAAGCTGCCGAGCCTCGGCCGGTTGATCCGACACTACCGCTGAAACTCGCCCAGGCAAAGGCGCAAACATCCGCTCTATTTGAAGAGGACGATACCGAGTGGTGGCAGGACGCTCGCTCGGGTGACCTGGTGCAGGCTGGTTTGAAGCTAGTGACTCGATGGATCAGTACGGGACTGTAAGTAGATTGCCCGCAGGAAATTTGCCGTTCCGTCCCGCAGGATCGACACGAAAAGTTCCGGTTTCCTTCATCAGAACTATCCTAACCTCTCCATCCTCAGAGACGCCAAGTCCGAGTACGCGAATTTGAAGCTCGGCTTCGTTGATTATTTTTCGACTGCTCCTTCGCTCTGTGGCAAACTAATCGCATATAGCGCCAATTCCACACGGCTGGATACGCCCCATTTGTCGAAAATTCGCAGCACGTAGTTTCTGACAGTATGCTCGCGCAACCGAAGCCTGACAGAAATTTCCTGGTTCCTCAGGCCCTCAGCGACAAGGCGAGCGACATCTTTCTCGCGGGGCGTGAGCAAGGCCATACCCGCCGTGTTAGAAATCAGCAAAGGTCTTGACGAGCTTAGAACTTCCAGAAGATATTCTAGTTGCCCATTGCTCGCCCAGATTTGCCCTTCGTAAACACAGCGGATGCATTTCGGTAGTGCCTTGAATGAATAACCACGGCAAAATATGCCTCGAGCGCCCGCACGGAAGGACGCGACGACCAAATCACGTTCGTCCGAATCGAGCAGCATAATTGCGGCAGGTCTTGGTTCAAAACCGCGAAGTTGCTCCACAACTTTGAGGCCTGCAAAAGCACCGTCCTGTAAATTGACACTTATCAGCGATACGTGCGGTTTGTAGTTCTGCAGTTCGCGAAGAGTTTCTGGCCAGCCACCGCTGAATGCGCGAACGTGAAAGAGTGAACGAGACCGCTTCAACGCTCCTGCGATCAATTGGCCGCTCATACTCGTAGCGTCGGCGACGAGCACGCGTTGGGGCTCAAAGATCATAGCATCGAACCAAACCAACACTATCTGTGGGGAGCTATGATTTTAATCGAATTTTAACATTCGGCAATGCGAATTTTGGTCCCAGTACACTCAGGACTATCCAACGACCCCTGTGGATATCGTCGGTTCGCTTGAGCTAACTGAGGAGATGCCCCAGCCTCCCCACTCCAATCTAGTTGCACACTACACTCGCAGACTATGAGTCACTTCAAGCGACCGCGCCCCGTTTGCTCCTCGTTGAACGCATTTTTAAAGGGTTTAACCGCCCGGTGAGATTTTGCCTTAGAGGCTCGAGTATAGGACCTTTGTCTTCAGGGTTGGGCGAAAGAGGGATTTTTGCCACTGACGAGAGTCAACGTCTAGGGTTCGCTGAAACCCATCAAAGCGCCGCGGGCATTTGGCCTCTTGCGGTAAGCGGTGCGACCCACTACCGTCACAGTTTCTTGCGCAACAAAGTTGGAGCAGCGGATGTGAGCACTGTCCCGCTAGCCGCTGGTTTCAATGGAGCTCAGAAAGCGAGTTCGCTATCGATTGGGTACCAAGGCAGTATTCGCTTGGGAAGATCCGAAAGGCAATCAGTTAAAAGGGCGAGGAGTAACTCGCGACATCAGCCTGGGGGGAGTATTCATCTTCAGCTCTGAATGTCCAGCTGTCGGTAAAACAGTCCTCCTGAATGTCTTTCTGCCGCCGTGCCAAAAAGGCGCGCCAGCGACACGGGTCGCAACCGAAGGAACGGTGGTTCGAATCGACCATCCTCCTGAGGGTGACGATGTATGCGGCTTTGCTGTCGCCAGCCAAGAATTCACGCTCCATCAAGGAGCTGAAACTAGTGCGTAACACGATGTTCAAATAGCGATACCGAATTTCCAGAACTGCACAGGTGCTCTCGGCAGTGCGGGGTTTCAGGAGTAAGCCTTATCCCATGATTGGAATGGGCACAAAACTTGTGGCGCCGAACACCGCCGGATACGTCACGACACCAGTTTCTGAGTCGTCGAGATCGATGGGAGATCTGCCTCCCGAGGAGGTGATCTTTGGTAGTTCTCGATCAATGGAGGACATCCGACGAAGCGTGGAACACGCAGCTAGTGCCGATATTCCTTGGCTGCTTCAAGGAGAAACCGGCACCGGAAAGGAAGTGCTGGCGAAATTTCTACATCGCTGTTCGCGCTGGGGACACGGAGCCTTCGTTAAGATCAACTGCCCTGCCATTCCTAGCGCTCTGATCGAAAGTGAACTCTTCGGCCATGAACGAGGGGCTTTTACTGGCGCCTTCGAAACCAAGCCGGGTAGGGTAGAAATTGCGCATCGCGGCACATTATTTCTAGATGAAATTGCCGACCTCGATCTCGGCCTCCAGGCAAAACTGTTACAGCTGCTTCAAGATGGGCATTTCTGCAGGATCGGTGCCCAAAGGGATAGGCAGGTTGAGACTCGCGTCGTTTGCGCCACGAATCAGCAACTTCGTCACGGAGTCAAGTCCGGCAGTTTTCGACAGGACCTCTTCTATCGAATTAGCGCCATCTCCATGGAGCTGCCGACCTTGCAGGAGCGAAGAGGGGATATACCCATGCTCACGGCATACTTTCTACGAAAATACAGCGAGGAATACAAACGAGAGGTGACTCCGCTCTCAAATCTAATATTGAAACGTTTCCAAAGCTATCGATGGCCAGGCAACATTCGAGAATTGCAAAACCTCATCAAACGCTATGTGATTTTTGGATCGGAACAAGCCATTAGCAACAGCCTGCAGGAGCACGACTATAACTACGATTATCTAGGTGACGTACCATCTAGCGGAGTCATTCAGCTGAAGAAAGTCACTCAGAAAGCCACCAAGCAGCTGGAGCGAAGAATCATGCTAAGTGTGCTCGATGCCCATGGATGGCACCGTCGATCTTCGGCTCGGGCGTTAAGCATAAGTTACGGCGCGCTGCTCTATAAAATGCGAGAGGCCGGTTTGCGTGCGAAACGCAAACCGGGGCGCTGTGATGAATCTGCATCGGATGCAGCGAACATAGAACCGCAGGATACAGAGCGATTGGGTTCGGTGCCTTTCAAATAAAAATCTGACGCCGCGACGATTCCGCAAACTCAACGCCTTCCCGCAACCCAACCGTGATTTAGGCTTGAGTCTCCAGTCTTCCCGAAGTGATAATAAATTGAATCTTATGTGCAAGAGATTGATCATTTCACGATGGGCGATCTTCTGGGTTTTCCTCTGTCTGTTCTGCTTGTTCAACGAAAGTGTTTGACTCTTCAGTCGTTTGCCAAAGGATCCGCAGCTGCCGGTTAGGCACCCTGAATCTGGCACCCACCTTGCAGTGCATGTTGATAACGCATTAACGCGGATTGAATACTGCATTACAGCATGTCGGAATTGGTAGCCCCGAATGCGACTTTCATGGCGGTAGCTTGTCCACCGGAACGATATCTAGCATCGATCGAGAAAAAATGAGGTTCACTTTCGAGGCTAAGCCGGATTTCGAGGAGCGTCATTTTCCGTGGTTCGCGTTGCAAGTGAGGGCGCGCCACGAGAAGAATATTGCGGAAATGCTGCGCGGCAAAGGCTACGATCCGTTTCTGCCTCTGTACAAGTGCAGGCGGCGATGGTCCGACCGTTACACGATGTTGGAGCTTCCTCTTTTCCCGGGCTATCTGTTTTGCCAATTCGACGTGCACAATCGGCTTCCCATTCTCAAGACGCCCGGCGTGATCCTGGTCCTCGGCATAGCCAGGACGCCGGTCCCGATCGACAACACCGAAATCGATGCCGTTCGGACGATTGTCGATTCCGGGCTCCAAAGTCAGCCGTGGCCGTTTCTCCAAATTGGAGCACGGGTCAGAATTGAACACGGAGCCCTCAGCGGATTAGAGGGCATTCTGCTGGGACCCCGAGGGCGTCATCGTTTGATCGTGTCCGTGACTCTTCTACAGCGTTCTGTTGCCGTCGAGGTTGACGGTGCGTGGGTCCACGGCGCGACAAATTCACTCTCTCCTGTCACAACCTTTCAACCGCAAACGAGGCCGTCTCATCCAAATCAAAGCGCTGACGGAGCGGCCTAGGGAGATACATCGCCTCTGGCTGTCACCGTCCTATAAGCATTCGCCTCTAGAGCTTTTCGCACTCGACCCACCGTCGGCTATGGGTTGGCGAGGTCTTACGCTGAGTGGGCTTAGTAAATGCAGTGTCCTTTACCAATTCCCTTTGTCGATCTTGTTCGGCCTCATTTGGAGCTTCAAGACGAACTGCTCGGGGTCTTCAGGGCCGCGCTGAGAACGGCATTCGTTGACCCCTCAATGATTGAAGATTTTGAGCGCGATTTTAGCAGGTACTGTGAAACCCGGTATTGCGTCGGAGTCGGCAGCGGAACAGACGCCCTAAGGCTAGCCCTAAGAGCTGCCGGTGTTCGTTCCGGCGATGTGGTGGTAACGGTACCGAACACGTCCAGAGTGACCGCCGAAGCCATATCGCAGACCGGGGCGCGTCCAGACTTCGTCGATATCGATCCGCGGTCATACAACATGGATTGGATAAAACTCCAGGAGCACCTGGAGAGCCGCTGTTACGTGGATGACGCGACCGGAAAGTTACTTCATAAGAGATTTCAACGACCGGTTACGGCAGTCGTTCCGGTTCATCTTTACGGACAAATGGCGGACATGGATGCCATTTTGGAAATCATCGAACAGTACAACCTTATTCTGGTGGAAGACGCTTGCCAGGCGCACGGAGCCGAGTACTTTTCGAACAAGGAGAAACGCTGGAAAAAGGCAGGATCGATGGGTAGAGCGGCCGCGTTTAGTTTCTCGCCCGGAGAATACTCAGGAGCCTGCGGAGAAGCTGGAGCGGTCACAACCAACGATGCAGAGCTCGCGCAGCGAGTCCGGATGATGCGAGATCACGGTGA
>CAVSNW010000002.1:0-764104 GCA_963729595.1 uncultured Acidobacteriota bacterium
GCGACGCGCATTCATGGAGCATTCCTTGCAAACGACCGGCGCTAGGCCGGGAAGAGCCAGGCAAGGAAGTTAACGGCGGCGATGGCCATGCCAACGCCGAACAGCACGCCAGCGATGACACGTTTCGAGCCGCCTTCCCCAAAGGCGAAGGTCAGTCCGGAAACCACGATAGCGACAAGCGAGAGCCCGCGCGCGATGGTGCTCGTGAAGGCCAGCTGCAGCACGTTGACGGCGTTTCCCATGGAGAGTTCGCCTGGGCAAACGCAGGCGCCGCGAGCACGAGGCCAACTAGTGAGATAAAAACGACGCGCACAACGGAGAACTGCTTAGAAGTCTTGTCCACAGCTTTCCCATCGGAATCCTCACTGAGTTGGTCTGAACAAAACGGCGGGGAGGTTCACGTCATCCTCGGCGGTACTTTCGGCCGCGGCGACCACACGGACTCGAAAGCCAATACGCCCTGGTTTCCGGTACCGGGCATTTGTCCGCCATATGGCCTTTGGGGTAACTCCCCTCTATGTATCCATTCAGTGATGGTGAGAAAAAATGTGTCGGTGAGACCGAAGAGGCTCTCCTCACGCACGTAGTGTTTCGCTTCCCTAGTTCGGCGCGAGCTTGTTCCCGGCGATGCGGCGAAGTTTTGCAAGAAGGCGCTTCATTCTTTGCCGGACGGCATTTGACGTGATGGAATTTGATTCGGCACTTCTTCGGCCGGTGTTTCCATCCAGCTTGATTTGAATCAGAAGTTCGAGTTCAGCGATCGCCAGAAGCCGTTTTGCAACGCACCGATGGAGGAAGTGCCTCAACACGGCGTGACGTTCCATGGATTCGTCGTCAGGTAAAGGATCAGCGGCAAGTGCCTCTTCTCCTTTGCCGGTCCGTGAACCACCCCTCTCGGCCGGCCCATTCAAAGAGTTGTCGCTTCACGGCGCGGGAAATCGCAAACGCAAAGTGCGATTGACGCTTTTCCATCTCGTCGGAGCGCAGCACCTGAAGAAAAACGCTCAGGGCTTGCTGCGTGATGTCGGCGCGCGTTAGCCGTAATTGCTGCTTCGCAATGCGGCGAACAGTGCCGTGAAGGACGGGAACAAACGCAACAATCATCAGGGTCTCGACAAATTGCGGTTCGATCGCACGAGCTGCGAGCAATTCACGAAAGAGAACGTCAGAGGAAGGGCCAGCTGGCGTAGCCTTCAAATGCGACAAAAGAAGAAGTAGCGAAGCAAAGGCTCGTAACCCGTCTCCAGTGGAACTGATAAGCGAGTCGTAAGCGGTTGTCCGGGAAATGAGATCAGCGGTGAGTTCCGATTCGATTCGGCAAAGCAGACAGCGGCACGGTAGTCCCGAAGTCACGGGCGCGTCCCTTCTCTTCAGGCCGCACGCCAATTCTCTTGCGGGAGAGGGGGGACGAGCCCTCAGGCCCTGAAGGGCAGCAAAGTCTTGTCGTCGGTCGCGGGGACGGAACCGCCGTTGATTCGCCGCGGACAGAGTTGTCCGCGGAGGAGGCGCATCCTACGCAATGCGGAGCCGGGCAGCGGAGAATTTGTTTTTGTGGCTGGAATTGCGGACAAATTAAACAAGCCCCCGCCCTGAGCCGGAAGACTCCATTCGGCGCAATCAGATCGGTGCGTCTTTCCACTCCCGGCTCGGGTTCGGTGCCTGTACAGGTTTCCGCGCCGCTGAACCCGTCGCACGGAGTTTGGCGCGCGCCCTCTAGAGGAGCGCGAACTTTGGGCCCTGGCTTTTCATTGACTTGCGGCTCTCACGTTCGTACTTCGAGCTGACGAGTTGTCCGTGAACAAGGACATGGTCGCCTTCATGCAGCGTATCCGCGATGGACTCGCTTAGAGGCGATTGAAGGCCACAACGCAGTGCCCGTTTGGCCTTCCATTGCCAAGTCGTCGTTCGTTCTCATCTCCGACCAGAGCTGTATTTGAGGCGTGACTCACCGCATCAGCCCGTCGCGCTCAAAAAAAGGGAATCGAAGCGACGTCAGTAAGGGAAAGAGTTGTTCGACTCGAGTGTGGCCACCGAACCGTCCTACGCTAGAAGATCAAATCGGAAGATGTTCTAGTTTGGGCCTTCGATGAGGTAATCTTCTCTCCGGTACAGAGAGCCAATCTATCAGTAGCTTAGGTTTTTGTTCTTGACAAATGGGCTATCTAGGGCATATTAAAAAATGAAAGCTTACTCTATATCTGGAGTGAGCAGGCTCTTGGGGATCGACCCGAAGACTTTGCGACGTTGGATTCGAAAGAAAGAGATCCCCGTTCCCAGGCCGGGAATCGTCGACGGCCGCCTCTCGATGTGCTGGAAAGAGTCCGATGTTGCGAAGATCGAGAAATACAAGCGCAGCGGATATTGGGGCAAAGGAATAAATCGGAAGACAGGCAAGAAGGCTAAGAAAAGTTAGGCAAAACGAGACGCGCTGATGCGGAAACACCAACGCGCCCCTGACCACCATCACCTAATAGGAGGCAAAGATGGCTAGTACTGAGGGTATCGGTTCCCCGTTTCCCAAACAACTGTCCGTACGTTCCCCGAAGCTGCGCATCTACGAAAGCCTGTTCCGGCTGAACCAGGGCGTCGATCACGTTGTCGCGCTCCTACGCGGCATGGAGAAGTTTCCCTTTGCCGACAAGGAGTCGTTGCAGTCCGCCATAGTGGAGATTGAAGAAGTTCGGTGCGACATGAACGCCGATTTCACCGAGCGCCTGGCGGACCGCGAACGCTTCGACGGGGGCCGCTTGTGGAAGCAACGGCGCGCCTTTGAGAAGAAGTGGCGAGACCCTGACGACGTTTACATCGAAGTCGAACGCCGTGAGGAAGAACGCAAGAAGCAGGGATTGCCGCCGCGTGTTGGCATTCTCCCTCGCTCCGTAGTCACGGAAGAGGAAGAACGCCGGGAAGCGCAGCCAGAGCAGAAGAAAAAGCGCGCCAGCAGGCGCCGGAAGTAACGGTGCAGGAGAACCGCGATTATCTTGCTGCGTTCGATGCTCCTGGATGTGTTATATGAATCTTCGATCTCCGCAAAGATATTGGTCTCAACAAGGAAGGCTGTTGAATAGGAGTGACAGTCGGAGGATTTGCCACACTCATTGTTAGGAAGGACTGGGGCAGGACCGACGAATGATAGAAAGCATCATTTTGGAAGAACCGAAAGCTCGCAGTCGATACAGATCTGCACCGTTGCTCCGAGAGCGCGAGCAATTCCTCTCGCATCTCTTACGAAGAGGCATGAGTCTCCCGCGTGTGCGTTCGGTTTCCGGGTACATGATCCAGATCATCCGCTTTATGGGACTCACCACGTTTCGAACGGTCGAACTCGACGAAATTACGAAGGCCGGGGAGTCCTGGGCTGCCTATCGAGGACCGGATCGAAGGCGAGGGTCGGGCAAGTCCTCGTCGTTCATGTTGACCTATGTAGCGAAGAATTGGTTTCGCTTCCATGGTCGATTGGCAATTCCATCTGCCTCCGTACACCCATTTGACAAGGAAATCAGAGACTTCACCGAATTTCTCCGTTCAACGCACGGTCTTTCTCCGGTCACGGTCCTGGGATACAGCTCGCGGGCGAAATATTTCCTGACGTGGTTGGCCGAGCGGGGCGGCAGCCTTTCCCGAGTTTCTCTAAACGATGTCGACGAGTTCCTCGCGGCCAAACGCACGCAAGGGTGGCGTCTTTCGACGCTCGCCAACAATGGCCAAGCGCTCCGAGCGTTCTTCTCACATGCTGCGGCGCGCGCTTGGTGCGCGCCGGCGTTGGCAGCGGGAATTCGAACACCCGCTCTGCCCAAATACGATGGCGTTCCCAAAGGACCGGCGTGGAAGGAAGTCAGGCGGCTGCTGCGGTCTGAGACCAGAACGCCAGCCCCTTCCCTGCGCGCTCGGGCCATCTTGTCGCTTTGCGCGATCTACGCGCTCCGCAGTAGCGAGGTCGCGGGCTTCGCTTGAGCGATATTGACTGGCGCGAGGAGACGTTTTCCATCAAGCGTGCAAAGCGAGGCGGGTTTCAGCGATACCCTCTGCAGTACGAAGTGGGCGAGGCGATCCTCCGTTATCTGACAAAGGGAAGACCGCGTTGCCCTTGTCGTCATGTCTTCTTGACGTTGGGTCAGCCCTACCGTCCGCTTTCGCCTTCTGCGATGTGGCAAATCACGAGCCTTCGCTTAAGGCGCTTGGGAATCAAGTCCGAGCATCAAGGCCCCCACGCCCTTCGGCATGCGTGTGCCACGCATCTCTTGAGAAAGGGGGCCTCCTTACAGGAGATTGCCGATTTCCTGGGCCACCGCGACTCGAAATCGATAGGAATCTACGCGAAGTACGACACCCGGCTATTGCGACGGGTAGCCGCCTTCCGTTTGAGCGGACTCTGATGGAGCTCTTCGACGCCGTCGAAACCTACATCGAACGAAAAAGATCTCTCGGCGTGACCTTCGAGAAATCGGCGCTGAATCTCCGCTCGTTTTCGAAACGAGTGGGTAACGTTCCGCTCGAAACCATCACCCCCGGACAAATGTTGGCCTTCTTGAACGGTCCTCGAAGCTCCACGGTTACCTGGCGGGTGAAATACAACCTGCTGAAGCATTTCTTCGAGTATTGGGCGGCGCGCGGGATGCTCCAAGCGTTGCCGATGCCCGTAATGCGCCCTCCCGTACCACGAACGTTCGTTCCTTACATCTATACCCGGAACGAAGTATGGATACTTCTCCGCACCGCACGCGCGAGTCAGAGGCTCTCAACGTGCGGCATCGATTCCGCAACGCTTCGCACATTCCTCGTGTTTCTTTACGCGACGGGGGTGCTCGTTGGCGAGGCGCTGGGGCTTCTACGAGAAGATGTGGATCTTAAGAAAGGCGCAATCACGATTCGAGGTGCGCGATTTAACCGATCGCGAACGATCCCCATAGGTCCAGACTTAAAGACCAAGTTGCGACGACACGTTACTCGCCTCGGTCGAAAGCGCACGCTATGCCCGCATTTCTTTCTGGACAAACAGCGCAAGGCCATAAGCTGTCACACTCTCAGGGCTACCTTTCAGAAGCTGCGGCGTTTGGCGGGAATTCGTAGGCAGGACGGTGCCATCTACCAACCCCGTATGCATGACTTGCGATACACCTTCGCGGTGCATCGTCTGACCAGTTGGTTCAGGCAACGCGCGGATATGAACCGCTTGCTGCCAGCTCTGGCGGCTTACATCGGCCAGGTGGGGCTGGGCTCCACGGAGCGGTATCTGTCGATGACTGCGGAGCGTTTTCGAAAACAACTCGTCAAATTGAGTCCGCAACGCGGCAAGAAAAGACGCTGGCGCGATGATGCTGCTTTAATGAAATTCTTGGCGGAATTGTAAGCGCAGCCTACGCGTACTATAGCTCACTGCAATTGAGCGAGACGGACCGCGGGACCCTCATCTGACATCTGACCGTTCGGGATCTCTCGGCGCCCGTTTCATCCAACGAGAGATGGTTCTCTCGGAAAGGCCAAAGCCCCAGCATTAGGAGTTCCCCATGGGTCCGCGGTGCTCCCCAGGTTGGGTTCTCAGCGACCATACGGAAGATCAATTCCTGCACCTCCTTCGGCGTCGGTCTTCTTCCAACCTGCTTCCGAAGATCAGCCGCCAATATATACGAAAGCCTATCCGGTGCCAACGGACGACAGTTTCGGGTTTAACGACTAGAAGAAGCTTGTTTCCATCCAGACCAGACCCGCCGAGCGATTTACTCAGAAGAGCTTGTCGAAGGGACCGAAGGTCGGGCGAGGATGTCGACGCTTCAGCGCGACGAGTTGTTGACGCAAAGCGAGATTCTCGAGAAGGAGACTTTGCCGTGCGCGAAAGAGGCGAACCAGTATGCCGAAGCAGAGCCCGACGAGGCGAAACATGGTTAGGATCTATAACAAAACGACGGCGAGATGGCACAGCTATGTTATTGATTTCACGGTTGGCTGGAGTTTTGGCGAACAACAGGACCTTGAGACCGAACTAACGGCACGGCCTCGTCGGTACTTCCGATTTCACGATGTATCCGATCATCCGGCCCGGGTCGATTGTTCAGATCGATCAGAGCCAACGAAAGGTATGTTTGGATTGCCTGGACAACGGCTTTTAGGCGCTCACGCGCGGAGGCCCATATCTGCTGGAGATGTTCGCTCGCGCGATGCACCACAGCTTCTTTCGATTCTAAGACGAGTCGTTTGAGCAAGCGATCGAGAACTGGCTCCGTCGTCGATAGAAATTGGTTCAGGACAAGTCTAGATTCGCGTTCTTCTGGAGTCTCTTTCGATTCGTCTCTTGCCATTTGTCCCCCTGCATACGCAATCACATACTCATCGGGGTTTGCCAGGTGTGGATCAAAATGTGGCTACGCGCTCTCTAGATAATCGAGTATCGCCGACGGACCGCGATTTGCGTACTTGTCCGAGAAATTGCTCGAAGTCGGGGGCGTGAACTTCAGACCCGCAAATTCGAATTCGCCTGGCCCGTTTAGGAAGTCCCAATATCCTTTGCCTGGATGTGATTCCCGCAGAGCGCAGTAGTAGGCAACGTGCGGAAGGTCATGGCCGAGAAAGTGATTGACCAAACCGAGGGACGATGTATGTTCGACGAATTCGTCGTAGAGAATTCCTAGACCGATGAGTCCGGTTCGCGAATATGAATCTTCTCGTCTAACCATTACGTCGATCGTTTCGAGAGTCACTCTGTCCCCAAATGTTCGGACGAGAGCAAACAGTTGATCACCGACCGCATTGCCCTCGATTGTCCCCTTAAGATTGTTACCCAGACTGATCGCATCGCGAAGTATAAGGTCCAAAAAAGCGCTTCCCATAATCGGAGCCGCGTCAGAGACCAGCGCAACAATCTGCCGGACAAGCTGGGGATTAAAGGTGGCGGCAGCTGCACGCATCGCATCACGCAAACTCAGCGCCAATTGCGTCTTACCTCGCCAGGAAGCAATATCCGCAAGATGCGAATTCAAGCCGGACGCCAGAGTTTGGCTACCATCGACCCACACCGTACAAGTCTGTTTTTTGTTCGTGGGTTTATTGAAGTCGGCTCCGTCAATTAGGGCCCATTCTTGCAGCCACAAATACCATGCCTGCTTTTCGGAATTGTCCACGCGAACGAAAATCACTGGATACCGACATGACATAGCGTAGTCAACGTAGCGTCGATCGATATCGAACCGAACGCTATCCTTGTCGCGTGGGACCTTCGCTGATGTCTTGATCTGCAGCTTCAGAATCTCGCCTCTTACGCCACCCAGAGTCAGTTCAGCTTCGGCGTCCACACCATAGTCTTCGCTCAATTTGCGGGCTATCCAAGGGGGATTCTGATGGCTCGAAATCGCGGCGATCACCCAGTTTTCGCCTTCAGCCCCAATCCTTTGCTCATCGGTTTGAATTATCACGGTCACCACTCTATTGCATTGGGTAGCTTGTGGACGTAGCGATTGTGAAGGATCATGGCGGAAATAAGATGGTCTGGTTTTGATCATGGGTACCATGTCGGATACTTAATTATCAGGAAACAGAACGGGAGTGTGGTTTTTGTCTCAACTCGGAGGGGCTATATGCAAACTTTTCGCATGAGTTTGCCGCAGAATCGAAAGCGTTTGCCCTTAATATGTTGATACGCAAGGACTTCCTTCGTGCCGCCTGGACTCTTAGAAGTGCAAACATGGACTTGCGTGGAAAAACGTGGAATGCTAGAATCGGTTCATGGCCGACACGACGCGTTTGAAAGCCCGCTATGCGGCACTGGTAAAAAAACAGCAAGCTGCCCTCGGCGAACTTGGCGAGTTGCTTGCCGATCCCTCTAGCTCTTCAACATCGATCAACGAGAAACAGGCAACCGTGGCTCGATTGAACGCGCAGCAGCAACGAATCATCCAGGAGTTGAAGCTTAGCGATTTGGAAAGACCCGAACGCTATGGCTCCTACAATGCGCGTTCCGGTCAGCGACCCATTCGAGAAGTTGTGCTGGACATTCTCGACGAGCTAAGCGTGCCTTCTTCTCCCGGAACATTGTCGGAGTGCGCGGTGTGGTCGGGAATGTCAATTCCGGCAGGAAGATTCGCAAGCATCCGCAGGGACGAGCACAACGCTTATCGAAGGGATTCCCTCTCCAAGCCCGTTTGGTTGGTACCGGCACTGAACGCATACGGTCTTCGCGCCATACCGCGTTTGATTGCGAGCTCAGTTTGGGAGCCGGAAAGAAGGCTGATCGGCCCGCGTACTTTGCGCGTGAATCATTTGAAGACAGTGCTTGCGCTGCTGCGACGTCTGGCCGCTTTGAGCCAAACGGGCGCTTCAGACAGATTGTCGGAACTGCTGCAACGATATGCGCGAAGTGTTCCGGGCGCAGTGAGCAATGGTGGAGATATCAGTCCTGAGCAAATTCGGCAAGCGGCGGATGCCGAGCTTGCGGCCATCGAACCTCTCGACTACGCAGATCGTAAGAATGCCGCTGTTGAACTGCAGAAATTGCCGGCCTATACCCAGCTCTGGGGCCTTCCAGTGGTGATGGAAGGCCAGGCGGGTGCCTTGAGAAAGGCTGCAGCGCGATGACGTTGCCCGTCGAGCAACGGCTGGAGCGGCTGCGGGGAAGTCTCCCGCCGAGGAGCCTGGCGCGCGCGGAATCGAACGCATTGCTCGAAATCCCGAATGCACTCGATTGCGGGCCCTGACGATCGCCGGGATCACGCCCAAAACGGCTGCTGAGAGTGTTTACAGGGAGAAAACACAACAAGGGCAATCGCCGTTCGCATTGGCGATTGGAAATTCCTTTGAACGCGCTTTGATCAAGGACGGCGCGGCTGCACTGCTGAAGCTGCTGCGCGATGCAGGACGCCTGACGATAGCCGAATGTAAGGTCGTGGTGATGCCGGATCTCGTTCCCGGAGTGGGAGCGGCTGTTGTGGCGCGTCGCAACACGGAGACGCTGCGCCTTCTCAGGCTGAAAGCATCGGGCAATCCTTTCGCCCCAAACCTGATCATCAAGCCGAGACTCACGGTGACGTTGCTCGGTGTTGATCATGGGATCGAGCCGGATGCTATTGTGGCCGCCGACGCGGATGCGTTTTACCGACCGATGGAACTTAAATCCTATCCGGACCGGGCAGGAAAAACGGATCCAGCCGATGTTCGCAGCGCTTGCCGGCAGGCTGCCGTCGCTGTTATTGCTCTTCGCCAGTCCGCTGAACGACTCGGACTTCGCGATCTGGCATCAGCCGTTCCGTCGCTGGGCGACTTGGTGTTGCGTGTGCCTGCTTCCCAGAAGGGAAAGCTCCGTCCGATGACGCTTCAGGGCGAAGCGGCTTCCCTCGAAAGAGCTCTCGGAGAAGCGCCAAGAAACCTCGACGAGCTGGAGGCGTTTCTGCCGGCCGGGGCAAGTCTCGATCGGCCGGAGGTCCTCGAAGCGGTGCCAAACAGCTACCGGTCGAATTGCCGGGAATATTGCGCTTTGGCGAAGCACTGCAAGCAGGCCTCGATTGCGGCGCAGGATCCGATTCTGCTTGGCGAGCAGGCAAAGGAACTCCTCATACCGGCGGGCTCGATCTCTCGTGCTGGCGATCTGTTGAACGGCGCTCGCCCGAGAACGGAAGCCGAAAAGGCACTCGCTGAGCAACTGCAAGAGGCCAATGCAGCATTGAGGCGGGCGGTCTAAGATGCTGAACACAATGGATGTTTTGCCGAGACTGCTGGCCTTCCGGGAGGGCCGCGCCGTTCGGATCGCGTCGAATCGGAGAGTAGCAATTCGTCCCGACGGCCTCGTGATCTGTCCGATTGCGATGGCCGGTGAAGACACGAGCATCCACATTGTAGCGTGCGGCAGAGTCGGTCAAGCTGCGGAATTGCGCTGTGTCCCGGACCCCCGCTATCGCGATGACCAGTACGGTCTATTCGAATGGCTAGGCGACCGGGTGGAGCAGTATTTCCTGGAATGCTTGCAAGCAGGAAGTTATCCGCAGATTTGGGTGCCGTCTTCGGCAGCCGTGGGATTGCTGGACACTCTCGCGGACCGGCTTCGCTTCAACCGGGAAAATCTGAAAGTAAAACGGTTCGGCGAACTGCTTTCGTATGCGACGGAGCGATTTCCGATTGAGGGCCAGCAAGCCCTGATGACCGCAACCGGTGCCCTGAGAATGCATTTTGCTACGGGGCAACAGGAGGGCGAGGACGAACATCTCGGAGCCTTGCTGGTGTGGATGCGTCCTCCTGCAGGGAGAAACGTTCTGGCTGCGGTTGCCGTCGCGGAAGAAGTTCCGATGGGCGTGAAGACTGATCCCGACTTCGACCGTGACGATCTTGAGCCTCTGGTTTCGGCCTACAACGAGGCGCGAAAGCGCAAGGCAAAGAGCAAGGAACTTGAAACTAGGGCAGGACAGATCGTAGACCTGCTGCGGACGGTTGTTTCGGTAATCTACGAAGGAACCCAGGAAGCAATCGCATTGCTGACCGCCGAAGGTCTTCAGCCGATTCCGCATCTGGACGGCCTGGAAGCGCGGGAATCTGATGAATTTCGCTCCTTCATGTCCTCGAGGGAATCCGGTCATCCGCTGCCGTTGCGCGACAGTCCGAAATCGGCCGCTTTCCGGCTGGCAGCTCGCGAAGACGCGGCCGAAGGTGCTCGTGCTGCGATTCTCTACGGGGACAAAGTTCACCTCGAACGTGAACGACTAGCAGGACGCATTTTGAGCGGGACGGTGGAAAATCCGGTCCGCACTCGGCTGGCGCCACGCCGATTTGAATCCCGGTTTACCGTGGTGACCGCTCAGCGCGTTCTGCATGTTCGACGTCGAGATGAGTTGCACTTGCTGGCAGACCCTCGGATGAAAGTGGTTGTGACGGACGTTCGTAGGAGCGGCCGGACAACACGGGTTTCCGTCGTGATGCTGAAAGGGGAGCGTGCTGTTGGGTTGCCGACCGCGAATCAGCAGGTACTACTCGGAGATGGACCTCCCGATTGGAATCGAATCATTCTCCTCCGAAGGCAGATGCGGGACCGTTTAGCGACGCAACCATGGACTCATCAGGATGAGCAATTGCCGGGCGCTTCCCCCAGCAACGCACCGCGGCCGGATGATTTGCTGGCAGCGATCGAGGGATTGCGATGAGCGTCCTGGGCGTGGCAGTGACTTCGCAGGAATTAGCAGACGCTGCCGTGCGTCAGGTGCTGGAAACGCAGTGGGCGGGACTCGCCGCGGTGCGCCTTGACTCTCCGCCTGGAGCAGGAAAGACGGGAATTGTTGAGCGCCTTGCCGTGCAATCGTTGGCACTGTTGCGCGAACGCTGCATGATTGCTACGCAAACGAACGAACAAGCATTCGATCTGGCGCGCCGGCTGGCATACGGATTTCCCCGTCTTGGTTTTTCCCTCTTGAAGCGCAAGGATTTGACGCTGCCGCTGGCGCTACAACAAGCAGGCAATCTTGCCGTTGTGGGACGGTTCGATGAGCTTCCACCTGGGCCATGCGTGGTGATCGCAAATGCATCGAAGTGGTCGTGGATTCAGCACCACCAGCAGACGTTTGACCTGCAGATCGTGGATGAGGCTTTTCAGTTGCCGGATTTCCGGTTCCATCAAATTGCTGGGCTCGCGCGAAGATTTGTGCTCGTGGGGGATCCTGGACAGATCGCGCCAGTCATCGGGTGTGAAATCGAGCGGTGGAGATGCGATCCCGCGGGTCCGCATGTACCGTGCCCTGTCTCGTTGGTTACGAGACAAAGCGGCGTAGTCCGGCTAAGTCTTCCCGTATCGCGAAGGCTTGTGCAGGACACCGTGGATTTTGTTCAGCCAGCCTTCTACCCGAATTTGAGCTTTGCGGCTCTCGCCCCGAATGGGGCGCGGACACTGGCGGTAGCGAGGCCGATATCGGGGCGCACGCGAGTAGACCGGGCTTTGGACGCGGCTGAGGGTGGAATGAGCTTGGGCTTTTTGGAACTCCCGGCGGGGATTACAGGTGAACTGGACGAGGAATTGGCGGCAGTTCTGGTAGAAATGGTAGAGCGCGTGATCGAGAGATCAGCACGCATCCGCGAAGGCGCCACGTCCCGCGAGGTGGCGGCCGCGATGATCGGCGTTGTATGCGCTCACGTTTCCCAAGTAAATGCCGTGCGCGAACGTCTGCCCAATCATTTGTCAGATGTGCTGGTGGAAACCGCGGACAGGTTCCAGGGGCTGGAACGGGAAATCACCTTCATTCATCATCCGCTTTCTGGACGCGCCGATGCATCGGAATTCCATCTGGACGCCGGCCGTCTCTGCGTGATGCTCTCGCGACATCGCACGGCGTGCTGGATTCTGGGACGAGCCGGTATCCGGAATCAGCTGTTGCGGTATGCTCCCAGCGGGGACCGGCTGCTCGGCGTAGAAGAAGATCCCGAATACGAAGGTTGGCACGCCCACATGCAATTGATGAGTTCCCTCGATACACGAGGTAGAATCTTTCCGCTGGGCCAGTAGGTCCAGCACTCCTTCACAGCTTGCCCGGAAAATTAGAAGAGGTTGAGCGTATAGCGACCAGGTAGGCGCGCGAGTGGGTGTTATGCTGGTCAACGAGGAAATCGAGAATGAAAGCATGACGGTAGCGGCGAAAACGAAGCGCCAAGTTGGGGGGATGAGTTCTGCGATTCGGGACTTGTCGGCGTACGTTCCGAAGGGCCTCGGCAAGCTCGACAATCCGCAGACAGCGATTCCACGCCTTGCAAAGGACTCTGAGGCCGTACGAGAAATTGAGCGAGCCGTCCGGAGTGTTCCGACTTCGCACTGGCTTTACCGCGGGGACGGCAGAGACTTGAGCACAGTTCCGTCCGAAAGCGTGCACTTGGTGCTTACGTCTCCGCCGTATTGGACTCTGAAAGAGTATCGGGAATCGGCCGGGCAATTGGGCCACGTCGAGGACTACGACGAATTCCTCGGGGAGCTCGATAAGGTCTGGGCGCACTGTCATCGTGTCCTCGTGCCGGGTGGTCGCCTGATCGTAGTTGTCGGTGACGTTTGCTTGTCGCGTCGTGAAAACGGCGGAAGACACACGGTTGTGCCATTGCACGCTTCGATTCAAGAGCATTGCCGAAAGCTTGGATACGACAATCTGGCGCCAATTATTTGGTACAAAATTTCGAACGCAGCTTATGAAGTGGAAAACGGCTCGGGATTTCTTGGAAAGCCTTATGAACCAAACGGAGTGATCAAGAACGACATTGAGTTCATATTGATGGAGCGGAAGCCCGGCGGTTATAGGGCACCCGACATTGCGACAAAAGTTTTGAGCCTTCTCTCCTCCGAGAACCACAAGAAATGGTTTCAGCAGATATGGTCGGGACTGACCGGCGCCTCGACGAGGCACCATCCGGCGCCGTACCCATCGGAGTTGGCTGAAAGGCTTGTTCGGATGTTTAGCTTCGTCGGCGATACGGTGCTGGACCCATTCATGGGAACGGGAACAACGGCAGTGGCGTCTGCGAAATGGGGACGGAACAGCATCGGCTTCGAGATCGACGGTCACTATTACAAGCTCGCGTCGGAGCGGATCACTGCCGAGACATCTTCGCTTTTTAGCGCAACAGAAATTCACATAGGTCCGACAGAGTAGCTATGGCATTACACCCCGAACTGGAGAAGCGTCTGCGCGGGGCAGTGCAACACTTTTGGACTACGCGCGATTCTCAATCGGAAAAGCAAGGTGCGAAGACGGGAGCGCGCGACGCCGGGTCGCGGACGGCAGTAACCGGCGGCAGGCAGATGGATGGGTTTGTTTCGCTGGTTCGCGATTACCTGTGGGAAAGTGGCTTGCCGAAAGCGCACGTCTACTGCGAGAAGCGAATTGAATTACCGGGTTGGTATCGGCCCGAGAAGAAGTGGGATTTGCTCGTGGTTGCGGACAGCCAACTGCTGGCGGGAATTGAGTTCAAGTCGCAAGTCGGGTCCTTCGGGAACAATTACAACAACCGTACGGAAGAGGCGATTGGCAGCGCTACGGACATTTGGGCCGCGTATCGCGAGGGCGCGTTCAAACCTTCGGCTCGTCCGTGGTTGGGATATATGATGCTTCTTGAGGAGGCGCCCGGCTCGATGCGTCCCGTGCGTGCGCAGGAACCTCACTTCAAAGTCTTTCCTGAATTTAAGGCCGCTTCTTACGCGAAGCGTTACGAAATACTGCTGACGAAACTGGTACGCGAGCGGCTCTACGACTCGGCCTGCTTTCTCCTTTCTGACGCCAAACGAGGCGCTGATGGATACTACAAGGAGCCTGCCGCGGAGCTGAGTTTTGAAAAGTTTTTTGCATCACTGCTTGGCCGGGCCACCGCGATCGCAAAAGTGAGAGATCCCCAACGCTAATCGTCCCGCGCGTTCGGGCGCCGGTTTCGAACCGAGCCATCGTGTTGATTTAACCAATTTCGAGAAAATAGTGTAAGGATTTCGTGTATAAGAGCAGAACTATGACATTTTATGTATTCCTTCGTAAGACGGTAAGAGGAAGCAACGACTAAGTCTGGCAGGCGCGGGTGAAACTCCGGCGGATGAGACTATATTCAGGAACCACAAAAGGACTGATCGAAGACTCGGCTCATAACAGGGTGGCCGCAAAACTGTCGGATTCTTTTTTCCATCACTTTCGATTCCACCCGCCCGCCAGCGAAGTAAATTCGTGGAGAAATTCTCTACGGGCAGTTTCCCAAGTGCTGCAGGTTGCAAACCTGCTCAACAACGGAGTCATTCTCGAATTGCAGCTGCCACTTACGTCGAAGAGGCTGGACTGTTTGGTGACCGGCCATACTTCATCGACAAGCCCAAACGCCGTAGTGATTGAGCTAAAGCAGTGGGAAAAGTGCGACCCGGCGTCAGGTCGGAACGAAGTAGCAGCGTGGGTAGGCGGTGCGAAGCGGGATCTGCTGCATCCGTCGGCGCAGGTCGGTCAATACAAGATGTATCTCGAAGATTGCCACCCAGTCTTTAGCGGGGACGATTCGATCGGTTTGCATGCCTGCTCTTATCTTCACAACTACGCTTTCGACGAGGCAGATGCGATCTTTGCGAGCAAGTTCACGGAACTTCTTACGACGTATCCTTTATTTACCGGGGATGACGTCGGCAGAATGGTTGGCTTCATACGGCCGAAACTTGAAGTGGGAGATGAGGGCACGCTTGTTGGGAGGATCGAACAAAGTCCTTACCGCGCAAGCAAAAAGCTCCTCGATCACGTAGCGGGCATCATAAAAGGGAAACCGGAATACATCCTACTGGATGAACAGCTTGTCGCCTACGACGCGGTCTTGACGGCAGCACTCGAGGGCACCCGTGACAAGAAAAAGACCGTGATCATCGTGAAGGGCGGACCGGGCACCGGAAAGTCGGTCATTGCGCTGAATCTGTTGGGGGCTCTATCGGAGCATGGTTTGAACACGCACTACGTGACAGGATCCCGAGCGTTTACGAAGACGATTCGCGAGATCGTCGGAACGCGCGCAAGTGCGCAGATACGATACTTCAACGGTTATTCCGCCGTTGACTACAACGCGATCGACGTGCTTGTGTGCGACGAAGCGCATAGGATTCGTGTGACCAGCAATTCGCGTTTTACGCCAAGGGCGAAACGATCGGATTTGCCGCAGATTCAGGAACTCTTGAATGCCGGCAAGACAACAGTGTTTTTGCTCGACGACGATCAAGTTGTTCGCCCGGGAGAAATCGGTTCGGTTGCATACATCCGAGAGCAGGCTCAGGAAAGCCGGTGCAATGTCCTTGAATACGAATTGGAAGCGCAATTCCGGTGCGCGGGATCGGATGGGTTCGTCAATTGGGTGAACAACACTCTGGGAATTCAACGAACCGCGAACGTAATATGGAACCTTGATGAGAAGTTTGAGTTTCGGCTCTTCAACTCGCCAGAATCTCTCGAGCAGGCGATAAAAGAAAAAGCGCAGACTGGAGCAAACGCGAGGTTGACCGCGGGTTTCTGCTGGCCTTGGTCCGGCCCGCGGCCGGATGGTTCCTTGGTGGATGACGTGGTCGTCGGCTCCTACCAGCGCCCGTGGAACGCCCGGTCTGACGCCGGCCATCTCGCGCCGGGGATTCCATCGGAGAGTCTTTGGGCTTATGAGCCTGGAGGACTAAACCAAATTGGATGCGTGTACACAGCACAGGGTTTTGATTTCGACTACGTCGGCGTTATTTTCGGGAAAGACTTGGTGTTCGATCCGCAACTGGGTGAATGGCAAGGAAATCGAGAACTGTCCTGCGACCGCGTCGTGCGCGGCGCACGAAACGATTTTGTGAAACTGGTGAAGAACACCTACCGTGTTCTCCTGACGCGCGGTCTCAAGGGGTGTTACGTGCATTTCCTCGACGGGAATACGGAGAACTTTTTCAGGAGTCGGTTGGAAGCAATTCCTCGCTGAGACCCTTCGGAGTTGTAAGAGAATCTAACAGAGCCAGACCTCTCGAATCCGCAGACGGTGTTGGGAGCGGCGTTCACTCATCGCTGAGCACCGCGAGCATCTGCGAAGCGGCTTGCCGGATATGTGCGAGACTCTCTGTCAAGAGTTGCGCATCGCCGTTCCACAACTGAATGTAGTCGCATGCGGCCGAACCCGTTTCCAGGCCAACAGCGTGGCAGACGACAAACGCGGTTGCCTCGGCTTCCGTCTCACGGATTCTGCGGGAGGTTGTACCCCGGCGATCGCCTCGGTGCAGAAGTTCATGCGCCAGTTCGTGCGCGAGGGTCGAGAACTCTTCCGCCGGCGACTGGCCGGGCAGCAGCTTGACGTGACCGCCGCTCGACGTGCCGCGTGCGGGTGCGATCTCGGACGAGTATTCGACAGAGATGCCCTGAGCGTCCGCGAAGCTGCCGAGGCGTTCGCGATATTCGCGCGGATCGCCCTGCACCGTTCCTATCTGCGGCAATTCCCGGCCATCGGTCTGGCTGACATCGAACACGTGGGCAGCCCGAAAACCGGCGACAGAAGCCGAATCGTCGTCGGGGTCCTCTTCATTCTGCGCCTTCCGGCGAACGATGGGAGCGAGAATAACGATGCCCTTTTCGCCTTTTTTCACGAAACGGCCCAGGTGGTTCCACGTGCGGAAGCCGGTAACATAGCTGGCGTTTGGCTTCTGCGAAGCGATGAGCATTACGTTGTAAAGACTGTAGCGGTGGAAACGCCCGATGGCCTTTAGATAGCCGACAAGCGCCTCACTACGTCCCGCGTTCAGCGCAGCGACGAGCTGTTCCGCGGCCTTGTCTGTGATTTCCTTGATCTGTTCTGATTTCATTTTCCGTTCTCCTGTGCGGGGATTTGGTTCCCTCACCCAAGGCCTGGGAACCAAAGGACCGTGTTCGCAGGAGAACGGAAAGCGGTGAGCAAGAAGCCGGAGCGGACGGCAACCGGCGTGACGCGAGTCTGCGAGTGGCGCGGCGGTGTGCCAGCGGAGGCGCATCGGGGAAACGGAGGGAACTCAGAGGCCTGCCGGAAAGGAATCGCCGGAGAATGAGACAGAAGCGGGCTCTGCCGCATAGACTTTAAGGGCGCTCAACTCTGGCATCAGCGACCATCGACCAAGTGCGGAAGCCTCTCGGGGCTGCTGCCGAGTCATTCACCATTAGCCCGGACGGCCAGTACGTGGGCGAAGACGGCTTCGTTGTCCCTAAGGATTTTGGTGAGTTCTTCGAGCGGGATCCGTTGCGAGTACGCCGGTGGGTCGCGAAGCGAGTCCACCGAAGATTCGACCGGGATACGCTCCTCGACTTGGAACAGGATCTACTGTTGTATCTGTGCACGCTGCCGCTGGAAAGCCGATTCCGCCAAAGGGGGGTAAACGGAAGGCGAGACGGGTGCACGGATGTAATCCAGTGCTTTGATCCCGTTCGGCATTACGGCGCAACCGCAGGACGCTTCCACAACTTCATCAATCTCTGCCTCGCAAACCGGCTGAGTACAATCTTGGCGAGGCAGCGACTCAATCCTCTTTGCGATCCTCGAAACCTGAATATTACAGCGTTCGAAGTACCCCAGGAAAACGCGAGCGGCCCAGACTCGGCCGACAGGATTGACGAAGCGTTTCTTCTCAAGCATTCAGGGACGTTTGCCGAGGAGTCTCGCCGAAGGGCACACGCAGAGTTTCCCGTTCTGAAAGCGTACGTCGGTGAGTTCGAGAGATTTGTTAGACAGCAGGATCCTAAGCTGCTTTTGGTCGTTCATGCGATTCAGCGATGTGGGACGCTGCGTGACGCAGAGCGCAGCACCCGTATGACTAATCGCGAATTCCGAAAATGTCGTTACGACCTCTTGCTTCTTAAGAATCGATTTCTTGAACGGCGGCGCCCGTTGCCACAAAAAGTACCGTCGTCATCACCCTTGTTGGAGACATCATTGCTCGAAACGAAAAAAGTATTTCTGCGCGAGGAGTTGTATGAGCGAGTTTGGACGACGCCTATGCAGCGGTTGGCGAAGGAGTTTGGTTATTCGGACGTGGGTCTTGCGAAACTCTGCGAGAAACACAACATTCCCAGACCTGGGCTTGGGCACTGGCGGCGAGTGGAACTCGGGCACAAACCCGACCGCACGCCGCTGCCTGTTGTCGCGCAACCGAATCCCTACCGGATTGAGATTGAGATTCGCGGTCCCGTACTTCCCGGACGGAAAGGCAGCGCCTCGGGAGGTGCCAGCCGTCTTCGTGTCTCCTGATCGTCTGATTTCCCATCCAGTTGTCGTACGATCGGAACGTTTGCTGCGAAACGCGAAGAGGGGCGAAAGCGAAATCCTTGTTCCCCGTAAGGGAACGGCATCGCACCTTCACGTGACAGAAGCCACCTTGCCGAGGGCGCTGCGAATTCTGGATGCCATGTTTGTAGCTTTGGGGGAGCGGGGAATGAAGGTTGTTTGGCCAAACGAGGAGAGCGCACTTCATGTCGTGTGCGAGGCGGAGAATATCGGCTTCGCTCTGGAAGAAATCCTCGATCGAAAGGCGCATACCCCGACCGAGCAGGAGGCGGCGCGGCACAAACGAGACTACTGGTGGTCGCCGCCAAAATGGGATTATCAGCCGACTGGCATGTTGCGCATATGCCTTCTCCATGGCGAAACCACAGGCGCCCGACGTACCTGGTCCGAGCGGAAGGAGAGGAACCTCGAAAGCCAACTCGGAGCCATTATATTGGGCATTGGCGCACTCGTAGAATCGATCGAAAAAGTAAAGGCGGAGCGTCAGCGTTGGCACGACGAGTGGGAAGCGAAAGAACGACGGCGACAAGAAGAGCGGCGGCAACAGGAGGAGTTCACCCGAAGGGCGGAGCTGATCCGTAAGGCGGCTCAAGCGTTACACGAGAGTCAGCTGGTGCGAAAGCTGGCCGTGTGCTTGGGAAACTCGCCTCACCTGCACGAACTTCCCTTTGAATCGTTCCAGCAGATGCAAGGAATTCTGGAATGGTGCTCGGAATACGCCGACCGCATCGACCCGACCTGCCATCTGGATGTTCTGGTGAGTGACTTCTGCAAAACAAGCTAGCTCGTCATTTCGGCATGGTCAATCTTCACCGTGCGTTTCGAGAGCACCGTGTTTGAGGGCAGCCTCGATACTGTGCATGGGGACCAGAACGCGCCGTCCGATGCGCATGACGCGAATTCCTTTCTGCGCGATGCAGTTGTCGATGGTGCGAACACTCACGCCCAGGGCCTGAGCCGCTTTTGCCTTCGAGAGTGCGACGGGTCGATTTGGTTCAGGATCTTTTGTATTCTGCGGAATGGTGCGCGAGGCGAGGGCTCGTTCGACTTCCTGCCGAACGACGGTCCGAATCGCATCGAGAAAGAAGTTTCCGAGTTCGTCGAACGCGAAGACCTGACGATACTCATTGATTTCAAGAATGATTCGGACAGCCATTCGTTTTCCTGGAAGCAAGGAAGCGGACACAGGTTGCGCTTTTCCCGTGCGACGTGTGTTTCAGGTCCCGTATGTTCCCAAGCCTGTGCCTCCAAGAAATTGGGCGGCGCGGGAAACATTCCACGGAAGGTCATCGCTACACTCGCTGATCGGTTCCGACAAAGGACAAACGGAAGAAGGAGAAACTGGTGCCGCGCATTTCATCGGGACAACCGGCGGCCTGCCGAGCGACGCCGAGTCAGCGGTTTGTTGGATTTTGTGGCTGCTGTGGATGTTTCCGACAGGTGTAGGGCGTCCCTCATGCGAAGCTCCAATTCCTCCTCTCCGCCTGTGCAATTGGAGAACCCCCTTTCCTGTGCTGTAGAAAGCACCGAAGGCGCTCCACAGCAAGTAAATGGCTCTCATGGAGTCTATGCAGAAGGGGTGAGTTTTGTCTCAGTTGTGCGAGGGCATCGATGTGTGGCTTTCTCGGCCTACAACGGTGTTGAAAACCGTTGCGGGATCACAGACCAGTTTCGGTTCACTACCGAATGCTCGGCCAAACCAAGTAACTGAAAACTCTCACCCAGGTTGGAGTTCGCCATGGGCGAATTGGCAGCAAATGGTCGACAGCGCGCCTAGGAGAAGGCTAGTTCGAGTTGAGGAAGGCTCGGCTCTTGAGGAACTGAGAAGCGCATGCCGCAGATGCTGGCGGCTTCCCGAGACAGCCTTTAGGAGCTCCCGCGGCGCACGCGATTCCGGCACATAGCGCGGTCAGCAGCAGTGCGAGTGCGCCGATCGGCAAGTTGATCCAGAAAATCGCATGCATCAATCAATTCGGCCAGCCAGCCTTGTCGATCAAGCGGGTCGCGACGAGGCGTTTTCCGGTCATTCCGTCGGAATCCGGTGAGACCAGCCAGAGCAATGGCGGGGCCATGATCTTCGGATCCAGCAAATTAGGAAGGGCCTCGGGTTGCATACCGGCCGGAATCATCTCGGTCAGAGTGGGCCCGCCGGATAAATCGTTCGTTCCTACAGCCCTCGCTGCTGCGAGTTACTTTCAATCGCTCACAAGATTCTCAGGCCACATTTGTATCGCGATGTCGCACAGGTGTTGCTGACGCGCATCGATCTGAGCCGATGCCCAAGCGTCGTTCGTTAGTAGTTCTTGGGTTAAGCGAAGTTCAGACTGGTTATAAAAATTGTCCCGCTTGTTGATGAAACTCGAGTTCTGCGCCTCTTGATTCAGACGTTTGTCGAGCAAAGTCAAATTCCCTATTTTTCCAACGTACTCATCATGATTTGGAAGTTTCGCAGCCGCTTCTGGTTTCTGCGGATAGATGTGTTCGAGATGGACTCGTTCCGGCGGAGCAATGGTTATTTCCTGCGTTTGGCGCAGCTTGTACTCAATCGCGCGGAGGACAACCTGGGCAGCGTTGTTCTGTGCAGCACCGAAGCTCAGCTTCGCGAAATTATTTCGAACTTCCAAATCGGACGGAGACAGCGCGCGAAGCAATGTGATGGCACCTGCCTCGCCATTTCCATCGGAGATGGCTTTGGCACCCCCAAGCACGGTCGTTTCGAATTTTGCTCGATCTTTGTCACAAATGATGTTGTGTCGGATTATCAAGGAGAAGAGAGCAGCGGAAACTCGTTTGCGGTCGTTTTCATTCAATTGGCGCAAAGCCGCGATGAGCAGTGCGTATCCGCTTTGAGCGCGTAACGGTGATAAAGCCTGCCATGCTTCGCTTTCTTTGAAGTCGATTGAGTCGCCCTCTCGGATTCGCTTGTACAACTGCGCGTCAGCGCGTAGTTGGCGAGAGTACTCCACTTGACTTGTGCGCGCCTCGGTCAGCTTTCGAGAAATTACTTTATAAAGCGATCTCTCTTTCACGTCGCCGTGTCTCGAAGTCCAGGCAAGTCTTATAAGCGTTTGCGCTCCCGCTCCTACGCCGGAAATGTCGAATACATCTGACCAGCATTCAATGATTTCCTGCCTGTCAGCGGCAGGAGCGCGATGCAAGAGCCAACTGCGAAGTAGATCAGCAGTCGATAAACCAATCCCACGGTCATTAAGAGTCTCGAAAATGGAAGCTGCGTTGTCATCATCCGTCGATACGACGCTGACAAGCGAGACGTGCTCGGTGAGTGCTTTCGAAATTCTAGCAGCCCAGTTGAAACCATTCTGTCCTTCGCCGTGACTCTCCCAGCCGTCCTGAATTTTCTGCGCGAAATACTCTTGAGCCTTGACGATCAATTTGTGGGATTTCTTTTTGGGCGCAGGTGCTTGCGGGTTTCGAGGAAACACTTGTATCCAATCACGGAAGAAGGAACGATCAAATTCGTTCAGTTGTAGTTTGGGAAGCTGACCTCCGCCAAGGTGATCCACGAACGAAATAAAACTGTTCTGAATCTGGTGGGCTGCGTTTTCGTTGAACACCCTGATTTTGTCTCGGATCGCTGCAAGCAAAATCGTAGCCGTGGCGAGTCGTTGCTGTCCGTCGAGGATGAGGTGGTACGTTTGATTGTTTACGAGGACTGCGGCTCCAAGGAAATATTCTTTTCCGTTAATGCTTTCTCCTGGGTACTGCGCATCAAAATATATGAGGTCAGTCCAGAACTCGGATATTTGTTGTTCTTCCCAACTGAAATCGCGTTGGTAATCAGGAACTCGCAGAGGCGGTGTGGTATTGCTTAGGACCACGCCCAACGTCCGTTTTTCGGTTGTATAGAAATCGGCAGCCACAGCTTGCACGCTCCTCCCATCTTCCAGAGTTAGAGGACAAAGTTCTTGCGGTGAAGCGTGATGCTATCACAGAGATGCAAGTGAAACGGTACTCGCCTAAAAGCTTTGCCAGCGGCTGGGTGGCTCAATACTCGAAAGGACCGAGCGAGAGCGGCGATCGAATCGACGCGGAGCGTCTACTGGCGGAGTCTGCGGAATGCGCTGGGACACTACCAAGTGGCCACGCTACAAGACGACACAGCAGTCTGGTTCCCGGCAGCATGCTGCTGGATGGCAGTGAGTGCAGGCATGCTGGCTACCACCTATTCCTGATTGACGATCGTTTCGCGATTCTGGGTTAGAACGATCCGGCAACAAGCGGGGCAAGTTTGCGCCCTTTCAGTTCACTAGCAAATTAGGTCCGATATCCCTTCCGTTCGGCGACAGTAGCGCCACCGGCACAGGCATTTTCGCCTTTCGTCGACAATGCAATGCCCTGTGTGACGCACGAAGGTGGTCCCGACGGTGTTGCCAGTGTGTGCGAAAAAGCCAGCGCGGCTGTTCCTCCAGCTACTTGAGAACGAAATCGAGCACCTTATCGCATTGAATCTAGAAGATTTACTCTCCAGGCGTCTTCGGTGTCTTTGAAGGAACCGTGCGCGTAAGCATATGCGCGGAAACCACCTTAGGGTGAATATTTGTGCCCTATACCGGGTTTGATTTATTGAGGATGTAAGCTCCAACTCGTAGCGTAAAGTGGCCATCCTACTGCCCAGCAGAAGGGTGGGGCGGCAGGCTCTGGTAGAATCCGACAGGCATCGTCAGGGAGGAGATGGCCAATAGACCAGTAACAAGTAAGAAGCGCAGGACTTAGCGGAGCTTGAACCGCTATATTAATACCTTCAGTATTGATGGCAAGTCGCGGGCAGTACCGTGTTTTGAAGTCAGCAAAAAATGTATCTTTAGGGATTGACGAACATCTCATCCTGTTAGGAGCGCCTTTGAAAGCACGAAAGATTCGAAAAAAGAGTACTAGCAAGCCTGGCCTTTTCACGCGAGCGGTTTGGAAGACCCTTACTAAACGTGAACGCGAGCTGAACAGCGGTCGGGGTGTAGAGGTCGCCAGCACTGCCGAACTGCGATCAGCAGTTAGCCACAGTCGGTCTAAGTCCGCCGCGTAAGCGGGTCTGGTTGTTGCCCGTGAGATTCCCTCCTTTAGATCCCTAGCGTGCCTCAATCGTTACTTCTTGCGGAAGCTTATACACATAAGATAGACTCCCGCCAGTTTAATAGCTTCCCTTTTCTGGATCTAACCGCTTGGAAAGCATGACTTGGCTCGGCGTGCATTATCCTGCGGCCATCGGTTTCCTTGGCGACGGTTCGACGTTTGCCGGGAGCTTGTTGCTCGCTTGGGATGCTCTGTGGCCAGCGAGAGAGCTTCAGGATGTCAAGCAAGTGATCGCTGTCCGAAGCGCTCCTGCATTGGCCAAACTGACGATCGACATGGACGGACAAACGTTAACGACCGATGAAGACGTTAAGCTCGTGTTCCTGTTACGTCGAGCTCAAAAAGCCAAAGTGGGTGCGGTTTTACTCGCGATAGGATTCGCGGCCCTCTTAACAGCTAGGTTGATCGAGGCATTGAAGTAGATTGGTTCGTGGGACTGATCTTTTGCGTTCAGGTGGCGGTTTGTATAAGCTACCGGTCTCCATAAATAGATGGGTGACGGCCGGGGCAACTTGGTCGTGAAATGGAGGTAACGTAAGTGCAAGAAAGATTCACATTAAAGATCGAAGAATCTTGTAGGGTAACCCTTCCCGCCGGCCTTCGCGATTTGTTGCATCTGAGAGAAGGGGATGAGTTAGAAGTTGAAGCAGACGAACATCAGATATTCTCCGTGACTTTGTATCGACCCGCTTTATACACCCCAGAAATTGAGAAGTTCCTGGAGAAACGGGCGGTACGCATCGAAAACGAATTCGAGGAGAGTCATGGCCCTTTTCACCCAAAGCGGATGGCAGCAGCGAAGGTGAGCGCCGCCGGTGGCGAATCACAGTAACAATATCCCAATCCGATTTTATTATGAATTTTGGAAGCGAGACTTTCCAAATCTTGCCGTCTTGGTCCAGGATCATCTAGGAGAGTTTCTGGAGGATCTTCAAACAAACCCCGAACGACCAGCTCTTCTTGCAAAATGTCAGAAGGCCAAGAACAAAGAAGACCATTGGGTCTATTTCTTTTGTGGCGAATATGCTGTTTACTGGCACCTGGTGCGAGAGGTCCCGAGGGTCTACGTCGAATTGAGCTCCTATAAAGTCGTTAGAATCGACATTTTGGAAATCCGCGTGATTCCAAACAAATAGGACTTTGACGGTCAAGCAATGTGACGATGACCATAGAGCGAAAGAGCGAATCAGCTTCACCGGCTTCCCGTAATGACATGTAGATTGTTATTGCGAGTTTCGACCACACCTTCGCTGGCGTGGAATAAGCAACTTGCTGGAGGCCAAGAAGAGTCTGGTGACACTAAAGGGCGTGAAACCTTAAGAGCTCAGAGTGTCGCCAAATTGTCACGATAAGTGATATAAAAACAGGCAAAATTGGAGAAAATCCAACAGAAAGAATGTCGCTATCTTGCAGCTGGCAAAGGGATTTAGTTGAATTTTATGCCAGATAGCGACTCGGCGATTTAATTTTTCAAGATCGCCAGTTTCAACCGCTTACCCGCCCCTCCGTTTCTAAGTATAACTTGCAACAAATTACAAATTCCGCACGGCCTTCCGGCCTTCGACAGCTCACCGCAAAGCTTGCGGTCGGCTAGTCGGCTAACCGATGTGCTTCTTTCCTAGCGCATCGAGGAAGTGGTCAACGCGACCGAACGTCTTGAGACGTGTTAGCTTCACGATCTCCCTGGCTGCGGCGGTCCGGTCCTTATAGCCTTGGCCCTTGCGCAGAGATACTGGGCGTCCAAAATCAACAAGGGTCTTGAGTGCTTTGTCGACGGGCTCAGCAAACAGTGCGAATTCCGTTGGACGCCACAGGTGCATGAGACAGATGACACCAACTTCACCAAGCCCTACAAGCTTGTACGAGCTCCCCTTAGCTAGCATTTTCTCGAAACGAACGTACGGGTCGCCAGGTCCTTGTAGCAGAAATTCCAGCGACTTAACCACCTTGCGGGGATTTTGCCTCACGAACTGGGGCTTAATCAGTTTTGCCTGCCTTCCGTTGATGAATGTGAGGTCGAAGAGCTCAGCAAGTTCCTGTCTTCGCCAAGATTCGCGGCGACGCCACAGCGAGCTCAGCTCTTTTGTACCTTCACGATAAATCCTCGCGATATCTTTCCCGGCTTCGTCGCACGACACATTTCGATATTTGGGATACTGGCACTTATTGTTTCTAAATTCGGAAAGCAGCCGCTGAAGTTTTTGATTGGATATGGAGACAGTGAACTCAGATGGGTCGAGTGGAGGTTGCGGGGCTTCCCCGTGCCATTTTGGCAGCCGCGTTTTCATTCGGCGAGTTGGGCCATGGAAATCATGGCGCGGCCATAAGCGCATTAGCTTCCGGATTATTTCCGAATCGATTGGCGTAGCCTGAGACCATAGCGTGTTGTCAAACCACTGGACCAGGCGTCGAATAACTTTAGGATCGAATACTTCTAGTAGGGCCATCTGAAACTGATTCAAAGACGATGTGGACATGTTCGTTGAGCCAACGAGCGCCACGCGCCGATCGAATATAAACACCTTTGCATGCAGCGACTTTAGGGTTCTCAGTTGCGGAGTGAGACCCAACAGCCGTTTCAGGCCCTCGGGATTCGTAAGCCCACGTCGCACAGCGTCATCGGAAGCGTCTATGATTACTTTAAGGTTTTCTGGGCGATCAGCTAGTTTTTCAGGAAAGAACGTGTATCCTTCATTCCCGCAGTAAGCAACTGCAACTCGGCATACGGATGAAGTCACAGCGAGTCGATGGATCGCTTCGATCCACGTTTGTTCAGTATGGTTTTTGATTTCTCGGTTGGTCACCGCGTGCACCTTGTTCCCAAATCCTCGGCAGAAGAAAAGGTATTCGACCCAGAACACCGCGACTACGTCGGAGCAGTATCACTCTCCTCCCACTCAAAGTATCCAGGCGCAAATAGAGCACTCGTATCAAGCTCGATCGCACTATCGAAAAACCCCCGAGGTATGTTCTGCACGAGTCGATAATTCACTATCAGACCCTTTCTCCACCAATTCTGACCCACCGCTGTGAGGCTATTTACCAGCAACAGCGCCTGTTCATGTGTCGGGAGCTGAGCGCGGATGGTCTTGACATATTCGTATTTGTCGATATCTAGCGTTTGTTGATCGATATAGCGAACCATTTGGTATAAATGTCGATAATAATGACCGAGGCGAGATTGGTGTCCCTCGAATGGGACATAACCGAGGTTCTTTTGATCGCGAACTCTTTGCTTTGTTTCCGGTTTGTTTAGCTCGCCTTCAACTTCCTCTATGAACTTCTCGTTGAACGTTTGTAGTGACATCTTTAGCATTCGGGACGAGTTTGGCCCGGTGCCATAAAACAAACAATAGTACGCAATGTGAAGTGCTTTCTGCGGAGTCAGTCGCTGATTCGAGGCCCTAGCAATTGTTCGTACGATGTCAAGCGCGCATCTAAGCTCGCGGATAAGCAACACAAAGAGGCATCTTCCAAATACGTCTTGAACCCGGAGTTCGGCGACATTGTCTCGGTGCATCTTTATCAGCTCAAAATACTTGGTCTCGAAATTCTGCCGCTGGGAAGAGCGTCGCTGGCTCTTTAGCGTAGAGTAGAGAAGAACAATGCCGACTAGGGCGAAGATCGCGCCGAAATAGCCGCCGACGAAAGCCCCCAATTGCGCAGCGGATTCAGGATCGACAGTATGGGTGTGTCGAAACGCTTTTGGAATGAAAATGAGGTTAACGAGAACTAGGCCCAGTGCAACGATCAGCAACTCGACGACATTCTCCTTCCACCATGAAGGTTTCGGATGGTCTTTATTCGGGTTCGGCATGGTTGCAGTTTAACTCATTGTTCTACCGTCTCATTACACAGGGGCTGGTACAACGCATGAAGAAACTGGCGTTCTCGGTGAGGTACCATACCTATTTCGGGCTGTATTGAATAGGGCGGTAAAACGCAAACGAGATGTTATGGAGCCGGAGCTTCATGTTTGAAGACCAACGGAACCGTCTGCTGAACGCTCTTGATGCAGCACATGAGAAGTACTATCTAGCGGAAGTATTTGGCGGGCCGAGTCTGCACTTCCATCTCAGGAGTCTTGAAGCCGCCCGCGCCCAGGACTTCGAGCGTTTCGTGGAATATGTCTATGCTGTGTTGCCTTCGTGGGGAATGCATCGGATGGGTGGCGGGCCGAAAATGCGTGAGTTCTCCGAATTCCATTCCTCATTGAAGGCTGTCTGGCCAATGGCGTTGCAACTTCAGGGAAAGACACCGACCGACCTGGGCCCGACCGATTGGGCCAGCCTAAGAACAGTCTTCTGCGGAATTCGCTGCATGGCTAGCGGCACCTCACTTGTTGGGAACTCAAAAGTCATTGCCCACTTGCTTCCGAAGCTTGTTTCGCCGGTGGATCGAGAATACACGTTGAATTATCTGTTTCGTCACGGCCAAATCAAGAATGGAATCGAAGTGGAATGGATCAAGCTAGCACAGATTCTCGAAGGTTTCTTTTATCCGATTGCTCAGTCGCCACTTTTTCAATCGAAGGCCGAAGAATGGCTTGGGCACGGCGACCGATTCAAATGGGATACCTCCGCACTGAAGATCGTAGACAACCTAGTGATAGGGCTTTCCAAAATGGAACGCGCCGAACCAATTGCCAGGGACAGCAAGCGACAGGCGATGCCCTCGTGAGATGTCTGGCTGCTTGAAGGCTTCGTCTTCGCGGCGGCGCTGGGTGTGAACAACATAACGACTGCGCCAGGAGTTCAGGGTACCGCCGTGCAAACTAGTGGGCGTAGTTTTCGTTGGTGGCCATAAGCCAGATCCGGTCAAACATCGATTAGCAATGTCGAATAGCCTCATCGAGTCCGGTAGCGATCTTGAAGTCGTTTGATGTGGCAGGGTGCCCAGAAATTACCATTGAAGGAGGGAAGCGTGGCCCGATCGACGAAGCGCAAAGCTAAAGAAATTGTCAGCCTATTAAGGCGGATTGACCATGCCAGAGCGAGGGGAATGAGCACCGCGAAGACGTGCAAGGACGCAGATCTTCCAGTTCGAACCTATCATCGACTCCGAAGGCAATATCAAAGCCTCCTGGCCAACTTCTTTCCGGGATTCGATTGTTACGCCTACCCGGACACCAACACTATGGCAACGTGGAAGCAACAGAGTCCATACACGTTTTGTGGATACTATCTAACGTCCGATAACCACACCGACCCGTCGTGGCTGGGAACGCGGGCTTCATTGCAGGCGAACGGCTGGGGCCTTGGAGTACTCTACCTGGCCCTTCCCGCAACCTCTCCAAATCTCACTCGCGCGCGTGGAATGGTCGATGCCAGTCAGGCTTTGACGGAATGTAAGACGGATGGTTTTGCAGACGGGACTGTTGTCTACATTGACATCGAACCCGTCGATCGAGAGCGTGTGTGAGGACTACAGCTTCGTTTGTCATCGCTTTCTCACAACCTCAGCAGGGTAAAGAAGTTCCGCTTCGATGGCTCGCCGTATTTCCTCATCCAAGAGACCATCCTCCCTGAGCCTCTCAATTAGGCCCCGAATTCGTCGACGGGCCTCGTTTACGTCATTCGTTAGAGATCGGGTCCGTCGCTTCACACAGACAAACGCTCCTGCTCCTTGTCGTAATTCAAGAACTCCTTCGTGTTCGAGTTCGGAATACGCCTTCGCAACGGTGTTCGGACTAACGACCAATTCCTCGGCCATAGTCCGTATTCCTGGCAACGTGATCGCCATCACGTAATGCGCCAGTTTCCGAAGCGTGCCGAATTTGCTGCATCAATTGAAGGTACAGAGGTTGCCCCGTCGTGGGAGTGAGCTTGAAGAAGATCATCGATCAACTGTATCGCTGTTAAGCTACAGTCGATCAGTGCTCTTCGTCAAGAGCCGAGGCGCGGGCTACCACAGACTGCTACGAATCGGATCACATTCGTTCCTGCTTCTTCAAGGTTTCGACAGACTTTCCTTCAAGACCTGCCGCGCTTCCTTATCTTCCCTCAGTCCGACGAACTTCGAATGCCGCAAATCGTTCTTGCCGGTCCACTCTAAAGAGCTAATCTGCATGACTACTTCTGGTCGAACCCACACGCACGGTCACTGGACCACCAGTTCAAGACCCTGCGCTATGTTCGTTAACTGACTCGGCCAACTCTTGATACTTCTATGAGGTTCACCCAACGGTTCTCGAAGCCAGGGGTTCAGTCCACTTGTGCACCTGTCTGGACCCCTCAAAAAACGAATTATAACAGAGCTCTTTGCATGTGCTTGGAGCGTTTGCTTATGAGGCAGCGGGTTTCCACTCCAAAACTGTTGATCAGGCAGAGCTTAAGGACTCCAGAAGAGCTTCCGTTTTACTCCGGTTGCGCTTCACGAAGGATTCGCTAAGGATCAATTTCCAGTCGGATAGCCAATTCGTAGCGTTGGCTGTCCTGCCTCAGCTGGAAATGGAGAAAGCGTTCATCCGTTAAGATAACGGAGCGAACACATGAAGAAGCAACGCAAGCATTACACGCCGGAAGAGAAGGTTGCCATTCTGAGGCGGCATTTGGTGGAAGGAGTGCCGATCTCGGATCTGTGTGACGAACGGGGACTTCAACCGACCGTCTTCTATCGCTGGCAGAAGGAGTTCTTCGAGAACGGAGCTGCGGCTTTCCAGCAGCGAGGTCGGACCAACCATCAGCCCGAACAGGAACGAATCGCGTATCTGGAGAAGAAGATCCAGACGAAGGATGAAGTTTTGGCCGAACTGATGGCGGAGCACGTTGCCCTAAAAAAAAGAGTTGGGGAACTCTGACCGGGGTCTGGGTTCCGCACGATACGCGGGACCAGATCATGGATTTCGTCCGGCGCTGGTCGGAGAAGACCGAGATCAGCGCCGGGCAGTTCATCCGGTGGCTCGACATCACGGCCAGCAAGTTCTATGACTGGCGCGAGAGGTATGGCAAGGCCAATGAGCATAACGGCTGGGTTCCCCGGGACTTTTGGCTGGAGGATTGGGAAAAGCAGGCGATCATCGCATTCCACCTAAAGAATCCGCTGGAAGGCTACCGGCGGCTGGCGTTCATGATGCTGGACGCCGACATCGTGGCGGTGAGTCCGGCCAGCGTGTGGCGGGTGCTCGGTCGGGCGGGACTGCTGCGGAAGTGGAGCGGGAAGCCTTCGAAGAAAGGGACCGGGTTTGAACAACCGCCCGAGCCGCACCAGCATTGGCATATCGATGTTCCCTACCTGAATGTTTCCGCGACGTTCTACTACCTGTGCAGCATCCTGGACGGCTACAGCCGTTTCCTGGTTCATTGGGATCTGCGCGAATCGATGACCGAGGCCGACATTGAGATCATTCTGGAACGGGCCAAAGAGCGGTATCCCGGGGTTAGGCCGCGAGTAATCTCGGACAACGGGCCCCAGTTCATCGCCAAGGACTTCAAGGAGTTCATCCGCATTTCGGGCATGACGCACGTCAGAACCTCACCGTATTACCCTCAATCGAACGGCAAGATCGAGCGTTGGCACAAATCACTCAAAGCGGAGTGCATTCGCCCCGGGACGCCGCTGTCGCACGAAGATGCGCGGCGTCTGGTGGAGGGTTACGTAAAGCATTACAACAACGTTCGATTGAACAGCGCCATTGGCTACATCACGCCGAAGGACATGCTCGCCGGGTATCAGCAGGAGATTCAGGCCGAGCGGGATCGGAAGTTGGAGGCGGCAAGAGAACAGCGGAGGAAGCGTCGTCAGCGGGCCGCGTAACGGATGAGACGGATTACTAATGGGATGGTCCGCCGCCTTTACCTAGCCAGTGACCTGTGTATGAGAGGCTTGCGGAGGAGGCGTCCCATGGAACTACACACCATCGGCATTGATCTTGGTAAGACAGTCTTTCATCTGGTAGGACTTAACCTGCGCGGCGAGGTCGTGGTGCGCAAGAAGTTCTCGCGTACGCAGCTGCTGCGCTTCACCGCCAACGTACACGTCGAGTTGTAGCTGCAGCTTAGCGATTCCTGCGGAGACTATGGTTTCTTGCCAGGTCTGCTGGCGAATGAGGAGATGGCACAACGGTCGAACCCGGCGCTCTCCAAACCCGTAACCGGAAGAAGTCTCTCGAGACTGAATTACTAATGGGGAAAAGAGCGCAGCGCATTCCATCCTGGCCAGGAGTGATTCACTCCAACAAAGGCCGTATACATTTGCGCAGACCAACCCGTGACATCACTTTTCGCTTGCGGCGAAGCGGCGGACCATACATTCTGGTTGGCCGACCATTCGCCCAGAATCGCCTCACCTACCTGGGCCGCATTTGAGGTTGCGGATTGGCTGTCGAACTTGAGATGCTGACTTACCGCAGCTGGAGGACAAGATGGCCAAAGGCATCTCGATGCTACTCATCCTCGTGGGTTTGGCGGCGGTAGCCCTCAGGTCGCAGCAATCCTCTGCGCAGCAGCCCGCTCAGTCCCACGTAGTTCCGCTAAAAGAATTTGCCGCTGGCCAAACGTTTGAGACGGTATCGGGCGACCCCACGAAAGAGGGCGAGCTCTTTGTCATTCGGATTCACCGCGAAGCAGGATACATCATCATGCCGCACACCCATCCCATAGACGAGCACACCGTCGTGGTGAAAGGAACCTGGGCGTTCGGAATGGGTGACCGTTACGACCCGCAGGGGCTCGTACCCATGGAGGTCGGCACGTACGCGCTCGCGCCCAAGAATATGGCACACTTCGGGCTGTCAAAAACAGAAACGGTCAACCAGGTCCACGGAATCGGTCCCTTTAAGACGCATCGCCTCGTACCGATTTATGAGCTTAACGCTAAAGGCATATTTTACGATCCGTCTTCTACACAGCCAGGGAAACTAACCTCGACGAGCCCGCCCGATTGCTTCCCCTTGAAACTCGGCACGCACGTGCGAGGCAGTTACGGCGAGGGTGTTGTCGTTGCAGCCCAATGCACGCCCGGCCAGCTCACCCAGTATCGGATCGAAAAACCAGACAGGGAGAACTTTTGGGCCCAGCGCGACGAACTGAACACGCCGTGAAGCCCAGTGGAGCCGCGGAACTCGAAGCACGTAGAAGCGAACTTGATGGTAACCGCCTCTTGCGATTGCGCCCGAGTCACGGGCTAAGCTTCATAATCCCGCAAGGTAAGGTTTGCCGACCATTCGCCCACTGAGAGACGAGTGCTGCCTCCGCAATTCGAAACCGAACTTCAGCCTCAGTCGCGCAATTGAGCAAATTTGCAAACCCCTAACTTGTTTTGAGCCGTGGGAGCAACGCCAATGCGTTGTCGCGGCCGATGAGCCGGAGTTCGTCCGCCGAAAGACCGAGTTGCGTCATGCCCTCAGCCGTGTTTGCGAGAGGTACGAAAGGATTGTCACTGCCAAAAAGAATCTGCGTCGTCGGGACGAGGCTTGTCAGTGCCGCAAAAGCGGGTCGAAAAGCAGTACCAGCGATGTCGTAATGAAGTCGCTTGATTTCGTATTCGACTCCTTTGGGTGCCTTTTCGGCGATGCTCTTCGGCGCATATTGCTGCATACGGCCCACAACCATCGGCACATCTCCGCCCGCGTGGGAAAAGATGAAGCGAATGTCGTGAAATTTCGCAAGTGTCCCTGTGAAAACTAAATTTGTTACTGCCCGCGTGGTGTCCTGTGGAATCTCAAGTATTACCGGGGGAACATCCGGCAGCAACGTTCGACAACATAGTGGAATGGTGGGATGCACGAACACCACGGCCCTGCGTCGGTTCAGCTCTTCAAAAACTGGCTGGTAATCAGGATGACCCAGCCATTTATCGTCGTAGCTGGTGAGAAGAGTAATGCCATCCGCCTTGAGCACACTATAGGCGTACTCGATCTCACGGAGGCTGGCATCGGTATCCGGAAGGGGAATTATGGCGAAGTGACCAAAGCGGCCCGGGTGATTTCGCACGAGATCAGCAGCGTATTCATTTACTCGGTGCGACATTCGAGCCGCTGCCTCGCGGTCTCCGTACCAGAATGCGACCGGGGCAAGGGAAAGAACAGCCGTCGAGACGCCGCTTTTGTCCATTGCTGCGATCATCAGCTCCGGCGTCCAGCTCAAAAAAGCGGGATTCATCCGACCGCCGCCCGCAGCGACAATTCGATCGCGATTCTCCGCCAAGTAAAAAGGCGGAACGATGTGATGATGCACATCGATCATTCCGGGCTTAGCGCTGACTGCAGCTGTCTGCGCGATCAGTGTCCGGGCGGGCGTAACTGTGGTTAAACCGAACGCCGCAATGGTTGCAAGAAACTCTCGTCTGGAATGACCGCGTGTATTGGATCGCGAGTCGTTTGTCCGCTCTTCACCCGCATCTCCGACATGACGGCAGACACTTTGGCATGTCATCTGAATCCCTCGAGCACCATTCCGGCGGCCAAGTGTATCAGCGAAATGCCGGTACAGTCTCTGCAGCGCCGTCGGGGAACACCGGACGTATCACGGGCTAACCGGAAGTTGAGACGGATGGGCGTGGTGGAGCTACAATGACCTTGCCCCTAGGGGCGTATTACTCACTAACGGAGAGTGCTTTCTCTCCATTTCAGGCTGAACCAACACATGGCCACCTCCGCGGAAATTTCACATATGAACCTCCTAGCATGACTTATCCAACTGAATCTTCAAGCCATTGTCGCCGCTGGGATAGATAACTTGAAACCCCTCGCGTTTTCGGAGCTCACTGTCATCCCAGAATCGGCTCGCTGCCTGGCGATAATTAAAGTAAAGCTGAACACCCGGCCCGCCATGCCGGACCACGCGCGCCACCGCTTCATCGTCCGGGTGACCGAAATAGTCTCCATTCGTGGAGATCAGATAGTTGTGGCAATCGAGAAGCTTCAGCAGCGAATTTGTGATGCTTCCCTTGCTGCCATGGTGCGCGAGCTTAAAAGCCTCCAAGGTGAGCCTTGGCTGCCCATTTAGGCCGAGCAGAGTTCTGATCGCTTGTTCCAGAATACTAGGGTGAGAATCTCCCGCTAAGAGAACTCGCTTACCCTGAAATTCAGCAATCAGTGCAATAGAGCTGCCATTTGCCGTGGAGTCATCGCTTATTTCCGCCTCGCGGGATAAATCGTCTATGTTCAACCCGCCTAAAACCGTGTGGCGTCCAAACCTGTGGCTAGATACCAAGTGCTCATAGGCGTCCCGCGTACATCCCGGCGCAAGCCCTTCCCTCTGCACCGTGCGTGCCCATATTCGGCTCAACCGATCGAGCGCGGGCCGAGTAGGCGACAGCACTGTCAGTTTCAGCCCGTCTTCAAGCTCGACCACCGGATACGATGGGGGAGTTGTGGCCACAGCCGCGCACCCAAATGCCGCGTTCCAGCGTAAAGCGCGTTTTGCGATAAGAGCGCTGAGATACTCCCCCGCGACTGGACCCAATGTCCCCGTGCACGGCCGTAGTTGACGCCACCCGTTGAACCAAATATCGCGGACAATTAGGTTAACCGAGGAATCTTGTAACAATCTGACGATTCCGTCGACGTGATCTGAATCAACGTGCGTGACTACAAGCAGTTGCAGTGTACGAGTACAGCTCTGGATGCGCTGCCGTAGCGCCGGGTAGCTGTGAATAGGTCCGCCGTCGACAAGCACCCAGTGTGACTGCAATCTTGTACCATACTGCAAAAGAATACAGTCCCCATGACCGGCCGGGACCATCTCGATGTTAAACTCCGTATACGCCCCACACCTCAAGTGCCCTTTACTTACCGGCTATCACAAAGCGATCCCAACTTCTTCGACCCGATATATTGAAGTGATTCAGCCTCTGTCAGCTGGCGACCTCGTACCAAATTGCATGCAGTTTTGATCATCTCACTAAGCGGTTTTTCCTCGATCCTTGCTGTTTTTCCCTCTAGCTCTGTACTCCAAACCATAAGCAACCCAGTTTGATTAAGCGCCACGAACTTGGCAGCACCTTCGACGAACATCATATCTTCAATGTCCTTTGTACCGAAGAGGAAGACGCGTTTAAGATTGTTTGCCGGATCCGGGTTTGCGAGTTGTAACGTGCCCTCTTTTCCCTTGAGCACAAGAAACAAATGAGAATTCGGAACACCTACCCGCAGGCTCGCCGGTTTATCACCCGGATCTACTGATATCTGCTGGATCGCTCGGTGATTGGCGGGCCAATCTGAGCGTACAACACTAAGAGAAAGTCGGCCCGAAGGGGCGGCAGCCAAGAATGCGACAATGCTGTCGTCGGTCGAAAACGCAATCGTATCGTGGGGGATGACAATCTCGTTTTTGTCAGCTTTCGGGTCAACAAGCGGAAATTGTGAGTCCATACGTACGCGTTCGTGGGAGTTGAATAATGACAATCGCTGGTCACGCGCAAGGTTCCAAAGCTGAATCTCACTGCCCACGTCCGCTTTGGTTTGCAGCATCAGGGTCGACCGATTGCCATACACTGATGGGCCCTCGAAAGGTTCCCCGACAGAGTAAGACAGTTGTTTCGGGTCAGACCTGTTAAGAGGCCAAGTCTGACATATAAGAGGTGGACCCGTGCATCGATATACCAAAAAATTTTCTCGACCAAAAGCCCAAATGCCTTGGATCCGCGTTCCTCCAGTTGGAGTTTTGGGGATAGGTGGTAACCCTGTGATAAGCTTCATGAAACTAGAACGTGAGATAGCCTGAATGACACCTGAGACGGTCACCTCGATTTGATCCGCCGAGAGAAACAGGGGATGCGTTCCGTCCAATGACCAGTACCAAGTTGTTCGAAACGCAGGTCCTGGTTTTACCGAGCCGGTAGGCACAGGGCTAACGGTCGCGTCGTTCCGGTTAAGATCCACTTGGGCTACTTGAGGCGTATAGCGGGGATCGAGGGTACGGACGATTAACCTTTGTCCGTTCGTCAAGAGTCTATGGGTGCCACGAAGGGAGAAATCATCGACCTTATCGGTACCGGTGGCATTGGCGAAGTTGACCACATAATCGGGAGCCGATACGAGAGCTTGGATCAATGCTTTCTGTACCTCCGGCACCGAATCAAGTTTCGCGTCTGACAGCAAACGGTTTGCCGCTATCGCTAATAATAGGCTAAGCTGATAGTCCTCTGGCCCCTGCGCTGTCGCCTGCAGTGCAATGCGCTGAGCGTTATCGTGTACGACGGCTGCCTTTTGAGATCGTTGGTTCAGGAAATAAAGAAGAAAAGTTCCACAAAAGATTATACCAATAGCGATCGTATAGATCTGAACCTTGCGCATCTGCTTTTTGTGTTTGCGGGTTTCTTCGTTAGTGACTCTCCAGCGATTCAGAGAAAGTCCGATCGCGTCATGCCCCAAACTGAAGGATTCGACTGGCTTCTCGGCGCCGAGGTTAAGAAGAGACAGCTTGCGTAGAAGGAGCACTTCCGGAGAGGCCAAATACTCGAGAACACCATCTGGTGCTAAGCGAGTGCCCTGCTCTCGTGCTTCATCTCTGAGTACGTCTGCAGGGAGCACGTTTGTCGTCACCGTACCGTCTTCTTGGACCGCAGCCAGTTTGCAGATTATCAATCGCCACTTTTCTTCTTCTTGATCAGCTTGATTTTGGGCTAGCTTTTGCAGATGAAATGCCTCTAGGAGCGACCGGTGGATGTGCTCGTGTATTCTTCCGTGAACACCTCCGAGGGCCTCGTATTGAGAGCGAGTAACTACCCTGTTGGTTTCGCGCGTCGCGATTTCGTCATAAAGTGACTTACATACGATCTGCATAACGGGGAGAACTCCGCCCGTTTGCTTGGCTTCAAGGAGGTCCTTCGCGATTTTGCTCGGGAGGCCCGCCTCAAAGTGGAAGCGGTAAACGGCAAATGGCGTGCCCCATGGTGGCACTTCCTTTTCCAAAGTGGGTCGCTCGATCGCTTCCGCAAGCATTTTCTCATTCAGATCCTCAAGCAAGTACTCCTTCGCATCGCTTCGAACGCGATAGTCGATGTTCATCGCATTAAAGAAGCGCCCGTAATACTCCGTGCGGAGTGCGATTACCAACTTCACGTCAATCGCCACGGAGTTGAATTCCTGCAGAAATGAAAAAAAGTTTAGGCGATCGCCAGCGAGATCATCGGATGGATTAAGTGTTAACACCTCCTCCGCTTGGTCAAGCACAAAGATGAGCGTCTTCGGCAAGCGCAAGGAAATTTCTTGAAGCATCCCAATGAGGAAGCCTTCTTCAGATGCCCGATCGCGAAAGGCTTCTGCGCCCACACCTTTAAGACTCGGCCGAAGATCAACAGTCCTGCGTCCTACTGGAGAATGCACTTCGTGCTTCGAGCTCATGAGGTCAAACACTTGGCCCGCAAGTTGCTTTACGGGAGCGTTCGTGCATCGGATGAACACGACCTTCGGGTTGTCCGCTGGTCCTATTTTGAGAAATTCATACGCGAATCCTTCAGCCTCGACCGTAGGAATCAAGCCAGCCCGCAAAAAAGATGACTTCCCGCACCCAGTTTTCCCATGAAGAATTAGCGTTCGGGTTTCAGGCAGCATCAAGAGCGCCCCGCATCGACGGATGTCAGCGTCCCTTCCCGCATATAGGGGCCTGTCTGCCGGGCCGTAATAACTGAGACCTTTGTACGGATTCTTTGGCCAAATCAATTCTACTTGCGTTAAGGCCGAACTCATTGTCGTGGGTCTCGATGGAGGCTGAAGTTAATCTGAGGGCCGAAGGGCGGGGCTTGGGGGACGGGATTGGCTTCGACGCGAAAGTCAGGATGAGAATAGCAGCCATAAAGAAGCCCGATTGGCCAGTGCTGGCGCCGCAGTTGATCCACCGCTTCCAAAACACTCGCACCCGAATGTAGAAGCATGTGAAGTAGAGCAATTCCGAACCGCATAGCGAACTCCGTGGGGACAGGTGCTTCACATCCAACGAATCCGCAACAACCCGCCTCCGCAGTCGCTGTCAGGAAGCTGTTGTCAAGCATACCGACGGCGGTTTTACACCCATTAAGCACGATTAAACATTCGGGCACTCGGGCTTGGCCTCGCCGTCTCGGATCAAGAAATCGACGCCTCAGTTCGACTACATTTATCCGATCTTGGTCCGAGAGTTCGATGTGCGTCCCCGAGGCGTGAGCAAAAACGTACAGCAAGCAATCGTTCGCCGTCATTAAAGTCCACTTGTCTCGGCATGAATTCAAGCTGTCGGCGCTGCCCTCCGGACGGCAAAGGAAGTGAGTAAGGGCCTGTCGTTCGGACGTACCAAGGGAAGCTTCGCCAATCCGGAATGCCTCGCGGTTCAGTATCGACAGCATTTTGAAGTCTTGCCTTTGACGGGGCTCCCTCAGTGACTTCGGTGCCATCCCGCTATACAGCACAGTGAGCTGGTACTTTAGAGCCCAAAAACCTCCATATTGCTCAATCCCGACCGCGCCGTCGGCAATTTTCTCTTCCTCTCCTGCAAAAACAAGGCCCCAAGGTACGTGAATCGAAGCGTCGCTCGATATAATCAGGCGGACCTGGTCATGCAGTCCGGCGAGCCACCCTGCTACGGTATCGGTGATTTCGGAATTGCGGGCTCCACCGAAAAGCAGAAAATAAAGGTTAGCGCCCTGAGTAGCTAGCTCACGCATGACTGGAGCGTATTGGGTCGTATCGCGTTCAAGGTAGGCTCCCACTAAATCACCGAGAACCCTGCGGCATTCTTGCACGCTCTGCTCGAGCTGTTCACGGTACACAAAATAAGGATCAAAACAAAGAGGAGTGTCGCCCTCGCCCCAAACAATCTTAAGAAGGTTTTGGCCGTGTGCGACAACCTTGAGGATAATTGTTCGCATGACAAAGGTCAGCGGTTCTGAACGTTGTTCACCGGAGCATCGGCGGCGCGATCCATATGCGGTAGATATCATTCATTTCTAAGCAATGTCAAGAATTACTATAACTCTATTTTATCTTCTCCAGCCTTTCGGAAGAAGTTCCTGCGCGATTGATGGCTACCGGCCGACCCCCAAATGGTGCCTTCCACATTTTCAACAGAGCCTCCTGAGGTCACGTTGTGACTTCCATGATGCCCGATGTTGTAAAACGTCTTGTCGCAAATAGCTCTTTCCACCGGGAGCCTTCAAAGACCTTGCAATGCGCGCTTTCACGCTCAAAGCTAATTGTTGCGGCCTTATCGGCAGTCGTCTTGTGACCAAGCCACGTTACAATAGTATTTACTTGACGAGGGAATATCTCATCGATATAAGGTCGATTCTCAAGCGGCGACATTCAGAAAAGCTACCTCTTCGATCGAATGAGCACGTGGGGAGGGACCACCCTGCTACGGTATGTTGCTTGAACCTGATTGATGGAGGGAATAGATGCGCTCTAGGTTGATCCTATTGTTTTTTGTTGGCCGTTATTTCGTTGCCTTCGGCTTTCGGCCAGGGCCGAAGCCCAGATCGGGCGATCGCTCCGTCGGTCATCGTCACACTTGGCAAACCAAACGTATGGACCATGGAACAAGCACATTACCTTCTCGAGAAAAAGCGAGCCCACGACCTTGGAATTGCGACTGCAGATCTGGGTCCTTTGGACGCAAACGAAATCGTTATCGCCTTGAAGCCATCAAATCGCTTCTGCCAGTTCAGGTCCAATATGACGCCACTGTCGGAAAGAAAAATAACGCTTCCGTTAGTCAATACAACGTTGACATGGCCCGTTACAACCTGCTGCGAAACCAATCGGATGGGCTGCGTATGCGACAAGCGAATTTGGCAAGTCAGCTAGCTGGTGCTCAAAGTCAACTGGCGGTTTTGCCGGCTGACAATCCTCAGAATCCAAAGAGAATTGCTGACCAAAACGCAGAGATCACAAGGATCACCCAAGACCAAGCTGCTGTAAATGCGGAAGCGTCATCTTTGAATCAAGCCCTAGCAGCTTGTTGAAAATTCAGGTTTCTTGTGCGGTGGACTCTACTTTTCACGTTCATAGGTTCGACGCAGAAGCGATTTAGATCGCGTGCGATTCGATCAGTTGGCCTGTGTCGCCGTCGCTGGTCATGCTCGGGCCATTAGGTTTCGCAATCGGCAAAGGTTGTAGGCGGCTCCAGTAAAGGTGAACAGCCACCCCACTTTGTCCATTCCTCGTAACTTCACTTTCCTTAGCATCCCCACCATCTTCATCCATCCAAACGACTGTTCCACTCGTTTGCGCTTCCGCTGACTCATCTCATAGCCCGCCTGCCGCGTGGTTCGCTGATCGATCGCGCTCGAACGGTTGGTGTCGTTTTGCGCCACGTGTGGAGTGATATTCATCCCGCGCAGTTCCCGGACAAATTCCTGTGTGTCGTAGTTCTTGTCGCCGCCCAATGTCACGCGCTTTCCGCCGGGGATCGCTTCCGCCATCAGCATCGCCGCTTCTCGTTCCGCTCTGCCATTGGTCTCGGTCAGAAAAGTCTGCACCAACAACCCGTTACGATTCTCCATCAATACATGTCCCGGGTAGCTCAGCCTGGCCTCGCTCCCTTTTGATTTCTTGAACAACCGGGCGTCGGGATCGGTAGTCGATGCATGCGTTTCGTTCTTCCGCTTCTCCCCGTGAAAATCTACATTCCCTCCTGCTTCTGGCGGGTTGCCCCTCCCATTCTTCCGCCGAAAACTCTTCTGGCTCGCCCAGGCCTCGATCAGCGTTCCATCCACCGTAAAATGTTCATCTGACATAAACGGCTTGGCGCGTTCTATCACCCGCCGGAAAAATCCCTCCGCGATCTCTTCGTTCAGCAAACGCTCCCGATTCTTGCTGAACACCGCATGATTCCAGACTTCCTCATCCATCTCCATCCCCGCAAACCACCGGAACAGCAGGTTGTACTGCAGTTGTTCGATCAGCATTCGTTCACGGCAAGGACCTTCTATCGAACGTCGCCATAGGGGAGGGTCGTGGTCGGGACTCCTTCACACGGTTCTCTATGGAGTTAGGAGATGCGGTATGCGTACGGTGAAGCCCAGTCCCTATCAAATACCGCTTGCAGGGCTCGCACGAGGCTTGGGTGATCGGTATTGAAGCTGCAACCGGCCGTCGATGTGAAACCCGACGAGGGACATGCTCGCACCATGGCTGTAGAAGTCGGCCTAACGGATAGCAAAGAGGACGCTGCGCCAACTCTAGTTCAATCCGCTATGACGAAGGCGCCTCAGTGCCGCGTCCGTCGTGAGTCTTACCTTCTCTTTGTTTTGCTTGTCAAGATCACTCAACAAATAGGTTCCAGATTTCAGCATCCACTTACCGACCGTAGCCTTACATCTTGACCACATACTTGCAGCCTGCGCCGCCACTCTTATCGCATTGGAAATCGCCGCATCTTCCTTTTCAGAAAGGTACGCCGCGAACGCATGCAGAGCATTGTGATGGTCACTGGAATCCTCTTGCTCTAGGTCAGGCCTCTCTGGCATGAGATTTGTATACGGGATACGGATGAAAGGAACTGTGTCCTGGCGCGGCTTTGCCTGATTTATCGCCACAGCAAGGCTATTCGCCGCCGCCGTGCGCCGTCCCAGCGATCCCAAATTCCACAGTTCAGTCAAATATTTCAAGAGACTAGTATGGTCAAAAACGGTGTTTTCAACTGTCCGACCTACATATGACGATACCAGAATTGCAGGAACTCGCACGCCCAGACGGTTAAAGGTCCATTCTTCACGATGGTCGTCTGGTGGGATTGCCGCCGGTGGCTCTACATGGTCGTAGAATCCCCCGTGCTCGTCGTATGCCACGACAAGTAGAGTGGATTCCCAAAGGTCCGGACTTGAGCGGATGGCGTTATATACGTCCGCGATTAGCTTTTCAGCCTTGAAGATGTTGTGTGGGGGATGATCGTCGTTCTGGTCTGCACCGAAATATTTTGGTTCGATGAAGACAAAAGATGGGAATTGCTGCTCGTTTTGCACATCTTTGAAGAAGTTGTCGATGCGCGAATACCCTTTCAAGTTCTCGACGAAGCGTTGCCGATTGAGGAGAAGGGAGCTGGGGAAATCGTAATAGTAAATCCTCCACGACTTGCCTGCCTCATTTAGCCGGTCGAACAAAGTGATCTGGTCCTGGAGGAACATCTCATTCAGGCGTTCGTGCAAAGGGCCCTCAGGCATCAGAACTCGTCCCGACGACGTTCCGGACAGCGCGAAGAATCGGTTCGGCCAAGTAGGTCCGGGCAATGAAGAGAACCAGTGGTCGCAGACTGTGAAGTTAAGTGCTAACTCGTGTAGCGCTGGGAGACGACCTAGTAGGTAATAACCCATTATGTTTTGACGGTCCGCTTGCGTGTTACCAGGGACGTTCCTCTGAAAATCCGTGACGAAGCCAGAGTTACCGTTCGCAATTTGGTCTAAAACAAACCTATTTTCGTGCTTGGGGTCTAACTTCACCTGCTGAGCATCTGTGGGAATCTGAAACACCTTGTTACCCTCAAGGTCGAGGTTGAAACGTGGAGAATTGGAATTCACATGCACGCCGTCAAGGCCGGGATACTCGCTCTGCACGCAGCCCAGCATCTGGTCGAAAGAGTGATTTTCCATCAGCAGAAGGATAACGTGCTTTATGGAGTTCGAAGCGGTCATCGTTAAGCCCCTTTGTCAATCTCATGCTGCAGGATTTGGTTTAATTTGTGTATCACTGTCAATTGATTCCCACGCACGATGAAGGATCGGATATCCAGCGCTCAACGTAAGGCTTAGACGCGTGCAGCAAGAACTAGTCAGTTTGCTCCTTCACGATCTCGCGAGGTCCTTATCTTCACGCAGAGAGGAGACAGAGAGCCTTTCCGGGCCGCGGCATCCGCCTCCAACCTGGCTTTCATGTCTTCGCGTCGGAGAGCAAGCTCGTCTGCTTTAAGTCGAAGGTCGTCTGCGGCGTACTTTTGCTCCCGAGTGGACTTTGCTGGTTCAGTTTGCTCGTTCATAGTGGAGCCATCGTCTCTATTGGCGGCATCACTCCCACAATAAGCTGTGCATTATCTAACTAGGTCCATACATGGGCAAGCTAATTTGGTTACGGTGCTCCGGCGAAAGTTTGCAACACGTGCAGGTTCCTTCGCTCTTCTCGGTGTCCTGCCCGCAAACATCTATGCTAGAGTTCCGCTTCCGAGGCATCACTTGCGCAAGCCAGCAGCCGCGATTCCAGCACATTGGTCGAAGGACTTCGTGGAGCACCTTCGTACAGTTCATTTTGCATTGATAGCGATCTCCGCTGGATTGAAAACACGACAGCAGCACAACTTATGTCTCTCTGGGTTATCCGAAAGGAATTGTTGATGCGACGCTACCGCGGTGCACCTTAAACCTAGCTAGGGCGGTGTCATCTAACTGTCAGTCTGACCTGCCCCGCATTTTGAGACAGCCGCGAAGTTGAATCCGAGAAGCTTGGTCTTCTATGCCTACGCCATCAGTGATTGGAAACCGACACATCGATGTGGTTGCCAGCTGCATTCACGTTTATCGCGATGTCGTCGTCCCAACACGTGCAATAGATTGCTTTCTTAATTTCCCGTGGGAACGTGATGTTCGAGGCCTTGATGTACGTATAGCCTGCGATTTCTGGGGATCGGCCGATTGCTATCTCGGATTCAAGTGGCGCGACAATGTCTTCTCTGGGATGACCGAAGAAAAATCCATGGAACTTGCCGGGGCTCTTCGTCTCTTTGTGACCCGCAGAGATCACCGCTATCTTTGGCGCTATTGCCGTGATGAGGTCTTCGTCTGTCCCATTAAACGATCCGTGGTGACCCACTTTGTAGATGTCAGCAGTCAATAGGTCGGAGTTGTGGTATCGCTCAAGGAGATGGGTCACTTGGCCCTCATCGCAGCCGCCATCACCATCGATCTCGGAATCGCCGGTAAATAGAGCTTTCGTATCCTTATACTGCACGCGTACGATTAAGGAATTGTTATTCTGATCTTCGCAACCTCGCGAACCGGTCAAGATTCTCATATCGACGTTTGACGAGGCGGCGAGCTGTTTCAGCCCGGGGGGAGTCAGTCCCTTGGGGCCAATACTGTCGTCATCGACAGCAAGGTACTTAATGGCGTGAGCAGATGCGAAAGCACGAGCCTTTTTAAGTTGGGCGGCCCCGCTGCCAACGGTATCACCGCCATCGTAAAAGTACTTAATCTTGAAATTCTGGAACACATCCATGAGCAACTTCGTGTGGTCGATGTGCGCATGACTGATGATTACTGCATGCAGCGTGTTACTGAGGTCGGGCCGTGCCACGAAGAAAGCTTTAAGCTGCGCGGCGAGGTGATCTTTGTCTCGGGTGTCTCCGGTAGACTCACCACCTGCATCTATCAGTACCGCCTGATGCTTGAATTCCAAAAGAATTGATTCGGCTTGTCCCACGTCGATGACGTGAATTGTCATCTGGGCGTGTACCCCGGTAGAGCAGAAGAGCAGAACCGCTAGCAGGGTGACCGATTTTCGCATTAGAGTACTCCTGGACGCTGCGAGCCTGTAAACGATGGGGGACGTATCGCGGATGGTACAACTAGCTCCTGATATGTTGCAACAGAATAAATAAAATCAATCGACCAAAAGGTCGCTTCGTCAAAGCCTTTGTGCGTCTGCGGTACCGATGATGGTTGAACGGAAGACAATGCGTTTGATTGCCCACGGGTCCAAATCTGCGTACAAGTTACAGGCAACTCCTACGCCATGCACATACCGAATATGGTTCGTGGAGAAAGCGGGTAAGCGCTCGTGCAGGCTTTGCGGTCATGGCCACCTGTTGACATTCTACAATCTCCTGTTAGGATCTCCGGTTAACAACCTAGTTACTTAACTCCTGTGGTGCGTTTCCGAAAATAGCCATCGTGTTACGGCCGAATCCTCGCAGGTTAGCCCGTGTAACATCCATTCCTTTCCGCAACCGCTCGCGAGCGGATCTGGTTGTCAATAGTTACGCTGGTGATTACTGTCACTGGAATGGCGGTACTTCGCGTGGCAGACCCGGCCCGAATAAGCGGAACAGCGGCAGGAATCGTCAGCTTCGAATTGGCAAGAAGCGCCTCAGAAGCAAGGACGATTCTGGAAGCGTGGGGAGAGTTGGGACGAAATGCTGCCGCGTTTAATCTGGGATTCGACTATTTGTTCATTCTCGGCTATTCGTCGTTCGCAACGCTGATGTGTTTACGAGCCTGTTCCGCGGTGCATCGGACAGTCTCGCACAACTCGCGCGCTGGAGCGCACTCGGGAAATTCAGGCTCCTCGGCTACGGTACGATCTACCTCTTTTTTTCTCTGTTTTGGAAGACCACATAGCAACTCCGAGGAGATGGCTGTCTGGAGAGCTTGCGCCTGACCAGAACTTGTGACCTCCTTTACGACCTCTTCAGGTACGACGAAAGAATAAGGAGGCAGTTTTCCGAGCAGATCCAATCGGCCAATGTGAATGAGATTGATCAGGATGGACGACCCTGTTCACGCAGGATTCACGTATCAGTTGACGGTTAACGCGTACGGATAGATCGCCGGGGCGGCCCCGCGGGATGCGACGCGACAGACTACTCGCTACTTTTTCTTTGTCGGCTGCTTCTTCTTCGCCTTTTTTTTCGGTCGAGGCTGTCGGATGGGCTGACTCGATGGCCCGTTCGGTGGCTCTGGCCCCGGTTCAAGCGGCATGGGTCTGCCGCGGAAAGGCGCGCCAGTGCGCGGTGGCAGATGGGCCATCGTATGAATTTTGGGGGCCGGAAAAGAACCAACTTGATCATGCGGGTCGTAATGGGTCGCGTGGATGAGCCCGCGAGCTTGGTCGCGCGTCATGCCCGGTGGCGCCAACAGAAGATCGGTTTTTGACAGCCCCTGCCATAGTATTTGATTTTGGAACGCAACGGTTCCGCCACCACGCTTGCGCTGCGAGATCATGCGATTGATGTCGCCGACGCACACCCAGTTCCTGTGCGTAGTGATGCCCCACTTCGCGTGATCGTGCGTTTCGGGCCAGGCCATGTGGATTCCCAGGGGCCCATGTTGATGTACTTGATGTCGAAGGTCTTATGGATACCATCGGTATCGGCCACTGGGGGTACTGGGCCTCGTATCCAGGTATCAACGTCCATATCATCTGCGAGGGTGGGTCCCACCAACCCGTTCCAGAAGTCTTTATTCCACAAGCGGTTCTTGGCGATCGCCTTGAACGCCATGCCTCCTGTAGTCTCAAGATCGAGAATCTTGGAATCCCCGGGGGCATTCGGATTGACGGCCTGCGCGAGCTTGTAAAGCGGGCTTGTCTTGTTGTTGTTAAGACAATCGACGCGATTGAGATAAGTTTGAGGCTGTTGGTAATCGATCATCAGCGCGGCAATTTGCTCCAGAGTGTCTAACGTCAGTGACAAGCACAGGTATGTCTGCCCGTACTTTGGTGTCGGGTCGGCCTGAGCCTTCGGCTCTGCAAATTTCGGCCATGAATGCAGCAGCCAATACCCGGTCTTAGTCGCGGTATCAAAAGCCAACACACCCTTGGTGTGACCGAGAGCGCCGTTGTCCTTGCCGGGCACATCTCCGGGCTTCTCGTCGTTATAAAGAATCCAGCCGGTGGTCGAGTCCGGATTGTTAAAAACCGAATCAAGTGTTTTGTTTAGTGCCCCTTGGTCACTGTTCAATACGTAAGGCGATTTCAGGATGTTGCGATTGCTCACCGTCGGCTGTTGGTCGATGGATGAGTCGTAGTAGGCATACTCATACCCCGTCGTCTCATCGGTGGTGGCGCCCTTTGCCAGTTGGGGGACTTTGTAGATGAAAAACCAGTCTACTTTTTTGCCTGCTTCGTCCAGTGCAGTGACTTCCATGATGACGCCTCAGCTCTTCGGAGATGGGAGATTTTTGAAAATGTGCTCTGCCGTCCGCAGTGCCAACGCACACAAAGTGAGGGTCGGATTCGCGGTGCCCACCGTCGGAAATGTTCCGCTCCCGACCAAATACAGATTCTTGTGATCATGGGAGCATTGCCACCCGTCGACGACGGATGTCTTGGGATCGGTGCCCATGCGGTACGTGCCCATGACGTGACCAGCGCCGCCATATGTAAATCGTTCCGGTATGCCGTCGATCTTGAAGGAGGCGGGATCATCTTCAAAGGCCTTGGTGAAGTCGAAGTCGTGTGTTACGCCTAGCTGTTTGAAGATCAGTACCTTCAGGCTATAGGCGGCTGCAAAACCTTGCTTCGTATAGTCAGAAATATCGTAGTGGATCTCGGGACGCGGCAAACCCAAACGATCAACGGCATCTGACAGCCGGACTCGATTGTTGAGATCGGGGTTCTGCTCGATCGGGAATGCGATCCGAAACTGGCGCGAAAGCAAATTCCCCAAAGTCTTGGTAAGATCGCTGCCGAATAGAGCGCGCTTGTCGGTGTTGACGCCGCTGAGGTTCAATCCGTTGATGAGATCGAGGGTCGTTACATTTGGATCGCCGCCGAATCGAGCGCCGCCGCCGACCACGGCTGCCCAGCCCTCATTCCCTAAGCTCACCCGGAAGGCGGCTCGATGTTTACGAAACTGACCGTCACACAGTTCACCGATGGCTGAGGTCACCAGAGGACCGCGATAAGGGTATACCGGGTCCGGCAGAAGTCCCCAGCTGAGATACTGGGGATGGTCCATGAGATTGCGTCCAACCATGTCGCTACTGTTGGCTACGCCATTGGGGGTCTGCCCATTATTTTTCGACATGAGCAGAAGACGCGGCGTCTCGATGCCATTGGCAGCGATGACATAGATGGCGGCCTGGATGAGGCCACCCCCGGTCTTCGGCCCTCCCTCATCGTCGTAAGTGATGTAATTGATACCACTGACCTTCCCGTTCTCGACGCGGATCTCGCTTGCGACGTAATGAGGCTTCAGAATCGCGCCGTTGTTTGTCGCCTCGTTCAAGGTAATCGTCGGATCGTACTTCGCCTGGATCGGGCAGATAGGAATGCAATTGGTATTGCCCGAACAGGCGCGTCGATTCCGGTACGGCTGGGAATTACGTGCCGCCGGTAGGCTCCGGACGGCAAGCGATGTCACGGGCCCGTCCATTCCGAGGAATTGAGTGTCCTTAGCGTCCAACTGTGCAAGAGCGTCGCTAACGCGTTTATCGAATAAGGATGGCGGAATTCTCGGCATCGGATACTCGTAGCTGTCCGGGAACATGTCGTCGATACCGGGAAAACGCTGATCGTCGACATTAGCGGAAACACCCAATTCAGTCTCCGCCTGCTCGTAGAAGTGCCTTATGTCTTCGTAGCTGATCGGCCAATCTACAAAGCCCCAATCCTTTAGCGACGGATCTTTGAAGTACTTGCTCTTCATGCAAAAGTCGTGCGGCACGAGTCTCGGCGTTAGGCCCATCCAGTGTCCCGTACCACCGGCAAGGCGCTCGTATGTACTCTTGAAAGGAAGCGTGCTCTTACTCTGATCCAGATAGGCTTTGTTTGGATCCTGCCAGGTAGGCGGTTTAGTGTCCCCAGGCTTCTTCGACCCGCCGACAGTCAGCGAGGAAGGTCGACCGGCGGCCACGGTCCCAGGATCCTTAAACTTGCCGTCGGAACCGAACACTGCGGGCGGGTACGGACTTTCCGGTACTTTCGAGCTGGCCCTGTAAAAACTATCCATATATGCGTTGAAATTCGGTTGCACATCCGGGCCGGCCTCGAGAATGACAACCCTAATGCTCTGTTTGCTCTTCTTGCTCAACGTGAGCAACTCATTGGCGATGAACGACCCGGCAAATCCGGATCCAATGATCGCGACATCGCAAATGATGATATTGTCAGCCATAACGGTGCTCCCTCACATGATGGAAGTGTCAGCTATAACGGGAACTTCGCGGGACTGAAGAGTTCAACAGGATTACCATTTTGATCGTGCGGGTCGCGCGACCAATAACCAAACTGCAAATTGCTGTAGCCCATTGGGTGCGCGCCCGCGATTAGCCATACCAACCCCTGGGTGTATGCCTTGGGAGAAAGCACCTTCTGCGTAATAGGTCCGTCGATCGATTCAGGAGAAGTTGCAGCGTTCTTTAGGTCGACTGGGTCGTACCACGAACCGAGATACCAGAGCAGAACAATGCTCCGAGCCAGGAATTTCGTATCATCGCTGGCATTCACCTTGGTAATGATGTCGTCCTGTGAGACGAGGGGATTCTCTTTGACAAAATTCAGTAAGCTAGTAAACACAGCCGCCGTCGCGGGCCCGTTTAGCTGACCAAAATAGTCCTGCTTGATATTGAACGGGTCGACGCCGGGGTCTGCATCCAGGAGGCCCTTGTCACCACGTGTGAATTCAGGTGCGAGAGTGTGGATGTCCACTCCCGTAAGTGCCACGGAAAGTATCAGGAAGGCCATCATGTCCTGCTTAGCCTTGTCCGGAAGTGCAGCTTGTGCAAATGCAGAATTGTAAAGAGGCAAGACCGCCACGGCCGTCGTCGCCACCGTCCCAGCGACCATCGTTCGACGGGATATTTTGCTGATGGGGACCAGCGCGCCCGTGTCTCCCGTGTCACGTTCATGACCATGATCCATCGAAGTTCCTCCCGTGTTGCGATTTTTTCGACCATCCTCTGACGAGCCCGGACAAATCACAGCCTACTGTGCCTTCTCCAAAATAAAAGTGAAGTCGGATTGATTCAGCTTGCCGGTCTGCAGATCCGACGCGCCTCTTTGGAAGCTCACTGCGTTTCCATGACAGGCGATACAACTCGAGGAAGCGATCGGAGAATCTCCCTGGCTGTAGGTCTCGAGCGTGGAGTTCGCCATGAAGGTCGGCGCCGGCGAACAGGTCATATCGGGCTGCTTGGCGAAGTCGGTACCGGGCTTGGTGAAGTCCGGATTGGGTTTGGGTGTTCCCTCCAAATGCAACTGGGTGCAGGAAAAGTTGCTCGGCCACTGCGTGCTGATGAGCATGTAATTCTCCCAGACGGTGCCTTTTAACATGCTTTGAAAGATGGCATTCATATGTTTGGCCGCATTGGTCTGCGCAGTCTCACGGACGATCTGACTCTTGAACGAATCTTCACAGTCGTTGGGTCTGAACATCAAATGCATTTTGCGTTCGGATCCGGGTTCCATGGTTTCGGCGGCGTTGCGTTCACAGTACAGCGTCCTTGCAATCTTTCATCGTAGAAATTGTATGGACCGTTGAACTTTTTGGCAGCGACCTCATCCTTGTCCGGCACGTTCTTCAGATGCTCGAATGACGTCCAGATCCACTGTGGCCGAGCTCGCCGTTTTATGCACAGCGTGAAACCCAATCAGACCCAATGTTTCAGGCAAGCACTTCTGCGGCGCTTAGGGCTGGGCGGGGTCAAAACGAGAGCTTTGACCATGTGAAAATTTTGGTCCGGGATCTCCTTGTCCGACAGAATTTTCCATGAAACCTTCAGCATGAAGGCGCCAATATCGCTATTTGGAGTCTTGGGCGTCGAATTCAGCCCGACGGGAAAGTCAACTACGAGGCCTGAATTACTAATCTGGCCGGCCTTGGTATTCAGATGATTGTTTTTGATGTAATCGAACATCCTCCCATTCATCAGAATGTCGAAGATGGCGTAGCGCCCGTCTTGATCGATCAACGGACCGGTCTTGAATGGCTCGTTGAAGCTCTCTTCGATCATCTTTACAACCATTCTCCCGCTCATCTCTTTGCTGGGCATCGATCACGGCTTGACATGCTGGCGGCATCAATCGATCGCGCTCAGCCTCCATTCCCGCCCTATCTGTCGGCCACTTTGCTGCCACCTGATCGGGCGACAACATGACGTCGAGCAATTGCTTGAAACTACTCATGTCCTCCCACACAGTTGGGGTGTCTGGTTTAGCTTGCTCGATGGAAGTCCCGGTCGGCGGGTGAATTCAGCGCAATAAAGGTGCGCCAGGAATAGAAATCGAAGCCGCGCTGCAAATTTTCCAGACCTATTTTCTCTTGCCCGTTCGGACTGGCACTTTCCTGACACGGCAAACCGGAGTGAAGAATGGAGTCTCGGGTTGCATGTTGATCGGGAGTAGGCCTGCAGAGAGACTCGGCCCATCCAACTGGCCTTCGAAAGGATCGAACTGACCCTTTAAAGGATCGGGCGCGAGCGGCACATCCTTGCGCACGGGCGTGCTCGTGCACTGAAGTTCAGGCGCAGTGGCTGCTGGGGCGGCTGCGTTCGCTGTTGCGGCATTCTGAGCCGACAAAGGCGTCGGCAATGCCCACAACAAGGCCAAGCCAAGTGCAATTGCGAGTCCAAAAGCCAGGATAAACCATTGCGTGTGTCTGCATGGCCGTGTGAGTTTCATTTGTAAACCTCGCTACCGCTGGCCAGAAAATTGCCCAGAGCATAGCCCCACGCTATCCTGTTGTCAATTGTCAACTCCTCAGTTACTCTTCGTGACACGACACGCCAGCTCCATATCTTCCAGCGAGGACCGCGCATGCCTGATACGACGCGAAATCCACGAGCCTCCCTCGTCGAGTCCATTCCAGTGGGGCTTGATAGTCTGCGTGGCACTCCGGGAGTTAAATACACGGAAGACGTTCTTGTGCGCCTCACCCAGGCCGCGAAATCGACCATCGATCTTACCGCCATGTATTGGGCGTTGTTGCCCGATCCCAAAAGCGTGGATGAGCAAGGCTTCACTGACAAGCAGTTTCAGCAAATGGGAGCGGACCACGGACGCGCACTTTTCGAGGCGCTGCGCGATGCCGCGTGCCGCGGCGTCTCGATTCGAATTCTGCAGAGCCCCGGCTTTTCTGGGCAGAAGCAGGAATCGGACACTCTGCGGGAACAGTTTCCGGACCGTATTTTGATTCACGACATCGACATGAGCAAGTGGTACGGCGGCGGCATCATGCACCAGAAGATTTGGATCTTTGATTCGGTTCACCTCTATCTGGGATCGGCGAACATGGATTGGAAATCGCTCATGCAAGTGAAGGAGATGGGCGTCGCCGTAGAGGACTGTCCAGAGCTCGCGGCCGATGCGATCAAGTACTTCGACTCATGGTGGGAATTCAGCGCTCTCAGCCCGACAAACCAGGAAGCATTCGATCCGACTGTTCGCATCGACCGCCGCGTGCCGTCATGGTCGAGTTTGATTGCGGCCTCGAAGCGATCTCCATCGCCACTGGCCGACAAGTACGCGACGGAGTATAGCGCCCGCACTCCGCTGCGGCTCCCATTGAATGGAGAGCAGTGTGGCGTCTTTCTTTCCGGATGCCCGCAGGAGGTGCTGGGAAAAGGGCGCACCTGGGATAGGGAAGGACTGGTTCACACCATAGATGATGCGCAGAAATCGGTTTGCATCAGCGTAATGGATTTTGCGCCCGCCGGTCTGTTTTCGCGTCCGAGCGCGGGACCGCCCATCGGCGACGAACGTATCATCCCGACCGACACTCCGGTCTGGTCGCCTCTGCTTTCGGATGCTCTTCTGTCGGCAGTCCTGACTCGCAAAGTGTACGTTCGCCTGCTCGTCAGCAAGTGGGCTCATACTTCTGCGCTGATCGAGCCTATGTTGAGAGCCCTTCAGAGTGTGGCGGAAGCGGGTCGGGCAGACCCCTTCATGAGCTCTGGACAGTTGGAGATCAAACTTTTCATGGTGCCCGGATGGAATAGCACGAGCGGCAGCAACCGTAAGTTTCCGGGGCACACCCGCGTCAACCATACCAAGTACATCGTGACGGACCGGCGAATCAATATCGGGACTTCCAATATGACCTGGGACTATTTCGCTTGCACCGCGGGAAGCAGCTTTAACACCAATAACTCAACATTGGTTCGCACGCTCCAATCTGTATTCGATAGGGACTGGGCTTCGAGTTATGCCTGGCGCCTAACTTGATTCGTGGATTGGCCATTCGAGACTAGGAGTCCGAGGAAGACATATGGCTAGAAAGCAAAATTCTACGCGAGCCAAATCGCACTCTCAATTAGAGGTGCCGGCGCCCCCCATGAGGTCGCTGCAGGTGTACGGAATCGATCCGAGCTCGGGCAAATACTCTGGAAATCAAGTCACGGTGCGGGTTCCATGGGAACCACTTAACCCAGGGCCAACCGGGCACAAAATCGCGGTCGTCGATTACGATGCTACCAACAAGTGTTACTATCCGCCGATTAATCTCGACAACCCACTACTGCTGGCCAGCAATGGTCTCGGTCCAACGGAAGCAGACCCCCGTTTTCATCAGCAGATGGTTTATGCCATCGCGTCTCGTACCATCCAGATGTTCGAAGTAGCTCTCGGGCGAAAGGTTCACTGGCGCCGAGCCGATCGCTTTGGCGGTTCCGCAAACAAGGAAAACAGATTTCGTAAGGCCGGCGATATCTGGGTTCTCAAGCTCTACCCTCACGCCATGCGGCAGGCCAATGCCTACTACAGCCCGCAGGCGCAAGGAATTCTGTTTGGCTACTTCACCGCGAACAAAACCGGGCAGGGTCGGAATCTCCCCGGCCAACTCGTTTTCACGTGTCTGTCTCAGGACATAATCGCTCACGAGGTTACTCACGCTGTGATCGACGGTATCCGGACATATTTCACTGAGCCGACTAATCCCGACGTTCTTTCGTTTCACGAGGGTTTCGCCGATCTATGCGCACTGTTCTCTCACTTCTCGCAGCACGACTCTCTGATCGAGACGATCCGTCAAACCGGCGGACGGCTTTATCAGACCGACCTCAGCCCGATTGCCGGCGACGGCGCAAACAAAGACCAGCCGGCGATCACCGCCGAGATACGAGGCATGAACCCACTGATCCAGCTGGCCATCCAGTTCGGTCAGGCGAGCGGAAACAAACGCGGCTTGCGTTCCGCGCTGGGTACGCCGCCTAACTCCGATGACATCCATAAGAACGTCAATGATCCCCATTTCCGCGGCTCCATCCTGGTCGCCGCCGTTTTCGATGCATTCTTCAGCGTGTACATGAAACGAGCCGACCCGCTGTTTCGTATCTACCGCTCCGGAGGTATAGGTACTGTGAGTGCCGATCTGCCCGCACCCTTGGCTGAACTGCTGGCCACCTGCGCTGTCCAAACTGCCGTTCAATTTTTCCAGCTCTGCGCGCGCGCCATTGACTACTGCCCTCCCGTGGACATAACGTTTGGCGATTTCCTGCGCGCTATCGTTACGGTTTCCAGAGACCTAGATCCCGCGGATGACGACGGCGTACGCGATGCGCTCATGGAGGCGTTCCGGATGCGCGGCATCTATTCCGAAAGTGCCAGCTTCTATTCCGAAGACGCGCTCAGCTGGCCCCCCAATGCCGATCTGCCGGCGATCGACGACCTCGACTTCGGAAGTCCGAACGGGCTGACGAGTAAAGAGATGGACCACAACGGCGACGCTCTTCGCAAATGGGCGAACGACAATCGTGCCGCACTCGGCCTCGATCCCGATCTCCCTGTGACCGTTCCATCGTTTCACCCCGTTTTTCGTACCAAGGAGAACGGCCGTCTGCGCATGGAGATGGTTGTGGAAATCATCCAATCTAAGCAAGCAAAGTTCAGTGATGCGGTTCCCAAAGCCGGCACTTTTCCCTTCCGCGCGGGCGTCACGCTCATTGTTGAAGCCCCTGAGCCCAAGAGTCATGCGCAGCCTATTAATGTACCCCCGAAGGTACGATTTGTGATTGGTAGAGAAATGATTGGCCCGCACGCGAAGCAACGAGAGGAAAAGCAACGTAACTTTTTCATCGCGCAGGGTCTTGCTGTGGGCAACACCGAAAAGGCAACTCACTTCCAGGCCAACTTTGGCCTGTTGCACGAGGATTACTGATTATGGCCACTCGCAAAAAAGCCGTGAAGAAAACCGTTGCCCCAAAGAGTCGCAAGTCTACTCAAGGCACACGCGCGAGCCGTACCCCGAGACCCCGTCGGGAAGATGGCGGAACCGCGCAGGCAAATGCACCTCAGGCCCGAGCAGGAGGGGCAGGCAATATCCGCATACGGATGTATCGCATAGGTTTTGGCGACTTTTTTCTGATGACGGTGCCCGGAAAGAACGGCCCCGCGCACATCCTAATCGACTGTGGTGTCCATGCGGCAAACATCGGCACCATCGAAGAGTGTGTGCAAGACATGGCGCAAGTTACGGGCAAAAACCTAGCGCTGGTCATACTGACGCATTATCACGCCGATCACATGTCAGGCTTTGCCACTTGTTACGACGATTTTACGGAGTTCAACGTCGGTGCGGTCTGGATCACGAATCGGCTCGATCCGAACAACTCCGATGCTTCGAAATTTATGATGCAGCTCACGAATGTCGCGCAGCAGCTTAAAATGCAGCTCAGTGCTCGCAACGACCCCGACGCAATCGAAGCACACCATAAAGTGGAGAATGCCCTCGGAGTCACCGAGAACGGAGGTGGCGGCAGCAATGCGAAGGCGCTCAAGTTGCTGCAATCCGGATTCAAGAACAAGCCGCCCGTTTACTACTATCAGGGCGACGACGCTCCCACCCTGTCGGATGAACTCGAAGGAATAGTTACTGCGGAACTTCTCTCTCCTTCTCCAAAGGATTCAGGCGGAGAATTCGCCTCCACCGACAACAAGACAGAGCAATACCTGGCCGCGCTCGGAGACAATGGAGTCCCCGACACCACGAAAATTCGGCCATTTGATCTGAAGAAATGGCCCGGATCCGCCAACGAGTATCCCAGGCATATCTTCGAAGAGTTGGACGGTAGTGAACAGATGGAGAAAACGCTTGGTGACATGCAGCCGGACGCGCTTGCTGCCGCGGCCGATAAACTGGACGGCACACTCAATAACCAAAGCCTCGTAGTGCTCTTCACATGCAACGGCAAAAAATTGCTATTCGTCGGGGACGCGCAATGGGGTAACTGGGCGTATTGGTTATATGGCAAGGCCGTTTCTGGGCGCGATCCCGGCATCACGCCCCGCGCCAAGGAGATTCTCGGTTCGCTCGATTTCCTTAAGCTCGGACACCACGGCAGCACCAACGCCACACCAATTCCCGCCCTGGCCGCACTGAATCCGAGATGCGCGATCTTCTGCTCCACAGCGACGGGTGCCTACGGTAGCGAGGCGAAAAAAACAGAGGTCCCCAGGAAAGCGCTGATGGAAGCGGCCGAGACCCGAACTGGCAATCGGCTGGTGCGGAGTGATTGGGTCAAAGCCGGTGATACCGACCCAGACGAGCAGGCTCGGGAAGAGCTAGCAGAGTTACCTCAGGGTTTCACGTCACCGCAGGAGGGCCCCTATATCGATTACACATTGTAGTCAGCTCGCCCGGAAGCTTTTGCTGACCGCGAACTGACGGACCTCAGAGTTCAAATGATGAATGCCCCGCCACAACCCGACGTGCCGGTCCTGGTCGAAACGCCTGCCAGACCTTACTTCCCAATGGTCAGGTGTCACTACCTTTCGATTGAGTACGACACTCCTCGAGCGGGATGGGGAATCAGCCTTGGCGGACCCATGATGCCATTCCTGATGCTGGGGCTCGCGGGCATCATTCAGCAGCCGTTTGATGCAGCACGATTCAGCAACTACGGCCTGATTGAGGGATTGTTCGAGCGCATTGAGAAGGATCCGGGCTTGTCTCTCAATTTTGAGGACATCTGGCTGCCGGATTTTCTGTTCTCCCGCTCACCCCATGTAGGAGATGTCTATCGGACGGGACTCAGGCTATTTGTACTGGCCTTTCAATATCGTGATGTGCAGCTTTCGCAGCAGGGATTTGAGGCCCGATGCAAAGACCTGGGGAATGAAATCGTCTTCTCCGAAGAGGAGACAAGCGCCTTTCGAAGCTGGACTGCTGAGCAAGTGTCCATGGCACAGAACAGCGAGCCGAAAGAGCCTACGCTCCAGTTGAGAACAAAGTTCGAGCGATGACGAAATTGGGACGGAAGAAATGAGTTACCTTCGGGTGACGTTGATTGACGTAGGTTGGGGGGATTCGCTGCTACTCGAATCCGAAGACGATCAGGGGTACGCCTATTATGGGCTGATCGATTCAAACGACACATCTATGCTCCGCTCGTCGCACATTTTCCTGAAGCGATTCTTCGAAAAAAAGAAAGTGACAGTGCCAGCCGCCGGCCACACATTCGAATGGGTATTGCTCACGCACGCGCATGCCGATCATGGCCAGGGCCTGAAGAAGATTCTTCGCGATTTTGGCACAGCCCGATTCTGGTATTCGCAACCTGCGAATCAGCCTGCCTTTTTTTCTGATCTGCTTCGCTACTCAAGGCGATCAGCACGCGTGGGCCAATACGATCTCGTCGACACGAACAAAATTCTGCCGTTCTTCGGCGCGGTCTCGATGCAGGCGCTCTGGCCGCTTCCGGGAACTGTGCTTCCGAACGAAAACAACAATTCTGTCGTGCTGCTTCTCACTCTCGGGAACGTGTCTTTCATACTGACCGGCGACGCCGAGGCCGATGGAGTGTGGACCCAGATTGCGGGTCAGATCCCTCCGAATACCCGATTCTTCAAAGTTCCCCATCACGGTTCGGACAATGGGACGTTCACGAGTCTGCGGACCACGCCGTGGCTGAATTCGCTGACGCCGAGTGCGACAGTTGCGATAAGTAGTCACGTGCAGCCTTTCAATCATCCTGATTCGACCGTTATCGCGGCACTATCGGCCTACAACCCAACCTATCGGACCGATCAGCACTACCATGTGACAGTTGAAACCGACGGGAATAACGTCAAGGTGACTTACAGCCATGTATGACACTCGGGGGATGTCACGCGTTCACCAGCACTGTAGGGGGTTTTGCGAAATGAACTCAGGCAATTGGAATTGTTCACGTGACTAATCCGCTGCGCCGGGGACTTGCCCTCGCGCTCTCAGATTCTCAGCGCAAAGCACTCTTAACCGGGCGTTCATCTGCGCTACCGTGTCATAAGCGGACTGCAAGAGATAGATGATTTGAATTAATTCTGGCTCAGGATCGTTAGATCGTTGCTCGCTCTTGAATGCTTCATAAGAAAACCCTCTGCCGATCACGATCCACACTTCAATGGTCTTATCCGGATCCTGCAGAATCCCTTGAACCTTGTCCCAGATCGTTGAAGCAGACTTCTTTGTCCAGCGAACCCGGCGAGAAACTTCAAGGCCGTCCGATTTCCATGGACCACCATACGAATTCAGATCCGGTGGTTTGAGGCGGCTGTGCGGATTAAGATAGTCCAAGCTCTTGATAGCTTGCGCTACGACAGTTTGAAAGAATGACGCAGACAAGACGAACTCTTCGCTTTTTGCGTGGATAGCCACCACGCGTTTGCCCTTTTCGGAAACGGCCAGAAAATCGAAGATTTCTTTCTGCATGTCGCCACAGATTAGATAGTCGTAGTTGGCCTCGACATGGTGTTGATCCCTCAGTTCACGAAACAGCTTGTCGCTGTCGACTAGGCCGAACACGCTATTGGCCTGCCATCCGGTTGCCGTCGTAGCCGTACCTTTCTCCCCGCGAGGAGAAGGAACATCGTCAAGGCAACGCAGCGTATGGAATATTCCATTTAGGGGGAAACTTTCCGGATCCCGCATACCGCCTATTTTTCGGAAGAGTTCATAATAATGTCCGTGCGCGTACACCTTCGTCGAATTGTCGAACGTAAGTCGAAACATCTGGCCGCGGTTCATGTAAGTAAAGAGCGACTCGAACGTGTCGCGCACGCGAACGAGATGCCTTTTTTGATCTTCCTTGCGAACTTTTAGTTTGAAGCGCCGACTCTTGTCCTGTCGTTGGATCGTTACGTGATACTTGACGTCGCCGACGGGTAAGGTAAACGTCCAATCGTCATCTATTCGATAAAACAGCTCCGGAATCGTCTCTGCAACCGATTCCGTCAATTGCACCTGTTCACTGTCAAATAATTCCTCTGGGAATTCATCAATATCAATCAAAATGCTGGACGGCTTCTTATCTTCTGGCGGGGTTGCCGCCACAGCGAAACGACGGAATATCTTTGAACTATTTCGGTCTGCGTCCAGAATCGCGGCAATATCCTTAATCCAAAGGCAGTATCGGTCAAACCGAACTCGTTCGGCCTCAACGACCGACCCACGACTGAATCCCACATATCGCTTTCTGGTGTTGTCGGCTGGCGCAGCAATTCCGGAACAGTAGTGGACGTGATCCATCAGTGTGCCCAAACTGTCTCCCAGCGAGTAGGCGCGCGTCGCGCGATACCGGATAGCGTACCGGCTAACGTCAAAATTGCGCAGCGACATCTGGGTGAACCGCGAAGAAGCCGAAAAAAGCTTTTGCAATGTCTTGGGATCTACCGACCGAAGTTTCTCCATTATTTCGTACGTACTTCCTTCAGAGTTGAAGTAAAAGAGATACTTCCCAACCCCCTGCAGAAAAGTGAGTCCCAGCGTACTTTCGGCGTGAAACGCATCGTCGAGCAGATGAGAACCCACCGTGTGATCGTAAGCCCAAAGGCACCCCCGCTTTTCGTCAAAAAGATGCCGTTTGTACATCCTGATTGACTCGTCTCCCTGATCCATTTCGTAGGTAATATCTTTGATGTACTTTTCGAGCTCCTGCAAGGACTCAAGCTCGTAGACGCGCACCGACTTCGGGAGAAGAATCTGCTTGTAGAACTCCGGGTCCTCCGGATCGAACAATCTCCTGAACTGGCCTAGGTAGTAGTTCCATTCCTCTTTTACCTCGGCTTGTTTGTAGTTTTCCCACCAGCGTTCGAGTTGCTCCGTTCCTGATCCAAGCACGAATGCGTGCTGCGCGTGCTTCCTCTGGCTGCTATTTCGGACCACGCGTCCAATTTGCTGGATCAATTGCCGCGCGTTTCCGTAAACGCAGTAATTCACCAGGATGGAGAATCGCGGGTCGTCCACGCCTTCGATGAGCATATCTTCGTGCACATAAAAGGTTGCCCCAGGATCTTCCTTCTTGAAGTTGGGTACAGAATTCCTGTACGAGGTAGCGTTTGCTGGGAATGTGGAATGGATACCGAGCGCGCAACCTCTCTTGAGAGTGTTGAGCTGCGACACAATCGCTCGGATCTGGTTCGAGGTATCGCAACGGACGATCACCCTCCCGCCGTAAGGAGCGTTCGCGAATCGTTTCTCATATTGCGCAAAAAGCTCGCTGGCAAACGCGCGAGGTGCCAGGCGTGTGTTGATGCCTACGAATTCGACATTACGCACAAGCTTGTGCTTAATTGCGTCCTGGTAACTGTAAACATACCAGTCTTCTTTGTCTTTTGTATCGACATTGAAGAGCCGCAGATCGTTTCGATACGGCGTGGCGGTAAAAATAATCGTCCTCTTTTCGAGGACTCGCACAGCCTCGGCCCATTTCCTGGCCGGTTCTCGATGCCCCTCGTCGAATATGACCAAATCTATGAGGTCTCGTAGCTTGTAGAAGTTGCCGCGATGCTCGCTGTAAAGCTCCTGCAGCGATTGAATCGTGGAGATATAGATGGTCTCGGTCTCCCGCGGCAGGAGTTTTAAATTTGTCGGCGTGAATCGCGTCGTCTCTTTCGGCCGCGGATTCTTTATCTTTAAGTCGTCGTCCCAGAAACCAGAAGCAACGTTCAACTTGATCTGGTCGCAAAGGATGTCCGAAGGAGTTAAGACGAGAACGGACTCGTACTTCGGAAAAAGAGTACAAGCCATGGTAATGACCCCAGACTTGCCCGTCCCCGTCGGCATCTGTACCAGGGCAGCGAACTTAGCCTTTTCTTTGCGGAGAAATTTCTTGACTGCTGACAGGGCGGCCCGTTGATTTGGGTACAACCGCCAGAAATCAATCTTTAACATTCACAATGCTCTATTCTAAAATGTGTAATAATCCTGCATCATAGTTTTCCGGCAAACCACTAATGTTGCTTAAGTAAGGGATTTGTTTTTAAAGAACTAACTTGGAGCAAGCGACAGAAATCTGACCGCCGCCTATGGATTAGGCTTCCGATCTGAGAAACGCTAGGTTAAGTGGTAATTATGTAGTCGAAATAAAGTTTCTCGCCAGCAGTTCGGCCCTTAAAACCCTCCCACTCACCCTCCTGGCCATCGCCGAACTTCTTCATATTCTCCACATCGCAGTCGGTTTGAAAAACGCGCCCGCAGGCCTTCTTAAGCAAAGCGTCTTTTATGCCCTTCTGCGGGTGATCCCAGCCGTTCTGCGTTTCCGCCCACGCGCGAACTGCTGTAATCATCGCGGTAAATTCCGTGGCGAGATCGCCTGCCGCCATCCACGAAAGGTTTGGGTGTTCGTCGCTGGCTGTGCCGTTCAAGGTCGCATTGTGGCTCCCGTGGTGACCCACTTTGTACAACACAACTCGCGCCAGCAAATCCTTCGCCTTAATTGTTTCGTTCCCATCTTTCCAAGTCTTCTTCGACCAAGACACCCAGTTCCCACGCTGGGCGTCAGCCGCAAACAACAGCACCTTGCCACCTTTCCCGAGCTCAAATGCAAGGACGAGGCTCGCGTTATTCGTTTGGTCGTTCATTGCAAGCGCTAGTTGGTCGGCCGAATATAGCCAATCGTTGTCGATCCGTCGCCAGTCCGCATTTCCTTCCACCTCATTGCTTCCTGGTTCGAGCACACCCAACGGGGGAAACGCTACCGACGCTGGGCTTCCATAAACCTGGTTCAAGTGCGCTCCATAAGTTGGGTCGATCATGGCGTCTTTTTGCGGGATGCAATAGCGGTTCGCGAACGGAATCTTTGGATCGCCCCCCGTAACGGCTGCAGCAAAATATTGGCCAGGGGAAGCGACCCCCAAAGCAATCCCTTGAAAGGACTCCTCACCTTGTGGATCAAGGTCGGCAATCTGTTCCGGATCCCGTGGCGGGCCGAGCACAAATACGCGAACATTCTTGGTTCCAGGGATTGCCAGGATTTTTTCGTGGGGACGAAGAAATTTAACTCCCTGATTCTCCTTGGCAAGTTCTTTGAACACACTCATCGACTGCTTGTTCATGGACTGGCTCGGAGCGCCCGCTGCCCCCAGCAACTGGGCGGCCTGAGTAGCATTGAACGCTGTGTCTTCGTCCCCGCCCAGCTCAAAGGCTAGAAATTCGTCGATCCGTTGAACCTGCTCGTTATCACCGGCCGCCTGGAGACGATTTCGCGCCGCAATCAAACCTAACAATTTGTCCTTAAACTTCTTCCGAAGGGCATTCGCCAGGTCGTCACTGGGGTCCTCCGTCCAAGCGAACCACGCCTCGCCGAGGCTAATGCCTGCGAAATTCGGCCTCGTAATACCATTCACATGATCCTGGTGCTCATGAGTGATCACTGCAGTGTTGATATGCCCGCCGGTCGCTTCACGAATGCTCTTGGTAATGTCTTTGATCTTCGTATTGATATAGGTAGGAGAGCCGGGCTTATAACCGCAATCAATCAGAACATACACTGGTTGTCCCTTCGCCTGTCCAGGGAACGCCAGCAGGAAACAGTCACCATGACCTGTTCGGTACATTCTGATCGTTGCGCCATCATCAGGAGGCATCAGCCTTGTAGACGGAACTCCCTCCCCATTTTTTGCGCTAGCACCTTTCTTTAAACTCTTCTTTGGCACAGCTCACTCCTCGGTATGGCGGTGAAGGAGCGCGAATGGCTCTCGTGCTCGTAGGACATTCTGTGCGGCATCAAATGCATTGCCTGGTTCGAGTTCCCCAGTGAGAAACTGCCGTATACGTCCCAGTTGCGCATCATCCGCGATCGTACCTGCGGTCCGGATCACACGCCGAACCTCCATTGTGGCCGGATTGATCAGCAGCGTGCAGCCCGCGCGGTAGCGGAAGTCCCCTTTATCACTCTGGTCAGGAATGCTCCCGGGCGCATCCATTCTTTTCTGTTTCTCAGGATCGAAGTATCCTCGTCGCCTTTGCGTGATCTCGACAACGAAATCGGTGACGGTGCCTCCCCTTGGACTTCGCCGGACCGCGATCCGTACGGAGTGAACCTCCACCGACACGCGATTTGAAGTCGTTTGGGACCGAAACACCGTCGGCGGCGCTCCGTCGACAACTAAGCCAACGGCGGGCACTAATTTCTGTCCCGGTCCGTTCATGAGCCATGCCCAAAGCGCAGCCGCTTGATCGTCAATGGCCTCCCATGTGTCGCACCGATCACTTTCGAGGTCCCAGGACAAGCGGGCGACCTTCTTAATACGAGACTTCTGCCTTGCCATCAAGTCCGGATCTTCAATCGAACGGTCTTGAGTGAATAGGGTGCGCATGTCATTGCGCTCGAGGCGAACTCCTGCTTCTTCTTGCGCGGCTTCACCCGTCGGCCAGAGAAGGCCTTCGACGGACGTGCTCCGCATATTTCTTGCATTGATACCCCATTGACGAAAACTTTCGAGAAAAGCCAGCCGGTAGCCATCGACGTCATCAGGGTTTAGATCGTAGTCCGCCGTGACAACCCCGCGTAGATAGTCGCCGAACGTGATTCCGACGGGTGGACAATAGTCGATCGCCCGTATACACATCTGCAGGATGTAACGAGCGGCGCGTGCAGCCTCAGAGGCCAGCCGGTTCGACAAATCGGGATGAATCTCGCCTTCGCGAAGCACACCCGTTCCTTCACTCGCAATGCGGTAAAGGTCCGCGGTCTTCGCCCGGTACACCTTAAGGAACGCTCCAAAAACCGCTGCGACAAGAATCGCTCCGCGTGCGTGCGGCTCGTGCGTCGTGTCGAGCGCGCGAACGTCAGGTTTGTGTGGCGCCCATTTCCCGGTCTCCCGATTCGCACCGCCGAGTGCATCCCTGAGCGCGCTGCCCCGCCCGGAAGCCTTCCCAAATTGCTGGGCCAACTGGCCCAAAAGATTCTCACCCGTTAGGTCCCCGCGTGTTCGGGCGATCTGGTCCCTCAGGACCCCTGGATACGAGAAGTGCTGGAACAGCGCGACGATATCCGCGAAGGCTTCGTGGAATGCAAGGACATCGGGGTTAACGGGCTCATTGAACCGCGGGTGCACGCCATCCAGCAACGCGTGCGTCGTCTCATGCGCAATAATATCGTGCGACAGGCAAGTGAACACGATCGTACCTGGCGTATTGGTTGCGTCCTTTATGCTGACCGGGAAGTATCCAAATAGCAGTGCCTTCTTGTCCGGGCTATAGAACGCGTTCCGATCCCGTAGCGCATGTGGGTAGATGCGAAGCCGACGCACGAATTTTTCCTCGGTGCCGGAAGGGCGATGGGAAGACAACAGGGCGACTCGCCCAAGCGCTTGTTCAAAGTGCTCGATGGTCGCCATCGCCACCGCATACACCATCTGCTGATGGAATTGTGGATTGGATTCCGAAGGTGCCAGCCCATTTTGCGCTAGAACGCGTGGGTCGCTGAGATCCACAGGCTTATAGAACACCCCGCTTGCTGGATCGGTATCAACGACCTCAATGTATTCGCCGATCGGGCCTGGCTGCAGGTTCTTTTCCCACCGCACGGCAATGGTGAGCTCGCTAATCCCCGCGGTGTCCACACGCGCGGAAACACTTGGATCAAACGCGAAAATTCTCAGGTTTCGCGTAACAGGCTCAGGAACCAGGTCACTCTTTGCGGGAGTAGCCGGAATTGTTGGCGATGGCAGGTTGCCTGGAGGTTGGGTGCTCACAGTGATGATCCTCTCCGGTAATCCTTAGTTGACGGTAGGAAAGGGGTATTATCTCCAGAAGATAACACACTAGGGGAACTCTTTCACGGTTTAGAAGGAAGGGACCAGCGAACGCCCGCGGTATCGGTTACAAATAATGACTTGTCGTTGCGTTCGCCCAGCTAATCGCATAGTCTCCTTCTAGTTAGACATCCCTCAACTTGACTCAAGCGAAACCAGACGGCGCCACAGGGAGAAACCTGGCAAGGTGCGTCTCTGATGGTTTCTGCTGACTAGGGAAAAAGCGATGGACCTAAATTCGATCCACAGTTTCCTTATCCATCCCGGAAAGAACTTGAAAGACCCCCACGCCATTAACGGCACCACTGTGACGCAAGCGACGGCTCGGCTCTTCGATATGCTCAAGCGCATCTTCGATACGGCTGACAGTGAGTGCCAGCATGAGATTGCCTTCACCCCAGATAAGGATGATGAGCAACGCAACGAATGCAGAGACTCGTTGCTCGCCTACATCAAAATTTGTGACGTCCCAAACGGAAGGCTCATTGCAACCAAGCTACAGGCCGTCACCACGAATAAGTCCGGGCTTGGGTTGCTATTCTTAATGACCGGCCAGCAGAAGGCGGAGACGAAAATAGTGATCTCTCGATTCCCGGCAGATAGTGGCATCCTCGCCGAGGAACGCGCGAAAGGCCTGACCGTGGAATTTCTCGAACGAATTTTCATGAAGAGCGCCACCTCCTATAAGGCCGCGGTGTACTCGGGACGCTCCCTCGACAAGGACTTTTGGAAGGGAAAGGCCGTGGACAAACAAATCAACAGCGCAGACAGCATTATTTCCGATTACTGGATTCGAGATTTTCTGCGCTCCGATTTCCTGACACCCGGAGAAGCAGGTACACGGCGATTCGCGATCGCTGTGCGGGACGCTATGAACCGCTCCGAGGATGGCAAAGTAAAAGAAGACATTGTCGCGCTCCAGCATCTCGTGGCCGGAATGCCACGGAGAGTCCTAAGTGCCAAGGACATCGTCCAGCAGTTCCACGTCTCCGAGGAAACCCACAAGGAGATCAAGGAACGATTCCCGCGAGAAGCATTGTTCGAAGAACGCTTTCGCTTTGTGCCTTCCGAGTTCGTGAAGCATGTGGCTATCAAAACCATTGAGCTCGACAATGGCGGCCTGTTGGCAGCTCCTACGGAGCGTTTCGATGAAGTCTTTAGACGTGAAATCGTCGATGCGAACAGCGCGGTGGTAAGGTTTTCAACCCAAGGTAAGATCGTCGACCAGCGGTTCAGAAAGGTCGCTCCGTGACATCTCTTCGCGAGGAATACGACGCGCGGTGCAAGCAGCTACTGGTGCCTTTAGCTGGGCGGCTCGAGCTGTTCCTGCGAGAAATCTTCAAAGATTCCCCGCGTATCGACCGCATCTCGGTCAGAGCTAAGAGTGTAGACCGCTTCGTTGCAAAAGCAGAAAAGCAAGAACTGGACAAGTCAAAATATAGCGATCCCCTCAACCAAATCCAGGATCAATTGGGAGCACGAATCGTGACCTTCTACCCGTCCGATGTCGACGCACTCGCGGAAAAGGTCACCACGTATTTTCGTCACATTGAGGCGCGCAAAATCGTGCCCGATTCAGAACGAGAGTTCGGATACGAAGGCCGACATTTCATTCTTTTCCTTCCGCGGGATGTGTTCAAGGATGAAGAAAACGAGAGTGCGATAATTTCCTTTTTTGAGCTCCAGATCAAGACGCTCTTTCAACATGCATGGTCCGAGTCTGAGCACGACCTTGGGTACAAACCCACTACAGCGCTGTCCAGTGACCAGAAGCGACGCCTTGCCTTCACCGCTGCCCAAGCTTGGGGTGCCGATCAGATCTTTGACGAGCTGTTCAAGCAGACCGCGGCGTCTGCTTGAGTATCTCTTCGGCCGCCCGGGTCCTTGCATCGCGCCAGCGCCAGTATTTAACTGGACCCGGCCCGCTTCCGGCGCTCTCTATCCCAACCAGCATCATCGAATCGAAATGACATTCAAGTGAATGTTCACAACAAGGGAATAATCGTAGACTCGGAGGTTGTGGCCGTCGGTAGCCAGAATTGGTCCGGCGACGGAGTATTGTGCAATCGCGACGCGACTGTCGTTATCTACAATAAAGATGCAGCCGAGTACTGGGAAGAAATTGTCATTCACGACTGGACGAAGATGGCAAGCCAGCACGCTCTGGACTAGTTTAACGCTGGTCGCCGGGTCCGAACGACCAGAAAACCATGGCCTTGTCATTTGATCTGCCAGCTAGTACACGTGTCTACTTGGAAAGACAGCAGCAATGGCAAGTTCCTTCGGATACGACAGTCAGTGTGGAGAAGGTCCTCCAGTGGCTAGGAAAAGTACCAGGAATGCGAGCCATCCAAGTACGAATACGGCTGAGAGCCGAATCATCGAATAGCTTACCGAAGGTTTCCGCATGGCTAGTTTATAAACTGCCTTTTGGAATCGGCCAAGTCGTTCGAACGCAAAGCCTCGCTCGACATCACTGCGAATACGGGCGGGCTTTGCGGCGAAGAACTCAATTCCAGGAAGGTTCTGATTCTCAAAATCGAGCAGTCGCTGTTCCCAGCGGGTTTGCCAGAATTTGCTTCCGAGGCACACCCAAAACCACAGCAGCGACGCCACCATACCCATCAAGCCAAAAATGACGCCGTACCTCGTATCCTTAAGATTAAAGAATCCAAAAACGATGCCGCTGTTCAAGACCAGAAAATAGTTCGAGCGCTGCCAAAAGAGATTGATTTCGAGATTTCTTGTGGCAATTAGCGTCGCGTAGAGGTCTTTCACTTCTACAGGGGAACTATTCTGAGCTGTGGACATAGCTTCCTCCGGGATGCTGCGAAGGTGCAATCATAGTTGCTGAGCCATACGGAACACACGCGAAATCGACAAGCGTTAGACGGCGGAGAAATCAATCGACGCGGATTTCGCTGCTAGCCTTTCGTGGGATCGCGCTTGCACAAAGACGGTGCTTTCAGTTCTCTAGGGTCTCGTGAAGTCCGGAGAAACCGACCAACGGCTACGGAAAACTAATGCCGCATGCATCTTTTAACGACTACCGCGAACTTGTGGCGTATATCAAAACCTTGAGGTCCCCAAAGCCCGGGCACATTCGAGTCCATCGAGGCCAGTATCAAGATTATGGGAACATGAAGCCTACCGGAATTAGGATGCCTTTGATCAACGAACGCATTTGGCGGCGGTATTGTCGGATGTTAGCGACCGAGCTGTTGGTGGATCGGGGAACGGAATTTCACGAAGCGTGGTCAGAGAGCGATTTATGGGCTTATTGGTATTACGCGATAGTGCAGCACTACGGACCGGGGACACATTTGCTCGATGTGACTCACTCCCTGGATGTTGCGCTCTGGTTCGCCCTACACAAAGCAACGACAGATAAACGAATTCACCTTAGGTTCTTGCCGGCAGAGCTTGGCACCTCTCTGGATCGACAGGACAATTGGACGTCATACGAGGAATGGAGAGAATCGTTCGGTGTGTTCTACATCTTCGATGTTCCGGAGTGGCAACCGCCAGGCCTTCCCGGGCACGGAAATCTCGTCGATCATACACATGCCGCCGAAATCGCCCTAGAATTCAAGTACAAAAGGCGTGCTTGATTGCAGCCGACCCCCTTGACCCAAGCCGTGGCGATCTCTCAAACTATTTAGCTCACGCTCCCATTCCAGTCCAATGGCCGATGACCGGTTGCCCCACGGTAAGCCAGTCCGACGGGGCGCTGTTTCCCATCCCAACCGAGGATCAATGGTATGCTCAATTGCTTTTTCTTCCTGTCATCCACCAAGTTTCACAGCAAGAACCGCACTGGCGCATGGGTCACCCGGTTGAGTTGAGTCTGTACGTAGAGCACTTCCAGGCCTCGATGTATGCGGTCCAGTTCAAGCCTCTTCAACCACCGCTTTTGTATCCGTGGCTTGTGCTTCCAGCGCTGCTCGTTCAACCCAATCGATGATGAATCCGTTGAAAAGGCAGCTCGATTCCTTCAGACTGTCCCGATTCTGCTGGCGGCGCCTTCTCTCGTCGTGGAACCTGGAGCGGATATCAGCGTCTGGAATCAAGAAATGCTCGCCAGCAATCTTCCCAGCTTTACTCGCACCTATGATTTAGTCAGCGGAGAGGATGCTGAAAACGAATTGCTAACCGATGTGCTGTTCGAACTGTCCCCGTTGGAATATGTCGGTTGGACTCGTCTTCTGCAGGCGGATGCAGAAATGCTCGTGGCACGAGCCATCCACCTGGTCCAAGAAGATCCATCTTCGTGGCGGCTGCAAGTATTTTTTCAGACTGCTCCAAAGGAAACGATATCCACGCTTTTCAAAGAACCAACGGCGGTTCGTTTTGACTGGCCTTCACGACAATTTCAAATCGACGAATCTAACACTTGGAGCGACACTTCCACGAACATCATCGCCGCTACGTCTCTATTTGTCGCCTTGGCGATACTGTGTTCTCTCGCACCAAACGAAAGAGCCCTCGCAGTTCTGAAGAAGGTACCTGCCGTTCACTCGGGCTTACATTATTTTGTACTGCGCGACCCGAAGACCAACGAACCGTCAGCGGGCGAGATACTCAGATCGTCGTACTCGTGACAACTGCCGACAGAGCCGCGCAGAGCCGTCGTTGTTGGTCTTTTGGCTAGCTAACCGTTAACAATCGCGTGTCGGACGAGCCTGTGGCGCGAAGCCTTCCAGAGGTTACGGGCTGCCGCTTTTGCCGGAGACATTACGACGGTCGTGGTGTGGAAGTTTGATTGCTCAACCCGGAACCTTAGTCGTCGAGTTATTTCGCATTTTTACCAGGGGTTCCCTTGTGAGACAACGTCGGCACATGCGAAACGGTCTAGAAACCTGTGGAACAGTTTGGGGAACAGTTGTTCCCGAACAAGGCGACTTCGGCCCGAAAACAGGTCTGACGGTCCGCGGTAAGTTGTTGATTCCGAGCAACAGGGCCTGGGACTCTTGACGTTGCTAAACCGTTGTAGGGGCCAAAACTCCTACCGGGGGTTCGAATCCCCCCCTCTCCGCCAGTTTCTTTGGAATCAGCCGTCTAGCCAACCCCCAGTTCAAGAGCTGTCGGTCAAGTTACGAGCGGTGTGAAAGCGCATTGTAGTAAATTTGTAGTAGCGAGCCAGGAGAGACGGGCAGATCGGATAGGAGTGCGCCATGTGCCTTGTCAGATCGTCGATGCGCGTGGCTCACTTCAATGCGTCGAGGCCTCTGTCGCTTAGTTTGTGCTGGCCGGGCAAGCTTCCTAGGACTACTCGGAGCCGAGGGGTTAAGGGATTTGGCAAGTTGGCCGACAGCGGCATCTCCATTCCGATTATCTTCATCACCGGGCATGGCGACATCCAGCCGTTCCGCGATCAGGACCTACTTGACCGCGATTCACGTCGCATTGGAAAAGGACGGCGAGAGCCGCCAGCGAGGTGCGGAAGTTGCGCAGTTAGAAACCATGTTCGCTTCGCTGGTGCCTCGTGAACGCCAGGTGCTCCCCCTGGTGGTCTCCGGCTTGCCTAACAAACAAATCGCCGCCGAACTTGGAATCAGTAAGGCCGTCACCAAGGTCCACCGCAGTCAACTCATGCGCAAAATGCGAGCGGATTCCTTGCCTGATTTAGTCCGGGAAGATAGGATTCCCGTCCCGCAGCAATCGTGAAAAACTAACTAAAGTAAGGATCACACTCACCAACGCACACTAGATTCACCTCGCCAACCGGTGGTACGTTCGCCTCGATGAAGTATTCCATCGAGAGAGGTACTACCGATGCCCAACTCAAGGTTGGAAGTGCAACACCATCGCGACCGCGCTACAGGCCGGTGGATCAGTTGCGCCAGATCGGATTAATCTGATGTCTGCCAAGAAAACTAGGAGTTCGACGGCAGTAAAGTCAGGCAGTAAACTTCGGGACACCTTCAGCCTTACCTTGGCTGATATTGAAACGCTCACCAGGCACCCGCAGATTACGATCGCAAATAAGAGGTTACGCAAGTCTCTCGAAGCGATCACGGGCTGGAGAATGATTGGCACGAGAGGAATTCCCAGAAACAAGTTCAGGCTGGCCGTGGAGTATGAGCATGCGCTCGGCCTCGTGAAGGAAGCGTTCATTGCGGCTACACGAGAGTGGCTTCTCAGCAGAGAGTGTCCGTTGTGCGGCTCAAGACCGAAACACAGACGGCTGCGCACACGCTAATGGTTTGCCGGGAATTCAGCTAACGAATCAGGCTATCGGGCCCAAGAGAACAGCGACGCCAACTCCGAGCGCCTTGGCGATTGCACGGAGAGTGTCGAGGCGGGGATTGAAGATGGGACCGTTCTCCAAGCGCCAAATCGTGTGCGTTGTGACCCCTACTTGCCGTGCAAGGTCCTCCTGACTCATTCCAGAATCCATGCGCAGCCGGCGAATCCTCGCGCCTTCCGACGAACACTTGTTCTTGGATGTCCTCATGTCAGAATCTCAGGCAGGCTTTTGCGGCTATCGAAGCGGTGTGGGATCAGCAACTCCTTACAGTGAAGAAGAGTGCGCAAAGTCTCAGACCCCAGTGAGCACGATCACGTCTGCGGCCCTCTTTTGAGATATTCCCTTTTGAAACCTACGTTTCGTACGAGCATACAATGTCACATTGTTGCAGGCTTTTCATATGTATATAAAGGTTGCAGGTTATATGAGTTGACATAAAACATGTATTACAATAACCTTCGCGTGGTGCGGAGGCCCTGTGATCGCGAAGATGTTAATCTGTGAGAACCCTGCTTGTCGCTTTCTCATCGACCTCAGGGAACCCGGGCAAACAGTCAAGCGGTCCTCCCTGATAATCAACTTCTGCCCGGAGTGTAACAGCGCGTGGTCGGATTCCTGCCCCTTCTGTTCAAAAGCTCTCGATGTCACTTGGAAGGAGCTGCGGCCTCGTTGTGCTATCTGCGATCATGTGCTGTGTCCGGTGAAACCTTCACAAACTTGAAATCCATACGGATGGTAGTCAGCGATCCGAATACCAAGTCGGTAACGGAGCACGACTGTCTTGTTGAACGATAGTCGTGGCGCGGAGCAATACCAGGCTACAAACTCCTCGATCGAGTGCCGATAACTACGCTGTGATTCGAGAGATTTCAAGCTTACGATCACGGCGACCTTGGCATGCTCCAAATCAGGCAGGCCTAGTTTCGCCTTCAGCCGTGTCCTGCTGCTGGGTTTGCGCTTCATGGTCAGCCGCCTCCCGACGACTACCGATGAGACCTTCAAGCCGAAGTTAGGAATGCCAAGGTGATTCTAACTTCTTGAATCCTATCGAATAAACCGCTACTGAATCGTTGAGGAATTTTGGCTGGCGTATTGCGATGACCCTGCAGTTTTTACTTCGCGCAAAGTTTCAAGTTTAAGAATGGCTGACCGCCGAAATTCGTCGATCGCCTTAACATACGTTTGGAGAATGTTTGGACTAGAGTGCCCCATGATCTGGGCTACAAATATGGGGGATGCGCCCGCTTCGGTAATGCGACTGGCAAACGTGTGCCGCAAGTCGTAAATCCAAAAATAATCGAGTCCCGCGGCGTTCAGGGCCTTGGACCAAGCCACGCGGACGTCAATTAGGTGGGTTTTAGGTCGTATGGGGCTTGCGAAAATATATTCGGAGAACTCGTGTCCAAGCCGTGATCGCCATGCCTGAAGCTCCTTATTGCAATGACTGGATATGGGCACAACTCGACGGCCCGCAAGGCTCTTTGATTGACGAATATAGATTACACGGTTTTCCAAATCAACGTCCTTCCACTTGAGTGCAAGCGCTTCACGACGCGACCGCAAGCCAGTTTCCAGAATCAGGGTAACGAGTGCATGAATGTGATCTGGGGCAGTCGCAAGCAGCTTCTTCTCTTCGTCAAACGTCAGAATGTGTGGCAGGCGACGCTCCTTCTGTTCCTCCAACATTTCAATTTCGCGAAACAAGTTCGCGGCTACGAATCTCCGCTTGGCTCCGAATTTCAAAATACGCCGTACAACGGCCAAATCTCGATTCACGGTTGCAGCGCGTACTTTAGCAGCCAGCCTAGTCGCCTTGAATCCTTCGATGCCCTCAATCGTAATCCTGGAGACGGGGACGTCGCCGAAATGTGCGACGAGACTGGCGATTGAGGATTTGTAACGCTTTTTCGTACTCGGATGCGGTATCGAATCCGCGAAGTCGCGGGCAAACGCTTCCAGCCGTGGTGCGTTCGAGGCTCGTAGGCAAAAGCGGCCCTCGATGATTTCGGCTTTCCGCAAATCCAAGATTTTCTGCGCCAGCCTTTTGTTGCTCGTTCCAGTGCTCTTGCAGATCTGCCGTCCGTCGACCATCGCGGTCATCCACCAGACCCCACCGCGCTTGTAGAGCCCCATTATCTATCTCCCAACCCGCCAACAGAGAACGTCTGAGTGGGTCGGTTTGGGTCATTTTGGTTGGCTTTGGTATATATCGGTTTACTTTGGTAAACCCATTCACGCTTGGCTTCGAGTCGAAAGGACGATTCCAAACCAGGCCTGTCACCGCCCAAAACAGGGTTTGTTCCTCCAGCAGCGGCCCCTGCCGCTCCCGATTTATGGGAAAACGGAGATTTAGGGGTGAACGGGTGGACACGCTTAGAGGCCCTGCAAAACCGATTTCCACTCAAATCGGGAGCTAAACACCGTATCAACAGTAAGTTACGACGTACTTCGTCCCGAAACGCAAGAAAGGGTAGGTGAGCAGGCACCCCAAATCCCCCTCTAAACCCTTTCATCTCAATCTCCCTGTGTTCTCCAATTCACCCTCATGATAAGGACCGGTTGCTGGAGCCATGGAGCCCAAGTGCTGACCCGTCAGGATCCTGCTCACCGTCCATTGCGTCGTGCCAAATCTAATCGCGAGTTGTCGGACACTCGTGCCTTCCTTTCGACGCGCCGTTTGAATCAACTCCAGATCCGCAGCCGAAAACTTACGCAGCGGTGGCCTCCCGATCTGCCTTCCCTTCCGCCGCGCAGCTTCCGTGCCGGCTAATGTACGCGAACGAATCAGATCCCTCTCGAATTCCGCGACTGCCCCAACGATGTGAAACAAAAGTCGCGATGCTGCGGAAGTGGTGTCGATGTCCTGCTTTAAGCACACAAAATCGACGTTTAATCGCCCAAATTCCTCCAATGCTCCAATCAAGTGTTTTAGCGATCGCGCCAGTCGATCCAACGCTACTACCGCGCAAACGTCGATTTTGCGTTGTCGGCAGTCTGCCCACATCGCGTCGAGCCCGGGCCTGTTCTCTTTGGCACCGGAAACTGCATGGTCCTGATACACCTTGTAGACGACCCAGCCCCGGGAATTGGCAAATTCCTTCAAAGCTGCGACCTGGGCATCAGTGGACTGACTCCCAGTTGAGCACCTCACGTACAAACCGCATCTCTTGGCCTTCCCCATGACACGCTCCTATAGGTATATACCTATAGGTATTAATGTAATGGTTACTCTGGGGAAGGCCAAGCCCTTCGTACAATGCGGGCACGCAGGTGACTCTACTTGACATCAGCACTGCAAAAGCAGTGGTCAGTTCTGGGAGGAAAACCTAAACAGTGCGTGCAAGACCAGAGGTTCGCCAAATTTTGATCAGCCACAAGCTGCGGAAGTGGTCGCTCATTGCCCAGTTCCCGTCCGCGTACCCGCTGTATTCGGCTTCGAAGGCGAGGCGAAACTTCCTTAAGCTGCTGGGAAAGTGCCCAGAAATCGCAAGGCGGCTCAACCTCGACCTCAGGTCGGCATACCCGCGACTTTAAGCCTCGGAGGAGTTCGACATGATGGCATTGCAAGACATGGACGCAATGCTCTCATTCGGGGAGCGATGGTGGTGGTTCCTGGCGCACAGATCGGCGCGGAGTCGATTTTTGGAGTGGCGAGACAATAGGTACTTTCTACTGGAAGCCGATGGTAGCGCCGTTGAGGGAATTTTGTTCGTGGGCGAGATCGTGTAATGTCTCAGTTTGAAAGCGCGAGGAGTGAAGCATGAGCAGTCCAGAGCGTAGTCGTGTAATTAGCTTTGCCGAGGCTCAAGCGGGCATCCCCACCGGCGAGCGCTCAGTCCGCGTTTGGCAGCGTGGCCCCCTTGATGTCGCGTTCGCCCTCCCTGTCCCTCCGAAGGAACAGACGCCGCACACACAGGACGAGATTTACGTCATCGTCCGCGGGCGAGGAGTGCTTATGCATGATGGCAAGCGGGACCCGTTTGAGTCGGGCGACATCCTATTCGTGGCTGCGGGAATTGAGCATCAATTTCAGGACGTTACCGAGGACCTCGCCCTGTGGCGCGTGTTCTACGGCCCTCATGGTGGCGAGGTCCTGGCTTAAGCCGCTGAGATCGCGACCGATTGACGCGTTACAGCGCGAGTGACGTCGGAGGATGCACGCTACGTTCTCACTTCCGCCCAGTATTAACCTAAGCAAGGACGAATTCTCATGACCGGCGCCCGCGTCATCTCGATCCACATCGCCCCGGCGGCAAAGTCGCCCATGCAATCCGTGGACTCGGCGCGCGGCATTTCGGGGAAGGGCCTCGAAGGCGACCGCTACTCCACACACCACGGAACGTTCTCCGACACGCCCGGCGAGGGCCGCCATGTGACTCTCATCGAAAGCGAAGCGGTCGATGCGCTGAACGCCAAACTCGGCTCGGCATTCTCGCCCGGGGAAATGCGCCGCAACATCGTCACCCGCGGCATCGCGCTCAATCATCTTGTTGGCCGCGATTTTCGCGTGGGCGAGACGCTTCTGCGCGGCGTCCGCCTCTGCGAACCCTGCGAACACTTGCAATCGCTCACGCGCGACGGCGTCCTGAAGCAGATGATTCATCGCGGCGGCCTCCGCGCCGATATTCTTGCGGACGGCGTGATCCGCGCGGGCGACACGGTTCTCTTGCTCGACGATCCCCTCGAACAAAATAAAAATCTCGTCCGCCGCTTTTTCGACGAGTGTGGAATCCGTGGAATTTCGCGAAAGCCGATGAGCTCCTGGCGCCCGACATCACCTTTCGCGGCACGCTCGGCTCCGAACTAAAAGGCCGCGACGCCTTCCGCGGCTACATGCGCCAGGTGCAGGCCGCCTTCCCCGACTTTCACAACACCATCCTGCAAATGACCGCCGAGGACGACCGTGTCACCGCGCGCACGTTCTACCGCGGCACCCACCGCGGCGAGATTTTCGGCGTCGCCCCCACCGGAAAAGCTATCAGCTACGTCGGCGCCGCCTTCTTCCGCATCGCCGCCGGGCAGGTAATCGAAGGCTGGGCCCTGGGCGATCTCCTGAGTCTGCTGCGCCAGCTCGGCGCGGCCACGCTAGTGATTTAAGGCGATTTTTCTCGCTTTCAACCCCTCTTAGCGCGCGGAGAATCCCGCTTCGTGCGCCTGTCACCGTAAGAGCCGACATAGCGCAGCTTCCGCTGATCGTCCTTGAAGAACTCGCAGCTTTCGGCAACAAAATTGTGATCTCTGGTTGTCAGGTCTGCCGAGCCAGAAATCACGCCCCGAACAAATGTCTGTACTTCCTACTCAAATGCTCTCGGGTCATCCCAGTGGCCCGCCCGATACTGCTTATAGTTACCTTTTTACCTGCAACGCGGAATCTTGAGATCGCTCCGGCTACTCTTCTCGTGGTGTCATCAACTTGGACTCTGTGGCTTCGACATCCACCCTGTCGTTGTCTCTCAATTGGCGACAAGAATATAGTTCGACTGTTTGGATCATTTAGAGCCGCGGGGAAAGAGCCACACGCTTTCGACGCGCCATGCCCGGTAGTCGGAAGCGTGGGTTTCCGATAAGCGCGTTCTATCAAGCAGTCTCCACCCCCTTCCACAGCGTGGTCTGCCTCCAGCCTTTCGCCCCACTCCTCACAACGTGGCTCGCACGGCTTTCCGCACCGCCATGCTACTATCACCGCGAACCCATGAAAACGCTGCGGACCTTCCTAGCCTTCGTTCTCACGCTTGTTTCCTGGGCGCCACTCGCCGCGCAGTCAACGCCGCCCCAACCTGCGCCAAGCACCCGCACAATCGTCCTCCACGCCGCGCGCCTGCTCGACGTCGAATCCGGCCAGATCACAACTCCAGGCGAAATCCTGGTCTCTGGCGACGCCATAGCCGAGGTCGGAGCCAAAGTCACCCGCCCCTCCAGCGCCGAAATCATTGACCTTGGTAACGCCACTCTTCTCCCCGGCCTTATCGACGCGCACGTCCATCTCTTCCTTCACCCCGGCGCGGAAGACCTTCAAACCGTCCAGGAATCTGTTCCCCAGCGCACCATCGCGGCCACCCTCGCCGCTCGCGACGACCTTATGGCGGGATTCACTGCTGAGCGCGACATGGGCACCGAAGGCGCAGGCTCCGCAGACACAGCCGTCCGCCACGCCATCAATCGGGGCCAGATTCCCGGACCGCGCCTGCGCACCAGCGGCAATGCCATCAACATTCTCGGTGGGCACGAAGACGCCATCGGCTACAACCCAGAGCAGCACGTGCTTCCCAACGCGACTTACGCCAATAACGCCGCGGAGCTCGTCACCGTCATCCGCGAACAAATCAAGGAAGGTGCGAACTTCATCAAGATTTACGAGACCGGAGAGGATTCCCTCGTGAGTGGGCACCTCTCCACTCCATTCCAGTACACCGAGGACGAACTCGTTGCCGCCGTGCGCGAGGCCGCGCGCACAGGCAATCGCGTTGCAGTCCACGCCACCGGTGAGCCGGGAACTCTCTACGCAGCCCGCGCTGGCGTCGAATCCATCGACCATGCCTATCAACTGAGCGACGAAACCATGCGCATCATGCGCGAAAAACAAATCTTCGCCGTCCCTACTTTCACCATATCCGAATATTTCGCGGATCACGCCGACACCCCCGAAGCTGCCAAATGGCAACGTCAGTTGCTTGACCTGCACGTCAGCGAATTTAAAAGGCAACTCGCTGCCGGCGTTCCCATCGCAATGGGCTCTGACGTCGGCCCATTTCCGCACGGCACCCAAGCCCGAGAATTTGTCTTGATGGTGAAATTCGGAATGTCCCCGCTCGCTGCCATCCAGGCTGGCACCGTCAACGGAGCAAAGTTACTGGGCTGGCAAGATAAGATTGGCATCCTCAAGCCCGGCTACGCTGCCGATGTAGTCGCCGTTATCGGCAACCCCCTCGAGGACATCGCCGTCTTGGAAAGAGTTTCCTTCGTAATGAAAAACGGCGCCATATACCGCAAGTAATCCGTTTCGTTGTTTACTGCGAAACGCACGGCGCCAGCAGCCTGTAAGCCTCTGGCGTTCGGTCATGCCGCCTTTCATTGCATTGTCACGGGGAATTCGGAAGCAATTCCCACTTGCCTGGTCAGTCGCCTTACCGGAGAAGTGCCTTTGGCCCAGTTTCCACTTGTCCGATTAGCGCGTTTACCAGCCATTGCCATTCATTCAGTACAACGGGTGTTATCCTCACCTGCTGAGGAGAGTTCTACAAATGCTGCATACCAGCAGAGCGCACATCGCGGTTCTATTTATGATTGCTAACATTCTGGTGCCCTTCCTCGGCGGGGTTTCCCAAGCTGGAGAATGCAGAATGGTACCAATCAAGCCAATTCAATGCGTTCGTGGTGGCGTAATTGATCATTCGGGAGGGCGGATTTCAAATGCAAGGGTGACAATCCTGCGAGGTAAAACGGAAATTGTCAGCGTGCGAACCGACGCGGACGGCAGGTTTTCATTTGAACGCTTAGAGCCCGGAGATTATGAAATTCAGGTTGAGGCAAACAGTTTCAATACGCTGCGGTCTTTACTTGTAGTTGTCGGATCGACGAGCAAGTGCAAGCGGGAACTGCAGGTCGTCCTCGGTTTTGGTATGGAATGCGACACATATCTCGCGGTGATCAGGACTCATTAAGGTAATCCGTTCTAAGAAAGGTTCTCAACTCCCGGTAAGTCGGGTAATCGGACAATGAGACCGACACGCCAGGTACGGCCGCCCGTCGAGACTAGTCGGGTCGTAACACAACTGCACGTCTCCTAAGAAGTCTTTGGGAGGCGAGAAAATCGCCGGTTTACGATCCCCCGACGCAACGATAGCGAGCGTCACTCCAATCGCGAACAAGAGAATCACCCGATGCAACAGACGCTCATGAAATACTTGGATCATGCCGAAGAACAAGCTGAGAAGAACTCCGTGCCTCAGGTAGACCAGGGATTCACGCGGATTGTTTTTCACTCCAACCAGTTCAACAAATCGCTCCAAGAACACTATGCCCACAGCTGTCGCGGCCACGAACAGAGCCACATGGCTCCACTCAACGTTCGTACCCATCCCTGCCTACCGACCGAAGGTTTAACGCGAGTTTAGTACTATCACAGAACCATGATAACTATCCTCTTGATGGCCGCCGTTCTGTTCGGGGCGGGCCTTCTGGTGTTCTGGATTGAGCCGCTCGCTGTCTTGAGCGCATTGGAGCAATTCACCCCCAATGTTATTTACCGAGTTCGGACTCATCGACCTGTGGTTGCACTTTCCTTCGACGATGGCCCGCATCCAACCTTCACGCTCCAATTCCTAGAGATTCTTCGTCGGCACGATGCCAAGGCAACTTTCTTTCTCATTGGCGAACGAGCCGTGCGTCACCCCGAGGTGGTTTCTCAAATCAAGGCTGCCGGACATGAGGTCGGCAACCACTACTTCAGAAACGGTCCTACTTTGTGGCACTCTGATGCCGAATTCGTTGACTACCTAGAGAAGACAGAAAAAGCGATCGGCATCACTTCAGGACCGAAGCTTTTCCGCCCGCCGGGTGGTGTTGCATGGTCAAAGCAACTCCGGCTTGCCCGAGCGCAGGGGTACAAGAGCGTTCTGGGCTGCGCCTACCCTCACGACCCCATGCACCCACCAGTGCGATACATGAGGTGGCTGATTGAGAAAAATCTTGTCCAAGGAGCCATCGTCATCCTTCACGACGGCATCTCAGACCCAACCCATAGCATCCAGGCTCTGCCGGATATTCTTAGGGTGGGGCGCGAGAAGGGATTACGGTTCGTCTCGGTCGGCGCCTTAATGAGGGAAGCTGCCGAACAAGTGGAAGCAAGTTGACCGGCGTGCTGTTGCTGTCTTTACGAGAGCAAATTGTCGGACCAGTTCCCGAGGCTAGCGATTTTCACTTGTCCGGTAACCGCGTTACCGGGACTTGACCTACAGATCGCTTCCCACCACCCCGTTCTGGATAAGCACCGGGTTGGCCGCCTTTTATCTCGGCACAGGTTTATCCAACGAATCCCAATTCGCTGCTGCCGCCACGCGCGCTTCAATCTCGCTGATGATCTGTCCGCCGCTGTCGCTATTGGTCATTATCGCGATTCCGTAACCCTTTAGCCGATGCATGATCAAGTCACTTCGAAATCCCCAATTCGCTCCGTCGTGCGTGAAATACCATCCTTGCCCACGTTTCTCGATCACAAATCCGACGGCGAACAATCCCGTCCCGGTCGGCGCCACCATTTCCAGAGCTGTTTCGCGCGAAAGCAATTTTGACTCGCTTCGCAAGGCCTTCTGCTCCTCAATACCTAGCTTGGCGAGATCAGTCGGCGTGGTCCACAACCCGGCCGCCGCCTGCTCGGGATACACGTGCCACTTCGCGTCCATCGCTTTTCCATCTCCGTCGTGTGCACGCGCCGCGTTCTGGTCAGCCATCGGCGACAGCGGTTGATCGTACGTGCTATTTGTCATGCCCACTGGAGCCAGCACCTGTTCCCGCATGATCTCCGCGAACGGCTTCCCGTACACGTCTTGCAGGACCAGCTGGACAATCTCAATCCCCCCACCAGAATACTTCTGCGCCGCGAACGGTGGGCGCTCCCAGAACACCGGGCCGACATTCGATGGAGGTTGGCCATCAAGAATCTGCTCGAGCGTCGGCAGTTTTGCCGAAGGGTTATACCCTGGAAAACCAAACCCATCTCCTGTACCCGACGTGTGACTCAACAGTGCTCGCAGCGTCACCCCTCCTCGGGTGAATTGATTTTCTGGGACCTTCCACTTTTTTAGATATTTGTCCACGTCCTCATCCAGGGACAGCCTCCCCGCGTCCACTGCACGCAACACCGCAAATGCTGTAACCGGTTTGCTGATAGACGCTGCCTGAAATCGCGTCTCGGGTGCCGCCGATGCATTCGTGACTACGTCCGCCACTCCATATGTCTTTGTCCATTGCACCTGGAAATCCCGGACCACCGCGATGCTCACACCGGGAACGTGAAACCGCTTCATCATTTCTGGGACCGTGTACGGATCAAATCCCTGCCGGTTCGGTGATTGAGGTCCTTCTACGCGCGCAATTTCCGCGGCCACCCCGTCTTGCGCTCTTTCCGCGCTAAGCACCACCGCCATTGTTCCAATCATCAATACCCCGGCCAATAAGCAACGCAACATTGCTCCTCCGTAGTGACAAGCTTGGATTTTGGCGACGCCGCCGCGCAGTTTACCATGCCGGCGATCCGTTGAATCCGGGCCGTGTGACCAGGCAAACCGGAAGTCATTCCGCGCTAGAAGTCCAGTTCTGGGCCATTCCGGCTTGCTAAGCCTTGGTTGTCGGCAAACCGGAAAAGTCCAGTCCTGGCACTCCACATAACGGGCAGGGTATTAAACGTGCGGAGCACGCGTCTGCTCCGATAGGATTCAAGATCAACCGAATGTGGATACGGGGGATTCACTCGGGGGATATTTTTGGCTGGCCAACGCGGATATTGGCTTGCATCGTTAGCCTGGTCTTGCCGATCCTGACCATTACGGGAACCTTGATCTGGTGGCACCGGAGCAGAAGACTCGTGTCGACGAATGCTGACAGTGCGTCACCTTGTTGAAATTAGAAAATATCTAGCTCCAGAGGGCAGCACGGTGAATGTCGGAACATCCGTTGTAGTTATTGAGAACTATTGGGCCGTGATGACACTCAAAGCGAACGGCAAGGAAATTTTGAGGAAAACTTTCTTTGAACGAGGCACGTCAGTGTCAGTAGAAATGACGGAGCGGAAGCGACAGAAACCCTCAGGCAAGCACGAATCTAGTTGAACTTCAATTCCCACGAATGGTCTTAATGAGGACGCGGCGGTACGCCGATTTGCCCGTAAGTCCTGGTTTGTCGCGAAACCGGACATTGAGGCCTAACAGTGGTTGAGTCGCTCCATGTACGCGTTCATAAGTGCGATGCGCCAGTGTAGGCCACTTTCTTCCGAATGAAATCGTTGTGCAACCTGCGGTACTCCTCTTCGGACAGGTGATGACGAAACAAGCTTTCGCATCCCTCGAATATTTCTACGGAAAGCCAGCGATACAAATCGTCATAAACTCGCTCGTCCAGTGGAAGGCTCTCAATGAAGCCAACGGCCGTCGCGTTAGATAAATCGGTTTCAGCGTCCCCGGTGTCCGGCTGTCGAAAACACCAAGCCGCATAGTCATAGATTCTTCGTATTAGGTCTTCGTTTATCGGTGCCGCTCGATAAGCGGTAGTGAGTGCGACGTAGAGGTCAGTCCAAAGACCGATCGGCCCGCCCTGATTTCTCGTGATTTCGTATTCGAGTTCCGGAAAACGCGTTAGCGCCGTCAATCGCCAAGCTTCCATAAAAGAACTCGCGCATATATTAGACCATTGCCTGATGCAATCGTAAGGGCGGCGGTCAAGTCCCGGTAGGTCGGCTAATCGGAGAAGTGGTTTTGGCCGGATTCCACTTGGACGGTTTCCGAGTTTACCAGGGCCTTGCGTTATTCTTTGTGGCGAATCGACACGACTGCTTCACGGAGGCGATTAAGACCGTAGTATTCTTCAAATACCAATGACGACACCCCCTCCATTCAATATCTTTTCTCCCGAACTGTTGCCCGGAGAAACGGTTCAGTGGACCGGCCGCCCCAATGTCGCAGTAATTTTCCACAACGAAGACTGGGGCATGATTCCGTTCAGCTTGTTGTGGGGAGGATTTGCGATTTTTTGGCTTCTCGGTGCGTCTGGTCTAGGGGACTTCTGGGCCACCCGGCCTGATAAAACTTTTCAGTGGTTTGGCGTAATCTGGGGTACCCCGTTCGTTCTGGTCGGCCAGTATATGATTTGGGGCCGTTTTGTTTACAACCATTGGAAGAAACAGCAGACTTATTACGGGCTCACCACTCGACGTGCGCTCATAGTCGTAGATGGCCTTAGGGGGCGCACGGCCTCAAGCGCCTACCTCGAGAACATGACAATCATCGACAAGTGGGTTCGCCACGATGGCATCGGTAGCATTAGTTTCGGCGGTCCTGTAACCGGTGAATGGAGATGGGGTAGAAATAACCCGCCGCGGCCGCCAACTTTTGCCGACATCGACAGCGTTGATTCCGTATACCAGATTGCTGCACGACTACGTGAACAAGCTCAAAAGCCGGGACCGCTGGCGACGGCGCGTTGGTAATCTTGAAACAAGTCAGTGCCTGGTACGTCGGGGTTACCGGGTGCGCCGTGAAAAGGTGGTGGTCCATCGTTTCGCACGCTCCGTCTTGAAAAGTGTCCCTGTCCTTGCGGATAATCGCAGTCGCCTATGCCAAGAAGCACGATCAACTTCGACACTGTCCGGAAGATCGGCTTGGCGCTGCCCGGCACGGAAGAGAGCACAGCCTACGGGTCACCCGCGCTCAAGGTTCGCGGAAAACTTTTGGCATGCGTGCCCGCTCATCGTTCGGCTGAGCCGGGTTCGCTTGTGGTTCGCGTCGGCTTCAACGACCGCGCCGAACTGCTCGCAGCCGACCCGGACGTCTACTACGTGACCGACCACTATCTCGGCTACAGCGCCGTGCTGGTTCGCCTGTCTCGCGTCACACCCGATGTCCTGCGGGACTTGCTCGGCATGGCTCACAAGTTCGTGACCGCGAGGAGGCAACGATGAAGCGAGAACGTGCGCTTAAGATTGTGCTTGTATTGGTTGGACTGCTCTTTTGCGCAGCCGCTTATCCGCTTGTGCTGATGGCGAAGCAAGACCCTGCTCTGGCGATGATGATGAGTCTCTACGCGACACTCGGCGTCTTCTTGCTGGTCGCTTCCCGCAACCCCTCAGCGCATCGCAGCCTGATCGCCTTCGCCGCGTGGTCGAGCTTTGCTCACGCGACTGTCATGGGGGTTCAGGCATTCCTAAGTTTCATCGCCCGCCGCGAACTGCTCGGAGTGGCTACCTTTATTGTGATCGGCGTAGCACTGATCGCGCTGGCTCCGGCAAAACCGATGAGACAGCCAACCGAGAGGGTATCGGCGGCTGCGTAGGCTCGTCAGTCGCTCCTCCTGCCAGCTACTCTGCGGCTACGCCCCGCCTTAGTCCGCGCTCACGTGTCCTGCCGTCAACGCCGCCCCTGTCCCAGAGCATTCATCTGAGGACAATTTCGCGGGTTGCCAGTTTCCGGTATCCACCGCCAGGAGTCTGCGAGTAGCAACGTCGCGGGCGGTGATGTCCGGCTCAGAAGGTATTCCATTAGAGACAGCTAACCCACCCACTACATTGACGAAACAAGTTCTTTGTCCTGAACGAAAGTTGAAACGGTAGGAATGAACCCATCTGAGACAGGGGGCTTGGCATCCTTGATTATGCGACACACGCTCGCTTTCGAGATGCGGTAGGCTCTCGCCAACTGGTTCAGACTCATGCCGCGCCCACGGGCGCGGAGCAGTGCGCGGCGGTCAACCTGCAACGGAGCACGCCCGATTTGGCGACCCTCTAACTTGGCACGGCGCATTCCAGCCCGCACGCGCTCAACAATCGCCTGCCTCTCGACCTGAGCGATGGCTCCGACGATGACCACCATTGCGCGACCGAGTGGTCCGCCCGTGTCAATATTTTCTCGGAGGCTTACGAATTCAATTCCGAGATGATTGAGTTCGTCGAGGACCTCCAAGAAATGGCGCACGTTTCGGGCGACGCGGTCAAACGCGCTTACCAGCACGATGTCAATGAGGCGCCGCCGCGCATCGGCTAGAAGCTGGTCGAGTCCGGGGCGCTTCGATTTTGTTCCGCTGATCGTGTCTGTGTACTCGCGGATGATCTCGTGGTCGCGGTGCTTTGCCATTTGGCGCAGGTCGAGAAGCTGAGTTTCCAGATTTTGGTCTACGGTCGAAATGCGGGCATACAATGCTGCTCGTTTCATCTGCTCGGTTCTCCTTGATTGATGACTTAAGTCCTCTGTTCCACGACTCGGATCGTTCGGTTCGTTTCGCAGTCGATCAGCATCGAGGGGGAGTTACAGCGCCGACTCGGCGTGGAGGAGATGGTCTCCGTCATCATGCTTCATCTCTGGCGAGCGTCTCCGTTGGGTGGCTTTGTTTTCCCGATGTCGGCAAAGGCGCTCAACAGCCTTCATGCAGACGGTCAACTCGGGGGCGAGCACGCTCAGGTTCGAACAGACCTCGCGGTCGAGAACTTGCCCAAGCTGGAAATCGTCGAGTACTGCTAGGCGGTTACGTTTCGGGAATTGAATTTTCCCAAGAACGATGGGAAATTGGCAGGGCACGAAATCGGCTACTACCGAAGTCCTTTGCTTTCAGCGGCGGAAAGAATCCCCCCTCTCCGCCAGTTTCTTTGGAATCAGCCGTCTAGCCAACCCCCAGTTCAAGAGCTGTCGGTCAAGTTACGAGCGGTGTGAAAGCGCATTGTAGTAAATTTGTAGTAGCGAGCCAGGAGAGACGGGCAGATCGGATAGGAGTGCGCCTTGTCAGATCCGTCCTGATAGCCATCCCGGCCAGGGCACGTCTCGTTTTTCAGCCAGCAGGGCTTGTACATTCTGCCTGCTCGAGAATCTGGAATGTTCTAACCCTCAGAAAATCGGGAATTCTCCGGAGCACGTTCCAAGAGGAGTGGGTGAGCGATTGAAACCGACGGTCTTGAAAAGCTAAATCGCCGATTCGCTAACTAACGGAAAATTCACTAAATTCCTTTGCCAGCTAAAAACCCCGAGCGAAATGTGCCAGGGAACGCCTCTATAATACTTAGCGGCGGCAGTTTTGGTGGGCGGAAAATTGCCGTTAGACGAGGTCCAGCCGTTAGCCCGTATCCACCGCAACCGCCAGCGGCCACCTTCAAACGGCTCTATCGAACGCGCGCAGAGCACACTGCCCGCCTTAACTCATTCTCGAAAACGCGCCTCCAATAGAGCACTGACGTTAGTCAGACTTAAGAACCGCCTGGCGGAAGAGTGGTCGGATTGCAACTTGGAGCTGCTATGCCAACGACGGTGCACTCCACGAATAAGACTTTACTCCACTGAAACCCTGGCGTATGGTCCAACGCACGGCGATCCCGGGAACCTCGACGCATTGAAGTGAGCCACGCGCATCGACGCGCGCACCCTCATACAGGGGTTTACCAATCTTAGAGTAGTTTGCGTTGAGCTAAATCCCTTAAACCCCTCGGCTCCGAGTAGTCCCAGGAAGCTTGCCCGGCCAGCACAACTAAGCGACAGAGGCCTCTGAAGATGATTCCTCCGGGAACGACTATGCCGGGCTCCTACGATCCTTTGGTCGTCGCTCTTTCTTGTGTGATTGCGGCCGCGTCTTCTTACGCCGCCCTCGATGTTGCGGGACGCGTCACTGCCCACAAAGGCTGGCGCTTCGCGACATGGTTGACTTGCGGGTCGGTCGTCATGGGAATTGGAATTTGGTCAATGCATTTCACCGCCATGCTGGGGTTTAAGCTGCCGGTTCCGGTGAGCTACGATTGGCGGACGGTTTTGCAGTCCTTTTTCGTAGCGGTACTTGCTTCTTCCCTGGCCCTCTATCTGGTAAGCCGCAAGAAAATGAGCAACGCCCGCGCGATAGGCGGCGGCGTCATGATGGGGTTCGGAATTGCTCCCTTACATTACATGGACATGTTGGCGATGCGGATGAGGGCGGATTGCCACTTTAATTTCATGTTGGTGGCCTTGTCCGTCGTGTTTGCCATCGCGTTTTCCTATTCCGCGCTGCGCATTGCCTTTTACTTTCGAGACGCAACGGCAGAGGCCAGGAGAAAAATCGGGAGCGCTTTTTTCATGGGCTCTGCGATTTGTGTGATGCACTATACCGGCATGGCAGCAACAACGTTCATAGCTTCCGGGGTCGAGCCGGACCTGACGCAATCCGTGAGCGTTTCAGCACTCGGAACTACAGGCATCATCATCGTTACGCTGCTCATCCTTGGTCTTGCCATGCTGTCATCGCTCGTGGATCGCCGCTACGAAGCCCAGGCACTCCAGTTGGCTTTGGCGCAGGCAAATATGGAACTCGTTTACGTCGGTCGAGCCGCATCCCTCGGAGAGTTGGCATTGTCCCTTGCGCATGAGATCAATCAACCTCTCGGCGCGGTGGTCAATAGTGCCAGTGCCGCATTGCGCTGGCTAGCGAACGAGCCACCAGATCTCCAGGAAGCGCGGGAAGCCGCAACGCAGACAGTTCGCGAGGCAAATCGCGTTAGTGAGGTAATCGCCAGGATTCGCGCATTGCTGAAGAAAGAAACGCCTCGAATGGAGCGCCTCGATTTCAACGAGGTGATCCATGAGGTGTTGGCGCTGGCGGGCAATGAAATTGCAAAAGGTCGCATCGTTGTGAAGAGTGATTTGAGTGCGACTGCTCCTACTGTTTCGGGAGATCGCGTGCAACTCCAGCAAGTGCTATTTAATTTGATCACCAATGCCATCGAAGCCGTGCGTGCGGTGAAGGATGGCCCAAGGGAGTTGCGCATCACATCGACAACGGATTCCAGGGTCGTGCAAGTTTCTGTCGAAGACACCGGAGTCGGGCTGGGTCAAGAGGACCTGGACCGTATATTTCATCCTTTTTACACAACCAAGCGAGATGGGATTGGAATGGGGCTCTCCATCAGCCGTTCGATCATTGAAGCTCATGGAGGTCAATTGTGGGTTGTGTCGCGTTCCCCGCGCGGCGCGGTCTTCCAGTTCAGCCTCCCCAAGGCGGACGGTACCGAATGACGGAACGGCAACCATTGGTTTTCGTCATCGATGACGACACTTCGACGCGTGAGACCCTTAGCAGCTTGATTCGCTCCGTTGGGTTGCGCGTTCAGCTGTTTGCTTCCGCGGAGGAATTTCTAAGGTGCGAGCGACCTGATACGGACAGTTGCCTTGTCCTTGACATCAGGCTGCGCGGTATGAGCGGGCTGGATTTTCAAGGCAAGTTGGCCGACAGCGGCATCTCCATTCCGATTATCTTCATCACCGGGCATGGCGACATCCAGATGTCCGTCCGCGCCATGAAGGCAGGAGCCATCGAATTCCTGACCAAGCCATTCCGCGATCAGGACCTACTTGACGCGATTCACGTCGCATTGGAAAAGGACGGCGAGAGCCGCCAACGAGGGGCGGAAGTTGCGCAGTTAGAAACCAGGGTTGCTTCGCTGACGCCTCGTGAACGCCAGGTGCTCCCCCTGGTGGTCTCCGGCTTGCCTAACAAACAGATCGCCGCCGAACTTGGAATCAGTGAGGCTGTCACCAAGGTCCACCGCAGTCAACTCATGCGCAAAATGCGAGCGGATTCCTTGCCTGATTTAGTCCGGATGGCTGGGAAGATAGGAATCCCGTCCCGCAGCAATCGTGAAAACTAACTAAAGTAAAGATCACACTCACCAACGCACAATAGATTCACCTCGCCAACCGGTGGTACGTTCGCCTCGATGGAGTCTTCCATCGAGAGAGGAACTACCGATGCCCAACTCAAGGTTGGAAGTGCGACACCACAGCGACCTTCGGCCCCACTTGGAACAGATCCTCAGTTGCGTAAAATCCCTGCATGTCACCCTCAGCGCCGTCATGGCTGACGTTGCGGCCATCCGTAAGACAATGTTCGAGGATCCGGAAAAAATCGACACCTACCGAAATCATTTGACGCAGACAATCGCGACCGCCAAGCCCCTAGTCGACGAGGCCATGCTTTCCTACGATTTTCTAATGCAGGAAATTTCAGACTCCCAGCAATGGACGAACTAAGCCTGCCGCATAAGCCCGCCGCCGCACGTCTCCTCGGTATTGGAAAGACGACCCTCTATCGAAAGTTCAAAGACTCCGCCACAGCTCCCAAGCCAACAAACCACGTGCCGTGAGAGGAGCACTAAGCAAATGACGAGTGGACTTAGGAGGCCCGCCCCAGCCAAGGCTTGGATTGAGACCGAAGAACTAGCAAGGATCTTGGACTCCACGGCAGAGGCGATCTATGGGCTAGACATGCAGGGCAACTGCATGTTTTGCAATTCTGCGTGCCTCCGATTTCTGGGATACAAGGACCCGGTAGAACTCATCGGTAAGAAGATGCACACCATGATGCACCATTCTCGCCCCGATGGAACACCTTACCCCAACGAAGAATGCCGTATTTACTTAGCTTTTCGTCGAGGCGAGGGTAGCCACGTGGACGATGAAGTCGTGTGGCGTGCCGACGGAACGAGCTTCCCGGTTGAGTATTGGTCCTACCCGATACGTAAGGACAACGACTTGATGGGTGCCGTAGTAACTTTCGTCGACATTACTGAGCGCAGGAGAGCACAGTACGCCCTACAGCAAAGTGAGGAAATGTTTCGCCAGTTGGCGGAAAACATCCGCGAAGTCTTTTTCATCATGACGCCAGATCCACCGAGAATGGCTTATATCAGCCCGGCTTACGAGGAAGTTGTCGGAAGACCCCGTCAGGAACTTTACGACCGTGCCAATGCTTGGATCGACTTGGTTCATCCGGAAGATCGCCATCAGGTAGTAGACGTTTTTGAACAGTCCCTGCGAGGCATTGCCACGGCCATGGAGTACCGGATGCGTCGGCCTGATGGATCGGTCCGTTGGATTCACGCACGTAGCTTTCCCGTTCGGGACTCGCAGGGCAAGTTGGGCCGCATTGTTGGTATTGCTGAAGACATTACGGACCGCAAGAAAGCGCTGGAAGAGATGAAACTCGCCAGGGCAGCCGCAGAAGCTGCAAATCGGGCAAAGAGCGAATTTCTCGCGAACATGAGTCACGAAATCCGAACGCCAATGAACGGCATTATTGGGATAACCGACCTCCTGCTCGATACGCAAATGACCCCAGAGCAAACCGAATACCTCCAGATGGTAAAAACCTCTGCTGACTCGCTCCTAATGATTATCGACGACATTCTAGATTTTTCAAAGATCGAGGCCGGCAAATTGGAACTGGAGTCCATCACTTTCGATTTACGAAAGAGCCTTGAAGGGGTGATGAAACTACTCGCGATTAAGGCTCATAACAAGGGCCTTGAGCTCCTCTTGACAGTTCACGCTAGCGTGCCCACGTCGGTGGTAGGTGATCCTACTCGATTACGACAGATTTTAATTAATTTGGTGGGAAACGCCCTTAAGTTTACAGAGAAGGGAGAAATTGTAGTCGAAGCGCGAAAGGAGACGGAAAGGGATGACTGCACGACCTTTCATTTTAGTGTCCGCGATACAGGGATCGGAATTCCAAACGACAAACAGCAGTTGATTTTCGATGCATTTTCGCAAGCAGATTCGTCATCTACGCGCAAGTTTGGGGGCACCGGACTCGGTCTTACCATTTCAAATCGACTTGTTGACTTGATGGGTGGGCGAATCTGGGTCGAGAGCAAACTTGGACGCGGTTCTACATTCCACTTTACCGTTCGGTTGGAGCTCGGGTCATAGCAAGAGGCCTGCGTCAAACGCCGTCTCTGTAAGTGGCAGCGTAAATTGTCCATTGTCTAGCCTTAACTCTCAGACGTTATGATACTTTCGTGAGCGCCTTGATTGAGCAATGTAGAGCGAACGCCGAACCGAGGCTTAGAGGCGATGTAAACCTTTGGACCCAAGGCGACTTTCAAGCAAGCAGGCTATTCATTCTGGAACCTCCATAGAAGAGATCGGCGCGAGATCTTCCTCTATAGATACCTATTCTGTGTTTTCAGAGAAAATGTGTCGCTCAAAGAGAGAAAAAGTCTTTAAACCTAGAGAATTCCTTCACGCGGCATAACTCCCGACCGGAGAAATAAAAGCGCCCCCTTATCTAGCTATTCCGAGGAAATGGCCGTATTTGTGTCGCTGAAATCGGGAGATGCAAACTCTATAGACTCAATAGCGCATCCATGATGCGTTCAAGCTTCCGGCCATAACGGTTCAGGGTCAAGAACGCGCCGACGTTGCGGACGGGAAAGGCGTTCCTCATAGAGAAGCATTTCATCAAGGTGCCGGGAGCTATCAAGGTCTGCACGGAATAGGCGACGCTCCAGATGCCGGTCTTTTTGAGCGAGGATTTTGACGTGTGCGGCCCGGATTCGATCGTGTTCCCGCTTCAAATAATCGTAGGCACGAGCGACGTTGCGGTGCATCACACGCTCCTGTCTCGTTCGTTTCGGACAAAGACTCGCAATTGTTTGAAGTCGCCGGAGGTCCAATCAGCTAGGTCCGACTCTTCAATCGTCATGCGTGTGGCAATGCGCCAGGAGAGCTCTGTCTTGTCCGTGAACCGAACGTGGATGTATAGCAAGCCTTCTACGAAGCTGTGTTCAACCCAGTGCACGACCTTGCCTTGCACACCGCGGTAGCGGCGGCCAGGGACGAACTTGCTAACTGCAGCGGATGGGAGATGCGACTTCTTCATCGGCGCACTCCGTTCGAACTTCGTTGGGTTTGGCGTTTCTTCGCGCGCGTCCTAGCTTTCCGTCCTGACTGCTCATCGTCGTAGCGATCTTCGTCAGACATGTCCCAATCGGGAAGGGTGAAAACGCGTGGAGGAAGTCCCTTGCGCTTCCGGCGCCCCTCCGAAGTTTTGACTTCGAGGTAGATGTCGTCCCTATCCTTGAGCTTTTTGTCGAAGTCGCGCTGGAAACGATAGGCCCATTTGGCGTCGTCCTCGACAATCTTCTCGAAATTGTCGAAAAACTCTCGGTTGGCGTACACGCGGGCGATCTCAACATCGGATCGTGCGTGCCGGATGAGTTCGCGTTGAAAGAACGGGATTGATTCCAGTTTCGCTAGGCCCGACCTGAGCCGATCACACAACTGGTTGAGTTCAAGAATCTGTCGAAAAAACCGCGAGTTTCATAGGCCGCCTCGGCCCGTCACCGGCAGGCGGCGTGAGTATTCGCCGCCGTTAAGCGCGCAAGCGTAAAGGCGGGAAAGGTTGAAACGAACTCAACTGGCTGTCTCAAACGGGGTTTGAGTCGGTAACAAGTGACGCGGGCCGAGTTGCGCCCACGGGGGGAAATGGATAAGTTCTGTTGCAGTCATCGTTGCCTCCCTGTGAGGTGATGGTGGTCAGGGGCGCGTTTGGTGTTCAAGCACCGGCGCGTCCCGTTACTTCACTTGGCTCTCTTGCTTCGCTTCTTTCGACCGCCTTTGCCCCAATAATGTTCGGCCTTGTACTTCCTGACCAGGTCCATATCCTCAGCTGTCCAAAGCCGAACCTGAAATGGACCCAACGATTGCGTTTCCGGTGCGGGAACCTTCTTCTCACGAATCCAACGGTGGAGAGTGTCGGACGTGATGTCCAGAATTCGCGCAACTTCAACCGTCGAATAGGTCTTCGCCATAAATATTCAGGCACCCATACCTGATTTGTCAAGGAAAAAGCGAACCCGGAAAGGCGCGATGCGCCGATCCGGGGCATCAGCGAGAATATCGCATTTCGCCTCAAATCCTACACAACAGAACGGGGATTTCATGGCAAGTCGGGTTTTTTCCTGTGCAGTTCCCCATTGACAAGGGACTTAGCAAATTGCTAAGATTTGGACGTGCAGATCATCGGCAAACATCTGATAGAGGCTGCGCAAAAGAAGCATGTGAACTGGAAGGGGTCTCTCGGTTCTTGGGTCAGGATCGTGGAAGGGGTGGACCCTCCCTGGAGTAATTTCCCCGCAGTCAGGCGAACGCGCAAGGATGCGGACCCCGTTGGAGACTGCGTGGTCTTCGATATCAAGAACAACGAAGCCAGATTGATATCCTACATAAGCTACGAGATGGGAACAGTTGCTGTGTTGGCGGTGTTGACCCACAAAGAGTACGACAAAGGAGGTTGGAAAAATGTCTGCAATTGCTGAACGACTGCCAGCCAAATATCTTGTCAAAGCGGAGGCTCCGAAGATCATTGCGTCCCGTGAGCAGCACGAAGCCTATATTCAGAGGCTTCTGGAACTACAACGCAAAGCACATCGAAGCGCGGAAGAAACAGAAACGGCCAAACTGCTGGTCGTCTTGATAGCGGACTACGAAGCGAAGCAGTTCACTATCGAAAAGGCCTCAGGAGTAGAGGTGCTAAGAGAACTAATGGATGCCAACGGACTCCGACAGAAGGACCTTGCGGACGACCTGGGCGGCGAGAGTATTGTGTCTTTGATTTTGAAGGAAAAGCGGCAATTGAACAGACAGCAGATGGAAAAGCTTAGTCACCGCTTCCACGTCTCTCCGGCAGTGTTTTTCTAAAGTGATTCAGGCGACACGCCGACGGTCGACCAGTCATATCTTCCAGGGACTTTGCAGCAGAGTGAGTCCCCCAATGACGCCATCACATATCGATCTTGGCCGCGTGTTGCATTTCATGCGTGGGGCCAAGCGGGACCGAGCGGGCTTCATGCTGGTTTTCGTCTTTAACTCTCGGTTCAAGTGTGTCCGACATAGACATCCGTGATAATAGCAGTTATCTCAAACGTAAGAGTGTACTTCATTGGTAGCGTGCCAAAAGGCAAGAAGAAGAGCGCAAAAAGCAGAGATTGCCACAGCGTCTCGGTGTTCTCCCACATTCCGCAGCGGCCGAGGGGGAGAAGCGCTGGGAGGCTGAACAAGATTGCAAGGGAAAAGCGCCCAAGAAGCGCCGGAAGTAATGACCCTGGAGAATGAAGAATGAAGGATGGGGCGCAAAAATCATTGATCGCCTGTCGGAGGATCTGGCTAGAGCGTTCCCGGAAATGTGTGGATTTCGAGCCAGGAACTTGAAATACATGCGCGCATTTGCTGAAGCGTACCCCGACCAAGAGTTTGCGCAACAGGTTGTTGCACAATTGCCCTGGGTCCACCAAGTCAGGATTCTGGACACCGTAAAGGATAGAAAGTAGAGAGAGTGGTACATTCGGCAAGCAGTGCACAGCGGCTGGAGTCGGAATGTCCTGGTCCACCAGATCGAAAGCCAGCTTTTTGAACGCCAAGGACGCGCACTGACCAATTTTGCTAAAACTCTCCCGGCCCCTCAATCGGACCTTGCTCAGCGGTTGATGAAGGACCATACAATTTTGATTTCCTCACCTTAGGACCGGAAGTGCAAGAGCGGGATTTGGAGCGAAGCCTGATCGAACACGTTCGCAATTTCATGTTGGAGCTTGGGAAGGGTTTCGCGTTCGTTGGAAGCCAGTATCATCTCGAAATCGGAGACCAGGACTTCTTTCTCGATTTGCTTTTCTACCATCTGAGCCTGCGCTGCTACGTCGTCATCGATCTCAAGATCGAAGAATTCAAGCCGGAATTCGCTGGGAAGATGAACTTTTAAATTACCCGCTCAGCACGATTATTCAGCGGCCTGCTGAAGGTCGCCGAAAGTGCCGCAGGCGGTCGGCGGAGGTCAATTTCAAGCGTTTGCCGCAGATCTCCGAAGCACAGCGATTTGGTGGCGCAGAGCCAGGTCAACCAGCCGGATCCCCGAAGTGCAGGAGCAATATTATCCAAGACACACTGGAGGCAGCACCGCTATTCTCTGACCCGCACCGAAGGCCGGTATTGACTGGTAGGCTGGCCCGGAGTTCCAGCATCTTGCGTAGAGAATGCCAACGTGAGTTCGGGAAAGGAATTGGGATCGGATGGGTGAACAAGTCGCTGCTCGAGGTCTAGATTGCGACCTGGAGACCTTTCGGAATGATTTGCAAAAGGCATCACAGCTTGTCGTTCGGTTATATGGAGGGCTCGACCGTGCTCGGATCACCTCTGCAAAAAATCGGAGCGAGATTGCCGCGCTGTTTGATGAACCTTTACCTGAAGCACCTCAGCCGATGGAAGCTATCCTGCGCGAGGTGGAGAGCAACATCTTTGCGAATTCCACGCTTTGTCTGAGCCCGCGTTTCCTGGGCTATATCAACTCAGGGGGAAATCAGGCGTCGATTCTAGGCGAGTTGTTAGCATCTGCAGTGAACCAGATTTGCGCTCTGTGGCACTTTTCTCCGGCAGCTTCGGAGGTGGAACAACGGGTGATCCGATGGGTTGCCGAGTTCATCGGATACACCTCGGGAGCGGGAGGATGTCTCTTAAGCGGCGGATCGGCGGGCAATCTCGTAGGGCTCGCGGTCGCTCGCAAACGGATGGCGCAATTTGATGCGGCCTCGCTCGGAATGCGAGGAGGGCCCCCGCTAACGGTATATGTTTCGCAGGAGGGGCATGCGTCCGTGGAAAAGGGTATGGTGCTCTTGGGGATGGGGCGCAATCAGTTGCGAAAGATTTCCGTTCGGGACGACTTCACAATCGACCTTGATTCGTTGGAGAAGCAGGTAGCCGAAGACCGGCAGAGTGGATATCACCCAATTTGCGTGGTCGGAAACGCTGGCACGACGAATACGGGGTCCGTAGATCCACTGAATCTGCTCGCTGAATTTTGCCGGGACCAGGCTTTGTGGTTCCATGTTGATGCTGCTTACGGGGGACCTGCGGCTTGCACCCACGCTGCTGGAAGACTTTTCCGAGGACTGGACCAAGCTGATTCGGTCGTAGTCAATCCGCACAAGTGGATGTATGTTCAAGCGGAAGCTGCTTGCATCTTGGTTCGGGAACCGAGAGCCCTCCGGAACACCTTTCAGATTGTGGCGGACTACCTGCGAGAGGAGGATGAAACGGGGGCTGACGGGCAACTCGATTTCAAGGATTACGGTCCCCAGCTTCACAGGAACTTCCGGGCGCTCAAGGTGTGGATGACGTTGAAGGCATACGGCACAAGGAAGCTGCGCGCGGCCATTGAAAGCAATATCGAAATCATGCGGCATCTGGCAGACCGAATCGACCAATCCGAGGATTTTCTTCGCTTTGCCCCGGTTCCCTTGTCAGTAGTGTGTTTCCAGTACCGCACCTCGGATACTTCCGTCCATAAAGATGAGAAATACTTAGACGACTTGAACAGCTGGCTGCTGGATGCTTTGGAAAAAGACGGACGGGTGTTTCTATCGGGGACGAAGATTCATGGGATGAAAGTGCTTCGCGCGTGCAGTGTGAATCACCGCTTGCTTCGCGAGGATGTGGACAATTTGTTGGACGTGATCCGGGATGTTGGCCGTTCCTGGGTCGGTAAAGCCCAAACCGGCTGACGCCATGGACTAGGCACAACTAAGATTGCGATGTCATACATCCGAAAAAAAACGATCGCAGGGCTGAAGCCAGGCGACTCTTTCACTGTTTCACGCACATTCACGGAGAACGATGCGACGGCTTTTGCCGACGTTGGCAGGGACTATAACCCTGTGCATTTCGATCTTCGCTTTGCAAAGGCGAACGGTTTCCATGGCCCAATTTGTCAGGGGCTCTTGGTCGCCAGCCTACTCACTGAGATCGGTGGACAGATTGGATGGCTGGCGTCTGAAATGAATTTTCGTTTCAAGAAGCCAGTATATTTTGGAGACACAATAGAATGTCGTTTCACGATCACTGACCTTGATAACCGCAACAGAGCCAAAGCTGAGGTGATGTTCAAAAACCACCGCGACGAGACTGTCATCGAAGCATATGTGACTGGTATTGCGCCTGGCCTTCCAGAAAGACGCGTCATGGAGGTCATGATGGCTGAAGGAGATCCCACCAATAAATGTCGCTAAAATCTGACGAGCGGCTTCGGTGACCCAGCAGCCACCCTATGGAGTACGCGCACTCGGAGCGCACTAGCGCAACCAGCGATATACACTTAAATCGCAATGATGCCGATCACTACGGAGCGTGATCCTGCCGTGCCGAGACGTGATGGCACGCGCCTGTTTGCGAACCTGTACGGACCCACTGTCGGTGGGCCGCATCCCGTCCGGCCCGGCGCCGGTCATCCACATTGAGGGCGTCACCCGCTTCTATAAGGTCTACGGTGCCGTGCGCAGACAACCAGAGTATCTGCCGGGCGTAACGCCGAGCGCGGCTCTGAAGCAGCGGTTGAGGTGACTCTGATCGCAAAATCCAGTACGGTACGCGACCTCGGAAATTGGTTCGCCGGCTTTCAACAGCTTCCGTGCCCTCAGCACGCGCAGGTTTCTCCGATATTGGTGCGGGGGAATTCCCACGTACTTATGAAACACTCGCACCAGATAGTACGGGCTGAGGCCGGCAATCTCCGCTAGCGAGCGAACCGAGACCTCCTGCTCCGGGTGGACGTCAAGCCACTCTCTTACTCGCCGGACAGCTGCAGGTTCGCGTCCAGCCTCACGAAGTGAATGGCCGGGCACGAAGTGATGTGTGGCTAAACGCGCTACAACTGACATAAGGAGCGATTCGTTCTCCAGCAACGAACCTGACTCAGTCAGGCTTGAGAAAACACGAGCAAGCCGGCGCGCCAACACTGCGTCATTCACAAGCGGGAACTTGAACCTGACGTTTAGAGGACTCTGCCAGTCAAGTCCTCGTAGAAGCGTGGCCATCAGAGGCATTTCAAGGTGCAGGTTGCTATACCTCCAGCCCTCCTCGGATGCCGCATGACCTGTGTGCAACTCGCCGGGCGCGATGAGATTGCACGTGCCAGGAGTTGCGTCACGAAGCTCACGGTGACAATGAAATGCGCCGCGGCCTCCGTAGTTAAGGCTCACGGCGTAGAAGTCGTGCATGTGCGGAGTAAAGGAATGCTCCACCCACCGGGCACTCATGATTTCGAGGCCGTCCAACCCGAACACTCTTGAGTATTGTGCGAAGTCCCGGGTCTTCACGTCTTGAAGATTAGCATTAGATTGTTCCCTGAGCGCCGCCACCGTGCTTCTGTCTGAGACAGCAAGCATAGGTTCCCGCTCGCTCCATACTGGCGACGATGGCCACCTACGCCGACCAGTCCTTAGAGGCCCCAAATTCGGAGGGAACTGTATTTGTTCACGGTTTTGTCGGCCACCCGGAAGTGCGGGCTGAGCAGCGCGTTGTTCAGGAGGGTTGAAGTCCCTCTGGCGCTCAAATGAGGGGCGCCATATCCAAGAAGCGGCGTTCGCAGCCTCGCTGGCCGGAGAAAGGAAGGTATGGAGACGTCTAAACGGGCACGGAGCTGTACTTTTATTTCCTGCGAAAGTGTGGACGCGATGAGTAGCCTGCCGTTTGCCGCGAACAATTGCGCTCCGTCATGAATTTGTCAATCCGTGCAGGGTTCAAACTGATGCCGTGCCACGGAAAATTGTAGATGTACCGTCGCAACCAGCGTGTGTTGGTGGGACGGTGCCGAACGGCACGAAGAACGATCTGAAAATCGGCCACATGCGTTGTAACCAAGTGAGCAAATGGCGCCGACAGATCGCCACTCGTGGAGGGAACCTTCTTTATAATAGTGAAAAGGAGCCTTCATGGTGCGCCCCCTCCTGATCACCAGCTTGGTCTTCTTCGGCATGGTAAGCGTGTCGTCGGCGCAGTCGCCGTCTGCGACTTCCGGCTCATCGACATCGGGACAACAAGACAGTTCAAACCCACAGCCGGCTGCGCAAGCACAGACCAAGAAAAAGCAAAAGAAGGTATGGACCAATGAGGACGTAGGCTCGGGGAAGGATGGCGTATCGGTCGTAGGCACGCACGAGAGCGGATCGACTTCGTCCTCTTGTTCCTCTTGCTCAAATCCCCCGGCTTACGACCAATTGGTCAAATCGTATCGGGACAAGCTCGAACCTCTGCGCTCAAACCTGGCGGATATTGATCGCAAGATCCAGGTAGCGAAAGAAGCCAAAGGCAATGCCCGCGAGGACACCGCGGCATGGCTCAAGGTCTACGACGGAAAACGCAAGGACGTCCTAGCCAAAATAGAACGAATCGAGGACGAAGCGCATCGCGCGGGCGTGCTCCCGGGCGATCTGCGTGAGTGAGTCAGCACCACTGCGGAACGGGCTAAAAGCAGGTGTCATCACTTCTTAGTTCTTCCCGCTGCCGCGCGACCTGTTTTTCGAGATCTCCGTAGAGGGGGTACAGAGTGAGTGGGCGAGGCGTTTTCGCGATAAGTTCCGATCGCATGCGGATGCCAAGTTCTCCGGCAACCTCACGGATGGCACCAATGAACTTGGCGTCTTTCCCCACCGTGAGTTCCAGCGACTGAATGACTCGGTAGTGATGACTGTCACGGCCGGCGCGGTATCCTGAGGCCGCAAGGGCCGCCGTTGCAGCCTGCAAAGCCGCGTTGTAGGCGATCGCAAACCGCCAGTCGTCCGACACGTCTTTCGCCTGGCTGTCTTTCAGGTCGCGCGCCACAATTCCAAGGAGATTAGCGATCTCCTGCTTGCTGCTCTTATGCGCGACGAGCCAGCCGTTCTTGACCCAATCGGCGAAACTCACGCTCGTCTCCAATCACGAACAGCTTCTTTTCTCTGGCGACCGCCGACAAAAAGTGATTCTTGGCGGCGAGCTTCTCCCTAAACTCTCGCGGACCGTACACCGTCGGGTTGACCTCCCGACCCAGCTTCGTCTCAATCTTAGCCAATGTAGAAACCATATCCGAGAAACTTATCTCGCCCACGACCATCAGATCCACGTCGCTCGACGCCCGTTCCTCGCCTCGTGCAATCGAGCCGTACACGAACGCAAGCTTAATCCGATCCTTAAGCGAAGTGAGCGCTTCGTGAAGAATGTCTCGTATTCCAGACGTCTTAGCGAGGATGCTTTTGAGCTCGACGAAAATGGGATTCTTACGATTCGCCTGGTAATAGACTTGACGACCACGACGGACATCTTGGATGAGTCCGGCCTCGCTCAATTGTCGCAGTTCGCGCTGGGTTGCCCCTATTCCTGTTCCGGCGCGGCGTGTGATTTCGCGTAGATAGAACTGCTCGTCGGCATGGCCGTAGAGGAGGGCGAGGATCGACCTCCGGCTTCCGCTAAAGAGGATATTCGAGAGCGCTCTGGTACGTGTACCCATATTGGGTACATGCGGAATATAGAAATGTAACTAGGTTTCTACCAATACCGGCAGGTCTACGAAAGCCCGCCACAGTTCACCCGCGAGTATTCTCGAATGTACGCAGCGCCGCCCCGGCGTGATGTTTCCGCTTTGAAAGCGCCCTGAAGAAGTGCTGGACATCTGTTTGTGCGATACTGCTGGCATTGCGACTGACAGGCGGCTGGTTTGGCAAACGCTAAGGCATCACCCGACCTGGAACCGCTTCCAACAGGACTGCGCGCGGCGTAGTCCGAGACGGTTAGGGGGTAGCAATATCTTTTGTCCCCGAACATGAACTCACCCTTGTAGTTGGTTCACCACAAAGCATTCGGAGAGAGTCCTTCGGATAAATCCAACCCGGTGGTGTAAACCATGTCTTCGGAAGGTTTTATATAGGGAAGATCCGAACGCTCATTTATCCCCCATATCCTTATATAGATGCGTCATCCGAAACAAGCGGGCCAATGCCCGGGCTAATATTTTCGGTGGGGTATGTTCGTAGCCCTATCCGATAAGTGTTGTGATTTGTCGCGGGACTTGAGAGAACCCTACTGGCCGGAGCTCTGTTTCGCATAAGGAACAAAGTGCGCGGACTAGTTCAATACTGCTCGAATGTTCGTACGCCAAATCGACAGGACTAGCGAGGAATTATGAATCAAATCGATCTGAAGGGCCGTACCGCAGTCATTACTGGAGGAGCGCGGGGCATTGGTTTCTCCATCGCATCTCGTTTGCTCGCTTCGGGCGCGACCGCGTCACTCTGGGATCGTGACGAGGTTCTGTTGCACAAAGCTCAATCGGAGCTCAGCAGCGCAGGGGAAGTGTCTGTCGAGGTTGTGGACGTTACCTCGGCTGAAGGTGTGGGAAAGGCTACGACGTCCGCGTTGAGAAAACACGGCCGAATCGACATCCTTGTCGCAAACGCGGGTATCGCAGGCCCAAATCTCAAGTCTTGGGAGTATCCGTTGGAAGCATGGAAACAGGTCATCGACATCAATTTGACGGGTGTTTTTCTGTGTTGCAGCGCCATCATTCCTCATTTTTTGGAGCAGGGCTACGGCCGCATCGTGAATGTGGCTTCCATTGCAGGCAAAGAGGGGAATGCGAACGCGTCGGCCTACAGCGCCTCGAAGGCCGGAGTGATCGCGTTCACGAAATCATTGGGAAAAGAAACTGCGAACAAGAACATCGCGGTCAACTGCATTACTCCCGCGGCGGCGCGTACTCGCATATTCGAGCAAATGAGTCAGGAACACATTGACTTCATGTTGTCCCGCATTCCGCGCGGACGCTTTCTGGAAGTTGATGAAGTGAGCGCCATGGTCGCATGGCTTGTATCTGAAGAAAATTCATTCACGACCGGTGCTGTTTTCGATCTCAGCGGTGGACGAGCAACATACTGAAAAGAAGAAAAGGAGAATGAAACTACCTCGCTACGGACCACAGGGTTCGAACGTCCGGCGCTTTTGGCTTTCCGACGCAAGCCGGGCTTGCTCTGAACGGTAGCCGAGGAGGGCGAAGTCCGGGTAGATGGCTGTGCGACCGGCAAGTACCTGACCAGCTAGCGTGAGAAGGCGGCTAGGGAGATGGATTGACCCATGGCTTTGTATCCGGCGGGCGAAGGGTGCAGGTGATCGCCGCAATCGAAGGCGGGCAGCAGGCGGTCGGGATCATTGGGATCGCGAACCACTGCATCGAAATCGATAACACCATCGAAATGGCCGGCGATGCGAATCCATTGATTCACGGCTTGGCGATCGGCTTCGCTCAACGGACCTGGACGGTAATAATTCGAACCTACGTATGGTGTTATCGTAGCGCCGAAGACGAGGAGACCATGCGCGTGCGCGCGTTCAACCAGTTGTCGGTACGCTGAGAGAATGCGTTCGACAAGCGCCGCATGATCGGCTAGTGGCGCCTCGGCAGTTTTCGCCAGCCCGCCGAGATCGTTCACACCTTCAAAAACAATGAGCCATCGAGCGCCAGCCGGCCCGAGCACGTCGCGATCGAAACGTGACAACGCGTTGGGACCGAGCCCGTCGGTCAACAAGTGGTTTCCGCCGATGCCCTGATTGGAAACGCCGACATTTCGTGTCTGGGGCGAGCCTTGCAGTCTCGCCGCGAGCACATCCGTCCAACGGTCATTGCCGTTGGTTGTGGCTCCGTGTCCATCGGTAATGGAATCACCGAGCACGACCACGGCGGCTGCTTCCGGTGCCGCCTGCACATCGATCTCCGAGATCTGGAACCAGTGATCGACGCGTTTCGGGTCGATCAAAGCAGGTGCGTCGACCGCGTCGCCGTGCAGATAGTAACTGGTCGCCCGCGATCCCGGATGACCGGTCTCACGCACCGGCGGAACGTCGAGATGAAACGTCACAGCAAGGTCGGACAGCGGTGCGATTTTTAAATTCACAGGATCGGAGACGAATTCCGCGCCTGGAGGAACAAATACGTCAGGTTTGCCCGCGAAGGTCAGCTGCCGATCACTCGAGGGGTCGATCTCTGGCGAGGATGGCGAGAGTGGGCGTGCGATGTGGACCGACGTAAAGTGCAGCGCCTCTGTTCCGAACGCGTTCGACATATGTACACGCAATCCGGAGCCACCGACCGACAGGTGAAAGATCTGACGCACGGTTGCATCACGCAAGTCATCGATTTGCAATTCATTCTGAGGCTCGGGGATTTGCTGGGAAGAGCCCCAGGTCGCCACCCAGGTCTGCGGTGCGGAAGAAGCTGCCAACAACGGCTGGGGCGACATGCAGCCCAAATCAAGCAAGAATCCAATTGCGGCAAAGAATCCGCGTGCACGCTTCATAACGAAAGGTCTAGCATGGATGCTCGAAGTGGACAGTTTTTCGAAAACGCCGCAAAAGCATACCACTCTGGAGTTTTCGCGTGCCCCTCTCGTCCAAGTCTTCACTGGTGTACACCTGGCTGATCGTAATTTTGGGTACTTCGTTACCCACAATCGCGCAAACGCCCACGACGCCGCCAACGGTTACGTTCTCTACCGACCAGGATCGACAGAACATGATGGACCAGCTTGGGATCAAGGCTTTTCGACCAGGCTACAGCGGAAACGAGAAGGCGCCTAATCACGCAAACTACGATGAGTCCAAGGCAGATCCATTTCCCACTATTCCCGATCCACTCGTGCTGAACAACGGCCAGAAGGTGACTACGGCCGAGATGTGGTGGAAGCTGAGGCGTCCAGAATTGCTCGAGATGTTTTCAAAATATGTCTATGGCCGAGTCCCCCAAAATGTGCCGAAGGTATCATGGACGGTGAAAACCGTGGACCACGAGACACTTGGCTTCACGCCGGTAATCGCCAAGGATCTGATCGGAGAGGTTGACAACTCAGAGTATCCGGCCATCAGCATGAAGATTCATATGACTCTCGTGACCCCGGCGAATGCCAAGGGGCCGGTGCCAGTGCTCATGATGTTTGGGCGCGCAGGTTTCCCGAATCCAAACGAGCCTCGCGGCGAGGAGATGGAACGCATCAATATGGCGTGGAAGGCGCTGATGATTCAACAGGATCCCTCCCTCAAGGAGGTGTTCGCGAAGCACCCGGCCTGGGACCCGGCGAGGGAAACGCCGTTCCAGTTTCCACAATTGAACGAAGACGGCGATCTCCCAAACACGTGGCAATTAGTTGCCGCCGGCTGGGGCTTCTTGCTGCTCGACCCGGCAAGCATACAAGCGGACGACGGTGCGGGAATCACGCGAGGAATCATCGGGTTGGTGAATAAAGGACAGCCGCGCAAACCCGAAGACTGGGGTGCACTTCGTGCGTGGGCCTGGGGAGCAGGTCGCGCGCTCGATTATCTGGAGACGGACCAGGCGGTTGACGCCAAGCACGTCGGAATCGACGGCGTGTCGCGCTATGGCAAAGCCACGCTGGTCACCATGGCTTTCGATCAGCGATTCGCAATGGCGCTGGTGGGATCATCAGGAAAAGGAGGGGCAACCCTGTTGCGGCGTAACTGGGGCGAAGGAGTGGAGAACCTTACAGGCGGCGAATACTACTGGATGGCCGGCAATTTTATGAAATATGGCGCGTCCGAAGGGACGTTCGGCAGCATGAACCCAGGCGACATTCCCGTGGATTCCAATGAGCTGATCGCCTTGTGTGCGCCGAGACTTACATTTATCAGCTACGGGATCCCTGAAAAGGGCGATGCACGATGGCTCGACCATCAAGGCAGCTTCATGGCGACCGTGGACGCCAGCCGCGTGTTCGCGCTGCTAGGCGCAAAAGGAATCGGAGCGGACGGAGACTATCGCACCGCGAAAATGCCGCCTGTAAATCGGGGACTGCTGGACGGGCAGCTCGCCTGGCGTCAACATGATGGCGGTCATACGGACGCACCCAATATGAAGTGGTTCATCGAGTGGGTCGATAAGTTCATCAGCCACACGCCGTCGTAACGCCCGCTCGGGAATTCCGTCGCGATTTTGAAATGACGAAACACCTAGAGTTAGCAAAGATTCCGTAGTAGCAAAACCGCCGACGCCACCTTGATTCTGCTCCGCAGCGACCACCCTTCCGTTCCGATCCGACAGCTCGTTGGTTCGTGTCCACGCCGATGTTCCTTCCATATATGGAATTCGCGCGTCTGGATCAGAACAACCACAGCCTAGACCTACTGACGGAGGTTGGGACGCAGCGTGAGCGAGCCGTCCTCGTTCAGCTTCTGGTGACAAGCCCAGCGCACGGGATAGCGCATTCCCTTTACATCAATCTCAGCTCTAAGCTTCAATCCCTTCCAATCCGTGACGTTGGGAAGCACGAACTGTGCTTGCCGAATCTTGCCTGGTAACGGGTAACCGGCGTCCAGACAACCGCTCTGGAGCACCTTGCCGTCCTGGCTCTCCACAGTCACCCTCAATACGCCCGGCACACCCGCGATGCCGTCATTTGCGAAACCGACAATCAGCCCGACGTAACTCGCGTCCTTATAACTCCAGATAAAAGACGGCCTCACCCGATAGCCAATTCGGCGACTGATTTTGTCGAACGCTGCCGGATACGCCTGGTAGTAGCTCATGAGATTCTTTGCGCTGATCTGGTGAAAATTCCAGAGCGACCAGTAATTCGCCCCGACATCGAGCACATGAGCGATCATGTTCTCTGCCGGGGATATCCCTTCCTGCGCGGCGCGTGGATCGGGAGGCTGAGCTGGAAGCCCCTGCTCGAGCAATGCCGCGATCCATGGTGGGCGATTGCTCAGCGCTTCAATCTGCTCGTTCTCAATAAAGATGGTGTCGCTCCGAATCCAATTGTTGCTGCGGACCGTGCGGTCCAGCAGTTCTGAATTGCCGACGCGACTGAAGTCCGGTTGCGTATTGGTCAGTAGAGGAGTCTTCGAAAAGTGTTCGAGCTGGACGTCGAGCATGCTGGACCAGGTGCGCTCCGCTGTCTGGTAATCCGGGAAAGGATTGTTGCCAAAGGGCCAGGTGTGCCCTTCACCCCAAAAGCCGTACATAAAGGTATCGATATATTCGATGAGCGGACTGCCGTCGAATTCCGCGGCCAACAGGCCAACCAGTTCCTTGAACGCCTGCTGAAAAAGAGAATGGTCATACCGTGGCTGATATCGCGAATGCGGGTTCTGCAGGTATCTTTGCGCCGCAGTCCTGTTCTGCTGATCGCTAAGCACCAGATCCACTTTCGGCACTTTTTCGAGGACAAAGTCCGGAAGGGCCGCTTCGTGCGTGTAGTCTGGAGCGCACATTTGAACCCGTAATCCGACGCGCTTGTTGTTCTTCTTCGCCAATTCGAAGACGAGCTTCAGATAGTCGGGCATCCCCAGGCGCCCAGGCCGCGGCTGTATTTCTCTCCATGTCGGACGGACATAAAGCTGCTGGCCCAGGGGAAATCGAACCAGGTCTTCGATCGCCTGAGGAATATTGTCGGACTTGATTTCCTCGGTGCCACTGTCTGCCGTGATATAGGTGACCAGTCCCATGCCGTAGTTCGGCACGACGTCTTCCGAAGAAGTCGTGGTCATCACCACATCGTCCGTGGGAATGACGGCATCCGGTGGGTATTGAGGGAACGGGCCTTGATTGAGGCGATCGGCAACGTGGGGACCGGAGCCGAAATCGTAGTTTCCCCAGTTGTGGGCCGGAACCTGTGCCGCCTGCGCTTTACCAATTCCAAGTTCTGCAGCCACGGCAACGGTAGCGGCACTTTTTATGAAATCCCTACGCTGCATGGAATTGTCTCCTCCTTATCGTTCGATTCGACCCCGGCCGAGTTGGCTGAATCTCCAACTTCAGGGCTTTGAATCCGATGCTGCGGTATCACGGTCGAAGTGATCACACCGGCGGCATCCATCCTCACTAAGCAACGGATCTGCTCGAAAATCGACGGGACGTCCAGTCGTGGGATAACCGCTGAACGATGATTGAAAGACCGTTACTATTTATATCGTTCGATTTCGTTTGTCCAGCGCAAGACAAAGCATATTTCCGTCGTTTTTGAAGAATACCAACTTCCGAGCGGCTAACCCGCCCAGCAAGGGATTCGGGCAAATCGGGAGGAATGCGAGGGCTCCTATGAGGACTTCTGCAGACTTTTTCCTCTTGAGGCCACCAACAGTTGACTTTGCGATCCTTTACCTGTATTACGACTCCTTGCGTTCTATTTCGCTCACACCTTCTTCATGTGTTGGCACCAATTAAGAAGACGATGCTCTATCTTCTCAACCCAAAAACGTTTCGCGATTCGACAGCAACCTCCTTCGAAAGCTGCGAGCCATGATTGCGATCAGGTCTTGGGCTGTTTTCACCATCGCGTTCGCATCTTGTTCCCTCACAGCAACTGCGAACATCCGTGCAGGCAAGCCTCAGATTCAGGGCGGCAACCTGCGCATTGAATTTGATAACCACCTGCGGAGTCGAGTGGTCGCCCGTTTCGACAAGACGGAGACGGTGATGGGACCATTCACTGCCTCTGAGACTGTGACGACGGCTGACAAACTCTTGACCGGATTTCTTCTGACCTCGGAAAAACATGGGCGTACGAAAGATGCTTTCGGGGAGGGTGAGCGGCTCACCGTAGAAGGAAAGGCGGGAACGCTCACAAAGAAGGTTTCCGTCACCATATACGATGAATTCCCCGCGATGGCGTTTTTCGAGGCCCAGTACACCAATACCGGAACAACCGAACTAGCGCTCAAGAGTTGGACGAACAACGCGTACGAGATGAACGCGCAACGCAGTGTGGGCTCGCCAGCTTTCTGGTCTTACCAGAGTGGCTCCTACGAGAAACGCCCCAACTGGGTCGTACCGCTCTACACCAATTTTCGGCAGGAGAATTATCAAGGCATGAATGCCAGCGACTACGGTGGCGGTACACCGATTATCGACGTCTGGCGGAGTGACGTTGGAATGGCTGTGGGACACGTCGAACCGCGGCCGAAGTTGGTTTCTCTCCCCGTATCCATGCCTGATCCCGCGCATGTCACGATGGCTGTAAGCTTCGCCAAAGATATTTCGCTAAGACCCGGCGAAGGTGTTCATACGTTTCGCACCTTCGTCGCTGTACACCGGGGAGACTACTTCAGCACGCTCGCCGACTACCGACGCTTCATGATGAAACAAGGGTTTCAAACGGCCACCGCTCCCGACGACGCTTTCGGGACAATCTGGTGTGCGTGGGGATATGGTCGATCGGTTCAGCCTCAGCAGGTCTACGACACACTTCCGACGGTGAAACGCCTGGGATTTGCCTGGGTCACGCTCGACGACGGTTGGCAGAACAATGTGGGCGATTGGGCGCTTGACCTCAAGAAATTTCCCCGCGGAGACGCCGACATTAAGGCCCTGGTTGACCGCATTCACCAGGAAGGGTTCAGGGCCCAGCTCTGGTGGTCACCGCTCAGCGCTGCGCCCGACTCGGAACTTCTCCGGGATCATCCCGACTACGCGCTGCTAAACCGTGACGGCTCGGACAGAAAAGTTTCCTGGTGGAACTCCCACTACTTGTGCCCGGCGGACCGCCGCGTCGTGGAGTACCACAAGGCGTTGGTGCGAAAGATTTTGGTGGATTGGGGATTTGACGGGCTGAAGCTCGATGGCCAACACATGAACGGAGTTCCAGCCTGCTACAACCCTGCTCACCATCACGCACAGCCGGAGGACTCGGTCGAAGGTCTGCCGGATTTCTTCCGCGCGATTTACGAAACCGCACAGTCCGTAAAGCCCGGGACACTGGTGGAGTTCTGCCCTTGCGGCACGGCGTTCTCTTTTTTCACCATGCCGCACTTCAATATGTCGGTGGCTTCCGATCCGACGAGTTCCTTTCAAGTTCGTTCCAAGGCGAAGACACTAAAAGCTCTGATGGGGGACACCATTCCCTTCTTCGGCGATCACGTCGAACTGAGCGACGGGGGCAACGACTTTGCGTCCACGGTGGGTGTGGGGGGCGTGGTGGGAACGCAGTTTGTCATTCCGTCCCTGGTCGCGAAGAGGAGTAGATCCGATCTGACGCCGGCGCGGGAAGAGGCATTCGAAAAGTGGCTTCGCATCTACCGCGACAAGATGCTATCAAAAGGACAATATCTCGGGCAGCTCTATGACATCGGCTTCGATGTGCCGGAGACTCATGCAATCCGCAAGGACCAGACTATGTACTACGCCTTTTTTGCAAAACGGTGGAAGGGGCCAGTCGAACTGCGCGGCCTCGAAGACCACAACTACAGTGTCGTGGACTACGTCACAGGAAAAAGTCTGGGGACGGTGGCAGGACACAGTGCACATCTGCCGGTTGAGTTCGACGGAAATCTGCTCGTGGAAGTGCGGCCACAATGAAGGGAGGACTGGTGGCTGCCTACGCCAGTTCAGCTTAAACACCGGAACGGTATGAGCCCAACGCTGTGCCTCGGTCAGATCAGGGAAAGCGCAGACTAAGGTCGCTTGGGGAACAACAGCCCTTGCGGATTGTCCCTTCATTAACCTCGCGCTCGCGCCGGAACGTATTGGTGGTTGCGCGCAGCGGAAGGTTGAGCGGTTACCCTGTCGGTCGAATTCCGCACGACAAACTCGGGCTCAATCGCTATTTCCGGTACCCCGTCGTGGTGACCTTCGATCCGATCCAACAGCGCGCGCGCTGCTATTTCTCCCATCTTTTGCAGCGGTTGGCGCACAGTAGTGAGACTCGGGTTGTTATGAACGGCAATTCTAATATCGTCGAATCCCACTACAGAAATATCTTGGGGAACTCGCAAACCGGCCTCCTGGAAGGCGCGGATGGAACCGATCGCGGAGATATCGTTGTAAGCAAACAGCGCCGTGAATGGCCGTTTGCGTGAAAGCAGCTGTTTCGCGAAGGGATAACCCAGTTGAGGCGTGGCGTCATCGCCTTCCAGCTCGACGATAAGTTCCGATCGCATGCGGATGCCAAGTTCTCCGGCAACTTCACGGATGGCCTTCCAGCGGTCCTCGGAATCTGGACTGACCTCGGATCCCTTCATGAACGCAATTTCGCTATGACCCAGCTCGGTCAGATGGTTCAGCGCCAACCAGGCGGCTCTCCGGTGATCCAAAACGATGTTCGTGACACCTTTCACGCGGCGGTGCCCGGGGATAGCAACCGTCGGCAGCGGCAGCGGACGATCAATCGAGATGTCAACTGCAATGAAACCCTCGACGCCGCGGTCCAGAAGAATGTGCGAATAGGTTTCAAGGAGCTTGGGGTCGTGGCGGTGAGGGACGGTTAGGAAGAAGAAATTCTTCTGCCGAAGGTATCGTTCAATGCCAGTGATGATCGGCGAGCTGTAAAAGTCACCGATCTCCTGGGTCGCCACGCCGATCATGTAGGTGCGCTTTACGCCCAAATTCCGGGCATAGAAGCTGGGGCGGTACTTCAACTCCCGAGCCGCGGCGAGGATTCGTTCCTGGGTGTGCAATGGAATAGATCGGGATGCAGCCGTTTTGTTCAGCACCGCGGAACAGGTCCCTTTGGTGAGCCCCACGTGCTCGGCCACCATTTTCAACGTAACGTCACGGGTTTTCCTGCCACCCCCCTTCTTCTTCCGAGCTGTCATCCCGCATCGCTCCTAACATTCGACAAAGATAGCACCTAGAATGGCGCTCGCCGCCACGGCTAATTGCAGCATTCTACCTCGTTGAAGCCTTGGGTACAGCGGCAGGTCTAGCGATACAGGAAAAAAACTAGAATACCGGTTTTTTATGTGAATATCTCTTAGAATACCGGTATTTTAGCTTGACAAGGCAGGTTTCTTGCCGCTAAATGGCCTCACTCCGGGTGCTGAGAAGGTCTTCAAAACGGAAGCCCCCTCCGTGTACGTTAACGGTGAAGCCAATCACCGTGGAGGTAGCAATGCATTCTGATTCAACGTTGGTTGAGCCCGTAACTCTCGGGAATCTTTACAACCTCAATAGGAACAAGGCTTTTTTCTTCTACAACATGGAATGGCGCAGCCAGAGGCAGGGTGCCCTGCCCGACACCTTTCCGGCTGCGAGCGAATTCACGGGCAATCTCGGCACGACTACGATCATGGTAACTGCCTGATGCTCACCGCCTACCTCAGCAAGAGTGACCCATCAACTTTAAGCGAGTATGTTGTCGTGGCCGGCTTCTATGGTCATGATGACCAGTGGAATGCTCTCTCCCTTGCCTGGAAGCAGGCGCTAGGTCGCAGAAAGTCTCTGCGCATGAAAACCCTGCGAATCGATAGCAAGCCACAAAGAGCCAAATGCTTACTAGACGCCCTTGCGCCGATCCCTGAAAGACATGGATTGAAGCCGCTTTGTTCACTAGTACGGGTCGCCGATTACAAGGATTTGATTAAGGACGGAACTCAAGCGACGACGGCGCTCGCTGGTTATTTAGCGTGCTTGAGCACCATTTTAATTGCTTTGAACCACGCTGTTCCGGGGCACGAGAGCATTAAAGTAGTATGCGAAACCCAGAGGGACCACGAGACCGAAGCGGCCCGCATGTTCAGGGTCGTCACCAAGGGGATGGCGGATCCTGCTAAACCCTATTTCTCCGGCATAGAGTTTATCCAAAAAGACTCTTCGGTGTTCACGCAACCCGCTGATTTTCTAGCAGTCGCTGCGAGACGCTGGCGTGAGGATAAGAAATCCGTAGCCTCTACCATATGCAGACCAATTCTAGGAAATCGAGCAGCATTAGGATATGAAATCAGTAGGCCTCTGGCGCGAGATATTGTGAATCTTCTCAACATACGAACACACTCCTCCGCGCGCCATCGTGGCCTACACGATCCTGAGTTGGCTCTTCGCGAACGGCAAGAGCGAGACGGCGAGCGAGGTGGCGACGGTGTCCCCCGTCAATCCTGGAGGCAAGACACTCTTGGCCATGCTATGTGCTCTCACTAAGCTTTGAGCCGTGCTGTCTGTGAAGAGGCTGCAGCAGTTTCTGCGCTTTCAAACAAATTGATCCACGGAACCGTAAGGTCTTGCGCGAGAGGAGCACGTTAAAATGGACATGACGCGCCGACAATTCGCCCTGACTCTTGCAGCAGCCACCTACCTGCGGCCCTCCTTGTTCGAGCCGCTTTCTCCATTAGGAGTTCCCCGCGGCGTCGTTCCCGGCCGAGTCACTTGGGCGCACGACCCGGCGGCTGTGACCTGGGATGGCACAGGTTCGTGGTGGACCGATGCCAATAACCACCAGTCTGTGATTGACCGCATGGTTTCCGGCTCCATTTGTTGTCTCACAAATCAAAAAAGCGACGCCCAGGCATGGAACTCCATCTTTCAATACTTCAATCGCACTCATGGTCGCGGCCAAGCCGGATACAGTGCTGGGGAGAAGATTGCGATCAAGGCGAACCTGAATAACACAACGGACCATGGCACGATTGACCGCCTGAACTCCTCGCCCCATTTGATCCTTTCGCTCGTCCGACATTTGACCGGCCCGGGACGAGTGCCGGAATCGTCGATCACCGTCTTCGATTCCAGCCGGTTCATCCCGGGCAATCTCTACGACAAGATTCACCATGAATTTCCCGGCGTCACGTTTGTGGACCATATTGGAGGGGATGGACGGGTAAAGGCCGGGTTCAAAGCCAACGCGATTCCTTTCTCAGTTGAAAGCCACAACGCCACGGGACTCGATACCACGGTGGTTGAGGCCGCTTACTTAATTGATGCGGCCGTGTTGAGAGCGCATGTGAGTTCAGGGGTGACACTTTGCGCGAAGAATCTCTTCGGCGCTACGAGTATCAACACCGACTGGCGCAAGAACGCGCACGACGGTTTCCATCACAACAGCGATGGTTCGGCAAGTTACTCCGCGTTCACAGATTATTTGGGTCATAAAGACCTCGGCGAGAAAACCATCCTTTTTATTATTGATGGGCTCTATGGAAACGACAACGTGGATGGTCCGCCTCATCGCAAGTGGAAGATGGCGCCCTTCAACAATGCTTGGCCGAATAGCATTTTTATGTCGTTTGACGGCGTAGCGATCGATTCCGTCGGCTTCGATTTTCTCACTTCGGAATGGCCCGATCTTCCGGATATTGCGAATGCCGATAACTACCTGCGCGAATCTGCCCTGGCGAATGACCCGCCTTCGAAGACTTTCTATGATCCTGAACGCGACGGCATCCGATGCCGCAGTCTGGGCGTGCATGAACATTGGAGCAATGGGACAGATAAGAAGTACTCGCGCAACCTCGGAAAAGCGCACGGGATCGAACTTTTCCACGTTAGCTGAAGTATAGGACACACTTGAGCTGCCGCTGAGTGGAGGCGTTGCGCAACTCGAGGTCGTCTACTAAGTCACCGCGCGGCCGCATTCCTCGCTCTGCTGCGAACCCCCAGAAGTCTATGCAGCATTGGATTCTTAATTCATAGCAGGATCGCTGTTGAGGGAGTTGGAGAATGAGCCAGAGAGTGTCGTCCCTATGCTTCCTTGCCGTATCGATATTCGCGGCAAATGCCTTTTCCCAATCAATCTTGGGCCAATATAAAGGCTTGCCTTATCACGACAGCCGCTATCAGGGCGGTGCGCAGAAAATACCCGGACGGGTATTGTGCGCTTACTACGACCTGGGCGGCGAAGGAGTCGCGTATCACGACACCGATCCACAGAACCACGGCAGTGGAGAGTTGAACCCTGCCGACGGGTCCTACTTGAATGAATTTCGTATCCATGAGGGAGTCGATACTTCCTACACGAAGTTTCAGAGAAAGCCAGATCCGATCGACGACAACCCCTTCAATAAGATTGTTCCTCCCGCAGACCTGCTCTATGTGGGCTGGACCGAGCCCGAAGAGTGGTTCAACGTCACTGTAGATGTGACACACGCAGGAACATACGCAGCGGATTTCCTTTACACATCGAATCGCGGCGGAACAATATCAGTGGATGTGAATGGAAAAGACACAACAGGACCTCTGCAGATCACATCGACATATGATCCCGCAGACCCGTTGGCGTGGCGTCAATGGCACCACTGGAATCTGGCGTCGCAACTTTTCAAAGTTCAGCTCAGTAAAGGGAAGAATGTTCTCACCGTACACATATTGACGAACGGCAACATGAATCTGGCTTATTTCGAATTCAAACAAGTCCACAGATGAAGTGGTATAAGGTTTTTGGTTCCGGGCTACTGCAGGCTACTGCTTTTCGCCGCTTTTTGGGCTTTGTAAGGCTTCCCTAGACTTCATGGCACTTACCCGGCGAGCGGCGGCCGCCGATGAACCTGACGCAGGTGTCCGAAATCACGCCGAACGTGCCAAGCCGTGGCAAAGGAACCGTAGGTCCTTCGGGCCAGCGCTGCCACTGACAGTGTTGGATCCTCTTCAAGGGTGGCCCACATGTCTGCCCGATAGCTTGGTCCCATCATTACCCGGCATCGATACGCATGATGACGCGTGGCCAGCTCTGTCGGCCGTAGGACATCACTCGCTCGGTCGCGAAGAATACTTGCAGCTACACGGACGGGACTGCCTTCAAAGCGAGGGTCCTCGCCATGGCGCGCGACCTGAAATTCTGTGCTGGCTGCGATCCAATCCTGACGAGGTCCAACATACAACGCGCCAAGACGGGCGAACCGCCGGTCCTTGCTTTGCCCTCGCGCGAGCGCCGCCCAAAGTGCGCGAATGCGAGGAGATTTTTGAGCGACAATGAGTTTCGTGAGCCGGTCAGCATTCACCCAGGGCGCATGAACGTCAAACCACGTAACGAGCAACGCCAACACTCGCAAGTCGTTTTTCTCCATGCTCTCGATACTGGCGAACAGCAACGTGTCCTCAATATTCGGCTCTGGGAAAGAAAACGCCGCGAAGTTCATGCCGATGCCTGTCATGTAGGACGTAAGCAAATCGCCTCCTGCATCCTTATATATACACTGATATACCGTGCGGATTCTTGGCGCTCGAGGATGAAGGAATAACCTCGATAGGACCGCCGTCGCGGGCCGTGGTCGGTGCCGCGGTTCCTGTCTTCCCGCGCCGTGCGACCAAATTCGCTCCAGGTGACGATCAGGAGAGGACACGCAGATTGTTACGCAGACGGTCGGACTCGCCATCGCGCAGAAGCGCCTCGACTTTGGCGTGAGTCTTGCGCCAGACGGGAACCGCACGGATCAGCAACGTTCGTCCTTTTGCCGTGAGCGTCATCAGACGGCTGCGACGGTCGGCTGAATCCGGCGCGACCTTGACCAGGCCGCGTCGCCGCAAAGGCTTGAGCGCGGCCGTCAACGTGGTGCGATCTATGGCTAGGAGCGATGCCACGGCCGCCATGCCCGCCGGTTTCGGACGGTTCAGAGACATCATCAACGAGAATTGCCCGTTGGTTAGGCCGATGGGTCGCAGGGCATCGTCGAAGCGCCGCGCCAATGCTCGTGCCGCTCGCTGTACGTGCAGACAGAGACAGGAATCGCGGACCAGGTGCGTTGTTTCCAAGGATGGGTTCAGGGAGGCGCCCACAAATGAATCATATGGATATCAACGTATCTTGCCAAGCGGCCATAACGCGTGATACGTTGATATCAATCTTATATCACTGTACCCCGGAACGGTATCCATCTCTTGCGAATCGGGAGCGACTATGCCGCAAATTAGATTCGGGACAAGCGCAATGCGCAGCATCGCACTGGTGGCCATGTTCGCTGCGGCGTGGCCCGCGCAAGCTCAAAACGCCAAGACGCCCTATCCGGCCATGGCTCCGCTCGAACAATACCTGATGCCGGATCGCAACGAAGAGATCAAACTGGCGCGGAGTGCTGCGCCGGATTCCATCTCCGGCGACGCCGAAGTTCTGGTTCTCGGCAAAGCTGGCTATGAAACTGCTGTTCAGGGGAAGAACGGTTTCGTATGCCTGGTAGAACGGTCGTGGACTGCCGGAATCAACGATCCGAACTTTTGGAATCCTAAACTGCGCGGTCCTCTCTGCCTCAATGCTCCGGCGGTACGGTCCTATCTTCCGCGCACGATCAAAAAGACCCAACTGGTCATAGCCGAGCGGACGAAAGCGCAGATCTTCGATGCTATCGCCGCGGCCATCGATAAGAGGGAACTGCCGGCGCCGGAGCCTGGCGCGATGTCCTACATGCTGTCGAAGCAAGGCTATTTGGGCGACCAGGCTGCCGGACCCTGGCTTCCGCATCTAATGTTTTTCACTCCCGAAACCGATTCCAAGGCGTGGGGCGCGGATCTTCCCGGATCGCCGATTATCACGTTTCAGAATCCGGAGGAGCGCCTTACCGTGTTTCTGATTCCAGTACGCAGCTGGTCGGATGGTACGCCCGCTCTCCCTCAGGCAGCGCACTAGCGTCCGAGCTGAAACGCAGGAGGGTCGGTGGAGTTTTGAACTTTTAGCTTCTTTGAGTCGCGCAGCACAAACAGAACGATTCAAAGGTTTTGCGACCCATGCCCAACACCCCGGTCAAAAGCGAGCAGGAGGCCGCCGGCAGTCGAGCTAAGTCCAGGCGGCCTCTTGCCTCCGCGTTCAAGCTGATTGCGCGGATCGGCTCTCTCGTTATGCGGCAGCAGGCAGGTGACAAGTAACGAGCAGCGCGGGTTTTTGGGTTTTTGAACAAAAGAAAAGTGTCAGCAGGTGCTGGGCTCCTACGACAACAAAACGTATGCGGATGGGCAAGCTTCGGCGGTCTATCGACAGTATCCGTGTCCGTTTAGACATCTCCATACCTTCCGCTTTCTCCGGCCAGCGAGGCTGTGAACCCCACTTCTTGGATATGGCGCCCCCATTTGAGCGCCAGAGGGACTTCAACCCTCCTGAACAGCGCGCTGCTCAGCGCGCACTTTCTGTTTGCCGACAGACCGGAAGTCCGACCGTGGAGCGCGAAGTCTCTATGGACTCGTGCATAAAAGCTTAGTTACCCGAAGTGTGTCACTCTCAACCACTTCTACGTGTCCCGAAAAACTGCTCAACCGCACCAGCAATTGCCTTGGGACTCAAAAGTAGCGATCCGTGGTTCCCGCCTTCCAGGGAACGGTAATCCGCATGCGGAAGTATTCCCGCCAACGCTTTCGCCCCGCTGTGAAAGAACACTTCACTTCTGCTCCCAACCGTTATCAGCGTCGGCGTTGTATTTGACACCCAGCGTTCCCTTGGCAGAGGCTTCCCGGTTTGAGTTTCTTCAAGGATCGCGAGGTCATACGGCAACGTGTGTGCCATTTCCACCATCTTTGACCATCCCGGCATCAAGAATCGCATCAGCGTTACCCCAAAGGGGGGAATTCCCATCCCCTTTGTGAAAAATAGCTTCACCGCATCGTTGCGGCGGCCCGCTGCGACAAGTTCTGTAATCTCATTGCTAAGGTCGTCTGGCATGGGCGGGTGGCTCTCGTCCACGATAAATGGCGGTTCGTACATGAAGAGCCCTTTCACTTTCGTTCCAAGGCGGGTCGCCGCTTCGAGTGCCAGAACCGATCCGGAAGAACTCCCAAACAGAAAAACCGGCCCGCCTGATTCTTCAATCAAAGCCTCTATATCTTCGATTTCGCGCTCCACGGCGTATGGATGCGTATCCCCGCTCTCTCCTCGACCACGGCGGTCGTAGTTGATGACGGTGTAGTGCTCCGAGAGCAGTTTGGCGAAACGTTTGGTGCCACCTCGATCAGCCAAGGCCGCTGCCACCAAAATTACCACCGGTCCTTGCCCTGTCTTTTCATACGCAATGGCAGTTCCGTCTTTTGACCTTAGGCTTCTTTGTTCCGCGCCCACTGTCACTCCTTCGGTGTCGAACGCAAAATGAATCGCTATCAATATGCCGACGATGCCCACCAGCAGGAAACCGCCGAGCACCGCTCCTATGCGCTGTAGAATTCGGCGTGCCCGGCGTGCTCCTATCTTCTGGTTCATGCTCTTGACTCCAATGAAAGGCCTGCCCTCGCGTCCAAAACTTCCGCCAGCCTGTCATAGCACTCGGCTGCGCCATGTTCCATCCCCGAGGCAATCACTGCGTCACGAACGTCCTTGGACGGATAAAGAATCGTGCAGGTAAAAGTCGTCTTTCCGTTTTCTTCGCGCAGCAACAGCGTGTTTACCGTCTCACCTGCATAATCGTCATAGGCTTCTGTGGAGACAATTCGTTCTGGTGGATCAATCTCTCGATATACACCGCTCATCCCCATTTCCTTGCCTTCAGGCGAGCGCAGGACCGAACGCCATCTGCCGCCCACTCGCAGATCAATCTCACTTACAATCAGCGACCATCCTCGCGGTCCCATCCACCGCTTGAGCAAATCGGGCTTGGTCATGGCCTCGAATACCATCGCGCGGGGAGCTTTGAATACCCGTGTCAAAGCCACCTCGCAATCGTTTTTCAACGTGACTTGCAATGTTCCCGTATTTCTCATGACTCTTTCCTCACGCGTTTCCGGCGTTCTTTCTTTTTTTCGGCTGCTTTCATCTCTTCCAGCAGATCATCGAGCCTTCGGAAACTGCCGTCCCAGAACTCTCGGAATTGTTGAAGCCACTCGGTCGCGGCACCTAACCCCTTGCCTTGAATCCTCCGAGGCCGCCGCTGCGCATCCAGCCCGCGTGTAATCAACCCAGCGCGCTCCAGGACTTTGAGATGTTTAGAAACCGCCGGCTGGCTCATAGCGAACGGCTTGGCAAGTTCCTTTACCGACGCCTCGCCAGAGGCAAGGCGTACCAGAATCGCCCGCCGGGTTGGGTCAGCGAGGGCGGCGAACGTAAAGTCCATTTGGCTTGGAGAACTGTGCATAACCTGGCAGTTCTACAACTGAATGGTTATGCTACTTACCGCCAGAAAAGTCAAGTCTCATTTCCGCAATCAACATGGTGCTGCGCACGGACGTGCGTCGGGTATTGCCCGTAGTCCGTCCAGAGTTGATGCCAAGCGCGGAGATCATTTGCTACAAGCCGGTCGAACCAGCCCCGTATCAATTTGCGCTTGCGGTACGGGGACGGGCGCGACCGGATAAGGCCCTTCGGAATGCGTAGCGACCGCATCGAAGGCGGGGAACATCAGTTCCGATTAGCGCTGACGTTTACCAGGACTTTGGTGGTTTAACCTGCAAGTGCGCGAGTCATTTGCTCTGGTACTCCATGCCTCTATTCGTTTTGACGTTTTTTTCTCCTCTCCCCTGACTTCGAGGACTGACGAAAGAGTGTGCCGGGTCAACACAGGCTCTAGATATTTGCATTCTCGTATCGAATCCGGGCGAGTATGACGGTAAGGAACTACCGATTCGAGGGGAAACGGGACAATTGACTCGAAACCGCCCCTGAGGCACGCTCTAGGGCGGCGCCGAAACCCGAATCGAAGTTCCAGGTAACGTGCCTCATGCAAGCCATTCTTCAAGAAATACGCCATGCCCTGCGTCAATTCCGTGATTCCCCAGGCTTCTTCGTTGCTGCTGTTCTCATGCTGGCTTTCGGCATTGCTGCCACTACGGCTATCTTCTCAGTCGTCGAAGGTGTCCTGCTTCGTCCCTTGCCGTTCCCTGGTCCAAGTCGTCTTGTTTCTTTGGGTGACATTTTCCAAGGAGGCGACTCCGGAAGCAGCAGTTTCGTTGCGGTGACAGCAGCCGAAATCCGCGCATACATTCGAGACACCCACAGCTTCGAGAGCCTTGGCGGCTACTCGTCAACCACGTACGAGCTCTCCGGCGCAGGCGAGCCTGTGCAGGTGAATGCCTGTCAGGTGAATCCCGGCGTATTTTCTGCGCTTGGCGTCATGCCCTTTCTCGGTCGCGTGTTCACGCAGAAGGAAGACGACGACAAGCAGCAACTAGCAGTTCTGAGTTACTCCTTCTGGCGCAACCGGCTGCATGGCGATCCCCACGTCCTCGGCACTCAGATCCTCCTCGACCGCAGGCCCTACGTCGTCATCGGCGTCTTGCCTCGCAATTTTGAATTCCCACTGTATCCCGGGCACCTGAACCACTCGGAACTCTGGGTTCCCGTCAGTCAAGCCGACGCCGAACTCGCCACGGATTCCGGGTCGTGGGGTTATCAGATGGTGGGTCGGCTCAGAGCGGGCGTAACCCTCGCGCAAGCCAATGCCGACGCCGAGCGTGTAGCTCAGGAGATCATGCGCAATTTTCCAGCGTCATTCGCAAGCATCCACATTGATGCGGTGGTGCGACCCCTCCAGGAAGATACCGTAGGGCAAGCGCGCCCTCTAATCCGGATTCTCTTCCTCGCCGTATCCGTTGTCCTGCTGATCGCCTGCGCTAACCTGGCCGGGCTCTTGCTGGTTCGCGCGATCCGCCGTCGCCGCGAAATGGCTGTTCGTCTTGCTCTGGGTGCCAGTGGCGTCACGCTGCTCCGCCAAACCATGCTGGAGAGTTTAGTCCTCAGCGTCACCGGCGGCGTCCTTGGCATCGGCCTAGCTGCCGTAGCCATTCGTGTAACCATCTCCCGATTGCCGGAAACCTTGCCGCGCATCTCGGAAATTGGCCTCAATTGGCTCGTCGTTGCCTTCGCTCTCCTTCTGGCCGTCGCCACCGGCATTCTGTGTAGCTTGGCACCCTCATTCGCCACTATGCGTACGGACTTGAACGCTAGCCTGAAAGAAGGAGGGCCCAGCGGCAGCGCCGGCGCCAGCCATGCTCGTCTTCGCTCCGCTCTCGTCGTCGTGGAAATTGCCATCGCTCTAGTGCTGGTGGCAGCGTCCGGCCTGCTTCTGCGCAGCTTTGAGAAGATGCGCGCCGTCGCTCTAGGCTTCAGCCCGGAGCACGTCTTGGTCGCGTCCTACGCGCTGCCTCAACAGCAGTATTCCTCTCAGGCCGTTGTGAATGAGTTCAACCACGAACTCTTGCGCCGCCTGGAGGCCTTGCCAGGCGTACAATCCGGTGGCCTCTCTTCCGCACTGCCGATGTCAAACTCGGTGGGACTTTCTGTCTTCGTTCCCGAGGGCTACATTGCGCCGAAGGGTCCCAACATGAGCGCCGCCAGCAGCTCGGCCACAATGGGGAACTTTTATTCCGTGATGAGGATTCGCCTATTGCGCGGTCGGTTTTTCACCGACAGCGACAACGCTGATGCGCCTCTTGTCGTGATCGTGAATTACAAGCTCGCACAGCACTACTGGCCTGGCGAGGATCCGATTGGCAAGCGCTTGAGATTTGGGACACCTGAACTCAAAACGCCGTGGCTGACCATCGTTGGCGAGGTTGCGGACGTGAAGCAGGACTCCCCAGATGTCGATACCCGGGAACTCTATTACCAACCCTTGGAGCAATGTCATCTCTCGCTCGGAGAACTCTCCGGGCCAACCGATGTGTTTGAAGCTGGCTACATCGTTCTTCGCACCACTCTCCCGCCCGAGCAAATGCAAAACGCCCTCCGCTCCACGGTGCGCTCTCTAGACCCGCAACTCGCCCTGTCACAGGTCCAAACCATGGAGCAAGCCGTCTCCGACACAGAAGCCCCACGCCGCTTCAACACAGCCGTCGTTTCCGCTTTCGCCGCGGCAGCAGTGCTCCTCGCCGCTCTCGGCATCTACAGCATCATCGCCTTCTCAGTCCAGTTGCGCGTCCGGGAAATCGCCATTCGGATGGCCCTGGGCTCCCAGCGCAAAGCCATCGTCCGCCTCATTCTCCTCTCCGCAATCCGCTTAATGGCGCTTGGCTGTGTGCTTGGCCTGCTGGGTGCTCTTGCGGCTTCCCGCCTCATCAACTCCCTGCTGTTTCAAGTCAACCCCTTCGACCCGTTGGTCCTGACGCTCGCGGCAGTCGCCATCCTGGTTCTAGTGATAGCCGCTTCCGCGCCACCCGCCATTCAAGCCTCCTTGGTTGATCCCATGAATACCCTAAGAGCGGAATAGCAAAAAACATCGCACACGCACTTGTAGCGTCGAGCGCTGAAGCCTAAGCAAGAACTTACGGATCTTCGCGGGTCTTGCATACTAGCAACCGATCTATGGTGCCGCCATTCGATATTTTCAAGAGACAGCCTGGCGGTAGTGTGCGTTGGCTAGAGGTGGTCGCAGACCTTGAAGCCGCCAAGCTTCGGGTCAAAGAACTAGTGGAATGTGTTCCCGGCGAATATTGTATTTTCAACCTAGCATCAGGACGTAGGCTCGACGTTAAACGCGATGAAGTAAGCGTAGGTACCGACGCGAGGGAGTAACGGCTCGGGAATCAACCTGTGATTTTGACCTATCGTCCCTGTATTCCGGCACCTGGGTCAAGATGGGCAACGAGACCTAGCTGGGGCGAGCACTCGAACCGCGACCTATGCTGCTTTGCGGGTCTGCTTCCTGACCTTTGCCCAACGCTTCTTCGCCGCCTTCGCTCTCGCGGCTCTTCCCGCCGCAGACAGCACGCACTTCTTGACGCCACTAAGGGAGACTGCCTGAAGGCTTTTCTCGCCGTAAAAGCAAAAGAAAATCTAACGGAAAGCTCCGCGACGGAATCGAATAATAGGAAGGTTACTTCGATGGTTGAAAATATTATGAGCGGGTTATACCTTGTCGGCGATGTTGCCCTGCTTGGTTTGCTCGTTTACAACAGCGACAAACCGCACAATAAGGTCAAGCGAGGATGGAACCACATCTACGAAAGCGAGCCAATCAAGGGCTTGCGACAACAACTTCACGGCTTACAAGGACCTCAAGGGAAGAGGTAGGGACCTGTCGGCTGACGGAGGTGTCTTAAGAGACGGCCCTCTTCGCCTGCTTCTTAACCTTCGCCCACCGCTTCTTCGCCGCTTTGACAATCGCCGCTCTACCAGCAGCCGACAGGACGCGCTTTTTTGAACCGGCTACTTCGCGCTCCGCAGAATGTCCCAACGCTTTCGCGGCGGCTCGTACTCCGCTTAGTTAGTGGTTCAGCTTGCCTAACTGTTTTTCGAGCTTTCTTTCTTCACGCCGGATCACATCCACCGCGAGCGCTTCCAGATCATCGGGTTGCCGAGTTCATTCGAAAAAATGAACCCCCTGCGAGGCCTGCCACACCTTTCCCGGTGCTGGTCGAGAAGAAGTTTCAGTTGGGCGATGACCGGAATGGCGCCCTTACTTTTCGGGCGCTTCGGTTCGTCCACTTGGCTACGCCAGACGGATTTTTCAACTCGAATTTCGGAGCCGTCGTAGTTCTGCCAAGTGAATCTCCGAATCGGGTTGTCAAATGCGCGTTTCGGGTAGAATATGGGCACTCACTGGAAGGCGAATATTATGCGGCATATCGATATTGACTCCCTTTCCGAAGATGAACTCATCGAGCTGAATCACAAGGTCGTCGCTCGCCTCAGATTCCTCAGTCAAATGCGCTCGCATTCCGCCATGCTAGACTTCCGCGTCGGTGAGAGAGTGAAATTCCGTCGGGACGGCGACCATGAGTTAGTGGGAACCTTGACCCGTTACAACAAGAAGACAGTCACGGTTGTCACCGACGCAGGTCAGCACTGGAACGTGTCCCCAAGCCTGCTCACGAGAGCCAATTCGCCAGCGACTGCCAACGCAAACGGTGCCGGCATCGCGCGCTTCCCCGGCCGCTCCGCTGAAAAGTAGAAGCACAAACAAGGCTTCAGGCTGACCCGCTTCTATCCGTGCGAGTAGAAACGCATCGTAGAATGCGGCACATGCACAAGAACGCCTTTGATTGCCAGCCCGAGCCCGGCAAAACCGATGATCGTTTCTCCAGCCTCCGCGCACAACGACAATTCTAGCGGGACGGCGGAACCATACTGCCCTCCGCATCGCGGAAAACTTCAATTTGACTGCAACGAACTATCCATCTAGACTAGTCATCTAGATTAAAGGAGTATCCCATGCGCACTGTCGGACTGTTCGAAGCCAAGCAGAAACTCTCGGAGCTTGTAGAACGCGCCCGGGAGGGAGAGAAGATTGGCATTACTCGTCGTGGGGAACTGGCAGCGGTCCTTGTCCCGGTCCCGGCTGCCCCCGAAGCCACCTTGAAAGATATTTTTAGGGATATCGAAAAAATTCGAAAGCGGGCCAAACCAGGCCGAGGCGTAAACGTGAGAGACTTAATCGAGGAGGGCCGGACTTGAGCGGTTTTGTCCTTGATTCGTCGGTCGCACTTCGGTGGTTTCTCGGGCGTCCTATGCCAGTCTATGCCAACCGGGTGAAACAGTTCTTCCTTAAGGGGGTTCGGGCCGTCGTCCCAGCACTGTGGCATCTGGAGATGAGCAACGGTCTAGTCGTTGCGGAGCGGCGATCCATCTTGACCACTGCAGATGTTGATCAAGCGATGATGGACATCGAACAGATCGTAGCTCAGGCGGTGGACACCGACAGTATTGTCGTTTCCGCTCGGCAATCCCTAGCAACAGCGCGTGCCTTTCAGCTATCGGCTTATGACGCGGTCTATTTAGATCTCGCGCGACGCGAACAGCTACCCCTGGCAACCCTTGACGACCGGCTGCGCAATGCAGCAGCACATGCGGGAGTTGAACTTCTCCGATGAGAGGAGACTGATTCGAGGTTGCACAATAGTTGCACAATTGTGGCCGAACCAGAGCTATGAGACCCGAACGAGAGTTTTCTCATCCGAAGATAAACTGTGCCTCCCGAAAATTCCGTGGACTCAGCTCTCCGAAGTTCGCGAAACAGCAGGGCCATCTTTTCGCCGCTCTGCTGCCTTACGCAGCTCCGCTAACCCTTCCAAAGTTCCCTCGGCTGAAGGCGCGCCCTCCGGAGGCGTCCACCCAAGGGGACAGCCTGCAGCAATCAACAGGCGCGCCACTTCGACATGGTCTGTTCCGCCATGCTTAGAGTTACGCCGACCCTCGACGGCCCAAACCAGCGGCGACGCCGCGAACATGCCGTCCATCGCATTGACGTTCGCGCCGTATTGCAGCAACACCCGCACAGCGGCGGGGTGACCACCCATCGCCGCGCGGTGCAGTGACGTAACGCTGTCTTTGTCCTTGGTGTTCGGATCAAAACCACACGCGAGCATCGTTTCCAGCGCCGCAACGTTGCCGCTTTCGGCCGGGCGATGAAGCATAAGGTGGTGTTCGGGCCGCAACTCCGTTCGCAGGCCGGGCTTTGCCGCAAGCAAGGCTTCGGCGGTCACACGATCCGCGCGAGCGCAGGCAGCCGCGAAACTGTCGACTGCGGACAGTTCGTCAAGCGCCCCGTGGGTAAGCAGCCATGCGGCAATATCGGTGTTGCCATGGAGTTCAGCCAAGGTGTGCGCTGTGGCGCCATCGCCGCGTCGGCGCAACACGTCGGCGCCGTACCGCACCAGCCGTTCGACCATGGGTAGGTCCCAACGTCTAGCAGCGACATGCAGCGGCGCTTCTCCGCCGTCGCCCCAGGCAAGGTTGGCATCGGCGCCATGTTCGAGCAACCAGTTTGGACCCGCTGGGTTGTCGGCCCACAACATCATGTAAACCAACGGAGGCACGCCACCTGGAATCCCGTTTACGTTCACACCGTAGCGCTGCAGTAGTTCGAGCGCTTTGATATTGCCACCGCCACCGGCAATGTGCATCGAGACGCCATCGGTTGGATTCGCTCCGGCTTTGAGCAGTACTTCGGCGAGCGGCAGATGGCTTATGGCACAGATCGAGCCCCACAATGCGGTCCTCGGCAACTCCGGGTGCCAATTCCAGTGATACTCCGCATTCGGATTCGCCCCAAGCAAGCAGAGTCTCTGCGCGATGGCGACCAAGCCATCGACGCGCGACGGCACGGCGACGTGCATACAGGAATGGCAGACGTACAGCAGCGGCTCCCAGTTCTGCGGTCCCCCGGATTGCGTCGCCAGCGCGGGGTGATCGCGTAATCGCGCGTCGACCGCGTCGGTATCACCGAGAACCAGCGCAGTGTACAAATTCGCCGACGCAATATTTGGAAAGAGTGCGAGCAGCCGTTCGGCACGACCGGACGCGCCACCCGTTGCGCAGCGGATGAATTCGTCGACGGCCTCGGCGAACGACAGGGTCCGAGCCTCCACCTCTTCGCGCAGGGCTGGCCAGGAAAGGAACCCATGCTCACGGGCGATCACCGACTGCGCATCGTGAAGCGCCAAATCGGTTGCGTCAATCTCATCGATGGATTTGCTGGAAAACGCTGGCAAGGCGGCGAAGCGGCGGAGCGCGTCCCCATCGCGGGCCTGGGCCGCGTGCAATAGAGACTTCGCTTGCTTTTTCAGTTGTTCAAGATTCGGGCGTGCGGGTAATTCACGTGGCATCATACATCCTCCATGCTGAAGCCCGTGGTTCGCAAACAGGCAGCACGGCGGTGTAGTGCCGTTTCAATCAAACAACTATAACGGTGGGCTTGGCCCTTCGCGCGAACCCGCAGGCGCCCTTTGAGCGCACCTCGACATCCTACCACCAAAATATCGCGGCGGGGGGAAAACAGAACCGGCACGGAAAATGCCGAGACCTGCTCAACTTCGGGGCTCGCCGATAGGTCAAAGCTATCCAGAAACGGGGAGCTGGGAAGTTGGGATGGCAACAGATTGAACCTATAACCACGATTCTCGAAACACTGGCTATTCGGCGTTGCCCGCCAAGTTTCCCTCGATACTTGAGGCAGTCAGCCAGGGTCTTCGCCACGCTGGAGATTCGAACAGTGCACGCCACCGATTTTAGTATTTACGACTTCCAGAGTAAGCGTTCGGCCGGAGAATCGGACGAAGCGCAACTCCAGGCGGTTCGCTTCAAAGCGCCTCATCGAGAATCAAGCCTTCGTCTTCTTAGCCACCATCTGAAAGGAGGAGCAATTCGTGGTTCCACCTGTCGCATAGTATATGTGAGGAAAAGTCGGTAAGTATGAAATGGCAACGAACAAGTGGGGAACAGTTTGGGGGAACAAATGTTCCCAAACATGACGTTTTTGGTCCGAAAACGAGGTTGACGGGCCGCGCTAAGCCGTTTATTCCGAGCAACAGGGCCTGGGACTTCTTACCCTCTCGAACCGGAGGCGCGTACTCCCCGAGGACACCTGTCCCTACCAAGAAGTCAGTCGGCCCGACCAACAGCGAAGAAGGCCGTGTTCCATGCCGTCGCAAATCACGTCGGCTCAACAGGGCCTCGCCCGACTTCATAGTGGACGAACAATCGTCGCTCGAGCCAAAGATTCACTTCACCTTCGGCGCGTTCGCCAAAAGCCTCGGGCGGACAGCCAGAGACGACGCGTTTGCTTTGCGATGCAATCAACACAGGTGCCCTACCGCTTTGCCGAAGCCCGTTCATCGCCCCGTCGTTTTTGGTGCAGCGTTCACCTGTTGACCACTCGGGACGGTCATCGCTTTGGTTCGTGTCCTGCGAACTTCGAGGGCGACGCCCGGTGCTGTACCACAGGGAAGCGAAGTGACAAAACGGAGGGTGCCATTCTTGTCTTCGAACCCGATCCCCGTCAATGCCGAACTGCCGATAAACTGTCCCCACTCCTCGGGGACATACGATATGCAACCTGAATCGCCGGAAAAAATGTCCTGAGGTGAACCTTTCGCGGTCTTTACACGAATGAGTAGAACTAATCCCAGCGCCACTATCAAAACAGCAGCTCCGGTAACTCTTGGATACCACTTTTTCATCGCAGTTGTCCCCCTTGTTCTGTACGGCAGCGGCGGCGCCTAAGTTACTTCGACTCCGCACCATGCGTATGTTGCATTGGTGGCATCGATTCAACCCACTGCAACCTCCATCGATTTGTTGGCGCGGACCGGTCGTGTAGACGCGCCAGCCTACTTAAGATGTGTCATAGGGAGATTTAGTCGAATCCCTACCACGGCTTGGCAACTGCTCCCGGCAAGCATAGTCGCGCGGCTATTGCACAAATTCATCACCAGCTGTCAGTTTCCGGCGCAATTCTATCTTCGTCCTGTCATTGACTGGAGCGAGAGGAATCGGCAGTTTTCTTCGTGGATTTGGCGTGGGGTGATGTGGGGTCTGAATTCGTTGATTAGCTCGATTCCAGGGCTTTCTGGATTTCCAGCTTGAGGCTTTGGTCTGGTTCACGGTTCAAGTGATCGCGCAAAGCGCGAATTGCCGAAGGTGAGCCAACCAGAAGTAGAGCGCGGAAGGACACAGGTCGCTCGCGGGCGTTTCCCTCTTCCAACGCGTTCGCAAGAGCGGGTACCGCGGGTTCGCCGATTTGCGCGAGAGTTTTAGCTGCGGGAAAGGGTTCGAGCCGAACTCTTTCGGCGAGGGTGCCCTCGCCAGATTCCGAGGCCGGGGTTCCAATCCATTTGACGAGCGCGGGAATAGCTTCGCGAGTGCGAAATGCGCCGGCTAGCTTCATCGCGTTGAGCCAAACGTGAGGGTGGTCTTCGGATTTCTCGCTGATTAGCGCGGGCAAGTGTAGAGCACGTCTTCGGGCTGTATCACAAAGAGTCCTTCCGGTTTTTTCCAGTCCGAGGCAATCTTGGCGAGGAATTTGTTGGGCGCGACGATTGCCGAGGCCGTCAACTGAAGCTCCGTGCGAATCTGCTCGCGAATCGTGCGCGCCACCAATGTTGCCGTGAGCAGGCCGGTTTTGTTCTCCGAAAACATCGAGATAGGCTTCGTCGAGCGATAACGGTTCGATTAGGTCGGTGTGCCGTTGCAATATCTCGCGGACTTGTCGGGAAATAGCCCGGTGGTGAGGAAAATCCGGGGGCAAGAATACGGCGTTCGGACAGAGACACTCGGCCCGAACCGCGGGCATGGCGGAACGCACGCCGAACTTTCTGGCCTCGTACGAAGCAGCGCAAACCACCGAGCGGTTCCCGCGCCAGGCAACGATAACAGGCTTGCCGCGCAGCCGTGGATCGTCCCGCTGCTCGACAGACGCGTAGAAAGCGTCCATGTCGATATGCACGATTTTGCGCGGTAACATGACACGGCTATTTTAGGCCCGCTGCGGAAGTTTCGACGAACGACACGGACTACGAAACTATCAACCGTAGGCGAGGTGTCCGTACCAATGGATCCACCGACGAATATGCTGCATGAACTAGTTTGTAGACCCGGCATAGTAAGGCAGACATCGGTTCTCACGTGGTTCTGGACCGATTTGCACTTTTCCGGTGACCGACGTTAAACAGACTTTGGAGGTTAGCGACCTACTTCTGTGGGCGCACAGCGAGCTCCAAGAGCTTTTTCGGAGGTTCTGGACCAATTGTTATTTCCGCGAGTTCCGTCCATTCACCGTTCTCGTTTATCCGCAACACGGAATTGGTTCTGATATCTCCCAGGACAAAGCCCCAAGTCATCCCCTTGCCCTCCTCGAGTAGTCTCACTTGGGTTTCGAGAAAACGACCATCGTTGAATGCCCGCATGCGATACGTTGTGCTTTCGTCGTCGTAGGAAATAATCCCGAAAGCCTGTAGAACGGGTTGGCCGCTGGATTTTGTCCGACCGACTCCCTCAATCACTAGGATCAAGCCGCCAAGTTTGTACTGAGCTTCCTCGGTCTGAAGCAATTCCACAGACTCAGCGGGGCCGGCCAGCAGGCGTGCCTCCCCGACCCATTTTCCGACCAGAAAGCTGACCTCTTTCATTGCCGCGCGCTGCGCTTCGAGGTCCGGAACTCGGGGTAGCTGAGCCATTTGAGGGGCCAATAGTATCATTGAGGGCAGAACTTTTCCGGTAACGGCTGCGTTAACCAAGCATCTCAACGCATGCGGGCCCGCCTGGACCGTTACGCTTCGTCTCCACCAATTTTGCCGGATGCAGTCTCGTTCGGATAGTTGAAGAAGAGTTGATTGCCGTCAGGATCATCGACCACCAGGAGCCGGTACCCCCACGAACCCTCCTTGACCGAAACGCCCTTGGCCTCGAGTTCCGCGCGCAACGCGTGCAACGCGGCGACCGCGGCCTCGCGCGTCTCCGGCTCGACGTTCACAGAAATGAACATCAGGGCCTTGCCAATCTTCTCCGGCCACGTGTCGGCCAGGATAAGCGCGCAGCCCTGCCGCTCGACCTGTGCAACGCGCGCTCTGCCGCCCTCCTCGTAGCGCCAGGGGCTCGTGAATCCGAGCCGGTCAACGTAAAAGCGGAGCGAGGCCTCAACGTCCGTCACGTGTATGACGGGGCGGGCGAACCAGTCTGTCATAGGCGATTTGTCCTCGAATGAAGACAACTTTATTTGAATAGCGACGCTCCATCACGAAGTACGGGTTGCATTTCGTCTGCGAGCACATCCGGTGCATAAATTTCCAGATAGTTGACATGGCGGCCTGCACTGTTCGGCTGCATCCCTCGATTGATCGATTTTTTCAAAGCGAGCGGGGGATCGCCCTCCGCGCCCATGTTTCCGCTGTTGTGTACGCAATTGGTGCGCAGCTGAAAACCGGTGACAATACGTCCGTTATAGCTAATCACCAGCAGCACGTTATTTGGGCCCCGCTCCTTCTCCGGATTTCCATCAAGGTTGCTATTCTGCAAGACAAATCGGCGACCGAGGACGCTGATTCCCTCCTCGATGACGGCTTCCTTGGTTGGCTTTCCCGCATGCACGTCGCGTTTGTCTCGGTCATTGATATTCAAACCTGAGCCCGTCGATAGAGAAACGTACTGATTTGGAAAGTCGGCTGCGTACACTTGGAAGACCTTTTGCCATGCCTCTTCATATTTGCGCGGCGTATAACCGACGCTGCGCCACTTCTCAACATCTTCAGGCTTCATTGGCAAGCTGAACTCCGCAGACACCGACGTCGGTCCAGCCGCGGCAGCCACTCGAAACGCAGGGGACTTTCCATACCGGTCGCTGAGCTGTTTTAGGAACGCGAACCAGTGGGTGAGGTACACCTTATCCCATGGCAACGGAAGTTTCTCCACTTCGCCTTTCCCGGGCCCGTATTGGATTGCGAACATTTCGGTCTGCGCGCCTTCCAGGGCCCACGGAGGAGAAAAAAAACCGGGGAAGATGAGGAGTTGCACCCATTTGTTCGACGATTCTGCGGCAGCAAACAGCTGGTCCAGCTTCGTCCAATCCGGTTTTCCTTCGACCGGTTCGAGGTCGCGCCAGCGGATCTGCAATGCGACGCCGCTAATGAAGGGATTATTGAGTGCCTGTAAATCCAATTGCGCCTGTCCAGGCTTGTTTTCCAGGACAACCACGAGTCCGTTCGGAGAAGAGTTATCTTTTGATGCCGGTCGTGGCCTGGATTCGGTCAAGGCTCGATCGGGAAGAATTAGCAGGGCGCCCACCAAAATAGGGACAACACAAACAGAAACCCCTCCGTATCGCGGAGCAGATTGCATGAACATCTAAACTCCTCAAATCATCCGCCGTTACGGGGTGAACCCCGAGAACTTTCGCCGATCGCCCAAGGAAGCGTTACCATCAAAAACCACCACGGTGGATTAGCCCAGGTACGTCCGCCCTGCTCTAGCTGCACTTTTGGATTTCGTTCCACGTGAAGTTTTATCACAACTCACCCAAACTTCGAGCGGCAACTTGTGACGCGCTCTCTCATCCCCGAATTTTGTGCCCGATTCTGCTCCTTCGTACGTCGATTGCGGAACAGTTTGGGGAAGTCGGCATTCTGATCTACGGGCTTTTCGCAGCTCAATCGCCCCGCCCGCCGATGCCTCTGTCTACGCCCATCCGGTCAGAGAAAGACCGTTCATCGCGGCACTTCAATAATCGCGAACGGAAGACGCACCGAACGTCGGAAGATCGGACACATTCCAGCCTCCTCCCAGTGCTTTGACCAGAAGCACACTCGCGTCCAACCGACGCCTAAGGATATCAATAGCGTTTCGCTCGTTGGCAAGCTCGATCGTTTGTGCGGTGATGACCTGGAGGTAGGTGTCGACGCCGCCCTTGTAACGGTTCGTAAAAAGCTGCAGAGACTCCTGCGATGAAGCGACGGCTTGCTGTTGCTGTTGCGTTTCGTTCTCGAGAATACGCAAGGCGGCGACATTGTCTTCGACTTCTTGGAACGCTGTCAGTGAGGTCTGACGATAGGTTGCGACCGCGGCATCGTAGTTCGCACGCGCGGATTCGGAAGTCGCGCGACGGCGCCCGGCGTCGAACAGGGTCTCGGCGAGTGCTGGACCTACGGCCCAGAAACCGCGCGACATCACGAAGGTAGACGATGGGCATCTTGAAATCCAAAATGATGAGGTCAGGTCGCAGCTCCGCCGCTTTGTCCACGACCTCACGACCGTCCGTGGCTTCACCGCAAATCTCCCAATGTGGATGTAGCGTGACCGTGGCCCTAAGGGCCATCCGCATTGATTCGTGATCGTCGGCAATTAAGATTCTGGCCATGCAATACCTCGCTTATCCGACGATCAGTGCGCCGCTGAAGACTCTGGACGCCCGTTCGCTTTCGCCTGGCGGCTTAGGGAGTCGGCCTCAGACATGACCGCTTCAATAGTGTCCATGAGTTTCCATGCTTCCGACTTTGAAACAACCCGGCAAATACCTGCATTGCGAGCAGCACTCTCGAGCCCCCACGGGTCGAGCAGAGTAACCAATATGAGAGGCACGGACGGGTCAATAGCGTGCATCTGCCTTCCAACTTCAATGCCATCGATATCGGGCATCGCTAAATCCAGCAGGACTAAATCCGGCTTAGTCTTACGAAACTTCTCGACCGCGAACTTTCCATTTTCCGCTTGCCCACACACCGTCCACCGTGCACCAACCAGCGCGGAAAGCACACGTCGCGTAGCCTTGGAATCATCGACGATTAATATCCTCAGATCCATGAGTCCACCTCATTGGTAGGTTGTAGTCGTTCCTCGCGAACCGGCCCATACAGTCTTTGCCGTAGTTTCCGTCTAAGGTTTACTCTTTCGCATTTTGAACGCGGCCTCACAGAGCCGAGGCGGAGAAAACGAATTGCTCATAGCGTACCGGCACCACCCTGTGGTGAAGAACCGAATCCGTCAAGCTACCCAAACGGCGGTGAGGACTGCAGCAATCGTCCTGGCAAGTCCACGCTGCTAACAAACGCATTTACGTTTGGTGCTACGATTCGTAAATATGACTGCATGTGGTACACAGGCGCTTCTGGCTGAAACCGCTCGGCCGCGCGCGCGAATCCCTCGGGCAGTGATACCGATGACGATAGGAATCAAGGGCAGCGAAGGCCAAGCTTTCAGGAAGGGTGCGCCCGCCGGCTCGTGGAGTCCTCGTGCTTGCACCGGATTCGGACTCGCGACATCTAAGAAGAGAGGATCTTGATCACACATGCACTCGTTGCTGGAACTCTTGAAGGAGTCACAAGAAACTGGCGTCGCGATCGGCCATTTCAACATTTCTGACTTGGTTTTGTTGAAAGCGGTGTTCGCCGCTGCCCGGCAATTAAACGTGCCGGTCTTGGTTGGTTTGTCCGAAGGCGAGCGCGAGTTTGTGGGAACTCGTCAGATTGCAGCTTTCGTGCGAAGTTTGCGTGAGGAATTCGGCTTCCCGATTTTTCTTAACGCGGATCATACGCACTCCCTCGCGAAAGGGGTGGAAGCCGCAAAGGCCGGATTCGACTCCATTGTCTTTGATTTGTCTGCCTTGCCCTTTGAAGAAAACGTGCGCCAAACCAAGCAAGCTGTAGAAGCGCTGAAAGCGATCAACCCTTCCATGCTGGTAGAAGGAGAAATCGGGGACATCGGAACCGGCTCGGAAATTCACGAATCATCTCCCGATTTAGCGAAAGGACTTTCGACCCCGGAAGAAGCGAAAGAGTTTGTCGAGAGCACGGCCGTGGATATCCTGGCGCCCGCGGTGGGCAATATGCACGGGATGCTCAGGAGCATGATCCAGGGTGAAACAAAGAAGCACTTAGACATCGAGAGAATAGCCGCCATCAAGCAAGCGGCACGGGTCTTCCTAACTCTCCACGGCGGTTCAGGAACCGATGATGAAGACTTTCGCAAAGCCATCGCGGCAGGAATCAACATCGTCCACATCAATACAGAGCTTCGGGTCGCTTGGAAACAGGGTTTGGAACGCGGCTTAGCCAAGCAGCCAGAAGAAGTCGTGCCGTACAAGATTCTGCCGTCCGCAGTCGATTCCGTAAAACAGGTAGTCAGCTCGCGCTTAAGGCTCTTCAACGGTGAACGGCACTTCGTTAAAGGAACGTAGTGCCTGGCGGAGCCCTCGCGGAAGAGAAGTTGATTCTGGTTTTGAACGATTTGATGGTATTGGATCCCACATGGAATCTGGCGGGTGAAGAAAATCAAAAATACGTGTTGAAAACAAGAGACATACCAACGCTCATCAACCCCTCGCTCCCCCCTCCAAGCAACGCAGGTTTCAATCCCCCCTCTCCTCCACTGGCACTCTTCGGGAGCGTCGGGACGCAGCACCGCAATCATTTCGCACTAGCGAAGAAGCCCTATCTATAAGTCTGGTTCGCACTCCATTCACGGCCGCAGTCGGCAATCTCTCAGGTACTAAGCCGCAAATAAACGGTAACGGTTCCGGTTGCACACTTACGGCAAAGAAGTGCCATCTTGAGGAATTGCCCTAACCCAGTGGAAAGCTCCGACTACAGCAATTGCCTCAATACCTGTGCCCCAGGGGCGTTACCGTTCCGCAAGTAGTTCTTCGTCACGGTATCAAACGTGCTCTCCAGAGGAACGTATCTAAAATGTTAATCGGGCGGTTTGCTTTGTTTTGGGGGAATGCGAAGTACCGGGGCCTGTTTTTTTGGGATAGTCGTTTGATGTTTATCATCTCCTAAGACCCAAGCAGTCTAATTTCGTTCCCTGATTTCGCCTATACTGCCGCACCTTCGCGGTCTACTCGCGCAATCCGTATATCTAAGCTGCATCCAAGAGGAGCCGCTATGCTGAACTGGAAGCAACATGATCGGTTGTTCCGCTGCGTGGTCACTTTGGCGCTACTCCTCGCCATCACAGGTTTTGCGGCCGGCGGACGGCCCTTGATCAATCCTCCCATCTTCAACCTTGTCGCAACCAACGTTACAGCCACCACCGCCACAATCAATTGGTCGACCGCTAAAGCCGCCGACTCGCAAGTCGCGTACTTCACAGGCACCGCAATGCCCACGTGGTCGAAGTGCTGCAATCCGACCAATACCACCTCCCATTCTTTGACTCTGACCGGCCTAGCTCCCAACACGGCCTACAACTTTTTCGTGGAATCCACTCCGACGGGAAGTTCCACGCCGATCGATTCCGCAACCAGCGCCTTCCATACCACCGCAGGTTTTACGTTCTCGAGCGTAGTTGCCACGAATGTCACCGCAACCAGCGCCACCATCACTTGGACAACTAGCAAGCCGGCGGACACGCAGGTTGCCTACTTCGTAGGCTCGGCAAAACCCAGTTGGTCAGCTTGCTGCAACCCGGTAAACGTAACGTCTCATTCCTTTACCTTGACGGGCCTGAGGCCCAATACCTCGTATAATTTTTTCGTCGAATCCACTCCCACCGGAAGTTCCACGCCCGTTGATTCCGCAAGGAGCACTTTCCACACGGCGCTGGCGAAGACGTTGACCGTCAGCGTGTCGCCGAAGAGTGCAAACATTGTCACTGGAGGCGCTACCTCCTCTTTCATCGCGACGGTTCAGAATGATGTACAGAATAAAGGCGTGAGTTGGACTGTTTCCGGTTCAGCCTGCAGCGGGTCCACCTGTGGAACGATCTCACCCGGGTCAAGCGCGTCCGGTGAGACCGTGACCTACACCTCGCCTGCCAAAACCAGTGCAGTGGGCAAGGTCACCCTCACGGCGACATCGCGGTCTGACGGCACCGTGAGTGCTGCCTCGACGATCACCTTGGCCGCTCCGCCCGCACCGGCGCCTTCAGCGCCTCAGCATCTCGGAGAAGCAGCGGTCGATGAAGGTTTTGGGATACCCGTGATCGCTACGGATGCTGCGGGGAACGTCGACATCGCATGGATAAATACGGGCGGACCGGAATTCGTGCGTTCCACCAACGGCGGTGTAACGTTTTCAGCGCCCGTGACGATTCCAAGCAATATGCAGGACACCGTGAGTGGGAACGGGATTCAAATGGGCTTGGACGGCAATGGCAATATCAATCTGCTGTGGCACCGGGAACTGACGCCCACTGGCAGCGTTCCGAACAGCTTCTTCAGCCATTCCACGAACGGTGGCGTGACCTTTTCAACTCCCGTAAATCCGGGAGGCGCAACGTCCGCGCAGCTTGTCGTAGGCCCGAGCGGAAATGTCACGATTATCTGGTTCGACCTAACAACCTCCAATCTGCTTGCCGTGTCTTCCACCGACGGCGTCAACTTCTCCTCTCCAATCACGGTGTGGAAGGCTGTTGGAAATCCGATGGATCTGACCGTGGCGACAGGATCTCAAGGTCAGATCTATCTCTTCTGGACCCAAGTCGCGACCATGACCAATTGCTCCATCCTGGCAAGCTCTTCGGCGAATGGCGTCACCTTCACACCTGCATCCACGATTTCGGCCAACCCCGGTTCTTGCAATCAGACTCCGTCGGCGTTGGTAGATTCCACCGGCAATGTAATTGTCGCGTGGGACGCGGATGGCGCTGCCGTATTCTTCAGCCATTCGACCAATTCCGGGGCTACTTTTTCTACACCCGTGAGCATCCCGACGGCCGCGAAGCCACTGGCGCCACAAGTCGCCGTCAGTCCGGGCGGAACCATTTATATCGTTTGGCAAACCGGATCTGGAGGGTCGTTCGCGCGCTCCGTTGACGGAGGGGCCACCTTCTCACCCGCACCGCCAACTTTCGTACTCGGTGAATTCGCTGTGGTGGATTCGTGCGACAACGTCACCGTGATGGGCACTGGCAATCAGGGCCGCGTCATGTACCAACGTTCCGCCGACGGCGGGGTTACCTTCGCTCCTCCGGTCACCATCTCGGATTTCACCTTTAACTTTGAACTTCAAATCACGATTGACCACAGCGGGAACGTGCACATGACGTGGGGTGTGGATGGGCCGCCGCTCGTCGAATACGTTCGCCTGCCGACCACCTGCAGCGTTCACTGACGGCGCTCGTAAGCGACGATATTTCACACTGACCGTCGCTGGGTTGCGGCAATGACCTTGCGAACCGCGACTCTGGCATGCTCCAAATCGCGTAGGCCCGAGTTTCGCCCTCGGATTTCTACGTAGTGGACAACTTGCGGTGAACCGCAGGATCGCGTTCGGGTCACGGTCGGAAAACCGGGGTTTCCGCTCAAGCAGAGTCGAAAGCATTCGCAATCCGCGCTGATCCCCCGTTACTGAGCCAGATGGATGGTCCCAGCTGTGCCCACGACCTTAAAAGTTACTAACAGAATGGGTGTAATCAACCTCGTTCCGTCAAACTCATGACGCCATCCGGCCAACTACGGTCGTAAAATGACCACAGGAAGGCTTGTCCCCCATGAGCGAAGTTGTTCTGGAGAGTGTGGCAGCTCCGCCGCCACCATCTGAGGAGAACCCGGCTCCGTCCGTGCATCGGTATTACCGCCGGGGTTTTTGGTCGCTGGTAATCGCTCAGTTTCAGGGTGCGCTCAACGAAACCGGCCTTAAAAACCTTGTCGTATTCATCATTCTCGGCATGGTCATGGAGAAGGCCGACCGCGACCGCCTGGTGCTGGTTGTCGGTACTCTGTTCGCAGTGCCGTTCATTCTGTTCTCGATGACCGGCGGCTTCCTCGCTGACCGCTACAGCAAGCGGACCATAACCATCGGGACAAAGCTTTTCGAGATGGCCGTCATGGTTCTGGCCATTGCTGGACTCGCTTGGCAGAACCTGAATCTCGAAATGGCCGCTGTATTCCTAGCGAGCACGCAAGCTGCGCTCTTCGGCCCTTCCAAATATGGCCTCCTACCCGAGTTGTTACCCGATTCGCGGCTCTCGTGGGGAAACGGCGTACTTGAATTCGCTAGCTTCTTGGCAGTGATTGGCGGCGGAGTCTCCGGGGCTTTTTTGGCCGACGTTTTTCAGGGCCGCCAGGGTTGGTCTGGTCTAATCTTTCTGACTCTATCTTTGGTCGGTTTGCTGTTCACTTTTGGGATTACCAAGGTTCCCGCTTCCAACCCCACCAAGAAATTCCGGGCCAACGCAATCGGCGATCTTTTGACCCAGCGACGCCTGATACGCAAGGATCGCGTGCTATCGCTCGCGATTCTAGGCAATTCTTATTTCTGGTTTTTGGGCGCGCTGCTGACCGCCAACATCGTTTTTTATGGTAGCGACGTGCTGCATGTGAGTTCCACGCGCACGGGAATTCTTCAGGCCGGGGTGGCCATTGGTATCGGTCTGGGCAGTTTGGCCGCCGGCTATCTATCCGGCGGCAAGGTTGAATATGGATTGATCCCCCTCGGCTCGCTGGGTATGACGGTGTTCGGCGTGATGCTTTCTACGCCAAACCTTTCCTTCGCTCATGTGCTGACATTGCTGGCGGCTCTCGGATTCTCGGCGGGTTTCTTCGCGGTTCCCATCAACGCGCTGATTCAGCACCGGCCGGACGAGAAAGACAAAGGTGGCATAATCGCTGCCGCCAATCTGCTTTCTTTTGTCGCCATCGGCGCGGCCGCCGGAATCTACTATGTCTTTCAGCACTACTGGCATTTCACTCCAGCCGCAATTTTCCTTTCTTCGTCTCTAGGGACGGTAGTCGCCACAGCGTATGTGTTCTACCTCTTACCCGATGCGTTGCTGCGGTTTTTGCTTTGGCTCGCCACCCACACTTTCTATCGAATGCACTTGCACGGCCGTGAAAACATTCCCGCAAAAGGCGGAGCCTTGCTGGTGCCCAATCATGTCTCCATGGTGGATGCAGCTCTGCTCCTAGCTTCCCTTGACCGACCGATTCGTTTCTTAATGTTCAAGGGTTCTTACGATCACTGGTTTATCAAGCCGTTCGTCAAAATCCTCGGCTTCATTCCCATTTCATCGCAGCTTCGTCCTCGCGAGATGATTCAGTCGCTGCGTGCAGCCACCCAAGCATTGCAGGACGGCGAGATTGTGTGCATCTTTCCCGAGGGGCAGATGACCCGCATCGGCCAGATGCTGCCGTTCCGGCGAGGCATGGAGAGAATCGTAAAAGGCGTGGACGTACCCATCATTCCTGTAAATCTTGGCGGCGTGTGGGGTTCGGTCTTCAGTTTCGAGCGTGGGAAGTTCTTGTGGAAGATCCCCCAGAGGGTTCCTTACCCGGTGACCGTGACATTTGGCAGCCCCATGCCTTCTACAAGCAGCGCTCAAGAAGTCCGCCAGGCGGTACAGCAGCTCGGCTCCGAGTCTTATCGATACCGCAAGCCCTACATCCGTACGCTGCATCTGTCCTTTCTGCACACCGCGCGGCGCCACCCGTTCCGCTTCGCCATGGCCGATGGCCGGACGCCGAAACTCAGTTTTGGTGGAGCGCTTACTCGCACTGTTTTTCTCGCGCGACGCCTCGGCCCCATTTGGCGCGGCCAGAAAATGGTCGGCATTCTGCTTCCGCCCTCGGTTCCAGGCGCACTGGTCAACCTCGCCGCCTTGCTGATGGGAAAGGTCCCGGTCAACCTAAATTACACCGCTTCAAGTGAAGTCCTCGCTTCGTGCGCCAAACAGTGCGAACTGAAAACGGTAATTACATCCAGAGCTTTCCTGGAGCGGGTGCACGTAGAGCCGCCCGCGCCGCCAGTCATGTTGGAAGATCTCGCCGAAAAACCACGATTCGTAGAACGTCTCGGCGCTGCCCTCATCGCCTGGCTTCTTCCAGCACGGCTGGTCGAGAAAAGTGTCGGCGCAGGCGCCCAAGTAGGCCTCGATGACGTCGCCACCATCATCTTTTCCAGCGGCAGTACCGGCGATCCGAAGGGCGTGATCTTAACCCACTACAACGTGGCTTCGAACGTCGAGCAGATGAATCAGGTCTTCATGCTGGGCGGGCCCGACAAAATCCTCGGCATCCTGCCCTTCTTTCATTCCTTTGGCTTCACCGGCACGCTCTGTTTGCCGAGCGCGATCGGGATGGGCGTGGTGTTCCATCCGAGCCCCCTGGACGCGCGGGCCATTGGCGCGCTCGTGAACCAATATGCCGTAACGTTCCTTCTCGCTACTCCGACATTTCTGCAAACGTATATCCGCCGCTGCCCGCCTGAGGATTTTGGCAGCTTGCAGTACGTGATGGCCGGAGCCGAAAAGCTTCCAGAGCGAACCGCCCTAGCCTTCGAAGACCGCTTCGGCATTCGCCCGCTGGAAGGCTATGGATGCACGGAGTGCTCTCCGGTCGTAACCGTGAATACCAAGGACTTTCGCGCCGCGGATTTCCGCCAGGTAGGCGCAAAACGCGGAAGCATCGGCCATCCTCTTCCCGGCATCAGCGTGCGCATCGTGAACCCAGAAACGTTCGACCCTGTTCCGCAGGGCGAAACCGGCTTGCTGCTGGTACGCGGCCCGAATGTCATGCAGGGATACTTGAATCGTCCGGAAAAAACCGCCGAAGTTCTGCGCGACGGCTGGTACAACACCGGCGACATCGCCGCCTTGGACGAGGAAGGATTTGTTTCCATCACCGACCGCTTGAGCCGGTTCAGTAAAATCGGCGGAGAAATGGTTCCTCATATCAAACTTGAGGACAAGCTCCACGAGATCATCGCGGCTAGTGAACAAATATTTGCCGTAACCGCGGTGCCGGATGAGCGAAAGGGAGAGCGACTGATTGTGTTGCACACGTTGCCAGAGGATAAGTTGCAAGATTGCCTCGACCAACTGGCGAAATCCGATTTGCCGGCACTCGGAAAGCCGCGGCCAGATCAATTCATCCGTGTGGAATCGCTGCCCTACCTCGGTACTGGCAAGCTCGATTTGCGCCGCTTAAAGCAGATCGCGGTGGAAGCCACCGCATGAACCAGGTGGCAACCGAAGTTAAAGCCGCTGGCGATTCTCAGCCCGGAGGTCGCGCTTCCGCTTTCGTAGTTCGACTCCTTGTGACCGCCGTAGCGCTCCTGTTCTGGTTCTGGACTCAGTCATTGATCGGTGCACGCGGCGTCCCTACGAGTGCAATCGGCGACCGATTGCAGGCCATCACAGCTCCCCTGAATCTTTATCTGCAAAGTCACCCCTCGGCCGCCGATATGCTGCTGATCGCGAGTTCCGGGATCATCGATCTGCTCGGAGTTTTTCTTTTGGGGAAATGGATTTTCGGCGGCTCGGTCCGGCCGTTCCTCAGTCTCGTGATCGTACTTGGTCTGCGGCAACTCAGTCAGGCGTTGGTAGCGCTGCCCACTCCGCCAAATGCAATCTGGCATTACCCGGGGTTTCCGTCCTTGCTGGTCACCTATTCTGTCGCCAATGATTATTTCTTTTCAGGGCACACCGCGATCGCTGTCTTGGCACTCGCTGAATTGGCACGCTCGAACAGGCACTGGCTCACGGCGCTTGCTGTTCTGGTTGTCATTTTCGAGATTGTGACTGTCCTGGCTCTGCGCGCGCACTACACCATGGATGTTTTTACGGGAGTTGTGACCGCGTTACTTGCCTGCTATCTTGCCGACAGCATTTCGACCGCGTTAAAATCAAGCAAAACGAGAACCCGCCTTTGAGCGTTCTCCGTCTTTTGCAATCTATCCACTTTAGGTGGTCAAGGTTCTCAAAATGACGAGACCGGGCACAAATTCATGCGTAGTCCGTTCTTGGGCCGCAACGTGATGCGGGGTTGCGGTTCGATCTGGCCCCGATTTGCCAGCTATCCTCATCGCCGGCAGCTTGCCAACCTTGCTATAGTGTCAAAGTCCGCATGCGTATTCCCTTCCGATTCTTCCTCATCGCGGCATTAGCAACCGCAATCGCCGCAAGGCAGTCTGCGCATACCTCGACACAACCGGCCACCTTCCCCGGAAAGTTCACCGACGCAACCACCGCGCTCAATCTTCACTTCGAATATCTTTCCTCCCACACCGCGAAGCACTACTTGCCCGAGACCATGGGAGCAGGTGTGGCTCTGTTTGACTTCGACAACGACGGTCGCCTCGATATTTTTCTGGTGAACGGCGCCCCCATAGCCGACCCCACTCCCAAAGGCACGTTTCCTCAAAAAACCTCACCCAAATACTGGAATCGCCTCTTCCATCAAAAGCAAGATGGCACCTTCGAAGACGTCACCGTGAAAGCCGGCCTCCAGGGCTCAGGTTACGGCATGGGCGTAGCCGTCGGCGACTACGACAACGACGGCTTCGAGGACCTGTACGTGACCGCTTACGGGGGCAACAAGCTTTACCACAACAATGGCGACGGCACGTTTACGGATGTAACCGGCGAGGCCGGCGTTGCCGGCAGCGGCTGGTCCACCAGCGCAGCTTGGGTAGACTTAGATAGTGACGGCCTCCTCGACCTTGTCGTTCTTCGCTACGTTCAATGGGATTTCGACGACATCTGGTGCGGTGAGCACAAAGAAGGCTTCCGCACCTACTGTCACCCCGATCTTTTCCAACCCGAGGCTCCCCTTGTCTATCACAATGACGGCAACGGCCGCTTCACAGAAGCGTCTCACCAGACGGGGCTGTCCAAACCAGGCAAGGGCCTCGGCATTGCTATCGCCGACTACGATCGCGACGGCCACGTCGATGTGTTCGTAGCAAACGACTCGATGGTCGAATTCCTCTATCACAACAAGGGTGACGGAACTTTCGAAGAGACCGGCCTTGTCTCGCAAGTTGCCGTGGACGGCGACGGCCGCACCTACGCCGGTATGGGCGTCGGCTTTGCCGACTATAATAATGATGGCTGGCCCGACCTCGTCATCACCGATCTTGCCAACCAGCGCTACGCCCTCTATCGGAACAACGGTGACTCCACATTTACCTATGCCAGCTTCAGCGCCGGAATCGCGCGCGCCACGCTGCTGCACTCCGGATGGGGCGTCGCATTTCTGGACTACGACAATGACGGGTGGAAGGATCTCCTCGTAGCGCAAGGTCACGACCTCGATACCGTCGAGCTAAACTATCCCAATCTTCACTATCGCGAACCGATGCTGCTCCTCCGCAACACCACCAAAGACTTCGTCGACGTCTCCGCGGACTCCGGCGGTATTTTTCACCAACCCTGGTTAGGCCGTGGCATGGCCACCGGTGACATTGATAACGACGGCCGTGTCGACGCCCTTGTCACTACCAACGAGGGTCCGGTTTACGTTCTCCACAACGAAACGCCAACGCAAAATCATTGGCTCACGCTGAAACTCGTCGGTCACGAGAGCAATCGTGATGCAATCGGCGCCGAAGTCAGGCTGGTGACCGCGAACAGCCCGCAATTTGCCACGGTCTCAACCGCAGGCAGCTACTTATCCTCCAGTGACAAGCGCATTCATTTCGGCTTGGGCGCCGAATTGGTCGCCCAATCCATCGAAATTCGCTGGCCGAGCGGCATTCGTCAAACGCTGAAACACGTCCGCGGCGATCAAGTTCTGCAAGTGGACGAGCCCATCCCAAGCGCGCCCAGCAAATGAACTTGCACTTTCTTGACCGCCGCAGCTACCCTCTCCTTGTTCTACCGGCGGTTCTCTCGCTTGCCCTCTTGGTCTCCAGTCGCATCGCCGATAGTCAGCAACAATCGCTACCCATCCCAAAGCCGCAGGCCGCTCCGTCCAGTCCTTCCGGCATGAACACAGGGGGTGTACATGCTCCTGTAAGGGACGCGCACTCTCGCCCGATCACCGCGGGCGGTTTCGTCGACGGCGCACCCATTGTTTTCATCGACGTCACGCAGCAATCGGGCCTCGATAAATTCCACCACCGCTCCGGCGCTCCCGACAAAACATCCATCATCGATGCCCCCGGTTCCGGCGTAGCTCTGCTCGACTACGACAATGACGGTTGGCTCGACATCTATCTCCTCAACGGTTCCACCGTCCCTGCCATGAAAGGGAAGGAGCCGCCACCCCGCGCGATGCTCTTCCACAACAATCACGATGGGTCCTTTACCGACGTCACCGGCAAAGCAGGCGTCGCCAATGAGCGCTGGGGCTTTGGCGTAGCCGTCGCCGACTATGACAACGACGGCTGGCCCGACATTTACGTTGCCAATTACGGCAAGAACCGCCTCTTCCACAACAATCACGACGGCACGTTCACCGACGTCGCCGAAAAAGCCGGTGTCACGCTCGGCGGCTGGTCCACGGGTCCCACTTGGGGCGACTACGATCGCGACGGCCTGCTCGACCTCTTCGTTCCCGGCTATGTCAACTACAACCTCGATCATCCCGTCGTCGCCGGAAAAAACGGCGTCCCGGAGGGCGCGTGCCAATACCGCGGAGTCTCCGTTTTTTGCGGACCCTTGGGCCTTGTCGGCGAAAGCGATCACCTCTTTCACAATAATGGGGACGGCACCTTCACCGATGTGAGCCTCAAAGCCGGCGTCGCCGATCGCGAAGGCCGTTATGGCTTTGCGTCTGTCTTCGCCGACCTCGATGACGACGGCTGGCTCGACCTCGTCGTCGCCAACGATTCCACTCCCAACTATCTCTACCGCAACCGCGGTGATGGCACCTTCGAAGATCTCAGCTATCTCGGTGGTCTCGCGGTTAACGAAGAAGGTCGCGCCCCAGCCTCCATGGGTATCGCCCTCGGCGATTACAATCGCGACGGCAAGCTCGATCTTTTCATCACCACGTTTTCCGACGATTACAAGACGCTGTACCGCAATGACGGCGGCGCCAATTTCACCGACGTCTCCTTCCCGGCCGGCCTGGGCAGCTCCACGATTCCTTTTCTCGCTTGGGGCGCTGGCTTCCTCGATTTTGACAATGACACCCTTCTCGACATTTTTGTTGCCAACGGGCATGTCTATCCCGTCGCCGACCGCACCGAATGGGGCACGACCTGGGCCGAGCGCCCGCAACTTTTTCGCAATCTCGACGGTACAAAATTCCGGGAAGTTCCTCCCGCCACTGGCAGCGGTCTCGCCGTGGTTATTGCTGCTCGCGGTGCCGCCTTCGGCGACCTTTTCAACGACGGCCACATCGACGTCGTCCTCAACAACATGGACGCACCGCCCACCCTGCTTCGAAACGTGGTCAAGAACGCCAATCACTGGCTGACCTTGAAATTGGTCGGCGGGCACAAGAGCCCTCGCGACGCGATCGGCGCGAAGGTTTTCCTCACAGCAGCCGGTGTCCGTCAGCGTGCCGACGTTTTCAGCGGTGGCAGTTACGCCTCAACCTCCGATCCCCGCCTGCACTTCGGTCTCGGGTCCGCCACCAAAGTCGACAAGCTCGAAATTTGCTGGCCCAGCGGCACCCGCCAAGAAATTTTTGTACCCGGCGTCGACCGCATTCTAACGGTCAATGAAGGCCAGGCCGTTTCTGATCGTTGATCTGACCGGGGCGTCCGGTTTTGTGCCACATGCGTTCTTGATTCAGCAGAAAAGAAATGGCTTAGTTCGCTTGGCCGAGGCTTCGGGGCGTGGCTTATGCTGCGGGCCGTCTGGAAGAAAATAAGGGATGAATAAGCCCGCGTGTGAATAGGCGCCCTATCCCGGCCGGCCCAGAGACACCATCTGGTTGTAACCCCCTGTGTCTTTCCAGGCCGCTTCCTGCAGCAAACGCCACAGCGCGGTGCGCCCTGAAAGTCTCAGGGAACAACTGGCCCTAGTGGTCGTATTCTCAGCAACTTAGCCGGGAACGTAGGGATGACACCCCAATGCATTGACAGACCCGGGCTTGTTGGCAAGACTCCCGCAACGGTGCTGACCTGTGCGGTTGGCTTTGTTCTCATCCCACTTGGGAACTTTTGGGGGACCCTACATGAATACATTTGTGATCTTCATTTCCGGCGTTGCCTCTTTGTATAGGAAGGTGTTCGCCCGGGTCTGCGCTATCGTCTTGCTTGGTCTCTTGCTCGCTCCTTTAGCCCTCCATGCTCAAGCTCTCAGCGGCGTCAACGGAACCGTCACCGATCAAACCGGAGCTGTGGTGCCCGACGCTAAAGTGACCGTCACCAATGTGGAGACGGGCGTAAAAAGCTACGCCACCACTTCCAGCGCAGGCACCTACACCATTACCGACCTGAATCCCGGGATCTATACCGTACTCATCGAACAGCCTGGTTTCCAATCAGCGCTGTTGAACAACATTGTTGTAGACCCCGGGGGCCGGCGCTCCACAGCCGATGCGGTTCTGAGGACGGGTGCCGTCTCTGAACGTGTTGAAATCGTTGCCCAGTCCATCACCCTCGAAACCAGCCAGCCGGATCTGGGCGCCACCGTAGAGCACAAAGTGGTAGAAGAACTTCCCATGCTGATCGGCGGCCGCAACGGCGGTGTGGCCGCGGGGGCCGTGGGTAGGCAGATCGACGACTACCTTTTCCTGGTTCCCGGTGTGCAGGGAGGCGAGTTCAGTCACCGCATCAGCGGCGGCGTTGACTTCCAAAACGAAGTTACTTTCAACGGAATCGCCGCCGTGCAGTCCGAAACAAAGGGTTTCCAGACCTACATCAACCCGCCGTTTGAAATGATTTCCGAGTTCAATGTCTTGAGTTCCGTCTTTTCAGCGCAATACGGCCTGGCCCAGGGTGTTGCAGCCTATCAATTCGCCACTGGTACGAACGTCTTTCATGGCGACGCATTTGAGATTCTCCGCAACAATTATTTCGACGCAGCGGGCGCGAATCCCCCAGGCACTAGCTCGGCCGCGAAGGGACCCGTCCCGGTTGACAAGGAGCACAACTATGGCTTCTCACTCGGTGGCCCGGTCTATATCCCGAAGCTTTATCCTCGCAAGGATAAGACCTTCTTTCATCTAAGCATGGAGTGGTATCGCAACAATCAGACGCAAGCCGGCCAAATGAACCTGCCCACGGCCGCCCAAAAGGCGGGTGATTTCAGCGGCTATGGGGCCACGGATTCCAGTGGAGCTTTCCACCTGTTTCCGATCTACGTTCCGCCGGGTTTTGTCGCCCCGGCGGGATGCGTGGCCCCTGCTCCTGGCCAACAGTGGCCGGGTAACGTCATTTCGACATCCTGTTTCAGTACTCTTTCGCAAAGCATTCTCAAAAGTCTTCCCGATCCGCAGTTGAACAGTCTGTCCAACAACACGCAATCGCTGGTCGGTGTCCTTCTCAACAGGCAGTTCTCTTGGGGCTTTTCGATCGACCACAATCTGACCGACAGGCAGAAACTTCATGGCAGCTTCTGGCGAGATCACGAACCAACACCTACGTGCTGTAACAACAACGCCTTTTTACCGGCCAACAATCCTCTTACTGGTTTGAATCCTCAGGATCGGCTCGGCACGGGCGTCTTTCTGACTTACTCCAACGTCTTCTCGCCCAGCCTGGTGATGACCGCCGGATTTGGCTGGATGGGCGAAATCAACAATCAGTTCAATCAGAATAGAAATGCGCCTTTCTCCGGAGTGGCGGGCAGCACCACCTTTCCCTCTCTACTTTTCGGCAACAATCAGTTGGGGGGAGGGTTTGTTAGCCCAGCCGATCAAGCGCTGCAGCCGAGCGGATTGGGACAGAATCTCGTCGTGTCCATCAATCGCAAATTGGGCATCAGCTTCGATAACAACTGGCTGCTGACCCGCGGCCGGCACACGGTGAACTTTGGTTTCGAGATTCACCGCGCCTACCAGGATGACCACGAGTGCCAGTCTTGCGGAGGAAATTTCAATTTCAGCACCATAACCACGAGCAACGGGGACCTCAACGTCGGCGACCCCCTCAACGTAACCAATAGCGGCAGTGCATTTGCCAGCTTCTTGTTGGGCGAGGTCAACTCTGCAACACGCAATTTCGCCCCAGAAAGCAGGTTGCGTAATTTCTATCTTGCGCCCTATGTGCAGGACAATATTAAGGTCACTCCGAAACTCACCGTTGACCTTGGTTTGCGCTGGGACATCCTCTGGCCTTTCACGGAGGAACACAACAATGTGGTCTTCTTTGATCCCAATCGCGCGAATCCCGGTGCGATCAGTTCCGTCAACGGCCAGCCGCTGTTGGGTGCCGCCACCCAGCTTGGCAGTTGCGCGCTGTGCGCGGGTTTCAGCCGGGCGGATGTTCAATTCAAACATTTTAGCCCTCGCATTGGCTTCGCGTACAAGCTGAACGAGAAGACGGTTATTCTCAGTGGTTTCTCCATACTAACCTTGGAAGATGGCGCCTACGAATTTGGAACCACAAAAATAGCGAACAACTACGGCCAGTTGCTCGTAGGCGCTTTCTCGGCGAATTCAACAGGGACGGCGGTTCCTGCTTATGGTCAGTGGGATAATGGCCCGCTGCCCAACCCTCCTCCGACTCCACTAAGTCCCCAAGTGGCCAACGCCAGCGGGAACTTGCATGTCTTCAATCGCACCACAGCGGTCGCTCCCTATTCTCAGCAATGGAACGTCGGCGTTCAGCGAGAGTTGCCGTGGAACATGTTCCTTTCGGTGGCCTATATTGGCAACCGAGCGATTCACCTGCCGTCGTTGATGAACAATCCGGATCAGCTGGATCCTCGACTCTTAGCTCTGGGCAATACCTTGGGAGCGGCGTGGACTGACCCGGCTGCGCAAGCGGCGCTTCAAACGAGCGGCTTCGGATCGGTCACGTATACAGCAAGCACTTGCCCGGCCGGGTCACCCGGCGCCGGAACCACCGGCACCTTCTTCACACCATACGTTAATTTCATGTGTGACTACGGCAACTCGATCAACCTGCAGCAGGCGCTGCGTCCCTTTCCGCAATACACCAGCATTCAGAATAACTTCGACATGACCGGCACTGCGCTGTACAACGCCCTTCAAGCGCAAACGCAGAAGCGCTTCTCAAACGGCCTCAGCTTTCTGGCTGCTTACACCCTCTCCCGCACTATGTCGAACACCGACACTGGTTTCCCGACGTTTAACTCGAATTCTTTGAATAAATTCAATCAAAAGCAGGAGTGGACGATCGCCGGCAACGACCAAACCCACATCCTCAACCTAACCGGCGTCTATGAGTTGCCGATTGGTCCCGGAAAGAAACTTTTGAACAAAGGCGGTACGGTTGCCAAAAATCTCATTGGAGGCTGGCAATTCAGCGGTAATTTTTCCTATGCCAGCGGTCAACCGTTCGGAATCGCCGCGGGCGGAGATCCGCTCCTGAACGGCTTTAATCGCGCCGACTTGACTGGCCAGCCAATCAGTCTGAATTGGAACAACTACTACAAAGGCTTGCCGGTCTTCAATCCTGCTGCCTTTTCCGATCCGGGACAATTCACGCCCGGGACATCGCTGCGCAATATTGCCGCGCTCCGGAATCCATTCCAGAGCAACGAAAATATCGCTCTCGCCAAGAAATTCTTCTTTGGCGAACGCGTTTCCGCGGAATTGCGAATGGAATTTTTCAATATCCTGAATCGCATGCAGGTCTGCGGTGGGCCGAATGCCGGCGTAAACGCCACGTCCAACAATGTCAGCAATACTGGTTTCGGGTTGGACAGCCCCGGGAGCCCTTGCCAAGGGAACACTCCGCGCCAAGGCCAGGCCTATTTCAGGGTCAGTTTCTAACCACAGCTGGGACACACCCCTCCCAGCATCGCACGTCGAGGAAGCCGGGGCGGATTCGCTCCGGCTTCGTTCTTTGTGCGACAGAGAAATGTTTGTCGTTGTGGTCCCCCGTGGTGCGCGGCACGAATCCGTAGCGTTGCCCGGAGCACGATGCTCGTCGCTCGGGCCCCGGGGAAGAGAAAACAGGCTTTCGCCTTCAACTCATCGCTAAGCACATGGGAATGAGCTTGAACACATCGCCTGGCAGGTTCGACCCTCGTCGGATGACGCCCGGTCTTCCTTTTTTGGCCGCTCGCTCCCGTAACGGTTAGGTTATCGCCATCTCCGTGCTATCATCCGCCGTGTCTGCCAATTTCCATCCCCGACCGATGACCGAGCTCCGCTTGCTCGGTGGCTTGGTCTTCTCGTTGGCGCTTTCGGCTTCTGCCGCGTTCGGTCAGGCGACCTCTACGAGTTCCCAAGCGCCGTTCCAAGTCGCGCCCCCGGCGCCAACGTCGATGAGCGAGACAAGCGAGCCCGCGTCCCTGGTGACCCCAGGGGATACGCCTCTTGAAGAAGCAAGAGCCCTGCTCGAAAGGGGCGGCGCTAACGATGCAGATCGCATCGTGCGGCGTTATCTCGTGAACCATCCCGACTCTCCCGAAGGCCACTTCTTGCTCGGTCACATCCTGTTCCGCGAGATTCAAAACGAAGCGCACGAAAAGGGCGCGCAGGTTCCCGGGCTAAACCCTTCCCGTGCGAAGCACAGCGAGGAGCAGGCCAAAGCCTCCCTCGCCGAATTCACTGCGGGTGCAAAATTCCACGCTCCCAGCGCCGCGGACCTCAAGGTCGTGGCCTTCGACTTTGTGCTTCTTGGCGACTACGTGGATGCCGACAAATGGCTTACAAGAATGCTGGCGTGGACTCCTGCCGATTCCGAAGGCTGGTATTACCTCGGGCGAGCAAAATATAGCGAGAACCGGTTTACGGAAGCGATCAGCGCATTTCAACAATGCCTGAAACTCGATCCAGGGAACGTGAAGGCCGAGGACAATCTCGGGCTGTCCTACGCCGGACTCGACCGCAATGAAGAAGCCCTGGCCGCCTACAAGACCGCGATTCTGTGGCAAACCCGGGTTACCCAGAAAAATCCGGGCCCGTACATCGATTTAGGCAGCCTTCTCCTGGACCAGGATCGCCCTCAGGAAGCGACGCCTTACCTTCTTCAGGCCATCGAAATTGCGCCGCTCGAATCGAAAGCCCACGAGTTGTTAGGGAAAGCCTATGCCAGGCTGGAGGAGCTTCCGAAGGCGCAAACAGAATTGGAAAAAGCAGTCGAGCTTTCCCCACAAAGCAGCAACCTTCATTGCATGCTGGCACCTGTCTATCGCAAGCAGGGCCTGACCGAAAAAGCACAGTTCGAGTTTGACCGCTGCGCCGCGTTAGCCGGCAGCCATTCGACATCGGAAGCGCCCCGGCCATGAAGAGGCCCCGCGATTCGAGAGGCCTCGAGAATTAGGCGAAGGGATTTAGGAAGGTCGGCTGGCCCTCAGGGCTGTTTACTTTTTTCCTGGAGCACCTGTCTGGCTCGTTCCGCCGTCGCCGCACGGGAGGTCTCTTCCAGCTTGCTGAAGACCTTCATCTCGGCTTGCGCTTCCTGGGTTCTTCCGAGCGCGCGGTATGTTTGGGCCAGCAGAAAATGCGTCGACGGTTCGCTCGGATCAGATTTCTCGGCAGCCGTCAGGTCTTGCACTGCTTCTGCGTGGCGACCCAATTTCATCAGCGCTCGCGCGCGATCCACTCGCGCCGCCGTCAGATTCGGGCAAATGGCCAAAGCATTTTCGACGTCCGTGAACGCTTCTTCAGAATCGCCGTGCTGCTCAAGGACAATGCTGCCGAGTTTCCAGTGCGCCGTGCAGTTTGCGGGGTCATTCACGAGTTCCGCGTGAAATTGCTCAGCAGCCGCATCCCACATGCTGAGAGAAAGATACGCATTCCCCAGCAAATAGTGCGTACCGGCCTGTGCCGGCGCCATTTCTACCGCCTTCTTGTATTCGATCAGGGCCCCGTCGTAGTTTTTCATGCCCTCCATGATCTCGCCCGAGATTTCGTGCACCCATACGGAGTTGGGGTCGATCTCATTTAGTCTGGAAAGCGCCTGCTCGGACAATTTCATGTGAACTTTGCCGAGCAGGTACCAGAATTCCTGGTTCTCCGGCTGACGTTGCGAAAGCGTTTTTAGGTGCTCTGCTGCCAGATCGAGTTCGCCCAGCTTGATCAGATCATTTGCCAGGAACAATTCTGCGTTGTTGTCGTTGGGATTGCCTTGGAGCGCCGACTCCAAACAGGCGCGTGCAGCGGTGTAGTCTCCCATCTCATAACGCGAAATCCCCAGCAGCGCCGCAGCTGAAAACATTTTCGGATTGATTTTCAGTCCTCTTTCCAAGACGGCGGCGGCTTTGTTGTATTCGCGCTGCCGCAGATACAGGGAACCGAGATTGTTGTAGGCGGGGGCGAGGCGCGGAGCAATTCGCAAAAGCGCTTCGTAGTTCGCTACGGCACGAGGAAGGTCACCGCGAGACTCAGCAGCTTTTGCGTCGGTATAGAGCTTCTGTACGCGGTGGTCGTTCGAGTCCTGACTCCCCTGGGCTGGAGTTGCCGATGAAAAGGCGAGCCACACGAGATTCAGCACCAGAACGGAAAGGATCCTGGCAAGCCACGAAGCAAAAATCGGAATACGAATTTGCGAAAGCCCTAGCATGGACACAAGTTTACAACGAGTGGAAACTTGAATCCTCCGGGTAATTTGGGCGCTGCAGGGCCCGAAAGGCCGCGCGGCATTTCCCGCGAATTGACCTTTGTACCAGAAAGTACAAAGCAGGCGAAGGAGATGTCTGGAGTTGAGTGTTGAACCAGCGAAACCTGCGTGCTACGCTTCCCCGCAACCTTGGGGGAGTGGTTTCATGCAAGCCGCGGAAAGCCGTGCAGGGACTCGCGGGTTTGGCGTCTTCGAAGTAGATGAACGGGCGGGAGAGCTGCGCAAACGCGGCATTCGGATCAAGCTCCAAGAGCAACCCTTCCAGATTCTGTGCCTGCTGCTCGATCACTCCGGCGAAGTTGTGACTCGAGAAGAACTGCGCCAAAGGCTTTGGCCGGCGCACACGTTTGTGGATTTTGACCGCAGCCTGAACAAAGCGATGACCAAGCTGCGTTCCACTCTCGGAGATTCCGCAGAGAATCCCCGCTACATCGAAACCATCCCGCGTCACGGCTACCGATTCCTGGCTCCGGTGCACTACCAAAGAGACGGGGCGAAAACGCCCGCCACTGCTCCCATAACGGGTGAGCAACCGCAAGTCCAAGCGAAAGCACGAGAAGGGAGCAGCCACGTCCCATCTTTTGTTGAATCGCTGAATCTCCGGACGCGAATCGGGCGGCGGCGCCTCGCTATTTTGGCTGCGACGTTTGCGTTGGCAATGGCCGGATTGGCCTATCTGCGGGTTCGAGCGTCCACCAGCTTCATCGGAGCATCAAGGGCAGCGAATCTACGGCAATCCGTGGCGGTCTTGGGGTTCAAGAATTTGTCGGGCGAAGCGCGGGAAGCTTGGCTCTCTGCGGCGCTTTCGGACTGGCTGATGACGGAGCTCACGGCCGGGGAACACGTGCGCGCCATTCCCGCTGAGAGCGTGGCACGGATGAAGATGGAACTCGTCCTACCCGATGTGGACAGTTTGGGCCGCGACAGCTTGACGCGAATCCGCAAGAATCTTGGGACGGACTACGTGGTCGTAGGGTCGTATGCCACGCTCGGCGCGAAATCGGAAGAGCAAATTCGCCTGGATCTCCGGCTGCAGGATACGCGAAGCGGCGAAACGATCGGGGCGATTTCCGAAGTCGGGACGGAAGAACATTTGCTTGACTTGGTTTCCCGAGCTGGCGAGGCCCTGCGGAAAAGACTTGGAGTGCGCGCGGTGACCAGCGAGGAGGCGGCCGAGGTGGCGATTGCGCTGCCTACCAAAAGCGAAACCGCGAAGCTCTACTCCGAAGGGCTGGTCCGCTTGCGCGCGTTCGATGCGCTGAAGGCCCGCGATCTTTTGCAGAGCGCCATAGCAGTTGAACCCAATTACGCGCTTTCTCACGCGGCGCTGGCTACTGCTTGGGCGCAAATCGGCTATGACGAAAATGCCAAGGCCGAGGCCAAGAATGCTTTTGATCTTTCTTCTAACTTGTCCCGGGCGGAGCACCTCTTGGTTGAAGGGCGTTATCAAGAGACCTCTCGGGACTGGGACAAGGCTGCCGAAATCTACCGTGCCTTGTTCGAGTTTTTTCCCGACAATCTTGACTACGGACTCGCGCTGGCCAATGCCGAATATCGAGCCAACAAGTGGAAGGAAACGTTGGCCACAGTCGACTCGTTGCATGGGCTGCCCGCGCCGCTCCGAGACGACCCGCGAATCGACCTGGCAGAACAGGACGCTGCACGATCGCTCGGCGACACAACAAGATCGGAACAGGCTCTGGCCAGGGCCGTAGAAAAGGCTCAAGCGGCCGGGGCATCTTTGCTGCTAGCAAAAGCCCGGCTTGGTCAAGCGTGGCTATTCGAAAACCTCGGCAGGTTTTCCGAAGCCGAGACCGCAGTGCGCGAAGCAACGCAGTTTTACATCGCTGCGAACGACCGTGGAGGTGTCGCCGAGGCGACGACCATCGGCGCGATCGCCCTCAAGAATCAAGGGAACTATGTTGGAGCGAAAGAGGGTTATGAGGAAGTTCTACGTCTGTACCGCCAGATCGGAAACCGGACGGGGCAAGCGGGCGAGAACAACAACATTGGCGACATTCTTGTTTACCTTGGTGATCTCGACGGAGCCCGCCGAGGTTATGCGGCAGCGTTGGCCATTTATCATGAGCTTGGAGACCAAAACGGAGAGGCTTTGGCGAAAAACGGCCTTGGTGACGTGTTTCTAGCCCTAGGCAATCATCAACAAGCACTAGAGATGTTCGAGAGCGCATTCGAGATTTGCGGCAGGATCGGCAATCGGGGCAGGCAGGCCGGAGCTTTGGACGGCGAAGCCGGAGTACACCGGCTTCGAGGGGATTTAGCTAAAGCGATCGTGGAAGAAGGCGAGGCAAGAAACATCTTCGAGGACATCGGCGATAAGACAGAGGTGGCACATGTTGACCTGCACACCGCGGAGCTCTTCCTGGATGAAGGCGACAGTGTGCAGGCCGCTCTGTTGGCTAGGCACGCGGCGGAAGTATTTAAAAAAACCAAGGGAACGAGCGGAGAGGCATCTGCCAACCTCCTGCTAGCCAGGACGCTGCTGATGAGCGGCCGGATCGCAGACGCCAATACGCTCGTCGATCAGGTCCTCGGCGTTGCGCGCGAAACGCACAACCGCGAGTTGGAATTGTCAGCAGCCTTGACGGCTGCGCGCATCGTTGCGGCGTCCGGAAATTCCTCAGAAACCAACGAGTCTCTACACCGCCTGAACAAGGTGATCGCCGACGCTACCGCGACCAGATTCGAAGGACTTGTAATGGAGGCTCGTCTGGTCAAGGGTGAGATGGAGATGCAGACTGCGGAGCCAAGCACCGGCCGCGCCAGCCTTGAGGCCCTGCAAAACGAGGCGAACAAGAAAGGATTTCAGCTCATTGCTCACAAAGTGTCTGCCGCACTACGAACCCGCGGGAATCAAGCCACGCGTGGCGCCGGGAACCAAAGGGCGGACGGGGATCCCACATCTGCCCAACCGCGTTAGCACCGGGTAGGTAGCTTGCGGCCAATTGCCGGTCCAAGTCCGTGCGTTTTCCCAGCGGGAATGTTTCGTCATAAAGCTAATCTTGTCCATGAGATACGAAGGGTGCTGTAGATGACATGCGAGTATGTTGACAGCGCCGGTTAGGTTCCCGAAACTCCCGATGTGTTGACCTTCTACCTTGTGAAGTGAGAGCGGAGTCCTGACATGAGAGTGGATGCGTTTGCGAGAGTGAGTTTGTGTACGGTGGCCTGCCTAATGATGTTGCCCCGGAATGGAGCCGAACCTGCCCATCCGGTCTCCGACCCAGCGGAAGGCAAGACGCGCGTCGCCGTTGTCGGGCTTGACCACGACCACGTCTGGGAATTGCTGAAGCACTTGCAAGCCGAGCCGGACGCTGAACTTGTGGCAATTGCGGAATCTCAGAGCCCGCTGGTGGAAAAAGCCAAGGCGCAGGTACGCAACAGCGTGAAGTTCTATTCCGACTACGTCTCAATGCTGGATGAGGCCGAGCCCGATGCAGTGATTGTCGCTACCTCAAACGACCGGCATCTCGAGATCCTCCGCCAATGTGCCAAGCGGCATATCCATTATTCCGTCGAGAAACCAATGGCCACGAACGCCGCGGACGCGCGTGAAATGGAACAGCTGGCAAGCCAGGCGGGCATCAAGCTGATGGTCAACTACTGGAATGCCTGGGTCGCGCCATCGCAGGAACTTTTTCACCGCGTGCACGACGGCCAGTTGGGGCCGGTAGAAAAAATCGTCGTGCAGTACGGACATAGCGGCCCGAAGGAAATCGGCGTGTCGCCGTATTTTGCCAATTGGCTTTACGATCCCGTCAAAAACGGCGGCGGGGCCATTATGGACTTCGGATGTTATGGAGCGGAATGGGCGCTGTGGCTCAAAGGTCGGCCAGCACGAGTGCTTGCAACTGCAAAGAAGCTCAAGGTTGAGCAGCAAAACAAAGTGGATGACGACTCCACCATCGTGCTCGACTATCCCGATGCGACAGTAATCATCGAGGCTTCCTGGGATTGGCCTTCCGGCATGGATCGCGTCCAAGTATTCGGTCCAAAAGGAAGTTTGCTCGCGACGGGTCACGAATTGTTCTACCGGCCCAATGGAAACGGCGGAGCAAAGATGGCACTGGACGGAGAACCCGTCGTGCTGCACGCGCTGCCAAGGGAGACGAGTAATCCCGTTTCTTATTTTATCGATTGCATTCGCCACGGGAAGCCGATCGAAGACCCGCTTTCGGCAAAGCTGAATGCGCAGGTGATGGAGGTTCTCGACGCCGCCCGTGAGTCCGTGCGTACAGGGCGGCAAGAGGAGCTGCGCTGAAAAATATAGCCAGCGCTCGCGTGGTCGTGTCGCCTGGCGCGTCTAGGTTCTCGGAGTTGCTTGGCAAGCGCTGAAGCCTTCTTGTAGCCGCCTAAGCTTGACCCCCTGGCAAGGACCTTCGCGGACTCAGGATTTACGTCGGATGAAAGATAAATCAGGTTGCCCTAATCCGCATAGCGAATCTGTACGGATATCTTCTCTCCCGCTTTCAGCGGACGCAGCACCACTTGGCGACCGCCCTCGATGAGGGTGGCGTCACCGTCAACACTTTTGACGTTGCGCTGGAATTGGAATGTCAGTCCCTCGATAGGTTCCTCGGTCGTGACTGTCAAACAAATCTCTCTTGCTAGCGAGGCCGGCGCAACCGTCCAATGCAAACGATCACGAGCGTGCCAGAAGCCGGCAAAGCTAACTGCGTCGGTTGCGATGACGCCTGGTGGCAACTGGTTGAGGAGGTCTTCCTCGGCCTTGAGTTTGTAGTGCGCTTCGTTCGTGTGGATAAGTATTACGTTGATCGCTTCGTTCTCGGCGTTGGCGCGAATTACCTCCAGCATATTTGCTACGCGCAAATCCAATCGCGGCGCCTCTTCGTCCTCAAACGTAAGGGGGAACTCGAGGATGCCACTCTCCTCTTCGAAGTTCAATCCTAGCGGTAAGGAGTAAGGGAAATTCGTCAGCACATCCGGCGCAGTGAACGAGGAATCAAATAGATACCCGCAACGTTGGAGCGCTTCCGGCATCGTCGGCGGAACGCGAAGATGCCCCGCGCGGAAGAAAACCGTCTGCTGGCCAGGTAGTTCACCGTCAAGAAGTTGCTTGCTCACTCGGATCTCGCCGAAGACGCTCGCACCGGTAGCGGTATCAAAGCCCGTGCCTCGTGGTTGGTAGGTCGCGAAAGTCTCTGTCCCCGTGCCTAATTCGAACTTGTTAAATCCGCGAGAATGAATGATCGAATGGCTGCCTATGGAAAAACCCTGGGACCGTATTGTCTTGAGGTCAGCCAGGTTTTTTCCATGGAAAAACGAAACGCTGTTGGCGTCACTGACGTATTTCGTTTGAATGAAAAATGTGCTCTTGACATGATGCTTTTCTTCCATGGAAGCGAAATCGAGTGCGGGGTCAAAAGAATTCTCCCAATCCACGTCGTGCGAGAGCAACAACACGGACTTTTGAGCGCTGGGGATGGTACCTAGCCGCACCGCATCTGGCTGCAGGGATTCATACCAGGCGCGCAGCATCAGCATCCAAACGTCGGAACCAGGTTCGAAGGCGTTTGCATAGTGGCGTTCGGCGTCGTAGTCGTGATTTGTCTGGTTGCGTAGAACCACGTCTTGGAGACTCAGGCCGAAGAGATAGGATGTCCCGGTTCCAAGCTTCTTGCGCAATACCGCGGCGGTGCCATCCTCGAAATGCGCCAACACCTCGGAGGTGCCGTCGGACGAGTAGCCATTGGTCCAGAAAATCTCGTCATACTTGGAATTTCCCAGCTGCACCTCGCGCTCTTCCGGCCGATTCAGATACTGCTCGATCGGGTCGGAACTTGCGTCGAACATCACGCGGTGACGGTGGCGCGACGGAACCGCATCGCGAAATCCGAACACTGATTTCAAAGCTCCTGCCAAAACGCTGAACGACAAAACGCTGCCGCCATTGAAACTGTGAAGATTGAGTTGGCGTACCTGCTCGCCGTTGAACGTACGACCGTCGACTGTCGGATACACGATCACCAGTGAGTGTCGGAGCGCCTGGTTGAGATCACGGGTGACGAAGAAGGGAATTCCCATTTCGCGCAGCGTGTGCAGCAGCCCCAGCATTCCCTCCTCTGCCTTCGTCTGGAAGACCGCGACTTGCAGCGCAAACGACTCGGCGAACTCGGTGGAAGGGTCGGCCGAAAAATGAACAAGCGGACGTATGGGAACGTCCGCTGTAGGGAGATGCGCATCCTGCTGCGCCCCGCTTCGACCGCAAACCGCCAACACCAATAAGGCAAGGGCCGTCAGCGCGAGGATATGCAAATGTTTTGGCGATTTCATGGAGAGCGTAGTGTAACTGTTCGAATAATTGGATAATACCCACACTGATGTGGGTTCGAACCAAAAAGCCAATACAAAAAAGCGTGATCGGGGCGAGAATTCGATCTACGCAGCAGTTCTGAGACTGGGACGGTTGTCTCCCCGAATGCGGTGTTGGTGTGCCAATGTGGCACGTAAGCCGCCCATCGAGTCAAGAGTGCCGTTTTGGGAAATGTGCATGTGAAAGAATGTGGGCCACTTTTGAGAACTGGCGGGTAGTCAACGCTCGACTTGATGGCCTGTCTCTTGCACTGAACATTCGTGGAATGTTCTGCTCGCTCTCGATACGAAATAAGCTCTTTCTAACCGCGAGTTCCACTTTTCGCGGCAGTCGTCGATTTCTGATGTTGGTTGTGTGCGGTTCACTCTTGGTCGCCGCCGCAGCTCGCGCGCAACTAGGGGAAGAGGCGTGGCAAACGGAGGTCCGCAAATACTCGGACGCTCGCGACTATAGCAGCGCCTTGCGCATCGTGGATCAGCAGATTGCGCTTTTCCCCGGCGACCTGGATATCCGTACATGGCACGCGCAAGTCTTGACCTGGGCCGGCCGCCTGGGGGAAGCGGAACACGAGTTCAACGAAATTCTGAAGGCCGAGGAAAGCGACCCCGACAACTGGATGGGCTTGGCTACCGTCTACATGCGCCAGGGACACACTGAGAAAGCGCTCAAGACTGCGGATCATGCCATCGACCTCGATCCGAACCGCGCCGACCTGCGAGCGACACGCGGGGAAATGTTGCATGCCAAAGCAGATTCGAACGATGCGCGCGTCGAATCCCCGAGAGCGCTGGCGCTCGATCCCGCCAACCCGGACGTGCGTTCGGGTCCGCCATCGATTCCCGGCGGGAGCAAGGAAGAGTTGCGATTTGGTTTTGACCAAGACGCATTTTCCTTTGCGCCCGCAAACCGCGATCAATGGGTGACCCTGGTCTCTAAATGGACCCCACGATGGATGACTAGCGCCGCTGGAAGTCTTTACCAGCGCGGTGGTCTCCATGCCGGAAATTTCATCGGCAGCATAACCAGGAGCCAGCCGCATTGGGGGGCAATCACGATTGGTGGAGCCACGGGACACGATCGCGGTGTCATTCCTGAGACCGAGGCGTTTTTCGAGCTCGACCACGGTTTTAAGATCAGCGAAGACCGACCCATTCGTGGAATTGAGGTTATCTACGGTCAGCACTGGTATTGGTATACCACCGCAAGGATTTTGACCACGAACGAAACCGCAGTCGTCTATCTTCCGCGCGATTGGACCTGGACCATTGGGCTCACCGAAGCGCGCGGCCACTTCTCGGGCACCCCCGTGGACTGGAAGCCTTCCGGCCAGACTCGGCTCAGTGTTCCCTTAGGGCACTGGTCGGAACGAGCACTCACAGGGAATGTGTTTTTCGCGGTCGGTACGGAAGATTTCGCGCAAGTAGATCAGATCGGCAGTTTTGCATCGCAAACATATGGCGGTGGCCTATGCTTCCGGTTTACGACGCGTCAGGACGTAACCGCCTACGGCGCGTTCCAGCAGAGAACGCAGGACCGCGCACAGACCACGTTTGGATTCAGCTATGGCATCCGGTTTTGAAATATTGCACAGGCTGGAACCTTCAGCCTTCGTGTTCAAGGCGATCATCGGCGCTATCGCGGCCGATGTGCTGCTGCTGGCGTTCATCCTTGTTCGCAGAAGCTACCGCATGCACTACTTCAGGAAGCGCGATGCTCGCGTTTTCGAATTACGCCAGCAGTGGGATGCCCTGATTTCCGGCGAGATACCGTACGAAACGTGGCGAACAAAATCGTTCGACCGCCGCATTATCGAGGATATGGCTCTGGACGCCTTTGAAGCGGCCGCTGCCGACCAATCTGCCCGCCTGCTGCGATTTCTGCGCACCAGTGGATTGATCGAAAAGAGGATTTTCGAAGCTCGGAAGCTCAAAGGTTGGAGGCGCCGGAGCGCCCTTGTCGCGCTGGGACGAACGCGGGCTCCGGAAGGTATCCCGGCTCTTTCGGAAGCGCTGCGGGACCATGACCCGGAAGCTCGTAACGCGGCGTTGCGCGGACTTGGCAGGTTAGGGTCGCCGGAAGCCGCCGAAGAGATCCTGCATTGGTTAGCTGAATCGGGATTGAACGTGCCGATCCTTCCGCTTCAAAACGCGTTAATCAATTGCAGCCGTGAACGGCCACAAATCTTGCTCCCTTATTTACGGCTCGCTGGTCCGCAGTTGCGAGAGGTCTTGGCGCGAGTTCTGGGAGAGGTTGCCAGTCCTTCGCTGGGAGCGGAAATCATCGGCCTTGCCGACGATGAGTTGCCCGAATTACGTGCTGCCGCTGCCCGTGCGTTGTCCAATGCTCAGCCCGGCCACGCGATAGAAGTCTTAGCCGAATTGTCGCGCGATGACGTGTGGTTCGTCCGGCTAAGGGCGGTCGTGTCCATGGGCAAGCTCTATCACAAGGTGGCGATTCCACATCTGATCGACGCGCTGACCGATTCGAATCGCCTAGTTCGTATGCGCGCCGCGGAAGGGCTCGTCGATCTTAAATCGGAGATGGTATCGATCTTCTCGCAAGTCGTTAAAGCGCGCGATCGCTACGGGCTACACGCGTTCCTCGCAGCGCTGGAGAATGCGGATCTGCGCGACAGGCTCGATGCCGAGATACGAAAAGGAACATATTCCGCAGCCGAACATGAAAGCGAGGAACTCCTCGCCGTTTTGCGCACCGGAAAGCTCACGGAGCCGCGGGCCGCGGCTGGGTCGCAACCAATTGAAACGGCCGCACGGTGATACATCATTTTCTGAACCTCGCGAATTACACTCTCTTTTTTTATTACCTGAGCGGCAATCTTGTTTACCTGCTCGCATTAATCATCGCGTTGAAAACCAGCGCCGCCCATCAGCGTGGAATCGAAAGTTTTCGTCTTCGGTGGATTACCGAATCGCCGCTCGCTCCGCCGATTACTCTGCTCGCGCCAGCACACAACGAAGGAAAGTCGATTCGAGTTTCCATTCGAAGTCTACTGGAACTCGACTACCCGGAACTCGAAGTCGTCGTGATCAACGATGGATCGACCGACCACACCTTCGAAGAACTCCGCGACGAATTCAAACTCCGACCCGTGCGCCTAGTCTACATGCAGCAAGTGCCAAGCGCTCCAATCCGCGGGCTTTATCGTAGCGACTTAGACCCCCGCCTGCTCGTGATCGACAAGGAGTCGGCCGGAAGCAAAGCGGACGCAGTAAATGCCGGTTTAAATGCCGCCATGTCTCCGTACGTGTGCATCGTGGATTCGGATTCGATGCTGGAACGCGACTCTCTTCTTCGAATTATGGTCCCGGTTCTTGCGGACCCCAAACGTGTTGTGGGCGTGGGTGGAATCATCCGAATCCTCAATGGGTCTGAGATCCAGGGTGGTCAGCTGACACGGGTGCGGCTGCCAAGAAAAAGCATCGAAGTCATACAGGTGATTGAATATCTTCGGGCATTTCTGATCGGGCGCGAGGCTTGGGCCCAAGGCAACATGATGCTGGTCATCTCTGGCGCGTTTGGGTTGTTCCGAACCGATCTCGTCCGAGCTATTGGGGGCTACAGGACCAAGGCGATTGGGGAAGATTTCGACCTGGTAACCCGGTTGCACAGATATCTTCTCGAAAAGGGGCAGGAATATCGCATTCAGTTCGTGCCCGATCCGGTTTGTTGGACAGAAGCGCCGTCCGATTTGAAGTCCCTTGGGCGTCAGCGAGCGCGCTGGCACAAAGGTTTGATGGACACGCTCTGTTCGAACATTGACATGCTATTCCGCTCACCGTACGGTCGTGTAGGAGCTTTGGCCCTGCCGTATCTTTGGATCTACGAACTGATTGCGCCGATTATAGAGTTGGGTGGAATCGTCACGATTGTTGTCGCGGCGGTTCTGGGCGACCTCAGCCGCGGTTTTTTCATTCAGTTCATGATTTTTGGTTACGCGTTCGCCACGATGATTTCGATCGGCGCCGTCCTGCAGGAAGAACTTACCTACAAGCGGTACAGCGACTGGCAGGACGTGGCCCGCCTGGTGACGTACTGCTTCTTCGAACATTTTCCTTACCGGCAACTGCACATGGTCTGGCGGCTTCAAGGCTTGTGGCAATACATGCGGGGCGACATGTCTTGGAAACCGCTCGAGCGCAAGGGGCTTGGCTCTGTAACTGCACCATGAGCACAAGTGCCAAATCCAATTTCCGGTCTTCTCATCCCCGGGACAAGAGCCGATGAATAAGGTAGACCCCGGGGGGACGGCAGCCAGACGTAGATCAATGACCAGCTTGTGCGTCGAGGATCAATTTCACAAGGTGGCCAAACTGGGCTTTGCTGAGCACAGGGTGATCCGCTATTTCCTCAACCGTCTTCGAATCCCTGACAGGCGGATCGTTATCCACCGGGTGCACGATGACTAGGTCAAGGCTAGGAATGATGAGCACATAGTGCGGTCCCGCTCCTCGCGCGGAAAATATTCCAGGGGCCGAGACATCCGGAAAGTGGACGCCACCGTATTCCACCCACCAAAGATATTCCAGGAACCTTCTGGTACTACAACAATTGGGACTCGGTCAAGCCAGGCTGCACCGAGAGGAAAGCGTCGGATCGTTTTCCGATGTAGTCCGCGTTCATGGAGGGCCGGGACAAACGAAACGTCATAGCTGCCCATGGTTTGACCCAAAAGCGGCCCACGAAGTTCTTGTAACGTTGTATCCAAACTTTAATCGCCGCACAGGATCAAAAGGTGCAGGTCATTGAACTCCTAGCAAGAAAGTATGAGTACTCGCCTTCGCCGGTTCATATCCAAGCCGGAACCAAGGTTCAGCTCAAAATCACAGCCGAAGACCACGACCATGGTTTCAAAATCGCGACCATTCCAGATGGGTCCGAAGCGAACAGTAAGCCTGGGTTAGTCTTTACTTCGCCGCAAGACTGCGTGCAGCTTAAGAAGGGAGAAGCAACGATCCTCGAATTCGTGGCGCAAACACGCGGAACGTATCCGTTTCGGTGCTGCCACACTTGTGGTCTGGGCCATCGAGGAATGAAGAGCCAAATTGTTGTCGACTAGCAGCTAGCGCACGTGAGCAATCGACCTCGCGGCTGCTCTGATCAGGCAATGGCAATTGATCATTCCGTCGTGGCATATTCGGCCCAGCGACGGGTCGCCGTGCTCAGGAATTGATTCGCTGTGCGATTGCTCCAACCCCGCTCCCGCGCTGCATCGGCCATCACCTGAAGGGAAATTCTCCCCAGGTCATACTGGGCTAACGCGAAACGCTCCTCGTTCTTGGCGTCCTGGATCGTTTGCAACAACCAGTTCATTTCTTCTCTATTCATAACGTTCTCCTTCCTCACGCATGACGTGCGGGTCGATGAGGTACCGTAGACCTAGGCGAAAACCTCACGCGACACGTTGCCTCGCGAAGCGGTCCTCCTCAGGTTTCCACAGCCGCGCGCACTCGCCGGACTCGTCCCGCTGGCTCCAAATAGGAGCCCCGGGCTAACCGTTCTACGTAACTTGCGTCGCCCATGAAAAACACGTGCTTTGACGGCACTAATTGACGTGCCTAAAATCTGAGCCGTTTCCTCGAGGGATCGTTCTTCGATGTCGCGGAGCAAGATGGTTCTGCGAATCTTCGGACCTAACCGGTTGATGGCCTCGGTCAAGAGTTCGGTGCGTTCCTGTCGCCAGCAGGACTCTTCGGGACTGGGACCCAGGTAAACAAACGCCTCAAAGGTGGAGTTCACACCGTCGTCTGCAGTCTCCGGTAATGTTTCGACAATTCGCCGCTTTCGCCGGAGCAGCATGAACGCTTCATTCATGGTGATCCGTACGAGCCAGGTGGAAAACTGTGACTTTTCTTGAAATTTGTCGAGATGAAGAAAAGCTTTGTGAAAACTCTCCTGTGCGACATCTTCGGCATCCTCTTTGTTATTGGTTATGCGCTTTGCCAGGGCGAAAACTTTTTGCTTGTGACGATGGACCAATTGCTCAAAAGCCTGACTATCTCCGCGCTTGGCGTCAGCCACCAACACGCCGTCGGAGTCTTTGCCGATTCTGGTTGCACAAGACGTTTGCATGATCCCAACCCCCACGATAGCCGTCGCTGAAACAGGCAAGCGGAGGGCCATAGGCCGTGCGTGACGAATACGGGCTGGAAGTCGCTCAGAGAGTGAGAGATACATCAATTCGCGGGCGCCTTGGCGTTGTCAGTCGATACGCAAACCTGTCAGAGTCTTGGCATTCCGTCCAATGGGCTGGATGACGCGAGGCAGCTATTTCTTCCGCGAGCGGGGCTGAGATGCGTTACACGAGCCGACCTGGTCGGAGCATGGTGTTAAGATTTTGAGTTTAGAGAGTAACTTGGTTTGCTGGAGCAAAAAATATGCTCAGGTCAAATCCTCTTCTATGGCCCAAGCTGCCTGCGATTTTGAGCTACTGGATTGCCGTTCTTTCGGTCACCGCAGCCCTGATCATTTCACGGTGGCCAGCGCTTCGTTTGCAGGATGCTCCGGTATCACTTTTTCTTTGCGCCGCAATATTGAGTGCGTGGTTCGGTGGAGTCGGGCCGGGATTGCTTGCGACCGCACTCTCCTCGGTCGCTTTCTACTACTACTTCCTGCCTCCGATCCATTCGCTCGAAGCTAAGCCTGCAGAAATACCACGCTTGACCGTTTTCGTGGCGTCAGCTCTGTTTGTCGGATCGCTAAGCGTTGCCCAAAGGAGCGCCACGGAATCGCTCAGGCGAGCACGCGATGACCTGAGGGGGACGGTTCAAAAACTTCAGAGCACCAACGAGGCGTTGCAAGCAGCGAGTCGTGAACGCGATTTTGCCGAAGAATCGTTGCGGCGTAGCGAGAACTATCTGGCAGAAGCGCAACGGCTCACACATACGGGGAGTTGGGTCTGGCAGGTAGCAGGAGGAGACGCGCTGCACCTGTCCGACGAGTGGTATCGCGTATATGGCTTCGACCCGGGAGATGGAAACCCGACGTGGGAACAACGGCTGCAGCGCATTCATCCGGAGGATCGAGCCAAGTGGGAAGAGGCAGTCGACCGAGCAGTGCGTGAAAAGTCGGACTACGATGTGGAATTCAGGATTCTTCTTCCGGACGCCGTGCTTAAATACGTTCACAGCGTCGGCCATCCTGTTTTTGACGCAGCTGGAGAATTAGTGCAATTCGTCGGTAGCTCGACGGACATCACCGAGCGCAAGCGAGCGGAAGAGTCTTTGCGCCAAGCGCAGGCAGATCTCGCACGCGCCAACCGGGTGACCACCATGGGAGAGCTGACCGCCTCACTGGCTCACGAGGTGAATCAACCCATCGCCGCGGCCGTCACCAACGCCAATACTTGCTTGCGTTGGCTTACGCGCGATAACCCAGATGTAGAGGAAGCGCGCTCGGCGGCCATGAGAATCGTTAAAGATGGGACGCGCGCGGCGGAAATCATCAAGCGGGTTCGGCTGCTCTTCAAGAAGGGTAGTCCAGAACGGGCGCTGGTTGATTTGAACGAAGTCGTTCGAGACATGATCGTCCTCCTGCGTAGCGAGGCAACCCGATACTCCATATCCGTGCGGACGGAGCTGGCGGCGGATCTTCCCCAAGTCATGGGAGATCGCGTGCAGCTGCAGCAGGTGGTGATGAACCTCATGGTCAATGGCATCGATGCGATGAAGGATGCCGAGGGAGCGCGCGAGCTAGTCATCAAATCGGAGCGAGGGGAAGACGCGCAAGCTTTGGTGTCGGTCAACGATACTGGCGTGGGGCTGCCGCCGCAGCAGGCGGACCGGATCTTCAACGCGTTCTTTACCACCAAATCTCATGGCACCGGTATGGGACTTCGGATCAGCCGCTCCATTGTGGAATCGCATGGCGGCCGCTTATGGGCTGCGGAGAACTCCCCGCGCGGCGCGAGTTTTTACTTCACTCTACCCACCAAAACCGAGGCGCGTGAATGACGCCCGCAGACGCCCCCAAGGTATTCGTCATTGATGACGATGCCGCTGTGCGGGAGGCTATCCAGGGTCTACTGAAGTCGGCGGGCTTGCGGTCGGAGACCTTCGGAGCCGCGGAAGAGTTCCTACGCAACAAGCGACCGGAAGGGCCAAGTTGCCTGGTTCTGGACGTAAGCCTTCCTGGAATTAACGGTCTGGACTTCCAGCGCCAGTTGGCTGACGCGGGCATCCAAATTCCCATCATCTTCATCACCGGTCACGGAGATATTCCTATGACGGTAAAGGCCATGAAGTCCGGTGCGGTGGAGTTTCTGACCAAGCCTTTCCAGGACCAGGCCTTGCTGGACGCGATCCGTCAGGCTTTGGATGGCGACCGTGTTAAACGTCAACAGCAGAGTAACCTTGCCGACCTACGAAAACGCTACGAAGCGCTGACCCCGCGCGAGCGCGAAGTCATGGGCCTGGTGGTTTCGGGCATGCTTAATAAGCAAATAGCTTCTGATCTCGGGACCAGTGAAATCACAGTGAAGATCCATCGCGGCCATGTGATGCGGAAGATGCAGGCTGAATCTCTGGCAGAATTGGTCAGAATGGCGGGGAAACTCGAGCTTCCACCCGGCAAGAAGTAGCTTACTGCCCACGCGCTGTTACACAAGCTAGTTTGCCAGTTCGCAGTCCGCACGCTTTCACTGCCGCTTCTCCAGCCGCTCTGGATTGTGGCTGCCTATTAGATCAGGGGGATCATCGGGGCTTATACCAAAGTATAATTGCGCCACTTTGGCGACGCTGTTAGATTTCAATCATGGTCACTCAGGGAAAGACAAAACTAATAGCGATCGTCGATGATGATGATTCCATGCGCTGCGCTCTGCAGGGCCTGCTAGAGAGTGCTGAACTCCCTGCACAATCGTTTGCCTCGGCGGAAGAATTCCTGGAATCCGGCCAACACCATCAAATTGCATGTTTGATCGCGGATATCCGCATGCCGGGAATGTCCGGCCTCGAACTGCAGGCGCAGCTGAACGCTCAGCGTTGCAGGATTCCGATCATCTTCATCACGGCACACGGCGACGAAAAAATGCGAATGCAGGCATTGCGAGCAGGCGCGGTCGAGTTTATGGCAAAACCCTTCAACGACGAAGCCCTACTGGAGAGTGTACGGGCTGCCCTCGATAGTTGAGCCCGCTGATAGAAGGATGCATCGGGGCGCGCAAGGAGGTCCTCCGTGGCAGCAGTCGTAACAATCGGATCCGTCGATCAGGACCGTAATCCGCGGAGATTCGAGCAGATCATAGGCAACAGTCCTGCTCTGGAATCAGTCCTCGAACAAGTTGAGCAGGTCGCGCCGACCGATTCCACCGTTCTCATCCAGGGAGAAACCGGCACCGGCAAGGAGTTGATCGCACGCGCGCTTCATAATCTCAGCCCGCGGTGCGGACGCCCATTTGTAAAGTTGAATTGCGCTGCCATTCCATTCGATCTGCTGGAAAGCGAGCTTTTTGGCCATGAGAGAGGCGCTTTTACCGGCGCTATCGCGCAAAAGATTGGTCGCTTCGAAATGGCTGACAAGGGAACGCTCTTCCTGGACGAAGTGGGCGATATTCCGCCGGGACTCCAGCCCAAACTGCTTCGTGTCCTGCAGGAGCAGGAATTCGAGCGCTTGGGCAGCACTCGGACTCACCAAGTGGACGTTCGCCTTGTCGCGGCGACCAACCGAAATTTGGTTAACATGGTGAAGCGCAACGAATTTCGCAGCGACCTCTACTATCGTCTGAATGTGTTCCCGATTCCGCTACCACCCTTGCGCGAACGCCCCGACGACATTCCGGCACTCGTGGAACATTTTGTCGAGATTTATTCTCGCCGGATGGACAAGCAAATCGAACACATTCCTCCGGAAACGATGTCCGCACTCACCTCATACCAGTGGCCAGGGAACATTCGCGAGCTGCAAAATTTCGTCGAGCGGAGCGTAATCGTCACCTCTGGCGACGTCCTCCATGCCCCGCTCGCGAGTTTGCAAAGTTCCGAAGGAGCGGAATCGCTCGGGGCGGTTACCCTGGAAGACGCGGAACGAAACCACATTCGCAAAACCCTCGAACAGACCCGCTGGGTTGTCGCCGGTCCCAACGGAGCTGCTGCGCGTTTGGGAATCAAAAGGTCTACACTTTATTTCCGCATGCAAAAGCTCGGCATCTCACGCAACAATCGGGAACCGACCCCTCGTAGCTGAGTTGTAGAGATGTAACGATCGATCCTGCCTTGGAGTTATTTTGCCCCGGCATTCGCTTCGAACGCGCGGGCTCTCACATTTTGAGTCGAACCTGAATCGATTCCCACCCGATGCAAAACAACGAGTCACCTCGCCGAGCCTGTCGGCATTAGGACATTGCGTCCGACGGGCTGGCATCGCAAATGGCGTTCTTGTGTAGGCGCCTTCTGTTTTCAGCTACTTACCTACAAGACCCTTTGGCAGCCGGGGTGCATTTTCTAGTGGCGCCGCCCGAGGAAGCTTTCGTGGCGACAGGAAAAGAAGGAGAAAAATCAGCATGTTCATCAAAATGATCGCCAAACGTTACGCCAGTCAGAACGGGGCAAGGGCGCAGCAATTGCTGCCCCTATTCATCGCCTTGGTTCTGGCGCTAACGATGGGTGCAAGCAAGACAAAAGCACAAATCATTGACGACCTTGAAGTCAACATTCCATTCCAGTTCCATGCGGGCGACGCAAAACTTCCAGCGGGCGAGTACCGCATCCACGTGCTGGACAACTCCGATTTGGCACTCATGGAGATCGTCAGCGCGGACGGTTCTACTTCCGCTCTGTTCCAAGTTCGGGAGTCAGACGCAAACTCCGCACCGGCCAAGAACGAATTGATATTTAACAAATACGGGAATCGCTACTTCCTAGCGGAGTTGTTTGAGGAAGGCAACGCTACTGGGAGCCAAGTGGCCGAGTCTCGCTACGAAAAGGTGGTCAGTCATGAAGCCGTGGAAGCTCAGGAACACGTGCCGGCGCACCGCGGGATGCAGAAGGGGAAGTAGTTTGCTGAAACCGCAGACGGCGGCTGCCTGAGTGAAATCAGCCGCTCCGTCATCGGTTCACGATTTATCGGAAACTAAAAAAAGAGGAGGAAACATGAAAATACAAAAAGTGGCGTTCCTTTTGATTGGGTTGATTCTGTTCGCAGGTAAGGTGTCGGCGCAGCAGGTAAAGACCGACTACGATCACGGCGCAAACTTCGCGCAATACAAGACCTACTCGTGGGAGCAAGTTAAGACGAACGATCCTTTGGACGTGGATCGCATCAAGAGTGCCGTCAATGCCGCCTTAGCGGCAAAAGGCTGGACCCTGGTGGATTCGCGCGGCGATGTTTCCATCGTGGCCATGGAGATTACACGCAATCAGCAGACCTTGAATACTTTCTATGACGGCTTTGGGGGAGGCTGGGGTTGGCGACGTTTCGGTGGCGGAGGTTTTGGCGAGGCCACAACCACAACCGAGACGTACAAAGTTGGCACCGTGGTTGTCGATCTCTTCGATACCAAGACCAAGCAGCTGATCTGGAGAGGCTCCGAGAGCGACACCCTCTCTAACAACTCTGACAAGAACATTAAGAACCTGGATAAGGGCGTAGAGAAGATGTTCAAGAAGTTCCCTCCAGGCTCTTCGAACAAATAGACGGCCCGGACTCTACGTATGCGAGTCTCCGGTGCTCTGCATGGATCGCTAGACAGGCTTTTGCGTGCGGCCAAAAGGCCGCACGCAGAAACGGAGACTGAGACCACAGCCATTCAAGAGAACGAGAAGATCGATTAGTACTGGAGACTTTTTATGAGTATGAATTTTGTAAAACAAGTTTTCACCGTATTGCTTTGCTGCTTGCTCGTGCAGTTCACCGCGCAAGCCTCTGGTGCCAGCCAATCCACCAACCCACCGACGGCGGCCCCACAACTATCCGCTCAAGAGTTGCAACAACTGGTGGCGCCGATTGCATTGTACCCGGACGCCCTGGTTGCTCAGATTCTAGCGGCGGCTACCTATCCGACCCAGATTGTTGAGGCCGACCGCTGGATGCAAAGACATTCCAACCTCAAGGGCGAGGAGCTAGCCAAAGAAGTCGACAAACAGGACTGGGATCCGAGCATAAAGGCGCTCGCCCAGTTTCCCTCCGTCCTTGAAAACATGGACAAGAATCTGTCCTGGACTTCATCACTGGGTGAGGCATATGCCAACGAGCCGGAAGATGTGACCAATGCCGTCCAGGAGATGCGTCAGCAGGCCGAGAAAGCCGGTCACCTGAACAGCAACGAACAAGAACGAGTAACGGCGCAAGGGAACACAATCGTCATCGAACCCGTCAGTCCAGACGTGGTCTATGTGCCGGCTTACGATCCTTGGTTGGTGTATGGCGCGCCAATCGTCGCTTACCCAGGCTGGTATCCGGTGCCCGGAATTTTTTGGGGCGGCTTCGGACTCTCGTTCGGTGTTGGATTTGGAGTCGGGTATTTCGGAGGCTTTGGGTGGGGCTGGGGCCACTGGGGATACGACTGGCATGACCGTCGAGCATTCTTCGACCATCACGCGTTTGTCTCCCACAGCCGAGAGTTCGGTCACGACGGATTCCATCACGGTGATTTCAATCACGGAAACTTTAACCATGGCGGTTTCGGCCACGGCAACGCGTTCCATGGCGGTTCGGGCTTTCGCGCTCAATCGGGAGCGCACTCCGGCGCGTTCGGTGGCTTCAATCACGGCGGAGATGTACGAGGCTTTTCCTCCCGCGGGCGGTCGAGCTTTGGAGGTGGCGGCGGCTTCCATGGAGGTGGTTCCCATGGCGGTGGCGGACGGCACTAGGTGATCGCATACCCGCGCGTGGAACTTATCGAGAACTCAAAAAATGGAGAAAAAACATGATGCTGCAGAGAATGTCAAATTTTGTTCAAGGTGAAAGCAAGAGGTTGGCCCGACTTGTGACCGCTGTGATGGCACTTACGCTTGGAGGCTCGTTTGCGCCGGCATTCGCGCAGCAGCCTGGACAGCAGACCTTTGCCACCGCTCAAGATGCCGCTCACGCTCTGTTGGTGGTAATGCAATCGCAGGATGAGCAATCGCCCTTAAGCGTTCTAGGACCGGCCGCAAAGGAAGTCCTATCCTCCGGCGACCCCTTGGAAGACGCCGATGCTCGGGTCGACTTCGTGGTCCGCTACCAGGCGATGCATCGGCTGGTGACCGAGGCGAACGGAATGGTAACCCTGGTGGTCGGAGCCGAGAACTGGCCCTTTCCGATCCCGCTCGTGAACAACCATAGCAAGTGGTATTTCGACACCGACGCAGGCAAAGACGAAATCCTATTCCGTCGCATCGGCGGAAATGAGCTCGCTGCCGAGGATGCCTGCCAGGCCTTGGTCGAAGCGCAAAAGGAATATTTTTCGCGCGCTCCTGCTGGCTTCTCAAGGCAATTTGCGCAGAAGCTGGTCAGCGACGAAGGCCGCCACGATGGTTTGTACTGGCACGGTGCTTACGACGAGTTCGATAGCCCGATCAGCTCTCTGATCGCGTATGCGTACGGAACAAGCTCAAAGAGCCGGGTTGGCGATCCCGTTCCGTTCAATGGTTATTTTTTCCGGATCCTCACCAGCCAAGGACCTCATGCACTGGGCGGAGCGAAGAACTATATCGTCGACGGTGTGATGACCAGGGGATTCGCGTTCATCGCGTATCCCGCCGAGTACCGCTTGTCGGGGGTCATGACCTTCATCGTCGATGAATCGGGAACCATCTACGAGAAAGATCTGGGTCCCGACACGGCAAAGATTGCACAAGCGATGACCGCCTATGACCCGGATTCTACTTGGCATCAGGCGGAGTGAGCCAGATCTAGGGAGGCTTCGATGTCACGCGCTGCACCAGCTTTACGAACAGCCATCGTAACTATGGCTATTGTTGCATCCCTAGTTCTCTGTTTGCTGGAACTGAGGGGGAAGCCGACCGGCTCGCTCCCGAATCCGCCAGCCCTTCGCGCGAAAAACGGCACGCTCTCGCTGACGCTGCATGCGGCCGTGGCAAATGGAAAGAACGCGTTCTACTTTAACGGCCAACCAAACGCTCCAACTTTGCGCTTGGCGCCTGGAGACAGGTTGAAGATCAACTACATCAACGATCTTCCGGCGAAGCCAGCGGAGAGCTGTTTGGCCGGCCCGTGCATGGACATGACCAATCTGCACTTTCACGGCTTAACGGTTTCTCCCGACGCACCACAGGACGATGTCTTGACGATGATGGCCATGCCGGGCAAAACACTCCGCTATACGGTGCAGATTCCAAAAAATCATCCGCCCGGTTTGTATTGGTACCACACGCATCCTCACGGCGAGAGCTACAGACAAGCGTTGGATGGCATGTCCGGCGCGCTGGTGATCGAGGGAATAGAGTCCTATTTTCCTGCGCTCACCGGGATGCCGGAGCGCGTGCTGATTGTTCGTGGGCGTTCCCTTAAGGAGGATCCCGAGGCTGCCGATTTGAAGCAGCGGGTCGACCTTAGTTCGGAAGTTTGTGGTAGCGAGCAAGAGACGCCGGATGAGGTCATGACGGTGAATGGGTCCGTGAGGCCTGAGATTGAGATTGCGCCAGGAGAGCGGCAGTTTTGGCGGATCGCGAACGCTTCCGCAGATCGCTACGTGAACCTGGAGCTCGAGGGGCAGAGCTTTGAGATCGTCGCCATGGACGGCGAGCCCATTGCGCGGCACGATCCTGCTCATCGAACGCGAGTCTCCGGTCGGGTGCTGTTGCCGCCAGCGGGCCGGCTCGAAGCGATTGTTTCGGGTCCGGCCGCAGGTACGGGCCGGCTGGTCACGCACTGTGTGGATACCGGGCCGGATGGGGATCCGAATCCGGCGATGGTCTTGGCTGACATCGTCCCGCACTCTGGAGCTGGCTCGGCAACGAAGATCTCCGAGACCTCGGTCAAGCCCGCTCTTAATACCGTGGACCTGGCAGCGGAAGAGAAAGCAGCTCCGCGGTTCACCGTAACGTTCACGGAAGATAAGAACGGTTTTTATATCAACGGCGACAAATTCACGCCCGATGCCGCTCCGATGGTGCGCGCAAAGGTCGGCTCTTATCAGCATTGGAAGATTGTCAACGCCACGCGAGAACTGCATCCCATGCACATCCATCAAGTGCATTTCCTGGCGTACGCCGAGAACGACCGACCACTTGGCGATCCACTGTGGCTGGACACCGTGAATGTTCCATACGGCGGTTCGGTCGACGTCATTATGGACTTCACCGACCCCGTAATCAGGGGCATGTCCGTCTTTCACTGTCATCTTCTCAATCACGAAGACAAGGGAATGATGGCGAAGGTTCTCTTTGAATGAATGACCTGTTACAACTAGCCTCCCGGGAGTCGATGCCCGCGGAGCTGCACAGTCTTGGCGAAAGGGCTCCGTTGCGGTCTCTTCTGCGGAAGGAAGTGGCCTCCAATGGACCATCGTGGGTGCCACTTGGCTTAGTCTTGGGAGCGATTGGCGCGGTCGCCTATGCAGACCATCACGTGGTTTCGGTCTCGCTTGTCTACCTCTACATACTCCCTCTTAGCGTGGGCGCGATTTTCCTTCGCAAGGTAGTCAGCTACAGCCTTATCGCCCTTTGTGTCTTGTTCCACGATTATTACTCTCCGCGGAATATCAATGTGGGCCTTCGCGTCTTCCATAATCTCTCCGCGATGTTGTGCTTCGCCTTTCTTGTTTACGTCATCCAGCGGTATATGGAACAGAGGGAAGCACTCGCCAAAACCGTTCAGCAGCAGCGTGATGAGCTTCTCAAGGATGTGGAACTGGCCGCGCAAGTGCAACGCTTGTTTCTTCCCCTGGAAAAGCCAGTCATTGCCGGACTGGAAATAGCAGGCATGATGCAGCCCGCGCGGGGCGTAAGCGGCGATTATTACGACTATATTCCAATCGACGCCCACACCACCCAGATCGTTATTGCCGACGTAGCCGGAAAAGGTGTCCCCGCCGCCCTATTGATGTCCGCGACAGCGGCAGCCATGAGGCTTGAGGCGAATCATGATCGAAACATGCTAGAACAAGTGGAGCGGCTGAATACGGGAATTCACGCTGTTTCAGACGCCGAACGGTACGTCACCTTGCTGATTGCGGAAATCGATGTACACAAGCGGACACTCCAGTATGTCAACTGTGGCCACAATCCCGCGCTCTTGTTCCGGGCAAGTACGGGCACGCTCACTCGCCTGAACTCGACTTGTCCACCCATCGGATTATCTCCGGAAGAGGTTTGTGAATTGACCTCGACCGACCTCAGCCCCGGCGACGTGGTGGTTTTCTATACCGACGGCGTCACCGAGGCAGGGAACCGGCTGGGCAAAGAATTCGGCATGGAGCGCCTTTCCGCGTCGGTGCGGCGCGGTTCGTCGCTATCCGCCGAGAAGCTCATGATCGATATCTATAACGCCGCGGCGGATTTTTGTGGCGATGATTTCAACGATGATGTGACCATTCTCGTTGTCAAATGCGATTTCGACGGTTCTACGGCCCTGACTTCATAATTGATACCACGCAATGCAAGTCCTGCTCGTTCAACCAGCGTGCCGCCGCTGCTTGCTGTCCGGGATTCTATCTCGGGAGGTCGATTTCTGTCCCGGAACCACCCATGTCAGCATGCTGACTAACATTCAATCCCTTGGACCTTTCGCCCATCAACCGCAGCGCTATTTCTGGCTCTGCTTGCTTAAACGCCTTTGTTTTTAACCACTTACTGAGGTTCCTGCTTACCCTCCACTCTGGCATCCGGGCTGCATTATCTGGGGTCCGAGTCAAGAAACTCTAACTAGAGGGAATCCACATGCGAAAGTTGCTGACGTGTCTAGGTAGCATTCTATTTGTCCTATCACCACTCGCTGAAGTCGCGAGTGCCGCGGATAAAACTAAAGATGACGACCGGCTGAGAAATTGTGGCGCGGTCTTGAAAGAGATCCTCGATGTTCCCGACAACATTCCGCAAGACTTGCTCGACAAGGCGGATTGCGTCGTTGTCTTTCCTTCCGTCCTGAAGGCCGCATTTATCGTTGGGGGGAGCTACGGGCGGGGAGCCATGTCGTGCCGCCAGGGTGACGACTTCCGGGGACCGTGGGGCGCTCCCACGATGATGGCTCTTGAAGGCGGCAGCTTCGGCTTCCAGATTGGTGGACAAGCCACGGATTTTGTCTTGCTCGTTATGAACGAAAGTGGCGCGCGGGGCATTCTCGCCAGCAAGGTCAAGCTGGGAGGCGACGCTTCGGTGGCGGCGGGCCCGGTCGGCCGCGATGCGTCGGCCGATACCGACGCAACCCTGCGTTCCGAAATCTTGAGCTACTCAAGGGCGCGTGGCTTGTTTGCCGGGGTCTCCCTCGAAGGTTCTACTATCCGCCCGGACAGTGGCGATAACCGTCGTGTGTACGGCAGGAACATTCCGGCAAGAACTCTTGTTCTGTCCGGAACTGTCGCTGTTCCGCCTGCAGCCGAGCAGATGGTCTCGACTCTCGATGCCAAGACGCCCAAGCACAGGCAGTAGGGTTTCGTAGGTTGATGCAGTCCGGACACGCCGGACGGAATTGGGGAATGTGAACTATGTGGATTGTCAGGCTAGCGCTGAAAGAACCGTACACCATCGTCGTGCTCGGTATCTTAATTTTTCTTTTCGGGACGCTCGCGATTGTCCGCACGCCCACGGACATTTTCCCCAACATCGATATTCCGGTCGTCAGCATCATCTGGAACTACAACGGGCTTGAGCCGCAGGAGATGGCTGACCGGATCGTCTCCATCACCGAGCGCAACCTGACGACCACGGTCGATAACATTGCGCACATTGAATCGCAGTCGCTTTATGGGATCGCAGTGGTGAAGGTATTTTTTCAACCAACGGTGAGCATCGACAAAGCTATCGCCCAGATCACCTCGAATTCACAAACGCAGCTCCGGCAGTTGCCGGTTGGTACCACGCCACCCTTGATCATTACCTACAGCGCCTCGACGGTGCCCATCCTCGAACTCGGGCTCTCTGGCAAGGGCATATCGGAGCAGGCCCTGAACGACTATGGTCTTAATTTTATTCGCCCCAAGCTGGTCACGGTGGAAGGCGCAGCGGTCCCGTATCCGTATGGGGGAAAGCAGCGCCAGGTACAAGTGGACCTAAACACTGCGGCTTTACAGTCGAAGGGTCTTTCCCCGTTGGATGTCGTCAATGCCATTACCGCTCAGAATCTGATCCTTCCATCGGGCACATCCAAAATCGGTTTGAAGGAATACAACGTCGATATCGCCAATGCGGCTCCCGAGACCATCGCACAACTCAACCGCATACCGGTCAAGACGGTCGGCACGACGACCACCTACATTGGCGATGTTGCCTGGGTGCGCGACGGCTTTCCACCCCAAACCAATATCGTTCGCGTGAACGGACAACGCTCTTCCCTCATAACCGTCCAAAAGAACGGCAATACCTCGACGCTGAACATCATCGCAGGAATCAAAGCTCTGTTGCCCCAGATCAAAGAGACGGTGCCGGCCGCTTTGGATATCAAACCCCTCGCGGACCAGTCCGTCTTCGTGAAGAGTGCCATTCAGGGCGTAGTAACAGAAGCGTGTATTGCCGCCTGCCTTACCGGTTTGATGATTCTCATCTTCATCGGCAGTTGGCGGAGTACGATCATCATTCTTGTTTCGATTCCCCTTGCGATTTTAGCTTCCATTATTATTTTCAGCGCGCTCGGCCAAACCATCAATATCATGACCTTGGGTGGCCTCGCTCTGGCCGTTGGTATCCTGGTGGACGACGCCACGGTCGAAATCGAGAACATCAATCGCAACCGCAGCGCCGAACCAGACAAGGACATGGATGAAGTTGTCCTCGAAAGCGCCGCGCAGATTGCTACGCCTGCCTTTGTGTCCACGCTTTCGATCTGCATCGTGTTCCTTCCTATGTTCCTCCTTTCGGGTGTCGCGCGATATTTGTTCGTGCCGCTCGGTGAGGCCGTGGTCTTCGCAATGCTAGCCTCTTATTTCCTCTCACGCACCGTAGTTCCGATGATGGCCAAGTATCTCCTGCGTAATGAACACAACGCCGCGCATGCCACGAAATCCAGTAATCCACTAGTTCGTATGCAGCTTCGCTTTGAGGAAGCGTTTGAGCGCTTCCGCGAGCGCTATCACCGCTTGCTCGAACGTTGCCTTCATCATCGTCGCGCCTTCCTCGTCGCATTCTTCGCTGCCTGTCTCGGATCCTTGGTTCTGATCATTCCCTGGCTGGGGCAAGACTTCTTCCCCAGTATTGACAGCGGCTCGTTCAATCTCCATATGCGCGCGCCAACCGGCCTGCGTATCGAAGAGACCGCGCGCCTCTGTGACCTCGTCGAGCGATCGATCCGGCAACAGCTCCCGCCGGGCGAGGTCTCTAACATTATTGACAACATCGGGCTTCCCTACAGCGGCATCAATACGTCGTACAGCAACACGGGAACCGTCGGCACTTCCGACGCGGATATTTTGGTGACGTTCGCCACGAACAACCACAAGACCGCCAAGTACGTTCACGATCTCCGAATCAACCTGGCGAAGCAATTTCCCGGCGTGACCTTTTCTTTCCTGCCTTCGGACATGATCAGCCAGATCCTGAATTTCGGCTTGCCCGCTCCCATCGACATTCAAGTGATGGGCAACGATATTGCGGGCAATCAAAAGTATGCGGATGCGTTGATCGATCAAGTCAGGTATGTACCCGGGATCGCTGATGCGCGCATTCAGCAGCCATTCGATGAACCCTACATGCATCTTTGGGTGGACCGCACCAAGGCGCAACAGATCGGCTACAACGCCCAGGCCATAGCGCAAAACGTATTGATCTCTCTTGGCGGCAGCTTCCAGACTTCCCCAACATACTGGCTGGATCCTAAGAATAGAGTCAGCTACCAGATCTCTACCCAGACCCCGCAATACCGCGTCAACACGCTGCAGGATCTCGCGAACATGCCGATCACCGGACCCACTCCCGACGCCCCACCATCCCTTCTCGCGACCTTCGCTTCCATCCAGCGCGGAGCTGGAATGGCCGTGGTCTCCCACTACAACATCCAGCCGGTCATTGATATTTACGCCGCGGTCCAAGGCCGCGATCTGGGCGGCATATCGGGCGACATCACGCGTATCATCGATCAAACTCGTAAGCAGGTCCCCCGCGGTTCGCAGGTTGTTCTGCGCGGCCAGGTGCAGACCATGCGCTCCTCCTATGTCGGCCTTTTAACGGGCCTGGGCTTCGCCATTGTTCTCGTCTATCTCCTCATCGTCGTGAACTTTCAGTCTTGGCTGGACCCTTTCATTATCATTTCCGCACTTCCCGCAGCCCTCGCTGGAATCGCCTGGTTCCTGTTCGTGACTCACACCACCTTAAGCGTCCCGGCACTCACCGGCACCATCATGTGCATGGGCGTAGCCACCGCCAACAGCATCCTGGTCGTGAAATTCGCCAGCGAACAGATGGATGAAGGCAAAGATCCCGTAGCTGCGGCTCTTCAGTCTGGGTTCACACGCTTCCGGCCCGTCTTGATGACCGCCCTGGCCATGATTATCGGCATGATGCCGATGGCCTTGGGGCTTGGAGACGGTGGCGAGCAGAATGCCCCTCTTGGCCGCGCCGTTATTGGTGGATTGCTCTTCGCCACGGTATCCACCCTGTTCTTCGTTCCAACCGTGTTCAGCATTCTCCATGGGCTGCGCCATCGCCCCGCGGAGACGGGTCTTAAATCCTAAAGGGCTTCTGCGAGGACAAATTTGAAGGTGATGCCAATGCCAACGCAATCGCAAATAGAAGGACAAGTTTCCATACCAGGGCTGCAATCCACCGCAGTCCCCGAACATCGCCCGCGACGAGGCTGGCTTATCGGGATGGCGGTTCTCCTCGTATTCGGCGGTCTTCTCGTTGCCGGTATCGTGCAGCGCATCCACACAAGCGCCGCTCTGCGCACAGAAACCGCGGACATGGCGGTCCCTACCGTTTCGGTGGTTTCGCCTAAGCACTCCGCACCGTCGCAGGAAATTGTGCTGCCCGGCAACGTACAACCCTACGTCGTTGCTCCGATTTACTCCCGCACGAACGGTTACCTTCAGTCTTGGTATTTCGATATCGGCGCGCACGTGAAAAAAGGACAACTGCTCGCGGTGATCGCCGCGCCGGAAGTCGACCAGCAACTGGGCCAATCGCGCAGCAATCTTGAAACTGCCCAGGCCAACCTGCGCCTTGCCGAAATCACCAAGAATCGCTACCAGGACCTGTTGAAGACTCACGCCGTGTCCCAGCAGGATGTCGACAACACTGTCGGTACGTACAGCGCAAACAAAGCGGTCGTCGATGCCAACCAGGCCAATGTGAAGCAACTCGAGGCTTTGCAGTCCTTCGAGAAAATTTATGCGCCCTTCGACGGAATCATTACTGCCCGCAATACCGACGTGGGAGCTCTTATCGACTCGGGCAGCGCAGGAGGTGTGAAGACCGACTTGTTCCACCTGTCGCAGGCCGACAAACTGCGTGTGTACGTGAATGTCCCTGAAGAGTATTCACAAGCCACTACCGCAGGTCTGTCAGCAGATCTTACGTTGGCGGAGTTTCCTGGACGCCAGTTCACCGGGAAGCTTGTGCGCACCTCGGAAGCCATCAACTATGCCACGCGCACGTTGACGGCTGAAGTTGACGTGCGCAATCCGACGGGACAATTGCTTTCCGGTTCCTATGCCGAAGTCCATTTCAAAGTACCGGGGCAGATCTCTACCTACACTTTGCCGGTCGACACTCTTCTTTTCCGGAGGGAAGGCCTGCGCGTCGCCATTGTCAAGGACGGTAAAGCGGAGCTCGTACCGGTGACACCTGGTCGCGACTTCGGCGATTCGGTTGAAATCGTTTCCGGTCTGCAGGGAAATGAATCCGTCATTATGAGCCCGCCAGATTCCATCACGCCCGGCGAAAAAGTGCAGATCGCACAAACCGCCGCCACAGGAGGGACGCCGTGAGTTTTCTTCCCGTTTCCAAAACAGAGATTCGAAGCTCCAAGTACATCGCGAGCGCAATTTGCTTCGTGGGCATGCTCTTGCTCGCCGGTTGCACGGTTGGGCCAAACTATCGCCGCCCCGCAGCGGAGGTTCCGGCAACCTACAAAGAGGCAGGAAATTGGAAGCCCGCCCAGCCGAACGAGCAGAATCTCGGCGGGAACTGGTGGGAACTGTTTGAGGATCCTCAACTCAATTCCCTCGAACTGCAGGTCGACGTCTCTAACCAAAACCTTAAAGCTGCGCAGGCGCAATATACGCAGGCCCGCGCTCTTGTCCGCTACTCCCGCGCCGATCTTTTCCCCACAGTTTCGGTAAATCCATCGGCAACCCGCATCAAGACGTCCAGCAACCGTCCGCCTCGCAGCTCAACCTTCAATGGCATTACGTACAGCGATTTTCAAATTCCTTTCGAGCTTTCCTACCAGCTTGACGTTTGGGGGCGCGTGCGCCGCACCGTCGAGTCCTCTCGCGACCAGGCACAAGCGAGCGCAGCCGACCTCGCGACCGTGAACCTGTCTATGCACTCCCAATTGGCTTTGTACTATTTCCAGGCCCGCCTCCTGGATGCCGAAGAGCAGCTTCTGAACTCGACCGTTACCCAGTATGAGCAAGCCTTGCAATTGATCGAGAGCCGCTATGCAGGAGGCATTGCCTCCGACGTCGAGGTCCAGCAAGCCGAGACTCAACTTGAGACCACTCGCGCACAGTCCATCGATGTTGGCGTTGCCCGCGCGCAGTACGAGCACGCGGTGGCAGTTCTAATTGGAAAACCTCCAGCAGAGTTCCGTCTTCCTCCGCTTCCTCTAACGACGCCTCCTCCTTCGATTCCCGTGGCGCTCCCATCCGATTTGCTGGAACGGCGACCCGACATCGCTGCGGCCGAACGACGAATGGCCGCCGCCAATGCGCAAATCGGAGTAGCTAAAGCGGCCTACTATCCCAATATCAGCTTGGGGGCAGCCGGAGGATTTGAGAGTAGTGCCATTACGACGCTACTGTCGGGTCCGAGCGTTCTCTGGTCCGCTGGACCATCGGCCGCACTCACACTGTTCGACGTGGGCAGGCGTAGGGCTGCCTCCGATCAAGCCATCGCCGCTTACGATCAAGCCGTAGCCAACTATCGCCAGACGGTGCTGACCGGCTTTCAACAAGTCGAAGACAACGTTGCGGCATTGCGCATCCTGGAGCACGAAGCTCAGGTTCAGCAAAATGCAGTCACCGCAGCTCAGAAATATCTGGAACTCGCCACCACCCGCTACAAGGGCGGCGTAACCAGCTATCTGGAAGTGACGACCGCCCAAAGCGCTGCTCTCGCCGACGAAGTCACGGCCGTAGATATTCTCGGCCGCCGCATGGTGGACGCCGTCACTCTCGTCCAAGCCCTCGGTGGCGGCTGGAATAGTTCCGATCTACCTCAGCATCCCGAATGCTGTGGCAAACTCACCAGCAGTTCAAGGTAATGCTGCAGCAGCGAGTGAACGTAATCGTAGGTCAAATCATGAACGAGAAAGAACTTTCTGCATGCTAGGCGGGAGATATTTCGCTTGCCGGAGAAATTTCTGTCGGCTAGGCTTCGGCGCGATGCGCCTGACCGGCAAAGGAACCATCCTGTGCGACGCGTTGTTCTCAATGCCGGCCCGACAAAGTGCCTCCTGTGATCGATGAAGACCGCATCTCTACGCGCTTTCTACGAGTTGAGGGACTGTACCGCTTCGCCAAAAGGTTGTGGCGCCACTACGGATCGGGTTTCGAACGGTAAGATCCCGGCCAGGATAAAGGCGCCGCCAGCCACCGCGGACATCCTTAAGCGTGTTGATCAGCTCGCCTAGTTGTCCTACGTGGACGGCTACTCGGAATGCATAGGTGAGTGCAGCGAGCGCCAAAATCTCGGCGCCGAGTGCCATTGCCGCCACACGCGCCCTCTTCTTGACCGGGATTGATCACACCCGGCGGTCGGCAGAAATGCCCGAGCTGCTATATATAAGGATAGATTCGCGGGGTAGATATACTTTCGCATTCCATTCGCCTCCTAACCGCTTCGGGGGGTATTACGCGCTGAGGGGAAATTGCTACATCGAATCATTCTCTATATTCGCCTACTGAGCCATCGCCTGGTCTCGTTTCGTTCCATATCTTGATTAAGTTCGCTTTGTTTTTCCTCCACCACTGAACAATATTCTTTTGATATTTCAGTACTTCGCCGCTACCCGCAAGGATAGAGCAGTCAGAGTTTGCTGGATTTCAAAGCGGTCCAGTACACACGAAAAGGAAACGTCATTGCGAACGACGATCAGTTATCCCAGAGAACCAAAATTCCAAAGCGGGAATTGATGCGTCGCGGAGTCCATCAGCACACGCTAGAGAAAATCTGCAAGCGGCAGCCGGTGTGTGCAGTCAAGCTCGCAAAATGTCTGCAAGTGATCGAAGAATTGGAAAAGTAACTCGATGCCGTACAAGGATCCGGAGGTCCACATGCTTTGGTTATACAAATCTTTCTTTCCCGTGGTCTGGATCGCCTTCCTTCTCTACTGGCAAATCAAAGCCACCGATACCAAAACCACTCAGCGTCTCGAGCCGCAGCCTCGCGCATCCTCCGCGTCCTCACCTTCCTGATCGCGATCGTCCTCCTCTCGACAACTCGCATCCCGCTGCGCTGGCTTTACCTTCCGCTCTGGCCGTCTGGTTTTTGGCCCTTCTGGCTGGGAGCCGCCCTCACCGTCGCCGGCATTCTTTTCGCCGTCTGGGCGCGCGAGCACCTCGGCAGCAACTGGAGCCGCTCCGTCACCATTAAGCAGGGCCACGAGCTGATCACCACCGGTCCCTATGCCGTGGTCCGTCACCCAATCTAGACCGGCATTCTGACCGGGTTTCTTGGCGTCGCGATTGCAATCTCCCAGGTGCGCGGGTTCATCGTTTTCGTCCTCATCTTCCTCGTGTTCTGGGTCAAGCTCCGCATGGAGGAGGAGTGGATGCGCTCCCAGTTTGGGGAGACGTATGCTACCTATGCCCGACAGACCGCCGCCCTGGTGCCCTACCTCCTCTGATCGCCTGCACCCCGAAACGCACTGCGTCCGGGGCGAAGATGTTTCAAAAGGTCCGGTGTGAACAGCTTCCGCGTCTTCGATCGTGATCCCGGTTTCGTCCGTGATGGAAGGAAACGTGTAGCCCAATTCGAGAAGGTCGAGGGCCAACGGGATACGTAATGGAGCGCCGCTCTCCCTATTGTTGTCCGATAGCATTTCGTGGTTTACGGAACTTGCCCGCACGACCAACCGGGACTTAGTACGTGTGCGCTGCTGACGCCCGCTCAGGTGAGCGCGGCGTGCGGCGTGCTAATATGGCGGGCCGCGACGCCACCAACCCGTTTCGGAGGTTTGCATGGACATTCAGGACGCTCAGCGCGAAGTTCGGTCTGTCTACATTGACGGCTTTTGGGGACAGCTTGTATCGTCCATAATTTGGCTGGTGTCGGCAGCGCTAGGCACCTGGGTTACGCCAAAAGCGTCGATTCTGACCGTCATGATCGGGGGATTTTTCATCTTTCCGCTCACGCAAATGTTGCTGCGTTTGTCGGGCCGCCGCGCGTCCGTGAGCAAAGAGAATCCGTTCAATAGCCTGGGGATGCAGATCGCATTTGTGCTGGGGTTTTCGATGCTGCTTCTGGTGCCCGTAGGTCTCTATCAGTTGAACTTGTTTTTCCCGGCTCTGATGGTCCTTTTGGGCGCGCACTATTTGCCGTTCGCTACTCTCTACGGGATGCGCATGTTCCTTATCCTCGCGGGAATTCTCATTGCTACGGGCGTCATGATCGCACATTATTTTTTGGAAGCGTTCAGTCTAGGCGCATGGATCGCCGGACTGGCCCTGTTCGTTTTTGCCTGGATTGGGCGCTCCATCGCGACCGGCGAAGCTTCCGCGCCTGCCACTCACTAGTTCGTCTGATGGCTCGCGGGCACTCGTTCCCCGCTCTGTGTCGGAATCGTATTCCTTCTCTTGACTCAAGACACGCATGGACGCATGCAGATGATCCAGCCAAGTCGGAGGAACTATCATGAAAATAGTAGTGATCGGCGGAAGTGGACTTATTGGGTCAAAGCTGGTTCCCGATTCATGATGAGATTGCCGGAGTTCTAATCAGAGAGTGAAGATTCGCTCGGAATTGTGGCCTTCGTTTCGTAATTTCCTAGAAACTGTCCTCAACTGTCGCCTCTGGCTGTTTCGTTCTTCACGCATCGAACGCTTGCGATCACCCTGAGGATCGAAGCGCCGCTGAGGGACGATTTCCAGATTGCCGCACACAATCTCTGCTCAAAAAATGATTCTGGGGAAACAAGCCAAAACTCATTTCCCCAGAAAGCAGATCCGTTTACGTTTCTACTGTCCGTTGAGATAGTTTTCGAGCCAGGTATAGCCGTTCGGCGCCTTGGCCTTGTACAGATTTGGATCCGAGGTGCTCAGTCCCTTGGCAGTCTTCCACTGATCCGGTAGGCCGTCGTGCAGCGACTCGATGCACGACGTCGAAGATCCGGATGCAAGCGACGGCTGGCTGAACTGCCCCGTAAAAAGGTCACCGCCGCCGCCGGTTTTGTACTGGCTGATGATGCGGGCATCCTGAGAATCGCGGCGCGACAGCCACCCGCCACCGCAATCCAGCATCTGAGAATTTCCGACCGTCGGCAGCAGCACGCTCTCGAGGCTCGATGCCGAATCCGCGGTGATCGGGAATGGCTCGAGAGGCAGTGGGCTCGAGCGCTGCCATGCCTGACGAACGGGAGATGCTGTTTCCGGTTTGCCTTCGGAATCCACACAGCACTCCTCCGCCGTCAGCTCGTAGTCCGTGCCTTGTGGCCCAGTGTTCCCGGTCATGTAGATCGAAGGCGTTCCGTTGAGGTCACAGGCTGGACCAGCCGTGCAATTTCCACCCTGCCCTGGCCAGGCATTCACGGGATGCGGATTCGAGCTTCCGTTGTTCAGGTTTCCTGGAACCCAATGGTTATCGATCAGGTCCATCGAGCTACCGCCCATGCCCACGGCGAAGTATCCCCAGTTGTAAGTCAAGTTGCTTACGAGGCGGATGTTGGGCGTGGCTACCATCGGGATACGGTGATCGAGATTCACGAACATGTTGTGGTGGAAGTCCTGATTAATGGCCTCTCCGGGCCATGCCGCGGCGTCCGTTCCCGGTCCAACGGGATGCGTTTTGTTAGGCTCATACAACAGTGCCCATTGCAGCGAAGTGTTCTTGACGACCCTATCGCAGCAATTCCCGGTGTCGTTTGAGTAGGTAATCCAGCCCTTGTTGCCCCACCAGCGAGCGGAAATATGGTCCCAGATGACATCATGTGTGCCGCTGGTCGCCTCGAAGCAGACCGTTCCGGTATCCGGACCCGTCGGCGTGTTGGGATTGTATCCGTTGCAAGTAAGGTAGCGGACGATCACGTCATGCGTATTGATGAAGAGCGCCTCGCCTTTCATGTCCGAGCCGCCAATCGTGATGCCGCCGCCGGGTGCCGTTTGCCCCGCTATGGTTAGATATGGATTCGAGACTTGCAACCGTGACTGGTTCACAATGTTGCCGCCAACGCGGAACACGCAAGTTCGCGGCCCGCTCGCTTCCACGCACGCGCGCAGCGACCCGTTTCCGGAGTCGTTTAGGTTTGTCACTTCGATCACGACGCCGCCGCGTCCGCCTGCGGCCGCGGCACCGCCCCCTTCTGCTCCGGGAAACGCTGCGCAGTTCGAGCCGCTGCATGACGCGTTCGAAGACGCGCCGGGCGGAGGTGGAGCCGGTGTTGGCGTCGACGCAGTAACGGTGACCGTCACCGAAGCAGATTTGCTCGAGTCCGCATTGCTCGTTGCAGTAACCCTATCGGCCCCGGCGTTCGCTGGAGCGGTATAGGTACCCGAGGAGCTGATGCTGCCCAAAGCGGCTGTCCAGGTGACCGTTTCTACCGTTGAAGTTCCGGGAACCGTTGCTGAGAACCGCAGCGTGCCTCCGGTCGTTGTCGAAGGAGAGCTCGGCGTGATCGTTACCGAAGTCACGGCGGAGCCACCGCTCGGAGGTACGCTAGCAGGTTTCGTAGCTGAGGCTGACCCCGCACATCCCGATATCCAAAACGAGAAGCTCAGAACCAAGGCCAGGATCGCACTGAAGAATACACACCTAGAATGTCGATTTTCAGGCACACGTGTCATGTAGTCGCGGGGACCCTTTCACTAAATGATTTGTTTACAGCGTGCTACCGCCGATCAACAACTTTCCGGTTGGTGGGCTAACGGAGCTGCCGACGGGGTGATGTTAGTCATAGACGTACTACCCCACAAGCTGACCAGCGGGCCAGATTGAGACCATGCCTTCCGGAAACGGAAGGGCAGGGAAACAGGACAGTTTTAGTACTGCGCCGTCGTTCAGGGACAAGTTGCGTCAGTAAGAGTAAGTAAAGACTAGACTTATACGGTTCTGCGGGTGTGTGGATGGTGGTAGCGCGATGGGGCCGTGAAACTGAAGTGCGGCAATCGGTCGAATTCGAAGAAGCTAAAGGGAGCCGAGAGTGGGAGACCGCGATGGGGTTCCGAAAACCCCTCCAGAATAGCGGCCTCCGGCCTTACCCCGGAATCGTACATTCTTCTGCGAACAGCCGGGATGCGCCGCGGAAATGCCGGTATCTCCACCGAGTGTTCTGCTCGAGTCCTGAGATCCTTAGTCTGTAGTCGTCTACTCGGAAACTGACCTACCGGTGTCCTAATGAGTGCAAGTAGCGTCGGCTCGACTACTCGAACAGAGCTGGCTGAGCAGATTCATCATCGGGATCCTGAAAATTGCTCAACCCAACGCCAACCAGGCGAAAGCGTTGTGTTGGACTCAAGGTTATGCGCTCACGTAGCGACAAGGCGACGCTGGTCAATTCCGCACACGAAGAAGGAGGAGCGCTGAGCGTATGGCTACGAGTAAGAATCTTGAACTCGCTCGTCTTCAGTTTGAGGACCACCGTACGGGCGACGCGCACCTCCTTGCGTGACGCAGTCCAAGTCTTTTCCGCGAGACGGCGGATCATCGGCTCGGTCTCGGTTAGAGGCACGTCACGCTCAAACGTGTCTTCGGCTGATACCGACTGTGTTGGTCTGTTGGGAATGACTTCGCTTTTGTCGATACCACGAGCCAACTCGTAGAGACGCACGCCATAACGGCCGAAGTGGCCCTCGAGTGCCAATAGATTCAACTTCCGCAATTCCTCCACCGTTCGTATGGCAAAGTTCCTCAGCTTCTGTTCCGTCACCTTTCCAACCCCAGGAAGACGACTGACCGGAAGTGACAACAAAAATGAATCTATCTCTTCGGGCTGGATGACGAACAGACCATCCGGTTTACGCCAGTCCGAAGCGATCTTTGCGAGAAATTTGTTCGGTGCTACGCCGGCCGAGGCCGTCAATTTCAGTTCCTCGCGGATTTGTTCGCGAATGGCGCGCGCCACACGTGTAGCGGTCGGCAGGCCAGTCTTGTTCTCAGAAACATCAAGGTACGCCTCGTCGAGGGAAAGCGGCTCAATTAGATCGGTGTGACGCTCAAAGATTTCCCGCACAAGGCGCGAGACAGCCCGGTACCGTGGGAAATCCGGAGGTAAGAAGACCGCGCCGGGGCACAGCCGTTCGGCGCGAATTGCTGACATGGCAGAGCGCACCCCGAAACGTCTCGCTTCATACGAAGCGGCACAGACGACAGAGCGGTTGCCCCGCCAAGCTACGACTACGGGTTTGCCGCGCAGTTGCGGATCATCCCGCTGCTCAACGGACGCATAGAAGGCATCCATGTCGATGTGAACAATCTTGCGGACCTTCATCAGACAACCATCCTAGTTCGAAGTGGCCACCGCGAGTAAGTATATCCGTCCGATTCTGTTTCTATCGCTTGATCGGGACGGGAAGGATGGCGAGAAAATACATCCAAGAGCTTGTTGATTGGCCTGGGTTTATCTGGGATGCAAAGGTTCTTGCCCCGTTGCTCTCCGATGTTCGGAGTCGTAGAATTGCCGACTTCTGGTGCTATCCGAGCGTTCGCTTAGATGGGTTTGTGTACATTGCCGGGTTGGAGTGGAAGGAGGGTTCCGTATTGGAAGAAGGAATGGATCCGCGAGTGGATGCTTATATCGAGAAGGCCGCGTCGTTTGCGCAGCCGGTACTGACTCGCCTGCGGGAGCTCGTTCATCAGGCCTGCCCGAGAGCGACGGAGGCAGTGAAGTGGGGCATGCCATTTTTCATGCAGCAGGGCATCGTCTTGTGCCATATGGCGGCGTTCAAACAACATTGTGCCTTCGGGTTTTGGGGTCCGGAGATGAAGAGAGTGTTGGCGGAGGATGGATTGGTTGCCAGCCAGGCGATGGGCTCATTGGGCCGGATCACCGGATGGAAGGACCTGCCGCCTGATCGAATGTTGGTGGGATATCTGCGACGGGCGGCGGAGTTCGTCGAGAGTGGCGCGCGAACGAAATCGATTGACCGCCGACCAAAAGCCGCGAAGCGAAGCGTCCGCGTTCCGGCCGAGCTGAGCGCGGCGTTGAAGAAGAACAAAATGGCAGCGAAGGCGTTTGAGGGGTTCAGCCCCAGTTGCCGGCGAGAGTATGCGCAGTGGATTGCCGGAGCCAAGCGGTCGGAGACCAGAGCGAAGCGCATAGCGCAGGCGGTAAAGTGGATCGCCGAGGGCAAGTCCCGAAACTGGAAGTATGAGATGGCGTAAGCATGCCGATCGGTCTCTTCGTTCGCCCCGGCACCATGCTTGCGAGATGCTATCGTCTCCTGCCACTGCTTGATGACAACGATCCGCACGTGCACGTTACCGTGACGAGCTGGAGGTATTCGAATGAAACGGCACTTTTCATTTGTTCGAGTTGTTCGCGTAATTTGCGTCGCGGCCATTTTCGCCGCTTTGACCGGGAGGGCTGGCGCCCAGACTGCCGCGAAAGAATTCGTATCGCGCGACGCTAACATCGATGGGACTACCATTCATTACACGACGGGGGGATCGGGACCCGCGGTCATACTCCTGCATGGGTTTGCGGAAACCTCGCGAATGTGGAATCCGATCCTGCCGGTACTCGGTGCGAAGTTCACCGTAATCGCACCGGATCTCCCCGGGATTGGGGATTCGTCAATTCCTGGCGGCGAGATGAGTATGAAGACCGCGGCAATTCAAATCCATGATTTGGTTCGTTCGTTGGGCGTTGCGAAGTCGCGAGTTGTGGGACATGACATCGGCCTGATGGTCGCCTACGCATACGCGGCGCAGTTCCCCACCGAAGTAGAAAAGTTGGTGGTCATGGACGCATTTCTGCCCGGCGTGCAAGGCTGGGAACCGATTTACAATGACCCGAACTACTGGCACTTCCGTTTTAACGGGCCAACGCCTGAAGCACTGGTGAAAGGGCGCGAGAATATTTATTTCGCTTATTTCTGGAACGACCTCGCCGCCGACAAAGATCATTCCATTCCCGAGATGGATCGGAAAGCCTATCTCGCAGCTTATTCTCGTGCGGGACGAATGCGCGCGTCGTGGGAGTATTTTGTTTCGTGGCCGCAGACGGCCAAAGATTTTGCGCAGATGGCGCAGACCAAGTTGACGATGCCCGTGCTTTCTATTGGTGGCGACAAATCCCTGGGAGGGCCCCTCGGAGAGCAAATAAAATTGGTGGCGACCAACGTGACGGTTGTGATGGTCAAGAACTCCGGCCACTGGATACTTGAGGAGCAACCAAGGCAGACGATCGACGCTCTGGTGGGGTTTCTCTAAAGCTCGCGCCCGAGTGTACTTGATTCGACTTAACCTACTACGACGTACTTTGCCTCCCCGGGCTTCGCAATTCTCGCCGTCACCTCGAGTGTCTGAGTCGTGATATTTCGTGTTACCGAGCGCCCGAAAGAGGGGGAAGAAAGCTACTACGAAGCCAACCTCAGGGCTTGCAGACTTCTATCGCTTTAGCTTTGAAGGCGATCACCCAAACATCATTCAAAACTGGCTGCGCATACGTCAACGAAGGAGAATAGGTGCCCTTCGGAACGGCCATCTTATCCACTAGCGTGAGCCAGCCGATGCTTGCCGTTGTTTCGTATCCGCGATCCGGCGTCCCTGAAACGGCGAAGCCTGTCGGCCAGCTCGAAAACAGCCCGATAACGAAATCACCGCGAACACTGGTCGTGACCGGATTCGAGTCCGCCACTAGATCGCCGGATCCATCGTGGTACATAGCCATGGAACTGTCGTCCGGGCCGGATGACGGTGGGTATTCCACGAGAATGGCCTCCACACCAATGCCAGGCGGCAATGTGAGTGTCTCGGCTCCGCCAACAGTGTCCAGTGCGTACCACACGCAAATGGTGCGCCCATTCAGAAACCCCATGAACTCCCACTTGTTCGGCTTAGGGTCGAAAATTGTAGTGTTCGTCATACCCAGGGGCCAGATGCCCATGGCGATGAGCGTGTCGCCCGGTTCGACCGGGACCGGCAAAATGCACTGGGTTGAACATACCGCTTTGTTGACCTGGGCGTCAGCAATTCCGACGAACCACGTTAGCAGTACCAACAGCAGCAACACGATTCCGAGTGTGTTTCTCACGTCCCCTCCAAATTGCGAACTTGTTTTGTCGTCGAGAACATCCGGTAACAGCGCAGCAAGTGAAAGGCCAGCAGCTTCGATAAAGGATTAGTAAATTCACACAAACCAGCGGAGTGAAGCGGGGAGAAGCCAAAATGGGAATGGCGCTAAGGTTTGTTGTAGATTCGTCGGAAGCTCCTGGCAAGGACCACGAGCCGGGTTGTCCGACTCACGTGACGCTGAGAAGGCTAGTTGTCCGTGAGCATTCTCACTCGACTGCTGAATACCTGATAGTTCATGAACTGGCCGCGACACCAATACACCTTTTTGTGGGACTCGGCTTGCGTAGAGATGGTGAGAGGAATGAGCCGAGGTTCGCCCTCTCGCTGGAGCCAACCATAGGTCACGACGCCCTGGAAGTTTTTCCATTTGCCCGTCAATTCGTAATGCTCAGATATGCGCAGGATGTTGGTATTTTCGTCGGTCCAGACTTCGCCATAACAGGCCACGGTAAAATCATGACTGAGACTAAAGGCAACAAAATCGTTTATATCCGACCACGAGCACACGCCATCCTCGGCGCCAGCCCAGTACTGGAAGACCTTCATCCGCCGCTCGTCAACCACGACATCGGGAGCTTGATGAATTTTCAACCGGAGTGCTGTTCCCACCATTCCAGGTAGTTCGGACCACTCACCACCAGGCCTCATAACCGGGTTCAAGGAAGGGAAAGGTATGTCGCGCAGCTCTTTCTTGCCATCGGGATAGGACCGAAACCGTTGATAGCCGTCTAGAACCCGGACTTCATACGCGGCCTGAGCAGTCGGGTCCTTGTCTCCTGCCCCCCACACAATGGTCTGCACAGCGATAAAATTCCGCATGCTATCGGCCAGAACTTGAGCTTTGCTCCGCAGCATCTTGACTTCGGGGGGTTCCTCAATCCGCTGCTGGAGCACGCTGGCGGAAGCCGGAATATATTTTCGATAAAGGTCTGCCGAGACTGCCGAGATACCCTGAGTGCAAGGGAAGATACTCTGTGCCAGGTGTGGTTCGACCTTGGTCACGAATTCAGCCAGAGCTTTTACCGGCACCGCCAGTGCAACCGCATCGCCGTTTTTCGCGATCCCGTTCAGAATGCCGACAATCTGCTGACTCTTTCTGTCGACGACAATGCCGCCGCTCGCGCCGGGCCGAATCGGTCTGTTAGCGTTCCATGCGTAGTCGAAGGCCAGAAGCCCGGTCTTCGTTTGACCCTTGAACGTGCCGTGAAACTGGTCCAGCTCGCGACTTGGATTGCCTTTGGGGTAGACATAAATGTCTATCGCTTGGCCCTCTTGCAGGTCACCCAGACGGAACGCAACGCCGTGATGGTGAGGCAGCGAATGGCGTAGTTCGAAAATGGCTAGGTCTCGGCTCAGAGCGTACTTCGTAAAGTTCCGATGGCGCATGAGGTCCACGATGTCGGTCGGAGCGTCGTTCACGGTCGCGCCGGCATCGTCTGGTCCGGTACCCAGGTACTCGTGTATGACTTTCTCTCCCCCGATTTTGTGCAGACGCGCCATTTTGGCAACGTGGTAGTTGGTGCCAATGAATCGACACTCAGGGTCCAGGCAGAAGCCGTTGCCGAATTTACCTTCTATTCTGAGACCCGCCTTGAACACCGTAATGGGAATGACGGTTTCCTCGAAGGTCTCCGTATGCGCAAGCGTCGAAGGAACCACCTGGGGCGAATGGTCAACCGCAATCTCTTGGCCCAACGCCGCAGGCGCTGACACGCAGAAGCACACGATGAAGGTCGGAAGGATTTCTTGCCAAATCACGGAGCATCACCGAGACCGTCGAAACAGCCAGAACGAGAGTGTGCACACGCTCCTCCACCGATGGACCTATTGAGCACCAAGGACTTGGACGGATGTCGAAATATGACCCGACCAAAATGAAACAAACGAGCACTCATTTCGGCAAAAGATGCCGAATAGGTACTCGCTGCAGAAGGTTTCCTTTATTTACTCACCACTACGGTGGGATTGGGTCGCGCCCCAAACCGAGTGCGCGCCTTTCCCAGGCACTCGAGCCTGGTCCCTTACCTCGGGCAGTACATCGGGCGCGGACCGGTTCGGTTGAGAGCCTTCGCTCGCTGCATTTCTTCCCTCAAGCTATGCTTTCTCGCTAGGATTGTTGCGGCAAGGATGCGTCCAGTTTTCCTTCGGCATTTGAGGCCGGCGGCGATAAAGAGCCGGCAAGGAGTAACGCCGCTCCGGCTAGCGCCAGATGAATTGCCAAATAATTCAGGCCGTTCGCTATGTCCGACGCCTTCGCCACCGTCAGAGGCACATAGACAAACACAACCAGAACGAGCACGGTCGCTCCCAGGATCATGGCTGCGGAACGCGCATGCTTTCCAACGATTATTCCGAGACCGCAAGCGACAAACGTAGTGCCGACCAGATATGCCCAGAATGCGTGGCCAGGAATCCACGCAGGCATGGTCACGAAGACCGCGCCGTTCTCTTGCGGGATGCCCGGGGCAAATGTCGGATACAGGAAGTGATCGATGCCGAAGATCACGATGGGGATGGCAACGAAGAATCGAGTAACCGAGGACAGCTTCGGGTTCAAGGTCGGTATTCGCAAAGTCTGGAACGACCGGGCGGCGCGGTGCGCGTGCCCTAGTTCGGTGCGTGAGGTGGCCAGGGCTAACGCGCCGCCACTCAATGCCAGGTCCCGGAGTGCGATGGTGAGTCGCGTCTTGTCGTGCGTAAGTGAGAAAAGAGCAGGAATATGCAGCATCAGTACGAAAAGAAAAATCATGATTCCGAGCAGGAGAGCGGCCAGGCGCCACTGTATTCTCGTAGCCAGGCTTAGGGCCGCCGAAATCAGAGCGACTCCTACAAAATAGGCCCAAAACAGGTGTCCCGGAATCCAGGAGGGAATAATCATCGCAACGAACTTGGCCGCTGTGAGGTGGTCGGCGCCGAATATCGCCATCGGAATCGCAAACAGCAAAGGGCCAAACAAAATGAGTTTGTCGAATCCACGCGCCTGCCAAACTTCATTCTTAGCAGCCATCGCCAATCCAATGACTAGGATTGCGGCACCAAAAAAGTAAGGCCAGAACACTCCGCCAGAAATCGAGAAAAACGCAAGAGCAAGCTCGTAACGGACTTCAGCGCAAAAGACGCTAAGCATAGAACGCGCCCGAGACAACGGAGGAGCCGCGCAGAAATGCGCCTTCGGCGACAACGCAACGATTGACCAGGCTGCTTGTCATCAGTTGGCGACTTTTTGCAGCGCAGCTCCGAGGACTTTTCCGAGGCCTGGATCTTGAACAAAAGCGACAATACGGACATTCGCAGGCTCGGTGCCGGGCTTGAGCTTGACCTGAAAATCCTGGCTGAAGGTCTTTTGCTTCTCGAGCTTCCCAATCTTTATGAACTCTTGCGCCACGGCGACGTGCGTCAAATGCCGGCCCGTATTCTCTCCTCGCAACACCTGAGACTCGGCATGGTCCAAAGCTACGACTACGAAGATTTCGGCGTTGTGTTTCTGAGTCGTGCCATCCACATCGATGTGCGCTCGGACCAGTGCCGGCGACCCGGCTTCGACGGTTAGGGAACGGATGCGTACGGCGACTTTTGGCGACGTGGACGCCTTCTGGAGAGTTTGCGCTAGTTCCGAGGCATTGCCTTTCAACTCGCCCGCTCCATCCACGATGAATTGTGGAGTGTACGGGGTGTTCAGTCTCAGGCTGTGGACATATCCGCTCTGTCTCTCGGTCAGCTGGGCGGAGGAATAGGGATCCTTCCAGCCATCGTGATTCCAGTAGTCGACATGTTCGCTGAGCACAATCAATTGCACGCCGGGAACGGGTTGTGCGGCGTCCATTTGCTCGAGCAGTTCATCGGCCGGAGGGCAACTCGAACACCCTTCGGACGTGAACAATTCAACGAGAACGGGCGGCGCCGCTGCATCGGGAACTCGTGCAAAGCCCCCTGCTGCAACCCACAGAACCACGGATAAGACTGCGAATACTTTAAGCCTAGTCACGATGCCTCAATCGCCGTTCGGAGGTTCGATCCCCTAAGTCTCGCGGGAAACGTGGTGGGTGACAATGACCACTTGAAACAAGCTTTTCATAACCACTCATCTAGAATCGTTACCAGGCCTTGGAATCCTGAAGGTTCCAGGCGACTTGCGCTCTAAAGTGGTTATAGTGAAGTCGGCTAATATGGATATTGCGCTAGACCACTTCAAACCCCAAGCTGGACCTAACGGCGTAGCCTTAAGCGCCGACCTACACCTCGAGGGAGCGCTGCGTAAGCGCTCCTAAGAGCCCTTGATCGAACCCCCACCATTTGCCTGCTGCGGTTTCCCCGCCTCAGCCGTTGCCAAATTAGCCCGACGATCCAGACCTCTTTCCTGCTCGGCACACCAAGAAAAACCCGCTCGCACCGTATCGGTGCGAGCGGGTCGAGTTGCGTATTTCCCGGGATCTTCAGAAGTAGAGCTTCGCCCCGAGTTGCAGAACGCGGGGATCGAAGGCCGTTTTGTATTGGCCGAAATCGCTCGCACCGAAGTTGTTGCTGACGGTGTCGAACTGGGTGTGGTTCCAGGTGTTGAAGGTCTCGACACGGAACTCCAAGCGGCTGCCGCGAGTTTCGCTGAAGACGAAACTCTTGAACAGCGAGAGGTTCCAGTTGTCGCGACCAGGCCCGCGTGCCGCATTGTGCCCGAGGTTGCCGAAGGAGCCGACGGCTGGGTTGGCGAAGGCAGACGGATCGATGTACTGGATCACTTGTTGTTTGGTTGTACTAACCGCTTGAGGATACGAGACCTTGCCGACAAGATCCGGGCGATTGGTCGCGTTGGGCAACGCGTTGCCGCCTTGACCGCCGGCGATCCCGATGTTGATGGGCAGGCCGGACTCGATGGTCACAATGCCGGAGAGCTCCCACCCGCCGACAGCAGTACGCAGTAGCCGGTGCTCGCTGTGCCGGAACACCGGGATGTCATAGATGAAGTTGACCGAAGCATTGTGCGTACGGTCAAAACCACCCGGTCCCTCGTCGTATCTCCAACCCAAGTAAGGATTGGACACGTTTTGCAAGTCGCCTCCGCCGGTGCCGCCGGTGGCATTGGCCGTGCTGCCGTTGACGGGGTCAATGGTCTTCGAGTAGGTGTAAAAGGCGCGCAGGAACAAGTCCTTGCCAACCTGAGAGTTGAGGTCGAGTTGCAAGCCGTTGTAATGCGAGTTGGCTTCGTTGGTGGACAGGTTGATGGAATGGAAGCCCGGATAAGGCAGGCCCGGCGCGGTGTTGTAGTTGGCACCGGCGACGCCATTGATAAGGGGAATCAGAGCGGACTGGGTCGGGAGGTTAATCTGCCGGTAGTCGTTCTGATTGCGGTTGGTGTTGCCGACGTAGGAAATGGACATCACCGTTCGCGCGCCCAACGCGTGCTGTACGCCTAGGCTGAACTGATAGCTGGCGGGCTGGTTGTACTCGTTGATCGCTAAACCGGTGATACTGGCCGGGTTGATCGGCAGAGCAGCGGCCGTGCCCGTAGCAAGGGTGAGCCGTGGATTGTCAAACTCGACTGGCGCTGGCGTGTTGACCTGCAAGCTGAATGGGATGTTTGGTCCGGCATTGTACATGTCGTTGCCCTGAATGCGTTCGTACATGATGCCGAAACCTCCGCGGACAACCGTCTTTCCGGAGCCGCTAAGGTCATAGGCGAACCCGATGCGCGGGCCTATTGATGCCCAGTGATTGTTCACGAGGCCCTTGGGAACACCGCTTTGCCCGGGCGTGCCGATACCGTTGAGGTAGAGAGGAACGCCGGCCAGAATTGGGTTCGGGCTGGTACCCAGGCCGGGGCTGGCCGCATTGATCGTGCCGTCCGGATTGAGCACTGCTGCCTTCGTAGGATCGTAGAGCGATGGATAGAAGTTGCCCATGCGGTTGTTGGCTTCATAGGTATGCGGTACGCCGTCCCAGCGCACGCCAAGGTTGAGGGTCAACTTGCGATTTACGCGCCAGTTATCCTGAACGTATGCGGACCACGAAACGTTGTTCCACAAACCTTTATCCTGCACTGCTAGTTCCTGATATTGCTTGGCGTCGCCGAGCAAAAAGTCGGCGAAGTCGTTGCCGGTGAACGTGCCGTCAAAACTGAAGCCGCCCTGAGTCTGGCCGAACAGGTCCTGGACCTTCTTGTAGAGAGCCCAGCCGCCGCCGAACTTGAATTGGTGAGCGCCGTGCGTCCAGGAGATGTCATCACGGAGCTGGTAGTCGTCGGCCTTATTGCGCCACGGCCAGCTGGAAACCTCGAATTGCGTGCCGGTCGAGCCCGTAAGGTCGAGGTTGGGGATGCGGTTCAGGTTGTTCGGGCCAGTGAAGAGTCTGGTGTTGGTGCCGTCATAACCGGAAGGCAAAGCCAAGCTGGCCAAGCCGGATCCCGCGAAGGGAATGATGTTGATGCGGTTTCCGTTGTAGTTAAAGCCTGTCTCGTTCAGGAGGTTGGGGTTGATCGCGTACGTTGCGTGAACTACCGCGCTGTAGGAAGGATTGCCGAAGGTATCCCCCACGGTTGGGACGTTGGCGCCGCTCCACTGGCTGATGCCGTACCCTTGGGTGACTTGCTCAGCGATGAAATGGCCGAACACGGAAAACTTGCTGGAGAAATTATGATCGATACGGACAACTTCCTCCTTCAGGTTCGTTGGAGTGTTGTTGCCGCCTTCGAAAATGTTGCCGCTCGTGGGGGCCGGGAAAATGCCCGCACCGACCAGCGCCGTGGCGTTGGGATCAATCATGCACGTCGGGATCGTGTTGCCCGGGAACGGCGAGCCCTGAACGACGCCGGCAGGCAGGACTCCACCGGGGCAGTTCTTCGCAAGAACGCCGGCGGATACCTGAGAGACGGCGGGAACTTTGATCGACGTCGCGCCGAAATTGCCTCCATAAGTGGACGGAAGGGGCACGGGTTGATTGGTCAGGCCGCCCTGAATCAACCTGCGCCATTCCATGTTGTAAAAGAAAAAGGTCTTCTTGCGCTCGGGGTTGTACAGCCTGCCTAAGGTGACCGGGCCGCCGACGTTGAAGCCGAATACGTTCAGCCGCAGTTCCGCAACCGAATTGTGACTGCCATTCACGTTTGTCGCGGGATTGAAGAAGTTACGCGCGTCAAACGCATCGTTACGGTTGAATTCCCAAGCCGAGGCATGCAGCGTGCTCGAACCAGACTTTAGAACCATCGTCATGGTCCCGCCCGAGGACAGGCCATAGTCCGCGCTGTAGTTTGAGGTCAGTGCGCGAAACTCGGCGATCGCGTCGCTGGAGGGCGCAATGCTCATCCCGCCCGCACCGCCGCGGTCGTCGTCTTCACCACCATCGAGCAAATAGATGTTGTGGTTCTGGCGCATCCCGTTGAACTCGACGTTGGCATCACCGCCGACCGGTGTGTTGACCACACCTGCGCTCATGCCACCAGCGCCAATCGCGCTCGAGGCCCCGGGAGTCAATGCAGCAAGCTGATAAATGCTGCGTCCGCTCACGGCGAGCTGCGACATTTGTTGGGCGGTGATGACGTTGCTTTGCTCACCCGAATCTGTCTGTACGCGCACCGCATTCGCTTCGACGGTGATGGTTTCCTGCGCGCCGCCGAGTTGCATCTGAAAGTCGACGCGATCCCGATCGCCGACTTGCAGCACGATGTCCTTTTGCTCCGAGGCCTTGAAACCTGAGGCTTCGGCTTTGACGCTGTAGTGGCCGATGTTCAAGTCCGGCACCACGTATTGACCGGCATCGTTGGTTTGCGTGTGCTTGACCACGCCGGTTTCAGAGTTTGTTACGGTAACGTTTACGGCTGGTACCACCGCGCCGGACGGGTCGGTAACCGTCCCAACGATGGTGGCTTGCTGAGCAAAAGTGGAAAAGGTAAACCCAATCAGGCCAACCAACAAAACGAATAAAAACCGCAAACCGAACCGCTGAATCGAAAAAACGATATTCTTACCAGGCAACAACGAACGCTTCAGACTCATAAGCTATGCCTCCACACCCCGACTGGATTTATTGACTACCCCTTTCCAACAAACGTAGAGGGTCAAGTGGTTGACGGCAATATCCACTTGATAGAATTCCGACATGACCACTACAATGCTGCAATGAAGAAGGTCTCGAGCGGGTTGTCCCCAGTTATCGCGGTGGATCGCAAGGAAGCGAAGCCTCTGCACAAGCAGATTTACGATGCCTTCCGCGCCATGATCGTCAGCGGCAACCTGGGAGCGGGCCAGCAAATTCCGTCAACGCGAGCTCTGGCTTCCGAATTGAAAATCTCTCGCATTCCTGTGCTTACCGCTTACGCCCAGCTCTTGGCGGAAGGCTATTTCGAAGCCCGCGTGGGTGCAGGAACTTTTGTCTGTGCTTCCTTGCCGGAGCAATTGACATTCAACGAGACGCGCGCTAGCCAGTCAAATCAGGTTCGTTCCGGGTCCCGGCCGGTTGCGAAACGCGCTTCGCTCTGGCCGCCTTACGAAAGCTTCGCTTGGGCACGCAATATGGGACCGTTCAGCGCCAGCCAGGCCGCTTACGACCATTTTCCGTTCCAGATATGGTCGAACCTGATCATGCGCCACTGCCGGAATCCACATTCGAGCGCGCTTCACTACGGCTCCCCGCTAGGTCTTGAAGCGTTGCGCGACGCGGTCTGCACATATCTCAGAACTGCTCGGGCTGTGAAGTGTGATCCACAACAGGTCATGATTGTTTGCGGTTCACAGCAGGCACTGGAGATCTCTACGCGTGTCCTGCTCGATCCCGGAGATGCTGCCTGGCTGGAGGAGCCTGGCTACTGGTTGGCGCGGCACGTTCTTACCGCTTCCGGTTGTAAGCTGATCCCCGTTCCGGTTGACGCGGAAGGACTGAACGTGTCCGCAGGCATGAAGCTGAGCCGCAAAGCGCGGGTCGCGTACGTTACACCCTCTCATCAATATCCGCTGGGAGTCACCATGAGCGCTTCGCGCCGATTCCAGTTGCTCGACTGGGCGCAAAGTTCCGGCTCCTGGATCATCGAGGACGACTACGACAGCGAGTATCGCTACGAAAACATGCCCATCGCGTCTCTGCAGGGACTCGATCACAACTCTCGGGTGATCTACATCGGCACATTTAGCAAAACCCTGTTCCCGTCCTTGCGGCTCGGCTATGTTGTAATTCCGGCGTGACCTGGTGGAACGTTTCACGGCGGTGCGCCACGCTATGGACGTGAGCCCGGCCCATCTCTACCAGGCCGTCCTCAACGACTTTATGCGGGAAGGACATTTCGCGAGGCACATTCGGAGGATGCGAATCCTATACGGCGAAAGGCGCACTGCATTCATCGAGAGTATCGTTAAGGAGTTTGCGTCTACACTCGAAGTGCTGGGAGCCCAGGCGGGAATGCATCTGGTCGTGACCCTGCCGAAAGGATTCCGCGATCGGGAGGTTGCGGCCAGCGGCGCGCGCAATAAGCTTTGGCTTTGGCCTCTTTCCCCTTCCTATCTTGGTCAACCTGCTCGCCAGGGACTTATCTTGGGATTCGGGAACACCAGGCCAACCGAGATGCCACACGCCGTCCGCCAACTGCGGGGCATACTTCTATCACACGGAAATCTGTCTGCAACAAAAGTGACGGAGCGGCCCTGAGGGAACTAGGTGTTCGGTCAATGCTCTTACGGTTCGTTTCACCAGGGTTAACCGCGCACCGTCTGTTGTAGGGGGGATCGGCATGCTATCGCGTCGCGAGGTTTTGATCACGGCGGCGGCTGTGGGGACGGCAGTGGTCGCCCGGCCCTGGGCCACGGTGCTGGCTTCTGCGTCAGTGCCAACCACGCCGGTGAAATTCGACGTGCCCGCAGGTGCGTGCGACTGCCATGTGCATGTTTTTGGAGATCCACAGCGCTTTCCGTTTTCGCCCGCACGAACCTACACGCCGGAGCTGGCCTCGGTCGAGCAGCTGCGCGTGTTGCATCGGGCATTGCACACGGATCGCGTGGTGGTCGTGAATCCCAGCGTTTACGGCACCGACAACTCGTGCACGCTGGACGCCGTGCAGCAGCTTGGCTCGAGTGCACGCGCCATCGCGGTTATCGACGACAACACCTCCGAGGCTGCGCTTGACGAGATGGATCGCCGAGGCGTGCGCGGCATACGGATCAACCTGGAGACCGGCGGGCAGGCCGATCCCGCACTTGCTCGTCAGCGTTTCAAAACTTCCGTTGAGCGCATCAAGCGCCGCAAGAACTGGCATGTACAAATATACGCGCGACTGTCGGTGATTGAAGCGACGGCGGACCTCGTCGGGGCCGCCCCGATGCCCGTGGTATTTGATCATTTTGGCGGAGCCAAAGCGGCGCTAGACACTGCGGAGCCGGGCTTCGAGGTGTTGTTGAAATTGTTGCGATCAGGTGTGGCTTACGTCAAGGTATCTGGCGCGTACCGAAGTTCCACGTTGGCGCCGGACTACCCGGACCTGGTACCGCTGGCGAAGGCGTTGATCGCGGAAAACCCGCAACGGATTTTGTGGGGCACAGACTGGCCCCATCCCTCGCAGGTGCCGGGTCGGAAAACCGAGACCTCGCCGCTGCTTCCAATCGACGACGGGTATCTCTTTAACCAGTTGGCCGTTTGGGCGCCAGACGCGGCCACGCGCTCGACAATCTTGGTCGATAACCCAGCAAGGCTCTACGGATTTTCAAAACCGTTCCGGGAATGAGCGGCCGCACGACCCATCACAAAAACCGCGAAGTCAGATCCCGAATTCGATCGTAAGCGCGCGGCTCCGCGCAGGCGTGCGCCAAAATATATTTTCAGCCCAGGAGGTGCTTCATCTTCGCCGGAGCATTTGATTGGGTGCCACGCGGCCACGCGGGTCCAACCGCTACTGCTTCGTTGTGACCTTCAAACCAGACCAGGAACGAAGACTGTTCTGCTCCGGTCAGTCTTTGTTGATTCAACCAGTTGTAGTAAGCGCCGAAATCGGCATCGACCAGCGAGCCAACGGGATCAAGCTCGGGCGGGTTCTGGCTGCCGGAGATCATCTCGTTCATGGGTTTCTGTTTTTGCCGCGGAGCGAAGCGGACGAGCAATGTAAGCGGTTGCGCGCGGCGCAGCGCTTCGCGCGCTGTCCATTGCGCGAAGGTGGTGGCGAAAATTTGTGTTCCCGAAGCCTCGGTCAACACTTTCAGTTGAAAGCGATCCATGACCGGATCGCTTATTTTCCCCGGAACCGCGGTCAGGCCAAGGTCCCCTGGACGCATGCGGGCCATGAGGGTGCGCAGAGCTTCAGGTCCCATCCCGGGCCGCTCGATTTCCGTGCGCATTTTCGCTGTGAGCGCCGCGCGTGCTGGTTCCAGGGCGTGATAGGAGACACAGGTAAGCGCGGGATCGTACTTCGCCTCTTGACCACCATCGATATACCAGTGAGCGTAGGGAACAGGATGTGCTTTTGCGCGCGCCGCGACCACCTCGAGCAGCAGTTCCAAACCGTTTTCTGGTTCGACGTGATCGAAATACGTGCCGTGGGCCCGCAACTTTCTAAACAACGGCGCGTCGTAGGCCTCGACGCCTTGTCCGATGACGGCAATTCCCAGACGCGGTGTTGGTGGTGGCTCAAGCGGCACGGCCGTTCGCAAGCGATCCGCGTAACCGACGGCTGCGGTGCGGAACGCATCAAGTTGATGCGTGCTCCAGAGATGCGCCGACAATTGCTCGACAAATTGCGCCGGCGAGTTTATCCAATCCGCGTGTTCCAGTTGGGATGAAATGCTGATTTGCGCAAATCCTCGAAACCATTCCTTCGATTGTTCGGGCGAAAGAGAAGCAAGGTTCGCGAGTTCTTTCTCAACCGTTTTTCTTTCCTCTGGAAACTTGAAATCGTATTCGATGACTTCGCGCAACAAGCTGGCCAGGAAACTCAAAGGCAAGCGTTGAAGCGCGCCAACGTAATTCGTGGCTAATTTTTTAGCTTCCGGCGGATAACCGTTGAAGTGTTCGGGCTTGAGGTCGGTGGGAAGCATATCGATTACAAAAGTTCCGGCAGCGGCTTGCCTTGCGCTAGCGAAGCCGAGAATCCGAGCATGGACCCGAGCGTTGGCACCAGATCGGTCGATTCCGCCGGACGGTCGTAGATGACGCCTTCGCGAATACCGGCGCCCATGGCCATCATCCACGTCGTGCGAGAAAGCGCGTCGCCGGTGCGGTGATGCTGAAACCCATTGCCGCCGGCGTCTTGGTCGGAGTCGCGTCCGAAATCTGGCAGAATGAACAGGGTGGTATTGCCCGCGTATTCCGGCTCCGATTGAATGGTCTTCCAGAGTTCCGCGCACAAGCGGTCGGTGCGGCGGATGCCATCAATATATAGGGAGTAGGCTCCGGCATGCGCGATGTCGATGTCGTGCATGGTGATCCACAGGAGGCTGGGGGCGACCTGGCGCATCAATTGGCGCGCGATGTAGACGGAGAGTTCGTCGGGGCTGGACAGCGTGCGAGCGTGCGCTTTGAAGTCATCTACCGAGAGCTTCAGCAACATCGCCAGTTGTTGCAATTCAAATTCGTTGCCCGCGAGTTCCGGCGTGTAGAACGGAGTTTCGTAGTTGTCACGCAGAAGATGCTCGTAGTCGCTGCCGCCGCCCGACGTAGCCGCAGTCAACAAATGCTTCGGCAGAATCACGCGCGCCCCCAGCCCGGGACCATAAGAATGGTGGCTGCTTTCGCCGATGCGGTTGAAACCGTTGCTGGGAGCAATCACCCAAGCGTCCGAGGCCGGACGATGCAAATCTTTGCGGAAGTACTCGAAAACAGTGGGGTGTTCGGGAGAGACCGCGGCAAAGTTGTTGAACGTTTCGTAGGTTCCGGTCGCAAGACTTGCGGTGGCAACGTAATGGCCAAGGATACCGCGATTGACGACCTGCGTGAAGAAGGTGGATTGCGGAATCATCTCGCGTATCAGGTGCGGGATGTTCTCCTGACCCTCGGGCGCAAAAGTCTCCTGGTCTCGCGCGCCGCCGCCGAAGGTGATGACGACAACTTTTCTCCTCTTCATTGCGGCCCTAGCCAGGGCGATTGGCGAGTGTAGTAGCGTGCTGCCGAGCGCGACTCCCGCGGCGGAGCGCAGAAAATCGCGGCGGGTGAACGCAAGCCGCTTTGCCAGCTCCATAGGACTGGAGGTTCGATCGTTCATCGTTGCTCCCAAGGAAGTCGGCAGCGATTGCGCACGCGATAGAAGGTGTAGGTCATTGGAAACGCACTGCTTAGCGTAAGCTACGCGTGGGTGGTAACGAAGTCAAGGGCCTGGGCGTCAGCGCTACAAACCGAGCCAAAAGATCTAGCGCACCCCGCCCCCTCCTTTTTTTTCGTACGTTTTGATTCCAGTGACGTGGAAGCTGTTGCGGATCCATACGTGCGCGCGTGCGGATTCTGAAGGTGTCAGAGACACTTTTATTTACCATACAGTACATAACCCGGACATTTGAGGAGCGTTAGACGGAGTCAACCGGGCACGAACCAGCCGACGACGATGAGCTTGCGGCTTCGGTGTGGGCTGACCCGAACAGGCGATATGGCCCAACCACGCACTAAGACAGCAGCAGATTCCTGGAGCTGACGCTCCCCGGACCTGGAAGCAGGTGATGACGAGAATACTTGCCGCACTCGGCGGCCTTGGGTGTATAACGGTGCCTATCCGGGCGGCCAAAACAAAAAATTCCAGCGGAACAACTTACGGAGAAAAGCGAAATGAAGAAATCACTGATCGTGTCGGGGGTGGCGGCTTTCGTCCTGGCCGCTCTGTCGTTGGGTGTTGCGCAGGACCAGAAAACGTCGGGCGCGAAGAAGAAGAGCGTGATCAATGTAGCTGCAGATAAGGCCAACTTTAAGGAATCGCCGGCAGCGCCGGGGGTCTCCATGGCCGTACTTTGGGGCGACCCGGACAAGGGACCTCACGCAACATTCACGAAGTTCGCGCCGGGGTACGACGCGGGAATGCACACACATACGAACGATGTGTGGATCGTCGTTGTCAAAGGCGCTTATCTCTATAGAGATGAAGCGGGCGACAAGCGGGTGGGACCGGGAGATTTTCTCCGAGTCCCCGGCGGCCACAAGCATTGGAGCGGCGGCGACAAGACCGACGGCGCGCTGTTTTATGAGGAAGGGTCGGGGAAATTCGATACCATACCGGCGAAGTAACGGACCTCAACGCCGCTAAGACAGACTATCGACGTTTACATCGACTCATTCAGCCGCAGATTGCGGCCGCAACCCTTGCAGTGTTCCCAAGCGTCTCTCAGCTGCAAGTCGAGAACGGGATTGTCAGGAGCGCTAAGCTCGTCATGCGCGATTCACGCATCATAAAGGGCGCCCGTTTGAAGTAGGCTTTGAAAACTTTCTCTCATGACTGACTTTATAGAACGCGCTTATCGTGCAGGTAGAGTCCCGATACGACAGATGATGATGTGCGGTTATGCGGACTTAGCCGAATGGTCCGGCGATAGGTAGCCAGAGCCTCGGTCCGAATCGCCCCAGCGGCCATTGGCCGAGGTATAATCGCGCAGTTTCATGCCTCTGTTTTCTGGAACCCGATTGGGGCCCTACGAAGTTCTCTCCCTGCTTGGTGCAGGGGGCATGGGCGAGGTGTATCGTGCGCGCGACTCGCAGTTGGCCCGAGACGTCGCAATTAAGGTGCTGGCAAATCTCACGTCCGACCCCGAGCGACTCCGCCGGTTCGAGCAGGAAGCCCGAGCAGCGGCAGCGCTGAATCACCCGAATATTATCGCCGTCTACCAGTTCGGCACTCATGAAGGCGTTCCGTACCTGGTCTCGGAGTTGCTTGAAGGGGAGCCCCTTCGGGAGCAGATCAAGCGGAGCCGCCTTTCTGTCCGGAAAGCGATCGACTACGGCGCGCAGATCGCACGAGGGCTGGCCGCTGCGCACGAAAAAGGAATCGTGCACCGAGATCTAAAGCCGGAGAACCTGTTCGTCAGCCGAGACGGACGAGTGAAGATTCTAGACTTCGGCCTGGCCAAGCTCACACAACCTCAAGAGAGCTCGGAGTTCGGAGCGTCCACACTGACCGAAGGAACCGAACCGGGCTTAGTGTTGGGCACCGTGGGCTACATGTCGCCGGAGCAGGTGCGTGGAGGCCGCGTCGATCATCACACCGACATCTTCGCGTTCGGAGCCATCCTCTACGAAATGTTGGCGGGGAATCGAGCGTTTCAGAAACCGACCTCGGCAGAAACAATGGCTGCGATTCTCAACGCGGATCCGCCTGCGATATCGCAAGTTCTGCCGAACGCTCCTCTGGCTTTGCAGCGCGTCGTGCACCGTTGCCTGGAAAAAAAGCCAGAGGCCCGTTTCCAATCCGCCTCGGACCTGGCCTTCGCGCTCGAGGCCTTGTCCGATTCGGGACTCGTTTCAGACACCGGCAGTGGGCCGTTGCCGAACTCGCGAACGAGAGTGGGTTGGATCGTTGGATCTAGCATCGCATTGCTCGCTGTAGCGCTGATCGCTTGGTGGATGAGGCCTGCGTCTGTGCCAGTGGTCGAGGACGTGAAACAACTAACGAATGATGGCAACCTGAAGGCCACGTTTTCAACCATTGTTAGTGATGGTTCTCGGGTCTATTTCGACGAAATGGATTCCGGAAACCCAGTCAGCATGCAGGTTTCCGCAACCGGAGGGCAAGCGACCCCCGTTCCTACAACCCTCAGGACCAGTGGCGGTACTGCAGGCCTTGCTCCGGACAACTCTGCTCTAATGGTATTTGGACGCGGATCCCCGAGCAGCTTGTGGCTTCTGCCACTTCCCGCCGGAGAACCGCGACAATTGGGCGACCTCCATGTCAATGATGCTGGGTTCTTTCCGGATGGACGCATCGTTTTCGCCAATGGTCCAGCTTTGTATCTCGCCGATAGAAACGGGGCCAACCCACGCAAAATCAAAGAATTCGCAGGCAATGGCGCCTGGCCTAATGTTTCGCTCGACGGAAAACGCATTCGCTTCACGATTGAGGGCGACGACCTAACCTATTCGCTGTGGGAGACAGACGCCAACGGCGGGGAATTCCATCAACCGCTGAAGGGCTGGCATGATCCGCCGAATGAATGCTGCGGCAAGTGGACGCGTGACGGAAAATATTTCGTATTTCAGTATTTGAACGAAGGACGCTGGGACCTTTGGGCCGTGCGAGAGCAAAGCGACTGGTTTCACCGGACAACCCAGCAGCCGGTCCGATTGACCAACGGGCCATTGTCTTACAACTTGCCGTGTCCCAGCCGCGATACCGACCAACTCTTCGCCGTGGGTTCGAAGCGGCGCGGCGAGCTGGTCCGCTACGATGCCAGGATACAACAGTATCTTCCTTATGCCGGAGGTCCGTCCGCGATTGATGCCCGCGTATCTCCGGACGGGAAGTGGGTCGTCTATTTGTCTTACCCGGATCACACACTCTGGCGCAGCCGTCCAGATGGGACCGAGCGCATGCAACTGACCTACCCGCCAATGGTCGTTCTGTATCCCAGCATCTCCCCCGATGGTACCAAGATTGCTTTTGGCGGCTTCCGGCGCGAAACACGCAACTTGAGTCTTTACATCGAAAGCATCGAAGGTGGTGTCCCCGAGGAAATCACGGGAGCGGGAGGGATGGCGTGGTCACCGGATGGGAAATCTATCGCATTCACCGCGCCGGCACCGGGAAAACACCTGGCGGAAGAAGACTTCTTGCAAGATTATGTTGTTGATCTTCACACAAAAAAGGTTTCCGTGGTTCCCGACTCCGTGGGCAAGAGCGTGCCTTTCTGGCCTGACACCAATACGCTCCTGGCACTTCAGATGGGCAGCCACAAGATCATGGCCTTTGATTTTAGGTCGCAGAGATGGTCTGAGTTCACGCACACAGGATTCGGCCTTTGGACTCCGTCCCCTGACGGCAAATATCTTTACAGTGACCGCGTTTCGGACGAAATCACCGGCCCCAAAGTCTTCCGATTGCGGATCGCTGATCGAAAGATGGAAACCGTCCTTGATCTGAAGGGGTTACGACGGGTAGAGGACGAGCAATTCTCTGGCGTAAATAGTTCAACTTGGGTAGGCGTAACTCCAGACGGCTCGGTGCTCGTGACGCGCGACGTTGGCACCCAAGAAATCTATGCGCTCAGTGTAAAGTGGCCTTGAAGAAGGTGGGCGGGAACGGATTTCCCACTATGCGGCTGAGCCGACGGGCGCACAGTACTTCTCCGTTCCGCACAGGCTACGCCGCCGCGCTTGAAAGGATTCTGATGCAATTGCACTTTTCGCTGCGTTTGACGGCAAACGTCACAAACGCAAAGTTGAACTGACAAAACAAACTCGTCGGAAATACAAAGGAGTTCGTCTGAGATTTCGCCGGGAGTACATCCCTGTTCACGAAGAAACCGGCGTGGGTGCACTGATTGAAGTTGCTACAGCCTTTATTGCTGGCCTCGTTTCACGCGAAACTGCAATTCTTCAGTGCCTGTTGTCCCGGCTAGTCGGATCACATAGTATGAGACCTTCAAGCGATTGAATTCGGGGGAGAAATGCGTAGCAAAACAACGGGCCTGTTTGCAACGTTCCTTGTGGGCTCGTTCGTGACATTTGTTTGCTTGGTGAACGCCGCCTCCAACACCGCCGACTATCGCTTGGTGGAGAAGATCACCCTCGGCGGAGAAGGCGGCTGGGACTATTTCGACATCGATTCCGCCACCGGCCATGTCTTCATACCACGCGGCGATCATATCCTCGTCGTAGACTCCAGCGGAAAGCAGGTTGCGGACATTGGCAACGTGCGTGGCGCTCACGCCATCGTCTTCGCTTCCGAACTGAAGCGCGCGTTCCTGAGCGCAGAGGCTTCGGTAACCATTCTCGACATGGAAAAGATGCAGGCTATTCGCGGCATCGATCTGCCTGGCAAGGACCCGGACGCCATCCTCTACGACGCCGCTACCAAACGAGTTTTCACGTTCAATGGTGGCGGCACCAAGGACGCAACCGCCATCGACGCCAGCGAGGGCAAGGTTGTGGGTAGTATCCCTCTCGGAGGCAAGCCAGAGACGGCACAAGCCGATGGCGACGGGCACATCTTTGTGAATGTAGAGGATAAAAATCAGATCGTTGCCTTCGATTCGAGAACACTAAAAGTGCTGCACACTTGGCCCGTAGCTCCCTGCGAGGAACCAGCCGGATTGGCAATTGATGTCGAGCACAAGCGGCTCTTTGTCGGGTGCCACAATCAGTTGATGGCCGTGGTCGATTACACAGACGGGAAGGTTGTTGCGACCGTCTCGATTGGCAAGGGTGTGGATGCGAACCGCTTCGATCCGGCAACTGGCTTGGCGTTTGCTTCTTGCGGTGACGGGACGATTACGGTAGCCCATGAGGACTCGCCCGACAAATACAGCGTAGTCCAGACTATCGCAACGCAACAGGGGGCGCGAACCATGGCGCTCGACACGAAAAACCACAATCTTTATACGGTGACGGCCGAATTCGGACCGCCACCGCCTGCCACATCTCAGAATCCTCATCCGTGGCCGAAGGTAATTTCGAAGACCTTCACTTTGTTGATTTTTGGCCAGTAGAACGCGCTTAGAACGCACCAGGGGACCAGCTGATCCTATTGGCTGAGCTTGTTGACCTAACCTAGGCAAGTTCTGGAGCGGCACGATGTGCCCATCCAACGGCAATGAGACGAATCGAGCGCGGTCGTGTGAACTTCTGCGTGACGCTTTGGGCGCGTATCCAAGAGCTAAAACTACACGCGCCGACCGCTGCTAATCCTGTTCACCGAGAGTTTGCACGTACGTTTTGCCATACGGGTAGAAGAGCTCCTTGCGGCCTTGCTGCCACGCCGCTTTGAGTTCGGGCGTTGTGATGTCCCAGTCCGGACGGCATTTCTTGGAAACGGCACGAAGATCCTGGCGCAGGTCCTCCAGAGTGGGCCGGCCAAAGAACCAGTAGCCGTTATAAACCTTATAAATGACCAGCCCGGGCTCGAGGACCATCACGTGGGGGATCATGGGATTGTTGACCGGATCGGTGTATTCGGCGATGTCGAGATCCTTTTGGACGATGCGCGCCGCGTCGGAGAGGAAAGGCCAGTGGGCGCCGACTCCGCTGCGATATTCATTCGTCTGAGTAATATTGTCGGTGCTAATGGTGACGAGCCGGCAATAGGCCACCTCGAGCTCACGATAGAGTTCGACAAGCCCTTCAGCCTGCCGGCGGTCTTTGGGGCAGAATCCTCCGGGGCTGAGGACGAGAACCATTGGATGCTGTCCTTGCAGCTCGGACAGCTTCCGACGTTTCGCAGTGTGATCGGAAAGCTCAAAGTCGGGAAAGACAGCGCCTGGAACAATGTCAGATCGCATGGGAAATCCTCAACGGTTGGATGCGCGCTGCGGGGTTACGTTCCACAACAACGGAGCTGGGTACAACTTCTGCTGTTCGGGCGAGAGGACCGGTCGACCTTTTACGGCGGTGGGCAGGGTTACACTGCAAAACCTTGGAGCTTCCGAAGGAGCGGCCACACCTGACCCGCGAACAGAGGTTTCGTTAAGTTCTGATTAGCGGCCAAAGAAAAAAGGGCAAACCCGGTGTGTCGGTCTGCCCTGATTTCTCATGGACTCGGTGCGTCCTTACTTTCCGAGGGAAACGGGGACGTGCTCTGCGCGTACGGGACCCTGCGCAAGCAGCTTTTCGTTGTCCTGAGTCTTGGGCGGCCAGTAGAGGAAATGCCGACCGCGATCGGACAAGTACAACTCTTTTACGAAGCGCGTGCTGCCACGCCGCTCAATGCTCAACACACTGTTCTGGTTTGTGTCTTGGTCCGACACCGCCATGGTGTGGATGAAGATGTTGCCATTCGGTCCCCGAACGAGCATGCTGCCATTCAGTGTGGCGGACTCCATAGTGAAGGTGTAATCACCCGCGGGTAATATCGCGCTGTTCCAGCGGACCTCGAAGGGCAGTGTAAAGCTGCCGCTTTCGGAAACAACCTGAGCAGCAGTCCGGTGCACGCCTGCGCCGATCGTAACCAACCCGACGGCGACGATTGCTAGGAATCGATTTCGATTAATTTTCATGACTAGACTCCTTTTAAAACTACTCTTTTCCTTCTTTGGCTTCGACTCGCCAATGCACACGATACGCTGAGCATTTGTCGGGCCGCCAAAGCAAGAAATAAAGGCGATTGCGTCCTCCGTCAGAAGTGTTTCGCTCAAAAGGAGATGACCGTACGTCGGTGCTACGGATCAGCAGTCGCGAAACGGGTCACGGAGCAAAGTGTCTATCCGATCCGACCATTCACTATCCGTTTGGATAGTTGAAAGCCTTGTACCGTGGACACCCGGGACTTGGAGTCGGGCTGTGAGGTTTAGGTTGAGATCCTTCAGCCATCCTCATCGGATAGCTTCAGGACAACGGGCGCAGGGGACTGTAGTGCGAAGCCGCGACAGGCGTGGCGATTTACATTTGTTCGGTCACTACGTAAGGTGCGCGGTAGGTGCCGCGGAGCAGCGTGTTGGCTTCGTCGTCGTTGATGACTTGTTCGGTGGCGGCGTCAAATTTCAGGGTGCGGCCGAGGCGGTAAGAGGCGTTGGCCAGATGCACCAGCGTTGTGGAAATGTGCGCTTCTTCGATGGGGGAATGGATGTCCTCAGCGCGACGGCTGCGGATGCAGTCGATGAAGTTGGCGTAATGGTCGCCGGAGGCTTTGCCGTGTGGGCCAGGCTCGACTTCGCCGGTTAGCCAGGTTTTGTAGGCGTCGTAGCCGTCGATGGCCAAGTAGCCGCTCGAGCCGTAGAAGATGTTGCCTACCGTATTGGTCTTGGCGTCTTTCGGGCCCAGGGATTGCTGGGTTGCAGGCTTCTTTTCGGCGGGCTTTTTGCTGGCATCGCCGGTGAGCCCTGCGGGAGGAACACTGCTGCTTCCATAGGCGCCGGTGCCGATTTCGGCTTCGTGGTTGGTGATCCAGTGGCGGACTTCGAGCTCCATCATTTTGCGTTTGCCGCTTGTAGCTTCGAATACATAGGTAGCGTTCAGGGTGTTGGGGGTTTCCTGGTCGTCTTCGAACATGAAGTGGCCGCCCATGGCGGAGACCGAGGTGGGAAAGCCGACGCCTAATCCGGCACGGGCGATGTCGATTTCGTGGATGGCCTGGTTGCCGACTTCCCCATTGCCGGTATCCCAGATCCAGTGCCAGTTGTAGTGGAAACGATTACGGGTGAACGGCTTCATCGGGGCTGGGCCGGTCCAGAGATCGTAGTGGACGCCTGCGGGGACTGGTTCTTGCTCGGCGTGGCCGATCGACGGACGCCATTTGAAGCAAAGGCCGCGGGCCATGTAGACCTCGCCGATGGTGCCGTTCCGCAGATGCTTCATGGCTTCGAGCATTCCAGGGTTGGACCGCCATTGGCTGCCGTGCTGGCAGATGCGGTTGTATTTTTTTACCACGCGAACGAGCTGGCGGCCTTCGAAGGTGTTGTGCGAGCACGGTTTTTCGACGTAGACGTCTTTGCCGGCCTGGCATCCCCAGATGGCCATCAGCGAGTGCCAGTGATTGGGAGTGGCGATGGAGACGGCGTCGATATCCTTGTCTTCGAGAAGCTTGCGCACATCAACGTAGGACTTGGGCTTGGGAAGGTTCATTTTCTCGACGTCGCCGATACGTTGACTCAGAATACTTTCGTCGATGTCGCACAGAGCGGCGATTTCCGTTCCGGGGACGCGTGGAAAGCCTTTGATGTGATCGGTGCCGCGGCCTCGGACTCCGCAGATGGCTACGCGGACGCGATCATTGGCGCCCAGAATCTTGCCACCGAGCGCCAACGCTGCCGCGCCCGCGGTGATGGCTCTACCGGTACTCTTCAGAAATTCACGCCGCTCAATGGTCATCGTTGCCGCCTTTGCGCTAGAAAGAATTCTGCCCCGGGGCATTATATCCCTGCCGTGCAGCGCGCAAACATACATCTGCATCTAGAAGTCGTTTGAACCGGCAGAACGATTGCGTGAATTTATTTAAAGGAAAGCGGGGCCAGCGAATCGGTTCGCGGGGAGCGCCGAGGTGCGCGGCGCGCAGGAGGCCCTTCGCGAGGCGCAAGGTAAAACGAGGAGAGCCTTTCCGGCTTAAGGCTTCGTAGTGGCGTTGTCTTTTGCCGAGTAAACGAATTGACGGACTTCGGCGCGTTGTTTTTCGAGGTCGGCTAAATGCTGGGTGCGGAGCTGCTGATACACCTGGAGTTCGGCTTGTGCGCGGTCTTTCTCGCCGGTGCGGACGTAGGCCTGACCGAGGCGATAGTGGGCGTCGGCAAGATCGGTGTTGAGCTCGAGGGCACGCTTGTAGTGTGGAATCGCGTCGGCGTATTTGGATTGGTCAGAGTAGAGATTGCCTAGTTGCAGCTGGGCTTCAGCTAGAGCGGGATCGAGCTCGATTGATTTTGTTAGCAGGGACTCGATCTGGCGCGGATCGAGGCTGGGATCTTGCGCGCGCTTTCCTTTCCAGAGACTCATCGCGTAGTAGTAGAGGGCGCGACCGTTGCGTGGCTGGAGTTCGGCGAAACGCCGGAATCGCTTGATGACTTCTTCGGCTTGCCCGGGGGAACTGTCGTACGCGCGGGAGAGGAACGGGTAGATGCGAGCATCTGCGGGGCTAAGGTCGGCGGCGCGCAGCAAGGAAACGACGGCGTCGTCATATTTGCCGAGCGAATAAAGCGCCATGCCGAGGCCGATGGCCAAGCGGGAGGATTGCGGATAGCGCTCGGTGGCCTGGCGGAAAATTTCGATGGAAGGCTCGAGCGTGCGATGAACCAGGAGTTCGCTGGCCCAGTCGAAGAGATTGCTCTCACTGGGGTCCATGTGCGCGGCGATTTCGAAGTCGTTGGCGGCGGTGACGAAGTTGCCGTCTTTCTCCTCGATTTCGGCAAGCAGGTTGTGGAGTTCGGCGGTGTCCTTCTGCTTCAGCAACGCCTGCACTCGCTCGCGCGCGTCTTTTGTGTGGCCGGTCAAGAGGTAGGCGAGCGAAAGATCGTAGCCGTTGTCGTAAGAAGAGGGATCAATTCGCTGGGCTTTCTCAAGGAACGGCGTGGCATCGGCAATTTTTCCGGAGCGCACGTAGGCTTCGCCGAGATTGTGATTGGCGTCAAAATTCTCTGGCTCGAGCTCGACGGCCTTGCGGAACTGTTCTTCGGCCGGAGCCGTTTTGCCCAAGCGGACGAGATTGGCGGCAAGGTTGGTTCTGGCCGCCGCCGATCGTGGATGGAGGCGAACCGCCTTTTCGAGGTGTTCGCTGGCCTTGGCGTCCTGCGATTCGGCGGAATAGACGAGCCCGAGCAGTTCGTGGACTTCGAAACTCTCCGGGACGCTTTGGAGAAGCTTTTCCAATTTCGCCGCCGCTTCCGGGAAATGGCCGGCGTCGTACTGGGCAACGGCGGCCTGAAACTCGCGATCGAGATCCGCTGTCGGTGAATGCGCTGGGGAACTGCTCTGAGCACCTGCGGCGGACAATAACGCAGGAATCCACACCAGGAAAACCAGCAACCGCACATATCTCAAATATCTACGGATCACAATATTCGTATGTTAGCACCGGAGGTCTGGCATAGAACTGTAGAGCGGCGAACCGGGTATAAAAATCGGATTGCCAAAATAAAAACGCGAAAGGCGCCTGGTCAAAGCGCCTTCCGCGTTTTTGGGGTGGTGAGGCGTCAGTAATACAGCTTTAGAGCGAACTGGATCTGCCGCGGATCGTAAGGAGCGTCACGCGTAGAACCGATTTCGCCGAAGGTCGAACTGTTATAGTTACCCGAGTTGGAGATGGCCACAACGCCGTTGCCGCCGAAGTTGGGGGCGTTGAAGTTGGGGTGGTTGAAGACATTAAACAGCTCGGTGCGGAACTGCAGGCGGAAGCGCTCGTTGATTTGAATATCCTTGAACAACGAGAGATCCAATCTGTGGAATCCGGGCCCTTCAACCCGCGTAACGCCGCCCAACGCGGCAGCACCGGTCAAAGGAAGACAGCCGGCTGGCTTATCGGGGGTCGGAACGCCACCGGCTCCCAGAACGCAAGGCTGTACAAACGCTGCCGGGTTGCCGAAATAGCTCAACAGCCCGTTCGCATCGGTGTGCAGGCCGAGCTTGAGTGGCTGTCCGGTAAAGAGGGCGCCACAACCTAGGTTCGATGCGGTGGTGCTGGGGCAACCCAAGGCGATGGGTTGGCCGCCCTGGAGCGTAGTGCTCCAGATGACGCTCCAGCCGCCGATAGCCTTGTCTTTGAACCCACTGGCATCGCCCATGAAGCGTTTCCCATGGCCGAAGGGTAGCTCGTAACCGCCGCTGAAGTGGAAGACGTGGCGAATATCGAAATCCGCCAAGCCGTAGTCAAAGGGCATACCGAGCCCAGGAACATTCGGTGCGCGGAAACCAACGTTGCCGATGCTTCCACCGTTGAGCAGGTCACCGGCATCGGTCATGGCCTTCGAGAACGTATACGTAAACAGGAAGTTGAGACCGTTCGCGAACTGCTTTTCGACTTTGGTTTGCAGCGAGTGGTACGCGCTCATCCCTCCCGTGGCCGCGTAACTCGAGTTAAACCCGAAATCCGGGAACGGCACGAGATTCTTTTCCGCTGTGCTCTGGGCAGCGATAGAAGTGGGGTTGTTGTAGTTCGGAAACGCCTCCAAGTGGCGGGCGAGCGAGGTGACGTAACCCGCTTGCACGGACATCGAAGGCGTCAATTGGTATTGGAGGGTAAGATTCGCGCCCATGGTGTAGGGCGTCTGGTAGTTAAATTGAATTCCGCGCAACCCCAAGCCGCTGGCGTTGACCAGGAGCGGGCTCAGCGGTGTGCAGGAAAACCCAGTCTCAAAGGTCGCGGATCCGCCAGGACCTGCGGTGGAGCACCCAGGGAACGTAACGGGGGTGGTGTCGTTGGCCGGAGAGAAGGAGAAATTAAACTGGAACGGATAGTTTTCGCCAAGATTCGGTGAAAACCCGCGGTTCTCAAAGCCATTGTAGAAGATGCCAAAGCCACCGCGAACAACAAGCTTCGGAGTGAGTTGGTAGGCAAACCCGATGCGCGGCGCAAAATTGTGGTTTTCCGAATTGCCGAGTCCCTTGCCATATTTGTTGGTAACGTCGAGGGTGATACCGTCGGTGGCCAACAGGTTGAGGAAGCTCGGCGACAAATTGCCGGAGTTGGTTCCCGGCGGGATGATGTACAAGGGAACACCGGTTGGAGAAGCCGGACCGGGAACGAAGTTTGCTTGGTTGTGGTGGTGCTCATACACGAGCCCAAAGAAGTCGTAGCGCACGCCGAGGTTAACGGTCAGCTTGCGAGTGACCTTCCAGTCGTCGTTGATGTAACCGCCGTAGTAATTCTTACCGTTGTCCGTTAGGGAAATGTTGGACACGAAGACTTGGCTCGAGCCCCCGACGAAATCAACACCACCGGGCACCGTCGAAGCGGTGGGGGTCAGGAGGAAATCCGCGCGGCCCGTGTTGCCGCTGTCAACACCGGGAATCTCCGTATAGTCACCGTTATAGTCGAATTCTCCGCGGGACCAGGGCGGCTGCAACGTCGAGAACTTCACGTGCTGCCATTCAATCCCCATTTTGAAAGTATGTTTGCCGAGAATTTTGGTAACGTCGTCGGTCAGCTGGAAGGTGGAGCTGACTTCGTCCGACGGCAAGAAAGCGTTGCTTCCCAGGGTCGCCAGCCCGTTGATGCCGAATGCGGGAAGCCCGCCATTTTCCTGCAACTGCGGGATTCCCTGGATGCCAAACTTTGACGGGAGATCGCTTAGATCGCTGGCGGATGGTGAAACACGCGTGGTGTGGAGATAGTTCAAGCCCGCACGGACCACGTTAATCAAAGACGGGGAGAACGTATGCGTATAACTGAGGGCGCTTTGCTGGGCGTTCGCGGTCTGATCGCCTTGCTGGAAACCACCACCGTCGGCGACTCCGCCGAAAATGCCGGGAATGAATTGCGGGTCGTCCACCAGGCTGAACCGGAAAAACATCTGGTTCTTGTCGTTGAAATTGAAATCCATGCGGGCGTCAAAGGCGTTGCGATGCTCAAAAAGCTTCGGCGAGTTGGCAAAGTTCGAGAAAAGGGAACCGGTCGCGTTGGTGGTGGGTGCCGGGTAAAGATTTAACAGAGCAATCGCGTTGGGGTCCAAACGCCCCGGCGCGATCATGTTCAAGCCGCAACCAGCCACCGTGAACGCAAAACCTGCCGGTGCAGAACCGCAGGAGCCGAACGGATCCCTGACAAAGACACCGGGAGAAATCTGACGGGTGGTCGCAGGATCCAAGATCGTGCCGGAGGGCATGGTGCGGCCCAAAGCGTCGGTGACCGTGCCCGATTGCGCGGCAATCAGATCCTGAAAGTTGGTGTAGCCGCTGCTGCGCTCTGCAACGCTGGGCACGGCGCCAGTGAGAACCGTTCCTTGAACTCTGCGCAGGCCTTCATAGTCGCCGAAGAAGAAGACTTTGTTGCGGCCATTAAACACTTTCGGGATAATTACCGGCCCGCCGGCGGTAAAACCGAACTGGTTCTGGCGAAGCTCACCCTTTTGAATGTTGTGAGCGTTTTCAAAGAAGTCGGCGGCGTCGAGCTTATCGTTGCGGAAAAACTCCCAGACGTCTCCGTGGAAACTATTGGTGCCGGACTTGATGGAAGCGTTAAGGACGGCGGCGCCGGAGCGGCCGAACTCCGCACTGAAATCAGAAGTCTGCACTTTAAATTCCTGGATGGCGTCGACCGGTGGAAGAACCACGTAGTTCGTGCCGTTGAGGAAGTCCACGGTATCGGAATTGTTGTCGATACCATCGAGCAGATAATTGTTTTGCGCCGGGCGGTTACCGTTCGCGGAAAACGCGCCGCTAGCGGCGTTGCCACGAGTGTCGGCTTGCGGAGTGTTCACGCCGGCGGCGAGCTGAGCGAGGAACGTGAAGTTGCGGCCGTTCAAAGGAAGACTGTCAACGTTGCGCGAATCGACGACTTGGCCGACCGAAGCATCTTGCGTTTCGAGCACTGGAGTGGTGGAGGCTACTTCAATCGTCTCGGTGACCGCGCCGGGCTTGAGAGCAAAATTGATGACCACTTCGGAGCCGACGTTGACCGTCACGTGCCTCTCGGTCATGGTGGTGAAGCCCTGAAAATTGGTGCTGACGGTGTACTGGCCGATGGAGACCGGCGTAAACTTGTAACCGCCATCCGATCCGGTAGTGGTCGACAGCGTAGCGTTCGTGCCTTCATTGGTGAGGGTGACTGTCGCTCCGCGCACGTTGGCGCCGGAAGCGTCGGTCACCGTACCGAGAATTGCGCCGGTATCCACCTGGGCGCACAGCGGCAAAGCGCTTAGCAAAAGCACTGCCGCGCCGACTGCCATCGCCAGCGCCGCTCGCCGGATCAACTTGGAAACGGCCGTTGCTCTCATCACATGCCTCCTGGGGCCGTTGGGCCCGCAATGCTTCCTCGACCGTCACAAAAGACCAAAGTATTCGTTTACTCGAAGCCAGCTGCGCCCGCGCGTCGTGTGGATGACAACCGGGACGTGCTGTGGCCCGCACGCACCCGTGCGGATCGAAAGGCTCGCGCCCGCTAGAGCCTGCCAGTCATGCTTGCCGGAAATACCCAAACCAATGGGTTGGATGTAAACCGCTTCACCTTGACAGAACCCCCAAACAACTTAACCGCTTAACCTAGTGTGTTTCAGATATCACGCTCACTTGCGCATTGTCAAGCATTTTTTTTTCTTCTATACTTCGTCTTGTTTGATTCTCCGCTGCCTCGAGGACGGCTCCCTCGCCGGTTATGGCTCTTACCATTCGTGATGTTGCCAAGGCCGCAGGCGTCTCCACCGCCACGGTTTCCAACGTCTTGAACAAGACTGGAAAGGTGGGCCGGCGCACCCACCATATCGTTCTTTCCGCCGTGAAACGCCTGGGGTACTTCCCCAATGCCCACGCGCGGCACCTGGCCTCGCGCGACAGCCGCACGCTGGGAATCATCGTTTCTGACATCGTAAACCCGTTTTTCCCCGAAGTGATCAAGGGTTTTGAGACGCGCGCGCGGCAGCTCGGATATGACGCGATTCTCAGCGACACGAATTACGATCCGCGCCGAACGCAGGAAGCCGCGGAAAGAATGATGGAACACAACGTTCGCGGCGTGGCCATCATGACCTCGGAGATCAGCTTGCGGCTGATACACGAACTGGCGCGAAGAAGGATTGCGGTCACCTTTCTCGATCTCGCGCCGGTGCGCGGACACGTCAGCAAATTGCGCATCGACTATTTTTCCGGGATGAAGCAGATCGTTGAGTACCTTTATAAGAGCGGGCACCGCCGGATCGCATTCGTCGCGGGCAGGCCGAAGCTGAAGTCGAACGTGGCGCGGCTGCAAGCTTACGAGAAGTGCATGACGGACTTGGGATTGGAGTCCGGGCCAGTCATTCCCGGGGATTTGCGCTTCGAAGGCGGGCTGGCCGCGGGCTCGGCGATTGCGAAACTTTCGCCGCGCCCGACGGCCGTAATGGCCGTCAACGACCTTACCGCCGTGGGCGTCATCAAGGGCCTGTTGAAGGCCGGCCTGCGCGTGCCACAAGACATCTCGGTGACCGGATTCGACAACACCCGGCTGGCCGAGTACAGCAATCCTTCCATCACCACTGTAGACGTGCACCGCGATATGCTGGGCCAAATGGCCGCCGATGCGCTTCACGAATTATCCGCTTCCCCCAATCCACAAGGGCGGGAATACCAGATTCCCGCGGAATTGATTCTGGGAGATTCGTCGGGACCCGCCCCTGCGGAGTAGTGCTGAACATATACCCGTCGAAATGTTCCGAAAGCCGTCTTCACCCCTCGTGGCGTCTTTTTGATCGGCCGCACCGCGAGTGCTAGCATGCGAACGGCGAGGCTGCTCTGCGCGGGCACGTGAGGATGGCGAAACGAAAAGGCGAACACTGCGTTGTTTCGCGTCGAGCTTTACTTCGAGGCATGCGTTGGGCGCCGGTACTGTTTTTTTCCGCACCCGTCCATGCGTCGGCGTTCCGGTCAATATTTACCGAGCATTCGAGCGCGCACAACGCTTCGTTCCCATTCGCCGAATCCCGCCTGACGCCTCACTATCCCGCGAAATCTCCTTTGGAGGACGCACTCCGCCTGGTAGTTCCTGGAACGGACCAATACCTCAGCGAAAAATACGCGTTTGAAATTGGGCTGCTGCTCGACCAATGGAGCCGCGGGCTGCGTGCCGCGGCGCCGGCTCTCGATATCCTCGCCAAATTCCTGGATCCGTCGATCGAAGCCACCTCGCTCGCTTCCCCGGACGAGAAGACCCTGCGTTCAGAGAATGGTATTGAAATTTGTCGGCGGCGGTTTGCGAGCAACACCGGGGGCCGCGACCACTTTTCCCTGGCGATCAAAACTTACTTCGCGACGTTGCCGCAGGTGGACACCGCTGAATTTGAAATTGTGCACATCGAGGAGGTTACCGGCGCGTCCCTGGTGGTCCGCGCAGACATTCGCTACAGCCTGGTGGGGCCCCTCGCCACGACAGGACGCGAGGAACGAAACGGGACTTGGCGCACGCAATGGTCGCGCGATCCCTCGAATGCGTGGCGCGTAGTGAAATGGCAGGCGAGTGAGGAGACCGTCAGCCGTGCCCGCGCTCCCGTCTTCATCGATATTACGTCCCACGCGCTGGGGCAAACGGAGTCGTACAAAGCCCAACTGGCTCACGGTGTGGACCATTGGCGCACCGTTCTGGACGGCGCGTGCGGAATCGACGTTTACGGCAATAACGGCTTGGCGGTGGGCGATTTCGACAACGACGGCCTCGACGATCTGTACGTCTGCCAGCCCGCGGGCCTTCCCAACCGGCTTTACCGCAACCGTCCAGACCGAACCTTTGAGGATGTTACCGAGAAATCCGGTTTGGGCGTTTTGGACGGCACCGCCTGCGCGCTGTTCGCGGATTTCGAAAACAAGGGACTTCAGGATCTACTGGTCGTTTGCGGAACCGGCCCGCTGCTGTTTATCAACCAGGGGAATGGAAAATTTTCGCTGAAACGCGACGCGTTCCAGTTTGCACGTCCCCCGGAGGGGACCTTCACGGGCGCGGCGATCGCCGACTATGACGGCGACGGGCGCCTGGATATTTATTTTTGCCTTTACAGCTATTATCTGGGCCTGGACCAGTATCACTATCCGGCTCCTTACGTTGACGCGCGCAACGGCCCGCCCAACTTTCTGCTGCACAACGAAGGAAACGCCACTTTTCATGACCGCACCGAAGCCGCGGGACTAGGCGTGGACAACGACCGCTACAGTTTTGCGTGCGCCTGGGGCGACTACAACGGCGATGGCTCACCGGATCTGTATGTGGCCAACGATTTTGGCCGCAGCAATCTTTACCGAAACCGAGGCGACGGAACGTTCACGACGGTTTCGAGTGAAGCGCGCGTCGAGGATCCGGGCGCGGGAATGAGTGCATCGTGGTTCGATTTCGACAACGACGGAAAGCAGGACATTTATGTCGCGAACATGTGGTCTGCCGCAGGCCAGCGAGTTTCGGAACAAAAACAATTTCGCGCGAACGAACGCGAAGAGGTGCGCGCATGGTATCGCCGGCACGCGCGCGGCAATTCGCTGTATCGAAATCAGGGTGACGGAAAATTCGTGAATGTGAGCAGCCCTGCTGGCGTCGAAATGGGCCGCTGGGCTTGGTCTTCCGACCCCTGGGACTTCGACCACGACGGCTACCCCGACCTCTACATCGCCAACGGTTACATCTCCGGGCCGGCCGATGCGGTCCGCGATCGCGGGGACCTGTCGAGTTTTTTCTGGCGCCAGGTCGTCGGGAAATCGCCGGAAGACTCGAGTTCATCGCCGGGCTACGAGCGGGGCTGGAATGCCATCCATGAGCTGATTCGGTCCGACTCGACCTGGAGCGGCTACGAGCGGAACGTTTTCTACGTCAACAATCGCGACGGAACCTTTTCCGAAGCGTCCGGCGCGGCCGGCTTGGACGTTCGCGATGACAGCCGTTCGTTTGTGCTTGCGGACCTGGACCGTGACGGACGATTGGAAGTCATCCTCAAGAACAGGACCGGCCCGCAAGTCCGCATCTTTCACAATGTGATGAAGGACATCGGGGGCGCGCTGGCGTTTCGGTTGCGCGGAACGAAGAGCAATCGCGATGCGATCGGCGCCGCGGTGACCGTGGAGGCGGGAACGCACCGCCAGACGAAGTACCTACAAGCTGGCTCCGGATTTCTTTCGCAACACACCAAAGAGCTTTTCTTTGGCGTTGGAAGTGTTCTGGGCAACGTGCGCGCCACCGTTCGCTGGCCGAGCGGTCTGGCTCAGACATACGAGAATTTGCCGGTGAACCATCGCATTGAAATCGTGGAGGGATCGCCGGATTTTGTAGCCAAGGTGTTCGCGGATCTGCCCAAGTTACCTGCGAGTGCGGGCGAGCCTCAGAAGAACGGGAATTCTCCAACATCGGTCGAAACATGGCTCATCGAACCTCTGAGCGCACCGGATTTTTCCCTACCGGACCTGGCAAGTAACGCGCGGGATCTGCGGTCGTTTCGCGGCGGCGCGGTGCTGCTCGCTTTCTGGGCGACGACGTCGCCAGAGTCGGCCGATCAGCTGCGGATGCTCCAGACGTCTCAAGCGGCTCTCGCCTCAAGCGGGTTGCACATTGTCAGCGTCAACGTGGACGAAGCGGGCGGCGCCCAGGCGGCACGATCGTTCGCTGCCAAAGAACGGCTCGCATTCCCGGTTCTGCTCGCGACGCAAGAAGTGGCGGGCGTCTACAACATCGCTTATCGCTATTTGTTCGACCGTCGCAGGGATCTGCCGATTCCGTGCTCGTTCTTGATCGATGCGAACGGCATGATTGTGAAGGTCTATCAAGGCCTGGTTCCTCCCGAAAGCGTTTCGGCAGATCTCCAATCGGTACCCGGTACCGGGGCCGATCGTTTGCACAGAGCGCTGCCGTTCGCAGGAACGCTTTACGAGGGTGAGTTCAAACGCAACGACTTCACGTATGGCGTAGCGTTTTTTCAGCGCGGCTATCTGGAGCAAGCGGCTGCGTCGTTTCAAAATGTTATTGCCGCGAAACCGAACGACCCTGAGGCTTACTACAATCTCGGAACGCTCCATCTTCGCCGAAATGCCCTGCCCGAGGCGAAGAATTACCTCGAACGAGCGGTAAAGCTTCGGCCCGAATATCCCGAAGCGTGGAACAATCTGGGAATGATTGCGGCGCAGCAAGGCCAGGCGGACGAAGGCGTCCGGAACTTCCAGAAGTCGTTGCAGTTCCGGCCGGACTACGCCATCGCGCTTTTGAATCTAGGGAACCTCTACCGGCGCGCCGGGAATTTTGATCAAGCGGAAAAAGTCCTGGGCCGTGCGCTGGAACTCGAACCCGAGAATCCCGAAGTGAATTACAACCTGGGCATGCTCTACGCCCGTCAGAATCAACTGGAACGCGCTTCCCGGTCGCTCGAGAGAGCGGTGAGCCTGCGCCCCGACTATCCCGACGCATGGAACAACCTGGGCGTGCTGCTCGTTCGCGAGCAGAAATATCCGGAAGCAAAGGACAAATTTGAGACGTGCATTCGCCTCGCCCCGAACTTCGACCAGGCTTATCTCAATCTGGCGCGCTTGTACGTGGTATTGAACGACAAGGACAAGGCAAAAGAGGTCTTGCTGGCATTGCTGCGCCAGCAACCGCAGCACAAAATGGCTCAGCAGGCGCTGGAGATGTTAAATTGAAATTCCGTGCAGAAAATCGAGTGCCCGCGTTGATTCGATGAAATGACGAACAACATCTCAATGCGGCTGCAATTCCTTGGCGCGAACCTCGGCCTGGAGCGCAAGCTGATTCTCGCGCTGGGGCTCGCCTTGGTAGCGGCAACCTCCGCAGCTGCGCAGCAAACTGATTCCGGCCGCGCTACAAACCGGCAATCCGCCAAGACTCCTTCTCCTTTCGCCGAAGCGGAAGCGTTGTTCCAGCAAGGTTCGGTGGAAGAAGCCAAACAGAAAACAGAACAACAGCTCCAGCGAAATCCCGACAGCGTCGAGGGCTATAACTTGCTGGGGATCATTTACACCAGCGAACGGGACTACGCCAAGGCGCTGGATGTGCTACAGCGAGCTCTAGCGGCAAATCCCAAGTCCACCAAAACCTACAACAACATCGGCAGCGTTTACGTCGCGGAGCAAAACTTAGCCCTTGCCGAGCAGGAGTTCCGAAAAGTCCTGCAACTTGATCCGGGCAATAGCGATGCACATTACAATTTGGGATTGCTGCTGCTGGCGAAAGGAGCGCCTGCGCAGGCCATCCTTCAATTCCAGCGGGTTCACCCTCCAAATACTGCGACGCGCCTCAACATGACTCGCGCCTACCTGCGGGCCGGCCGAACGGCCGAAGGGTTGCAGAGCGCCACCGAGCTTTCTTCGCAAAACAAGGATGATGTGCAGCTCCATTTCACCCTCGGCGTGCTGCTTGGTTCCGAAAAACAATACAAGCTGGCGCAGCTGGAGCTGGAACGCGCCAACGCGTTGCAGCCGGAAACGTTCGAAATCCTCTACAACCTTGGACAGACCTATCTGCGCAACGCGGAGCTCGACAAGGCCGAACTCAGCCTGGGTCGTGCGCTGCGGCTGAAGCCGGAATCACCGGAAACGCTTTACCTGATGGCGCAGGTTTACAACGAGCAGAAAAAGTCCGTCGATGCTTTGGATTTGCTGGTGCGCGCCCACAAGCTGGCTCCGCAGAATGCAGATATCATCTTCCTACTTGCGCGCGTCAGCATGACCCAGAATTATTTTGAAGACGCCATTCCTCTCCTCGAATCCGGTTTGCAGATCGCTCCGCAGCGCGCCGATCTTCGTGCGGCGCTCGGCGAAAGCTATTTCATGTCCGGCAAGGCCGAGAAGGCCATCGAGGAATTCAAATCGCTGATCGAAATCGATCCCTCCGCCCGCTCCTACGCGTTCATGGGTCTCTCGTACCGGCATCTCGGGCGATTCGACGAAGCGCGCAAATATTTCGAGGCTGGACTCAAGCGCGATCCCCGCAATGCTTCGTGCTTGTTCAATATGGGCTATATCGAAGAACGTCAGGGAAATCACGCGCGGGCTGAGGAATTGTTGCAGCAAGCACTGCGCTACAAACCGGACCTCTCCGAAGCGCTCCTGGAACTCGCCAATCTGCGCATCGAGAAAAAACAATTCGAAGAAGCGGCAGAGCTCCTTCGTAAATACGTCAAGCTGAGCAAGGATCCCGCATCGGGATACTACAAGCTCGCGATGGTGGAGCGCAGCCTTCATCAAACCGAAGCCGCGCAGCGAGACCTAAATGTGTTTCAGACTCTTTCGAAGAACGCGGCTTCCGGCCCTTATCCTTACCAGCACCTTCTCGACTACGTGGACAACCGCTCCAGCCTCTCCGAGCGGGACCGAGCCCAGCTGGACGTCACGCAGTTGACCGAAGAGGTCGGCAAACATCCCGAGCAACCTCAAAATCTTTACTTGCTGGCCGAGGCTTATCTCAAAGTCGGAAAGCTCGCGGAAGCTCGGCAGACGATCGCGCAACTGGATCAACTCAGCGGCGGCGACTTTCGCACGCAAACCGGGGTGGGCGTGCTGCTCGCGCGTTACCGCTTATACGACGATGCCATCCAGCATTTCCAAGCCGCGTTGCGCGCGAATCCGGATTCGGACGATGTAAAATTCGACCTGGCAGACGCCGATTTTCGAAAAGGACTCTATAGCGAAGCACTGCAGATTGCCGACCAGGTATCGGAAAAGGGTCAGCGGGACGATGCCGTCCTGGCGCTAGTCGGGGATATCCACGCGCACCTCGGCGATGCATCCAAAGCCTCGGAAATATTTCGCGATGCGATCCGGCGAAATCCCGACAACGATCAATATTATCTTTCACTCGCGTTGGTCGAATTGCGCGGCAAAGATATCGATGGCGCGGCGGCGACACTCCGGCAGGGCCTGGCGCGTATTCCCGGCTCCGGCAAAATCCTGTGGGGCTTGGGGGTCGTCTCCGTCCTAGAAGGGAAAACGCCGCAAGCAGAGCAGCATCTGGAGCGTGCCGTGGATTTGTTGCCGGAGTGGCCGGGGAGCTATTCCGCGCTGGGGATCTTCTACTATCAAACGGGAGAAATTGCCAAGGCGCGCGAAGTGTTGAACCGCTTCAAGGGCAGCAATGCCAATGGCAGCCTGGACGTGAATCGGATTGAGGAAGCGCTATCGAGAGCGCCCGAAAGACCCTCTACAGTGACCGAGCCGATGCCCATGGTGGCACGGCAGCAATTTTTGCAGATGGCGCTGTCCCTTGCGGACCGCACGCTATGACCGGGCGGAGGAATCCGCGAACGAGTCGAGACCCTGAGTGGAGGGCCGCGTGCGCGGCGATTCTGTCGCTCGGTGTGCTGGTGCTCGTCGCCGTGCACGGCAAGGCGATCGGGGCACAAGCATCAAAAATACAAGCTGCTGGCATCCCCGTCCGCTACACCGACGTTCGGCAGGCTGCGGGCATAACTTTTTTGCAGGACTCCACGCAGACCGAAGAAAAATATTATCTCGAGACCATGGGCACCGGGGTGGGCTGGATCGACTACGATCAGGACGGCCTATTGGATTTGTACTTCGTCCAGTCCGCCGCCACGGATATTTACAAACCACCGCATCCGTTGCGCTCCGCGCTGTTTCACAACAATGGCGATGGCACCTTCACCGATGTCACCGACAAGGCGGGTGTGGGAGGCGCAGGCCACTACGGTCAGGGCGTCGCCGTCGGGGACTTCGACAACGACGGCTATCCTGACTTGTATGTGACCGGATACGGACGAGCGATTCTTTATCACAATAACGGCGATGGAACGTTCACGGATGTAACCGGCAAAGCGGGCGTCGCCGATGAAGGCGGATGGTCTACCAGCGCAGGTTGGTTTGACTACGACAAAGATGGGTGGCTTGACTTGGTGGTGACCAACTATATCGAGTGGTCGCCAAAAAACAATCTGTGGTGTGGTGAGCGCCGGCCGGGCTACCGCTCGTATTGCAATCCGGGCAACTACAAAGGCCAGAAGACCAAGCTCTACCACAACAACCACGACGGAACATTTACCGACGTGAGCGACTCTTCCGGCGTCGGCAAGCCTGAATCGAAGGGCATGGGGGTAGTGCTCGCCGATTTCAACAACGATGGCTGGACCGACATCGCCATCGCCAACGATACCTGGCCGAATTTTCTTTTCCTCAACAAACATGATGGAACGTTTCAGGATGTTTCGTTGATTTCCGGCATTGCGGCGAGCGAAGACGGCCGCTACGAAGCGGGAATGGGCATCGACGCGGCGGACGTGGACGGCGATGGCTGGCAAGACATTTACGTCACGCATCTGGATTTCGAGTTGAACCGCCTGTACCACAACAACCAGAATGGAACCTTCGACGACTACACCTACCGCTCAGGCATTGGGAACAAAGCGATTTTGTTGAGCGGCGTGTCGATGAAGTTTCTGGATTACGACAACGACGGATGGCCGGATATTCTGCAGCTGAACAGCGCGATGCTGGACAACGTAAATCTTTATCACGGAGAGGTATCGTACAAAGAGCCACTGCTGATGTTCCGGAACCTGGGAAAGGGCATATTCGACAAGGTTTCGGATTCGCTCGGACCAGACTTCGTGCGCCCCATTCCTGGGCGGGGCCTCGCTACCGCTGATTTCGACAACGACGGGGACACCGACTTCGCCATCAACAATCGCGGCAATTATCCGGAGCTTTTGCGCAATGACGGCGGTAACGCGAACCACTGGCTGGAGATTTCGTTGATCGGAACCAAATCGAATCGCGACGGCATTGGCGCTTCGTTGAAGCTAACCGCGGAAGGCGTTACGCATGTCGAACAGGCCAAGGGCGGCATGAGCTACATGTCGGCCAGCGACCCGCGCATCCTGTTTGGTCTGGGAAAGCGCACGAAAATCGAGTCACTAGAAATCACTTGGCCGAGCGGGCAAGTGGATCGTCTCGCCAGCGTGCCCATCGATCGCATTATTGCCTGCAAAGAGGGCGCGGGAATTGTTCCGCGCGCGTTTCCGAAGATAACGTCGAAAGCAGCGAAGCCGTGAACGTTCCCCGCCGACGTTTTCTTGGATCTTCGCTGGTCGTTCTTGGCAGCAGCTTGCTGGAGGCACTGGCGACTCCGCTTTGGAAGTGGAATCGCTCCGCGGTGCTGCGCGCCGCGTCCATTCCTCAGCCGACGGCGCCCTCGCCGGTGCAGTTTATCGACGTCGCGCGCGAAGCCGGCTTGAACGTGCCGAACGTGTGGGGTGGCGTAGATCACAAAAAATACATCATCGAAGCGAAGGGCAGCGGCCTCGCCTTTTTCGATTACGACAATGACGGCTGGCTGGACATTTATCTGACCAACGGCACGCGCTTCGATACCAAATGGGAGCCCGGCAAAGCGCCGGCGTCGCATCTGTACAAAAATAATCGCGACGGCACGTTCACCGACGTCACCGCGAAATCCGGGCTGGCGCGCACCGGCTGGCAGACCGGCGTATGCGTGGGTGACTACGACAACGATGGGTGGGACGACCTTTTCTGCTGTTTCTGGGGCCACAACATTTTGTTCCACAACAATGGCGATAGCACGTTTACCGACGTCACGCAAAAAGCCGGTGTCTACGACGAAAACATCCGCTGGGGCGCGGGTTGCACGTTTTTGGATTACGACCGCGACGGGCACCTCGATCTTTTCATCTGCAACTACATCAAGCTCGACCCGGAGAACACTCCATCAAAGACCTCGCCCGCCGTCTGCCAATGGAAGGGAATTCCTACGATGTGCGGCCCGCGCGGTTTGCCGGGCGACACCAACGTGCTGTATCACAACAACGGCGACGGAACGTTCACCGACGTCACGGAGAAGGCCGGCATCCTGAAACCCGGCCCGCGCTATTCCATCACCGCGGTTTCTTACGATTTCGATAACGATGGCTGGCCCGACATTTACGTGGCGGTGGACTCGCAGCCCAGCATATTGTTCCGCAACAACCACGACGGCACGTTTCAGGATGAAGCCGTGATTGCCGGCGTCGCGTACAGCGAAAATGGACACGAACAAGCCGGGATGGGCGTGGGCGTCGCCGACTACGATTGCGACGGCTGGTTCGACATTTTCAAGACCAACTTCGCCGACGACACCTGCAATCTGTACCACAACAACGGCGACGGAACATTCAGCGATGTGACGTTTTCATCCGGGATCGGAATCAACAATCAATACGTTGCCTGGGGTTGCGGCTTCGTGGATTACGACAACGATGGCTGGGCTGACATTTTTCAGGTGAACGGGCACGTCTATCCGGAGATCGAAGGGCACGACACCGGCCAGACGTTCAAGAATCCGCGGCTGGTCTACAAGAATTTAGGCAACGGCCGGTTCAAGGATGTTTCTTCTGAAATGGGGCAAGGCATCACCGAGCGATTCTCGAGTCGCGGAGCTGCTTTGGGTGACTATGACAATGATGGCGACATCGACGTGCTCATTCTGAACATGAACGACCCGCCATCGCTGCTTCGCAATGACGGCGGCAACGCGCAGAATTGGATCAAGATCAAGCTGATTGGCACCCAGTGTAACCGTACCGCGATCGGAGCTCGCGTGCGCGTCGTCACCGGCAATCACGCCCAGATGGACGAGGTGCACAGCGGATCGAGCGTGATGTCGCAATGCGACCTGCGGCTGCACTTCGGCCTCGGGAAAGCGCAAACGATCGATGTGCTGGAAGTGAAGTGGCCCACAACGCAGAAGATCGAGAAGTTCACGCAGGTGAAGGCCAACCAGATCCTCACCATCCGGGAAGGCGGCGGAATCGTCGGCACCTTCAAACCCAAGACCAGGTAGGCTGCCAGGCGTCGCGACGGCTCCGAGAATTATGGGCAGGATCTCCGCGGACCGCGCGACTCATCGTTGCTATTGCGGCGCGGAAGCGGCGGGCTGGTTCTTCAGAATAATCAGAAATTGCTTCAGCGCACCGCGCTGGCGTTCGACGGCGGCCGTCTCCGTCTTTTCCGCTTGTTGATAGGCTTCAAATTCTTCATGCGCTTTCGTTTCCTCACCGCTCCGTTTGTATGCGAGGCTCAGGCGATAATGAGCTTCGCTTAGCTGCGGGGTCACTTTGATGGCCTGCTGAAACGCTGGAATGGCTTGAGCGAAATCGTTGCGCGCAAAATACAAAACCCCCAGCTGCACGTAGGCTTCCGCAAGATTGGGATTGAGCCGAACGGCTTTTTCGAGCAGCGCCTCGGCTTGGCGCGCGTCCGTCGAACTCTCCGATCCGCGCTGCCGCTTCCACAGCGCTACCGCGTAGTAGTAGTTCGCGATAGCGTTGGCCGGCTGTTCCCTCGCAAAGCGCGCCAGCTTTTCTTCGCCACACGGGAGCGGGGCCGACACAGTCTTCTCCATTTGCCCGAGAAAGAGATAGGGAGCGGGGTCAGCCGGCCTCAAGTCGGCCGATTGGCACAAGCGCCGGGCCGCGTCTTCGTACGAGCCCACGCCGTATAAAGCCGCGCCGAGCCCCGCCAGCATTCTTGCCGAATCAGGATGCAACGTGGATCCCTTGGTGAAAACCTCGACAGCTGGTTGCGCGGCTTTGTGGAGCAGGAGTTCGGTCCCCCAGTCGAAATAGTTCTGCTCGCTCGGGTACATACGGGCGGCGCGCTCGTACTCGCGTACCGCTTCCAGGGGATCGCCCAAGCGCTCGTCGAGATCGGCCAATAAATGATGCCCTTCGGCATCGTCCGAGGTTGCCAGCCCTTTGCGCACCTGCTCGCGAGCTAGCCCAAGGTCACCCTTCGCTTCGCATTCTAAGGCCGCCTGGTACTTGGCATCGGAAGGGAGCCGTGACGATTTTTCAGGCGCGCCGGATTTCAGCTTCGACGTTTCGGTGGCGAGCGCTTCCGTGGTTCGCGAAGTTGTGTCCGAGCCATGCAAGCCCACATTGGACCAATCCGTGACACCCGCTACCGCAAAATCGGGCTCGTCTTTGAAGTCCATTGTTGCGGATGAGGACTGGGGAAAGAGAACCAAATCGAGATGTTTTTTTTCCCCAGCCGATAGAACAACAGGCTCTTTGCTGCCGCCGCTCAGGCCGGCCATTTGCGCACGCACTGTGTAGGCACCGCCATGATCGAGAAACACCGCGAACGTTCCGTCAGCGCTCGTTTTCGTCTCGATGGGTTTTGCGGAGTTTTTTTCTTCCAGAAACACCGAGGCGCCGGCGACCGGTTCGCCCGCCCGGGTGCGTACCGTGCCGGTGACCGTGACTGCACGAGACGCGCCTTGCGCTGACGACATACTTGCAGGCCAGCTCAGCAGCACCCCAACGAATACGATGACCGTCGCGGAGGGTCTGGTGCGATGTCTCCGCAGTCGCGACAAAGATGTCATTTTCATGCTTCATTGCATTCTATTCCCTGCATCGGCCTGGCGGCAAAGCCATTGCACCGCAGATCAGCGCAAACCGCGGCACGTTTGCGGTAAACGATCTTGTCGCTTCAAAACAATTGTGGTGAAGTGTCTGCACACAAAATGCACACAAAGGACTGGGCATGAAACCTTGCCGGCTGGCAGCCGTTTTCTTGAAATGCTGTGGAATTCCTACCGCCTTGCTGCTGTATTCCTTGCCAGTTTTGGCGCAGAGCGCGGCTTCATCCGGCCGCCAGCCATTCGCGGCTGAGCAGCGCACCACACGCGCGCTCGAGAATGCGCGAGCGAATCCTCTCGAGCTGCACGCGTTCCTCGTGGACATGCCGAAGGGCGCGGACTTGCACAATCACTTGAGCGGAGCGGTCTATGCGGAATCGTGGATTCGCGCCGGGGCCGAGGACGGGCTTTGCGTCAACCTCGCTTCATTCTCCTTCGTTAAGCCGCAACAGGGGGCGGAAAACCCGCCGTCTAAGGCGGCGTGCGATGACGGACGGGTTCCGGCTGCCCAGGCGTTCAAGGACCAACATCTTTACGACGCGCTCGTCGATGCTTTCTCGATGCGTGGCTACGTGCCTTCGCCGGGGATCACCGGCCACGACCAGTTCTTCAGTACATTCGACAAATTCGGTGGCACCGAGCGTCGCCACAAAGGCGAGTGGCTCGATGAAGTCGCTACGCGTGCGGCTGCTCAAAATGAGCAGTACCTAGAACTGATGGAAACACCGGATTTCACGCATATCGGCGGGCTCGCGCGTGAGATCGGGTGGCACGACGATTTTGGCCAGATGCGCGAAGCGCTGCTGGCGCGCGGCCTGGACGGCGACATCCAAGCCGCCAGAAAGCATTTCGCCGAAGCCGAAGCTTTGCGCGCAAAGCTTGAGCATTGCGGCCAGCCTGACGCTGCGCCCGCTTGTCGCGTGGAGATTCGCTTCATCTATCAGATATTGCGTGGCTTTCCGAAGGAGATCGTCTTTGCCCAAACCTTGCTGGGTTTTGAGACTGCTTCGGCCGATCCTCACGTGGTAGGCCTCAATTTTGTAATGCCCGAAGATGGATACGTGTCGATGACCGACTACGCGCTGCAGATGCGTATGGTCGGATTTCTTCATGAAAAGTATCCGAAGGTTCACATCACGTTGCACGCTGGCGAGCTTGCACCCGGGCTGGTCACCGGAGAAGGGCTTTGCTGCCACATTCGGCGGGCCGTCGAGCAAGGGCACGCGGAGCGCATCGGACACGGCGTCGACGTGATGTACGAAGACCGGCCTTACGATCTACTCAAGGAGATGGCGGCGAAACATGTGATGGTCGAAATTGCGCTGACCAGCAACGACGTAATTCTTGGCGTCAGCGGCAAAGATCATCCGTTTCCGATCTACCGGAAATTCGGCGTGCCCGTGGCGCTATCGACCGATGATGAGGGAGTGTCGCGGATCGACCTTACGCACGAGTACGTCCGGGTGGTCGAGACCTACGGATTGCGCTATGGCGACTTGAAGCTTTTGGTGCGCACAGGACTTGAACACAGCTTCTTGCCAGGCGCTTCGCTTTGGAGCGATGCGGACGTGTTCAAGGGTCCGGTGGCGGCTTGTGCGCGGGAGACCTTTACGCAGGATAAACCGTCTGAGAACTGCGCGGCGTTTGTTCAGGGGAGCGAGAAAGCCGGGCAGCAGTGGGAATTGGAGCGGCGGTTCCGGGCGTTTGAGGCCAGCCACTAGGGCGACGTTTCGAAAATTCGGAAGAAATGATCGTCGTTTTTTCAAGGGTCTGCAAACTGCCGGAAATTGTTGCGGTTACCGCCCAGAAACAGTTTTAGGGTTTCGCGCGGTGTCTGTATTTCATTGGTCCTGCGCGTTTCCAAAAAATCGGAAACGTGTGGGATAGGAAACCGACCGGGAGAGTTTACCGGCGCCGGTTTGCTTTGTGGCTACTTCGGTTGGAGGAACTGGAGGGTGTAGGCCGTGGCTGGGTCGAAGGGCTTGTCGATGACTTTCAGATCTACGAGTTGTTTGTACATGGTGGTCCAGCGTTCCGTGGTCATCTGACCGAGTTGGGCGCCGCCGGGATCCTCGCCCGCTACGAAGTGACCGTCTCGCATTCCTTGCCAGCTGAATTTCATCCATTCCGGGCTGAGGGCGGGGTTTAGTTTTGCGATCACTTCGTGCGCGGGAGTGGGATCGTTCAGGTATTCGCGCCAGCCGCGGATGGAGGCACGCACAAATTTGCCGACTACTTCGGGATGTTGCTGCAGAAAATCGCGGGTGGTGAACATCACGCGGTAGGGGTTGTAGCCCGCTTCTTTGGTGAGCAGCACGCGCGTCTGAATGCCTGCTTGTTGCGCGAAGAACGGCTCGGAGGTGGCGAAAGCTTGCTGGATGTAATGGGGATCGGCCACGAAGTTCGCAACGCTCATGGTGGCGGGGATTTCGTGGACGTCGGTGAGCTCGTAACGCTTGACCAGATATTGAAACCAGGTGGAACCCGGTTTTACGGCGACCGAGTGGCCATGGAGGTCGTTGAAGGTGCGGATTGGAGAATCTTTGCGGACCATGATGCCTTGCGGGTCGGTTTGCATCGTGGCCGCTATGGCTATGAGCGGGTGGCCGTCGGCAACGGACTCGAGGGTGCGGTCGGAGGAGCCCATACCGAATTGCGCAGCGCCTACGGCGACCTGCTGGTCCGGGATGGCGTATTGGCTGCCGGGTTGAATGGTGACGTCCAGACCTTCGTCTTTGTAATAGCCCTTCACCAGGGCGGTGTAGAAGCCGCCGTGCTCGGGTTGCGGGTACCAGTCTGCTTGCAGGGTGATTTTCGTCAGGCCTGTGGTCTCGGTTGTGGGCGGCGAATGGTTGCAGCCGGTGGCAAGCGCCGGGACAGCGAGAAGTAGGAAACCAAGGATGTGTACCGATCCGGCGTCGGGGCGCCGCGGGTCGCACGGAAGCGCGCCCCGACAAGGGGCTGGTTGCGCGGTGCGGTGGGCGGGTTTGGCGTCAGTTTTCACGCAAGGCTCCGAGTTGGGCGGCATAGGCGAGCACGTGCGCGTCGGCGCCTCGAGCTGCGGCGAGTTGGATGCCCGCTCCTCCAGGGGTTGGCAGAGTTACTACCGGCAATCCAGCGAGGCTGAATGGCGTTGTATAGCGCAAGATCGCTTTGCGGGTATCGGTGTGATCGGCTCCTGCTGCGAGTCGAGCAACCGGCGCGCAGGGAACGATCAGAAAATCGTGGCCGCGGAGCAGGGCGTCGGTGTTTTCGCGGAAGGCGGCGTGGTGTTTGTGAAGTTGCAGGATTTCTGCTGGGCGCAGCGAGGCGCCCCAGATCAGACGCTGGGCTATGGTCGGCTCGAAGTGGGAGAAGTCGCCGTTCGTTGTGGCGATGTGGATTGCGGCGGCTTCGCTCGCCTGGATTGGGGCGTAAATCGCCATGGCTTGTTCCCAGAACGAGCTCTCGATCGGAACGAGCGTCGCGCCCTGTTCGCGGAGGCGTTCCTGCCATTGCGAAAATGCGCTGACGACTTCGGGCGCGCAATCGTGCAGAAATTCTTGTGCCACGACGCCGATGCGCACCTTTGTTTCTGCGGTTGCGGGGACGTCGAGACCGAACAGCGCTGCGGCAAGCAGCGGGGCGTCGCGCAGGTCGCAGAACAACCAGCCCAGCGTGTCGAACGAGGGAGCGAGATGGACTCCGCCGCGCCAGAGGCCGCGCTCGTGCGCGAGCTCGATCGACGCGCGGTACCCTGCCAAGCCGCAAAGTGCTGCCGGGGCGCGGATTGAGCCACCTGTGTCGGTACCAATGGCGGCTACCGCCGAGCCCTCCTGCACGCTCGCGGCGGCACCACTGGAGGAACCGCCGGTCAGGAACCCGGCATGACAGGGTTGCGTGCAATCACCATAGTCGGGATTTTCACCGGTGATGCCGTACGCCAACGGGTGCATGTGGGTTTTGCCGAGGATGATTGCTCCTTGGGAGCGCAGGCGGGCGGCCACGGCGGAGTCTTCGCGGGCGGGGGCGTTGCGTTCCGCGTAAAAACGCGAACCGGCGGTGGTGACGAACCCTTCGAGGTCGAAGCAATCTTTTAGGGATACGGGCAAGCCGTAAAGCAGCGGCTTCGCGGCGCCGGGAAATCGTTTCGGGAGTTCGTCAGCCTCGCGAAGCGCCAGTTCGGCACCCAGGGCCAGGTAGACGTTGTGCCCGGCGTTGCTGTTGGCGCGGGCGAGCGCCTGTTCGACGGCCGCGCGCGGCGTGATCGACCCGGAGCGAAGGGCTTCGCGCAACTGGTTTACGGCACTGGAGGGGGCGGACATCCCGTGCATTCTAACCGGATCGGAGGCGCGACACGTGCGGCGAGTTTGATTTGATCGATTCAATTTTCAGCTTGTGACCGCCGTCCGGCATCGTGTTAGATTGCGCCCATGCCAGCCACGGCTGCCGGACGGATTGGTGTGACCGCACTCGATGAAGAGCGCATGCGCGAGCTTTTTCGCTTCACGGCACGCACGATGAACACCCCTCAGCCAGCACCGTTTGGAGCGCTGATCGTCCATACGAAGACCGGCGAGCGCCTCGTACGCGCCACCAACGCGGTGATGCGCGAGAATGACCCCAGCTCGCATGGAGAGCTCCGCACGGTCCGCCTGGCGTGCAAAAAGCTCGGGAATACGTCGCTGGCCGGATACACGATGTACTCCACCTGCGAACCCTGCGCGATGTGCATGGCCAATGCGTTGTGGGCCAAGTTGGATCGCGTCGTATACGGCGCGACGATCGCCGATGCCAACAAGCACTGCTTGCAGATTTTGATTCCGGCGAAGGAAGTGGCGCGGCGGTCGGACATGACCTGCGTCGTCGACGGCCCGGTGCTGCGCGAGCTTTGCTACACGCTTTTTACGCATCCGATCATGCTCAAGGCTTTTCGTAGTTGGAGTTCGCGCAAGTAGATGTAGGGCAAGCGGTAACGCGTTCGCGGAAGAAGCTGCTATGGATCTCACTCATGCTTATGGACTTGCTGCTGCCTTGGGCGATTCCGCACGCGTGCTGACGCAACGCGAAATGGTGGAGCAGCTTTCGCGCGATTTTTACTGGTACTCGCCGGTTTTGCGTAAAGTGCTGGACGGCAAGGTCGCCGACATCGCGGTGCAGGCGCGAACCGCGGAGGAAATCCAAAGCGTGCTGCGCTACTGCTACGCGAACGATCTTGCGGTGACGGCACGCGGTGCGGGTACGGGGAACTACGGGCAAGCGGTGCCGCTGCGGGGCGGCGTGGTGCTCGATTTGTCGTGCATGGACCGTCTGGAATCGATTCAGCCGGAAGGCGTCGCGGTGTGCCAGCCTGGGGTGCGCTTGGGCGCGTTGGAAAACGAGGCGCGCAAGTCCGGATGGGAGCTGCGGTGCTATCCTTCGACGATTGTGAAAGCGTCGGTGGGCGGATTTCTTGGCGGCGGATCGGGGGGCATCGGCTCGGTGGCGCACGGGAATCTGCGCGATTTCAATACTGTGCGTGCCCTGGAAGTGATTACGATGGAAGCGGAACCTCGGGTGGTGCGCCACGAGGGAGAAGCGGTGCACGAAATCCTGCACGCGTGGGGCACAAACGGCGTGATCTCGCGGATCTGGCTGGCGCTGGCACCCGCAGTGGAGTGGTCGCAATGCGCGGTCGCATTCGAAAGCTTTGATGCGGCATTCGATTTCAGCGAGCGGATCGCGAACGACACGGCCTGGACCAAACGACTGGTCACAACATTCGAGTGGCCGATACCGTCTTTCTTTACGCCGGTGAACGAGTGCACTCGGGAGGGCAAGGCGCTGATCTTTTTTCTAATCGCGTCGTCACAGCTCGCTGCACTGGAAAGGGCGGCGCGGGAGGCTAGTGGAGAAGTGAGCTATTCAGGCGCTTACACTGGACTGCGCACGCGTCCTCTGCTTTCCGACTACACCTGGAATCACACAACGCTGTGGGCCATGAGCGCCGACGAGGCGTGTACCTATCTCCAGTGTGCGTTTCACCCGGACGGGGTGCGCGAACAGATGCGGAAATTGAAAGAGCGCTTCGGCAAGGAATTCCTGCTGCACATGGAATTCTGGAAAGGTGGCGACGGGCGAGTGGTTCCGGGAGCGATTCCCGTCGTTTACTACACGACTGACGAGCGCTTGAACGAAATGATCGACTACTGCCGGGAGATCGGCGTCTTTGTGGCGAACCCCCATGTGAACCACGTCGAAGGCGGCGGCCGCTACCGCGCGGACAACGTGCAGCTGCTCGCGAAGCGGCGTTACGACCCAAAGGGATTGCTGAACCCCGGCAAGATGGCCACCTTTCAGCCAGAAACCCCGGCGGCGCAGGCGTCGTTGCGATGAAGACGTGGATTCCGGACGCGCGTAATTTTGCGTATCTGAATTGGAAGCAGGTGGACGCGCTGCCGCGCGAATCTACGCTGCTGATTTTGCCGACGGCGGCCATCGAACAGCACGGCCACCATCTGCCGCTCGCGACCGATACGCTGATCAACAATTTGCTGCTCGGCCATGCGTTGAACAAATTGCCCGCCGAGCTGACCGTCTATGCATTGCCGCCCGTACACTACGGCAAGAGCAATGAGCATATCGGCTTCGCGGGAACGCTTTCGGTTAGCGCGGCGACGTTTATGGCCGTGTTGCGTGATTTGGGCGCCAGTTTGTCGAGCGCTCGCTTCCAGAAGCTCGTGCTGTACAACACCCATGGCGGCAATACGTCGCTGATTGATGTGATGGCGCGCGATCTGCGGGCGGAGTTTGGGCTGCGAACGTTCGCGTTGCACGGATCGGGCGGCATTTCGTTCGAAGGTCTGGGCGAACAGGAGCGCGCGTACGGCTTTCACGCCGGCGAGGTAGAAACGGCGCTGCTGCTGGCTTCGATGCCGGAGCTCGTGGATCAATCGGCATACACCGTCAATTACATTGCCGACGCCGCGAAGCCAGAGCTGCTTCGACCGGAAAATGCTGCGGCGACTTTTGCGTGGCTCACGCGCGATATCGCTGCGAGTGGGGTGATGGGTGATCCGCGCCCAGCCACGGCGGAAAATGGCGCGCGGTGGTTGGAACAAGCGGCTTTGCGATTGGCTGCGGCGCTACAAGCGATGGCGCGCTACACGAATCCACCCAAATGACGCGCGGCGGCCAGAGGGTCGACTGCGGAAATGGCGTTCGGCTGGAACGGGGCGTGCGCTGCCGCATGTCCGACGGCGTTGCGCTTGTTTCCGATCATTACTACCCGCGACAAAGTGGCCAGCTTCCTACTTTGTTCATGCGCCAGCCCTACGGGCGTGACATCGCTTCCACGGTGGTTTACGCGCATCCGGTTTGGTTCGCGCGGCATGGTTACAACGTCGTGATTCAGGATGTACGCGGGCGCGGCGATTCCGAGGGCGAATTTTACCCGTTCCGCAATGAAGCGCGTGATGGAGCAGAGAGCATCGCGTGGCTGCGGATGCGTCCCGAATCAAACGGCCGCGTGGGTATGTATGGATTTTCGTATCAGGGAATGACCCAACTGCTGGCCGCCGCCCGCCAGCCGGAAGGATTGTTGTGCATCGCGCCAGGAATGTGCGCGTGCGATCTGTATCACGGCTGGTTCTACCATGGCGGCGCGTTGCGGCTGGCTTCAAGTCTCGGCTGGGGACTACAACTGTTGAAGGCGGACGCCCGGCGCAAACGGTTGCGGGAAGCCAGCGACCGGCTCGAACAAGCCTGGGCGAATCTCGCTGCGCAAACCGGCGTGCTGCCGGTTCGCGATCATCCGGCGCTTCACGGCGATGGCTTGCCGCAATATGTGTTGGATTGGTTCGATCACGATCAACCGGGCGAATATTGGGCGGAACTCGATGTGGCGCAAAGGCTCGATCGCATTCTGGTTCCCGCGTTGCATATTTCAGGCTGGTTTGATTTGTTTGCGAAGGGCAGCATCGAAGGCTTCCTGGCTTTACGCGCACACGCTGGGAGTGTGTTTGCGCGCGAACACCAATATCTGATTGCCGGACCTTGGCCGCATATTCCATGGGGCGATCGCGCCGGCGTCGCGGATTTCGGAGTGGAAGCGCTGCTCGACACGGACACGATCCTTCTGCGCTGGTTCGACCATTGGCTGAAAGATTCGGGAGAGTTTGCGACGGAGCCGCGCATTCGGCATTTCGTGTTAGGCGCGAACGCGTGGCGACCAGCCGATGACTTTCCGCCTAGCGCGACGCACATCCTTTATATACACAGTAAAGGAAAAGCCAATTCGCGCAAAGGGAATGGCGCGCTTTCGACCACTCCGCCGGCGCCAGCAGAACCTTGCGACATCTTTGTCTACGATCCGGAAGTTCCCGTACTCGCGCCAGGCGGGGCGACGGCCTCGAGCGGACCCTTCGACCAGGCCACCCTGGAGTTGGGCAACCATTTGCTCGTGTACACCACGGAGCCGCTGGCAAGTCCGCTGCTCGTCTTCGGCATTCCGCACGTCATTTTGTATTGCGCTACTTCCTCGGCGCACACCGACTTCGCCGCCAAGCTCGTGCGCGTGCGCCCAAATGGGGCTGCGGAATTTATCTGTATCGGAATTGCACGTTCGAGCACGCTGCTTGCGGAGACTGGCTACGCCGCGGACACCATTCATCGCTGGCAGTTTGCACTGGAGCCCACGTCGTGCCGTTTCGACGCGGGCGATCGCATCCGCCTGGAAATCGCGAGCAGCGCGTTTCCGCTGTATGACCGTAATCCGGGGACAGACGTGCCTTCTTGCCGGGCGACTTCCTGGGATTGGCGGCGGTCGACGCAATTTGTGTACCACGACAGCAAGCGGCCGAGCGCGTTGTGCCTTCCTGTTGGCGACGATGGCCGTTCGGCCGAGCATACCGAGGCGCAAACCGGGGTGCCGGTGCTGCCAGAGGCCGGCGCATGATCTTGAAGCTCGCGGCGCCGATGATCAAGATTGCGGCCGTGAGCAAGCGATACGGCAACGCTCGTGACGTTCTGGGCGGCATCGATCTAACCGTTTGCAAGGAAGAGTTCGTTACCTTGATCGGGCCCTCGGGTTGCGGCAAATCAACGGTGTTGAAGCTAATTTCCGGCCTGACTGTACCGAGCGATGGCACGATTCGCGTGGACGGCATGACGCCGGTGAACGCTCGCGAGATCGTGTCGTACATTTTCCAGGACGCGACTTTGCTTCCCTGGCGCACGGTTCGGCAAAACGTGGGCCTTGGGCTGGAACTCGAAGGCGTGCGGAAGGATCGCCGCGCGGAGAGCACTACCGCTCTGCTGGAACTGGTCGGACTCGGGCATGTCGCCGACGCCTACCCAAGAGAGCTGTCCGGCGGGATGAAGATGCGCGTTTCCATCGCCCGTGCGCTGGCTACGAATCCGCGCTTATTGTTGATGGACGAGCCGTTCGCCGCGCTGGATGAAATGTCGCGCGACCGGCTGAATGAAGAACTCCTGCGCCTGCGAACCGAACAAAAATGGACGGCGGTTTTCGTCACGCACTCGGTGGCGGAAGCCGTGTTTCTCTCCACGCGCATTGTCGTGCTGGCGCCGAATCCCGGGCGGATTTGCGCCACGCTGCCGGTAGAGCTGCCGTGGCCGCGCACGGGCGCGCTTCGCGAAACGCCGGAATTCGAAGCAATGGTCGGGCAGATATCACACGCGCTGCGAGGAGCAATATCTCGATGAAGCGGCGGTTGATCGTCGCGGCAAATGCGCTCGGCGTTTTTGTCGCGCTGCTGCTCGTCTGGCAACTCATTCTCTGGATCTTTCGCGTGCCGCCATACATGCTACCGTCGCCGTGGGCGGTGGCGAAAGCGGTGGAGGCGCGTTTTCCGTCGTTACTGCAGTCCTTCGCCATCACCGCGGAAGAAGCCGTAGGCGGCATCGTTCTCAGCATCGGCGTGGGCATCGGCATCGCGCTCGTCTTCGCGCAATCGCGCTGGGTGCGGCGAATGCTGTATCCGTGGACGCTGTTGCTGCAGACCGTGCCAATCGTGGCCATTGCGCCACTGATTTTGATGTGGATGGGCGCCGGAATCCGCTCGGTTACGCTGATCGCCTTCATCATCTCGCTGGCGCCGATCATCGCCAACACTACGCAGGGGTTGATCAGCGTGGACGAGAACCTGGTGCACTTGTTTCTCATGCACAATGCTTCGCCTGCGCAAATTTTGTTCAAGTTGCGATTGCCCCATTCGGTGCCATCGCTCTTTGTGGGAATTCGCATCGCCAGCGGCATCGCGGTGATTGGTGCTATTACTGGCGAGTTGTATGCGGGATCGAGCAGCGTGGGACGAGGTGGTCTTGGCTATTCCATTCTCTACGCCTCGTCGCAGCTGCAAACCGATTACCTGTTCGCCTTGGTGCTGGCCGCCACCGTTTTGGGATTCGGCTTTTTATTCCTGGTGATGTTCCTGGAGTGGTATTTCCTGCATAAGTGGCATGAATCGGCGCGAGTGCCGGAGACAGAGTAGATAGCCGGATTCGCGACACCGGACCCCCGGGAGGTCGCGCAGATCGAAATGAGGACACCGCGATGTTGCGACTAGAAACGGAAACCGGGTGGTGGCTGGTTACGCATCCGGAGCACGCGCGCCTGGCTGGAGCGTTCGCCGAGCGCTGGGGCAATGACCGCTTTCTCCCTCCAGAACCTCGAGAACAGGTGCTAAGGGGAATTGCGCGGCACGACGACGGATGGCTTGCGCGCGACGCAAAGCCGCAAATCACGCGGCAGGGTAAGCCCAGCGCATTTTCGACCGAGCTGGTCGGAAAGTACTCGGCGTTTGAAGAGATCGACCTTGCTGATTATCTCGCCGTGCGCGAGCGGGCGGTACGTCTCATCGCGTCGGAAGATCCCTATGCCGCGGTGCTCATCTCCATGCACACCTATAGCTTGTTGAACGATCACGCCGACCGCTCGACGATCGCTGCCGCGGACCTGCCACTCCTCGATCACTTCCTCGGGCAACAAAGGTCGTTTCAGCAATCCCTTCGCGGGCAAATCGCGGCTGATCCGAGCTTCACGCCAGCCCAAGCCAGCGCAGCTGCGATCCTCGATCACTTCCGCCTCCTGCAAGCCACCGACAATCTTTCGCTGCTCACCTGCGTTGACTTCCGCGAGCCGGCGAACCTGCTGCATCCGCTTCCGCAGCGGAATGGCGAGTATGCGCGCGTTCAGGTGCGCAGCACCGCTTCGCGCCACTTCGTGCTCGATCCCTACCCATTGAGCGAGCCCTCCTTGACCTTCTCTTTTCCTGCACGACACATCCAGGGCAAGACGTTTGCGGCCGCCGCGGATTTGCAACGAGTATTCGAGGCGGCGCCAATCGAGAACTTGTCCGTACGGATTTCGGCCAGCTGAGTTTCTACGGCCGGCCGCCGGCAAGGCCGAAGGGTTTTCTAGGAGTTCGTGGCGGATTGCTGCCGTTTTTTTCCAGGAGGGCTACCGCCCCTTCGAGGCTCCAGGTGAACAGGAGTGTCCTGTGCCACCAGGAGCAAACAAAGGCGGCGGCCATTAAGGCCGCCGCCTTCGTACAGGTTGAGGGGCGCAGGAGAAACTCAGAAAGAAATCTTCAGAGTCATCTGAATCTGCCGTTGTCCGCCGATGGTCTTGTTCACGATGCCCAGGCCGCTCGCCGTGGGAGAGGAATAGAGCGACGAACCATAGGTCGGGAAATCGTTGAAGAACAGGTTTTGGGAAACGTTATCGACTGGTACGTCGAAGCTGGCCGTGTTCGTCACATTGAAGATGTCGAGGCTGTACTTCATCGAGAACCGCTCGGTCAACCTGGTCATCTTGACGACGGAGACGTCCGCGCGCCGCTGCCAGGGTTGCCGGAAGATGTTGCGCTGCCCGGTTGTGAAGTTCGTTTCAAAGGTGTCGCCGGGGGCAATAGCGCCACCCAGATCTCCCGGATTCAAGCTTGGCAGGGTAAAGCAGGACGCATTGAGAGCCGGTTTGCCGTCCGTTGCGCCGCTGTGACCGGTTAGAGCGCCCGAGGGGGTGCAGGAACCCAGGGGAACGATTGGATTCGTGATGCCGTCCGAGGTGCCATAGAAGATGCTGCCCACCGCGCCCGAATAGTCGATGACGCTGTAGGGCTGGCCGCTTTGGATGATGGCGAGGCCTTCGAGCGCCCACCCATCCGCCAGCTTGCCCTTGAGTGTCGAAGCTTCAAAGAAATTAGGCACCTGGAAGAGATAGGTGAAGTTGATGACGTGCTTGCGGTCAAAGTCCGACAATCCATAGCCGCTGCGAAGGTTCAAAGGGTTGTTGCCGTTGTAAAACAGGCCCAGAGCGCTTTGCTCGTCGGTGGCATGGGAGAAGGTGTACGAGAAACCCAACTGCATGCCGTGACTGAGACGTTTTTCAACGTGAGCCTGGAGCGCGTTGTAGGCGGAGATGCCGGCGGCAGTGTAGGACTCAGACTCGGAAGAATAACCGATGTAGGGAACGCGAAGGTCCACGTTGCCGCCTTCGTAGTTCGCGGTCATCTGCGTTCCGTCGGGAAGACCCATCGGAGAGCAGCCAGCCGAAGTACTCTGATTACAGGTAGTGGTATAAGCGCAAGCCGCCGGATTTAGAACGGGATTGCACCCCGGGGGAGCCTCCACCGTGTAGCCATAGGTGTAGTTCTGTCCATGAATCGGGTGGGAGGGTGTGGCGATTTGAGCTTGGTTGAACGGTATGGGAACGACTTGGTGGCGTCCCAGATTCCCGACATAGCCAATCTCAATCGAAAAATCATTGCGAGGCTGCCACTGGATATCCAGTATCTGATTGAGAGTGTAGGGGAGCTTGTTAGCCCGGTTGTAATCGGCAAACGCAAACAACTGCGATCCACTCGCAATGGCTGCCGCGTTCGGCAGAGTGATGGTGGCGGGATTGCCAGTGGGAGGAGGACCGAGGGTCGCTCCCCAAGGATTGTTGAACGAAGCGCCATTCGGCATCGTAGGATCGCAGGTCGGAATGAAGCCCTCGTAGAAAGCCCCAATGGCCGTGCAAACCTGCGAATTTACGAAGGGTGGCGATTGGTTGACGCCGAATGGTCCACCGGGGATAACGCCGGCAGCGACGCCGGGGGAAAGATAGGTGAACAGCTCGCCGCGATCGTAATACATGCCCCAGCCTGCGCGGACGACAATCTTGTTATTGAATTTCCTGGGACTCCACGCCACTCCGAGTCGCGGTGCAAATCCCCATTGCCTGCCGGTCAGTGTGGAATCGCTCACGCCCTTGGTAGGGAATAGCTTGTTGTTGCCGGCAATAATGAAGCCGTTCGAAACGATGGTGTCGGTCGCCGCGTTGTAGTCGTAAGCCGCGGGATTGAAATTATAAAGACGCCCGCTCTTCTCGGTGAGCCCTCCATGATCGTCGAACCGCAGGCCAGCCGTCAGGCTGAGGTTGGAGCGAATCTGGAACTTATCTTGCACGAACGCGCCAGTCTCCTTGGAGCGATAGTAGCGATTGGCGTCGCCCTGCAGGAAGGTGCTGGTGACGAATCCGTTGGTGCTATAGGAGGTCTCCAAGCCCTGCAAGAACTGCGAGAAATCGGCGAAAGCGACGACACCCTTGTCGGTTCTTTCGTCGCGCGTGTTGAGCTGGGTGTAAGAGAAGCTTCCGCCGAACGTCACCGTGTGTTTGCCCAAGGTCCATATGGCGTTCGCCGAAGGCATGAAGCGGTTCTGGAAGACGCCGGTGAACGCGCTTTGGGAATTGGCACCGCTGCCGATATTGGAGCCGGCATTGGGAACAAAATTTACGTTGTAAGGTGCCGCGTTACCGTAGTCGTCGACAATCGAGATGCCTGGAAAGAAAGTGGAGCCGAATGTGTTCATCGTCGCTTGGGATGCCGGCAAGCCGGTCAGGCCCTGCACGTAGGTGCTGAATTGTTGCGGCGTAAAAGGCTGCGCGATCGTGCTGTAGACTTTTTCGCGAATAAAGCCAAATACCTCCACGACGCTCAGGTTGGGTTTCAAGGTCTGTGTGTTGGTAATCGAAGCCACCTGGCTGCCGGCGTCCAGATGCTGCGGGAAACCTGGAGAGCCAGAGTAGGCATACGGCGCGAGGCTCGGATCGTGCTGGTAGTAGTACTTCAGTGCGAGCGTGTCCTTCGAATTCACCACGTAGTCCAGATTGGAAACCGCTTGATCGGCTATGAAATAGGCGGTGCCCACCGTGAAGGTATTCTCTGGAAAGTTGATCGTCGGCGTAAAGCTGCCCGCAGATGGAATCAGAAACTGTCCATTCGGAAGTTGGTAGTTGAGCAGACCGAAGGCCATCGGATTGATGTCGCCGGGCGCCGTACCGACCGTGGGTAGAACGGCAGCCGACGATGGGAAGTTCCCGTTCACAAGCGCAGCCAACGCCGCGGGGCTGCGGTCGTTTGTAAGTCCCGGTGGTACCGCCAGGCGGGAACTGCCGATCTCCTGGTCGGAATTGTGGATGTGCTGGTAACTGAGGAAGCCGAAGAGTTTGTTCTTGATGATGGGTCCGCCAAAAGTGCCGCCTGCGGTATAGCGATGTTGCGAAGGCACCTTCTCACTTGCGGGAATGTTGGGGTCGGCGTTGTAGAAAAAGGGCGCAGCATTGAGAAAATCGGTTCCGCGGTGAACGTAGGCGGCGCCATGGAAGTCGTTCGTTCCCGACGCCGTGCTCATATCGATATGCGCGCCGCTCGTGGAGCCTTGCTGAGCGTCATACATGGAAGTGTTTACGCGAAACTCTTCGATGGTTTCCGGAGGTGGCGTGGGCAGTGCTTGGCCAATGGCCAGATAGGGCGACGCTGTCGTCTGCAGCGGCTCCGCCGTGGTGCTCGAAAGGCTCGCGGCGCCGCCAAGACCAGTATTGTTCACCACGCGCGCCGATGCCACCGAGCTGGTGCTCTTGCCGTTAAAGAGGTTGCTGGCATCCACGCCATTCAGTTGGAACGTGTTGCTGGTATCGCGCTGGCCGTTGGCCCAGATGGGCTGGTTGCCTAATCCGGTGTTCACCCCCGTGCCCGCAGCGAGCTCCGCGTTCACTCCGGGAGAAAGAATGGCCAGGCCCGTGAAGCTGCCCGTCGGCAGAGGAACCGATTCGATTTGGTCCTTTTCGAGGATGTACCCGTTGGTGGTGTCAACGGCGTTCATGAGCGGCGTGGCCTCGACGGTCACCGTGGAACCAACTTCGCCCACTTTGAGCGTTACGTTCACCGTTGCGGTGCGATCGCCCTGCACGGTAATCGATGGAATCTTTTGCGATTGAAACCCATCGTGAACAAACGTCAGGGTATACGTGCCGATCGGTAAGTTCACGAAATCGTAGGAACCGGCGTCGTTGGTCTTCTGGGTGCGCGTCAGCGTGGTCTGGTCGTTCACGATGGTCACACTGGTATTCGGCAGGACGCCGCCGGAGCTGTCGGTTACCGTCCCGGTGATGCCGCCGAGCGTCTGCTGCGCGAGCGTGAACGGCGCGGATGCGAAGTACAGGAAGAGAATTGACGCGAGGAAAAAAATGGATGGGCTGATTCTCTTACACATTCGGTGCGACCCTCCTCCGATGATTGAAATACAAGAAACCCGGCCCCCGGCCAGGCTCGTTCGAAGCACCGTTGTCTGGTTACCCTGTGCTGTCAGGAGGCCGCTTTGCGCGGTCTGCCTTTTCCACTGAATGGCAGCACGCTATCCCGAACTCACGTGGAATCGAAACGAATTCTTTGATTCGCCCAAATCGCTTTTTTCAATTTCTGCGTAACGAAGCAGGTAACAAGGGTGAGAGATTCGCCAGGATCTGGGCAGGCCGCACAAACTCGCCAGCCGTTATTCGCGCGCTTAGAACAGTGTTCTCGCCGGTAACACGCTTTTCGCAATCGCCGCGCTGACCGTGAACATCGGCTCGTTCACCACCTGACTGAGCCGCAGGTGCATGGCCGCGCTGCACAACAGATAGGCCTGCACGTCGTCGAAATCCCACCGGTCAACCAGTAAATCAATCATCCGCGAGGTCGCCACCCGCGCTGCAGTAACGGCGTCCGTGGCCGATTCCACGACAATCCACGCCTCGCCTAGCGCACTGGCGTCTCGACCCGCACCCGACTCAATCAACGGCCCCGACAGCGGCCGCCGCTTGTGCACCTGAAACCTCAGCGTCACCTCGGTGGGGCATTCGATGCCGTTGATGCAAACCTCGCCGTCGCCTTGCGCGGCGTGCGCGTCTCCAGCCGAGAAAAGCGCGCCGGTATTGAATACCGGCAAATACAGCTTCGCGCCGCTGCAAAGCTCTCGGACATCCATGTTGCCGCCAAAATTTCCTGGCGGCCGCGTGCGAAATTCACCGTCTTCGGCCTGCGCCACACCCATCACGCCGCAAAAAGGTCGCAGCGGGACGGCCGCTGGCACGAGCGACCTGCTAACGTCACCGTCCAGCTCCCAATGAAATAGATACGGCCCCGAAAATCGCTCCTTGAGAAATCCAAGCCCTGCAATGACGCTCGACCAGCCCCAACCCTTATGCGCCACCTTCAACACATCGACTTGCAGCACATCACCCGGCTCTGCGCCCTCGACAGAGATCGGCCCGGTCAACGCGTGAATCCGACCGCGATCGATCTGCAAAAATGCCGCGACGCTCATCCCCGGGCGCACCTGCGCACCGCTCGAATCGACGCATTCCATGTGCACCGTGTCGCCCGGCGCGATGGAGATCCGCGGCGGCAGCGCGCGATTCCACCTTGCGTGCGGAGGCTCCGCGCTTAGAACGTGCTCAGCCATCTCTAGCTCTAAATCTCGACAGTCATCTGCACTTCGACCAACGCATTCCGGGGTAGCGCGGACACGCCAATCGCGGCCCGCACATGCCGCCCCGCTTCCCCGAAAACCTGCACCAACAGATCCGAAGCCCCATTGACCACCGCCGGCGACTCCGCAAATCCCGCCACGGCATTTACGTATCCGTTCACTCCCAAAACGCTCTTCACCACATCCAGCGAACCCAAATGCCGCTTCAGCACCGCCAGATGCGTCAACGCACAAGCCCGCGCCGCCGCATAGCCCTCCTGCACCGTCCGCCCCGCCCCAACCGTTCCGGTAATTACGCCGTCAGACCCCATCGAAATCACGCCCGAAAGGTACACCGTTGTCCCCACGGTCTTCGCCGGAACGTAATTCCCGCCCGGCGCAGGCAGTGCCGGCAAAATAATCCCTAGCTCCGCAAACCGCGCTTCCACTCCTGCTGCCATCGTCCTCTCCTTGCTCCCACCAAGAATGAGGCGCCACTCTAACACAGCCGTGCAATCGCCCTTTCCGGGCGCGGACTTTTCCTTTGCGCCAATTTGGACGTGCGCTAGCATGTGCCATGCAGAATCAATCCGAGCTGCTTCCCAGGTTGTGGGCCGTTGTAGCCGCCGCTTCCGGAAACGGGCGTCTTTGGCAGTCTGCCTTCGCCGTTGTTTTTCTCTTGCTCGGGAATCTACCTTTCGGCTTGGTCGAGCAAACTCGCGCTCAATCGCTCGCCGCCAAACTCCACAACCAGCGTACGTCTTCCTTGGACCTGGAACTAGCCGGCGATCTGGCCAATCTGCCGGCAAACTCCACGCGTTACATCACGCGCGAAGACCTGCTCGCTCTGCCTCAAGTCAGTTTCACGGTAACGAATGATCCCAATTTCACCGGCCCGACGCAGATCAGCGGCGTCTCGCTCGATGACCTGGTCCGCCAACTCTCCGCCCGCCCAACCTCCGATCTGGCCCTCGCCATCTGCATTGACCAATACGTCGCCAGCTACCCCCGCGCTTACATCGCTGCTCATCATCCTGTCCTCGCCCTCAAAATCGCCGGCGAACCTCCGAGCGCGTGGCCCAAAGATTCTGAAGGCCACAACCTGGACCTAGGTCCTTACCTCGTTTCCCATCCGAACTTCGCGCCCAGTTTCAAAATTCTCTCGCATTCCGATGAACCGCAAATTCCATGGGGCGTGGTGCGCCTTGAATTCCGCAACGAAAGCGCTGTCTTCGGGGCCATCGCCCCTCGCGGACGGCAAGCGCGGGATCAACAAGTTCAAGCCGGCTACCGCATCGCGCAACAGAAATGTTTTCACTGCCACAACCTGGGCGGTGAAGGCGGACAAAAGGCCGGCCGCACGTGGCTCGTGCTCTCTGCCTGGGCCACCGCTTCACCGAATGATTTCGCCGCCTACGTTCACAATCCCAAGGAAAGAAATCCCCATGCGCAAATGCCCGGCCTCCCCGAATACGATGACGCCACGCTGCACGCCCTAATCGCCTACTTCCAAACCTTCACGACCCGAGAAAAGCCATGACCCTCCGCGCCGCCAAGACCACACTCGTCTTCGCCGTAGCCCTGTTCTACTCGCTGATCGTCTTCAACAACACGACCGACTACAACTCCAACTATCAATTCATCCGCCATGTCTTGATGATGGATTCCACTTTCCCGAACAATCACGGCATGTGGCGCGCCGCGAATTCTCCCGCCGTGCACACGGTCTTCTACGTCACAATCATCGCGTGGGAGTCGATCACCATGCTTCTGTGCTGGTGGGGAGCTGGTCGCCTCGCTCGGGCCCTGCGCGCAACCGCCGTGGCATTCAACCAAGCGAAGCGCGTCGCAATCATCGCGCTAACGCTCAGCCTGCTGATGTGGCTGGTAGCCTTCCTGACCATCGGCGCCGAGTGGTTCCTGATGTGGCAATCCAAAACCTGGAACGGCCAGGAAGCGGCCTTCCGCATGTTCACGGTCGTGGGCATCGTGCTGTTATTTCTCGCCCTGCCGGACGCCGATCAACAACCCTAGCCCACCGGCCAAGGATTCACGCTACCTTACGGACGAACGGAATCTCTGGTTTTTGCGGTTGCGCCTTCCGCCAAGGCGAACGCACACAGTATGTCCTGCACGGGAACAATCAAATACTGCCGCCCATCGATTTGGTAGGTCATCGGCGACGCCACAACTTCGCCCCCGGCATTCAAGTGCCACAGGGTTTTTCCGGTAGCCGGATCGAGTGCCAGAATGTTGCCGGAGGTATCTGCGCTGAACAGCAGGTGCCCCGCGGTAGTCAGAATTCCAGCGACACCTTCTCCTGGGCCGAGTTCATGGTTCCACACGACTTTGCCCGTCTTGTAGTCCAGCGCGCGCAATGTGGTGTTCGCCCAGAGGTTGCGATCCCGTCCGCCCCAGCCTTCGGTCTTCCCCTCTGCAATTTTGTAAAAAACGGCGAAGATCCGACGCGCCGTCACATAGAACAGATTCGTCTGCGGGTCGAAACTCGGCGCCATCCAGTTGGTAGCTCCGTCCGAGCCGGGTTCCACCAGCGCACCGTCCGGACTTGGGTTCGCCGACGGCTTCGCAACTGGTCGGCCCTTTGCGTCGACACCCGACGCCCACGTCTGGTCGATGAACGCCGACGTTAGCAGGTGTTCTCCGCTGGTTCGATCCAGGACAAAGAAAAATCCGTTGCGGCTGGCCTGCGCCAGCAGTTTTCGCTGCTTGCCCTTGAACTCCGCGTCAAACAGGATCGGAGTCTGCACGGCGTCCCAATCGTGCACGTCATGCGGCGACGGCTGAAATGCCCACGCAAGTTTTCCCGTATCCGGATTGAGCGCCACGATCGAGCAAGTATAAAGATTGTCTCCAGGCCGGCTGTCCCCGACCAGCACCGGGTTGGGATTGCCCGTACCCCAGTACAGCAAATTCAGCGCTGGATCGTAGGTCCCGGTCATCCACGTCATACCGCCACCGTGCAGCAACGCGTCGCCGTCGTTCGGCCACGTTTCCGAACCAGGCTGTCCTGGATCGGGCTCCGTGTACCAGTGCCATTGCACGGCGCCCGTCTCCGGATCGACCGACGTCAAAATTCCCCGAATGTCGGTGGAATCTCCGGACACCCCCGCGATCACGTGGTCGCGTATGACCAGCGGCGCCATCGTCGCGAAGTAGCCCAGCTTGTCGTCGGCGAGCTGAATGTCCCAGCGAACCTTGCCATCTTTGGCATCCAGGCAAATCAAATGCGCGTCCGGCGTCGTAAAGTACAGCCAGTTCTTGTACATTGCCACGCCACGATGCCCGATGTGGCCGCCTTCCGATTTCCGTTCGTAGTGCCATATCTGCCGCCCGAACTTCGCATCAATCGCCCAAAGGTTGTCGGGCTCCGTGAAATACAAAATATGATTCACGACAAGCGGCGTCGATTTGATCGCCACGCCGCGCGGCCGAAAAATCCACGCGAGCGTAAGTGACCCGACGTTTCCCGCATTGATCTGATCGAGTGTGCTGTAGCGCTTCCCCGAATAGTCTCCGTTGTATGTCGGCCAGGTATCGGTCGGCGGTTGCAACAAAGCCGCAGGGTCAAGCCCCTGCCCCGCGGCGATCAGCGGACCCAGACTCAAAGCACAGAGGACCAATCCGACTCGAATCCATCCACCAAAGCACCAGGGCATGGCGATTCCTCTCGTTTGTACGATGGGCGGAATCGTGGCACAAGAATCGGCTGCTCCGCTCCCCGCACTCATTTCAAGCCCTGTAAATACGCAAACAAATTGTGCATGTCCGCTTGCGTAAGCTTGTCCAACAATTCGCGATGTGCAGCCAACCGATCGTTTACTTCCACCTTCACGCGGTCGCGCGCGAACGACCGGTACCAACCCGATGCGTCGCGCAGCGCCACTTCAAAATCATCGATGTGCGCCAAAGGCCCCTCAATTTTCTCGCCCGAAGGCAGCGTAACCACCACCGAACTGTGGTGGCCGTCCGGATAAAGCATATGCGACTCCAGATCGATCGCCGAGTACTTGGTCGCGATCCCAGCCAGGTCCCCCGTTGTCGAATGACAACCACTGCACCCGCCGGCCCCGTCGAAATAAGTCTTCCCCGCGTCCGCATTTCCGGTCAGGAGCCTCGCAACCGAGTACGCTTCTGGAACTTCCGACGACGCCAATCCTTCGGCGGCTCGCGCATGCAGAAACGCCGCGATATCGGCCACCTGGTCATCACGCAAAGGCAAGGGCGGCATCCCTTTGTCCGGCCGCCCCTGCTGAATCATTTGGCCGATCAGATCGCCCTTAACGTCATGCGCCACAATCGCCGACCGCATCAGATCCGGCCCGCGCGCCCCGGTCGCGTCCGCCCCGTGACAAAATCCACAAGACTCGACAAACTGTTTGCGCCCTCTCTCGGCGGCCGGGTCCGCTGCAAGGGCAGCGGCCTTCGCCTGACGCTTAAGGGGCTTAACAGGAGTCGGTTCCTGCGCCCAGACCTTCACAACTGTGATGCCTATCACTGCAACGCCAGCCAAAAGCCCTAGCGTAACCTTCACCCGTCGCGTCATGCCCTCACCCCGGACCCGGTCACTCAAACGATCGACCCGTCCAAACCACGGCGGAGCATTATACCGATATGGAGGCGCAGCTTGGCCAGAGTTGAAGGGTCACGGTGCCGTTTGCCGAACAAGGAATTTATGGACAAGCAGTAGATTCGAATCATTGCGCAAGAAAGCACCCTTCAGCCTTCCGCCAGCGCCGCCGGGCGAGCTCGCCGACCGATGAAGAACCAGACCATTCCGGCCACCAAGTAACCCATGTAGATGTAGGGCAGCTTCCCGTACGGTCCTTCCGGCACCGGATAAAGATTGCCCACAAGCGCGAGCAGCATGGCCGCGCAGGCTAGTCCGGCGACGACTCTGGCTGCGACGGTCACCGCGCCCCGCTCCCGCAAATACATTGGCAGCGCAAAGCAAACCAGCGCATACGTCACGATGAAACCGTAAGTGGCCAGCGAGCCGAGCCACCCGTAAACGTCCAGCCCGCTCGCTCCACGCACCGCCAGCACCGCGACCGGCGCCACCGCCGCGACGCTCGTAACCAGAATCGCTTTCCCCGGTGTTTCAAACCGCGGGTGCGTTGCTCGCAGCGAGCTGTGCGCCAGTCCATGGTGTGACATCAAAAGCAGCACCCGGGCCGCCGCCGTGATGCACGCCAACGTTCCCGCAAACAAGCTCACCAGCGCCCCGATATCGATCAGCAATCCCAGGATCGGCGCGCCACCGACGCCCGCCAGCACGCGCATCGGAGCCTGGCTCGCGCCCAAGTCCTGTCCTACGCTCCGAAAGCCCAACACTTCCGCGTAAGCGCAAATAATAAAAATAATTCCCGCCAGAATCGCACTCTGAATCACCGCTTGCGGAATTGTTTTCAAAGGATTGCGAGCCTCCGAACCCAGGGTCGTGGCACTCTCGAATCCCACAAAGCTGAACAACGCCAGTACCAGCCCCAGCCGCAACCCGCTCCCGGTCATTCCGCTCAGCCGCAGCTGACTCGAGTCCCAGTGCAAGCCGTGCCGCACCAATACCAGCGTCACCAAAATCAAAATCAGCGTCACCGATAGCGCTTCGATCCAGAGCATGAGCCGCGCCGAAATTTTCACGTCACGCCATGCAATCGCCATGGACACCACCGTAACGATCACGGCCAGCAGCGCCGCCGAGGTCCCGTGCCCGGTAGCATCGCGCAACAGCAGATTCGCGTAATGATAAAAGCCGCCGATCACGCTCGATCCCGTCGCCACATACGCCAGCAGCAGACTCCACGCCGCAAGCGCGCTCAGCCACGGGGGTAAAGTCATCGACGCATAGGTGTACAGCGAGCCGGGCGACGCGGAGTAGCGCGCATAGCGCGCGATGCACAGCGCCACCAGCAAGACAGCCCCGGTCGCCAGCACGTAGGCTAGCCAGGTCCCGTTGCCAGCCAGGGCGCACACCAGCGGAATCGTCGCAACCGGAGTGGTGGTCGGCGCCATGGTGGACACCGACTGCGCCAGCGTTTCCATCGGCGAGAGCACGCCGCTGCGCAAGCCGTAGTCCGCGGCCTTAGAATGCTCTGGTAGCGTTCGCTCCATCTGTAACCACTCCTTACAACAAACCGCCGGAATTTATTGCGGCCAACGATACAAGCGGTACCCCGCTGGCGCAAGCGGCACTCATTTTCGCGAGAATTGAGTATTGGCGGGAACGAAGCGGAATTTTGAATCAACAATTCCTGCTTCTCCGATGGATTGTCCTTAAGAATCTTGAAGAGTCTGTGCCAGAATAGCCGCCCATGAAAAGGCTTCTTTGCGGTGTTGTCTTGGTGCTGGCCCTGCACGCACCTGCGCTGGCGCAAAAACGGCTGGTGCTGATCGATCAAGACGGATCGGGGCCAGGGGGCTCGAACCAGATGGCCATGATGGTTCTGCTGCAAGCGCCGCAGGTGGAGGTGTTAGGCATCACCATCGTTACCGGGAACGCGTGGCGCGATGAAGAAGTGCAGCACACCCTGCGCATGCTGGAGTTGATCGGCCGCAGTGATGTTCCCGTCGTTCCGGGCGCGGTATTTCCGCTGGTGCGCACGCAGCAGGAAACGCGTCTCGCTTCTCAATTGGCGGGCAAAGTTGTGTGGCTCGGGGCCTGGGGACAAGGACCCACCACGCTCGTGCAGACCCCCGCCGGTGTTGTCGGTGTCGCGCCGGAGGGGCCGCAGATTCACGGACCATGGGAGGTTCCGCCGCTGCCGGAAGGTGCGCCGCAGACCAAACCTCTCCAGGAAGACGCTGCGCATTTTTTGATTCGGCAGGTTCACGCCCACCCGCATCAAGTCACGATCTACGCCGCCGGTCCGCTCACGAATGTTGCCCTGGCCCTGGCGATCGATCCGCATTTCGCCGAATTGACGCGGGGAATCGTCCTCATGGGTGCGAGCTTGAATCCTCAAACCGAAGACCCCGAATTCTCCTCCAACCCGCGCCATGAATTTAATTTCTGGTTTGACCCCGAAGCCACTCACCTGACTCTCCGAGCGCACTGGCCGCGCATCGATGTAACCACCGTCGACATCTCCATCAAGGCGATGTTCACGCAGGAAATGCTGGACGCCATCGCCAAAGCGCCGAATCCGGCCGCACACTATATCGCCAAGTATTCACAAGACCGCTACTACCTGTGGGACGAACTCGCTGCCGCGGCTTGGCTCGATCCAACGATCATCACCAAACAGCGCCTCGTGTATATGGACGTCGACCTGAGCCACGGCCCCAGCTACGGCGACACGATTACCTGGACCGAGAGACTCAAGCCGGACACGGATGTGCAACTCGTGCACGCACAAATCGATCTCGACCTGCCCAAATTCACAAGAATGTTCATCGATTTGATGTCTGCGCCCACGCCCCACGGAAGTTCTATGAGTTCCATCAGGCATGGAGGGGCGTTCGAAGCATCGATCCGCAATTTATGGGAGTAGTACCCGACTGGATATTCTCTGGAGACCTCGATGAATTTTAGTCATTGTACCGTAGCGTACAATATGGTTAGCTTTCCCTAGGAGAACAGGACCGGCGCGGATCCTTTCCATCCACTCCTGCCCGCTGCACAGCAGTCCCGATTCGGTTTATCAAAACAGTAACCAAACTGAATGACTCGGGGCCTCGGAAGCGTGTCTCCGGACCAGTCCGTCCGTCTGACCCCGCGAGCGAATCGCTTCCGCATGCGCACATCTTCGCACGCAAACAAAGGACGCTATGAAAATCTTGCTTTATAACCCGGACAATGGCGTGACCCGCAATTTCATGCCGCATCTTTGGATGTTTCTGCTCCAGGCGCTGACGCCGCCTGGTCACGAAGTCGTGCTGATCGATGGGAACGCACGGCCGATGGACGAGGAAAGCATTGCGCGGTACGTCCGGGAAGAAGGAATCGGACTGGTAGGGATCGGCGCGATGACGCGCATGGTTGCCAAGGCCTATCGCATGGCCGACGCAGTGCGGGCCACGGGAGTAAAGGTCGTGATGGGCGGCCCGCACGTCACCGAGATGGCCGAAGAGGCTTTAGGCCGAGACGGCGGGGTACGGCACGCCGACGCAGTGGCACTCGGCGAGGCGGATCAGACGTGGCCGAAAATCGTCGAGGACGCGGCGCGCGGACAGCTCAAGGATATTTATGCCCCGGTGGATGACTTCGGCCAGGAGCGCAAGCCTTCACTGCAACCGTATCCGGCGATTCCCTGGAACTCCATCAATCTGGACCAATTCAATCTGGTCCCCGGCATATTCCAGCCTTTGCTGAAAAAGATCGGGGATGGTTGGGGAACGTTCAAGATTATTCCCGTGGAATCTGGCCGCGGTTGTCCCTATGGATGCGAGTTCTGCACCGTAACCGGATTTTTTGGTGACTCGATTCGCTTTCGTACCAACAAGAGCGTCGTGGACGAATTGCTCCTGCTGAAAGCCCGCGCCAAGAGTGAGGGCGGGCAAATAGCCGTATTTTTCATCGACGACAATTTTGCGATCAACCCGAAGCGCACGAAGTCTCTGTTGCGGGACATCATCGCCGCCAACGCGCAGGTACATTGGGTAGCCCAGATCAGCGCCAACCTCCTACGCGATGAGGAACTTGTCGATCTGATTGCAGCCGCCGGAGGGAAGTGGATCTTCATCGGCATGGAATCCATCGATCCGGCAAACCTTGCCAGCGTGAACAAGGGCTTCAACAAACCGGGCGAGTATGCGGTGGTGCTCGACAGACTGGCTCAACGCAACGTGTATGCGATTACGTCATTTATCTTTGGCATGGACAATGACGCCCCCGGAGTTGCCGATCGAACGCTACAAGCCATCCGGACCTGGCCGCCCGGACTGCCCATCTTCGGCTTGCTCACACCGTTACCCGCAACACCGCTTTATAAGCGCCTCGAAGCCGCCGGACGGCTTACGCGCCCGAAGCACTGGCAGGAATTCATACCCTTCGCGATGGCGCACACGCCCCTGAAGATGACGGTGGATGAGGCGCACGACGAGGTCCGCATTGGCTGGGTCAAGTCGTACAGTCCCGAAGCGATCGGCAAGGCCGTGGACTCGCTCAGCCACAAACCGCTGGGCCATCGGATCAATATTCTTATCGCGCGGCTCTGTTTCCGCGGGATCTATTTCCCGTCGATGGGCAAGTTCGCGTGGATGAAGACAATTTCGGAGAACCGAGGAACCATCTTCAAGCTGATTAAGGAAGGTTTTGGAATCTGGCGTGACTCGCGAAGCCTGGCGAGCCCGCCGGTATCGGTAACCGACCCACACTGAGGGAACGCCCTCGGTTTCCGTCGGGCTCGGTGGGTGGGTGGAGCAGACCGCAGGGCTGCGTGGACTTCGCCCTGCGTTGCACCTCCGTGCTGATCCGGAGCCGGGTTTGGCCTGCCGGGATCCCTCCGCTCGAAGCGTCTCGGTTGTAACGATGTGCCCCGTTCCAATTCCAAGTCAGTGCTAAAGTTGCCTCGGTGTCGGGCGACTGCTAAAATTTGGGGGTTTGGCGAGATGCAGCCGTCTGCGCCGGGTAGCGCGGGTGGCTTTCCCCGTCCGGGCGCCGGGATCGCAAAGGCGCGGGCGCCATCAAACAACACAGTTCCGGTATTCCGCCAGAGGAGAGTGCGCGTGGCTAAGTACGATGTAGCGATTATCGGGAGCGGTCCGGGCGGGTACGTCGCGGCCATACGCGCGGGCGAGCTGGGGCTTAAGACCATCGTTGTCGAGAAGGATCCGTTTCTTGGGGGCACCTGTCTCCATGTCGGCTGCATACCCACCAAAGTTCTCCTGCATCACGCGGACGTCTACGAGCATTTCAAGAATGGCGCGGAGCTGGGATTTGAAGTGAGCGGGCTGAAGGTCAATTGGGCCAATATCATTGCGCGCAAAGAAAAGATCGTAAAGAAGCACGCCAAGGGCATTGAGTTCCTGTTCAAGAAGAATAAGGTCGAATGGGTGCAGGGCTGGGGCCGCTACGAAGGGCCGGGAAAAGTCAGCGTCGAAAAAGACGGCAAGAAAACGCAGATTGAAGCGTCGAATATTCTGATGGTGAGCGGGTCGGAGGCGAGGTCGCTCCCGGGCATCGAACCTGATCACAAGACAATTTTGACGAACCGCTCCATTCTGGAGCTGCCCGCGATTCCCAAGACGCTGATCATTGTGGGCGCCGGCGCCGTCGGCGTGGAATTCGCGTCCATCTACAACACCTTCGGGACTCAGGTAACCATCCTCGAAGCGTTGCCCCGCGTTGTGCCCGTGGAAGACGAAGAGATTTCCGCCGAGCTGGACAAAACCTACCGCAAGAAAAACATTCAGATTTTTACGCAGAGCATGGTCGAATCCGTCAAGAAAGACGCAAAAGGCGTCACCGTGGCATTCAAGGACAAAGACGGCAAGGCCCAGACGCTGCAAGCCGAAAAACTTTTGCTGGCCGTTGGCCGTAAGCCGATGACCGACAACTGTGGAATCGAGAAATCCAAGGCCAAGCTGGAACGCGGCTTTGTTCACGTTGGTCCTTATATGGAGACCGACGAGCCGGGCTTGTACGCCATCGGCGATATCGTCGCGGGACTTCCGCAACTGGCGCACGCGGCGATGATGGAAGGAATCGCGGCAGTCACGCACATCGCCGGGAAGAAACCGCCGGCCGTCGTGAAAACGCGCATCCCGAACGCAACGTATTGCGAACCGCAGATCGGTTCGATCGGGTTGACGGAAAAGCAGGCGAAGGAAGCCGGTTACGCGGTGAAGACCGGAAAGTTTCCGTTCGTTGGAAACAGCAAAGCCACGATTCTCGGCAACCACGGTGGTTTTATCAAGGTGGTGTCCGACGAAAAGTACGGCGAAGTGCTGGGCATCCACATCATCGGTCCGCTGGCAACGGAAATCCTGGCCGAGGCCGCGGCCGTGCTGCACCTGGAGGGCACGATCGACGACATGATGAGCATGATGCATGCGCACCCCACCGTTTGGGAAGGCATGGGTGACGCGTTCGCCAGCGTGCGTGGATTGCAGATCAACGTTTGAAGCTGTTTGCGTACGGATCAATTTTTCGAAATGAATGGATGTCTCATTGTCGACCTGGGATTGATGGGCTTTGCGGATGCGTTCGCGCTGCAGAACAAGCTGGTCGCGGCGCGGAAGGCGGACGCGGTTGGCGATGTGTTGTTGCTGTGTGAGCATCCGCATGTCATTACGCTCGGTCGCAATGGTAGCCGCGAACACCTGCTGGCTTCGGAGCGGATTTTGCAGCAGAAAGGCGTGGAATTTCACTCGACCAATCGCGGCGGAGATATTACCTATCACGGGCCGGGGCAGGTTGTCGGGTATCCGGTAATCCATCTGGGCGCGATCCGGCGGGATGTGGTTTGGTACGTGCGCATGCTGGAAGAAGTGATGATTCGCGTTTGTGCCGATTTTGGCCTCGCGGCGCGGCGCGAGCCTGGCAAAACTGGTGTTTGGGTGGATCAAGATGCCCATCGCGAAGCGGAGAAGATTGGCGCGATTGGGGTGCATATTAGTCGCTGGGTGACTTCGCACGGCTTTGCGTTCAATGTGTCCACGGATTTGCGGTTTTTCGATTTGATCGTACCTTGCGGGATTGCGGGGCGCGCGGCTACGTCGCTGGAAAAAGTTTTCGGGCGGGGGGTCGCGCGAAAAGAAGTCGCGCCGAACCTCACGCGTCACTTTGGCGAGGTCTTCGGCTTGGAGATGAGGGCCGCTTCGCGCCAGGAATTGTTTGACGCGGTGCAGCGATTCGAGCAGACCTTGGCGATCCCGGCGTAGGGTCGCAGCACAGGGAGACAAGCGGAAATGCCTAGCTCACCGGAGAAGGAATGAAGAAAGAGCTGACACGGCAGCAGCACCTTGATCTGTACTACTACATGCGGCTGAACCGCGCCGTGGAAGACACTATGGTCAAGCTGTTCCGGCAGAACAAGATTGTCGGGGGCTTGTATTCCAGTCTGGGACAGGAAGCGGTTTCGGTCGGCACAGCATTTGCGTTGGAGAAAAAAGATTGGATCGCGCCGATGATTCGCAACATCGGTGCGCTGCTGGTGAAAGGCGTTCCGCCGCGCGACATCTTCACCCAGCACATGGCGAAATACACGTCGCCGACGCTGGGGAAAGACGGCACGAGCCATTTTGGCGATTTGGAAAAACTCCACATCGTGTCGCCGATTTCGATGCTGGGCGACTTGATTCCGGTGATGACCGGCGTGGCGATCGCGGGGCGCTATCTGGGACAAAAGATTGTGGCGATGACCTGGATCGGAGATGGCGGGAGTTCTACCGGCGTATTCCACGAAGGACTGAACTTCGCCGCCACGCAGAAAGCGCCGTTTGTGCTGATCCTGGAAAATAACGGCTGGGCGTATTCGACGCCAGTTCGCCGGCAAGTGCCGCTCGAGAATCTGGCGGACCGCGCGAAGGCGTACGGAATCGCGAGCTACATCGTGGACGGCAACGACGTAGCCGAAGTTTATTCGACGGCGAAAGAAGCGGTGGATCGCGCTCGTGCCGGCGAAGGCCCCATCCTGATCGAGGCGAAAACTTTCCGGCGCATGGGTCACGCGCAGCACGATCCCGCGGAATACGTGCCGAAGCAAATGCGCGAATATTGGGAAAAGCGCGACCCCATCCTGCTGCACGAAAAATTCCTGACCGCGAAAAAACTGCTCGACGCACAAACCAAGAAGGAAATCGAAACGAAGATTGAGACGCTGCTCTCAACAGATCGCGACTTCGCCGAGAATTCGCCCATGCCTCCGCCGGAGCTTGCGGAAAAAGGTGTGTATTGCACCGGCGATGACTGCCATACGATTCGCGCGAAGTGGGAGCGCCCGATTGCGGAAGTTACGCCGCCCAGGTCAAGCATCGACGCCAGCTGGGTGGTGGAAGGCTTCGGGCGCGGCAAGAGTTCCGGCGGAGGCGCCGCGCCGATTCACTTTGGAGACACGCCCGCCAGCGAGGAACGAAAAGAAAATGAAGAGAAGCTGGCTCCTGCGACTCCGGTTGAAACCGTGACGAAAAAAGCCGTGAAAACCGCCAAGCCGTCGAAACCCGCTCGAGCGCAGAAATCCGCAAAACCCGCCGCGAGGCAGCGCGCGAGAAAGGCCCGGGGGTAACGATGGCGGTTGCTTCCAAAACTCCGGCGACCAACGCCCGCGGCGGACCTGTCACATTTCTCGAAGCCATCAAACAAGCCATGTTTGAAGAGATGCAGCGCGACCCTGCGGTCGTGGTGATTGGCGAGGATGTCGGTGTCTACGGCGGCGCCTTCAAGACCAGCGAGGGGCTGCTCCAGAAATTCGGCTGGGAGCGCGTGATCGACACACCGATCAGCGAGAGCGCCATCATCGGCGCGGCTTGCGGCATGAGCTATCTGGGCTTGCGGCCAATCTGCGAGATGCAGTTCATCGACTTCATCGCCTGCGCGTTCAACCAGCTGACGAATTTCGTGGCTAAAGGTCATTATCTGTGGAACGCGCCGGCGCCGATCGTGGTGCGCGGGCCTTCTGGCGGCGGCGTGCACGGCGGGCCTTTTCACTCCGCCAATCCGGAAATGTACTTCGTGCACACGCCGGGGCTGAAGGTGATCTATCCTTCAACGCCGTACGACGCGAAGGGTTTGCTTAAGGCGGCGGTGCGCGATAATAATCCGGTGCTCTTTTTCGAGCACAAATACCTCTACCGGCGGATCAAGGAGGAGTTGCCGACCGAAGATTACACGGTGCCGATCGGCAAAGCCGCGGTGCGGCGCGAAGGCCAGCACCTGACGATTCTTTCCTATGCGGCGATGATGCACAATTCGCTCGAAGCCGCCGAAGCCCTGGCGAAAGAGGGCATCGAGATTGAAGTGATCGATCTGCGGACGTTGCTGCCACTGGATGAAGAGACCATTTTGAAGTCGGTGAAGAAGACCAATCGCGTGCTGGTGGTTCACGAGGATACGAAGACAGGCGGAATCGCGGGAGAGATCGCGGCGATACTTTGCGAGAAGGCGTTTGGCGATTTAGATGGTCCGGTGTTTCGCGTGACTGCGCTGGATACCCCGGTGCCGTATTCGCCTCCGCTCGAAGAGCATTTTCTGCCGAACACGCAGAAGATCGTGGCGGCTGCGAAGGAATTGGCGCGCTACTGAGATCGGCAGTGATGGCCTCCTCGTGAAGACGCCGGGAACTGCTTCCGGTCTCCCGAGACGGTCATCGTGAGTGCATCCGACGAGGTTGCGCGAAGGATCTCGACTTAGCGCCAGCGGCCGAGTTAGGGTTCGGCAATCGCTTTCGCCCGACCTTTACGTTGAGGTCCTGAGCCGGGCGCACGATCTTAGACACGGTTTCAGACTAGCTTCGAGATTTTTAGGAGACCCACATGGCCGTTGACATCGTAATGCCGCAGATGGGCGAGAGTATTTTTGAAGGGACCATCACCAAATGGCTCAAAAAGCCGGGCGACAAGGTGGAGCGTGACGAGCCGCTGTTTGAAATTTCTACCGACAAGGTGGATGCGGAGATTCCGTCGCCTTCGGCCGGCGTGCTGAAGGAAATCAAAGTCGGCGAAGGAAAGACCGTGCCGATTCAGACCGTGGTCGGTGTGATTGATGCGGCGGGCGATGGCGCAGGCGCGGCGAAGGCCGCGGCTCCCGCGCCTGCTCCGGCCAAGACTGCAGAACCTGTGAAAGCGGCCGCGCCCGCTCCAGCGGCAAAACCGGCGGCTGCCCCACCCCCTGCGCCTGCTGCGAAGCCCGCGACTCCTGCGCCGGGAACATCCGCTGCTCCTGCCGCTCCGGCCAGGGAAGGACAACGCATTCACAGCTCGCCTCTGGTCCGACGCATGGCCAAGGAGCATGGCGTCGATCTTTCCGAGGTGCCGGGCACCGGCGCGGGCGGACGTGTGAGTAAGCAAGACATTGAAGCGTACATCGCGGCCGGCGGCAGCGCGGTGGAAACAGAAAAGGAACTAGAGCCAGCCGAGGCCGACGTTTACACCCAGCCGGTCGCAACCCCGCCGCCCCCTGCGCCGCGTCCTGCTCCGGCTCAAGCGCCGCCGCCGAGTTCCGGCGGGCAAGTGCACGTCGCTTTTGAATCGGCCGTGCCGCGCGAAAAAATGTATTTCGGCAATTATGAAGTGCAGCCGATGAGCGTAATGCGCCAGCGCATTGCAGAGCACATGCTAGCGTCCAAGCGTGTTTCGCCGCACGTGTACTCCGTCGATGAAATCGATATGACCAAAGTGGCCGCGCTGCGCGCGAAAGCCAAGGACGAATTCGAGAAGCGCTATGAAACCAAGCTGACCTTCATGCCATTTTTTGTGAAAGCGGCGGTCGCGGGGCTGCGCGCATTCCCCACGATGAACGCTTCCCTGGACGGCACAAACGTGATCTTGCACAAGGAAATCAACATCGGCATGGCCGTTGCACTGGATTGGGGCTTGATTGTACCCGTCATCAAGAACGCCGACGAGAAAAACATTCTGGGCATTCAACGCAACCTGAACGACCTGGCCGAGCGGGCGCGGACGAAAAAGCTGAAACCGGAAGAAGTGCAGGAGAGCACGTTCTCCATTACGAATCCCGGCGTCTTCGGCGGCTTGTTTGGTTTGCCGGTAATCAGCCAGCCGAACGTTGGCATTCTGGGACTGGGCATGATCGAAAAGCGGCCCGTGGTGATTAACGATTCGATCGCCATTCGCTCGATGTGCTACGTTTCGCTGAGCTACGACCACCGCGTGGTGGATGGCGCGATCGCGCACAAGTTCATGCACAAGGTCAAGGAGCAGTTAGAAAACTGGAGCGAGCCGGTTCTCTAGGACCAAGTCTTCGCCTGCTTGCTTCTGGTTTGTACCGATTGGTGTATCCACGCAGTATCGAAAACTGTTCTGCGGCGGGCCAACGACGTACTGGCGTGGAACGTCTTATTCAGCAAGCGGTGTCCAATGCCGACGGACTTTCGCAAATTACCCAAGATCGAACTCCACTGCCATTTGGACGCCTCTGTGCGCATTGCGACGGTCGCCGAGTTGGGGCGTCAAATCGGGTTGACGCTGCCCGAACCTCTGGCGCCGGCGCTGGTGGCACCAGAGGTTTGCCTGGACCTGGCAGATTTCCTGTTGCGCATCGACTTGGCGCTGGAGGTGATGCAGCACCGCGAGCAACTGGTCCGCATCGCGCGCGAATTTGTCGAGGACTTGGCGCTTGATGGCGTGATTTACGGCGAGGTGCGCTTCGCGCCACAACTGCACCTGCGTCAGGGACTGACGCTGCAGGAAGTGGTCGACGCGGTGCATGAGGGATTGCGTCAAGGGCAACAGGAATTCGGACTGGCAACTGGCCTCATCCTGTGCTGCCTGCGTCATGAACCGGCGGCGCGCAGTGTAGAGATTACGAAACTGGCGCTGGCCAATAGGGACAAGGTGTGCGCCCTCGATCTCGCTGGAGATGAAGCGCGTTTCCCCGGAGCAACTCACGCCGAAGCGTTCGCCCTGGCGCGCGCCGAGGGGTTGCGGCGTACGGTCCACGCTGGTGAAGCAGCCGGCGCGGACAGCATTCGCGAAGCGCTCGAGTTGTTGGCAGCAGAGCGGATAGGACACGGCGTGCGCATCGAGGAGTCCGCCGAAGTGGAAGAAGCGGTCAAAGAGGCGGCGGTGGCGCTGGAGATGTGCCCGCTATCCAATGTGCAAACCCGCGCAGCAACTTCCCTTGCCCATCATCCCATTGACCGGCTCTTGCGAAAGGGATTGCGCGTAACCGTGAGCACCGATGCGCGAACGGTTTCGCTGACGACAGTGAGCGCAGAATTTGATCGGCTGGCCGCGACGTTCGGCTGGGGCGCGGCTGAATTTTGGCGCTGCCAGCACCATGCGGCGGAAGCTGCGTTTTTGTATCACCGCAAATGCGCCGGAATTTGGCGGCAACGCTTTCCGCAGCGGCTAGCGCCGGCACGCAACGTGCTGGCGTGCGATAAAGTTTCATCCCAGACCCGGACCTTCGGCGCCGCTTTTTGTTGCTAAGGTACTTCGCCGGCTTGGCCCGCCAAGGGTCCCACGAAAGTAAGGCTTGCTTTTTTCTTTACCACTCGGTATTTTACCTCTCCGTTAATAAAGAGGCTGTTCGCCCGCGGGACCTGCTTTGACGGCGCAAAAGAGAGCAGGAGAAGTCATGCGTATGAGAGCCAGGGAGCGCTGGAACTGCATGAATCCAGCGTGTGGATGCCAGGTGGTCGTGGAAGTCGGCGGGAAAGTGGAAGGGCGTAATCCGCGGTGCGCTTGTGGCGAAATCATGAAGAAAAAATACACATCGCCTGCAGCTGCGTATCTGCATTTTCTTCCTCTTGAGGAACCCGCGGAAGCACAGCAGAAAGTACCGGGGAAAAGCCAAGCGCACTGAAGGTGTGGATGCTTTTGGGCTGAATCTGTTCAGGCGCTAAAGCCAGGGCGGTTGCCAGCAGTGACGCTGCCAACTGGCTCGATCGAAGCGGTAGGGAAGGCCCTCGATCCTTCGAAATCTTGCCTCACCAAGCGCCCGAGCCCGAAGCCGTTGCGTGCCCGGACGCTCGAGCGCGGACCTGCCGCCTCTCAGGCGCGTGGGATGGCGGGGAAGTAGCGCTCTTTCAGGATTTCGCGGTGATGCAATTCGTGGCCGGCTATGATGAAGGCCAAGGCGCGCACGGTGACTTCATTCTTGTTGGCGACCCCCCGGCGTACCCAAGCCTCGTCGCCAAGCGAATGGAAAAGTGCCGACGTAGCGCTGCGAACGAGCGCGAATTCCTCAACGAGATCAACCAGCGTCCGGTCCCCGAAGGCACCTGCGCGCACGTAGTCATCCTGCTCGAAGCCGCTCAGAGGCGTCTGATCTGCACGGGCAATCCGCAGCGCTCGATAGGCGAAAATGCGCTCGCTATCGGTAATGTGACCCACGACTTCCTTGACGCTCCACTTGTCGGCGGCGTAACGGAAGTTGCCGTCGCGCTCGCTGCGCGCGGCAAAGAGCTGGGCCATCTGCAGCCGTTGCGCATCGAGAATGGAGACAATGTCATTTCCAGGGACCAGCGCAATGTATTTTTCGTAGGAGGCCGCGTATTCGCTTGGCGCGGGGCGGGGCGAAGCCGATTTGGGAGCGTTCATGCGCGACATTATAGCTCGCCTTGGTCCTGAGTTATACGCCCAACGCTTCTCGAACCGAGGCACTTATTCATAGCGGGTGTGATGTCTACGAGGGCGGGTGCGCTCCAATCTGCTCCTGAACATTGCGCCGGAATTCCTGGGGATGCGAGATCATGACGAAGGATTCTGGCGTGCCGCCCGTCCCTCGAACGATGACCGAGCCAAACCCCAGCATGCGGCCCCAAAAGCTTTCTTCGACGCCGATGCTTTCGACGCGGGAAAGCATCAAGTCGAGCGTCCGCCTGCTACCCATGCCGGTTTTAATCAGTACGCGCTTGTTGGTAACCGCCATCTCGGTGGCATTGCGCTTGGCGAGGCCGAACGCAAACACCGCGATGGCCACCACGACGAGCAGCACTCCGGCGAACTCTGTTGCGTGCACGCTGTTCTCGGAAACGCCGACCAACATCCCCTTGCCTTCTTTGGCGGCAACCAACTCCGCAAGACATCCCACGCCCAATGCCGCAAACAGCGCGCTGATTAAGAGCGGCCCGAGCAGCACCATCCAATGATGCCGCGTTTGATAGAGCAGCGTTTCTCCTGGGACCAGGCTTTTCTCCACATAACTCATCGTCGATCCTTCTGCGCCAGATACCGCTAAATTCACATTTGTTTCGTGACGCTGCGCGAATCATACTTGATACCCGGGAGCCGTCAATACGCAGGATACACGAGCGGTCGCGCGGTTTGACGCAAGCCCAGCGACAAACACGCAGAAACGGGAGGAGTGTGTGGACGTAGATCCGAGCACGATGCGGGTGGCATTCCAGGGAGAGCCGGGCGCTTTCAGCGAGGCGGCAGCGGTGCAATTGCTTGGCCCGGCCATCATTACCGTGCCGCGCCCGACCTTCGACGCCGTGTTCCGCGCGATTGCGGATGGTGCAGCGGATGCGCTGCTGGTTCCCGTCGAAAACTCGCTCGCGGGCTCCGTCGTGCGCGTTTACGACCTGCTGTTGGAAAACGACCTGGCCATTACGGCGGAAACAATTTTGCCGATCGAACTACACCTGATCGCTCGATCCGGCGCTACTCTCGCGGATATTCGTACGGTTTCGTCGCATCCGATGGCACTGGCGCAGTGCGAGCGCTTTTTTTCCGAGCATCCGCAGTACAAGCGCGTTCCCGCGGAGGATACCGCCGGGAGCGTGCGGGAAATGCTTGCTCGCGGCGACACCGTGTCCGCAGCGATTGCCGGACGGCGCGCTGCCGATCACTATCACGGCGTGATCCTCGCCGAACAAATTCAAGACAACACCGAGAACTTCACGCGATTCGTGCTGCTCAGACCCGCCGCGGAAGCCGCCCGCGCGCTGATCGCATCCGACGCGCGCAAAATGTCGCTTGCCATGCGCATCGCTCACCGTCCGGGAGCTCTGCTGGCTTCGCTCGAACCCTTTGCGCGGCACAACATTAATCTTCGCAAGATCGAAAGCCGGCCCATCCACGGACAACCGTGGGTATATCAGTTCGTATTAGAGATCGAAGCGGGCCAACCGGATCGGCTGGAGGATGCGCTGGCGGAAGTACGCAAAGTAACCCGCGATCTGCGCGTGATGGGCCTCTACGCCGCGGCGAAAATCGCAACGCCGACTTCGGACAAATCCGCTGCAAGAAAATAGCGGCGGGCGCGGCTCGATTTGCCAATCCTCAGCAGTAGCTGCACGCCTCTTCGCCGATCATTCCTGCGCCGTCGCCGTTCTTGCCAGTTACGTCATCGCTGAACCGGCGCAGCCTGCGGCCAAGCCGCTCCGCAAGCTGGTGCCGTGCGCGCCACAGACGCGCCTTCAGCGTGTTTTCGGTCACGCCAAGCTTCTTGGCCGCTTCTCCGGTGGAATAACCTTCCACTTCGCGCAACACAAATGCCGTGCGCAAAAGCGGAGAAAGCTCATCCAGATTGGCGCTGATCATTTCGCGCAACTCCGTCCCCGCAAAAACCTGTTCCGGGTTCGGGCCTTTTGCCGCGAAACGTTCCACCACCGGCAATTCATCCTCGCGCGGCGGTTCGTCCAGCGAAACCGCAGGTCGCGCCTTGGCGCTGCGCCGGCGCATCAACGCTGCGTTGATCACGATGCGCGTAAGCCAGGTGGAAAACTGCGAGCGCCCCTCGAAACGCTTCAGGTTCCGATACGCGGAAAGCAGCCCATCCTGCAAGGCATCTTCCGCGTCTTCGGCGTTCCCCAGGACCCGCAGCGCCGTCTGAAACAGCGGACGATGATAGCGCTGAAACAGTGTTTCCACCGCTTGCGAATCGCCCTTCTGCCCGGCGCGAATCAGCTTCTCTTCATTGAATTGCGTTCCCACTGCCACTGCAACTTGTGTCGCCATTGATCGCCCCCATTTTCTACGTAAAATCTAATACGTACGGCAAAGCGCAAAGATTTCCGAGCCTCAATGCACCGGCACATTGCCGGCCGGTGATTTCGGCTTCTTCAACAGCAACATCGCCGGAATCACCGCGAGAAAAACGATGCCCAGCATCTTGAAATTGTCGATAAACGCCAACATCACTGCCTGGCGTTGCACCATGTTGTAGACCATTCCATGCGCCTGGACGCCGGCTTGCGCGAGCCCGGAACCGGCGGAAACCAGCCGCAACTGGGTAGCGCTCAGCATGTTGTGATAGGCCGCGCTCAATCCGTTCACGTGCTCCATCAACTGCGCTTGATGCACTTGCGTGCGCCGCTGGAGCATGGTTGTTACCGTGGCGATGCCCACGCTCGCTCCAATGTTCCGCGCAAGGTTGATAATTCCCGTGCCCATGTTCATCTTTTCTCTCGGCACGTAGGCGAAGGCGGCCACGTTGATCGGAATGAACAGGAACGCGAGCCCGAAGCTTTGCAACATGCGCGCCGTCACCGCGTGCCGGTAATCCAACCCCAGGTTCCAGCCAGCCATAACAAACAACGCCGACGCTGAAACGATGCAGCCGAACGTCGTCAGAATCCGCGTGTCCACGCGCGTTACCAGCAGTCCCACCACCGGCATCATGCACATGATGACCGCGCCGCCGGGAGACAACGCCATTCCCGAGAGTTGCGCGGTGTACCCCAGCAATTCCTGAAGCATTTGCGGGATCAGCACGGTGCTTGCATAGAGCACGAAGCCCAGGAAGAACATGGCCACCGTCGCCAGCGCAAAATTCCGGTTTTTCATCATCCGCAAATCGACCACCGGATCCTTTTCGCGCAACTCCCAGATAATTCCCGCGATCACCCCCACCACCATCAACACCGCAAAGCAGACAATGAAATTCGACGACAGCCAATCCTCGCGCTCGCCCTTGTCCAGAATGATCTGCATGCTGCCGAGCCCCAGGCTGATCAGGCCGATACCGATGTAATCGATGCGGAACCCGCTCTTGCGGCTCGCCTTTTTCATATACGGCGGATCGCTGACCAGCACCGACGTCAGCAGCAGCGAAATGATTCCGACGGGCACGTTGATATAAAAAATCCAGCGCCACGAAAAATTGTCGGTGATCCAGCCGCCCAGCCACGGGCCGATCGTGGGGGCCACGACGACCGCAAGACCATACACGGCGAACGCCATGCCACGCTTCTCCAGCGGGAACGTATCGTTCAGGATGGCCTGCTCGCTCGGTTGCAATCCGCCGCCGCCCACGCCTTGCAGGATGCGGAAGAACACCAGAATGCCGAGACTCGGCGCAAGTCCGCAAAGAAAAGAACTCACCGTGAACAGCGCCACGCACGACATGTAGAAACGCTTGCGGCCGATCAGCGACGAGAACCACCCGGAGAGCGGCAGCACGATCGCATTGGACACCAGATACGAGGTCAGCACCCACGTCGATTCATCCGCGCCAGCCGACAAATTTCCGGAAATGTGCGGGAGCGCGACGTTGGCAATCGAGGTGTCGAGCACCTCCATGAACGTCGCCAGCGTGACGGTAATGGCGATCACCCAAGGGTTGATGCGCCCGTCCGGAGTCCTCAGCTTGTCTAGAATCTTGTTGCGCATTTATTTGGACGTTCCGACCGCGATCTCGTTTGCCACTTCTTACTTGATTTTCTGACCGTCGCATCCTTCGGTTTATTCGGTGACCACCGTCGCATCCACATTCATTCCCGGCCGCAGAACCGCCTGGTCCGGTGGAATGGGGTCCAGCACGATTTTCACGGGAATGCGTTGTACCACCTTTACGTAGTTGCCGGTGGCGTTCTCTGGCGGCAAAAGGCTAAGCACCGCGCCGGTCGCTCCGGCGATGGAATCCACGTGGCCGGGGAAAGTCTTGCCGTAGGTGTCCACGTGCACGTAGGCTTTTTGCCCCGCTTTCATTTTCCGCAACTGCGTCTCTTTGAAATTTGCCGTGACCCACACATCTTGCAGCGGCACGATGACCAGCAGTCCCTGACCTTGCTGCACGATTTGTCCGGGTTCCACCTGTTTGTGCGTAACCACGCCGTCTACCGGTGCCACGATGTCCGTGTAGCTCAGGTTGAGCTCCGCAGCCTGCAACATCGCTTGCGCTTCTTGCACCTTCGCAATTTTTCCCTGAGCATCCGATGTCCGCATACTCACTTGCTTAGTGTCTGCGCGCGCGGAAGCGACTCCCGCTTTGGCTTGATCCACGCGTGCGGCAGCAGCGTTCAACTGGGCCTTCGCGATATCCACGCTGCGCTGGGCCTGCTCCAGCTTTTGTTCGTCGGCTTTCAACGCGCTGGCGGTCGCGTCCGCATTGGCTTTCGCCGCATCGTACTGTTGCTTCGAAATTTCACCTTTGTCCAACAGCGGTTTGTAGCGCGCCAGATCCGCTTGCGCCAGTTCGGCGTTCGCGCGGCTCTTGTCGATGTTCGCTTGCGCGTACGCGAGGTCCGAGGTGCGCGATTGATCGTAGGTGGCCTGCGCGCTGGCCAGATCGGCTTTTGCGCCCGCGAGTTGCGCGTCCGCACTCGATGTTCCGCTCGCTACGTTCTCCCGCGTTCGCGGAACGTCCACGCCGGCTGACCGTGCATCGCTTTCCGCCAGCGCTAGTTGCGCCTTGGCCTGATCGAGGCTCGCCTGATAATCGCGCGGGTCAATTTTGACCAGCACTTGCCCGGCCTTAACCGGTTGGTTATCGTTCACCAGAACCTGCGCAACGCGGCCGTAGATCTTGGACGCAATTGGCGTAATGTGACCGTCGACCTGTGCGTCGTCCGTGCTCTCGCGGTTGTGATAGTACAGAAACAATCCGACCAGAATTGCGATCAGAACAACGCCGCCAATCAGCAGCAAGCGGCGCACTTTCGGATTCGCTAGCCCTTTTTTGGGCGGCTCTCCCAACGCGAGTTCCTCTGCGGCTGAGGGTTTGGCCCTCGCCGCGTTTTCCAGCCCGACTTCGATCTCCACGCTCATCGCACCCTCACTTGGCGTAAACCTTTTCCATCTGGCCGATCGCCCGGGCCAAATCGGCACGGGCTTGATTGAAGCGGTACAGCGCGGCGATTTGGTTGTCGTTCGCGCGGGCCAGAGAATCCTGTGCCTGAATCACTTCAATGTTGTTGGCCACGCCCGCTTTAAAGCGGTCGCGGGCCTGATCCACTTCTTCCTTCGAGAGTTGCACGCCCAGGTTGGCCACTTGCACTTCGTTGCGCGCCGAACCCAAATTGATCAACGATGTCTTCACGTCCAACGCGATGCTATTTCGCAGGTCGGCTTGTTGCTGCTCGACGCGTTGAATTTCCAGGCCGGCTCGCGCGATTTCCGCGTGGATTCGCCCGCCCGTGAACAAAGGCATGGTGATCGAACCCGCATACGTGTACGTCGGAATCACTCCCGCGGGCTCCACGCCGAGTTGCGTCCAGTTGCCGCTGTAGTGCGCCGAAGGCAAGCGCGACTCGCTCGAGGCTTTCTTCTGATATTCGGCTGCTTTGATTTGCTGTTCGAGTGCTTTCCACTCCGGGCGCGTCGAAAGGCCTTCTTCGATGCTGGCTTCGAGTTCCGGCTGCGGAGTCTCGAAGAAACTCAGGGAGTCTGCCAACTCGACTTGCTGGCGCGGATCGAGATTCAGAATGCGGCTCAATCCAAATACCGAAGTTTCCTTTTGCGCCTCCGCTTCGATTAGCCGTTGCTTTTCGTTTTGCAGCTCGACGTTGGCGCGCAGCGTGTCGATACCCGTGCCCACGCCTTCCTTTTGCAAATCCGCGGCTTGATCGTACAGCGCCTGTGCCAGTTCAACCCGCGATTGCGAAGCCTGCACATCGGCGGTGGCGCGCAGCGTTCCAATGTATTGCGAGACAACCAGCAGAATTACCTGCTCACGGGTCGACTGGCTATCCAGTTTGCTGGCGTTAGCCGCACTGCGCGAAGCCTGGTAGCGCCGAAACAACGTCAAATCGAAAATCTGACCGTTAAACGATACCCCCGCGGAAAACAGAGAAAATGGTCCGATGTGCCCGGGAAACACCACGCCAGGCGGTAGCCCCGGAAGTCCGCCGCCGCCAAACTCGGCTGCCAAAGCCAATCGTTGCCACTGCTCGCCAACACTTAGATTGGCTTGCGGCAGCAGCGCCGCGCGTGAAGCATTTTTGTCCTGCACGCTTTCGGCGGCGGTAATCTCCGCGATCTGCGAGGTGGTGTTCTGCTTCAGCGCAAGATTTACAGCTTGTTCCAGCGTCAGACGCAAAACCCCGCTCGGCGCATTCGGTGGCAGGTTCGTCTGTTGCCTGGAGGATTGCGCCCGCCCCAGCGTGGGAGTGAGCAGCAAGCCGAATAGGATTGTGTAAAAGACGATTGGCGAACCCTTGGGTCCGTTTTCTTGCTCGTCGGCGCCGTCGCCTTTGTGGCGGCTACCTTGCCTGCTGATCTCGCGAATGATCGCTTGGTTTAGGCAGCCTTCTGCGGAGAGCTGGCCGCCCTGGTGGTGTATCTCCTTCAGCAGGGTCTTCCCCGCCGGGTCGATGAAGCTGACTCCACAGAGGTTGACGCTAACCTTCTCGGTCGGTGAACCGGCGCGAGCATCCCGCCAGCTTTGCTCGAGGGTGCTGACCCACGGTCCCGCCAGGCGGCCCTCCACCGTCAGCACAAGCTTGCCCCTCTTTTTCTCTGTCGTTATTCTAAGCATGCGGGTGTTTCCAGTGGTCCTAGCTAGATGCAGCTGGGCTGCCATCGGATGCAAAATTCCATTCATATCTACTCTACTGATTATAAATGGCTTATGGACTATTTGGACTTCGGTCGGTGTTCAGTAACGCTCATATATGGGCACATGTCCGCATATTGCCACGAGTGTTATGCCCATATATGGTCTTGTGCTGACCTTTACTGGTTCGTTAGACTACCTCCGAGCGGAAGAGTGTGGCGGTTGTTGTGAAGTATCTGGCGCAACTTACGCGGGGAACGGCAGCACAGCCTGAGCGGCCGTCGTGATGCTCTAGATCCCGAAATAAGTACCTGCTGCCCGGCGCCGCGCCCGACTCTAGCGCCGGACGGCGATCGCTTGAAGCTCAAAGTGCCCGCCGCGAAGCAGCGTGGCGGCGCCGATGAATTCCCGTGCAGGCAAATCCTTGATGGTGAAATAGCTGCGATAGGCCGCGTTGAACTTGTCGTAGAACGACAGATCAGTGCACGCGATCTGAACATAAGTGAGGTCGTCCATCGTCATGCCGGCCTGCACCAACGTGGCTTTGACGTGGTCGAGAAGCAGTTTGATTTCTTCGTCCACTTCCGCCGGGGCCTTGCCCGTCTTGGCGTCTATGCCGATGCGCCCCGACAAATAGAGCGTGTTGCCCGCGAGGATTGCGCCGCTAAAGGGAAGCTGCGGATTGTCGTCAGGCAAGTTGATGGCCCGCCGTGGCGATGAGGGCGGAGCCTGCGAGAACGCTCCATGTGCGGTCAGGATTCCAGCGATGGCCAGAGCCACAAACGCGAAGCTGATTCGGCGATTCACGTGCGACCTCCAGGATTTCGATTGAAGTTGCGCCGACAACGCGAATTCCAAAAACCCGAACAAAGGTGGCGCAATTTGGCCGTGAGTGTACGCTGCGAATGTCTGGCCTGCAAGCTGCCTTTACAGTGAAATGAAACCTACGTGGATGAAATAGAGAGAGGTCAGAGCCACGATGATCCAGAGGGCAAGACCTTGCGCCAGGGGACGCCAGCCGACTTGTTGCAGGGCCGTGCGGGAAATGCTGGTGCCAATCAGAAAAAGCGTGGCGGTAAGCCCGTATCTTCCAAGCGTGAAGAATATTTTGGAGAAATACGCGGACTGCGGCACATACGTATTGACCACCGCAGCCAGACAGAAAAACAGGATGAACCAGGGAAGCTTCACTTTGGAACTGCTGCGTTTCACGGCGGCGGTAATCAGCGCCAACGGCACGATCCAGAGCGCGCGCGCAAGCTTCACGGTGGTACCTACAGTCAGCGCCGCCGCGCCATATTTGGAAGCTGCACCCACGACAGAACTCGTGTCGTGAATGGCGAGAGCGGCCCAGAGTCCAAACTGCTGCTGGGTCAGATGCAGGGCGTAGCCGACGAGCGGAAATAGCAGCAGTGCCACCGAATTGAGAATGAATACGGTCCCGAGAGAGACAGCAACCTGTTGTTCGTCGGCTTGGATAATAGGCGCCATCGCGGCGATGGCGCTGCCGCCGCAGATGGCGGTGCCCGTTGTGATCAGGAATGAGGAATTGTCGCGTACGTGCAGCAATTTGCCGAGGCCCAGGCCGACGACTAATGCGAAGGAAATCCCCAGCGCGGTGTAGACGAAACCACTGCGGCCAGCCTTGATTACCTCGTGGAGATCCATTCCGAAACCCAGCGCCACAACCGAGGCTTGCAGCAGAAAACGCGAAAGGTCCTTGCTATCGGCGGGAAGTGGATGAGCGACACTCAGGCCGAAAATGATACCGGCGGTCAAAGCAATGGGAGGCGAGATGTAACCGCTGGCGGAAATAATCAGGCCGGCGAAAAAAACCGTCTTGATGACTATGGTTTTTAGGCTTTCGCCGCCAATGTCCGTTTGCATGAAGTCGATCGTCGCTCGTTGCGACCGGGGAGATTCTACCAGCCTTCCTTAGCGCGGAGACTGATTTGCCGACGAGGAATCCGCGGCTGCGGGTGATTTTGCGCGAACGCCTTTTTGGACTGCGCCGCCGGAAACTTCAGCGACGATTTTCTCCGTGCGGGCTTTGCTGATCGCGCAGTTGCGGTCGTAGATGCGGCACTGCGCCAGGGTGAACTTGCAACCGCAGGTGCAGGCTTCGGCGTTGAAGTGGTGGAGAGCGGTTTGCCTTTGCTCGGGAGTCAACTTCGAGAGATCGACTCCGGGAAGCTGGCTGGCGCGGTCGGCGTGCTTCAAGAATATCTCGCCAGTGTCCTCGAAAGTTTCCACGCGCACCGGGACGGGCATGCCGAGAAGGGCGCGAACTTCGATCTCGTACAGCAAGGGATCGCGGAGGCCTTCGTGTTTCTGCACGACGCGGCCTTCGGAATCCAGAACAAAAGAAGTTGGAAGCGCGCCGATGCCGCCGTATGCCATGCGAATTTCAGGCGACGCGATCGCGACCGGATAATTAATTCCCGTCGCGTCGACGACTTTCTTGACCACGCTGGCATCGTCATCGTCCACCGAGATGCCGATGATTTGCAGGCGGTCTCTATATTTTGTTTGCAGCGCGATCAGATCCGGGATTTCCTCGCGGCACGGACCGCACCAGGTGGCCCAAAAATTCAGAAGGATCACTTTGCCGTGAGACTCGGCAAGCGTCAGCGGCTTTCCGTCGAGATCGTCGAGCTTAAAATCAGGAGCGGGATCCGGATTGCGCACGAAGCGAATTACATTGCCGGACGGCTGTTCTTGCCGCGGGGGCCAAGCGCCGGCGGCAGTGGGGAGGACGAGAGCGAGAGCCAGGCAGATGAGGAGTACCGTCAAACGTTCGTATTTTATAGGCAGGGAATGCAAAGGGCCTATTTTGGGTGGAAGGGACACCCTCCTTTTTTTTGCCAAGAGTCTGGAAGCTGCTGAAATCAGGCGCGTTGTCTGGACTTTTCCACAGACCATTTGTCTCAGGTGTCGGTATACCGCTCGAAATAAGTGGCTTGGCGATTTGCTTCGCCGTGCAGAAACTCCGTGGACTAACGGCTCCCGATGGGGAGCGCCGTGAGGCTCGCGGTGCTGGCCTGGGCGTGTCACGGCTCATGATACCACAGCGATTTTGCCGGATTTTCTTTCCTCGGGCGTGGTTGACCCAGAGAGCACGGCGTCGATACGCGGCGTTTTCAACAGATCGTTGCTCTTTGTCGGACGGAAATTGGTTAGCGGAGATGGGCGTCGAACCAGGCCAGAGTGCGCGCGGTGCGGTCGCGGTCGTCGGCTGGTTTGGAGAAGAGGTGGCCTTCATGTTCGTAAACGACGAGGGTGGTTTCGACGCCTAGAGTTTTGAGGGCATGCCAGAATTCGTAGGACTGCGGCGTGGGGCATTCGCCATCGCTATCGCCTACCAGGATCAGCGTGGGCGTCTTTACCTTTTTGATGTAGGTGATGGGCGAGCTTTTCGCGTAGACCTCGGGGTCGTCGTAGACCGATTTGCCGAAGAAGGGAATCATCCACTGATCGATTTTGTTTTCGCCGTAGTAGCTGAGCCAGTCGGCGATGCCTGCGCCGGCGATGGCGGCTTTGAAGCGATTGGTTTGTGTCACTCCCCACATGGTCATGTAGCCACCGTAGCTCCAACCGGTCAGGCCGAGCCGGTCGGGATCGATGGGCGCGATTTTCAGTGCCGCGTCCACACCCGCGAGGACGTCCTTGAAATCACCGTTGCCGAAATCTTTCACATTCGCGCGGGTGAAGGCTTCTCCCTGGCCGTAGCTGCCGCGGGGATTCGGGAAAAGGACAAAGTAGCCAGCGCCGGGCAGGGCCATTGCGAAATCGGACGACGCCGGCCATTCGGATAAGCGCGCCCAACTGGGGCCGCCGTGTACGTCGACGACCATCGGATATCGTTTTGCGGGATCGAAATCGCCGGGGTAGACAAGCCAGCCCTGAATTTCGTGACCTCCATTTTTCCAGCGAACGCTTTTTGCTTCGCCCCAGCCGGGTTGGAGGCCTTGGTTACGATGCGTAATCTGCTGCCACTTGCCAATGGGGACCGGCCCAGATTTCGGGAGCAGCGCTGAACGAACTGCGCATGACGGCGGATGAGGCGCCATCGCCAGAGACGGATAGGGTGGGAAGCCATGGACCTGCGGTGAGCATTTCGCTGCCGCGCCAGAGCGTTTCGACCCCGGAATTGGCGGGATCGAGCTTGCCTATGGCGGAGTCTGCTTCGACAATTTCTGCGAAAAGAATCTTGGAGTCACGCGTCCAGGCGAACCAGCTTGTGGAAGCTCTCTGGTCCTGCGTCACATCAACGGCGTTGCCGCCGGTCGCGGGCACGATACAGATGTCGCCGGCGGGAATGGGTTCATCGCTCATCAGACCTTCGATGAAGGCGACCCGTTGGCCGTCGGGCGACCACGCCGGGTGTGCGATCTGCGACGAAGGCTTGTAGATCGATTTCATCAGTCCCGTGGCCGGATCGAGAGTGTAGAGCTCGGCGATGTACCAATTGCTGTCGCCATTACCGGCAGCGGCGGTGACCGCGAGCTGAGTACCGTCGGGAGACCAGTCGTATTCGTAGATGTAGGTGTCGGCGGGAGAAATCTGGCGGAGGGCGCCGGTGGCGAGGTTCACTAGCGCGAGGCGCTGCTCGAAGAATGCGTCCTTAATCTCGCCGGTTTCGGGCGTTTCGGCTTGTAACGGCCCTGAAGCTCGAGTGGCGTTCTGTGTGAGGAGGACGGCGAGAGTTTGGCCGTCGGGCGACCAACCGGGAGCGTCGAGAAAGCCTTTGACCTGAGTCAGTTTTTTGGGCGCGCCGCCCGCGGCGGCTACCACGTAGAGCTGGAGTTGATCTTTCTTGACCGCGTCGGAGAGGAAAGCGAGTTGGCGGCTGTCGGGCGACCACACGACATTGCCCTCGGCGTGGACTGCGCCTGCGACGCCAGCGGAGATACGCAGCGGCGGCCCGTTTTGCTTGAGATTTTTCACATAGATCGCGGTGTTGCCGGTGCGGGCGCCGTCTTTGCGGGTGAGAATTTCGACCCAAGCGACTTTGGCGCCATCGGGAGAGATCGCAGCCTGTTGGAAATGATGCGCGGCGTTCAGCGTTTTCGTGATGCCGCCGAGGGGCGTGACGGATTGCGGCTTCTCTTCCGCCTTAAGGCGCTTCTCGACATCCTTTTTTGTGCCGGTGGTTTCGCGCTGCGGCGATGCCTCGGGCTTGGGTTGGTTCTGGGAGCGAGCCGCAGGGGCCGCGATGCTGGCGAACATCACGGCGAGCGTGGCGATGGTGCGGAAGGGCGAAGTCATTCTGTGGTCCTTGCTCTCGAAGTGAGGAGTAACAGTAATGCCGGGTCGCTGCAATCGCAAGGGCAGGAACGAGACCCGGCGGCCGAGCCGGTGCGAGCTACCGAGACGTGGAGGTGAGATTGTTCGACGGCGCAGCCGACGCGTTTGCCCCGGAAAACCTCCGGGACAAGAAGGAAGAGAAAGCGGATCGGCAGGCCGGCCCGCTTTGGCTGTGAATGACCATTGGTTGCTGACTCGGAACCATACCCGCATCTGGGGATTCCAGGTTGTGATGGCCGGGCTCCATGCGTAGAATCCGCGCAGCTTTGTGTGCCGGAGGAGAAGATGATCGATCGTCGAGGATTTCTTTCGTCGTTTGCAGGCGCGGCTGCAGTGACCAGTCGATTGGAAATTGCGCCGTGGCGCGGGCTGCTGGAACAAGCGCCCTCGCAACTGCCCGATCGCGCGCTCTACGATTCCCATGAAGAAAAATATTGGGCGGAGTTGCGGAAGCAGTTTCTAATTCCAGCGGACGAAGTGTATTTGAACAACGGAACGGTGGGATCGTCGCCGGCGCCGGTGTTGCGCGCGGTGTTCGATGGGTATAACGATTCGGAAAAGATGGCGCAGAGCGATCCAGAAGACTACCCGATCTGGGGATACGGGCCGTGGAACGAATTCCGCGATCCGCTGGCGGCGTTCATCGGTTGCTCGCGCGATGAGGTCGCGTTGCTGCGGAATGCGACGGAGGCGAATAGCTACATCGCCAATGGCATTGATCTGAAGGCCGGCGACGAAGTGTTGATCACGGATCAGGAGCATCCTGGCGGCGAACATCCGTGGGATTTGCGGGCGAAGCGGTACGGAGTTGTGGTGAAGAAAGTGCTGCTGCCGAAGCCGGTGGCGCGGCCCTCGGAGGTGCTCGACCGGTTCAACGATGCGCTCACGCCGCGGACGCGCGTGATCTTTTTCAGCCATATTACGACGGTGACCGGCGTCGTGATGCCGGCGCGGGAGTTGTGCGCGCTGGCTCGGTCGAAAGGGATTCTGTCGGCCGTGGATGGGGCGCACGTCCCGGGCATGATGAAGCTGAACGTGCACGAATTGGGTTGCGATATGTATTCGGCGAGTCCCCATAAGTGGCTGCAAGCGCCGAAAGGCTCGGGGTTTTTGTATGTGCGCGACGAGGTCATGGATCGCGTGTGGTGCACGATTGCCACAGAAGGCTGGGACGATACGAAATTGCGGGCCGAGCGGTTTCAGCGGATCGGAAGTTCGAACGTGCCTGCGCTGTGCGGTTTGCGAGCGGCGATTGAACTCGCGAATCAGATTGGGATGGAGCGGATTGAAAGGCGGCACCGGCAGACGGCGGACTATCTGTTGGGGGAGATGATGAAGCGCGGAGCGGTGTCGTGGACCTCGCCCGATCCTGCGATGAGGTGCGCGATTGTGACCGTGAACGTGCCGCCGATTGTGAGAATGGATTTAGAAAAATGGATGTGGAGTGCCAAGAAGATTCGGATTCGCGGTGGGGAACCTTCGAAGCTGCGGCTTTCTACGCCGTACTATTTGCTGCGAGCGGATGCGGAGCGATTTCTTGCGGCGTTTGATGAGTACAGGAAGGCGCATGGTTAAGGCTTGGCGCAGTGCGAAGTTGGCAGTGTGCCGGCGGATCGGTTGCGGTCCGGTCGGAAGAGACCGGCTAGCGCAGCAAATCACACCATTGTCGGTTCCGGCGCAGTTTTCTTGACCGGGTGCGCGGGGGTCGACTACACTTGCTGATTCGGAATGGGCCGCTGATGCGGCTTGTTGACGGCTGTCTGCTTGAGCGCGGACGGCGCGGTCGTGGCGAATGAAACACCGTATTTGTGCGCCACGTACTATGAAGCAGGGAATAGTCGCAGGGAACAAGAATAGAGGGGGATTGCTTTGCCAAAGCGAACATATCAGCCGCGGAAACGGCGGCGCGCCAAGACGCACGGATTTCGTGTACGCATGAAGACCGTAGGAGGCCGCAAAGTATTGGCGGCGCGCCGCAAGAAGGGACGCCATCGGCTCACGCCCGAGTAAGCCGGAGGGTCTGGAGTTTCCCCGCACAGCGCGGTTGGTGCGGCGGGGAGAATTTGATGCTGTGTATCGCACGGGTAAACGCCGCTCGAATTCCCACTTCACTGTTTTCTTTCGCGCGAACCAACTGCCGAAAAGCCGCTTCGGCTTCAGCATCAAGAAGGCGCTGGGCGGCGCAGTAGTCCGCAATCGCATCCGGCGGCGTGTGCGAGAGATCGTGCGCTGTCATCGCCAGGAGATACCTGCAGGATGGGACATCGTCATTCACCCGAAGAAAGTGGTCGCGCGGGCGGAGTTTGCGGTTGTGACCGCGGAATTGCTGCGGCTGGTGGGGAATCCGTAGAAAGCTTGCCGACTGGGGTGCCGTGCAGTGCGCCCCTACAAAGAGCTCCGGTGCGTTTGGCTTTGTTTGCGCTGCGTTTTTACAAAGCGTATTTGTCGATGCTATTCGCCGGGAGCTGCCGCTTCGAGCCGACTTGCTCGCAATACTCGTATGAAGCAACGGAGCGGTTTGGCGTGGCGCGCGGAGCATGGCTTACCTTGAAACGGCTAACGCGATGTCAGCCACTTTCGCGGAAATTTGGATTTGACCCAGTTCCTGAACATTGGCCAGTCCCGGAAAATTGGGACGGGTTGTCAACCGAAGCGCCGGCAGAGGATGTTCACCACACTGCGGCCGCCAGTCATGAGGTCCATCCGTGAGCGAGCTGGATAAGAAACCCAAGTTTGGTCACGAGATGCGCTTGTTGGCTGCGTCGCTGCTGTCCATGGGCGTGATTCTGCTGTGGACGCGGTTCTTCTCGCCAAAGCCTCCTATCCTGCCCCCGCAAGCGAATCGATCGGCTCAGACTGGGCCGGCGACGCCGGGCAATCCGGCGACCTCGTCACCGGCAAACACCGCCGCGGCAATGCCGAAGGGGACGGCCACAGGTTTATCGGGGGCTGCGCGGGCACCGGTGAACGTGTCGGTGAAGAGCGATACCGAAGAACGCACGCTCGTGGTCGAGAACGACCTCTATCGCGTGGAATTCTCCAATCGCGGCGCGGTAGTGAAAAGTTGGCAGCTGAAAAAATATCTGGACGACTCGAAGCCGCAGCGGGTGTTGGACGTAGTGCATCCGGAGGCGGCTCAGCAGACTGGCGGTTGGCCGTTTGCGCTGGTGCTCGACGACGAGCAACTGCAATCCGCGGCGAATGGCGGCCTGTACCAAATTTCTTCGCCCGCCAGCACCTTGCAGGCTCCGGCCGACGCCGAATTTTCCTGGAGCGACGGCCACTTGGAGGTAACCAAGCACTTTCGCTTCGACCACACCTACGTAGTTCGTGTGGAGACCACCGTAAGGATGAACGGCGCTACGGTAACCGCGGGGCTGGCGTGGCTGGGCGGATTCGGCGACTTGACGGTATCGAATCCCGCGCCGATTGACACGGTCTCGGTCTTTTACACGGAAAACGGCAAGTTAACCGATATCGCGGCAAAGAAACTCGACGGCACCGAAAAATGGTCGCCCGGAGTGTGGCAGGGCGGCAAGGATTGGGACGGAATCGAAGACCGTTACTTCGCGGCGGCGTTTCTGCCTCCGAGCGGAGCGGCTCCCGGCACGCTGGAAACGCGATACTGGAAGGCGTTCCGCACGGTTCAAGTGGACGGGAAAGACGCGCAGGAACCTGTGCCGCAAGTAGCGACCGCGGCGAAGCAACCCTTAGCGCTGCGCGTCTATGTGGGGCCCAAGGACTACGACGACCTGAAGAAGATGAATCCCCCGCTGCACTCCCTGGTGAATTTCGGCTGGCTGGAATTCATCGCCGATCCACTGTTCCACGGGCTGAAGTGGCTGAACAAGTACATTCCCAATTGGGGTTGGGATATCGTCGTTCTGACTCTGGTTATCAACCTATTGCTGTTTCCTTTGCGAATTTCGAGCTACAAGTCCACGCTGAAAATGCAGCGCGTGGCGCCGGAAATCAAGCAGATCCAGGATAAGTACAAGAAATACTCAATGCGCGATCCGCGCAAAGCGGAGATGAACAAAGAAGTGATGGCGGTGTACAGCCGCGAAGGCATCAATCCTGTCGGCGGCTGCTTCCAGATGTTTTTGCAGATGCCGATCTGGATTGGTTTGAACACGACGCTGCGCTACGCGATTGAGATGCGTCACGCGCGGTGGTTCGGCTGGATCACGGATTTGTCGGCCAAGGATCCCTATTACGTGCTGCCGATCGTCATGGGACTGTCGATGTACCTCGTATCGAAAATGACGCCGATGACTTCAACCGACCCGCAGCAGCAAATGATGATGAAGATCATGCCGGTGACGATGGCCGGGATTTTCATGATCTCGCCAATTTCCAGCGGGCTGGCGGTGTATATTCTCACCAGCAGCCTGGTGGGCATCTTGCAGCAGTGGTGGCTGAATCGCACGCATCCTGTGAACGCTGCGCCGGTAAAAGCGTTGAAAGGCAAGAAGGCCTAGCAGCAGCGATCGCGCATCGAGCCGGTGTCAGGGTGTAGTCGTTGGTTACTTACAAGGAACCCATGCCTCAAGAACTCATCAAAGACGGCCATCTCGACCGCGAGGCTGCGGCTGAGGCGCTGCGACAGTTTCTCGAGACGACCGTGCGCAAGGCTGGGTTTCAGCTGAAAGTGACGGTGCGCTCGAGCGCGCCGACAGGAGAGCCTGGGGGCGACGCGGAAGTCATCGCGGACCTCGACGGACGGGACAAAGAATTGTTGCTCGAACGAGGCGCGGAACTTCTGAAAGCGCTGGAGCACCTGGCGTTTCGCGCGCTGCGGCTCGAGCCGGCGTTCCACGAGAAGATACACCTCGATTGCGGCGGGTACCGCGCGCTGCGTTTTGAAGAGTTGCGCATGACCGCCCGAGTGGCTGCAGAACGCGTGCAGGCTTCGAAGCAGCCATTTCGATTGAATCCCATGTCGTCGCGCGAACGTCGCATCGTGCATCTGACGCTGAAAGAAATTCCCGGCATTCGCACCGAGAGTGTGGGAGTTGGCGAGGAACGCCAAGTGGTGATTCATCCCGTTGAGGGCTCGCAGCGCCGCTAGAGCTTGGCCTGCTTGGCTACTACTTATCCCATCCCTGCGACAAAACCGTTCCCGTTGCGCCGAAGAGCACTCGATAGGTGAAGGATGCGGGTCGGTCCGGCTTCACGTGCGGGAAGCGCAAGTCGGAGATTTCCACGACGGCGTCGGCGCCCTCTTTGTGAAAGCGCGTCACTGGGAAACGCGCGAACCACAAAACGGTTTGCACCTGGGGAAGGCTCTTCGCCGTTTCGATGTATGAGTTCGCGGGAGCGTCGGGATAGAACCGGTATTCGAGAGGAAGAGCTTGCGCAGCGCTTCCTGCGGGCAACCCGGGGTCGCCTGGCGTGTCGCCAAAATCGATGCGCATCTCGTACACTCCGCGCGGTGCGCGAACCAACCCGTCCCAGTGCCAGAGCGATGGTGGCAATGGCAGAGCACCGATGGCTTGGACGTCTAGATGTTCGAGCGCCGCGAATTTTTGCACGCGGGCAAACGCGGCATGGTGCGCAAAAAACGCTGCGGCCAGGTAGCACAGGGCGGCGGCAACCCCCGCGAAATTCCACGAAGCACGCTTAAGCTTCAGGCCGAAACCTCGAAGTGCAGGAAGCAGGAATACGGCGGAGAGAAGCACAATCGCAGAAAAAATTCCTTCGACGGACATCGGCGCGCCGACACTTAGCGCGATTCCGCCAACAGCCAGCGTCCCCAGAACGAAAATGAACCAGCCGCCAAGGGCGCGTTTCTGCAAGCCTTCCGGCTTCGCGTATACCCACGGAAGAATTTGCGGCACGAGGAGAATCGCGCTGAAGGTGAAGTCGATGATGAAGATCAAATCCCATGCGGGACGCGACCACCGCAACGGCGACCAAACCATGGTGCCGAACGAAGTTACCAGGTCGAGCAGAATGTGGCTGGCAATGCCGATGGCGTATATTCCCGTTAGCGCCGCGAACGACGGCGCGTCCCATTTTCGCCAGCGAACAAACCACCGCGTCAGCGCAGCCAGCGACAAAGCGAAAATCGGCAAGCAAATCAGAGAATGCGTGATGCTGCGATGCCAGGTGAGGATGAGCAGCTCGTTGTGCGAAAACATTTCGCGAACGACGTCGGAGTCCGGAAAGATCGCGCCGAGCATCAGCGACCAGGTGATCACACGGCCGCGATTCACGGAGTGAGGTGCGAACATGCTGTCGCCGCGAAACAACGCTTTACCAATCAGGGCGCCGGCAATTCCGTGAGTGATGGTGTCCATGCTGGGAGTGTATAAGAGCGATTGCCGCGGCGGAAATCTCAGTGCACGAAAATCAGGGGTGAGCGCTTTGCGATGACTCGCCCGACGCGATTTGCTGCAACACCGTGTCGCTGCAATGCGGCCAGTACGGCGCCGGCGGAGTCCGGCGCAATCGCGATCAGCAGGCCACCCGATGTTTGCGGATCGAACAACAGATCTTGATACTCAGGCGTAACCCGAGCGTCAAAAGCCGCACAGTCGGCGATGAAAGCGCGATTATTTTTCAGGCCGCCGGAAAGATGCCCATCGCGAGCGGCTTCGACGGCGCCGGGGAAATAATCGAAAGCTGCATGATCGATCTCGAACGAGACCGGCGCAACACCGCGCGCGGAGTCGCCAAGCGACATTTCACGTGCGTGGCCGAGCAAACTAAATCCAGTCACATCGGTAACGGCATGGATCGGCGGTGACGCTGCAGCTTGATCTTGGACTTCGCGGAGCGCTTCGGCCGCGGCGCGATTCAGCGTGGTCATGGCGCGGACAACAGCCGCGAGCGATTCGTCAGTGGCGCAATCTTTTTTCAGCGCGGTGGTAATCACTCCAGTGCCCAACGGTTTTGTGAAAATGAGTACGTCGCCGGTGCGCGCGCCGACATTTCTCCAAATGCGATCGGGATTCACGACACCAGTGACCGCGTAACCGAACAGCATGTCTTCGCTGCGAATCGAATGCCCGCCGATCACGCTGCATTTCGCCTCGTCCATCTTCGCCAGGCCACCGCGAATGATGCTTTCCAGAATTTCCGGATCGCCTTTCTCCGGGAATCCAACGATGGACAGCGATGAGATCGGACGGCCGCCCATCGCGTAAACGTCACTCAACGCATTTGCCGCCGCGATTTGTCCGAACAGCTGCGGATCATCCACGATCGGCGTAAAAAAATCGACCGTTTGCACCAACGCTAGTTCGTCCGTCAATCGGTAGATTCCCGCGTCATCGTTGGTGTCGAAACCCACCAAAACGTTCGGATCTGTTTGCCGCGGTAATTTTCGCAACACAGCATCGAGTGTCGCCGGATTCAATTTTGCGGCGCATCCCGCCGCTTTCGCCATCGACGTCAGTTTAACCTTCACGCGGTCCACCACAGCGTTCACCTCACGTATGGCATTATAGAGATGCTCGCGTAGCAGCGCTGGTGACTTGTCACGTCTATTGGGCGCTGCTCAGTGATCGCCGGAAGTTGCGCCTCACCTGGTAACGTGATCTCATCGCCCGATGCCCTGGGACGTCTGGTTAATTTTCCTCGTACTTGGCGTGATCGTGCCTTGGCGCGGTCGGCACCGCTTGCGCGAGTTGCTGGCGAAGCCTTCCGTTGGGCCGGCCGAACGCATCTCCCTCTATCTATCGACCATTGCTTTTCAATGGACCGCGCTGGTTTTCACGGCGTGGCGCGCCTGGGCCCACGGATTCACCGCCGCCGAGCTGGGAGTTGCCTCGGGGAATGCCCGCCTCGTGGGTACGGCGACACTTTTGGGAGCCGGAATCCTCGGTAGTTTGCAATGGATGAATCTACGGCGGATGGGGCGTATGCCCTCTCTAGTGAGCAAGCGGTTGCAAGCTCTCGCAGAAAGAATTCTCCCTCAGTCGGCACGGGAGCGCATTCCCTTTTTTGCGCTGGCTGCTACCGCAGGCATTTGTGAAGAGTTCCTGTATCGAGGTTTTGCGATGACAGCCTTTCGCCATGCGGGGCTGCCAACCTGGAGCGCAGTCGTGTTATCGTCCGTCTTGTTCGGAATCGCCCATCTTTATCAAGGCCGCAGCGGGCTTATTGGGACAACGCTCTTGGGGCTGCTTTTCGGAGCCGCACGAAACAGTTTTGGAAGCCTGGTCCCGGTAATCGCGTGGCACGTTGCCGTTGACGTCGTGGCCGGCGTGGCTGGTCCCCGATATCTGACTCATAATAATGGTGTTAGTGCTAGATCGTAGTATGACAAATTCCTGAAGAGGTGGTCCTTCTCATGTCCCCTGGCGTACCCGTGGCCCCATCGTCCGATACCATTCACAGAGCACTGACGGAGTTTCGTCTCAGTGCCAGCAACAAGCAAGTCCAACAGATTCAACAATATATGGGCATGCTCCTGAAGTGGAACGAGGCCGTTAACCTCACCGCTATCCGCGATCCTCTCGAGATACTGTACCGGCACTTCTGCGAGTCGATGTTTGCGGCTTCGGTTGTGCCTCTCGATAACGGTCGCCTCGCCGACGTTGGCTCCGGTGGCGGGTTCCCGGGACTACCTTTGAAGCTTCTCCGGCCGGAACTCGAGGTATTTCTTGTCGAGTCGAATGTCAAAAAGGCTACTTTCCTGGCCGAAGTGATTCGGGATCTTGGACTTACGGACGCTCGAGTGCTGGTTAGCCGTTACGAGGAGCTTGCGGAAGAACTAACGCCACTCGACTTTGTTTGCTCCCGCGCCGTTGGGGAATTTGCGACCTTCCTTGACTGGGCGGCTTCGCCGCGAGTCGATGCGAAGCAAGCTCTGTTGTGGATTGGCGGGCGAGACCTCGAGGAGGTACAGCGACTGTCCTCGTGGAAGTGGCGTGAACCTATTCAGATTCCTCAGTCGTTGAGGCGATTTCTGCTCGTCGGCACTAGAAACCGGGAAATAGACTCTTGAACTACGGTTTACGGGCGCAAAAAGTCATCCCGCTGAGCTAGGATCGCCCAAGCGCATTCGGCCACGGCCATTCTAAACGCCATTCTTCCGACCGGATTGTCCTAGAAGTCCGCAAGCAGATCGTACACGAACTGTAAGTGCTAGCGCCGGCTAATCCGCGGAAGTCCAGGGTAGGGCCGCGAATCGCGCTCGACGGAATTGTTTCACGTGGAACCCTGTGACAATGTAAGAGACCGTCTAGCCATTCCGCACCTGCGTCGTTCCACGTGGAACAAAGGACTGACTAAGTGGGCAGGGCAACGCCAGGTTTCACGTAGAGCAACCTTTGCTCGGTAGGGAACCCGATCTCATTGGCCGCAGCGAACGTTCCACGTGGAACGGTAGCCGGGCCGGGACGATTTCGAGATGCCTGTTCCTTTGCCTGTTCATTGTCCATCTCGGAACGGGCGTGGTTCGTTTCCGAGCAGTGCGCCCGACCTGCTCACCCGAGAGTAGGGTTCCACGTGGAACCTTTCGCATTGGGCCGTCTTGAGTTTCCCTCGGCTCTCCAACTAAATCGGCGATTCGCGTGAAACAACTTGCATATGCCACAAGGCTTTGCTAAATTTTCGCCCATCGGGGGATTCTTGGCGCGAATCATCGCGGTCGCAAATCAAAAAGGTGGTGTTGGGAAGACAACCACCGCGGTTAACTTGGCCGCATGCCTCGGGGCCGTCGAACAGCCGACACTTCTCGTTGATTGCGACTCCCAAGCCAACGCCACCGCCGCAATTGGCTTTGCTAAGGATCCTGCGCGTAAAACCATGTATCACGCGCTGATTTTAGGCGAACATTTCGACAAGATCGTGCAAAAGTCGCAAGTCGAGGGGCTCGATGTGCTGCCCGCCGACAAAAACCTCGCCGGGGCCGCCGTCGAGTTAGTGAATGCGGATCACCGCGAATATAAACTGCAAGGCATGCTCAACGGAATTCGCGATCGGTACCGGTTTATCATTCTTGATTGCCCGCCAGCGCTGGATCTACTGACACTGAATGCCTTGGTCTCGGCTAGCTCCGTCCTTGTTCCCATTCAGTGCGAATATCTGGCTCTTGAAGGAGTTTCGGAGCTCCTGGACACTCTGATGAGGATTCGACGGACGCTGAATCCGCGCTTGGAAATCGAGGGCATTCTGCTGACGATGTATGATGAGCGCACGACCCTTTCGCGGCAGGTCGCTACGGACTTGCGCAGCTTCTTCGGAGCCCAGGTTTTTCAAGCTGTGATTCCACGGAACGTCAGGCTGGCCGAAGCTCCAAGTTTTGGTAAGCCTATTATTTTCTATGATATCCATAGCAAGGGCGCCGAGGGCTACACACAACTCGCACAGGAGGTGATTGTCAATGACGAGAAACGCGTTGGGAAGGGGGCTCGGAGCGCTCATTCGGGAGCCTGAACCGCAGGTTCCCGTCGCACCCGCGCCAGCTGCTCCTTCTTACCCCGCCACATCGAGCGGCGCAGCGGTAGCGCCGGCACGGGACTCCGCGGCGACCGGTGGCCCGCTCCAAATCGACGCTGATCTCATCGATCCCAGCCCGTTTCAGCCTCGCACACGTTTCCGGGAGGAGGCTCTCGACGAGCTGGCCCGCTCGATTAAGGCCAGCGGCATCATTCAGCCGCTGGTTGTTCGCGCAATTGGGTCTCGTTTTCAGCTGATCGCTGGCGAACGCCGCTGGCGCGCGGCTCAACGTGCCGGGTTGACCAAAGTCTCGGCAATTGTCCGCGATGTTCCCGATGAGCTTGCGCTGGAAATGACGCTGGTGGAAAACATCCAGCGAGAAGACTTGAACGCCATTGAAGCGGCACGGGCTTTTGAGCGGCTCATGGACGAATTCCAGCTCACGCAGGAAGCGGTTGCCGAGCGCACCGGCAAGGACCGCGCCACCGTCGCGAATGCCATTCGCTTGCTGAAATTGGAACCGACCATTCAAGATTGGATCGAAGAAGGAAAGCTGACCGCTGGACACGGCCGTGGACTCCTCGCCGTACAAGATTCCAAACTTCGCATGCGCTATGCCCAGCGCGCCGCTCGCGGAGGTTTGACGGTACGCCAGATTGAGCGTTTGGCTTCGCGGCGTTCCCGCAACATCGGAACACCAGCCGAGATTCATGTAGACGCGAATATCCGCGCCGCGCTAGAAGAATTGCAGCGTCACTTGGGAACGAAAGCACTGCTGCGGCAGAAGACGAAAATGCGACCGGGACAGCTTATTTTGGAATATTACGATGACGCCCAGCTCATGGGCCTGTACGATCGCTTGATGAAATGAAATCGAGGGCGCGACCGCGTCACACGCTTCGTTGTTTGCGTTGCCCGTTGGTTCAGTGAGCTGATTCGACAACTCAGATTTCACCGCGCTTTCCCTTGTCTCTGAACGCCGCTAGAGTAGAAGTGTCGGTTGGGGGTTTGTCATGGCTTGGAAGTGGCCCGGCGCAACAAAAAACGGCAGCAGCGGTGAAGAGTGGACGGGCTTTATCGACCAGGGCGTAACCCTTGAGGGCACACTGCAACTCAAGGGGACGTTTCGCATCGATGGAAATGTCAAAGGCAACATCATCTCCGAACAGACCGTCGTCCTTGGCGAAGGCGCGAGGGTTGAGGGACAGATCGAAGGGAATCGTGTGGTGATCGCGGGCCGATTTGATGGCGTGATTTTTGCCAAGGGCCGCGTGGAAATCCAAGCCAAAGGCGTGGTAACCGGAGAGGTGCATTCGCCATGCATGGTCATCGACCCGGGAGGAATTTTCGACGGCCGCTGCCACATGCTCGCATCCTCGGACTCTTCCACTGGCGTTACCATCCCGATCCGAGCCGTCGGATCCGCATAAATTCACAGCGCGATCACTTCGCTTTCCCTGGCGTGAATTCTGAAGCTGTCACGCATACGCACTACCCGCTACGATTCGCCCCCCAGGTTGACAGGTCTTCCATACGCGACTATCTTTCGTGAAGATATCGCAGAGGCTCGCTCTTCATGAAGATTCTGGTGATAGGCGGCGGCGGCCGCGAACACGCTCTGGTGCGCAAGCTGGGGCAAAGTCCACGAGTTGAAAAAATTTGGTGCGTCCCCGGCAACGGTGGAATTTCACAGGACGCCGAGTGCGTCGTCGCTGACCCGGGCGACGTCGACAAACTCGTGGCGATCGCGAACGACATTCATCCGGATCTGACGATCGTTGGGCCCGAATTGCCGTTGGTCAACGGAATCAGCGACACGTTTACACAACGAAAATGGCCCATTGTCGCGCCCTCGCAGCGTGCCGCCCGGCTGGAGGGCAGCAAGATCTTCGCGAAACAATTCTTGGAGCGCCACAGCATAGCAACCGCCAAGATGTATGGATCCTACGATTCGCTCGAGCCCGCCATCGCTGCGCTCGACCAGGTGAGCTGGCCGCTGGTCATCAAGGCGGATGGCCTGTGCGCCGGCAAGGGTGTTCTGGTGGCTCCGGATCGCAGGGCTGCGGCCGATTTTATCGACAGTGCGATGGGACGCGAAGAATTCGGACCTGGCGGCCGCCGGATCCTGCTGGAAGAGACTCTCGAGGGCGAAGAGCTTTCCTTCATTATACTTACGGACGGGGAGCGCTACTCACCCCTGGTTCCGACTCGCGACCACAAGCGCGTATTCGACGGAAACAAGGGCCCAAACACGGGCGGCATGGGGGCGTATTCGAGCGATGAATTGATTTCTCCCGCGATGCGCGACCTCGTTTTAAGCGATGTCGTCGGGCCGACAATCGAGGGGCTGGCAAAGGAAGGCATACGGTATCAGGGTTTCCTTTATTTCGGCTTAATGCTTACGGCCTCCGGTCCCAAAGTTCTCGAATTCAATTGCCGCCTCGGCGACCCGGAAGCCCAAGCAATTGTCGCGCGAATGGATTTCGATCTCGCCGAAGTTTTGTCCGACGCGGCCTCGGGTCGACTCGATCCCTCCAGACTTCACTGGAGGCCGGGAGCGAGCGTCTGCGTGGTACTCGCTTCGGGTGGATACCCGGGTAAGTTTCAGACCAACAAGACGATAACTGGACTAACCGATATAGATAAGAATAGCGGTGTCGAGGTATTTCATGCGGGCACAAAGTGTAGTGGCGACTTGATGGTGACTAATGGCGGGCGGGTGCTCGGTGTCACAGCTCCAGCGCCTTCGATAGAAGTGGCCTTGGAAAAGGCATACGGTGCGATCCGCAAAATTCATTTTGAAGGCATGCACTACCGGCGGGACATCGCCGCACGGGCGAATCGTATACGAACCGCAGGAGAGTGAGACCGATGGCCCGCGTTCTGCACCTGTTTCGCGCGCCTAAAAAGCGCTTGCCCATGGAGGAACTAGCCGAAGTCGCGGTGGTCGCAAACTCTGGAATTCAAGGTTGCGCGCACGCCCGACCGGGAGGAAAGCGCCAGGTATTGCTAGTCGATCGCGAAACTCTGGAAGCCATGAATTTGCAGCCCGGCATCATTCGCGAAAACATCACGACCGAAGGCCTGAACGTCAACGGGCTGAAAATGGGCGAACAGCTCAGAATCGGAGAAGTGCGCCTGGAAGTGAGCGCAGTGTGCACGCCTTGCGATCAGCTGGAAAAAGTCCGGCCCGGACTCCGGAGGGAGCTCTGGGGCCGGAGAGGGATGCTGTGCCGCGTCACCGCGGGGGGAACGATCCGGCGTGGTGATTCGATGGAACGAGTTTCCGTGGCGGCGTCAAACAATCGCTTATGTCGTTAGCGATCGGCCGATTCCTGACTTCACCGCTGAGGTCTTTTGCGTAGCGATGGCGCGTCCGGCGGCCGGTCTTTATCGTCTACTTTTGTTTTTTCCACGGGCTCTTCCGGTGGAACGATCCAGTCCAGCCCGCGCTCATCGTCTATCTTCCCGAGCACGAACGTCGCCTTGCCCGCAATCAGCGGCAGCAACGCGCGCAGGAAGTCGGCAGCATCCATCGTGACCGCTTTCTGTGCCTGCCCTCGATCAACCGCCTCCAGCACTTTCGCAAAGTGCGGTTCCCCGCTCCGCAGTTGTGCCACGCGCGGGTCATTTCCTTGAATCATCTCCATCACCGTCGGGCCTTTGAGGTCGGACGGGTAACGCGCCTCCACAATGGTTCGCGGGGCATGCTTCTCTGGCGGGTAGATCTGCGTGAACCGCGGACGAAGGATGCGCGTTTGCCAATATTCTGCGCGAACGCCGACTTGTTCCTGCTGCACGCGATACTCTGCGGTCCAAACCTCCGGGCCATAGTGGTTGGGTGCGAATCCGATGATAACGATTTCGAATAGCGGCTCGTCGACGGCGATTTCGATCTTGTGATGAAGTTGGCTCGTCAACGGCCGCAACGTTTCCAGAAAGCTAACGCCAATGGTTTCCAGATCGGGTTCCGCCTCGGTCGGATCACCTCGATATCGAGAATCCCGCGGTCCGATCCTCATGTAGTCTTTATCCAAGCGAATGGGTTTGGGATCGGCCGGGAGTCTCCATTCCGAAGCGCCCAGAAGCACGCCAATATGCCTTCCGTCCAATTGCGTGACGCGCGGCGGCACGGAGCCCGCTTCCACAGGATGATCGACCGCGCCAAAAAGGATGACGTCATCCTTGGTAACGTGAACGATCACGCGCCCGCCCGCCAAATTGGCGATGATTTCGCCTTCGGATTCCTGGGACTGAGCCGAAGCACGAGCACAGACACATCCCAACGCGAGCGCAACGAGCGAAATTTCCGCGAGCCGTCGAAAACGTTCGATGGATTTCCTATACATGAATCTCTATCGTACGACTACCGAAGCAGTGTCGGCGAAAAGAATTATTTCGCCGCTGGCACGGAAGCAGCCGCGGATTTCGCTTGTGCCAGGAGCTTGTCGAGCGCTGCTCGATCCAAATAGCTTCCACCTCGAACCACCCCCGCAATACGTTGCGTGTTCGCAATATTTTCGAGCGGGCTGCCGTCGAGCAGCACCAAATCAGCCCGTTTGCCAGTCTCGATCGTGCCGAAATCGCTTTCCCGACCCAAGAACTGCGCTGCGTCCCTGGTAGCTGCCTGCAGAGCCTCCGCTGGACTTAGCCCGGCGCGCACCAGTTCCGCAAGCTCCCGGTGCAGGCTTTCTCCCGGGAAAACGAACGGATCGAGGGAATCCGAACCCACGAGCAGGTGTATTCCAGCTTGGTGCAGTTCAGCGGTTAGTCGCCAATCATTGGCTGCTTGCCTCGCCAGCCAGGCGGCACGCTCTTTCATCTGGGTGTCGTGAAGCGACTCGCGCCATTGCTGGGCCAAAGATGGTGGCACGAAGGCTAGTTGCGGGTCGTCCACGCTCCAGTCCTCGGGATGGGCGGTGATGTCGAGAGAAGCGAGGGTAGGGGTCACCCAGGTTCGGTTCCGCTTCAACGTCTGAAACAGTGCGGCGGCCTTTTCCTTGTCATAGGTCGCGTCGGATTCGTGGGCGATCTGCTCCCAAGCCACCGAGTCCCCGTGCTCCTCGGCCACCACCAGCCGTGAGCGCAGCTTGTCCTCCTTCGTAGAAAACGACAGCGAGAACGCGCTGTAGAGAAGGTGCTCGATGCTGTGGATACCCGCATTCGAAGCCTCGATGACGCTCACCTGAAATGGCAAATGCCCGGCAAACGGAATACCTTGTTTCCTGGCCTCGTCCGCGACCGCGAAGAAGACCTCCTGGGACGGGAGCGAAATTACCTTGATGAAGTCGGCGCCCCTGCCTTTCAGGTCGCGAACCGCCGCGCGGGCTTCATCGGCGTTGGCCACAGGATATTGTTCCGCGGTTTTCTTACCACTGCTCACAAGGAACGGCCCGGAGGCAACAATGTGCGGCCCTACCAGTGCGCCGCTTTCGATTTCGCGCTTCCAGGCAAGGAGGGTGTCGAGGTCACCGCCCATGTCCCGCACGCCCGTTACCCCGCTGGCCACCAGGAGAGGAAGAAGAACCTGCTTGCTCCAGGCGGGGTCAGCACTAAGTCCCGCAAGGTGGACGTGCATGTCCCACAAACCCGGAATCAGAAATTTGCCTTGGGCGTCGAGAATTCGAGCGTCTTTGGGCGGCTTGATGCGCGCGGACGGCCCGGCCGCGGCGATGCGGCCGTCGACGATGACTACGGTTTGGTCAAGTCGCGGCGCATTCGCGGTCGCATCCAGGACAGTGACGTGCGTCAAGGCGAGTTTTGAAGAAGCTGGGCCCGCGACTGCGTGCGCAGGCGCCGCTAGTGAAGCAAGCACCACGAATGCCAGGTAAGAAAGCAGCTTCACCGCCGGTCTCCGATCAGACTCCCACCCCTAAGTCTCCCGCATTTGGTTCACCGTTACCACCTGCGTTGCCGGTACCACCCGAGCGCGTCCCTGGCTTTGGAGGGTGGTCGAGCATCCAGTAGAATAGACGCTGGATTCAGGGGATAGACGCCACATGAGCTTGCGCAAAGCGAAGAGTATCAAGCACAACGGAAAGCAGCTGACCGACATTCTTGACGCGCACGACCGCTTCTTTCGCGGACGTGACGGCGGGCTACGTGCGGATTTGACTGGAGCCGATCTTTCTCGCGCGGACCTGAGCGGCGCAAATCTCAGCGGCGCAATCCTGCGCAACGCGAACCTCACCGAGAGTGACCTTCGCAAGACCAAGCTCCCCGGCGCCGATCTCTCCGGAGCCAACTTGCACAAGGCGGACCTGCGCAATGCGGACCTGACCGAAGCGATTCTCCCCGGCGCGGACTTGAGCGAAGCCCAGGCGAGCGGAATCGAATTCTTCCGGTGTGATCTCTCCAACGTGAATTTTCAGCGGGCGCAACTCCGCAACGTCAACCTGCGCCTCGCTAACGTGAACGGCGCAAAATTCACCGGGGCGGACATGGGAGTCGCGATTTTGCGCGAGACCGATTTGCAGGGCGCGGATCTCTCCGGCGTGGACCTGTCGACAACGCTTCTACCGAAAGGGTATGCGCCGCCGCAATCGAAACAGAAAACGGCGTAAGCATTCACAGGGGATTCACAAAAGTTGAATCCTAAAGCACATTTGGCGATGTCACGATAGTAATCGCGGGCAGGGGGTGATAGCCTCTCGCCGAAGAGCGGTTCCCCTCCAAGAAACTCTGTGGCTACGACCACTACAAAACTCGACAGTTCGAGCACGCGCGAACGCGTCCTTGAAATCGTTCGGCACTTGCTGGCCGAATTGGGCAGCCAGGGCGCGTTGCCGATGCTCACATCCGCTTCCCTTCTGGACCGCGACCTCGGCCTCGGCAGCCTCGAACGCGTGGAGCTGCTGGCGCGCCTCGAAACTGAATTTGGCGTACGGCTACCGGATCGCGTTGCCGCGGAGGCCAACACGCCGGAGGACCTGGCGCACTCCATTGCCACCGCACCGGGCGATTCAGCCGAGGATGAAGCGCCATCCGCGTTGCGCGCTTCGGTCACGGCACAGAAGTTACTTCACGAAGCAACACGTTCTGGCGTCTTTGAAGCCGAAACGCTTCTCGACGTCCTGCGCTATCGCGCGAAGCACGACGCCGAGCGAGCGCATCTCCTGATTACCGAGGAAGACGCCGCCGGCCAAGAGCGCAGCATAACCCTCACTTTCGGGGAACTCTACGCCGCTGCCCAGCGTTGTGCCGCGGAACTCGCGAGGCGCGGGGTGCCGCTCGCTGGCCGCGTATCGCTCATGTTGCCCACTTCGCGGGCATTTTTTGTTTCCTACGCGGGCATTCTTCTCGCCGGCGCGATTCCCGTGCCGATCTATCCGCCGTTTCGCGCGGATCGCATCGAAGAATACGCCGCACGCCAAGCCGCCATTCTCAACAACGCGGAAGTCTGCCTGCTGCTGACCTTCCGCCGCGCCGAAGCGGTCGCGCACCTCCTCGAGCCCCGCGTGCGTTCCCTGGCCGCCGTCGTTGACGCGGAAAAACTCCTCGAAGCGGCCGACAAAGCGCCGCCACCCGCGCCTGGCGCATTACCAGCGCATCTGACAGGGAGCCGCGCGCGACGCTCCGGTGATATCGCCCTGCTGCAATACACCTCCGGTTCTACTGGCGATCCCAAAGGCGTCGTGCTCACTCACGCCAATTTGCTGGCGAACATGCGCGCCATCGGCACCGCCGTGCAAATGGGCCCAGGCGACGTCGGAGTCAGCTGGTTGCCGCTTTACCACGACATGGGGCTGATCGGCGCGTGGCTGACGCTACTGCATTTCGGCATGCCGCTTGCCGTCATGTCGCCCCTGGCGTTTCTCACGCGTCCCGAACGCTGGCTTTGGGCATTTCACAAGCACCGCGGAACCATCGCCGCAGCTCCCAATTTCGCCTACGAGCTGTGCGTGCGAAAGATTGCCGATAAAGACATCGAAGGGCTCGACTTGAGCTCCTGGCGCGTAGCCATGAACGGCGCCGAGCCCGTCAATCCGGAAACCATGGAGCGCTTTACAGCACGTTTCGCGCGCTACGGCTTTCGCAACCAAGCTCATCTTCCCGTTTACGGCCTCGCGGAATCCTCTCTCGCCGTGACGGTTCCGCCCCTCAATCGCGCGCCGTTGATCGACCGCGTCGAGCGTGAAACCTTCACAGTGAAGGGCTGCGCCGTGCCCTCCATCTCGCCGGGAATGAGCTCGATCTCCTTTGTCTCCTCTGGCGCGGCTTTGCCGGGCCACGAGGTTCGCATCATGGATCAAACCGGTAACGAGGTTCCCGATCGCACCGAAGGCTTCCTGTGGTTCCGTGGTCCCTCGGCAACGAGTGGCTACTATCACAATTTTGCCGCCACTCAGAAATTGCTCCCCCTCGGTCCGCCGGCGAAAACCGGCGAATTTGCGTGGGTCGATTCCGGAGATCGCGCATACCGCGCCGACGGTGAAATCTATGTGACCGGCCGCGTGAAAGACATCATCATCAAAGGCGGCCGGAATTTGTATCCGCACGAGGTCGAAGAGTTGACGGCGCGTGTCGAAGGGATTCGCAAAGGCTGCATCGTCGCGTTCGGGATAAAGGATGAAGGCTCGGGCACGGAAAAACTTGTCGTCGTCGCCGAAGTCCGCGAACGCGAGGCGCGTAAGCGTGCTGCAATTGCCGCCGCGGTCACCGAACAAGTGGCACTTGGCCTTGGCCTTCCCCCCGATCGGGTTGAATTGATTCCGCCTGGAAGCATCCCGAAAACGTCGAGCGGTAAGCTGCGCCGCGAGGAAACCCGCCAACTCTTCCTTAAGGGCAAGCTGTCGGCAGGACGTGCACCCGCATGGCTACAGATCGTCCGTTTGGGCGCCTCGGGCGCGATGCGAGGCTTTGGGCGCGCGCTCGGACTGGCCTTCAGGCGCGCGCTCGAGATGCTCTACGGCCTCTATTTTGGCGTAATCTTTTTCTTGTGGATCGTGCCCACCTGCGCCATCGTCGCGCTTATCCCGGATCAGCGTGCGGCGGGACGCTTTACTTCCTCGGCCCTCAAAATTTTGTTTGCATTGGCCGTTTTGCGCGTGCGCGTTGTTGGCAAGGAACACATGGACACGCCCGGAGCTAAAATTTACGCCGCAAATCACACCAGTTATTTCGATGTCCTGCCGCTGATGCTTGGGCTCGGTGTTCCGTACCGGTTTGTCGCCAAAAGGGAAGTTCGGCACATGCCGTTTATCGGCACCTTCCTGAAGCAGATGGGGCATCTCTCGTTCGATCGCACCGACGCCAACTCCCGCCTTCGCCAGGCGGAGCAAATGGAAGAAATTCTTCGTCATGGCGAGTCCGTCTTCGTATTTCCGGAAGGGACCTTCACCTCGGACGACGGCGTTCGTCCGTTCCAGCTGGGAGCGTTTAAGGCCGCGGTGGCGGCAGGCGTCCCCATCATTCCAGTTTCGCTCGCGGGAACACGCAGATTTCTGCGCGAGGGCACGTATCTCCCGCGGCCCACGAGCGTCACCATCACATTGTCTGCACCGATTTACCCCCAAGCGGCCGCGGCGGCGGGCCCTGAATCTGGCAGCTGGCACGACCTGATTTCCCTGCGCGATCAAACGCGAGAAGCCATCGGACGCTACGCCGGCGAGCCCGTGCTCTGACTGCTCCATTTCTGTCAGCGCTGCATGTTGTAGATTACGGTGATGTAGGTGTCGACCTCGACCTGTCGGCCATTGAGCTGCGTCGGCGTGTACCTCCATTGCCGCACCGCCTCGAGCGCCGACTGGAAAAACATGGGATCTCCTCCCACGGCTTCCAGAGACTGAATCGTGCCGTCGGCGGCGATGATCGCTCGCAATTCCACATGCCCCGACCGCCCGATCTGGCGCGCCAGCGTTGGATAGACCGGCTCAACCCGATGGGTCAGCATCGCCGGACTGATGTGCGCCAACCGAACGACGCGTGGAACCTCCACCTGCGTCGCCGGTGGCGCAGGTCCCGCAGCAACGCCCGCAGTGGGAGGTGGAAAGGCGCCCGGTATGTTAATGCCTACAGGGGGCCCGCCAGTGCCGTCTTCGGGAGGCGGCGGATCGTGCAACACGATGTTCGGTGGAATCGTCCGTCCTGGACAAAATCTGCACATGTTCTGCGGCCGCCGCTGCTGCGGTTGCACTTCTCCGAGTGGCTTTGGCGCAGGCCGCGAGTAGTACGGTGGGAGCGGCGTAACGTTCGCGAGCGCAATCCGAGCGGGCTTGCCCAGCAGCGGGACCAGCACTATCGCGGCAACCGCAATGCTTTGCAACGCCACCGACAAAATCAGCGCCCTTCGCCGGACTTTGCGTTGACGCATTTGTTGTTCTGGATCGCCCTCCACAAGACATCCGTTCAACACACCCAAACTTTCGCTGGAACGCGGGCCGGGTTCGTGAGACATCACACACCTCCACACAAGAGTGCTGCGAACCAAAGGAAAGAGTTTTGCGGCACCGGCCTCCTGTTTATTTCATCCAGGAAACCGGCGCCGCGCTCGCAGGGATGTGAGGGCTGCGCGCGTCCTCACTCCCTTGGACACCGCCCCGCGTGACAAGTTCCCCTTGGCGCGAAAATCAGTTGTTTCGAAGCTTCCATCCGCAGTTCGGTGCGAGAAAATCGGCGGTGCGCCCTTATTCCAGCATAGTCAAAGGTTCTGAATATTTTGTAGTCAACAGAAAAGAAGATAGTTATCGAGTTGTATCAAACCGCCATCCTAGCGCATCACATGTCTTGTGGACGTGGATCTGAAGGAGGCGAACCAATGGACCGGCGCAATACCGAAACGGTAGGCGTGCGCCGCACCGGCTGGGCCGCACTGGACCGCGATCCGCAGGAGGACAGGGTCGAATTCGTCTGTCCGCACTGCGGTACACGGGGCCAGAAAAATGCCCGGCGCGAGCGGACGCAATATCATTTCACGGATGGATTTTTGCAGGATCTGCAGGGCGAAGTAACGCAGTGCCGTTCGTGCGGCCAATCACTGCGGGTGGTACCGGTAGTGATGCTGCACGATCAGGACGAAACGCGGCGCTTCGAAGCGGTCTTTTCCGACGAACTGCCTGTGACGACGCACTAACTCTCGTCCGTAAAAAACAAACAGGGGCGCATGCTATGCGCCCCCATTTCTATTTTATAATCTTCGTGTTCGCCAAAATCGGCGGATTCATCCACCAAACAATTTACCGCGGGCGGCCGTGCTCGTCGTCCCAGCTATGTTCTTCGCGCCATTGACGCGCTTCGGAGTCCCACCACTTGTGGTGCTGGCCCCAGCAGTACTCCCGAGCCTCGTGCAGCTCGTGACGCGCACGCTCAGCCTGTTTGCTGTCCCAGCCATGATGCTCTATCGCCTCATGAAGGCGGTGATCTGCCCGTTCTGTTCGATGTTGGCACTCGGACTCGTCTGCACGGACACGTGGTGCGCCGGTGAAGAGTAAGAATCCGACCAGCGCCGCTAACGTTACCAGGAGCTTCCCGTACTCGAGCATTCCTAAACGCCGTTCACTTTGCATCCGCTTCTCCTATCAACTTGGATAGCTAGATTTTCAGATGGCCAGGTTCGGCTAACACTATAGGTTTTGCGGGGAGGTCCGCGCCATACGGAGACGCTAGGAAAACTATGGGGGAAACCCTGTAGGGATGCGCATCCCCGGAACGTGCTACCGCGCTAGAGGTCGGAATCGAGTTCCATATGGTACCTCTCCAACCCGCTGCGAATACGATCGAAGGCTTCGTCCACGGTGTCGGCGAACTGCAGCATCTTGTACTCACTATGGCTGATCATGCCCCAGCGAACCATGGCCCGGAAGTTCAACACTTCATCCCAGTACTTCCGGCCGTAAATGATGATCAGGTTGTTTTTCGGGAGTTTCCCGGTTTGCAGCAGCGTCATCATTTCCCACAACTCGTCCATGGTTCCAAACCCGCCCGGAAAAACCACCAAAGCCTTCGCGATCTGCGCGAACCATAGTTTACGCATGAAAAAGTAGTGGAAGTTGAGGCTCAGCTCGGGACTGATATAAGGATTGGCAAACTGCTCGTGCGGCAGCTCGATCGAGAGCCCGATGGATTTCCCGCCGGCTTCCATCGCCCCGCGGTTCGCTGCTTCCATGATGCCCGGGCCGCCGCCGGAGCAGATCACGAACCGCCTCGGCCGCGTTCCCAGGGTCATGGCCCACTCCGTGATACGCCGCGACAATTCCCGCGCTTGCTCGTAGTAGCGCGACATTTCCAGCGAACTTCGCGCGTCACGCAGAGTTTCCCGATGCTCCGCGCGTTGCGCCTTCACACGCGCCAACGCAGCCTTGTTCTTCAGTTTGCCCAAACGCGCCAACGCGCTTTCCCGCGATTCGATGCGCGCCGATCCAAACATCACGATGGTGTCTCCAATTCCCTCTTTCTTTAACTGCACCAGCGGCTGCAGGTACTCAGCCAAGATGCGAATTGGCCGTGCTGCCGTGCTCTCCAGAAACGCCGGGTCTTTGTGCGGAGCCAGCGGTGCGTGCATCGGCTTCGGCTTCGCTTGTCGTACTGCCATCTGCACTCTCCACAATGTCGATCCTCCATTCTAGGAACTGCCGCGCTCCCCGGCAACGCTTGTCGCCGCAGTTGCGTCGAATTCGATACACTGGGTGCGGAGGGTTCGCCATGAACCGCCAGTTCGCAGTTCGGATTTTCTCCCTGACATTGTTCACGATGTCCGCGTCCGTGTTCCCCCTCGCCGCACAATCCCCCTCGGGACCCATGGCGCCGCAGCCGGGATCAGCGGTGCAGCAGGCCCCGGCGCAGGCAAAGATCGGGGTCCGCGTAGCGCTCGTCAACACGCCGGTCACCGTGCGCGACTCCAAGGGTCAAATGGTCGACACTCTGGAGGCCAAGGACTTTCGCATAGCCGACAATGGCGTCCAGCAGCGCATCCTGCATTTCGATATGGGTGGCGATCCTCTGTCCCTGGTTGTCCTCGTCGAAACCAGCTCGCGCGTCCAAGCCTTTTTGCCACAGCTAAGCAAAGCCGGCATCGTGGTCACGCAAACCGTCATGGGCGCCAGCGGAGAAGCTGCGGTCATCGCTTTCAACGATTCCGTGGACAAATTGCAGGACTTCACCGCGAGCGCGGACAAAATCGAAAACGTATTCACGCACCTGCAGCCCGGCACGTCTGGTTCGAAGCTCTACGACGCCATGGCCGTCGGCATTGAGATGCTTAGCGGCCAGCTGCAACCCACCGCGGACAAACCTGGGCGCCGCCGCGTGATGCTTATTTTATCGGAGGCCGGCGACGTCGGAAGCGACACGCAATTCGGCGCGGTCCTCCGTCAGGCCCAACTCGCGAACGTTACCATCTACAGCGTTGGCCTATCCACCACCCGCGCGGAGCTTCAAGCCGAGCCAAAGGACAACACCCCACATCCGACGCCGCCTGGCACCTTCGGCGCCCCGCCAATGCCCGGGACGGTGCAGACACCGGAAACCGATGCCGCCCGCTACGGCAGCGGCGATCTAACGCAAGCGGTCATCTGGGCCGTGCAGCATGCGAAAGACAAAATCAAGGGAAATCCATTGGAGCTGGCAACTGCAGGTACCGGCGGCGCACATCTGGGTATCTTCAAAGACCGCTCCGTCGAAAAGGCCATCGACGAAATCGGCGGAGAACTTCACTCACAGTATTCTGTGACCTACGCCCCCGCCGGCACCAACGATGCCGGGTATCACGAAATCAAAGTTGCGATTACCAAACCTGGATCGAACGCGTGGAAGGTTCGCGCGCGCCCCGGCTACTATGTAAGCCCCCCAGAGAGCTAAAAGCAGCGCGGGCGAACTCGGTTCGCCACGCCATCCTGGAAGGCCGCGTCGCGCAACCAGTGCCTTGGCTCTCTCGCCGTCACCTCACACCACCTGTTTCCAGAACGTCACGTCCCGCGACGCCAGCAGCGCATCCTTGCGCGCATTCCAACGAATAAAATGAGGAGTCTGCGTATGAAGGCGATGATGCTCCCGGCTCGCCCAGACCTCATGCAGCAGAAACGCGCCGGGCACGTCGCTGCCGCGATGCAGATCGTACGTAATGCACCCTTGCTCACGCCGTGTGGGGCCTACGAGGGCCCGCAACTCCGCCTCGAGCAAGGATTCCTGTCCCTCACGAGACTTCAGCAACACGACGAGCGTGACGGCATCCCTCGACAGTTTGCCGGGTTTGGAGGAACTGCGTTTACGTGCGTTCGTACTGCGTTTACGGGCTGATTTCTTGCCTGCGCGTCTCGCCATAGTGGGCGGGATTGTACTCCAACCCCGCAAAAACGCCATCCCGGAGCATCTGTGGCCGCTCTGGTTCAGAGAGCGCGGTTTGGATTTAACAAGGGCACAACAAAACCGTTGAACCTAAGCCGCAGGCGCCGCTGCCATTTGTGCAACGCGGTGATCGAGGCATCTCCAGCAAAGAACGCGGCGTTACTTCCCCTCCACCTTCTGTCCTGCGTTCAAACTGTCGAAATTTAAAATCGTATTCAGCACCAGGGAATAGGTCCCGCGCGTCTCACCCCGGTAAACTGGATTGATCGAAAACAAAACCACATGCCCTTGTCCCGAAGGCACATCGATCACCGCGGGATGCTGGGCGATCTCGTCGCCACCCTCCAGCAATCCGGAAATCAGCAGATCCTTATTGTCCGCATAACGCAGAATCACGCGAGGCCGGTTCGCCGGCGGGATCACGCGAAAGTTGTTCATCTTCTGTTCGTCGGTAACTTCCGGGCTCTCCCAAATCTCTGCGCTCGGCTCTTCGGGAGCTTCGACACCTACGCGGCCCACGGCGAAATCCGGATCGTCAATCGTGCCGCGTCCTGTCGGCCGAGATTTCGACTGGTTCCCCAACCGTCTCCTTCGCCGCTCGCCGGCAATGCTGCTCAGCGAAAATATCGGTCCATTGTCACAATACGCGGCCACCTTTTCCGGATAGCCGTAGGCAATGGGGCTCGAACCATCCACCAGGCGCGTCCCCAGCACCGACCCGACGATGTTCATCTTCTGGGAAGGACTGACGCTCACTCCGGTGCCCAGGCCGATCGACAACGCAAAGTTCGACGTGTCGGTGGCCGTCACCAGCACTCCACCGTGCGCAACAAACGCTTGCAGCCGCGCCACGCCGTCCCAGCCTAGGCCCGGACGCATGTCGTCGGTCGAATCGTTCTTCCCGACCAGGTTCGGCGTTTCGGGCGTGTTTTTCCAAGGCAATGGATTTCCCCAAGCTATGGGTAACCCATTGATAATCGCCGTTGCTGGTGCATTGAATCCAACCGGGGGAAACAAGATCACGTCATACTTTGCGTTCAGATCGTCGATCTTGGCCACCGCCTGCGTGCTGATGTAGTCGTAGGGAATTTTCAGATCGTCCAGCGCCAGCCGCCACCAGCCCTCCATCTGCGTGCTTAGCCACGTATGTACGTATGCCACGCGTGCCGCTCGCACAGGATGCGTCTTCACGCTCGGCCCAGCGCCCAACGCGACGGCTTGCAGTCCCGCTTCGCCGGCGGCGCGATCTAGGTCCGCGCGGCTTACGCCGCGGACAATGACCGAGCCGCGATTGAATTTTGTCCCCGCCGCCTCAAACGATTCCTCGGCCGCGTCCATCGATGCATCCTTCAATTTGTACCGCAGCGTCGCCAGCGTCGGCTCGGCAGTATTGTTGATGGCAAAAACCGATCCTTCGCTCTTGACGCCGCCGGGCGCCCGGACATCCTTAACGCGCTCCATGGCGGCGCTCAGCACTTTGGCGTCGATCACACGTGTTACTTGCACGCCGAACAATTCGCCAAACGTCCAGGCCGTATCGTCGTAAGGCGTTTTCTGCGGGTCGTCCGGACTCCAGTATTGATAGTCGAGCAGCGTGTCCGCAATGCGGGAATACGGCTGGTCCATCCGAACGATATAGCTCCCGGCAGGAAACTCGCGCGTCGTCGGGCCCGCGTTCGCGTCCTTCTCCTTGTCTTTATCTTTGTCCGTGGTCGTCTCGCCCTTCGCAGCCTTCTTGGCTTTTTTCGCCGGCAGCGTCACCGAGAACGCAGCAGTTGCCCGCGAGATCTCGACCTCCTGCTTCTGCAAGACTTGTAGTAGTTCCGCTTGCAACTCGGGTCGCGGGTCGTCCGCGGACAACACATAGGCCGCGGGGCCCTCCTCGCTAGGCTTCTGCACTGACCGCTTGGCCTTCAAATAAAAATTCTTCAGGAACAATCGTTTGTTTTCGTTGAAGTAGTGCAGCGACGTCAAAAGCCCCGTTTCTTCGTAGTTGTTGTTGTCGCGCTGCGACCACAACGCCTTCGGCAGCGGTGGATTCTGCTTGAACCAGGTGCGCGCGTATTCCTCCGGCTCGAGCGTGCGCTCCTTGGTGTCCGCACCGCCATTGCCAAACGTTTCGTAGAGCCGGCTGATGCCGTTGTGCATCGCCGCGATAAACATCAAGTATCCCGGCGACCAGGTATCGAAATCTCCGTGCGTGAACACGCCCGGCATCCCGAACTTCGTCAAATCCGCTACGTTCCGTGCTCCGATCATCTGCCACTCATCCGCCAAAATCGGGTCGATCCATGCGTTGTAGGGCCCGTCACCCACGGTGTTGTCGTACAAATACGGCACGGACTCGTGCAAATCGTGCAGCACCTGCGCCTTCCAGCCGGTATACGTCTTCAAAACGTTTTCGGTAAGCTTCAGCGTCACGCCCATCGCGTCTCGGTTGTTGTCGTGCGCCACGTACTTGCCCCAATAGATCAGCGGTGGATAGAAATCCTTGGGGTGCGACAAATGCCAGCGGTAGATGTCGACCATGCGGTCGCGCCCGTCCACTTCCACCACGGGGGTAATCAGCGTGACCATTCCTTCGCGAATATCGCGAACGTACGGGCTGTCGTCCACGGCCAGGCGGTAGGCCAGCTCCATCAATGCTGTCGGCGCTCCCGTTTCCGGCGAGTGAATCGTCCCGGTGATGTAATAAATTGGCGTCGCCTGCGCGACTATCTTGTCCGCCTCGGAGTCATTCAACTGAATCGTCCGCGGATCGGCCAGCTTCGCCAGCCGCGCCCGGTTTTCCTCCAAATGTTTCAGATTCTCCTCCGACGACACAGCCACCGCGATCATCTCGCGCCCTTCTTCGGTCGTCCCGATCGAATACACCTTCACACGCGGGCTGGCCTTTTCCAGCAGCCGCATGTATTTGTAGACGTCCTTGGAGTACGGCAAAATACCCGGTGCGCCGGCCACGTCCCCCAGCACGGCCGCCGGCGTAGGCACGTTCTTCGAAGCCGGCAGATAATCCACGAGCGGCGAAGTGAAATAAGGCGCCGTCGTATACTCCTTCATCTTCGCGGTGTAAGCCTCATCGACAGGCAGCTTCGGATCTCGCGCAGGAGCGGTCTCTCCGTCACCCGCCCAAGCCGCTCCAGCCATCGCCGCCAGAGCGAGAATCGCCATAAACCCGCGAACGAAGGCGCCCAAGCGGCCGTTCCTGGTAGGGGCGGGTGTTGCTGCTAACCCTAAGCCTCGAAGGGCTACTCCCGGCGTCAACCCCGGCACGCATTCCTCCACCGCGCACATCGCTGCCTCGCAACCGTGAATCATTTGCTCTCCTCGATCATTTCCAAAAGGAATGCGGAATTGTAACAGACCATTTCAACGCAAACCGCACACGATCATTTTCCCAGCAGCCAGCCGGCAATCAATCCGCTCGCGACAAATCGCGCCAGCCACCCGAGCGAATGCGACAAGCCGAGCAACGGATGCATCTTGATCCAGACGACGTTGCTGAAAATGATCGGCAGCGCTCCGGCAATCCACACCAGCTGTGCCAAGTGCAGCTCGCTGCGCACCGTCAACGCCCCGGTCCACATGCACAGAAAAATGAAAGCGGCGCAACTCAAGGTCCCCGCCAACGAGGAAGCGACGATGCCTAGCGTTTCGCTCTGGCCAGGTGGGTGGCGCCATATTTCCGGCGTCTTTAAATATTTTCTGTGGAACAAGAGCCCCATGAAGAGCCAATCCGTAAACGAGGTCACCACTCCGGAAGCCAGAACCGCCAGGATAAATCGCGCCCTCGTCGTCATAGGTCACCCCCACGACGCGGATTCTAGCGCGACAGGCTACTCCACGGGCCCGAATGTTATGCACACCGGTGCCGGAACTTCGACCACTTGGCCGGTCGGCGTCAACGATCCGGTCGTCGCATCAATCCGAAATACTACTATGTTGCCGGAGTCTTCATTCGCAGCCAGTAGAAACTGCCCGGTCGGATCGATCGCAAAATTTCTCGGAATCATCCCCTTGGTCGAAAATGTGCCCGCCGCGGTCAATGTCCCCTTAACGGCATCGATCTTGTAGGCGACAATACTGTTCGCCGTCCCCCGGTTCGATGCATACAAGAATTTACCCGAAGGATGCACGGCAATCTCCGCCGCTTCCCGTACGCCCGAATAGTCTTTCGGCAACATCGGCAGGGTTTGCAACGCCGACAGCGATCCCTTCTGCGCCGAGTACGCAAATGCCGTAACCGTCGAGCTCATTTCGCTGACCAGGTACGCGAATTTTCCTGTCGGATGAAAAACCAGATGCCGCGGCCCCGACCCGGGTTTCACTTCCGCCAAAGGAGGCGTGTTGGGCGTCAATCCGCCTCGAACATCATCCAGCTTGTACACCAGCACATCATCAAGTCCCAGGTCGGCCGCCAGAGCAAATCGATTGTCGGGTGACACTCCGATCCAATGCGCGTGCGGGCCTTCCTGCCGCTCCTTGTCTACACCTGACCCGGAATGCTGCACGAAGCCCTTCAAGAGGCTCAAGCTACCGTCGTCCTGGATGGCAAACGTTGCGACGCTGCCGCCATCGTAGTTCGCCACCAGCACGAATCTTCCGGTCTTATCTAGCGACACGAAACACGGCCCCGCCCCGTGCGTCGACACCTGATTTAAAAGCTTTAGCGCCCCGCTCTTGGGGTCGATCGCAAACGCGCTCACCGCGCCGCTCTTCATCCCGTTGAAATCGCCGACCTCATTCACCGCATACAAAAATTTACCGTTGGGATGCACGGCCACAAACGAAGGATCGGTAGACTCCGCCGCCAACCCAATCGAACTAAGCTGGCCTGTAGTCGCATTGAAATTGTAGGCGTAGATTCCCTTGCTGGTCTGCTTGGTCGTGTACGTGCCGACGTAGACCAGGTAATAGGAGTCGCTCTTTTGCGGTGACGAAGCCGGCGAGAAGGCAAGTGTGGCCGCAACAAAAAATGCCAGCCCAAAAATTCGACGCGGAATTTTCATAGGGGCAAAATTGTAGCACCGGAAGCAGCGCCACTACGCTCCAAAAAATCGAAATCGGGCCAGGGCTTAGCCCGGACCCGGCCCGGGAAAACATAGGACGCGCGGGAACCGCGTGTGGGTTACTTCTTCTCTTCCTCGTTCTCCTCTTGCAGTACGGCCGCGGCTGCCACGGAGTCGTCCTCGTCCAGCCGCAGCAACCGCACGCCCTGCGTTGAACGCCCGGCCTCGCGGATTTCGTTGGCATGCACGCGAATCACTTTGCCGTTGTGCGTGATGATCATCACGTCGGACTCTTCGTTCACCTGCAGTGTGGCCACAACGTAGCCGTTGCGGTCGGTGGTCTTCATGTTCACGACGCCCTTGCCGCCGCGGGAAGTAATGCGGTACTCCGCAAGCGGCGTGCGCTTGCCGTAGCCTTTCTCCGCGACGGTCAGCATCAACGTCGTGAGCGAGTCTTTGATGTGTTCGTTCTCGAGTTCTTCCAGATTTTGCGACGTTTGCTTGTGTTCTTTCTCGATGATGGCGAAGTCCGGCTGCACCGCGTCCATGCTGACCACGTAGTCGTCCTTGTCCAGGTCCATGCCGTTCACGCCGCCGGCGTTGCGCCCCATGGGCCGCACTTCGGTCTCGCGGAACAGAATGGCCTGGCCTTCGTGACTCGCCAGAAAAATCATCTGCTTGCCGTCGGTCAGCTTTGCGCCGATCAGCTCGTCTTTACCATCCAGGTTGATCGCGATGATGCCCGTCGAGCGCGGATTCGAGAATTCCATCAGCGTGGATTTCTTCACGGTGCCGCTCCTGGTGGCCATGAAGACGAAGCGGCCTTCTTCTTCCAGGTTGCGTGACGCGACCAGGGCTGTCAGCTTTTCGTCTTCCTGGAATTTCACCAGGCTCGAGATTGCTTTGCCTCGCGTCGCGGCCGCGGCTTCCGGCAATTCGTACACCTTGAGCCAGTAAACGCGCCCCTTCGACGTGAACAGCAAAATATAACTGTGCGCCGAGGCGATGAACATATGCTCGACGAAATCTTCTTCCTTGGTGCGCGCGCCGATGCGCCCCTTGCCGCCGCGCGATTGGTGCCGGTAGGTTTCCGCCGCGGTGCGCTTGATGTAGCCGGCGTGGCTGACGGTAATCAGCATTTCGGTGTCGGCGATCAGATCTTCGAGCTTGATTTCATCGACCTTGTCGACGATCTGCGTCCGGCGGTCATCGCCATACGCCTTCTGGACTTCTTTGAGTTCGCCGGTGATGACCTGCTTCAGTTTTTTCTCACTCGAGAGGATTTCCTCGAGTTCGGCGATCAGCTCGCGGATCGACTTCAATTCCTTCAGGATTTCATCAACGGAAAGCTGGGTGAGGCGGTGGAGTTGCAATTCCAGGATCGCGTCCACCTGTACCGGCGTCAGACCGATCACGCCGCCGCGCGTCGCCACTGCTTCCCCTTCGAGAGGACCTACCTTGTACTTGCGGCCATCGAGCTTGACGCCCGCGACCTTCTTGGGCTTCCCGTTTTCGGTGATGGTGACGTCTTGCTCGGTGAAGTAAGCGAGCAAGTTTTCCTTGGCCTGGGCGCGGCCTGCGGATCCGCGAATGATGCGAATCACGTCATCCAAGTGATCCAGCGCGATCTGGTACCCCACCAAGATGTGCTCGCGCTCGCGGGCCTTGCGCAATTCGTACGCGGAACGCCGGCGCACCACTTCGACGCGATGATCGATGAACAACTTGATCATCGGGATCAAGCCCAGTTCGCGCGGTTGCCCGGCGACGATCGACAGCAGGATCATGCCGAACGATTCCTGCATCTGCGTCTGCTTGAAAAGATTGTTCAGAATCAGCTGCGATTCTTCACCGCGCTTGATTTCAATGACGATGCGCATGCCTTCGCGCGAAGATTCGTCGCGAACGTCCGCGATGCCGTCAATCTTTTTGTTTTGTACCAGGTCGGCGATGCGCTCGATGAGGCGCGCTTTGTTGACCTGATATGGAATCTCGGTGATGACGATGTTTTCGCGGTCCTTGCCGACTTCTTCGATTGCCGCTTTCGCGCGCATCACAAAGCTTCCGCGGCCCGTTTTGTACGCCGCCTCGATCCCTTCGCGCCCGGCGATATACGCTCCGGTCGGAAAATCCGGCCCGGGAACGAGCTTCATCACCTCTTTCAGCGTCGCGTCGGGCTTTTCGATCAGCAACATCGCAGCGTCGACGATTTCGCGCAGGTTGTGCGGCGGGATGTTGGTGGCCATGCCGACGGCGATGCCGCTTGCGCCATTGACCAGCAGATTGGGGATGCGCGACGGCAGTACGAAGGGTTCTTCGCGCGTCTGATCGAAGTTCGGGACGAAATCGACGGTCTCTTTTTCTAGGTCGGCGAGAATGTCTTCTGAAATTTTCGCCAAACGCGCTTCCGTGTACCGCATGGCCGCCGGAGGATCGCCGTCCACGGAACCAAAGTTTCCCTGGCCATCGATCAAGGGATAGCGCATGTTGAAATCCTGCGCCAAGCGCACCAGCGCCGGATAAATCACCGCTTCGCCATGCGGATGGTAGTTGCCGGACGTGTCGCCGCAGATCTTGGCGCACTTTCGGTAGCCGCGGTTCGAGGCGAGGCCCAGATCGTTCATGGCCACCAGGATGCGCCGCTGCACCGGCTTCAATCCGTCGCGCACATCGGGCAGGGCGCGCGCGATGATCACGCTCATTGCGTAGTCGAGATACGACTTGCGCATCTCCGCTTCAATATCAATCGGCAACAGTATCGATGTATTTTTCTCGTCCGCCATTGTTCCTCAGCTTGTCAGTTTCTTTTGCTCGTCTGTTCCAGCGCATACGCTTTCACCGTGTCGAAAGCATCGGCTGCATTCATGAATCGTTTCGCGGTGAAATAACGTTCCGCCTGCCGTAAGAAATCGTCTCGTTCCGTTTCCGTTGCAAATTCAACCGCCACTCCACGCTCGCTGTCCGGCGCCTCCGTCGGCGTCGCGCGAAACTCGCTGCAACTCAATCCGCGCAGCCCCGGCAATGTCGCCCATCCGAGTTGATACTTCATCGATGACGATTAAATATCCAGGTTTTGGACATCGAGGGCATTGTCCTCGATGAACTTGCGCCGCGCTTCGACGTTTTCGCCCATGAGTGTGGTGAAAATATCCTCGGCGGCGACCGCGTCTTCCAACTTTACCTGCAGCAGCGTGCGCGTCTCCGCGTTCATGGTGGTTTCCCACAGTTGCTCGGCGTTCATTTCGCCCAGGCCTTTGAATCGCGTGATGGTGAAATCCTTCTTGGCATCTTCGACCACGTAGTTCAAAACGTCCTGGGCCTTCTCTTTGGTGATCTTGGTGCCGTTGTTGGTGATGACGAACGGCGGTTTGTTGAATTCCTCGATCAATTTGGCGAGGCCGCGCAACCGCTTGTATTCCGCAGTGGAGGCCAGCGCCCAATTGATTTTCTGGCCGTGCGGCGGGCCAAACTGGATTTCGTACAAGCTGTGTTCTTCGTCGAAGGCAACTTTTCCTTCCAACTTCAGCTTGGCCTTGTCCACCTCCTTCAAAAGCTTCTCGAGGGACTTCTTGTCCTCGAAATCGGTCTTTTTCTCGAGACCGCTCTCGACCAGCAATTCGACGAGCCGCGGGTCGCGCAAGCGGCGGGCAAGCTTTGCGGCGGCGGCCTCGAATTCCTGTACGTTCAGCAGGAACTTCGTCAGGCTCGCACCTTCCAGAGACGCGCCCTCCTTGGGCTTCACCGTATGGTCTTCGGTGGCGCGCTTCATCAGTTCGTGCGCGAAATCGTTCTCGTCACGAATGTAGCGTTCGGTCTTACCGCGCTTCACGCGATACAGCGGCGGCTGCGCAATGTAGATGTGGCCCCGCTCGATGAGTTCCTTCATGTGGCGGAAGAAAAAGGTGAGCAGCAGCGTGCGGATGTGGCTGCCGTCCACGTCCGCGTCGGTCATCAGAATCACTTTGTGGTAGCGAAGTTTGCCGGCATCGAAATCGTCCTTGCCGATGCCGGTGCCGAGCGCGGTGATGATGGCGCGAATTTCTTCGTGGCCGAGCATCTTGTCGTAGCGCGCTTTTTCGACGTTGAGAATTTTGCCCTTGAGCGGGAGGATCGCCTGGGACTTGCGATCGCGGCCCATCTTGGCCGAACCTCCGGCCGATTCACCCTCGACGACGAACAACTCGCAGCGCGACGGATCGCGCTCCTGGCAGTCCGCCAGCTTTCCCGGTAGACCGCTGGAATCCATCGCCGATTTTCGGCGCGTCAGCTCGCGCGCCTTGCGCGCCGCTTCGCGGGCGCGCGCAGCTTCGATGCACTTGCCGATAATGCGGCGCGCCACCGTGGAGTGCTTGTCGAACCACTCGCCCAGCCGTTCGTTGACGAGCTGCTCGACGTCGCCCTTGATGTCGCTGTTGAGTTTTCCTTTGGTCTGGCCTTCAAACTGGGGCTGCGGCAACCGTACGCTGACGACCGCGACGAGACCTTCGCGCACGTCATCGCCGGTGATCGTGACTTCGTCTTTTTGTTCCTTCAGCATTCCCGCCGATGAGGCGAAAGTATTGATCGTGCGCGTCAGCGAAGAGCGGAAACCCGAAAGGTGCGTGCCGCCATCGACGGTGTTGATGGTATTCGCGAAAGCAAAAACGTTTTCGCCGTAGCTGTCGTTGTACTGGAGAGCGATTTCGATTTCGACGGTGCCGCGTTTGCCCTCGATGTAGATCGGCGAATCGTGCAGCGTGGATTTCCCGCGGTTTAGATGCTTCACGAATTCGGCGATGCCGCCCGTGAAGCGAAATTCGGTGGTCTTCTCCGTGCGCTCGTCCGTCAGGGTGATTTTCAGTCCCTTGTTCAGGAAGGCCAACTCGCGCAGGCGTTGGGCCAGCGTATCGAAGCTGTAAACGCTCTTTTCAAAAATGGACGGATCCGGATGAAAGGTGACCTTTGTTCCGGTCTTGCGAGTTTTGCCGGTCTGCTTCAATTTCGAGGTGGGCTTGCCTTTTTCGTAGGTCTGTTCCCACACGGCGCCATCCCGCGAAATTTCCAGCTCCAGCCAATCGGAAAGCGCATTGACGACGGAGACCCCGACACCGTGCAAGCCGCCGGAAACTTTGTAGGTGTCGCTGTCGAACTTTCCACCGGCGTGCAGCACCGTGAGGACGACCTCGGCGGCGGGCCGCTTCTCGGTGGCGTGCATGTCCACGGGAATGCCGCGTCCATTGTCGACAACCGTGACGGAATCATCGGCGTGCACCGTGACATTGATTTCGTCGGCGTACCCGGCCATGGCTTCGTCAACGGAGTTGTCCACCACTTCCCAGACCAGGTGGTGCAAACCCATCTCACCGGTCGAGCCGATGTACATCGCAGGCCGCAAACGAACCGCTTCCAGGCCAGCGAGGACCTTGATGGACTTCGCGTCGTACTTGTGCCCTGCCGCCGCTTTTACCGCAGCGTCATCTTTTCCTTGGATCTGTTCTCGATCGCCCATTCCATCTCCCGATCTGCACTGTAAAAACACGGCGTTGGCCGGCGAAAACTTGCAAACGAACCGCGAGACCCGCGGTAGCGCAGCCGCTTCAAAACTTCGATTAAAACACTGTGAAGCGAGGAAAGGCTGTTGCGGACTTGTCCGTACGTCGCCTTACCCTTTGGCTCCGATCGCGAGCGACCTGAACTCGTAGGGTCCCTGCTCCATCCCGTCCCGCGCAGCGAGACGTGGCGAAGACTTGTTACCCCGTGGAAATAACCCGCGAGGTCTATCTCCAAGCATCGCCGTTCGGTAAGCCCCTGGCGCAGGGCAGAACTGCTGAACAACTTGCTTGGCGGACGTGCCCCGATCACTCAGGGCGGGCCGATTTGGAGGAAACAAAAACTGCGAAACAATAACGAAAACATTGTACCCGATCCGCGCCAGATTCCCAAGCGAAAAACATCGTCAAGCTACCCGTAAACGGCTGAATATACGCTAGTTATATAAGGCAGCCCGCAGGTGGCGGTGCGTGCCCTGCAACGCCCTGCGGCGAGCAAAGCCCGAGCATTTAGCTCGGGCCACCATCGGTAGATATGGCGCATGAAAGATAAAATCGATCGCCGCTGATCTGCAACCTTCAACACTACGGCAACCTTGCTGATCAGGACTTCGGGAAAACGTTTCGCGCGTAAGCTAGCGGTGACCGGCCATTGGTCTCAGGAACTGGCGGGCAAACCGTCCCCGGTTGAAGCTTGCGGTCACAACGTGTGATCTCAAGTTCGATTCACGTCAGATGCGCATGGGCATGATGATGTAGCGGTACCGGTAGCTTTCGTCGGCGAGCGGGCGCATCTGGCCGGCGGACTGTTCGTCTTTCAGTTCAATACTGATGGGGCCATCCGCCGCGGCGCTCAGAAAATCGAGCATGTAGCTGGAATTAAAGCCGATGGAAATTGGTTCGCCTTTGTATTCCTTTTCGATATTTTCCTTGGCTTCGCCGTATTCCGGGCTCGAAGCGGAGATCTCGATTCCTTCTTTGGAGACGGCCAGTTTTACGGCGTGAGAGCGCTGATCGGCAAGCTGCGACACGCGGCGCACCGCATCGCTCAACTCGGTGCGTTCGAGTGTGACGGTCTTGTTGTTGTCGCGGGGCAGCACCGCCTCGTAGTTCGGGAACTGGCCGGTAAGAATGCGCGAGATCAGCAGCCGGTGACCCACCTGGAAAAAGAGGTGGCTTTCGTCTTTGGCGAACTCGATCTGCGCGTCTGCCCCGGCGGCACTGGCGAGTTTTTCCACTTCGTCCATGGCCTTTTTGGGGATCAACACTTTCATTTCGCCATTTAGGCCGGCTAGTTTCTGATCGGTTTCGGCAAGGGCCAGGCGGTGACCGTCGGTGGCAACCATGGCCAGCGTGTCGGGTTTCAAAATCAGCAGTCCGCCGTTCAACGTGTAGCGGGACTCTTCCATGGAGATCGCGAACTTTGTCTTTCCAATCAGGCTTTCCATCACGGGCGCGGAAATCTTCACCATGGTGTGCGGCATGGCCGGCAACGCCGGAAAATTTTCCTTCGCCATTCCCACAAGCTTGTATTTTTTTCTGTCGCTGACGATTTCAACCCAATGATTTTCCAGCAACCTGAACTTTATTTCGCCTTCGGGAAGCAAACGCACCAGCTCGAGAAGTTTTTTCGCGGGAATGGTGCCGGCGCCTTCTTTTTTCACTTTTGCTTCGCAAGACGTGCGAATGCTCAGCTCCAGATCGGTCGCCGTAATCGTGAGGTGACTGCCCTTGGCCTCGACCAGCAAATTCGACAGAATAGGGATCGTAGTTTTGCGTTCGACGACGCCCTGCGTGGTACTCAGTTCGTTCAACAGCGCGGACTTGGATACGCTAAATTCCATCGCTTGATGATCCTCGCGTGCGGTTACAGGTGCGGTCATTTTTTGTGCGACCTGGGACGGTCAGCCGCCTCCTCAGTGGATTCTACCGCTGCCGTACTCTACTCGCTTTTTCACAAAGTATAAAGCCTAACGAGGCCCACCACAGCCTTTGTACTGTGGAAATGCAGTGATTAACGGGCACCGCATGAATTCGTGTACAAGGTCGCGAACCGAGAGCTTTTTCACAAGACACAACAAGGCATCATCACAACAAAGGGTTTTGTTTTTTTAAGAAGCTATAAAGCTTGTTGTTGTGATGAGCGCTGTGGAAACGTGGATAACGCGGAACACCCACTGGTTTCGCAGGGGAATGAAGGTCGATCACAAGTGGGGAATTGTGAGAACAGAGGAAATCGCGGTTGCGGTTGGTGCCGACGGTCGCGGACCTCAAATTTCTTACACAAACGCGCACATGTTATCCGCACGTTTTACAACTCATCTCCACAGGATGATTTGGAGCTGCTCTAGCGCGTCGTGGCCGGCAAAATTCGTCGCATCGGCTTTCGCGTTCGTTACGGCAAGCCTCAGCGCTCTGCGCGGCCGTAGCGGCGAGGATGCTCCCAAAGAGTGTTCCCGCGCCGTGCGCCATGAAGAGGAACGAAAACTGTGTCGTAAAGGTTTGGGAAAAAAACTATTGCAACGCGTCCATCAATCGGGTGATGGTGCGGTTCAGATCTTTGTCCGACCGCCGCATCTCTTCGATTTTGTGGATCGAGTGCAGCACCGTGGTGTGGTGCTTGCCGCCGAATTGGCGGCCGATTTCCGGCAGTGACGCGGTAGTGAGTTGCTTGACGATGTACATGGCCACTTGCCGGGGAAAGGCGATCGCTCGTGTGTTGCTGCGGACCTTGAGGTCCTGCTCGCGGAGATTGAAGTGCTCGCTCACGCGCTTCTGGATCAGATCGATCGTGACGCGCTTTTCCTGCGACGCGATAATGTTCCGCAGCACCTGCTGAGCGGTCGCCAGTGACACCGTAGCGCCCGTCAGCGATGCGTAAGCCATCAAGCGGGTCAGCGCGCCTTCCAGCTCCCGTACGTTGGACTTAATGGCCCGCGCGATGTATTCGGCTACGTCGTCCGGCAGCGGGAAGCGGTCGTTCTCCGCCTTTTTCTGTAGAATTGCGATCTTGGTTTCCAGGTCCGGCGGCTGAATGTCCGCGATCAGTCCCCACTCGAATCGAGAACGCAGTCGCTCTTCGATCGAGTTGATATCTTTCGGCAGGCAGTCGGAAGAGATGACGATCTGCTTTTGTTGCTCGTACAGCGCGTTGAAGGTGTGAAAGAACTCTTCTTGCGTGCGTTCTTTGCCGGCGATGAACTGAATATCATCAACCAGCAGCACGTCCACGGTGTGGAAGCGGTCCCGGAAACTGATCATGCGGTCAAAGCGCAGCGAGTTGATGACTTCGATCGTGAATTTTTCGGCGCTGACGTAACTCAAACGCATTGCCGGGTTGCGCTTCTTGATGGTGTGCCCGATGGCGTGCATCAAGTGGGTCTTCCCCATACCCACGCCGCCGTACAGGAACAACGGGTTGTAGGCTTTTGAGGGCTGTTCGGCCACCGCGCGGGACGCCGCGTGGGCAAACTCATTGGACTTGCCAACCACGAAGGAATCGAAGGTGTAGCGCAGATTCAGTTGGTGGTCGCTGCTCTCAAAATCGAGCTTGGATTGCTTCACGGGGACGGCCGCAACAGGCGCAGCGACGATCGGTTCTTCCTCGGTGCAGACGTACTGTACGCGCGTGTTCGGCACGCCGATCTCGTGGAAGACGGCTTTCACGATTTCACCGTAGGTGCGCGTCAGAACCTGGCGGAAAACGGCGCTGGGAATCTGCACAAACAGAGTCTCACCCTCGGCGCGATTGAGCCGCGTGGGCTGAAACCAAGTAGTAAAAGTGTTGATACTGACCCGGGACTTCACACGTTCCAGGAACTTGTCCCAGGAGTTGACCGTTTCGCGGTCCTGCCCGGTTTGAGTGGCTGTTGTCATCGCAAAGAGAATACTCATCCTACGCTATTTCCACAGATGTGAAAAAGCTGTGGAAAGCAGGACCATCTGCATCTTTCTGTAGACTACGGGGTTCAACCTCGCTGGAATGTGCTGCCCTGCCCCTGATGTCCGTTGAGCGACCCAGCCGAGCGAACAGGCCAACTCACAATCGCTATTGGACAGCGCGGGATTGTCCCTGATTGGAACGTAGCAGGCAAGCGAAAAGTGTGCGAAGGCGCTGTCCATCGCGGAAAGGCGTTCACATCTCGTGCACAGTTTTTCCACAAGCCGTACAGTACGCGTGCGCACGTACTCTGCACTGATTTGCAAGGGAATTTTACGAATATTTCGCAAACACCACCTACCGAAGCCGCGCATCGAAAAAATTAACCTGAGGAAAACTCATGCTATGGCTTTACTTTTTTTTCGGGCCGGTCGAATTCGTAGACACCAATCGGGTCACCGCCGACGATTAAGTGGTCCGGTTCGATTAAAAGCGTGTTTGCTTCGAGTCGCGCACCCTCTGGAGTGTAGATCTGGTAGCTGGCCCTTCGATTTCCATCCTTGTCGAAATGTATGAGTGTGTTGCCGACAGCCATCCAAACCTCACCGTTGGTTCGGTCAACGCCCGCAGCGGTAAGCACCCGCTTGAACGTTGGCGACTTCTGATGTTTCTCCTGCCGCACGATTTCCCGGCGGATGGCCTGCGCGGCCGGTGCTGCCTCGAGCGCCAGATACTGAACGTCCGGGCCCGCCCCATAGCCGTTGCGGTCGTACTGGCGGACAGTCGGCTCCGGCGTGTACGTAAAACCATAGTAGAGATGACCCTGAGCGTCGCTCGCCAACTGCCCGATGTTTAGGAAACGATTCAGATCCGCGCGGTCTGAAATTTGCTCGGGGTCGCCAAACTCACGCACGTCCCGGCCGTTTCGATCGAAAACAATCACGAGGTGAGGTTCGCGCAGCGTCGCGACGGCGATCTCGCCTTCGCCGAGGGCGGCCACGGAAAGTGGCGCTACCACGGAAATGGAGCGCATCCATGTGCCGTCGAAGCCAAAAACCTGGATGGCATTGGCGCCGCGGTCCGCCACATAGATGCGTCCGTCAAGGTCCACATCGCAATCTTCGCCAAAGGTAATTCCGGCCCGGCTGGCCTTACCATCCGACGACCCCCCACCGGCTTCAGGGATCGCCAGGGACTGCTTGCCCTGCTTGTCGAAAACAACCAAGCCCGGCGACGGGGACGCCAGCACAAAGGTTCGCCCCTCGGGGCCGCGTTTTACAGCGCGTAGCCCAGGTCCGATGTTTGTGAATAGGCGGGTCTTCGCCGTCAGCTCGCCTTCGCTTTGGGCGAATAGACCGTTCGCGAGGCACGCCAGCAGGCACAAAACGACTCCGACCTTCCACAGCGGGGACATCTTTTGTTGCATGAATCCTCAGATTACGTCGGGCGTGTCCGGGTTGCTCCACGTTGCGGCGGCCCCTTCCGGCGTCGTCGACAAGCGTAGTTGGTCAGTCGGTCCGCAGCCGGAGCCGCTCAATCGATTGCGCCGGCAAACGCCCTGCCGGATTCCGCGGGCCGTGCTCGTCGGTCTCGATCTGGACGCAATTCATCTGCACGTCGCCGGACGCCACGTCGAATCTTGCCGGAAGCCCGTCCAGGAATCGCTTGATAATTCCATGGCGATCCATCCCAATCACACCGTCATGGGGTCCAGTCATGCCGACGTCGGTAATAAATGCTGTGCCTTGCGGGAGCAGGTGCTCATCGGCAGTGGCCACATGCGTGTGCGTGCCCACCACCGCCGTTACCCGTCCATCCAGATACCAACCCATAGCGATCTTCTCGCTCGTGGTTTCCGCGTGCATATCTACCAGGACCAATGCGACGTCGGCTGGGAGCTTGGCGAGCTCGGCATCCGCCTTACGAAACGGATCGTCAATCGCGGGCAGGAATATTCGTCCCTGCAGATTTAGGACAGCGTATTTCACGCCGTTCTTCGCCGTGCCGACGCACGCGCCGCTTCCAGGGCTGCCCTCCGGGAAATTGCCGGGACGCAGCAGCCGCGGCTGGTGCGGCATGTACTCCAATACTTCCTTGCGATCCCAGCTATGGTTCCCGCCGGTCAGGACATCGATTCCGTTTTGCAGCAGATCGTCGGCGATTTTCGGGGTTATCCCGAAACCGGAGGCGGAGTTTTCGCCGTTGGCAATCACCAGGTCGATCTGACGCTGCGCCACGATGTCCGCCAGGCGTTCGCGGACGATCTGGCGACCGGGTGAGCCGACGATGTCTCCTATGAAAAGAATGCGCATGCGGAGAAAGTATCCAGTCTCCCTACTGCCGGCCTAGCGACTCATGCCGACCAGAGCTGCAAACTAGCGCCCGAACCTTGAGCGCAAGCGGAGCACAAAAAAGGAGCGGACTGCTTGGCCGTGGGGAACTAGGCCGTGAACCTCTGAATTAGGTGGGCGCCACGAGCCAACCGTTAGGCTTTCCTGCCCCGCTCGCTTCCCGCCGCAGAATCCAGCTAGGAAGCCAAAGGGACAGGCCGTGCACACGGGCTGTCTATCCGCAGCACCTCAGAGATTCGTCATTGGTTCAAACAGCTTTCGTCCCCTCACCTGCTTCGAAGTACCGCTCCGCTGGCATTGTAGCCCGTGGGACAGAACGGCGTCCAACCGACCGACCGTTATAAGTAAATCCAGCTGGTAAATCGGGCCGACCGCTACTGCTCGAAACAGGTAAAATGCGACGGTATCGCCGGGAAATTTCCGCCGCCGTCCCTGCCTCGAACCAGGGGACGGTGCCAAGAGCCGGCGTCAAGACCGGTGCTGCGATCTACGCGAGGAACGATGAAATGTGTCTTAGCCTGGCTGTGGGTTGCGCTCACCTTGTTCGCGCGACCCGCTGCCGCCCAGGAGGAGACCTCTGTAGAACCAGACGCCAATCCGGGCCGCCCCACCGTTTCGACTCCCGCCACGCTCACTCCGAAGGGCTACCTGCAATTTGAGACCGGCGCTCTCCGGGCCGATCACTCACCGGAGTTTTCCTCCCGTTTCGGCTTCAACGAGGTGATGAAGTTTTCCGTGACGTCGCGATTGGAGCTGCTCGGGTCAGGCGAGCCCTGGACCCGCTACACCGCCGATGGGCGCACCGCAAACAGCGTGGCCGACATATTCGCGGGGGCGCAAGCGGTGGTACGCAAGGGCGAGGGCGCGGCCCCGACCGTGGCCGTGAGCTACTTCCATCGCGCTTATGACGGTGGCGCGCCTGAACTCGACTTTGGCAGTCCGACCAATTCCTTCTTGCTACTTGCCAGTGCCGACGTGAAGGGATTTCACTACGACGCAAACGCCATGTTCAACGAACTGGTTGACCGCAGCGTACGCCGAGGGCAATTTGGCCAAAGCCTTTCCATTTCGCACCCCATCAAGGGCAAGTTCACCATCTCGGGAGAGATCTGGCACTTTACACAGCCATTCCTGCGGGACCATGCTATTGGGAACCTGTGGGCGGTGAGCTATGCCGCGCGCAAAACTCTGGTTCTCGACGCGGGTTTCAACCGGGGATTGACCGGAACATCCACGCGCTGGGAAACGTTTGTAGGCTTCACCTATTTGCTGCCACACCGTCTTCTTTAGGACTTAGCGGCAAGGCGGTCGGCGGAGGCAAGTAGTTTCGCCAGCCTCAATTCGAGCTGAGCAATGTCGTCGGGAGGAATTTCGGCGAAGAACTTGCTCCCGGCTTCTTCAAACATGCCTCGGAGTTGCGGCGCGAGCTGCCGGCCGCGGTGGGTCGCTTCGATGACCAGCAGCCTGCGGTCGCGGGTGTGACATCTACGAGTTACCAGTTTTCTGGATTCGAGGCGGTCGAGAAAGCGCGTTACGTTGCCCGGGTTCTTGCCCAGAGCGACAGCAAGCCCTCGGGCCGAAATCTCACCAGCGTCGGCACAGCAAAGCAACACGGCGGCTTCCTGCGCCGTGGTCCCTAAGGGATCGAAGCAGCGGTCCAATGCAGCCTGCAACCGTAAACTGGTGCGAAACAGCAGGGATAAGGTCAGCTCCCCACCTTTCCGGCCGCGGCCGGCGTGCGCGTTCGTGGCTGCTCTGTCCGGTACAAGCGGCCCCGTGAATCTTCCGCCCTTTGCCGGAGTGCGAGGTTCCACTCCCCTTTTCGAAACCGCCGCCGTTCGACGCAAACCGGAGGGTTTCATTTTCAGTCTTGGCCTCAGTCGTGGTGCGCGAGGCAGCTTCCGCTGCCTCACTGGCTCGCCTTTTTGGTTAAAAGTGGAAACCCAGCTCCACGGTCTCGGCGCGCGGTGTAACGTAGTGCGTTCCGCTGAATGTGGAGAAGAAGTTGTACAACGCCGTTTTGTTGGTCAGGTTGATGACCGTGAAGCGCAGACTCCACTTGTACTTGTCGCCCTTGAAGACATTGTCGTCTCCAACGCTGACATCGAACAAGTTGCGCGAAGCGATGCGCTGCGGGTTGTGGTCGTCATTTTCCGTACCGGGCTTCGGTATGCTGATGTACTTCGACCCAAATTGCGAGGCCAGGCACCCGCCGTCCGGTTGCAACACCGATGCAGGGATTGGCGTCGTGGGCGTCGCGCCAACACCCTGGCACGTGAACCCGGCCTGGAACTCCTGATCTGCGGTCAACGGCAATCCCGTGAGGTTGTTGAAAAAGCCGATTTCACCCGCGCCGATACCCGCGTTTAATCCGCCGTCCGCTGTCGAGGTCGACAATGAACAGGTTGCGGTTGGTGCGAGACACGGTACCGCGCCGGCGACGAGTCCACTGTCATATCTCCAGTTAAACCCGAACCACGGCCCGCCCTTCCAAGGCTGGTATTGCAGGTGCGTCGTTTGGTTAAAGTGCTCGTCATGATCGATGCGGAAGACGCCCGGCGCAGGCAAGAAGGGCACGCCGCCCACTTGCGGCGGGAAGAACCGCGCGGCTACACCTGACATGACCACCAGCGCCGTAAAACCGTGGTAGTTCGGCACACTCACGCGCACCGCATACCCGGGAATTTTCGAATTGTGCCACTCGATGGGGAACGCGATGGGGGTCGCGGCCACAACACCAAAGTCGTAGGCCCCGTGCGTGTACTTCCAGATATACTCGCCATCCACCACCAAATACTTGCCAAAAGCCTGTTGAAGACCGGCGTGGAATTCGTTACGCCAGCCGGGACGAATCGCTCCCGGAACGCACGTGCTGTTCGGCGGCGGCACGAGGACGGCGATTACGGGATCGTTGCACCCGGTATTGGAAATCGCCAGGTTCTCGTTGAACGGGCTTTCCAGGCTTCGCGCGTAGGACAGTCGAAGCACCGTATTGGTCGGTTTGATGTTGTAGGCGACGCCGACTCGGGGTTCCGCTTGGCCGTCACTGACGAACCCGTTGTAGATGTCACCGCGAATTCCGAGGTTGAACGACCAGCTTCCTTTTGTAATGGTGTCCTGAACGTAAAGCGCGGTTTCCTTCACGTCGGAGTGGCCGTGAAACAGGAAGGGCGTTCCGCCTTGCGTCAGGTCCACGGAAGCCAGCGTCTGACAGGGAGCGACCTCGGTTGGTTGCAGAGGATTCCCGCAGTTGAAATTGCCTCCCGTCGGGTTCGGAATGGGGGCGCCAGTCGCATCCAGTTGATTGAACAATGCCGAGAAACCTGGATCGACCGTAGCGAGCGTGTCATTCTCCGTTATGAATGTGTGTTGGTAGGTCACTCCGGCCTTGATGTTGTGGATACCCTTCACGTAAGAAATGTCGGTCCGCACACCGGCATTGGTAAGTTTCCGGTCTTGCGTGATGGTCTGCGCCTGCAGGCCAGGAGAAAAGTCCGCGAAGGGATCGGCGCTTGGGTAGTAGTTATATTGGTCTCTTCGAACGAATCCCCCAAACGTAAACACCGCGTTCGATCCGATCAGGCGCGTCCAGGTCGGCGCGATGTTAAACGTGCCGATCTTCGACCGCTGATCGGTGGGGCCCAGGGGAGTGCCATTCACCGGGTTGACGGCAACTCCGGCCGCATTGCAGATGAACCCTGCGCTACAGGTATGCAACGTCTGGTCCCAGGTATTGGGATTTTGAAACCACGAACGCGAGTACCCGACATTGAGATGGACTGCATCGGCTTGCGTAATTTGGTAGTCAACCCGGTCGAACACGTTCTCTTCGTTGCCTTTATCGTGCAGCACGATTATTTCCGGGGGATCGAGGAATCGGCCGCTGTTCAAGCCGTTCACGGCGATGAAGTTCCCCCATTTCTGGTTTCCGTAAGCAAAATCGACTGCACCTGTGGACGTGCCAAAGCTGCCGTAGGAACCCGCTACGCTGCCATGCGGCGTGGTGACTCCCAGGCCGGAGCGTGTCGTAACTTTAATGACCAGGCTGGTCTTGCCGCCAAATTCCGCCGGCGGCGCGCCAGAAATGACTTCCAGTGATTGAATGGAATCGGAAGGAATTTGATTGGAAAATACCTTGCTCTGCTGGTCGGTAATCGGCTGGCCGTCCACGGAAAACGAGTTTTCCGCATGGTCGCCAAGTCCGTGAAATAGGCCATTCGAGTCCGCGGCGATTCCGGGGGTCACGAGCGTGACCAGCGAACTTACCGACGAAGAGGGGCTTTCCAGTGGAAGCTTGTCGAACAAGTTGCGGTCTACATCGGTGTGAAAAGTGGACTCATTTTCGACCAGGTCCCCGCCATTTGCTTCCACCGTGACACTGGTCGAAGCGGCTCCCACCTTCAGACTGATCGGCACGGTGACCGGCACGCTCGAACGCACATCGACGTCCTGCACGTACGATCCAAATCCGGTAGCCGTCACCACCAGGTGGTAGCCGTTGAACGGTACGTTCGTAAAACGGAAGCTTCCATCTGCTGCTGTAGTGGTCTCCCGCTGATAACCGCTCACGGGGTACGAGATTTCCACTCTGGCGTTCGGTACAGTGCCTCCGGACGAGTCCTTCACCACCCCCTCGATTGAACCCGAATTCCCCAGCTGAGCGAACACGGGTGCTGCCAAAAGCAGGCAAAAACCAAGTCCCAACAGCGAAATCCCGGAAACTCCTTGTCGGGCCTGGTGGCGGTCGCAACTCTTATGCACGTTGAAAAAATTCCTGAACATTTTTTCTCCCGTCCCATCAGGGACTCTGGCTCGCGCTCGGCGATCGTGTGGAGCTGTGGATAGGGACCGCTGGAAAAATAGCGGCGGCGTTGCATGCGGCTCGGCTTGCAACGCAAAGATGAGTGGAATCAGGAGATGTTTGTTACGCGGACGGGGGTGCTCGAGAGGCTCGGTGAAGGGCGAAAGGGCTGGAGGGCGCCGCATGCTCCGGCGGAGAAGTCTTCCGCGCCACCTGCTGGGCTTCCGGTACCAGATTTAGCCGGGTCACCGCCAGCGCGGGCGCGTGCAAAACTTGGCAAACGTGGCAGGTGGTTTCGGGACCGTTATTATGCGGGTGGAGAAACGCGAGGCCCGTGGCGACATACAACAGTAGCACACAGCCTAATAGGGCCAGGGCTGGCCGAGCGAACAGTCGTCGGGAGGCGGGTTTCAAACGCATACAGACACCATAGTCTAGCACCTTAGACGAGCGAGTACGCCAGCTGGTTGCAAATTAGATCCTAATTTTACAACCCCAGTTCCAGGATACGAGGTTTGGCGCGCGCCGTTCCCTACGGCGTCGTGGCCGCTGGGTTTGCCCCGGGCTTCCCGATGGCCTCGCCGTTGACCACCAGCTCCACGCGCCGGTTCTTTTGGCGTCCCTCGGCCGTGTCATTGGACGCCACAGGCCGGGTCTTCCCAAATCCCTGTGCGCTCACCGACGAGCCCGCCACGCCTTGCGAGATGAGAAAGTCGCGCACTGAATCCGCGCGCCGCTCGGAAAGCTGTTGATTCATCTGGTCACCGCCCACGCTGTCGGTGTGACCCTCGATCTGCAAGGTCAACCCGGGATGCGCCAGCACGATACCTGAGATCTTCGCCAGTTTTTCGCGTGTCGCTGGTTTCAACGTCGAGCTTCCCGTGTCGAACAGCACGTCGGACATGTTTACGATCAAGCCGCGCGCCGTGTCTTGCGTCTGCAATACCGCGTTCAATTGCGCCAGCAACTGCGCCCGCATAGCGGCTTTGTCCTGCTCGGCTTGCGCGGCGGCTTGGCGGGCCTTCTCCGTTTCGGCTTCGGCTGCTTGTTGCTGAGCAAGCGCAGCTGCCCGGGCAGCTTCGGCTTGCTGTTGCTGTTGTGCCGCTTGTTGCGCTGCCTGATCGGCCTGCTGCTTCATGCGTTCCGCGTCGGCTTTCTCGGCTTCCGCTTGCGCGCGTGCTTGATCTGCTTCTTGGCGGCGCAACGCTTCGGCTTGTGCGTCGGCGCGCGCTCTGGCCTCGCGCTCGGCTGCCGCTTTGCGCTCTGCATCCTGAGCAAGCTGCGCGTCCTGTTCGGCCTTCTTCTGCACAGCGATCACCCGCGCCTCTTCCGCCGTCTCCACGGCGTTTCGCCCGGCCGCAATCACCACCTTCCTGTCTTTCCTGGAGGCGTAGGCGTCGTCCGCTTGCTTCAACTGCTCTTGTGCCCGCGTCATCGTAGAAGCGGCATAGGTGTCGGCCAGCGCGTTGCGCGCGATGCGCACCGCGTTGCGCGCTTCAAACAGCTCCAGCGGTGCTTTGCGGTCCACGCCGAAGATGGCGCTGTCGATTTTTGTGTTCGCCGACGCATAGCTTCCGCGGCTGATCAGCGCGTACTTCGCGTCCACACGTTCGCTGGACATCGACTCAGGCACGGCATTCTCCATCACGACCTCGTCACCCGGCTGCGTCACCGCGTAGTACGGTTCGGCGGTCACAATCATTCCGAAGGTCTGCATATCGACGACCGCCTTCAGATTTGCCGACCGGTTCTTCACCACCAGCTCGCCCAGATTCACCGCGCGCCCTTGCGGCGAAACTGCCCACAAAACATAGGTTAAATATTCCAGTCCGAATCTTGTGGAATCTTCCAGGCCCAGGAATCGGGCATCGACCTCAATACGATTCGATTTGGTTTCCACTTTCGCGGTCCCCGACGCGCTCGCCATCAAGTCCGTTCCAACGAAATCAATCGGAACCGACTTCCCCGCGCGCCGGTAGCTCAGCGCCTTTAGGCTGCGGGACACCGTGGTTGTTTGACCACCCGACGCCTGGGCGCGCTCGGCGGGAACAGGCGTACCTCTCACAGGAGCCACCGCGCCGCCGAAGTACACCAACCCGCCCACTGCAAGCGCGCCGAAGGTCAGAAAAGCCTTTGCGATCTTCACGTCACTTCCTCCGCGTTTATCCCTGTTGGCTTTTATTTTTTGTTCTGCAAAATATCCCACCGTATCCTACCGCACTGCGTTCACGTTACTTGGAAGATTTACGCTCATTTTGAGATTAAAGTTACTGTAGTGAACCTGAGCCGAAGCAGAGGGCCCAGCCAAGCCGCACCATCGCAAGATTGTCCGATTTACGATCGCCATCATCCACGACCTTGTGGGGAGTGGTGACCTGTGCCATCTGCAAGGAGCAATTCGCGGTCGGCCCAAGGCGGATGCACGGGCCCGGGATTGGCGCCGAAGAGTGCGCGAAGAGGTTGGAAGCCCTGCTCAAAGAAGATCACAAGCAGAACAGGTCGCACGCTGAAAAGAAGGCCGGGCGGCGGGATAGTTTGTTAACACCCACCCGACCGCTTTTACCTGCTTTGGGTCAGCCCCTTGCTCGGCAAGCAACCGGAGACCAGCCATGGCTATAATGGGTGCCCTCTTAGCACAGAGAGGATGCTCATGAACTATCGCCGCTTCGGACGCTCCGGATGGAAGGTCAGTGAAATTGGTTACGGAATGTGGGGCATCGCCGGTTGGTCCGGCTCGGAAGATGCCCAGTCGATCGATTCACTTCAGCGCGCCATCGATCTCGGCTGTAATTTCTTCGACACCGCGTGGGCCTACGGCGACGGTCACAGTGAACAGTTGCTAGGAAAGATCCTGCGCGCGAATGCCGGGAAGACGCTGTATACGGCCACGAAAATCCCGCCAAAAAATCGCAAATGGCCCAGCCGTCCGGAGTTCACGCTCGATGATTGCTATCCGCCGGACTATATCGAGGAATACGTCGACAAGAGTTTGGCCAACATCGGCGTTCCCACGCTCGACCTGATCCAGTTCCACACCTGGGAAGACGCCTGGCTCGATGACAAGCGCCTGCGTCCCGTGCTCGAAAAACTGCTCACCAGCGGAAAGGTTCGCGCCCTCGGCATCAGCATCAATCGCTGGCAGCCGGCGAACGGCGTGAAAGCGGTGCGCGCAGGGCTGTTCGACGCGGTGCAGGTCATCTACAACATCTTCGATCAGAACCCCGAGGATGAATTGTTTCCCGCGTGCAGCGAAAAAGATGTCGCCGTGATCGCGCGCGTTCCCTTTGACGAAGGCACGCTGACCGGGACGCTTACGCTCGACAGCAAGTGGCCTGAAGGCGATTGGCGCAATACCTATTTCGTGCCCGAAAATCTGAGGAAAAGCGTAGAGCGAGCCGAGGCCCTGAAGCCGCTCCTACGCGACGGCCTCACCATGCCGGAAATGGCCCTGCGTTTCATCCTTAACAACAAAGACGTCAGCACCATCATCCCCGGCATGCGCAAGCGTCATCACGTGGACGCCAATCTTTCCGCCAGCGACAAAGGGCCGCTACCCGCACCGCTTCAGGCCGAGCTCCGCAAACACCGCTGGGATCGCACGCCAACCAAATGGAGTCAGTAACTTCGTATGTCCAGTTCCTATCGCATCGACGGTCTAGGCAGCGGTCTCAGGATTAGATCGCATAGAGACATGGAAATTTGGGAGCGGCTACTGGCCGCGTGCTTCGCGGAGTTGTGGCAGCCGTCGCCACCAGCGCGTTTCTCAAAACTTGGTGGTGCGTGATTCGTTGCATGTGGTATCGCCACCACGGTATTTGTGGCCGTTCGCGGCATGAACGCTCAAATTACGCGCGACAAACGTTGAGTTCGTTAGCAGAGGATATTTGGGCCGAAGAGGCCCAACAAAACGTATCGTATGCACTGGCGACGTTCGAAGCATCGAGTTTCAAGAGCCTAGTGGCCAGCTTCGTGGCCTTTACGCGGTAACTGCTGGGGAGAGAGCTCTGCATCCTGCCGTTTCCGGAGTATGGGCAGACAATGGAAGTCATCCAAGCGATCGAAAACAAATTTCCTGGTTTGGCGGAGGCATGGCGCGAAAAACCCGCCTCGAGTGGAAGAGTGTCTTTATCTGGAAGCTTAAGCCGTTTGTTTTAACGCGCGCTCGACCAACGTCAAGCAACGCTCGGCTTGTTCGCGCAGCATCTCATTGTGTTCGCCTAGATCGCGTTGGGAACTGTGGAGTTCGTCGGCGATCGCCAGTGCTGCGAGCACCGCAATTTTGTGCGTATCAACGGTTGAGGTCGCGTCCGAAATCGCGCGCATCTTGTCGTCCACAAACGCCGCCAACTTCTGCACATACGCGGGATCCAATTCGCCGTGGATCGTATAGGTCTGCCCGAAAATTTGTACTTTCACCGGTGAACTCATGCCTGCTCCCCTGCTGCCGTCCCCGCATTGTAGCGCAGGATCATGCTCACGGTAGCCTTGCGGTCGATGGGGCTTGCCGTCGTAGCCGCGGTCTCAGACCGCGGGGGTTTGGAGCAAGCTACGAGCATAGCTTGCACGATGTGTGAGCTCGGCGAGGCCAATGGTCACAAAGCTTGGCCGAACGGTTTCGGAAATCGAAAACCCGCCTCGTCTCAAAGAGGGCGGCTAGCTGGCGCGTAGCTGCGCGCCCAACTTCTGTTCGAGGGCCGCGACGATGCGTGCGGAAAAATCCGTGAGCTGCGCATCGGTCAACGTCGCCTCGCGGCTCTGAAACGTGATCCGCACCAGCAGCGAATATTTTCCCTCCGGCACATTCTTGCCGCGGAACAGGTCCGTTGCCTCGATCGAAGCGATTTCGCCGATGCCCAACGAGCGAATGGTCTTCGTCACGCCGGAAAAATGCGTGCCATCCGCCAACAGCAACGAGAAATCGCGCTCGACCGCAGGGAATCGTGGCAGCGGCTCATACCGGCGCGAATCTCTCCAGTCGCGAATCGCCGCGTACACAGGCTCCAACCGCAACTCCGCCAGAAACACGTCTTGACGCAGCTTGAGCCGGTCAGCGATGCGCCGGGCCAGCTGCCCCGCGCCGCCGAGTTCTTCGCCAGCCAGCGCGATGTGGCCACTGCGCGCAACTTGAGCCCAATCACCGGAAACATGGCTGTTTGCGGCCTTGCGATCGCTCCACGCAAAGCCTCCGGCGAGTTCGCCGAGCGAATCGAGGTCGCCTTTCAAGTCCGCAAACGAATACGCACGAGCCGTGTCGTACAAATCCTTTTCGCGCGCCTCGCCCGTAGCTCCGATTGTAAGCACGCGCGTTTCGACGGGTTGATATCCGTTCAGGCTGTACTGGCAGCCAATCTCGAACAAACGCACGTTGCGCTGGCCGTGATTCAGGTTCCATTCCAGCGCCGCGGCGATGGTCACCAATCCGGTTGACCGCAGCACGCCAGCTTCTTCCGACAAAGGATTCGCAAGCCGCGCAGGTTGGATTTCGGGCGAGCGGAACAACGCATCGCGCTCTTCCGCCACGTGCGGAATGGTCAGGATTTCGCGATACCCGAGCCCGATCAGCCGCTCGCGTACCCGCGTTTCCGCTTCGTAGTGCGGCAGGCGCGACGCGCCCTGACGCGACACCGGAAAACGCGGCGGGAATTTGTCCAGCCCGTAAATGCGCGCGAGCTCTTCGATCAAATCGATTTCGCGCTCCACTTCCGCACGCCACGATGGCTGCGTGCATTCCCACGCCGCCAGGAGCGACCCCTCCACGCCGCGATTTTGGTCCACGCGCACCGGAGAAAATCCCAGCGCAGCCAGGCTCGCCTCAATCTGTTTGTCTGGAACGTCAGCGCCCATCACCCGCAAGAGTTCCGCCCGCGTCAGCGCAATCTTTTTCGGTGCGCGCTTGCCCGGGTAAACATCCACGACTCCAGCCAGCAACTCGCCGCCGGCAAGCTGCAAGATCAACTCCGCGCAGCGCCGAGAGGCGAGTTCGGCCATTTCCGGATCGGCGCCGCGGGCAAACCGCGTGGACGCTTCGGTGTGCAATTTCAAAGACCGCGTAGCGTGGCGAACGGCGATGGGGTCGAACCACGCGCATTCAATCAACACATTCTTGGTCGAAAACGAAATCTCCGTTTCCGCTCCGCCCATGATGCCGCCGACGCCAACGGCGCGCGAGCCATCGCCATCCGCAATCATGCAGATGCCCGGATCGACAGTGCGCTCGATGCCATCGAGCGTGCGCATTTTTTCGCCGGGCTTGGCTTTCCGGACGACGATGCGGTGATCACGCACCTTGTCGTAGTCAAACGCATGCAGCGGGTGGCCCAGTTCGAGCATCACGTAGTTGGAAACGTCCACGACGTTGCTGATGCTGGCGACGCCGCTCGCTTCCAATCGCTCACGCAGCCAGGGCGGCGACGGCTGAATCTTCACGCCGCGAATTACGCGGGCAGTGAAGCGCCCGCAAACCTCCGGCGCTTGAATTTCCACGCGCACAGCATCGCTCGCTTTGGCCGACCCTTCCGCCGGTTTCGGAGAAATCGCTTTCAGCGGAAGCTTGTACACCGCGCTGACTTCGCGCGCGATACCGTAGTGCCCCAGGCAGTCCGGCCGGTTCGATGAAACTTCCGCATCGATCACCGCCCCGTGCACGCCCTTTTCAACGCCACCGATGTTGGTACCAGAAAGTGCCAGCCGCGAAGCCAGTTCATCCGGCGAGGCGGTGACGGCAACAAAATCCTTCAGCCAGTTGTAGACAATCTTCATGCGTCTACCCTAACCGGCAATCGGCAGCTTGTGTCTTGCGTCGAACTCATGGATCGGTTGAGATCCTTTGCTTCGCTCAGGATGACAGCACTGTGAGCAGAAAAGTATTCGGGGCGACGGCTGGGGCGGCGCATCACGGCCGGGTCGCTGGCAGCCGGCCAAAATAAATATGCGTCGCATATTCCATGCGCACGTTGCCATTTTCCTGGTTCGCCCGGAACAATTCTTCCAGCGCCGCCATCATGGGCGCGTAATTCGGCTGACCCTCTTGTGGCGCGTACGAACTGCTGCGAAGACGCCCTGCGAGCCCGTCCCAGTCGAAAATTTGCTCGTTCGGCACGCTGTGCTCGGACACCGAACCGCCTGCAAAAAATTCCTGCATGGTATGACTCTCGGGATAGGATTCGCGCACGCGCTGGTAGTCCGTGCCGTACTTCACGAGAAGGTCCTCGTATGCATTGGCAAACGCCGAATCCATTTGCCGGTCGTTCCACATCACCACCACCCACCCGGCTGGTTTTACAATCCGCTGAAATTCGCGGCGCGCCGCCGCAGGATCGAACCAGTGAAACGCCTGGCCCGCCGTAACGAAATCGATGGTGCCATTTTCCAGTGTCGTGGCTTCGGCCGACGCGTCGATGCTGACAAACGAATCGTAAGCCGCGAGATATTCTTCGCCGGCAGCGCGCATCGCCTCATTCGGCTCGATGCCGTAAACGCGATTCCCGTTTTTCAGGAACAACTCGCTGAGGAAGCCTGTGCCGGAACCGACGTCGGCAATCACATGGCCAGGACGAAGATCGCACTCGCTCCGGAGCGGCGCCAGCGCTTCTGTCGGGTAGCCGGGGCGATAGCGGAGGTAGTCGGCAACGCGATTCGAGAATCGTTGTTTGGCATCCGCAAAGGTCATGGGAATTGCCTCAAGAACCGCACATCATTCTGAAAAAATACCTGGATGTCATCGATGCTGTACTTGAGCATGGCCAGCCGGTCGATACCGATACCGAACGCGAAACCGCTGACTTTTTTGGGATCGTATTTAACGAAACCGTAGACCGCCGGATCCACCATGCCGGCGCCAAACAGTTCGATCCAGCCCGCGCCTTTGCACTTCGAACAGGTCCCGCCGCCAGCCGAAACTCCGCTTCCGCCGCAGAAAACGCAAGTCACATCGAATTCGACGGACGGCTCGGTGAACGGAAAATAGCTCGGCCGAAATCGAGTCTTCACGCCGGGCCCAAAAAATTGCTTCACGAAATATTCAATCGTCCCGGTGAAATCGCAAAATGTAATGTCCGTGTCGACCGCAAGGCCCTCGACCTGGTGAAACGCGAACGAATGCGTGGCGTCGGGATTGTCCCGCCGATAGACCTTGCCGGGCACGATCACGCGCACCGGCGGGCGGCGTTTCTCCATGGTGCGAATTTGCATTGGGGAAGTGTGCGTGCGCAGCAGCAACGGTGACGGCGCGCCCTTCGGCAGCTCAAAATAAAACGTGTCCATGTCGTCGCGAACGGGATGGAATTCGGGGATATTCAGCGCCTCGAAATTGTAGTAAGGCGTCTCGATTTCCGGGCCTTCCACGACCGAGAAACCTATCGATACAAAGATGTCTTCAATCTGCTGAAAAACCTGACGAATCAGATGATGCGACCCGACAGGGCGCGTGACGCCAGGCAGCGAAAGGTCGACGCGTTCGCGCGCCAGCGCTGATTCGTCCGCGCCAGCTTCGACCGCCACGCGCCGCGCTTCGATTTGCGCCTCGACGTGTGCGCGCAGCTTGTTGAGTTCCTGGCCTACGACGCGCTTCAGTTCGGGCGTTGCTGGCTTCAGCCAATTGTCCGTGATTTGCGTTAGCACGCCCGATTTGCGACCCAGCCAGGCATCGCGAAATTGCTTCCACGCTTTTTCGTCGTGCACGGCAGCGCTATCGGCGTCGAAGCGAGCGCGAATCTCCGCGAATAGCGGAGCGAGCTGATCGGGCTGCCGGACGCCGAGCGCGGCGAGCGTTTGGGCGGATTTGTCTTCCGGTGCGGTCATTCACATCACTCGGTGATGCTCAGAAAACGCCAGCCGTTGGTGTACCGTTACGAGCGCGAATCTCGTAGGGATGCAGCACCGCTATGCCCGGCGCGCAACGAACTCAGATATGTGTGCGGGCGCGTTTTTAGCGCGCCCACGCGAGCCGGCGCCAAAACAGCAGGAGCGCGACCTAGGCCGCGTTCTTCTTCTTTTTCTCCGGCGGAGGGGCGGCCTTCTTTGCCGTAGCCGCCAGGCTTGCAAACGCCACAGCGTCCTTCACGGCAATATCGGCCAGGACCTTGCGATCCAAGTCAACGCCGGCAGCCTTCAATCCGTGAATCAGCTGACCATAGGTAATGCCGTTCAGACGCGCAGCTGCTCCGATTCGCTGAATCCAAAGCCGCCGATACTGCCGTTTTTTTACACGCCGGTCGCGGAAAGCATAGCGGTCGGCGCGATTGGCGGCTTCTTGTGCGGATTGGTATAACTTGCTCTTTGTGAGGAAAAAGCCTTTTGTGCGCTTGAGGTACTTCTTTCGCCGCGCACGGCGCTTTGTGCCGCGTTTTACGCGAGCCATGGGTTTCTCCTTTTTGTTTGGGGAGACAACGCGGTGCGCCCACGCGAAAAATACACGCGCAACGCAACGGGTTTGTCTCCGGTCGTGCTTGTAGCTGGCCGTCCGCGATACAGGGACGACGCCGGACCAAAAGTCCAGCCGCTACAGTGCCGCTTCCAATCGTTCGCGAGGATGCGAATCGATCTTCGTGCAGCGAATCGGCCGGCAGGCACCCGTGTAGCGCTGCCTGGCGCGATGTGCAGAGCTTGCGCCCCGCGGTGTTACATCTCAACTTCGTGATACGGAAGTTGAAAACTCTTCCACGAATCTAATCTAACGTCCACCGTGGACGTTGTAAGGGCACTCTATGCGCCGGAACTCGTCTGGTCCTAGGCGTAAGGAAGCATTTGCCGAACAGAAGCTAAATCCGCCTTGTTCACCAGCGTTAGCTTCTTCAGCTTGCGCATGCGGCCCGGGGCCTTCGTTCCCAGCAAATGTCGCTTGCCGGAATGCATGCGAAGGATCTTGCCGGTGGCGGTGACCTTAAAACGTTTCGCGGCCCCGCGGTGCGTCTTCAACTTCTTTTTCGGTTTCGAGGCATTTCTTGGCATTGCGTAAACCCTTTCTACGTGGGGCGCGTAACGCGCCGATTGCCCTGCAAAATTATCTGGTATCGCTTCAATCGAAACAGCGCCCGCTCACCCTTTGAAGTTGCGGGCAAACGGTCGGCGGCCGCTACCAGAGCCAATCTACTGCACTTGCTGTGCTGTCTGCGCCACCGGCTTGGCCACCGGCACACCCTTTTTCGGGGCCAGCAGTGCAACCAAAACATTGCCTTCCATCCGCGGCATCGTCTCGATCTGTCCGTGTTCGCCGATTTCACCGAGCAACCGCGTCATCTTCGCGCGCCCCACTTCCTGGTGCGCCATTTCGCGTCCGCGATGGAAAATCATGGCGCGGACTTTGTGGCCTTCTCCGAGGAAGCGAATGATCTGGTTCTTTCGAACCTGATAATCGTGCTCCGCGGTTGCCGGACGAAACTTCACTTCCTTCAATTGCGATCCGCGGCTGCTCTTGCGCTGCTCGTGCGCCTTTTTGTTCTGTTGGTAAAGGAATTTCCCGTAGTCGGTGATTTTGCAAACGGGCGGATCGGCCGTCGGCGATATTTCCACCAAATCCAGTCCGCGTTCGCGCGCCATTTTTATGGCTTCGTACGGCTGCATGACGCCAAGCTGACCGCCTTCTTCATCGATGACCCGGACTTCACGCGCCCGGATTCGCTCGTTCACTCGAGTGCGGTCGCTCTGCCGGAAGTTGCGTTCTGCGATATTTCCCCCTAACCAATTTAAGGCGCCAGGTTACCCGCCTCGCCGGGCACGGGCCTGAATCAACTGCACGCGCTCCCCAGAAATCGAAGTCAGCGCTCCCATCCACACAGTCTAAAATCATCGAGGGACGGGCTTTGAAGTATAGCACGTACGCACAATGCCACGGCAAGGGTTTGCTGCGCGATCCAACCGCGTGTCTGCAGCATCGGGGCGATCAGAAAGTAACATCGAGCTGGCCTTTCGGACCGGCGACGACGGCATGCAAAGACGTGCCCCGGGCTTCGGTGACGGGAAGGTCGAGGCGAAGTTCCGCCGCTCTCCTCCACAACGCATCCGGCTTGGGGGTGAGGGCTTCGAAACTGAGGAGGCTGCAACCCTGTGGCGAATCCACAGACGGATGAAGTGAGTCGGTGCTCCATTCGATGAAAAACGGCAACAAGCCGCCGGCGTCGTCTCCGAGGACAAGAGTTTTCCATTTCAGCACGCGGCCGTCGGGGCGCTTTCTTGAGCCCGGATTAGGGCCGGTCGCTGCGACGCCGGCTTGCCTAAGCCGCGCGGCGAAGGCTTCGATGTCGCCGGGGTGCGCAGCCCAGCCGACCAGGACAGGTTCCTCCAACTTTTTCAGGTCCCGCGCGTCGGCGCTGGCAGGCTGCTGCGGATCGGGCGCAATAATTTCCAGGTAGTGATTCTCGCCAAGCGAGAGAAGCGCGTTGCGCGTACCGGCTCCGGGATGAACCCCGCCAAAGACGGCGCGGACTCCGGTCGCTTCTTGGACGAACGCGATGCCGCGATCGAGATCATTGCAGCCGAGCAGGATGTGGTCGAGCAAAGTAGGTGCCTTATTTGCAGCCCAGGCGACGCGCGGGGCTGCGAGTGCGGCTCCAGCCATTCCCGCCCCCGCGAGAAAGAAGCGACGTGTGATGGCTTGCGATTTCAACGTGCACACTCAACTCGTGGCGCGCGACTCGATTTCCTGCTGGAGCGAGGCGAGGAATTCGGCGAGCGGTTTGGGACCGAGGTCGCCTTTGCCGCGATGACGCACCGAGACGGTGCCAGCTTCCGCTTCTTTTGCGCCGACCACCAGCATGTACGGCACTTTCTGCATCTGTGCGTCGCGAATTTTCGCCGGCAGCTTTTCATTGCGCTCGTCGAGATGCACGCGCGCATTGTGGCGTTTCAGCGTTTCCGTCACGTGTTTGGCGTAGTCGATGACCTTTTCGCTGACCGGGCAGATCTCGACTTGCACTGGCGCAAGCCACAGCGGGAATGCGCCGGCATAGTGCTCGACCAGAATCCCGAAGAAACGCTCGACGGACCCCAGCAGCGCGCGATGCACCATCAGAGGTTGGTGGCGCGTTCCGTCTTCGCCCACGTATTGCAAGCCGAAGCGCCCCGGAAGATTGAAGTCGAACTGCACCGTGGTGAGCTGCCAGGACCTGCCGATGGCATCAATCAACTTGACGTCGATTTTCGGCCCGTAGAACGCGGCTTCGCCCGCTATGTGCTTGAACGGAATCTTCATGCGCTTCATGGTGTCAGCGAGGGCCGCGGTGGCGCGGTGCCAGTCCGCGGGATTGCCGGCGTAATTTTCGGGATGTGCGGCGTCCCAGTCGGAAAGCTCAACCTCGTATTTGTCGAAGCCGAAATTCTTCATCACCGCAAACGCAAAATCGACGCAGGCCTCGACTTCACCCTCGATTTGCGACGGCATGCAGAAAATGTGGGCATCGTCCTGCGTGAAACCCCGCACGCGCATCAGTCCATGAAGAACGCCGCTACGCTCGTAGCGGTACACGGTTCCCAACTCCGCGTAACGCACCGGGAGATCGCGATAGCTGCGCAGCTTCGACTTGTAAATGAGGATGTGGCCCGGACAATTCATGGGTTTGAGCTGGTACGCCGCTTTTTCGACTTCCATTGGGCCGAACATGTTGTCTTTGTAGAAGCCCGTGTGGCCGCTGGTATTCCACAGTTCGCGCCGCATAATGTGCGGCGTGTAAACAAGGTCGTAGCCGCGCTTTAAGAGTTCAGCGCGAAGCCAGTCTTCCACGATGGTGCGGATCAATCCACCCCTGGCATGCCAGAAAATCAATCCGGGTCCGGCTTCATCTTCGATGCTGAAGAGATCGAGTTCCGCCCCCAGCTTGCGGTGATCGCGGCGTTTCGCTTCTTCTAGCCGGTGCAAATATTCGTCGAGTTCCTTTTGAGTGAAAAAACACGCGGCGTAGATGCGTTGCAGCTGCGGATTGCCTTCGTGGCCCTTCCAATACGCGCCAGCCACGCTCATCAATTTGAAGGCTTGAATACGCTTGGTCGAGGGAATATGCGGCCCACGGCAGAAGTCCATGAATTTGCCAGTGGTGTAGAACGAGACCATCGGGTCTTCCGCTTTTTCTTCAACCAGCTCGCACTTGAAGATCTGATCCGTCTTCCTATAAAGCTCGATGGCTTCCGGCTTGGGCAGCAGCTTGCGTTCGTTCGGAAGGTCTTGCGCCGCCAGCTCGTGCATTTTCTTTTCGATTTTCGCGAGATCTTCAGGAGTGAACGGTTCCTCCCGCAGGAATTCGTAGAAAAAACCGGTGTCGATCGGAGGTCCAATGCCCAGCTTCACGTTCGGGTAAAGTTCCATCACTGCCGCCGCCAGCAAATGCGCGGCCGAGTGTCGAAAAACGAAAAGCGCATCAGGGTCTTTTTCGGTCAGGATTTGCAACTTTACGTTGTGATCCAGAGGGCGCCGCAGATCGATCAGCTCGCCAGCACCATCATTCGGTTCGGCCACGCGCGCAACCAGCGCGGCGTCGGCAAGCCGCGGCGAAATTTTTCTGGCAATGTCTGCCGGAGTCGTGCCCTGCGGCACTTCCTGAACTTTGCCGTCAGGCAATGTGACTTGAATTGCATCCATGCTGTGGTTTCACCCGGAACAAGCAAGGTCCAGCTTATCGGCGCTCCCGTACACGGTCAAGGCGACGCGGCACCTCAAGCGCGGGCCGGACGAAATCGAGGCGACGCCCGGTAAATTGCTGCAGTGCGCGTCCGAAGTGACGCATGCGGGTTGTAGCCGCCGCAAGTGACTATTTTTCCAGCGATTTCGAAGTTTCCTGCGCCCACATACTTTGAGGATTGAGTTGCAGGGCGTGCTGGATGGCGTCCCGGGCACTGGCTTTGTCGGATTGCTTTTCGTAGGCTCTGGCAAGCCAAACCCAGGTTTCGTCCTGGTTGGGGTCCAGGGCCAAAGACTTCTTGAAACTGTCGATCGCTTTCGTCGCGTCACCGCCAAAGGCTTTAGGTGCCATCAGATACTGGCGGCCCGTGCTGGCCCAGACGCGGGGATTCTTGTCGTCCAGGGCCATGGCGCGTTTGTTCTCTTCACCCACCTTGGGTCCGAAACGCGGCCCGGCGAACATGCCGACGCCCAGCGAGATTTTCCGGCCATACAGATCCGCGAGTAGGCTGTGAGCGTCGGCGGACTTCTCGTTCAACTGAAGGGAATGCTGCACGGATTCAATTGCCGTATCGACGGCGGACACGGCGGCTTTCTTGTCCTTGCGCGTCTCGGCCACGTCAGCGAGATAGCTCTCGACCCTGGAAAGCTCATACTGGCCCGCTGCATCGTTCGGATTCTGGCTGAGGCGCTGCTGAAGCTGTGTTTTGAGCGACTCCAGCTGCACGGGATCCCATTTTCGGCGCGCGGACTCGAGCGATGCGGCCAGCGAATCAGTATCGGTCTGCGCCAGTACCGCGCAGTCCGAGCAGGCGCTACCCAGTACCAGGGCGCTTACCAGGAAAAAGGCGCAGCGCATCCTTGCGAAGTCTCTTACCATCATGACCTCCCTAACGCGTATCTCACTGGGTATACGGATGCCACGGCGAAAAGATTGCGTTGCCGGCCCTTGTTAGAAAATAGGAATCAGGGCACGAGGAGGGAGCGAAATTGCGGATCGTCGCGGAATTTGGCGAAAGCGGGTTCTTGCTGGAGCCATGCTGAAAATGCCGCGGGATCTTTCGTTTTACTCCGGGCTTGGCGCAGGGTTTCGAAAGCCCCTTTGCGATCATTGCCCAGCGCACGAGCCGTAGCCAGGCTGTTGAGCGCCCACAGTGAGTCCGGGTCGGCTTCGGTCGCCAGCTGAAAATAATCCTTCGCGAGCGTCACATCTTTGGCGTCGAGACGGTCGTTGCCTGCTTCTATGGCTTCGACGAGAACGCCGGCGATGGCACGGCGAAGCACGCGGGCCTTCTCCGGATGTTTCTCATGAGCGGCGCCATCGCGGAGCTTGATGATCTTTTGCCGAGTGTCGTTGAGGCTATCGGCGAGGTTAGTGGAAAGCTGGCGCAGGGCGGCTAGCCCTGCGGAGATGTCATTGGTGAGGCTGTCCTGTTCGGCGAACTCCTGCTTTTCGCGCTTCCCGCCTTCACGTACCGCTTTTTGGTTTGCCAGGGAAGCGGCGGCCTGCCGGAACTGCGTGACATCAGTGAGTTCATCGAACGTAGAAGCAAACTGGCGGTATTCCCGCCACGCGGAATAGAGTTCCCCGGATTGTTCCAGCGCATGGGCGCGGGCGAGCGCCGCTGACTGTTGCTGGGCGATGAAGTTGTCCTCGCGTGGTTCCCGGTGTTGTTTCATGCCGATGAGCCGGAACCATGCGAAGGCTTCGTCCATTACTGGGGCGGGCGCCCATTGGTGCGGTCCGTCGAAGGTCCGAAGAAAGTGCGGGAAACCGGCGTTCTCCAGCGTTTCGTTGAGGCGCGTGACCTCGGGGTAGTTGAAATCCAGATTCCCCACCGCGGTGAATACGGTAAACACGACATCGCGCGACGGCGACGTGTTGATGGCAAATCCAGCACCGTTCAGCAAAGCGCCAGCGGCACACTTGCACAGCCGGGCGATTTGCGAAGCTACGCGTGCGCCTCCGGAAAAGCCAGCGAAGTAGACGCGGCGTTCGTCAATCGATAGGTGTGTTCGGGTGTCATCGGAGACCGCCTGAGCCGCGTCAATTTCCACCTTCCAGGGACCGTTGCGGGAGTTGTTCGAGCCGGCGACGATGTAGCCATACCGCTCCGCAGCGTCCTTCATCAGCTCGACGGGCATGTTGCCGCGCGCTGCCGGATCGAAGGCGTAAACGATCGGCCACTTCTTGTCGGGTGTGTAGCCCGACGGGAGATAGAGGGCATAGGTCTGATCGGGGTGGGACGTGCAGGTTTCGCGAGGGATGACCATGCCGGTTTGCGGCGGTGGCTGAAGCGGAGTTGCAGGCTGCTGGGCGGGCAAACGAAAAGGCAGAAACAGGAACAAGATCCCGAGGATGAGGGGCCGAGTCACATTTGCCAGTATAGACGGGCTATTTTAGTTTTTGTGCAGCGAGAAATTTCACTGGACTGACGGGGTAGCGTAAACTCTTCTGCTTGGCGAAGCGGACCGGTTTCCTGTTGAGGGCGCGTATGAAATCATTGCTGGTGTGTGTTTTGTTTTTGACGTTCGCGGCGCGCACCGGCGCGCAAGAGGCGAAGCCTCTTCCTGCAGCGGACGAGCGGTACAAGGCGGATATTTTATTGGTGGTGGCGCACCCGGATGATGAGGGCGCGGCTACGGCTTATCTTGCGCGGGCGTTGGATGAGGGGAAGCACGTCGCGGTGGTCTACGGAACGCGCGGGAGCAGTGGCGGAAATGAAGTCGGCACCGAGCAGGCGTCGGCTTTGGGAGCGATCCGCGAGATTGAAGCGCGGCGGGCGTTAGCGACGATGGGAATTACGAATGTCTGGTTCTTGGGCGGCAGGGATACTGCCAGCCAGGATGTCTTGCAGTCGTTGGCGAATTGGGAGCATGGAGCGGCGCTCGAGCAACTGGTCCGCTTGGTGCGATTGACGCGGCCGGAAGTGGTGCTGACATTCCTGCCGGGGACATTTATTGGCGAGGACCACGGCGATCATCAGGCTTCCGGCGTGCTGGCTACCGAAGCGTTCGATCTGGCCGGGGACCCGACGGTTTTTCCGAGTCAGGTGGCGGCGCCGCTGCGCCGGCTGGAGCCTTATTTGGAAGGCGTGAGACCCTGGCAGCCGAAGAAAATCTATTATTTTCCGGACGCGGACCGTGAGGATATTTTTAAGGGCAAGGGCCCTGAATATTCCGTCAAAGAGATATCGAAATCATCGAAGAAGGCGTATTGGCGGGCCTCGCTGGATTCGTTCCGCTTGCACGAGACCCAGGCGAAGAGTTTTGTCGACCAGCTCAACAAGATGGATGACGCTGCGATCGAAAAGATGATGGCGGCGGATGGCTGGACCGACGTCCAACGATTTGTGTTGGGGAAATCGCTGGTGGGCGGCACTGTGACCGGGCCGGTGTTCGAGAATATTAGCGCCGGGGCCATTCCCTTTCGCCGGGGCGCGTCTTCTCCGGCGCCGGTCAATGCCGAACTCTCGCTGGAGTTAGCGGGACCCTGGAGTTTTTATGCGGAGTTTCGGGCGGCGCACGGACTTGAGAACTTGCCGCATCCGGAGCCGCCAGAGATTGCTTTGCAAGCGGAGAGCGCGCTGGTGATTCCTTTGTGGGTGCACAACCCGACGGGCGCAAATCGCGAGACTACCTTGTCTGCGGACTTGCCCGCCGGATGGACGGTCGCAAACGGTGTCGGGAAATTCGTGGTTGCGTCGAAGCAGACGGCCCCGGCGCGGATCGAGATCAACCTGCCGGCGCTAGCGGATCCCAAGAAGCCGAAAGAAGATGCGCGCGAGGTCACCGTGCGCGCGGAAGCGAACGGTCAGAGTGTTGGGATTGTGAAATTACGGGTTGAATTGCGAAAGCGCTCCTTGCCCGAATGAATACCAAAGACTCTTTCCTCAGGATTTTTTTGTGCGTGCAGCTTCCATCGCATCCCACGCGGAATCAGGCAACATCAACAGGTCGTTGAATTCGCCGGCGCCGCGCAGCCATAGAGCGCCATCGATCACCACGCATTCACCATTGATATATTCGGCCATGTCGCTGAGGAGGAAAGCCGCAAGGTTGGTCAGCTCTTGGTGGCGGCCGAAGCGCTTCATGGGGTGAGATTCCTTGGCGTGCTCTTCAAACTGTTTTGATGGCATGAGACGCGACCAAGCGCCTTCGGTGGGAAATGGGCCAGGGGCGATGGCGTTCAAGCGAATACGATATTTGGCCCACTCAACGGCGAGAGAAGTAATCATGGCGAGCACGCCGGCTTTTGCGCAGGCAGAGGGCACGACGAATCCCGATCCGCAATTTGCCGAGGCATACGTGGTGACGATGCTCAGTACGTTGCCGCCTTGCTTTTCCGCGATCCATCTTTTTCCGAAGGCTTGGGTGCAATGGAATGAGCCATTCAGCACGATGCTGACGACGGCGTTGAAGGCATTGGGGCTGAGGGTCTCGGTGCGCGCCATGAAATTACCGGCGGCATTGTTCACCACGGAGTCGATCCGGCCGAGTTGGTCGTAGGCCTTCTGCGCGGCGGCTTCGACGGCGGCGTAGTCGCGGACGTCGCAGGTGCTGTAAGCCGCTACGCCCCCGCCTTTCGCGATTTCATCGCAAACGCTGCGCAGAGGTTCTTCGCGGCGGCCGATGATGAAGATCTTCGCGCCGAGCGTCGCGAAGTGCAGAGCCATCGAGCGGCCCAGGCCGGAACCACCACCGCTGATGAAAATTCCGCGGCCCTTGAACATGCCAGGTTGAAACACACGTCACCGCCTCGCGAACACAGCGCCGCTCTCCTACTGGAGCGAGCAGGCGCGAAGATTCTAGTCCAATCAATCTTGTTTAAGGCTCGGCTTTTTTCAACTCCGCGGGGATGGGGCGGCCCATCGCTTTCGCATATTCGGCGGCGAACAGGGGGCTGGAAGGGAATTCCTCACTGAGCTCGAGAAGAAGTTTTTGCGCCAAGGCGTTTTGTTTTTCCCGCCGGGCGGATAAAGCGAGCAAAATCTTCGCGAAGGGCCGCAGGTAGCGTCCGCTTTCGGCGGTCTTAGCGAGTTGCTCCATCCCAAGTTTCTTGTCGCCATGAATGCCGATGAACCAGAGACCCATGCGATAGCCGGCATTGAGCGAGCCGATGATGTAGTTCGCCGCGCCCAGAGCCACGTAGGCGTCCGTCGTATCCGGTTGTTGCGCCAGCAATTGTTTGGCATATTCGTTGGCTTCCTTCATGCGCTTCAAACCGTCGATTTGCTTTTTCTCGAGGATGGCGTCGGCGTCCGACTCCATTCCCGAAGCTAGCGTCAGACCGAAAAGCGCTTCCGGGTCCTTTGGATTTTTCTTCATCAGCTCTCTGGAAAGTGCGCGAGTTTGTTCGAGTGCGGCGCGAAAGCTCGCCATTCTCGCGGGATCCGGTTTGCCGTCGATCCCATTCAGGAAGCGTTTTTGGTCCAGAAAGAAATCACTGCTCAGCACATTTTGGCGGTAGAGCTCTTCAAACAAATAGCTGGCGGCGACGGCTACCTGGCCGAAGGGGTCTTCCTGGTGACTCGATTCCCAATTAGTGAAAATGGTGCGCGCCTCAACGAAGTTCTGCGCGTATAGCTCATGAAAACCTCTGGTAAGTTCTGGCTCGGTGGTGAACGCTGGACCGGGCGGGATATCACTGGCGGCGCTGGCGAAACACGCGATGGGGGTAAGCAACACCAGGAGCAGGATGCGAATGGTTGGTCGGCAGCCGGGATGTTTCATTCGGTTGAGATCCTTCGCTTCGCTCAGCAGGACACCAGGCCGCAAAAAGGAAACCTGGTCACCGGGAAAATGATGCTTGCTTCCAAAACACGGATACTCGTCGCCTCGCGTCGCTACACCTTGTCTTTATTCAAAACAAGCCGGGCAGGAATCTGGGTTTGCCTGCCATCGCTGCGCGATAGTCCGGGTTTGCGAACAGCACCCGCTCTTCGGTAGAAAGCCGCTGGGCCAAGACCGCGGCGTGGGCCACAGTGCCGGCGAGAGCCGTGATCCACGCGGTATGAATCAATGGCAGCGCGAGCATCTCCGCAAATACGGCGGCATAGTTAGGATGCCGGACGAAGCGGAAAGGACCAGTCGTAATCACGCCAAGACGTGTGGAATCCATGATTTGCACGTTCCAATGATCGCCCAAAGTGCGGATCACCCACCAGCGCACCGCATTGGCGGCCAGGAAAATAGCGAACATCACGGCGGCTAGCGCGGGAAGGAAAGGGCGCTTCAAGAAGACGACCTCCAAGGCGGCGCCAACAAGCACGGCAGTGTGCAGCAGCACCATCCAGCGAAACCGGGGTTCGTCGACTTTTGCGGCGCCACGCGCAACCAGTTCCTGTTGATGGCGCCGTGAAATGCGCAACTCGACGATGCGCAGCGCCCCTACCAGGAGGAGCAGGATGAGAAATGCGATGACGCTCAGGTCCATTGCAGCAACAAAAATTCGGCACTGAAGCCCGGACCAAACGCGGCGGCCAAAGCGTAATCCCCGGGCTGAAGCGGACGCTTCTCGAGCCATTCCTGGAGAATGAACAGGATCGTGGCGCTGGAGAGGTTGCCGACGTTGCCGAGGATATCCCACGAAGGTTGCGTCTGGCACTTGGTCAAACCCAAGGCAATTTCGACATTGCCAAGAAGGCGCGCGCCGCCGGGATGCAGAATCCACCCTTTGATGTCTTCCTGTTTGCGACCGTGGCGTTCGAGGAAGCCGTCCATGAGGCCCTTAATTTTTGCGCCGATCATTTCCGGAACGCCTTTATCGAGCAGGATGTGGAATCCGGAATCGCGCAGATCGAAACCCATGGCGCCGAGCGAATCGGGGAAGGTGTAGGTCTCCGAAACGAGGATGCGCGGCCCGTGGCCGCCGTTGTCGCTGACGAGCACGGCCGCGGCACCGTCGCCGAACAGAATCGAAGAAATCAGATTCGCCTGGGAAATGTCCTTACGCTGGAAGGTAAGCGAGGGGAGCTCGACGGCAATGATCAGGACGTTTCCGCCGGGATACGCTTTTAGAAAATCAGCGGCGCGGCCGAGCGCCATCGCGCCTGCAGCGCAGCCCAGTTCGGTGAAGGGCATACGCCTCACATCCGAACGGAAGCCCATCAAATTGATGAGGTGGGCGTCGAGCGAAGGAATCATGAAACCGGTGCAGGAGACGGTGACGATGAGGTCAACTTCGTCCGCCTGGAGGCCGGCGCGCTCGAGGCATTTTTCGGCCGCCTCGCGGCCCAACTTGATGGCGTGCTCCATGTACTCCTGATTGGTCTTTTCCAGGGCACGGGGCTCGACGGTGTATTCGATGGGGAAAATGGAGTGGCGCTTGTGGACTTGCGCATTGTCCACAATGCTCATCATGGCTTCCAGCTTGCGCTCCGGAATGTCGAAGACGCGCCCCATGTAGTACTTCACATCTTCGCGGGTAATGGTGAACTCGGGTACTGCCGTGGCGGTGGCGATGATGGTCGGGTGCGAAGAACTGGAGTGGTGCGACGGCGCGAGCGTAGCTACGCGGTCAGTGCTCAAAGGGGTCCCCTGTTTTCTCGGCGCAAATCAAGACCTCACCACCATCATACGCGAAGGCCTTGAGGAGGCTGCTGCAACTCCAGCCTGCCAGATTCCGGCCCTAGACTCTACATCATTTGAACCAAAGCGCGGTACATTTGACACGGTCCCCGGCGAGACGCCGGACGCGCTGGGTTGGAGTGTACGTCGCCGAAGTCATGGTCGATAACCGCGGTCTGGTGGTTGTTCTTACGATGTTAAAGTGCGCGTCTTGCAGCGGTAAAATTATCGAGCCGGGTTGATGTATCCTTTCGCGGCATGAGCTCAAGCAAAGTGTTTGGCAGACGTTGTTATCGCGTTCTGTTTGCCGCCGGGCTGCTCGCCGCAGTTTCATGGTGCGCGGCGGGAGTCGCGCCTCAGAATCAGCAGGGGCCGCCGTTGCTGCTGCTGCTGATCTCGATCGACGGCCTGCGCCCGGACTACATTACGGCTGCGGATGAGCACGGCGCCAAGGTCCCGAATATGCGGCGCTTCCTGAAGGAAGGCACGTATGCCGAGGGCGTCGAGGGAGTGGTGCCGACGGTGACGTATCCGAGTCACACGACGCTGGTGACCGGAGTGTGGCCGGCAAAACACGGGATTTTGGCGAACACCACCTTCGACCCGCTGCAGAAGAACTATCAAGGCTGGTATTGGTACGCTGAGGATATTCGGGTGCCCACCTTGTGGGACGCCGCGGCGAAGGCGGGACGCACAACGGCGAGTGTGCAATGGCCGGTGACCGTTGGGGCGCATATCACCTGGGATATTCCGGAAGTTCTGGCGGGCCAATACCGAGGATGATGCAAAATTGCTTCGTGCGGTGGCGACGCCGGGCCTGCTTGCGGAGGCGCAAGGCGATATCGGCCCTTACAGCGGTGGTACCGATACCACGGTGGCGGCCGACGAGAACCGAGGCCGCTTTGCTGTGTGGATCCTGCAGAAGAAACATCCCAGTCTACTGACGCTCCATTTGATCGCCCTGGATCACATCGAACACGAAACTGCGCCGTTCAGTCCGGAGGCCGTCGCGGTGCTCGAGGGCCTCGACGCGGTGATCGGGAACGTGCGTGAGGCGGCGGAGCGGTTGGCGCCGGGGCGCGCTTGCGTTTCGGTGGTTTCCGATCACGGGTTTGCGCGAACCGAGGCGCAGCTGGATTTGTTCCCCGCATTCCGAGACGCGGGATTGTTCCGCGTCGATGATAAGGGGAAGATCGCGGATTGGAAGGCCATGCCGTGGGTCACGGGTGGATCCGCCGCAATCGTGCTGAAGGATCCTGGCGACGCCGGAACGCGAGAGCAGGTGCACGCTCTGCTGGCGAAGCTGGCGGAGGATCCGGCGAATGGAATTGACCGCGTACTCGATGGAAGCGAACTGCAAAAGCGCGGAGGCTATCCGACGGCGTCGTTTTTTGTAAGTTTGAAGCCCGGCTGGAGAACTGGATCCTCGCTCGATGGCCCGGTGCTCTCGAAAACCAAGCTGGGCGGCACGCACGGCGAGCTGCCCGATGTACCGGATCTGCGAGCGGCGTTCTTTGTGGTGGGCCCGGGTGTTCCTGCTGGTAAGGCGCTGGGCCTCATCGATATGCGGGATATTGCGCCGACGCTTGCTCATGAGGTCGGGCTCGTGTTGCCGACGGCGGACGGTCGAAATCGAATTCCTTAACAGGATCGGGTTGGGTTCAGGCAAGTTAGCTTCCTGTTATCCCTCCCCCTGGGATTTTTTTGGGGCTATTTCGCGCTCCGCCAAACCATATTCCTAAACTTTATGGACTGCCTTGCTTGAGGCCCGTGAACGCAGTGTGGCGTGGGTGTATTTTTGCGCGGGACGGGGGCCGGCTTATGGGCGGACTCGCGGGGACGCGCCGAAGCGCTACCCTAGATTCTCTTTTGCGCGCACATTTTCCTACCTCGCAGCGACGGCTGCGACGCGCTTGGAGTCCAGAGCGTCCTACGTTGCGGAGGCGGTCCTTAGTTGTGGGGTATGACCGGCGCCCTCAGGGTGGGTGTGATAGATTCTGCGCGGAGTTGGGGGTGAGGCTTGAGGGGGAAGAGCGGGATTGCGGGCGTGGTCGTGGCGTTGCTGGTCAGCTTGCTTGGCGGGCGGGCTTTGTGGGCCCAGGGAGGGATGTCGCCGGGGACTGCGGAAGGGGACTTCGTTGTTCACAATTTTGCGTTTCGCTCGGGGGAGGTGTTGGCCGACTTGCGATTGCACTACACGACCTTGGGTAAACCCGAGAGGGATGCACAGGGGCGCACCACGAATGCAGTTTTACTCTTGCATGGCACGGGCGGTACCGGACACCAATTTCTGGCACCGTACTTCGCCGGGGAATTGTTTGGGGCGGGGCAATTACTGGACGCTACGCGTTACTACCTCATTTTGGTGGACGGCGTAGGGCACGGGAAATCGTCGAAGCCCAGCGACGGATTACACGCGCATTTTCCCCAGTACGATTACGACGACATGGTGGCGCTGCACTACAAGCTGCTCAACGAAGGCTTAGGCGTAAACCATTTGCGGCTGATTTTCGGGACATCAATGGGATGCATGCATTCGTTCGTTTGGGGCGAGACCTATCCTGACTTCATGGACGCTCTGATGCCGATGGCTTGCCTGCCGGTGCAGATTGCGGGGCGCAATCGAGTTTGGCGCAAGATGTTGATGGATGGAATTCGCGACGATCCGGAGTGGAAGGGCGGCGACTATGCGACCGAGCCCACGCAAGGCTTGCGAACGGCGCTCGATCTATTGCTGCTTGCCGGGAGCGCGCCTTTACTGATGCAGAAAAATCTTCCGACGCGCGATGATGCGGACAAGTACCTGGACAAGTACTTCCACGATCGAATGCCCGCACTGGACGCCAACGATTTGTTATACCAGGTAAACGCGTCGAGGAACTACGATCCGTCGCCTAACCTGGAAAAGATCAAGGCCCCGGTTTTGTGGATGAATTCGGCGGATGACTTTATCAATCCGCCGGAACTCGGCATTGCGGAGCGGGAAGCGAATCGGTTGAAAAACGGGCGATTCATCCTGATCCCCATCAGCGAAAAGACGCGGGGACACGGCACGCATACCGAGGCCGTGGTTTGGAAGGATCATCTGGCGGAGTTGCTGAAACAGTCGGCACACTGAGGATTGCAGCTCAATTGCGGTGGAAGGAGTCAGTCGCGACCTCAGCGCAAATCTGCCCGGGCCGCACAGGGCGATCATCAACAGGCCGCCCCTAATCCCGAGATTTTTCTGAAAATGCGAGGACATAAAAGCGTGCAGCAGGAACGTGACGGGAAGCAGATAGAAGAACACCAAGGCAACGGCGGCCCTCGCGGCGAATCCCGTGATCAGGCACAGCGAGCCGAGTCCTTCGATCGTGAGCGCGGCTGCCAGCAGCACGGGAATCGTCGGCAGGTGCTTCGAACCTTACGTAGTCAACGTTGTCGCCCAACTGAATAATTTACTGGAGCGTGCTGGTCACGAAGATCACGCTCCAGTAGCCAGCGGGCGAGCAGGGGAAACGCGCCTTCCATCAGGACGGTAGGCAAGCAATTTTTCCAAAATGAATCATCATTCGGCGCGTAGCGCCTGCAATGGATCAACCTTCGCGGCTCGGCGCGCCGGAATGTAGCAGGCGGCGAGTGCCGCGGCGGCCAGTACCGCGGCGACTACGCCAAAGGTTGTGGGATCGGTCGGGGTCACGCCAAAGAGCAAACTCTTAAGAGATTGCGTAAGCGCAAAGGCGCCGAGCACGCCAACGGCGACGCCCACCATGGCCAGGGTCATCCCTTGCTTCAGAACCATCCAGATAATTTCCCCGGGTCGTGCGCCGATCGCCATGCGGACACCGATTTCGTGCCTTCGCTGACTCACCGAAAGCGCCATGACGCCGCCAATTCCCGCCGCGGCAATGGCCAGCGCCAGCAGTGCGAACAAAGCGAGCAGATTTGCGGTCACGCGCGGCGCGGCGATGGAATCGGCGCGCACCTGCTCGAGGGATTGAATGCGTCCCGCCGGTTGATTCGGGTCCACCTCGTACAGGTGTTGGACCGCCGCGCGCGCTATGTTCATGGGGTCGCCTTGTGTGCGGACGATAAGGGCGGGGGACATTTGGGGAATTTGTGCGTAGGCAAGATAAATCAGGTCGGCGGGAGCTTGATCGAGCGTGCGTTCGTGAACGTCGCCGGCGACGCCGACGATTTCGGTCCAGCGCTTGCCGTCATCGAACGAGATGCGGTGTCCAACGGGATTTTCAGCGCGGAACATGTGGCGGGCCAAGGATTGATTGATGATGGCGACGCGTGGCTTGTCGGGTCGGTCGCGGCGGTCGAAGGGTCTGCCGCTCGAAATAGGAATGCCGATAGTTTGGAAATAGTCGGGACTGACGACGTTGAATTCGGCGGTGGGCTTACCGTCGGAACCGCCCTGGCGGCCTTCAATCTCGTACTGATTGTTGAAGGCGGGTGACTTGTCGAGAGGGAACTCGCCGGACATGGCAGCGGAGGTGACCTGCGGCATGGCATGGATTTTTTCCAATAGCGAATCGGCGAACCCCAGCATGAGCTGGTCTGACGCGTCCATACCCTTGTCGGACATGTACCTAGAGAAGTCCAGGCTGATTTGCATGGTCAAAACATTTTCTGGATGGAAGCCGGCGTCTATTCGTTGCAAATTGATCAGGCTGCGTATGGCCAGGCCAGCGCCGATCAAGAGCAGGAACGAGACGGCAACCTGGGCGACGATCAACGCGCCACGCGTCTTGCCCCTCGAGACACCGAGCGTTGCTTGCACGCCGCCTTCTTTCAGAGTGGCGATCAGATTTGCGCGGCGCGCCAGTGCCGGCACGGTGCCTGTCAAAACGCTGACGAAGCCGGCGATCACGAGAGTGAAGAGCAGGACCTGCGCATCCACATGAACTTCCTGAGCACGCGGAGTAAACCGCGCGACATAGGCTGCGAGCAATTGCATTCCGCTGGTTGCGAGGAACAAGCCGAGTAGTCCGCCGCCGAGAGCGAGGAGGAAGCTTTCCGTCAGCAGCTGGCGGAACAACCGCACGCGACCCGCACCCATGGCGGTGCGCAAGCTCATTTCGCGTTCTCGGCGCATCATTCGCGCTAAATTGAGATTGGCAACGTTGGCGCAAGCGATGAGCAGCACGAAGCCCGCGGCAGCCAGCAGGAACAGCATGGTCGGCTTGGCGTCTTGGGTGAGCTCGGTTTTCAGCGGCGTCGCCTGCATCCGCGCGTTGGTGTCCTTCGAATAGTCATCCGGGAATTCGCGTTGCATCGTGGCTGCAACCGTCGAGAGGTCGGCTTCGGCTTGCGCGGGTTTTACGCCGGGCTTCATCCGGCCAAACAAACGCAGCATGCGTCCCTGGCGATTGGCGATGAGTGCGGGATCGGAACGGAACGGACAGGCGACCGACGGCATGTAAACGTCGTTTTCGTTTGGATATTGCGGAAACGGCGGCAGCACACCGATCACCCGGTGAGGTTTGTCATTCATGCGGAACGTTTTGCCGACCACGGTCAGGTCGCCGCCGAAACTGCGTTGCCAATATTCATAGCTGAGGAGAAGGACTGCGGGGGCGCCGGGTCTCTCATCATGGGGCTCGAACATGCGGCCGGCCAGAGGCTTCACGCCGAAGAGGTCGAAGAAATTCCAGGACACGACGCCAGTTTCGACGCGTTCCGGCTCGCTGCGGCCGAGCAGGATGAATTGCATGTTGTGGTATTCGACGATGCCGTCGAGGCTGCGATTCTGGTTGCGGTAGTCGTTGAGCTCGGGCACGGAGGAGCGTCCGAGTCCCCCGCCGCGGGCGATACGCTCGCTGAGCATCAGCAAACGCTCGCCGTGTTCGTAAGGAAGCGGCTTCAGCAGGACAGCGTTAACGACGCTGAAGATCGCGGTGTTCGCGCCAATGCCCAGGCCCAGAACGATGACCGCCGCAAAGGTGAAGCCGAGATTCTTGCGCATCATGCGCAGCGCGAAGCCGGAATCCTGGCGCAACATCGAGAGGTGTTCGCGCGGCGCCGTGGTGAAGATTCCTTTTGCGGTCTCCCACCAGAGCCTCCAGATGCCCATTTTGTCGCCGTGGCGCACCGCGTCCGCACGCTGCTGTGCGAAGATTTGCTCCATCTCCGGGCCATAGTCGCCGCGAAATTCCGCCGGCAGTAATCGCAGGAGCATTCGAAAGCGGCGTGCGCTGGGTCCTGGGGTGTTGTCGCTCATCATTACCTCTCGCGCCGGCTCGCTCGCGCGGCGCATAAAACATTCCGCCGCTTACGCCAACTGGGTTTTCTTCAACAGCCGTCGGGAACGCGCTAGTGCAACAACTTTCTCCAAGCGTTCTGCTTCCGCGGCGGCGACATCGCGGCCCTTGGGTGTCAGGCGGTAATAACGCCTGCGCTCGTCATCGTGAATCGCGGCCGGACGCTCGCGGCGCTCGGCGATGAGGCCATCGTTCAGCAGGCGCTTGATGATTCCGTACAGTGTGCCGGTGCTCAGCTGAACTTCTCCGCCGGTGCGCACGGCGACCTCTTTGAGGATGGCGTAGCCGTGCAGGTCATCGCCGGCGAGCGCCAGCAATACGTGAAACATCGCTGGTGTGAGGGGCGCTGTCGGTTCCGGGAGTCTTGTTCATGCAGTGCTTTCCAGTGCGCGTTTACTACATCGTGAGGCACTCTATCGTCTCACGCCATAGTAGGTCAATAGAAATCTGGTTACCCACCAAACAGCGGGTTCCCGCGTACGACCGCGACTGTCCCTTTCCCGCTGGCAACGCATCTAAGACAGGGGCATAACTATGAAGGGTCTAACCCGCCGAGAATTGATCAAGTTTATGGCCGCCGCGTCATCTGCAGAGCTCGCCTCGCTGGCGTTGCATGGCTGCGGTGGCAGCGGTTCTACCGCTCCTTCGGTGCCATCAACCCCGGCCGCTTGTTCCAAGCTAAACGACATCCAGCACGTGGTGATTTTGATCCAGGAGAATCGATCTTTCGATCACTACTTCGGAAGTTATCGCGGTGTGCGTGGATTTTCGGATCCGAGCATGGCTTTCCAGCAGCCGGATCCATCGAACACCACCAATGCGCCTATGGGCACGCTGCTGCCATTCCACCTGGATACGACGATGACGAACGCAGCTTGCACGCACGACATCACCCATGACTGGGTGCCGCAGCACCAAAGCTGGAACAACGGTGCGATGAATGGCTTTGTGACTTCGCGCCTCGCGATCAATCCCAACGACGCAGTCTTGAGCATGGGCTACTACAACCGCGCGGATCTTCCTTACTATTACGCGCTGGCGGATGCGTTCACGATCTGTGACAACTATTTTTGCTCGGTGATCGGTCCCACGGACCCGAACCGCCTCTACTCCGTGGCGGCATCACTCGACCCCGATGGTCTCCATGGCGGGCCGGTCTTGCAGACCATCGTGACCAATCGCAGCAGCTTCTACGGCAAGTTGACCTATACGACCATGCCTGAGCAGCTTCAGGCTCGCGGCATTTCCTGGAAGGTCTATTCGTCGCCGGACGAAACGATTCTCGGCGGAATCCTGTCGGACAACGTGCTCTCTTATTTCAAGAATTTTCAAGACCCAGCATCGGTGCTGCACCAGAACGCTTTCGGCCCGCAGTTTCCGGTGGATCTTCTGGCCGACATTGTATCGGGCAGTCTGCCGCAGGTCTCCTGGATCATTGGATCGGTGCTGACTTCGGATCATCCGCCGGCGCCTTCGTTGTTCGGTGAAAATATACTTTCGCTGATCGTAAGTGCGCTCACAGCCAATCCCGCGCTGTGGGCGAAGACGGCTTTGTTCGTCACGTTCGACGAAAACGGAGGGTTCTTCGACCACGTCGCGCCGCCAACCGCGCCCGCGGGCACGCCGGGAGAATTCGTGACGGCGCCTGCTGTCCCGGACCCGACTGTAGTGGGCATGCCGGCAGTGTCTGGTCCAATTGGGCTGGGTTTCCGCGTGCCTATGCTGGTGATCTCGCCGCTGAGTCGCGGCGGATTTGTTGCGTCGGATCCGTTCGATCACACTTCCCTATTGCGATTTCTGGAGACGTTGTTTGGCGCTGAGGTGCCGAATTTGAGCGCGTGGCGCCGCGCAGCGGTTGGTGACCTGACCAGCGCGTTCAATTTCAAGGCGCCGGATCAGTCGATTCCAAATTTGCCGTCGACCGTGGCGGCGATTCCGCAGATCATTCAAGAATGTACGGCGAATTTGGCCGGGACCACGCCTTACGTTGTACCGAGTCCTCAGGCTGCTCCAGGGCAAGAAACTGGAACGGCGCCGAAGCCGAGCGGCGTTTGCTAGCTCGCATTGGGGCGCAGGCCCTTCGCGACTCGGGGTGAAGTAGGACTGTCGCTGCTACTAAAAGAGACCAGAGTTAGCGCGCGGTTTCGTGGCTGGCGCGAATTTCCTGCCAGCGGCGTGGTCGTTTGTTGGCTTGCAAGACCTTCTTGCGAAGGCGAATTGATTTCGGAGTGATTTCCACGAATTCGTCGTCAGCGATAAATTCGATGGCCTGCTCGAGGCTCAGCTCGCGGTGCGGAATCAGGCGGATGGCTTCGTCGGCGCTGGACGAGCGCATATTGGTCTGCTTCTTTTCTTTGGTGACGTTGACGTCCATGTCCTGTTCGCGCGAATTCTCGCCGATAATCATGCCTTCGTAGACTTCGATCGCCGGGCCGATGAAGAGTTCACCGCGTTCCTGGATGTTCCACAACGCGAAAGCAGTGGATGGTCCGGAGCGATCGGCAACCAGTGCGCCCGTGGGACGCAACGCCATCTCGCCGGCATAGTCGGTCCAGCCGTCGAAAATGGAATGAATCAGGGCAGTGCCGCGCGTGTCGGTCAGCAACTGGCTGCGCAGGCCGATCAATCCGCGCGACGGGATTTTGAAGTCCATGCGCACGCGGCCAGAGTTGTGGTTACTCATCTTCAGCATTTCGCCGCGGCGCGTGCCCGTGGTTTCCAGAATGATGCCAATGAAATTTTCGGGGACGTCGATCACCAGACGCTCGAGCGGTTCGAGTTTTTTCCCGCCCTCCGTACGCACCACGATTTCCGGCTTGCCGACCATGAGCTCGAAGCCTTCGCGGCGCATTGTTTCGATCAAGATCGCGAGTTGCAGTTCACCGCGGCCTAAGACGCGGAACGATTCCGGCGTATCGGTGTCTTCGACGCGGATGGAAACGTTGGTCAGCAACTCTTTCTGCAGGCGATCGCGGAGATCGCGCGAGGTAAGGTAGTTGCCTTCCTTGCCGGAAAGCGGGCTGCTGTTCACGGTGAAAATCATGGCCAGCGTGGGCTCGTCGATCAGCAACGGCTCGAGCGGCATGGGATTGTTCAGGTCGACGATACTCTCGCCGATCTGGATGCCTTCGACTCCGGCGATGGCTACGAGGTCACCGGCAACCACGGTCTCGGCTTCGTCGCGTTCGAGGCCCCGGAACGTATAGAGCTTGGTGATGCGCGTGGATGTGAGCTTGCCGTCCAATTTGCTGATGCCCACGTCGGTGCCGCGGCGAATGGTGCCGTTGAATACGCGGCCGATGGCGATGCGGCCCAGGAATTCGCTGTAATCGAGGTTCATGACCTGAATTTGCAGAATGCCTTCGGGATCGCCGGGCGGAGGTGGAATGGATTTGACGATGGCTTCGAACAGCGGCAGCAGATCTTTCGAATCGTCGCCCAGCTTGCGATAGGCGACACCATCGCGCGCATTCGTATACACCACCGGGAAATCGAGTTGGTCTTCGGTAGCGTCCAGATCGATAAACAGATCGTAGATTTCGTCGAGGACTTCCACTGCCCGCGCGTCAACACGGTCGATCTTGTTCAGCACGATCACCGGGGGGAGCTTGGCGGCCAGCGCCTTTTGTAACACGTAGCGCGTCTGCGGCAGGGGGCCTTCGCTGGCATCCACAAGTACCACGACGCCATCCACCATGCGCAGGGCGCGCTCCACTTCGCCGCCGAAGTCGCTGTGGCCGGGGGTGTCCACGATATTGATCTTTGTGTCGTGGAAAAACAGGGCGGTGTTTTTGGCGAGAATGGTGATGCCGCGCTCGCGCTCGAGGTCGTTGGAGTCCATCACGCGTTCAACGAGTGCTTCGTTGGCGCGAAAAATTCCGCTTTGACGCAGCATGGCGTCTACGAGCGTGGTCTTGCCGTGGTCGACGTGGGCGATAATGGCGATGTTGCGAATATTTTGGCTCATGTGTGGCGTTGCCGTGAATTGGCCGCTCCGGCTTGTAAGCGGAGCAAAGACAAAAATAGCTGCTGGAACAACCAGCAGCCCGGACGAATCTCCTTATTCTCAGGTGCGGTCGAGCAACGTACAGTTTATCAGACGCAGCGAATTGCGGCCAGTAAGGTTGTATGCTACTTTGCGCGAAATCGAACCGCCCGCTGCTCGTGAATGGAGATTTGTGATCGGACGCTTACGCCTATTTCTGGTTGTTTTTGCGCTCGCTATGGTGGCCAACGACAGCGCCCTTGCCCAGTCCCAGCCGTCTTCCTCCTCTGCAATGTCTTCCCCCGACTCGCGCGCCGAGGTGAGGTTTCTGAAAATTACGATTCTCTCCACCATGCTGGCCGACGGGGGCATCGGCGAATGGGGTTTCGCCGCGCTGGTGGAGGCCGATGGCAAGAAAATTCTCTTCGATACAGGTGCACGGCCGAATACCGTCCTGGAAAACGCAAAAGAGCTGAAACTTGATCTCAGCGACGTGCCGGACGTCATCTTGAGTCATTTTCATGACGACCACACCACCGGACTGATGACGTTGCGCCGTGAGTTCGTCAAGAAAAATCCCGCTGCCTTGTCGCGCGTTCACGTTGGGAAGGGCATCTTCCTCGAACGCCGAGGTCGCGATTTCAATCCGATGATCGCGATGAAGAAAGAATACGAGGCGACCGGCGGAAAGTTCATCGAACATGACAAGCCGGACGAAATGCTGCCAGGTGTCTGGCTGACGGGACCTGTGCCGAGAACCTATCCCGAGAAGAACTATCCCGCCGGTATTGAGGTTAAGGAAGGTGGCGCGTGGGTTGAAGACAACCTTCCTGAGGACCAATCGCTTGTTTTCAATACCACCCGCGGCCTGGTTTTGCTCGCCGGTTGCGGTCATGCTGGCGTGATCAACACGCTGGAATACGCGAGAAAAGTTATTCGCCCCGCGCCCGTGGACGCAGCGATCGGCGGGTTTCACCTGTATAACGCGCAAGACGAGCAATTGAATTGGACTGCCGACAAGCTGAAGGAATTCCAGATCGTGCAGATTCTTGGCGCGCACTGCACGGGAATCGAGAGCGTGTACCGCCTGCGGCAACGCCTCGGACTCAGCAGGCATGACTGTGTTGTCGGCACCGTCGGCGCCACCTTCGATCTCAAAGATGGAATCCACACAGGTCGCATCGCACAGTAAAGGCGGAAACCGCATGCGTTTGAAGCTCTTCGCGCACCTAACGATATATTCGCTCGCCATCCTGACGCTGGCACGTCCTCCGCTGTTCTGCGCCGCCCAGCAACCCGCGCCCGTGGACTATTCTCCGCTGTTCGATAAGACCGACGTGATGATCGGGACCAGGGATGGCGTGAAGCTTCACACGGAGATCTACGCACCCAAAAACGCGACGGGACCGCTGCCGATCATTCTGGAGCGCACTCCCTATGGGCTCGCAGACGACGACAAAGGCTACAGCCGCAAACTAGCACGCTACGCAGAGATGATTCCCGAGGGCTATATCTTTGTGTTTCAAGATATTCGCGGCCGCTACGGTTCCGAGGGCACGTTCGTCATGCAGCGGCCTGTGCGTGACTCGAAAAATCCCAAAGCTATAGACGAAGGCACGGACACGTACGACACCATCGATTGGCTCGTGAAAAATGTGCCACGGAATAACGGCCGGGTCGGACTACTCGGCATTTCCTACGGCGGATGGCTTACCGTGATGGGAATGCTCGAGCCGCATCGCGCGCTAAAAGCCGTTTCCGAACAAGCCTCGCCCGCGGATATGTTTCTCGGCGACGACCTTCACCACAACGGCGCGTTTCGTCTCAGCTACGGTTTCGAATACTCCACAATGATGGAAACGGGCAAGACCAATTTCTCCTTTACGTTCGATCGCTTCGACACGTACGACTGGTACCTGCGCCTCGGCCCTCTTTCGAACGCCAACAAGAACTACATTCACGGCACGCTGCCCACCTGGGACAATTTCATCGCCCACCCGAATTACGACTCCTTCTGGAAAGCCCAAGCGATGCCGAACATCCTGAGCGAGCCGAAAGTGCCGAACCTTAATGTGGCCGGCTGGTGGGATCAGGAAGACGCTTACGGCCCGATGAAAATTTACGAAATCATGGAGAAGAACGATCCCAATCACCTGAACTATCTGGTAGCGGGTCCCTGGAATCACGGCGGGTGGGCGCGTGGCGCGGGCAATTCCCTGGGTGCCGTTCCATTCGGCAGTGACACCAGCCTCTATTTCCGCCAGAAAATCGAAGCGCCGTGGTTCGCGTATTGGCTGAAGGACAAAGGAACGCTGCCGCTGAAAGAGGCGTTGTTGTTCCAAACGGGCAGCGACACCTGGACTTCGTTTGACTCCTGGCCGCCGCGCGAAGCCAAAACTCGCGACCTCTATTTTCAGGAAAACGGTAAGCTCTCCTTCGACCCGCCCAGGTCAACGAGCGACCAGGCCTTCGATAGCTACGTCAGCGATCCGTCGCATCCTGTTCCTTATCGTCACCGTCCGATCGACAAGACCTATCCGGAAGATCATCCTGGCGGTTGGTTCACGTGGCTTGTGGAGGACCAGCGTTTCGTGGATCAACGCCCGGACGTCCTGACCTGGCAGACCGACGCTCTGAACGAAAACATCACGCTAGCCGGGCAAGTGACGGCAAAACTTTTCGCCTCAACGACGGGCACCGATGGCGATTGGATCGTAAAGCTAATCGACGTCTACCCGGAAAAAGTTGCGGAGGATTGGAAACTCTCGGGTTACGAACTCATGATCGCGGACGAGGTGTTCCGCGGACGCTTCCGCAACTCGTTCGAAAAGCCCGAACCGATACCCGCCGGACTGGTGACACCGTTCACGATCGATCTCCACACCGCCAATCACGTCTTCAAGAAGGGCCACCGCATCATGGTGCAGGTGCAAAGCACCTGGTTTCCACTGATCGACCGCAATCCACAGAAATTTGTGCCGAATATTTTCGAGGCTAAGGAATCTGATTTCGAGCAAGCAACCCAGCGTATCTATCGCTCACAAAAGTTTCCTTCGAGCGTCGCCATTTCCGTGCTTTCAACGGGAACTGCAAAGTGAACTCCGTGCGAACCATCGTCATTGTCGTTGCGACAATTCTGCTTTTTGCACCACGCCCGGGCGCCGCGCAGCAAATCGCGCACGACTACACCGCCGCCTTCGACAAGGTCGAGGTCATGATCCCGATGCGCGACGGCGTCAGGCTGCACACCGAAATCTACTCGCCGAAGAATGCCACCGAGCGGCTTCCAATTCTGTTCGAGCGCACACCTTACGGGATTTCCGGCGCGAACGGCGGCTATAGTCCGATGTTGGTGCGCTACGACGAGATGATGACCGACGGTTACATCTTCGTCTTCCAGGACATTCGCGGGCGCTACGCCTCCGAGGGGAAGTTTGTCATGTTGCGGCCGATGCACGACCCTGCCGACGCGAAAGGCGTGGACGAGAGCACCGACACCTATGACACCATCGACTGGCTGGTCAAAAACGTGGCGCGAAACAACGGCCGCGTGGGCCTCGACGGCATTTCCTACAACGGATTTCTCGTCACCATGGGCATGATCAACCCCCACCCCGCGCTTAAAGCCGTCTCCGAGCAAGCCTGCATGGGTGACACTTTCCTCGGCGACGATTTCTTTCACAACGGGGCTTTTCGCCTGAGTTATGCGTTTGAGTACGCCCCTCTGCTGGAAACCTCCAACGAGAATTACAAGTTCCCGTTCGACCGCTTTGATACCTACGATTGGTATCTCCGCCTGGGCACGCTTTCCAACGCCAACGCGAAATATTTCCACGGATCGATTCCCACGTGGAACGACTTCATCGCGCACCCTACCTACGACGATTTCTGGAAACACCACGCGGTAGCCTACGGGCTGAAAGAGCCGACCGTTCCGAATCTCAACGTCGCCGGCTGGTGGGATCAGGAAGACTTTTACGGACCGACATCCACGTACGCGCGCCTGGAAAAATCCGACACGAAGAATCTGAATTATCTCGTTGCGGGCCCTTGGAATCACGGTGGCTGGGGCCACGGCCCGGGGGAGTCCCTTGGCGAGATTCCCTTCGGGAGCGAAACCAGCGTCTACTTTCGCCAGAAAATCGAAGCGCCATGGTTTGCCTATTGGTTAAAGGACAAAGGCCAGCTTCCCCTCAAAGAGGCGCTGCTGTTTCAGACCGGTAGCGACACCTGGAACTGGTTCGATTCCTGGCCGCCGCGCGAAGCGAAACCGCGCCATCTCTATTTCCATGAGGATGGCAAGCTTTCCTTCGACGCGCCGCAAAACGCCACACCCGAAGCGTTCGACGCCTACGTCAGCGACCCGGCTCACCCGGTCCCTTATCGCCATCGCCCGGTGGACATGACCTATCCCGAAGACCATCCCGGTAGTTGGTACACGTGGCTGGTGCAGGATCAGCGCTTCGTCGATCAACGCCCGGATGTCCTCACTTGGCAAACCGACGCGCTCGACGATGAGGTCACTCTCGCCGGTCAGGTTACGGCAAAACTTTTCGCCTCCACCACCGGGAGCGATAGCGATTGGATTGTAAAGTTAATCGACGTCTATCCCGAGAACGTTGCGCAGGATTGGAAGCTTTCCGGCTACGAGCTGATGATCGCCGACGAAATCTTTCGCGGACGTTTCCGTAATTCGTTCGAAAAGCCGGAACCCATCGCGCCGAACGAAGTCACGCCCTTCACCATCGACCTGCACACCGCCGACCACGTTTTCAAAAAAGGCCACCGCATCATGGTGCAGGTGCAAAGCACCTGGTTCCCGCTCTACGATCGCAATCCCCAGAAATTCGTTCCTAATATTTTTCAAGCAAAAGACACCGATTACCAGAAGGCTACGCAGCGCATCTATCGTTCGAAGCGCTACCCATCGAGTGTGGAGATCTCCGTGCTTCCGAGCGCGAGCGTAGCGGCAGCTTCGCAATAGACGAGCCGAATCGCTTCAGATTTATGGTTTGTGCGCGCTCGCACTCTTGCGAACGTACAGGAAGTCATACTCCACGTTCCAGGTTATGCCGCCGTCCGTCGACCCTCGGCTAAGCTGCCGGACCTTGTCCGGCCCCATGGCGGTGAACTGCAAGTGCCGCCTCACGCTAGGCCCCGTGCTTTGAGGAATGTCGTCGGTCCAGTAGTCCATCAGGCCATCCTTCAGCAACTTGCCGCGAAAGAAAATATTTCCACCGACGTTGTCCACCCAATACTGCTCCCACCGCTTCAAAGCCTGGTTGTAGACGTTGTAGCTTTTCCCGGAATACGGATTGTTCAGGCTCTTCCAGTTTTCCAGCACGACGCAGTCCTCGAGAATCAATTCGATTTTGCTGGTGCCCGCCGGAATACTGCCTTGCGTCCTGCTCACGTCCCACTCTCCCAGCCAAAAATCGAACTGCCGGTTTTCCGCCGTGTACGCGCACGGCCGAGCATTTTTCTTGGCTTGCTCAACCAAACTGTCGAATCTTACGTCGCCATGGAGCGACGCCAGGTTCGGATCACCGCCGAGTGCATCCGGATCCGCATAACCTTGTTGCATGGCCTTTCCCAGGGATGCGAAGGCTTGGTCGAGCTGTTTCATCGCCGCGTAGGTTGCACCTTTGCCGTATTCTCCAAATTGGCCGGCGCCCATCTGGGTCGCTTTGTCGAACGCCGCTAAGGCTTCCTCGTACTTCCCTAACGATCTCAACGACGCGCCTAAACGCAGCCACACGCGCGGCGGTGCGTCCTTTTCTTTCGACAATTCCTCATACCGCGCAGCGGCGCGGGCCCAATCCTTGGCCTCATACGCGGCATTGGCTTCCGCCGAGGGCGTATCCGTAACAAAGGCCGCCGCTCCCGGAGCCATTACGCAAGACACCATCGCTACCAGCGCAAGTTGGCAAACCAAGCTTTGCATTTCTTTCATCGTTGGTTTTGTCCTCCGGGGCACCGCTTTTGGGATTTGTTCGCCTAGACGCGCGGCGGGTGGAAGGAAAGCGAGGGCCAGAGGCGGTATCTGTCAAGCGGCGCACATACTTGTCTAAAATTTGTAAATTGTTCCGCTAAATCACATAGGAGTGCGTCGCAAGGCGCGTAAATTGCTCATGTTTTACATAGTTTCCAGCGTTTCTCAGATTCTCTCGGAACCTTTGGTTACCGGGAACCTTCTCAAAAAGATTTCGTATCTTTTGAAAAACGGATCCTTAACTGGTACGTCTATTTGCATAAGGAGTGGGGTGGATGGGTACCGACCTGAGTTCCATGATCGAACCTGATGCGGCTGCCGCAGCCAGCCGGATGTTGTCACTGCCTTCGCGCTATATTCGTTTCGGACCATTCCAGGTTGACCAGCAACGCCAGGAAGTCACCAAGAACGGCGCTCGCCTCAAGCTGCAGGGCAAGGTCTACCAAGTCCTGATTGCCCTGGTCGAAAAGCAGGGCGATGTGGTCACTCGGGAGGAACTGCGGATACGCCTGTGGCCGGCCGAGACCCAAGTCAACTACGACGCGAACGTCAACACCACGGTGAACAAGCTCCGCCAGGCCCTGGGCGACTCCTCCGACAAGCCGCTCTACATTGAGACCGTCCCGCGCAGGGGCTACTGCCTGATCGTGCAGCCGGAGTTTGCCGATGTTCCGCTGGCCACTGCCGTTGCACCCCCGGGCCGCTCCAATGCAATGGTTCGCGAGACCCGAGAGTCGACGGCCGGAGTCAGGTCCGATCTTTGGATTACGATAGGCGTCATTGCATTGATCATCGCTGGAATGTTGCTTGGGGCCGGCATCACGCGCCTCTGGATCGCTCACTTCGCGCAACCATCTCTCGCGCCTTGGCCGTAGTTCTGCGCTAACGCAAGGAAGTTCGCGATCGAGCAAAGATCACGCCGGTGGTGCGTCCAGCATCGAGTGCAAACTCCGATGGCACGCCTTGGGCGTCCCGTTTGAATGTAAAGGTTGCGGCCCCGCCGCCTATCGAGAATTCATCAGCTCCGGCCGGCCTCAAATCATTCGGCGAAAAGCTATTCGTCCGCGGCAATCCCGAGCGGTCCAACACCGCGACAACCTTCAGGTTGCCGTCTCCGATTCCCAGCCGATACGTTACGCCGAGTTCCTCGCTCCAATAATCTCCCACATAAGCTTGGAGTTGCTCGAGCGTCAGGGGTGGCCCGCTGTTCTCTTTCTTCCGGCCTTCTGGTAGTTCCTTCTTCGGATCTTTCGACTTCATCAAACTGCTGAGATACACATCTGCAACTTCATTCGCCCGCCGCGAAGGATTGGCACTCCCCAGATTGCAAAGGCATGCCACCGAAAAATGCTGATCCGGAAAGCGCAAAAGCTCCGCGCGGTACCCGCCCCACGAGCCTCCGTGGCGTACCGTGTGCAGCCCTCGATACTCCGCGATGCTCAGGCCCTTCGCGTAATCCAGGACCTTTCCGCTATTCAATTTGCCTTGTTCCTGCAATTCAGCCAGGAATATTTTTCCACCCACCTGTCCGCTGTAGAAATTTTCATCCCACTTCAACAAGTCTTCCACGGAGGTGTGCACCGCGCCGTCCCCAGTCTGCTCGAAGTAGGAGACGTTCAGCGTGTAACCGTCTTTCTTTTCATTTGGGTCGTAAGCCAGCGCGCGGTCCGCAATGAGTAAAGTGTGGTTATCGCGATATTGCGTATGAGCCATTCCCAATGGAGTAAAAATATGTTCGGCCGCAAATTCGCGCAGTGTCTTCCCACTCACACGCTTTACGATGGTCGAGAGCAGGAAAAAGCCGGTATTGCTGTACAACCATTCGCTGCCCGGAGCGAAATTCAGCGCGCGCTGCCGCACGATCAGCGCCAGCGCGTCCTCATCGGTCGTTACGCTGTCGGTGTTGATTCCCGCCAGTTCCATCAAAGTCAGGTAGTCACGCAACCCGCTGGTGTGGTTTAGCAGATGCAGAATGGTGATCTTGTTGCCGTAGTCGGGGAGTTCCGGAAGATATTTCCGCAAATTGTCGCCGACCGAAAGCTTGCCTTGCTTTTCAAGCAACAGGATACTGGCGGCTGTAAATTGCTTCGACGTCGATCCAATGTCGAACACCGATTTCGGGGTTATCGGTACGCTTTCTTCCAGGTTCGCGAGTCCGTAGCCCTTCGCGTAACTCATCTGCCCGTCGCGGTACACGCCGAGCGCGCACCCGGGCGAACCCGGCGCCGTCAGGTCCTCAAAGACCTCGTCGACCGCCGCCTCCATCTTTTGACCGCGCGGGCCTGCGTTCACGCCGCTGCCATACGCGCCGAAAGCCAGCAGACTCGCCGTCGCCGCTCCCCACACTCTGCGCCATACCTTCATGTCTTGCGCTCCTGGTTGATGCGAGCGCCGAGTTTATCCGCTCGCGCCGGGTCCTTCAATCCTCGCGGTGTTCTCGTGTAGACTTTCGTTTCTACCGTGCTTACCGCCATCACTCGTGCCGTCAGTCCCGCCATCGTCAATTGCGAGCTGACTTTCGTTGCGCGCCAGTCGATCGATCTATCGAAGGCCCGCGATCAGCATCGCGCCTACGAGCAGCTGCTCGAAAAGCTGGGCGCTCGCGTAATTTCTCTTGCCGCCGAGCCTGCTCTTCCCGATTCCATGTTCGTTGAAGATCCCGCGATCGTTCTCGACGAGATCGCCGTGATTCTCCCGTTAGGTACTAAGTCGCGTCAGCCCGAAGCGGCTTCTCTCGCCCGAGCTCTCTCCTCGTTTCGAAAGCTCGCCGATATCGCCGCGCCCGGCATGATGGAAGGCGGCGATGTCCTGCGCATCCGTCGTACGCTTTACGTCGGCCTCACCACGCGCACCAACGGCGAAGGTATTCGCCAGCTAGACGCAATCCTTGCTCCGCACGACTACAAAGTTGTCGGGGTCCCGGTCACCGGGTGCCTCCATCTCAAGTCGGCGGTCACGTTTCTCGGCAGAAACACGCTCTTGGCCAACCGCGCCTGGTTCGACTCCACGCCATTCGCAACCTATGACTGGATTGACGTGGACGCCGGCGAATCCCACGCCGCCAACGCTCTCGCCCTTGGCGACACCGTGATATTTCCAACTTCGTTCCCGAAAACCCGGGCAAGAATCGAATCCGCCGGCTTCCACGTCACCCCGCTTGACATCTCCGAGCTCCAAAAAGCCGAATCCGGCCTGACCTGTTCAAGCCTCCTGTTTCAGTCCGATCATCACCTGTAGCGCGGGCGGACTCTGCGGAGCGCTGCGGCCTTTTCTGTTTTGATGTAGCGGCCGCCGACCGTAGCAGGCGCCCAATTCCCGACGCGCGGCTGGCATCATCGCCAGCCGAAAAAAAAGCGGCCACCCAAAACCTCGGGCGGCCGCTCGTCTTCTGTGTCTGTTTTACCGCAGCTAGTTCGTCAACTGCTCCACGCTGTGGGCCACAAACACCGGCTGGCCGCTGATCGGGTCCTTTACCACCAGACCGATCACGCGCAGATTGATTGCCGCCGTGCCGGTCAAGCTGCTGAGGCCCGTCAACCCGCCCTTGAACTTCGTGAACGGAGTGCAGTACACGGTTATGGGTCCATTGAACAACACGCCGGCCACCCCGTCCGAATTGAATTGGAAGGTGCTCGTACCCGTGTCCGTGCTGCCCACTACCCACGATCCGTTATGCCCTTCGTGACGCAAGACAACGCGCTTCACCGTGACGGCACCGCTCGTGAACCGACCACCGATGCTCACGTGTTGCCCTGGCACGAGCAGGCTCGCGTTGAAGATAGGATTGGTCGCGTTCCCGAAGTTGAACAGGCTGTGCCACCAATAGATGAAATACTTTTCGTTCCCGGTCAGGTCGATGGTCGAAATCTGCCCCGACTGGAATCCCGTTCCGGAAGGCAGCGCACTTCGCACATACAGATCGAAGTCGGTTGCCGCACCGGTCCCGGGATCCACGAAGGTGATCAGCCCGCCCGCGAAGAAGCTGTCCTGCGACACGATGGCAACCGTGTCCGCCAGAATCGCGCCCGACGTGCGGTCAAGCGTTCCCGAAATCTCGACGATGGACGTGTTCGTCAGGTTGCTGATGCTATCGCCGTTTTCCCACTCGGTCTGCTGGTTCACGTTCACCGTGAACTGGTGTCCGTGCGGTCCTTGAATCATGAACGAACTGGTACCCGTGCTCGTCACGCCTGCCACGAAATCGTCGATATACGCGTCGGCGTCGCTCGGTGTGATTGCTTTCAGGTCCAATGTGGGGTTCACGACACCGGTGAAGTTCCCGTTCGAATCCACTGGAATGGAGTGCCGCAGGTCGAAATCAAAGGACAAGCCGATGATATCGCCGGCGTTCACCGTCAACGGGCTGCTGAGGCTGATGGTTACCGATGACTGCGCCAGGGTAACCGCAGGCGAAGTCGTGCCACTTAAGGTGGTGATTGTCGGCCGCGTCGGAGGGGTCGTCTGCGGGCTCGTCACGTTCAGATACGCGATTTCCGGATTTGCCAGCGTCACGTTCACGCTGGAGTACGTCCCTGCCGGGATCGAGTTCAGATCCAGCAAGGTATGCAATCCGTTCAGCCGCGCGAAATCCACGGTCTGCGTCCCGTTCAGCACCGCTACCGGCGGGTTGGTCCCGTCCGATACCGTCATGCCGGTGATGTCCACTTGAAAGGACAACACGCTTGGCAGAGGAGCGTCGGTCCCGGTCACAAACACGCTCCCGGCCGGCTGCTGCGAGGACGCGGGCGTCGAGCTCGAAGCCCCTCCACCGCAGCCGGAGGCCGCCACAACCATTGCCAGCACCAAGATTCCACTAAGCCACTTCATGGGTTTCATAACTAGCTTCCTTTCCAATCGTTTTGAAGTACCCCGGAGGCGCCAAGCGCCCAGCAACCCTTGCCGATTCAAACCCTTGCCCGCGGTAAAAGTTGCCGTCTTAAGTCTTTATGGATCAGTTAGTTAGTGCGTAGTACTAAAACTAGGTGGGGGCCTTCAAAATCCGCACTGCGCGGCGAGGGCAGGCTGGCGAAAGTGTGACGAAACGCGCACGCCAGAATCGTTGCTGCCTTGGCAATGGCTGCGATGCTTTAGCAAATATTCACTTTCCCACTCGCCGCAGCTCGTGTTATGTTCTCCCCGATATGATTTCGTCCATCGCCGCTAAGCGCACTACCTCCTCGATGCCGTCGCCGTCCATTATTTGGACTACGACTACGTCGACGATTACCGCTACCGGCGAGTGGAGAAACTAGCAAGCTAACAAAAGTTTCCAACCCACCGCCGAAGCGAACTGGCGGTGGGTTTCTTCTTTAAAGCCCCCTCCAAAGTCGCTCCGGCGGTAACCAACAAGGGAGCGGCAGCCATGAGTTCTGAAAACGTTCAAGCAGAAGCAGTCGCGGAGGGTGACTTATCTCCGCAATCAGGTCGTACCGCCGCGGTACCGGTCGTAGGTTCGCGCGGCCGGGAAGTACTCGACGCGTCTCGCAAGTCCGCGGGCGCTCGTAAGTCTCCGAACACGGGTAGCGGTCGCCAGGAAGTCTTTGCGTTTAAGTTTGGCGGCTCTTCGTTGTTGGGTGCCGAGCGCATGCTGCACGCCGCCGGACTCGTGCATTCCGTTGCGCATACGTCGCAGGTTGTCGTGGTGGTCTCCGCCATGAAGGGCGTGACCGACCGTCTCCTGGCCATTGCGCAGCTCCTCGCCGAGCGTAAAAGCCAGCACGCGCGCGCCGAAGCCGAAGCAGTTTTGCGACTTCACCAAGGCGTTCTCGGCCAACTGGCGCTCAAAGCCGAAGAGCACGATCGCGTTTCCTATGAACTCGGTTCTCTCGGGCGCGATCTTCTTCACGAAGTTCCAGCCCGCGACTTTGTTTCGGCCACTCCCGAACTTTTCGACCGCCTGGCTTCGTTCGGCGAGCGCTTCGCCGCGCGATTGTTTGCGGCCGCATTAGAGCGTTCGGGCGTTGCCGCCGTCCCCGTTTCCTCGTCTGACTTCGTTCTCACCTGCGACACGTTTCGCGACGCCAAGCCGAATCTGGAGCAAACCAAGCGCCGTGGCCGCGATGTCCTGGTTCCACTCCTCGCCGATGCCATCGTCCCGGTGGTGACCGGCTTCATCGGCGCAACTCCCGACGGCCGCATCACCACACTCGGCCGCAACAGTTCCGATTTTTCCGGCGCGATCATCGCGCATGTCGTGGACGCCGACGAGCTCGTGATCTGGACCGACGTAGACGGCATCTACACCGCAAATCCAAATCAGTCCGCGCAGGCGAAGCTGCTTCACGATCTTAGCTACGACGAAGCACACGCGCTCGCGGCCAGCGGAGCCAAGGTTCTCCACCCTCACGTATTGCCGTTGGCGGCAGAAACCAAAATGACCGTCTGGGTGCGCAACACCTTCAAGCCACAAGCACGCGGCACTCGCATCGGCCTAGCCCGGAAGCCTCATTCCTCGTTAGAACTGGCGCAGCAGGAAGGTGCGGCATGAGTGCGCATTTCTCGAATCGCGAATCGAATCCCAGGTTGAACGCAAGCACCAGCCAGGCCAGTGCACTCCCCGGAAATGCGTCCAGGAAATGGAGTGCCGGGGTTCTCGGCGCTACGGGACTCGTCGGCCAGCGCCTGGTCAAACTCCTCGCTGATCATCCTTGGTTTGCGCTGACCGAGGTCGCTGCCTCCGAACGCTCGTGCGGCAAATCCTATGCCGATGCCGCCCGATGGCATCTCGACGCACCGATACCCGACGCCGCGCGAGATCTGCTCGTCAAAGGCCTCGATCCCTCGCTCGATTGCGATTTTGTATTCTCGGCGCTCGATTCCTCGGTCGCGGGTCCCGCAGAAGAGGACTTTGCGCGCGCCGGCTATCCGGTGGTCAGCAATTCGCGGAATCACCGCATGGATCCCGACGTGCCGCTATTGATTCCGGAGGTGAATGCCGCGCACCTCGAAGCAATTCCGTTGCAGCAGAAAATTCGCGGGTACGATACCGGGTTCATCGTGACAAATCCCAATTGCTCCACTGCGGGACTCGTCCTGGTCCTCAAACCTCTCGCCGACACTTTTGGCCTTGAGAAAATCTTCGTAGTCACGCTGCAAGCTGTCTCGGGCGCCGGCTATCCGGGCGTCGCGTCCATGGACATCCATGGCAACGTCGTGCCTTTCATCAGCGGTGAAGAAGAAAAAATGGAATCCGAACCGCAAAAACTGCTCGGCAAGTGGGACGGCAAACGTTTCATCGATGCGGGCCTGGGCCTTAGCGCGCACTGCAATCGCGTGCCGGTCCTCGAAGGCCACCTCGAATGCGTCAGCGTCAGTTTGAAGAAAATTGCGTCGATGGAGGAGGTGCGCGAAGCACTGCGCAGTTTTGAAGTAAGCCCCGAGCTGGCATCGCTGCCTTCAGCCTTGCGCCACCCGGTGCAGGTGCTCGATGGCCAAGACCGGCCGCAACCCCGTCGCGATGTGAACGCAGGCAACGGTATGGCCGCGGTAGTCGGCCGCATCCGCGAATGTCCACTGCTCGACATCAAGCTAACGTTGCTTTCGCACAACCTGGTCCGCGGCGCCGCCGGTGCGGCGCTGCTCAACGCCGAACTCCTCGCCGCCCGCGGGTTTTTCAATCGTCGGGTGGTGGAAGAAGAATCGCTGGAGCACGTTTCCAGCTAGAAAGCGATGCTCTTCGTGCCGATGGCGCGATACAATCGCGAATCGTGCGAGGAGTTGGCAACGTGACTGCGATCGCGCACCTTCGACAGAACGTCGCGATGTGGCTCGGTGTGTTCACCTGCTTTCTTGGTTCTGGCGCTGGTCAAGGACGTTCAACCAGCGGACACGAAGAGCGTAAACCTGCGTCCGTCGAAGTGGTGGTTCTTGGATCGGGCGGGCCGCGCTCGTTCGGGCGCGGCGGCACCAGTTACGTGGTGCTCTTAAAGGGTACCGCGCGAATTCTGGTGGACGCCGGACCCGGCGCGTTCGTGGAGTTGGGCAAAATCGGCCTTGACCTCGACCAGATCGATATCGTGCTGTTGACCCATCTCCACATCGACCACAGCTCGGACCTGCCTGCGGTTTTCAACGCGCGGGCGCTAAGTAGCGACGATCCGATTCAGTTCCGTGTTTTCGGTCCGGAAGGCTCTTTGCTGTTTCCGAGTACAACGAAATTCCTGCATCTGCTTTTTGATCCGGGTGGCGCGTACGAATATCAGAAGAGCTTCGGCGCCGACGAGTCGATTCACAGTGCGGACCTGCCGATTACCTTGAATTCGCCGCAGAAGGAAATCGTCGCGGAAGGCGACCTGCATGTGAGTGAGATCGCGACGCATCACGGGGATTGTCCATCGATTGCCTATCGAATCGATTTCAAGGGCGAGAGCGTTACGTTCGCAGGCGATATGGATGCCACCGCACTGACCAATCTCGAGCGCCTCGCGAATCATTCCGACTTGCTCGTCGTCCACGCCGCGGTTCTGGATCCGCCGGACTCTCCCGCGATTTTATACACCCTACACTCGCCCCCGCGAAAGCTAGGCGAGGCTGCGCAAATTGCTGGAGTGAAACATCTGCTGCTCAGCCACATTCCACCGGCGGTGGAGAACAAGGAAGCCGCCGTCTTCCGATCGATCCACGTTTCCTACGCGGGTCCCGTCGAATTCGCGCACGACGGCATGAGGATTCCATTGCGCCGGTAAAATTGAAATTGGACCGCCGCCGAATCGCTCTAAGCGTTGCATGATGCATCGCGGATCCGCTATTCAATCCACGATCGATACTTCACATTCCCGCGCCGAGGCGTAGACTTCCAACAGCGCAACCATCCGCTGAGCCCACCGCTCGAGTGGGTCTTTGCCGCCGAACGAAATGATGGCCGCAACGACCTGTTTTGTACCAGCAGTCACCATCGTTCGTTCGGAATCGCTTGTAGGGCTTCCATGCGGCCCCAGCGCATCGCAAAACACCGGCAAGCCTTCCAGATTCAGATCGTACTTGCCGATGCCCTTGTAGGTTTCACCCGCGCGACCTGCGCGAAAGATGATGTCGCCGCTCACATGCGCCAGGTCGTACAGACCGATTGGCAGCCGGCTCTCTACCGAGACTAGATTGATCACATCCACCACCGCATTGATCTGCGGCGAGCCTTTGCCCGCAATCACCCGCCGCAAGAGCGCCTCGGCCGACCCGCGATAGCGAGCCGGGTCCTTTCCCAGTGCTTTGTATGCCGCGCGAGTGGCCGTAATGTTCGGCGATTCCAAGACGACGCGTGGCTCCGGGAGGCGAAGAATTTCGGCTCCGCGAGCCTGCGTCTCGGCGGTTAGTCCGGCCGGTGCCGGCCCCGATTCCACACGCGCCGTCACGCACCCCAGCGCCGTCTGAGGGCATTTCTTCTTCAACGCCTCATCCATACTCACGCGCATCGCGGATCCCCGGAATTGGCTTGTGACATCCTCTTGGTGATGTGCTCGGTCATCTACGGTGCCATAGGTCCCATTTACATCTACTTTGCTGTTCGCTATCGTGGCGTTGCCCACCAAACTTTTTCAGCGCCCTCGTTCCCACGAATATTACCCCTCGTAAGGAGCTGATCGATCATGCCTACAAAGCCTCGCCGGACGAAATCGCAGGACGCGCCCCAACACCCGATCCGTGTGGTTCCGTTGCACCGACCCGAGGCACCCTCTCGTGCGGCTGCAGCGGCGGCGCCTCATCTCACGTATCGCAACGGCCCGCTCCTCACTGCCGTCCAAGTTTTTACCGTCTTCTGGGGTTCCCCCTGGCAGCAAGCGCCAAACACCGGTCTCCTCCAGCAAATCAATCAGTTCTTCGACTATATCTTGACCAGCCAACTCATCGACCAGCTGGGTGAGTACAGTGTCCCAGGTCAGGCCATCGGCCACGGCACACGCATTGGCACGATCGTCCTCACTTCCCCAGCTCTCGGCACGTCGGTGCAGGACAATGCCATCCAGCAATTGCTGCAGCAGCAAATCGACGCTGGCACGCTGCCCGCCACCAACCCCAACACTCTGTACTTCGTATTTCTGCCGGAAGGCGTGCAGGTCGTGCAAGCAAACACCGCTTCTTGCCAGTCTTTCTGCGGATACCACGATTCTTTCGGCAATAATGTCTACTATGCCGTGATGCCTTACCCTGCTTGCGCGGGTTGCACCGGAGGTCTTGCTGTGTCTGATGCACTCACATCAACGACCTCGCATGAACTCTGCGAGGCGATCACCGATCCTGTTCCTGGGCAGGGTTGGTACGACGATAGCCATGGCGAAATCGGCGACATCTGCGCATGGAAAACGCGCACGCTGGGCGGCTACACGATCCAGCTCGAATGGTCCAACCAAGCGGGCTCATGTGTCTAAGAGACGCCTGACTTGATTGGCAATAGCGCCAATCTGTCCTTACACCGCAACCCGATCGCGCTCAGTTCCTGGCAAATCGCACAGTCGGAAACTTGAAATGAGCGCGACGAGCAAATTGGTCTTAGTTACTTCGGGCTTGGCAGATGGAAGATCAAGGAACGGTTGAGTTCGGTTCGAACAGCGTCAGGATCGGTGAGGGTCGTGAACAGGTGCGTGATCGCTTCCTGCTCTTCCTGGGAGCGCTTGTCACGGTCTGCGAGAAACGCGGCCCGCACCTTATCCTGCGATGCTAGGTCTTTGGTTGCGATCCAGGTGTAGTGCGTAAAGTCACCGTCCGTGCGCACCTCTTCCACCGAAAGGCCAAATGCCAGGACTGTGCCGTCGGCCGCCAGCTTGTCAAAGATCGGCTTGTTGTACTTCTCCCACGCTTTGCGGTAGTCCGCGCCCTTTCCGGGTTTTACTTTCACGAAGCCGTATCGCACAAACGGCAAAGTCCCCGCCGCCGGATTCCCCGGAGCGAAACCGGACACCAAGTCTCGCGTCAGGTAGTCGTGCGTCTTGGCAAAGTCTGTAATTTCCCGGATGTGCTCCATCGGACCGCCACCCGCTGCCGCCCCTTTCTTTCCCGCCGGCGCCTTCGTGGATTCTTCGGTCATCTTGGCGATCTGTTCGCGCATCGCCGTGTCCACTTTTTCCACGCCGGCATAGTCCGCCACCGTGTACCAGATCATGTGGGTGGCATTTTCCGGCACCCGTAGCAGTGGTGATTCGACGCCCCATGCGAGAACGACGCCTTCCGCCATCAACTTGTCGCGCACCGGTTGGCCCACCGCCTTCACCAGATTGAGGAATTCGTCTTCTTTGCCAGGGTTCACGTGATATTCGTACCAGAACGTCAGCGGCTGCGGCGCTTGCTGCGCCGCCACCGTGAAACACGACACCAACGTCAATAACGCGCAAAAGAACACTCGTTTTTTCATGTCTTCGCTTCTCTCCTAGAATTTCGTAAATGCTTACCGATGGTCTTTCCTACAAAGGATTGGAAAATTGGACGGGCGTCTTGCAGACGCAACATCCATACCGTTTTGCGGGCCGCACATGCGGTTTCTGTGCCTCGCTTGTAGCACCCGGAGTCATCGCCGTCAAGGTGAGCGGTGAATGGTGGGAGGCGCGCTATTCTCAAGTTGTGATTTACCAATCACAATGCCCACAGCGCTGCAGTTTACACAAAGCGCATTGCAGATCACCGCACCTGCAGTGCATCGGCGGGATTCCAGAAGGCTAGTGCCCGATGAACGATCTGGACGAACTAGTCTCGAGTTCAAGAGTTGATTCGCGTCAACTAGGAAATTTGTCGTAGCTGGCAGAAAGTTGAGGCCGGAACGTAGGGCTTTTGAGCGAAACGACAATTGGTTCATAGATCTTTACTCTCATGGCAAAAGAATCAGGGAGAAGGTCGGTCCGTCCAAAGGAGAAGCACTCCGCGCACTCTCAATCCGGAAGTCCGAAATCGCACTAGGTAGATTCCACCTAATACCAAGGGCTAGCATCCCAACATTCACGGCGCTAACAGAGAAGTACGAAAAACTAGTTTCCATTAACAAGAAGGGTCGTGCCACGGAGCACTACGTGGTTCCGATGTTGGTAAATATCCTTTGCGAAATGAGAATAGATGGTCTCACCGGTGAAGACGCTGAGAAATTCAAGGCCATGCGTTGCCGAAAAGTCAAACCTGCAACAGTCCACAGAGAGATGAACGTTCTGAAGCACATGATGTCCAACGCGTTGGATGCAGTTGGACGCGAATAGACGTACGGTCCGCATCCTCAACGGGAAAACAAAACTAGCAGAACGAACCATACCAATGAATCTGGCGGTACAGAACCTGCTACGCGAGCTCCAAAAACGCAAGAATTCTGAATTGGTTTTTCCGAGCAATCGAAGCCCGGAGAGAGGATTTTGAATTGAAAAAGGGCTTCAAAAAAGCTGTTCATCTCGCCAAGCTTGAGCCGAACCTTAGATTTCACGATCTTCGCCACACGTTTGCCACGCGTCTCGTGGACGGAGGAGCGAATATCGTCCCTGTGCAGCACTTACGCGGGCATGCTAGAATTTCGATGACTGCCCGCTATGCACATTGACCCGACGTCACAAGAGTAGCGGCAGTCGAGAAGCTTGGCGGATTTTTCAACTCGAAAAGCAGTCTCAATCGGCCCCCGGCGCGGTAATCGAGGGCCAAAGCGAGTTGGGCAAGCCGATCGAAGTAAACAGTTTAGGCCCGTAGCTCAGTTGGTTAGAGCGCCTCCCTGACACGGAGGAGGTCGATGGTTCGAGTCCATTCGGGCCTACCATTTTTCCCGCACCAGCAGTTTTCTACCTGTGATCTTTGTTTTTCAATGTGCCATCCGCGACTCGCATGAGAAACCGCGCATTGTTGCTCACGTTTCTTTTCCCCGAGAGAACTTAAAGTGCAATCTGTAGTGGTAAGTGCCGCCCGCAGCATTTCGTTCCGCAGACAGCTCGCTCGTCTCACGCGCAGCCGTTTTGCGGCAGCATCTGCACAAAACAAAACGGGCCGAGGTTTATGACGCCCTGGCCCGCCGCGTGTGCCGGAGTCTTCTTAGGACCAGGCTTTTGTTGGAGTTACTGGATTTTACAACTCAGTTCTTTATACAACTGGGCGAGGCTGATCTGATTCTTACCTGCGTTCCGGGTAAAACAATTGTAGAGAGGATGTTCGATACGACCTAAGTTGTTCTATTTCGGAACCGCGGTAGGTTGACACTGTGGAGATCTGCGGTTGAGCCTCGGCACAGGCCTGCCATCTATTTCAATTACTTGCGGATGAGGAATCTTGGTAGGCGGTGCCTTTGTTTGTGTTACAAGCGGTCCCAGAACCTATCCTTTGATTTGTTTCGCCGTTGCCACAAGCTCCTCAGCGCCTGCGCGCAGGTCCGCTGCGTCGAGAGCGCCAAAGCGCAGAAACAGGCCGTCGCCGGAAGTCCGGGCAATACGGTACGAGCTGAGCAGAGCCAGTTCGAGAGAGCTCGCGGCGGCCACGGCCCGCACGTAGTCCCCTCTTTCGTGACGTACCAGGAGGTGCATGCCCGCAGCATTCCGCGGCCACGTCCAGCCCAGCGCGGCAAGTGGCGCGAGCTCATGCACCAGCATCGCGCGTTTTGCTCCGTACACCACGCGCATACGCCGCAAATGCGAGGAGAAGTGGCCGTCGTCCATGAACAGGGCCATCCCCAATTGTGCCGCTGCTGCTGTGAACCCGTCGAGCTGCGTGCGGATGTTCGCTAGCGGTTCCACGAGATCCCCGGGAACGACGGCGTAAGCGAGGCGCAGGGACGCGAACATGGCCTTGTTCAGTGTGCCGACATAAAGCACGCGCGCTTGCGTATCAAGCGAATAGAGCGCCGTAAGAGCCTGCCCTTCGTATCGAAACTCGCCGTCGTAATCGTCCTCCAGGACCCAGGAGTGATTTCGCGCCGCCCAGTCAAGGAGCGTGATGCGGCGCTCGAGACTCATAGCCACCCCCGTCGGATATTGGTGCGAAGGAGTCAGGTAGGCTAGGCGCGCCCGTGCCGCGCGTGGAGGACGAGTGTCCACGCACAAGCCCTGGTCATCGACGGGCGATCCCAGGATCCCCGCGCCTGCCAGCTCAAACGCCGCGCGTGCGCCCGGGTAGCAAGGATCTTCCACCCACACAGCATCGCCGCGATCCAGCAGCAGCACCGCGAGTGCATGGAGAGCTTGCTGCGCGCTGTTGAAGACGATCACCTGTCCGCCGCCGCAGCGGATGCCGCGGAACTGCGCCAGGTAGCGCGCTATCGCCTCGCGCAATTGAGGCAGTCCGCGCGGATCGGCGAAATTCAGGGCCGTCTGCCCCAGTTCGCGCGCGGCGCGCCCCTGCAGGCGCTGCCAGATCTTCCACGGGAATTCGCGTGTATCCGCCGTCCCCGCATTGAACGGGCGCGCAACATCCGGTTCGCGGCAGGCGGCATTCGCGGCCACCCTTTGCCCGCGCCGCGACGGTGAGCGTTGTTGTCCCGATTTTGCCTTGGCCGGCGTGCTCAGCCGCGATACCGTCGGCGAGACGTACGTGCCCCGCCCCACGGCGCGTTCAAGAAAGCCCTCCTCGGTCAGCTGCGCGAAGACCTCTTCCACCATTCCTCGCGAGACGCGGTAGTCCGCAGCGGCTTGCCGCGTCGAAGGGAGCCGCTCTCCGGATCGGAGCGTCCCGTCCAGCACGGCTGCTCGCAGCGCACGGTACACGTCGCCGCGCCGCACGCGCGCTGCGGAAACCGGTGGAAGAAGCGCCCCTTGGGGTCGGCGCACGATTCCTCCTGTGAATGGTCCGATCTACAGACTGAAATCGGCTCTGGCATTCAGACCGATATCACTTTAGCATTCCGGGCGAGGAGAAGCCGATGAGAAAACTCGCCATGTGGATGGTGCCTTTGGCTTTGGTCGCCGCGGCCCTGCCCGCCTCCGCGGCTGGCTTGTCTTGGATCAAGGACAACTACCCCAAAGCATTGGCGGAAGCAAAGCAGCGAAACCTCCCCATGTTCGTGGAAGTGTGGGCGCCATGGTGATCGACGTGCCACCTGATGCGGGATCTGCTCGATCACTCAGATCTCGCGGGTTACGCCGGGCAGTTTGTCTGGCTTGAGATCAGTTATGATGCTCCGGAGAACCGCGCATTCCTCACGAAGTACGGCGCAGAGGCGACACCTACGTTCTTTGTAATTGCTCCGCAGGACGAACAGGTGACGGCCATGCAACCCGGTGCGATGTCCCTCGATCAACTCAAGCAATTCCTCGTTAGGGGAGCAAGTGGCGCCTACGCAAGAAACCAAACGCCCGCCGATGCGGCGCTGATGCGTGGCGACAATCTCCGCGCCCAGCAACCCGCCGATGCGGTCACGGCCTATCGGAAAGCGCTTCGTTTGGCCCCGGCCAATTGGCCGCGCCGGCAAATCGCCGAAACCTCCTTCGTCGAGGCGCTGCAAGACAATAGCCAATGGCAGCAATGCGCCGAAACATCAGCTAGCGAAGCGGCCCATATGACACGAGATGATTTGTTCGCGCGCACGGTCGTCGCCGGCCTGTGGTGTTTGGTCTCGACGGATCGCTCGCCCTGGTCGGACGCTGCGTTGCAGAACTTGCAGCCCCTCGCGGAGGAGGCGCTAACGCTGCCCGCGACGGTGCGCGACCATCGCGACGAAATTTATCGGACCCTCATGAAACTTTCGGTCGCCCGTAATGACAATGCTGCCGCCGCCAAGTTTGGCGATCGCTGGCTCGCCGAGCTCGATGCCATCAAGCCGGACAGCGACGAGCAGCGCTCCGCACTGGATATTGCCCGCGTGGAGAATGTACAAGCCTTCGGCAACCCAGAGCGCATTTTGCCGGAGCTGAAAGCGTCGGAGCTCGCCATGCCGAACAATTACATCGCCTCCCTGCGCCTGGCCCAAATGGAGCTCGCAGCCAAACACTTTGACGATACCGTCGCGGCGTGTGATCGTGGCCTCGCGCGCGCGCCTGGGGCGAATGGACGAGCATGGCTGCTGCAGATCAAGGCGCGGGCTCTGAGAGAAGAGGGAAAGATGCCGGAAGCTCGTCGCGCCCTCCAGTCGGCGTTGCAGGCTGCACAGGAAATTCCCAACCAAGGCTCGCGGGAAATGAATGTAGATTCGATCAAGAAAGCCTTGCAGCAATAATCCGGCTGCTCGGCCGGCCGACAATCTCCTTTCCCCGTGGGTTCACGAGCGTGGGTTGCAGATCGGAATGAAGATAACTCTCCTCCGAGAGGTGAAGCCATTGTCCTTCGCCTCGCCCACGCGTATGAGCTAGGCAGCGGGCAGAATCACCCGCCAAAGATGGGCTGACCGTCCTGCTGCATTTCTCCACGGCTCCTCGCACGTCCCTCGCTCAGACGAGAGCGTTAATGGTACCTGTGATTCCTACCTGTGATAACTGTATGACGCTTGTGAAGAAAACGTTCGATACGGTCTAAGTCCTTCTCGTTTGTATGGGTGCCAGGTTGACACTGTCGAGATGTGCTAGCCCGGCCTACATTGCTTCAAAGCGCTTCCTCATCCCGGAGATGGAGTCTCGACTTTACAGGTTCTCTTGGATGAAGCGTGGACTGAGGTGAACGTCGACTTGTACCAGCGGCGAGTCACCCACGGCCTTGAAGCTATGGACCTCACCGGCCTTAATGACAAAGATATCTCCCGCGCTGCCCTCGAAGGTCTTGCCGTTGACCGTCCACACTCCCCGCCCTTCACGGATGAACTGAATCTCGTCATAAGGGTGCCGGTGCGGCCCCGGTCCCGAACCAGGCTTCCCATGGAACAGGAACACCGAAACGCCGGTGTTGCCCTGCTCAGCTCCAACAAACTCATGCGAACTGCCAACAAAAGGCAGATTCTCTTGGCGCACGTGATGCATCCTTTACCACCCTCCTACGCGGATTGGATGAGTGCGGCCACGATCCGGTTCCGCGGAGAACGCCGGTCGGCGCGAGGCAGATATCGGGCACACTCTCAGAGCGCTTCCTCCTACCCGAGACGGACGCTCTCTTTTTTTGGCGGTAAGGGCTGCGGCAGCGCATGTCGTTTTCTGAACGCGCGTGATACCACACCGTCCTCAGGCATCTTCTAGCCTGACTCGCCTCTGCGGCGGATATTGCGAAATGCGAGGAGGGCCGCCAAGAGGCCCAGCGCGAGAAAGACCAAGGCAGAGATAAGCCAATCGGGAAATTTTTGGTGCGGGCGCGTAAGGGAAGCGGTCAAAGCGTAGAAAGGATTTACGTATAGAGGAGCCATATAATATCTCGGCATTTCACGAGATGCGGCCGCCACAGATTGATTCCATCGGGCTTGCGAAGTCTCCCAATGCGAGCGCAGCAGCGAGAACATGATGAACGTGATGGCCGTCAGCGCGATTACGGCGGCATAGCTAACGGCGGTTGAGTGCACACTCCTGCGAAATATCGACGAGAAATACAGGCCGATGGCACTGATGCTCGCCAACACGAGGAGCGTCATCGTCGTGGCCCGCAGCAAGTCCTCGGGTCCTATGCCACCCAGAGAGAAGGCCAAGCTCAGAACCGGCAGGCCGCTCAGCAGAAGCAGCGTCGTAAAGAGCATAGCCGACACAAACTTTCCCACCCAAATCTCCGCGGGTGAAAGCAAGCTTGTGAGCAGCATGGCCAGGGTTCGTTGCTCTTTCTCAATCGTGAGGCTTCCCGCGCTGAACACGGGGGCGAGCAGGAGAAGTAGCGCCATTTGCGCGTAAGCGATGGTGAGGAAGACCGCGACGCCCACTTGCGTTCCCTGGGGCTCGGCTTCCATCTGAAATGGGAACCCTTCGGTCGAGAAGAAATAGGCAAGTACAACTGCCGCCCCAAGGGCCGCGAGATAGAGCGACGGAAGCACCCAGGATCGTCGCTCGCGCATTCGCTGACGGAGCTCCTTGCGAATCATAGGGTTCATGAGGTCGCTCCGAACTGGCTCATGTCTGGCTTCCGGGGCCCTTTGCTTCAAACGCTTGCCGATAGCGCTCTTCGAGGCGCGGCCCCCGCGCATCGAAATGGACGACGGTAACCCCAGCTGCAAGTAACTTCTGCAATAGGGGCGTACCTTGCTCTGGGCCAGAGGACAGTTCAACCCGCAGCCGCTGCCCTTCAGCCGAAAGGACCCGGGCGCCTGAAATACCTGCCGCAGCGCTGGCGGCTATCTGGGCGTCACCAACGACCTCGATTTCGCAAATTACGCCTGGCTCGTCGGGATGAGTCCCTGCATATGCGGATAAGGTGATAACCGATTGACCGTCGGCACCAGCCGCGTTTCGCCCTCCCGCAATGAGCGCTACTCGGGTGCAGATATCCTCCAGGTCGCTCAGGATATGAGACGAAAGGAAAATGGTGAGGCCCTCCCGGTTCAACTCTTTCAGGAGCTTGCGCAGCTCAACGCGAGCCAAAGGATCGAGTCCGGTCGCAGGCTCGTCGAGCAAGAGCACCTTGGGATCGTGAAGCAGAGTCTTGGTCAGAATGAGCCGTTGTTTCATTCCCAAAGAAAGTTGCTCAACAAAATCATTGCGCCGTCCGCCCAGGCCTGCACGCCCGAGCGCTTGTTCAATCGCACTGCGGCGGCGTGGCTCTTGCAGATGGAACGCGTCGGCAAAAAACTCCAGGAACTCCCCAACACGCATGTCTTGATATAGCCCAGGGACGTCCGGAAGATAGCCGATTGAGGCGCGGACAGCGGAAGGCTCAGAAACCACATCATGTCCGTCGATCTGAGCTTTACCGGAATTCGGCGGCTGAAGCGTTGCAAGAATCTTAATCAGGGTCGTTTTGCCCGCTCCGTTCGGCCCGACCAGCCCAAACAGCTCTCCCGTTTCGATGCGCAATGAGAAGTCTTCCAGCGCAGAATGACGGCCATAGTTCTTGTGAAGTGATTCTATTTCGATCATGGCCTGCGCTCGTAGGAAACGATGGTGATGGAGTAGCCCTTCGCGGTGAAACCCTTGCCGGGAAGCGAAGCGGGCACTTCCGCTTCATCCGCGAGACCAAAGAATAGTCCAGCACGCGCGTCGAAGGCCCGGCCGCCATCGGACGGCCAACCCCGGATCAACTCCACGAGTTCAAACGGTTTGTCCCGCTGCCCCATCGCAACCTTCGCAGCGTCCGCATCTGAACTCCCGTCGGATGCGTTCGGAGCGTGGACCGAGACCATCTCCTCCATGCCGACCTGGGAAATCTCAGTTGGATATCCCAACATGGCGAAGACACGAAAGTTAACAACCTTCGCGAGGGCGCTCTTTCTTGCGCGCGAAAGGTCAATCTCGGAGCCGTCGGGAACAGCGTCCAAGAAATACACGCTCGTGTTGTCGACGTATATCGCTTGGTCGAACTTCTTGCCCGTTTCGTTACGAAAATGAGTGCCATCGAGTCGCCACACGCTGCCGGGCAGCTTCGCAATCTTGGAGAACTCAAGGTCGCGGAATGACCATTGAAGCGTGCGCAATTCGACATTCGTAGGAGGGCCCAATGCGACCTCCCAGTGATTCAGCGGGTTGTCGTGACTCCCGCTACGAAAGACATCCATCGATAGTGCGCCACCCGTGTCACTACGATCACCCTCAAAAACGACGTCACCGCTCATTCTGAACTGTACGGTTTGTCGGCGGTTCGACGAAATGCGCTCTCCGTGTTGTGCGAACGCGACAGGGCTGTTCTCATCCATCCACAATAGAGTTATGTCCTCGCTCCTAAGCTCGTGGGGTCGGGTGAAAGCGCTGGAAAGATACATCGCGCAGGCAAAGACAAGTGAAATGCACGGCAGCGTTATCCAGCCCCACTCGCGGCGATCGAGCTTCCGCAACAACGCGAAATTGCCGACGCCAGCGACCAGAATATAGACCGCCAGCCAGGCGAGGAGCCAGACAAGCGACGGGAAGCGAAAGTGAGCGGCGAGCCGCCTCCGCGCCCAACTGAGTTCGTCCCTTCCGGACACTGCAGCTTGCCAGCCTTGAACAGCGCGCGACAAATGAGGCTCTTTGTACAGCTCTCCGAGACCCTGGCCGGCCAGCGTGGGAACCCAGAAAATCCTTCCCCGGCCGACAGTCGTCGGCGTTCCCGGAAATGAGGCAGTACGATACGCTTGAAGAAAGCTCGCACTCCGTGCCTGTTCTTCCAATACGATCAGCGCTCCGCCCTGGCGCGTAAAGTTTTCGAGCGCGTTGCGCTGAGCCGGAGTCATTTCCGAAGCAGGGCGCGCGAGGACCACTGTCTTGGCCGGCGAGTACTGCCACGATTGTTCCGGCGAATTCTCGATGGTGACGAATTTGAGCGTCTTGCCTTTGTATGTTTGTTCCGATGCGGTGCCGCTGAATGAGATCTGAGACTGTGTCTGCTGGCAGACCACGGGCTGGGCGCAAAGGATCACAACCAACGTCTCTCTTAACGGGGGCTCGAGAGACTGTAGGTCCTCGCTGAGGACGGTGCCGTCTGCGTCAACTTCTTGTACTTGTACGCTAGCTTGGTCGGAAAAGTATAAGAGGACCGGTATGTCGACAATACGAACGTCATTCGGCATCAGGGCAATGCGCTTTGCAAATGTATCTACGCGCTCGATTCGCGAAACGGGAAAGCTATGAACGCGAACGCGGAGCTCGACGGACGCCGCGCGCTGGTCAGGATGCGATAGAATTACCCTAACGCGCGCCGGATACCCCGGGTAGTAGTACCCCTTCACGCCAATTTCCGTGATTCGGACACCGTCGGAACAATAGACGGCCGGTGCAACGGCTAGAAAGAATATGGCGATCCAGGCCCGGCGCATAGGGAGGCAACCGCATGTTAACTGTGAGGCACCGTTCCAGCAAGTGAAATAGGGCTATGTGAAATAGGCCTAGGAAGCTTCCACCGAGCGGTTATGGACGGTTAGTCGGATCTTATCGTCGGACCACGCGGTCAAGTCCGGATAAGTTCGCATCACGGAACCTTCTATTTTCTTGCCAGAGAGAATTGGAAGAAGAATCAATCGTGGCAACGAGGCACATAGCCCAGGCTTGGCGGACTCACCGGAGTTCTTGAAGCCGCAGGTCACGACAGTGTAGGTCGCAGTTCCCTGCCGCGACGCTCACTGCGATCCGGCTTGCACGGCAGCACCTATTGTTTTCTCTGGTGAGGTCCGTACGATACCCGATATTTATGTTTTGGACGCGAAAGCAAACGCTCGCGGTGCTACGCTCAATGCGAAATTGGCTCGGTCCACGGTTTGCACGGAGGATTTGGTTGCGTGGTCGTTGCTAACGGTTACTGTGCCGCGATAAAGGTCGCCACTTGACCGGTTCAGCTGGCACGACGGGAGTTTGGCAAGATCGTCGAAGATGTTCGCCTTGGACGGCCAACCACCGCGCGTGCTTACGACATGACGTATACTCCGACGGCTGGAGGTTTGCGGCATGGAAATCACGTTGAACAAATCGTTCTCGGCCAAATTGCAGAAGAGCCACAAAGGCGGATGGACCTATGTGGTCTGGCCGAATTCAGTCAGGTTCTTTGGAACACGGGGACTCGTTAAGGTCAGAGGCACAATTGATGGTCATCCCTTCAAAAGTTCTTTCATGGCCATGGGCGATGGCAAGCACATGCTGCCCGTCAAGGTAGAGATACGCCGAGCAATCGGAAAAGAGGCGGGCAAAAGTGTGAAGGTGGTACTGGGAAAGCAGATACGGAACCCATAGTTTGCATTTGCGCTATTGGAACGACAGTGGACCGCTCGAACGCCTCATGGTGGGAGCAGAAGCGTTGCCCGGTTCGGGCCGGATGCCAACCTTAATCAGTCGCAGCGGGACGAGTTTTATCTTTCGCCATCATGCTGGCGCTCAGCGGCGTTCTGCCCTTCATCTTCGTGGAAGGGAAAATCCAATCGTCGGGCTTCTCCTACGGCCCTGGGGTGGAAGAGCACGCGCACGGGGCCAAAACCGGTGTAGAATGCTCGCCCATACCCCGGTTTTACAGATCCCCAATTTCGGTTTGGGAAGGTTCTGATATGGCGAAAACCATGACCTTTGCAACACCTGCGTCTGCGGCGAAAATCACCGAAGGCCGAATCAACGCAGATCGCCTGTTCTACGTCGTCGCTGCAGGTATGATGCTGATTTTCACCGCCGGGGGATTCCGGAATTTCTATTTGCACGGCAGGGCTCCTTGGGGGGCAATGACCAACCAGATTGTCCCGCTGGTCGTTGCTCACGGGCTCGCCATGTCCGGTTGGGTAATTCTATTTTTGGTTCAAAGCAGTCTGATACTGACTGGCCGTCGTCGACTTCATCTGGTGATTGGTCCATTTGGAGGTGTGCTGGCCGCGGCAATTGTGATTCTGGGTTCAACGGTGGCGCCCCTATCTGTTCGCTTCAGCCCGCAAGTTTACGCGCCGCTGGGCGGGCCGAGACCTTTCTTGGCCATGATGTTTGTACAGATGCTATCGTTCGGAACACTTGTGGGAATCGGATTGGTATATCGCCGCAGGCCCGAGATCCATCGTCCGATGATGCTATTAGCCACAATCGTAATCCAATCCGGTGCATTGGGCCGGTTTCCCTACATAGAAAACCTTTCGGCGTTTCCGCCCTTGTACGTTTGGGGACCGGTGTTGCTCTTCGGGGGCTTACTTTTTGTTCTTCAATGGGGAATGAGCAGAACCCCGAATCGGTGGTATTTGATGGGTTACGCCGGGATGGTGATGGCGTCGTTGCTGTCTGTCGCCGTGGGCCACACTGCGCTCTGGAACCGCATGGTCAGTACTTTCGTCCCATGAAAACCGATAAGAATACTGCGTTTGGTAATCGTATGTGGCGCTCGCTTGTTCGATTCGGGCTTCGGTCTGGTTCAACTCGGCCTTGGCTCCGTTCGATGACGGAACGCAAGCCGAGGCTATCGCCCGTTTGCGCCAGATCGAGGGCTTGACTGGGAGGAGGAGAACGCCCAAAAGTGGTGATAGTATCGGCGTCCATCGGTACTCACTATCGCCATGGCGGACGAGCCGAAGCAGCCCCCCAAGATCGAGACGAACGCCGAGGTGTGCCACGCCGCGGCGACTCCGGTTCCTGCTCACGAAACCATTCCTGCCCGCGAAGCCAATCCCGATCGCCCAACCGCCCCCAAGCTCGGCGAGAAACACGGGGATATTTTGTGGGACATCGTGTTCGGCCTGGTCGCGGCGGTGTTGCTGATTTTTGGAAAGGAATATTTTGACGGAAAGACGAAGGCCGGCGAGCAACTGGAACTGGCAACGTACGGGTGGCTCCAACAGCGGCTGGCATTCCTGGAACCCGACGCACAACTTCCGATCATTATCGTCGATCTGAGCGACTTGAAGACCAAGGCTGTCGAAGGCGCCCGAAAGGGGGAAGAAGCGACGCCGCGCAAGCCTCTCGAGAATCTGCTCAGCGCCCTGATCGTGAATCAGGGCGCTCGCGCGGTCGGAGTGGATGTTGATTTCTCGCCGGAGCAAAATGGTCGCCTGCCGGTGACTCCGGGCGACTTCGATTTTTTTGACTTTTGCCTGAAGCTACGGGACGAGGAGGGCAAGAAAATCTACTTAGGTGTGTTTCGCACCGTTCTCCTTCCCAGAGACAAATGGCTCGGACCCGTAAAATACAAAGACCTGGCCGCGAGCATTCTTGCCCCGCGCGAGGAAGTCAAAGAGATGGTGAATTGTATCGCCATCAACGGGGCGCCGACGTGCCGCGATGATACCCTGGCGGCGTTGCTGGCCAAAGAAATGCCGGAGCCAGCCGAGCTGCCGGGGGCGCCTCTGGCCGCAAAGTTTCCGTCGATTTTCGAGCGATTTTCGCCCCGCCCACTGTCGAACGCCGTGTCCGTGACACTATTTCCTGTGGACTACAGCCAGCTGAAAACTCTGATGTCTCACGAGCACACTTTCCCTTCCAGTGCCCCCACGATCGTGGCGGGCTTCAAGGATTTTTTTAGAAACAAAATCGTGCTGCTGGGCGACGCGAATCCGGACGCTTCTGCGGATAAATTCATCGTGCCCGGTAAACACGAGCCAATACCCGGTATCTACATTCACGCCAGCGCCATTTACACCATGTCGCGAGCGCCTTTGTATCAGCTTTCCGAGCGCGGGCGCCGGATTGTGGACTTCCTGCTGGCGCTTGTCGTGGTCGGGACGATCGGCGCGATCCGCTTGTTCTACCTCGGGCGGACAACCAGAGAATTCGCGCACCACAAAATCGAGGGATTTCTAATCGTCCTGGTGGTCATTGTCGTCATCGTGGTCGCGACCAGTTTCGTACACCGGCACCGTGTCCTTTGGACGGATTTCGTGCTGGCCATCTTTGCGCTACTGCTGCACCCAACGGGCGAGAAATATACCAAAGGGTTTTCGCGCTGGCTCCGTAAGGGTCTCCCCAGTATCTGGCGGCGCGTGGCTTTCGAGGACGTGAAGGAAGAGCGCGTCCCATGAAGCCGTTGAAGAGAATCGTCATGGTATTTCTCTTTGCGGTTGCGACCTGGTGTCCAGCGGCGAAAGCGCAGGACACGCACGTCGGCTGGATCGACAAGATAGAGGCGAGTTGCGATGGCAATTGGAGGGCGGACGACAACGGTCATCCCCAACCCCTGAGGGCGAGGACGGATCGCTACCGATTTCTCTACCCCGGCGAGAGCGTGCGTTGCGATGGCAGCGGCACGATCTCGCTCCAGATTCTGGACAACAAGTTAAAGACCATCGCGAAGCGGGATGGGTGGTGCAAGATCCACAGCGAAGAGGCGCTCTGCGAGAAAGAGAAATCAAGCAAGTCTTCGGACTCGGCAACGACGAAGCAGACCCCGGACGAAGATGCCTTGAAAGCTTTCGGGCGCGCCGGTGGGCGCCAACGCGGCTTTCGTTCTGCGATCTTCTCTCCCGCGCCGGAGAGCGTGGTGCGAGCCGACAAACTGGTCCTTCGTTGGAACGAGATACCCGGAGCGAACCGAATTTCTTTGCGCCTGTCGGACAAATATCACGGGACGCTGTGGGAGCAAGCCGGCGTGGAGGCCGGCACGAAGCAGAGGGTCTCGCCGGAAGCTCGACAGGCGCTGATCAACTATCGAAATAAAGGGGGCGCGAACCCCTACAGCTTAGTTCTCACGAATGGCGGAATCCAGCAATCGGTTCAATTTTCTATCTTGAGCGCCGACGAGGAGCATGCCCTCGATCAGGAGTTGGCTGGTTGCGTGAACAAGCGCGGGCTCTTGCTCTTCGTGTGCCGCGCATATGCCTTCTCTCATCGTGAAATGTGGAACGATGCCGCGGCTGAATACGAGGCAGCACTCGAGCTGGAGCCCGCCAGCCGGGAACTGCTGGTTGCCGCGCTGACCGCCGAACGCAACATCGGGAACGCCGCAAGGGCGTCCGAATTGAAAGCCGTGCTACCCGCAGGAACCGAACTTCCGGAGTAACCCGCGCTCGGAGTCCGACAGCTCGGAGTCCGAATATTGTCCCCTGCGGCACTGCGTGTTAGCATCGCGCCGAAATGACGGACTGGTGGGTGCCTGATATGAGCGTCGCGATACGTTGGCTACTGTCCGCTCTCATCCTTTGCGTGATTGCGGGTGCGGCGCGTGGGCAAACCGCACAAAAGGCTCCTGCTTCTTCCCAAACTCAGGCGCCCGCCCCGGATTGTACGGATGCGGTACAGTGCGCGACCGAGTGCGAAAAGGGCGTGGGCGCGAGTTGCTACAAGTTGGGAGGAATGTACCAGTTCGGAAATTCCGGCGTGGAAAAAAATATCGCGCGAGCAATCGAGTTTTATCTGAAGGCGTGCGATCGCGGCAATGCGCAGGCTTGCAACGATGCGGGTGCCGCCTTTCCCACTTCCGGATCCGGCAGCGACCCGACGCGCGTCGCGGAGCTTTACAAGAGAGGATGCACCCTGGGTGATCCCTATGCCTGCGGGAATCTCGGTTCGCTCTACGAACAAGGTCGCGGCGTAACCAAGAATTTGCCGCAGGCGGTGGACCTCCTGAACCGCGCTTGCACTGGAGGCGCTTTCTTTTCCTGCGTGACGCTTGGCAGGATTTATCAGATGGGCGAAAACGGGCCGAAAGACGACACGCGCGCCTTCAATCTTTACCGTCAAGGTTGCGATGGAGGGAACGCTGCGGGGTGTTACGACATTGGTTTGATGTACCTTAACGGCGCGGGATCCGCCGTCGTGAAAGATCCGAAACTCGCGGTGCCATTGCTCAAACGCGCTTGCACTGGCGGAAACGCTGATAGCTGCAATGACCTGGGGGTAATGTACGACCGCGCTAACGGAGTTGAGAAAGACGAAGTTCGCGCGTCCGCTTTGTATGAGAAGGCGTGCGAGGGAAACGATTCCTGGGGATGCAACAATCTCGCGCTGATGTATCGAGACGGGCGCGGCGTGCCGGGAGATCCCGCCCGTGCTGCGGAGCTTTTTCGCAAGGGTTGTGAACTCGGTCACGCAGGAGCGTGCAACGATTTGGGCGTTGCGTATGAGATCGGACGCGGCGTCGCCAAAGATGAGCCGAAGGCCGTCGTGCTGTATCAAAAGGGCTGCGACGGGAAAGACTATATCGCCTGCACGAACTTAGGCTTCATGTATCGAGATGCCGTCGGGGTTTCAAAGGACGAAGGGCACGCCGTGCAGGAATTCATCTTGGCGTGCGATGGCGGGGACGCGCGAGGATGCTTTGGAGTGGGCTATGCACTGGCGACGGGAAAGGGCGCACCGAAGGACGAGCCTCGGGCCATCAAGTTGTACCAGAAGTCATGTGACGGGCACTATGCGCTGGCTTGCAACAACCTGGGTCTGATGGTTCGCGATGGATCGGGAATCGCCAAAGACGAGAACCGATCCGTGCAACTTTTCAAAGCCGCTTGTGAAGCAGGCGAAGCCAACGGTTGCTCCAATCTGGGTTTCGCTTACGAATATGCGCGCGGCGTGTCCATGGATGAAGCCAAGGCGGCGGAACTCTATCAGAAGGCCTGCCAAGGATCGCTGGCCTCGGGTTGCGACAATTTCAAGAGGCTGACTCAGGAGAACCGTTCGCTGGCCCACAACTCAAGTCCGGCGCAGCAGGCGCAGGGAAATCCCGCGGCGCAGTCGGCAGTGACCACGCGCGGAGGCGCGACGGCTACGCCGATGGCGATAAAGCGCGAGCAATGGGCGCTGGTGGTCGGCATTTCCAAATATGGAACGGGAGTGGAAGGACTGCGTTTTGCACGAAAAGACGCGGAAGCGTTTTACAACCTTTTGCTCAGCCCGAATGGCGGAGGTTTTCCGAGAGATCACGTTCTGAAGCTGGTGGACGAAGAAGCTACGAGCGTGCGCGTACGCGGAGGAGTTCGCGATTTCCTGGGCCAGGCGGGCAAGGATGACGTCGTCGAGGTTTTCTTTGCCGGGCATGGTGCACCTGATCCGCGACATCCGAGTGCGCTCTACCTGCTGACCTACGATACCAATCCTGACCACCTGGGCGAGACGGCGTTTGACATGGATGAAATCCGGTCGGCGCTGGAAAGAACCATTAGTGCAGAACGCGTGATCGTGTACGTGGACGCGTGTCACAGTGCGGGCATCAGCACGTTGAATACGCGCGCTTTGCCGAACGAGCGCGAACTGCTCAATCGCTACCTGACTACCCTTACGCAAAGCTCCCCCGCCATCGCCATGTTCTCGTCCACCGAGACCAACGAGCTTTCGCAGGAAGGCGAGCAATGGGGAGGAGGCCACGGAGTCTTTACCTATTATTTGCTCCAGGGTTTGCAGGGTGCAGCCGATCGCGACAAGGATGGAATTGTCACCCTGAGGGAACTGGCTGACTATGTTGAGGACAATGTGAAAGCTGCGACGAAAAATGCGCAGCATCCTAGGCTCAGTCCCTCCCAAAGCTGGGACCCGAATATTCCTCTTTCGATCCTTCATTGAGAGTGGGTGGTGATCCCTGCTGGTCGGATCGGGTTGGATGGGAAGCGCCAGCCAGCCACTCTGACTCTGTAGTCGCCGAAACTGTCGGGTACCGGCGCTAGGCTCAGGGGTTCACGGTATAGCCGCCCGTCGGGACAGCGAGGTAGAATTTGTAAGGTCGAAAAGCCCATGACCAAGCCAGACCAAAAGACTCCTGTTCCTGGCGATGCGAATCGTCCAAAGCCGCAACCCGTTCCACCTGCCGACATCGTGGACGAAGCGTCCGAAGAATCATTTCCAGCAAGCGACCCTCCGGGCTGGATTGGCGAACCTCCGAGCGATGCGAGCGACAAAAAGCAGAACTAGCTGCCGCGTCTTGTAAGCCGTTCGGGCCGTTCGCGCCGCGCGGATCGTGCTAACGGCGGACAGTCACGCCTTCGAGACTCAGCTCGTAACCTTCATCTTGCACCGTTTTTGCTGCTGCCGAACGCAGGGTCTGCTCGTCTGCATCCTTCGGTGCTTTGCAATGCCGTCGGATCACCTCTTCACCATTTTGAATACGAATCAGCCATTTTGACTTTTCGGCGTCCCAGGAGACTTCGACGCGGTCAGCTCGCATGGATTGCCCTCCTTCGAAACGACGTAGCCTATTCCGGCATCATTTGACGCCCGCAAACGCGCATTGTCAAAAAAATTTGACGGTGCATAGCCGGCGACACCGTCACTTTACGTTAGACGATTGGCACAAGCCGACGGGCGCACTAAGCGCGGCCCAAACCTTGCTCGCGCCCCCCTCGGGTTGAGCCTCTGCCAACGCCGATGCTATCCTGCCTGCTATGCCGGACCCGGTCATTGCTTCGCCGGAAACGGTGCCTGCGGCGCCGCCGGAACACTCGCGCCAGCAGCTCGAAGCTCTGCTGGAAGTCAGCGAGGCCATCTCGCAGCAGCGCGATCTCCCGGCGCTGTTCCACGACCTTGCGGGGCGTCTGCACTCTGTCGTCGACTTCGATTTTCTAACCCTCACCTTGCACGACCCCGTGCGCAATGTCATGCGCTTGCACATCCTGGAGACACGCGTCCCGCATGAGAAACGCACCGGCTCGGAAGCTCCCGTCGAAGGGCATCCTTCTGGGTGGGTTTGGCAATCGCAAGAAGCCTTTGTGGTCAGCGATACTGCGGAAGAAGATCGCTACCCCGAATTCATGCGCCACCTGAACGAGGAAGGCGTGCGTTCCTTCGCTCTGCTCCCGCTCACTACGGCGCAACGCCGGTTGGGCGCCATGGGATTTGGCCGCTTGATTCCGCAGCGCATCACGGAAAGCGAGCTCCAGTTCATGAAGCGCGTCGCCTGCCAGATTGCGGTGGCCGTCGACAACGCTTTGAATCTGGAATCGTCACAAGCGTATCAAACGCAGCTCGCTCACGAGCGCGACCGTCTCCGGGTTCTGCTGGATGTTAACAACGTTCTGGTCACCAGCCTGGAGCTGCCCGAACTGTTCCGCGGCATCGTTTCGACTCTGCAACGCGTCATCCACCACGACTACACCAGTCTTGCGCTCCTCGACCCCGTCACCGGCCTGCTCAGAATTCACGCGCTCGATTTTCCTGGCCGCCAGGGTCTGCTGAAGCCGGAAATGACGATTCCGCGAGAAGCTTCGCCCGCGGGTCGGGCTATCGTTGAGAACCGCACCATCATCAGCCGCGGCGCCGAGCTCGATCAATATCCCAGCGAAGTTGTGCGCTTGCTACGCACCGAGGGCCTGCAGTCGATCTGCTGCATCCCGCTCAGCAACCGCGGTCGCACCTTCGGCACTCTGAACCTCGCGAGCCGCCGCATGGATGTGTTCAGTCCGACGGATATTGAGCTGGTCCAGCAAGTCGCGGCGCAGATCGCCATCGCTGTAGAAAACGCGCTGGCCTTCAAGGAAATCGACGCGCTGAAAGACAAGCTCGCCGAGGAAAAACTCTACCTCGAAGAGGAAATTCGCAGCGCCTTTAATTTTGAAGAGATCATCGGCGAAAGCGCGGCCATCAAGCGGGCGCTCGCGCAAGTGGAGCTGGTCGCTCCCGCGGGCACCACGGTTTTGATTCTGGGCGAAACCGGCACAGGCAAGGAAGTCATCGCGCGAGCCGTCCACAACCTCAGCCCCCGCAAGGAGCGCACTTTCGTCAAGGTCAATTGCGCCGCCATTCCCTCCGGCCTGCTGGAAGCTGAACTCTTCGGCCACGAACGCGGCGCGTTCACGGGCGCCATCAGCCAGAAAATCGGCCGCTTCGAGCTCGCCGACCGCGGCTCACTTTTTCTCGATGAAATTGGTGACATCCCGCTCGAACTGCAACCGAAATTGCTTCGCGTCCTTCAGGAGCAGGAATTCGAGCGTCTGGGGAGCAATCGCACCCAGCGCGTGGACGTCCGCGTCGTGGCCGCCACAAACCGCGACCTTTCGCGACTGGTTGCCGACCGGGAATTCCGCAGCGATTTGTACTACCGGCTCAACGTTTTCCCCATTCAGATTCCGCCCTTGCGAGAACGCCGGGAAGATGTCCCGCTGCTGGTGCGCTACTTCGTGCAGAACTTCAGCCGCCGCCTGAACAAAACAGTCGAATATGTTCCCGCAGAAGCGATGGACGCACTCGTAAATTACGCCTGGCCGGGCAATATTCGCGAACTCGAGAATCTGATCGAGCGCGCTGTGCTTCTTTCGCCCGGAAAAGAACTGCGCGTGCCACTTTCAGAACTAAAGCCGCCCGCGCTAGCCTCGAATGGCAATGTCTCCGCGGACCTTTCTCTGTTTTCGCCGTCACCCTCTTCCATGCCAATCACTACGCTGGAGGAAGCCGAACGCCAGCACATTCTGCGCGCTCTCCGGCAGACCGAGTGGCGCATCGCCGGCCCGAAAGGCGCTGCTGCGATCCTCGGAATGAAGCGCACCACCTTGCAAGCCCGCATGCGCAAACTCGGCGTCCGGCGCCCGATCTAACCGCCGCCCGGGGCACAGACGCGCGAATATCCGCAGTTTTCCTGGTCTCACGTTTCGTGGCGGGAGCCTCAGACTTTTCCGCAGGGTCGACGGGTGGTAGCAGGGTCGCGCGCCGCACGCGCTCGATCCTCTCGAACAGGGTCTTGGCTTGCCACTGGCCCGGAGCACCGCCCCAATCAGTCGCGCCAGGTCAGGCATGGCGCCCCACAAACCACGGGTGGAAAATCCCTCAGGGGTTTTTGGGTCGCGTGAAATCGACCGCCGTGGTGTTGCCGCCGCAAACGAGCACGCCCACGCGCTCGCCTTCGGCAGGTTCGTAGCGCCGCGATAACAGTGCCGCAAACGCCGCTGCTCCACCGGGTTCCGCGGCCACACGCAACACCTTCCAAAGTTCGACTTGCGCTTGCCGAATAGCTTCATCCGCCACAAGGATCACCCGACTCACATAATTCTGCGCGATCGGAAACATGAGTTCCCCCACGCGCTTCGGCGCCAGCGAATCGGAGGCAATCCCACCGGCCACGCTGTCCACGGGATGCCCCTCCCGCAGCGCGTTTGCCAGCGTCGGCGCGGCCTCCGGTTCAACGCCAACGATCTTGATTTTGCCCCCGTACCAGGCGGCAACACCGCCAATCAGCCCGCCTCCACCCACGGCTACGAGCAACGTATCAAGTTCAGGCATCTGCTCCTGAAATTCCAGACCAACCGTTCCCTGGCCGAGCAGTGTTTCCACTTGATCGTACGCGTGGACCACCATCGCGCCAGACTGTGTCGCCCATGTTTCGCTAGCCGCTAGCGCGTCGGCGTAGCGATCTCCGGCGACCACCAGTTCCGCTCGACATGCTCGAATGCGGTCCGTCTTTTCCTTGGAAGCCACGCTCGGCACGAAGATCCTGGCAGGCACCCCCAGCCTCATGGCCGCAAAAGCCACGGCCACACCGTGATTTCCGCCGGAGGCCGCCACCACACCGGCTGGCGGGGTCTTCCGCGTCAGTAGATTTGCGAACGCCCCGCGCGCTTTGAACGATCCGCCGTGCTGCAACAATTCGAGTTTGAAAGTAAGTTTGCCGCAGTCCAGGCCGAAGTCGGCGCTTTCCACCGTGATCAGGGGCGTCCGGCGAATGTACGGCCTGATAATTTTCTCGACCGCTTCGATGCGATCTTTGTCGATCAAAGTACGGGTGATCATCTGCTTTGTCATGCCTCGAGCTCCCGGAAGGCGTACCCGGTGCGCCAGTGCGGCCCAACGTGAATACCACTACGCGGCCGCCCTGAACGATGGTATTGTACTTAGGGAGTTGGCTAACTGTCTATATGAGTCTGGAACGTGTTCTTCGCGCGCTCTCGAATCGACGCAGGCTCCTGATCCTGAATTGGCTCAGGCATCCGGCGAAACACTTCCCCGCCCAGGTGGATGGCGATTTGCTCGAAGACGGCGTGTGCGGCTTATCGATCGCCAGAAAGCTGCACGTGAGCCAGCCCACCGCAAGCGAGCATTTAAAGGTTTTGATGCAGGCAGGATTGATCCGCGGCAAGCGCATCAAACAATGGACATTTTACAAGCGCGACGAAGCGCGCATCCGCAAAATCAAGAACCTTATTCTCACCACGGTATAACCCGCCGAGAGGAGACGGCGTAGCTAGCTGAGATTTAAATGGAGCCGCGCTGCTTCTCCGCCGAGCCCGCGTTTCGCCTCAGCCGTTTGGCTCTGGGACCGGTTGGGAACGCCCGTCTGCCCTAGAGGCACATTCTTTCGAAGCGACAATCTAAAAAATCGCACGCCGCATTCCACGCAGCGAAACGGCCGCACACACAGCGCCGACAAAATCGTGCGTTCCACAATCGCACGCCTCTTAGATCTCCGGACGCACCGGCTCGAACACGATGGACATTGCATGGCCACGATACTCCCCCAACGCTATTTTGCTGCGTCTTTTGCGGGCGCAGCACTGCTACTGCCCGTCTGAGCCCGCCGCGCAACGCGGACGCAAACGCCACCAGCCCCATACGTTAGCAAGGGGAAGCTCCCGCCGGTAGTGGGGAAAAACCGCAGGAGCGCCCCCGAAAACTACGTAGTACTCCCGGAGGTACCCTTTTGCTCTTCTCCAGAGACCACGCACCGATCCCATTTTCCGATTCCGCGGTGTCCCGGATCGTGCGTTAGATAAATTTTAAAGATTCCTCGGCAATTGCCGTCGGGCCGGTTACGGCCGCATCCATGGTGCTTACGCGACTGGAATGGAGTGCTTCTCCGCGTTCGGTCGGCAGGTCAAATACTCTGTTCTTGCTCTCGTTCGCAGTTTTGCCCAGTGGCTTGCTCCAACCATCGATAGCGCACCGCGGCAACCTCCCCATAGCTCCATCCTGGCTGTGCTCCGCTACCGCCCGCTAGCCCTGAAGCCCAGAAGAAAATCCTTGCCCTTATCGGCAAACCCGAAGCCTACACAGTTGTGCGTGGACCATGCAGACGACTCCAGGGAAACCCTTGGTGCGTGCCCTGTCTCCACCCTGCTATCCTTAACGAGGATGACAAAACGAGGATGACAAGCGATCGACGCCCGCTTCCGGCCGCTTGCACCCGTCACGGATCACCGGTCACGAATCACCAATTGAGCCAGGGACTATGTTTGAGAACCTAACCGAAAAACTGCAACGCACATTCAAGAACCTGCGCGGCCAAGGCAAGCTCACCGAAGAGCACCTGGACGCCGCCCTGGCTGAGATTCGCGAAGCCTTGCTGGAAGGCGACGTCAACGTCACCGTCGCCGACGAACTGCTCGCCAACATTCGCCAGAAGTCCATCGGCAGCGAAGTTATGCTGCAACTTTCGCCCGATCAGCAGGTCGTCAAGACCGTTCGCGACGAGCTCACCGCCATGCTTGGCAAGCACGCCAAGCCGCTGTTCGCTTCCCGCCCGCCTTCGGTCTGGATGATCGTGGGCCTGCAAGGCTCCGGCAAGACCACCACCACCGGAAAACTTTCCAAGTGGCTCACGAACCACGGCCACCGCCCCCTGGTTGTCTCGACCGACGTCTATCGCCCCGCCGCCCGTGAACAGCTCGCCCAGGTCGCGAAAGCGGTGGGCGCGCCGATCTGGCCCGGTAAAGGCACCGATAAGCCGCTCGAAATCGTCCGCGGCGCGATCAAGGAAGCAAAACTCTCCGCGAGCGACGTGGTCATCGTCGACACCGCCGGCCGCCTGCATATCGACGACGACCTCATGAATGAGCTGAGCACGCTCAAAAAGGAGCTGCAGCCCAGCGAAATTCTCTTCATCGCTGATTCCATGATCGGTCAGGACGCCGTCAAATCCGCCGGCGAATTTCACAAACGCCTCGGCCTTACGGGAGTCGTTCTTACTAAGCTCGACGGCGACGCGCGCGGAGGTGCGGCGCTCTCCATCGGCAAAGTTACCGGAGCCCCGGTAAAGTTTGTGGGTCTTGGCGAAAAATACGACGCCCTCGAAGGTTTCTATCCCGAGCGCATTGTTTCCCGCGTTCTCGGCATGGGCGACCTCTTGTCGCTCATCGAGCGCGCAGAGCAAGCAGTCGACAAAAAAGCCGCGATGGAACTCGAGCGCAAACTGCGCAAAGAAGACTTCACCCTCGAAGATTTCCGCGATCAACTCAAGCAAATTCGCAAGATGGGTCCGCTTGAGCAACTGGTGGACATGCTTCCGAAAGTCGGCCCGCTCGCCAATCTACCGAAAGATGCGAAGGTCGATGAAGGCCAACTGAAACAAGTGGAGGCCATCATCAATTCCATGACCAACCAGGAGCGTCGCGATCACAGTGTCATCGACGGCAAACGCCGCAAGCGCATCGCAAAGGGCAGCGGCACCACCGTGCAAGACGTCAACCAGGTCCTGAAGCAATACATGCAGATGCGCACGATGATGAAGCAATACGGCGCCATGGCCGCTCGGGGCAAGATGAGAGGCCTCGGCAAACTAGCCGGCCTCGGCTGAGGTTTGCGGGCACCGTCAGGAATGGTCGTTCGCTAGGGCGCCCGCCCGACGCACTCTCGGTTTCGTTCGTCATTGCCACGAGCGGGCACTCCGAGGGAACTGCGTCAGTTGGAGCCGATGTACAAATCCGCAGCCTGCGCAGCAAGTTTTTCCGGATCGAGGTCGGTACGGTTGCACAGCACAATGATCGTCAGCTCGCTGCGACCAACTGTTTTGCCCGCAAAACGCTCGATGTAGGTATGAAATCCCATGGTCTCGCCGTAGTGCCACATACGGGAATGGCCGCGGTAAGGATCAAGAAACCAACCGAACCCATACGAGACCGGCGTTCCCTCCGGGCGATCGGAATTCGCGGGCCATTCGGGTCGCGCTCCGCCGGTCAGCTCCACGGGCGTAAACGCCGCGCGCATTTCTTCGCGCAGCAACGTGCGTTGCGTCAGCGCTTGGTCCCATTGGGCAAGATCACGCAGCGAAGCGTACACGCCTCCATCGCCCAAGGTCGCTGAGGTTGAACTTTGGTCGGTTTGCTTCCAGCCGCTCCCTTCGTTCGAGTGGCCGAAAGCACGGTTGGCGACTTCGTTTTTTCCCTTTTCGTAAGCCAGTGTTTGGTCCATTTTCAGCGGCGCGAAAATCCGATCGCGCAGGAACTCGCCGAAGGTCTTTCCGGAAACCTTGGCGACGATCGATCCGAGCAGCACGTATCCCGAATTGCTGTACGACCATCGGGTGCCTGCCGGGAAAAGCGTTGAGCGTTGTTTTTCGAGCAGCGTAAGAACGTCCGCATCCTGAATTTGATTTTCCGCTGTCCAGTGACCTCCGCCGCCGCGTTCTTCCTGCTCCATGAGCGTTTCGTAGTCCTGCAGTCCCGAGGTATGGTTCAACAAATTGCGGATGGTGATCGTTTTGCCGTAGGCGGGAAACTCCGGAAAGATCTCGGTCACGTCTTCGTCATAGCGAAGTTTGCCGTCGTGCACCAGCAACAGGATCGCCATCGCGGTGAATTGCTTGGTGCACGAAGCGAGCCGGAAGTTTGTCCGAGCATCGATGGCGGCGAACGTTCGCAGATCCCGCACGCCATAGCCGCGCTCGAAAACGGCGCGGCCGCCTTTGCGGACCAGCACCGCAAAGCCCGGGGACTTGTCGTCGCTCCAAGGCGCGAAGATTGCCTCCAGTTTCGATATCATCGGGTCTTCGGCAGGTTTGGCCGGACGAACATGAAGACACCACACCGCCACCACCGCGGCGATTGCGCTGATTTGGCTCATTTGCAAAGCGTCCGTCCTCCGGAGGCGCAGGATATCATTCCTGCGGCGTATTCATCTGCCTGTAACACACTTAGGTTATTTCTCTGCATCCCGAACAAGAGTGAATTATGAAACGCCCCAAGGTCGATGATCCGCGCCACTATCTCAATCGTCACGTACAGTGGCTGGACTTCAACCGGCGCGTTCTGGAAGAAGCACGCGACATCGGCAACCCGCTGCTGGAACGCGTGAAGTTCCTGGCCATTACGGCGAACAATCTGGATGAGTTCGTGGAGATTCGCGTATCGAGCTTTCTGCAGCGCATCGAGCACGGCTCGCGCGAAATCAGCCCCGATGGCCTGACCACCGAAGAAGAACTCGAAAGGGTTTCCACCGCGATGCACGTGTTTGTGCGCGATCAATACAAGTGCTGGAACGACGAACTACTCCCGGCGCTTGCGAAACAATCGATCTGGGTCTTGTCCACCGGCGAGCTCGAACCCAAAGCCACTAAGTTCACGAAAACGTTTTACGATCGCCGCGTCAATCCCATGCTGACGCCGGTCACCGTCGATCCTTCGCATCCTTTTCCGCATGTGTTGAACAAGGCGCTTTGCATCGCGTTTGTTTTGCGGCGCCGGCGCGGTGGAAATGGCAAGCCTTACTTCGGCGTGCTCACCGTGCCACGCGCGCTCCCGCGACTGCTCCGCGTCCCGACCGAGAATGGCGGCATTCGCTACGCCTTTCTCCAGGACATTATCTCCACTTATGCATCGAAGCTCTACCGCGGCTACGAGATTCTGGCTTCGACTGCGTTCCGCATCACGCGCAACAGCAATCTCTATTTGGAACAGGAAGAGAGCCGCACCCTGCTGGAAACCATCGACTCGCAGGTGGCGCAGCGACGTAAAGGCGTCGCCGTGCGGCTGGAAATTGAAGAAGGCGCGCATCCGGACATCGTCGCGCGCCTGGTATCGACCTTCGAACTGGATGAGTCGCTGGTATTTCGTGTGCGGGGGCCTGTCAACCTTCAGCGGCTGTTTCATCTTTACGAAGAGACCAAGCGGCCAGACCTCAAGTATCCGGCGTTTGTGCCGCGCCAGATTCGCGTCGGCCACGACGCGGATTCGCTGTTCGAGGTGTTGCGCCGCCAGGACGTCCTGGTGCACCACCCCTACGAGTCCTACGACACCGTGGTCAACTTCTTAAAGACGGCCAGCCACGACCCCCGCGTTCTTTCCATGAAGCAGACGCTGTACCGTACCAACAACGATTCGCCCGTCGCACAAGCGTTGCTGGAAGCGGCTGGAAAGAAGGAAGTAACCGTCGTCGTGGAGTTGAAGGCGAGCTTCGATGAAGCCACCAATATTCACTGGGCGCGCAGCTTTGAAGACGCTGGTGTGCAAGTCTTTCACGGCCTGGCCAACCTGAAGACGCACGCCAAGCTGGCGCTGGTGGTGCGCAACGATCCCGACGGTAAGATTCGCCGGTACGCCCATCTTGGCACCGGTAACTACAATCCCGCGACGGCGCGCTTCTACAGCGACTTCAGCTTGTTGACCAGCGACGAGCACGTCACCTCCGCGGTGCACGACGTGTTTAATTATTTGACCGCATACTCCGAGCAGCCCAACTACGAACCATTGATTGTGGCGCCTCGCGACATGGCCAAGGCGTGTATTGCGATGATCGACCGCGAAGCCCGCCATGCGCGGCGCGGCCGCCCGGCGCGGATGATCGTCAAGATGAATGCCGTCGTCGATCCCCCGGTGATTCAGGCGTTGTATCGCGCTTCCCAAGCCGGCGTCGAGATCGATCTAATCGTGCGCGGACAGTGCGCACTGGTTCCCGGTGTGCGCGGACTGAGCAGCCGTATTCGCGTGCGCAGCATCGTCGGGCGCTTTCTGGAGCACAGCCGCATCTATTATTTCGGGAATGGCGGCAAGCCGGAGCTATATCTGGGCAGCGCCGACTGGATGCAGCGCAATCTCTATGAACGCGTCGAGGTGATCTTTCCGGTGAAGGATCCGCAGCTTTGCCAGCGCATTTGTACGGAAATCTTGTCCGCCTATCTGGCCGATACGCGTAAGGCTCGACTTCTGGGCTCGGACGGAACATACTCTCGCCCTCGTGCGGTCCGTAACGGCCACGGATTTTCCGTGCAGGAACACTTGATGCGTGTTTCGTCAGGCAGTAGTATTTCGCACACGCCCGCGATGCGTACGCCGCAAGTCGTTTATACTGCAGATGACGTTAAGGCCGGCCCCGTCGTTAGCCCCCCGGACGAATCTGACGCACAGGACTCCGAGAATGCTGCCGTTTGAGCTGATTGTTATCGGTTCGGGCCCCGGCGGGCAGCGCGCCGCCATCCAAGCCGTAAAAGCGGGAAAGCGCGTAGCGCTGGTCGAAAAGCAGAGCACCGTTGGCGGCGTGTGCATCAACACCGGCACCATCCCGAGCAAGACGATGCGCGAAGCGGTGTTGCACCTTTCCGGATTTTACGACCAGAGCTTCTACGGCGCGAACTACCACGCAAAAGACCACATCACCATGGCGGATTTGAATTTCCGCGTGCAGCGCGTGATCGAAAACGAAGTGTCGGTAATTGGGGACCAGCTGAAGCGCAATGGCGTGGACTTGATCCACGGCACCGGAAGATTTATCGACCCGCACCACATCCGCGTGGAAAACAACAACGGCTTCAGCGAACTCGAAGGCGAATACATCATCCTGGCGACTGGCACGAAGCCGGCAGTCAATCCCAAGGTGCCGATCAACGGACGCAACATTATCAACAGCGACCAGATTTTGGCGATGCCGCAGGTTCCCCGGACGTTGATCGTGGTGGGTGGCGGCGTCGTCGGCGTGGAATACGCGTGTATGTTCGCGACACTCGGCGTGCGCGTCATCATCGTGGAAAAGCGCCCGCGGTTGCTGGAATTCGCGGATACCGAGATGGTGGAAGCGCTGAGCTACCACATGCGCGACCGCCGGGCCACCATGCGCCTCAGCGAAGAAGTCGAGAGCGTCCAGGAATTACCCGACGGAAAAGTGGCCGCCAATCTGGTCAGCAAAAAACGCATCATTGCCGACGCGCTGTTGTATGCGGTAGGCCGCGGCGGAAACGTCGAGCCCCTCAATTTGGCCGCCGCTGGTCTGGAAGCCGACGATCGCGGGCGCATCAAAGTCGACGCGGACTTCCGCACGACGCAACCTCACATTTTTGCGGTCGGGGACGTCATCGGCTTTCCCAGTCTGGCGTCCGTGTCGATGGAGCAGGGACGTATCGCCGCCGCGCGCGCTTTTGGCTTGGATGTACAGAGCGACCCCGCGGGCTATCCGTATGGCATCTACACCATTCCGCAGATCTCTTTTATCGGGAAAACGGAAGAGCAACTCACCGATGCCGACGTCCCCTACGAAGTGGGCGTCGCCTACTACCGCGAGATCGCACGCGGCCAAATCAGTGGACACACCGACGGCCGACTGAAACTCTTATTCCACCGCGAGACGCTCGAACTGCTCGGTGTACACATCTTCGGCGAAGACGCCGCCGAGCTCTTGCACATCGGTCAAGCCGTGATGCTGCTTAAAGGCAAAATCACCTACTTCAAGAATACCGTCTTCAACTATCCCACCCTCGCCGAATGCTACAAGGTCGCCGCCTTCAATGGCCTCAACCGCCTCTCATAAGCAAACAGAAGCGCTCGATCTTCTCGGCCACCCGTAACCCAGGTCGGTTGGCAAATCGCACACGTTCCCGCGGATCGTCAGCGCCTGCCCCTGCAGCCACTGCGAATCGGCCTTCCCGCACGAAGCTGTCCCTCCCGCGCCCCCTTCGCTATAATCCCGCGATGCAAAAATCCATATCCGCTTTGGCCATGTTCCACTCCCGACTCTTTCGGCGGAGTACCGCATTCGCCCTGGGGATCGCCACCTGGGTGTCGGTCCACGCTGCGGCTCAAAACCCCTCCGCGACTTCGGGACTGCCAAGCGAGACGCCGGCGCGGCTAGGGCCCGTGACCGATACCTTCGACTACGAGCGCCGCGACGTGATGATTGCCATGCGCGATGGCGTCAAACTGCATACCGTGATCGTCCTGCCGAAAGGTGCCAAGGGCGCACCGATTTTGCTTACCCGCACGCCGTACAACGCCACCGACTTGACCAGTCACGCGCCTAGCTCTCACCTCGGCCCAATTCTCCAGGGCTATGACAACGCTACCGAAGTTATCGTCGAGGGCGGCTACATTCGCGCGGTGCAGGATGTGCGCGGAAAGTACGGATCGGAAGGCGACTACGTGATGAACCGTCCGCTCCACGGTCCGCTGAATCCCACGCCGGTAGACCACGCAACCGACACCTACGACACCATCGACTGGCTGGTGAAGAATATTCCTGAAAGCAACGGCAAGGTTGGCATTCTCGGGATTTCCTACGATGGATTCACGCCTCTGATGGCGCTCGTGAATCCGCATCCGGCGCTGAAGGTAGCAGTGCCGATGAACCCGATGGTCGATGGATGGATGGGCGACGATTGGTTTCACAACGGCGCGTTTCGCCAGCAAAACATGCCCTACATCTACGAACAGGACGGCACCCGGGCAAACACGGTGAAATGGTGGACGAGCCATTTCGACGACTACGACACGTACCTGGAGGCGGGGTCGGCGGGGGAACTCGGGAAGCGCCACGGACTGGAACAAGTCGGCTTCTGGCGCAAACTGCTCGAGCACCCCAGTTACGACGCCTGGTGGCAGCAGCAGGCCATGGATAAGATCCTCGCGGCGCAACCGTTAAAGGTACCGGTGATGTTGGTGCACAGCTTGTGGGACCAGGAAGACCTGTACGGCGCAATGGCGGTGTACAAAGCGATCAAGCCGAACGATTCCGGGAACGACAAAGTGTTCCTGGTCATGGGGCCGTGGCATCACGGGCAAGAGATTGACGACGGCAGTTCCCTTGGCGCGATCAAGTTCAGCAGCGATACCGGTTTGTATTTCCGCAACAAAATATTGCGGCCTTTTTTGGACCAGTATCTGAAGGTTGGAGCACCGCAGGCGGAGGTCGCGCCGGTGACGGCCTTCGAAACGGGAACGAACACTTGGCTACGCTTAAAGGATTGGCCCAGTGGCTGCGCTTCGGATTCGCACTGTTCGATTCGGGCCACGCCGCTGTATTTGGGAGCGGATCACTTGTTGAGTTTTCCCCCGCCGATACCCAGTGATCCGGCCTTTGACGAATACGTTTCGGATCCGGCGAAGCCGGTGCCGTACCGCGCGCGGCCAATTCAGCCAATCGGCTATGGCGACGGCATGACATGGTCGCAATGGCTGGTGGACGATCAGCGGGAGCAGTCAGGCCGCGGGGATGTGCTGGTGTACGAGACGGAAACCTTGCGCACGCCGCTCAAGGTCAGCGGCCAGCCAATGGCCAATCTGATGGCCTCAACGAGCGGAACCGATTCGGACTGGGTGGTCAAGGTGATCGATGTTTATCCCGACGAAGTCGCGGGTCAGCCGGGTTTGGGCGGGTATCAGCTCATGATTTCGGCAGACATCTTCCGTGGACGCTACCGGGAAAGTTTAGAGACGCCGAAGGCAGTTGAGGCGGGGATACCCTTGCTGTACAGGTTCGCCTTGCCGAACGCCAACCACGTATTTCTGCCAGGGCATCGAATTATGGTGCAGATACAGTCGAGTTGGTTTCCCCTCTACGACCGGAATCCGCAGACCTTCGTGCCGAACATATTTTGGGCGAAGCCGGGGGATTACCAGAAGGCGGTCGAGCGCGTGTATCACGGGCCGGGGAAGTTGAGCTTCGTCGAGTTGCCGGTAGTCGGGAATTGACTTATGTCGTTGCTGGGAAGCGGGTTGACGGGTTAGAATAGAGGGCTCGGAGGACTGATTTAGTGTTAATGATTCGGTTGTCTCGGATTGGCAAGAAGAAGAAGCCGTTTTATCGCGTCGTGGTTATTGAGAAGACCCGGCCGCGCAACGGCCGCGTTGTGGAATTGGTGGGGACATACGATCCACTGAAAAAGCCCGCGGAGCTGAAGCTGGATGCCGAGCGCATCAAGCATTGGCTCGGCGTAGGCGCACAGCCGAGCGACACCGTGCGCAGTTTTATCCGCCTGCAGAAAATCGCGTAGTCGCAGTGCGCCCGCCTGTAGACCCCGACCCTGTCGGGGTCCCAAGTTCTTTGGCTTCCGCACATCCTTACGCCGGCCGGGAGCGTCTTTCCATATTATGTGCTCACTACAGGATAATCGTGAAGGTGCGGAATGAAGGAATTGGTCGAATCGATCGCCCGGGCCCTCGTCGACCATCCTGACGACGTGCAGGTGAAGTCTATTGAGGGCTCGCAAGCAACAATTCTTGAGTTGCGCGTCCACAAGGATGATCTTGGCAAAGTGATTGGGCGACAAGGCCGCACGGCCAAGGCTGTCCGCACCTTGCTCGGAGCTGCCGGCGTTAAGATACACAAACGTTTCACGCTGGAGATCTTGGAAGATTGAGCGGCGAAACGCACCGGTGGGTCGCGCTCGCGCGCGTGCTTCGCCCGCGAGGAAACAAGGGCGAGGTTGCGGCGGAACTACTCACCGATTTTCCCGAACGCATCGCGGCAATGAAGGAAGTTTTCCTGAGCGACAGTGCCGGGACTGCGGAGCCGCGACTTGCCGGATTACAATCGTTCTGGATGGACCGAAACCACCCCGGACAAGGTGTGTTCCACTTCGAAGGCTGCGCTTCGATCTCGGAGGCGGAGAAGTTTCGCGGCATGGATGTGGTGATTCCTTTCGAACAGCGAGTGACGCTGCCGGCCGGGAAGTATTTCGTGTCGGATCTAGTGGGTTGTTCGGTTTTTGAGAGTTCGCTTGAAGCGCCGGTGGTTTCCTCGTCGCCCTGTTCTTTGGCTTCGGCGCCTGCGCTCATTGGGACCGTTCGTGACGTGCAAATGACCGGGGAAGATGTGGCGGGTACGCCGCTCTTGGTGGTGGGTGCGCGGGGTGGCGAGTTGTTGATTCCGCTTGCTACCGACATTTGTACGCGGATTGATCCTGCGGCTCGCCGAATCGATGTGATCCTTCCCGAGGGTTTGCGCCATTTGAATAGCGGCGCGTAGTTCCTTTTCCCGAGAAAATTTGAACGAAGCGTTTGTGCCGCTGGGCGTTTGGGGCGCAGGAGTTCTGCACCTACTTGCGCCTTTTGCAGTTGTCATTGGTGGACGTCGAGGGTGGTTACGCTCAGGGCGGGGAGCGTGATTGCCAGCGTGGATCCGCTTGCGGGCATTGTTCCTGCGAATACTGGTTGGACTGGGTTTCCGCTTGTGAATTGGGTTTGCGCTGAAGCCGCGGTCATCTGGTAGAGGTGGGCGGTGCCAGACAGGGATTGGCCAGTGATCGCCGTGACCTGGGCTGAGGTGGAACGGTTGATGGCCACGAAGACTACTCGGCCTGGCGTCGTGCTGTCGGTGCTCGCATACACGATTACGTTTTGAACATTGCTCGAGGTGGATTGCAGCGAGGTGTCGCCGAAGCTGGCACTGGCGCCGTCGAAGCCGCGGAAGGCGCGGAAGCCCGCAAGCGAGTAAGAGTAGGTGCCGTTGGGAGGCCAGAAACTGGCGGCGAAAACTCCCTGGGCGCCGAAGATGCCAAGGTTGTCGGCCTGGGCGATGGTTCCGGCGATGTGATTTTGGCCGCCGCCTTCGTACTCGGAGACGGAAATTTTCATGCCGGGATTCTCGGCGTTGATCTTGGCCTGCAGGCGGCCGAGGATATTGATAGGCGTGCTGCCGAGTTCCTGGAAGATCCACGGGTTGCTGTTGCCGGCGTCGGTGTAGGTGGGATCCCACAGGTTACGCGGGCTTTGCACGATGAGCTGCACCTGGGCGTCGGTGAGAGTTGTGCCGGTAAGGTTGAGGATTCGCGTGCCGCCGGAGTCGTAGTCTTCGGCGTACCAATGGAAGTCGTACACGTCGACCAACGGCTTTCCGTAAGCGGTGGAAGCGGTCTTCAGAGCCTGCAGATATTTATCGGGGAACCAATTTGCGCCGCTGGGAGTGGCGCTCAGTTCGCCCTGCCAGTTGTAGATACCCTGAAATCCATAGTGAACGGGACCGAAGATCACCGTGTTCGGAAACTGATCCTTGATGGCTTTTGTGAGGTTGATCGTTTTGGTGATGTAGTTGTCGGAGGTAACCGCGGTGTGGCCCTGGATTTCGAGGTGAGTGGAATTCCAGAGTTCGGGCTCGTTGTCGAGGCTTAGGAAGGCGGGGTGCGCGGGATTTGCGCCGAAGATGCCAGGGAGCTTTTGGTCGAGGGCCCAGACCAATTCATCCATGTAGACGTTCGCGTCAGTAGTTGGCGGCGTGATGGTGAAGGGTACGGCGGAGACGGTGCTTTTTTTGTCGACGACCGTTTTGAAACGCGTGAGGTCGGGAGGGCTGGCGACGCTGACGGGGCCGCTTTCGTCTCCGGCCACGAGGCCTTGGAGTTGCACGGTGATGAGGCTCGCCATGCTCGCGCCTTGATCCTGGGCGATGAATCCGCGCACGGCTTCGGCGGGCACGGTGCTGCTGCTGAGGTAGTTGTCATTTTCGTAGAGGTAGTCGCTGCCGGCGTTGGAGGCGTTGGTTTCCCAGTTGTAAGCGGTCCAGCGATTGCCGCCATCGCGGTCGAGCGTGAGCATCGGGGGTGGATCGCTGTTCCCGAAGTAGAAATTAAGGCCGTAGATGTAGGGGGAAATCGGCTTGGTATTGGCGGGATTGATGGTAATCGTGACATCGGCCGCAGTTGTAGCGGGCTTCGCACTGGCTTCGGCGGAGTTGGCACTTTCGCCGATCGAGTCGAGCGCAGAGACGACATAGAAGTACGTAGTGCCGTTGGTAAGCCCAGTGTCGGTGAAATTCGTGACGGCTGGCGCGGAAACCTGTGTGTACGGGCCACCGGTCGTGGTGCTGCGCTTGAGGTGATAGCTGGTGGCGCCGGAACTAGCCGTCCAGGACAGCGAAACTTGAGCGTTGCCGGCGGCGGCGAGCAAGCCGGTAGGAGCAGCAGGAGGTTGCGTCGGTGCAACGGGGGTCGCACTGGCCTGCGCGGAGTTGGCGCTCTCGCCGGCGGAATTGATGGCAGAGACGACGTAGAAGTAGGTGGTTCCGTTGGTCAAGCCGGTATCGACAAAACTTGTTGTGGTGGGTGAAGAAATCTTCGCGTACGGGCCGCCGGCCGAGGCGGCGCGCTTGAGGTTGTAGCTGGTGGCGGTCGCGCTAGCGGACCATGTGAGGCTGACCTGCGTGTTGGCGACGGTGGCCGTGAGCCCTGATGGAACGGCCGGCGCCTGGCTTGGGGTTGTGGGCTTGGCGCTCGCTTCGGAGGAGTTGGCACTTTCGCCGGCGGAATTGACAGCGGAAACGACGTAAAAGTAGGTAGTCCCATTTGTCGGACTTGCGTCCGTGAAGCTCGCTGTTGCCGGCGAAGATACCGTCGCATAAGGACCGCCGGTAACGGTGCTGCGCTTCACGTTGTAGGTGGTGGCGTTGGGGCTGGCGGTCCAGACCAAGTTTACCTGCGCATTGCCTGCCCTGGCCGTCAGTCCGGTGGGGACGGCTGGGAGGGTAGCGCCGCCTGGGTTGGTGCCGCCGGAATTGGAGGTCGTGCCGCCGGTTGTGCCAGCACACCCCGAGGCAAGGAACGCAAAGACCATGACGAGAACGAGCAAGAATAACGGGCGGGCTGTTACGCTCTTGGCGGCCCAACCCGCCTCCGGTTTTTTCCTACGTGGTGGCTGTAGAGAGAATTCCAGCGCTTTGGTTTGATAGACTTTCCTAAGTGTTGATTTTAAAAGGTTTCGCGGGGGACGAAGGATTGGGTATGGATCCGCAAAGGCGCAGCCCCGAGTCGTCGCGATGTTGCGCGGGCAAGGGGGGGCGATCAACCGCCGGACTGCTTCGTGCTCCGGTCCCAACAATGCTCTCATGATCGAACTCCGCTTGCGCCCAAGAACGTGGCGGCTGCGATCCTGATTGAGGGTACGTCCTTTCTGCAACGAGGCAAACTGGCCGGAGGTACAGAATTGGTGTTGGACCGATGCGGGGCGCACCGAGACAAGCGAGCGGTTCGGAAGCGGGGATCGGGCGGCGGTGTGGCGTGCGGCGAAGGCGTATGGCCAGGTGGGGGTTGAAGGATGACGGTTGGTACCCGAAAATTGGGGACGGATTGAGACCTGGGCCCGGCTGGCCCAGCCTTTGTGGGTGGTTGCTTCACGTGGTGGCGGGTGGGATTTAGTGAGTAGAATGATGGGCGATGCGCTTTGATCTTGTTACGATTTTCCCGGGATTTTTTGGCGGGCCGCTGGATCACGGAATCGTGCGGCGGGCGCGCGAGACGGGGTTGATCGACGTACATGTCGAGGACCTAAGGGTTTTCACCAAGGACCGGCACCGGACGGTGGACGACCGACCTTTCGGAGGCGGCGAGGGGATGGTGCTGAAGCCGCAACCGTTGTTTGAGGCGGTGGAGTCCCTGTTGGGTCACAGTGTTGGCGACGCGGCGGCCCGGACGGCGCCGGCATCGAACACAGCCATCCTACTAATGTCCGCTACAGGTAAATTGTTTACGCAAGACATGGCGTGGCGTTACGCGGGGTTGCATCGCCTCATCTTTATATGCGGGCGGTATGAAGGCGTGGATGAACGCGTGGCGAGGCACCTGGCTACCGAAGAGATCTCGATCGGGGATTTCATTTTGAGCGGCGGGGAATTGCCGGCGATGCTTGTCTTGGATGCGGTCACGCGGCTTTTGCCGGGGGCGTTGGGGAATGAGGCGTCGTCGCAGAATGAGTCGTTCGGCGGGAGCCAGCCGCAACACCGTGCTCCAGCTTCAGCAAGCGAATCTGGGGCAAGCGCACCCGCGAAGGCGGGCACGGCGGGCGCGGATCGGGGCGGCGGGATGTTGCTGGACTATCCGCATTACACACGGCCGGCGGAGTTTCGCGGGTGGAGCGTGCCGGAGGTGTTGATCGGTGGGAACCACGCGGAAGTTGCGAAATGGCGGCGCGCGGCGGCGCTCGAGAAGACGCTACGAAATCGGCCGGACCTGCTTGCGTGAGGGACGGTTGCGCGGGTTTACGCACCGCGACTACACAGAGCGAGGCGAAGAATTGGGCGATGGAGATACGGCGATTCGAGGTACAGGATGCGCGGGCGCTTTGGCGGTTGCGGATGAGGGCGCTCGAGATCGATCCTTGGGCGTTTGGCGAGTCTGTTGAGGAGTTGCAAAAGATTTCCGTAGAGGAATATGGCCGCAGAATCGGGTCGGGCGGCGACGAGAATTTTGTGATCGGCGCGTTCGAGGAGGATGCCGCGGTGGGGATGTGCGGTTTCTATCGGGAGTCAAATCTCAAGCGCAGGCACAAAGGGCATCTGTGGGGCGTATTCGTGGAGCCTTTGGCACGGGAAAAGGATCTGGGCCGGGCGTTGACGGCGCGCGCGATTGAGACGGCACGGACGCTGCCCGATCTGAAGTCGATTCAACTTACAGTGTCAATTACGCAAAAAGCGGCGCGGGAACTTTACAGAAATCTTGGCTTTCGCGTTTTCGGTGTGGAGCCGAGGGCCCTCGGGATTGGCGGGCAGTTTGTGGATGAGGAGCATATGGTTTTGGATTTGGACCTAGGGTGAGTGTAGGACGAAAAAGGCATTCGAGTACTTAGGAGAGGGAGCGCGGAAGGAAAGGTCGGCCCGCTCCGTTCGGAATGACCGTTGGGGTGTACTGGATCGGAACGGGAGCCGGGGGAGTATGAGCGAGAAAAGGAACAAGAATGGCGATGGCCCGACAAAGCCCATCGCGATTTATTACGAGCAGCCGAATTGGTTTGTGCCGTTGTTTGCGCAGATGGATGCGCGCGGGGTGCCTTGGGTGAAGTTGGACGCGCGATATCACCAGTATGATGCGGCTTCGCCGGAGCGGGAGTATTCACTGCTTTTTAATCGGATGAGTCCTTCGGCTTGGCAGCGGGGGGTGGGGCATGGGGTTTTTTATACTTTGAATTATTTGAAGCATCTGGAAGACAAGGGAGTCCGTGTGGTGAATGGTTACAAAGCGTTCACTACGGAGACTTCCAAAGCTCTGCAGCTTTCTTTGATGGAACGGTTGGGATTGCCTTATCCCAGGGCTCGGGTGATCAATCATCCTTCGCAAGCGCTTGCGGCTGGGGAGGAGATTGGATATCCGTTGATTTTGAAGCCGAATATTGGGGGGAGCGGCGCTGGGATCAAGAAGTTTCCTTCGCGCGTTGAATTGAAAGCGGCAGTGGATGCCGGGGAGCTGTACTTCGGGATCGATAACGTGGCGCTGGTGCAGGAATGCTTTACGGCGCGGGACGGAATTATTACCCGCGTGGAAGTGCTGGGCGGGAAATATTTGTACGCGATTCAGATCCACATTACCGGCGAAACGTTTGACTTGTGCCCGGCGGATATTTGCAAGAGCACACGCGGCGAAGAGTTGACGCGGATTGCCTGTCCGGTGGACGCACCGAAAACGGGGATGACGGTGGAAGCCTATGAGGCGCCTCCGCGAGTGATTGCAAATGTGGAACGCTTGATGCATGAGGCGGGGATCGAAGTCGGCGGAGTGGAATACGTGATCGATGAGCCGACCGGCCGCTTGCTTTATTACGATATTAATGCGCTTTCGAATTTTGTGGCTGATCCGGAGCGGATTGTGGGATTCAATCCCTACCGGCGATTGGCGGATTTTTTGATTGCCGAGGCGCACGCGAGCGATCCGGGCGCCTCTCCGGTTAGGGCCAGCAAAACGTTGGTTTAGGAGTGTTACGGTTAGAGCCCGGGCAAGCTGGGCGCTGCGCTGCTGCGCGCCTACAAGGGAATTCGCGGCGGACTTGGCACGACTTGGAGAGCACGATGAGATTTGGATATTGGTTGCCGGTATTTGGCGGGTGGCTGCGCAATGTGGCGGACGAAAAGATGGAGGCGAGTTGGCCGTACGTGAAGCGGCTGGCGCAACGCAGCGAGCAAATTGGGTTTGCGGTGACGTTGATTGCGGAATTGAATTTGAATGACATCAAGGGGGTGGAGGCAAATTCGCTGGATGCGTGGTCGACCGCGGCGGCGCTGGCGGCGGTTACGGAGCGAATTGAATTGATGGTGGCGGTGCGGCCTACGTTTCATTTGCCCGCGCTTTTGGCAAAGCAGGCTGCCAATATCGATCAGATCAGCGGGGGAAGATTGACATTGAACGTGGTGTCGTCGTGGTGGGCCGACGAAGCGCGGAAGTATGGGGTTTCCTTTGAACAGCACGACGATCGCTACGCGCGGACCAGTGAGTGGCTGGATGTGTTGGACGGGGCGTGGTCGCGCGACCACTTTTCGTATGCGGGGAAATATTATCGCGTTGAAGATAATGTGCTGGAGCCGAAGCCGGTGTCGAAGCCGCGGCCGTGTTTGTATGCCGGAGGCGAGTCGGCGGCAGCAAAAGATTTGATTGCCGAGAAGTGCGACGCATATTTGATGCACGGTGACCCGCCGGAGCGGGTGCGTGAGAAAATCGCCGACCTGCGGCAACGTCGCGCGCGGCATAATCTTCCGCCGATGAAATTCGGCGTCGCGGGATATGCGATCGTTCGCGAGACCGAGCGCGAAGCTCAAGATGAGGTGCGGCGTATCACCGATGTGAAGCAATCGGCGGCGGGATATGCGAACTACCAGCAGTGGCTGGCGGGAACGCAGCTCGAGCAGCAGGTTTCGTTGGAGGATTATTCGGTGTCGAATCGTGGGTTGCGGTCGGGGCTAGTGGGGACGGCGGAACAAGTGGCGGAGCGGGTGGCGGCGTTTGCGGCGGCGGGAGTCGATCTCGTTTTGCTGCAATTTAGCCCACAGCTGGAGGAAATGGAACAGTTTGCGAATACCGTCATAAAGCCTCGGAACACGGCCTCGGCGCTGGCATAACCCCCCGGGGTTGGAGGATGGGGCGAAATTTCTAGGAAAATTGCAGTGATTTGGCTATAATTAGCGTTTGTTTTGGATGTGCTGGCCCCGCCCGAGTGGGTCTGCAGGGAATAACGACATGAATCTGATCATTGCAAAACTACATGAAGCGCAACTGCGCAAAGATTTGCCGGAGTTCCGGCCTGGCGACACCGTGCGCGTGAACGTCCGCTTGAAGGAAGGCGAAGGCGAGAAGGAAAAAGAGCGCTTGCAGGCCTTCGAAGGCGTGGTGATTTCGAAAAAGGGCCGGGCGTCTGGCGCGACGTTTACAGTGCGGCGCGTGAGTTTTGGCGTGGGGATTGAGCGCATTTTCCCGCTGCACTCGCCGACGATCAGCTCGATTCAGGTGGTGGGCAAGGGCAAGGTGCGGCGCGCGCGTTTGTACTACTTGCGCGATTTGAAGGGGAAGGCAGCGCGTATCAAGCGGGCTGCTCGTGAGGAAGCGGAGCCGGCGGCCGTGGCGGTTGCGGCGGGGTCGGAAAGCCAAGCGTAGCTCGAATGGCGAGTGGAGTGAACTTCGGGAAGCAGTAGAGGTTAGGTTGAGGTCCTGAAGATCCTTGCCAGCATAGCGTCAGGATGACAGGTTGCTTAGCCCCGCGCGAGCGGGGCTTTTGCTTTTTCTAGCGGTTAGCTGGAAGGTACCCCCCCGGTCGCATGGCACCGGGCTACTTCAGGTGCTGATCCATCCAGTCGGCCCAGCGTTTGTAGACATCCATCTGGCGGACGGGATCGCCCGGGGAATGGCCACTGACCGGGTAGGCAAAGAATTTCACCGGCACGCCCTGGTCTTTGAGCGCGTGGAACAGTTGGTACGACTGGGTGATGGTAACGCGAGCGTCGCCGACGTCGTGCAAGATCAGCGTGGGAGTCCTCATGTTCGCCGCGTACGTGATAGGGGACTGCGCGCGATAGTCCTTCAGGTTGTCTCCGACAAATGGTGAACCCTTGAAACTATAGCGGGTAGAGACGTTGCCGTCGGACAAGTTGTATTCGTCGTAAAGGTCGGTGACCGGCGCGCCGGCCATAGCCGCTTTCCAGAACGAATAGTGGCCGATAAGCCAGGAGGTCATGTAGCCGCCGTAGGACCAGCCGGAGACGCCGATGTTGTTTTCGTCGACGTTGCCGAGTTTTTTCAGCTCGTCGATGCCAGCGATGACATCGCGGCCCGGGCCGTCACCGGCGTCATTGAAGATAGCGCGCTGGTAGGCGTTGCCGAGGTTGTCGCTGCCGCGATAATTGGGAGAGAAGACGATGTATCCGCGGGCGGCGAGAAATTGCGGGAAAAAACTGAAGCCGGTGATCGAGGATGCCGTCGGTCCACCGTGAATGACCAGCACGAGCGGATACTTTTTCTCTTTGTCGAAGTCCGGCGGATACACGACTACGCCGTCTTCCTGGAAGTTGTCCGGCCCTTGCCACTCGAGCCTTTCGGCTTTGCCGAGCTTCAGCGCGGCGATTCCTTGATTGAAATTCGTCAGGCGGCGCGGAGCGTCGTTGGCGGACGCCATGTAGTAAAGCTCCGAGGGCTGCGTCGGCGTAGAGCCCGTGAAGGCGATGTCGCCCTTGCGGCCAACGAAAGCATCGATCCAAAACAGCCACGTGGGATTGACGTCGCCGAGGGCGAGTTTTTTTGGCGCGCCGTTCAGGGGTTGCAACCACATCGAAGTTTGTGTGCCTTCATGGCCGCCGACGAGCATCGAGTTGCCGTCGGGCATCCAGATGACGCGAAACAGATTGTGGTCGATGGCCTTTGTGGCAGATGCACCGTCGCCGCCGGAGGTTTGGGTGACGAAGATTTCATTTTCGTTGTTGGGGTCGGCGTCGCGGGGATACCAATAAGCGATGCGCGAACCGTCGGGCGAGAACGAGCCGTAGCTTTCGAACTTTTCGTGGGTTGTCAGCTTGCGAATGGTGCCGGATTCGACGTCAAGAATTTGCAGCGTGGTCTGGTCGGCGTCGCCGAACTGCGGATGTTCCTGGCGTGTGAAGAGCAACGACTTTCCGTCGGGGGACCAATTGATCGGAGAAGCGGGCGAGCTGGGTGGGGCGCTTTTCGCCAAGCTCCAGGGGCCAGAACCAAGGCGACGCGGTTTGCCACCTTGGGCCGCAACGATCCAGAGATGCGAGGGAGTTTCCGGACCGCGGGCTAGATAGTCGTTGTCGCCTACGTCGAACGCGTCGTTGTGCTTCTCGATGTCCTTTTTGTTTTCCGGTTCGTCCGAGGTGACGAAGGCAATATCCTGGCCGTTGGGCCGCCAGGCGAACTGTTCGACGCCGTTGGGCACGTCGGTGAGTTTCCGCGCCTCACCGCCCATCATGGGCAGGACATAAAGCTGGAGTTTCGGTTCTTTGGCGGTGGTATCCACAGCTTCGAAGGCCAAGCGGTCGCCTTCGGGCGACCAGCGCGGCGAACCGACACCTTTGCGATCGTGGGTTAATGCGCGCGGAGCCCCCGATACGATATCAATCACCAAAAGTTCGCGATCACTACGGTCTTCTTCGAGATTCGGATGGGAGACCACGAAAGCGATCGATTTCCCGTCGGGGGAGATCTGCGGGTCGCTGACCGAGGTGATTTTAACGAAGTCGTCGAGTTGGAGCGGGCGAGTCTGCGGAGCTGCCGGCGGCTGGCTTTGCGGCGGAGTCTGTGCGGAGAGGGCCGCTGCGCTGAGCAGCAGAGCAGCGAATAGAGTAAGACCGGACGAACGAACCCGCGCGGGCACGCTGACCAGGAAGCGCTCCTCACGGCAAGTGCAGTGATCGATCGTCATGATTGGCGGACTCCTTCGGGATAAGCCCCGGGCACTGCTCCCAAGTTGTCAAAAATGAGTGAGCGTATGCTGCCATGCCGCGCAAACACCCGTCAACTTGGACGTCGACGTGCTGTCGACGTGCGCGTCGATGTGCGCTGAAAACAGCTTAGGAACACTAAGGAGAGCTGGGGGGAGGGTCGATTTCTCCACTCGTTGGTGAAGCAGAATTCTGAGAGGCAAAAACCGAAGGTGGGCGTCAACCGCGGAGAGGTGATCGCAGGACGTATATTGAGGATGACGGGGCAGGGTGACGCTGCAAGGTAACGGTGGAAACGATTTCTGGCCCACGGCGCAAAAAGGGGCTGCGACCTGTTGACAATCAACAGGAAGGAGCGTAGGCTCCTGTTGTTTATCAAAAGGAGTGACGGGATGACGCCACCTCGGGGCGAAGTGCTTCAGGGAACGCTGGACTTGATCGTGTTGAAAACGCTGGAAGCCATGGGTCCGCTGCATGGCTACGGGATCGCGCGACGTATTCAGCAGGTTTCCGAGGACTTGATGAAGCTCAATCAGGGCACCCTTTATCCCGCCCTGCTCCGGCTCGAACAGCGCGGATGGATTGGGTCGAAGTGGGGCGTGTCGGACAACAACCGCAAGGCGAAGTATTACTCGCTGACGCGCGCAGGCCGCAAGCAGCTCACCAGCGAGACCGAGAACTGGGAACGCATGGCGGGAGTCATGGCGCGGCTACTCGGCGGCGTGCAAGGAGCATGACGTGGATCGCCTACGGGTCCTCGCTTCGCGCGTGTTTGGCTTGTTCGGAAAGCGCAACTCCGACGAAGATTTCGACGCGGAGGTTTGTGCCCACCTGCAACTGCTCACCGATGACAACATCCGTCGTGGAATGAATCCGGCAGAAGCACGCTGCGCAGCGCGGCGCGAATTTGGCGGTGTGGAGCAAACCAAAGAAGCCTACCGGCACACTCGTGGGCTGCCGATGTTGGAGATCCTTGTTCAGGACCTTTGCTATGCCTTACGAACATTGCGTAAAAACGCCGGATTCGCCGCTGTCGCGATTCTGACACTAGCGCTGGGCATTGGGGCGAACACGGCGATCTTCAGCGTGGTCAATGCGGTGCTGCTTCGGCCACTTCCGTTTCCACAAGCCGATCGAATCGTAGCGGTGTACCACACCATGGAACGCGCCGGTGTGCACCGGAATGGTGTGTCCCTTCCGAATTTTTCCGATTGGGTCCAGCAGAGCCACACCTTTGATGCTCTGGGAGCGTTCCACCCGAGCGACATCACGATGACCGGCGCGGGCGATCCGGAAATCATTCCCAGTGCAGTCGTGACGTCAGGATTTTTCTCGGTCCTGGGTGTGCGCCCTATTGCCGGCCGCTTGCTAATTCCTTCCGATGATGTGCCTGAGGCTGCTCCAGTTGTGCTGGTAAGCGAACGGTTTTGGCGGAAACGCTTCGGCTCGGCAACCGACTCTGTGGGGAAAACGATCACTCTGGACAAACAACCCTTCACAATCGCCGGAATTCTCCCCGGCGATTTTCAATTCCCTTTTGAGATGCCACCGCCCGATCTGTGGATGCCGGTGCAGCAAGACAGAAATTTCAGGGACTTGATTCCTCGACGCGGTGGGCATTATCTGAGTGTCCTAGGGCGCTTGAAACGGGAAGTGACGCTAGCGCAATCCGAAGCGGAGCTGGCGGGCATCAATGCGGCCCTGACGAAGCAGTATCCAGCTGAAAATGCGGGGTGGGGCATTCGCATTGCGCCGCTGCAACACGAAATCGTGGGAGACGTGCAGCTTGGATTGGTCGTGCTGCTCAGTGCCGTGGCTCTGGTCCTGCTCATCGCGTGCGCCAATGTCGCGAATTTGTTGCTCGCTCGCGCTACGTTGCGTTCGCGTGAACTAGCGGTACGCGCGGCGCTCGGAGCGGGCAGAAAGCGGATCATCGGGCAGCTGTTGACCGAGAGTCTGCTGCTGGGCGGTCTGGGAGGCGGCCTCGGCGCCGCGATGGCCTGGTGGGCCGTGCGGGGTCTCGGCGAATTGCTACCGAGTGACCTTCCGCGGATCCACGCTATCCAAGTCGATGGACGGGTTTTGGCGTTCACGCTGTTGTTGAGCGCACTGGTCAGTCTTCTCTTTGGATTGGCACCAGCACTGCAAGTCACATCCACAAAACTAGCGGATGATTTGAAGGAGGGGAGCCGCGGGAGCTCGAGTGGCCGCGGAGGGAGACGCATGCGCAGCACCCTCATTGTCTGCGAGGTGGCGCTCGCGGTGGTGCTCTTGACGGGGTCAGGATTGTTTCTGCGAAGTTTCCTCGAGTTGCAAAGTGTTTCTCCCGGTTTTCGCGTAAGTGGCATCCTGGCCGCCACGGCAACACTTCCTCAATCGCAATACCCGGAGCCGGGGGAATGGGCAAGGTTCTACAAGCAGGCGGTGGAGCGAATCGAGACCTTACCGGGCGTCACGGGCGCGGCCTTGGTGCTACCTCTCCCGATGTCCGGCGACCGCATTAATCTGGGATTCTCGATCGACGGAAAACCGCAAGCTCCAGAAGAGCACAACACGGCCAACTACAGCGCTGCTGGTCCGGGCTATTTTCAGTTGCTAGGGATTCCGCTGTTGCGGGGACGCATTTTCGATATTCGTGACACGGCTGATTCAAAAAAAGTTTGCGTCATCAGCGAGGCGTTTCTGCGCCGGTACTTTCCCGATCGAGATGCCATCGGCAAACATTTGTCGTTCGGCTTCCCGCCGAGTGTGGGTTCGCGAGAAATCGTTGGCGTCGTTGAAGACGTAAAGCAGACAAGCCTTGCCGCACCGGCAGAACCCGAGATGTACGTGCCTTATGAACAGAGTCCGCTCTGGGTGATGAGTTTTGCGGTGCGCACGGCTGGCGACCCTGCAACCCTCATCTCTGCGGTGCGCCGCGGCATTCAGGAGGGAGACCAGGACTTGCCCGTGGACGTGCGGCCCATGAGTGACTACTTGCGGGATTCGGTGGCACAGCCACGCTTTCGTACCTTCCTGATCGGCTTGTTCGGAGTTGTTGCCCTTCTTCTTTCTGCGGTGGGAATCTATGGGGTGATCTCTTACAGCGTGGCGCAGCGCACACGGGAAATCGGCGTACGTATGGCTCTCGGCGCCGAGCGTGCTCAGGTATTGCGCCTGGTGATTGCCGAGGGCATGAAGCTTGTGTTGCTGGGCGTCGCGGGTGGTCTCGTGGGTGCCTTCCTGCTGATGCGTTTGTTCCGAGCGCTCCTTTTTGGCATCACCGCAAGCGACCCGCTGGCGTATTTCGGCACAGTTCTTGCGTTGCTGGTCATTTCTTTGCTGGCTTGTACCATCCCTGCCCACCGGGCCATGCACGTCGATCCTCTTGTAGCGCTGAGGTACGAATAATGCGCGGGCGCATGGGAGTGCATTGGCTTCGCATCGTCGTCGCGCGTAGCAGCGGACTGTTTTCGAAGGGCCGGCGGGATCGCGAGCTGGATGACGAATTGCGCGGGCACCTCGAAGCTCTCGTCGAAGAAAAGATTCGGCAAGGGATGAACCCGCAGGATGCGGTGCACGCGGCGCGCCGCGAATTCGGCGGCGTAGAGCAAATCAAGGAAACCTATCGCGGTCAGCGCGGGCTGCCGGCGTTAGACACCTTGCTGCAAGACTTGAAGTTCACCTTCCGCGGCCTGAGAACCAAGCCGGGGTTTGCGCTCGTTGCCATCCTGACCCTGGCTCTTGGCATCGGGGCCACCACCGCGGTCTATAGCGTCGTCGACCGCATCTTGTTCCGCAGCCTTCCCTATCCGGAAGACGACCGGCTCGTTTCGTTCGGCGTGATGGCGCCATTTGATTCCCGCGAATTCATGCTCGGCCCTGACTTTGTGGAGTGGCGACCACGGCAGCGTGCGTTCGAAGCGGTCACCGCGGTGGAACCCGGCAGCATTGATTGCGATCTTACCGAACAGAATCCTTCGCGACTGAGCTGCGGTCAGGCGGATGCCGATTTTCTTCCGGCGTTTCGCGTGCAACCGATCCTAGGCCGAAATTTCACCGAGGAAGAGGATCATCCAAACGGCCCGCGGGTCGTCCTCCTCTCCTACGGATTTTGGCGCTCACGCTTTGCCAGCGACCCGCAAATTGTCGGCAAGAACCTCTCTCTCGATGGCAAGTCCGCGTTGATTATCGGAGTGCTCCCCCCGAATTTCGAGATGCCCACGCTGGCGCGAGCCGATCTGCTGGTGCCTCTGGCGATGGGCGAATCGACAGACCGCGGACCCGATGCGCGGCAGCGCATCGTAAGAACTTTCGCGCGCCTCAAACCAGGTCTCACGGCGGTGCAAGCAGCCGCGATGCTCCAGCCGCTTTTCAAGGAATCGCTGAACTACGTGCCCGAGCAATTTCGCAAGGAGGTTTCGCTTCGAGTGCGTTCTCTGCGAGACCGCCAGGTAGGAGATTCACGACCAGCCTCTTGGATTCTTTTGGGAGCGGTGTTCACCGTTTTGCTGGTCGCATGCACCAATGTTGCGAACTTGATCCTCGCACGGGCAACTTCGCGCCGGCGTGAACTTGCGGTGCGCGCCGCGCTCGGAGCGACCCGTGCGCGCTTGATCCGGCAGGCGTTCACTGAAAATATTGTTCTCGGCGTGCTCGGAGGATCGGCGGGTTGCGCGATTGCTTATCTACTGCTCCGCTTGTTTGTTTCCATCGCGCCCGACGGCATCCCGTATCTCCGGCAGGCATCGCTCGATACCCGAGTGGCTCTTTTCACCCTGGGCATTTCCCTGCTGTCTGGAATGTTCTTCGGCCTGGCCTCGGCGTTTCGCCACACGTCCGCGGAACTCCTGGGCGGCAAAGAGTCCCGCGCGACCTCACGTAATGTGCTGCGGCAAACCCTGGTGACCGCGCAAATCGCGGCGTCCCTGATTCTTCTCGCCGGTGCCGGGTTGCTCCTGCGAAGCTTCTGGAAACTCCAAACCATTCCCCTGGGCATGAACACGGAACGCATTCTTACCGCCGAAATCGATTTGGCTGACTATCGCTATCCCCGGCCCGCGCAGCAATTGGAATTTTTCCGCGACGTCCAATCGCGCCTGGCTCGGATCCCCGGCGTACGTACCCTCGCTTTGAGCGACACCCTTCCACCTTCCGGAGGCATGCAAGCCACGTTTCTTTCCGCGATCGAAATTGCCGGGCAGCCCAGATTTACCGGCGGCACCGGCGGCATGATCGGATACCGCTACGTCACCCCTGCCTATTTCTCGGTGCTGGGCATTCCGGTTGTTGCTGGCCGTGCTTTTCTCGACCAGGATCTTCGAACAACCGGCAATCCGGTCGTCCTCAGCGAGGCTTTGGCGAAGCGGCTGTTTGGCGAAGGTGATCCTATCGGAAAACCGTTTCGCTTCGGACGCCAGAATCTCTGGCGGACCATTGTGGGTGTTGTGGGTGACGTGAAAAACGATGGCCTCGCGGCAGCCGGCGGGCCGGAATTTTATCTCCCCTGGAGGGAAGAGCCGGAAGGCTACTACCGCCGAGCCAACATAATTTTGCGCACGCCCGTGAATCCTGAAGCGCTTGCGAAATGGATTCGTTCGGAAGTTGCTTCGATGGACCCGACCGTTCCGGTAACGATCGAAGCGATGAACCAGCGGGTTGAGAAACTTGCCGACCGTCCCAGATTCAACGCCATCTTGCTTTCGCTGTTTGCTGCGATGGGCGTGTTGCTGGCGGCGATTGGCATCTACGGTGTCGTCGGCTTTCTGGTGGCGCAACAAACCCGTGAAATCGGAGTTCGCATGGCGCTCGGCGCGACCCCGCAGGGAATTCTCAAGATGGTGCTCTCGAGCGTGGCACGTTGGACCATTGGCGGTGCGGTTCTTGGGATCCTCGGCGCCTGGTTCTGTACGCGCCTGCTGGAGTCTCTGCTGTTCGAAGTAAAGACGCACGACCCAGTTCTCCTTGGTGGGGCCGTCGCGCTTTTGCTGGCCGCGGCTTTTTTGGCCGCCTGGATTCCGGCGAGGCGCGCCATGCGTGTTGACCCCATGGTGGCGTTGCGCTACGAATGAGGCAACCGGCGTGCTAGAATCGCCGACGGTCAACGCAACACGGTGACCTAGCGTTGACACAAACGAATGACACGCCTCTGCTCCTCCCGTTTCGAGCGTGCGGCGCGAAAGCTAGGCTGGACGCGTATCGCGGGACTCGACGAAGCCGGCCGCGGCGCGCTGTTTGGCCCAGTGGTCGCTGCCGCAGTCATTCTCAATCCCAAACGCCGCATTGTTGGTCTGGACGACTCGAAGCAACTGCTTCCCGAGCGTCGCGCGCAGCTTGCCGAACGCATTCGCAATCATGCGTTGGCGTGGGCCGTCGCCGAAGTCGATGCGCAGCGGATTGACGCGTGGAACATTTATCAGGCCAGCCGTCAGGCCATGACCGCGGCGCTGCAGCAGTTGGCCTTGCAGCCAGACTACCTGCTGATTGATGCCCTGCAGCTGGATGTGATGATCGAGCAAAAATCCCTGATTAAAGGCGACGCCCGCAGCGTCTCGATCGCAGCCGCCTCGATCCTGGCCAAAACCCATCGTGACGCCCGGATGGAGGAGTGGGACACGGTATATCCGCAGTACGGCCTCGCACGCCACAAAGGGTACGCCACTCCCGATCACCTGGAAGCCCTGCGCCGGCATGGCGCGTCGCCGCTTCACCGGCATTCGTTCGCGCCCGTGCGCGACGCAGGTTGCTGGGCGACCGGGGCCATCCAGATCGCGCTCCTGCCTGACCCGGTTTCCCCGTAAGATGCCGATTCTCCCCGGGGACCGGCTCGCCGCCCCGGCGGTTGTCTGGGTTCGCCATGTTTTCACCGTCGAGTTTCCTGATTACAACGGGGATAACTGGCTGCTCACAAGCCCCGCGGGGTTCGTTGACTTGTGTTTTGCCCGCCTGCTAGCGTAGTTAAGCAACTTCTGCGGCCTTTGCGGCCCGGGCGCCGAAACTAGCGCGTTCCTGCTGCAAGTGGCGCCGTAGTGTCTGAGCCCGCGAATGGCCTATAACAAAAGCAAGTTTGTCGAAGCCGCTCAAAAACTTCTGAACCAGGGCAAGGTCGCCCAGGCCATCGCCGAATACCAGCAAATTTTGAAGCACGAGCCGCGCGACCAGGTCACGTTGATGACCATCGGCGAGCTGTACATCCGCCAAGGCGAGACCTTCCAGGCCATCGACTATTTCGAACGGCTGGCTCAGTTGTTCGTGGGCGACGGGTTCCTGACCAAGGCCATCGCAGTCTACAAGCGCATTGCTAAATTGGCCCCGGAAGAAATTCGGCCGCTCGAGAAGCTTGCGGATTTATACGTCCAGCAAGGGGTCATGAGCGAGGCCAGGCCTTTGTTCCTGCAGCTGGCCGAAATCCATCTGAAGAATAATCGCCAGCCGGAAGCGGTCGCTCTGCTCAAGAAACTGCTGATGGCGGAGCCTGACAATCTGCGCATCCAGGTTCGCCTGGCCGACCTGTATCAGGCGATGGGCCAGACTCGCGAAGCGATCGACGCGTACATTTCCGCCAGCCAGCGAGCTCTCGCGCGCGGTGATCAAGCGGAGTGCGAGAAGCTCGCGGACAAAGCGCTGAAGCTGGAGCCCGCCAATCTTGCCGCGCTCATCGTGAAAGCGCGCGTGCATTCCTCGCAAGGCAATTTCACGCAAGCCGCTCAGGTTCTGGAACAGGTGCCGGACCTCGAAAAAGGCGGAGAACAAGCCGAGCTACTTCTCGATCTTTATCTCAAGGGCCTCAAGTGGGATCCGGCCACGGATTTGGCTTTGCGTATTTTCGGTGCGGACCCTAAAAATTTCGGCCCGGCCCAAAAACTTGTGGAAGCACTGCTGGAGTCCGGGCAGGGTGATCGCGCGATGGCCATCCTGGAACGCACGCGCATTCCCATGATCGATGCCGGCGAACATGAGGTGGTGGGGAAGCTGTTGAATGAGTTAGCGGAACGCCTGCCGGGAAGAATTGAGCCGCTCGAGTGGCTCGTCGAGACCTACGGCCGCACCAGTGATTCCTTCCGCTTGCCGGATGCGCTTGCCCATCTAGGTGACGCGCTGGTTGCCGCCAAACAATACGACCGCGCCAAGCAAGTGTTCGAACAACTTGTCGATCGGGAGCCGGAAAGCGACCCCGCGAAACGCAAGCTTAACGATGTTCTTCGCAAGATGGGACTTCTCGCCCCGGACGCTGTGCAACCGGTCGTCGAAGAGCATGCGACCGTGGAACTGGCCATGCCGCCTGCCCCTAAGGTCCGGCCCGATTTCGAACCACCCGCGCCTGAAGTGAACGCCAAGCCGGTAGCGCCAGCGGCCCCGGTTGAAGCCGCGCTTGACGAAGACACGCAGAAATTCATTGCGCAGTCGTTGACCGACGTCGATCTATTCGCGAGCTATGGGTTGACGCAAAAGGCGATTGGTCTGCTCGAGGCGATCCTCCGCCGGGCGCCGCGTCATACTCCCACGCTTGAAAAGCTTCTCGATTTCGTGCTCGGCGCAGGCGACGATCGCCGCACGGCCGAACTTGCGGCAAAGCTCGAACAGATTTACAGCGATCGCGGCGATCCCCGCGGCGCCGAGCGTTTTGGCGAACTGCGCCGCCGCTTCCAGCGCGCCGCGGGACTATCCGACGAGGAGCTGGCGGGACCAGCCGCGCAGGCCGGTGCGCCTCCCGTGGCGGAGGCCGAACCCGAACTGGAAGAGGCGTTGCCGGAAATCACGCCCGAGGAAGCTACGGCCGAGCCTTCCATCACCGAGTTTGCCATCGCGGAAGAGTCCATCGAAATCGAAGAAGTCAAATCCGAGCCATCGGCCCCTTCCGAAGCGGAAAAGGTCCACGAAGTGGATCTTTCCGACGAGTGGGCTTCGATGCTTGAAGAAACTCAGCCGGCCGAAGGCTCCCGGCCGGCACCCCTCGTGCACGCCGAAGCTCCACCCGAGTTCGAACTCCCGGTCGAAACTCCGCTCGAAGCAGAGTCGGCCGCGGAAGAGTTTTCGATCTCGGAACAGCCCGCGGCAGTTGATCCGGCACACGCCGAATTCGAAATTCCCGTCGAGACACCGGCGGTTGAAGAACAAGCGGCGCCGTATGAGCCCGCGGTGGGAGTTCCCGAAGTCCAGGAACTTCCGGTCGCTGCACCGCCTGTGGCCGAACAACCTGCGGTGTACGAGGCCGCTCCTGAACCGCCTGCAGCAGTGGAGCAGCCTGCGGCGAAAATTCCCGAACCGGCTCCAAAAGCCGAGGAGCCTGAATTTGAGCTTGATCAGGATTACGAGCTGGTTCTCGATCCCGAGCCGTTGGTTCCCGCGCACGATCAGAAACCGCCGGAAGTTCCCATCGCGCCTCTTGACCCGGAGCCGGAACCTGTCACGCAAAACGCCGCCCCGGCAAATGGCTTCGCCTCCGATCAATTCTTGACCGACCTCGCGAATGAAATCGACCAATTGGGAATCGGCGTGCTCTCACCCGGATTCTCGGGTTCTACCCCGGCCGGCGAAGCTGCCGCGGCGGAGAATGCCGCCAAGGCGCCGCAGAGAACTGCTTCCCCGACCGATAGCGGACCTCTCAAAGAGGTGTTCGACGAATTTCGCGCGGAACTCGGCGAGATGGGCACCGAAGACGAAGATCTCGAGACGCACTACAACCTGGGGATCGCGTTCCGCGAAATGGGCCTGCTCGAAGAAGCCATCAGTGAATTCCAAAAAGTCGCTCAGGCCGCCGAGCGCGGGCGTCCCTTCCGCTATTCCATGCAGTGCTATACGCTGCTTGGATTGGCGTTCGTGGATCGTGGACAACCTTCGATTGCCGCGATGTGGTACGAACGCGCGTTACGTCTTCCCGACATCGAGCCGGAGAGCGAACTCGCCTTGCGGTATGATTTGGGGATGGCCCAGGAGTCGGCGGGCGAGTCGGAAGCGGCGCTCAAAAGTTTTTCCCAGGTCTATGCTGTCAACATTGACTATCGCGACGTGGGCGAGCGCATCGCCGCTCTGCAAAAGCCAGCTCGTTAACGCTCCACTCTAGAATGAGTCCCGGAGATTTCTCGCAAAGATGAATCGGATCTTGAGCGCGGTTCTGGTGGTCGTCTGCTGCATGATGGGTGCGGTCCTGTTTTATCTTCCCTGGACGGGCGTCTGGGAACAGAACTATTTTCTCAGCCATTTTCCCTCGCTCATGCGCATTCTCCTTCATCCTTCGTTCCGCGGCGCGGTCAGCGGGCTCGGCATCCTCGATATTTTTCTGGCCATCCGCATGATCGGACCCGCTTCTACCCCTACGGCGGCTCCTCGTGTCGACCCTCAGTAGTTCGCCGGCTGCTCGGACGGGCCCGATTCTATGTTACGTCACCGACCGCAGGAGCTTGTCTCTCGCTGCGGTTTCCGATCTTTCATCCGCGCTGCTTCAGAAGATCGCGACAATCGCCGCGTCCGGGGTCGATTGGATCCAGCTTCGCGAAAAAGACCTGCCCGCGAGAGCGATATCGGCCCTCGCTTGCGAGGCATTTCGAACACTCAAGCATTCCCGTAGACAACGCGGCAAGACGCTCATGCTCGTCAACGACCGCGTGGACGTCGCGCTGGCACAACACGCCGACGGAGTTCATCTCGGTGAGCATGGTTTGCCGGTGCAGGAGGTCAAACAATTTGTAGAATCACGTCTGCCGCCGCAGGGTTTTCTGCTGGGAGTTTCCTGCCACTCGCCGGAAGCCGCGAAATCCGCGGAGAAGGATGGCGCCGACTACATTTTCTTTGGGCCCATCTACGCCACCCCGTCGAAGGCCGCCTTTGGCGAGCCCCAAGGTGTCGGAACTCTGGCCGAAGTCTGCCGCTCGGTATCGATTCCGGTGATGGCGATCGGTGGCATCACTGTCGGCAACGCCGCCGCATGCATCGCCGCCGGCGCCGCCGGAATTGCCGCCATCCGTCTTTTCCAGGACGCGTCCGATCCCCCCGCCCTCGTAGAGGAGTTGCGTAGAAGAATTGCGTAAACTGATGGCATGAAACTCACCTTGCCGCCTGGCCCGTTCGGAGCCTATCTATTCGACTGTGACGGCACCATTGCCGATTCCATGCCGCTTCACTACATTGCCTGGAAGAAAGCCCTTTCCGAGTGGAATTGCTCGTTTGAAGAACCTCTGTTTTACGCGTGGGGCGGGAGGCCCATCGTCGAAATCATCGCCACGCTAAATCAAGATCACGGATTGAACATGCCCGTTGAGGCCGTGGCACAACGAAAGGAGCGATTCTACGTCGAGCTCCTTCCCCAGCTCACGCCCGTGCCCGAAGTTCTCGAACATATTGAGGCGCAGCACGGGCGGATCCCGTTCGCGGTCGTCTCCGGCAGCACCCGGGAATCCGTCACGGCTTCCCTCACCGCGCTAAACATTCTCGATCGATTCGACACGCTGGTCTGCGCCGGTGACTATGCCAAGAGCAAACCCGCCCCAGATGCCTTTCTACTAGCAGCCGCTAGGCTAGGGGTCGTGCCGGACGCTTGTCTGGTGTTCGAAGACACAAAGATGGGCATTCAGGCAGCAACGGCAGCCGGCATGGCTTCTGTCAGGGTCCCTCCGCCGGGAGAAAGATGAGTCTGGTCACGAGTCAAACATCAGTCGCCGCAAAAGACGAATCTGCCCGGCGTGATAGACGTCATGAAAGGCCACGCCGTAGAGCTGTCGCCGCAGCTTCGCGCCGCGCGGTGTCGGCAGAGCCTTCGAAATTGCCGAGCGCAGAGCGCGATGCTCGCGTTCGAGCAATTCCTTATCGGCGCGCCACGCCGCCTCATTCGATTTCCCCGGCTCGGGCCGCGGGAAGAAATTACTGCCTTTGAGTGCAAAGGAACCGCGCTTCCCGCCTTCGATACGCCTCCGCACGGCATACTTCCAATACGCGGCGTGCAGTGTCTCCTCCCAAATATTGTGGAGTCCAGGCCCGGGCCGCCACGCCGCCTGCTTGGCGGTTACTCCGCGAATTGCTTGTCTAAGATTAGGTCCGTGCCAGGTTTGCTTTTCATAGGCTTCCTCCAGCAGGGTGAGGATAAGTTGCGTCGATTTCACGGCGATTTCCCTCAGGAGTCAAAAAACACCTCAAGAGTCCCGCGTTGGCCGGTGCGCGTCAATGCAGCCGGTGTTTGAGGGTGTCTTACAAAAGTATTACATGCAAATCGCTTGCAATTAAAATACGACTAATTTAGTCTGCTTTGCGGCTGTTGCAACTTACTTGCAAGGAGATCTTGTGCTATCCCGCACCTTTCGCGGCCTCTTACTGTTCGCCTTACTCGTTTCGCTTCTTCCTTCTCGCAGTCTTGCGCAAGAAAACCCCTATATCGTTGCCTACGACCACTACATGGAGGAACCCGGCAGTCTGGAGGTCGAATACTTCTCTACCTTTAGCACCCAGCGCGCCGGAAATGACTTCCACGCGTTTTGGACCGAATTTGAATATGGCGCTACGGCCTGGTGGACCACCGAGTTTTATCTCGACGCACAATTCACCTTCCACGACAGCACGCTGTTTACCGGGTTTCGCTGGGAGAATCGCTTCCGCCCGCTGAAGCACGAGCATTTCATCAATCCGGTGATCTATGTCGAGTACGAACACATAAACGGCGCCGATAAGATTTTGAAGGAAATCGAGGGCCACGATGGCGAGGCCGACAACGCTGATTCGAACGCTCTTGCGCGCCAGGAACATAAAAACGAGCTCGAATTCAAACTCCTGTTATCGAGTACCTACAAAGGCTGGAACATTGTCGAGAACACGCTTGCGGCGAAGAATCTGTCGAACCAACCGTGGGAATTCGGCTACGCCATTGGGGCCAGCCGTCCGCTGAAGCGAAAAGCCACTCCCAAGCGTTGCAACCTCTGCGCCGAGAACTTTATCGTTGGCGCGGAAATGTACGGGGGACTGGGCGACCGCCACAGTTTCGGACTGAAAGACACTTCGCACTACCTGGCGCCGGTGGCGGCATGGAATCTGCCGTCAGGCTGGACGCTACGCCTCTCCCCGGGGTTCGGTCTGAACGACAACAGTCACCGTTTTCTCCTTCGGTGGGGCCTTGCTCGAGAGTTTTCGGGCTTCGGCGACCTGATCGGCCATTTGTTCGGAGGGCGCCAATGAGGACCTCGAGCAAGACAGGGCTCATCGCCATTTGCGCATGGGCACTGTTTCTGGGCGATTCGATGGGTTACGCGCAGCGTGGGAGTTCGCGTGGGAGTTCGAATGACGCACAGACCGCCGCCAAGACAACCAAGGAAAAGATCTCCGGGGGCAGCGAACTCGACAAAGCTCCTGGGAAAGCCCGCGCAAGGCGCAACCCTCTGGAAGGTGATCCTGACGCCGTCGTCACGGGAAAGAAGCTGTTCGGCATGCATTGTGCCGAATGCCACGGCGAATCGGCACAGGGCACCCGCAGAGCGCCCAATTTGCGCGATTCGGAAGTGCAAGAGGCACCGCCCGGGGCCATTTTCTGGGTTCTGACCAACGGCATTGTTTGGCACGGCATGCCGGTCTGGTCAAAACTGCCCGAGCCGCAGCGCTGGCAGTTAGTGAGCTATATCAAGTCGCTCGGTTCGAATACAGACTCCGCGCGTCGTTGAGAGGGGAAGGGCTAGGGCGCCTTAGTCTTGGCGGCATCATTCAAGATCAGCGCCAGCCGCACGCCGGCCTGTGCGACCCTGCGTTCCACGACTTGCGCGGCTTCCGCCTGATACGCTTCGCCGGCCGAAAGGTGTTGATGCAGCAACCGCTCGCCAATATTGTTGTCGTCGGTGCAGCTGTGCACCGGCATATTCGGCTCGATGGCGACCTTGGGCGTCAAGTCGCCGTAAACGGTCGTTTCGGCAAATTCGTGGCTTTCCCATACCCAATCGTCCACGTGGATGCCGGCTTTTTGCCATCCTTCGATGGCTCCGCCAAATGTTGTCTCCAGCATCTCTGCGTACTCCCCGGGGTCTGCGCCTTCCGAATCGCGCTCCAAGATAGCTGAATCCCAAAGGGAGTGAAGATTGGGTGAGTAACCGTGCCCGTGTTCGTGGGGTTGCCGCCTGAAATATGTCACCGGCACACAGTTTCCGCCTTCGTCGTCGTTGGTAGTCGAGTGCAGGGGCTGATGAAGATCACCAACGAAATGAATGATATAGCGCACGGCATCGGCGCGTTTTGCGCCGGCCGCGCTTTGGTCTTTCAAGATCGATATTTGTTCCGCCAACGCGCTCACAACGCAGCCCTGTTTGCCGCAGAAGCCCTCGAGCGGGCTTTTAGGCGCACCGCGCGGAATGTCGATGTAGTGCCACGGGCCGTTTTTGCGGTCGCCACGAACATCGTCTGCCCAGGTGGAAGCATCGCCCAGGGGATCACTGACCGCCGTGCCGCAGTAGCGCTTTACTTGGGGATCGATCGGGTTTGCGGCCAATAAGCTGAAAACGAGCTCTTTGGCCTCCGGCGTCAGATGTTTTTCAGCGATCAGCGCCACGGTCTGATGCCCTTTGCAACCCCAAGCGCGCGAAACCGGCGCGGTCAAGGAGACCCCTATGAACGTCGCTGCAAGCACTCCAAGCGTGTTCGCAAGCAAAACCACAAAGCGGGCCATCCCGAACGCACCTGCACGAAGTCTCATTTTGGAACCTCGCTAAATTCTCTGATGACCAGCCGACCCAAGGAAAGACGTGAGTTATGCCAATCGAGTTTCAGGTCTTTGTTCAGGCGCTCAACCAGCGTCCAATCGGGCGCCAGGATTCGGTGTGATCGCAAATCACGCGCAGCGTTGCCGTAATGGGAATCGCCAGCAACAGCCCCATACCGCCCCAGACCCACCCCCAGAACAGCAGCGCGATGGTGATGGCTACCGCGTTCAGCCGCACGCGACGCCCCACCAGGGCGGGAGCGATGAAATTTGCGGCGATTACGTGAATCGTCGTCAGCACGCCGGCTATCAACACGAACGAGCCAATGGTCTTGAACTTTGCCAGCGCGATGACGAATGCGGGAAACCACGCCATGACCGCCCCGATGTAGGGCACCATGTTCAGCAGCCCGGAGGCGATACCCGTCAAAATGGGATAGTCCAGGTCCATCATCCAAAAAAACACACTGCTGGCCGCGATCACCATGCCTGCGACGATACTCATTCCCGCCAGATAGTCGCGCAAGACCTCGCGCAAATCTTCCAACGTTTCTTTCACTTGCGTACGCCGCGTGACCGGGAACAATTGCAAGGTTCCGTGCCACACCTCACGCTTTCCGGCCAGCATGAAGAACACCAGGAACGGCACGAACGTAATTTCCAGGAATAAGGCATACAGCGAACCTGCTCCGCGCAGAATCATGGTGCGAACCAAGCCGGGTTCGAGCTGCCGGATTTCTCCGGGTTGCGCTCCCGGTTCGTTGCCGGGTGCTACGCGGCCCTCGATGCCGTTGATTTTTCCTTCCACGGTGTCGGCCGCGCTGCGCAGAACGCTGCCATACTTCGGCCAATTTTCGGCAAAATTTGCCATCCGCGTTCCAAGCCCGTAGCCTACGGCGACCAACACCATGATCAGGATAAGCACCATCACCATGGCCCCGCCGGTGCGTGGCAGACCGGTGCGCTCGAGCAGTTCCACCGCCGGATCTAGAAAGTAAGCCAGCAAAATCGAGAGCAGGAGCGTGATTACCACGCCTTGCGCGTAATAGCAGAACAGCAAGATGATCGCGCCGGCGATCACGCGCAGACTGAAATTGGATCCGCTAATCCGAACGATCGCTGGTGGTGGCGTTTCGGTTGCCGGCACAAAATACTCCGTGGCAAACACGGTAACACAACTGAGCAAGGGCTTTGCCAAGTCACGGGAATCGGTTTTCGAGGGCCGCAATCGTTGCGTGGCACAAGTGTGAATTTGTGTCCAGTCGCTCACGTTTACCGGACGAACGCCTCTTGCCAACACACGTGAAACCACCTTTTCGCCCTGTGCTAAGCTCGAAGAAGCTTGACGAAGGGCCCCTTACATGGCGAAAGAACTCTTTGGCACCGACGGAATTCGCGGCGAACCTGGCAAGCCACCTCTGGACGACGCGACCCTCCATGCCACAGGCCGCGCGCTGGGCGGTTATCTCACGCGCCAACATCCTGCCGCTCGCGTACTGATCGGGATGGACACTCGCGAGTCCGGTCCACATATTGCCGCCTTGCTTGCTGCCGGGTTGCGCGCCGCGGGAGCTACGACCGAGTTTGCTGGCGTGATCACCACGCCTGGAGTCGCATGTCTTGTTCGCCAAAAAGGTTTCCAGGCCGGCGTGGTCATCTCCGCATCGCACAATCCGTTTCACGACAACGGCGTGAAATTATTTTCCAGCGCCGGAATGAAATTTCCAGATTCCGTCGAGGAATTGCTGGAGCAAGACATCCTCAAGTATCGCGGGGAAGCTGCTCCTAAAAACGCGCCCTCTCTGATTGCCGACGACACACTGGATGCGGACTATCTGGTCTTTCTTCGCAACCGGGTCATTCCTGGCGCCAAACTCTCCGGCTTCCGCGTCTTGCTGGATTGCGCGAATGGCGCAGCGTACAAGCTCGGCCCCGAGTTGTTCCGCTCGCTGGGCGCCGATGTCGTGGCCATGGGTGCCTCGCCCGACGGTCGCAACATCAACGCCGGTTGTGGTTCGCTGCATCTTGAAGGATTGCAGCGGCGCGTGCGCGAGGAAAAGGTGGCGCTCGGTGTGGCGTTCGATGGCGACGCCGACCGCGCTCTGTTTGTTTGCGAAAGCGGACGAATCGTCAACGGTGACGGCGTGCTCCTCGCGGTCGCTCGGTACTTGAAAGCGGAAGGAAAACTGAAAGGCGGTCGCGTCGTCGCCACGTCCATGTCCAATCTGGGGCTGGAACGCGTGCTCGCAGGTGAAGGAATCAAACTCGCGCGCACCTCGGTAGGGGATCGCTACGTCCTCGAAGAGATGCTTCGCAGCGGCAACGTTTTGGGCGGCGAGCAGTCCGGGCACGTCATTTTTTTGGACGATTCGCCCGCAGGAGACGGCCTGCTGACCGCGGTGAAAATCGCTTCGCTGGTTTCCATGCACGGCCGCCTGGAATCCCTCGTCACCGGATTGAAGGACTACCCGCAAGTCATCGTTAATGTGAAAGTGCACTCCAAACCGCCGATCGAGACTCTTCCGGAAGTCGCGCGCGCTCTCGCCGAAGCGGAATCGGCCCTTGGCGACAATGGCCGCATTGTTCTTCGCTATTCCGGCACGGAACCTCTGGCCCGGGTTATGGTGGAAGCCGAACACCAAGCCGACGTGCAGCGCTTCAGCCAATCCGTGGCCAATGCTCTGCGGTCTTCCATCGGCGTCTAATCGATTAGGTCCAAACAAGCGACCGCGGACTCCGCCCTGCGCTACATGCCTGCGCAGAAATCGGCAAGAGCCGCGGTGAGCGTCTGGAACTTTTCCCCGCGTCGCGACATTACCTCTAGTGACTAGCCGGGAGAATGCAAGCCGCGCTGCCGAATTCGTTCTAACCTCGGAGGCCTGTCAACCCACCCTATGAGCGAAACGCTTGCCAATCCAGCCAGTGACGAAAAACTTATGCTCGCCTTCGTGCAGGGTTCCCCGGAGGCTTTTACCGAGCTCTTCCACCGCTACCGGCAACCGATCGACGGTTTCTTCCGGCGCCGGATTAACGACCCATCGCGCGCAGAGGAGTTGGCACAGGAAACTTTTTTGGCCTTACTCCGGGCCGCAAACCGCTACCAACCGCGAGCGTTGTTTCGTACCTACCTGTACGCCGTTGCTCTGAAAATTCTGCAAGCGCATCGCCGGAAGGTTATCTTCCGAGCGGCCTTGTTCGGTCAACCGGAAACCATTCCCGACCCCGCCAGACACGATGCGACCGAAACTGGCCTTTGGGTTCGCCACGCCGTCTCCGAGCTCGAGCCGATCGACCGGGAAATCCTCCTCCTGCGTGAATTCGAGCAACTCAGCTATGCGGAGATTGCCGATCTTCTTCATCTGCCGATCAACACCGTGCGTTCGCGCCTTTTCCGCGCTCGCACTGCGCTCCGGCAATTGCTCGAAGCGCCCGCGCGACAATCTGTCTCGCGAGGCATTTCTCCAATGGGAGCCTCGACATGATCACAGAAGCACATTTTGTAACTCCTGAAGAACTGATGGCTTACCAGGACGGCGAACTCTCTGCCGAGCGTGCCGAAGCCGTAGCCGCCCATCTGCCCAGTTGCCCTGGTTGCCAAAAATTGGGTGGTGCGCTGCGCGATACGTCTCAAGTCCTCGCGGGTTGGACACTCGCGCCCGCCGCCGCAAAGTCGAGCTTCGAACGGCATGTTTCCGCTCTTGCCGCCGAGTCTTCCGCAAGACGCTCTGCATTTCACTCCCGCGTCAGGGCTTTTGGCAGACGTCACCGGCTTCTCACCGGGGTACTGTGTTCCGCCACCTTCATCGCCGCTGTGCTGATCGTGGTTTCCAATGGACGCCAATCGAAACAGATATCTGCGCCGATGGCCGCGAACTCGCTGGCGAGCCCACGCGGGGCTAGCGAGCCTGTAGACCGGGCGCGAACCAGCTTGACCGAGGAACTCAAAACCGACGAGTTCCTGGACGCAAGGGGAAGTGACTCGTTCGCGGCCTTGAAAGCTCAAAGAGATGCGCTCGGCGAGCGATTGCAACAATCACAAATATCCAGCAACCTCGCGAATGCGGCGTCGACCACAGCGCTCCAGCCCCCAGAACCCATGATCGCGCGGACGGTTACCCTGTCGATCCTGGTGAAGGATTTCGGTTTTTCACGGACGGCGCTGGACGCCATACTCGCCCGCCATCACGGTTACGCCGCCAGCCTCAACGCCAGCACCCAGCTGAATGCCGCGCGATCGATGCAGGCCTCGTTGCGCGTCCCGTCCAGCGAACGGAGCGCCGTGGTCGCCGAACTGAAATCCCTGGGCCATGTCGAAAACGAGACCCAAGCGGGCGAGGAAGTTACGCAGCAGCATGCCGACCTGGTCGCTCGTCTCAGGAATTCGCGGGAAACCGAACAGCGCCTCCAGGCCATCCTCGTGCAGCGAACCGGGAAAATCAGCGACGTACTCGCCGTCGAGCAGGAAATCGCTCGCGTGCGCGGCGAGATTGAACAGATGGAAGCCGAGCAAAAATCGCTGGAACACCGGGTGGATTTCGCCACGATCGACCTGAGCGTCGCCGAAGAGTACAAAGCGCAGATCGGTTCTCAGTCTCCATCGATTTCGACACGACTGCACAATGCGCTGGTCGGCGGGTATCGTAGTGCTGTCGAAGGCGTGGTCGGCCTGATCCTCTTCTTTGCCGAATATGGCCCTTCCGCTTTGATTTGGCTCGCGCTGTTAGCGCCGCTTGCATGGTTCCTGCACCGCCGATGGGTTCGTGCCGGCTCAGTGGCCTCGTAGTGTGCGCCCGCGGAATGAAGCCAATTCGCGTACTCCGTTGCCCGCAAGACCCGACCTATTGGACGGCGAGTCTCCCAAAGAATGGATGTAACACCGGTTCTCCTGTGAGATTTTGTAGATTCAAACGTGCTGAAAATTGAGTGCAAGTCCGCCCCGGGCGTCTAAGCCTCATTGTTTCATACGTCTAATTGACTCCACAAAATGACTGGACCGCTGGCACACGATTTGCTCTACCCACCGCAACAAACAAGATTGGCTTCCCGGGGTGGCCGGAACCCAACCTCGACTGGGATTCTGGTTTTGGGGGGTCAGTTCTAGAGAGAGGGGGCTTGCACCAGCCCCCTTTTTCATTTCCTCGGTGGTAGGTGTAGCTTCCCGCGGGTGAGTCTAAAGCCTTACGATGGACGCAGGGTTACACCCTGCGTCTTTTTTTTTGCCCGGCCGCCCGTTGCTGCGATTTTGCCCCGGTACGCGGCGGGCGATCAACTCATTTGTGAAGCGTGTTCCGCCGGGACAAAAAAAGAGCGGCCGGTGGGGGGACCGGCCGCTCGGGCGTGGGAATGGAGGGTAGTGGCCTGAAGTCAGTCCGGTTCTTCGTCACCCCGCGCAAGGCGAGGGGCAGGCCGTTCCGCTGCGCTCGCGAGCAGCAGGACGATGCACAGGAGCAGACACCCGATAACCATCCGAATGGCTCCGAAGGCCGCACTTACTTCCGATCACTTTGTGATTCTGCCGAAAGCGGCCGTAGCGGTCGATAGACCGCCGGTATCATTTCTTCCAGTACTCCGGGGGGCCTGCCGAACCTAGGCTTTCCAGTACCGATGTACTTGCCTGCGACGCGGGTTGGGATCGTGATGACGCGAGCGTTGAGGTCCTGCAGCTATGCTTGTCGGATAGCTTCAAGTTAACCACGGTCCCGCACTCGCAGTGTTGACCGAAGGCGAGGCGGCGCTTAAAGGCGCTGTCGACACCCAAGGTTTCGAACGCGGTATTCGCGCGGTGAACATCCAAAGTTGCGGCGAAACAGCCCGCTGAACGAAGTGACGCTCTCGAAGCCGACTTCGAGACAAATGTCGATGACGCTCTGCTCGCCGCGCTCGAGGAGCCGCCTCGCCTTTGCCAGGCGCTTGCGCTGCAGGTACTGATTCGGCGTTTCGCGAAAGGCTTCGCGAAACAAGCGATGAAAGTGGTACGGGGAAAGGCAAGCCTGGCTGGCAACTTCTCCCAAGTGGATTTGCGCTCCCGAGAACGAGTCCATGTAGTCCTTGCCGCGTAGCAATCGCCGGTAGAGCTCGATGCGCGTCGAGTACTTCTTCGCCGGAATCCTGGCGGCATGCTCGCCCAGTTCGCCGTGAACCTTCGATAGAGACGCGGCCACGGCCAGGAATTGGTCCTCGAGCCAGCGATCAGTCGCAATGTTGTCCTTCAACCGGGAATAGATTCGCCGAATCAGGGGACTAACGACCAAATCGTGGGTGTGCAAGGTTTCGAAGAACTCGACAGGCGGAGCAGAGTGTAACTCGACCACCATGTCCTCCGGCTTCGAGCCGCGGATGCGCTCGCCGTGTTGATTGTCGAGCAGCCATGTGGGATCGGACTGCTCGACGCGGCAAACGTCCTCGGCGACTCCGCGTCGGAAGAACAGGCAAAAGGTTTCCACCGTCTGGTGCGAGTCAATCGTGAGTGAGTAGGTCTGGCCGGAGTTGAGAACCAGGTAGCTACCTTCGTCCACAAGCCGATCTGCTTCGCTCGTGGTCCAACGCGCCGACCCTCGCGTGACGGTCTTGATCGACAGCGGGCCGGGGAAATCCGCGACGTGGTACTGCTTGCCTTTTCCCCAAAGGATGGCGTTTCGAGCGCCAAGCAATGCGGCAGACGGGTTCACGACCACTTGAGGTGCGGGCGTCTTAGAGTTACCGTTCATCGCCAAATTCCCTTTTAAGGCCGCTCCTTGGGTTAAAACCCGATTCGAAAGCAGAAGTCTAGCACGCCTTGGCCGACGCGTTCTGTTCTCACTTCTGACGCAAGTCGCGTGGAATCAGTCGACGAAGCCACAATAAAGATATCCCGTAATGGTCCGATAACTCCTTTGGCCGTCCACCTGCACGCGGCCGTCTTATGGGATGGGTGCGTCGTAGCGGTCGAATCGCGAAACAGATCCGTATCCTGCTGATTGGCACGGATACTTCGGGACGGGTATTTGCCGAGGAGACTCAGACGGTTACGCTGAGCCGCCACGGAGCCGGCCTGATATCCAAACACAAGTTGGCCCCCGATGGCGCCCTGATACTCCGGTTTCTGGGAGGCAGCAGCGAAGCGTCTATACGCCTGGTCGGCCAGCTTGGTGAAGATATTCGCGGGTACGTCTATGGCGTGGCGTTTGTGGATTCCAATCTGGATTTTTGGGAACTGAAGTTTCCTGCTCCACCGAAGTGGCACGTTGACTTCGAGGCGCCGCTGCAGTGCACGTCGTGCAAGAGTCTCGAGGTTGTAGATCAGAGCGAAATCGAGGCCGATGTCTACGCTTTGGCGGAATTCATTTTGAGGTTTTGTTCGAATTGCGGAACGTCTACGCAATGGCGGCGCGCCACCGAAGAAGTGGCAGCCGGGTCGGCGAGAGCGGCAACCAGCCAAGAGTTCAACCGGACGAATCAGATTCACGCGGACTTGTCCCTGCGCCCGGGGCTGGCCGCAGTCGCCATGGACGTGTCGGCGCCTCCTCCTGAGCCGCTGCCGCCGGTGGCAACCGCCACGGTAGCTCGCACGGCCAATCGACGGCGCGATGTACGCATCCGGGTGAGTTTCACGGCCTGCGTCCGGCGGGAAGCCGAGGAAGAGATCGTCGAATGCGGTAACCTCTCAAAAGGTGGCTTCTCTTTCCGAAGTCGCAAGGCGTACCTGGTGGGCTCGGCGATTGATGTGGCTTTGCCGTATTATCCCGGCACCCAGCCCGCCTTTGTCCCGGCGCTCGTCCGCCATGCCCTGGTGCTTCCGAACGATAGCTTCCATTACGGCGTCATGTACGCGGCGAGAACTAGCCTTTTGAAATCCTAGTCACGCTGGTCTACTGCGCGGCTCCAGAATTACATTCAGGTCGCCGAGTACGCTATGCTTCCTTGACCATGCACGATCTCAATTACTTCAGAGAACATTTGGAGGTGTTCGCCGCGATGGCGAACAAGCGCGGAGTGACGCTCGATCTCGACGCGTTTCGCGCAGTGGACAAGGAACGCCGCGAGCTGATCACCGCGACCGAGCAGCTCAAGGCGCAGCGAAACAAAGCGAGCGAGGAAATCGCGCGGTTGAAAAAGGAGAAGCAAAACGCGCATGCATTGCTGGCGGAAATGAAGCAAGTTTCCGAGCGCATCAAGCAAGGGGACGAACAGATTGCGCTGCTGGATGCGACGCAGCGTGAAGTGCTGCTGACGATTCCCAATATCCCGCACTCCAGCGTGCCGGTGGGCCGCAGCGCCGCGGACAACGTCGAGGTGCGCCGCTGGGGTGCGCCTCCCAAGTTCGATTTTGCCCCCAAGCCTCATTGGGAGGTTGGCGAACACGCGGGGATTCTTGACCTGGCGGTGGCCACGAAAATCACGGGTGCGCGATTTGCGGTATACAAAAGCTGGGGTGCTCGTCTGGAGCGGGCTCTGGCGAATTTCTTTCTCGACGTCCACACGCGGGAACATGGCTACACGGAGATCCTGCCACCGTTCCTGGTGAACACGGCTTCGCTAATGAGCGCGGGGCAGCTTCCTAAATTCGCCGCCGATCTGTTCAAGATTCAAGACACCGACTTCTGGCTGACGCCAACTTCCGAGGTCGAGCTACACAATCTGCACCGCGATGAAACACTCCCCGAAGCAGACCTGCCCATCCTCGTCTCCGCGTGGACTTCGTGTTTCCGCTCCGAGGCTGGGGCTGCTGGAAAGGATACGCGGGGAATTCTTCGGCAGCATCAGTTTCAAAAAGTAGAGCTATTCAAGTTCACGCACCCGGACAAGAGTTATGAGGAGCACGAGGCGCTGGTTCGTAATGCCGAAACCATTCTCCAAAAGCTCGGCCTGCACTACCGCCTGATGCTGCTGTGCTCCGGTGACATGGGATTTGCGTCGGCGAAGACGTATGACATCGAAGTGTGGCTGCCGTCCGGCCAGGAATTTCGCGAGATTTCTTCCTGTTCCAATTGCGAAGCCTTCCAGGCGCGCCGAGCAGGCATTCGTTTCAAGCCAAAGGGCGGTGGCAAAAGCGATTTCGTTCACACGTTAAATGGATCTGGGTTGGCCGTCGGGCGGACCTGGATTGCGGTGGTGGAGAACTACCAGCAGGAGGACGGTTCGATATTGATCCCCGAGGCTCTGCGTCCATATATGGGCATTGACCGTATTCCCGCGAAATAGATGGGAAAAGGTTAGCTTTGGCGATCCGCGGCTGCTACGAGTCTATAATACTGATTATAAACAGCTTAGGATAAACCCGGGCGCGGTCTCCGGTCCCGAGGCCCCCTCTATCACGCCGCGCAAGCTGTTGAATTTACGCCTTTTCGTTTGACTCACCCTTTTGCCCTTGCATACACTCGCCTCACCGCTTCTTGCGGGTTCGAGGGAAGTAACCCGGATCGCGGCAAGCGTAGTACAGGCTTCAGCCCGCGATTGGGGTCACGGTCAACAAGATTCGATGAGCTTTATTTCCCGCGTCATACGATTTCTGTTTTGGCTGCTGGTCTTGTCCTGGAGCGCCGCATTGCTGCGGCGTTTGGTGGCCTGGATGTTGCGTGGCGCTACCTCCGCTCCTTTGGAAGGTCGGGATGGCGCCGGGAGTTCCGAGTCTGTTGGGATGTCGCGGCGACTAGTTCGTGACCCGGTTTGCGGCGCGCACGTGGCTGAGGTCCTGGCTATTCCGCTGCGCGAAGGCGGAGAGGTGTTGCACTTCTGCTCCACCGCGTGTCGCGACGAGCATTTGCGCGCCAGCGCCGCCAAGAACACCAAGAAGATCGCGGCCAACGGTTAGAGACCTTTCAGCCCAAAAGACTTTGCGGTTGTTGTCAGGCCAAGTGAATGACGTAAGAGAAAAACACTCGATGGCATTCGAGTGACGCCGCGTACAGGAAAGGACCGACAGCCCATGGCCACGGTCGCCAAGCCCAGCGTTCCCCCGATGATCCCGCGCATTGCACCGCGAGAGGATCTGAATCCGTTCCGCATCGCGCAGATTCAATTCGACATGGCAGCGGAATTTCTCAAGCTCGACCCGGGCCTGCGGCAGATTTTGCGGACGCCCAAGCGCATCCTTGAAGTATCGATTCCCACCAAGATGGATAACGGGCAGGTGCGAGTTCTCCCTGGTTTCCGTGTGCAGCACAACGTCGCGCGCGGACCTGCCAAAGGCGGCATCCGTTTCCACCCTAACGTGACGTTGGATGAAATCAAGGCCTTGGCGACCTGGATGACGTGGAAGACTGCCATCGTGAGTTTGCCGCTGGGTGGCGCGATGGGTGGCGTCATCTGCGATCCCAAGCGCATGTCCAAGAGCGAACTGGAACGCATGACGCGGCGCTATGCTAGCGAAATTCTGCCGCTGATCGGGCCCGATCAGGATATTCCTGCGCCGGATGTTTACACCGATGCGCAGACCATGGCGTGGATCATGGATACCTATGCGATGACCGTGGGCCGCGCGTCGCATGGCGTGGTGACCGGAAAGCCGCAATCGATAGGCGGCACGGCGGGAAGCGAAGAAGCGGCAGCACGCGGTTTGGTGGCGGTGGTGGAAGAAGCCTGCAAGTTGAAAAAGATTTCGCTGCGTGGTGCGACCGTGGCGGTGCAGGGGTTTGGGAACTCCGGCGCAGCCACAGCGCGCATTTTTGCCGAAAAGAAGGCAAAAATCGTTGCCATCAGCGACACGCGGGGAGGCGTGACCAACTCCCGCGGCATCGATCCCATTAAGGCGATCCGCTACAAAGAACGCGCCGCCACCGTTGTGGGCATGCCGGGCGCGTCGCGCATTTCACACGACGAGTTGCTGACCATGAAGTGCGACATTTTGGTGCCGGCGGCGCTTGAAAACGTCATCACGCTCCATAACGCCGAGGCCATTAAGGCGCGCATCGTTGCCGAAGCCGCCAACGGCCCGACGACGCCGCACGCCGATGAAATCCTCGCACGGCGCGGAATTACCGTGCTGCCCGATATTCTCGCGAACGCCGGCGGGGTGACCGTCAACTACTTCGAGTGGGTGCAGAACCAGCAAGGCCTGGTCTGGGACGCGGAAGAAGTCAGCGCGCGCCTGCAGAAAACGATGGTGCGCGCGTTCCACGAAATGGTGGACACCATGCGCAAGCATCACGTGCCTCCCCGAGCCGGCGCGATGATCCTCGCGGTGGGACGCGTTGCCGAAGCGCTTCTCGTCCGCGGTCTTTTCCCGTAAACAATTTCCCGACAACGCAGCGCTTTGGTGTGCTGCTGCGTACACGAAATATTTTCTTGCGCTGACGAAACAAACGCGCGTACATTCGCAAGTGCCGGTACATCCCGTTCGCGGGGCGTACCGGCCCTTTTTGCTTCACGGCCATTTCAGCCGCCTGACGCGGCGGTGGTGAAGTGCAAGGTTTGACGGTGCGAAAAATCTTTCAAAACTGTGGGGCGAGAAGCACGAAATCATGAGCAATCACAACGGTCACACGAATCACGCTAACGCAACTCCTCCGATTCTGCTGACCATCGCGGGATTTGATCCGAGTTGCGGCGCGGGAATTGCCGCCGACTTGAAAACGTTTGCGGCGCACGGATGCTACGGCGTGGCGGCGATTACGTCGCTCACCGTTCAGAACACCCAGGGCGTGGGCGACGTGCAAAACACCCCCAGCGCGACATTGCGGGCGCAGCTCGAAGCTCTTGGGAATGATTCCGAGATCGCGGCGGTGAAAATCGGAATGCTGGGCAACCGCGGAAATGCGGCGGTGGTCGCGGAATTTCTGGACGCGCACAAATTCGCACACGTGGTGCACGACCCGGTGATGAAATCGTCGAGCGGTACCGAATTGCTCGATGGCGCGGGCATAAAGTACCTCGCGGCCGAACTTCTGAAGCGGGCCAGCGTGATTACCCCGAACATTCCCGAAGCCGAAATCCTGACGGGCCTGACGATCAAAGACATTGGTGACATGGAAGTTGCCGCGCGGAAAATCGTGGAGATGGGCGCGCATGCCGTGATCGTCAAAGGCGGCCACATGGAACGCGCCGTGGATGTGTTGTTTGACGGCAACGAGATTGTTGCACTGGCAGGCGATCGCGTGCGAGAAGAAACGCTGCACGGGACCGGGTGCGCATTTGCCGCGGCCATCGCCGCTCAACTCGCGTCAGGCCGGCCACTGATGGAAGCGGCCATGCTCGCGAAAGCCTACGTCACCAAGGCCATCGAAAAAAGCTATCCGACCGGCAAAGGCCGCTCGCCGCTCGATCATTTTTACCGTCACAAGATCGAACCACCTGCTCGCGGCATCCACGAGGTGCCGCAACACGGTTTACACCCCGCAGCCGAGGCCCACTAGCGCCCTTCGGCCCCAAGCGCGCCATTTCTTTGTGGCGATAGTAGACGGCAAGCGACGGCCACGATCAATGCTTCCAAACGATGCGCCCGGCCACGATGGTAGCCATCGGTGCGCCTTTGAACGCGCGGCGGTCGAACGGTGAATTGCGTGATTTGCTGGAAGAGTCCTTCACGTCGTACCTCCAGGCGTGATCGGTAGAAAAAACCGTAACGTCGGCAGGCTGGCCGGCGGCGAGTGTCCGCTCCATCCCCAAAACACGCGCTGGCCCCGTCGTAAACAATTCCACCAGGCGCATCAGCGAAATCTTTCCGGTGTGCACCAACTGCTCGAGCGACAACGCAATCGCGGTCTCGAATCCGAGTATCCCGAACGGTGCGCGGTCGAACTCCACATCCTTCAGCGCAGGCTCGTGCGGAGCGTGGTCGGTGGCGATCGCATCCACGGTTCCATCGGCTAATCCCGCCAGCAGAGCCTCGCGGTCTTCGCGCGCCGCCAGCGGCGGGTTCATTTTGAAGCGCGAATCGTATTGCACGTCCTCATCGATGAGCGTGAAGTGATGCGGCGTGACTTCGCAGCTGACTTTCAAACCGTGTTGTTTGGCCGAGCGCACTTGTTCGAGCGATCCGCGCGCCGAAAGGTGCGCGATATGGAGGCGTGCGCCGGTTAACTCAGCGAGCTGCACGTCGCGCGCCACGCAGACCGATTCCGCGGCGGCGGGCATTCCTGCAAGCCCGAGGCGCGTCGAGGTCACGCCTTCGCGCATGACCGCACCTGCGGCCAAAGAGACGTCTTCGGAGTGCTCGATCACCGGAATATCCAGTGATCGGCAATAGTCCATCACCTGCCGCGTGAGTTTCGCCGTCGCGATGGGCTTTCCGTCATCGCTTACGGCTACGATTCCCGCCTGCTTCATGGCCGCAATTTCTGCGATGGCTTCCCCTTTGCTGCCTACCGACGCGGCGCCAATCGGCCACACGCGCACGCTGGCACTGGCCTTTGCACGGTCCATAATGAATCGCGTCACGCTCGCGTTGTCGTTTACGGGCTGCGTGTTGGGCATGCAGCAAACTGCGGTAAAACCACCGCGCGCCGCCGAACGTGTCCCGGTCTCGATCGTCTCCGAATTTTCCTGCCCGGGCTCGCGCAGGTGCACGTGCATATCGATAAATCCCGGCGCGACGATCAATCCTGCCGCGTCGAAAACCTGCGTGCCTTCCGCCCTCCCGGAAATCGTTCCTGCCACCGCGACCTGCGCGATGCGCTCACCGTCGAGCAGCACATCCATGGGCGCATCGGTCTTTGTCGCCGGATTCAGAACGCGCCCGTTCTTAATGAGAAGCATGCGAGGGGTCCTTTACTTCCTTTCGATCGGTTGCGTCTTTTGGATCAGTGGATCGCCGGTTTCGCGGCGCAGGCGCTTCACTCACTTGCTGCCCGTCATCCTCGGAACCTCCCGCGGCTAGTAGAAACAGCAGTGCCATGCGCACCGCGATACCATTGGTCACTTGCTCCAGCACGCAAGATTGCGCGCTGTCTGCCACCTCTGGCGTAATCTCGACCCCGCGATTCAAAGGCCCCGGATGCAGCACAATCGCGTCAGCTTTGGCGTGGCGCATTCGCTCCGCGCTGAGTTGATACAGCAGAATGTAGTCGTTCAGCGACAACGCCGGCTCGTGGAGCCGCTCACTCTGCACCCGCAGCGCCAGCACCACGTCCGCATCCTCCAGCGCCTCTTCGATCCGGAAAACCCGCCGTATGCTGGTTCCCTCGGGCGCGATGTTCTCCAGTTCGCGCGGCACCCACATGGCTGGCCCGCACAGCGTGAACTTGCACCCGAATTTCCCCAGCAGATGAATGTTCGACCGCGCCACCCGGCTGTGCTGGATGTCTCCCAGAATGGTGACCTTCAGATTCTCAATGGTGGCTTTACGATCGCGAATCGTCAGCGCGTCCAGCAAACCCTGCGAAGGATGCTCGTGCGTCCCGTCGCCTGCGTTGATCACCGGAATTTCCAGATGCCGCGCCACGAACTCCGGCGCGCCAGAAGCCGCGTGGCGCATCACCAGGCAATCCGGCTTCATCGCGTCCAGGGTGTGCACGGTATCCAGCAGCGACTCGCCTTTTTTCAGGCTCGACGCTTCCGCCTGCAGATTCATGGTGTCCGCACCTAACCGCGAAGCCGCCGTCCCAAAGCTGATACGCGTGCGCGTCGACGTCTCGAAAAACGCCAGCGCAATGGTCTTGCCGCGCAAAACCGCCAATTTTTTCAAGGGATGGCGCTGAATTTCCTGGAAGGATTTGCTTTGATCGAGAAGAAATGTCAGTTCGTCCGCGTTGAGCGGTTCCAGCGCCAGTAGGTCACGAAAACGGTGCGTCACATTTTCACTCGTTGCCCGAACTCTTTACTCCTATTACCGCACGTTATTCTACACGGTCGACCAGCACCACGCGCTCTTCATTGTCGATCTCGCGCAGCCGCACTTCGATGATTTCCGTCGGGCTGGTCTGCACTACGCGTCCGGTAAACTGCGCTTCGATGGGCATTTCGCGGTGACCGCGGTCGATCAGCACGCACAGCGAAACGCGCTTTGGCCGCCCCAGGTCGAACAATCCGTTCATCGCCGCGCGAATCGTGCGCCCGGTGTAAAGCACGTCGTCCACCAGTACCAGATTCATATTGTCCACGCCGAACGATATGTCCGAGGACTGCAGCACGGCGTGCGACGCCACTTTCGACAAATCGTCGCGATACAGAGTGATGTCCAGCGTTCCGACCGGCACATCCACGCCGTCGATTCCCCGCATGGCCTGCGCGATCCGCTGCGCGAGCGGCACGCCACGCCGGCGGATGCCGATCATCGCCAGGTGCTTGGTCCCGCCGCTCTTTTCGACGATTTCGTGTGCCAGCCGCTGCAGCGTGCGGTCAATCTCCGACGCCGACATCAACTGTGCCTTCTCGACGATGCGCATGTCGGGCGTAATCCTAGCACAAGCGCGCACTCCGTCGAACCCTGGTCACGAAGCGGCAGATCGCAACCCCAGTAGAGGCAAAGCATTGCTGCCGGCCAGCTTGCCCGGGCTGTCAGACTCGTCTCTCGCATAGTGCCGGCTTCGCCACCCTGCGTGGTAAACTTTCGCGCGAGAACGCGCAGAGGGTTTACATGCTCAATCGCAATCGACTGCACCGCGGATCACGGAGTCAAGAGCGATCCCGCATCTCCCTGTTGGTGAACACTCCGGCGCTTCTATCGCTCGCCTTCGCCCTAGTCTCCATCTCGCCAGTCACCGCGCAAACGACAAAAGCCCCCCAACGCCCCAAACTCGTGGTCCTCCTGGTCGTCGACCAAATGCGCGGGGACTACGTCGACAAATTCCGCGGGCAATGGACTGGCGGCTTGAAGCGACTAGTCGATGAGGGGGCGTGGTTTCGTGACGCCGCCTTTCCCTACGCAGCCACCGAAACCTGCGTCGGGCACTCCACCATCTCCACCGGTGCGTTCCCTTCAACTCACGGAATGGTCGCGAATGCCTGGTGGGACCGTGAAACGCAAAAAATGGTCGCCTGCACCACCGACCCTAATGCCAAAAATTCGGGTTATGCCGGTGCCTCGGCAAAAGGCGGCGACTCTGCGGCGCGAATGCTTGTCCCGGCCTTTGCCGAGGAGCTGAAATTTCAGACCGGCGGCGCGACCCGCGTGGTCACATTTTCCCTGAAAGCCCGCGCAGCCATCACCATGGCCGGTCACAAAGCGGACGCAGCAACGTGGTTCGACAACGGTGGATGGATGACCTCGAGCGCTTACGGCACCATGCCGTTTGTCGAGGACTACGTGAAGGCCCACCCGGTACAGGCCGACTACGGCAAAACATGGAACCTCTCTCTTCCTTTGAGTTCCTACTGGTACGACGAGAAAGCCACCGGTGCTGGTCCTCCTGCAGGCTGGGGCCCGGCGTTTCCGCATCCGCTGCGAGGAAGAGGCGACGCTGCCGAGCCTGACGCCGAATTTTACGAGCAATGGGGCAGCAGCCCCTTCGCGGACACCTACCTCACTCGCCTCGCCGAGACCGCCATCGATCAACTCGGTCTGGGAAAAAGCGGGGCCACCGACTTTCTTGGCGTCAGTTATTCGTCGATCGACTACGTTGGCCACGAATTCGGTCCGCGTTCCCGCGAAATCCAGGACATCCTCATTACCCTCGACAAGGATCTCGGCGAACTGTTCGCACACCTCGACAGAAAAGTCGGCCGTGGTAATTACGTCGTGGCGCTCAGCGCCGATCACGGCGTAGTGCCCATACCCGAAGACATGGCCAGGACCGGAGCCGACGCTGGCGTTCTTCACACCGTGGAATTGCAGGACAAGATCGAGAAAGCGCTCGAGCCATTCAACCTTCCTAAGCCAGCCGTCGCGCGCATCACGAGCGGCGACATCTATTTTGCCGCTGGTGTGTCGGAACGCCTAAGGGACGCCGGCGGGGCGATGCAGGCAGTAACCGGTGCCGCTTTGTCGCAGTCGGGAGTGGCTGCCGTGTTTTGGGCGGAAGAGGTGCAAGGTCGCCCCGCGACGCAAAATCCAATTCGCTCCGCGGTTGCCGACAGCTATTTTCCTGGACGCAGCGGCGACCTCTACTTCGTCCCCAAGCCATACTGGCTGGTGGACGGTACGTCGGCCGGGAAGACGCGTTCTTACGGCACCGGCCATGGCACACCCTATAACTACGACCAGCATGTGCCGGTGCTCCTGATGGGCTACGGCATCCAGCCCGGCGACTACTATCGTGAAGTTACTCCCGCCGACATTGCCCCGACGCTCGCCTCGCTCTGCGGAATTACGCTTGCCTCGCGCGACGGCCGCGTTCTCGCCGAAGCACTTTCCAAGCCGCTATCGCCATCTCGCGTTCCGTCCAAGAGGATGACAAATGGCTCCGCCGCGACCCCGTGAACAAGCCGTCTATGTGGCGGACCCGGCCACGCGTATCGGCCACGTTCATTTAAAAGTCGCTGATCTTGAACGCGCGATTCGCTTCTATTCTGGCGTGCTCGGATTCCAGATCATGCAGCGTCTCGGCGATTCCGCTGCGTTTCTGTCGGCCGGTGGGTATCACCATCACATTGCATTGAACACCTGGGAGAGCTTAGGAGGCGCCGCTCCTCCGCCGCGGGCGACCGGACTCTATCACTCCGCTATTGTCTATCCCACCCGCGCGGCACTTGCCGAAGCGTTGCGCAAAGTTCTGTCCGCCCGAATTCCGCTGGAAGGCGCAGCCGATCACGGCGTAAGCGAATCGATCTATCTGCGCGATCCGGACGACAACGGCGTCGAGCTCTATTGCGACCGGCCGCGCGAACTTTGGCCTCGTGACTCGAGTGGCAACCTCGACATGTATACGCGCCGTCTCGATCTGGAGAGTCTGCTCAGTGAACCGCCGAAGGATCTTTCGCCGTCGGTAGGTCCGCTGGACTTGTAGTCATGGCTTGCGGATAAATCGCAACGGTACGGTCTCCCTGCTGCCAGTCGCGGCGCAAACTTCAAGCTTCGCCCGAGCCATCTTCGCGTGATACCCTTTCCCGCGCCAGTGACTACCGCAGCCGGTGTCGACCTGAGCGTGCAAGTGGGCGCCCTGTGCCTGCGCAACCCCATCCTTGCGGCCAGCGGCACCTTCGGTTACGGCCTCGAGTTCGCCAACCTCATCGATCTCAATGCCCTCGGCGGCTTCGTCACCAAAGGCCTCTCCCGCGAGCCCATCGAAGGGGCGCCTCCACCCCGCATTGTCGAAACACCTTCCGGAATGTTGAACGCCGTTGGCCTCCAAAACGTCGGTGTCCGGGCCTTTGTTGCGGAAAAACTTCCGGTACTAAGAAAATACGTTACGCCGGTACTCGCCAACGTCTTCGGATACACCTTAGAAGACTACATCGAGGTCATCCGGACCTTGGAGGATGCCGAGGGATTGGCCGGCTATGAGCTCAACATCTCCTGCCCCAACGTAAAGAAGGGGGGTATGCAGTTCGGGTGCGACCCCGGCATGGTCTCGGAGGTCGTCGCGGCCGCCCGCAAAGCTGCCGCCAAGCGACCCCTATGGGTCAAGCTCTCTCCTCTGGTTACAGACATTGGACTTACGGCCCGGGCAGCTGCCGAGGCGGGGGCGGATGCCCTCACGGTAGCGAACACCTACCCCGCCATGGCCGTCGATTTTCGCACCGGAAAATCCCGGTTGGGTAACGCAACGGGCGGCTTGTCCGGCCCCGCCATCAAGCCAATCACCCTCAAGCTGGTCTGGGACGTTAGAAAAGCTGTGGAAATCCCGGTCATTGGGCTTGGGGGTGTCGAGAAGGTGGAAGACGTGCTTGATTACCTCTCTGTTGGGGCGTCTGCGGTCCAGATAGGCACCGCAAGCTTTGCCGACCCAATCGTGACGCGGCGCCTGGTTGGTGGTCTTGAGGAGGCTGTTTCCGCAGCTAAAGCTTGTACTATCAAAGACATAGTGAGTAATTTTAGGACAGAAATCGGTTGACAAGCCGAGGTTTTCTTGCTACACTTTTTTGGATGTTCGTAGCATAAAGAACACACTATGAAACGACGACTCTTTTACGTTTGGGCAGCACTCCGGTGGGTACCCCTGATGTTCCTCATCGCTCCGGCGATGGAGGCCCCTCTTGTGGCCCATCTGAGCGACCCTCCTAAGCCGATCAAGAGCTGGGTGGGGAACGCCAGTTGGTACGGCCCGGAATTCAATGGCCGCAAGACTGCCGACGGGGAGCGTTTTGATTCGGAATCCCTAACCGCCGCTCACCCGAACCTTCCGTTCGGGTCCCTGGTGCGCATTGTGAACCCCCGAACCGGCAAGTTTGAAATCGTACGAATTAATGACCGAGGTCCTTATCAGGAAGGCCGCGAAATTGATGTATCCTATCGTGTCGCCCGGCAGATCGGCTTGATTCACTCGGGCGTCAGCCAGGTCCGGCTCGAATTGATGCAGTTGCCCGAGCGGCGTTAAGCTCACGCCGATCGCAAGCAACCGAACCTAGGCAAGCGGCCCCAGCGATAACTTTGACCTTCGACGCTCATCCGCGAAGCAGCCTGATTGTCGCACTCGACTTTGACTCGCTGAATTCTGCGGTCAAATTCGCCAAGCAAGTTGCCGATTTGGTGGGCTTGTTCAAGATCGGCAGCCAACTTTTCACCGCGGCAGGTCCGGCAGCGGTTCGCGAAGTTACGGCGCTCGGTCCCGGCGTCTTCCTCGACTTGAAATTTCACGACATCCCCAACACCGTCGCCGGTGCGGTGCTTTCCTGCGCGGCCATGACCGGAGTGCAGCTGGTGAACGTGCACGCCCTCGGCGGCCACGCGATGCTCCACGCGGCGGTGCAAGCCATCAGCGCGGGACAGCCCATGGGTGCGGACCGGCCAAGACTGCTGGCCGTGACCATTCTCACGAGCATGGATCAGAAAGCCATGCGTGAAGTGGGGATTGGCGGACCGCCAAAAACTCGCGTGGTGAAACTCGCCAAGCTGGCAAAAAGCGCCGGCGTGGACGGCGTAGTCGCGAGCGTTCAAGAAGCTCGGGCCATAAGAAAAGCTTGCGGTCGGGATTTTCTGATCGTGACTCCCGGCGTCCGCCCGGCCGGCAAAGACGCTGAGGCATCGGCTAAACACGATGACCAAGCCCGCACGGCAACACCCACCGAAGCCATCAAAGCCGGCGCAGACTTCCTAGTTGTAGGCCGTCCAATCCTAGCCGCTCCCGATCCGCGTGCCGCCATCCAGGCCATCGTCGAAGAAATCGCCGCCGCAAAGTAATTCCCACCCGCTGTCTGCATTCCCGGCGAATGCGCATGCACATCCAGCGGACTGGAACGAGGGTCATAAGTCTGTTCACGATGCCTCGCGCTGGGCTACCGGAGAAAGCGCGTGCGACTCGTGTTTGGTCTTCGCGTGCTTGCAGAACCGCAGCGGCTTCCATGATTCTGCCGGAAGCACCGCCCGCCAGCGCCTGGATGAAGGGATGTTCGATCCGAAGGCGCAATCAAAGCGATGCTTCAGGCCTGCGCGGCCTCCCGCGCTTTGCCTATGAACCTCAAGGATATGGTTAAATGTCCTGCACGTTAGTTCTGTCCCACGCGCGTCCGTATTGGACCGCTGGTATTGCGTGCTGTATCGTCGAGAGCTTCACCTTCCCGAATTCATGATCACACCATCGAAGAGCATCATCGTTGGTACCGCAGGCCACATTGATCACGGCAAGTCCGCGCTGGTCGAAGCCTTGACCGGGACCCATCCGGACCGATTGGAAGAGGAGAAGCGCCGCGGGATCACCATCGATCTGGGCTTCGCATTTCTAGAAGAAGACCGCGTGCGGTTTGGATTTGTGGACGTGCCGGGGCACGAGCGGTTTGTGAGCAACATGCTGGCCGGGGCCGCCGGCCTGGATTTGGTGCTTCTGGTGGTTGCGGCGGACGAGTCGATCAAGCCGCAAACGCGCGAGCATTTTGATATTTGCCGGCTGTTGGGCGTGAAGCGCGGGGTCATCGCGCTCACAAAGAGCGATCTCGTCGATATCGATACTCTGGGTTTGGTGCGGCTGGAGGTCGAGGAGTACTTGCGCGGAACATTTCTGGAAAACGCACCTATTGTCGCGGTGAGCGCGAAGACCCGCGCAGGATTGCAGGAACTTAAGAAAGAATTGCATCGCGTTGCGACCGAAGTTCGCGGAAAAGACGCGGCGCATCACTTTCGTTTGCCGATCGATCGGGCGTTCGCAATCAAGGGGTTTGGCTCGGTGGTAACGGGAACGCTGATTTCCGGTGGCATCGCCTCCGGCGATGAAGTGGAACTGTTGCCGCAGCAAAAGTTGCTACGCGTGCGCGGCGTGCAATCGGGCGGAAAAGCGGTTGAGCGTGCGCTGGCGGGACAACGTACTGCGGTGAATCTTGCGGGCATCGAGCATACGGCGCTGCAGCGTGGAATGGTGCTGGCCACGCCTGGAAAATTTCGCGCGACGCGTAGAATCGACGCGCGCCTTGAGCTGCTGCCATCGGCGCCGAAGGTGAAGCAGCGCACTCGCGTACACGTTCACGCCGGCACCTCAGAAACCATCGCCGAGATTTTTATTTTCGGTCAGAACGAACTCGCGCCAGGGCAAAATGCCTTGGCGCAAATGCGCCTGCACGACCAGGTGCTCGTGCTACCCGGCGATCGCTTTATCGTGCGTCAGTTTTCGCCGGTCACCACCATCGGCGGCGGTACGGTACTAGATGCTCTGGCACGACGGCCGATGGTGCGAGACACGGGTCGGGTGGCGTTTCTCGAGACCTTGGAGCGCGGCGACCGGGTCGAGATACTGGCGGCTATGGCGGAGCGAGCACCGGGCGGCATCGGGTTCCAAGACATCGCGGCGCGCACGGCGTGGCGGGATGACGAGATACGCGACGTGGCTCGAAAGCTCACCGCATCCGGCCGAATTAAGAATGTCGCAGAACCGCTGATTCTGATACCAGCGAAAGCGTTCGAAGAAACGCGGCAAAAAATCGCGGCGCGCGTGGAGCGATTTCACAAGGAAAATTCACTGCTGCCGGGAATTTCCCGCGAAGACTTGCGATCTAGCCTTGGACGCCGCGTCCGCGCCGAAACTTTCCGGGCCGCGCTCGAAGAACTCGCCGCGCAAAAGAAACTCGAGTTGCAAGGCGAACTCGTGAAGCGCACGGGTTCGTCTATCAACTTAGATCCGGACGAGACGCGCGCGAAAGAGCAGATTGAAGCCGCATTTGCCGGCGCAGGCTTGACCGTTCCTGCGGTAAAGGAAGTCTTGGGCACGCTGCCGGTCGAAGCCCGGCGCGCCGAGAAAATTCTTCAAATGCTGCTGCGCGACAAGAATCTGGTGCGCATCACGCCAGAGCTGATTTTCCACCGTGACGCGCTGGCTCACCTAAAACAACGTCTTTTCACGTATAAGAAGACGAAGGGTGAGCGCATCTCGGTGCCCATTTTCAAGGAGCTGACCGGAATCAGCCGAAAGTATGCCATCCCCCTGTTGGAATACCTGGATCGCGAACGAGTAACGCGCCGGGCGGGGGACGAGCGTGTTATCCTATAGGCTACCCGGTAGGCCAGCGGTCGGTTTTTTGCCACCGGCTGGGTTGCCGAGCAAGGCGTCCTGCGATAGGGTGGGCGGATAGCTAGACGGCAGGGGCGCGTGGAGGTTGTTTATGGGTGAATTTAGCGTTTTTCACTGGCTGATCGTTTTGGCCATCGTGCTGATTCTATTCGGCGGCCGCAAGATCCCCGAAGTGATGAAGGGTCTGGGCGAAGGGATTCGCAATTTCAAAGACGGTATGTCGGGCGCGACGCAAACGCCACCGCCGCCTCCCCCAACGCAGACAGTTCCTCCTCCGGTGGAAAGATCAGCCGAAGAGAAGAAGGCGTAACACCGCCCGGCAGTAAAGAGTTTACAGAGCAGTTTTGAACGTTGAAACGAGGCGCTCCTGACGGAGCGCTTCTTTTTTGCGGTGCACGCAATTTTAATTGTGTCTAAAAAGTACAGAAAGCTCGCGGGTTGCGCCGAACCTGTTCTTGCGAGCAGTAGACGAACAGAACCAGGCGTCGAAGAACATCTACGCCAAGAAGCACAACGGCACGACCCAGCGCGGGCCCAAGAACTAACATCACCATACCGAGTGGTTGCAACGAGGAAGCGGCGCTCTCTCTCTGGAAAAAGCGCTCTTTTTATTTCACATCTCCATTACCGCAATCCTGGTAGGCATCTGAAGGTAGGTATCTGAAGGCAATCGCAGTAGACCAACGGCGCTGTTGTAAATACCTGATTCTAAAACAGAAAAATTTAGGCCAAGCGGCTGGGTAACCTAGTGCGGCTGTCGAGCGTCTATATAAGTAACTACCACTTCGAGGACACACCCCGGGAAGCAGTTAAGGCCAAAACCTTAGCTGCTTCTCTCCTTTTCAGGTCATTTTTCTCGCTTGCTTTGACCGCAGAATGCCCCCCATCCGCCGTACAAAGGCACGTAACACACTGAATCCACTAGCGTTAAGCTCACATCCCCCGGCCACGGCGCTAAACTCTAGTCCTCCGACCAGCCTAGCTCGGTGAGGCTGTGGCAAAGGCGTGCGAGGGGCAGGCCGACTACGTTGAAGTAGCAGCCTTCGATGCGCGTGATGTAGCGCCCGGCTCGGCCCTGGATGGCGTAGGCGCCGGCCTTGTCGAACGGTTCGTCGGTCGAGAGATAGCGGGTGAGCTCCTCGGGTGAGAGCGAAGTGAAGTACACCTGGGTCGTTTCGACGAAGCTGCGGCGTTCCGCGTCCGGCAGGCGGATGAGGGTGACACCGGTGACGACGGAGTGCATGTGCCCGGATAGCCTGGTCAGCATGTTGTGGGCGTCATCGGCGGTGCGTGGTTTGCCGAGGACTTCTCCGTCGATGAGCACGGCGGTATCGGCGGCGATCACAATGGCGGGACCTACGGCGCGCGCCGCGACCAGTTCGGCTTTGGCATCGGCGAGACGCAGCACCATCTCCTGTGCGGATTCCCCGGGGACGGGCGTCTCGTCGACGGCGGAGGAAAGAACTGTAAAAGTGAAACCAGCGTCGCGGAGGATTTCCGCGCGGCGCGGGGAAGCGGAGGCGAGGATGAGTTTGGTGGCGCCCACAGCCGGGCCAGAATACTACACGCGGAGATGGGAAACAGCCTGTGCTTGCGGCCAGTTACAACATCGCGGCCGGTTTTTTGACCCCAGAGAAAAAGGCAGATAAACACTTCTGGTTCCTGACGCGCCGTGTTCCTCAGCCGGGCTAGATGACGACAGATTCCCGGTATTCGCCGAACGTGCGGCGGAGCGTGTCGGAGATTTCGCCTATCGTGGCATGGGATTCCACGGCGGTGAGGATGATGGGGACTAGATTCTCGGTGGTGGTGGCGCGGCGAGATAGTTCGGTTAGGGCGGCTTGAACTTTTGTTGCATCGCGCTTGGCACGAAGCGATTGCAGGCGAGCGATCTGGGTGCGCTCGATTTGCGGATCGATGCGCAAAGTGGGGATGCCGCGTTCTTCCGCTGCGACGAATTCGTTTACGCCCACCACGATTTGTTCGTGGCGTTCGACCGCGCGCTGGTATTCGTAGGCGGCTTTCTGTATTTCTCCTTGTACGAAACCCGATTCGATGGCCCGTAACATACCGCCCATGGCGTCAATCTTTTCGATGTAAGCGCCAGCGCCTTTTTCGATCTCATTGGTCAGCGATTCGATGGCATAAGAGCCCGCCACAGGGTCAATGGTGTTGGCCACGCCGGTTTCGTGGGCGAGGATTTGCTGCGTGCGGAGGGCGATTAGCGCGGCGTCTTCTGTGGGGAGAGCCAAAGCTTCGTCGAGAGAATTGGTGTGCAAGGATTGGCAGCCGCCTAAGACCGCGGCCAGCGCTTGAATCGCAACGCGCACGATATTGTTTTCAGGTTGCTGCGCCGTTAGAGACGAGCCGGCGGTTTGCGCGTGGAAGCGAAGGAGCAGGGAGCGCGGATCGCGGGCGTTGAAACGCTCCTGCATGATGCGGGTCCACAGACGTCGCGCAGCGCGGTATTTGGCGATTTCTTCGAGCAGGTCGCTGTGGGCGTTGAAGAAGAAGGAAAGTTGCGGGGCGAATTCGTCGATCGTGAGGCCGGCGTCGAGAGCGGCTTGAACGTAGGCGATGGCGTTGGCCAGGGTAAAAGCGACTTCCTGGACGGCAGTCGAGCCCGCCTCGCGAATGTGATATCCGGAGATGGAGATGGTGTTCCACCTCGGGAGTTCGGCGCGGCACCACGCGAAGACGTCCGTAACGATGCGCATGGCCGGCCGCACGGGATAGATGTACGTGCCGCGCGCGATGTATTCCTTGAGGATGTCGTTCTGAACGGTCCCGGAAAGTCTTGCAAGGTTCGCACCCTGTTTTTTCGCTACCGCTACATAGAGGCAGAGGAGGATTGCTGCCGTGGAATTGATGGTCATCGAAGTGGAAACGTTTTCAAGAGGGATGCCGTCGAGAAGCGCCTCCATGTCCTCAAGTGAATCGATGGCTACTCCGACTTTTCCTACTTCGCCCGACGCCAGCGGGTGATCGGAGTCCATGCCGATTTGCGTGGGGAGATCGAAGGCGACGGAAAGGCCACTCTGGCCCTTGCTGAGCAGATAGCGATAGCGCTGATTGGATTCGGCAGCGGAGCCGAAGCCCGCGTACTGGCGCATGGTCCAGAGGCGGCCGCGGTACATCGAGGGATAGATGCCGCGGGTGTACGGCCGTTCGCCGGGATAGCCGAGGGCCTGTTCAGGATCCCAGTTGGAGAGATTTTCTTCGGTGTAAAGGCGGTCCAGGGGAAGGCCGGAGAGCGTGGTGAATTGTTCTTTGCGTTCCTTTGAAGGTGTGCCGGGCATTTTTGTTTCGGCCATGGGTTACAGCTTTCGCGCACGCCGAAACGAGGTCACCGCGAAAAAAACAAACAAGGCGGCAACGCTCAAAGGTATAGCGATCAGCCAGTGAGCAACGTCCCGCGTGGTCCAGGCGCGGAATGAGGTATTTAGCCAGGCGAACGCGAGAATGCCGAACAGCGCGCCGGTCACTTCGTAGAACAGTTGCTTGAGAACGCGCCAGAGGCGGCGAAAACCTTGCCGGGACGGCGCTGCGGCGGTGCGGACGGAGGTAGCCACGCAGATAGTCTAGCGCAGAACTTGGGCTGTGGCAGAGTCTTGGGCGGGCCGCACCTGAACGAAAGGGCTGTGAACACTTTGGAGACAACGGGCTCAAGGTCTCTTGTATCCAACTAAACGTAAGCCTAAAATGGCCGTGAGGTTAGGGGAGACCAACCTTGCAACTCGACGATAACCTGAAAAACTTGCTGCGTGAATTGGGTCACGCAATCAACGACACGGTGTCCGAGTCGGAGCGAATCACCGGCGCAATCGCCGGAGTGCGCGCACACGGCTACGATATTGTGTTGAAGCTGGATGCGACGATCGGGCTCGCCAAGCGCGACGGCTCGGCCGGCGAAACGACTGCGCTGACCACGCAGGACAAGCGCTTTCTGGAATCGCTGCGGATTCAGGTGGATCAAGAATCGTTCGAGCAGGATCAGGATCGCAAGCCGGTCGCACGCCTGACCATGACACCGCAAGATGTCCGCTTTCTGAAATCCCTGAGGATCGCAACGGACGATATCGAGTGAATTTGTTTCGCCGAGTCGCGGGACTGAGCTTGCCGGCGTTGGCGCTGGCGGCGTGCTGGTGTTCGCCTGCGGCGGCTCAGGATCCGGGCGTAGTGACGCCAATCATCGTGGACACCGCGGTTCCCATCATCATTAATGCCGTGAAGCCGAAGCCTACCGGCTTGGCGAAATTCGATGGATTTGTGATGAATGCGAACACCGCGCAAATTACTGTGCGGGCCAAGGGCAACGATCTGACGATCCAGACGTTTTCTCTTTCGCAGGAAGCTTCCACGAAAATGCAGCAGACCATCGATAAAGGCGGCTTCCAGTACGGCGACAAGGTGACCGTCCTGTACGATCCGGGCTCGTTGAAGGCTGTTCGAGTAAAAGGCAAGCCGTCGAAGTCGTTGTAAGAGTTTTTGCAAAGTCACGGGAGCTTTCGTGCTCCGCCTGCCTGCGGTCTCCGGGCGTTTCTATCCTTCCAATCCAGCAGAATTGACCGCGCTGATCCGCCACTATACGAACAAAGAACCCCACACACCGAAGGTCGCCGTACGGGCTTGTTTGGTGCCGCATGCGGGCTATGTGTATTCCGGGCACGTGGCCGGAGCCGTGTTCGCGCGTATCCTGCTGCCGCAGAAAATTGTGATTCTGGGTGTGCGGCATTTTCCGCGCGGGGAGCAAGCCGCGATTGTTTCGAGCGGAGCCTGGCGCACGCCGCTGGGCGACGCACCCATTGACGAAGCGGTGGCGCGAACCCTGAGTGCGGCATGCTCCTTGTTGCGTCAAGATGACGTGGCGCACAGCCAGGAACATTCGCTGGAGGTGCAACTACCGTTTCTGCAGGTGCTGGCACCGCGATTTGCGTTCGTGCCGGTCGCGCTAGGCACAGTGCGGTTTGAAGACCTGGTAACTGTGGGGGAAGCGTTGGGCCGCGTACTGAAGGAGTCGCGTGAGGAAGTACTTTTGTTGGCGACGTCGGATCTAAATCACTACGAGGATGACGCGACGACACGGGTAAAGGACCGAAAAGCGATCGAGCAATTGTTGGGACTGGAAGCGCGGGCTCTCTACGACACCTGCAGAAACGAAAAGATTTCGATGTGCGGCTTGGGACCAGCGGTAGCGATGCTTACGGCGTTGCGAGTGCTCGGTGCCAAACGCTCGGAACTCGTGCGCTATGCGACGTCGGGGGACGTTTCCGGGGACACCAGCTCCGTAGTGGGCTACGCCGGGATGGTTTTTCGGTAGGTGTAACGAAATCCCTAGAGGCGGCGTGCGCCCGAAACAAGTTGGGGCGCAGGACTCCGCTGCCCCCCAAGAAATTGCGATTTAGTGAGGGCGGCCGCCGGAAGAGCTTGCGCCCGACGAACCTCCCGACGTAGCGTGTGAGGCCGAGCTAGGAGCCGCAGAAGAGGAAGCGCGCGACCCCTGAAAGACGCTGCCACCTCCACCTCCGGATTCACCGCGTCCGCTTGCCGTAGAGCGAGGCGAAGGTGGCGGAGCCACTGCACGAGAAGGCGCGAAGGTGCGAGCCACTGCCGCGGAAGCGCTTGGACCGTTGGGCACGCCACTCGCTACGCGCATTGTTCGCGGGCTCGCGGGCTCGACAGCGACCCCGGTCTTTGCTGTGGTGCCCGCAGCGGCGACGGCGCCTTGCGGACGAGTCGGCGCGGAGTTCGTATTTACAAACCGATGTTCGCGCGCATCGTAGGCGATCGAGGAATTGCGATCCAGCGCGACGGCGCGAGTGCCGAGATTGCCGCCCACTAAGGTTCGGGAGACCCGCTCTGGCGGAGCCGCTACGACTAGCTTGCTGCTGAGCGCGTTACCAGGCACGTTCTTTAGCACCTTCCATTCCTGGTTCGCCGCGACAGGAGTGAGACCGGAAATCGTGCGGCCGCTCACCGGGAACACTCCTTTAGCAAGATTGATGGGTGTCTTCCCGCGAACGTCGAGAGGATGCACCGGGACGATGCCGATGGGTCCGGTCCTGGAATGCAACCAGATACCGGTTATCGGCGACCACGGAGCATTGCCGTTGAGGAAGCCCTGGCCCGGAGTCCACAGCCACCCGTAGCTCGGATCACAAATCCAGCCACCGTAATGGTAGGGTAGCCATCCCCAGGGTTGGTTGCCGATAAAAGACGGTCCTCCGATGGAGGCATCGGTGATCCAAAAACCGCTGTCGAAAGGCGACCAGCCGAGGCCGACGCCGTAAGGACGCCAGCAATTGCCGTAGCCTGCACACGGATACCAACCCCCGTAGGTGTACAAGCTGCCCAGGCCGGAGGTGTAGCCTCCCGTGGTTACGTATTGCTGCGCGGCGTTGTTTGCGGTTTGCACGGAATCGATGCGCCCGGAAACCCAGTGATCAAAGTCGTCGTTGCCGGTAACCTGGCCTATGCTGACCGATCCGGAATCGTTGGCACGCATCGAGAGTGATTGTCCCTTGGCAAGAGCGGTGCTTTGGTTCTTGCGCAAAACCGACACATGGCCCTTTAGAACATTGACGACGCTTCCGTCGTCAAAGTTGTCGAGACGAAAACTCGCGCGGCCGTCGGCTTCAACGCTGAAGTCACCACCGGTAACGCTGAAATAATCGCCATTCGCGGGGTTCACGTAGAACGACGCGGTGCCCTGGCGCAGGATCAAGCGCGTGGTCTTTGCGCCGTCTTCCAGAGAGAGATCGTAGAATTCGAGTACGGCGTCGTCTGAGAGGAAGGCCATCGAGCCGTTCTCAAACTCGACTTCGGCCCGGCCCTTATCCGTGGCGAGAACGTAGCCTTGGCGAATGGGCAGATTTAGCTCCGCGTTCTCCCAAGTGGCGGTCTGACTAGCCAAGGGATCGCCTTTGACATCGCGCGCAAAACGCACATCACCCTGGACAAGGCTGAGGCGAATGATGCGAACGTGACTGGAATCGGCGAACGATGGGCTTGCGGCAACCAAGAGCAGACCGAGCAGGGTAAGCGAAGCTGCACACAGCAAATTGCGAGACAACATGGTCACCCCCTAGCGGGGACGCGCTACCAGTAGTAAGACGAATTAGACACAAACCGCGTTACAAAGCTCGGTACACCCACATCATACTCCATACTCTTGCCTAGGATGGCTGGCGTCAAGGGCGGGTTGCTCCGGCCACGGCCGGACGGGCGGCGACGTCGATGGAACGAAGTGAAAACTTTAATGGATGCGTTGCTTGACAGGCATAAAGTGAAACGTTAGTTTCACAAAACGGGGGAGTGTTGGCTTATTTCCACGCGGAGTCCGAATCACTCTTCAATGTGTTCGTGAGTGCCTGTCATTGTTCACGAACGTTCTCGTGTTGTCCTTTGTACTGAATACTAATTGCGACCGCGAATCGGTCCGTCATCTGAGGGGGATTTATGCGAGGCATTCATAGACTGTTACTGTCCGCGGTGTTTCTTGTCAGCGTATTAGCAGGAGCCCAAACCTATGGGCAGGGAGGGGCCACGGGTGCGATCAGCGGCCTGGTAATCGATTCGAGCGGCGCGGCGATCGAAATTGCGGAAGTGCAGATCATCGATACGCGTACCGAATCACTGGCGCGAAAAGTGTCCACAAACGCGGACGGCGAATTTACGGTCACGCTGCTGCCGCCCGGAACATATTCGGTCGTGGTGAACAAGTCGGGCTTCGCGGAGGCCAAAAGCGAAGGAATCGAAGTTCACGTCACCGAGACGGTAAGGGTAACCATCTCGCTGAAGCCCGGATCGGTGACCGAGAAGGTCGAGATTTCGGCGCAGGTTACAAGCGTAGAAACTACCAACGCGACGACGGGTCAATCTATTGGCACGGAAACCGTGCGCGAACTGCCGCTGGCCACGCAAAACTATCAGCAGCTATTGACGCTTTCCACCGGCGCTCAGAGCGACCTGAACGCCGCGGCGCAGCTCGGCCGAGGCTCCGTAAAGCTGTTCGTGAACGGGCAGCGCGAGGACAACAACAACTTTCTGATCGAAGGAATCAGCGCCACCGACTACAACGTGGCGCAGGCGACCTACGTTCCCTTGCCGAATCCCGACGTGATCCAGGAATTCAAAGTGCAGACCTCGCTGTACGATGCGAGCCAGGGGCGCAACGGCGGCGGAAACGTCAACGCCATTCTGAAATCCGGTTCGCGTAGCTATCATGGGGACGTCTACGAGTTCTTCCGCAACGACGTTCTGAATGCAAACGATTTCTTTCTCAATCGCCAGGGTCAGGCGCGTCCTTCTGTCAAGCAGAACATTTTTGGCGGCAGCGTTGGCGGGCCCGTCGTGAAAGAGAAGCTGGGGTATTTCTTCGTGAACTATCAGGGAACCCGGCAGCGCAGCGGCCTTTCGCCCGGTACGTTCATCAGTACCAATATCCCTTCGCTGCCTACCGACCGGTCGGCAGCCTCCATCTCCGAGGCATTTTTCGGGAATACGAGCACTCCGATTGATCCGGTCGTGCTCAAGCTGTTGAACTTCCAAAGCAACCAGTTCGGCGGCACCACCAGCGGTTTTCTGATTCCCAGCAGCGATCCAGCAACCAATGCGTTCGCCATTAGCCGCCCGGGGAAATACACCGACGACCAGTTCACTTCGAACTGGGATCGCGAATTCCGCGGAGGTCAGGACAAGTTATCCGTCCGCTTCTTCTTCTCAGACTCGGAAAGTTTTCTACCATTCGGGGGCGGCGATCTTCAGGAATCCCTGGGCAGCACACTGGCCAGCAGTGTCAGTTCCTCGTCGCTGAACTTCCCGTTCGATACTCCGGTCCATGCCCGGTTTTTCAACGTCACCGAGACGCATTTGTTCTCGCCGACGCTGGTAAACGAATTCCGGTTCGGCTTCGTCCACATCAACGACGTCCTCAGCAACGTGCCGCCGGTGACCACCACCGACCTGGGCATCGACCGCCCCACCAACAGCGTGACCGATTCCATCTATAAGTTTGTCTTTGCCAGCTCCGGATTCGAAATCGGGCCGGCGCCTTTCGGCAACCAGTCGCAGAACCAGAACAACCTCAACTTTGTCGATACCGTAAGCTGGGTAAAAGGCCAGCACGTGTTCCGCTTCGGCGGCGAGTTTACGCACGTCAAACTCGATAAAGATTTCCCGCAGGTGTTTAACGGCGAACTTTTCTTTACCAATACGCCGGACGGCAATACCGACTTCCAGAACTTCTTGCGCGGCACGCCGCAGTTCAGCTTTGGCGGCGGTGGCCTTTCCAATCACGAATACCGCTCCAACAACTATGGCGTTTTTGCGCAAGACGACTGGAAGATCCGGCCCAATCTGACTTTGAACCTGGGATTGCGTACGGAGTTTTTCGGCGCGTTTCATGACGATCTCTGCCACATCGGAAATCTCGATCCGCTGCTCGCGAATGCGGGGGAATTTCCTTTCATCTACCCGTCCTGCGTGAACAAGCTGAACCTGACGGGATTGACCGGCGCCGCCAACGGCACGACGTTCAACAACAATTACTCGACGAATCTGGGCCCGCGCGTCGGGCTGGCATACGACCTTTTCGGCCATCACACCACCACGATCCGCGCGGGGTACGGCATTTACTATGTGCGCGAGGACGTCGGCACCGCGGACCAGTTGTCGTTCGAAACCCCGTTCCTTCCCGTGGCTTTCGGCGGGGGCGCACCGGGCTGCCTGGGTTCGTACTATTCCGCCACACCGCTGCCCGGCTGCCCCAACCCAAATCCCAACGCATTGCCGCAAGCCGGCACGCTAGACCCTGGTTTCGTTCCTTGCCTGAACGTTTTCCAGGGCTTTCCTGGGGGCGATACAACGCAAGCGGCAAACTATGGGACTGCCAGCGGCGCCGCTTGCCCGGGCCCCCTGCAAACTTTGGGAATCTTTGGCCTGGCCGTGCCGCGTCACTTCGTCGTGCCCAGCACCCAGCAGTGGAATTTGACAGTGCAACATTCTTTGGGCAGGCAGTGGGTTCTCGAAGTGGGCTACGTTGGAACTAAAGGTACGCATCTACGTGAAACGCGTGATGCTCTTCAGTCGCAAAATGCTACGCCGGCCAACCCCGTGGTCGTCGGTGGCGCGTCGATCACCACGAACACGTTCGCGAACGCCGTCGCGCGTTCCCGTGCCCAGGGCATCAACGGATACAACGGCTTCCAGCTGTTTGCCAACGATGCCTACTCCCACTACAACTCGCTGCAGACCACCGTGTCGCGGCGCTGGGGAGCCGGTTATTTTCAGGCCGCCTACACCTTCTCGCGGTCGACGGACGCAACCTCAACAGGCAACACCGCCTTCAATACCGCGTTCAACGACGAATCCACGCTGGCCGCTTCGCGCGGGCTCTCCGATTTCGACCGCACCCATCGCCTCGCTGTCAGCTACCGTTACGACCTGCCCTTGTTCTCTTCCTCCGAAGGTCTGAAGCACCGGGTATTGGCGGGATGGGCGGTGAGCGGCATCACCATTATTCAGTCCGGCTCTCCATTCTCGGTGTTGGATTCCGGCGCAGGCAGCGCATTCCTGGGTCTAGGTTCGGCGCCCGGTGTTGAAACCGCCAGCCTCGCTTCCGGCAGCTCCATCTCGAGCGGCCTAAGCAGCGGCGGCATCGGAACTCGTGTCGACGGGTATCTGAATACCGCTGCATTCACGACTGCGGCGCAGCTGTATCCGACCCAATGCCTGACCAATCCCAACTTCTGCACCACCGGCTTCGGCAATCTCGGACGCAACACCTACCGCGGCCCCGGCCAGCAAAACTGGGACTTCTCCTTGATCAAGAATTTCAAGATCACCGAGCGGCAAAGTCTGCGGTTCACCACCGACTTTTTCAACATCTGGAATCACGCCAATTTCGGCAACCCGGCTGTAACCGACGTGGAGAGTTACCAGTGCACCGCCGGGGCGCCGAATTGCGTGAACGGAGTCTTGACAACGTCTCCGTTTGCCAAAATCACCAGTACCGTCGGCACGCCGCGCCTGATCCAGTTCTCGCTGCGCTACGCGTTCTAGACTCGTTCGATTTAATTTATACTGACACGGTTGGGGCGCAGACCTTGCGCCCCTCCGTTTTGTGTAAACCGTCGTCTCCGCAGATGACGACGTCAAAGCGGGTGCCGCACCCTTCGATTTACGGGTGCGGGTTTGCCGATCCGCTGCCGAGCTGTTCGCCCACGTCCCGGTGCAACTACGGACCGGTCATGGATTTCGCCCGAGAGTTTCTACTACCAAAGAGGACCAATGCCCTCCAACATTTCCCGCATCCCCTTGCTCGACCGTGATGTCGTGCCACCAGACACGGCCGCCCTGTATGACGCCCTTCTGGCGCAGCGGGGCGTGGTGCCGAATATGTTCAAGGTTCTGGCATACGCGCCCGGAATCGCGCAAGGGGTCGCTGGCTTTCTGCGAGCGTTGCTCAGCGACGGCGCTCTGACCGGTTGGTACAAGGAATTGGTTGCGGTTCGAATCTCCCTCTTGCTCGAATCCGAATATGCCATCACGGCGCACAACGCATCCGCCAGAAAAAAGGGCGCCTCCGATGAACAGATCGCGGCCGTAGCCGATTTCGAACGCGGTCCCTACAGCGCAAAAGAAAAGCTCGGCTTTCGCCTGGCAGACAAGCTTCACGACGGACCGCGAGCGGTAGACGACGCCTTTTATTCCGAGCTGAAGAGCGCATTTCCCGACACCGAACTGGTAGAGCTATTTCTCACCGCGGCGGCGTTTGAAATGTTTCCGCGCTTCATCGATGGCCTCCATATCCCCGCCACCCCGCTTCCCGCGGCAAGATGATAGGATTCTCCGGGCCACCATGCGACCACTAGCATCCCGTATCTCCCAAATGACTGGAGAAGGCGCGTTAGCCGTCTATTCCCGCGCCAAAGAACTCGAAAAACAAGGCCGCTCCATCATCCACCTCGAACTCGGCGAGCCGGACTTTCATCCGGCGGCACCGATCGTCGATGCGGTGCGCGCCGCCGTTGTGGAAGGCCGCGATCGCTACGTGTCCCCGGTCGGCATCCCCGCGCTTCGCGAAGCAGTTGCCGCATACTTGAAACGCACTCGTCGTTTGGACGTCCCCGCGCAACACGTTTTAATTGCGCCGGGATGCAAAATGGCACTCGCGTTGGCCATGATGGCTTTGCTCGAGCCGGGCGACGAGGTGCTCTACCCCGATCCGGGATTTCCGATTTATCCTTCCTTTACGCGCGGCCTCGGCGCCACCCCTATTCCTTTTATCCTCCGAGAGAAAAATCAATTTCAGCCAGACATCGCTGAAATTGCTTCGAAAATCACTGAGCGCACCAAGGTGCTGATCTTCAACTCCCCCAACAATCCCACGGGAACGGTTTTTAGCGACGATACGCTCGCGCAAATCGCCGCCCTCGCCGTGAAGCACGACCTGTGGGTCATGGCCGACGAAATTTACGCCCGAATTTTGTTTACCGGGGAATACAAGTCAATCTATGGCCTGCCGGGCATGGCCGAGCGTACCGTCATCATCGATGGATTTTCGAAGACCTTTGCGATGACCGGCTGGCGCTTGGGCTATGCGGTTGCGCCCAGCGAACTCATCGATGCGATGGACTTGTTGGTGCTGAACACCTTCACTTGCACCGCGGAATTCACGCAAGTCGCAGCCATTGAAGCGTTGCAGGATTCGACCAACGCGGTCGACGCCATGATCGCTGAGTACCGCAGCCGGCGCGATCTGTTCGTCGCCAGGCTGAATACGATTCCAGGTTTTCGCTGCCAGATGCCCGAAGGCGCGTTTTACGCCTGGGTGAATATTGAAGACACCGGACTGCCAGCGGAAGAAGTCGCCAGGATGCTTCTGGAAGAAGCCGGCGTTGCGGGAATTGCGGGCGCCGCTTTTGGTCCTGGTGGAAAAGATTACCTGCGATTTTCGCTGGTAAGCGCCCGCCATCTGCTGGAACAAGCCCTGCAGCGAATCGAGCGAGTCTCAGCCCGCTGGCGCGCCGCAGTCTCGCGCTAATCACAATGAAGCTGTCCGGGGATCCGGTGGCCGCGGTCTTCGAGGCGGCGGGGTTTAGAGGAAGCAAGGGCGCAATCGTCAAGCCGAAGCGAGGAGTGTGGCCGTCCGCAAGGTTTCAGCAGCTTCAAATGTGAAGAGAATTCGTGAAAATGAGCCGGAGAAAATCAAGGATGAAACATTTGATTCACTTTGGATTTGTAGTTGTCGCCGGCATGATTTTGGCGACGACTGCTGCAGCTCAGGCGCGGCCGCGCGCCGCCGAGGCCGACGTTCAAAAGACTTACGAAAAGCTCCTGAAGAAAATCGAACAGATCCCCATTTACGACAACCACTCGCACGCAACGTTTCCCGACGATTCCGATATGGACGCCATGACCGGCCCCCCCGACGAAACCTCCGTCCTCCGCCTTCGCGATACCAATCCGGAATTCGTGGCCGCTGCCAAATCGCTGTTCGGCTATCCCTACAACGACTTCCAGCCCGAACACGCGAAATGGCTGGTCGACAAAAAGAAGGCCGCCGAAAAAGACGGCGGGACGGCGTACTGGGACGGCATCTTGGACAAGCTGAACATCGAAACGTGCTTGGCCAATCGCGTCGCCCTGGCGCCCTACCTGGACCCCAAGCGTTTTCATTGGGTTTTCTTCGTCGATTCCTTCCTGTTTCCCTTCGACAATCACGACCTAGCCGCGAAAAACGGCGACATGGGCGTCTACCTTCCTTTGCAGGAGAAAGTTCTCCAGCGGTACCGCGAGCAGGAAGGCGTCAACGGATTGCCTGTGGATCTGGCGGGCTACGAATCCCTGGTGCGCCAGACGCTGACAGACAACCAGAAAAAGGGCGGCGTGGCTATGAAATTTGAAGCCGCCTATTTCCGCTCCCTCTACTTCCGCGATCCCCCGCGCGAAAAAGCGGAAGCCATTTATGCCAAATACCACGGTGGCGGCGTTCCGTCCGAAGAGGAATACCGCACCTTTCAGGATTACATTTTTCGGGTGTTGATCGACCAGGCCGGAAAAATCAATCTGCCGGTCCATTTCCATAGCGCGGTGGGCATCGGAGATTATTTCAGCCTGCGCAACGGCAACCCGCTGAACCTGGAAAATGTCTTGCGCGACCCGCGCTACTCCAAAGTGAATTTTGTTCTGATCCACGGCGGCTATCCCTACACGCTTGACATGATCTGGATGACCGCGGCGAAAAACGTCTACACCGACTCCTCGCTAATGGGCTACTACGTCTACCCGTCCGAGCTTAAAAACATTCTGAAACAGTGGATCTCGTTGTTTCCCGAAAGGATGATGTTCGGGTCCGACGCCTTTCCGTTCGGCGACGCCGTAGGCGCCGAAGAAACGTTCTGGCTCGCCACGCGGTCCGCCCGCACCGCCCTGGCCGCTGCCCTGGCCGAGCTGGTTTCCGAAGGCGCCTGCAGTGAAGACAAGGCGCTCGAACTCGCGCACATGTATCTGCATGACAACGCCGCGAAACTCTATGGGGGAACGAAATGAACACGCCCGCAGCTTTCAAGTACATGCCCTGGAACAAAGTCGAACGCGAGAAGTTGAACCCGTTAATCGATCGCGAAATGATCGTGGGTGACCAGGTTATGCTCGCCCGCGTGCTCATGAAAAAAGGCGCGCACGTACCGCTGCATCACCACCACAACGAGCAGGTCACCTACATCCTTGAGGGCACGCTGAAATTTGCCATCGATGGAAAAGAAATCGTCGTAAACGCCGGCGAAGTCCTGTGCATCCCGCCCCACATGCCACACGAAGCGTGGGCCCTTGAAGACACCATCGACCTCGACGTCTTTAACCCGCCCCGCGAAGATTGGCTGAATAAGACCGACGATTACCTCCGCCACGGGCGCTAGAACAACCTTTCCGCACTGCGCAGGTTCCAAAGCAAAACAACGCCAGCGCCCCTGTTGCTGTTGGTGTTGCAACGCCGCGAAAGAGCGTGGACAGACTGCCGGCGGTTGTTTACCGTAAGACCATGGCTTACCCAGAGCCTTGAGGGTCGACCCCTCCGAGGGGAAATCATGAAGAAGTTGTCAGCGGCAGCGGCGTTCCTGCTGGGGATGGCTAGCCTCGTTCGCGCGCAAAATCAAGTTTCCACCGCGATTGCCAATGCCGACGCTGCCGCAGAATCTGCACAAATGGGTCCCTCGGTCCAGCCGGTTACAACGTTGCCCCGGCAGGCCGCGCCGTTCTACGGGACATGGCCAGGGCCCTCAAGCCTGTCGAATTCGTTCGGCGCGGCCGCTCTAGCGACCCCCGTTGCACTGGAAATATTTGCGCCGGCCACCGCCGGCCCCCCGGCAGCCCCCGCGGCGCCGGTTCCCAAGTATGACCCCACCGAACGCTACCAACGTTGGGAAATCGGTTTAGGGTTCGCGTTCGTCCGGTTTCGGTCCTCGGTCTATACCGCAAGTGCGGTTGGCCTCAACTCTTCCCTGGTTTACTACGTCAAGGACTGGGTCGCGATTGAGGGTGCCGTGACCTCCGCGTTTGCCCCGACCATCTATCAGAACGAGCACATCAAGTATGTGGGTTACGGCGCAGGACCCAAATTTACGTTTGGCCGCGATCGCTTCGAACCATGGGTTCATGTTTTGGTGGGCGGGATGCACATCCTTCCGCAGACCGCACGCTTCGGGCAAAATGGATTTGCAGTACTAGCCGGCGGCGGCGTTGACTACAATATTAATTCCCGTTGGGCCGCTCGTCTCGAAGCAGATTGGGTAAACACCCACGTGTTCGCTCAATCGCAAAATAATGGCCAAGCCTCGCTCGGCGCCGTTTTCCATTTCTGATTTCTTCCATGCTGTGAGTGATCGGCGACGGAGGTGCATTCCAGGAATCGCGCTTGATGCGGACCGTCGTCAGTAAATTCCGTGACTCGAACCCGCCACCGTTACCTTCCCGCTGTGCGTCGCGAGCACATAACTATCGCCGCTTGCGCCCGCCCATGCTTTTACATTGAAAGCACCGCCATCTGCGACGCGGCGCACTGAAATCCCGGCAAACCGAAGTGGTTCTTTTCGGCGGCAAATCTCTGGAGCCTTTTTCGCCTCCAGGAAATACGCAGCGCCCCCGCCAGTGACTTTCGCCGTGCCATCCGCTTCGAGCAGCACCGCCGCATTCTCCTCTACGGCAATCGACCGCACTTCCTTCGCCCAGCCGTCGGCCAAAATTCGCGCCATAAACACCAGCAGCCGCCCCATGCGGTCACGTTTCGCAAAATGCGTGTCCGTGATTACATCCGCGAGCAGCGGGACACGCAGAAAGTCGCGCGAGAGGGTGACCTTGTTCCCGTAAGGATCGGCGAGCGCTTCCGCAGAAGGAATGGTGTCGATCATCGACGAAAAGGAAAATTCCCCCAGAACTGCCAGCCCGGCGCTCGAACCTCCGATCGGTTTGCCCGCCGCAATGTGCCGGTTCAGGGCGTTTTGAACCGGCGTGTCCTGCCAGAAGCGGACGTAGTTCGATTGGTCGCCGCCGGCGATAAAGATGGTTTCCGCATGGTCGATGATTTCGACGACCTTCGAGTCGCCAGCGTTCTCTCGATCGTCAAAAACGATCGTGGCCACCGAATTCAATGGGCACATCGCGAACATTTCTTTATTCACGGTTTCGGCGTATGCCTCTTCGGTCTGAGCCCGCAGGATCAGAAAATCGCCGCCGTTGGTCCTTTCGCACAAAAACTGGAAGGCTGCCTCTTGTTTCGCGCCTCCACCCATTAACGCGAAGCCTGTCCGCGGAACGGCGGAGCTGTCCTCCGAATTTCCCGTTCGCCAGTATTTCCACTTTGCCGATGCTGCCGGCGCGAGCGAACTACAAACCAGGAAAATGGCAAGAGAAAGGCGCGCCACCGGCCAGGTCATGAATTCTCCCGTATGATTTCGTTGAGATCAGGCATTTGAACGACAACCAGCACAATCGAACCGTCGCCCCGGCCCACTTCTATGCGCAGGGACTTACAAACAACCCCATCCTTCGATGCCACCCGCGTGCTTCTATTTTCTCCCTGTTCCTGCGCCCCGCTTCGGCCCGGCCATGAGTGCGACTGCCGTCCTACGTCAGGGTTTCCTGCACCTACGGCTTTTTCCCCGGCCGCCTACCGTAAAAACCACCGGCCAGCGAGCACCCGCAGACCCGCAGGACGGAGTACAATTCGACTCTAGGGCCCCTAGTTTCGCAACACATTTGGAGTGGGCATGGTTTCTCGCCGTAAGATCGTCCTAAGTCTCGCTATCATCGTCGGCTGCATTCTCATTGCTTTGCTGGTATTGGCACCTGTTTTTTTAAATCTGGATCACTACCGTCCCCAAATCATCTCCTACTTCGAACAAAGCACTGGAAAAAAAGTGGAAATCGAACGCTTGTCAATTTCGTTCCTTCCGCAGACGACGATTCACATTCAGGGCTTTGGCGTGAAGAGCCCTCCCTTGTTTCCGCCCAGCTATATTCTTAAAGTCCCGCAAGCCGACGTCGTCGTCGATTTCTGGCCGCTATTGCACCGTAACGTGGTTATTCGATCGCTGGTGTTGCAAGAGCCCGTCATCAACCTGGTATCGGATCCCGACGGTCCGTGGAACTTCGAGAACCCGCAAACCCAAAATTCGAAGAACCTTTTTCCTCTCGGCATTATCGACAAGATGGTGATCAACCACGGCCAGTTGATCGTTTCGAATTTGCTCCCTTCCGACGCGCCAGGCCCGGTGTTCCTCGAAGCCCACGACATTACCAGTGAACTCGATCGTGTGGACTTGGCCGCCATCGTCAATCCCGCTTCGCCTTCCCTCAATGGCCAGGGCAACTGGAAGGCGGCCCGTTTGCGTTTTGGCGCCGTCGAGACCACCAATGTGGATGCCAAATTCCGTCTGGAGTCGAAGGAGGTGTTTTTCACCGACATGAAAGCGGATGCCTACGGTGGCAAAGCAACCGGCGACTTTTCGGTCAGCTTGGCGAAACAAACCGCGAGTTTTAAAGCCGACGCGCGAGTCGGCGGCATCAACATGGCCCGCCTCCTGGCCTCCTTCCACGAGGCGCGCGGCAGGCTCACCGGAATGCTCGAAGGCGATCTCAAACTTCTCGGCAATATCGAGCACAACAACAGCCCGTTGGCGCACATGCGCGGAATGGGGCACGTGAAGGTCACCAACGGTCAGGTCCCCAGCCTGAGGCTCAACGCCAACTTGATGAAACTCGCCCACTTCAACGACTTGGGCCCAGCCAAGGAAAATCCGGCTTCGTTCTCCTCCATTTCCACCGACCTTCAACTCGAGAACCTGCAGATCACCAGCAAATTGATCGACATTGACGGCTATGGCGTGGACGTCGACGGTTCCGGCAGGGTCAGCGTCTCCGGCTCCGACGACCTCAATTATCAGGGCGTCGCAACCATCACGACCAAGCAGGGTTTTCTGACCAACACCTTCGCCCGTTTCGAAGGAGCCAAACTGGTCGACGGCAAATTGACCTTCCCGTTCCGCATCGAAGGAAAAATCGAAGACCCCAAATTCTCCAAGGGAACCAAAGGTAACTAGGCCGTTCCCGTGCTTTCGCGAAGGATGGTTGGCCAATAAAATAAAATCGGCTTGACATCATACTCGGAATCCGATATATCGGAATCCGAGTATGAAACACCACACCAGCCAATTCCTGCCTTTGTCGCCCGCCTCACTCCACATTCTTCTCGCACTTGCGGGCGAAGACCTTCATGGCTACGGAATCATGCAGGAAATCGCTCGCCAATCAGCCGGTCAATACAAACTCGGCCCAGGCACGCTCTACGACAACCTGAAAAAGTTGATGCAGCAGGGCCTCATCGAGGAAACCTCCGCCCGCTCCCCTTCCGATGACCCCAGGCGCCGCTACTACCGCCTCAAAGGACTCGGCCGCACCGTACTCGCCATGGAAGTCGATCGGCTGGAGGAAGTGCTCCGCGAGGCACGGTCCCATTTGCGTGCCCTCAAGCCAAGGAGGGCCTAGATGTCCTACTCTCCCTCGCCTCTTTTGCGTTCTCTCTACCGCTGCCTGCTCCTGCTGCATCCCCCGTCTTTCCAATCGCGGTACGCCCACGAAATGCTCTGGATTTTCGACGAAACCGCGGAACGTGAAGGCGTCCTCGGTCTGTTAGGCGATGGCATCACCTCGCTGGCGCGCCAGTGGATCGTCAGGTGCGCCGTTCAGGAATTATTGATCGGCGAACCGCCTCTCGCTCCTTGGACCAATTCAACACAGGAGCTCTTCGCTTGGGAGCGCATCGCATTGCCTGCGACATCTTTGCCGGTCCCGAGAATCCTGCAGGGCAGCATGGTTTCATTCGTGTTCATCGCAGTGCTCTCCCTATTGGCGCTCGATGCCGGCAAAGCGGCCGCCCTCCCGGGTCATTCCGTCAACGCCGCTGGGTCGTGGCGTGCGCGAAGGCAGGTAGTCCGGAGCATGCCGGCCGATGTTTCTGATCATTCCGCCGGCGGAGAAAATGCGCAGTCGCGGTTCATCATCGCCGGGACAGACCCCGTAAAACAAGACGATCCGGATACCCGCGACACGATCCTTGTTGCGGATCTCGTGACGCCCAAAACCCCTGCATCCCCAACTCCACCACAACTTTGGACCGCGCAATACGACAACGCCCGTACCGGCGCCAATCTCAACGAGCGCATCCTCACTCCGTACAATGTCAACGCCGCTCAGTTCGGCAAGCTATTCAGTTTGAAAGTGGACGGCGACGTCTACGCCCAGCCGCTCTACCTCCCGGATATCGATATCCCCGGCAAAGGCAAACACAATGTTCTCTTCGTCGCCACGGAAAACGACAGTGTGTACGCCTTCGACGCCGACGGCTCTTCGGCAACTCCGCTCTGGCAGGTGAGCTTTGCGAGTTCCAGCAATGGCGTCAGTCCGGTTTCCGAGCGAGACACCAGTTGCTTCTTCATCGTACCGCTCGTGGGCATCACCTCCACTCCGGTGATCGATCTCAAGACCGGAACTCTCTACGTCCTCGCGCGAACCAAGGAAAGCAAAGGGCTTCTCCACGGCGACGCCTACAAGCAGCGCCTCCATGCTCTGGCCATAACCACCGGTGCGGAGAAATTCGGAGGCCCGGTTGAAGTCCAAGCTTCGGTCAAGGGAACCGGCAGCGGCCACGCCGCCGGGCAGATTCCCTTCGATCCGCAAAAGGAGAACCCACGCGCCGCCTTATTGCTCGCCAACGGTTCGGTCTATCTATCGTGGGGTTCCTCGTGCGACGTGGGTCCCTACCACGGATGGCTGATCGCCTATGACGCCCAAACCCTGGCGCAAAAAGCGGTCTTCAACACCTCGCCCGACGCTTCGGACAGCGCCATCTGGCAGGGCGATGCCGGTCCAGCTGCCGACAAGGACGGCAACGTGTTCGTGGTCACCGGAAACGGCGAATTCGACGCCGCAACAAACGGCCGCGACTTCGGCGATTCCGTTTTGAAACTCGGCTCTGAGGGGCAGCGCCTGACGCTGCTCGACTACTTCACTCCCTCGAACCAAGCCCAGCTCAACGAGCGGGATAACGATCTCGGCTCCGGTGGCCCGGTCCTGCTGCCCGATCAACTGGGTGCGCACCGCCACCTTTTGGTGACCGCCGGAAAGGAAGGCAAGATCTACGTCATCGATCGGGACCACATGGGCAAATTTCAGCCGGGCGATGACCTTCACGCCGTGCAAACCGTTCCCGCCTCCCGCGGCGCCTTCGGAGCCATGGCCTACTGGAACCAGAATGTATTCTTCATCGGCAGCGAAAAGCCGCTGGAGGATTTTTCGGTCGACCACGGCCAATTGAATCTGAAAGCCTCCGGACCCACGCGGTTTTTTGATTCCGGCGCAACGCCAGTCGTCTCCGCGAACGGTTCGAAAGAGGCCATCGTCTGGGCCGTATCCTCAAAAAACTGGGATGAGCCCCCAGGACGCCCGGCGGTCCTATTCGCCTACGACGCCTCAGATGTAACCCGTCAGCTCTACACCACCGAGCAAAACGCCGCGCGCGACCGCGCCGGCGTCGCCCTCCGCTTCGCCATGCCTTCGATCGTCAACGGAAGGGTCTACGTAGGCACCAAGGGCGGAGTCGAGGTCTACGGCCTCTTGCCGCCGCATTGAGCCCGCTTGCCGGATCTAGCCGCCGGCCGCGGGAATTCCCGGCAATGTTAGTTCTTGGTTTACGAAACCACTCGGTACTACCGCGGCTGGTGTCCGGGTGCTCCAGCTGGCTGCAAGAACTCCTAAAATCATTTTAAAATCAAATGATCGCGCCGTTGTGCAGCGTAAGTCCCTTACTTTGATCTTTGCGCAAAACCAGGGGGTAGGCCAGGTCTCAATGAATCACCGTTCCGTAGAAAACGTTGCGGCCGCCGCGCAAGTCTCGCCCGTAGGACAGCACCACCGTCACCGTTCCCAGCACGCGGATCTTGCATTGCGCGCCGGTGTCCCACAGCCAGCGCTGCGAACCGAACCGCCCTGACGAATCGGCGATCGCGCCCGTATCGACAAGCGGTCCGAGCTTCACCGTAAACAAGCCGTTCCCATAAACGTTCTTGTCCACTTCCCAGTTTGCGAGAAAATACCGCCGTCCGAGCGGTGCGGCTCCCTTGCGGCCATCGCTCGTCCCCGGGTGTCCGCGTAACCAGAGGTCGTTGTCGCGTTCGATGCCGAGTTGGAAAAGCGCATCAAATGGCACGTCACCGAACGATTCCCCGGCGCGGATCCGCGCCTGCATCTCGTAGTCGTCGCCCTTCGCTTGCGGAAACCAGTGCGCGCCGAGCGCGCCGCGCACTGTACCGAATGATCCTAAGCCATTTGCAAACTCCCGCCCGACACGTCCTTCGACTGACGAATCGACCGTGAATCGCTCGTCGGGCAAACGCAGCAACGATCGATCGGCGCGCGCCCAGTAAACCAGCGAGTTGCCGTCGGTGAAAAAGGATGCGCCCGAGGCGGACGCCTGCGCCGCCAGATTCCGATACGACCGGTTCGCGATTTCGACTCCCGTGCTCCAACCCCACCGGCCGTTCACTACAGCGCGAAGCTCTGCCCCTCCAGCGACCCTCCGTACGTTCAGATCGCTCAATGGCGGACCCGCTCCAAAGAAAGTGCTCTTCAAATCCCAATTTTCATTGCGCCCATCGAAATAGGCCCGAAATCGATACTTTGCTTCGTGCAGAACGGGCGCGGAGATGTCCGCATAAACGCGGCGCTTCTGCGAATCCCATCGCAGCAATGACGTAGCGTTTATGGCTTCACGGCCCAGGTTGTACGCTTCCGGATAAACGGTCGCGTACGGCAGTCCGCTCAGCCACGACAGCGCGCCCGCCCACCACGGTTCACCCCAGAGGTCGCGTTCGGGCATGTGCAGGGTGGCATCGTAATTTCCGCCGCTCGCGGCCGCCAGCACAACGCGCCGATAAGGATAGAGGCCCAAATTGTCGAGCCGCGCTTCCGCCCCCAGCAGCGCGTCGTTGGTCAAAACCTGCGGTGCGTTGAAACCGAGCGCGCTTTGCAACAGCGCGGGGTCGAGTTTCGCGGGCGGCTGCACCGAGACACTGCGCAGTCGCGGCTTCTCGATCGTGTTCCAATATTTCAGTGTGGCTTCCAGATTTCCATCGAGAAAATAGAGGGTGCCGAGAAATTCACGCGTGTAGGCATCGCGCGGATCGAGCTTCAACGCAGCGCGCAACTCTCGCTTTGCCGCGCGCATATCCTTCAGCTTGTAGTCGACGCCCGCAAGCTCCACCAAAAACCGCGCCTCGCGCGGGGCCTTGCGATGACCTGCCTCGAGCGTGGCGCGCGAATCGTGCCAACGCTGCAATTTGGCTAGCGACAACCCCGCCAGAAAATCCAAATCCGCGGATCGATCGCCAGAGTCGCTCGCCAGCCGAGCCGCTTCCTCGTATTGTCCAGCGTCGAACGCTTTTTGAACCGCAGCGAGTCGTGCCGCATCGGAAGGAAAGTCCTGCGAAGTTGTAGCAGCCGACGACCGTCTACCATGGGCGTCGAAGGGTGGCGGGCACTTTTTCGCCAGGCACTCCCGAGGGAAAAAAATCAGAGCGAAAAAAATTATGGCGCAGGCGCATTTGCCGGCAGGGCGAGGAGCATCCAGTTTCTGGCCGCTAGCCATTGTTTCTCGAATTCCGGACGCTCGATTCGCAGCAGTTTTCCGCGCGCCGGATCGTTCACGAACGCCGCTTCTCGCTGCCAATCCATTCCGGTGACGACCACATAGTGTAACGGAGCATGCGTGCTGCCGGGTTCCAGGCTGACGATCAGCGGCCGCCCTTGCGCCAGATGTTCGCGAAGGTCGCCCCAGTGGCCGCGCAGCGCAAACACCTGAAACCCGGATTCTTTCAGGTAGCGCTCCATGTCCGAAGCAAAAATTCCGTGCCCTTTGCGGGAATACAGTTGCTTCTGAATCGAGTCAGCGTCGTCGCGTCCGGCCACAACGCTTGTTCCGTGCGCGCTCCAGTATTGCAACAGCATCGCGATCGATGCCGACCCGCAACCTTCCGCAGTTTGTTTGATAAAGGGAACGTCGAGCCAGATCCCAGCTTTGTCGGTAGCTTGCGCGTAAAGACTTAGAGCCGCGAACAAGCCCAGAAGCAGCCCCGACGGGAAACGATGCATGTGCCCCTTGCGCGGCCCGGCCATTCCTGTTCACCCTGAGTCCCTAAGGGGCCGTGATCGGTCAGCGGAAACTACCCCCCGCGGCTGGCGCGCGAATGGGTCGATCCTAGTGCAGCGCCGCGATCAACGCGATGATCAGCACCGCGATGATCACAATCACCAGCAAATCACGGTCGGACAAACTTCCCGCGGCAAAATCCTTTTCCACCTGACGCGAACGTCCCGCCAGCTTGGCCACGTCCTCGTCGCTCAACTGCCCGACGGCTTTGTCGACCTTGGCATAGTCGATATTCGCGGACTTCAGCGCCTTTTGCCCGGCTTCGGACGTGAACAGTTGCCGCACCGCTGCTTCATTCGTTTGCCGCCTTTCGGCAGGCGCGGCCGCATCCTTGCCGAGCGCACTGAGCGGTACAACGTGCTGCTGGTCTTGCGCTTGTATCGGTCCCGATGCTCCGGTAATGGCCAGTACAAGCGTCACTGCCAGGGCCCGCGTCAACTTTGGGCGCATACCAATCCTCCTCATTGTATTTCTGATTGGCTGGATCTTCAGTGTACGAAACTACCCGGGTCGATGCGCCGATCTTTCTGTCCGCGTTGTGCCCGCTTGTGAACTATTTTATTAGGGTTGCCGAGAGGGATTAAAAAACCAGCGAGAGCACCACGATCAAAACCACGATCAGGACGATGGCGATAATCAGCGTGCTCTTGAACCCTCCGGCGGCAAAATCGCTCTCTGCCTGTCGCGATCGATCCGCAACCTTCGCGAGGTCTTCGTCGCTCAATTGTCCGATCGCCTTGTCCACCCGCTGATAGTCCACCTTCGCGGATTTCAGTGCCTGCTGGCCGGCATCCGAAGACAGCAGTTCACGCACCGCAGCTTCGTTCGCCTGCCGGGATTGCGCCGGGCGTGCCGCGTCCTTGTTGAGCTCATCGAGCGAAACCACGTGCTGTTTGTCCTGACCTGACGTGCGAACCGGCGCCGCGGCCAAACCCAGCCCCAGCGCAATCGCTACCGCCCACACGCACTGCTGTCCACGCCATCTCATCTGCCCTCTCCTCGGTTGGCGGATGCTGGGCGCCGCCTGAGACTTTGGACTCCTCCAAGTTCGGGAATTAGACTGTGCCATCGCGAAAAAAGGTTCATCGCGGCATGGCAAAGGCACGGAATTCGTTGCCCGGGATTTACTTCGCTGAAACGGGAGTTTGATACTTGGTCAGATCGACTTGCCGCCAATCGCCCCGCTCAATTCCATCGCGGATCTGTGCAGCCGTCTTGCCCTTGCGTGTTTGTTCGTACGAATACAGGCCTTCGCGGATGCAGACTCCACACTCCGCAGCATGCTTCCCTGCAAAACAATCGAGCAAACTTCCATGCCCTTGGCTGCGGTCGCAATGGCAGTAACAAGGTTGTTGATACAACACCTTCCGAACACGTGCCGCCAGCGCGTATGCATTTTGCACCAAAGCGTCGGTGAACGTCTCTGGACCGAGTGCCGCTGGCAGCGGACCGGCCGGCACCTGCGAGTGAAACGCCGGGATCGGCTCGGCGTCGCCCGCGGGCTGCTGCGCCATCCGCGACGACGCTCGCTGCGGGATCGCCATAAGCAGCAAAGCCAAGCTGACCAGAGAAACGGCCCCCACCACGATTTTCTTCTGCGTGATCGTCATACTGACGAATCCCTCCGCAATGCCTAGACCAGGATCGGTCTGGGAGCTACGTACGGCCGGGGTCCCGCCGATACCGGCCGCGTCGCAACATGCCGTTCCCGCAAATTTCGATGCACCCGCCGCCCCCAGGTCCGCACAAACGAAAAATTCAGCGCCCCACCGATCGCTGAGCTAGCCAGAGGAATCAGCCGTCCCACCCATTTCTCCGCTGCCTCCGCGCCCAGCCGCGTCGCCAGCCGCTCCACCACGCGCGGTCCCAATTTCTCAAACATCTGCTTTTCCGCCAGATCCTTACCGTAGTCCACGCCGGTCGCCGCCGCAGCCGCCAGCCACAATTCCATCCGATCATCCGGCCCGTGCGACTCAAATCCATACAGCAAGCACAACCGCTGGATCAGCCGCAACGTAATCGCCGTCAACAAACCCGCATCCGGGAGCAGCGTCATCATCCCGCCCAGCCCAAAGCCAGCCCCCTCGGCAAGCGCCAACCGCTCCGCGTCGCGAATCAATTTTTTCGCGATTGCGTCCAACTGCTCGAGCGGAACATCCTGCATCCGCGCGAAGTTCGGCACCCACAGCCCGTGCTTGTTCGCCAGCTGCTTCCGAAAATCTTCGGGATTCACTTCTACCGAGCGCAACCCGCGCTTCACGCCGAACCGCAAGATCCTACCGACGCCGCGCCCCGCCATTGACCGTTTACTCATGTCGTGATCCTGCAACAAAAGCCCGCTACAAGGCCAGTGAACAACCCTGAGTTATGAAACTTTGCTGAACCTTACAGCATCCTACGGCGGTTAGAATCGTCTGGCAACCCCGGCGTTGTATCGTGTGCGACCGCCTAACCGCGCCGGTGTGCCCATAAAGCAAGTACCAATAGGGGAGTTACCCGCCAGGCGACATTAAAGCTACCGTACCACTTGACGCGGGGGCGCTTTTCGGTAAACTGCCTTTTTCCTTATGGCCTCGATCGCACAAATCGTTCCGGTGGAAGTCGCCACAGACTTCGCCTTTCCCCAACGGGAAGCGGCGTTTTTCTATGGGCTCTTCCTGCGCGGCCATTCGCCCGAGCAACTCCGCCGCGATATCGAAGTGCCTCCCGCTGTGCTGCTGAAGTGGCACCGCGACGCCGAGCGCGACCCGGAATTGCGAGATATCTTCTACCGCATGGTCGAATACCGGCGCCACGTCCTGGCCATCTTCGACTCCCTGGTTGGGTGGGACGCCCAGAAACAGCGCGTACAGTAAGAAACAATCGCGGCGAGATGCTCGATTGCCATCCGCTCTCGTGCAAAGCTTAGCACTCCCAAAGTTTCCCGCCATACCGCCTGGTAGCGTACCGACGCAATTTTTCCTGTACGGTCGTTCAGGTCAAATTAAGTCAGGCAACCCCTGGCGCCCTCGCGCATCCTAACCATTCTCGGGGGACAAGTGTCACAAAACGCAGGACATTTCGCTGATTGACGTCGTCGTTGCCCGCGGGGTAGAATCCCCCTGTCCTGTCGGAAGTTGAGGTATAGCCTATGTCACGGGTAGTTCGTACCCTGTTCGCGTCGCTATTTTCCCTGTCTATTGCTATTCCTCCCAGTATTGCTCATCCGCAGCCTCAGGGTGAGGCCAAACAAGCGCAGGATCCTGCCGCTGCGCCAGTGCAGCAAAAGCTCGACAAAGAGCAAAAGAAAAAGCTCCGGAAGACGCTGAAGGAACTCGACACTCCTTACAAGCAGTGGTTAAACGAAGACGTCGTTTACATTATCTCCCCGGCGGAGCGGCAATCGTTCCTGCAACTGGAAACCAACGAAGAGCGCGAGCAGTTCATCGAGCAGTTTTGGCTGCGCCGCAGCGCCACACCCGACCTGCCCGACAACGACTTTAAGGAAGAGCATTATCGCCGCATCGCCTATGCCAACGAGCACTATGCTTCGGGCATACCTGGCTGGAAGACCGATCGCGGCCGTATGTACATCATGTGGGGCCCAGCGGATGAAGTCGAGTCGCATCCGACCGGCGGCACATACGATCGCCCGATGGATGAAGGCGGCGGCTCGACTACGACGTACCCGTGGGAGACCTGGCGATATCGCTACATGGAAGGGATCGGGGAGAACATCATCTGGGAATTTGTGGATCCGTCGGGTTCGGGCGAATACCACCTGACCATGGATCCCAGCGAAAAAGACGCTCTTTTGCACGTACCCGGCGCCGGCTTGAGCTTGCTGGAAGAAATGGGCATGGCCTCCAAGACCGATCGATTCACGAGATCGGACGGCACGAACATGCCCAGATCGCTTGGTGGAACACCGTCCAGCATGGACGAGTTCAACCGCCTCGATCAATACGCCAAAGCCTTCAAACCGCCCGAAGTCAAGTACAAGGACCTGGAAGCCATCGTCACCGCTCGTATCGTTCGCGATCAGATGAAGTTTACCTGGCGTACCGACTTCATGAAGGTAACCAACGATACGGTTCTGGTTCCCGTCACCGTCCAGGTTCCCAACAACCAGCTTTCCTTTGACAACAAAGAAGGCGTGCACTCCGCGACTCTGAACGTGTTTGGCCGCGTCAGTTCCTTAACGGGTCGCGTGGTACAAACCTTTGAAGATCCCGTCAGCCGCGATTTCCCGGACAGCCTTTTCCAACAATCGGTCAAGCTGCAGTCCATCTATCAGAAGGCCATTCCCTTGCGCCCCGGCCTGTATCGTCTGGATATCGTGATCAAGGACGTCAAGAGCGGCAACGTCGGCGTAATCAACACGCGACTCCAGGTTCCTCGTTTTGAAGACGACAAACTGGAAACCAGCTCGCTGATCGTCGCCGACGGATCGAAGCTTGAGCACGTGCCGTCCAAGCAGATTGGTACCGGGCAGTTCGTGCTGGGTTCGACCAAAGTTGTCCCGCGTCTCGACGGCGATTTCGCTAACACCGAAAAACTGGGCATCTACATGCAGGTTTACAACCTGAAACCCGACGACAAGACGCACAAGTCCAACGCCACATTCGTCTACACCGTCAAAAAAGGCGACCAGCAGATCATGCAGTTCAAGGAAACGTCGGAAGAAATGAAGCAGACCGGTGAGCAGGTGACCATCGAGCGCCTGCTGCCTTTGGCTACCCTCACCCCGGGCAAGTATTCGCTGGAAATCGTGGCCACTGACTCCAATTCCAACAAGACCGTTTCGAAGACTGCGGAATTCTCCATTAAGGCCCCCACCGATACCAAGACGGCAGCCAATGCCGCGAAAGCAGCACCGGGGAGGTAGCGCGAAGTGAACGAAAGACGACTCCGAATTTTAGGCGTTCTAGCAATTGCCGGAGCGTGTCTTTCGGTCTATGTGACCGCGTCTCGCGCGCAATTAAGGCCCGCTTCCGGGAAAGTTGCCGGAGTAGTGAACGACACCTTGGGCGTCCCACAGATGGGCGCTACCGTGCAATTGGTTTCGGAGTCGGCTGGCGCTTTGTCGGCCGTCGATTTTCTTACCAACACACAAGGCGTTTTCCGCGGTGAGAAGGTCACGCCAGGCCTTTACACCGTCCGCGTGACGCTGGCGGGATTTCTTCCCACCCTCGAGCAGCACGTACGAATCAATGCGCACGTCACCACCGTGGTTCGCGTCGAGCTCGAGTCCATGTTCGCTTCGCTCGATCAATTGCGCCGCGCGCCTTCTTCGGCAACGGTGGAGTCCGAGGACTGGAAATGGGTGCTGCGTTCGGCGTCGGCCACTCGTCCGGTGCTGCAATGGATGGAGGACGACAGCTCCGAGATCGCCTCAAATACGAATCTCGACAAACAGGTTTTGCGGCCGCGCGCCCAGCTGGAATTTACCGATGGCGCGCGTCGGCCAGGGTCGGCTTCTGGTGTTCCCTCTGCACCCGCCACGACATTCGCATACGACCAGAAGCTGGGTCGTACCGCTCGGCTGCTGATGGCCGGCGAGATGAATTATATGGATGCCGCCCCTGGTGGCGGCATCGCCACGGTCTGGCTGCCCACCGGCTCGCTCGGTTCGGGTCCACGTTCCACTCTGGTCCTCCGCGAGGCCAAGCTCGGGCCGGACGGACAAATCTTCCGCGGCGTTCGCATGGAACAGGATGGAACGCTCGGTTTGGGTGACCGCGCTAAGCTTCTGTACAGCGGAGAGTTCGTCCTGGTCGGATTGGGCAAAGCTGCCACTTCGCTGCGTCCGCGCTTGGAACTCGATACCAAGATATCGGATGCGTGGCGGGCCACGCTCACTTTCTCGGAAGAGCCCGGTGGCGCGAGCAATCTGGATCCGGACAATCGCGATTCAGGTAGTGCTCTTGCGACGGCGGTCAACGATCTTGATTCTTTTCCAACGCTGTTGTGGCGCGACGGAAGACCGGTGCTGGAGGGCGGCTGGCACGAGGAAATTGCCGCCGATCGCAAGTTGGGTACGCGCGGGCAACTGCAAGTGGCCGCGTTCCATGACGACGACAGTCACGTCGCTATCTATGGTCGCGGTGGAGATTTACCCTCTTCCGACTATCTCCAGGACTATTTCTCCAACGCCTTCGCCTATGACGGCGGCTCCTTGAATAGCTGGGGTACGCGGGTGGCCCTGCGCGAAAAGCTGTCCGACGACGTGGAAATTACGGCGGTTTATGCGTATGCGGGAGCCCTGACTCCCTCCGATTTTGCGGATGGCATCCTTCGCGAGATGCTAAGGACTTCGATGCACCACTCGGTGGGTGCCTCGGTGGCCACCACCGTGCCCCGCTCGAAAACGAAGGTCACCGCCGGTTACAAGTGGGTCAGCGGTGTGGCGATATCCCGCCTGGACAGCTACGGCGAGTCGCTCTACCAAATGGATCCTTTCCTTCACATCGGTATCCGCCAGACGCTACCTAAGTTCGGCCCTGGCCGCTGGCAAGCAGTTGCGGATTGCGACAACATTCTTGGGCAGGGGTATGTGTCCTTGAACAGCCGGGACGGGCGGTCCATGCTGGTTCCAACATTTCGCACGTTTCGAGGTGGTCTGAGCGTTCAGTTTTGAAGCAGTGGCGGTTCTTAAAAGCTGTATGCCCCCTTCCATAAAGTGGATATCCGCGAGGTGGCTTCACGAGCTATACCGCAAGGCCTTGATAAGATTAGAGTTCATCGCGGACTCGTCTACAAAACAGTGGACACCGATTTGCACCTGATTTTTACAGTATGAGTGTGTCTTAATCGGACTGGGCATGAAGCAGAACCTTAGAGTAAGTCTCGGTGCGGTGGTCTTGGCCCTTGCGACCTTGGCCGCCGTGATTTATGCCTGGATCAATTTCCGCCAGCGGGAGACCTACGAGATCCCCGACGACGGGGTAGCTTGGTTCGATACCTCCCATGGTGCGCAAGCTTGGAAGCTAGCCCCTAACTCTCCTGCTGCCCGGGCCGGTATTCGTCCCGGTGACCTCCTTGTTGCCATTAACGGTGTGCCCGTCGATACCCAGGTTCAGGTCACCAAGCGCTTGTGGCGCGCCGGGCTTTGGACCCAAGTCCGCTATAAATTGGTCCGAAACGGCCAGGAGTTCGAGACCCCGCTGGTCACCGCTCCCGCGGACAAACCCGCCTCGATCGAGAACTACGAGCGTGTGGTTGGGCTTCTTTATCTCTTTATTGGCTTGTTCATTTTCATTCGCCGGTGGAACGCGCCGCGCGCGGTGCATTTCTTCGTTTTCTGCCTGGCGTCCTTTGTTCTGTTTTCGTTTCACTACAGCGGGAAGCTGGACGCTTTCGACTACGAGATCTACTGGGCCAAGATCGCATCCTTAATGCTCGCACCGGCCCTGCTGTTTCACTTTGCGCTGGTGTTCCCGGAGCGGGCCGAATCGGCGGCGCGCTCCGTTTCCAAGCTCGTCCTGGTGTACGGTCCGCCATCACTCTTGCTGTTGTTTCACGTCAGCCTCGCTCTTAACGCGCTGGGTTTCGTTCCGTGGCTCGGTTCGCGCATTTTGATCGACAAGATTGAATACAGTTATCTGGGCATCTACTTTCTGGCGGCCGCGATCGTTTTCTACAAGAACTTCCGCGAAGCTCCATCGGGCGTGCTTCGCCAGCAGTTGAAGTGGTTAACCGGCGGCACGCTGGCCGGCGCTTTGCCGTTCGCCCTTTTGTATGTGATTCCGTTCGTGCTGGATGCAGTTCCTCCGGCTTGGACGAAGTTTTCCGCTCTAAGCCTGGTCCTGATTCCGCTCTGCTTCGGCTACGCCATCATCCGTTATCGGTTGATGGACGTGGACATCATCTTCAAGCGCGGTTTGGCGTACACTGCCGCTACCGCGGCGGTAGCCTCTATTTATTTCGCGCTGATCGCTTTAATCGCGGAAATCTCGCACGCGCAAACGACCGGGCCCGTGGGCGGCATGATCGCCATCGTGATCGCCGCGTTCTTGTTCCAACCGTTTCGCGAGTGGATTCAAGCGCGCCTCGATCGTTTTTTTTACCGCGACCGGCTGGACTACCGCCGAACCCTGATCGAATTTGGCCGCACGCTCACCAATGAAGTGCGCTTCGACCCCATGCTCGGTTCGGTGATGGACCGCATCTCGCAAACGCTGCTGGTCGATCGCCTGGCGATTTTTATGGAGGACCCCCTGCAGCCTGGTCAATTGCGCCTGGCTCGCTCGATGGGCGTCCGCCTGTCTGAACCCATGGATCTTAGCTTCCTCGAGCCGGCCCGGCCCGAGTTCGCCCGTGGGGCGCTCTTTTTTGAGTCGCCCCGCGCGGCGAGAGAAGTCACGGACGCGATCCGGCAGACTCTCGAGCAGCTCGATCTGAACTATTTCATTCCTTGCCGCATACGAGAGCGCACCGTCGCGGTGTTGGGTCTAGGCAAGACCGTCGACGGCGATTTTCTTTCGAGCGATGACGTGGAGCTGGTGCAAACCATCGCCGGGTATGTCGCGGTCGCGCTCGACAACGCGCAGCTCTACACCTCGCTGGAACAAAAAGCGCTGGAGATCGCGCGGCTCAAGGACTTCAGCGAAAACATTGTTGAGTCACTCAACGTTGGCGTGCTGGCCGTGGATCTCGGCGGGATCGTAGAATCCTGGAACACACGCATGGAACAACTTTTCAACGTGTCGCGACAGGATGCGGTCGGTCACCAATTACGTGCCTTGTTACCGGAAGAACTGGCGTCGGAAATCGCGGCGCGCAGAGACGAAGAGCAGATTACCGGCATCTACAAGCAGAGGCTGCATCATCAGGGACGATTGCTGACGCTGAACGTCTCGATTACGCCCTTGGTCAGCAAGTCGGGCGAACGCATCGGCCGTCTGCTGCTGTTCGATGACGTCACGCAACGCGAGCGCATGGAAGAACAGATGTCGCAGACCGAGAAGCTTACCTCGCTCGGATTGCTCGCTGCGGGAGTCGCGCACGAAGTCAACACACCGCTAGCGGTGATTTCCAATTACATTCAGATGCTTGCCAAGCAGATGCCTGAGGGCGACCCCCGGCAGGGCATCATCGAGAAAATCGTCAAGCAGACCTTCCGCGCGAGCGAAATCGTAAACAATCTTTTGAATTTTTCGCGCACCAGCGCTACCGAATTGGCGGACATCGACGTGAACCGCGTTGTGGAAGAAACGCTGTCGCTGGTCGCGCACCCCTTGAGAACATCGCAGATTCAGGTCGTCAAGCAACTCGGCAACACGCTTCCGGCCGTGCGTGGCTCCGCGAACAAGCTCCAGCAGGTATTTTTGAATCTCTTCCTGAACGCGCGCGATGCCATGCCCACCGGCGGAATGCTGGAAGTGCGCACCGCCGCCCACAACGGCAGCGTTGAGGTTGAAGTTGTCGACACCGGCGCGGGAATTCCGCGCGAACACATCCATCGAATTTTCGATCCCTTTTTCACCACCAAGGCCAGCGGCCGCGGCACCGGCCTGGGGCTCTCGGTCAGCTACGGTATAATCAAAGAGCACGCTGGAAAAATTGATGTTCGCTCCACTCCCGGCAAGGGCACATCCTTCCACGTCGAGTTTCCCGCGGTAAGGAAAGCGGTCCATGTCTAAGGGTTCCATCCTAGTAGTCGACGACGAATCTGAAATCCGAGAAGGCCTTGAGTTGCTGCTAGCCAGCGAGGGGTACGGTGTCTCCAGCGCCGGCACCGGGGCTTCCGGCCTCGCCAAACTCGAAGAGCATCCCTTCGATTTGCTGTTGCTCGACGTGAGCCTCCCGGATCGCAACGGCCTCGACTTGCTGCGCGAAATCCGCCGGCGTGATCCGCAACTCTCCGTTGTGCTGATCACTGCGTACGGCTCGATCGACATGGCGCGCGCCGCGTTCAAAAGCGGCGCGATGGATTACATCACCAAGCCCTGGTCGAATGACGAATTGCTCGCGCAGGTCGCACAAGCGGTCGAATCGCGCCGCCTTCGCGAAGAAAACGTGCAGTTGAAGCGCGCCTTGAAGCAGCGCTTCACGTTCCCCAACATTATCGGCAAGAGCGACAAGATGTTGACGCTGTTCGATCTCGTTACGCAGGTAGCGCCGTCTCGCTCTACGATTCTGATCAGCGGCGAAAGCGGCACCGGGAAGGAGCTGATCGCCAAAGCGATTCATTCCGCTTCTACGCGCGCGGACAAGGCGTTCGTCCCGGTCAACACCGGCTCCATTCCCGTCGATCTCCTGGAGTCGCAGCTTTTTGGCCACGTCAAAGGGGCGTTCACCAGCGCCATCGCTTCCAAGAAAGGCCTCTTCGAAGTCGCCGATCAGGGAACGATTTTCTTCGACGAGATCGCCACCATCAGCCACGAGACCCAAGCCAAGTTGCTCCGCGTCATTCAAGAGCGCGAATTCATGCGCCTCGGAGGCACCGAACAGATCAAGGTGGACGTGCGCATTGTCGCCGCCTCCAACATCGATTTGCTCACGCTCGTCCGCGAAGGGCGCTTTCGCGAAGATCTGTATCATCGCTTGAACGTGATTCACTTGCGGTTGCCGCCGCTACGCGAACGGCGCGAAGACGTTCCCGCTTTGCTCCTTCATTTTACGGAACGCTACTGCAAGGAGAACGGCAAAACTCCGCTCCAATTCACGCAAGGCGCGCTGAAGTTGTTAATGGACTACGATTGGCCCGGCAACGTGCGCGAACTAGAGAACGTGGTCGAGCGCGCGGTGGTCCTTTCCACGCAAGAACGCGTGGACGTCGACCTGCTCCCCGAGAGCATTCGCAGCAAGGAAATTGTTCGCGGCGTTCGCCTGCAGCTTTCCGAATTTCTTCCGCCGATGCCCGGCGAGCCCGGTTCGCGTTCGGCAGCCGATCATCCGCAGCCTTCGCTGTTTCAGATCATGGATGAGATCGAGCGCCGCATCATCATCGACATGCTGGAGCGCACCGGGTGGAATCAGACAGAAGCGGCCGAGCGTTTCATGATTCCGCTCTCCACGCTGAACCAGAAAATCAAGCGTTTGGGGATCGATGTTCGACGCCGCGGCCGAGCCGACGAGACCTTCACCGCATCGATTGGAAAGTAGCCGGCAAATCGGGCCGCGCCGCTCTCCACCCCTACCCGTTTCTGTTTCGTTAATTTCATCTTGCAAGTCCGGGGTCCGCTAGGCACAGTACCGTGAATGGTCCTGCGTCTCTCGAGCGCCGCGGCACGCCTTACACTTGTCTTCGTCGCACTGATTCTGGCCACGGCGCTCGCCTATTTGAGCATCCGCAACGCGCTCGCCGCGCACTATGTAGGACTTCAAACGCGTTCCGGCTACGAGCGCGCCGTGCAACTGGAGCCGGATAACGCCGAGAATTGGTTTCTGCTCGGCCGGTACTGGCAATACAATCTTGATGAACCCGACGCCTCACGCGCCGTGCAGGCGTACCGCACTGCTCTCACTCTCGATCCGCGATCGGCCTACGCCTGGATGGATCTCGCTACCGCCTACGAATCGCAAGCCGACCTCTCCGCCGCACGCGAAGCTTTCCTGCAAGCCCAGCGCGCTTATCCCGCTTCCGCCGAAGTCTCCTGGCGCTACGGCAATTATCTACTGCGGCAAGGTGAGTTGCCCGCCGCCTTTGCGGAAATTCGCCAATCTGTTTCCGTCGACCCCCAGCGCGCCGCCGAAGCGTTCTCACGCTGCTGGCGTGTCGCCCCCGACATTCAAGCGATCTTGGACCAGGTGCTCCCGCCCTCTGCTGCGGTGTATCTTGCGACTATCCGCGAGCTCGACGCCGATGCCGCCATCGATCCGGCTCTCGCGGTTTGGGACCGTCTGGTCGCGATCCGCCCGCATCTACCGCTTCCCCCGGCGATCCCCTTCACCGATTCGCTGATCCAGGCGCACCGCATCGACGACGCCCACCGCGTCTGGGACCAGGCCGTAGCACTTTCAGGCTCACCACCGCCAGTCGACCCTCCGGGCTCGGTCTTGTGGGATGGTGGATTCGAAACCGGCGTCGCAGGCGGCGGTTTCGCCTGGAACTTTGCGCCTCCTGCCCGCGGCGTCCAGGCGACCTACGATGCAAACGAAAAACACTCCGGACAGCGTTCCCTGCGCCTGGTCTTCGACGGCAGCCGCAATGTTGATTTCTCCGATATCTGCCACGTTGTTCAGGTGCGGCCTGGAACTTCGTATCGCTTTTCCTCATGGGTGCGCGCGCAAAACCTCACCACTGATCAAGGCATCCGTTTCCGTCTTGAATGGGTGGAGAACACACACAGCGCTTCGACCGAGACAACCGAAGTGCACGGCACCCAGCCTTGGACCGAACTCAGCCTTCCTTGGACCGCGGTGGCTGGGGTGCGCCAACTGCGTGCTTGCGTGACCCGCCACCCCAGCGACGACTTTGGCAGCCGAATCCACGGAACCGCCTGGGTCGACGATGTCGCGCTTCTGCCGGTATCTTCCTTGGGTCCCAAGCCATGAGATTTGTCCGCACCGGCCTCTGTGCGCTCGTTGTATTTGCGGTTCTCGCTCATGGTGCCGTCGAAGACTGGGCCAGAGCGGTGCTCGAAACCGGCGCCGGCCTTTTGTTTCTCGTCTGGGCCGCGGTCTTCTATCTCAATAGAGAAGAAGACCAGGAAGTCGTCCTCACTCCGCTCTTGCCTCCGCTCCTCCTGCTCGCCACCGTCGCGCTGGCTCAACTTTTGCTTCCCATCACCGCCTCCAGCTACGACACGCGGATGGGCCTGAACCTTCTGGCCGCTTACGCCATCCTGTTATTTCTCGCCACCCAGGTGTTTCGTACCTCCGACCAGTGGCGCAGTTTTGTCTGGTTCATCATGATTTTCGGGTTTCTGATGGCAGTTTTTGGCATCCTGCAACAGGTCACCTTCAACGGTAAGCTGTACTGGTTCCGCGAGATGCGCTACGGCGGAATCCCGTTCGGTCCATACGTCAATCGCAATCACTTTGCCGGGTTCATCGAGCTGGTCGTGCCCGTCGCGCTCGTCCCCTTGATTCTGGGCAAGGTGCGGAAGGAACGCTGGTATCTGGTTACCATCTTCGTGCTGCTTCCCATCGGCGCGCTTTTCTTGTCGGCCTCCCGCGGCGGGGTTGTAAGTTTCGGAGTAGAGGTTGGTGTTCTCGTGCTCATGATGCTGCTGCGCCGCACCGGTGGACAGCACGTTCTCGCCGGCGGGCTCGTCCTGCTCCTTGCGTTCCTGCTGGTCTCCTGGCTCGGCGTGAAACAGGTTCTCGACCGCTTTTCCTCGCTGCAGTCGCTCGAGGTAACCAGCGGCAAGCGCGCTTCCATGCGTCAAGACACCTGGCGCATTTTTCTGGACCATCGCTGGACCGGCACTGGTCTCGGCACGCTGCAAACCGTCTTCCCCGCCTACGAAACCAACTACGACGGCAAGATCGTCAATCACGCGCACAACGATTATCTCGAGGGCTTGGCCGAAACTGGAATCGCCGGAGGCCTCGGCGGCGCCGTCTTTCTCGGCATTCTGTTCTTCGTTTCTCTGCGGCAATTGCTACAACGCGACAAGCCTTTCGCGGCTGCGCTGCACCTTTCCGGGCTGGTAGCGTGTAGTGGCTTTCTAGTACACAGTCTGGTCGATTTCAACCTTCATATACCTGCCAACGCGCTGCTTTTTTTGTTGATGGCGCATCTGGCCACAGGCGAAGTTACGCCGTCCCCATCTGCCGACCGGCCCTCCCAACCTTTTCGGCGCTAGGCGCGAAATCGTGGTTGACTTCTGTGCTTTAACTGTATAATCAACACTGGGGGCCGTCTATTCCTATGCAGCCAGCTGGACTGCGTTCAGTGGTTCTTTATTTGGCCATCTGCGCGCTGCTTCCGATCCTGGCGCCTTCCAGCCGCGCCCAAAGGGTTGAGACACCGCAGCAAACCAACGAACGTCTGCGCTCGCTGGCGTCCGCGCCCCACGCCACGCCGCCTCCCAGCGATTACGTGATTGGCACCGGCGACCTGATTTCGGTGCAGGTCTTTGACGTCCCGGAAATTTCCCGTGAGTTGCGCGTCAGCCAAACCGGCACCATCGGTCTTCCATTGATACCGGTACGCTTGCATGTTTCGGGGCTGACGGAGATGCAAGCCGAGCGAAAAATTCAAGAAGTGCTGGAGGCCAACGGCCTCGTTTCGCATCCTGAAGTCACCGTCACCGTGAAGGAGAAGAAAAGCAAGCCCATCACCATCGTTGGGGCCGTTGCGCATCCCATGGTGTATGAGTCCGATCGCCAGGTCCGTCTCATTGATGTCTTGGCCGCCGCCGGCGGTATCAGCCCCGATGCGGGCGACCACGTCATCATCACCCGGCCGGAACCGGACTCCTCATCCGATCCTTCGCAGGACCAGTCTTCGCAGGCTCCGTCGATCGGCGCCGAAGATACTTCGGTCGCGCCAACGCAAGGCGCCACTCCGGCTGCTCCATCGCCGAGTTCTCCGGCGAGTTTCGACTCGCCGGCAAACTCCGCGGCGGGCGCGACGCCCCGCCCCGCGCAGCCATCCGATCCGCCCCAGATCGCTTCGATGGCCAACACCATCACCGTCAGCCTGAATCAAATTCTTGAAACCGGCGACATGGCCAACAACATCATCATCGTTCCCGGGGATGTCGTGACTGTTCCACACGCGGGGATTGTTTACATTCTCGGCGCGGTCTCCAAGCCGGGAGGCTATACGGTCTCGAACGATCGGGCACAACTCACTGCGCTCAAGGTGCTTTCTCTAGCGGGCGGCTTGAATCGCACCGCGAAATCCGATCGCGCGGTTATCGTGCGCAAAGACAGCACCGGACAGCAGCATGAAGTAGAAGTCGATCTCAAGAAGGTCATGAAGTTTCAATCCGAAGATGTGCAACTCCGGCCATCTGACATTCTGTACGTTCCCAATAGCGGTGGCAAAGCCGCTGCGTATCGGTTCGCGGAACTTTCCGTGGCGCTTGGCAGCGGAATCTTGATCTATCGACTGGTTCAGTAGGCAAATGCGCGACGACTTCAAGATGATTTCTCGCGATGACCCCTCAAACGGGGTCGTTGATGTCGTTTCCCAGGCCGTGCGGCCTGCTTTTGAATTGTCGCCTCGCGAGCCTCACCTTTACGATTACCTGCTCATTCTCCGCAAGCATCAATGGCTGATCGTCTCGTTCATGCTCGCGGTGGTCACCATTGTCTCGATTGCCACCTTCCGCATGCAGCCCGTTTACGTGGCCACCACGCGCATCGAGCTAGGGCGCGAAAATGCCAATATCCTCCCCTTTCAAGGCACCGATTCTTACGACTACATGCTGGACCTCGAAAACTATATCGAGACCCAGTCCAAAATTTTGACCAGTGAAACGCTCGCCCTGCAAACCATCCGCACCGGCGTGCTCACCGGCCAGCCGCAATTCCAGAACTCCGACCCTTCGTCCGAAGCGCTGGCCACGGGCAGCCTGGCGAACCAGAAGCGCCCCCCAGAGTTGGGCGCGTTCCTTGGAAGTCTTGGCGTCAAGCGTGTCCCTAACAGTCGCTTGATGGATATCAGTTTCGAGGCCACCAGCCCGGAGTTGGCCGCTCAGGTGGTCAACGCGCATATCCGGAACTTTATCGACCAAAACCGCCGCAGCCACTACGACGCGACCACCGCTGCCACCGCCTGGCTCACCGATCAGCTCGACGAACTTAAGATCAAAGTCAAAAACTCCGAAGACGCTCGCCTCGACTACGAACGCAAAAACCAGATTTGGGAGATCGACGACAAGCAAAACCTCACCACCCAGCGACTGTCGGAGATCAGCCGTCAGCTCATCGAAGCTCAGGGCGAACGGATGAGGAAACAGTCGCTGTTCGAATTCGCCAAGCAAGGCGACGCCGACCTCGTTCCGCAAATCCGCGACTCCACCGGCGTGCTGGATTTGTTGCACAGGCGAGGGGAACTGAATGTACAGTACACCGAAGCGATCAATCAGTACGGCCCTAATTTTCCGAAGGTGCAACGCCTTCAATCGCAGCTGAAGGAAATCGATCAGAATCTCGACCGGGAAAAACGCGCCGTCGTCGCGCGGCTCGGCAGTGAATACCACGAAGCCCAGCAACGCGAAGAGTTGCTGGTTCGAACGCTTGACCAGCAGAAGTCCGAAGCCAACCTCATGTCCGAGCGCATGGTGCAGTACAACATCCTGAAACGCGATGCGGAAGCCGACAAAGCGCTCTATGACGGTTTGCTCACCAAGCTGAAGGAAGCGGGTATTTCCGCCGCATTGCAATCTTCGAATATTCGCGTGGTCGATCCCGCCATGATTCCCTCGTATCCCTCGCGTCCTGCGAAAGGCCGCAACGTCGCGTTGGCTTTTCTTGTCGGCCTTGTCGGTGGCATCGGCTTGGCGATTTTGCGCGAATACATGGACAACACCGTAAAGACACCGGACGACGTTGAAACCCTTGCCCGTTTGCCTTCCCTCGCCGTAGTTCCTGCATTCGAGGACTCCCCTGGCGATGCACGTAGCCGAAAGACGCTGGGCGAAGCCATCGGCAACGGGCACTCGCGGCACGTCGAATTGGTCGCCCAGCATTTGCCCAAATCGCAGATGTCCGAAGCTTTCCGCGCTTTGCGCACTGCTCTGTTGCTGTCGCAGGCGGGAAGCCCTCCGCAGGTCATTCTCGTCACCAGCGCGCTGCCACGCGAAGGCAAGACTACCGCGGCCGCGAATCTCGCGGTCACTCTCGCGCAACTCGGCGATCGCACCCTGCTCATCGACGCCGACTTGCGAAAGCCTGGCGTCGGCCGCTTGCTCAATATGACCAGCGGCAAGTACGCGGGCTTGAGCTCGTATCTGGCGGGTGTCTCGAGCCTCGAACTGGTCACTGTCCAGCATCCCGCGATTCCGAATCTTTCCGCGATTCCCACTGGCCCTCTGCCGCCGAATCCTGCGGACCTGCTTTCTTCTCACAAACTTGCCGATGCCATCGCCGAGCTGCGCACCAAATTCAAATTTATCGTTATCGATACGCCTCCGGTTATGGCCGCCACCGACGCGGTCATATTGTCGGTGCAGGCCGATGGCGTCTTGCTCGTGGTGCGCAGCGGAGAAACTCCCAAGGAAGCGTTCACTCGCACGCGCGACCTGCTCGTGAGCGTGAAATGCCGCCTTCTCGGCGTGGTTTTGAACGCCGTCAATTCCAGCGCGCCGGACTACTACTACTCCTATCGCTACTATCCCTACGCCTATGGCTACGGCCCGCAGGAATCGGACGCTTCGGATAGGAAAAATCAGAGCGAACCTGCGTTCACATCTTCATCGCATGGCCGCCACGATCGTGACGATCAGGACGATATTCAGGCTCTCTAAGGGGGATTGTTTGCGTTTTCTAATTACTGGCGGCGCTGGTTTCATCGGTTCGCATCTCGCGGAGCGGCTTCTCGGCCGCGGCGATCGCGTCGTATTGCTCGACAATTTGTCCACGGGCAGCATGGACAACATTCGCCACCTCAAGGCCTTCGATCGCATGGAATATCACTTGGACAACATCGAGAACCGCCAGTTGGTGGCGGAGCTCGTGGACGATGCCGACGCCGTGATTCACCTCGCCGCGGCTGTGGGCGTCAAACTGATCGTGGAAAGTCCTGTTCGCACCATCGAGACCAACGTCAACGGCACCCAGCGGATCCTCGAAGCCGCCTGCAAAAAACGCAAGCTTGTTCTCACTGCCTCCACTTCGGAAGTCTACGGCAAAAATACCAACGTGCCGTTTCATGAAGACGCCGACCTTGTTCTCGGGCCCACGACCAAGGGTCGCTGGAGTTACGCTGCTTCGAAGGCGCTCGATGAATTTCTCGCGCTTTCCTACTGGAAGGAAAAGCAGCTTCCCGTCATCGTCGTGCGCTTGTTCAACACCGTAGGCCCGCGACAAACCGGCCGATACGGAATGGTCCTGCCGAATTTCGTCAAAGCCGCACTCGACAACACCACCATCAGCGTTTACGGCGATGGCAAGCAATCCCGCTGCTTCTGCGACGTCCGCGACACCGTCGAATCCCTCGTGCGTCTGATCGACACCCCACATTCGATCGGCGAAGTCATCAACGTGGGCAACACGGAAGAAGTCACCATTGAGGAACTCGCGCGGCTGGTTAAGCAGCGCACCAACAGCATGTCCCCCATTGAATTTGTCCCTTACGACCAAGCTTACGAGCCCGGCTTCGAAGACATGATGCGCCGCGTCCCCTGCGTCGACAAACTTGAAACCCTTACCGGCTTTCGCCCGCGGACACCTCTCTCGGAAATCATTGATTGCGTAGCCGCCTTCTTCCAGCAAAAGGCCGAGCCTGCGCCAGTTCCGCGCGCCGCCGCCGGCACCGCCGTTTGACGCCTTGTCTCTGACACGACGCGAGCGCTGGCTTCTCGTCGTTTTCCTTGTATCGCTGCCACTGATAAATCCCTGGATTCGCGGCGATGGTATTGGCTACTATGCGTTTGCGCGCGCACCGTTGATCGAGCACAACCTGGATTTCCAGCACGACTATCAATCCGGCAACGCCAGTTTTCGCGACGCGCGCATCGACGAAAATGGCGCCCCCCGGCCGAGCTTCCGCACAGCTACCGGTCATCTCGATAATCATTTCACCGTGGGGCCCGCTATTCTTTGGACGCCGTTCCTACTGGTCGCGCATGCCGGTGTGCTGCTCGCGCGCGCGTGCGGCTCGCACGTCGCAGCGGACGGATTCTCGGTGCCGTATCGCGTGGCCATGGCATTCGGAACGGCGCTGTATGGATTTCTCGGGTTGTTGCTCTCCAATCGCTTGGCAACAAAGTACGTCGATGAACGCTGGGCATGTATGGCCACTGTTGCGATTTGGTGGAGCAGCTCACTTCCTGTGTACATGTATTTCAATCCGTCGTGGTCCCACGCACATTCCGCATTCGCGGTGGCCCTGTTCCTCTGGTATTGGCATGAGACTCGCGATCGGCGCACTACGCGCCAATGGTGCATCCTCGGCGTAATCGCGGGCTTGATGCTCAACGTGTACTACGCAAACGCTACGATCCTGGTCGTCCTCGTCGTCGAAGGGTTCTGGCAATATCTCGCAGTGTTCCGCAATGCGTCCCCGAGCGTTCCCGCAGATATGGATGCTCGCGGTGTCGTTTCTCGGGCCAATGTGTTGCGACGCGATACGTCGTTAGTTTCTGCGACTGTCGCACAATTGTTCGCAAACCACGTGCTCTTCAATTTCATCGTCATTGTTTGTTTACTGCCGACGTTTGTTTCGCGCTATGTGATTTACGGAAGTGCGTTGGAGTCGGGATATGTTCCGCTGCGCGAATGGGCGTGGCGCTCGCCGTATTTTCTCTCCGTGCTGTTTTCTTCCGAGCACGGATTGGTCGCGTGGACTCCCGTAGCGATTGTTGCGGTAGCCGGGCTTTTCATTTTGTGGTTGCGAGATCCGCGCATGGGAATTCCGATCCTGGCGGCGGTGGCGGGGTTTTATTTGCTCATTGCGTGTTACCCGGACTGGGCCGGGATCTCGTCGTACGGTAATCGATTTTTTATTTCGCTGACAGCGCCGTTCGTTCTCGGGCTGAGCGTTTTGTTCGATCACGCCGCCCGTTGGTTCCGCTCTCCACGCTCTGCGCTAGTCACGGCTTCAACGCTTGTGGCCTGCTTGGTCCTGTGGAACATGGCGTTCATGTTCCAGTGGGGAACGCACTTGGTCCCGGCGCGAGGGCCAATCGTCTGGAGCGAGATGCTGCACAATCAGTTCTTCGTCGTGCCTCGCGAAGTGTCCTCCAAGCTGCAGGCGTACCTTTTCCATCGCGCCAACCTGATGCATCAGATCGAAGAGCGCGACATCGAGCAGATGAAATGAGCGGTGCGCTCCGCAGCACGAAAACGGTTCCGGCTTGCAACCAAAACCAGCCAGTGATGCAGTTGCAAATTCGCTGTTGGCGGCTGCGAAAAAAGGGGTTGCGGGCCTCTCTCGACAAGCGCATCTCTGCTACTCTAGTCGTATAAATTCACAGCGTAGACAGGGGCTGCGTGCTGTTTCGCGTGCTGTTTCGCTTGCGCGTTAAAAATTGATGGCATCGGTTACTACACCCCCTCCGGTTGACGGCTCGTTGGCTGTCGGCGCCCAGGATGCGCTGCCGCTTCCTGCTGGCGTGCCGGCGATTGTGCGCATCGAGCCGCCGCGCGGCTGGTTCGAGCTGCGCTTGCGCGAGGTTTGGGAATATCGCGAGCTGCTGTACTTTTTTGTGTGGCGCGATGTGAAGGTGCGCTACAAGCAGACGGTCATCGGCGTCGCCTGGGTGATTCTGCAGCCGCTGATGACCATGGGCGTATTCACCATTTTTTTCGGGCGGCTGGCGAAACTCCCCTCCTCGGGATTGCCTTATCCCGTTTTTTATTTCGCGGCGCTTGTGCCCTGGGCATATTTCGCGCAGGCGCTGACCAATAGCACCAGTATCGTGGTGGCAAACCAGCATGTCATTACCAAGGTGTATTTTCCGCGGTTGATTTTGCCGCTAGCGGCAGTTTCCTCCGGCGTGGTGGATCTGGCGATCGGATTCGTGGTCATGATCGTTTTGACTTTGAGCTTTGGGATCCATCCTCCGGCTACGGTGCTGCTGCTGCCTGCGTTCGTGATGCTGGCGGTGCTGACGGCGCTGGGGGTCGGGCTATGGACCTCGGCGCTGAACGCTTTGTATCGGGATGTGGCTTCCATCATTCCTTTCGTGGTGCAGTTCTGGATGCTGGCGTCGCCGGTGGCGTATCCCAGTTCGCTCGTGCCGGTGCGGTGGCGATGGCTGTATGGGTTGAACCCGATGGCTGGAGTGATTGACGGGTTCCGGTGGGCGCTGACCGGACGAGGGCAGGCGCCAGGACCGATGTTGCTGGCTTCGGCGGGAATGGTGGCCGTGATTTTGGCAGGAGGGTTGTTGTTTTTCCAGCGGGTGGAGGGCACGGTGGCGGATCGGGTGTGACGGACCGGTATTTCGAGCGCGCCGGGCGGCGAGACGTTTTAACGTGCGAATCTTTGCACGTTACAACATTCCCGGGACTGGGGAAGAGATTGGGATGACGGCGGTGATTCAGGCGGCGGGATTGGGGAAGCGGTACAAGCGGGGCGCGGTGGAGCCGCGGGGGATGCTGCGGGATACGCTAGCGCGTTTTGCGCGGGCGCCGTTGGCTGGGTTGAGGCGTCCGCAGGAGACTTTCTGGGCCTTGCGGGATGTATCGTTGGAGGTGAAGGAAGGGGAAGTATTGGGGTTGATCGGGCGGAATGGGGCCGGGAAGACTACGCTTTTGAAGATATTGTCCCGAATTACGCGGCCTACTACCGGATATGCGGAGATTCGGGGGCATGTGCGAAGTTTGCTGGAGGTGGGCACCGGGTTTCACGGAGAGTTGACGGGGCGGGAGAACACGTATTTGAGCGGTTCGATCCTGGGGATGCGTAAACGGGAAATCGACCGGAAGCTGGATGAGATTGTGGCGTTCGCGGAGATCGAGAAGTTCATCGACACGCCGGTAAAGCATTATTCGAGCGGCATGTACGTGCGGCTGGCGTTCGCGGTGGCGGCGCACCTGGAGCCGGAAATATTGCTGGTGGATGAAGTGCTGGCGGTGGGTGACATCAATTTTCAAAAGAAGTGCTTGGGAAAGATGGGAGACGTAGCGCGCGCCGGCCGGACGGTCGTGCTGGTAAGCCACCAGATGAACCAGATCCGGCGGTTGTGCCACCGGGTGCTGTGGGTTGACGGCGGCTCGGTGCGCATGACTGGGCAGCCCCACGAAGTGCTGGCGGCGTATGAATCAGCAATGTGTGCAGGAGACCGGTCGCAGGGCCTGCAGCGCGGGGCCAGCACGAAGGCGCAATTTTTGCGATGGGAAATTGCAGGATCCTCCGACGGGGCAAAACATACGCTGCGGAGTCTCGATCCGGTGACCGTGGACTTCGCGGCAGAGCTGGCGTTGCCGGTTCGCGGAGCGCAGCATGGCGTGGCGCTTTTCAACGCCGACCGCCAGTTGATGTGGGCGCGCGCGGAGCAAAATCTTGCGCTGGCAGCCGGCGTTCACGTTTTCTCGCATTCGTTTGCGTCGTTGCCGCTGCGGCCGGGGGCTTATCAATGGCAGGTGAGCTTGTGGGATGGAAGTGAAGTGCTGGACCTTTGGGATTGTTTTCCCGACATGACCATCGCTACCGAAGTACACCAGCATCACATGGACGAGTGGAACGGTATCCTGAATTTGCCGTCGCAGTTTTCTTTCCAATAGGAATGGGAAAAGCGTGACGCGGCCACAATCGCAAACCATATTCGACCAGGATCACTACGCGAAGCTCATCGAGGCGCGTGGCGCGACGATCAAACGAGTGGTACACGAGTTGAAGGCCAAGTTAGGCCTATCGACGGCACTGGATGCAGGGTGCGGCTTAGGCTTCTTCGCGGAAATGCTGCGAGAGTGTGGCCTGGGGGTGAGAGCTTTTGATGTGCGCGCGGAGAACGTAGAGGAGGCGCAGCGACGATATCCCAGTATTCCGTTTGAAATTGGAGACCTTCAAGAGCGGAGCGTCCTGACCTTGGGGACTTTCGATCTCGTGTTGTGCTTTGGTCTGTTGTACCACCTGGAAAGCACGCTGCTCGCGATCCGAAATCTTCACGGACTCACGAGCAAGGTCCTCCTCCTTGAAAGCATGTGTCTTCCGGATGAAGAGCCTTGGATGTTGCTGCGCGAAGAACAACCCATTGCAGACCAAAGCATTACAACTCTCGCGTTTTATGCGACAGAAGGTTGTTTGGTCAAGATGCTGTACCGGTCTGGGTTCCGAGTAGTTTACCGGGTTGCATCGCTGCCAGATCATGACGACTTCCGGGAGACGCCACATCACATTCGCCGCCGAACGATGTTGCTTGCTGGTCGTGCTTCGATCCCGCTCGCAGGTTTGACGGCACTTGCGGAGCCGAAGGATCCTTCGGATCCCTGGGCGGTTAACAATGGCGCGGGCAACGTCAAGCAACGTGTGAAGGTCTTTCTGGCCCGGCCGAGTGGCGAGAAACTGCGAAGGGTAGGGGTGCGCTTGCGCTCGCTGGTGACGCGCCGGCCGCCTCCCCTAAAGCTACCGTTCGGCGCCACCTGGGTACTGGAACATAGTGCACTGGATGCGATGCTTGCAGAGGGAGCATTTGAGACCGCTGAAATGCGGTTCGTTGAGAACTTCCTAAAGCCAGGAATGACCGTGATCGATATCGGCGCGCACCACGGTTTCTACACACTGCTAGCCTCAAAACAGGTAGGTGCGGCAGGGAAAGTGTTTGCGTTTGAACCTTCGCCTCGCGAACGCAAGCGGCTTAAGCGCCACTTACGGCTGAACAAGTGCGCCAACGTGCAGATCGAAGGCCTTGCCCTTGGCAGCGAGAATGGAGAAGCGGACCTTTTTGTGGTCGAGGGCGCAGAAGATTATTGCAACAGCCTGCGCGCCCCGATGGTGGAAGCTGAAACTAGAAAAATAGCGGTCACGGTCACGACTCTAGACGACTATTTGTCTCGAAACGCGATTCCCAGAGTAGATTTCATCAAACTTGACGTGGAAGGGGCGGAGCTAGGGGTTCTGCGGGGTGCCGAAAAGCTCTTATCGAAAGCGCCGCGTCCCGTTTTACTTGTAGAAGTGTATGACATCCGGACCGCTCCCTGGGGCTATGCGGCCAAAGATATTGTCGGTTTTCTGGCTGGAATGGGTTATCAATGGTACCGGCTGCTCGAGCGGGGAGCGGTGGAAACCATCGATGCCCGCCTCGCTTCTTACGACACGAATCTGATCGCGGTTCCTCCCGAGCGAATCCCGCAAGTCGACGAGCGCAGAGCAGGATGAGTGCCCAAAAGTTCCTGTTTCGATCTGTCTTCGCGTTGGCGGCAAGAACCGATTCGCAAGTCGACGCGAGTCCTTGTATCGCGCGCAACGCAACCTTGCAGGCGCACAGTGTTGGTGAAAGAAATGTCGAGCCCTCTTTCTTGAACTCGCACTCGCCAAACGGCCCGGGAGAAGTTCGGGTGGGTGGCGGATTTCCCGCGACGGTGCTTGGCCCAGGCGACGCCGAAGAGACAAGCCGAAAGCGGCGAGTGAGCGAATATCTAGGAAACGTAGATGGAATTTAGCCCAACGAACCTGGCGGGGCGTGCTCTTCGCCGCTTGGGTGAGGCTTTGCTGAAGCGCAACGGGACACAAGGTGTTTGGATTGATGTAGGAGCCCACCACGGTGAGGAGACGATGGGCTACGCGAGACACAACCCAGGCCTCCAAATCTACGCGGTCGAACCAAATCTCCGAGCGGCAGCCAGATTGATGGGTCGCTCCGCCAATTACTTCGTGATTCCGGTCGCTATTGCCGAAGAAGATGGCAGCGCAGTTTTTAATGTTAACCAGTTCGAGATGGCAAGTTCCTTGTTACCACTGAACCAGGAGGCGGTGCGTTCCTGGGTGGGTGTGGAAAACCACAAAGTGGAATCGACCGTGATCGTACCAACCATCCGCTTAGACACGTTGATGAATATGATGGGAATCGCCGAAGTGGATTTTCTTAAGATCGACGCGCAGGGCATGGATTTGTCGGTATTGAGGTCGGCGGGAACCAGGTTGCGGGATATCAAGAGAATCGTTGTCGAAGTCGTGATAGCTCCGACGCCTCTCTACCACGGGGCCCCTGCAAAACAGGAAGTGGTCGACTTCCTTGAAGGCGCCGGATTTGGTCTGGTGAAAGCCCGAGGCCAGACATACGGGCAAGAAGAGAATCTCGAATTTGTAAGGGCGCAACGTCAATGAAGGTAAACAAGGCGCAGCGCCGCCGAAATTTAGACTTGTTGATGATCTACGGACAAGGCGCGACAGCATGAGCCAGATCCTGTGGCCGAAGATCACGCTGGTTACGGCGGTGTACAACGGGGAGGAATATTTAGAACAGACGATCGCATCCATCGTGGGTCAAGGGTATCCGAATCTGGAATACATCATTGTTGATGACGGATCCACGGACGGCACGGTGGAAATTATTCGGAAATACGAGCGGCAGGTGACATGCTGGTTCAGCCAGGAAAATCGCGGATTGTATGCGGCCTTGAACGCGGGATTTGCGCGATCGACGGGCGTAATCATGGGGTGGCTGAACGCCAACGACAAACTGCATACAAGCGGTTTGTTCGTAGTAGGGAGCGTTTTCTCCGCGTTCCCTGAGATCGAATGGATCACCGGGCGTCCGACGGTGTTCAATGACCAGGGAATGACGGTGGAGGTGCAGGAGGTGCCGCGGTGGTCGCGAACCCGCTTTTTGGCCGGAGCGAATCGGCACATTCAGCAAGAGTCCACGTTTTGGAAACGCGAACTTTGGGTGCGCGCCGGAGGGGCGTTGAGTACGGAGTACCGAGCGGAGGGAGACTTTGAGCTGTGGACGCGATTTTTCCGTTACGCAAAGCTGTATCCCGTGGACGCACTCATCGGAGGTTGGAGATTTCATCCCAATTCCCTGAGTCACGCCGACGTTGGGCTGTACGACCGAAACTGCGATGAAATCCTGGGCAGAGAGCTGGAGTGTATGGAAGGCTACCAGGGGATAAAGGTTTTTAGGCAGTTCGATCGAGTGATCCGGCGTGTGCCTAAGGTGCGCGGACTCTGGCAGCGGGTGCTGGTGAATAATCTGCGCCGATACCTTTATCGCGTGCGGTCAGAGGATTGGCCGCCGATCATCGAATTTAGAGGGAACAGATGGAACTTTCGTCAGTAAGGGCCTTGGAGGCCCTAAACGCCACGCCGAGCAGAAGATGGTGACTTTTTTCACCACGGCGAAACCGTTTCTGGGGCACAGCGACGTAATCCAGCGGAACGCGCTGAAAAGCTGGATTCTGCTGCACCCGGGGGTGGAGGTAATCGTGTTCGGGGACGATGCGGGCGCCGCAGAAGTGTGTCTGGAGCTGGGCTTGAGACATGAAACGGACGTTGAGCGTAAGGAGAATGGCACCAAGAGCGTACGGTCGATCTTTGAAAGGGCGCAGGAAATAGCGTGCCACGAGCGCATGTGTTATTGCAATTGCGATATTCTTCTGACCGAGGATTTCCGGAAAGCAGTGGAAACGGCGGCCAATTGGCGAGAACAATTCTTGATGATTGGGCGTCGATGGGATTTGGACGTGAATTCGCCGATTGATTTTGGCGATCCGGCTTGGCAACGCACGCTGGTAGAACGAGCGCGGCGGGAGGGATTCCAACGGCTCTACTACAACATCGACTATTTCGTGTTTCGCCGCGGGCTATATCGCGACATCCCGGGACTGGTAATCGGCCGGAACTGGTGGGACCAGTGGCTGGTGTGGCGTGCCGGAGCGGCGGACGTGCCGGTGATTGACGCGACAGACGCGGTTTGTGCGGTGCATCAGAACCATGACTATTCGTATCATCCACAGGGAATGACGGGCGTATGGTACGACGAAACCACACAGGAGAATTTTCGGCAAGCCGGAGGCTGGAGCTGCCTCCATACCATCGAAGATGCACAGTGGCGACTTACCGACACCGGGGTGGTGCCAAATCGGTGGCATGCGCTCGCGCCGGCACAGCGCTGGTTGCGCCGAAGGTTCGGCGCGGCGAGAGCCTTCGCGCGGACCCGTTTGTGGCATCCACTTTTGGATCGAACAAGGCCGCTTCGTCACGCGCTGGGATTGCGTCGGGGGGCGTTGGGATTGCGATGGCGCAGCAAAGTGAAGCGTCACTGGCTGGATCAATGATGTAGGAACACCGGACTCGAGAGGGCGGCAGCGCGGTGGGATTGGGGTATTGAGAAAATGATCACTTTGTTTTCCACGGCGAAGCCTTTTTTGGGGCACGTTGCTGTTATTCAGCGGAATGCGATTCTTAGCTGGAAACGGTTGCATCCGGATATCGAGATTATTTTGGTGGGGGATGATTCGGGGGCTGTGGAAGTTTGTGCGGAATTGGGGGTGCGGCATATTGGGGAGGTGGAGAGGAATGCCCACGGGACCAAATACCTGGCTGGGATTTACGATCGCGTGCATGAAGTGGCGCGGCACGAAACGCTGTGCCATGTGAATTGCGACATTGTGCTGATGTCGGATTTCTTGCAGGCGGCGCAGGTAGTGGTGGATAGGGCGGATCGTTTCTTGATGGCGGGGCGGCGCTGGGATGTTGATATGAGTGGTGCGCTGGATTTTGGCGACGCGGATTGGGAGCGGAAGCTGCTGCGGCTTGCGCGGGAGACCAATCGACAAAGGCCGGCGCAGTGGATCGACTACTTTTTGTTTTCGAAGGGGCTCTACTATCGGAAAATTCCGGAGTTTGTGATTGGGCGGCCGGGGTGGGACAACTGGCTGCTTTGGTATCCGATGTCGATCAAGGTGCCGGTGGTGGAGGCGTCTGGCGCGGTGGTGGCGGTGCACCAGAATCATGATTATGGATATCACCCCGAGGGGGAAAAAGGAGTGTGGGAAGGCGAAGAGGCGCGGGAGAATTATCGGCTGCACGCCGGGAAATTTCGTACGCTGGACGACGCAACGTACGTATTGCGGGATGGCGAGCTGCGGCGGAACTATCGGAGATGGTTCACGCGGGCGCGCGAAAAATTTTACCATGCGTGGTTTCGATCGCTAAGCGCGACGCGTCCGTTGCGGTATCGATTGGGACTGCACCGGCGGCGGTCTGACCCGGGGGCTGGCGATTCCTCGGCTCAATAGCTAACTGCAGCCAACTGACTGCGGCCGGGGATGCCGTTCACGTAAAAAAGGCCGACAGGCCGGCTACGGCGGCGATTGCGACTACCACCGCCCATGGCGGCGCCTTCCACACGGTGAGCGCGATATATCCGGCGAGCACAATTGCGAAATCGGAGGCCTTGTGGACCGTGCTCGTCCAGACCGGTTGATACAAAGCGGCCAGAAGAATGGCAACAACAAATCAAGCGTAGTCGAACAGGGCCATGAAGCCGAAGTCCATGTGTAGTTGCTGGTGGCAGTGAAACAACGTCAGGCCTGGGTTATCGGCGGTGAAATCGACTTCAACCTCCTGGTAGCCGCCGACCATCACCACATCTTTCATCACGCCCGCAGTCGATTGGCCGGCGAGTTTTGTTAGCTCAAAGCTGTGTCGGTGAAGGTGGATAGGATGGATGTCGTCGCTGGCGTTACGCATGCGCAGCCGGTAACGCCGCCCTTGCTTGAGGTGAAATGTGGGCGTCGGCTTGTCCATAGAGAAAGCCACATCGTTGATGGTCCACTCGTTAAACCCTTCCCTGGCTGCATTGCGCTTGAAGAAAAGCATGTCGATCGTTTCGGCAGGCGCCGGCAGTATGCTGCCGCTATCGGGCTTGCCAAAACGCGCATAGTTCCAGTGAAACGGCTTGGGCTTCATCCATTGCGGCTTGCCCGATTGGCCGGCATATTCGACGACAATTCCCATCCCGTGAGAACGATCATCGTCCGCCAGATCGCCCATTATCCATGCCCCGGGGTGTTTCATCTCCACAATCGCCGAAATTCGCTCGGCCGTGCCCAGCCACAGCACCGGAACCTCCACAGGCGTCGGCACCGGATTGCCATCCAAGGCTACGACCTTGAACGTGTGACCCGGAAGGGCCAGGCTTCGAATTTCCGTCGCGCTGCCATTGAGCACGTGAAACAAAACGCGCTCGCCGCCTTTCACCCGGACCGGTTCGCCGTGTCCCAGAATGCGACCGTTGATGCTGAAAAAGCGATAGCCGACTTCGTAGCCATGCGGCGTTCCTCTCGCGAGCGATGCTTTCATCGCTGATTCGCCAGCTTCCTTGAGGGTGCTGACCTGCGCGGCGGGAGCAAGAAAATCCATTGCCATATCGCCACCGCGACTCAAGAACGGTTCGAACTCTTTCAGCACCAGAAATACTTCGCGATCGTAGTCTCCGGGCTCGTGCTTGGGTTCAATGTAAACTGGCCCTACTTGACCGCTATATTGCCCGGCGTGCAGATCTGCGCCACCGAGGTTGTGCGTGTGATAGAAGCGGAATCCTGCGGGACGCGGCGTAAAACCAATGCGACGCATGCCGTGTGCGGGTATGAAAGGCGTGCCTTCCTCAGCGGCGCCATCGACATCCACTGGGACGAATTGTCCGTGCCAGTGCAATTGTTCCGGCGTATCCGTGTCGTTGTGGACATCCACAATCACCCGCTGTCCCTCTTTGAAACGCAACAGCGGGCCAGGAAATTGACCGTTATAGGTAATCGCAGAAACGATGTGGTTTCGCGCGAGTTCGATGGGCGTGGCGGCGATGCGCAGTGTGTAGTCGGGAGAACCGCTCTCCGCGAGTTTGTTCGCCGGCGTTGTTATTGCCAGCGAATCGCAAGCTGCAATACCGGGGCGAAGAAACCCCGCAGCCGTCACCGCGCTGACCAATTTAAGAAAGTTTCGTCTGGAAGGGAAAGTATTGCTCATGGACGGTCTCCATCCTTTCGGCCGGAAGGATAAGCATAAGCCGGGCCGGGAGGAACTAGACTCGATACTTGTGTCAGACCCATGGCTCGAATACTTCGTGTTGCTCCTTGATCCTCCGATTTTCTTGACAAGCCATCGGCCGGCGCAGAAGATGGCCTGTCGATTCGTCTCTGCACCGTCACATCACACTGCAAGTGAGGTCGCGAGAAACCCGTGATCACCAGAAGGATATTCTTGGCCAACGCCGGTGCCTTGCTCGCCGCTGCGGCGGTTCGTCCAGCGATTCGCTTGCGCCTAGCCAAAGAAAAGTCGAAGCCTGCGACTCCGGACATACCACTGCTATTGGGAGTCGACTACTATCCGGACCAGACGCCGGAGTCGCTGTGGGAAGAAGACGCGCGGATGATGGCGGATTTCGGCTTTACCAATGTGCGCGTGGCGGAATTTGCCTGGTCGTTGATGGAACCATCGGAAGGAAAGTTCGATTTTGCATGGCTTCTCCGGTCCATCGAGATTCTCCACAAGCGCGGCATCGAAGTCATTGTAGGCACGCCATCGGCGGCGCCACCTCCATGGCTCACGGCAAAATATCCGGAAGTGTTGATGGTTAACGACGAGGGCATGACGGTTTCTCCTGGAGGCCGGCGATTCACGTGTCCGACGAACAAGATATATCGCCGGTTGTCGCTGGCGATTGCATCGGAAATGGCGCGCACCTTCGCCGAAACGGCGGGGGTGATCGGCTGGCAGATCGACAACGAATTCACGTTGCAGCGGTGGGGCCGATGCTACTGCAAATACTGCCGCGCCGGCTTTCAGGATTGGCTGCGTGGCACGTACGGGTCATTGGACACCATCAATTCCAAATGGGGCACGGCCTTCTGGAGTCAGGTATACACCGACTTCAGTCAAATACCCGTGCCACTGCCTTCCAATGGCGACCCGAATCCAGGACTGGCGCTGGACTACGATCGGTATCAATCCTTCGCGAACGCGTCTTTTCTAGAGGAACAGTTGGCGATGCTGCGCAAGACGTGTCCACATCATTTTGTCACCACCAATAACGTGGGAGCGCCATTCGACACACTCGATCTGCGTGAACTCTATCGAAATCTGGATTTTGTTTCGCATGACAACTATCCGGGTTTTGCGCAAATGATTTTTCAAGGCATGGCCGCGGAGAGCCTGCCGAGTATTATCGCTTTGGGCCACGACTCCATGCGCGGAGTCAAGGGCGGAAAGCCTTTCGTGATCATGGAAGAGCAATCCGGAAAGGCGGGGCAGAGGTCTTTTGCGCCGCAGCCGCACAAGGGACAATTGCGACTGTGGACGTATCAGGCGATCGCCCACGGAGCGATGGGTGTGAATTATTTTCGCTGGGATACGGCTAATTTTGGCGCGGAAGAATACTGGCATGGCTTGCTGAACCACGACCGCTCGAAAAGCATCGGCTTCGAGGAGATCAAGCAAACCGTCAAAGAGCTGAAAGCGTTGGGGCAGGAAATGTTGGAGTCGTCCTATGAGGCAAACACGGCTTTTGTCTTCGATTTGGATTCGGATTGGGCGCTGCAGATACAGCCGGGACAAGGTAAGCTGACTTATCTGTCGCATTTGATCTCGTGGTATGCGTCCATTGCCGCCGTGCATGTGGGTATCGACATAGTTCGCGCCGATGCCGCTCTCTCTCGCTATAAGGCGGTTTTTGCGCCGCTTCAATATGTGTTGTCGGAGAAGCAAGCAGCAAATATCCGCAGCTTCGTCGAGGGTGGCGGCCTGTTTGTGACCAGTTTCCGGCTCGGCGCAAAAGATGAGAGCAGTCAGATCGTGCGCACGGCATTGCCTGGTTTGCTTCGCGACGTCATGGGTGTGACGGTAAAGGACTACGTGCCGATCTATAGCGAGAAGATCGGCGTGAAATTCTCCTCGCAACTAGCTGGGCCAGACGGGGAGTGCGCCTTGTGGGCGGACCTCTTGCAGCCTTCTTCCGCTACGGTGCTGGCGACCTATACCGGCCCTTACGCTGGGGAACCTGCGATCACCATGAATGGTTTCGGCAAGGGCGAGGCCGTTTATGTTGGCGCGGACCTCGACCCGGCGAGCCTCGCCAGAGTTTTGGGTGTGCTGGTCGGAACCGCCGGGATCAAGTCAACGTTCGGTGCCCCACGTGGCGTGGAAGTGACGGTTCGAACCGCGGGTGAGCGAAAGTGGATATTCCTGCTGAATCACACTCCGGATTCGCAGGAAGTCAGGTTTCCCGGACAATTCAAGGATCCATTGACGGGCGAGACCCACACCGGGACGGCTCCCCTGAAACCGTACGGCGTGGCGGTGCTGCAGCCTGCATGAAGAATCGTGTCGCTGTGGTTCGCTTCGCGGGCAAAGATTCGCCCGCAGCCATCGGAGTTATTTGCCGTCCGTCGAAGCATTGTTTTGAATGATCATCATCAGAATTTACAATTTGATCGGATGGCTCGGCGACCTAAACTGGAGATGTCTTCCTGTAGGCGTGCAATTATGTGTGTCTGATCAGCCATGCGCGATCGCGAAAAAATGAAGGGAACTCCTGTCTTGAGCCAAACTATAGAGATGCGCGATGACAGTTACGTCCTGACGGTGGAAGAGATTCGCAATCTCGCCAAGGATGCTGGCAAGCCGGCGGAAACGCTGACAAATCTCGTTGCGTTAATTGCCGGCCGGTTCAAAACCGATGTGTGCTCCATATATCTGTTGGAGCCGGATCGCGCCAACCTGGTGCTCGCGGCGACCTTGGGACTTCGCCCTCAATGCGTGGGCACGTTGCGAATGGCGTTGACCGAGGGCTTGGTTGGTCTGGTGGCGGAGCAGGTGAGACCTCTCGCGGTGGTGGAGGCGAAAAAGCATCCGCGATTCAAATATTTTCGTGAAGCCGGCGAAGACGCTTACCAGGGATTTCTCGGCGTTCCGCTGATCGACCGCGGTGTCCTGCAAGGCGTTCTGATCGTACAAACCACCGAGGCCCGCACGTTTCGCGAAGACGAAGTGCGCATGCTGGTCGACGGTGCGGCGCAAGTGGCGCCGGTGGTGAGCGAAGCGCGGAGCCTCGATCGCTTTATTGCTCCGGTGCAAGAGCGGTTGTGGGCATTGGCGCGCAATCTGTGGTGGAGTTGGGACCACGATTCTGTCGCGCTGTTTCGCGACCTTGATCCGGTTCCGTGGCGCCAGTGCAACCACAATCCGATCGCGCTTCTGGGAGGAATTCCACTCGCGGGAATCGAGCGGCGCGCTGCGGAACTGGTGCTGCACAGCCGCATCAATTATGCGTACCGGCGGCAGTGGGAATATCTTCAGGCGGACCGTACCTGGGGCGCCCGGCATGCGGGCGTGCTGCGGCCGCGCCCGGTTGCGTATTTCTCGGCGGAGTTCGGCCTCCACGAATCGATCCCGATCTATTCCGGCGGGCTCGGTATTCTCGCGGGCGATCATATCAAGAGCGCGTCGGATTTGGATATTCCACTCGTGGGCATCGGCTTGTTCTACGGTCAGGGATATTTCCGGCAGCGCCTCGATCTCGACGGCTGGCAACAGGAAGAATACATTCAGACCGATGTGAATCAACAACCGATGGAGCCTGCAATCGGAACCAGCGGCGAGCCCGTCACGGTGCAGATCGAAACGCGCACAGGGTGCATACGCGCTCGCGTCTGGCGCGTAAAAGTCGGCCGATGCGATTTGCTTCTTCTCGATTCCAACGTGGAGGGAAATGCTCCGGAGGACCGTGAACTGACCTCGCGCCTGTATGGTGGCGATGGCCGGGTACGCATTCGACAGGAACTGCTGCTCGGAGTTGGCGGCTTTCGTGCCCTGAAAGCCATGGGCATCACGCCAGGTGTGTTGCATCTGAACGAAGGGCATAGTGGCTTCGTGGTGCTGGAAGCCATCCACAATCGCATGCACGAGGAAGGCGTGACGTTCGACGCGGCGGTGCCAGCGGTTTCTCGCGAAGTGGTCTTCACCACGCACACACCAGTCCCTGCGGGGCATGACCGCTTCAACGCCGATTTAATCGAAGAGCATCTCGGGCCTTTGCGTGAAAAACTCGGCCTTTCCCGCGATCGCTTGATGGACATGGGCCGCGAGAATGCTGGCAACAAGGAAGAAGATTTCTGCATGACGGTGCTAGGTTTGCGAATCGCGCGGCGTGCGAATGCGGTCTCCGCACTCCACGGGGAAGTTTCGCGTGCCATGTGGAAAGGCCTGAATCCTGGCAAGACGGAGGATCGCGTGCCCATCGGACACATCACCAACGGAGTGCACGTTCCGTCGTGGCTCGCGCCGCAAATGTCGCGCCTTTACGATCGCCATCTGGGTGCCGGCTGGCAGCAGCACGGCGCCGAGGCGCGCATTTGGGAGGGTATCGAGAATGTCGACGACGGCGAGCTGTGGGAGACGCATCTCAGCTTGAAATTACAGTTGCTCGAATTCGTGCGCAGCCGCGCCATGAAACAAGCCGAGCTGCGCGGCGAGCCCGCGGAGACGCGCATCAGGCTCGGGGGCGTTTTGAGTCCAGACGCGCTGACCATCGGATTTGCGCGGCGCTTCGCCACTTACAAGCGCGCTAACTTGATCCTGGCCGACATCGAAAAGCTTGCGTCCATGGTGAACGATCCCAAGCGCCCGGTGCAGTTCGTCTTCGCCGGGAAAGCGCACCCGCTGGACGAACCCGGCAAGAAGGTTTTGCAGCAGATTGCGCAGATGATGCGCGACGCGCAGTTCGCCGACAAATTTGTGTTCGTGGAAGACTACGACATCAACGTGGGCCGCCATTTCGTGCAAGGCGTGGATGTGTGGCTCAACAATCCGCGAAGGCCACTCGAAGCGTCCGGCACGAGCGGGCAGAAAGTAGTGTTGAACGGCGGCTTGAATCTTTCCGTGCTCGATGGTTGGTGGGCGGAAGCGTACGACGGTCGCAACGGATTCGCGATCGGCACCGGCAGGACGCACTCCAACATGAACGTTCACGACACGCGCGACGGCGAGGATTTGTATCGCGTTCTCCGCGAAGAAGTGATTCCACTTTACTATCAGCGCGATCGTGACGGCCTGCCGCGCGGTTGGATCAAACGCATGAAGCGCACCATCCGCACGCTCGGTTGGCGCTTCAACGCCGACCGTATGGTCATGGATTACACGCTGAAGTGTTACGTTCCCGCTGCCGGCGGCACTTCCAGCGACATGAGCGCCAGCCTCTAACCACCGACAAGCAATCTCAACCGCGAGATAGCCCAAGAGGCTCATCCAGTGCATGCTTCACGACACTGCGTTCACAAGCTCTGGCTCCGTTTGAAAATATGCTCCTCAATAAATCAGCTTCAGGGAAAACTGGATCTGCCGCGAGGGGCCGGCAGTGTGGCTGATCGTTCCGAAGCCCGTGCCGCGCACCGTGTTGGACGGCAACCCAAAATCTACAATGTTGAATACGTTGAAGAATTCGGCGCGAAACTCCACGATTCCCAGTTCGCTTTTTCCGCGATGCCCGAACGGCGTATCTTTGATCAATGCCATATCGAAATCGCGGAAGCTCGGCCCGCGAAACGTGTTCCGGCCCAGCGTTCCAAAGCGCCCGACGTTCGGACCCGTGCCCCCGGCAACATTGATCGGAATGGAGAAAAACGAGCTGTTGTCCGCTCCTCGGCCAAAATAATCCTCGCGTGTGGCGCGGCTCGTGGAGAAATCGGGCATCGCCACCAGGTCCGGGCGGTCTGTTCCTCCCGCTCCAGCTCCGGTCTGCTGAATGCCGGAATAAACGGTGAAGGGTGGCCCGCTGGTCACGCTCGTGATATTCAGAAACTGCCAGCCGGTGGTGACTCTCCGTCCCAACGGCTGAAGAAAGCTCACGCGATCGAATGGCAGCGACTGGATGAGGCTCAGCGAAAAAACATGCGTCACATCAAAAGTGGACGGGCCCTTGTCCACCTCCGGATTGAACGGGTTCTGCGGCAGCGTCTGTAGGATCACCCCCGCATTCGCCGGCAATCCCCCGAGCACCGCGCTGGTATCGTCGATCGATTTCGAAAACGTGTAGCTCGCCTGCAAGCTCAATCCAATTCGCGAGTAGTTCTCGCTGGCGCTCGCTTGTAGCGCGTGGTAACTGGAATGAGAGCCGGTGGTCATGATCGCTTCCGGCCCAAATCCTCCGATCGCGTGCCCAGCTGAATTGAACTGCGTGAAGGGAGCAAATGCCGGCTCCGCGCCGGCGTAACCGTTGGGGGAAGACACGCCGGCCAGATGGATTCCAGCGGTGCCAACGTAAGCCGCGCCGAGCTTCACTCCGTGGAAATCATGATCGAAACCCGCTGTCCAGGTTCCGATGTATCCATTGCGAAAATTGCGCGAAATCACTCCCGTCGAGAACAGTTGAACTTCATGTCCGGGCGTGATCGCCGCCAGATCGTTCTGAAATCGTTGTAAATCGATCAGCGTATTGGGTGCCACCTTGGAGCTGTCCCCAGAGGGAAACAGCGGTTGACCCTGCATGTTATAAACGACCGGGAGCGTCACCGGGGCCACTGCATTTTGAAATGGGACCGCAACATCCGGCAGCGCCGTGATCAGTGGCTGAAAAATGAGGGGAAAGCCGCCGGTCACAAAATTGTCCTGCCACAAATTCGGAAGGATAGTCGTGATCGCACCGCCGGCGTGCAAAGTTGTATGCGAGGTCGCCGCGAAGTCCACGGAAACGCGGGGTCCCCAGCCGTGCCAGTCCATCGGGTACGCCGGCTGAGGGTTGTACACGTAAATTTCGGTCGCGCCAGGCGTGACGAATGATGTCGGTTTGCCGTCAGGGCCAATCGGCTCGGCAATCGAAGTGCGGTCCTTGGCTTCCTTGATGCGGGTGTTGACGTCGTAGCGCAGGCCGAAGTTAACGCTTAATCGCGAAGTCGCCTTCCACGTGTCCATAAAATAAAAGTTGTAGGCCTCGCGCCGCACCGCAGCTTCGTCAAATCGGTTGCCGCCAGGAGTCAGGCCTTCCACTGCGCTCACGGAAAAAGAATACGGCGTCGCGGTCAGTAAGCCCGTCAGGGCATCCGGCAGCGGATCACCTGGCGCGATGTTGTGCCGGCCGCTAGCCGACGTGATCGCCACCGGCGAGTATGCCGTGCCACCGCCAAAAGTGTACAAACCGTTGGGGTTCGTGCCGAAGATCGTCGCATCCTTATTCAATCGGATTTCCACGCCCCATTTGAATGTATGCGTGCCATGCGTGTACGTCATATCGTGCTTGATCTGATAGACGTTCCCGAACGATCCGTAGATCGATCCATCCGCCGAATTGAACCCTTGAAAAAGCCCGTCGCCGTATGCAATCGCGGGCTGCGTGTGGTTCGTCGTCGGGAAAAAAGGCGTGCTGCGTATGTATCCGAACGCCGTTGTGAAACTCAGATTTGGAGAAATCGCGCGTGAGTAGCGCACCGCCGCGCTGCGTTGATGGTCGAAAAACTTCACGCCGAAATCGGGATCAATCGCAGTCTGGTCCGGGTTCGTCGTGGGACCGTTTACCTGGTTCAGGCTGAAGCGCGCAAATAGCGTCGCCTTCTCCGAGAGTTTGTGATCGATGCGCACCGAAAACTGGTCGCTGTTGGTCACCACTTTCGACGAAGCCGCATACGTCCGCGCTCCATACGGCCCCTGCGGTTCGTTCGGCAAAGGATAGTGCGCCAGCACCGGCGCGATCGCCGGATTCACCGGCACCGTCAACGGGTCTCCTGGAAACGTGGTTGTATCGATTCCCTGGCGTTCCGCTACGGTCGGAACGGGGAACACTTGCGTCGTCCCCAGCACCTGCCGGAAACCCTGATATTCGGCAAAATAAAATGTCTTGCCGCGGCCGTCATAAATTCCCGGCAGCACCACCGGTCCGCCGTTGGTCACGCCAAACTCGTTGCGCGCAAAGGCCGGTATCCGCCGCGGATCGATAGCGCTACTGTGATCGAAAAAATTCCGCGCGTCGAACGCTGCGTTGCGCAGGAATTCGAACGCGGTCCCATGCACCTGATCCGTGCCTGACTTCGTCACCACATTGGTGAATCCCGCCGCCCCGTGCCCGATCTCCGGGGGCATCACTCCGGAGCTCGATTGCACCTCCTGAATCGCATCCACGTTGAAGTTCGCGAAGGTCGCGCCGCCCAATTCCGGGTCGGTGGTATCCGCTCCATCCAATGCAAACACCGATGTGACGCCGCGCTGTCCATTCACCGCAAATTGCTGCGTGAAGTTTGCCGCGCCGTTCGTGTCGGTCATCGTCCCGGCCGCCAGCAGCAGCAGCTTGCTGAAGTCGCGCTCGTTCAGCGGCAGGCTCGACACTTCTCCGCTGGAAAGGTGCTCGCCGCCACTCCCCTGCGAAGCACTCGTTTCGCTACCCGACAGCACGCGGACGACCTGTTCCTGCGCCGCCAGCTCCAGTGAAAAAACAAGAGCCTCGCCTTCCTTAATCGTGAGCGGAGTCCCCGCACTCCACGTCGCCGTTTCCTTGTAGTGGCCAGTTTCCGAAGCCGGCGCCTTTGCGTCTGCCACCCCACCCCGCGCAACCTGTAGGGCGTACGTCCCCGCAGCAATTTCCGCGAGTGAAAAACCGCCGCTAGCAGAAGTTTTCGCCGCGTATTCTCGATCGCCCGACGTCGCCCGCAGCACGACGGTGGCGTCGGCCACCGCATGCCCCGACGCATCGCGCAAAACACCGTGCCACGAGGCTCCGGGCGCGCTTCGAGCCTGCGGAACCATTGTCAGAATAAGCGCAACGCAAAGCACGACAGCGAGTCGACGAGAGCCAGCGGACATAACCTGAGATTATAAGGTCAGCCAACGCCAACGTTTCCGCATTTGTCGAGAGCGTTTCCTCCCCCAGTTCCGTCGTTGCGGTCGCGCCGGCTCCCCAACTTGCCGGCGCGTACGAATCAAGACCTCCGCCCACTTTGCTCGACCCGCCTCGCATCTTCGTTCCAATATGTGTCGCGCCGCGCGATAATGGCGCGTCGCACTGGAGACCCGGATGACCCCGATCGAACCCATCTCGCGCCGCTCGTTTATCGCCAAAGCTGCCACCACTGCAGCCGCCATCACCATCGTTCCCCGCCCTGTGCTCGGCCGCGGCTTCGTTCCTCCCAGCGACAAGCTCAACATCGCGGGCATCGGCGTTGGCGGGATGGGCCGAGCCAACCTGGTCAACCTCTCCAGTGAAAACATCGTCGCGCTCTGCGATGTGGACTGGGGTTACGCCGGCAAGGCGATGGATCGCCTCGACACCGAAATCCCCGCGCTGCAAAAGCGCATCGCCGAGCCGCCACCGCCTCCCACGCCCGAACAACGCGCCGCCGGCATGCCGCTTTTCGATCCCGCCAAAGCGAAAGTCCGCCTCGATCGCATGATCCGCCTCAAAAACGACCTGCTCCCGAAAGCCAAGCGCTACCAGGACTATCGCGAGATGCTCGACAAGCAAAAAGATATCGACGCGGTTTTCGTCGCGACGCCCGACCACATGCACGCCACCATCGCGCTAGCCGCCATGGACCTGCACAAACACGTCTACGTGCAAAAGCCGCTCACCTGGTCCGTCGCCGAAGCCCGCCAGCTTTCCCAACGCGCCAAAGAAACCAAAGTCGCCACGCAAATGGGAAATCAGGGCCACTCGCTCGACGATGCCCGCACCGCCGTCGAATACGTGCAGTCCGGCGCGATTGGCGAAGTTCGCGAAATCCACATCTGGACCAATCGCCCGCTGGGTTTCTGGCCGCAAGGCGTCCCGCGCCCTGAACCTATAAAAGATCCCGCCACTCCGCCCGGCTGGAGCGGCCGGGACGTGAACGCGCGCTTGGCCGCCGCGCTCGCCGCCGCCGCCGCTCCCGCGCCCGAAAGCCTCGACTGGAACCTTTTTCTGGGCGTTGGCCCGGTCGTTCCGTATCACCCCATCTATCACCCGTTCAATTGGCGTGGCTGGATCGATTGGGGCGTCGGCGCCATCGGCGACATGGGCGCGCACTTGATCGATCACTCCATGTGGGCGCTCGACCTGGGATTTCCTACCAGCATCGAAACGGTATCGACGCCGTTCAATGCCGCTTCGTATCCCCTTGCGACGCAGACTTTTTATGATTTTCCCGCGCGCGGATCGATGCCGGCGGTGAAGCTCACCTGGTACGACGGCGGATTGCTGCCTCCCAAGCCCGAAGAACTGGGCGACGAAGAATTGAACAAGGGCGGCGGCGCGTTGTTAGTCGGCAGCAAGGGCAAACTCCTGCACGACACCTACGGCCTGCGCCCGCGTCTCCTGCCCAAATCGCTGCACGACTCGGTCGGCAAGCCGCCGCAAAAGCTGCCGCGCATCCTCGGCGAAGAGCACGAAATGAATTGGGTCGCCGCCGCCCGGGGAACTACCGCGGCGTCCTGCCCGTTCGAATACGCCTCGCGCCTCACCGAAGTGATGCTGCTGGGCATCGTGGCCCTGCGCGCCGGCAAAAAGATCGAGTACGACGGCGCTAACATGCGCGTCACCAACATCGCTGCCGCCAACGACTACCTCCAGCGCGCACCGCGCACCGGCTGGTGATCGTTTTGGGGGTCGGAGATTCAGCTCCGACATAACCGCCATGCGGAATTTCGCCCGCCCCTGTCAACAAGCCCGGCGCCTACATTAAAGCCTCGGCTCTGCTATCATCCCCCGCTTGCGTAGTGCGGAGGGTCGATGGGCTTTAGCCAACGGCTGGGAGAGATTCGCGACGGCTTCGAGCGGCCCTTTTGGGTCGCGAACGTCAGCGAACTGTTCGAGCGGTTGTCGTACTACGCCGCGTTCGCTTCGCTGGCGCGCTACCTTCACGAAGCGCTTAACTTTCCCACCGAGCGGGCCGCCGATCTCACCGGCTTGTTCGGCGGGTTGGTGTGGTTTCTGGCGATTTTTGGCGGGGCGATTGCCGACCGGCTGGGATTTCGGCGCGCGCTTTCGCTGGCGTACCTAATTCTGGCGACCGCCTATTTCCTGCTGGGTTCGATTGGTTCTGGGTGGCTGGCGCCGGTGCGCAATGCCTTGCCGCTAACGTTGTTCGTGCTGTTCATCTTGATGCTGCCGGCGCTGGGCGTGGCGCTGGTGAAACCCTGCGTGGTGGGCACTACGGCACGGGCGTCGAAGGAAAACGTCCGCTCCATCGGCTACTCGATCTACTACACGCTGGTGAACATCGGCGGGGCGCTGGGGCCCATCGTGGCTTCGTGGGTGCACCAGAATCTCAGCGTGGAGAATGTGTTTCGCGTGGCGGCGGCCAGCGTGTTCCTGATGTTTTTTCTGGTGCTGGTGCTTTTCAAGGAGCCGCGACAGTCCGGGGAAACACAGGTAGCCAGCGTCGGCGAAACGCTGGCCAATTTCGGGAAGGTACTAACCAACCCGAAATTCATGCTCTTCCTGCTGATTTTTTCGGGCTACTGGATCGTCTATTGGCAGGAGTTCATCACCCTGCCTTTGTACGTGCACGACTACATCAACCCGCAAGCCAACACCGAAAAAATGTTGGCCACCGGGCCGATCATCGTGATTGCGCTAACTGTGGCCGTGAGCGTGCTGACCAAGCGGGTGGCGGCGTTTCGCGCGGTGCTGCTGGGCACGTTGATCTCCATGGTGGCGTTCGCGGTGATCGCGATTCACCCGACCGTTGCGGCAGCCTATGTAGCGCTGGTGATTGTGGCGCTGGGCGAATTGACGCAACAGCCGCGATATTACGACTACATTTCGCGGCTGGCGCCTTCCGGGCAGCAAGGAACGTACATGGGATTTGCGTTTCTGCCGCTGGGGATTGGCGCGTTCGTGGCGGGGCGCATCGGCGGGGCGCTGTTGCACTACTTCGGCGAAGTCCAGCACCAACCGCAGCGATTCTGGTGGGCGATTACCGCGATCGGCGTGGCGACTACGCTGCTGCTGTGGGTGTACGATCGAATCGTCAAGCCGTCGGATACGAAGTAAATCTTCCGCACCACCGCGCTCCCGTCAATTTTCGATCTTTCCCTGCACAGTACCAAACCACATTTGCATTCATCGCCATATGGAAAACATAGGGGAGGTGGGTTCGTAAAAGGCACGCGCGTCTACCCTGGGTCAGTCGAAGGGTTTACCGTGAGCTGCGAAGGGGCCGTGTACCTGTTCGCCAATCGCTACGCAACGGTCGGCTGGTTTCAGTTGACCATGCGGCGAAGGGAATCCAAAGCATCGCGGGCGAGAGCGTAACGTGGCTCGATTTCCAGGGCTTGTTGGAAGCACTCGGCGGCCTTTGCGTACATTTCCTTGCCGAGGTAGGCGCGGCCGAGGTTGTAGTGCGGAAAATGGCGCGGCTCGTAACGCGCCGCTTCCACGGCGCGCTCCAGCCAGGGAATCGCTTCGTTGAAGCGGTCCAACTCGATCAGGTAAGCGCCAATGTCGTTGTAGGGGTTGCCGAACTCGGGATCGATTTCAATGGCCCGCTTGCACTCCGCGATGGCATCGTCCAGTCGACCCTGAAAATGATAGGTCCAGCCCAAAAATGTGTGCGCTTCGGCGGTCGGGTAGAGCTCCAGCGACGACTGGTAGAGTTCCACCGCGCGCTCGTAATCGCCTTCCATTTGCGCTTGATAAGCATCCTGCAGCACTTCCCAAGCGCGTGATAGGGTTTCCTGGCTCATGATTTAGGTATGTAAGCACACGGTTTAGTGAGCGTCAAAAGTACGAAGGTGCAGAAGGTGTGCTAGGCGCAACCTGTCCTTTGTGCCGGGGGTACTAGTGGAAATTACGGAGCCGAACGTGGAAAATGGAGGCGAACCTTATTGGGCAGTCCAGGGGGAACCGTGAATCGCAATTTTATCGTTCTGGGGATCGCAACGTTGGCAGTCGCTGGGGCAGTGTCTGGCGCCGTTTTCGCGCAAGATCCGGACGCGAAACCTCCCGCCAAAAAGTCCGGTGGCAATGGCGCGGCAGCAGCGGCGGCCCGCGGCAAGGAAGTGTTCGACAAGAAATGCGCCGTCTGCCACTACGCGGATAGCGACGCGAAAAAGATCGGCCCGGGCCTAAAGGGAATGGCGAAGCGCGGAACCTTCACTGTGAACAACAATAAGGTGACCGACGAATCGCTAAAGACCTGGATCGAAAACGGCGACACGCTCATGCCGCCGTTCAAGGACGTGCTCGAGCCGCCGCAGATTAAAGACGTCGTAGCGTACGTCAAGACGCTCTAGCGCTGCGTGTTGCGAATGGCTTCGCGCGAAGGGGATCGTTCACAGCGAGGCTACGGCTACCCTGGTCAGATAGCCTCAGGATGACAGGTTTGCGTGGCTGGCGAAGGCTAAGCCGATTGCTCGCAGCGCGGGCAACAGCGCAGAAAAGAAAAGCCCTCCGATGCGCATGATACGCAACGGAGGGCAAACTTGACCGATACTGCAACCCCAACTTGGCCCAAGTTCTCTTAGGCTGGCCGAAAAAGGAGCGCCGGTTCTGGGAGACGGCGACCGCCAATTTTCGCGCGCCTTTCTACAGGGCCCGATCCTCGCAGTACGAGGAATCTACTTCAGGACCGCATCCTTGAGCGCCTTCGACGGGCGCAAGCGGACCACGGTCTTCGCCTTGATTTTGATCGCTTCACCGGTTTGCGGATTGCGGCCCATGCGGGCTTTACGGTGCGCCTTGACGACGCGGCCGATTCCTGGGATCACGAATTTACCCGCGCCACCCTTGGCTTCCTTCACCGCGAGCTTGAAGAGCTCGTCAAAGAAGCTTGCTGCAGTTTTCTTCGGCGTGCCGACTTTCTCGGCGATGTGCGAAACGACCTTCGTCTTGCTCAAAGGCTTGGCTGCCATCTAGTATTCTTATCCTCCTGATTTTTTCAATGCGCCTCGAAATAAATCGAGACCAGCCGCGAGATTCTCCCCCTCAAAATCCACGAAAAGACTCGGGCCGCATTGCACTATAGCCAAGGGATGAGTAGAACGCAAGCAACAAAGGTCAAAAAAGGCCGAAAACATGGGGATTTTTTGAGGTGGAGCGCGAAAACGCTGATTTCAAGCGGGTTTTCCACAGCGTATGTCGGCACTGCCGCTTCAGTTGAGATTCTTCGCGCATTCTGAACGGATGCGCTCGAGATGACCGTGGTGCTAGGCCGTTGAGTCGGCAAGGCTTCAGGAAGTGACCGGCGGCGCGTGCTATGCTCGCAGATTGTGCGCAGCAGAAGGAGAAAACGGGATGAACAGTGTGTCGAATTGGAGCAGTTTGGAGCAGCGGTTCGCGGCGGGGGTTACGCTGGCACGGCGGCCAGTGGCGGTGACATTTTTGGATTCCGCACCCGCCAACGTCGAGCAATTTTCCGGGACGGAACCTTCGGGGTGCAGCTTCTGGCGTTTGGCTGCGGCTGGGCGGGTGTTCTACACCGTGCCGGAAAATCATTTCAACTGTGCGGTTGGCGCGTACACGCACAACATTGCGTTGTCTCCCGAGCGTGAGAAGGAGACCGAGCAGACGCTAAAGATGATGTTCGACCTGGGTTACGTGAAACCAGAAGAGGTTCCGCAGATTCCGCGGTTGGCGAAAGCGCCTGCGGCGATCGTGTATTCGCCACTGGGAGAGTCGCCGGTAGCTCCAGATGTGGTTTTGTTCGCGTGCAAGCCCGCTGCGGCGATGTTGCTCAACGAGGCAGCGGGGCGGGCGGGGGTAGGCAGCGGCATACCTGCACTGGGCCGGCCAACGTGTATGGCTCTGCCGGCGACGCTGCAGCACGGTTCGATTTTGAGTTTGGGATGTATGGGGAATCGCGTTTACACCGGGTTGGGCGAGGATGAGATGTACGTGGTTTTGCGCGGGAAAGATCTGGCGGCCGTGGCGGACGCGCTTGGCGTCATTGCTGGTGCGAATGCGGCGTTGAACGAATATGCCAAGGGACGGCGATCAGAGTTGGCCACGATTTAGGAATTTGCTGCGGAAACACAGAAGCACGGAGATAGAGTAAAACTTGCCTGTATTCTCCAGTCCGGCGAGGCGTAGCAGGGTTCGCTTGGAAGAAAAAGGCGTGCGGGACAATCGGGCTTCGAAGTTTGCGCCTGGGCAAACGGGAGCGCAGCGTGCTGCGCGCCTACAAGGAACGGCGTTTTTGGTGCGGAGTGCGTTAGAGGGTGGCGAGGTCGGCGTAGAAGTGGGCTATGGCTTTGATGCCGCTGAAATAATTTTCCAGGGCTAGATGCTCGTCGGGGGCGTGGGCGTTTTCGTCGGGCAGGCCGAAGCCGATGAGAACGCAGGGCACTTTGAAGGTGTCGTGCATCTGGGTGACGAAGGGAATCGAGCCGCCCTCGCGAATGAACACCGCCTTTTTACCGAAGCCTTTTTCGAGCGCTGCCTGAGCCTTCGCGAAAATGGGGGCATGATAGGGCGCGGTCCACGGTTTGCCGGTGCTCAGCACGTCGAACTTGCACGTAACCATTTTTGGCAGCAATTTACGAATGTGTTTTTCAACGAGCTTGGCGATTTTGTGCGGGTCCTGATTGGGGACCAGGCGCGTGGAAAACTTGGCGAAGGCTTTTGATGGAATCACGGTCTTCGCGCCTTCGCCCTGATAGCCGCCCCAGATGCCGTTCAGCTCGAGTGTGGGACGAATCCAGAGCCGTTCCACGGTCGTAAATCCGGTCTCGCCGACGTACCCGGGAGCGCCGACGGCCTTCTCGAAGTCTTTTTTCTTCCAAGGCAAGGCGTTGAGGGCCTTGCGTTCAGAGGCCGGAACTTTGGCGACGTCGTCGTAAAAACCGGGAATGACCGCGCGGAAATTCTTGTCGTGCAGCTTGGCAAAGAGTTCGGCCAAGATGGTGAGCGGATTGGGGACCGCGCCGCCGTACACGCCGGAGTGCAAATCGCGAGCAGGCCCGGCCAGTTCGATCTGGTAGTAGTTCAATCCGCGCAAACCGTAGGTGATGGAGGGAACGCCTTTGGACAACATCGACGTATCCGAGACGATGAGGGCATCGGCTTTGAGCTTCTCTTTGTTTTTTTGAACGTGATCCCACAAGCTGACGCTGCCGACTTCTTCTTCCCCTTCGATCAGCACCTTAATGTTGATCGGAAATTGTCCGTTCACCTTGTGCAAGGATTCCAGCGCTTTTATATGGATGTGCACCTGGCCTTTGTCGTCGGCGGTGCCGCGGCCAAAGATATTGCCGTCGCGGACCGTGGGCTCAAACGCGGGCGAGGTCCAGAGATCGAGGGGCTCGGCGGGCTGCACGTCGTAGTGTCCGTAGAAAAGGATGGTGGGCTTGCCGGGGGCTTCGAGGGATTCCGCATACACCAAGGGGTGAAGATTCGTTGGAATGATGTGAACCGTTTTAAATCCGGCGGAAGTGAGCTTCCCGGCGGCCCAGCGTGCAGCGCGCTCGATGTCCGGTTTGTGCTCGCTCTTGGCGCTGACGCTGGGGATGCGAAGAAATTCGCACAGTTCCGCCAGATGCTGATCGCGGCAACTCTCTATAAATTCTGCAAGGTTAGTATTCGGCCCCAAGTATGCGAGTCCTTTCCAGTATGAATACGATTCTAGTAGAGCGAATATTGCGGCCAGGAAGAAGTGCGGAACCACATTCGAAAGTTCCGAAGCCGCTTACAAACATTCTATGGCCGTACGAGGTTCTCGCACAAGGTTGTGACGCCAGGGAAATACTGAAATAACTCAAAATGTGCGGTTAAGGGGCGCAAAAAAAACCGGCGATGAGCAAGGCTCGCGGGACGCTCGGTGGGACGTGCCAAAGCGCACTCGTACCTGCGCCTAGACGGTCAAAGCGCGACGCCTGCACCGCGTGCGTCAGACGGTATACCGGATTCCCGGTTTGTGCGTCCATAGTAGTGTCGGCTGCACTGATCTGGGTCGACAACGAGCAATAGGGGGGGCTATGAAACGGAGAGAGTTTCTACGGCAGGGAGCGTGCGGAGTTGGGGCCGCGTGGCTGGGTATGCGCGGACTGGCGGCGCGGGTCGCGGCTTTGCCCAGGTTGGGCCGAAAATTCAGCGCTACGGATACGGTGACGCTCGGAAAGACCGGGATCCAGACCAGCCGGCTGGCGATGGGGACGGGCACGGTGGGATCGGGTCATCACTCGCACCAGACCGACCTGGGGGTTGCGGCACTTTCGGCGCTGTTGTTGAACGGGTATGAAAATGGGCTGCGTTTTTTTGACGCGGCGGACTCGTACGGGAGCCATCCACATGTGGCAGAGGCACTGAAGCATGTGCCGCGTGACAAGGTCACGGTGCTCAGCAAAACCTGGGCGCGCGACCCGGCGACGGCGCGAGCCGATCTGGACAGGTTTCGGAGGGAGCTGGGCACAGAGTATCTGGATGTTTGCTTGATGCATTGCGTCACGGAAGGAGACTGGACCGAGCGATACAAAGGCGTGATGGAGGTGCTTTCCGAGGCGAAGGCGAAAGGGATTATTCGCGCGCACGGCTGCTCGTGCCACAGCATCGAAGCGCTGCGCGCAGCGGCAAAGTCGCCATGGGTGGAGGTCGATCTGGTACGCATGAACCCCATCGGATCGCACATGGACGCCGATCCGGACACGGTGGCGGGCGTAATCCGTGAAATGCGTGCGGCGGGTAAGGGGATTATAGGCATGAAGATCCTCGGACAGGGCGATCTGCGGGGGCGGCAAGATGAGGCTCTGAAATACGCGCTGTCGCTGGGATTGCTGGACGCGTTTACGATCGGCGCGGAGAGTAAGGCGGAGCAACAGGACTTGATGAACAGGATCGCGACGGCCGCCTAGGAATACCATGGAGAGGCCTCGAAGTAAGAAAGTAACGACAGACTGAATTCGCCGAATCGAAGTGCGATTGTTGCTGACGCTTTACGGTTGCCGCTGCGGAACACCTGTCCTGTCGGGCAATTGACCCCCGCCCCGGGGCGGTCTGAAGATGAGAGTATGAGCGAAGTCACCTTTACCGCGCCACGACGCAGCAGGCGCGTGTTCCACAAGATGCGAGTGCAAGCGCAGGGCCGCGGGCACGATGGCCGGAAGTTTCGCGAAGTTTGCCAAACGTTGGTCGTGAATTCGCACGGCGGGCTGCTGCTCCTGAAGCACGAGATCGATGAGGGAGAGATGATCGTCCTGACGAATCCGGAGACCCAGGAAGAGCAGGAGTGCCGGGTGGTATTTTTGGGTGACGCCGGGGATCGCGGTCAGCGGATCGGCGTGGAGTTTTTGACCCCGGCGCCGCGCTTTTGGGGCGTGGAATTTGTCGACGGCGCGCTGTCGGGCAGCGCCAGCGATGCGACTCAATTAGCCTAGCGAACCCTGTTTTCTACGACGCGCTTGCCGAAGCGTGGTCCATTTTTTGCTTTGCCGGCGCCAAGCGCCCTTTTTTCGCAAACCAATCGCCTAAACGCCAGACCAACAAGATGGAAACGAGCGCGGCGTAGAACAGCGGGTCACGCACATCGGACTTCACCAGCCAGTAGTAGTGAATCACACCACAAATGGCCGCAACGTAGATGGAACGATGCAACATTTGCCAGCGCTTGCCGCCAAGGCGGCGAATCCAGCCTGCCGTTGAAGTAATGGCGAGCGGAATCAAAAGAACAAATCCCAGAAAACCTACGGTGATGTAACGACGCTTCTCCACATCCTTCCACATGGCCGCCAGGTCGAACGACTGATCGGGGCCGATGTAGGTGAGGAAGTGCAGGCAAACGTAGAAGAACGCGAACAGACCGAGCATGCGACGAAAGCGGATGAGTTCGGGAAGCTTGAGAATCTTCCGCAGGGGCGTGATGGTCAGAGTGAAAATCAGAAAGCGCAGTGTCCACAAGCCCGTCGCGTGCTGGATAAACTCGACCGGATTGGAACCGAGTCGGCCGTGCATGGCCCGGTTAACGAGCGCTCCAAGCGGCGCCAGGCAAATGATAAAGACCACTACTTTGGCCCATTTGTTGGAAAGAAGGCTATGCACGCTGCGCTCTCGAGCTAGTAATCCTTCTTGAGATTCATACCGGCATACAAGCTGGCGACCTGATCGCCATACCCGTTGAACATCAGCGTGTTGCGGCGGAAAATCTCGCCGAGGCGACGTTCCTTGGCCTGGCTCCAGCGCGGGTGGTCGACGGTGGGATTCACGTTGGAATAAAAACCGTACTCGGAGGAAGCCTTGCGGCTCCAGGTTGTGGGCGGCTCTCCTTTCACGAATTTAATTTTCACGATGGACTTGATGCCCTTGAACCCGTATTTCCACGGGATCACCATGCGCACCGGTGCGCCGTCCTGATTTGGCAGTGTTTCCCCGTACATGCCGACGCAAAGCAGGGTCAGGGGATTCATCGCTTCGTCCAGACGCAGGCCTTCGACGTAGGGATAGTCGAGGCCCGTGCCTCGCGATTGCGGCATCTGTTTGAGGTCGTAAAAACTTTGGAACGCGACGTATTTTGCTTTTGGCGTGGGCTCGACGAGCTTGATCAGCGTATTGAACGAAAAACCAATCCACGGCACGACGATCGACCAGGCTTCCACGCAGCGATGGCGATAGATGCGCTCTTCTAGGGGCGCGAGTTTCAGAATTTCGTCCATCGTAAAGGTGCGGGGCTTGGCGATTTCGCCTTCGACGGAGACGCTCCAAGGTGAGGTCTGGAAATTCTGCGCGTTTTTGGCGGGGTCGGACTTGTCGGCGCCGAATTCGTAGAAATTGTTGTAATGCGTTACATCGTCGAAGGGAGTGATTTTCTCATCCGTGTTGAAGGAACCCTTGACGGTCGTCAGCTTTGTTCCCGCGTAGACCCTGTTCGAAGGCGAGACGAGATCCAGCAGTCGCGTACCAACGAGTGCGGCGCCACCGGCCAGGCCCATCCCTTGCAGAAACTTTCGACGGTTGAGATAGACAGATTTGGGCGTGACGTCGGCGTAGGTGAGATCAGGTGATCGGCGAATCAGCATAGGTGCCCTCTAGATGGTGTCTGTATAAGTTTACGGTGGTTTGAGGCGATCGGATGGAATTTCTGTCGCTACGAACCCGGATCAGTTGCACGACAATTATCACCAAACAGGCCACTTTACGGCCTTGCCAGTCATAGCTAGAAACAGAGGTGAGCGGTTGAAACCGGCGGTCTTTGAGAAATAAAACTGGTCACTTGCTATCTTGCTGAAAATACAACTCATCCCTTTGCCAGCCGCAGGATTGGATTTGCTCCATTCTGCATCGTCTTGCGCGAAATGCGAAAGTTAAAGCCTTACGGTTTGGCCGGAATCCCGGTACGTCAAGACGGCGAAGAAGATGGCGCTGGCGACGCGGGCGCAGTCGGAGAAGATCGCCTGTTTTCTCCACCATTGTGCTCGCGTTGCTGCATCGCCTTTTCCAATTCCTTCTGGTGATCAGTAAGCAGAGCGTGAATCTTGCGGTGCGTTTCGTCGCTGATAGCGTGAATCTGCGGACCAAGCTCCTGCCGCGACGCTGCGGGATTCTTGTCGAGCAGCGCCTGAATCTTGTCGTGGTGCTCCTCAAGCAGGGGCCGGACCTGCTGCTGCTGTTCCGGAGTCAACTCCAGATCTTTGGTAAGGCGAGCAAGTTCCTGGTCGATCGATTGCGGCGTATGGATATGCTGAAGCTGCTGACGCGCTGAGGGCTGCTGCACCCCATTGTCTTGAGCTACGGCTGGCCCGGCCATTCCAAGCATGAGCATAAGCCCATGAGCAAACGGGACAGGTCGATTTCGCATGGGCAGCAATCTCCTTGGAGATCCTCGACGCCATCCCAGCCGAGTCTCTCATCTGCATAGACGGGCAATTCCACAACAAGGTTGCGCCAGTACCGATGCAACCGGGTGTGATTGTCCTCCAGGAAAACAATTCATCGGACAGTACTCTCGCGGGGAAAAAACATCCAATTTCCAATAGACTGACAGTGTCCAAGAGATTCGACAGATACCCCTCGCCAACTGGAGGTTAAGTCTCCCCTGCTTAACTCCGTATCCCCCTTGCCGCCAACATCTTGCATGAACATTCGGCTCCCTTCGCAAAACGGTACAGCGCGTGCTTTTGAACGATGCGGAAGTTGAAAGCGAAATCACGACGCAGCCTAGGCGATTCAGCATGAAACCAATTACGCAGGAAAACGGCAGGCTTGGATTTGTCGGGATCGGCTACATGGGCCGGCCGATCGCGCGGAGGTTGCTTGAATCCGGCTTCAAGCTGACCGCGTACGACCGGGACCATCGTAAGACAGAAGAACTAATTCAATATGGTGGCAATGTCGCGCAAAGCGTTGCGGAACTTTCCTCCAGTTGCAACGTCGTGTTGTCCTGCCTACCAAGCGATGAAGCTGTCTTGGGCATTTATAGAGGACCTGACGGCGTGTTCGCCAATGCGCGTCGCGGCTCGCTGATCATCGACCTGAGCACGGTATATCCCGAGACCTCGAAGCAACTCTCGAGCCTAGGTTCAGAGTGTGGAGTTGAGGTTCTCGACGTGACTATATCGGGGAGCACTCCCGCCGCCGAACGGGGGTTGCTGACCCTTTTCGGAGGCGGAAACAAGGAGTGCTTCGGAGCCGCCGAGTCGATCTTTCGCGTTATCGCTCTAAAATATTTTTATCTAGGGCCGAGCGGCTCGGGAGCGACGATGAAGCTTGTGGTGAACACGTTACTGGGAATCGGAATGCAGGCGATTGCCGAAGCCGTCGCGCTCGGTGAGAAAGCTGGCCTTGATCGCAATCGCTTGCTGGACGTGTTGTCCCAGACTGCGGTGGTCGCTCCAGCGCACGTGGGCAAACTGCAAAGAGCGATGAAGAGCGACTACAGCCCGCAATTTCCGATTCGGCTCATGAACAAGGATTTCGGCCTGATTCTCGATCTCGCGGCTGCCGTTGGCGCACGAATGCCCGCAGCGGGAGCTGCCTTTGAGATCAATGCTAGGCAATCGGACGAAGGAGCAGAGCAAGATTTTTCGGCGGTGATTCTGCAAATGGAAAAGCGCGGGCTTCTGGGTTCCAACGGCGATGGACGGACGTGATCCGGCGCCGACTGGGCAAGGCATTGACGTAGTTGGCTGAACTTCATTCCCTTGGCGTAAGTTCTGGGCGAGGGCAGGAACATGATTCAACTTAAGGTGAACGGAGTTGACCGGTCTTTCGGCGGTGAACCTGAAATGCCGCTGCTTTGGTACCTGCGCGACGTTTTAGGGTTGACCGGATCGAAATTTGGCTGCGGCGTTGGGCTTTGCGGCGCTTGCACGGTCCACGTAAATGGGCATGCGGCGCGATCCTGCGTAACAGCCATGCGCGACGCGGCGGGAAAGGAAGTCACGACGATCGAGGGCCTCGACAACAATGGTTTGCATCCAGTTCAGAAAGCTTGGATGCAGATCAACGTGCCGCAATGTGGCTATTGCCAGGTGGGGCAGATCATGCAGGCGGCGGCGTTGTTGACCAGCAAAAGGAAACCTGCCGATCGCGAAATTGACGAGGCCATGTCCGGGAACATCTGCCGCTGCGGGACATATCAGCGTATTCGCGCGGCGATTAAGGCAGCGGCGGGAGAAATGACATGAGCTCGATTGAGAACGTCAGTCGACGCCGATTTCTGACGGGTGGCATTATCGGGGCAGGCGCGCTTGTGCTGGGTGTGCGGTATTATCACAAACTTTTGTCCGGTCCAAATCTTCCACGGGATGGAAACGCGGACCACGCCACATTACATCCCAGCGTGTTCCTCGGAATCGATCCGGACGGCACGGTGTGGATCGTGGCCAGTCGCTCGGAGATGGGCACGACAAGCCGCACCACTCTACCACTCGTGGTCGCCGATGAACTGGACGCGGATTGGAAGCGAGTAAAAATCGAGCAAGCCATTGGCGACAAGCGATACGGTGACCAGAATACGGACGGGTCACACTCGATACGTTCGTTCTACGACACGATGCGCGAGGCGGGAGCAACGGCGCGATGCATGCTGATTCAAGCTGCGGCTCAGCAGTGGGGTGTTCCCGTAGCGGAGTGCGAGACTGATTTGCACGTGGTCGTTCATCGTTCGACAAACCGCCGAGCAGGGTACGGCGAACTTGCGACCGCGGCGGCGAAGTTAGCGGCTCCCAAAAGAGAAGAGCTGAAGCTCAAACCAAAGAGTGCCTGGCGGTATGTAGGCAAAGGGCAAGTGAGCTACGACCTCGAGGCACTTGTGACCGGGAAAGCCATTTATGGCATGGATGCGCATATGGACGGCATGGTGTACGCGTCCGTTGAGCATCCGCCCGTTCTCGGCGGCAAAGTGAAATCGTTCGACGACAAGGAAGCCTTGAAGGTCGCAGGTGTGCGTCAGACTGTTCCGATCGATCCATTCCAGCAAGCACCGGCGTTTCAGCCCCTCGGTGGTATCGCGGTGATTGCGGACAACACGTGGGCGGCGTTTCAAGGCCGTAAGAAGCTGAACATCGCATGGGACAACGGGCCCAACGAAACCTACAACTCGGACGCGTACAAGAACGAATTGCGAGAGACCTCCCACAATCCTTGCAAAATGGTGCGCAATATTGGTGACGTGGATGCAGTGTTCGCCAAAGGCAGCAAGGCATATGAGGCGGACTATTACGTTCCGCTTTTGGCGCACGCTTCAATGGAGCCGATGGTCGCGCTGGCGGAATTCAAAAACGGCAAAGCGACACTCTGGGCTCCGACGCAGAATCCTCAAGCTGTGCAGGACATCGTCGCGAAACAGCTGGGGATCGCGAAAGAGGATGTGATTTGCAATGTGACCCTGCTGGGTGGGGGATTCGGGCGCAAGTCGAAGCCCGACTATGTTGCTGAGGCTGCAGTTCTGTCCAAAAAAACGGGCCGGCCAGTGAAGGTGGTCTGGACGCGAGAGGACGACATCAAGTTCGATTACTACAACGCCGTCGCGTCCATGTATATGAAAGCCGCCCTGGGTGCGGACGGCAAGCCGACGGCGTGGCTGCAACGGTCGGTATTCCCTCCGATTCCATCTATTTTTGACGTGAATGCCGTTTATGGCGATCCAGGGCATCTGCAGCAGGGCTGGACAGACATTCCTTACGATCTGCCAAATCTCCGCGTCGAAAATGGCCCGGCGAAAGCTCACGTCCGCATCGGCTGGTTGCGCTCGGTGGCGAACATCTATCACGCCTTCGCCATTCAATGCTTCACGGATGAACTGGCCCAGGCAGCCGGGCACGATTCGCTCGATTATTTGCTCGATCTGATCGGCAAGCCGCGCACCATCGATTTCGAGGGAGTGAAATATCCGAACTATGGAGCTTCGATGGACGCCTATCCATGGGAAACCGGTCGTCTGCGTCGAGTCACGGAGATGGTCGCGGAAAAGTCCGGATGGGGAAAGCGCAAGCACGGCAAGGGAACTGGCGTTGGGATTGCCGCGCACCGCAGCTTCTTGACGTATGTGGCAACCGTCGTGGAGGTCGAGGTCAATGATCAGGGTGAGGTGCGGATCCCTCGCGTGGATACGGCTCTGGACGCGGGCTTGATCGTGAACCCTGAAGCAACCCGCGCCCAGTTTGAGGGCGCCGCGGTGTTCGGCACTAGCGTTGTACGAAGCGGCGAGATTACGGCCACGAAGGGTGCAATCGACCAATCGAATTTTCAGGATTATCCGGTAGCTCGAATTGGAGAAGCGCCGCAACAGACGAACATATACATCGTCGATAGTGACGCTCCGCCGGCGGGCGTGGGTGAGCCGGGAGTGCCGCCATTTGTGGCGGCGTTCTGCAACGCCATTTTCTCAGCGACCGGCAAGCGAGTGAGGGATTTGCCGATCTCAAAGCTCGGTTTAAGTTAGTGGTCTCTACTCCGGATGGTGGAGGGGCGTCCAGTTGGAATCAACAATTGTAAAGAAGGGAAGAGTCATGACAAAAGACAAGGCTGAACACCATGTGATGGTGGCCTCCACAACGTTGCTTGTGATTTTTGCTCTGTTTGCGCTTTTTGTTGCCTCGATCGTGCAGGCAAGCCCTGGTCCAGACAGCGCGGCCGCCAGCGCGACGTTTCGTACGAAATGCGCAATGTGCCACGGTCAAGAAGGGGGCGGTTCTGAGGTTGGAAAGAGCATGAACGTTCCAGACCTTCGCTCGCCGGCAGTCCAAAAGCTGCCGAATGCGGAACTCGCTCAGGTCATCTCAAATGGCAAGGGCGGAATGCCTTCTTTCAAGAATTCGCTTAGCGAGGATCAGATTCACTCGTTGGTTTCCTACGTTCGCGCGTTGCATCAAAAGAAATAGAGAAGAGAACAGTGACTATTCGAGATTGCAGGAGCAGGAGGCGCTTGAAGAGGATGTAAGCGTCACCATGGATTTCGTTGAAAGGAGAATTTTGGAGGTCAATCATGAACAAGAAAGAACTTTCTGTGAATTTGGCTGGAGATGTTTCGCTGGGCGGGGAAATTTCCGTGCATCGTCTCGGGTTCGGCGCTATGCGCCTTACCGGCGAAGGCATCTGGGGGCCGCCGAAAGACCGCAAAGCAGCTTTGGCGGTTCTTCGCCGAGCTGCGGAGCTTGGCATCAATTTCATTGATACCGCGGACTCGTACGGTCCAAAGGTTAGCGAGGAACTGATTGCCGAAGCGTTGTTTCCTTACCCGGCTGGCCTGGTAATTGCCACCAAGGGAGGTTGGAACCGCCCCGGCCCCAATCAATGGACCCACGATGCCAGTCCCGCGCACCTTCGCAAGGCGGTTGAGGGAAGCCTCAAAAGACTGCGCCTGGAACGCATCGACGTTTATCAACTGCATATTCCGGACCCTGCCGTCTCGTTTGAGGTGTCGGTGGAAACCCTGGCTCAACTGCAAAACGAAGGTAAGGTTCGCCTGATCGCGTTGTCCAACGTCACCCAAGAGCACATCGAGCGAGCACGCAGAATTGTCCCTATCGTGTCTGTGCAGAATCGCTATAGCTTTGCGGACCGGGAATGGGACTACGTGGTGGACTATTGTGAGCGCAATGCAATTGCCTTTATTCCGTGGTTCCCTCTGGGAGCAGGCAAAGTTGCCGGCGACGTGTTGAACCGAATCGCGCGAGCGTATCACGCGAGCCCCACACAGGTAGCGCTGGCCTGGCTCCTCCGCCGATCTCCTCTGATGTTGCCGATCCCAGGGACTTCCTCGATCGAGCACCTCGAGCAGAACGTCGCCGCGGCTTCCCTTCGCTTAACGAAAGAAGAATACGAAGAGCTTGCGGGCGTTCCCGAGTTGGTGGGATCGCGCTGAACGGATTGGCCGAGGAATCTACCTGTTTCTCGGTAATGCGAGATTCTTTAAGGTGTCGAGCAGAATAGCAGTGCCCACTCGACGGAATGTGAACACGATTGCCAGGTACGTGGGTGAGGGAAAGGAAATCCGCGAACCGTTTCGTCCCTGATGTACAGGCACGCTCGTTAATTGACGTCTAGTTATAGCTTGACGCTAGACCTTCAATCGGATTAAGACGGCGCAACTCGTAGCGAAGTTCCCCGCGTTCTCTCCTTAACTTGGCGGAGTTCGCGGACCACCCAGAAGTCTGACATTTAGGGAGCCGCCCGAGAAAAGCATCTCATCCAAAGCGGAAGTCAGATGGCGGAGGGTGAGGTGGCCAACATGGTCATCCTGCAAACAAAACTGGGCGGAGCGACGCATTAATTCTTTGATGAAGGCTCCACTGGCGTTTTCGCTACGGCGGACGATTTCCTGGACCACCGTTTCAGGAACTTGCAAGCCGCAGGCATAAAGACTCACGAGTGCCTTGCGTCCAGCGACATCGGGGAGTGGGAATTCAATTGCCTGGTCGATACGGCCAGGGCGAGATGCGATAGCGGATTCCAACTGTTCCGGGCGGTTCGTTGTAAGCACGAAAATCACTTCGGCATCTTCACGAAGACCATCCATCTCATTGAGGAGTTTGTTCAATAGACTCTCCTCGCAGGCGCTCCCCATAGATTCGCGCGAGCGAGCAATCAGATCCACGTCTTCGATGACAACCATGGAGGGCTGGAGAAATCGGGCGAGTTGAAAATAATGATCCAGCAAACCCACCTGCTCGGCAGTGACGAGAAGCGTAGTGTGCTCGGGCAGCTGACTGGCGAGATAGTGAATTGTGTGAGTCTTGCCGGTTCCCGGCTGGCCATAAAAAAGCAGTCCCTTCTTCAGTGGCATGCCCAGTTCTCTAAGTCGACCGCGCTGCTTGATGAACTCGGAGACATTTCGGTCGAGCAACTGAAGAGTCTTGGGAGGAAGAATCAATTCATCTCGACTGACAGAACGGAGTTTGTGAACACGGACGCTCCCCGTGTGGCCGGAATAATTATCCGTTTGCTCCAGAGAAATTACTTTGCCTCGGTAGGAGGCAGCGCGCTTTATCAGCCTTTCCAATTCGTCGAACAGTTTGCGCGAAAGAGAAGCGCCCTCTTCGCCTGGTGGGACTGCAATCTCCACATGCATGCCGGACTGGCGACCGTAATTCATGGCGGGGCTCAGCAAGAGAGCAAAGCGAAGTGTGCCAGCAGTGGAAAGCCACAGACCGTGATTTAAGCAGCGTGCAGGAACCACTTCACCGATATCGATTTCGAGGTGCTGAAGAGGTGCAATGAGCGCGGCATAGTTGTCAGTCGTCAGCAGTTCGGAGACCGTCATAGTGTCGTGAGCAAATCGTCGGTGCACTCCGACCAACTCGGCACCGAATTGCTCTCGAAATATTTTGTCAAGTGCGGCTTGAAGGTCGATGCGCGAGGCGACAGGAAAGCTGCGGCTCGCCGTAACCAACTGCTCCAGCGGCTGCTTTCCGAAGTGGCGAGTCAGCTTCTGAGCCACGAGTGGTGGGGCGGGTTTCTTATTCTTTTTTCGGATTGTCAAAAGAATATCCTTACCTTAGCTGGACGCGGTGCCAACTGTTTTCGTTGCTTGGATCTTCGCTTAACAACCTGTCCCAACGGTCAAAACTGAAAACCCCGCACAAGCGCTCTGATTTTTAGGCCTTTTGCGGCGAGGTCCTATAATGTTCGGCGATGCTCACCGCCATAGCAATTTCCAACTATAGATCCCTACGAAAACTGGTCGTTCCGTTGAAGGCGCTAAACCTAATCACCGGGGCCAATGGGAGTGGCAAATCGAACCTCTATCGGGCGCTTCGGCTTCTCGCCGACACGGCACAAAGCCGAGTGGTTCCTTCCCTTGCGCGAGAAGGTGGCTTGCAGTCAACGTTGTGGGCGGGGCCCGAATCCATTTCACGCCAGGTGCGTCAAGGCGATTATCCGCTTCAAGGAACAGTCCGTAAACAGCCAGTGAACCTGCGTCTGGGGTTTGTAAGTGATGAATTTGGCTACTTGATTGACTTGGGCCTGCCGAAGCCCAGTACTTCGGCCTTTAGCCTCGATCCGGAGATTAAGCGCGAGTGCATCTGGCACGGCCAGTCCTGCGCCCCTCGTGTACCTTGGTGGATCGGCAAGGTCCTTTGGTTCGGGTCCGCGGAGAAAGGGGGAGCCTGGAGCCTAGTCACAGAGCACGTCCCGACCTTCGACAGCATGATGACTCACGCAGCCGATCCGCGCAGCGCGCCGGAGGTACTCATGCTGCGGGAGTCCATTCGGGCGTGGCGCTTTTACGATCACTTTAGAACAGACCCCGACGCCCCGGCCCGCTTACCGCAAATTGGCACCCGAACGCCGATCCTCGGCAATGATGGGGCAGACCTCGCAGCGGCAATTCAAACGATTCATGAGATTGGTGATTGGAACGCACTTGTTGCGGCGGTTGCCGATGCCTTTCCAGGAAGCACACTCTCTGTCGCTAACAATGAGGGGCGATTCGAGCTCTTGATGGGACAGCATGGTTTACTCCGGCCGTTGAGCGCCGCGGAGCTGTCCGACGGCACACTCCGATACCTTCTCTGGATTGCTGCGCTTTTGACACCCAGACCGCCTGCATTGATGGTTCTAAACGAGCCGGAGACGAGCCTCCATCCTGACCTACTTGCCCCACTTGCGCGGCTCATAGCACAGGTAGCGAAAAAATCGCAGATTGTAGTGGTCACCCATGCGCCACGGCTTATCATGGCCCTCCTTGAACAACCGGGTTGTCACTCGATTACCCTCGAAAAGGGATTTGGCGAAACCACAATTCCCGGATTGAGAGAAATGGACTTCCCCCCTTGGAACTGGCCCGGACGATGAGATCTCATCTTTCTGTCCTTTAAGCGATCCCATTCTGGGCGTTCTGAGTGATAGATCGCCCACGGACGACGGCGCGTCCGATCCCAGCGATGATCCGATTGCGGTAGAGTCCGGCGCTTCTCAGCTGATGTTGTCGAGAAACGTTAATGACGGTGCAAAAAATAAATTCCCGGTGAGTGGTTTGCTGAAATCGAGCAGGCGGTCGTAGTTGCCAGGGGGACGGCCCACGAACATGTTCTGAAGCATCGTTTCCGTGATGCGCGGAGTGCGGCTATAACCGATGAAGTAGGTCCCGAACTCGCCGTGGCCCGGCCGCCCGAAAGGCATGTTGTCTCTCAGAATCTTAAGTTCTTTTCCGTTCTCTTCAATCGTAGTGAGCGCATTGTGCGCGAATGGCGGCTTCTCGGCGTCTTTCAGTTCGATGTCTGAGAGTTTCTTGCGGCCAATAATGCGCTCCTGCGTCTCCACCGCGAGAGCATTCCATCCCTTCATGTCGTGAAGATACTTCTGGACGATGACATAGCTGCCGCCCGCAAAAACGGGGTCTTCGGCACCGACAATTGCAGCTTCGTGCGCTGCACCGCCTCGCGGATTTTCTGTGCCGTCGACGAACCCGATGACATCGCGATCATCGAAATAGCGGAAGCCGTGAACCTCGTCGACAACTGAAACTACATCGCCGATGTTGTCCATGATCTGTGCGGCCAATTCAAAACAGAGGTCGGCGCGTTTGGCTCGGATGTGAAAGAGGATGTCACCCGGAGTGGAGACGGCATGGCGGCCGTCTGAGCGAATCTCTCGAAACGGATGGAGTTCGGCGGGGCGAGGTGCTCCAAAGAGTTTGTCCCAGGCGTCTGAACCGAATCCAACGACGCATGTGAGACCGGCTTCCGCGTCTCGAAACTCAACAGCGCGCACGAGCCCTGAGAGGTCCGCGCAGAATGATCGGAGCGTCGCGTAGTTGTCCTGGTCCGGGCGAATGCAGACGATCAGAAAAATCGCCGCGCGTGTGAGCGGGCCGACCACAGTCTGTGGAAGAACGATCTCGTTTAGTTCCTTAGGTGTGTCCATTATCGCAATCTCAATCCACGATGATTCCCATTCATCTGAGTATTCTCAATAGGTGTAGCGAGTGCAATCACCGAATTAACGTTCTTCTCCGTTCGCTTGTTCGTCTTGACCAATGCTGCTATGGAAGGTGGCGCGGTTCTCCGCCGCATGACTCACCTTTCGCAGGAGGTTCCTTAGGGTGTCCTTCTCGGAGTCCTCGAGACAGGATAACGCGTCCTCCATGCCGCGCGCGTGGTCGGCAAACACCTTGCTGATTAGCTTTGATCCTTCCGCCGTCAGCGCATTGAGCGGCAGAATCACGAAGAAGTAAACAACTGCAGCAACCAAGAGAAACGACACCAGAGCATTGATGAAATCGCCTAGAGCAAAGACGCTTCCGTTCACCGTGAATCGGATTGCCGAAAAGTCGGGTTTACCCACAAGTGCTGCGATCAGTGGCGTCAGCAGATCTTTCGTGAGCGCAGCCACTACCGCTGCAAACGCGCCACCGACTACCACACCAACTGCCATGTCCACTACGTTGCCACGCAGAACAAACTGTTTGAATCCGCTCATCATGGGTGCCTCCAAAGAGATGTGACTGCACAGCGATTGCCATCAATCCCTTGCTCACGAGAGCACGATCCTATCTGGTCAGCCTAAACAAATAAACCGTGACGCCTACTTAGGCGGGTATTTCTTTCCGGAGGACCCAGCTGGGGATGCAGCGCTGGCTTTTATCAGCATAGGCAAGGGTGTTCATACTCGTAAATTGCAACGACGTATCCCCGATGGATTTGCATGGGAAGTCGCCTGGAATCCAGCGTGGCTGCCTGGCGCCGGACGGCGTGCAGTTCCGGGAGAATTGCCAGCCGAGCGATCTGCCTGAGACCAGACGGCCGCGCTTTGGCGAAGAACTCAATGCGGAGAAGATGAAGAAGGCCATTTGGCTACGCCCAGAAGCGGTCGCTCAGATTGAATTTCTCGAATAGACCGAGGCAGATCGGCTGCGGCATTCAAAGTTTGTTGGGTTGCGCGATGACAAGGAAGCGCTGAGCGTGGTCAAGGAACGTTGAGGAGGCTCAGCGAACAGTCCGGGATGTATGAGCATCTGCCAGTTCGGTGCCGCCTTATTTGGAGGCTATCGCAGGGGAAGGTACTTTAATTTCGTGAACATCTGTGAGGTTTGCATCCAATTCTCCGATCAGAGTCTGGTCCCCGCGACGCAATTGACTTGCGGCTTCGCACAAAGCTTGCCGCTCCTCGTCCAGTCTACGGAGCCTGCCGTAGATAACCGTTTCAGCGAACGCAATAAGCCGAGGCAATCTCGTTGGATCAGTCTCCTCAAGCGCCACTAGATATTGTTCCTCCCATGGATATCTCATTGGAGTCCCCGAGCCACTTCGCTAGAGCGCGAGTTTCCGCTCAGAATGGGTGCGAAACAGGAAGAATCGCAATTCGCAATCGTCACATCTGTAGGGTTGGACGAAGAACAATCGGCAGATCGCCCGCTCGACAAAGCCCCTCATATGCGAACGTCGTACGAGGTAGCTGCCGCAGTCCGGGCATTCGTGCGATCTCAGCGAGAGAATAAGCCTCACACTGACTCCGTAAATCAGGTGATATTCGGCGACTTTGCGGACGATACCACTCAAGAATGGAACCACCATCGGGTGGTCGCTGTAGCGAGTGACGGAATCCTGCGTAGAGGCTCGGCTCTCTGACGCTTAACTGACCATCGTTGATCTCAGGCACGCACGCTGACGCGCAGTACTTTTGCCCGCAGCAATCATCTATCAGTTATGGAGGCTGATATGGACGACCTTCAACAACTGGAGATAGAGTGCCCGTTTTGTGCCGAGATGCAGCCGCGTGAAACCGCCCGGTGGGATGAGCGTGGGCTTGGGTACGTGACGGTCTGTCAAACGTGCGGCAAGGTGTTTTCTGGGCTGACCCTAGTCTCTACCTACGTTGGATACATCGAATCGTCAAATACTCAGCGGACCGGATCGTAGGCGGTAGTTGGGGCCACCCGATTTTAGCTTTCACGTCCAGAATGTCGCAGCGCTCGATATCGGCCGTCTCCGGCTTCCGGGTTCTCCGGGCGACAGGAGATCCTGTAACGCCGAGCTTTACTTTTTTTTAGATTGGGCAAGCGGGTAATGCGCGCGCCACTCCGCCCTCGCCTCTTCAAGTTCCACGACGTGCGGTTCCGTCGCGCCGAAGTTCATCTTAGGGTCCGATAGTTTCCCAGCTCGCTGCCCAAAACGGCGTAGCTCAAGGTCGGACATCTCGCGCAAGCGGTTTCGGAGTTCATCACAGCTTTCAGGTCTCAGTTCGATCAAGACTAGCCTCGCTTGGCCGAGTCCATCAAAAACAACTGCTCTTGGTGCCTAATGGCCCTTGCGACTCTCCCTCGCCAAAGATTTCCTAAAACGTATCCCGGCCAACCCTCGTCTTACCAACAGGAGGCTCACCGTGACAAGCCCCATTCAAGATGCCAAATACGCCGTCCGGGTTCTACTCAAAAGTCCCGGCTTCGCCCTCGCCGCGATCCTCATCCTTGCCCTAGGCATCGGCGCGAACACCGCTATCTTTAGCGTCGTCAACGCCGTTCTACTCCGTCCGCTGCCCTTCAAGGACTCCGATCGCCTCGTCCAGATCTGGCACATCCCGCCGCCGAAAAGTTTCCCTGGAATGACCCGGTTCCCGGTCTCCGCCGCCAACTACCTCGATTGGCAAAACCAGAATCACGCCTTCGAGCACATGGCGATCTACTCCTTCGCCGGGTTCACGTTCTCCAACGGCGATCATCCGGAAGCCCTTCAAGGCGCCGCCGTCTCCAAGGACTTTTTCTCCGTCTTGCGCGTACAGCCGATCCTCGGGCGCACCTTTCTTCCTGAAGAAGACGAGCTCGGCCACGGCCACGTCGCAATTCTAAGCAACGCCATGTGGAAGACTCATTTCGGCGGCGACCCGAACATCGTCGGCCGCAACGTCACGTTCGACAATCAGTCGTACACCGTCGTCGGCGTCATGGGTCCGAACTTTCACATCCCCGACTGGGCGCAAGTCTGGAAGCCAATGGCTTGGACCAGCGCGGAGCGCGCCGTACGCGGTGAGCACCACTACATGGTCGTCGCTCGCTTGAAACCAGACGTATCCGTCCAGCAAGCGCAGGCCGAGATGACCACGATCTCCAGTCGCCTCGAACAGCAATATCCCGCCGACGATAAGGGTTGGGGCGCTGTGATCATTCCTCTGCGCGAACAAATGGTCGGAGACGTTCGGCCTGCCCTGCTCATCTTGCTCGGCGCCGTCGCATTCGTGCTGTTGATCGCCTGCGCTAACGTCGCCAATCTCACACTCGCCAAAACCTTCGCGCGCCGTAAAGAAATTGCGATCCGGTCCGCCTTGGGCGCCGGCCGCAGTCGTATCCTCCAGCAGGTTCTCGCAGAAACCGTTCTACTCTCGCTTGTCGGCGGCCTCATGGGCCTTTTCATCGCCAAAGCAGGGACGGCGCTGATCACCAACTTCCTGGCCGACAGTCTGCCGCGTTCGCTGGAAATCAATCTCGACGGCTGGGTGCTGGGATTTACTCTCCTGGTTTCGTTCGTAACGGGAATCGCCGCCGGACTCGCTCCGGCGTTCCGCCTAACCAAGTCTGATTTGAATGAGGCTCTAAAGCAGGGTGGAAGAAGCGGTTCGGAATCCGGCGGCGGCCGCGTTCGTAACCTTCTCGTCGTCTGCGAAGTCGCGCTCTCGTTGATGCTTCTGGTAGGCGCGGGGCTGATGATTCGCAGTCTTTGGCTGCTGCGCAGCGTCGATCCTGGCTTCGACCCCAACAACGTCATTACCATGACCGTTGCGGTACCGCGAAGCAAGTTCGCTTCCCCGCTACAGGAAACGCAGTTCTTCGCTTCCGCGCTCGCTCGTGTGCGCGCGCTACCCGATGTCACGGCGGCAGGCTTGATCGACGACTTGCCTCTCGACAACTCCGGCTCGCATCAGCCTATCGCCATCGAGGGCCGGCCTGTCGTCCCCATGGCGGAACAGCCCGAAGTAGATGTCCGCGTAATTTCTCCAGAATATCTGCAAGCCATGCATGTTCCGCTGCGGCGCGGACGCGAGCTCAACGCCTCGGATACCCAAGAGCGCCCCTACGCGGTTCTTATCAGCGAAACCATGGCCCATCGTTTTTGGCCTAACGAAGATCCCGTTGGTAAACATCTCACGATGACTTTCGCTCCCGAGAAACCCCGTGAAATCGTTGGAATCGTGGGCGACGTCAAGCAAGAGGGGCTCGACGCCAAGTCGCCGGACGCCACGCTCTATTACCCACTCGCTCAAGTCGGCATGCCGCTAACCGGCGAATGGCAACCGTTCATCATGTCCCTGGCCGTGCGTACCACTTCCCGTCCTGAGAGCCTGGTTTCCGCCGTGACTAACGCCATCCATGAAGTGGACCGCGAGATTCCCCTGGTAGATGTAGCCACCATGGAAGACCTCGTCACCAATTCCGTCTCGCAGCGCCGCTTCAACATGCTCCTGTTCGCGGCCTTCGCCGGATTGGCCGTCATCCTCGCCGCCGTAGGCATCTACAGCGTCCTCGCCTACGCCGTCCGCCGCCGCAGCCGCGAAATCGGCATCCGCATGGCGCTGGGCGCTCAAATCACCGATGTAGCTCACATGGTTGTAGTGGAAGGAATGATACCAACCCTGATCGGGTTGATCATCGGTATCGCGGGCGCGCTGGCCCTAGGCCGCATTCTGACAACCCTAATGTACGGTATTCAGGCCAGCGATCCCCTGACCTTCGTCGCAGTCTCAGCGTTGCTGTTGATAGTCGCGCTAGCGGCCAGCTTAATTCCCGCCTATCGCGCCGCCCGCGTAGAGCCGATCAAGGCTCTGCGTGAGGAATAAGTAGCCAAGCACTTGCCAGCAACGTCGGCGGCGAGCGCCTCCAGGTCGAACCAGCAGAGTCCTTCGCTGTCGTTGGGATCCAGCTCACGCCGCTCGATGCAATGCTCGCAGAATTCGTGACGGCATCGGTCCCATTCGCCTTCGCTGAAACCTGACAGCGGAGTCCCCCAATCACAATCAGGGCTTTCGCAGTGAACGTGGTCTTGGTACGTGTGAAGGGATTTAGGCGCGGCCATCGGAGCACCTCCGACAGCTTCTGTAGCAGACGATGCGCTCCAGACAACGCGGGCGATCTACATCAAGGGTTCGACGGGGATGCCGTCGCGGCAATGAAGCGACTGGAGTTCGCAATTCAATCTCGGCCGAATTGAGAATGGAACCAGTATGCAACTGCCCTTAGGCAGCGTATTCCGTAAGCCCCGCGAGCGGTTGAAACCGGCGGTCTTGAAAAATAAAATCGCCGATTCGCTATCTGATAGAAAATTCAACTAAATCCCTTTGCCAGCCACGAGATAGCGAAAATTTCTGTTTTCTGAATTTGCTTTGTTTTTGGCCATTTTGCGCCAGTTTTAGTGACAATTTGGTGACACTTTCAAGTTTCGAACTCGCGCACACATGAGTGTCACGCACTCAACTGATCATGTCATGTTCGTCGAGATTCGCCGCCGCTGGGGAAGGGGATAAATTCATCTAGAAAACCTCAATGAGGGGGGCGTTGCCTGGTTGCAGGATCATCGTTACTTGTTTCGAGTAGTTTCCAGCGATCGCCTAGCAGCTGCCCTGATTTGTCGATAAAATTCTGCCGATACTCGGGGCTAGTAAACCGAAGGGCTAATTTTCCGCCAGATTTCCTCCAGCTGTTTTCAGTAGTCCCTCCCCACCCAATCTGGGGTTTCGAATCTTGCTCCGCCCACTGGCACAGGGCTCGTAAACAGTGCAGCACGGCGGAATCAGAGGTCTGGCATGTGGCGCTGAAATGGTATCGTTGGTAGTCAGAGTCCGCCATATGAGATAAACCCCGCGAGTCCTCCAGGAGGCGCGAGTTGAAAGTATAATTTCAGCGAGATATTAACACACATCTAATAAGACTCGATCACCCATAGGTTCGGACGAAAAAATGGCCGACAAATACATCAAATCATTCAACGATCTTCACGATGCCGTTCAACGCTATGGCAAAAAGACCATAATCTATCGAGGAGTGAAGAAGGTATCCCATCGGCTCATTCCGGATGTAGGCAGGTATGATGCGTTCGAATCATCGACGATTGAAAAGGCTGAAAAACATATGCTGCGCCTGTTCAAAGAGAGGGCTGTGCCGCACCTAAGTTTTCGACCCAGGAACGACTGGGAGTGGCTTGCCATCGCGCGACATCACGGCTTGCCCACTCGGTTGCTAGACTGGACCAGAAATCCCCTTGTTGCGGCTTATTTTGCGGTTGAAAAAAAATATGATGGGGATAGCGTTGTTTATGCTTATCACAGCCAAGAATTTATTCTAACGACCAAGTACAAGTCGCCTTTTGATGTAGACCACATCGGGAAATTCATTCCAAGTCATTTGACGACGCGGATTACCGCACAAGTCGGTGTATTTACGATTCATCCGAAACCCAACGAACCATTCAAATCTTCCGCAATCGATCGCCTGATCATAAAGAGCACTGTTCGCGAGGTCCTTAAGTGGACGTTGTATAAATATGGAATTCACAGAGGATCGTTATTTCCGGACTTGGATGGCGTCGCACGACACATCAAATGGCTAAGAACAGAGACGTACTGATCCCAGCTCACCAAAGCGAAAGGTATGCTGACGTGCGATGAACACTCTCGACCAGGAAGTTGCATTACATTTTAGAGATCAACTAAGAGCGGCGAGAGCCGCTGCCCTGCGTGATGCCGAGGCTTTCCAAGAAATCGTCTTCGTTTTGGAGCGATTGGGCGCGTACCTCTCCAATGAGAGGGGAAGCTTATGGAGCTATGGCCCTAGAATCAAAGATCAAGTCGCCCACTGTCCAATGGCCGAAGAAGTACCGCGGGAGCTTCCCGAGTTCCACCAACAGTTCGATGTGAAGTACGACATCATTCGCGTAGCAAGGAACGCGGCCCTTCATGAGGGCGCTCGGGCTCGCCATTTGACAATAAATGCGATTGAGCTATCCCTAGTGCTGGAGGAGGCAATTATGAGCGAGCTTCAGCAGGTCAGTGATTTCATGGTCAGGAGCCCTGTGTGCGCCTTCATGTGGCAGCCTCTCAGCTTCATCCGGCAAACCATGCTAGTAAACTCGTTTTCGTATTTGCCAGTCCCTATTGAGAATGACGGCAATACGGACTGGCGACTGATCTCTGATTTTCGGCTGGGTCAGTACTTGCGGAGAAATGGGAAAGATTTGAAAGACAGGCTAATACAAAGGTTGGGGGAAACCGTAAAATCTCAAGATATCGAATTGCATTCAGTAAACACTTGTCACCCTCAGGAGAAGATCGAAGCAGTGCTGCAAACATCGGAAGGACTGCCGACACTGGTGCTCTCTCTCGACAAAAAGGAACTCCTTGGTATAGTGACGCCGTTCGATTTGTTGTGAAATCACTTCCGGGGAAGCTCATTGTCAGCAGGATTTGCCAAAGTGATGAATTCTCTACCCCTAACTCAAGTCGTCATTCCTCACTTTGACGTATCGACGCACGCTGATTTCCGTGACGACAATCTCATGTTCCGTCAGGCGTTTCACATCTCTCTCGATAAGGTGAGCCCTCTCCTCGAAGGATTCGACGTCTGTCTGTGAAAGCTCCCGTAGATCGTCTTGTAAATCGTCGATTACGCTAGGCCTGTGGTCCCGTAAGTGGCTTTTCTTTTCGTAAAAGTCACTGGCCCTCAGAGACGTTACATTCTGCAATTTCCTTCTCTTTTCTTCGACCTCATAAGCAACTTTGATCTTATCCAGCTTCAGCTTCTCAGTTTCGCTCTTTGCTTTATCGATCTCGACATCTTGTTTCTCGATTTCACCCGGCAACAGCAGCGCCCCTCGCAGAATGCGGTAGTAAATCCACGCTGCAGGTGCTAGTGCAAGAGCAGACCCGATTAGAATGCCAGCTTCGAAAGGCGATTCTTTGCGAATTGAAAGCAATTGGAGCTGATAGCTCGATGGGACTGGCCTTCCATTCCGAGTATAGAAGAAACTCTTTGCGAGAGTTGATTCTGCCTCAGCCCCTGACGCGATCATCCATAAACGATCGTGAAGAAAAACCAGATCGCGAAGAAAATTTGCGACTTCCTCTACTGTGATGTTTGGCGCCTCTGAACCTCGAATCACAATTTCCAGAGGTATTTCCTCGGGCAGAACCATTCACCCTCCGTTCGGCGCTCACTCGGATGGAGCGAGGTAATAGACGCGTTTAAGGGGTAGCAGGAGCTTGTCCGATTCGCTTACCTTGTCATAGTGTTCGACCCAAAGCTCGACTAGCTTCTCCAAGTCAACCAGGGTTAGCTTCCGAGTCTCTTTGGTGCGCGCTTCTGACTCGGCATCGCTTGTAAAGCCTCCGGTCGAAACGAAAATTCCAACATCTTGTTCGCCGAGAATAGCCATAAATGAACGGAGGTCATCAACTCGGATTTTGTCTGCTCGACGCTTGACCTGCACTTTGATCCGGGGAGTGCTCGTGCCTAGGGGATCGTTGTGGGCAAGGATATCAATTCCCTTGTCTGGACCAGGGGGAGCAATCCATGAGACGTGGTAACCCATCGCTCGTAGCAATGCAGCAACTAGCTTTTGCAAGTCGTAAGGATTTATGGCCTGGACGTATTGCTCGATCTCTGCCCAAGCCGTCTCTTCTGCCTCTTCGACCGTGCTGGCTTCAGCAGCCTTCTCTATTGAGCTCGTTCCCTCAGGGGCGCCTTCTTCAAGTTCGGCAATCGTTTCTGGCTGGCTTGCTCGCCATTGTAGATAGAGGCGTCTCGCCTCTCTGGCGAATTGTTCCGGGTCCGTAAATTGGCTGTAAGCTTTTTTGCCTTCCTCGGTCACGTACCAGCGGCCCTTGTTCTTAACGAGCCATCCCGCTTTCACCGGAGGAATCGTGGCGAATCGGGCCATCTTTTCGAAGCGCCGAATGCCAGGGTGTCTCGGATAATCGCTTTTCTCAAATTCCGTCGGTGGGACAACCTGCTCTAGCCGATGAAGCACTTCTTTCGCGGGCAAACCGTTCGGCGAATCGAGAAGTATCTTGATGACTCCTCGTTGAAGCTCCCCGACACGCTTTCTAGTTATTTCTGGTTTTTTTGCAATATCTACCATCGAGGTTACCCTACACTATATGGACCGAAACGGAAACCTTACCTCACTTTGGGTTCGTTGAGAAGCGGGGTGAGGGACTCCAGTGAGGATTGACCGGCGAATGCTGACTCCTATATTGTCTCTACAGCCGAATGAACACCCTCACCCACCAAATTACTTCTCTTCCAGATCGTTTTCCTGAGTACCTCCAAGACTATTGCATCCAGGCTTCAGCCGCGATCGATGATGAAAAACACCATGATCAACGCAGAGCGCTCCTCATGGATTTCTTGCGTAAAGCATTCGGTATCGAGGTAACAGAGATTGATTTAGAACACAAAGTAAAAGCGGCGTCGGCCCGGGGCCGCATCGACGCCTTTTATCGATTTGTCATCTTCGAAGTTAAGAGGGATTTCGCCAAGGAGCGGGGCGACGCTCTTGTTGAACTCAAGAAATACTTCTGGTCGACAAGATGAGTGAGTTTGCGAAGCGTGGTGCCGCGTCTGAAGAGGCCAAGCGACGAGCAGAACAAGGGTTTACGAGGCTCCTTCAAGGATACACGGAACACGAGGTTTTTCTTTGGCGCCAGAACTTCGGGGTGATGGTTCGTGCCGTAGAGGAAAAGCGTGACACTGTCTGGGGTTTCATTCTCAAGAACGCGTACCGGCCCGCATACTTACGTCGCCAAAAGGTGGCGTATATCGTTGCTAACCCACCATGGTTGTCGTTGCGGGACATCAAGGACAAGGCTTATAAGCTCAAAATAAAAGAGTTAACCTTCCGCTACAAGCTTCTTGGTAAGGCCGAACGGAACCTATTTACGCAGATTGATACTTCCACGGTGTTCTTTGCCCATGCCGGGCATGAGTTTCTGCGAGTGGGAGGAACCATGGCTTTTGTAATGCCGAAGTCCGTGATCCTCCCGGCCAAACAACACCTGGCATTTCAAAGAATGGGCTTCACTGGAATTCATGAGTTCGGCGCTGTCGAAGGGTTATTTAAGGTCCCCACATGTGTGTTGATTCGAGATGACAATGCCCTGGTTGAAAAAATCCCCCTCACGCATTGGAGTGGAGATCTGTCCCGAGGCCAACGAAATATTCCTTTGGGCAAAGCTAGGGAAATATTGCAATCTTCGAAGACGGTCTCGTCTTTTCTCGTTGGCGGACCACCCCGATCCCCTTATTTTCCTCACGTGTTGCAGGGCGCATCGATAGTACCTAGATCTCTATGGTTCGTTGAGCCCCCACCTGACCAGCCCATTAACCCTAAAAGTCCATTCTTGCGCACAGCGAAATCAGTCAAAGTGACGGCGAAGAAACCATGGAAGAAGCTCGATATCAGGGGAAAGGTTGAAAAGGATTTTCTCTTTGGAACCGCGTTGGCCGAAGACCTTCTTCCTTTCGCGATCAGGAAGCTCCGCCTTGTCGTGTTGCCGTCGAAGGAGAAAGATAAACATCTGATTATGTTCAAGCCTGACGACATTCTTGCAGAGGGAGCACCATTGGCTTCGGATTGGGTTAGGACTGCCGAGAAAATTTGGGATCGGCGACGAACAGATAAGACTCAGTCTGCCTACGATAGGCTCAACTACGATGGTTTGCTCAGTCGTCAGAACCCCAGAGAGAAATTCACGGTCGTGTACAACCGGTCAGGAACAAACCTGATTGCGGCTTATGTCAGCGCTGCCGAGCGCAAGAACATTGGTGCGCTCGCAATTCAGGGCTTCGTCACAGATTTCATAATGTATCGCTACCCTGCGGATACGGAAGATCATGCGCTTTACTTAGTGGGCGTTCTCAACACTTCGGTAGTAAATGACGCCATTAAGCCTTGGCAGACGCAAGGCATAAAAGGTGAGCGAGACATCGCTCGACGACCGTTTGAAGTATGCCCCATCCCGATCTTCGATCCCCAGAACAATTTGCACAGTCAAATAGTCGAGATTGCGCGCGAGGCTCGAAAGAAGATGTTGGAATGGAGATTAAGGATCGAGGGCAGCACCACTCTTGCCCGTCGCACGGCAAAGAGGGTCATACAGCCTGAGCTTGATAAGCTGGACAAACTGGTTCGCGAACTGCTAAACGATCACCGATTGGGCCCTGACAATGCTGGTCACAAAGTGAGCAGGACCCCAAGCCTCTTTGCAGCGGTCGAGAATCACTGAGAATCCGACAGCGCCAAGGCAAAAGATACGAAGCCTGTCTCATCGCTTCCAGGTTATATATTTCTTGCCACAATTGCAGAACACTTTCTTTTCATGATTGACGTAGTTTTCCACTGAAATGTATCCTCCACACTCCGCACAGAAGAACACGTCATCCACCTTCAGAATGTCGTCGAACGCAGCTGCAATATCGCCCGAACTTAGCACTGGTCCCGAATCGTGTGAACCAGTGGTAGTGACAAGGGCACAGGACTCTAGTCTCGAAAAAATGGGATCGTGTAAGGTAGCTGCGCTTTTCTTCTTTAATTCTGACCTCAACTCGCTGATCAATTCCCCTGACATTCTTCTTTCATTCTCATCGTTGTAACGGAATGCTACTCTGACTTCGAGAGCCGCAGACACATCTTTCAGAATTCTCTCTAGGCAAGTTCGCAGGTCGTTTGCTGACAAAGAGCCCTCTGCCTTCTTGCGGACAATCTCTTCTTTGACAGATTTAGTTGAGCCTCTGATTTGAAGTGTTGGTCCCGGTCCGATCTCCAGATCGCTAACGAGCCAGCCTTTGGGTAGTAGGTGCTTTTTGATGATCTGAAACCAGAAAGGTTCATGAGTCAATAAAAGAATTTGTCGATCGGCAAACTCATCGTGCAACAATCGCACCAATCTCAGTCGGTGATTAGAATCGAAGCTGCTAACAATGTCGTCCAGCACAAGGAAATTCGTCGTCTTGTTGAAGAGTTTGGCCGAGGCTAGGAAAGCCGCGATTCCCAAACTATTCATATGAGATTCACTGAGATATTTCAGTGGCGGATATACTCGTTGACCGTGAAAACCGTACTCGAATTCTATTCCTTCTTCCAAAATAGTAAGCTTAATGCTGTCAACCTGCTCGCCAGGATGCATGACGATGTAAAAGCGACCGATATCTTTAGACAGTACATCGAGGACATTCTGAAGCGCGCTCGTATGTACCTTCGCAAACGATTGTCCAATGTCGGCAAGAGTGCGAATCTGACGGTCGAATGTTTTCGCGGTCTTATCTGCACCTCGGAACTTATAGTAAGAAAGTTTGAGATTCTCTAAGCTTCTCGCTACGTCGAATAACCTTTGCTCTTCTTTCGAAAGTTCCAGTGCTTCAATCTGGAGCTTCATCTGGGCCGACTGTTCCTCAACAACTGTGGTGATCAATGCTGTCTCAGACTCGATATTCGAGGAGATCGCCTGTAATTTATCGAACCTGGCTTTGATGTTGGCATCGAGGCCATTCAGCATAATGCCGTATTGTTTTATCGCGTCGAGCAAACCATCGCCGAGGGCCGCTCTCGTTGCGCTCTTGTACAGCTCTCTGGCTACGCTCACAGCTTCCGTTAGACTTGCGAGCGCTAGACCTTTTTCTGCCGCAGCCGCGTCAGCTTTCTTCTTACTCTCCTTGAGCTTCAGGATGCGAGCTTCAAGTTCTTTCCGAAGTAAGGCCCACGATTTCGGCTGCAGGCACAGCGGGCATGTGTCGATAGCCGTCAGACCTTCGTTAAGTGCCCTCACCCCCGTAGTAAGTAGCGTTTCAAGCTTTATTTGGCGTACCTCTTGCTCAGACTTAATTAGTTCTTGATAGGTTTTGTCAAAACTGAGGAAGGCGTTCTTCGCTTCGACGGCTCTGGTCTTGAGCTGATCACATGACTCCTTACATTGCGAGAGCGTCAGTTTAAGCGCAGCTTTCTCCTTGCCTTCAATGCGTTTTCGGATTTCGTCGATAACTGAGCCATACCCTTTATCGTCTAAAATCGGCGCTGACACCCCGACTTCTTGGGCCATTCGGCTCGCGCTTTTGTAAAGGTCTTCCGCGTTGGCCAGCACACTGCCGGAGAGTTTGAAGATATCTCGGTGATATTCAGGGATGTTTCGTTTTGCCGCCACGTAATCGGGCGTATCTTCCAGGTACTTTTGAGTCCGCCTGATTACCTGTCTAAATGAATCCAGGCTTTCGTAGCCAATTAGTTCTGCCAGTTCCTGTCTCTTTTGCGTCTTTGTGCTTAAAACGAAATTCCAAAGATCAACGTTCCGGAGGATTATTCTTTCCTGTCCCTCCCGTATCTTCCGAAGATGACCTTGGAACTCCTCACCGTGATTCGAGTACTTAGTTTCGAATGAGCTTGAAAGGCTCTTCGTGCAATCTAGGCGTTTATCGGTAAAAACCAGAGAGACACTTGAGCTTGCAGTGTCAGGTAGGAGCGTGTTCCGAAGGGCTGCCTCTTTGCAGTTTTCCTTCCACAGATGCGCAACACGATCTGTATAAAACCATTCAATGGCATCTGCAATTGAGCTTTTCCCACTCGCGTTCTCACCATAGATCGCAAGGCTTTGCCCAGCAAGGTTCACCGTAAGGCCTTTTAGCACGCCCCGGAAACCTGCGATCTGGATGGCTCTCAGGCGAGTCATATGCTTGTTGTTCCCCTGGCCTCCTCAAGCAACTTCAGGAGGTTCGTCGGGCTTAGCCGCTTATCTTGGAAAAGGATCTCAATCACTTCAACAGTAGACTTATCCAATTTGGGATCGTTCTTAAGGGCAGAAACGAAATCCGCCACGATTTCCTTCCCTGATCGAATGTGGATTGCGCCAGAACTTGGTACTTCATGGGACATGCGAGATACTCCTTTGAAGAGTCGGGAGCCGAATGACGAATAGTCCCACGATTCGCTTTATAGAGGAACACTTATTCGATGAGGTATCTATTCGCTCAAGTCGAGGCTTGGCGGGACTATATTTTATACATACTCTCGATCTACCTATCCCTTATCCATTTCGATCCTCGCGTCTGATATATATCGGCATGAGTGAATCGAAGCAAAATAGCATCGGAAATCGCATCCGAGACCACGAATCAGGGCAATCTGGGAACCCCGGTCTAACAAATTACATTCGCACTCGAAAGGCAAAGTTCAGTTATTTCACATTCGATTTTCTGAATGTCCTGGAAATCCCGACTATCGCTGAGCTGGAAGGGGCGTTCTTGCGTGCTTTTCTTAAACACCATGGTTCCTATCCCATCTGTAATAATCAGTCTGGGATTGAAATGAGAACCGAGGTTGTCTTTCCCGCTTTCGAAATCGACTGGCAATATTTTACATGACGTACCAAGAATCACACGAGAGGCATGTGAACCTAACTCTTTTTGTCGTTATTGAGCGCAAGGGCTTTTTGAAGGGCCTTTCTGAACCTTGCGCGCTGCTTCTTTAGAGATTCAGGGTCATGTATTTCAGTGCCACAGGGGCAGTATTTATCAAAAAAATCTGTTAGCTCCTCGGTCGTGAGGCGTTCGAGGCCCAATCCCCAGAGCGTCTCGAAGACCGTCGAGTGTTCTATATCGCCCTTGAATGGTCGAATCGGACCTTTCCCGCAGCGCAGTTGCTCTGAGTCACCTACGGTTCGCAGCACTCGGCGAGAGGCTTCCCAATCCCGAGTTTGCATTCCCCGCACGTCCTGTTTCATGGGTCGCTTATGACGCTTCCAATGAATCCACTCTTTCACGCCCTGATCGTCCGATTCTGACTTCAGTGCCATCTTGCTAAAGAGCACCTGAGCGGGAAAGGTGTCGGGTGCTGGTGAGGCGGAGCCAGAATATTTTCGGTGAATTTCTTGAAGCCGCCCATGAACCTTTCTCTCGATCCTCGCACTGATTTGTCCTGGCGGATTTGGTCCGAGAGCCTGCATAGCGCGGATGGAATCTTTCAAGAGTTGAGCCAGCTCAAAACTGGCGGGATGGCATTTCGCCTGGATTGACATCCAGCGCTTTTGAGCAGGCCCCTCGTGGTTCTTGCGGCTGGACTTTGAGTAATCCTTTCCCATTTCTAGGAAGCCTACACGAACTCTGCGAAGGCGTGTGAAAACCGAGGTTACAGGTTGCCTTGGAGTTCAGGGCAGAAAGAGAGGGACGCGAAATGTATTTTGGCGTCCTTGTAGCCTTCCTGCTCTCCCTTTAGGTTGCAATAGTGGATCAAGAGAACTGAAGAGACTGAGGAGAAAAATGAGTCTGCCAAAACTCGAAGTAAAGATTCGACCCACGAACACGCCAGGCGTCACAAAGGCGCATGCTGATTTGAGAATCCTGCTGCCGAACGGAGAGATTCACCTCATAGGGTTTGCCATTATCAAGCAGCCAGGACAGAAGGCCTTTGTCGGTTTTCCTCAAAATCGTGGCCGCAACAAGTACTTCCCCGTCGTGCAAGCGAGCGGTGAAATCGAAGAGGAGATTACGAAATCGATTCTGCGCGCCTACAAGAAAGACGATGAGTGGGAAGACCAATGATCTCTTCGGGCCGGATGCGGGCTCAAGTGCGGGCTCTGTGCTCACCTCTCACATCCCGCGACGGTGTACCGCACGTTCGGCCCGAGGAGCCCGAATGCGGGGACCGGATTAAAAGAGGAAAGCCAGGTCTCTTGGCGTCAAGTCAGAGCAAGTCTTTTAAGTCAGGTCGAAGACTAAGACGGGCCGATTTCACTTAGCCCAAAGGATGAGTGAAGCAGGTTGGGCAGGATTGAGACAAGCGCGTGGTCCAGTTGAATTACACGCGCGGCGGGGAGCGTAGCAGGCACACGCCATCCCATCCTAGGACCCCAAAGTGTGCCTAAAAGCGGGGAACGTGATTAAGGATCGAAAGCGTGCGGTAGAAAGGTTGGCAGCCAACGTCCGGCTGCAACGCCAAATCGTTCAGGACTACGCGGATTTCCTGCGCACGTTATTTGGCATCGGGGATTGGTTTGTGACAGTCACGTTTCGCGATCGGCACCAAGATGCGGTATGCGAGCCTCACGCATTTAATGAGCGCGCTCCTAAGGGTTTGAAGTTGAGACATAGCTACGAAAGCACCAAGACCAAACCAACAAAATGCCCACCTGACCCCCGTTTGGGAAGCTGGGAGCCAGACTCAAGGAATCGGCGAGAGGCCGGTCCGCCCGTGCGAGATGCTGCATTGCGCGAAATTGAGCATTGGCTGATAGAGCTCGGCTGGGAAGCTGCTGGCCGCGAACGCCAGGAGATCTTCAATTACCTAGCGAACGGCTTGTCTGGAAGCGAAAGGAGGGATTTCGCGAGATGTCTTCGCGGTAAGTGCCTCTGTTGTGCTCTTCTCGGGGATCCGGTCACGTTTCATCATTACGAAGACATTCGGAAGGTTGCAACGACGACGGTCGGCTGGGTAATCGCCGAAGAGTTCGGAAGATCGGGAGGCCGCTGGCACGTACACCTCCTTATTCGGGGTGTTCGACATCTCCGACGCAAGAAGTGGTGGAAGCGGGCTTTTAGACGCTTCGGTCGAAACAGAATCGAGCCTATCCATGGGTAAAACGGGCGATCCCTGTAGCTATGTTGCAAAGTACGTGACCAAGCGGGGAGGTGATCTCCACTTCGGCGGGACTCTGCGGAACGTTAATTTCTCAGAATTCCGGAAATCACTTAGCCAGGTTGGCAGAAAAGAGATTGTTCCATCCGCAGACCTCGACTGGCAGTTCTATCACTTGAATGATCCAAGGAGAAAGAAATGAAAAAACAAGGAGACGCAGTAGGTGAACTGGTACGGATATATACCGATGGCTCGGGATGCCGACCGGATGGTAAGGGATCAGGTTTTGCGTGGCTTCGCCAAGATACCGGCGAAAGAAAGATAGTCCGCGAAAATGGCTTAACCAACAATCAAGCCGAATATCGGGCCATCATAGCTGCTTTGGAGTCCCTGCCAGAGGGCGCTACAGCCGAAATCCTAACCGACTCGGAAAACACTTGCTTTCAGTTAAAGGGAGAACGGCGGATTCTTGCTCCTCAGCTTGCGGAATTGAACGAAAAGGTCCGCGCCCTTGTAAAAGCAAGAAACCTTTCCGTTACGGTCACTTGGATATCTCGCAGGGAAAATCTGGCTGGAAAGCTATTGTAACCATGGAAAAGCAGGAAACAAATCAGCTCGTTAACGTGCGAGATGCAGCTAAGTTTCTTAGCGTTTCTGTTTCCACGCTTTACGGCTGGGCGTGGCAGCGCCGGATTGCCTTTGTGAAAGTTGGCCGCGCGCTAAGGTTCGATAGGGTTGATCTTGAGAGGTTCGTCCAGGCCCATAGGTACGAAGCCCGCAAATAAAGCTTTTACTGGACAAGTAAACCGCGTTTTTGCGTACAATACGCGGCGCGGCTGGCAAAGGGTAGAAAGAGGCCGCGATTGGGAGTGTTCAAAAGAAAGAGGAAATACTGGATCGACTATTACGATTCCCAGCGGAATCGAATCCAGGAATCTTCCCATTGTTCCAATAAACGCGATGCCGAGGATCTCCTCGCCCTCAGAAAGTCAGAAATCATTCGGGGCACGTTTCGACGCCCGGTGAAGATCACTTTCGGGGAACTCGGCACCAAGTATATGGAATATGCGAAGGGAAACAAGAGGTCCTGGCTAAGAGACGAACAGATGCTTAAACAACTGGTTGCCTTCCTTGGCAGCGAACGGCAAGTAAAGGAGATCTATCCTGCCGACATCGAAGGCTTCAAGCTGCAAAGGAGACAGGAAGTTTCCGGCTCGACCGTTAACCGGGAGCTTGCCCTCCTTAAGCGCATGTTCAATCTTGCCGTTGATTGGGATCTTTACCTGGGCACGAATCCGGTAAGGAAAGTAAAGTTTTTCCAGGAAATGAATCTCGGTTTCCGTATCTTAACCGGGGACGAGGAAAGGAAACTTCTCAGTAACGCAACGCCTTACATTCAGGATATCGCTATCTTTGCCTTGAATACTGGCCTGCGGATCGGAGAAATCCTGGCCTTAACCTGGCAACAAGTGGACTTGGAAAAGAATCTTCTTAACGTCTTTGCCCATAAAACTCATAAGATCCGGCACGTTCCTTTAAACACGGAAGCTCGCCGGGTTCTGGAATTTTGGGCGCTAGGCAGAAAGAACGACTTCGTTTTCTACAACCACGAAACCGGGAAACCTTTCGTTGATTTAAAGGCGGGTTTTACGTTGGCTTGTGGGAAAGCTGGCCTCAAAGGCGTGACGTGGCACAAGCTTCGGCATACCTTTGCATCCCGGCTATTGGAGCGAGGCGTGGACATAGTGACAGTGCAACAGTTGCTCGGACATTCGACGGTGACTGTAACGATGCGCTATACCCACACAAATCTCGACTCCAAACGCAACGCCGTCGCAAAGCTCGAAGGTTTTGGTGACAATTTGGTGACACCCTGCACCAAAATGCAGCAATCGAAGCCGAAAGTGTCACCAATTGCCCCGCTAAAAGCCGCCGCAAGTTATACTTAGAAACGGAGGAGTGGGTGAGCGGTTGAAACCGGCGGTCTTGAAAACCGTTAGACTCGAAAGGGTCTCGGGGGTTCGAATCCCTCCTCCTCCGCCACTGTTCAAACTGCAGTAAAAATGCCTGCATCGCGGCTGCGACGAATTGTAATACAGAATAATAAGTGTTATCGTTCTGGCATTATGAGCAGGAACGAGAAAACCATCAGTTTCCGTGCCGTCGCTGAAAAGATTGAAGCGCTTGATTCACTGGCCATCGCACAAGAACGTCCACGCAGCTATCTCATCAACGAGGCGATCACCAATTACATCGAGCTGCACGCCTACCAGGACGCGTTGGTTCGCAAGGGACTAGAAGAGATGCGGAAAGGCCGGGTCGTGAGCCATGAGCAGGTCCTAAAACGGCTCAAGAGGACGGGACGCGCCCGCCAGTGATCAAATGGACCGAGCAGGCGACCCAACAATTGGATCAGGCTCATGATTACATCACGCTCTCCAATAACAAGGCAGTTGCCACCCGGATTACAATGCAGATTGTCGCTGCGGTTCAACAGCTTACCGCCTTCCCCATGTCGGGTAAAGCTGGCCGTGTTCTTGGCACCCGTGAGTTGGTCATTTCCAATACGCCCTTCATCGCCGCTTATGCCATCCATAGAGCTGACGTCATAATCCTCGCAATCTACCACGGCGCACAGCAGTGGCCGGAGAGCTTCTAACTTGAGAGATAGCACGACGCTCACCTGTCGGTGCCAAAGACTCATTCCCGCTTGTCAGTTGACACAGAAATTGCCGAAGGGTGCGACTCCGTTCGCTACCTCACCCAAGACGACCCAATACAGTCGGCGAAGGCAAGGGAGGTGGTCGAGCGGCGGCTAACTGAGGAAAAGCCCGGCTTCGCCAGCATTGTGGCGATGGTCGAGATCGTGTGGGTCCTTGAGCGTGCCTATGGGCTAACACCCCATGAAATCGTCGGCGCCGTCGAACGCATGTTGCAAACCGATGTGCTTGTGGTGGAGAACGAGCAGGAGGTTTTCACCGCCATGATTGCCCTGAAGGATGGACGAGGTTCGTTCGCCGACGCCGTGATCGCAGCCCTGGGCGCGAGAATGGGCTGTTCCTGCACGCTGACATTCGACCGGACGGTACTGCGGCTTCCGGGTTTCGAACTTCCCTAACGCCCGCCGAACCCAGTTCAGTTTAAGCGGTCAATCAATCCTTTCGCAGCATCAAGCAAATGTACCTCACGTGCTACATTTGCTACAAAGAATGCCCTAATTAGGCATCGATCCAAGGCCCGTTTGACGCAGGAAATTTGCAAATCCCATGTTTCCAACGTTCGAGTGTAGCGATCCAACGCGTACCGCCCTTATACTGCGCAAAGTCGAATCCCTCCTCCTCCGCCGCCAAAGCAGCGCTGTAGTTAACTATCACTTCCCATCTTTCCGGCGGCCAAAGTCTTTGTCCCGATTTATCCCAATGCAGGAATTGCCTGCCCAGTGGTCCGCATAACCGTTAGGCAGCGAGTCATTTTTCGACGCTGTCGCGTGCTCGCGAGCGCACCGAATTGGAAGAGTAAGTTCCAGATAGCCCCTGACCCGGTAAGAACGGGCGCGCAGTTCCCAAACCGGTTCCGGGGCTTCAATTCTGCTGTTGCACATGAATTTGGAAAGTATTCATTACCTTTCCGAAAATCGGATCAAATATTTCCAGGCCCACGATCTACATGCGCGGGGAATTCCGCGACTTAGTTCGCTAGAGGATCCCCGAACCCCCCGCCCAACTGGCGATGTAGCTCTGCAGGAAAGAAGTGAAATCTTCGGTAACTGGTGGAAGTTTCTTGCCACCAAGTCGGATCTGCGAAAAGTCGAGGGGCACCACAGGGTTGATTAGCCGGCTCATAGCAAGTTTTCGACTTCGGCAAGCGGGCAGTCCATACGAAGGAATGATCGCGACACCCTGCCCAGCCTCGACCATGGCGATCTGTGTATTGAGATAATTCAACGTAAGATTGGGTTGATACGTGACGCCAGCTTTAGCGAGGTGTCTGTCCACCAGCTGCTGCAGTGGGATGGATGACGGCAGGGAAATTAGCTTTTCACCTTCGAGTGCAGACCAAGAGGTCGTAGCACCACGAGATTGGTTACCGTTGTCTGCGCGTATAACCATCAACGAGAAGCGAAACAGGGGTACTCGGCGGACGCCGGGTAAGTGCTTGAAAAAAATGCCCAGGCCCATATCGAGTGCGCCCGACTGAACCTTCTGCATGACGCTCGTAGTGTCACTATCGAACAATTGAAACCGGAGCTCGGGCCGGTGCGATCGGAATTCCTGGATGGCCGGCGCCAGGACACTCGCCATGAGCAAGGGGGGCGTCCCGACTGATAACGAAACACCGGTTTCACTTGCCGATTGCCCGAGGCGTGACATGACGCCATCCAATTCCTGCAGGTTGCGTTGGGCGACGGTGAGTAACTCGGTTCCGCAAGCTGTCAGCGCAACATGACGCGTGGTGCGCTCGAACAGCCTGACTCCCAGCTGAGTCTCCAACTCTCGGATCAAAAGGCTCAGGCCTGATGGCGTGATGAACAGTGCCCCGGCCGCGCGCGAGAAACTGCGATGTTGTGCCACGAGCAAAAAGGCTCGGAGCTGACGCGAGGTGAAATCAATCATTGAGTATTCCTTATAAACTGTCAACGTTTTTGAACTTGTATCATAAATGCCTCGGGTCCTAAATATCAAGCAACCCTGGGCGGCGCGGACCTCGATCAAGGGAAACCGGTTAACCGATTGCTCTGAGACCACACAGAGCTGTGCCGGGCAAATTCAACGGAGGGTTCAGTGGACCCAACAGCTAAATCGAAAGCCGATGAGGCCGGCATTTGCTACGACACTAACTACAGAAAGTTCGATACAAAGCTCTACTCGGAGATTCGCCGCGAGGCTTTTGGGGAGGATATTGGGCAGAACAGTTGGCTCACGGCAGATGAGCACGACAGGTTTCTGAGCTGGCTCGACCTCTCGCCGGTGAACACGTTGCTCGATGTTGCTTGTGGAGCAGGAGGCCCAGCGCTGCGGATCGCCACTTCCACCGGCTGTTCTGTCGTCGGCATTGACGTTCATGAACAGGCGGTTACAACCGCGAGTTCACTTGCAACCCAGCGCGGCTTGGCCGAGCGCGCCGAATTTCGATCCATGGATGCAACCGCGCCATTGCCATTTTCCGACTCCAGCTTTGACGCCATCACCTGTATTGATGCAATCAACCACTTCTCCGACCGGCCACGCGTCATTGCGGAGTGGGTCCGGTTGCTGAAGCTGGGCGGACGACTGTTGTTCACCGATCCCATCACCCTGACCGGACCGCTGACGAATGCAGAGGTTGCGGTACGGAGTTCGGCTGGTGTTTCTCTCTTCGTTCCGCATGGTTACGACGAATGCGTTATCGCCCAGAGCGGATTGCAACTGCTGGTATGTGAAGACGTAACTGCGAACATGGCCAAAGTCGCCGGGGCGAGACACAGTGCCCGCGAATCGAGAAGCGCGGCCCTTCGTGAAATCGAAGGCGATCAGGCATATGACAGCCAGCAGGAGTTCCTTGCCGTTGCTGCTCGTGTCGCCAGAGAAGGCCGCCTTTCCCGCTTCGTGTACGTTTCGAAGAAGTTGCGCTGAGTATCAAGACTCGGCCGGAGAGGCCGGAAGGACACGCATGGACGCACACCGAAGTGCAGCTCTAGCAGTGGCCGAGTTGAGTGATATCGGCAAGCGAGCGAGGCGGCGAATCGCCTATCGTCTGCTTCCTTTTGTGTTTCTCATGTACGTCGTCAACTACATCGACCGCGTCAATGTTTCTTTTGCCAACCTCAGGATGAGCGCAGATTTGGGCTTCAGCGACCGCGTCTACGGTTTAGGGGTTGGCATGTTCTACCTAACCTACGTCTTGTTCGAAATACCGGGAGCTGTCATCGCAGAACGCTGGAGCGCCAGAAAGTGGATTGCGCGCATCATGATTTCCTGGGGAATCGTTACAGCGCTGACTGGTCTTGTTCATACGGCCGGACAGTTTTATGTGGCCCGCTTTCTACTAGGCGCTGCCGAATCCAGTTTTTTCCCTGCCATGATCGTCTATTTGACTCATTGGTTCCGCTTGCCCGAACGTGGCCGGGCCATCGCCTGTTTATATGCGGCCGTTCCCGCCGGCTTGTTGATCGGCTCGCCCCTGGCGGGGTGGCTGCTGGGAGTACATTGGCGGTCGCTGGCGGGTTGGCGATGGCTGTTTATTCTGGAAGGGATTCCGGCCATCGTCATGGGAATCATCACCATCTTCTACTTGACAGACTGGCCCGCGCAAGCACAGTGGCTTCCTGAGTCAGAGCGCAACTGGCTCGTCAACGAATTGCAAGCGGAGCTAGAAGCGAAAAAAAAGAAGCGCAACTATGCAATCATAGAAGTTTTTGGAGAGAGAAGAATCTTAATCTTGCTTCTTGCCTACTTGCTGGCCATGACGGGATATCTCGGAAACGTCTACTGGATACCGACTTTTGTGAAACGCGTTTCGGGGTTTTCCAACCAAACCGTGACATCTCTGCTGATGATTCCAGCGTTGATGGGGGTTCTGGGGATGCTCATCAACGGCTGGCACTCCGACAAGACGAACGAACGACATTGGCACACAGGAGTCCCTCTGTTGGCCGCAGGCTCCATGTTCTTCCTCTCGACGGTTTCGAGACACGACGTGACCTTAACGATTGCATTTCTGCTGCTGGGGAGCGGGTTCTTGTTTGCCTATTTTCCAACTTTCTGGGCGATACCAACGACGATGCTAAGTGAGGCAGCAGCGGCCGCCAGCTTCGGACTGATCAATTCAATCGGGCAGCTTGGCGGATTCACCGGAAACTACGCGATCGGTTTTCTGAATGATCGAACACATTCGCTTACGGCCAGTTTCGCGTTCATCGCATTGGTCTATGTGGTGGCAGGCAGCCTGATTCTTAGCTTGAGAATCCGCGATCCTATTGGTGTCTTGCAGAGATCGAGCTAGCTCGAAAACTGCCGCTGGCGAGCGCCGACGGAAACAACCCTATCTGTTGGGCGGACTTGGATCGAGCATGCTCATAGAAATCGGACATGTGGAGGCGATCTTCCGGTATCCCGTGAAGTCCATGGGCGGCGAACGACTCGAGGCCGCCAAGCTAGGCTGGCACGGCCTCGATGGTGACAGACGCCTGGCATTCCGGCGGGTTGATGACCGCAGCGCGTTCCCATGGCTAACAGCAAGCAAGCTTCCCGACCTGCTCCTGTTTGCTCCGCAGCGCCGTGAAGACGGTGCGCAGGGAGGCCTTCCTACGCATATTCGTACGCCGGATGGCGAAGAGCTGCCTGTCTTCGGGGAGGACTTGGCCACGGAGGTCGGACGTCTGTACGGGGCTCCCGTGCAGATGATGCAACTGAAGCATGGCATCTTCGATGAGGCGAACATCTCCGTGATCGCCTTCGATACGGTGCGCGAGATCGGACGACTCGCAGGGCGGAGCCCGGACGTGCGACGATTTCGCCCGAATATTGTAGTTCGTTCACTGCGATCGATTCCCTTCCAGGAGGACGAGTGGTTGGGCGGTGTGCTGTCATTCGGCGAAGGGGACGACGCCCCCGCCATCACCGTCACGATGCGCGACGTTCGCTGCTCGATGGTGAACCTTGATCCCGACTCAGCAAGTCCTGCTCCAGAAGTGCTGAAAGCAGTCGTTCGTGCGAACCATAACAACGCGGGAATCTACGGCGCAGTCACTCGCACCGGTCGACTGGCGGTCGGACAGACCATATTCCTCCGTGCGGCGACCGAGAGAAGGAAAGTTGGGTCATCGAAATACTAATGTCGCGGAACGCCGCCCACCCGGCGTTAAACCTGACGGGCGCTGTCACGGCTCCGCCACCGCTGCGCTTCGCGCAAGTAGGACCATGTTTGACATATTCTTAGCAAAAGAAGTAGTTCCAGAAGCCGACCGAGTTGAGCTAAGGGGCAGCGATCCGTTCCGCCCAGTCTGGAGCCAACTGTCGAAAATGCCGGACGTTGAAAGTGTAGATTCGATCGCAACCTGCTTTTTTCGCACAGCGTAGATGCAAAGCGTCGTAGACCCTACCGCCGATCCATCCGCTCTCCGAACATTCTTGAATCGTCTCGCGATACATCGTCGGCGCGAGCGTCACAATCTGAAAAAAAGGGAGTACGTTCTCAGAAAGCAGTTTCCATGCCTCAGCCGGATAGATTGGCGGCGTAAATGGGGCGCGGGTTAGGACTGCATATGCTTCGGCTAGGCTGTGGCCACTCACATGCCCGACGATCTCTTGATTTCGAACCAACCTCAAGGAATTTACCACGGCGCACAGCAGTGGCCGGAGAGCTTCTAACTTGAGAGATTGGCACGACGCTCACCTGTCGGTCCGAAAGACTCATTCCCGCTAGTCAGTTACCACAGAAATTGCCGAAGGGCGCGACTCCGCTCGTGCTCCGCCGTGCTACAGAAATCAAGAGAATTGGGATCGTAGGAAAGCAGGGTTGATGCGGGGGATCGTAAATCCTTCGGTTTCAACATTTCGCGGGTAGCAAGCCAACGCATACCCTACGGGTCGAACCCCTCCTCCTCGGCCATTTAACCCGGAAGGTTGTTCGACAGAAGGCACGTTTTGGTGCCGCCGAGCTGTCATCGTTTATCCTTAAGCCATACGAAGCGGAACACGCGAGCCTATTCGTACCGGTTCCCGCCTAAACTAGCTTGCAGCAAGGTATGTCATCTTCTCGCTCAATCTATATATTTCTGTCCGTGTGGCTGCTCACCCTGGCCACGTACGCAGGTATGTCCTTCGTATTTCCGCCAGGGAGTCGATCTCTATCCACGTTCGCGAACCTGGTGCAGTGCGTCATACCGCTGGTGGCTAACGCTTTTCTGTTGCTGAATGCAGGAACTCCCCACTGGCGGCGCAATATCTTCTGGATGCTGCTGGCGCTGAGCTGCACGCTGTGGATGGTGGGCCAGTTTGACTGGACTTACTACGAGGTCTACGCGCATCAGCCGGTGCCGGTCATATACGGCGGGGACATCGTCTTCTTTCTCCGAGGCATCCCGATATTGGCGGCTTTGGCCTTGCAACCTCACAGAAGGCACGGCGATCTTCAGCTTCGCCTTGGTTATCTCGACTTTGTATCGCTCTTCACCTGGTGGACATTCCTCTATGTCTTCGTCGTTTTCCCGTGGATGTACGCGTTGCCGTCGGAAGGGCAATACAACTTCAACTACGATTTAGTAACCCATATTCAGAACATGGTGATCGTCGGAGGACTGGCAGCGTTGTGGCTCCGGTCCAAAGGCGCGTGGCGGCTCGTATACGCGAATCTCTTTGGCGCCGCCACGCTTTACATGCTGTCGTCGCTGACGATCAACGTGGCCATCACCCTGCATCGATATTCCACCGGAAGTGTCTACGATCTTCCGCTCATTTCTTCGTTCTTGTGGTTTGCCTTTGCGGGGCTGGTTGCCTACCGCAATCGGGCGGCGCTCGATGGGCCGGGCGATCAAGAGGAGGAAGGCGGCGCTGGTAAGTCGTTCGGGGAGCGCACCTGGGCTTCGCGATTGGCCATGGTAGCCGTGCTTTCGCTGCCGCTTTTTGCGGTCTACACCTTGCGGATCTCCCACGACCCGCACGAAGTTCGCGACTATCGCGTATTGACCACGTTGATCGCCTCTATCCCACTTATGGTGATCATTTTTCTGCGCACTCATCTCGCGGACAACGATCGCGTGCGCTTGCTTTCCCGGTCTCAGCAATCTGTGGAGAACCTGCAACGGCTGCAAGCGCAGCTGGTCCAGACGGAAAAACTCGTTTCTCTGGGGCAACTAGCGGCCGGTGCGGCTCACGAAATCAACAATCCGCTGGCCGCCATTCTCGGATATTCCGATCTCCTGGCCGATGATCCGAGCTTGACGGAGAAATCGCGCGGGATTGCGGCCAAGATTCGCGACCAAGCGCGGCGCACGAAAACGCTCGTGGGCAATTTGTTGAGTTTCGCCCGGCAGGTACCCGCCGAACGCACGCTTCTGGACATCAATACCGTAGTCACCAACGCTATGCAGCTTCGCGCTTTGGACTTGCGGTCGGCCAAGACACGCGTTGAGTTGCAACTGGAGTCGGTGCTACCCGGTGTGCGCGGCGACGGCAACCAATTGATGCAGGTATTCTTCAACATCATCAACAACGCGGTTGATGCCATGGAGTCGCACGATGGCGGGGTGCTCACCATTAAAACCATTCGCGATCGCGGCAACGTGATCGTACTTTTCTCCGACACCGGTCCTGGAATCAAGGAACCTCACCGCGTATTCGATCCTTTCTATACCACCAAACCGGTGGGCAAAGGCACCGGTCTGGGCCTGAGCATTTGCTTCGGCATCCTGCAGGAACACGGCGGCAAGATCCTGTGTTACAACGGTCAAATGGGCGGTGCCGTTTTTCGCGTGGAGCTCCCGGCGGTCCTCGCGGCATTGCCTTCGCGTGAAGCGCATCTCGCCGGCGCCACTCCGTTGCCGGTGCCACCGAAGTCTTAGACTGAGATCCTAGGCAACGCAAGTTCCCAGCATTTAACGAGTGGCTCGCCTCCGGCAGGCCGGAGCAGTCGTGCTAAAGTTTTGTTTCATGCCCGCAACGCGAAAAAGGGAATCGCAATGACCGCTGCTGCCATCGTTACGGAGAAGCTCACGCGGCGCTTCGGCGCGCTGCTGGCGGTGGACGGCATCGACTTGCAGGTCGCGGCGGGACAATTCTTCGGCTTTCTCGGACCGAATGGCGCGGGCAAATCGACAACTATCAAGATGCTGACCGGCTTGCTGGCGCCAAGTTCGGGCCGCGTGCAGCTCCTGGGATTGGATTTTTCTTCCAATCCTGTGGAAGTGAAACGTCAGATTGGCGTCGTGCCGGAGGGCATGGGCCTGTTCGAGCGCTTGACGGGTTCGGAATATTTGAATTTTGTCGGCCGCATGTATGGACTGGACCGCGCCACGACGCGGCAGCGCTCCGAAGAGTTGCTCGAATTCATGCAACTCGCCGACCGCCCCAAATCTGTCATCGCGGATTACTCGCACGGCATGCAAAAAAAGCTGGCGCTGGCGGCTGCGGTAATCCATGGCCCCCGCATACTTTTTCTCGACGAGCCGTTTGAAGGCGTGGACGCTCTTGCCGCGGGTGCACTAAAAGCGCTGCTCGGACGCATGACCGAGCGCGGGGTGACGATTTTTCTGACTTCGCACGTCCTCGAGATCGTTGAACGCCTGTGCAGTCACGTCGCCATCATTCACAAGGGCCGGCTGGTCGCGCAAGGCTCGCTCGAAGAGCTGCGTGCAGGGACCGCCGGAGAAGAAGGCCACCAAACGACCCTGGAGGAAATTTTCCTTTCGATTGTTGGTCAGGACGGATCTGGGCGACCACAAATGGAAGAGCTCACTTGGCTGACGTAGGGGGCAAACTGAGCGTGGCCGGCCAAATCCGGCTGGTCGCGGAACTGCGTTGGCGGATCCTTCGCAATCACCTCCGAAGAAAGAACAGCAGGCTCGATCTAATCGGCCTGGTCTGGGCTGCGGTTTTTTCGAGCATCATGGTAGCTGGCTTGAGTCTTGCATTCTGTTGGGGGGCTTACATTTCGTTTTCTACCGGCCATTACGGATGGCTGGTGTTGCTTTTCTGGAGCATTTTTCTCTTTTGGCAGTTTTTCCCCATTTTCGTTGCAGGTTTCGGCGCGTCCTTCGAATTTCGCACACTCCTGCGTTTCCCCTTAAGCCTGACCGCGTTCTATCTCGTGGCTCTCGCCTATGGCTTGGCCGATTTCGCGGCGATCGCCTCCGTATGCTGGTTGCTGGCGATTGCGGTTGGCGCGGGCATCGCCAACCCCGTCCTGCTTCCGCCTGTGCTTTTGATCCTTTTACTTTTCGTGCTGATGAGCACCACGTTTGAGCGGCTGGTCGGCTCCTGGCTCGAACGCCTTCTGGCCCGCCGCCGCACACGAGAGGTTGTCTTCGGGCTCTTCATTCTGCTGAGCATTTCGGTACAGTTCATCCGCCCACTGATAGTGCGCTACGCCAATGGGTCGCCGGCCGCTTCAGTCCTGCGGTTTTTGCCGTATCTTTCGCCCTTTCCACCTTCACTCGCGAGCAACGCGCTGGTGGCTGCAGCCAGTAGCCACGGCCTCAGCTTCCTAGGGAGCGTTGCGGGTCTCCTCGCCTACATCGGAGTTTTCAGCGTATTGCTGTGGAATCGATTTGCGGCCCAGTATCGCGGCGAAGAGCTGAGCGAAGCTGCCACTCCAGCCCGTATCGCGGCGCGCACCGTTCCGAGAACAGACGCGTCGCCCGACGTTCTAAGTTTGCTGTCCCCGCAAGTCGCGGCGGTCTTGCGGAAGGAATTTCGCTATCTGTTACGAAACGGATTCGTGCTGGTCTCGCTGCTTATGCCTCCCATCCTCGTCCTGTTATTTACATCGCAATTCGGTGGCCGGCACCCCTCCGTTACGCATAGCGGGGTTTCGCCGGACATGTTTTTTCCCGGAATGATGGGCTACTTGATCTTGATGTTGATGACGCCCGCATACAACTGCTTCGCCTACGAAGGCCGAGGCATCCAAACCTATTTCACGGCGCCGCTGCGATTCCGGGACGTTTTGTTCGCGAAAAATCTGATGCATGCGAGCGTCCTGACCTTGGAGATTGTTCTTTCCATTGCCATGCTCGCGTTGCGGATTGGATTACCGTCGACGCCGGTGTTTGTAGCGACCATCGCAGCCGTTGTTTTTGCGGTCGCAGGTCAATTCGCGATTGCCGATTGGGTTTCACTCAGCTTCCCGCGCAAGCTCGAATTTGGTTCGATGCGCGGCCAGCGTTCTTCCGGAGTTTCCATCTGGGTCGCTTTCGGCGTGCAAATCGTTCTCGCAGGAATTTGCTCGCTGATCCTGTTCACCGGCCGTTGGACCAACAGCCCCTGGCTGCCGGCTGAAGTCTTTGTCGCGCTGGCGGCCGCTTCGATCGGAGGCTATTTTGCCGCTCTCGACGCCCTGAGCGAAGTCGCCGAAAAAAAGAAGGAAATTCTAATCGAAACGCTGTGCCGATGAAGTGTCACCCCTGCTGGCTTAAGACCTGAACATAGCGTTCCGCGATCGCCTCCCAGCTGAAATGGTTTCGTTGCGCTTTGCGGCTCTGTTCCGCCAGCGACTCCCGGTACGCAGCGTCTGTCAAGATGCGGAGGAGCGCTTCGCCGAACCCAGCGCTCTTGCCTTGTGAGACCAGCACGACGCCGGCATCGGTGATTGGCGGCGCGGTTTCTATGCCTGAATAAGCGATCACCGGCAACCCGCACGCAATCCCTGCAATCGCGCTGCCTCGCCTGCTGGAGATGGGGGCGCGGACGAAAAGCAGCACATCCGAACGCGACAGCGCCCTCACGACTTCCTCGGCCGGAAGGATGCCTTCGACGCACAACTCCACGGCCACATCTTTTAGCCCTCTACGCAGTTCAGGTGCACACTCGATGGCTCCACGTCCAAACGCATGAAGCCGTAGGGGTCCGCCTTTTGCTGCTGCGAAACCCACTGCGTCCACAATTTGCGCGCATTCATTCCGGCCGGTATCCCCTTCCGTGATTCCGAAAACCGCCACGCGCAGTGGAGTTTGTTCTCGCGTGCTGGAGTTTGCGCGCGCGGAGGTTTCCGTGGGCAGGTTGGCACCGACGGGGATGAAAGTAGCGGTCGAAGGAGAGTTGCCGAGCCAGGAAATCACATTGAGAGGGACTGTAAAAATCGCGACTTTCGCGCGTTTCAGCGCTCTGCGCATGACGCGCAACTGCCCTTGTCGGCGCACCGCATCGATGATTCGACCGCCGCTATACGGTTCGACATCGTGATAAACAATTCCGACTTGCGCCCCGCCCTTATTTAGTTCCTCAACGACGCGCAAAAACCGCAAAGGAAATCCGCGCGCCGACCAAGCCAGCGCCGTGTATTGCACGAGCACCCATTTGCCGCGCCACTCTCGCGCTCTTTCTTGAAGCTCGCGCAAGGCAGCAGGCCAACCGCGCTCCGACCACTGTACCCGCACAAGTTCCGTCGTAAAGCCGCGGTCGCGCAGCGCGCCGCCCAGATAGCGGCAATACTCGTCGACGGCGTCGGTCGGCTCATCCCGCCGTCCCAGCAGCGCGATGATGCGCCGTTCGCTCATGCGCGCCAGCTCATTTTTCGACCAGGAAACTGCCGATCGCCAGCGCATCCATACCGGAGCTGAAAAATGTTCGCACGGCATCGGTCGGCGTATTCACGATCGCTTCTCCGCGCAAGTTAAACGAGGTATTCATCACTACGGGCACGCCGGTGCGCTTGCCGAACTCATCAATCAGGTGCCAGTACAGCGGATTGACTTCGCGCTCCACCGTTTGCGGCCGCGCGCTGCCATCGACGTGCGTGACCGCCGGAATGACGCTTCGTTTTTCTGCTCGCACCTGCGCCGTGAGTATCATGAACGGGGAATCCGTCGCACTTTCCAGGAAATCGCTCGCCGCTTCTTTCTTGATTGAAGGCGCGAAAGGCCGCCACCATTCGCGGAATTTCACGGCGTTGTTCACTTTGGCGGTCATCTCCGGATCGCGGGGATCGGCCAGGATTGACCTGGCCCCCAGCGCGCGCGGCCCAAACTCCATGCGCCCCTGAAACCAGCCGAGTATTTTTCCGTTCGCTAACAACTCTGCGGCCGCCGCAGCGGGATCGTCCACGCGTGTGTAGCGCAGCTTGTACATTTTCAACGCGGTCTCAATCTCATCGTCGTCAAAAGCCGGGCCCAGATAAGCGTGCCGCATTGCGCGATTCGGTAACTGCCCGCCGCGATCCAGATACGGCGCCAGAGCCGCTCCCAGGGCAGCGCCATCGTCCGACGCGGCGGGCTGCACGAAAATCTTCTCCACGATCCCCGACGCCAAAATCTTGCCGTTCGCCTTCGAATTCAGCGCCACTCCACCGGCCACACAAAGGTTGCGCGATTTCGTCTTCGCAAGCGCCATGCGCACCACGCTCATCATTGCCCGTTCGCAGTAGTCTTGTGCCGCGTACGCAATATTCTTATGGCGTTCTTCTAGTTCACTTTCCGCCGTGCGCGGCGCTCCAAGCACTGCGCTGATTCCCGAAGATATCCCAGTCACTCCGCCGTTCAGCCGCCGCGAGCGCACCTTGTAAGGCGCCGCTTCCAGGTCGATGAATACATCGAGATTCACCCCGGGCTGCCCGTACGGTGCAAGCCCCATCACTTTCCACTCGTCGCTATTTGGCACAAAGCCCAGGTATTCGGTGAACGCGCTGTAAAACCCGCCGATGGAATTCGGGAAGGGAATCGTCAGCACGTGTTCGATCTTGCCCTCGCGCCCGTGCCAGATCGACGTCGCTTCCCAAGCCCCCCGGCCGTCCATAATCACAATTGCGGAATCGTCGAAGCCGGAGAATCCGTAAGCGCTGATCGCGTGCGCCCGATGGTGGTCCACGAAACGCATCCGCGCCTTAACCGGCCCGAATCTCCGCGCAAATGCCTTCGCGCCGGATTGTTGGTGCCACATGCTGATGAAGTGCCTGGTGGAATTCAGCACATTCAGGTAGGTGAGGGGCCACTGCCCGAAGGCGTACATCTTCACATCATGCCCGTATACGGGCCCGGCCGTCTGCCACCCGAAACAAACTTCATCAAGTTGCGCCGCTTCGACGCCGGCAAATTGCAGGCAAGCTTGAATCGCAAGCTGTGGAAAGCGGGCGTCATGCTTCAAGCGGCTGATGCGCTCTTCCGCCACCGCAAAAAGCAATTCTCCATCGCGCACGATGCACGCCGACGAATCGTGCATCTGCGAGTAGTTAATCCCGATCGTGAGCACGCTTTACGTTCCTTGCCGGACGGTCATTGACGACCTTCGGACGGTAGCTGCGCCGCACGATATTGTGCCTGAACTCTTCGTTTCCGCCGCCGTCCCAAATTGTTCTGTGCGCATATCGCGCCAGGTTTTCTCGTTGCCAATGGCCGCCCGCCGCCGTGATCGTGCTATCGTAACCGTGGCAATTCTGCAGCTCGATGATTACGCCTCTAGAAGATCCCCTCTCTCATCGCAGGCCGGACCCGACCCGGCCCCGTACCCGGCTGGAGATTCTATCTCTTCGGCTGATCGATCTGTGGCTCTCCGCCGTTCTTACCGCTTTCTTCTTCATCCGCATTGTGGGATCGGCAACCGCCCGGCACATTTTCAGCCAAATCCTCCCGTCGCACTTTCGATGAGACTGCTCCCCGCTATTTTTGCCAACATTGTGTTGTTTGCCGCCGCGCTCGGTTTCGGCAATTTGTTACGCCGACTCTTTCCCAAAACTTTCTCACCGATCGATCGTTTCGCCTTCATGTTGCTTGGAGGACTCGGCCTTCTCGGGACCGTGCTGTTCTGCGTCGGGCAGTTCTGGTTTTCCCGAACGGCCATCATTTTGATTCTTCTTTTCGGACTGGTTCTGGTCGCAAAGCCTGCCGCGCGAGCGCTGCGAAATAGCCGCACGATTCTGTTCAACGTCTCTCGACCCGCGGTGCCGTTCGCCGTCGTAGCTGTGGTGCTCGTCGTGACCGCAATGGGCGGCTTGGCCCTGCCTACTGGCGACATGAACCACGATTCGATTGCGTACCACTATCTCGGACCCAAAGTCTGGTTACGCGACCATCAGATTCATCCGGTGCCGGACGAAATCCTTACATCGTTTCCGGTGGCCGTTGAAACGCAATATGCCGCTCTCATGTCTCTTGGCGGCCAACGCGCGCCCGGTTTTTTCGCCGTTATTGGCCTCGTTTCGCTTCTTTTCGTCACTGCGACGTTAGCGAACCGCCTCGGCCTCCCTCGGTGCTCGGCATGGTGGACCGCGGCGCTTCTGGTCACTATGCCTGCTCTGTACCGCGGGGCCTATGGCGGCTTCATCGACGTGCTGTTTGCCGCGTTCATCCTCGCTGCCGCGCGGATGGCTTTCGACTCGGAAACGCCACGCCAGTATGCTCTGTTTGGATTCTTCTGCGGCATCGCGCTGGGTTCGAAATACACTGCCGTGATTTCGGTCCTTCTCCTTGTTTTGTGCTCGTTTGTAATTTCGCTAGCGAAGCACCAGCAAGCGTATGCCGTTGTAACCAAACATCTGGCGATCTCCTGCGCAGTGGCCGTGTTCGTCGCCTCTCCTTTCTATATCAGGAACTGGATTCTCTTTGGCTGCCCCATCTATCCCCCGCCACCAGTGCTGCTCCATTTCTTCGCTGTAAAGTCTTTCCCCCCCTCGGTCTTGCACGAACTTGGAAAGAATGTGCGCGAAACGGGAATCGGCATGGGTTCTGGCATACGAAAGTTTTTGCTGCTTCCCTTCAACCTCACGTACCACACCGCGAACTTCAGAGGAGCTGGAGGCATCGGCCTTGTTCCCTTGGCCCTCGGCCCTATCGGGTTGTGGGCCGCGCGACGCGATGTGTTTGCGAAGGGCTTGATTCTATTTGCGATCCTCCAGACTGCGGCTTGGTTTGCCACCGCACAAGTCTCCCGGTATTTGATTCCCGTCTATGTGCTAGCCGCCCTCATTGCAGTTCTCGGCTGGGAACGAGTCGCTGCCGGGGGATCACAGCCCGCTCGCCTTCTTTCCGTCCTGGCCGTGGCTTGCTCGATCATCTACGGCTTCATCATGATTGTTCCTGACAGGCGTGACGATCTGCATGCCGCCCTATCGAGTTCTTTCGAGGCCCAGCGCAGCTTGCAGGAAATCCCGTTCCTCGAGAGTTTTGACTACATAAATCGCGAACCTTCCGTCAGCAAAGTTCTTGTCCTCAATCTGGGTGTTCCCACCTACTACTTGGACAAAAGCTACGTGAAGCCGCTGGGAAGATGGGGAGAGCAAACACCGCCCGACACCAGCGATCCGAACAAGCTTCTGAATACGTTGGCGCTCTTGCACTTCTCACACGTCCTCGATGTGAAATGGCCCGACGGCGCGTTTTATTTTCCGGATCCACCACCAGGTCTTGCCTTGGTATTTCAGCGTGACAATCAGAGGGTTTACCGCGTGGACTGAATCCAACCGGTTTGCTATCGCTTCTCTCGGGCCAGTACGTTGAGAAACAAAGCTTCCAGCCGCAGCCCTGCGCGCTCCCAGGTGTGGCGCCGCATTGATTCCTGCGCTTGTTGACCGAGCTTTCTGCGCAAGTCTGCGGAACTGTACAACCGCAAAATCGCATTCTCCAGGGCCACAGCATCCGCCGGAGGAACCAGCAGCCCATTGAATTCATTCTCCACCACGTCGGGCATCCCGCACGTCTCGGTCGTGATCACGGGCATACCGCTGGCCATCGCCTCCATGATCACCGTCGGCAAACCTTCCATCAGCGATGGGAAAATGAATACATCGTGCTTAAGGTAAAGTTCAGGCATCTGATCGGAGGGCACCACCGGCCGGACAAGAATCTTTCCCGCGAGTTCATTTCCAAAGAATCGCTCTATCTGTTCCGGTGAAGTCCCGGGTCCTGCAATCGTCAGTGTCATTCGAGGAACACGCGACGCAAGCCGTTGCATGGCGTCGCGCAAGTAAAAAATCCCGCGCTGATCGAGCCAGGTTCCCGCCCACAGAAGCCGCACTCCCTCGGGCCGATCTGGGTACTCCCGCGGAACGAAAAATCGCTGCTCGACTCCGTTGGGAATATAGACCGCGCGATCTGGGGCCATTCCGTATGCGAGTTGCAAGACATTCCACACATCGCGGCAAAAGACGTGCGCCGCATCGGCGGTCCGGATCGACCAGCGAAACCTCGGAAAGTGGTACACGCGATGCCACAACCGGTTCTTCCAGCCGAAATTCCACGCCCGCCCCTTTTTTACTTCGCGACGCATGACACGTACCCGGCGCTCTTCCAGTCCGTGCAGCGTCATCACGTAGGGCACATCAGCGACCCCCATGCGAAATCTGCGCCGCAGTCCGTAGAGCAGACCCGTAGGCGCATGCAGGTTCACCAGCGAAAACTTTCCGCGGTTGTCCGTGATATATCGCGCCAACCGAGCCGAAAAGATCAACTCAACAAAACGCGGCGGCACCGAGCCAGGCGCCACCAGATCGTCCAGAAAAACGTAAGTCACCTGATGTCCCAGCCGTTCGAGCTCACCGCCCAAGTTGTAAATAACCGCCGCGACTCCGCCTTCGCGCCGTTTGGGCACTCCCGACCCCATCAAAATATTCATAAGGCTCTACCCGAGAATTCCTCCGCCACAACGAAATTCATGCTTTGTACTCGTCGGGGCCGGCGGCGCGGGTGATCTTCGGCACCGGCAGAACCTTCTCCCTGACGCGGTGATATTGGGGATGCGAGCCAAGCCACTGTCGTGCTGCGTAAAACCATCTTGGCGGTAAAATCATCGCCGGTACCATGGTTGCGTTTCGGAAAATGCGTTGGGGCATGCCCGCATCGCCATGCAAAATCCTGTACAGCGTGGTTTCTGTCTTCACCGTCTCCCATGGCGTGCCCCCATCGAGCATTAGCCTCAGCTGATCGGCCTCTGCTTGGATTAGTTCCACGATGCACGCGACGGTTTCCGCGGGAGTGTCTTTCCCGGAAAGCGTCGCGCACAGCGCCTTCGCCAACGCTTCCATCACTTTGTATTTTCGCCGCAGTCCTGCTTCTCCCTCTCCGGCTGCGACGTACAGGTTTCCGCCGTGGATATGGTAGTTGGTCAGCGTATTCCGCAAAATCACAATTTCGCTCATCGCCGCGGCAATTGTGAACAAATACTCATCGGCCTCGATTACCAGGGCTTCCGGAACCGGCAGAATGCGTCGCGCAAGCTCCGCCCGCAAGGTCATCCGGCTCGTTCCCAGGTAACTTTTCCGTAGCCGGAACACACGCGCGGCTTCCACCGAATCAAGCGTAAAGTGCTCGTCTTTTTCGGGGGCCAGCGCCCGCCGCACGCCATTCGAAAAGGCCTCTATGATTCCGTGCCCTACCAACCCGACCTTGGCATCCCCTGCCAGGACGCCGCCTACAGCCTGCAATTTTCCCGGCGTCCACCAGTCATCTCCATCCAAAAAAGCGATGATCTGCCCTGAGCATTCCGGAATCCCAGTGTTGAACGCTGACGCTTGCCCTCCGTTAGCCTTGCGGATCAGCCGCACCTGCGGTTCGAATTTGCGAACGATCTCGGGCGTCCGGTCCGTCGATCCATCGTCGACTACGATGATTTCGCGGTCGGCCTCCGCGACATCCTGCTCCAGCACGCTGGCGATCGCCTGTTCGATGAAACGTTCGTGATTGTAAGTGTCAATCAGTACGCTGATGAAGGGCTTTGGCATGGGTTACAATGTTCTCATTCGAATCCACTGGGTGAAGGCCACTGTTTTCAACACACGCGCATCATCTCACGCTACCTCAAGCCGCCGGCACTCGCACCGCGCGCAAAAACGGCGCGCGCTCCTAGTAGGCGTGGCGGTGTCCTCTGCGTATCAAAGGCTGCTCAAAATATCTCCACGATAAGCTTGCAACCATCCAGGTCAAAGCGCCAGCCAACAGCGTAACCCCCACGCCTCGGAGGTCACTTACTCGAGGTTCCGCGTGCAGCAGAACTTCATGCGCCCACTCATTGATGGTGAGGTGAACCAGATAAACGCAGTACGAAATGCCGCCAAGATAGCGCAACCATTTTGCTCGAGCCATTCTCGCGATGACGCTTTCCGTTTGACTCGTTACCAGCAGCAGCAAGCAGGTATAGAACACAGCGAGCGTGCTATAGCCGATCGTAAACGTCACCAGCCCGGGCGGACGCGTGAACCACCACATCAACGCCGCAAGAACGACAAGCAAATAGGCGACGCACCGCTGTAATACCACAGGATGTGTGTCGAGATAGTCTCGAAATGCTTTCCAGCGCCACGCGGCGGCCGCAAGGATTCCCAGCGCGAAAGCGTCCGCCCGGCAGGGCATCGCAAATTGCGGCAGATAAGACAACTGCGGAAAATATTGGAAGGCAAGGTACCGCAAGACCGGCGCCGCGCCGACCATCACCGCCAAGACGCACGCGAGGCGCCGCGTCGATAGAAAACGAAGGAGCGGCGGCGCCAGCAAATAAAACTGTTCTTCCACCGCGAGCGACCAGGTCACCGCGAACCATTTCCATTGGAACGGCGACGGGCTGTAGATCATGTTTTGCAGAAAGAAGAAATAGACGGGTACGACCCGCAGCTCTTGTCCGGTCACAGCCGATCGCCCACGCGCCAGATAAATATTCGCTCCTACAATCAATACATAAATAGCGATCCATGCGTAATAGATCGGTAGAATCCGGTGGATGCGCCGTACATAGAATGTCTTGAAATATTGCGATGAGTTTCGCGAATCGAGAAGAATCCCGCCAATCAGGAAGCCCGATAAGACAAAGAAGAGGTCGACTCCGCTCCAGCCTACGCTCAGCGCGCTCAAAAAGTGATGGGGCCAATAGCCCAAGCCCGCGTGGTCCGCGTCTCCAACATAGTGACAGATTACGACCAGCAAAATGGCCAGTCCCCGCAGGCCGTCAAGCTCAGGGATGCGCTTTGCAGATTCAGAATGCGGGACCTGTGCCGTCTGAACAGACGCCCGTGTTGCTGTTGAGTCCGCGGTGGACATCCCGAAAGATATCTTAACGTCAGATGCGCTTCGGCGGTTCTACAAGCGTGCCTTTGATTGCCGTTCTCTATTCATCCAGCCGGAGCACGTTCTTGTATCGACCACCAGCGATCCCTCCGCTTCCTATACGTCACCGTGCGATGCCGCCACGTAAGCTGCGGATCGTGGTGGCGTTCGGATAGCTGGCGTGTTACCGGGCGGCGGGTTGCGTCCGTCGATCTCCATGAGAACCCGTCATTTCTTCAAGAATCGCGTCGATTCCGCGGGTAATCTTCCAATTCGGATAATGGCTTTTGAACTTTGCCAGGTTCGAGATGTAGCAGATGTGATCGCCTTTGCGTGCTTCATCGACATAGCGCCAGTCGAGCTTTCGCCCCGTCAATTCCTCGATCTTCGCGATCGCTTCCATCATCGAAATGCTGTTTTCGCGCCCTCCGCCCAGGTTGTAGACTTCGCCCGGCCGAGGATTGGCTGCAAACTCTTCGATCGCGCGCACCACGTCATAGCTGTGGATGTTGTCGCGGACCTGCTTCCCTTTATAGCCATACACCGAATAGCTGCCACCAGTGACGCCCACCTTCACCAGGTACGACAGAAATCCATGCAGCTCCACGCCCGAGTGCGACGGGCCAGTCAAGCACCCTCCGCGAAACACACCGACTTTCATCCCGAAATACCGCCCGTATTCCTGTGCCACCAGATCGGCAGCGGCCTTCGACGCTCCAAACAATGAATGTAAGGTCCGATCGATCCGGCAGGTTTCGGCCACGCCATCGAAGTCCTCCGGTCGCGCGTAGTCCCAGCGCGTCTCAAGCTCCTTCATGGGGATTTCATTCGGTGCATCGCCGTAAACCTTGTTGGTGCTGAAGAAAACGAAAACGGCGTCAGGGCAGTGCTGCCGCGTTGCCTCCAGCAAATTGATTGTCCCCAGCGCATTGACCTCGAAATCCAGCAAGGGAATATCCCGCGCCTTGTCGTGCGAAGGCTGCGCCGCGCAATGCACGATCAAGTCGAACCGGTGCGCGCTGAATAACTGCTCGATGCCCGTCCGCTCCCGTATATCCAGTGCCACATGTGTGAACCGATTCGTCGCGCCTTTCAACCGTTCCAGATTCCACAACGTGTCGCCTGCATCGCCAAAAAACAAGCGCCGCATGTTGTTGTCCACGCCCACAACTTCATGCCCGTGCGCGTCGAAATGCGCCACAGCCTCCGACCCGACGAGCCCACTGCTCCCGGTTACCAGAATTTTCAAGCGTCTCGGCCTCTCCACGGAAGGATGCCACAATTCGGCAGGCCAAAACCCATGCTTTCCTTAAATCACCCCGCCATGACAATAAGCAACAGTTAAGTCTAGCCACCCAGTATTTTGTCCCCTCGACTGGGCCTGCTCACAAACAGGCGGGTTGCGTGAATAGTTCCGTTCTTTGGTATCTTCCGGTCTCATTTTTCGTGCGACGCTCAGGGATGGCGCATACATTCTTTTGACGGACTGCGTTCCGCACTGGGGCAGGGGCACCCACCCAATACAGGCATTGGGGCGCTTTTTCCGTGGTCATCGCCATATGCCAAATGCGCCCCGCCCCCGGGCACCGAAAACACGACATGTCCTCCGCGTTTCGCTAGAATGCCGAGCGCCGCGCTTGGAGGTTGTCGTGAGACGCATCTTCAGCATCGGGCTTTTTCTTTCGGTCGTCTGCGGGGCTGCTTCGGCGCAGAAGCCTCCGCTGCTTCCGGAAAAAGATGTCGCCGCTCTGGCGCAGGAGCTTTCCGGAGAGACCGCCAAGCGCAATCTTGAAGGCATCACGCGCTTTCACCGCCAGCGCGGTTCGCAAGGGTTTCACTCCGCCGCGGAACTGGTCGCCGAGCGCGCCCGCGCCTACGGTTTGAGCGGCGTCGCGATCCTGCAATTTCCGGCCGACGGAAAAATCTACTACGGCACGCAGCGATCGCGGCCGCCGTGGGACGTGGAATTCGCGGAGTTGTGGGAGGTGCAAGGCGGGGTCCCCGCCGTGAAAATGGCGAGCTACGACGCGGAGCCGGTGGTGCTGGCAGAGGACAGCGAGAGCGCGGATGTCACTGGGGATTTGATCGACGTCGGCGAGGGCACGAAGGGGAGCGACTACGCCGGCAAGAACATCAAGGGCCAGATCGTGCTGGCCGCCGCGCAGCCTGGCGCGGTGCAGGATTTGGCCGTCGGGAAATTCGGCGCGGCTGGGATCGTCAGTTACGCACAGAATCAGAAGACAGCTTGGTGGGGCGAAGATGAAAATCTAATTCGCTGGGGACATCTGGAAACATTTTCACTGAACAAGACGTTCGGCTTCATGGTTTCGCTCAAGACGGCGCGTACTTTGCGGGACCGGCTCGGCAAAGGCGAGCCAATCAAATTGCACGCGGTCGTCAAGGCCGGACAGCATCCCGGGAACACGGAAGTGGTGACCGCGACGATTCCCGGGGCCGATCCGAGACTCCAAGACGAGGAGATCGCGTTCAGTTGCCACCTCGATCACCAGCGTCCCGGTGCAAACGATAACGCCAGCGGTTGCGTGTCCATCCTGGAAGTGGCTCGCACTGTTCAAAAATTGATCAATGAGCGGAAGCTGACCAGGCCCGCTCGCACGATCCGATTTATCTGGCCGCCAGAAATCGAAGGTACGTTGACGCTGCTCAATGCCAAGCCGGAATTCGCGCAGCGGATCAAAGCGGTCGTGCACATGGACATGGTCGGCGGTGGGCCGGTGACAAAGTCGGTGTTCCACGTGACGCGCGGGCCGATGAGCCTGCCGTCGTTCGTGCACGATGTGGCTTGGGCGTTCGGGGAATTCGTCAACGAACAGTCGTACAAATTCGCGGCGACGGGCAGCGCCGAGTATCCGTTCGTCGCAGCCGAAGGCGGCCAGGAACCCCTGCTCGCCCAGGACAGTCCTTACTCAATGGGCAGCGACCACGACGTGTATCAGGACAGCTCGTTCAAAATTCCCGCGATCTATCTGAATGACTGGCCCGACCGCTACATCCACACCAATTTCGATACCGCCGCCAACATCGACCCGACTAAACTCAAGCGTGCCGCATTCATCGGCGCCGCCTCGGGCTATTTTCTGGCGTCCGTCACGGAGAGTTCGTCCAGCGAACTCTCCGCGGTGATCACGGACAGTCAGCACGCCCGCGCGGCGTCCGCTAGCATTCGTGCGCGGGATCTGCCTGCCAAGGAGCGAACGATATCCTACCGGGCTGGCGCATTGTACGAGGGCGCGGAAAAGCGCGAGCTGGTTCGATTCTTGAGAAGCAGCGGACCCCAGGGCAACGCGCCAATTGCCGAGAATGACTCCCGTCCGCTCGATGCGCTTCCGCGTTCGCCGGACGAGGCCCATCCAGGTGGCGACGCTCTACTGATTTTTTCGCGCAAACGGGACCCAAAAGGGCCGCTGGCCGTCTTCGGATCCGACTACGTGAACGATCGAACCGGCGCTGCGGGAATCACGCCGCCGAAATTGCTGAGTTACGAAGGGCTTTGGGGCGGCGGCGAAGAGTACGCTTACGAAACGCTGAACTTCGCCGATGGGAAACGCAATGCGCAGGAAATCAGGGATGCTGTTTCGGTCGAGTATGGACCCGTTCCCGTGGAACTCGTGGTCGAATACTTGCGGACACTGGAGAAGATTGGCGTCGTGGAGCAGGCAAAGTGACCCACGTTCGCCGCGATCGAATGGGCATGTGCTTCCCTGCTCGGGCCGAAAGTCCCCTTCAAGTGATCTCCTCTTCACTCTTGGAGTTGTGGTGAAACGACGAGCCGTGGCGCCACGGATGAATGAACCGAACTCTCGTGTGGACCTCCGCGCAGAAGTTGCTTGCACGCGTCTATGAGCACCTCCTTGCCAGACGGCGTGTCCCAGATTGCGGAGCGGATCGAGGGGTTGCCGGTGGGAAGTTTTCACCGGCGGTTTATTGCTTTGGTTTCGCTGGGTGGTTGGTTCGATTTTTACGACATTTACATGATGACGTACATCGGAGCGACGCTGCAGCAGTCCGGTTTTCTCAGCCTCCGACAATTCAGCGCGGTGATCGCCGCGGGATTTTTGGGGATGTTCACCGGGACGATTATTTTCGGCATGGGCAGCGACCGCATGGGACGCCGCTCGGCGTTCGTGGCGATGCTGCTGATTTATTCGGCATTCACGCTGGCCGGTGCCTTTGCTCCTTCCGCGGACTGGTTGATTGCACTGCGATTTTTTGCGGGTATTGGCATTGGCGCGGAATTGGTGGTGATCGACACCTACGTTTCGGAGATGGTGCCGAGCGGCGCGCGCGGGCGCTACGTGGCCATTTCCCAAATGACGGGATTCACCGCCGTTCCGGTGGTCGCGATTCTGGTTCGTGTGCTGGCGCCGACGCATTTTCGCATCGATGGATGGCGGTGGGTGATGGTGATTGGCTCGATGGGAGCGGCGCTGGCTTGGTATTTCCGGCGGCGCCTGCCGGAGTCGCCGCGCTGGCTAGAGAGCCGCGGCCGGCACGAAGAAGCAAACCGAATTGTTGAGGCTCTGGAGGCCGAATCGCTTTCCGGCGTTTCACGCGCCGCTGCGGTGGATAGCCATGCGAGCACCGGAGACCCCGCCTCGATGGAAGTCGTTCCGGAACGATCTTCGTTCGCCGAACTTTGGCGGCCGCCGTATCGGCGGCGGACGATCATGCTGGTGATTTTTCATGCACTGCAAACGATTGGGTATTACGGGTTCGCAAATTGGGCTCCGACGTTTTTGCTGCGGCGGGGAGTCTCGCTGGTGCATTCGCTGGAGTACACGTTGCTGATTGCGCTGGTCTCACCACTAGGTCCGGCACTCGCGGTGATGACTTCGGACCGGCTAGAGCGCAAGTGGGCCATCGTGACCATGGCGCTTTTGATTGCGGCGTTTGGATTGGGATTCGCGTTCTGGAGTGTGCCGGTCTTGATTGTTGCCAGCGGCGCGCTGGTTACCCTGTGCAGCAACTGGTTTTCCGCTCTGCTGCACGCGTATCAGTCAGAATTATTTCCAACCAGGCTGCGAGCCACGGGTGTGGGGTTCACGTACAGCTGGAGCCGGCTGAGCGCGGTATTTTCTTCTTTGTTGATCGGCGTCGTGCTGGTGCGCGGCGGAGTCGGCGCGGTGTTTACGCTTCTCGCCGCAGCGATGTGCGGCGTGGCGTTGATCATCGGTTTTGCAGGTCCGCGAACGAATCGGATCGCGCTTGAGGAATTAGCAAGGTAATCCAAAGCATTCTACATACATGCGGCTCGCGCGTTAATCTCAGATTTAGGAAGATGAAAGTACAGTTTGCGCATGGACCCGAAACTTGACCCAGTTGCCGCCGACCGAGCTTTTTTTGCCGCACTTATATCAGCCAACCTGAACTCTTTGGACGCCTTGCTGACAGACGATTTCCTTTTGATTGATGTCTTGAACGGCTCGGAAATTACGAAGCCGATGCTACTGGCCGCGGTAGGATCGAGCCAGGTGAAGTTCGATGCTATCGAGCAGGTGGAGGGTCGAACGCGCATGTATGCGGCGAGCACCGCGGTCGTGACGGGCCGGACCGAACTGCGTGGCCGGGTGGGCGAGGCGGCGTTTACGGCCAGCAGCCGCTACACGCATGTGTTTGTGGCGCAAGGTGGCCAGTGGATGTTGGCGTCGGCGCAGGGAACGCAGATCCGGTAGGGTTCCCTAGCGGTGAACGCAGGTGGCGGCGAGAGACGCAATCTGTCCAAACTTTCGCCGCATATTTCGCTTTTTACTGCCTACACCACCGGTATTTTCGCAAGAGTCCGTAAGCTATTCATCTCTCTATGGTTAGTAGTACCACTTCGATGGAGGAGTTTGTGAAGGGCCCACAATTCCATGATAATAAGAGGCTTACAAAGTGGGCTAAAATACGGAAAGCGCCGGTCAACGGCGCTTCGGCGACAAAACGAATCTAGGAGCCATTGTATCACAACCAGGGGAAAAGTCAAGGGGGGCGGAAAATCTCCCGTATTGTCTTGTCGATTTCTCGGCTGCCGTTCGACTATCTGGCAGGAGGTCAGACGACCATGCAATATCTACTGTTGATTTACGATTCGGAAGCGACCTGGGAAAAGATGAGCCCGGCGGACCAGGCGAAGGTGTATGAGGAGTACGGTAAATTTACGAATGAGATCAAGGCAAAGGGGAACCATCTGGCGGGACACCAATTGAAGCCGGTGGCGACGGCGACGACGGTGCGGGTGCGAGACGGGAAGCGGGTGGCGACGGACGGGCCTTTTGCGGAGACCAAGGAGCAATTGGGCGGGTTTTACATGATCAATGCGAAGGACCTGGACGAGGCCATCGCCATTGCGGGTCGAATACCATCGGCTAAATACGGATCGATCGAGGTGCGGCCGATCGTGGTGCACGAGGCGGCGGCGAAAGGGTAGAACGCTGAGACGCGGGTGTAGGCCGGGGGCGTTAGGGGCACGGCGGTGCTGTGCCCCTACAAAACAGTGCTTGATTGCGGACTTGGGTACGGCTGGCCCTAAACCCCGCCCTGGTAACCTTTCGAAGCTCAGAGTGGCAGAGGGTGGCTACCGGTTGCCGCGGTTCAGAATTCTCTTATTGTTGCTGACATGGATTTTGAAAAATTGCATCGCGAGGAGTCCGGGCGGATCTTGGCGACATTGATTGGGTTGCTGGGAGATTTTGATCTGGCGGAGGAGATGTTGCAGGAAGCGTACGCCACGGCTTTGCAGAAGTGGCCGGCGGAGGGAACGCCCACGAATCCGCGGGCCTGGCTGATTAGCACCGCGCGGCACAAGGCGATCGACCGAATCCGGCGCGACCGGCGTTTCGAAACGAAATCGGAAGAGATTTCTCGGTCCGCGCAATCCATAGTGCAGCCGGACGCCGCAGTGGAAGACGATGACGATATGGTTTCTGACGACCGGTTGCGATTGATCTTCACTTGTTGCCATCCAGCATTGCCGATTGAAGCGCGAGTGGCGTTGACGCTGCGAACGGTTTGCGGCGTAACTACCGAAGAAATCTCCAAGGCGTTCTTGGTTCCGGTGCCGACAATGGCGCAGCGCTTGGTGCGGGCGAAAAGCAAGATACGCGATGCGGGCATTCCCTATCGCGTGCCGTTGCAGGAGGATTTGCGCGATCGGCTGGATGCGGTACTGCTGGTCATCTACCTGATTTTCAACGAAGGATACCTGGCGAGCAGTGGAGACGCGCTGATCCGGCGCGAAATGTGCACCGAAGCAATTCGACTGGGGCGTGTGTTGTGCGAACTCTTGCCGCGGAAGGCAGAGGCGCGGGCGCTGCTAGGACTGATGCTGCTGCACGATTCGCGAACAGATGCGCGCGTGAGTGAAGGCGGTGAATTGATTTTGCTCGAAGAACAAGACCGGAACTTCTGGCGTTGGGAACAGATTCGGGAAGGAACCAGTCTGGTGGAATCCGCGTTACGGAGCGGGGCGGCGGGCACGTATGCGGTACAGGGTTCGATCGCCGCGCTGCACGCGAACGCGAAGACCGCGAAACAGACAGATTGGCGGCAGATTGCGGGGCTCTACGGCGTTTTGCTGCAAATAGAGCCGTCGCCGGTAATCGAAGTGAACCGGGCCGTCGCGGTGGCGATGAGCGGGGATTTGGAACAGGGGCTTGCGCTGTTGAACGAGCTTCAGCAGCGGCGGGAGCTCGCGGAATTTCACTTGTTGCCGGCGGCACGAGCGGATTTGCTGCGGCGGCTCGGAAGAATGGGGGAGGCGGCGGAAGCTTACCAGCGGGCGTTAGGGTTGGCTACCAACGACATCGAGCGGAAGTTTTTGCGGCGGAGGGTGGCGGAGATGGAACAGGGGAGCGAGAAGCAAGGGAAGGAAGGAACGATATAAGAAAGAGAAAAAAGCAGGATCAGAACTGGCTTTGCTGAGCCTGGGCTTGGTTCGGAAATGGATTCGGGCGAGGAAATGGATTAGATTGGGCCGGCAACAGCTAGCGATCCTCGCGCTAACAAGGACGCGTGATGCCATCGAACGCTCCCCTATCCTTCGGCGTCAAATCGAGAGTCGTTTTAATTACGTCGCTGCTGGCTTCGGGGTTGGCGCTGGGTCTGGTGGAAAATCTTTGGGTCGATGCGTGGTTGAAAGCGAAATTTAGTGACTTGCCGGCGCTAGTACCTGAGGCTCTTACTCCCTGGTGGTTCGTGATGTTTGCGGCGGGCGGGATTGTTTGCCTCGTCTTGGTGGTGTGCCTGGTCCCGGTGGGCCGGCACCGGCGAATCTCGTTGCGTGAGAAGTTGTGCTCGGCGGTTGCGGCGGCTGGGCTTTGTGTGGTGTGGGGAATGAGGTTCACCGCGACAAACGGGACGACGCCCACGGTTTCGGCTGGCGCGGGGCAGAACAAGCACTCGGTGACGCTTACGTGGAATGCGAGCACGTCGCCGGTTGAGGGGTACAACGTTTATCGGAGCACGGTGCCGGGCCGAGACTACCTGAAGATCAATGCGGCGCTGGTTCAAGGGAAGACCAGCTATAAGGACGAAACGGTGGAGAGCGGGAAGACTTATTATTATGTGACGCGATCGGTGGATGCGAAGGGGAAAGAGAGCGCGGATTCGAATCAGGCGACGGCGCTCGTGCCGTCGGGATAACCCGCACCATTTCCTCGAGGGCTAAAGCCGGTCCCAACGTGCATGCTTGCGCCAACCTTCGGCCGGGCGGGGCTACTCGGTGCGCAGGGCGTTCATGGGTTGGATCGAGGCGGCGCGGTTTGCGGGAATTAACGCGGCTATGAAGGAGCAGATGGCCAGGGAGATGGCGGCGACGGCGAGGGCCAGCGGGTCCCAGGAGGAGACGCCGTAGAGCTGAGCGGAGATGAGGCGCCCGGCACCAACGGCTAGTGGAAGGCCGAGCACCAGGCCGATCAAAACCCGCTGGAACGCGCCACCCAGGACCAACTGAAAGACTTTGGAGCGGTTGGCGCCGAGGACCATGCGTATGCCGATTTCGTTGGTGCGCTGGGCAACCGAATAGGCGGTGACGCCGTAGAGGCCGATGGCGGCGAGGATAAGCGCGACGACGCCGAACAGGCCGGCGAGGCTGGCTACGGCGCGCTCTTGATCGAAGGAAAGATCGATTTGTTCTTGCATCGTTCGGATGCTGGTGATGGTCATGTTGGGATCGAGGTCTGCGAGAGCACGGGTGACCAGAGGTTCGAGCGTGCCGGTGGGTGTTTTGGTGACGAGCAAGATTCCGCCGAGGTAATGGGAGCGAAGCTCCAGTTTTTTCATCAGCTCGTTGTCGTATTTGACGTTCTGCATGAGCGGAACATAGAACATGGGGCGCGCCGGCTTCTCGAGCGCGAATCCCGCAAACTTGGCGTCGCCTACGATGCCGACGATACGAAATGTTCCTGCTAGCTCGGGAACGTCCAGACCGAAGTGCTGATCGATGGGGTCTTCGTTATTCTTGAAAAAGCGTTTGACGAATGCTTGATTCACGACGGCAACCGGTGCCGTGGTTTCATTGTCGGCCGGAGTGAAATAGCGGCCACGGATCACGGGAATGCCGAGATCCTGCAAATAGTTGGCGCCGACGCGATCCCACGACGCTCCCGATTCGGTGTCCATCTGGCCCGGGGGGTGCCCGGCGACCATGATCAACTCGCCCCAATTGTCGGTGAGCGGGTTGTACATGGCGAGGTCGGCGCTCTGAACGCCGGGAAGATGGTTGAGTGTTTGTTCGAACTCGCGAAAACGAGCAATCCTGCTGGTGACCGGGAGGTCGGAGGCTGGGCTGAGCACTTCCACCTCGACGCGGCTCGCCACCTGGAAGCCGAAATCCTGGTGCTCAAGCTTGTTAAGGCTGCGGCCAAGCATGGTGGCGCCGGCCACGAGGACGACCGAAAGGGTGGCTTGCACGACGAGCAAGGCTTTACGAGCGAACGAGGAGCGATCCGTGTTGCCGCGGCCGGTGCCGCGCAGAGCGTCGGCGGGGTCGGTGCGCGTGGCGAACCAGGCAGGAGCGGCGCCGAAAACGATTCCGGTAATCAGAGCTAGCACGAAGGCGAAAGCCAAGACGACCAGAGAAGGCGCGGTGCTGATGGGAAGGAAATGCGCGCTGTGAAAGGCAAGGGCGAGCAGCAGACGCGCGGCTCCGACCGCGACTACAAGACCAGCCATGCCGCCGGCAATCGCTAGCAGAATGCTCTCGGTTAGAGCTTGCGCAATGATTTGACGGGGCGTTGCGCCGACAGCGAGGCGCACCGCGGTTTGGCCGCGGCGGGCGACCGCGCGGGCCAGTAGCAAGTTCGCGACATTGGCGCAGGCGATGAGTAACACGATGCCGCACACGGCCAGCAGGATCTGGAGGCTGCGACCGTATTCTTCTTTCATGACCGCGATGCCCGATCCTGCCGGAACGATGTTGATGACCTGCTTGGGGAGCAGGCGAATTACGTCCGGCATCCAGTTCGACGGATAGCCCGAATCGTACTGCATCCATTGGCGGAGGACGCCGGTGAGGCGCGAAGCCATTCCAGCAGTGGTTGCCCCAGGACGCAAACGACCGATGACTCGAAGCCAGGCGGAAATGGATTGATGCAGGAGCGCGGTCTCGCCATCAATGGTTGCTTCCTGTTGCAGAGGAATCCAGATGTCGGGGGGATCGCCGCCCAGGGTCTCGCCGAAGAATCCAGGAGGCGCGATACCAATGACGGTGAAAGGATGGCCCTGGACCGCAAACGTGGAACCAAGGACGGCTGGATCGCCGCCGTACGTGGTTTGCCAGGCGCGATGACTGAGAACGGCAACTGGAGGCGAGGAGGCGGTGTCGTCACTAGGAGTGAAAACGCGGCCGGCGAAGGCGCCGACTCCGAGCGTGGAGAAATAGTTTCCGGTCACATATTCGGAGCGTAAGGGGCGGGCGGCCGACTCGACACCTTCGCGACGCACGGTGGCGCGCCAGCCACCGGCCTGGAAAGCGGCAAGTTCTTCGAACTCCGGCGCTTGGGACTTCAGGCGCTCAAAGAGCCCATAGGAGTACATGCCCCAGGTGTCTTGAGGACCTCCTTCGACGCAGCAGTCGTCGCCTTCGCCGACGCGGTAGAGGCGGGCGGGGTCGGAAACCGGGAGGGAGCGGAGCATCACGGCGTGGATGAGGGTGAAGATGGCGGTGGTGCCGCCGATGCCGAGAGCCAGGGTGAGGATGGCGGTCGCGGTGAAGATGGGGGAAAGTCGAAACTGGCGAGTGGCGTAGCGGAGGTTCGAGAGAATATTGGTCATGTACGGCCTCTCAAGGCTTAACGAAGTCGAATGGTTGGAAGTTCCGTGTAGTGACGATGGAGAGGGGCGAGAGGTTAGGTCCAGGGGAGGAGAGCTGCAAGGGTACTCGGGTTTAGCGGGTTGCCGAACCGGGTCGAAGCCGTTTTGTGCCCGTACAAGGTGGGGGGGCGATGGTGTGCTAGGATGGATGCCCGCACACCCGATGTTCGATTCGGAGCTTCTAACTTCCTAATGACCACAACGATGAAAGCCTTGCGCAAGATGCAACCGGCGCGCGGGCTTTCGTTTGAAAAGGCGACGGTGCCGTCGATTGGGCCGACTGATGTGCTGGTGCGCGTGCGGACGGCGTCGATCTGCGGGACCGATTTGCATATCTATGGGTGGGACCGCTGGTCGCAGGGGCGGATCAAGCCGCCGGTGACCTTGGGGCATGAGTTTTGCGGGGCGGTCGAGCGGGTTGGGGAAGAGGTACGTGCCGTGCGTGCGGGAGATTTTGTCAGCGCGGAGATGCACGTCAACTGCGGTCATTGCCGACAGTGCCGTATCGGCGAGGCGCACGTTTGCCAGAATCTGAAAATTATCGGAATCGATCAAGATGGGGCGTTCGCGGAGTTTGTGAAGATCCCGGCTTCGAACATTATTGAGTTGGATGCGAGCATTCCGGAGCACTACGGGGCGATTCTGGATCCGCTGGGGAATGCGGTGCACGCCGTTTTGGCTGGGCCGATTGCGGGGATGACAGTTTTGGTTACCGGATGCGGGCCGATTGGGTTGATGTCCATTGTGGTGGCGAAGGCTTGTGGGAGCTCGACGGTATTTGCGACCGAGACCAACGAGCAGCGGCGGGCGATGGCCAAGAAGATGGGTGCGGACGTGGTGATCAATCCGGCGGCGGAAGATTCGGTGGCGCGGATCATGAACGAGACCGGCGGGGCCGGCGTGGATGTTTTGCTGGAGATGTCTGGAAATCCGGCCGCCATTCAGCAGGGATTTAAGGCTTTGCGACCGGGGGGCGGGCGTCCTTGTTGGGGATTCCTACCGAGTCGGTTCCCTTGGATTTAGTGAATGACGTGATTTTCAAGGGTGCTACGGTGCAGGGGATTTATGGGCGGCGGATGTATGGCACCTGGGTGCAGATGACGGCGTTGCTGAAGGCGGGGCGGTTGAATTTGGATCCTTTGTTTGGGGAAAGAGCTTCGCTGGAAAAATTTGAGGGCGCTTTTGCGATGTTGCAGAGCGGGTTGGCTGGGAAGATTTTGTTGTATCCGGACGGGGTGAAATGAAGAAGTAATAACGTAAGGCAGTAACAGAAGTAGCGGTAAAACTTGCAGAACAAAAAACGGAAACAGCTTGAACGCAGGGCACAGAGGTCGGAGCACAGAGGGCACGGAGACGGCTCGACGAGGGTGCAAGGAGCGCTGAGATGTCAGAGATGGGAACGCAGACGACGAAATTGAATCCGCTGCAGTTTGTTGCCAATGGGCTCGCGGAGTTGCGGGCCAAAGGGGTGGCGCCTCGGTTGCGGGTGCTCGAGGGCGAGCAGAAACCGCTTGCCAACTTTGATGGCAAGGAAGTGATCAACCTCGCTTCGAACAACTATTTAGGGCTGACTACACACAAGGCATTGCGAAAAGCCGCCATCGAGGCAGTTCGAAAATATGGCGCCGGCACCGGGGCGGTGCGGACGATTGCCGGGACGATGAAGTTGCATATGGAATTGGAACAGCAGATCGCGCGATTCAAGAATGTCGAAGCGTGCGTGGTCTTTCAGTCGGGATTCACGGCGAACGCGGGAACGGTGTCGGCGATTTTAGGCAAGGAAGACCTAATCGTTTCGGATGAATTGAATCATGCGTCGATCATCGATGGGGCACGACTGTCGAAAGCGACCATCAAGGTGTTCAAGCACAAGGATGTGGCGGACTGCGAGCGGATTCTGCAGGAGACGGCGGATTGGAAGGGTCACAAGCTGATTATTACGGACGGCGTGTTTTCGATGGATGGGGATATCGCGCCGTTGCCGAAGTTGTGCGATCTGGCGGAAAAATACAATTGCATCATGATGGTGGACGACGCGCATGCGTCGGGAGTGCTCGGCCGCGGCGGGCGAGGCACGATTGACCACCTCGATTGCCACGGACGGGTGCACATTCAGGTCGGTACGCTCAGCAAGGCGATTGGAGCGATGGGCGGTTATGTTTGCGGGTCGCGGGATTTGATCGATTTTCTGTATCTGCGAGCGCGGCCGTTCTTGTTTTCGACCTCGCATCCCCCGGCCACAGCCGCGGCGTGCCAGGCAGCATTTACGTTGCTCGATTCACCGGAAGGCGAGCGGTTGGTGAAGAAGTTGTGGGCGAATACGAAGTTTTTCAAGCGTGAGCTGAAGAAAAGAGGGTTCCAATTTCAGGTGAGTGAGACGCCGATAGTCCCGATCCATGTGGGAGATGCCGCTAAGGCGTTTGAGTTTTCGAAGCAGTTGTTTGAGGCCGGGGTGTTTGCGCCGGCGGTGGGATTCCCGACGGTGGCCGAGGGCAAGGCGAGGTTGCGGGCGATGGTGAGCGCCACACACAAAAGGGACGAACTGCTGCGCGCGGCCGATACGTTGGCGGCAGTTGGAAAGCCATTGGGGGTCATCTGATCGGAATACGCGGAAGCATACCAAGCGCGTCGTGACAGGCGGGGTAGCACGTTCAGGGTAACGCTTTTTGGAGCGTATTTTTGCAGTACCGGGACGCCATTTTGAATTGTACCGACACCTCGTCGAATTTTCTAAATGTAACAAAACACTACGGTTACAATTTGGTTGCTGCCGTGCAAATCTTTCCCGCAGCCGTAATGGTGTCTTTTTCTGCGGCTTTCCAGCCTAAGCGGTTTCCCGAGAAGGGAGGACGCGTCATGATGAAATTTGCGGCAAGTTTGCTTCTCGCGGGCGCGCTCTTGGTTTTGACAGCAAGCGCACAGACCCCTCCCGACGTACAGCGAGCTTCCAGCCAGGCGCCTGCGCCGGTGATCGCTCCTTTGGGCGTCGGGACGGCGTTTAACGCTTCCCTAGCGGAGACACTCGACACTCGAAAGATGAAGGCTGGGGACGCGGTTATCGCCGAAACGGCCGAAGATGTTTCTTATCAGCGGTGCATGATTTTCCCCAAAGGCACGAAGATTGTTGGACACGTCGTGCGGGTAACGGCCGGAGGGCGGGGGCGCGCTGGATCAGCCATTTTTATTCAGTTTGACAAGGCGACCATCAAGGATGGGCCGGACGTAATCCTGAATGCAGGCATTCAGGCACTGGCGGTGGCCACCGTGGCGCCGATGCCTGCCGAGGCTCCGAAAAGCGGAGCAGCAGCGCAGGCGGTTCCGGTCGTAGACGAAAGTGCCGGTTCAGCGGCATCGAGTGATGCGCTGGTCGTGTCCACGCTCTATCAGGAACCGCGGAGCACGCTGCGGCCTCCACTGATGGCGTCGCTAGCGTCAGAGGGAGAATTCACCTCCGATGGCCTGTTCTCGCCGGAGAGTAAAGGGGCGTTTGGCCGACCGGATTTAAAGGTGTACACGCCGACGTCGGAAGGATCGCGCGGCACGGTCTTGCTGTCTTCGAAGAAAAACATGCACCTTGACGCTGGAACGCATTTGCTCTTGGTTGTCCAACCACCGCCTACAGCCGACGCCGAAGTGCCCGGGACCTCGTCAACGGATCTGGACCCGCAATAGGTCTGCAACTCACCAGCCCGCCGAATTTCTGGCCTCGGAGGTAACTTGATGAAACCCATAGGGTTAATACTGCTTGCGGTATGGAGCGCAAGCTCGGCGACCGGCGTGTTTACGCCACTTTCCTTGGCTCAAGAGACCAGCACCGCTGCGGGAAGGAGCGGGCAAAGCGAAGCTTCCCTGGCACCCGGCTCCGCAATTCCTGTGGAGCTAAACTCCGGCATTGACTCCAAGAAGGCCAAAGTTGGGGATATGGTCACGGCGCATACCTCAGAGGCGCTGAGATCAAGCGACGGACGCTTGATCCTACCGAGGGGCACCAAGGTCGAGGGACACATTACGCAAGCGAGCGCGCGCAACAAGGGCGGGAATGAATCGGCGCTTGGCATTCAGTTCGACAAAGCGATGCCGAAAGATGGCGGCGAGATTCCACTCAACGTGATCATTCAAGCGCTGGCGGCGCCGGTGAGCTTCTCGGCCCCGAGCGATCTGGGCACGCCCCAGACCGTCGGCACGACGCAGACGTCGCCAATGCGCAACGCGCCGCCACCCACGGCGCCATCCGCGCAGCCGCCGTCGGGCGGGATCGAGCCCGACACCAGTCCGGTTAGATCGCAGCCGCTTGATGCGAAGAGCCGCGGAGTCATTGGTCTACATGGCCTGGCACTAAACGCAGAACCTGCGAACGATCGTCCGGCATCCGTTGTGATGTCGAATGGTAAGAGCGTGCATTTGGACGGCGGCACGCGGATGTTGCTCGTCGTGCAGGGTGCGCGATCCGAGCCATCGGGCCAATAGGGGAGCAGGACACGGTCCGAGCGAGGAACACTGAAATGGGCTCTGCTGAGGTTGGCAGACGCGTCGGACCTTCCTCGATTTTCCCGGCACAGCAGCGTTGTGGCCCCTACCCGGTGGCCTCGCAGGGGCGCAATGGCGCTTGCTATACTCGACAGGATGCCCTCCGCTGCGAAAAAACTCTTTTTGATCGATGCCATGGCGCACATTTATCGGGCGTTTTTTGCGCCGATGGTGCGCATGAACGCGCCTTCCGGCCTTCCTACCAAGGTTCCTTTCCTGTTCAACAATATTCTTCAGCGTCTTTTGAAGGACTATAAACCGGACTACGTTGGAGTGGTGTTCGATACCAGCAAGCCGACATTTCGCGACAAACTTTTCGAGAAATACAAGGAGCATCGCGCGCCGATGCCGGATGAATTGTCGCTGCAGGTACCTTATGTGCGGCGTTTGTGCGAGGCGCTGCAGGTGCCGATTCTGGAATACGACGGATTCGAAGCGGACGACGTTCTTGGGGCGCTGGCAGAGCAAGGCGCGAAGCAAAAGCTGGATGTACTGCTGGTCACCAATGACAAAGACATGATGCAGCTGGTTGGAGACGGCGTTCGCGTGCTGCGGCCGGGCACCGGTGGGCTGAAGAATGACGTCATCGTGGACGCGGCGAAAGTGAAAGAAATTCTTGGAGTGACGCCGGAGCAAGTCGTGGACTACATGGCGCTGTTCGGTGACAGCATCGACAACATCCCCGGGGCCAAGGGAATCGGCGAAAAAGGGGCGGCGGAGCTCATCCAGAAATACGGCAACGTGGAAAACGCGCTGGAGCATGCCGCGGAGGTGCCGAACAAAAGATATCGCGAGGCTTTGCAACAGCAGCGGGAACAGGTGCTGCTGTCAAAGCAGCTGGCGAGGATTGCGACCGATGTGCCGGTCACCCTCGATCTCGACAGCTTGAAGAAGCGCGAGCCGGATATTGCTTTGTTGACGACCCTGTACCGGGAGCTGGGTTTCAACTCGCTGCTGAAGGAATTGGGCGCCCAAACAGTAGCCACGGCTGCGGCGAACGAGCAAGCGGCGGTCAAGACCGACTACGTGCAGTTGGCTACGGTGGAGGAATTTCGCGGCTATCTTGCGAAGCTGCCTGCGAAAGCGCCGCTCGCGGTTTGGCTTACTTTGGAGACAGGGGAGCGCGAGGCGGAGGGATTTGGGTCGCGGGTGGCGTCAATCGAGGTGTCGTCGAAGGCCGGGGAAGGCCGTTCGGTGTGGGTGGACGAGAAGGGTGCGGCGCTGCAAGCGCTACTCCCGCTGCTAGCGGATGCCAAGCGGCCGAAAATCGTACACGATCCCAAACTGTTCCAGATTTTAGGCGGGCGCGCAAAGAACATCGTCCACGCCACACAGATTTACTCCTACTTGTTGCGTCCGACTACCGGCAATCACAATTTTGCGGACGTGGTAATGCGGCAGTTCAACGTGATGCTCGGCGGCGGTGCGGGCGAGCGCGCGGATTATCTGCACCGGCTAGCACCCGTATTGCGCGCCAGTGTCGAAGCACAGCAGCTCACCGACGCGTACGAGAAGATCGACCTGCCGGTGGCGGAGGTACTGGCCGAGGTGGAGCGAGCCGGCATTCGTGTTGATCCGCAAGCGCTGGACGCGATGTCGCTCACGATGGAGAAAGAGGTCCGGCGGCTCGAGAAAGAAATCTGGGAACTCGCCGGGGTGGAATTCAACGTCAACTCACCGACGCAGCTAGCGGAGATTTTGTTCGACAAGCTGAATCTGCAAGGGCCGTTTCGCCGGGGACGCGGCCGGGTGCGTTCGACAGCAGCGGACGTGCTGGAAGATCTGGCGGAGCAGCACGCGATTCCGGCGAAGGTGATCGAATACCGCGAAGTATCGAAGCTGAAATCGACCTATGTGGATGCGCTTCCGAAGCTGATTCATCGCGAAACGGGGCGGCTGCACACCAGTTTTTCGTTGACGGGAACCGCGACGGGACGCTTGAGTTCTTCGGATCCCAATTTGCAGAATATTCCGATCCGCACCGAACTCGGTCGACAGATTCGTGCCGCGTTTGTGGCCGGCCCGGGAAACGTATTGCTGGCGGCAGACTATTCGCAGATTGAACTGCGGGTGATGGCGCATTTGTCGAATGACCCGGTTTTGCTGGAAGCGTTTCGCAACGCCGAAGACATTCACGCGCGCACGGCGCAGGAGGTTTTCAACGTGGGGCCGCTGGGGCAGACGGCGGAACACCGGCGCGCGGCGAAGGTCATCAATTTCGGGATTATTTATGGATTGTCGCCGTTTGGCCTCGCGCAGAACCTGGGGATCCCGCAAAAGGAAGCGGCGCAGTTTATCAACGCTTATTTTGCGCGCTATCGCGGGGTGAAAGAATATCTGGACAATTCTCTGGCGGAGACGCGAAAGACGGAGATGGCGAGAACGTTGTTCGGACGTATCCGGCCGATTCCGGAGATCAATTCGCCGCAAGTGCAGCTTCGGAATTTCGCGGAGCGCACGGCGCTGAATTCTCCGCTGCAAGGGACAGCCGCCGATTTGATCAAGCTGGCGATGATCGCGATCGACGCGCGGCTCGCTAAGGAAAAGCTTGCGGCCAAGATGATTTTGCAGGTGCACGACGAACTGTTGTTTGAGGCGCCGGAGAAGGAGACGCAGACGCTGACCGAGCTGGTGCGCGACGAAATGGAGAATGTGTACAAACTGGCGGTGCCATTGGTGGTGGAGATTGGCGTGGGACCGAACTGGAGGGATTTGGACTAGACGCCGGTCGGCGTGTTGGCTTGGGCGCTTGGGGCCCTTCGAACTCTCAGGGTACGGCAGGGTGGCTCCCCTCAACGGCTTGGGATGGTTTGTTTAGCCAAAAGGGCATTCCACCTTAGGTAACACGGACGCTCGGGTTGGATGGTCGCAAAGGTTCCTCTGCTAGAGTATAAGTACCCCCGCTACGTAGGGACTCTCATGAAACGCACGTGCTTACTGCTGTCATTGGCGGCTGTACTGATCCTTGACGGGTGTAAGAGTGGTACGGCCGGACGCGTTGTTTCTGTCAGCGTTTCGCCTAACGGCTTGAATGTTGTGGTGGGGACCACGCTGCAAATGACCGCGACGGTGATGGAAACGTCGAACACAGCGGTGACCTGGACCGTGGTGGGCGGCAGCGCGAATGGCACGATTTCGGGCAGCGGGCTGTACACCGCCCCTGCGACGGTGCCTGCTCCTGCGCAAGTAACAATCATGGCCATCTCACAGAGAGACCCGACCAAGTCTGGATCGGCAACGGTTACGGTGACGACGACGGCGGGTCCGTCAAACATTACGGTCGTGGTCGCGCCGGCAGCGGCGAGCATAGTCAACTATGGGACGCAGCAATTTGCGGCGACGGTAACGGGCAGCACGAATACGCGCGTGACCTGGCAGGTGAACGGAGCGACGGGAGGAAGTCAAACGGTGGGATTCATTTCGGCAGCGGGTTTTTATGTGGCGCCGGGAAACGTGCCGACCACTTCCGACGGCATGGGCGGAAGCATAGCGACGACTTTAACCGTGACGGCGGTTTCGCAAGCAGACCTCACGGCGTCAGGATCATCTTCGGTCACAATTCAGCCCGGGAATCAGAGCCGGGAAACCGGGCCGATTGAGCTGGGGACGTCGGGCGGGAACGGGAACGACGCGATTTCGAACTCCAGCAATCACACCATCACATGCTGTGGCGGAACCTTGGGATCGCTGGTGACCCGCGGCGGAATTCAATACATTTTGGGCAATAATCATGTGCTGGCGCGACGGGACACCGCCGCGGTGGGCGATCCGATCGTGCAGCCGGGGTTAATCGACGCCGGACTCACGCCGCAGACCAAATGCGACAAGACCCAGGCGACGACGGTCGCGACCCTAAGCCAGTTTGTGAATTTGGAGGCAGAAGATCAGGCCGCTTCGTCCGCGAATATCGATGCGGCGATCGCGCAGGTTCTGCCGGGGCTGGTCGATGCAACAGGCAACATACTTTACCTGGGCGCGGCGGCAGACTCGAATGGCGTGCCCCTGCCAGGAGCTCCGAACGCGGGATCGGGCGTGATCGCGTCCATCAGTTTGCCGGTAGCGAAGAGTGGCAGGACGACGGGACTGACCTGTTCGACAGTGCTGGCCGTCAATACCAACACGAGCGTGGAATATCACAAGAGTTGCGACAACACGGGGACCACGTTCACCGTGAACTATGACAACCAGGTCGATGTTGCCGGTGGAGGCTTCGGCGCGGAGGGCGATTCGGGCTCACTGATTGTTTCTCAAAGTACAGCGGATCCGGTGGCGCTGCTGTATGCCGGCTCGGACATGGACACGGTGGGAAACCCCGTAGGGCAGGTGTTGAACTTCTTCGCGAATGGCGGAAATGCGGTGACGTTTGTGGGCGGAACGGCACATTCGGTCATTGGGTGCACCTTGCCCACGGCGCCACAGTCGGCTGCAAAGACGGTCCAGACAGGATCGGTGACCGCGGAGAACATACAGAGAGCGCTGGCCGCGCGCGACGCGCAAGCCCCTGCGTTGCTGGCGTACCCGGAAGTGCAAGCCGTCGGCGTCGGCGCGAGTCTGGATAGTCCAGCGGAGCCTGCCATCGTATTTTTTGTGACAAAGGGGCAGTCCCGCTCGAACATTCCAGCACAGGTAGATGGCATCCGCACGCGGATCGTGGAGGGGCAGCTATTCGGGCGCCGGGGAGCGATTTCCGCGGCAGAGACAAGCGTCAACGAGCAAGCCGTGGCGTCGCCGCAGTTGGTGTATTCCCTGACCGACGCCGAGTTGCAGCGCGCGCGGGTGGTCCACGCAGCACACGCGAAGGCCCTGATGCAGCAAACCGGGGTGCAAGGAGTGGGGATAACCTCGAGCGTCGATTCGCCCGGTGAAGCGGCGCTGATGATTTTTCTCATTCGCGGCGCGGCGAATGGTCCAATTCCGCCGGTGATGGATGGATTGCGAACGCGTGTGCGAGAGTCCAGCAGGTTTCGTGCGGGCAACCGGGGAATTGAGCCACAACGCACGTGCATGATGCCTGCAAGGCGATCCGCACGATAGAGCTTCGCCGCCGGAACCACATCGAAAAGCACGTTAGCGATTGCGCCACACTCTATTCTCCTTGCTATCTTTGCGTTCTTTCCGGGCGTAAAATTCGCTCACGATTCAAGCGCAGTGGTTTCTTCGGTCGATTCGCTTATCAGGAGGCATATATGAGGCGCTCTCTCCCCGTTGCGGGTGCGTTTCTGCTGGTGTGTTTCGGCGTTGCCGCGATCGCGCGGAGTTCCGGTCAGGAAAGCTCGAGTCCATCTGCGACCACAGCCGATGAGTACAAAATCACGCCGGAAGATATCGCAAAAAAGAATCCGATGAAGTCAACCCCGGAAGCGTTGGCGGAGGCACGACGCGTGTTTAAGTACGATTGCGCCATGTGTCACGGGCCGGCGGGTGACGGCAAAGGCGAGATTGTGGAGTCCATGAAGCTCACGATGCATGACTGGCATGACCCTGCGGCCCTGGAAGGCAAGACGGACGGCGAGATTTTTTACATCATTACCAAAGGCAAAGGAAAAATGATGGGCGAAGGGGACCGCCAGCCGGAGAAGCTGCGCTGGAACCTGGTGAACCTGGTGCGCTCGATGGCCGGGAAGAGCGCGCAGGCAAAATCGCCTGCAGCCGCCGCGAATTCCCATCGATGAGCACTGGACTCGGGCTGCGGGGCGTGTGCTAGGCTTTCCCGTCGGTGATTCCGAGAGGGGAGGCGCGTATGGCGCACTCATCGCAGTTTCTGAAGCTGGTGCAGGATGCCAAAAAGAACGTAAAAGAGACCAATGTTGCGGACGTAAAGCGGCGTAGTGACGCGGGAGAGAGGTTCCTGCTGGTCGACGTGCGCGAAGACAATGAGTGGGCGAACGGGCATCTGCCGGGCGCCGTTCATCTGGGCAAAGGCATTATCGAGCGGGACATCGTGCAGCGCGTTCCGGACACGAGTGCAAAGCTGATTTTGTATTGCGGCGGCGGATTTCGTTCGGCACTAGCTGCGGAAAATCTCCAAAAGATGGGCTACACCAATGTGGAATCGATGGATGGAGGCTGGAGAGGCTGGGTTGAAGCCGGGCTTCCGACGGCGAAAGATTAGACGGGGCGTGTTGGCTGATTGACTCGGGGAATTTGTGAGGGTCCGAACCACGGGCCTAACCAATCACCCTGGCGGCCCTTGACCCCGAGTCGCTTGTAGTCAGCGACATGTCCTTCGGCCAACGGCTCTCCTTGGGCGAAGAAATAGAAAGGTCTGACCACAGGGGAATCAACCATGCGGTGGGTTATGGAAGCCTCCAACAGATTTGGCTACTGGGCAGGAAGGATTGCAGATTTTGTGAGCGAGAGGGCTTGTTCCTCAAATTTCTCCAATGCTGGTCTCCAGACGCCCTCTGCCGTAGCGCCGTCCGGCGCGGGAGTGCGAACGTCGGTCACGAAAAATATCAATGCGATTGCACCTTCCTTAGCGTAATCCGTTGAGACTCCTTGTGCTGGCACGTCTATTGTAGTTCCGGGACGAACGCCCAGAGGTAAGTCAACCGGCAAGCCCAACCCTACTTTTTCTTTCCCACTAGGATAAACCGCGATCCACCCAATTCGATAACCAACGATTAGCTCGCTGCTTCGATTCTGTAGTTTAGCGGCTTGGAGCAAATCCTTGTTGCCATGAGTAGTTTCGACAAGAGCAGCGGGAGAGTCAGGTTGTGGCAGGAATAACATTCCGGTTCCTTGGCCTTGCGCGAACACTCCTGACGAGGCTGCAAGAAACACAACCAACAAAACAACAGGCATGAGTTTTTGCATGAATTTTACTCCCCCCCGGAAGGGCACGTTCCGCACGTTAACCGTACCACCCTATTTATTCGGGCTCAATATTGCGCTTCGCCGGAAGCTGGCGCGGCCGCGAAAGGCATTAGGTTTTCAGCGGGTGTTGCGCCGACCCCCGAGCCCGCGCCGACGTACCAAGAGTTGGGCGGTGCGGCGGCTGGCCCGGCACTGTTTCTTTGCCGCGTTGGCTGCGGAAACACCACGCCGAAGGTGACGGGCAATGCTTCCATGCATGCGCCGCCCTTGCGAGGCAAAGTGCGAACGCCTGGCCTTGCTCGATCGAGTTGAGGACTAATCCGCAGAGGCGGATTTTGCCACGCCCGAAAAGTGGATGGTGATCAGAAAACCGTTCGTGCCGTCATAGGAAAACTTGTGGCCGTCGCCTTCAAAAGCTTCGTGCTTGCTTTTCCACATGCGGAAGCCATCGTTGGACTGGGCGCCCCAGTATTTCAAGTTGTGCATAACAACCTCGTGGCTGGCATTGTTACCGCTGACACGCTCCAAGATGACCTCACCCTTGCCGTTGTCCATCTTGGCGTGGGCCATGCCGGTCTTGGTGTCGATATTCCATGAGAATGCGGCGGTATCCACTGCCTTTTTCTGCCAGGGAATCGGATAGAGCTGGCCCAGGATGTCAGCCATTGCGGTTTGCTGTTCCTTGCTGACGCTGGGATCGAAGTTCACCACCAGCCAGGAGTCCTTGCCAGTGCTCCAGTCACTGCCTAGATCGGTAGAGATCCAGACCTTTGCGCCATCCAGCTTGGACTCTTTGTAATAGCCCTTGTCCACTTTGAGAACGAGGTTGGCGCGGCAAAAATGCGCGTCCATATGATGCTCATCCATGTGGTTTGTGGAATGAGTGTTGAAGTAGCAGGGACAGAACATGTCGCAACTGCACGCTTCGATATAACTGGCGGTCATGTCGAAATCGGGTTTGGAAGATTTCTCCTGCGCGGAAGACGTGAAGTAGATGAGACTGGCGGCGAGCGCAAGGAGAGGAAGCAAAACGAGTCGAGGCAAACGACGCATGATCCCTCCAATGGATTCGTTAAGGATGGGCCCAACCGCGAATTACGCAACTCTACTCCCGGAGTTTGGAGGATTCAACGGATTTCCCTCTGGAGCTCGAAAACGGCACCAATGTATGCCCATCTCGCACGTTCCGGCCAACATTTCAGCTCAGTGCTTGGTAAACGCTTATTGGAAACTGCCTAATGTCCGGTAGGCCGGAAAAGGGCTACTACTAGTACCGTCCCAAAACACGAAGGATCTGACTGGACAGTCTCTGTTGAAGTCGGAATTTCAGGAGATTATTATTGGGCTGTCCGCGACACGGAAATCTGAAACAGAAAGGCGGATCGTCGATGGAATCAATTGCGCAATATCAACGCGGGGAAACGTGGGCACCGACCGAAAAGAAGTTGGCGAGGATCGCTTTTGACAAGGCCTTCGAGAGGCAGTGCACGGCGATCACTCAAGAAGCGAGACGAATGCTGGAGACTACGAGTGCTCCATCTGACGTCTTTCGAGTTCAAGAATATCTGACGGAGCAGAGAAGGATTGTAGATCAACTTTATGATTACCGGTATTCACGGCTTTTGGGCGTTTTCGGGAGACTGCTGTCGGATGGATGGTTAAGGGAGGGCGACCTTAACGGTCTCCAACCAGTTAAACACCAAGCAAGTTTTTTTGCTGAGGATAATCTTTAGCCTCGCCTTGCCATTCTCTTCATCTGAAACACGTTCACTTCTACTTTTATTGAAGAGCAAAAAGAAACGAGCCAGATGTTGCGGGATACTGTGGCTTTATTGTCTTACCACAACGCAGTTGGATGCCCAGCGCGGAACCCCTGCTAATGGCTACTACCCACCTAACTATAGTGGCGCGGTCTTCACAGGGGCCACGATATGGAGGTGTATGTTCAACTTCCCGGATTTGTGGCCGGCTGAGTTGACTCGATCGCAGTGTTTTTGAGGGCGTGATCGACTGCATCCTTCGATATGACCCCATTTCGAGCGTGGTCAGTGATGGCGTCGTAGAGCAGTTGCGTGGGGTTGGAGTTCAGTTCCTTGTTGTAGTCGTTGGTGATATCGGTGGCCACTTGCAGGAGCATTTTAGCGGACTCGGCATCCAGATCCGCTCCGGTGACCTCGACATGTTTGCCTATGTATGCGGCGCCGATCCGCTCGGCGAGTTTGTCGGCGGTCTGGTAATAGTACTCCGAGATTTGCCGATGCCCCTCCTCATGCTCGGCCACAATTTGAGTTGCCCCGATCGGCAGCCAGATGTTGATGTGAAGTTGCAGCCTAACTAGGACCTGCGTGATGGTCACGGTAGCGTGTGTGGCGTCTGTTTTTCGAGGCTGGCCGCGGACACTGGCTCTTGACAAGAAATTGGAATCGCACTCCGCAATTTCTCCGGATGGCAGGGGTGGCATATCGGTCGGCGGCGCGGCTGGGTCAAACGTGTGGCTCGCGAAAGCGACAGGTTCCTTGTTGATCCGCACCGAAGCTTCCCGAGGCTGGCGCGTCGACGAGGGATCACTCGACGTATGGCAGCCGAAGACAAGCCCTACCAGCAATACGGAAGGAACAATGAGGCGACGCGAGTGCAAGACGGCCTCCGCAATCCATTTTCGGAAAGACGGCACCCCGAACCATAAGTTTGTGTGTGGCTGATGACGGGAAAGGTACCCCTTGCTGAGCAGCCGCAAAAGAATGGTCGTGATCCTCGAACAAGGGCTTGACGAACTTCATGGGAACGGATGGGTTTCGGATCGCTCTGTCGTGCGATGGACGACATCGACCGAGTCGGAGCGCAAAAAAACTTTCGAGGCGGGGTTCAAATCCATGCCCCTGGGCTTCACCGCAACGCTGGCGCAGTTCGCTGATTGCGGCGAAGGCCTGAATTTTCGGAGCACATGCCCGGCTGCTTGCCCAACGGAGGCTGTCCGAATCTGGACGAAGCATCCCAAAATCGCGCAACGCGTGGCATAAGCCAAGCCTGGCGTATTGGGAGTAACCCTATTACAGGAAAGAGCTTAGATTGATCGGTACGGTGGATTGCTAATTGCACTTCGATCGTTTGATACCACTTCTTCCGGGAAGGAAGAGCAGAATTATGACATTCGTTAACGACCTAAGAGTTGCGTTCTACTCGCTCATGCGGACGCAAGGGCTTGCGATCACCGTGATCCTGACGCTGGCGCTAGGCATCGGCGCCAACGCGGCCATCTTCACGCTGGTGCGCGGCGTGCTCCTCAAGCCTCTCGTCAACCGCGACGAGGACCGGCTGATTTACATTCGCCAGAGCGCCCTGGGCACCGGCGACGAAAACACGACGTTCTCCGTGCCCGAAATTAAGGATTTGCGCGCCGGCGTTAAAACCCTGAGCGCGTTCGGCGAGTTCTCAACCTTCGAGTTCACCATGATCGGCCTGGGCGAGCCACGCGTTGTTCAAGCTGGCGTCGCCAGCGGCACCTACCTCGAAGTCATGGGTCTCCACCCGGTCCTCGGTCGTCTCATCGGACCTCAAGACGACGGTCCCAAAGCTGCCGGCGTCATCGTTCTCACGTATCGATTCTGGACGACCGCTCTTGGGAAAGATCCTTCCGTCCTCGGCAGAACCGTCCGGCTCGGCAGCGGGCCCATGGGCGATCGCTCTGCCACCGTCATCGGCGTCCTCGAACCTTGCGTCCCCTATCCCCAAGATACCGAAATCATCGCCAACATCGTCACCAGCCCGCACCACCTCTCGGCAACCATGGTCACGGGCCGCATCCATCGTATGACTGAGCTATTTGGCCGTCTCGCCCCCGGTGTCACCGTCGATCAAGCTCGCGCCGAGTTGCGTGCCGTCTACGGAGCCATGACCAAAGAACATCCCGAAGCATATCCGGCCAAAGCGAACTTCCAGATCGGGGCTAAGCTGCTTCGCGACCAGATCACCTCGGGCGCCCGGACCGTGCTGCTGGTGCTGCTCGCAGCGTCAGCGCTTGTGTTCATCATCGCGTGTTCCAACGTAGCCAACCTGATTCTGACACGGACGGTTCGCCGCGAAGGCGAGCTGGCGACTCGTGCGGCGCTCGGCGCAAGCACAAGCGCGCTGCGCCGCATGCTGCTGGCAGAGAGCCTTCTGCTCTGCGGCGCTGGCGCCGCGCTCGGAGTAATGAGCGCGCAGCCGATGGTGGCCATACTGGCCCGCTACGCGTCGCGCTTCTCGGTCCGCGCGCTCGATTTGACGCTCGATTCCAGCCTGCTCTGGGTGGGAGCGGCGCTGGCCATCGTGGCCGCGGTGATTTTGGCGTTTGTTCCGCGCCTGCCGTCGACCGACACGTCCAATGGTCATAGCTTATCGAGAAGCAGCGCACGGATGACCGGCAACACGAGCCGCCGCCAGCGGATCTTCGCGGTGACACAAATCGCTGCGTCCTTCGTGCTACTGGCGGGTGCCAGTACGGTGATCACTACGCTGATCGCCCTTCAAACGGCGCAGACAGGTCTCGACACGCGCCACGTCCTGGCCATCAACGTCCCCGCTATGTCGTACGGAAAGACACCTGAGCAAGTGGTTGATTTCTACAAGGAATCGATTCGTCGCATTGAAGCGCTACCCGGCGTGAGCAAGACTGCTTTCGGCATGGTTGTTCCCTGGCGCGATGGCAGTTTCGGTCTCCAATTCTCCGCCGACGGCCACGTTCATGCTCCCGGCGAACAGGATCCTCGCGCACAGTTGCGGGTCATCTCTCCCGGATTCTTTGCCGCGCTCGGCGTTCCCGTCATCGCCGGCCGCGATTTCGACGATCTCGACGGCCAAAAGGGTAAAGAGCCCGTCGTTATCGTCAGTGAGACTCTCGCAAGGCGCATGTTCCCCAATCAGGATGCCGTCAATCGGCATGTCTATTGGACGGATCCCGTGCTGAAATTCGCCCCGGGGATTAACGCCGCACCGCACCGCATCATCGGCGTAACCGCCGATATCGACGACGAACACCTCGTTCCTGGGCCCAGCCTCACCGTGTATAACCCCTTTGAAGAGGGTCCCATCTTCGGCGGCCGGCTTTTCATCCACACTGGTGCAAATCCTTATTCGCTCGTCATGCCGGTCACGCGCGTCATTCGCGACATGTCCGTCGATCAGCCCATTGAGCACGCTGCTACGCTCGAAGATGTTCGCGCGGAGGTGCTCACGCCGGACCGCTTGAACTCGCTGGTGTTCGGCGTGTTCGCGGCTGTGGCGTTAGCGATTGCGTTGGTTGGCGTCGCAGGAGTGCTGGCGTTTTCGGTCAGCGCGCGGACGCGCGAATTCGGCATCCGACTGGCGCTTGGATCGCAGCCGGCGCATCTCCTGAAAGGTGTCATCGCCGAAGGCGCCGTGATGGCTACGGCGGGCGTCCTCGCAGGCGCGGCATTCGGGTACGTGGCAGCGCGTCTGGCGGGTAGCTATTTCCTGGACGTGAAGATGCCGGGCGCCTTGCCCGTGTTCCTCTCTGCGTTCGTGCTGTTGACGGCCGCCGTCGTTGCGTCGTGGCTGCCGGCCGCCCGCGCCGCGCGCATCGACGTCATCCAGGCACTTCGCTTCGAGTGAAATGAGAGTGACGGGATTTGAAAATAGATCTATTAAACTTCCTGATAAACAAACCAGAGAAGTAAAAATAGCAGATGATGTCCGGTTAGCCGGGAATGTGACCGCTGAAGTTTTCTGAACTCGCGGAGCTATCTGGAGAAAGCGGTCGTCGAAGCTGTACGAAGGGAAGCCCGCCCGATTCTAGTTTTCCGAAGGCTTCTCGACATGATCGATGACGAGAAGCTCCACGGGGGCAGTTTGCGATTCCAGCTTCAGCCCAAGTTGCTGCTGGATGGCCGTCAGGAGAGGTGGGCTGTTGGGATCTGGTTGATACGTGGGAGGTAGGTATGCAGGACGCGGCGGGAATTCGTTCGGACCGGGAAACCACGTCAGGTTGATGTCGTATTTTCCACCGAGATTAGTGTTATCCAGCACCATCCTTTTCGTGAACCCCGAAAGGTTGGCAACCCATTGAATTATGGGTACCTTCAGGCCGTCGATACGGCCAACCTAGTTAAACACGCGGAGACCGCCACAAGGCGGTGGGGGAGGCGGCATGCCCGGCGTCCAGGGTGGCTCTGGATCGCAATCGCCTTGAGCTTCGTGGAGTTTTCCAACTTCGGCTACGACTAGAGAGTAGATCGGGAGGTCCTTGGTCCCGCGGTTGAGCGTCATCTTGAAGCGGTCTTTCAGAAGTGCTTGAAGCATGCGTTGGTTCTCAACATCGCGCTGATCCTTGCCAAGCGTCTGCATCTCATCGACTGCAGATTTTCCTGCTTTCGCGTTGACATCGTACAACTCAGATTCGTGCCGGATGACGATGGTCGCCAATCCGAAAGTTTCCGTCGGGTCTCGGGGTGGACCAGAGCCGTTGCAAAGGGCATCAACGCCTTCCGTGGGGGACACGGCCGGCTTCATTGCCTGCATCAACGCAGCACTAACCGGAGAATTGGAAATAGGGCCAGAACCATTTGTACGGTGATGGGACTCGTCAAGCTGGCGCACCAGCGGCGCTGATTCCCAAGAGCAGGCAAGCCCGGTTCCTAGGGAGTGGCGACCCCAAGGATATTTCTGTGGTACAACGAGGCAAGCACGTCAGTGCTGGCGCGGCGAGGAACCTAGCGAGGGCAGCCCCCGAGTTCCATCGCAAACGCAACCAGTCCTCAGGCCCTAAATGATGAAAAGTCCTTTTGCCATACGCGGACCCGCGATCCTGCTTTTGGCGATCTTGTTTCCAAATATGCAAGTAGCATCTGGCCCTGCTTCGCGCACCATTTGTAAGAAGAGCAAACTCTTCACTGCACAGAATATTGTTGCCTGGTCCGCTCCATCTATTGCAGGCGGCTTTTTCTACAAGTCGGGGCTCGCTATCGATGCCGACGGCGCTGCGCGAGCCTATCACCCCAACGACCGAATCGGACTGGATTCATTGGCGCATGCAGGCCATCGAGGAAACTGGTGGGCGCTGGTTACCGACAATGAAAAAACGAGCGGAACACCCGTCGTGCAGGGCGCGGAGGACCCAGCTCCAGGATATTATGTATCCACCACGGCTCTTTACGACCGTGCCAATCCCAATCCCCGAGATCCCCATCGGTACGTTGACGCAGCGAATATTCCGTATGTTGTGCTTCACCCCAAAGCTCTCCGCTATGCACACCTCGGCGACTTCGCAACTGTGCTGAACGTTCACAACGGAAAGATTTCTGCGGCTATTGTAGCGGATGAAAGCGCGCCTAATCTTCCAGTCGGCGAAGGATCAATTGCCTTAGCAGAGGCATTGGGCATTAACTCTAGCCCTCGCCACGGCGGGCAGGACGGCAACGTTGTCTATCTTATTCATCCTGGTTCTGGAAATGGGAGACCGCGGAAACTCGAAGAAATACTCACCCACTCGAATCAGTTGTTTGAAGCTTGGGGTGGACCTGGCGGATTAAAAGCGTGTTTGGCGAGCGAATAGCTGCGATGAGGGCCCTTGTAAACGCGAAAATTGACCAATGTCGTTCGTATTGGCCTATCTCGCCGACAACTATTCCCTTTGTTTCCACGCTGCGCTGAGCATTTCGATCCGACCCGTTGCTCACTCCAGCGCTTGAGGATTAGGCTCGTGGTCCGTGTCGTCATGAGTCCCTCAAACAACGACCTGGTCGTTCCCAAATGCACGTCGCCTCCGTCTGGTCAGAAGCTGGTCGGATGGGGCAAGTACGGGGCTTCAATTTTGCGGTGCCGCAGAATGGCGTGGAGATACGGGCGGAAAGCCAGACGTGGATTATGTTCGCTATGCCATCCTGTGAAGAGGGACTACGCCGGAAGTAGAACGGCGGTAGGTGGGAGCAGTCTAGGTGACGTCCGAGGGTTTCAACTCTTGCTTCCGTGATCTTGTTCTTTCACGATTTTGGCGATGCTGAGGAGTCTTGAGCCGATCTTAAGGCCGGCGCGGTCTGCGGCGAGGCGGTTGATTTCAAAATGAACCTTGTTATCTTCGACCTTGAGGTTGATGACGCCGCCCAGCACGGCAAACCCTACGGTTTCGCCAACGGTCAAGGTCCTTGATCCTTGCAGGCCCCGCAAAATCCTGTCGGATTGATTTTTCTCGGTGACCGGGACAAATACAATGTGGCACTCGCTCAGTTTGTCGGTTGGCCTCCGGGTTCTGACCTCGACCGGATGGTCTCCCACTTTGCGGGTCCGTAACTCCGCCTCAAGGTCCTGGCGGAATGGGTCATGGCCAACGATGCAGATCACCAGGGGCGCCCCGGGATCGCGGAATGAGTCCGGGGGCCACTCGACAAACTTCGTAAAATTGTAAAGAAAACCGAGTTTAACCGAGTATTCCGCACCTTCCTCATTCTGAGAAAGAGCTTCCGGAGAAGCACTCAAGGAGAGCGCGCCAGCGACAATGGCGAAAAAGAAAGCTCGCAGAACTCGGCGCGAAGCAACCCTAAGAAACAAACGCCACGCCCAAGTGAATCCGCGGTACGTACGCTTGTGCAAGCGGGGATTCATCAGTGGAATCTGTATCCGACCTTGATTCGAAAATTCCGGCCATCCTGAAAGAGAACGTTCTCCGCCAAGCCATTGCCGCCGGGGTCGGCATATTTGTGGTTAAACACGTTATAGAGGCTTGCCGAGAATTCCCATCCCTTTACAAGGTTTCGGCTGAATATCGTGAGGTTGGGAACGACGTAGGCTGGCGCATTTTGGCCCGTTAGGGTGGCTCTCTGGCTGACGTACTGCAGGTCCATACTCGCGAACACTTTTTGTTCGATGAGAGGAACGCTCAGGCTTGCCTGGAAGAGGTGTCTCGGAGAATTCGTGAGAGGTAATCCAACGTCGGGTTTAGACGCGTCCTGAAAGGAGTAACTGACCGTACCTTCCAGCCCTGCCGGCAATCTCCTCTTCAATTCAAGGTCCAGGCCACGAAGGTCCTGCCTTCCGGCGTTGGTGAAAACGAAATTTCCATTTGTGGGGTCAACCTGCTCGCGGATCAGACTGCGGATGGGGTAATAAAAGGCCGAGACAGTCATACGGAAGTGGTTGGCAAAGTACTGTTCCCATGCAAGCTCCATGGTCTTGACCGTCTCCGGCTGGAGTGACGGGTTGGGTTCGTTTCCGGGGGCATTGTAGAAAAGCTCAAACGAGTTGGGGGCACGAAAAGATTGTCCGTAAAGAAACTTAAAGGTCGTTGTGTCCGAAGGACTGTAGATCAGAGCGGCGCGAGGGTTCGTAGTATTACCAAACGTCGAATAGCGATCGTAGCGAAGGCCCAGGTTCAAAACGAGGTTTTTGCGAAGGTGAATTTCGTCCTGAGCGAACAAGGAAAATATAGTTGAGGTTTGGGATCTGTTGAAATACTGAACGAAGGGTTGGAGATCAAAATTGCCCTGATCTTGTTGGAAGTTGTCTCGGTATTCAAAACCGACGCTCAGTCGTTGGGACTCCAGAATCTGCTTGGAGAAGGCCGCCTCATCACCCCACCATTTGGCGTGGGCGAAGTTTTTGTTCAGCACGCGGGAAGGCCCACCGGAGGCGGAGTAATCGTAAACGTAGGTGCCGTCGTTGTTGTACTGATCGTAGTAGATCCGATTGGTAAGGCTCCAGCCGCGGCCAAGTTTGCGATCGTATTGCAGATCGAGGAAGCCGCGCACGTCGATCGTATGGGTTCCGGTGACGTCAAAGGCGCTTCCGAAGGGAGCGGTGGGGATGTCCTTGTCGCGAGAGGCAAAGACTGCGTGCAGTGTGAAGCGTCCCCGGGAGACATTGGCAAAGAGTTGGTGAAACTGGTCACCGTCTGTGTTGAGGGCAATGCCGTTGTTGGTGGAGGGATGGTCGAATTCCTTAAAGAAAAGCTCGTCGTGTCCGTGGGAATCATAGAAGGAGCCAGAAAGTAGCAGCTGCACGCCATTGTTGAACTTGTCGCCGTAGCTGACGCGGCCTTGATAAGAACCGTAACTGGCCATTTCGCCCGCCACGCTGAACTTTTTCAAATCCCGTCCACGCTTGGTGATGATATTGATAACTCCCAGGAAGGCGCTGGCGACATACAGGGAGGAATTCGGCCCGCGGATGACTTCGACGCGGTCAATGAGGTCGACGTCCATGGGGAAATCCGTTCCAATCGGAGCGGCGTCGAAAATGCTGTCATTGAGACGGTGGCCATCAAGCAACACGGCGATGCGGCTGTTGTAGTCTCCCGAAGGTCCATAGCCACGCACTCCCAAGTAGCTATAATTGCGGTCGTACGTGACATAAAACCCGCGGACATTCCTTAAGATGTCGGCAAGAGTCTTGTAGCCGAATTTTTGGATTTCTTCGGAGGTAATGATGGTGACAGAGGCAGGTGCTTCGGTGACCTTCTGAGTGAACCCGGAGGCGCCGTAGACCGAATCGATCTCGATGGACATCAATTCCTCAAGGCTCATGTCCAACAAATTTGGAGTATCGCCTTTGTTCTGAGCCAGCACGGGCGTTGTATTTAGCAGGAATAGGAGGGAAAGTACGACGTAGATGAGCGACCGTTGAACCCCAGGCCCGCCTGACGGGCTCGGGCAGCCCGTGCCGAGGCCTTTTGGTTCGCGCGGGGCTTGCGGGGACGACCTGAAGGATGAGATCGCCGCGATAAGCCAAAGCTTGCTCGGCCAAAAGCCATTCGTTCTCTTGTTCACTATGCCTCGGAGCAGTCGCGTCCTTTACCTTGCGGAGGCTGTTGAAAGCGTTGACCAATCAGCGCGTCTTAGAATGCAAATGACCAGCCGTCCGGGGGACGGCGAAGACTCTCGTAAGTGACTGATCTGATTGGTGCGAACATCGCAAGGCTTGTCGCTGCCATTCCTAAAACAGTACTGCCCGGGACCTTGCGCCCAGATTGACTCTAGCTCGCCGCCGGAGGAGCGTTTAGGCGATGAAACGCTTTGCTCTTCCGACCAGGAGGCGCTTCCGGAACCCGGTCAGAGATCAAAAAAGCCAAGCAAGAAGACCAAGAAACGAGTTCAGCCAAAGCAAGTAAAGACGAAGTCCCAGGCGTCTCGCGCACCCATCGCTGAGGGCACCCGACTCTTTGCGCTGTCCGGACGTCCGACGAAGGCCCAATTCGTAAAGGTGTACGGGCCACAGGGGCACAAGATGACCGGGGCGCAGCGAGCCGAGGCAGGTGTTGATGCCAAGCACTTCCAAGGGGCGCTCAAGGCCAAGTTCTGAGGCGAAGTAGACGGGGTAGGCTCGAGGGCCTTACTGTCAGCACTGAGCATTACTTCCGACGTGTCCGTCATCCGACCACAATCGCTCTTAGATCCCTATTGCCGTTGCTGAGTGAGAGCAACCGTTTTTGCTCCGTGACGGTACTGTGCTACAGGGTCCGTCTTTACAACTTTTTACAATCATTTGCGATGGCTTGACAACTCGTCCAGAGAGGTCCTTATAGTCTTGCCAGTATCAGGGCGAGTGAAGAATCTGACGAGGCTGAAAAAATGTTTAAGAAGTGGCGATTGACAGACCGCACGCGAACACTGCTGACGCTGGAGTTGGCCATCGTGCTCCCTGCGGCAGCCTTGATGGGCTTCAGCGTCTGGAACCTGAAGCATATTCAGCGCGATAAGGCCATCGAAGCAGCCATTCAGCGCGACTTTTCTTACGTGCTGAAGATCGCGGAAAAGAAAAGCTGGGAGCGGGCGAACGATATACTCACTGAAGTCCGTAAAGACTTCCCAAACCCCGACAACGACAGCTCCAAAATCAAGGCCGAGCTCGAGAGCATACTCTTGCAGCATCCCGAGTTTGCCTATGCGGGGTTGTACGATAAGAAGAACAATCTTCTGTTGACTCGCTTACAGCCAGGCCACGAACGTGATGAGGTTTTTTGCGTCCTCACAGAGGAAGCGATTAAGACTATGGCGAACTGGGTCCCCTTGGAAGCGTCCACCATGGCGGCAAAGGTTCGAACGGCGGCGGACAAGGATGAACTGCCCGTGGGCTTCGAAGGATGGTGGACAGTCCGGGAAAAACAGCCGAAGTACTGGAATTTCGCTTATTTTGTTCCTCGGGGTGTTCCTAAGGATCGCGTAACCCTGGGGATGGTCGCCTTTGACGAGGACTACCTGCGCAAAACCTTCTTGCCCACAATGATGAAGGACGTATTGACCAGCAAGAACTCCGTCTTGAGGGGTGATGCCAATCCGCCGGTCATGATGATCCATCCTCCGAAGGATTCCACTCCTTGGCTGACTTCGGCAAATTGGGACGGCGGCAAGCCAGAGATGGAGCGGAACTTTGCGGATGTTTTCCCGTCCTTAGTTCTGGCGATCAAATACCAGGGCACGACCATCGCAGATATCGGCATGAAGTTCCTGAGATATAACTACACCGTGTTGGCAGCGCTTTGTCTGCTGATGGTCGGCGGGATTTGGCTCACTTACCGCAACGTTTTTAGAGAGATGAATCTGGCCAGACTGAAGTCCGATTTCGTCGCCAATGTATCGCACGAATTGCGGACACCGCTGGCTTTGATCCGGCTCTATGCCGAAACTTTGGAGCTTGGGCGGCTCACGTCAAAGGAAAAATACCAGGAGTATTTCCGCATCATTCGGGAGGAGAGCGAACGCCTTACGGCACTCATTAACAACATCCTGGACTTCTCCCGAATCGAAGCGGGACGCAAGGAATACGAGTTCAAGGAAACCAACCTGGCCGATCTGGTTCGGTCGACCCTGGATTCCTACCGGTTCCAGATCGAACAAAACGGTTTCGCCTTCGAGGAGAACATCGCAAGCGACGTTCCGCCGGTGATCGTGGACCGCGAAGCGATCGCGCGCGCGCTGCTCAACCTGGTGAACAACGCATTGAAGTACTCCAAGGACCAGAAATACATCGGTGTGAGCTTGTACCGCGCGAACAGCCGCGTGAATCTGGACGTCCGGGACCACGGGATCGGCATTGCACCGAACGAGCAGCAGAAAATTTTCGAGAAGTTTTATCGTTGCGGGGATCCGCTGGTACACAACATCAAGGGGTCGGGATTGGGCCTCTCACTCGTGCGGCACATCGCGCGGGCGCATGGCGGGGACGTGCTGGTCGAAAGCACCCCCGAGAAAGGGAGCAAATTCACGATCGCACTGCCGTTGGATCCCGCTTTGCGGGCTACGGAGGCAGCAGCGTGAGGGGCCACGGAGTGCGGAGTGGTGCCACGTTCCGGGAGGCGCCCAAGGGAGAGGTCATGGGAACAACGAAGATTCTGATCGTCGAGGATGAGCCGAACATGGTTGCGGGGCTCCGCGATAATTTCGAGTACGAGGGCTTTCAGGTGATAACGGCACTCGACGGCGTGGAAGGGCTCGACCGGGCCCTGAAGGATTCCCCAGACCTGATCGTCCTTGACGTGATGATGCCACGCATGAGCGGGCTGGATGTGTGTAAGCAGCTAAAAGCGAAGCGCCCCTCGATTCCCATTATCATGCTCACGGCGCGCGGCCAGGAAGTGGATAAGGTTGTGGGTCTCGAACTCGGCGCCGATGACTACGTCACTAAGCCCTTCTCGATCCGAGAACTGCTCGCTCGCGTGAAGGCCGTTCTGCGACGGGCAAAGACGGTCCCGAAAGAGCAGGACCGCTATTCCTTCGGCGATGTCGACGTGAACTTGCGCAGCTACCAGGTCTTGCGTGGTGGTAAGCCAGTGGAGTTTTCCAGCAAGGAATTTGAGCTGCTGAAGCATTTTCTATGTCATTCGGGGGAGACTCTGAGCCGCGAACGCTTGCTCGATGAGGTCTGGGGTTACGAGAACTTTCCAACGACGCGGACTGTGGATGCTCATATTGTAAGGATTCGCCAGAAACTCGAACCGGTTCCGGAACAACCCCGGTTCTTTCTGACGGTGCACGGAGTGGGCTACAGATTCATAGGATGAGATGAACATGATGACAGCGACCGAAGGAATGCTCGGCATCAGCCAGACCGCGCCCGGGAATCGCCTAGCGCGGGAGACGAAACGCGAAGCGAACACGAGCCAAGGTTTGCCGGCCACGGCAAAAGGCTCTACGGCGGGTATCCCGTCGGTGAAGCAGGAGCTGGATACAATGCGACGTGAACATGAAAAACTGCAACAGGCTATCTATGAGACGGCCCAAGTGCAACGGAAGCTCTGCGCCCCGCGTGAACTCGTCTGGGGCGAGTTCGAGATCGCCGGCGAAATCTTTCCCGTGCGCCATCTCTCTGGAGACTTTTTCAAGGTGATGGAACTCGACTCCGCCCTTGGATTGACCGTAGGCGACATCGCCGGCAAAGGATTGTCAGCCGGAATTTGGCAGGCCCATTTGATGGGTTTGACCCAACGCTCTGCGCGAAGGCATTCGGACCCAGCGGCTGCCGTTGCCGAGGTCAACGCGGAATTGTGCCAGGATCAGGGTGAGCCGCCGATCACAGCCCTGTTCTTTGCCCGACTCGATCCGCAAGAGAATGAACTTGTGTACTGTAACGCTGGGCTGCCAGCTCCGCTGTTGGTGAGACACAACAAGACTGTGGAACGACTGGAAAAAGGTGGACCGATGCTAGGTGCTCTGCAGGAAGCAGCGTACGACTCTGGGAGCGTGCGACTGAATCCCGGCGATATGTTGCTCGCTTACTCCGACGGCGTGACGGAGTGCCGGAATTCCGAAGACGAGGAGTTTGAGATGGGGCGACTATCGGCGGCGGCGAATGCGGTCAGCGGCGCGAGCGCGAACCAAGTTCTCTTCTCTACACTTGGGGCGGTACTGGACTTTGCTGATGCGTGCTCGCCGGAGGATGATTTGACACTCCTGGTCATCCGCCGACGCGAGGGCGCCATAAGCGAGCGGTCCCCTTCGCGCAGCAAGGATTTTTCGGCGCCTCACTGCAGGCCGACTTCGGTCGTGCGACTGAAGAAAGCTGAACGGAGAGGAACTCGTTCCAAATAGCTGAAGTGAAGTACACCCGAGCTCCCCGAGTTGCATCGTGCGGGCCCGGAAGCGGTGGTGTGCCCGAAATTCAAGGCAAAGGACGGGCGATGGTAACGAGATCGACTTCAATGTTCATGGAGGAAACAGCGTTCGGCGCCGCGCGGAGCCAGCCCCTGCCAGCCAGCCCCGAAGTATTAAGCACGATCTACACGGATCACTATTGCCATGTTTTGCGGGTTTGCCGGCGATTCTTCCGGCAGCCGCAAGACGCCGAGGATGCGGCGGCAGAGGTCTTTTTGAAGCTGCACAGGGTTCTGGAGACCAGAGATGAAGCGGTGCCCTTCCGTCCTTGGGTATCGCAGGTGGCCGGCCGGCATTGCATTGATAAGCTGCGACGAAGAAAACGCGAGAAAGGTTCGTGCGCAGATGGAGCCGACCTTGGCGAAGTCCCCGACTGTTCGACTCTTTCGCCACTCTCTCAAATTCTGCGCAGGGAAGAACGGCTCGAAGTTAGGAAACAGTTGGTTCGCTTGCCCGAAAAATACAAGGTGCCGCTCGTGCTGCGCTACTACAAACAAATGAGTTACTCCGAGATCGCGCGCGCACTGAAAAGGCGGCTTCCTGCGGTCAGGATGATGATCTTCCGAGCCAAGGAGCAACTGCGCCGCAATTTGCGACGCGAGCAGTCTGGCAAAAACTAGCGAACTGGGTGCCGGTGAAAGAGCTTGCCGACATGATCGGCCCGCGTACGGTTTTGATCTTGGTGATCGGGGTTCCACGCTGAACGGATATTTTATTTTCTCCGCAAAAGAAACGGCAATGCGATTTAGAAAGGCTTTTCCCTGGTGCCCGCCCGGGCGCCGTCACCCTCTCTGCGTCGGTTCTGATGCCATGTACGCTCTTGACGCAAAGGCGGCGATATTTCGAAGGGCGTGGCGACTCCTGCCGGCTTTGGCCGCCATCCTGATTCCGGCAAGCGTGCTCTCAAAGAAGTCCGCCATGCGGTCCAGATCCGCATCTGAGCGAATTTCTCTCTGTTTTTTTGCTCTCGTGAGCACGCGCATTAGTGTCTGACGCTGCCGCCGCGCCGCATTACGTGTGATACGCGTTACGCCGGCATCTCGCTGACCGAATTCGCTGATGGCGTTGAGCCCCATGCAGCCTTCGGCGCTGGACAAGTCTTTCCGTTGAGCGAAAGTCACCAGGGCGTTTTGCACGGCGGCGAGGGCCGAGCCAGGTCTTTCCAATTCCACGTTGATGGAATGAACGCTCTCTGTGACGTACAACTCCAAGGCTTTCAAAAACAGCGCCCGCTTGTCGCCGAACGTGTCATACATGCTCTGACGCCCGACTTCCATGACGCGCATCAAGTCATCGGTGGATGTGGCGGCAAAGCCTTGCTGAGAAAAAAGGCGTATCGCTTTCCGAAGTGCTTTCTCCTGATCAAACTCCTTCGGTCGCGCCATGCGCCTCTTCTCTTTCGATGTTCTCGTTCCGATTATGCGACGTATCCGCCGTCGATGGTTAGGCTGGCTCCGGTGATGAAGCCCGCTTCTTCCGACGCGAGGTAAGAGACGAAGCTGGCGACCTCCGATACGTCACCCATTCGTTTCAAAGGAACGAGCGTCTTAGCCAACTCAGCATGCTCTGAACTCATATCGGTGGCCGTCGGTCCCGGTTGAACATTGTTGACTGTGATAGCGCGCGGGGCGAGATCGATTGCTGCGCCGCGAACAAGTCCCACGAGCGCAGCCTTGGTCATGCTGTAGACACTTGCTCCAGGGAAGGCGGTGCGGATAGCTGTGTTGCTACCGATGATAACGATCCGGCCGCCATCGTTCATTTCTTGGGCGGCTGCTTGAATACCAACGAAGGCGGCACGGACGTTGATGGCCACCATGCGGTCGAAGTCTTCGAGTGCATACGTGTCGATTGTGCCTCTGGTGAGAATGCCCGCGTTGCTGACGAAGATGTCAAGAGTGCCGAAGGCTTCTGCAGCTTTGGCCACAGCGGCCCGCAGCTGTTCGGCCGAGCCGCTGTCGGCCTTGAGGGCTAGCGCTTTGCCTCCTGCGGATTCGATTTCGCGAACAAGTTCGAGGGCCTTTTCTGGGGAATTGGAATAAGTGAAGGCAACGGACGCGCCGTCCGCCGCGAGCCGGCGGACGATGCCTGCTCCGATGCCTCTTGAACCACCCGTGACGAGAGCTACTTTGCCTTTGAACGATTTTGCCTGCATATGTCACCAAAATCCTCTCAGTCGCCTATTATGCCCATTTTGGATTATCTTGTCCAGAATGGCAGTTCAACGGGACAGTTTTCCGGGATGCCCGACTCGATCGTTTTTCTTGTCGCTTTGGTTCTCGCAGCGAGTTCACCGACAACGTAAAGCGGTCGGCAACCCTTACTTAATCGCGTTGCGTCAGAGTTGCCCGTGACTCGCCAACTGGGGCTGCGTCTCAACTCTGTGGGGTAAAGTCCGCCGATTCGTATAAAGGTGGTCGACAATAACAGAGGATTGTTTCGGTTAGACTACTGGCCAGGGTTGGGGGTCTACGATGCATCCAGAGACTCTATTTAATGCATCCGGCAAACTGGCAATGGCCGGATGGGCTCTGCTCGTGTTCGCTCCGCGGTGGCGATGGTCGCAACGCATTGCGTCGGTGATCATTCCTCTCACACTCGCGATTGTCTATCTCGTTCTGATTGTGGTTTACTTCGCAAAATCCCCCGGCGGCTTTGGCACACTCGGACAGGTCACGCAGCTTTTTCAGAATCCCTGGCTCTTGCTCGCCGGATGGATACACTACTTGGCTTTCGACTTATTTCTGGGCGCCTGGCAGGCACGGCAGGCTCAGCGCTTTGGGATTTCCCGCTTTCTAGTTGTTCCGTGTTTGCTTCTCACATTTCTATTTGGCCCCATCGGTCTCCTTGTGTTTTGGGCCATTCGTTCTGTGGTAAGGGGACAATTGTTCCTGGATATGGATCGAGGGTACCGTCAGGCATCTGTCCACTAGCTTACGGGATCGAAGAAAATGACCACACCCGCTACACCTGCGAGTCCTCGCTTCAACAGACTAAGTCAGTTCCTCCGTGAGCTCTATCGCCGCAGTAGAGTCCTTGCCATAACCGGCTGGATTCACCTTGCATTGCTGGCTGGCCTGCTAGTGATTTTCCCTTTCGACTCGCGGCTCGTGATGGGCATTAATGTCTGGATTAAGCCCATCAAGTTTGCGATGTCCATCGCGATCTACGTTTGGACAGTCGCCTGGTTGCTGGAATACCTGCGCCTGCGGAGTTGGGCAAAGAGAATTATCAGTTGGGGAATCGCGATTTCCATGCTGACCGAAATCGCCTGCATTGCGGCGCAAGCAGCCCGGGGAACGACTTCGCACTACAACGTGAACACCCCATTTGACGCTGCAATCTTCTCCATCATGGGCAGTATGATCGCGCTCAACAGTGTTTTAGCTCTCGTGCTGCTGATCTATTTCTTGACCGGAAGATACAACGTACCAAGTCCCTACCTTTGGGGTATTCGGTCAGGGCTGGTTATTTTTCTTGCGGCTTCTGGCATTGGAGGCATGATGATCGCCCACGGATCGCATTCGGTGGGCGTCAAGGATGGAGGTCCAGGACTTCCCGTCGTGAATTGGAGCACAAAAGGCGGAGACTTGCGAGCGGCGCATTTTCTGGGGCTGCACGCCCTGCAGGTATTGCCGTTAATTGCTTTCCTAATCAGCAGACACAGAAGTTGGACGATCAGTCGGAAAACTGCTTATGTCCTTGCTTTTTCTGGCGCGTATGCTCTCCTCATTGCACTTCTGTATTTCCAGGCCATTCATGGCTTGCCTCTACTGAGGATGTGATGTCTTTCACTTTCCAGGCCCACCGCGCCTGAGAGCCCACTTTGGCGTTAGGCGGCGAACCCAAGTGACGGTTCCGGACGGATGGGCCGCAAGCCGGAAGCAATTCGGTTACTTTCGAATCTGCCGCAACCCAGGAGAAATCCAGAAACAGTCTTGAACTGCTTTGCAACCTAGCCTTTGTGTCTGGAACCTTAGGCTGCCACAATTCGATCGGATTTCCCTCAGGGTCATGCAGGCGGGCGAACCGGCCGTTGGGATAAGACTGCTGGTCAATCTTGACCGCGATTCCCGCAGCTTGTAGCTGGGCCGCCATTTTGTCGAGATCCCGGACTCGAAAGTTCACCATCCAGAACTTGTGGGCATCTCCGAAATAGTCGCTGGTCTCCTCGAAAGGAGCGAAAACGGTGGGTCCGGCCTCTTGCTGCCAAGGGGATTCCTCGTAGCTCGTTGGTGTGAGCGAGACTCCCAGGTGTTGCTGGTACCAACGCCCCAACGCTTTCGGATCGTGAGCTCGGAAGAACAGTCCTCCGATTCCCGTCACTTTTTCCATTTCCGTTCCTCCAGCGATCCCATCGCGAACAGCAGCCCCTGCAGGCGAAGGAGAGACCTTTGGCTGCGTGGTTGTCTGCGCGGCTATGCCGAGTTGGTTCCGGCTCAAGATGAAGCTCGACCCGAAAGCAAATGACAGAGTTCGAAGCAGTTGGCGTCTTAGAAAAAGCATCCCATCCTCCTTTCGAGAGCGCGACTCGCTCTACGATACCTGCGCAAACGGGGTTCTGGGAACCGCAAAAATGAGGTTCTGGCGGAGTTGTTGGCAAGCCGGAAGTTATCCTCGGACGCGCTTTTGCCTGGAAATTTTGTGCGAGGTGATTGAGCGCTCAATCTACAGATTTCCCCCCCGCCCACAGTGCCGGGCGTTTGCCGAAAGCAGCAAGTGGAAATCAAGATTAGTCAAAGGGGCGGCAATCGAGTAATCGTACGTGATCTCGTCCCCTTTGCCTCGCACGCCCACGGCTCGGGTTATTTCGTCAACCTTGACCGGAAAACTCAGGCGAGCCGAGATCTGGCGAACGATTTCTTCCTGCCGGCGGATGGTTGACGTGGAGGTGTGTCTGCCAGGCCGTAAAGACGCCAAAGCACACGACGGCGGGGCCCAGCCATCGAAGACGAACCAGGATCTTCCATGATTGTGGGCCATTCGATCGACATCTAAGCCTACAATCACGGCCTCGAAGAAGGAGCGGCCGCCGTCATCGCTCCCGTGCTGCGATACGACGTCAGGATTTTCTCGAAGGTGGGCTGCACGTCACGAAAAAGAGGCTCGACGCACCACGCCGTCATTTTCGTATAGATATTTCCGGACGGCATGATCGCGGAGACGAAAGCCAATGGCAGACCACCCTTCTTTGGCACACCCCGGTAGAAAACCAATAGGGCGCTCTTGCCATCGATCGTGACTTTGGACTCTGCCGTCTCTTCAAAGGTCGAAAAATTTCCTCGCGCCGTGAGCATGGTTACGTCCTTGTAGCTGTCCAAAGAGCCTGGATATTCCTCCTGCATCACCAAGAGGAAGCGCATTTTGTCGCGTGAGCTCAGCACCGTGAGCGTTTCGGGCGCCCGCCGAATATCCGGGTTGATGACCCACTCCTGGGGAAGAGTGAGCGAGAATTTGCCGGTCTTGTTTAGGTACCGAGCGCCCTGGATGGACTCGTCGACGACCTTCGGGGAATCCGTCTTTGCCGGCGCCGACTCCGGGCCGGAGTTGGGGCTGTTCTCTGGAAAATTGATGGTGACGATGTCGTTGCGCTTGAGCTGCATTTTGCCGTAAGCGGTCTCGACTTCAACCTTGTCGGGACTGAGAGCGGTCATGTGCCCCACGATTTTGGTGCCGTCCTTCAATGAAATCTCTTCGGCAACCGCGGGCAGACCCACAGCAAGGGACAACCAAAGAATTGGGAATACACGTCGCATCGCTAACCCTCCGTGAGATTCGCTTCAGGGGTTGGCGAGCGTCACCCTTCCGATGGGATGAAACCTGGGTAACCCACCCCGACATTCGTATCCAATTTGAAGTGGCGTTCCGAGGCCGTCGATAGGCGGATGGTACTAGCGTTCGAGATACGAAATAACCGACTAGGCATCAATGGACAAATGTCCGTTCCTGCAGACGTTAGCTTCTTTCGATGGACTTCATTGAGCCGACGTCGCCAAGAACCAGAGGCAAAATATCTTGCTCGACAGTTTTTGGCAGCCGGAAACACGCCCGCCGTTCAGCATCCGAGGGCCTGCAGAGCGCGTAAACGATCGGTAGTTGCAAGTCATTGCGTGATCGGTTCCGCGAGCAGTTCGCTTTCGGCAAGAGAGCGGTCGTTAAAAAAGCCGCGAGCGGCTAGGAGCTCGGCGTTCACACCCGAAGCCACCGATACCATCATTTTTAGAGGGAAATTTTGGCTGGGGCGGAAGGATTCGAACCTTCACCGTCCTCATTAACAGTGAGGTGTCCTACCGATTGGACCACGCCCCAGCAGCTTCACTAGCGCTCGGCAAGGCGTCGAGAAAAAATTCACCGTGCCCGCGCGAAGCGGATAAACTTCGCCGCGAGCGGTGCGACGAAGGGTCTTCCTAAGATAGCACGAGCCACGTATCTGACAAATGGCTGCTAAGGAAAAATTGGCCCTATGCCAATCGGTGGCGTACTGGCCTGACGGAAGCAGACCGCCCAAAAATCGAACGATTGTTTGGATTTCGCCAGTTTTGCAATCCAAGTCGGGGCCGCCAGGGGCGAAAAATCCTCCGGAGAAGCAAAAAATTCGAATTTGGCTTTATCTTCCAACTCGCATGAGCATCTATAAAAAGGGGGCTGAGCAGTTGCATTCCATAAAGTTTTGTTGGAAACTCATCGCGTCAAAATTGGACTCGGGTTAGCACATCCCGAATAGGACGTGGTGGAAGCCTAGGTTGCCGCTCCCCTCCCGGAGCGCTCACCTCCAACGTGCAAACATAAACATGGCGCAGATTTTTCACCGCAGCACGAATTTTATCTCTCGTTTCAGTGTCTTCGCATCGCTGTTTCTGGTCGGATTGGCGCTGACGGGGGTTCTGATGGCGGCACGTGCGCCGTATTTAACCAACCAGAACGTAACACGCGATCAGCCCATTCAGTTTAGTCACAAACACCACGCGGGCGATGACGGTATTGATTGCCGGTATTGCCACACGGGCGTCGAGGTTTCCGCGACGGCAGGCGTTCCTCCTACCAAGACGTGCATGAACTGCCATTCGGTGCTGTTTAACAGCGCGGGCTATCTGGAGCCGGTGCGCGAGAGCTACCGCACCGATCAATCGATTCAATGGGTGCGCGTGCATCGTTTGGCCGATTACGTTTACTTCAATCACAGCATTCACGTAGCGAAGGGCGTTGGATGTTCCACCTGTCACGGACAGGTCAATCAGATGCCGCTCATGTTCCAGGCGTCGCCCTTGCAGATGTCCTGGTGCCTGGATTGCCATCGCAACCCGGAGAAAGTGCTGCGGCCGCACGACCAGGTTTTCAACATGGATTGGAAGGCGGGGGCGGATCAAACCGAAATCGGTAAGAAGTTGGCAGAAGAATACAAAATTCGTACGACGGCCGAGCTGACAAGTTGCTCGACTTGTCATCGCTAGCGATAAACGACAGGTGACGAACGGTTGATGACGGACGGTATGCGCGAAGACGACCACAGATATTTTGCGATGCACCCCAGCGGCGGAGACTCCCCTAAGTCTCACGAAGAGGATGCGCCAGAATTGACGCCGAGCGAACGGCCGCTGGATCTGGCGGCGGTTCGAGCGCGACTGCAATCAAAGAGCGGTAAGCAGTACTGGCGGACGCTCGATGAACTGGCCGACGATCCTCATTTCGAAGAGTTGCTGCACCGGGAATTTCCACGGCAGGCGTCGGAATGGGATGAGGCGGTTGACCGTCGGGATTTCTTGAAGTTAATGGCGGCCTCGCTGGCATTCGCTGGCCTGGCAGGCTGTAAATCGAACGAACAATCGAACATCGTGCCGTACGTGAAGCAGCCGGATGGCATGGTGCTGGGCAAACCGCTATTTTTTGCAACGGTGATGCCCTTTGCGGGCGATGCCATCGGATTGCTGGTCGAAAGCCACGAAGGCCGGCCGACGAAGATCGAAGGCAATCCCGATCATCCAGCAAGCCAAGGTGCCACCGATGCGATCGTGCAGGCCTCGGTGCTCAATCTTTACGATCCGGACCGCGCACAAACGGTCAGCTATGCCGGTGAGCTGCGCACGTGGTCGGCATTCCTGGATGGCGCGCAGGCCGATGCCGCGGCGCTCAAATCCGTCAACGGCGCGGGCTTCCGCATCCTGACCGGAACGGTCACTTCGCCGGTTCTTGCGGAGCAGATGCAGGCGCTGCTGAAGCAGTATCCGCAAGCGAAATGGCACCAATGGGAATCCGCGGTCAGCGACGGCGCGCGCGAAGGCGGAAAACTGGCCTTCGGGCGCTACGTCAACACCGTGTACCGTCCGGAACGCGCCGAAGTAATTTTGTCGCTCGATTCCGACTTTCTGGCTAGCGGACCGGGGCACATTCGCTACATGAAGGCGTTTTACAAGCGCCGCAAGCTCGAGCAAGATCCCCAGGTCGAGCAACTCAGCAGCGAGATGAACCGCCTGTACGTTGTTGAGCCCACGCCGTCGGTGACCGGCTCCAGCGCGGATCATCGTCTACCGCTGCGCGCTTCGGAAATCGAGCAATTTGCCCGGGCGCTAGCGGCCAAACTGGGTCTCGGCGGAAGTGGCGCGTTGTCTTCTGCCGCGCAGAAATGGTTAGAGGTCGTCGCGAAGGATCTTCAAGGCCACCGAGGAAGTTCGTTAGTCATCGCCGGAGAGCAGCAGTCGGCGGAAGTGCACGCTCTGGCCCACGCGATGAATGCGGCGCTAAGCAACCCCGGGAATACTCTGTATTACACCGAACCGGTCGAAGCGAATCCCGTCAATCACCTGGAATCGCTGCGCGAACTTTGCGCGGACATGGACGCGGGTAAAGTCGACACGTTGTTGATCCTCGGAGGCAACCCGGTATACGACACGCCGCACGATTTTGATTTTGGGTCGAAGCTGCGTAAGGTCCGCAACTCTGTGCAGTTGAGCCCGTACTTTGATGAGACCGCGCAGCATTGCCGGTGGCACATCGCGGAATCCCACTATCTCGAGGCCTGGGGCGATGCGCGCGCATTCGATGGTACCGTCAGCGTAGTACAGCCGCTGATCGCGCCGCTTTACTACACGCGGTCCATGCACGACGTGCTCGCTGCGTTTAGCGACAAACCGGGCATCAACACGTACGACGCTGTTCGCGATCGCTTGAAGGCGGCGAATGGCAACAGCGACTTCGAAAAGTTCTGGCGCAAGACATTGAACGACGGCGTAGTGGCGAACTCGGCCTTCCCGCCACTTAGCGTTTCATCGAAGTTCAATCCTGCCAGCCTTCCGGCCGCAAAGCCGGTTCAGCCGGAGGAACTTGAATTCATTTTCCGCCCCGACCCCTGCGTGTATGACGGTCGCTTTGCGAACAACGGCTGGCTGCAGGAATTGCCCAAACCGCTTACCAAGCTAACTTGGGACAATGCCGCCATGGTCAGCCCGGCCACTGCGGAGAAACTTGCTCTGACACATCGCGTTGCGGCACGCGGCGGTGAGCATGGACAGATTCTTTCCAACGTGATCGATATCGCGCTCTCCAACAGCAAGGTGACTGCGGCGGCGTGGATCCTCCCTGGACAGGCTGATGGGGTCATTGTTCTCCCGCTGGGATACGGGCGCACTTTCGCCGGTTACACCGGCACCAACAAAGGATTCAACGCCAACGCGGTGCGCTCTTCGGGCGCTTTGTGGACAGCTTCGGGCGGAACGATCAGCAAGACGGGCGCGGAATATTCGATGGCTTGCACGCAGTATCACTTCAACATGGAAGGCCGCAAGATTCTGAGCTCCGGCACTCTTGAGGAGTACAAAAAGAACCCGGGGTTCGCGCATGAAGGCGACGAGACGCCACCGAAACAAGACTCACTGTACAAAGAGTTTGCTTATCCCGGCTATGCCTGGGGCATGGCCATCGACCTGAACAACTGCAACGGCTGCAACGCTTGCGTGGTCGCTTGCGTGTCGGAGAACAATATTCCGGTGGTCGGCAAAGATCAGGTGATGCGCGGACGCGAGATGCACTGGATTCGCATCGACCGTTACTACCAAGCGGAAACCAGCACCAACGATCCAAGCACGAACGAAAACGATGCTCTTGCGAACCCGCCGACATTCTTCCAACCGGTGCCCTGCCAGCAGTGCGAAAACGCGCCTTGCGAGGAGGTTTGTCCGGTCGGTGCCACGGTGCACAGCGCCGAGGGCTTGAACGACATGGTGTACAACCGCTGCGTCGGTACGCGCTACTGCTCGAACAATTGCCCGTACAAAGTCCGCCGATTCAACTTCTTGCGCTTCCAGGACTGGGAAACGCCGTCGCTCAAGTTGCTGCGCAATCCGGAAGTCACCGTGCGCAGCCGCGGCGTCATGGAAAAGTGTACCTATTGCGTGCAGCGCATCAACAACGTGCGCATCGAGTCTGAAAAGCAGAACCGCGACATTCGGGACGGCGAAATCGTGACCGCGTGTGAAGCCGCCTGCCCGTCCGACGCGATCGTTTTCGGCAACGCCAACGACCAGAACAGCCGGGTTTACAAATTGAAGCAGCAGCAGCGCAACTACTCGATTCTCGGCGAGCTGAACGCTCGTCCCCGCACAACGTACCTGGCCGCGGTACGCAATCCCAATCCCGATATGGAGAAGGCATGAGCGTCGGCCAGCCGCCCCTCAACTCGCCTGAAATCCGCCGGCTCTCTCCGGTTCTCGCGCCGGGTCATACCTACGCGACGGTGACCGACAAGATCGCCGCGATCGTGCTGACGCGCCCGGTTTCTCTAGGATGGCTCGCGGGATTCGGCTTGGCGTTCACCTTGGTGATGGTGCTCAACCTGGCTGTCGGATACCTGATCATCAAGGGTGTCGGGATTTGGGGAATCAACATCCCCATCGGCTGGGGCTTCGCGATCGTCAATTTCGTTTGGTGGATTGGTATCGGCCACGCAGGAACGCTGATCTCCGCGATCTTGTTCCTCTTGAATCAGAAATGGCGCACTTCCATCAACCGTTTCGCGGAGGCCATGACGCTGTTCGCCGTTGCTTGCGCCGGTTTATTTCCGCTGATCCACACCGGCCGTCCCTGGATGGCGTATTACATGTTCCCGTATCCCAGCACGATGGGCATCTGGCCGCAGTTCCGCAGCCCGCTGATCTGGGACGTTTTTGCGGTGTCAACCTACGGCACGGTTTCGCTGTTGTTCTGGTTCGTGGGGTTGATTCCGGACCTGGCAACCCTGCGCGACCATGCCATCAGCAAACCGAAGCAAATTATTTACGGCACGCTGGCCATGGGCTGGCGAGGGTCGGCGCGTCACTGGCATCGCTATCAGTCGGCCTATCTACTTCTGGCGGGCTTGGCGACGCCCCTGGTCCTTTCCGTGCACACCGTCGTGAGCTTCGACTTTTCCATCGCCATCGTTCCCGGCTGGCACACCACGATCTTCCCGCCGTACTTCGTCGCCGGAGCTATCTATTCCGGCTTCGCGATGGTTTTGACCATCGCCATTCCGCTGCGCGCGGCGTACGACCTGGAAGACTTCATCACCATGCGGCACCTGGAAAACATGGCCAAAGTGATGCTAGCCACCGGTCTGATCGTAGCGTACGGTTACTTTTTCGAATTTTTCTTATCGCTCTATAGCGGGAACAAGTTCGACGTCTTCCTGGTACAGCAGCGCCTGCACGGCCCTTACAACCATTTCTATTTCGCGCTAATTCTGTGCAACATCCTGACGCCGCAGTTGTTGTGGTTCCAGAAAATCCGCACCAACGTCGTCGTGCTCTTCGTCATGTCCCTGATCATCAACTTGGGCATGTGGCTGGAACGTTTCGTCATCGTGGTTATCAGTCTCACGCGCGATTTCATGCCCTCCGCCTGGGGCAGGTATTCCGCCACGGTCTGGGACTACCTGACCTTCGCGGGCACGCTCGGCCTGTTCACCATGTTGCTTTTCCTGTTTGTCCGCGTATTGCCCGCGATCTCCATCGCCGAAATGCGTGAGCTCGTCGCGGAAACGTCCGAGGAACATAAATGATAATCGAGCATCGCTCACACATGTACGGCGTGCTGGGTGAGTTCGAAACCGAGCACGAGCTTATCCACGCGACGGAGAAAGCCCGTGAAGCCGGATACCGGCGCATGGAAGCGTACGCGCCATTTCCCGTCGAAGGCCTCTCGGAGGCATTGGGGTTGAAACGCAACAAAGTTCCGCTGCTCACTCTGATCGGCGGGTTGTGCGGCGGCTTGGGCGGGTTCTTCTTTCAATACTGGGTGAACGTTTATGCCTACCCACTCAATATCGCGGGACGCCCCCTGAACAGCTGGCCGGCATTCATTCCCGTCACCTTTGAACTTACCGTTCTTGGCGCGTCGCTTTCCGCCGTCTTCGGCATGTTGGCATTGAACGGCCTGCCCCAGCCTCATCACCCGCTTTTCAATGTCGAGCGGTTTGCAAAACACGCCACCTCCGACCGTTTTTTCCTGTGCATCGAGGCGCGTGATAAAAAATTTGATCTGGCGGAAGCTTCGCGCTTTCTTCAGAGCGTGCATGCGCACTTCGTGAGTGAGGTGCACGATGATTAGCCCCGTGCGGATCGCCTCACCTTCGCTTTTGCTGAACGCCCTCTGCGGCGCAGCCTGCGTTTTACTGCTCGCCGGTTGCAGCTTGAAACAGGATATGGCGCTCCAGCCCAAGAACCGCCCGCTCTCGCCGTCGGACTTCTTCACCGACGGCCGCTCGGAACGCCCGCTGGTCGAAAACACTGTCGCGCGCGGCTCGTTCGCGGACGAAGCGCTGTTTGTGGCCAAGGATTCCAACAATTTTCCGCTTCCCGTCACGCAGGAATTGCTCGAGCGCGGGCAGGGGCGCTACAAGATTTTTTGCACGCCGTGTCATGGACTGCAGGGAGATGGCAACGGTATGGTGTCCATGCGCGGCATGAAGCATCCGCCGAGCTACCATCAGGACCGGCTGCGGCAGTCGCCCAACGGCTACTTCTACGATGTCATCACCAACGGCTTCGGCGCCATGTATGGCTACTCCGCGCAAATTCTGCCACGCGACCGCTGGGCCATCGTCGCCTACGTGCGCGCACTCCAATTGAGCCGCAACGCCAAGGTCGCGGAACTCCCCGCCGATCTTCGTGAAAAAGTGATGCATCCGCCGGCCGAGAAGCCGCAGTCCGCGGGCGAAGAAAGACCCGGAGGCGCAAAGGAATGACCGCGCAGGACTACAAGGCGCCGGAGAGCGTCGGCCGCGTGCAACAGCGCGCGCTCATTGCCGGCGTCGTCGGCGTGGTGCTCTGCATCATAGGTTTCGTGAAATCGCCGGAGAGCCTGCTACATTCGTATCTGCTGGCGTTCATATTCGTTTTGGGTTTGTCGCTTGGCTCGCTCGGTTTGTTGATGATGCAGCACCTGACCGGCGGTATGTGGGGAATTGTGATTCGCCGGCCGCTGGAGTCGGCTACGCGGGCCCTGCCGCTGGTATTCATCTTGTTCGCGCCGATCTTCTTCGGATTCCGCCACATCTATGGCGCCTGGCTCAATGCGCCAGCTACCGGTGAGGGTAAACTGTCGGACTTTCAGCAGCACTACCTGACGTCTGAATGGTTCCACATTCGCGCGCTGATTTACTTCGCGGTTTGGCTGGGGCTGATGTGGATATTCAACAGCTGGTCGCGCAAACAAGACACCGACCACGAAGACCGAGCCTTACGCCGCCGTCTGAAGATGTTGGCTGGTCCGGGCATCATCCTCTACGTTTTTGCCATGTCCTTTGCCGCTATCGATTGGGTGATGTCGCTGTCTCCACACTGGGCCTCCACGATTTACGGCTTCTTGTATGTTGCCGGGCAGCTGATTTCCTCGATGTCGCTGATGATTTGCGTCGTCGTGCTGCTTTCCCGCACTCCGGTATTCGCCGGCGTGCTGAAACCTCGTTACCTGCACGACCTTGGGAAACTTCTACTCGCCTTCGTGATGTTGTGGGCCTACTTCAGCTTCTCGCAGCTATTGATCATCTGGGCCGGCAACGCGCCCGAAGAGATCAGCTTTTACCGTTCGCGCTTGTACGGCGAATGGGGCTACGTCTCGGTCATTATTTTGATCTTTCACTTTTTCGTTCCATTTTTCCTTTTGCTCTCGCGTGACTTGAAACGCAACCCGTCGTTGCTGCCGAAGGTGGCGATGTGGCTGATCTTCATGCGCTTTGTCGACATCTACTGGCTGACGCGCCCGGAGTTCACTCCGAGCGCAATACCCAGCCTGTGGGATTTAGCGGCCGCTCTCGGACTGGTAGGTTTGTGGTTCTTCGTCTTCGCGTGGCAATTGCAGAAAATGCCGCTTCTTCCACTCGGTGATCCTAAGCTCGAGGAGGTCCTGGAGCCCCATGAGCACTGAAATGCACAAAACGGCTCACGGCGCCGGCGGCGAGCCCCGGCATACGGATGTGTCCTTCGAGAAGGCCGACGTTCAGGCCACCACGATCTACTGGTATCTTGGTGCCTTGGCCATTGCCGTCATTTTGTCTTACGTCGTGTGCATCTTCGTTCTCCGGGCCACCACCAAAGTCGCCGAGGGGTTTGACACGCCGCCTCCCATGGTTCGTCAGGAAATGGGCAGCGCGTACGATGCCATGCCGCCGGAGCCCAGGTTGCAAGGCGTGCCCGGGCATAGCTCCGATCCGCAATCCGACTTGCGGGAAAAGATTCGTTTGGACACGGAAGCGAACGAGAAGGTCGGCTGGATCGATCAAAATGCCGGCGTCGCGCAGATTCCGGTGGAAGAAGCGATGAAGATTATCGCGGAGAAAGGTTTGCCGGGCGCCCCGCCGGCACAAAGGAAGTAGATGAGCCGCTTTCGCTCCATTGCCGGAATCGCCGCTTTGCTGGCTCTCTGCGTAGCCGGGAACGCTCAGACTGTGCCAGGGAACGTAGGTACGTCCTCGGCGGGGTTGCCGGCCGCTTTGCGAAATGTCGGCTTCGAGCCACCGCTAAACGGACCGATACCACTGGATGCTGGTTTCCGCGACGAAAATGGCCGCGATGTCCACCTCGGTGATTATTTCGGCCGCAAGCCCGTCCTCCTCGCGTTGGTTTATTACGGTTGTCCAATGCTTTGCAATCAAGTGGAGCAAGGTGTTGTCGGCTCGCTGAAGATGCTTTCTTTCAACGCTGGGCGCGATTACGAAGTTGTATTCGTCAGTTTTGATCCGCGCGAGACGCCGGATATGGCCGCGCAAAAGAAAGTATCGGCGCTCTCGCACTACGGGCGCCCGGAAACCGCCGCAGGCTGGCACTTTCTTACCGGCGGCAGAGACTCGATCGACGCGCTGACGATGGCGGCGAATTTCCGCTACTCCTTCAATGAGAAGACCGGAATATTTGCGCACGCCAGCGGCATCATGCTGCTTACTCCTGACGGCCGCATCTCGCGCTATTTCTATGGCGTGGAATATCCTTCGCGGGACGTGCGCCTGGGACTTGTCGACGCTTCCGCAGGCAAGATTGGCAATCCCATCGACCACTTGCTTCTCTATTGTTTCCAGTACGATCCTTCAACCGCGCGCTACAGCGCCACGATCCTCCGAATTATCCGGCTCGGCGGGGTCTTGACCATATGCACGATCGTGTTGGGGATTTTGATTTTCCGGCGGCGGGACGCTCACACCCGGGATTCGAACTCGCGCCCATCGTACCGCGGTCGCACCGAACAAGGAGCACACTAGATCGTGCAGTCGCAAATGCCATTGTATCCGGAGCAGGCATCCAATTTCGCGCCCAGCGTCGACGCGCTGATGGTGTACATCACCGCGGTGTGCCTGTTTTTCGCGGTGGCGGTCACCGCAGCGGTCATCTTGTTTTTCTTTAAGTACCGGCGCAAGAAACCCGATGAAATCGGCGTTCCCATTCATGGGGATATGCGGCTGGAAGTGATCTGGCTGGTCGTGCCCTTGATCCTAGCCTTGACCATGTTTGCGGGCGGCGCTGTTGTTTACGTCGATTTCCGGCGACCACCGATGGATACGCTCGATGTCTACGTCATCGCGAAACAGTGGATGTGGAAATCGCAGCAGCCTACCGGCCTGAAAGAAATCAACGAGCTGCACGTCCCGGTCGGGCGCAACGTCAAGCTGATCATGGCCAGCGAAGACGTAATCCACAATTTTTCGGTGCCGGATTTCCGCGTCAAGATGGACGTGGTGCCCGGCCACTACAATACATTGTGGTTTCGACCCACAAAAGCCGGGAGGTATCACTTCTTCTGCTCGCAGTACTGCGGCACCAATCACGCGCTGATGGGTGGGTGGGTTACGGTGATGGAGCCGTCTGACTATGAGGCCTGGCTCTCGGGTTCCTCGAGCGCCGATGCCAATCCCTTGGTCGCGGGGGAGAAGCTTTTTGCGGAGAAGGCCTGCAACACGTGCCATGTCCCTGACGGCAAAGGCCGTGCGCCGTCACTGAACGGCGTATACGAGGCCAAAGTTCTTCTGGCCGACGGTTCCACGGTTACTGCTGACGACGCTTATATCCGGGAATCGATTCTGGTGCCCAACGCCAAAATCGTTGCCGGGTTCCAGCCGGTAATGCCATCGTTCCAGGGGCAATTGACCGAAGAGCAAATTCTGGCTCTTACCGCGTACATTAAGTCATTGCAGTCGCAGCCGGTTCCCGCGACGGGCGCCGGAATCGCGCCGGCAGGGAAGAAATCGCCATGAGCTCGACACCACCGACAACGCCCGGCAATCAACTGCCCCGCGAACACTATCTCAACGCAACATACGGAATCCGTTCGTGGCTGCTGACCACCGATCACAAGCGCATCGCGCTTCTTTATCTGGCGTCGGTTACTTTCTTCTTCTTTATTGGTGGCGCGTTTGCCACGATGATCCGTATTCACCTGCTCACGCCGAGCGGTTATCTGGTCACGCCGGAGACGTACAACAAGCTGTTCACCATGCACGGCGTGGCCATGATCTTCTTCTTCCTGATCCCGTCGATTCCGGCGGTCCTGGGAAATTTCCTGATACCGCTGATGATCGGGGCCAAGGATCTGGCTTTTCCCAAGATCAACCTCTTGAGCTGGTATATCTACCTGGTTGGCGGTGGATTCGTCCTCTACTCGTTCTCGACCGGCGGTCTGGACACCGGCTGGACTTTTTACACGCCGCTCAGCAGCGTTTATTCGAATTCCGCGGTTACCCCGGCGGTCATCGGAATCTTCATTAACGGGTTTTCCTCCATTCTGACCGGGCTGAACTTCATCGTTACCATCCACACCATGCGGGCGCCGGGCATGACCTGGTTTCGCTTGCCGCTGTTTGTCTGGGCGCATTACGCCACCAGCATCATCTTTATCCTCGGAACCCCGGTTATTGCCATCACCTTGTTGCTCGCGGGCCTGGAGCGTATGTTTCATTTGGGCTTCTTCAATCCCGCGCTGGGCGGCGATCCCATCCTGTTCCAGCACTTGTTCTGGTTCTACTCGCACCCCGCCGTCTACATCATGATTTTGCCGGCTATGGGTGTGATCAGCGAAATCATCCCCACCTTCGCGCGCAAACCGATTTTTGGCTATGCCTTTATCGCTGGTTCCAGTATTGCCATCGCGGTGATCGGTTTCTTCGTCTGGGCCCACCACATGTTCTTGACCGGGGAGTCTGCCTACGCCGCACTGACGTTCTCGCTGCTGAGCTATCTGGTCGCGATTCCCTCGGCGGTCAAAGTATTCAACTGGACCTCGACCCTCTACAAAGGATCAATTTCCTATGACACGCCGATGCTCTATGCCCTGGGTTTCATCGGCTTGTTCCTGATTGGTGGCCTGACCGGTCTGTTCCTCGCCTGCCTCGGGTTGGACATCCACATCCACGACACCTACTTCGTCGTCGCCCACTTCCACTACATCATGGTGGGTGGTGCGGTCATGGGCTACGTTGGCGGGCTGCATTTTTGGTGGCCGAAGATCACCGGCAGGCTGTATCCTGAATTCCTGGCGCGTGTCGCCGCCGTGACCCTGTTCATCGGCTTCAACCTGACCTTCTTCCCGCAATTTATTCTCGGTTATTTGGGCATGCCGCGGCGCTATCACAGCTACCCTCCGGAATTTCAAGTGTTCAACGTGATGTCCACGGCGGGGGCGTCCATTCTGGCCCTCGGCTACTTGCTCCCCATGATCTATCTGGTTTGGTCCATGCGCTACGGCCAGGTCGCCGGCCGGAACCCATGGCCTGCGACGGGCCTGGAGTGGCAGACGGATTCGCCGCCGCTCACGGAAAATTTTGACGTGACGCCTGAAGTGACTTGGGAAGCGTACGATTTCGAAAACCGGCCCGATTTGGGCCTCGCTGTGAACGGTGCGCCGTCGCTTGCGCCGGCTCACGGGAACGATTAATTAGCCGTTAGACGCGCGACCCCCACCGCGTGGGGTCGCAAGAGGAGCGCCGAGTGCACCGCACCGGAGAATTGTACGGCCAGTTTGAGACGATGGAGCAGCAGCGCGAAAGCGCTTCGTTTGGCATGTGGGTATTTCTGTCCACCGAAGTCTTGTTCTTCGGCGGCATGTTCATGACCTACACGCTCAACCGTTCCACGTATCCCGACGTATTTGGCGAGGCCAGTCGCTCCATCAATCTCACGCTGGGCGCCGTCAATACCGTGGTCCTCATCGCCAGCAGTTTGACCATGGCCTTGTCGGTGTGGGCTTCGCAGGTTGGCAAGAAGCAACTTTTGACCATCTTCCTGATTCTGACGCTGATTCTCGGCAGCGTGTTCCTGGGCATCAAGGGTATTGAGTATCACGAAAAATTCGTCGAGCATCACGTTCCAGGGTTGAATTTCAGCTTTGAACCGGGCGCCACGGTGGCCACCAACGCGCACGCACAATTGTTTTTCTCGCTTTACTTCGCGATGACCGGGCTTCACGCCCTGCACATGATTGTCGGGGCTGGTTTGCTGATCTGGTTGATTCGGCAATCGATGAAGGGGCGCTTCACCCCGGAATACAGCACGCCGGTCGATCTCATTGGCCTTTACTGGCACTTTGTCGATATCGTTTGGATTTTCCTTTTTCCGCTGCTCTATTTGATCGACCGGCACTAGCAGGAAATTTCGAGAGGAAAGCGCGTGTCTGAACATCACATCGTTTCGCCGAAAGTCTACGCGGCCATTTTTACGGTGCTAATGGTCTGCACCTTTCTCACCGTTGCGGCCGCCAAGGTCGACTTGAATCAATACTTCTCCGGCCTAAACATCATCGTTGCGTTGGTCATCGCAACGTTTAAGGCCTCTCTGGTCGTTCTCTTCTTTATGCATGGCAAGTACAGCCCCAAGCGCACGCAACTCGTAATTATCTGCTCCGTCTTTTGGCTCGCGATCATGCTGTTCATGACCATGAGCGACTACGTCACGCGCCTCTGGTCGTAGGTACAGGTTGCTCGGGTGCGATAACCGTTTCTCCAGCCGTATTCCGTTTATTCTCAACGCTAGACGCACCTTCGCCGTGGTTCGGGTGCGTTTTGGGGTGTTCGGGAGGTCGGCGAAAGTGTGGGAAATCGAATGCAAAGGGAGGCAGCGAACCGGCCCAGCCCTCAATCCCCTAAAGGGATCCTCGGCTCGCGCCCCCCGAGCCAGCAAGGTGCAAACCATAAGCCATTTCTAACATTCTTATTTTCAGCACACTGCTAAAGGTAACCCGCGTAAAAACGCGGTACTCCCGTGAAAAATTACCCGTCATCAAAATGCTCTACCAGGATCCCTGTAGCCTGTGGAAAACTTCATGCAACGATTTCGCCAAGGCTGACCAATCAGTTTCCAAAATGGGAATTTCTTTTTGCGCTCTGAAGTTGACCGTTCCGAATCCCACCTGCTATTGTTAAAAGTTATTCTGGCCTCAGTGTACCCACTGTGCGCCAAAGCTCCTGTGGAGGGAGCGCTGTGGGATCATGGGCCTGACTAAACTCGTTATTCGGGGCGCGCGCCAACATAACCTCAAGAACATCAGCGTGGAGATTCCGCGCAACACGCTCACCGTCATCACCGGCTTGTCTGGTTCCGGCAAATCGTCGCTGGCGTTCGACACGATTTATGCCGAAGGCCAGCGACGCTATGTGGAATCGCTTTCGGCCTACGCGCGCCAGTTCCTGGATCAAATGGAACGTCCCGAAGTCGATGTCATCGAAGGACTTTCGCCTGCGATCGCCATCGAGCAGAAAACCACGACGCGTTCGCCGCGTTCGACGGTAGGCACGATCACCGAAATTTACGACTACCTGCGCGTGATCTACAGCTCTATCGGCGTTCCGCATTGCCCGCAATGCGGCAAACCCATCGCTCGCCAGTCCAGCGAGCAAATCGTGCAGTCCATTCTCAACGGCGATTTGGCCAAGACCGACGATCGCATCATGATCCTGGCGCCGATCGTGCGCGGCCGCAAGGGCGCGTACCGTAAGGAGTTGGAGAAGCTTGCGCAAGACGGCTACCTTCGCGCGCGCATCAACGGCGAACTTGTCCAGCTCGACGAAACACCCGTTCTCGACAAGCGCAAGAATCACACCATTGAGGTCGTTGTTGATCGTCTTCTCGTCAAACCAGGAATCGCTGCTCGTCTGGAACAGTCCATAGCCACGGCGTTGAAGCTCGCCAACGGGCTGGTCACCGTTTCCCTCGTCGGTGGTACGGACCATGTCTTCTCCGAAAAACTCGCCTGCCCAGATTGCGGCATCTCCGTTCCCCAATTGGAACCGCGTTCGTTCAGTTTCAATTCTCCGTACGGCGCCTGCCCCGCCTGCAACGGTCTCGGATCGAAATACGATTTCGATCCCGCGCGGGTCGTGGTCGATTGGACCCGGCCTCTTTTTGATGGTGGCCTAGGCCCGGGTTCTAGTTCCGCGATGTTGAAGCGCACGATCGAGCTGGCCGCCTACGCACACGGTTTTAGCCTGGACACGCCATTTGAGAAGTTTCCGCAGCGTATCCAAAACCTCATTCTCTACGGCTATCCGCCTTTGAATGAACGATCGCCAGCCGGTGCCGCCAATCCGAGTCCCGCTGCGAAAAAGGCTCGAGCCGAAAAAGGGTTCCGCTTTCCGGGGATTCTTAAATTCCTCGAGCGTAATTTCGAGGAGTCCAATTCCGACTCCTATCGTGAGTGGATGACGCAATACATGTCGGCCACGCTGTGCAGCGTTTGCCACGGCAAACGCCTTCGGCCCGAGTCCCTCGCGGTCAAGAATGCCGGCTACTCCATCGCCGACTTCACCGCGCTGTCGCTTAGCGCAGCCCGTCCGGCCGTCGACAAGATCCTCGCACAACTCACTCAGCGCCAGCGTGACGTCGCCGGCCGCCCCTTGGAAGAAGTCGCGGAGCGGCTCGACTTTCTGCTCGCCGTCGGCCTCAACTACCTCAGCCTCGATCGTTCCGCCGCTACCCTCTCGGGTGGCGAAGCCCAGCGCATCCGCTTGGCCACGCAGATCGGCTCGCGCCTTCGCGGCGTCCTTTATGTCCTGGACGAGCCCTCCATAGGGCTGCATGCCCGTGACAACGACCGCCTGCTCGGCTCTCTCGAGCAGCTTCGCAACCTCGGCAATACGGTGCTTGTCGTCGAGCACGACGAAGACACCATTCGCCGCGCCGATTTCGTAGTCGATCTGGGCCCAGGTGCCGGCGACGCGGGCGGCTATTTGGTAGCGCAAGGCAAACCGGAACAAATCGCCGCAACCCCTGAGTCGCTCACGGGCCGCTATCTTAGCGGCGCAGCGCGCATTCCCATTCCAGAACATCGTCGCGGCCCCAACGGCAAGGCCATCCAGATCTTGGGTGCGCGCGCCAACAACTTGAAAGATGTCGACGTCACACTGCCTCTTGGACTGCTCACCGTCGTCACCGGTGTTTCCGGCTCCGGCAAGTCCACCCTCGTCAACGACATCCTATACCGTGCGCTGGCGCAGAAACTTTACCGCTCGCAGGAGGCGCCCGGTGCGCACCGCGAACTTCTCGGCGCCGAGCAGATCGACAAGGTGATCGAGATCGACCAAGCTCCCATCGGCCGGACTCCGCGCTCGAACCCTGCCACGTACACCGGCGTCTTCGCTCCCATCCGCGAACTGTTCGCCATGCTTCCGGAATCGCGCCAACGCGGCTACCGTCCCGGGCGCTTCAGCTTCAACGTAAAAGGCGGCCGGTGTGAAGCCTGCCAGGGCGACGGCCTGCGCCGCATCGAAATGAACTTCCTGCCCGATGTCTACGTGATGTGCGAGGTTTGCCGGGGCCGCCGCTACAATTCGGAAACCTTGGCGGTCCGTTTTAAAGGCCACTCGATCTCCGATGTACTGAATCTCCCCGCCAGCGACGCTTTAAAGCTCCTCGAAAACATTCCGCAGGTTCAGCAAAAGCTGGCGACCCTGGTCGAGGTCGGCTTGGGCTATGTCCAGCTGGGACAGTCGGCTACCACGCTGTCCGGCGGCGAGGCTCAGCGCATCAAACTCGCTCGCGAGCTTTCCAAGCGACAAACAGGTCGCACGCTCTACATTCTCGACGAGCCCACCACCGGGTTGCATTTCGACGACGTGCGCAAGCTTCTCGATGTGCTCCAACGATTGGTTTCCCTCGGTAATACCGTGCTCATCATCGAGCACCACCTGGACGTCATCAAGCAAGCTGACTGGATCATCGATCTGGGCCCCGAGGGCGGCGAAGGCGGCGGGCGCATCGTCGCCCAGGGCCCGCCCGAACTTGTCGCGCGCACGAAGAAGTCCTATACCGGCCAAGCCCTCGCCCGCGTCCTTCCGGCCAATGGCCAACCCTACGGAAACAGCCATCCGACCAACGGCAAATGACCTCGATTCTTGCCTCCGGCTTGCGCCGTGTATACTGCGGGCAGCGGAGCTATTTTGTGACTGATACGCCAGAAAAGGGCCCGGCTGGTCCGCCCCCTGTGATCGGTTCTGACCGCGTCCTTCACTACGCGATATTGAACGATCGTGCGGGCTACAGCACAGGCCACGGCTTGCTTTCTGTCGATCAGAACGAGCTAGGCAAGGTCCCCTGCTTGGCCATCTGCCAGGCGCAGAGTTCATCCGAGTTGCGGCTCTATCACTGCGCGCTCGACTGGAGCATCCTCGGAGTTGCCGCGTATGATTCTGTTGCCGCCGCCAAACGAAGCGCTGATCGCATTTACCCGAGGTCGTCGGCATGCTGGACCGAAGCCCATTTTACAGATGTGGACGCCACGCTCTACCTCGATGAGATTTGGGCCCACCTCCGTTGCAGCTTTTGTGGCAAAAGACCTGACGAAACCCATGCCGAGATCTTCGAAGGCGACGCGAACGCACGTATTTGCGCCCGATGTGTAGCGGCGCTCAGCGCCGAGCTCAAGGATGCTTCCCTCTAACGTGAACCTTCTCTCATGAGTATCTACGCGACCCAGCCGTTAACGCTCGGCGCAGTGCACACCTACCCGCTCGCTTCGCGGAAGAGCAAGGTCAACGTTCGAGACTTCGCCAAGCCGCCTGCCAGCAACGCGTCGCTCGCAAGGTTCCTCGACTCGCTCCCCGGTATACTTGCCGCGAGCGATCTACGCAACGTTCTCGCGGCCATCCTGCGCGCTCGCCAGCAGCGCAAAGCCATTCTTTGGGGCATCGGCGGCCACGTCATCAAGGTCGGGATGGGCCCCGTGCTAATCGACCTCATGCGCAGAGGGTTTATCTCGGGCGTCGCTATGAACGGAGCCGCGCTCATCCACGATTTTGAGATCGCCCTGGTTGGCAACACCTCGGAGGATGTGGACGCGGCCATCGGCGATGGCCGCTTTGGCATGGCCGAGGAAACCGGCGAGTATGTCAACGAAATCTCCAAGCTGGCCGCCCGCATCCACATCGGCTACGGCGAGGCGGCGGGTCAATTTCTCCATAGCGGCGTCATCGCGGTGCCGTATGCGGAATCCAGTGTGCTGGCCGCAGCCTACAAACACCGCATTCCCATCACGATTCATCTAGCGATTGGCACCGACATCCCACACATGCACCCTGCCGCCGACGGCGCCTGTCTCGGGATCGCCACGCACTACGATTTCCGCTTGTTCAGCGCTCTCGTGAAAGAAATGCATCCCGGCGGCGTATACCTGAATTGGGGTTCCGCGGTTCTGCTTCCCGAGGTTTTCTTGAAAGCCGTATCCGTTGTTCGCAATCTCGGCGTTCCACTGCGGCCTATCACTACCGCCAATTTCGATTTCGTCCAGCACTACAGGCCGCTGCAAAACGTAGTCAAGCGCCCCACCGCCTCCGCGCCGGGCTCTCGCGGCCCCGAATCGCGTGGGTACGCCATTACGGGTCACCACGAAATTCTTCTGCCGCTGGTTGGCGCGGCTTTGGCATCCAATTGGCCTAAGGCTTCCGCGCGCAGATCTGCGCGCGGGAAAAGACGATGACCGCTTTCGACGATACGCCGCACGATGCTCCCCAACCGGATACGCACACGTCTCCGCAGGAAGACCCTCGCCTCATCCAACCCGTGGCCCCGTTACTCCATGGAGATCCCATCACCTACGCGGCAACGCTGCCCCCGGCCGGTAGCTACAGCCGGGACGCCGCGATCCCGGAAGACCTTCGTATCACGTGGTCCTGGCCGCACCTCATCCTTTTCCTGTTCTTCGCCAGCGCGAGCTTCGTCGTCGTACAAACCGCCCTGTTTTTTTATTACGGGCCTCGTCAGCCCATGCCGAGAGAGGAACTCGAACGCTACCTGCTCAACAAGCCGCAATTCATCTTCGGCACAAACATCGTGTGGTATGCGTCGGTCTTTTTATTTCTCTACATAACGCTCAGCGTCCTCCGTGATTTGCCATTCTGGGACTCGCTCGGTTGGAGAAAGCTGCGAACCCATTTGTCGGGAAGTTTTGGCGGTCCGTGGGCGTACTTTTTTGGGGGCTGCGGCCTGGCCATTTTCGTCGGACTGGCAAGCTCCCGAGTGCACAACAAAGAGAACATGCCGATTCAGGAGCTGTTCAAGAATCGCGAGAACGCGATTCTCTTGATGAGCATGGCCGTACTGGTTGCGCCCCTGGTCGAAGAAACCGTTTTTCGAGGTTATCTCTATCCGCTGTTCACGCGCATCATCTACGCCATCAGCCGCCACTTTGGCATGGATTCTTCCCGGGCGCTCGGCGTGGGTGTAAGAACCAGCATCCTGCTGACCGGCCTGCTTTTCGGCTTGATCCATGGCGCTCAATTGGGCTGGACCTGGGGTGTGGTCGTCTTGCTCATCCTCGTGGGGATCATTTTCACGTTCGCACGCGCCCGCACCGGCACGGTTCTAGCCAGCTTCCTCCTGCACCTCGGCTACAATTCGATGATCGCGGTCACCACCATCATCGGGACACATGGCTTCACGCGCATTCCCACCAGCCCCTGAATGGGCTTGCGATGATTCGTTTTTCGCCCCAGCGTTCGCTACAATAAAAAGGTTCCGCAGGACACGGCAAATACTATGTATGTTGCTCAGCCCATCGAATGGACCGACCGTGGCGTGGTCATGCTCGATCAACGCCGCCTGCCGTCACAGGAGATTCATCACACCTACACGGATTATCGCGACGTCGCGAAAGCCATCCGCGATATGGTCATTCGCGGCGCGCCTGCCATCGGAGTCGCTGCCGCGATGGGAGCGGCTCTCGGCGTGCTTCGCTCCTCCGCCAAATCGCTCAAGGAACTCCGCTTGGAGTTCGTCGAAATCTCCGATCTGCTGGCCAAGACACGTCCGACAGCCGTCGATCTTTTTTGGGCGCTCGATCGCATGAAGGCGCGTTTCGCCGAGCTCGCCTTGCAAAGTTCGGACCTGGGCACGATTAAAAACGGAATGGTCACAGAGGCCCAGCTCGTTCATCTCGAAAAGAAAGCAACGGACCAAGCCATCGGCCGATTCGGCGCTGAGTTAATGCCCCGCGAGGGCCGGGTAATGACCCAATGCAACGCCGGCGCACTGGCGACTGGGGGTATCGGCACGGCTTTGGGAGTCATCCGAGTTGCGGTCGAGCAGGGGCATAAACTCCACGTTTTCGTTCCGGAGACCCGCCCCTATCTTCAAGGCGCTCGCCTCACCGCTTGGGAGTTGTACCGCGGGGGCATTCCGCTAACCCTCATCACCGACAATATGGTTGGCCACTTTCTGAAGACCGGCAACATTGGCGCCGTGGTCACCGGTGCCGACCGCATCGCCGCCAACGGCGACTCCGCCAACAAGATCGGAACCTACCAGATCGCGGTGCTGGCAAAAGAGAACAACGTACCCTTTTATATCGCCGCGCCGGTCTCCACGTTCGACTTAACGATTCCCGATGGCGACCACATCACCATTGAAGAGCGCGCTGCGTCCGAAGTCACTCACATGCAAGGGGTCAGCATCGCGCCCGACGTTCATGCCGCGCACCCCGCCTTCGACGTCACGCCCGCCCGTTACATCAGTGCTATCTTCACCGAACGCGGCATTGCGCGCGCTCCCTACACAGAATCACTGCGCTCCCTAGCCAACTCCGCTGGGCTCGCAGCCGTTCCATCCGCCGGTACGCGCTGAGCTGCTTTGATCGTTCTATGAGCAACGCCATGCGAACATCGATTCGGGTCGCGGCGATGGTCTTGACCCTTCTAATGCCGGTAGCTCGCGCAAGCGCGCAAGCAGACCAAACACCGCCCATCCGTCTTCATCCGGCGAATCCGCATTACTTCTTGTTCCGTGGCAAAGTGGTGGCGCTCGTGACCAGTGGCGAGCACTACGGATCGGTCCTGAACGCTGACTATGACTACCACCGATACCTCCGGACACTCGAGGCCGGCGGTCTGAATTACACGAGGCTGTTCGGCGGCTCCTACCTGGAGGTTCCTGGAAAATCATTCGGAATCCTACGAAACGATCTAGCTCCGTTGCCGGGTCGCTTCATCGCTCCGTGGGCGCGTAGCGGCACGCCGGGGTATGCGGGAGGCGGAAATAAGTTCGATTTGGAGCGGTGGAACACCGAATATTTCACGCGCTTCCACGATTTTCTGTCAGAAGCCGCGAAACGGGGAATTGTGGTGGAGTTGACGCTGTTCTCATCGAGCTACGATGAAAAGCAGTGGCAGCTCAGTGCTTTGAATCCGGCGAACAATATAAATGGCACGGACGCGATCGACTGGAAGAAAGTGCACACACTCGAAAACGGGAACATCCTGGCGTATCAGGAGCGATACGCGCGAAAGCTGGTGAGTGCGGCAAGCGGCTTCGACAACGTAATCTTTGAAATCCAAAACGAGCCCTGGTCGGACCAGCCGGCGCTCGCCGATGTAGTGAATCCCTATCTGCGTCCACCGGGCCGCGATACGTATCCAAACTCCGTCGATTTAGCGAATGTGCTTTCTCTCGCATGGCAGGAACGCGTGGCGGAGTGGATCGCCAAGGAAGAGACGTCGGTGCCGAATCGACACCTGATCGCCCAGAATTACTGCAATTTTCGATTTTCTGTTCGAAAACTCCTGCCGGGCGTCGATATCGTGAATTTTCATTACGCTTATCCCGAGGTTGTTTCGTTGAACTATGGTCTCGGCAAAGCAATCTCCTATGACGAAACAGGGTTTCTTGGCCGCGATGACGAAGCCTACCGGCGGCAGGCTTGGAACTTTATGTTGTCAGGCGGAAGTGTCTTTGACGGCTTGGACTATTCGTTCACGCCGGGCCACGAGGATGGAGGGGACCTGGAGCCCAACGGTCCGGGTGGCGGAAGTCCCGCACTGCGTCGCGAGCTCGGCATCTTGGTTAAGTTTCTGCAGACTCTGTCCTTGGCGGATCTTCGGCCAGACCGCAGCAGCGTAACGCATGCCGCGGGAGTGGTTGCGCGGATTGTATCGAATCCTGGCCAAGAATATGGAATCTATTTGGATGGAAGTGGGCCCACGGAGGCGACTCTAGACTTGCCGGCTGGGCGTTACTCGGGCGACTGGGTGAATGTTCGAACGGGAAGCATCGAGAGAGCGGAAACTTTTGAGCACCCCGGGGGCGGGAAAGTCCTGCAAACGCCGGAGTTTCAGAACGGAATCGCGCTGCGGCTCAAAAGAGCAGGGCCATGATCGCGGCCGCCCGTGCCGCAGCGCAAACGTTGCTCCAACAGCGTCGGGCGGGACTCAAGCAGGGCGAATGGCGATTACAACGCGCTCGCGTCGGCTAAAGAGCGCAAAGAACCCGAGAATCTGCTTCAACGGAAAGTACCTAATATTGAGCAAGCGCATCCCCCGTCCAGCTTCTTCGCCGGTCATCATCTGCGCTTTAGCATCGACCCATTCGCCCAGAATCTTGCCGCGATAGTCACAGGGCGCGATTCTCACGCGTGGGTTGTTACGAATGCGCTTCACTTTCCCGGTGTTCGCGATGGTGTAGATATACAGCTTTGCCGAGCTCGAATTGAGCCCAGAGGAGGGATCAGCCGCGAACCAAATGGGGGTGCGCACACCTTCCCCGCTTTTTTTGAATGTCTCGAGGCACAGATACTTGTGCCCGTCGAAGGCGGCAAATCCAACCGATCCATTCATGGCTAGTTCGATGCACGCCATTCTAGCGCGGACACAAAACGAATGGCACCGTGACCCCTAGGTTATCGAGTCGCGGCCGTTGCCGTCGTCGGTCCCGCGCCATAACGCTGCGTCGCGTACCCTACGATCACGCCCACCAGGCTGCCCGGGAGAATGATCTGCAGATAGTAGCCGTGTTGAAGCTGCGCGATGAGGAAAGCGAGCACGAAGCCGACCGCAAGTCCGAACAGGATTCCTAACAGCAGGGAATGCACTTTGCGGGCGAAGAAACCGATCGCGACGCCTGCGATGATGCCCTTGACCGTCGAGCCGACAATGATGCCGGCGATTCCGGCACGCACCGCCGGTGTGAACCATGCAGTGGCGCCGTCGATTGCTCCGAGAACTGCTCCAAGCAGAATTCCCAGCAGAACCTTGTTCATCCGCCCTCCTTGGCCGTGAGATTCTCTACCCCTTCAACGTTCTGTACAACGCGAGCTGTAATTCCTTTAAGGCTACCGGCGGGAAATCACGAAAAGCACGACGCGCATCAACAAGTAGGCTGCTATCAGTAGGATAGCGACATTGTGGCGGCGGTAAAAGCGCGCGGCCCTGTCCAGAAACGTCTCTTTGCGAGCGCTGACCGGCAAGCCATCCAGGTACCGGGACAGGTCCGCGGCGAGTTGCGTGACCGTGGCGTAGCGGTCGGCGGAATCGAGTGCCAGGGACTTCGCGCAAACCGCTGCTAGGGACTTGTCGAGGAGGATACCGGGCTCGGACGATTCGGACCGGAGTTCGGTCACCAAAAACCGCAGCACGGCCCCGAGCGAGAAAATGTCGCTGCGCTCATCCACGCCGTGATTTTCGCCACGCGCTTGCTCGGGCGACATAAATCCGGGCGTGCCCATCACCGTTCCGTGTCCTGTCGTTGCGGAATGTTCCGTGGCTGCCAAATGTTCCGCCGTGTCGTCTCCGTTGGCGGGGGCCGTCAGGTCTTTAGGTCGGGTCGGCTCGCGATCGGCCCGATCGTTCGGGCCCGTGAGTTGACGCAAAACCTTGGCGAGTCCCCAATCCAGGACCAGCACCTCGCCAAACGGTCCGATCATGATGTTGGCTGGTTTTATGTCGCGGTGCACCACGCCGCGCGCGTGTGCGAATGCTATCGCATCGCAAACGCGCAGAAACAGCCGCAAGCGGTCTGCTACCGCAGGCAACGCCTGGATGTGCTTGTCCAGCCGCTGCCCTTCGACGAATTTCATGGTGTAGAAGACGCGACCATCTTGTAGCGTGCCGACATCATGCACCGGAACGATACCGGGGTGCTCCAGGCTGGCAAGCACTTGGGCCTCCCGGATCAGCCGCCGCGCCAGCTCGCCGTTTCGCTCTGGCGCATCCAGAACCTTCAACGCGACGCGCCGGCGCAGCCGCTCGTCTTCTGCGGCATACACCACGCCCATGCCCCCGCGCGCGACGCGGTTCAGCAGCACGTACCGGGTGCCTTCAAGAGACGGGATATCCGGAGTGTCGCGCAGGCGTTCCAGCGTCTTGTCGGATAGAAATCTCATGGCGCATTTTCAATTCGTCTGCTTGCCAAAGACGGCGACTACCTCTCGCTCAAATTCATCATAGCTGCCGCAGATTTCGCGGAGGCGGTCCAGCGCGATTCTGCGAAATTCGCGGCGCGCCCAGGACAGGGCGTTCGTCACATCCGTGACGAGCAAGCCATGTTTCGCCGCCAGCGTGTCGTAGGAGATATTTTCCACCTCATCGAGGTCGTATTCTTCAAAGAGCTGAAAGGATGCCAGCCGGCCCCGCTTCTCGCACAGCTTTCGCAAATCCTCCACGGCCAGGCAGAACAGGCTACGGATCCATTCCTTTTCGAAAAATTCCTCCAGCGACACTGGCGACGGGATGGAGGCGGCATCCCTCCCTACACCGTGCAGTTCTCCTTCGGCGGCATCGAAATCGAGCGCGACATGGACGGTGTTTCCGCCGCGCTTTTCCCGGTGCGCCGCTTTGGTTTCGTTCGCGACAAAGCTGTCCACGCACACCCGGAGATACGTGCGGAGCCGGCTTTTGGCGGGATCGTAGTGGAGCAGCAATTCACGCTCCAGGAGTTCCACGAAGAATCCTTGCGTTAAATCCTGAGCATCCTCGGCCGGCCGGTTCCAGCGCAGGCGCACGTATTTGTAAACCGGCTTCCAGTATGCCGCGAACAGCGTTTCGAGCGCTCGCTCGCGTTCGGAGGAGTCGTCGCTGCGAACGGCCTCGACCACCGACCAACGTGTCAGCGGAAACTTGTCGCCGGCTTGCGCGTGGATGTCATGCGCCATCAGGAGGCGAGTCTACGCAGGCGCAGGCTCAACTGACAAGGGGTGACCCGACCAGGCCGGCTATTCGTAGCGGAGGGCTTCGACGGGGTCGAGGCGGGCGGCTTTCCATGCGGGGTAGACGCCGAACACGATGCCGATCAGCGCGCAGAGCACCAGCGCCGTGACCATCCAGAAAAGCGAAAGTGTCGCGGGCATCGAAATCCCGTAGCGCAGGGCCAAAGTCAGGCCCGAGCCAAGGATCACGCCGATCACGCCACCAACAGCGCTTAGCGTGACCGCTTCAATCAGAAACTGCGCAAGGATGTTGCTACGCTTTGCGCCGATCGCTTTGCGCACTCCGATTTCGCGGGTCCGCTCGGTGACGCTCACGAGCATGATGTTCATCACGCCAATTCCGCCGACGATCAAACCTACCGACGCGACGGCAAACATGAGGATGAAAATCAGGCCGCTGATCTTGTTCCACAAATCCAGAAAATAGTCAGAGGTGAAAATCGCGAAATCGTCTGGTTTGTCGCTGGTCAGCCGGCGCTTTCGCCGTAGCAGGTCTCGCGTCTCTTCGACCGCCTGGGCGACCACCAGGGGATCCGAAGCCTTCAAAAAAATGACGTAGTCCTTTTGGTTCGGATACAGCTTCCGCAGGGTGGTGACCGGCATCACCGCAATGTTGTCTTCCGGATTCGAGCCGCCCGAAATTCCCTGCCTGCGCTTCTCCATCGTTCCGATGACGGTAAACAATTGTCCGTTGAGCGTGACCTCCTGGCCGATGCTGTCCGCCGGCGATCCCGGAAAAAGCGTTCTCGCGGTGTCGTACCCCAACATCACGACCGGCGAGCGATGCTCGGTGTCGTTTTCGTCGAATGCGCGGCCGAATTGCAGCTTCATGTCGAAAATGCGATAGATGGAGGGCGAATTTCCCTGAAGGATCACGTTCTTGGCGCGGAATTGGCCGCGACGCACATCGGCCGTACCCGCACCAAACTGCGGCATGAAGATGCGCATCGACGGCGATGCGGCGGACACGTGGGGGAGCTTTTCGATGTCCTCGGCCCATTCGGGCTGCAGTTCCTTGCGATTGAGCCATTCCGAAGGCGGTCGCGAAAGCGACGCCCAGGGAAAGCGGTAGCAGATGATGGTGTCCGAACCCAGCTCGCGGATGCCTGCGAGCACGTTGTCGTTCAATCCGTTGATCATAGCGCTTACGGTGATGACCGTGGTGATTCCGATCACGATTCCCAGAATGGTCAGCGCCGACCGCAGCGGATTCTTGCGCAGGGTATCCAACGCGAGAACCACTTCCTCGCGAAGCTTCGCCGCGCTTTCTTTTCGCGCGCGCGAACGCACCGGCAGCGCGATCGTGCCCGGCAGAACTTTTCCGTGCGTTGCCATTGTCGCTAGTTCCTTATTCCGATCGCAAAGCTTCCACCGGGTCAAGCTTCGCGGCTTTCGATGCCGGATACGTCCCGAAGAATAGGCCCACACTCAATGCCACAAAAAGCCCGCCAAGGACGGACCAGAGCTGCACGGCGCTAGGCAGCGGCGAGACCCACGACACGACCTTGGCCAGTAAAACGCCGAAGACAACGCCGAGCGCACCGCCAATCGCAGCAATCGTCGAAGCTTCGATCAGAAATTGCATCAGGATGTCGCTGCGGCGTGCGCCGATGGCTTTGCGCACGCCGATCTCGCGGGTCCGCTCGGTCACGCTGACGAGCATGATATTCATGATCACGATGCCGCCAACGACCAGAGAAATTGAGGCGATGCCAATGGTGACGACAAAAAACGTTCCGCTGATGTCTTTCCACAACGCCAGAAACGAGTCGCTGGTTTCGACCGCGAAGTCATCCTTTTTGGCGTAGGGCAGGTGATGACGGCCGCGCATGATCTGGCGGACCTCGTCGACGCTAACCTGAATATTCGAAGCGGAGCCGGCGCGGCAGGTGACGCGCAGGGAATCCTGCTGATTGCCATTCTCTTTGTTATAGGTGGTCAGCGGCAGGATAATCCAGTTGTCGAGCGACGTTCCGAGCGACGATCCTTCCTTCTTGCCCAACCCGATGACCTGGCAAGGAGTATTGTTCCAACGAATTTCTTTTCCGATCGGGTCCACGCCGGGCATCAAGTTATCAACGAGATCGTTCCCGATGACGCAGACCGGAGCCGCGTCGCGCAGATCGGTATCCGTTATGTGGCGACCCGAGACGAGATCCACGTCATACAACTCCGCCATTTCCGGGGTCCACGCCCGTAGGTTCGTATCCTTTAGAGAATTGAGGCCGCTTTTGGCTTCGATCCGGCCTCCGAGCGCGGCGCCAACGTCCCGGCACGACTGGCACAAAGCCTTCACCGCTTGAAAGTCGTCGTAGGTAATGCGCTTGCGCTTTTGAAATTCGAGAAAGTCGTCGACGTTGGTGATGATGGAAGGCTGCTTCGACAAGCCAAAAACATCAGCGCCGAGCCGGAAGACGCGTGTGGCTACATACTGGTTCGCGCCGTTAATCAGGCTGACGACGGCGATCACGGAGGTAACCCCAATGACCACACCGATCAAGGTCAGAATACTGCGGAGTTTGTGTGCCCAGAGGCTGGACGTAGCGATAGCCACGGCTTCGCTAAAGTGCATCGTCGATGCCCGTGGCATGGAGGAATCCACATCCTAACATACGTGCTGAGGGCGACCGGAATTACACAAACACGGAGGATTTTGGGCAAAGAGTCGGTCACCCGACCAGGGATATTCCCAATAAAATAGGCTACTTGGCAGGCTTTGGGAAGGGAATTTCACGATTCAGGACAGATCGCGCTCCAGCGCATTGCCCAGTTTTCGTTTGTGCTCGGGCAGCCCTTTTCCGGGTTCCGACCGGAGGGCCAACAGACTTGCCCCCAAGCCCTTTAGCTGTTCGGGTGCCGGATGCGCTCGGCCACCGAGCGCGCACGTTGCCTGGCGATGTCCACAAACCGGGTATCGCCGGCGATCTGGTCCAGTGCAGGCAAAGCGCGCTGCGGTTCCGGAAGCAGCTTGCGATTCAAGTCCGATTCGAATTGCAGCAACGCATCGTTAATTCCCAGACGGTCGTATTTCATGCGCCGCTCGAGCAGCATCACCAGTTCCTGCTGGCGCGCCAGACCTTCAAAAATCTGGAGCAGCTGCGAGGCCGCGGAATTGAGGGTGTAATTGAACACTGCTTCATGGGCTTCGGAGCCTTTTTCCCAGCGGTACGTCTTCTCGCCGAGGTTGGCGATCTTGCGATGAACATCCAGATCCTGGTTCTGAAAGTGGTTCAGCTGGCCTGCCAGTTCGAACATCTTCGCTCGCAACGGAGCGCTTACTTCGAAGGGTAATCTCTCCGGGTCATCATCCAGTTGGCGAATTTCATAGGTGCACGCGTCGGAGTCTTCCAGAACGGTAATCTCAATGAATTCGGGTGTGCTGGTCTTGAAGACGCGGCGGAACGTGAGCTTGGCTGCCGGCGATGTCGCGGGTGCCGCAAAAGCGGTGCGGTGCGCCACAGGTGCAGCGCCAATCGGCCGTGAGAGCGAAAGGCACAGAAGAGCCGCGAGAACCACCAAAACGGATTTCACACCAGACGCTTTCATCGCATTGTTAGATGCCGGCAATGGTTGCCGGCGTTTCATAGCCGCGAGCGCTGCGGGGGCCGCCGCGAGCCGAACGAGATTTTACCAGCACTTTAGCGTCCGGCAGGCCAAATCGCACGCGCGCTTGTTCGGCCTGGAGATGGCACAGCGCGACCGCCAAGGCGTCGGCGGCGTCGGCGGGCTCCGGCGTTTCCGCCATCGAGAGCAGCGCGCGTACCATCAATTGCATCTGCTGCTTGTCGGCGTGGCCATAGCCGGCCACGCTCGCTTTTACTTCGCGAGGCGAATAACTGTGGACCGTGATGCCGTACTGCGCCGCGGCCAACAGCACCACGCCGCGAACCTCCGCAAGGCGCAGCGCGGTTCGCATATTGAGCGCGGTGAAGATCGATTCCACGGCCATGACCGTGGGGGAGAACTCTTCAATCAGCCGGCAAACCAGCGCGTGCACGTCCTGGAGCGCCGCGCCGGAGAATTCCTTTTGACGCTTGGTTGCCACGCGAAACGCGCCATAGTGCAGCATTCTGCAGCGGCGGCCGTCACTTTCGACGATGCCGTAGCCGGTTGGTCCTGCAGCGGCAGGGTCCACACCGAGCACTCGAAGACCGGGATTCGCGCCGTGCCTTGCGATCATCGCCACACAGTCTACGGTGTTCGCGCGATGGCTGCCAGAGGTTTGTCCCGGGAGGTCGCTAACAAATCAAGGAAGCGCAAAGGAAAAGCGGCCACCCCGGTTCCACGAGGTGGCCCGAACAAAACGCCGAGACATTGTTTGCTCGAGCCTTTAGTTTGCGCCCACGGCGGCTTGGATTTCCGATTCGTCGATGTCGAAATTGGCGTAGACGTGCTGTACGTCGTCGTGTTCTTCAAGCGCTTCAACCAGGCGCACCATCTGCGTCGCTTGCGCGCCCGTAAGCTTGACGTAGTTTTGCGGAACCATTCCGACCTCTGCCGACGCCGGCGTGATCCCGCCCTTGACGAGCGCTTCCTTCACTTTTTCGAGGGCCTCCGGCGGAGTCACCACGTACCAAGCGGAGCCGTCGTCCTTCAAGTCGTCGGCGCCCGCTTCCAGCACGATATCCATCATCTTGTCTTCGGTAGCCGCTTCTTTCGGCACGGTAATTTCGCCCTTGCGGTGGAACATCCATCCCACCGCGCCGGCCTCGGCCATATTCCCACCGTTCTTGCTCATCAAGTGGCGGAACTCGCCGACGATGCGGTTGCGGTTGGTCGTGACCACTTGAATCAGCAGGCCCACGCCTCCAGGGCCGTAGCCTTCGAAGGTGGCTTCTTCGAATTGTTCACCTTCGAGCTGCCCGGTGCCGCGCAGGATCGCGCGTTCGATGTTTTCGTTGGGCATGTTCTCGTTCTTGCCGGCGAGAATGGCGGTGCGCAAGCGCGGATTGGAGTTGGGGTCGCCGCCGCCGATACGCGCGGCAATGGTAATTTCGCGGATTACGCGGGTAAAAACGCGGCCGCGTTTGGCGTCGGTGGCCGCCTTTTTGTGTTTAATCGTGGCCCATTTTGAATGCCCAGACATGACACATCCTCTTTTTTTTCGTGACCGCAAGAGTGCGCTTGGGTGCAGGCGGCCGTCAAGCGATCAAATTTGGTGAAATTTCCGGCTGCCCGGCACGATGCTTCCGGCGCTCGGGCGCGCACAATTCACGATGCGGAGACCTACGGTAAACCGCCTACCCTGCGGAACCTAGGCAGTTTAGCACAGCCAGTTGCGCTGCGAAACGGGGGTATACTGCACGACAGAGGCGTCTATTGCACTCGAAGAAAATTGCCGCGCCGGCCACGACGTCTCCCGATAACTTGGGCATGCCCAAGCGCCGTTTTCGCGTGCTCGCCCTCGGAACGCATCCCGTTCCATATCAGGTCTCCATTTCTCGCCGCATGGCTGCACGCGAAGATCTCGACGTGCGGGTGGCCTATCAGGATTTCGTCCTGAACGCTTATCTCTGGTTATTGCTCGGTGGTTTGTTCCGCTGGCCAAAACTGGCGCAAGCCGCGCAAACCTCGAGCGGCGGAGACCCTCAATTCGACCGCGGGACTCGCTGACTTGCGGCTGGCGGTTGTTTCTCCCTTCGTGGACCGGCGTCACGGCACAGAACGCGCCCTGGCGGAACTGTTGGAACGTCTGGCGGGTGAGTATCACTGCGAGATTCATCTCTACGCAGAGCGCGTCGAGGATCTGGCGGTCATCGATAGCAAAGCGCCCCGTACCGGCGAATCTGGATGCATTGTGTGGCACAAGGTTCCGTCCATTCCCGGACCGCACTTGGTGAAGTTCATCGGATGGATGGCGACCAATGGATTTCTTCGGTGGTGGCAGCGCGCTTTCCGTGGCCTTTCGTTCGACCTTGTGTTGTCTCCCGGCATCAATTGCTTCAACGCGGATGTCATCATCGTTCATGTCGTGTTCTCTCGGCTCTGGGAACTCTCGCGTCAGAGGAGAGCCGGAGAAGAGCAGCAATCCCCCGTTTTGCGATGCTTGCATCGCCGGGCCTACTACGGGTTGTTGACGGCGCTCGAGCGTTGGCTGTATTCCGATCGAAAAGTCACACTCGCAGCGGTGTCGCAGCGCACCGCCGATCTGCTCACGCAATATTTTCACCGCAGCGACGTTCACCTGATTCCGAACGGTGTGGACAATCGCGAGTTCTGTGAATCCCGGCGCACCGCACGCCGAAAACAAGCACGCCGTTTGTTCCGGTTTCGCGAAGCCGATCTCGTCTTGCTGTTGATCGGAAATGACCCGCGCGTGAAGGGTGTCCCTACGATTCTTGAGGCCATGGCGCTCGTTCCGCAGCTGCCTTTGCACCTTCTCGTCGTCGGCAACGACGCCGCCGACCCTTTTCGCGATACCGCAAAACGCCTGGGCATTCTTGACCGCTGTCATTGGGAGTCTCCTCGCGGCGAAGTGATCGAGTTCTACGCCGCGGCTGATATTTACGTCAGTCCGAGCCGGGAAGACTCGTTCGGTTTACCCGTTGCAGAAGCGATGGCGTGCGGGCTGCCGGCCATCACGTCGGCCAACGCAGGCGTTTCCAGTCTGATACACAACAGTGTCGACGGGTTCGTCATGCGTGAACCCGAAGACACCCAGATGCTCGCGCGTATCCTCGAGCGCTTGTACCGTGACGCCGCGTATCGCCGTAGCATCGGCGAAGCCGCGGGGCGAACGGCGCAGCAATGGACCTGGGACCGGTCCGCCGCGGCCGCTTGGGAGCTTCTGCAAGGTTTGGCTACAAGGAAGGGTTCCGAAGCCCTTCACGGTCAAAAGGCAACCTAGCGACAGAGCGGAGCGCATGGCAAAGAAGTCCAATTCCGTCGTGGCCATTCAGCGGCAGTAGTACACCGAGACCGCTCCGCACGCTCCGACTCCCTGTACGCGCCACTGAAAGACTGAAAAAATTCAGTTGCGACGCCTGGTAACGACCGCCTTCCGCGTGGCTTCCAGGGTAAAGGCCAGCGATTCCTTAGGGATGCTGGTTACGAACGGCCCGATCAGCCAAGCGAGTCCGGCAGGAATATTCCGCGTCAGCGATGCCACCTCGCTTTGTACGTAGACGCCGCCGTCCCGTTCAACCATCCGCCACCACGTATCCATCCGCCACAGGAAACCATCGTCGTCTCCCGGCGTCTTCTCCCGCTCGTCGTCTTTGCCGGGATTCTCCACTTGAGCAATGCGCACCGCGGAGCTCCGGCTGTGCGCCTGCGTTTCGGAATCCCGAAAGTACTGGACGTCGTGCTCGGTATCCAAGACGACGGTAACCACCTTGTGCCGCCGGAATCGCAGGAATACGCGAAAATGATCTCCGTCCCTGGATTCGATCTTCGATCGCTCCACATCCGGAGCATAGTAAACCGCGTGCCGGTTGTAGTCCTGCAGCACCTCCAGGACGTCCTGCAATTTAGCTCCGGGGATGAAGGCGAGGCCCACCCAGTGATGAATCATCCCACCGGGGCATTCAATGACCGCCCCATTATCGAGTGTTTCCAGTTTTCGCATCTTTACCGCGCCCCGCTTGAGGTCCCCATAGGCTGGTGTGCGCTCGCTTGCCGGCAGCCCATCGATCCATAAAAGGCCGGTGCCGCGTTGTAACTCAGTGTCGTTGCGGATTTCGCTCAGCCGGACGTATCGGCGGAAGGCCTCCGCGGTTGAGGGGCTAGGTTGTGAGGGTGTCGGCCGGGCCACGGCCAGGTGCAGATCAGAGGGCCCTTGCAGGCTTAGGGCGAAAGCAGCAAACAGCAGGACGAAATCACGGGCTGGGAGAGAGGAATGCATCAAGTGTCGGACAAACCTTTCAAGTACACGGTCGCGCTGTTACCCGTAAATTACTGAATATAAAAAGCTTGATCGTAAGCCGCGACCCAGCCGGGGCGTATCGAGACGCACGGCCCATGCCCATTGTCCATGAATTTGGGTTTGGAAACGACAACGCCGGGCATGTGCCCGGCGCTATCTAGAGAGAAGCTAAGATCTGGCGGGTTGGGTTAGCTCGCACACGGCCCCTTGCGGAGCCGCTGTCCCCGCGCGGCCCCCAACCCGTCATTAGCAAATTACGAGAGCTCGCTGTTTGCCTCAATGGGCCGCAAGAGCCAAAAATCGAGGTACTCGCGTTTTGGTACCCGAAACACTACCGATCGCTTAAGATCCCTATTATCAGCGTAATAGAGCTTTCTTTTGGAGTTATTTGGTACCATTACCCGGCCCCATTCACGCCACTTAGAAAGCCGCCGAGGTGTCCGGTCAGCGCGATCAGAATGGCGGCCATCCCCTCCATCGCAAGGCGATAGTTCGGCAACTCCTCGCCCTGCCGCCGTCCCCGGAATTGAACCCACCACGTCATCCACATCATGACGATTGAGGCGCACGCGGACACCAAGTGCAGCAATAGGATGCCTTTCAGTTTCTGACCCTCGAGTTGGAATTGCCAGGCCAGGAACCCGGTGACCAGGACGGGCACCGTGGAGGCCGCCGCCAGCAGGAAGTTGTAGTACGCGGCATCCATCAGGCCGCGGCGTTTGGTCCGTTGCGCGACAAAGTCAAAAGCAACTCCGGTGATGAACAATGCAATCGGAAAATGGATCAGCACAACGTGCTGCGCATGTTTAGCAAGCAGCGCGGCTTGCGGATCGAAAGGATTCAGCATTGACGAGGTCTCACTGCACGATGACCTTACCGGTCATTTTCGGGTGTACCGAGCAGAAATAGGGATACGTTCCGGGCTTGTTGAACGTGTAGGAAAACTTCTCGTCGGTGTCCAGTACCTTGGACTTGAACACCTTGTCGTCGCTGACCACGGTGTGGGGAATATCGTCGCGGTTGGTCCACGCGACCGTAGTTCCCACCGGGACGGTGATCGCTGCGGGGCCAAAGCTGAAGTTGTCGATTTTCACTTCCATGGTGGCGGGCGCTTGTTGCGCGTTCACAAAGGAAGCTCTCGCGCCCGCGAACAGCAGAATCGCCGCCACTAGGAGTGGTACTGCCAATCTAGGAATGCACACACGTATCCTCATGATCTGTTTCCTCTCTGAAAGCCTTGCTATCGCACGAGTTGAGTGGGTTTGTTGCAGCTCATCCGAGCTTCGAATCCACCACGGCGAGCGCGTGGTGTCCCTGCACATAATTTACGTTGGTAATGCCAAGGTAGCTGCGCAGTTGCTCGGCGGGAACGGCCATCGGGCCTGGGGATGGTGCTTTGCCGGGTTCAGGTTGCGGAAATGCCGTGGATGCCGCGGTATGAAATGTCACATTCCCTTCGACCTTCTGCATGGTCTGGTGAATGTGTCCGTTCAGCACGGTGACGGAGCCGAACTTCTTGAGATAGCCGAGTGCCTGCGCGCTATCTTCGGTGCCCCATCCCCACTCAGGATATACGCTCCACAGTGGAATATGTGCGAAGACGACAATCGGTGTGCTCGACTTGAGGTGCTGCACATCGTCTTCCAACCACTCGAGCTGGTCATGCCCGAGAGAGCCAAGACCACCCGCTTTTAGATTCATCACGTTCACCAGCCCGACGAAATGCACGCCTTTCTGGTCAAAGCTATACCAGCCCGAGCCCTTCGAGCCTTTTCCGTAACGCTCCCGGAACTGCTGGCCGTCATCGTTCAATACGTCGTGCTCGCCGGGCACAAAGAAGGTCTGTTTTCCGGTGCTCTTCAGGATTTGATCGACGTGATCGAACTCTTCGGGCTTCGACAAGTGGCTGATATCCCCGGTGTGCAGCAGGAATTCCGGCGGGGTGGACAAGCCGTTGATCTTGTCCACAGCGGCTTGCAAAGTGCCCGCCACATCCGTGTTTGCCGGCTTGTTGAATCCCATATGGCTATCGCTGATCTGTACGAAGCTCAGTTCTCCTTTTGCGGCGGCAGCCCCCGGATCGGGTGGCCGGTTGAGCGCGAACGATTTCAGCACGCCGCCTTGCATCACGCAGAGCGTTCCGGCTCCCGCCCACGCCATGCATTTCAAGAATCCTCGACGGTCAATTCCGTCGTGGTTGTGATCGTACAGAATCTCGTCTTTCGTCTTCTTGGTCATAATTTTCTCCGTAACTTCCTTTGTATCGCTGCGGCGCAAGCGGTCACGTCTGGAACTCGAAAAGTACGGAGCGGCGCGAGTTGAGTTTGCTCCAGGGTGCCCACGCCGCTCCGGGACGTGTTTCGCTTATCCAGACCATCAAGCCGGGCGTCTTATTCCTGGTTTGGCAATTCTTTATTTCGTGTGGGAAAACACCATTCGGGAATAAAATGCGGCCCACGGCGGTCTACTGGATGAGTGCGGGTGTTGAAGGGAAAGACTTGGACGTGTTGGATTTGCAGGAGCGCGCGCGCTTCGAGCAACTGGTGCTTCCGCATCTGGACGCGGCATTTAACCTGGCGCGATGGATCTTGCGCGGGCGTGCCGATGCCGAGGACGTTGCGCAGGAGGCCATGCTGCGCGCTTTCCGCTTTTTTCGGGGCTTTCATGGCGGCGATGTGCGCGCTTGGCTTTTGCAGATCGTGCGCAATAACTGCTACACGTGGCTGGAGAAGAATCGGCCGATGGAATTGACCGCGGAATTTGACGAAGAGCTTTATCCCCAGACAGGGGTTACTCCCGAATCGCTGGCCATTGCCGGCGATAATCGCGAACGGCTCACGCGCGCGCTCGAGGACCTGCCGCCACGTTTTCGCGAAGTTCTGATTCTCCGCGAGCTCGAAGGTTGCTCCTACAAGGAGATTGCGGCGATCACCTCCATGCCGATCGGCACGGTGATGTCCGCGCTGGCCCGGGCGCGGCAGCGTCTGCACCGCACACTGACCCATGCCGATCGGACCAGGAATCAGGAGGCCAATCGTGAGCTGTGAGCTCACTACATCCGTCCTCCACGGCTATATCGACGGCGAATTGGACGCCGCACGAGCGGCCGATTTCGAACGCCACCTGCTTTCGTGTCCGCAGTGCACCTCGGCGCTGGAAACCCAGGAGGCTTTGCGCGCTACCATCGAGCGAGCTGGGCTCTATGAACGCGCGCCCGTTGCGCTTCGTCGAAAGATAGAAGAGCAATATCGTAAGCCCGTGGGGGTCGCGCCTTTTAAAGCGAGAGTGCGTCCGACGCAGTGGCTCGCACTGGCGGCCGCCTTAATACTTGCTTTTCTTATCGGCGTGCGCTTGCTCCCTGGCCCCGGTGGTCACCGTGGACAAACCGAGCTGGCTTCAGCGATTGTCGACGCTCACCTTCGCTCTCTGCAGCCCGGGCATCTGGAAGATGTTATATCCACGGATCAGCACACGGTGAAGCCGTGGTTCGATGGCAGAGTCGATTTCGCCCCACCCGTGCGCGATCTGGCAACGGGTGGGTTTCCGTTGCAAGGCGGCCGCCTGGACGTCGTACAGGGTCATCCAGTGGCGGTGCTTGTCTACGGGCGCCGCAAACACGTCATAAACGTCTTCATTTGGCCTACGACCGAGCCGGACGCCGGCCCGCAATCCGGTTCTCAGCTTGGCTACAATTGGGTCGACTGGCGCAAGGCCGGGATGGAGATGCGTGCCGTTTCCGACGTCACGCCGTCAGATCTGGACGAACTCCGCAAGCTACTGTCGGAATGACCCTAACACGTTTCTAGTTGTTGGGTTCGTAGGTGCGCGTCGCCGTATACGCCTTGGGCACTTCTTTCGCGTAGATCGTGTGCAGCGTCAGAGTCTTGCTTTTCCCGGATCGCACCACCACATTTTCCCATGCGCTCGACACGCCCTTGCCCGATGCTCGTAACGCATAGTTATCCGAGCGAAGCTTCGTGATGATGAAGTGGCCCCGCGCGTCTGCGTGAGCTACATGTGGTGCGCTTCCTCCACCCGATTGGTAGGTGACCACCGCGTGCGGCACTGGCTTGTCATCGGGTCCGATCACGATTCCGGTCACCACCCCCGACCCACTGCTCTGCGGCCGCGCCGACACCTGGCATGCGACCGCCAGAACGAACAACAACAGCAAGCTCGAAATCAGTACGCGTCTCATGTTTTATCCCGTTTCTACTCCGCCGACTTGTTGCCCGGTATCCTGGCGGCGTTTCGCGCGAAAGGCAGGCACTTGAGGCCGGCCCAGCTCAGCTTCTTCTAGTGTAGGGCCGCTGCGGTCGGCGCCGAGACTTGTCGCGCGACGCCGGTGCTTGCGACCAACCTGCCTGGTGGTACAGGTCAAGATTCCGCGGACTCTGCAAAACGTGTGTTTCCCTCGGTGCGCACTACGCCAAACCGGGCGCGGATCCCGCCCCTGCTGCCGGCTCGTCGAGCATCTGCCGTACCAGTCGCGCCAGCGTTGTCGGGCTGTACGGTTTTTGCAGGTATCGCCGTTTCGCGCCGGCGGGAATCACTTCGGACTCCGCGGAATATCCGCTCGTAAGCAAAACCCGAAGGTCCGCGAAGCGCTTGGACAGTTTTGCCGCCACCCCCGGGCCCCCGAGCTTCGGCATGATTACATCCAGGATCGCCAGCGCCGGGTTTTCGTCTTCGCAGAGCCGCAACGCCTCCTCGCCGTCACTGGCCGAGAGTACGCGGTAGCCCAAGCCAACCAGTGTCTGTCGAGCCATTTCCCGCACCGATTCGTGATCTTCCGCAATCAGCACCGTTTCGCTGCCGCGCATTTCCGCCATCGAGGGCGCAGGAGCCTTGCTCGCCGTCCCCGCGACCGTGCCTTCCATCACGGGTAGGTACACCCGAAACAAACTTCCGTGCGCAGGTTCGCTGTACACGTGAATGAATCCTTCGTGTTGTTTCACGATGCCGTACACCGTCGCCAATCCCATGCCCGTGCCTTTGCCGCGCTCCTTGGTGGTGAAGAATGGTTCGAAGATGCGCTCTCGGGTTTGCACGTCCATCCCTATCCCGGTGTCGGCCACGGAAATCACCGCGTAGCGTCCCGCCGTCAGATATGGATAGAACCGACAATAAGCCTCATCGAGTTCAACCATCTCCGTTTCCATCACCAGCCGTCCGCCATCCGGCATCGCGTCCCGCGCATTGATGCACAGATTCATTAGCACCTGCTCAATCTGCGTGGGATCACCTTTGACGGCATCCAGTGGCGACGTTAAAAGTTTCACCTCGATGTGCTTTCCGATGACCTTATCCAGCAAGCTGTGCAGCCCGTAGGCAACGCTATTGAGATCTACGGCACTCGGCTGGAGCACCTGCTGGCGCGCGAACGTCAGCAGCTCGCGCGTTAGGTCTGCCGCGCGCCCCGCCTGCTCACGAATGCGGCTAAAGCGGTCCGCGATGGTCGGGTTGTCACGGCACTGATCGAAACCAAGCTCCGCCCAACCCAGGATGGCGCCCACCACGTTGTTGAAGTCGTGCGCCACACCTCCCGCCAGCTGCCCCACGGCTTCGAACTTTTGCGCTTGTCGCAGTTGACGTTCCATCTCTCGTAATTCGGTTACGTCTTCCGCGATCACCTCGAGCGCCTCCGGCTCGCCGGGAGCGACCAATTGTCGCGCGTGCAACCGGACGATGACGATCCCTCCATCGCAGCGCCTCCACTCCACTTCCATCCCGTGGATCTCGCCATCCTTGTGGCATGTGGCCATCATGCGCGTGTGATGTTCCGGGAACCGGAACAGGTCCCGGGCAAAGTTGAGGAGTTTCAGCTTGGAGAAGCTGGTGCAGCCTAAAATCCGCAACAGTGCGGGATTTCCATCCAGGAAAGTGCCGTCGGAGGAAATGCGGCAGATACCGTACACAGCGTGCGCCACCAGATCCCGGTTGCGCGCTTCCGAGACCCGCAGCGCTTCATGCGCCTGGACATTTTCGTCGCGCAGACCCTTCTCCGTCATGGCTCGCGTCAAAGCAATTGGCAGCCGCGACAGATGATCTTTGAGAATGTAGTCGTTGGCGCCCTGCTTGATGCATTCGACCGCAGCTTCCTCGCCCAGAGTCCCGGTTACCAGGAGAAACGGTATGTCTTTCCCGGTGCGGCGCAGTTCCAGGAGCGCGTCGAGGCCACTCCAGGTGGGTAGCCTGTAATCGGCCAGCACCGCGTCAAAATTGCCCCCGGCTATCGCCGAGCAGAAGTCCTCCCTGGTTTCAACCAGCGTGTGTTCCACGTCAAATCCGGATTTCTTCAGCTCGCATAGAATTAAGTCGATCTCGTCCTGAGAGTGTCCAACGATCAGTGCGCGCAACAGCGTCGAATTCTTGGGAATTTGGATTTCTTCAAGCGTTCCGGAAATCATAGGCGGGCTCCCGCGGTGGTCCCAACTCGAGGCCGCGGCGGATTGGCGCCACCCCTGGCCCGTTTGCGTTCCTGCCGGCTTTTCAAAGTGCGGTTCATCGACCTTCAGCCGCGCGCGATACCGTGCAACATGTGTGTCGGCACGTCTTGCTCAGCCACCACCTGTCGCAGGTCCGCTTCCACTTTATCGAGAAAATCGCTGAAACTTCTTCTGTCCTTTCCACACCATGCTCCTACACTCAATCGCAGGTCGATCGGACCCCACGGCGAACGAACGTCGTTGTGTATGGCGAGGCGCCGTTCCAGTCGCTGGCGCATAACCTGAGCGCTCGGCGCCATTGCATCTACACCGAGCAAAGCAAACTGTTCCGGCCCCAGGCGGGCCACGATGTCGCTCCGGCGACAGCTACTTGCGAGCATTTGCGCCACGTCGCGCAGCGCGTGATCCGCCGCGCCCGGGCCGAATCCTTCGCGCAGGGTATTTAGATTTTCGAAGAGCGCGCAAATCAGCACCAGTTCTCCGCCAGTGCGCCGTGCTTCTTCCTGACACCGGGCTCCGAGCGTCAACAAACCCTCGCGGGTGTACAGCCCGGTCATCGCATCGCGCAGAAGATCGGTCAGACCTTCGAACGTATTGCGTTCCAAAGCTGCCCGCAGCACCCGGCCGAGCGCCCGCGCGTCCACGAATCCTTTTAATACATAATCCATCGCGCCTTCGCTCAAGCTTTGCGCCGCGTACTGTTTTTGTTCGGGATTTGCGAGGACCACAATCGGGATGCCGGGGGCCGCGCGATGTACCAGGTGTACCACATCGAGCGGATCCCGAAGACTGAGCTCTAGATCCAGAATAATAAGTTCCGGGTCGACCATTTTGACGGTGGGAATCAACGTCCCTATGGTGGATACCACCGTAAGGTCCAGGCCTCCGGTGGTATCGGGAAACAATATGCGAAGCGTGTCGACAGTTTCGCCTGCGTCGTCTTCCGCGAGCAGGATGCGAACTCTCTTTTGATTCATGGCCCAGCCTCTTTTCCCAGGAGAAATCGGAAAATGAACAGCGTTTTGTTCGGCAACCGCGACGTAAAACAAGTCGCCGTCACCGCGCACAAACGCTGCGCGACGGGAGAGAGCCGTCGGTTAGACAAAGAATAAACTGCTCGGAAGGGGGTGCGTTCATTGTCGCGCTTTGACCAACAGAGTCAAGGGTGCTCCGCCGGTTAGTTCCCATGCGCTACGTCCCCGCAGCAGAGGACTCAGCGTCGCCGCGGCGAAGCAGTATCGCCACTCCACCGGCAATCGATCCGCCGGCAATGATGATGCCCTCCCACGCCAGCCCGGCTGCAAGCACCAGGTGACTGGCGGCGCCAAACGGAGCCAGCAGCGCCACCAGTGCCGCTTCGCGCACTCCGATACCTCCCTGAGTTAGCGGGAGAACTGCCGCAAGTTTCGCCAGCGGCCAAGCGAACAGCCAGACGCGCAGCGGCAATGTCAGTCCACACGCAGCGGCGAGGCGCGCGGTCAAAATCAAAAACGTCGCCTGGATGAACACGCCGGCCACCCATCCGTACAGCAACACCTGCGGCCGGCGCGCAACGCTTCGAAGCGCGTGCCGGAGTCGCGCCAGCCGCCGCCGGAAGCGAATCGAGCGGCCTGCCAACAACGCACGGTGTAACCGAATCGTCAGCGCCACCAGGACCACGGTGAGAGCAACGCAAACAAGCAAAACTTTGCGCGCCGGCGCCTGCAGATTTTCCGGCACCGAACCCGGCAGCAGCGCCAGTCCCAGCAGCACGAGTCCGCCCTGTGCGGTCACATCCAGAAACCGGTCCACCACGTTGCCGGCCAGTACCCCCGCCGGTCGCGAGCTGCGCCGCAGGCCGACCGCCAGCCGGATCATATCTCCGCCCACAATCGAAGGCAGAAACAGCGTGCCGAACAGGCCGCCCAGATAACATTGCGCGCTGGTCGCAAAATGAAGCTCCGCGCCCGCCGCATTCACCACCATCTGCCATTTCGCAATGCCCAGCGTGTGAGCCAGAAGATAGCCCAGCAACGCCGCCAGAAATAGCCATGCGGGAATTTGTGCAATGGCCCGGCGCACGATAGCAAGCGGAAGGAAATGCAGCATCACTCCCAGGACCGCCACTCCTGCGACCCACCGCAACAAAATGGGCAGCCAGCGACGCGGACCCTGCTGGGAGTGCGGGGCACCGATCATGGAAGGGAATTTGTCTCAGTGAGGGGAAAAGCGGCCGGCAAGCAAATTGCGTCGGGGAAGGGGTTTGTTAACCCGGCCCGAAGGGTTCCTCCCGGCGCTACGTTTGCCGCCACACCCACCGAGGAGCAAACGCTCTCGTGCGGCCGCACCCTCAAGCTCCAAAAATCTCGTTAATCTTCGCGGCCAGATCGAAGTCCAAATTGCTGATTCCTTTTACGCTGTGCGTATTCAGATCGATCACCACCTTGTTCCACACGTTGAACCACTCAGGGTGATGATTCATGGCTTCGGCGACCAGCGCCACGCGCGTCATGTTCCCAAACGCCGTCACGAAATCCTTGCATTCAAACACGCGGTGCAGCTTGCCATTGCTCAGCGTCCAGCCCTGGGCATGGTGCAGCGATTCGTTCACTTCGGCTTCACTCAATTTTTTGGCAGCAGGCATAGTTCACTCTCCCTCAAAACCCAACGTCGACCATTATGCATCCGCCGGCCAACATCTCTATTGCTTCTGTCCGTGCTCATAGACCATCCGCCCGCCGACCATCGTCTCCAGCACCTCGGTTTTTCCGAGGGCATCGTGATTCACGGTAAAAATATCTTGAGAAAGCACCGCGAGGTCCGCTTCCTTCCCAACCTCCAGAGAGCCGAGCCGATCTTCTGAAAACCGCGCGCGAGCGGAACCCAAGGTGTACGCTTGCACCGCCTGCTCCACCGTGATCCGTTCGTCCGGAACATAAGACTCCAAAGTCCCCACGCTGCCGGATTGTCCGGCGCCATCAAAAACACCGCCCACAATCGCACTGGTGGCCGCAGACCGCCACACCTGCCGTGTTACTGCTTCCTGAATGCTCACAAATGGACTGGGCGGCCAGGTGCATGGCCAATCGCTGCCGAACGCCATCGCGGTTCCGGCTTCCAGTAAACTTTTCCATCGATCTGTAGGCGTCTTGTCTTGAGGATCAAAATTCGCCCCCATGTCGCTGCAGCAAAAGGTTGGCTGCATGCTCGCAATCACCGAAAGTTGAGCGAATCGCAGTACGTCCTGAGCCGACAAAATATCCGCATGCTCCATGCGGAAGCGGCGGTCTCGCGGCCCGTTCCGCTTCTCCACCGCCTCATAGGTGTCCAGCACCATACGCGCCGTGTCCCCACGCAGCGAGTGCGTCATGATCTGGAATCCGCGCTTGTCCAGCTCCAGAACCAGCTTCTTGTATTCCGCCGGTGGGTAGGTGAGCGGCGGCATCATCCCGCTCCCGCCATCCGAGAAAAACTTCACCAGGTTCGCGGAAACCCAGTCATCGTGATACAGCGAACGCGCTTTCTCGAGCTCGGCAAGAAATTCGGGCGTCAGATGATGGTTCACCGCCACCGCGCCGAACGCCGTTCGCGTGCGCACCGTGAGTTGCCCTCGGTCCCGCAAAGCGGCGTACAACTCGATCTCCGCCAGACTCCCGGTCGCATTTACGACGCTCGTGATTCCATAGCGATTCAAATAGTGCGAAGCCCCGCGCAGCAGCGCGAGTTTTTCCTCGAGCGGCAGCGCCGCCATCACCGGGCGCTCCTCCAATTCCATCGCCGCTTCCAGCAACAATCCGCTCGGATGCCCGCTGGCGTCCCGCACCACGAACTTCTCCTCATCGGGATTCGCCACCGGTTCGTCGGTAATTCCCGCAAATTCCAGCGCCTTCGAATTCACCCACAGGGCGTGCTCGCTGGTGTTGTGAATGATCACCGGCCGGTCGGAAACTGCGCGGTCGAGCAGTTCGTGCGTCGGCGCGGAAGGAAGTACCGTGCCGAAATCCGCCCGCCCAAACAAAATTTTGTCCTTCCGATGATTCGCCGCGTATTCCTTGACTTTCTCGACCAATGCCTCCGCGTTGTCCGCGGTGATGCTGAACTCCGGCGTGGAAAGATTGAACCCGTGCAGCGCCATCGCTCCGAACAACATGTGCGTATGCGAATCGGAAATCCCCGGGATCACTGTCCGGCCCTGGAGATCGACCACCTGCGTGTTCGCTTCACGCCGGGTCAGTATCTCCTGGTTACTTCCGACGGCGTCGATGCGCGTGCCCGTGATCGCCAACGCATCCGCCCAAAGCGCCTTGGGATTTCCCGTGTAGATGTGCCCGTGAATAAGCACGATGTCGCTGCCAAGCAGCGGGAACGGCAATAACAGCACCGTCGCTACGCCACACCACTGCGCAAACCGCACCCCCAACCTCATAGACGCCTCCGCGATCGGTCACTCAAAGTCCTGGTGGCACCAAAAATGTTGCCTCCGCCGGCGCGTCACTGTTCATCCCCTGCTACGCACGCAAAGTTCGCCGCATCATTCGAATCGCCGGTGCCTTGGTACTTCGCAATTTGCGGATAGGGGCACAGCGGCCGCGTCATCTGCACATCCGCGCTTGGCCCACGCTCTGCGTATTTTGTCGCAATGATTTCGGAGGGCGCCGCCCCTCTCTCGACCCATTGCTCGATGGCAAGTTGCGCGCTGTGATGAACGTCTTTCGCCATCGGCGACGGCCCATCCTCTCCAAAGGAATCGGGGCCCGGTCCTCCACCGCAGTGCTGTACCCCGGGCGCCATGTAAAGCCGCACGAACGAATCGGCGTTGTCACGTCCCATTGCGCTGATAACGCTGTGGTAGTAGTTGATGGAGTTGACAGGCGCAATCGCCGGGTCATCCCACCCGTGGTAGAGGATCAGCTTCCCGCCTCGCGTCTTAAACGTGCCAAGATTCGCCTCGGTAGCGTTCAAGGTCTTGGCCATCTTCGCGTCGGCGACTTTCACTGCTTCACCAAGGTCGGCGTCTTGATAGCTCCAGTCTGCTTTCTCGTAAACCATGTCGCCGTAGAACCCGTTGGCAAAAGCGAAAAGCAAACTCTTCCCCGGCGCAGGCCCCGTAATCCAGAGCGACCATCCGCCCGGCCCCTCCTCGGCGCCAGGCAAGAGCCCCGGGAATATCCTGCCCCCGTGTGAATCCTGCGCTCCGTCGTACAATTTCTTGAGGGCGGTCACTTGCGGCGCCGTCAAGCACTTCTCTGAATCCTCCGTCTTGCAAAGAATTGCGGCCGGATCGAAATGGCATTTCCTCGGATCATTCAATATCCCGTCGGTCACGCCATCCTGCCCATCACACGCCTCATTCACGGCTCGGGCAATCGCTGGCAGCTTGCTCGAACGAATGTAGCTGGCCCCCTCCGAAGTCGTCGCCTGCGCGTCCCACACGGCGCTCGTCAGCAGATGCGTCCAGAAATTTGCCGGAGCGCCTGCAATGATGCCGTCATAGTCGGCCGGAAAACGCTGCGCCTCCATCAAGGCCTGCCGCCCGCCATTGGAACAGCTCGCAAAATAGGAATGCTGCAGACGATTCCCGTAAAAACTCTTGATCACCATTTTCGCGCTTTGGGTCATTTCGTGTATGGCGCGATATCCGAAGTCCGTGATTTTCTCCGGGTGCCCCAGCGCCCATCGCGCGTCTGTTCCAGAGGCGGCATGCCCCGTGTCCGTGCCCGCCGTTGCGTAGCCTTCATGGAGGGCCACTGCAAGCGCGTGATAATCGATCTCTCCCGCGAAGCCGCCATTCCCTCGACCCTGGAATTTCCCATTCCATTCGCTAACCGGCAACCAGACTTCAATCTTGATATCGGAGTCGGCGCTGGGTTGCGACTCGATCGCCACCCGGCAAAAAGCGGGCAGCGCTTTATACAGCGCTGCATCGCGTCCCATCCACTGCGTCACCGGCGTCGTCGGCGTGAAGGACCCGGCGGCCACCCGCTGCGCCATGGTAATTTTCGCGTTCGGCAGGGCCACTCTTGTCAGTCTTTTGCAAGACTCCGCCGTAGCCGCGCCCTTCTGTCCAAAGCAAGAACTGGCCACAAAAATCATAGCCAATCCCATCACCAACACTTTGCTCATGAAGCTCACCCTCTGACCCCTCGGGCGTTTGCCGTCGCAAACGTCACGCAAGTTCAGAAAACTTTTGTAAGGGCACAGGACTCCTGCTCCCGGCTTGCCCGGCCGTAATCATTCCACTCGGCCGTCGATTTTTCTTCACGCTGCGACCCGAACCATCCAGCCGGCCGTTAAAGAGCGTGCTCATACTAGCGGAATAAGGAATTCGCTCCAACCAATTCCATGGCACGAACATAGCTGGCTGGCGGTCCTCAAACCCACGCTTACCGTCGTCAGGCCGCGTCTCTCGGTTAATGCTGCGTTTAGCTTAGCCGCTCTATAAATGGGTCCTGTCTGCCAATAGCTGCAGCCAAAGAGAGAACAACGCCATGCGCAAAAGCTCCACCCTGCTGACCACTACAAGCCTCTTCGCATTCGCCATCATTTTCTTGGTCGGATCTTTCTCGCCACGCGCCACTGCCGCGCCCGGCTCGTCCGGCTATCACGTCATCAAAACGGTCCCGGTCCCCGGCGACGATGGATGGGACTACCTCGCCGTCGACAGCGACGCCCGGCGCGTATACATCTCCCACGGCACGCACGTAGTGGTCATGAACGCCGACACCTACGCCATCGAAGGCGACATCCCCGATACGCCCGGCGTCCACGGCATCGCCATCGCCTCCGACCTGGGCCGCGGCTTCATCAGCAGCGGTCGTGCCAACACCGCCACCATCTTCGATCTCAAGACGCTCAAGACCATTAGCTCGGTAAAGACCGACGCCAATCCCGACGCCATTGCGTACGACAGCGTCTCCAAGCGCGTCTTCACCTTCAACGGCCGCGGAAAGAACGCTACCGCCATCAATGCCACCGATGGCACCGTTGTCGGCACCATCCCTTTGGGCGGAAAGCCTGAATTCGCAGTCGCTGACGGTAAGGGCTTCCTGTTCGTCAACAACGAAGACACCTCCGAAGTCATCGAGATTGACACGCAAAAGCTCACGGAAACTCATCGGTGGTCTCTGGCCCCCTGCAAATCCCCCTCCGGCCTGGCTATGGACCTCAAACGCCGCCGTCTCTTTGCCGGTTGCGACGACAAAGTGATGGCCATCGTCAATGCCGACACCGGCAAGGTCATTACCACCGCCAAGATCGGCGATGGCGTGGACGCCAACGCCTTCGATCCGGGCACCGACTACGCGTTCGCCTCCAACGGTGAAGGCACTCTCACGGTGGTCCACGAAGACTCCCCGGACAAATTCACCGTGATCGATAACGTCCCCACCAAGAAAAGCGCCCGCACCATGGGCCTCGACCTCAAGACCCACAACATCTTCCTCCCCGCCGCAGACTTCGATCCCCCAGCCCAGGGCGAACGCCGCGGCAAAATGAAGCCGGGCAGCTTCGTCATCCTGGTCGTAGCGAAATAGTGCTCGCCAAGCGCGGAGTCAAACGACAGCGGCGCAATGAAGCGGGCGAGCACTTCACAATCGGATGGTGTCTCGCGGTTCTCTCGAAATCCGAGCGCGATCATCTGTGAGCTTAACCCTCGCAGAATCAATACTTGCAAAAGTGAATTAAAAAGGACTTTAGCTATCGCAAGCAGGCCTTACGAACGAACACTTGTTAAAAACCGCGGAGCGGTTTACAAGTCCAAAACAAAACCGCGCCGGTAAAAATCCCCGGCGCGACTCAGGTTTCCTTGCAAACTCTATAGAGCTACTGCACAAGTCGGACGTTGTGTACCCCTGCGTAGAATGAAAATCCCGACCCGGCCGACTGCGGCAACCACCACATATTCCGAACCCACTTGTGCTGACTGACCATCATGCGCTTCCCGATAAAATCCATCACCAGCGGGCTCACCTGCGTCGCCGCATACATCGCGCCAGAGTGCGAAAATGGCCGAAGGAGTGGGTTCGCTTCCGTGCCGGATCCCTGTGAAATCGCCCGCCGTGTGGACCACGCATCGAAGGCCGCCGCGCCGCTCCCGCTAATGGACAGTACATACCACAATTTCCGCCGCGTGGGAGTCTCGTAGGGACGGGTAACCGACATCTTCACACCGACCAGCGGAGTGCCCGGCTGCACCGGCGTGTAGCTCGGTTCGATTGCGGCCACCTCAGCGTCGCTTTTTACTTTTGGCTCGGGTGCCGATGGCAACGGGGAAGAATCGCTGGTGGACTCGCTGGCGACCGCTGCGGAATCGTTTGTTACCGTCTTCGCCGCGCCCTCAATCTGCGGAAAGGGGCACAGAAGTAAAATCGTGGCCAACAGCATGGTGTCACCTCAGTGAAGTCGATGCGCGAACTGGCTGAAAGTACCTTGTGCGCAACAGCGGAACTATACTGCGCGGCAGTTCAGGTCACACTGGACTGTTGGTCACATTCGGAGTGGTACCCTTCGGTGGGAGCCAGGTTTACCACGCACGGGACTTTTGTACTAGCACCTCGACGTTCAACGCTTTCCCTACAAAATTCTCCGCATCAGGAACGTTCCACAACCGGCCATTGATCATTGCGATCGCGCTGGCGCGCCGCACGAGAATGACTCTGCTATAATCGCGCGCGATAGCTCCGGAAGCGCCGGCGTCGTCCGGATCCGAAATCGCTAGCGGTCAGGCTAAAGAGCAAAACGAAATGTCCGCCAACGAATCTTCCTCCGCCAAGCGCGCTCCCATTCCAGAGCGTGGTCCCCAGGCGCCCCGCTTCATCGTCATCGAAGGCCCCCTCCGCGTCGGCAAAACCACACTCGCCAAAGTCCTCGCCGAGCGCTTGCACGCGCGCCGGGTACACGATTGCGAGGACAATCCGTTTCTCGCGGATTTCTACAAAGAAAAACCAGGCTCGGCATTCCGCGCCCAAATGTACTTCCTTATCGAACGACAAAAGCGCCTGCGCGAAGCTCTGGCCGTCGAGGCTCCAGGTCCAATCCTTTCCGACTTCCTGATGGAAAAGGACCGCATCTTCGCCAACCTCAATCTCAACGACGAAGAGCTAAAGCTCTACGACCGATACTATGAAACGTTGGCCGCCGAGATTCCGGCTCCTGATCTCGTCATCTATCTCCAAGCCAAGCCCGAAATACTGCGCGCGCGCATCGCCAAGAAAGCCTCTCGCGAGGAGACCCAAATCGCGCTGGAATACATCGAAGAAGTCGCCCGCGCCTATGAGCACTTCTTCTTTCACTATGCCGCTTCCGACCTTCTCGTAATCAACACCTCCGACATCGATTTTGTCGAGCGCAGCGCCGACCTCCAGCAACTCCTACGCCGCCTCCAAGACCCCGTCAAGGGCACGCAGTATTTCCTTCCGCTCGGGGCTGCCGAATAGGCCGCGGGCGTTCACGTGGTACGCAAACAAAGGAATATCGCATCCCCCGTTGACCTTGACCTCACCGCTTATGGCTTACTCCTCGACGGTGTCGTCGGGATCCTGATTTTCTTCTTCTTCGGGTTTTTGGCTTGCGGATTGGTTTTGTTGCCTGGCCACTCGTAGCCATTTTCGTAACCGGGCGAGGAACTCCGGCCTGACCTGGCGAAACGCGAGCCCCATGCCCAGGCTCGGGTTCGAGTAGACGACCGTAGCATCGGCCTCGAAATATCCCCCGTCGATGGCGAAGATCTTTACCAGCACTCGCGTTCGCGTCGCCAAAGGGGCTCCGGAGTCCAGATAGCAGCCATAAAGGCTTAACTCAGTAACATTTCCGCCGACGGGTACGCCGGATTCTGGAATTACCGCGGCTGGTGCCGAAAATGGGTATCTGGTTGATCGACGCGGCTGCCCTTCCCCCTGGTCCATTGCCCAAGCCTAGACGCAACAATCACTTGGAATACATCGGTGAGAGTGCGGAATATCCGGTAGAACGAAACTGTAGGGCGCGGCGAGACAAACCCGACGCACACCCAAGCTGTCTGCGGGGGTCCTGGGGATCCACCAGAGAATTACCGAGATACCGCGCATTTAGGCGAGAGGGCGAACCTGTTCGCATGGACGGTTGAGGAATCCGTGCGCCTACCAGTAAACAAATGTAAAGCTCATAAAATCAGATTTTTACGAGGGTACCAGAGGGCCAATGACCCGCCGTACCATTGTTGGTGCTGGTCCCAACTCCTAACTTAGCCCCAGACCGAGCGGCCGCTTCTGCCGCGCGGAAATGAGGGCAAAAGGATGCGAAGTTTGCACGGGAGCTCGGCAGCGAACTCGGACGGTCGAGGCTCCAAACCCGGTCTCTTCGGTTGGATGCGCCGCTACGCCGCGCCCGTTCTCGCCTTGGCCGCAACCTCCACACTCGCCGGCTTTGAGGTCGCGCGGTTCCAGGGTGGCGCGCGGTGGAGCAGCGCCAACCTCGTAGAGGCATCTTCACTAACCGCGAATCCAGCGCGTTCCGTTGTTGCTGTAGACCCAAGCGTCGATACCTTCTCGCGCTTGGCTCCTCAAGAGCAGGCTGAGCATTTGCTGGAGCGCGCTATCGCTCGTGACCCGGAATCGCTCGACATGATCGGGAAGGACGTGGATGGCTGGCGCGGGCATCTGCGGAACACGGACCGCCTGTTCGATCTCGTCCACTCGGCGCTGAATTCCGACGATATGCGCGTGCGAAGTTCCGCGCTGGAAATCGACCTCGCCGCCAACAATCTCAGCAAGTCGCCCGAAACGGTCACTCACCTGGTGCAGCAACTTCACGACGATCCCGCGGAACGTTCTAGGATTCTCTGGCAGCTTGGCGCCCTCGGCAATCGCGGCATCGAACCCAAAGTCGTCCTCGCTCAACTTTTGACCTACACGCATGACCGCGACGAAGAAACGCGGTATGGGGCAGTCGAGGGATTAGGAATGCTAGGAACCGACGCGGCCGTCGATCCGCTGCTGGACCGTTTTGCACACGATACCTCCGCGCGGGTACGCAAACGCGCCGGATGCAATCTTGCCAAAGCCGGCATGCTCACAAAGCAGCAACGCCTTACCGCGGTGCCAAATCTGCTCAACTTTTTCGACGATGACGCACTCGACTCCGCCACGCGAGGTTGGGTCTATGGAGCGCTCCGGCTGATCACCGGAGCCGAGCTCGGCAACGATGCGAGTGCCTGGCGAAAGTGGTGGGCGAACCGCAACACCGCCCATAAGCACCCGCTCGACCGCCACGGAATCCTCTTCGCGTAACACTCGCCGCCTTGCCCTGCCGTAGGATTGGGCTTATCCCAGATTTCCTCTTGACTCTTCACCTAGGTATAGACCCCACAGTCTCCTTGGAAAGCGATCGGCTACAAAATCGCTGGGATCCTTCCAGAGGAGAAGCAAAATGAAAACATTCTTCTTGTCAGTGTTCCTCGTGCTCACAGCTGCGGTTCTGTTTTTGACAACATCCACATCTGCAGCAACCGACTTCTCGGGGACCTGGTCACTGAATGTCTCTAAGAGCAAGAACATTGGCATGATGTCTACGATGCAAATCACACTGAAGATCAAACAGACCGAAAGCGAGCTGGTGGTTTCCGAAGTCGCGAAATTCAATGGTCAGGAGCAAAGCCGCGAACTGCACTACGACCTAAGCGGAAAGGAATCCCCCAACACGGGGCCGATGGGCGATCCCAACCAAACGGTGACGAAGTGGACCGGGAGCACGCTGGAAACGGCGTGGACACAAGATGGCGCCGTCGCGGGAACGAAGGTTGTCCGCACGGAGACGCGCTCTGTTTCCGCTGACGGTAAAACCATGAGCGATGAATTTGTACGAGGCCCCAACCCTCCGATGGTCCTGGTTTTTGACAAGCAGTAGCCAGCGGAGCCGCGACAGGTTTTCTGCAAGGAATGAACGGTCATGCGACGCAAGCTCCTGATCTTCGTGGCGGTGCTACTCGCGGGGTCGGCGACGTATTGGTGGCGAACGGGCCGCTCGGCGCGGGCGAGCCGGGCGGCCCCGTTCACCGTGATGCAGGCCGAGCAGAAACAAATCGATGCGAACGTCCTGGCTACCGGAACAATTCGGCTACGGGTGGGAGCGCAGGTACGAGTCGGAGCGCAAGTTTCGGGAATCGTGAAGAAGCTGAATGCCGGAGTGGGAGCGCACATCAATAAAGGGGACACCATCGCGGAAATTGACACGCGCGCGATTGACGCGCAGGTGGCGCAAGCCCGCGCGCAAGTAGCGGAAGACGAGGTTGCCGTCGGAAAAGCGGAAAGGGATCTGGCTCGCGGGCGCGAAATGTCGGCTTCCGGCTTGCTTCCGCGGCAGCAGCAAGAAGACTTGCAGTGGGCCGCGAACGCAGCGCGCGCGAAGCTGGCGAAATCTCGCGCAGACTTCGGTGCGGCGGAAGTAAATCTCAGCTACAGCACGATCACCGCACCGATTTCCGGAACGATCGCTTCGGTCTCGACGCAGGAAGGTGAAACGGTGGCATCGTCTTTCACCACACCGACGTTTGTCACCGTCATCGAAGACGACGCGCTGGAATTAGTGGCCGTGGTCGATGAGGCGGACATTGCGGCCGTGAACGCCGGCCAGCCGGTGGTCTTCACCGTGGAAGCCTACCCTTCCCGCGAATTGAGCGGAACGGTACAACGAATAAACCCAACCGCCACGATCCTCTCGGGCGTTGTGAATTACGAAGTGGCGATCGCCATCGGCAAAGCCAATCGCTTCTTGAAGCCGGATATGACTGCCACTGTTTCCATCCGGACGGCGCAGAGAACGGCGCTGGTGGTTCCGACGGCTGCTATCCACGGCGATGCGGAGCAGAGGTTTGTGTATTTGCGGACCGATCAGGGCTTCCGGAAGGCAGCCGTGACCCTGGGCTCTCGCGAATCCGCATTCACCGAAATCAAGAAGGGGCTGTCGCCTGGCGATCGCCTCGTTTTGGGCGAGATTTCTCCCGAGAGTGTGAAAGGAATGACACCGTGATCGATATCTCGCACGTTTGCAAGAGCTATTCGCGGGGCGAAGATTGTTTCGTTCACGCGCTTCAAGGTATTTCCTTTCACGTTGCGGCGTCAGAATTTCTGGCGATCCGGGGACCGTCCGGTTCCGGCAAATCGACCCTGCTGAATATTCTCGGCTGCCTCGATGTTCCCACCTCCGGAACCTACCGTTTGGCTGGTGAAGACGTATCCCACTGCACGGACCGCGAACTTTCTCGGGTACGCGCGCGCCGCATTGGATTCATCTTCCAGTCTTTCAACCTGCTGCCGGGGACGACGGCACGGGAAAATGTAGAGTTGCCTATGATTTACGGTGCCGGCCGCGTGGACCGGAACAAAGCTCTGTCGCTGCTCGGACGTGTTGGTCTCGAGGACAGCGCCAGCCATTTCGCCAATGAATTGTCGGGAGGACAACAGCAGCGCGTGGCCATCGCCCGGGCGCTGGTGAACGATCCGCCCTTGATCCTTGCCGATGAGCCTACCGGCAATCTCGATTCGACCGCGAGCCAGGAAGTGATGGCGATCCTGAAGCAGCTTCAGGAAGAAGGCCGTACGATTATTCTGGTTACTCACGACGATGCCGTGGCTGCGTATGCGGCGCGTGAGATCGCCTTGCGCGACGGCGTTATCTCAACCGACGTGCGGCGGCCGGCAAATCTTCCAAACGTCGAGCGTGCGGCTCGGGAGATGAATCATGCAGATCGCGCCTGAGGTTGTGCTCGCGTTTCGAAGCATGGCGCGGCATCGTCTGAGGACGTTTCTGATGATGGTGGGAGTGATCGTCGGAATCGCCTCGCTTACCGTTTTGAATTCGATTGGCGAGGCCACCAAGGCAGCGACCATGAAGCGCTTCAAGAATATGGTGGGGACATTCGACACCATCCTTATCCGCCCGGGAGCAGGACGGACTCGCGGCATGGTTTCCCTAACGAACGTGCCTGCGACGCTGAAATTCGACGATGTGGAAGCGATTCTTTCGAGCGTGCCGGATGTCAAGCAGATCGCAGAGCTGCAAAACGCATTTGATATGGACGTGAAGTATCGTGACCGGGCCATCAGCACGGCGGTGTTTGGTATTTCGCCGAACTGGCTGGAATTACGGGGGGACGAAGTGAGCGAGGGCAGCATATTTAGCGTCGAGGAAGAGAAAGCGCTCGCTCGCGTGGCGATCCTGGGTGCGGACGCCGAAGCCCATTTGTTTCCGAGTGAAAGCTCGATCGGAAAGACAATCCGGATTGGCGAAGTCCCGTTTCAAGTGGAAGGCGTGCTGAAGGCGCGGGGCGCCGGGCCCGGCGGGGGAAGTCTGGACGACCTTATCCTGATTCCAGTTTCGACGGCTTCAAAGCGGTTGTTCAATCGCGATTTTCTTACGATGTTGATCGTGCAACTACGGGATCCGAACCGGAGTGATGCGGCGGTGCAAGGTCTGACGTCGCTGTTGCGGGAGCGCCACCATCTGCCGCCATCGGCGCTGGACGATTTCACGGTGTCAAACCCACGCGCGGTAATGGCGCAAGTGACGAAGATGGGCTCGACACTGTCGAAGACACTTGAAGGCGTTGCGGCGCTCGCGACGCTGATCGGCGGGGTGGTGATCATGGCGCTGATGCTGATTGGGGTGTCGGAACGGAGGCGCGAGATCGGCATACGAAGATGCGTGGGTGCGAGCAGAGTAGACATCCTGCTGCAGTTCTTGTTGGAAGCACTTACGATTTCCTGCGCAGGCGGCATCGTCGGAGTGATTGTCGCTTTGGCTGGCACGAGCATCGCCGCGCGGCTGCAGAATCTGCCGGTGGTTCTGGTGTGGGACGTAGTGGGGGTTTCGGCCGCACTTTCTCTTGCGCTGGGAGTCCTGTTTGGTATCTATCCTGCTTGGAAAGCGGCCCACATCGATCCCATCGCTGCGCTGCGCGGCTAGCGGACGCGGCCCAGTTCTTTCAGTTAAAGGCTAGGACCGCAAAATGGACCTCAGGTTCTTCTATATCTTCTTCGATGCTGTTCGGGTTCTCTGGCGCTTCCGCTTCCGGTCGGTCCTGATTTTACTCAGCGCGATGTTGGGCGTCGCCGGGGTAATTATTTCCGTGGACTTCGCCTCCGGTGGACGTCAACAGGCATTGAACCAGATTGAGCGCATGGGAGTGAACGTACTGGCGGTTACGCCGCAGCAAGACCGCAGCGTGGGCGTGCGCGCGCGCACCGGGACCATCGTGCAGACGCTAGTGGACGCGGATTACACGGCAATTCGCCGCCAGATTCGATCGATTGCAAGATCCTCTCCGGTGGCAACGGCAGGATTCCGACTGAAAGCGGGAGACCTGTCCAAAACGGCGCCGGTGGTGGGCTGTGCTCCCGACTACGTCCGGATCAAGAACTGGACGCTCGCCGAAGGCGCGTTTTTTGATGAAGGAGACGAGCGCCGGGTTGCTCGGGTGGCGGTTCTTGGATATACCGTGGCCCGGGATATTTTCGGAGGTGTTCCGGCGGTGGGCCAGCGTCTTTCGGTTAACCGCACTCCGTTTGAGGTAGTGGGTGTGCTGGCGGAACGGGGTCAGGGTCTCGACGTGGCGGCCGAAGACGATCAAATCTATGTTCCCTTGCGCACCGCGACGCGCCGCTTGATGAACGTCGAGTACTACTCCGGTTTGCTTTTGGAAATCGATCGGCCGGATCACATGGATGAAGCGGCGGCCTCGGTAACGGAAATCCTAAGGCAACGGCATCACCGGCTGGCGAAGCTGCCGGATGATTTTCAGGTGCAGAACCAGAAGTCACTGCTCGAGACGCAACTGGCGTCCTCGGACCGGCTGGGTTTCTACGTTCACTGGATCGGATGGAGTGGACTGATCGTTTCGGGGCTCGGCATCCTTGCGGTGTGTTGGATCGCGGTGAAAGGGCGCACCGTGGAGATTGGCACGAGGCGGGCACTGGGAGCGAACACATGGGACGTGTTCCTGCAGATTTTGCTGGAAGCGGCGGTCATCAGTTCTGTGGGTTGTGCCGTGGGTCTCGCGACGGGATGGCGTGGATCGCAGGTGGTTGCAAAGCGCGCAAGCCTTCCCTTCGTCTTTGATTGGCCGAATGCGTGGTTGACCCTTGGAGTTGCGGCGACGATGAATTTCTGCTTTGCGCTGCTACCGGCGGCAAGGGCCGCCAGAGTGAGTCCGATTCGCGCCTTGAAATACGAGTGATTTTGTTTGCGGTACTTTCAACTGTTCACTGCCAAATTTCGACGGTATAGTGGCGCCCGCACGTTTTGGAGGGTTGCCCATGGAACGATGGTCACGCCGCAGATTTTTCCTCAGTTCCCTCGCGAGCAGCGCCCTGGCGGGTGCGGGCAAGCTTTTTGGAGCGGCGCCGCCCGCTAGAACTCCTCTGGCGGGTGCCGCGGGGCAGGGCAAGCGCCCGCTCATCCTTTCCAGCGCTAATGGTTTGCATGCGTTGGATAAAGGCATGGATATTCTGAACAAGGGCGGTGACACGCTGGACGCTGCAATTGCGGCGGTTACGGTGGTGGAAGACGACCCGAATGATGATTCGGTGGGCTACGGTGGTCTGCCCAACGAAGAAGGCGACGTGGAGCTGGATGCGAGTTGCGTGCACGGGCCAACGGGGCGGGCGGGTTCGGTAGCATCAGTGCGACGCATCAAAAATGTGGCGCGGCTAGCCAAGACGGTGATGGAAAGAACCAATCACGTGATGATCGTTGGTGATGGGGCGCGGCGATTCGGTGTCGCGGAAGGATTTGAGGAGACGAATCTCCTTACCGAACATTCACGGCTGATCTGGCTGGCGTGGAAGGCGTCTTCGTCGCTCAACTGGCGCCCGGGAATCGATTCACCGGAGTGGAAGGAGCACGTGTCATCCATTTTTGACGGTGACGAGGAGAAGATCGCTTACGCGGAGCGGGTGATTGCGCATCCGCCTACGGGCACTATTCCTTGTATGGCGATCAATGGAAAAGGGGACATCTCGGCGACTACGACGACTTCGGGGCTGGCGTGGAAAATTCCAGGGCGCGTGGGGGATTCGCCGATTATTGGCGCGGGATGCTGCGTGGACAACGAGGTGGGAGCGGCGGGTTCGACTGGCAAGGGCGAGGAGAACATTAAGATCTCCGGCGGCCACACGATTATAGAAATGATGCGCAAGGGGATGTCGCCGAAGGATGCGTGCCTGGAGGCGCTGAATCGCGTCGCGCACAATTACCGGAACGACAAGAAGAAGCTCGCAACGTTCCATATTTTCTTCTATGCCTTGAACAAGGATGGCGTGCATGGCGCTGCTTCGCTTTGGCGCCATGCGTATGATCGAAGCCATCGCGCGACGTACGCCGTGCATGATGGGACCGAGGCGCGGCTCGAGGATTGCGCGCCGCTGTTTGATGATGTTGGCGGGTAGACCTGGCGCAGGCAAGTGCCTGCGGCCGTCCTGAAATCGAAATTCTGGCGCCGGCGCTTTCATGGGCTATGGTTTTTGTTTTATCCTTTTATTTATGGACCAAGCAAACGTTTTGATTATCGGTGGCGGCGTCATAGGTTGCGCTATCGCTCGCGAGGTTTCGCAGCAGTGGCAAGATGTGTTTCTGGTCGAACAATTTCCGAAACTGGGAATGGCCACGAGCACACGCAACAGCGGCGTGATCCATTCGGGCATCTACTATCCGAAAGGCTCGCTGAAAGCGCGGCATTGCGTCGAAGGCAATCGGTTGTCGTACGAATTCTGCGTCAAGCACAACGTTCCGTATCGCAAGACCGGCAAGCTGGTGGTGGCCGCAAACGCGAGCGAGGAGCGTGAACTGGAAGCGCTTGTGCAGCGGGGCCGCGAAAACGGTGTTGAGAATTTGACCATCGTGGGGCCGCAAGAGATTCAAGCACGAGAGCCTCATATCCGCGGAGTAGCGGCGCTGGACGTGCCCTCGACCGGTATTCTCTCTGCGGAAGATCTGGTTCGGACGCACGCGCGACTGGCTACCGACAACGGAGCGAGCATTGTGACGCGTGCAAAAGTGGTGGCGCTGACGCCGACGCCGGGCGCAATTCGAGTGGACCTGGAAATCGGCGAAGAAGGCGATCTGCAAACCGAATCCATCGAAGCGCGTTGCGTGGTGAATGCGGCGGGGCTGTTCGCCGACGAGGTCGCGGCCATGTTGGGCAACCAATCGTGGCGTATTTATCCGGTGCGCGGTGAGTACTGCGAAATTCGCGGGGCGCGTTCGAACCTGATCAACGGTTTGGTTTACCCGTTGCCGCACCACGATGGATTGAGTCTCGGCGTACACTTCACCAAAACCCTGTGGGGGACGGTGCTCCTTGGACCGACCGCGACTTACGTCGAAGGGAAAGACAACTACGAACGAGGCCGGTTGCCGATTCGCGATTTTGCAGAGAGCGCGAAGACCCTCTTACCCGAAGTAGAGGAGCGCGATTTGCAGCTGGGATATTCCGGTCTGCGTCCGAAACTTGTGCCGCCAACCGGGAAGGGCATCGCCGATTTCGTGATCACTCGGGATCCGGCTGTGCCGCAGGCGATTCACCTCGTCGGGATGGAGTCGCCGGGTTTGACGGCGGCGCCCTCTGTGGCCGCACGCGTCTCGCAACTTGTTGGTGAAACGTTCGACTAGGTTTGCAGCCCGCAACTGTCTGGATGCACGATCGAACGCTGAGTTGTAAAGCCGCGAACGAAGAGTTTAGATTTATTTGGCGCCGCGCGCGGCGTCTGGCAATTTCCCAGCAGCTTCCACGACTTGTTCGGCCAAATAATTTCTCACGCGGGCTTCATCGCGCGCGATGGCCAGATAAGCGGAGCGCAGTAACTGCTCTTTGCGATTACGCAAGGTATCGCGAATGGTCTGCTGCACTTGTGGATCGGCAATGTTCCGCTGTCCCGGCGTTTCGCGAGTTACCAACTTCAGAATGCGGTAGCCGTCTTTGAGGCCGAGCGGCGGACTCACTTGCCCCGGCTTCATGCCCATGACCATTTTCTTCAGCATCGGATCGGACTGATTCAGCGCCGACTCCGGGACATATCCCAAGTCTCCGCCGGTGGCTGCGGAGTTCATGTCTTCGGAATAATCCATGGCCAATTGCGCGAAATCCGCGCCGCTGTTCAGGCGATCCAGCAACATTTTCACTTTGCGCTGTGCTTCCGCCTCGTTGGTCGCGTCGTCATTTTTGCGATTGCGGATCTGCGGCTCTTTGTGGGGTGTCACGACGATCTGCGCGATGCGGTACTGGGGTTCCGCGACGTTGAACTGCGCTTTGTTCGCGTTGTAAAACTCGGTAACGTCCTGGTCGGTGATGGTAAGCTTCGCGACCACTTCGCGGTTCAAGAGTTTGGTGATCGACAGTTGCCGGCGCAAGTCGCTCTTCAAGTCGCTGACCGAGACGTTACGCTCTTTCAGCTGGCGCTGGAATTCGTCTTCGGTGTAGGGGCTTTTCAGTTCCGTAAACTTGTCTTCTACCTCGCCGTCGCTGGCTTCCAGATTCAGCTTCTTGGCGCGCTCCAGCAGAATCTCGTTGTTGATCAGCTCATCGAGCACGTTGAGCTTCAGCGACAGGGCTTCCTCCTGTGAGGGTTCCTGTCCTTCCGGGTTCACGCGCGTCCGGTAGTATTTATCCACATCCGCGCGCTTGATCTCTTTGCCGTTCACCAGGGCCCACACGTCAGGCGAGTGCTGCACTTCCTGCTTGCAGCCCGCAACGCTCAAAAGCAGCACGCCGAGCAACAATACCACGGCGCGGCGCAATCCCATCGAGCGCATTTTGGAAGGAATCAAAGCCAAGGCAGAAACTCAGGCAGCTTTCTTTACGCGGCCGTCGCGAATGCAGGCCGTGCAGACACGGATATGCTTCGTCGCCGATCCCACCACCGCGCGAACTCGCTTGAGGTTAGGATTCCATCGCCGCCGCCGGGTGTTGTTCGCGTGGCTGATGACATTTCCGAATGCCGGGCCCTTGCCGCACAACTCACACTTCGCCATCGTTCATCCTACTTTGCTATGAAATTGTTCAGGTACAGAACGTCTAAGTGTATCAGACCCAGGCCCAACAATGTAATGCCCGCTTTGCGTACGGGTGCCTGGAATCGAGCGTGGCCCCCGTCCCGGCGCGCGGTGCGAAAAACGGCCCGAATTCGTCGCTTATCTCAAACCTGACTGTCCTGCGCAACTTTGGCGGTCATCGCCAGCGCTGCGGCATAGAACGGTTTCAAGAACTCCGCCGCCATGGTGGCGCTCTTGGCGGCTTGCTCCCCCAATATTCCCTGCAGATGCCCGTCTTTCAAGAAGATCGTTTGTACCAGAATGGCCGCCGCCGTTTCGAATCCTGTCCCCATTTTAGATCTCTCCTTGATTCCATTGCAGGACAAGTTTACCACCTCGCGAGGCTGGGGCTTGCCGATCAAAGAGCGGGTGGTAGGGAAGCTCTGGCAAGATTTTTTTGCAGGGTGTCGCGAGGGAGTTCGTGCTCCCATCGAGCGACGACGATGGTGGCAACACCGTTACCAATCATATTTACGAGCGCGCGAAACATGCTCATGAATCGATCGATGCCAAGGATCAGCGCCATGCCAGCCACCGGGATGGTGGGAATGACGGTCAACGTCGCAACCAAAGCGATGAACGCTGCCCCTTGCACCCCGCTGGCGCCTTTCGATGTAAGAGTGGCGACGGCAAAGATCGTGAGTTGCTGGCCGAGCGTGAGATGCGTATTGGTAGCTTGAGCGACGAACAGTGCGGCCAGAGTCATGTACATGCTGGTGCCGTCGGTGTTGAAGGTATATCCGGTAGGAACGACCAGGCCGACCAGCGCTTTTGAGCAGCCAAGTCTTTCGAGTTTTTCCATCAGCGTGGGGAGGGCGGGTTCCGAAGAGCTGATTGCCAACACGAGCAGAACTTCTTCTTTGATGTAGACGAGAAACCTGATGATGCTGAAGCCGGCGAGCCGCGCGACGATGCCCAGAACCACTAAAACGAAGAAAGTGGATGTTAGGTAAAACGTGCCGATCAGCTTGGCCAGAGGGCCCAATGACGCAAGGCCGTATTTGCCGACGGTGAAAGCCATGGCTCCGAAGGCGCCGATGGGCGCGAGACGCATGAGCATGTTCACAACCGTAAAGACTGTTTGCGTGAGCGAATCGAGCAGCGTGACCAGCGGCTGGCCACGGTCGCCGAGAGCGGAGAGCGCCAGGCCAAACAGAATGGCGACAAACACGACCTGCAAAATGTCGCCCTTCGCAAAGGCGTCGACAATGGTGTTGGGAATAATGTGCAGCAGGAACTCCGTGACGCTCTGGGCTTTGGCCTGCCCGGCGTACTCAGCGACGGCCTTAGCATCAAGATTGGCGGCATCGACGTTGAAACCCGAGCCTGGGTGAACGAGGTTGCCGATAACAAGGCCGATGAACAGCGCAAGAGTGGAGACAACCTCGAAGTAGAGCAGCGCCTTGCCGCCGACGCGGCCAACTTTTTTCATGTCTTGCATGCTGGCGATGCCCGAGACCACAGTGCAGAAAATGATCAAGGAAATGATCATGGTAATGAGGCGAATGAAACCATCTCCCAGCGGTTTCATGGCCATGGCTTCGGTGGGACTCAAATATCCGAAGGCGATAGCGAAAACGATGGCGAGCAGGACTTGCACCCAAAGACTCGCGTAAAACGGCTTCTTGCGCACGGCTGCGGCTGGGGGCATTAGAGAGGCAGCAATCCTTGAGGTTTGCGGATCGCGTCGACGAGATCATTCAGGAAGGCAGCGGCACGCGCACCGTCGATGAGGCGGTGATCGCTGGAAAGGCTCAGGGTCATGACCGGGCGAACGGCAGGTTTTCCGTCAATGGCAACCACGCGATCGGAAACGGCTCCGACGGCGAGGACGGCGGCTTGTGGCGGGGTAATGACTGCCGTGAAAGCATCGACTTTGTACATTCCGAGATTGCTGATCGTAAAGGTTCCGCCGGAAAGATCGACAGGAACAAGGCGGCCGGCGCGGGCGCGTTCGGTCACGGCCGCGCGCTGGGTGGCGATTTCTGCAAGAGTCGCCTTGTTGGCGTTCTGAATGACGGGAGCGACGACGCCATCGTTGACGGCGATGGCCAGGCTGATGTTGATGCTCGAATTCGGGCGCACGGCTTCATTTGCCCAAGTGGCGTTCATCACCGGATGGCGCTCGAGGACGCGGGCGACCAGGCTGATCAAGCAATCAGTAATCGTCGGCGAAACCGATGGTGACGGCTGGCTTTGCGCTTTGATTCTTTTTTGTGAATCGAGCAGGGCGCCCGCGTCGACATCGCGGATCACGAAGAAATGAGGCACGGTGGTCCAGCTCTTGGTGGTGCGTTCGGCCATGAGGCGCGCAATCGTGCTGAGAGCAGGGGAGGCCGGCGAAGTCGGAGCGCTCTTCGGAGCGGCGCCGGAAGATTGCTTTGCGGCGAGAACATCCTCTGCCGTAATAACTCCGTCTGGTCCGCTGCCACGAAGCCCAGCGATGTCGATCCCCTGTTCTTTGGCGAGGCGGCGCGCTTTGGGGGAGATAAGGATACTTGCCGGCGCGGTCGCGACAGCTGCGGAAGGGGCAGCTGCAGCGGCTTTGGCAGGCTCTTGCTTCGTGCGACCGGTCGGAGTTGCGATAGCCGAGGATGCCGGCGGCTGCTCGCCAGGGGCCACGATCCAGGCGATCGTTTCGCCGACCGGGACAACCGCGCCTTCGTGCGATTTGATTCCGGCGAGTATGCCGTCGGAAGGAGCTTCGATCTCTACGACGGCTTTATCCGTTTCGATTTCGAGAAGAGGCTCGCCTTTGGTGACGACCTCACCTTCCTTTTTACGCCACGCCAGGAGTTTCCCGGTTTCCTGCGCCATTTCCAGGGCAGGCATAACGACGCTGATGGCCATAGGGTTTTGTAGTGGGCTTGGGGATGGAGCTAGTCCGTCGCCGCGACTCCTTCGATCTTTGCGCTGTCTTCGACCATTTGCACGACTCGCTTGTTCGGAGGCGCTTCGTGTTCACGAGTGGTCGGGAGGGGCCCCTCGACGGTGACATAGTGGGCTCCGGCGACCATTAGTTTCTCGGCGGGGAAGCGAGTAATAACTTCGTGGCCGGTCTCAGTGACGACAATTTCTTCCTCGATGCGGGCCGCGCTCCACCCGTCTTTGGAAGGCCAGAAGGTTTCGAGGGCGAAGACCATTCCCGGCTTGATTTCGTGAGAGTGCTCGAGCGAAACCATTCGGCTGATCACCGGCTTTTCCCAAATCGCGAGACCGATACCGTGGCCGAATTGCAGAGCGAAGGCGGCTTCTTCATCTGGAAATCCGAATTCCTGCGCTTTCGGCCAAACGGATGCGATCTCCGCGGTGGTTCTGCCTGGTTGCACCAGCGATATCGCTGCATCGAGATAATCCCGGCAACGTTTGTAGGCATCGATCATCGCGTGCGACGCGTAGCCGATCGTGAAGCAGCGGTAGTAACACGTGCGATAGCCCATGTAGGAATGGAGAATGTCGTAGTAAACGGGATCGCCCGGACGCAGAACACGATCGGAAAAAACGTGCGGGTGCGGATTGCAACGCTCCCCGGAGATGGCGTTTACGGCTTCCACATATTCGGAGCCGAGGTCGTAGAGGACTTTGCTGGCGAGGCCGACGGCCTGGTTTTCGCTCATGCCCGGCTTCATGGCACGGTATAGCTCGTCGTAAGCGGCGTCCACCATCATGGCGGAGTGATTCAGGAGAGAGATTTCGTCCTGGGTTTTGATTACCCGCGCGTCGGACATTAGCTGCTGCCCGTCCACGATCTGGATTCCTTCTTTCTGCAGTGCGAACAGAATGGGGGGTTCGACGACGTCGATGCCCAGCGGCTCGTTCAAAAGACCGCGCTTTTCCAGCTCCACTTTGATTTTTTTCGCAACGTTTTCCGCGCGTCCCATTTCTGGAGACATGGCGCCCCGTAGAAGAGGAATGCCGGGACGCGAACGCTCGCCAAGCCAGGGGCAATGCAACTGGTGGTGTCGCGCAGCCGAGCCAAAATCCCACAAAATAGGTTCGTCGTTTTGCGGCAGCAGCGTGAAACGGCTGATCTTGTCCTGGGCCCACGTACCGATATGCGTCGCGGTTAGATAGCGGACGTTGTTCATATCGAAGCAAAGAAGTGCGCCCATTTCTGATTGTTTGAGCAGCTCCTTGGCGCGTTCAAGGCGCTGGCGGCGCAAGCGCTCGAAATCGATGCGATTTTCCCAGTCGACCGCCATCGGTCCGTAGGTTTTCAGTGCCATGCGTGCCTCCTTGCTCCGTGTGCTTTACGACTTTCCGCAGAGCGCGCGAGCGGCTTCAAAAACAGTTTGATCGGTAGGGACAGTGACGTCTTCCAGCGGCGGAGAAAACGGAATCGGGACGTGCATAGCGCCCATGCGTTTCACGGGGGCTTCAAGATTGTAGAACGCGCCTTCAACGATCACGGAGGCGATTTCTCCGGTCACGCCGTACCGGCCGTAGCCTTCATCAATCACGATGGCACGCGAGGTCTTCTTCGCGGATTCGACCAAGGTCTTTTCGTCGAGAGGCCAGGTTGTGCGCGGGTCGATGACTTCGGCGCTGATGCCCAGCTGTTCGAGCAGGGCCGCGGCGCCGAGTGCGACCTGCACCATGCTGCTGGTGCCCACCAGCGTGATGTCGGTGCCCACGCGCTTCACGTCTGCTTTTCCGAAGGGAATCGTATATTCCTCCTCTGGAACGGGGCCCTTCAGTTTGTACATCATCTTGTCTTCGAAAAAAACGATCGGATTTTCGTCGCGAATTGCAGATTTCAAAAGGCCCTTTGCGTCATACGGAGTGGAAGGCATGACTACTTTCAGACCGGGTACGTGACTGAGCCAGGCGTGCAGCGATTGCGAATGTTGAGCCGCAGAACGGCGGGTGGCGCCTAACGTGGTGCGAAGCACCATGGGAACCTTCCACTTGCCGCCGGACATGTAGTGAATCTTGGCGGCCTGATTCACCATCTGGTCCATCGTTAAGGTCAAGAAGTCGCCGAACATGATGTCGATCACCGGGCGCATGCCGGTCATCGCTGCGCCGACACCCACGCCGGTGAAACCAGCTTCGGAAATGGGCGTGTCGATCACGCGATCCGTACCGAATTCCTCGACCAGGCCCGAAAGCACTTTGAACGGTGTACCGGCCTCGGCGACGTCTTCACCGAGAATGCAGACGCGGGAATCGCGGCGCATTTCCTCCGCGAGAGCTTCGCGCACCGCTTGGGCAAATGTCAGTTCTCGAACTTGCGTTTCAATCTGGGGCATAAACGTCCTGCCCCGCTTCTTCGGGGCTCGGGTACGGTGCGTTGACGGCAAAGTCGACAGCAGAAAGCATTTCGGCACGGGCTTCTTTTTCGATCGCCTGCAGGGCGCCGGTATCCGCGAGTTTCTGAGTAACGAGCCAGTCGCCGAGGATGGCAATGGGATCCCGCTTGGACTTCCACTCCTGCTCTTCTTTCTTGGAGCGGTAATATTCGCGGCTGATATCACCGACGTGATGGCCGGTATAGCGGTACGTGTGGCACAAAAGAAACGCAGGTCCCTCACCGCGACGCGCGCGGTCGACCAAGCGGGAAGAAACGTCGTGGACCGCGCGAACGTCCTGGCCATCGACGCTCTCTGCGTAAACGCCGAATGCGGTGCCTCGCTGGAGAATGTCCCCGGCGGTGGTCTCCGAAAAATGCGTGTACTCCGTATAGAGATTGTTCTCACAAACGTAAATCACCGGGAGTTTCCAGAGCGACGCGAGATTCATAACTTCATAGAGAACTCCCTGGCCGAGGGCTCCCTCTCCGAAAAAACACGCGCAAACTTGGCCAGTTTTCAGATGCTTCGCAGAAAACGCCGCGCCCGTAGCGATTCCGGTGCTCCCGGCAACGATCGCATTGGCTCCGAGATTTCCAGTTTGAGGGTCGGCAATGTGCATGGAGCCGCCTTTGCCTTTGCAGTAGCCCGCTTCCTTGCCGAGCAGCTCGGCGAACATGCGATCGGGAGAAGCGCCTTTCGCGACACAGTGTCCATGGCCCCGGTGCGTGCTCGTGATGTAATCTTCGGCGCGAAGTGCTTCGCAAACCCCGACGGCGACGGCTTCCTCGCCGACGTAAAGATGAGCAAGTCCGGGCATCAATGCGCGCGTATACAGTTCATTTACCTGCTCTTCAAACAGGCGAATCATCTGCATGCGGCGGTACATGCGCAGAAACTTTTCGGCCGCAATGGCCGGTTCGGAGGCGGGTTGTTTCGCCATCGTCTTCATCGCTTCACCCCGCTCATGCTGGCCAGGACGTCAAACACAACGGCAAAATCTTCCTCGACAAGTCCCATCCCGCGCGCCGAGGTCAAGAATTCATTGGTAATCGCGGTGGTGGGCAGGGGCACATCGAGCGAGCGCCCGAGTTCCAGCGCCAGCAGCATGTCTTTTTGCATCATGTTCACGTTGAACCAGGCTTCTGCGGGGAGTTTCAGCACAAACGGTCCGCGATACTTCACCATGGGTGACGCGATGGCGCTGTTGGTGAGGACCTCCACCGCTGTATCGCGGGAAATACCGCTCTTTTCGGCAAGCAAAACGCCTTCGGAGAAAGCCAGCATTTGAACGGCGAGACTTAGGTTCGTGGCGATCTTCATCACCAGCGCCAGGCCGTTTTCGCCGACATACGTGACCTTTGGCCCGACGTCGTGCAGCAGCGCATTTACGCGATCAAAAGTCTCTTTGCGCCCGCCGACCATCACAGAAAGTTTTCCCTCTTGAAGAGTGATGACGCTGCCGGAAACGGGAGCATCCACCATGTCGGCGCCTTTCGCGCGCACCTGTGCGGCAACGGACCGGCTGAACTCGGGGCTTACCGTGCTCATATCGATCAGCGTTTTGCCCGCCGCCAGGCCCGCCAGCATGCCGTCCGGCCCTTCGACAATTGCTCCCAGCGCCGCGGAGTTCGTCACCATGGAGAACGTAAAATCGGATGCGGCCGCCACTTGTTTCGGGCTGGCCGCCAACGTCATTCCTTTCTCAATCAGGCGCGCAGCCTTCGATGGAGTGCGGTTGTAACCGGTGACCGTATGCCCCTTTTCGAGCAGCCGCAAAACCATCTCGCTGCCCATTACACCGAGTCCAACAAAACCAAGCTCAGCCATCTGCGTTCTCTCTCCGTCCAATCAACAAGCAACCCACGCGAAATCTCCTTTAGCGCTCATGTTTCGCGCGAATCCTCCCGTACCTGGCGAAGATGAGCTCGCATCGCGTCGCGTGCTCCCTGGGGATCACGGTGTTCGACGGCCTCCAAGATCCGTTTGTGGTGATATTGGCCGCGCTCCGGACCGCCCTCGGTGTAATAGGTGCGCATCCGTTGTTCGCGAAGCAGGCCCACGATCGAATCGATTAACGAGAGAATCAGCGGATTGCCGGCCGCTTCGGCAAGCGCCAGATGAAAATCCAAATCGCCCTCAATGAATCCTTCCGGATCGAGGCGAGCCGCATCCATCACGCCGATTGGTTCGCGCATGGCGGAAAGCATTTCTGCGTCCGCACGTTGCGCCGCGAAGGCCGCGATTTCGGGTTCGAGGATCTCGCGAACTTCCGCGAGGTGCAGGGTGTTTTCCGATGGACCGCTGCGCATCATGCGATCCAAGGTGAGGCGTATCGAGTGGGCCGTGCCGCTGGTGATGAAGGTTCCGCGCCCTGCGTAAGCCTCCACCAGTCCCTTTTCGCGAAGCGTCTTCACCGCTTCGCGAACCGCGGTTCGGCTTACGCCGAACTGGTGAGCGAGCTCCCGCTCCGCCGGCAGCTGATCACCTTCTTTCAAGTCACCCTTGAGGATGGAGTCTTCAATCTGCTGGACAATCTGCTCGTACAGCCGCGATGTTTGGATTATTTTGTACATGATGGGCTCCGACCAACAGCACGCAAGAGGTACATTGGTCCAGTGGTCCGACCACAATACAATACCTCTCTGCTTTCCTGCAAATCCCCTTCGCTTGCGTTCATTTTACCCATACCGTTTTCACGTTTGTGAATTCCCGGATCCCGTAGGTACTCAGCTCTCGACCGTAGCCGGAACGCTTCACTCCGCCAAACGGCACCCGCGGATCCGAAGCCACCATCTGATTGATGAACACCATTCCGGCTTCCAATTCGTTGACGAAGCGATCCTGTTCCTGGGCGTCATTGGTCCAAGCGGAGGCACCGAGTCCGAAGCGCGTATCGTTGGCTAAATGGATCGCTTCCTCTATGTTCTTGATGCGGAAGATCGAAGCCACCGGGCCGAACAGCTCTTCGGCGTACGCGGGCGAGCCTTTGGGAATGTTTGTCAAAACAGTAGGCTGGTAGAAGAAGCCACCACCTACTGTCGGGCTGCCGCCTGTGAGTAAGCGCGCGCCTGCGGAAATGCTCTTCTCGACATCGGCGTGCAGTGAGGTTACCGCTTCGGCAGTCGCGAGGGGGCCGACGTCGGTCCTCTCGTCAAACGGATCGCCTAGTTTTAATGCTTGCATGCGTTCGACAAAGTCCCCCTCAAATACGTCGGCAATCTCTTCGGCCACGATAAAACGCTTGGCGGCGATGCAGGATTGACCGTTGTTCAGGGTGCGGGCTTTCACCGCGGTCTGAACAGCCTCGCCTAAATTGGCGCTGGGCATGACAATAAAGGGATCGCTCCCTCCGAGCTCGAGAACTACTTTCTTGACGCGTTTCGCCGCGCCCGTTCCCACCTTGATCCCGGCGTCTTCGCTGCCAGTCAGCGTGGCAGCGGCGATTCTTGGATCATCCAAAATCTTGTCAACTTTGTCGGAACCGATAAGCAGTGTCTGGAAAGCACCTTCAGGGAATCCGGCGCGGAGTAGAATTTCCTCTACCTTTAACGCACATTGCGGAACATTCGAGGCATGCTTCAACAAGCCGACATTCCCGGCCATCAGTCCAGGCGCTATAAATCGGAAAACCTGCCAGAACGGATAGTTCCAGGGCATGATGACCAAAACAACACCGAGCGGCTGATAACGAACAAAACTCCGCGTCGCAGTCGTTTCGATGACGTCATCTGCAAGAAAACGCTCGGCGTTTTCCGCATAGTATCGGCAAGCCCAGGCGCACTTCACCGCCTCATCGACCGCCGAACGAAGGGTTTTGCCCATTTCGGTGGTCATCAACGCAGCGAGCTCGGTTTTCTCCGACTCCAGGATTTCGGCAGCCTTCAGCATCATCTTCCCGCGCTCGGCAAAGGACAAGCGGCTGAATTCCTGGAAAACTTTGGCGGCACGCGAGATTTTCCGTTCAATTTCCTGTCCAGAGAGAGTTTCGAATGTTTTCAGGATCTTCCCGGTCGCTGGGTTTACCGTTGCGATCGCCATTACAAACTCTCCTCCGTCGCATCGTGCGTCTCCGGGCTTCTTGGGGCGCGACAAACGCGAGCGCCGCACGATCCGCGCGTTGCGTGCAAATTGGTCCGACAGGTATACCACAAATAGGAACAGGAATCAAAAATATTTCTTGACACTATCAAATATATGGTGGTATTACCATCCGACCATCAACGTTTCCGTCTGGAGATTCAAGCAGTCATGAGGGGTGCCTGTATGCGTCTTCCATCGCTCAAAGTGAGCGGCCAGTGGTTCCGATTTATCACCGTACTCGCCGCAGTGACCATGATAGGTACCGCGTCTGTTCACGCCCAGTCGTCGACGGGGCGGATTCTTGGTAGCGTTCATGACCAGCAAGATGCTGCCGTTTCGGGCGCAAAGGTCACCGTCACCGATACGTTGCGAAACATTAGTCGCGCGACGGTCACCGACGACGCCGGCGACTATGTACTCGCCGACCTGCAACCCAGCACGTACAAAGTCTTTGTCGAAGCTCAGGGATTCAATGGCTTCGAAGCCCCGGGTATCCCTCTGGAGGTCGGCAAAGACGTGCGCGTGGACGCCACACTCAAAGCCGGTGATACCAACATTGTCGTCACCATTACCGAAGAGATCCCCCTGCTCGACAGCACAACGTCTTCTCTCGGTGGAACCCTTAGCAATAAGGAAATTAACGAACTCCCTCTGAACGGCCGGAATTACGAAAATCTCCTGCAACTTCGCCCCGGCGTGGTTAGGTATCCGGGCGGCGGCTTTTCCACCACCAGCAGTAACGGCTTGCGCGCGGAAGACAACGCCTACCTCATCGACGGCCTTTTCAACAGCGAACCCTTTTCCGGTCAAAGCATTATAAACGGGGCCGGAATCGCTGGCGATTCGGCAACGATTCTCCCAATCGACGCCATTCAGGAATTCAACGTAATCCAGAATCCGCCCGCGGAATACGGCTGGAAACCCGGCACGATGGTAAACGTCGGGCTGAAGTCGGGCACCAATACGCTTCACGGCTCTGCCTACGGATTTGGACGCACGACGTCGCTCGATGCGCGAAATTATTACGACCCCGTCGGGACCGAAAAGTCGCCTCGCAATTTGAAGCAGTTCGGAGCCACCGGGGGCGGCGCGATCGTCAAGGACAAGCTGTTCTATTTCGGGGCCTACGAAGGGCAGCGCTACACCGTCGGAAATGTTGGTCAAATCGCTACTCCAGCGACCGTTGGCCTGACCGCTCCGTCCGCCGGCTCCGACTGCGCCTTTACCGGAGCCGCGGGCGGTGATTGTGTCAACAGCGCGATTAACGCCATTGCCGACGTGCATGCCGCATTTTTGGCGGGCGCCATCCCCAATGATGTCAGCGCCGCCAGTCTCACGATTGCCGGTTGCACTCTTGGCCCTCCCATCTCATGCACAGGTTCGGGCATGCCGCTAAACAACGGCACCAATCCGGTCGGAAACACGATTATCAACTACGGGCTACCCAACAGCGTCAGCGTCGACAACGCTGTGGGGAAGATCGATTACCAGGTCAACGCAAAAAATATCTTGAGTGGCCTGTATTTCTTCGGGAACAACAACGGCACGGTGCAGGACGCGTCTCAGCTGCAAACGAAGTGGCTGACACAAATTCACACTCGCGCTCAGGTTGTCGGTTTGAATTGGGTCTGGACCCCGGCGCCTTTGTGGGTCAATGAAGCTCGCTTTGGATATAACCGGCTCTACCAGCCCACATTTCCCAATGACCACAGTACTCCGGCCACGGCTTATGGGTTGAACACCGGCGTGACCAACCCTCTTTATGGCGGCCTGCCGCGCATCAACGTTCTCGGATTTTTCGGCTTTCCGGTGTCTGGAATCGGAGGATTCAATTGGCCCAAAGTTCAGGGACCCGATGACCGATATCAATTTGTGGATCACATCTCCCGCACGATTGGAAAGCACGTCGTTAAATTCGGCATCGAAGAGCACCGCGATAGTTTCAGTGGCGGAGCCTACGGTGGAACGCGCGGACGCTTCAAATTTGTCGGCGGCGCCTTCACCTCACCGGACGGCACCATTGCTTCTTCTTCGATCGAGGACTTCTTTGCGGGCTCTCCCGTTAACGGCAGCCTTCTCACTGGGGATCCCACGCGTCACATTCACAACTGGGGAACAGCCTTGTTCGTCCAGGACGATTGGCGCATCACCAGCCATCTAACGCTCAATCTGGGCTTGCGCTACGAACTCAATACGGTCATCAAGGATTCGAACGATCAGCTCGCGAATTTCGATCCAAGTGCCGGGCTCGTACAAGTAGGTAAAGGCATCAGCGGCCCCTACAATCTCGATCCCTACAACTTCGCTCCACGCGCTGGCTTCGCCTGGGATATCGCCGGTAACAATAAGACAGTGATCCGTGGCGGCGCGGGCATCATCTATGAAACGCTCAATTGGGAATCATTCCTGGCCCTGAATAACAATCTTGGCCTCTCCACAATTCCTACGGGCGGCATTGGAGTAACACCGGGTACCGGCAATATAGCCACGGGACTTATCACCTATCCGGGTAGCGCGCTGAATTGGGATAACGTCGGAGGCGGTACCGTTTTCCCGACCGGCACGATTGACTGCAGCGTGACCACCGGCAGTCCTTGCACGATCATGGGCATCACGCAAAATTTCAAGACGCCGTACGTCTACGCCTGGAACCTAGACGTGCAGCACGCGTTCAATGCGAAGGTCACTCTGGAAGCGGCCTACGTTGGCAACCATGGCTCTAAACTCGCCGGCATCCGCGATACCAACCAGAACGTGCCTGCGCTCGATACCGTAGGAAACGAGCAGTCAGGCAGGCCGTTCAACGCCGCATTTCCGTTCCTCAGCTTCATCTACCAGATGGGGAATATTTACAAGTCGAACTACAACGGACTGCAGGTAACGTTCACCGGCAGGGATTATCACGGCTTTACATTCATCGCCGGATATACGTATTCGCACGCGCTCGACGACGTGGGAGCCAATTGGGATTTCGGCGCCGGTTCGGGTCTACCCATGGACAGTTATCATCCCCAACGGGAGTACGCCAGCAGTGACTACGACATGCGGCATAGATTTACACTTTCCGCCACGTACGCCCTTCCGGGGGTCAAGGGTTACGGGCAACTGCTGGAAGGATGGCAGCTCAATTCCATCGTGAGCCTGTTCGGTGCGCAACCCTGGGGCGTCATCGACACGGGAACCGATCTCAGCCACACCGCCGAAGCAGTAGATCGCTGGGATTTCACCGGGAGTCCCTCGGACTTCAAGGCCACCAGGTCCACCGGGGTCCCGTGGATTGCCAATACGAATTTCGTTACCGACGCTGGCGGAAACGTGATCGGAGTTGCGCCCGGCGCACCGGCGGCTGCGGCGACGTGCATTACCGCGGCGGGTAGCCAAGCGGCCGCCAACGAGCTCGCAAGTTGGGGGTGCTACGCAGAGGGGAAGTCCGTAATGACTCCGCCCGCACCGGGTACGTTCGGCACCATGGGCCGCAACACCTTCCGCGATTTCGGCTTCCGAAATGTGGACTTCTCCGCGGTGAAGATTTTCCGCTTCGGTGAACGCGTAAACATGCAGTTCCGCGCGGAATTCTTCAATGTCTTCAACCACCCGAATTTCGCCAACCCGTTCGGCGGTCAAAATGGGTGGGGGCATAACGATCCTTCGGTCCCGGGAGCGGGCGGTTTCGGATGCTCCTGCGCGACCCCGGACGTAGCGGCCTCGAACCCCATCATCGGTTCGGGTGGAAGCCGCGCGGTGCAGCTCGGGTTGAAGTTTATTTTCTAGCGGAGCGGCTTCCTACTACGTAAGGGCGCTGCGCGCTCGAAAGCCACTCTTGAACGCGCGCCGCTCAGGGAAACGCCCGCAAAAGCGACTCTCAGCGATTCAACCATCAACCAAAGGAACAGGGGACATGCTAAACATACAGACGGAATTCCAGCGTTTGTCAGTCGCTTTAGCTCTGCTCACTTCAGTTTTCATTCCTAAGCCCGCGCTCGCCCAGGAGAAGACGGAACGCACGATCGAGGAAATTAAGGTCGAAGCCGTCAAGCGCGCACAGACCGGGATGTATCCAATGATTGGCCTCGATCCTTCCGATGTTGAGGAGGCGTTCACTTCCGTCAAGACCCGCGACAAGGACGAATGGGCAACGGCGTTCATGCATGTCGCGGACCGCTATATGGCGGAAGGCAAGTCGTTGGAGAAATCAGACCCTGCCAAGGCCAATGCCGATTTCATTCGTGCGTGGCGCGTTTATTCGTTTGGCCGGTGGCCGATCCCCTCTTCGCCGAAGAAGAAGGAATCCTACGCGAAAGCCATTGAAGCGTTCCTGGCCCACGCAAAGTTTGGGGATCCGCCGGTTGAGGTCGTGCGCATTCCCTTTGAAGGCTCCGAAATTATCGGCTATATGCGCCTGCCGAGGAACGCAAAAGGCCCCGTGCCCATGGTCATCGCGGTCAACGGGCTCGACAGCCGAAAGGAGGATTTGACCGAGAGCTTTGGCGCCATACTCCCTTACGGTATTGGTTTCCTGGCCGTGGATGGACCAGGAACCGGGCAATGCCCGATCAAAGCAAGCCCGACGGCGGACCGCTTGCTTTCCAAGGTGATCGATTATTTGCAAGCTCGGCCCGAGGTGGACAAGTCGCGGATTGCATTTCACGGTGTGAGCTGGGGTGCATATTGGGGCACCAAGATGTCCGTTGTGGAGCATGACCGGCTGAAGGCGGTTAGCGTCCAGTCGCCTCCGACGGATCTTTTTTTCACCAGGAAGTTTCTAACCGAATCGCTCCTGGGCAATCGCGAATATCTTTTTGATCAGGTCCCGGCGTTGATGGCGATTTTCGACAATGTGAACACCGTGGACGACATCGCGGCAATATTCGAGAAAATGTCGCTCGCGAAGCAAGGAATACTCGGCAAGCCGACGACGCCAATGCTGATTATTGCCGGCGTGAAGGACACGCAGGTGCCCATCTCGGATATCTACGAACTCATGAACGCGGGTGATATTCCTAAGGAAGCGTGGATTAATCCTTCCGGGGGACACCTCGGCCGCCAGGTGAAAGTGTGGCCGGACCCGATCATTTTCAAGCGAGTTCTCCTGCCGTGGATCGCGCGCAACCTGGAAGTGCCGCCTCTGCCGGAAATCGACAAGAAATCCGGAGATTGAAGTGAGGTCAAGGAACCACCTCGCAGGCGACAATGCGCTTTCCGTGCCGGCGCGACGTGTGGAATTTGGATATGGGATCTTGGGGCACGTCCATACTTGGGTCCATTTTCGATACCGTCAACCTGGTTTATCTGTTCGCCTCGCGGGCTTTTCGCTGGCGGACTCGACCAGCCGGCCTCGGTCCAATCACCTGCTCTGTCGATTGGGTTGAGATTGGCTGGCCACAAAAGATACGCCAGAGATCGGAAAACGCCTGCTTTGCCGCGCAGATGAAGAGGACCGTGGAGCCCGGGGAAGTGGATGTTCTAGTTGGCGCGAACTCGACCGAGGCTTCGGCGGTTCAGGTCACCGTCGTACCTTGATTGTGAAAAGTCTGCCGACATTCACAGGGTCCTACAAATGGACAGCGCCCATGTCTCCCTGGGGAAAGCCAACACAATGGCGTGGCGTCCGCAAAAGCCAGCTCATGATCGCGAGCTCTTATAGCTCATCCAGTTTTCTCAAGACAGCGTCTGGAGAATCCCGCCCGTCAAAACCCATCTGGCTGCAGACGACTTGGTCCAGATCGGCCAGACATTTGATCGCGACGCCAAGCTAGGAGGTTGAGTACTCATGATCCGCCGATGTGACAAGCGCGACTTTGAAATCATTTGGGCCATCATTAACGATGGCGCGCAGGCGTACAAAGGAATTATCCCTGCAGATCGCTGGACAGAGCCGTACATGTCCCGGGTGAAACTGCAGGATGAAATCGATGAGGGAGTCGCGTTCTGGGGCTACGAGGAGTCCGGGACCCTGACCGGCGTAATGGGCCTTCAACAGGTCCAGGACGTGACGCTCATTCGGCACGCTTATGTCCGCACGCGTAGCCAGAAGCGAGGGGCTGGAGCGCGCTTGCTGTCTCATTTGCGGGAGCTGGCAAATGGTCCGGTGTTGGTCGGAACATGGGCTGACGCGGTCTGGGCGATCCGCTTCTACGAGAAGTATGGCTTTCAAGTCGTTGGTGCTCAGGAGAAGAACCGGCTACTCGAAAAGTATTGGACTGTGCCCGAACGCCAGATCGAAACCTCCGTGGTTCTGGCAGATCCGGAGTGGCGGAAAACTCAGCGATGACGCTTGACAAAGCGCGAAGCAGAGCTGTCTGTCGCCCTCACCTGAACTCGGCGGTTGAGCTCAGTATCGTGCAAGCGTCTCGTCGATGCCGTTGGCGGAGCGCTTAGGCCCTAGGGGAGGCACTGGCCCGTGATGAAGATTTCCCCGTCCTTGTGAATCCCTCGGGGTACCCCGTTTTTTATCCACGAAGGTCGTCTTATTCCCGCTTCTCGCTCCCAAACTTGCGACGAAGATATGCCTCGATTTTTGTCCTGCCTGCCTGTCTCGCCCAATCGGCTGGCGTAGCCCGCCAGAGGATGTCCTTCAAGTCCAATCGGGCGCCGCGTTCGACGAGGAGCCGGACTACTTCCTCATGGCCGGCCCCTGCAGCTTCGTGCAGCGGAGTCGAGTGGGAATGGGCTCCCAGCGGGTTATATCGATTTGGATCTTCACCCGCGTCAAGCAACAATCGAACGATCTCGAGATGACCAAAACTCGCCGCGAAAGCGAGTGCCAAATAGCGGTCCTCCGTGCCGGCGCCCGCTAGCAACCGTCGGGCGTCCTCGATATGCCCGAGGGCCGCTGTTACCGGCAAATCGATTCGAGCGCCGCGCCCAATCAAAGCGTTCATGGCCTCAAGCTCGCCGTGCAAGGCCGCTGCTCGTACTGCGCTGCTGGGATCCGCTCCGTAATCGCACAGAACATCGATCAGCGGAAGTTGCGCGCGACATTCGCGCGGTACCCTGCCAGTCGAGACGAGCATGAGCGTCTCGTTCCGCGCGGATTGGCTCGCGCCAGCATCGAGAATGACCTTGGTCACCGCAACGATGTTCGCCGGCAGGGTGCCGTGGCGAACCGGATTCTCAGCGACGAATTCCAATAGCGTTGGATTTCGAAAGTAGTTCCCGCCCTCGAAAACGACGTGTTGATGCACAAGATTCGAATGCTGATTCAGGTGTGCACGCAAACCAGCTACGTCACCTGAATCGAGAAGTTCCACAGCGCGGCGAAGCGTTGAATTTTCAATTCGCTGCTGGTGCGGCAAATCCAATCGATCGGAGAGCGTCGGTTTTTCAATGTGCCGTTTCAGCCTCGCCCAGCTCGGAAATCCATATTCGCGTGCGATTGTAAGCTGCGCGTCACTGAGGCTGAGCTGGGCGTCGAAGATTTCCGCGTCCGTGGCCCGACCGAAACGCGGGTGAAATTCCCTGATCCGCTGGGCTATTTCCGGAGTGTGGGCGGAACGCTCTTTCAGCAAGTCCTTCGCTTGATACTTGAGATGATCGAGGTTTGGATTCGATGGGAGGCGTCTTACCGGCATGACGAACTTCCTTTCGTATACCCGAGATCCGCATTTATGGGCAGAAAGTTAGTTCGTGAAATAAATTGTTTGGATCAGGTGGACTTCTGTCCTTTCCGCGGACCGGATGCGCCCTTCGCGCTTCGGTGATCTTATCACCAAGTCAGGGAAGCAAGCACTACGGTCGCACCAGCCCAGTCGCACCAGCCCAACGCCAGCGAGCACGTCTTTGGAGCACCTGCAAACGAGGCAGGGATCCACGAACCATAGGGTGAACCCCACATCGAGATGCAGAATTTGAGACACTGTCGCGATGATTCACGCGTCGAATTTCATGCTTTGTTGCAATTTGTGGGTTCCATGACGGCAGGCTTCCGAGCGGTCATAAGGATTCGAGGCGTCAACCCTTTCATTCTCGTCAGTGCTTCCCGAGCAAGCGCCATCAAGCCGGGCTGGCGCAGGCCGCTTCCGGTCCTGTTGCGCGTCAATGGCAAACCCGCAAAAGCATGGCGCGTCAACATGATGCCGGTTGGCAACGGAAGCTTCTATCTATACCTGCACGGTGATATCCGAAAGGCATCCGGTACCGTAGTTGGTGATTGCGTGCGCGTGGAGATCGATTTCGACGCGAGCTATCGAAACGGTCCGCAACATCCCATGCCCAGGTGGTTCAAGCAGGCACTCGCCGGGAATCCGCAAGCGAAGAAGAACTGGACGGCTTTAATTCCGAGCCGCAAAAAAGAGATACTTCGCTATTTCTCCCGCCTCACTTCATCGGACGCGCGTGCCCGGAACCTTGCGGAAGCCCTTCGCGTGCTTTCAGGCGCAACCGGCAGATTCATGGGTCGCGCGTGGAAGAACGGATCGTAGGCACGTTCGGTGATTACAAGGCAGGAGCTTCGGACGTGCGGGCACTAGGAAACCAAGATCGGGGTCACTCCAGGAGAGCACCTGCCTTGGGTACCTGCTTCGAGCAACCGGTTTTTAGCAAAATCCCTTTGCAACACTGGTTCCGCTAAAACGACCATCGCGTATCTACGCTAACTTCCAGATTGCCGACCATCCCGGACTTGGGCGTCCTGCATTCTGTTTCGGCCGCTTCGGCTTGCCGCCAGCACACTTCCCATGTATTATCGAGTATGCACTCAGTAATCGAGAAGCTCAATGGCGCGTCCTAAAAGCGAAGACAAACGAAACGCGATCCTCGACGCCGCGACCCGCCTATTTGCGGAGCGCGGTCTTACCGCTGCCCCCACGTCAGAGATATCAAAACAAGCGGGCGTCGCCGAGGGAACTCTGTTTACGTACTTCACGACGAAGGATGATCTGATCAATGCTCTTTACCGGGAGATTAAACTGGAACTCGCAGACGCCATGATGTCCGATTTCCCTCGGAAGAAGAATGTTCGTACCAGGCTGCGGCATGTTTGGGATCGCTATGTGAATTGGGGCATTGCGAATCCCAAGCAGCGCAAGGTGCTGGCGCAGCTACAGGTGTCGGAGGTACTCACCAAAGAGTCTAAAGACGCCGGCAGCGCGCCGTTCGTCGAGTTCCAAATCATGATTCGTGACGCGATCGAGCAGCGTGTCTTCCGCAATGATTTCCCGGTGGAACTTATCTCGAAGTCGTTAGCAGCCTTGGTGGAGGCGGCGATAGACCTTACGGTGTCGAACCCATGCAAAGCGAATAGATACCGGGATAGCGGCTTTCAAATGTTCTGGGCGGGCATAACCAAGTAAGGAGTCCGTGCATCGTATAGATGAGTGAGTACTCACAACGGAAGTCGCGAACGAGAATGGAGGATATTGCGATGGCGAAGGTCTGGTTGATTACGGGAAGCGGAAACGGATTGGGGCGGGACATCGCCGAAGCGGCGCTGGCCGCAGGTGACAGCGCGGTAGCCGGAGCGCGTCGGACAGAAGAGCTGGCTCCTCTGGTGGCGCAATACGGCGAGCGGGTGAAGCCCGTTACGCTGGAAGTGCGCGACGAGGCCGCAGCAAAGGCCGCCGTGCAGTTGGCGGTGGACGCCTTCGGCCGACTGGATGTGCTGGTCAACAATGCTGGTTACGGGCAGTTTGCGCCGTTTGAGCAAATGAGTGCGGAGAACTTCCAGGCTGTCGTGGACACCTGCTTTTACGGCGTGGTGTACACCACCCGTGCCGCCGTGCCGGTGATGCGCAAACAGAAGAGCGGCCATATCTTTCAAGTGTCTTCGGTCGGTGGTCGTCTCGCCGTTCCCGGCAACACGCCGTATCACGCGGCCAAGTGGGCCGTGGGCGGTTTCAGCGACGCTCTGGCGATGGAAGTCGCGCCGTTCGGGGTCAAGATCTGCACGCTGGAGCCGGGAGGTATTCGGACCAACTGGGCACGACGTGCCGGTCAGAATGTGCCGGACCTGCTGCCGGACTACGAGGCCTCGGTCGGTTCAATACTCAAGTTGTTGCGAAGCCTCGAAGGGCGTGCGGAAGGCGATCCGCGCAAGATCGCGGATGTAATTGTACAACTGGCGAATAGCGACGAGGTGCCGGTGCGGCTGATCCTCGGTGTGGATGCGGAAAAGCGGGTGCAGCAAGCAGAGACCGCGCGCGCCACCGAGGCCGACAAGTGGCGACCTCTGACCGTTTCAACAGTTTTTGAAGATGGGCGCTTCGACAGCCGATTGTATTTGGCGAATAGCGGAATCAATTCCTGAGTTGCTGAATCGTCAGCTCACCCGGGAATCGCATCGAATCCGGTCAAGGTGGCTAAGGTCGTCCTCCGTCTAGCTGCCGTCAAGGTGCGGTCAGAAAACAGCTGAGGAACATGTCGTAGGGCGAAATGAAAGGAACACCATTATGAAATACAAGTTGCTCGGCAAGAGCGGACTGCGGGTCTCCGAAGCGGCGCTAGGCACTATGACCTTCGGTGACGAGTGGGGATGGGGATCACCCAAGGCGGAAGCGCAGAAAGTCTATGAGACTTACCGCGAGGCGGGTGGAAACTTCATTGACACGGCGAATTTCTACACCAACGGCACGAGCGAAAAATTCCTGGGTGAGTTCATTCAGGGTCATCGCGAAAGCGTCGTTTTGGCCACGAAATACTCCCTCGCTGTGCCCGGCAACGATCCCAATGCGGCGGGCAATCACCGTAAAAGCATGATGCAAGCAGTGGAAGCCAGTTTGAAACGATTGCAAACCGACTACATCGATCTGTACTGGGTGCACGTCTGGGATGGGATCACACCAGTGGACGAAGTCATGCGCGGACTGGACGATCTCGTTCGTCAAGGCAAGGTTCTCCACGTCGGCATCTCGGACGCTCCCGCCTGGTGGATCGCCCAGGCAAATACTCTGGCGGAGCTTCGAGCGTGGACACAGTTTGTCGGGTTGCAGATCGAGTACAGCCTCATGGAGCGAACGGTAGAGCGCGAACTGATTCCCATGGCGAAAGCTTTGAACATGGGAGTTGTGGCTTGGTCTCCGCTGGCGGGTGGCGTGCTAACCGGGAAGTATCACGGTGAGGGCAAATCCGAGGGCGCGCGGATGACCAACCAGGGAACGAAGGACTTCCTTCCAGACGAAAAACGCGCGGCGCCGATCATCGCGGCGTTGAAGGCGGTCTCCGGACAAGTTGGTCGCAGCATGCCGCAAGTCGCGCTTGCATGGCTACGCTATCGAACGGTGCCGGTAATCCCGATCATTGGAGCGCGGAAGGTATCTCAGCTCCAGGACAATCTCGCCAGTTTGGATCTGGAACTCTCCGCCGAACACTTGAAATCCCTCGATGGAGCAAGCCGAATCGAGCTCGGATTCCCCCAGAGTATCTACGAGAGAGAAATGGTTCGTGCCATAAGGTACGGCGGCACGTGGGATCGCTTGCTGCTCTAAGTGTGGCACGTCAGGCAGAATCATGATGCAGGTGGCGGCGTAAGTTTCCCGCTTGCTCCCGGGCAACTCTTCCACAATCGGATTCGGCAAACGTTGCCGGCAGTGTGTCAAATAACGAAAGTATTTTTGTTCGGACGATCTTGAGCAGAATTGCAGTGTCGTGTTGTCTGAAATTGGCATCGTTGTCGGCAAACGAGGTCGAGCGGCAGTCGTAGACAACTTCAGATCTTTCGCTCTAGAAAAGTTAGGTCGGGCGAGGGACTCTTTGTCACGCTAATCGGAGTTGGCTTCAGCGCCGAGTACTCCGGCCAATGTTGCTGCTGGTGCGACGAATGAGATGGAGAATCAATGTCGACAACTGACGCTGCAACTTCTTCCGATCTCCAACGACAAAACGAGAAATTCGGATGGTTGCGAAATCTAATCAAGAGCATCGCACCAACGTTGAAGTACCAACCGGGAACGATCGATCCAGCACGAGGCCTCGCGTGAGTCGTCAAAGAGCGGGTTTCCCAGGTTGGGTGGCAAGTTTGGTGAGTGAGCACTGCATTGGTTCTTTTTCTGGAACGGAATGATTTTCTGGCGCCCGCTCTCCCTCCAGGAGGTCCGCCCTTCCTGGCTTGTCCGCACGTCCGCAAACCTTCAACAGCTCGCCAAAGTACCTTTGACTCGCTTCAGGACTTCCGCTGAGCTGGGCGGCATGCGCTGCCCCATAGAGCGCTCGGAAGCGGCGTGGCTCTTTCGTTAGTGTAGCTTTGAATTGCTCCAACGCCTGCGCCGGCTCTTTCCTTTCCAGTAACATCTCACCCAGTAGCTCCCGCGCTGGGGCCAGGGGGCCGGGCGTCACCGCGCTTTTTTCCGTCGCATCTTCCAGTTCCGCCGCCGACCTCATCCGCTGCAGCGATTCCTCTTTTTTACCCTCCGCTAGCGCCGTCCACGCTTCCACCTCAAGCTCCTGAATTTCCACCTGCTGCGCCCAATAGTTGTCGCCCGCCTTCAACAGTCGCTCGCGGATCTGCTTCAGCGCCGTGACCGATTCGCGCGCAGCCTGCGTTCGCTCGAGGCGCGCTGCGCCGAATCCCCGCGCGAACCACGTCATTGCATCCGTGTAAGGAAACGGTGTCTCCCGCAGAGGGAGTTGCAGGGCCTGCTTCCAGTCCTGGCGTTCGAGGGCGTACCGTGCCGGGATCGCTGCCAGCGCAAAATATCCAACCGAGGGGCCGCCGGCGCCGCTCAACAACACCTTTGGATCGAAGCGTGAAGCGATTTCCGGCAAGGAATCCAGTATCCGCCGCGCCGCCTGGTCCTGCCCAGTTTGCAGGTAGGCGTAAATTTCATAGTCGCTGGCGTGCAACTCTTCTGCCGTCTGACCCTCGCGGCGCGCCGCTGCTGCTGCCGCTAGGTTGCTGTCGATGGATTCTTGCCAGTAGCCCGTGCGGGTGAAGGTATGCGATGGCATGTGCAACGCGTGCGGCGCATCGGGCGCAATTTCCGAGTAGCGCCGCGCCGCCACCAACGCCCGCCCCGCCAGCGCTGGCACGTCATAGGTGTGGATGATGTAGTGCGCCAACCCGGGATGCGCCGGCTCCTGCTCGAACAATTTCTCCAGAATCGCTCCCGCCTGGAGCCGCCCAGCATACGTCTTGTCCGCGGGATCTTCCGCAGCCGTGAGCGCCAACGCGTAGAAGATTTGCGCCTCATGGTCTTCTGGGTATTTCGCCGCGACTTCCCGCATGGCGTCGCGATAGGCGATCGAGCGGGCACGTTGCGGCGTGCCCTCGAAGTCGCTGTACAACTTGCCGACGGACGCGAGATACGCCCGTTCGCGCTCCGTCTTTGCGCCCAGGGTCTTGCCGCGTTCCGCGCTCTCCCGCCCTGCCTGCAACTGGCTCTTGTCTTTCATTCCCGCCGCGAAAGGATTACTCCAATCGCTAAGCGCGATTCCCCAAAACGCAATTCCGCATGTCGCGTCCTCACCGAGCACTGCGTTGAATCCTTCTATGGCCCGGCTGAACTGGAAGGAATGCAGCAGCGAAACCGCCCGATCGAATTCCTTCTGCGCCACGTCGTTGCACGTTGTGACAAAATGCACCGCCCCCAATTTCTCGCTGTTCCCGTGCTGATGCTCCTGCGCGATGCAACTCGCCGCCAGCGTCAGTAGAAATCCCGCCATGACTCCAGCCCTGACCATTTCGCTCCTCCAGTCCTCGGGATTATAGTCACGTTTCAGGATCTCTTGGAGCGGTCCGTTCGCAAGTTCCAGTTGCCCGTGATCGGCCCGACTTCCCACAGATTTATAGGCTAGACCGGCCGTCAACGCGACTCGACCAACGTTGCATCTCGTAAAACCAAGATTCTTAGACGATGTAGAATGCAACGCGCGAATAAAGACAAGTCAAAGGCTTTCGTCTGCCGCAAGGACGATAGGCCTAGGGCTTTCAATTCAGGGAGGCACTCATGACCGTTTCGAAGAGAACGCTAGTTACCTGCATGTTGACTGTCTGCTTGGGTTTTGCCGCCAATGCCATCGCCCAAGGCCCAGACGCCTCTTTACCCCGCACCATGCGCCCGGTCATTCGAGGCCGGCAGGCAGCAGTGTCATCGATGAAGGCGGAAGCGACAGAGGCGGCCCGCCGCATTTTGCAGACGGGCGGCAACGCGTTCGACGCAGCCGTTGGCGGCCAAGCGGCGCTCGCGGTGACCGATTTTGCCCTCAATGGTGTCGGCAGTGACGCCGTTGTGCTCGTTTACGATGCGCGCGAGAAAAAAGTATTTTCCATCAACGCGGAACCGCGCGCTCCAAAGCTGGCGACCATCTCGTGGTACGAGAACAACAGCGGCGGCAAGATTCCGGTCAGCGATGGGCTGCTGTCGGGCGGACTTCCGGGCGTGGTGGACGCGTGGTACCTCCTGTTAGACCGCTGGGGAACAATGAGCTTCGAACAAGTTCTCCAGCCGGCCATTGACCTTGCGGAAAACGGATATCCCCTGAGTGAAGCGCGCGCCCGCATGATCGCCAACACCCAAAAGATACTCAAGTACCCTTCGACCATCAAAATCTACAAGCCGAATGGTGAAGCGCCGAAGGCCGGTGAGATCTTCAAGAATCCGGATCTCGCTGCCACCCTGAAAAAGCTGGTCGAAGCAGAAAGGGCGAATAAGGCGAAAGGACGGCACGAAGCACTGAAAGCGGCCCGCGATCGCTTCTACACAGGTGACATTGCGCGCGAGATGGGGGCCTTCTCAGAAGCCAACGGCGGCTTGTTCCGCTACGAGGACTTTGCGGAGTACACCGCGAAAGTGGAAACCCCGGTCTCCACCGACTACCGGGGCTATCAGGTTTATAAGAATCCGTCCGCCAGCCAGGGGCCGACCGAGCTGATCGCTCTAAACCTGCTTGAGGGGTACGACCTGAAAGCGCTCGGCCACAATAGCGTCGACTTCATCTCCACCAATGTTGAGGTCATGAAACTGGCCATGGCCGACAGGGAGAAATTTCTCGGGGACATGGACTTCATCAAAATCCCGTACGACGGATTGCTGTCGAAGGACTACGCGCGGGAACGCAGAAAGCTGATCGATCCGGCAAAAGCTTCGTTGGAGCTGCGCCCCGGTTCACCCGAAAAATTCGTCGCTGGCGCTGCGGAGCGTCCCTGGCATGTCGTTCTCGACGGCGACGCGGACTTCCACGGCGACACGAGTTACATCGCAATCGTTGACAAGGACCGCAACATGGTCAGCTTCGAGCCCAGCCTTCACAGTGTCTTTGGAACAGGAGTCGTGATGGGAGACACGGGAATCATCTTCAACTGCCGTGGCGACTATTACTCCTTGGTTCGAGGTGAGGCCAATGCGCTGGAGCCCGGAAAACGGCCGCGGAGCACGTTACAGAGCACGCTGGTGATGAAGGACGGCCAGCCGTTCATGATTACCGGAAGTCCTGGCGGCGACGACCAGGTAATGGTCACCCTGCAGATATTGGTCAACGTGATCGATTTCGGCATGAACGTCCAGCAAGCCATCGAAGCTCCACGGTGGTCCACTAGCAGCTTCCCATCTTCGCCGTTTCCGCACACCATGCTTCCGGGCGCCATGGCGGTGGAGGAGCGCATTCCGGATGCGACGCAAAAGGAACTCATCGCGCGCGGCCACAAGCTACGTGTCGCACCACCTTGGTCCCTTGCGTCCAGCGCCGCCATCATCATCGATGCGAAGACCGGCGTGCTGAGCGCAGGCGCTGATCCGCGAGTCGAGGCGTACGCGTGGGCATGGTGATTCTCTCGCCGGACCTCTTTATTGTGCTAGCTGCAACCAGCCCGTCCGCATGCGCCAATGTCGGCCTTGCCGAAGATGACCGACGACAGCTCGCTCCAGCGTAGTGCGCTGTGGCAACGCGTCCAAGCCCTGCGGTCTCTCGGTGCCGAACACAACTCGCAAGATCCAATCGTCATTGTCGCGCGCTCCCGGAACCAGAGTAAATCGCCGCTGAAAATCCAGAATGTTTGAATCGTATGGAAGATATTCGGCCAACTGTTCGTCTAGCATCCATGATGTGCACGTTGCGATTCGCGGCGGACCGCCGGGTTGAATCTTGTTGAAAGCGGTTTGCATACGACAAAGCGACGCACTGCACGCCTCCGCCGTGAGTGGGCCAAGCGCAGGGATGTGGAGACTGAGCGCTGCCGCACCCTTTTTGTGCCCAGGACCGAGCTGGTCCGCAGTTTGTTCGTCGTACCAGAAAAGTGGACCCGCCTCTTGAGGATGCGTGAGGAGCCAGTAGGGGGTAACCTCAAGACGTCCGACTTGATAGAGCCAAGCCGAAAAGCGCAGCCAATCCCATCCTGTGAGGCTGACTCCGATCTTGCCCTGCTTCGCTCGATATGCTGACATCGCCCTTCCGAGCCACGAAAGCGTTTCCCACGAAATATCGTCCGGGACACCGAACTCCTGCTGGCGCAGGAGAATTGCGGCGATACTGACCAGAATCAGGTGCACGGTAAAGAGCCGGAGCGCTTCCGGCACGGGCGGAATGGGTTCCCCGCTGGGTTGGTTCTCCCGACTTGCTAGGCTGCTCACGAACACGTTGTGGCTTCTTTCGAGCAGCCACCACAATTCCGGATCACGCTCCGGCGATGGCATGGTTTCAAGTACCTCTGCTAGGTCTTCACGGGCAACGCTCAACCTGGCGAGCAACACCGAGAGTGCGTCGGGGTTCGGCACTGGCAGGTCGGCTGCTGGACGTGCCTCCTCGAGCTTTGCGAGCCATGCGAGCGGAACATCGCCCAGTCCCAACTTTTCCGCTACGTGCGCACCGGTCATTACTTTTTTCATCGTCGCCTCATAGGTCTCTGATCGAGGACATGCCGGCTGATTGCGTGTTCAAAGCACCTCGGATGCTTCCACACGACTGTTTGTGAAAGAAGGGTAGTTTGTCGGCGGACTACTAAATCTGGCCGGGCGTGCCGCCCCATTCCTCGGGCGCGACATCCGCGATGGATTGGGAGAACGTCGAGCGGTGGCCGGCGAGATCCTCGGCGGTGTATTGCGGTTCTCCATACGGATGGTCAGCGGGTGGTCGTTTGATCTGCACCCCACGCTGCGTGGCACGCTCGTGGTGGCGTTCGACATCAAGTGCTCGCACCAACTCGGAATGCGAGGGGTCGTCTCGGCTCGGTGGAAACGAAACAGCGCCAAGTGAGTCCTGTCCCCGGCCACGTTGTTCGGTCAGGACAACGGCCCCGTCACCCACATTGAGCTGTGCGCGATGATTCGCGATTCGCAGTCGCAAGGTGAAGCCGAAGGCATCGCAGAACCAATCAACGGCCTCGCCGAGGTGTGGATACGCAAACTCTGGAATAATTGTGCACTGTGGTATGGATCGGTTCGCCGGCATCTTTTCCCCTCTCGGACGGCGCCACGCAGCTCATCCGTGAGTCGTAAGGTGAACGACAAAGTGCGCAACTAAAACGATTGCGGACAGGAGAATGCCCACCGCCATGGATCTTCTCTTGCGCCAGAGAGAGATCGCCGTAAAGATGAAAATCGTTTCTGGTATCGCAATTACGGCCAGCCATTCTGCCCATGGCACTCGCTGAACATCCCAGCCGGGAAAAAGAAAAAGTGACAGCCGCACTAGACCGAACGCAGAGGTCGCCAACACGGCGACTGCGACGACAACTCCTGAAATCACTCCCACCGTCTTCTCCCCTATATTTTTTGTCATCAACCCTCCCTCTCGGCCCGAGTGCTTTCCGAGCCATGCCCTCAATCCGCGTGGAAAGGAGTATCTGAAAATGGCAGCGGTACTTCCCAGGGCCCAAAATAACGACTCCCAATCGCTTTCAGTGAAATCCAGTTCCCGCAGCATTGCATGGACCCAGTCCTGGCTGTCCGATGATGAGCATCGAACCATCGCACTCAACAGTCTCGAAGCCAATCTGCGTGCTGCGGACATTAGCTTTTCACCTCACCAAATGCCGCGCGCGCCAGGCGGCCGGCGGAACGCGAAAGCCGATGTTCCCGTGCGAATCGCATCCCGTCCGAGGTAAGCCGATACAAATGCCGAGGAGGTTTCCCGATCTCGGCAGTTTCCCAGGAAGTTTCGAGCAGCTTCCGTTCCGCCAGGCGCATGAGAATTGGATACAGCGTGCCGGACTTCAGCCCGGTGTTACGGCTGATGTCGTACCCATATTTCCAGTCCTTCGGAGCTTGGAGAAAAGCATCCAGAACCTGGAGAGTTTGTGGCGACACTCGTAGTTTCACGCAGAGAGTCTACATATGTAGAGATATCCTGTCAACGGCTTGCGGTCCCTGGCTAAGCGAGCAAGAAAATAAGTGCGAGCGCAGAGACCTCAAATGACCGAACTGTACTTCCCGTCCGCATCCTCGACTTGCCGAAAGCTCCTTCCAATGGTTCACGGTGACCACGGCGGCTCGCAGTAGCAAGCTTGGCCATCGCACGCGCTACGTTTTATCTTGCACCGGGAGAAAGACGCATTCTGTGTGGCGGGAAGCGGATCTGTACGGTGTGACACTCTTTAGAGCCAGCGTTCGATGAGATCGCTGAAGCGGCGGCTGGTTTTGACCGTGGTTCCGCCGGTAAGCCGTAGGAGGTATTCGCGGTTGGGCAGACTCTGCATTTCACAAATTCGCGACGCGCGGACAATGACAGAACGGTGAATCCGAATAAAACACTCCGGATCAAGCTGTTGTTCGAGCCGAGTCATGGTTTGCCGTAACATATGGGATCGGTTGCCGACATGCAGCGTGACGTAGTCGCCGGTGGCTTCGATCCAGTCGATTTCCTCCACCAAGACGATCGCAATTCGCCGTCCGGTCCGCACGGCAAAACGAGTTTCGTACTGACGGCGGGCTTCCTTGCTCTCGACCCGCTCCAGCAGCTCGCGCAGACGGCGCTCGATGTCCGGGATCGAGGCGGTTTTCAACTGCACCCGCGCTCGCTCCAGAGCCTGAGCAAGGCGGACGTCATCGATCGGCTTGAGCAAGTAATCCAATGCGTTTACTTCGAATGCGGCCAAGGCGTAGTGATCATAAGCAGTGAGAAAGATGACGAGCGGTAAGCCGTTGGCGGGCACCTTCCGCAAGACATCGAATCCGTTCAAACCGGGCATCTGCACATCCAGGAACACTAAATCGGGCGCCAAATCACGGATGGCCGCAACGGCGGCTTTCCCGGTACCGCACTGCCCAACGACCTCCATGCCCTCATGTTCTGCCAAGCGAGCTTGCAAGCCGCTTCGGGCAAGCGGCTCATCGTCTACGATTACTATGCGCATGCCTCTTCTCCACCAGCTGCACACACAACCGAGCTTCCATGTCGATAGGGAAAATCAATTTCAACCTGGCAACCGCCTTCCGGCGGGCGGTGCACAATTAGACGATGATCCGTGCCATACAAAACGCGAAATCGTTCCATTGTATTGGAGAGCCCGAACCCCCGGCGCTGCGCCCCAGGTTCATTTTGATGCGGGTGCGTACCAAGGCTGTCGTTCGAAACAGTGACTCGGACTCGTCCTTTCGCCCATTGCGCCTTGATCGTGAGCTTTCCCCCGGCGGGATTCGGTGCGATACCATGCCGAATGGCGTTCTCCACCAGGGGTTGCAAGAACAGAGCAGGTACTAGAGCATCTTGGACTTCCGGCGCGACCGCGAACTCCAATTCCAAGCGTTCGCCCAAGCGGGCTTTCTCGATTGCGAGATAGTGTTCTGTATTTGCAATCTCTTGATGGAGAGGAATCTCTTGAACATCTACGCCATACAGCGTTAACCGTAAGAAACTGGCTAGTTGAACCAGCATTCGATTTGCCGCTGCCGAGTCACCCTGCACCACTAGACTTGAGATGGCATTCAAGGTGTTGAACAGGAAGTGCGGGTTCAGTTGATAACGAAGAGCGTGCAGCCTAGCTTCTCGCGCTAGCCCCTCTGCCTGTAAAGCGCGCTCGTGGGCCGCCTGAAACGCCTGATAGTGCTTAATCCCCCAATACAAAGCGCTCCAGGAAATCAGCAAGAGTGCTGCATAGAAAGCGTTTCCCCAGGCGTGCGCCAGGAAAGACCACCCGCCCGTCGGGTTCCCCTTCATCGTTCCCCAGGACCACTCCGCAAGAGCGCCGCACGGCAGCGCCACTACACATGCCCAGAGTCCCGCCTGCAACATGGTGCGAGGCCAGGGCGTGTTTGCCCATAGCGTGTTTCGTCGCAAGATTCGCCGGTAAATCAACCGCAGAACCAGGGTGGCGAGGAAAAGACTGCTGAAAAAGATTACGTGACTAACGGCCACCGCACGACGATCCTCAGGCGAAGACATCGGGTTTGCAATATCGACGCCCACGAAAGCCAACCAGCCGAGAATCTGCAAGAGCCAGAATTGAGGAATACGTTGGAATGACTTGAACAAGGTGAATTGATTCTACACTCCGCCGCAGTGATCAGCTGAACCATTTCGACGCTAGCTTCTTTCACTTAGTCGCGCAAAACGTTCATCCTGTCGATATATCAAGTTTCGTTGTGAATTTCTCGTCTACCGTGATCTCAAAAGCACACATTCGTCGTGTAAGTCGATGCTCCAGTTTCTCGCCTTTCCGGGTACGCGATGGGTTATGTAGGTAACAGATCATTTTTCGTCAACCGAGGGCTTGTGACCACGGCGCGAATTCCAGTGGCTTCTTGGAAACTCTTTTCGGGAACAGAAAGATCGTAAGCAATGTGTATCTGGCAATACACCGATTGCGTAAACGGGTTACTTGCGGTGGGAGTAGAGATTCGGACAAAAAAGGGCTGCCAACCAAATATTGCTGACGGCCAAATGCCAGAACGCAGCGTGCGAAAGCCAGCGAGACTGGGTTTTGTTTTCCGAGAGCTACTGACACTGTTTTGTTGAATAACTGAACTATGGAATCGCGAGATGCCATCGTTGGTCAGGTTATTTCTCGTTCGGGAATCGCTACTGCTGTGCAACGGCAACAGGTCGAGCACACCCTGTATGTAGTTATTGTATGTAAGCAATGACGCCGAGACCGATGAAATTTACACTCCTGATCCCATGTGCGTCTTGGCGGATATAGGACGGCTCAAAGGTTACATGCTCTGCCAGCGAAACGTCGAGACCTATCGAAGCCCAGTTTCGAATCCAGCCGCCGTGAGCCCAATCGTAGTAGCCCTCATCAAAGGCGAAGACATTCAAAGAGTGTTTTCCCAGCACAAGGGGATGTGCCACCTGAATACGGTTGCGATAGCGGTTGATGCCACCTGTCGGACGAAACCTTCGGGCGTACAGGTTGCGGTCGGAAATCTTGAAGCGGCCAACTGAAAACTTGAGCGTTCCTGCCAATCGAAATTGATGTTCCTGGTCGGCTGGAGTGAATGCTCCGCTTTTGCGGGACAAGAGATCAACGCCGCTGGCGGGAACAGCGGCGTAGAGATAACCAGGTGTAACGGTCAGGAACTTCGTGGCCCGGTAAGGCGCTTCCAGCAACACAATGCCAGAACCGACTTCACCGATGTAAAACCCATACACATTCACAGCCACGCGATCCTCTAGAGGAGCAGTCAACTCTATATATCCGGCTGGCGCAAAGATCGCTCCAGCTGCATTGTGCCCGTTGTTGTTCGTTTCTATCTCTTGCGCGACGCACGGTGAATTCGTGAGAAGCAAACAAATCGCCAGAAATATCGCCAACACAACCTTGCTGATCATACTCGAGACTAAGACCCCAGCGTTCACCTGACCAAATGTCTTTGACAAGTTCATCTTCGATGCGACTCAGGCAAACGACCCTACTCCGGTACCCGGCTCGTCATTTCGTCCGAAGGCGTTCCGTGCGTCACCGCCTGCGCCATGGCGAGCTCGCGAGCCTCCACTCGAATGGCAGGTAGCTTTAGACCGAATAGTACGGCGCCTGCGATACAGCCAACCGCGCCTATGCAAACCGCAACCGGTGCACCTATGCGGTCGGATACTGCGCCGGCCATCAAAGCTCCAAATGGCGTCAGCCCCATGAACATCATTGCGTAAACCGCCATCACCCGTCCGCGCAATTGGTCCGGAACCATCGCTTGGATCAAAGTATTCGAAGCTGACAGTTGCAGCATCATGCAGAAGCCTACGGGTAACAGCAGCACGGCGGAGAGCCAAAAATGACGAGAGAAAGAGAACAGCGCAAGAGAGATACCAAACCCTCCAGCCGAAACAGCAACCCAGAGACCCAGACGGCACAGGCCCGTTTGCAGCGCCAACAGTAAGGCCCCCAAGAGCGCTCCTAGTCCGGTGGCGCCCATTAACGTTCCCAACCCACGCGCCCCACCATGCAGAATGTTGGCGGCAAATACCGGCATCAGCACGGTGTACGGCATCCCCATCAAGCTGACCAGGCCCAGCAACAAAAGCAGAGCGGTGATCGGTCCTGTGCTCTTAACAAACCCAAGGCCCTCGATGATGTGCTGCAATTGCGAACCGGTGGACGCCAGTTTTTTAGGCGGCGGGAGCCGCATCAGCAGCAGTCCGCCAATCGCCGCGAGGTAGCTCACACCGTTGGTAAAAAAACACCAACCCTCGCCGATCGTGGCCACCAGGATGCCGGCAATCGCGGGGCCCACAATACGCGCTCCGTTGAATATGGAGGAGTTGAGCGCGATCGCATTCATCAAGTCTTCCTTGCCCACCATATCCACCAGGAAGGCTTGCCGCGCGGGAATGTCAAAAGCGCTGACTACACCCAGCAGGACGGCGAGCACGAAGATGTGCCAGACGTGTATTGTTCCGGTAAGCGTGAGCGCAGCCAGGATCAATGCCAGAATCATCGAGGCCGTCTGAGTCGCCATCACAACGTGTTGGCGGTTGTGGCTGTCAGCCGCCGCCCCGCCAAAAGGCGTCACTAGAAACGCGGGGATCTGCGCCGCAAATCCTACCGATCCGACCACCAGCGAAGAACCCGTCAAACGGTACACCAGCCAAGATTGCGCGACGTACTGCATCCAAGTGCCAATGAGGGAGACAAGTTGTCCGCCGAAGAACAACTGAAAGTTACGGTGGCGTAATGCCCGCAAGGCCACGGGAAGCCTACCGCCTGATCCGCGATCCATCTCAGGTGCGCTCCCCATCGATGGAATGGGTGCGCTGTTGTTTTTCGTTTGGGCCACGGTGGATTCCGGACGGAGTGCTAGTGTGATTCCTGTGCTGTGATGAGAAATGGGAACAAGGTGCCCTTGAACAGCCCTTTATAAATTCCCGGATCGCCGTTCATGATTTCGCGAGCCACAGCTTCGGAATCCGCGCGAAACATCACGATTCCAAAAGTGGTTTCGTCACTGTTAAGTGTGCGGCCGGCAATTACGATCAGCCCTTTGTCCGACAGAGATCGCAGGTGGGTGAGATGTTCTTGCATAATCTGCATCTGCTCCGGAGTCAGACCTTTGGCCATCATTTCTGCGTGCGCTGCTAGAACTGTGTAGAGATACATCTTTTCCCCCTTCTGAGCTGTAATAGATTTCTTCTGCCTTGCATGAGCCCACCGACCGATCGACAGTCCAGTTAACACGCAACATGCCGTAATGAATTTCTTCGTTCAGCTGTTTACCAGAGTGCCTAGATCTGTTACTACGTCAAAACTGCAAAAAAGCACGGGACTCGGTACTGCCTCGGACGCGGGAGGGAGCATCATGTCGTGGCCCCGTTTCGCTCGCGCACTTCTCGTAGCAACTTGAGTATTTCTCTGTTGAAAGCTGGAATATCGTCAGGCTTCCTGCTGGATACCAAGTTGCCGTCGACTACAACTTCCTGGTCCATCCAATCAGCGCCGGCATTTCGAAGATCCGTCTTCAGCGATGGCCACGAAGTCATGCGGCGGCCGCGAGCCCCACCGGCATCGATGACCGTCCATGGGCCGTGGCAGATCGCCGCCACCGGTTTAGCGGCGTCGAAGAAGGCCTTTACGAACGATACTGCGTTGGAATTCAACCGGAGGATATCGGGGTTAATCATCCCTCCCGGCAGCAGTAGGGCATCGTACTCGCTCGGTTGGGCGCGATCGAGGGGCACATCGAATGGAAATTCGTCGCCCCATTCCGTCAATTTCCAACCGCGGACGTTGCCGCTCTTCGGCACCACGCTGCTGTTAGGTGTAATCATGTGAATGATACTGTCCGGGGATACGATGCTTGTCGTAGCGCCAGCTTGATCGAGTGCCTTGCGAGGCTCGACAAGCTCTACCTGCTCGAAGCCGTCCGTTACCAGGATGGCCACCTTCAATCCTTTTAAGTCAGTTGGGTGAGTCATTGCGGTCTCCAATTTCTGCGGTACTGCAAGCAGGCCTGAACTGAAATTTCTCATTCATACTGGAACACCCAGCGATTTGCGAAGCGCCACGGCTGACATCGGCTTGTTATATACGGGTGTACCCGCATCGAAATCGCGCGCCCTGTCTATTGAATTTAGGGTCACGGGTTCGAAACCGGCGTCGCGCACCAAACCAGCAACCTTCGCAACCGCTAGGGCGTCGTTGCCCGCAACAGGCACCGCCAGTCGTTCGCCCTCGCGTCCGGCCTCCTGAGCCAACGTGGCGTAATAGAGCGTATTGAATCCCTTGACCACATCAGAGGCCGGAATCATTTCGGCCACAAATGCGCCAGAACCGCGGCCCAAGGTCTTCACGTGCTCGACGATGATCCCGTCGCGTGATGCGTACGGATTGCCTGCGTCAATCACGATCTTGCCAACGAGTACGGGCGCAAGTTTCTCGGCGAGACTGGGCCAAGCGGAAAATGGCACGGCGAAGAAACCGATGTCTGCAAAGGCTGCCGCTTCTTCGGACGTTCCGGCACTGGCGCGATTACCCAACATCGAGACCAAGTTCCCCAAAGTCTCGGGCCGCCGCGACGAGAACATCACTTCGTGCCCTGCTTTTACCCAGAGGGTGCCTACTGTCGATCCAATGTTGCCCGATCCGACGATGCCGATCTTCATCTCGCTGCCCCCTGACGCGACCGTGATCCGTGTGTCTTCCCGTCATTTCAGGATCATCGGCGACAGAACTCGCGCAAATAGCATTTCAAATTCCAAACTTATCCCACCCACGATGTTCTCTACGATCTTGCCTTTGCGCAGTCTCGCCACATGGATTTCATCGAATAGAATGATCCGGTTGCTGACGGGCACACCCAGGAAGTCCTTTGCGTGCCGCTGCCGCGAACGAAACCGTGTCACCACGCGGTCGCCGACTGCAAACTGATCCAAAATCTGGAGCGGCTCTGCAGGCGGGAAGGCAGACACGAATGCCGTGATGATCTGCTTGTATTCCGCTAGCCCGTCGATGGGCCCTTCCGGTTTTAATCCGGTTATCCCCTGTATTTCGGGATCCGCGGTTTGGTCCGCTGCCGTTAGGTCGCCCCTGGCAAGAAATCCTTCGACAAACCGTCTTGCAATACCTTCGTTTTTGGTCATACCAGGCTCCTCTTCACCTATTCGCTCGCCACTGGAATCGGTGCTCCGTCGACAATCGAATCCGGGATGCGGAGCGACGTCCCCTCCCGGCTCCGCCGGCAAACCCGCGCGGGAACCAAACCGTCAATTCCATTTGGGAATCGTCCGGGTCAGCATCCGTTGCAACACTTTGGAATGCTTCGCCCTGAGCCTCGGTAACGCTTTTGCCCCTCCCTAACCGGTCGCCTACCAGGATGAACCATTCGTTCGCGAATTGTTCCGATGCGAATTGAGCGCCAATTCTTTGTCGCGTTGAGACCCGAGCGTCCCAGTTGCGCTTTTCCCTGATTTGCATGAGAGGTGGGCCCGAGGTCATAATTTATGGTCGCTGGTCCAAGACATTTCCTCGAAGGTGATTGCCCTCTGCGCGGGCGCGCAAGCATTTCTTCGTGTTACCCATCCGGAAAATAAGTTTCAGCAAGGAGTGCAGTTTAGCGAAGCCCGGATATCAAGAACTCGCTGCGCGCGTCGCGGGAAGCTACGCGTTCCCGTTCCGCGCGGTGCTCCGATCGAAAAACGCACTCGCCTGTACCTCGTGCAGAGATTCGCAAGAAGTGTGCTCGGAATTGAGAACACGACCCCGCGGAGTCTCCTCTTGTTGAAACCCGACTCTCGAAATACGGAATCGTGAAAATACCCACTTAGACTTAGTGCAAGATCCTGACCTCTTGCTCGCTTTTGCCGAGACTGTGGTGCAAACGGAAGATGAAAGAATGCAAACTGCATGACGAGATATGCGGACTGCATCGGAGGGTCCGGCGGAAAGATAGACTCCAGGCGCAAAAACTACGGTTTATTGTAGGCGGCTACACTTTTAAATGAATTGCGGCGATCCAGACGGCCTCTGGATGACGCTCGAGAACGAACTGGGACGATACATCCAAGGGGTGGGTCGGTTTACCGGGAACGTTTCGGGTTGGTGGCGGAGTCGTTGCGGTCATACGCGTTCTCAATAACGAAATCTCCAGGCGTGCGACCAAAATACTTCTTGAAGTGCCTGGAGAAATGCGCCTGATCAGTGAATCCAGTTGCGAGCGCAACTTCGGTGATTGCTTCTCGCTTCAAGAGTAAGGCCTGGGCTTGGTGCAATCGCAGGCCCAGCAAATAGGCGTGGGGCGGCATTCCGACTTCTTCGGTGAAAACGCGAGTCAGATACATACGGTTTAAGTTAGTAAGCTGTGTAAGTTCCTGGATCGAAATGTTGCGAAAGGCATTCGCTTTAAGATACTCACGAATCTTGCGTACCCAATCCTTCTCCCTGCCAATTCGCACGAGGGGCAGGCTGTCACGGGAATGGCACTGTGCAATCAAAAGTAAGAAGCTGTCGATCACCGTTTGTTTCTCAAGTTCGATGTCGGATTCTAGAAAAGTCTGATGGGCAGAAAGAAATGCATCACGCAGCCGCCGATAGTGAACAATCGGTTCTCTCAATACGAGGGTGAAACTCGTTCGACCAGCGACGGGCAGCTCGCGGATTGCGCTTGGAGAGATGTACAGGGCCCGGTAAAGAGACCCAATCGGAGGATGAAGCAAGGGGTCAAAACCATGCATTTCGGCTGCTTGTACAGCAACGAGAGTTCGTCGTGGCACGGCATAAGAAGAACGAGTGAACCTATACCTGCCCGCTCCTGCCTCACAGCAAGAAAACTGGAACTCCTCGTGGGAATGCAAGGGAACTGGCACGAGCGGCTCATCGAACCTTTTGGTTTCCACTTTGGCATCAGGAAGACAGGACAGGGTCGATGACATAGCGCGAGATTGGCAGTCTAACGAAAACGATGTGAAGTCCGCAAGAGCTCTTGCCAAGTATTACCAGCGCCATTCCAGAGTTAAGAGCCTTCTCCTTCAGTGTCTCAGAAAGCGGAAGAGATAGAAGGCAGTAACAAACATACAAGACGAAGTTCTGGAATGCCTCTAACCTGCGGCGGCAGTGAAGATTGATCTGCACTGTGACATGCCGCTAGCGTTAGTACGACGGCATGTGTGGAAATCAAGGAGACTTGTATGTCCAATGCGACGAACCGTTCAATTCCAGCGCCAGTTAGGGCCGTATGGTCGAAGATCGACATGACCAAATTCGGTCCCTTGAAAGAGGCACGTATGGTCCGCCTTCTACGCTGGGCCTGGGGCGACCCAAATTTCAAGAAGGATTTCCTCGCGCATCCCAAGGAGATCCTTGAGCGCGAAGCCAATGTGATTCTTCCTGCCCAGACTACGGTGACTGCGATGGAAGAAAACTCGGGGGACATTGTGCACTTTGTGGTTCCGGTAACACCTTCGAAATCGGAGCTTACCTATCGGTTCGAGCAGATTGCGGACTGGTGGATGATGGCTCACAGCTTCTATTTCTTTATGTCGTCCATGGAGCATGGTGACCAGGCAGGCGCTCTCCTTGACGGAGTTCAAGTGGCACTCCTCGCCCACATCTGGACCGAGCCGGACTTCCGTATTGCCATCCTGTCTGATCCGAAGTTCGTCCTGGAAAAAGAGACTGGCATGAGTTTTCCGGCTATGAAGGCTCATCAGGACACGGAGGACCACGTCCGCATGGTTCTGCCTCTTGCACCCAAGGATCAAAAGTTGAACCGTGGCTTCGAGACCATGGGTTCGTGGTTTATGACAGCGCATACGTTGTGGTGGTTTCTTAACTATCCCCGTTTGCTGTCTCCCGCATTTCCAGTTGTCAGCGATTGGGTAGGCTAGCACGGTGCTAAAAGCCGCCGAGAGTCGGAATCTTGGAGACCAGCCTTATCGACCCTGCGAATTCAACCGACTCTCGCGGTTTGCGTGACTAGCGCTCTGTTGGGTGCCTAACATGTTTAGCCGGATATAAAGAAAGCGGGCAGCGGCACGATTGTTTTCACGGTGGGTGGCCTTGCACTCCGTCGGTAACAGTCGCAGGCAGTGGTTCGCGGCGCACCGTTCGATCCGGGCCGAATTGCGGAGGCGTATTGGGAGGGTGTACTGCGAACCATCGGGCGCTTGGACGATCGAGCGACCGTTCGACGGGAAATGAACGTTTGGGTTCCTGATCCCCGGCGCTCGCGATCGCAAAAAGGCGAGTCGACGGGCAGTACCTAGACTCGACCGAAGTATCGCGGTCATGAAGGGCGCCTCGACGAGGCGTCCACGTCGGGTCTTTTCCCGCGGATACGTCACCCATTGATACGCATCATCAAGAAGATCAAAGCAAAGGAATCTGTCCGAGGGTAACAAACATACAAGACCAGTTTCCATCGCACCTGTAACCTCGGCTTGTGATCCAGATTTATTACGGTTCTTAGCGCGTACGAGGAATGTCGAGGAGACAGGCGAGGAATCATGGCCAAGATCGGGAGTGCGACCGCGAAAAGCGTGGCTGATGCGGCAACAAAAAAGGCGGCGGAATTGCGCGTCGCGGTAACCATTGCAATCGTTGACGATGGCGGCCATTTGAAGACGCTCCTAAGAATGGACGATGCTATTTTGGGATCGATCGATATTGCGCAAAAGAAAGCGAAGGCTTCTGCCTATTTCAGTGTGAATTCAGAAGTGTTGGGCCAGGCCTCACAACCAGGCGGACCTTTTTACGGAGTTGAGAACTCAAATGGGGGGCTTATTACTTTTTCCGGCGGGGTTCCCTTAAAGGACGCCGCAGGTGCAGTGTGGGGTGCCATTGGCGTATCAGGCGGCCTGCCTGATCAGGATGGCGCCATTGCACGAGCGGGTGCAGAGTCATCTTTGTTGTGAAACAGACTTTCCGTGGCTTGTACGAATGTCTCTGAAACGGGGGAACCGGCAAAGTGAAAAAGACTATTCTCTTGAGTGGTGCTGCCAGCGGCTTTGGAAAGCTTGCGGCGTTGGAACTTGCGCGCCGAGGTCATAACGTAATTGCAGGCGCCCAGATATGGCCGCAGGTGTCACAATTGCGCGATGAGGCAAAGAAGCTCGGCATCGAGATCAAGGTTGAAAAACTCGATGTCCGTAGCGAAGTCGATCGAAAACATGCCTGGAGCTGGGATGTCGACATTCTGGTGAGCAATGCCGGTATTTGCGAAGGAGGGCCTATCTCAGAGCAGCCGATGCAGCTGATCCGCGACAATTTTGAGACGAATGTATTTTGCAACCTTGAATTGATCCAGGGATTTGTCCGCAACATGGTGCAAAAGAAACGCGGCAAGATCATATTTACTTCTTCCATGGGCGGGCTGGCAACCTTCCCTCTTGGAGGAACCTATTGCGCCACCAAGCACGCGATAGAAGCGATCGCGGAGGCTATGAAATTGGAACTGGCTCCCTTTGGCATTAAGGTGGCCACACTGAATCCAGGCGCTTTTAATACCGGCTTCAATGACCGCGGAGTAGAAGCGATGATGAGCTGGTACGATCCCAAGGTTAATTTCACACCGGAGGACATCTTCCGCTCTACGTACGACATGTTATCCAATCAGTTCGACCCGCAGATCATGGCCGACGCGATCGTTAAAATCGTCGAGGAAGAAAAGGTTAAGTTCAGAAATGTGGTTCCGAAAGCCACCGAAGACTGGCTAAAGCAAGTCCAGAAGGACGCTTGGGAGGCGATGAGCTAGTGAAAGCGTGAGAAGGGGTCATCTGGATATGTCACCTCTCAAGAGACAACGGTACGCAATGCCTGATGACGTACGAGAGGCTCTAGTTCGAAATTCTCTCTTAAAGGCATATCGCGACCGTCCGCCTTATCAACAGAACGACTATATTGGTTGGATTACCCGAGCACGGGTCGACGGTACGCGTAACCGACGAATCGCTCAAATGCTCCAGGAACTGGCCCAGGGGAATCGATACATGAAAATGAAGTACACGGCCAAGAAACGAATACGCGAAGGCAATGGTTGACAAACGCGGCAGGCTGACATCGCACGGGTCGGTTGGGACCACGTCAAGGTCGCCCGCCGCATTCTATCTCCTTATTCGTAAGGTCCGGTCTGACGAGGTTGCTAGGTTCCCGCTGGAGTCACGGCTGTCCACACGGTAGTGATACAGCATGCCGGAGGTCAGGCCTGTCAGGCACGCCGAGTGGTTGGTTACTAGCGTGGGATTCAGTGTGCTGGTGAGGCCATACGCCGTGGTTGTGCCGTATTCAACCAAGCTGTCGGCAGGATTGTCGGTCGCCCAGAGAATCGTGGCTGATGTTGTGGTGGTGACGCAAGTCGCTTGTACGCCGCTGATGACCGTTGTTGTCGGCGGCGGAGGAGGTGGGGCAGTAGTAGTGAAGGTTTGATCTGGAGAGGTTACCAGTTTCCCGTTGGAGTCATGGCTGTCCACACGATAGTGGTATGGCGTGCTGGAGGTCAGGCCGGTCAAGCTCACCGAATGACGTGTGACCATCGCAGGGTTCAGCGCGCTTGTGAGGCCATACGCCGCGGTGGTGCCGAATTCGACTAGGCTGTCCGCAAGATTGCTGGTCATCCAGAGGATGTTCACGGAGTTCGTAGTGACGCCGGCTGCCTGCACACCGCTAATCGCTGTCGCAGGCGGTGGCATGTTGCTCGGCCCCGGATCGATCAACAGATCGAGATTTGCAAAAGAGATTCGATGGTTCACCATCCCAAATTCGAGCGTATTCGTGCCAGGCAGCAATTCGGACAAGGGGACCGGCGCTATGGACGACACAAAGATCCAACAGGATGGGCCTTTGGGGTCGCTAAAGGTGTGCCAGGTGGTCCCGTTCAGCCGATAACGAAATTGCGGCGCCCCTCCTTCCTCCGCGCACTCCGAGTTGAAGCTCAGCCGCGCTGCTCCGGCGTTGCTGGTGTCGACGTTCTCTAGCCTAAACGTTTGTACGGGGGTGTTTTCGTCCAGCCAGTATCCGATTGGAAACCCGCCTTTGTCTCCTGGAACGTAGTTAGAATCGGGAACGGAATAGGCGCGCTGACGTGGCTGCGCAGCCCCATCCCAACTAATCGAACTCCAATGGGCATTGTGTTCGGCAGTGGCGCCGTAAATATCGAATACTTTCCCGGCGTTGTATGCGGCTTGGATAAGATAGACATATCCGCTGGTAAAAGAAAGGTTTATGCCGCTCAGATCGAGGACCTGCCGGAAATTCGGACCATCTGTTCCTATACCGTCGTTGGGCGAAGCATCCGATACGAATACTTGTATCCTGTTTTGGGATAGCCAAATCTCAACAGTGTTCTGGTGCCGTGCTTGCACGGCATAACAATTCTGATTAGCAGAGAAGTCGGATTCCTGAAAGTTCCTAATCACGGTAACCGATTGGATTCCTCCAGTGCTCTTCTGAGTATCGCCCGCAAATCTGCCGGAAGCCGGTGCAGTAACGCAATTGGTCTGGCCGAAATTAATGTCGATTCCGTTTGCTGGCAGCGTGGCTGGGCCTGTTGAAGGCCAACCCGATGGGCGAACAGCGGGCACAGGCGTATCGGCGATGAAAATCTCTTTCCACTCTCCATGTGTGCCAGATGTAGTTAGGTCGACATTGAACCTTAAGTGTGTGGTCCCGTTTGAAAGATCAATTTTCTGGAGGCTTCGCGCTTCCGTCCAGGCGGAGTTTCCCCCGTCGTTGAAGCCGTGGCTCCAATAGGTATGATCGCCGAACTCTGGGCCGCAGATTTGCGAATCTCTGTCGAAAAGAACCCATGGCACTAGTCCATCGCACTTCTCTAACGTGAATGGATAGAAGAGAAAGGCATCGGATGAGCCCGTGTTGTAGTCTTGCGTGGCCCGGTAATAGACCCATTTTGTTGGATCTAAATCGCCCCCTCTTCCTCCTGCCAGATTGGGGGTGTCAAAGACCTCGCAGAACGTGGCCGTTGTTCCAGCGGAATTGGAACATGTATCGGGTTTCGCTTGTGCGCTGGCGGTAATTGCCGTAGCGGCTAGCAGGTGAATAACATACATTAGCTGCACTATTCGTCGCATTGAACCTCCGTGGGACTCGGTCGCTTATTTGTTTTGCTTGCGCACGTATCTGCTGCGCGTTTTCAATCGTCAGCGTCGAATGCATTGAATGAGCGCCTGATCGTAGATCGTTCGTGCTGAGCCGGAAGGCGCCACGATTGGTCAGGGAGCATCCCGGTGAGTGGAATCTACGTACAACAATTCGCTTCGTCTACTGACCGGAGGTACAGATTCGAGGTTTTGTCGTTCGTTAGTGCATCGTTCAAGATGAAGGGTGCAGAATTTGCGTCGAATTCGCGTTGTCCGTTAGCTTCATTTCGGGAACAAAAGCTTCTTGACGCTTCGGATGATTGAGGTGCCGAGGAGGTCAGCTCGACTATTCCGCGTTTGAATACACTTCACCGCATAGTTCCATCTCCTCGCCACGCAGAACGATCACTCTGGCGCAACACGATTCCAATGGGGAGGCCATCGGCGTACAGTAGCAACACTCTCGCATTTCTCGGGACTTGATGTACCTGGGCCGTCCGGAGAGTCCAGCTCATTTAGCCACTATTCTTTTGTTCCATAAACATCTTGCCGACCGGAGAGGATTACGACCTGAAAATCAAAGCTGAACCGCGAGTCGGCAGCTGGCGCCTGTGATGCTGTTTGTCGCGCTGGCGGGTGGCGTACGGCCCCGGGGGCACCGATGTGTCACAACTGACCTGATTATTTCGCATGCCAATTCAGAATTTACCAGCTTCCACGAGGCGCTCCTATGAGTACCTTCTTGAAATGTGCAGATCCATCTCCGAGGTTCGCCGCCGGCCAGTCATCTTTCCTGGGCGAGCTGCGAGCAGCAAAGCGGAAGCAGCAAAACTTTCAGACCAGAGTGTTTCGACGGCACTACGCTTTATGAGTGCAGCCCGGCGTGCTTACCGGGCTGACTCTGCTTTGTGCGCATGGCGCTCGACGGAATCGCCTTCCAGCAAATCTGATAGCCGCTACTTACCTGTTCTTAGTAAGTCTGCGCCTTTTGATGTAGTGATCTGCGAGGCGGTATAGAGACCCTTCCGTTGGGTAGATGCCGATCGCGGGAACAGTGTCTCCGGGAAATAGCAAGATGCGACCCTTAAGAGCTGTGATCGCCGATGATGAAGAGCCGTCGCGTGCCTGTATCAGACACCTGCTCGGCGCGCACCCCGACGTGTCCGTCGTGGCGGAGTGTTCGGAAGGCTACGACGCCATTTCCCAAATTCGCTCGGAAAGGCCGGACCTCCTGTTCTTGGACGTGGAAATGCCGGGTGTCGACGGGCTGGGAGTGTTGCAGGCCGTTGGTGTGGGCACGGTTCCGGCCGTGCTCTTCCTCACCGCACACGATCGCTACGCCCTCGAAGCCTTCGGTGTGCAAGCACTGGACTACTTACTGAAGCCCTGCGACGGGGAACATTTTGCGAAAGCGTTGGTTCGCGCCAGGCTGCAGATCGAAGGAAAGCGACGAGATTTGAGCGGCGAGAGACTTGCTCGGTCTATGAATGAGTCTCCAACGAAATCCAAGTATCTCGAGCGTTTTGTCATTCGGTCGGGTGACCGAATTCTGTTCCGTTCTGTTAATGAGGTCGAGTGGATCGAGGCAGACTCGAACTACGCCAGGCTTCACCTTGGCAAAGAAACTCAGCTGATTCGGGAGTCCATGAACGTGATCGAATCGAAGCTCGATCCGGTCAAATTCGTAAGGATTCACCGATCCACTATAGTGAGGATTGACATCATTAAGGAGTTGCGGCCGGCACATGCGGGCGAGCGAATTGTGATGTTGCAAAGCGGCGAAGGTTTGCGATTGGGTCGAGCCTACCGCCAGCACTTTCGCACAGTCCTTGGTGATCCGCGTTGAGTCGCGCTGGAGACGGATTCACGATCGCAAAAAATGACACTGATTGCTCTCGGGAGGAAAAAATCATATCCCGCCCTTCTGAGTTCACCACGTTTTTCAGAGCAAGCGCCGCACGGTTTTTGTCTCATCCATCAAATTGTGTAGTTCCGCGAGTGTTTTCCGGGGCAGCGTTTGCCAGCATTCCGAGGCGCGAGGGACATCGCGAAAAACCGAAGAACAGTCGACGGATTTCATCTCGCGTAAAACCGCGTTGCCTTGCCCGCCGAAATGATTGCCAGCCGACAAAGCGCTGTGGGGTCGTATCGTCTCTGCCCGCTCATTACTCCGGGGCGGGAGGAAACAATGCAATTTGTTCGTAGTAGCGAATCGCGGGAACTTGCCGTCCGACCTGCTGTGCCATTTCGGAAATCGTCAGTTGCGGCATGGCTGCCTTCTAGTAACGCGGTATTTCCAGTTCCCACCTCGAAGGGACAGCTATTTACAAATACCGCTTGTCTTAAAGTCGGCTTTAAGTTGTAGCCTCTTCAAAGGCCGCTAGTAACCACCACAAATCCGCGCGTCTAGAAAGAGCAATTATGAAGAACACGAAATGGATATCTGCAGCTGTGCTTTTACTTGTTTGCGACAACCTCGCTCTGGCACAAACGAAAAAACCGAGCAGCGCTGTTCTTGTTGCACAAACCACCATTCCGGCTGCTCAGGAGCGAGCCGATAAGAGCGCGGCCGGCCTCGACGCGCAGCGGGAAAAACACGCGCTACAGGTCTTTCTGAAGTTGGGACAAACGCTAATCGTGTCGGCCACTGATGCGATGCCTGCCGACAAGTACGGGTTTGCACCAACCGACGGCGAATTCAAGGGTGTCCGCACCTTTGGTCAGCAAGTGAAACACCTGGCGGCGGCCAACCATATCCTGGCTGCTGCCGCGCTGGGCGAGGAACCCCCGACCGGAGCGGGGGACGAGATGGGGCCGGAAACCGTACGGACCAAGGCGGAGATTCTCGATTACTTGAACGGGTCGTTCGAGCATCTTGCCAGAGCGATCGCTGCGATCGGCGACAAAAATGCCGCGGTCAAGTCTTCTCCGATTTCACCTTTAAGAGGTACCGAGGCAACTCGGCTCGCGCTGACGGTCGAGGCCATGATTCATGCTTTTGACCATTACGGGCAAATGGTCGAATACCTGCGGATAAACGGTGTCGTGCCACCGGCCAGCCGGCCATAAAATGGGGTCCGGGGGGCTGGTTTCGATGCCAGTTTCTAAAAACGAAATGACCAACCCTCGCTAAGAAAACGAAGGCACAACAATGTCTGAAGACATCCGGGTAGCCTGCTGTTTGTCGGATGCGGAATTGCGCAAACGTGTGACAACGCTCCTTGCCCGGTTTGAGTCCGCCGTGATCGCAACTGAGGAGCTCCCCGACGGTTATGTTTTCCAGGTGCCCGGGGACAAAAAGTGGATGGGGGTTGTGTGGGAAGCGATTGTGGCAGAGCGCGAATGTTGCCCTTTCTTGACATTCCAGTTGACCGCCCAACCGAATATGGGACCGGTGAGCGTCCGCGTGACTGGCCCCGCTGGCACCAAGGACTTTTTGAAAGCGATCTTATGCAATTCCGAGGAGTCCTCCTAATATTCTGAACGAGTGGTTGGCAATCCGGAAGTTAGGAACTAGGAATCGAAGATGCCGCAGATTTCTCCAACGGAGTTTTACGCGCTACCGCTTCGCGTGCATACGTTTCTCGCCGATGTCCCGCTGCACGATGTCTGGGCGGTTGACTTACCTACGCACCGCGACGGTGTCACCCTTTCTGAATTTCTTTGCCGGGCGAGTCAAGGCGGATGCGACACCGCCGGTGCTGAGATCAACAGATTTCCGCCAGCGGCCCGCGCGCTTTTCCGTCTTCGGTTTTTTCTTGGACGCATTTTCCGACTTGAGGCCGAACCGAAGGACGCCTTGGCAGCTTCGTTTGGAAGCCGCCTAACGGCAGAGGATCGTGCTCGTTCTTTTGTCGTGTCGGGAACGCCAGAAGGACTGTTCCGCGTTGTCTATCGTTTCGAAAACGAACAGCTACTTGAAATACAGAATCGTACCGTCCATGCCGCGGCCCTCAGTGCCCTCGTTGAAAGGGCCGATAGTTATCGATTCTATTTTGCGGTCTACGTGCGCCAGGGAACGTGGATTACGCCGTTCTACATGGGCTTAATCGATCCGTTCCGAAAGTGGATTATCTATCCGGCCCTGCTGAAGAAAATTCGTGCAACCTGGGATCAGAATATCTAACCGAACGACTCACCCTCGCGGCGATTTGTTAGTAGCTTGCCTTTACTGATAGCGATGTATGTAGGATAGCAGGGCGAGCCTTGAGGGAGGGGCGAATGAAGATTCCTGAAGCTTACGATTACCTCGTTCGCGCCCGCCGGGATTTGTGGGCCACGCTGGAGGGCGTGCCGGACGAGGTTTTATCCCGCACGTTGCTGGATGGTGCGCGGTTGCACTGCATCAAAAACCTCGTGATCCACGTACCCGCCGTGGAGGACTTCTGGATTCACGAGGACATCCTGCGCCACCAGCCCGTGTGGAAAACCATTCCCGCCTTGAAGGGTACTGAGGGCGGCCCTGTTTACGCTGGTTTCGCGCTCAAAACACTGCTGGACTACTGGCGGGTTGTGGAACAGGGCACCCTCACGTACCTCGCCACGTTGACAGACGACGAGTTGAGCCGGATTGTAATTGTGCACGACGCCCCAGAGGAGCGGTACACGGTGGATGGCCTGTTGTGGCACGTGATGATTCACGAGATGCGACACACTGCAGAGATTGCCGTGCTCCTGCGCACGCAGGGCATCGAGCCGCCTTGGCTTGACCTGAAGAATTACCTGCCATTCGCTTGACCACGTCACGCGGCTTCAGCGCGGGGCCCGTGCCGCTTCTACAAACACAGTTTCCAAAATTAATTCCAGCTACATTCGGGCGCGTTTTCACGCCGCGTCGATTTCGCTGGTCGTTTGCTGTGTGTCGGCACAAATGATTTGCCCAAGCGCAATGTAGAACTTACGCTGCTCGCACTTAATATCGTGGTTGGCTGAGAACACCTCTAGCGCTCTAGTGGCCAGCGTTTCCCTGTGTGCAGGTGAGAACACGATCCTTTGGATACCGCGCGCCAAGGCAGCAGAACTGAACTCGTCAACTATTTCGGCGAAGCCTTGCTCGGATGCGTAGCGAACCAAACTAGAATACTTGGGGCCGAAAACTAGAACTGGCTTGCCCGCCGCCAGGTAGTCTGCGGTCTTCGAGGGAAACGCAGTTTCCACGGCCCCACGAGAGCTTTCCAAGAACGAATACGGAAGGAAAAGAATGTCTGCGCGTGATAGTTCGCGGGGCAGTTCAGACTGCGGTACCCAGCCTCGGACAACGATGCCGGGGTGATTCCACCCACGCTTCCGCACCTCGGCATCCGCGATGGTCGCGCACAGATGTAATTTCGCATCTGACATTCCATATTCTTTCAATCGCCCGTTCGCGATCATGTTGGCGAGTAGGTCCAGACAATCAATGACCGTGTAGCTGATCGCACCGGCAAACAAGATGACAGGACTGCCCAAACGTGTGACCTGAACTTGACCTTCAGCCTGGCGGGCCGGCCTCGTGGTCGAGGGCAATTGAATCTCTGATTTCATTCCGCACTCTCTGGAAACCAACTGCTGCATTTCCGGGCTCACAGCATAAATGTGCGCGGCACGCCGCAGAATTGTTGCCGTCAAACCCCGTAGCACTCTTTTCACTAAAATCGTAGAGCCGGCATTCCCGCAAACAAAGTTGTCATGCACCAATGTGATATGCGGCGTCGCTGTGACCCAGGCAGCAAGCGCCGCCGCGAGGTAGTAGCGCCCTTGAACAATGGTGATCACTGCTTCAACCCGTTGGCGCTTGATCACCAGAATAACCCGAAGCGCCACTAGGACGAGGATCAGCCAATTCGCAGCGCCCATCAGCATCCCGAGCCACAGGTATCGAGTTCCGCCGAAGATGGGAAATACGATGTGCCGGCACTCGAAAAGGTCCGTGGCTTGCGAAGGCTTCATCCCGAGGTTGGACGTAATCACCGTCAGGCAATCCGCTGGATGCTTGCCGAGCAAGCGTTTCAAGAGGATGGCCCCACCATGATGATTGGAGGGCGGGAACTCGCCAACATAGAGCAGTCGGGGAATTCGCACAGTATCACCTCTCTGTTCACGGTCTAGCTAGTGGTACGACATCATCCCGCGTGGCGAGCTCCTAAGCCTCTAATCGCGCATCTATCGACTTGTGCGTTCGGAGGTTGTAGACCTCGCGCATCCATTTGGCAGTGATTCGAAGGCCTTCTTCCAGGCTGTATGTGTCCTGGTGATGCAGGTCAGTTATCGCCTTCGAAACGTCGACGGGTTTGTGGCGCGTCGTAAGGACCTCGGAATCCCGATACTGGGGCAGCGATGGCGACGCCGCAGTCACCTTGAGGACCGCATCGGAGAGTTCTTCGATGGTGTGGTGTCGACTCCCTCCGATGTTGTAAGTCTCTCCAGGCTTAAAATTGTCAGCGATGTTCGCCAGAGTACGGACTGTATCCGACAGAAAAGTAGAAGTGCGCGAATGGCCTCGAAACACAGTCCACGGCAGTCCATTCAGCGCGCAATAAAGAAAGCGGCAGTTCACTGAACGATAGGGGCTGTAGTATTCCCCAGGGCCAAAAGTATTGAAGAGCCGCACAACCACCGACTCCGTGCCATATCGCAGGCCGGAGTTGCGCACCTGCATTTCGTTTACCCATTTGGTCATAGCATAGTCATTTAGTTGCTTGATCTCATGGTCGTCCATTACCGTTTCGACCATCAATTCCGGCCAATCGCCATACACCTCCGAAGACGAAAAGTGAACCAGGCGGAACTTAAGCCTCTCTTGCAGACGAATGACGTTCTTTGTACCTACGGCATTGGTGTGCCAGAGCGTCTCGTAGAAATCCTCTCCATTCCATCGGCCGAACTCGGCGGCACAATGATACACATAGTCAAATGGTCCCAAGCGCTCAATCACGCGCTCGATCTGGCGGAACTCTCCCACATCGCACCGGGCATAGAGCGGCTCACCTATGTCGGTGGGCGAGGAAAACGCGAGCTCATCAGGCTGATGCGCTATGTCGCAGGAAACTACGTGGTGCCCCCGTCTCCGAAGATCGGAGACCAACCCTGCCCCGACCGTGCCCAACCCTCCAGTTACTAAAATCCGCATGCTCTTACCCTCTTGAATCCTGAATCATTCCGATCGACTAACGCATCTTGGAAGCGCACCCCTTTGCGGGCAGGTTTTGATGGTTCGCTTCCTCACCTACAGAAAGGTGCGCGCTCATGAATGATGCCAATTATATTGAGATGGATGTTCATCGGGCAACGATCTCGGTGACCGCCTTGAATGCGGCCGTTTGCTCTACGCTGGGGGCGAAACGTAAAAAATCTCGCGGCGGGAACAAACAATACGGAGTCGCGCTGTTAAGCGCTTCCCCCGGTCTGGCTCGGACGGGAAGGGGCGTTCCAGAGTTATGTGGCAAAAATCTTCTTTTCACGGCAGGGCACCGAAGCCAGTAGAACTTTGACGATTCGCTCCGCCGCCTTGCCATCCCATAGTCTCGGAATGCGACCGACCTTACTTCTTCCGGCGAGAATCTCCTGTGCTGCAGCCATGATTTTGTCCGGATCGGTTCCCACCAAGATATTTGTGCCCTCGGAAATGGTGACTGGCCGCTCGGTATTTTCGCGAAGAGTGAGACAAGGCAATCCAAGCGCCGTAGTTTCTTCCTGAATGCCGCCGGAGTCGGTAAGAACCAGAGTAGCGTTGCTGAGCAAGCAGAGAAAATCGAGATAGCCGAGCGGGGAAATGAAGATCAATTGAGGGCGGTGCCGGATTCCGGCTTGAGCGAGCCGTTCCTGAGTGCGGGGATGGACAGGAAAGATGATGGGAACTTCGGCGGCAACGGCTCCAACAGCTGCCAGAAGCTCAGCGAGTTTGTCGATCGAATCGACATTTGAGGGTCGGTGAAGGGTCAAAACCCCAAACCGCCGCCAGCTCTCTCCGACCATCAGACCGAGGTCGTAACCGATTTGAGACTTCTGGGCGTCAGGTAGGAAGTAACGCAGAGAATCGATCATGACGTTTCCGACGAAATGAATGCTCGAGGGAGGGCGGCCCTCTCGCAGCAAATTCTCAACACCATCTCCTTCCGTAACAAAAAGATATTCCGCCAGCGCATCCGTCATCACGCGGTTAATTTCCTCGGGCATCGAACGATCGAAGCTGCGCAACCCGGCTTCGACATGAGCCACCCTGATGCCAAGTTGTGCCGCGGCCAGGGAGACGGCAACGGTTGAATTGACGTCGCCGACAACGAGAACAATGTCCGGTTTGGACTTGACGAGGATCGGTTCGATGCGCTTGAGGACTTCGGCGGCCCGGGCGACATGCGAGCCGGAGCCGACTTCCAAATTGACATCAGGTGCGGGTATGCCCATCTGGCGGAAGAAGATCCCCGAAAGTGCATCGTCATAATGCTGGCCGGTGTGAACGAGGAGGGGCTCAATCTCAGGATGGCGGCGCATCTCGCGGATAAGAGGGGAAATTTTCGGCAAATTCGGACGCGCACCGACGACGTTGACAATTTTTAAGGGATGGCTCACAGGTTTGTCAACCTAGAGGGCCAGAATAACATCTGCCCTGGGTTACGCGCATGACCAAGCCTCAAACGCTTCAAGCATATCGCACGCCAATTCGAGTTCATTGTGGTCAACAAATTCTTGATAGTCGCGAACAGCCTTGTGATTCAAGGCGTCCCCTGGCAGTGCGCTTCGCGCTCGTGCGAGGTCCGCTTCTATGAACGCCCAGAGCTTGGGAAGGTCCATGGCAACGGAACGATACAGCGGCTAACTTTGTGGCCCGTAGAAGTGCAAGGTATATGTCGTCTGGCTCGCACTGAGATTGCTCTGAGATGATGAGGCCTACTTTTGGCGCGGACGAAATGTGCCTGCACCCTCGTCATTTTCAGACATGGGTTCGGACCGATGACTTGCACTATTGTATTTGTCCGTCGGCATTTCGGACGCCAGCGCCAGCGGCAGCTTGTGATGGAACAAGGCCAAGACTGGGGAATTCTTTCCCGTATCCGGTCCGAGCTTGGTTGCCACAAACCCAACGGAGTCAATGGATACTTGTATTCTCCCGGCGTCTTCGACATCTCGATCATTTCCCTGACGCCGGTATAGCGACCCATTGGCGTATCAACAACGAATCCATCGGGATCCGCGGAAAGACGGTGTGCCGGTCAGTGATATTCTCCAGGTCTGGCTTGATGTCGGACAGCATCCGTCCCGAGGTAAGGAACAGGCGGATCTTATCTGGAGAAAAATTCTGTCTTCCGCATTTGAGTCGTCCGAACCATGAGCGAACAGGATTCCGAGCTCGAAGCGTTTTCGAAATTCATTGTTGCGATTGAGCCCTGGCTCGGCGAGGTCGTTCTCGTCGGGGGATGGGCACATCGTTTGTATCGCCTCGATCCCCGTGCAAGAAAGCTCGAATATCTTCCGCTGACGACACTCGATGGCGATGTCGCCGTACCACCCAAGCTCAAAAAGGAAGAATCGACCGTACGGAAACGCCTGCTGGAAGCCGGTTTCGAAGAAGAGTTCATAGGAGAGGACCGCCCGCCGGCTACTCATTACCACTACGGAAAAGGCGGTGGATTCTACGCGGAGTTTCTCGCGCCACTCGAAGGGAGCGAATACGATCGGCACGGAAAGCGGAAGGCAACGAAGGAAGTGGGTGGCGTCTCGTCCCAGTTGCTTCGCTACATCGAGATCTTGCTGCTCTCACCTTGGAAAGTCGAGTTAGGCCCGGAAAATGGATATGCGTTAGCACCGAAACGGACGGTGCAGATAGCCAACCCGGCGAGCTTCCTCGAGCAAAAAATCCTCATCCACGAGCAACGCGACTACAAGGCCAAGGCCAAGGACCTGCTGTACATGCACGATACGATCGAGGTGTTCTCCGGAAATCTGGACGAATTGCAAAAACTCTTTCGAAACGATGTTGCGCCGAAACTCCATGTGCGACGGGTAGCGGAACTGGAAGGAGCGCCCGAGAGGCTCTTCGGAAAGGTCGAGGACACGATTCGGGAAGCCGCGCTCATGGCCGCGGGACGAAAGCTCAGTCCGGAGATTCTTCTTGGCCGGGATCTAGTCACTCGCAGCACGACCGGTCCATTCTGTGCGAGGAACCTCAATCATCTATTATTGCAAGGCAACCAGGCAAATGCCTGATTAAAGTAAATTAAAGTAAATAACCAGATGTCTATCGGGCAGTTTCCGGGGGGACACTCCACTTGTCCGGTTTCGGCGTTACCAGGAACTGTCTTCGTCCGCTTCAGCGCCGATGTGGAAAGAGATCATGATTTGGACTGTTATTCGTGCCGCAGTGCGACCATCGGATCAACTCGCGTGGCGCGCCGGGCGGGGATGTGGCACGCGAGCAGAGCGACAACGGCCAGAAGCAACCCAACAGAGGCAAACGTAATCGCATCGGTCTCACTGACGCCAAAGAGTTGCGCCTTAAGCAAGCGCGTGAATGCCACAGCGAGCGCCGTGCCCACGACGAGGCCCGCCAGCGTGAGTCGGAATCCCTGGTCGAGAACGAGACGGTAGATGCCTACCTTCTCCGCGCCGAGCGCCATACGGATGCCGATTTCCCGCGCGCGTTGGCGAGTGCTGTAAGCCACGACGCCATAGATGCCGACGGCGGCGAGCAGCATGGCAAGAAGACCGAACGAGCCGGCAAACGTAGCCGCGACCCGTCCAAAAAGTGTGCCGAGCTGCATGGTGACGGAAAGCGGATTCACATTGAACAGCGGCAACTCCCGATTGAGCTGATGGATGGTCTCTTCCACAGAAGAAGCCATGGCACGCGGATCGCCAGTTGTGCGGAGGTGAATGGTGGTGTCATGTGTCGGGCTATAGGCCTGGTAACTCGGTAAATAGATGACCGGCTCGCTCGGGTAGGTGAGCAAGCGGTATTTGGCATTGCGCGCTACTCCAACGATGGTGAACCGATCACCCCAGTCCGTCACCTGTTTGCCGATAGCGTCTTCACCCGGCCAATAGCGATCGACAAAGGCCTGGTTGACGACGGCAACGAGTTGCGAATCCACCGTATCCGCTTCGGTGAATTCACGGCCCGAAATCACGGACGTGCGCAGAGTGCGAAAGTAATTCGGCCCGACGATCGCTCGGCTGATCTCCATCGATTCGTGCGGTTGCGGCACGTAGCCTTCAAGCTGCAGATAGTCGGTGTGGATGCTGAAGCTCAGCGGTGAAAAATCAGCCAAGGTCACGGATTCGACCCCGGGGAGCGCCGACAGCCTGTCGAGCACCTGCCGGTTGAACGCCATACCCGTCGCGCGCGTGTAACCAGCCGGCGAGAGTTCATAAGAGGCAAGCAGCAGATGACTTGCTTCGAATCCCGGATCCGATTGCTGTGCTTTCTGAAGGCTGCGGGTAAAGAGTCCCGCGCAGACCAAGAGAACGAGCGAGAGTGAAATCTGTGCCACCACCAGGCCGCTCAAGAGACGACCCTTGTGCAAAGTAAGCGAGACGCTAGTCGCTTCCTCCTTGAGAACAGATTGCACCGGCAGGCTCGAAGACCGCAGGGCCGGAACAATACCAAAGATGATCGCAGCGAGGATGGAAACCGCAATCGTCACGAAAAGCACGCGTTGATCGACGTGCGCGTCGTTTGTCAGCGGAAGAGAGCTGGGCGGAAAGAAAGCGACGAGGCTGCGCGAGGTACACATCGTAATCACTATGGCGGCAGTACCACCGAGCAGACCAAGCAGCAGGCTCTCGATCAAAAACTGCCGGATGATCTGTTTGCGTGAAGCGCCCATTCCCAGCCGGATGGCAATCTCCCGGCGGCGTCCGACCGAACGCACCAACAGGAGACTGGCAACATTGGCGCAGGCCAGCAGGAGCAGGACCACGGCGAGCCCCAGCAACATGGGAAGAATCTTGTAGAGATATCCGTTGATGCCGAAGGGAGAACGCCAAAGCGGGTCGAGAGAAATCTCGTTCGGACTATCCCGGTGATCCTCCGGGAACCGCTCGGCGATTCCCCGCATGAGCAGGTTGAGTTCGGCCTGCGCCTGATTCTTCGTGACACCCGGGCGAAGCTTTCCGAGCACGTTCAGCCAGAAAATGCCGCGATAATCGGGACGGTTAAAACCCCAAACATCACGATCCATCGAGACAGGAATCCACAGTTCGGTGCGAAGGCCGGGCGCGCAGCCCGTGAAATCCCGCGGGGCTACCCCAATAACGGAGTAGGGATGGCGATTGATCTGAATCGTCTTGCCAACGATTTGCGGATCGCCCGCGAAGTGGTTCTGCCAGACGGTGTAACCGATGACGATCACTGCAGCGCCGGCGCGCGGCGTTGTTCCTTCTTCGGGAAGAAAAGTGCGGCCGAGAATCGCGTGGACGCCGAGAACATCAAAATAATTGGCGGTGGTCAGGGCGCCGTAGATGCGCTCGGGCTTTGCGGCGCCCGTGAGAGACATGTAGTCATCGTGATAGCCGAGAAGCCCGGAAAAAGTTTGAGTGCGCTCGCTGAGGTCATGAAGATCGGGATAAGAAAATGGCGGGGTGGGATGATCGCTGCGATCGCCGCGCATGACGGTGACAAGGTCGCTCGTTTGAGCGACTCCGGGAATCGGGTTCAGCAAGGTAGCGCTGATCCAACTGAGCACAGTGGTATTGGCGGCGATGCCGAGCGCCAGGGTAAGAACGACGATGGCGGTAAATCCTGCATTCTTGCGAGACATCCGGAGCGCGAAGCGACAGTCTCGTACCAGCGCGTCGAGCCATGCTCCCGCCCGTGCATCTCTCACCTGTTCCTTCACCTGCTCGACGCCTCCCAACTCGATGCGCGCTTCTCGTTCCGCTTCATCTGGCTTCATGCCTGATCGCAGCTTCTCTTCGATCAACAAATCAAGGTGAGCGCTCACTTCCGCCGCAATGTCCAGTTCGTCTTTCTGCTTGCCGGTAACATTCCGGAAGAAACTGACCGCGCGAGAAAGCCAGCGTAACTTTCGCTTCTTAGTCACGACGCCTCCAGAGCCCGCGAGATCCCAAGCACAATCCGCTCCCACTTCGCGGTTTCCTCCTCCAACTGTTTCACTCCCGCCTTCGTCAGCCGGTAGTACTTTGCCTTGCGGTTGGTTTCGGACTCTCCCCATGCCGAACTGATCCAGCCTTCTTCCTGCATCCGGCGTAACGCGGGAAATAATGATCCGGACTTCACCACAAACGTGCCTTGCGTTATCTGTTCAATCCTGCGAGAGATTCCGAGGCCATGCATTTCACCCAAGCGCAGGGCTTTGAGGATCACCATGTCCAGCGTTCCTTGCAAAAGATTGGTTTGTTCCGGACTCAAGACGCTCTCCTGTAGAGATTCTACTGGAAGATTAGGCCTTCCCCTGTAGAATGTCAATGGGTCGCAGATCGAATATACGGAAATGACGGGGTCCGATCACTCCGTCATCTGCTCATCGTCACCGTAGCATGATGAAGCATCCGGAGTTCGACCAGATGGTTGCGATTGCGGAGCGGCTCCGACTGGAATCGGATTCCTCCGACCGCAAGAACCTGGTCGGTAGTCAGATAATTCCCGATAAGTCGCGTTACCGGACATCTGCTTCCTCACCAGGGCTTCAAATGTACGATTAGTGTGTTAGTTCGGAGTGGGCCCTGGTCAAGCGGCCCTCGAGCATGACAAGGCAAACCTACAGTGCCAACCCACGGAATCCTTCTACAAATACTCCCGCTTTCAAGGTATCTGCGCGCCCTGGGTCTCGACGTACACCGCATAGAGAGACTGGCTCGCGGCCATGAACAGCCGGTTTCTCTTGGCGCCGCCGAAACATAGGTTCGCACATGTTTCCGGGAGGTGAATCCTGCCGATGAGCGTGCCATCGGGCGCGAACACGTGCACCCCGTTGTAGGCCTCTCCTCCCCATCCGGCAGCAGACCAGACGTTGCCGTCCACATCGCAACGGATGCCATCGGATGAGCCCGGCGTCATATTCACAAACATCCGTCCATTCTTTAGCCGCACGCTATCCTCGACGTCATAGACGCGAATCGGATGCGGATCGCCGGGATGTTTTGGAATTCCGGTGTCCACGATGTAGAGCCTTTTCTCGTCGGGCGAGAAGCAAATACCGTTTGGCTTATCCATATCGCTGGCAACGACGGTCACTTCACGCGTATTGGGCTCCAGCCGGTAAACATTGGCCGGCAGCTCAAAGGGAGCCTTATGGCCTTCGTAATTTGACATGATGCCGTAACCAGGATCAGTGAACCAGATGGCCCCATCCGAATGCACCGCTAAATCGTTCGGCGCGTTGAGCTTCTTGTCTTGAAAGCGATCCATCAGCACGGTAATCGTGCCGTCGTATTCGGTCCGCGTTAGCCGTCGCGTGTCGTGCTCGCAGGTTAGCAGCCTGCCTTGCCGGTCCCGGCAGTTCCCATTGCTGTAATTCGAGGGACTCCGGAAAACACTTACCTCTCCCGTTTCCTCGAGCCATCGTAGCATCCGGTTGTTGGGAATGTCGCTGAAGAGCAGATACCTCCCATCTCCAAACCAAACCGGCCCTTCCGCCCACCGCGTGCCGACGAATAAGCGCTCGACCGCACCGTTGATGACCTTGTATTTTGCGAACCGCGGATCAATCACCTCAACCGCCGGATCGGGATAAAGGACCGGACTTTTCCGTTCTTGCTCCTCGGCAAGCCTCAAGGGTTTGCGTGCCAGCGCTGCCGCGGCGCTGGCGGTAACGCTTAGGAATGTGCGTCTCTGCATCGGTATCGCTCCGGCGGGAAAATTCACTCCGGCGCACTCTATCACGGCATGTTCCGCCGTGGCATAACCGTCGACGCTGAATCTGACCACGATTCGAGTGCCTGGTAAGCACGCGTTACCGGACAATGAGAATCACGCCTTAGGCATTCGAAATTTCTTCTCTATAGCAATCTCATGGCTAGTCGTTGGGAGGCGGCTGACCATGAAGCGCAAAGCCAAGAATAGAAAGACCCGACTGAACTCAAGGCTGGGCCTACCCGATTTGGAGAATTCTAAGCTGGCGGTGATCGTTAGCCTGCGGTCATTCGAATCGCAGCGCAGTTATCGGCACTCGATCGACGAATTTGTCGCCTGGTATTGCTCTGCTCCACGGTTGTCGTTCAATAAGGCTGTGGTCCTCCGATACCGGCTTCACCTTGAAGATCGCCACCTCGCGGCAGGCACCATCAACGTGAGACTGGCTGCGGTACGGCGGCTGGCGTATGAAGCCGCCGATTCTGGGTTGCTGAGCCCCGATCTGGCAGCAGGCATTCGACGTGTAAAGGGCGCAAAGAAACTCGGATGCCGGTTGGGAAATTGGTTGACCGCGGAGCAGGCCCGTATCCTCTGGCAATTGCCCGATCCGACCAGTCTAAAGGGCAAGCGGGACCGTGCGATTCTTGCGGTGCTCTTGGGTTGCGGTCTGCGGCGTCGGGAACTAACCGAGCTGATGGTTGATCATTTTCAACGTCGCGAGGACCATTGGGGCATAGTCGATTTGATTGGCAAAGGAGGGCACGTTCGGACGGTACCGGTGCCCACGTGGGTGAAAGAGACGATCGACGATTGGCTGAGGGCAGCCGACATTACGCATGGAAGGTTGTTCCGTTGCGTCTGCCGGAAAGGAACGACATGGGGCACGGAAATGACCGAGAAAGTGGTTTGGCATGTTGTCAAACAATACGCCGGGCAGGTTGGAATGCTAAAGCTCGCACCGCACGATCTTCGAAGGTCATGCGCTCGTCTCTGCCACAGTGCGGGTGGCGAGCTGGAACAAATTCAATTCCTGTTGGGCCATGTTTCCGTGCAGACTACAGAAAAATATCTCGGCTGTAAGCAGCGACTCAGAGAGGCTGTCAACGACCAGATCGGGATCGAGCCTGGCTCCAAACTTGCGCCGCTGATGGCCAGTTCGACCGGCTGATTTTCCGGTGGCCATTCTGGCAGTCCAATCTCACAGGGGACCGGGAGAACGGATATGCAGATCGACCTTCACGGCTACCATCCCCGTGAAATCGTGTTCAACGGGACACTCGCTAAGATTGTGCAGCAAGCCTGGGAAATGGGGGAGGGCGAGCTTACCTTGGTTCATGGCCATGGCCGCAATCGAGGAATCAGTCCAGGGTTTGTAAATACGAATACTGGATATTTTGGTCTGTGCATTCGCCAAGCTCTCCGCAATGACTGGTCGCTCCGGCGATGGATTAAGTACACGACCCTTGATTGTTGGAACATGGGCTCTACCTCGATCCGATTGAAGGTAAACCCAAGTCCCACGAGGACACATCTCGATTGCCTGTAAGCCGACAGCCTGCATAAGGCGACGGGATCGTCTGAGCTGTCGGGCGGTACATGTCCGGTTACTCAACTAATCAAGCATGTTGGGATAATTCCCGTCTTTTTCGGTGTGCGTAATAGGCTCGAACGGTGATGTAAGTACCCACTGACGCGAGTGCTGGCATAATGACACCAACCTCTTTTCCGGCATGAGGCATCAAGAAGAGGAGCAGCAGAGAAACGGGTATCGAGAGAAAAACGAACAAGTAACCCCAGCGGCCCCACTCTCCAACACCAAAAAGCATCATCACTGCACCCAGACCGCACACCGCAATCAACCCTACGGGGACTACCCATCCCTTTTCGTGATGAATAGAAGTTACTCGGTCAATTAGCGCCACGAAAGTAACGAACATCACAACAAATCCGAAAACACCAAACGCGACGAACCGGAACGCAATCCACACTTTTTCGAGGAGGGTGTGCTTGGCCATGGGTTCACGAGTTCAAGGTGCGTCCTCAGCTCAGGCTAAAACTCAGTGTCAAGTGAGGGCGCAATTTGCTTGAATGACCAAATCACAATTCGCCCGTTTACTGCCTTGGATCCTGATTAAACGCGGTTACCGGACATTTGGAATCATGCCGCTGGGTGCTTGATCCTAAATGTGCGGCCACGGGAGTCGGGATTCCATCCCTTGGCGATTGCGGCTTTAACTGCTGGTATCAGTGCGGCAACCAAGTCGGCTCGCTTCGGAGAACGATTTAGGCCAAATACGGAGAATGGAAAATCGATGATTAGCTCGCGCGTGCGACCGGGTTGTCGGCTGACTGAAATTGAAACACCTTTCATTCCCACACTAGAGTCAACGACCCAGCCGTGGCGCACTTCCCAAAAATATTCATCCCCATCGATGGTGAGCTTGTGCGGAGAATTCTCTGACTTCACGGTTGCCTTCACCCAGTTCGTTTGCTCATAACGACAGAAGCTGCCCCATTATCGGCCAAAACCCCGAATCGCTGGCCAACGGTTTGAACATGGCTGATAAACACGGAAATCGTACAAGTGAAATTGCACGCTCCGGCACATCTCCGGTAAGCACGACTTATCGGGAGTTAGCCCGACTGTCTTGAGTCGAATGGCAACTACAAGCGCGAATCGTCAAATTGCAATTAAAAGGAACGGCTGCAGAATTCCTTGTCTTATTTCTACTGAATAGCCGGGTCTGAGGCCCTCGCCGCGCGGTTCTCGCGCGTAGAACGTATAACGCCAGTTTCATCAGTGAAAAAACTGCGTTGGCCCTCGGTCAGGACTTTCAAAGGACGAGCGTTGATTGTGTAGTGCTTGGTAACGCCGTTTGCTTCTGTTGGCGTAGGTGTAAGGGTAAACACATAGCCGTCCTTCTTGCCGCTTGCGAGCACCGCTTCGATGATGCCTTCCCCCTTAGGACCCAACCGCGCAAGGCTTCGGGCGAATCCTTTTTCGGGGTCGCCGCCCCAATATGTTGCTTGCGCTGTATTCAAGGTTCTCAAACTGCTCACACAGGCTTCTTCGTAAGCCTTCGACCTCGTCTGAACATCGGAGTTTGCTACTGCTGCTTGACTCTCCAGCAAATACGCCGATGCGTGAACCAATTGACAGGCCAAAACAAGACTAAGAGCAACCAACACTCGACCGGTAGAAAACATTGGATTAGCTCTCCACTTGAGATTGATAGCCTCCAGCGCTGAGGGCTCCTCGCGCATTCTACGCGATTTCAGCCTTGAAACCGTTCAACTCCTGAGTAACGCGGAAACCGGAAAAGTGCCTTCACGGCACCCAGAACAAGGTGAGTAGAATGGCGACACGAGGTGTGTCGTGTGGATGGAGCAAAAGGAAGACAAGAGCGCGGACTCGGAGCAGTTATGTCAGGGTGTCTCACCGGGCGATGCGGTCTGCACCGACCCGGCGACCGTACGCTGCACGACGTGTAGGCAGTGGTTCTGCGCTTCCCACGCCGAGGATGAGCAGTGGCATCCGTGCATGCTGCCGCCTGGTGATGAGGGCGGCGAGGCATAGTAGCCATCCAGGCGGCGCTACCGACATTCCCGTTGCGGCAAGTGTGCATACGTCCTGATTAAACGCGCTTACCGGAGAAGTCCCAAAAACCACTTGTACGATTACGCGACTAACCGGGAGTTACGCGAGAATTTGATTCATTTCTTCAAGACTTCCGATTGGGAATTTCGGGGCAAGTCCCACACAGTGTAGTGGACAGCCATAATCGGAAGTCCAACCGTATTTGAATTGAGTGGGCCTTTTCCGGGGGGGGGCTCGAAATCAAATGGGATTTCCACATGCCACCGTTCGCTTAGGTGGTTTATAGGCATGCTGAAAAGGATTTCTTGACCTGGGCCAATGGACACCGAAGAAGCAACTTCCTCCATGTAGCCACTTGGTATCTCGTCGCTTCGCGTATCTGAACTGTGTGTACTTCCAGTTTCTCTGCTTTCTGGCTTGTGGGCATCAGGCGTAGAAATGAGAACCATACCTCTAATGGCTGGTTTTGCGACGACCTCATACTCCAAACCAACTTCATCTTTGGGGCTGTCATCAGGCACACCGTTGGCGCGGACAAGTATGGCAATTCGGCAATTATTTTTGAGGCGGAGCCAGATGCGTGAATTGGGCTCGGTCGGAGTTCTGGGTATGCCCGGCCCAATGTGATCGAACTTCACATACACAAACGGGCGGTTCACATCTATCAAAAAATCCTTACCCATCTTTGTGGTCTGCGCGACCAACGATGCGCTTGCAACACCAATAAGCATAAAGGAAATCAGCGTTTTGGAAATGTTCTTCATATCAATCCGTCACTCCCTGGACAATTATGACTTTCCGAATAAAGAAGTGCGAGAGTACGTTCTAACGGTGGGTCCTGATTAACGAACTTATCGGGACTTGGACCGTTGAATCGTCGTGGTACGATAAATCCGGCGACTTGGAGCACGGCAGCGATTCGTTTGAAAACGCTCGGCAAATAACCTTGAAGACCTTCGGTCACGTTCTGCTTGGGATTGCGGTGGTGTGCATCAGTTGGTTCGTCTGCCAGTTCATCGCAGGTGTCGTGATGGCGCTACTGGCTATGTACGTACACAACCTGCCGCCCAATTTAATTCGAAATGGTGCGAGATTCCTTCCGTTCGTGTTCTTCGTGATCGGTATTTACATCATCGCTGTATTCAATTTCCGCAGGCAGCGCAACTAAGCCGTCAAGCAACAAACCGCAAGCAACGGCACCGCCCGTCCTGGTTAACGCGGTTACCGTCCATGTGGATTTTAAGTTTCCGGTTTCCCGTTACTGGGAAAGTGGGTACTGGGACGACCCAGTCAAGATTGTTTGGTTACATGGAAGATTGAATGGGCAGGCTCGTTTCGCATTTGACCGGAGTAGTTTTTGAAGTTAGTAGATGCCAGGTATGAGTCGTTTAGTGGTCTTGCTGTAGGCGACGTAGTCGTCGCCGAATGCATCGCGCAAGGCTGCTTCTTCGATGTGGATTCGGTAGAGCAGGGCCGCGCTGGTTGGAGCAAATGCCAACGCAAGGCAGAGCCAGTTGCGGGAATGCAGCCCAATAGCAAGAAAAATGATGAGCAGGCCGACGTAGGAAGGATGGCGGACAAATTGATAGAGCCCGGTCCTCAAAACGGTTTGCAAATCTTTAATGGCCACATTGGCGCTGAAGGATTTTCCCAAGGTGAGGATGGCCACAGTACGAATCGCCAGACCAGCGGCGATTAGAAATAGGCTGAGGAGCCGGAGCCAAGGCGGATTGCCGAAGATGTTGGGGGCAAGGAGATGCCGGACCACCTCGCAAGCTGTAACTGACGTGGTAATCACAACCCACAAGATAAGTTGCGAACCTCGGTCGCGGACTTTACCGCTGTTTTGCCGGGTGCGCGTGGCAATAGCGATAACGATTTCCCCAACGAACCATGCATAGAACAAACAGGTCCAAACTATCGATACCATGCGTGGCTCCACGCTGCTTCCTATTCAACTTAACATAACGGGCAACCACAACATGCCTTTGCCAACAACGATGATGTATGCATTTCGTGCGGGGCGCTGCTGGGCGTCTTGACTGCCATTGGTGATCAGCCAATTCAGGGCTGATGACTCGATTCTGCCGGAGTTTGAACGAAGACTGAGCTGAGTCCTGATTAACGCGGAAACCGGACAAGTGGCCTCATTGTCCGGTAACGCGACTTATCAGGAGTTGCCGGCAACGGTTCGAATGAATTGTGGCAAATCGGAAACCGCTAATTTCTGTCGTGGCAATTTATAGCGAACTGGAGGGAAACGACCACGTGCTGTCTGGCAGCTTGCTTCGGGAATATCCAGTCGTGCGATGCTTTTTCAATGGCGGCCCGCAATAACGGCGCACCCTGCTCCACTGCAAAGTTGGTTGCTCGGCCGTCTGTCTGGACGTCCACCGTGAAAGTAAAAGCTCCCTCCACGCCAGCCAAGCGCGCAATCGGAGGATATGCGGGCAGCGGAGCCAGAATCGGTTGGAAGGGCGAGGCGTTGAGGAGTTTCACCGTCGGGGACGGAATTGTATTCTTAGTCGACAGGTAAATCTGCGATGGCTTGTCTGTGGTTCCAGGGAAGAGCGAATCGTATTTGCCCGTTCCGATTTCTTGAAACATTGGCGAATCAGCAGGCTGGGCCGATACGTTTGAGTCTCCGGGCAGTGTAATCATTGGCTTGTCCATTGCCCCTGGCCCGAGCGCCTGATCCAGTTGCCCGAGGATCCTCATCGTCCACGACGCATATTCTGGCGTACCAGCATGAGGGTCGAACATATCTCTGTCGAGGATGTCTGATCGGATTATGCGGGACTGTCCATCACACTGAACCTGCATCGAAATGTTCGCACCGCTGAATACCAGATCGTGCTTGTGTCGCTTCAACTCTCGATGCAAATCTCCTTCTGGTATTTTGCAAGGACTTGTCGTACCGAACAGTTCCGCTACCGACTGCTTTGTAGTCGCTTTGGCGACCTCAATTTTCGGAGGAAGCGTGCATTTGTAGCCAGCCGTCAGCATCACTCGCTCAATCGAGGTGCCGTCGCCATCGGAGTCGACGAAAAGCAATTCAATGTAATGAAAGGGCGGACCAAAGTCGAAAAAGGTGTCTCGCCCGATCACAAAGTGATCCGGGACTGGCGATACAGTCTTGCGATCCTTGGGCAGTGCGGTGGCTGCGAATACAAGAAGCAAGGCGAGGGCAATCACCGCTGGGCGCACGTGCAGATGGTAGTCGAGTGGGTTGTACTAGGGCAAGGTGTCGCGCCCAGGTTGTCGCGCCCAGGTCGACAGCTATGCTCAAGCCACTGCCAGACCTCAGCGCCAAGTCCCGATTAACGCATTATAAAAGGGCGCCCGTTTGAAGTAGGTCTTGATCGTTCGCATCAACGCCTACAACAAGGAGCGCCCTCATGAATGATGCTAAGTATATTGGGATGGATGTGCATACGGCAACGATCTCGGCGGCGGTTCGGGATTCGAGCGGAAATCTGGTGATGGAAGCCACACTCGAAACCAAAGCCGAAACTATTCTTGAGTTTGTTCATGGTCTGCGCGGTAGTTTGCACGTGTGCTTCGAGGAAGGAACGTGGGCCGCTTGGTTACACGATCTTTTGAAGCCTCGTGTTACCGAAGTGTTGGTTTGTGATTCGCGTAAAAATGCCCTGTTGAGAGTTGGAAACAAGAACGACCGTGAAGATGCACGCAAGCTGTCCGAACTGTTGTTCCTGAACAAGCTCCATCCGGTCTATCACGGCGAAACTGGAATCCGCACGCTGAAGGAGCTGGCACGTAGTTATCTGACGCTCACCCGCGATGTGACGCGCGTGATGAATCGCCTGAAGGCGATCTATCGAGGTTGGGGGATTGCTTGTGCCGGCCAGCAAGTGTATGCACCTCGCTACCGTGCCGAGTGGCTCGCGAAGATCACCGAAGTCGGCGTGCGCCATCGCGCCGAGATCTACTATCAGCAGTTCGATGCCCTGGCTGCTTTGCGCCAGGAAGTGCGCCGAGAGCTATTGGCGGAATCCCGGAAACATTCGGCCATGAGATTGCTGCGGCAGATTCCCTCGATCGGCTCGATCCGCGCCGCTTTGTTGATCGCTCTGATGCAGACACCCCATCGCTTCCGTACCAAGCGGCAGCTGTGGGCCTACTGCGGGCTGGCACTGAGAACCTACGATAGTGGGGAATATCGCTTCGTTGGCGGTCAACTGAAACGCTCTAAGAAAGCTGTGACCATCCGCGGACTGAACAAAAATCACAATCATGATCTGAAAAATATCTTTAAGGGAGCTGCCACCCAAGCCGCTGCCACAGCTGGGCCTTTTCAGAATTTCTACGAGGCTCGCATCACTAACGGCATGAAACCACCGATGGCGCGCCTGACCTTGGCGCGCAAGATCGCGGCCATCACTTTGCTCGTTTGGAAGAAAGGAGTTCGTTTCGACGCTGAACAGTTAAAACAACAAGCAGCTTGAGCGACTGGTGAGAACTCTTTTCCTCGCTGGATTCATGTCTGGCGGCGATCTGTCGGTTCTTCTGGCGCTCTGGTTCGAGGGTGAGTATCCATAACCGCGTTAGGTGGAGACTGTGCTTCGAGCACCAACCATCTCTTGATTAACTATATGCCCCCTCGGACAACCAGAAAAAGCTATAGGCCTTGAGCCTCAGATAGAACTTTGGTTGGCACTTTTTGCAACCGTACTGCTTGTCGCATCAGAAACCGAAGGCGTCGTCACGACAGAAACATGACCCTGCGAAAAAAGAGAACCCCAAGAGCCTCCCAACATTACATGGGCTGGAGAGCAGGGCAAAAATCTTTGCTCCTTCCAGTCACCGGGGAGCTTTTTCTCTTGTACCTGGTACGAATGCTGTGAGCAAGCCCCGCCAAAAGATACCTCAAGCAGCTTCCACCAATGAAGCCCTATAGACGCTAATCTGGATACATAAAACGGCGTGATCCCAACGCCACTTCCGAACAAGAGCCCAATCATCTCGACGATGGTTGCGTTTTTGTGTGTTTGACCAACACGCGAGACTGAATTTCAAATCGGATAGGCACCTAGCTAGTTCCGAGGTTGGGAGCGATTCCCTTTCAAGGTTTCGAGCCCACCCCGGTTCAATTCAAAAACTAGGAGTCTAACAATGTTTTTACTCACACCGACAATGCTAGGCAGTCTGTTGGCCGGAGTCGCTCTGTGGCTGATGTTCTGGTACGGGGTGAATCACGTCGATTCTATTCCGTTCCTTAACCAATATCTCAGCCGGAAGATGATTCTGGACTGGATCCGGAAGTGGTACACCGCGTGGGTAAAGAAAGACTTTGACACTTTCAATAACTTGCAGGCCGACAACTTCACCTTTTCGAGCGCGGCTGGCGACGACCACATCAGCAAGAGTACTTTCAAGACGCAATGCTGGGACACGCAGGCTCCTCTCATCAGCTCTTGTGACCTGGAAAGGATCTCCACTGGCGCGGACGATGCTTTTGTCAAGTATGTTGGCCACACCACAAACGGTAAATCGTTCCGAAACGTAGAGTATTTCCGAATCAAGAACGGAAAGTTCGAATCCCTCGAGTGTTATTTCGGCGCGCCATCCAACTTTCCGTCAGCGGTAAGCGCTGGGCAGAAGTAATCTGGCGTCCGACGGATCCGAACCACGCCGCGCAGCATTCGCGAGCCGCCTTCGCGATAGCACGCGATGCGAGAGAACACACAATGAGACCAACGGAGTCTTTCCTGGAATTGCAGGCGCGCGCGAAGCCACAGTCTCTGCGAGTGGCCATTAAGGTCAAGGGGAAGATTCTTTTCATAAATCTGGACGGCGTGGTGTCCGTTCAGTCTAATGGTCGGCATGTAGCATTCCATCAAACCTCGGGTTCTTATCTGTTGCGCGAATCAATTTCGGCAGTTGCCGAAAGGCTCGAAACCCATGGATTTATCCGCATTCACCGATCTGTGCTCGTGAACACTTTGTTTGTCGAAGAGATCTGGCCAGTTTCAACAGGAACGTACTGCCTCCGAGTTGTGGGCGGAAAGGAATTCACGGTCACCCGCTCTTACAAGAAAAAGCTAAAATTTCTCGCAGACTGCTGGATCGGCACGGGCGCGCCTTTCGAGTTTCGCTTTGCGGGAAGCCGCACAGTAAAACGAGCCTCCGTTACTATGGAGTAGACTAAAGTCATAGGAAGACGGACAAGACAAATAATGGAACCACGTACGAAAATGTGGCTCCGCATGCGCAAGGTCCGGGATGCTGCCACCACCTCCGCTCCCGAAAAATCCGCCCACGATGCTACAGATAGCTGCCCCATCCCAGGTCCACGGATACACCACACCGGGAACGCCAACGAATTGCTCGTTGTCGGTTACGGAGTAGTAGCAATTGGGATAGGTGTTCGCCGAGTACGTCCAATGGTCAACGCTGTTGATCTTATTTTCGGCTCCGACGTGATGCGTGGCCGTGTTCATTGGACATCCTGGACCCGGAGTTATGCCCGCATACCCCTGCATCGAAACTGTCGTGTAAACGTTCTTACCGTTGCGGGCGACGCTGTTGTACACGCTGAAGTGCGGGACCAGCGTTACGCCGCAGCCCTGGCCCTTAGCACCAGGGCAGTGCAGCAGCAATATCAATGACCCGAATAGGAACAAGATAGAGCGTTTCATTCAGTCCTCCGGTAGCACTTTCATATTTTTCTTTTCGGACATAACGAAGGAATGCAACTGCTCTGCGCCTTGGGAAGATAGACGAATGCCGATTGTGCCCCGGGTGGATTGAACGAGCCCATCAAGTTTCGCCAAAAGACCTCGAACATCTATTGTCTGGTTGCGTGCCAGAGCCGGCGCGAACGCCTTTGAAATCATCCTAATTCAAGAACAGCGGAGAGGGAATTGAAGACGGGTGATAGGCGATGTGTAATTTAGGTACGCGGATCAAGGGATGATTGAGGGACGGATCCGACCATGAATCCTGTAAACTGAGAAGTCTCTCTTGTCCACGGTGAATATTTTGCGAATACCTTCTCGCTCGGCAATCCGGATAAGCGCTGCGTCGGCAAGATCCATCGGACGATCGGCATATTTCCGCAGAAGTTCACGGATGCGAGGCAAATCGCCCAAGCCAAGCGGCAGCAGCTCCACCGCCTTCCTCACCAACATCTCCCATAAAGCTTCCTGGGCGGGCGGCAGATCGTTTAACAGGTACATCGCTTCGGTCAGCGGCGGCCACACCGTTGCCAAAGGTTCTTGCAAACTCTTCAGAGTCGACACGCATTGCTCATGGTATTGGTCATCTGCGTCCACGAGAGCCACGAGGGGCCCCGCATCCACCAAGATCACCGGGAGCCCCGTCGGCTCTTTAGCAGAGCGGTGAACTGACGGCCCGCTCCCGCCGAGCGTTTTCGGTTTCCCCCGTGGACAATTCCAATTAAATCCGAAACCATTTCATAAGGCGATCCGGCTGGTTCCTGCTCTTCGATCCATGTCTCGATCGCCTGGCGAATTACCTCCGACGCGGACACATGCTTGCGGCGCGCAATGCGGGCGATACGCTGCCTGGTTTCCTCATCCACCCTCAATGTCACTGGAGATGGCATAACATTACCTCGGAGTGTTAGTCTAATGTATTACGGGCTGTAATACAAGAAAGTTGCGCGGGAGAGACAACCTCGCAACTCCATTTTTTGTCAGCGGGTACTCCTGATTCGCGCCCCAGCCGAAACGGTCACACCGCGGGGCGGGGTAGCTCGTGTGGGAGACCACTTGCCTGGATAGCAGGTGCTCTGTTTTGTGACTATCCTGATGAGAATCAAGTGCGGTGCGCTCGAAAGTGTTTTAGAATAAAATGGTTGCAAGGATGGGCGTGTAGCTCAGCTGGGAGAGCACCTGCTTTGCAAGCAGGGGGTCACCGGTTCGATCCCGGTCACGTCCACCAATTTTTCTTCTGATTGCAAAGGATTTAGCGGATTCATCTCTGCTCCAATCTCTCCGTTTTGGCCCCGACAGTGCACGAACTGTGCACGAATGGGGTTATTGCACCGCGACTGTGCACATTGGAGCCGCCAGCAGAACCTCTGCGGCCACCGGTGCTATTTCATTGGCTCGACGGTTGAGCTTTCCCAAAGCTTCGCGCTTCATCTGCAATTTCATCTGGGAATACTTCTTGAAGACTTGCGCGTCGCTCTGGCGAAGCATCTGAGTTACCCATTCGTCGGCTACTCCTCCGGCACTCAGCCTTGCGCCGTACGTGGAGTGGAGGTCGTAAATCCGAAAATAGGGAATCTTTGCTCGTCGAAGAGTTTGACGCCAAACGGTTTTAAAGCGTCGTCTGGTGCCGGTCCGGAATCCGATCGCTCGGAAACAGAAACGGCCCTTCACCCGAAATCGCCATCTGAACTTTGAATGCTTCAACCGCGACCGAAGTTAGAGGAACCTCTGCGATACCGTTCGGAGTCTTTGAATCCGGTATCCAGATCACCGCATTTTGCAGATCCACTTGGTCCTTCCTTATCGGAGTCAGATCCTTGTAGTTTCGCAACCCGGTCTCCGTGACGATTCGAATGACATTCCGCAAGTGCTGCGGAGCGTGGGATTCGATTCGTTCCTGTTCAGACCATGTGACGTAGTGAGGTCTAAACAATCCTTTCACGGCAACCGGGAATTCGTCCACTAGGCTGCCCGCTGCAAATCCTTTGAGCTTTGAAATCTGCGTCCGACCACTGCTTCCTTGCACTGGCGCGCATCGACGATCTCGTTCACCAGACAAGCAGGGCCGCGAACTGCTTGAGCTTTGCGCTCCTCTTGCGGGAATGACAACGGCTATGAGCAGCACGGAATTTTCGGGAGGGACAGTTGGTCTTCCGGCTGCAAAGCCTCGATTTAATTGACACGTCGAGGTGGTTTTGGGACTATTCTGCTCAGAAGAACCTGTGAATATCTTGGCTTGACGACCGCCGGAGGTGAATGCCAGCGACCCGGGGCCGCAGTGCGTGGCGTCAACCCGATTGCAGGTTAGATTACGGCGCCTCTGCGGGTGAGATGGAATCGCTCGTATAGGTCAGCACTTCTCGTGAGCGCCACGCGCATGATGACGAAATCTTACCCTATTGGCGCTCAACCCTTTGAGACCATAGATACATAAACAATATCACTCACGCAGCGTCCTGTTCGCTTGAAGAGGCATTTGCGTTGAAAAAGTTAGGCAAATACGAGGTCCTCGGGGAGTTGGGCCACGGCGCGATGGGAGTGGTGTATCGTGCGCGGGATCCGATGATCAATCGTCTGGTCGCCCTTAAGACGATTACGATCGGCGTGGCCGATGATCCCGCGCTGCTCCAGCGTTTTTACCGGGAGGCTCAATCGGCTGGCGGGTTGCAACATCCCAATATTGTCACCATCTACGACATGGGCGAAGCAGGAAACCTGCCCTATATCGCGATGGAGTTGGTGGAGGGAGAAAATCTTGAGCAGGTGATTGCGCGACGTGCCCCGCTGCCCCTAACTCTGAAGCTTGTTTACGCAATGCAAGCTTGCCGCGCATTCGACTATGCCCACAAACGGGGGATCGTCCACCGCGATATCAAGCCAGGCAACATTATGCTCGGCAAAGACGGCACGGTGAAGGTTGTGGACTTTGGCATCGCCCGGGTATTGGAGGCATCGCGAACCCAAACGGGAATGTTGATCGGGACGTTTGCGTATATGTCCCCGGAGCAATACCACGGCGAGCACGCGGACGAACGCTCCGACATCTGGTCCTTTGGAGTGTTGCTGTACGAGCTGCTTTCCTACGAAAGACCGTTCAAGGGACCCACTCCGGCCAGTCTGATGCGCGGTATTTGTGAACACGATCCGAAGCCGCTGAGGCAATGCGTGGCGGAGTGCCCCGCGGAGCTGGAAAACATCCTCTCGCGTATTCTGCAGAAATCTCCCAGCGAACGATACCAGTCCATGGAGGATTTGCTCCTGGATTTGGATCCCGTCTCGAACAAGCTGCAGGCACAGTTTGTTGCCGACCTAATACAGCAAAGCGGTCACTTGCTGGAGCAGGGCGAATTCGCCCAGGCTCGAAACCTGTTGCGGCAGGCCCTGCAAGTCGAATCCGGCAACCACGAGGCGAGAACCTTACTGGAAAAGGCTAATACAGAGCTCAAGCGCCTTTTGAATCGGCCTAAGGCACAACAATATATCGAAAAGGGCCGAGAGCTACTGGAAGAAGGAAAGATTCAAGAGGCTAAGACCGCTGCGGAAAACGCTCTGGAACTGGATTCGACCTTTGCCGCCGCTCAAGAACTGAGACGTGTCGTTGGCGAGGAACTCGATCGCGCTCGCATGCGGGCTGAGTGCCTGGAGGCGGCGAAGCAACGTCTGGCCGAGGGATTGCTCGAAGAGACAGAAGTTCTCTTAGCGAAAGTGTTGCAAGCCGAACCCAGCAACAAACAAGCACTGGCGCTTCAACAACAACTCAATGCGGAACAGGCGGAGCGCCAAAAACGCGCACGAATCTTCGAAGGTTTACGACAGGCACGGGAGCTTTGGACACAAGAGAACTACAGTAGGTGCATAGAGCTGCTAGTCGATCTGCAAAAGGAGTTCCCCGGCGAGGAGGACGTCTCCAGGCAGCTGGAGATCGCCCGCGAGGATCAGACCGAACAGCAGAAGCAGCAGGGTTTGCTGGAATCGCGAAATCTGCTGGCGATGGGGCAGCATGAAGAATGCCTCGCGCTGCTAAATGGCTTACAGAAACAGTTCCCACAGGACGAAGAAATACCGCGGCTGTTGGAAGACGTCCGCAAAGACCAGTTGAACAGGCGGAGGCTGCAAGGGCTGGCGCAGGCTAGAAGTATCCTTGCAGCCGGGCAGTACGAAGCATCTATTTCTCTGCTTACCTCGCTGCGCCAGGAGTTTCCGGGAGAGCAAGAAATTCCGAAGCTCCTGGAGGCCGCCGCACAGAATCTGGCGGAACAGCGCCGGCAACGGCGTGTCGCTGAGGTGCGTAAGCACTTAGCCGCCCGCCATTACGAAGAATGCGTGTCGTTGCTGGCGGCGCTGGAGAAGGAATTTCCGCGAGATGACGAGATCCTGAAACTCCAGGATGCAGTGCGCGAGGAACAAGCGGAACAGCTCCGGCAACGGCGAGTCGCCGAGGTGCGTAAGCACTTAGCCGCCCGCCATTACGAAGAATGTGTGTCGTTGCTGGCGGCCCTAGAGAAGGAGTTTCCGCAAGACGACGAGATCCTGAGACTCCAGCAAGCAGTACGCGAGGAACAAGCGGAACAGCGCAAGCAGCAGCGGTTGGAAGAAGTCCGAAACTTGCTGGCGTCCAAGGATTACGATAAGTCGCTTGCACTTCTGGCTTTACTGCAAAAGGAGTTCCCCGAGGAAGACGAGGTTCACAAGCTGCTGGGGTCCGCCCGCGAGGAACATGCGGAGCAGCGCAAGCAAGAGGGTCTGGCAGAGGCTCGCCGTCTGCTAGCGGCGAGGCGCTACGATCAGTCAATCGCCATTCTGGGCAAACTGCAGGCAGACTTTCCCTCGGAAACCGAGATTCGCAGGCTGCTGCAATCGACTCGAGAGGAGCAAGCGGAGCAGCGCAAGCAAGAGGGCCTGGCAGAGGCTCGCCGTCTGCTAGCGGCGAGGCGCTACGATGAGTCCATTGGCCTTCTCGAGAAATTGCAAGCCGAGTTTCCCGCCGAGATCGAAATTCGCAACCAGCTGGTAACAGCTCGTGAGGATCTCGCGGAGCAGAACAAGCAGCAAAAACTTAACGAAGCCAGGAGTCGCTTGGCCGCGCAGTCCTTTGCGGAAGCGCTGACCGTCGTGGAAACTCTTGTCCAGAATTATCCCAAGGACGCGGCCGTGCTGAAGCTGCGCACGCTGGTGGAACGGGAACGGGAAAAACACGCCAGGGCGGAGCGAATACAGCGTGAACTGGATGCGCTGAAGAAGCTGATGGCAGAAAAACAGTATCCCGAAGTTATCTCCAGGACGAAGACCCTTCTCACCGAGTTTCCAGCGGAACCTAACTTCGTTCGCCTTGCGAAGTTCGCCGCGAGCCAGCAGGCGGAAATCGAACGGCAGCTGTTACTTCAAGAGACCCTGGAGGAAGTGAAAGCGCTGTTTGGTGCAAATCGCTTCGAGGAAGCTGCCCGCACTGCCCAGAATGGTCTTCGGAACTTCCCCGGAAACCCCGAACTCCTCACTCTGTCTCAACAGGCCCAGATCCAGCAAAAGAAACTCGAAGTCCGGAAACAGATCGAGATGAGAATTCGTGAGATCAGGGTCAAGATCAATCGGGAAAAGTTCAGCGAGGCGATCGACCTAGCACAGCAGACGCTCGTGACGATGGGGCCCGATACCGATCTGACCCAACTGCTGAATTCCGCTCAAGTTGAAGCCGAAGTCCGTGAGAAAAAGAGAGAACAAGAACGAACGTTTGAAACGATTCGCTCTCTGATGGAGTCCGGCAAATTTGACGATGCGACCCTGGCGGTTGAAGAAGCCCTCAAGACGAATGTTGTCGAGGCCTTTGACCCGCGAATTCAGCGGCTGTCCGAGCACATCAAAGAAGCCAAGACCGTGGCCGAACAGAAATCGGCGCCCAGTCCGCCGCAAGCGACCCCTCAAAGCATTTCCCGAGAGTATGCTTTCCTGCAGGCCGCCCCTTTGCCAAGTGCTCCCGAGAAAACGTCTCCGCAGCTTACTTCGGCGGAGAAAGCTTCAGCGAACGAATTGACGCTTTCGTCTGAGCCTGTTGCCCCGGTCGCCCCGTTGCCAAGCGTTCCGGCACCCGCCGAGAAAACGTCTCCTCAACTTACGTCGGCGGAGAAGGCTTCAGCGAACGAATTGGCGCTTTCGCCTCAGCCTGTTGCCCCGGTCGCCCCGTTGGGGGTCGTGCAGCCCCCTCCCGCAACTGCAGTGCTGCCCCCTCCTGCAACTATTGTGCAACCGGCGCAACCTAGTGTCGCCGGAGCTGCAGGAAAATCCGGCCTCCCACCGGACATCCCCGCGCGCCGAATGGAGGGCCCGCTCGCTCCGCGGCCATCAGGGGCGCCGGTAGGTATCCGGGTGGCACACCCGGAGCCGAAGGGGCGTCCGATCTGGCGAACGCCCGCCGTGGCGGCGGTCTTGGCACTCGGGCTGATTGCCGCTGTTTGGTCGAGCGTGAACTCGATCCGATCGAAAAATCCGCAGATGAGCCAACCCGCGGCGAAGACAAGCCCGGAGCCCCCAGCGCCTCGCATCGACCCGCTTGAGGTGCAGCAACGCGATGCGCTGGATAGCGCCAATAAACTGATCGCAGCGAACGATTTAGATGGAGCCCTGCAAAGATTGCGGCAAGCCGAGGCTCTCAAGGGCCCACTGATATCCGAGATCGACAAGAAAATATCGGGAATCGAAGAATCGATGAAAGACGCCAATCTCCGCGCCCTCCGTCAGCGCGAAGAAGTACTCTGGCAGCAAGCGACGAGCCGCCTGGCAAAGGGCCGCTTTACCGACGCTCAAAACGAACTCCGACAGATTTTGGCTTTGCCCGTGGGAGGTGTCCGCAGAGAAGAGGCGCAGAGCTATCTTGACAAGGTCATACCTCAGCGCATGCTACAGAATGATTTGCTAGACAACGTCCGGCAGAGCATGAAAGAAGGCAACTTTCCGTCAGCACGCCGCGCTGCCGCACAACTCAAGCAGAACGGCGGGGAGGCGGCCCCCTTCCTTGCCGAGATCGACCAAGCGGAACAACGCAGACTGGCGCAACTAGAAAGCCAATTTAACCAGCTCAAGCAGCATGACGATGATGCTGCCGTTCAACAACTCAAAGTTTTGCAACCAAAGTTGCAGGCGCTAGCAAGTGAAGGCGGCCCACACTCCGCTGAGGCCCTGAATTACGCAAACAGCATTCCGGGGGCAATCGCTGACATACAGGCTCGCGCTCAGGAAAAGATCGCAAACACCGGGTTTCAGCAAATGGTGCAAAGGTATCAGCTAGCGTCGAGTGCGAACGACAAGAATGGACTAGCGGCGGCACGGACCGACTTTCAGTCGGTGATTCAGAGTGGAGGGCCGCACGCGGAAGAGGCTCAGAAGTATCTGTCTGACGTTAACAGTAAGCTTGCGGTACTAAACCAGTCTGTTGTTGTTCCTGAACCGAAGCCCACACCAAAGCCGGAGAAGCCTACGGTAGCGACGGTGGACAACGATGCGGCGGTCCGGGCCGTGATCCAAAAATATGTTCAAGCGTTCGATCAGAAGGATGCGGACGCCCTTCGGCAGGTCTGGCCAAGTATCGGCCCGCTCTATCCGAAATTAAAACGCTCGTTCGAGGGCGCGAGTTCTATTCGGGAACAATTGGACATCGAGAGTGTCGATCTCAATGCCGACGGCACGCAGGCCGTGGTGAAGGGGCAAATGTCCCAGGACTACACACCAAAGGGCGACAAGACAAAACGCGTCAAGAACGCGACGGTTTTCCATTTGGCGAAATTGAATTCGGGCACTTGGGTCATCACGGATGTGCAGTGAGCTCTGACCCAGAGAAGCCAATCGGCTTGCTTGACAATTTACAAGTGACGTATAAACTCGCGGCATCCGTTGCGAACGAGCTGAACCCCGTGGTTCGCTAGTAACTGAAGTTATATATTACCAATGCGTAATATGGAGGTCCCATGCTTAAGCGAGTGTTTATGGGGTCCACTCTCCTTATTTTGCTTTCCTGTAGTAATGCTTTTGCCCAAAGCGTGTGTCCGTTGAATGGGACGTCCAGCGGTAAACTGGTTTGTGTGATTCCGCAGGTGTATGGCCCCTCTGGGCTCGGGAGCGGCCCGGGCGCACCGCTGCTCGCCGACGGTCATCAGGCTCACTTCGAGGGCGACTTTATTTCCAGTTTTGGGCCCATCAATGAAGCCGTTGGTATCCAAGTATCGCAATTGCCCATAGCCTCGCCTTCTTCCGGAATCAGTTTCATCTACGATCCCTCGCTGAAGACCTTCTCTCCCTCGACCGAAGAGAGCCTGGGCCCAATCCTCGGGCAGCACGCCGGCACCATTGGGCGAAACAAGCTGTACGTGGCTTTCAGCTTCCAGTACTTCGATTTCAATTCGATTGACGGGCAGGATACAGCCAAACTGCCCGCTGTCCTCCAACACCAGCACTTTCCTCCGCCTTTTCCCAGCCCGTTCATAACCTCTTGCCCCAACCAGACGGGTCTCGCGGGCACTTCGTATGCCGGAAACCCGTGTTTCGTCCGTGACTTTGTTCAGACGACGAACAATATCGACTTGACAGTACACCAGTACGCTTTATACGCGACGTACGGTCTCACGCGGCACCTCGATGTTTCGGTGGAAGTACCGTTCTTGAATATAAATATGAAAATAACCTCGAATGCTACGATTATACCCAATACCGTCGCACCGCCGTCTCCCTTTTTCCCTGGCGGCGATTTTCACCAGTTCAATGGCGCCATCGTTCCGAGCTGTGCTGGCGCGGCCCCGTGTTTGAACGGTGCGTTTTCAAGTTCCGGAAGCGCTACGGGAATCGGGGATGTGCTTCTGCGTGGTAAGTATGAGTTGTACCAGGGCGAGCGGATTGGGTTTGCGGCAGGAGTGGATGTACGTCTGCCCACGGGCGACGAGAAAAACTTTCTAGGCTCCGGCGCCGTTGGAGTTAAGCCCTTCGGGGTGATTTCCTATAAAGCCCGGGTTTCGCCACATGCCGAGATCGGATATGAAAAGAACGGAAAGTCCTTGCTGGCCGGCAACTTCGTTGGTACGCCCACCAATAGCAAAGGGTCGCTTCCGGACCGCTTTGTATATACGGTTGGGGCCGACGTTGGCATCGTTAAGCGACTTACGGGCGCATTTGATTTCTACGGCCAACGTTTGTTTGGCGTCCCACAACTTTTCTCAAGTCCCTATACCGATCTAGGTCGTTGCAGTGACATTAGTTGCACCACATTGACGGCCGGAACTACACATCCCAATCTCGGCGTTCGCACTGGTGTGGACTACAACATCCTCAACGCGTCGTTTGGGCTCAAGTATCGGTTGTTGCGCAACCTGGTCATCTCGGGCAACGTGCTAGTAAAATTGGACGACAACGGACTTCGCTCGACGACCGTGCCTCTCGTTGGGGCTTCGTACAACTTCTAACCATTCGTATGCCTGTGGCTGTGACTCACTATCGCTTGGTCGGCAATGCGTATTACCTGTTTATATAGCGACACGAAAAAAGTTTGGGAGACTCCCGAGACCGAAGTGGTCTTTGGCCGAGCCGAAGAGAAGTGGCCAATCGTTCTCGACCTCTCACCTGACCAAAGAGTTTCAAGGCTGCACGGGCGAATCTGGGAGGAAGATGGCCTCTGCTGGATAGAAGACCTAAACAGTTCGCGCGGCACGCTGTTGAATGGGGTGGAAATCAAAGGACGAGGCAAGCAACAGCTTCGGCCTGAGGACTCCGCCGTCGTGGGCCAGACCGCCCTCCGAGTGGAGTTTGGTGAGAGGCACGATGTGGGCGGGACGAACTACCTGGAGCAGGGTACTATTCTTCTGCCCGAGAAGCACCACGCTGACGCTGGCGTGGCCATCGCGAAAGATGTGGACGCAACGGCTGTCGATCCGATACCGCTCGACTGCACGGAAGACTCTGCCGCACGCCGGCTCAAAATGGTCTGCGATCTCCCGTTTCAGTTCGCAACCAAGACGACGCTGGAATCACTGCTGCCCGCAATTGTGAACCAGCTTGTCGAGGTCATTCCTACTGGTGAGAGCTGGGCGCTCGTGCTCCGTGAACCCAGCACCGATGCCCTATTGCTCAAAGCCTATCATTATGTTCAGGCGACATACCTGAGCGAAACCCTCCTCCGGCGTGCCATGACAGACCGCAAAGCGTTCGTTTGGAAGAGAAACACGGAGGTAGAGATCACCGGAAGCATTGCGCAAAGCGGTATGGAAACCGGAATGTATGCCCCTCTGCTCTGGCAGGGCGAGGCGCTCGGCGCGATTTGTGCGGGAGCGCGAAGCACCGGAGCAACCTTTACGGACGAGGATGTGAGGCTGATGGTAGTCGTGGGGCAATATGCAGCCATGGCGGTAGCGACGCATCGGTTACAAGAAAGACTGCGGCGAGAATCTGTCGTGAAGGCTAATCTGCTGCGTCAGTTTTCCCCAAAAGTGGCGGACCAATTATTGTCCCATCGCGGACGCTTGCGGCTTGGCGGCCGCCGCAGCGAGGTTACGATTCTTACCTCGGATATCCGGTCTTTCTCGCAGCTCGCCCGCGAGATGGATCCCGATGATGTTGTAGAAATGCTGAACGAGTACCTGGGCGTTTTGGTGCCTGTAATATTTGCCCACAATGGAACGGTAGATAAATTCATGGGCGACGCAATCCTGGCCATCTTCGGAAGCCCAGAACCTGATCCAAAGCACCACGAAAATGCGCTGCGCGCCGCGGTTGAAATGCAAACGGCGGTAAAGAAGCTGAATGAAGCGCGTCAGCTTCGCGGTGTCCCTTGCCGCGATTTTGGTATCGGAATTCATTGCGGTGAAGTCGTGCATGGATTCGTCGGCACGGCGGAGCGCATGGAGTTCACCGTGATCGGTGACGCGGTGAACCAGACCCAGCGTTACTGCGCTGCCGCCGGCGGTGGTGAAGTTCTGATTAGTCCCGAAGTGCACGAGCATGTGTGGCAGTTCGTGGAGACGGAGCAGACTATTGTTGTCACTAAGCACAAGGACGAACTCGTGGTGTTCCGGGTTATCCGTTTGAAAGAGAAGGCCCAGTCAACGGCTTGAATGCTTAGCCTGGGGTAGTGCGGAATGAACTTCGCCGCCGACCTAAACGGTGACGCCCTACGCGTCACGGCCCCATTGAGTAGTTGCTATTTTGGAACGCCCAGATTCGCTACCACCACGAGGACCGCACACAAGGATCGAACCGCTGACAGGACCTCCAGTCCATACTTGGCTCATGCTCGGCTTTGATGTCTCTGAGCGAACGATCTCTCGTTGGATGAAACGGGCACCTCGAGATCCGGAGCCGGCCCCGCGCAGGCTTGCCTTTCTTCGTAATCACCGGCCCTACCCAACGCTCTGCGACTCCATTCTGCCAAGGACTCTCGAAAGAAGTGCGGACAGGATTCACCCTCACATCTCGGACTCGCGAAGGGAACGCCAAACGGCAGACCTCGCACCATAAACGCAGGTCGCGTCCTTTCTCATCCGCGACTGGGAGGGCTGCACCACCGCTACGACCGGGCTACCTAATCCGAACCGACGTAGCGTCGTGAAAACGTCCGGGTTCCTCCATCCTTATATATACAGGTGTACCGCTCGGGGTTCCCCGGGACAGATTCTTGGCGCTCGAGGGTGAAGGGTAACCTGGATTGGACAGCCGTCGTGGCAGGGAATCCCGCTATTTTCAGTGCCCATAGAATTTTGGCGAAGCACAAGGGCAAGGATTCGGCGGTGCCTGTTTTATTTGACCCACTCCGAAAGCTGCGCCGTAATCTTACTATGCGGAGTTTGCTACGCGGCGTTGGCTTTGCGGACCATTTGGCAGAGAGCGCGATTGATAGCTTGCGTGATATCGGGGCGTTCGCTGATTAGGGAGTAGAAGTCAGATTGGGCCAGGCGAAATAAGTGCGATCGTTCTGCGGCAAAAACGCTTGCAGATCGCGGCTCGGCGTCGAGCAGTGAAAGCTCTCCAAAAAACTCATGCTGGCCTAGGTGGCCCAGTATGCGATCGCCGTCCTGCACGCGGACTTGGCCGGATTCGATGACGTAGAGACAATCGCCGAGTTCCCCTTTTTCGAAAATGCGCTCGCCGGGTTCCGTCCATCGCTCGGTAAGCAACGTTGCAATGCCGGCGAGAATCTCATGGGGGATGGCTCTGAAGAGGCTGACATCTTGGAGAACCACTACCTTGTCGATCGTGCGATACCGCTCAGACATCGACGCGGCGGGTTGGCCTTCGTTCGCGGCGCGGAGAGCTGCGCCCGCTGTCTCTGCCAGGAGGGGATTCGGATCCTTAGCGGCGCGCTTCAAAACACTAATCGCGGCTGCGGACGAAGGGTCGAGAGAGCGAAGAGCGCAGGCGCGAATCCAGGGACTTACCCATGCATAGCGGCCGAGGCCGAGTTCAACCAGCCTTTCCTCGCGGCGGCGAGCGTCATCCGCCTCATTCGGGGATTCCGATTTGGCCGCCTGTAAAACGGACGAGAGTAATTCGCGATGTTGGGGTGAGAGCGCGCCTTCGAGCGCGGCGAAGGCACTCGATCGCCGATCGGCGCAACCGATTTTCATCATCTGCCTGGTGCGCGCTAGCAATTCCGGTGGATAGGCAAAGGACTCGAGCAGCGTGAGGAAGGTGAAGAAGCAGGATTCGAGCTCATGCTCAAGCGCGGCTTCGAGAAGCGAATCGGAGTGGGTTGAGCGGATGTCGTTCTCGGAGGCGAGTATTTCGGCGCCGCGCCGGGCGATGTGGCGCAGCCGAGCATCGGCGAGGTCGAAGCTATGCTGCGCGTCCATATGATATTCGGTAAGGACGGGTCCAACGACCCCTTGACTTGTGTTTCGGGCCACCTCGAAAAGATGATAGAGAACTTGGACGCTCCGAGAGATCATTACCTTTTCGAAGCGAGCGGCCTCGGCGAGCCGCGGATCCGGCGAGAGGTCGACCCCTTCGGCAAAGCGCACCGCCGCGGCAAAAGTGTCATCGACACCGACACCAAACCGATACCACGCATTTTGCAGCGCCTCGCCGACGATCGCGTATTCCACGGTTCCCGATCCTGGGACTTTTCCGCACCAAATGGGTTTCTCTCCGCCGAGACGCAAGCCGCGAAAGCCACCAATCCAGGTGGAGACAATATCGCTGGTGTCGCCGTAAGAATTTTCGGAGTCGTGAAATTCGACAAGGCGCCGGCGGTCGACAGCATCAAAGGGGACACCCATGGCGTAGAGAATTCGGAACAGTAGAGTTACCGGATTGAGCTTATCGAGCGCCTCGCGCGTGAGGAGTTGTTTTCCGCCAAACTCGAAGGTCTGGGGAAGAGGCCCTTCGATGTGATAGCGGGAGAGGTTTTGATCAGCCAGCCGGCACTCAAGAACTACCCAATCGTGGGGGATTTCAAGATTGCGGTCTCCGATGCGAGAGGCGAGTCCCAGCGAGTGGGGCGTCGCTTGCATCGGTTTGATAAAAATGGAAGCGTCTATATTGGAGACGAAACAAGGGAGCTCATCAGGTATCTCCCCTTCCCTATCGGAAAGCAGCGCCTTGGCGAAAAGTTCCCGGAGGCCTGGCGGGCAGCCGTAGCCGGACTCGACATACTCCGCGCAATGATCCTCGGGATCGTCGAAGAAAGATTTCAGCGAGGGATCCCGCGCCGCGGCCGCCTTGCCGATGCTCCGAATGGAAACGATGTTCTCCTTGCCGACGAGAATTTCACGCAATCCCGATCTGCCGCCCGTTGCTTCCACGATGGTATCGAAACGGATCGCTACGCCCGATCTCACTCTTGAAACGGTATCGTGCTGCCAACGGACAATGCCCACCGAGGATTGCGTAGGTGCGCTGGAAGCGCCGCGCGTCGCGCGCTGCAGTTCGACTTCACCGATTCTTAGCGCCGGCAGGCTCAAAGCCCGCGGCACTGCGCCAGTGTAAATGATCACTCCCAGCTTGAGCGCGACGCCGTGCAGAAATGTTTGAATGTCGGCGAGCATGATTCCACGCTTCCCGCGATATTGAGAAAAGTCATAGGTCATGCTTTCTGGCATTCCAAGGGCCGCCATGAGATGAGTGACTTCCTTGTATACGCCAATGTAGCGGTTCCGTGCATACGCTTCCCTCTCTTCGCATACAATTACACGGTGATCGCGCAGGCTCAGCAGAATGCCGGTCATCAGGCCGCCCGGGCCGGCGCCAAGAACAAGCACGTTTTTTCGTGGACGGCGGAGATCGAGCGAAGGAGCAAGAAGCCTCTTGCGATGCTGTAGCAGGCAGTCAACCGAAAGGCTCAAATCGTCGAAGGAATGATCGCTTGCAAGAAACTGAACGTCGTCCTGGGGACATTCCAAGCCCGGTAAGTCTAAGGCGATTGCATCGAGATTGGCTTGCGCAGCGTCGTATTGCCGTCCAAACTCCCGCTGTTCGAACATCGCGCGGACCGAGGGCGGAAGCGGGCTGCTGCGGACAATCGCACTATTGTTCAGTGTCCTGGGCGGAGCGTCATTCAACGGCGTGATTGGGGAGAGGCCGACTTCCATCACGGAGCTATGCGGTGCTCCGCTCGGCTTACTGGTTCCGGGTTCGCTGGGGCCGATGCGGTTTGCAACTTCCCGCCAGAATTCGGATCGATCGCTGGCGGGCTTTTTCGCGGTCAGCGAGAGGAATTTGTTTGGGGGATTCATTGGGGTTGTTTTGCCTCGCGATGTTTGCCAAGAGTTTGCACTTGGCCTTTTTTAGCGTCAAGAGGTCCTTGTAAAACAGGGAAAGCCAAAACACGGGGCCGGGGCGGGACCAAGGTCCGCCCCTACAAGCGGCGGTTGGATGCCCCGTTTTGGGGGTGTCTCAGGTCTTCGGGTCGGAGGCGGTGCAAGGTGCAAGTTTGCTTGGCTGATCGTCTGGTATGGAGGGCTTGGGCGAGATTCAAAAGCACCCTCAGCGAATCTTTTGCGGGTTTCGTGGTTGAGTTCTGTGGATTTGTTCTGGATCAAAAAAATTGCGGCTGCGAGTTCACTCGACTGTAAGCTTTGTCACTAACTGTCGGATCACGATTTCCGCAATTTCTACGTATTGGCGGATTAGTGAGCGGAAGTGGAGGCCTGAGATGACCAGGAGACGGACATCGGTCAGCGCGCGCAGGTCCGCCGTGCGCGGAATGTCGGCCAGAATGGCGAACTCGCCGATGACGTGCCCTTCACCAGCCCTCCGTGACACGGTACCGTTCGCAGTGTGCTTGACGAACTCCGCTTCGCCTTTAGTGACAATAAACAATTCCTGCCCCGCATCGCCCTGCCGGCAAAGGTAAGCTCCGGCGCTTTCAAAACGCTCTGAGACAATCTTCGCGACGGCCATGAGTTGCTCGTCGCTAAGGCTTGAAAAAAAGGAAAGCTCCCGTAGCCGTTCCACCCGCTCCAGGAGGAGCGCCTCGGGTAGAGCCAGGAGATTGGCCAATAGCCGGAAAGCTCCGGGGACAGCAGCAGGAATTTGACGGAACAGAGAATAGCCGACGTAGACGAAAGCTCCGCGGCCGTAGCTGCTGGCTAGCAAACCCCCGCGCTTGAGGTCTTCACCGGGATCACTGCATCCGAGGATCGCAGTGTACCGGTTGTCGAATTTCCCAAAGAAATAGAGTCCACGGTCGTGAGTCCAGTCTGCGAAATCTTCCTCGGTAATCTTGTTTGGATGGGTCATCAGAGGATGCTGCGGCTCGAGGATGGAGACAGGCGCGTCGGGATAAGTGACTCGATCATGCGGATGGCTATAGTCGAAGGGATGAGGCGTGAAGCCGTGAAGTTCATACCCGTAGGCCTGATACTGCACGATCAGCGTGCCGCCTTTTGCGACATAGTCAAGAAACCGGCCTGCATTTTTTCGCAGCTCGTCTCGGATCAAATAGGCATTCGGACCGATGACGATGGCATCAAAATCTGACAAGTCCATTGAGCCTATCTCTTCGTCGCTCATTATGTGAATGTTCAGGCCGAAGTTGGTCAAAGCATCGAGGAGACTTTCCGCGGCGCCCCGGACATACCCGTATTGGCAGCCCGTGGCGAATTTCGCGGAGATTATGTGGACATCGACATGCGCATCTCTCGCGAGGAATGTTTCACGAACGCAGGTAGATGCATCCGGCGGCCGGGATAATCCGGGAGCGCCCATCCAGATGGGGTCGAGAGTCACAGCCGACCGTCCATCGCCCGAGCCTAGCCGGTATTCAATCTGGTAGCGGCCAGCGAGCGTTCCCCCTGGGATGGTCAGGCGGAAGCGTGCGGTTGAGGTCTCGCCCTGAGAACCAGCGGACAAATCCAGCGACGGTGGACGAACGCTCCAACCTTCAGGATGTTTTATCCAAAGCTGCGACGCCTGGGCAGGATGACTCACATGTCGATGTAGCGCCACGGAGAGATCCAGATCGTAATGATCTCGACGAACGGCGAGGAAGAAACTAGAGATTTGTGGGTTGACCGAAACCGTCGGAAGCACGGAAAGATGCAGCTCCCGATATCCTCCGGCGAATGGCTCGCGTTGGAGGGCAGGACGTCGCAATGACAGCTTGTTGCCGTCAAGCACCAGTTCGCATTCAAAAGCCGCACCGGCGGGCCCGAACGCCTCACAGGCAAAGTTTTCACGAGAAGTCGTGTAGTGATATGGGGCGCGGGGTTCTACCAGCCAGTAAGGTGTTGTGGGCGGCGCATCGGCAGCGACTTTAATTTGATAGTCCACTCGGTTTTCCAAGCCTGCTACATCGAAACCCAACGGGCAATCTTGGCGCGTGGCATTTTCAACGGTCCATCCCGCCGGCAGGATCATTTTGAAGTGACTTGCGTCGATGCGCACCCCGCGCGAATTCCATAACCTTGTGACAATACCGACAGACTCACCGGCCGCAACGTGTGCCCTGTCGGCGATGCACTCGACGTCTAGCCCGAGGCAACCGACAATCACTTCTTCGAAGCTGGCGATTTTGTGCTCGACTTGCTGGGCCAAGGCCCGCAAATCCCGCGTAGCGCCCATTCCCGAATCGATTTGCGCTCGTAATTTGCGGAGCAAATCAAGACCTTCTAGAAGCGGGCCCGACGCGGCTGAGGGATCGTCAGGGTGGAGAAGGGCCAGGGCCGCATCGACGCTGGCGCGGACGGCTTCGAGAGTCTTCCCTAAATCTGGAGAACATACGCCTGGATAATTCAGCAGTCCGAGCAGCGTGGGGTCAAGTCCATCATAGAAGGATTTCTCAGGGGGATTCGTGACGATGCGGCTTTTCTTTAGCTTGTAGTAGTAATAAAAACTACCACGATTGGGAAGGAAACCCACGGCCTGCGTCTGATGGCAATTGAAAGCAATCCAGGCCTGCTGTTGATACGTAAGCCCAACGATCGGATCCAACTCACCCGTATTAATACGCAAAAACTCGTCGGGTGGGAGCTCCGGTCGCAGCTTTCCGAGCGCGATGTCTTCCCCCGGCTGCCAGTCGCCTCCGGTGGATTGGTACAGCTTTGGCGTTTCCCAAGGGGGCAGACCTAGTTCGGGGAAAAGTGTTGCATCAGCGGCAGCATCGAAAGCCTCCAAGGTCGCGGAGCCAATCGCTTGATGCTGGCCGTGCCCGTCCGAAGGCTCACCGGTATATCGGGCGATCAGGACTTGCGGGTGGACCAGGCGGATAGCTCGCACGATCTCCCGCACCAGTTTCTGCCGACCCCATTTCGCGGTCGCCTCTGCGCCATTCTTGCTGAAGCCAAAATCGAAAAACGGACCGTAAAACGACTCTCCCCCATCGATGGCCCGTGCGGCGAGGCTCTCCCAGGTTCGATATATTCCGAGGGCCTCTCCCGCGTACTGCCCAAGCCGGTTCTGCCCCCCTTCTCCCCGAGTCGCCGACCAATACACGATGCGGGCTCCGTACTTATGAGCCATGTACGCCATGAGTCCTGCGTCTTCGTCGTCGGGGTGTGTGCCGACGTGCAGCACATTGCCGATCGTGCGCAAGCCTCGCATTCGGTAGAGGAGCTGGTCAACGCGCCGCGGTGCGATTTCACCTTCGGTCAAACGAGGGCCCCGGCGAATGAAAGACACTTTTACTCCCTACACCGGACGCTGACCGTGTCTCCGGGAACGAGACCAACCGCAGCGTAACTAAGCCGCAAAGCTGATTTGGTGGGCCTACCCAGCCTGCGGCCGGGCTGCGTGCCGAGAGCGCGCCTTTCGGCGGCCCACGCATCGTAGATAGGCATCATACATAAACGTGAGCGTTTATGCGTCACGATCGACGGATGAAAAGAGCTATCACCAGATCCGTTCTGAACGTGCCGTCCGAAAAACGGTCTACACGAATTTTCCGTTTCGCTCTTTTCCAATTTGCGCGAAATTGGTGACCGTTGTAGAAGGTGGGTCAGAAACAAAGTGGAACCCATGCCCTGTGCTGGGCAGTGTAGTGACGTCCAATTCCATGGTCGCTGAGTTCTCAATAAAATCGCCGGCGAAGTGGTCCAGCGGATCGGTGGATGTGAAGGAGGTCATTTCCTTGATGCCACTCCAGCGCATTTTGAGGCAGTTTATAACAGCAGCGACCGGGTGACCCATTGGGTGCGCCGCATCCAAACTGTTCGCAATCGTAAAGGCGTCGAGCACACAATAGTTTCGGATTTCAAGCACAGCTTCTCCTTCCTTAAATTCCACGTCAACGCTGGCGGGAGTAATCGGGGCCGTCCAAAACAGAGTCGTGCGTGAGATCCCGAGGTCGTATGAGTGTGGGCTCGCCGAGCCCAAACTGTCGATTCAAAGAAAGGCGAAGTTGCCTTTGTGCTTCACTCCGTCGTTACCCAGGAACACTCCTGACATGAACCGGCTATCGGTGTGGAAATCGTACTTCTGCTTCATGCCGGTGTTTAGATCCGTGCCGGTACCGGCAAAATTCAAATCCGCCTCGCCGATCAACCCCTTGAAATCGTAAATCATTGAAGGGTCGCGACCTCCCGGATGAGCTCCTGTCGGATCGGTGGCGATGACCGTGCCATCCACGGGACCAGCGAAGAAAAAGTGAGCCTTGACCCCGAATCCCGCTAAGACGGCTTCGTTAACATGGGGAATCGGATCTGGAGCTGAACAAAGTTCCTTTGAGTCGCACGATTCCTCGCGTGTGTCTTCGTCCGCGAATGCTGCTGGAGGAAAAGCCGAACCTAGAACCAGCCCGCCCCCGGCGAATCCAACTCCGGTAAGCAAACTGCGTCTGGAAACGTCACGCGAGAATGGGGATCGAATACGAGTTCCTTTCATGAGCCCTCCTTTCGGTCATTGGTCTGATCTCCGCGAGATAACTCCGGAGAATTCTGATGGGGACAAACGGAATGGTGAATGACGGAAACCTAGACCTTTCCAGAGGTTTTGTCAACACTCGATAGCGGGTAGACCTGGCGGGGTCAGAAAACCGAGGAAGATTAACCTCCAACTAGCCCCATGTAGCCGCCGCTGACGACGCACGTTTGGATCCGAGGCTTGCTGTCGAAAGCGATACTCGCCCGTTTGACGAACCTCACACGCATCCTGGAGTAGGCCGACACATACTACTGACCGCGCAACGCTTGGCGGGAGACTCTCATGGCCCTTCACACCACTATCAGCAAAATGGATGGAGCCATCGTCATCTATCTCAGCGGTGCCATTTTGTTTGGTGAAGACCCGGCATCTCTGCGCATTTTTGTGAAGCAGTTGTTGAAAAAATCCCGCCAAATCGTGCTCGATCTTGAGGATGTCATTCACATTGATAGCGGCGGTGTGGGTACTTTGGTGGGCCTGTACGTCTCGGCTCGGAGACTCGGCGGCGACATCAAGCTTGCCAGCCTAAGTAGTCATGCAAACGAGGTACTTCAGGTTACGAAGATCGGGACAATCATTGAGATATTCGACAAGGCGGAAGATGCCGTTGCATCTTTTAAGAGAGCTGCTACGCACCCTGACCGTCGTAGGTGCCCATAACTAGACGATACCGGTTTCCGAAAACCCC
>CAVSNW010000003.1:0-3739060 GCA_963729595.1 uncultured Acidobacteriota bacterium
TTGGGTGCGGACTGAAAGCGGTTGAGAGATTGAACCCAGCGAGGTGGGTCCTTAGGCCGCCGCCGCTTTCGCCTTTTGGCCCGGCCTGTTGGCGATGTCGATTCATTTCGATTGCAAGAATTTGAGCTCGTGATATAGACTCGCGCCCATATTTCCCCCGAAGGGTGAAACAGATGCCTCTCCGGGTATTCACTGCGATGTTCTGGACTTCGGCGCTCTGCCTGCTCGGCCTAGGCTGCGGCACGCAAGTGGAGAGTGTTGCGAATCCGCCCTCTGTGAATCCGCCCCAAGTCACCTTCAACGCTCAAGCGTTCCAGCGGCCTGAGAATTGCTTGCCTTGTCATCAGCGTCAATTTGATGAGCTTCACAGTGCGGTGAAATCCGGATACCGCAACGTGAGTCCTTTATTCAACGGACTCGAGTCCGCGGGAAATCTTGTTAATGGTGGTTTGCTGAGGCCCGTGTATAAGGACAGCACCGTCGTGCTGCCTGACGGAACGCCGCTGAATACCAACATGTTCACTTCGTCGCCGCTGACGGAGACGCGGCAGGTACAAGCGGGGTTTTGCTTCACTTGCCATAACGCGAACGTCGAAGTGCTGGGCGAGGATCCGACCCTGCGAGAGATCCCGCAGATCACTGGCCTGGGTACGTGCAATCCAGCTCCTCCTGCGGGGCAGGCGTGCTTTCAACCGGGATTGTTCCGCCCGCTGCGGGACTACGTGCTCGTGGATGCTAACGGAAATCAGATATTGCCGCCCGCACCGGGGGGCGACCCTCCGACAGGCGCTCAGCCGTCACTGGGCGCGGCGGGAATTACCTGCGATTTTTGCCACGATGTGACCGGGCCGGACCTGAGCCGCAGCTTTCAAATGGATGGCTTTGGTAATACAAGCCTGTTGCTGAGTCAGACGGAGTTGAAAGTTGGGCCCTTTCTGTTTCCGGTGGCCGTCAAGAACAATTTTCACGTTGCCAGCAATGACCCGAACCGTATCGCGTTCCTGCGCGCAGGCGCTTTCTGCAACGCGTGCCATGACGTGCGAGTGCCCAACCGGAACTTGACGGCGGAAGAGCACAACATGAACCCAGGTGGGCAGAATGTGAGCTACTTCCGACTCGAAAATTTGAGCACCGAGTGGCAGATCGGTCCGTATAACAGCACAAACAATCCGTTCGGCAAGATAGTACGCTGCCAGGACTGTCATATGTCTCTCTTTCCGTACGCGGGAACTTCAACTTATCAAGTGGGAGATATGACGGTGACAAGCCCGACTCCCGGCATGTTTGCCACCGACTATGCGGCGGTTCCCGGAGTTTCGACGGACCAGAACGCTCCACTTCAGCAGCGAAAAGTGGTGGAACACTACTTCACGGGCGTTGATGTTCCTATTATGAGTCCGACGGAATTGAGCGCCCGCTTGGGTAGCGGATACCCCGATCCTTATATGACCGGAGCAGATACACATGGCGTTCCGAACGGGCTGGCGACGCGGCGCGAGGACTTGATGAAAGCGGCCGCGCGGATCAACCTGAGCAAGACTGATCCGACGGCGCAACTTGGGCAGACGTTTACCGTGCGATTGGAGGCTGTCTCGCTAACCGGACACCGCCTGCCAGCTGGGTTTTCGCAGGAGCGCACTGTATACGTGCAATTAGCAGTGACGGACAACAACGGCTTCCTGCTTTACCAATCCGGATATGTGGTTGATAAACCGCATCCGAACACCGGCGAGACGGCACCGGACGGCAATCTGGACGACGAAGACCTGGAACATCTCCACGCCGTTGTCGACCCCGGCAAAAATAAGTCTACGTACACGAGTGGCACCGGGAACAATGGCGGGAACAATCTGTTGTTTGAAGCAGGCCCGGATGACGGGCCTGACGCACGTCTGTTCGTGGGAGCGCCGGAAGGACTCGTCCTTTTCCGCAACGAACTGACGCATGTGTTCCTTCCCGGACAAGCGATCGGGCGTATCGACCCGACGACGGGAGCGCCAGTCACGGCAAAAGGAGTGCACTTCGAAGAAACTTTCCAGGCTGCTCTGGCGAACACCGTGGACAACTTTCGTTCCTTGCAGCCATTGCACCCGCGAACTTATAACTATGAGATTCAACTCCCCACACAGCAGGAGCTACAAGCAATGGGCGTGACGATTCAGGGACCTTTGCACGTCCACGCGCAAATCAACTTCGAGCATTTTCCGCCGCTCTTTCTGAGGTTCCTGGCCGGAGTTACGGGCGCGAGCGGGCCCGCGGGACATGACCTGAATCTGGTGAATGAACGGCGCATCGATACGTTCCTGAAGAATATTCAAAATATCGCTTCTGATGACGCTACTGTGAGCTTGACGCCATGAAAATCCGTTATCGATATCCGATTTTGATGCTGGTGATGGTGGTGGCCTTTGCGGTGCTGCTGGTAGCTGTTTTCGCCCAGACTGTCCCCTACGCGCCAGGATATTTTCAGAGCACCAATCCGAACTATCCAAAACCCAATCCATTCTATTTCGAAGGCAAGATCGACTGGAATTTGCTCGGTATCACGCAGCCGCAGAATGCCTGGGAGTACCTCCAGCGCGGGATGCACTATCAGGATGACCAGGGCGACATTCCGGATGCGATCACCGACTATCAAACATCCCTTGCGATGAACAGTCTGCAAGCGCAGACCTGCCAGCTGGTCACTTCAGCCACTTTGGTGAATGGCAATGTTCCGACCCAACTGACCCCCGCGCCCTGCATGTTCACGGTGCGGTTGCGACTTGGCTATTTGTTGCGCCAAAGCAATCCCAGCAAAACCATCCAGCTGTACCAAGAAGTGCTGCAAATCGATCCACAGAGATTGGGAGCGAACACACTAATCGCGGAGACTTACGTGATTGAGGCGCAGCAGGCGACCGACCAGCCGACACAACAGCAGGCGTATGCGAACGCGGTTAGTGCGTATCAGGCGGAGCTGGCACTTTCACCGGTGACGCCGCAAAGCACCGCGCTCACGGGCGACCAAGCGAACAATTCGAAAGTGCATTGGGAGTTAGCTCAGGTTTACAGAGCGTTGGGACAAAACAGTCTAGCCGTGAATGAACTGCAGTCGTATTTACTGGCAACGCAGTGGCATAGTGACGTCTACCCTTGGCGGATCGCGTTAGCAAGAAACCAAATCCAAACGTTGGCGCGTCGGAGATAGTTTTTCGCGTCAGCCGAGCAGTCGTGAGGGGATACAGTGTCCATTTGTTTTCCAGCCCTGCTGCGACGGTGTGCCAGCGCCGTTGCGGCGGTGTTCCTCTTGACCGAAGCGAACGCCCGGCCAGTCTCCAAGCCGGCCGAACCTTCGGAAGAAAGCAAACCGAGCGAAAACATCGGCGCGGCTTGGGATAGCGTGCTGCAAGACACGATTCCCCAAAACGCGCCGAGCCCCACCCTGAGCCTTCCGCAAAAGTCTTACGAAGCCGGCCCGGCAGGTGACTTTCTGAACCATTTTTTCATGGACACCCGCACGGAGTACCTCCGGACGCAGACCTATTTCACCGGAGTTCCGACATTGACAGGCGTGATCGACGCCCCATCCAGCCCAATCTTCAATCCAGCGGGAATTCCGTATTCAAATGCCTTTCAGCCCAGTACCAATGTGATGTATAGCTCCCTGAACTGGGGCACGCGCGGATGGCTCTCGGACCGGGTCAATACGAATTTTTCATTTGCTTACGCGCAAGATCTGACGCATACGACCGACGCGTCCCCGCAACTAAGCATTATCGATACGTTTGGTTCGAATCGGCGACTGGAGCTAACAGCTAGCTATATCGATATCAACGGGCGGCCGACGGACGGCCTGTTTGCAGGAACGAGTTTGCGGTTGGGCCGTCAATACGTTTACGGCGCGGAACTTGCGGAGATGGACGGCGCTTCGTTCACGGTGGATCGTTCGCGGTATTCCTGGACGCTTTACGCGGGAAGACGATTCACTTATTTCTCGGATCCCGACCAGCGCGCTATGGGAGGAGGAAATTTCCTTTATAGGCTCGGCGAAAACTCCAGTGTGGAATACCAGACCTTTTATTACATCAGAGGGACCAACCTCGTTCGATATCGCCGGGTATTCCGGAACACCTGGCTGTTCAACGCCGGCTTCCGGATGGTTGGGAGCTATCCAACTGATTTCACCGCCGATGCGTTTTGGAGTTCGGGCAATGGCAAGACTTCGCTGCGGCTGAGCTTCGCGCAGAAGATTACGGACAAGGACTATTTTTACGACTATACGTACGACGCCAGAGACCTTGATCCACATAATCCGCTCTTGCGTCTGAACCTGGGGGCACTGAATCCCTACACGCAGTTTGTGGTCGAAGCTTCGCGGGCGATCACTTCGAGGCTACGCGTGGGCGGAAGCGTTTGGGTGCGGCAACTGAACGACAGGCAGGATGCGGGCCCCTTTGACACCACTTTTCAGGACTACCGTGTGCACGCGCAATTCTTGCCGTGGAAGAAAACCGATGTGTTCTTGGATTATCACATAAGAAATTCGAACGACCGGACGAGCATCGTCACCCCGACTCAGTTCGACGATTTGAGCACCACAGGGGAGACCCAGGTTCAGGACATCAGCCTGGAAATCGGTCGAGTCTTTATGGGCGGCCGTTTGAAATTGAAAGCCGGTGGATTCTACCGGCAACTAAATTTCCGCGATCTCTTCACGATCATCACCGATGCCCGCGATAAGGGCGTTCTGGGGAATGCGTCATTCAACCTCGACACCCGCACCCGGCTCTTTCTGGACTACGATCTGGACACGGATTACCCCATATTTCGGCCCAGCATTCAAAACAGCCAGACATTCCGATTCGGCATGGCGTGGAAATTTTAGATGGGCATGCGCCACATATCCTTGGCCCACCTTTATCTTGCAGGCGTATGCCTCTGGGTGTCGATGGGCATGACCGCGGGAGGTCAAGGGCCGTCTGCGAAAAATCAGGCGTCGGCTTCGCAATCTCAATCGCAGACACAATCTTCGCAGGCGCGGGCCCCTTTTTACTTGCACGATTACCACTTGAAGCAGGTCGGGCTCGACTGTGAAGCCTGCCACGTGCCGGAAAAGGCTGGTTCTGTGGTTCGTCAACGCCCCGGGCACGACCAATGTACGCCTTGCCATCAAGACGACTTTGATAAAAACGTAAAGCCAATCGTCTGCGCGCAGTGCCACTCGGTCTTTCCGCCGACCAGCAGCGAGGATTTGCTGCCATTTCCCCGCTACAAAAACATCCGGCCAATCCTGGTCGATTTTTCCCACGCAAAGCACGTGGACCCGCATGCGCGTGTAGACGCGCGCACGAGATTCCGGGCTGATTGCACCTTCTGCCATCAATTCAAAGACAATGGAGCGGATGCCTCTTTCGGAAATCACGTGGTTTGTGCCAGCTGCCATTCAAAAGCAGGAATGAAACCCCTCCTCAGTGAAAAATCCACCACCGCGGATTGCCAAGGGTGCCATCGTCCGCAAGAAATCGAAAATCCAGGCGGTGCTGCCGTTCACCGCGAACTGGCCTCCTACGTGGCTTCAGGGAAGTACGATCACATAAAATTTTCACACCACGAACATTTCAAGGATCGAGGGGCATATCACCTGGACTGCACGACCTGCCACTACGGAATCGCTGATAGCACTACTCTTTCCGACCAGACGCTGCCTAAAATGGCCGACTGCGTCAATTGCCATGACCTATCGAAGACGATCGCTTCAAGCTACCGTATGTCTAACTGTGGGGTGTGTCACATCGATGTGCAAACCGGGCCCATGCCGGAAATTCATTCGCGCATCGTTAAACCGGCGTCGCACACAGAAGCTTTCCGACTTCATCACAATGAGGAAGCCTCTAGTTCCGGCGCGCCTTGTTTCGTTTGTCACCTGAACGTCGCCCCCTCCGCGGTGGGCCAGCAGGAGTGTATGTCCTGTCACCAAGTCATGATGCCCGTGTCGCACACGGCGCGGTGGAAAGACGATGTTCACGGGAAATACGCGGCGCTCGATCGCACGACCTGTTCGGTTTGCCACATAACTGATTTTTGCAGTCGCTGCCATAACGAGACTCCGCGCAGCCACTTGCCACTCGCCCAATTCAAAGCAGGTGGTCACGCGCAACTCGCGATGCTCAACGAACGAAGTTGTTTTACTTGTCACACATTTACAGACACATGTAAGGAGTGTCATGCGAAGAGCCTCAAATGAATAAGCGCTGCGCAACAAGCAGCTGCTCTGGGGATTCCCGAATGAAGAGGCGGAGGAGAAGGTTGCCCGCGGGACCAAGGTTTCGGGTCCTTGCGCTGACCGGTTTTGTCCTCTTTCCCTTTGTCGCGCGCGCCCAGCAAGACGCCCAGCGCTTCCAGCAGGACCCGGTCGAGCACCTTGCGGCACGGCTGGTGGTTGCTCTGGCCTTCGTCGGCATCCTAGTGGCAATTTACAGTCTTCTGAAGTATCAGGGTGCGGTTCTAGGGCCGGTGTCCTGGGGCTTGCTTTTCGTGGGTGCCGTGGCAACGCCATTGTTGATAACCGGTGTGGGTACGATCCTGGTATTTGAAAAAGCTGAGCGCGTGGAGTTCTGCGCCTCGTGTCATCTCACGATGAAATCATTCGTTGATGATATGAAGAATCCCCAGAGCGTTAGCCTGGCGGCGCTGCATTACAAGAACCGCTACATCCCCGACAACCAGTGCTATAACTGCCATACCTCGTACGGCATATTCGGTACCGTCGAAGCGAAAAAAGAAGGTCTGACCGATGTATACAAGTACTATACTCGGACCTTCCATTTGCCGATTAAGATGCGCCACCCGTATCCAAACCACGACTGCCTGAAATGTCACGCCGGTTCGGCTAAATGGCTTGCTTCGCATGAGGACTATAAGGACGCATTGTTCTCGGGTCAGGCGACCTGCATGCAGTGTCACGCGGACTCCAACCCAGCGCACAACATCGCGCAGACTGTAGCGCCATGATGAAAGACCCTGCCATTAAGCCGTGGAGACTTAACTCTACCTCTACACGAGCTCTGCTGATCGGCGCTCAAGTGCTTGCCCTGATTATTTTTTTCCTGGCCCTGGAGTTTCTCTGGAGCACGACGGGCGGAACGCTTACCCTCTTCTCGACATTTGCGCCCGCTCTCGCGCTGCTTGCGACAATAGCGATATTTGGCGTCGCGGCTTATCGATTCTTGAAGCGCCACAGTCTGTTTGAGATCGAGGATATCGGACCCGGACAAATGATTTTTCAACAAGGGGACGAAGGCGACTGTGCGTATTTCATTCACAGCGGAGAAGTGGAGGTGGTGCGAAAGGAGGATGGAGCCGAGCAGGTTGTCGCCAGACTCACAAAAGGCGAGTATTTCGGAGAAATGGCGTTGATCAGCAATGCCCCTCGCAACGCCACGGTGCGCTCCGCTACGCCGGTCCGAGTGGCGATTCTCGGCAAACAGAATTTCCTATCGATGCTCAGCCTGATGCCGCACACCCAGGAAGACATCATGAAGACTGTGAATGTAAGAGCGATGAGAAAAGCGGAGCAGTGAGTTCATTTCCATACAAATAAGGAGAATCCGGAAACATGGTACTAAAAGGACTTCTGACACTAACACTGATCGTGGGTGTGCTACTTGCAGCCTCTGCTTCATTTTCAGCCCGACCCGCCGGCGATGCCACCGCGGGAAAAGACGTGTTTCTCAAGAAATGCAAGACCTGTCACGGGGAAGATGGACAGGGTAACCAGGGTATGGCCAAGCTCCTGAACACGACAATAACGCCGATGGATTCGGACGAAGTCCAGGGCAAACCGGATGCCGAGATTAAGAAAATTATTACCGACGGCAAGGGCAAGATGAAGCCCGTGAAGGGTTTGACCGACGCAGATATAGATAACGTGATTGCATACGTGCGCGCCTTCAAGAAAAAATAGCCATATATTGGCCAGGACTGGGCCCTGCCGTCTCCCTGCTGCTTTCCATTTTTCGGCTGGGCAGGCCATGACTCCACCGAACTGGCTCCGAAGTCGGGACGACCAGCGGCCGTGCTTTCGATATGTCCCAACTGCAAGAAAACATGGGAACCAACAAGCGGATTCTCGTCCTGGGTGGTGGATTCGCCGGGGTCTATGCGGCTAGGGAGTTGGAGAAGACTCTTCGGCCCGAAGAAGCCTCGATTAGTCTGATCAACCAGGAAAATTATTCGGTCTACCAGCCTTTGCTGCCTGAAGTGATCTCAGGTCTGATTGGCTTAACCGATGTGGTGTGCCCGATCCGCCAGTTAGCTCCCCGGACTGAACTCGTGATGCGCGAGGTTCAGAAAATCGACCTCGCAAACAAAGTTGTTACCGTCAGTCCGGGTTTTAGGCCTCGGCAGCTTGAACTCCCATATGACTACCTTGTGATCGCGCTGGGAGGTATCAGCAACTTCAGCGGGACCCCAGGGATGGTGGAGCACGTGAAACCGTTCCGTACCCTCGCCGACGCGGTGAGTTTGCGCAATCACCTGATTTACACGCTTGAAGAGGCGGAGATTGAGACCGATTCCGATCTGCGCCGGAAGTTGATGACGTTCGTGGTGGCAGGGGGAGGATTCTCAGGCGTCGAAGTTATAGCCGAATTGACGGACTTTGTGAACAAGGTGCGACAGAACTTCCCAGGACTTCGAAACGAAAAAGGCCGTTTCGTATTGGTTCACGCCGGCGATCGAATTCTGCCCGAGATGTCCGAGAGCCTGGCCCTTTTTGCCCACAAACTGCTCGCCAAACGAGGCATCGAAATCCGACTGAACGACCGCCTGGTCGGCGCGTCGTCCGAAAGGGCACATCTGAAGTCAGGCCTCGACATTCCAACCAAGACGATTGTTTCGAGCGTTCCGTCTTCGATTCCTTTAGTGCTGCAAAAACTCGATTGTGAGAAAGAAGGCGGGCGGCTGAAGGTCAATGTCAACCTGGAGGTTGTGGGCTACGAAGGTTGTGTTTGGGCGCTGGGTGATTGCGCTTCGATCAAGACAATTTCCGGCCAGCGTACCCCGCCCACCGCTCAACATGCAACCCGCGAAGCGAAAACCGTAGCGAAGAACGTTTCTGCTGCCATTCGTGGAGGGCCGAGCGCCCCGTTCGCCTTCGAAGGACTCGGAAGGCTGGGATCGTTGGGCCACTATTCGGCTGTGGCGGAGATTCTGAGAATCCGTATTTCGGGCTTTCCCGCGTGGCTCCTTTGGCGGGCCATCTATCTGTCAAAACTTCCGAGTTTACGTCAGAAGGTGCGCATTGCGCTCGATTGGCTTTTGGTTCTGCTCTTCCCGCCTGATTTCGTGCAGATGAGGGTGGTGCGCGAAGCCGGTATAGCAAGGCAGCATCTTGAAGCAGGAGAGGTCATTTTCTTCCAAGGCGATTTGGGTGATAACGTGTACCTCATCCAGAGCGGAGAATGCGATGTACTGCGGGAAACGAACGGCTCCGCGGGCCACGTCGCAACGCTCGGTCCCGGCGATTATTTCGGGGAAATGGCTTTGCTTAACGATGTGACGCGGAACGCCACGGTTCGGGCGCGCACGGCCATGGATGTGCTCCTGCTATCGAAACACGACTTCGACGCGCTAAAAAGCACCATACCCGCATTTAGGGAAGTCTTCCAAAGACTCGCTCAAGACCGATCTACCAGGACCTCCAGCACTGGCGCCTGATTCGCAGGACATCCCCGCTAGTCATCCGTCAACTCGTTCGCCAGTTGGACTAGGAGCACCAGTCATTCCGGAACCTTCCTTCAGGCATTTCACTCGGTGCGCAATAAAATCGCCTTCATGTTTGGGTTAATCGTGGTTTGCTCAAAGTACTTGGAACGTACCAGGGTGTTCGAAGGGATCAGCGAATTGGATTGACCGTGGCCGTTGTTGCGACCGCCCTTTCAACCGCGTCACTCTTCGTAATTCACAATGGAATGACCCCTTGAATTGGCACACTCGCGATGGGCACACTCTCCGGGAGAGGAAACGCGAGTGGAGAGAAGAAAGCGATATTCTCGGAAGTTTCAGCGCATGGCCGTGGAGCGCATGAGGACCTGTGTGAGCGTCGATGAATTGGCCAAGGAGCTCGGGGTGACCCGGCGATGTCTCTACAAGTGGCGCACTAAGCTTGAGGCGGTTGAGCCTGGCGAAGAAGCAGCGCGCCCGAGCACTCATGCATTGGCCCACCGAAAGGAAATCCTTCAGCTAAAGCGGCTGCTCGCCGAGAAGGCTAGAGGCGCGACGCCAGCGCAGCAGCGGCTCTGGCGGGAAGGCATCTACGATCACATCGGAGAACTGATGCCATTGCAAGGCAGGCTGAGCATCGAGCACATGTGTCAGTTGGTAGCGGTGAGTCGCAGAGGTTTCTACCGGTCGTTGCGACAACGGGAACCGGCAGAGGAAGAGACGGAAGTGCGCTCATTGATTCAACAGATCGCTCTGGAACATCGCCGTCGTTACGGCTATCGACGGATCACTGCAGAACTGCACCGCCGAGGCGTGCAGGTGAACCGCAAGAAGGTGGCACGGATGATGCGGGACGATAATTTGCTGGCCATTCAACCGAAACGGTTCGTCGTCACCACGAATTCAAAACATAAGTGCGAAGTGTACTTGAACTTAGCAGGCCGCATGACGCTGACGGGCATCAACCAACTCTGGGTCGCAGACATCACCTACGTTCGCCTGAAAGGCGAGTTTGTCTACCTAGCGGTGATCCTCGATAGTTTCTCTCGCAAAGTTGTAGGGTGGGCTGTGGATCGAACGATGATGAGTAGCCGTCTCACGGTGGCTGCGCTGGAGCGTGCCGTCGCAGATCGACAGCCGCAAGCCGGTTTAGTGCACCATTCCGATCGAGGGCTTCAATATGCGAGCCCCGAATATGTGGCGGCGTTGGACAAGTACGGCATGGTTGCGAGCATGAGCCGTCCCGCGAACCCGTACGACAATGCGAGTTGCGAAAGCTTCATGAAGACACTGAAGCGAGAGGAAATTTACGCAAACCGGTACAACAACCTAGAGCAATTGCGCACGAACATCGAAGAGTTCATCGAGGAATATTACAATCGGCAGCGATTGCACTCGGCCTTGGGCTACCGATCTCCAGAGGAATTCGAACAACAAAACGAGCGGGGACGCTCGGCAGATTCTCGGGGCGCAACCGTGCAGTTTATTGTGAATGATGGGAACGGTGAGAACGAAAAGCGGGCTTCTACAGGGCTATCTGGGGAAGGGGACTCAAACGCCGTCCCCTTCCCCAGACCCCAACCCTTGCTAGGAGATGCAAAGACGTTGAAATAAAGTCGGAGACTGTGCCCAAAGTTTTTGTGACAGTTTAGGGGGTCACCTCACAACTTGGGAACAACTTGGGAACAATAAGCTCCAAACACCCTCTTGAACGGCACTACATGACATAGGTAAAGGCTAGAAGAATCAACCACATAGTATTTCCTGGTTTACTTTGCAAGCAGGGGGTCACCGGTTCGATCCCGGTCACGTCCACCAACTTAATTCCCACTCTCCCAATCATTTACGCTGCTTTTTCCATTGCACTATTTTCGTGCACTTTCGGGACAATCGGTACAACTGAAGCATCGTGAGAAGCCGGAAGCGTGAATCCGTAACCAACTCGCTCGGCCTCATCGAGGCGCAATTGCAATTCCTCGTGAAGGTGCGAATAAACTTCCGACATGGTTTGCGGCTTATGCGCCATCCAGAAATTGTTGATGTCCTCTAGGCAGCGCTGACCACGCAACCAGGTTTTGCGGAATCGCTTGAACGAATGCCAGCCCATCCCTTCCTCATCCAAATTCATCTCGACAAGTCGTGGAGTGAGCCAACGGTCTTCTAGATTGCCGTAGAGATGCGGCGTGTTGTTCGCCGTATGAAACAGCAGTCCAGTTTTTCCGGTTGTGTAGCGTTGCAGGTACTCTGCGATGTCTGGGTGCAAGTCCACCTCTCGTTTGGCAGCGGCGGTCTTGAGATATTTCACGAGTTTGGCCGAGTCCTTCTCCACCTGTTGTTCGACAACGATGGTTCGACCGTGGTTCGTGAAATGATCGGTCTCCGACGCTAACGCCTCAGAAATCCTCATACCAGTCGCGGCGAGCAGGACGTACAGCGTTTGCTCCTGACCGCTGCTCTGTTTGATGAGATCCGAAATTGCGTTCACCTTGAGCGATGGACGTTTCTGCTCTGCGTGCTCAACGATTGGAAGGTCCATCGTTTCCGGGTCCCATTTCCTGTTGTGGATTGGTTCGCCGTTCGGGCCTTTCAACGACTCCACGACTTGCTTCACATGTTCCATGTATTTGTTAACAGTTCGTGGTTTCAAGCCCGACGATGACATCTTTTCGATGAGCGGTTTCGCAGAAAGATTGTCCACGCTCGCCAATGGCAGGCTTCCAATCGCTGGAAGAATCCACTTATCGAGCGCTCCCTGAATCGTGACCGCATAACTATTTCGAATTGGCCTGCGCTTGCGATTCTGCAACTGGCGCAGCCAGATGATTGATTGCTCGCGGAACGTCACCCCTGCGTCTCGCTTCACCACATCATTGAAGCGTTCAGCCGAGTCCACGCCGCTCGCTTGAATAATTTCCCTCGCCTTTCGTTTGCGTTCGCTCTTGGAAAGTAAACCGGGACCGGAAATCGGGCACACACGCACACGGACGTGTATCCGATTCTTCTGACCGGAGATGTCCTTCCAAAATCTCACGACAAACCACCTTCCCGATTTTTCGACATGACCGTCTTGACCAGTTCTGCGTGACAAGGACTTGCCTCGTTTCCGCTTTGCTGGTGTCGCTTGTGGAACAACAATATAAGGGGTAGTTGTTCGTGGCAATGGATCAGTTTGGCTAGAACCCGTTGCGCGAGCCGATGCAAGCAATTCCATAAACAAGCCACATTCAGACGCAGTTCTGCGCCTTGTTTGATTTCAGCTTGTCCAGGGATTGCGATCCAGGACTATCTGCGGCCTTGTGGATTTCACCAGGCGGTTCCAACTGGCTACTGATGCCGCTACCCTGATGCCGCTACCCTTTGCCCCTGCGCCGGGCGACTGTTAGCCTTTCGGCCTGCCACGGTGCAGTTCGTTCCAACATCAACTGGACTGGAGGGAACTAGGCTTCTCCGTTTGAAGACACGCGCCACACATCGGATGTCCCTGGGGCGTTCGCGCCAAAACTCGGACGCGGCGAAGTAAAAGCGTGGCCGAAGGGAGAGCCTCATTCACCTCCCATAAGCTCTCGTACTGGGGCACTATTCAATTCTCTATTGGACATCGAGAGATCAACGCTTGCCCGCGCGAGGGTTGAGGCACAGTACACACCCAGTTTCCGATAAACGCTGCGTTTACCAGGCACAATCGCCGACTCTGAAACCTTACCCGCCGTGAGCGACGATTTCTTTTACGTATGACGTCGAACGAAGCTCGTCAATCGGTCATCGATGGCATCAATTGTGCCGCATATCGAAGTGATCGGGATTCTGGCACAATTTCGACAGAGTCGAGTGGCTTTGACTGATAAGGAATGGTGGTGAGCCGCGACCACTACAGCCTCCCCGGCAATCAAGCATGATGGGAGTCCGATCCCTCGCCTACATCGAGGACGGCAAATACCGACTGATCTCCCGCCACCGAAATGTCTACAAAACTTCTGAGGTTCTCAGAGATGCGCTGGCGGGCTTGCGGGCTGAGAGCGCGATCCTGCATGAGGGGTGGAATGTTATATGATGGCAGTCACAATTCGTACAAGCAGGCTGTAAAAGAGGTATTTCATGGGCGCGGACGAGCAGTGTACTCACAAAGCTGTCCTAAAGATGGAATATGATGGCGGTCGCTTAGAGGGGCAAATGAAAAGGATACTGACCAAGCGAACTCGGCCCACGCCTAATCCAAGCCGCAACGGCGCGTCGTATCCTAAGAAGAAACGTGTGGTTCGCAACGGCCGGGCGACGACCGAACTTGTCCTCAGCGCATCCCTTGAGGGCAACGACGACGTATTTCCAAATATTCTTCAACTTTATGTCCGCCCCGGCAGTGTTGTAGCCGATATTACCTACGGGAAAGGAGTGTTCTGGAGGAATGTCCCCGCCGGAACTTACAAACTGAGGGCAACCGACATTCAGGACGGCGTTGATTGCCGCAAGCTGCCCTATAAGGATGGCGAACTGGACTGTGTTGTATTTGATCCGCCCTACATGCACACGCCCGGAGGCACCGCCCACACCAGTTCGCACACGCCGTTTGAGAAGCATTATCGGAACAACGGGAGCGGCAATCAGACTGCTAGCAAATATCACGAAGCGGTTCTCGATCTGTACAGGGACGGAGGGCGCGAGGCGTATCGAACCTTGAAAGGACGGGGTGTTTTTATCGTAAAGTGCCAAGACGAAGTTTGTGCTAACCGTCAGCGATTCACCCATGTGGAAATCATGGACATGTATGAGGAAGCAGGATTTATTGCCGAAGACCTTTTCGTTATTGTTCGCAGCAATCGCCCTGGAGTTAGCCGGATGGTTCGTCAGGTTCATGCCAGAAAGAACCACTCTTATTTTCTAGTGTTCTGGAAGCAGAACGGAGGAAATGATCGATGGGAGCCGCCTGAGTGAATCCCGTTGAACTGTTAGTCGAGATCATTAACGAGCACGCTCCTAAAGATATTTGGGAGGGGTCGCCAGTTGCCGGTTATAGACGCCTTGGCAACACGAACAGGGGAGAGATTGGCGAGGAGTTTGTCCGTCGATATTTGGAGGAATCAAAGATCAAAGCGACGCGAGGTATTCGCACCGCCCTCACCGACATGGGAATCTTGAAAAGCCATCTCGAAATAAAGACGGCCTCTTTGGGAGCCAACGGAACCTTCCAGTTCAACCACGTCCGCACGGATAGGAAATATGATTTTCTTCTTTGTCTGGGCATTTGCCCGAAAGACATTGTTTTTGGGATATGGCGTAAAGGGGATGTTGCGGAAGGGGGTGCCGGAACGCTAGTACGGATGGCCGAAGGACAATCGGTAACCTTCAAGATTACGAAGAAGCTCTCCGAAATGAGACCAATTCAGGAAATGCCCGGCGAAATTCAGCGCCTTGTCGCTCCCAAGCTCTTGTGAGGTTTTGTATATGAGTGTTTTGTCCACGGCCTGTTCTAAAGTCATTGGGTAAAGAGATCGAGTGCTGCCCTGAACGAATCCACCGGATGCTACCTTGACGGTAGTGGGGAGATCAAGTTTGGGCGAGAGACGACTGAATGGAAAAGATTTCTCAGTTCTTCTTAGCTTTGTTGACTACAATTCACTCGGATGGCGTTGTCATGAGAGCGGAAGCGCGTAGCGACCCTCAAACTGTCGGCCCAGCAAAAGGCTGGCTAATAATTCAGGGCGGCGGCAAGGTTACGAACGAAGTGAAAGAACGTTTTGTCGCTTTAGCTGGGGGAGCCGATAAATCCGCGATGTTTTGCCGACGCGGAAGCGTTCGGCAAGGACCATCCGCATCCGCTGGGCCAAAAGCCGCTTGTGGATGTCACCGCTGACGAGATGCGAAGTCCTGAATACCTGCAGCTGCAAAAGGAATTGTTATCGTTGTCTCAAAACAGCGAAGAAATCATTGCGGAGAAGAGCACGCACTTCATCATCATAGACAGACCCGATGTGGTTATCGAGGCGATCCGTGAAGTGGTGCAGGCAGTACGAAATAACGCCAAGCTAAACACTGCCCTACCTCAGAAGTGAAAACGCTTTGAGAGGAAGTTTTGCCGAGTCGACCCAATGCCCGTTACTGGTAAAATGGAATTCAGCGCCCAAGCTTCCATATCCGCCCGCCAAAAAACAGCGAGCAACAACAAGCCAGAGACGAGCCGGAAATCTTGCGACCCAGAGTTACGGGTCGCAAGTCTCGCGCAAACGCGCTATCTATAAAGGAGAACGAATGTAGTCTCGCAATTGACGCACGACGTAGCCGATGAATTGAGAGGTCAGGCACAGCTCCTGTTCGTCCCGCGCAGCGCCCGCGTGACGCGATCGCCCGACGCGAGATTCGGTGAGAAGCCATTGAAAATGAGGATTCCTTTCATGTTCGAGTGCCGGAATCTAGTGTGGGTGACCTAATTCCGCTAAAGCTCTGCCAAGGAACGCTATCGTGTCGCAACTACGCTGCGGTTCAGATGGGCTCCGAGCTGCTTTGCCTGGAGCATGCGGCGGCCCTGAATCTCAAGAGCCTCCTAAATCAGAAAACTCCTAGCCAACTGGGCAGCCTCACCGCGAGCGGATGCGGAGAATTACCGCTGTGGGCGAAGTTTGGAATTCCGCGAGGAGCCGTTCAAGGGCCAGAGCCCAAGCGGCGAAGAGGTAGACCCAGGAAGTGGCAGAATGCCAACCAGCGATGGCTGAATTGGAGCTGGAAACGAAGAGGCTGGACGCCCGGGAAAACAGGCCGGCCCAAGACGGCGCGATGGATTGGCGTTGACGACCGGACGCGGAATTCAATCTTAAATAAAGAATTGCGGGCAAGGCGGAAGAAGCAGGCCGAAGAACCTGCCCCACTGACCTTTGCCCAATTTTGTCTTGAGGAAGAAGGGCTTCGGGTGCGCAGAAGGCGTCGCGGGTTGATATTTTAAGAGTGCCCAGCACCCGCACAAGAATCCATCGAGATCAGCAAGTCCCTCGTGAAGGACAGCGTGTCGCGGTTAGTCGGGCGAGGTCTGGACTATTCTTTCCGCATGCATGGAGTGAAAGTGACACCGACCAGCAATCCTTCTGGCGAGATGAAACGAGTAACTGTTTGGCCCCACGGTTCTTTCTTGCTCTTGATGAGCATTCGATATCCTCGTGATTCAAGCTCCTCCGTTGCCGTTTCGACACTGTCAACATCAAACTCAAGCCACGCCTGTGGGGCGGGAATGCTGTCAGGCCAGGTATCTTTGCCGAAACAAGACTGCGCCGCCTGAGAAAGAGGCCACAGGGCAAAAGTCTTTGCGCCTTTAAGCGCTTCCGTATGAAGATAGCTGCCACTTTCTTCTTTGAACGGGATACCGAGCACTTCTCCGTAGAGCTTGCGACTTTCGCCCGTGTCGCGAACGATCGGACCAAACCCTGCAACGAACAGAATCGTTACGTTTCCTGTACCTTCCATGGCATCTCCTCTTGTCGTGAAATCAAAGCAGCAATGCTGCTGCCCCTACTGCTGCCGACGGATCTCTTCCGTGAAGATTCATCGCAACCCTAAGATGGCCACCATCTCCCGGTTCTCCTGGGCATTTTACCCTGGGTTTTTAGCGGATCACGGCCAAGTGAGAAGCAATTCCAGGGTAAGCTTTGCCGACAATACATCCAGAGCCTCGTATTTCGCTTCGCGCAACCACGTTTCCAGCCAGCGAGAGCACTTGTCCGTTAAACGACAAACCAGGCACTGAAACTCCATAATTCTGCGTCAACGGAACAAAAGAGAGCCATGATGGTGTGTAATCGATGGGTGCGGGAAGAAGTGCGTGGCCCAGAGCTGGAGTAGAAAAGGAGGAAGGAACTCTTGGGGGGAGCGATTTTTCAAATACTCGTGGGAGTTGCGGCCATTGTATTCGGCTTCTCTGCCGGCGAATTTTACCCAATCCTCTGTGGTTGCCCCGCTAAAGGTCTTTGTCACTTTTTATGGGCACCATTTCCATAACGTGCATCGCTACAGGAACTATCGCCATTATCGTGTGGCGGTCAAGATTGGCCGCAATGACTAACCACCAGGAGTTGAGTTTTGTTCAAGGGCTCCCCCAAACCACCGCGTCGCACCTCGACTTCACACACCAGTCCGGTAATGGAGTTGTCACAGCAAGTCGCAAAACCCGAGCGCCGGGGACTTTACTTCTTGTCGTTCCTCGGCGCAAAGTAACCGCGACGCGCCTGCAACTTCAAGCCGCCATTGTTTATTTTCACCTTCAGGTGATGATAAGTGCCGTCAGGCTTCACCCTCTCCAGCGAAAACTCGAGCAGGTACACGTACTCCGGCGCCTGCGTTAGGCCTTTGAAACCCCCTTCCAGGTCGTTGCTGTTATGAAAGTAGCTTCCCCCGGTTCCGTCTGCGAGCTCCGCCATGACGTCCTCATCCAGATTCATTGTGTCGCTGTGATACTGGGAATGTTGGCCACTCATGAGGTCTTGGTTCGAAGACCCGCCTCGCTCGCTGGCGTCGCGCTCTGTCGTGTACAACCCGCGCGCGTCCATTGCGCTGATGGTCACGTTTGTCCGCGCCGCAAGGTCCAGAACCCGCGATTTCTCGGCCATCGCTTCTGGTGTGAGGGTTAAAAAGCCCGGCGATATGAGAATCAGCGTACGCTGTCCGGGCAGCGTCCCCATTTTCCGCACAAACTCTCTGACTGCGGCGAGCGTTGCCCAAACATCGTGCTCACCATTCGCCAGGGATTGCGCCGCGAAGGACCTCACCCCTGTCTCAACCATGTTTGGCGGTTGGCCCTCGAGATGCGCGCAAAACTTATAATCGTCCTCGGCCAGCTTTAGAGCCTGCACGTTGTGTTTGTTTTGGATCAAATCCGCTTGGTAATAGTCGATATTCGGGCACGCATGCTCGTCGTGCCGGTAGAGTTCGTGTACTTTCAGTTTCATGACGGCTTCTTGCAGTGTCGCTCGATCGTGCGTCAGGCCACTATTCATCCCGGACATGGAAACTACTGCGGCCATGTCCGATTCAGCTAGCGACTCGCCGAGCATCTTCGTCGCCACCTTTTGGACTCGCAATAAATCGCCTGCACCTAGGTGCATGTCATCGAACAAGAAAACAATGAAACGTTCGGGCACGCTTGCCGGTTGGGACGCAACAGTCGGAGTAACGGACGCGGGCGCCAGTTCTGCAGCCTTCGTCCCGTTCTCCAACCCGGCGCGCTTCTCAATCGTGAACCCGGAAATCACTTGCAGTTTGTCTTTGTCGAAGACCTGGAAGTCTTCCTTTTTCAGGTCGCCAACCGAGTGGCCTAGCGCATCGCGAACCACCACCGGTACCAGCACCGCATTTACCTTCACTTCTATCTTCGCCTCACCGTTCTGAGTTGGCGCTTCTTTTGTCTGCTCTGCCTCTAGGTGCGCGCAAAGACATAAAACTAAGACGTAGAGAATCGTAGCCGAATGGCGTTTCGTGCCGGCGTTCATAGCATTTGCAGAGCGATCAGTTGAGCAACAAGAGAATCTGAGTTTACATCACAACTTGGGGCGAACTCCCGGTCGCGTCGATGTACGAAGGGTACAAAATCGCAGAAGCGTCGCGGCTGGCCGGAGCACAGGGATTCGTTTCTAAGAGCAATGCCGGGCAAGTATTGCTGAAAGCTGTTGAAGCCCTTGTCCTTCGCCAAATCTAGAATGCGTTTGAAATGAATAGCATGCGGACGGGCCTGTAACATTGTTACGGGACGAGATTTATGGCGTCGCAGAGTTTTGGCGAATGACAGGGTCTGTTTCGCTATACGATATGTGCGCTCGTCAGGACGGATCGATAGTTTATTAAGGCACACGGTCAATGTGGCAAACCGGGACCCTGTATTCCCACTGGCCGTACCTGGAAATAGGGCTCATGCGCATCGAGGCGTACCTGTGCATTTACGGTGACGAAACCAGTATTCGTGCAATTCACACTGAAACGAATGTTGATGGCGCAAGTATTCAACAGCACCTAGGCGTGAAGGCCCAATGGAGTGCTACAGGTGAGGACAAGCCATGGAGCTGGTCAACTGCTCGTGAGCCTATTAACACCAATATTCCCGACGTTGACCTGAGAGCGTTGTTGGGTCGTCACAAGCCGATATTCGGAATGATAAAACGCTATGAAAACTCAAAAATGAAAATTTACCTCCAAATGATCTCCCGGTACGACGAGAAAGAACACCCTCAGGGCTTGTATCTATCTGCTGAGACGGTGCTGTTACTCAGTGAGCCAATGCCGCACTAGATAACGACGTGGTATATGGATGACCTTCCCCACCGCTACTCCCGTCCTTCTTCGTCAACTCGTGGTATTCGGTCCGCGAACAGATAGGTTTGGTGGCCTAAACCATTTGCCCACTGGTGCGTGCAGGTGGAACGGCGTGAAACTCGCTGTACGTTAGGCTGGCACTCCCTCGACGATGGAATCGGAGGCAGCGGTGGGGATGATCCGACGTAACTGCCAACCCGCCGCGACGAACAAGTCACGAAACTGTTTTTCGGTGCGCTCGCATCCGCTGGGGAAAATCAGCATCTGGAGATCGAGGAACTTGCCCGGAGAGAAATCATTGCCGGGCTGAATGACGCTGTCCACCACGAGAAGTCTGCCGTTCGCATTCACGCCTTTTCGGCAGGCTTTGAGGAGCTGGATGCATAGATCGTCGGGCCAATCGTGAATGATGTGTTTCATAATGTAAGCATCGGCGCCAGCAGGAACCGAGGAAAACATATCGCCGGACGCGAAGGTGCAACGTTCCATAACCGGCTTGAGCGGTCCGTTCGCGGCACCCTCGACGACGTGGGGCGCCTCATAAAGCGTGCCTCGCAAATGCGGATTCCTCTCCAGGATGGTCGCCAGCAGAAATCCGTGGCCACCGGCCACGTCAACGATGGAGTGAATGCCCTCAAAATTGTAGGCCTCGGCTACGGCCGGGCCATCAATCATGGACAGCTCGGTCATCGCGTCATTGAAAATCTGTCCTTCCGCTGGATGCTGCTTTAGAAAATCGAAGATATGCGTGCCGTAAACCTTGTCCAGCGCCTGCTTTCCGGTGCGGACGCAGTATTCCAAGTGAGACCAGCCGCGCCCGTGCCATTCTCGGCCCCCCATGATCGCAAAGGACCGCAGGCTGGGAGTAGCATTGCTGCGCAGAACCGTCGACATCGGCGTCTGCGAAAACTTTCCGTCGGGCCCTTCCGCAAGCACTCCAACGCTGGCGGTGGCGCGCATGAGACGGTAAAGGGCTTGTGGGTCAGCTCCGATCTGACTTGCCAACCCTTCCGCCGATTTGGGAGCGTCATCGACAAGGTCCGGGATACCGAGCTGCGCGAGGCAAGCGATAGCGCCTGCGACGTAACCTCCATTCATGATCTGGAGTATGCCGACGTGTGCCGGCAAAGTTTGCGGCTGAGCGGTCATTCGTTATTCACCTGGATTTTGATTTTTCGGATTTCGAGCTGCGGAATTATACCTTGAACGACGCGACATAATTCAAGATCGTTCTGTTGAATGCTCTTTCCCAAGAGATGCGTGGATAGAGCTCTCCTCGAACTTAACAAAGCTTCCGAGTAGAGCCTTAATATTTGTGCTGACCGCGCTGAATGCTCCGAATGGCCTCACCACTCTAGAGCTGTGCTCAAGGGGAAACGAGAATTGGGGTCAGTTCATCCGCTTGTAAACGTAGCTTACTGAATCTGAGGGTTTGATACTTTGAACTGAGCCATCCGGAAGTGTCACAAAGACCCGTTCGGCGTACCTTTCGTTTTTCGATAGATCGTAGCTGTAATGAATTGTTTGGCCATTTCCGAAAGTCTGGTCGACGACCCAATCAGAGTCATAGGAATTGTGGACGAGCAGGTGGCCATCTTCGTCGCGAACCCAGGTGAGCAAACCGTTTTCATAATAGTAGTAACGCGCACTGCTCGTTGAATGTACAGCATCGGTCAAAAACCCTGCAGTATTGTAGGCGTAAGTGGTCCAACGGCCTCGATCATCCTCGGCGCGCACAATGCGATCATCGCCGTCGTAGGAAAGCTTGATGAAGCCCCCTTTGGGGCATCGAATCTCTTGCAGATTCCTTTTTGGATCACGAACGAGTTCGATTTTGTTTCCCGCAGCATCAATCATCTCCGTCGCGGCGCCTTGAGCGAGATTCCTAGCACTGTAAGACTCGGGAAAGCGAATCATCGAACCGTCCTGCAACTTCGTAAGCCAGCCGTTGCCAGTCCATTGCTGGGTGGCTTTGTAAAAACTAGTGCCGGTTTCTGAGTGACGGTAAATTGCGTCTGAATAGCCGGAGCCGGCGGAGACGCGTGGCAAATAGAGAAAGTCACCATTTTCCAGAACAATGTATTGTTCAGTGTAGGGATTACGTGTGCCAAGCGGTGCAATGTCGTACGGATGATTGGCGTTTAGCCCAAACGCGTGATTCTTGTTCTGCGGGATCCAATCTTGCGACGTATAGGTCCTCGTCAAAGGCAACTCGAATCCCGCTTCGCTGATCACCAAGTCCGTTTGCCGTAAAACGAAGCTGCCGCGACGTAGATCTGTCTCGAAACGATCGACTACCTCCCTGCTCGCGGACGACATCGGGACAGTAGTCATGCAGTTGCCAATTTCTGGAGCCGATTCGGCCCCGGCTACTGCGTACACACACGGGAATTTGCCATCCCATGTGGGCGCAGGAACGTTAGTCTGGATGAATTCGGGAATGGAAAACTCTTCCGTATGCACTTCCTGATATGCGTCGGGGCTATACTCGACGATCCTTCCGGTGATCAAGTCGGCTCGCTTTTGCAGCTGAGGGAGGAGTACCTCTAGCGTCGTAAATTTCCAGGGGCCGTTTTCGCGACCACCCGAAATGCGAACGACGCCGGTTGCCTTGGAGCCATGAACCAGGATGGTGAGGTGGAATTCGTGCCAGCCGGTCTCGTCCTGCTTGACTTCGCCCATCACTTTTCCCTGAATCGCAACAGGTACGCCGAGTAGCTCTCTCAACTGCGGATTGGACTCGATCTGCTTCAACGCCTCTTGAGCTACAGCTTGCCGTTCGGTATTCCGATGCATACGGTACGTAACGGCAAGCCCTGAACCGATGAGCAAAACTACTAGCAACAATCCAAATTGCACGGATTTACGATGGGAAATCGGTTGCGCTTTCGAATGGCCGCAGAGGGGGCAAATCTCACTATGCTTGATGGCGTCCTGCAGCGATTCCTCGAGAATCTCGTTGACGCCCTGGTTGACCTCACTCTCTGTGGGATCAAGCACGATACCGCAACCGCGACAATTGGACATTTACACCTCAAGGTCATGTAGGCGCGACAATATGCCTCCGTTAACTCGATCGCAATGAGAAAAGCGAGCTAGTACTCCCAGCCGGCTTCACGCACGCAACAAGCGTGACCCCCGCCCACTGTGCCTATTGAAAACCTCGAACGCTCTGAGCCAATGAGAATCATGCCTTCCTGCACTAATCTCCTCTGATGCGCATTTCTCTCACGCCACTGCTCGCAACTCTGTCTTCGCTCTTCCGTTCGCGCGCTACTCTCAGCTTGAGAACTTGGCTCTGCGCCACCAAATCGGTGTGCTTCGGAGATCCGCAAGAACACGCCCGAAATTGACTTCCGGAGACCGTCTGTTGTGGGTCTGGCTGTCCCGCGTCTGGAGCGACTGGCGCGCAGCGCTAGCCATCGTCCAGCCAGAAACCGTCATTGCTTGGCATCGCGCTGGCTTTCAGTTGTTCTGGACCTGGAAGGTGCGGCGCGGCCAACCCGGACGACCGCTCGTTTCGCGCGAAGTCCGAGATCTGATTCGCAAGATGTGCCGGGAGAATCCCACTTGGGGTGCACCCCGCATCCACGGGGAACTGCTCAAACTCGGCATCGACGTCAGGGAGAGCAGCGTCAGCAAATACATGGTGCGCTGCCGCAAACCGCCGTCTCAGACCTGGCGCACATTTGTGGAGAATCACGCCAAGCAGCTGGTCTCCATCGATTTCTTCACGGTGCCTACGATCCGCTTCCAAGTACTCTACGTGTTTCTGGTGTTGGCCCACGACCGGCGTCGCATTCTCCACTTCAATGTGACCGCCCACCCGACCACGGAGTGGACAGGACAGCAACTGCGGGAGGCCTTTCCCTTTGACCAACTCCCGCGCTACCTGCTGCGGGACCGCGATAGTATTTTTGGCGATGACTTCCAAGAACAAGTGCAGGACATGGGCATCCGCGAAATTCTGTCTGCCCGCGCTCGCCTTGGCAGCGAGCCTATGTGGAACGAGTGATTGGATCGATTCGACGCGAGTGCCTCGATCATGTGATCGCGTTCCATGAAAATTCGTTACGCCGAACCCTCAATTCCTATTTCGACTACTATCACCGATCGAGAAGACATCTTTCGCTGGAGAAAGACTCACCGGAGCCACGAGTGATTCAGCCGCCGGACGTGGGGTCCATCGTGGCGGTGCCGCAGGTCGGTGGGTTGCACCACCGCTACGAACGGCAGGCTGCCTGAAAAACTCCCGAGTGCAGTAGGCTGCCTGCTGCAAATCCTTTGAGCTTTGAAATCTGCGTCCGACCTCTGCTCCCTTGCATAGGCGCGCATCGACGATCTCGTTCACCAGACAAGCAGGGCCGCGAACTGCCTGAGCTTTGCGCTCCTCTTGGGGGAATGACAACGGCTATGAGCAGCACGGAATTTTCGGGAGGGACAGTAGGAAACTCTTAATGTTCCCGGATTCAGGCGTCGGAATTCCGAACCAATTTCGCGGACGGGCACCGACGTTGAAGCGGCTTCGCAGCGAAAAGAAGGGCAAGACCCCGAAGGATTCGAACAGCTGATCCCTGCTTCGAAGGTGTGAGAGAGAGTCTTAGATGATGTGTGGCCTGCTTTGTTCTTCTCCGACTTACGTATAGGGTGTTAGACGGTGTTCGGCACGTTTTCGTATTGTATTGCTCCCCAAGTTGCTCCCAGGATTGTGGGGCGTTTCCTAAAGCAAGCTGGCCCGAGTTGTGGGCAGTGCATTGAGCGAAGGCCAAGATTTTTCTTCAATTGTTCAATTTGTCTTCCTAGTTCGGTAGCAGACCGTATACCTCGATCTCGCCAAAGGTCGTGCCGTCACCCAGCGTGTCGTCGTTTCCCCGTGTCCCGATGTAGACCTTGCCGTTGGCCACGGTTGGCACTGTGAACCGTACCGAATTGCCGGCGGTGTCCCGGCTTCCGGCGGCCTGAGAACTATTCCACAATTCGGTCGCCAGGTTGTTTGCGTCGAAAGCGTGGAGAATCGCAGCTCCCGCTGCCCGGGTGATGCCTTCGGTCGTGCCAAACGCACTCGAATCAATCGCCCAGACAATCGCATTGGCGTTTCCATTTGTGGAGATGGACATCGTGGGGCCGGGGTACGTATACGTGTAAGTGTTTGCGGTAGTAGACGTTGGGCTCGCGGAGAGGAAATTCGGTCCGGTCGCACCAAAGGAAAATGCTTTCATATACTTGAGATTTGCAGTCTTATCGGTTTCGCCAAAATACATAGTACCGTTCCAATAGGCAGGCGATCCCCACAGGCCGGTGAGGGCTCCTGGAACATCCTGAACGATTTGCGTATCGCTCGTAGTACATGTGCTGCAGAAGTGTCCCATGTTGTCCCGATCGACGAGATAGATGCTGCCGCTTTTTCCAGCTTCGACAAGCAAATGCGGGTGTCCTGAAATGCCGGATGGATCCGGGAATAGCATTACGCCACCAGAGCCGAGGTCTTCATCGTTCGCGTCGAGAGATAACTGCTCGTGAGGCGTGAAGTAGTCAAGCACGGTAAGGCTGGTCGGTGGTGCAGTGAGGGCCTGAAACTTCAGGATGCTGTCACCGAACGCGTCGGTCCCATTCCAAGTTCCATTTCCGGTGGCCAGATAGATGTTTCCACTTGAGTCGGCGGCAGGGCCATTCCCAGACATCCAAATACCCCCCGCTAAGGAATTGGGCGAGACGTTGAAAACGGCTTCCTGCAGCAAGGACGCTGCGTTGTAGGACATCAGCCAGCCGTGATAAGGGCCAAGGTCGCAATAGGAGGCCCACGAAATGAAAATGTGACCATTTTGCAGCAGGAGAGCGGGCCGCTGAGCATTGAGCATGGGATCAAAGCTAACCTGTCCTCCACTGCTTCCGGCTCCAGTTCCCGAAACCACCGCCTGGATTTCCGTTGGCCCGCCAAACTTTTCATTTCCCGTAGCAATATCAAGGGCGTGAAGACGTTGATGAAAAGGTGCGCCGCTGGTGGCTTTCGTGTTCGTGACCAGATAGATGGTGCCCGTCGTCGGATCGATCACGGGCGTCCCCAGAATGCCGATGTCCGGAATGATCAGGGCACAGCCAGACTCGTCCGCGCTGGTCACCCAGGTTTCCCCGGGCGGCAGGAGGCTGTTCACGCCGTTCGCGCCCGTCTGCCAGTACGCCGTGCAAGGACTGGCATCGGCATCGAAGGAATAGACGGTGTTGTGCTGCGTGGCGACCAATACGACGTTGTGCGTGCCGCCGCCGATAGTGAGATTCGCCACCCAGAGGGGCTGCGCATAGATAGCGGCATCGACGGCGCAGGAGAAGAGCTTTCCAAACGCCGCGGTCGTGACGTTAGAGGGTGTTAGAGCGTATTCCTCCGCATTGACACCGTCGCGAGAAGGATCGTTGTGGTGGGTCAATACTCCCTTGAGATCCGTTACGCCAATGCTGGCCGACGTGCTCTTGCTGGTGTCGGCTACGCTCGTGGCGGTCACCGTCAGAATGCCTGCCGATGCCGGTGCGATGTAGACGGCCGAGGTCGTAGATTGGCTTTTGAATGAGCCGGCGGTAGAAGACCAAGTGACTCCGGCGTTTCTTACGTCGTTTGTGACGGTGGCGGTGAAATTCAGCGACTGCCCGACCGTGAGGCCTCCACGCACCGGCGTGAGAGCGACGTTGGCATTGCTGGCAGCAACTGTAATGGCCGCTCTTGCTGAGCGGCTGTTGTCGCTAACCGAAGTAGCGGTGAGCGAAACAGTCGGCGGCGTGAGGACGCTGGCTGGTGCAGTGTAAGTTATGGGTGCGCCGGAAGCGCTGGACGTGGCCGAGAGGGTACCACACGTCGCGCCACTACAACTCGCGCCGGAAAGAGACCAAGTTACACCTTTGTTTTGGGCATCACTGGTTACGGTTGCGGTGAAACTCTGCTCTTGACTCACTTGCACAGATGAAGCTATCGGGGAAACGCTTACGGAGATGGCCGCCGGACTAGGCGAAGGGTTTTGGCTCATCGAGGTAGAGCTAAAGTTACCGCAGCCAGTGAGCAACGCAAGCGAGGGGCAAATAAGGAGAAGGCCAGCTCGGGCGGTGCTCTCAACGAGAACTCGCATCATGGTAAAAATTCCCTGGTCGCCTCCCAGAAAGGATTTTTGCTGAAACGGACTTCTCAGGACTGGAAGCAACCGGTTCTAATGTTAAACGGAATTCCCGACCGCAACTTGGCCCTTGTACAAAGATATACGCCTCCGCGACTCTCTTCGGATTCTCCGCCCAGACTTGCGCACCCTCAGATGACGGAAGACCCCATCGGGCAACTGACAGGGATTTTGCACGTCTTTGGCTTCGACCTGACTTCAGTAATGCCAATAAAATATCGGAATTAGAAGGGGATAAGGGAAACAAAGGAAGTTGCGAGTTGACAGCGTGAGGGACAATGCATCTCCAAAATCCACTGGTTTGGTAATCCGACGTGCCACACGCCATCCACACGGCGTCTCAACTCTGAAAAACCGCGACCATGTTGTTGGCAATGCCTTTACTAACAAGCGTCGTGAAGGACGATGCTGCGTTCACCGGCGGTCAACACAATCCGCTTTGTGAAGCCGTGTACATCTACTGTAACTTTCTGGGCATTGCTCCGACGGCGTCCAAAATGACCGTTGGCCAGGCGCTGCCCGTCCGTTCAGACGGGGGTTTTGGCACAGTTCCGGCACAGTTTGACCTGCCACAATCGCGAAGCGACTTTGTCGATTCCGAGTTACGATAGCAACGAAGCTTGGGCCATGGAGCAAGGACACCGCCAAACATCCTGGTATCCGTTTCTCGCGCACGCCGAATTGCTCGTAGAAAACTCCGATGTGCGTCTTACGGCGCGCGTGATCCGCCTAAGCCGCGAAGGCTGCGACGTTGATTTGACGGATACCTTTCCCGCGGGCACATCCGTGGTTATGAAGATCTACGCTTGGCCCCACTTTTTCCAGTCCCGCGGAACAATCTGTTACTCGCGGCTTGGGCTCGGCGTCGGTGTCGCTTTCGAGAAGATTGAATCCGAGTATACCTCCGCGCTCGAGGCCTGCTTGTTGGAAGCCAAGCAGAAGCAACGCCAACCCCTAGAGTGACAGTTGGATTCCGAGATCCGCAATACGACTTGGGATCGCAGCTGATGTGCTATCGGGAAACTGGCTTGAGTTCGGACCCAGGGCTTAGCTCAGATTTGTGTTAGATATCAAAGACAAGCCTTCATTGCATGCTCACGTCATTGAGCTTCGTAAATTTGCAGCGCCAATTTCGCATCGGGCTTTCCCTTACCTGAGTCGGCGACGTAAAGCCGTTTCAGCTCGGGCACGAAAATCGATGATTTCGCACGGTAGGCCGTGGGCACTTCGGCGATGTGTTCATAGTGGTCTGCATCGCGCTGTTCAAAAACGGACGTCGTCTCACTTCCAGTCACATAGATTCGTTTACGCGCGACATCGAGCGACATATCGCTGTTCACACCCACACACGGCAGAGTGGCCACAACCTTTCCCGTATCAGTGTTAATAACTATAAACTTCGGTGGTTTCCGGGTCGCGGTGAACAGTCGATGATTAGGTTCGTCCAGGGCTATCGCATGAGCTACATGCACGTCCGGCAACGGCCATCTGGCAACTAGTTGACGAGTGTTCAGATCAATGACTCCAATCTCATCAGTGCCCGTAAGGTTTACATAAAGTTTTTTCCCCTTATGGTCGATGACCATGCCCTCATTGGAACTTCCAGGGAGCTCGGCAACCTCGCCGACTTGTTTAAAGGATTTTGTATCAATAATACTGAGCACATGCGTCTTCCCCTCTGGTCCGCCGCCGTTTTCCACGTAAAAGTATTTGTTTACAGGGTTGTACACGCCGTGATCCACGCCGGGGCCCAGTTTGAGAGTGTTCATGATCCTGTATTCTTTACAATCAACCAGTTCGACGGCATCGGTATCACCTCCGTCCGCAACGATAAGACGGTTGGATTCGGCCAGATAAGCCATCGTGAGGGGTTGGCCGAAGCCCTTGATAGTGTGAATCCGCTCTCCCGTCCGGAGGTCGAACACTTCGACTGTCTTTTGACCTTCGGAGGCAAGGAATAGACGGCTACCCTTGAGGTCGAGCCCAAAATGATCGAAGTCGCCCGTGAAACCTGGCATCGGAGTGGTGGCAATCAATTTTAGTGGTAGCTTCTCCTGCGCGTTCACTGTGGGCACGCACAGATTCAATGTCATCACGCAAATCTTTAACGATTGTCGCAATTTATCCCCCTAGAAAATGCAGCTAATCGGGCCGACGATGAGAATCGCATCGATGGGTGTTGTTCAGATCGTCCTGCTGGCAGACGCGGGCGGCCAGGCAGGGGGCGCTCAAACTAGATCGCAAGACAGTTTCCCTGCACTCGATGACGAGCGATTAGCGCGAGTCAAAATCGATAGCGAAACGCGAACTGAAATGTCCGTGGTCCATTCAATTGATTTATGGACTCCAATGTCTTGAATCCGGAATTGGGAACTAGAAAGCAGGTTTGGTTGAGCGTTGCAGCATCGCCGCAGTTTGGCCCGACAGGGTTGTATTGAGTTTGCACGATCCCCGCTCCGGCTTGGACGAAGAAATTTGGGTGGTTAAACAGATTAAACACCTGCGCCTGGATCTCGATCGACTGCCGCTCAGTGATGTGCAACGTCCGCGCCAGTCCCAGGTCAATTTCGTCGATCCACGGCCCATAGAATGTGTTGTATCCGATGCCAGGTACTGGTCCGGCGCCAGCGATCCCCGCGGCGGTGTTGCCCGTCGACTCATTGATCGCGCTGTCGTTCAGTGTGCTGTTCGCACCGTTGCAATTTGCAAAATTGGGCCCGGTGCAAGAGCTGGCCAGCAGCCCGGTGTATGGCCGGCCAGAATTGAATTGCATTAACGTGCTGATAGTCCAGTCCGAGAGCAGACGCCGCTCGACAGTATTTGAAAGTCCAGAGGCGTCAGGCGCGTAAACAGCCGCAATCGAAAGCCGATGACGTTGATCGAGCAGCGATGCGGAATGCGTATTGCTCAAATCGAATTGGTTATTAAAGTCCGCGCCACTCTGCGTGGACTTTGAAAACGTGTACGACGTCATCAGCGAAAATCCCCGAGCCGCTCGCCTCTGAACCTGCACGTAGAGCGAGTTGTAATTGTTGACTCCCGGGCTGATCAGAGCATTGATTTGTCCCACGGCGGTGGTTATGCGACCTTCCGATGTGCTCAGCAGACCACTGTCAAGATTGGGACCGGTGACGGGAGACGCCGTGCACACCGTCGTGGAAGGATCTGGCGAACCTGGTGTGCCCTGACCAACGTCGGCAGGGCAGATGATGTATTGCGTCGTCCCGGTGGGCGGCAATAAATTCTTGTCATAGGCACTCGAACCTAACAGATGCACCCCGTGCGTCCACATGGTCCCCACAGTAATAGTGGTGTTGGCGATCAGCTCGCGCTGGATCTCTAAACTCGATTCGATGATGTAGGGAATGCGGAACCCGGGATCGACGATGGTGAGGTTTGATCCGGCGCCGAAAGAGCTCGTGTTTGTCAGCGAACTAGGAAAAACTGGGGTCTGCTGGCTTGGGGCTAGAGTCGAATCAAACGGAACGAAGGTTGTTGCCTGCTGCGTGGGTAGCCCATTCGAGATCACGGAGTTTTCGTAGTTGATCCCGTCCAGAATTTCGCGAAATATCCCGAATCCTCCACGAACTACAGTTTTGGATATTGGTTGGTAGGCAAAACCAATTCGAGGTCCCAGCCGGTTGTGCTGGTTCGGGAATTGCCCCGTCAATTGCGCCACCAGCGGATCGCTTGTAATCGTGTTGGCCTTGGGCTGCGGGAAAACCTGAAAATCCTCGCGTAGCCCGATATCGAGTGTCAGATTCTTACGTACTTGAAATTTATCCTGAACGTAAAAACCGTAGTACGGAAACGTGAAGGGAAAGGTCGGAGTTCCGGCAGCCTGCGTGAAAAAACTATACTTTCCGAGCGCAAAGCTTTGTGGGCTGGAGAAAGCATAGGTTCCCTGGAAATTCCCCGGGAAGAAATCGGTCACATGCGTGCGATTGAAGTCAAAGCCAAAGCTCAGGGTGTGGCGTCCGCGGATCGCGGTGACGTGGTCATTGATCTCCCATTGGAACTCCTTGTTGTTACCTTGCGAAAACGTTGGATTGCCGAGCTCGAAGAAACTCGGTGTAAAGAATTCGATCTGCCCCAGCGCCGGGGAAGTCAGCCCGGAGGGCGTCGCGATCTGTTGGTCACGCAGGTAACCCACGGAGAGGTCATTGAAAAGTGCGGAGCTAAAGGTATGCGTCCAATGCAGGCTGGCATGGTGATCGCGCACGAAGTTGTTCGAAAGCGCTTCCGCGCCAAATGTGGCCACTGGGTTGAACGTGATTTCGCCACCGGGCGAATTGAAGCGGCTGTAGTTGTACGTGAGCGTTAGATGGTCGGCAGGAGTTACTTGCCAATCTAGCTTTGGGAAGAAGGACAAATTGTCGGCCCGCCGCGCGCGCTGAGCCAGGTTGCGATCTATAGCGCCGAGTGCGTTCGAAACCTGCTGAAGGTAGGCTGGAAAATTCGGATCGCCCGGCAAGGGCGGTGTGGCGAAACTTCCCGGTACAGGATACGCCGCATTCGAAGCCGGCAGAGTGGTGCCGTTCGGCACTCCAAAGTTCTGCTCCAGGCTATTGGGATCGCTTAGAGCGCTGAATCCCGAATTGATCACCGAGATCGGCTGCTTGCGACGTTGCTGCTCGTAATCGAAGTAGAACCATGCCCTGTGGTGGAGAATGGGCCCGCCTAAATCCGCTCCGAACTGCTGCAAGACATCCAGTGGCCGTGGCACTCCATTAGCCTTATCGATCGCATCGTTCGCATTTCCAACGCCGGAGTTCCGGTTGTAGTAGAAGGCGTCGCCATGCCAGGAATCGGTTCCGGATTTTGTCACCGTGTTGACGAAACCTGCTCCCGCGCCCCCATATGCTGCGTTGTACGGATTATCCGTCACCTGAAATTCCTGAATCGATTGCTCTCCGAAAACGTACGGCACACGCGTTCGCCCGCGTGCTTCACCAAAGTAATTGCTCGTCGCGTTTGCGCCGTCGACGGTGAAAGAATTCGAACCATTTCCGTTTGCATAGCCGGAATCCGCCCCGCCTTGCTGGCCTGCCATGCTCACTAGTCCAAAATCCCCATCCGCGTTCGTGTTGGGAGTAAGTAGTACGAAGTCGGTGTACCGCCGTCCACTTAGCGGTAGATTCGAAATCAGGTTCTCATCCACCACAGTGCTCACGGTGGACTCCGTCGTTCGAAGGAGGGGGACTTCCGCAGTCACCGTCACCGATTCCGCAATTTGTCCTACTTGCAGTGCCACATTCGCCGCCGCGTTCTGGCCCACTTGAACCAACACGCCGTTGGCGATCGCGGTCTTGAACCCAGTTTGGCTCACGCTAATGTCGTACGCGCCGACGCCCAGGGAAGGGAAACTGTAAAATCCCGTACCATTCGTTTTTGTGGTCAGCTTGACGCCAGCGGCTTCGTTCACCGCTGTAACCGTGGCGCCCACCACTGCTCCGCCCGACGTGTCCGTCACTTGACCTGAGATGGAACCCGTCGAAATTGCGTTCTGAGCTCGAACGCCAACGCAGACCAGGGCGAAGGCTGCGCATAGGATTGCGAAACTTCTGAGTCTGCTCATTTTGGGACCTCAGCGCTGTTAAATCTATGGACGGAAGAAAGTGAGATCATGCCACAGACCGTCTGCGACGGGAATACTTATCGCTCGACCCTCACTTCCAACCGGCGGATTAACAGCCCGTGTGCGCCTGCGATCAGGGCCAGGACGATCGCAACGCAGCATGTATTTTGGCGATACCGCTTCTAATCCGGTTCTTCAAAAAGTCTGAACGTATGTTTTGCTGTACGGATAGAAGAGTCGACCCCGCGCGCGGAGACTATGCCAGCTTCGCCGACTTCTCCGATCCGGATGGCAACAGCTGGGTGCTACAGGAACGCGGCTACCGCAATGCGTGAGGTGAAGTCAGCCGCTCATCTATTTCTGATGACATTGACTGAAGCCGGACTGGCGACACCTAAACGAGAGGAGAATACTTAGATGCATTCACTGCGAGAATTTTTGAAAAAGTCCCAAGAAAACCGAGTGGCGATCGGCCATTTCAATGTTTCAGACTTGGTCTTGTTGAAAGCGGTATTCGCAGCTGCCCGGGAGTTGAACGTGCCGGTTCTGGTCGGGTTATCGGAGAGCGAGCGTGAGTTTGTAGGAACTGGTCAAATTGCACTCGTGCGAAGTTCGCGAGAGGAATTCGACTTCCCCATTTTTCTAAACGCCGATCATACGCACTCCCTGGCCAAGGGCATCGAGGCCGCAAAAGCAGGGTTCGACTCAATTGTCTTTGACCTGTCGGCCCTGCCCTTCGAAGAGAATGCCCGCCAAACCAAGCAGGCTGTTGAAGCTCTGAAAGCGATTAATCCCGCCATGCTCGTGGAGGGAGAAATCGGCGACATCGGTACAGGTTCGGAAATTCACGAATCATCTCCCGACCTGTCGAAAGGACTCTCCACCTCGGAGGAAGCAAAACAGTTCGTCGAGAGCACGGGCGTGGATATCCTGGCACCGGCGGTCGGCAATATGCACGGCATGCTCAAGAGCATGGTCGCCGGAGAAACAAAAAACATTTGGATATCGAGAGAATAGCGGCAATCATGCAGGCGGCAGGGGTCGTCTTGCCTGAACCAACTCGTCAGACGATGCACTGCGAAGGTGTATCGCAGGTCATGCATGCGGGGTTGGTAGATAGCACCGTCCTGCCTACGAATTCCCGCCAAACGCCGCAGCTTCTGAAAAGTAGCCCTGAGAGTATGACAGCTCATTGCCTTGCCCTGTTTGTCGAGAAAGAAATGGGGGGATAGCGTGTGCTTTCGACCGACGCGAGTAACGTGTCGTCGCAACTTGGTCTGTAAGTCTGGACCTATGGGGATGGTTCGCGATCGGTTAAATCGCGCACCTCGAATCGTGATTGCGCCTTTCTTAAGATCCACATCTTCCCGTAGAAGCCCCAGCGCCTCGCCAACGAGCGCTCCGGTCGCGTAAAGAAACACGAGGAATGTGCGAAGCGTTGCGGAATCGATGCCGCACGTTGCGAGCCTCTGACTCGCGCGTGTGGTGCGGAGAAGGATCCGTACTTCGTTCCGGGTATAGATGTAAGGAACAAACCTACGTAGGACGGGAGGGCGAATTACGGGCATCGGCAACGCGTGGAGCATCCCGCGCGCCACCCAATAATCGAAAACCGGGGGCTGAGGAGCACGTCCACACGCACTAGGAAGTGTTTATAGGTTTCACATATCTGCTGCCGCGCCGTTTCTGGTAGGAGGGAGTTCGTCCAATCGGAAATTGGCCCCGCGAGGGTAACGCTCAGCCTGCTTACTTGAGGTAGGTGCGAAGAATCTGAATAACGTCTTCCCCAGTTTCCTCGGCAGATTTCGTATTCTTGGGCATGCCCCTCAGGATGTGAGCTTCCATGGGTTCGGCCATTAAGCTGTTGATGCCAAGCGTACGGCTGCCAGGCGCTGAAGAACCTCGGCGCAACGCCGCATGCAGGGGAACCCAGTATATAATCGGTGGCGTTTTCGAAGTCAAAAGCGAATCCCGGCTCAGACTTCAGGTCGATGTGAATGTAGATTGATATGAGGCCAGACATGAAAAGGTTGGCCCAATTCCTCATCATCCTTGCAGGGGCGGGCTTGCTTCCCTCAGCCGTCGCCAAAAAACAAGAACGTTTGTCCCCGAAAGTCATGCAGGCAAAGTCTGCCTTGATTGTCTGTGTGTGTCCGCGGGGTATGGCCGTCGCTGAGGGCAGAGCCCTTCATGAACTGCAACTGTGGGGACGCTTCCAGATCGTGCGCAACCGTCATGAGGCCGACTTGGTCTTGCTGTTTTCCGCCAATGAGTATCTTGGTGACTACCTCACACGCGACGGTCCCGACGAAAGGCCGGTCTCAGTTGATTTTACGATTTTGACTGTCGTGGACGCAAAAACAGGTGAAAATCTGTGGAGCGATTCAAGACGGTGGGGCAGCTGGCGTGTTGACCATGCAACCAAGGAGTTGATAGCTGAACTCAGGGGACAAATCGAAGAACAAACGAGGAAGTGGACCCTGAATGACATCCTGATGTGTGGCGTTAACCCCGAACTTGCCGCCTTCGGTCACTTAACTGCGGAAGAAGCACTGGCGAAGTCCGAGTCTGGCGTCAGCCGGATCGCTGGCTCACCGGATCGTCTCACACTCAACTCTCCCGTCGCTCCGGACTTTTGTAAGCAAGCGCAGCTGGTAGTCAGTCCCGACAACAGGATCGTCGCTTTTGAGGTACTCGCCTCCCAAGCGGACAGCTTGGAGGTTACCGAAGTCCTTCAGCAGGCGGATCGATTTGATTTCGCTGGTGGGAAAGACACGGATAGCGATCAGGTGTACTTCAGCGCGCAGAGCAAAGACAAGAAAATTCTGATCCGATTTGAAGTGCAAGGCCGCAAATCCGTCTTATCTTGGGTCCGCTACTCTTACTGACAAGCGGGCCGCCGCTACAAATACCTATGGATGACACACCCAGTGCTCAGAATCCTCGTCCGGTCTCTTTTCACATCCGGAGTCCTTGGCACATAGGATCAATCAACTTGCTCGATCCTCGGAGGCGCAAGCCGTTCGTTGTGAGGTGGCGATATTCTAGTAGCAGTATTAGACGTTCCGTTTTTCGAGGTCAAAAAAACCTCGGGTAAATCGGTCTCGCATCGAAACCGATAGTACGTACGTCGCCTAAAGGTCTAAAACGGATACAGGAAAAAACGCCAGCGGTCTGGGCAAGAAAGGGTCAGGGAGAAAACAGGATCGCGATCCCAATCCCGATGATCACGACAGGAGCAATGCGATGAGCCCATCTGTGGATTTGGTCGCTCCGCTGGAGGCGCGAAGCGGCAAAGTGCGCCGCGACGACGTATAGGAACAGAAGCACATAGAAGGTGATCGCAATCGCGCCGACTTGCCAGGGCGAAAACCTTCCGAACAAGGGTGTGTAGACAGCGAGATTGTCGGAGCAGTTCGCGAACGTGATGGCCGCGACGCTCCGCGCCGATTCCGGCCGGGCTCGGGAGTCCTTGTCCGTCGAGGATAGGAGTTGCTTGATGCCGATGGCAACGGGAGCCAATCCGAGCCAGTGAACGGCCGACGGAGGCAAGAGACGCAGCCCCCAATACCCGACGAGGCTAAGGAATAGGATTGCCGAGAAGCCGATGAGTTGGCCGAGCAGAACCGTCGCGAAGCGAGAGCGCTTCACAAACCACAAGGTCAGCAGGAACAGATCGTCGACGTTCGTGGCAATGAAGGCCGTCGCTGCGATCCAAGAGGTCATCTGCGCTTTAGGAATTCCCGATCATACAGGAATAACACTCCGGCTTTGAGCCGCAAGGCGCCGGACAGCTTCAACAATGTCCGGCGATACGACTGGAAGGTGTCGAGCACGAACGGTATTTCTCTGCGTGCCGCGTTTTACGGCGACGTGGCTCTGCCTTGCTAGACGAGAGCGACTCTTTTGCGCTAAGTTTTGCAGCCATGATTCGGTCCGGTATTTGAGCATTTTCAGGCGCGAAGAGAACCACATCAAGCTTCACGCTCGTACGTCGCGACAACCTTATGAGCAGTCAAAGTATCCGTGAACCTCGATGGCCTGCGTTCGTAGCGATGTTGGCTGCGGCCTGTGTGTACTGGGCATTGCCGGAACCGCTTTCGGTAGGTCCGGGTTGGCTGCTGCTAGCAATCATTTTCGTTTTGCTGATCCCGATGGTGGTGTCATACCACCGCGGCCGCTACGACGTAACTCGGATTCTCACATTTACCGCCAATGGCGCGATCACGATCGCCATGATTGCTTCCTTGATTTTTCTGATTCAGGGCATACCCGGGCATCGCGAGCCGCCGAAGGCGCTGCTGCGGGGGGCGAGCGCCCTTTGGGTCACCAACGTTTTGGTGTTCGCGCTCTGGTATTGGAAGCTCGATGCGGGCGGTCCGCTCCAGCGCGATCGCGATCGAGGCCGCTCCGAAAGCTCGTTTCTCTTTCCACAGATGTTGAGCCAAGATCCCCGGTATGCGTCGTGGTCGCCCCATTTCATGGACTACCTCTTTCTCGCGTTTAACACGAGTACGGCCTTCTCGCCGACGGACACGGCGGTGCTGTCGCGATGGGCAAAACTGGGCATGATGCTACAGTCGTTGATATCCCTAACGATCATCGCGCTTCTGGCCGCGCGAGCTGTAAACATTCTTTGATAGTTCCGCCCGCGACTCGCGCTCAGGGGGCGGCACTGGTCTGCATTGGTGGGCCGGTACCGTCAATGGTTCCGAGTAGCTCTCGCGTGGAGAGAGCGTCTCCGCCGAATTCAGAACTTGTTCCACAAATACTGGTTATAGACCTCATGGTGATACTGCACTTCGGGCAATTTGACGAAGGTGCCGAGCGAGCGAGGGCAGCGGTCGGCGGACGCGCGCTTCAGGTCTGCGTAGCGAGCCTTGACGTCAGCGCCGAAGAGCTTGGTGGTCCAATCCGCTTTCTCGAAATTGTCGAGAGCGGTGTAGATGTTGTCCGGGAGGTAGCGCTCCGCGGAGCGCAGGTTCTTGATTTTCGCGGTGTCGCCGTCGAGGCCGGTCTTGAAGATCGAGTACATCACCAGATACGGATTCGCGTCAGGGGCGACGGCGCGCACCTCGGTGCGCATGCTGCGCTCGTTGCCGAGGGGGATGCGAACCATCGAGCCACGGTCGGTTGGCGAAGCTTTGAGCTGGTTGGGGGCCTCGAAATGCGGATCGAGGCGACGAAAGGCATTGACGCTCGAATTGAGCAGGAGGCAGATGTCGTTTCCGTGGGTGAGAATGCGGTCGACGAACTCCCAGCCCATCTTGCTGAGCTTCTCTTCGCCCTTGGGATCCCAGAAAAGGTTCTTGCCGTCCTTGCTGATCGAAACGTTCGTGTGCATGCCGTTACCGTTGACGCCAACGACGGGCTTGGGAAGGAAACTCGCGGTGAAGCCCATGTTGGTGGCGACCTGACGACAAATCAGTTTGTAAAGCTGAATCTGGTCGGCGGCAGCGACGACTTCGCCGTAGCCATAGTTGATTTCAAACTGCGAGGGCGCGACCTCCGGATGATCCTTTTCGTTCTGGAAGCCCATGGCGCGCTGGACTTCGGCGGTCGTGTCGATGAAGGTGCGCAGCGGGTCGCCGGGAAGGGAGTGGTAGTAGCCACCGGTGTTGACGTATTCAAATTTGGCGGTTTCGTGATAGTGTCGCTCAGCATCCGGCCCCCGGAAGAGAAAGCCCTCGATCTCGTTGGCGGCGTTGAGCGTGTAGCCTTTTTTCTCGTGGAGAGCGTCGGTGTAGCCCTTCAGGACGCCGCGAATGTCGGCGGAGTACGGTGTACCGTCCTTGTCGATGACATGGCCGAAGACGAGAACTTTGCCGGAACCGAAAACATCGGAGGGCCCCCAATAGAAGGCTCCCCAATCTATGGCGAGGCGCAAGTCGCTTTCGCGCTGGGCGGTGAACCCGCGAATGGAAGAGCCGTCGAACGTTAGGTTGCCCCAACTCTTGATGAGGAACTTCTTGTCATAGTCGAGCATGTGCAAGCGGCCTTCGAGGTCGCTGAAGAGCACGGTTACAGCTTTGATGCGCTTTTCGTCGGTGAGGTACTTGATCCGTTCTTCCTGAATCTTGTGCGCGGCCACGCGGTTCTGGCGTTGCTCTTTCGCTTTCAAATTCAACTGTTCCAGCTCGTCGTAAGAAAGGGCTAGGAAATTACGCAGTTCGTTCGACATGAATCTTCTCGAGATAAGAATTTTGGGGAATTCCGGGATGACCAACCAAACAATTCCTGCCGGCAAAACGGTTTCCTAACGAAAGTTTCACGATTTTCTCATGCCTTCTGTCATAGCTTGAGAACAATACGGCGTGTCGCCGCTGCGGCATGCCCAGGGTGACTATTTATTTCGTTAGTGAAAACAGCGATCGCACCCTAGTGACCGTAGCCAATGGCGCTGGCGCGTCCTTTGGCAGTCGAACGCTGAAGCGCGAGAAGTAGGGACGATTTCAGGTTACCAGGCAAAGTGTGCTCGGTGGCCGACAACAGGAGAGTGAGATGCGCGCGTTCAACCATGCAAGTAGACTCCGTCAAGCGTTCTTGGCGGTATTGCTCTGTACTGTCGCGGTTCCCCACCGTTGTGTCGCGGATGACAAAACCACAGACAAGAATACGAGCAGTCCGCCCGCAAAACCGGCTCCGGTAAAGGTCGATTCGCCCGCGCCATTGACCGAGCGCGAGAGATGGCTGCTCGACGAGGTTGAAGAGCTCAAACAGCGCGTCGCGGAACTGGAGTCCAAGGTCAATCCGTCGCGAGCACCTGCTGCGGAAGCGCCTTTGCCGCAGCCCGCTGCTGCTGCAAAGGCAGCGACTTCCGCTGTCGCGCCGGCTATTCCGGGCACCGCCCCGGAGGTTCCTGCGGCGAATTCTGAATCGGTTTCCAGTAGCAGCGCTGCAGCACCTGCAGGGACGCAGGCCACGGAAAAGGGCAAGTCGGCGGCCAAGGTTCCCCCGAGCGAGCCTTTTGCCTACGCGGACTGGACCTGGCTAAACGGCACTCCCCGCAACGAGGATGTTGTGTGGGATTCGAAATTCTTCACGCCAGAAATCAGACTGGACACCAATTTCGTGAGCAGTTTTAACCACCCCAAGGATGACTCGCTTGGTGGATCGACGGAGATCTTCCGCTCGAACGAATTCCAAGTGGAGCAAATCAGCTTCGGTGGTGACTTCCATTGGCAAAACGTTCGAGCCCGGGTCTTGACCTTGGGGGGAATGTTTGGAGTCACTACGCCAAGAAATGACGCCAGCGTGGGGCGTGGCCAATGGGACCTCCGCGGGGCCTACAAGTATTTTGGTGAGGCCTACGGCGGCTACCACTTCAACGTCAACCACGGACTCAACGTCGACGCGGGAATCTTTGTGTCTTACATCGGGTTATTTAGCTACTACAACTTCGACAACTGGACCTACCAGCCTTCGTACGTGTCGTCGAATACGCCCTGGTTCTTCAATGGTGTCCGGATACAGTGGTTTCCCACCGAAAAGCTAAAGATTGAGCCTTGGATCATCAACGGATGGCAATCGTACGGTCGGTTTGGCAACCATCCGGGCTTGGGAGGGCAGATTCTGTATCGTCCAAAGCAGTGGCTATCCTTCGTGTTCAACAACTATGGTTTTGGTGAAGACACGCTAACTTTTACCAATCCTGGTCTCGGACGTTCGCGCATACATACCGACGACAGCGTGGAGGTCAAATACTACGACAACCCGAGCAAGACTCTCGACAAAATGGCGTTCTCTCTTACGGGCGATCTGGGATGTGAATATGGCGGGGGCGTGAGTTGTTACCACAACACGAAGGGCGGCCCCAAGCAGATGTTCGCGGGATGGATGCTTTACAACCGCTTCTGGTTCAAGAAGGACCTGTTCGGTCTAACGATAGGTGGCGGCGTGTTGGATAATCCGGGCCGTTATCTGACGCTGCTCCCTCCGATCAACGGAGCCGATGCTGTTTCGGGATCGCCCTACTTTACAGCGAACCCGGGGGATCCCTACAAAGCCTGGGATACGTCTGTGACGTTTGATTGGATGCCCAAACAATACATCACTTTCCGCTCGGAGTTCGGCTATCGGCACTCGGATCAGGGGTATTGGTCGGGTCGAGGGGGGATGACGCCTCCAGGGGGCAACACGGGATCTCCGGGAAGCTATCTTTGCACCAACGGTGTCAACTCGTCCGTCACTTCCAGTTTTGCGCCGACAGGCAATGGCTTCGCCGTGGACAACGCGAACGGCGCCGTTCAAGCGAGCTGCGCAGCGATAGGCCTGAACGCGTGGCAGCCAGATCTTGTGAAAAACGAACCCAGTATTCGGCTGGCCATCATGGTGAAGTTCTAGTTCCAAGAAACCCAGCGACAGGTTGGGGCCGCACGGCGGCTCCGACTTTCGTAGGTACCGGACGTGACGCCCGGTTTGTACAGAGGAGTTCAGGCGTAAAGGTATCAGCGGAATTTCATGCAACCTAGTTCAAAGTTCTTGCTAGCGCTGGCGTGCACATTAGCCGTCGGCGTCCGCGCGCTCTCTCAGGACATAGGTCGCGGTCAGTTTCAGGCCAATGTAAGCGATCGCGCGGTGGCGCCCGTATCGATTCCCCCAGTTTCGGAGCCGTCACCATCGGGCCATGACCGGGGAGTCACCCGCTATGCTACCGGCTCTGACGGCGATCACAGTCTGGAGGCAGCGATCGTCGCCGAGCAGGTTCTGGCCCGAGCCACGCTCTACACGGTTCGGTTGCAGTTCACCTCCGGTGCGCAGCAGTCGATCGCGATAACCGCTCCGCCCGGTGGATTGCAACCGGAAATGCGCGACATGACAGGAGACAGCGTTCCGAACGATGTGGTTCTGACTTCGAAGCTGCTCTGTTCACCTCTCGTTGTGCTGCTAAATGATGGCCACGACCATCTTATCGTGGCCGTTCCACCGGACTCCTTCGCACCCGGTGAAGGCCAGGCGTCGGGACCGCACCAGGTTCACCGGGCCTCGGCGATGGTGTCTTCCGGTTTCAAACTGAGAAGTCTTACGAACAGCGGAAGCCTGTTTCTTCCGCAGTCACAGCAAAACTTCCTTTCTCCTGTCTCTCAGATCACTACAAAGCTTGCGGTCTACACATCCGACTCGGGCCGAGCACCCCCTGTATCCGTAGCACAGATTTAACGCTAGCTCACTGACGTCCTCAATGTAAGTGCCGAAAGTGGGTGTATGGCCCCGCTGCTGCGTAGGGTGTACCCCACTTGAACGATTGCAACGCGTTCGAGGTTTGCCGCGAGAGATTGGATGGTATTCATGAAAGGTAAAAGTCTGGAAGTAGGTCTTCTCCTTTTCTCTGTCGCAGCGCTGCCGAATCTTGGCGGCTGTAGTAAAGGGGCCGATCTAGCGGCGCAGGCACCGCCACCTGCGAACATCGTTCCCGGTGTCGAGGTCAGCCTTTTCACTGTCGACCACCCGGAGCAATTTCCGCTCGCCGAAGCCACCGCGCGTCCCACGACCTCCGAACTAGTCGTTACCGGGATAGTCGCGCCCGATGTCTCTCGCAACGTCCCAGTCGTCTCGCTCGCCTCTGGACGCGTCGTGGCCATTCACGCGCGTTTAGGAGACACGGTGAAGAAAGGCCAGTTGATGCTGACCATTCGAAGCGACGACGTGGCGATCGGCTTTGACGCCTATCGCAAAGCCGTCGCCGACGAACTTCTCGCGCGAAAGCAGTTGAATCGGGCTGTGGACCTGTATGCACACGGCGCTATGGCACAACAAGACCTGGAGGTCGCGCAAGATACAGCCGATGACGCCAAGGTCACTCTCGAAACCGCAACCGAGCATCTCCGTCTGCTTGGCAACGACCCGAACAAACCCATGGGCATGGTGGATATCTTCGCGCCGGTTTCCGGAGTGATCACCGACCAGGAGGTCACCAATGCGTCTGCCTTGCAAGCGTTTAATACTCCAAGCCCGTTCACGATTTCGGATCTCTCGTCCGTCTGGATCGTCTGTGACGTGTACGAAAATGACATGGCCCATGTCCGGCTCGGGGATACAGCGGAGATTACCTTGAGCGCGTATCCCGGTCGCGCGTTCAAGGGAAGGGTCAGCAACGTCGGCGCGATTCTCGACCCCAGTATTCGCACGGCCAAAATGCGGATTGAAGTTCAGAATCCAGGAATCATGCGCATAGGCATGTTCGCGAAAGCGATTTTCCGCGGTCAAACTGAAGAAATGCACACGGTTGTCCCGGCATCCGCTGTTCTGCACATGCACGATCGCGATTTTGTCTTCGCTCCGGCGCCGGACAAGAAGTTTCGCCGTTTGGAGGTTGTCAGCGGAGACCTCTTGCCAAGCGACACGAGTCTGCAGGAGATCAAGTCTGGGCTCAAACCAGGCCAAAAAGTAGTTACGAACGCTTTGGTCCTTGACCATGTGCTTGCCCAGTGATGCTTAGCCAGGGGCCCGGGGTTGTAGACGCACCGCTAGCTTGGAGAAGCGGCAAGGAAAACAGGCAATGATTCCCGCTCTCGTGGATTTCGCGCTGAACAACAAGTTTGTGGTGTTGGCGATTGCTGCCCTGTTGCTGGCTTGGGGAGCTATCTCGTTTCATAACCTGCCAGTAGAGGCCTATCCGGATATCGCCGACAACTACGTGACGGTGATTACGCAATGGCCGGGGCGTTCGGCGGAAGAAGTGGAACAGCAAGTTACGATTCCCATTGAGATTCAAATGTCGGGAATGCCCCACATGACATTCCTGAGGTCCGAATCTATTTTCGGCCTGTCGTTTGTGATCATGATCTTTGACGACAGTTCCGTGAACGACTGGAACCGCCAGAAGGTGCTGGAAAGACTAACCCAGGTCAATCTTCCTCCCGGACAGAACCTGCAACCGCAAATCGGCACCGACTGGAGCCTCACTGGCCAGATCTACTGGTACACCCTGAGAAGCACAAATCCCCGCTACGACTTGATGGAATTGCGGTCGCTCGAAGACTGGGTTCTGCTCAAGCAATTCAAATCCGTTCCCAACGTGGTGGACGTTTCCGACTTCGGGGGCACAGTGCGTGAGTATCAGGTGCGCGTTGACCCGAACAAGCTGGTGTCTTATGGCTTGAGCATCGGCCAAGTCGAGCAGCAGTTGGCCAACAACAACATCAATGCCGGCGGCAGCTTTGTGGAAGAAGGCCTCCAGCAGATGAACGTTCGTGCGCTCGGGCTCTTCAGCAGCGTGCAAGACATCGAGCAGACCGTCTTGAAAACGCAGAGCGGTACCGCACTTCGGGTGAAGGACATTGCCGACGTGCTCCAAGGCCCAAAAATCAGGCTGGGCCACATGGCTCGGGCCAACCACGTGCAGGACGGGCGCATTATCGACGAGCCCGATATCATTCAAGGTGTGGTGCTGATGCGCAAAGGCGCGGAAGAGCAGCCCACGCTCGATGCCATCCACAAGAAAGTAGACCAGCTCAATAACGGCATTTTGCCTCCGGGCGTGAAAGTCGTACCCATGCTGGATCGTAGCGACCTGCTTCGCTACACGACCCACACGGTGATGCAGAACCTGATGGAAGGGATGGTTCTGGTGACCATCATCCTCCTCCTCTTTCTCGGAAATGTACGGGCAGCCCTCATTGTTGCGCTCACCATTCCCTTTTCTTTGCTCTTCGCCTCCATTTGGCTCGACTTGAGTAAGGTCCCCGCAAATCTTCTCTCGCTGGGCGCCCTGGATTTCGGCATGGTTGTGGATGGCGCGGTAGTCATGGTCGAAAATATCATCCGCCACTTAGGCCGCCAGCAAAATAACGGCTCACACGGCGATGCTCCTCCAAAGATCACGACCCCAAAATCACCCGCGCAGTGTATCCGCGAGGCCGCGCATGAAGTACAGCGCCCGGTGTTTTATGCCATCGCCATCATCATTACCGCCTATATGCCGATCTTCACGCTGCAGCGAGTGGAGGGCCGATTGTTCCGGCCCATGGCTCTGACTGTTGCCTTCGCTTTGCTCGGCGCACTTACTTTTTCAATCTTTATCGCTCCCGTCCTCAGCAGTGTCCTGTTTCGCGGCGGAGTTTGGGAATCGCACAACTCGGTCATGAACTACCTGACGGAGCGCTATCGCCGGCGCTTGCGTTGGTGTCTCGGGCATCGGGTCCTGGTCGCTGGCGTCGGCGTGGCGGCGCTGGCCGTAAGTCTATTCCTGGCCCTCAGCGGAATCATCGGTTCGGAGTTCTTGCCTCATCTGGACGAAGGGGCGATTTGGGCGCGAGGCACCTTGGCGAACAGCACGAGTCTGACGGAAGGCGAGAGATTTGCAACTAGTGCCCGCTACGTCTTCGCGTCGTTCCCAGAGGTGAAAACCGTCGTATCGCAGGCCGGCCGGCCGGATGACGGCACGGATACGGGGGGATTCGGCAACACAGAGTTTTTCGTCGACCTGAAGCCCCGAGATGAGTGGCGGGCCGCATTTAACAAGAACAAAGAAGACCTGATCGCCGCCATGGATCGCGAACTGCAAAAAAAATGCCCGGGGGCGATCTGGAACTTCTCGCAGCCTATTGAAGACAACGTCGGAGAAACCCTTACTGGCACCAAGGGTCAGCTTGCGTTCAAAATTTTCGGGGACGATTTGAAGACTCTCGAGCAGAAAGGCGAAGAAGTGGTTGGCGTCATGTCCAGCGTCCCAGGGATGCATGACGTCAAGCTCTTGCGCGATTTCGGCCAGCCAAATCTTGACATAACCATCGACCGCCGGCAGGCGGCCCGTTTTGGAATCAATATGGCCGACATCCAAGACGCCGTCCAAACGGCCGTGGGCGGGAACGCGGTGAGTCAAGTGCTTCAGGGTGAGGCGCGCTACGACGTGGCCGTGCGCTATCAAGAGCCCTATCGCAAAACTCAAGATGCGATCGCGAGGGTTCGGTTGCTTTCCCCCACCGGAGAACGGGTGTCCCTGGCGCAGTTGGCTAAAGTTGAGGTCAAGGACGGCGCCTACGACATCTACCGAGAAGGCAACGGCCGTTACCTGGCAATCACCTTCAATGTGAGAGGCCGGGATCTTGGGACAACGGTCGAAGAGGCGATCAACAAGATCGCCCAAAAAGTGAAGATGCCATCGGGTTATACGATCAGTTCGTCGGGCGAATACGAGAGCGAAAAACGCGCAGAAGCGCGTTTGTTGCTTATCGTGCCCCTAACCATCCTGGTGATCTGCATCATTCTCTACAGCATGTTCAAGTCGGCCAAGTGGGCGCTTCTCATCCTGACCAACGTGGCCATGGCTCGCATTGGCGGGTTGGTGGCTCTCCTCATTACCGGCACGCACTTCAGCGTGTCCTCCGGTGTCGGCTTCTTGGCTCTTTTTGGCGTTTCGGTGCAAACCGGGGTCATCATGCTCGAATACATCAACCAGCTTCGGGCGCGAGGCCACTCGATCGCGGATGCTGCAGTAGAAGGAGCGGTTCTCCGGCTTCGTCCCATCATGATGACCATGCTGGTTGCCACTTTCGGCCTGATTCCGGCAGCACTGTCGCACGCCATTGGCTCGGACTCGCAACGCCCCTTTGCCATTGTGATCGTCGGCGGTCTCATCTCGGACTTGGTGATGAGCATCATCCTCTTGCCCACACTATATGTGTGGATCGCCCGCCCCGGCGACAAGCTCCCGGAACCGGAGGAGTCCTTTGAAAGCTAGACAAATAGTTCTGAATATTCATCGCGTCCGCATGGGGTTGCTAGCCTTTTTCGCCTTATCTCTGCTGTCACTCGCTAATTCCGCATTCGCCCAAACCAACAAGGGACCTGTCCGGATAACCCTGGACGAAGCTATTCAGATGGCGCTCCAGCACAACCACAACATTATCGCTGCCCGAACGGCGATCGACCAGAGCTTGGCGATGGAAGTGACGGCCAACCTGCGTCCGAATCCCACGCTTTTCACTGATTGGGAATATTTGCCTCTCGGCTCGCCTTCGAGTCAAAACCCGAACCTATATCCTGGTGTGCCCACAAGTGACTATCTGAAAAACAACACGGAAGCTGATATAGGGCTTAGCTACCTGATCGAGCGCGGCAAAAAACGCCAGCGCCGCTATCAGGCAGCCAAAGATGTGACGGCGCAGACGCGCTCGCTGGTCGCGGACAACGAGCGCGGCCTGATGTACCAAGTGGCTACGCTATTCGTCAATGTCCAACTAGCGGAATCGACGATTGATCTTGCGCGGCAGGACTTGAAGAGCTTTCAAAAGACCGTGGACATCGCAGAATTTCAATTCAAAGCCGGTGGGATCAGCGAGAGTAACTACCTGATGATCGAGGTTCAGTTGCTGCAATTTGACACCGATTTAGAATCGGCGCAACTTGCCAGGGAGCAGGGGCTCTCTGACCTGAGGCAACTACTGGGTTACGAATCCGTGTCCGCCGATTACGACGTGGTGGACGCGTTCGATTACCTGCCGATGAAGGCCAACCTCGATGACTTGAAAATGCAGGCCCTGCAAAACCGCCCGGACTTGCGCGCCGCCGTTCAAGGCGTGACCGCGGCCAATAGTGGCTATTTGCTGGCCAAGGCAGATGGAGTCCAAGATCTTACAGTCCAGGGAAATTATTCCCATGTCAACGGCATAAATGCCGCCAACTTCCTTGCGAGTATTCCGCTGCCGTTTTTTAACCGCAATCAAGGCGAAATTGCACGGACGCGTTCAGTCATTGGGCAAATGCAAGAGCAGCAAGCGTTCACCAGCGGTCAGGTATTAACCGATGTGAAAGACGCCTACGAAGGACTGAAATCCAACGACCGAGTCATTTTACTGTACCGGGACAAGTACCGAGACATTGCCAAGAGGTCCCGGGACATCGCCGACTACGCCTACCATGCGGGCGGCCTCGCCTTGCTCGATTTTCTGGACGCGGAACGCACTTACCGTGCCGCGGAACTCGGCTACCGCCAGGCACTCGCTTCTTATCTGCTCGCGCTCGAGCAGATGCGCGAAGCTGTTGGTACAAGAGCCCTGCCGTAGTGGGTATGGCAAAAACGAAGGTATAGGCTTGTACCTTTGGTGCTCATCGAGCGGGGAGCAGTCTCTTGGTGGGTGGTTTTTTCTGTTACTCTCAAACCGCATAGAGGAATAATCGCCATAAAACGTAGCGCTGCGAGACGTACTGTCTCGGAACACCGGGAGGGATCTCGGAAGGAGCCGAATTCGTGAACAAGAGCGAGGTGCGCCGCCGCATCGAGGAGGTTGGCATTATTCCCGCCGTGCGCGTGTCTTCTGCCGATGACGCGATGTTCGCCGCGGAGGCCGTATATCGTGGCGGCATCCCCATCGTGGAGGTCACGCTCACAGTCCCCGGAGCGATCGACGTCATTTCCCACTTGGTGCAAAACGCTCCGGAAATGATCGTGGGGGCTGGAAGTTTACTGGATGTGGAAACGGCGCGTCTCTGCTTGCAGGCTGGAGCAAAATTTCTTACGAGCGACGGATTTGATCTAGACGTCGTTAAGTTTGCAGTGAACGAGAACACGGTCGTTTTTCCGGGTGCACTAACCCCGACCGACGTGATTGCGGCGCGGAAGGCAGGCTCCGACTTTATTAAAATTGTTCCCTGCGGACACGTCGGTGGCGATAGCTATATCAAAGACCTAAAAGCCATGTTCCCTGGCGTTCCTCTCATCGCTGCGGGAGGCGTGAACCAGAAGACCGCCTACGGTTTCATTCTGGCGGGGGCCACCGCGCTGGGCGTAGGCAAGGAATTAGTCTCCCGAGAGGCCATTCACTTGCGACAAGAGGAGCGCATTCGTACGTTGGCGGATCGCTTCCTGGGTTTCGTGCACGGCGCTCGTAGCCATAGAGCAGCGCGCTGACCAACGGGGAAGATAGCTGGAATCGGGCACCGGTCTCTCGGCCGCATGATCTTCCTGTGCACGCGATATAGAGAGCATCCTTAAAAACGTTTGCGTGAGCCGGCCGGCTCGTTCTTCCTTCCGCCACCATTGGCTCGCTTGCATCCTGCTCGCAAGGAGTCTCTTCGGCCTGCTTGTGAGCAACGGCGTCCGCTGGCGCCTAGGAAACTTGTCTGCGGTCGGCGACGATCGTGACTTGCAGATCGTGGGCCATGCGGACAATGTCTTCCGCGTAGTTTCTGCCAAGGAGCCGCTCACGGAGGCGACCTTGCGGGCGGGCCACGAAGATCTGGCTAACCTGGCTCCGCCGCGCGTATTCCACCACGGTCCGGGGAATATCCCGGCCAGCAAGAATTTGCGTTTCGATCCGAAGGTTTCGTGCAAAACGAATGTGTTTTTCGACGGCCTCGCGCTCGGCGGCAGGGAGATCCGTGATTTCGGCGGTCTTGTGAACGAACAGGGCTAGGCAGTCGGCGTGAAGAAAGTCGGCTACGCGGCGCCCGCGACGAATGAGCATGGCGCTGGAAGAGTCGGCGGTAATGTGGATGAGAATCCGCTCCTTGGATTCGTCTGCCGCGGCTTCGCCGGCGCGTGCTTTGGGAACTCGTGAGACTTGAAACCTGCTCGTCTGATCATACGCGGATTGCCGCAGATCGACTTCATGGGCGGCTTGGCGAAGAGTCAGCTCCCGGAGCGCACCCAAATTGGAGCCCTTGAAGAATCCGGTCAGCGCTTTTTGCACCATTTCCGGCTTATAGATGGCGCCGCGCTTCAGTCGGTTGAGCAACGCCTCTGGCGTCACGTCTACGGCCACAATCTCCGCGGCTTGCTGGATCACCCAGTCCGGGACCGTTTCGCGAACCTGGATGCCGGTGATCTGCCAGATCTGGTCATTGAGGCTTTCGATGTGCTGGACGTTCATCGTAGTCCAGACTTCGATTCCAGCGTCCAGCAGGACCTGAACGTCTTCCCACCGCTTGGCGCGTTGCGAGCCGGGAATATTCGTATGCGCCAGCTCATCGACCAAGGCAATGCCCGGCCTGCGGTGCAACACAGCGTCCGTGTCCATTTCCTGAAAGGCTCGGCCACGGTAGTCCAGCTTACGATGGGGGACGACGTCGAGACCTTCGACTTGTTCGATCGTGTCCTGGCGGGCGTGGGGCTCGAAGTACGCAACGACGACGTCCACCCCGTGGTGCGCAGCCGCGTGCGCGTCCTCAAGCATTTGAAAGGTTTTGCCAACACCCGCCGCGTACCCCAGATAAACCTTCAGGTTGCCGCGTTGAGTCTCCTCTGGCGCGGGCATGGTGGGGAGCTAACGAGGGAAAACGCGAACGTCTATGCCTTCGGCGGCGCGCAAGAGCCGAAGGACCGGGCCACCGAAGAATCGATCGCGCCAGTTTTCGTCAGAGCCATGTCCAATGAAAATTTGCGTGATCCGCTTCTCGCGAGCGAACTGGGTGATCGCCGTAATGGGATCGTCGCTTTCCAGCACTTCCGTCGCGGCGCCAGCCCTACGCGCCGCCTCCAGATAGGTTTCCATCGTGGGGTTTTCGTGCTCCGATCGGCTGCGTCGACGCACATAGAGAACGTGGAGTTCCCCCTGGAATCGCTCTTTGTTTCTCCTCCCGCTTTCGATCATAGCCAGAGCATTGGAGTCAGGCGTTATGCAAACGAGGAACCGCTCTTGTGTTCCGAAGACCGATTTGATTCCGTGCGCATGCACATACGACTCAAGCTGTGCATCAACGACTTCCGCGGTGAGCAGCAACGCCAGTTCGCGCAGTTCCGAGAGTTGGCGCTCCTGGGAATTGCTGATTCCAATCGAAGTGAGCTTTTCCCCGAGGCGCGATAAACAGAGGTCGGTTGGAACGTCGACGATGACGATGTCATCCGCGGCAAGAAGAAAGGATTTGGGAATCGTTTCCGCAGTGTCCTTCCCGGTGATGGCTTGCACCTTCTCTTTATATCCCTCGACATGCAGCAGGTTGACGCTGGTCAGGACGGAAATGCCGCTCCGAAGAAGTTCCTGCACATCTTGCCACCGATGAGAATTGCGATTTCCGGGAGGATTCGTAGCAGCGAGCGGATCAATGACACACACTTGCGGTGCGCGGCGAAGAACAGCTTCCAGGTCTAGGGTCTGTCCCTCGGACGTTGGTAGCGGCGGAATCAACTCCAATTTTTGGAGGATTGCGTGAAGATCCTCGGATTGTTGGGGCTGGATGGCGCCTACGACCACGTCTTCCCCGCGGTCGTGCCGCCGCCGAGCCTCGTCCAGCATGCGATAGGACTTGCCAACGCCTGCAGCGTACCCAAGAAAAATCTTCAGTCGCGCACCCCACCGCTTGTTCTCTTCCGCTTGCGCTTGCAGAAGGAGCCGTTCGGGACTGGGCCGCGGGAGCTCGGAGACACGCATCATGTAGATCTTCCAGCGACAGTGTAAACCCCAAAGAGGGGTCTCGCAACGCAGCGGAGGGAACGCGCAAAGATAGGATGGATCGCGCATCCGAATCTCGATGGCACGAACGCCGCGGTACGTGCTCGCTGTTCTCACCTCGTACCAGGCCGGCACTTATGGAATCCTTATGAAGCTCTCAGGACTTTCTCAGCAGCGATTCGCTATGGTTTGTGGTTGTGGGGACGGTTGCGTTCGCTCAATCCGTTGAACTGCGAAGAGAAACTTGCATCGTACGCCCCGCTGTGCCGTGACGCTGACTTTCTTAGCAACGATTTGTTGCCTTGCCTGTGTCTTCTACCTTTGCGTCCTATTTCAATGGATGCGAGACACGCAGCGCAAGACGACAACTCGCCCCGGAATGGATAGCGATGCCGGTGAGCCATACGAGAAGAAACGCCCACACATCGTTGGTTCCGGGAGGGCTGCCGACAGACAGAATCGGATTGTGGTCAGTCGAACCCGGCCCCGAGAAGGACAGAAGGGTCGTGCAGACGCGGGCCCGCGTGCCCTGAAGGCGAACGGATTGCGCAGGAAAGGATCGCGAGATCGTTGACCCTGGTCAAGAAACGATAGGAGAGAATAGTGCGCTTGGTCGCGCTGAAAAGCCTGCGGTTGCTTGCTTATGTTGGATCGGCACCCACAGAGGGCCTCGCACATTAGCTATTGATCCAATCGTACGGTTCTGACTTCGCTGTGATCGACGGTTTGCGTCAATCTCGGACGCAATCGCTCAATCGAGGAAGAGGAGCATATGCTGGACGTCGTTTTTCTTGCCGCGACTGTGTTTTTTGTGGGTGTCGCCATCCTGTATGTCCGCGGCTGCGAAAGGCTGAGATAGGAGCGACTGTATGAACGCAGCTAACGCGGTATTGCTGGTTGTTTGTGTGCTTCTCTGCGGCTACTTGCTGTACGCGCTGCTGAAGGCGGAGAGGTTCTGACCATGACTGCAAATGGCTGGTTTCAAATCCTTCTTATGCTTGCGGTGATTCTTGCGGTCACCAAGCCGCTCGGCATCTTCCTGACGCGGGTATTCAGTCGGGAAAAGACGTTTCTGGACCCGGTCTTGCGGCCAATCGAGAAACTCGTCTATCGCCTAACCGGCGTCGACGAACGGCATGAGATGCGCTGGACGGAATATACCGTCGCCATGCTGTTGTTCAGCGGCGTTTCCATGGCGCTCCTCTATTTGATCCAGCGCACGCAGCAATGGCTCCCGTTCAATCCGCAGAAGATGGTCAACGTGCCGCCTGCGCTGGCCTTCAACACCGCCGCGTCTTTTACCACGAATACCAACTGGCAGAACTATAGCGGCGAATCGATGATGAGTTATTTCACGCAGATGGCCGGTCTGGCGTATCACAACTTCACTTCCGCGGCGACCGGTATTGTGCTGGCACTAGTGATCATTCGCGGCCTTGCGCGCAAGGAAACCGACAAGCTCGGTAATTTCTGGGTCGACATGACACGCTGCATGCTCTGGGTTTTGCTGCCGCTCTGTCTGGTCGGCTCGCTGATGCTCGTGTCTCAGGGAGTCGTCCAGAACCTGAAGCCGTATACAACGGTGGCGCTGACCGAACCGCAGACCGTGCAGGTGACTGGTGCGGACGGAAAGACCTCGGCGCAAGTCGTGAACCAGCAGGTAATTGCGCAAGGCCCCGTTGCCTCGCAGGAAATCATCAAGGAATTGGGCACCAACGGCGGCGGATTTTTCGGCGCCAACAGCGCGCACCCTTTTGAGAATCCCACTCCGCTATCGAACTTTCTTGAGATTGTGTCGATCTTGGCGATCGCGTCGAGCCTCACTTACACGCTGGGCCGTATGACCGGTTCGCCCCGGCACGGCTGGGCGGTCTGGGCCGCAATGGTGGTGCTGTTTCTGATGGGTGTAACAACGGCGTATTGGGCCGAGGCCAAGGGGAACCCGATGTTGGCGGGCGTCGATGAGCGGGCCGGCGCTCTGCAACCCGGGGGCAACATGGAGGGCAAAGAAGTCCGCTTCGGAATCGCGAACTCCGCGTTGTTTGCGACGGTGACCTCGGACACGAGTTGCGGCGCGGTCAACAGCCAGCATGATTCGTTCACGCCTTTGGGCGGCATGGTTCCGATGATCAACATCATGCTTGGGGAGGTCGTCTTTGGCGGCGTCGGTTCCGGACTGTATGGCGTGGTGGTCTTTGTGATTCTCGCGGTCTTCATCGCGGGGCTGATGGTCGGACGAACGCCCGAGTACCTGGGGAAGAAAATCGAAGCCTACGACGTAAAAATGGCCATGCTTTCGATCCTCATTATGACGTTTGTGATCCTCGGCTTCTCTGCGGTCGCCCTGGTGCAGCCCTTTGGCACCTCCAGCATCTCCAATCCAGGGCCGCACGGGCTTTCCGAGATCCTCTACGCGTATACCTCGATGGTCGGCAACAACGGCTCGGCTTTCGGCGGACTGAACGGCAACACGGCGTGGTACAACACCAGCGGAGCGGTAGCCATGCTGCTGGGCCGCTTCTTCATGCATATCCCCATACTGGCCATCGCCGGGAACCTGGTTAAGAAAAAGATTTCCCCGGCATCTGCCGGAACCTTTCCGGTCACAGGCCCGCTGTTCACGAGCTTGCTGGTTTCGACCATTCTCATCGTGAGTGCGCTCACCTTTTTCCCGGCGCTTAGCCTGGGGCCAATTCTCGAACACCTGCTGATGTCGGCAGGGAAATCCTTCTGAGGTTCCTATGGATCCCGTCGCCCAAGTTAGAAAACAGTCCCTCACGGACACGAAGATTCTCGCTCGGGCGGTGACCGACTCGTTTCGCAAGTTGGACCCCCGCACGATGGTCAAGAACCCGGTTATGTTCGTGGTCGAAGTGGGTGCTGTCCTGACGACGGTCCAACTTGTATGGAACGTCTTTCATCACGCGGGTCAGACTGGCTTTGGTCTACAGATCACCCTTTGGCTGTGGTTCACGGTCCTTTTCGCCAACTTCGCTGAGGCCATGGCCGAAGGGCGCGGCAAGGCACAAGCCGACACGCTGCGTAAGGCGCGCGCCGACACCCAAGCTTGTTGCCTCAAGAGCGACGGCACGATTGAGACCGTGCCGAGTTCGAAGTTGCGGTCCGGAGACGTCGTAGTCGTTACCGCCGGGGAGTTCATTCCGGGGGACGGCGAAGTCATCGAAGGCGTGGCCTCCGTGGATGAGTCGGCAATCACCGGCGAGTCTGCACCGGTCATCCGGGAATCCGGTGGCGATCGCTCGGCGGTTACCGGAGGGACGCGGGTCCTTTCCGATGAGATCAAAGTGCGCATTACGTCCAATCCCGGCGAAACGTTTCTGGATCGCATGATCAAGCTCGTGGAGGGAGCCTCGCGTCAAAAGACCCCGAACGAGATTGCGCTCAACATTTTGTTGGCCGGTCTCACGATTATCTTTCTGCTGGCAGTCGTGACGCTGCAACCGTTTGCCATCTATTCCGGTGCTCCGCAAAACATCTTCGTTTTAGTCTCCCTTCTCGTTTGCTTGATTCCCACGACCATTGGAGGGCTTCTGTCTGCGATCGGCATCGCCGGGATGGACCGCATGATTCAACGAAACGTAATCGCCATGTCGGGGCGGGCCGTCGAAGCGTCGGGCGACGTGGATGTGCTGTTGCTCGACAAAACGGGAACGATCACCCTCGGAAACCGCGCCGCTACCCAATTCTTTCCCGCGCCCGGCATCGAAGAGGCTTATCTGGCCGATGCCGCGCAGCTTTCCTCGCTAGCTGACGAAACTCCGGAAGGACGCTCCATCGTTGTGCTGGCAAAGGAGCGTTACCACCTCCGCGGCCGCGACCTTTCTTCGCACTCGGCGAATTTCATCCCATTCTCCGCACAAACCAGAATGTCCGGCGTCGACATTGACGGTCGGGAAATCCGCAAAGGCGCTCTGGAAGCCATCAGCCGCTTGACCGGCAGCCGCAGCAATGGGATTCCGGCCGACCTGCAGGTATGTGTTCGCGAGATTTCGAATGCGGGGGGAACACCGCTGCTGGTTGCGGAAAACGGCCGCGTGCTGGGCGCGATCGCTCTTACGGACATCGTCAAGGGGGGCATGAAGGAGCGTTTTGACCAGCTTCGCGCGATGGGCATTCGCACGATGATGATCACGGGTGACAACCCGCTGACCGCTGCCGCCATCGCTCGCCAAGCGGGAGTCGACGATTTCCTCGCGGAAGCGAAGCCCGAAGATAAGATGGCGCTCATCAAACGGGAGCAGGCGAAGGGGAAACTGGTGGCCATGACGGGGGATGGCACGAACGATGCTCCGGCACTTGCTCAGGCAGACGTCGGAGTGGCCATGAACACCGGCACGCAGGCCGCGAAAGAAGCCGGCAACATGGTCGACCTGGATTCCAACCCGACAAAACTCATCGAAATCGTCGAAATCGGCAAGCAACTTCTGATTACTCGCGGCGCGCTGACCACGTTTTCGGTTGCGAACGACGTAGCCAAATACTTCGCGATTATTCCCGCAATGTTTGCGGGGGCATTTCCGCAATTGAACGTCCTCAACGTGATGCACCTGGCTACTCCACAATCGGCCATTCTGTCGGCCGTTATCTTCAATGCGCTGATTATCGTCGTTCTGATCCCACTGGCTCTGCGGGGTGTACGGTATCGGCCGCTGGGAGCGGCAGCGCTGCTTCGCCGCAATCTGTTGCTCTATGGCGTCGGCGGAGTCATTGCTCCCTTTATTGGAATCAAGCTCATCGACGTGTTGCTGACACATCTCCGATTTGTCTGAGAGACTTTCATGAAAAAGAATCTACGCATTGCCGTGTGGTTTACCGCAGTCACGACCGTCATGTTTGGCATCATTTACCCGCTCGGAATCACTGGATTGGCACAGCTATTCTTTCATGACCGCGCGAATGGACAACTGATCGAGAGAGATGGAAAGCTCGTCGGCTCGAGAATCATTGGGCAGGCATTCACCGGGCCTGGTTATTTTCACTCGCGGCCGTCTAATGCAGGAACAGGATACGATCCAATGTCCAGCGGCGGCTCGAATCTGGCACCCACGAACAAGAGTTTGCTTGAGCGCGTGAGAGGCGACGTACAAAAACTTCAGGCCGAGAATCCCACTGCGCTGGTCCCAGTGGACTTGGTCACAAGCTCGGGTTCCGGTCTAGACCCGGACATCTCTCCTGCGGCTGCTGAATTCCAGATTCCTCGCGTTGCCCATTCGCGGGGCATGAAGGAAGAAGACGTGCGGGCGCTGGTGCAGAGGCACACTAAAGGCCGCGACCTGGGATTTCTGGGGGAACCGCGCGTCAATGTTTTGGAACTCAACCTGGAACTCGACACTCTTCGTCCTGTGCGATAAGGGTCACGGTTTCCGCCGTGAGCGCTTTTCGGAGTCGATGCTCGGAAGCTGAAATCGGTATCCCAGCCAGGGCTCGGTCAAGATGTAGCGGGGATGCGCCGGATCTTTCTCGATTTTCTTGCGCAGCTGGTTTATTACCACGCGAAGGTTCTCCGTTTCCTCGTAGTGATCCGGCCCCCAGACTGTCTGCAATATTCTCTTATGCGTGAGCGGTTTTCCTTGTTGAATTACCAGAGTGCGCAAGACGTCGAATTCTTTGGGGGTTAGGTGGACTCCCTGACCACGGACGTTCACTATTCTCGCCTCAAGATCGATACTCAATTCCGGGGTTTCGATTTTCGGAAGCGGCTCTTCGGAAGTGAACCGTCTCAGCGTGGCTCGAATCCGCGCCAGCAATTCTCCCATCGCGAAGGGTTTTACGACGTAGTCGTCCGCCCCGGAATCCAGGGCGACGATCTTGTCGTGTTCGGAGTTCCGAACCGTTACCATGATAATCGGTCCCGCAAACGACGATCGAATCTTGCTGCAAGCCTCAAGCCCGCTCATGCCCGGCATGTTTACATCCAAAAGAATCAGATCAGGCCGTTCCCCAATGACCATTTCGATGGCCTCTTCGCCGTTCTTCGCCTCGATTACGTCATAGCCATTGCTGGAAAGAGTCGACCGCAGAACCCGACGGATTTGCGCTTCGTCGTCGACCACGAGAATGGTTACATTATTCATCGATTTAGCGGGTGCCGTACTTGCATCCAAGAGCACGCGAACAAGTCATTGCGTCTGGCGAAGTGTTCACAATGATAGGGAACGGGCAATGAGAAACACGTGAGGAAATGCTAAGGAGTTCATAAGGGCAAGACGGTTCTGTATCTGCCTTTCGTTGAGCGCCGACGATGCCCGCCCGGCGTTTGCAACGTGGATCCGTCGCGATGGGTTCGTGCTAGTAGCTCGCGGCCCGGCCCCCCATCGATATCTACCTCAACGCGCCCGAGCCAGAGCTGGACGGAGATTGTCGGTGCCATCACCTCGGGACGGTGCCAGCTGAATCGGCCAGGGCGTAAGCCAAAACCGTCATTACGGCCGCGTTTTCGTTGAGTTCGCGGGCGTCGACCTTGTCGAAGGTATCGGCGGCGGTGTGGTGGTAGTTGAAGTAAAAGCGGCTGTCCTGCGCGGGGCTGAATCCGGGGACGCCTTTTTCGTTGAGCGGGTCCACATCGGTTCCGACTTCGCGGGAGTTGAACACGGTGCCTGCACCGATGGATTCCAAAGCCTGGGCAACCGGGCGCATCCATTCCTCCAGCTCCGGTTTGCCCACAAAGTGAAAGCCAACGGGATGTCCCGCGCCCAAATCGGATTCGAGAGCTGCGACGTGGTTCGGAAGATCGTTCGCGTGCTCCTTGGCATAGGTCTGTGCGCCTTCCGTACCTTGCTCTTCGTCCATCCAGGCGATGAAGCGGATCGTGCGCTTGGGACGAATTCCGAGCTGTTTTAGCAGATGAATTGCCTGCATGGAAACCACAACCCCGGCGCCATCGTCGATGGCACCGGTACCCAGATCCCAGGAATCCAGATGCCCCGACACAATGACAATCTGCTCCGGATGTTCGCTCCCCTTCCAATCCGCAATCACGTTGTAGCTTTCTACGGGAGGCAGCGTCAGGGGGGTAAGCGTAAGGCGCATGCGCACCAGACCCTGGCGCGAGAGGTTGGCGAGCAGGTCGGCATCTTCGGCCGTGACCGCGGCCGCGGGAACTTGCCCCGCTCCCGGACTCGGAAGAATAGCGCCGGTATGCGGAAGCCGATAATCCGCACCGCCCACCGAGCGGACAAGCACCGCGGCGGCACCAACGGTTGCCGCAACGGTTGGACCCACGGCACGGTACAGTACCGCTTTCCCGTAAGCGGTTCCACCGTTGCCTTGCGCTGCGAGCTGTTTGTCGAAACGTTCGTTGAAGAGGAGGAATTTGCCTTTGGCCGCGTTCGGCGGCAATTGCCTCAGCTCATCAAAAGAGTTGACCACGAGGACTTCCGCCTCGAGGCCCTCGGCTGGCGTCGCGCTGCTGCCGCCAAGGGCGGTTAGCACAACTTTCTGCGTTGTACCGGGAGTCTGACCGGGCCAGCCGAGTAGTTCGCCGGTTTCGACCCCGCGCACCCAATGCGGGACTATGGTTTTCTCCAGCTGTACTTCTGCACCCAACGCACGCATTTCCGCGGCGACGTATTCTACGGCCTGCTGCGCTTGCGGCGATCCGCTGAGGCGGGGACCGATGTTGTCGGTGAGGTGACGCAACTTCGCGAGCGCATAGGAATCTTGCATGGCGGCATCGCGCAGGCGCGCCATCGTCCCAATTTGATCAGTGGTCCATGCCCCGGTCGAACTTTTCATCACGCGCGCAATGAAGTCTTGAAACGAAGATGACGCGGCGGGAGGGGCAGGAGTTTGGGCCGCGCAGGGCATACTAAGGAAACTTGCAACGCCGACGATCAGAAATATCTTCGGGAGTAACATACCGGATGCTATCACGTTCTCGTGGACCCTTGAGGACGTGCGACATCGTACGCTCCGATCTTAGGAATACTCCGCAAGATGGTGGATGAGATTCTGAAGGAGATGTCGCCGAAGTTTCAGAAGTTGAGAGTGCTCGGCTAGAAGGTCTCATCGGCTCGCGTCCGTTGCAGGCCAAATTGAGGCACCTTGCCCGTACAGAAATAAATCCCGCAAAAGGCTCACGGCTGGCCATACGGGCTAACAGCGTTCTAGAAAGTCGATGAGCAGCTCGCGGACGATACGGTCATCGTAGAAAGGATTGGAGTGAGACCGTGTAGACTTAAGTGGCCCCATATTTCATGCGTCCAAACAATCACTTGCGGCTCTTTCAATTCTTCGTTCTATTCGCAGTCGTCGCGTTCTTGTCGTGCAGTCCCGGTCTGGCCCAACAGGTGAATAAAGAGACCTCCCCGCTGCCGGACGCTCCGAAACCGAGCATCCCCGAGACCAAGGGCTTCCTTGCCCGGTGGGCGGAGGTTTACCGCCTGGACTGGTCGGGGACGATTGCTTCCTCGCCTGCCCCCGCGCGGAGGGGGCTTCCGTCGCCGCTGGATTCGCCGCCGTTCCCTAATGCCGATTGGTCGTATGGTGGTTCGCCGGTAATTGGCGAGCCAGATACGAACAGCTATCCGCTGATGACCGCCATCAACCAAGCCAGGAGCCGGACGAAGGTGTATGGATGGTTCGATCCGACGCTAAACTTTGGCACCTCCGCACATCTTAACGAGCCAGAGGCGAACGATGTCTACTCGAATCGTCTTGAGATGAACCAACTTGTGCTCTATGCCGAGCGGTTGCCGGATTCAGTGCAACGCGACCATATCGATTGGGGCTACCACCTTACGGCCCTCTACGGCACGGACTATCGTTTTACGATCGCGAAGGGATACTTGAGCGGTCAGTTACTAAACGATCATCGCCAATATGGTTTTGATCCTACCCTTGAATATGTCGATATTTACGTTCCGCAGGTTGCGCAGGGTATGAATCTGAGGGTAGGTCGCTTCATTTCCGTTCCAGGGATCGAGGCCCAATTGGCGCCTAACAATTACATCTTCAGCCACTCGCTACTTTACGCAATTGACCCGTTCACTGACACAGGTCTGATGGCAACGATTAAGCTCGGCGACCAGTGGGTGGTGCAACTCGGGATTACTGGCGGCCATGATGTTGCCTTGTGGACGCCAGACGCGAAGCCTTCCGCCACGGGCTGCCTGAGCTATTCAACTGCGTCGGCGGATGACAATATCTACATCTGCGCCAACGGGATCAATGATGGCAAGTACGCGTACAACAATCTGCAGCAGTATGACGCTACCTGGTATCACAAGTTCTCGAAGACGGTGCATATGGCAACGGAAGCCTGGTATATGTACGAGCGCGACGTGCCTGCCCTGGAAGGCACGATTCAGCCGGAAACGGGTGCCAATGGCGCGTACTGCCTGACCGGGGAACAGCGTTGCACCGCTCCCGAATATGCCATGGTTAATTTTCTGCAGAAGGAACTCTCACCGCATGACTTCCTGTCGTTTCGCAGTGATTTTCTCGACGACAAGAAAGGCCAGCGCACGGGCTACGCGACCAGATATTCGGAGAATGCGATCGCGTGGTGTCATTGGATCGGCACGACGGTCCAGATACGTCCGGAATTGCGTTTCGAGCGTGCCTGGGATCAGAAAGCTTACGACCAAGGTCGACGGCACAATCAGCTTACCGTGGCGAGCGATCTGATTTTCCACTTTTGAACCGGCCGTTTCTGATCGCTGGAGTGTCGCCATTCGAGTGGCTTCCATCCTTATATATACAGGTATTACCGCTCGGGGTCTCCGGGACAGATTCTTGGCGTTCGAGGGTGAAGGGATAACCTGGATGAGGCAGCCATCGCGGCTGGGAATCGCGCTCTTTTCAGTGCGCATAGAATTCTCGCGAAGCACAACAGTCGCGGTGATTTTCCAAGCGCAGTGGCGTACAAGCTGCTATCCTCGCCAAAATCTGAATCCGGGAGCGAGACCACCGCACGACCCGCCCTCCATGGGTCGACGGTGCTTTATTCTGTTGCAGTAATCGCGGCGAACGAAGAAACCGGAGGCCTCCATGAAGCTGGATCGCGGAGTATTGAGGAGTCTCCCCAAAGTTCTTTTGCACGAACACTTGGACGGAGGGCTGAGACCGACAACGGTAATTGGATTGGCAAGAAGCGCAAAATACGACCAACTCCCCAGCGAAGATCCGGAAGAGCTGGCGCGCTGGTTCCACCAAGGTGCGAACCAGGGAAGTCTGCCAAAGTATCTGAAAGGCTTTGCACACACAATTGCTGTGATGCAAACCGAAGAGGCGCTCGAACGAGTGGCTTATGAACAAGCGGAAGACCTTAGCCGGGATGGTGTAGTCTATTTTGAGACTCGCTTTGCTCCGATTTTTCACACGCGGAAGGGATTAAGCCATCAGCAAGTGGTCTCCGCCGTGCTGAATGGCTTGGAGAGGGGGCGAAGAAGCTTTGGAATTTCTTCGGGGCTAATCATCTGCGCGATGCGCAATATGGATGTGTCGCTCGAAATGGCCGAACTCGCCGTGGACTTTCGCGAGCGGGGAGTTGTGGGATTCGATCTGGCAGGTGAGGAGGGTGGTTATCCTCCCAAAAAGCATGTGGAAGCTTTTCACTATATTCAGCGACAGAATTTCAACATCACCATTCACGCTGGCGAGGGGTTTGGAAAGGAATCGATTTGGCAGGCCATTCAATACTGTGGAGCACACCGCATCGGACACGGGACACGATTGATCGATGACATTGTCGTCGCCGACGGCAAGGTAGTGAAATTGGGTGACCTCGCACAATACGTTCTCGACAAAAGGATTCCGTTGGAGATTTGCCTGCTAAGCAACGTCCATACAGGCGCCGCACGCAGCTTGTCCGAACATCCCTTTAAGATCTTGTATCAGGAGAAATTTCGCGTCACCCTAAATACGGACAACCGGTTAATGAGCGACACGACCATGACCAAAGAATTCGAGACTACTGGGGATACCTTTGGCCTGTCCCTGGAGGACTTCGAAAGAATCACTATCAACGCGATGAAAAGCGCCTTCCTGCCCTACGACAAGCGGTGCGATTTCATCTATTCCGTAGTCAAGCCGGGTTACGCCAAGGTCCGCAGCTCTCAGGCAACAAAGTTGAACCCAAGAATCTGAAACGTATTCTTATGGGGGCCACACGGCGTGGGTCGCCAGAGTTTCCGAGAGTACAACGACTTCGCGTTTAAGATCTTTGGTCGTTGAGCAAGCACAATCTACTCGGGTCGAGGGGCCGACATTGTTACGAAATCAAGTGAGCCGGGAAGCTTTCCTTCCGAATCTACAAGCGCCACAACCGCGAATGGTAGAGAGTTGTGCACATTTTGTCGGAAACGTTTTGTAGGATGGCCGTCAAGGCCAGTTCCAAAATCCCATATGAGCGCACGTGCCCGTACGACGCGGTTGTAGTGAGCGGGCTATTCACCCTCTCCTCGCCATCATTTCATAGTCCGCCCCTCTTACGCATGAACCAGAGCGATGGTTTTTCATTTATCAGGGAGTCGCTGGAGACGGGTAGAGAGAAGCTATCAGGTGGGGTACTTAGCCGAGATGTAGTTTTGCAGGTGCTCGATAGTTTCTTCCTGCTCTGAGACAACACCAGATCACCGATCGAGACAACTCCGAGCACCTTCTCGTTTTCGACAACCGGAAGATGACGGATGCGGTTTCTCGTCATGATATCCATGCACTCGCCTACGGCATGGTCAGCGGTCACGAAAATTACCGGGCTCGTCGTGATCTCCTTGACCAGGGTCGTCACCGATGATCTTCCCTTGAGGATGACCTTCCGGGCGTAATCGCGCTCCGAGATGATGCCCGCGACTTGCCGCCCGAAATCACGAGCAAGGCCCCCACTCCCTTGTCGGCCATTCTTTCGATGGCCTCGTAGACGGTCTGATCTGGCGTAACAAACCAGACTTCGCTCCCCTTGCGTTTCAGAACCGAGCCAACCGTACCACTCATTTTGATCATCGGCTGACCAACGCCCCGATGACGAGGTTTGCGTCCGCGGGCACTAGGGTCATATTGCTGCGCGGAGGCCGAGGTCAAACTTGAGTTTGCAGTTCCGGAGTGGCCTTCGCCAGGAAATTGTTGGCCGCCCAATTCACGCCATTTTTAGTCGCAGTCGACATAAAGAGTCCGGCGCCGCAATGTTTCAGGTCTCATCTCTAGTCAGTCGATATGTTTCCCCAAAAATCTGCCCATTCGCTTTGAAAGCATCCCCCTGCCGTTCTCTCCACTTCTCAAATAGTCGTGGATTGTTCTTCAGTTGTAGTAACGCAGACGCAATCAATTCCGCGCGCGGGATATCGGGGTACGCCACAACAGAAAAACATGTCGATTCGGCGCGGTGCGAGGTCACACGCACGGAATTAGAATCCACAAGGAAGTGCCTACGCCCGGCTGTGAGGTGGTACGTGCCATCGTCGTCTTGCTTGGCTCCAGTAAGCCACGCGATACGCTCCAGATACTCTGCTGCGCGCTCAGCGGGCGTGGATCCGGTTCGCATCCTCATTGCGTGCCGATCACTGCGCACGGGTGAACACCTGGCCGCCGGCCTTAAGCGCGCCGCTCTGGGCGGCCCACCCATCGAACGGCGCAGGAGTGTTCTTGAGCTGGAGTAGCGCCGTGGCAATTTGCTCCCCCTTTGGCATCTCTTTGTGCGCGGGATAAAAACAGGTTTCCTCATACGCGCATTTGGGATTGGTCACGTCTTGCACCCGTCTGACATATCTATCACGCACTTGGAATCGAGTTGTGCCGACTGTAGGGCATAGCTACCACCTATTTTGCGTCGCGCCGGTAAGGGCAACGATGCGACGCAGATACCTTTGCGCGCGAAATTTTCGGTCGACGGGGTCTGCATCATCCGCACGGTTCTCAAGCGCCTGCGACCAATGTTAAATCGACAGGGTCTAAGATATTTGCCCTGCGCCAAGGGGTCATTCTGTCGCGGTCGCGGTGCGTCAATTTCTCCAACCAGCCATTCTCGTCCGATGCCGGTAAGCACAAATCTCCGCGGGGTCACCGCGAGGAATGGAGTCAGGAATAACGCTACAGGCACCATAGAGATACCCCGCAACACAAATCGACTTCCGGTTCAGTCGATGCTAGCGAGGTCTTTCATCGCCCGAGGTCTTTAGGCAACCCCGCAAGGCTAGCCGCCTGCAATGGGATGAACCATCAAGACTTCGTTCTGCCTGCGCGTAACTTTCTCGATGCGTTCACCGGTCGTCATATCGAACGGCTGCGCACCGGTCTTGGCTTCATATTCGGCAATTACCCTGTTTACTTCCTCCATGTCGGCGGTGGCCGGATCGTATTCGAGAAGTGTGGTATCGCCGTGGGATGAAAACGTCAGAATCTTAGCGGTCATGTTTGGCCTCCTGCGGGACGTCCGTTTGCGGTCTTCTGTGGAACAGCAGTCAGCGGGTTGGGGTCCCTTCCGCTCATATTGCACCGTTTCTCGGAGTTGTCAATACACAACGGGCAGTCCAGCCCGTAAAACAAGCGGACATGAAAAATCCTAAAGCTGGTCGGAATGCGCGCGGCTCGAGACTGGTGCAGCTCAGCTCTTCTTAGACGTAGTCGCGTAAAATGCGGCCCATTGCTGTTCGACCTTCGTGCTGCCGCACTTTGGGCATTTCACTTGGGCCTTTTCATGTTCCGCAAGAGTCAAAACGATTGAGAATTTCTTACTGCAGGCCGAACATAGGTACTCGTAATGAGGCACGGCGCCCTCCATCCTCCACGCACCATTCAGGGAATCGCAACTGCAATCGCTGGTCGAAGCTATTCCGTTGACCGAGTTGCATCGATGCCGCCCGGCAGGTCGAGTAAGCAAGGTTCGACGCCCCGAGCGGCCTGACAATGCGTTCGTATTAAGTCGCCGCGGCGGCAGCGGCGGCCAGCTCAAGGACCTTCGCTGCCTTTCCTGCGTCCGCGACGCCGACGATCAGCATCGAAGCATTGGTCACGGCGTCGGTCCCGCAGTAGCCGTAGTTGATGTTGATTCCTGCTTCGCCCAGACGTGATGCGGCGCGTGCCAACTCTCCCGGACGGTGAGCCAGCGTCACGTGCGCAACCTCGGTTTCTGCGTAGTCTGCGCGTTGTTGATCGAGAACCGCTTTGGCCGCTGTGGGATTGTCCAAAACGAGATGAATCGAACTCTTGCCTTTCTCAGAAGGGAACGACTGAAACGCGAGGATGTTGACATTCTGGTCGGCGAGGGCCCGGCAGAGCTTTCCAAGCGTTCCAGGCTTGTCTTCTTGGCGAATGGCAAACTCTTTGGTGATCGGCATAGTAGGAACCTCCTTGCGGTGTACCTCGGGCGGGCCGGGAAGTTCGTGCGAGATGCAGCGTTGTCCAGAATCCTACTCTAGCGCAGCGGGTGCAGCAAGCCACCAATTGCGAGACCACAACGCTCTTTGGTTTCTATTGGTCGGGATTCTATCTGACGTTTTGATACAAATTCGATTCCTAAAGCGCGAAATGTCTCCAATGCACGCAATAGAAGACACAAAGAGCGGGCAAAACGATCAAATTTCCAGACGACGACGGCGGCATCGAAACGCCCGAAGTGGGCATCAGCCAGAAGTTTCTCCATCTCGGGCCTGCTCTCCTTCATTCCGCTCAAGCCCTGGTCGACATACTGGCGCGAGATTTTCCACCCACGACGCTTACAATATTCACGAAGCTCTCGGATTTGCGTTTCGTGATTGAGCGCCGTTTCCGGTAAAGACGCGGGCGTAGATGCCTGTTTCTATCGATTTTTCTGCTGAAAATCCTCGGTAACAGACCTCGAAGCGCTAGGCCATCGGACCCGGCTCGTCCTGACCCGTTTGCAGGCCTTTTTTCCGGCGATTTCCAAGGTCTATCGGGCTCAATATGAGGGGTGCGGCTGCGAAACCAACGGCCCTATCCTTGAGCGTCGTTGGTGCGGCCGCGATGTCCTCAATCCATGCTTGCTTGTTCGTTTCAGACGCCCTTCGAGATGCGGAGCACCTTTTGAAAGGGCCTTTTCTTCTTACGAAACCGAAGTTCGATTGTCGACGAAAAACTTTCCGCAATTCGCCGGCATATGGCCGAGGGGGACTATAGAACGAGAGTCGGAATGATGTCGCAGCTTGTTGCGTTCGAGCAGTTGTCATTCGCCAAAACTCTGCAACGCCATAAATCTCGTCCCGTAATAATGTTTACAGGCCCGTCCGCATGCTATTCATTTCAAACGCATTCTAGATTTTGGCGAAGGGCACGCGCAACGCCAGAAACGCGAAGGGCACAAAGGAGAGCGAAGGCGCACGCGTGTGCGCGGACACCAAGGTGCTGGCCTGCAAACATTTCCTCCAGTCACAAAGTGAAAGAACACTTCGGGTCGCGCCCCACGTCTTTACCGACGAGTAAGCCGTAACGTCTCAGCGCCTTTTGCAACAAAGGCTCAACGCATTCGCGAATGTGATCGTTGGCATATCCTATCCAACTCACTTCCGCTTCAAGGTTCAAGGGAGCGCGCAAGGGAAGACCGATCTCATTCGAAGTTCGCACTCCGGCTTCCCTGGCGATTAGCTCGGAGCAGAGATCATACGGGTGGCAGCACAAACCATTTTGTAGGCCGCGGTCTTTCAGCAAGGAGTGCAGAAGAGGACGCACGTCCACTTGAAAGCGGTCATGCCCCATCATCAGTTCATAAAGTTGGCCACCAGTGGAAGGGTATTGGTCCTCAAATAAATACGCCTTGCCTTCTCGTCCCGGACCCAGGGCGCTGAGGGAAATTTCGTCGTCGATGGCGGCTAACACGTCGCGGCCACCGGGGAAAAAGCGGGTGACCGATCCGAATCCGTGCGTAAGGTCCTTCGCGGTCGAAGGCCGGGGATCGAGCGGCAGACGATCTCTCGTAACGCGGTTGAAGCGTTCCCCATGAACTCCCTTTCCGCGCACAGCCCATAACGCGTCGCAAAGATGCTGTTTGATCAACGGAAGTTCTGTCTGAACTGCGATTTCGATGTCCGCCAGAGTGGTGGAGTCACCAAGGTTCGGGGCTACCCCGGTCAGAATCCACGCGCTACGCTTCTGATACATCAGCGGACGGGTGCCGTCGATTGGATCAGCGACAATTCGCCAGACGGCTTCCCGCTCATTGGTGCCGCGAGGCAGCGCGATCTTACCGCCTTCCAACCCTTCCGCGATCAGCAAGATCGGAACACGGGAGGCAATTTTCGTTTCGAATAGGTTGACGAGAATGGTTTCGCTGATGCGGTCTACCGAATAGATCGTGTCTCCCACGCCATCCTCCAACACGCGCGCAATTTCGAAGGAGGAGGAAGACTCGCAGGTGGAAGTAACCGCGCTACGAATCTCCTCATGGATGGCCCGAATGGAGCCCAGTAACCAATCTTCACTCGACATCAGGGGCCTCGATGTTTGAAGGGGCTCGTAATGCGCATGAAAGCCGCACAAAAATGCTTGACCGTGTCTCGGTTTTGTGGTCTGTTATATTTTCACATACAACATGAGAAATTCAAACATAAGGTTAGCGCCCCGCCCCGTCAAGGAACGGCAAGGCGAAATCCTGTTGCACATAAAGGAAAAAGGAGCCGCAACCATCGGTGAGATTGCTGCGCGATTCGGTGTATCGGAAATGACGGTGCGCCGGGTGCTCTACAAGTTGGGTGATGCCGGCCTGATTATCCGAACGCCTGGTGGGGCGATGGTCGCACCATCGGGATCCATGGAGAGGACATTCCTGGAACGATCGGAAAAGATGGCTGCGGCCAAGGATGCTTTGGGACGCGTGGCGGCCGGCCTGGTGTGCGAAGGCGAAACGGTTTTGCTGGATTCCGGCACGACTACCCGGTATATCGCCAGGCATCTGATCGCACGACAAAACGTCGTGGTGGTTACCGCTTCGCTCGCGGTTATGGATGAACTGGCAGGCAGTACCGGCATTCAGGTGCGCTTGACCGGCGGATTGTACCGCCGAACCAGCCACGATCTTTGCGGCAGCGCTGTGGTGGAGTCGCTCGAAAATATTTACGCGGACCGCGCGTTCTTTGGAGCCGCGGCCCTCTCCCTTCACAAAGGAGTGATGAACTACGACCAGGAGATGCCGAAGGCGATCCTGCGCGCAGGGAAGCAACGAGTTCTTGTGATTGACAGCAGTAAGGTGGGAATCGAAGCAGTTTACCGGTTTTGTCCCATCGAGAGCTGCGATGTCGTCATTACGGATAGAGGAGTGAAAGGTGCGGATCTCAAGAAGCTACGAAAGTTGACCAAAGTTATCATCGCGGAATAGCCCCCCGAGAAGGTTGTCCGCGAAAATCTAATGAAGAAGGTGCGCATCGATGCGATCTAAGCGTGTTTTACTGTTAGTCATACTTCTCGGGTGTTCCCCAACGAACTTCGCGCAGATCAATACCGGCAAGATTACAGGGTTTGTGACCGATTCGAGTGGCGGCGCAATTCCTAGAGTCCCGGTGGTCGCGACCGACGACGCGACCGGCGTGGTCACGAAGACGGAAACTTCCGAAACCGGGGAATACTTGCTGAACTTCCTCGTGCCTGGCACCTACCACGTAGGCGTCGAGCAATCGGGATTCAAGAAATCCATGCGTTCGGGTGTGATCGTGGATGCCGGCGGGGTGAATCGCATCGATATTACCCTGGTCATTGGAGACGTCAGTCAGGTCGTCGATGTGCAAGCCAATACCTTAAACGTTGCCACGGAAACTTCGGAGCTTTCGCAAACATTCAGCAACCACGAATTGGATACCCTGCCGAACGCCGATCGCAACGTGCTTTACCAAATGAATCTAATACCGGGCGCGAACAACGACGTGGGCAGCGGCAACTACGGAACCAACGGCGGAGAGAACGGCTCCGCGGTGGGTATGACCCGCCCGCAGCTAGCTTCCATTGGCGGTGTAGACGCCAATGCCAACTCCATCTATATCGATGGCGTTCCGAACCGCGAGCCGCAAAACGCGTACATCAGTCTCACGCCCGGGGTCGAGGGCGTGCAGGAAGTGCAGGTGTATACCGGAAAATACAACGCCGAATTTGGCTTCTCCGGCAGCGCCGTCGTGAATGTCACCACCAAGTCTGGCAGCAACGAGTTCCACGGCGCTGCATTTGAATTTCTTCGGAACGAAGCAACCGACGCGCGCAATTTTTTCGCTGGTGACGCCCCCAATACACCCTTCCGCAGGAATCAATTCGGCGGCGCAGTGGGCGGCCCCATTCTGAAAAACAAGCTGTTCTTCTTTGGCGACTATCAGGGCACGATCCTTAAGACCAGCACCACCAAATTTGCCACGGCGCCCACGGCCAAGATGCTGAACGGCGATTTTTCGGAATTGTATGTTCCCGGCCAGGTGGATGATGCCGGGAACACCTACGGCCAGATCTACGACCCGAACACGCGGGTCTTCGACGCCAACGGGAATGTCGTCAGCGCGAAGTCTTTTCCCGGCAATATCATCCCGCAGGGCCGCTGGGATTCCGTGGCTAAGGCGATGAACGCCGCGGACATCTTTGGAGTGGCTAATCTTCCGGGCATCAGCAATAACCTCCGTTATCTGAGCAACAACGATCAAGAGGCACGCCTGGCCGACGGGCGTTTGGACTTCGATCGCACCAGCAATGACCGAATCTTTTTTCGATATTCAGTGCTGGATGCGACCAACCTCTTCACCACCAACGTGAATCAGTTTTTCCAGGACGCCAACGTGAACTCCCAGACGTTCGACCAAAACATGCAGGTCTCGGATTTGCGCACCCTGGGGCTGACAAAAACGAACGAAGTCCGCCTGGCATTCAATCGCTCCAACGTTCGAACCGGCCTCGCGAGCCAGTCGCAGAATTGGAACAATAGCTTTGGGCTTCCCAATGGAAACCTGAGCACCGACGCGGCAACGCAGGGTCTTGCTGAATTCAACATGGGGGGAATACCAAGTATCGCCACTCCCGATTGGGTCGGCTATATCGTCAGCAACACGATTTCCTTAACCGATAATTTTACGTGGAGCAAAGGCAAGCACCTGATTAAGGTCGGCGCCAACATCAATCACGTTGTGGACGTGTCCGCGGATACCATTGGCGGCGACGATCCGCGAGGCACTCTCACGTTCAGTGAGGCCATGACGTCGTATGACGGCATCGGGTATAACGGCGGCGGGAATCCGTCTGCGGCTCTTGCGGTGCAACCAATTGGATATGCGAGTTTTCTGCTGGGAACGATGACTTCGAGCGCTCGCGCTCACTTTGTCGCGGGAGCGCCATATCAATCGTACTGGCAGAACGCATGGTACGCGCAGGACGATTTCAAGGTTCTGCCTTCGCTCACGTTGAACCTTGGACTTCGCTATGAACTCATCAACCGCCCGGTGGAGCGCCACAACCGGGAATCCAACTGGGATACCCGAACCAACCAACTGGTAGTCGCAACTTCCAGCGACCGGAGTCCAGGGCTGGCACTCGATCACAACGACTGGGGTCCGCGTGTCGGTTTCGCTTGGACTCCCGATCGCGGAAAGACGAGTGTGCGGGGAGGCTACGGCGTCTCCTACTGGATGGCATATTGGTCCGGCCCATTGACCATTCTCGGGTTGACCTATCCCAACTATGCCAAGGAAGTTCTGCTCACGCCGAACGATCTCACGCCAACCTTGCAACTCTCGACGAATGGCCTGCCACTGGCAAACGCGCAATACGGTTCCTCCGGGAATCTGATTATTCCCAATGGCGCGCTGATCCGCGGCGCGGATTATAACTGGCAGAACCAGCGCGTGGATCAGGCCAACCTGAATATTGAGCGCGAAATTCGCCCAGGAATGATCATCGATATCGGCTACCTGAACGTTCGGGGTTTGCACAACAACCACTCCACGAACATCAACCAAGCTCCGCCTACGCCACCAGGCACGGATTACAACACCGAGCGTCCCCTTTTTGGTCTCTATCCGCAATTGGGCGATATTCCCATTTCCCAATCCATCGCCAACAGCCGATATGATGCCCTAACGGCTCGATTTACGGCCAATATCGGCAAATCCGTGAGTGTCAATGCCAGCTACGCACACGGACGAAACTTTTCCAACGGCTACAACCTCGATCAGACCAACATCAATCAATACTCCGGCCCCACGCCGCAAGATATTGCCCACATTTTCAATTCCCAATTTACCGTGGAGTTGCCTTTTGGCCGCGGGCGTCACTATCTTGGCGACGCCAACCGCTTCGTGGATACGCTACTCGGTGGCTGGCAGTTCGCCGGGTTGCTGCATATCCGCAGCGGAGCTCGCTTCGACGTGACCAACAACGGTGACTCCACTTCGTTGAACAATGGTCAAGTCAATCGTCCCGACCGCGTCGCAAACGGTACGTTGAGCAACCCGACTGTGAACGCCTGGTTCGATACCAGCGCCTTCGTCGCTCACTCGACGCCGATGACCTACGGAACCTCGGGAATCAACCCATTGCACTCCGATGGACAGCAACAACTCGATTCCTCTCTTTCCAAGATCTTCCGCATAACCGAGCGCCAGCAACTTCAGTTTCGCGTGGATGCTTTCAATACCTTCAACCATCCGAATTTCATGGCTCCTGATTCGAATGTCGGAGATGGTGGGGAGGGACAAGTCACCTCCACCTCGGTAGACAACCGGCGACTACAGTTCGCGCTTAGATATTCGTTCTAAGCGACGAGGGGGGCGTGCTTCGGTCACTCGGGACCGAACCACGTCCCCGATTTACGACACGGCAGCAAGGACTGCGTACAGCAGTTTCGGAGACTATGACGTGGTGTGGCTGGAAGCACCTAGAGCAAGCAATTTCCGGGTCGCCGGGAGTAGCACAGGCACTCTTGCCCGTGCTGACTCGAGGACGAAATGACCAAACCCAGATTGCTGGTTATTGGCGCGGGAGGTTTTCTAGGAACGTACGCGGTGCAGTCGGCCGCGAATAGATTTGAAGTCATCCGAGGGAATCGGATTTCCAGCGATCAGCCAGGAACCGTGCAATTGGATATAGTGGATTCCTCCAGCCTAAATCGAGCCTTCCGTCAGGTGCAGCCGAACTACGTGCTGTTGCTGGCCGCGATGTCCGACATTGACCGCTGCGAAGCGTCGCCTGAGCTGACTTTTGCCACGAATGCGCGCGGCGCGGAGCATGTCGCAAACGCATGTGTCCAAGCGCGCGCAAGATTGCTCTTCACCTCCACGGCAGCAGTCTTCGACGGCAAGAAGCACGGCTATAGCGAGGACGATGAAGTCAGTCCTCTGAGCGTGTATGGAATCAGCAAAGCCTGGGCCGAGAATGCCGTGAGGTCTCTGCTGCCTTCCGCTATAGTGTTGCGTTTCGCGCTGGTACTTGGGTTTGCGAGAAAGAGCGGCACAAATGCCCTGCTCGACACCGTGATGCAGAAATGGAGAGCGGGCCAGCCGGTCTCTTTTCCAACCCGCGAGACGCGCAACCCGATCGACGCCGATTCGCTGAGCAAAATCGTCGTCGCTATCCTCGCAAACGATCAGGTCAGCGGCCTGTATCATGTGGGGGCGACGGACAGCATTTCAAGATTTGAACTCGGACAGCGCCTGGCAGCACGCGCGGGCGTTTCGAGCGAACTCGTCCATCCGTTGACCACGGCCGTACCAGGACGTGCGCCACGCGGCGAGGATCATTTTTTGCTTACGGACAAGATCCGTAAGGTTTGTAGCTGGGGAGTTCAAACGAGTGATCAGGTGATCGAAAGGTGCTTTTCATGACGCTGCCAAAAGCAGTACACGAGTTGGAGTATGGACACGGTTCCTGCTATGGAAAGGAGGAGCAAGACGCGCTGATGGAAGTGCTGCGCGCAAACGCTCCTTCGTGCGGACCGTGGGTGAAACGTTTCGAGGAAGGTTTTGCGAAGTACTGTGGAACAACGTACGGGCTCGCGGTGACTTCCGGAACCACGGGTTTGCATCTCGCGATGATTGCTGCCGGCGTGGAGCCGGGCGACGAAGTAATCACCACTCCCATCAGTTGGATCGCCACCGGGAACGCAGCCGCCGTTCTCGGCGCAAAAGTTGTTTTCGCCGACGTGAACGCGTGCACTTTGAACCTGGACCCAGCTTCCGTTGAGAAAAAGATCACTGCCCGCACCAAAGCCATTCTGCCCGTGCATCTCTACGGACAATGCGCCGATACCGATGCCCTGAACGAATTGGCGCGTCCCCGCGAGATCCGCGTGGTGGAAGACGCAGCGCACGCCGCCGGCGCGGAATATAAAGGACGAAAGGCTGGATCGTTGGGTGACTTGGGAGTGTTCAGTTTTCATCAGCAGAAAAACATGGTCACGCTGGGCGAAGGAGGCATGGTCACCACCAGCGATAAGTCTCTCTACGAACGGATGCTCTCGTACCGCTCTCTCTGCTGCCGCACCTACGACCCGAAAGGCAAATATTTGCCGCTCGATGAATCCATCCATCCGATGGGGAAGAGATATTGGTACACCGATTTCGACGGCATTGGTTTCAACTACCGCATGACCGACGCGCAGGCCGCGGTCGGCTCGGTGCAACTCCGCAAACTGGATTCGTTGAACGCACGTCGAATCGAAATTGCAAAAAAATATTCGGAAGGATTGCGGGGAATTAAGGGCTTGACCCTCCCTTTCACGGCTCCGCAGAACAAGCATGTTTTCCACGCGTACACAGTATTGCTCGAAGATACGTTCTCGCGAACCAAGGAGGACTTCATGTGGGACCTCTATACGCTGAAGCACATCAAGGCCTGGTCCCACTATATGCCCATCCATTTGTCCACCGTGTACCGGGAACTGGGACATCGAGATGGCGAATGTCCCGTTGCCGAGAAGCTGTTCGAAAGATACGTGAGCATCCCCATTCATCCGAGAATGACCGACGCCGTGGTCCAGTACGTGATCGATAGCATTCGGGAAGTGTCGTGAGCGCTTTCGAATCTTCCGTCTCGAAAATCAGGGGACCCGGCCAATTCTTTTCCTCCAGCTCACCCATTTACATCAGCCGGGCTCCCGGCCGCCTCGACCTCATGGGCGGCAATGTGGACTATACGGGCGGTCTGGTTTTCGAGAGCACCATTCGGGAAGCAACCCGGGCTGCAGCGCAACGGCGGAATGATGGAAAGATCGTTTTCTGGAATCCACAGATGAAGGAAGAGGGATGGTTGGATCATGTCGAGTTTGAATTAGCGACCCTCTCAAACGAAGAAGCCGTAAAGCGTCTTGTCAACGCGAGCCCCGAGGTGCGCTGGACCTCCTATGTCCTCGGCGCATTCTACTGGTTGCAACTGCGTTATCCCGGCCAGGCGAACTCCGGTGCGTCCGTCTATATCGAATCCGAGGTGCCCTGCAATAAAGGAGTCAGTTCCTCGGCAGCCGTGGAAGTTGCGGTCATGAAGTCTGCCGCCGCCTGCTATGGAATTAACCTCCACGGCATCGAACTCGCCGAAGCCTGCCAATGGGTCGAAAACGTAATTGCCGATTCGGCCTGCGGCATTATGGATCAAGCCGCTTCCGTCCTGGGTGACGAAGGCCACGTCCTGCCGCTTCTTTGCCAGTCCTGTTTGCCCCGCCCGCTGGTGAAGTTGCCCGACGGAGTTCGATGTTGGGCCGTCGACTCCGGTGTGCGCCACACCGTAACCGGCATCGAATACGAAGCCGGTCGTGCCGCCGCGTTCATCGGTTACCGAATGATCTGCGAGTGGGAAAACTTGCCCATCCACAAAGAGGAAGGCTGCCGAATTCCCCGCTATTCCGATCCGAGGTGGAACGGTTTTCTCTCCAACGTCGCTCCCTCGACATTCCGATCGAAGTACGAGCAACGCTTGCCGGAAACCCTGCCCGGCGCCGAGATTCTTTCTCTCGGCAGGATTCATGCGGATCCTTTCACCACCGTCCGGCCGGAAGTCACCTACCGCGTGCGCGCTTGCACACGTTACGCCATCGAAGAAAATCAACGCATCGAATTGTTCATCGAACTTGCTCGCGGCACCATGCAGCAGCCTTCCCCAGCAGCCTTTCGCCAAATGGGTGAATTGATGTTCCAGTCGCATTGGTCTTACACCGAATGCGGTCTAGGTTGTGACGCGACCGACGAACTAATCGACCTCGTTCGCCAACACCAGGGCGAGGATTTGCTCTTCGGGGCGAAGATTACGGGTGGAGGCGCGGGAGGTACCGTCGCGGTGCTCGGTTCGCCCGATGGAGCCGATGCGTTTCAGAAAGTCGTCGCCGAATATTCGCGATCGCATTCGTTCCAGCCCTATGTCTTCGAGGGTAGCTCCATTGGAGCCGATCGTTTCGGAATTCGCGAGCTGCGGGAGAACGCATGAGTACAGCTGCCGTCCAGCCCTCCATCAAACGCCAAACCGTCTGGTATTTCGTTCTCCTGGCTCTAGCTTCGCTGATCTGGTCGGGTCAAGGTATAGCCGTGAAGGTGCTGGACCCGCATCTGGGCCCCATTGCCATAACTTTCTTGCCCTTCTACATCACCACATTGCTGTTTGTTCCACTGTTGATCCGCATGCGGCATAAGAATCCGAGCGCCGCCAGTCTCTCGGGAAAAGATTGGATCCGCTTCATCGTTGCGGGGGTTGGCGGGCAAGTGCTCGCCCAGTTGGGTATGACGTGGGGAATCAGCAAGTCTCTTGCGTCGAACGGCGCGATCCTGAATCTGCTCATTCCCGTGATCAGCGCGGTCTTGGCTTCACTTATGTTGAAGGAACGCCTGACGCTGTTGCGGACTGCGTCGCTCGCGATTGGGCTGGTTGGCGTTGCGTTTCTCTCGATCGGAGACATTCGGCAAGCCTCTTTTGGCTCGATGAAATTCCTGACCGGGAATTTGCTGATCTTCGGCGGCTGCTTCGGATCTTCCTTCTACAATGTGTATTGCAAGGGATTGATGCAAAAGTTTCAGGAAGTAGAAATTCTGATATACAGCTACATCACCGCGTCCGTTTTCAGTATCCCTCTGTTCATTTGGATCGAGCCGTTCCATCTGCGCAGCTTACAGTCCTTCGACGGCAAGAGTATTGCCGCTTTCCTCTTCCTCGCGTTCTTTATGTATGGCGCCTCGATGCTGCTTTTCTTCAAGGCGCTACAGCACCTGGATGTGACGACCGCTTCCACGTCTCTCTATCTCGTTCCCGTCTTCGGAGTTCTCCTGGCGGCTTCGCTGCTCGGCGAGCGGCTGAGCGTGGCGGCCCTTGTTGGAGCAGCGATTGTCCTTGTCTCAACCATTCTGGTGGTGCGCTATGACACAAGCTACTAAGTTCGCGCGACTCTTCGTCGCATTCTTTTTGTCCGCGAGTGTGGTTGCGGGACAGGAAAACGTTCCGCTTACGACGGTTACGACCACCGTGAACGAGTCTTCCATCGCGGGGCGGCCCGTTGCTCTCGACTCTCAAAAGAAGCTCTTACCATTTCCTATGCCGGACGACACCGGCTACTCCTACTCCGCCTATTTTCTCTCGCAGTGGACCATCGTCTGGGACCAGTACAATCGCCAGCGCCTGCCTTACTATTTCTGCTGCTTTGATTTTGACCGCACCAGCTTTGAAATGTTTCCGGAATGGCACTGGGCCAATTCCACCGGCTACTTGCGTGCCATGATGCAAGGTTTTGTTGAGCGCCTCTATCCCTACACCGGCGACCCGCACACTCTCGAATTCCTCCAGAATTTCGTCGACTACGAACTCGAAAACGGCCTGACTCCCGAGGGCTACGCTTGGGCCCAAGTGCCATATCCATCGGCCAATCCAGGAAGCCGCCGTTACACCGGGTGGAGCGACCACGGTGAAGACTTCGTGGAACCTCATGTCGTCGGAGAAGACGGCTACGCCTATTTGCGGCTGTACGAGATGACCGGCAACACCAAGTATCTGCGCGCCGCGATTCGCTGTGCCGAGGCGCTCGCCAAGAATTACAAGGCCGGCGATGAACAGAATTCTCCCTGGCCGTACCGCTGTTTCGGTCGCGATGGCCGCGTCGACGGTGGGAACGGAATGTTCCCGTATTCCGCCAACGTCGTCGAGCCGATCATGCTGCTGGATGAGCTGATTCGTCTCGATCAGGGCGACACCGCTTCCTACAAAAAAGTCCGTGAAGGCGCGTGGGCCTGGCTGATGAAGTATCCAATGCAGAACAACGTGTGGGTGGGTTACTTCGAGGACGTAAAGGCCACCATGGAAAACATGAACCAGGTCATCCCCTTGGAATTCGCGCGCTATGTCCTTCTTCACCCGGAGAAAGACCCCGACTGGCGCGAGCATTCGCGCAAACTCATCGAGTGGGTGAAGACCACGCCGAGATGGCCCAAATACGTGGTTCACGGCGCTACCGTCACGACCGAACAAGGCAGCAGCCTCAGGAATTTCTGCTGCAATGTCCCGAATCAGTGTTGTGATAGCCACAGTTCAAGGCTTGCGGCCGTGGAAGCGCTGTATTACGCAAAGACGGGAGACGCGGCGTACAAGGAGGCGGCCTACCGGACCTACAATTGGGTCACCTATTTTCAGGGCCTGTCTGCGTCGGCACACGCGCCCTTCAGCACGCAGTGGTGGTTCACCGATGAATTTTCCGATGGGCCTCGGAGAATGATGGATGCCTTCTGGGCTGTCCCCGAGTGGGCGCCGGCAGATGAATCCCATCTCCTGGGTTCACTTTCCGCGGTTACGAAGATTGCCTATGGTCGGGGATCGGTCACCTATTCGACGTTCGATAATGAATCCACGGACGTGCTGCGTCTGAATTTTGTACCGGATTCGGTGACCGTGGGCGGCCAGCCCATCAGCCGCCGCAAAGATCTTGCGGAGCAGGGCTACACTTTTGAAGATAAGACCCACGTCCTTTCCATCCGCCACACAACTTCCAGGAACGTCGACATTCAAGGAAAGAGCGATCGCGTTCCTCCTTCCTACATCACCTTCGACGATCCCCATCTTACGGCAGGAACATCTCTGGTCGGCCAATATCCTTCCGGCGTCATCGATTGGGGCCAGGGTGATTGGCGGATCGGCACGCCGCATGGGAAGTTCGCCACGTTCACGCTGGTCCTGGCCGATCCAAGAATCACACGGTCCGATTTTCAATTTGCCATACCACTTATTTTTTCTGGGATTGATGTCTACAACGATGGAGACACCGATTCCACGGTCACCATCAGTTCCCCCGAAATCCGCGAGACCTCCTTCACCATCAAACCCAAAGAGCTTCGCCGTCTAAGGACCGGCTGGCGCGATCCAAGTTCCCGGGTCAGTTTGCACCTTACCAACGGTGAGGCACTGCGTTTTGACAATCTGGCTTATTATCATCCTTAGAGCTCTCGGGCACGAGTCGAACGGTGAAAAGGGTCTGTCTCCGACTGTGTTGGGGCCGACACCGCGCTATCTTCGCTTTCGCGAAACCGCGGCCGCATAGCTACACCTCAGCTGAAGGAAGAGGCTTTGGGTTGTCATTCGCCAAAACTCTGCAACGCCAATAAATCTCGTCCCGTAACAATGTTACAGGCCCGTCCGCATGCTGTTCATTTCAAACGCATTCTAGATTTTGGCGAAGGAGAGGGGCTACCCACCCCAATGGAGAAGAACGCTAGTCAGTCGCTTGCCCGGAAAAGCGCAGCCCTATGACTCGGGTTCAAATTACTTTCCCGAGGTTTGGAGGTTTCAAACAGTCGAAGCAAGACATTTGCGGAGGCTAGCGAGCTCGGACTCGCGAGCGCCTGCTTCACAGGCAGGTCTCCCCTCGTTACTACTGGCTACAGAACACTTTAGCCGCCTTTTGCGAATCACCATGTGTTTGACGTCTTTACTCGTGCAGGACAACGGTGAGAAGGGACTTGTTGACTTTGATTTCGCCGTTGTACTCGATGAAGCCCAGCTTCCTGAACTTGTTCATGAACAAATTCACCTGAGATAGGGTGGTACCCATCATTTGCGCTAGCGTGTTCGGAGAAACCTTGTGAAGTACTTGGACAGGCTGGTCTTCGCTTCCATAGCGAGCGAGCAGCAAAAGCGTGCGGGCCAATCTCTTCTCCGTCGAGTTGAAGAGCTGATCGACCAGGGCCTTCTCAACTCGGATGTTTCGCGCCAGCATGTAGGTGATGAAACGGTCGGAAAGTAAAGTTTCCGTGTGAAGCGCATGGGTCATTTCGTTTTGTCCAATGATTAGGATTGACGTTGGCACGACGGCGGTCGCCGTCCCGATCCGAATCGTCTGGCCTGCCATGCCTCCCATACCAAAAAAGTCGCCAGGGCCAAAGGTCGCTACGACAGCTTCCCTGCCACTCTCATTTACGACCGTCAGCTTCACGGCCCCTTTCTGAACGTACATGACGTTATCCGCAGCCTCGCCCTGAGAAAAGATGGCTTGTTTTTTCTCGAACTCCTCCACCCTTCTCGATGTTCCGACCGACTCGAGAAAGACCAGTGCGTCGAAGGGGCTTTTCTTCTTAGATTTCATGGCCGGACGGCAGAACCTCCAATATCGTATTAGCGGTCACATGGTCCTTCAAGCAGCGAGGACAGCTGTCTTTCCCGGAAGTTAGCGCATGCAAGGAAGCGGGACTGTCTCAAAAAGAACAGTCCGTCATCTTTTGCTGAAGCCACTGCCTTTGCAACAGGGTTAGGCGGTAACCTATGCGCACTGTGCAGCAATGGAAGCCTGAGCGGGGCTGCGGGCCTTCGCCGTGGTTCGCAGTCGGTCGCGACGTTTTCGAAGGTTCACTGAAAGCTGTCCCTACCAAGAAGTCAGTCGGCCCGACCAACAGCGAAGAAGGCCGTGTTCCATGCCGTCACGTCTCGGATCAAACCTCGACGGGGTAATGTCTGTTGATGGGAAACGGAAGCTTCGCACAACAACAAGCACACCCCCGCTTCTGAACGCGCTAACGAGCGTTCGGAAGTTTTAATTTGCATTGTTGCGGGTTCTCAGGTATTAGCGGGTTCCAACGCGTCGTGCTAGATGACTCGCCAAAAGATCGTCGAGTTCCTGCGGACGGATCGGTTTGGACAGATAGCCGTCCATCCCTGCGGCCAGGCATCGTTCCCGATCGCCTTTCATTGCGTGCGCAGTCAAAGCAACTACATGTAGATGGGTGCCGTTGTGTTTTTCTCTTGCACGTAGGGCCGCGGTGGCCTGAAACCCATCCATTTCGGGCATCTGCAAATCCATAAGCACCAAGTCGTAGGCTCCCTTTTCGAGGGCATCGAGAGCCTCGCGCCCATTTGCCGTTACGGTAACGCAGTGTCCCCTCTTCTCAAGCAATCGGGCCGCGAGCCGTTGGTTCACCTCGTTGTCCTCCGCGAGCAGCACCCGCAGAGTGACGGAAGGCTCACATGCATCCCGCAAAGAGTGCCGTGTAATCAACGGAATCGCAGCCTCTTGTTGCCCGGCTCCCAGCGCGCGCGCGATAGCCTCGCGCAATTCGGATTGCCGGATGGGCTTCAACAAGTAGCCAGCAACTCCCAATTCTTTGCAACGCGCTGCATCACCTCGGTGCCCCGCCGATGTGAGCATCATGATTATGGCCGTGGACAATTCCGCCCTTTGCCGAATTTGTTCAATCAGGGTGAAACCATCCATCTTCGGCATGTGCATGTCCGTGAGGATGAGGGCGTAGGGGTCGCCGCATTCTTGCGCCGTGGACAGCTGTCCCAATGCCTCCTCTCCGTTCGCCACTGACGATGACCGCATTTCCCAGCGCTTGAGCATCCCTTCCAGTATCCGCTGGTTCGTGCGGTTGTCGTCCACCACCAGGACCTTTTTGCCCCTTAAGATTTCCGGGGCGGCAACGGTTCCCTCTTCGATCGCTTTTGAATCTGTGACTCCCAAGCGGACAGTGAAATGGAAGCGGGTCCCGCTGCCGACTTCGCTTTCTACCCACATTTTCCCGCCCATCATCCCGATCAGCCGTGCCGAGATACTGAGTCCCAGTCCGGTTCCACCGTATTTCCGCGTCGTCGAACTGTCCGCTTGCGAAAATGGATCAAAGATATTTTTTTGCTTCTCCAGCGGAATTCCGATCCCTGTGTCGGAAACGATGACTTGCAGGATGAGATCCTGCCCGTCCGTTGCTGCAACTTGAATTTTCAACGCCACCTCACCTTCCCGCGTAAACTTGATGGCATTGCCCACTAGGTTGGTTATGACCTGGCGCAGACGGCTGGAATCTCCCCGTACTACTTCGGGCGCTTCTGGGGCGATCTCACACAGGAGCTCCAGCCTCTTCTCGTCGGCTCGAAACGCGAGCGTCTTGAGCGTCCCTTCGATACAATTGCGCAGGTCGAAGTCAATCGCTTCCAGGTCCATCTTTCCCGCTTCAATCTTGGAAAAGTCGAGGATGTCGTTGATCACCGTCAGTAAGGAATCCGCCGACGATTTCACGGTGTCTAGGTATTCCCGTTGCTCAGAGGTAAGCTCGGTGTCCAACGCCAGATCGGTCATTCCCAGGACGCCATTCAACGGGGTCCGAATTTCGTGACTCATGTTGGCGAGAAATTCGCCTTTGGCGCGGCTGGCTTCTTCCGCGGCATCTCTTGCTCGGCGCATCTCCATCTCGGCCCGCTCGCGTTCGGCAACCTCCGCCTTTAACTCCTTTGTGCGCTCTTGTACACGGAGTTCCAGTTGATCCTTCGCACTTTTTAGCGCACCGTCACGCTCTTGAATCCGCTCCAGCATCTGATTGAAGGAACCGACCAGAATTCCGATTTCATTGTTACTTCTTTTTGTCACCCGTATGGAATAGTTTTCATGGGCGGAGAGTTCGGCCACGGTTTCTGTTAACTCGCGGATCGGCTCCGAAATGACTCGCTGCAACTGGTAAGACAAGAAGAAGGCGACTGCCAGCGAACCCGAGAGCACGACGAAATCAGTCACCACGAACCGGTGTAACCGGTCATCCAAGTCCTCTAGGTCTGCCTCGATGTAAATCTTGCCGATGGCCTCTCTGTTTAGGACGATGTCTTGGAACAAAATCATGTGCCGAGCAATGATTCTAGGTCCGGCTTCCTGAGTAGTCGGAGGCGAAGGATAATCGACACGATTGAGGCTCCGGCTGTACTTCGCGAAGATTGTGCCATCCGAGTCGTAAATACATGCGCTGACCACGTGATGCTTCGCTTGCAGCGCATTCATGACCTCTCGAGCCAGCCTTATGTCGTGAGCAGTCAACGCGGCAGCACTGTTCGATCCAATCATCCTGGCGGCGGCAATGAGATCTTGTTTTTTTTCGCTGAGGAAAGTGGCCCGATCATACAACGTGAACAGGATGGCCACCAATACCAAGGTTGCCCCGCAGGCTGCCATGACGATCCCTAGAAGCTTCTTACGGATGGATAGGTCTTTAGACCAACGCATCTAGCTCCTCCTTCAGGCGGCAGAGCCTCGATTTCCCACGGTATCCTCCAAGAGTCGATTGATCGCGACTTTCTGATCGGCTACTCTGGCGAGAGCGATTGGAAAAATCCGGCTGCTTCGGCCGGACGAAATCCCGAAGTCCGCCTATTGCACTTCATAGACCCTGATTTCGGCTATCTGTTGCCCGTGCCGGGGGGCAGCGACGTAGTAGCGTTTGACCTGAGGCACCAAGATCGCCGTTTTTGCCCGATAGCCGGTCGGAATCCTGGCCAGCTCTTCGTAGTGATCGGCGTCCTTCTGCAGGTAGACCACTACGAACTGGTCGCATGCAACGTAGATACGTTTACTGACCGGATCGAAAAGCATTTCGTCTGTGATTTCAGCGGTTGGCAAGGTAGCGATTATTTTCCCGGAGTTGGAATCCAGGACTACGAGTCTTGCCGGCTTGCGTCCGACAACAAAAAGGCGCTGTTTCGCATCGTCCAGGGCCATCGGTGTGTTTCCGCGGACTTCCCCCAAGGGCCACGTAGAAGTCACTGTTCTCTTCGCGGTGTCGATGACCGCGACGAGGCTTCGGTCTCTGGCGTTCGCAAATAGCCTTGCGCCGCTTTCGTCGATCGCCATCCCTTCGATATTGGTTGACTCCACCCTTATATCGCCCACGTGCTTACGAGTACTCGTGTCTACAATACTGATCAAGGAGAAATCCATCTTTGCATCTTCGCCGCCAGTAGCAACGTAGAGAAGATGCCTGGGTGGATCGTAGACCGCTGAGTCCGCGCCAATTGCCAGCTGTATGCTCTCGACCACAGAATACGTGCTGCCATCAAGAACCTTGAGTGTACCGTCACCTCCGTCAACAACCCAAAGCTGCTTGAGTGCGGGAAGATAGAGCAATGTGTGAGGTGTCTCTACACCGCGGATGGTATGAATCAGCTTGTTCGTGCGTATGTCAAATACCTCCACCGCATCGTTGTCTTCTGCCGTTAGAAATATCCGGTTGCTCGGGAGATCGACGTCGAAGTGATCGAAATCACCACCCTTGAGATCTGGCAATGGAATGGTTTGCAAGAGTCGCAGGGGTGGCCGCTGTTGAGCAGAAGTTGCCACCGCAAAAAATATGAGGCTTGCCGCCACTAAGGAAGTAGGGAGTCTCTTCATTTGCTTTCTCTCCGATTGAGCCCATGGTTTTGCCTATCTAAAACTAACTGCAACCCTATGCCCAACTAGCAAGAAGGGCTGGCACTTAAGTGGTCAGATGGAGGGCTTTCCAGCGGGCTGAGAGGGGCTCATTGAGTTGTCCAGGAAGACGGGTTCCAAAAGGGGAGAAGGGGCCCTAAGTGGAACAGGTGGAATTCCGTATCAAACGAAAGGTATCCCGGAAACGGCGTCCACGCGATAGTAAATACAAAATCAAAGGAGATCCGGTTCTTATGGCAACCCGTGAAATCTGGCACGAAATTCTGATCAAGGCTTCCCCGAGTGCCGTATATGAGGCGGTGACCGACGCGAAGAAAACTCGCGCACTGGTGGACGACCGGCGCGCGGGGTGAATCCGCAATCGGAAAGCGTCTGGAATTCTGGTTTGGAGAATTTTGCGCGGGGGAGATGGAAGTAACAGTTCTGAAGCCGCACGAGCTCGTGCGCTGGCATGTCACGCCAAAAGTCGCATCGGACTGGGTTGATACGGAAGTTGAGTTCAAAATCTTTCGAGTGGACAAGGAGACAGTTCTCCATTTCCGGCACTCGAATTGGCACGAGGACGCGAAAATGTTCCCGCACTGTTCCCTGGGACGATTTTCTTGCTGAGCCTGAAGCAATTTGTGGAGACGGGCAGCGCCGAACCCCATTTCCTCAATTCAGGGACCACACCAAGGCGCCCAGAAGTTGAGGAAGACTATGTTTCCTCTCAAGTTGGAAAGGTGAATGCGGGTGCCCTTACTCGTGAGCAAGTCGAAGTCAGGTGCGGCTCTGCCAACTAAGCTAGACTGATGACGCTCCATCGGGGGCGAGGACGAAGGCTTGGTTCGTTCTACAATTATGTCAATCGTTACTGTCCAGTTCCGAATGCCTTCTGCGGTCAACTCATTGAACTCCACGCGCCGTATGACACCCGGGGCATCGTTTATCCAATATCGGCGCGGATTTCTAGTCTGTCTGATCTCCTCATAGTCTGATCGTACGTCACTTCAAGAATGGTGCACCGGATTTAGATCGGACACTACACGAAAACGCGGGCAGCGACTGGGTTGCTGCCCGCGGTGGAGTGACGTTAAGCCGAAATTGCCATTTCGATCAGAAGGGGTGCACCGCGGAGACGAAGGTGCCCCAGTTGGCATTGACGGTGCGGCATAGAGGCGTGGTCGGCGTCAGCGACGAGCACGCTTTGGGAATGTATTCGGAGGCGAACCAGACGTGATTGCCGTCGGCGATTGCGGCTGAATAATCGCCCCAACGGGCAACGCCCGAGGCTCCGAAGGCCTTGTACCCGGAGAAGCCGTCTTCAGGATCTTTCCCCGCGCCCGCGATATGAACGAAGGGAAGACCTTCGCCCTCAACCATATCGACGTATGCGGCGCTTGGGAAATACTTGGCGCCGGACATGGAGAAGGCGATTACACCGGTGCCTTCATCGTTGAGTCCGATGGAAGGAAAGTAGGTGTCGGCACCGGCGACGGCAACGTAGCCCTGGTTGACGACGCGGCCCGTGAGCGTGGGTCCGTCGAAACGCGGTTTGACGCCGAACCAGGCAATGCCTTGTTGTTCCGCGCCGCCAACCTTCAAGAGCGAGTTCACTCCACCGTACAAGACACCGCCGGCATAAACGACCTGGTTCATGCGGTCGTCATTGGTGTTCACGAGCTCCTCGGTCCCTCCGACGGCAACGCCGAGAGGCGTTTCGCCAACCTTCTGCGATGCGGGATTGGGTTGACCGTAGGTTTCGGAGCGAAGCACGGCAAACGACAAGGTGAGCGTTGGAGAGCTCTCGCTGAGTGATTTGGTGTTGGTGATGGCCCAAACGGCGATGCGATTGTCGAAGGTGTCGACAAACTGGAGCGCGCTGAGGAAGTACTCGGCGCCGTTTTTTACGGAGCCGGATGGGTCGTTGTTCCAATCATTGATGGCGGGCGCGGTGGCGGGCTGGATGGAGTACGAGAGGCCGCCAAAGGGAACGAGTTGTTGGGAAGCGTCGATGTGAACGACGACGGGTGCGGGCTCTTTGGGAGAAGAGGCGGCTTCTTCAATTTCCAACTTGGAAATGGCGTAAATCTGCGAGCCATTGAAGCCGTTTACTAATTCTGGGAACTCATTGGTGGATTGATAGACGCCATACTTGTCGGCGCCGAGCAGGGGCTGGTCGCCAAAGCAGGGGCAGCCACCATGATTGGGAGTGCCTTTGAGGCCGTCGTCGGTGACGTCATACATGAAGATGGTGAAGGCGCCGGTGGGATGACCGGTCTGGCTGACAGCGAGGAGATTGAAGCTGCGGCCGGTCGCGCCGGGGTTGGTGCCGTTGTCGATCATGAGTTCGCTGACAAACCAGCGGCGGGTGGGCTGGTCGAAGTAGCACTTGGGATCGCTGAGGCTGGGGCCGGAAATGCCGGTTGTGCGATCGATGGCGGAAGGGAATCCGAAGAAAGAATTGATGTCCTCAACGCCGGTGAGGGGATTGCCTTCGGTGTCGAAGACGCGGACGGCGTCGTTGACCGCTTCCATGACGTAACCGTTGCCGACACAGAGGCCCTGATCGGGCGGCTCGACGCTGAACTGATTGCCGCTGTTGGCGGTGCGCGAGTCAATGTGGCTGATGCCGTTGAAGCCCTGGAAGCCGAGGCTCTGAAAGGGAACGACGAAATCGCTGGGGACGTTGGGCTCTGGAGGCGGAAACGTGGAACTGGCAGTCGGTGCGGCGGAATTGGCGACGAGGCCGTGACGCGCGGCTTCCTTGCTGGGAATGGGGCGATTGAAATGGCGACCGCGCGGGGGAGCGACGGTTGCCTGTGCCTGAGCTGAGGCACCGCCTTTTATGCCGCCGTCACCGAAGTCGCCCTCGGAGGCTATTTCAGGATTCGCAACAGCGCCACTGCCGATGGGCGTTCCGTGAACTGTGGAGGTGCCGACGAGAACCAGACTCTGAATTGTCTGCGTGGCCGACGCTGGGGACTGCGCACCAGCAACAGCATGCTTCTGGGAAACTGCAAAACCAACTGCGAGGAGCAGCAGCGCAACCATGCCGACTCTTGGAAGAGTGGAATGAATGTGGCGACTCCTTGTAGGCTTTTCAGCGGACATGTGTTTCCTCCTGACCGTCATTTGACACGCCGAGCTTGTGTTGGATAAGTGGCCTAGTATTTCAGAACAAACACTCGCGATGCTCAGAAGGCGGGGGGCCTCCGAGCAACCACCCGTGGGCGGGATTCTGCGACTGGAGGGGTGCGCTGTCAACAAGAATGTTAACAGCACGGCGACTTGAACAGAACGATATGACCGTAGGGACGCGCGGACTGTCGTTGCGATGAAGAGGCGTCGCTTCGCGGCTAAGATAAACGAACGTCTACGGATACCGACCCGAGGGATTGCGGATCCCGGGTGAAGATTTTCTCGTCGATTTCTGGAGGAACGATGCGAGCTCTACGGCCGTTTGCGCTTGAGGCGTTCTTTAGCAAGTGGGAGTTTACGGCTGCAGCACCATCTTTGCGCGTCCGACATGCAGTCGATGCCAACCTTTCGGGAACGAACTGAATGTCGCTTGGTGAATACCACAAACCAATTCCTTGCAGCATTCAGCGCAGAAGCGCACAGGTTCACGGTACGGCATTTGTTCCCGCGGGTGGGGCGCGTCCTGAGTCCTGAACAGGCTATCAAGCTCGAGGGTGACGCTATCACGCGGCCGGCACGGACCTCTGATTCCCCGCAACAGCGCTGCCGAAGCCGGAAACTCGTGCAGGGCCGCGGAAAGGAATCATCCGCGACGCCACCGCCGCACTCGCCACCGCAAGGCCGGCGCAAAGCAGCATAATCAGGCGAAATCCAAGGACGAATGCCTGGTCAATGGCGGCCCGAAGCGCCGACGAAGTCCGTGCATCCAGATCGGAAGGCACCTCGAGACCGGCGAGCCTGATCTCGCTCGACTGAATTTGATGGAGAACACTGGGAGCGAGATCCAGAGTGGCAAGTGACTGTTGCAACCGATTACTGAACGCGCTGACCATGACAATTCCGAGAATGGCCACAGCCAGCACGCCGGCGACACGGGACACCGCGTTGTTGATACCCGAGGCGGTGCCCGCACGTGTCTGATCGACGGAGCTCATGACGACGGTTGTGAGAGGCGCGACGCTGACGGCCATGCCCAAACCGAGAACGATGAAGGCGGGGAAAAAAGTCGTCCAGTATCTCCCACCCACAGACGGTAAAGCGAACAGGAGGAAGCCTCCCGCGGCAATGAGCGGGCCAACAATCAGCGGAGCCTTCGGACCGTAGCGAGCCACGAGTCCGCCCGACCAGCGGGAAAGAAAAAACAGAAGCAAAATTAATGGTAAAGCGGCGGCGCCAGTTGCGGTCGTCGAATATTTCTGCACCTGGATCAAGTTGAGCGGAAAGAGAAAAAAGAAAATTCCCAGCGCAGCATAGAGCAACAATGTCAGCACATTTGCGCCACTGAAGCTGCGTGATTTGAACAGCGAAAGCGGAACCATGGGTGAGGCTACGCGTCTTTCGACGTATACAAACAGAATGAGAGCGCCAGACCCAACGACCAAACTTCCAAGGACGAGGGAAGACCAGCCCAGCGTTGCGGACTCGACAAATCCGAACACAATTCCCGCCAGGCCAACGGTCGCGACTGAAGCTCCCAGCCAATCGGCGTTTTGCGCATTGGAACTGCGGGACTCCGGAATGTGCCAAAGCGAAATGGCGATCACTGCTGCCGCCACAGGAACATTAATGAAGAAAACCCAGTGCCAGGAAGCATGCTCGATCAACCATCCGCCAAGGACTGGGCCTAAAGCGGCGGTGATAGCCGTGAATCCCGACCAAGTTCCGATCGCTTGGCCACGAGACTTCTCATCAAAGGATGCACTGATGATTGCGAGACTGCTAGGAACCAGAAATGCGGCACCAAAACCCTGAACACAGCGGGCGACGATTAATTGCGAAATGTTTGAGGAAAGACCACAGCCAACCGAGGCCGCGGCGAATATTCCCGTCCCCAGTAAGAAAATGGAACGACGACCAACGGAATCCCCCATTGCGCCGCCGATCAGGAGCAGCGCAGAGAGAAACAAGCCATAGGACTCGACCACCCACTGGACGTCCACGACCGTTGCGTGAAGACTGGATTGAAGCGCGGGCAAGGCAACGTTGACGACGGTGCCGTCGATGAATGCCATGCTTGAACCGAGTATGGTGGCTGCTAGTACCCAAGCTCGTGATTGAGTTCTACATAGAGCACTAGAACTCCCAGACCGGATTGCGGCTTCATCGCAAGGCTGCTTCACGCAGAATCTCGATTCTTAGTTTCCACAACCCATCCTAGGTTTCAGTCTGTGACCATAAGGCTAAGGTTGTCCATCCGTGCGACGCGAGAGCATCTCCGTCGACAGTCATTGGCACCCCTGTCATTCGCCAAAACTCTGCAACGCCATAATCTCGTCCCGTAACAATGTTACAGGCTCGTCCGCATGCTATTCATTTCAAACGCATTCTAGATTTTGGCGAAGGACAGCTGCCATTTCCGGGAACTGGCGCGTGGAGATTGCGTGCTTTTCAGCTAGCACGTTAATCAAGACCTGGGTTTTGGGCCAGCAGATGGTTTGGGTTTGGTGGGGATGACGATGAAGTCGGCGGTGCGGATTACGGTTTGGTTAGTGAGCAGATCGATGGCGGTGACTTCAATGGTGTAGTGGCCAGGGGAGAGGGAGATCACGGGAATGAAACGGTGAATCGTGAGTTGCTCGCCTCCTTGATGAAGATCCTCTGGGGTCTCCACCTCCCGCCAAACCTCCTGCAGGTTCTGCGTAATGCGGTAGGCCACGGAGACTTTGGTTCTGTGAGAGGCTTCGCCCAGGTACAGGTTGTAGAGCTGAAGATAAATGCCAAGTTTGTCGGAGCTAGAGAACTCCTTGCTCAGGTGCGGACGCACTTTGTAGGAATTGAGGACAAACTGTCCGGTGCCGATCTGGCTGGAGGGTACACGCTCGATCTGATCGGCCAGTATTAGGGAGCTGGCATCGAGTTTTGCTTCCTCAAAATGTGGCACGCGAAGAGCGGTACCAAGCACACCGATGTTCCCGCTCTGCGTGTCCTTGATCACGATGTCCAGACGGTAGAGGCCGGCGCGAAGGGGCACGGATTTTTGGTACACAGAGTCGAGGTCCAGCGATGACTGGAAGAGCGACTCGGGAATATCGCGAGAGATGACGTCCTCAAACGTCTGCACGACGCGTCCGCCGACAGTAGTAATGCGAGCGTAGAGGTCGAGGACCGTCGAGTGCACGCCCTCCTTGCTTTCGAAGCTAAGGTCGCGATTCCGCAACTGGATGGTAATGGGAACCAAGTCGGTATCGGTTGTCGCGCGCAAGAAGTCCGTACGATATTGGAAGGGGAGCTGATTGGCGACGATGCGCGAAGAGACTTTTTCTGCAAGGTCAGGAAAATGCTGGGGAGCACGCTGGACACGGAAGAGACGGTCGAGGTTATCGAACTCCTTTGCGCTTGTGGACATTCCACCCAGTGGCATCGGGCAGGTGGTCCCATCGGTATTGGAGAAGCGGCTGGCCCGTGTTGATTGGTTCATGGTCTCCGACAGGCTCGAGCCAGCGCCAGGGACGTGCGCGAGAGCGTCTTTCTCGCAGGGATCAATGGTGATGTGATACTCGCCAGAACCGCTAGGATCGACAAATTCGATTTCGATATTTTCGCCCACGCCTTCGAGATGGCGATAGCGCCACAGTTCCCACGGGTAGGTGGTGGTCGAGCCGCCGCCCTGGTCGATGGGCCGCTCGTAGGTGCCGCCGGTCGGATGAGACTCAATTTCATCGGGTGGGCCCCAGAGGACGTAGATGTGGCCGCGGTCAGTCTTTCTCCCAGGAATGCCGGAGGCGAAGCGCTCATCAGCGTAAGCCAATCGCCGATAGTGCTCTTCCTTATAGGTGTTGGCGCCGGATTCTGGATCGGGATTGCGGCGGTCCCAGAAGCTCTCGACGAATTGTTCGCGCTCTTCGTTTGTAGAGAGCTGAAGGAACGCGCGGCGTTCTTCGTTGGTAATGATGTCCGGGACGTCTTCCTTCAACCAGGAGTCGTATGCAGAACCAAGCTCCCTGGCCAGTTTCTTCTCTCGCTTGCGCTCTTTCTTGTTCGTGGCAGTGCTCGGGCTTTCTTGCGAAGTGGCCTGATCCTGCGCCATCGCGTGGACCGAGGAAGTGAGAAGAGTGGAAAGGAGCAGAAGCGGCAGTTGACAACGCGAGAATCCCATGAGGACGCCTCCCTGGCAAGCAGCGAGCGACGCAGGGCACACCCACACTCTGGAACCTGCTTGGTGTTCCAATGGACCAGTCAGAGTCGAGTATTGCACCAGGGGTTGCCTCAGACTTCTGGTCCTTATCTGGTCGGAATCCGGAAGCAATCCAGAAGGCGAACTGTGCACGAATCGTAGGTTTTCATTCGATTGGGGAGCGAAAAGCAGATTCCCCAAGCTATTGAAAACACTGGCAGGCTGCTGAAAAAGGCAGAAGTTTTGTAACGAGGCGACGCACGGTGCGTCTTATTGGGCATGCGAGGAACTGATCAGCAGCAGGGACATGTTTTTAGTTACATTTCGCCGGAGCAGCGGGTACGCAGAGATCATCCGCTGCGGCCGATCCGCACGATGGTAGACAAGGTACTTAAGGAACTCTCACCAGAGTTCAACAAGATGCATTCCAAAGTAGGTCGTCCGTCGATTCCGCCGGAGCAGTTGCTGCGTGCTTTGCTGTTGCAGATGCTGTACTCGGTGCGCAGTGAGCGGCTGCTGACCGAGGAGAAGTAGCCAAGGAGTTTCTGGCGCTGGTGGTGGAGCAAGCAAGAGGGCAGGGCTGGGCCTCGGACGAGCACTTCACGGTCGACGGAAGTTTGCTGGAAGCTTGGGCCAGCAAGGCCACCAACGGCGACATTCAAGAATCCTACCTTTGTCGGTAATGGGACCGTAATACAAAACAGTGACCCCAATGCACGGTTCGAGTTCGATGGCGGAAAATTTTAAAGGAATGGAAAAGTCTTTGTGAATAACTCTCAAGGCGAAAAAGCCAAGAAAGAACAAGAGACGAGTGACAGGCCCTAGGCCGCATCTTGCGCTTTGGCTGTTAGGTTGTTTGTTTTCCGGCTCTCTCCATATCGTAGTTACTGTGGTGGGGACGTGCCAGGAATCGCGCCGCAGGGACAGCCTCCCTCCCCCTGGCGAACTTCTACATCTATTACAAATCAGAACCATCTCGGCAGGTGTGCGTCCTGCGCTTGTGTTTGACCTCCGGCAGCGTAGGATGATCTTGAGAATGTTCCAACCGGGCCAAGTCGTGCGTGTGAACCTTGCTGGCCTCCAGGCCGAGGGCGTGATGTTCCAGGCCGCGGTCACCGACGCCGTTGGGCACATTGTGAAACAAACTTCGGAACAGCCGCCCAAGTACCTCGTAAAGCTCTTATTCTCCTTCCGTGGCGTTAGCGAAGTCGAGGTCCCCGCCGACCGCATCCACGGCGACAAGTGAGGCGCAGAATCTCGGGACGATCACTTTACCGGTGAAAGGCAGCCCTCTTGAGCAGAACACGCGGGCGGCACTACTGCAACTTTGCGTACTCGGACCTAGCAACGCTAACAACGTCGTTCGGCAGCGCGAGCACACGAATACTCCGTCCCAGTGCACTATCCTCTTCGTAAATGCGTTTAGGGGCTTCCCGAACTACCGTTTCAGTTCGACGATTACCAGGTCGATGGGGTGACCGCTCAGGTTCTCCGGCAAATGGCTTCCGGCGGGCGCATAGAGCGTCTCGCCTGCACGGAAACGGCGCTCTTCCGTTTTGCCATCCGGGAACGTAAACCTACAGTGTGTATCGCTCTGGAAAATCGCAACACTGTCGGGATGCGAGTGCATCACCGATTTCTCGTGTCCTTTGTAGTTGACTCGGAGCACGCGCACCTTCTCATTTTCGACTTCCACCTTGTAATGTTTCGGGTCCACTTTGACGGGGTCTTGAACTTCCATTTGGGGTTTTGGAGCTGTAGACATAACGTTCTCCTTTGTGGGGTAAATGCGTGGTTTGCCGAGGGAGACTGGAGGATAGTCCGCGGAACAGTAAGGGTCAAGTCGTTGTTAGCGGTCGTTGTTAGCGGCCCCGACCCGCTAGTTCAGTAGCGATAGTCGATGCAAATGGAAGCGACATCACAAATCCCAGCACCGAAATTATTTCAGCTTCGCGTACTCAGCTTTGGCCTGCCTTAGAATGGGGATGTCGGGGTCGTTGGAGCGAAGAAGAGTCTTGGTACATTAAATGAGAGCGATTTGGCCCCCGCCTTCGTCCCTTCTTGCGGAACCAACTCGATTTCGACCCTGGCGGATGCTCTAGACGTGAAACGAGAGACACACTTCCGCTCACCGCGGCAGTGCATCTCCCCGTTTGATGCCGACGAAAATACGAATCAGCTATTTGTGGCCTGAATGTGTTACACGCGCCATGATGTCGCGGCGGCTGTCCGGCACAGTGGCACCTGCGAATTCCGCGCGTTCCGCCGGACTCCACTTACTCATTGTCGTGTTGATGGCTGCAGCCCACTTGTCCATGCCGTCAGCATTGGGGTATGTGATGACGACACAGCGTATCGAAGGCGCCGAGTTATTTACGTACTGCTCGTCGACGCCGTAGTACGTAGCCACGCCCTTCTTGATCTGTTCCTCAAACGTCGGCACCAGGAGCTTCTTGAGCATTGCGGTGTAACCGTCTGGCTTGTCAGCCTTCGCATTCGAGCAGACCACGCGAAGGTACGCCGGTGTTCCGCTGCCTGCGTGGTACATCGTCGTTTGCATTAAATAGTCTTCGTGCTTGGTAGCTGCGATTTGCCCGGGCCGCGGACCGGCCTTGCGGACTTCATCCAGCACCTTCATCAGCCCCGAAATCGATGTCGACGACCACGCCGCACCGTGCGTATATCCGTCGGGTGTGTGTACGACTTGCTCAAAGGTGGACCAGCTTAGGATGGTCCCGTCGGCCGCCAACTTCTCCATGATCGGAACGACCGTCTTCTCGGCATCCTCCGAGTACTGCGCCCAATTCGCCCGCGGGATTTGGAACTGGCTTACAAACGTGTACACGATCGGCGTCGGTTCCATTTGGGGAAGAGCCGCCGGTACAAGCATCACCGCCAACACGAACACAAGCAGGCCCGCTATCCGTTTCATCATTATTTAGTCCTCCTGGACTGACTGGCAGGCCACGAGTCACAATACGTTGGAAGGTCGTTCCTCGTCGCACACTCGCAGGTTTGCGGATGGTGAGGGGATACGGCGTTCTGTTTAGTAGGTAACCTGGGATATGGGGCTTGCGCCCGCGACACCGGCCACTGTGCGCCGACAGTATTCCCTAACCCTAATCCTTGTCAACGTAATTCTGGCGCGCCACCGATACCACCACCACCACCGAGCTTTTCGAGGATGCGGTAGTGCGAAATAGTCTGTCCGATCATGGGAATGGGCGACCTTTGTGGGGGACATCCTTGTTTACGTCGGGAGCAAGTCAACGAACCGGGCCGATATGGGTTCAGCATTTGTTGTAGATGTAGTAGCTATAAGGAGGGGGAGGCTATCCACTTTCAATCCGTACACTGCTTCCTAGGACCTACTACACTTACGGCGGGCGAAGCTTGAAGACGAATAGGCTACGCCGCTCCGCGGTATTGATCCCGTAGCCGGGGCTCATTCCAGGTGTGGTCGCATTCAATTGTCGTATCGTCATAGCCTTCACTTCCGCTCTGAGTATCACTATTGGCAAGGTGTGAACGCCTCTGAACCAGTCGCTTGACATCCATAGATCTCAGGCAAAAACTCAGGTGTTAATTCGCTCAGGGAGCTAAGTGTTTTCCCGAGCGGCAGTTTCCATTGCCGCTCTCTGTCCGCGAATTTCCTGGCGAACGACTCACCGCCCTGGAGATGAAAGCGCGAAGGGTTCTTGCCCTCTGGTAAATTCACAGAATGAGCACCGAATTCCTTGACCGACTAGCTGCGCAACTCAAAGCCAATAAGAGCTCGGCCTGCCGCAGAGCGATCCAAGGAATTCTCGCCCTAGTGAAGACGAATTGCGAATACGGCCAATACAGCAGCCAGACGGAAGCGGAAAACTTGTTCAGGAAGTTGGTAAATCCCAAGCTGAACAGAGCACTACAGAAACTTCGCGTACTCTGCCTTGGCTTGTTTCAGGACGGGGATGTCGGGATCGGCCTCTATCGAAGCGGTGAACGTTTGTCCCAAGCTATGGTAGCTCCACATCGAGCGCATAGATTTCCTGAATGCTGATGTCTCGTGTGAAGAGAGGCAGGCCGTCAGGGGTGAGGCCGCTCCACTCTCCCACCATGTTGCTCCCAGCGCGGGAAATACCCTTCAATCGGAAGAGCATTTCGGAGCTCGCTGCGCCAACCTTGATGCGGCGAAACGTTGGATCGGTCCCGCCTTCGTCGAAGTAAAGATACTTGCTGTCCCTCGACCAGGTGGGAAAACCGATGGCGGCAGACTCTGCTATCGGCTCAGACCACTTTTGATTCTTGCAGTCGAAGAACGCCACCTTGAGTGAATCCTGGGAGAGCGTTGCTATGGTTCGACCATCCGGTGACCAGCGAGGACTGAACCAACCTTTCGACCCGGGGATGTAGGAAACCCGGTGGGTCTGAAGATCAACCAACCTGATGACACGCCCTGCCCCCACGTCCCCAAACGCAAGCTGCGCGCCATCCGATGAAAAGACGGGATCGGCTTCGTCCTCCTTTTCTTCAGGCACCAATTCCTGCGGAGCGCCACCCAGCGCGGAGATGAGGGAGACCTTCCAGTTGTTATCGTGGAGGTTAACGAAGGCTATTTGCTTCCCATCCGGAGACCAACGCGGCAAGTGGGCCACCGTTGGAGGATAGGTGAGTTGCAATCGATCGCGCCCGTCGGCATGGCTTCGCCAGAGCGTGTAATCGGGATACGCCACATAGACAACCCACTGTCCGTCCCTGGAGTAGTCGAGTTCGCTGGCCGAAATTCCGGAAAGAAACGGAAGGAATTGTTGTGAGCGGGCATCGTAGCGAACCAGCTCTCCACGCGACTGTAAGCCGACAACAAAGAGTTTGCTACCATCCTTGCTGGGCAGCGCCTCTGTATAATTCAGTGGCCCGGTTGTCAGTTGGAGAGGGGCAGGCGAGCCCGATTGCAGAAACGATTGACGTTCCGGCAATGCCCATACGTTCGTCCCTTTATTGTTGGTGCTGACGAAGACGAAATAGCGGCCATCAGAGGTCCAGCCGCCACAGCACTCGCGCGCCGGATTGTTCCAGCCAGGAAGCAATGCGCGCAGCCCGGTGCCATCGACGCGCGCCTCCCACAGGGCGGTGTTGCCGGAGAAGGGATTCCCGATTTCGAACCGTATTCGATTGCCATCGGGAGAAATGATGAGGTTGCTTGCTCTCTCCCCAAGGCTCAACAGCTTGCGTGGCCCGCTTCCGTCGTGACTGGCAATGTAAATATCCTGGCCGTTGGCGTAGATCAAATGTTGCCGGTCTGGCGTCCACGCCGCTGCGTGTCCCACGACATCACCTACCCGGCGTCGCGATCCGGTGGGCAGGGGCACGCTCCAGTAAGGGTCCTCTAGTTCCGTTGCGATGCGATCCCGGGCCAGGAGTTCAGAGTGATCGGCAGAAATGTCATTGATCTCTATGCTGGTGAACACCGTAGGTATCGTCCCGGTTTCCCCACCCGCCGTCGAGACTTGCGTCAGAATCGAGCGCTCACCGACGAACTCCGTGAAGTACATCCGGGCACCGTCCGTTACCAGCCCGCCCTTAGGAAAACCGTCCCGCGTGATCTGCGTCGAACCAACGATCCGGGGAATGCGATTGGAGGAGCGCAGAGAGAAAGCAGTGATGACCAGGATGAGCAGGAGCACAACCGCGCCAGCAAACCAGAATCGCAAACGGCTTCTTGCCGGAGAGGTGACAACAATTTCACCTGTGCGAGTGCCTGACGTTTTGCCGCTATCGGTGTCGCGCTTCAGGCGCTTGAGATCAGCACGCAGTTCGGCAGCCGATTGGCAGCGCACATCGCGATCTTTTTCCAACGCCTTGTCGATGATCCGGTCAAGTTCCGCCGGCAGGTCAGGATTCAGCCGCACCGTCGACGTCGGCATCCCATCCAGAATGGCTTTGAAGATCACCCCGGATGTATCGCCCCGGAATGGCAGCTTTCCCGTCGCCATTTCGTACAAAACGGCGCCGAACGAGAACAAATCCGTCCGTGCATCGAGTTCCTTGCCGCGAACCTGTTCCGGAGACATGTAGGCAACCGTCCCCAAGGTGCTGCCTGGGCTTGTCAGGTGATCTGGGTCTAGCTCCTGGGTGCCCAGAGTTTCCAGCGTCTCCCCTTTGCCAGCGGGGCTTTTCCCAAGGCTGACCTTTGCAAGGCCAAAGTCCAGAATCTTGGCGTTCCCACGTTCAGTCACGAAAAGGTTGGCAGGCTTGATGTCCCGATGCACGATCCCTTTCGAGTGCGCCGCATCCAAAGCATCCGCGATCTCTATCCCCAAATTCAGCATGAGTTCGACTTCCAGGGGTCGGCCTCCAATGGTGTGTTTCAACGTCTTGCCTTCGAGATATTCCATAGCGATGAATGCTCTACCGTTTTCTTCGCCAATGTCGTAAACGGTGCAGATATTCGGGTGGTTCAGAGCTGAAGCGGCCTTGGCCTCGCGGCGGAATCGCTCCAAGACTTGGCGGTCTTGGGCTAAGTCTTCGGGGAGGAATTTGAGAGCGACGAAACGGTCGAGGCGAGTGTCCTCAGCCTTGTAAACGACACCCATGCCGCCGCCACCGAGCTTTTCAAGGATGCGGTAGTGGGAGACGGTTTGCCCCAGGAGTAATTGGGAATCCGCCATTTGGCGCACATCTTAGATTGTGGTCCGAGGCAAGTCAACGAAGCGTAGTGACACGAAGCGTAGCGACGCCACTGTAGTAGGTGTAGTAGGCCCTAGGGAGGACGTGCGCGTTGCAAGGAGGCTAGCCCCCCTCTTACGGCTACTACAGGCGAAGGAGCAGCTCTAAGCGGATCACGTGAAATCGGCCTGAGACCCAATGTCGGGTAACGCGACTTAGGGTTAGCATCTGGTGAGTTTGCCCCGGCTGACAACAAAGGTAACCACATGTTGACCAAGCCGACTGCTGCCGAAGGCCGAAAGAGAATAAATGTAACCGGGTGCTGCTTCGGGCAGTAATACCTATAGGAAGCCAAGCATTAGAGCCAACAGCAAGCGGATGAAGTAACTGCTGACTTTCAGAAAGGCAGAGCCATGAAAACGCTATTCGTCGCGCTTCGCGCTGCAATCTTTGGCACCGGATTCATTTTTCTGTGGGGCTGGGTCGCTCTAAACCTGCACCACCGCTACGACATCACTCTTGGCATCGCGCTGCCCGACTGGACGCACGCCCTGGGCATTGCGCTGATGGCTGCCGGTGGAACACTCGCATTCTCCTGCGTGGCGACCTTCGTCACCCGCGGGGAAGGCACGCCCGCGCCATTCGACCCGCCGCGCAAGTTCGTTGCCGTCGGCCCGTACAGATTCGTGCGCAATCCGATGTACATCGGCGGTTTCATCGTGCTCTTAGGCTTCGGCCTGTACGAACAGTCAGCCGCAATTCTGCTCTTCACTCTGCCGTGGCTTCTATCCGCTCATCTCTTTGTCATCCTGTACGAAGAACCGCATCTCCGCTCCACGTTTGGCGCTCCATACGACATGTATTGCCGCTCGGTGCGCCGCTGGTTGCCACGCCGCTTGCCCGCGCCGAAACTCAGGCCAAGCAGCACAGCAGGTGTCTCGTAGTTAGTAGGTTCTCATTGTCCGGTAACGCGACAAATCAGGAGTTGACCCAGACCTGCTGACTCTTGCCCTAGGAGTAGGAGCCAATGTTCTCCGGTGAAACACTGAGGCAGCCGTCCACGTATATATCTCCAAGAAGAGCTCATGTCCTATTCGCCCAGCCTGATTGTGCATATTTGCGGAGGGAGCCTGGGGTTGCTGTCCGGGACCGCTGCAATGTGTTTCCGCAAAGGTTCGCCCCGGCATGTGCTGGCGGGGAAGGTCTTTGTCGCGTCCATGCTCACCATGGGTGCCTTTGCGGCGTACCTGGCGATCGTGAGGAATCAACCCAATAACATTGGCGGCGGGATTCTCACCGTTTATCTGATCGGAACGGCCTGGCTGACGGCTAGGCGCAGAGACGGGGAAACGAGCCGTTTGGACTGGGTTCTGCTCCTGATTCCCCTGGCGAATGGCATCCTCAGCTGGATGACTGGCGTCAAAGTCCTGCGTAGCGGACACAGCTCACTAGATGGAGTTCCTGTCGGAATGATCCTTTTCATGGGTTCCGTGTGTCTGCTTGCAGCGGCGGGGGACGTTCGCATGCTGGTGCGCGGCGGCGTTGCTGGAGTCAAGCGCATCTCGCGGCATCTCTGGCGCATGTGCTTTGGGCTGTTTATTGCAGCAGGGTCTTTTTTCTTGGGAGGGTCAAACCGCCCAGTGAGATTGCTTTCGACAGTGGGGCTCGGAAAATATCTATCCCCGGCTTTATTCAACACAACCTTGTATTTGGTTCTCACCATCCTTCCGCTGATTTTGCTGATTTTCTGGCTAGTGCGAGTCCGCTTCACAAATGCATACAAGGGAAAGTCGATGCCACTTGCACCCACAAGTCCTGATTAACGCGGAAACCGGAAAAGTGAAATTCGGGCCGAAGGCACATGTCCGATAACCCGACGCAATCAGGACTTGATCACCACTGATCATGATGAATCGTTAAGGGATTCAGAGCTGGGCTATCAGTTTGTGGCCAAGCCGGAATAGTTAGGTGGATGGAACGACGCGGTTGAAGAGGCCTTTCAAGCGGGTCTGAGCGGAGATTATCATAAGGGTGATGGTATGCTTGGTCGACGGAGGACGGATGCCAAAGTATGTGATTGAGCGGGATCTCCCCGGCGCGGGGAGGCTAACCGAGGATGAAATCCGGGAAGCTTCACTCCGGTCGCTGGCGGTGCTGAAGGAGATGGGATCGAGCATTCAGTGGATGCACAGCTACGTCACCGACGACAAGATCTATTGCGTGTACTTCGCACAGAACGAGGAGCAGATTCGGCAGCACGCGCAACTGGCGGGAGTGCCGGCCAATCGAGTTTCTGCGGTGCGGCGGATGCTGAACCCGGAGAGATACCAGGGCGTGAAGTAACGCAGGGCAGGACCGCGAACCCAAGCGACTGTTCGCCCGGCGAAAAAAAAGTCAGAACAAAGCACTAACAAGCCAACGCGAATTCCACTAGCCTATCGATGGTCATGGAGCGGCCCTGGGACCAAAAGCGATTTTGCTCCTCGGCCGGCACTTGTGCGCGCGCTGCCTGGAGCATTCGATCGAGTTTCTCCTGCTCCGTTGGCGATAGCGAGATGCCCAAGTGCTCCCGCAACGCGTCTGCGGCGCCGGCCAACGTGAGGGCGCTGGCTGGCTGGCTGCCTTGAATAGCGCGATCCGCCAAGCGCTGCAACACAGGCACCATACCGCGGCGGTGACCAGTCTTGTGAAAAATCGACAACGCGTCTTTGTAAAAGACGCAAGCGTCGGGATCACGATCACGGCTAGCTAAATCGCCGAGATCGCGCAACACGGCGGCGACACCCCAAAGATCTTCAACCTGACGAAACCCGGCCAAGCTTTGTCTATAAAGCTCGCGTGCGCCGGAGTGATCTCCGAGAGCCACGGCCACATCACCCAGACCGCTCAGCGCTACGGCCATTCCCCTCTGGTCCCCTGTAGAGCGAAAAGCATCCAGAGTCATTTCATAGGCAACGCGAGCCGCCTTAAAGTCGCCCTGCCTGGACGCGATGTTGGCCAGGTTATGGAGGCCGAGAATGAAGGCGCCGGAGCCAAGCTCCTTCCAGATGCGCAGGGACTCTTCGGCGTAAGACCGCGCCTCGGCGGCTAGGCCTCCTTTATGAGTGACAATCGCGAGTGCGCCGAGTGACATCGCAATACCGTTTTGGTCTCCAAGCCGTCGATGCATCTCCAGGCTGCGACGGTGCAACTCGAGCGCGGAGCCGCTATCGAGCTGAATATCGGCGAGCACTCCCGCGGTGTGAGAAGCACGGGCCCGATGCTCACTAATCGGCGCGTTATCCGGAATATCGAGCAAGGCAGCCATCGCGCGGCGCCCCTCGGTGAGGTGTTCTCGCGGCTCCCAAAACCACAAGAGAGCGTTTCCGAGGCGGAGGCCCCATTCGGCATTTGCTGATTCGACGAAATACTTGACGGCAGCGCGGAAGTTATCATGCTCAACATCGCAACGCGACAGCCAGGATTCGCGGTCGACGGGAGAAGCGTGCGCCGCTCCTTCTTCGGCCAGGACCAGGAAATAGGCGGCGTGAGCTCGCCGGGTGGCCTCGATTTCGCCGCTTTCGTCGAGTCGTTCGCTGCCGTACTCGCGGATTGTTTCCAGCATCGTGAAGCGTGGTTCGGCATTTCCGGCGGCAGTCTGGCTGATCAGGCTTTTATCGAGCAGCGACGTTATGCCATCGAGCGGATCGAACCCCAAGTCTTCTTGTGCGTCGCAGACCGCCTCAACCGCTTCGAGGGTGCATCCTCCCACAAAGACAGAAAGCCGGCGGAAGAGCTTCTGCTCGGAAGGCGTCAACAGGTCGTGACTCCAGTCAATCGTGCGCCGCAAGGTGCGCTGCCGCTCGGGGAGGTCATGAGCCCCGCCGGTCAGCAGTTCCAGCCTGCTGGCGATTCGGGCCAAAAGGCCGGAGGGAGGCAGAACCCTGATGCGCGCCGCCGCCAGCTCGATCGCCAGCGGCAGACCGTCCAATCTCTGGCAGATCTGGGCGACGGGGTCGGCATTATGCGCGGTCAGGCCGAAATCGGGCTTTACAGCCTTGGCACGCTGGACGAACAGCGCGATGGATGGAAAATCGAGCAACCGGCCGGGCGATAACGCGGGATCGGCTTCCGGAAGGGGCAGCGGCGGAACCGGGAACTCGTGCTCGCCATAGACGCGGAGAAGGGTCCGGCTGGTCGCCATCGCCTTAACGGCGGGACACGCATCCAGAATTTCCAGAATGCCCGGGGCTGCGGCTACCACCTGTTCGAAATTGTCGAGCACCAGCAGCATCGGGCCGGCGCTCGCCAGTTTTTCCTTAAGCACGTCGATCAGGGCAAGGCCGGGCGTTTCGCGAACTCCCAGAACCTGGGCAATCGCGGAGGCGACCAGTCTTGGATCCGACAACGGCGCGAGGTTGACGAAGCGGACACCCGCAGGAAAGCGGTCCAGCACATCCGCGGCCGCCTGCACCGCGAGCCTGGTCTTGCCTGTTCCGCCAGGGCCCGTGAGGGTGATCAGCCGGATTTCAGGATCGAGCAAAAGAGGCTGCAGCGCCGAGCGTTCCGCGCGCCGCCCGATCAGTGGCGTTCTCTGGAGCGGCAGATTGTGGGAGCGCTGGCTGTCTGGTTTTGGGCCGGCCCCATTTTCATTTCCGGCTGTGACCGGCGCGAGGAACCGGTAGCCACGGCGGGGCAGCGTCTCAATGAACTTAGGCTCGTCGGCGGAGTCGCCCAGCGCTTCTCTCAGGCGGGCAATGGCGTTGTGCAGACCGTGGTCGAAATCGACGAAGGTATCGCCTGGCCAGATTCGGGAATGCAGGTCCCCTCGGGTGACCAGATCGCCCGAACCGCGAAGCAGGACTTCCAGAACCTGTAACGGCTGGCCTTGCAGCCGCAGCTTTGCGCCGTTCTTGCGCAGTTCGCCAGCGCGGACATCTAGCTCGAAAACGTCGAAGCAGAGCACACGGGCGGGCGAGTCATCAGTAGAGGGCATACCGCTTTCCGTCGGAACTTGGCAAAGCCTAGCACAGTTGCTGATGAGCGAAAAGGCACAGGCCTCGCAGGAAAGTGTAGTGATTTCAGTAGCTTCCCAATGGAGAAAACTTTGGAGTGCATTGGAGCTCGCAAGGATTGACGTTTTTCTGAGCCAGGGCGAGAGTCGCACCAGTTTTGCGAGATCCAGCAACGGAGGGCCGCGCAATTTCCCGGACGCCGCCCACCTTCCCGGGTCAACTCTTTAACCGAAAGGATACACAAATGATGAAACTTGCGATGGGTTTGCTAATCAGCAGCCTGATGCTCGCCGGCGGTTGGGAAATAGAAAAGGCCCCGAGCGTGGCTCAGGTTGTAGCCCTCGATGAATGCGATCCAGCCACCTTCAATGCCCCGACGGCGGCTGGACCCGATTTCTGCAAGAACGTCGCCGTTGGCGCGTCCACGACGTTCTCCACCTTGTTCGCCGACGCGGCCGCCGGACACCCGGATCCCAAGTGGGATTTCGAGCCGGACAGCATGCACGTGAAAGAAGGGACCATCGTCAGCGTGGTCAACTCGGGCGGCGAACCGCATACTTTTACCGAAGTGGCCAAGTTCGGCGGAGGGTTCATCGGGCCGCTCAATGGCGGCGAAGCGGCCGTCCCGGAATGTTCGGCCGGCTTCTCGAGCGTGGCCGTGGCCAAGACTCGCATTCTGCAGGGCAGCCAGCAGCAATTCGTCGGCCTGTCGAAGGGCGAACACCTGTTTCAGTGCTGCATCCACCCCTGGATGCGCATGAAAGTCGAGGTGAAATAAGCGAAGGACACGGACGGGGTGCTGTGCCAGCTTTAAGAATAGTAATGAATATGGTCATGCTGCGGCGCCCCTCCCATGTCCTTGACATACCTGATGGATGACTCGATTTGACACGAATCATAACGCAAGGTCCTGGTTAACGCGCTTACCGTCCATGTGGAAATTTCATGCGACCAATCGGGGACCTAGCTTTTCATTTTCTTCTTGGCCCGGCGTTTCTGACCTACTCGCTTAAAGAACTCCCGCATTCCACTAGAACCGAGATAAATCCAATAGTGGTTTCCTTCAAAATGGATGTGGACAATTTGCTTTCCCGCAATCGAGTTTGAACCCACCACAACGACACTCCATGCATCCTTTGCGACGACGGTGTAGAGATTCGCCGCCATGTGAGTACCCATGGTTGAGTAGCAATGAGTGCGCGTATAGCGCAGCTCAAGTTTTCCGAAAAGACTCAACAACTTCTTCTTCTTTGAGGCAGGAATGTCTCGTCGAGCCGCAAGTTCAAAGGCCGTCTTCCGAGCATCGGAACGCCACGTGCCGATGAGTCGAGAATCGTTCATACCTTGAAGGTTCTCACAGTTGGGGGGCCAGTGCCTGGTAAACGCGGTACTCGGAAAAGTGGAGTCCTGGTACGGAACTTGTCCGGTTTCCCGACGCAATATAAAAGGGCGCCCCTTTTGGAGTAGGGTTTGGGTGCTTGCCTCAACCCCTACAGAAAGGAACGCCCTCAATGGATAGCAAAAAGTATATCGGTATGGATGTGCACAAGGAAAGCATTTCGATTGCGGTGATGAATGGTGTGGGAAAGATCGCGATGGAATGCGTGATCGAGACCAAAGCCAGCATGATTCTGCAGTTTATCGATGGGCTGCGCGGAGACTTGCAGGTCACGTTTGAAGAAGGAACCTCGGCCGCCTGGTTGTACGACCTGCTGAAACCCCACGTCACAAAATTGGTGGTGTGCGATCCGCGAAAGAATGCCTCCATGAGGGATGGCAACCAGAGTGACAAGATCGACGCACGCCGGTTGGCCGAGCTGCTGCGGCTCAATCATCTCAACCCCGTCTATCACGGTGAACACGGCTTACGAAGCCTGAAGGAACTGGTGCGCAGTTATCTCACCATCACCAAAGATCTCGGACGGGTCATGACGCGGGTGAAGGCCATCTATCGCAGTTGGGCCATTCCTTGTACCGGCAAGCAGGTCTATGCACCGCGCCATCGAGCCGAGTGGCTCGGAAAGATCGGCGAGCCGGGAGTGCGCCGGCGGGCCGAGTTTTACTACCAACAACTCGATGCGCTGCGGACGGTACGTCAGGAAGTACGGCGGGAGTTGTTGGCGGAGGGCAAGAAACACCAGGCCTGGAAACGGCTCTGCCAGATTCCTTCGATCGGTCCGATTCGATCAGCCGTACTGCTGGGCATTGTGCAGACTCCGCACCGTTTCCGCACCAAGCGGCAGCTGTGGACGTACAGCGGTTTTGGCATCGAGACACAAAGCAGCGCCGATCACCGTCGTGTCAAGGGGCAGCTGCAACGAGCGAAGAAACCGAGCTCCATTCGCGGACTGAACCACAACTGCAATCACGATCTGAAGAATCTGTTTAAGGGCGCGGCGATCGCGGCTTCGAGCAAACCCGGTCCGTTTCAGGAGTTCTACACCGCTTTGTTGACCAAGGGCATCCGGCCGGAGATGGCGCGGCTGACCTTGGCCAGGAAGATTGCCACCATCGTGTTAATCGTGTGGAAGAGAGGAGCGTGCTTCGACGCCCAACATCTGAAACCACAAACAGCTTGAGTGTTTCTGAGCGCTTCCGCTCCATCTCTGGGGATTTCTCTGGCGGTGGCCGTGAGGTTCTCGAGACACTCTGGTTCGAGAGCGAGTCTCAGCTGATTAGTTAGGCGCTGTGTGCCTCGGGCACCCAGTCTCACACCCGACCCTAGGCCCTCTCGGATAACCAGAAAAAGCTATGGGCCACGAGTCCCAAATAGAACTATGGTCGCCAAATTGACCACGTTCTGCTTTGTTGGTTTCGGAACTGACAGGCTTCGTCGCGAAGAAGCGATGAAAACCGCTGGTAGAGAAAAACCCAAACCGAGGGCCAAAGCGCCCCGCAACCGAGCACATGGCGCGCTAGGCCAGAACAGATCTCGCTCGATCAAGTGGGCTGAGAAGCAAGAAAAATTCCAGCCGGAGGAGATGTGTTTTTTCTTGACTTCTCCCTTTATAGAACTAACCAGGAGCTGAGCGACCTCTTCGTGCGTTTGCAGCAAAACTGAAGTTTCTATTTCTTCGGACGTGACTCTGGAGGAGTCATACCTGCCACACGATAGTAGACACTCAACTGGCCGTAAACTTCGCCCGAATGTTCGATTAGATTGTGGGCCAGATCGCTAAGTCGAATCTGCGCTTTACCCGCGTGCTGCGGATCGTCATAACCGAAGGGATCAACGACGGCATCAGAGATCCCACTGTCGCCCTTAGATTTTATTGCCGCCGCGCCGTCGGCGAAGGATTTCTTGACGTACTCCACTACGGCGGCCTTGTTTTTGAAATGTGCCCGAGGAGGATCTTCGTCACACGGTAATTTCTGACCGAGAGCGGAGTTGGTGAAGAAATAGTTGGCGGATGCCGCGTGGATGAGGCGTTCGGCGAAGCTGCGCATATTCGCCGCCGGCTTGTAGTCGTATTTGTCTTCCGGAAAATCTTCGGCCATAGCGATGAGCTTTCGCCCAATCTCGTTCCATTGATCCAGCAGAGTGGCCGAAGGGCCCCGCCAACGGCCGCAATTCCTGCGGACCTACGATTAGCGTGGTTTTCACCCACATCCGTTGAAAGGCCGCAGCCTGAAGAAACAGCTCACCCACCAGGTTTGGAGTAAAGGAATAGTCGCGTGTTTCACCAACTGTGATGGTATCGCCCGATGTTTTTTTCGTACTTGCCTGTTCCTGAGGAAGGTCCTGACCGTCCTTCGCAATTGCGCGCCAAGACACCGGGGTGCCGCTCGCGTCGACAATCGAGTATGTCAGATCAGAATCTACCGGAGTGATATTGATAAAGCGCATGCGGTACGTCGTGCCGGCAACCAAGGCGATCGGCGCGGGCTGCGGACTGCCGTTCATCAGAAGTGGCTCGTTGCTCTCAACGCCGTCTCGAGAAAACAAAAAGATCTTGTCTGTTGCTGGATCGAAGTTCACTCCTGGCTCCAAAACGACAAGAGGTCCAGTCAGACCTTCCCCAAACTGTTTCTGTTCGTGCCAATGGGAGTGATAGATGAAGGTTCCAGCGCGAGGGGGAGTCATGTGCGCAACAAACGAGTGTCCCGGTGCGATGGCCGGCGTGGTTTGCTTTCCGGTCCCGCTCCAATCAGGCACGCCGTCGTACGGACTTTCGAGCTCGATGCCGTGCCAGTGAACCGTCGTCGGCTCCTTTAGTTCGTTGATCACTTCAATTGCTGCAGGCTCCCCGCGCGTCAACACCAACGGGCTACCAACGGGTGGCAGCGCAGTCGGCGAAGTTTCTGTGGCAGATTCGGAAAGGTCGTAGCTGAAACCTCCAAAATAACGCGAACTGCCGGGACGTTCCCGAACCACTAGACGAAATTTGTGGACTGAACTTGAAGGGGCCGTCCCGCTGCTCGTCGTCGATGCGGAGTTGCTCGACGGTTGAACATCTAGGCCAAGCACCAGGCCGCCCATGCCCGCGTTTTCCGGAGTATAGTGCGCTGCGATCGCATACCCAGGTAAATTCTCTGGCTGCATCATGTGAAACGTCATGTGACAATGCATCAGCCAGTGACCGGGGCGCTCGGGTATCCAGGTCATGTCAAACGTTCCACCGGGCAGCATCTCCTGCGTCACAACCGTAAGCCGCTCCTGACGAGCGAATTCTTGAAAATGATCCTGATCGCCCACTCCATTTACTTGAAAATAGAACCCGTGCAGATGCATGGCGTGGTCGGAATCGCTCGTGTTAATCCACCGCCAGTGTATGGGCTCGCCGATCTCGAGGACGAGTCGTTCCGTATCTGGCCAGGATTTTCCGTTTATCGTTGGTAGCGTATTGAACGCGTTGCCCCCAGCGGGTACCCATGTGTTGACAACAAAGACTCGATCGCTATCGTGTGTGCCGGGTGCATCGACGACAAAAGCACCCGATAACATGGAATCAGGTCCTGTTCGCATCAGCAGAGATTGGCGATCATTCGAGGCCCAATAGTAATAGCTGCCGGCAGCACCGGATTTGAATCGAACCTCACGGACGGCGCCGACTGGAACCTCAAGTGTGGCTGCGGCGTCGGCCGTTGTCGTGGGATCCGTCGGTGGCTGTGGTTGCAGGCTCGTCTCCGGGCGGGATGCGAGTCCGTGGACGTAGATCGTGTGGTCCAGAGAGTTGCGAATCGTCGCAGACACTTCGGCACGCATTGGGACACGCACCAGCGGGCCAGGAATCTGCGGCGCACGCCCCTCCTCCCCGAACGCCGCAACCACAAGGTGTGCTGCGTCACTTCCATTGGGATACCAGATCGCCCGCCGCGCTTCGAGATGAATCTGTAAAGCGCCATGGGCAAGTATCCCGGCTGGAGTGCGATTGTCATTGCATATGGCTGTTGGTGTGTTTTGGTCCCCAACTACGGTCACACCCAGGAATAGCAGAGTGCCTGCAAGCAGTGCGAATCGTCGGGTCAACATAGGACCTCCGTCTAATCGATGAAGTTAGAGAAAAACCCAAGGTAGGCCTGGTATTCAGAACTATGTGAGGCGGAGTTTAGTCCAATCGGGCGGTCATTGTGAAGGGAGCATCCGAAGATACCGACCCGCAGCCTTCCTCAAGTCCCGATAAACGCGGAAACCGGACAAGTAAAATCGGCCCAAAAACCACTTGATTATCCGACTTATCGGGAGTTAGGGGCCGGCAAGCGCGAGGATACTGCGCCGTGCGGGAAGGCATCGCTGTGAAAACCGTGTGGCCAGGTCTTGCCATCCATACTGACTCCCCGATGAGTGCTGCCAGGATCGCGGAAGTGCTCGTCGAGCACCAACGATCCGGTTTGTGCGCCAAAGTTCCCAAGTCTTTGGCGCGGTAGGTTCGAACCGATCAGGCTCATTCACGTGGGCTGGGAAGCAAGAAAAGCTCGGGTCGATGCAGTTGTGTTTTTTCTTGACTTCCCGTTTTGTAGAACTTAGCAGGAACTGGCTTCTCGGGTGTGCGATCACCACGCATTTGCAGAATAAGTGCCTCAATGAAATATTCGACCCAGCTACGCAGCGTACCCCTGCCAATTTCCAACCCGTGCCAGAACTGCGGCATCGGGGTGGAGAATCTAAACGTAACATAGCTGCCCGCAGGCTGCGCCACGACGGATACGACGACACACTCTTGCGTCTGATCGTTGGCTTGGTTCGTTGCCATGATTCGCTGGCCAGGTTCGACACTACTCGCCATCCAGATCAATCCGCCAGTTTCATTGATGGAGATCGTAAAGGTCTCCTCGTAAAACGGATCGCCACTTAGCAGAGAGCCGTAGATGAACAAAGGGAGATGGGCAGCAATCCGGCTCGTCGCGCGGCGACCGGTGTGCTCGGCAGCGGATGTTTCCGTCATTTTGGTGTCCTTGCGCTGGAGCGCAATAACTCAACTCAATTTACGGCGGCGTCCAAAGCAGGTCTACTGGTCGAAGGAACAGGTCGGAAAAAATTGGGTGGCAGGCCTTGAGCCGCGAGGACTTCGGCCAAAGGCAGCCGAAAAGCGATGGTACTCCAGGGACGTGGGACACATGGGCAGGCGAAAATACAAGTCGCACTGGCTGTTCGACCAGTTGAAGTTCCCCTGACGCTGAGAGACTATTCCGGCAGTTCTCCAGAATTCGAAGGATGACTCGCAACGGCCTTTATCCAATGTTGATGGGGGACTAGGAGGGTCTAGTGTCATCTAGTCAGGTCGCACCCGCACAAAAACGGCGCAGCTCGCGCATTTCCAAAGCCATGATGCTGGCAGTGAAGAGCGTAGATACCTCCCGTCCATTCTATCGGGAGGAAGTTACGACAGGCTCGATTAGTTGTCACGGTTGTACCTACAAGATGAGACATGAGCCTCGTCCTGGCGAGATGGTGGTCCTGGATACGGGACTCTCGACAGGCCACTCTGGATTCCCCAGCATGGCACGGGTGAAATCGATACAGAGGCTAAATACCTCCAACGATCCAACGTACAACGTGGGCGTGGAGCTGGAAATCGCCGGCAATATCTGGGGGATTTCGTCACCGCCAGCAGATTGGTTTCCCCGGCAATCAGGCAATTTCGTAGAGTCCGCGAGTCACGGACGACAATCGGGGCTCATAGCGCGGACCGAACCGCAACGGGCTCTGGCCCGGACCGAAGCTGCTACACCGGTTCCCGTCTTGAAGAAAAACGAGGCGGCCGCCGTACTGTCACCTTGGTTTGCCAACCTGATGAACGCCTTAAGCAATCAGGTTCAAACAGCGGTCTGTGAAATTGCAGCAGTGACGTTAGCCGATGAAAGGAAACGTCTGCTGGACGAGTTTCGTCTTCAGATTCAGAGCGAGGCGATCGGAACGATTGAGCATGTGATCGCGACCTCGAAAGAGGAATTGGCCCGGCGCGGGCTGAAAGTACTGAGCGAGGGGGCGCAGGCCATAGTCAAAAACAGCCAAGGGAGCTTAGTTGGGGCTATCGAGCGACACCTTGAGAATGCCCAGCAGAACCTCGACACCATGGCGACTGGCACGGTTGAGCGGGTGGAACGCAACCTGGAAACCTCACGCACCAAATCAACGGAGCGCTTCGTATTGCGGCTGCGAGAGCAGGTGGCGCCCGTGATGGAAGAAGCGAGAGCGGACTTTCAGAAACTGGTGGCATCTCAGACCGTTTTCAAGCAAGAATCGCAGGCAATTTACAGACGAGTCACGGACCAACTGGAAAGTGACGCGAACGCACGATTGCTTCAGACTCACGACCAGTTGGAGAAAAACTCCACTTTCGTTGTGAACGAGTGTAACGAAAAGATGCTTGAGCTTTCGCAAGCGTTCGAGAAGATCGCGCGAGATAGCGCACAGAACATGATCGCGTCGGCTACGGACCAAGGCAATAAGAACCTGGAAGAAAGAGCTGCCGAGATATCCAGCCATTTCACGGGTCAGTTGGAAGGCCACGTCCGCAGTTATCTCGAATTCATTGGGGAGTCGATTAGAGAGTTTCCAAAGAAACCTCCGGCCGCTTAAGGCCGTTTGTACTGCTGGGAGCCTCACCCTTTAGTTCTTTTGTTTTGGCTCGCCTGTTCGTAGCTGAGGCTCAAAGGTTCCGGTATCAAAAAAGCTGCTGGCTTCGGTGAGCTGCTTCGAGGTGATGAGATGAGAAAGTGAGTCTCGCCGTTTAGACGCTAGGCCTTGGCCAGCGGCGGCAGCGCGCGAGTACCACGCATACGCCGCGACGTAGTTCAGTGGTACACCTCTGCCAGTCTCGTATAAGTATCCGAGGTCCGTTTCGGCGTCGGGGTCGTCTTGCTGCGCAGCTAGACGCTCCCAGTGCGCGCCTTCGACGTAATCGGCTGGGATTCCTTGGCCTCTAAGGTACAGGACCGCGAGATCATGTTGAGCTTCGGGATTACCGCGTTCGGCGGCAGCTCGGAACCAGCGGGCGGCTTGGGAGAAATCGCGAGGAGTACCTTTGCCCTCGTAATAGGCACGGCCGAGGTTCCACTGAGCAATCGGAAGCCCTTGCTGGGCCGCCGCGAGAAGCAGGTGGAATGCCCTCGCGACGTCTTTGTGAATGCCATACCCATGAAAGTAAAGGTTGGCAAGATTGTTTTGAGCCAAAGCGTATCCCTGGAGAGCGGCCTGTCGATAGCTTTCCGCAGCTTTGGCGTAATCGCAAGGGACACCGCGACCGTGCTCGTAGAGGTAGCCGAGAAGCAACTGGGCGCTTGGATCATTTCGAGATGCGGCCGAGCGTACCCACGCCAGGGCGATATCGTGGCCGGGTGCAAGTGCATCGGCTTGCAAAAGGAAATTAACTAGGTACTGGTTGGCGGCAGAGTCGCCCGATTCTGCCCGGGCTCTGAGCTCGGCAATCGACGAAGGAGAGTTGGAAATTTGTGCTCCGGGATGGGCGCTAGAACTGAGAGTAGCGTCAAAGAGGCAACAGGTAACAATCCGCAGCAGTTTATATAACCAATTAGGCCGAGCCAGTGGAGTTCGCATGGCGATTCCCCGACCGAAGTAAGCCATTGAGTTCAGGTTCTCAGGCTATATAGGTGTGTTTTCAGCGGCCGACTGTGAAGGCGAGAACCCAGACTGTCAATTCCCGGTATGTACCCTGGATATGGCATGTTTGTTCCTTGGCCAAGTACTTTATTTATGTAAGGATGCAGTCATAACTAAGCATTGGTGGCGAGGCGCCTCGCGTTCGTGCTAAGCTTCGGGCAATTGGAGCCGCTCCATGGCCCCGACCAGCCAGGCCTCTAACCAGGTCCGTTTCGGTGAATTCCAACTCGATTTGCAGACAGCAGAACTTCGCGGCAACAGCAACAAGTTGACGTTACAGGACCAGCCCTTTCAAGTGCTCTCCTTCCTGCTGGAACACCCTGGCCAGCTGGTCACGCGGGATGAATTGAGGAGAAGGCTCTGGCCGTCCGATACCTTTGTGGATTTTGACCGTGGTTTGAACAAAGCGGTGAACCGTTTGCGCGAGGCGTTGGGCGACTCCGCAGAGCACCCTCGGTTCATCGAGACTCTACCGCGAAAAGGCTACCGTTTCATCGGACCAGTAGAAACGCCGTTTCAACCTTCTGCGAGCGGCCAAGACATAGAAACTACAGCGACCGAGCCACCCGTTCCTACCAGACGAACTAACCTGAATATTGCCGCAGTAGTCTTCGGCATCGCCATAGTCATTTGCGCCGCGGGCGGGCTGGTCTGGAGAATAACAGCGAAAGGCCGCACAAGCGCTGCGATTCAGTCAATCGCGGTTCTGCCTCTCGAGAATCTCTCCGGAGACGTAGCTCAGGAATATTTTGCCGATGGTATGACCGATGAGCTGATTGCAGATCTAGGGCAAATCGGATCAATACGCGTTATTTCGCGGACGTCGGTCATGCAATTCAAAGGCGTGCATAAGCCTCTACCGCAAATCGCTCACGAGCTTATGGTTGACGCGGTTGTGGAAGGCACTGTGCTTCGTTCAGGGGACCGCGTTCGTATTACCGCTCAGCTGATTCAAGCTTCCACGGACCGGCACCTCTGGGCCGAAACCTATCAAGGTGATGTTCGCGACGTGATTACCTTCCAGAACGAGGTAGCCCGCGCAATCGCTGACCAGATTCGTACTAAGTTTAGCCCGCAACAGCAAGCCGCCTTGAAGAACCCCAGCGTTGTCAGGCCTGAAGCTTATGAGGCCTACCTTCGGGGGCTCAGTCAGAGCCCGACTATCGATGGGCTTTGGCGAAGCATTGCATACTTCCAGCAAGCCGTAGAAAAGGAACCGAATTATGCTCCAGCCCACGCTCGTTTGGGAGAAGCGTACATGTTTTTGGGACACATGGTTGCGTTGCCCCCGCAGGACGCTTTCCCTCGAGCCAAGACCGAGGCCCTGGAGGCACTCAAATACGATGACTCCTTGGCGGAAGCCCACGGGTTGCTGGCGACAACGAAGTTCCTTTATGACTGGGACTTTCCAGGTGCAGAGAAAGAGTTCCAGCGAGCCATCGCTCTCAATCCAAATTCCACGAGGGCTCATGGACTTTATTCTGACTTTCTCAACGCGATGGGTCGACCGGATGAGGCCATCGCGGAAATAGTTCGTAGCAGGGAGACCGATCCGCTCTCACTTACAGCGATCGTAAATGTTGGCTTTGAAGACTATTGGGCAGGCCGATATGACCTGGCCACCGAACAAGCACGCAGTGTGTTGGCGGTCGACCCAAACAACTATAGCGCGCATTTAACTCTTGGATTGTGTCTTGAGCAGAAACGGCAGCTCCCGGCTGCGATTGAAGAATTGCAGAAGGCAGCAGATTTGTCGAATGACAAAATGTGGATCGCCTTTGTCGCTCACGCCAAAGCGGTCGCCGGAGATAAAGTGGGCGCTCGAAAAATACTAGCTGACCTGGAAGTGCTTTCGAGACAAACCTACATTTCGCCGTGGTGTTTCGCTATCGTCTACCCTGACCTCGGTGACAAAGATCAAGCGTTTGTGTGGCTAGAGAAGTCGTACCAGGGACGGGAGCACGATTTGGTTTTCTCCAAGGTGTGGCCGATGTTTAATAGCTTGCACTCCGACCCGCGATACCGAGATCTGATGAAGCGCGTTGGTCTTCCTGAAACCTAAAGTTGACACATCTTAGGGTAAGGACCAGCTCCTCCCTACACCTATTCATTCAAACTTATCAGGAGGTCTTTGAGAGTCGCTCTCAATACGGGCGCTCAAGATCAGGTGGTATCCAAGTACGCCTCGGCTTGTTCGAGCGGAAATTTAGCTTCCTGTGGGTTCTGTTCAAACTTTTTCTCGGGCGAATTCCACGTAGAGTTTCGCTACGTTTAGCCTACGCTCGCGCCGAATACACTCGTCGCAATCCATATTGCTCCCGGCCCGACGCACCGAATTACCATTGTACGGCGATTCGCGTATTTTCTAGAGAACCAGGCGGACTCCTTCGCAGCCGCCCTACTGATGCCTCCAGAATTGTTCAGAAAGGCCTCTCAACGCGAGCAACCTGGACTAAGTGCCGTCGAGAGTTTGGCTCAACTTTGCCGGACATCGCTCACGGCAACGGCCATCCGTTACGCCGATTTGAATGATGAGCCGGTGGCGGTGGTCTTCTCTCTGAACAATCGTGTGGTGTTCTCCAGAATGTCGAATGGAATCAGGAAGAGGCGTGACCTCACCTACCTCAAGAAGAATGCGGGCATACCTGAAGGGACGGCTACATCTCGATTCAATAAAGACCCGAACAATATCCTGCAGGGGAAGCGCACCAAGTCTTGGTCAACGATGGATGCATGGTTCGATTGTGGGGGTGTGCAGCAGATGAATGAAGAGGTTAAAGGACTTGGAAATTATGGTCGCACCCTCACGATTCTTTGGAACGACCCATTGCCTGAGCCGGAGGAAAATGAAGTCAGCGGTGAAGAAAATGAACTAGAGAATATGTTGCCGTCCGACAGATGGCGGCAACCACGCGAGGATTAAAGACAATCTGGCGAAAGACCATCCCTCTGGCTGAAGCCTAAACTCCAGAGGAAATTTGTGACGTAGTTTGTGACGTAACCCGGCCATGCTAGCCCGTGCGCGTCCTCAGTACGGCCTGCGCGTCCATCCCATCATTTTCTGTATACTCGCGAGTTAAATCTATGGCCGAGTGTTACTTGCCCCTATTCCTTCTCATTCTTCTTCACTATTTCCAAATTCGCTTTCTGAATTTGCAAGCAGGGGGGCACCGGTTCGATCCCGGTCACGTCCACCAACTTTACTTCGTTAGATTCTTTAACTTACGCCGCAATTTACAACGACTCGCTCGCCGAGATTTTTGGAGCACTTGGAGCAAGAAGCTTTGGAATGGTGAATCCGTAGCCGACACGTTCGGCCTCCGCGAGGCGTGTTTCCAGTTCCTCGTGAAGGTGCCAGTAGACTTCCGACATCGTCTTCGGCTTGTGGGCCATCAAAAATTGTTGACGTCTTCCAAGCAACGAGCGCCACGGAGTCACGTCTTGCGGAAACGCTTGAAGGCATGGAGAGGCCCACCAATGCTGCGGCACTCCGCTATCCTCAATCACAAGATACTTCTACCGCTTGGCGAGATGTCGTATACCCGATGACGTTGTATTTGGCCCTATCCCTTACCATGCGTACTTCGTTGCGTGTGGAGCGCTCCTGAAAATCGATGGTTCGCCAGAATGTGACAAAGCGATCCGAAAGTACCTCGACCATCCGCACCAACAGGTCCGATGGTGGGCAAATCATGCGCTAAAGACCGAAGAACCAGCTACTTAACACAACATCATGAAGCGAGAAAATGGGTTGTGCCTGGTGAGCGCAAACCGAACAACCCCGAGGCAGCGGAATGAAGTACTTGAGATTCTTTACACTTTTGTGATCGCCACAGTGGTAACGTTCGCGCAGGAACTGCGTCAATTTCAAAGGACTCTCACCATGAGACTCTTGACCCTACTGACTTCGCTGCTGCTCGCCGCCTTTCTCTTTGCCCAACAAGATGCCCCTTCGCACTCCCGCGTCCTCCTCGCTGTCTTCGCCCATCCCGACGACGAGGTCTTCGCTGGACCCACCCTCACGCGCTACGCCCGCGAAGGCGTCCACGTCTACCTCGCTATCGCCACCAAAGGCGAAAAGGGAGCCACCGACTTCGCCAAAATTCCCGCCGGCGAACCCCTCGCGGCCGCGCGTCGCGCCGAAGCCACCTGCGCTTGCCAGCAACTCGGCATCGAGCCCCCGATCTTTTTCAACCTCAACGACGGCGAACTTGGCGCCATCACCAATCCGCTCGCCATAAACATCCACGCCGTCGCCGACAACACCCAGAAACTCATGGAGCAACTTCATCCTCAAGTCATCATCACTTGGGGACCCGAGGGTGGCTACGGCCATGCCGATCATCGCCTCGTCTCCGATGCCGTCACCCAGGTTGTGCAATCGCAAAACTCTGGCATCAGGCTTTATTACCCCGGCCTCACTCCCGCGCAAGCCAAGCCTCTCAACACCATCTGGCTCGCCTCGCTCCCGTTCCACACTACCGAACCCGCCTATCTGACTGTCACCGTTTCCTACACTCCCAAGGATTTCGAGAACTTCAAGCGCGCCTTTGAATGCCACAAATCCCAATACACTTCCGAAACCTTCCAGGCTCTAGAAAAAGCCATGGACGAGGGATGGCACGGCTCCGTCTCTTTCCGCGAATGGAACTCCGCCCGCCGTGCCTCCGATCTCTTCCGCTAAATGCTTTTGTGTTTCGACGGTTTTCTGAAGTAACCGATCCGTGAATCACGCTCGCTGCTCGATTTGGCCGCCCGCTACACTGTCACCTGATGCTGCGACAATCAAATCGGTAAATCAGTGGGACGAGAGTTGTTCGAGGCGCAGCCGAGCCGCGAAAATCCAGGTAGCTCCCGACAGCTAGTCCTGAAATCAAATTGAAGTCGTAGACGACGGTGGAGAAACAGGTCGACTTCGGCGCAGCTTTAGAATTCTCAAGACTTTGGCCATAAGCCAGACAGTAGGCACAATCAGAATCAACCACGGAATAACAGCGACGATTGTCATGATAAGAGAGGCCGTACTGTCCGCCAGAATCGAGCCTGATTCACGCAAAGCATTCCAGATTTGGCCAAATCCCCCGCCATTTGCTCCGTTCCTTTCAACGCGGAAGGATATTTCCACGGCAATTTTCTCCGTTTCATTTGCCAATATCTTCCGCTGCGCTGTCTCGCTATCCAACTCGGATTGAGTGTCAGTCAGTTGCTTCTGTATTTCGACCAAGTCGGTGACTTTCGCAGAAGGCTTTCCAAGCATGGCTCTCAAGTTGTCTCTGAAGCTTGTGAGATTCTTGATTTTGGCTTCGGTGTCGACGACAACGGTCGTCTTATCTTGGCGTTCCGTAGTGTGTTGCGCGATTGAGCCTAGCTTCTCGACAGAAGCCAATAGCTTCTTGAAGTCGTTCGGGGCGACCCGCAACGAAATGACGCCGGACGGTATTGAATCACCTACCCTCGTGGTGATGCTGGAGGAAACGACTTCACATTGAATAGTTCCGCAGAAGGCAACCGCCGATTCCCACGACTTCTGGAGTTCGGACTCCGATGTGATGACTTCAAGCTTGTGACGCTCTGCGATGTAACGCTGAGACGGCCCCATGGCCGCCTCTACCATCATGGCGTTGCCCAAGCGTCCGGCCACGGGCGCCGCAGGTTTCAGACTACAGCCCGTTGCTAAGGACACCAGTGCCGTCAAAATCAGAACGTCAAATTTGCGATTCATGGCTCTCCGCGTTCACTCCAGGGGTGTCTGACAGCAGCTTACCTTCTACCGTTTAGGAATAGTAGTCTTCTCATTAATTGTAGTGCCCGGTAAGTTGTCCGGGCACTTTTCCGGTTTGCGCTAATCAGGACCTTGCGCTTACGCCGATGCCTGATACTTTTGCGTCATGACGCAAGTCGACCGAGCATGGCTTACGGAACGCTTGATGCAGTCGCTCCAATTGCTAGCGTGCCCACCTGAGATTCAACTTGGAAAGTTTCCACCGTTTGTCCATGCGCCGGACGAATTGGCCTTGGATTTCGATAATTTCCGCTCGGCATTCAGGGGCAATTTTAGAACTGAACTGACGGCCGAGCAACTCCACTACCTCGAACTAATTGACCGCACCTTTGCGGAGATGAACAAGGATCGTTTTAGTCCTGAGGGAGTCACCCACTCTAGTGAATGGCGAAGAATCCGCGAACTCGCAGCCGCGTCGTTGAAAGCACTCGGTTGGCCTCTCGACGACCCGCCAAGACGTGACCACGAGTTCGTGCCGGGGACCGAGTAAGAAGCATTCCTAGCGCATCATTTGAGAATAGCGGTGGTACTGGTAGCCACTTTCCGACAACCGCGTGAATCAGGGCTTGACGGAAGTTTTCAATGCCCCAAGCAGTGAAGGTAATCGCGGACTGCTACTGAAAGATGAGCTTCTTTTATAGGCCCGTCAAGGCCCGTCATACCAAGTGCGAAGCCGCTCACGCCAATCATAAGGTTCCCGCTGAGAAAACTCGATTAGCGGTGCACCTGAAATCTCCACTCAGTACTGTTGGTCAGTTTTGGTGTGGCTCCGAACCGAGTGTGCAAATACTCCAACAGTTTGTCCGCGCCGTCAGAGTAGACAGAGCAGGTGAAAAACAATGGGTTCTCGTTGCCAACGGCAAATACTAAAAACCAATCATCGCCGAAAGAGCCTTCGTTCGTCGTATATTCCGCTATCAATGCAACGCTTTCGGATTTGATGTGCCACAGGATGTGCCCAGACTCATCACGGTAATTTAGAGCCTCTTCCAATACAGCAATGTGTGTCCGACCCTTCTTCTTTCCGTCGACCCCGACTTCGGCGACAGCCAGCAAATACGGCTCTTGTGAGTCGTCAAAGGATTCGCAATGCACTTTTGAACCCGGCGGGAACTCCCACACCTCGTCAGTCGGGTCGTAGTTTGACGTTGGCAATGCTCGATACCTGCCGTCTCTCAGTGGCTCGGCTTGTGTGGGTCTGATGCAGGTCACCGCTTCTTCCAAGAGGCGGGTGTAGATGGTAGACGTTGCAGTCTGGGGCTTTTCCATACACATCCATTCTCCTATCGCACCGACCGTCGTTCGTCTACGTTGTTGCTAACACCTGGCAAGTCGGCTTACGGGACATGTGCTTTTGACTTACGCTGACCTATTCGCTTGGCACGCGGTCGCACGTGGTGGAATCGGATTAAATAAATATTCTCACCTCGACCGTGTTTCGCGACTTTGAGCAGGTCCAAAACGCCAAGGAATCCAGACTCGCGCGCCAGTTCAGGAGTAATATCTGAAAACCCTATCGGTTGAATCGAATCGACCTGAATCTCGCCTTTCTCCATACGGTACCGCGCGCCTACTCTGACATGGGGACGCGTCCAGATTCGCACACTGCAAGTGATTTCTCCTCGACGTACTCCCTCGCGAAGTCGTTTACTGAACGTCATGAATAGAGTTTACGAAAATACTTCACCGTTGGCTAAGTCTAGATAAGTTACCGGACAAGTCCAGTCCCAGTACTTCGTCGCCGACTCGCCAACTGGTCCGGTCACTCTGGCCGATTCTGGGTCGTGAGTGTAATGGCGATGTTACAAGTAACTGCGCTCTCGGCTATTCTGTTCACGGGGGTACCCCTCAAAATGAGGTACTGGGTCTTACTGCTCTGCACTATTTTCGCCGGAATCTTGTCCGCACAGGTTGCGCCCCAATCGCAGGAGAGTTTGTCGTGCCAACGCTTCGCCCAACAGTTCTACGACTGGTATGTTCCCTTTACGCAAAAGCAGTTGTCTGGGCCCGCTTCTGATGTGGCTTTGCAGCGCAAACCGACTGTGTTCAGCCTCAACCTTTTGCATGCACTGAGAACTGACTCTGAAGCTCAAACGCGGGCCAAAGGCGAACTCGTTGGGCTGGATTTCGATCCGTTCTTGGGCAGCCAAGACCCTGCCGATCGCTATGAAGCTCGCCACGCGACTGTGAACGGCGGGGCGTGCTCAATTGGGGTTTGGCGTGCCTCGCCTACTGACAGGGAGGCAAAAATGGACAAACCGGAAGCCGTGGCGGAATTAAAACAACAAAATGGTCGTTGGCAATTTGTGAACTTTAGGTATTCAGTCGAAGGCCCCGATTTGCTGCATCTGCTTGCGAATCTCCGGCAAGAGCGTCGAAAGTAACCGCGACGAAGTGGGGCAGAAACTCGCCGTAGCATTTGCAGCAAAAAATGTGACGAGGTTCGCTCTGAGGGATGTGACCGCGCTGGTTGAGCCTGGTTAGTCGTGCGGGCTCCTCGACCCGAGTAGACTGTGGTTGTTGACGACCGCAGACTCGGAGAAAAGAGCCGAACATGATGATTATAGGCATAGATTACCACCCGAGCTTTCAGACGATTGCATTTTTAATGGAAGAGACCGGGTTCGGGAGAAGAGATAAGTCATGCAGAACGTGCAGTGCCCGGACTCCATGACTTCGATTGTTTAGTCCGGCATTGGCGAGTTTATCGTCGAAAGCTGAAGGAACGCCTCGCCAATAGTCACGAGTGGATCGAATTCGAAGGGACACTGTTCAGGCAGCCACTGATGGGTGGCTACGCTAATGTCGACGACGACGTGTTCGAGGTTCCGGGCGGTACTTATCGCGGCCGCGGCTCCGCGGTCGTTCGACGCCAAGTCGAGGCAGTGGTCGATCTGGTGGATGGACAGTACGACGCCGTTGCCGCCGCTGGATCCGCCCGTGAGAGGGAGCTTCCACAATGGCGTGGGTACCTTCTGCGCGGACGATACCGAGAACGGGAAACCAATCCGCATACGATTCATATGGTCCGAGATCACAGCCACCTCATGTCACTGGGAGCAGGCGTATTCGCCTGATGGTGGGAAAACGTGGGAAACCAATTGGATACAGGACCTCAAACGAGTGCAATAGTTAGCTTTTCGGCGATCTTGGTGGACCGCGATCTCACCACCGCGCGGAAAGAAATGACGATGACGAAGCATGTCACAGGAGATAGGAGGTCGAGCGCGACCTCAGGAAATGAAAACAGCGCTCACTGTCTCTCCAGTCATATGCGCTAACGGAGAGAACGATGACAGACTTCATGAGAGATAAACTTTCAGCGCCTGCGGTGGTTGATCGGGGCACTTTCCAGGCCGAGCTGGACGCATTGCGGGTTCGAGAGAAAACTCACACAAGAGCAGGTGACGCCATTGCGGCCGCCAGCCGACGTCTCCCCATGGTCGAAGTGGATGGTGCCACGCCGCTCATTGCCGAACGTGGGACGGTGACTTGAAGCAAAATCCTGCTACACTATTATTACCGTTAAGTAAAGTACAAGATCGATGCGAGGCACTACTTCAGAAGGATTGCCCATGTCTTCTAGAAAGGGCAATGCCAATTGCGACGGCGCCCAATCCCGCTAATGCGAGGGCGAGCACCTCTAATTCTTTGGCGCAAGATGAAGGCGGCCGCGACGCCAACGTTTGGGGCGATTCGCGTTTATGGTCTGGAAGGTACATTTGGGGGCCCGAAGATCTGACGGACCTCGGTTTCGCCTTCCCATCCCGGCCAATGTTGCTTATGAAGCTCCATGAAGGCCACGGCGCCTTTGATGGCTTCTTCTTTGGATGGGAACTCGAGGATCGCGAAGCCGCCGACAATTTCTTTGGCTTCGGTGAATGGCCCGTCGATGACTTTGACCTCTCCACGGGACAGCTTGACGCGGACACTCTTCGCGGTTTGCTCGAGTCCGCCGCCAGTTTTGAAAGCGCCGGTTCGGACCGCTTCTTCGGTGAGCTTTGCCATCGCGTCGCTTAGCGCCTTGGGAGAAGGGGGACAATTTTCAGCGTGCTTGACCATCATCATGAATTGCACTGGTGAATCTCCTTTTGGTTTCGGATTGGAACTGGCGATTTGAATTTTTCGAACGGGGTTACTAGGACTTTCGCTCCGGTGCATTGCAAGGCATGTCGTCCGGGCCAAACATTTGGCGAACTTCGGTCTCGCCTTCCCATCCGGGCCAATGATGCTTGTGAAGCTCCATGAACTGCACCGCGCCCTTGATGGCTTCTTCTTTCGACGGCAACTCGAATATTGCGTAGCCGCCAATGATCTCCTTGGCTTCGCTGAAAGGCCCGTCGATGACGCTGACCTGGCCCTTGGAAAGCTTGACGCGCGCGCCTTGCGCGGTTGCAAGCAGGCCTCCACTGCCGATCATGGTGCAGGCTTTGACGGCCTCTTCGCTGAGTGTTCCTATTGCATCCAATAGTGGCTTAGGTGGAAAGCCAAAGTGTTCGGCGGACTTGACGATCATCATGTAGCGCATCGTTGCTGCTCCTTTTGTTTTTGAGTACGGATAAATTCTCCGAAATTGTTGTTCCCGACTAAAGCCGGTTCCATTTACGCGTCGAATGAGAACAGCTGAAATCGACACGAACGGAAAGAATTTTTCTCGATTGCACGGCTCGCTCGAATGAACTGAGTTGTGTCGCGAATCGGAGTGTCGAGTTCACTTCGTTTTCTTGGACTGCGCTTGAAGGTCTTCGAATCCGGCCGCGGCTGCCTTGACGTCCGCTGGGAAGTCCGACATCTCCTGGACCTGACGAATCTCGATGACTTCGTTGTCGGAACCGGGGCAGCACTTGGCCCACTCGATGGTTTCTTCCTGGATTTCACCTGAATCATCCAGTAGCCGCCGAGAACTTCTTTGGCTTCGGCGAAGGGACCGTCGCTGACCTTGGGTTTGCCTCCCGAGAAGGAAACGCGCGCGCCCATTTGCGGGTCGTTGGAGACCGTTCCAGCGCGAGCAGGACGCCGGCTTTTTGCAACGCTTCGTTGTACTTCATCATCGCGGCCACGATTTTGGGATCTGGCAGCGCGTCAGCAGGTGCTGTTTCGTACCCCTTGGGAATCATCAGCCTCATGAAACGCATTGTGGTGTCTCTTTGTCTTTAAGATCCGAGGCCGGGCCAGTGATCCTATCGAGCTGATCTATTTCTTGTTCTTACTGTGACGGCCCTCACTTAGACGTCGATTGGGGGCTGGGGAATTCGACAGGTACGGTAACTTTTTTTCGAGGTTTTGATAAGGGCAGCGGAGGCTGCACGCGGCACGCGTGGATAAGGTCTACCGTGCGGGCCTTACGCGCCGATCATGGCGCAGAGCAGCGGCCAAGTGGAAGCCAAAATCCCGGCTAAGTGTTGAAAAACGCTGGAATTATCGCACACGGGTGCGGGCAAGTTTCGCGACGCCGCCAAGACGATCGTGGGCAATAGCCCCAACAAGTGGCTCGACGCGCAGGTAACGATGGGGCTCAATTGGGAGAGCGGTTCGTCCATGCCCAGGCAACGAACGACGAAGCTGAGTCCGGCGAGGGTAGTCGTGACGAGGTATTTCGGGCTTCGAAAGGATGTTTGTTGAGTGGCCATGTCGCCCTCCAGATGAGCTTTCTTGGGCTCTACTGTTATGTCGTTTGGAGGGCGGCTAGATCGACAGGTTTGGGGAAATTTATTGGGGTGGGATTTGTGCCGATTTTCGCCAGTGGTAGTAGAAGGGGATGCCCGCGAGGATCACGGCGAGGCCCAGCGAGGAGCGGACTGGGCGGACCATCCACAAGTTGGCGGTGAGGGCGATCGCAGCGATCAAGAAGATGAGCGGAGTTACGGGGTAACCCCAGGCACGGTAGGGACGGGTCAGATCGGGCTCGGTTTTGCGGAGGCGAAGCACGGCGATTGCGGTTAATGCGAAGAAAATCCAGACCGCGAAGACGAAAAGGGAATAGAGCTCTTCGTACGTGCCGCTGAGGGCAAGCACGGCGCCGATGGAACCCAGGAAGATGAGGGAGCCGCTGGGTGTGCGGAACGTTGGGTGGATACGTTGTGCGAATTGGAAGAACACGCCGTCGCGAGCCATGGCGAAGGGGATGCGAGCGCCGGTCAGAACCACTACGTGAAGAGCGCCGAGAGCGGAGATGGCCATCGCTGTGGTGAGCCATCGCGCGCCGCGAGATCCGGCGAAGGACTGCACTACGTCGGAGGCGACGTGTTGCGATTGGGCGATCGCCGAAAACGGCAAGACTTGGAAGTAGGCGACATTTGCCAGGAGATACAGCCCGCCAACCGTTAGTAAGCCGAGGATGATGGCTCGCGGGATGTTTTTCTCGGGGTGTTCGATTTCTTCGCCGAGGTCGCCAAGATCGTTGAAGCCGTTGAAGGCCCACATGACCGGAACGAGGGCGGTCAGGACGGCGCCGATGACTTCCAAACCGAACGGAGCGACCGATGGCACCATGCGGATCGATTCCTGCGTTCCGAAGAGCACGCCTGCCACGACGATCAAGAGAATTGCTCCCATTTTTAGCGATGTGAGAAGCACCTGGATGCTGCCGCCGAAACGCACGCTCAGATAGTTGACGGCGGTCGCGGCGATCACTACGAGAGCGGCTAGCGGTTGAGCGGCGGTGAAGCCGAATTCGTACCGGCCGAAGCGGGCCGTAAACAAGGGAGTGGCCACGACCGGGAATAGGAATCCCAGGAAGCGCAGGAATCCAGCTGCCAGCGTAGCCATGGCTACGGGGCGGTCGAGAAACGAACTCATCCAACCGAAGAGAAATCCCCAGAGGGGACCGAGGCCCCGATTCAGGTAGACGTAGTTGCCGCCGGCTTTGGGAAAGGCTGCACCCAATTCGGCGTAGCAGAACGCGCCGAAGAGGACGATTAGGCCGCCGATGATCCAGGCGGCGAAAACCAGGGAGATCGATCCGACGGCGCGGGCCATGTCGCTGGTGACCAAAAAGACGCCGGTACCGATCATGTCGCCGATGACGATGGCGGCGGCCGACCGGAGGCCGAGACCGCGGATGAGGTGAGGAGACTCACGCCGATTGGCTGCGGAAGGATCGACGCGTGTCATGAGGTCCACAGAGCCTACTATCCGAGTCGGAGGCGGTCAAATTGGCTGGGGCGGTGAAGGAGAAGCATCGGAGACCTCTTCTATGCGGGCCGTTCGCGCGCTATCATCTCCATCACTATGGATGCTCAAAAAATGGTGAGTGAATTTCCGTGGAATCCGCGGTACGCCGTGTCGTCTCTCGACGATGTAATGACGCCGGCTCTGGTGGTGTATCCGGCGATGATCGCTTCCAACGTCGATCGGGTGACGGCGCTGCTCGGCGGCGACGCGAGCCGCTGGCGCGTGCATATCAAGACCGCCAAGCTGGGCTTCACCGTTCGCATGATGGTCGAGCGCGGCGTGCGCAATTTTAAGTGCGCGACGACTTTGGAATTGCTGGTGGCTTGCCAGTGCGGCGCGGCGGATGTTCTTTTGGCGTATCCCACGATGGGGGCGAATGCGCGACGCGTACGGCAAATCGCGGAACAGTTCCCGAAGGTGCGAGTTTCCGTTTTGGCGGAGAACGAGGAACAAGTGCGGCAATGGCAAGGCAGCCGCGTGGGAATTTTTATCGACCTCAATCCCGGCATGGATCGCACCGGCATTGCGGAAGGGCACAGCAACGAGGTTGTGCCGCTGGCGCGAGCGATCAGCGCGGCCGGTCTGGAGTTCCGCGGACTGCACTACTATGATGGCCATCATGGGTCCGTGGCCGAGCCGGAACGCACTGCCGCGGCGCACGGCGGGTACGATCGCCTGATGGAGATTGTGGCGTCGGTTGAGGCCCGCGGAATACGCGTGCGCGAGGTGATTACGGCGGGTACCCCGACATTTCCTGCAGCGCTCTCCTACCGCGGGTTTCGCAATGCAAAGTTCGAGCACCAGATTTCGCCCGGCACCGTGGTGTACGGCGACGCCACGAACCTGGCGCAATTGACGGGCGAGTTTGGCTCTCAGCCCGCCGTGCTGGTGTTGGCGCGCGTCGTAAGTCACCCGCGTTCCGGAATCGTGACGTGTGACGCCGGCCATAAGGCGGTGTCGGCGGACGCCGGCGTGCCAACTTGCGTCGTGGTGGGGCACCCGGAGTTGACGCCGCTTGGGCCGAGCGAGGAGCACCTGCCGCTGGCGGTTGCGAAAGGCGCCGCCGCGCCGAAGGTGGGCGAGATGCTCTACCTTTTGCCGAGGCACGTTTGTACCACGGTAAATAATTTCAGTCATGCGCTGTTGATCGACGGCGGAGCGGTTGAGTCGATGGAAACGGTGTCTGCGCGGGGGCGCGAGGCTCCATTGTTTCGGGCGGCCGATGCAACGATATCGACAGCGCGCTGAATTGTCAGTGGCTGGCTGGTTGGTGGTCAAGAACGTCGGCTAGGCCGCCTGCGGCAGCGCGCCGCCGCATTCCCAAAATCGGAATGGTCGAGTGTTTTAGCGCTTGCTCTTCGCCGATCTCTTTCTTGATGTTCGCGCGGGTTTCTCGCTCGCCTTTGCGGGAGCGTAGGCGACGCAATCGAGTTCCACAAGCATGCCCGGAGCGTGACCCAGATCGCTTCCGACCGTTGTACGCACGGGATAAGGCTTGGAGAAGCGCTGCGCGTAGACCGCATTGTAGCGCGGGAAAAGGCTTGTATCGCTCAGATGCGCGGTCACTTTGACGACGTCCGCCAGGGAAGCGCCGTCCGCCTCAAGGATCGAAAGCATGTTGTCGATGGTCTGTGCGGTTTGCTGCTCGATAGTATCGCCCACCAGTTTTCCGGTGGCCGGGTCAATTGGTCCGGTGCCCGTCACGAAGATGAAATCTCCGGCACGCCATCCCTGGGAATAAGCGCCCTGCGGGGGCGCACCTCGCTTGCTCTGAATTACGTATTTGGCCACGCCCTCGTCTCCTGTTGGTGCCAGGAATATATATCACGGGACAACGAGCATGACCGAGCCGACCGATTCGTCGCCTGCGTCATTCGTAGCGCAGAGCCACCATGGGATCGACCATCGATGCGCGGCGGGTAGGATGTAGCAGGCGGCCGCGGTCACGAGCACGAGTAGCGTGGGGACAACGACGAAGGTGATCGAACCGGTGGAGACGAAGCCAGCGAGCGCGGAGGTCAGCAAAAAAGTACGTGATGCGCTCTCAATAGTCCTCATGGGTGACTCGACCTTCGCCTCCCATGGGGACACTTTTCCAATCATCCTCCAGCTTGAAAGAATCGCAGGTGGCGCCTCCGCGCCCAGTGGTCTTCCCGTTCCGGCGATATCACTTCACAGTGATAGGTAATGATTTTCACGCCGATGTTGGCTGCTTTTCGAATATTACCGATAATGATGTCAATCTCACGCTCCCGCTCGGGTCCCTTGCGCAGCTTGTTGATGTACTCGGATTTCATGCGGATAGCTTCAACAACGACGCCGTATTTGTCGCAGTTGTCCTTTATCCGCTCCAGTTCGTGCGGATCCCAGCCGTGTCGTTTCGTCAAAACTTCAGCGGAGACCAAAAACTAGACGGATCTGGGTATCGAAGGCCTGAATACGAACTCGCTTTGACGCAGCGCGAAGACTTTGGAGAACAGGAACCCGTTTGCGCGTGCAGCCCACACATTTATTAAGGATAGGCGAAAAGTCGATCCGAATTAGGCGGCTCGATCGTAACGATGTTGCCGCCCGCCGAGTCGCTCCTGAGCAAGGACCCGGCCCGAAGCTAGAGAGCGAATCCTGCCGTCAGGTGTCCTGTCATTCGTCAAAACTCCGCAAGGGCCTAATTCTCATCCCGTAACAATGTTACAGGCCTGTCCACTTGCTATTCATTCCAAACCCGTTCTGGATTTTGGCCAGGGACACCGTCACCGATGACGGCTTGGGGCACCTTCTGCGGCTGTTACTTGCGTGTTGCCAACTATCTGGGAGCTACCAGAAAAGCATCAAACCCTTCGTCGATTCACGTCGAACGAGGAATTGTTAATCTTGACAGCAGTGAGCTAAATTTTTCTGCCGTAAGGTGCTAAGCATGGCGAAGCTTGCACCAATCACCATACTCACCGAGCCAATTGGCAGTATCCTACGACTCGTTGAACTTATCGAGGGGGCGACTATTCCGCGTTAGCAACCGGATGGAGTCAAATGGCTGCTGTGAACTTGATTGGCTCATACAACTACGCGCTAGTGGCGCTTTCGGTGTTGATTGCCATGTTTGCGTCGTACGCTGCTCTGGATCTCGCAGGTCGCGTAACGGTCGCGGGCGGTTGGACTCGCGCGGTTTGGCTGCTGGGCGGGGCCGGCGCGATGGGAACTGGCATTTGGTCCATGCACTACATTGGGATGCTGGCGTTCGTCCTGCCGGTTCCCGTGGCCTACCATTGGCCGACCGTTCTGCTGTCACTGTTTGCGGCCGTCCTTGCGTCGGTCATTGCGCTGTACGTGGTGAGCCGGCAGAAAATGGGTGCCTCCCAAGCGGTCTCTGGAAGTGTCCTGATGGGTGCGGGTATTGCGAGTATGCACTATATCGGCATGGCCGCGATGCGTTTACCGGCTCTATGCCAGTTTAATTCCTCCCTCGTCGTCATGTCCGTCGTGTTCGCGGTTCTGATTTCTTTCGCAGCGTTATGGATTACCTTTCACTTCCGAGATGAGAAAACGGGGATCGGCCGGGAAAAGTTAGCCGGAGCCGTCGCGCTGGGTGCTGCGATCCCCGTCATGCATTACACCGGCATGGCCGCCGCCAGTTTCACGCCCTCGGGCATGCCGGCGGACTTGTCTCACGCCGTAAGCATCTCCACACTTGGCGCTGCCGGAATTGCCGCCATCACCTTTGTCGTCCTCGGGCTGGCTCTACTGACGTCCTGGGTGGATAGTCGATTCGCTGCCCAGACCTTGGAACTGCAGGAAGAGAAGCTGCAGAGAAGCGAGGCGTACTTGGCGGAGGCGCAGAGGCTCACGCACACAGGGAGTTGGGCCTGGCGGGTAGCTGGGGGAGACGCCGTGCATCTGTCCGAGGAATGGTACCGGATTTATGGCTTCGATCCAGAAAATGGCCCGCCGGCTTTTGAAGAACGTCGGCAGCGCACGCATCCGGAGGATCGAGCTAAGTGGCAAGTGGCAATCGATCGAGCAATCGCTGAAAAGTCGGAATACGAAGTGGAATCCCGAATCCTTCTTCCAGACGGCTCTGTCAAACACATCCACACCGTCGGCCATCCTGTTTTGAACGCATCCGGAGATTTAGTGCAATTTGTGGGTAGCTCGACGGACATCACCGAGCGCAAGCGGGCAGAGCAGGCGACCCGTTTGCTGGCTGCGATTGTGGAATCGTCGCACGATGCGATTGTGAGCAAAAGTCTGAATGGCGTCATTACCAGTTGGAATAAGGGCGCAGAACGGCTGTTCGGCTACGCTGCGGAAGAAGCGGTTGGCCAGAACATCACACTGATTATTCCTCCTGAGCGTCGTGACGAAGAAAGAACGATTGTTCAGCAGCTCACGAGAGGCGAGCGGGTCGACCACTTCGAGACGGTCCGCATGCGCAAGGATGGCAGCCTGCTCGACGTTTCCCTGACAATTTCCCCGATGAAAGATGCCTCGGGCCGCGTGGTTGGAGCATCAAAACTGGCGCGGGACATAACCGAACGTAAACATGCCGAAGAAGCGTTACGTCAGGCGCAGACGGATCTCGCGCACGCCAGTCGGCTGACCACCATGGGAGAGTTCACTGCCTCTCTGGCGCACGAAGTGAATCAACCGATCGCCGCTGCCGTGACCAATGCCAAAACCTGCCTGCGCTGGCTTGCGCGCGATCACCCCGACGTTGAAGAGGCTCGTGAGGCTGCCACAAGAATCGTGAAAGACGGAACGCGGGCGGCGGAAATTGTCAGCCGCGTCCGCCTCCTGTTCAAGAAGGGTGCTGGGCAACGGGAGTTGGTGCAGGTAAATGAGGTCATTCGAGAGATGATCGTCCTCCTCGGGGACGAGGCATCGCGGCACTCCATATCAGTCCGAACAGAGCTGGCGGAAGATCTTCCCCATGTCATAGGAGATCGCGTGCAATTGCAGCAGGTGCTGATGAACCTCATCGTGAACGGCGTCGATGCGATGCACGACGTGGATGGGCCGCGTGAGCTAATCATCAAGTCGCAGCCAGCCGAAAACAACGAACTGCTGCTATCGGTCAGCGATACCGGCGTGGGACTGCCCCCGCACCAGGCAGATCAGATCTTTAACGCCTTCTTTACCACCAAGACTCACGGCACCGGGATGGGACTTCGCATCAGCCGCTCGATTATCGAATCGCACGGTGGCCGCTTGTGGGCTGCCGACAACTCTCCGCGCGGCGCAAGTTTTTGTTTCACGCTACCCACCAAAGCCGAGTCGGAGGAATGACACACGAAGTCGCTCCCGCAATGTTCCTCATTCATGAGTTTGCCGCTGTGCGTAAGGCCATCCAGGGGCAACGCAGCGCTGAACTCAATTATCGGACCGATTTTGTAACCCCCTGCTGATCGAAGGTGTCCGCGAGAGGGGCGACCACGCAAAAGGGATCGCTAATCGTGAATCAGTCCCGAGTGACGTTAGCGCTTTATCGGAGGCGCGCTTTCAGGAAAAAAGTGTGCACGAGCGCGGTGCTCCGGCGCGCGTTCGATGAAAGCCGCTAGAAGGAGGCCGCCCGTGGTTGCGGCAGACGCGGGCCTCATGCGAATCAAATTGAGGGAAGGTGCGGTGTCGAGATGCGCCGAAGCTGTGCGACGGAGCACGACAGACGACAGCGGGAGCTGAAAAAGCGGACGAAAGCGCAAAACTGGTACTGAAACAAGGCTTGAGAAGGTAGAAGGGCGCGGTTTGCGGAATGGCAAGGCGCGGAGAGACTGAGCGCGCCGACACACGCAAAGATTTCTTGTGGTAGAGAGTGGTTTCATGCGGCCTCGGTGATCAGGGCGGGCGGAGAACGAAGTTGGATGTCGGCAGCGGTGAGTCTTTCGATGACCATCATGGGTCCACCGCATTTCGCTGACTTTCAAGTGTGTCAACTCGGCGTTGCGCACTCCGGTGGCGTAGAGCGTCAGCAGCAGAATCCGATGGTAGGGAGTGAGCGCCGCATCGATAGCGCGAGCCAACGGTTCAACCCTCAAGGCTCACTTGAAGCATGTAGAAATCGTTTTGACCAATTAGATTCCAACCAGGAAGTCGGAACCTGAGCACTCTTGCGACCGTCAGCACATTTAAATTGCACAAATTGGCGCCGGTACATGATGCTAGAACCCCGAAAATGCAACTGACAAGGCGTGTTGCAATTGCACGGCAGTGGATCTAGGGTCAGGGTGTGCGTAGGACATCGAGGATGAGATGGATGCATGCCCGAGACGATTCTTCAGAGTGAAGATATTCTGCACTCGCTTGGCTATTATCGTTGCTACGCTGTGCTTTAGCGTATGGAATCGAAAGCAACCCTGCGGAATCCGTTTCACTTTGACTCATCGTAAGGAAATCTTTGGGTCTCCACGCGTCGCCAGTCGCCTTGTAGTGCCCCAGGCAGCCATGGAATTTCTCATTTAATCCGCTCTGTAAGAAAGAGACTGGACAACGACACACTGTCGAGACGTCGCGGTCTGGGTGTGTCTGCAGCCCAGGCAGATAGGTCCCATGCACCAAGATCCGAAAAAGGCTGTATTTCTCTTGCTTCCCAGGGCATCCAAAATGCGCTGCGCAGATACGGGTTGCCCGGAATCGCCGGCAGGAATAGCATATTTTCCCCTGGCATAGCCGCTGAACCAAATGCGAGGCCGAGGAGGCTCCCGTGAAGCTCAGCTTCGGACCGAGTTGCATGCTTTTGCTGGCCGGTGTCTTTCTGTACGGAACAACACTATCCTTTGCGCAATCCGGCGCAACACCCAGTTCGAGCACGCCAGGCCAAGCCATCCCCGGAACACAAGGAGTTAGTCCATTCGCCGGGAGCGTGCCGGCGAAGCTCGTTCCCGGAGTCATGTCGCTTTCCTTGCAAGACGCCATCGATCGTGGATTGAAGCAAAATCTGGGAGCGCTCCTCTCAAGTGCAGAAATTGGTTCGGCCCGTGGCCAGCGCTGGGAGCAATTGAGCGCCCTTCTGCCGCACGTGGCGGCAGCGCCTTATGTTGCGGCCTCGGAGATCAATTTAGCTGAGCTCGGGTTTACCAGCCTTTCCGGAGTCAGCATCCCCGCGTCCGTTGGCCCCTTTTCTTATTTTGATGCACGAGTGTCTGTGACTCAGTCTCTGTTTGATTGGAAGTCCATCAACGCTACCCGCGCCGCCACCCAGAACTTGAAGTCCGCCCAATATACGTTCAAAGACGCGCGCGATCTCGTGGTGCTCGCTGTAGGTTACACCTACTTGCAGGCCATCGCCGACGAAGCCCGCATCGAAACGGCGGAAGCGCAGGTCAAGACGGCGCAGGCGCTCTTCGATCAAGCAAACGACCAGGTGAATGCTGGCACTTCGCCGGCCATCGACGGACTGCGCGCCAAGGTCGAGCTCCAGACTCGCCAGCAGCAGTTGATTCAGGCAAAGAACAACTTTGCCATCCAGAAGCTCACGGTCGCTCGCGTGATCGGCTTGGCTCCCGGACAGGAATTCGAACTCGCGGATAAGTCGCCCTACCAGCCGTTCAACAGCCTCACCATGGAAGAAGCCCTGAAACGCGCCTACGCGGCGCGCTCCGATTACCTGGCGGCCATGACGGACGTACGTGCAGCCGAATTTTCCCGGAAAGCTGCGGTGGCCGGATATCTCCCGTCGCTTGCCTTCAACGCGGACGTTGGCGCCGCGGGGGCGCATCCCTCCACGGCAACACAAGTCTTCGACGTGCGCGGAACACTCTCGATTCCCATCTTTCAGGGAGGCAGCGTCCACGGGGACGTTGTGCAGGCCGATGCGAGGCTGCAACAAACCCGAGAGCGCCTGGATAATCTGCGTGCCCACATCGACTCCGACATTCGCACGGCGCTGCTGAACTTGCAGTCGTCGGCGGAGCTGGTGAACGTGGCGCGAAGCAACATTGACCTGGCGGAAGAGACTCTGCTCCAGTCGCGCGATCGTTTCAGCGCGGGTGTCACCGATACGGTGGAAGTGGTGCAATCGCAAGAGGCGGTCGCTAGCGCGCACGAACAGTACATTTCGAGTCTCTACAGCTATAATTTTGCAAAAATTTCCCTGGCTCGCGCTCTCGGCCTCGCGGAACAGGGCGTCAAGGAATATTTCAAAGGACACTGAACATGGCGGACGAGAACCCACCCTCTTCGGTATCTGACTCTGGCAAAGGATCCATTACGGATCCATCGCCATTGACGGACCGGGGCTATACGCCTCCGGCGCGCCGCAATCCCAAGCTCCCCAGAAACATTGTGATACTGATTGTCGTCCTCGTGGTGCTTGTTGGGGGCGTGTTTTTGTGGCGCTATCTCAGCAGCTATGAATCCACCGATGACGCCCAGGCAGACGTTCACCTCTATCCGGTCAGCGCGCGAGTTTCCGGCTACGTGGTGAAGGTCAACGTGGACGACAACCAGTGGGTTGAGAAGGGCACCGTTCTGGTCGAGATCGACCCAAAAGACTATGAGGTTGCGGTAGCGCAGGCGCAAGCCAATCTGTCCAACGCCGAAGCGACCGCACAATCACTGAATATCACTGTACCGATCACTTCGGTAAACACATCGAGCCAATTGAAGGCCGCCCAATCGGACATCGACAACACCACGGCTGGGGTGATTGCCGCCGAGAGGCAGCTCAGCGCCGCACATGATCAACTCGAACAGGCACTAGCCAACGACGTCAAGGTGCAAGACGACCTGAAGCGCTACAAGCTACTCGTAGACAAGCGCGAGGTCGCCGAGCAGGTTTACGATCAAGCCTTGGCGGCGGCACGATCCAGCACCGCGGCGGTTTCGGCTGCTCGCGCCAATGAGTCTGCGGCGCAGCAATTTGTTCAGCAAGCCCGCAGCCGCGTGGCGCAGGCCGATGCAAACCATCAATATGCGGAGACCGGGCCCCAGCAAGTGTCTTCGAGCCGGGCGCGCGCGCGGGCGGCCATAGCGGATGTCGAGCAAAAACGCGCGTTGTTCGAACAAGCCCAACTAAACCTCGGATACACCAAAATTGTTGCGCCGGTCTCTGGTGAAGTGAACAAGACAGTGGTAGTCGGGCTGAATGTGCAAGCCGGCCAGCAATTGCTCACCGTCGTGCCTCTCGACGAAGTGTGGGTCACCGCCAATTTCAAAGAGACACAGCTTAAGCGCATGCGTGTTGGCCAAAAAGCGGACATCCACATCGATTCCACCGGCCGGACTCTGAAAGGACACGTGGACAGCATTGCGGGCGCCACCGGCCCGCTCTTCAGTCTGCTCCCACCGGAAAACGCCACTGGCAATTACGTGAAAATTGTTCAGCGGATCCCTGTAAAAATCGTTCTTGATCCTGGAGAAAATCGCGACCGCCAACTTCGGCCCGGCATGAACGTCGTGCCCGACGTTTACCTGCAATGAGCACGGCGGCTCTCACCATCGACCAGGACGTGTGGCGGCCTAAGTACAATCCTTGGCTGATTGCTGTTGTCGTGGCTCTGGCGGCCTTCATGGAAGTCCTAGACACCAGCATCGCCAACGTGGCTCTGCCGTACATGGCCGGCAATCTGGGCGCAAGCAACGACCAGAGCACTTGGGTCCTCACCTCGTATTTGGTTTCGAACGCCATCATTCTCCCGATCAGCGGTTGGTTCGCCAACACCTTCGGACGAAAGCGTTTCTTCATGTCTTGTTTAGCCATCTTTACGGTCAGTTCCTTGCTCTGCGGGATTGCCCCGAGCCTTGGGTTTCTTCTTTTTTTCCGCGTCCTGCAAGGCGTGGGCGGCGGCGGACTTCAGCCTATGGCTCAAGCCATTCTCGCCGATACTTTTCCGCCTCAGCAGCGCGGCTTGGCATTTGCCCTGTACGGTATCACCGCGATCATGGCGCCCACGATCGGTCCAACACTCGGCGGCTGGATCACTTTCAACTATTCCTGGCGCTGGATCTTTTTCATTAACATCCCGGTTGGGCTAATGACCTGGTTTCTGGTGCGTCGCGTCGTGGAAGATCCGCCCTACCTGGCTCGCTTTAGGTCAGCAGGCGTGAAGCTGGACTACATCGGGATCGCCCTGCTCACTCTGGGCATCGGCGCGCTACAAATTTTGCTCGACAAGGGCCAGGAAGACGATTGGTTCGGCTCGCGGTTCATCACGACTCTCATCGTTACCGCCACCGTCTGCCTCATCTCCCTGGTGATCTGGGAGTGGTTTCAAAAAACACCCATCATCGACGTCCACATGTTTAAGAGTTTCAACTTCGCCAGCGCCAGCCTGATGATGTTCGTCCTGGGCATCCTGTTGTTCAGCAGCCTAGTCCTGATGCCGCAATTCCTGCAAACCCTTGTCGGCTACACCTCTCAACTCGCAGGCTTTGCGCTTTCCGCCGGAGGACTCGTCTTGCTTTTTGAAACGCCGATCGTGGGCCAACTGACGACGAAGATCCAGGCGCGCTACCTGATCGCCTTCGGCTGGCTGGCCTTGTCCGTCGCTATGTATTATTCCACGCAGCGCATCGACCTGCAGATTAGCTTCAAAGCCGCCACGTTGTTGCGCATCACCCAGGTGATCGGCTTGGGTTTTCTGTTCGTGCCGATTACGCTGGTGGCCTACATCGGGATCGCGCCGGAAAAAAACAATGCCGTCGCCGGTATCATCAACTTCATGCGCAACATGGGAAGCAGTGTGGGAACCTCGCTGGTCACCACGCTGATTGCCCGCCGCGCGCAACTCCATCAGGCCAGACTGGTGGAATATGCCCGGCCCGACAATCCCAATTTCCAGAATTCGGCAAACGGCCTTGCGCAACATTTGGCTCACTCCGGAATCGGCGCGCATGAGGCTTACGCGAGGGCTCTCGCCAGAATTTACGAAGGGCTGCAAGCGCAGGCGGCAACGCTGGCCTACATCGATACCTTCATGGTTCTTTGCGTGGGCTCAGCGATCATGTTCTTCCTCGCTTTTCTTCTGAAGAAGAATGATCCTGGCGGTGGCGGCAGAGTGTTGGCGGAATGAGCGAAATGAATTCATTTGCAGTAGGATCGTATTTGGCCGTATGTGGGCTCAAGGGACCTAGATGATCAGAATACTTACGGTTGAACGGGAATACGGCAGCGGCGGCGGTGAAATCGCTCAACTGCTTGCCAAGCAACTGGGCTGGAAGCTGTGGGATCAGGACCTCACGGAAGAGATCGCCAAGCTCGCCAATTGTCCCAAAGCTGTCGTCGAGACCCGCGAGGAACGTACCGACCCGCTCTACTACCGGCTCTTCAAGTCCTTTTTGCGCGGGAGTTACGAAGGAAGTCTCAATGCGCACAAGCTCAACGTCGTCGACAGCGAAAGTATTTTGAAGATTACCGAACGTGTTGTTCAACACGCCGCGAAAGCCGGTAACTGCGTGATCGTGGGACGGGGCTCGCAGCACTTTCTCAGGAATCGTCCGGACACGCTCCGTGTCTTTCTTTACGCTCCCAGGGAAGATAAAGTGCGCCGCCTCATAGCGCGCGGCAAAACCGAGAAGGAAGCGCAAGAGCGCGTCGATACCGTCGATCACGACCGCGTCGAATTCATCCAAAAATATTTCGGTGTCGACTGGCCAGACCGCACCGCTTACCACGCCATGATCAATACGGCGACCGGTGATCAGTGCGTCGCTCACATGATCCTGGATCTTATGAGAACGCTCGACGCAAAAACCGCCTGTGCTCCCGCCCCCGCGGCAGGCTGACTCTGACGCGGGCCCCACACTGCCATTGCGCCCCAGGAGACTCCCTGCCTTCCCCGGCCAAAGACTACCAAGTTGCGTCACACCAGGATGAGCCTTGGAAACCGGGGGAAACCCGGGACAGGAACGATTTCCGTTTGCTCTCCTGTTTGAACACGGAACACCAAAGCTCGCCAAGAAAGTCTTAAACGCCATTCGCGAGAAGAGCACGAGGCGCAGAGCTTACGCCGAGGTTCGATATGAGCGAACGAAACCGAGCACGATGAGCGCAAGACTAAAAGAGCGCGGATGATGAAGCAGGAATCGACCCCGTCAAGGCTTTGACTTGCCAAAGAGCGACGCTGCATACTGCAGGATCGGCTGCATATCGGGCGCAAGCACATCTCCTACGTAAATCTCCAGGAAATTGATATGCCGGCCGGAACTGTTCGCCGCCATTCCTTTATCCACCGATTTTCTCAGGGCCAGGGGAGGATTTCCTGCAGCGCCCATAACTTGGCTGGGCCCGGCGCCTTGGGAACCACCGCGCATTTCGAAGCCAGTAATAATTCGTCCGCTATAACTGTTGATAAAATCGGTGCCGTCAAAAGCTTCGACCTGCGCGTGGCCGGCATGAAGATCGTTCGATTGAATTGCAAGCCGGCGTCCAAAGACCTTGACTGCCCGTTCGACGATGTCTTGCTTTGCGCGCAAACGCGCAGGACGACCGGATTTCCCCCGCTCAAGAATTGGGAGGCCCGGGGCCGCCAGAGAAACACACTGATTGGGAAAGGAATCGGCATAGACGTGAAAAGCCTTTTCCCATGCGCCTAAATATTTAGCGGGCGTATAACCGTCACTGAGCCATTTTTTGACGGCCGGCGGAGAGTTGCTGGGCAACGTCATCTCTTCGGAAACCGATGTCGGTCCGGCCGCCGCGATCATTCTAAAAGCTGGCGACTTTCCATACCTTTCGCTCAGTTGCTTCACGAATGCGAACCAACGGTCGAGGTACACGGGATCCCATGGCATGGGAAGCTTCGCGACGGTGCCATGGTCAGGGCCATATGGTACGCGGAACAAATCGGTCTTTGCTCCTGCCAGGGCCCATTCAGGAGAAAAAAAACCGGGGACGATGTCGAGCTGCACCCATTTTTGGGATGATATCGCGGCAGCAAAGAGCGCATCTAGCTTCGACCAATCCGGCTTTCCCTGGACTGGTTCGATGTCGCGCCAGTTGATCTGAACGGCGACACCGCTCACGAAAGGATTATTCAAAGCTTCTAAATTCCCCGATTTGTATCCCTTCTCTCCGGGAGGCAGAACGACGACTAGTCCGTTCGGTGTCGCATCATCGCTCGATGCGCACCGAACCGCCTCCCGGCGCTGGGGGGCCGGATCGGCGGGGTCCTGGCGCTGAGCGCGAGCCGCAAGCGAGGTCCATGACAAGCATGACAAAAGGGATATGCCAAGCAGAACACACCGAAGCCGTGGAATGCGCATGAGTGCTCTCGTCACGCAAAGCGGAATGACAACGCATATTACCCGGGATTTCGATTTTGACCTACCGGATGGAGCCCTTATACACCGAAGGCCCTTCCGAGTGAAGCAGATCGATTTCGTCGCAGCCCTGGGAGGACCATCCGCTTCGATTTCTGGCCTTCTCCGATACTGATCGAATTATAACTGTCCTCTGTTTTTTGGCGAATGACGAGCTACTCTTTTGGAATCCGACTAGGGAAGAGTTGCCGACCAAGCGAACGGAATCTGAAAACGAGTTACGCGGAAACGAAGCAGCGCTCGGGTGGAAAAGACCGTAACGCGGAGGCCACTTTTGCACGACGGCTTCCGCCAACTGACACGTCAGCGCGAATCCGTTCTTTAGGCTTTGCGCTGCAAGCGAAATAAAGCGTGAGGGTCACAGGCAGAAGCCCGGCCGGCCCAGATCCATGCATAACGGCTGAGAAGAGCGCCGATCAGGAAACAAGTTGCAGCGGCATAGCGTCCCGCTGGAACCGAGCCCCAGAAAACACGCAGCAAAAGTGCGGCGGGCCCTTCGAGAAGTCCCGCGATGCGTAGTGTCGTGCCCGACCTGCCGTTGTGTAGCGGCGCATCGACGGGCCGCTTCCGCACTTCCAGGAAGATCTCAATCACTGTTTCGATTCCTGACGCGGCAAAGCCCAGGATTTGCGTGGCGGGAATCAAAAACCCCGCCAGTTCGAGTATCCCCGCCGAGCAGCCGAGGCCGGACGTTAGAAAATGTGCGGGAAGGAGCCTACGATTTTCTGACCAAACTGGAATAGCTGTTGCTCCAATCAGCACAGCGGTATAGCTGGCAAGAAGCAGACCAGTCGCCGCCGCGGACGTCAGTCCCAGCCAAAGCAACGAAGTAAAAAGCGGATTCGTGAAGCCTCGTGAGAGCAATTCGAAACAAAGCACGCCAAGAAATGCGCAACCCGAAAAGGCCGCCAGAATCCACGCGCCAAGCGACATTGCGGACCGAACCTTGAATACGCGCAACATATTCAAGAAGCGCGCCGGGCGGCCGAGATCGGCGACTAACAGGACGGGACAAATCGCGGCTCCAAGGAGTCCGACCCAGAGGCACAAACGGATCAGCTCAGGTGCGCCGTGCAACAATTGCGCGGCAAAACCTATACAGGCCGACAGCCCGGCGATGCCGCCAAGAAAAAAATACAGCGGCACCTCCCACGTCCAGACGGGAGGCTTGAGTGCCGGGAGTCCGTAGTAGCTCTCACCTTCCCGCTTTTGTGGACTTCCCGCGGAGGGCCGGACGCCCCCTGGAACTTGGGCAGCTTCAGCGGCCGCTTTCCGGATTCCCTCGAGTCTTTCCTCGGTTGCTTTGAGTTTGGCGCCTGATTTCATTATCGTCGTACTCGTAGAACGTTTCACGTTGGCCTTGAGAGACTGGACCAGAATCAAAAAGCAAATGCAGCGCAAATGATCGCAAAAATAACCGCGGCGGAAATGAATGCCGACGTCCAGGCGCTCTTCAAATAAGCGGTTGGCACTTCCGGAGCAGGAGGCAGATTGTAGACTTCGGGTTCTCCCAAAATGACAGAGAAGGCATGAATTCCGCCTACGCTGGTCTCTTGCGGGTCGTAAATACGCGCGTCGGAATATCCGCGCTCTTGCAGGTCTTGTACGCGCTTCTTGCCACGCTGCCTCAGCAGTTCAAGCTCGCCAAATTGAATCGATTCCGTCGGGCATGCTTTGGCACAGGCGGGAATTAGCCCGGCTTTCTGGCGGTCATAGCAGAACGTGCACTTAAACGCGCGTCCGTCCTCAGGGCGCTTTTCAATCACTCCGAAGGGACAGGAGACGACGCAATATCCGCAACCATTGCAGATATCGGGCTGGACAAACACCGAGCCAACTTCGGTGCGCACAATCGAGCCCGTCGGACAGGCTTCCAAGCACCCTGCGTTGGCGCAGTGCTTGCAAACATCGGAGAGAAACTGCCAGCGAAAGGGCTCGTTGATGCCCGCTAGCTGCGAGCCCATGTGCTGTTTCTGCTCTAGAAAGAGTACATGCCGCCACGTGGAAGCTCCCAAAGCGCGCGTGTTGTCATACGAGTGACCAGACCATTCGAAGCCATCATCGGGAAGTTCGTTCCACTCTTTGCAGGCTACTTCGCAAGCTTTGCAACCAATGCATAACGACGCATCCGTCAGGAAAGCGCTAATGGGCATCAGATCCTCCCAAGTGCGCACTCAATTGCTCGAGAGCGGCTTTGCCCTGCGCGCGGCGCCCGGGCGAGAGATCGCAAAGAATTCCCTTGGCTTCCATAATCCGGACGTTGGGCTCTTCGGAGATGGCCACCAGATCATTGGCGGAATCTCCTTTGACGAGTCCGCGATAGCCCCAGTGGTAAGGCACGCCGACCTGGTGCACGTTCTTTCCGTTGATGAGGAGCGGGCGCATCCGGGCAGTGACAAGGGCTCTCGCCTCGACGATCCCGCGCGCAGTCGTGAGCGTTACCCAGTCGCCGTTTTCAACTCCGCGTTCCTTGGCCAACTCCGGAGATATTTCGCAAAAGAACTCGGGCTGCAGTTCAGCAAGATGCGGAAGCATGCGCGACATCGCGCCGGAGGTGTGGTGCTCGGTCAAGCGGTATGTGCTCATCACGAATGGAAACCGAGCATCGGGGGAATTTGCGTACTCGTTTTGAGGCCGCTCTTCTTTCATTACAGCCGGATTGCTTTGTACATCCGGATAGAGCGGATTGCGAACTGGGGACTCCAGGGATTCGTAGTGGGTTGGCAGAGGTCCGTCCGCTAAACCCTTGGGGGCCCAGATCCAGCCGACGCCATCGGAGTGCAAGATGAAAGGTTTGTCGCCTGCGAGAGCGTCGTCACCCTCGGCGTTCTTAGGAGGGCGATAGTCGGGTGCTTTGGTTTTCGTGAAGTCCGGAACGTCGAGGCCGGTCCATTCTTTTTTCTGCTCGTCCCACCAAACTAATTTCTTTCGCTCGCTCCAGGGACGTCCATCGGGAGCGGCTGAGGCGCGGTTATAAATGATGCGGCGATCCGAAGGCCATGCGAAACCCCAGCCATGTCCCAAATAGTCCTGGGAATTGCGTTGGTTGGCACGGTTCTCTCCGGGGCGCGGGAATACGCCAGCGTAAATCCAGCAGCCACAAACGGTGGAGCCATCAGCCTTTAATTCACCGAAGCCGCTCACCAATTTCCGGTCCGCTACCGTATAGCCGTTGATTTCCTGAAGGACCTCTTCCACCTTGGGTTCTCGCAGTTTCCCTTCGAGAGAATAGTCCCAGGTCAACGCATTCAGACCGGCGTCGCGCGGCCGCAGATCTTTCTTCGCTTTTTCCTTCAGGCGGCGGCCCAGGTGGTACATGAACCACGTCTCACTGCGCGCATCGCCCGGTGGATCGACGGCCTTCTGGTGCCACTGCAGCAGCCGCTGCGTGTTGGTGAAGCAGCCGTCCTTCTCGGCATGCCCGGCGGCCGGCAACAGAAAAACCTCGGTGGAGATTTCCGCCGGCCGAAGTTCGCCGCGCTCTACCTCCGGGGAGTCGTACCAGAAAGAGGCGGTCTCGAGTTCGACCATATCGCGCACAACGAGCCATTTCAGTTTGGCCAGTGCTTTCCGTTCGAAGCGCGAATTGGGGGCGGCAACGGCCGGGTTTTGTCCCATGACAAACAAACCTTCGACCTTGCCGTCCATCATTTCCAGGAAATAGCCTTGGTGCGAATGATCACCGGTAACTCGTGGAAGCCAATCGAAACCCCAATCATTTTTTTGGCTCGCAGCTCGGCCGTAATAAGCTTTCAGCAAACTCACCATGTACTTATCGAAGTTCCACCACCAACCCGTGAGCTCGCGATGTTTCGCAATGTACTCGGCTAAATTTTCTGAGTCGACCCCCAGAAGAGGCATCGGCAAATAGCCAGGGAGGATGTCGTATAGCGTAGGGATGTCGGTCGAGCCTTGGATTGAAGCGTGCCCGCGCAGTGCCAGGATGCCTCCGCCCGGGCGGCCAATGTTACCAAGCAATAGCTGCAAAATGGCGGCCGCTCGAATGATCTGCGGTCCCTTCGATTGTTGCGTCCAACCCAGCGCGTAGCAAATCGCGCCAGTCTTCTCGGGACCCGAAGCAGAGCAGAAGATCTCCGCTATTTTCAAAAATCGTTCTTTGGGAATGCCGCAAAAGCGTTCGACCATCTCGGGCGTGTAGCGCGCATAATGCTTCTTCAAGAGTTGGTACACACACCGTGGATGGCTGAGCGTGGGATCAGAGTTGCAGCGCGTGAGATCGACCGCGGCCCCGTGGCCCTCTTTGCAGTGGCCGCAATGCTCTGAGGCGTCACGAGCCACCACCTTGTCCCGCGCTTCACAGCCATCGTAGAACCAGCTGGTCGGGTCGTATTTCTGATTCTTCCCGTCCCAGCCAGAAAACACGCCTCCGAGATCCTCGGTATCTTTGAAATCTTCCGAAAGAATAGCTGAAGCGTTGGTGTAGTGAACCACATACTCGCGAAAGTCTTTGCCGTTTTCGAGAGCGTAGTGAATCAGTCCGCCGAGGAAGAGGATGTCCGAGCCGGCACGCAAAGGCGCCCAAATATTGGCCATCGCGGAAGTGCGGCTGAAGCGAGGGTCGACGTGAATGACCTGTGCCCCTCGCTCGCGCGCTTCGACGACCCATTGGAAACCGACGGGATGATTCTCAGCCATGTTGGATCCCATGATCAGAATGGCGTCGGAATTGACGAGGTCGCTCGGTGCTGTTGTCGCTCCCCCTCGACCGAAGGACGTGCCCAGACCGGGCACCGTCGAGCTATGTCATATACGGGCCTGGTTGCTGATGCAAACCATGCCTAGGCCCGCAGCAAACAGCTTCTTGATCAGATAATTCTCCTCGTTATCGAGCGTGGCACCGCCGAGGTGCGCTATGGCGGTCGTATGCATCACGACTTTCCCATCTTTTTCCTCGACGAACGTACGCTCGCGCGTGTTCCAGACGCGCTCGGCGATCATGTCCATAGCCGTTTCGAGGTCGAGTTCTTCCCATTTTGTGGAATGCGGTCTGCGATACTTGATGCGGGTCTCTCGATTCGCGTGGGTAAGCAGTTCGAAGCTGTCGGAGCCTTTCGGGCAAAGGCGTCCGCGGGATATGAAAGAAGCTGGGTCTCCTTCAATCGAGACCAATTTTCCATTCTTGTGATAGACGAGCTGGCCACAGCCCACGGCACAATACGGGCAAACCGAGCGAGCCACTTCTGCAGACTCATTTCGCGGGCGAATCCGGCGCGTTCGCGCGCTCATCGCTTCCGGGCCGGTGCCATCCGCACCCGAGCGGATCTGTTGGATTAGCGGCCAGCGAGAGAGAAGCTCCTTGATCATACGAGCCTCCAAGTAATCTCCGCTATTTTCTCAGGCGAGTATCCTCTTCCTGAATGGAGGGCAGAAGACAACAGTCTCGATTCGCTTCCGGACAACCGCCGGTACGGCTGACGGTCCCCGGAGGAGAAAATACTTCGCATGGTCATCGATGTCCTCCCAGGATGGCGCCCTTAGATCCACAGCTTGTAACCCAATGCCAGATTGACGGTAACCGCCCCCGTGCAATACATCAGCCAAATTCCCGTCAAGCACTGGAGTAGCGCGACGATTCGGGAGCCAGCGCTCCAGCCCGCCAGGCGCGTGGGTGCTTCCACGAGGTAAATCAACGTCAGACCAATGAAGATAATCATGACGGGAACATCTCCGGCCCTCCCAAACACATAGGTTCCCAGCGCGGAAACGAAGAAAAACGCGATGGCCATCCATCCGTCTGGCGCTGCGCTCGACCCGATGTAGCGGTGATGGGCCATCGCAAACCAGTGGATTCCGTACACCGTGAATGCCAAGCCCGCCATGTACAGTGGCGCGGCGTTTGCGAAAACGCCGAACCAGGTCAATCCCACCATCAGGTACACGCCGGTGATGAACTGGCAAAAACCGGGCATCCAGAACCCCCACATCCCCATGGTGCGATCAACTTCGGGACTGGCTTTGGGATAACCAAAAAGAGCTTGTCCGCCCCAGATAAAGTAGCCCGTTCCGAGGCCAAAAAACCCGATGGCGACGGGCCAAAACGGCGAACTAGCGAACGTAATTGTTTGTGGCGCCATGGTGTTGGACCTCGTACTTGTGCCAAAGAATCTTATTCGAAATTTAAGCGTCGCCCCCAGCCTCCGTGCGCAAACTCTTTTTGCCGTTTTGCCCTTTTGATGCAATACCTAGCCAACTTGCTTCTAATTTGTTTTGGCTGTGTGCGCTTCCATAAGGGCAAAATCGATGCCAAAGCGACTGGTACGTAAGTCTCTGCAAATTCAGGCCTGACTGAACAAGAGGCGCAACAGCGATGTCGACCCGCTAGACATCATGAGGTCCCCCTGCTGACAGTAGGGGCCTCCACAGAGCATTCTTGGGTTCGGCGCGTCTTGGGGACCGCACGTAACGGATCTGTTCCCGGACCGATCCTGCCGGACCTCGAGTGGCGCGCACGTGCCCCGTCCGGATTCGTTCTTCCTCTCTCGGGAAGTTGATCTTCATCCTGAAAGACACAGCCTGTCAGTGTGCTGACACCGTCCAATTCGTCGGACTCACCGCTCCTCAGCCCGCGCGCCTAATTTTCAGACTCCGCCTCATAAGCGCCCCTGTTTTCAACCGCTTCCTGAAACTTTCGATCACGCTCCACTGTGGAATCTGAGCTGCTTCGTCTAGGGTCTGAGCCAAGAAAAACTATTGTCGATGCACAAAGATTGTCGGGGAGTGAATCATGTGGATTGTCAGACTAGCACTAAGCACGAGCCGACTTTAAACGTTTGTGGTCGTGTCGATACTCATCCTGAGCATGGGTAGGTGGCAAACTGACGAGCAGATGAACGGATAGTTGGCGGCGGGTTTGAACGTTATCGGGGCGCGGCTTTTTGAAACTGACGACTCGCGGCGAGAAAGAAGCACAGTCAGCCATGGCGGAGAAGCACAAGGCGGAATGGCGAGTGGTCCTCGGTCGGGCTACGGGAATAGTTGTCCTCCTGACGGGTATACTACTCGCGGCGGGTTTGTGCGCCGCGACTCCAAAGCCCGACAATCCCATTCCGAGCATCTTCGAGCCGCAGTCAACGCCCGCCGATTCCATCCTGCATCTGTCGCGGTTCGTTCTCGCCATCACTGCGCTCATTTTTCTAGTGGTCGCCGCTCTGCTCACCTATGCAGTCGCGAAATTCCGCGGCAAGGCGGCTGATGCCCAGCGCGAACCGCCGCAAGTATATGGAAGCACGCAGATTGAGCTGGCGTGGACGGTCATTCCCATCCTGATCGTGGTCGTGCTGTTTTTGGCCACGGCCCGTGTGATTCACGCGATCCAGGATGCCCCAAAACCAGCCGCGGCTCTGGAAGTCACCGTGATTGGGCACCAGTTCTGGTGGGAGTTTCGGTATCCCGCGCTTGGCATTGTCACAGCGAACGAGCTGCACATTCCCGTCAGCGATCCTGCCCATCCAACCCCTACATTCTTGAAGCTGCTCTCCGCCGACACCAATCACAGCTTTTGGGTTCCTCAGCTTGCGGGAAAAACGGATTTAATTCCGAATAGGGTAAACGAAATGTGGATGGACCCCCACCGGACAGGGGTGTTCCTCGGCCAATGTGCGCAGTATTGTGGAACGCAGCACGCAAAGATGCTTTTGCAGGTTTCGGTCGAAAGTCCCGAGGACTTCGAAGCGTGGGTTCGCGCGCAAAAGCAGCCTGTGAATCAGAACGAGACAGAAATCGCGGGCAAGCGCGTCTTCGAAACTACAGCGTGTTTGAACTGTCACGCAGTCGCGGGTACGAATGCCACGGGGCATTTCGGTCCTGATCTGACGTCACCTCATGAGTCGCCACACGATCGCAGCCGGGGCAGCGGAAAATACAAAAGAAAACCTTCGCCTGTGGATTCATAACCCGGACGCCATCAAACCGGGCTCGCTTATGCCTGCCATGCAGTTGACCGATGCCGATCTGGAAGTGCTCGTGCGCTATCTCGAGACGTTGCAGTAGGGAAGGATTGCGGAGGACCAGCTATGTCATCGGATGCAATGGCCATTCAAACCGCGGAAGCCGCGGGCAGGCCATGGGTCCAAACGCTGCATGCGTGGGTGACCACGGTCGATCACAAACGCCTGGGCATTCTCTACATCTTTTACGCGCTGGTTTTCCTTGTCATCGCCGGGATCGAAGCCATCATCATGCGCATTCAGCTGATGCACGCGCACAACGACTTTGTGTCGCCGCAGGTCTTCAACCGCATGTTCACCATGCATGGCACGACCATGATTTTCTTCGTGGTTATGCCCGTCTTGTTCGGGTTTGCGAACTATCTGGTTCCATTGATGATCGGCGCCCGGGACATGGCGTTTCCGCGGCTAAATGCGTTCAGTTTCTGGTTGACCGCACTCGGAGGAATTCTTCTCTACTTCAGTTTTGTTGGTGGAAGCGGTCTGTATGGTGCGGGCAATGCTCCCGACGTTGGATGGTGGGCGTATGCTCCGTTGACCTCGCGCGCATTTTCTCCAGGCCATAGCACTGACTACTGGACCGTCGCGCTGCTCGTCTCCGGCTTCGGCAGCATTGGTACCGGCGTCAACCTCATTGCCACGATTCTCTCCATGCGGTGCCCCGGCATGAAGCTGAGCCGTATGCCATTGCTGGCCTGGCTCACTCTAGTGATGTCCGGCATTGGTTTTGATTTCGCTCACGCCGCTCTCGGCCGCGCAGCTTATGCTGCTCGTCGACCGCTATCTTGGCGGCCATTTTTTTGATACGCAGGCCGGCGGGTCTGCCGCCCTCTGGATGCATTTTTTCTGGATCTTCGGGCATCCGGAAGTGTACATCCTGGTCATTCCTGCCTTTGCGTTTGTGTCCGAAATCATTCCGGTATTTTCCCGCAAACCTATTTTTGGATATCCGGTGATGGTAGGCTGCGACGGTGTGCATCGGCTTCGTGAGCATGAGCGTGTGGGCCCACCACATGTTCACCATCGGCATGAATTCCTACGCCAACACCTTTTTCACGCTGACGTCGATGGTTATCGGAGTTCCGACCGGAATCAAGATCTTCAACTGGCTGGGCACCATGTGGGGCGGGAAGATCCAGTTCAAGACGCCGATGCTTTTCTGCATCGGATTCCTGTTCCAGTTCCTGATCGCCGGCCTCACGGGCATCATGCTGGGCGCGCGCACCTTTCGATTGGCAGCTTAGCGGTTCGTACTTTGTCGTCGCGCATTTCCACTACGTGATCGTGGGCGCAATTCTGTTCGTGCTTTTCGCCGCATTTTATTACTGGTATCCGAAAATGACCGGCAGGATGCTGAACGAATCCCTTGGCAAACTGCATTTCTGGCTGTTCGTGATCGGATTTCACCTGACATTTGATTTCATGCACATTCCCGGCGTGCTCGGCATGCCCCGGCGTATCTACACCTACGAGCCCGGCCGCGGTTGGGACACCCTGAACCTGATCGTCACGATCGGCGCATTTATTCAGGCCATCGCCAGTCTGGTGTTTGTCGCGAACCTTATTCTTTCTTATTTCAAGGGAGCCAAGGCTGGGAACGATCCTTGGGACGCGTGGACTCTCGAATGGTCGGTAAGTTCGCCGCCACCGGCCTACAACTTCGCTTGCATTCCGACGGTTGCCAGCCGCCGCCCGCTGTGGGATCGAAGCATCCGGAAGATCCGGACAGCCGCTATGAGTAAAGGGAACGACTCAATGAGCGCAATCACGACTCCAATCACGCAAGCGCCCGAAGCTTGGAGCCTTCCGTATCGGGGCAAGGTCGGGATGGCCTGCCTGATCATTGCCGAGTCGGCGATCTTCACGATTTTCGTCGTGGCGTATCTCTTCTACGTGGGGAAGAGCCTCACCGGGCCGACGCCTCGCGAAGTGCTCGAGACACCCATCTTCTACACGATTTGCCTGCTGTCCAGCAGCCTGACCATCCACTTCGCGTCAAGATTTCTCGAACGCGGTAAGCGCGGCGCATTCCTCGGACTGTGGTTGCTCACGATTGTTCTTGGCGGTCTCTTTTTGTTCGGCACCGGCCAGGAATGGCACCGGCTGATCTACGAACACGGTCTGACCATCTCCACCAACCTTTTTGGAACGACCTACTACTCGCTCGTCGGTCTGCACGCCACTCACGTCACGGTTGGTCTGCTCATGCTGAGCATCGTGCTGCTCTTTGGCCTGGCTGGCCGTGTCGGCCCGGAGCAGTCCGCTCGCGTCGATGTGCTTTCCATGTACTGGCATTTTGTCGATGGCGTTTGGGTCGTTGTTTTCACTGTAGTTTACGTTCTAGGTCGCTGAGGAGAATCAATGGCAACGCTGCTGCCCGCGGAACAACTGGAGCAAAGCCGTCGCGCGCCAAGCGAGATCGAAGTGCCTGCATCGACAGCTTGGCCTCTGGTTCTGGCTTTTGGGTTTACGTTGGTATTCGCGGGGCTCTTGACAAGCGCCTCCGTGAGCGTTCTCGGAGCGGTGCTGGCGATCGTTGGTTGCGTCGGCTGGTTCCGGGAAGTCTTCCCGCATGAACATGAAGAAGTTGTTCCGGTCGTCCCGGAGGATGTCTCGGTCGCCACGGAGCGCCGCGTCGTCGAACGGCTGCCAGTGGCGCCGGAGCAAGTCCGCGCGTGGCTTCCCCTTGAAACCTATCCGATATCTGCTGGTGTCAAGGGAGGCTTGGCGGGCAGCGTAGCGATGGCTGTGCTGGCCTGTCCTATGGTCTGCTGAAGACCGGAAGCATTTGGTACCCCATCAATCTTCTTGCCGCTGTTGTGTATGCGCCGTCGGAGGTGCCTTCGGCTTCGCAATTGAATTCATTTCACGCAGGTATCTTTTTGATTGCGGCGGTGCTCCATCTCGTCACGTCGATACTTGTGGGATTGCTGTATGGTGCGATGCTTCCCATGTTCGCGCGTCATCCCATTGTGCTAGGCGGCCTGATTGCTCCGGTTCTGTGGTCGGGGCTGCTGTACTCCATTATGGGCATTCTCAATCCCGTGCTTGGGAACCACATTGACTGGATCTGGTTCATGGCATCGCAGTTTGCCTTCGGTGTCGTCGCAGGACTTGTCGTGGTGCGGCAGACGCGTGTGCCGACGCACGAAAATATGCCGTTCGCTCTGCGCGCAGGAATTGAAGCTCCCGGGTTAATGCCGCCACGCGGAAATGGAGAGAGACGCTCGTGATTCCATTTCGGCATGTATGTGCAACCTTCGCGCTTGGGGTGATGTTGCTCTACGGCTGCGGTACGCCGCACGGCCAGCCCCTCAAAGGATCCGAGACTCTCGCGCCGAATCAAATTTTGGATTTTGACACGCTATACGCGGAGAACTGTGCGGGCTGCCACGGTGCGGAAGGGCGGGGAGGCGCGGCCATCGCGCTTGCCTCTCCCGTTTATCTTGCTATCGCGGACGACGCAGCGATTCGCAAAGTTATTGCCAGCGGCGTGCGCGGAACCTCCATGCCGGCCTTCGCTGTGAGCGCCGGCGGGATGCTGACGGACAAGCAGATCGACGTGATTACTAGCGGAATCCGATCACGCTGGGCCCAGCGCGGCAACCTCAATGCGGCCAATCTGCCCTCTTACACGCCGAAATCCGCAGGCAACGTCTCGCAAGGCGAAGTTGCGTACAAGACGTACTGCGAATCCTGCCACGGCACGGGCGGCCGCGGCGGACCAAAAGGCAGCTCCATTAGCGATGATTCTTTTCTCGCGCTGGTCAGCGATCAGGGGCTGCGCACGATTGTCCTCGCCGGCCGGCCTGAATTGGGCGCGCCGGACTGGCGCGGAAACGTGCCCGGAAAGCCTATGTCCGAGCAGGAAGTCACTGATGTAGTTGCCTGGCTCAGTTCGAGGCGCGTTCAAAACCCGGGGCAACCTTATTCCGTTTCAGATTACCCGCAGCACCCCTAGGAGCTTCTCGATGTCGAATGACACTTCACTCTCTCGCCGCGGCCTTCTTATGAAGTTGGGAATTCTGTTCAACGGGCTTGTGGCAACCGCGATTGCTATACCGATCGTGCGGTTTGTGCTTTCCTCAATTACACGCGGACGCGCGAGAGCATACCTTGCCTGGGTACCTCTCGGATCGGTGCGTGAATTTCCAGAGGGCGAAACGAGGCTGGCCACTTTCCGCAATCCCAACGTGATGCCGACAGATGGGAAGACCGTCGACACTGCATGCTGGGTGCGGCGCGTCGGAGGCGATCAGTTCCAGGTTTTTGCTGTTAACTGCGCGCATTTGGGCTGCCCGGTTCGGTGGTTTCCGCAATCCGCTTTGTTTATGTGCCCGTGTCACGGCGGAGTGTACTACCAAGACGGCTCGCGCGCCTCTGGTCCGCCAGAGCGCGGGCTGTTCGAATATCCGTCCAAAGTGCAAAACGGCCTGGTCACCATTCAGGCAGGCGAGCTGCCCACCCCTGGAGAGCCGAGCGCAGCCCTATTTGGAAAGAAACCGCCATGCGCTTGATCTCGCAGATCGGCGAATGGTTCGACCGGCGCCTGCAGCTCGCGGCTCCCGTTCGTGAGGTTTCCGAGCATCCCGTTCCGCGCAACACAGCGAGTTGGTGGTACGTGTTCGGCAGCGCGGCGTTGACGGTCTTCGTTCTGCAACTCGTCACTGGAATCTTGCTGGCGATGATTTATGTTCCATCTGCGGGCGAGGCCTGGAGCAGTCTCCAGTCTCTGAATCACGATGTTACCCTCGGCTGGTTCATCCGCGCGCTGCACGGTTGGGGCTCGAATTTCATGGTGGCCGTCGTTCTCATTCACATGGTGCAGGTCTTCCTCTTCGGCGCGTACAAGTTTCCGCGGGAACTCACTTGGATCGTCGGCGTTTTTCTTCTGCTGATGACGTTGGGCATGGCATTCAGCGGGCAAGTCCTGCGCTTCGATCAAGACGCCTACTGGGGATTGGGAATCGGCGCATCCATCGCCAGCCGGGTGCCCGTTATCGGTCCCCTCGCCGTAAAGTTGATGCTGGGTGGGCCCATCATCGCTGGCGCCACACTATCCCGATTTTTCGCGCTGCACGTCTTCGTTATTCCGGGGATGCTGATCGGGTTCGTCTGCCTACATTTGTTGATGGTGCTGAAGCTGGGGATTAACGAATGGCCGATGCCGGGCCGTCTCGTGGAAAGGGCGACCTACGAGACCGAGTACCACGAATTGACGAAGAAGGACGGCGTGCCGTTCGTTCCCTATGCCGTGTGGAAAGACCTATTCTTCGCCGCATTCATCCTGTTGGCAGTGGCGGCATGTGCTGCGTACTTCGGTCCATTCGGACCGACCGGTCGGCCGGATCCGACGATCATCCAGACGGCGCCGAAGCCTGATTACTTTTTCCTCTGGCTCTACGCGCTTCTCTCGCTCTTGCCTCCTTCGATGGAGACGCCCGCACTGCTCATCGGCCCCGTAGTCGCCATCGCGGTCCTGCTCCTTCTTCCATTCCTGTCTGGCGAAGGAGAAAAAAGCTGGCGCCGCCGGCCCATCGCTGTTCTCACAATTTTGCTGATCGCGATCTCGCTAGGGACACTCACGCATCTCGCCGGCTACACGCCCTGGAGCCCGCACATGAATGCTTGGAGTGGCGATCCGGTGCCAGACCAGTTCCTGCGCAACTCAACGGCGCTTCAGCGGCAAGGCGCGCTCGTCTTCCAGGTGAAGCAATGCCGCAACTGCCATTCCCTCGGTGACGCGGGAGGGCAACGAGGTCCGGCGCTGGACAGTGTTGCTGTGCGGCTCACGCAAGACCAGTTGATACGCCAAGTCATCCAAGGTGGCGGCAACATGCCTGCGTATGGGAAAAACTTGAGTCCAGCGGAGACGACGGCGCTCGTAGCGTTTCTCGAAACGCTGCACCCTGAGAACCAAGCTCCGGCGCGCGATGCATCTCGCCAGGCGGCCGTGTCGGAAAGCCCGAAGGCGCACGCTCCAGCGCAGCCCTAGAACTCTATGGTCCACTCTCTTCAGACCGCATTCGAGCCGTGGACGCCTCCAGTCTCGCTTGACTTGATACTGATTCTTGAGGCGGTTCTCTATTTGCGCGGCTGGATTCACCTGCGACTTTCTCGCGTGAACATCATTCCGGCCTGGCGCGTCGGCAGTTTCCTTCTAGGCATGTTCCTGATTTGGCTGGCTCTGGGCTCACCGCTCGCGGCATTCGACGAAAAATTGCTGACCGTCCACATGGTTCAGCATCTCCTGCTCATGACCATCGCTCCGCCGTTGATTCTGGTCGGTGCCCCGATAATGCCGTTATTGCACGGTTTGCCGCGACAGTTCGTTCACGGCATCATCGGCCTATTATTTCGATGGCCCCCGATGCATCAGTTTGGCCGCGTAATTACGCAACCCGCGTTTTGCTGGATTGCGGCGGCAGCGGCTCTGGTGGGTTGGCACATTCCTGGGGCGTTCACTCTTGGGTTGCAATCGGAGACGTGGCACATCGTCGAACATGCCTGTTTCCTCGGAACCGGATTTCTTTTCTGGTGGCCCGTTGTTCAGCCATGGCCAAGTGTCCCGGTCTGGCCGCGCTGGTCCATGCTGCTCTACCTTTTTCTCGCGACGATCCCCTGCGACATTCTGTCAGGGTTTCTTGTATTTTGTGACCGTGTTGTTTATCCGGTTTACCTCGTGGGACCACGACAGTTCGACGTCTCCGCTCTCGAGGACCAGCAGCGCGCCGCGGCATTGATGTGGACGTGCGTCACGATCATCTATCTGATACCCGCTATGATTCTGACTACGCGGCTGCTCGGAGCACGGAGTTCCCAGAAGGTGGGGCAAGAAGATCCGCCTGGCACCCTGGCTCCGCGAAGAAATCCGCAGACTGGGGAGGCTGCCTAAAGATGGCGAGCGAGCCTATTCTGGTGGCTCTCGACCTGGCCGCAGTCCGGCGCGGCCAGTCCCAGCGGGCCAGCGTCCTGTCCGACTATTGGGCGTTAACGAAGCCGGAAGTAAACTTTTTGATTGCTCTGGCAACCCTGGCTGCTTTTTGGACGGGCTCTCCTAAACCACTCGCGCATTTCCCGTGGTTGCTGCTTCTGTACACGCTGCTCGGCACGGTTTTCGTTGCGAGCGGCGCCGGAACTCTGAATCAAGTGATCGAACGTGGCTTCGACACGCAAATGCGGCGCACCGCTCGGCGGCCAATCGCTGCTGGCCGAATCCAACCTACAGAAGCCCTGGTCTTCGGAGCCCTGCTGTCGTTCGCAGGTGTGGTTTACCTCGCTCTCGTAGTTAGCCCCGCTGCGAGCGTGCTTGCCCTACTTACGCTTGGCGGCTATTTGTTCCTCTATACTCCGCTCAAACGGCGAACGCCCATGTGTACGCTGGTCGGCGCATTTCCAGGTGCCATGCCCGTGTTGATTGGATACGTCGCCGCAGCCGAAAAGCTCGACTCTCCAGCGTGGCTACTCTACGCGGTTCTCTTCCTTTGGCAATTCCCGCATTTCATGGCAATTGCGTGGATGTATCGCGAAGATTATGCGCGAGCAGGGTATCAGGTCCTTCCGGGGGGAAGAGAGAGCGCCCGATTCATGGGATGGCAGTGTGTGCTCCCTTCGCTCGTCTTAGTGTCAGTAACTGTTGTGCCGCTGGTCTTGCGCCACGCCAATCCGGGGTTCGCGACGGGTATGTTGCTGCTCAGTTTGGGTTTCCTTTATTTTTCCGCGAGACTCGCCCTCATCCGTTCGAACATCGCTGCTCGCCGGCTGCTTCTGGTCTCGGTCGTGTACCTTCCATTGGCATTCGTGCTTCAAGTACTTGCAAGGACGTGAGTCGCGTCTGCAATTGAGATAGAGAAGTTACGTGGATAAGAGCATTACTCCTTCGGTGGTCGAGTCGGCCGGCAGCAGTTGAAAGGAAACGGATGCTCACCCTTCCACGGATGCTTTGGGGTTGGCCGGTTTGCCAGAGAGGAGTAACAGCGTGGAGTGTGGAGGATGGAGTACACTGCGTCGCGCCAACGCTCCGGATTGTCGTCGAATGGAGGCTTCTGCGGTATGATCGTGCCTCTCGTAAATAGCCGGTTGCGGAACCTAGTTCTAGCGCATGAAAGGTCGGGTTCCAAACCTCCGGGAACCGGAGAAGGGGTTGCAGGACTGGGTCGCCCCCTGTTCGCTTTCGAATTTGAGTCCATCACACACTCAATCGGGCGCATCAAAGTCGTCAGTGAAACAAGCGGACCCTTGCGCTACCTTCCGCGGCCTTCTTGGGTGCACAAGATTTCGGCATCTGCATTCGGTGCCGGGGCTGCTGTTGTCCCTTTCATATCTGAGCCTGTTGTCCGGGTTGGTCACGAATGGACGCGCGGACGGTCGCCGACTCGGACAGGGCGCAGTCCCACAAGCAAGCGTGGAGTCTCGACAGATTCGGCTGCCCATAATCGATGGTGCCGACATCCGCTTCGCGCGATTCTACACTATCGAAGGGCCTTCGAAATCCAACGCTGGACCCTTTGTGCAGGACGATCAAGGGTTTGTGTGGTTTGGCACTCCGTACGGTTTGAACCGCTTCGACGGTTACAACTTCAAGGTTTTCACCCACGACCCGGGAAATCCTAAGAGCATTAGCGGGTCATCCATTACTGCGCTGTTCAAGGACCATAACGGCTCGCTTTGGGTCGGATGCAATCAATTCCTGAACAAGTTCGATGGCAAAACAGAAACGTTCACTCGATATCGAGTTTCCTATGTGTTCCACATCAGTCAGGACGCTGCCGGCACACTGTGGTTATCTACCCCTAGCGGCTTGTATTCGCTGGATCCGGCGAATGGAAATATTCGACGGTATTTCCACGATCAAGACGATCCGGCGAGCCTGGAGAGCAATGACGTTAAGTCCAGTGGTGAAGACAGAGAGGGCGGATTCTGGGTTGCCACCAGCGAGGGCGTCGATTCATTCGATCGAAGAACTGGCAAAGTTACGCTGCATATACCCCTGTATGAACCTTCGTACCCATTCTCTTTCTACGAAGATCGCTTCGGAGTGTTCTGGATCTATCATGTTTCTGCAAATCCATTGTCCGTATTTGACCGGAAGACACACACCCTAACTCACTTTTCATTTCACAAAGAGAATTCGCCCGGCCTGGCTTTGACGGGCATCACGGGCATGTTAGAAGACCAGAACGGGGTTCTGTGGCTGTCATCCAACGGTGCCGGCCTGCTTAAATTTGACCGGGAACATCGGAGATTCATTCGCTATCGCAATAACCTTGCTGATCCTGAGAGCCTGGCCCAAAACAGTGTCCGCGAAGTGTTCGCAGATCAGGAGGGGATCATTTGGGCTAGTTTGGGCGGCTTCGGACTTACACGGTTTACCTCCAAGCCCCTGCCATTCCAGAGATATCGCCACGATTTTGGCAATCCGGCCAGCCGGGATGAACCTTTCGTTGGGGCGATTTACGAGGACCATCAGGGGATCCTGTGGATCGGTGCCCACGAAGCGCTTAATCGAATCGACCGCAAAGCAGAGCGATACGATGCCTTTAGCCTCACCGCCGCAGGAGAGGGAAGCGATGTCATCACTATTTGTGAGGATCGCTCAGGGTACCTCTGGGTGGGCACGTATAGTCATGGACTCTTCCGTTTCGACCCCCGAACAGCGCTTTTCAAAAGGTTTCAACACAATCCCCGAGATCCGCACAGCTTGAGTAATAACATTGTCCCCCGTCTTCTCGTTGATCACAATGGAACGCTTTGGGCAGCCACTCATGATGGCTTGGATCGTTTCGATGCGGCGACGGGTACCTTTACAACTTACAGAGCCGGGTTGCAAGGCGTACACCCGAATTATTTAGAACTGGTCGAGGACCGGAACGGAATACTGTGGCTTGGTACGGAATCTTCCGGTCTGCTGCGTTTCGACCCTGAGACGGGCCAATTCATGATTTATCAACACGACATAGAGCGTCAGGGAACATTAAGCAACCCCCGCGTGAACTCGGTCCACTTTGACCGCTCGGGCACCATGTGGATAGGTACTCAGGAAGGCCTCAATAGATTTGACGTAACAACTGGAAGGTTCACCATTTACTCGCAGCGGGAAGGCCTGCCGGGCAACGTCGTGGGATGCGTTCTGGAAGATAGTCATGCCTACCTGTGGATGAGTACTGACAATGGGGTCGCAAGATTCGATCCACAAGCAAAGACATTCCGGACTTACTCGACTGCGGACGGACTCCCAGGTCCCGACTTGACCGGCTGGGGCACCTGCTTCAAGAGTGCAAACGGCGAAATGTTTTTCGGAGGATTCGGCGGCGCAACCGCGTTCTTCCCCGACAAAGTAACGGATAGTTCGTACGTCCCTCCTATCGTTCTGACAGACTTCAGACTGTCCGGGGCCTCGATGATGCCCGGAGTCGACTCGCCCTTAAAAATAGCGATCAATCACACAAATAGTATTAGGCTTTCCCACAAGCAGAACAGCTTCTCGATCGGATACTCCGCGCTGAGCTATTTAAACCCGCCAACAAATCGATATCGGTACATGCTGCAAGGGCTGGATCGAGAGTGGAATGACGTCGGACGCGATCAACGTTTCTCCACATATACAACACTGCCAGCAGGTATGTACACCTTTCGCGTGGAGGGTGCTACGAACCGAGGTCCCTGGGACGAACCGGGTGCCACTCTCCTCATTGAGATTCTGCCCGCCTGGTGGAACAGTTGGTGGTTTCGACTCATGTACATTACCGCCATTCTTCTGGTGGCGGCAGCCATTTACATCTACCGCAGGCGCCAGCAAAAGCGGGAGGAGGAGCGTAACGAGAGATTGCGGCAGGCACAAACGGATCTCGCGCACATAAACCGGGTGAGCACGATGGGAGAGCTCACCGCGTCTCTGGCACACGAAATCAAGCAGCCGATTGCCGCGGCGGTCACCAACGCCAATACCTGCTTGCGGTGGCTTGGACGCGATCAGCCCGATCTGCCAGAGGCACGCGAAGCAGCCGCGAGAATCATCAAAGACGTAACCCGCGCGTCTGACATCATCAGCCGCATCCACCTGCTTTTCAAGAAGGGGCCTCCGCAACGTGAGTCGCTCGATGTGAATGAGCTCATTCAAGAAATGATCGCCTTACTGCGCAGCGAGGCGAGCCGGTATTCGATTTTAATTCGTGCCGAACTCGCCAGCGATCTTCCCAACATCATGGCGGACCGCGTGCAACTGCAGCAGGTTTTCATGAACCTCATGCTCAACGGCATCGATGCCATGAAGGGAATGACTGGCGGAGGCGAGCTTACCATCAGGTCGGAAACCTGCGACGCTCAACTGCTGATCTCGGTCAGTGATACCGGTGTGGGATTTGCCCAGGAGCAGGCGGGACAGATCTTCAATGCATTCTTTACGACCAAAGAAAACGGGACTGGTATGGGGCTGCCCATCAGCCGTTCGATCATCGAGTCGCACGGCGGCCGCTTGTCGGCCTCGTGCGCTCCCGGGCGCGGTGCAACGTTTCAGTTCACCTTGCCCGTTACGGTCGTGCTCAATATGTAGACCTGTGGTGCGCCAAAACTTCTGGCCGACTTTGAAATCAGTGACATGGCCGCTGTCATTCGCCAAAACTCTGCAACGCCATAAATCTCGTCCCGAAACAATGTTACAGGTCCGTCCGCATGCTATTCATTTCAAACGCATTCTAGATTTTGGCGAAGGATAGGGCTGTGTATCCCGCACCGAGGACGCAACGTGATTTTCCACGGCGAGCTCAGTCTCACGCCGAGTGCTGCGCTTATTCTTAAGCGCCAGTGTAGCGACGTCCTTGGCCAGGGGTTGAGGCAAATCCACGAGAATATTTTTCTTTCGGTTGGTCATCTTTGGCTGAGTTGGTGAGGAATTTTTACTGACTGTGGATTGGCCCAGAGTACTCGCCGCCCCACGCCATACGCCATTACCTTCATCGCGTGCCTCGATGCCGTTGGAAGTTGATCGAAGTCTCCAAAACTGCCACTGGTAAGATGCTTATGGCCGTGGGCCTCGATTCCATCGCAGCGACTTTGCCGTTTCGCCAGCGCTTGCTTGTCCAAGTAACCCATGATTAAATTCCCCCGCCGTCACCAAGCAGAAGTTTCTGCGCGGTTGGGCCCATCCGAGGTCGCCGAAACAACGGTTTCTCGCAACCGTTGTCCAATCCCATCTCCGAGAGGAGGCGTTTCATGCCCGATCCCAGTCATGCTGAAAAGGCCGCACAACTAGAGAAGGATGCCAAAGCGGCTGCTGCCAGTGACGCGCACGCGAAGGCGGGGGACGCCTACCACGCCGCGGCCCGCGAACACACCGATTCAGGCAACGACTCAGAGCGCAAGGGCGACCATGCGGACGCTCAAAAAGCATTCGAAAAGGCCGCAGCGGACCACGACGAGGCTGCCACGGAATACCAGAAAGCAAACGCAGACGACAAGGCCATCCGCGAATATCAGAAAGCTGCCACCGCCAATATGCAAGCGGCCGAAGCCGCACAAGCCGACGGTGACGATTCCGCCGCCGCCAAACTTTACGGAGCCGCAGCCCGTTTCCATGAAACAGCGGCTATCCTGTGCGATTCTATTGGACAGGTCGAGCGCGCTGAGAAGCAATACGAGATCGCCGCGGAATATCGAATAAATGCTGCCGAGGCCTACCTCGCCGCGGGCGACACCGACGGGGCAATGACTGCCTATATGGGCGCGGCGTTCGCCTACGAGGAGATCGTCAAAATCAATAGAAAGCAAAATGAGTTCGACGAGGCTGAGCGATATATCAAAAAAGCGGGCAAGGCGGAGGCCAAGGCCAAAGCGCTGGACAAGCCCTGACGAAACCCCACCCCTGCAAAAATGCGTTGTATTCGCCAAAACTCTGCAACGCCATAAATCTCGTCCCGTAACAATGTTACAGGCCCGTCCGCATGCTATTCATTTCAACGCATTCTAAATTTTGGCGAAGGACAGCCTTGAAGACAGAGCCCAGGCGACGTTTAACTCGGGCGACCTAGCCATGTGCAATCTCGCTGGCCGGAGAACCACTCCCAACAAGGTTCCATCCTAAGATTTTCCCTATCCAATTTATGGACGCCTGTATTTTGCCTGTTCTTAAAGTCATGGAGTTTAGGTAGTGGGAGTGGCCCCTGGATGACGCGCTCCCTCGGCCCCGATACGTTTGCGGGTTGACTACCTATTGGCGTCCGTTGTCCTAATCTGGATGACTGTGACGCCAATTCCAATACGAAGTTTGCTCTTTCGGTTTCGTTTCAGTAAAGGGGCGATATTCTTTGTGTTTATCGCCGAGGTACTGACGGTAGGAACGGTCTTCGTTGGCATCCCAATTGTGATAGTCCTTGTGGCTACGGTCATAGACCCGGTTTTGGTCCTTGTCGTCTCGATGGTTTTCCTCTTGGCGTCCATTGTCTTGCGGCTTTGCCGCAGCGGGAATTGCAAGGGCTGCGGTAAGAACAAAGAAACCGAAAAAATATCGATATCCATTGTGCATGTCGTCATCCTCCTCGCTCAAGATTTCCCCTCGGAATCCTTGGCTCGCAACGAGTATGCGGTGAATAGCCTCGGAGAAGATGTCCGATACCGCACATCTGCTTGAAGTGCAACGCAGGAGCATCGGTAGCAGGAGGAAAACTTGCCTGTATTAGGCTGCTCCCGGGTGGCCTCGGGGCGCTGGTTCCCTTGGGGGAAGCCGTATCGATTCTAGGGCATCAGGCTCTTTTCGATAGCGACGAATCCCAGTACCGCGAACACGCTCCAGACGGCACCTAATTTCCAGTTCAGGTAGAAGGCAAAGCCGCCGAGAGGAACGCTACCGGCGATCCAAAAAATCATCAAGCGAGTTCGCTTTACCACATACCATTGCGTGCAAGGGTCCACGGTTTTGCGTCTATCAATTTCGCGGACCCCAGTGAATCCGGCGAATCACGTATCTCGGATTGGTGTTCTTCACGCTATGGCTGACCTACCTCTGAACAAATGAAAGAGGAGCATCACGACACCGATTACGAGCAGGATGTGGACCAGCCCGGTGGAAACGTGAAACGCAAAAAAACCAAGTAACCAGAGTACAATCAGAACCGCTGCAATTATTCCAAGCATGTCTTCAACTCCTTAACGTCTGCGCGTGCCAATAAGGAAATCCTCTTGTCACGCACGGCACGGATGCCGACTTCGGATTCGTGCTTGGTTAAGGCTCCCAGATGGGGGACTTGAAATCTGTTTCCTAAGGCACATACAGGTAGCGCGGCGATCCCGTATGCTGTCCGCTGGGAAGTTAAGGGGCCATGTGGCGGGGCTCGTCTGGCGCAACTTGGGCGGAAGCAGCATCGCGACAAAAAGAATCGCAGGTCCCCTCGGCTTCCCTTCTCCGACTCAACAATTCGATTGCGGGCTAAGCGTATTAGAAATCAAAGTTGTGCGTGTCGTCCCAGTAGAACAATTGTTGCCGCCGAAAGACGGATTCGGTTTTGCAGCCGGGGCAGGTATGGTTCTCACCGTCTGGTGCAAACGTAGGTCTTGGCAGGACTCCGTAAGGGTCGCGGCGTGCTTCCTCAAGCGCGGCCAGTTCAATCTTGGTATGAGTGAAGCTGTAGCTGCATTTCGGGCACCTTAACATCCAACGTGGCATTGGCGTAGGCACCGTTCCGGTGACGGCCAGCAAGCCGAAAGCACCATCTAAACCAACACGAACAATGTCACTCCCTTAGTTAAACTTTCAATACCGATGTTCATGTAGTTGCGACGCACGCTGCTAGTCTTGGCACCTGTGTCAAAACGGACAGAACTGGGCAACGCACAATTGGTACAAAAAGGGTCCGTCCCAGAAAGGGAGGTGGACAAATTATGGTTCCTTCTCTAGACATTTTCAAAATCAGTGGCGGTGATGTAATTTGGCACGACGCGGTGGCAACCCTTGAAGCCGCCAAGGCTCGCATCCGAAAATTCGCGCTGTCATCACCCGGTGAGTACTTCATCCTTGACCAAAAGACAGGGCAGAGGTTCTTCATAACACCGCTGGGTTCACAAATCGGATACCCCATTGTAGAATCTCGCAATGGCCCGCGAGTTGGTCTGGGTTGAAAAGGACCGTTTTCGTGGCTGGGCGTGTTCTGACTGCCCATGGCAGTTCAATCCCACAGGATCGCCTGTCGGCGATTCTATGGCCGAAATGGCAGAAAAATACGAGAAGCAACGCGACGATGAGTTTAAGACGCATGTGTACGCCAAACAGCCAAGACAGCCTGCTAGATCGTGAAACCGCTTGAGCAGATTCTGAGTGCGAAGTTTGGAAGCTTTCAGTGAACAACCGTGACTGTTCATCATCACCGCAAACCCTGGCTTACGTCGGCGACGCTCTGAAGCAAACGATGGAGGAAAGGTATGTTTCACTTTGTGTGGTATATTCTCATTGGGCTAATCTCGGGTGTCATCGCGAAATCGGTGATGCACGTGCACATAACGATCTTCTGGACGATCGTGCTCGGTATCATCGGATCCATCATCGGCGGCGGCGTGACCCATATGTTTTCGCGCCCAACGAACGAACGATATCATCCCGCCGGCCTCATTCTTTCCACTCTAGGCGCGATCCTGGTTCTCTTCCTTTGCTATAAACTGAAGATTCATTTTCCCCAGGTCTAACCTCGTACGGTCACGTCTCGGGTTGTCGTGCTGTGCGTTCGGTCAGGACAAGGCAGCGTTGTCCGGGGCGGAAGCTGCCTGCGGGCCTCGCGATGTCGGATTCAACGTGACGGCTGACAAATCCCAGCACCCCACACCGACGCCCGAGAGCGGAAAGCACTGATTTACGTGGTACAGAGAGCTTCCGGCGTCACGAAGTTCGGCGCTGACGGGAAATGGCTTGGTGCTTTGAAGGGTGGAGCGTATCTCTCAGCTTCGGTCGATCCTGGCGGGCACCACCTTTGCACGATGGGCCACCTTCCTCAATGAACTGGATGGATTCGAAATGATCGCGCGCGTTGGCGCGGATGAAAAGCCGGCCTTGTTCTCGTCACGGCGTTCAGCGAACACGCCACACGCACGTTCGAAGTCGAAGCGCTGGATTACCTGTGCAAACCCTTTGACCGGGACCGTTTGCACGCTTCCTTGCAACGGTTTTACCGTCACCGAGCGAGGGCCGCGGAATCGCTGGACCCGCATGGCCCGCCTCGGAAGACTTGGCGCCGCCGCCTCGCCATCAAACAGGAATCGAGCGTTCAGTTCGTTCCTGTGGAACTCGTTCTCTGGATCGAGGCGGACAACAGATACGTCATCATCCGCACGTCCAAGCAGTCCTTTATCTCGCGCCAGACCATCCAAAGCATCGTTGACGAACTCAGCCCGGAGCAGTTCGTTCGAATAAGCCGCTCGATTGTAGTTCGCAAGAACGCTGTTCGTGAGGTAAAACCGTTGTTCCATGGCGACCATACCGTCTTTCTGACCGATGGCACCGAGTTGGCACTCAGCCGCAACTACCGCGAGAAGTTTTTCTCTGAAATGGCGCGTTGGCCCCTTATCCACGATCGGGGCCGCAGCATCGAAGCAAACTTTCGGAGAGCAATCACGGAAGCCAACCTCAAGCCCACGCAAACAGTACAGCTAAATCAACGGCTAAAGATTGGTAGTGTGCTGGACTAAGCTGGGTCGGAACACGTCGCGGGAAAACAAATCTCCATTTCCAGGCCGCCATGCTCCCGGTTGCGGACTGTGATGCTGCCCCTATGCAAGAGCACGATTCTTTGTGCGATCGACAAACCCAAACCGCTTCCACTGATCTTGTGATCCCGTGACTCGGAAACGCGATAGAAGGGTTCAAACAGCCGAACCACGGTTTCCGGCGGCACGCCATCGCCATGGTCAGCGACAAGAAGACGCGCTGAGTGCGAGCCGCCGTCGGTGACGAGGTCTAGTGAGATCATTACATCCGTTTGCGGCTTGGTGTAGTGGATCGCGTTACGGACTACGTTCTCAATACAGCTACGGAGTAACGCGGGATCTCCTTTCAGCCAACAATCGTCTGCGCGCGCAATCACAACAGACTTCTCCTCTTCTTTTCCCTCAAAGCGCGCATCCTCAACCACGTTTTCCAGGATCGAACGTAAGTTCACCGTTGTATCCGTCTTTTGGTCTCCCCGGGCTTGCAACCGCGTCAGCGTCAAAATTTGGCCGATCAAAGTATCTAGGCGGTCAAGGTCGGCCTGCATGCGTTCGGAGGCATCGGCCTCGCCGCGGCGCACAAGCTCCAGGGAAACGCTCAAGCGAGTGAGCGGCGAGCGCAGTTCATGCGAGATATCGCCGAGAAGTTCCTGTTGTTTCTGCAACAGCGCTTGGATGCGGTCGGCCATTCTGTCGAAATCCCGCGCCAGGTCTGCCAGCTCATCGTTCCGCGGTGAAATTGCGGGGAATGCCCGAACAGAAAGATCGCCGTCTGCGATTCGCCCCGCCACGGTTTGCAGGGTGCGAATCGGCGCTGCGATATGTCGTGCAAGAACGAGGCACAGCAATCCACCAGACAGCAGTGCAATGATCAATCGCAGTATAGGCACTCTCAGCGCCCACCAATGCAAAAGGCCGCGATAAGGAACCACCTCGGCGACGAGGATATATTCTCCGTCCAGTCCAGACACGACGGAAGCTCCTGTCCAACGCATACCTGTCTGAAACCGGGTTTGTCCCGCAGCCCGCGCTTTTGCGAGTACGTTCTCCGCTCCTGGCGGCACGCCGCGGCCAACGATGTCACGGCCCTGGGGGTCCAGCAGCGTCGCTTGCATTCGAGACGATCGCTCGATCTCTTCCAAATATTCGGCAAGCCTCGGTTTTCCGCCATGAACATAGATCTCGACCGCGCTGCGCGCATACTGGTTCAGAACTCCAGTCATCCATCGCGGTCCAAGAGACTGCGAGTGCATGGCAATGGTGATCAAGAGCACCGATACGCTCATCACGGTTGTGGCAAAACAGAACCACAGAAAAATTTTGGCATACATACCGCGAATCATTCCTGCTCCTGGATGATTTCTCCTGTGTACACATAGCCGGCGCCGCGCACGTTCTGAATTCGCTCCACTTCACGGACATAGGTGCCGAGTTTCTTGCGGAGATTACTGATGTGATTGTCAATGCTGCGGTCCAGTAAGCCGATTGGCCGCCCCAGCGCGGCCTCCGCGATTTCGTCACGGGATAGGACTTTGCCGGCGGAACGAACAAGCAGAAGGAGAATGTCGAACTCTGCTCCTGTCAAAGCGACGTCTTGGCCATCACGAACGACTCTTCGCTGATTGCAGTTCATCTGGAGATCGCCAATCTTGAAAAGTTCGGGCAGTTCGGCGCAGCTCTTGCGACGGAGAACAGCGCGCATACGAGCCACAAGTTCGCGGGCATTAAAGGGCTTGGGCAAATAGTCGTCGGCGCCGCCCTCAAGACCGGCAATGCGGTCGGCTTCATCGCCGCGGGCGGTCAGCATGATGACTGGTACGGGGGAAGTGATGCGAATCCTTCGCAGCACCTTGCGACCGTCTCCTCCCGACAGCATTATGTCCAGAATGACGAGTTCATAGTCGCCTTCGAGTGCATACCGAATGCCCGACTCTGCATCATGGACTGCCTGGACGTTGAAACCGTCCATGCCCAACAGGCGCTTTAGCGAAGAGCACAGCTCGACGTCGTCGTCTACGAGCAGAACAGGGATCGGCTTCCTATCTCCCTCGATGCTTTCGTTGTGATTTCGCCGCGAACCCATTATGGAGGTCCCGCTGTCGGTCAGAGTGAAAGACGACTGTACTCAGGGTATGGTTTTGATTTTTTTAACACAAGGCAATGAGGAAGACTGTAAGGAAGTGTCGGACTCTTGAAGCGCCTCACATCGAGAACGCCTGGAAGGTTCGCGACACTTCCTTACATTGGTGGGCGCAACGATTTGCTTACGATGTGTTTGTAAAGAGGAGTGAGCGTTTCGCGCAGCATCTATACGAAGAGGGAACTCCATGAATTTATCTTTACCTATCGGAATACTCGATCCTGCCAGCGGTGGCATCTCCCGCCGTCACCGAAGGCGGTCTTTCCATTTGCCGCTTTATATTTTGTTTGCAACCTCTCTGGTTCTCGGGATGTCTGGATGCGGTCTTTCGTCGAGCGGCTCCTCGTCCGGTTCTCCCGGGTCTGGGTCTTCACCCAACTTGGTCGTCGTAAGCGCCACGGATATGGGGACAATCCCAACCAACCCCGCCATTCTCGGAAGAGATGGTGCCTACAGCACGATTTTCCAGGGCAACGCGGTGTGGCTGTACGGTGACACCTTTCTAGCAAACGCCGACGCGCAGAATCGAACATTGATTAGCGATTCGTGGTCGTTCACCACCGACCTTAACGCACAAGATGGAATTACAGGTTTTCAGGAACGTCTGGATTCTGTCGGCGCACCCATCATGATTCTCCTGGAAACTCCGGATGAGCAGGCTTTCAACGCGGCCCACAATGGCAACAATTGTCAGGCACAGCCTTGCGGCGCACGGTGGGCACTCTGGCCGTCGTCAATCGTTGTCAACCCCTCGAACAACAGCGCTTTGATTTTCTATATGGTGGTTAGCGCCCGGCCCGGCAATTTCAACTTTCAGGGCATCGGCAATTCTGTCGCTATCTGGCAGAACATCCAGCAGCAGCCGCAACGGCCGACGTTGAATCCGCCCATCGTTTCAGGCCATCCTGATCTAATGCTCAACCAGAACGAACCTAGTTTCGGTTCTGCAGCGTTCGTAAGCAACGGAACGCTATACGTATACGGCTGCGGCCACGCGTCCAATGGGCTTAACAAGGGCTGCCAGCTGGCGAGAGTCGATCCCGCCACCGCTCAAGACCGCACCACGTGGACCTTTTTTACCGGCAATGGCCAGTGGTCCTCTTCGGTCAGCAATGCCGTGCCGGTGTTCAATGGCTTAGACATCTTGAGCGTCTCGTGGAACAACTATTTGCAGCAATACGTCGCTGTTTACAGCGCCCTATTTTCTAATGACGTCATGATGCGAACCTCGCCGAACCCCGAAGGACCCTGGTCTGACGAAATCAAAGCGTTCACTGCGCTGTCACCCACACAAGGCAACATCTACGACGCGCATGCACATCCCGAATATGACTCCAATGGCGGACAAACCATCTACGTAACGTACTCGCGCTCCACACCGGGACCGTTTTCAAGCGAAGTCCGGCTGGTGGCCGTTCAACTGCAAGCTCCAAACGCACTTCACTAGGAGCGAAATAGGAAAGACTATTAATTTTGGATGGGAGTCCTGTTTGACATTCGCAAAACATATACGAGCAGGCTGTCACCGCTGGATCATCCACGGGCTTATGAAAATTGCTCTGCTTATTCCGCTCTTGGCTATGGCCGCGAGTGCGTGGGCACAACAACCGGCCACCATCTCAGTAAACGTGAATGCCGTTTTGCTTCTGGTGACGGTCCATGATCGAGACGGCCAGATCGTCAAGAACCTGACCCCGGATGACTTTACGCTCCTAGACGACGGTATCCCACAGAAGGTCGACTACTTCTCACGAGAGTCGGACCTTCCCCTTACTGTTGGGCTTTTGATTGACACGAGCCGGAGCCAGACAGGAGTATTGGAACGGGAGCGCCGCGCGAGTTATACATTTCTTGATCAAGTCCTGCGCGAGAAAGATCAGGCATTCGTCGTTCACTTCGACGATCGCGTCGAGACTTTGCAAGGATTGACGTCTTCGCGCAGTGAACTTGCGTCGGCCCTCGGCCGGCTGAGAATTCCCCAACACTATGCCACTCTCATCTACAGTGCGATCCAGGAGTCTTCAGAAAATGTGATGAGACAGCAGCCGGGTCGGAAGGCTTTCATTCTGCTTACCGATGGTGTGGCATACAAGGACACCACATCGATCGGAACGGCAATCGAGTATGCGCAGCGAGCGGACACCATCCTCTACTCCATCCGCTTTTCCGACCCTATCCACGTTTACCGCCCCTTCAAGGCCGCGATTCTCGCGGCGGCGAGTGAGCGTGGCAAGCAGGGGCTGCAACGGATGGCCGGGGAAACCGGCGGAGTTTCCTACGAAGTCAAGGAGAGCCAAACGATCGAAGCAATCTACTCACAAATTGAGGACGCACTTCGCAATCAATACAATATCGGCTATACGCCGGCGCGACCGGATGCCGATGGAACGTATCACAAGATCAAACTCACCACGAAGGATCGCCATCTGACCGTCATTACAAGGGACGGCTACTATTCCAAGTGAGTGGGCCGGGCGGAAGGGCGTCTTGCGGATTGGGAAGCATCGACCTCCTTTTATTGCACGCAATGGAGTCCGCGCGCGTCCGGCTGAAAGAATTATTGGGCGAATCTCGTCCGAGCGGGTACCCTTGCGAATGCCGCCGTCTGCAACATTTGCATTACTGCGCACGCGGCGGCTTCCCGAGGCGTTTCTCTGAGCTAGCCGTTTTCGACGCGCGCTTTTATATCGGAGTACGCTGCGTCGATGAACCTGGTTAGCGCTGCAGCGTTTGTGGGCGTTTCCGGTCTCAGCTTCACATGGCGCACGAACTTGCCGGTGCCTTGCAACAAGCGGGCCGGATCGGGCAGCGCTGCGCCGTGAAAGAAACCCACGTTAACGTGCGAAGTAAAGACATTGACGTAGCCGAAGGGCGCATCTCCCAAACAGGCAACCGGACAGCCGTCATGCAAGAGCTCCCGGACTTCGTCCCCGCATTTTCGCATCACGCCAAACCAGTGATGCGCGATGGCTCCCAATTCACCTGCATGCTCTCTCATCCAAGCATCGATGGCGGGATCCCGGTCGACAGCGCCGTTGAATCGCAGCAATTCCGTTTTCATCGTCGCGACTTTGGAATCAGCGGGGGGTGTTCTCTCATGGCGTTTTGAGAGGTACCTGCCGGTTCCAGGGTGCCACACTTTCCTCATACTCCATGGGATCGCCGAAACCTTCGGTTTGGACGCCGAGGTGGCGTAGAGCGTCCAAGGCCATCAATCGGCGATGCGCGTTGAATGTCATGATATGGGCGAAAACGCCGCCGAACGTGAAGGTCTCAGCCGGCTCGCACAGAGCGTCGACGAACGTGTCATTCCAGGCGGAGCGGCTCCGGATGTCACTGAAAATGCGATGCAGTTCAGCATCGGTCTTTTCGAGCCTTTGCAGCATCGCTTGCGGAGAGCGCTGCGATTTGGGAGGGCCGTTCATATCCATATCGGCTCCGGACAGCGCAGCGGTCCAAACTTCTTTGGTGAAGACAATGTTTTCTAAGAGCTGCCTTAGAGTCTTATTCGACTCCCGCCAGGGCAGCAGCTCTATGACCGTGGGCAGCGGCCGATCCAATTGTTCCTCTGTCAAAGTACCCGCGTAATCCAACAAACGCCGCGTGTGCCAAGAGTCGTTGCCTGCAAAACGATCGAACAAGTCCATGTCTCTTCCTCCTTTTGTTGAGGAACCAAGAGCAAAAAAGTGAATTTTGTTGGACGCCGGCAAGTGGAAGTGCGGATCACGCATGCGCCGGTAGAGGCTGGGAGAAGTCCGAAAAGCTTTTCGGAACGCGCGAGTGAACGCCTCCAACGAACCGTAGTTGGCGTCCAGGGCGACGTCCGTGACCGACATTCCGGTGTGCGTCAGTTGATATGCGGCTCGTTCCAACAATAGCCGCCGTCGCATGGCACCCGGAGTTTCTTCGACCACTGTTCGGAACAACCTGTGGAACTGCGTGCGGCTTTGGTACGCTTGGCGCGCTAGATCTTGCGTTTTGGCCTGAGTGTCCAGGGAGTTCGCAACAATTGCACAGAGGCGGTCTGCCGTGTCCTGACCATCCGCTTTATTCATGCGTCCGGTTCCTCATCTTGAGCGAATTATAGACAAGAGATGACACCTGCCGCCTGATAGTACGTACCAATCTTCTACCCTAGAAGACGGACCAAGGGAATAGACACATACTCGACGCCGTGTTTGCACGACTGCCTCCCGACAACGCCGCAGCGCTGACCGAACCGATCGCTCCCCGGTGGTTGGCCATACGGAAGTAATCGCCAAGAACGGTGCCCTAAGTCATCGGCAATTTCCATCGGGTTGCGGTCACGCACTCTAGCCACAGTCGCCGAGCGCATTTCCCCACAGCCATCCGGCGCTCACCGTCGCATGGAGCCTGTCCTTCGCCAAAATCTAGAATGCGGTTGAAATGAATAGCGTGCGGACGGGCCTGTAACATTGTTACGGGACGAGATTTATGGCGTTGGAGAGTTTTGGCGAATGACAGCGCTAAGATACTACGCCGCGGCGAAGCAACGAACGCCGCTGTGTTATTACCGTCACCTGCATCTTCGAAGACGACGACGGATTCCGCAGGGGTAAATCCACACTTTGACGCTCGAGCAACACCGCCCGTCAGAGCGTAAGACGACAAGCCCTTCCAAGACCCGTACGCATCCCGCTGGTACTTCTTCGGCGAGGCGCGCGTCAAGTTCCAGGCGCGATGAAACATCACCTCGCCGTTGACGGCTCTGCTAAAACGCTCGGGTCGATAACAACGAAATCTTTCGCGGCCCTGATTCTTTGTTGCGCTAACTTCCAGTGATCTGCTTCCAATCCCTCTGCTGTAATGTAATTGTCGAGCGGAGAGTCTAAAGGGACAACTGCCCGCTCTAGGCTTTAGTTGATCGAGTTTACAATTAAAGAAGCACCGGGGGTAACGCCGGCAATTCCGTCTTCAGTTTCGGACGTGAAGCAATCCTAGCGGCACTGCCGAAGCCGAGCCCGCTAAGCTCGTAAATCCCGTCGAAGCAACCCGACAACCTGCACCGATCAGTAGGACCCCTGGGCCGGATAAACCCTAACAGTGAATTGATCCCGTCAGCGCCTAAGGCAATCTACAGTGAATGCTCTATTGAAGTGGAAGTGTCTTTTCCTTAACGTCAGAATGTTTCAAGTCTTCAATCTATCCTCAAGGAACTTCACCAGGCGAAATGGCGGTTGAGCGAGGTCTTTATGAACTCGAATCGTGTTCTTGTGGCGTCTCCAGACATCCAGAGCCGCAGAACTCTCGTGGACATTCTCAATCGTGAAGGACTGAGCACTATCGGCGTCTCGCGAGTCCGGGATTGTCAGGATGTCCTGACGATCCAGGCTGTGCAATTGATTTTTTGCGAGTCTCGATTGAGCGATGGTGACTACCGCGACGTGCTGGCCCTCGCCCAATCCGCAAAACAGAAAGTCAGGGTTGTGGTGACATCCCGTCTCGCGGACTGGCACGAATACGGAGAAGCTATGCGCGAGGGGGCCTTCGACCTTATTCTCTCGCCGTGCCGTCCTCCGGACGTGGTCAAAGTCCTGACCTTGATAAGGCGCGAAGAGTTTGTTGTCGCTCTAGCATCCGCGCCACCGAGTGCCGCAAGAACAGCTGCTGCGTGATCGTAAGACGCGAAACATACTGACGGCGACAACCGACTGCAGTCGCTGCACGCCCCGATTCGCACACTTGTTAACACCTCATCAAGCTCCTCCCCATGCAGATTTAGTAACGTCTTACCCGAAATCGAAATGGGAAATCCTGTCCTTTCGACCAGTAGCGTCACGGAACTCGAGGGTTTAGCCTCTTTTGCGGGCTGTAGTCAGCCAGACATAGTCTGTCGAAAACTGTGGGAAATCCCGCCACAAAAAAGGAAACCCGGTGACGATCAAAAAACGTCCTATGACTGCCGATGGCACAAGTGTAGAGCGACGAAAAAGTCGCCGCTTCCCTGTGGTGGTTCCGATAGAGGTGAGCTGGCGCGGCAAGGATGGCATCTCGGTCAAAGAGGACGCCGTCGCCCGGCAAGTCAACGCCAATGGCGGTTTTGTGAAGATGTCCAATTATCCGGTGTTGGGTAGCAGAGTTACATTGGCGAATTTTCTTTCTGCACAGACAGCCGAGGCGAGAGTACTTGCCGCGCCAGACTCGCGCCCCGGGGTCGCGAACGGCATCGTCGTCGAGCTGATTGTTCCAAACGAGAGCTTTTGGGGCGTAGATTTGCAGGTCAATAAGACGACCTTCGAATTGCAGAATCTCGAAACGGCGCTAAGATGCGAGGACATCGACATTCACTTAATGCGGGAATATCGCAATGCTGTGGATTACATCCGAACGATTACGGAGACGCTTCAACAGCTGAGAAAGTGCCAGTTCCGAGGATCGGATAACGGCGAACTGCTTTCCGTTCTCGCCACCGACCGGATTCAGCGCGCGAGCAATCTCTGCCTGGAAGCAATCGCCGACATCGATGCTGGCTATGTGAGACAGGAATCAAAAACTGTCGACGAACTAAAACGAGCGATGCAACATCTCCAGCAACGTCTGAGACAAGGTGACAAGGCGGAGGCAACCGCCCGGCTGAACGCATCTTCCGAGGAATGACAGCACCCGAGTGCTTTTTAAGCTGAATCCACCCATCTGGCAGCATTGATCAGGCAATACGAACACAATCGGCCGTATCGCAGCGACTTTGCCGTTTAGCTAGTGTGCTTGCTTGTCCGACTCTCCCGAGCCTATGGTCGTCGAATAACCACAGGCTCCTCCGGAAGAGATTCTTGGCGCTCGAGGATGAAGGGATAACCTGGATAGGACAGCCGTCGTCGGGAGGGAATCGCGCTATTTTCAGTGAGCATAGAATTCTGGCGAAGCACAGGAGCTTCCGCGGGCCTGATTCTCGCGCGGGCAGTTGCTTCCGATCAGCTCAACTTTATCCCGCCAGGCACGCCTGATCTTTCGACGGCTCGCGGTCAAGCTTGCCATGCTCTGACTTTACGGACCATTTCCCAAATTAAGGAGTCCAAAGCGTGATCGATTTCGTTGCTCGGCTGGCGGCGAGTGTTGGCCAACGCCGCCCAACAAAACCCGCTGGAAGTTCGTACCATGACCGATGTTGTGCCCGGCAGACTCCCAATGTGCCACCAATTTCCTAGACTATTGACTGCCCAACCCTTTGCATATCGGGAGTTCGCCGGGGTCGGCTTGGTCATCTCCGCAAGAGTTGCACGACTGAGAATGTTGGGCGTGTTCAGAAAGCCGTCCACATGCATGGCGAAATTCACGAGATCTCCAGAAGTTGCTATCCAACCTCCATGAGAGTCCATCCGCTCAATATTCATATTTGGGCTATAAGGATCTTCGCCGTTTTGACCGTAGTATGTCACCTCGTTCCGAACGCGCTGGATCTTGCTGGTGTTTGCAATTCGCATGTCGGAAATACCACAAGGGGCGAGAACAGTTTTCTGGACGAAATCTCGGTAAGACTCTCCGGCGACCTTCTCGATGACTCGTCCTAGCACGCAGTATCCAAAGTTGGAGTATGCCCAGCGTTCCCCAGGGTTGCGCTCAAGCGGAAGGTTGTCTAGGGTCCAAGAAATAAGTTGTTTTTGATCCATTTGCGGAAAGCGAAACATCGGATCTCGTGAATCGTTTTGCCAGCCCCCGGAAGTGTGGGTAAGCAGATGCTCAACCGTGACATCGTCCACAAATTGCTTATAGGGTTGGCTACCGTAGAAGGTGCCCAAAATTCCGTGTTCACCGAAGACTTTGTCGTTAAGGTGAAGTTTTTGTTGTTCGAAGAGACTGAAGACCGCGACGGAAGTGATCGGTTTTGTCACACTCGCAATGCGGAATAAGTGTGCGGAGTTAAGACGTTCACCGCTCTCCACGTTCGCAACGCCAAACGTATGTTCATACACCCGACTTCCGTTTCTTGCGATGGTTATGGACAGACCTGGAACTCCGAAGCTCGTCATGAAGGCAGCGGCAGACGCTGCCATGGCTTCTCTTTCGGTCTCGGCTATTTCGTCAACTTCCGCGAATGAAGGGCGGTTTGGTGAGAGGCCGAGGGCGACGCCGAAATGCATGCGCTTGAAAAGTTCTCGACGACTTAGCACGTCCACTTGTGCACCTTTCTAGGAAATTTCTACCACCTGTCATTCGCCAAAACTCTGCAACGCCATAAATCTCGTCCCATAACAATGTTACAGGCCCGTCCGCACTGCTATTCATTTCAAACGCATTCTAGATTTTGGCGAAGGACAGGATAGGTCTCTCTCGTACGACCATCCCGAAATGTAGAGCTGTGAAGCCGCCTCCTTGGGCTGCCGAGCAACTTACCTCGGGCACTACGTCTGGTGCTTCGACTCCGATTGATATAGATTTCACCCGGAGGATTCGTGGACATTCTGGCAGCAATCAAGCGCGAAGACAGAAAGCTAGAAAGGCAACTAGGCAAGCTGCAGCGCCAATTAACCGGGATACGAGCGGCTGCGAAAGCCTTGGGCCACTCCGCCGATAGCGAAGTGGTCAGCGTGAAGAAACGTGTTTTGTCGGCTGCAGGCAGAGCGGCGATTGCTAAGGCAGCGAAAAAGCGGTGGGCGAAGGTCAGAGCACAAACCAAGAAAGCAGTAGCGTAGGTCGCGGCTCCGTGGGCAGACTGGCCCGACGACAAAAGAGCGAGCCCGTTGCGGAGAGCTCGCGCTAAGACATTTCTTTGAGACATGAGCGGTAAGGGTGTTTTTAATTGGACAGGGATTCCCTCGTTTGCGCTGCTGCAGTGAAATCACACTTTTTCAACATTTGTGGCGAATTCCCCGCGCACAACTGAAAATCCGCTCCTGCTCTCAGAAGGAGGAGCACAAATGGTTGTGGCACGCCCTGAGTTCTGTCAACTGAGATTCGACCACGTGCGGAGCTTGATTCACGAAATCAGAGATCGGACTCTCGCCCGAAACGACTTGAATACGCAGCTAGACCCAGAGCTGCCAGATGCTCTTCTACTGAACTTCGTGGAAGACTTAATTTTAGACGGCTCGATCAACGTGCCTTTCGCGGGGCACGCCTGATTGGGTTCCACGGAAGTTGCCACCTGCCAAAGGAAAACCACGACCAGATTGGTCTCGCGGGTATACATTCGCGCTCTAAAGATTTGCGTGGCGCATTGAACCGGAAATCGTTGATTAGCTCTTCTTCGTAATGGCGATTCAGGGATTCGTAACGATGCCGCAATCCAGCCATGATTTGGATCAACAGAAGGTCAGAGGGATTTGCGGTGTCGAGCATAGCGGCCTCGCTTACGATACACGTTATCTCCGCATATCTGCAGTGTCAAATCCCAATCAGCTAAACGGCACCTCGAAGATGTCCAATAAATCCGCGCACGTCTGCGCAAAATGTCCGATTCCGAGTTGCGCAAGTTCGGGCGTTCCGCTAGCGTCATGGCCGACCCAAAGAAGAATTTCGGTACCCCCAATCCGGCCTTCAAGATTCAATTGGATGAGGCGAGGGCGGAATGGCGCAGGCGGCATCCTGTTGATTCTGACGGGGCAGCTCGTAATACCCGGCTGCCAGAGTTGTGCAAAGAAAGTCGGTTGACCGGAATCAGCTGCGCTTCGCGACTTTTTGGGCGACATGCAGCAAGAGTTTTTGGTCATTCGGTTCCATTTTAGCCAGCAGTTTGCACAACTTCGAGAGGCAATCAGCATCACCACCCGTGCTTCCCCATTCGTCGCTATTCTTCGAACGCTTTCCTAACCGAACAGATGCCGCCGCTTCACCCTCATGGAACAGCGGATACATCGGGACTTCTAGAGTTCGGGCCCTTTTCCAGCGTTGCGACTGCCGGTACCGTATGGTTGTTTTCCACACGCCTAGACATAACACCGAAGCAGTCCGGTGCGCTTCTCAATATCGCCCTGAGAGAGGTCTTTTGCTTCGCGCAGTTTTTTCAAGCGGTCGCCTATCACCATCATGGTCTCCCAAATGAGCGGCAATGTAGCTTTGTCCCCTCAGCATAGACGCCACATACTCGCCAGAAGGCATCTGCAAGCCGTGCTATCCTGCCGCCTCTTGCTTCCTCCCCCGAGGATATATGGGCATCCAATCTAACCAAGCGGGGCGTAACCGGCTTTCTGACCTGTGAAAAGGTCGGATCGTGCCGCGCTTCCGGCTATCGCCAATCGACTGATAGTCCTTAAATGCAAAGAGGCGACCCGTAGGCCGCCCCATTGCGTGGATTGATGAACTAGTTTCCAGCCGAACTTCCTGAGGCAGACGTGCCGCTGTGTAATCTCGCTGTCGCTTCCAGAATTTCCGAACGGGACACTGGAATAGTGAACACATGGTCTGCTGTTTCGATCTTGTCGAGGAAGTGCTGCCCACCAACTTGTTCGAAACTGACCTCGGGTTTATCGGCCTGAGTGCTTTCGACTGAGGTCGAAAGAACCATCACTCTCGCACGACTTTCGAAGCTGCTGAGGATTAGAGTTTCGTGGTTGGCATCGCTCAGACGATTCACTCTGTAGGTACCCGCAGGAAGTGTTTTGCCAGCGACCACAAACTCGTAGGGTATGTTGACCAGGATTTGATCGGGAACCTGCCCCCTGGCGGCCATGCCCAAACCGGCGACACCGATTAGGGCAATCAAAATACGCATGCACTGCTTTTTCATCACATCTCCTTTGAACGTTTAGAAACGTGTCTGACCAACTCAACAAACTGAGCGACTTGCTCGACTAATGGGCTGTATGTTCCGACGAGTCAGAATTTGGAATCGGTGCTTCGAGAGAAGGCAAATCTGCCTTAACTCTTCGTATGTGAAAAACGTTTCTTCCTGATCCCCAGCGCGCTCCGTTTGGCCGAGTTCCGATTCGTTTGAAATCCGGCCCAATTCCCCTTCTGGAATCCCAAGCAAGAATGCGGCGCGTTCCCGCGTAACGTATTTCGGTACTTGGTTGTCCATTGTGGTCGCCTTACGCCAAAAAGCACTCCCACTGGCGTCTTCCTCGAATGCCAGAAGTCCCTGTAGATGTTTGCTCTTCAGCTAACCACTGCAACGCGCTCGGGCAATTTATATTGAGCGACTACTGCGAAGAATTCCTCCCGCTTTTGAAGTGCTGTGAGAATCGCCAGTGTTTTGCCGTAAGCTGCTATCGCTCCCGCCAATCTGTGGAACGCCGGGGAGTCTTTAGGTGTTTTGCGTCTTGCTATTTGGGCGCCCGCTGACAATTCGAGTACTTGTTCTATGGCTTGACCTGTATGACCCGAGCTAGGCTTCCTCATGGACCGGGCCTCCTTCTTTCATTGTCTTTCATTGTAGATAACCACCGCTTCGAAGCTTTTATTCCGCAAGAGCGGCGCTTAGCAGAATCACCTTCAAAGTGTGTACAGATGGTGAGACGCGATTTGCGCTGCGAAGTAACGAAGCGAGCGTAAACAATATGTTTGTTAGTTGTTATTTAATCCGGAGTTTAAGTTACAACCAGAGCGTGATCCTTATCGACTCCGAGCTGCCAAGTCGCTAAGGAAGCAGGCAAAAAAGGCGGCGGGGTAATTCGGGCTGTCCATCGAGACCTCATTGCCAGCTTTTTCCGTTTGCGATACGGAATCGTCAGCGATAAGAGTTCGCTAGGCGGCCATGTCTTGCTATGATTCGCGACCGGTGCCCTCCGATCCGTTTCGCTCGTTGCCCAAAACTAAGGCCGGTTTTGTTGAGCCGCTGCGCCTGTCTGTGTCGAAGCTGCCGGAAGGTCCGCAATGAGTCTGGGAGATCAAGTTGGATGGTTACCGAGCGGTTACGGTGAAATCGAGCGGCGCGGTGACACTTTATTTGCGCAATAAAAAGACCCTGAACAATAGGTTCCCTTACATCGTTTGGCCATTGCGCGAACCGCCGGGCGGAACGGTCGCGGATGGTGGAATTGCCGGGGAGTCTATTAGAGTGTGCGATGAAGTAGACGCGTCGCAGTAGTAGTCGAAGTGTCTCGAAACGGTGACCAAGGAAAGTGGACCTTCCCCCGGCGCGTGCCTGGTCTCACGGAAGTCTAGGTGAGGCCAAGTCCCCGACCGGAACAAGGCGCGCGCTTAAGCGGTTGCCGCCACATTCAACGCCGCCCGTAGGTCAGGGGAAACTAGGCGCAAGGGCGAGGGTTGCTGAGGTTCTCCCAAGTTCGGGAACCGCCTTACCACCATGCCCCTGTGACGCGGGTTAGTGTTCGTCGTCCTCGCCCAGTTCAGAAGCAATAGGCGTCAGCGTGCCGAACAGACCATTCACCTCATTGTCCGGGCCGGCCGTGAAGAACAGAACATTTCCCGAGCCAGAACTACTGTCTTTCGTATGGTCAGCAAAGTTGATGTTGCCCGCGCCGAAACCGAGCGCCCACAGGCCGTCAATGTTTAGGGTCGTGCCGTCGGGATTCAAAACGTTTCCCAGGAACTTGCCGGTGATGGGATTGAACGCCGCGATTGTGCGGCCACGGAAATTGCCGACCAGTAACGCGTGACTAAACTCGCCGAAATCTGCCGGCGTGAGCACAACACCCCAAGGGGCATTGAACCAGTCGCCATGCTCCAGGCGCGTGATCAGTTTGCCGTGGCGGCTGAAGACATCTACAAAGCCGTCGCCGGGTTCGCCCGGCTTGACGGGATCGTGCTTTGCGCCATCTTGTTTGGCGTATGTGACGTAGACATTGGGGCCGTAGGCTTGGACGTTGAAGGGAGCGAAACCGTCAGGAAGGGTGTCATCGTCAAAGGCGTCCTCGTCAAAATGCGTTATGTTGAAGTTGGTGTCGAAGACGTCGATCCGGCCACTGCGAAAGTTGGCGGCCAGGATGAACTTGTGACCGTCCACTTCGACAATGGTGGCGCCCTTGTAGACGGCTCCATTCTTCTTGTTGGGCTTTTCGGATTTGTCGGCCTTAATGATCGCCGTGGTCGGACTGACGCCGGGATTCCAGCCCTGCACAGTGCCGTCTTCGGTAACAAACAGGAAAATCGCCTGCTTGCCGGGCGTGCTTCCAACGGCGGGGGTCAAGAGAAAATCCGCGGCGCTGCCGTTGAACATCACCGCAGTAGGAGAGCCGGGAGCGGGCTGGCTGGGAGCATTGGGGATTGTAACGACGAGCGGAATGATCCCGCCTGCGCCCGTGTACAGAGTTGAGGTGCCGCCGGCGTTATTTGAAATCCACCATGGAGTGCCCGCGCCATGGACCAGTCCCCAGGCATTCTGAAGGTTTGGATCAGAGAACGTAGCCGGCGGGGTGACTGGAACATTGGACACTAGATTCGTCTGTTGATAGTGCTGGCCGAGGGCGGCCGCGGGAAGCAGCGAGAGTGCGAAGCCAAGCACCAACGATGGCTTTGGGCAGAGAACACGGGACTTCATTACTTCCTCCTTATCGGACTTGAAGTGAAACTTCGGGTGGCAGTAGCAGTGGAAAACTTCTGAACACTCCACATTTTTCATGGGTTTCAATCGTCGGAAAGGTGCAACCCCGCGACCCGTCAGGCGAACATCACGGCGAGATGGTAGCTGAGACGGGGAAGACTTAATCCTTCCCAGTGTCTAGGTCTTGTAAATTATTTGTCCCAGGCGAGATCGTTCGATTTGGACATACCCGGTGCTTGCCCCGCCTACGTTTTGCAGGGATGAAGACTGGACGATACCAGGTTCCAAAAACCCCGTTGGTAACGTCCCTCTGAAGGGTTGATTCGGCGAGTCATCTGGATAGCATCGTCAGGGTATTGGGAAAAGCCACTTCAGTATTTTCATGCCGCTCCATTTTTATTACCGGTCGCTGGAGTGCTGACGATGGCACTGAATCGAGCCCCCAGTCCTGACTAGGGCTTACCGGAGGGGTGGCAGCGTTGCTGGGTGGTTGGTACTATGGCATCGCCGAGGTGTTCGGTGGGATTTATCGGAAAGTTGATCTGCGTGTCTGCATTGTGGTTGCCAATTCTCTCGGCGCAGAGCGTCGCAGGCCACAAGGCGAAGGTGCAGTCGCCCCAGGAGGCGTCTTTTGAGCAAAAGACGAATAAACTGGTCGACCGATTCAACACGTGCGGAAGAACGCTCGTCGATTCCGTGATCGAACTTGCGTATGACTACCAAGTGCCTATGGCTATTGAATACGCAGGCCGCGAGGCTACGACTAGGCCAATAAATTTACAGTTTCACAATAAATCTCTCCGGGAAATGGTCGAAGCTATCGTTAAACAGGATCAACAATACCGCGTCAGTTTTTCGAACGGCGTCGTAGATATATTCTCACTTAAGGCCCGTGAAGATCGCTCGAATTTACTCAACAAAGTTCTCAAAGACTTTTCAGTGACAGAAATGGAGACTCGCGAGGCGGATTTTCAACTGTTCTGCGCTGTCACCCAAGCAGCGGGTTCCCAATGGTGCGGCGGCAGCCTTGCGGTAGGTCAATGGGAACCGCTTAGGATTACGTTGCATCTGCAGAACGCAAGGACGTACGAGATACTGAACGCTATCGTCGCGCAAAATGGAAGCGCCATCTGGACTGTGACCGCTAGCAACCTAGCCAGCTTTCCGCAATCTAGCGGTCTCTGGTACATTTACCCGCTTCAAGAACCCTTTAAAAGCGTTGTTTCGGACAGGCTAGTCAGAATGCCTCAATAAAAATTCAAGCAAGGCGAGATTGCGACGTTGCACAGTGTCTGATAACGCGGTTAGAACTGACCAGGCATGCAAAAAACATGAGACTTTTCTTGTGCTTGGAACCACAATGCGAAGGAACTCTAAAATATCTCGGGCCTTATAATGTAGATCAGAGAGTGGACATGTCTAAACGTCGATTCAAGGGACAAGCGGCTTCAATGCTGCTCGTCTCACTCATGGTTCCTCTTCACTCCCAACAGCCCCCCGAATACATGGGGCTCTCCCTGTTCGGATCAAGCGGCAGCGATGCGAGGAAGCTGGTTGACGTTCAACGGAAGTCTCCCGAGAGTGGCTATATGAATAGACCCGGGAGTGGTTATTGTGTTGCTTCTCAGTGTGGCTGAACATGACCCGTACATAGGGTTGAGATGGCGAGAATCTATGTCGGACGTCACGTGTATGGATTGGCCGCTGCCGCTTTTGGCGTCATCACGTTGGTCTGGCATGACTTTAACAACTGGCAACAGATCCGCGCGCTTGGTAACGTTCCCCACCGCGAGATTCTCGTATACATTGCGGCCGCGATCGAGATCTTTGGGGGCGTGGCGATTCAATGGTCTAGAACGGCGGGAGCCGGCGCTTTCGCACTAGGCTCCATCTATCTTGTCTTTGCGTTGCTCTGGGTGCCGCACATTGTGGCGGAACCGCGCGTTTTTGACCGCTGGGGCAACCTTTTCGAGCAATTTTCTCTGGTCTCGGGGGCACTGATCGCTTACGCGTCATTGAGCCCGGGCGATTCGGAACGGCCGGCAACGGCGGCTCGGATCGGATACATATTTTTCGGAATCTGTGTTGTTTCATTTACGACCGAACAACTCCTCTATCTTTCTGGAACGGCGGCCTTCGTTCCAAAATGGATTCCTCCGGGCCAAATGTTCTGGGCGATAACCACCACGATTGCGTTTGCGCTCGCGGCCATCGCTCTACTTTCCGGACGTTCGGCCCTCCTAGCGTCTCGCTTGCTCACAGCGATGCTCATCGGCTTCGGGCTGCTGATATGGCTACCCGCGCCTTTTTCCGATCAACACAAGATGATCAATTGGGCCGGCAACGCACAGAATTTGGCGATAGCCGGAGCGGCGTGGATTGTCGCAGATTTTCTCAGCCAAAAGGGCTCCGCCTCTATGGGCACCTGAAACCTTACCTCAATGCACTCAATGTTAGCTTTGAGCGCTCTCAGTTCAGAAGGAAAATGCGGATACCGAGTTCTCTCGAACGCGCTGGGAAGGCCCTCTCCAAGAAGGCGTGCTTTGTCAAAGAAAATAGCGCCAATTCCGGGGGGATTCTCGGCAAATCCCGAAGTTATCCGCGACACGCTGGCCTTCACGAGGATCCTACAAATCTCGATGGATTTTGTTGCAGGCGCTGGGCATTCTTAAAATATCAACCCGCCACGCCTTTTGCGCACCTGAAGCCTCGTAGCCGCCTTGTCCCTTCGTATCCGTGGTTCTCGCTCGTCTTTGTCGTGAATCTGTTCGTTGTTTTTGGCTACGGGATATGGAAGCTTGGGCGCTGAATTCCACTAGCCGCCTGTCCGGCTGCGCCAGAAGCCACTGCGGACCCAGATACACGCTCTCGGCTGTGTCCAACTCCTACTGCTAGTAGCCCTTTAGTACAGTATCGAGAATACTCTAGCTTCGGTATTCTTTTTCCATGGGAATCCTTGGACGCAAATGTCTAACCGTCGCGCTCGTGTGTGCCATTTGCCTCGGAGAGATTTCCTGTGGCCACACAAACGCTTCCAGTCCGCCCATCCCGATGACCGCAGTCATGCAGGCCGTACGCGAGTACAACCGAGGCCAGCGACCCACTCTGCCAACCTCCACCGCACCTCTTGCTACCCAGGATTCGCCCACCAATTCCTCCGATGCTGACGGCCCATATCAAGCGCACGTTGGCCTTCTCTTTGCTCAAGGGGATCTCGCTGCGATCGAGAAAATCGCCCATCAAGTCCGCATCGACAAGAGCCGCTTGTCCGGAGGTGTGTGGAAACTTGTGGGCTTCTACGAAGGTGTCAGCAAGCCTCCAGCCAGAGATCACTCCACCGACGGCGAGTGGTCCGCCCACATTGATGACCTCAAGAAATGGGTCGCAGCCTATCCGGAATCTGCCACGGCGCGCATCGCGCTCGCGCAGGCTTACATCAACTACGCTTGGTTCGCTCGCGGCTCTGGCTACTCCAATTCCGTGTCGGATTCCAGTTGGGAACTCTTCACTAAGCGCATCGCGCTCGCCAAGGCGACCCTCGTCGAGGCTGCGCGCCTCAAGGAAAAATGCCCTTATTGGTATGAGGCCATGCAAACCGTCGCTCTTGCGGAAGACTGGGACAAAGAACAGGCGCGCGAACTTTTCGACCAGGCCACCGCTTTTGACCCGACCTATTACCATTACTATCGCGAGTACGCCAACTTCCTTTTGCCCAAATGGTATGGTGAAGAGGGCGAAACCCAGGCTTTCGCCGACGAAGCCTCCTCCCGTCTACCTGAACCAGACGCCTCCATCATTTATTTTGAAATTGCTAGTTTGCTGGCCTGTCAATGCGACAAAGATCGCGACTCCCTCGACGGCATGTCGTGGCCCAAAGCTAAACAAGGTTACGCCGACCTCACCCGCCTCTACGGCACGTCCAACCTTAAAATGAATCGCTTCGCATACATGTCGTTCGTCGCCGACGACAGGATCTCCGCCCAATCTGCTTTTTCCACGCTTGGCACTGACTGGAATCACCTCGTATGGCGCAGCGCTGCCAACTTCGAGTCCGCTCGTTCCTGGGCCGCGTCACCGTAGCCACGATCTCCTGTCGGCCTGATCCTATGCGACTCGCGATGTCCTTTACCGGACATCCGGGGAACCCAATTGTCCGGTTTCGGCGTCCACTTAGCCTTTCGACGAGTTAGAATTGCAGCGAACAGCGATGGACTCGAGAGTCAGAACGGTCGTCACGTTTGAAAGCACGGCATTTAACCTAGCCGAGCCAAAAAACTGTTTCATCAATCCTTGCTGCTTCGGGGATGACCTGGCGAAATGGCTGATCGGCGAACTGCGCAAACATGGTTTGGAAACGGATGACGAACCCGGCCAAGAAGATTTCGGCTGGTATCTGAATTTTGAAACAGCATGTGTTGCTCACACTTTTGTAATAGGGCACCGCCCCACGGGCGAGACCGAAGCTGGGACGTGGTTTGGCGTTATCGAGCGAAACCGTGGCTTTTTCCGGAAACGTGGAATTCAGCGTTCGGCGGTCGAAGCCATTCACGGAATTCTATCAACATCTCCGCTGATTCAAGACGTACGGTGGCACTTCAAACTTGATTTCGGTAAGGGAACGTCGTCGCCGCAAACCAATTCGTAGCTGAAAGACTTTGCCGATGTCCGATTGCCTGGCAAGCTTTCGAGAGTGCATGGAACAAAACAGGAGAGCGCATCACGCGTCAGCGGCTAGTCGGTATGCCTACCACGGCCAGATGCTGCCGTCATGGCTCAGGAATTGTCCCGTCAATTCCATCGGATCTCCAGCCAGCACCTTACGCATTCCTCCAATACTCTGCTCCGGCGTCAACGCGGCGTTCGCACCTCCCATATCCGTCTGTACCCACCCCGGGCTGAATATCAAAACGCTGACTCCGCGTGGCCTCACGTCCCTGGCTAGGATCGACATCGCCATGTTCAAAGCGGCCTTGCTTGTCCTGTACTGATACGCCGGCCCAAACCCGATCGTGCTTTCCAATGTCCCCAGCGAACCCATTCCTGTGCTGATGGCCACGATCTGCTTTCTTTCGCTCGCCGCCACGTTTTCGATTAGTGCCTCCGCCACTCGGATTGCTCCCAAAACGTTGGTCTCAAACGATTCTCGCCAACCGGGGAAATTTAGCTCACCGAACTTGTTCCCATCTCGCGTGAAAATCGCCGAATTTAGAATAAGCAGATCGATGGGCTTGCCGTCCACCGTGGCCGCCAATCCCTTTACGGATTCATCGCTCGCCACGTCCAACGCTTGAACGGACACGTTTTTGTTCTTCGCCACCCGCTCCAATTCTTTGCTCTGCTTGGGATCGCGTGCCGTGGCGATCACATCCCAGCCCTCTGCGGCATATTGACGCGCAAATTCCAAGCCCAACCCGCGGTTTGCTCCGGTGATCAAGACTCTCGACATGGCTCGATCCTCCTGTGCTCGAGGAACATCCCCGGAAACGAAGGGTGCGCTTCCTGTGGATATTGCTTCTAGAATGTCTAGTTTTTTGATGCTCCTCGTTCATCTTTGTCACACGCAAAATTTGTTCGGAACATGTGAACACGAAACAAACCGAGGATGCTGCGCAGTTTATCGGCGATAGGGCCTTTCCTTTCCGGGACAAGTGCCTTGGAGTTATTCTCGCGAGCGCTGCTGAATACCGAGAAGCCGGATCCAGAACTTCTGGTGGAGTCCCGAAGTACGCGATTCATTCGGAGAGCTTGTGTGCGGCGCTGCGAGCGGAATCGGTGGGGCTCGTCGGAACCGTGTCGGAACCTCCCGCGACCCGCTTCACACGGGCGACGCCTCGCGAAACCGCCTCGACGGCCGCATCGATATTTTCGCGTGGCGACCACGACTCCATTCGCGCGCGCGCCGCGCCGCCCATCGCCAACAGCTGTCCTCGGTTCTGCAGTGCCTGACGAAGAATTGCTGCCAGAGCATCGGTATCTCCACACGGATAGACGAACCCGGTCCGACCATGCTCAATCAAGTCCCGCGCCGCTCCTACGTGATCGCTCGCCGCCACCGGACAGCCGCACAACATCGATTCATTCACCACCACTCCAAACGCGTCGTACATCGAAGGTAGCACCATCAAGTCCGCACTCGTGTAGATCGCCGGCAGCTGCGTCTGGTTCGCAAATCCGAGGAATCGGACGCGCCCGGCCACTCCGAGTGTCGTGGCTTCCGCCTCAAGGCTCGCCCGCAGCGGACCCTCTCCCGCGAGAACGAGCAGTCCTTGGGGCAGCTTGATCTTCGCAAACGCTCGCAGCAAATCCGCCGGCCGCTTCCAGGGTTGCAGCTTCGCACAAAAAAGGATGACCATGTCCTCAGGCTCTGCGCCCCACGACGCTCGCACGGCGGCGCGATCAACACCAGCCGATTGTGCCAGCCACCAATCGTTATCCACGACATAAGGAGTAAGCGTAACGCGGTCGTCGGGAAGCCTTAGAGAGCGCATCAGATCTCGCGTTCCCGACGACGGCACAATCACCTGGTCTGCGAGTCGAAACAACATCGGCCACGCCAGGCGCTTGACGTGCCGCTTCCACATTTTTCCATCCAGAGGCGACAGCGTGACCGTATCCGTTCCAAACAAGAATGCCGTCCTCGAGATTTTCGCGGCGAAATAGGAAATCCAAAACGTCGCGCGCGTATAGCTCACATAGCAGAGCACCGCATCGAAACGCCCTGTGCGAATGACGTTCCACAATCCCCAATTGCAAAGACCAAAGAAACTTTCCCCGCTCGATCCGCCGTTCGGCACACGCACCCACGAATACCCATCCAGCAACGGGATGTCCCATTTTACGGTCGCTCCAAATTCCGGATCGTGCGCCGCCTCCGCGCCGCGCAGCGTGCAGTAAGCCACCTGAAGATCGAGGTCCTCGCGTGCAGCCATACGCCGAAAAATAGGTACCTGATATTGAACTGGATGCGTTCCGATTGCGAGCACGCGAAACCGGCGCTTAGGCATGCCTTAGCTCCGAGCCATAGAGTGACGACAAGCCGGCAGCGGCGATTTTCGTGGAGTGCAATAGACGCCCCAAAGTGCAGTATACCCCCGGCACGTGGCCCCACAGCGCGCTATAGAGGACATATTCTGCGTGGGGGAGCCTCCTTGGCGTCTCTGAATCAGTTGAGTCTAGTTTCTCGTGCAACAAGCGCTCCCCTTCGACTTATACATTCAAACTGACCAGGAGCTGGCTACAACCAATAAACGTTTTACAGTGCAGCGGCGATTCAATTCCAAGTCGGCCGTAGCGGAGTCTATTCGGGCGAGTCAAAAATTATGGTGACTGCGGTCAGGGTCGTAGCAACCGGTACCCGCGCAGACATATGATAGAGCGGCCCACGCGGCTCTGTCGGCAACGGTATGCCGGCGGATAATCCCGATGCATACGACAACCAACAAAGGGCTCCATGAGTTCGTGGCAGAACGCATACTCGCAAGATACGCGCGTCCTGGCATTCGGGCCGCCGACTTGGGTTCTGGCCCGGGCACCATGGCCGCAAGGCTACATTCCTTCGGCTGCGATGTGCTGGCCGTCGATCGAACTGCCGAAGGATTCGAAGCCGGCCTGCCTCACGTCGCGCTCGATTTCAATCAGAATGACTTCGCCTCCGGGCTCGGTCCAGGTTCCTTCGACTTAGTCACAGCCATCGAGGTCATCGAACACGTCGAGAGCCCCATCGGTTTCCTGCGCAACATCGGGCGTCTGCTCTCTCCTCGGGGAGTTGCGTTGATTACCACGCCTAACGTCGATTCGCTTCCCGCGCGCGCAAAGTTTCTGCTCACTGGGAAGATCCGCACCATGGACGAGTTCAGCGAACCGACGCACATTTCTCCCATTTTCTGGGACTTGCTTCGCCGTCAATTTCTTACGCGGGCAGGAGTACGCTTGCGCGAGCACCTCCTTTTTCCTCCGAACGGCTACCAGCTGTCGCGCAAGCCTATAGCGTGGACGTTCCGAATCGCCGCTGCGTTATGCCCAGGTGATTCCACTCTTGGGGATAACCATATTCTGGTGCTGGAGACCGTCCGGTGAACATTGGGCAGCGCTCCCATCCGCTGATCGACGTGGAAACAGATAAGTGTTCGACCTCGAAATTTCTCCGGATTTCGTGCCGCAAATTGATATAGAGGTGAAGCAAAAACGGTTTAAGCTTCTAGGGTTGTGATTGCGCTATGGAGGAAAGACCGAGACCGGCTCTTCATAGAATGCTGCTCGCTTCGCTGCTGACGCTGGTCCGAGTCGCCGGCATCTTGGTTTAAACTAGACGGTCGACTTGGAATGCGGAGGCGCGTCAGGAAACTGGCGTTTAATATGAGAAACAGAGATCAGACATCATGGCTATTCTGTGGTTCTTGCTGGGAACGCTAGCCGGTGCGGTATGGACGGTGTTTTTACTCCTCTGGGGAAGCAAGCGATTAGAATGCGATGTTGTTCGCCGGTTCAGCGAATTGCAGTGGAGTCATTTTCTAGGGCTATTGTTCGCGAAATATCTACCGGATTGCTGAGCAATTCGGCACACTAAAAATCGAACGAATGAAAGTACTGATCTATTCTCATTTTTTCCCACCCAGCGTTGGAGGAGTAGAGACAATTGTCCTGAGCCTCGCCGATGGCCTGGGCAAACACCTGCAAGACCTCTCGGTTACGCTTGTCACCCAAACGCCGGCGGGATCTTTTGATGATCGCAGCCTATCGTTCAAGGTTGTACGCCAACCAAGCTTGTTTGCACTTTCGCAATTGGTGCGCCATTCGGACATTATCCACGTTGCTGGTCCCGCTCTTTCACCTTTACTTTTGTCGTTACTTGCCCGAAAGCCAGTCGTTGTCGAGCATCACGGCTTTCAAGCAATATGTCCGAACGGACAGCTTCTAATTCCATCCGAGTGCAAAGCTTGTCCCGGACATTTTATGAATGGTAATCATCGACAGTGCCTGCGTTGTAACCAGGCTGAGGGGCGGTTTAAAACCTGCAGGCTTTGGTTGCTCACGTTTGTACGGCGCTACCTTTGTCAAAATGCATCGGCGAACATTTCACCGACGCGTTGGCTGGCATCACTTCTTCAACTCCCACGAACTACCGTGATAGGACACGGTCTTGGGCGTATTTCAAAAGAGAATCGCGTGGCGGGCCCTCCCGATACGCCGGTAATAGTCTTTCAAGGGCGGTTGGTAGCGACAAAAGGTTTGAGACTTTTGCTCGAAGCAGCTCGTGTTTTGCGCGATCGCGATTACCTGTTCCATATCTTAGTAATCGGAGACGGACCGGAGCGCGTAGCGCTAGAGACGTTCGCTCGAAACGCTGGTCTCACCGACCGAGTTCAGTTTGCTGGCTGCCTTGACCACGATGAGCTTGAAGCCGCGCTCTCCAGGGCCTACGTAGTCGTGGCTCCTTCCCTGGGCGGAGAGGTTTTTGGTTTGGTGGTGGCAGAGAACATGCGGCGCGGCCTTCCTGTCATTGCGTCGGATCTTGGCTCTTTCGTGGAAGTACTCGGCGAGGCCGGTCTCACGTTCCATGCGGGAGAGGCGTCTGATTTAGTCGCTAAACTTGGCCAGTTGCTGAATAATCCCGCTCTTGCCTCCAAGATGGGAGGTCTCGCGCTTCAGCGAATCCAGGATCACTACTCCGAAGAGCGTATGTTTCAAGATCATTTATCCTTATATCGAGGCCTACTCACTTCGCTCTGACCCCCAATGAGACACCATTCGGACAGAGATAGTCGCAGGGGTTACCGACTGAAATCTGGAGTTATTTATCTGTTCATCCTCATCTTGCTAGGCCTGGTTCTCTCATGGTTCGTCCTTCCATACTTTTGAAGTTGCCGGGCCGAGCGACGTTGGGGTTGATAGAGAAGAGCAACTTCCATCTCCACTCGATTGACCTGTAGTCCACGAGCAACGGCTCGTTTCCATCCTGAAACCTTGTCAACGATTCATATCGAAGGCCCGAATGTATCAGCGCTGATCCGGATCTTATTTGGCACGGTGTTTGGGCTGGTCGGCTGGTCAGAATCGCTGGCATCTGAACGTCGGTCCTCACATCGCCCGAGAAGTCCTTAGGGGCGAATCCTATAAGCCGCTCCTGATTTCAAACTTTTGCGAATCTTTCGACTGGCTGCCCGGCTCCTGGGTTAGACAGTTTGATGGTAGGGAGGCGAAAGAGTATGCCCAGCAGAAGCCAAAGATAAGCATTTAGAATGAAGTCTTGATAAGGCTGCAGGCCTAAATAAGTGAGCGGAAGAAGTAGTATCAATGCGTACCAAAAAATCATGAACCCGAGGGGGAACCACGGGGAACCTCTAAGCATTCTCACGACTCTCCATGCAGGAATGAGCACGGCCACGCTCATTGTTAGCCATAGGGCTAGACCGAAGATTCCCATTTCGGTGACAATCGCTCCGAAGCCATTCTCAGGGCCGTATGTTGGAGGGGAAACATGGAAGATCCGAGAAACGTACTGGCCGCCTAAGGATACAGTTCCAATGCCGAAACCATAGAGCCAGCGGTCACTGTCGAAAGCATAAAGAAAGTTCTGCATTGGGTACTGCCCGGTGCGCCAAGACAACTCGCTGCTCGGACTTCTGGGATCTAACGTTTCCGAATAGACCGCAAAACGATTGAGTAATTCCTCTGGATAAGCAAAAAACAGCACTGTCATCGCCAGCGTGGCGCCCAGGAGGACGCGCTGTAGTCCGCGAAAGACGTGACGCGCCTTGCCCTGCCTCCACGGCGCTCCCCAAACAAAGGCAAATGCGGCGACGAGTCCATTTCCCAAAGTCCACATAAAGGCCCCGCGCGACGCGCACATTACGCAGGCTCCAGCGGTTGCCGTAAGGACGACAAAGGAAAACCATCTGCCCCTCGTTGGTCGCAAAAGAAGGTAACCACCAAATCCGAGGGCGCACACCCACGCCACAAGAAGGAGATCAGCGAAACGGCCTGCGCTGACAAACACCGACGTGGGCCTATAAACCATCACTCCGGAAATTGGAGCTTTACGATAAAGCTGACTCAACATGGCGATGTCGTCCGCCATGACTGCCGGGCTTAAGAAAGTCGGTCCCGCAATAGATTGCACAATACCCAATGCCGCGATAATCAGCATGAGGGCGAGATTAAAATAGAAAAAACGGCGCAGATCAACCTCCGAGTTTATCAACGCATAGCCGACAACAATCAGGGGTATGTAGTAAAAATAAATCTTCATCCCCATAATGCCGTAGAAAATGCTCGTAGAGGCTGGATTGAAGACTTGGAGGAGGCCAAACCAAACAAAGATCGCCAGCGCCAGAATAAAAGGTGGGCGGAAAATCTTTAGACCCTTGATTTTGCGTTGATAGGCCCGAAAAAGCGAAGCGTAAACGAGGGTGATCAGAATGTCTTTTACGAAGTATATCGCCATGTTGTTACCGAGGAATTTGCGAATGAAGTCCTCAAACAGGAGCCATGTGAGGGCAATATACAACCCCCTCCGCCAGTCCTTGAGAACCACAATCACGAAAGCAATACATGCAAAACCGAACGCAATTAACTCCAAGGTGGTGAAGTCACCGCTGAGAACGTACCTCGCAACCGGGTAGGCGGCGAGCAAGGCGAAAATGAAAAATCCGACCTTCAATACGCGGCTGCGGCCGAGGTTCCAGGAACTCGGCAAGGCAGCAAGGCGGTCCAGAGCGTTGTGCATAGCGGTTTGATGAATTATCGTTGAAAGTTGCGTTTTCCGAAAGCGTACATTCCGGTGATTAGGATCGCATTTACGGAACGCTCTGTGCGTCCAGGCGCCTCCTTTTCGGCAAATGTGGTGAGTCCCGTCCAATTGTTCTATCTCTCAATGGTCCATCGACCGTTGCCATCCTCAAATGCCGACGCCAATGCTGCTGTGGCACAATCGATGCAGCGGATGCTTCCCGCAATAACCTAAATGATCAATTGGACCGACTGCTTCAAAGGGCTGGATGGCCGCAGCTCAACAGAATCAAAGACAGCATCGGCTTCACGCGCGAATTGGGCACCAAACGTCTGCCTTGAGGAGCGGCCTTTGCGCCTTCCAACAGCACCGGACGCAATTATCCGGAAGCATATACCTGAGTTGGATACGTTGCGTGGAGTGGCAATTCTGATGGTGATTTTCTTGCACGGGCTGTATTGGTCTCCGCGTCTGGGTGCCCTGCACGGTCCCATTGGTCTCTTGAATAGGATTTCGAGGTTCGGGGGAAGAGGAGTAAATCCGTGCCTGGACCTAAAGTAAGTTAAACGAACCTTCGCTGCGGAGCCGAACGCTTTGTCGGAAGTAAAGTTCCCCTTCGACATCTTGCTTTTCGAGATGTCTGAGATGCGGGACAATGGAAACTCATGCGTCTGAAAATTGCTCAAGCGGGCGAACCCGTTTTGCGTGTCCATGCACGCAAGCTGACGCGCGAGGAAATCATTTCCGACGAAATACAGCGACTCATCCAAGACATGCGCGAGACGATGCGGGACGCTCCAGGTGTCGGGCTCGCAGCGCCGCAGGTGGGTATCGCGCTGCAAGTCGCTGTGATTGAAGATCGCGAAGAGCTGTTGAGCAGCTTGCCTGCAGATGAGCTCGCTGAAAAGGAACGTAAGGCAGTGCCATTCCACGTCATCATCAATCCCGAGGCCACTGTTCTCGGGGATGAGACGTTCGATTTCTATGAAGGTTGTCTCAGCTTGTCCGGATTTATGGCGGTCGTACCGAGAGCGCGGCGGGTTCGCGTTGCGTATTTAGATGAACATGGAGAATTGCAATCTGTCGAAGCATCTGGATGGTACGCTCGGATACTCCAGCACGAAATTGATCATCTGCGAGGGGCGCTTTACATCGACCGGATGGAGGGCCGCACGTTCACTTCGCTCGACAACTGGAATCGTTTCTGGAAAGGCAAAGGTGCCGATCGCTTCCAGTGTAGGGGGTATCTCAGATTAATCCAAAATTGGCTTGCCGTACTTGATGTTCCCTGGTTTGGCTGTGACGGTAACCTCTACATGAGCTCCCTTTTTGAGACTCACGTCATCACCGTTTTCATCGGTCAAGGTGTTGTCAATCCGGAGGTTTCGATAGCGGCGGTCGGCTTCCTCGATAGCAATCTGTGCTTTCTCCCGTTGGCCTAGTGCTGGAAACGCGATGAGTTCTTCGACGACTGCGGGCACAGTGATACTGGGTTGTACTCGAATTCGCGAAGAGTCTAGATTCAATTCCGCTATTCTCGCGGACTTGGCCGTGCGCGGTTTCGCCATTTCCTTCGTGACGCTCGTTAGTGTCGCGTTCCCGGATTCTTTCTTAGTCTTCTTATGCAGCATGGACCCATTCTGGCATCGCAGGGGAAGCCGTTTCAGTCCCATTTAGCACAGTTACGAACGATTCGGCCCGATTCCTGTCTGAAGAGCGCACGGCGTACCGACGCCGACGGTCACCGGCATAGCCAGTGCGCTGCAGAACGTGACACGTACCGCGCCACGGTCGTCTTAAGTGGCCGGATTTGCCAAACCCTCGACATGTTTCTCGTTCTTGGAGCAGGCTTCGCTCTGCCATCGGGCCCTGCTTTCCTGGGCGGCGCGGGCATATTCAGGTCCGAATCGACTGCGCAGCCTTTCCGCTTGGCGTTTGCGGGTAAAAGGCCAAATGGCGACGCCTGCGACCAGCGGATGGTCTACCGAGACATTTGCCGAGGGCTGTTCGCAGCCTCTGCAACCCTATCGCAAGCTTACTTGGATTAACATTTGGACAGATTGACGAGCGGAGGTCTTGGCGAATGTCTCTGCCACGTTTTGACCCCTATTCGTGCAGGACAACAGTCAAGAGGGACGGGTTGATTTTGATCTTGCCGTTGTATTCGATGAAGCCGAGTTTCCTGAACTTGTTCATAAAGAGATTCACTCGAGAACGCGTCGTACCAATTATCTCCGCTAGCATCTCTTGAGAAACCTTCTGAAGCACTTGCTCGGGCTGGTCTTCCTTGCCATAGCGAGCGAGCAGTAGAAGAGTACGGGCCAGCCGCTTCTCAGTGGAGTTGAAGAGCTGATCGATCAGGTCCTCCTCAACTCGGATGTTCCGAGCCAGCATGTGAGCGATGAACCGATCGGCTAGTTCGTGCTCCGCATGAAGTACCCGCGTCATTTCGTCCTTTTCAATAACAAGGACGGTGGTAGGGGCGATTGCGGTAGCGGTTCCCATGCGAATCGTCTGGCCTGCCATGGCTCCCTCTCCGAAAAAGTCACCAGGTCCGAAAATCGCCACGACGGCTTCCTTGCCACTTTCGTTGACCACCGTGAGTTTCACGCCGCCATTCTGGACATACACGATGCTATCTGCGGGGTCGCCTTGAGAAAAGATGGCCTGTTTCCGTTTGAAGTTCTTAGCAGTTCTCGATGCCCCGACTGATTCGAGGTAGACCTGTGGATCGAAAGTGTTCTTTCGCTTAGATTTCATGTTCGGAGTATTCGGAGCGTGTCGGGAGATTTCCAGGCCAAAGGAGCGCAGAAATCTCGACCTGGCAAGTAGCCAACGCAGCCCGGAGACGCCTTGGAGAGGGTACCCCCACCTCAGCACCACGATACAAACGCTATCCTCTGTTGTTTGTGGTGTCAACGCCTTTTTTCAAGCGTTACTCGCGCTGAACTTGAGCGGATGTTACTCACGTCGTTTATGCGACCGGCCCTCGATGAAAGTCGACTGGCAAGGATGGAACCCGGCCAATGGCTGCAGCTGCAGTCCTGGGGGGGCGATCATTCCTCGATAAAATGTGTGTCATTTGACACAAATTAGAACTGTCTCATTTGGAACAGATCTTCGAGTATTGCCCCTGCGATTATGGTGGACGGAATTTTTTGGCGTGTACCCGTGGCGGCATTCGGAGCCAGAGCCTCTAGGACCGGGGACGTGAGGTGAGAGAAAAAAGGAATATTGCTGATTCGAGCGCCATTTGTCATCGCTTTCCATGAGTTCTACATCACAAGTTCGACGTAACCACACTGAGCGTGCGCCTCTCCTAAACGGATCGCAGGGCAGACATCGATTGGTACGCATCCTGTTCGTCCACCGTGACCCAGGCGACGTGGAGCGTTACGTACAGGAACTCCAATTTGTCGGCTTCAAGGTTATTGCCGACATAGTTTTAACTCCCGAACAGTTTATGGCACGGCTCATTTCGCAGGTTTATGACCTCGTTGTGGCCGAGTACCCCTGCCCCAACTGGCAGGGGTCGCAAGCCCTGCAGGTCCTACACCATTCGGGGAAGGATATCCCGCTCATCTTCGTCGGCGAAACCATGGCACGTGAAACCGTGGCGGACCTCATTGCAAAGGGAGCGTACGATTTCGTTGAAATGAATCACATCGGACACGCTCCGGTAGTCATTCGCCGAGCATTGGATGAAGGAAACCTGCGTGCAGAGCGCGACCGAGCCGAAAAAATGTTGAAGCATTCGGACGCCAAATACCGTGCCTTGATCGGGAACCTAACCTACGGAATCTGCCGATGCAGCCCGGGTGGCTTGTTTTTGGATGTCAACCAGGCGCTGATGACGATGCTTGGCTACACTTCAAGGGAAGAACTTCTGGCAACGAACCTTGCAACCACTGTCTTTCTCGACCCGGCTATGCGCGCGCGATTGCTAGGGCAGTCCCGTCAGAAAAACGAAGCCAGTCCCTTGGAAATAATGTGGAAGGGGCACAACGGGACGCTTCTGACAGTCCGGCTCACCGGACGAGAGGTTCGCGCAGACAAGGAAGCCCCGGAAAGCTACGAGGTCATTGTCGAGGACGTTACCAAACAGCGCGCCTTGGAGGATCAATTGCGCCTGCAGGCCACGCGGGACGCGCTGACTGGTCTGGCGAACTACCGCCAGCTGGTGGACGTGCTCAGCACCGAAATCAAACGGTCAAGGCGCACTCAACGAGAGTTCGCACTATTGTTATTTGACCTAGACGGATTGAAACAGATTAACGATCGCCACGGTCATTTGGTGGGAAGCAACGCACTTTGTAGGCTGGCCGACGCTTTGTGCGTTTGCTCCCGTGACATTGATACGGCGGCGCGATTCGGCGGAGATGAATTTGCACTCATCCTGCCGGAAACAGGAGTAGATGCGGCCGGCCCGGTGGCTCGGCGCATTTGCGGCTGCTTGGCGAATGATGCCAAGGAGCCGAGGCTTTCAGTCAGCGTTGGCGTTGCTATTTATCCCCGGGATGGCAAGACCGTCGAAAATCTGCTGCGCACCGCGGATGAGGCACTCTACAAAATGAAAGGCAGGCGGCAAGCGGCTCATTGAAAATCTTTGCTGAGGCGGGGCTCATGTCGAACGCGTACTCGGTTTGGTTGGATCGTGAAGTCGTGTTGCAAGTCGTCTCAGGAGATTTACGAGTTCCGCTCCGAGGGCGCGTCGTCAACGAATCGAGCAATGCGGTTCGTGTCCGCATCGAGGGACGCTGGGACGTGGACATCTTCAAGGAAATGATTGTGGGGGTGGCAGCCGACAACTATGTGAACTCCCGAATCGAGAAGCATGGGAATTCCCGGGCAGCAGGAAGGAGGGCCGGTCAATGAATCTACTTGGTCTCACTCACCGGAATTCGCAAGGTCGAGATGCTAGATCAGTGCGTATTTCGCAGCGGCAGGCTTCGATGTCAGCAAGTGAACCCGCACGTCTGGAGGATATTCTTGTAACTCACAAGCTCAAATCCCACCGCCGTCGAAGGCCAAACTCAAGCGACGAGATCGTTACCCTCTACACGCTTGCGAAGGTTATGGCGTCTTCTCCAATCGAGCTAGTCGACAAATTACTTGAGGCGGCCCTGGAGCTTTGCAGTGCGGGCACCGCCGGCCTAAGCGTTCTGGAGACAACTTTGGAAGGCGAGCAGGTCTTCCGGTGGACGCACCTGGCAGGATTACTCAGCGAGCATGTAGGCGACAGTACCCAGAGGAACTTCAGCCCGTGCGGCACGACCTTGGACCGCAAATCGCCACAGCTATTCGCGTACCCGGGTCGCCGATTTCAATATTTGAATGGCCTCGATTTCACTATGGTCGAAGCCTTGGTGGTCCCGGTTTACCTGGGGGACAAAATCCCCGGCACCATCTGGGTTGTGTCCCACGACGAGGAACTGAAATTCGATTGCGGAGATGTTCGTGTTATGAGCGGACTCGCTGAGTTCGCAGGGTGCGCCCTTCGACTGATGCGACCCTGCGAGAGTGGGAAGGACACTCATCTAGAAGAAAACCAGGAAATCGCAATGCATTTGAGGACCGAGCGATCGCTCAGAGAAACGCAGGCAGGTTTGCAGGCGGATGTACGGGTGCGAAATGCGCAATTGCAGCAGCTTTCCATCGAGTTGATACATGCGCAAGACGAGGAACGAAGACGCCTCGCCCGCGAACTTCACGACAGCGCGGGGCAATACCTCGCCGCGATTCAGATGAATCTCTCAGCTCTCCTGCGCGCAGATTCAGGCCTCGCGGTTGCGGCCAGGTCACTGGCATCCGACTCGATGTCCCTGGCGGACAGGTGCAGTTCCGAAATCAGAACCATGTCATATTTGCTGCATCCTCCGCTCCTGGATGAACTGGGATTGCGTGCGGCCACCTCGATGTACGTCGAGGGTTTTGCGCAGCGCAGTGCAATCCGAGTTGACTTGGATATCTCCCCAAACCTGGGACGGCTCCCCAGCGATATTGAAACCGCCTTGTTCCGCGTGATACAGCAAGGCCTGGCAAACGTTCATCGGCACTCCGGGAGCCGAGTTGCCAAGGTTTGCATCAAGTCGGACGCCGGATCCGTGACCGCATCAATCTCGGATGAAGGGTGTGGGATACCTGCCGAGACGCAAAGAGGGTTTCATTCCGGTACGAAGCTGGCTGGCGTGGGCGTAGCTGGCATGCGCGAGCGGATTAAAAGCATGGGCGGGCAGTTCGATATAACGTCGAACGAAGGTGGCACAAAGATCGACGTTTGTGTGCCACTTCACGCACGCAGCAAAACCGCCAGCGCTTAGCGAATTTATGTGAGCTAAATACAAACAAATGAGTATTGCGTACTTGCTGCGCGGCTGTTCATCTGAATATAAGCTCTAGAACGGAGGGTCTCCTGGCACGTGAGGCCCTGAGTTTGATTCGCATTCTCATCGTCGACGATCACGAGCACATCCGGCATTTAGTCCGCCTTTTGGTCGAGGCCGAGGAGGGTTGGGTGGTCTGCGGCGAGGCCGCCGACGGGCAGCAAGCAATTGATCAATGCGAGGTGCTCGCGCCGCATCTCGTCATCCTCGACGTACGCATGCCCGTGCAAAACGGCTTCGATACCTCCCACGAAATCCATCGGCGCTTCCCGCAGGTTCTCGTCCTCATGCTGACGACCGATGAGTCTTCTCACTTTGCACTTGCGGCAGCAACCTGCGGCGCGAAGGGATTCTTGACCAAGGCCCGAGCTGCTGACCACCTTGTGGCGGCGGTTTCAACATTGCTTCGAGGCGAGACGTACTTCCCTACCGCTGAAGCGAACTGACCTCAAAAGACGGCTGACGGCGACAGTGTTCTGAATTGAACTGTCTTAGATCCGCATGCGGCCGCACAATGTCAAAATGAGGATGCAAGACCTCACGACAAAGCAGCTGTTCTCCGTCGACTGTTCGACTTGTGGCGCCGCCGCCGGAGAGCGTTGTCGGCTGCATTCAGGTTCCCCACGTTCTGAGCCACACTTGGACCGAAGGCTCTCCGCAATTGAGATTCTGGAAAATAAGAAAATCCTCGACACAAAACGACGTGCGGCAAGGAAGTATCTCTTCGCGAAGCTCGGTTGAATTGACTGCTGGGCTGGGTCCCGATGCGTCGACTGTCGCACGTTCGCTTCTCGGGCAATATGTGACGTGCTCCCGTTGTGGGGTTCCTCGAAGCCAAACGAACTGGTTACAGGTACTTGTTCCTTTTGGCACACGCCTCGTGGCGAACTTGTTGGTAAGGTAGGAGTGTTGTCGCGCGACACCGAAGGGCATCGTCTCCGTTTGAAAATCGAGGATTGGCTCTGCCGAGGGCGCGGGAAGGTCTTGGTATGGCAAGCACACCTTGGAGCAGCATCGCGGTTCGAACTTTAGGTTTGCTGTGTGTATCTCTCGTTTTAATAGGCGAACCGTCGACGCATGCACAGCAGGACAAAGGTCTGATCTCTGCCCCTCTCACGGTGGAACAGGTCGTCAAGAACCTGGGACAAAGTAACCGAGGACGGGCTCTCGCACTCCGCCGCGTAGAAGGAATGCGCGTTTATCGGCTGCAGTATCACGGTCCCTTGGGTGACCGAGGTGCGGAGATGGTAGTGAAAGTTGCATATCAGGCACCCGCGAAAAAACAGTTCACGGTGATTTCACAGAGCGGCTCCAAATTTATCCATGACCGCATTTTCAAGAAATTGTTGGAAGGCGAGCAAGAAGCGTTCCAACTGGAGAATCAAGAAGCCACTGCTCTGAACACTGATAACTATGCTTTCGAACTTGTGGGATATGAAGAGACCTCTGAGGGGGCGAGATACATTCTTTCCGTGCTCCCCAGGTCCAAGAATAAATTCCTTTACCGTGGAAAAGTGTGGGTAGACGCAGTGGACTTTGCGATTGTTCGAATAGTGGCGGAGCCCGCGAAAAGCCCTTCCTTTTGGATTAAGAAGAGCATGATCGAGCAAACGTATGTGAAGGTGGATGATTTCTGGCTTCCTGCCGGCAGTCGCACCGAAACCGCAGTCCGGCTTAGCGGGCTCGCGGTTCTCTCTATAGAGTACAGAGACTATAAAATTACAGGAGCGGCGCCTCTAACAGCCTTGAATTCCACGGTGGTGATCAAACCCATGCCGGACCAATTGGACTTGCCAGATAAACCGTGACCGTGCTTAAACAGTGTCGCTGTGATTTTCCCTCAATTAGCTCGCCGAACAACTGAAGACCTGTAAGCCCTCGCTCGCCTCGAAGCATTCAACGCATTCTCGCGATGGTGCGGTCAAATAGTCGCGGCTCGAGACTCCTTCGGTGTTTCGAGCCCCAAATCGGGAGAGTTGAGTATGCCCCTCATGAGACAGACCAATGCATTCGACGCATCCGCAATCGCTTGCCGCTCATCGTCTCCATTTGCGGTCGTACCAAGGGTCTGAATTCGCATAGAGATCGCGGTTTCTGATGCACTGATCCGACTGAGGATTTTGCCTGAGTCACATTCTTGCAAAGCACCTTCAAAAGGTTCTTGCCAATCTGGATATTTCATCTGATTCATAACGACTCCTCTTCTTTGAACATACCTAGCTAGGGCAACACCAGCTGCCTCGAACGCATCGTGCCAACAATAGCCCCGGCAATTCCAAAATCATCGACGATCAACGTCCGCAGCGCCATAAGTTTTCTTATCATTGCTCGGAGGGGGAAACTGTCTCGAACAGCACAGTGCAGCAGATTTTCCGTAAGAGTAAGCTAAGCCCCTGCGTGAGTCTCATCTTGATCAGAATCCCAGCGCCAGGGCAAACACGCCCTATAAGCATTCTCCATACGCCTCCCGCTGACATACCTCGGGACGCGCTGGCGCATGGCGTCTACAGGCGATTCGTATCTGACGCTGTTGCCGCCCTGATTTGTGCTGGCCCGGCCGTGGCGGTTAGACGTTGTAGATCGCTGCTGTTCTCAGTTGTCAATTGTAGTCTCCAGACGGACAATTCTGGAGATGCTTCAGACGAGGCTCCCTCATGAAACTGGCCAAGCAAATCGTGTTTCGGTATAACGAAGATCCCGCTACGGAAGAGATCGATCTGGACATGGACGGCGACAAATCTCCTCCCAAGCCAGGTTCCTTTATTGAGCGCAAAGGAGAGCGATGGAAAGTAGTCCAAGTCATCGTGGAGAGAAACGCTACTGAACCCTTCGAGGTACCCACTTATAGAGTTTTTCTGACGAATAAATTGTGATTTGACTTTCGCACTCGCCGCTCTGTGTGGCAGGCCCGGAATCTTGGGCGATTCGTCGATTTCTTGGCGAAATGACTGCATCGGAAATCTTTCGCTCATAGATATTTAAAAGTCGCTGGAGCTTTTGAAGTCTCATTGTTTGAGCTTTTTCCGGCGTGTTTAGGCTGGCCTTGTGGTTCCGCCATCGCCTAACCACAATGGCGACCTACTTTTGCCACGTTTGGCGGTTGACGCCCGGCACTTTCAGACCCTACCGTCTTGGCATGACCAAGAGCGAATACCTCACCGAATACGACGGAATCGTCAAGACCATTCAAATGTATATTGACGGAAGCAAGCAAGGCAGGAGCGAGCTTATGCGTCCCGCGTTTCACCCGGACGCCTCATTCTTCGGCTACGTTGGGTGCAGTCGAGTCTCCGTCTGCACCACAGAACGCTGACGCCTCCGACCTCAAAGCCAAAGACGTGCCACCATTCTCCAACTCCCGCAGGCCTAAGATTTTGAACACCCGTGGTGTGGCGTTCGGTCGCGCTAGTGGCGACGCTCTTGACGCATTTATGAAACGGACTAATCGTGGTACCTTCGTCGCAGAAACTTCCCACGAACACAAGACGCCAAGCCAGGGAGACGCCATGGAAGGTGAAAAACGTCGTACGCCCAGGTACATTTTCTTTGCGGCCGCAGAGTTGATGGAGGAAAAATCAGAGGTCCGGATCGCTTCGCGCCTCAGTGAGCTGAGTTTGCGGGGCTGTTATTTGGACATGATGAATCCGTTTCCGGTGGGTACGTCGATCCTGCTAAAGGTTTGGACGGATGAAAGCACCGTTTTCCAGAGCAACGCCAGGGTTATCTATTCGCAACCGAATGTTGGAGCAGGCGTGCAGTTCGTGGATGTCGAGCCGAAATATCTGGCAGTGCTGGAACACTGGTTGAAAGAGGCGGCGACGGTATCGTAGGCTCGCAGCTCCGATCAACTCGTGGCTGGCTGGGGGAGAGGTTGTATCCCGCCGCTTCCTAAGCAACTCTGGCCAGCCGTTTTCGCTTCCGCCTTTCTTCGATGTCCTTTTGATATTCGGCCAATAGCACTCCGAGGTCAGGACCTGCTTGATGACATGCTTCTTGAGCTCCTCCCGAAGCTTGAGAGCGTGCCGGCCTTTTGCGTAAACGACCTTTTCATATTCGCCGCCACCTCCGCAAATCGGTGGCTGGATGCAAGGTGCAGCCCTTACTCTCAAAGTCCCCGACGTTGACATTGACTTTCACGCAAACCATTTTGAGTTGGAAAGATCTTGGCGACCTTCGTGGACCACATCTGGCCTCGTTTTCTAATTCACCAAACTAGGCAGCCGTTATCTGTTTATATTAGGGGGCGGTGATTCCAGAGCTCGACGCGAGCCGCAAATCCGAACGTATAGGAGCCGCGATGAACGACAGTTCCACACTCCGAGCCAAATCTCATATATTCACCCGCTCGTGCCGGGCGGCCATTGCCGTCCTTGCCGTCGCCGCACTGGCATTAACCCTTGCCCCTACTGCTGTCCCTCAAGCCTCGACTATCGTAGCCCTCGCCAAAACCCGAGAAGCCTGGGTTCACGACCTTCGCGGCAAACAGCTCGAACCCATTTTGAAGTTCTACGCCGCTGACGCCGTCTTCCTCCAGCCCACTGGCGAACGGATCACCGGCTCAGCGGCCCTCCGCACCCTGTTCGAGAAAACTATGGCAACCTACAACAGCGACCTCACCCTTCACAGCCAGAACTTAGAAACCTCCGGCGATCTGGCGTACGACAGCGGCGATTTTGAGGAGACCATGACCGCGATTGCCACCGGCGCTAGAGTCACCTCCAAAGGTAGCTACATAATCATCTACAGACGCCAGCCAAGGGGAGATTGGCAAATCGTCCAGCAGGTGTGGACGGGTACCCCGCCAGCTGGCACGTAAGCCCCGGGCATAGACCACGTACAAGAAGATCAAAAGTAGAGGGGGTTCGAGCATTGATACCGACCAGCAGATTTCGCAATGTCCTTATCCAAACGGCAGCATTCCTTCGGATTACCTTCCTTCTTAGTCTTGTGGCATAGTTAAAAAGTTTATCGAGGTAACCATGCTTAGTCGTATCTTGATGTTAACAGCAGTTTTTCTTTTTGCGGATTACAGCCGAGTGCCGGCGCAGGAGCCGCCGGTTGTGCCGGGGGCGCGCGTGCCGGGGCAAAAGACCGCGGAGGAGGAACTCTTCGCCGAGGATGGCGGTGCCCGAGGCGACACGCTCGAGAGTATCGTTATTCCGCCGAAAGCTAAGGCGCCGTTTACTTTGATACTTGAGACCGAGTGGGCTCGCGGGCTGGCCGATGGCGGCACGATTACGACGGTGAACAAGCGACGCATGGCGCGAGACGCCGAAGGGCGTATCTACCAGGAACGCTGGCTGCTGGTTCCTAAAAATGGCAAGCGGGAATCGGTGATCACCGCGATCCAGATTTCCGACCCCATCGCGCACACGTTGTACAGTTGCTTTCCTCATGATGCGAAGAAGCGCTGCCAGTTAGTAACGTACACGCCCTCACCCGCCACAGTCTTCAATTTTCAGGGGCCAGCGTCGCTCCAGTTTGCCGACGGTTCAGGCGATATCGTTCGTGTCGATCTCGGAAAGCAACTGGTCTCCGGCGTCGAAGCGGCTGGCACTCGCGTCACGGTTCACTACAACGCAGGCACGTTCGGTAACGACCGCCCAATGACAATCGATCGCGAATTCTGGTATGCCGCGCAACTGGGTTTCAATCTACTCTCCAAGAGGTCGGACCCGCGAATCGGATCCCAGACCTTTACGGTAACGAATCTGACTCTGGCCGATCCGGATCCGAAATTGTTCGGGCTGCCGGAAGGCTTTACGGTCGTAGATGAGAGACCGACGGCGCCGCCTGAAAACTAACCTTCGCTGCGCCAGGCCTAGAGGCATAGAGGCTCGCTCACGCTGGTTGTCCGGCGTCCGGGCAGCTTGTCCAATAAGCCGTGCCAGGGAGTTGGCACCCACTAAATCGGGTCCAAGGATTGGTTCCGCGTTGCAGACACGTCGGGAACTAGGCCGCTGGTCGGCACTATGGATCCCGCTCGTGGAGAACTACCTTCGTTCGCAATGATAGCTGCAGAGCTAGGGGAATTTCGGCTCTGCCGCGTTGTCTGCTTCTGGTGTATCGGCTAAACTCCGTAGCCAGCGGGGGGGCTCATGCTCGGCCGCAAGATCTCGCACTTCCGCATCCTGGAGAAGATCGGAAGCGGGGGCATGGGCGATGTCTACAAGGCCGAAGACCTGAGCCTCGGCCGCCTAGTCGCTCTCAAGTTTCTCCCCGAAAGATTTGCTCGCGACCCTTAGGCTGTGGAACGTTTCCGTCGCGAAGCCCGAGCTGTCTCTGCTCTCAATCATCCCAATATTTGCACCATCTATGAGACAAGTGAGGCTGAAGGCCAATGTTTCCTGGCGATGGAACTGCTTGAGGGGCGAACGCTGAGAGAGCACATTCACGGCGAGCCGCTGGAAGTGGGCGATCTTCTCAATTTTGCTGTGCAGATCGCTGAGGCGCTCGATGCGGCGCACACCCAGGGCGTCATTCACCGTGACATGAAACCAGAGAACATTTTCGTCAGCTCTCGCGGCCAACTAAAGATTCTTGATTTCGGCCTAGCGAAGATCACCTTGGACGGTCGGGTGCCGTCAGCCGACTTTGCATTCGCCTCTGGTACCGTCATCGGAACGCTCAGTGGACTTTATCCTAAGAAAGACAGCAGCTGGGAGTATACGATGCATCGCTATTCTCTCCTCAACCTTGCGCAGAAGACAGCCATCGCGCGATTTTCTCGCGGCACTTCCTAAATTGGTCGAGCTTGATTTTGAGGACCAAAAGATCGGGCCCCGCGCTTTGCGCAATTATTGGGGCGAATACCTGCAAACAAACACGACGAAATAGCTTTCCAGCCGTGGGTGAGAGCCGCTACGCCGTCACTCTATGACGCCACATCCGATGGGCCTAGCTAAGTTAGGAGCTCGTTGATTTCTTTTGAAGCCAGTTGATCTGGCTGGCTTCCGGGAGCAAGTTCAACGATTCGTACCCTGATCATCGGCGAGAGTGCCGTTGTGGCTGCGGTGGTTGCGGCCTTCCCCGCTTCATCAGCGTCGAGCATGAGGATGACGTGATTGAAGTAGGTTGCGATCAGACCGGTCTGGCAGTCGGAGAGCTTCGAGCCCATGAGGGCGGCCACGTTTTGATGCCCGGCCTGATGGATCTTGAAAGTGTCGAAGAAGCCTTCTACGAGGATAAGGGTATAGTCGCGCGATTGGATGGCTCGGTGAAGGTTGAACAGCACATGAGATTTGCGGAAGCCTGCGGGCAGGCGGTATTTGGGCTCCGTCTTGTCGATTGCGCGCCCCGAGTAGGCCACGAGTTCGCCGTGTTGGTTGTGGATTGGAATCACCACCCGCCCACGAAGGAAGCCGTTGCCGTCGTAGTAGCCAACTCCGAAATACCGAGCCGTCTGCTCACTTAGTCCACGCGATATGACGTAAGAATGTTGGTGGTCGATGTTGCGCAGGGTGAAAGATAGAGGCTGATTTTCGGATGCGTGAGAGACCGGCTTTACGGGTGCGGCGCGAGGGAGAAGATTTTCTGCGAGCGAACGATCGAGGCGCAGAGCGGCCTCCCGGATCGAGCAGCGTTCCATTTCGGCGACGAAGTCGAAGACGTTCCCGCCGACGCGGCCCGAACGAGCCGCGATGCACGAAGCGGACTGACAGGACCAGGCGTTTCGAGTGAAACTGACGGAGAAGCTGTCATTGCTTCTCGGCGAAGAGTGGGTAGGAAGAGGGCATTTCCCACGGAACTGGTCCACCCCAACTCGCCGAAGACGAACGTCATAGTGCGAAAGAACCGTCTCCATGGAGATTTTCGCTTTCACGCTTTTGAAGTCAACCCATTCCCCTGGCATCATTCCCTCCTTCCCTTTGTCTGCTCGATCTGAACAAGTCCACTTGTTGCGCGAGTTGCGTCGGAAATACGGAGCTGTCGTACTCATGGATGATCCTGCTTGGCCAAGAACACGGCGCCACAATCGAACAAATCCGCGTCCGGGTCGTATCGGTTGATCAGAAGGACTTCGGAAATGTATCTGCGCCCCGGCCGGCGCTCGACATGAACGACAACGTTGAGCGAGTCAGCGATATTGGTCTTAATGGCTCTATAAGGAAGTTCAACGCCACTTTGCAGAACGCAACTGGTAAAGCGTGCGAGGCCTTGTTGCGCGGAATTGGCATGGATCGTGGACAACGTGCCCGAGTGCCCCGTGTTTAGGAGTTGCAAGAGATCGAAAGCTTCGCCGCCACGAATTTCGCCGAGCACGATACGGTCCGGCCGATGGCGGAGGGCCGCTTTCAGGAGGTCGCGAATGGCGACGGCAGGAAGCCCGCTCTGTTCGCGGCGGGCTTCAAACCGGACGAGGTTTTGCTGCGTCAATGTGAAGCTCGGCCGTGTCTTCAATAACGAGCACCCGTTCCTCGTCCGGAATGAATTTGCCAAGGATCGAAAGCAGGGTCGATTTTCCAGTGCCGGTTCCGCCGCAAATAAGGATGTTCTTGCGCGCGAGCACGTAGTCTTCGAGGTGGTTCGCGAGCGCGCGATTTAGAGTGCCTTCGCGAATCAGATCCTCCATGTCGAAGTGGCGAGTGTTGAATTTGCGGATCGTGAGCGTCACGCCAGCGAGACTGCACGGCGGGATCACCGCGGCGACGCGGCTGCCGTCGGGCAACCGCGAGTCGAGAATAGGTTTCGATTCGGAGATGTCATCCCCAAGACGCCGGGCGATGTTTTTCACGGCGACCAGGAGAGATCGGTCGCCAAGAGACACACCGGGCACCTGTTGCAGGAAGCCGTGTTTCTCGATGAACACGCGGTTGGGACCGTTCACCATCACCTCGCTGATGGAATTGTCGAGGATCAGGTGTTCGATGGGCTTCAGAAACGGCAGAATTATTTCGAATCCGTTCATCAGAGTTTTCCTTGGGCAAGTTGTACAAAATACGAATCGTTGGGGTCGTTGTAGTAAGGCTTCAGGTAGCAAAACATCGGTGGCGCGGGATTGATTCCATCGTAGGCCGTGATCACCGACTGGGCGTTGCGCAGCTCCATGAATGTCTTGCTGTCGAAGCGGTAGTCGCTCTGCGTGTTGTAGCTCTTGGAAGCGATGATATTGGCTTTGTGCGAGAGCGCTTTGCCGGTGAGCCAACTGACCTTGGTGTCGTGCCCACTTTCGGACAGGCTGTAGCTGACTTTGAGTTGGTCTTCGCGTCCACAAAGATCTCTAGCCGTCTTCGCCGAGAAATCATCCGACAACGACAGGAAGATCTTGGTGCGGAAGGTCTGGAGAAGCGTGCGCCAACTCTCGCCTGGCAGCGCGGATCGCAGCGAGCTGATGCTCTGGGTGGCAATGATCGGGATACATTTTGGCTGGCGCGACAGGCTGAAGAATTTCCCAGCCCCCGTTCGACCGAGAATCATGGTGTGTGCCGCGTCGCGGTAATGCAGGTTTAGGAAGTACGGGGTGTGGTGGTTGGTCTCCAGGACCGCGAGATACTCCTGCCGCAGATGCGGATTGCGAGGCTCGCCGGAGTGCAGCGTGAAGAGAAACGAGAAATCCGCATAGTTGGTATTGAGCAGATACAGGGAGCGCAGGTTGAAAACGTGGTTGCCGGGGACCGCCGCGAGAAAAGCATTCAACAGATTGTATTTTTCTTCATAGAGCTGGGCGTCGTGAACGCTGAACACCTTGTAGAAGTCGGCGCACGCCCTGTCCACCTTGGCCAAGTCCAGGTCGTAAATGACGACGGTCAGGGAAAATTGGCCAAAGTAATTCCCGTGCACCTCGATTTCCTTGAGGCTTTCCCCCAGTTCCCGGACCTGAGACTCCTTGGAATCGTCCAGGAGCACGTCTTGCGAGGGCACGTCGTTGAGGCTGACCTGGCTTGCGAACGAGCGCTTGGTGTTGTGAAAATGACGGCGCTTGCTCTGAATGATCCGGCGCATCTTGCCGGAGTCTTCTTTCTTCCACTCGGTCACGACGTAGTAGTTCGCTTCGACTTCGAGTAACCGTTTGAAGACGAGCGGGAAGCTCTGGGCGCAAGGCTCCTTGAGCGTCAAGACCTTGACGTAGTAATCGTCGACGCGCAGATGTCCGCGGTGGCACTCCAGAGAAGATTCAGGAAGGTAATAATCGAGGAAGGTGTCGTATTTGAGCTTGGCGAGGTCGAGCTTGTCGGGATGGAAGTTGAGCGTTTTCTTGAGCACGCGAAAGGCTTCCTGCTTTTCGAGCATACGGACGCCGAGGAAGTCGCTGACTTGCAGGATGAAGTTGCGGGCTTTTTGCAACAGGACAGTTTGGGCGTTCGCGACATGCTGCCCGAGAATCACCGTCTGCTTTTGCGGGGAGAAATGGACGCGCAGATCGGCGAGGGCCTTTTTCGGATTCCTCAGCAACTCCGCAAACGTGTTTCCAAGCTTGTGCGAGGCCTGAAATCCCTGGTACAGCGCCACGTAGTAGACCGACAGAGAAAACAGCCTGTCCGCCTTGCTGCCCAGATGAGCGATGCGATTCTTGATCGCGTTGTCTACGATCGGGTTGGAGTAGAGCTGGTAGGGGACGGTCTCGTTGTTGCGTTTGAACAGGTATTGATAGACGCGCGAGTTCTCATCGAACAGCTTTAAAGCGGACTCGAGGCGCTTGGTGAACCCGTCAATCGAACGGGCATCGAGACACTCGTGGTCGACGCCGCGAACCTCGAGGATGACGCCCACCTCTCCGGTCTTGGTGAGAAAAACATGCGGACCGATAAAGCCGTAGAGATTGATTTGCTCGCCAAGCGAGCCGGTCTCGTTGTAGTTCTTGAAGATTCGGCTAAGCCTGAGCATGGCCATCCCTCCGGACTCGAATAGGGCTGAACTTCATCGGATCGTATTGCGGGCGAAGGCGGGCGGTCGTCAGCAGAAATCGCAAAATTTGCGGATCGGTCTGGGTGGCCCAGCGGGCCAGGAAGTAGAGCAGCAAGAACATCAACAGACCGCCGACCAAGCTGTTGAGCAGGTTGAAGGTCGCGGCACCCAGGCACATGGCAAAGAAAAAGAGCTTTCGCTCCGCCCCGAGAACGGTCAGCGGCCGCGAGAGTGAGCGATGTACTTTGTTGATTCGTCGGACTTCCGCCATGTGTTTCGATCCTTCCGTTTCAGTTGCCAGGGAAAAGCCACGCCAGGAAATTCACGGCGGCGATAGCCATGCCGACACCAAAGAGAACACCGGCAAGCACACGCTTCGAGCCTCCTTCGCCGAAGGCGAACGTAAGTCCGGCGACGACAATGGCGACAAGAGAGAGGCCGCGGGCGATGGTGCTGGTGAACGCCTGCTGCAGAACATTGACAGCGTTTTCCCAGGGAGAAGCTCCCTGGGCGAAGGCTGGACCCGTGAGGAACAGAGCCGCAACAGAGGCGAGGATCGGTCGAGTGGAGCGCCAGCAAAGAAGGACATTCCAACGTTTTTTCATTCCCATACCTCGGCAAGAAAGCTGCATCGCAAGCCGCGATGCGAGGGAAGCCCGGAGCTCACGCAACTGCGCCACCTTGCGGCCGGAACGCACTGGTCCAAAGACACGCTAGGCTTGCCCCGGAACAGCTCGCCCGTTGCGTCTTGACGCCGCTCTGCGGCAGAAAGCGGGACTTGCGTGTGAACTTCCCTCTATCTACCTATTCAGTGTTTGAAGAGAAAAATGTGTCGCAAGAAGTTAAAAATATTTTGGCGCGGCGAGGTTGTCTCTGTTTAAAGACAACGACGGCTCCCGGTGTTCGGCGTCCAGGTGGGAAACGGATCTGGTGTCGTCGTACAGAGCAAGATTTCGCTTTCGCCGCAGGCGATCGAAGACGGTCAGCAAAGCGACATGTTCCTGTCCCACATTGGCTGCGTTCCGGGCGGCACACCTAGAAGAGGTGCGCGAGAGCCCGGCGATCTGTCCGGATTCCCAGACGGAGCGCAGGCTTACCGGGCCAAGCGGCGCAGTTTGGCGAGCAGGCGCTTGAGTCTTTGCCTGAGCGCATTGGAGGCATTTCCGTCGGAACTGTCGAAATCCTCCCCATTGGTTCCCTCCAGTTTGAACTGAATCAGAAGATCCAACTCGACCACGGTCAGATGGCCTCGCGTCACGCAGCGATGAAGAAAGTGCCGAAGTTGCGCCTGCCGCTCGAACAGGTCTTCAACCCCGAGTGGATAAACAATGTCACCGCCACGATCGAGCAGCGTGTCTTTCATTCCCTCGCGCCGGGCCCACTCGAAGACCTGGCGTTTGACGGCGCGTGAGATCGCGAAGGCAAAGTGGGTTTGTCGAGTTCGCATTTCCTCCGATCGCAAGAACTGCAGCAGGAAGCCGAGCGCCTGTTGGGTGATGTCTTCCTCCCCAAGTGCGAGCTGATACCGCACGACGCGCCGGATGGTGCGATGCAGCATCGGGACAAACGCGAGAACGAGCAGACTCTCGATGAATGCAGGGCGGGCGCCGCGCATCGTGAACAACTCGCGCAGCAACTCGTCGGAGTGTGCGTTGGCAGGCGAAGCCCGCAGAGGCAAGAGAAGATCCGAAACGGATGCGTACGTACACAATCGACTGGGCTCTGCGAAGTCGGCAAGTGTGCCGCCCTCCGCGCCGCCCAAGCTCTGAAGCAAACGAACTTCGATATGGCAGAGCGTGCAACCGCAAGCCGTTCCCAGGGGCATGGCCATACTCCCCTCGCGCCCAGCACAAGCTGAGCCGATACGGAGAGCGGGGACAGGCTCTCAACGAATTTCGAGCACCAAACAAACGCGCACCGGTTTCGGGGAAGAACCGGTGTTGGATCGTCGCCGACCAAAGAGGTTCAGCGCAGGAGACCTATCCTCTGCAATTCGGATCGAGGCAGCTGCGATTTGTTTTTTCTGGCTGGAATGCAGGACAGACGAAAAAGGCGCTTCGGCTTTTGCGCGGCTTAGCCGCAGTTCGCGCGAACGCTCCAGAAGACGGTGACTTTCTCGGCCTTGGCCTTCCGGGACTTGCCATTCGCGCGCTCGGATTGCGATGGACTCGCCGAGGCGGTTGAAGGCCACGAGGCGGTGCTACTAGGGTTGGGACTGCCGCTCGTCGTTCGAGTCCTTCCAACGACTGTTGGGTGGCGACGGACAGTACGGTGAAGTTCGTGCCGTTGCCATGGACTTGCCGCTTCTGGCGGAGAGCCGGGAAAGCAGAAGTTGCGTAGGCCGGAGCGGAGAGGAATTACCCGGGCGGTGAGCCCAAAGAAAATCGGGAAAAGAAAAAAAGGAATGTCCAGCTCAGGAACGCCGGAGCGAAGGGAGACGCGAACAGAGGAACGGCGCAGTTCGAAAAGCGATCGGCGCCGTAGAGGACTCAGTGAGCATCGAAATGAGGAGCAGGCTCGGACAAAGTAGACAGTGCGAACTATTCGTAACGCAAAGCTACGAGCGGATCGACACGTGTGGCGCGGCGAGCCGGAATGTACGATGCAAGAAGCGCGACGACATAGAGCAGAACGGCGACGCCGACAAACGTCAACGGGTCCGCAGCGCTAATGCCAAAAAGAAGAGAAGACATCAGGCGCGTGATGGCCAACGACACGCCAATGCCGATGACCACGCCGAGAGCCGCCATGCGCGCGCCTTGGCCCAGCACCAAACGTAAAACGTTGCCGCGCTGAGCACCGAGCGACATGCGGATGCCAATCTCTTGGGTGCGGCGCGCGACGGAAAAAGCCACGATTCCATAGATGCCGACGGCAGCAAGAGCGAGAGCAGCGGCGGCGAACATCCCCACAAGAAGAAGGAGAAAACGCCGATCCGCGAGCCAGCCTCCCATCTCTTGTGCGAACGTAGAGAATTTGACGGGGACGTCAGGAGCAAGATCGTGGAAGGTGCCACGCGCGGCGGAAACGATTTCTCCTACCGGTGCGGCGCTGCGCATGACGATCGTGGGCGATGAATTGGCATACATTCCGCGCTGGCGATAATCCGCGTAAATAATGGAGCTCGGAGGACGGTCGAGGCCTGCCGCGCGGACATCGCCAACGATGCCAACGATCGTGGATCCCTTCAAGCTGCCGTCCATATTACCGAAATTGATCACTTGCCCGATGGGATCCTGATTGGGCCATTGCTGGCGAGCCAACGCCTGGCTGATGACGGCGACATTTGGGGAATTGAAATCGTCCTGTTCGCCGAACATGCGCCCGCGGATAAGCGGAATGCCCAGCGTGCGGAAATACCCTTCGCTTGCGACGCAGTACTCAGCGCGGCCGTGTTGGGAAGGATTTTGAGCAAGGCGATTCCATTCCTCAAAATTGGCCGGTTGCTTCTGGCCGTTGAGTATTAGAAATCCTCCGTCCGCGAGGTCGTCGCCAGCCGCGACGGGAAGTGCGCCCGCCAAGCCCACGGTTTCGGCGCCTGGAATCGCGCCAAGACGGGCCAGGATATCGTCCATTAGTTGGACTTGCCGCACGATGGCTGACGGGGCCGTCGCTTCTTGCCATCGCAGAAGTGGAGGCGAAAACTCCATGGTGATCAGGTTTTCCTGGGGAAAGCCAGGACTTGTGGAAATGAGCCGCAAAAAGCTGCGCCCAAGAAGGCCTGCCCCGACCAAAATCACAAGCGTCGTGGCAATTTCGCCGACTACTAAAAGGCCCCGAAACCGCCGGATGGCGCCGACGCCACTGAAACTGCGGGAGCCAGCGGTTAATGATTGCTGGAGGTCTCCTGAACCGGCACGCCAAGCGGTAAAGAGCCCAAGCGAAATGGCGACGGCTAGGATTGCGGCCAGAGCGAACAGCAGAGCCGGGGTGTTAATAGCGATACCTTGCTGCCTCGGCAGATTCGTTGGAAGAATTGCCGGAAGTACGTTGACGGCCCAAACCGCAATCAGAATGCCTACTACTCCTCCAGCGGACGAAAGCGCAAAAGACTCAGCGAATAGCTGCTGAATGAGACGGCCGCGGCCCGCCCCGAGCGCCGCGCGGACGGCCAATTCTTTACGGCGCGTGGACGTGCGCGCCAGAAGTAAGCCCGCAACGTTGGCGCATGCGACGAGGAGCAACAAGCCGACGGCTCCTGAAAGGGTCAGGAGAGCGGTGCGCACGTCTCCGACCATTGCATCCGCGAGAGGTACTACTGCGGCGTCGTTAAGATCAACCTCTTTTCCGTATTGATCCCTTATGCGGTGAGCAATCGCGCTGAGATTCGCGCGCGCTTGCGCGACGGTAATTCCATTGCGAAGGCGCCCGATACCTCGAAAATTGTGCGCTGTGCGGCTGGGACCCTCGGGGTAGAGTTGTTCACGCGGGGCCCATGCAACTACGCCGGGCGGAAAATCAAATCCCGCCGGCATCACTCCAACGACTGGATAGACTCCTCCTTCCATAGCCAAACGGAATTGGGAGAGATCGGTTGTGCCGCCGAGATATCGCTGCCAGTAGCCATAGCTGACGATGACCGCCGGCGCGCCGTGTGCGCGCCGCTCGTCCGGCGCAAATGCGCGGCCGCGAAAAGGCTCGGCACCGAGGGCCTTAAAGAAGTCACTGGAAACTGCGGCAATGTTGACACGTACAGGCTCGCTGCCACCGGAAAGGGACGCCAGCCAATACCCGTACTCCGCCAGGCTCGCAAACGTGTCGTTCTGTGCCAGAAAATCGTCGAAATTTGGGTCTGCCAAGTTCATACGGTGGCCGTCAGCAGCCTGTTCCCAGACGCGAACGATTTGTTGGGGATTCCGGTAGGGAAGAGGACGGAGCAGCACCGCGTCTACAACCGAGAAGATAGAAGTTGAGGCGCCAATGCCGAGGGCGAGGGTAACAATAGCGACGGTGGTGAATACTGCCGATTTGCGCAACGTACGCGCGGCGAAGCGCAAGTCTTGCCAACACGTCTCGACAAAAGATTCCCAGCCAGCGGAGCGGACGACTTCCTTCGTAACTTCGAGAGTCCCCCGCTCCAAGCGCACGGCGCGAAGCGCGTCCTTGCGGCTCATCCCCTGCTTCATCTTTTCTTCGGCGGCCATCTCCAGGAAGCCGTTTAGTTCCTCGTCCAGCTCCTGGCTGACCCGTTCGTTCCGGAACAGCGATCGGAGCCCGTCTGTTAGGCTTCGTAGCAATGACATAGTTCGCTTACGCCTCCAAGATCCTGGCGATCGCCGCCACTTGCCTTCCCCATTCTCGTGTTTCGCTGTTGAGCCTCTTTCGTCCCTGCTCGGTTAGGGCGTAATACTTTGCGCGCCTGCTATTCTCGGTGGCTTTCCATTCGCTTCTGACGAGCCCCGCTCGTTGCAGCCGCTGAAAGGCGACAAACAGCGAACCTGCATTGAGGCGGAAAACGCCCTTGCTCATCTGCTCGAGGCGGACGGCGATCCCATATCCGTGCATGGGTTCGAGCGCTAGGGTCTTCAGAATGAGCATGTCCAGAGTGCCTTGAACGAGATCACTCGACTTGTCCGCCATGGACGCATTCCTCCTGAGGATCAGGAGGAAGAATATACCTCTCCTACTGATTGTCAAGAGGAGAACCACGACAGTCTCCCGTGGTGCCGAACAAACCGCCCATCATCTACGTGCGAATAAGACGGCTCTCCCCGGAACACCAACCCCCTCTTAAACGTATTCTATATTGAAAGAGCCTGTCAGGAGCCTTCCATGAACCTGAGCAGCGATCTCCGCTACGCCTTTCGTGCTATGCGGCGCAATCCTGTATTCAGTGCCATCGCTGTCGTCACGCTGACGCTGGGTATTGGGGCAAACACGGCGATCTTCAGCATCGTCGATGGAGTTCTCATACGTCCTCTGGGCTACGGCGACGAAGACCGCCTGGTTGATATTCACGAGGTTGTTCCCAAATTCAGCCATCTCGCACCGAGACTGCCCGTGAATGCGATGCACTTTCTCGAATGGCGCAAGGACGTGCATGGCTTCGAGCGTATGGCCCTAATAGGGGGGATGCGACTGGACCTGACGGGAGCAGGAGAACCGGAGCGCCTTGAGGCTGCACGCGTTTCGCCGGACTTATTCCCGATGCTCGGAGCGCGAACCCAATTGGGTCGTACCTTTCTGGAGGAGGAGGACCAGTCAGGACGCGACAATGTGGTGGTTCTGAGCAACAGGCTTTGGAGACGTCGATTTGCCTCCGACCCGAAAGTCTTGGGGCGCAAGATTCTGCTCGACGGACATCCCTATGAGATTGTCGGCGTGCTTTCACCGCTGTTCCATTTTCCCAAACTGAGCCAGCTCTACGCGATGAACATAGCCTCGGAGCAACCCGATGTGTGGAAGCCCTTTGCGGCGAAACCGGACGAACTGGAGTCGTTGGGCGATTTCAACTATATCTGCATAGCACGGCTAAGAACGGGCGTGTCGTCAGGCCGGGCGCTGGCGGAGCTGAATGCTGTCCAAGCGAGTCTGGCGGCTCGGGCACCGGAGAAAATTGAACTGCTCGCGGCTCTGGTGCCACTTTGGGACCAGATCACCAGCCGTTCGCGCCTCGGTCTGGAACTGATGCTGTTCGCCGCCGGGACCGTACTGCTCATTGGTTGCACCAACATAGCGAACCTGCTGCTCGGCAGAACCACATCCAGAAAACGGGAATTCGCCATCCGCTCCGCGATGGGTGCCGGGGTTCGGCGGCTCGTGCAACAGATGCTGACAGAAAGCCTTTTGATCGCGGCAATTGGCGGCGCTCTGGGAGTACTGCTTGCCTATGTCGGGCTGCGCGTGATCTTGGCGCGTGCGCCGGTTGACTTGCCTCGACTGGATGAGATTCATCTCGATCTCCGAGTTCTTCTGTTCGCGATCACTATTACGAGCCTTGCGGGGCTCCTCTGCGGACTGCTCCCCGCCTGGCGCTTTGCTCGCAGCGAACCGCTCGCGGTCATGAAGTCCGGAACGCGTAGCACTGAGGTGCGCGCTACGGGAAGGCTGCGCGCAGTCCTCATTGCTGTGGAAGTCGGCCTTAGCACACTCTGCCTGCTCGCAGGCGGGTTGCTCATGCATAGCTTCTTGAATCTGTTCAAGGTGGACAAAGGATTTGCTGTAACGCGGGTGCTTACGGTCAATCTCAATCTGCCCAACACACGCTACCCCGATGAGCCTGACCGCGTGCGGTTCACACGGTCGTTGCTCGATTCGGTTCGAGTTCTTCCCGGCGTGGTCTCAGCAGGTATCTCCAATATGCTCCCACTAGGCGGCGAAGGGGCAAACAATCTGTTATCACTCGAAGGCACAGTCGTGCCCCTCATGGAACGCCCTTTGGCCGATACTCGAGGCGTGAACGCGGACTATTTCCGGGCCATGGGCATTCCTCTACGGCAAGGTCGAATCTTCGCGGAAGCCGACGGAGAGCGCAAATTGGCTGTCGTCTCCGCCCTCACAGCCGACCGGCTGTGGCCAGGGCAGAATCCGCTCGGCAAACGCTTCAAGATCGGCGATACGGATGGTCCGTTCATTGAAGTATTGGGTGTTGTCGGTGACGTGCGAGGCGCGAGTCTCGACCGCGCGCCCGGGCTAACGGTTTATGTGCCATATTGGCAGCGTCGCACGTGGGGTGGGCCGTCGTTGGCGGTGAAAACTGCCGTTGAACCTCTCGCGTTATCGTCTTCCATTCAAAGCGTAATTCACCGCATTGATGCTGAGCTGCCAGTTCCCCGATTCGAAACCATGGAGGAAGTTCTCGATGAATCGTTGGCGCAGCGGCGCTTTCAGATGGATCTTGTTTTGATGTTCGCCGCGACAGCTCTACTGCTGGCTACGCTCGGCATCTATGGCGTCATTTCGTATTCGGTTGCCTTGCGCACGAATGAGATGGGGATCCGCATGGCGCTCGGAGCCCACGGGGCTAACATTCTGACGATGATCTTGCGCCAAGCAATGACGCCGGTCGCGATTGGCATCGGCTGCGGCCTCGCCGCTTTTCTAGCGGCGGGACGCCTGATGGCCGGCCTGCTCTATGGCGTAGCGCCTGTGGACGGACCGACCATCGAGAGCGTGGTTTTGGTTCTGGCCACCGTGGCGACGTTGGCTAGCGTTGTTCCAGCCTGGCGAGCCAGCCGCGTCGATCCCATGATCGCATTACGATATGAGTGAGAGGAACACGGCCTAAGAGTTCGATTCCAAGGTGCCATGCGCCCCCGTCCGCCGACAGAAATAACTGGTCACGCGTCATCTTTCACGTAACGGTTACTGAGCGTTGGCCGCTCCCTCCACTGCGGCCTAAGCGCGCCGCCTACGGCGTCGCAGGCCTTCGTTCCGGGAGTGGCCGCCGCCCTTACGGTTGTCTCTCAAGGTTAAGACCGTCGTGGCGCTCCTCTTGACAAACAGGATGAGAGGTATATTCTCCTCTTGGTTGGCAGGAGGAAGAGCTTTTATGGCTGATAAGCCGAGTGATCTCGTCCAAGGCACTCTGGACATGCTCATTCTTAAAACGCTGGCGCTCGAACCCATGCACGGATATGGGATTGCCGTCCGGCTCGAACAGATGAGCAAGGGCGTTTTCCGTCCCAATGCGGGTTCGTTATTTATGGCGATTCAGCGATTACAGCGGGATGGGCTAATCAAGGGTGAATGGAAGTCTAGCGAAAACAACAGGCGTGCGAAGTATTACGTGCTGACCGATCAAGGACGCAAAAGGCTCAACAGCGAAACGCGAGAATGGGGCAGGCAAGTGGCGGCGATCGCGAGAATCTTGGAGGCGTCGTAAACGGTCATGTCTTTGCTACGAAATATAGCGAGCGGACTTCGGTCGCTGTTCCGCAAGGAGCGGGTCGGCCGCGAGCTGGACGAAGAACTAAACGGCTTCCTGGACATGGCGGCCGAGGAAAATATGAAACAGGGGATGAACCGCCAGGATGCGCTTCGTGCCGTGCGTTTGGAGCGTGGGAATCTCGAAGTTACGAAGGAAGCCGTCCGTTCTGCCGGCTGGGAATCCTTCGTGGAGACATTGTGGCGAGATTTGCGCTTCGCCCTGCGCACGCTCCGCAAGTCACCCGCGTTCGCAGCCGTTGCGGTACTTACACTGACACTAGGTATTGGTGCGACCGCGAGCATTTTCAGCGTAGTCGATGCTGTGCTGCTTCGGCGTCTTCCGTATCACAACGCAAGCCGCCTTGTGTCCCTTTACGAGGACAGAACGAGCACGGGGTTCCATCGCAGACAGTTCACGCCGGCAAATTTCGCCGACTGTAAGGGCGAAACGGCCATCTTTGAAGACGTCGCCGCGATCGATGCGGACCGCTTTTACAACCTGACCGGAAACGGAGCTACGCCGGAACGGCTCTCAGCCGAAGGCGTGACTCACAATTTGTTTTCCATTTTAGGGGTCCAGCCGATTGTGGGTCGGCTGTTTTTGCCCGAAGAGGACACCGCAGGTTCTGAACATGTCGTGCTGCTCAGTCACCGGCTGTGGTTGACCAGGTTTGGAGCCGACCGGAATGTGCTCGGCGAAGCTATCCTTCTCAACGGCGAGAAATATTCGGTCGTTGGCGTTATGCCTCCCTGGTTTTCGTTTCCAAACAAGGACGCGGACCTTTGGGTACCCACAGCTTTCACCCCGCAGCAACTCGCTGATCGCGGGGCGCATTTCCTCACGGTTGTCGGAGTCTTGCAACCCGGGGTGAGCGTCTCTCAAGCCAACGCGGAACTGCGCGTGCTGTCACAAAATCTCAGGCAGCAGCACATCGACATCATGCGATTTGTAGACAGCTTCGTTGCCGTGCCACTGCAGGAGGTCTACACCCAGGACGTGCGCGGAGGACTCATTGTACTCCTGGTCGCCGTCGCATTTATTTTGTTGATCGCCTGCTCGAATGTCGCGAACCTTTTGCTTTCGCGCGCCACAGCGAGACAACGGGAGATCGCGCTTCGCAGTGCCCTCGGTGCGGGGCGAGGGCGCATCGTGCGGCAACTCTTGACCGAGAGCATTGTCCTTGCGACCGCCGGCGGCGTTCTCGGGCTCCTGCTGACGAAAGCCAATTTCACCTTTCTTAAGACTTTGATACCCGAGGATTTGTCTCGCACCATCTCTCTTACTCTCAATTTCTCTGTGCTTGGATTTGCGATTTTCGTTTCTTTCGCCAGCACCTTTCTATTTGGATTAACGCCCGCCCTTCGGATTTCCAAGACCGACCTCACCGATTCGTTGAAAGAGGGCGGAAGAGGAGGTACCAGCCCGCGCAGCAAGAGCTTGAGTAATTTACTGGTAATTGGGGAAATCGCCCTTTCCGTCGTATTGCTTGTGGCGTCCGGTTTGCTACTCAAAAGCTTTGCGAATTTACGTGAAGCGAACCCTGGGTTTCGGTCCGACGAAGTGCTGACCGCTCAAATTGATGTGCCCGATAGCAAGTATCCCGATTTCGCTCGACGGACCGACTTCTTCCAAGCAGTTTTGCAACGCGTCAGGGCACTGCCGAGGGTAACCAGCGCGGGCTTTACCAGTGTTCTGCCTTTTAGTTGGAAAAGTGGCATGGGTGGCTTTCTGGGCTTGGCTGGTTTTCAGCCAGAGAGCGTCGTGCGGCCTGACCTCCAGTACGCAGCCCTCGATCGCGTGGTTTCCCCTGGCTATTTCGAGACCATGCGGATTCCGCTGCTGCGCGGCAGGCTTTTCGATGACCACGATGGGCCGGATGCTCCGTCGGTAGCGATCGTGAATGATGCGATGGCGCGCAAATTTTGGCCGAATGAACAGGGCCTCGGCAAGCTCTTCCGATTGAACCTTGTCGGCGGGACCTTCCGCCTGTTCCAGATCGTCGGCATTGTAGCCGATGTGAAGGAGATGGGTCTCGACGAGCCTCCAAAAGAAGAGATGTATTTTCCGTATTGGCAGGCCCAGGGGAACTACATGGTGCCCAGCGTACTCGTTGTTCATACAAGAGGAGATCCCCTAAGTATTGCCAGCGCCGTGCGCGAGGCCGTGTGGTCCGTCGACACCGACCAGCCGGTTTCTCAAGTTGGCACCATGAATGACGTTCTCGACCGGGAAGTAGCGCAGAGACGGGTTCAGGCAATCCTTCTCGGTGCACTCGCTGCCCTGGCAATGACCCTTGCGTGTGTAGGAATCTACGGCGTGATGGCTTATCTCGTGACGCAGCAGAATCACGAAATCGGAATCCGCGTGGCGCTTGGCGCAGATTCTCGAAACATTCTTGGTCTCGTCTTGGGGCGCGGAGCAAAATGGACGGCGACAGGCGTAGGCATTGGAGTCGCCGCAGCACTTTTGGTGAGTCGGCTGATGCGCAGTTTGCTTTTCGGCGTGAGCCCATTTGACCCGCTCACGTTCGCAGCCGTGACCTTTGTCTTGGCATTTGTCGCGCTGGCAGCCTGTTACATCCCCGCGCGCCGAGCCACGCGGGTCGATCCGATCGTGGCCTTGCATTACGAGTAGATCATGGGTGCGCTGGGGTAAACCGGCATGAAGTAGAGAATGAAAGAGTCTTCAAGAAGCGACTGAATCTGCCGGCCAGCCTGTATGAAATTCTACAGATCCTCAGCCTAACCATGTTCGAGAAAATCCCGCTGGATCAACTACTTGCACAAACGAACAGCGATCAAATTCAACCCATTTCCGATAACCACTTGATTCTATTCACATAACGTTGGGACACTACTGAGATAGGACATTTTGTTTTACCTTTCTTTCGGCCCCGTTTTCTTTACCGGGTTCGGGCCGACTATTTCTTCGGCGGCATACACAGTCTAACCGAGAGGACCAATGGCAGAGACGTTCGAAGCATACCGAAACCGAGTCCTGAGCTATCTTGGCGATGAGGAGCCCATCGGTGTCCAACAAGCCACCCCATCCCAGCTCGAGCGTCGACTGCGCGATGTCGCGCCCGAGGAGTTGATCCGGCGTCCTGCACCTGAAAAGTGGTCAATCGCCGAGATCGTAGCGCACTTGGCGGACGCGGAGCTGGCGATGGGGTGGCGATTGCGAAACATGCTGGCGAATCCGGGCGTGGCCTTGACGTGGTGGGATCAGGCCGTATGGGCGGAGCGCTTGGGTTACGCGCAGCAAGAGGCGAGCCTTTCGGTGGGGGTCTTTCGAGCGCTGCGCGAGAGCAACCTGCGACTGTTGGAGTCCGTCCCGCGCGCACGGTGGGTGGAGTGCTACGGGGTCCACGAGGTACGCGGACGGCAAACGGTCGAGGAGTTCGTCCGCTTGGAAGCGGCACACGACTTGAACCATCTTCGGCAGATCGACCACATCTTGGATTCTCGGCCCGGATGAGGATGTTCGTTGGATTAATCGTTTGTCTTCTATCGGATGCGCCGCCACTTGCCGCCACCCCTCGCCACCTCCCTACACTCACACTCTCCCCCCGTATCCTCAATGTTCGGTTTCTTGTTGGGCCATGATTTCCAACTAAAATGCCGCAGGACGCTATCACACGCTAAAACAGAACCGCAAGAGTTTAACTTCCGTGTGGCCGACAATCCGGGAGTAGGGTTCTCTTCGAAATTACCTCCGGACGAGGCGCAACTTTTCACTTCACCCTGCCCGCCACGCTCGCGGCGCACGCATAACCTCCTTAGCTGCTTCCACGCAGTAGCCATCCTTCGTAGTCGATATAGACTACCCACACCGTTAGCACAAGCCAGTCGACGCCGTTCGGACCAGGCCGTGCTCGTCCGACGAACGAAGGCTCGCCGGGATCTTGTTATCGCACTTTGTGAAGACGAGGGTTACGAGGCCCTATAAGATCTGTTCTGGGAGCACCCGAATCTGGCGCCCCATCGCGGGAATGGCAATTCCGCAGTGCTGCCGCTGATTTTGGGCGAGTCACGGGCAAACCTTCCGTAATCCGGTAAGGTAAGAGTTGCCGACTAACCACCCAGTGATGCCTCGATTCCGGGGTTAGTGAGTGATATCCCGATTTATCGACAACTATCCGTCAAAACGATGAACGCAGAGCCTTCAGGGCGCGTGCCGGGTTCGTAGTTCGTCAAAAGAACGATGCGGCATAGAATGTGGAGCACGAGCGTTAGGCCCACAGAATAGGGAGAGCATCTTGGCCGCAAAAATTCTCATGGTTCTTAGTGCGAGCATTATCTTTACGCTCGGAGTCGTCCACCTTGTCTACACGTTCTGGGGGCCAAACCTCACGCCGCGTGACCCCGCACTGCAAATCAGCATGAGCCAGATTGCACCTGTCATTACGAAAGAAACTACAATGTGGCGGTGTTGGGTAGGCTTCAATGCCAGTCACAGCATGGGACTTATTTTGTTCGGCTTGGTTTTCGGTTTTCTCGCATTGGCTCACGGCCAACTCCTCTTTCAGTCACCGTTCCTGCCCGTTGTCGGGCTGGCAATGCTTGGTGGTTTTGTTGTGCTCTCCAAGGTCTATTTTTTCAGTGTGCCTCTCACAGGCATCAGTATTTCTTTAGCCTGTTATGTCGCCAGCATTGCGCTATCGCGGGCCTTAACAATGCGCTCCTGACGTTAACAGGCGATAGCGCTCACGACTGAGGAGGGGGTGGTCCGGATTCTGGTCGCGTCACGGGTGATGCGGAAGTTATTCCAATGAATGAACCCGGCAGCAACATTACTTCTGGATTGCCGACAGTCCGGGAGTTAGCTCACTTTGCGGGTAAGCGGGCCACCGAGGGTTCGAGGTCGCACTAACTAAGGGTTGCCGACAATCCGGGAGTGGGTGTGCGCGATTAGAATTCGTAGCGCAACGCGAATTGCATAACGCGCGGCTGGGTCAGCAGACTGGTGTAGGCACCGAAGTTGTTCGGCGACTGCGTAAGCGAAGTGAGCAAGGAAGCGCCTACTCCCTGGGCGTTGAAGCGTGTGAGGTTCGGCACGTTAAACACTTCCCACCGAAATTGCAGGCTGTGCGTATCGCGGTAGGGCATTTTCCAGCGCTTCATCAAGCTCATGTCCCAGCTGGCGTAGCCATCGCCACGCAGTATGTTGCGGGAGCCCACCTGTCCTGGGAGAGGCAACGTGAAGTCCGCCTGCGCCGCGGCCGGATTGGCGAAAATGTTTACACTTCCGTTTTGCTTAAAGGTGCCCGTCTGCGGCTTGGAAGTCATCTGCGTGATGGCGGTGAGGAACCAGTCTGTGGGCCAGCGCTGGCCACCATCCACGCTGAAGGGGAATCCGCTGGTCCAGCGGGCCAGTCCGGACAGCTGCCATCCTCCGACAATGGCGTCGACAAATCCGTTGGCATTGCGAGCCAAAGCTCGACCTTTGCCAACCGGCAGGTCGGCAATCCAGTTGAGGTTGATCTGATGCGCGAGGTCAAAATCAGAAGGCGCGCGCGCCAGGTTCGGCGAAAAGGCGTTTGCCAGGCGGCTTCCGACGAGACCGATGTTCTGGTAGCCATAGACGGAAAATCCCACGCGCGACGCGGCAGAGGTGATGTCGAGGGACTTCGAAAACGTGTAGTTGAAGTCAAACTGCACTCCGTGGCTGAACTGCTTCCTCAGGCTGGCTTGGAGCGCGTGATAGCTTGAACTGCCAATGGAACTCCAGCCGTACATGGAAATGGCCTGGTTGTTCAAGAATTGACCGGAACCATTGCCCAGCAAGCCTGGCGGGCCGTTGAAGAAATAGGGCTGGCCTGATCCACTGTTATCACCCAGGCCGCCATACAGATCGACGTCCGCCAGCCCAACGATCTCGTCCCCGATAACCGAGAGCGCGGGGTTGTAATAGAGGTTAAAAACTTCCTGGATTAGGCCATCTGTGGGATTTGTCGCGGTGGGGACGAATCCAGTTCCAAGGAGGTCCCGATACTGAGTGGCGCCCGGCCGGAGCTGCGGCAACATGTCCACCCAGTATTGGGCCGTAGGGCCAAGCATCGCGGCTGTAACGGTGCCAATCTGGGCGGGCGTGATGACAGCCTGGTAAAAGTTGGTAGGCGCTCCATTGTTGCTGGCCAACGCAAAAGACCTCGCCAGCTTGGACAAGGCGGATGCAGCCGTGTAGTAGTCAATTCCCGTCTTCGGGTCCACGATATCCAGAGGTTGCGTCAAATCGCGCTGCGTGAGCAGATCGCGGCCGAAGCGGCCAACGTAAGAAACCTGCAGCGAGAATCGCTTGGGCAGCTCACGTCCGACGGAAAAATCAACGGCATAGGCATGCGGGGTCTTCAGCGTGTTGTCGATCCCCCACAAATTGGCCTGGGCACTAACAGTGGGTATCTGTGGGAAGCCTGGCGGGGGCGGCGGCAGCAGGAATTGGGCGCCATTCAGATTGACTGTAGGGATTGTGTTGATGCCGGTGATGCGCGGCAGGTCCTCAGCACTCGTGACACCAACCGTGCAGCACGTATTCTGAATGGTCGTAGACAAACCGGCGGCACCAATTTGGTCGAAGCTGTTTAGAAGGGCGAATCCCGCCCGGTCGTACACTCGACTGAAGCCGGCGCGGATAACGGTCTTGTCGTTGTCGCCAAAAATCGCTCGAAGAGGGCCGCTACCAAAGCGCGGCGAGTACGCTATCGACACACGCGGCGACCAATCCGTTCTTTCCAAGGGATAGAAACCCGGGCCGTTATTCGCGGGGCCGCCAAGCGAGAACGCAATCGGCCCCTCGGCCCCATACCCGATGCCTTTCTTCATGTTCGCTACGTTCTCCGCGAACTGCGTTCCTTGTCCGACGGTCGTAGTGGTCTGCAATCCATTGGTCTCCCAAGGAGCAGGGAAGAAGGACCAGCGCAGGCCGTAGGTGAGGGTGAGGTTGGGTTTGATCCGCCAGGTATCCTGTCCATAAAACTCATACCAGTTGAGCCCATAGTTTCGCTTGACCGGCGAGCCCTGCGGCAGCACGTTGCCGTTGCGATCCAGGTTGTAGTTGGCGACTACGTCCGAGATCATGCCGTACAAGGCCAACAGCGGTCGGTCGTACTGCGTTGCGTTCACTGGCTCCGGAGCGTTGATCAGCGGGTGCGCGGTGGCGTTGGTGGGATCCAACGTGCTCGTGGTTCCAGCGAAGCCTATCGGGGAGGTCCAGTTCGTGGTTCCCAGCCCCAGCGTGTTGGAGTGCAGATAACTTGTCCGGGGATCCCGCGCGATTCCAATGGCGGTGCCGAACTGGAAGGTATGCGTTTTCTTGGTCCACGATAAATCATCCGTCAGGTTGTGCAGCGGCACCTGGAAATTGTGGCTGTAGGTGATGCCCTGATCCAATCCTAGAAACGTGTTCCATTGCTGGTTCGTATTGCCGACAATGCCAAAGCTCTGCCGCGTAAATCCCCAATGGAAAGAATTCGCGAGACTAGAACTGAGAACCGCGGTGTAGCCGAGCACGAAGCCTTTGCTGTGATCGATGGTGGTTTGCTGCGGTGCATCGCCGGGCAAAAAGGGTGCTCCTGGGTTGCGCAGGTCTTGTAAGGCACCGCGCCAGAACAGCGTGTGCCGGCCGTCGCCGGTCAGGCGGTAATCCATACGCGCGATAAACACATCGTTATCCAAGCTGGTGGGCGCACGGAACACGAAGCCCGCGTAGTTCAAGCCATCACCCGCGGAAGGGTCATTGGTGACCGTGCGGCCCGCGCAGAAGGTCTGATCGAGATAGCCCGTGCGACTGGTTAGGTTGAGCATCGCGGGATCAATCCCGATATGACGAGGATCGAGGTTCAAGAGGTCCGTGGGCGTGAACGTGGTGATCCCACCGTTCACATTTACATATTGGAAGATCCCCTGGCATAGCGAGGGCGTCGGAATGACGCGCTCGGCGCGCTGCTGCTCGCGCTCGCGGGTCCCCTCATAGTTGGTGAAGAAAAAAAGCCGGTCCTTGCGCAGGGGCCCGCCAATGGTCGCCCCAAAAATATTACGGATTAACTGCAGAGGCTTATTCGGAGCGCCGATATTCAGCTCCGACTGCTTCACGAGGTAGTCATTGGCGCTGGTGATGGTATTGCGGAGATATTCATAGGCCGAGCCGTGGAAAGCATTCGTGCCACTCTTGGTCACAAGTGCTACTTGGGCTCCCGAGCCCTGGCCTTGGTCGGCGCCGTAATTTGTGGTGGTTACCCGGAATTCCTGAACAGAATCCTGGGTCACCGGCAGCACCGAGGTGAACGCATAGCCGTTGGATTGATCGTTGACGTCCACGCCATCAAGCGTGACGTTACTCTGATCGCTCCTCGCCCCGTTCACCGCACCGTTGCGCGTGTCTTGGTCCTTGTCGCCGATGCGGTTGCCCGTGTATGTCACCCCGGCTTGCAAACTCAGCAAATCGGGAACGTTTCGGCCCTCCAGCGGGATCTGGCGCACTTGTCTTTCGTCAAAGGAGTTACCGATCGAAGCGTCCACCAGGTCCAAGGCTGGAGCCTCCGATGTCACCGTTACAACTTCCGTCGTCGCGCCAATCTTTAGCTGGACGTTGGCTGTGGCAGGCGTATTCACCAGCAGCGCCAGTTCTTTCTGTTCGTAACCGCGAAAGCCGGGAGCGGTTACCGAAAGGGTGTAGGTTCCGGGCGGAATAAGAAGGAACTGGTATTCTCCCTGATCCCCGGTTGTCACTTTCCGTTCTGTCTTGGATTCGGCATTCGCGAGCACAACGATCGCTCCGACCACCGCATTCGCGGACGGATCCGTGACCGTGCCGCGGACGGACGTTGTTGATTGCCCCATGGCTCGTCCATTGCCAACAAGGCACCCAATCAGGGTCAAGACCAGAATCAAAAAGACGTGCCAATGCCGCGAGGATCGCAAGGGAAGAAATACCGAAGCAAAGTGGGCCACGCTGATTTTTCTGAGCATGTTATCCCCCTTCTCGCAGAGTGATCAAGGTCGGACTAGAACTTTGCTGAAATTGTGCAATGTGTACACTCCGCTGTGACGGTTGTCAAGCCAGAATGCGGGGTAAATCGGTCAAAGGAGTGCGACGCGGACAGAGACGTGTGCCGGATCAATAGTCTTCGCTTACGTGTATCGAAACTTGTTTCCTGTGAACAGCAGTTGGCAGCGTTGGGCGGCTGCACATCATCTACGGGAGTGGCCGCGCAATACCAACCATGCTCTAATGTCGGAAACGTCGGCGGGCAAACCTCGGCCCGAAGCGATTCCACTTAACATATAGATACATTTTTGTTCTCCCTTTTCTGCCCTGCCGGGCGCAGGAATTATCCCGAAGCCGTGCCCGAGAAAAAGGAGGTCGAAAGGGAACGATTGGGTCGAGTCCAACGCACGATTCACCGGGCTGCGACGGGATTCTGGTAGCCAACGGTTTTTCCGGTGGGTTGGCGGAATTCTGTGGCAAGAGAAACCGTGCGAAGGGCACCCACAACACGCAAGTCAGGAAGCCGCACAGGGCCAAAAACGAGGAGTGAAGGAAAAGCACCGGGTCTTTGATAATGCGTCTAGATATGGACACAAAGGGCTGTAGCGGGTCTGATAGGCTTTGCAGCAGTGACATGGCCCTTACTCGTAACGCAATGCCACGATGGGATCGACGCGCGTGGCGCGGCGGGCTGGGATATAACACGCCAGCAGGGCAACCCCGGAGAGCAGAATCGCGACCGATCCGAATGTCAACGCATCGGTTGGCTTGACGCCAAATAGCAACCCTCCAAGAAACCTAGTAAGGCCGAGCGCAGCAACGATTCCGAGGCCAAGACCTGCAACGGTCATCTGCATTCCGTTCCTGACAACAAGACGTAGAACCTCGCGACGGCTTGCGCCCAAAGCCATTCGAATCCCGATTTCGTTCGTGCGCTGCGCGACGAGATAGGCGAGCACCCCATAGAGCCCAACTGCTCCTAATACAACGGCGAGACCAGCAAACATGGCCAGTAGCAACATATTGAAGCGCTGTTGCGCGATTGAAGCACTCAACAAATCTTCCATCGTTCGGAAATTGTCCGGTGCCTCTTGGCTCGTGACGGCCAGCAGTTCTCGCTGCACAGCCCTAGAGAGCGAACGCGGCTCGCCGGTCGTGCGTACGACCCAGACCAGAGGTATCAACCGATTGTCGATAGCGGTCATGCCATCCTGCACTTGAGCCGCAGGAACGAAGAGGGTCTCGGGCGCGGGCCGAGTGAGACCAAACTCCTTTGTGTTACCCACGATGCCGACGATTTCGCGCGTGCGATCAGCAAGCCCCACAGCTTCAGCACCGGCACCAATGATGACGTGTTGCCCGAGCGGGTTTTGACCGGGGAAAAAACGCGCGGCCAGAGCTTGATTGATCAGCGCTACCGGTGCTCCCGACGCGTTGTCTCTGTCCGTGAGGTTTCGCCCCTGCAGCAATGGGATTTGCATGGCCTGCAAATAGTGCGGCGAGATGGCGCGCCATTCTGTGCTTCCGCTCGGATCGCCGCCCGACGGGTTTTCTTCAATCGCAAAATTCATGTCCGGACCGAAATCAAAGGGCAAATTCGAGACCGCTGCCGCTACTTCCACTCCTGGTAGCGATTCCAGACGCGTCAAAGCCTGATCTTGCAGTTGGGCGACGGCTGCGGTCTTGTCGTATCGCTGGTTATCCAAAGTCATCTGCGCGGTGAGCACGTGCCGGGGATCGAATCCGGGGCTCTCATGCTGCAACCGCCAAAAAGTCTGCATCAACAGTCCAGCTCCGACAAGCAAAACGACCGAGAGCCCAACTTCGCCGACGACGAGGAGCCGCTGCAATCGCGTAGCTCCGCGGCTCGCGCTGGCGCCTCGGATGCTCTCATGCAACGCGTCACGAAGCCCGGCCTTGGCACCTTGCAGTGCCGGCGCCAGTCCAAAAACAATGCCGGTAATAAGAGCCGCGACGAACGCGAATGTCCATACGTGCCAATCTAGGCGCACTTCGCCAAGACGAGGCAAGCTGTCCGGAGTCAATCTCAAGAGCAACGGTAAAGCTCCTGCAGCTGCGGCCAACCCCATGCCACCGCCGGTGATGCCGAGCAGCGTACTTTCCAGCAAAAGTTGGCGAGTCAAACGGAGGCGGTTGGCACCCAGGGCCAATCGGACAGCCATCTCTTTGCGGCGGACAGTAGAGCGGCCAAGCAGTAGGTTTCCGAGATTCGCGCAAGCGATCAACAGAACAAATCCCACGGCGCAAAACAGGATCAACAAGGCTGGACGCACATCTCCGACAACGGCATCTTGGTAGCCCCTGACGGAAACGGTTTCTTTGTCATTCATTAGATCTGCATGTTGCTGGCGGAACTCTTCACCGGCTGCACGAACGTATTGGGCCGCGCGGGCGTAGTTCACATCTGGACGGAGGCGACCGAGAACACGGTATACATTCGTTTGATCGCGGGGATCAGGCTGGGCCCGAAGCGGCGTCCATAAATCTGCGGCGGGCGTAAATGCGAAGTTCGCCGGAGCCACTCCGACAACGATGCACAACTGGCCGCCAAGTCTGATGGTGCGGCCAATAATCCCAGAATCTCCACGAAAGTCTCTGTGCCAAAGATTCTGGCTAAGCACAACGGTGTTGGGTCCGCCGGGGCGATCTTCGTCTTCCGTAAAACCACGGCCCAAGAGAAGCTGGACTCCGAGCGTGCTGAAAAAATCCGCACTGACACGCAGGGAATGAAGCCGCTCTGGCTGTCCTGTGCCTGTGAGATTGACGCCAGAGGAAGCAAACGCGTATCCGGCCATTGCTTCGAAGCCGCGCGTATGCTCGCGCCAGAACAGAAATTTAGTGGAGCTTGTGGCTGGATACATCCCATCAGGAAACTGGCGTTGAACAAGCACTAGGCGCTCGGAATCAGGGTACGGCAGCGGTTGCAACAGCACGGCGTTTACTACCGTGAAGATGGCGCAGTTGACCCCGAGCCCCAGCGTCAACGTGAGAAGCGCCACAGCAGTGAAGCCAGGGTTCTTGCGCAGCATGCGAGCAGCGAAGCGCAAATCTTGCCAGCAGGTCTCGACAAAACATTCCCAGCCAGCGGAGCGGACGACTTCCCTTGTAACCTCGAGACTCCCCTGCTCCAAGCGCACGGCGCGAAGCGCATCCTTGCGGCTCATCCCCTGCTTCATCTTTTCTTCGGCGGCCATCTCGAGGAAGTCGTTTAGTTCCTCGTCCAGCTCCTGGCTGACCTGTTCCTTACGGAACAGCGATCGGAGTCCGTCTGTTAGGCTTCGTAGCAATGACATAGTTCGCTTACGCCTCCAAGATTCTGGCGATCGAGGCCACGTACTCTCCCAGATCTCGCGTTTCGCTGTCGATCCCTATCGTTCCTTGCTGCAAACTGGCGTTCAAGATGCCTCAGAACAACGGCGGCTGAGGCGGGCCTATTCGCAACGCAAGGCGACCATCGGGTCGACGCGCCCCGCCCGTCGCGCGGGGATATAGGACGCGAACAATGCGATCCCCCCCAAACACAGGGAAACGACAATGAAGGTCGCGGGGTCAGTCTGCGCAACATTGAACAGCAGCTTAGAAAGGAAACGAGTTAAGAAGAAAGCCGCCGCCAGCCCAAATACGATGCCCAGAAGCGCAAGCCGGAGCCCTCGGCCAAGCACAAGCTTCAGTACGTCCCCCCGTTGCGCACCCAACGCGATACGCACGCCCATCTCGTGGGTACGTTGCGCCACCGCGAAAGCCATTAAACCGTAGACGCCGACCATAGCCAGGAGCAGGGCAAGCGCCGCAAAGGCAACAATGAGGGCCGTGTTAAATCGTCGCTGGGCGACAGAGTCTGAGTAAATGTCCGCCATCGTGCGCGTCATCAGGACCGGCTGATCCTTATCCACCGCTGCGATCGCTCTACGGACCGTCGCACTCAGGCTAGCCGGATCAACATCGGTGCGTGCCACAGTGACCATCAACGCCGAAGGCCATTGAAGAAACGGCACATAAATTGTGGGTTTGGCCGGTATCTCCAGGCCGTCATGCAAAACATCCTTGACGACCCCAACGATCTCAAGCCAAGTCGGTTGCGTGCGGCCAGTAGTGAAACTAAGGCGGCTGCCGACAGGATTTTGAGCGCGCCAGTAACGGCGAGCTGCGGTCTCGTTGATAATGAGCGCAGTAGGAGTGCCGTCCTGATCGCGCTCCGTGAATTCTCGACCCTGAAGCAGCGGGATGCCCATCGTCTGGAAATAATGCGAGCTCACGACGCAGCGATACGCGACGGGAGCATCCGCGTCTGATGTGGTCGGATGACCTTCGATGGTAAATGGACCGCCTCCGTGCATGCCGCTCAACGGAAGGTTGTCGATCGCGCCGACCGACTTCACGCCGGGCAGAGCCTGAATGCGTCGCCATGCTTGCTGATAGAACGCGGCCCGTTGTTGCGGCGCGTACTTAGCCTCGGAAAGGATCGTCCAGGCGGTTAGAAGCTTCTCCGGCCGGAAGCCCGGATCGACTCGCTCCATGCGTACGAAACTCTTAAGCATCAGACCCGCGCCAATCAAAAGAGCCAAAGACAGGCCAACTTCCGAAACCACCAGCGCGCTGTGGAGACGAGAATGCTTCGCGGTTGGCGTTGATCTTTGGCCTTTCAACGGTTGGCTTACATCGACAAGGGCAACGCCCAACGATGGAGCTAGGCCGAAGATGATCCCCGTCAAAACAGAAACGACAGACGTATAGGCGAGTACTCGGCCATCGATTGCAACGTCTCCAATGCGAGGGAGATTGTCAGGACCCAAAGCAGTGAGCAGGAAGATCCCACCATAAGCAAACAGCATTCCGAACGCGCCACCCCCGACAGCCAGGAGCAGGCTCTCCGTCAAGAGTTGGCGAACTAACCGTGATTGGCTGGCACCTAGTGAAGTGCGCAGTGCCATCTCTTTCTGGCGAATCGTCGAGCGGGCGAGCAACAGATTGGTTACATTCGCGCACGCGACCAAAAGCACGAGTGAGATGGCTGCGAGAAAAATCCAGAGAGTGAGGCGGATGTCTGCGACGACTTGATTCAGCAGCGGCACGTCTCGTACCGTGATGCCCTGATTTTGAGCGGGGTACTGCAGTTCTAAACTGCGAGCAATCGTAGCCAAGTCGGCGCGAGCCTGCGAGATGGTGACGCCAGGTTTGAGCCGGGCGATGACCCCAAGCATGTTCCAGTCACGCTGGTCCGGACTAAAAGTGAGACCAAGCGGAGCCAAGAACGCCGTCTTTCTTGAAGGGAGCGCCGATGTAATGGGCACCGTCGGAGGGAAATTAAAACTCGCAGGCATCACACCGATGACGGTATAGAGCTCGTCGTTGAGAGTGAGCGTTTTGCCGATCAGTTGTGGGTCGGCGCCAAACGATTGCCTCCAAGTGTCATAACTAAGGATAATCTCATGGTCCCGACCAGGCTGATCCTCGTCGGGCCGGAAATTACGCCCCAAAATCGGTTCAGCGCCAAGCGTGGGCAACAGGTTGGCCGAGACCTTTACGCCGAATAACATCTGGGCTTGGCTAACATTTCTAAGAGTAAACGCGTGAAACTTGTACGCGGCCATGTACTGGAAGGCTTTGCCTTGCTCGGCCCAGTCGTGGAAGTTCGGAAAGGAGACCCAATCGAAATCAACTCCCCGCTTCTGATCGTGCTCGATCAGTTGAATCAATTGGTCTGAATCCTTATAGGGAAGGGGGCGAAGTAAGACTGCATTCACCACGCTGAAGATAGCTGTGTTGGCGCCGATGCCGAGGGCAAGCGTGAGCACGGCAACAGCAGTGAAGCCAGGGTTCTTGCGCAGCATGCGAGCAGCAAAGCGCAAGTCTTGCCAGCAGGTCTCCACAAAAGATTCCCAGCCAGCGGAGCGGACGACTTCCTTGGTAACTTCGAGACTCCCCTGCTCCAAGCGCACGGCGCGAAGCGCATCCTTGCGGCTCATCCCCTGCTTCATCTTTTCTTCGGCGGCCATCTCCAGGAAGCCGTTTAGTTCCTCGTCCAGCTCCTGGCTGACCCGTTCGTTCCGGAACAGCGATCGGAGCCCGTCTGTTAGGCTTCGTAGCAATGACATAGTTCGCTTACGCCTCCAAGATCCTGGCGATCGCCGCCACTTGCCTTCCCCATTCTCGTGTTTCGCTGTTGAGCCTCTTTCGTCCCTGCTCGGTTAGGGCGTAATACTTTGCGCGCCTGCTATTCTCGGTGGCTTTCCATTCGCTTCTGACGAGCCCCGCTCGTTGCAGCCGCTGAAAGGCGACAAACAGCGAACCTGCATTGAGGCGGAAAACGCCCTTGCTCATCTGCTCGAGGCGGACGGCGATCCCATATCCGTGCATGGGTTCGAGCGCTAGCGTTTTCAGAATGAGCATGTCCAGAGTGCCTTGAACGAGATCACTCGACTTGTCCGCCATGGACGCATTCCTCCTGAGGATCAGGAGGAAGAATATACCTCTCCTACTGATTGTCAAGAGGAGACCACGACGGTCTTCACTTCGAGAGACGAGAGTATGGCGCTGGTCGTTCCCCATTTCACTACGGCCCTAGGAACGGGAGCATCCACGAATCAACGGGCAGCACGAACTACTCGTTACGTAAGCACGCCATGGGATCGACGCGCATGGCGCGCCGCACGGGGATATAGCACGCCGTCAGGGCCGCGAGCATTAGCAGGAGCGCCACCTCAGCGAAGGCCATCGGGTCCGTGGGGCTGATGCCGATCAGGAAACGGCGCACGACCGGCGCCGCGGCAAGCGACAGCACAGCGCCCACTGCAAGACCGGCGCAAACAACTATCACCCCGTGGCCCAGAACCAACCTGCGAATACTGCTCGCTTGCGCGCCCAACGCCATGCGAATCCCGATTTCGCGCGTGCGCTGGTTAGCGGTATAGGAAACCACGCCGTACAGACCGACCACCGCGAGCGCCAGACCCAGCCCTCCGAGCCCCGCCGCCAGAAACGCGTTCCTTCGCAGCGACCCCAATCCCCCGCTCTCATCCAGCTGCTGGAGCATGGTCTCGACGCCAGTCACGGGCAACCCAGGAGCAAGTGCGTGGATTTCCTTCCGCACCTCCTCCACCACGGTTTCCGCAGCTGCGTGCGAACGGACCAGCAAGACTTCGCTCGAGCCGTAATTCTGTTCCAACGGGACGTAAAAATACGGCTGAGGGCGATCGGAAATCGCGAGGTACTTACCGTCTTTGACCACTCCGGCGACTTGCATCCAAGGGCGGGAGTCGCCGGCGAACTGAAACTTCCGACCTATTGGATCCTGGCCTGGCCAGTAGCGTTCAGCCATTGTCTCGTTGATGATCGCCACGCGTGGCGTGTATCGGCCGTCGGAAGCGAGGAATGCTCGACCGCGCACAATCCGGATGCGGAGGGTTTCGAAGAAGTCCCGGGAGACCTGGTTGAAGAAGACCGTCGGGTCGGGCTGCCCGGGAGGTGGAATGTAGCCTTCCATCCGCACCGGCGCGAACAGCGGACTCGGACTCATCGGCCCGCAGCAACCGAGGCTGGCCGATGCAACACCTGGCAGAGCGCGCACGCGGCGCAGAACCTCCTCGAACAACTGTCCTCCCTGGGCGGCGTCATAGCCCAGATAGTGCGGATCCAGGCTGAAATTGACGACGTTACCGGGGTCGAAGCCCAGGTCGAGCCGCTGCGCATTTTCAAGACTGCGGGCCAGAAGCCCGGCGACCATCAGCAACAGGAAAGAGCCGGCGACCTGCGCCGCCACCAGGGCGCTCCGCAAGCGTTGGCCTTCCGCTGAGAGCCGCTGCCCGCCTTCGCGAGCTACCATTGCCAGATCGGCGCGCGAGGCACGCACGGCGGGAAGAACGCCAAGCATTAAGCTCGTAAGAGCGGTCGCAGCAAAGGCGTACCCAAAAACTCTCCAATCGAAATGCGCTTCCAGGTGAATCGGAATGCCTTGCACTTGCGGCGTGCTGAAAACCCGGCTAGTCCACGCCCCCAGGACAAGTCCCCCCACTGCCCCGAGAAACGCAAGGACAACACTTTCGGTGAGCAACTGGCGCACCAGCCGATTCCTGGAACCGCCCAGGGCCGCGCGCATGGCGATCTCCTTACCCCGCGCGGTAGCGCGGACCATCAGAAGATTCGCCAGGTTCACGCAGGCCAGCAGGAGAACCAGCGCCGCCATCCCTAGGAACAACGCGGATACCGCCACCAATCGCTGGCTTCCTCCTAGCGGAATTCTGCCTAGCGGCTCTGGCTGAGCGTCCAAGGTCATGCCCTTGAGGAGGGTTGGATAGCTCTCCGAAAGGCGCTTTTCTACGGTCTTCAAAACGGTCCGTGCCTGGTTCAACGTCACGTCGGGACGCAAACGGCCCACCAAGGAAAACATGCGCATATTTCGGAAAGTCAAAAGCTCGTGGGGGTAGTTGCCTTCAACGAGAACCATACCGAGTGGGAGGTACCCTTGTACGTCGATCACTGCTTGCACGCTCCGGAATTGTTGCGGAGCCACGCCGACAATGGTCACGGGATGCCCGTCAACCAGGACTCGCTTGCCAATGACATTCGGATCGCCTGCGAAACGCGTTTGCCAGTAGGAGTAACCCAGAACCAGAACCGGATCAGCTTCAGGCGCTTCGCCCTCGGATGGGCGGATCAGGCGGCCGAGTGCGGGGTTCACGCCCAGCAACGTGAAATAGTTCCCGCTGACGTAGTGGATCATGATGCGGTCCGCCTGGCCGTTGACGCTCAGACCATCGAGTCCAACTCGGTACGCCAGGATATCGGAGAACGCGGCGGTCGCCTGCTGACGGATGTCGCGGTAGTCGGGATAAGAGAACACCGGCGTGGAGGCGCCACCAGGCTGCTCGAAGGACAGAGTTACCAGTTGGTTGGGATCATGCACCGGAAGTGGACGCAAGAGAACTGTGTTCACCAAGCTAAAAATTGCGGTGTTGCAGCCGATGCCGAGGGCTAGCGTAAGGACGGCCACAGCGGTGAACCCTGGCGATTTGCGCAACATGCGCGCAGCGAAGCGCAAATCCTGCCACATCGCCTCGACGAGGGATTCCCAAGTGGCAGCGCGGACGATTTCCTTCGTAACGTCAACACTCCCGTTTTCCAATCGCACGGCTCGAACCGCATCCTTGCGGCTCATCCCCTGTTTCATTTTGTCGGCGATGGCCATCTCAAAGTATTCGCGCAGTTCTTCGTCCAATTCCAGGTCGAACTGTGCCTTTCGGAACAGTGATCGAAGACCGCTTGCTATGTTTCGCAGCGAAGACATAGTGGTCCTCTACGAGGTCTCCAAAATCCTGGCAATTGCCGTGACCTGCCTTCCCCATTCTCGCGTTTCGCTGTTGAGCCGCTTTCGTCCTTGTTCCGTCAAAACGTAGTATTTTGCTCGCCTGCTGTTCTCCGTGGCTTTCCATTCGCCCCTGATTAGCCCAGCTCGCACCAGTCGCTGAATGGCGATGAATAGCGAACCTGCATTGACGTGAAAAACGCCTTTGCTCATCTGTTCGATTCGGATAGCGATCCCGTACCCATGCAGGGGTTCCAGGGCCAACGTTTTCAGAACGAGCATGTCGAGCGTGCCTTGGACGAGATCAGTCGGCTTGTCCGGCATAAAGGTTCGTTCCTCCTGGCAACCAAGAGGAGAATAGGCCTTTTATCCTGATTGTCAAGAGGAGAACCACGACGCGCGAATGCACGCTCTAGTGCCGAAGCCGTGCCCAAGGGAATGGCGGTAACATTACTTCCGATCATTTCCACGATAAGGTTGGTCGTCTTATGAAGACATTGCGGTTCTCGGCGGAAGTGTTTTCTGGATCTCCCGCAATTCCCGAAGACGAGATTCTAGTTCTGCGGCATAAATCTCAGCGCGTTCGTGAGTTCGGGCATTTTGGATAGCCACGGCTGCCGGGACGGCAAGTGACCGAGCGAGTCGAAGATGTTCGGTCGTAAAGACACAAGGTGTGTTCGAACCAAGGGACAGAATGCCAAGAACACGACCGGCCGCGACAAGTGGGACGCCAAGCCAAGATTGGAAGTGGTCAAGAGGCTCAACGTCGCGCCAGTCTGATCGGTTGGAAACATCTGTCAACAGTATCCCTTTCCTTTCGAACAGGATGCGTTGAAGAAATACGGTTTCGGACGCGCTCAGAGTCAGTCCAATTCTTTTAGGTACGTTGCGAGGAGCTTCGCGGGCAACCATCAATTCCAGGTCGTCCTCCACAAATAGCACCGTTGCTTTGTCAAACGGGACCAATTCGACAATGCATTGCAACAATGTGTCGAGCACCGAATCCATTGCCAAATTCTGACTGAGGGCCAAAGTCGATTTCCGAAGCGCTTCAGCTTCAGCGCGGGCTGCCTCCACGGCATCGAGTTGTTCGCCAATCTTCATCTCGGCTTGTTTGCGCGAGGTGATGTCTTGCGCTGTCCCAACCAGCCAGTGGGTTTTGTTATCCGTAGGGACCGAAACGCCTTTGGCCCAGGCCCAGCGAACTTCACCATCGGCGCGAATAAAACGAAATTCTTCATCAAGAACTCCAAGACGCGAAAGATCCTGAAGCCTCGAGAGCACGCGGACTCTGTCTTCGGCGTGGATGAGTTCACGATAGGAGGATGGATTCGCCTGAAGGCTTTCGACGCTGTGCCCAGTGATTATTGCGTACGCAGGGTTGATGTAAGCGATCTCGTGCGTTTCGGCATCCATCATCCAGAAGATTTCCTGAATGTTGTTGGCCATGTTTTGGAATCGCTCTTCACTCCTTCGAAGAAACAGCTCCGCCCGTGTCCGTTCTGTTACATCACAGAGGATTAGGACATGTCGACCCGGCAAGTAATTGGCGGCAGCAGTAAAGTCCACGAATAAAGTCGTGCCGTCTCCTGCGATAAGTTCTGCACGACCTCGGCGGCCTTTGTTCTCAAGAAATAAGCTCCACCTCTGGGTGAAAGCACCACGATTTGTAAGAAAACGGCTGATGTTTTGGCCGATCAATCGATCCATGGAAACTCGTAGGATGGCTGCCGCAGCCGGATTTGTGTCCAGACAATCGCCCTTGTCATCGACGATCAGGATTCCGTCGAGTAAATTGTGGAAGATGGATGAGAATTCACAATCAGCTTCGCGAAATGCCTGTTCTGCCTTCTGGTGCTTTGACCTAGAATTCGTCAGCGAATATGAGGTGAGGGAGATTGCCATTGCCAATACCGAGAAAATACTGATTACGAACGCCGTTGATAACTGCGGGGTATGCGTGCTTAGAAACAGAGAGGCCAATAGAAAGACTATCGCAAGCACCAGCGTCGCCAATGAACCGAAACGCAGCCACGAGGGCGAAGAACTCATGGTCGTTTTTTCTATTTTCGCTTGCATTTTCGTTGTACTGACCCCCACACCTTGGTGTCATTGCGTTCGCGCCAGTTACCGCCGCTAGCCTGATTACAGTCTGTGCGAGGGCCTGTTTGGAATGAAACTTCGTCGTGTCCGTAATTACAGACACGGTCGTGGGTTGAACGGCGGAATTCGGCTGCGCAGTGCTACCATTATCTTGCGGTGCCTAAAGGCGACTCAAACGTCCCGTCTAGGCGCACTGCAAGGGAACCGTTGAGAGAGAAAGTGTTCTCCTACTACACGAAGAAGGAACGTCAGTTAATCGAAGAAGCTGCGGATCGAGAATCCCGCAGTCTGAGCAGCTTCGTTGCATTAGCTGCCATTGAGCACGCTCGGCGGATACTAGGCAGAAAATAAGCGCCTCTATAAAGTGTCAATTTAAGTGTGGTTTGCTAATGGTAGCATTGTCTAGTAGTATCGAACGAACTATGTGCCGTGAGATCCGTTAATGAGCGACTTCACCGTAGCACGTTTCCCTGCCTTGCCGCTCGAAAGAGAGGTAGGAACCAATGCGCTTGGGGCAACTTCTGCTGACAACAGGCCTGACCAAATCGACGATGAGACGCTGGTTTGTCGAGTGAGGGAAGGGGACCGCGAAGCGTGCTCTTGGTTGTTTAGGCGTTTTGCCCAATCAGTACGGAACGTAGGTCGCAGAATACTTAGAAATGATACGGAAGCCGATGATCTGGTTCAGGAGGTCTTTCTCTATCTTCACAGAAAGGCTGTCCTTTTTAATAGTTCTAAGGGCAGCGCTCGTTCTTGGATTTTTCAGGTGACCTACACTCAGGCATTTCTTCGCCGTAGACAATTGAGAGCAAGCGGTTTTTATGCGTCTGGTATTAGAGACAGCTCGACAGATATTGAGCGTCGAACGAATTCCCACGCAGAATATGACAATACCCTCGAGGCACTCTTTGGCAGAACCAACTGGCGAAAGGTGCTAGATGCGCTCACCGATGAGCAAAAAGAGACCCTTAGGCTACATTTCTTCGAAGGCTACACCTTTGCCGAGATTGCCGAGAAATTGGGACAGTCTTTCGCGAATGTTAGGAATCATCATTATCGAGGTCTTGAGAAGCTCCGCAAACACCTAGCCGAAGACGAATTGAACAGCCGGTAGTCCATGTGTTATGAGATGAATTCCAATGAGAAGTCGAGGCATTTGACGATGGGTTCGCACGAAGAATTCCTCGAACTCTGCGCTTCTGCAGTTGCTGGCGAACTGAGCGTCGTGGAGCAAGCGAAGCTGGACGCACACCTGGCCATTTGCCCGGACTGCCGTCAGGCAATGAGCGAATACGAAGCAGTAACAATAGAAGGAGTGGCCACCTTCGCTGCAGAACATGCCCGAGAGAATGAACACGACATTGAGCATTCGTGGTCGGTAGAAAAGGCAGAAGCAGCGTTTTTCAAGCGGCTGGACCAGGAGCAGGAAGGTGGTGCATCTAGTGGCGTCGGATACGATCCGTCCGATAAGGCGAAAGGCGGCAAGCGTTTCACCTATCGCCCTTCGCAAATTCGCTGGCGGGAGATCTGGATGCCCTTCGCCGCGGCCGTTGTTCTGGCACTGGCGCTAGGCATCGCCGCATACAAAACCGGAATACAGCGGGGCACGGAGGTCGCACGAGCACCCACGCAGCCTGCGAAAGAATCTGACAGTTCCTTCGAAGCACAGGCGAGCGATGCCGGTTATGAACGGACGCAACTGCTAGCGAAGCTTGCCGAAAATGCCAAAGTCGTCGATGACTTGAAGCATCAACTATCCGAGCAAATGCGGATCGTCGCCGTTTTGAAAGCCACCGAGTCTGCTCCTCCACATTCTTCTGGAAACGACAAGGAAAACAACCAGGATGCGAGTAACCCGAGGACCGATGAAGCGCTTGCGGCTGCCCAACGGAAACTGTCCGAGCTTCAAAAGACCGTGGAGGCGGCGACAGCGCAGCGAGATGACCATGCCCGTCAGGCAGCGGTTTTGGAGGCTAAGGTTAACGAGCTGACGCAGATGGTGAGGGACCGCGAGCAGGCGCTCGATCAAAAGGATGCGGAAGTGACCAAAGGGCAAGAGTTGCTCGAACACGACCGCGACATCCGAGAACTCATGGGCGCGCGGCAACTCTACATGGCCGATGTTCGGGACGTATCCGGAGCGGGAACGGACAAGACGTATGGCCGCGTGTTCTACACAAAGGGAAAGTCTCTAATCTTTTATGCTTTCGACTTGGATGCACAACCCGGGGTTCAAAACGCGAGCTCGTTCCAAGCCTGGGGTCGGAAGGGGCCAGACAAGCAGCAAGCCCGCAGTCTCGGAGTGTTTTACGAAGACAACGTCAGCAAGAAGCGCTGGGTCTTGAAAGCCGACGATCCCAAGACGCTCGAAGACATTGATGCCGTTTTCGTGACGGTGGAACCGAACGGCGGAAGCCAGCACCCAAGCGGAAAGCAGTTGTTGTTCGCCTACCTCCGCATCAGTCCGAACCATCCCTGACTTTGCAACCCATATCTCATTGGAACTGTCCTGCTTTCAGGACAAAGAACGATTGAGACAAAAATACCGGGCATTCGCATAGACCTTGTAGTGAGGACCAATCCCTCACTTCCGGGAGGTTCCTTTGCGACTGCGCAGCTTTTTTCGCTGTCTTCTCATTCTGCTATTACTCGCCCATCGATCTGCTGCGCAATCTCCGACCGGGACGATCAGCGGAATCGTGACGGATCCTACGGGAGCCATGATCGCCAGCGCGGAAGTGATCGTGGTGAATGACGCGACACGCGTGCAGTCTTCCACGAAGACAAACGAAGAAGGAATCTACGTGGTTCCGAATCTGCCGCCAGGAAATTATCGCGTTCAGGTATCCAAGGTCGGATTCAACACGATCATCAAGCCCGACATCGTTCTGAACGTGCAGGATGCGCTGGCCATCAACTTCGCGCTTCCACTCGGTGCCGTGTCCGAAATTGTGACGATCCAGGGCGGCGCGCCGCTGATCAATACGGAATCAGCAGCAGTGAGCACGGTCATTGACCGGCGGTTCGTCGAAAGCCTTCCCCTTAACGGGCGCAGCTTCAATACGCTGCTGCAATTGACTCCTGGCGTGGTGATCGCGCAAACGCCCTCGGGAAGCCTCTCACCGATGGGGCAGTTCAGCGTCGCCGGCCAGAGAACCGACGCCAACAACTTCAGCGTCGACGGGGTGTCGGCAAATTTTGGTGTCGGTTCGGGCGGTTACCTCGGCAATACCGGCAGCGGCTCCACCCAGGCGTTCAGTGCTCTTGGAGGAACGAGCAGTCTCGTTTCCGTAGATGCTCTACAGGAATTTCGTGTGGAAACATCCTCCTTTGCACCGGAATTCGGTCGGGCCCCTGGTGGGCAAGTCATGCTCGCTACCCGGTCGGGCACCAACGATTTTCACGGAGGCGTCTTCGACTATTTTCGTAATACGGCCATGGATGCGAACAACTGGTTTGCGAATCAAGCCGGAAACCCTCGTGCAGCCGAACACCACAACGACTTTGGGGGATACCTGGGAGGCCATCTCTGGAGGGATCGCACCTTTTTCTTCTTCTCGTACGAGGGGGCTCGTCTCGATCTGCCGCAGACCAGTGATATTCAGGTACCGTCCACGTATGCTCGCCAGACCGCACCTGCGAACTTGGCGCCGTTCCTGAATGCCTACCCAATACCCAACGACCCGACCGTAACCGCGGGAGTCTTCGTCGCTCCGTTCACGGGCACCTACGCGAACAAGGCTTCACTCGACGCGACCAGCATTCGCATCGACCACGTGCTGAGCAGTCGATTCCAGCTTTTCGGACGATACAACGACGCACCTTCCGACGTTCAGGAGCGTGTGAACAATTTGTCGGACCTCAACACCTTGACGGCAAACACGCGGACGGCCACTGTCGGACTCAATATGCAGTTGAACGCAAAACTATCGAACTCGGTGCGGGCCAATTACTCGACGCAAGCTGTAGAGTCGAACTATGGGACAGATTCGTTTGGAGGGGCAACTCCGGTCGAACCAACAACCCTGCTCGGGTCGTTGCCACAACAAGATTCCCTGGGATACTTTGGCCTTTCCGACGCGAGTTACTTCTTCATCGGCCCGTACACCCGCAACCACACAACTCAGGTGAACTTCACCGACGATCTGAGCGTATCGATTGGGTCGCACACTCTGAAGCTCGGAGGAGATTTCCGCGCCATCTACCTCGACCAACGTCTCTATCGAAACGGCTTGTACTACTACGGGCCGACCGTCGACAGCTTTCTCGGAACCTCCGATGTTACGCTGTCCACGGCGAACACAAACCGCTCACAAGTTCTTGCGAAAACGCTCTCCCTGTACGCCCAAGACAACTGGAAGGTCAACTCTCGGCTAACCCTCATCTACGGCCTCCGCTGGGAATTGAGTCCAGCGCCGTCCCCACGGGCGGGGACGATACTGGCGGCTTGGGAAAATGTCGATAATCCCGCGCAACTTTCGCTTGCTCCTTTCGGGGCACCGGTCTACCGCACGACGTATCGAAACTTCGCTCCGCGAGTGGGTGTCGCTTTAAAACTCGACGCGAGGGGGAGTGCGGTGCTGCGGGCTGGCTGGGGCTTGTACTACGATTTGGGTCTTGGTCCCGCAGCGAGTATCGGGGTCTATTTCCCAAATTCCGCCAGCTCGTTTACCACCAATGTGCCTTTCCCCGTCGCCGATCCTTCGTCCCACATTCCTTCCATTTCGCCGAACCCGCCCTACGGTCTGGTGCAGGCGGTCGATCCAAACTTGAGTCTTCCTCGCTCCTATCAATGGAATGTCGCGATCGAAAAAGCGTTTGGCAACAACGCTTTCTCGGCGACCTATGTAGGGCAAGCCGGCCGGCAACTGTTACGAAACGAAGCGATGTTCAATCCGAACGCCAATTTCTCGGATGCGTTTCAAGTGAGTCTGAATGGTGCACAGTCGAACTATTCGGCCCTGCAACTTCAATATCGACGGCCCCTGACGCGCCGCGTCCAGGCGGTTGCCAACTACACGTATTCGCATTCTCTCGACAACGCTTCCGACGACGTTGTTACGGCCATTCCCAACGTAATCCTTTCCGGCCAGAATGACTATTCCTCCTCGAGCTTCGATGTTCGACACAATTTTTCCGCAGCGCTTTCGGTCAGTCTACCGTCCCTAGCAAAGGCGGTCTGGCTTTCCCCGGTTACGAGAGACTGGTCGTTGGAATCCGTGGTTGCTTTACGTACCGGATTTCCTTTCAACGGAGTGGTTTTTGCCTATGCGCCTGGCGGGTACGCCTTTTCCCGGCCGGATATCGTTGCGAATCAACCGTTCTGGACCAGCGATCCAAGCGCGCCGGGCGGCAAATCGCTAAATCCAAACGCGTTTGCGCTCCCGAATGCCGTTCGGCAAGGCACCGAAGGACGCAATGACATACCCGGCTTCGGTCTTACACAGATTGACCTTTCCTTGGGCCGTGAGTTTCCGATCGGGGAACGCTTGAAGTTTCAGTTCCGAGCCGATACGTTTAACATTTTCAATCACCCGAATTTCACGAATCCAAGTGCGCTGATCGAGTTCGGATCCGCCTATTTGGCCTCCCGAAGTACTCTGAACAATGGTCTTGGAGGACTGAATCCCCTTTTCCAGCAAGGGGGACCTCGGTCCATCCAGCTGGCTGCCAAACTGACGTTTTAATCCACAAGACGTTCATCCCATAGTTCGTTTCACCGACTGGAGATCTGCGGATGCGAATGCTGTGGCTGATGCTGTGCGCGGAGTGTGTCACGTTGCTGGGTAAGCCAGTCTTCGCGCAACCGCCGGAACCGGGATTTGATCCCACACCTGTCTCCATTTCTGGCTCTCCCACCGGCGCAGTGCGAACAGTGACGAGTCTTGATCTACTGAACCTCAGGCAAGTCTACGGCGTCAGCATCTCGCCCGACGGAACCAAGGTGGCGTTCGTCGTTGGGCAAGCGGACCACGATTCCAACGGTTACCGGAGCGGGTTCTTTGTCGCAGCCCCAGCCTCCCGCGGGACCTCAAAGTGCCTGGGCAGCGCTGGGACACCCCACTGGGACGCGATCAATCAATGGATTCCCGAGTCTCCTCAATGGTCGGAGGACAGTTCGTCGCTGACCTACAGAATGCGGATGCAAGCGACGGATTCCTGGCAAGTCTGGAACTGGGACGGAAGGAGCGATCGGCTAGGGCAGTTAACACACGTTCCCGGAGATGTTGTGAGCTATTGGCGTGATGATGCCGCCCACAAGCTGATTCTGAAAGTGAGGCGGCTTGTAGATCCGAAGGCGGCGGAACAGATCGAGAAGCAGGGCATTCACTACGATGACCGATTTCTGCCCTGGCAAGGAATCCCAGTCATTCTGGCGAGTCTCTCCGCTCAAGGAAGAATCACCGAAACCTGGATTCACGACTTCGGCATGAGCGCCGATCGGAAGGCAACAGCGGAGGAGGAAAAAACTCTGGAACCTTCTCTCGGCGACTTGCAGCGAATGTTCGATGCGCAGCGCCCCGCGTCGTCAACGGGTTGTCAGGTCGAACGGGCGCAGTTCTCACGCGATGGGAAAACATCCGCCTTCGTTTGCTTTGCCGAAGATACGGACGGAACAGGAATATTCGGTTGGAACTTATTTCTCGCGAACCTCCAGTCAGGCGCCGTGCGCCAAGTCACTTCCCATGTCTACATCGTGACCGACTTCTGGTGGAGTTCCGATGGCTCCTCGCTGTACTACGTCGCGAATCAGGGCGACGGTCGAAGCGACACAATCTACTCGGCCGATGCGAGAACGGCGAGGGTGAGAACCGTGTTCACGGGCTCAGAGTTTCTCCGGCAATTCTCCGTGGACAGAAGTGGCCGGTTCATAGCCTGCACGCGTGAAACCAATGTGGTCCCCGCGCAGATCGCCATCATTGATGCGCAACGGCGTGAACTGGGGACTCTGGTTGACCTCAATCCTGAGTTTGCGGACCTTCGCCTCAGCCCCGTCGAGCGGATGGAGGGGATGAACGCATACGGTGAAGAATGGTTCGGGCACTTGCTAAAGCCGTCGGGGTATCAAGCAGGGAGGAAATATCCGCTCGTCATCACGACGTACCGAAGCGGAGATTACTTTCTTCTTGGCGCTTCGGGGAACGAAAACCCGATTCAACTCTATGCGGCCAACGGATTTGTGGTATTGAGTTTTGATATCGGACGCCTGCGTAGCCGACGCCCGCGTGACTTCGCCGATCGCTTGCTCGATTGGAAATCTCCAACAGAAAGCATTTCCGAAGCGATCGATATTCTGGCAAAGAGCGGCTTAATCGATCCCGAACGGGTGGGCATTGCCGGATTCAGCCACGGAGCGGAAATCGTCGAATACGCGATCAGCCATACCGCGCGGTTCCACGCCGCGGTCCTCAGTGGACCCGCGGCGCGTGACCCTTACTTCTACCTCATGGGAGGCGCCACGTGGCATGAAACATTCGAAAACTGGGGACTGGGTGGATGGCCGGAAGGAGCGGCCAAATCCAACTGGAAGGAGCTGGCGGCTTCGCTCAACGCCGACCATATCCAGGCCCCGCTCCTTGTAAACGGAAGCGATTCTGAGTACATAGCCAGCCTTGCCCTGTACACATCCCTTGAGCAACTGAAGAAACCCGTGGATCTGTTTGTCTACGCGCACGAGCTGCACATCAAAAATCAGCCAACACACCGATATGAGATTTATGAGCGGAACCTCGACTGGTTTCGCTTCTGGCTTCGTGACGAAGAAGACCCATCGCCGGACAAAGCTTCCCAATTTAAGTACTGGCGACAGTTGCGTCAGGAATCCCATGCGATCGTCATATCCGGTAAGCGCGCCAATTAAGCGCTGAACAGGGTTTTAGAAGGAGTTAAACTATCGGTTCTACAGATATAGATTCACTTGGCGTGTAAACGCGGCTTTCTAGTTTCCTCAGCAAGGATGTTCGGATCCGGATTCAGTTCGCAGGACGGAGACTTCCCGTGTTGAAACCTTTCTGCCTGTTGATTGGCGATCGTTTCACTCCTGTCTTTGCAGAGCGCATGGCCGAGTTCATGGGCAGCGACGAGGTCGCGAAGTTTGTCCGCTTGCATATGCCAGCGGGCTCTGAGTTCGTCTGCGCGCCAGGGCACATCCGCTACTAGGGCCTCTTCGATGAACGTCTGTCTTTTCGCAGAATATGTAAATGCGGGACTGTCGGGGTCGAGTCCTCTAGGCAAGACGATGGCTTTCCAGTCTTCGGAACGCACCAGAATCCAGGTCCATTCTTGAATTTGGGACAGAGGGTATTTGGCGAGCGTCTGTCGAAGCAGGGCCACGTCTTGGTAACACCTTTCCACCGTGTAACCTCGACTGCACACAAAGTGTTGGAGTGAAACCTCGTGTTGGGGCCGAGCTGGGGTTGGCGGTGGAAGGGGAATGTCAGCGCGCTTAAAAACAGAAATCGTCTCGTCAGGGCTGAAAGACGCCCTTGGGGGTGGGTTTTGCGCAAGCGTCGAAGAAATGGTTCCTAGGGACGTCATTATTACGACTGCAGCGCAACTTCCAAGTCTTCGGTTCATAGCGTCACCTCATTGCGGCGACGCTGACTGTGGTTTCCGCGGCCCGGTACCTCAATGGTTGGGGGGACACGAGTGCGACATATGCGGGCGACGGGCTAAACTGCTGATAAATTGGCTACTTAAGTGAGGAGGTTACGAGTCTTATAGACGGGTGTACACTCTCGACAAACAGAAACGTGATGTCCACTCCATCTCAACTTCCTCAAGTTCTTCGGTTCGGGGTCTTCGAGATCGACGCTCGGGCCGGAGAATTACGTAAGGGCGGCGTCAAGCTAAAGCTGCAGGAACAACCTTTTCAACTGCTCTGTATGTTGGTCGAACATACCGGTGAGGTCGTTACCCGCGAAGAACTTCGTGCCCGGCTGTGGCCAGCGGATACTTTTGTTGACTTCGATCATGGTCTGAACGCAGCAGTCAAGAGATTGCGGGACACATTGGGCGATTCTGCGGAGAACCCGGTTTTCATAGAGACACTCGCGCGGCGTGGCTATCGCTTTATTGGCCCGATCAGTGAACCGCCACAGCAGAGGGCAAAGCCCACAAAATTCCGTTCAAGTTTCGTTGTGGGATCGATTCGCTCTTACCGGATCACCTTGGCGGCGACCGCCGTTACGATCCTTGTGGTACTGGCCATTCTGAGTTCTGTGTTCGTCTATGGCCGAAGGCCCGGCGTGGGCGAAAAACATATTGAGTCGCTGGCCGTCTTGCCACTGGAGAATCTCTCTCGAGACCTGGAGCAAGAGTATTTCTCCGCTGGAATGACCGACGCGTTGATCGCGCAGCTTTCCCAGGCGGGTGCAGTGCGGATTGCTTCTCGCACGTCGGTGATGCGTTACAAAGGAACGAAAAAAAGCTTGCCGGAGATTGCCAGAGAGCTGAATGTGGACGGCGTAATCGAGGGATCGGTACTGCGCTCAGGCAATCGGGTACGTATTGTGGCGCAGTTGATTCAAGCGCGGACCGATCAGCAGCTCTGGGCGGAAAGCTATGAGCGCGACCTTACTGACATCCTGGGCTTGCAGACCGAAGTGGCGCAAGCGATCGTGAAACAAGTCCGATCGCAGCTGGCTCCGGGACAACAAGCTCCCTTCCATTCGGCGACTACAGTGAATCCCGGGGCTTACGATGCCTATCTCAAGGGGCGCTTTTACCAGGACTCGTCAAATATCCAGGCCGGGATCAAGAAGTCGCAAGATTACTTTCAGGACGCCATCAGGAAAGATCCCAACTTTGCTGCAGCGTATGCGGGGCTAGCCGATTGTTATCTCAATTTGGGCGCGTATCGATGGATACCACCGCAGGAGGCCTATCGATACGGGAACGCAGCGGTACTCAAGGCGCTGGAATTGGATGAGACGCTGGGTGAAGCCCACAGCACCCTAGGGTATTTGAGTTGGCAATATGCCTGGGATTGGCAAAGGGCGGAGACGGAACTCCGGCGATCCATTGATCTCAATCCAAACTACATCGAGGGTCACCAAGGACTGGCGTGGTATCTGGCGTGGAGCGGCCGTGGCGAAGACGCACTGGCCGAGATCGAAAAGATTCGCAAACTCGATCCCGTTCGACCCATTACCCTGCTCGATGTGTCCGGAGTCTACTATCATCGCCGTGATTACAAATCCTTGATCGATGCGAGCCAAAAATCCGTGGCCGTTAATCCTGATCAATGGAGCAGCCACTACTTTCTCGCTGTGGGTCAAGAAGGTGCAGGTCAGTTTGCGAAGGCCATTCCCGAGTATCAGAAAGCCGTAGAGATGTCACAAAACGACACAGATGCATTGGCCGGACTCGCCCATGCTTATGCGGCCAGTGGCAGGCGAGCTGAAGCTCGAAAGATTCTCGAGGAACTAAATCGACAAACGAAGACTCGTTATGTTTCGCCTTATATGGTCGCCACTATACACGCTGGAATAGGCGAACGGGGAAAGGCATTCGAGTTCCTAGAAAGGGCTTATCAAGAGCGATCTCCGGATATCCCGTACTTCCTCAAAGCTGACTTACGAGTCGACGTCCTTCGCGCTGACCCGCGATTCCAAGACCTGCTACGACGCGTCGGCTTGCCGCAATGACACACGGCCAAAGCTAAGTCGCCTTACTAGACATTCCGCCCACTAGTCCGGTGTCGGCTGCGCGTTAACTAGGAGTTGAGAACACTCGACGCCATCGCCAATCGAAATGCTTAGCCCTTCGGGCCGGTATCCCTTCGGACACCGCTCCCGGCTCCAAACAGTGACACCACACGCGCCAGCAACTAGATTGGTAGGCCCAGGTAGGAGTCGGACCCGTGACTACCATACGCCAACACATCCTGATTCTGGCTGCGGTTCTCGCTTTTTTCAGTCCCGCCCTTCGATCTGAGCAGCCACAAAAAGCCTCGCGCTCCACACAGGAAGACCGCCTCAAGAAGCTCGAAGAGCGCGCCGAGGCCGCCGAAAAAGCGGCAAGCAGCGCAATGATGGAAAAGGACTACATCACGCGCACGCAGAAGCAGTACGAGACTTACTACCAAAAAGTCCTCAACACGCAAATGTGGTCACTGGGAATCATGGGACTGATCCTGACAGGCGTGTTTGTCCTTGTTGCCAAATTCAGCCTGAAAATGATCGACGAACAGACAAAAACCGCTGCGGCCGGAGCCACTGTTCAAATGCGCAACGAATACGCGCGGTCTCTAGCCAAGGAAGTCCAGAAACTGTGGGATTCCAATGGGGCCGATGTCAGGAAGCTGAAAGAAACACTGACAGCACAGTTCGCGGAACTCGAGCAGAACTTCAAAGATCAATCCGATTTTCAAACGAAGTTTGTGCAGGCACTTGCCGAAGGCCTCGATGAGCGCCAAGGCGATTCGCTACTCACGTTCCGCAACGCACTCAGGACCTACAAATCCGGCAAACCCCGAAACCTCATCGAAGCAAAGGTGGGCGCAACAGTCGCCCGGTCCATTTTTGAGTCACTCCGAAGAAAGTGTCGGGAAAACTACGTGGACAAAGCACGAGAGGAGTTGGCAGATTCGCTTTACAACAATCTCGAAGAAGAACTTGCCTTAGCCGCACTTCAGAGTCCCTGGCTCACGCCCCTCATCAACGAAAGAAGTCCCGCTCTCCCAGATCCCCCAGCGCCCGAGCCGGCCGCCGAGGGGCGCTCCATAGCAACGATCCCTGAAACCGGTTCCCCGGAGCCAGATCTACCCTTCGACGAAGAGTCTGACTCCTGCCGCCTGCTAAACACCTGACTTCAGGAGGCGCGCAACGCTTGGCGAAATCTCCATTGCGCGACACCTGCTCAGCAGCTGGTTCGAACTTTTCCGATAAGCGTTAATCGGGCATTGGTCAAGTTAGCCGGTTCGGGTTGGCGGCTTTTCTTGGGTTGTGCTGCGGCGTACCTTAGTGAGCGTGCCGCACGTCCCAATTGTACCGATGCGTTGTCCACGTTTCCACAGCGCTCATCACAACAACAAGCTTTATAGCTTCTTAAAAAACAAAACCCTTTGTTGTGATGAAGCCTTGTGGTGTCTTGTCGAAAAAGTTCTCGGTTCGCGACCGTGCACACGAAATCATGTGGTGCCCGTTAATCACTGCATTTCCACAGTACAAAGGCTGCGGAGTTCTCGCAGGCATCGGGCAAGCACCATGAGTTTCAACGTCAGTGCCTCGGCAAGCGGATCGGATCTACCTCGCTCTCTTCATCGATTTTTCTGGAGAGCGCGGGCACGTTCGCCTAGACGCAGACTGGGAAATCAACTTAAACTTCATTTCACAACACTTCGATGGCTCTCTCGATGCGATAGCAGCGCAACCCATCCGGGTGCTTTTGCCCTCTGGATTTGCATCGGCATTTGAAGTGACCGTGCAACGCAACTCGGATTTCGCCTGTCGTGCGGACATATGTGATCACGTTGCATTTCGTAAGAGAGATGGGAAGTCCGTGTTCAAATTTGGGCCGGGAGACCCGGCCTTGCACTTTACTTCTCTGGGTGGCCCCGTCGTCGCGGACAGTTTAGATCGATTGCCAATCAACGGGCGTCATTAGCTCTTGCCAGTGTCTGAAGCTATGCCTGGCACAAATCCCGCTACGACTAGTATCGGCGAATTACGTAAGTGGTATTGTTAGGAGCCGTGGTGGCTTCGGAATTGTGAACTACACACGTTCAAGACAGATCAGGGCGTTTGGGGTGTTCCTGGCTGCTGGTCTGATGTCTTCGCCTGGAGTTGTAGCGCAAAGTTTCAGCGAGTCGCCCCTCACCACGGACAATGCGTACAATCCGATGCCGAGTCCCGACGGCAAACACATCGCGTTTGTCCGCGTAGGTTGGGGCGAATCAACATTCATTTCATTCGGACGGTCTAGCCTCGTTTCTGATGTCAAGGTCATGAACGTAGAAGGAGTTGCCGTCCCGCACATTCTGGCCAAAGGTTATTTCTTAGCCGGTTGGACGCCGGACAGCGGGCGCCTCGTGTGCTTTCGCGACTCAAACTATGGGCTGGTTTCAATATCAGGAGAGCTGAGCGGAGCGGGCCGTATCCCCAATGATCCTAAATTCCCCGCGCGAACGGAGCGAGCGGCATACTTGCCTTCTTTGCAGACGATGATTTGGAGTCGCCCGGTTGACCAATTTCAATGGGTAATCGAAGCACCAGGCGGAAGAGTGGTGGAGGAAGGCACTTTCGAGAGCGGACGAGCGATACCCTCGCCGGATGGCCGATACATTGCTGTTTTTGGTGATGGTTCAGAGACGAATCTTCGCGTGTATGACCTCCGACTTAAGTCATGGAAAGAGTTCGGAAGTATAACCATTCATCCGGACAGAAACTGGTCGTACATCCAGCCCGACTGGAGTCCATGGTTCTCCGATAGCTCGCGGCTGGTCTTTCTCCGGAATTCCACGATCGTGATCGTCACTCCTGACGGCAGAGACAAAACGGAGATCAAGATCGAAGGACAGCAGGGTTTGCCGACGCCGTCGCCCGACGGTACGTCTATCGCCTACGCGACTTTTGAGCCACGTCCAATGAAGATGCGGCCTGATCTGCAGTTCTGGGGAGGAACGACAATGATGGTTGTCTCCACCTCCGCCGGCTCGAAGCCTCGCCCGGTTACTCTTAACAATTCCGACGAAGTCTACGATTTGAAATGGCTGAATAATAACGCAATTGTCTTTGATCGCGTTGCCGATGAACAATTTTACGGACATGCACGCATCTGGAAGGCCACCGTTCCTCCCCAGTGAGAAAGGCTGTTCGCCAAGTGAGCCCTAACTCCTGGTTATGGGATTTTTTGGAACCGGTACCGAAGCGGGCGCACGGTCACGTACACGCAAGCGGGGCGGGGCACCGCCAAAACAAAAAGATCGGACTGTCGTCTCATTGGCTTGGACCAAGAGTGAATGCAAACAGTGAATCACCCGCTCCCACAACCACATATTGTTTGCCGTCGAGCTCGTAGCTGATCGCGCCGTTTGACTGATTAGCTGTGACGGTGGTGTGCCAAAGCGTCTTCCCGGTGGTTGAGTCGATGGCCAGGATATGCCCCGAGGTGTCGCCGGCAAAGAGCAAATTCCCCGCCGTGGTCAGCAGGCCACTCCCCATGCCGCCCAGGTCATGCGTCCAACGAATCTCTCCCGTTTTGTAGTCGATCGCCTTGATGGTGCCTGGATAGTTCAGAAAATCATCGCGCCCGGCAAATCCCTCGGCTTTCCCCTCTGCGGTCAAATAGAAGACGCTGTAACTCTGCGACGCCACCACGTAGAAAAGACCGGCCGCCGGATTGAAACTGGGAGCAAACCAATTCGAGGCGCCATTCGAGCTGGGCGAGACAAGTGTACCGTCGCGCGTCGGCTCTTTCTTCGGATTGGGAATGGGTTGGCCCTTGGCATTGATTCCCAGAGTCCAATTGCTGTTAATGAAGGGCGCCGTCAGCAGATGCTCACCGTTGCTTCGTTCCAGTACGAAGAAAAATCCATTCCGGCTCGCCTGTGCCAGCAGTTTGCGCCGCGTTCCGTTGAACTCCCCATCAAACAAAATCGGTGTCTGCGTAGCGTCCCAGTCATGGGTATCGTGTGGCGAGACCTGATAGCCCCATACCAGCTTTCCTGTGTCCACATTTAACGCAACGATCGAGCAGGTCCAGAGATTGTCGCCTTTCCGCCCTGCCCCAGCATGCACCGGATTCGGATTGCCGATGCCCCAGTAGAGGAGGCCTAGATCCGGATCGTACGTGCCGGTCATCCATGTCATACCGCCGCCATGGTTTCGAGCTTCCGCATCGGGCCAACTCTCGGAACCAGCTTCGCCTGCATTGGGCTCCGTATTCCAATGCCACTGCACCTCGCCGGTTTCAGGGTCGCGTGATTCCAAATATCCGGGGTTATCCAGCGAATCGCCGCCTACTCCGGTGATGATGTGGTTGCCCATCACCAACGGCGACATCGTGCAGAAATATTCGAGCTTTGCGTCGGCGATCTGCTTTCGCCAGCGCTCCTTGCCGTCCTTGGCGTTCAACGAAACGAGATTGCAGTCCGGTGTCTCGGTGTAAATCCAATTGCCCAGCATGGCCACGCCGCGCTGGCCGATGTGCCCGCCTTCGTTAGGCGGATACTTGTAATGCCAGACTTCTCGCCCGCTGCGCGCGTCAACGGCCCACACGTTATCGGGCATGGTGAAGTAAAGCACGCCATGCACTTCAATCGGCGTCGACTTGATCACCGAACCGAACCCCGCCGACCCGTAATTGCTGGCGCGATACATCCAGGCCGACGACAAGGCAGACACATTCGACGCGTTGATCTGATCTAAGGAACTGTGACGCTGTCCCGAATAATCGCCGTTATACGTGGGCCAGCTATCGGTCCCCGGCTTCACGAGCGCCTCCGGAGTCAATTCCTGTCCACCAAGAACAACGGGTGATACCAACAGCAGGAGCGAGAGGGCCCAGACTCTCATTTCAAAGTCTCCAGATACGCCAAAACGTCGTGCATTACCTGGTCGGTGTACTTCGGCAGCAGTGCATCGTGCGCCGCCCGAGGATCCCGTACATCCACAGTCACGCTCTCACGCGGGAAGGAGCGGTACCAGTGGGCGGAATCGTGCATCGCCACCGTAAATTCGTCGAGGTGATCAAGCGTCCCTGAAACTTGCTCACCGGAAGCCAGTTGAACGGTAACTTCGGTGGGCGCAGGCGGCGTCACCGCGCGTCCCAGAAACACATCGATCAGGTTCGGCGCGGGATACAGCATCCGCCGTTGCAACTCAGCAGGTTCATACTTGGTCGCCACATGCGCCAGATCACCCGTCGTGGAGTGACAGCTCCCGCAATGCCCGTCACCGTTGAAGAACGCAGCGCCCTTCAGCGCGTCACCCGTAATCAGGTCGCCGATCTTATAAGCAAACCGATTCGACACGTCAGCGGCTCGCGAATGCAAAAAAGTCGAGATATCGGCGATCTGGTCCGCAGAAAGGGCCGAGAAAGCGGGCATTCCCCGGTCCGGCCGCCCATTTCGGATCACGGGGCTAATCACATCGCCCTTGTTGTCGTGCAGCACCAAAGCCGACCGCACAAGATCAGGCCCACTCTTCCCATGAGCATCATTGCCGTGACAAAACCCGCACGTGGGAACAAATATCTTCCGCCCGCGTTCCGCCGCTTCTTTGTCGATATGCGCGCCGCCCATCATCGCAGCAATCGCATCGCCCGCGTTCTCCTTCGGCGCAGCGTCTTTCTGTTGCCCATTCGCCGTCTTCTGCTTCTCCGCGTTGGCCGCCTGGTCGGTCTGCGCCGAACTGATGGACGCAAACAGTAGCAAGACAATCGGAACACCGAAGTAATGATGGGACATTCTGCCTCTCCCGCACCTCACGACTTCAGATTCTTCATGTACTCGTAATCCACTTTGATCGCCTCCAGAGCCGGCATCTCAGTGAAAGGCGGCTCCTGTTCGACAAATAGCGCCCGGATCGGCGCCTTCTGAGCCGCAGCGAAAATCCGGCCATACTCGATCGCGCCCCGCCCCAGTTCGGTCGGTACCGGCGCCCCAGGATCCTTGCCCATCAATGTCGTCCGCGGCGTAAATCCCTTTTGGAAGTCTTTAATGTGCAGCAAACTATAGCGGCTCGGATATTTCGTCAGGTAGACAACCGGATCCTGGCCCGCAACGGTCGCCCAACCGCAATCTAGCTCTAGTTTGACCAAACCCGCATCGGTCAACCGAAGAAATTCATCGTAACCCGTCACGCCACCGTACGACTTCCACTCAAAGTTGTGGTTGTGATACGCGAGCTGCAGCCCCGCTTTTTTGATCTGCTCCCCAACTTTATTGAACTGCTCGGCATTCCACTTCCAGTCGTCCAGCGTAAGCCCGTTGATAATTGCAATAAAAACTCCGATCTGCCCCAACTGTGGATCGGGCTTGAAGCGTGACGGATCGGAAACCCATGGGACGGTGACAACCATAAACTCCTGCCCAAACTGATGTGCAAAATCAACCTTCTCCTGAAGATTGCCGATCAAATCGGGAAGCATGTAGTGCCCAGAAGGATTTTTCAGGCCCGCATCATCGAGCATTTTCTTCAGATCGTTCGCCGGTGTTTTGGCAAGCGGAGAAAGCTCCACTTGTTTGTATCCGGCTGCCGCCACCGCCTTCAATGTTCCAGCCGGATCGCTATCCATTTCGTGGCCGACGGTGTAAAGCTGCAGCCCGATCGGCAGATTCAGTGGACTAGCATTCATAGGTGGGATCTCCAGAAAGGAGGCGGCGAGACCAGAAGCTGCCGCTTTCACAAATGTTCTACGGGAAGTAGTGTTCATCATAGGTCGCAGTGGGTGTCCTATTCCGCCCCTGTCGGGCTAGTGCGCATTTGCCGAACAGCTTCAAGCACTACGGGGAGCATTTGAGCTCCACCGCGAAGAAACAATTGGCAATAGCTCATCGCTATCGAATTCCACAGCCGCGTATCCATGACGATCACGCTTCGTTCCTTTGCTTCGCCGCAAGACTTCTCGCTGGAGTTGAATCCCAGCCGCGACGCCGTTCAGCATAAGGTTGAGAGCAGGCTCAAACTCTGATCATCGCGAATTCCGCAGCATCTCGATAAATCGCATCACGTGAGGATAATCCCCGGCGGCAAGAATTGCATTCGCGAAGTTTGGGTGATTGACCGGCGGCGGGCGTCCTTTCCTCTTACAAAAGGACGACCCTGAACTTCGCAGCAACCAAGCCGTTCCAGATTGTCGCGCCCAGGCCATCATCCCCACCATACTGAAGCCTTCTTGCACTCCATGACCTGTTCATTCAAGACCGTGTCGGACACGACTGAGCCACGAGCGACGTTCGTACGCGTCAGAAAAAACCCTGAGCGACCAGATTTTCGAGCTGGCGGTTTCGCCTTCGATGGCGGGCCCCCGGGAGCATTCTTTCCAGGGCATTGGTGGGGCATTATCATCGCCAAGTCCTGGCCGCGAGCGTGACCACGCTGGCGCTCGGCGAACTCTCGGGAGAGATTTGGTCGTCAGCGCTGAATAAGAATCTTGCGTTCTTGGTCCACGGTCTACGTCGAATGATTTCTGTCCGGCAGCAAGGAGGAGGTTCTTGCTCCGTGACCATCAGAAGCTATACATGCAGTCTGAGCGTTTCAGCAACGGCGCCTGAGGAACGCGCAAAGCGTGTTAAATCGGGGCAAATCCACTTGGAGGATAAAGCGGCTAGTCGCTAGTTAGGCCAGTCGCGAGCGGGTTTCTTATACCAGCACGGGCTCTTTCGCCATTCTCACGTTGCCATTGTTGTAGTTCTTCCCACACGAATCGCAGAACAACGCTCGGTAGGTGGCGCCATCTTTCGCGCCGGCGTTCTCGTACGGGTTCCAACCCTTTACCTTCGTGAGCTTTCCACTCTGCGTTAACGCCTGAAACAGATGCTCGCAGATGTAATCCATTCCATCTGCCTCAGCCTTTTTCGCATCGCTGAGCTTGTGAATCCAGATCGTTTGCGCCATTGTGGTTCCTCCCGGTTCCGCTTCCAGTGTGGTACACGAGCAAGCCTTAAACACCTGCCCGGAGGGACAGATGTGCTTTCGCTGGCAACCAGGCTCGACATTGGGGCCTACCGTTGTGGGTACGCGAACGCACCAATCTCCGGTAAGGCGGCGAATCCAGGAGCTAGGCCGCTTAAACACAGCGGATTCGGCTTCTTCCACTTTGCCGTCATATAATGCAGCGCGGGTTGGTCTTGCTCCCGCTCTTTGCTAGCGGGTGTCAGCGCGCGAAGGCGTGCGTATGCGCCAACTTGTGGGGACCATTGAGCAATGGTCAACTGGAGAAACCGCAGTGACGAGAGAAGAGGCTTGGAATCTGGCCAACCATTGGGTTGCGGCTTGGAACCTTCACGACCTGGACTTGATAATGACGCATTATGACGACGCAATCGAGCTGACTTCACCAGCTGCCGCCCAGCTTTTGGGTACAGTCGATGGGAAGGTCGTGGGAAAGGCAAACCTGAGAGCTTACTTTCAGCGAGGGCTCGAAGCCTACCCGGAACTGAACTTTCGTCTCGAGGACGTACTCTCGGGCGTAAGCAGCGTGGTGTTCTACTATACAAATCAAAAGGGAACGCGCACGGCAGAGTTCATGGAGATGTCAAAGGTCGGAAAAGTGATACGAGTCGTGGCGAACTACAGTGTTTAGCAAGTAGACCGAAACCGAGCTCGTGAATCCGGCCAGCGACAGTTGAAGGCCTCGTCCATTGCTCGCTAAAGTCACCGCCCTGGAGGAGGAACTTGGAGTACTACTTTTCACCCGGACGACGCGTTCATGAGTGCTCGCCGGGGCAGGACGAACTCTGTTTGAACATTCTCAAGGCATCCTGGATGAGCTAGCCTTTGGCTTACAGGTAGTCAAGCCGGCGTCTCTGAAACCACAAGCACAATCGGATTCAGGCCGGATTTTTGACCAACGCAGTCGCGAATGAAACCTCATTCATTTCTCTGTAACGATCGTTTTCTATCCTCGGAAACTTAGCACGCGTCCCATGGAATCCAATTCCGACCGCCAATCAATGCCGACCTATCTCGCAAACGTTCAGCCGGACGCTTGCGCTGGAGAATTTCCGGTACCGGACGTCGCACGCTTTTATAGGATCTTCCGAACCTCGTTGTTTCGTCGCGCCTTCGCTCTGGTTCAGGATCATTCCGCTGCTGAAGATCTGTTACAAGAAGCCTTTCTACGGCTCGTTTCGGAGGTCAGCCAAGGTGGGCCGATCCGCAGTGCGTTAAAGTGGACACACAAAGTCTTGCGCAATATCGCCTTGAACCATATTGACCATAAACAAGTGGTTTCGAACGTTGTCCTCGAAGGGGTTGATCTGGAAAGCCTAGGGGCAACTTATCAATCGCCAACCGCCGGGGCACGCTGGCAAGCCGCCGCCCGTGCCGGCGCAGACTACATTGCCACCGATCAATACGAAGATCTTGGCCGCGAACTGCGAATTTTGCACTAGATCTTACGTGATTTGCGCAGAGCCGGGGTCCGCTTCACTCATTCTCGGTGTCGACGCCCAGGGGTTTGGGTTGCTAGGGCTTGGCTTGTAACCAGGACTGGGCAAAGCGCGTCTATTTCATTGGTGGGTCTATAATCCAACCAGTAAAGTTTCTCACGGGGGCGGGCCAGCTTTCTCAAACTGGAGGAGCTTATGTTTATCGGCAACCGAGGCGGCTTTCTTCTTCTACTCGTGGCCTTGCTTTACAATCCCGCAACTTCGGCGCAGCAGAGCAACTCCGCAAGCCAGCATCACCCGAATGACATCTATCTGGACGTCGTCGTTACACAGAAGTCCGGATCACCTGTAACCGGTCTTTCGCAGCAAGACTTTACTCTCCTCGACAACAAAGCCCCTCAGACAATTACGTCTTTCCAGGCGCTGGGTGGCGGCGAAGCCCCCGCCGAGGTCATGGTGGTCATCGATGCGGTCAACGCCATGCCCGAAACGATCGCTTACGAGCGCAATCAGATCGAGAAATTCTTCAGCGCCAACGGAGGTCGCCTTCCGCACCCCGCTACGTTCGCCATCTTCACGGATGCGGATACTCACATCCATCCAGGGTACACAACCGACGGCAACGCACTGAGCGCCTCGCTGAATGATGCCATCGTCAGCATCAACAGGGTAAGTCCATCGGCTGGTTTCGAGGGCTCGACGGATCGCGTTCAACTGTCCCTAAAGGCGATGGAAACGATCGCGGCATATGAGGCCCCCCGACCGGGACGCAAGCTGGTGCTCTGGATTTCTCCCGGCTGGCCCCTTCTCTCACGCGCGGTGATCCAGTTCACCTCTCTGCAACGGCAGCAGATGTTTGCAAATATTGTCAGTCTCTCGACGCAGCTCCGGCAGGCGCGCATAACGTTATACAGCATCGATCCTTTAGGTATCCGGGATATCGGTCTTCGCACTTCTGCTTATGCGGCTTACCTGAAGGGTGTCAGCAAACCTAAGGATGTTGAAGCAGGGAATATGGCGCTTCAGGTGTTCGCGGCTCACAGCGGCGGCCTGGTTCTAAACTCTGGGAATGACCTTGCCGAACTCCTGCAGAAATGCCTCACCGATACCGAGGCCTACTACGTGATCTCCTTCGAGACACCGGCAGCCGGCCAGCGCGACGAATATCATCACTTGGAAATCCGGCTCGCAAAACCTGGGCTAAGCGCCCGCACCCGCCAGAATTATTACGCTCAGCCTGCTAAAGCGACAAACACGACAACGAATGGCGGACCTCAAACGTACGACGGCGGAAACGCACGCTAGCTCGTGGATGTCGTGTCGTCACCTCGGCCCGGAAGGGAACGAGGCCGGTTTGCGCAGGTGCAAAACTACAAGGTCGACGCGCACGCTCTGGAGGAGTCGGACCGCGCATACCCAGACGAACAAAGAAGAGCGAAAGACCGCGGGCACTCGTCTCCCGCGTGTGGACCAAGCAGTCGCGAACTCTCACTTCGCTTACCGTCACCGGGACTGTTGCGTCCGGCTCAACGACGCTAACCCACAATACGAAGTTGACGTTAGTAGTGCAGTAAGCTTTGCGGGCGAATTTTACCCGCTGCCAGTGAACTCCAATTGTCGCGAGCGAGTTGGTAGACCTCTGACCCGGCACGGGATTTTGGCGGAATTAGTCACGGCGCCGAAGGTTTCGGTGCTTGCATCCGTGTGAAGCGCAGCGGCTTGTCGAAGTCTTTGCAATAAATCAGCAAATGAGAATCCTTCCACTCGAAGCGCTCGGCCGCTTGGAGCGCATCCAGGTATTTGTTCTCTTGATTCATCACCACCTCAGGGCAGGCCATTCGGGACGAAGCCAAGGGGCTCAGCTTGATGGTGTCCCCGCTAATATTTGCCGGACCAAAGAGACGATTGCATGAGCCGTTACCCACTAGCTTTCCGGCCTCCGGGAAAGCGAGCGTTGCTTGAATACGATCTATCACTCCGCTGCCGCCTAGATCTTCCAGTAGCCATTCGCTACCTGCGAGGCTGAAGGGAACTGTGTTCGCAGGTGCGGGTGGGGTTTTAGCCTTTGCTTCTTTTATTGAGGAAACGACAAGAACGGGCCGCTCGCCGGTCTCGACACCTTGCCGCCGGGAGATGGTACCAATCGCCGTGACGCGCTTGCTGTCCAACTTTTCCAGTTTTCCGGTCTCGGGATAATCAACTTCGATAGACCTAACTTGGTGACCACCGATGGTTGTTTCGGACTCAAGCTGAATGGCCCAGCCGGTCGATTCCCCTCCTATGGCCATTGCGTGGTTGAGTTTGCCCGTAACGGTTATTTTCTCCGCTTGCTCCTGAGCCTTCGCACAAACGCAAAAGAGCATTAGAATCAGAGCGGTACGCAAGCGCGTGACAAGCATTGGATTCTCCTCACTATGGAGATCTGCCTATTCTATCTGACCAGTGAAATCCATTCGATGTCGTGAGCGTTCAGGCCGAATTTAGATTCGGCGGCCTGGTTTTTGTTAGGAGCCCTCAGCTTACAATGACCTTACCAGTAGCGAGATCATAGACTCCCGCTTCTATCTTTAGTTTGCCAGCTTTGAAAGCATCGCGGATGACGGTTGAGGAAGTGCGCAGCAATTCAGCCTGAAATCTCGCATTGGCTTCGATTGCCTTGTCGACATTGCCGCCTGACTGTTCGACTGCGGGCCGAAGGTGTTGGTACAAGGCGCTGATCTGTCCAGGGACGGTGTCGGCCTTCATTGCCGCCTTTACTGCTCCGCACCCCGCGTGGCCGAGCACGAGAAGGATTCTGACGCCAAGGACAGCAACTCCATACTCGAGGCTGGCAATGATTTCCGGCGTCACTATATTGCCGGCAACTCGAGTGACAAAGACGTGCCCGATCGTCTGATCAAAGACTAGTTCTACGGGAACGCGAGAATCGGCACAAGCGAGGACCGCCGCAAATGGTTCTTGTTTGTTGACGGTATGCTCTTTTAGGACCGCGAGATCGTACTCGATCGATGTCAATTGATTTGAGGCGAATCGTTGGTTGCCTGCAAGCAGTTCCTGCAAAGCTGCATCAGGAGTCAGATTGGTTTGGGCGTGAAGCGTTGGGGGAAACGCCAGCTCGCGTCCAGCTTGTGCCGTGACTCCAACGACTGTTCCTGCAAGAACGCTGTGAAGAAATCGTCTCCTATTGAAGTCTGTGGGGATGTGCTCGCGGTCATGCATTGGGCGACGACCTCCTTAAACGTGATGGAGCCCGAGTGCCTCATCATAGATCAACTCGCGCGGAAACGAAGGGACTTCGAGGAGTTGCGGAGTCCTAACTTCGCCGGGAGCTTGCGGGAAGGAGGCAACGGGAGCGGAGAAGAAAAGAGCGCTGACGAGCAAGAGATTTCTCATGGCGACTCCGTTTGAGCCTATCCTACATAAAGACCAAAGGTTGGCCACAACGTGGGTGCAGAACGGGGCGGTTATGCGTGCGCCGCCATCGTGGCGGGCAGCGTGAACTGAAAAGTTGCACCCTGCACAGAGTTGCTGATGAACCACAAACGGCCGCCGTGCGACTCAATGATCGAGCGACTGATGGACAGTCCCATACCAGTCCCGTTGTCCTTGGTCGTAAAGAATGCCTTGAAGATCTGGTCGGCCTGCTCGGGAGGTAGTCCCACACCCGTATCGCTGACCGAGATCCTGAGTTCACCCTCATCGGCTTCCGATTTGATGGAGAGTTCGCTCCCGCCGCTCATTTCCTTCATGGCATCGATGCCATTGAGCATGAGATTCAGGAAAACCTGCTGCAATTGCAGGGGGTCGGCCGTGATCTTGGGAAGATACTCAGCAAGCTCGGTGCGGATGGAGATCGAGTAGCGATTCGCCTCGCTGTGCAGCAAGGCAATCATTTCTCGAATCAGTTCATTTACATCGACCAGCTCTCGCTGCGGCGGGCCCTTCTTGAACAGCGAGCCAATTCTGCCGATGATGTCAGCCGCGCGCGTTACGTCGTTAACAAGTCTCGATGCGGCTTCGCGTGCCTGTGCGATGGCGGGTTCATCGCGACCAAGCCATCGCAAACAGGCTTTGGCGTTTGTTACTGCTGCGGAAATCGGCTGCCTGATCTCGTGCGCTAGGGAAGCGGTCAGCTCGCCCATCGTGTTCACCCTGTTTATGCGCGCGAGATCCGCCTGCGCCTGACGCAATCGTTCGCGCTCTTCACGCGCCAGCTTGCGTTCAATGGCAATGCCGGCGAGGTGGGTGGCCATTTTCAGAGCTTGGGTCTCAGCCGAGCTCGGACTGCGCGGTTCGCGGTAATACATGGCAAACGAGCCCAATATCGTGGCCGAATGCGCAAGTATCGGGGTCGACCAACAGGCCCGGAATCCATGGGGTTCGGCCAAGCTTCTGTACGCCTCCCACCGCGGATCCTGGAGAATGTCGGTGACAATAACAGGTTCTCTGCGGTACATGGCCGTCCCGCATGAGCCGGCCTTCGGTCCGATGCGAAGGCCGTCGATGGCGTTGGCGTAAGAATCGGGAAGGCTGGGGGCGGCCCCGTGCCGGGCGTGCTGTCCGTCCGCTTCAAGGAGCAGGACCGAGCAAAGCAAGCCGGCAAATTGGCCTTCCACAACTCGCACCAGGTTCTCCAGTATCTCCTCCAGCCGAGCCTCGCGCGCTATCATCTGCAAGATACGACTCTCTCCGTCACGCAATGCTTCTGCCCGCTGGCGTTCGGTCACGTCCATCAGGATTCCGGCGTATTCGACGAGGTCGCTGGACGCATTGAAAAAAGGATGGCCTATACCATGCACGTATTTCGTCGTACCGTCTGGAAGAGCGATTCGGAAATGCACCTCGAAGTCCTTCCCCTCGCAACTCGAACTCTCAGCGATTTCAACGAGGCGAGCTCGATCTTCGGGATGGACACGCTGTACCATTTCTCCGAAAGAAGGTATCCCCTTCTCGGGATCGAAGCCATACAAACGGGAGTGTTGCTCGGACGAGTGAAGGATCTCTCGAGTAGCGATATTACATGCCCGACTACCTGTATGGGTTAGCCTCTGCCCTTCCGCTAAGTAGGCTTCGCTGCGAAGCAGGGCCTCCTCGACGCGCTTGCGCTGGAGTACTTCCTTGTCAGCTCGCTGTTGACGGCCGTTAGTTGGCTGGTCCGTTCTAGGACACGCTGTTCAAGTTCCTCATTCAGGCGCTTGATTTCAGCCTTAGCTTGTTTGTGCCCGGCGGTTTCGATAACGTCCCAACCCCCTCGCCGCTTGGTTACCGCAAACTGATGTGTTCGCACTACATCCAGAATTTCAGCAGCTCCGCATGCAGCGAGCGGGTAAGTACACAGCACCGCCAGGCGCTGACCGACGATAGCCTGATTCAGTGACTCTTCGTATTCACAAAAATCCTTCCAGTTCTTTTTTTCGAGCCAAGCAGTATCTCCAGTCACCCTCACGCCGGCGTAACCTCGGGCCGATGCGCTCGCGAGTTTTTCGCTCCAACTGCGAATCACTCTGTTGAGATCAAACGCACCATTCTGGAGATACCATTCGCGAGCCGCGACAATCTCTATGCTCTGGTGAGCGAGGTATTGATCGAAGCCAGGAACAGCTCGTTCTAATGCAAGCCTGGCGTCTTCCCCCGTGAGGGGTTCGGCAACCACCCAAAGGCAGAACTCCTGATTCTCCAATCCAACTTTGCAGTAGGAGACCAGTGTCTCGAGGAGATCCGTTCTTGTTTGATAGAAGAGACAAAAGTGCGTCCCCCAAGGTGTGTCGCCGCCGACGTCGACGCCGGTCTTCCGCATCTCGGTGACCATCGCGGCTACCTCCCCAACTTCATCTTTGGAAAACGGGCTAAAGCGGGTGCGATCGCGGACGAAACTGCGAGCCTGTAGCGTAGATTCAGCGGGAATAACGTCGGGGATGGAGCGTCTCACTGCGCCATGGCTTACCTCGCCTGGATCGCCTCAGAGCTGGGTTCCGCAAACAGCTTTCCGAAAAAACATCATACCGCAGAAGTCCCAACGCGAGGAGTGTAACCTGCGGCTTGAGCAGATCCTGCAACCAGGCGGCACCGGGTTCCTTCCTCAGATCGAAGCGCTTGCTGCGCCGGACTAGGGACTCTCCGGAGAGCGTCCGGCGTTCCAAATGATCGGTAAGCGCGCTGTCGGGCACCTTTAAACAAAGGGGGACACCCGTTCTGGTTCCATATTGGGCCCGACTTCCCGTCCTGGCGTCCAACGACGGCCCACAGCGAATGACGAACTTGCAGTGACACCAACATACCGCAGTAATAAGGGCTTTAAGCGTGCCCGTTTTTCGCTTTGGCCTTCCATATGCATCTCTCTGTCGGGGGTCCAATTTTCGTGGTGTGCAACGGGTTCGCCAATGAAACACATCGCAAGCTTATGGTTGTTAGCGGGAGCAGTCCTATCTTGTACGCAGATCCGTCCCTCTGCTCCAAAGGACTATGGGGTCGTCAACCAACAGATTATTGTTGGTGTTTCTAACGTCCAATCTGGACCCTCACGATCGCTTGGCCAGAACCTTCTTCGCGGTTCTGCGGCATATTTCGAATTGGTCAACGCGCGAGGTGGAGTCTATGGCCGGAAAATTTCCATCGTACTCAAAGACGACAAGTATGAACCCGATCCGGCCGTCCAAAACACCAACGAACTAATTGAAAAGGAAAAGTCTTTCTTCCTCTTCGATTACGTGGGCACACCCACGCTAACTCGTGTCCTGCCGCTGTTGAAGTACTACGAGAAGGAAAACATCGTAAACGTCGCACCCTTCACTGGAGCAGATCCTCAACGCAAACCCCCCTACGACAAGTTCGTGTTCAACATTCGGGCCTCGTATCGCGAAGAGACTCGCGCTTTGGTCCGCTACCTATATGACAAGGGCTACCAGCGCATTGGATTTCTCGGACAAGCGGATGCCTATGGGAAGAGTGGCGAGATCGGCGTCGAGGACGCACTGGCCGAACTAAACCTCAAGCCTGTCGAAACCGTGTCTTATAGACGAAACCAGCCGTTTGAAGCGGACATGACCGCACAAGTAAACATCCTCCGCCAAGCTGGCGCAGATGCGGTGATCGCCGTGGGTGTGTATGGGTCCTGTGGAGCATTTATCCGCGATGCGCGTATGGCCGGGTGGGATGTTACGGTGGCGAACGTCAGCTTCGTGGGTGCGGAGGTCCTGCTCGATAAATTGCGCGCGACTTCAAAGACAGCCGGGAGGGATTTGACAGCCAACCTCATCAACAGCCAAGTCGTGCCTTCTCCCGACGATGTGCGCTACCCACTGGTCGTTGACTACCGCGCTCACCTGGCACCTGAGAACTACGGCTTCGTGACCATGGAAGGGTGGCTAAATGCGGTCGTGGTCACTGAGGCACTCCGCCGCGCAGGCCCTTCTCCATCGCGGGCAGACTTCATTCGTGGCATGGAATCCTTGCACGGCTGGGATCCGGGTTTGGGGGTAAATCTGGAGTTCTCTTCCACTAGCCATCAGGGATTGCACCGGGTCTGGTTGACCCGCACAGAGAAGGGACACTGGGTGCCGGAAGAGGTACCAGAAAAAGCAAGATGAAAACCATCTCTAGAAAACTGACAACCCTTCAGCTAGTCTGCGCCGTGCTCGTTGTGGCGGTGCTCTATACGTTGATGAACGGGCAGTTATCGCGACGTTTGACCGAGAACTTCATGACTCACGGCGACGTTGTCGCCGCAGCTCTGGCAAAATCGGTCGAACCTGCTTTGGTCAGCCGGGACCTCACTTCGGTGCAGTCTGTACTGGACGCAACCTTAAGCATTCCCGACGTTGCGTGGGCGTACGTGACAGCGCCGGACGGGCGCGTGCTTGCGCACACCTTTGTCCCGAAGTTTCCAGACGCCCTAAGACAGCAAATGCAGAGTTTGAAGGATCGATCTCTGATAACGCTGCCCGAAGACAGACAACCGATCGCCATCTTTGAAAAGCCGGTCCTCACCGGAATTGTGGGCACGGTTTACATTGGTTTTAATCGGACACGACTAGTTTCCTCAACTCATACTATGGAGTTGGTGATCCTTTCGAGCACCGCTGCGGTGATGCTGGTTGTCACCATAGCGTTCTCCCTGTTGATCGGGCGAATCGTCGCACCAGTGCGAACACTAACAGAAGCGGCAGATAGTCTGCGCCGGGGAGGATATGGAGAATTCCAGGACCTACCAGTGGTGTCCACGGATGAAATAGGTGTGCTCACGCGTGCGTTCAACAGTATGGCCGGCCAGGTTCGGGGACAACATGAAATGCTGGAAGCTCGCGTTAGCGAGCGTACCCGAGAGCTTACGAGCGCGAATACCAAATTGGCGGATGAAGTTACGGAACGCAAGCGCACGGAAGAGTCTCTGCGGCAGAGCGGTGAGCTAGTCATGCTGCTCCTGGATGCCACTCCGGAATCCATCTATGGCATCGACGCGCAAGGCAACTGTACCTTCTGCAACCCTTCGTTCCTCCGCTCGCTGGGTTACCAGAATTCCGAACAATTGCTTGGCAAAAATGTGCATGCCTTGATTCATCACACGCGGCCGGACGGCTCGCCTTATCCAGTGCAGGAATGCCACATCTATGAAGCTTTCCGAACGGGTCAAGGCACACACGTGGATGACGAGGTGTTCTGGCGAAAAGATGGAACAAGCTTTCCGGCGGAATATTGGTCCCGGCCACTGCATCGAGGGAACGAGCCGATCGGCACCGTGGTGACTTTTGTGGACGTTACGCAACGTAGGCAAGTCGAACAGGCCCTGCGAGACGCCAAAGAGGCAGCTGAAACTGCTAACCGTGCGAAGAGCACATTTTTAGCTACCATGAGCCATGAGATTCGCACGCCTATGAACGGCATCCTCGGCATGACGGAGCTTGTCTTGGATACCGACTTGACCGCCGAGCAGCGCGACTCCCTGGGTCTCGTAAGATTGTCGGCCGAATCCTTGTTGACGGTTATCAACGATGTCTTGGATTTTTCCAAGATAGAGGCCGGCAAGTTGGAGATTGAGTCCATCCCTTTCGATTTGCGCGAAAGTTTGGGCGAGACCATGAAGGCGCTGGGTTTCCGAGCGCACCAGAAGGGGCTCGAATTGATTTACGAAGTGCAGCCAGATGTCGCTGAGGCCGTCCTCGGTGACCCGGGGCGCATCCGCCAAATCGTCGTCAATCTAGTTGGCAACTCCATTAAATTCACCGATGGCGGCGAGGTATTGCTGTCCGTCACACAGGAATCCGAATCCTCTGACGGCGTGTCACTGCACTTTGCCGTGAAAGATACGGGCGTAGGTATCCCCGCCGACAAACAACAACGAATCTTCGAAGCCTTTTCCCAGGCAGACGGCACGATGGCGCGCAAGTACGGCGGCACCGGTTTGGGGCTGACGATTTGCACGAGGCTCGTAGCGTTGATGGGCGGGCGTATTTGGGTCGATAGTCAGCCCGGTCAAGGCAGCACATTCCACTTTACGATCCGCTTGGTGATCCAGAACGGGCTTTCGGCACATCCGGCGCCTGTTGAACCGGGAGAGTTGCGGAATCTGCCAGTGCTGATCGTGGATGATAACTTTACGAACCGCCGCGTGCTCCAAGGGATGTTGAACCGGTGGGGTATGCGACCTACGGCTGTTGAAGGAGGCCGCGCAGCACTTCAAGCGCTCGAAATCGCAAAGAGCACCGGTCGTCCATTCCCTCTTATTTTGCTGGATGGGCAGATGCCAGAGATGGACGGATTCACCCTCGCAGAGATCATTCATAAGGATCCGGAGCTAGTGGGGGCGGCAATTATGATGCTCACGTCGGCAGGACATGCAGGTGACGCCGCGCGCTGCCGGGAGCTCGGAATCTCGGGATACCTCGTCAAACCCATCCGCCAGGGAGAATTGTTGAGCTCGATTCGCCAGATATTACAGAAAACACCCGAGCTGAAGCCCGTTCCCCTCGTCACCCGGCACACGTTGCGCGAGAATCAAAATCGAGCGCGAATCTTGCTGGCAGAGGACAACGCTGTAAATCAGACGCTCGCTGTCCGGGTGCTCGAGAAAAGAGGTTATGTGGTGTTCGTCGCAGGAGACGGTCAGGCGGCACTTACAGCGCTGGAGAAGGATTGCTTTGATCTCGTGCTAATGGACATTCAGATGCCGGGTATGGATGGTTTCGAAGCTACTTCACGGATCCGCAAGAATGAAGAAGGCACAGGTAAACACATTCCGATTATTGCCATGACCGCGCATGCGCTAAAGGGCGATCAGGAACGCTGCATTGCCGCAGGGATGAACGGATATGTTTCCAAGCCGATCCGCACCAGCGAATTGTTTTCCGCGATCGAAGGATTGCTGGATAAAAAGAACACTGATTTGACTATCGAGCCGGATAACGTTGCCGATCCAATTGTCAGCTAAACTGAATAGGCGCTTCCTCAGGGGTGTGCCTTCATCCTTGCTTGCATGTGCCCTGTAAAAGTCGCCATGATGCTGTCCGTAATCGCTGGCTTTAAGAATCCAACTCGGTTCGATTCGCGGCAGCGTTTGTTTAGTCCCGAGGCGTCCAGGGTAGAATTTCGTCTTGGGCGAAAGTGCGAGCACTTCAAAGAAAAGACCAAACTCTAGTGCCCGGCAGGTCACGGGAATCAACGTCGGATTCCACGCGCTGCGTCGCTGCCCCTCTGAAACACTACGCCGTGCCCGTTCCAGTTTGGAGAAGTTTCAGCGCTGGACTACAGTTTCCTGATGCGGCGGAGGAGCCGGGAGCGAATGGTATCCCACGGTTGCTTCAGGCGCTGTGTACGCACTATATCCGCGATTTGTCGCAGGGTGGGCATGTTTTCGCCTGCGCCTGCCATTGCGACCGCTGCCGCTCCGGCGGCGTTGGCGGCGAGCGCAGCTTCGGCGCGGGTCCAGCCACGTAGGCTCGCTTGGAGGAAGGCGGCGGCAAAAGCGTCTCCAGCCCCGGTAGTGTCAATCGTGCGCACAGCAAATGAGGGGACGTGACATAGCTCGCCCTCTCGGCGAATCAGGCAGCCGCGTTTTCCCAGCTTCATGACGACATTACGGGCTCCCATTTTCTCAAGCTGGTGGAAGGATTTCCGCGGGTCGTGAATGCCGGTGAGGACGGTGGCTTCATCACTGCTAGCAAAGAGAAGGTCCACCTGCTTGACAATCTGCAGAATTTTACTGGGGATTTGTTCGCTCGGCGCCATACCTATGTCGAGAGAGGCCCAGCCACCGTGGGCGTGGACGGCATTCAGTAGTTGTTTTGCCGTTGCCTCGGGGCCGGGATCGAGGAAGCTGTAGCCCATCATGCTTAGTGCCCTTGCTCGGTTCAAAATGCGGCACGCGCTGGGCGTGCTCCTGAGAAAGCGATTTGCGCCGCGGCTCCCGAAGAATGTGCGCTGCCCGTTGGGCGTCACGTTGATGTAGAGCAGGCCAGTCACCGCCGCGGAAGTTCGCTGGACGTTACTCACGTCAACACGATAGTTCGTGAGCGTTCTGAGGAGGAAGGCGGCGAAATCATCTTGCCCAATGCACGCCACAAGACGCGGGGAAATGTTCCATTGGCGCAAAGCTAAAGCGTAATTGGCGCCCACCCCGCCGCAGTGCAGTTCCAGACACGCCGCGAGGCATTCTTCACCGGGCTCGGGGAATGATTTTACGCGGGCGATAATGTCGACGTTGACGTCGCCGAGCACAAGGATTTCGCCGGGAGCGGCAAGACGCCTCAGCATCGCGCTCCACTTTATCACTTCACTAGACCTGGGGCATTCATGCATCTGAGCATCCAGGAATCGGACGCGTCAGATTCGCGTTATCATGCAGAGATGGCGTGCCGCGGAATTTCTGTAGTAGGAGCAGGCAGGAGGATCAGGTGGACGGGCTGATTTCGGTTCGCAGCGATGTTGCGGTGGCGCTAGAGCGGCGGGCACCAGTAGTTGCGTTGGAGTCCACAGTGATTGCGCAAGGCCTGCCGCGGCCGCACAACGTGGAAACGGCGCAGAAGATGGAAGCGGTCGTGCGAGAGGTGGGGGCGACGCCGGCCACAATCGGAATCCTCGACGGCAAGATGGTTGTGGGGCTGACAAACGAGCAGATCGCGTTCCTGGCGGAAGCCCAAGATGTCGCAAAAGTGAGCCGCTCTGATATTTCGGCAGTGCTCGCTTCCGGGAGGCCTGGAGCTACCACCGTCGCCGGGACAATGTTCATCGCATCGCTAGCGGACATACATGTTTTTGCGACGGGCGGGATCGGCGGAGTACATCGAGGCAGCGAAAACACACACGATATCTCCGCGGATTTGACAGAACTTTCGCGAACGCCAGTGGCGGTGATCTGCGCCGGAGCGAAGGCGATCCTTGACTTGTCCCGCACCGTCGAAGTTCTGGAGACGCTGGGAGTCCCGGTAGTGGGCTATGGCACGAATGAGTTTCCCGCTTTTTACTCGCGGGGAAGCGGCTTGCCATTGCAGCATCGGGTGGATTCGCCGGACGATGTAGCGCGTCTGATTCGTATCCAATGGGATCTGGGCTGCTTCGGGCGGGGATCTAATGCGGGTATCGTGATTGTGAATCCTCCGCCGGCAGAAAGCGCGCTGGAGCGTGCGGAAGTCGAGTCGCTGGTTGTGAGCGCTTTGGAGGCCGCGAAACGCGCCGGGATTCGCGGCAAGAGTGTGACACCGTTTTTGCTGGAAGAGGTAGGGCGCATCAGCCGTGGCAAGACCTTGGAGACGAACATCGCTTTGCTCATCGCGAATGCGAGATTAGCGGCGAGAATTGCGGTGGCGTACAGCGCGCAAAACAGCCGCGGTCAGTGCGTTGTCGATCGCTAGTGAAGTACCTGCGGCGAATGAATGGGCAGCGTTTTAACCGCGTAACCGGAAAATGTGGTTTGGGCGGAATCCACACACTATAAAAAGGCGTCGTGGGATGAGCACCCATCCGCCAGACCAGTGGGGAACTTGCGAGGGATCCTCTATGGTAAGAAAAAGCCGGCTGTTCGCAATCCGACTGCTCGTCTCGCTCAATCTTCTCTACGCTGCCATCTTCTTGAAATTTGCAGGCGTGCCGCTCTCCGTCGCGGCCTTCACCGAAATGTCTAACGCCTTACACGGCCTGATTTCTCAGCCCGTATTTCGAAACTGTGTTAGCGCCATTTTCAGCCAGCAAAGCGTCGGAGAACTTACGAATTGCCGATAATCAGGGAACCCGCCTGCCTAGCATCTACCGCTTGTACGGTACCGCGATTATGTTGTCAGATTTTCATATATATCCAGGATATTGGCGCCATTTTTATGGCGGACATCTCACAAAGGTTCAGAACCGATTGAGAGTGTGTCGGCATCCAATGAAAATGTCGAATTCCGAAACGAAGAAGCTCTTAGCTGCTTTGGCAGCGAACTGGCAAGCGGAAATGGAGGGTTTCAATACCTACACCGCACTCGCAAAGGAAGAGACCGATCCCCACAGGCGGAACGCATTACGAGGCTTGGCAGCAGCAGAAAAACAGCATGCCGATTTATGGGCTGGTCGTATTCGTGAGCTTGGAGGCCCAGAACCCTCTTACACCGGAGATTTGTCAGGGAAAGCCGATTCGTTGACGAATCGAATCGGCGGGGCTGACCTCGCACTGCGCCGTCTGGAAATTGATGAAGCTCGGGACATCGCCAAGTACGGCAAACAGCTCAAACTGCTGGGTGACCAATCCAGTGTTGCCATCTTGCAGGAGGTCATTGCCGATGAACGCGAGCATTACCAGACGTTGGGAAACCTAATTCGTTCACGTGGGGCTCTCCCAGCTCTTCCCTCTGAGCAGGTTCAGGCGGCAATCGATGAATTGGTTGCAGCACGTGACAAGGGGCACTCACGTGCAGCGGGCTGGGTGGGAGATGCGATCTATGGCGTGAACGATGGCCTTGGTTCCATCTTCGGCATCGTGTCGGGCGTCTCCGGGGCCACGCTGGGTAACAGCCATTTCGTGCTCATCGCTGGTCTCGCGGGCATGGTTGCGAGCGCTCTTTCGATGGGGTCTGGCGCTTATCTTGCTGCAAAGAGTCAGCGAGAGATTTACGAAGCGGAGTTCGCTAGAGAAAGAGAGGCCGTAGAAGACAACGAAGCTGAGGCCCGAGAACTGCTATCTCTCAGTTACCAAGTTCGCGGCCTGCCGGAAGCTGATGCAGTACAGTTCGTCGAGCACCTTGCGAAGGACAAAAACCAACTCATCAGGGCGCTCGCGCGAGAGCGGCTAAATACTAGCGAAGAGGGGCTGAGTAAGCCGTTGGTCTCCGCGGTCTCCGGAGCGCTCTCGACGGCAGTCGGAGCATTCATCCCAATTATCCCGTTTTTCTTCATGACGGGAATTCCGGCAGTCGTTGTGGCGGCGATTGTTTCGTTGTTAGCGCACTTCGCTGTTGGCGCTGCGAAATCTCTGATCACCATTCGGTCATGGTGGGGGAGTGGATTCGAGATGACTTGGATCGGCGCGTTAGAAGGAATCGTTACTTATATCATCGGTATGGGTCTAGGGCGAATCGGTGGAGGACAATAGCGCATCGGAGCAGTCCCTCTTGCAGGCCCAGGATGATGTCTTGATCATGGCGCACCCGGAAATAATCCACTTGGACGATTCACGCTAGCACTCTATCGAAAGTGCTCCGGAAAGAATCTGTCGTCCCGATCTACGTTTATCTGCCGGACCACTTCCGATAGAGTGCTATCGTTTTACCAGAAGGAGTTAAGGGGCAAAGGGGACGTTCGTTTGGGTGCTTCGCTTGAAACCGGTTTCGGAACAAATCTTTTTTACTGCTCTCGCAGGGCTTCGGTAGGCTCCAATCGCGCTGCGCGCCAAGCCGGAGCGGCGCTCGCAAGAAGCGCCACTCCAAGAAGCACTATGCATGCTGCCGCGACTGAAAACGGATCGAACGACCGAACCCCGTAGAGCATGTCCGCAACGACTCGCCCGAAGACCGCAAATCCAGCCAGCCCCACGATTAAACCCGTCGCCGCTAAGATCAGCCCGCGTCGCACCACAAGCCCAAAAACATCTCCCCGCTGCGCGCCCAAGGCCACCCGCACCCCGAGTTCAAAGGTGCGCCGTGCCACCATTTCCGAAAGCGCCGCGTACAAACCCACCGCGGCAAGAAGAAGCGCCGACGCCGCGAAACACGTTAGCAGTCCGGTCTCAAATCGCGCGGACGTCGTCGATTCGACGATAAGCTCGTCAATCGTGTTGACCGCAAAGATCGGCAGGTTGCGATTGAGCCCCGCAACCACCGAACGCACCGAGTTCATATACGCCCGCGGCTCTCCTGAAACCCGCAAGATCACGCCGTGCGGCCAATAGGGTGCCTGCGCGCACGGGAGGAAGAATTCGGGCAGGGGCGGCTCGGTAAGATTGGTCGTCCGGATTCCCGCAACGACCCCGACGATTTCATACCAAGTCGGCGTCTGCCCGTATTCGACAAAATCGGGCTGAATCGACTTCCCAATCACGTCTTCGTTCGGAAAAAATTTTCGCCCAAACTCCTGATTCACAACCGCCACCCGCTTTGCGCTCGGATCGTCGCGTTCGTCAAACGTGCGCCCTTTCAACAAAGGAATTCGCAAAGTTTCGAAATAGCGTGGTGCAACCGTAACCCGATTCGACACCGGCATGTCGCTCAAATCGACCGGTCTGCCCGCGATGCTGAATCGGCTCGTATTGTCGTAGCTGAAAGGAATTGGATAGCCGCTGCTCACCGACTCCACGCCCGGAATCGCGGAGAGAAGCGGGTACAATTGTCGGAAAAAAAGCGCCGCTTTGTCCGGTGGATATTCCACCCCCGACATTCCCAATCGCAACGTCAGGACGTGATGCGGATCAAATCCCGGCGGCACGCGCATCGTTTCCACGAAGCTGCGGATGAGCAGCCCCGAGCCGCCGAGCAGCACCAGGCTGATCGCGGTTTCCGCAATCACGAACATTCCCCGCAACCGATGCTCACCACGCCCACCACTGATTCCGCGGCCCGCGCGCCACATTCCAGACGAATCTGAACGCGACGCACTCCACGCCGGGAACACTCCGAAGCCAACTCCAGTCAGCAGCGAAACGAGAAACGCAAACGCCAGCACGATCCCGTCGATCTGCACATGCGCGAGTCTCGGTATATCCACCGGAGCAAGTCTCACAAATATCTTCAGCATCGCTAGTGCCAACGCGATGCCGATCACCCCGCCGCAGCAAGCCAGCACCGTGGACTCGATCAAAACTTGCCGCACGATGTGCCTGCGCTTGGCACCAAGCGCGACGCGAACGCTGAACTCGTGGCGCCGCGCAAATCCCCGCGCAAGCAAAAGCCCGGCGACGTTCGCGCAAGCAATCAGCAGCACCGCCGTCACCGCTGCAAAAAGTAGATACAGCGGCTGCCGGTAATCCCCGCTGACGTACTCGAGCAGCGGTTCAATCGCGACTCCCAATGCGTTGCGATCTTCCGGATACTGTTCCGCCAGGCTTCGTTGGATCCCGTTCAGTTCCGCTCGCGCCTGCGCCGCGCTAATCCCACGCCGGAGCCGCCCAATCACTTGAACCGTCCTGTCGTTCCGTTGCGATCCAGGGCTGACGGTTTCTTTCTGCGGAATCCCGCTCGGACTGACCCCGGCGTAGCTCCCCCGCAAAAACGTTGCCCAGAAACCCGGCGGTTCACTGGGACCAGGAAAGCTGAATCCCGCCGGCATCACGCCAACGACGGTCGCGACTCGGTCACTCAGCGTGATGTGTCTGCCGATGATGTCGGGTGCAGCGTGAAACTCGGCCACCCAGAACGGGTGGCTCAAAACAATCGGATAGCTTTCGGCCTTTTCGTCGTCCAAAGTAAACGAACGCCCCAGTATCGGCGCTACGCCGAGCACTCGAAAAAAATCCGCCGACACGTACTCCGCCTCGATGAGCCGCGGTAGTTCGTTTCCAGCAGGCGTAAACTTCCTCGTCGTTCCGTACGCGTACGAGGCGACCGCCGCGAACGTTTGACTCTGTTGACGCCAATCGAAAAAATCCGGGAACGAAACGTCAGTCAGCGTTCCAACCTTCGCCTCTTCCGCGTTGCTTACGGCGTACGGATACTCAATCGTCTGCAGCGAAACAATCCGTTCCGGCTCTGGGAACGGCAACGCTCGCAGCAATACCCCACTCACCACACTGAAGATCGCTGTCGTCGCTCCAATCCCCAGCGCCAGCGTGAGCACAACAATCACGCTGAACCTAAAGTTCGTCCGCAACTGCCGAAGCGCAAAAGCAATATCCCGATACATTCAAGAGACTCCTGGCAACGCATTCTAATGGTCACGCCCCCGACTGGAGCGGCCCCACGGCCACACAATAGATGACGCTCAAGTTTTGGATTGTCGAGCAAATTCCCGTCGTGCGGTGCAGAGATGGGTAATGCGACAGACGGTCCTATCGCCATCTCTCGCTTGCTAACTCCCGATAAGCGCTAATCGAGCTCCATCTCTTTATTCCAAGCTCGAAGTTCGCTAACCAGGGATGCGGAGGCTTTGGTGATGTCCCCGTTAGCTTCCGTCGCTTTCGATGCTTCCGTACTCCTACCATTAATTGCGAGGCTGAAGATTCTGCCGGCGACCCCGTGAAATTGGTGATGAAGTTCCAATGTTTTCGCGTAGTGAGGCGATTTTTTTAGTTCTGGGGAGATCTGACTGAGCCATTTTCCCAATTCGCACCGGTCATCCGCTTCAACTTCGGGCAAGGAATAACTGCTTTCACCAGAATAGATAGCTGTCTTTAATTTCGCCGTCCACAACACGTGCGCTGATACGGCCTTGATGATTTCCGTCATGGGAGGGGCTCAGTTGGGTTGTTATGGCATTTGCAGTAAGAAAGGGTAAGTCCAGAGTAGTCGGGACAGAGTCGCCAGTAAACGGCTACTCAGGGGGCTGCCGCTCAAAGGTTATCGTCAAGGGAGTCCCTGCCCTCCGACGGCAGCCGGCGGGCTGCGAAGTGATTGGTCGGGCAGGTTTCATCATGTATTCAATAATTGGGGGGTTGAACGCAACTCTCTACGCGCTGGTCGGATACGTAGTTGAGAGCTTGCGGAAACAGTTAAGTTCACCGAGCGGCGAACAAGAACCACGGGTTACGTCCTAGTTTTCGGTAAGCGCATTGAGTCCATTGGCTTGTTACCTAGTCTGTCTATAGTTGAACCGCCGAAGCCATTATTGCGTACTATCGCTTGTCCGGGCATTCTGGGGAATTCTATGAAAAGAGCAATTTTGTTCTTAGGGACGCTTACGGCTGTAGCAACACTAACCGCGTGTGGGAAGCAGGCAAGAGTAAAGCGGCTGGATGGCACCACGATCACGCCTATGGAAATCGATGCCACGATAGCGCGGCTGATGAAGGCGGCGGAAGTTCCGGGCATCGGAATTGCGGTGTTGAACGACGGAAAGATCGTCTACCTTAAGGCCTACGGAGTCCGAGACAAAGAGAGAAACCTGCCACTAACTGTGGATTCGGCGATGTACGCCGCATCATTCAGCAAATCCGTATTCGCTTACATGGTCATGCAGCTTGTGGACAAAGGAAGTCTGGACCTGGACAAACCCGTATACCAGTATCTGCCGAAGCCTCTACCCGAATACACAAGCTACAAGGACCTTGCGAACGATCCGCGTTACGAGCGAATCACGGCGCGGATGCTGCTGAGCCACACCAGCGGATTTCCGAATTGGCGTCTGCTAGAAGAGGACCGCAAGCTGCACATTCATTTTGTCCCGGGTTCGAGGTACGCGTATTCGGGCGAGGGCATCGTTCTGCTGCAACTAGTGGTGGAAACCATCACGAAGAAGCCACTCGAAGAGCTTATGCAGCAGTTCGTGTTTCAGCCCTTGGGCATGACGCGAACCAGCATGGTGTGGCAGGATCGCTTCGAGGCTGATTTCGCTGACGAACATGACGAGTATGGGCGTTCACTGGGCGCTGACAAACGGACGAAAGCAGATGCTGCGGGCTCGATGCAAACAACGATTGCGGATTTCGCGCGGTTCATCCAAGCCGTGTTGGACGGGAGAGGGTTGAGCAGAGAGGGCCGAGACGGGATGCTTGACCCACAAATCCAGATCACGTCCAAGCATGAGTTTCCAACATTTGACGACGAAACCACGGATGAAAACAAAGCCATCCGTCTAAGCTACGGGCTTGGATGGGGACTGTACCGGACGCCCTATGGCAAAGCGTTTTTTAAAGAGGGGCATAGCGATGGTGAGATGAACTACACCGTTTGCTTCGACACGAAGAAATCAGGAATCATCATAATGACGAACAGTGCCAATGGCGAGGGAATCTATAAGGAACTCTTGGAGGACGTTCTCAAAAACAGTTTTACGCCGATCGAGTGGGAAGGTTTTACCCCGTACAACGAACTGCCTCCACGGGCTCCCCTGAAAGCGCATAAAGCGATAACCGTTGACCCTAAGCTGTTGCAGAGATATGCGGGACGTTACGGAGACCGTCCGGACGTAATCCTCACAATCCGGCGCGAAGGAGACCACCTGTCAGTACAGGAGAACGACGAACCGAAACAAGATCTGTTCCCGGAGAGCGAGTTGGATTTTTTCTCGAAGAACGACGACGTATTTACGTTCGAGGTGAACAGCAAGGGTCGTGCGGCAAAGGTGATTGTGCATACCCATGGGCTGGATTTGCCAGTCAAACGTATCGACTAAAGTAAGTCGGCGTGGAAACGAATTTGCCGCTAAGAACTGGAAGGCCAGTTGGTTGCGTTTATCCGGACTTGTGCTACTCAAAACCGGATTCGATGGTCTTTAGGTTGGTATCCGGACGGAATTTGGTCACAGACGCACGATACGCTCTGCCTGTGGGCTGGTCTTTCCACTGCGGCACAATTCATTCGTAACGTAGCGCCTCAAGGGGGTCAACCTTCGCGGCACGGCGAACCGGTACCCAACAAGCCATCAGCGCTACTCCCACGAACAGAACTGCCACAACGATCAACGTGATTGGATCGCCGGGCTGCACATCAAACAGGAAAGTCCTCAACACACGCGACAAAACGATCGCCAACGCCACTCCCGCGAGTACGCCGCCCGCAATCAATCGAAATCCCTCGCCAAGGATCAGGTTCCGAATGTCCTTTTGTTCGGCACCCACCGCGCTGCGAATCGCCAACTCACGCCGCCTCGAGGCCACCGAGAGCGAAAGTACTCCGTAAATTCCGATCAGCGTCAGCATGCTGCCCACAACCGAGAATCCAACGAGCAACTGCATCGCGAACGTTCGCGATGCCAGCGAATCGTCGCGAATCTGTTCCAAGGTCTTAGGGTCTTCAATGGCGGCGGTCGGATCGACCGCGCGCAACTCGCGTTCCACCGCGACCAGGACCGCGCGCGGGTCTGCCGTCGTGCGGATCACCAGATGCTTCGAAAACGCTGTCGCCTGCCACAACGACAGATAAATCTCGGGCGATGCCTGCTGCGTCAAGTCATCCGTTCGGCCGTTCGATACCTCGCCGATGATCTCTGTCCCCGGCTTGTCGCGCCCGTCCAGCCAAAATTTTCGTCCGATCATATCGCCGTGTGGAAAGTAGCGATCCGCAAATGCCCGGTTGACGATCGCTACGTTTAACGCCTTGCCCTCATCGCTCGAACGAAACTCCCGTCCCCCGAGCATTCCCAAGCCCATCAGCTTGAAATAGTCCTCCGTGACGGCGCGCAGCGGCAGCGCAGTCTTTTCGCTCTCCTTTGTTGCTGGAGGTTGCCCTTCGATTTCCAGAGTCGCCGGCCAATTGTTGCCGGTAAGTGGCACCCCCCACGCGAAGGCCGCGTATTGCACGCCAGGAATAGACGCGACCCGTTCCAAGGCGTGCCGGTGAAAACTAGCCCACTCCGAATAGCCCCGCACCTCCGTAACACTCATCGTCAAGATGTGACCCGTGTCGTAGCCCGACGGAACTTTCGCAATATTGATCATCGTCCGAATCAACAGCCCGGCCCCTACAAGGAGCGCTAGAGTTAGCGCCGTTTGCGCCATGGTCACCCCGCGCAGAAGCCGTCGTTCCCCGAGTCCCGCCGTTCCTTTAGGCCCAGCGTTCTTCAGCACCTCCATCGGCTGTAGCCGAAACGCCCACAGCGCTGGAAAAACTCCCGCAAGGACAGACGCCGCCACCGCCGCACTCAATCCCCATACCAGCACCACCCACCCAGTAGTCACGTCCTCGAGGCGCGGAATTGCATGTCCCGCAATCAGCTTGAACAGCTTCACCACGCCAAACGCCAGCCCCACTCCGAGTGCGCCACCCAGCAGGGCCAGTAGTAGGCTTTCGGTCACAACCTGCCGCAACAGAGCAATGCGCCCCATACCCATCGCGTTCCGCACCGCATATTCTTGCTGCCGCTGGAGTCCTCGCACCAACAGTAATGCCGCCGCGTTACCGCAACCGATCAGCAGCACCAGCGCGGCCGCACCCAGCAGCGGCACCAAAATCCTTCGACCATCTTGATTCATTTCTTCGGTCAGCGATTGCAGCTGAGGTGCGAAACCTTCAAATTGTTTTTCCGATCGCGCCTCTCTCGCGGCGAGCACCGTTAACTCGCCTTGCCCTTGCTGCTGCGTCGCGCGATCGCTCAGTCGCGCCACCACGTTCCAATACGGATCCTTTATATATTTCGGGTCAGGCTCCGCGGGACTCCAGAACTCCACCAGCGCGTTAACGTTGTAGTTCGGCTCCTTTGCGGCGCCTGGCGAGGGCAGAAATCGCACTCCCGGCGGCATCACGCCGATGACTGTCGGCGGCACGTCCCACCGGCTGATCTGAACGGTTTTACCTAGGATTTGCGGATCGGCGTTGAACGTCCGCCGCCAAAACTCGTACCCAAGCAGAATCGCCTTCACTGGTCCCGTTGCGAAGTCCTGCTCCTCAAAGCCGCGTCCCAGCACGGGCTGCAAGCCCGTAACCCGCAGATAATCCTTCGTCACTTGCATTCCCCGGATCGATTGGCTTCCCTCATTGCGAATCAGAAAGTTGAACTGCCAGCCGTAGGCGGCAATTCCTTCAAATGATTTCGCTTCTTTTTGCCACTCCATCCACTGTTGCGCCGGCCAGCCACGCGGATTTTCCTGTTTTTGCCCGTCCGTTCTCCCCGCAGGCACGAGCACAAGTTGCTGTGGCTTTTTGTAGGGTGGCGGCGTCAACAGCACGCCCTGAATCAAGCTGAACACGGCCGAAGTCGCCCCGATCCCCAGCGCCAGCGTCAGTACCGCAATCAGGCTAAAGCCGGGTTGTTTCAGCAACATCCGAATCGCAAATCGCATCTCTCGCTTCATTTATCCCTCTTCTTGGTGCTGTGAATCACCTCTTGAGGAAGCCTTATTGGTGAAACGTTCCCCACGCTCTGCTTGTTCCCACCATCCCACCGGTTTTGACGAATAAACAGCACGCAGGTTAGAGGGCTTTGGAGGGACGCTCGGCGAAACCGGCCCGCACGGCCCAAGTTTGCCCACATCAAAGAGCTGTTCCCACTGTCCGATCTGAATCTCCGAATTGGTACTTAGGCATGCGGGGACAATCCGATTTGGGGGTGCTGGTCCGCGCGTTTGTCGGGCCTGAGCAGGATTGAACACCGCAGAAGGCATTGTCACCGGACGTGTTCTCCATCACTTCTTGAGCTGTGGTATGGTCTTCATCCACGCCCGAAACAATTCGTCCGTATGCAAGAACGGGGGTAATTTCAACTCCCTGGCGCCTCGATCAAGAGGCACCACGACGTAGTAAGAACCGCCGCGGTATCCCCTGGACATTCGCCGACCAAGAATCTCATCCCGCCTGAGCTTGGCGGTTGACAGCCATCCTGCCACTTCAATGGCATCCTCATATAAAATGACGCGCCGGGCTGTTAGGAAACTGATCCAGACGGGAATGGCCAAGAACGCAACCTCAACCACGGCGGGGGCAAGATGCGAACGAGGACCGTCCATAGTCCCCGTGAGATGAAATAGTGGCATAACAGCGAGAGCGAAGAGGACTATCGCTATTCCCGGTAGAAACGGCGGGTGCTCGCATCCATTTGGTAAGTGCGCGGGTATTGCTTTTCGACTTGTTCTTGTCGTTGAACTTGCATTGATGAGTCTCACGTCCAGCTGTACGGGCAAACTGAGAGTCGGTTTGCTTCCCAATGGTTGCACTGACTCCCGGTAGGTTACCGAACATCCTCCAACTGGTTTTGGCCAGATTCCACTTTCCGATAGCGCGTGAATCAAGCAGTTTGCATGGGCTTCGACGGCTCAGCCTCCGGTCGATCAGACACCTATCGCGGAGATCCTCTGGAACCATTCTGCGGATGGCTCGCGGCTTGCACGGCTAAACCCTCAGGATGAGTCTCCTGCTCGGCACAAGGTTAGAACCGTCTTAAATTGCCCGCTATTTCGCTGGCCGACGGACTATCGGACGAGCTAGTTCTCGGACGAATTCTGACGCGGGTCTGGCTGCCGCTCAGCAAGAAGGGGTCATCTTATGGATACATATCTTTCACGTCTGTGGCGCGAAGGCGACCGTATTATGTCAGCGGTCGCGTGGGCCATGTTTGTTTTATCCCTGGTGTTAGCTTCATTCCACGACACTTGGTTCTTGGCTTTCACCGTGGGTTTGGGTCTGGCGCTAACGTTCAGCACGATGGGTTTTTTGCTGCCGGCGCGACGCGCTACCCGCATGGCGAACGCCGTGGTCGTCATGGGATTTGCTGCGCTTTTCATCCAGCAGACGCGCGGGATGATCGAGATGCACTTCGGGGTATTCGTGCTGCTGGCATTTCTCTTATTCTATCGCGACTGGATTCCGCTGGTGGTGGCGGCCCTGGCGATTGCAGTACATCATCTTGGCTTTCATTTTCTCCAGAACCAGGGCACCGGGGTTTATGTTTTTCCGATGCCCTGTGGGATTGGAATGGTGTTTGTGCACGCAGCTTTCGTCGCGTTCGAAACGGCGCTGCTGGTATATATGGCGATGCGGAGCCGGCAAGAAGCGCTGGGCGCTGAAGAAGTCATGGCCCTAGGCTCGCGGATCGGCATGGACGGAACTATTGACCTGTGTATCAAAAAGGGGTTGGCAGTGGGGCAAGCTGGCCAACGAATTGAGGAGTTTCTGTTGACCCTTGTGGATGCGGTGACCGGCACAAGAAATGTCGCTGCCGACGTGCAAGCAGCCTCGAAATCGCTGGCACAAGCAACAGCCGAAATCCGCAGCAATTCCGAGGAGACTTCGGCGCAGGCCAACACCGTTTCCACCGCGACCGAACAAGTCAATCGGAATCTGCAAACGGTCGCCACCGGTACCGAAGAGATGAGCGCGACCATCGGCGAGATTGCCAAGAACGCAGGTGAAGCCTCAAGAGTGGCGGGCGAAGCTTTGAAGGCCGCCACGCAAACGAATGCCACTGTAGCCAAGTTGGGCGAATCCAGCGCCAAGATCGGCCAGGTCACCAAGGTAATCACTTCGATTGCGCAGCAGACCAACCTGCTGGCCCTGAACGCCACCATAGAAGCGGCCCGCGCGGGAGAAGCAGGCAGGGGTTTTGCGGTGGTCGCGAACGAAGTGAAGGAACTCGCCAAACAGACAGCTAAGGCCACGGAAGATATAAGCCAGCGGATTGCGACGATTCAGACCGATGCCAGGAGCGCGGTGGAGGCTATTTCAAAAATCAGCGGAATCATTGGTCAGGTTAACGATATTTCAGCGACCATTGCAACGGCGGTGGAGCAGCAGTCGGCCACCACGTCGGAGATGGCACGGAACGTATCGGAAGCCGCCAAAGGTTCGGGAGAAGTCGCGAAAGACATCGCCGGAATGGCCCACTCCGCGTACAACACATCCCACGAAACGGCCAATTCGATGGAAGCCGCGAAACTGTTGACGGAGTTGTCTCACAAGCTGCGCACGCTGGTGGATCGATTCAAGCTGGAAAAAAGCGTTGCCGGAGGTTTCCTCAGCGGCTACGACTCTCCGGTCAAACGGAACGGTGCAAGCGGAGGTGGCCGAGCGGGAGGAAATACTGTCCCGAAAGCCCCCGGGGAGGAATCACTGATGCTCCCACAAAACTGCACGTAACTCGGTGGTCGCAACTGAAGTGCGCCTGCCACGTAGGGTGCTTCCCTTAGAAAATTCTTCGAGATGAAACCCGTAAGCGGTGAAAATCTGGCGTACCGTTACTCCATTGAATTTCAAGCCGACTTACGCCTAAATGATTTGGATCGTGATGTTTAAGCGGCTGGCACGCAAAATGCGTTTCCAATTTCTCGAGTCGTTGGAGAACCAGTATGCCTTTGCCTGCACTGGATATCTTCGAGAAAGACCCAAGCGGCAATCCGGTCTGGGTTGACGCAGTAAGCGATCTAGAAGCCGCACGGCACCGACGGAACCAATTGGCATCGGCGCTTCCCGGCGAATACTTCCCATTCGATCAGCGAACTCACAAGATTGTTGAAATTGTTGCCGGCGTCAGTTCGGAGGCTCAGCTATGATTGCTGCAATGGCTTTAGTTGGCGTCGCTGTCGTATTTACTGCTCTTGTGCTGATTGCGTATGCCCTGTATCTCGCAGAGGGTGGGCTCAGTCGCCGCCGCGCTAGCTCACATGCCCATCGCCGATCCAATCGGAACTAATTTGTACAGCGCTCGATAAGACTTCTTGAAGTGTTGGCACGAAGTAAGTGAGTGTCGGCTCCGGCTGCCGTGATCACAACCGCTCTGCCCTCTCTCAGTCATCCAAATCAGAACCTGTCGAAACACTAGCGAGTTACTTATCTTTGGTACTACGACTGGTACCGTTCCTCCGATTGCGGTAGATTTCAGCGGGAGGATTCATGGACATTCTGGCAGCAATCAAGCGCGAAGAGAGAAAGCTCGAAAAGCAAATAGGCAACTTGCAGAACCGACTAAGTGGAGTACGGGCGGCTGCAACAGCGCTAGGCCACTCTGCCAAGCGGGATGTAACCGTTGTGAAAAGGCGTGCCCTATCTGTTGCCGGCAGAGCGGCGATTGTCAAAGCGGCCAAAAAGCGATGGGCCAAGGTGAGGGCGCAAGCCCGCAAAGCAGTGTAGAGAGCGCTTCGAGTACTCGCTTGAGGCAGGCGGGCTGAAACTTTGAACGCACTCAATTAGCTTCCATCCACCGTCAGATTTCGAACCCGCCAGATTCACCACAGATAACGCGACGGCCCGGCCCATTACGTCCTGATACATCGTGGATAAAACAATCGGCATCAAGGGCAACTCGGAGGTTTGCCGTCAAAACGGACAGATGCTCTACTCTCGGACAGGAAAACCTCAGAACAAGAAACTTCCGTACGTGGTGGAAGCCTTGCGGGGCCCCTCAAAAGCCCGTTCGTGAACTTGCCCGAGACTCGCAAAGCCGGGTGGGGCGGGGGCTTAACGGTAAAAAAGCTGAAATGTGCTTGGGTTCGACCTAAAGTCATGCGCAATTGAGTTCTTGGAATATACCGGCACGAATCATCTCAGGCACTCGAAGTTCGTCCGGCGGCGAGAAGGCAGAATCCTCGAACCGTCAGTAAACGAGTAGTCTCGCCAAGCAAGGGTGCGGCAGTCCTTTTTGTTCATCGCACATCTAAAGATAAAGACTGATCCCGGTCTCGCCCCTCAAATCCAACTCTGATGGAGGTCAAAAGATGAAAGTGAAGACCGCTACGATAGTACTGGGCCTGTTTGTAGTTTCCGCCGGGCTCGCCGCCGCGCAAGATGACACGGCGAAAACGACGCACAAGAAAGTACGTACGGTTTCGGGTTGTCTGCAAAAGACGGATGATGCGCACGAATACAAGCTGACCACGGCGAAAGGCGGAACCTGGGAAATCAAGAGTGACGCCGTCAATCTAGGAGAACACGTTGGACACACCGTAAGGATTACAGGCGTAGTTTCAAATGCGGCGATCCACGGTGCGAAAGAAGACGCGAAGGACGAGGCAAAGGAACACGGCATGGGCGAGAACTCCGCTGAACATGGACACCTTACTGCGACGGGTCTAAAGATGGTTAGTGAAAGCTGTTCGCAATAGGGCCGTCCCGGATCTTTGAAAGACGGGGCAATATCACCGGGAGTCTATAGAAAGAACGAGATATACAAAAAAGCGCCCCTTCCATCGAGCCATCAATTCGACGCGAGGGGCGCTTGTTTTTCTGCGTTGGCTTTATAAGCTGCACTCCAGGATCTTTCTGTTGCATCTTTGCAAGGTCAGAGGGATGCAACTCGCACTTGTGGCTCTGACCGTCCTCAATTTCCCCAAGAGCCGCGGCGTTCTGAGCCTCTTTGCCGCGCTGCTTACCTCTCCCTAAGACTTGCCTTCTGATTGTCTATGGGTGCCCGGCTTGAGAGCTTGGGTGTCCGAGACCGGCATTTCGTTAGACTGATTTGCCAAAACGATTTCAAGGTTTCTTGGCTCAGGGGCACTTTTCTCGACCGCCCCGAAACGTTGGGGACGATACCAACTCATGTCTGTTCGCGCTGATTGCGGAAAGCCCGCATGTTGCCGACCACAGGCTTACAACAAACCGAGGTGAGACCTGTTGCCCATCCATTCCGCATAAGGCCGAATGGACAGAAGCGCCGTCCTCCCACGAAGCCGTCTGAGAAATTCGCGTTCCGCACGCGCACCGGAGGCGGATCGAAATTCGCTTGCTTGGCCGTCGGGTAGGGACAACCGAATTCCCACATCTGCGGCCTGGACTCTCGCTCCTTCTTTTAGCAGAAAGTCCCCAAACGCGACCGCGTCAGTGATCTTGAAAGGTGTCTTCGGATCTCTGTTGGCCTCTTTGATTCGCCCCTTCAGCGACGCAATAGCCTGCTCGACGCTTTCTCGCTGAAAGCGCGGTGTCTTGGCTCCGGACACGGACTCCCCCGATGGAGTCGTCATCCATTCACCGTTGCGCCGCGCAGGTTGCACGTAGCCTTGCGCCTGAAGCGGAGCAATCACTTGCTCGGCTTCGTGGCGATTGATTTTAAGCGTAGCTACCAGGTCTCGGACGGACCACGAGACCGCCGCCTTCGTGTCCTTGAGGAAGCTAAGCGCGGCGTCAGCCGGAATCGAAGGAACGATCGAAGCACGTGTAGCGCGTTGCGGGTGTTCAACGTGAGTGCGTTTCTTGAGCATTGTTCATCCCGGGTGCGCCAGCGTGCACGCCAGAGAGTATACCCGCGCTCGATGAGGGTGAGGCACGTCCTGCCTAATTGCTGACCGTCCGGGCTTCAGATTCTTCGGCATTCGAGGCGCGAAGGCGGTTGCTCAAAAAGACAACTAGCCTTGCGTGGACAGTCCTGGACGGCAAGGTTAGCCTTGAAAAGAGGTCACTGCGGGAAAGCCATGACGTCTTTGCTCAGAGTGCTTGAGCTTCGGGTGGACTTTGTCGCACGCGAAGGAAAGCGAACTCACGCCCTAAATGGCGCGAACTTCGAGATGCGGCATGGTGAGATTCTTGGTGTCCTAGGGGAATCGGGAAGCGGCAAGTCGACTGTAGCCAGGGCTACGCTGCAATTGCTGTCCAAGACTGCGCAGATCCTGACGGGCAGGATCGAGCTTGAGGGCAGAAACCTGCTGGTGCTCAAAGAACGAGATATGGAGAAACTTCGGGGTGAACGGATCGCGATGGTTCCACAAGAACCGGGATTGTCTTTAAACCCGGTCATAAAAGCAGGTGACCAGATTGCTGAAGTCATTCGAGCGCACCGCGGTTGGAACCGGAGACGCTGCCGCGAGGAAGCAGGCGTTTTCCTCGAACGCGTGCACTTAAGCGCTCAAGACCGGCGAATCTATGACCAGTATCCGCACCAGCTGAGTGGCGGGCAGCAGCAACGTGTGGTTATCGCCCAAGCACTAGCGTGCCAGCCCGCGCTGGTCATCGCGGACGAGCCGACCGCATCGGTAGATGCCGATACAGAAAAAGAGATTCTCCGATTGTTCTCTGAACTGAAGACCGAGCGGAAGATGTCCCTGTTGCTGATCACCCATGACCCAAGAATTCTCCGAGACTTAGCGGATCGCGTCGTGGTGATGTATGCGGGCCGAGTCGTGGAAGAAGGTTCAACCGAGCAAGTTCTTAGCGAGCCGCAGCATCCTTACACCAGAGCGCTGCTGGCCTGCGCCCCCCCTGTATCCGAGGAGCGCCGATTGATGGCGGGAATGCGGCTGCCGTCAATCGAAGGGAGCCCGCCGAACCCTGAGTTTGTCTCGGTTGGCTGCTCGTTCGCGCCGCGTTGCGCGCAGCGGCACGATCGGTGCGACATACGGCCGCCTGCTCCGGTCAAGACGGAAGACACGCGCCACGTGGAGTGCTTCTTGTATGGCGGCTGACTTCAAAACCGCGCAAAACCCGTCGCAACCGATCATGGCGGTTCGCGGCTTGACTCTGAGTTATGCGCGGCGAGGCGTTTTTAACGCAAGGCGTAGCTCGGTGGGCGCCCTGCGCGACATCTCATTGGAAATGTTTGCCGGCAGAACCCTGGCCTTGGTCGGACCGTCGGGTTGTGGAAAAACCAGTCTTGCACGATGCCTCTTGCTCCTCGAACAGCCGAGTGCTGGCGAGATTGTCTACAAGGGCGAGAATCTCATTGAAATGAAGAGGGAACATCTGAAATCAGTGCTGCGGGAAATCCACCTAATCTTTCAAGACTCGGCGACCGCGCTAAATCCGCGGCTTACCGTGGAAGACATTTTGGCCGAGCCCCTGTTGATTCACGGGCTTGGCACTACCAATGAGGAGAGACGCCAGCGTATTCAGGAGGTGACGGCGCAAGTTGAACTGCCTGCGACTTGGTTGAACAAACGTCCTCTCGACCTGAGCGGAGGCCAACGACAGCGAGTGGCGATCGCAAGATCCATCATGCTGCAGCCCCGACTGTTGATTCTAGACGAAGCGCTTTCCGCTCTGGACCTGTCCACACAAGGTCAGATCGCCAATCTCCTACTGGATTTGCAAGATAGGCACGGACTGACGTACCTCTTCATAACCCACGATTTGAGGATGGCCTCGGCATTCGCATCGGAAATCGCGGTGATGGATGCCGGGCGCGTCGTTCGGCGGGACTCGCCCTCGAAAGTGTTTACTGCCAATCTACACACGAATTGCGAAACATTGGCCCCAGATTCGCCTTCAAGAGAGACTGTACTTGCGCCCTTGACGCCTCTGGGCAATGACGAATGATAAAGGTTGCATCCCGGATCCTTCACGGATTGCTCCTGCTGGCGGGAGTTTCCGTCCTTGCGTTTACGCTTCTCTCCGTAGCGCCCGGAAACTTCTTTGACGAATTGAGACTCAATCCGCAAGTTTCGCCCGCCACAGTCGCCGCACTGAAGATTCAATATGGAATGGATCGTCCTCTTCCCGTGCGATATCTCCGCTGGCTGGCTTCGGTGACCCGTGGCGACTTCGGGTATTCGCTGTCGTATCACTCTGCTGTCGCACCATTGTTGATGGTCCGAGCACGAAATACTCTCTTTCTGACGGGGTTGGCGACACTGCTGGCGTGGATGGTTGCGCTTCCATGGGGAGTTTTGGAGGCGCTACATCGGGGCGGATGGGTGGACCGCATCGGAGGAGGCGTTACGGCTGTCTTGCTGGCCATACCCGACGTGCTGCTCGGTTTGCTTCTGCTTCTGCTTGCAGCGCGCACGGGATGGTTTCCGACCGGAGGGATGGTCTCCGCAGATGCGTCGAACGAGGCCCTTCCCGAGAGGCTGCGGGATATCGCCGTCCATCTCTTTTTTCCAGTTGTGGCATTGGCGTTGGGCACCGTGCCGGTCTTAGTGCGCCACGTCCGGTCCGCGATGATCCTCGTTCTGGACTCGCCCTTCATCGAGGCGGCGCATGGGCTGGGAATTCCGAGATGGCGGCTAGTTTATCGGCATGCGTTGCCTGCCGGGATGAATTCACTGATTTCTTTGTTCGGGTTCTCGATTGGAGCCCTACTGAGCATGTCCCTGCTGATGGAGGTCGTGCTCAGTTGGCCCGGACTCGGCCCGCTCGTGCTAGAGGCGATTCTCGCCAGGGACATCTATGTGGTAATCGCGGCGGTGATGTTGTCGTCCGTGTTTCTTGTAATCGGCAATCTGCTCGCGGACGTGTTGTTGTACTGGAGCGACCCCCGAATTCGCGCGGTTTAACGTGACCAAACGCCACAGAAACGTCCTATTTATCACACTCCTTGCCACACTGCATCTCTTCGTGATTTTTCCTGGTTTCTTTGCGCCGTACGGATATTCGACACAGGATCGGGAGCTACCGTTTGCACCGCCCAGCCGCCTCTATTTCATGGATACTGCCGGCAATTTTCACGCGCGTCCCTTCGTCTATTCTTGGCAAGTAAGGGCCGAAAGCAATAATGGGTACGAAGAAGACCGAACGCAAAGGTATGCGCTTCGCATCTTCTCCACCGGCTCGCCTTATGTGGTCGTCGGAGGGTGGACGAGCAATCTGCACTTGTTTGGGGTCGAAGCGCCGGGACGAATTTTCTTGTTCGGTACCGACGATTTTGGCAGAGATGAATTTTCGCGCGTACTGTACGGAGGGCGAATCTCACTCTTCGCGGGGTTGTTTGGTGCAACGGTGGCCTTGCTGGCGGGAGGGTTTGCTGGCGTCGTTTCTGGGTATTGCGGTAAGTGGATCGATGCCCTGATGATGCGCCTCGTGGAACTATTTCTCACTTTGCCGTGGCTCTATCTGCTACTGGCGGTCCGCGCCGTTCTTCCATTGCGCATCAAGACAACGGACGCGTTCCTCCTGCTAGTTGGCCTTGTGGGATTGGTGGGTTGGGCCCGCCCGGCACGGCTCATTCGGGGCATCGTCTTGACGGCCAAGGAGAGAAACTTCGTGATGGCCGCGCGCGCTATGGGCGCCTCGAATCTACACATCCTTCGTAAGCACGTGCTGCCGCAGACCTACGGCACACTACTGACCATGGCGGCGCTACTCGTACCGCAATTTATCTTGGCGGAGGTTACGCTGTCTTTTTTGGGCCTTGGAGTGGGAGAGCCTACGCCGAGTTGGGGGAATCTGCTCGCGGAACTCCAGAAATACAGCGTTCTCAGTTCCTATTGGTGGATGTATTTGCCCGCAGCGGCGTTGGTTTTGTTGTTTATGGCATATCACTGGGCGTCGGTGGCGTTGCAAGAAAAGTTAGCGGCTGTGGCATAAGGGAACAAACCATGCTTAGGACCTCTGCGGGCGCACTGCTGGCAACGATTTTGGCCATTTCATTGATGCCGGCTCCCGCCGCAGCGCACCCGCAGGACTATGCTGTCGTGAAGGAATCTGCCGGCCAGCCGGGTGGCCGTCTCGTGGTTGCTTTGCGCTCCGAGCCGAAGACACTAAATCCGATCGTTTCCGTTGATGCCACCTCGCGCGAAGTTATCGGTGCCATGACTTCGGACTTGGTTCACATCAACCACCAAACACAGCGTACAGAACCGGCATTGGCAAAATCGTGGAAAGTTTCCTCGGACGGACGAAAATACACGATGCAATTGCGACACGGATTGAGGTTTTCCGATGGCGCTCCCTTCACCTCCGATGACGTGGTCTTTTCGTTTCAACTCTATCTCGACGAAAATCTTCATTCGCCGCAGCGTGATTTGCTGGTCCTCGGCGATAAGCCCATCGTGGTCAGGAGCATTGACCCGTACACTGTGGACTTTGAGCTGGCAAAACCGTACGGCCCGGCGGAGCGAATCTTTGACGGGCTGGCGATGATGCCCAAGCATCTCCTGGAGAAAGCGTATCGAGAGGGGAAGCTAGCTCAGCTGTGGGGCCCGAACGTGCGCCCGGAGGAAATAGCCGGGTTGGGAGCATTTCGGCTGAAGGAATATGTGGCAGGCGAGCGGATGGTGCTCGAACGTAACCCGTATTACTGGAAAGCAGATTCGCACCACAATGCGTTGCCTTATCTTTCGACGCTAACATTTGTTTTTGTGCCTACCGAGGATGCGCAAGTCATTAAGTTCCAAAGTGGAGAAACCCAAGTACTCGAACGAGCCAGCGCCGACAATTTCAATTTGCTGCAGAAGGACGCAAAGGCACGGCGCCAATGTTTGTCCGACCTCGGACCAGGGCTTGAGTTCCTGTTCCTGCTCTTCAACATGAATTCCTTGGACGCCGCCAAATCCGGCGATATTGTTGCGAAGCAAGCGTGGTTCCGGGACTTGAGGTTTCGCCAGGCTGTATCCCTGGCGATGGATCGCAAAGGAATGGCGCGACTCGTATACAACGGACGAGCAACCCCTATTTGGGGCAACGTTACTCCCGGAAATAAATTGTGGCTCAACACAAATCTTCCCCATCCGGAGCGATCGATCGATCAGGCAAAAGCCTTGCTGCAATCCGCAGGTTACTCCTGGAATCCTGAAGGTGCGCTCTTGGACTCACAAAAGCGGCGGGTCACCTTCACGATTTTGGTGAGTTCGTCCAATGCGCAGCGGGCAAAGGTGGCCACCATCGCGCAAGACGATCTGAAGCAGCTTGGAATGGACGTGCAAGTCGTTCCGACCGAATTTCGTTCGCTGGTAGATCGGGTGCTAAACACCAAACAATACGAAGTCGTGCTGATGAACCTGGTGAACGGAGACGTAGACCCAACCCCGGAGATGAATCTCTGGCTCTCAAGCGGCGAGACGCACTTGTGGGATTTGGGCGAGGCCAAACCGGCGACGGCCTGGGAAGCCGAAGTGGACAAGTTGATGGAAGCACAAATGACCACGCCGCACTACGCGGAGCGCAAACAACTCTACGATCGCGTGCAAGATCTGACTGCACGAAATCTGCCGTTCATTTTTCTATTGAGCCCCAACATTCTTGTTGGCGCGCAGGCCGCGGTTGGGAACTTCCGGCCTGGAATTCTCGAGCCCTACGCTCTTTGGAATGCGGATCAGCTGTTCATTCGTGCCCCCGAGGGCGCACAATGCCAGTGAAGGACCCGCGCCTGAAGCAAGCCGCGCCGACGGCGGAGCACAAATCCGACCGCGAACTTGTCCGAGGATGCCTGAACGGCGGCGATGATGACTGGAACCTACTGATCGACAAGTACAAGAACCTGATTTTCTCCATTCCCATTCGGTACGGGCTTTCGCGAGAAGAAGCCACAGACATTTTTCAGATGGTCTGTCTTGATTTAATTCAAAACCTATCGAAAGTGAAAGACGCGAAGGCGTTGCCCAAGTGGCTGATGCAGGTGACTGCACACAAGTGTTTTCACTGGAAACGTCAGAGCGTTCGCATGATGTCCCGCGATGTTGAAGAAACGAACCTCCCGGAAACGTCCGTAGCGGCGCAGGCGGAACTCAACATTCGCGAAGTCGAGGAAGAACAGATGCTTCGAGAGGCCCGCGCCAGCCTGCCCACGCGGTGCCAGGAACTAATTCACATGCTCTTTTACGAAGAGCCCAAGAGACCCTATCAGCAGGTCGCGGAAAGCCTTGGCCTGGCGACAGGTTCGATCGGGCTCCTGCGGCAAAAGTGCCTGGATAGCCTGCGGGACAAGCTCGGCGAACTAGGCTTTTCGTGAGCAGCAAGGCCCCAACTACTTGCCTCACCCCCGCTGTGCTTTCCGCATTGTCGTCGCTGACCGACGATCACCACCGCGAGGGCTTTCTCCGGAAACACAAGCTCTTGCGTGACGAACTGGTTCTGGAGCTGAATACCGCTACACAGCAGGAACTTCGCGTCAACACCAAGAATGCTCTGTCGCTCGCGGCGGCCGCCATTGTGGCCGCTCGCCTCACCGGAAACAGTGGTCTCCTGGCGCAAAGCAATCGAATCAAGGCCAATGTGCTGGCTGCCAGCGGGGAGAATCAGGCTGCGGTCGAATTGTATGACGAGGCGTTTGCGTTATTCGAGGAAGCAAACGATCAAGAAGGGATCGGCCGCACCCTTACTGCCGCGATTCAGCCTCACATCATGCTGGGCGCGTATGACCGTGCGTTTGAGCTGGCGGAGCGCGCGCAGAAGATCTTCCGCGAACTGCACGACCAACGACGGCTCGCGCGCCTTGAAAACAACATCGGCAACATTTATCACCGCCAGGACCGTTTTCAAGAGGCCTTGACCCATTACGAGCGGGCCTACAGGCAATTGCTTCCCCACGCGGATTCCGAAGAGCTAATCATCTCGTTGAATAACATGTCGATGTGCCTGATCAGCCTGAACAACTTCGCGCAAGCGCTGTCGACTTATGAAGGCGCCAAGAAATTGCTCGAAACCCGGGATCTGCCGCTCATTCACTTGATCACCGACTATAATATTGCCTATCTCTACTATCTTCGAGGGGACTATCGACGCGCGATCGAGATGTTGAAGAGCGCTCGAATCGCAGCGGAGAAAATCGGATACACCTATCTGGTCGCTCTTTGCTATCTCGATCTTTCCGACATCTATGTTGAGCTGAACCTCAGCATCGAGGCACAAGACGTTGCCGAAGAGGGCTACCTGCTATTTCGCAGCCTGGAAATCGGATACGAGGCAGCGAAAACTCTGACGAACCAGGCCATCGCTTTCGGACAGGATGGCAAGACGAGGCGTGCGCTCGAGTTGTTTGCAGAGGCCAAGCCCCTGTTCGTTAAAGAGAACAACGAGGTTTGGCCTTGGCTGATCGACCTCTATCAGGCCATTGTCTTGTTCCATGAGGGCCGCCACTATGAAGCGCGCCGTCTTGCCCTGGGCGCCGCCGCTTTCTTTGACGCCTCCTTCCTACAGAACAAAGCCGTACTCTGCCATTTTCTGCTCGCCCAAGTTGCCATACGTACCGGCAGTGCTGTGGAAGGCCGCCTAGAATGTGCGCGCGCACTCAGGATTTTGCAGAACCTGGACGCACCGATTCTTCACTATCAAGCGCATTTCCTCCTCGGCCAAATTGAGCAGGCCGAAGCCAATTTTCGGTCAGCGCACGTCGAATATCAGAAAGCGCGCACTGAATTGGAGAGTCTCCGCAGCAATCTGGGCCGCGACGAGCTAAAAATCTCGTTCATGAAGAACAAGGCGGAACTGTATGAGCGGCTCGTGGAGGTATGCCTTAATGCGGGGCTGCCCGATGCGTCGACCGAGGATGCGTTTCGCTATATCGAGCTGGCAAAGTCGCGAAGTCTTACCGAGCTCATGTTTCAGCGCAGTCAGGCACTTCCCGATACGAAGCTGGGACAGAGTGAGCTCGTCCACAGAATTCGAGAGTTGAGAGAGGAATTGAATTGGTACCAGCATCGAATTGAGCTCGAGCAGGTACGACCGGAGAAAAATGCCGCTGCGCGCATCGAGTTGTTGCGAACCGAAGCCCAGGAACGCGAGAAAGCGCTTTTGGCAGTTTTAAGGGAGCTCCCGGCAATGAATGTGGAACCGATCGAGGTGGGGTCGCAGGGGCAGGTTCCTCTGGAAGCGATTCGGGCCCTCTTGCCCAGCGATACTTGCTTACTGGAATATTACTTTACCGGCGAACAAGTTCTTGCGGCAATTCTGACAAAAGAGACTCTAGATATTTTCCCGGTGACCACAGTCTCCAGGGTTTCCGAAGCACTACGCTTGTTACGCTTTCAGCTCGGGAGAGTGCAGTTGGGTTCTGATTTCGCGCAAGCTTCAGGAAACCGGTATCGCACTACGCTTGCGCATTTAGCAGAGCTGTATGACGACCTGATAGCTCCTATCCGGGCGCATCTCGACGCCCGTCATCTGGTTGTCGTCCCACACGGCATCTTGCACTATCTTCCCTTCCATGCGCTGCACGACGGTGACAAGTTTCTTATCGACTCCCACAACGTGTCTTACGCACCCAGCGCCGCCGTCTATGCCCTATGCAATCGGCCAGGAGGCGAATCGCGGGGAGTTAGCTCCCTGATCTTGGGTGTCCCGGACGCGCAAGCTCCCCTCATTCAGGACGAGGTTGAGGCCGTTCATCGCCTGCTGCCGAACTCGGAATTGTTTTTGGGAGCAGAGGCAAACCACGAATTGCTATTGCGAAGGACTGGGTCAAGCGAGGTGATTCACATTGCCACCCACGGAGAGTTTCGCCCTGACAATCCCATGTTTTCTGGAATTCGCCTCGGCGATGGCTATCTGCACCTGTACGAGCTCTATCACATGCAACTCTCGACCGAGCTTCTCACGCTGAGCGGCTGCGCGACCGGCCTCAATGTCATTGCGGCCGGAGACGAACTGGTGGGCCTCATTCGCGGGGCCCTCTATGCCGGCGCACGATCGTTGCTTTTGACCCTGTGGGACGTTCACGATCGCAGTACCGCGAAATTTATGACCAACTTTTATCATCGTCTAAAGCAAGGCGATAACAAGGCCGCTGCTGTTGCCACCGCCGCCAAGGAAATTCGGGAGACCCATCCGCACCCGTACTACTGGGCACCGTTCGTCGTTGTAGGCAAAGCACTTAGTGGTGTCCCGTGAAGGAAAAGGTCGAGTTAGAAATAAGCGCAATTTTTTGAGCACCTACGTACTCCTATTACTACTGGTAAGAAGGAGCGATAGGGCGGGTTAGGAGAAAGATGTCGTTTAGGGAAAACAGGCATTACGCCGCGGAGGCATGGGTGGACTTTGTGAACGAGCCAATCTCAAAGGAGCAAAAGGCCGTGATGCAAGCGCACCTCGACGTGGATTGCGAGACGTGTTCGCGGGCGTTTGAGCTTTGGCAACGCGTAAGCCAAACTGCCCAGCGGGAGTCCGAATATGGTGCACCGGAATCCGCGGTAACGCATGTGCGGAATGCGTTCATCGTGGCCCAGCCACTGAAAACCCAAGGCCGCCTAGAGATTCCGCGACTGATAATGGACAGTCTATGGCGGCCGGCTGTTGCGGGCGTCCGTTCCGCCCCCTGTGTGCCGAGACAAGTGGTTTACAGAGCCGGGGAAATCGTTATCGAAATGCAACTCGAGCCCGTGCCTCACACAGATCGCGTAAACATCGCTGGGCAAGTGTCCCGCGCTGCAGGTCAGGACGTCGGCCTGGCAGAGATTCGTGTGATCGTCAGCACTCCAAGAGTCACATTGGCACAAGCATCCACCAACCGCTTCGGCGAATTCCAGCTTGGCTTTGTGCCGGAAAAGAATCTGCGAATTTCCTTTGGTGTTGTTGACGGGAAAGAGCTCTCGATTCCGCTAGATGGAACGGGAGTTAGGATTTTCCATCGAAATTAGGTTCCGACATTCCTCTGGTCAGGTAGGCGCTGGCGAGAGGTTTAAGCGGTAGGGCAATCGGACCGGAATCTTCGGCCGATTCGCCAACGGGGCGAGGGAGAAGCTGGCAGAGGAGGGAAAAGGCAAGGGGGCAAACGAAAGTGCCGGTGCAATAAACCTGGGTACCATTGTCCGGATTTAGTCTGACCTGGAAACTGGACGTGGCAAGCTCTAGGTGGAATGAACCAGTACCTCGTTTGGAATCAGTGGTTTAGGAAATTAGGGTTGAGGCCCCCAACGATGAAACGTGCGATTATCCTGATTGCCCTTCTGCTGGGTCTGTTTGCCGCGAAACCGGCATCCGCCACCAACACGCAGCTTTTGGTCAAAGCCAATTTTGGCGCCCCCACGATGAATCTGGTCTGTCTCCTGAAGGGCTGCCAGGTAACGCAAACTCTCAACGGCTCTCCCAGCAATTTTTTTGTCATTTCGGTTCCAAGTTCCGCAAACACGTCTTTCCTCATGGACGTTCTCAATGACATTCCAGGAATCTTGAATGTCACCGTGTTCAGCGGCAGCCAGAACCCACTCGGCAACCGCTACATCGTCCGGACAACAGGCGGTCTGTTGAATCTGCAGACGCTGTGCTTGTTAAATCTGTGCCATGTCCTTCAATCTCTCGACGGTAGCCTGAATCAAGTCTTCCTCATCGGTGGTCCGAGCAACCAGGATCCGAACCTCATTGTCGCGCTTCTGCGCGCGGTCCCTGGGGTGTTGAACGTTGAACTGGACCAGCTGGTGACCGTGGCCACCGGTGGAGCGACAGCCACCGATCCGCCCCCTTCGCTGGTTGACACGACGCCAGTCCGATATCACGGATCAACCGTGTGGGCAGGCTACGTCAATCAGCCCGCGACCCAGATCATTCGGCTCGCGCAAGCGCAGCAGCGCCTCAATGCGTCTGGCGGTGGCATTATCGCCGACATCGATACCGGGGTTGATCCCAATCATCCTGTCCTGCGTCCAGTTTTGCTGCCAGGTTACGATTTCACACGCAATCAGGTCGGCGCCTCGGAAATGAACGATCTGCCGGGCGGAGCGCCTTCCGCCGAGACACCTTGCGTGAACTGCACCCCTGGACAAGTCAATCAGCATTCCATAGCCATGGTTGATCAGCATAGTATCGCGATGGTCGATGGTCCGAAATACGAAGACTTCGGCCACGGAACCATGGTTGCTGGCGTCCTTCATCTCGTAGCTCCCTCGGCTTCCATCTTGCCGTTGAAAGCCTTCGGATCTGACGGAACGGGGAACCTGTCCGACATCGTTCGCGCGATTTACTACGCCGCACAGAACAAGGCCACTGTCGTGAACATGAGCTTTGATCTCAAGACCCCTTCGCAGGAGCTTGCGACCAGCATCAGTTCCGCAGAGAAACAGGGGATCGTCTTTGTGGCCTCCGCTGGCAACGATGGTCAGATCGAAATGGTTTACCCTGCGGGCCTCACCAACGTTATGGGAGTGGCGTCAACCAATTCCCAAGATCAGAGATCGTCTTTCTCCAACTATGGAAATCAGATCGTGTGGGTTGCAGCTCCCGGAGAAGCGATTATCACGACCTATCCTTTCGGCACCTACGCCGCTGTATGGGGTACGTCGTTCAGCGCCCCGTTGGTTTCGGGCGGCGTGGACCTCATCGAAAGTGCAAAGCCTGGTCTGACGCAGTCGCAGGCTCGATTTGCGATGGCCCAGGCGCAGTTGTTGCTCGCCGTCGGTATGGGCAACGGGCGCATCGACCTGAATCGCGCTGCGGCGGCGGCCAGCCACTGACATGCTGCCTGCAATGGAGCTGCGCACTGAATCCAGTCGGGCAACGAGTGCGTCGACGCCGCAACTTCGCAGATCTGAGCTGCGTGTCAGTGAGCTGGAAGGGCAAATACGGAACATGCGCAGCGCCCTTGTTTGCTCGTTCAATCAGCTCCTTGATTTGCGCGATTTGAACACCGGAGTCCACAGTACACGGCTGGCGGAATGGGGTTTGCTCGTGGCTCGCGACCTAGGAGTTCACGAACGATTTATGCCGGATCTGGAAATGGGCGCTTTGCTCCATGATATCGGCAAGATCGGCGTCCCGGACGGAATTCTCAACAAGGCGGGACGCCTGACACCCGACGAATATGAAGTTGTGAAGCGCCATCCCGAATTCGGTTGGACCGTGGTCCGCCATCTGCCGGGGATGGAGCAGACGAGCCTCTACGTCCTGCATCATCACGAGAATTTTGATGGCACGGGCTATCCAGCCCGGCTGAGAGACACGGAAATTCCCATCGGAGCCAGGATCGTTTCGGTCATTGATGCGTTCGACGCCATGGTTTCGTCTCGTCCGTACCGTGCCGGGATGCCACTCGAAGAGGCGATCAAACGCCTGCATCAATCCAGTGGTACACAGTTCGATCCGGACGTCGTGAAAAGCTTCGTCCGCTTCGCTCAGTCTGAGATGTCTGCTGTGCTGGAAGCTGTCGGCGTCTCAGGAACCAATACTTTCTAGAGATTCTTGCGGCCGATTTGCTGGCCAGGGCTCAAACCGGTAAGCGGCCGAACCTTCAAATTTGCCCAAAGCAGGTAGTGCCTGCGGAATGTACGGTGAGTGAGCGCCGGATTTTTTTCAGGAAGTAAGACTGGTAGGGGTGGGATCGATACAGCAACTGGCTGCGGCAAGCCGGGGCACCTTCAAGCGTGCCCCGGTTGCCATCGTGCTCAGTCTTCGTCAGACACATACGCAGCAACCGTGATCTGGCTGCTGCCCGGACCGTCACTGTGGTGGTCTCCCTTCATAAGGGAACTCGCCAAGATACTTTCCAGTGCTTCCGGCAAGCAAACAACTTGCGGCTTTTCGTATTTCACATCAATCACCTCCTTTCTTTTTGAAGTTTCCATCAGCTGAGGGATGGCGTGCGTTGCGAGGCGTATATGCCCGGGTGTTCAAATGGTCCAGGAAAGGGAACGGATATTGGGAGCAACGGATCCAGCGCGAGATGTGGCGAAGCCACGCTTCCACCAGAAAGGTGCGCAGCAAAGGAACGACCGGAACAGATTGACCTTCCGCGGCCTGCTTTAGGTAATGCTGAAACTTTTGCCTGTCAACAATTCCCAAGTCGCTCGACAGCATCTGGTTGGTTTCGAGTAGCAACCCCTGCAATTCCTCCTGAATCGCCAAAATGGGTGCTCGAGAAATGAACGCCTTCCTCTTGCGGTCCAGAATTCCCTGCGGAACAAGTCCCTGCAAGGCGCGACGCATCAGGGTACGGCGTTGGTTTGGACGCACCAGTTGCTCGCGGGGGATTGCGTAGAGGAACTCGAGCAAGTCCCGGTCGAGATAAACGTAACGTCTCTCAAGACCCCGATTGCCTGCAGGAGTTAAGCAGCCGAGGTGACGACGCAGACCATCCAGCGTCACCATGTTGGCACGGAAACTAGGGCGAGTGCCAAAACCGCTGCTTCGTTGATAACCCTGCAGGGCCATACGATTGCGTTGAGTAAATTCCACCGCAAGCCACGGCACCGGCGAGGCCCTTCCGTTTGCAGACGATAGCGGAAGAAGGTCGCGCGCAGTGTGCGCCAGCAGACCGATCACCGGAATCCGTCCAGCCAAAGCCCAAGCCAGCACAGTTCTGGCAAAACAGAGAAGTCGCCCTGAAGCCAGCAGGTCTGCCAGCTGTAGCGACGGCGCCGGGGTTCCTCCAAGGACCTCGTCTCCTCCCAAACCTTGCAATAAGACTCTGTATGGACCGCACCGAAGGTGGGCGGCGTACAGCTCATTTTCACTAAAGCCGGAGCCTGATCCAGGAGTCGCAGCAAAACAGTCCGCTGGAAACGTCGGATGCAGGCTCCTTCGGTGGTTGATGGGAAGATGCAGGCCGGTACGGCCGCGACGTTGCTCCACTAACTTGAAATATGCGCTCTCGTCCCAGTTTGGCTCCGAGTCGTCGTAGTAAGAGATGGTGTCGAGCCTTGGTGTCTTGGCCGCGCCTCGGGAAAGCACATGATCTGCCATGCACACGATTGAGCTTGAGTCCATGCCTCCGCTGAGTTCCGCTAACACCGGCACTGTCGATCGAAGCCGGCGGGTTACGGATCTCTCAAAGACTTCGCGGAAGTGTTCTTCGTAGTGGTGTGAGCTCTTGTAGAAAATTGTCTTCGTGCGGTCGAACGCCCAGTAGGTTTGCGCTGTCTCTCTGCCGTCGTGAAACAATACGTATGAGGCCGGCCGGACTGCGTGAATGTCGCAATAGGGAGTCAAATGGGAAGCGGGGAAACGGGAAAACCATCCCGCAATGTATTCCTGGCTTAATGCTGCTGACTGTGTCGCGGCAAGGACGAGAGGATCGAGAAGATTGCTCCAACGTACCGAACCACTTGTGGTGGAGTAATAGAGATGCCTGGCTCCGAGGAAATCTTTCGCGAGAACCAGGGTGCGTTCGACGGAGTTCCAGATACTCATCGACCAATCACCGATTAATTTCGAAAAGGCCCGGGTTCCCCAGCGCTCGTAAGCCGTCACTACGATTTCCGCGTCACCCGCGTCACGCAAAGGTTCTCCGCTTAGCGCGTCAATAAGCTCGGACTTGTTGTCGAGGCGTCCATCCCAGAGAATGATGCAGCCCGAACGAGTGCGAAACGGCTGGTCCGTGCCCGCTTCCTCGTTCGCGCCGAGGTAGAGAAGATGAATGTCCAAGTCGACAAATTCGCCTCGACCGTCGATCGACTGGAGATCAACAACGGATTTTACGCGCGCCATGTGAGCTGGCCCCACAGGCTGCCCGTCAATATTCCAAAAGCCGTAGTGGATATTCACGGTCCATTCCCTCGTTTCTCCTGGTTCAACACCGCGACAGAACGCTGTAGATTTCTGACGTGTAAGGCTTGTCATTCACGACCGCTCCCTCGACCTCAACCCAGGCGTGTGCGCTGAAGGGAAGTTGCTGGACTCCGATCACCAACTGTGCGGCGATCCCCGCTTTTCGAAGAAGGCAGGTCGTGCTCGCGGCGCGCTGGAGGCAGAGAACCTCTTTGAAATAGAAAACGCACGCGAGATTCACCGCGTTGTAAATATCGTCTTGCGCTACCCGGCGAGACCGAGCTGTGGCTACGGAGCAGTTTCGTACGCGTTCGTACAAGCCGCTGAACTGGCGTCGGCGCAAGTACAATTCGAACCTGGCGATTTCTGCGTAAGCTTTCACCACCAACCAAAGCATTCGACACTTCCTTCTGCCGGCCGCACCGCGCCTTTTCAGGCTGCCGCGGTCGTTTTATGCAGGCGCACGATTTCGCTTTGCAGTCTGCGTGCCAGGCTGCGCAAGCATGAAGCCGTGCGAGACTGCTCGATGAAATCCATATCCCGCCCGGCGACGACCAACGCGGTGTAGGCAAACACCGTGGCGGCCGGAAGGAACCGCATGACCTTGTGGACTTTTGTTTTTCCGGCGATCGATTCCCACGGTTGCATATAAGCCGTCACGAATTCCGTCTCGGCATGGCTTTGCTTCGGCTGTGAGAGGCGAAAATGCTCGACGAGATATTGAAGGGTGAAAAACGGCGGACCGACAGCCGCTTCGGCCCAATCGAGAATGGTGCAGGTCGCAGGCGACACGACGACATTGCCGGGGTTCAGGTCGAGATGTCCAAGTGCGTCGGGAAGATCCACGTCCTCCAGGCGGACAAGCATTTCTCGCACACTCTTGCGCAGGGAGCGGAGTTCATCCGAGGTAAGAGGAGCCGGAGGATTTTTCGATTGTTTGCGCATCAAGTGATCCAGGATTTCGAAGAGACCATCGGATTGAGCGCATAAGGTCGGAATGCGCGTGTCACGCGCACCCGCCGCGAGAATGCGGCTGACGTGTGGGATGGAGGAGATCTGCAACTCGGCGAGCGATGCGGCTGCCCTTTGCCACTTCGTAACATCCGCAGACTCTGAGAGGGCCTCGCCCTCCGCTTCGAGGGACAGCCAGGCATGCCATTCCGGGCGAGAGGCAAGAATGGTGGGCAGGTACTGCGGCAGCGTCGCCGCCAGCTGGAGGGTGATCGCGCACTCCCGCACGTTCGGTTCTCCGACAGCTTTGAACCAGACCGCGCCCCGGTTTGTTTCGAACCGGATGAGAGAAAACGAGGCGCCTGCGTTGAGTTGCGTAAATGGGCCGGAGAGATGAAGCCCGAAATGCTGCAATTCCTGGTTGACCCAGTTCTTCAGTTCCGTAAACCAGCCAAAGCGCGAGAAAGGGCCCTCCTTGTCGCACAAAGGGAGTGAGCCGTCATTGGCCTTAATCCTTTCAAGAACCGACAAATCCTCAAGTTCCAAAAAGAAGGTTCTCGCGAGCTCGGACGTGTGTTTCGCCTGTAGGCCGGGCAGGGGCAGCCCGTTTGCCTCCAGGATTTCGACAATTTCATATCTTCGTGACGGCGCCGAGTCGTCGATCCGTACGGGTGCGACTTCCCCCATAGACACGACGTCCGCGTTCCAAAGCCGCTTTACGGCAGCATTCAAGTTCCCAGAAACCCGTTGTCGGCCAGGAACGGGCACCTCGGGAAAAGAAAAACCTTCGGGCGTGGATACCAAAAAGAATTCCGAACTGGGCGGATAGAACAGGATCAATCGCCGCGCGTCGGATGGAATGGGTGGGGTTTGAGACATTCTTCATCTCCAGCGTCAGCGGTGGGAATCTGTTACCTTCCGATCAAGAAGTCCCAAGGCTTCCAGAGTGGTGAAGAAATGCAGCAGGTCTTCTCTTACGGTTTCGACTTCGACCTGGTATTCCTGGCTGATCTCCTCTACAACGTCGGCAATCGAGGTGCCCTTGTGCAGCAGGCATAGGATTTGGGAACCGACAGGATTGAGTCGGAACATTTTGCCGCTCTCGACATCAAGGACGATGCCGCCGTCGGGTGTATGCGCGGTGCGGAGCCGCTTTGATCCTGGGGACATGGGACCTTCTTGCGGGCGGCGATGAGTTGCCGCTCCCGTGCAATGCAAATTGCCAGATGCCATTGCCGGCTTCTAGAGGCACCGGCAAATATTCGCGAACGCGAAGTCGACAAGGGAAAACCCTGTCGGTAAGCCTTGGCTGCATGTGCCATTTGAGAATCCGCGAAGCGGGCCCGTTCGCTTTTGAGCAGCCCGGCCAAGTTCTTGCCGCGTCTCTGCGAAAAGGTGTCTTGAAACCACTCCGCCTTTACCCTTTCAGTCGGCGCACGATCATGACCACCTTGCCCAGAACCTCCACATCGACCCGGTTTCGCAATCGAAGGAGAGGGCCTTTGGTTGTCGCACACGACCGGATCACTAGGGTCCCGTTTTGGAGACCGCACGCCGCACACATGCGTTGCCCTTCCCGCATTTCGAGAAGATAAAGAGGCTGCGCCCACTCGGGCGAGGAAAGGGACGGTGCAGGCGTTTTGCTCCTGCGGTTCACAACGAGAAAGGCAGCACCCCGCAGGTAGGGATGCGCGAGACTAACGTTAGCGCCGGCCCAAAAGACGTCACGAACGGAAAGACTTGGGAGTCCGGCAAGGTAAGGCAAGGCATGCCGCAGAAAAAGGGGAATCTCTTCGAATTCGACTTCAACGGCTTGCAAGAAAGGCGAAGGTCTGAAGTTTTGTTTCGGCTGACGGCGCTCAGAGGGCCACCAGTCGTCCGGCATGGCTTCCTGTCCCGCGTCTTCCATTCGCAAGCCTGCGAGTCCAACTAGGTCCGCAACGGGCACGCAGTAGAGGGCGCTCAAGGAAATAACCTTGTGGATGTGGCGTGGCAGGAAATGGCTTGTCTCGAAGTCGGAAAGCGCGCTTGCTGCGCAGAAATAATTCGGGTGCCGAAGGATTCGAGCGATTTCTGCGGTGCGTTCGGACGCTTCCCGGAACGAGAGGCCCGAACGAATTCGCGCCTGACGAAGCCATTCGCCAACGCGCCCGGAGGGTATTTCAGGTTTGACCGCGCCGGGCTTCCAATGTTGCCCCGCAGAGGGTGGCACTTCGGGCTCTTCGCGAAATGCCAGTCGTCGAATCTCCAAGTCCACGAAACCCAAGATTCTCGTCTCCGATCCCAGCCGCAATTCGAGGGGGGCGTAGGCGAGTTGACTAGAGCAGAGAAGGACACGTCCGCGCCCGACCGAGCGCAAACGGCTGCATACAATTCCGCGACTGTGCTCGAGGGCCCAGATGCGCCCGGAATATTTCTCTAGAAGTTGCTCGCCGGGGCTGCGTCCGTCCACGCGAACAATGCTTCCTGGTAGCAAGTCCGGAAAAGTATATGCGTCCCGGCAACCGATCTTCAGGTAGCGGAAGGCAGGAGCCAAGGTCACACCCAGCGAGTCAAGTGGCTGGGGCACTTTTTCCGAGAGCCACTGGCTCAGGGGCACTAAGCTCGCTCCGAGCGAGGCGGGCTGTAGTTCTTTGAACCATGAGATCTCGTCGCTCGAATTATAGATATGCGCGTCCAACTCGGCGGTCTGTCGTCGCGGCCAAGACGCCTGGAACGTGGCGCTGTGGTCGAATGAAAAATCGAACAGCCGCAGCCAGTCGGCAAGCCTGTAACGCGTGAGAACGCTCAGCGCGTAAATCTGAGGCAGACTTGGACTGAAGGAGACATGGCTCAGGGCGTCGTAGAAATTGGGCGGGATCCGGAACACGGGATTCCCGGCAAAACCGGTACGCGACCGCCGCGATACCTCGGCTAGCGATAGGCCACGAGCCGCAAGGATAGTGCGAATCGTATCGATTAAGTTGGACCGCGAAAGCCAAGGGGAAGCAGGCATAGTCCGCCTAGTGCAGGGCGAAAGTGAGTTGGAGTGAAAGAAAAAAGATATTTGGCCTTATTTACGGACAAAGTCTCTGTCCGGAATCCAAGACAGCACCAAATAACTTCAAAAGCAGAAAGAAGGATGTGGTAAGTTCCCGATACGTCCACAGATGTGTAGTAACGCAAACAGTTATGCCTACGGGTGCAAATGGACGCGAACGGGCCGACTATCACGGCAGGGACCAGATTGAAGCAGCTACGGGACCGCCTCGGATTGACGCTGCGAGAAGTAGAAATGCACAGCCGGCGTCTTGCCAGGGAAAAACAAAACCAGGATTTCTTCATTTCGCGCGGCTGGCTGAACAACGTTGAGAATGGCTCCTATACGCCGGGTATATTCAAGTTATATTCGCTCGGGGCCATCTACCGCACCCACTGGTCGAACATCTTCGCTTTTTTTGGCCTGCATCTGAACGACTTTGGCCGCGACCAGGCGATGTTCGCGCCTGCCAAGACGCAACTTGCCACGGACTTGCCAGAAACCGATGACACGATAGTAGTTCCCTTGCGATCACCCCAAGCTCTCCAGCTCGACCGGACGAATCTTTTGTCGAAACTCGTGGAGATTTGGGGAGAGGTTCCGATTCGCCTGATTCAACATCTCGATTTGCGGAACGGCACGTACGGTTTTGTCGGCATAGGCGACAAGCGTATGTCCCCGATTATCCGTCCGGGCTCCATTGTTCAGATCGATCAAAATCAGCGCAAGATCATCAGCGTCAAATGGGACAACGAATACGACCGACCTATCTATTTTCTGGAACTGCGTGGAGAATACCTGTGTAGTTGGTGTGAGATGAGTAGCGGCTATCTGTCGGCGATCCCCCATCCAAATTCCAAATGCGAGGTGCGCCGCTTTGCGTATCCTAGAGAAGCGGACATCGTAGGCCGAGTTGTCGGTGTAACCATGCGCCTCACGGAAGCAGCATAGAAGACATGGGTGCTCGGAGAGATTCCTCGCCGCCATCGCGGGTAGACGGCATTTCTTGGAAAAAGGTGTCGGTGCTATGTTTTCTTCGAGCGTCCCCGACATTTTGCAATCATGAGAACGAAAAGAGGCAAGGATGATTATTGGAGATCGCTTACGGAAGTTGCGGGAAGAAAAGAAACTATCGCAAGGAGATGTCGAGAAGCGGACCGGATTACTGCGATGCTATATCTCGCGCGTCGAGAACGGGCACACGGTTCCTGCCATCGAGACCTTGGAGAAGCTGGCACGGGCTTTAGAAGTCCCGATGTACCAGCTCTTTTACGAAGGCGACGAGCCACCCAAGCTGCCAAGCCTACTAAAACGGAAAACGTCGGCCGAAATCGTTTGGGGGAGTTCGGGCAAACAAGCGGTGTACCTCCACAAATTGACAAAATGCTTGAGCAAAGCTGGCGAAACCGACCGGAAGCTTCTCATGGCGCTGGCGCAAAAAATGGCTGGTAGCCGCGATCGTCGCGCGCAAGCAGCGGCGTAGGCTTGGCGGGTAGCATCAATACGAATAAGGGAAAAAAATGCGAGCGCTGGTTTGTTCCTTATTTCGACGGTGTTTTTGCCACCTTACACGCGGCGGTGTTGGCCATGGCAGAACCGGTCAAAGTTTTCGCATGCCGTGTCGATGGGTACGCGGACGCATTCCGGAGTGGTCTCTCTCTTCGCCGGCTTTGAAGCGCAGAACCCCGCTCCGGTCACGATCCAGTTTCGCCTTCCGGCAAAGGACGAACCAGTACGGGTTGCAGAGCCCGTGCTGCCAGACTTGGTCGGCAAGCTCGGCGAGTTTTGTTTCGTCCAATGGTCTACGCGGATCCATCCTCCGATTCCTGAAGGGGAGTTAGCGGAATGTCCTGCATTGCGGACACGCCGCTGCACGTGTTGGCGGGCAACCTCATCTATCGAAACCCTAGGCATGCCTGCGATGGATCTAGCGAGACGCTGTGACTTGATTGATGGAATGTATAACTATGTGTGAACGCACATAGTCTACTAGCCGGCTGGCAATGGCAAGCAGTTCCCGATGGAACCGGCCGCTCGACAAAGGCCCTGGGAGGGCCGCGCAGTGACGCGCCGATATAAGCGATCTCCAGACTCTCGAGCTGCGCGATGCTGCCTTCCACTGCGCGTGAGCCTCTACACGGGAAGGACGAAGTAGCAGGTAAGCGGCGAAACGAACTGGAGTTGACTGGAGTGAAATCTGACAGCGCACGGATGTACGTTCGCGTAGCATTCTTGTAGGTTCGTCCCTTCCGTCCCTTGGGGAGGCAAATCCAGTTACAATCGGCCGCATGAGCGGCGCGACCAACAAGGTTCGGAACATCGCCTTTGCCTGCCTGTGGTCCATTCTGCTTTGGGTGGGATTTGCGCCCGTGATGGCCGGACAAGAAAAGGCCTGGCTCTTGGAGAGGGGTCTATACACGGCGTACTGGAAGTTGTTTCTCCTTAACGGCGCCTGGTGTTTGACCGCTGCGCTTCTTCCGCCGCCCATGGTCTATCTGGTTCGGCGCTATCCAATTGCTAAGCCGGTTACGGTGCGGCGTATCGCCGGCTACATCTTCGGAAGCGTTCCCTGGGTGATATTCTCAGTTTGTATTCGGTGGATTTTGCTACCGGCCTGGAATTCGGTCACACAAGAATTTGCTCCGCGGTCGTTGCAGGCATTGGTCGGTAGCACCTATCTGTTCGCGAACCAGATCTGGAACTACCTTGTAATCACAGTTAGCGCGCACGCGTATGAATACTCTATGCGTGCCCGGAGCGAGGAACTGGAGCGACTGGAATGGGAACAGGCTCTTGCGGCGAGCGAATTGCAAACCCTCAAGAGCGAGTTGCAACCTCATTTTCTGTTCAACACCCTCCAAGGGATTTCAACCTTGGTTGATGTTGACAAGGCGCGTGCGAAAGCGATCATTCTGAAGTTGTCGAATTTGCGTCGAACGGCTCTCCGGTATGGAAATTCCGATCTGGTCCCCCTCGACGAGGAACGGAAATTCATCGAAGCCTATCTGGATTCCGAGAAAATGGATTTGGAGGACCGGCTCGAGGTGCGTTCGGACACCCAGCCCGGTCAAGGTCAACTTCTTGTTTCGCAGCTGATTCTGCAACCAGTGGTGGAGAATGCAATCGCGCACGGAATTTCTTGTTGTAGAGAAGGTGGACGGCTCGAGATCGGCTTGCGGAGCTTGAATGGTCACGTTGATCTATGCGTCCGCACCGGCGTTAACGGCAAGAGCGATTCCAGCTTACGCTTGGGGCTGCAGAATACCAGGGCGCGCCTGAAATATTCTTACGCGGACGAAGCGCCCTTCTCATTTTCCGTCGACGACAACAAAGTTGCGACCACCATGGTATTGCTTCCTGCCTTCAAGACATGCCAACCCGGCCGCTTACGTGAACCCGACCGTTGCAAGGTCAAGGTCAGATGAAGCTATGCGCGTTTTGATTGTTGACGATGAACCTCTCGCGCGAAGCGCTTTGGAGAGCATTTTGCGCTCGAGAAGCGACGTTGAGAGATTCGATTCCGCGAAGGATTCCCTCGAAGCTCTCGCATTGCTGGAAGCTAGCCCGTACGACATTTTACTGTTGGACATTCGGATGCCCAAGCTTTCTGGAATGGACCTGGTAGACCGCTTGATGAAGCGCAAGTCGCCCATGCCTTCCATTATCTTTGTCACTGCTCACGATCGGCACGCCGTAGCCGCTTTCGAGAAGCAGGCCGTCGACTACGTCTTGAAGCCTTTCTCGAGCGAACGAATTCATGAAGCCTTGAATAATGCTCTCCGAAGAACGGAATGCGAACGCGCCGCCCGATTGATGAAGACCTTGCCTGAACTGGGGACGGTCCTTTCGGCTCCTTCGAAAGTCGCCATAAAAGCAAAGGGAAGGATTCTTTTGGTTGACCCAAGTGGCGTCGCAGCGGCAGAAGCCGAGGGGAATTACGTGTTGCTGGAGGGGCGGTCTGGTTCGTACTTGATTCGCGAATCCATCACCACCATTGCCGAGAAGCTCGAATCCTGCGGATTCATCCGAATTCATCGCTCTGTCCTGGTCAACACTTCGTTCGTCGAGGAGATCGAACCCTGGAGCACCGGTGAGTACATCGTCCGGATGAAAGGCGGCAAGGAATACACTGTGTCTCGTACCTACAAGAGGAATTTGAAGGCCTTGGCTCGGCTCTGGATCGGAACCAACGGTTTCGCAAACGAATAGCCTCGTCGACTGTTGTGGCCGCGCGGCAATCCTTCACCTCCCGCGCTTGATTTCCGCCTTCCCTCAGCCGGCGCGATCGAAAATCATATGAAATCTTGTAACTCCTCTTGGTCGTGTTGTACCAGTGTTCAGCGAACGAATATGGGTTGTGTCGTTACGGATTCTTCATGCGAACGGCACAGATTCTGTGACCAGACAAAATTGCCGGTCTCCATAAAGTCATAGATATCTGAAAGTCTCGCGTTCCTAAATCATTGAATAGTAATGTCAAGCGATTTTTTTCGCACTCGGCAGACCGCGTGCAATCCCCGTCGCAGTTTCCATGGATAACGGGGGACGGAGTCTTATCCGCCGTTTGGCGTCACAAAGTTTCCGCGGTCAATTTTGATCAAGCCTGATGGAGGTTGCGCAAAAAAATGCGAATCACTGCTTCATTCCTACGCCATTGTCTGAACCGGAGTTCGCTCATCGGTTCGTTTGGGGTTGTTCTACTATTTTCCTGTGTTGTGAGCCCGCCGGCCTTGCATGCGCCGGCAGTAGCCACGGGCACCGTCGACGGAACGAATACACATCCGACCGGCGCGGCGGTGGTCGGTGCGGCCGTTTCATTGACCGATCCTTCCACGGGAAGTTCCCGCGAGGTTGTCACGCGACGATGCTGGCAGATATATCTTGGTGAACGCTCCACCCGGAAGCTACTCGCTCACGGTCGACAAGGCCGGTTTTCGCTTGACCTAGCTCGTGAGCCAGACCGTTGCACAACGGTGTGACCGGATCAAACGGTCTCGGCGCGGCCGGCAACGTAAATAGGTTTACCAATCCGGGGGCGGTGTTCGCCGAGTTCCGCAACCCGATCCTTGGACTCGACGGAGAAACCGGGGGCTCTCGGCTTCCCAAGAAGCGCGGCGGTATACCGATGAAAACAATGGCCTTCGTGGCGGTGAAGGGTGCGTATGGGTCCGCGGTGGGGGCGCCGGGTACGGCGATTATCGGAGCCTGGTCGGGAGAGTCAGAGGGTGTATCACGCGCAGGCTCGGCAAGGAAGGGTTTGCTCGGAGCAACTTCACATATATAAGGATACGTCTATGGTCGGAACGCAACCGGGTCCATCATCGTAGTCTTGCCAACGGCACGAATCCGATCACCTCGAAGCTACCGGCGGCTTCATTCTAATCCCTTTTCTCCTTCTGAGGGTCGCGGACCAGACTTCTGTGAGCCACGATGAAAGGCCTTCTGCTCACCTTCCAGTGCGATCGCAAGCTCCCGAACTCCGCGACCGATTTCGCTCACATCCACTGCAGCAAATCCCAGCTGCAGACCCGGTGGGACCACTCTACCTAGGCTGTAACGGTCGACCGGGGTCACGTCCACATGGCGCTTCGCTGCGGCAGCGGCGACCGATTCGGCCTCGATCCCGGCACACAACCATCCGACCGTCTGCAACCCCGCTTCGACCTTTGAGATTTCCAGTAAACCAGAGAGTCTCAGGCGTGCTTGCTCCAAAAGGACTGATAGGCGCTCAGCATAGATCTCGCGCATCCGCCGCAGGTGTCGCGCAAAGTGGCCCTCAGTGATGAAGTCACTGAGTACCAGTTGCTCGAGGAGCGGTGCGTGCCTGGTGGTGAGTGACTGAATCGCTTCGAAGTGATGCACCAGGTTGGAAGGAATTACCATATATCCCAGGCGGAGCGCGGGAAACAGCACCTTGCTGAAACTGCCGGCATAGAGAACCAAGCCGTTGACATCGAGCCCTTGCAGCGCTGGAATCGGTCGGCCAGAGTAGCGGTACTCGCTGTCATAATCGTCTTCGAAAATCACTGCACCTGACTTCCGCGCCCACTCCAGCAGTTGCAGGCGCCGAGCCAGGCTCATGGTGGTTCCCAAAGGAAATTGGTGCCCAGGCGTGACGTAAATCAGCCGCACGCCGCGCGTCGGGAGCCGGCGTATCTCTATTCCCTCATCATCCGATCCGGAAGCAAAGATCTTCGCACGGAAGGCTTGAAAAGCCAGGATCGCACCGGGGTATCCTGGATTCTCAACACACACACGATCCCCGGGATTCAACAGGAGCCGGGCCGCCATGTCGAGCGCCTCCTGCACCCCAGAGACGATTGCCACCTGCTCCGGCACACACCTCACGCCTCGCGAACTGCTCAAGTACTGCGCCACCGCTTGGCGGAGCGGAATGTACCCCAGGGAATCACATCTCATCAGATGACCTGTCGAGACTCTTCGCAAACTTCGGAGCGTAGTTTTTGTCCACAGGGGCATGGGGAATAGATCTAACGCCGGCAGGTTGGCACGGAAGGCGCGGGTCGGCCGATTTTCATAGCCCCCAAAAAGTTTTGCGCGTCGACCGTAGTCTGAGACCACCCGCCGCCGCTTCTCTTCGACTACGGGCTTCGCTACGTGGCCGGACGCGACTTGGAGCACTTTTTCCGGCAAGACCTTGCTGACATACGTGCCCGATCCCACGCTGCCTTCAACATAGCCCTCGGACCTGAGCTGGTCGAAAGCATTGACAATCGTTCCTCGCGCCAAGGTGTACTGGTCCGCCAAATCGCGAGTCGATGGGAGCCGCGCCCCCGGGCGCAGTCGACCATACAAAATCTCGGCGCGCAAGGAAGCGTACAGCCAGCGATAGGCAGGAATGCTTGGGTCTCTTGGTGGAAGAGTCAAATGGAATACGGTCGTCAGTTTCGCCATAGAAGTGGTCCATACAGAAGATCGCAAAATGGACCTTGTAACTAGTCCACTACAGTCTATCGTACAACTCGGGGGGTGCGGAATGCGTTGGATCAGGACGTCGATCAGCGTTGGTGTAGCGGCTTTCTGCGGTGGATTGTTTGCGGCCCATTTCGTATGGGACCACCGGGCCAGTGCGCACTCCCAGGCCAACGATCGAGCGCGGATTGTGCTCTCGAAGCGGTTGTCTAACCTGGATGGTGACCACCTGAAAGCGGTACTTGTGGAAGTCAACTACGGCCCAGGCGAGGGATCATTGCCACATTCCCATCCCTGCCCGGTCATTGGCTATGTCGTCGAAGGGGCGCTGCGAACCCAGGTGAAGGGCGAGCCGGAAATGATCTACAAGGCCGGCGAGAGCTTTTACGAGGCACCCAACGGGGTCCATCTGGTCTCGGCCAATGCCAGTTCAACGGGACCGGCGAAGTTGGTCGCGTATTTGATTTGCGATCGCGACACGCCGCTCAGCGTACCGGCGCCGGATTCCAAAACCGAAGGAGGTGGGAAACGATGACCGACGCACCTGTGAGCGCGTCCGACTCTGCGTCGCAACGCGGCAGTCACATGCTGACACCGGAACGGCTACGACTGTTGGAGCGGGCTGGAACTCTCTATGCACGTATCGCGCTCGGAGCTGCCTTCCTGTCCGGCGTTGCCGACCGTTTCGGTCTCTGGGGCCAGTATGGCGGGTGGGGAAACTTCGCCAACTTCATGAAGTACACGGCGCAAGTAAACTCCTTCATGCCCGCGTTTGCCATTCCATACCTGGCATGGGCGGCCACGGTGGCCGAAAGCTGCCTTGGCGTCGCGCTGATTGTGGGCCTCTGGCCGCGCTGGGTGGCCCTGGGCGCCGCTCTGTTGATGGCAATGTTCGGTGCGGCGATGGCGATTTCCTTCGGAGTCAAGTCTCCGATGGACTACTCCGTATTCTCCGCATCCTCGGGAGCGTTGTTGTTGGCAATTTATCAGAGCCGCAAACCTGGAGCGAACTCGTGAGCCCTTTTCTGCCGACGGTGGCAGCGGCTTTCACTGTTGCTCAGGCAGGGCGGCGTCTCAACATTTTGCTGTGCGCTGCACCGTACTAGGTCGAGACTATTGCTGACCTTCTGGCAGGGAACATGCGGCGCGTAATCCTTACTCCGATGGCAGCGAGGTAGCATGAACGAGCTGAGATACAGATCAAGTTGGGTCCGGTTCGTCGTATCCGCAGAGTGGCTGCTAATCGCAATCCCCGGACTCATTTGGGGCGCATCCTTTCTCTTTATCGCCGAGGGATTGAAGGCGATAGGACCCAACGGCGTTACTTTCGTGCGTTTGTCTATAGGGTGTATGACCCTGGCTTTATTTCCCGCCGCGCGCAAGCGCATCGCGCGGTCAGCGTGGCCGGGTATCGCCCTGGTGGGTGTCTTGTGGTTTGCCTTCCCTCTGAGCATGTTTCCATTCGCCGAGCAGAGAGTCTCTTCGGCGTTGACCGGTATGTTGAACGCGGTCGTCCCACTCTTTACCGCTATCGTTGCCACCGTCATCGCCGGGCGAGTTCCCGAACGGCGAGTGATGGTGGGTTTGGCCATCGGTGTGACCGGTGCTGGGCTGATTGCTTGGCCGACGATCCGTCAAGGTCATAGCAGCGTCGTCGGCGTCTTGCTGATTCTGGCGGCGGTTGTCTCCTACGGATTTGGGCTGAATCTTGCCCGTCCCCTACAGCAGCAGTATGGGGCTCTTCCGGTGATCCTCCGCGCACAGATTGTGGCAGTGATATTGACCGCGCCGCTCGGTGTACCCGACGTACTCACTGCGCGCTGGACACCGACGCCTTCCCTCTCGCTGTTGATGTTAGGAGCATTCGGGACCGGAATCGCATTTGTGTTGCTGGCGACAGCCGCCGGAAGAGTCGGGGCCACGCGCGCTTCGTCCGCAGCGTTTTTGATCCCCCCGGTGGCGCTCGGACTGGGAGTCCTCGTGCGGGGCGAGTATGTCGCGATGCTCTCGATCGCCGGCAGCGCCGTCTGCGTGACCGGTGCATGGCTCATGCGCCGCGCGCAGATCGGCCCCGGAAGTGACGTCACTCCTTCTCAGTCGTCGACACTCGTCGCTCCGAGGTGCGAATCATGTGAGAGCGGCTAGTGGATGCTTCCATTTTACGATCGTGCCTTCGACGGCAAGGATTACCTTTCTGTTCAGTTCTGACCACGAGGGATTGCCTTCGCGTGCGTGTTGCTGCTCTCACTTTGTGGACTCGCAATCCGGCTTCGTGGAACCCAGCGCCCGCCGGAATCCTTCGGTGCTTCCCGGTGCTGCGGTTCTGCAGGTCGTGGACCAAGCGTCAAGTCTGCGGACAACGTGGGAAAACCAAAGCTCCTACGGCCGAAGGATGACTTCAGCCGGGTGGAGGAAAGAATGTCGCGTATTTTCCGAGTTGGGGCCGCGATCATCATCCTGCCTGTATTGCTACTCTCACAAGCAGGAGCATCTTCGTCGAACGAAGACCTGCTCAAGGTTCGCGAGGAAGTCTGGCGTGCATGGTTTGCTGGCGACACCAAGACGCTTGAGGAATTGGTTCCACCTGAGACCATCGTGATGAGTGGCGGCGAGGAAAAATGGAAGAACCAGGCGGATGTGCTGAGAACTGCTGCTGAATTTCATGCCAAGGGGGAAAACTTGTCCGGCTTGAATTCTCCCGAACCGAAGTCCAGCACTTTGGAGAGGTCGCCATCCTTTGGAGCAGTTATCACGTGGAAATTGAGGTGGACGGGAAACGATCTTCGTGCTCCAGCCGAGTGACGGAAATCTTTGTTTGGCAGCACGGGCGTTGGACCAATCCGGGTTGGCACACCGACGAGGAAAAGTGACCCCTACCGATGGGGCTGCCCGCCAGAGGTACCTGAATCTCTAACGCTTGGATGATGAAAACTGGCCTTGTCGACCCTTCCGATCCGCAAAGTCTCGGAGCCAATTCGTTTACCCCGCGTTGTGGCCCGCGACAGAACGCAGAGAATATCAGGACCAGAGCCGCGATTACGGCCGACGATGCTACGACAAACACCATCACCACGCCATTACTCCGCTGGCACCTTCTCGCCTAGCCTTTTGGTAAGCGAGATTGGCGGCAACCATATCTTCCATGGCGACGCCCATCGCCTTGTATACCGTGATCTCGGCATCCGTAAGCCGGCCTGGTTTCCGACCAAGAGCTACAGCTCCAAGAGTCGTTCCGCTCGAGGCGCCCAGACCCTGGAGTTCGCTGCAACCAACCGGCGTTGGCTGAAAAGCGTCCAGTGTCTCGACAAATAGGCGATTCTCGCTTGCCAGATCCTTCGGGAGTTCGCCGTGAGGAGGGTGGTAGCCTACTGAAGACACATGCGCCCCGACTTTTACCCACTCCGACTTTATGACCGGGGTGGCCGAGTGAGTTGCCAGACACACAATGTCCGACTCACGCACAGCTGCCTCCACGTCTGCCGTTGCACGCGCGATCTCGCTTTGAGCCGCAAGCTTTTGAGCATCTTCGAAGCGTAGCGAGCAAACGTTGATGCGCTCGAAATCGCGAATCAAAGGGAGCAATCGGACGTGTTCACGCCCTTGCACGCCACCGCCGATCACTGTGGCAGTCCGAGACTCAATACGGCTCAACATTCGCGCAGAAAGAACCGCGGACGCAGCTGTCCGGATGCCCGTAATATACGTGCCGTCCATCACGCACGAAGCGGCTCCGGTGCAAGGATCAAACAGGTTAATCAGGGCCAGATGATTAGGCAGATCGATCTCCAGATTGCCGTCGAAGACGTTGACGATTTTGACCGTTATCTGCATGCCAGGACGCCAAGCTGACATCGTTAGTGAGAAGCCCTTGCTGGCAACTGACAATTTGGGCCGCGGTGGAGACTGAACTTCCCCCAACTCGAGCCCGCGAAAGCCATCTTCGAGTCCCGCGAGAAGCTCTCTCGGGTCGAGGTATTTTTCCACCTCCGTCTCGCTGAGAGTCATCACCTCGCGAATGCCTTTCCTGATCTCGAAAGCGGCTTTCGAGGGCTGTTTTCCGGCGTCGCTCATGTACGTTTCCTTAGATATCAGTCTTGGCGCCCTGACGCAAAAGGGCGCTGAAGTCCATTCCCCTCTTCTTGTGTCCGATTCGAAGCTTATGATAATCAAGGGCTATGAAAACGCGAACCTTCGTATTTGCCCTGGCTCTTGCACTTCATCCAGCGTTTGCAATTTCCCAATCAAAACCTGTGTTCTCAGTTCTTGTGAAAGCCGGAAAACTGCTCGACGTTCGGAAGGGCGGCTACATCGAAGGTGGGGCAATCTGGATCGAGGGCGATCGCATCCGGGAAGTTGGCCGACTTGCAGAAGTGCGGGAGCACGCTCCGCATGATGCCAAGGTCATCGATCTCAGCCGTGCCACAGTTCTGCCCGGCCTTATCGACTGCCACACTCACTTAATGGCGCGTTTCGCCGGCACGGAAGACGGATACTTGCTGGGTCTGGCCACGAAATCGCAGGCCTTCCGAGCTCTTGAGGGAGCAGCCGATGCCCGCGTCACGTTATATGCGGGCTTTACCACGGTGCGGGACGTGGAAAACGAAGGCTCAGGTTACGCTGACGTTGCTCTGCGCGACGCCATCAACCAAGGGCTGGTAGAGGGCCCGAGAATGCAGGTGGCAACGCGCGCCATTGCGGCGGTTGGCCAGTACAACCCGTTCGGAGTCTCGCCTGACCTCACCAACTTTCCCACCGGGGCGCAAATGGTGAGCGGCGTCGAGGAAGCGAGACGCGCCGTCCGCGAGCAGATCGAGTATGGCGCTGACCTGATCAAAGTTTACGCGGACTGGCAACACCCGACGCTCACCGTGGATGAGATTCGCGTTATCGTGGAAGAAGCGCACAAACAGGGTCTTAAGGTAGCAGCACACGCGACCACCCCGGAAGGAATCAAGAATGCCGTGACGGCCGGGGTGGATTCCATAGAGCATGGTCATCGTGCTGATCGCGATGTCCTCGAGATGATGAAGGCCAAGGGAACGTTCCTGGTGCCTACGGTCGGCGTGATCGATGCGAATCTCGAACGCACCAAGAACGAACCGATGACCCCAGAACGGCGCGAACGGCGGGAAGCACTCTTGCGAAGTATCCAGCAGTCCGTGCAGCAGGCTATGAACCTGGGCGTGAAAATTGCATCCGGCTTCGACGCCGCCGGCCCCGAAAAGCAAGGGAGAAATGCCGATGAGCTGGTTGCGCTGACCAAGCGCGGCCTGCCGCCTCTGGAAGCGATTCGCGCCGCAACCCTCAACGCCGCGGAGTTGATGAGCTGGCAGGACCGCGTCGGCGCTCTCGACGCTGGCAAGTACGCCGACTTAATTGCCGTAGAGAACGATCCGCTTACCGACATCGCAGTGCTGCAGCAGGTGAAGTTCGTGATGAAAGGCGGGGCGGTGGTGAAGGATACACTGGCCCGCTGAGACCGATTCTCGGTGTATCGTCGCCCATTCGGGAATGTCATTCTAGGTTCCGATCCGCGGCAGGCCGTCCATTAGACGTCGTCAGCAATTCCTTCAACACCCCTGAACGGTGGATTCGACCACGCGGTGTTGGCTCTTTCCTCGTCCTACCCACAACGATTGCAAGCCGCCCAAGGAGTGTTTCCTGGGCCGATGGGTCTCTCGCATATATCATGACGATGAAGGCAATGGGAAAGCACATCGTACGGCAAGTGCGTCGTACAGGGGCCTACAAGGAGCGGGAGCGCGGCAGTTGGTGTCCCTTTATCCCTATCACCGGAGTCCAGCGGTCAGAGGGTTGTAAACACACGAGAAAGTCGATCACTCCGCCAAAGGTCAACTGCTCCTATTTCGCTTCCAAGAGCAAGCTGCCGGCAAAATCAACATGCAATTTGGCTGTCGGCCCAGTCACGGTCCCGTAGTCTTTTCCATCGACGTAGTCCGTTACGTGATAGGTCCCGTTGCGTAGTCCTCGCAATTCCACTTCGCCGCTCCAGTTTTCATTTTTGCTCTGCTTGCGAGTGGCAACCGGCGCGTAGAAGGCATAGTACATTTCGCCTCCCTTTTCGATTGCGTATGCTTCAGGCGTGTCATATCCGTAGACATACAAATCCAGAAAGTTCCCCTTAGAAAGCATTTTGTCGTTGTAGAGGGCGATCCATTTCTTCCAGTGGGCTTCCTTTGCGGGATTCAAATACACGTTTTTGAGCTTTGGAGTGTTGTCCGGCCACGTGAACTTCGTTCCCAGGACTCCGCCAGCTCCCAGCGTCGACGCGAAGTCGTCGCCAACATCCTGTTCACCATCGGTGTTTGCTCCAGTGATGCGGGTTAGCTCCACATGGTCTCCGTAGATGGCTGCATTGGGGCCGAGCAGAGCCTTGTACATTTTGAGTCGGCGGCGCACTTGGACGGAGCCGACGGGGTCCGCGGTCACAGCTTGATCCATGTAACGCAACCAGGCAAGGCTTGGTGGCGTTCCGCAAGGGCAACTCTGGGTCACGCTGTCCGCCTTGAGCGCACGGGTGGTTTCGAAAATCGTCTTATAAACTTCGCCCATTGCGTAAACGGATTCGAGCGGCGATTTGTGGTGATGCTTCGGATTGTAGCAACGCGGAGTTGAGTAAATATTGTCCAGCTTGTGTCCGTCGAAATCCCAGTCTCGGATGAAGCGCTCCGTGAGTTTCTTGTAGTATTCGCGGACCTCGGGCAGGGCGGGACAAAGCGTCGCCAAGTTTCGCGTCATCCTTGCGGGCTGTCCTTGCTCGTCGAGGATCAGCCAGTCTGGATGCTGCTGCACGACCTCCGACACGACGTATTTGTGGTCACCGTATTTGAACTTTCCGTCCTCTACTGCCAATGGCAACCACCAGAGCTGAACCTTAATGCCATTCTTGTGAAAATCACTGACCATTTGCTGGATGGCGTTTCCCGCGAAGGTGTCCTTGCGCGGCTGCCAGTCGCCGTAATTGTTAAACCATCGATCGTCGAGCGTAGCCCAGTGAATGCCCAGCTCCTTTAATTTGGGGATGGTATCGGTCATTTGTTTGGGCTTGACGTCGGACTCGTAACCCCATCCGCACCAACTCACAGCATAATTTTCTTCGTTGTTTTTCGGGCGAGCCAATCCTTCACGCTCTACTGCCTGTGACCATGTGCTTAGGGGCTCGTAATAGTCGCCGTGAAACAGCGTCAGGAAAGTTCTCGGGGTGGAGAAGCTCTCACCGGGCTTGAGCGTCGTACTTGCCGGAACTTCAACCGCTGCGTGCACTCTCCCGTCAGCCGTTGTTTGCACCGGAATGGAGAGGGCCAGCGGTAGTGTTTCCAGATGCCCGATCGCCAAGCCCAAGTTGCGCGTCCAGAACGCGACGACCGGTACTCCTCCGCCTACGCGGCCCAGATCGTCGTGAGTTTCCACCGGGGCACCAAAGGGGTTGTCTTGTGAAAAATTGGCCGGCATGGGGAGAACATCATCTTTGCCCCACCGCAGGCTCGATCCAAAAAAAGCCCACATCTCGTGTGGTTTCGCGTTGCTGTCCGCCAAAGACGCGTTTAAAGAGTGATTTTGCAACGTCACTTTATCCACGGTGATTTCTTTCTCGCCGGAATTTCTGTACGTGGCCGAAAGCAGCGCCAGTAGAGGGAAATCGTCGTATACCTCGACGGTCAGAATTTCATCGAGTCCGGTGCTTGCGCTGTGACCTTTGACTTCTACTCGTTTGCCAAGAGAGCCGAGCTTGCCGTTTGCCGGTTGGATTTGGGCATGCTCCAAATCGCGCACAAAATCGTCGACGACTTGTTTGCCGCTGGTTACGACGGCTCCGGATCCCGGCGCGGCTTCATCGAGTGTCAACCATTGTGTCCCATTCTTGAAGCGGCCTACCAGGCTGCCAGTTGTGGTAAGCACAAATTCCGCTGGCCCGGTTTTCAGGTGAATTCCATCGTCTCGGGTCTCTACAGCCAAAGCAGATGCGGGTTCCGGTTTTGTCTCCTGTGTTTTGCATCCCGCAAAAAAAGTTAGAGCCAAGACCGCTATTGTGGACGCCCCGGCACTTCTCGACTCCCGGCGAGTCCGGTTCATCTTCTGTCTCCGTGGTACATCGCAAAAATCTTTTCCGCGTTTTGGTGATAGACCTTTTCCAAAATGGAGTCGGGCAGATCCATTCCGTAAATCATCCATCTACCCTGCCCCGGATAACCCCAGTACGGAAAATATTCATCGGCTGTTTCGAGCCATCGGAAATAATTGGCATACATTGCCGGAACGGGCTCTGAATCCGTTCCGAACAGGATGCGATCCTGGAATTCCGAGAAGAATCTCGCCGCTCGGCGCGGCTGCCTGCCCAGTTCGGCTTGTCTCGCGCCTAATTCGACGTACATATTCGGATGTTGTCGCAACCATTCGGAAACTACGTCCAAGTTTTCAGGCCAGTTCGCGACGTGTAACGCAACAAATGTAGTGTTCGGATGCTTCGCGAACACGCGATTGCGTTGTTCCAGCAGCACTTGCTTTCCGGGAAAAGCGGCCCCGTAAAAACTCCAAGAGGGATTCCGCATCAGTTCCTCATACCTTTCATTCTTCGCATCCGTCGGCGTGAAAAAAGCCTCCGGATCGGTGGAGTGAATCGCTACCGGTATTCCCAATCTTCCGCACTCTTCCCAGACCGGGTCCATGCGCGGATCGTCGATGGGAACCAGTTTTCCACGCTGGTCTTTGACTCCCAGGCCCCAATCCTTCAAAACCTTCAGCCCGCGTGCACCGCGCTTCACGGCGTCATCCAGTTGCGCCACCATTTCGGCGCTGAAATTGGAATCGTCGATCTTGCTCCAGTCCATTTGAGCAAAGACCACGAAGCGGTCGGGATAGGGCTTCACCATCTTGTCGAGGACGCCCTGAAGCTTTTCTCCCCACATGCCTGTCAGGATGACGACTTTTTTAACATTGGCCTGATCCATCCCTTTCACAACGTCGGATGGCGCGACATCGCCACCGTGAACTCCTGCGGCGTCATTGACGTGATTGTGCACATCGATGGCGTAGAACTTTGCGCGCTGCACCTCGTGCGAGGGCGCGTGCAACATGGGCTTCGGATCCCAATCCTTCAAAAGCAGGGTCATACGTTTTTCTGCGTTCGGGTCTTCGCGATACTGAATATCCTGTGCGTAGGCCGGCGCGTGATTGGCGGCCAGCATGGTGATCAGTGCTGCCGTCTGTGACAGCCGTCGCTTCAGGGACAGTTTGTTGGTCATAGGCTTCCTCCCGCCTTGGTACGCTTGGCTTAGGACGCGGGAAATGTGCAGGGCAGAGTGTAAACCTAATGGTGAGTAAACGAAAGCAAAAGAAGTAAAACGAAATAACGAGGTCAAATCCACGCGTTCAAGCTCGAAGGGTTCGCTGTGCCAGGAAGCGCATGACGTGTAGCCTCATTTGAGAAGCGAGCGGCGCCCCGTCACAGCGCGGTAACCAACCGCAACCAGGACCGAGCTTGGAGGTCGCCCGCAAGCAGCGCGGGGCCCAGTGGCGAGCCGAGAAAAATCAGCCTGCCGCCCGCCGTCCGCCTCTTCAACGCGACGGGTAATGCTCCGGCCTTCCCGATCACCTCTCCTTCTCCCACCGACACGGGAATTGCCCGGCTGAAATCCCGGACCTGCGTCTCCCGTGGCCAAGAGTAGCCGATGTAAGGAAGGAATTCGAGACCGCCCAGCTGCTTCGTTCGCGGACGGGGCCCAGAGCGACGAGAAAGGAGGGCCTGGTCAGCAGACTTTCCCGACCATAGATCGACGGGGGTAGCGACCTCAATGTTGAAGTAGCGATAAAGCATTATTTGATGAGCGGTAAATTCCGCCGGGTTTAAGAAACCCGCGCCGGATTCCAACAACACGTCAGTCCCGGCTTCCAGCAAACCCAATAGCGTCTCCGCCACCGCAGGGTCCATCGATCCCAGGCCTGGAACAATTGCCATTCGGCAAAGGAGTTTTGAGTCGAGCCCCGCTTTCAGGAAGTGCCTGTATTTCCCGCCGAGTGCGGCTTGATAACCTTGCAGCGATTCGCGAAGGACGCAGTGCGCGTTCAGGTCGAGCAGGGCGCAATCAAAATCTCGTTCCGGCAGAAAACCAGATCTATCGAGTCCCATGGGTCGAAATGACCACAGAGCGGCGGCAGAGCCAGCCGCAGCGCCCAGGAAATATCGGCGCGAAATTTTCATGCGAACCCGGAAACCTCGGCCATCACAGCCTACCTGAAATCAGGCGGTCCACGTCGGCGGCGGTGTCATAAAACTGCTGGTCCTGCGCGTAACGGTAGCGAGCTTCCATTTCAGGAATCAACCAGCCGTCGTAGCCCACCTTGGTGATCGCGGCTCTTATCGCGGGCCAGTTATTGTCACCAATGAAAAGGCTCGTATAGACCGTGTCGCAACAGCGACCGCGCTTTTTCATGACGTCCTTGAGATGGATGCGCGTGATGCGCGGCCCATGGATCTCAATCCACTGCTCCGCGAATCCGGTGTCGTGAATATTTCCTACGTCAAGGTGAATGCCGACGAACGGGCTGTCGACATCGTTGAGGAATGTCCAGAACTCCCTGGGGGTCAACAAAAAACGTTGCTCCGAATTGCAATTCTCACATCCAATTTTGACTTTTGCTTTTGCTGCGACCGGGGCAAGGTGTTTCATCGCGTCCAGGCAGCGCTGGTAGACTTCATTGTAAGGAACTTCCTGGGTCACCAGCCCCGCCACCACAAGGATGGCGTCGCAACCGAGGAGTTGGGCGGTCTCCAGCTGCCGCTCGACGATACGAATCGCCTGCGCACGAACATTGGGATCACGCGCCGAGAGAGGAGTGTCCCAGTGCAGGCCGGTGGAAACGTTAGAGACCACCAACCCGGCGTTTTCCACTTTGCGGCGCAACTCGCCCACAGCCGCGTCCGTAGTGTTCATTTGAAACCATGGAACGTCGCCGAGCCAGAGTTCGATACCGTCGTATCCCGCTTTCCTAACCAGCTCGAGACCTTGTTCAAAACTCCAACCCTTTGGGATCATATTGTCGCCGATGGATTTTTTCATGGCACCTCGTTGTTCCCCATGCGCGCTTTACGCGCGTTTGACGTTGAAAGTGTTCCGTGATTCGACAATTCCTCTGTACTTTAGTTTCTTCAAGCGGAGCATCCTACCACGTTCCAACAACGCAGCGAGTCGATGCGAGTATTCGATACCTCGCGCTTGGTTGCGTGTGCGCCGGTAAGAATCAAATTCTTAGTTCAGAACAGCAAAAGTACGGGCGAACGCCCCGCGTTTTTTCCTTGACAACCGTATGGGCGTCAAATATGGTCCATTCTAATCGCAATAAAACGAAAGCAATAGGTAGTAAAGGAAATTCGGACCCATACCCCCCGTTTTTGGATTCTGCGGCTCGCGGGCGAAGCCGCCGGAAGGAGAAAACGCAGTGGCCCATGGTCCTCACTCTGACAAGATCCTTGGCCTGAACGAGCCGATCTCTCGCCGCGATTTTCTCGACGGGGTGCTCGTTGCTTCGACAGCCATGGCCGTCGGAGCGGCTTGCCCCTTCGCTCTCGGAGCGCAATCGCCCGCAGCAAGCTCCGCAACCCCGGCCGCGGGATGGACCGGCTACACCGGGGAGGGCGACTACAAAGGTTCTGCCGGCAATACCGAAGAGGTTGTCCACAACGCGCATGCCGTTCGCGACGGCAAGTACGACAAGCCCCCAGCCGATGTAACGGAAACTGGCGAAGTCTACGATTGCGTTGTCGTCGGCGGCGGGCAGGCTGGTTTATCCGCCGGCCTGTTCTTTAACCAGCAGGCAGCGGCCAAACGCAACTGCCTCATCCTCGACAACGCGCACATGTTCGGAGGCGTGGCCAAGCGCAATGAATTCGTTGTGGATGGCCATCGCTTGTATGCACCGCAGGCTTCGGTCCACTTTCAGCCTCCGTACCCCGACAGCTTTCTTAAGACGGTCTACGACGCCATGGGCTTGGACTGGAACGTCTTCAAGTCTTACCAAAAGTGGCAAGGGCCGAACCCGGAGATGTGGCTGCCTCGCAGCCCGTACGGCGAAGGGAAAGTAAACGGCAAGGAAGCCCTGGGATTCTATTTTGGCGCGAAGTACGGCCACAAGCCGGGAATCTGGATTACGGATCCTTGGGGCAAAGGACTCGAAGGCACTCCATTTTCAGAGGCCACTAAGAAAGAGATGCTGGCACGAAGGAGCGAAAAGCCTGTCGTGCCTCCATTGGTCTACGACTATCCGGGAGACGCCATATCGCGCCAACTGGACGGCATGACGCTTGAGGACTACTTCATTCGCACGTACGGTGTAAGTCGTGAAACCGTTCGCTTGATGGACGCCTCGGAAGCTGCCGGTGGATTCGGGCTTGGTCCCGACGCTTTGTCGGCATTCCTTGTATACGAGTGGTCAAAGATTATTCCCACTGTGGATGACAGCATGGAGTCTGGCATCCAGATGTTCCCCGGAGGGAACTCCGGAATGACCCGATTGATGGTCAAAACCATGATTCCCGCCGCGATGGAAGGTCCGCGCTCGATGGATACGGTGTGGAAGAATCCGGTGAATTTTGGCGCTTTGGATCAACCTGGGCAGCGAGTGCGACTGCGCCTGGATTCCACTGCGGTACGCGTCGAACACTTGGGCGACCCCAGTAAGGCGGATTTTGTCTCCGTCGTCTACGCGAAGAACGGCAACCTGTTCCGGGTCAAAGCAAAAACAGTTGTCATGGCGGGCGGCGGATGGATTACGAAGCACGTAGTCCGAGACCTGGACGAAACTCGAAAGAATAGCTACGACCAATTCAACTATGCGCCTTACATGACCGTCAACGTAGCGGTTCGCAATTGGCGTTTCCTTTACAACCTGGGAATCTCAAGCGCCCAGTGGTTCGAGGGCTTTTCGCGTTCGGTGAATGTTCGAAAGAATGCCCTTTTCGGGGTTGATACCGATGTAGTCGGTCCCGATCTACCTACGGTCCTGACATTTTTTGTGGACTTCACGAAACCTGGACTGCCGGCGCGCACCCAAGGACAGCTAGGGCGCGCCGAGTTGCTATCCACTGCCTTCGTCGACTATGAACGCCAGGTTCGCGAGCAGATGACCGAGATGTTCGCGGCTTCCGGGTTCGATGCCAAACGCGACATCGCGGGCATCGTGATGAATCGATTTGGCCATGCATTCATCAATCCACAGCCTGGGTTCTTTTTTGGACTGGATGGGAAGCCGGCTGCGCGCGATGCGCTTCGCAACGGCCCCTTCGGCAGGATTGCTTTCTCTCATTCGGACTTAGCCGGAGCAATGGATCACAGGAACGCTTTTATGGAATCACACCGAGCAGTCGGTCAACTACTGGATCGGGTCCTCACTTAGTGAAAGGAAGGACATTTTCATGTTTACCTTTATTCTGAATCGCAAGCTGCCTTTGACATTCGCGGTGGTGTTGCTGGGCCTTCTGCCTGCCCTGATAATCGGTCAGGTGGATACCGGCGCTATTTCCGGCACCATCAAAGACACCAGCGGAGGTGTTGTGGCGGGGGCGAAAGTGACACTCGCCAATGAAGGGACCGGAGTGTTGCTGTCGACGATCAGCAGTTCCATAGGTGAATACTCTTTTTCTCCTGTGAAGATCGGTACCTACTCCGTATCGGTGGAATTCAGCGGGTTTCAAAAAGTCCAACAGAATAACGTCACCGTCGACGTCCAACAGAAAGTGCTTGTGGACATCACCCTCCCGCCTGGGGAATCCAAAGAAATAGTGGTCGTCAATACGGCGCCGCCTGCTCTCCAGACTCAGGATGCTTCCGTCGGACAGGTCATCGAGGAGCGCGCCGTCAACGCGCTGCCATTGAACGGACGTAACTTTACGTTCTTGGCGCAACTGTCGGCGGGCGTTACACAGGATCAGGCCGACACGCGCGGTTTGGGTGCTAGCGGAAGTTTTGCAGCCAACGGTTTGCGGCCAGCGCAGAATAACTATTTACTCGACGGTCTCGACAACAATGCCAATCTTGTGGATTTCTTAAATGGCACTGCCTACGCGGTTCGCCCTCCTGTGGATGCGATCCAAGAGTTTAAGGTCGAAACCAACAATTACAGCGCGGAGTCTGGACGTTCGGCGGGAGCGGTCCTCAACGCCACCATCAAATCAGGAACAAACCAGTTTCACGGAAATGTGTGGGAATTTATTCGCAACGACAAACTGGACGCCGCCAACTTCTTTGAGAATTCAGGAGGTATTCCGAAAGGAGAATACCGCCAGAATCAATTTGGATTCACCTTTGGAGGTCCGATTCGCCGGGACAAGACCTTTTTCTTCATGGACTACGAAGGCACCCGCATCCGTCAGGCCATCCCGTCGACGAACACCGTACCAACAGCTCTCGAACGGAGCAGCGGATACACAAATCTATCAGAATTGCTTACACAAGGCGGTACACGAACCGATGTGCTGGGACGTACCTACGCGTTGGGCCAGGTCTTCGATCCCTCCACCACGCGAGCGGTGACTTGCGGAGTTGCTGATCCGGTCTCCGGGATCACTGCTCCCTGCACGGGAGTGCCGGCCGGAACGCAGCTCGGTTTTGTTCGCGAGCCTTTTGCCGGCAACATTCTTCCGGCGGGCCGACTCGACGCCAACGCGATTAAGCTTTTGAATCTCTATCCCGCCCCCAACCTTGCGGGTCTTTTCACCAACTACGCTGCGAACCCGAAATTGAGCAACAACGCCGACCAATTTGACGTCCGCGTGGACCACAACTTCAGTCAGAAAGACAGTATCTTCGGGCGCGTGAGCTACGTCGACAACCCAACATTTATTCCAGGTCCCTTTGCCGGGATAGCGGATGGGGGTTCTTTCGCGTCTGGGGATCAAGAAGCTAAGTCGATCAACGCAGTAGTGAGTGAAACGCATTTGTTCTCGGGTACGCTCGTCAATGAAGTCCGCGCGGGCTACAATCGCATCTCTTCTTCTCGGTTGCAACCCAACGCCAACACCGCCGGAATTCCCGCTCAGTTCGGAATTCCCGGGGTTCCTCAAGGTAATTCCAATGGCGGATTGGGCTCCCTCTTCATTACCGGGCTGAATACTCTTGGGAGCAATCAGTTTCTGCCGTCGATCGAGTTGAGCACGACCTCGCAAGCTACGGACAATCTCACCAAAGCGGCCGGCCGGCATACCTTTAAGGTTGGATTTCAATACCAAAGGCTGGGATTCAATATCCTGCAGCCTTTTACGGGCCGCGGAGCGTGGAACTTTAGCGGTGTTTACACCGAAGTGCCCTCTACAACGGGAGGCAATACGGGGCTCGCGCAAATGCTACTGACGCCGATTCCCGGTACCGTTCCGGGCGCGGCTGATTTCGTGGGCGGCGCGGACACCGTACAAGCATCCAACATCGCTACCACCTCGATGAAGCGCAACTATTACGCTGGCTATTTTCAGGACGATATCAAGGTAAAGCCGAGGTTGACCGTGAACCTTGGAGTTCGCTACGAGTACTTCGGACAACTGACCGAAAATTACGGGGCACAGTCCAATTTTCTACCTGCTGCCACAGTGGGTGGTGCTTCCACCTTTCTGTTGACCAACAAGCGCTGCAATACTCCATTTTCACCAGACTTTTTGTCGGCCGCCGCGGCAGAGAATATCAGCATAACCTGCTCGGGGCAGCCCGGCTTGGGAGTATCGCAAAAAGCAAATTTCTCTCCGCGGGTTGGATTCGCGTATCAAATTACGCCAAGGCTTGTTGTTCGGGGAGGTTACGGGATCTTTTACGGAGGTTTTGAAAACTCCGCGCTCTTGACCTACAACGATTTTCCGTTTCAATTCAATCTAAGCTATCCAAATATGACGCCCAACGCGCCCATCACGTTTGCCAACGGATCGATTGGCACGCTTTCCAACGGGCTAACTGGTATTCCGCTTACCTCCGCGGCGGCCGAGCCCGGGGGTGTTGGGCTGATCGGCGAGGACTACCACAACAAAACTCCGTATACGCAGGGTTATAATCTGGCCACGCAGTATCAGCTCACCAAAAACGATACCGTGCAGGTGGGTTACGTTGGCAATACAGTTCGCCACCTTGCGGTGTACGTTAATCCGAATACTCCGCGGGAGATCCTTCCACTGGGCTTGAACGCGCTCGCATTCTCTCCCTATCCCGATTTTTCCGGCTCTACCTACACCAGCTTTGCGGGCAATAGCCACTACAACGGACTGCAGACGAACTATGAGCACAGGTTCAATGCCGGACTCAGCGTTTTGGCCAACTTCACTTGGTCGAGCTGTCTGACCGACGCGATTGACGTTCTGAATGCTACTTCACTTACCGCGTATCGAGCACCGTTCCTGCCGGGCTTCGGTATCCATCCAGACTACGGCCGGTGCGACTTTGACGTTAACAAAGTATTCCATCTGAGCGGGAGTTATGAGCTGCCGGTTGGTAAAGGAAGAAAGTTCCTGCATGACGGTGGCCGGATTGTGGACGCCGTGCTTGGGGGATGGGCAACGAACTGGATCCTCACGCTGCAAGACGGGCAGCCGGGAACCGTTCCTTGCGCAACTTCCACTACGTCCGGATTCAACTGCTACGCGTTGAAGGTTCAAGGGCAGAATCCGGACGCCGGTTCTCACAATGTGAATCAGTGGCTCAATCCAGCCGCATTCACCACTCCTCCTGTGGCAACTACCATCGGCCAAACGGACTATAGCCCGCTGGGAGGAGGGCCGAGTAATTTCCGTGGCCCGGGGTTCCATCGTCTCGATTTTTCGCTTTTCAAACAGTTTGCCATTACAGAGCGGTTTCGGTTGGAGTTCCGTTCTGAATTCTTCAACCTGACCAATCATCCTAACTTCTCCAATCCGGGTTTCGGGGGTAATGGCGTGGTGGCAGCTCCCGGTTCGCTGGACTATACGAGCGGGAGCTTTGGCAAAATCACTTCTACCCGCGACGGTCAAAATGATCAACGCGAAATACAATTTGCACTGAAATTATATTTCTGAAATAGATAGCGGCCGTTTGAGTGCAAAGCCCGCCGTTCGGGTTCGAGAACGCTGGCCGCCCAGAGTCTGTCGTACCTTCGTGGTTGTCGTCAACGCTGGGCGCGGTCATCCGCATCGCGCGCTTGCCGGCGCCGACTTTTTTAAGTGAACTTCATTGGCAGAAAGGCATGAAGGTACATGACGCGAAGGCTTGACTCAGGTTCCGAGGACGGTAACCAACGCGGAACAATCACGCTCAACGAGATCCGCCAGCAACCGGAACTCTGGCCCACGACGCTGGAACGCGTTGCGTCTTCGAACGCTCATTCGATTGTGCAGGGTCGGACTGCGGTGATCTGCGGTGCCGGCACCTCGGCGTACGCGGCTTCCGCCGTGTCGGCCACTTGGACCAACTCCGTAGCCATCCCGACAACAGATCTTCTTACCTTCACCCAGCGGGAACTGTCTCATCTGGCTCCAGACTTTTTTTCGAACGGCGTACTCGTGTCTCTGGGACGCTCGGGGGAAAGCCCGGAGAGTGTCGGGGTCATCGCGCGTATCAAACAAATGTACCCGAGCGTGCTCCATCTTGCGATTACCTGCAATGAGCACGGCCAGCTCGCGCGGTTGCCGGGAGTCAACCCCCTTGTCCTCGACCCTCGAACCAATGACCGCAGTCTTGTGATGACGGGTTCCTTTTCTAACTTGCTCTTGGCAGGCATGGCGATCGCACGCGGCGAGTTCTTGACCAAGCATCTCCCTGGCATCGTAGCCACCGTCAATACCGCCCTCCCCGGCCTTGAAAAAATGGCGCAGCGTTTGGCGTCTCCATTATGTTCTCGCCTTATGGTCCTGACTTCCGCTGGCCTGGCTCCCATCGCGAGAGAAGCGACCCTGAAGGTTTTGGAGATGACGGCGGGTCGTACGGTCGCGGTGAACGAGACATTCCTGGGCGTTCGCCACGGCCCGATGAGCTTTCTTCGGCCTGATTCCCTGGTTCTGTGCGTGCTCTCTTCGGATGCGGAAAGGCGCCGCTTTGAAGAAGACGTGCTTCGGGAACTAAGGCAAAAAAAGCTGGGCTACGTGATTGTGGTCGGAGCCACTGCTTCTGACAGCGAACTTGGCCACGATTTCATTCCGGCCATGGCGCCAGACCTGCCCGACGACTTGCGCGGACCGTTCGAAATTGTCTTTCCCCAGTTGCTCGCTTATCACTTGAGTCTGGCCTCCCAATTGGACCCTGATAACCCGAGTCCGGATGGCGTGATCACCCGAGTGGTGCAACGATTTCAGCTGCATTAGCGGAAACATAATCCTTGATCTTCGCCGCAGAGCTTTTGGGATCAGAAACGTGATCGAGACAGGCGGGCAACCGGAATCTTCCCGGCCAAGGGAGCCTCTCGAGATCCAGATGGCTGTGAATTTCGCCCTGCTCTTTTGCAGGTCGGCGCTGCAGAGTTTGTACGAACACTTGGGTTGGGTAAACGTTTCAAGCCCCGTGTGGGTAGAGCAGATCCAGGGGATATCCTGCTCCCGATGGCTGCGATGGTCAGGTGTTTGGGTTCCGAGCAATGGCCGGATGGGGAAGTTCGTTTAGGGTCGCGTCCCTGGTAGCTCGGCCCGCTTCGGGGGCGGGTATCGGAGGTCCACATGCAGTCTGGCGATATCCGAAGTCATGAATCGATGTACAAAGTCCGTCCGGTGATCAAGAATCGCGCACGCCTCTTCAGACGGATGGTTTTGCTGTTCTTGTCAATCGGTGCAAGCCAGGTCTGGTCCCTTGCGGCCTCAGAATCTCCAAGAACTATCGAGCTTGCAGAAAACTGGAAACTTACGTCCGCAAGTGATGTGCAACTCGGCGGGGCGGTCCTATCGTCCCTCGATTACCAGGACACTGGTTGGCACGCGATCCGTAGAATGCCTGCCACCGTTCTCGAGATCCTTGAAGAGGACGGCGTCTACCCCCATCTCTACGTTGGGAAGAACATGGCGGAGAATGTACCTCAAGACCTGTACAAACAGGATTGGTGGTACCGAACCACGTTTGAAGCTCCTGCCGAACATGCGGTCTATTCACTCGAGTTTCCTGGCATTAATTACCGGGCCGAGATTTGGCTGAACGGCCAACTGATCGCGGACAGCAAGCACGTAGTTGGCATGTACAATGCGCACGAACTGAACGCGACACACTGGATCAAGGCCGGGCAGCGCAATGCTCTTGCGGTAAAAGTCACGCCGGAGAGGTTGATTCAGGATGTCAACGGCGTTGAGCTGGCCGACAGCTGGTTTGACTGGCTGAACTGGAAATATTTGGGCTATCAAGGGGAGCGTAAAAAGAACAGTCACGGCATCTCGTTTGTTCCGGACCGCAATGCGGGCATCTGGAAGCCGGTCTACCTGAAGGTTTCCGGCGACGTCACGCTCAGCGACCCGCTGGTAAACACAGAGCTTCCTCTACCGCAAACCACTTCGGCCAGACTGACGGTCTACGCTGCCCTTCGAAACCATTCCAATCGGCAAGTAGCTGGAATTCTTCGAGGGGCAATCTCGCGCCCCGGTAAGGCTACCATTCAAATCGAACAGCCCATTGCCCTTGCTCCTGGCGAGGAACGTCAGACAAGCTTCGCTCCGTCGCAATATCCCCAGCTGGGCATAAGCAATCCCGATCTGTGGTGGCCTTACACCATGGGAAACCCCAGTCTCTATGAGCTTCGACTCGAATTTATTGAAAACAACCGCCTCTCCGATGCGGCGCACATCCGGTTCGGCATCCGCTCGATTACCCAGTACCGAGACCACGATGAGCAATTTCCAGCCGTCGGCAAAGGCGGAAATTTCTATCTCAATATTAATGGCAAGGATTTCCTGGTACGCGGCGCCGTTTATACGCCCGATCTCTTGTATCGAAATGACCCGGACCGCGAAGCGGCTGTGCTCCGCTACGTGAAAGACCTTGGACTGAATATGCTCCGTTGGGAGTCGAAAATTTCGAGTGAGCACATCGTGGAACTCGCCGACGAGCAGGGGATCCCGTTGATGTTCGGTTGGATGTGTTGCAACCAGTGGGAAATGTGGGATCAGTGGGGGGAAGAGGACCATCGGGTTGCGGAACAGAGTCTCCGGTCGCAGATTTTAATGCTTCGTCACCACCCGTCCGTGACGATTTGGGCCAACGGTAGCGACGGCTTGCCACCTGACCCAGTGCTGAATATGTATCACAAAATCCTAGCCGACCTACAGTGGCAGAACGCCACCGTGGACACCGTCTCGTCCTTCGCCAAAGACGATCACGGCGAACGTAAGTGGAACGGCATCCACATGGAGGGCCCGTACAGTTGGAGGCCTCCGACCTACTGGTTCAGCGGACGGTACGCCGCTTCACGCGGATCCTGCGCGGAGCAGGGCGACAACGAACACATACCTACCTACGAAAGTCTCAAGAAGTTCATTCCGGCCGACAAGCTTTGGCCCATCAATGACACCTGGTATTTCCATTCTGGCGCCAACCTTGGAAACGACACGCTCGTCAACATCCGTCACGCCCTGGATCAGAGATACGGACCATCAAGCAACGCGGAAGAATTCGCACGCAAGGCCCAACTCGCGCATTACGAAAACACGCGGGCCCAATTCGAAGCTTTCGCCGCCAACGGATGGGCCCGTCACAAAATGACCATCTATTGGATGCTCAATAGTCACTGGCCCTCCTTCTTCGGAAATATTTTCGACTACTATTTGAGTCCGGGCGGCGCCTACTACGGCGCCAAGGCTGGCCTGCGTCCTGTTTCCGTTGTCTTTGATTCGTATGCGGCCGGCGATCACAGCAAGGCAACGATCACCGTCGTCAATCAGACTCCTGTGCAGCAGAAAAATCTGCGCGTGCGCCTGCGGGTGTACGATCTGCAGGGTAAGTTGCGCGAAGATCGTCACGCAGAGAGTCTTCAAGTCGATTCCGGCGGTGCCGTCCAAGCAATGACCTTACCGCGCTTTCCGGATAGTTCCCCGGTGTTCTTCGTGCGCTGTCAGTTGCTCGACGTCCGTGGGAAGACGCTCATGGAAAATGTCTATTGGCAGTCGCAGAAAGACGATGATGTCGGCGATCACGATAGCGCCTTCGGATTGAAGCCCGTCAGTTGGGCGGACATGACCTCGCTCAATACCATGCCCCGGGTGCCCTTGGAGGTTAGCGCCAAACATGCAATGTCGGCCGGGGAAGACCGCGTAACCGTGCGCTTGCACAACCCGTCCGACCACATCGCGTTTTTCGAGCGCGCCGTGATCACCAGCGCCAAAGACGGCGACGAAGTGCTTCCTATCGAATACGACAACAATTACGTCACTGTTTTTCCCGGAGAGACAGTCGAGATTCGCGGCGTGCTGCCGCAATCTGCAAAGGCCGCGTGGGTCAGGCTCGATGGATACGACACGCCACAAACTGCTGTAGCCATTCAGTAGCCGGCAGCCCAGCGTTTGCTTCATTGAATCTCAATTGTGTCGCGTACTTCGATCACGCTTTTTCTTGAGAGGGAGATCTAAACGGTGTCAATGAGAGTTCAAAGATTGCTGTGCGGATTCGCCATCGCGATTGTTTTCAAGGCGCTGCTTATCGCCTCGCCTTGCGCAGCCCAACGATTGGCAAATTACTCGCTCTCGTTGAGCGTAGATGCCAAAGATGGCACGTATCAACTCGTTTCGCGCGGAGGCCAGCCTATCTTTAACAGTCGTGTCGCCGCAGAGGTGGATCACGAGTGGCTACGCACGGACGACTATCCGCGTCACGCGGTGTCCGAATCTAGATTTGCCGATGATCTCGGTTCGGGCCGGGCTATCACGGTCACAAACTCTGGACTGCAAGGAAAAGCTGACCTCATTTTTGTGGTCCAGCTCTACGATCAAACCTCGTACGCTACTCTGCAGGTGACCGTCCAGAACACGACGAAAAAAATGCTCACACTGCAGGCCTTCCGCGGCCTCGAACTACTCGGGAATCCCCTTTTGAATCTCGGTGGTCAGTCCTCTGCCGATCGTATTCTCTCGGACAGTTACAGCGAGGATCGGCCTGCCTTGCAGCTCCACGACCTGGGGAAAGCGCCCAGCGGAATGCATCGGGGCGTCGGGAGTCAACTCGTTTACAACCGGGAAAGCAAGCAAAGCCTCTTCATCGGTGCGCTCACTGCCGACCGCCTTCTGACCTACCTGCATCTACAAGCGGCAGGCGAAGGCGCCGAAACGAAAATCGCGTCTTACAGCGTGGACCTCGCAGGAACCACGGAAATTCAAAAGGAATACGATTTGAGAGATGGTCCAGCGGAAAATCAGCTGGAGATCAATCTCCCGATTGAGCCCGGAGGGAAGCTGGTGTCAGAGCGTCTCATGCTCGAAGCCGGGCCCGGCTATCACCATCAGCTTTTGGCCTACGGAGACGCAATTCGAAAGTTGCACCACGCTCGCGTCTCCGCACAGACTCCGATCGGTTGGTGGAGCTGGACGGCCTACTATGGCGCAATCAACGAAGGTGAAACCTTCGCTAACGCCGATTGGCAGGCAGCACACCTAAAGGCGCTCGGCTATAAATTCTTTCAGGTGGACGAAGGCTATCAGTATGCCCGCGGCGAATATGTAACAGCGAATGCCACGCAATTCCCAAATGGCATGCGCGCCGCCGGATACCACGTCACCGGCGACGGCTTGACCTTTGGCGTGTGGACCGCCCCTTTTCAAGTAACCTCCCGCGCCTGGGTGTACGAGCACCACAAAGACTGGCTGGTGCACAACGCCAAGGGGGAACCGATCCACACCGAACCACTGTGGCACCAAAAATCCGACTTGATTTACGTACTCGATACCACAAATCCCGGCGCCCAGGAGTACCTACGCCAGACGTACAGGACGTTGGTTCGTGAATGGGGCGTTCGCTTCATCAAACTCGATTTCATGGACAGCAGCGCCATCGAGGGTTTCATGTATCGTCCCGACACCACGGCGTTGGAGGCGTTGCGCATCGGTTTGCAAATCATTCGCGACGCTGTGGGCGAAGACGTGATCTTGGACAAGGACGGTAGTCCCATGCTCACCCCCGTTGGGCTGGTCGACACGGGACGGACTTCCGCGGACACCGCACATTCGTTTGACGGAACGAGAACTGCTGCCGCGGGAATTGCCGCCCGCTTCTACATGCATCGGAACTTTTTCCTGGATGATCCGGATGCCTTCAACACCGTGTCGGAGAGATTCAGCGATCATACACGCGCTTCTGCCTCGTATCCTCTGACCGAAGCGCAGGCATCGATTGCGCTCGCCGCAGTCTCCGGTGGCATGTACGAGATCGGCGACGACATGATGGTCATGGGCGCGCAGCAGGACCGGCTAGCGCTGGTTGAGAACCAAGATCTTTTGAACATGGCCAAACTAGGTCGCGTGTCCACACCTGTCGATCTGATGACCTACGAGCCGGAAGATGAACAACCCAGCATTTTCTTTCTGCGCGAGAGTCCGCACCAGGCAATTCTGACCGTCTTCAATTGGACGAAATCGCCGCGAACGCATACGTTGAAACTCGCGGACCTCGGACTGCCCTCAGACCATTTCTTTGTCACTATGGATGTTCTAAACCAGAACGCGCCGCTCGCGCTCGCGGTGAGCGCTGTACGCATTGAGAACCAAGCCCCCGAATCCGTCAGAGTCATCAAGATCATCGACAGCAGCTTGTCGGCGAGCGCCCCGACGGTCAGCGCAAATGTGCCCGCTGTCGCCAATGCGGGCGAGACCCTGCAATTATCGGCACAAACAGAATCGAACGGAGTGCCCGCGGTCAACTACGCCTGGGATTTCGGCGACGGGACCAGCGCCGACGGGCCCCAGGTGTCTCACACCTACACGAGAGCAGCGAATTTCACTATCCATCTAAGCGTCCAGGGCATAGACGGCGTACCCGCCGATCGTAGCTTCTCGGTCAAGGTCGTTGGCGATTTGCACGCGTATCCAAACCTCCTCGACAATCGGCGGTTCCGAGAGCCCGCTGACCAAGGAAACGTTTTGCGGCAGCCGCAATAGCCGTAAGGGCTCCGAAGTCACCGGTGTTCCCCAGTCAGTGTTTTTGGAATGCAGGCGAAAGCTATTGAGCGAGAAACGATTCTCTGAGCTTGGCTTCTCGAAAGGCTTCGGTGCCACCGCTGCGAGTCGTAGAGAGCGCACCGCTCAGATTGCCGTATCTTAGACATTCTTCGATTTTCGCGCCTCGAATGAACTGGTGAAGAAAGCCAGCGTCGAAACTGTCCCCCGCGCCGATCGTGTCTACAGCCGCGACTCTCGGCGTCGAAGCTGCAAAGACTTCTGATCCCCGGCGAGCGAGCACCCCTTTTTCGCCGCGTTTCATCACCACCAGTGGAACTTTTGGCGCCAGAAAATCCAGCGCCCGCATCGGGTCATCGATTCGAGCGAGACGGCAGGCTTCATACTCGTTGGGCAGAAGTACATCCACCCATGGAAGCACTTCAAGGACGTCTCCTTCCCATCGATCATCGGGATCGTCGTTGGTGTCCATTGAAGTAGAAAGTCCCGCTTCCTGTGCCAAGCGAAAAAGGTCCGGCACGCTGGGCCTAAGAGCCTTTTGAAGAAAATAGGAAGAAAGGTGCAGATGGCGTGCGTGCAATACCCGCGGGAGGTCGAGATCTTCGAAGCGCATCTCTGCCATTACCCCCGGATAGGTGAGAATGAACCGCTTTTCAGGCTGCGGCAGAATGACGGTGATGCCCGTTTGCCTGGCGGGAAATCTGCGAACTGCCGACACGTCCACGCCGCTTTCGATGAGGCGTTCGAGGCATATTTTGCCGAGGGCATCATCGCCGACAGCGGAATGGAAGACGACACGGTTCCCGAGAAGCGCAAAGTTATGGGCGAAAATTGCCGAAGAGCTGCCGAGCGTCAAGGTCAAATTCGAGGCGAGATGCTCGCGATCCAGTTCAAGATGGCGCGGAAGGCCATACAGGACGAGGTCCAAATTGAGCTCGCCGACGACACTAATACTGAACTTGTCTTGGCTGATCATCCCTCTCGGTTCACCTCAAGAACCAGACGCAAGCGTTTGCACAGAGATCTGTTTCTGAAATTCTCGAATATTCTCGAACCTGGCAGCACCTGGAGCATCGGCCAAGCAGTTCGCTTGAGCGCAGGCAGCTGCAAGCCGTAACGTATCTTGGGGCGAATTTCCAGACGCGATGCCGAACACAAATCCAGCCAGGGCTGAATCTCCGCAGCCCACCGTCGAACGCGGTTGGAGTGGAATGACAGGAGCGTATATCACAGGCGCATCCACGGCGGCGCAAAAAAGAAGCCCCTCCGGGCCTAAGCTCAAAGCCGCGCTCTGCGCGCCAAGGCTCAGCAGCTTATGAACGGCGCTCACCGCATCCGAGAGGGAACTGACCGGCCTTCCAAGAAGCTGAGCAGCTTCCTCGCGATTTGGCTTCACAAAGTGCGGCTTTTCGGCAAGCGCCAGCCGAAGCGGCTCGCCACTCGTGTCCACGAATGTCTTGCAGCCGGATTCCCGTGCCCTCGCGACCAAACCTGCGTACAGCCGCGGTGCGGCGTTCGCGGGCAGGCTTCCGGAAAAAATAACCGAGGCATTTTCGGCGCCCTCCCCGAACAGCTTCCTGCAGGTGCTCTCGAATTGCTCCCATTCCGCCGGACTTGCGACTGAGCCAGGCTCAAGAATTTCCGTAACGGTGCCGTCGTCTTCCACGATTTCTAGATTCGTGCGCGTCGGCTGATTTGTAGCACACGCCGTCGCCTGAATTCCGAGAGCAGAGAGCCCCACCAGGAGTTCGCGGCCACTTTCACCGCCGCATGAGCCTATCCAGCAGGGTCTCGCTCCGAGCGTGTGGAGTACCATTGCGACGTGGGCAGATTTCCCGCCAGGAAATGATTGGAGCGTGCGCACTCGATTTACACGTCCACGGAGAAGGGACGGTAGCACCAGCCGCTTGTCTATCGCCGGGTTAAGGCTGACGCAAAGAAACATGGTTCGATTCCGTCGTTACTCCTTTGATTTCGGAGCAGCGCCGATCCTTTCAAACCACGGTCGCGCCGCAGCGAGGTGGACATTCACGTTCTGAATGTTCCGCACACCGTGCTCTTGAAGCCAGTCTTCCAGCGCCGCAGCACCCCGAAGTACAAAGACCGGCACGCCGTCTTGCCAAATTGCGCGCCCACAGAGCACACCGGAAAAGCCGGAGCCGGCCTCGGCCGCCAACGTCAATGCTTCCGCGAAGGTCTGATTGGCAACGCCTTCTGACAAATAGATGAAGGGAAGCGAAGCCGCCTCGGAAGCGCGTTTGAATTGAGCCCGCGCTTCCGAACGTGAGTAAACCGCTTGCGAAGGCGGCAAGTTGGCCGACTCGACGAAATTCATATTCACCGGCGCGCCCACCTTCAGCACATCGACCGCGTAACCCGGTTTGCAAAACTCTTCAATCGAACGAGTGACCACTTCGGGCTTGATGCGTGCGAACTCGGCGCTCTTTTCATCCATTTGATCGTGATAGCTTACAATTTCGAGAAAAAAAGGAAGATCGGCCTCGCGACATTCGTCTCCGACACGCGTAACCCAAGCCTGTTTATACGCGTTGACAGCGGCTTCGCTGAACGGAGAGTAGTACAAGAGAACCTTGACTGCATCCGCCCCAGCCTCTTTCAGACGTGCCGTGTTGAAATCGTCCAGTAGTCGCGGCAGTCGCCCGGGAACAGTCTTGTCGTATCCGCTTTGCTCATACGCGAGAAGAAGCCCCGAATCCTTGGAACGTCGGCTCGCAGCGGGTAGCCCGTATTCAGGATCAAGCAGGATGGCGCTGGCATAGGGCGTGAGAAACTGGCTGACTTTCTCCTTGAACTGCACCAGCCATTCGGCGGGAACTTGGTTCGCATCGCGCCCGCTCGCCTTCGCGAATAGTTTGCGAAGAGCGCTGCGTTGGTCAATCGCAAGCGCCGCAATGACGCCACGGTCATCGGCCAGGGCTTGTAATCCAGTTTGTTTTCCGAGTGAAAGAGACAAAACATGCTCCGTAAAGACGCCAAAGTCTTTGGGGGCTCCGGAACCTCGGGGCGGCGCGAGCGGCTCCTGGAACAGCCGGCGGCGCGCGGGAAACGCATACTTACGCTTTATTTCGCTTTATATCTTTTACTTACTATCGATTCGTAAGTCAAGCGGTGAATGCACCGCGCCCGGGTCGGGCAGGAAGTTAGACCAGAGTAACCTCGACTTCCGCTTCGCGCAGAGCTTTGAGGTCTTGCTTGGGTATTCCCCTGTCGGTGATCGTTTCATGCACCGCGGAAACGTCCATAATGAGCGACAAACTTCTTCTCCCGAATTTCGACGAATCGCATACCACAATCGTTCGCCGTGCCGATTCGGACATCGCCCGGTTCACCCGCGCTTCCTGTTGATTCGGTGTCGAAAGCCCATACCCCACGTCGAACCCATCCACCGCCAGGAATAGCAGGTCCGCACTGAGTTTGCGCAGCGACTCTTCTGCAAGCGGCCCAACCAGCGAAAACGAACTTTTCCGCAGTAAGCCGCCCGTAAGAATCACCTCGACATTGCTATCTGCCAGTTCCGCCGCGATATTTGTCGCATTCGTAATGACCGTCAAACTGCGCAAATGGCGGCACCCTCGCGCAATCGCCGTCGTCGTGGTTCCCGAATCGAGAATAATCACCTGTCCGGGACGGACCATGCGCAACGCCGCGGCAGCGATACGCATTTTCTCCCGCCGATGCAGGCGTTCCTTTTCACGCAAAGTTTGATCTTGAAGCGCCCCTGTGCGAAGGGGCAATGCGCCACCGTGCGTACGTTCTAGCATTCCCTGGTGATGCAGGTACTCCAAGTCCTTGCGGATGGTAATGAGCGATATGCGAAAACGCTTGGACAGATCGCGGACCAGGACTCGGCCGTCGCTGCGCAGCAATTCCAAGATTTCACGGCGGCGTTCCTCGTTGAGCATCGAGATATCTCCGGTCGACAAGGTGTCGTTTTGTTTCCTTTTGACTTTCTCAAGCTTTTCAACGGAAGTCCATAACGGTGCCGTTCTTATCGTTATCCAGCACGTTCGCGTGCGGTTTCCAAAACTGTACCAAAAATCTAACTTTCCTTGTCGGGTTGGGTCGCCAGTCAGCAATCGCCGGTTTCCGTCGGAAGCATCGGCGTACCGCAGCCTGCGCGTGCTCCATCGGTTTGTGCGAGGGAGTTTTCGCCCTGGCCATGCACAGCGCGCTGCCAACCCTGGAGTATTGGTCCATATTTCCGGTTAGCCGTCTAACTTTCGCTTCCGTTTGATGTAGACTTTTCCGGTGGCCACGACCAGCGAGAGTCGCTTCGTGCGCCAGTGGCATCGGTGCTTCCTCCGCAACTTGGTGCACCAGCAGCTTGCCCAACCGTAGAGGTTCCACCCGAGGAGCTTTCATGAAACGACGCGAATTGATCCGTGCCGGAGTTCTTACCGGTGCCGTCGCCGCGGCCCTGCGCCCTACACTTTCCATGGCGCAGGCCGGGGCCCAGTCTTCGGAGTTGACTCCGGCGCAAAGCGGTGTCGACGCCTCGAAAGATCTCGCCGCACCAGGATGGAAGCCACTTTTTATAGATGAGCACCAGAACGAAACTCTCATCGTACTGAGCGACTTGATGATCCCCGCTACCGACACGCCTGGTGCCAAGGAAGCATTGGTGAACCGCTACATCGACCTCGTGCTGGCGGCCGACACGCACGAGAATCAACGAGCGTTTCTCAACAGTCTAGGATATTTGGACGGCGAAAGTATTCGGCGCTACAAAGCCGCCTTTCGCTACCTGTCCCGAGAAGATCAGGACGATTTGCTGCACGCGCTGGCTTATTCCGACGCTGGCAGCCGGTGGTCCGGTGAAGCCGCGGCGGCCGACGTAGGTCACACACATTTTGAACAACTGAAGCAACGCATCGGCATCGCGTACTACAACTCACAGATTGGCACGAGCGAACTTGGTTGGGACGGCGCCTTCACGCACGGCATCTACCAAGGTTGTGACCATCCCGAAGGGAATCATAAATGAACCGGATTTACTTGGAGCAAGACCCTCTTCAGCAAACGTACGATGCCATCGTTGTAGGTTCGGGGGCCACCGGTGGATGGGCCGCCAAACAACTTGCAGAGGCGGGGCTGAAAGTCGCTCTGCTCGAAGCAGGCCGAGCGGTGAGCCCGACCGAGTTCACCGAGCACACTCCCGCTTACAAGTTAAAGTACCGCGACCACTCCCCGGAGATCGTGCGCACCCGGCCCATCCAGAAGCAGTGCTACGCGTGCATGGAATACAACTACGAATGGTTCGTCAACGATCTTGAGAACCCCTACAGCACGCCGCCCGGCAAGCCATTTACATGGCAACGGCTGCGGGTGTTAGGAGGACGGTCGCTGGTTTGGGGCCGTCAGAGCTATCGCCTGAGCGATAGCGATTTCCAAGCGGCCAGCCGCGATGGTTATGGCGATGACTGGCCCATCTCCTACGGCGATCTCGCCCCGTTTTACGACATCGTGGAGAAGTACGTGGGCATCACCGGTGCGGCGGAGGGAAACGAGATGTTGCCCGACGGGCAGTTTCTGCCGCCGATGAAGATGAGCTGCGGAGAAGTCCGGCTCAGAGAGCGCGTCAAAGCCAAGTTCGCGCGCACGGTGACGATCGGACGCGCGGCGGTCCTGACACAAAATCACAATGGGCGTTCCGCTTGCCACTATTGCGGGCCGTGCGAACGCGGGTGCCGGACCTTTTCTTATTTCAGCAGCCCGTTTACGACCGTCGCCGACGCGCAGAACTCCGGCAACTGTATGCTCATTACCAACGCGGTGGTGAGCCATGTGAACATGGACCATGGGACGAACAAAGCGAGCGGAGTGACTTACGTGGATCGCCTGACGCGGCAGGTGAAGGAGGTCCGCGGAAAGGCGGTGATTCTTTGCGCGCAAGCGTTGGAATCCACCCGCATATTGCTGAACTCGTCGACGCGAGAATATCCCAACGGACTGGCGAACTCGAGCGGCGCGCTCGGCCACTATCTTATGGATCATGTCGTCGGCGGGGGCGCGTCGGGTAGTCTACCCGACATGAAGGTCCGCCCCAATGCGAATGAGCCGCAACGTCCTAACGGAATCTACATTCCGCGCTTCCGGAACACTCCTTCGAGCAAGAAGCATTCGCAGTTTATCCGCGGCTACGGTTATCAGGGCGAGGGCGGAGCGGCGTTCAACTTCGGCGCCGAAGGCTACGGCGCATCGTTCAAGAGCGCTGTGAAGGAAGGCGTGTACGGCCTGGGCCTGGGAGCGTTCGGAGAATCATTGGCGCGATGGGACAACTACATCGAAATCGACAGCAATCTTAAGGATGCCTGGGGCATTCCTGCCTTGCGGATTTCCATGACTCACGGCGACAACGAAGCCGCACTCATGGATGACGCTGCTGCCCAGGCGGCAGAAATGCTGGAAGCGGCCGGCGCGAAGGATATCAAAGTACAAGCGCGAGTCGAAATGCCAGGCATGGCTATCCACGAACTTGGAACGGCACGCATGGGGAACGATCCGAAAAAGTCCGTGCTCAACGCCTTCAATCAGACCCACGATGTGAAAAACCTGTTCGTGATGGACGGAGCGAGCTTTGTGTCGTCGGCATGCCAGAACCCCACGCTGACCATGATGGCGGTCACCGTACGCGCGTGCGGTAACCTTATCGACCGTTTCCGCAAAAGCGAGGTCTGAGACAGAATCCAATTTTGTACGCTAGCGGTGTCTCTAGGGGGCGTCGATAAGCGAGATTGTCAAACCGCAGTCCTTCTCGGCGATGCTGAAGGAAGATAAAGAGAAATGGCGCGCGAAGCAAGGCGGCAAGGTTTCGCCGGGGCTCTAAGCCAATTTCTCCTGCAGCGCTTGGCGGAGCGCAGTCTGTTTTTCCGGGCCTAGCTTCTTTCCCTGCTCGGTCAGGTAGAAGACGTCGATTACTTTCTGGCCCTCGGTGTCGATGAGTGCGACCTCGATATTGCAGCCAAGCCGCGCCAGCGTCGAGCCGATGTCGTAAAGGAGTCCTGGCCGGTCTTGCGCGACGATTTCGAGAAGCGAACTGTGCTCGGACGAGCTGTCGTCGAAACTCATCTGCGTCTCCACGGTGACCTTCGGCGGGCGGGCCCGGCTCGCGCTGTCGCGACCTTGCAGTAAGGGCTCCAGCGGCGCTTTTCCGTTCACGACGTCGGCCAAACTGCGGCGAAATCGGCCGATCTCCGTGGGATTCAGCTCCAACGTGCGATGCAAGTCCGCAAAGTGAAACGTATCCAGCACGATTCCGGCCGCATTGGCGAATGCGTCCGCTTTGATGATATTCATGCCCCAGCCCGCCAGCACGCCGGCGATCGTGGCGAATAGCGCGGGCCGATCGGCGGTGAGCAACGTCAACGAAAATACACGTCCCGCGGAATGCAATTCGGTCTGCACGGGCTCGATCGCGAGCTTTTGATACATTGCCAACTGCGCCGCAATCTCGCTCGCGGAATGGACCGCGAGATAGCGCCGAGGGAATCCTTCAAGGAACCGCTCGATTTGCTCGGTGCTTGAGCCTGCGAACTGTGCGCGCACCTGCTCAAGGAGAGAAACTTCATCATGGGCATGGAGCCGGTCGCGGTCGAGCGTACGGCTGAAGTGGTTGGAAGTGGCGACGAACAGCTGCCATAGCATGTCCGCTTTCCATGGCGTGAGCGCTTCCGGATTGACCGCATGAATGTCTGCGTAGGTCAACAGGCAGAGCCGCTGCAACCGTTCCTGGTTGACGACCGATGTCGCGAATGCGGAAATTGTCGAAGGATCGAAAATATCGCGGCGCTGCACCGTCGCGGACATGTCCAGATGGTGCTCGATCAAAAAGTGCACTTCAGTGGTTTCTTCCTCGGAGAGTTGCAAGCGCCGGGCTGCCGTCGCCAGTGCTTCCAGGCTCCCGGCCACGTGGTTTTCCACCGGCATGCCCTTGCCGACATCGTGGAGCAGCAGAGCAAAAATCAGAAGGTCGCGGCGCTCTGCCGACTTCCACAGGGTTTCGAAATGGACTCCTTGCTCGTCCGGAGGATCGCCAAGGTCCTGCAAGTGTTCGATGGTGCGCAGCGAATGTTCGTCCACAGTGTAGCGATGATAGAAGTCGCGCACGACCAGCGAATCGATGCGGCTGAATTCCGGCAAGATTTCGGTGAGCAGGCCAAGTCGTTGCATGGGCCTCAGCGCGACGCCGGGATAGTCGGCTCCCAGGATCTCGCGCAGCACCGGCCAGCTGATTTCCGCATTGCGCACCGGCAGTTCGGGATGCTGCATGATGTACGCGATGCAGCGCTCGGCTTGGCGGCTGAGCGGCACGCCACTGCGCGCCGCTTCCGTGAAAAGAGAAAAAATCAGGGTGCGGTCCGAAAGCGCCGTCTGGTTCAATATTTCGAATAAGCCGTCGCGCACGCCGAAGGGCTTTCCATTGCTCGGCACAAATTTAGGGCCGCGCGCCGCGCTGAACAATCGTTGCCGGAGCGTTTGCGGGACAGCCGTTTTTTGTTCGAGATAACGCAGCAGAAGCCGATTGAGCGTCCGCGCATGACGGAAATAGAGACGCATCCATTCAGCGGCGCTGCGGGGTATTCCATCTGCGACCCCGAGCGACCGTTCCGCCGCGGCTGCTTGCAGTTCGTACGTCAGCGTGTTGTCGTTCCGCGCGTTGCTGTAGTGCAGGAAGCAGCGGATTGCGCTGAGAAAATCCACGGCGCCTGAAGCTAGTTCTTCTTCAGCGGCGCTGCTGTTCAGCAATTCCTTCCTCTCGCCAGCGATCTGTCGCAACCACACCGCAGCTTGATAGTCGCGCAACCCGCCCGGAGCTTCTTTTACATTGGGCTCAAGGTGGAATATCGTGTTGCCATACCGCGCCAAACGGTCCTTGGTAAGTTTGTGCAGCTGCGCGAGGAAAAAGGGCCGAGCTTGCTTTTCCGACCCGGGCAATACCTTGCTGTTCAGTCGGTCAAACAGTTCCCCGTCACCCGCCAGAAATCGCCGGTCCAGCAACGCCAGGTGAAATTCCACATTGTCTTCTTCAATGCGCTTGCATTCTTCCAGCGTGCGGCCGGCCGAACTGACGCGAAAACCCAGGTCCCAGAGCGTGCGTGAAAAATCCGAAATCAGCGGCCGAAAGGTCTGTTCGGCTTTTTCGTTGCCGAAAAGAAACAGGATATCGAGGTCCGAATAAGGGAAAAGAAGCCGTCGGCCGTATCCGCCCAGCGCAACCAGGCACAACCCTGAGGAAGGAGTATTGTGAACTCGAAGAACTTCGCCGAAAACCTGCTGGATATCCTTGTCCGCGAGCGCGCACAAGGCCAGCACTGTCTCTCGCGCGCTGACACCCGATTCGAACTGTTGCTGGATACGTTGTCGTTCGTCGTCGGCTTGCGGGCCGAGCACGGACAGGGGCGTAAGAGAGCCTTGCATGTTCATAGCGGGTTGATGGGCCGAATGGAGACCTGGACGGGCTGCGGTCGTCATCTCAATCAGAGCGCGTTTTCGCCGCGCTCGTCGTTACGGATCCGGATCGCTTCGTCAACCCTCGATAAAAATATTTTACCGTCGCCGATCTTTCCTGTCTTCGCGGTCTTCAAGATCGTGTCCACAACGGTCGTCACCAGCTTGTCGGGCAGCACCATTTCCAGTTTTATTTTAGGCAGCAGGTCAACCGTGTACTCGCGTCCGCGGTAGACCTCGGTGTGCCCCTTCTGGCGGCCGTGCCCGCGAACTTCGGTCACGGTCATGCCCTCGATGCCGGCTTCGCGCAAAGCATCTTTCACGGATTCAAACCGCGAGGGCTGAATAATCGCCTCAAGTTTCATCATGAAGATTTGCGCTCCCGCGTTCCCGCTTATCCTGCAGGGGTCCTGAAGGGACCCAGCGTGACCCGAGCAACTCGCAGCGCTCGGACCTTCACAGTTTACGTTAGAGTTCCAGGTTGTAAGCCTCTTCACCGTGCTGCGTAATGTCCAAACCCTCAATCTCCTGCTCTTCGGTCACCCGCAGGCCGGTAATCATGTCGGTGACCTTTAGGAGGATGATCGTCCCGACTAGCGCGAAACCCCAAGCGATCAGCACGCCGACGAGCTGATTGCCGATTTGGCTCCAGTGCCCGTCGAGGGCTCCCACCGGTTTGCCCGCGCCGAAAATAGGATTGACGACCTGCTGCGCAAATACGCCTGTCAGCAGCGCTCCGATTGTGCCGCCGGCGCCGTGCACTCCAAAAGCATCCAGCGCGTCGTCATAGCCGAAGATCGATTTCACCTTCGTAACCATGAAATAACAAACCAAGCCGGCGATAAATCCGATCGCCAGCGCGGGCATGGGTGCGACAAAGCCCGCCGCCGGGGTTATCGCTACAAGTCCCGCAACGGCGCCTGAAATTGCACCCAGCGCACTGGCGCGTCCGTTCTTGAGCCATTCCGCGGCGCTCCAACTAATGGCGGCTGCAGCGGTGGCGAAATGGGTGGCGAGGAAAGCGCTGGTCGCCAGGGAACTCGCCGCCAGGGCGCTGCCAGCGTTGAACCCAAACCATCCTACCCACAGCAAGCACGCGCCAACGAAACTCAGCACCAAACTGTGTGGCGGCATCGGTTGTTTGGGGAAGCCGGTTCGCTTGCCGAGATACAGCGCGCAAACCAGCGCGGAAACTCCCGAACTGATGTGGACAACCGTTCCACCGGCAAAATCCAGGGTGGGGAATTTTCCGCCCAAAGCGGCATTCAACAATCCGCCCTTGCCCCATACCATGTGGGCGAGCGGTGCGTAAACCACGAGAAACCATAGCGTCAGAAACAGAACGGTGCCGCTGAACTTCATCCGTTCGGCTGTCGCGCCGGTGATCAACGCCGGCGTGATGATGGCAAACATCAACTGATAAATCATAAAGGTGGCTTGCGGAATGGTGCCGGCGTAGTCAGGGTTTGGATCAGCGCCCACACCGCGCAGGAAGGCATGCTCGAATCCACCGATCACCGGACCATTTCCGCCAAAAGCCAGGCTGTAACCCACCAGAGCCCACAGGACTGAAATCACCGCCATGAGCATGAAACTTTGCATCATGATGGCCAGCATGTTCTTGCGGCGTACTAAGCCGCCGTAAAAGAGCGCCAAACCCGGGCCGGTCATCAATAAGACGAGCGCGGCGCTCACCAGCATCCAGGAATTGTCGGCGGAAGATTGCGCGGCGGTCACGCGCTGATCGAGCTGGGTGAGCTTGTCGTTCAGAGCTTTGGTGGAATCAGCGGAGGAGGGGGAAGAGGAGGTCGCGGAGGACGTTTGGCGGGCGAGCAGTGGAATGGCGAAGAGTAGGAGCAGCATGGCGAAGAAACGACAGCACTTCGAGACCATCCGCTTCATAGGTTATGTCCGCTCCACTTCGAGTGATTGACGGCTCGGGTCACACAAAAGGGACCGCTTTCCCTGGTACGAAAGCCGCCTTTCCGGGAACCAACGCTCTATAGAAGCGAGATTATACGCGGCGGATTGGGAACGCATGCTTCGAAATTTTCATCGGTCTGATTGATTTTTCTGATGGAGACCGTCTGGGGCCAAAGCGCCCTATGGTGTGGGCGCCTGCTCGACGGGTTCCTTGGGCTTCCCGATCTTCTGTTGGTCATCGACGGAGAACAGCAAGAAGTGGCTGAATGTGTGACGCCGGTGATAGCGCTGCCCGGAAAGCGAGGAGTACCAATCCGCGCTCTTCGGCAGCCAGAGGTGCAGGGTGCCATTTCGGAAGTCGACCGGCCCGTATTCGATGAGTTGGTGATCGCGCATCAGGCGAATCTCGGGCACCGGCCGCATCGTATCTGTTTCTATGGCGAGGATTTGGGAGTTCGCGGTGTCAATCCATGCGCGACCCTTCAACCCGACGGCAAAGGACTTGCCACCAACACGATAGACGAGCATCGCACTCTTTCGGTCGGTGCGCTGTTGGAAATGGACCATCCAAGCGGGTTTGCCGCGCCACGCTCCGCGGCCCTCGCAGGTAAACTCATACTTCTCTTGGTAATAAGGATGGAAAACAAGTGCCACTGTGGGAAGACCGATGGTGCCGATGTGCCCGGGAAACTGCTGCGCGGAAACAGATCCGTTTCGATATTCCTGGACGTCCAGATCGTGAGCGCCGAACTGGCGGATCTCCACCATATAGTTAAACTGCCTGGTCTCCTTGGAGACCGCCAGGCCGAGGGGGCTCAGGCTGGAGTGCTCGACTTTTTCCGTGGCAGTGAAACGGTCCACATTTTCGACCAGTTCCTTTACGCGATCGCCGGTAGCGTGGACTACGTCGTCGAGCAGACAGGAGGCGCTGGAGTCTAGAACAAGCTTCTCCTGATCGATGTCGGGCGGTATCCAGTTGGTTTCGGTGACGGGTGTAATCGCTGACAGGTCCGGCAATGCGGTCGGATCGGGGTTACTGGCACCGGCTGAATCTTTGTAACCGGCAAGGTCCGCGGTGGATGAGTTTGCCACCGCAGCGCTTCTCTCCGCTTTGGACTGAGTCGACTCGCGCATGCGCGCGATAAGCTGTTGCGCGATGGCTGCTTGCGGGGCGCGCGGTTGTTCGCGGAGGGATTGTTCGAGCGATGCGGTGGCGCGCGCATAATCGCGTTGAAGATAAGCAGCCTGGCCCAGCGCCAGCAATGCCGGCGCATGGTTGGGCGCGACGTCTACCGCCTTTTGCAGATACGTCAAGGCTTTGCTCGGGTCGTTCCGCCGTATCAGGAGCACCCCCATCAAATAATTGCCGTCGGCGAAATCCGGAGCGATGGCGAGCGCGCGCGTCAAGTGCGCTTGAGTTTCGTCGAGCTTCCCGATCTGTAGTGCGTGAAGACCTTTCTCAGTTTCCTTAATCGCCTTGGGTGGTACGACAGCACCCAATGAACTGCGGGACAGGCCGACGGAGCCTTCCGGAATCATGGCCACCACGATATCTTGGACTTGGCCGCTGAGGTTGATCGAGACGTTCTCGCGCACGACACTATATCCCGGAGAACTAACCTCGAGTAAGTATTGCCCCGAAGGGATGCCTTTAAAACTAGTCTGCCCGACTTGGTTGAAGCTACCCTTCAGATCGACCGACATATCAACCGAGCGCAACGTGACGGTGAGCGGGCTGAGAAACGGCGAGCCGGTGTCTTGCTGTACGCGAACATTGACTTGGCCTTCGATGATCACATCTGTTGTTTTCCCAAGGACTGCGGGTGGGGTAATCCCTACTTGCGCTCGGAGAACGCCGAAAGGCGCGAACGAAAGAACGCCGGCCAGCAGGGCTAACGCCTTTGGCAGAAAGGATGGAATATTGCGACACATGGTCCAAGACCCCGTTTCTACAACTACCGTCGGTTATTACTTTCCGTCCAAGCCAAGAACATGTCAATCGATCCCTCAGATTCGCATGGTGCCATTCAGCACGGCTCTACTTGTCTCGTAGGGCTATCATCGTATAATGCCGTGCTGGCGCCCGAAACGAGCTCTACGCATGGCAAACGAGTTTTCTCGCGTCGGTTGTTCCCTTGAGGGAAGCACCGGAGTATCCTAGGGAACCGTTGAGCGCAAATTTCTTCGAATAGGCTAGCGTGAACATTCCATGAGAGAGACCTCCCAATGACCGAACGTCTGCCCATGGAAATCTCTGTTCGGGAAGCCAATGGCGTGCATACCTTGGAAGTGCACGGCCGACTGACCATCGGCGAGCCTAGCGAGCAACTGACCGAGGTGCTGCAGTCGGTGGTGCAGGGCGGGGGACGCAAGGTGGTCGTCAACCTCAATGGCGTGCCGCAGATTGACAGTTCCGGAATTTCGTCACTGGTTCGCAGCTCGATTCAACTCGCCAGAGAGGGTGGAGCGCTGCATTTGGTATGCGGGCACGGCCGCGTGCGCGATGCGCTGACCGTTACCCGGTTGGTCGAAGCCATCCCCACCTTTGAGACAGATTCGTCCGCTCTAGCTAGCTTCGCGTAAAGCCTCTCGATTTTGAAGTTGTAATCGAGGCCGGAGGCCGCGTTCGTCGTGAGGCGCTGGTTCTGTGTTCAAAAGGCCGGCACGCTGATCTAGCCGCTCTTTTTCAACTCCGCCAGAACTAGTTTCGCAAGTTCCTTCAACGTTTCGAAGACGCCCTGCCCAGTAACAGCCACGCCTTCAAGCACCGGCTCGCCTTTTCGCTGCAACTGTTTGGTGAGGTCAGGAACCGGCAGGGCATTCGGCAGATCTCGCTTGTTTAACTGCAGCACATACGGAATCGTATCGAACTTCAGGTTGTGTTCTTTCAGGTGCTCTTGCAAGTTCTCCATCGTCTCGAAATTCGCATCCAACCGCTCTTCCTGGGAATCCGCCACGAACACGACCCCGTCCGCCCCCTTCAGTATCAGCTTGCGGCTGGCTTCGTAAAAGACCTGTCCGGGTACCGTATAGAGGTGGAACCGGGTCTTGAATCCCCGCACCGTACCCAAGTCCAGCGGAAGAAAATCGAAGAAAAGAGTCCGATCCGTCTCGGTCGCCAGGGAAACCATTTTCCCTTTCTGGTTTTGACCGGTGTGGTCGTAGATCCACTGCAGGTTGGCGGTCTTTCCGCCCAGACCTGGACCGTAGTACACCAGCTTGCAGTTAATTTCGCGCGCGGGAAAATTGATGAAAGGCACTTGTCTTTGGCCGGTCCTTGGTCCGGAACTTGGCTAGAAATTTATAGCACACACGCCAAAGGCAGGCCACCCTTTCAACCCATTCGATGTCGCGTGTTCGATACTCACATCTAGTGTCAGCGACTCACGCCTGTCAGCGATAGAATAATTTTCGCCGTCTGCGCGAACGTGATAACGCATTGTGTAACAAAGTAGTTACCCCGAGCCGCGTTGACGTGCGAAACCTGCTCTGTTATCTTCGCGGGCATGGCAAAGGCGCACAAGCCCAACTCGACAAGTTCCGGGCGGACCAAAAGCGCCATGCACAGCAAGACTAAATCATTGAAAAGAAAACCTTTAACTCCGCAACACCCCCCCCAGCGCGGCGGCGTCGAGATGGTCGATCCCCGCGTCCAGGCGCAACTCAAGATCTATGACGAGGCTTTGTCTCTGTTTCACCAGCAGAAATTCGCCAAAGCCAAGCAGGAACTCGAGAAAGTCCTCGAGGGCCCCAGTAAAGAGCTTGCCGACCGAGCTCGCATGCATTTAAAGATCGCCGAACAACGCATGAAGCCGAGCCACGAGCAAAATCCTCGCACCGCCGACGAGCACTACCAGCGTGGCGTGGCCATGATGAACATCGGCCGCTGGGACGACGCGCGGGAAAGTCTCGATCGAGCGCGCAAGGCGGCGCCAAAGGCGGACTATATTCACTACGCCCTGGCGGCACTGGACTGCCTCACCGGCGAAGCCGATTCTGCGATGAAGAATCTGAAGGTGGCGATCGAGCTGCGCCCGGAAAATCGTTACCACGCTCGCAACGACGAAGACTTTGCGTTTCTCCAGGAAGACCCTCGCTTCACCGAGATGCTCTATCCGGAGAAGGATGGTTCGGCTGGCTGACCTATCCCGGTCGCTGCTCCCTGAACTTCCCGGTGGTGCGTTCGTCCAGGAAATAAGGAAAATCTCGCACCTGTGAATCGTAAGCTTTAAATCTAATGGCCATCGCGATCCCCGAGACTCTCTGCCCGTCGCCGATTGCTTGGGTTTGACTGTCCGAGTTCTTTCTGCACTCAAGGCCTGAGTGTTTTCTGTAGAATGTGCATAGTCCGACGTGAAAAAAAGCGCTTCCAAGTCGAAGCAGTCCTCTCGCGGACTGAATGTCGTAGCCCTCGGCGGCGGTACCGGTCTGTCCACGCTCCTTCGTGGTTTGAAGGATCTGGTTGTCCGCCGCCGCGACGAAATCGCCGACGAAGACCATCCGATCGCCGGACTCACGGCCATCGTCACCGTCACAGACGACGGCGGCAGCTCCGGCCGGCTGCGTCGCGAAAACCGCATTCTGCCCCCCGGCGATATTCGCAACTGTATGGTGGCGCTCTCTCAGGACGAAGCTCTTCTCGGCCGCCTGTTCCAATACCGTTTCCATGCCGGGCGAGGTCTGATCGGCCACAACTTCGGCAACTTGTTTCTCGCTGCCTTAACGCACGTCACCGGGGACTTCGCAGAAGCCGTACGCGTCAGCAGCAAGATCCTCGCGATCCGCGGGCAGATTTTCCCCTCGACCGTCTCGAACGTCTCGCTGGTGGCGACCTTGGCGGGTGGCCGCCGCGTCCATGGTGAGACCCGCATCACCGCTAGCCGCAAACCCATCAAAAAGCTCGCGCTGTTTCCACGCTCCGTACGCCCCCTGCCCAAAGCCCTCGAGGCCATCGAGGAAGCCGATTTGATTCTTCTGGGCCCCGGCTCCCTCTATACCAGCATTCTTCCCAATCTTCTGATTCCAGAGATCGCTAACGCTATCGCCAGGTCCAACGCTCACCGTGTCTATATCGCGAATCTGATGACCCAGCCCGGCGAGACCTCCGGCTACGCCCTTGCCGACCATCTCCGCGCCATTCGTCACCATACTTCGCGACGCGTGATTGATTGGGTGGTCGCCAATCGCCAGCCGATTTCGCCGGAAGTCGCCAAGCGCTATCGCGCCCAAGGTGCCGAGCCCGTTGCCGTCAATCTGTTGGATCTTCAGAAGTTGGGCTATCGCGTGATTCTCGACAACCTCCTCGAAGAACATGGAGTCATCCGCCACGATCCGGCCCGGCTGTCGCAGCTTTTGTTCGAAGAATTTCTCTCGCCTCGTCACGAAGCAAAAGCCTCGCTTGGCTGACGGTTGTCCGTTCTTGCACTGAATATTCCCAAGAGCGGTCACAAGCGTCGCTCAGCGTCTTCCTCAAGTTCGACGTATGTAGTTGCAACTCCTGTATTTAGCTCGGACTGTTGACGGAGCCCGGCTTGCTGACTAGTCCCGGTGCCGCGCGGAGGTGTGTCCAAATGCTCAAGCAAAATCTCCACTTTGCTGGTCGGTTTCTGCGCAAAAGTCCTGGATTCACGCTCGTGATTGTCTTGACGCTCGCGCTGGGGATCGGCGCCAACACCGCCATTTTTTCCGTCGTCTATTCGGCGCTGCTCCGGCCTCTGCCCTATCAGAATCCCGGTGAACTGCTCTTTCTCGGCGAATCGCGCGATCAACATCCGACGATGGATATGGCGCAGACTTCCTACCCGGATTTTCTGGACTGGAAGCACGCCGCAAAGAGCTTTCAATCCTTGGCGGGTTACGGCGGAGACGGCTTCACGCTGGAAGCCGGGGGCGAGCCGAAACTAACTCTCGCCACCCAGGTGACACCCAATTTCTTCGCCACTCTCGGTGTGAAGCCATCTTTGGGTCGCGATTTCCTGCAAAACGAGGATCAACCCGACGGTCCCCACGTCGCGATCCTGAGCGACGCGTTCTGGCGGACCGAACTTGGCGCTAACCCCAAGGTGCTCAGCATGACGATTCGACTGGATGGCAAGCCGGTCAGCATCGTCGGCGTGATGCCGCGCCGCTTTGAGTTTGCCCCCGCGAGGTCGGCTCCGATCTGGGTACCCTTGCATGCCGCCGGTGACCTCGGCGCGCGAAGGAGTCTTCGCTGGTTCAGCGTAATCGCCCGCCTCGCTCCCGGTATCTCGCCGGAGCAGGCGCGAGCGGAAATGAACGCCATTACCGCGCAGCTTGCGCGGGCGTACCCCAAGGAAGATGAATCCACGGTCTTCGTCATGGCAGAGTTCCGGGAGAGAATATCGGGAAAGATTCGACCACTGCTGCTGGTATTACTGGGTTCCGTGGGCTTCGTTTTGTTGATCGCCTGCGCAAACGTCGCGAATTTGCTGCTGACCCGTTCGATCAGCCGGCGCAAGGAATTCGCGGTGCGTTCCGCATTGGGCGCAACGCGTGGCAATCTTGTATCGCAGTTATTGACCGAGAGCCTACTGCTATCCGTTCTTGGCGCCGTCGTCGGCTCCCTGGGCGCGCAATGGGGCGTCCATCTTCTCGTCGCCGCCATCCCCGAAGCCCAGCTGCGCGCGATGCCCTATTTGCGCACGGCTGGCGTCACCGTTCCGGTCCTTGCCTTTCTCTGCTGCGTAACCCTAGCCACCGGCATTCTGTTCGGGTTGGCACCCGCCGTCGCTGCGGCGCAATCCTCCATGAATGATGTTTTGAAGGAGGAAACGCGCGGTGGTACTAGCTCAAGTCACGCGCGCTTGCGCAACTCCCTCGTCGTGGTCGAAATCGCCGTCTGCCTGGTGCTGCTGGTGGGGGGCAGCTTGATGCTGCAAAGCCTCGGCGCGCTCCTCCGCCACGACCGCGGTTTCAATCCCCAAAATGTTCTGACCTTCGATGTCAACCTTCCCGATACCTCCTATCCGAGTGACAAAAACGATCCCAACAAGAATTCCAGCGCGGACAAATTTGCTCGCGTTTTTATCGGGCGGCTCAGTGATTTTTCGGGCGTAGTGAATGTTTCTTCGACTACCGTCGTTCCTGCCTCGGGCGGAGGCAGCACCATTCGGTTCGTCATCGAGGGCCGCCCGACGGCGCTCGGCCGCGAAGATGAATGTAGTATCGCCGAGACGAGCCGCGGCTATTTTCCCACCTTGGAAATCCCATTGCTCCAAGGCCGCTTCTTCTCCGAGGATGACACAAAGATCAACGCGCCCGAAGTCGTCATGGTCAGCCGGGCCTTTGTAAAGAACTACTTCCCTAACGAAAATCCAATCGGCAAACGCATCCGTTACACCTACAACGCGAAGCAACCCTTCCGCCAGATCGTCGGCGTCGTCGGCGACACCGCCTTGCTCGACCTCGACGCGCCGCCTCCGCCGGTCATCTACGAGCCGAACGAACAGAGTGGCGACACCTATCTGAGTTACATCGTGCGAACCAAAGGGGATCCATCCGCATTCGTTGGCGCCGCCCGATCCATCTTGCGCGACATCGATCCCCGACTACCGTTGATTCAGCCGCGCACCTTCGACCAAGTCGCCGGGCAGGCGCCTTCCGTTTTTCTCCGCAGCTACCCATCCTTGCTCATCGGAAGTTTCGCCGGCCTCGCGCTCGTGCTTGCGATGATCGGATTGTATGGCGTCATTTCCTACTCCGTCCTCCAGCGCACGCGCGAGATCGGCATTCGTGTCGCCATGGGGGCGCAGCGCCCTGACGTTTTGCGCCTGGTGCTTCGCGAAGGGATGGTCACCGCCGGCTTGGGCATCGTGGTTGGCGTCATAACCGGACTGTTCCTCACCCGTCTGATGAGCGATTTGCTCTACGGCGTAACCCCAGGTGACGGGCTCACATTTGCGGCGGTGTCAGCGTGCTTGCTGCTGGTCGCCGCGGCCGCCTGCGCGATCCCAGCGCGCCGCGCCGCCCAGGTCGACCCCATCATCGCCCTCCGCCACCAATAGGCGTTCGCGGACGGCCATTCTTGTTTGCGCCCGTTCTCGAACGAGCCTACCTAAGCGCACTTGCTGACGTCAGGCGGCTTCGTCTAGCGCGTTATCTCACGCTTTCAACTTTAATCTGTCGCCTGTAAACTTCCCCTGTGAAAGTCAGAATTCATAGAGAGAAGCCGGACCCCTGGCCAATCCGCAGACAACGCATAAAGCATTCTTGGACGACGCCTTTTTGGGGCTTGGAGTGGATCCTTGAATGGGCGGCCTTTGTCCTCAGCCGTTGGACCTTTCTCGATGTTCTTGAATACCTTGAGGGTTTTAGCGTGCTCATCGCGGTGATCTTCTACTTCTCCGAATCCGGCGACCGTCTCAAGCAAAAGCACTATCAAGCATGGCAGGTCATCAACACCGCACAGGGAAAAGGCGGCAGTGGCGGGCGCATCGAAGCGCTACAGGAGCTCAACCACGATGGCGTTCCGCTGGTTGGCGTCGATGTCTCGGGCGCATTTCTTCAAAACGTTCACCTGGAGCATGCGCGCCTTCTACGATCCAATTTCAGCGCCGCGGACCTGCGCGACAGCAATTTCAATTTCGCTGATTTCTCCGACGCCGACTTGCGCACCGCCAATTTTCGCCGGAGCCACCTGCAAGGCGCCGGTTTCGAGCGCGCCGACCTGCAAGATGCCGACCTCACCGATGCCGATCTGACGGGCGCCGACCTGTCCGGCGCCGCGCTCAGCCACGCGGACCTGACGAACACCAACCTCGCGAATCTTCAGTGGCGCGACCTCCGCAGCGTAAAAAGCACCAACATCTATGGTGTCAAAAACGCTCCCGACGGATTTGTCCCCTGGGCTAAGCAACACGGCGCCGTCCAGACCGAGCCTGACCCGCAATAACCCCTGGTCTAGGCTCCTGTAGACTCTGGACTTCCGCCTCGCACGTTCCGCACCAAGAAATTGTTCCCTCCCACTTTACTCAAAACGGAGGAGTCCAAACCACACACCAACGCGTATACTCCGCAGCAACTACTTCCTTAGGTGGTCTATGAACTCACGAGTGGCTCAGCTCTGCCTCGCGCTGTTGTGTTGTGTAAACGTTGGCTACGCGCAAGATGTTCCGGGTCCGGGTGGCAAGCCGGCGACCGTCATGCCTTCGGTCCTTACTGTGCCGCCCGAAGCCCAACCGTCTCCACACTTCAACGCGCAAGCTGCCACCGACGCCTATCTTGCGCAGATCCCCGCCGCCGCCACGGCCCGTTCCAACGCCTATTTCGAAGGCGGCTACTGGTTGATCCTCTGGGACTTCCTGGCTGGCGCCGTCATCTACCTGGTTCTCCTGCGCTTCGGCTGGTCGGCGGGCATGCGCGCCCTCGCCGAGGGTCTCACGCGCTTTAAGCCCTTGCAAACGTTGATTTATTGGACCGAATTCGTGATCGTTACCTCGGTTCTCAGCTTTCCTCTCGGCGTCTACGAGGGCTTCGTCCGCGAGCGCAAATATGGCCTCGCCACGCAAACCTTCGGACCGTGGATGGGCGATCAACTCAAAGGTTTGCTCATGAACATCGTGCTGGGTGGGTTCTTCGCCATGCTCCTGTTCGGCGTCGTCCGCCGTGTGCCCCGGACCTGGTGGATATGGGGCTCGGTTGTTTCGATCGTGTTCCTGGCGTTTACGGTTCTGATCGCACCGGTCTACATCGTCCCGATTTTCAACAAAGTGGCGCCGCTCGATGACCCAAAAATCACACTACCTATCCTGAGCATGGCCCGGGCGAACGGCATTGCTGCCGACAAGGTCTACGAAATGGATGCTTCCCGTCAGACCACGCGGATGAGCGCCAATGTGAGCGGCTTTGGTCACACCATGCGCATCACGTTGAACGACAATCTCCTTCGCCGCGGATCTGCGGAGGAAATCCAGTCGATCATGGGCCACGAAATGGGCCACTACGTCCTGCATCACATCTACAAGGACTTCCTGTTTTTCTTTGTGGTCATCGTCAGCGGATTTGCTTTACTCCGCTGGTCCCTGGACTGGTCGCTGGCTCGTTGGGGCCAGCGCTGGCAGGTCCGTGGCGTCGGGGACACCGCGGTATTTCCGCTCGTTTTTCTGTTGGGTTCGATTTTCTTCTTCGTGCTGACGCCAATCATCAACACGCAAGTCCGCACCGCGGAATACGAAGCCGACATGTACGGCCTAAACGCCAGCCGTCAGCCCGACGGCTTCGCCCAAGCCGCGATTCATCTCGGCGAGTACCGTAAGATGAGCCCTGGTCCGATCGAGGAATGGGTTTTCTTCGATCATCCGAGCGGCCGCAATCGGATTTACGCCGCCATGCGCTGGAAGGCTGAAAACCTTTCGCTCTTTGCGTCGACCCCGAACCACTAGCAATTCCAACAGCGGTGCCAAGTGGCCGGGAAGGTTTGCGTTTCAACCCCTTTTGCAGGGGCGCAGCACGGGTGCGCCCCCGGGTACCGAGGCGCATCCGCCTAGCCGGTCAGCAAGCCCAGCGGAGCAGCACGCCACCGGTCGTGTAACCCGCGCCGACCGCGGCCAAAAGCACTAAGTCACCCTTGCGCAAACGACCTTCCGCAACGGCGTCGCGCATTCCCAACGGAATCGTGCCCGCGGTCGTGTTGCCATAGCGATCGATATTCACCATGACTTTGGAATCGTCCACGCCCAGTCGTTCCTGCATCGCGCGAATGATCCGCAGGTTCGCTTGATGTGGAATGACCAGCGCCAGGTCGTCGCTCGTGAATCCATTGCGCTTCAGCAAACACGTCGCAAGCTCCGCCATCCGCCGGACGGCGTATTTGAAAACTTGCGAACCGTCCTGATGCACCACGTGCATATTTTTCTCGACGGTTTCACGCGTGGAAGGATTCAGGGATCCACCACCTGGCATGTACAGATAAGCCCCGCCGGACCCATCGACATCATGCTCGAAGTCCAGAATGCCTTCGCCATCCTTCGCTGGTTCCAATAGCACGGCGCCTGCGCCGTCACCGAATAAAACACACGTGGCGCGATCCTTGTAATCGAGGATCTTGCTCATCGAGTCGCTGCCGATCACCATCACCTTTTTGTGCGTGCCGGAACCCACGAACTGCGCGCCCACGGTGAGCGCGTACGCGAAACCCGAACACGCCGCGGATAGATCGAATCCCCACGCGCGTTTCGCGCCAAGCCGGTCTTGCACCAGGCAAGCGGTTGCAGGGAAAAACATATCCGGCGTGACGCTGGCCAGGACAATCAGGTCGATCTCGGTGGGATCCGTATCGGTTTGCGCCAAAAGCTGTTTGGCGGCTGCGGTAGCCATGTCCGAGGTCGCGGCGCCGTTTTCGACGATATGTCGTTCGCGAATGCCGGTTCGCGTGCGGATCCATTCGTCATTGGTGTCCACCATTTTCTCGAGGTCGGCATTGGTCAGCACTTTGGGTGGAAGGTAACCCGCTACGCCGGTAATTTTGGCCGCGATGCGATGGGACATGGCGCTCCTTGGGCTTCACCACCCGCGCAAGAGACATTGAATTGTATGCGAGGCAGCCGAAAGGTGACAACAACCCCTCAATCTTGTGGTGGCAGAATCTCATAGCGCCACGTGAGCGTGGCGGTTTTCTTGAGCATCGCCGATACGGAACAATACTTTTCCTCGCTGAGTTCGATAGCACGCTTTATCGCGGCGTCGTCAAGCCGCCCGCGAAGCTGGTAGAGCAGCTCAAATTTCGTCCAAACCTTGGGTGGCTCGGCTGCGCGCTCTCCGGAGCAGACCACGGTCAGCGCCTGGAGCTTTTGCCGCTTCTTCTCGAGAATAAGCACAACGTCAACCGCCGTGCACGCCCCCAGCGCCATCAGCAGCATCTCCATCGGGCCGGGCGCTTTATTGGACTTCCCGTCGGCGTCCAGCGTAATCGCGTGGCCCGATGGGCTGGTCGCCACGAATTTCTGTTCCCCGATCCATTGGACTTGCGCTGTTTGCATCAATGTCTCCTGCCGTATTCGATAAAGCATAGCAGGAACGCGTAACCCCGTGCCGCTCGGGGCCCCGGCGTTACAGCAACAGCTCCCAGGTCTCGGCGGTCAGATCTTTGCCGAAACTGCGGTGCTGTTTTTCCTCGATAACGCTAAAGCCCGCTTTCCTGTAAACGTGTCGCGCGGCGTCGAGTTCACTTTGCGTCCACAACACTATCTTCTGGTAGCCTGCCCGGCGCGCGAATCGGACGCATTCCGAGACCAGCCGCGCGCCAATCCCCAATCCTCGCGCCGAAGGCTCGACCAGCAGCAACCGCAGCTTGGCCACGCTGTTCGATTCCGCGACAAGAAAAACCGATCCGGCGATTTCTCCCTCGTGTTCCGCAATCCAGCAGCGTTCGCGTTTGGCGTCATAGTTCTGGATGAATTTCGCAACAATCTCTGCTACCAGCGCCTCGAACGTCTCATCGTAACCATACTCCTGGGCGTACAGCACCCCGTGCCGGTGCACCACCCAGCCCAGGTCACCGGGCCGGTGGGTGCGTACTGCATACGGCTCGCGGCTTGGGCCGGTCGACTTCGCTGGCTTTCCTAACAGAGCCTGGAGGGTGTCCATGGCCGCGACCAACCGAAGCTGGCCGGCTTCCGGCAGGGCAGCGAGCATGGCCGCGACCTGCGCTTTGGACCGCGCTTCGAGCGGCGCGAAGACTTTTCGGCCGTGTCTTGTGAGCGTGAGCAAGCTCTGCCGGCGGTCCGTTGCCGACGGAATCTTCTCGATCAGCTTACGCTTCTCGAAACTCCCCAGAATGCGGCTCAGGTAACCGGCGTCGAGCCCCAGCTCGCCGCCAATCTCTCCAGCCGTGGGTTTGTCGCGGTGCGCCAATTCGTAGAGCACCCGCGCTTCAGTCAGGGAAAATGGCGAATCGAGCAGTCCCTCCTGCAGCAAGCCGATCTGGCGCGTATAGAAGCGGTTGAAGCGGCGAACGGCGTCGGTATGCGGTTCGAGGTTCTCCGAAGGCATTTGCGGCGTTTCCTCTTCTTTGGTCAATGCAACGATGCAGCAGTGTCGCCTAGATAGTTGACTTAGTCAAGTATCTCGAAGCGGCCCCCATTCCGCACCCCTGAACCCTGCGGGATCGCGCACAAAGATGACATGCCTATGACCCGGGTATGACACGGACCGTGCCAGACCGGGTGATCATGCATGGTGTGTAATGCCACCCGATGGAAACGCGGTCTCAAGACCCCAGAAAGGCTCGAGCGCACCATGAACACGGCAACCAATTCGCGGCGCCTTAGCGCCCCAGCCGCGACCTCGAAGACGGTTTTTGCACGCAGCCCCGTGCCTGCGGCACGACCGTTCCCGAACAGGAAAAGTCGGGCCGTCCGGCGAGAAAGCAAGCCCATGCAGGCCTCCTTGCCAGAAACTCGGCAAAGAAAGCCGGACAGCTCCGCGTTAACCGAGACCCTCCGGCTGGCGCAACAAGGCGACGCCGGCGCTTTCGAAGAGCTTTACCGGCTGCACGCGAGGCGAGTGTATTCTCTCTGCCTGCGCATGGCGGGCGATCCGGTGGAAGCCGAAGACCTGGCGCAGGAGGCATTCCTCCAACTCTTCCGTAAAATCCACACCTTCCGCGGCGAGTCTGCCTTTTCGTCGTGGCTGCACCGTCTGACCGCCAACGTGGTCCTGATGAGCTTTCGAAGGAAAAAGGTTGCCGTTTCCTCGTTAGACGAAATGACCCGGTTCAACGACGAAGACCGTGTTCCCCGATGGGAGATAGGCAGCCAGGACTTACGGCTGACCGGCACATTTGACCGCTTCAACCTGCAAACCGCCATCGAGCCGCTGCCCGAGGGCTACAAAAGAATGTTCCTGCTGCACGACGTCCACGGCTACGAACACAACGAAATCGCCGGGATTCTGAACTGCTCTGTGGGCAATTCGAAATCGCAACTGCACAAAGCGCGCAAGCGTCTCCGCGAATTGCTGCATACCGTCAAGCACTTCCGTCCGCTAGAACTCCGTTCTGCCAAGCTTGGGTGACACCGGTCTGCATCCTGACCCAGTAACGCCAGCTCTTGCAGGAGTCCCTGCAGTACTGTGGAATCTCGTGAACTTGTCAGACTTGCAGCAGGGATTGGAGGCGGTTGATTAGCTCACTGCCGGCGTCGGAAGCGTCGGAGGTGTGGAAATCCGAGGGCAGCTGCAGGAACAGGATGCGCGGATCGAGACGCCGAAATTTCTCGAATGCGGGCGTTTCGGATTGTACGCCGGGGCCACAAATTACCGCGCGTGGTTTCATGGCCGTGAGAAGAGTGGCAGCGTCTGCAAGGTAACGCGCACTTTTTACCTCGAAGCCCGCTGGTTTGAGCACAGCGGCCATGTACGCGAGCAAATCGCTCGAAGGATCGACGCACAGCACCTTGGTGTTCGCGGTCCAGGAATGTCCTTCGCGAGGGGCGGGACGCTGGGTGAACGATGCGAGCGCTTCGCGCTCGGTAGCATGGATAGAAAAGACCGAGAGCAAGTTGGTGGCTTTCAGAACGTTTTGAACGAAAGGCGAAACTTCGCAGAGCTTCAAGTCGCCATGGTGCGCCCGCAGCATGCCCACCAGGCGAACCAGCGCACCCAAGCCGCCACTATCCAGGTAGTTGACTTCAGCGAGTTGCAGCACATATTTCTGCGTTTCCAAGCGGTGCTTTTCCACTTCTTGCTGCAGCAAGCCAACCTCGGTGCCCACAACGATTCGCCCCTGGCAGCGAATCACGGCGACGCCCGCTATACATTGGGATTGCAAGGTGAGATGCATGCGTGGGGTAGAAGCTATATCAGGCGTGTGGTTGTGGCAAGACCAGAGATGACTTTAAGAACTCTCAGTTCTGCTTGCGTACCAGGCGGAAGACCATCGGCATGTCCATGTTGTCCTGGCGCCAGGTCCACGTTTCGGTGATGTGATCGGCATCCTCGAAGCGAATCAAAAGGTGATGCTGGTGACCGGCGGTGGACGAAGGCAGATTGCTGGCGCTCACGAAATCAAAGGCGAGTTCTTGGGGATCACCGGCGGCGGGAACAACACGCATCCGGGGCTGGTTGTTGGTCGGGCAAAAGTGGACCAACGCGATGCCGTCTCCGTCGAGGCTGTACACCGTGACCATTTCCTCCATGCCGCTTGGTGCCAACGTTTCCAGCACCGCGGTGCCCGACACGATCGATTTGAAATTCGTCTTTACCGGTTTGCCCTTGTCGTCTTTTCCTTCCCAGTCGCCCGCCAGCGATTGGATTTTCTTGAAAGCAGCGACGGAATTCGATCCGGCGAAAAGCGGCGCGATGGCAATCAGGATCAAAAGCAGAAGGAGCAGCAGGCGGGGAAATCTTCTCATCAGCGGATCTCCTTTGCGTTGTAGCCAGAGCACGCAGGCATGGGATTGGACGCAGGGCTACTTTGTTCATTTTGGACGCGGGACCTCAAAGAAGGATAGCAAGCGGCAAAGCGCGGGGTTTCGCCCATGTGGACGCCGGGCTTGAAGCCCGGGGGACGAGAAAGGTGCGGCCCGCGCTACGAGTTGCGCGCGAGCGAAGCGACTTCAATGATGGGATTGGGTAGCTGACGCATGGTCCGAACGAACAAAGCCACGATGCTGCCATCGAATTGCGCGTTGGAGCACCGTTCGAGTTCGGCGAGCGCTTCCGCGGCGGCCCGCGCTTTCTTGTAGGTGCGGTCGCTCGTGATGGTGTCAAAGGCGTCGGCCACGGCGATGATGCGCGCACCCAGCGGGATCTGCTCACCGCTCAATGCGTTGGGGTAGCCCGAGCCGTCGAAATATTCATGATGGTGCAGGACCATCTCGCGGATGCGCGCAAGCGGCGTGAGCGGGTCGAGAATCTTCGCGCCAAAGGTAACGTGCGACTTCATGGTCTCCCACTCATCGGGATTCAGCGGGCCGCTCTTGTTCAAGATATTTTCCGGAATAGCGACCTTGCCGATATCGTGCAAAACCGCGCCCAGCCGTACTTCCTCCACTTCCATGTCGCTCATCCCTAGAGCTTCGGCGATCAACGCCGCGTAGGCCGACACCTTTTGCGAGTGGCCCTGCGTGTAATGATCCTTGGCGTCGATGGCAAAGGCCAGCGACGTGACCGTGTCCAGAACCGCCTGCGGCAGCGCTTGCGGAGTCTCGGGAGTTTCGGGGGCGCCAGAGTTGACCTCGGTCGAGGCCAATGACTCGGTGAACTGCTTTAGGCGTGAATAGATCTCCTCAAACGCCTCCGGGCCGGTAGAGAACAAGCGCTTCAGCGTGACGCCGAGATACGCCTCCAGCACGTCGCGCTTCCACTTTTTGGCCTCATTGGGATCAAAGTGATCGGCGGTGGAGACCGCGTTGCCGCCTTGATGTTTGGATAGGTACATCGAAGCGTCTGCGACCTGGATCAACTCCTGCGGCGTTGAGCCGTGGAGTGGATAGCAGGCGATACCAAAACTCGCGCTGATATTCTTTTCGCGAAGCAGCGGATCCGCCGAAACCCATCCGCGCAACTTGGTAGCCAGCTGCCGGGCGTGCTCCATGTTGGTTTCCGGCATCAGGATGACGAATTCGTCGCCGCCGTAACGTGCGACTACGTCGGAGCGGCGGCAGTTGGTTTCGAGAATGTGCCCGACGCGCTGAAGCACCAGGTCGCCCTCCAGGTGGCCGTAGAAGTCGTTGACGAACTTGAAGCGGTCGAGGTCCATCAAGACCAGCGCAAAGGCGCGGCCGGCCCTCGTGGAGCGTTTCCATTCGGCCGAGAGCGCTTCCATAAAGAAGCGATGCGTCTTGACGCCGGTGAGCCCGTCGGTGATGGCTTGTTCCTGCGCCTTCTGGAATGTCAGCGCGTTGTGCAGCGCGCCGGCGATCAGATCGGCGAGCGTACGCAGCAGCAGAACCTCTTCTTCCGAAAAATCCACCTGCTTCGACGATTCTACGTAGAGAATGCCGTGCAGTTGCTCGGCGTAAAAAACCGGGAGCGCAATGGCCGCCAGGGTATCCGGCAGTAACGGCTTGAGCCCGGCGTTTGCGGGAATCGCAGCGCTGTACGCGGCCATCTGGCCGTTTCGTGCGACGTGCCCCGCGAGCCCGGCGCCCAACGGAACACGTTGCCCGAGCGCGCCTCGCCGCGCGCCAGATTCGGCTTGGATCACCAGTTCGCGCGTGGAGTAATCCAGCACGCCGATGCCGATATGGTCGTGGGTCAGGCCGCTCTCCAATTGCTCGGTGATCTTGGCGAGCATCTCGTCGGGATTCAGCGTGGCAATGGCGTTTCGCGAAATAGCGTTGAGCAGCGTGAGGTGGCGCGCCTTGGTGCGCTCTTCCTGAAACAGCCGTGCATTCTCAATGGCGATGCTCGCTTCGCTGGCTAGCACGCGCATCAGTTCGAGATGCCCTTCGTCAAAGGCGTGATCGTGATCTGAGAAAACGCCCATGGCGCCGATGGCATGATCGTACGCAACCAGCGGCACGACGCAAAGGCATCCCTTCGAACGAATCGGTTCGACGCCAAGTTTCTGAGCTTCGGCGAGATAGTTCTCACGGATCAGGACCGGCTGCCGCGTGCGAATCACGTACTCATTCAGGTGATTGCCCGCAGGGCGTGTGCGCTTGGGCATGCGCATGCCATCGATGATCTCCAGATCGAAGATCACTTCATCGCGCAAGGGGTCGAGCCCGACGATGTAGAAATTTTCCACGTCGAACAGCCGGCGCAGCTCTTCCCAAATTTTGCCTAGCAGGTCTTCCTTGTTCAGCGTGGAGCTCAGCGCCCGCCCGATTTCGTTCAGGACGTGGAGTTCCTCGGAGCGTCGCGATGTTTGCTGCACAAGATAGCTGTTTTCAACGGCCATGCCGATCTGGTGGCCCAACGCCAGAAGCAGCCGCAGTTCGGCGGGTGTAAAGCGGCGGTTGTCCGGAGTGCCCAGCAGCAAGACGCCGAAAGCCTGTTCCTTGGCTTGCAGACTGATGACCACGACGCTTCGAAGTCCCTGTGCCAGCGCCAGCTGCCGGAAACGCCGAATGGACTCTTCTTTCTCGAGGGCGGCCAGAGAAGAGTCCCGCAGGTCACGGAAGCCGAGTAGCCCTCCAAGTCGTGCCACCAAGCTGACGAGGTAGTCGTCAAGCCCCTCCTCTTGCGCAACCCGGCAGAAATCATCGTTCAAACCTGCCGCAACCACGGAAGTGGGGCCTTCCGGGTCCCCGTGGTGCAGGAACAACGCGCCGGCCGGCAATCGGACGACTCCGAGCACCCGGTCGAGCGCCTGGGAAAGCATGCGTTGGATCTCACCGCCGACGAAACTCGAAGTGGCCAGGTTCAGGTTAGACAGCGCGAGCATGTTGCGTTCGATGCGGCGCTTTTCTTCCTCATAGGTGGCCATTACCATCAACATGGCGACAAAAGCGGACGGTACGGCGGCGATCGGCCGAAAACCGATCTCGTCCACGCCTCCGGCCCGCAGAGAAAACAGGAAGACCGCGAGGCGAAGGACCGCCCAGGCGAAAAAAGACACCGCCAGCAAACGATCAGCCAAGGTTTCCTGGCGGCGGCTCTCCACCCAGAAAATCCAGGCGACTGCCACAAACAGCAACATCGAAGGGATCACCACGGGCACAGCCGTGAAAAAATTCAAAGCGTTCAATGCTGCCCAGAGACCCAGAACGCCAGCGGCAACCACGCACGGAATAATCCAGGGTTTGCGCCCTGCATAAAGCTGCGCGCCCAGGAAGAAAAACAATGCCGCAAGAGCGTAGAGCCAATGGTTAAGCGAGTCCTGAAGCGCACTGCCGGGAATCCACCACGATAGTGCGGGGCTAAGGTAGTGCAGCGCGAACAAGCTCCAGCCGGCCGTCCAAAGCAACAAGTAGATTTGCCGCTTCAGAGTGTAGATATACGCGAAAAAGCCGGCCACCAGAGAGGTCGCCGCTAGCAGAGCCAACGCAATGAAGCTTTCCTGAGTCAAGATGGAACCGATTCTCCGGCAACCGTGTGCGCTACCCAACCCACTCTGACACGATCGATCCAACGCCGCGCGATCGCACTAGAGCCCAATGACGCGTGTATTGTAGACCCGCAGCTATCCAATGTGCGCGTGCGCATTTTCGCGTCGCGGGCAACCAGACTTCGCCGCACAAAACAAAGTACTTGCGTAGATTATGGCCCACGGATTTTTGCGTGAGCAACCGTACCAGCGTACTGGTGGCTAAAGAGACAGCAGGCCGGGGGAGTACCGTCCAGTCATCGCCTCTGAGGGGCTTCCGGGGCGCTTGCATCCCTAGCGGCAGTTGGACGACATGCGGAGCTTTCGCTACACTGAAGTGTTCAAATTAGCGCCAAAGACACGGCAAACGATGACGGAATCACAGAACAAGGCAATCAGCGGCGTGCGCGTTCGATTCGCGCCTTCTCCAACGGGATATTTGCACGTCGGCGGTGCGCGTACCGCCTTGTTCAACTGGCTGTTCGTGCGTCAGCAGCGCGGAACGATGATTTTGCGTGTCGAAGATACCGATGCCGAGCGGAATAAGCCGGAGCTGGTACAAGGGATTATCGACGGCTTGACCTGGTTGGGCTTGGATTGGGATGAGGGGCCATTTTACCAATCGCAGCGGCTGGACCGATATCGCGAAGCGGCTGAGAAATGCCTGGCGAACGGTAGTGCGTTTTTGTGCTACTGCGCCGCCGAGAAGTATGCCGGCGGGGACCACGCCGCGGATGGCAGCACTGGCCCCGAGAAGGTCCGCCGCGTTGTGCGGTGCTCGTGCCGCGACGGCAAACCGTCGAATCCCGTTGGCAAACCTGCGATTCGCTTTCGGGTCCCCGCGGGCAAGACTGTCTTCACCGACGCGGTGTTCGGAGACCGCGAGTTTGACAACGAGGAGATCGAGGATTTTGTGCTGCTGCGTTCGGGCAAGGACGGCGAACAATGGGGTATGCCCACGTATCAGATGAGCGTCGTGGTAGACGACATCGATATGCGCATTACCCACGTGATTCGCGGCGCGGACCACCTGTCGAACACGCCAAAGCAGGTGCTGCTCTATCGCGCGCTGGGCGCCGAGCCGCCCGTCTTCGCGCACCTACCGCTGATCCTGGGGAGCGATAAATCCAGGCTCTCCAAGCGGCACGGCGCCACCGACGTGAACATGTATCGGACCGAAGGATTCCTGCCCGAAGCGTTCCGGAATTTTCTAGCCTTGCTCGGATGGGCGCCGGGCGGCGACGAGGAATTCCTGCGCACGAAGGAACTGATCGAGAAATTTTCGCTGGCTGGTGTCAGCCGGACGAACGGCGTGTTTGACCGGCCGAAACTCGAATGGTTCAACACCCAATATTTGCAGAAATTGCCGATTGAGGACTTGCTGCCCGAAGTGGAAGCGGAGCTGAAGCGCAGCGGCTTGTGGAAACAAGAGTGGGCGACCGGCGCGGGCCACGAGTGGTTCTCTAAAACCGTGGATTTGCTGCGGCCGCGAGTCCGGCTATTGCCGGATTTTGCGACCTGGTCGCGGGCATTTTTCAGCGACGAGTTTCCGATCGAGGAAGCCGGGAAAGCGAAATTTTGGAAGGATCCCAAAGTGCCGGAGCTTCTGGCGAAACTTGCGGACGCGCTAGCGGCGCTGCCCGAGTGGAACCACGACGCCTGCGATCACGCATTGCGCGCTCTGGCGGACTCCGCGGGCGTAAAGGCCGGCTTGCTGATCAATGCGACGCGCGTGGCCATCGTCGGCCAGTCCGTGGCGCCGCCGCTGTTCGACACGATGGTAGTGCTCGGGCAAGACCGCGTCGTGCGACGGCTGCGCGCCGCCGTCTCCTAGCCGACCCTGCTCTGATATTCCCGGCCCATAATGCATCCGCGCCCGTTTAACGCTTGGTGTTCGGCTTGGCGTCCTTGCTCGCGCCGCCCAGCGGTCTCTTGATCGTCTTGTGAAAAACGCTTACGCCCAGCGTCGGCGCATCTCGAGTGCCGGTGATGGTAATCGGCAACAGTGTTCCCGCTCCTTCCTTGCTAAAGAAGGGATCGACCGCTTTCAGGAAAAACGATTTCTTGCCCGTGACAGTTTGCGAGAGCTTCGCTTGCAAGCGTAACTGGCCGCTGAAATCGAGATGGCCTTCTCGGATTTCATAGTTGCCCGTTAAGTCCACGAGCGCGCCGGGAACACTGAAGCGCAGCGTGCGGAACCGGAGGATCGCTTTCTCCAGCCGAAAATCACCGTGCAAATCCGAAACCGAACTGCCCGCTTCCTCATTCTCCGGCTGCCCTTCTGCATGGCGGCTAAGCGACGCCAGCTTGTCTCGAATTTTTGCGCTCGACCACTGCGCATCCTCCAGGCCCACCTGCCCGTCCAGGATCATTTTCTGCAGGACTTTTTGCTTGCCCGGCGGTAGAAGCAATTTTGCTTTGATCTTCGCTGGGCCGGTCAGGAGCGGTGTATCCGAATTCACGGCCAGGTTCAGGATGTCCTGAATGCGGGCGTCTGGAGCGTTGATGTCGAGCTGGATGATGTGGCCTTGTTCTTCGGGGACGCGAACTACGCTGCCTTCCGCGACGATCAGCGAGCGTCCCAGTGTTGCACGCACAGGATGCAAGTACGTGTCGCCGTCGGTGCCGTTCACCGTCGCCGAGAAATCCGTGTGCAGCGGGACCGGGTGCCCCACGGGGTCGAGCGAAAAATTCGGCGTGTCGGTCTTGCCTGCGACTTCAATTTCGTTTAACTGGCCGTGATAAGCGCCGGTGGAGGACAATGTCCCGGCAATGCCGGGAAATGGACCCAAGTCCGCGTCTCTGAACTCGTAGGAACCAGTGACCGGCGTGTCCCCCGGTTCGTCGACGTCCCAAGGCCCAAACGTTCCTCTGGTGGCGATTTCTCCTTGGGGTTTCGCGTTCGTCAGATTTCCGTGAAAGTCGAACGGCTTGTCTGCACCCACCGACTTCAAGACCAGGTCGTGTATAGCGAAATCGAGCGGCTCTTTGCCTTGCTTCTTCGGCACGATGACCAAATCGGTGTCGTTGCAAACGATTTCATCGGCGATAACGGAGGGTAGGAATTTCTTGGCGTTGGACGCCGGCTTCGGTTCTTTCATCTCACCGCGTGGCGGAATCGTGATGGTCATATTCTCGACGTAGACCCCGGCGATGTGACGTGGGGCGCGCAGAATACCGAGAATGCCCAGATTGAACGAGAACTTCGCAACGTGAAACATGGGCGGCAGGTCGCGGCGATGGTGATACCGAATGGAAAGCCCTTCGCCATTGACCCCCATCTGCGGCAGGAGATTTACATGCAAAGTTTCGAGGTCAACGTCGCTGTTGAAGCGCTGTTGCAATTCACGGACAACCCATTCGCGGGTGCGGTCTTCAATATTGCGCGTGCGCAAAAAAACAAACAGAATCAACCCAGCCAGCAGGCCAACAACAATACCGGCGAGATACGGCCATTTGGGACGCGGGCGGGAGTCGTCGGGCACGAATTGCTCCTTCTGCGGCGGGTGCGAGTGCGAGAGTCTAAATTAGATGCACTAGCGCTGCGATTGGAACAATTCGGGATGCGCGGGGCGAGCCGATGTCGGCGAGGACGCAACGTTGACGGGAACGTCGACGTCCAGTGTTACCGGCGGCAAACAGACTTCGTTGCTGCACGCTTGATAGCGCAGCTTCAGCGGAATGTGCTGCGCTCCGAGCGGCGCATCCGCGAGAACCGTAGCGTCGGCGCGCAGAACTACTTTGCCCTCGTAGACGTTGAGGGGCTTCTTCGAGAATGAAAAGGTATGCAGTTCACCCTTGGGATAGGCCACCTCGCCTGTCTTGAATCCCGCGGGCGCCTCCGAGCGCAGATCGGTGGCGATGAGATAGTCCGCGGATTTCTCTCGCGCGTTGATGTGAAAGCCTTCGCGTATCTTCAGCACCACCGCGATTTGAAACACGCCGCCGCGAGCAACCGGGTCGAGCGAAGCAAAGGCGCTCGGAGACAACACGTCGCGGCCCGAAGGGATTTGCTGGGGCGGCGGTGCCGCCCCGGCTATACCGACGAGGATGCTCGCAAGAAGCGCAACGCCGAATCTCAAACGGTCACCTGCTGTCCCAGTTGCTGCGAAATCACACGGCTCATCACGCTATGAAAATCTTCACCGGTCTTCTCGAGCACAAACGAGTGCCGCGAATCGGACCAGCCAAGTTTGAAGCTGGTGGAAAGCGCCGAAATCCATATTTCGCGCACTGGGGTATTGGGCGAAATGACGAACTTGGCCTCTTCAGGCTCCTCAAAAATCACTTCAAGCTTGCCGCTTTCGCCCTCGACGTCGAAGCCATGCTCATCGCCAAGCGCGAGCAAACGCCGCTTCAACTCCTCAAAGGCCGCATCCGCTTTCCGCTGAAAATCCTTTTCCTCCAGCATAATTGGAGAGTATCAGAGTTGCGATTCGATGGTCTTGGAGATTTCGTCGGGGCTGATGAGGCCAGTGATGCGCTTGATCACTTTGCCGTCGCGGCCAATTAGGACGCTGGTCGGGTACCCGAGCAAGCCCCCGAATTTGTCCGCTGCCGCGTCGTTGCCAATCACGATCGGGTAATTCATATGGGACGATCCGGAATTAACGTCGAAGTGCTCTTTCTGGACAAACGGCGCCACAACGCTGCGCCCCTCATCGTCCATCGCCACGCCTAGGACCGTGAATCCCTTCGCGCCGTAGCGTTGTTGCATCTCAATCAGCCACGGAATTTCTACCTTGCAGGGCTCACACCACGTCGCCCAGAAGTTGACCAGAACGATCTTGCCCTTGTACTGCGCAATGCTGACATCCTTGCCATCCAGATCTTTAAGCGTAACGTCGGGCGCGTCTTTCCCTGCGTCCGGAGAATCCATCTTTGCCGCGGAGACCGACGAACTGGTGCGCTGCAAGCGAGTGGCCTTGTCGGCATAGTGCGCCGAGACCACGATCACCGCCAATATCGCAACAACAATCAAAGCTGACTTCTTCATTTACGTCCTCAATCTTGATTTTCTCAGAAACGTCGCGTCTAAATCCAGTCGAGCGGCCGTAGCCGCCTTCACTTCGCCCCCGTCAAAGATCGCTCCAGCCACAAAACCATGGTATTCAGAAAACTCAGCTTGCCTGCCAGCCACGTCAGCCGGTTGACGAAAACCAGTCCCCCGACGAATAGAAGCAGCGCGCCGCTAAAGAGTTCGACGGCGTGGAGATGCTTTCGGAAGCGCTGATAAAATTTCAGGAACTGGCCGATTCCGAGAGCCGTCAGCAAAAATGGTACCGCCAGTCCCGCCGAATACACCGCCAGCAGCAAGACGCCTCGGGCAATAGTATCGCTGGCCGCCGCCAGGGCCAGCACCGTCGCCAGAATCGGTCCGATGCACGGTGTCCATCCGAACGCAAATGCAAACCCCAGCAGAAAACCGCTCCACATGCCGGGCTGTGTGCCTCCGCTGCGCAGATGCACATCGCGATTCAGCCAGCGCGTCATGGACGGACCGCAAAAGCCAATCATCGAAAGGGAAAAGAAGTGAACGGCGCCTAGCCCGGCAAACAACGCGCCGCCGCGCACCAGCGCAATTACCCCAAGAATGGCAAGCAAGAGGCCCAGGGCAAGCCCCGCGCGAACGGTGAGCTTGACCAGCAAGCCAAGCAGGTGCAATCCAAACAATAGGATTAGCGCCCCCGCGATGGGCGCCAGCGTCCCGCGATGTTCCCGCAGAAACGAACCTACCGCGCTGGCGGAGGCGCCGAAGGAAATGAACACCACCGAAAAGCCCAGCACGAACGCCAGTGCCGAGGCAAAAAGTCCGCCGCGAGGCTGCTGCCCCTGACGCAATTGCTCCATGCCAATGCCCGAAAGCATGGAGATGTAGCCTGGAACCAAGGGAAGAACGCATGGGGAAAGAAAAGAAACCAGCCCCGCGAGAAAAGCTGCTGCCAGAGAAACGTCGGTCATTCCTGCTCAGTCCTTAGTTGTCCGCGCATCCCAAAAGGGCCGCAAGTGTACAAGTGCGCCGACCGAGGTGCAATTTCGTATTGTCCCACAATTCGGAGCGCCGCCGGTTTTAGGCGAGACGCCGGGGTATGGAAGGAGGAGACTCCTTCGATAGACGCCCGGCGCCCAGGGTTCGTAGCGCAAACTTCGACGCAAGATTCCGACGCCCTCACGAACCTAACCTCGTTCGGGGTTGACTTATTCCTGCGGCAACCGCAATCCCTTAGACGCTTTGCAGTGCCGCATAATGACATTACGTAGGCGAAAGGGCGACAGATGACAGTTTTCGATGGCGCGAGCGGCTTGGCCCATCCCGCGGTGTCCTTGCAACATGATGATATTAAGCTTCTTAGATGCCGTGAACCTGGCACGTCCAGTGCATTGTTCTCATCGGGCGCTTTGCTGGCCCCCAAGCGGAACAGGCATGCATTGGACGCCAAATCGGGTCACTTTCCTTCGCGTCGTCGTCGGCTTCGCTGCGGTCTGCCTGTTTGGCCGCGGCCCGTGGCTGAACTTGACCGCAGTGGCCCTCACCGTGGCTTCGATCGCTTTGGACGCCTTGGACGGTCATATCGCGCGACGCAGGAATCTCGCCACGCCGGTAGGCGCGCAGATCGATATTCTAGGCGATCGCATGATCGAAAATGTCTATTTCACGTATTTCGCGGTGGTCGGAATGGTCTCGCTATGGCTGCCAGTATTTTTCTTCGCCCGCGGCGCGACCACCGACTTCTTGCGTGCACTGGCCTTGCGCGCGGGTCATTCCGGCTGGAGCGCAAACGCGATGCTGCAAACCTGGTGGGGGCGCACCCTGGTAGCCTCGCGCTGGAGCCGTGGCTTGTACGCTGCGATGAAGTGCCTCTGCTTTTGCTACCTTGGGCTGGAACTAGCCCTCACCCGCGGACCGGTCGCTCTGTTGGGTGCGCTTGCGGCCGATGCGCACGCCGCGATTCGTACTGGCGCCCTCGCGCTGACTTGGGCGACCGCTGCCTTGTGCTTCGTGCGCGGCGTGCCCGTTTTGTTCGAAGGCTGGCGGCACATCGCCGGTAATCTGGCATCCACGCGCAGCGCAAAAGTCTCCGCAGGAGAAGTTGGATGATCGCGGCGGAATCAAATAGCCACACTGCGGCGTTTCTGGATCTGGACGGCACGGTTCTGCCCCTTCCCTCACTCGAGCGCCGTTTCGTCAGCATGCTCCGATACCAGCACGCGATTCCCGCCCAAAATTATTTCCGCTGGCTCGCCGAAACCCTTCGCCTTGCGCCTCGCGGAATCAGGGCCATCACCCATGCCAACAAGACTTATCTGTGCAACATTTCGGCCAGCATGGCGACTGTTTGTTCCGGTAGCACCGGTTCTGTTTCCCCGGAGTCTCGAAGAGCCGGTAGCCCCGGCAGTCAAAATGCGGCCGCATTCGCCGCAACGCTTAGCCAGTTTCCCGCTTTCTTTCCCGACGCATTGCAGCGCGCCGCCTGGCACGCTACTCGACGACACACCATCGTCCTGGTCACCGGCACCCTCGAACCCCTCGCGAAGCAAGCCGCTCTCGCGCTCACCCTACGTCTTCTGGTCCGTGGCATCACTGCGTCGGTCGGTGTCTGCGCCACGCGCCTGGAAGAAAGCAAGGGGCGCTGGACCGGCTTCATCACCGGCGAAGCCATGTTCGGCGAAGCCAAAGCCCGCGCCATACAACGCATCGCTGCAAGCAGCGGCTTCGATCTCGCGCGCTCCTACGCCTATGGCGACGCAACGGGTGACCGCTGGATGCTTGGCGCGGTGGGGCGGCCCGCGGCGGTAAATCCTTCGCGGGAATTGGAGCGCATCGCCCGCTTGCGAAACTGGCCGATTTTCCTCTGGAAGGAAAATGAATCGCAACACGCCACGGCAGCGCCAAGACCCGAGGACAGCAGGGGTAGCGATTGCGCCGTGATTCCAAAAATAAGACCGGAGACCTTGGGATGAATCGTTCGCGCAGGGCGCACCACCAGATCAATGAAGCCGCGCTGCCATGGCAAGCGAACACCGTGGTAGCAGAGCGCAGCGCGGCGGCGGCGACTCCTGCGCGTCTCGGGATTTTTGAAGCCTTGCGCAACCAGTGGCTGGCCATCGGCGCTGCGTGCGGCCCCTTTGAATGGGTCGCCATGGGTTATCTGGCCGTGTCCAGCGTCCTGATCGCAATCTTTTCGGATAACCTTGCGCATCCCGTCCGGCTGCTGGCCACGCGAGCTTGCGTGGTCGCGCTCATCATTCTGTTGTGCCGGGGAACCGACATTCTTGCCGGCTCGGAATCGCAGTTCAGCGCGTACACCCGGAAATTCTGGCACTTCTGGCGCCATTGGTACCCGCATCTGTTTTTTCTGTTTTGCTTTGAAGAGCTTGCGCACCTCGTCCAGTTGATTTCACCGCGCTGGCAAGACGCGAAGCTCATCGCGTTCGACCTATGGCTGACCGGTGTGCACCCGTCGATCTGGCTCGAGAAATTCGCTACGCCCGCGCGCAACGATTTCATGCAGTTCATCTACCTCACCTACTTTGTGTATTTGTTGGTGCTCGGCGGCATTCTCTATTACCGGAAGGATTGGAGCGGCTACTGGTGCGTGATGACCTACTCGGCCGTTGCCTACGCGATTGGATACCTGATCGCCATATCGTTTCCCATCGAAAGCCCGTGGTTTTCGATGGCCGGTTCGTGGCACGGCGACTTGCGCGGTGGGTTGTTCACCGCGGTGATCAATTTCATCGAGCACTACGGCCGCGTGCGTGGCGCGGCGTTTCCCTCCGAACACGTCGCCGGATCGTTTGCGGCACTGTGGGGCGCTTGGCGGCACCGGCGCTGGTTGTTCTGGGTACTGTTGCCGCTCGTGCTGTGCATGTGCTTGTCGACGATTTACGGCCGGTATCACTACGTAGCGGACATCTTCGCAGGCGTGGCCACCGGGACGCTGGGATATTTCGTCGGCGGCTGGCTGATGACCAAGACCATCCGGTCCTTGTGACTGCCACGCACTTCACCGCTTCAACTAAAAAATCTTCTCTAGACGGTGAACGTTTCCAAATCGCCCAAGGTTTGAAATGATGAGCGCGCCGCCCCATTGGTTCTCCGTCCGCACTTGGCCAAGTGCAATGCGCCGGTATTCCGCCACGATGCCGCAGCAGCCGCCGTTGTAACCGATCTGGACCAATTGGTTCTGCAGCACTCCGTTCGTGACGTCGTAGCTGACGCCCAGTGTGACGTTGACGCCCTTATGGGTCGGGCTGCCGTACCCAATAAGCGTGCGAATTTGATTGGCACGCGGCTGGAGGATCGCAGGATTGGCATCCAAGCGGAAGTCCGCAATGGTGAAAGAGAAATCTTTGTAAGGCTTGACTTTCGCAAGCGTGCCGATCGTGGTGAGCTGTCCGTCGTTGCCGCGTTGCGTGTCGTATTCGAGAATCTGCTCGAAATCGAATGGTCCCCCCGGGCTCAACTTGAAATCGCTGACCAGCGGCGACCAGTTCCGCGGGCCGTCCGCAAAGGCGAACGGCGAGATGTCGTCGAGCGTTTGAAAGACGTTGCGTGCCCCGGTAACCAAGGCGCCGCCAAACGTCGGATCGAAAAAATGTTTCTGGACGAGGCTCCACGTGATGAGATCTTTTGGCTCGGCGTCGCCGTTTTTCACCCAGAGCCGCTGGGTTACGCCGTACTCGAGTTCGTTGGTGTTGGTGAGCGTGGAATCAGAATCGAAGCGGATGATCTGGGAAAAATTGTGAATGCCGGTGACATAGTTGTAGTTAAAGTAAGGTTCAATCGTGTGCTTGAATTTTTTCTTCGATTGCGGCTGTTGAAAGAAGCGTTCAAAAGTCGGAAGACGGAAATCGAGCCTGAATTCGCCGTCGTTGCGAGAGATCGATTCACCGTTCAACACGGGCTTGCTGAGAATGGAATCGGGGACGAGGGAATCGCCGAAGTAGCTGGTGCGGAATCCCGCTGTCGCGGTGATATCAAGCCAAGGTCCGAAATGCACGGGCACGGTGACGCGAGGTGCAAACTCCACGCGAGCCACGGCCGGGGGCGTGTCGATCTGTGGGTCATCGCGGTGCACGGCGCCCGCGGAGGCGTCAAACCCAAAATAGACAGGTAGGGCCCGCCACGGCGCCTGGTCCACGGAACCAAATCGCGCTTCCGGGGAGTTGCGCAAAGAAATGCTCGTTGCAGGCGTGGCGGGGGCGCTCGCGGTGGGTGGCGTTGGCAGCGTCAGGAAGGTCGTGTCGTTTAGGCTGGCGATGTTGAAGCTGAATCCCTTGAAATTGTTGGTCAGGAAAATCGCGCTGCGCACTTCGGAATTGATGGCCTCGCCGAAGGTGTCCGCGAAAGCCAAGCGGAATGTCAGCGACGACAGTTCGTTGACGTCCGCGACGAACCGCCAATTGTTTTTCAGGAGCGACTTGACCTCCAGTTGTTGTTCGTGCCCTCCCTGTGATACCAGCGCCGTTTTTACCGGCGGACCCGCGCTCACAACGGTCGAAATACCTCGATCGACTACCCCGTAATAACTGTACTTGATGGAGGTATTCTCCCACGGCGTGGCACGGAACTGACCGCGTTCGGCCGAGCCGCGCGAACTCAGGTACTGCGCCCCGATGGTAGTGTCCAGCCACGTCGTGGGCGCCCAGTAGAAGGCGTCTCCGAAGACAAAACCCTTCCGATTGCTATCCGCGATCTCCGGAATCCAAAAACCGGACTGGCGAACCTTGGGGCCCGCCGGCAGGCTGGCGTATGGCAGCCAGACCAGCGGGACATGCAGCAATCGGAAGTTGTCGTTGACGAGCGCCATCGTCTTGTCAACTCGAACGCGAACATGAGCCGCATAAAACTGCCACTTGGGATGTGTGGGTTCGCAAACCGTGACCCATGCTCCACTGAGAAAATAGAGATCGTTGCCGAATCTCTCTACGGTCTTCGCCTGGAAGTACAGCGGATTGTCGGTGATGAGCACGGTGGGATTGGGGCGCCGCACGATTTTGATGGTGCCGCGCACGTTCAGAAACGTGCCGCGGCCGGTGCTGACGTTGTAATGTGCTTCGTCGGCTTCCAGGTGCTCATTCTCGTAGTCGTAAACCACGTGCCCGCGGGCGATAGCTTCGTTGCTTTCGTCGTTGTATTCGACGTGATCGGCTTGCAGGCGTTGGTTGCCGTAGTGAATGTCCACATCGCCGTCGGCGAGGGTGAGGTTCCCCTGCCGCTTCTGCGGGCCGGTGGAGGAAAGCTCGGCGACTCCGCCCTTCCCGGAGGGCGGGCGAACCTGTTGGGCCGGTGTTGGACGCGTGCCGAGGACCGCCACCAGGAGCCAAAACGGCAGGAGCGCCGTCAGAAGAAATACGGAGCGAGGCGCGGGCCGATTTCGAGCACCAGAGTGGCGGTTCACGCTGAGCATTTGAGTCAGTAAAGGCAATCAATAAAAGCAGTTGGATAGCCTAGCACGGTTCCCGAGATGTCTCGTTGTGGCAAGAAAATCCCCTGCTCGGCCAGGCCTATTCCCTGGCGGGTGCTTCACAACATCTTGCTGCGCGGTTTCTCGGCCCGGGGTATTATGCCCCGCCGCGGAGAAAAACCGAGACGGTGTACGCCGATAGCGAGGGTCAGAAGCAGGTCCAAGCAGTGCGGCTCACGTTGAAATCCCAGTCAATTTTGAATTTCTGGCACGGAGGAACAGGAATGAATCTGAAGCAGGGCAAGCGGTCGAGTACGCGGATGTGGCTTATCGTCTTGGCGATCGTCTTCGCCGTGTGTATAGGAGGTATGCGCCCTGCAGCGGTCCTTGCGAAATCGGACGATGCGGACCCGCAAGACCAAAAAGAGGAAAAAAAAGACGACAAGAAGGACGACAAGAAAGAAAAGAAGGGCCTGCCGCTCAAACCCGACCGCAAAATCGAATTCACCACCGACGAGGGCACCTGGCTATCGCTGGACGTTTCTCCCGATGGCAAGACCATCGTATTCGAGCTGCTCGGCGACATCTACACCCTGCCGATCGAGGGCGGCGAAGCCAAGCGGATCGATGGTGGCATGGCGTTCGACAGTCAGCCGCGTTTTTCCCCCGACGGCAAGTGGATCACCTTCATCTCCGATCGCGAGGGCAGTGAGAACGTCTGGATCATGCATCCCGACGGGACCGAAGCGAAGCAAGTGTCGAAGGACCCCAACAACGATTTCGCCTCGCCAAGCTGGTCCCCCGACGGACGGTACATTTTCGTTTCCAAAGCGGGTTTCGGGATCACCACGTACGAAATCTGGATGTATCACGTTGATGGTGGCACCGGCATACAGATCACCAAAGCCAAGCCCACGCCAACCACTCCGCGCAAGGAACGCCCCAATGCCATGGGTGTGGTGGCGTCCTCCGACGGCAAGTATCTCTACTACGCAATGCGGAAAGGCCCTTTTTCCTACAACGCGCAGTTTCCTCTGTGGAGCATCATGCGGCGCGACCGCAAGACCGGCGACGAAGACACCATCATCGAGCAGCTGGAGAGCGCCTTCCGCCCGATACTTTCACCCGACGGCACCAAGATTCTCTACGTCACGCGCTACGAAACCGAGAGCGAGTTGCGATTGCGCAATCTGCAGACCGGCGACGACCGCTGGGTGCGTTACCCGGTTACCCGCGATGATCAGGAATCCCTGTTTTCCCGTGACATCTTCCCCGGCTATGCGTTCCTGCCGGATGGAAATGAAATCGTCTACAACCAGGACGGGAAAATCCGGCGCCTGAATTTGTCCACGGGCGCCGAAAGCATCATTCCGTTTACCGCAAAGGTTTCTCAGGACATCGGGCCGAAACTCGATTTCCCGCAAAAGGTAGAGCAAGGACCAGTGAAGGTTCGCCTGATTCAAGATCCTGTGGAGTCGGCCGACGGAAAAAAGCTAGCCTTCTCCGCGATGACCCACCTCTTCGCCTTGGATCTTCCCAACGGGAAGCCCCAACGAGTGACCACTGGTACTGCGCGCGAATTCCAGCCTGCGTGGTCGCCCGACGGCAAGTCCCTCGCCTATGTCACTTGGTCCAGCGAAGGCGGCCAATTATGGAAAGTGGCTGCATCTGGAGGAACGCCACAACAGTTGTCGAAGTCCCTCGGGGTGTACAGCAATCCCGCGTGGTCGCCCGACGGAACGAAGATCGTGGTTCTGCGTGGAAACGCTTACGATCGCGAGAATAACGAATTCGACGGCGGCCAGACCTCCAACGCCGACCTGGTCTGGGTTCCTGCCGAAGGTGGCGATGCCAACCTGATTCTCCCCGCACGCGGCGCCGGCGGCGCGCACTTTACGCATGAGAAGGACCGCATTTACGTGTACACACCGCAGGGGCTGATTTCTCTGCGCTACGACGGCACCGATCGCCGCACGCACCTGGTCGTCAAGGGCAAAGGTCTCTACTTTTTCGAGGAGCCGATTCCCGCGGACGACCTCCAGCCGAGCCCGGACGGGCAGTGGGTCCTGGCGCACATCATGAACCAGCTCTATGTGATCGCCATGCCGGTGGTCGGCGGCGAAGCTCCGACGGTGGACGTCTCCACGCCGTCTGTTGCAACCAAGCGCCTGACCGATATCGGCGCCGATTATTTCGGATGGGCCGATGACGGCAAGACCATTACCTGGGCGGTGGGTTCGAGCTATTTTCGCGAACCCTTAAGTGCCATCACCTTTGAGCCCCCCAAGGACGAAAAGAAAGAAGGAGAAGAAAAGGACGCGGAGAAAAAGGATTCCGGCGACGCTAAGTCCGATACCAAGGTGGACGCGAAGAAAGACGACAAAGACAAGAAGAACGAAACGAAGGAAGAGAAAAAACTGAAGGAGCAGGACAAGAACGTTACGGAAATTGCTGTCAATCTAGAAGTTCCGCGCAAGACGCCGAAGGGCACCATCGTGCTTCGCGGCGCGACGGTAGTGACGATGAAGGGCGACGAAGTCCTGAGGAACGCCGACATCGTGGTCGAAAACAATCGCATCACTCGCGTGGGCGCAAAAGGCAGCACCCCTGCTGGCGCCAAAGTCTTCGACGTCGCCGGCAAAACCATTGTGCCGGGCTTCATCGATACCCATGCGCACTGGACGGAAATCCGCCGCGGCATTCTGGACACCCAGAACTGGGCGTTTCTCGCCAATGTCGCTTACGGCGTGACCTCCGGCCTCGACGTGCAGACCGGCACCAACGATATGTTTGCCTACCAGGATCTGGTGGATTCCGGAGACATCATCGGCTTGCGCGCGTTTTCCACCGGCCCAGGCGTTTTCTCCGACAACAATTTCCAGTCCATGGAAGAGGTAAAAGGAGTGCTGACCAAATACAAGAAGTACTACGGCACCCCGAACATCAAGAGTTACATCGTGGGCAACCGCAAGCAGCGGCAGTTCATGGTGCAAGCGTCGAAGGAGCTTGGCATGATGCCGACCACCGAAGGCGGCCTGGATCTAAAACTCGATCTGACGCACGTGATCGACGGTTTCCACGGCAACGAACACACGCTGCCGATCACGCCGCTCTACAAAGATGTGCTGCAAGTTTTCGCGCAATCGGGCATTGCGTCCACTCCGACGCTGATCGTTAATTACGGAGGACCATTCGGCGAGAACTACTGGTACGAATACAGCGAAGTTCACGACAACGCCAAGCTCAACCATTTCACCCCGCACCGCCTCATCGACGAGAAAACCAAGCGGCGCGCACAATGGTTCCGTAAAGACGAATACGCGTTCCCGAAGCTTTCTGCGCAGGTCGCGAAGCTCGAGCACGCCGGCGGCCTGGTCGGCGTCGGCAGCCACGGCCAGTTGCAGGGCCTGGGCTACCACTGGGAAATGTGGATGCTGGCGAGCGGCGGAATGAGCCCGCTCGAAGTGCTGCGCTGTGCGACGGTGAACGGCTCGAAAATAATCGGGCGACCCGACGATCTAGGCTCGATCCAGCCGGGAAAGCTGGCCGACCTGGTGATCCTGGACAAGAATCCGCTGGACGACATTCACAATACCAACACCATTCACTGGGTGATGAAGAACGGCGAACTGTTCGAGGGGGATACCTTGAACCAGCTTTGGCCCGAGCAGAAGAAGCTCGAACCGCTTTGGTTCTGGAACTACGACACGCCAAAATCCGGCGACCCGCTCAGCTACGGCAAGACCGTTACGCCGTGATGCCGCATCATTTGCGGCATGGTCGTGATTCTGCACTAGTCGCAGCGTAGTGCCGTCATAGGATCGACGTGGGAAGCGTGGCGTGCGGGAATAGCGCAGGCAATTGCTGCAACCAAGCCCAGCAGCAGAATCCCCGCGAGGAGAATGATCGGATCGCGCACGCTGCCTTCCGCCCATTTCGCAAGAATTGTGCTCAGGGCCACGGAAAGCGCCACGCCCGCGACCATTCCCCCTCCCACACTGGAGAGCGTCGACGCAAATACGATGCGAAGCAGATGCGCGCGTTGCGCGCCGAGCGCCATGCGAATCCCAAACTCGTTGGTTCTCTGCGCTACCGTGTAGGCAACCACGCTGTAAAGCCCGACTGCGGCCAGAGCCAGAGCCAGCCACGCGAAGATGCCAAAGATCCACGCCGCCAGGTGTTCTTGCTGCCACTCCGGCCCGTTGGAGATCCAGGAGTCCAGGTCTTCGACTTCACCCCAGGTTTGTTGGTCGGGGTTCACGGCGGCCAACTGCGTCCTCACCGCGTGCACCAAGGTGAGTGGCGGCACTTCTGTTCTCACCAGAATCTGAGTTCCCGCATACATGCTGAGCGTGTACGGCACAAAGACCGCTGGCTGGACCGGGTTGCGCAGGCCGTCGTCGAGGAAATCGTCGACGATGCCCACGATCGGCAACCACGAGTCGGCTATGTTTGGCGCCGCCAAGATCTCGGGCGGGTGGTCCTCAATGACCGGTAACTTTACGGAGTGTCCGATGGCGTCACCCTTCGGGAAATAGCGCTGCGCCAGGGACCGGTTGATGACCGCAACAGGAGCGCCGTTGTGATTCTCCGTGGAATTCCAGACGCGTCCTTGCAGCAATGGAATATGCAACGCTGAAAAATATTCCGGGCTGACCTGATGGATATATCCCATCTGCTGCTCGTCAGCGGGTCTTCCCAGAATCTCAAAGCGTTGGTTCGACCCGCTCCGCGGCGGGTTGGCGAAGCTGGAAATCGCGGTGATGGTTACGCCGGGCAGCTCCGCGAGCTTCGCGCGGAGCTGCTCAAAATAGGCCGCGCGTGCGGCCCACATCGCGTAGGAGTTGTCATGCAGCGGGATTCCCACGGACATCACGTTGTGCGGGTCGTAGCCTAGCGGCCGGTGCAGCATGCGGGCAAAGCTTTTCATGGCGGAGCCGGCGCCGGCCAGGAGCAGCAGCGTCAATGCGATCTGCCCGGCGATGAGTACGTTGTGTGTTCTGCGTCCCTGAACGCTGCCGGCCACGCGACGCGCGCTCGACTGCATGATCTGGCCGATTTGCGTCCGCGAGAGCTGCAACGCCGGCCACAATCCGAAGAGCACGCCCGTTCCCAACGCTACCGCCACGCTGAACAAGAGCACCGAAAGATTGATGCGGATCACGACTTCGGGCGCGAAGGCGTACGGGGGGAGCAGCAAACGAAGGCCCGCCAGGATTCCGTACGATGTCAGAACGCCGAGCACCGCGCCAACCGTGGCCAGCAGCAGCGATTCGGTAAGCAGCTGACCCATGATGCGGCCGCGCGCGGCGCCTACGGCGGCCCGCACAGCCAATTCGTGTTGCCGCGCAGTGCCCCGCGCCAGTAGCAGAATCGAAACGTTCCCACACCCAATCGCCAGCAGCAGCATGACCGCGCCGAACATCAGATACAGGGTTCCACCGATGCGCTTGATAACCCACTCGTTCAGGCCTTTCACTCTCACCTGGAAGTGCTCGGGAAAATGCTTCGGCATGTCCTTAGCAAACTGTTCGAGCAGAGGCTGCAAAGCGGCGTCCGCGGCTGCGTGAGTCACACCAGGTTTCAAAAGGAGATCGACGACATACGTTGGCCCGGGATCCTGCGTCAGCTTCAGCGGGACGTAGACATCGGCGCTGTACCAGGTGAATCGTGGAGCCGCGACACCGACGATCTGGTAGATTTTCCGGTCGAGTTGCAGCGTGCGTCCCACGACGTCCGGGTTCGCGAAGAATTGCTTCCGCCAAAACTTGTAGGAGAGCACGACCACGGTCTGTGGATCTTGCCCATCGATCGCGTCCGAAGGCAACAGTCCGCGCCCTAACAGCGGAGGCACACCCAGGTAGTGGAAGCCGCTTGAGACCAGACCGATCCCGTTGACGTTCTCCGGAAGGTCGTGACCGGTCAAAACCATGGGGTAGTAGTCCATGGCCAGGACAGTTTCGATGACAGGGAGCTGCCGCAGTTGCTGAATCTGCGGACCATTCGGACTGGCCCAATTCGAGTCGCCTTTGCTCGTTACCTCCAGCCGCACGATGCGGCCGGCTGTGGGGTAAGGGTACGGGTTCAGCAGCGCGGCGTAGATGACGCTGAAGACCGCGGTGCTCGCTCCAATGCCGAGGGCCAGGGAAATCACAGCCGTCAGCGTGAATCCTGGACTCTTGATGAGTTGCCGCAGGGAATAGCGGAGATCTTGAAGCAAGGCGCGCATCGCTTGCTCCTACCGATGCGAGAGATGTCGCCCATGGTTGCACGCCGATTGCGCCGAACCAAAAAGGTTGTGCTTCCCTCGAACGCGGGAGAAGCGGTGAGCACGGTTGCTGCATTTCCTGGACTCGGCTCTGTTCTGCTTCCCGCGAACGGTTGTGCGCAAGGCCACGATAATGGCTCAGCGTCCGGTTATTTTGTAGGTGTGGCCGCCGGGGTGGTTGCCTGTGCCGCAGCTTTTGCTTGCTGGGTGGTCTTGTACCACTCGAAGGTGCGGCGGAGGCCTTCCTCGAAATCGACTTGGGGGTCGTAGCCGAGGAAATTGCGGGCTTGCGTGATGTCTGCCTGGGAATCCCGAATGTCACCGTCGCGCGGAGGATCGTGCTTTGCTTCCATGCGGTGGCCGGAGATTTTCGAGAGCAACGCTACGACTTGGTTCAGGGGGACGCGGCCACCAACGCCTACGTTGAAGACCCTGCCGGAAACGTTGGGGGCTTCAAACGCGAGCAAGTTGGCCTGCACGGCATTTTCCACGTAGGTGAAATCGCGGGTCTGTTCGCCGTCGCCGAAGATCACGGGTTGCGTCTCCTCTAACGCAGCATTGCAGTACTTAGCGAGCACGCCGGAGTACGGCGAGCTGGGATCCTGGCGCGGACCGAACACGTTGAAGTAGCGCAGGGAGACGTTTTCCAAGCCATAACAGCGGCCGAAGGTTTGGAGGTAAAGCTCGCCGACGAATTTCGTGACGCCGTAGGGAGAGATCGGCGCCGGCTGCATGGTTTCTACTTTGGGAAGCGTGGGCGTTTCGCCATAGGCAGAGGAAGACGCGGCAAAAACGATACGCTTCACTTTCGCGTCGCGCGCTGCCACCAGCACATTGAGCGTGCCGTCGATGTTGATGCGATTCGACTCGATGGGATCCTTGACCGAACGCGGCACGGAGGTGCGCGCGGCCAAATGCAGGACGTACTCGGCTTCGTGCATCGCCTTGCGAACCGTTTCAATATCGGTGATGCTTCCCTTGATGAAGGTGATCTTGTTGCGGACTTCGGCCAAATTCTCTTCTTTGCCCGCCGAAAGATCGTCAAGAACCACCACGCTGTGGCCACGTTTCACGAGCTCGTCCACGGTATTCGAGCCGATGAAACCGGCGCCGCCTGTCACGACGTAACGCATGCGAAAAATCCTCCCAAAAGTGCGGCCGCAAAATGCGACCGATACGAGTGTGGCCGCTTCAGCGGCCCACAATGACGCGGGCGGCCAGGAAAGACGAGCGGTCCGCGTTTTGATACGCTCCAATCAGATGCTTGCCGGGCCAACTTGGCCTCGGCCGGACGGGCGCGAAATCGTATTGTACGATGGAAGGCTCGGAGGCAGCGGTTTGTTTCGGAAACGAGTCGCATAAGGATTATGAGCTTGGCAAAAGGTGCAATCGGCGTCGTCGCGGCGGTGCTTCTCGCCGGGAGTGCTTACTATTGGCTCCAGGAGCGGGCGGCGCGGCCACAACCTGCGCTGGCGTCTGCGCCGGAGGTGCACTCGCCCGTAGAGCCCCCGGTCAGCAGAGCTCCTGCGCCGGAGCCCAGCACGGTCGCGATGCCTCGGGCCGCCGGACCGGCTGAGCTCGAGAAAGCTGCTGCGGCCGACCCGGACCGCGGCATGCCGTTGCGAAGCGGGGAGATTCTGGATTACACGGCGGATGTGGCGAAGGTCAGCAATGTCGCGACGCTGCGGCTGCAAGTGGGGGAGCGACGGAGCTTCATTGGGAAGAACGCCTGGCACTTGCAGGCGTTTGCGCATACGCAAAGCCCGTTGCGCATGGTGTTCGAGCTCGACGACCAGTTCGATTCGTACAGCGACGCGGGAACGCTGGCGAGCCTGCAGTACGAGATGCACCTCAGCGAACGCGGGCAGAAAGTCGATTCCGTTCAGCGCATGACCACAACCGGTAAGGAACCGGCTGCGGCCCATGCCAGCCAAACTCGGGTACTGCCGGGAACCCGCGATCCATTGGGGATGATGCAGTTTCTACGGCACGTGGATTGGTCGAAGACGCACGAGGTTCGCGGGCCGGTCTATGACGGGCATAAACTATACGACGTGCAAGCGTCCCTGGCCGGGGCGTCGCAGAGTGTCACGGTGCCGGCGGGAACCTACGCTACGGACAAGGTCGAGATCCGAGTCTTCGATGACGGAGCGGAGATGAAGGACGCTCACTTTTTCGTCTATTTTGCAAGCAACGAAGCGCGGACGCCGGTGCTACTGGAAGCCGAGATGCCATTCGCGACTGCCCGGGTCGCGCTCAAAGGGAGTCATTAGAAGGTAACCCCACCCCCCTTCCCCTTTTTTTTCGTATGTGTTGATTCTGAAGCGGGACCTCTGAGGGCGGATTGCTCGATCAGGGAGCAGGCGATGTGGCCGATGGTAATGTGGGCTTCCTGGATGCGCTGGGGGTCAGTGGAGGGTACGTTGAGGAGAAGGTCGACTTGGGAGGCGAGCGAGCCGCCGGTTTCGCCGGTGAACGCGACGATGTAGGCGCCGCGCGCGCGAGCGGCTTCTGCGCCGCGGAGGATATTCGTGCTTTGGCCGCTGGTGGAGAGGGCGATTACGATGTCGGTTGGGGCGACCAGAGATTCGATCTGGCGGGAGAAGATTCGCTCGAAGCCGTAGTCGTTGCCGGCGGCTGTGAGCACCGAAGGATTGGTTGTCAAAGCGAGGGCGGCCAGACCGGGGCGCTCGTCGCGCAGCCTGACTACCAGTTCGGCGGCCAGGTGCAGGGCGTCGGCGGCGCTTCCGCCGTTACCGAAGAAGACTAGTTTGCCGCCTGCGCGCAGCGCGGCGGTAGATTTTTCCGCGAAAAGGGCAATTCGTTGAACCAACGGATCGGAGAAGGATTGTTTTACGCGGGCGCTTTGTTCGAGTTGGCGGCGAATTTCTTGGATAGACATGATCGGGTCAGTGCCGGTGACGATACCACAATCGTGGGCATGCGGCGCCGCGTGGCCGCAAACGATAGTGGGTTGCCAAGGCTGCGCCGGACCGGACTCCATTTGCACTGGTTGCTGAACTGGGTGCAGCAATGCCACCCGCAGATGACTGCCAGGCCGGGACTGGCCGACTCCTAGAATCGCTAGCAGAGAACGATTTTTTCGCGATGGCGCATCACGCGACGAGTGGCGTTGCGGGTGTCGACTACGAGCTTGGCGGCATCGACGATGGCGGCGTAGTCGTAACTGGAATGATCGGTGGCAATGATTACTCCGTCGTAGCTGGCAAGCGACTGAGGGTTCAGGGGCACCGACTTCATATTTTCGTAGTTGTAGTGGCGCATTTTGTGAAGCTGGGGAAAATAGGGATCGTTGTAATCGAGCTCCGCACCGCGCTGCTGGAGGAGCTGCATGATCTTGAGCGTGGGCGATTCACGCAAATCGTCGACGTCTTTCTTGTAGGCGACCCCCAGGATCAGGATTTTCGAGCCCTTGATGCTCTTCTTGCGCTCGTTGAGGGCGGTGGCTACGGCTTCCACGACGTGATACGGCATCGCCGTGTTGACTTCTCCGGCGAGCTCGATGAAGCGCGTGGCGAAATCGTATTCGCGGGCCTTCCAGGACAAGTAAAACGGATCGACGGGAATGCAATGGCCGCCGAGACCCGGGCCGGGGTAGAAGGGCATGAAGCCGAAGGGCTTGGTGGCGGCGGCATCGATGACTTCCCAGATGTCCACACCCATGCGCAGGCTTAGCATTTTCAGTTCGTTGACCAGAGCGATGTTGACGCAGCGAAAGATGTTTTCGAGCAGCTTGGCCATTTCCGCGGCGCGGGTCGAGCTGACGGGCACGACTTTGGAAACGATCGGTGTGTAGATCGCACAAGCGGCGCGGCCGCTGGCCGGATTCACGCCGCCAACGACTTTGGGAATCTGTGCCAGACCGAACTGCTTGTTACCTGGATCTTCTCGCTCGGGAGAAAACGCCAGAAAGAAATCGCCCAGCACATTTTCGGCATCGGGGCCGCTCACAATCGGGCATTTGAGACCGCTCTTTTCAAGGATGGGCAAGACCAGTTCCTCGGTGGTGCCAGGGTACGTGGTGGATTCAAGGACGACCAGCTGGCCCTTTTGCAAATGCGGGTAGATGGCGATGGCGGTGTTTTCCACGTAGCTCAAGTCGGGTTCGCGTCGTTCATCGAGCGGGGTGGGGACGCAGATGATGATGGCATCGACTTCCTTCAACTTTGCGAAATCAGTGGTAGCGCCGAAGTGCTTGCTGTTGACGAACTGCTGGATTTTGGTCTGTGGGATGTGCTCGATATAAGACTTGCCCGCGTTGAGCATCGACACCTTTTTCGGGTCGGTGTCAAATCCGGTGACCTTGTGGCCCGCTTCGGCGAAGCGCAGTCCGAGGGGGAGGCCGACGTATCCGCAGCCAATGATGGCGACTTTAAGTTGCGTGCCTTTGAAAAACTCGGGTTTTCGATCGATTGCCATGAGTCGCGTCGAGCTCCTAGAATATTTTTGGGGATGCCGCCAGGCCAAAGGGCCGGTGAGACACAAACAAATTTAATATAGCAGGGTTGCGAGGGGGCGCAACAAACGCGGAGTGAATAGTTTCCACGTTCGCAGCGAGTAAAAACCGCAACTTCCCGCTTACGAACGGACTAGCTTGTAAATCATTGATTCTTCAGCTCTGTGACTCGGCTGCGGTCGCGCGGTGAAGATTGAGGTACCGGAGGGACAGTGCCAGGCAGATGGGTTAAAGTAGGAGAATATGGTTGACGTGCATTGCCACATTTTGCCGGGGTTGGATGATGGGGCGGCCGATGTAAAAGAATCCCTGGCAATGGCGCAATCGGCGATTTCGGATGGCGTCACCCACGTGGTTGCGACGCCACATTCGAGCGCAGAATTCAGGTTCGACTACGAGCGAGTGCGGGCGCTGCACGGCCAGTTGCAGAGACTGGTGGGTGACCGGTTGGTGCTGGCGACGGGTTGCGACTTCCACCTCAACCTCGAGAATCTGGAAGCGCTGCGCAAGGATCCGGCGAGGTTCTGCATCAACCAGCGCAACTATCTGTTGGTGGAATTCAGCGAATATTCCATTCCTCCAACGACCAGCCACGCACTGCACGACATGCAGTTGATGGGACTGCACCCGATCATTACGCACCCGGAGCGCAACGGGATCATTCAAGCGCAGACAAACTTGCTGGCTTCCTGGGTGCGGCTGGGCTGCTTTGTGCAAGTGACCGGCGGGTCGTTGACCGGGACCTTTGGGCCGAGAGCGAAGGCAGACGCATTGCGTTGGATCGGATTGGGCCTGGTGCATTTCGTGGCCAGCGATGCGCACAATACGCGGGGCCGGCCGCTGCGGTTGCAGCCCGCGTATGAGGTCGTCCGGGAACAATTTGGCGATTTAAAAGCACGGGCGCTGTTTTTCGACAATCCCATGGCGGCGTTCGAAGGGCGGGAGTTGCCTCACGTGCCCGAAGTTGCTCCGGACAGAAAGCCGGGGCAGAAGCGGAAGCGGTTTTGGTTTTTCTAGGGGCCGGTAAAATCTCAGTTGGTGCCATTCAGAGTGCGGGCATAGGTGCCGGCACGTTGTGGGGCTCGAAAAGCGATGTCTAAACCCCGCCCTAGTGACCCTTCGTAGCTCAGGGTAAACCAGGGCGGCTACCGTGTAGCGCTTGGCGGTGAAGAAGAAACCTTCCGTCATTTGGGACAGGAAACCTGCGTCCACGCGGGATAAACTTATAACGGCAAGGACTACCCAGCGACACGAAAACGTCAGGGGGATTCATGCGTGCGGTGATCACGGGTGGGACAGGCTTTCTCGGATCGCATCTTTGCGACCGGCTAATTGCAGAAGGTTGGGAAGTCGTAGCGCTCGACAACCTGATTACCAGCGGTGAGTCGAACGTCAGCCACCTGGCGAGGAACCCGCGCTTTCGGGTCGAACGCACGGACGTTTGCGAGCGCATTGAAGTGGCGGGACCGCTCGATTACGTTTTGCATTTCGCCTCACCGGCAAGCCCCTTCGACTATCTGAAATTCCCGATCGAAACGATGCGGGTGGGCTCGGTGGGAACGCAGAATGCGCTGGGGCTGGCCCGGGCGAAGAAAGCGAAGTTTTTCCTGGCGTCCACCAGCGAGTGCTACGGGGACCCTGAAGTTTCGCCGCAACCCGAGGAATATTGGGGACACGTAAATTCCATCGGGCCGCGGGCGGTTTACGACGAAGCGAAACGGTTTGCCGAAGCCATGACCATGGCCTATTACCGCTACTACAACGTAGACACGCGCATCGTACGCATCTTCAATACCTACGGGCCGCGCATGCGGCTCAACGACGGACGCGCGCTGCCGAACTTTGTGCATCAAGCGCTGACCGGTAAGCCGATCACGGTGTACGGCAAAGGGGACCAGACGCGGAGTTTTTGCTATGTCTCCGATTTGATTGAGGGGATTTACCGGTTGATGCTCTCGGGCGAGCACCTGCCGACGAACATCGGAAATCCCCAGGAGATCACGATTCTGCAGTTTGCGGAGAAAATTCGGGAACACTTCGAAAATCCGCCGCCGATCATTTTCGAGGCGTTGCCGCAAGACGACCCGAAACAGCGCTGCCCGGACATCACGAAGGCGAAAAGAATTCTCGGCTGGGAGCCGAAGGTGGGGTTGAACGAGGGATTGCAGGTGACCATGGCTCACTTCAAGGAGCAATTCGCGAAGAACCCACCGGTCGGTGTGTAACGGCGATTCGCGGGCGTAGCGCCGCCGGGCTGACGTTAGCGGCCGACTTCCATGCGGCCGCTGCGAACTAGTTCCCGGCCGAATGAGAAATACTCGAAGTCGAGTTCTCGCAGGCGCGCGGAGGAGCACAGATTGCGGCCGTCAATGACGAGCCGGCGCGCCATGAGCTTGCCTGCGCGCTCCCAATCGAGCAGGCGATATTCCTCCCACTCGGTGCAAATCAGGAGGGCTTCGGCGTCGCGCAAAGCGTCGTAGGGGTCGTGGTGATAGGTTACTTGCGGCAGGATGGCTGCGGCTCGCGAAATGGCTTCGGGGTCGCTGGCGTGAACATCCGCGCCCTCGGCGAGCATACGCCTGGCAACTTCCAGCGCAGGGGAGAAGCGGACGTCGTCGGTGTTGGCTTTGAAAGCCAGCCCCAAAATTGCCACGCGTTTGCCCTTCACGACCCATAAAGCCTGGTGGACTTTTTCAAGGAAGCGGTCGATGCGCTGCTTGTTGACGCGCTCGGCCGCTTTGAGAATCTCGAAATCGACGCCCACGGTTCCGGCAAGATGCACGAAGGCTTGCAGATCTTTCGGGAAGCAAAAGCCGCCGAAGCCCAGTCCGGCGCGAAGGAATTGTCCGCCGATCCGGGGGTCGAGTCCCATGGCGTGGGTCACTTCCTCGACATCCGCGCCAATTTTTTCGCAGAGGTCGGCGATGACGTTGGCATAGCTGATTTTCAGGGCCAGGAACGAGTTGGAGGCGTGCTTGATCAGTTCCGCGCTATTGATGGTGGTGACCAGGAGCGGGGCGGAGGCAACCGCGGGACACGAGCCTTCGTGGACCGGGCAGCGGAACTTGCGCTCCAGAATCGGGCGGTAAATCTCGCGCATCTGAGCGGCGGCGGATTCGTCTTCCACGCCCACCACAATGCGGTCGGGATGCAGGAAATCCCCGACAGCGGTGCCTTCCCGAAGGAACTCCGGGTTGGAGACCACCCGGAAGGTCATGCCGCTATTGCGCGAATACGCGTTCAGCGCCCGGCGCAACTCCAGACCGGTGCGAGCGGGAACGGTGCTTTTCTCGATGACCAGTTTCGGAGAACGCGCTTCGGTGGCGATCTGGCGGGCCACGTTGTCGATGGCCGAAAGATCCGCGTCACCATTTTCTTTCGGGGGCGTGCCAACGCAAATGAAGATGGCGTCGCTGGCGCGAATCGCTTCACCCGCGTCGGACGTGTAGGAGATTTTTCCGGACTTGCGAGCGGATTCGAGAACCTGGTCGAGGTGATGCTCGTAGATGGGCACGTTGCCGGATTGCAGGTGCGCAATGCGCTCGGCGTCGACATCGGTGCAGATAACATCGTGTCCGGCTTCGGCGAGACACGCTCCGGTCACCAGGCCAACATAGCCACAACCAATTACCGCGAGATTCAAGGCGTTTCTCCTAGAAATTCATCTGGGGACAGATCCCGGATGTCTGCGTGCGATCCGGAATAGCTATTGTGACGGAATTAGCGACTGCAGGAAAGCGCGGACTACAACGTCAGGAGGACGCCGGGCGAGATGCCGCGTTTCGTCCCAGGAGCAATCCTCGCAGGCCCAGCAAGGCCAGGCGGGGCTGCCGGCGAAGAACGTTCCATAACAGGCGCGCCGATTCGTCGCGGGTGATCTCGCTGAGAGTGTCCCGGATGGACAGATTCAGCAGATCGACGAGATGTGAGTAATCCTTCTGCTGGAAATGGTGCATGGTACGGCGGATCAGCCAATGCGTATCGAGCTCTCGGCGGAGCGTCCGCAATTCGCGGCTGCGTCCGTTGCGCAGGATGGCTTGCGCCACGCCAAGCGCACCGCGAAAACCGGTCACGATGCCGCCGACCGTGGTGACTTTCACTTGCGCAGCCGCGTCGCCGACCAGGTAAACCTCGCCATTGCCGACGCGGCGCTTCACCGGAACCCAGCGGCGATAGACCGGAATCTGGGCGCCCTGCCATTCCATCGGCTCCATGTGTTTTTTTTCGAGAAAACGCGCCAGACGTTTGGCGGTGTCGTGGCCTTCACCGATGATGCCCAACGCGGCGCGCTGTGGTGATTCGGGGATGAGCCAGTAGAAATATGGCGTGTCGTCGGGAACGAACCAAACACGGGTGGTGTCCGGTGGGCAATCTTTGGGCAAGCGCACAATGGCTTGCACGAGAGGCACGGTTTCGATGGGCGGCCAACCTGCGGTGCGAGCCACGCGGCTGGTGGCACCGTCGGCGCCCACAACGCTGGCGGCGTGCAACTCTTCGCGGCGTCCCGAGGACTCGACTTCAAGGTGCAGGCCGCGCGAATTTGGCGACAAGCCGAGAAAACGCGACTGGAATGAGACTTGCGCGCCAGCCTCTTGCGCTTCCCTCGCGAGAGCCGGAATCAATTTGGCACGCTCGATGATCAGGTCGGGTTGGGACAGCGCGATCTGCGCGGAACGTCCATCGGTGAAAAGTTCGAAGCGCCGAATTTCGTTCAAGATGCTTGCACTTGCCGAGGCCCCGAGTTGATTGCGGAAGTGGTTGGTGACGATGAGCGTGCGCGGGTCGGGCTCGAAACCGGGTTTCGATTCGAGGACACGAACACGGCGCCCGCCGCGTGCGAGAGTCGCTGCGGTGTAAAGGCCGGCGGCCGAGCCGCCGACGACGACGATTTCGTCTTGGTCCCGGTCAGACCGGGATTCTGCTTGCTTTTGTGGCACGTTCTCCGCTGGCCCTGGCTCGCCCGAGAGCGATGGACTCAGTAACTGCCAGTTACGAATTCTAAAGGACTGTCCGACGACCTGCCCATTCGGGTGCATTCGTCGATGCTAGGGACTTTAGCTGTTCAAGTATAACGAATCCAAAAGGGGCAGCAAACTTCTGAAGGGACGAGACAATTGAAAGTGAAGTTATCTCGAGAGAGTCGCTTGTTGGAGCGGCGCGGCAGATTTGTGAATTTGCCGTTCGTAGGGGGCGCGCTCGAGTAATGCTACGCCCAGCAGCACCAGAGCAGCGGCGACCACTGCGGCAATCGAGGCGCTGCGCGGCGGCAAATAAGCCACAAGAATGGCTGCGCCGCCGCTGATTGCGCCCAGAGAATAGAGGGCGAGTACCGCGCCGCGGTGCCCCCATCCCAGATTGCTTAAGCGATGAGCGGTGTGGTCTTTGCCAGGTGTCGTGAACGGCAGCAAGCCGCGACGCGATCGGGAAACGGATACCAGCGTGGTATCGAAAATGGTTACGCCCAAAATCAATAGCGGGGCCAGCCACCCGGAGAGATGGTTTGCGTGTACGAGCCGCAGCTTGAGACCAAGCGTGGCCATGAGGAAGCCGAGAAACATAGCGCCGCCATCGCCCATGAAGATTTTCGCAGGCTTGAAATTCCATCGAAGGAAACCGGCGGCGCCGCCGAACACCGCTGCTGCCAGGGTTGTGACCAGCGTCTGGCCGTTCACATAGGCGAGCATCGCGAAGAAAATCGAAGCCATCGCCGCGATTCCGGCGCACAAGCCATCCATGTGGTCCAGAATGCTGAATGATGCGGTGATGCCCACGACCCAGAACACGGTGAGTGCCGCGTCCAATAAATAGCCGATGTGGCCTTGCAAGATAAGTTCGAACACTTGCGCGTGAACACCGCTGGCCAGCAGGACGCCGGCTGCGATGGGCATGGCGAGGAAGAGCTTGACCTGATGATGCAACCATCCGCGGTCATCCAGAAAACCGACCGCTGCGACCAGCGTCGCTCCCGTAACGATTCCGGCGCTTTGCGCGCGCGCCGCGCCGTCGAAGGCAAACAGAACGGCGAGCATCACGCCTCCATACATGGCCAGGCCGCCCAGCAGCGGGATGGGTTGGACATGAACCTTGCGCGGTCCGGGAAGGTCGACCATGCCGACACGCAGCGCAAGCGCGCGGACCGGCACGGTAAGCATCAGTGATGCGAAAAGAGCGATGACAAAGGCCAGCACGCCTGCAGGCATGAAACCTCGATAGGATTGTGATCATCCGGCTCAGGGCAAGGCTGCGGTAGCCGGTTTCTCACAGAGTGCGCCGGATTGGGGATCCGGGTCCAAAGCTCTCTTGGTAACTCTGAAGTAAACAGAGGTTGCCCCACACAACCTCAACACCATACCTTGTTCAAACTTCTGCTGCCAGAAAAATTGAAAGGGCCGCGCGTTATGGTAAACGTGCCTGCGCGTTAGACACGCCGCGGCGGAGAAAAGTTGCTCGCGGAAATTTGCCCGGCGGTTAGCAGGAGAAGCCCCGGCGACTCCGAACCGGCACACGCTGGCCGGCCCAAAGTACTTCTATGCACGTGGCGAATGGTGCGCTTGCTCGAGGACCTGGATGAATTTGAGGCATTCATTCGCGCGGGCAAATTGGGTTGCCGCAATTCGCGCGGCAGCTCCCATCGATGCGAGTCGCGCCGGGTCGACCAGCAGTGCACGCACCATAGCCACCAACTCCGCGGGGTTGTCCGGGTCGGCAGCAACTCCGAAGCCGTCGCGTGCTGCCAAACTGGCTGCATCGGTTTGCTTTGGAGCTACGGCCACGACTGGTTTTCCGGCTGCAAGAATCCCGTACAACTTGCTGGGCACGACGACGCCTTCCAGGCCTCGCTTGATGGTGATCACACAGGCGTCTCCTGCAGCCAGCACCGAGGCGATCTTGTTCGAAGGAAAAAAAGGAAGAAAGCGCACATTCGCTGAGCCGGTGGCCGCTGCTTCCAGGCGGGCGCGCTGGGCTCCATCGCCGACGAACACGAGACCCACGCCGTCAGTTTCGAGTTCACGGGCTGCCGCGAGCAACGTCTCCCACGCCCCGTAAAATCCCAAATTGCCCGCATGCAGCAAGACGAAGCGGAATTCCGCACGAATCGCGCTGATCACTTGGAGGTCGAGCTGGGGCGACGCCGCAGTGCCGGGAGCGATCGCAGCACCGTCGCGCACAATCGCAATACGTCCCGCATCCGCACCCTTCGCGGCGATGCGAACTTTCATGTCTTCGCCGAGCACCATCACTCGCGCGGCACGCCGTAAAGCCCACCGGTGCAACTTCTCCCAGATACGAGTCAAAAAACCGGGCTTCACAATGGATCCGCCCAGCGCCATGTCTGGATACAGGTCGCGAATGTTGTAGACGAATGGTTTGCGTTTCAGCATCGCCACCAAGGCGCCGACGATCCCTTCGAATGGGGGATCGGTCATGGCCAGCACCACATCGCATGGCACGACCAGTGCTCGCGGAATGCTCAGCGCCACGTAACTCAAATAATTCAAAACACGCTGGGCCATTTGCGTTCGGGGATAGTCCGTGGAGCCTACGCGGACGACGGTGACCGCGCCCAATCGTTCCGTCTGCCACAGCCGCCAAGCGCGTCGCTCGGCCGGGTCGTAGGAGGGGCGTCCGCAAATCAGGGTTACATCGTGTTTCGCGGCCAGCGGTTCGACGAAGGCCGCGGCCATTTTCGCCGTCGCCGACCTATCGGGCGGGTAATAGAGGTTCAGCACCAGGACTCTCATCGGATCGCGCCGTGACCCGCGCCGGTCATGTTTTTGTGATCAGAAAATCGCCCAGCACCAGCGCGTCAATCTGGGTGCGCAGAAAGCAGTCCAGCGCTTCTTCCGGCTTGCAAACGATGGGCTCGTTGTCGTTGAAAGAAGTGTTCAGCACCATGGGCACGCCCGTGGCTTGTTCAAAGGCTTTGATAAGCCGCCAGTAGCGCGGGTTGGCGTCGCGCGTCACGGTCTGCAATCGACCGGTGCCGTCCACGTGAGTCGGCGCAGGAATCTGCTCGCGCTTGTTGGGGCGAACCACGTAGGCCATGGTCATAAAGGGAGACGGGTAAGACTTCTCGAACCAGTCGCATGTGGCGTCCGCCAGGATTGACGGCGCGAACGGGCGAAAGCTTTCCCGATGCTTGATCCGCCGGTTCAAAATTTCTTTCATGTCGGGCCGCCGAGGATCGGCCACGATACTTCGATTGCCAAGCGCCCGAGGGCCCCATTCGGCGCGGCCTTGGAACCAGCCCAGAATTTTGCCGTCCATGACCATCCCGGCGGTGCGCTTGTTCAATACTTCTTCATGGAGTTCCTCAACGCCGTACCCCTCGCGGGAAACGCCACTTGCTTCAACGGCTGACCGAATGTCCTCTTGCGAAAACTCCGGCCCCCAATAGGAATGCTCCATCACGAACGAACGTGGCTTTCCGAGCTTTTGATGCCACACAAAGAAGGCCGCTCCGATCGCGAGGCCGGCGTCGCCCGCTGCCGGCTGCACGAAAACTTGTTCGAACGGGGTGTTGTCGAAAATTTTACCGTTCGCTACGCAATTGAACGCCACGCCGCCTGCCAAGCACACGGCTTTCAATCCGGTGCGCTCGGCCAACTTTTTCAGCATGCCCAGATAGACTTCTTCCAGCCGCGCTTGCAGGGATGAAGCGAGATTCTTGTGCCGTTGTTCCACCAACTCCTGCGGATCCCGGGCGGGACCCAGCCGCCGCGGCATTTCTTCGGAGAACAGTTTCCCCATGACTGGAGTTTTCCCGGCATCCGCCCAACTCATTTCCGGGCCAGTGCGGTGGTGAGTAAAGTACTCGAGGCCTAGACGAAAACCGCGATCAGCCCCATGCGCATTAAAGCGCAGGATGTCGCGAAAGGAGTCCAGATATTCCGGCTCGCCGTAAGCAGCAAGTCCCATCACCTTGTATTCGTCGCCAAATTTCGGGAAGCCCAGATACTGAGTGACCCCGCTGTAGTAGAGTCCGAGTGAGTGCGGAAACGCGATGGCATCCGCGATCTTCATGCGGTTGCCGGCTGCCGTACCCCACATCGTGCTGGCGAAGTCACCCAAGCCGTCGGCGGATAGCAGCGCCGCGCGTTCGAATGGGGACACGAAGAACGCGCTCGCAAGGTGAGCTTGATGATGCTCAACGCGATGGAACTTGGCCTTCACGTTCGCGGGATCCGTGTCAAACGCGGCCGCGAGTGCCTCCGGAATTCCAGTAAATTTCACCAGAATCCTGGCGCGATCTCTGGCAAACGAGGGCATCCGCAGCGCGAAGAACAATTTCGTGGCCATTCGCGCATAGGGATTCCGCGGAACGGCAACATGATCGATTTCGTGCAGCTTCAGCCCCGCCGCTTTTAAGCAATAGCGGATCGCCAGCGCGGGAAATCCCGCTGCATACTTTACGCGGTTGAAGCGTTCTTCCTCCACGGCCGCGACAAGCCGTCCATCACAGACGATTGCCGCCGATGCGTTGCCGTGGTATGCGTTGATCCCGAGGATATTCATTCGGTAAATCGAGTGTACCGCATCATGATCTGCGCGCGTGAAGCGCCGCGCTTCGGCCGTCCGTCATTTCACCTTTCTGACCTTCTGAAAGTTCTACAACTGTCGCCGGCACCATTCATTCAGAACGTAGAGCGACCATGGCCGCGACCAGGATGTTTTTTCCGCTAGGAAGGCGCTCCACACGCGGCGCACGCCCTCCGCATGCATGTGCGCAGCGAATGCCGGCGCCGGATCCGCGAAGCTGCGTTCCAGCCGCGCGCGCAGCGGTCCTCGCAACCAGTCCTCCCACGGCAGGGTGAAGGTGCGCTTTCGCTGCGCGAGGATTTCCGGCGGCAAGACATCCGACAACGCTTGTACGAGCAGGGCCTTCTGCGTTCCGGTCCGCTGCCGCGCTCCATCGGGCAGCGATCCCATAAATTCCACCAGGGGCGTATCCAGCAACGGGACGCGTACCTCGAGCGATTGCGCCATGCTCACGGAATCGGTATCTCGCAAAAGCGTGCTGGCCATGTACGAGCGCATCTCCAGCCACGACACGCCGCCGACCGGCTCCAGTTGGCGCGCAGCGTCGGCCGCGCGCTCTAGCCAGCCCAACCAGGTGGGTTCCAGGGTTATACCATCTGCGCTCACGGTGCTCGGGCGAAAGCGCGGTTCGGTCAGTCGCGGCAAATCGGAAGGCGGAAACAGTGTGCGCGTGAAGAAATAGGGGTGCGGGAGCGCGTCGGGGAGCAACCACGCGTCCATCGCTTTGCGGGTGGCGTCCGAACTGCTGTGCCGCGCGAACAAAGCGCGGAGAATCGGCGCTACCGCGCGACGCAAAGGCGCCGGCGCAAACCACGCAAGCCGCACCAACCGTTCGAGTCTTGGTGTATCCGCGAAGGTCCGGTAGCCCGCGAACAGTTCGTCCCCGCCGAGACCCGACAGCGCGACCTTCAATCCAACCTCGCGCGCGGCCCACGAAACAAAGTAGGTATTGATGCCGTCCATCGTCGGCTGATCGAGTGCCGCCAGCGCTTCGTCGAGCCGGTTTAAAACCGCGCCGCCGTCGAGCGGGACTTCGCGGTGGCGCGTCCGGCATCGTGCGGCCACCACGCGGGCCAGGGGAGCCTCATCGTAAGGCGTTCCAGGAAAAGCGAGCGTGAAGCTCCGGAAGTCCGGCTGCGTACGCGCAGCCAGTGCCGCAATCGCGCTCGAATCCAGGCCGCTCGAAAGAAATAGCCCGACCGGGACGTCTGCAACCAGGTGCGCTTGTACTGCGTCTTCCAGCAACGGGCGCAATCGTTTTGCCGCAGACGAAAATTCCCGAGGTTTTTGCGTATCACGCGCCGCGGAACTTCGCGCGGGATCCCACCAGGGCCGAGCACGGGGCGTGCGCCGGCGTTCCGGCACGTACAGCAACATACGGTGACCTGGCGGCAGCGAGAACACACCTTCGAGCAAGGTTACCGGTTCCGATACACTCCCGAACAGCAAGTAAGAAGTCAGAGCATCCTGCGAGATCCGTTTCTGGGTGGCGCCTCCCGCAAGCAAAGCGCGCACTTCCGACGCGAATGCAAAACCATCGGGTGTTTGCGTGTAGTAGAGCGGCTTGATGCCTAATGGATCGCGTGCGAGAAACAACAGCGGAGCGGTGGCATAGCGTTTTCGCAGATCGAGCAGCGCGAACGCAAACATCCCGCGCAGTTCGGTGAGGCAGTCCTCGCCCCACTCTTCCCAGCCGTGAACCAGAATTTCCGTGTCGGATTGCGTCGCGAAGTGGTGTCCGAGCGACTTCAGCCGCTCGCGCAACTCGCGATAGTTGTAGATCTCGCCGTTGAAGATGACCGCGACGTCTTTGGCTTCATTCCAAGCAGGCTGGCGCCCCCCTGGCAAATCAATAATGCTGAGGCGACGCATCCCCAATGCGAGGCCGACGGCGCGAGGATCGTGGATGAGGAATCCTTCGTCATCGGGTCCGCGGTGTTGGAGCGCCCCCGACATTGCGCGGACTTGCGCTTCGGCATCGGAGGTGCGGTTGGCGAATGCGGTCCCGCAGATACCACACACGCTCTTACTGGATCTCCGTTGTGGTGAGGAACGCGGTGCACGGTTGCGGCTTGAAGTTCAAATGTTTTCTGCAGAGCACGATACAACCTCGGGGACGCGATTATGACACGCGGCTCTCAGCGCCGACAAGCTGGCGATACTTCGACTCCATTTCTTGCGCAGGTTCTTCCCAGCCGAGCCGCGACGTGGCTTCTTGGCATCCCGCAGCGAATTGCGCGTGAAGATCGGGCTGCGTCAGCAACCGCCCGATAGCTTGCGCAATCGATTCGGTATTGTGCGGCACCACTAAGCCCGCAATCCCTGCCAGCAGCGGCGCGATGCCACAATCCTCGGTAACCACCACCGGTGTACCGGCTGCGGCCGCTTCTGCTGCGGTGTTTCCGAAGTTTTCGTTTTGCGAGGGCAGGACGAAAACGTCGGCATCGCGATACGCTTCCCACTTGGCGGCGTCAAACAGCGGCCCGCAAAACAGAACCCGTGACGCCACCCCGAGCTGCTGGGCCTTTTGGGAAAGCCTTGCCTTCATGTCGCTTTCGTCCGGGCCCGCGAATACCAGCCTCGCAACATTGGTGGGCAGCGATGCGGACAGCATTGCGAAGGCCTCCAGAAGGAGGTCTGGGCTCTTCTTCGCGGATAAGCGGCCGAGGAACAAGATCAGCTGGGTGTCCTTGGGAATGTCGTAGGCCGCACGGAATCTCCCGCGCTCGGGTAGCACGGCGGGGGCCTCCACGCCGTTGCGGCGCAGAAAAATCGTTTCGCGTGGAATGCCAGCTGAGGCTAGTTCGTCGACTTCCTGATTCGAGGTGGCTACCAGGAAGCGAGCCTCGCGGAGCATCTTTCTGCCGAGAATCGAATGATAGAGGCGCTTGAGCCAAAGGCTTCGGACAATCGGCAGGAACATTCCGATCGGTTCGACCACGTAGGGGAGTGAGCGGCGCCGGCATTGTTCGGCGATCGCCGGTCCCAGAAAATCGTACAGTCCGAAAATGTGCACGACGTCAAAATTCTGCAGGCGCGCCCTCGCGAAACGTTTGGCGGCGGGATTCCAGCTCAGTGCCCGGTAGCGAAACCACGTCGGCAAATAAACCGCCTGCACTCCATTTTGTTCCTGACGCCATCCGAACGGCGAACGTATGGTTCCAGGCGGTTCGGCGCCGCCTGGAAAACGCGATTGCAGTCCCCAGTCTGCTGTGAGCACAGTCACCTGGTGTCCCCGGCGCACCAGAGCTTCGGATAGCGCGCGAACTTTTACCGGGGGGCCGCCGAATTCGAGAAAGGGGGCGTAGGTTTGCGTGACGTTCAGGATTCGCATAGCTCGCGGAGGATTTTCTTTAGCGACTTTGCGAAAACGCTGAATTTGAAATCACGATTGACGCGTTCGCGTCCGCGCGCGCCCATCTCGCGCGCCAATTCCGGGTTGGCGAGCAGGGTTTCAATCGAAGTTGCAAGTTGTGGGGCGTCGCCGTGGTGCACCAGATAGCCGGTCCTGCCGTCGTCGATCACTTCCGGGGCGCCGCCGTGCGCGCCACCAATCACGGGTTTGCCTCGCGCCATCGCTTCCAGATACACCAGGCCGAAGCCTTCCCCTCGGCTTGGCAACGCGAAAATTTCGCACGCTGAATAACAAGCGGCGAGTTCGGAATACGTGAGCCCGGTGAAGAAATGCACGTGGCGCCGAACCCCGCATCCTTCCGCAAGTTGTTCCAGCCACGGCTGGTCGTCGCCTTCGCCAACGGCGACGAGCTGCAAATCGGTCCACTCGTGCAACAAGCGCGGGAGCGCGGTGATCAACGTATCCATCCCTTTGTAGCGTTCGTTGGCTTGCCACCGGCCGACCGTCAAGAGCACGCGTCCTTGGGGGAAATTAGCGGGAAAAGCGGATGGCGATGTGGTCGCCGCCAATGACTCAAAATCAGGGTCCAGCGCCCAAGGCAACACGCGAATGTGATCGCGCGGAATCCGTTGCTGCGTCGCGACCTGGTCTGCGGTGTCTTGCGTTGGCGTGAGGATCACATTGGCGCGGCGCAGTGCCCGACGCCTCAAAGTGGAGAGCGGCTCCCACACTTCGATTCCGTGAGCGACGACAATCGATTTCATGCGTGGCGCCGCGATGCGCATCGCTTGCACTACCGGCGCGAGATACGGGTGACCGGCCACCACAAGCTTCGCGTGGCGTCGCGCGGCCCGCATGGCGGTCGCGGCGAAGCGTCCTTTGGCACGCTCGCTGCCGGTAAAAACAAATTCGCGCCCAGCCACGGACATCCGATGAAGCTCCGGCGTGTCGTTCAGGCTGAGCAAGCGGCATTCCATGCCGCGACTGGCGGCGAATTCGGTCATCACCGCTGCCAGATGGCGGCCTACTCGCTGGATTCCTCCGGCTGATTCCAGTTCAGGGAAGAGGCCAATGATCACGCGCAGAGTCTGCCAACTGCGGCGCCGGAAGGCAAGTTGTCATTGGCGCGGTGTGTTCGCTGGCCTTCCTCGCGAACCGGTAATTTGGGTCGCGGGAGTACCCCGGTCGCTCAGCCGACCAGAGGCACCAGATCGGAGATTCTCTCAAGATAAATGTCGGCGGGATGCTGGGCGCGGTCGTGCACGCCGAATCCGTAGTTCACCGCCACCGCGATCGTGCCTGCGTTGCGCGCGGTTTGCACATCCACTTCGGAGTCGCCCACGACCATGGCCTCATCCGGAGTTGCGCCGAACTCGCTGAGAATTTTGTTCGCGCCGAGCGGGTCTGGTTTTTTTGTTTCAAAACTGTTGCCGCCGTAGATGACGCGAAAGCGATTTGCCAACCCGAGCGCTTCCAGAATGCGCACGCTGATGCGCACCGGTTTGTTCGTAAGGACGGCCATGGGCACTTGCTTGCGGCTAAGCTCAGCCATTGCTTCCACCACTCCGGGATAGGCGCTTGTGGTGTCCAGTTTGTGTTCTTCGTAATACGCAAGGAAAAATTGCAACGCGCGCCGCAGTTCTTCCTCTTTGGCATTGCCGCCCAGCGCTCGCGAAACCAGCAATGGCGCTCCGTGCCCGATGTAGCCGGATATCGTTTCTTCGTGGAGTTTCTCGCGACCCATTTCCAGGAGCATGGCGTTTACGGAATGGATCAAGTCTCGTTTGGAGTCGATCAGTGTGCCGTCCAGGTCAAAAATGAGCGCGCGCACCGGATGAAAGTTTGCAGCCATGAGGGAGCAAATATTCTAGTATGTTCTGCCGCCTGGAGTCCGCGATCCTCGCCTAATCGGTGATTTGAGTAGGGAGGCGCCCTTCCTCGGTCGGGGTGCACCAAGAGCATGCCTCTACGTCGGCCGAGTCCGAAAGCGCTTCTTGGCCGCGTTTGGCGTTGCCTGGCTTTGGGAATTCCTCTATCGTTAGAGATTCGCTTGCGGCCAAAATGCGCGGTGTGCGGCTGGGCTGCGAAACGACAACGGAGAACGACGTGAAAAAGAAGATTCGCGCCATCCAGTACGGCGTAGGGCCTATCGGTGCGTCGATCGCGCGATTGATGCGGGAAAAGCAGGCCATCGAGATCTGCGGGGCGATCGATACCGATCCGGAGAAAGTGGGCCGAGACCTGGGTGAGGTTGTTGGCGCTACCGATGCCCCTTGGGGAGTGAAGATTGCCGGTGACGCCAAGGAAGTGTTGGAGCAGGCAGCGGACGTGGTGATCCATTCGACCTCGTCTTCGCTGCCGAAGGTGATGGACCAGTTGCTGGCGTGCCTGGAAGCGGAATCGTGCATCGTTTCGACGTGCGAGGAACTCTCGTACCCGTACCGCACGCATCCGGAGCTGGCGGCGAAACTTGATGCGGCGGCGAAAGATTGGGGTGTGGCGCTGGTGGGTACGGGTGTGAATCCGGGCTTTGTGATGGACAAGCTGGTGGTGACGCTTGCGGCAGTGTCGCAACGCATCGAGCACGCGAAGGCGTTGCGCATCGTGGACGCGTCAAAGCGCAGGCTGCCGCTGCAAAAAAAGATTGGCGCGGGGATGACCGTGGACGAATTTCGCACCAAGGTGGCGGCGGGCGTGATCAAACATGTAGGGCTGCCCGAGTCCGTGGCCATGGTGGCGGATAGCTTGAACCTGCCGGTGGATGAGATTACGGAAACAATTGAGCCGATGGTGGCGACCGAGCGCGTGCAGACAGAATATCTGACGGTGGAACCGGGGCAAGCCGCGGGAGTGCACCAGATTGCGCGCGGTACCGGCGGCGGCAAAGAGTTGGTGTACCTCGAGTTGCAGATGTACGTGGGCGCGAAAAGCCCGGCCGACACTGTCGAGTTGAAAGGCCATCCCAACATCAGTTTGGTGATCCCCGGGGGATCGCATGGAGATATGGCCACCGCGTCCGTGGTGGTGAACTCGATTCCCGTGATTCTGGATGCACCCGCGGGGCTGCGGACGTCGCGCGACTTGCCGATTGGGTTCTTCTCCCCGAACGCGCGGCCCTGATCGCGCCGAAACTCGACCGCGAAAATCGAACCTCGAGTTCGGCGACTTTGCCTATGCCGAGGCTGCTTTCGCTATGCCTTTTTCCAGGGACTGCCATTCCGATTCACTTAACTTCAGCTCCGCCGCCGCTACGTTTTCCACGAGGTGTTTCACCGAAGAGGTGCCGGGGATTGGCAGCATGACCGGGGAATGGTGAAGGAGCCACGCCAGTGCCAGTTGTGCTGTAGAAGCCTGGTGCGATTTTGCGGCTTGTTCGAGGATACTGCCCGGTTTGTTGAGTTTGCCCTGTTCCATGGGGAACCACGGGATGAAGCCGAGGTGATGCTTTTCGCAGTGTTGCAGAACCGATTCATGGGTGCGGTCGGCGATGTTGTATTTGTTCTGCACGCTGACGATCGGTACGCTGTTCTGCGCGCGCTCGATCTCTTTCACAGAAACCTCGGATAGGCCGATGTGCCGGATCTTGCCTTCCTTTTGCATATTCTTCAATTCACCGAGCGAATCCTCGACGGGAACTTCGGGGTCGATGCGATGCAGCTGATAAAGATCGATGCGCTCGAGTTTCAGGCGACGCAGACTCATCTCGACGCACTGACGGAGATATGCGGGTCGACCGACGACCGCCCACTTGTTGGGACCCTGGCGCGTGAATCCGCCTTTCGTGGCGATTACCAATCCGGCGGGGTACGGGTGTAAAGCCTCAGCGATGAGGTTTTCACTTACTTCCGGTCCATAAGCGTCGGCGGTGTCGATGAAGTTGACGCCCAAATCGGGCAGGCGCTTCAGAACGAGCTTGGCTTCGTCTCGATCCCTGGGCTCGCCCCAGATGCCGGGGCCAGTGATGCGCATGGCGCCGAAACCTAGGTGGTGAATCGGGAGATCGTTTCCGAGAGAAAAGGAACCGCTGGCTGCTGCGTTTCGAGTAGACATGTCCGTTGGATTCTGTAAAAGGACGGCCGGTTACCTGAAATGTCCTGCTTGCATCGACCGGGCCGTTATCGTATGGGCCAGGATCGGTTGATCACAGGGTTTGCCAAGTTGAAATTCCTCGCCCTAGCGATTGAAGCGGTTTGCGCGGACGGTGGTAGCACACAGCGGCTGCCAACCAGGACGTAGCCCGGGTACGCGCAATAAAACAGGTTTTTCAGCGGCAGGTTCCGGGAGCCTTCAATGAAGTGAATTCCGGTCAGCAGCAATGGCGCAACGGGCGCGCAACGGCGAATGAGTTTGTGCCGCGAATGCCGCATGTTCTGATGCAAGTACGTGGTGGCGATGACTTCCAGAGAACCAGCTGCGATCATTCCTCCCCAGGCCGGCTTGGGCCCCAAAAGAAAGTGCGAGACGGGATCAACCTCGACACACGTACTGCAGTGGCGCAGAAAATATCTGGTGGTGAATCCATCGAAGAGTTCAGAGGCGCTTTGAACCAGGCCAAGAGCCAGCGTCGGGCGATCCAAGGCGAAGCGGGCGTGAGCGTTTGTCCGAGGTGCAACGTTCTCAGTGGAGGGGGAGATGAGGGGAGGGCTTGCGATTGAATTTGAGGCTATGGCAAAACGATCAGGCCAATGAACCTCCGCTAGTGATTCGACTGTTGGTACGGGCGTATCGATGAGTTTGACTTCCTGCCCGCGCAGTAGGCCTTCGTGGCTAGAGGGGAGCATGAGAAAACCGCCAAGGAAGCGGGCGAACATTCTGAGCTGCAGCCTGGAATTGGTCAGCACCACGACGAACCAAGGAGCAAACGCAAGCCCACCGAACGACCGCGCGCGGGAAAATTAAGTGGTGCATTCCGAGGGAGAAGCAGCGCTCACGGAAATCGGGCGGATTCCAAAACGGGACAGCGATATTACTCCGTGCGGAAACGGGTCGGGGCAACTGGCCGAGCAGCCAAGCCACGTCCGCCGCACCACGTTTGCGCGGGAACAGGGATGTTGCCCGGGCGGCCTGCGCGCCTCAGGGTCAACGGGAAGCCGTGCCGTCCCGTTTGCCGCACGCTGGTACCGGCTACTGCTTTTCGATTTGTTCTTTCAAGTGCTTGGCGCAGGCTTCGGCGGTGGTTTGCTGGCCGTGAAGAGTGTTCTTTTTGTTGACGGCGTAGGCGAAGACGATAGCGCCGGTGCGGCGGTCGATCATTTGTACGCTGGCGGCGTCGTCAGAATGGATCTGGCCCATGAACGCCATTTTCGCCCAGCCCGCTTTCTTTTCTTCGGCAGTGCCACGAATGATGTAGTTGGCTTTCGATTCGTCGGCGATGGGCATGAGCGGGACGTCCTTCTTGCGAAGGGCGGCCTGAAGGTAGTTTTCAAAGCCATCCATGGGCGCGACGTAAACCGTCGAGCCTGCATTGATGCGCATACTGGCGATATCCGCTGGCGCTGGTGACGCGGCCGGGGCTGCCGCCGGGTCTGGGACCCTCGACAAGGAAGCCGCTTGCGCGGCTGGCGATGACGGCGATTGCTGCGGTTGTGGTGGCGCGGCCGCGATAGGAGCGGCCGGCTGAGCGGCAGTCGGCTTTGCATTTACGACGTGGCACGCGAGTCCATTGACCAACGTCTCGTTCGGAAAAACGACGTTGCCCGACGTGGAAAGATCGCGGCACTCCATCTTGACCGGCGCGGATTGTTGCTGGGCGAAGGCGCCCGTCGCGGAACACAAAAGCACGAAGACCGCTGCAGAAGTTTTCAAGAGAAAGACCCTCCAGCTGCATAGCGTGGCCTGTAGAAGAGTACGTAGAAATGTTACGACGGTACTGGTGTGACCAGGAATGAAGCCTGTCCGGTTGGCCACGAGGTTACGACATGCCTTCCGCTATTTTAAGCCGCTCCCTGAGAAAGGCTTGCTCGGCTACGAAAATTTCGGCAGGAACATCCCGGTGCGTTGTATGTGCTCGTTGAAATTCGGGCCGAATTCCTGCGCCAGGAAGGATTCTTCACGCCGCGCTTTGAAGTAAAACGACAGCCAGATAATGAACAAAGCGATGAGGCCGCGCACTTGGCCCACCTGCACGACGTTGCCGAAGAACGCGAGGAGGATACCTGTGTAGATAGGGTGGCGAATGGCGCGATAGGGACCCGTTCGAACTAGTTCGTGGCCTTCCTTGAGAGTGACTACGCCGCTCCAGTTGGCGCCAAGGTGAAAGCGCGCCCAAAACGCGACCGCTACGCCCGAGGCCATGATCACGACGCCAAGCCAGTGCACCACCGGGGTGTCGGGGACAAACCGGGTGCCCAACCAGGTGTGACCGTATTCATAGCGAAATAAAAGATAGAACGCGGCGACCAGCGGAAACACATAGGCCAGGCGCTGCCACCACGATTCGCGGCGTTTGGTCTTTTTGCGACTCAGCGCGGAGACCAGCCAGTACAAACCGAACAACATCCAGAGATCTCCGATGACCCCAGCCGGGGTGGGTCCAAAGATCCGCCACAGGCTGTGGGCTATGGAATAAAAGCTGGCGGCGTTCATGAGCGTCTCCTTTGGAACTACGAGTCCAGACCGGGCTTTGTTTCCCGCTTGGCTTTACGCGCCAGACCGGCTATCCAGGTTCGTTCCGCGCGAATTTGTTCGCGAAAGAAGCGCACCACCTCGCTGCCCCAGGGGCCCGCGTCGAGCGCTGCGGAAATTCTCGCAAGACGTTGCTCGCGGATCGCTAGGAATTGATCGCGGCTCACAAGAATGTGCTGGCGAGTCTCCGCCTCGAGAATGCCGAACAAGCCAACGCGGAAGCGAAAACCGTTTTCCGAGGCGACTTCGATTTCCGGATAGTCGCCGAGACGGCGTACTAGTTCCTGTCTTCCTTTGGCGGTAAGAGCGTAGACTTCGCGGGTTTGGCCGCGCTTTCCGGGTGAACGGCGTTTGCTGACCCAGGCGTTTTTGACGAAACGGTGGAGGAGCGGGTAGACGAGATTGTTGTGCATGGCGGGCTTGCCGGTGATCAGGCCGACTTGTTTTTTCAGGCCATAGCCGTGTTGCGGGCCTGCGAGGAGGGCGGCGAGCAGCAATAGGTCATTCATGACTATGTCAATATTGAACCAATCGAAGAAAAAGTCAAGTGCCTCGCCGCGCGTGGCGGGGTCTTTCGGCTACCCTTACATCGGATACCCTCAGGATGATTTGCGGCCGATGGTGGAAAAAGTCGCAGGTCAACGATGTTGCAAGGTGCGCCAAATTGGTGCTTGCTGGATTGAAAACTGGAGCCAGAATGGCGGCTACGATGAAGAACACACCGACTCAAAAAAACAAGCAGCCTACCGGGCAGGGGGCGCGGAAGCTCGGCGCGCAAACGCGGGCGATTCATGGTGGGGAAGGCGTGCGCCATGGGGTGGGCGGACCCGTGAGCGCGCCGATTTGCCGCACCTCCACGTTTACATTTTCTTCCACGGCCGAGATGAAGCGCTGGGCGGAGGGGAGGAGCAAGGCCTACATTTACACGCGGTATGGCAATCCCTCGCTGGCGATCGCGGAAGGGAAGATTGCGTCGCTGGAAGGTGCGGAGGCCGCGGTGGTGACCGCCTCAGGGATGGCGGCGATCTCGAATGCGTTGCTGAGCGCGCTGAAGTCCGGCGACGAAGTGATATCGACCGCGCAGGTCTATGGCGGTACGTATCGGTTGATGCGCGACGTGTTTCCGAACATGGGCATCACCGTGCTCCAGGCCGGGACCGATCTCGCTGGAATCGAGTCGATGGTGATCCCGCGGACGAAAGTTTTGTACGTGGAGACGCCAACCAATCCCACGGTGCGGCTGGTGGACCTGCAGAAAGCCATCGCATTCGCGAAGAAACACAAACTTATCTCGATTATCGACAATACGTTTGCGACGCCGGTCTTGCAGCAGCCCATCTCGCTGGGGTTCGACATGGTAGTCCACAGCGCGACCAAGGCACTTGCCGGGCATTCGGATGTTATTGCGGGAGCGGCGGCCGGAAGCAAGTTCTGGATGGACCGCATCCAGCAGATGGTGATCTATCTCGGCGGCTCGATGGATCCCGAAGCGGCGTTTTTGTTGAGCCGCGGGATCAAGACGCTGGCGCTGCGGGTGAAGCGGCAGGGCGAGAACGCCATCGCGGTGGCGAGGTTTTTGGAGAAGCACCCGAAGGTGGCGCGGGTGCACTACCCTGGCCTAGTCTCGCATCCGGACCACAAACTGGCGAAGCGGCAGATGCGCGGATTCGGTTCCATGCTGGCGTTCGACTTGAAAGGCGGACTGCCGGCGGCGCGGAAGTTTTGCGACAGCGTGCGGCTGTTCTTGCTGGCGGTCAGTTTGGGCGGGGTGGAGTCGCTGGTGGTCCTGCCGGCTTACACCTCGCACTACAATATGACGCTCGAGGAGTTGGCGAAGGCTGACGTTATGCCGGGGACGGTGCGGGTTTCGATCGGGATCGAGGATACCGAAGATTTGATTGAGGATTTGCGGCAGGCCTTGCGGTAGGATGCGCTCCACGAGACCGATCTGAAGATCGGCCACTGCAGATTCCGGGACGAGTCAGCCATGAAAATATCCCTGCAAGGTAAGATTGCCATCGTTACGGGTGCGTCGCGGGGGATTGGGCGAGCGATCGCTGAGAGTCTCGCCGGCGCCGGTGCGTTGGTGGTGGTGAATCATCGCGCCAGCGCCGAACAAGCGGCGGAGACGGTCGCCGCGATCGAGCGCGCCGGAGGCCGCGCGCTGGCGGTACAGGCGGACGTGAGCTCGGTGGCGGAGGTGCGGCGGTTGGTGGAAACCACTGTTGCGCAGCTCGGCGGGCTGGATATTTTGGTGAACAACGCAGGAGTGGGGAACCGCACGGCGATGGCGGACATGACCGAGCGGGAGTTTGACTGGACGATGTCGGTGAACGCGCGCGGGCCGATGTTCGCAATTCAGGCGGCGGTGCCCCGGATGCGCGATGGCGGACGGATCATCAATATTTCATCGTGCGGTACGCATGTCGCGCAGGTGACCGGATTGCTGGCGGTTTACCAGATGTCGAAAGCGGCGCTCGAGCAGCTGGCGCGATGCTACCTAAAACAGCTGGGCGCCCGGGGGATCACCATCAACTCTATCTTGCCAGGCTTCGTCGAAACCGAACTGGCTAGCGACACTCCTGAAGAGTACAAGGACGCGCTCGTGAAACGAACGGCCCTGGGCCGATTAGGGACGCCGGAGGATATCGCGGAGGTCGTTTGTTTTCTGGCTAGTGACGCGGGGCGGTGGATCACCGGGGAGGCGATTTCTGTGAGCGGAGGGTTGGGCTAGGGCGGCACCCGTTGTAGGAGCCGGAGTTCGGTCCGGCGTCCCCTGGGACAACAAAACGGCCAATGCGAGTGTGCGCCAGGGCTAAAGCCCAGCGCTTACAGCCGGCGGCAGGATCGGCTTGGATCAAGGCCCAAAAACAAAAAAACGGGCGGGGCGCCGAAGCGCTCCGCCCGATATGTTTTTGTGAAGTGGCTTAGAGGGGTTGGACGTTCGAGGCCTGCAGGCCCTTGGGGCCCTTGGTCACTTCGAATTCAACCGCTTGGCCGTCGTTCAACGATTTGTAGCCATCAGCCACGATTGCGGAGAAATGCACGAAAACATCTTCACCGCTCTGGCGCTGGATGAATCCAAAGCCCTTGCTGGCGTTGAACCACTTCACTGTTCCTTGTTCTTTACTCACTGCGTTACTCTTTTCTGTTGACCGCGTTGCGATCATACTTTGAGCCCGGCCGGGTTAGGGGCCGATCTCGATTAATTGAGCTATCTGGTGCCTCGACTCCGAACCCCTCAACAGAGTTACGGGCCGCGTCCGGGCGTAAAAAAAGGCCGCAAGTTTGAACCCTGCGACCGCTTCACACTGACGTACGCGATACAAGAGCAACAAACGCAGCTACAAAGTAACATAAGAGGCGGCGGTTGTCCAGCGATTTCTTGGGGTGGTTGCGGGCACGTATCCAGGCTGGCTCGCTGCTCAGGCAACGTGGACAGAGCCCCTGGGCCTCCTTCGTTGAGGATTCGGCGACCAGCATCCAAACAGTCCCCGCATCCGAATCTCCATGAGAAGTGAAACCTGGAAACCGAGCAAGCATTGCTTGTTTCCGCGGGATGAACAGCCAAGACTAGACCCAAGATCCGTGCTTGGTTAAATCCAACATGCTGAGACAGATCCGGGAATCTAACGCGCCGTCACCGATATGCGCTTGCTTGTCAGGCGATGCGATGCGCGCCTTCGCATCCGGTTGGAATCTTTGCCAGAACGCTGCAACGGAGGTTTTCAACTCGCGTCAACAGAGCCTCCAATCCTCTGTTCTAATCCGCCGGTCGGTTCCGTTGTTTAACGAAGTCCCGATCGGCGCATTGTTGGTAGCTGGCTACAAAGACCGCATTCGGTTCGGCCCCCATCTGGTTCGGGCACGAATCACCGCCGATACAGGCGCGTAGTCAATTCTGCCGCACGACGTCTTCCAGGATGTCAAAGCAGCCGTTCCAGCCGCCGTCGTGATCCTTGCGGACTTGCTCGTTCGGGAAGCCGGACTGGGTGAGGACCAGTTCGGTTGCGGCGCCGCGCGCGAGGAATTCGACCACCACTTCGGTTTCCTCCGCGCCGGGATGCATGTTTTCGCCGTCGGGGCGGTCTTTGGTCCAACACCAGGTGAAGCGCACCTTTTCCGGCGGAGTGACCTCGAGATAGACGCCCTGGCCCCAATAGACCTCGCCCTTGGCCGCATTGCGAATTTCTAGCAGGTAGCGGCCGCCGGTGCGGATGTCCTGCAGGTGGTGAATCACGGTGTGGGCGGCGACGTCGCGGCACATCCACTTTTCTAGTTGTGCGGGGTCAGTCCACGCGGCGAAGACCTTTTCGCGCGGCGCGGTGAACGTGCGGCGGATTTGGACGGTGAAGTCGAGCTGGTTTTGTGGCGTGGCCATTCTGGCCTCTCCTCATTCATGGATTTAGTGCTCGCGGATTTGTGGCCCGAAGGTTCTGCAGCCGATAACTGTGCCGTCGCGGAGCCTGCCGAGTCTGCTGATGGATGCGCGGATTCGAGGTATCTCGCCAGAGACTCCAGTTGCGCCTCCCAGAAAACGCGGTAGGTTTCGATCCACGCGGCGGCATCCTTCATAGGTTGCGCAGCAAGGCGGCAGCGGTGGATGCGCCCGTCGATTTCACGTTGCAGCAATCCGGCGGACTGCAGAACGCGCAGGTGCTTGGAAACCGCCGGAAGTGACACGTCGAACGGTTCCGCAAGCTCGCTGACCGTGGCTTCGCCTTGCGCCAGCCGGGCCAGGATTGCGCGGCGGGTGGGGTCGGCGAGCGCGCTGAAAGTGGCGTCGAGCGGGGCGTGGGCGGCGTCTCGAGAATAGTTAACCATATGGTTTAATATTATCGCTTCCGCACACGCTGTCAAGAGCAATTGCGTACAAGCCCAATTGGTAGCGGCCGCCGACTGTTTCTCCCGAGACGCCAAGGGTCGCGGGCGCTTTTTGTGCCTCTCCGTCGGCAAACTCACTCTATAGCCTGCCGGCCTTAGGCGTTTGCGCCACTTGTCCGCAGGCTTCGGGGATGCGCGCGTGTAGTCAGTACGCCAACACCCTGTCCTTGGAAAACGTTGACCGGGGTCGTTCGGGCTACTTACCATGTTAAAGATGAACCGGAAACTTAAGGTTGCGTGCGGCGCTGCGGTGCTGGCGGCTATCGTCAGCGCGGCGGCCGGTTGTGAAGACGCGGCCAAAAAACCGGTGCAAGCGCGCATTCCGGCGACATCTCCAGCGCCACAGATTGCCAGGACCGCGGCCTCAACGCCTGGACCTGTGCAACTTCCACCGCTGCCGTTGACCGCCGCGTCGCATCGTCTCCTTCTATGGAACCCGCCAATTTCCGGAAGCAAAGATGAGTTGATCGCCAAGGTCGAAGAGAGATTCGCTTCCGGCCAGCAAAACTACAAGGCCGGGCACCTGGAAGCGGCGCGCAAGGATTTCGATGAAGCCGTGGACCTGATGCTGCAGAGCGGATACGACCCGAACTCCGACCCGAAGTTGAGCGAGGTGTTTCACCGCGTAGTCGATACGGTGTACACCTACGAATTGCAGGCTTTCCGCGCGGGTGACGGATTCCAGGAAGCTCCGGCGGTGCCGGCGCCGATCGATGAAGTGGCGGAGATGACTTTCCCGGTCGATCCCCGTTTGAAAGACCGCGCCGAGCAGGCCGCCAAAAATATTTCGCACGATCTTCCGCTTACGGTGAATGACGAAGTGCTGTCGTTTCTGAATTTCTTCCAGACGCCGCGGGGCCGCGCGATCGTGGAGACCGGGCTGCAGCGCCGGGGGCGTTATCACGAGATGATCTCGCGCGTATTGCGGGAAGAAGGCGTTCCGCAGGATTTGATCTATCTGGCACAAGCGGAAAGCGCGTTTCAGCCCTTGGCGTTGTCTCGCGCGGGGGCTCGCGGCATGTGGCAATTCGTCGCCTATCGCGGGCAGCAGTACGGATTGCGGCATACCTGGTGGATTGACGAGCGACAGGATCCGGAAAAAGCTACACGCGCAGCGGCGCAGCATTTGCGCGATCTGTACGGATTGTTCGGCGATTGGTATCTGGCCATCGCGGCCTACAATTGCGGTCCGGGCAACGTACAAAAGGCCGTCGAGCGCACTGGTTACGCGGATTTTTGGGAGTTGTACAAGCGCAACGTGTTGCCGAAAGAAACCAAGAACTACGTGCCGATCATTCTGGCGCTCACCCTGATCGCCAAAGACGCGGCACACTACGGCATCCAGGTGGAACCCGAAGCCCCCGTGGCGATCGACATCGTAAAGCCCGGGCGGGCCATCGACCTGCGGCTGGTGGCGGAGACAATCGATGTGGACGTGGAGACGCTGCGCGCGCTGAATCCGCCGTTGTTGCGGCTGGCCACGCCGGACGATCCATCGTTCGAGTTGCATCTGCCCGCGGGCACTGCTGGGAAATTTTCGGCGGAGATTGCGGACATCCCGGCGGACAAATGGGTGAGCTGGAGGCGGCATCGCGTCGAGGCCGGCGAAACGCTGACCTCCATCGGAAAAAAATATCACGTTACGCCGGTGGCCATCGCGGATGCCAACAATCTAGAGCACCGAGCGGCGCTCGATCCGGGGGAAAAGCTGATCATTCCGGCGGCTGCCGCACAGGCGGAAGCCAAGCGGCGCCTGGTGAGTTACCGCGTGCGGAAGGGCGACACCCTGCTGGGAATCGCCGATCGCTTCAGCGTGGAAGCGGACGACGTGAAAAAGTGGAACCGCCTCAAGACCAATCACGTCGGCCGTGGAATGGTGTTGCGGATCTACACCCTCGGCGGAGCGCCGGAAGCCAGACCCGCCGGATCGCGATCCGCTTCGAAGAAGAAAGCCCGCACCGGGACAAGTGTCGCGCAAACCTCGACGCGTTCCGCCAACAAGAATTAAACCTTTCTTTTACTGTCACTTACAATATACAAAGGGAATTGCCTCGGAAATCGGACGCAGCTGTTCCCGGGGTGTGTAGTGTACGCTGCTTGACCAGCACACGCGATCCTGCGGACTGGTTGCGCAGAATGCTTGACAACTTCCAGCGAGTGCGATAACAACGGCGCAAGGCTTTGGAGCCCGAAACTCCAGCCGTTGCAGCGATTCCGACTCGACACGTGCAGCCCGTGCGGCATACAGCCGTTTGGCGGGCTCGATGCCTCGGGCGGGATTCCCCCTGGGGAGGATGGAATGGATCTCGAGAAGGATAACTTCGAAGAAGACAACGAGCTGTCAGGGCTGGAAGAAGACGATGAGCTGCCGGGCGATGCCGACGTCGTCGAGACCGAAGAAGAAGAGCTGATCATTACGGACGAGGAGCCGGACGAAGCCCCGGCGCCGGCCGCGAAACCAGCTCCCAGGGCGGCCTCGAAACCAGCCGCCAAACCGGCGGCTAAACCCGCTGCCAAAAAGGCGGCACCTAAAGCGGCCAAGAAAGCTCCGCCGAGAAAGGCCAAGAAGGCGGCAAAAAAAACCAAGGCGAAACCCAAAAAGAAGGCCGCGAAGAAAAAGAGGCGCTAGTCCCGTACCCGGGTGTCGAGGTCGGTCTGTACACCTCGCAAAAGCGTTCCACTGAAGAGGCCTCTGGGCTAACCAGAGGCCTTTTTTCCTGCTGCCGGTGACGGCATTCCCCCCTTCGCCGGGCCGGAACACCAGAGTGGCGCAGGCGACCACAGCAATGATTCCGATTTCGCACCGAGCGGTATTGCAAACAGGACCTATCCGTTAGAAATCTGACCAGGTTTCGTGCAGACACCTGGTAACACGCGCGCCCGCCGACGCCAAACTGCTGGCCGACACTGCGATGACCGGCATCGCTTTGTGCGCGACACCCTGCGGGAAGTAGGCATCGAGCCCGTGCCATTTTGGAAGGGTTTGCGGTTTGGGTGGCGAAGCTGCGGCCGATGTTGCCGTGATGACCAAGCATCGAAGTCATGGCGTAAAAAACTGAAGAAAGAGCGCAAAACAAAAAGAAATTACCGCAGCGACCGCATCGCCTTGCCTAGATCTTGGTCACGATTGGTCTCACCAGTCCTGGAACGATAGCACGTCCTACGGTCCGGAGCTTTTTACCGTTTCATAAGTCTCGCCCCATTCACCGTGCATCTACCGGCCATCTACATCGCACGCGCCACTCCCACCGCTGCTACTGCCGCTGGTTCGAAAATGTGGGCAGTTCGCGTAAACTAGAGAGATTCATATGTGGCTCAAATCTACAGTGGAGATTCCATGGCCCAGGTTTATCCCTTTCATGCCTATCGCTACAACGCGTCGCGGGTTTCCTACGAACGCGTGCTGACGCAACCCTACGACAAGATTTCGCCCGCGATGCAGGAGAAGTATTACGCCGCGGACGCGCACAACTTGATCACCATCGAAAAGGGCCGGGTGTCGCCCGACGATGCGCCACAGCACAACGTTTACACGCGAGCGGCGGAAGCGCTGGAGAGCTGGATTCGCGACAACATCGTTTTGCGCGACACGGCGTCGTCGTTTTACGCGTATACGCAGGAGTACACCGTGCCGGGAACCGAGCAGCGGCGCGCGCGCCGCGGATTTATCGGCGCGGGCAAGCTGGAGGAATATTCCGCGGGGGTAGTGTTCCGCCACGAACACACGCTTTCGGGGCCGAAAGCCGACCGTCTGGAACTGCTGCGGCACGCGCGCATGCACACCGGGCAATTGTTCATGCTGTACAGCGACGAGCAGCGGCGCGTGGATGCAATCCTGGCCGAAGCGGAGGCGGAGGCGCTGCCGGCGACGGAATTACGCGACGAATATGGCGTGGTACACCGGCTTTGGGTGGTGTGGCAACCGGAGCGCGTCGCGGCGATCCGGGAAGCCATGGCCAAGCAAAAGCTGGTGATCGCCGACGGGCACCACCGCTACGAGACGGCGCTGACCTACCGCAACGAGAGGCGCGCGGCGCCGGGACAAAGTAATCCGACCGCGCCTTGCGGAAGCAATTCGCCCGCATTGGAGGCCGCTGCCTACGAAGGCGCCCCGTACGAGCTGGCGATGATGACCTTTGTCAACACGCGCAGTGAAGGCTTGACGATCTTGCCGACGCACCGCGTGGTTGCCAACCTTCCGGACTTTTCCTGGCCCAACATGCGGCGCTACCTGGAGCCGTGGTTCGCGGCGGAAGCGTTTCCGTTCGCCGACGAGGGCGCGAAGGCGGATGCGCGCTCGAAATTCCTGCTCCGGCTGGTGGAAGCTCGCGACCAGCGGGCGATCGGCGTGTATCCGGCGGCAGAATCAGGTAAGCAGGCGTTTTACGTGTTGACGCTGCGTTCGGGCGCGGACTTGTCGCTGCTGCTTCCGAATGTTTCGCCCTTGCAGCGGGAGCTGGACGTGGTGCTGCTGCATGAAGGAATCCTGGAGCCGGCGCTGGGGATCACGCCACAAGCGGTCACGGCGGAGAGAAATCTAACCTACGAGCGCGAGGCTGCCGCGGCGCTGGATGCTGTCGATCGAGGCGCGGCGCAGATCGCGTTCCTGCTGAACCCGTGCGGAGTGGAGCAAGTGGTGCATATCGCGACCTCGGGCGAGGTGATGCCGCAGAAGTCCACAGATTTCTATCCGAAGCTGCTGAGCGGGATCACCATGTACCGGGTGGACTGCTGAGGCGGCCACAGTGCGAAGTTGAAAGATACGGCAAGAACCAGCTTTGGCACGATGGCTTCCTGGCTATCCTCCACACAACTTCCCGCTCCTCGGGGAGATGCGAGTTGTTTTCGGTTGGCGTGATCATCACCCGGCGATTGGAACTTCAAACCTGTTTGACCATCTGGGCAAACGGCATCGCACGGAAATTCGATGGCACATCGGGAGAGGCGCAAACCTCTCCATCCCCCAGTTCTCCGACGCCACCGCCACCATTTCGACGCTTCCCGCCTGCCGCCATCGTCTGAGGTGGTAAAACGTTATATTGTTAAATAATTAACCCTATTCTTCCGCAGCCTATGATAGGGCGTCGTGAGACGTGAGGAGGTGTGATGTCAAGCTGCGTCCTCCCGCTCCCCCGACGTTGCGTCGGTGTTGTTCGATCCCGATGGTTGAGTTCATGAGGCTGTCATGACGAGGGAGTGTTGGTGGTGCATACTGGGCGCTGGGCTCGCGCTGTGACGCGGGCGTGACTTGGAATGAATGGCGGGAGGAACGGGACATGGTGACGCTCACCGGGGAGCAGGTTCGACGGATGCATGCGTATTGGCGGGCGGCCAATTATCTTTCTGTGGGGCAAATTTATTTGAAGGAGAATCCGCTGCTGGAGCGGCCGCTTACTTTAGACGACATCAAGCCCCGCTTACTTGGGCATTGGGGAACTACTTCGGGTTTGAACTTTATCTATACCCATTTGAACCGCGTGATCAACGAACGCGATTTGAGCATGATGTACATCATTGGGCCGGGGCATGGTGGGCCGGGGATTGTGGCGCACACCTATCTGGAAGGGTCGTACACGGAGATTTACCCGCATATCGAACGGAACGCAGACGGGATCAAGCGGTTATTCCGGCAATTTTCGTGGCCTTACGGCATTCCGAGCCATGTCGCGCCGGAGACGCCGGGATCGATTCACGAAGGAGGAGAACTCGGATATTCCCTGCTGCACGCATACGGCGCGGCCTACGACAATCCCGATCTGGTGGTGGCTTGTATCGTTGGCGACGGCGAGGCAGAGACCGGGCCTTGCGCCACCAGTTGGCATGCAAACAAGTTCTTGGATGCGGCGCAGGACGGGGCGGTGCTGCCGATTCTGCACTTGAATGGTTACAAGATCGCGAATCCTACGGTCCTGGCGCGGATTTCGCAGGACGAGCTGGAATCGTTGTTTCGCGGGTATGGATACACGCCGCATTTTCTGGAGGGCGATGATCCGGACGTGATGCACCCGCAGATGGCCGCGGTGCTGGACACCATGCTGGACGAAATCGCCACGATTCAGAAGGCGGCGCGGGAACGCGGGAACACCGAGAGGCCGCGGTGGCCGATGCTGATTTTGAAGACGCCAAAGGGGTGGACTGGTCCGAAGATGGTTGATGGGAAACCGGTGGAAGGCACGTGGAGAGCGCACCAGGTGCCGGTTACGGACCTTCGCGCGAAGCCCGGGCACCTGAAGATTCTGGAGCAGTGGATGCGCAGCTACAAGCCGGAGGAATTGTTCGATGCGAACGGAACGTTGGTGCCAGAGCTCGCCGACCTGCCGCCAAAGGGACGGCGGCGCATGGGAATGAATCCGCACGCGAATGGCGGATTGTTGCTGCAGCCGTTGCGGCTGCCGGCGTTTCGCAGTTTTGCGGTGGAAGTGAAGGAGCCGGGGTCGCCGGAGACCGAGGCGACGCGCGTCTTGGGGAAATACCTGCGCGACGTGATGAAGGACAATCTGAAGTCGAGGAATTTCCGCGTGTTTGGGCCGGACGAGACCGCGTCGAACCGGCTGGAAGCGCTGCTGGAGGTGACCGGGAAGACGTGGGAAGCCGCGACGTTAGCATTGGATGAGAACCTGGCGATCGATGGGCGGGTGATGGAAATTTTGAGCGAGCACATGTGCCAGGGATGGCTGGAAGGCTACTTGCTCACCGGACGGCACGGATTTTTCTCCTGCTACGAAGCTTTTATTCATATTGTGGATTCGATGTTCAACCAGCATGCGAAATGGCTAAAGACTACGCGGACGATTTCCTGGCGGAAGCCGATTGCGTCGTTGAATTACCTGCTCACTTCGCATGTGTGGCGGCAGGATCACAACGGGTTTTCGCACCAGGATCCGGGATTTATCGATCACGTGGCCAACAAGCAGGCCGACGTGGTGCGAATTTATCTGCCGCCCGACACGAATTGCCTGTTGTCGGTGGCGGACCACTGCTTGCGAAGCCGGAATTACGTGAACCTTATCGTGGCCGGGAAACAGCCAGCACCGAACTGGCTGAATATGGATGCGGCGGTCACACACTGCACGGCGGGACTTGGAGCGTGGGATTGGGCGGGACACGAGCCGGAGTCGCCGGACGTGGTGATGGCGTGCGCTGGTGACGTGCCGACGCTGGAGATCCTTGCGGCCGTGTCGTTGCTGCGGGAGGAATTGCCTGATCTAAGGATTCGCGTGGTGAACGTGGTGGACTTGATGGCGCTGCAACCGCTGAGCGAGCATCCGCATGGTTTGGCGGACGAGGATTTCGATGCGCTATTCACCAAGGATAAGCCGGTGGTGTTCGCGTTCCACGGTTATCCGACGCTCATTCACCGGCTGACCTACCGGCGGCGGAATCATGACAACATCCACGTGCGGGGTTACGTGGAGGAAGGAACGACGACCACGCCATTCGACATGGTGGTGCTCAATCGCATGGACCGGTTCCAACTGGCGCTGGACGTGGTCCGGCGAGTGCCGCGATTGAAGAGCATCGCGGACCAGGCAACGCAACGGTTCACGGAAGCGATGCAACGGCACAAGCTGTACGTTATCGAGCATGGCGAGGACATGCCGGAAGTTGCGAATTGGAAATGGACGGCACGATAGCGCTCCCGTGTCAGAAGCGGAGGTAAGACCCTCGGAGCCTCGTCGTTTAGCCTCAGGATGACATCTCGTTGGTGCGGGCACCCTGGTTCTTGTTCGTACGTGGACTGCATTGTTAATTGAGTTTTCTGGGTACATCGAAATGAGCGGCAGTGCTGTGTTTGTTGTGAATAGTGGATCGTCGTCGCTAAAGTTCGGTGTGTTCGCCGAGCGCGCGGGCGAATTGCAAGCCGAAGTGCGAGGCGGCGCGACGGCCGGCGTGCATACCGGAGTCCATGCCGACGTCAAGGCGCTTTATCGCGGCGCGGTGGAAGGCATCGGTGGTGGCCAGGGGAAGATATGGTTGCGCGCGGGCACGGGCGAAGCTTTGCTGGAGGAGGCGCGGTCTTTTCCGAGGCAGACGGACGCGGCGCGGGCGGTTGCCGAGAAATTGTCGAATATCGCGCTGCCGAGTTTGGGAGGAGTGGGTCACCGCGTTGTGCATGGCGGGCCGTCGCTGACCGCCCATCAGAGGATTACGCCGCAGGTTTTGCAGACGCTGGAGGAGTCGGCGCACTTCGCGCCGCTACACCTGCCGGTGGCGCTGGAATTGATTCGCGAAACGCAGCAGCTTTTTCCGGGAGTGGCGCAGTTCGCGTGTTTCGATACGGCTTTTCACCGGACGCTACCGGAGTGTGCTGCGCGGTTACCGTTGCCGGAAAGGTTCTGGGATGCAGGCATTCGCAGGTACGGTTTTCACGGACTGTCGTGTGAATCGATTGTCCATGCGCTGGGCGCGGACGTGCCGGCGCGGTTGATTGTGGCGCATCTTGGCAACGGGGCGAGCGTGACAGCGATCGCCAGTGGCTTGTCGGTGGATACGACGATGGGTCTGACGCCGACCGGGGGGATTGTGATGGGGACGCGGCCAGGCGATCTGGATCCGGGCGTGTTGTTACACATTCTTCACACGAATGGAAGGAACGTGGACGAGTTGGCTCGAATGCTGGACAAGGAGTCGGGCTTGCTGGGGATTTCGGGTACCTCACAGGATATGCGGACACTGCACGAGTTGGCGAGAAACGAAGCGGCGGGCGAGAATCGGCGCGCGCGGTTGGCGGTCGAGATGTTTGCGCGGTCGGCGAAGAAAGCGATTGGGAGTTATGTGGCGGTTCTTGGCGGCCTAGATCTGCTGGTGTTCACGGGAGGGATCGGGGAGCATGACGCGAACGTGCGATCGTTGATTTGCGAGGGACTGGAATGTTATGGCTCGCGACTCGACCAGGAAGCGAACCAGCGAAACGCGGGAACGATCAGTCGGACAGACAGCGCGGTGCGCGTTCGCGTGGTGACTAGCGACGAAGAGACACAAATAGCGCGGCTTGTGTTTCGTATACTAGAAGCTGCTTAGGCCGCAAGAAAAAGAAGTTTTTCGCTTTCGGAGTGAGTGGCGATTGATTTGAGGCCGAGCAGAGAACCCAGCAGCCCCAGGATTCGTGACCTGACTGTGGGGCAAAAAAAGGACACGCGCGAGCGTGCTCTTCGTGATTGCGAGCCAGATCACGGACGCGTTTCGAGCAGATTCCGCGACTCTCGAGCTTAGGCTCCGGCTCCTTTAGAGAAGCTGGAGACAGCGGCGGCTTCGGTGTCGTAGACGTCGAAGACGGTGAGCAGCTTGGTGATTTGCAGGACTTCCTGGAACTTGCTGCCGAGGTGGCAGAGGCGGAGCGACGCGCCCTGGCCTTTCGCGCTGTGATGCGCGGCGACGAGGGTGCCGAGACCCGCGCTGTCGATGAAGGTGATGTTGTCCATGTTGAGGACGATTTTCTTTTTGCCCTCGGCGAGCAAGCCTTTTACTTTTTCGCGCAGCGCGTTGCTCTCTTCTCCAAGAACGATGCGGCCGTCGAGCGCCACCACGGACACGCCATCCACTTCGCGGTTCGTCATCTTCAATGCCACGTTCGTACCCTCCTCAAGGTATGGCTCAAGTTGTTGGAAGCGGTTCCAGAGGCAACCAGCCTGGGACCGCACAGCTTATCAGTAATAGTCCGCGCAGGACATGTAATATCCGCAGACCAGGCAAATCAACTTGCAGCGCCGGGACTCGAGCCGCTGCGAGCAAACCGGGCAATACCGGGAAACGTCTTCGTGCGCCGCAAGCGAGAAATCACCGGCGCTTGTTGCGCCCGAATGCGGGTTCTCAGTGACGGGCACAGCTGGTGCAGAGAAACCATCACCCGCCTCCGGTTGGACAGGAGCAGTCCCTGTTTTCGCGGCACGTTCCACGGCCCGACGGTTATAGCACATCCCCTAGCAAGGGAAAAGCGGGAGAGGCGGGTAGGACGGTTTAGTGGAGGGGGACCAGCCAAGGGCGCCGCGCAGGACAAAGGATGGATCAATCTTGAAGGGTGGCGAGGGATGAAACCAATGTGCCGATGGACGCATCCTTTTAAGTGTAGTATTAGCAGGTCGTAAGAACGGGCCAAAGTTTCCCCTGGCTTCCGGGAAGGTGCATTATGCGCCGAATCTGGATGGTTGCAAGTTTTGTGCTGATCGTTCCCGTTGTTGCAAGCGCGCAACATCGAGGGGGAATGGGGGCAGCTGCGCCGGTCGTCAACGTGGCTCCGCACGTAGTTTCTGGCAGCGCGCCGCATATGATCGCGCGAGTTCCGGCGGGTTCCAGACCCGGAACGACGGTCGTGCATCGTACGCGAGCGGCTGGCTCGCCGAATCGCAATGTTAGCGTCTCTTCTGGGCTTACCACGGATACCAGCGTTCCTGGGTTGGGTTTTGACTTTCCGCATCTGGCGGCGGTGAGTCCACGGCGCGGACGCGGCCGTGGGTTTGGCCAGAACGTGCCGTTTGGGTTTGGGGGATTCTTACTGTCATCGCCAGAAATCCTCGTGGAGAACCCGCAGGCGGTGGAAGAAGCTCAGCAGGCCGCGCCGGAGGAGACGGCGCAAAATGCGGTCGCAACGGACGGCAGCCCTAGTTCCGAGCGCCAATATTTGTCGAGGACAAGTCCCGCGCCGGAACCTCCGGTGGATACGTCGGAATATGTTTTCGTGCGGCGCGACGGCGGGTTGCTGTTCGCCGTGGCGTATTCCTGGGACAACGGGACATTGCGTTATGTGACGCGCGACGGATTGCGGAAGAGCGTTACGCAAGATGCTCTGGACATGGTTGCGACCCAACAGTTTAACGAGCAGCGTGGATTGAGTTTTCGAGTTCCTGCCTAGTCGTTCCTCTCTGCACGTACTTTCGGATTATTATTTTGGGCGGCCGGTCGGAAGACCGGTCGCTCCTATTTGGCGGGTTCGGGCATTACGTAGCCGGATGTTGCGGGCAGGCCTGCTCGCTCGAATTGGACCGTGGAGTGCCCAATGTTGAAATCCTTCGCGGCTTTTTCCTGGATGGCGGTGAGGATGCGCTCGCATTCGTCCATGTGCATGTCGGGGATACGGGCGTGAAGGCTGAGAGCGTTGTGGCCGCCGCCGAGCGACCAGATGTGCACGTCATGCACCTCGTAGACGCCCTCAATGGTGAGCATGGCGCGGGCGACGTCTTCGACGGTGCATTCGCGCGGGCTACCCTCCAGAAGAACGTGGGCGGATTCCCGAAGGATGCCGATGCTGGACCAGAGAACGAGAATGCCGATGGCGAGGCCTAGGAGCGGGTCGATCCAGTGAAGTCCGGTGGCTCCGATGATGATTGCGCCGACGATAATGGCGATGTTGGAGAGGGCATCGCCGAAATTGTGGACCAGGATGCTGCGTAAGTTGAGATCGCCGCGGCCACGGACGAGTGCCAGGGTGATGCCGCCATTTACAGCGAGGGCGGCAACAGAGGTCCAGATCATCCAGCTCTCGACGACGTCAACCGGGGAGCGCAAGCGCTCGATCGATTCGTAGCCGAGCCACAAGGCGAGGACAACCAGCAGGAGGGCGTTGGTGAAGGCGGCAAGAATGCCCGCGCGATGGTAGCCGTACGTTTTTTCCGAATCGGCGGGGCGCTCAGCCCAGCGCATCGCGAGCCAGGAGATACCGAGTGCGGGAACGTCGGAGAGATTGTGCACCGCGTCGTTGAGCAGAGCGACGGAATGGCCCAGAAGGCCGCCGACTACCTCCGCCGCGACGAGCCCAAGGGTGGCGGCCATAGCCCAGCCAAGAATGGCGGGTCGCAACGTTGGATGAACGTGGCCGTGGTGATGATGGCCCCCGTGACCATGGTCGTGGCCGTGATCATGACTATGATCGTGATGACTGGGATTTGCGGCGGCGGGGGTTTGACTGGGCGCGTGTTCGTGCGGGTGAGTGTGCATCGCCGTGATCCCTATTCTACCCGCTCGGGATGGCCGCGGCGAAGTCTACTTGCGAGCTTAGTGGACATCTTGACACGCAGCGGTTGCGATTTCATTGACGGTACTGCGTCCGACTGCCACCATCAATCAAGGCGAGGCATTTCTCCGGTAGGACGCGGAGGGGTAGACTCCGCGTAAACCTCGAATGCTGAACTATGAGTGTTCCCGTAGCCAAATTGAGTTTCTGGGGTGTCCGGGGAGCGACGCCGACGGTCGATCCGGCGACGTGGCGGTATGGCGGAAACACGCCTTGTTTGGAGCTGATTGCTCCCGATGGCACGCAAATCATATTGGATTGCGGCACCGGGCTAAGAATGCTAGGCAACCGATTGGCGGCGGCCAATGGCGAGCGGGTGCCAGAGACGCATATTTTCGTCACCCACTATCACTGGGACCACATTCAGGGCATCCCATTTTTCGCACCGCTCTACGCGGAAAGGAATGAATTTCACTTTTACAGCTTTCGCTCGAAGTTTCTAGGCCGCGACAGTTTGAAGCAGGTTTTTGAAACGCAGATGGCCCTGCCGTATTTTCCAGTGGACATGTCAGCCATGAACGCGAAGCGCAGGTTTCAGGAGGTGGCTGGGGGAGACACCTTCTTTGTCGGGGAGAATAAGGTTACAACGCGGGCGCTGAACCATCCACAAGGATGCCTGGGGTTCCGGATCGAAACGCCAGGGGGCACGGTTGTATATGCGACCGACAACGAGCCCGGGAACCGGGAACTGGACAAGGGTTTGCGGGAACTGGCGGAAGGGGCGGATATTTTCATTAATGATGCGCAGTATACGCCGGAGCAACTTGCGGGTCCGAAACGCGGGTGGGGGCATTCGTCCTGGGAAGAGGGCGTGCGAGTGGCGCGCGAAGTGAATGCGAAGACGCTGGTGCTGTTCCATCACGACCCAGATTCGACGGATCGAATGGTGGATGCGATATTGCGTCACGGGCGTGACGAGTTTGATTCGGTGTTTGCGGCAAGCGAAGGCATGGTGATCACGCTGGGGGCGCCCGGGGGGCGGGTGGACGCACACATGCCGGGAACGCGCGCGGCTCTGCGGCGCGAAGCCCAATTCCGGGCGCGCGTCTCAGGCGTGACCGAGGGCGGCCGGCCGTTCGACGAAGAGACGCTGGTGAGCGATTTGTCGCTGCAGGGAGCGATGATTTCGCTGCGGCACAGCCCGCGGCTGCAATCGGAATTGCAGGTGATCATGGAGACGCCGGGGGCGAATGGTTTGCAGGCAGCGATGCGATTGCGCGGGTATGTGGTGCGCATTGATTCGAGTGGGGAGAAGGGGGTGAGCGCTGTCGGGGTCGTTTTTACCGACTAGTGGTCTCCTCATCTTCTTCTACTGGCGGCCCGAAACTATCCACAGCAACCGTCGGTTCGGCCACGTTGCTGGGAGAATGTAACTCTTCGTGCGGCGAACGGGCCGGGCGGCCAAACACCATTCACACCTCGTTAGAACGAGCGGGCAGAGTCGTTGGCATCCCTTGGCGCCGCGTGTAGTCCGAATCAGCTGAACTTTGGAGAAGAAAACAATTTTGTGCCTTTGAGTGCGCTGGACAAGCGAGGAGTCAGAGAGGAAAAGGTCAACCGCAAGTCGTTGAGGTACTAGCTAAGATCGGCGATTTTTTTATCGAGGTGGGCCAGGGCGGCTTCGAGAGATTTTCGATGATTGGGGTTGGTTGCCGATGCCAGATCGTTGACGATGCGCACGCGGGACATCTGAAGATCCTTGACGCTTTGCTCCCGTAGTTGCTGTTCGGCAGTTTTTTGTCCGTGGTTCGACGGGGCCTTCTTGGTTTCGACGGACTCGACCTGCGCTTCGACGTCTTTACTTTCCCAGCCTCTGGCCATACCTGTATTGTGGCATAGTCCGCCGGGCGCGACGGATTTTTAATCGGCAAAAGTTTCGAGGAAATTGTCTAGGCGCCAGCGGCGCGGGCCCGCGACAGGATGGGTAAAGGCGAATGTATTACGCCGCGGAGAGTGCTCTCCGCAACACGAGCAAAGTGCTCCGCGAAAATCCCGCGATAAGAAAATTCGTCGGTCTGATTATCGGTGCGGCGAATTCGAACGGTCCATCGTCTGTCCATCTCTTCGGCATGGACTGAGGTAATTTCTGACACGGGAATGGTCAAAAGCACCTGGAAACGCGAATCCAACGCCCAGATGTAGTCGGCACCCACGAAAAGCTGAGCGGAAACAACAGACGCGTTGGCGTACCTATGCTTACCGCCATTTACGACGACCAGGGCGCCCAGCTCCCGGGCTTTGTCGTCCACGGTAGTGACCGATGATGAAGAGGGAAGCAGAGCCGCGGTAAGAAACATCGCGAGACCTGCAATGGCCGCGAGCCAACTGTTCCAAAATGCGAGAGGCAGGATGACCAGCCCGGCTCCGGCAACGCCCAGCAAAATGCGGAAAGCGGTCCAGGAACGCTCATCGCGCCGCAGGTTCAGAATCTTGGGGACGAGAACAACGACCGCAAACAGCGCGGCCATGCCGAGCCTTTGGAGGCGGGCGCCGATATTTTCGGTCTGTGAGTCTGCCGAGGTGGCCGTGCTGTTCATGGTCGGTCTTTCTCTAAACTAGATTCCATCTGCCGCCAAAAGTTGCCCTGAAGTTTCAAGGCGCCAAACCATTGATTTCACGCATGCGCGCAAAGGCGCGCCGGACGTGCGGAATGGTGATCGAGCCGCCAACAATCAGGGCAACGTTTAGGGCGTCAATGACTTCGTTGCGGCTCCAGCCTTCCTCGCCGCAACGCACCAAGTGATACGTTATGCAGTCGTCGCAGCGTAGCACCGCCGAGGCTACTAGGCCCAATAGCTCTTTCGTCTTGGTACCAAGTGGCCCAGCTTCATAGGTTTGGTGGTCCAGGGCGAAAAAGCGCTTCATTCCTAAATGGCCGCAGCTGAGAATTTCCTCGTTCAGATCAGCGCGAAACTTCTGAAAATCGTCCGTCCCGCCGGGCATCTTTCCTCCGGAACACAGTGAATCTGGTCAATTCGAGTGGGTCAACGATTATGAACCAATCCCCATCGGCTAGAGCGGATGAGTTTGCGGCTTCGACCTTTTTGGGTAGCGTAACGAGCACGAGGAGGTTCTAGTACCACATCGGAGCGGCCGTCGCATGATTCCTGCTTTTCGGCAGCCATCGACGCCGGCGCCCGTTCGGTTGGTTCTTTTGCGGCCGGCTCGTCGCTGAACTCCGGGCCAGAACGCGGGCAGCAACCGCTTTGCAATCTGTTTTGCCGAGCCTGGAGGCGCGCCGCGACCGATCGGGCGCCGACAAACCTGATGAAATCGCATCGTGCATTGCTCATGGGCTCTTAAGGTCGTTCGAGAAGTTCCTGGGGTTCACTGCCGAGGCCGCGGGTGCGCACGCGATACCAAACCATGATCAGCGCAACGGAGACGGCGAAGATCAGCGTGGAAATCGCATTGATCTCAGGTGTGATGCCGCGCCGCAAGCGTCCCCAGATTTCTAGTGGGAGGGTATTGTCGCGGCCGATCAGGAAAAAGCTCACCGCGATTTCGTCCATCGAGAGCGTGAAGATCAGCAGGGCTGCGGCGATCAGCGACAGTTTGAGATTGGGGAGCGTGATCCGCCAAAAGGTTTGCCATGGAGTTGCACCGAGGTCGAGCGAGGCTTCTTCCTGGGCGCGATCCATTTTTTGCAGGCCGGCGAAGAGTTCCGTAGTGGCGACGGAAATAAGAGCGGTGCCATGGCCCAGAAATACCGTGAGCAAACTGAGTTGCAGGCCGGCGAAGACGGCGAACATCAACAGCGAGAGACCCGTGATGATTCCGGGGAGAATGAGCGGCAAGAGCACGAGTCGCCGGAAGAGGGCTTTGCCGGGAAAGTCGGCGCGGTCCAGAGCCAGTGCAGCGAGAAGTCCGAGCGTAAGCGCCAGCAATACGCTTGCAGCGGCGACAATGAGGCTGTTGAGGACCGCATCCCAGATGGCACCGTCGGCGAAAAGTTGACGGTACCAATCCAAGGTGACGTGGCGCGGCGGGAAGCCGCCGACACCGTCGCGATTGAAGGAATAGGCGATGAGCACGACGACCGGGAGATAAATAAATACAAACACCAGAGCGGCGCAGATCTTGAGCAGTGGCGCGCGGCGGGATGGCCTCGAGGCGGTCATTTGAAGGACCAGCGTTTCTCAAGACGCTCGGTCAGAAAGAGCAGCGCGATGGTGATCAACAAGATACACACGGAGACGGCGGCTCCAAGCGGCCAATCGTATGCCGCGCCGAAGAGGCTTTGTACGATGTTAGCGATCATGGTGCCGGATGGACCCCCGACAAGAAGTGGGGCGAGGAAGTCGCCGAGAGACAAAACGAAGGCGAAGGTGGCGCCTGCAAGGAGGCCCGGCATCGAGAGCGGGAGAATGACACGGAGAAATGTGGCGCGTGGACTTGCGCCGAGATCCTGGGAGGCTTCGATCAGGGGGCGGGGAATGTGTTCGAGTGCCGCGTAAATGGGCAGAAAGACAAACGGCGTGTAGATGTGCGTTAGCATCACGATGACGGCGAAAGGGCTATAGAGAAGGAAGCCGACGGGTTGCTGTGTGAGATGCAGATATTGCAGGAAGCCGTTGAGCACGCCGTCGCTGCCCAAAATTGTCTTCCAGGCGTAGCCGCGAACGAGATAGCTGACCCAGAGCGGCACGATGACCAGCTGATAGAGGAGTTCTTTGCGAGCTCCGGCATGGAAGGACAAATAGTAAGCGAGGGGATAGCCGAGGAGCAGGGACAGGACCGTCACCGAAGCCGCAATGCGCATCGTGCGGAGAAGGACTTGGACGTAGAGCGGATTGGTGACGAGCCTGTGATAGTTCTGCAGATTCCATTGATGGACGAGCAACCCGTCGCGCACGACCCAGAAGCTGTGAGCGAACATCAACGCGTAGGGGAGAAGCAGGAAGAGGCCCACCCAGAGTAGCGGTGGGAGGGAAACCATCGTCTTGTAGGCGCGTGAGTACATGGAGGCGATGACTGATTTACTCGCGGTCGGTGACTATCGCAACGAAACAACGTGAATTGCCACCCCTGAATTTAGCGCTCTGCGCCGCTTGCCCTTTCAAATCCATCGAAATTTCGGCTACTCGCTGACCCGAATCGCGTCTGCAGCGGCGAATGCGAATTCATGTTCGCCGCCAAGCGGGCCGCGCGCGGGAATCCTCGCGCGCAATATCTGTGCGGATCCGCAATCGATTTCGAGCAACTCGCTGGCGCCTCCATAGATTTGCTGGCGAATTGCCCCGCGAAAGTGGACATTTGGCACCGCGTTCGAAGCGTCGACCGTCAATTGAATCGCTTCCGGGCGAAGCGAATAGAGTGCCGCGCCGTCGGGCGCGGACGTTCGCCAGGACAAAGCGCCGCAAATGGCTGTGCCGCCACGAACGTTCCCGCGGAGCAGATTGGTTTGCCCGATAAACTGCGCCGTGTAGGCGGTCGCAGGGTGCGCATAGATTTCGCGAGGCGCGGCGATTTGCTCAAGCGCCCCATTGCGGAGCAGCGCAATGCGGTCGGAGAGAGCCATAGCCTCTTCCTGATCGTGGGTAACGAAAAGGAAAGTGATGCCAACTTCGCGCTGGAGCGCTTTCAGCTCGCTTTGCATCTGCTTCCGCAGGTTTGCGTCGAGCGCGGATAACGGCTCGTCGAGAAGGAGCAATTGCGGGCGATTCACAAGTGCGCGCGCCAACGCGACTCGCTGTTGCTGGCCGCCGCTCAGTCTGGAAGGCTGCGCGGCGGCGAATTCGTTCATCTTCACCATGCGTAGCGCTTCATCAACGCGGCCGCCGATCTCATTCGCTGGCGTATTTTTTACGCGCAGTCCGTAAGCCACGTTGTCGCGAACGCTGAGATGCGGAAAAAGCGCGTAGTGCTGGAACACGGTGTTAACGAGGCGTTTGTGTGCGGGAATGGTGTCGAGGCGTTCGCCGCCCATCCAGATTTCGCCGGAGGAAGGTTCTGCAAATCCGGCGATCAGCCGCAGCAGGGTGGTCTTGCCCGAGCCGCTCTCGCCGAGCAGGGTGAGGAATTCGCCCGCCGCGATTTGCAAGGAAAGGCTCTTCAATACTTCATTACCACCAAAGCGCTTGGCGACGGCGCGCACTTCAAGCAAGGTCTGACCGACAGCAGCGTCCCGCGGCGAGATGGCGGCAGGCGAAGTCACTGCGCGTTCTTGACCTCGTTCCAAATTTCGGTGTACTTCGTGCGGCGCGGCACATCCTGCCAGAAGTAAATGCGCTTCATGTAGCCGTCGGGATCGTCCAGGTGCAGAGTCTTCTTTTCGTCGGTGGTCAGGAATTGGGCGGTGGCGGGATTGGCTGGCGTGTAGTGCGTGACGTCGGTGACGAGTTTTTGTGTTTGCGGTTCCACCATATATTCCAAGAAGGATTGCGCGAGTTCCTTGTGCGTGCTCGCGGCGGTGATCATAAGATGATCGATCCAACCGGTGGTATTTTCCTTCGGAATCGTTTCGCCGATCGGATAGCTGAGCTTGCGGAGTTGATTGGTCATCAGCGGCCAGCCCATCGCAGCAATGACTTCGTGGTTTTGAAAAAGATTCGTCAGCTCGCCACCCGTCGACCAATATTTACGGATGTTCGGCTTGAGGTCGATCAACTTCTTCTTCACGGCTTCGAGTTGCTCGTCGCTCAAGTTATACAGTTGATTGGGGTCGGGCTTGTCGTAGCCCAGAACCTGGGCGGCCATGTAGACGCTCGACAGCTCATCCCAAAGGGAGATTTTTCCTTTGAGCTTCGGATCCCAAAAAGCGCTCCAGGAGTCGGGCGGCACAGCGAATGCCGTGGTGTCGTAAAGCAGTGGGTTAGGTCCCCAAACAAACGGCACGCCGTACGTTTGCCCGTTGGCCCTAACCAGTGGCGAATCACGCAGCCTGGGTGAGATTTGAGAATAAGAAGGAATTCTCGATAGCTCGATCGGCGCGGCAAGCCCGGCACGCACAATCGAAGTGGCCACGTCGCTCGAAGGCGAAATCACGTCGTAGTTAGCAGCACTGCCGCCACGGAGCTTAGCGACAAGTTCGTCGCTGGAGCCCATGTAGGAAGCCACGACCTTGCACTGGTGAGCGTTTTCGAATGCCCGCACGAAAGACGGATCCGCGTAGCCTTCCCAGACCAGCAAGCTCAGCGTTTCCTGTTTTTGGCCACAGCCGGCGCCGAGAAGCGCCAACACAAGCGCCGCCGCGAATCGTACGCACCGTCCCATTTCTCCCCCTCGTGGTACCTAACGTTGACCCGGCGCATCGGCGCCCCACAACTGCGACTCGTCACGACCAGCGCTACCAGCCAGTTTGTCCGCGCTAAAAAGTGGGCGGTGTATTCACCCACAGAAGCCACGTCTCCGTGCGTCCGGGATTTTTCCAACGATGCGGCGTCGAGCTTTCAAAGTACAAGCTATCGCCTGTCTTCAATCGGTAATGCTCCTTGTTGCCGAGCCAAATCTCGAATTCGCCGCGCAAGATGTGGAGAAATTCCTCACCCTCGTGGGCGTAGGATTCTCCGCTGCCGCCGTTGGGTTTCACGCGAAACAAATGAGGTTCCATCGCGGTATTTCCCCAGGCGAGCAGCTCCATGCGCACGCCCGCGGTGGTCTCCAGAACTTTTCTCTGTGCGGGCCGCACGAGCCGCGGATTCTCTTCCGCAGCCTCGAAAAGGGAAAGGATATTCGTGCGATAGTAGCGAGCGATGCGTCGGAGGGTAGCCACCGAGGAGCGCATTTGACCGCGCTCCAGCGCGCTCAGGAAGCCTACGGAAACGCCAGTAGCTTGCGCAACCTGCGCCAGCGACAGCCCGCGACGCGCGCGCAAGCGACGAAAACGTTGTCCGGGCAGCACGCCCCCTTCCCGCGCCGCCGAAACAATACCTTGGCCCTTGAGTACAAGAACGATAGCCGCCGGATTGAGTCCTCGAGCGCGGCGTAGGAAAAGCGCGCGCTGCAGTAGGCGTACGTCCGCTTCGGTATAAAGACGATAGCGGCTTTCGGTGCGGTGCGGCACGACCAGGCCAAGCACTTCCCATGCCCGCAAAGCAGAGGAAGAAATGCCGACGCGGCGCGCGGCTTCACTGATGCGCAGCAAGCGTCCCGGATGCTGTGCCCGCGATCTATCCGACAAATTCTTTGTGCTTGACATGGATGTCGGCTTTCTCTAAGTTTGCTGGATTATAGTAAGGTTTCGGAAGCGCAGCAACCTCGAAGAAACGGTTTAGCCAAATTAGTTTGCCGGAATAAGGGGTGAGTTCATGAGGGTAGATGTTTGTGACGCGCGGGCCTTGTCCCTCCGCGGTCTACGATTTTTTTTTATTGCCATCTCAACATGCGCGACGCTGGCGGCTTCGCCATTTGCCGCGGCACAGAGCACCGGCGGCCGGATACGCGGCACGGTATCCGATCCGAGCGGCGCTGCCGTGGCTGCCGCCAAAGTGACGCTGATCAACGAAGCGACGAACGTCACGCGTGACGTCGATGCCGGCGTCAATGGTGACTATCTTTTTATCGAGGTTCCTGTCGGATCTTACGAGATCGATGTCACGCAGCAAGGTTTCAAGAAGTACGTTCGCAAGGGAATCGCGCTCGATTTGAACGAAGTCCTTAGCTTGGACATCGCCCTGCAACTCGGCACTTCCGCCGAAACCGTGGAAGTAACGGGTGCTCCACCGGTCGTCGACACCACCTCCACGCAGCTGGGAGCGGTCGTAAACGAGCGTGCTTCCACACAATTACCCCTGAACCAGCGCGACGTCTATCAGTTGTTGCAGTTGCAGCCGGGGGTGCAATCCCAGCTCGGTAACGACACCTTCTACGGTTCCGACAAAGCCGGCGTCGTCACCGTGAACGGCGGGCGTGGCCGAGCCAATAACTATTCCGTAAACGGAGGGGACGGCAACGACCTGTTCGCCAACCTGCCTGCCATTGAACCCTCGCCCGACAGCATTGAAGAGTTTCGCGTAATCACCAATTCTTTCGACGCGGAATATGGGCGCAACTCAGGCGCGGTCGTCAACGTGGTCACCAAGTCCGGCACCAACGCGGTTCACGGCAGCTTTTACGAATTCTTCCGCAACGATGTCCTGAACGCTCACCCGTTCACATTTTTCCAGGCTCCCAAGCCCGAATTCCGGCAAAACCAGTTTGGCGGCACCATTGGCGGGCCGATCAGGAAGGACAAAACCTTCTTCTTCGGCTCCTATGAGGGCCGTCGAATCGTTCAGGGCGTAGTCTCTCAGCCGATTAGCGTTCCGACAGCGGCCGAGGTGAACAACGGCGATTTTTCCGCACCGGGGGTTGCTAACGGCGTTCTGGATCCCACCGGAGTTCCTGGATTTGCTGGATCATTAAGCGATGCGACCGTAGCAAACATCCTGCAGAGCCGCTGTGGCCCTAGTCTGAGCGCGCCGGCTAGCGCTGCGGTGGCTTCCGTCGCCGCAGGCGGGGGCCCACAACTCTACAGCACGATTTTTCCCAACTTCCAGATTCCGACGCAGTGTTTCGACCCCGTGGCTGTGAGCTTGCTCCAATATGTGCCTGGCGCCGGAGGCGCCGGTAACGTTCAAGTGACACCCAACAAAACCGATCGCGGAGACCAATTCCAGATTCGCGTCGATCATTCCTTCAGCAACAACCAGAAAACCGCGATCTACTACTATTTCGACGACGACAATACTCTCGATCCTTTTGCAAAATTCCAAGCTTCCGGCGCCACCACCGGCAATTTTCCCGGCGTATACGCCACGCGCACACAACAGATCAACGTGACGCACACCTCAACGATCGGTGCGACCTCCGTCAATGAAGCGCGCTTCAGTTATTTCCGGGAAGGCCAGATGAAGTTTGATACCCCAACAAAGACGGCCGCGATTCAGAGTTCCTGCGGCGGCGCTGCAGCGGCGTTTTGCTTTACAGGAACCGCGGACACCTCGCTGGTCACCGACGGTGGAACCGCTCTGGGCACCAATCCGGATTTTGGCCTTCATTCCGGCCTCGGCCCTACCAAAGAAGGGGTGCCTTTTGTATCTGTCGGCGGTGGCTTTTCCATTGGCAACAACTTCAACGGCCAGTTGCCGCAGACCGGCAACACCTTTCAGTTCAGCGATAATTACAGCAAGATCATCGGCAATCACAGCCTCAAATTCGGCGGCGACCTGCGTTTCCAACGGTTCGACCAATTGTTATTTTTCGACGTCAATGGCGATATGTCATTCTTGTCTTCCCCCTCGGCCCCCGGCGGCAACGATTTGGGTTTTTCGGATGCCTATCCCAACTTCTTCCTTGGATTAGGCAACAGCTTCTTTCAGGGCTCGGCGCAGCACGAGTTGGTGCGTAGCACATCACTGTACCTGTTCGCTCAGGATAGCTGGAAGATCAAGCCCAACCTGACCCTCAACTACGGGTTGCGTTGGGAAATGAATACGCCTCTCACTGATATTGGCAAGAAAGTCCAGACCTTCCGTGCCGGCGAAACCTCCACCATTTATCCTTGCACTCTGCCGGCTACCAGCCCACTTTTCGTGGCAGGAAGCGTCACCGATTGCAACACCGCGGGCGTCACGCCGGTCGGTCTGGTCTTTCCCGGCGACAAAAGCGTACCCAACGCACTGACCAACACTTACTACAAGGGGTTTGCTCCGCGCTTAGGCCTCAATTGGAGCCCAAACTGGAAGGATGGACTGTTGGGGGCCTTGGCGGGCGGCCCTGGCAAGACCAGCATCAGCATGGGTTATGGCATTTTCTATAACCCGATCGAGCAGCTCGTTCTTGAGCAATTCAGCGCGGAGCCTCCCTTTGGCGGCAGCAATTTCATATCGAATCCGTTCCTACAGACTCCCTACGTCGACCAAAGCGGCAATGTGTTTCCGAATCCTTTCAGTGGCATCTTGAATCCGCCGCGCGGCCAGGCTGTGGATTGGTCTCGATTCCGACCGATGACCTTCTTCGGCCAATTTCCCGCCGACCTGCGACTGCAATATTCCGACCAGTACAACCTGACCGTGAAGCGCCAGCTACCAGGAGATATCCTTTTTCAAATCGGTTACGTGGGATCGCAAGGGCATCGCCTGCTGGCAAGCTATGAAATAAATGTCGGGAATCCCACCACCTGCAATCAACTCAACACCATTCTCGGTGCCGGCACTTGCGGCCCGTTCGGCGAGGACTCCGCTTACACCATTCCTGCAGGCACGGTGATTCCGGCGGGTGGCTTTACGCTGCCCTACAATGCCGGAAGCGGTGGATTGACGGTGCCTGCCGGCGTCCTTGCAAATCCTATTACTCTCGTAGGCCTGCGCCAGTTTTCTTCCCCACTCTGCCAGCCCTTGACGGGGGTAGGCTGCCCGTCCGACGGAACCCCCGTGTTTTCGGGTATCTTCTCGGAAAACACTGTCGCCAAGTCGAACTACAATTCATTGCAGGTTTTGTTCCAGAAAAACTTCACCAAGGGTCTGCAGTTTCAGGCCTCCTACACCCTTAGCAAAACCATGGACAATGCCTCCAGTTTTGAGAGTGCTCTGAATCCGCTTAACTTCAACGCCACTTACGGCCTCTCGGCTTACGACGCGCGCAATCGTTTTGTATTCAACTATGTTTGGGACCTCCCGGTTCCAAAGTTCGACGGCTTTAAGGGCAAACTGCTGGATGGCTGGGAACTCTCGGGTATCTTGTCCTTCCAGAGCGGCTTCCCAATCCGCATCACCTCTTTGGATGACGTGGAAGAATTGGATTCCACTTTCCTGTTCGAGACTCCCGGTGAACCAAACCTCACCGCTCCGTTTCACACGCAAGACATTCGCAAGAATAACGGCTTCGTGTTTGATCCTGCCTTGTTCACCAATACAACGGTGGCGCCGGGCACCATCGGAAACGCGCCTCGTTCCATCTGCTGCGGTCCGGGCATCAACAATTGGGATATGAGTTTCATGAAGGAAACCCGTTTCGGCGAGAGATGGAACGTGGAGTTCCGCGGCGACATCTTCAACGTCTGGAACCACGCGCAGTTCTATAGCGTGGACGGCAACGTTTCGAATACGGGCAGCACGTTTGGACAGGTGCAGCACGTTCATGATCCGCGGCTGGTCCAGTTCTCGCTGAAGTTCCGGTTCTAGCGGAGACCGAGCAGTTAAGAGGCGATTCTTCACGCCTGAAGTTTCGAGGTCTAGAAAAAACACTGACCGCAGGGAACAGACCTGCAAGCACGGAAGGCTCACATGTACGACGCTCTACAAAAAGAAGTCGCCACATACGAAAACAGGACGCCCAAGTCCGCCGAAGCTCACAAGCGCGCCCTGCAACGCATTCCCCTCGGAGTCGCCAGCAACTATCGCCACTACGAACCCTATCCAATTTTCGTGAACGATGGGAAGGGAAGCCGGATTCACGACGTAGACGGCAACGAATATATCGACCACAACTTGTGCTTTGGCGCACTCATGGCCGGGCATTGCCATCCCGCGGTGGTGAAAGCCGTCGAGCTGAAACTGCACGAAGGAACCACCTTCGGCATGCCCCACGACCAGGAGTGGGAGCTCGCCGAAGAAATCTGCAAGCGCTACCCGGTCGAAATGGTGCGTTTCGGTTCCAGTGGAACCGAAGCGACCATGCACGCTTGCCGCATCGCGCGCGCCGCAACGGGTCGTGACAAAATTTTAAAGTTTGAAGGTTCGTACCACGGCTTGCACGACACTGCCCTCGTTAGCGTCAAACCCAAGGCGGAGGAATACGGTGATCCAGATGCCCCGAACTCCGTGCCCGGCGGCGGCGGGGTGCCGAAATCCGCGGTGGCCAACGTTGTCGTGGCCAGCTTCAATAATCTCGGCAGCGTCGAACGGCGTTTCCGTGAACACCCCGGTCAAATCGCCGCAATTATTCTCGAGCCGATTCTGATGAACGTCGGCCTCTGTATGCCGCAGGCGGGTTTCTTGCAGGGTCTGCGAGACATCGCCACGAAAAACGGTGCCTTGCTCATCTTCGATGAGGTCAAGACCGGCGCAAAGCTTGGCTGGGGCGGGGCCAGCGAATACTTCGGAGTGAAACCCGACATGATCTGCCTGGCCAAATCCATCGGCGGCGGTTTGCCACTGGCCGCTTTTGGATCCAGCCGGGCCGTGATGGATCTAATCTCTCAGCACAAAGTTTTCCATGGTGGCACCTACAACACGAACCGCGTTGCCATGGCCGCAGGCCTTGCAACATTCCGCGAGGTGCTGACGCGTGAAAACTACGCACACACCGACAAGCTGAGCAAGAAGCTCGCCGAAGGCTACGGCAAGATTGTCACCAAGGTGGGCCTGCAGGCGTATGTGGCGAGTGCCGGCGTGAATGGCGCGCTCATGCTCTATCCCAAGGAAATCCAGAACTATCGCGACTGGACCGCCATCGACATCGACCTTTGGCGCCATTATTGGTTCGCTATGGTCAATCGCGGCGTTCTCGCGCAGCCATACTGGTGGGACGAGCAGTGGACGATTTCCGTGCAGCACACAGAGGCTGATATCGACAAACACCTGGCTGTGTTTGAAGAAATCGCGCCCGCATTGGCCAAAGCCCAGAACGAGCGCGGAGCTGCAGTGGCGAGTTCCGCCGGCCACTAGCGGGTCGTCTCGTGCAAGTGGCGTCTTGGCTCGATGTAGCCGCCATTCTCTGCTGGCCCTGCGTTGCGAAGGGAAGCGGGCGTTTTTCCGCGGCCGTGGAGCGGCTTACTTGGTAGGGGCGCAGTACTGCTGAGCCCCAGCTTGCCCAGGCTGGAGATAAACGCGGTCTTCCGCTGATTGCGAGGAGAAACAACGTTGTCGAGCGAGGTCATCCCTTCGCCTATCGGGCCTCCGACGCAAGAGGCCCCCCACCTCCGCCGCGTTTTAGGCCGCTGGGACCTCGTTCTGCTTTTCGTCGTCGCAGTCTTTAACCTGAACGTTGTCCCGTCAATCGCTGCGAACGGCGGCGTAACCATCTGGCTATGGACCATCTCGCTGATTCTCTTCTTCTGGCCGCAAGGCATCGCCGTGATCGAATTGGCGCATCGTTACCCAGGCGAAGGCGGTGTCTACTTGTGGGCCAAGGAAGTTTTCGGCGACTTCCACGGTTTCCTATCCGGTTGGTGCTATTGGACCAACAACATGATGTACGTGCCGACGATCATGTTGTACTTCGTGGGCGTCTCCGTGTTCGTTCTCGGTTCGCGGCACCAATCGCTGGCGGATAACAAGATATTCGCTTTGAGCGCCTCGCTCCTTCTGCTGGTCATCCTCGTGGTGCTCAACGTCGTAGGTCTCGGCGTCGGAAAATGGATTAACAACATCGGAGCGATCGGAACAGGGATTGCCGCCGCGGTACTGATTGGCTTGGGAATGATCGTGTGGCTCCGTTTTGGTTCAACCATCACCTGGGCGGATTTTCAGATTCCGGCAAATCCGCGTTTCGTGCTCAATTCGTTCGGCGTGATCTGCTTCGGGCTGGTGGGGCTCGAGCTCGCGTCCATCATGGGCGATGAAATTGAGAACCCCGGGCGCACTCTGCCCGGAGCGGTCGCGTGGGGCGGCATTTTGTCCGGCGCGTTGTACATCGGCGCGACCCTGACCCTACTGATTGCCGTGAGCAAGCAGGACATCAGCGTGTTGCAGGGCATCGTTCAGGCCGTGAGTCACATGGCCGCAAAAGTGAACGCCGGCTGGATTATCGCTCCATTTGCATTCATGCTCAGTATTTCCATCGCCGGCATTGGCTCGGCGTGGCTGGCGGGATCGGCTCGCATCCCATTTGTCGCCGGCCTCGATTCCTACATGCCGTCGTGGCTCGGCAAAGTGCATCCAAAATATGCCACGCCCTACGCAGCGCTGATCGTGCATGCCACGGTTTCGATGATTTTGGTTGTCGTGAACTTCACGTTTACTGGTGCCGGCGTTCAGGAAACCTTCCAAAAATTGTTGTCCCTCGCGGTGGTGTTGCAGCTCGTGCCGTTTCTCTACATGTTCGGCGCCCTGTTGAAGATTGCCGCGGACGAATCGTTCGTCAAAGGACGCTACAGCAAGACGACGCTTTTCCTTGCAGGAGCTAGTGGACTGATCACGACGACCCTCGGAATCGCGCTGGCGTTCTTTCCAGCACAACAAATCACGTCGATCCTTTCCTACGAAGTATGGATGTTCGGCGGTACGCTACTGTTCATCGGGCTCGCCGCATTTTTCTTTTTCGTGTACGGCCGTCGAAAAACGGCCCGCAAGCTGGACGCCGTGGCCCCAGCAGCGTGAAGGTGGTCACGTCGGGGCACGGTGCGCCATGGCCGTCTTGAGAGACGTGCAATCGAGGAAGCGGAGGAAGACATGTCGGGCGGTGTAAAAGCGGACGTGAAGACTTTCAAGAATTACGTGAACGGCCAATGGGTTGCCGCTGCATCCGGCGAAACCTTTCCGGTATACGACCCTTCGACAGAAGAAGTCATCGCTCATGTCGCGGCAGCTAGCGCAGGTGACGTGGACGCGGCAGTCAAAGCGGCACGCGAGGCCTTTGACAAGGGCCCTTGGCGACAAACGACCGCGCAAGATCGCGGCCGCGTCTTGTTCAAGCTTGCCGACAAGATTCGCCAGAACACGGCACAGCTTGCAGACATCGAATGCCGCAACACGGGGAAGCCGATTGTCGAAGCGGAATACGACATGGTGGACGTCGCAACCTGTTTCGAGTACTACGGCGGCCTGGCGACGAAGATCATGGGCCACGTCAATCCCGTTCCGGCGAATGCCCTGAGCTTCACATTGCGTGAACCGGTTGGTGTCGCGGCTCAAATTATTCCCTGGAACTATCCGCTGCTGATGGCCGCGTGGAAGCTCGCGCCCGCGATCGCCGCGGGCTGCACTTGCATCCTCAAGCCTGCGGAACAGACTCCGCTCACGGCTCTCGAATTCGCCAACTGGTTTGAAGAAGTCGGCTTACCCCCTGGCGTCGTAAATATCGTCAATGGTTTCGGGGAAACGACTGGTGCCGCGCTCGTCGCGCATCCTGGGGTGGACAAAGTTGCTTTCACCGGCAGCGCGGCCGTCGGCAAAATTATTGTGAAGAGCGCCGCCGATACTCTCAAGCGCGTCACGCTTGAGCTCGGTGGCAAGTCACCAAATATTTTCTTCGCGGAGGCCGATTGGGAAGCCGCCGTCGATGGCGCGTTGTTCGGCGTCTTCATCAATCAAGGCGAAGTCTGCTCCGCGGGCAGCCGCATTCTCGTGGAAAAAACGATTTACTCCAAATTCCTCGAGTCCATGACGGAGAAGGCCAAGCGCATCACGCTAGGTCCGCCGCTCGCGCGCGAGACGAAAATGGGCCCGCTGGTCAGCAAGGAGCAGTACGACCGCGTCAGCTCCTATCTGGAAATTGGAAAGAAGGAAGCCAAAGTCGCCATTGGCGGCGGGCGTCCTAAACAATTCGGCAAAGGCTACTACCTCGAGCCCACGATTTTTTACGACGTGGAAAACAGCGCACGCATTGCTCGCGAGGAAATCTTTGGTCCGGTCGCTTCGGTAATTCCTTTCGATGGAGAAGCCGACGCCGTACGCATCGCGAACGATACGCCCTATGGCCTCGCGGCAGCCGTATGGACCCGCGACATCTACAAGGCGTTTCGCGTTGTCAAGTCTTTACGCGCCGGCATCGTTTGGGTCAACCATATGCAACCGACCTATGTGGAAGCGCCCTGGGGCGGCTACAAGCAGTCCGGGTTCGGCCGTGAACTGGGTCCGTGGGGCCTCGAGGAGTATCTCGAAATCAAACAGGTTTTTGTGAATCTCGACGAAACTCCAATTGGATGGTACTAGAAATGGCGACGATTCAAATTCGCACGGAAATTCCGGGGCCGCGCTCGCGAGCGTTGATGGTTCGCCGCGAGGCCGCGGTGCCTCGCGCACCGTATAACACGACGCCTGTTTTCGCCGCGCGCGCCGAAGGCGCCACGTTCGAAGACGTGGACGGCAACCGCTATCTCGATTTCGCGGGAGGAATCGGCTGCCTGAACGTCGGGCATCGCGCGCCGCGAGTGATGTCCGCGATTCGGGAACAATTAGACAAGCACCTACATCTCTGCTTCGCGGTCACTCCCTATGAGAGCTACATCGCTGTCGCAGAAAAGTTAAACGCGCTCGCGCCTGGAAAGTTTCCCAAGAAAACCATTCTCCTGAATACCGGCGCCGAGGCGGTTGAAAACGCGGTGAAAATCGCTCGCGCGTATACCAAGCGTCCCGCGATCATCTGCTTCGAGGATGCATTTCACGGTCGCACCATGATGGCCATGTCGCTAACCAGCAAGGCGCATCCCTACAAGGCTGGTTTCGAGCCCTTTGCCAGCGATGTGTATCGCATACCGTATGCGTATTCGTACCGCAGTGAGCCCGGCGCCACGGCGGAGACGTTCGCTCATCATCTCGAGAATGCGTTCCAGCGCTACGTCGCGGCCGAATCCGTTGCCGCGGTAATCGCGGAACCGGTTCTGGGGGAAGGTGGTTTCGTCGTTCCGCCGCGCGATTACTTCAAGGTTCTCCAGAGTATCTGTCGCAAGCACGGAATCCTGTTCGTCGCGGATGAAGTGCAGTCGGGTTTCGCGCGCACCGGCAAATGGTTTGCCTCCGAGCATTTCGGCGTCGAGCCGGACTTGATCACTATGGCGAAATCGCTGGGCGGCGGAATGCCCATCGCGGCGGTGACGGGCCGCGCGGAAATCATGGATGCTCCCGGAGTTGGCGGACTGGGCGGCACGTATTGCGGTCATCCAGCGTCGTGTGCAGCGGCGCTCGCGGCCATCGAAACCATCGAGAAGGATGATCTGCTGGCGCGTTCCGTGGCCGTCGGCAAACATTTCGAGGTGCGAGCCCGCGCTTGGCAGAAAAAGTGGCCCCTGGTCGGTGATGTTCGTGGACTCGGCGGAATGTGCGCGATCGAGTTGGTACGCAACGCGGAGACGCGCGAGCCCGCCGAGGCGGAGACAAAGCAGATCGCGGAGTATTGCTACAAGCACGGCCTGATCACCATCACCGCGGGCACATTTGGCAACGTCATCCGCATTCTGGTGCCGCTGGTCGTCACCGACGAGCAGCTGGACGAAGGCCTAAACGTTATCGAAGCAGCGTTGGCTTCCGTTGCCGAGCGGAAACAAGTGGTGCTGTCCCACGCCTGATGCTTGGGCGTCGCCTGGGTACATTGTGCGCGAATTGCAAACCCATCGCTGCGAAACGCCAGGTTTTCCGTGGAAATTGTCGCCCTCCGGCGCAAAATGGTTCAGGGACTGCTTATGAGTACAACATTCACAAACACGACGCACCTAGGCTCAACCTCGCTCGACGAGGGTTTTTTGCTCGACGGCAAACGGCACACCGACGGAGCGCCTATGGAGATCTACTCGCCGGGTACCGCGAAATTGGTCGGCACTACCTACCGAGCTTCCGCTAAGCATGCGGAAAGGGCCATCGCAGCGGCTGTCCGAGCGTTTGAAATCACCCGCAAACTTGGCGGGTACCAGCGCCAACAGATCCTGAACTCCGTCGCATCAGGAATTGAAAAGCGCCGCGAGGAACTGGCACGCATCATGGCGTTGGAAGCCGGCAAACCGCTGAAGGCCGCGCGGATTGAAGTGGATCGCGCAATTTTCACTTTCAACGTCGCTGGCGAAGAAGCCGTGCGCGTCGGCGGTGAATATCTTCCACTGGACTGGCAAGCATCGACAGCGGGCCGCTGGGGCATCGTGCGACGATTTCCGCTGGGTCCGATTGCCGCGATTACGCCGTTCAATTTTCCGCTGAATCTTGTCGCACACAAGCTTGCGCCGGCGATGGCGGCGGGTTGTACGATCCTTCTCAAGCCTGCGCCGCAAACTCCGTTCACTGCTTTGCGGCTTGCGCAAATCATTGAAGAGGCTGGTTGGCCCACGGGTGGATTGAACGTGCTGCCATTGTCGAACGAGGACGCCGGGCTGCTGGTTTCCGACGATCGCATCAAGCTCCTGAGTTTTACGGGCAGCACCGCGGTCGGCTGGCAGCTGAAGGCGCAGGCAGGAAAGAAGCGCGTGGTGCTGGAACTCGGCGGCAACGCAGGGGTGATGGTCTGCGCGGATTGCAATCTCGATTTCGCCGCGGAGCGTTGTGCTGCAGGGGGATTTGCGTATGCGGGTCAGACGTGCATTTCGGTACAGCGCATTCTGGTTGAAGACAGCGTCTACGACAAATTCGTCGCTACGCTCGTTCCACGCGTTCAGAAATTGACAGTGGGCGATGTCCTCGATGAAAGCACGGACGTTGGTCCGTTGATCAACGAGACAGCGGCGAGGCGAGTCCTAGAGTGGATCGAGGAGGCGGTGCGCGACGGCGCTCAACTTCTTTGCGGAGGCACGCGGACGGGCGCCTCGATAACCCCTACAATCCTCACGAATACCAAGCCCGAAATGCGCGTGAATTGCATGGAGATTTTTGGACCGGTGGTTACCGTTGAAGGGTTTACCGACTACGGCGATGCACTGGCGTCCATCAATCGATCCGACTTCGGTTTGCAAGCGGGCCTCTTTACCCGTGATTTTATGCGCATTACGCGCGCCTTCGAGACCCTCGAGGTCGGTGGATTGATGATCGGCGAAGTGCCGTCGTTCCGCATCGACCATATGCCCTATGGAGGCGTGAAAGATTCCGGCCTGGGCCGTGAAGGCCTGCGTTATGCCATCGAAGAAATGACCGAGCCGCGCCTGCTCGCCATCAATCCTGCCGGCTTATAACGCCGGCTTCCAAGCAAACGCCGTTAGAGCCCGGAGCAGAAATCTGTGCCCTTCGGGGTTTTTCGCGCGGTTGCGTACAGCTTTCCGAGCCGCTTCACCCCTGCAACGTACCCGGCCGTTCGCACCTCAACATCGCAATCCCCGACCCAAGCTCCCATATTTTATGTAAGGATACATTCGCGGGATCGAGATGGCTTCGTATTTTCTTCGCTTCCTAGCCGCCAGGATTCGTAATTTTATTCGCTATTCGTTCTACGGAACACCACGGCAACACGATATAATATCGACACCCTGCAGACCCCGCTGCGAGATGGTTTTTACTGGCAAAGCCAGGACCGTCGGCCTATGAGTCTTGTCAAGATCGTTTTCTTAAACCATACCGGAATCGTGAGCGGAGCGGAGCGTGTGTTGTTGATGATTCTGGAGGGTCTTGCTGGCCAGAGCATCAAGCCTATTGTTAGTTGCCCGGAAGATAGCGACCTGGCCCGGATCCTGCGAGAGAGGCAGATTCCGATTGCCGGGCTCCCCGAGCTTCGGGCCAGATTCACCTGGAATCCTATCCAGCTCATCCGGTATGTTCGGTCATACTTTGGTTGTGTACAAATTTTTCGCAAAATCTTGCGTGCCGAAGAACCTGACTTAGTTCACGCCAACAGCGTTCGAGCCGGTCTTCTCGCCAGTTTCGCTGCAATCGGCACGGGTATCCCTGTTATCTGGCACGTGCACGACATAATGAAGGTCCATCCCTTCAGCACGGCCATCCGGTGGGCCGCTTTGACCTTACCGGCTGTTTCTATCCTTGCTGTTTCTCACGCCGCGGCGGAGCGATTCCGAGGCTTGTTACTGCGAATTGCCGGAAAGCACGTCGGCTTCACGGTTCTTCATAACCCGGTAAACGCTCGGCAGTTCCGAGCGGACGCGGGAGAACGGGAACGTACTCGGCAGACGCTCGGTCATCATGACGGGCAGTTTGTCTTCGCGATGATCGGTCAATTGACGCGGCGCAAGGGGCAACTGGAAGCAATCCGTGCGTTCGGGAACGTGGTGAAACGTGTTCCTCAAGCTAGGTTACTCATTGTGGGCGGGCCCATCTTCAATGACGATCACCGTTATCTCAAACTGCTCAAATCAGAGGTCGAGAAGCTCGGTCTTGCGGACGCCGTTTTGTTTCTTGGCCAACGAAGAGATGTCAATGCCGTACTGGGTGCGGCAGACGCCGTCGTCATTAATTCCAGGAGAGAGCCCTTCGCGCTCATTGCTTTGGAAGCATTGGCGGCAGCGAAGCCGGTTGTGGCCGCGAGTGTCGACGGAATTCCCGAATTGATCGAGCATGAAATGACTGGCCTCCTGTTTCCGGCTGGCGATCTTTCAGCTCTAAGTTCCGCGATGCTCCGGCTCACGGCAGAGCCGGAAACGTGCCGAAGACTATCCGAGCGAGGGCGCGCTTTGGTGGAAACGCACTTCACCTGCGATCTTTATATCCAAGGTCTCGAAGCCCTCTACGGTGCAACTGGGGGGCAGTCGAGAGTTGTTGTAGCGTCGCACACATGAATGCGGAGAGTTAACGTGGCTGACAAACGACCGTGCATGGCGCAGGTCGGTAGAAAGGGATACCGCGGAAGATTTTACGGATCAATTGTTCGTCGGTTCCGGACATTTGATCCATACGCACCTTTACGACCCCGGGCCACGGGGGCCGCAACGATTTCGAACTGTCCGGTGTATCGTAATATGATGGATAACACGGCCAGTTTTAGCCCCTGTGATCGTTCCTTCGATGCATGACAAACCCAGACTGCCAGGCAGTACGCTCTTTCACGAAGATTGGTGGTTGAACGCAGCGACGGGTGGTCATTGGGACGTTCTAACGGTGGAACGGGACGGCATCGTAGTAGCCAGCATGCCCTTCTTTATGCGTACCCGGTTCGGTCTTCGCTTCCTCCTGATGCCACCCTACACGCGCACGCTTGGGCCGCTTTTCTCGGAGCTTCCAACGAAACCGGCAAAGAGGTTGTCGGCTCAAGTAGAACTCCTACGGGCCCTTCTGGACAAAGTCCCCAAGCACGACCGCTTTGAAATGATTTTGCCACCAGAAAGCGATCTTACTTTAGCTTTCGTAGCATGCTCCTACATGGTTACCAACACCTTCACGTTCATCTGGGATGGTAACCCGCCAGCGGATTTACTCTTGCGCGATATGCAGGCAAACACTCGCAGGAAAATTCTCGCGAGCGCCAAGAAACTCCACGCGGAGCGTCACGCCGATCTCGATCGCTTTATTCGGATGTCCGTCCTCGAGCACGGACGCCTGTTGAGGAACAACCACGATTTTGCGGTCGTTGGCGCTATCTTTCAGGCTTGCTTGGAACGAGAACAGGCTCTGGTATTATCGGCGGTTGACGAAGATGGAAGGGACGTTGCCGTCTGTGTTCTCGTGTGGGGATGCGGCGTCTTGTACAATTTGCTCGCGGCACGGCACCCCGAAGAGTCCGGCCCTGGGGGAAATAGCTTCTTAGTCTGGGAGGCGATGCGGATTGCGCAGGAAAAAGGCTTGACCTTCGACTCCGATGGGGTCTACTCACCGCACGCTGCCCTGTTTTATTCCAGATTCGGCTTAACCCCAAAAGTAAGGCCAACCGTCAACCGCGGCAACAACTGGTGGAAGATTGTGTTTATGGCCAAGGCCGCTCTTCGGCCTCACACTGTTGATCTGTACTACCGGCGGTGAGTATTCGATCTTGGTGTCACGCGCTCGTCAAGATGCTCCCTCAAGTTCCAGCACTCCGGGAGCTATTCCTCGCGATTCGTCATAAGCCTGCCGTAGAGGCAAAGTCCGGTTCGCGTGGCGGTCTCTTCTTGGCGTTGTTTCTGGCCGTATTTGTCGGCGGATTCGCGGGAGCAGCCTCTTGCAGGAACGTTCGTGGCGGTATCGAAACGACCGCCGATGCACGGAGCCCAGCGCCAGAGTGCTGCTGTCCCGCACAAGCCTCGGCGGCGCCTCGCACAGCGACATCCGCTGCTAGCTACCCTGCGATTAGTGCGGATGCCTTTGTGGACAGCGTCGGCGTTAACGTTCACCTGCACTATACCGACACGGCGTATGTCCACTTTGACCTGGTGGAAAAGGCTCTTAAGGATTTAGGTGTACGACACATTCGAGACAAGCTGATGGATACCTCCTGGAGCCCCTACTACGACCGGCTGAATACGCTCGGCAGGGCCGGGATAAAGGCAGTCTTGATTACTTCTCCAGAACAAAGTGACGCCGTTCTCGTTGACTATCCTGGCCGTGTGCTGGACAGCTTCGAGGCCTATGAAGGACCGAACGAATATGATCAAAGCAAAGATCCGAACTGGGCCGCCTCGCTCACCGCGTTCCTCGCCAGGCTGTGCCGAGCAGTGCGGTCTAATCCGGCGACTTCCCATTTTCCCATTCTTGGCCCGTCGCTCACATACCCGGCATCGTTTCCTAAACTCGCCGCTACTTCTCCTTACTTTGACTATGCGAACCTGCATAACTACTTCGGTGGCCGAAATCCGGGGACGCCTGGCTGGGATCTCAAGGACCTCAACGGCCAGGGGAGTTACGCATGGCATCTAGATCTCGCAGACCGAGCGTGGCCCGGAACAACAGTTATCTCGACGGAGACGGGATACTTCAACGATCCGGCCAAGGCAGACGCGGTTCCGGAGAATGTTGCGGGCACCTATATGCCGCGCCTTCTCTTCGAACAATGGATGCACGGCATCAAACGAACGTATCTATATGAGTTGGTCGATATCGGGCCCGTAAGCGAATTCACGGACGCTACATATGGCCTGCTCCGTTCTGACTTTTCTCCCAAACCAAGTTATAACGCAGTGAAAAGTGTCCTTCAGTTGCTGTCCGACCCTGGGCCAAGTTTTCGCGCCGGCAATCTAAATTTCGAACTTGCAGGTGAATTGACCGACGTTCATCACCTACTCTTGGAGAAGCGCAACGGCACCTTTTACTTGGCGATTTGGATTGAGGAATCGGGCTATAACGTCGTGGCGAAGGCCGCCGTACCTGTACCCGAACACACGATCGTGGTGACCACGAGGGATCGCATGCGCATGAACCTGCACATCCTGGATCAAAATGGGCAAATGCGCGCTTCAGTTTTGAGACCGGCCCAGCGACAGAGAATGGCGGTAAGCGACCGCGTGTCGATACTTGAGATTATCCCGGAGCGCTCAGCTTCTCGCTTCCGCGCTCCTATGAGCTTGACGCAGCCGGCTGAAGGGGAGCAATAAGCTCGACACGTTGCGCGTTAGGTATCGCGTGGGTGCGTTGATATTGAAGCGCAGCCAAATACATTCCTGCGAAGCTCCAGAACATCACGCCGGTGACATTGACAAAAACGGGCTCGGAGATAATTTCAAAGAGCAGGACAACCAGAATTGCTTTTGCGGCTCTCCCAAAGGGGTCACCCTTTTCCGCGGGTTCCTCCCGGCCCCAAAACAGCGCGAACATCCCGACTAAGAAAAGGGCGCTTCCGAGCCAGCCCAGCGAGAAGATGAGGTGGAGAATTTCGCTGTCAACCCACAGCCCGTGCACCGCCTCTATATTCTTGAGTCCATGACCGAACGGATCCTGAAGGGCGTCCTCCGCAAGTCGCCGGTACATATCCAGCCTCTCGCCAAAACTTTCGTCGTGCCTCAGATCCATGAAGGTTTTGACTCGATCGCCGACAACGGCTGTCACCCGCGGGTCGTTAGCCAGGAACGCCAGGCAGCAGGTAACAAGAAATATCGACAAGATCACGCGAACAACTAGCCGGGGCTTGGCATTCTTAAGCAACACAAAAAATCCAATGACCCAGCCAATCCATGCTGTCCGGTTCGTAGAAAGAAGCAACGAAAGGTATCCGAAAATCCCTGCCGGGAACTTCAGACGGGAACTGCAACCAAACAACAGAAGCAACCCGACGACCATGGTGTTAGCGAATGGTGCCGGCGCATTCAGGGTGCTCCAAACATGTACGCTCAAAGCTTCTGGGAGCCCGAAGCTCGGGCTCGTTTCCATGACATTTTCCAACCAGTATCGATCCCACGCAGGGGGCAAGAAGAATTGAGAAGTTCCATAAATCCCCAAAATGAGAACCATCCAAAGAAAGCTCCTGCTGATGGCCACTTGGTATTGTTGGTAGTGCGGCCATTTCAGGTACAGATGAAGACCGAATAACAAAGGGCATAGCCAGTTTACGAGACCAAAAACGGTTTCTCCCGAGGGATGGAGGATTAGTCCAACAACGAAGCCGTATAGGATTGCCATGGCACACGAACCAAAAGCTGTAACTGCACGCGCATCCGCTTTGGCTTCCGGTCGTAACAGCGTCAATCCTGCGAGGCTCGAAACAAAGAAAGGCGTGAGCAAAACGAAGTTTGGATCCGCGAAGCCGAATTGCCAGTCCACAACCCGTCTAAGGAGTGGGCAAAGAAACCACACCCACAGCGAATAGCGGACGTAATGAAGCGGATAGCGTAGGTAAAGCGCCAGCCCTACAAGCGTGGCGCAGGTGGGAATGGCCCATCTGAGTACTTCCACGTTCCCGCTGAACCACAATGCGACGATCACCAACAAGCTCAAGCCTACGGTGATCCCCACGTTTACAGCCTGCACGCTGCTTCCGGGGTCCACGGTCGAGCCTGTCGGATAGGTTCGTGCGTCGATCACGATGCGCGCGCTTCCAGAGTCGACTCGAGGACATCAATCGGAATGGATATACGCGTGAGCCACGGCACGGGCACACCGACGCGTCGCAGAAAGGAGCGGATGCGCTGCTGAAAGACCTCCACACTGAATCCTTCTGCATGCCGTCGTAGAACTTCCGCCGACCACGTCTGCCGTTCGAAACGCTCGATCGCGTCTCCTAAGTCTTCGGGGGTCTGCTGATCAAAAAACGCTCCGGTTCGGTTTTCAACGATCGTTTCAACGGCGCCACCAGCGCGGTAAGCGATCGTTGGTCGACCGGCAGCGGCGACTTCGAGGGGCGCCATGCCGAAGTCCTCCTCGCCGGGGAAAATTAGCGCCCGGCAGCGTGACACGACATGTTCCACGTCGCAATCTGGGAGGCGCCCCGCAAAGATAACGGACGGTCCGGCGATGGCTTCCAGATTCTTCCGGTCAGGACCGTCGCCGATCACCAGCAGTTTCTTTCTACGCTGCGAACACGCACGCACCGCCAAGTCGAGCCTCTTGTACCCAACCAGGCGCGAGAGCACTACATAATATTCTTCACGTTCGTCGGAAGGATGAAATCTGTCTAGATCAATCGGCGGATGAATAACCTCGGCGGTACGGTCGTATGTGCGTCGTATTCTTTCTGCTACGACTCCGGAATTCGCAATAAAGTGATCGGGCTGACGCGAGGCTCGCTCGTCCCAATGTTTCAGGCCACGAATAAGCACTGGCAATAACGCACGTTCACCAGGTCCCAGGGATCCGCGTTGCGAATAGCTGTCATAGCTCCACACCCAACGCATCGGAGTATGGCAATAGCACACGTGCACAGCGCCTTGGCCGGTCTCCACTCCTTTGGCGTAGCCCGACGAACTGGAGAGTACGAGTTCATAATCCGAGAGGTCCAAAGCGCGAACAGCAAACGGATAAATCAAAAAATAGAGACGGTAGTACTTTTCAATCCCCGGAAGTTTTTGCATCCAGGAACTATGGAAATCCACGTCTTTCAGGTGCGCTGGCATGCAGTCTCGGAACGCTACGGTTGTAAATAAGGAAGGGTTTGGCATCATTCGATACAGCTCTTCCGCCACCTTCTCGGCTCCCCCGAGCTGCGTGAAGTAGTCGTGCACCACCGCGATTCTCATACTTCTAGCCTCCGGCTAAACCGCTCCTGTTCGCTTTACAACTGCCTTGACTGTTCTTGCCAGAATCTGGAAGTCCAAGGCCAGAGACCAACCGTCGATGTAATGGAAGTCCAATTTGAGCCATTGTTCGAAACTCAACGCACTTCGGCCGCTCACCTGCCACAAACCGGTGATTCCGGGTTTCACGGTGAAGCGGCGCATCGACGTTGCTTCACTGAAAAGCAAGACGTCGCGGATGCTCATGGGGCGCGGCCCGACAAGCGACATGTGCCCGCACAGAACATTCCACAGCTGTGGCAATTCATCTAAGGAAGTCGCTCGTAGGATCGCACCCAGGCGCGTAACGCGCGGATCGTGCCGCATCTTGAAAATTGGCCCCTTGGCCTCGTTTTGACTCTCGAGTTGTGCCATCAGTGCCGGAGCGTCTTTCACCATGCTTCGAAACTTACACATCCGGAAAATGCGGCGGCGGTAGCCATACCGCTCCTGCACAAAGAACACCGGCCCCGCGCTCGTCGTTTTGATAGCAATCGCCAGCAGCAGAAAGACCGGGGAAAGCAAACAAAGACCAGCGAAAGCGCCGACAACATCGACCAAGCGTTTGACGGCCTGTCTGGCTACATAATCTTCGTGAAAGGGAGCTGCTTCTCCAAACAGTTCCTGATCGCGATGAGCCGAATCTTTCAGTGTGCTCGAATACACGTCTTGCAGGCATACGACGCGAACCCCGACCTCTTCGGCGATCGCGATTGCTTGCTGGGCTAGGTCGTAGCAGGTTTTCATCGGAACAGCGATCAATAGTTCGTCTACTACGTTCCGTAGGAGCAGCGGGTTCAAACTCGTAATGCCCCCAAGGTATCGATTGGCAATGTCGGGAGCCATTTCACTGACCGGGCGGTCATCGACGAACCCGAGCAGTTTCACCGTAGCGTGGTACTGAGTGCGGATTTCGCGCCAGGCCTTTCCTGCCCTCCGCCCACTGCCAAGAATGATGACGATCCTGGGATCACGAGCCGAAACCCACAATCCGAACAGCAAGCGGCATACTTTGTAGCAAATTGCACTGAAGAAAAAGATAATCGCAATACGCAAGGTTGGGCCCTGGGCATGGGTGAGGTAAAGATAAAGGGCCAGCAGAACGGTCGCTACTGTACACCCTTTCACGATCCAAAACAGCCTGCGAACAATGCTATATGCTTTGGGTCGCGCCAGGGCTCGGAAGCAGTAGGCCCAAGCAACCACAAACAAAGCGGCGAATGCTGCGTTAACGACCGTCACTCGCATTTCGAGGAATTCGTGCACTCCGCCCGCGGGCATGCGTGCACTATTGCCGTAGACCGCGGACGCCAGCGCCATTGCAAACGCGAACAGAGCGTCAAACCCGCCTACATGGCCGTACGCGTTTGCCGATCGGTTTGCCACTTAGTTCGCCCTCCAACGAGGTACGTTCCTCATTCCAAGCCGCCTGCACGAGGTTGCAGAGGACTTACCTCTGCCACTTCCACCGCCATCCCTTTTTTGTTAGGGGAAAGGCGGAACAATCGGGAAACTCCAGTCAGCAGTCCTCTCAAATCACCTGCTTTAGGGAACACGTCGGGCATTCGCATTTTCAGAAACAACGGATAGCTCGCGAGCACAAAAAGCAGTCTCACAATTGTGGACAACAGAAGTGCCTGCGCCGCGCCAACGATGCCGAATCGCGGCACCAAAACGAACATGAGTGGTAGAGTCAAAAGCAGGCCGACCACTTGCAATGTGGTAATGACACCTGGACGTCCCAATGCCATAAACGCCTGTGAAAGCACAAGGGTTGCGCCGGCCAGCACCACCTCAACGACCAGGATTCGCAGGACGGACGCCGCCCCCGCATATTCGCGACCGTACAGCACCGCCAAAAGATAAGGGCCGAAAAAGCAAATCAATACTCCCGCGATTACAGTGAACAGCGTGCTCGTCCGCACCGCGCGGCCCGTCATTTCACGTACGGCCTGCGGTGCTTGACTGACCGCCATGGGAAACAAGACCATGACGACCGAGGCATGAAAGGCATTCAACATTCGAGAGAGACTAAGAGCCACCACGTACGTGCCCATAAGTTTCGGCTCGAGCATGCGCACGACCAGGGCTTGATCCACGTAGAGCGACATCGTCCCGCAGAGATCAATCCCATAAGCTCGGATCCCATAAGCCAAGAGCAGTCGGGCAGAGTCCATGAAGGACCCAAGGGACGGCCGAAATTCTTTCCACAAACGATTGACCATCCATAGAACGGACGGAATCCCCGCGACGATGTACGCGAATCCGGCGCTGATTGGTGTCAGCGTTCCCGTTCGCCACAATAGCAACAGACAAAGCAGCGTAACTGCAGGTGGAACTGCCAATAACTTGTTTGACGCGGTGAAATTTCCTCGGCTCTCAAGCGCGGCGCGACCCACTAAAGGCAGCGCCGTCAGAGGCGTATTTAGGATGAAGAGACGCGCGAACAAAATGATCCGAGGCGAATACTGCGGGATCCACACGCCGACGAATGCGGCGCCAATAATCGCCCCGATGGTTCCGGTGAGAAAGGCCAGAAGCAGCCCGGCACCCATCAAGCGGGAACTTTTCTCGGGGTTGCTGCGCAGCTGAAATGTCAGCGCGCTGGGTAGTCCGAACGTTAGGGCACTTGCAAGAAACACCGGCCATAAGATCATTGCGGCCAGTTCTCCGCGGCCGGCGGGTTGCAGCGCGCGCGCGGACAGAATCCCTGTCGCCGCATTCATGGCGATGATGAAAAGCTTCGCGCCTATGGATTGAGCGACCGCAGCGCTGGCCGCACTCGCCGTTCTGGACGCGGAGGAGTGCTCTCCCCACAGCGCTCGGCGCTCGGCGCCATTATTGATCCCTCCGGCACTCACTGTAAATTCCTGCCTCAGTTGCTGAACTTCTGTGCGACTCAAATGAAACTCCGCGACGAATTGCTTCGGTTAAACCTCGGGGCTACGGTGCGTATTGGAGCGGATTGAAATACATTCCTAGGTTTGCCAGCTTTATGAATCGGGAAATTTTTTCGACCTTATCGCGCGGTACATACAACATATCACCTGACTGAAGCTGAACATCCCTTTCCAGATCGGATGTCTTACGCAGTCTTGAAAGGTTCAAGACGCGAACCTCCGCTTCGGCGCCGTTGATTTTGCGAAAAAGCAACACTTGACCGGCTTGCGCGCCTTGAGAGAAACCACCCGACAAAAGGACCGCTTGCATGGCCGTCGTGTTTTCCCGTAGGTCAAACCGCCCGGGTCGCGCCACTTCTCCGGCCACCACCACGTAAGGCTTCTGAAATTCTTTCAAGACCAGATTCAGCTCTGGCTCGTTCAGTCGCGCTCGCGCTCGTTCTAGAATCAGGTCGTGAGCTTGAGTCAGCGTCAAGTCGCTCACTCGTATCTCACCAACTAGATTCAAATTGACGTAGCCGTCAGGTAGTACCGTCACGGTCTGATTCAACTCCGGGGTGTAGCGGTACTGCAATTCAACTACATCTCCAGCGCGCAGCGTATATCGCTCCCGGTGATGTAGTTTTTCGTCAGCGGGAGTAGAGGTTACCGTCATGAGCGCCAAAAGAAAAAACATCAAGCAACGCGATATTTTCATGGTCCATACCCTCTTCGAACTGCTTGCCTTAAATTCCCACGGCTTCCATCTTTCGGCACAACCAATCGGGGACAACATAAGACCGCTTATTGAGAACGTGGCCCAGTATTTTCCCGTTCGCCGACTCGATGGTCCTTTCCGTGTAGAGAAGTTGTTCCCTGTGCGTGCGGTCCGCTTCGACAACCAGTACGATTCCGTCTACGAGCGGAGCAAGCAGGATGGCGTCTTGCGCTTCCTTGAGCGACGGGCAATCCACCAGAACGTACCTATACTTCCTGCGCAGTGCTTTTAGAGAATCGGCGAATCGTTCCCGCACGGAATGCACGTTGCCGATACCGCCTAGCGAATCTTCGATGAGCGCGCCGTCATCAGCGCCCTTGACTTGGCTTATGTCTGCTGCCCTTGCGTGATCATGATCCAAATAACGGCAGTTGAGTGCCACTGCAGACTGATGTCCGCCTCTATTCAATAAATTTGTGAGTGCATCCGTAATTTGAGTTACGCCAGCGCCCGGCGTGGGCGATGTGAGCATGACCACAAAGCCCCGGTTCCTGATCTCTCCGGCTTGTGGCACGATTCGGAACAGCAGCCCCTCGTATCGTGTCGGCAACTGTGCCAGGTCTTTGCCTTCCACGAACTCTTGTTCGAGCACCGGGCCATCCGATAGCTGAGGTGGTGTAGCGCTGACGCGTAGCGTTCGCAGTTCGGGTTGCTGGTTCTGTTTGGCCTCAACGCGACTGTCCGTCAACAGGGAAATTCGAGGAACTGTCGCCAGCACGGGGTGTCGTGAAAACCCGTCGAGCTCACTAGGTGTGGCGACCGTGTTTCGAAAGATCTCGGTAAAGTAGAGCGCGCAAAAACCCAGAAAGAGGGATGTTACGCCGCCCAGCAAACCGTTTGTCAGCCCTCTGGGACGCATCACCTCATAAGACAACGTCGGTTCCTCAGCGACGGCAACGTTCATCAGTTTTTGCTCGTCCATGGCATCTTCGATCTGAGCCTGATCTCGCTTCTGCGCATACAACTCGTAATTTTCCTTCAGCCGGCTAGCTTGAGTTTCCAGGTTGTTGAACTGTACGGTCAGCCCTTGCAAGTTGGCGAGCTCTTGTCGGAGTTGATTCAGTTCTGAAGCGGCGCTTGCGCGGTGCGTTGTAACCTGCTGGCGGCTGATTTCGGTTTGTTCGTAATCCTTGTGAAGCTGCTGCCAGGCTGGGTCGACGTCGGTGGTTTCCTCATGCGAGGTCATCCTCGTTGCGTCGCCGAGCGCGGCGCTGGTTGTGGCAATCTGCTGATCCAATTCTCGAACCGACCGGTCGTCAGACTTGTAATTCGTCAACAGTCCGGAGCGCTTGTTTTCCAGTTCCACCAGTAGCGTATTCAGATGTCCGAGCGATTCCGGGTTTGGCAGCACCTTCTCTTCGGTGGTTTGCCTCATCGGCAGCTCGCGGAGCCTTCGCGAACTGGCCGAGAGTTTCGCGCCGGTTTCTAGAAGCATCGCATCGGTTGCTAACAAGTCACGCTCATGCTCTGTGATTTGCGTTTGAAGTTCCGCTTCACGGTTTGCTAGCGAGAGCACTTGGTGTTCCCTTTGGAAATGTACGAGCTTCTGACTGGCGGTATCCCAGTCTTTCCTGATTCGCTCTGCTTCCAAAGCGAAGAAGCCTGAAGCTCCGTTGGGGCGCTGCAAGCGCCGATGCACTGCAAGATACGCAGCCGAAAGGCCCTCCAGCTCGCTCTTGGCGTTCGCTGGCGTGTCTGCAAGCAGACTGACATTAATAATGTTGGTCTTGCGCACCGTCTCCGTACTAAATCTCTTCTCGAAGGCGGTCAGCAGCTTCTGATGATGTCGAATCATCCGGGGAGTTCGTTGGTCTGCGGAACTCTTTGCCCATTCCGGATCCGCGATCGGGTCTACAACATCATGACTGTGCAGAATCTCGAGCTCGGAGTTGACTTGCGTTTCCGTCACGTCGTTCGCCGCGCCCGCCGAGTTGGTCCGCTCGGAAGTAACGACAACGTTGCCTCGGGTGTTTTGAACAAGAAACTTCATTTCAGATGCATATCGCCTCGGAGTAAAAATCGTCACGAGAGCCGTTGCGAACAGCGTGATCGTCACCGTCCAAAAAAACGCGCGCTTCCTCCGAAAAAACGCTTCCACGCCGACCCGAGGAGTGACCCTTGGCCTGGGGACAACTAGGGCAGTTTGCATAGCTTCAACACTCCTTCTGCAAATAGCAGTGCTTCAAAAAGGCGCAGGCCGACACTTCCTAGTGCCCAAAAAGACAAAACGGCAAAGGCCGATGGTAAGGAGCCGACCAAGTGGAAAAACAACCCTGTATGCACAGGGTCCAACTTTTTGTGGGGACTGCGGAAAACTAACACCAGTCACATCCAAATACAACGCCAAAGATTCGATTCGCAGAATCAGGATCTTCTTTTGTTCGTATGCATGCCGTCACATGTCTGCTGCGTAGGCCTGAATGGACCGTTTTGACCTGACTGGCCGGGAACTCTCTCTGAAGATGACAGCAGCGTACAACTATGGTTTATCATCGGCGGGCATTGCCCCAGACCGCAGAGGCGCCAACCTTTCCGGAAGGTTCCTTGTAGCGAAAAAACTTTCCCTTTCTCAGAATTTCTGTGCCACACATTTACATTTTAGAAAGTGCTACGCGGAACGGGGATTTTTTCGTAAGTCTAATATTGGTCTTTACTTTGGAGTTCACTCCGCAGCACATGGCAGCCCGCGTGCTCACGGCTTCGCGTCCCCTTGTGTCTGCAGTCTGCTCAAATCTTGCATCAAGGATTGAAGATGAACAGACGTTCCATTTGCCTGTTCGCAACAGGAGTAGTCTTGCCTCTCGTCGGATTACTCACGTGGGCTGTGCCTCCAGCGATGTCGCAGGCAAACATGACTGGGCAGTGGCAGACGCTTCCGTACACCATGCCCATCAATCCGGTTCATGTCTCCCTCTTGTACACGGGCAAAGTCCTGATTTCCACAGGCTCCGGCAACGATAATTTGAATACGACTTTTCAGGCTGGCCTCTGGGACCCCCAGGCTGGGACGATCACCCTACAAAGAATTGATTACGACTTCTTCTGTAACGGTATGATCACGCTACCAGACGGGCGCGCGATCATCGCAGGTGGGACTTTGGCCTACGGTCCTCCGTTCTTAGGCCTCCCGCGAATGACGATCTATGATCCTGCCACCGGTGTTTTCGCCGACCAGCCGAGCATGGGGCACGGCCGGTGGTACCCGACCCTCACCACACTCGGCGACGGTCGTGTCTTCGTCTTCTCGGGTCTCACCGAAACGGGCCCAACAAACGTAGCCGTCGAGATTTACAACCCGAGCTCCGGATGGAGTCCCGAGTTCGCGGCCCCGTGGACTCCCCCGCTCTATCCGCGTATGCATCTTTTGCCAAACGGCAACCTGTTCTACTCTGGAAACACAGCTCACTCGGCCTTTTTCAATCCTTCCAACAACACCTGGACGATGAACGTCGCGACAACCCAGTACGGAGGGACTCGCCTCTACGGATCGTCGGTACTTCTCCCGCTGACCCCGGCCAATGGCTACAAACCAAGGGTCATAATTCTTGGCGGAGGCACGACTACGACGCCGGCCACCAGCACGACAGAGCTCATAGATCTCTCCGTTGCGCAACCTCAGTGGGTGTTTGGCCCGCCGATGTCCGCGCCGCGCATGGAGATGGACGCGACGATGTTGCCCGACGGTAGAATCCTGGCGCTCGGTGGCTCGACGAACGACGAAGATCCCTCCACGGCAAGTTTGAATGCCGACTTGTACAATCCGGTTAGCAATGCCTTCAGTCCGGCCGGCGCGGAAGCTTTTGCGCGCTTGTATCACACCGTCAGCTTGCTCATGCCAGACGGCACCGTTTGGGTTGCGGGTGGCAATCCTTCGCAACGAAATTACGAACCACACATGGAAATCTACTCGCCGCCCTATCTTTTCAACGCCGATGGCAGCCTGGCGACGCGCCCTACGATTTCCAGTGTCTCTGCAGGAAAGATCGGCTACGGCACCGCTTTTCAAATCCAAACCCCTGACGCCGCGAATATCTCGAGCGTCGTATTGATGCGCAACGGCTCGTCGACCCACGCCTTTGATATGGACCAGCGCTATGTCGGACTCTCCTTCACCGCCGGCTCTGGCGTTCTCAATGCAACCTCCCCCCCAACGGCAACATCGCGCCACCGGGCTACTACATGCTCTTTATTTTGAATGCCTCGGGAGTTCCTTCGGTGGCATCCATGGTTCAGGTTCTTGCTGCGCCTAACGACCAGCCCCCCACGGGCACGATCACCAACCCCGCTTCCGACGTTACAATCAACGCGGGTCAGTCCACTACGTTCGCCGGCACCGGCACGGATTCCGACGGTACCATCGCCTCCTATTACTGGACGTTCTTTGGTGGCAACCCTGTCTCGAGCAGTCTCCCCAATCCTGGTCAAGTGACCTACAACGCTCCCGGAAACTACGTTGCCACTTTGACCGTGACCGACAATCAAGGCCTTACCGATCCGCATCCGCCTTCACGTAACATCACTGTGCCTGATTACTCTCTGTCTGTTTCTCCGAGTCTCCGTTCTGTGACTCAGGGAGCAAGCGCTCCGTATACTCTCACCGTCACTAGCAATCCAGGATTCGCGGGCAACGTAGCTTTCAGCGTCAGCGGACTACCGACCGGAGCGACCGCTTCGTTCAGCCCTACCTCGGTTACAAATTCCGGCACCTCGACGATGACCGTTTCGACGAGCGGCACAACCCCGGTGGGAGGTTATTCGCTCGCAGTCACGGCTTCGACCGGCCCAGCGAGTCATACCACTACGGCGTCGCTCATTGTGAGCTCGGGCACCTCGCCCACGGTCATTGACTTGAGTTCCGGGTTTTCCGCTGCTGGAATGCAGTTCAACGGCAATGCCCTGCTCAACGGCACGCGCCTGCAGTTGACCAACAACAACACCCCCAATGCGCGAGGCAGCGCATTTTGGAAAACACCGGTGAACGTCCAGTCGTTCGCGACTGATTTCACATTTCAGCTAACGAACCCGAACGCCGACGGTTTCACCTTCACCGTCCAGGACGTCGGTCCTACGGCGCTCGGCGCGAGCGGCAGCGGGTTGGGGTTTGGAGGTCTCCCCACCAGCGTTGCGGTCAAATTTGATATCTACAACAACAACGGGGAAGGTCCCAACTCCACTGGTCTGTACGTGAATGGCGCCAGTCCCACCGTACCGGCAACGACCTTCGGTGGCGGCATTAATCTTCATAGCGGAGACATCTTCCAAGTTCACATCGTTTACGATGGCACCACGCTAACGATTACGGTCACCGACACCACCGTTTCAGCAAGCTTCACGACGTCATGGCCGATCAACATTCCGGGATCGGTAGGAGCCAATACCGCTTATGCGGGATTCACTGGTGGCAGCGGTGGTCAAAGCGCCACTCAGGAAATCCTGAACTGGACCTACAACACAGGCGCGGCATCACCTGCGGCGACTCCGATGATCGCGCCGGCCACAGGGACGTACACGACGGCGCAAAGTGTGACGATCACCGATAGCACCACGGGATCGGCGATCTTCTACACAATCGACGGGAGCCCGCCGACGCCGACGTCCACTTCCTACACGGGAGCGTTCATGGTGAGTGCTACGACTACGGTCAAGGCCATTGCCACGGCGCCGAACTTCGCCACGAGCGCGACCGCGGCATCGGTAATCACCATTCAGACCGGTGGGACGACGGCCATCAACTTTGGTTCAGGGTTCTCGGCAGCGGGGATGCAGTTCAACGGGCACACCAAGCTCAACGGCCCGCGTCTGCAATTGACCGACGGGACGACGACGATGGAGCAAGCCAGCGGCTACTGGACGACGGCGGTGAATGTGCAGACATTCACGAACGATTTCACGTTCCAGCTGACGAACGCGAACGCCGACGGATTCACCTTCGTTCTGCAGAACTCGGGTTTAACGGCGATGGGTACAGTGGGCGGCGGTTTGGGGTTTGCAGGCATTCCCGCCAGCGTCGCGGTGAAATTCGATTTGTTCAACAACGCCGGGGAAGGGACCAACTCCACGGGTTTGTTCACCAAAGGTGCAGCGCCGACGATACCGGCGACGACGTTGGGTGGAGGAGTAAACCTGCACAGCGGAGACATCCTTCAGGTGCACATGACCTACGACGGAACGACGCTGACGATGACGATCACGGACACGGTGGTGCCAACGAACACGTTCACGACGTCGTGGCCGATCAACATACCAGCGACGATAGGGGCGAATACCGCTTTTGCCGGCTTCACCGCCGGCACCGGAGGACAGACCGCCACCCAGGAAATTCTGACCTGGACCTACAACACGAGCGCGGCAGCAACACCAGCGGCGACGCCGACATTTACTCCTGCAGCCGGAACGTACACTGGCACGCAATCGGTGACCATCGCGGACACGACCGCCGGGGCATCCATCTTTTACACTCTGGATGGCACCACGCCGGCGACGACTGCAGGCGGTTCTACCGTGAAGTACACGACGCCGATTGCGGTGGCCGCATCGAAAACGATCAATGCCATCGCAACCGCCGCAGGGTTCTCGACCAGCGCAGTCGGCAGCGCCGCCTATGTCATCAACACTCTTACACCCGCGGCGACTCCGATGATCGCGCCGGCCACAGGGACGTACACGACGGCGCAAAGTGTGACGATCACCGATAGCACCACGGGATCGGCGATCTTCTACACAATCGACGGGAGCCCGCCGACGCCGACGTCCACTTCCTACACGGGAGCGTTCATGGTGAGTGCTACGACTACGGTCAAGGCCATTGCCACGGCGCCGAACTTCGCCACGAGCGCGACCGCGGCATCGGTAATCACCATTCAGACCGGTGGGACGACGGCCATCAACTTTGGTTCAGGGTTCTCGGCAGCGGGGATGCAGTTCAACGGGCACACCAAGCTCAACGGCCCGCGTCTGCAATTGACCGACGGGACGACGACGATGGAGCAAGCCAGCGGCTACTGGACGACGGCGGTGAATGTGCAGACATTCACGAACGATTTCACGTTCCAGCTGACGAACGCGAACGCCGACGGATTCACCTTCGTTCTGCAGAACTCGGGTTTAACGGCGATGGGTACAGTGGGCGGCGGTTTGGGGTTTGCAGGCATTCCCGCCAGCGTCGCGGTGAAATTCGATTTGTTCAACAACGCCGGGGAAGGGACCAACTCCACGGGTTTGTTCACCAAAGGTGCAGCGCCGACGATACCGGCGACGACGTTGGGTGGAGGAGTAAACCTGCACAGCGGAGACATCCTTCAGGTGCACATGACCTACGACGGAACGACGCTGACGATGACGATCACGGACACGGTGGTGCCAACGAACACGTTCACGACGTCGTGGCCGATCAACATACCAGCGACGATAGGGGCGAATACCGCTTTTGCCGGCTTCACCGCCGGCACCGGAGGACAGACCGCCACCCAGGAAATTCTGACCTGGACCTACAACACGAGCGCGGCAGCAACACCAGCGGCGACGCCGACATTTACTCCTGCAGCCGGAACGTACACTGGCACGCAATCGGTGACCATCGCGGACACGACCGCCGGGGCATCCATCTTTTACACTCTGGATGGCACCACGCCGGCGACGACTGCAGGCGGTTCTACCGTGAAGTACACGACGCCGATTGCGGTGGCCGCATCGAAAACGATCAATGCCATCGCAACCGCCGCAGGGTTCTCGACCAGCGCAGTCGGCAGCGCCGCCTATGTCATCAACACTCTTACACCCGCGGCGACTCCGATGATCGCGCCGGCCACAGGGACGTACACGACGGCGCAAAGTGTGACGATCACCGATAGCACCACGGGATCGGCGATCTTCTACACAATCGACGGGAGCCCGCCGACGCCGACGTCCACTTCCTACACGGGAGCGTTCATGGTGAGTGCTACGACTACGGTCAAGGCCATTGCCACGGCGCCGAACTTCGCCACGAGCGCGACCGCGGCATCGGTAATCACCATTCAGACCGGTGGGACGACGGCCATCAACTTTGGTTCAGGGTTCTCGGCAGCGGGGATGCAGTTCAACGGGCACACCAAGCTCAACGGCCCGCGTCTGCAATTGACCGACGGGACGACGACGATGGAGCAAGCCAGCGGCTACTGGACGACGGCGGTGAATGTGCAGACATTCACGAACGATTTCACGTTCCAGCTGACGAACGCGAACGCCGACGGATTCACCTTCGTTCTGCAGAACTCGGGTTTAACGGCGATGGGTACAGTGGGCGGCGGTTTGGGGTTTGCAGGCATTCCCGCCAGCGTCGCGGTGAAATTCGATTTGTTCAACAACGCCGGGGAAGGGACCAACTCCACGGGTTTGTTCACCAAAGGTGCAGCGCCGACGATACCGGCGACGACGTTGGGTGGAGGAGTAAACCTGCACAGCGGAGACATCCTTCAGGTGCACATGACCTACGACGGAACGACGCTGACGATGACGATCACGGACACGGTGGTGCCAACGAACACGTTCACGACGTCGTGGCCGATCAACATACCAGCGACGATAGGGGCGAATACCGCTTTTGCCGGCTTCACCGCCGGCACCGGAGGACAGACCGCCACCCAGGAAATTCTGACCTGGACCTATACGCATTAGGATCGGACGGCACCAGCCAAGACAAGAGCGGCTCTCGGTGACATCTGGCGCAATTAAGTATTGCGACCTCACCCTTGGCTTTTCCAAAACGGCTAAAATAGAGGCCAGGCTTCCTTAGTCCTGTCCCGAAATTCCAAAGCCACGACTAAGATGGAGGAAGACAGTATGCCAGTCTCACGTAGGCGCCTTCTGCGAACGCTCGGAGCCACGGCCGTTGCCGGCGCCGCTGTTCCATCCTTTGCCGGACTACCATTTGCTGAAATCGCCCAGCCTGCCCCGGACACAAGTTCACCGCAGCGCCTAGTGCTCCTGGATCACAACGAAAATGCGTATGGCCCCTCCGATAAGGTATTGGCCGTCCTTCGTGATGCCACGTCGGTCAGCTATCGCTATCCGCGCGCAGACTATGATCTCTTGATTGGCAAAATTGCCTCTCTTTATGCGGTCAAGCCGGAACAAATTGCCCTGGGGTGCGGTTCTTCGGACATTCTGCGGCTCGCGGCCGCTGAATTTCTCGCACCCGGCAAAAAGCTCGTGCAGGCCGCCCCCACATTCCCTTTGCTTGGCAGAGTGGCGCGAGGTGCTGGAGTCGAAGTCGTGGATGTTCCTGTTACCAAGACGTGCGAGCACGATCTCGACGCAATGTTGGCCCGCGCCGGCGATTCAACGGGCCTTGTCTACATTTGCAATCCGAATAACCCCACAGGCACGGTGACGCCAAGGAAGAATATAGAAGCATTTGTTCGTAAGCTGCCGGCGGCGACCATGGTGCTCATCGACGAGGCATACCATCACTTCGCCACGGACGACCCGAATTACGTTTCCTTCTTGGACCAGCCCATGGATGATCCCCGAATCATGGTGGCCCGGACTTTCTCGAAGATCTATGGCCTCGCGGGGATGCGCGTCGGTTACGTCGTTGCCCGGCCCGAAATCGCGCATCGTTTCTCCAGCCACCAGTTGTACTTCGGAATAAGCGTGGTCGCAGCCAGAGCTGCTGCGGCTGCGCTCGATGATTCGGAATACGTGGGCCTTGGTGTTAAGCGCAATGCCGACGATCGGCAGGAGTTCATGAACCAGGTCAACGCTCGCATGATTCGTGCCCTCGAATCACACGCCAACTTCGTCATGGTGAATCCACTGCGTCCCGCGGATCAAGTCGTCGAGCATCTCAAGAAAAACAATGTCCTGATCGGTCCGCTCATCCCGACCATGAGCAAATACGTGCGTGTTTCGCTTGGCACCCCGGCAGACATGCGGGAGTTCTGGCGTGTTTTGGACCAACTGCCGGTTACCGGCAAGATGGCTATGTAGACACAGCTGCGCCGATCCGCTCCTTGCATTGCCGACGGCGCACCATCGAAGCCCTCGCCTACTTCAGGCCATGCACCGCTAAATTGTAATTTGCTGGACCAGTTGCAGGTCGCGAACCGCCGTACCTGCTGCAGCGTCTCTACATCTCCGGCGGTGCCCACGAAAACTTTTTTGCGCTCTGCTGGGAGCAACGCCGAACAAAAGAGCCAGTGCGGCTGTGAGGCATGAAACGAGAGATAAAGGTCCCTGCCGCAACCATTTGAGCGTGCCCGTGTTTGACGCGAGCTTCACGCAAGGCATACACTCTGCCTCTCCATTTTGAGAGCCTGATTCGCGAGGGAAAATCATGACATCGGAGTTGCGTGGCAAAGTTGCGATTGTGACTGGCGGGACGTCCGGTATTGGGCGAGATACCGCTGTACTTTTTGCGAAGGCAGGCGCAAAAGTGGTGGTCGCCGGCCGGCGCGAAGTGGAAGGAAAGGAAACCATTGATTTGATCCGAGCCGCCGGCGGAGAGGGCCTGCTTGTGAAGACCGATGTATCGCGAGCCGCCGATGTTCTCGCGCTTGTCCAGAAAACAGTGGAAAGGTTTGGCCGCTTGGACGTTGCGTTCAATAACGCCGGGATCGAGGGGACCTGGAGCCCCATCGCCGAACAATCTGAAGAAGACTGGGACAGCACCATCGACATCAATCTGAAAGGCGTGTGGCTTTGCCTGAAGTACGAAATTCAGCAGATGCTCAAGCAGGGCGGCGGCGGAGCTATCGTCAACATGGCGTCCGTCGCGGGCTTCATCGGTTCTGCGGGGGCAGCCGCGTACTGCGCGAGCAAGCACGGCGTCATGGCGCTAACCAAGTCCGCCGCGCTCGAAACCGCGCGAAACGGCATTCGGGTAAACGTCGTGTGTCCTGCGGTAATCGAAACGCCTATGGGCGAGCGTCTCTGGGGCGCGCCGGAGGCGAAAAAGTTTGCACTCGGCCTCCATCCCATCGGCCGTTTTGGAAGGCCTGAGGAAATCGCCGACGCCGTCGTGTGGATGTGCTCGGACGGCGCCTCCTTCATGACCGGCCAGTCCCTGGTTCTGGATGGTGGCTTCCTGGCGGGACCCAATACTCCGGGCTAGCTGCACGTTGTCGATGTGACTCCTGAATAAGTCGCATTTACCGGATGCGCCGTGAAAGGCGCTGGTCCACAGCGGAAGTAACTCGCCCGGCAACTGGTTCGCTCCACCCGGTAGCAATCAGAGCAGCAGAGGAGGCAACGAGACTGCTGAAGCCTCTGGTGCAGAGAGTCGCTAGGCGATTTGGCGACACAAGAGCCCGACGGTGAGCCCGCTTCTCCGATTAGCGCTGGTTTCCAGCTTCACATCCTGGGGCGAAACCGCGAAATCCACGCCATATCGTACGACAGATTTTGTCGGGCCCGCGCAACTGCCATCCCGCCACGTCACGAGCGCGACACGCAGGCCACCTTCGGCCAGCGCAACGATGCAGTGCTAGCCGGGCGCGCCACCGCCGATGACGATCACGTTCTAATCGTTCATTGCGGCAGCTCTTTGCCGGCCTGCTCGCGCACCATGTACTCAGCGTACCAGTCCGGCCAGTTCGGGTCGGCTTGCCCGGTCCGCGCTTCGTGCTGCCCGTGCGCGGCCGCCGCACGCCGAAGCGCGCTCGCGAGATCATTCGCCGACGCGAAGGTCGTGGTCGCGGAGTCTATGCGACCGGGCAGCCGCGTCGTGATTTCCTGAAACAGCCAGCCGTTGCCGTCCGGATCACGGAACGAAGCGAACGACCGGTAGCTGCGATGCTCGGCATCCGGACCGCTGACCCGGACCTGTCCAAACAGGTAGGGCTCATCCGTGCCCGCGTAGACGCCGGCGGCGTCGTGGAACACTTCGCTGATCTCGACGCCGCGATCGAGCAGCTCTTTGCGGGCGGCCTGGATGTCGGAGACGATCAGGTACAGGCCCTGGGCGGAGCCGGGTGCCGCCGGGGTGACGTTCTTGCCGAAGATGATCGAGCATCCCGAGCCCAGCGGTGTGAACTGGATCACGCGGAAGTCCTTACCGCTGTCGTAGTCGGCGTCGAGCCGCCACCCGAGCTTCCCGTAGAACTCCTTCGCGCGGTCGACATCCGAGACGGGGATGACGACCACCTCGAACTTCATTTCAACTCTCGCGACGCCCGCGTCGCTGGTCGGGTCATTAGTACGGACTGCCTTGGTGCTCACGGCTGCCTCCTTCGTTGTGTGGGATCACCGTTGGGCTTTCACCATTCCGTCGCGGATCACGCTACGTATGTGGCGGCTCGGGTCGGCCGGGAGATCGATCTTCGAGCCACGGCTTTCCGTAGTTCGGTCGCGTCAGCCAGTGAAGGGCGAAAACACTAGCACAGTTGTTGGTCCGGTGCATTAAATCCTGGTCAGTCGGCTTACCGGACCAGTGCCTTTCACGAGACTTCACATTATGAAAGGGGCGCCCTTTTTATGATGTGTGGAACCCGAGAAGCACGCAATCTAGCGCGATTCAATTGAAGGGCTTAAGGCTTCGAGAGAAACTTCAGGATTTCGCGCATCAAACGCTCTCCTTGGTCTGTCGCGAATAGGAACTGCGCGTGCGCGGACCCATCGAGGATGATCAACTCTTTCGGCCCAATAGCCCTCTCGTAATTCGCGCGAATCTTAGGCAGCCGCGCTCCGTCGTCGTTAGCGTCATCTCGGGCCACGATGAACAGCTTGCGTTCCTTCATCTTTTCCGATGGCCGGTCGGTCCACGCCGCCAGCAATACCAACCGATCAATTTCACCCGGCTCAGATTCAATTGAGGCATCCGCAGCCGCCGCGCCTCCAAAGCTCGCTCCGACAACCGATACGGTCTTCGCACCGATCTTGTGGAGATAACGCACTGCGGCCAGTACGTCGTACTCCTCTCTGTCCTCGCCAGCCTTGGATTCGGGTCCGCGAGGCTGGCCGTATCCTCGGAAGTCGAAGGCCAGTACGCGAAATCCGGCTCTCACCAGTGCCTGCGCCTGCTTTTCCCAACGGTCCTTGTTGAAACGGCCTCCATGCGCTAGCACGACGCCGCGTTCGCCTTTTCCGTAAACATCGGCGTAGACGACCCCTCCGTCATCAGTCGGAAAGGAGACATGCTCTTGCGCCGCAGCAAACATCGTCAGAAGGAGAGTCGCTAGGAGCGTTTTGAAGATGAACATCGCTGCATTGTACTGACATTTCGGTTCTCTACAGGGAAGCGTTGTCCGTTCAACAGCTTAAATAGTGTTGCATCGACCGGTTGAGCTGGCGGAAGCGTTAGTCAGGGTGCGCCGGGACATACCGGCACGTTGAAAGGAATGATTTCCTTGGTCCGATGCTGCGCGTTCGAGGTCCTGCTTCCGACCTGGAATCCGGTCTCACCGTAATCGAAAACCCGCCCCGGCTCCTCATCCGGCTTGAAACTCAGCAGCCCCTGCCGCCGCACCGGAGCGACCAGAATCAGTACAGCTCTTCGCAAGGCGTCCTCCCGGCGTCCTGAGCCGGAATTTCCGATTTCAAGCGGACAAGATAGCGGCGCGTTTAAATCAGCGCCCGCGAAAGACTTTAGGTTTTCAGACTTCTGCGAGTAGACTTCGAGCAAGTGTTGCACCGGCCTATTGAGTCCACACGTGCAATCGGACAATGCGTGATCAACCCAATCTCCTCGGCACTTTACACTGCGAACTTTTCAGCTATACACTCCGGACTTCCATGCACGAACAAGTCCGGAGGCTAACCTAGGGCAATCTTTTGCCACCAAGAGGATAGTCTCGATGGAACCTCCAAAATTTACGCAGCCTGAGCTGACCGCCTTGATCGTCAACTCGATGCCCGCTACACCCAGGATCCCACCGACGTCTTTTCCGTCGCCGACGAGATCCAGGAATGGCTTCGCTCCGGAAAATACTGACCTCGCCGCGCAACTGTCTCACATTCCCCACGTTGGCGACGAAAGTAGGCGCGATATGTACCTGTACGAACGACGGGTGACGTGACAACCCCAAGCGTTATTATCACTCGTCATTTTCGTTTGGGAAGCGCATCGTTCTCAACTCTCCGTCAAGATTCGTCAGGGCCTCAGTCCATTTGCCCGAGCGACTATCCTGCGCGGCGCATAGAGCAAACCGCAAAGTCACTTGGACGATTAAAACGTTGATAGATGGGTGCGAGGTTCACGGGGCGCGCAGAACGTGTACAATTCTCTGCGCTTTCGAAATCACTAAAAACATCGCGTGTAAGTCGGTTTGGCGTGGAGGTCCAGATGGGCAAATCCAACGCGATGCCTCCCGCCGGTCACTACAATGCAAATTACGGGAATTTTCAAGTGGAACGATAGGGAGCAAGTGTCGCAAGCCTACACTCTTTCGTGACGCCCCAAGCCGAAAACGGCTCCCGCAGGCTTAGTTCTGTTGGCCAGCAAAGCCAGCCTCTCTTCGTGATTCATGGGCCCCCACGGGACAAGCTTTTCGGCAAGCACATCCATCCTGCGAAGGAGGGTCAACTCGACGAAAAGCTCCAAGAAATCTAGGTCGCGAAAGACAAAGGAGCCGGACTCTCTCATCTTGCCGCGAATGCGCTCCAGATGGGCCGGCATCTCGGTCCAGTGCAGGCCGGATCGGTGGTGATGACAGAGGTGGTATCCCTCGTTCATGAAGTTCACGTCGTTGATGATAGTTACGGTATTTACAAAATAATCTTCGGGATCTTCCGGGTCACAGAAGGCGTGCTGAACCCAAGAGGTGATCGCCATTATGGAGTTCATGGCGAGAAGAGGAACTAACACGAACAGGATTCCAATTCTCCAATCGTAAGTAATGACGGCGCCGAAATAAATGTAGTACCGCGTCATCCCCCATAACATCCGTTTCCGGTTCTTTTCATCGCCCCTAGCTTTAAAGTAGGCGTAAGGAGCGAATCCCAGGGCCGTCCAAGTGTTGTCCGAAAGGTACCAAAGGAAATGCAGCGGACTAGTTCGATCGTAGCGAAGTGAGGAGGCATTATCGTCGAATCCACCGTTCTCTTTATGGTGGAGACGGACATGAACAGTGCGACCCAACTCTGGGAGGTCCCCATACAAATATCCAAGAAAGAATTCGACGTAGCGGCCGAAGATTTTAACGTACTTATCCGAGAAGTACCCTTGGGGGCGGTGCGCCTCTAAGTGTTTGGCGCTGAACATCCTCACAGAGCGTCGAGCCTTGAGACCATAGAGGGAAAGATAGAACGCGATCGCGAGCAGAAGCCGAGGTTTCCCTAAAACGAGTTGGATTACGAAAATCGGCACGGTGGTAAGGGTAAGGGAGACCATGATTCGTAAGGCGGGGGTGTCTCGGGAGTCCCGCAGAACTTCTTGGCCAAGCCGGTCGATGAAGCGGTCGTAAACCCGGGAGAGAAATTGACACGCGTCGCGTAAGCGACGAATCCTCCCGAGGAGCATCGCCGCACCATAGCATCCAAAGGAAAGCGCGGCCACGAGTGATACGGCAGCAATGCTTGCCAACGCCACGACTACTGCCAACGTCCGCAATAGGAGTTTGGATATGGCTGCAGGCCTCAACGCATGCCAATAGGCCTTTGAGCGAGTGTCTCTTTGCGCGTCGTTCAAATCTTCTGCCGTTAACTTGCCTATGACTTGCATGTTCATAGTTACAACGATCGACGAGCTTCGTCAGCAGTGATATGGGAAAGGATTCTATGCTCAGGGAGCGCAAAGTTCCAGCGTCGAACGGTTGTGCCTGGAAAAAATACGGGAATCGTGCTGGTGAAGTCCTAGTGCGCCGAAAATCCGGGGCTGGACAACACCCCTTGTCGAGGTAGAATAGGCCTCTGTCTGAGATTCCAAATCCAGAAGCCCTTGGGCAACCCTCGTGGCCATCCCTCGCGTCAACGAGAAGCGCAAAATCATTGAACACTACGACGTCGCTAGCCCTTACTACTACTCCCTGTGGGGCGAGCATCTGCACCATGGCTACTGGGTCCGTGGCGATGAATCGAAAGAAACCGCGCAGATCCAGCTCATCGAGCATCTCGCCCAGCTCGCAAACATAAAAACCGGCTCGCGCATTCTGGACATCGGCTGCGGCTTTGGCGGTAGCAGTCTCTATCTCACGAAAAAGTACGGCGCCAGCGCCACAGGCATCACCATTTCTCCCGTGCAAGTGCAAATGGCTAAGGAAGCGGCGGCCAAGACGAACCTGGACGCCAGCTTCTTGCTGATGGACGCGGAGGACATGCAGTTTGCGCAGCCGTTTGATCTGCTTTGGTCCGTCGAATCTATTTCTCACTATCATGATCCGCGAAAATTCTTCGCGTCGGCGGTGAAGTTCCTGAAGCCAGGCGGCTGCTTCGCCCTCACGGACTGGTTTCAGAAGGAAAATCTTTCGCCCGCCGACAAAAAGGAATTCATCGAGCCAATCGAGAAGGGCATGATGGTCGAACTCCGCGGAATGGATGATTACAGCAACTTCCTCGTTTCTAGTGGCCTGCACGTTGTCCATCGCCAGGACCTCACGCTCAATTGCGCGAAAAGCTGGGACCTCGGCCTGGGCATCATCAAGGACAAAACGTTCTGGTCCCTAGCCGTAAAACTTGGCGCCGGATTCGTCACCTACCTGAAAGCATTCCATGCCATGCGTGCCGGCTTCGCGACGGGCAATTTCGTGTATGGCCTCTTCATCGCAAGAATGCCGGAAAACTGTACCAATCACGCCTGCTCTTTCTCAAACCGCAAGGCGTAGCCTATTTTTCCCGCAGGTCGTTACCCCGTGCCCAGGCTGAGGTTCATGATTGGCGGTGATTATATTCCTGGCAGGCGGGCAGACCGGGAAATTCAGTTCCTCAGTGCCTGACTGACGCGGCGGTCTGAAGGGGTCGACGCAACACCCAGCTCGAAGTTTACTTGCAGGAGTCTGAACAGTTAGAGTTGTTTGCGAGGGTCGATTGAAACGGAACACCACCCTGTCCAGGTCTTGTTGAGTTCAGCCGGACAGATCGGTTCTCTAGAGGAAGCATTGTCAGATCAACTGATTGGATGGTGTTGCATCGAGCGGTTCAACTCGCAGCCGTTACCAGACAAATAGCCCCATCGTCCGGTCACCCGACGCAATATAAAAGGGCGCCCCTTTTGGAGTAGGGTTTGGGTGCTTGCCTCAACCCCTACAGAAAGGAACGCCCTCAATGGATAGCAAAAAGTATATCGGTATGGATGTGCACAAGGAAAGCATTTCGATTGCGGTGATGAATGGTGTGGGAAAGATCGCGATGGAATGCGTGATCGAGACCAAAGCCAGCATGATTCTGCAGTTTATCGATGGGCTGCGCGGAGACTTGCAGGTCACGTTTGAAGAAGGAACCTCGGCCGCCTGGTTGTACGACCTGCTGAAACCCCACGTCACAAAATTGGTGGTGTGCGATCCGCGAAAGAATGCCTCCATGAGGGATGGCAACCAGAGTGACAAGATCGACGCACGCCGGTTGGCCGAGCTGCTGCGGCTCAATCATCTCAACCCCGTCTATCACGGTGAACACGGCTTACGAAGCCTGAAGGAACTGGTGCGCAGTTATCTCACCATCACCAAAGATCTCGGACGGGTCATGACGCGGGTGAAGGCCATCTATCGCAGTTGGGCCATTCCTTGTACCGGCAAGCAGGTCTATGCACCGCGCCATCGAGCCGAGTGGCTCGGAAAGATCGGCGAGCCGGGAGTGCGCCGGCGGGCCGAGTTTTACTACCAACAACTCGATGCGCTGCGGACGGTACGTCAGGAAGTACGGCGGGAGTTGTTGGCGGAGGGCAAGAAACACCAGGCCTGGAAACGGCTCTGCCAGATTCCTTCGATCGGTCCGATTCGATCAGCCGTACTGCTGGGCATTGTGCAGACTCCGCACCGTTTCCGCACCAAGCGGCAGCTGTGGACGTACAGCGGTTTTGGCATCGAGACACAAAGCAGCGCCGATCACCGTCGTGTCAAGGGGCAGCTGCAACGAGCGAAGAAACCGAGCTCCATTCGCGGACTGAACCACAACTGCAATCACGATCTGAAGAATCTGTTTAAGGGCGCGGCGATCGCGGCTTCGAGCAAACCCGGTCCGTTTCAGGAGTTCTACACCGCTTTGTTGACCAAGGGCATCCGGCCGGAGATGGCGCGGCTGACCTTGGCCAGGAAGATTGCCACCATCGTGTTAATCGTGTGGAAGAGAGGAGCGTGCTTCGACGCCCAACATCTGAAACCACAAACAGCTTGAGTGTTTCTGAGCGCTTCCGCTCCATCTCTGGGGATTTCTCTGGCGGTGGCCGTGAGGTTCTCGAGACACTCTGGTTCGAGAGCGAGTCTCAGCTGATTAGTTAGGCGCTGTGTGCCTCGGGCACCCAGTCTCACACCCGACCCTAGGCCCTCTCGGATAACCAGAAAAAGCTATGGGCCACGAGTCCCAAATAGAACTATGGTCGCCAAATTGACCACGTTCTGCTTTGTTGGTTTCGGAACTGACAGGCTTCGTCGCGAAGAAGCGATGAAAACCGCTGGTAGAGAAAAACCCAAACCGAGGGCCAAAGCGCCCCGCAACCGAGCACATGGCGCGCTAGGCCAGAACAGATCTCGCTCGATCAAGTGGGCTGAGAAGCAAGAAAAATTCCAGCCGGAGGAGATGTGTTTTTTCTTGACTTCTCCCTTTATAGAACTAATCAAGACTTAGCCCAAGTCCTTGATATAAACTCTCGATCCTGTTCAGTGAGTCTGCGATTTTGCAAAAACGATCATGCATCCGGTGATTCAAGTTTCCGTAGTCCGCAAGACCTACGGCTCAACGGTGGCCGTCGATGAGGTTTCCTTCGAAGTAAACGACGGCGAGATCTTTGGTTTGATCGGGCCCAACGGCGCGGGAAAGACTACCACCATGGAGTGCATCGAAGGCCTGCGCACGCCCGACCGGGGCACCATCTCGGTTCTGGGCCTTGATCCATTTCGTCAGGTCTACAAGCTGCAGGACCGCATCGGGGTTCAGCTCCAGCAGGCACAGCTGCAAAAGCGGATCAAAGTATGGAAAGCAGTGGACCTTTGGGCTTCGCTTTACCGGAAGAAAGCGATAGAAGGCGTACGCTTACTCGAACAGCTTGGCCTCAGCGACAAGCGGGACGCGTGGTTTATGAACCTCTCCGGAGGCCAGAAGCAGCGGTTGTTTATTGCTCTTGCGCTGATCAACGATCCAGAAGTGGTGTTTCTCGACGAGCTGACCACCGGGCTGGACCCGCAATCGCGGCGGGCGATCTGGGATCTGGTCCGCGGCATCCGCGAGCGCGGCAAGACAGTCTTCCTGACCACGCATCTGAGGGAGGAGGCCGAACGGTTGTGCGACCGGGTAGCAATCATCGAGCACGGACGAATCATCGACATCGACAGGCCCGAGAGGCTCGTCGACCGGCACTGCCCTGAGCGAACCGTCGTTCTCGCCACGGACGACCCGATCGCTGAAGAGCGCCTTCGGGCGATCCCGCGAGTTGAGGCGGTGACTTGCACTGACTTTCGATTCACCATTCGCGGTCGGGGCGACGATTTCGTGACTGAGGTGATTCATTGTCTGTCCGAGAATCGGATCCGGGTTACAGATTTCCGCACGATTCTCCCCAACCTTGAGGATGTCTTTCTCAAACTGACTGGTCATTCGATTCGGGAATAGGCTCGATAATGATGCTGCGTGGACTCTGGAAACTGACTTGGATCGAGATCAAGATCTTCCTGCGCGAGCCGCTTGGCGCATTCGGTACGATCGTGTTTCCTGTTCTTGTTTTCCTTGGGCTGAGTCAAGTGCCCGCCCGCAAACTGACACCATCCTCACTCCCCGCCAACAGTTTTATCCGTGTGGGCCTACCAGTTCTCGTGTCGCTTCTCATCGCCGTCAGTGCTGTGCTGTCGCTAGTCACGATTATCTCGATCTACCGCGAGGGCGGCATTCTCAAGCGACTCCGCGCCACGCCGCTGCGCCCGCAGACGATCCTTACCGCCCACGTGATCGTCAAGCTGATTCTCACCGCGGCCACGCTGGCCTTGATGGTCCTGGCTGGCAAACGCTACTACCCGGTCGGAGCTCACGTTCCATTGTTCTCTTTCACGATTGCTCTGCTGATCAGCACTTGGAGCATCCTGTCGATCGGCTTTTTCATCGCCAGTATCGTTCCTACGGCGCGCTTTGCGCAGCCGATTGGCGCAATCATTCTGTATCCGATGATCGGTGTCTCGGGAGTCTTCGTGAGCATTGAGTCGTTACCGCCAGTGCTCCACACGGTGCGCGAATCCTGCCACTTACCTACGCTGTGCCTTTACTCCAGGGCATATGGAATGGCGACCCGTGGTCGGGACATGTGGGCGACGTAACGGCGCTAGCGCTTGTCTTCATTGTTTGCACTGCGCTCTCGGCGAAGATTTTTCGCTGGGAATAGTGAGTTTCCTGGGTGCCCCGAAGATCATCGTTCGACAAACCACAAAAAAATGTACATGTCCGGGTAATCCGACTTGCCACGAGTTGAGGCACGTTCGCGGACAGGTTGGGTCGTGGACGGTCAACTTCCGGTTGTCCATTACAGCGGCATGAACCCTACCAGCGAACTGGTTTGCACGTGGGTGGCTCGCGAGCCAGGGAGCTGCGAGCCAACGCCGATACTCACTTCTGATCGGGTTTTTCGCTGTTTGACCCTGGACCGTTCAGCGTCTCCAATTTTGCCAACTGTTCCCGCACCCGAACCGCGTCTTTCGCATGCGGAGCTAGCGCCAAGTAAGTTTGTATCTGCGCGATCGCAACGGCGTAGTTGTCTTTTCGGGCAAAGATTTCCGCCAGCAAGAGATGCACCTGCGGAAAATGAGTAACCAGGTCCAGGTGTTCCGCCTTGAGAGCGCTCTTTTCAGCTTCTTCGATCTTGTTGAGCTGGTAGTTTGCCATCGCGTTATAGAAATAGGCGTCGGCGTAATTCGAAGGATCGAGATCTAGGATGTAGTTTGCGACGGCGACGCGATTCAACGGATCGAGGTCCAGAATGTGACCGGTTAGATCGAGGACCTCGGTCCATTGTCCTGCCTGGTAGGCCATCGACGCGAGCGACAGATAGGGCGGCAGGAACCTGGTATCGATAGTGGTGGCTTGGCTATAGGCTTTACGAGCTGCGTCCTGCTGGTTTTCTTTCTGCAAAACCGTACCGAACTGAAACCAGGTATTCGCCGAACTGGGGTATAGCTCCACCGCAGTTTCAAAATATTTGTGCGCGTCGGCAAGTTTGCCGTTCTTCTCGGCCCGCAGCCCTTTGTCGTAAGCTTTTCTGGCATCTTTCGGTGCTTTGTATAGGGTGGCGCTCAGCGTCGCGCCTTCCACCTTTCCGGCTCTCTGCACCACAACAGCGCCCACGTCAACGCTGCCGCCGAAGCTATCGAGGCCCACAAGGCTGATGACACGGGAGTGAAAGCCCGAGGCCGAGACCCGCAATTCACAATTGGTCAACTCTCGCCGTGGAATTCCCATGTCCGAATTTTTGCTAGCCACGCCATAGGGCGAAACCGGCTCGGCACTAGCTTCAGGAAAAGAATTGGTCCTCGAGCCTAGTTGCATGCTGAAATCGCCGTGAAGAGATGCATACACCTCTTGACGCACCCTGTTGTTGCAAACCCGCTCAACCAACAGATCGTTTGGAACAGGTGTGCCGTCGTGGGTTGCAACGCGTCCCCGGAGAAACATCACCAGATCCTCTCTCGATTGGCTTGGATCTGAATTCGGGGGAGCGGGAGTCGCAGAACGGCTTGGGGGCGTGTTAGGGGGAGGAGGAGCCGGGGGCTTCTGCGCCATTGTCACTGGCACCAGAAGTGCGATTGCGATCCCCAGCACGACGAACTTGCGAATGTGGTGGCTCATAGCGCGACGCTTAGAAAGGAAAACACCCGAGGCCCAAAGCCTAGGGCGTGTGTCAGTTCAAGTCAAGGCTCCCACTCTCGCGCTATGCTTGGAAGCTCCTTCGAAATCTAAGGTAGTCTGTGCCCAACGCGAGAAGCGGCGGCCTCATAAGTGGAAGGATCATACCTCATGTGAATGCGCCGCGGGCCAGAGGTTCGACCAAGTCCCGAATAACGCCGCACAAGTGCCGCTAGAGCCTATTGCACTCGACGGTTTCTATCCTGGCGTCTGTGGTCCCCGACGGGCATGTCGGTTTGGGTCCCCGGACCAGATGTCTCTGGTATAGTCGAGCGGCAGGGGGCAAAGTTGCATCCCTTCCCGTTCCTCACTAACGACGTTTTAGAAACGATGTTTTTCGTTTCGTATGCCGCATGGCTGGCTTTCGAGATATTTACTGGCCGATCGCGGAAGTCGCATGGATCTATGAAAGCCAGCGACCGTGGATCTTTCTTTTTGCTAGTAGCGTTAATCTGGACCGGAGTTGCGCTTGACGTCCTATTTTGCTTCCGTCTTCCGCAGGCCGCCATTCTGCGGTACCGCGTGGGGATTTTTCTTATTGGAATCGTCTTCATGTGGAGCAGCATCGCATTTCGCTACTACGCCATGCGGGTCCTCGGCCGATACTTCACCTTTGACGTTGCGACCGTTGCGGGGCAGAACGTGATCGAAGCCGGACCTTACCGCTATATTCGACATCCCTCGTATACAGGTGGCATTTTCACAATTCTGGGGTTGGGGATCGCCCTTGATAACTGGGCGGGGCTTTTTGCACTTCTCGCTTGTGTTGCGGTCGGATACGCCTATCGCATCCATGTAGAAGAATCCGCACTCGTAACTGCGATTGGTGAGCCATATAGGGCCTACATGTTACGCACAACGAGGCTGATGCCATTTCTGCTGTGATTTATAGCTCCAATTTTTATTCGTACTTGAAGGCGACCAAGGGATCGACACGAGAAGCGCGGCGGGCAGGGGCATAGCTCGCGAGTAAGGCCACGGAGCAAAGAAGCAACGTGACACCAGCGAAGGTGAGCGGATCAGTGCTGGTAACTCCGAAGAGTTGGCTTTTCATCACACGCGTTACCGCGTATGCTCCGACCAGACCCAACGAGCCCCCCAGCAACGTCAAAATCATGCTTTCACCGAAAATTAGTCTGAGGATGTCTACGGGGCGTGCTCCCAGCGCCATTCGGACGCCAATCTCACTCGTACGTCTGCTAACTGTGTAGGCCATCACGCCGTAAATTCCGATCGCCGAGAGCAGCAAAGCAATGCTGGCAAAGCTCCCCAGAAGCAAAGTGCGAAATCGAGGTAGCGCTGTAGACTCTTCCTTCAGTTCATCCATCGTCGCAACGCGAGCCACTGGCTGCTCTGGGTCGAGGGCCGTAACTTCGCGTCTAATTGGCGCGGCAAGAGTCATCGGGTCGTTCTTGGTGCGTACCACAAGGGTCTGCCATGGCATGATCTCCTGTGTATAAGGAATGTATATTCCGGAAGCGGGTTCATCCTCCAAGCTCGTCTGTCGAATGTCCCCGACAACGCCCACGATTTTACAGCGGCCAGCACCGAACGCTCCCATCTCGATAGAGTGACCTACGGGATTTTCGTTAGGCCAGTAGAGCTGGGCAAGAGTTTCGTTGATGACGGTGACGTGAGGCGAATCTTTGGTGTCATATTCGGAGAAGTAACGGCCCCTTCGCAGCGGGATTTTCATTACGTCAAAATAATTATTGGACACAATTCGTGCGTCGGCTTGTAGCTGTTCAGATAAATGTCCGAATGGGCGACCGCCAATCTTAAAACTGGTATTCCAAACGCGCCCGTGAATAGGCAATGCAAGCGTCGCACCCGCGGAATCCACACCCGGCAGCGCTTGGATCCGAGCGAGCAACTGTTGATAAAAGCCTGTCCAATTCCTCCAATTCACATCTTCACTTGCATCGGACATGGAGCGGTAGATCTCAACCGTTAGCAGATGATCGGCAGGAAAACCAGGATCGACTTGATCTAGAAGAAACAGGCTCTTTCCCAATAGGCCGGCAGCCGTTAGTAGAACTAAGGACACCGCGAATTCAGCAACCACCATAACTTGGGGAAGAGGTGTGCGTCCTTCAAGGCTTCGCCCAGTCTGTTTCAGAGATACATTGGGATTTCCGTGTGAAATCTGCCAAGCTGGCGCGAGACCAAAGAGTATTCCAGCCAACAACGAGCTCAGGCCGGTAAAAACGAGCACCGGTAGATCGATATGTGCGGAGGATATTCTGGGGATGTCCTTCGGCGCCCAAGCCAGCAAGAGATCCATAAGCGGGAAAGCAAAGAGTGCTCCGAGTGCGCCACCGCCGAGCGCCAACAGGAGGCTCTCTGTCAGCAATTGCGCGACGATTCTGCGCCGACTCGCTCCCAATGAAGAACGAATCGCAATTTCTGGTTGCCGCCCGGCGGCGCGCGCGAGAAGCAAGGTGCCGATGTTTGAGCATGCAATCAAAAGCACAAGAGTAGCCGAGCTCATCAAGATAAGAAGCGCTGGCCGAAACTTTCCCACCATGTCTTCCTGCAAAGGTACGAGTCTCACTCCGAGGTCTCGATTTGATTCCGGATACTTTTGCGCCAGGCCGCTCGCAATGACGGTCATCCCGGCTTGCGCCCGAGACATCTTTACGTTGCCGTTGAGGCGGCCAATGACATCGAACCCGAGATTACCTCGTGCGATGATCTCCTCGCGCAAATCGGGACGGACGGGGGTGATTGAGACCCACAGTTCCGCTTCTGAATCAGGGAACTGAAAGCCGCGCGGCATAACTCCGATAACCTCGTAACCGTAGCCGTCCAGAGCGATCGACCTACCGATCGTACGTGGGTCGGACCCGAAGGAGCGTGACCAAAGGGGGTAGCTTAGTACTACCTCTTGCCGATTCCGTCCGGCTACAAACGACCGGCCCTGGAGTGGCTGGATACCGAGGGTTTCGAAGAAATCAGACGACACGACCTCACCTTTGACATGTTCCGGTGTCTTTGTTCTGGAAAGATTAAAGGTCTTGGCTTCGTACGCAGCGAGGTGGTCGAAGAAATGGTTTTGTTCGCTCCAATCCGTGAAGTCTGGATACGAGATCGCGCCGTAGAAATCTCCAGATTTTAGATCGTACGCGTTAGCTTTCACGAGCTGTTCGGCATTGGGATAAGGCAGCGGTCGAATGAGCACCATGCTACAGATACTAAATACAGCGGTGTTGGCGCCGATGCCCAGAGCGAGGGTGAGAACGGCGATGGAAGTGAAGGTGGGGGATTTGCGGAGTTGGCGAAGAGCGAAGCGGCAATCCGAGAAGACCAAAAGGAGCCAGTCCTTAACGTGTTCTTGGCGAACCATGCCGGAATTCTAGCTCCAAAACGGTGCACCTTTCGATGGGCATTTTGCAAAGCGCTCCTAACATTTTTGTGCCCTTCCAGTGCGGGGTCTCCCAAGCTCCGAGAATGCAGAATGGCGCCAATCAAGCCGATTCAATGGTTCTACAAGTAGAGTTAAGTACCATGTCCTAGAGAACTTTCTCCCAGTACTTCCAGCACCAATGGGCGATGGACCCCTAAATGATCTCACTGCTACTCTCCGTCCGGCGATAACAAATGTAGGTCGGGAGCGAAGAGTTAAGGAACAGATGCCCGGGACCCAGCCAAGCGCATCACGCCAAGTATTCGTCTCGGGCCGTTTTCGAAAACTCGCCCTTGCCTTCCGAAGTGGGGCAAACCAGAATGCAGTTAAAGTTGGCCCTACAAAACTTTTTGGCACCGGCTCATTTCGATTGAAGCGCACAACGCCAAGCGGATTGCTAGGGAGACACGCTTCTTGATAGTTCTACTACTCGGATACCGAATCTTTCGGTCCATGGAAAGAGATCCGGGCGCTCCCTATTGTGCAATTCACATCTCCCCGGGTTAGGCGCGTATGGTTCCACTCGTCGCTTTGTTGTTTGGCCTCTCTCTGGCGGGCCAAGGCTGCCCGCACGAAGGCTCCGACCATCGACTGCTTGGTCGCGTAGGCTGCCCTATTCAGCGGAAGTTAACCATCGAGGGTGCTCGCCCTCCCCGAACGATTTGGTCTTTTCATCTGTTGAAGGTTTCGGTGAAGATTGATCCCAAGCATCCTCACCTGTTGATCGAGTGGCCCGCACGATCCCGAAGATTGTGGCGGTTCCGGGTCGGCTACCGTTGGGATGCCAACGCGCAAGCCTATATTTTCCCTTCTCTCGCGCTAAAGCGGGTGGACGGGCCGATGCACGAGTACCAAACGGACTCGCAACGGCGTCCAAAACCGACCTGAAAGAAGACATCTAACGTGTGCGTATTGGCACAGACCGGGTGATTCTGACCCTAGTAAAGTTATGTCGTTAACTAGCCCCTCTCATCCACGCGACCCCGAACGGATCCCCGCGCAACTGGAGGCGGTGATGCACAAACGGTTCATTCTACTGCTTGGCATGTTTCTGGGTAGCCATGTGCTGACGGCTGCACAAGAACTCCCTCCACAGATTGTCCCGACGCAAGACCGGATTGCGTCGATTGAGACCATGGTTCCAACGGTGCAGGTGCCATTGCTCACGGCGTCTTTCCTGCTGCCCGACAACCCCGGAAAATCCACTGCCCATTTCAGTTACCTGTTCGCGGGGGCTTACGAACGTGACCAGGGGCTGGATGGTCTGAAGAGCCTTTCGCCGATGCACGAGGTTAAGACTTTGATTCTCACACAATCGCTCCTGCCGCTCGTGCAACTCTGGGGCGGACGCTTGCGGCTTGATGGCTTTACTAGCACGCTTCACATGCAGAACGTAGAGCTTGGTCCTTCAGCCGGAGGCGGTCTGCGTCCCCAGCGGCAAAGTTATCCTGGCGGGCCGCGTTCGGTCGATCTCTACGGCGTCAGCCTGAGCTTTCATTTTGGGCGGGACGCAGAGGTGGGACACCCCGCCCAGGCATGGCGGTGTCTGTCGCGGATTATTGCCACCGTTCTAAATTGAACTGTATTGCTCGGGTCTCGATGCAACGCACTGCAGAAGATCGAAGACTGGTTTGTGATGCTTGAAGACTCGACCGATCCGGGTGAAGAGAATATACTTACCACCGAGGATTCCGCACTGCTTTTAAAGTCGGAACAGGGTCCGTAGCTCAACTGGTTAGAGCAATCGGCTCATAATCGATTGGTTCCCGGTTCGAGTCCGGGCGGACCCACCAACTCTTGTTCGTTAGTCATTACAAGAGTCATTAAATCATAAAATAACCAATGTTTATGCGGTTTTATCGCACATGACTCGGCGCCTCATAATCCGTTGTTCTTGCTCGACCTCATTCTAAGATCGTGGACGCTCGCCAATTAACACCATTCAAGCTTGAGCCGCCGCCGGGCAACGTTAACCGATTCGGCCAATTTATCAGTCGTTAAAAACGAGATAGTGGAGACCGCCTGCACGTTCAGCTTGCGATACGATCGCTTCGGCTGTCTTGAGAACGTTGAGGGCCGAGAGCAGGACTCGACCCACTCCACGAGCGTCCCATTGACGGAATAGAGTACGTCTCTCGGGAGCGGTCCTCCGGTTTCCCTAGCGCTTGTAACACATCCGTCTACCGCGTTGGAGCAAGGCGCACACACGCCCTGCGCACCGATTTAGAAGTAGAGCTTCAGGGCCAACTGCAATTCTCGGGGTTTATTGACCGTCGAAGTAATCACGCCGAAATTGCTATCTCCGACGCTGGTATCCGGTCCCTGGAATTGCGGATGGTTGAAGACGTTGAAGGCTTCGCCGCGAAACTCGAGATGCATTCCGTCGCGCAACCTCGATAGGGCGAACTCTTTGAACAACGAAACGTCGAAGTTTTCAGCTCCAGGCTGACGCACGCTGGTGATCGTGCGCGGAGCATTGCCGAACGTAAAGGGAGCGACCGTTGCGGTATCTTGGAGCACTCCGGCGTTGTCGCCCGTCGAGGAATCGAAGCTAGCGTTAGAGAAATAGCTTGTTCCTGAATCGGTGAAATTTTCCGGTGCGCCTGAAGCGCGCTTCAAAGTACCGGTCAACAAGGGGCGTTGCCCAAATGTCGGGATCGCGTTGGTGTTCAACAGCAGGGGAATAAGCGGTCTACCGCTGTTAATCCGCACGATGCCGTTGATTTGCCATCCGCCAATGATGCCATCGACGACCGGATGCAGCTGACTTCCAAATCTCCGGCCGCGGCCCACGGGAAGTTCATACACGAAGCTGGCCTGAAAGATGTGCGGGATATCGAACACGGACACCGCGCGTTCCGCGCGCAGGTCGTATGGATTTTGCACGGAGAGCGTGGAACCACCCGTGGTACCACCGCCCAGAAAGACAAAGCTATCGTCGCTGGCGGATGCGTTGTCGATGGACTTGGACCACGTGTAGGTCACGAGAAACTGTAACCCATTCGAAAATCCCCGCTCTGCCCGGATCTGGAGAGCGTGATAGACCGAGTTTGCGATGGGCGGGGAGTCTCCCAGGAATCCCGCGTATTGCGGGAAGGGCAACAGGAGTTGGAACGCCTGCACGGTAGGTTGCGAAAGAGCACTGGTTGGGTCGCAAATGTAGTGTGTGCGATCACACGGCCCCGGGTTAGGATCGAAAAATGGGTTGGGAACGGTATTGTTGAGGTTTCCGATCTGGTTCGGCGTCATGCCCGCTACGGCCGAAGCGGGTAGGATGTTACTTTCGCGGAATCCCCCAAGATACAGATGGGTGCCCTTCTTGCCGACATAACTTGCGTCGAACAGAATTTTTCCCGGCAATTCTTTCTGGAATCCGAAACTCCATGCTTGCTCGTAGGGTGTGTTTAGACTCACTCTCGGAATTGGTCCCACGGCAGCGAATCCGATATCGTTAAACGCCCCCAAAGAGTTGCCGGGGGGTGGCGCGACTCCGCAAGTGAACGGAGGAACGAATTGGCAGGACGTATTACTAAGAGTGTTCCACGGTGTCGCATGATCGAGACCCAAAGTTGTGAGCCACGGTGGTTGCACATCGAATCCCTGAAAACCCCAGGGTCCGGTTCCGGAAGCTCCGCTGCGTGGAGTGGAGAAATAGATGCCATATCCGCCACGGATTACAAAACCGTGTGGCGCTTGATACGCGAGTCCAAAGCGCGGCTGGATATCTTTGTAGTCGGTGCCATAGTTGGATCGATCATTAGGGCTGGCGAAGACCTCGGTTCCGTGGAGATTGCTGAGCGTTTGAATGGCCTGCGCCGGAAGTCCTTGAGTCTGAAGCTGGGAAATTTGCGCCGCCGTCAGCTGGAGTGGCGACACTGCATTGGGATCGAGCGAGTTCATGCGGTTGAACCGTTCGGTTCGTGGCGTCGCCAGCTCATAGCGCAAGCCCAGATTTAGCGTGAGCTTGGGTGTCAGCCGGTAGTTGTCTTGCACGAACGCTCCGTATTGAAAGCTTTCGGTGCTGACAAAATTCACGAATCCAACCTGACACGGGGTGCATCCCCCTCCGCCGTTGCCCGGAGGTCCTACCCCCATCAGAAAGCTCGCCAGCCCGTCGCCTCCCGAAGCCGGATCGCTCGAGACTTGCGAAGTGGCGCTAAAGTCAAAATTGAAAGCACCGGATGGCCACCCGGGGTTGGTGAAGTTAATTTGATGCAGGCGCCATTCCCCGCCGAACTTCAATTCATGTTTTTTGTGGACCCAACTCAGCGTGCCATCCACATGATGAACAATCTGGCCTTCCCTCAGAATGCTAAATATCTGTGTTCCGATATTGTTCCCTCCGCGAGGTCCAGAGTAGCCGTTGATGGAGATAGCCGGGAGGGTTCCGAAACCGTGGTCCAGATATGACGGAAAACCCAACTGGGCAAGGCCCTGGCTGGCAGTTGAGTCATTGCCACTGATGCCCTGTTGGTCGTCGAATCCTCGCTGGAAACCGTACGTCGCAGTGAGGACCAGAGTGGGGCTGAAAGTATGAGTATGACTGAGAGTAAAAATATGACGCCTGGCAACAACCGGTCCCGCCGTACACGGGTCAGCGATATTCTTGAAACAATCGAAGCTGTTGCTGCTGGCGTTTTGCTGCGAATATTTGGCGCTCAACAGGTCGTTTTCGCTGAAGCGGTGGTCAATCTTAATGTCGAATTGATTGTTCGAATTCGGATTTACGCCGGAACCAAACCAATTACTGTTTTGAAGAGTGCCTAAATCCGCAGCAGAATTCGTCGGCATCGGGAAAAGTTGAATGAGCTTTGCCGCAACCGGGTCGATAAGATTGCCTGGACGGGCTGGCGGCTGAAACGGCGTTCCCGCCAAACTTGGGTTCCCGGCGCTTTGATAAGTCGCCAGGTTATCGAAAGGAATGAAGGTCTGGCGGAGTGCGCCGGGGCCAACATTTGGGTTGGTTGGCTCAGGACTTCCGCTAAAACTGCCGCTGTACGGATCCCAAAGTTGACCCGCTGGGGCAGAGCAGAGCCCGGTTGCGTCGAACGTACCCCCATTTGCTCCGCACAAAACACCGAAGTCACCGGTTCTTTCGGCCGCCGTGGGAACGCCCGCGTTGGCCGAAGTGGCATCTCTCTCCCGTAAGCCCTCATAGTCGAAAAAGAAAAATGTCTTGTCTCTCTTTATCGGTCCCCCAACCGATCCGCCGAAGTCGTTGCGCTTCAAAGCGGAAATCGGTTGTCCATTCTTATTGTTGAACCAATCATTTGCATCCATCACTGAATTACGGAAGAATTCGTACACGCTGCCGTGGAACTGGTTGGTTCCCGAACGTGTGACTACGTTGATCAGCGCTCCGGCTGAAAACCCATATTCAGCGGTGAAGTTTGCTTGCTGAACCTTAAACTCTTCAACGGAATCCACCGAAGGCGTGTAGAGCACATTGTTGAGTCCGCTGTTTTGGTCGAAATTTGAGGCAGTTGCGCCGTCAATCAATACATCAGCAGTGGCATTGCGGCTTCCGTTGGAGTTGAAATTGATTCCCCCTTGGGAATTTTTTGTGCCGGGAGCGTTGGTCTCCGTAACGCCGGGGGCCAAATATGCAAGATTGGTGAAATTTCGATCGACCAGCGGCAAGTCATTCACGAACTTTCGATTGACGACCTGGCCAGTAACGGCATCCTCGGTTTGCAGCTGCACCGCGGCCGCTTTCACTTCGACGACGTCATTGACAGATCCAACCTTCAAGGATAAGTCCACCGAGATGTTCTGGCTGACGTCGACGGTGATGCCATCCTGACTTTCCTTTTGAAAATTCGCTGCTTCCGCAGTGATTTTGTATGAACCAGGTGGAATCGACCGTAGGAGGTACCTACCCGTGGCGTCCGTAGTGGCGGTGAACGAGTAGCCTTTGTTCTGGTCGACGAGAGTAATTTTGACCGAAGGAATAGTTCCACCGGAGGGATCGGTAACGACGCCGGTCACGGAGCCGGTGTAGAGCTGGGCGAGCGTCGGCGGCGCCAAGAAAAGGCCAACCAACAACAAAACGGATAGCCCGCAGCTGACAATCCATCGACAACTAAGATCCAGCCCTTCTCGCTTCGTTGCTGAATTGGCAATTGTGGAAAGCTTGTTGCGTTTGCGCATAAACACCCCGATTTCCTCGACGGAAATCCACGAGCGGCCTACGGAGGCCGGTGTTCCTGGCGAAAGCGGACCCTCCAAATAAGCGCTTTTAAAACGGTTGAATACGCGATCAGGGCACTCGATGTCAAGAACTAAATTGTCAAATAATCTTCCGCAAAGGTTTAGTGGCTTGGAGAATTCTACCTCGCGGATCAACGGAGCGACGATGTTGCAGGTCCGACGCACTCTACACCCAACGAGCAAGCCTGCTTTGTTTTAGCGTAGCCGCGTCAGATACGGCACAAAACCGCGGACCTTCATCCTTAGTTTGTAGACCGAAGTCGTCGCCGTGATATAAAGCGTGCGATAGTCCTTGTCGCCCCAGGCAAGGTTCGCGGGCTGGGTGGGAACCACTATTGTCCCGATGTGATGGCCCTCCTTGTCCCACACCCAGATACCTCCAGGCCCGGTGACGAACAGGTTTCCCTTCCGGTCCACTTTCATCCCGTCGGGCACGCCCTCGCCTTTACCTCCCGGTTCCTCGCCGAAAATGCGGCCGTTCCTCGGCGTGCCATCGGGAGAAAAATCATAGACGCGGATATTCCGCTGTTGGCTGTCATCCACGTAGAAGCGCTTGCCATCCGGAGAGAATGCCAATCCATTGGGCTGTGTCAGCTCCTTGGTCAAAAGGCGAATCTCGCCCTTTTCGTCTAGCCGATAAACTCCCTGGAATGGAATCTCTTGCTTTTGTCCTTGCGGCAGATCAAGTGTAGGATCCGTGAAATAGATGGCGCCGTCGGGTCCGACTACCACGTCATTCGGACTGTTGAACTTATTTCCCTCGAAATGGTCGGCAAGAACGGTGTACTTTCCATCCGGGCTAATGCGAATAATCGCGCGCAGCACGCTCGCGCAATCGAGTAGCTGGAGTTGCCGGTCGAACGTGCTTCCATCTGGATCGCCCAGGGCGATGAGTTCCTCTTTGTGTCCGTCGGGATAAACCCGGTAAATCTTGTTGATCTCTTCGTCGCTGATGTAGACAAACCCGGCCTTATCCCACACTGGTCCTTCGGTGAAGCCAAATCCGCTCGCCACTGTTTCTAACTTCGCATCATGTCGCACGAGTTTCCAGAATGCCGGCAACTCCGCACGCAATTCGAATTCGCGCGGGTGGTATTGGGCTTGAGCGCAAGCTTCCAAAGCGCAGACAAGGAAGGTCGCGACGAACAAGGCCGTTTTCTTTAATTTGGCGCAGCCCACTGGCAAACTCCTTTTCTTTTTTCTCGAAGGTTGGAAGAACCTTGTTCGCTCAAACGACCCTCCATGGGCGTGCTCGCTCCTCAATACTTGTGTACTGGCCACTTCCGTTAGGATCCCGAGCGAGGTAGCATCGTACCTTGTATTGAAACGATTAAATAGCGGGATTATGTGAGCCATCGCTAAGCGAATTGTTGTATGCTGCCGCAGAATCCGGTTGGGTTGTCCAAAGAGGTCTTCACGATGATACGACATACTTTTGCGGTTGTGGCGATGGCGATGGCATCTTCGGTTTGCGCCCACGGCGCCTGTGCCCAGGCGGCAGAGCCGGTCGCTACGGTCCGCGTTGACGCCAGCCCCGGTCACGCCATCAACTCGTTTGATCCCGACATCGCTTTGGGAAGCTCGATCGACGTTCTATCTCGTACCGGAATCGATAAGGTTTACAGCCCGCACATCATTCAGGAATCTCTCTCTGCGGGATGGGGTCCGATCAGCTATCGCAACAATACCGAACTCCGCATGGCGGCGTGGCACTGGACCGAGAACGGAACATGGAGCGATCAGGCCGACAAGAGCGGGTATTTTACCGGCAGCACCGAACTCAAGGAGCCGACGCGTTACATCCTTTCCTACGCGCTACCACATCGCGGTTTTTCAACCAGCGGCGACCGACCGATTCAAGGGCCCACGCTCACCTATTGGAAGAGCAATCCGTACCTTACTTCCAAATTCACCGGCGAAAGCGATGCGCTTCATCCGCAATGGGTCGTCGCGGACTTGAAGTCTGAGAGAGCAGTAAACGCGATGCGCATCACTTGGGCGAGCCCATACGCCACAACCTATAAAGTCGAATACTGGATTGGAAAAGATGCGCTCGATTTCGACCGCGGCCCCCAAGGCGAGTGGAAAACGTTTCCGTCGGGTGCGCTGACCAACGCCTCAGGTGGCACCGTAACCCTCAAACTGGCGGAAGCCCCGGTCTCCGCGCAGTACTTTCGGATCTGGATGACAGAATCATCAAACACCTGCGATGAACACGGCGCCGCCGACGTCCGCAATTGCGTCGGATTCGCTATAAAAGAAATTGAAGTTGGCACCACCGATGCAAACAATGAATTCATTGCGGCAATACAGGACTCTTCCGAGAAACAGAAGTTTTCCTACTGCTCATCCTCCATTGACCCGTGGCACTCGGCTGGTGACGTCAATGCCAGCGGAACCGGCCAGCACAGCGGCTTCGATCTCTTTTTCACCAGTGGGCTTACCAACAATCTTCCCGCGTTGATTCCCGTGACCATGCTCTACGGAACGCCCGACGATGCGGCAGCCCAGATCGCATATATCGAACAGCGTGGATACCCCATCGCGGGCATTGAATTGGGTGAGGAGCCCGACGGGAAACACGCTCTGCCGGAGGACTATGGGGCGTTATATCTACAATGGGCCGCAGCCATTCACAAAGTGGATCCGAAGCTCAAATTGGGAGGGCCGGTTTTCGAGGGCGTCAATGAAGACATTACCGTGTGGCCCGACGCACAAGGCCGGAAGTCCTGGCTGGGTCGTTTCGTAGCCTACCTGAAAGCGCACGGCCGCATTTCCGACCTCTCTTTCGTATCGTTTGAGCACTATCCCTTCGAACCGTGCACCATCACCTGGAAGAATCTTTACCAGGAACCGCAGTTGACAAAGCACATTCTGGACGTGTGGCGCGCAGACGGCGTACCGAAAAGCGTTCCGCTGATGATAACGGAAGACCACCTTTCGCCTAGTCTCACCGGCCCGATGAGCACGATCTTCGCGGCGTTGTGGCTCGCGGACAACGTCGGCTCGTTCTTTGAAGGTGGTGGCGCAGTTTTCTATCACTCGCCCATCCAGCCTGAGCCGGTGCGAGACAGTTGCCTCGGTTGGGCCACGTGGTCCAATTTTGTAGCCGACCGTGATTACAACATCGCCGGATACACATCCCTGTACTTCGCCGCTCATATGATCAATTTGGAGTGGGCACAGCATCGTTCCGGAGTGCATCAACTCTTCCCGTCGTCGACGGGCATCAACGACGGCGAGGGGAACGTTCTGGTTACCTCTTACGCGCTGCATCGCCCCGATGGACAATGGGCCGTGATGCTGGTCAATCGCGACGAAATCAACCCGCACACCGTGCGCGTCGTTTTTGACAATTCGAGGAACAAACCGAAGGCAACTTTTTCGGGTCCGGTTACGTTGGTGACGTTCGGCAGTGAGCAGTATGTGTGGAAGAACGATGCAGAGAATAGTCATGCCGATCCGGACGGACCGTCGGTTGGAACCATTGTGCCGGAAAGGCGAGACCGCACCTTCATTTTGCCGAAAGCATCCATCACGGTGCTTCGCGGCGAGGTTCAAGGACTCATTCGCTAAGGGGCCTTAAAAGATCGATTCGTGTCGCGCGGCAGACCGACGGGCGATGGGGTTCGGTCGATGGTCGCCGCGTGACTTGGAAACCCGCCGTTTCCATTGCTGTTGATATCCGAGATCTCCAAGACGAGCAAACATCGGCTGGACCGAAACTCGCATCTGCGCCCGGGCTGAAGGGCCGTGATTGTTGCACCCCGCGTTATAACGAGTCTCACCTCGCATTACTGCCTGCTTTTCGCCCCGCGTTTGGCACCGGCGCGGCAGGGTCGCAAGACTTCACCTGGGGCGCGACTTGGATTTTCTTCATCATGCTTCCACAGGAGCAACGTGGATTGATCCCGCACTCTACCTCGCTCGATGCCAGGACCTGAATTTCGCTGCCGCAGTAGTGGGATTCACATTGCCAACGTTGCCCCTTCTGAAGTCTCATGAACATTGTTCCTTTCTTTCACGGCAACTGTTCGTTGCTTCAGCCCGGACCAGCAGGTGTCCGGACATTTTGTGTTTGTGGGCTTGCTGTGAGGCAAGGGGGCAGAGATTTGGTTGGAATCGCGAACAACGAAAGACGGCTCTTTACGGGCGTACGTTCCTACGGCTGGCAAAACCGCGGAGCGATCCGTTCCGGCGCCGGTCGTCGTAGAACTGCGGGGTAGTGCCGGAACTTACTTGGTTACGGCGAATTCCGCGACGATACGGGATTCGACATCGATACCTTTTGCAAAGGATGCAAGGGGAATGCGTTCGTCGTCGCCGTGCATGCGTTTTAGATCGTCCTGGGTCAGGGGAAAAGGCCATAACCCGTAAGACTGTACGTTGTGAAGACGCAGTTGCGCGGAATCGGTGGCCCATGGAGATTGATAGGGCAGCACCGGGGCGCCTCCGAATTCCTGCGCAGCTACCTTTGTGATTGCGGTGTAGAAATCGTTTTCGAGCGAGGACGGCGGAGCGGCAAGGCCCGCATCGGGTTGCACGTCCAGACGAACGAGCGGGTCGTTGACGAGCTTGTTGAGTTCGTTGAGCAATGCATCGATGGTATCCCCGGGGAGGAGTCGAATGTTGAGCGTAGCGCGCGCTTCGGCGGGGATCACGTTGGGTCGAACGCCGGCGGTGAGCATGGTGGGAGAGATGGTGTCGCGGAGCATGGAGTTCCACTGCGGATTGGCGTCGGAAATTACGCGTTGCGCGTGTTCGCCGCGATCAGCAGTGTCCAGCGAACGCATCCATTTGGCGATTTCGTCGTCTTCGACACCGGCCAACCCTTCAAAATAGCGCCGTACGATGGCGGTGAAATGCACGGGGGCGACATACCCTGCAATTTTCGCAACGGCGGCGGAGAGATGCACCACGGGATTGTCCTTGGTAGGCATGGAAGCGTGCCCGGAAGTGCCGCGCGCCACCACGGTAACGTTGACGGCCACCTTTTCGCTGGCTTGCACGGCAACGTATTGCACTTTGCCGTTTTCGAGAACCACGTTGCCGCCTTCGTTCAACGCAAAACCTGCAGCGATTTTGTCCCAATATTTCGCAATCAGGATCTTGATGCTGGCGTCGCCGCCTTGCTCTTCATCGTCGGTGGCGAGAAAAATGACATCGCGATTCAATCGGGCGTTGGCGCGTTTCAGTGCGCAGAAAGTCGCAAGATTGCTGGCCAGCATGGCCTTGTTGTCGATGGCGCCGCGGCCGTAGAGATAGCCGTCTTTGATGGTTGCGGCGAAGGGATCGACGCTCCATCTGGCGCGATCGACACCAACGACATCCATGTGCGCCACCAGGATTAGGGCGCGGGAGGGATCGGCCACCGCGGAACTCCGGAGACGGGCGACCACCGAGGTGCGGCCCGGGGCGACGGGAAGTTCTTCCGCGGCGATGCCTTCTTTTCGAAGAATGGTCAAAATGTATTTAGCCGCGGCCTGTTCGTTACCCGGAGGGTTCGTGGTGTTGATCTTGATCAGGTCCTGGAGCCAGACCTTGGCGTCGCCGTTGAGAGAGGTCAGATCACCAAGGGGAGATTGACTGGCCGGCAGAGAGTTCGTGGGCGGCGGCGCGACCTGCGCGGCAAGGGGTAACGCGGCGAGGAACAACCACGCGATCGCGTGCAGCGGCAGCATGTGCGTTCTGCGGATACCGTTCACGAAGCCATCCTCTTTTCTGGTTCATTGCCCACCGGGCGAAGCGGGGCGCGAGTTGCCACAGCCGAGGGTAAGCTCAGCAACGTTTTGCGGCAAATCTGACTCATACTAACATGCAGGGTGCGGGTAGCCGGCCTCGGCAATGGCGCGTCGTTTCGTAAACTCCACGGTTCGGGTTGCCTGGATTTGGCGCGTTGCCACCGGGATTCGAGCATTCTATGATGGGCCACGAGGGATAAGCCATGAAGGCAATTCTGACGACGGTGCTCTTGGGAATTGTTGCGGCGGCGTTATTGCTGCCGTTGGGCACGCGGCTGGCTAGCGCGCAATCACCTGCCGGACCGCAGGGCGGTGCGCAACAAGGCGCGCCGCCGGTCGCGCCGACCCCTCCTCCGCCGCAGCAGAAGCCGCCGGAGGCCGGAGCGTCCATCTCCGTGGAAGTGCCGGTAGTGACGCTGGACGTCATTGCGGCCACGCAGCATGGCGACATTCTCACCGGGCTTAAGAAAGAGAACTTTCGGGTGATCGATGAAAACGCGCCACAAACGATTACCAATTTTGGCGCGACCGACGCGCCCATTACCATCACCATGTTGATGGAGTTCAGCAGCCGCGGCTATTACGACTGGTTTGCGTATCAGGCGAAGTATTGGGCCGACGCATTTTTCCCGAACCTGAAGCAAAAGGATTGGGTGGCGCTGGTTACCTTCGACATGAAGACGCGTACGGAAGTGGATTTTACGCAGGACAAGATGGAAGTGCGCAACGCATTGTATCACCTCTATTTTCCTGGATTCAGCGAGTCGAATGTTTTCGACGCTGTGCTGGATACCTCCGAGCGCATGAAGGACGTGAGGGGGAAGAAGTCGATTCTGCTGCTGGCGACGGGCGTCGATACCTTCTCGAAGCACACTTTGGATCAAACGATGAAGCAGTTGCGGCAGAGTGATGTGACGATTTTCTGTGTCGGGCTGGATAAGCCGTACATTAATTTTATTGAATCGCATGGCTCGCAGGGATCGCACATGAACTACTTGCAGGGCGAAAATCAGTTGAAGACATTTTCGTCCTTAACAGGGGGTTACGCCTGGTTCCCGCAGTTTGACGGTGAGATTCCCGGGATTTTCCACGACGTAGTGGCTTTTTTGAGGAACCAGTACAGTATTTCGTATACCCCGACAACCGGGGCGAATGACGGGAAGTTTCACAAGGTGAAGATTGAATTGGTGCAACCGGATGGGAGCCCGCTGATCGTTAACGATCAGAAAGGGAAGAAGCAAAAAGTCGTGGTGTATGCGCGCGAGGGCTACACGGCCGTGAAGGGCGGAGTTGGAGACTAGAGGCAGTCGGCCGTAAAAGTCGATAGTGAATTCGCTGCGACTTTCCCCTGGTAGCGAATCAAGCCGATTGGCGAACCCGGTAACCTGTCTTTCATGTCGACGAAGGAAATTGCGGAATTGGCACGGAGTTCACAGAGAAAAGAGCACGAAGGTTTTCGCTCTGGACTTTAAATCGTCGACTGCTTCTCAGTACCCGCGGGTGAAGTCAACCACGTTGAACAGTTCGCGGCCGCCGAACCATCTTTCCAATAAATCCATCAACAGGTCAGTTTCTTTTTGCCACAGACGATCGCTTACGCCACTGGTGTGTGGAGTTATGAAAAGGTTGGGTGCTCTCCACAGCGGGCTGGTCGCGGGTAATGGTTCGGTGGCGGTCACATCGACGGCGGCGCCGCTGAGTGTGCCTGCCTCCAGGGCGCCGGCCAATGCAGTTTCGTCGAGCAGTGATCCGCGGCCGACGTTAATAAGTCTCGCGCCTCGCTTCATCTTTGCGATTTGACGTGCGCCGATAAGTTGCCGCGTCTCATGAGTGTCTGGCGCGGCCAGAACGACGCAGTCGGCGTGGGGTAACGCGGAGTCCAGTTGCGCTACCGGGAGAATTTTTTCCGCGTGCGTGGTGTCCCCTTCGCCGGAGCGCGTCACGCCCCATACGCGCATGTCGAAAGCCCGGGCGCGGCGGGCGAGTTCGCGGCCGATGGAGCCGTAACCGACAATGAGCAGTAGCTCGCCGTTCAGTTCGCCGAGTGGATGCGGCTGGCTGGAGACTTGTTCCTGGCCCCATTGCGCGCGGTCCTGGTAGCGGACACAGTCGGGAAAATTGCGGGCCAGCGCGATCATGAGACCCATGGTGTGCTCGGCCATCGGTGGCGAGAAAATGCCGCTTGGGTTGGTCAGGATGACGCCGGAAGTGCGGAGTTCCGGGTACATGAGCTGAGAGACGCCGGCTGCGGTGGAATGGATCCACTTTAATTTGCGAGCGTACTGAAATTGTTCAGGGCGTAGCGAGGCGCCGACGAAAATTTCTGTGTCCGGGAGTTCTTGCGGGAGGCGATCGTAGTCGGGCAGGTGAATTGTACGCATTTCGGGCCAGCGGCGGCGGATGGTCTCCGGCATGATCGGTTGCGCGCGCCATTGCGGGAACGGGTGCCAGACGCAGATGAGGAGCTTGGTTTCGGACGGGGTTGTTCTGGCGATGCTCAACGTTAGCTCCGAATTTCTGTTTAATGACATTCGAGCACCGCAAATTTTCGCATGGTGTGCACGCTTCTGCTTGATCATTCGTTGAGGTTCTTCGTCTACCGTCGTCGGGTAGCCTCAGCATGACCGTTGGAGCTATAGGGAATTATTCTCGGCTGTGAATCCTTCGCAGGATCAGCCCAACTATAGCGCCTAGGCCAACCGTACCGAGAAGAAAGGGGCGAGCGACGGGAATGGCGATCCACGCGATTATGACGAGGCCGATCGAAACGATTGCGCCGGCTTTCGTGCCGGGTATGGGTAGGTTGCCGAAGGCGAGCCTTTGGGGCTGTGACCGTTGCCGCCCGCCTAAATTTTCAAACATGGTCACCTCCTGCTCGATTCGGCTGCTTCGCTAGCGTTCGCAAATCGCGGCCGGTCATGTCGGCAGGTTGGGGCTGGCCCAGCGCGGCGAGCATTGTTGGCGCGATGTCGCGCAGAGCGCCGCCGGATTGCAGGCTTTGCGGAGCGTCGTCGCTGACGAAGACAAATGGCACCGGGTTTGTGGTGTGGTAGGTGTGCGGGCCGCCTGCGACGGGATCGATCATGGTTTCGGCATTGCCGTGGTCTGCGGTGATGATCCACGCCCCGCCGCGCGGCTTCAGGGCTTGATAGATGCGGGCGAGGCCAGCGTCTATCGCTTCGACGGCTTTGATTGCAGCTTCGAGTTTTCCCGAATGGCCGACCATGTCCGCGTTGGCGTAATTCATGATGATGGCGTCGAAGGCGTTTTGCTCGATGGCTTTCACTACTGTGTCGGTGATTCCCGCGGCGGACATTTCGGGTTTCAGATCGTAGGTGGCTACTTTGGGCGAGGGAACGAGGATGCGTTCTTCGCCCGCGAAGGGCTTTTCGATGCCGCCGTTAAAGAAATAAGTGACGTGGGCGTATTTTTCGGTTTCGGCGCAACGTAGATTTTTGTACTCAATGTCGGCGAAGACCTGGGCGAGGATGTGCTCTAGCTTTTCCGGGCCGATTACGTATTTAAGCCAAGGCCAGTTTTTGTCGTATTGGGTCATGCCGACGTAGAAGAGATTTTTCGGGCGCTTGGGGTCGACGAATTTGTCGAAATCGGGGGCGGCCAGAGCGTAGGTCATCTGGCGAGCGCGGTCGGCGCGATAGTTGAAGAAGATTACGGCGTCATCGTCACGGATCGACCCGATCGGCGTGGCCGACGAACCCTCGCCTTTCGTCACGACGATGGGCTTGACGAATTCGTCAGTAACGTCTTGCTCGTAGCTTTTCTGCAAAGCGGCGACGGGATCGTTGGTGCGGGTGTCGGCTTCGCCGTGGACTATGGCGCGGTAGGCTAGCTCCATGCGCTCCCAGCGATTATCGCGATCCATGCCGTAGTAGCGGCCGACGAGTGTGGCGATTTCGCCCACGTGCAGCTCGCGTATTTTTTGCTGGAGCTGACGGACGAAGTCGCGACCGCTATGGGGGGGCGTGTCACGTCCATCCATGAAGCAGTGGACGAAAACTTTCTCAACCCTCTGCTGCTTGGCCATTTCCAGGAGTGCGAACAGGTGCTGGATATGGGAGTGCACGCCGCCGTCGCTGAGGAGCCCGAGGAAATGGAGCTGTCGCTGGCGGCCTCGCTCCATTGCCTGCTGGAAGAGCGGAACGTTTGGCAATTGCTTACCGGCGATCAACACGTCGATGCGGGTCATGTCCATGTGCACGATGCGGCCGGCGCCGATGTTCAGATGGCCGACCTCGCTGTTGCCCATCTGGCCTTCGGGAAGGCCCACGTATGGACCGGAGGTATGGATCAGAGTGTTGGGAAAATTCTTGATTAGCGAGTCGTAGGTAGGTTTGCGGGCCTGCGCGATGGCGTTGCCTTTGGTTTCGGCGCGGTAGCCCCAGCCGTCGAGCACGGTGAGTACGATGGGTTTCGGTCGTTTAGCCATAGTTCGTCAGGATACATGGAGGGGGAAATAGTTTCCACGCGCGAGAGGCGACACGCCTATGAGAGCTATGGCCTGCCGAATTTAAATTTTCACGTTGGCAGGCGGCGCGCTGGTCTTGTCCGGGAGGGGTCGGCAAATCTTCACGGTACTCGAGCTCACTCAATTCGCCTGTGGCTTGTTTGTCTGTGGCGGTTTATTTCGGTACGCCGTGCGTAAGGCGGCCTAGGCTAGTTCGCTGAGGGCTGTGAGTAAACGCGTCACTTCTTCGGAGGTGTTGTAGTGGACCAGGCCGATGCGGAGGAAGCCGCCGGTACTTTGGACGCCGAGGCGCTCGGCTAGATTTAGGGCGTAGTAGTTGCCGTCCCATGTCAAGATGCCGCGGTCGCCCAAAAACTTGGCCACTTCGACCGGAGTATGATTCGCGAGGCGCACCGAGACCGTGGAGCAACGGTCTTCGAAGCGCTCTGGATCGGTGATGCCGAAAAATTCCAGGCCGGGGATTGCCAGCAGGCCGGTGATGAGTTGCGAGAGCAGGGCCATTTCGTGCCGGCGCGTGGCGCGATACGCGGCGAGGAGAGCGCTTCGGCGATCTTTTGCGCCGGGGTCGCAACGGCGGCCGAGTTCTGCGATGTAATCCACGGCGGCGCCGATTCCCGCTATCAATTCCTGCACCTGCGTGCCGGTTTCCCAGCGGTCGGGGAGGGTGTCCGGCGCGGGGCGCACTTTGTAGGGCTTGAAGCGGAGCAAGTGCTCGCGTTTTCCGTAGAGCGTGCCCATGTGAGGACCAAAAAACTTGTAAGGGGAACAAGCGAGAAAATCGCAGTCGAGGGCGCGGACGTCAATGGGGCCGTGGGGGGCGTAATGGACGGCGTCGATGAACATGAGCGCGCCCGCGGCGTGGGCCAGCTTGATGATTTCGGCCACTGGATTGATCGTCCCGACGGCGTTTGAGGCGTAGCCCACGGCAACGAGTTTCGTTTTTTCGGTGATTTTTTTCTGCAGATCATCGAGGTCGAGGGTGCAGTCGGCTTCGCGGATATCAACCTGGCGGATGACGATGCCTTTCTCTTCGAGGGCGCGCCACGGGGCAACGTTGGCGTCATGATCGAGCGTGGTGACGACGATTTCGTCGCCGGCCTTCATTTCGCGGGCGATCGCTCGCGAAAGTGCGAAGGCGATCGTGGTCATGTTCTGGCCGAAGACCACTTCGTCTTTGTCGCAAAGGAAGAAGTCGGCCATTGCCGCGCGGGAGCGGTCGATGATGGCATCGTTGCGGCGGCTGGTTTCGAAGGCGCCGCAGGTGTTGGCGTTCGAGGTGAGGAAATAATTTTGGATTGCGTCGATCACTTGCTTGGGGACTTGAGTGCCGGCCGGACCATCTAGAAAGGCGGCTGGCTGGCCATTTACCAGCAGCTTTAGGGAGGGGAATTGTTCCCTTACCCAGGTGATGTCGAGCGGCTTGCTCCCTGTTTCGCGAAGTACCGGTGTGCTCATCGATTGATTGTCCCCAGGGCCCGAAGTGGCCGCGTTCGCTAGCTGGGTAGTTTCTCACAAAGCTGCCGGGATGCGAATCGAAGGCTGGGTTGCTTACAACTGAGGCGGCGACTGCTGGTCGATGTCACAGGGGGGAGCCTGACTCCGCTTGACCGGATTCCGGGTCTGTTTTCCAGATTATTATTTTCGGGTAGCCTGCGTAACAGGCAAAGATGATGGAGAAAACTTCGGCTCGAGAAGCCGCCGCGAAGCCTTGAAGGCAGGCCTGGATGTCGGGTATGGTGGACGGCAAAAACCGGAATTCGCGCCGCTCGCGTTCACTCTGATGCACCACCCCATTGCAGAGTAGCGTCGCTAATGCTGACGTTGACGTTGAGATTCTTTGGAAATCCTCATCGGATGTCCTCGGAATGTGTTCATCTCTGCTGTGCGCCAATAGGACTTTGCTGGCGCGGAACATTTTGACTTGGAAACGGCGGAAATGAGCTTTCGGGGATTGGTGGCGGAGCAAATTGGAAGTCGATTTGCAAAAGCGCTTGGTCCAGACGTCCATCGGCCCGGCGCGGGCGTGATAGCATGAGTTTGTTGTTCCCCACTCATGCCGCGGCGGCGCCGGCTATCAAACAAATGGGGGAGCGACCGCGAAGCGGTCGAGGGCGCTCTGTTTCTCTACGAGGTTGACCGTGTCTGAAGCTTTCACACCGAACGAGCGCACACGTGTGGTGCGTGAACCACATCGCGGCGCGTATGACCGTGAAACCATCAACAAGATCTTGGACGAAGGATTCGTTTGCCACGTTGGATTTACCGTGGACGCTCAACCTTACGTAATTCCCACGATGTATGCGCGCGTCGGCGATGCAATTTATTTTCACGGGTCGGCGGCTAGCCGGATGCTGCGCGGAGCAAGCGCGGAGATCCCTGTTTGTATAACGGTGACCCTGATCGACGGTTTAGTGCTGGCACGTTCGGTCTTCAATCACTCGATGAACTACCGGTCGGTGGTGGCGCTGGGGAAAGCAACGTTGGTAGACGCGCCTTCGGAAAAGATCGAAGCGCTGCGCGCGTTCACGGAGAAGATTTTGCCTGGACGTTGGAATGATGCCCGGCAGCCTAACGAGAGGGAATTGAAGGCGACTAGCATCCTGACGCTACCGCTGACGGAAGTATCCGCGAAAACGCGAACGGGGCCGGTGGAAGATGACGCGGACGACTATGCGCTGCGGGTTTGGGCGGGGGTCGTGCCGATGTGGCTCGCGGCCGGGGCGCCGATTCGCGATGAGCGATGTGACGCGGGGATTCCGGTACCGCAGTATGCGGCGGAGTACAAGCGGTAGCGCACCCTGAATTTCTCCACAAGCTCGTCAAGTTCTCGTTTACGTTGAAATGCTTCGTCGGACCTCAACGCAAGCAGCACCAAACAATTTAGCGACATGCCTCAATCTAAATTTGCTCGTCGACCCATCCATTGCGGATGACAATTTTGCGTTGGGGTTCGCGTTCGCCGGTTGATTTTTTTGAGCGGGGACCGCGGTGCGGGGCAAGCGGCGCCGGTCGGTTTACGTACCGACGGATCTGACGGGACACAGGCCATTCGCGGCTCAGGGTCAACAAGAGTGCCGGCGCTACCGGACGGCGCGAAGGAAGTCGGCCAACAGGCCGTAGCCGGTGGCTTCGATACCGGGGTTGTGCTCAACCAGCGAGAGGCTGAAGACATCCATGTCGAAGCGAACAGCGGAGCTGCTGCCTTCCAGATTGGCGAGCGGGTCGGAAGCGAGCAGGAGCTCCGGCTGGACACTGCACTCGACTCCGCTGCCGCGGCGTTCCGCGCGGCAGACCAGCTTGTAGCGCATTCCTGACGAGCGCACGGAGCGAATTTTTTCTTCGCTGAGCTCGCGGATTCCAGTGCGCCGCACTTGCTCGAGGCGCATCGGCACGCCCAAGAGCACGATCGTCATGGCGACAATCTTAACTGCCGAGTCCCAGCCGTCGAGATCGGCGGCGGGATCGGTTTCCGCTATACCCATGGCTTGCGCGCGGCGGATGGCATCGTCGAAGGAACGTCCTTTTTCAATCTCCGTCAACACCACATTGGTGGTGGAATTGAGCACACCGAAAAAACCGCGGATTTCCATCGCCGGCAAGCCTAGCGGGAACATCGAGAAAATAGGAACGCCGTCCATCACCGTGGCTTCGTAGAGAAACTTTCGGCCTTTTTCATTCGCGAGAGCGGTGAGTTCACTGAACGAGTGCACGATGGGCCCTTTGTTGGCGGTGACCGCGTGGGCGCCGAGCTCCAATGCAGCTTTGATATGGTCGATGGCGGGTTCGCCGGTGGCCGCGTTGAGGGAACTGGCTTCGAAGACCACATCGGCGCGGGAACGCTCGACCCATTCGCGCACGTTGCGGGGAGCAGCAAGCAGCTGCTGCGCGGGCCAGTGGCCGTTGAGAATGGCGAGAGGATTCAGGCCGTCGGGATCGACGAGCCAGCCGATGCGGCGTGTCGCGACCCCGGTGAGACGCCAACGCACATCGTAGCGACGCCGCAGCTCGGTCTCCTTGGAGATCAGCAGGCGCAGGAACGCGCGCCCCACGTTTCCGAAACCGACGATCGCTAGGTTGTAGGACGGGATGGTGTGACCTCCAGTGGATCGATTTCACGATCGACGGAATCGCTTCCTCAGGATAGTGCCCGGCAACGCAAACTTAAGGTCCTTCGCGCATCCTGGTCGGATGCGCTCAGGATGACAGGTCTTGCAGGGTGTAGATAGCGCGGGCTGCAAATGGTGCAGGGCGCAGGTCGTCTAGGGCGGACAAGGTTTCCCAGATCGGAGGCGCCAATGCAGCCATTGATGACACCGGTTATTTTACCGCGGCCAGTTTAGACGCGGCCGACGAGATTAGCGCGGCTTCGTCTTGCAGAACTTGCGCCACGACGACGATAGCGGTGTCCGCTTGCTTCCATTGCTTCAGTTCGATCGCCTCGCGCACTGCAGGGATCGTTTTCACGGCATATCCGGTGTAAAAACCAGGAGCATAGATTTGATGCTTGAACCACGGGCGATTAGGTAAACCCTCCGTGTTGGTAAGTTTCCGCTCGCTCTCAATGAGCAGTCGATTTACATCGGCTAGCGAGGTCGATGCGAGAACGCTGCCACCATTGGCGTTGGCGTGCTCCAGCGCTTTGTGATATTCGGCGGCGCTGCGAGCGAGGGCGTCTAGTGCGTCGTCCAGCGGCGCGAAATTCAAATGAGTGGGTACGGTTTCGGTCGGCGGCGCAACCAGCGGTGTTTTCGGATCGTTCGTGGCGCTGAAGACGCCTTCTTCGATCTCGCGATTGCGTTCGGTGATTTCGTCGCGCATTTTCTGCGAGAGAGCTTTCAACTCTTTGACGTAGGTCTGCACGGTGTCCGAGAAATCTCCGAATTCGAACGGCAGCAAGTCGGCGTCGGAAAGGCGCATGACCAGGCTGCCACCGGCTTGTGCGAGGGCGCGTCCGTAGACGAAGTCTCCATCGCTGAAGTGGGTATACCAGTAGTAGTCGTCGTAGATGGAGTGGTAGATGCCGCCGCCGTCTTCGCCGCCGAAACCGATGTTCAGCGAGGCGACGCCATCATGCTGGAGAAACGCGGTGAAGTCCGAGCCGGAACCCAAGGCGCTAATGCGCAGGTCGCCGCGCTGGCGAATTTCCTGACGCTGCTCGGCGGACTTCGCTTGGGCGATTTCGTGAAGCTGGTTGCGCTTCCAGGCGGAGAGCCTCGTTTCCGGATCGGTGATATCGCGAGAAACCTCGTTGGTGAATTTTTCGAGCGTGTGCGAGCCTTCGATACCAAGATAGCCGCGGCTGTTGGAGTCGGAATTGATGTAGGCTACGGCATGCGCGCGCAATTCGTCGGCGTGCTCTTCGGCCCACTCGGTGGAGCCGAGCAGCCCGGGCTCTTCGCCGTCCCACGCGCACAAGAGGATGGTTCGCTTGGGCTTCCAGCCTTGCTTCAGCAATTCGCCGAGCGCGCGGCCTTCCTCAAGAACGGCATCCATGCCTGAGATCGGATCTTCCGCTCCGTTCACCCAGCCGTCGTGATGGTTTCCGCGAATCACCCATTCATCCGGAAACGCCGAGCCGGGGATTTTCGCGATCACGTCGTAGACCGGCTTGATGTCCCAGTTCGATTTCACTTTCAGGTGAACTTTGGCGGGGCCCGGACCGATGCGATATGTCTGGCCGAGCCCCCCGCGCCAATCCGACGGCGCAACCCTGCCCGTAAGAGCCGCCAGGAGGGGCTGCGCATCCGCATAAGAAATCGGAAGCACCGGAATCTTGGTGATGGTTGCCGCGTCTTCGACTTTCAGGCGCTTCGCGTTTTTCGTGGCGCCCACGCCCGGGGTCAGCGGGTCGCCGGGATAGAAGGGCATGTCGGCGACGCTGCCTCGCTGGACGCCGTCTGGCGGCCGCCACGGCCCAGCGGGAAACGTCTCACCCTGCACGAAGCCGTCTTCGCGCGGATCGGAGTAAATCAAGCAGCCCACCGCGCCGTGCTCCGCAGCCACCTTCGGCTTGATGCCGCGCCAGGAATGGTAGTAGCGCGCAATGACGATCTTACCTTTGACGGAAACTCCCATGCGCTCGAGCTGTTCGTAATCTTCGGGAATGCCATAGTTCACATAGACGAGCGGCGCAGTGACATCACCGTCGATCGAATAGGCGTTGTAGGTGGGGAGCTGCTCGGACTGCTGACTTGTGGTGGGATCCAGTGGCAGCGCCGGTTCTTGCAACTTGGCGACAAACTTTGCACCACCATCCACCAGCTCGACGGCGCGTTCCTTTGGGGTGGGGAAGAGCACATCGAATTGTTCGATGTGCGTGTCGAGGCCGAATTCCTTGAACTTCGCGGCGATCCACTCGGCATTCTCTTTGTCGTATCTGGTACCGACGTTGTGCGGGTGCGCGGCGAGATGCTGCATGTACGCCCGCAGATTCTCGGGACTCGGAATCGCGCGGAGTTTTTCTTCCCACTGGCGTTCGGCGCGCGATGATTCCGCCGAATAGCCCAGAAAGGGCTGTTCATCGGCAATAACCTGAGTACGAACGGGCGCGAGCGAGACGCACGCCAAAAGAAATGTAGCGACCACCACGCTGCGATTCATTCTGCCCCCTGAGAAATGAGGGAGGTATTCTGCCTGAAGAGCGAAGATTTGGAAACGGAGGAAACCCAGCTTACCGCAGTGGCTTCGCCATCGTGATGTAATAGCACGGTACTTTAGGTGTCACGTCGGAGGAAAAGGCAGCCGTTCCGGTTTGAGAGTAGCCGAGGTGCTGATAGAACGGCAGCAGAGGTTCCGCGCGCGGACTGATGATCCGCAATTCCATTGTGTGACACCCTGCCTGTCGCGAATATTCTTCCGCTTCCGCAACCAGAAGCCGGCCAAGCCCCGTGCCCTGGCGGGCCGGACCTACAGACAAAAGTCCGAGGTAACTTCGCGCGCCGCGGACCTCGACATAAACACAACCTGCCAGCTCGATCGCGTCTTCCGCGAGCAGGAACGGTCCCTTTTTCATGAGGTCGCTGACACCCAGCGCGTTGCTGCGGTCGCCATCAAAGGCCATGCGCTCGACAACGAAGGCTGCATTGATGATCCGCGCGATTGCTTTGGCATCGGCGCTGTGCGCAATCCGCATGCGGATGCTTCGTTCCGGCGGGAGCGAGTTTGTCGCCGTCGTCATAAATCCATGCGCATCAGGGATTCCCTGCGGCCGGTACCTTCGACGCCGAGTTATGCATATTCAGGATGCGCCAGCGCCCTTCTGTTTTCCGGCACATTGCCATTCCGTGGCCCGGCTTATGGGTTTCCGGAGTGTCGAGCTCATACTCGTAGGAATACCACAGCGCGTTTCCAAAACTCTGCACGTCCTGCAGCTTCATCGAGTAATGAAGCCTGGGCGCGAACTTGAAATATCGGTTCCGCATATACTCCAGCACCTGTTTTCTTCCGCGAAATTCGCCGTCCGGCGTGTACAGCACGATTTCGGGATCGAGGCACTGCTCGAACTCGTCCGCTTTGCCTTGTTCAAAGGCCGTCGTGCAATGGCCCATCGATTTTTCCATCTCGTCGTATACGGTTTTGGGATCGACGGGGTCGGCACCAAGCGACGCCACTTGTCGCTTGAGGTCAATCGACACCTCCATCTTATCGAGGAGATCGACGCCCAGGATCCCGTCGATCGGCCCGCCGCACGCGTTGCCGATGGGACTTAGATCGATGGCAGGCAGTTTCAGATCGCGCAAATGATGGTTGCCGATGGACATCTCCTTCACGGAGACTTCGCGCGCGCTGGTGGCCGCAGTGCCGGTCCAGGAGGTAACCTGAATTTCTCGATTTTGCCCGCCGGCAAACGATTTCAGATTGAGCACCGTTGTCGCACCGGTATCCAGCAGAAAACGGACCTCACTCTTTCCGATGCGCGCCCGCACGACCGGCAAGCGGTCGCAGCGCTCGATGAGGACTTCATTCGCTGAGGGAGGGTCTTGAGCTCGCAAAGTTGCAGGAAGGAGCGCGTAGATCGCCCCAATAAGCGCAGCAGTTAGGCCTGCTTTTCGCATTCAGAAGAGTATACGGGCAATTGGCGGCGGCTTCGATCAGTTAAGTGGAGCGCGGGGAGCGAAGAAACTCGATGAATCCAGTCAACGCGATGCCCAGGCACATTCCGCAGACTACGAGCTGAAAGACGTCCACTTTTTGAAAAGCGGCGAATGTGGGCCTTTGCTTGAGATCGAACATCCCGAACGACGCGATCAATAGCGGAATAACGACGCCGGTGGCAACGTGCCGGTAACGGTTGCTCATTTACCCCCCCGAAAGGTGAGCGCATGTTACCTTTCTACGGAATTGGGGTCCAGACATAGAACGCCACAGGGCCAGACATTCCTAGCCTACCGCGGTCGTCGGTCGGGTTCAGGAGCGAAGCCGAGTTCCTAAGCCGAGAAAATCGTGCGGCCCGGGAATCGGGCGGCCGCCCCCAGCTCTTCCTCGATGCGCAGCAGTTGGTTGTATTTCGCAATGCGATCCGTGCGCGAAGCGGAACCGGTCTTGATCTGACCGGCAGCGGTGGCGACGGCCAAATCCGCGATAAAGGTGTCTTCGGTCTCGCCGGAACGGTGGGAAATGATGGAGTTGTATCCAGCTTTGCGCGCCAACTCAATAGCATCGATCGTCTCGGTAACGGTCCCGATCTGATTGAGCTTAATCAAAATCGCGTTGGCGATGCCTTCGTTGATCCCGCGCGACAACCGCTCCGTATTGGTAACAAACAAATCGTCGCCTACAAGCTGAATCTTCTTCTTCGATGTTTTCCCGCCGATATTCTGTGTAAGCTCCTTCCATCCCGACCAATCATCTTCGGCCATGCCGTCTTCGATCGACACGATGGGATATTTCTCGGCCCAGCTCGTCCAGTAGGCAGCCATTTCCGAGGAGCAATGCGCCGACTTGTCCGACTTCTTGAAGACGTATTTTCCGCTGGCTTTGTCGTAAAACTCGCTGGAAGCGGGGTCGAGTGCGATGCTCACCTGCTCACCGGGCTTGTAACCCGCCGCGGAAATGGCTTCGAGCACGATCTGGATCGCCTCTTCGTTCGACTTGCAGCTCGGCGCGAAACCTCCCTCGTCGCCGACCGCCGTCGAATATCCGCGCTTGTTCAGTGCAGCTTTCAACGCGTGAAAAATCTCGACACCCCATCGAAGAGCTTCGGAAAAGTTTGGCGCGCCGACCGGCATGACCATGAATTCCTGAAAATCCACAGAGCTGTCGGCATGCGCGCCGCCATTCAGAATGTTCATCATTGGCACCGGCAAGAGATTGGCCGATGTGTCTGTGGAATACCGCGCCAAATACTTGTACAACGGCAGGTTCTGCGCATTCGCCGCGGCGCGAGCAGCCGCCATGGAGACGGCAAGAATCGCGTTTGCTCCCAGCCGCGCCTTGGTCGGCGTTCCGTCGAGTTCCAGCATCCGCTTGTCGAGCGCCCGTTGATCGCCCGCGTCCAATCCTCCGACGGCTTTCGCGATTTCGCCATTGACGTTGCCAACGGCCTTGAGCACGCCCTTGCCCAGATAGCGTGACTTGTCCCCGTCGCGCAGCTCCAGGGCCTCGTGTTCGCCCGTGGACGCTCCCGAAGGAACCGCGGCGCGACCGCGCACTCCGCCGCCGACATACACATCGGCCTCCACGGTTGGATTGCCGCGCGAGTCGATGACCTGCCGCGCGTGAACTCGTGTGATCTTGGTAGACATGAACGATTTGTTCTCCTCGATGAATGCGAACCAATAATCTTACTGGAATTTTCCCAACACGCACAGCGCGACATCCAAGGTCCGCGTGCTTTTCGAGCCACGCCATCTGTGTTAGGTTCCGATTCAACCCCGGAGCGCCGATATGCAAACTGGCCAAACTTCAGAGGCCCCCGGCCTCCGCCACGCCTACGTCGAGGTAAATGGCGTTCGGTTGCACTACGTCGAGCAGGGCACTGGCCCGGTGATGCTCTTCCTCCACGGATTTCCGGATTTCTGGTACAGCTGGAACGCGCTCCTGCCGGAATTTGCGAAAGATCATCGCGCCGTCGCTCTCGACATGCGCGGGTACAACCTTTCTGCGATGCCGCTGGAAGTGGATGCTTATCAAATCCCGATCCTGGTCGAAGATATTCGCGCGCTTACAGCCTACCTTGGAGCTCGCCCACTGACGCTGGTAGGCCATGACTGGGGCGGCGTGATCGCTTGGCATTTTGCGTCGGCTCATCCAGCGATGCTCGAAAAGCTGATCATACTGAACGCCCCGCACCCCACAGTGTTCGCCCGGGAATTAACCGGCAACCCGGACCAGCAGAAAGCATCCGCCTATTTCAATCTTTTCTGCACTCCCGAGGCCGAGACGGTACTGACCCAGAACGACTTTGCCATCCCACGGCAAGTCGTCTTCATGGGGAATTGGGCTGGCGATGCCGACCGCGAGATGTACCTCGGTTCCTGGCGCCGTGGCCTTACCGGTGGGCTGAACTACTATCGTGCCGCATCCCTGGAAAGGTTTCTCAAAGGAGGAGCCTCGCGGGCAGAGCAGTTTTTACCGGCCAAAGGCCTGATTACCGTACCAACGCTCGTGATCTGGGGTGAAAAGGATATCGCGCTGACGCCGGGAAACCTGAATGGGCTTGACCACTACGTCGAGAGTTTGCAGATTCACCGCGTTCCGCAGGCCGGCCATTTCGTGCAGCACGAGCAGCCTGCGCTGGTAATCCAGTCGATGCGACAATTCTTGCGGGGCGCTTAGGTGGTCCTTACTGTGTCTCGGGTTCCTCGATCAACGACTCCTGCCGCACGACAATCACGATTCCCGAGTCGGTGACATGGAATCGCCGCTTGTCGGCTTCCATGTCGTAGCCGATCTCCGTGCGCTCCGGCAACGTAACGTGCCGATCGATGATGGCCCGACGAATGCGCGAGTGGCGGCCGACGTTCACGTGGTTATAGATAATCGAGTCGGTGACTTCGCTGTAGCTATTGATGCGCACGTCGTACCCAAGAATCGAACCCTGTACGCGGCCTCCAGAGACGATCGACCCGCCCGCCACGATGGAGTCGATAGCCACGCCCATGCGTTCCGGGTCCGCAAACACAAACTTGGCCGGCGGATATTGATGCTGCCATCCACGCAGTGGCCACTCTTTGTCGTACAAGTTGAAAATGGGAGATACCGATGTCAGATCCATGTTCGCTTCGTAGTAGGCGTCTAGGGTCCCCACATCCCGCCAGTACAGCGCATCCTTGCGATTCTCATCCACGAAGTTGAAGGCGAACACGCGATGCTTTGAAATGATGCGCGGCAAAATATCTTTGCCGAAGTCGTGCGCCGACTTCGGATCTTCCGAGTCCGCTAGCAAAATCGGAATCATCAGGTGGGTATTAAAAATGTAGATGCCCATCGACGCGTTGCAGTAGCCGGCATGGTGCGGGGACTCCTTGGGATGCGCCGGTTTTTCATCGAATCCTTTGATTCGATACTCTTTGTCCACCTCGATCACACCGAACTGCCGCGCGGCCTCCTGGACCGGAATCTCCAGCACCGCAACGGTCACGTCCGCACCGGAGTCCACATGCTGCTGCAGCATTCGGCCGTAATTCATCTTATAAATGTGATCGCCCGACAGAATGAACACGTACTTCGAATGCTCGCTGCCGATGGAATAAATGTTCTGGTACACCGCGTCGGCTGTGCCCTGATACCACTGGTTCGAAACGCGCATCTGCGGCGGCAGCACTTCGATGTAATCGCCCAGCCCCATCAGCGGCGACCAGCCCGCCCGAATGTGGCGGTTCAGGCTGAGGGCCTTGTACTGCGTGAGGACGAATACCTTTCGCAGGTCCGAGTTAATGCAATTGGAAAGGGTGATGTCGATGATGCGGTAGAGAGCCCCGAACGGGACCGCGGGCTTGGCTCGGTCGCGGGTAAGGGGCCACAGCCGTTCGCCCTGTCCACCTGCAAGCAGAACCCCTATGGCGTCCCGCATCTCGGACATAATCGACCCCCAGGCCGCGCGTTTGGAAAGCGGCACATTTTAACAGCACAACGACGGGAAAGTGCAATACCTTGATTCCCCAAGGCCCGCTCCGCTGCGGAGACCCGAGTGATGGTAGTGCGCAGCACCGCTGGGCCCTGAGCCAAGCAGGATCACCACGCCAAGATGCCAAGTCCCACCCCACATGCTTTTAATCCCAACCAAGTTCGAGCCATTCACTCGATTACCTACTTATGTATCCGTACCCAGCTCGATAACACCCCCTCGACTCCCGCCACAATCCTGCTTCTGCGACGAAAGATTGCTTGACACCTATGGCCAGAATTGATTAGAAGAGGCATCAACCTGTCCACGTAGACATGCAAACGAAGCACTCAGCATGCGATAATCTCCAAGGCGGTGCGCCATTTATGCACGACACCGCAAGATACCAATCCGAACCGGATTGGGGGTGAATATAACGTGGCTGAAGTCATCATCCAGGAAAGTGAATCTCTGGAGAACGCTTTGCGCCGTTTCAAGCGCAAGGTGCAACAGGAAGACATCATCAAGGAAATCAAGAAGCATAGCTTCTATATGAAGCCCGGTGAAAAGCGCCGGGCCAAGGAAGCGCTTTCGCGGAAGCGACTGCGCAAAAAGCAGCGGCGGGAAGCGGACTAGTATTTCGGCGGCCCCGGCCTCTCTGGTCGGGGCCGCCACTCCCCTCCTCGCTCAAGCCCAGCGCCGCACTTCCGTGATGTAGACCCAGTTAGGCAGAGAAGTTGGGGTTGCGTTGCAGCTCGTGCCCTCAGGCCCATGGAAGCCGTGCCCCGGTTCCCCCCGGATCACGGAATCCTATATCCCGGCCCTATGGTGCAAGGTGCGCCCATCCCCTTGCTTGACTTGGGCCAAGGGGGCGGCTCATGGAATTCCACGATAAGGTCCTGAAGTGTTCGGAGTGTTCTGCGGAATTTGTGTTTACTGCGGGCGAACAGATGTTTTTTGCTGACAAAGGTTTCAAAAACGAACCCAAACGATGCAAAGGATGCAAAGCCAAGCGCGCTGAAGGCGTCGGTGCTGGCGGAGGGGGCGGTAACTCCCAGATGCGCTCGGAAACCAAGACCACTTGTTCTCAGTGCGGCAAAGACACCACGGTTCCATTCCGGCCGACGCAAGGCCGCCCGGTTTTTTGCCGGGAGTGCTTCCAGCAGCGAAGAGCGATGGGTGCAGCCTAGCCGATTGCGGCGGGTTCTGGCTGAATTGCCGCGATGGGACAAATAGCGCAGCCTTCCCAGGGAGTTATCCTGACGGCCCGATTTCACAAAGCATGACTCGGCCCCAATTCAGCCGTTGTTGCACCGTCGCATTCTTCGCGATGACGATTTCCGGAGCGCTCCTGCTTCCGGCTGTCCTATCCGCCAACCGGCCGCAGCAATCGCCGCCCGCAAACGCCTCTCTTCACAGCACAGCTGAAGGCCAGCAAATCTTCGAGCGCCACTGTGCCGTCTGCCACGGCTTCGACGGCGGCGGCGGCCGTGGTCCCCGACTGACTCGCCCGCACTTACCTCACGCACCCGATGACGCAACGCTGCGTTCGGTCATCGCTGACGGCCTTCCTCCGGCAATGCCCGACGCGTGGTTCCTCAACGACGAAGAGGTTGCGGACGTCGCAGCTTATGTTCGGTCCATCGGCGCGGTGCCGCCGGAAAAACTCGCGGGCGACGCAACTCGCGGCGCTGCGGTCTACGCGAAATCAGCGTGTTCCCACTGTCACATTTTTAATGGCGAAGGTCTCGGCTACGGTCCCGAGCTTACCGGCATTGGCGAACGCCGCGGCGCATCTTTGATCCGCCAGGTTCTCCGGAAGCCGTCTTCCGCGCTTCCCGAGAATTTTCTGCTCGTGAAAGTGATGACCTCGTCCGGGCAAACCATGCAAGGCATCCGCCTGAACGAAGATACGTTTTCCATTCAGCTCCGGGACGCCGAGGGCCATTCTCACAGTTTCCGCAAACAAGAATTGAAGGAGTTTCAAAAATTGCGGGGTGAAACTCCGATGCCCTCGTTTGAGGGCGCCCTCAGCGCGGCGGAACTCGACGATCTGGTGGCCTACCTGGTTACATCGCGGGAAAAACCATGAGGTTCGCGCTCGCCGCCATCCTCTCCGTGCTGCTTTGCGCAGTTTCCATGGCACAGGTCACCTTCGATCAAATTCGCAATGCCCGAGAAAATCCGGGCGATTGGCTAACCTATTCGGGGAATCTCCTTGGTCATCGTTTTTCTCCACTGCAGGAAATCACGCCGGCCAACGTCGCTAACCTGAAAGTGAAATGGGCATTACAACTTCGCGACGGCGGCAGCGAGACCTCTCCGCTGGTCGTCGGCGATGTCATGTACATCACTGGACCGCAGTACGCCGCGGCTCTCGACACGCGCACTGGAAGGGCGCTGTGGACCTGGAAGCGCGTTTTGCCGAAGAACTACCATAGCATCGGCTTCGGACACGTGAATCGCGGCCCCGCGGTACTCGGCGACACCCTCTATGTCACAACACTCGACTGTTACCTCGTCGCCCTCGATTTGAAAAGCGGCATAGAGCGATGGGCCTCGCGGGTGGCCGACTACACCACGGGCTACAGCATAACCGGAGCGCCGCTGGCCATCGACGGCAAAATCATTGTCGGAGTAAGCGGAGGCGAAGCGGGCATTCGCGGGTTGCTTGACGCTTACGACGCAAAAACCGGCAAGCAACTCTGGCGCTTCTGGACCGTTCCGGCTCGCGGAGAGCCTGGCTTCGAAACCTGGGCGGGCGACAGCGCGAAAACCGGTGGAGGACCCACTTGGGTCACCGGGTCCTACGATCCCGATCTAAAACTAGTGTATTGGGGCGTCGGCAATCCCGGACCAGACTGGAACGGAGATACGCGCTCCGGCGATAACCTCTACACCAATTCGATGGTTGCGCTCGACGTCGACACCGGAAAACTCCGGTGGTATTTTCAGACCACGCCGCACGACGTGCACGACTGGGACACCTGCCAGATACCAGTCCTGTTCGACGCAGCCGTCGGTGGCCAGCCACGCAAGTTGATCGCCAACGCCAACCGCAACGGCTTTTACTATGTCTTGGATCGCACGACCGGAGAGTTCATTGCGGGAAAACCGTTCGCCAAGCTAACTTGGGCCAGCGGTCTCGACGCCAAAGGTCGTCCCGTCGTGCTGCCCGGCAACGAGCCCAGCGAAAAAGGCACTCTGGTCTGGCCCAATCTCAACGGCGCCACGGTCTGGTTCAGTCCGTCCTACAACCCGGTGACGAATCTTTTCTACGTCGCGGTGCGCGAAATCGGCGGGATCTACTTCAAGCGCAACGCGAAGTACCAGCCCGGCACCCTGTTTGCCGGCGGGGCCGAAAACGAGTTGCCGATTGACGATACCTGGGGCGAAATTCGGGCGCTCGATCCCACCACCGGCAACTTGCGCTGGGAATTCAAGCTTCATACGCCCCCGTGGGCCGGAGTCCTATCCACCGCAGGGGGCCTTGTTTTGTCTGGTTCCGATGAGGGCAACTTCTATGCCCTCGACGCGGCTACCGGAAAGCCCTTGTGGGATTTCCAAACCGGCAGTCAGATCATCGCCAATCCCATTTCGTTCGCAATCGACGGCCGCCAGCACATTGCCATCGTCGCCGATCGTGTACTCTACGTCTTCGGTCTGTAGTTTCGGCCCTACCAACCAGAAGATGAGAGCGCAACGCCGCAGGACTACTGAGTGTTGCCCGCCGATCCTCCCGATCAGCATCAAAAACCGGAGGAACTCCCAAGCGTTGGTTTCTACCCCCACACCCGTGATGTAATTTCGAGAGGAGCGGCGTATGATACCGCTTCGCAGTCCCCTGCAGGACCATGGCGACCCCGGAGGGCCACCTCATGGCTCACCGCTTCACGATTGGCGTAGAAGAGGAATTCCAAATCATCGACCCTGCGACGTGCGAGTTGCGCTCACACGTCATGCAACTGGTCTCGGCCGCTTCGCCCGATATCGTCGAGCAAGTGAAGCACGAGATGCATCAGTCCATTGTCGAGACCGGTTCCAAGATTTGCGAAAGCGTCGGTGAGCTGCGCATTGAAATGCACCGCACGCGCGGCGAGCTGGTTGCCGCCGCCGAACGTGTCGGCCTTCAGGTCGCCGCCGCGGGCACCCATCCTTTCTCCAGCTGGATCGATCAAGTCATCTCGCCGGGTGAGCGCTACGAAAATATCGTCGAAGAGCTGCAGCAGCTGGCGCGCTCTCTCTTGATCTTCGGTATGCACGTCCACGTGGCCATGCCCGACAAGCAAACCACCATCGACATGATGAACATGGTGCGCTATTTCCTTCCGCACCTGCTCGCACTCTCCACTAGTTCTCCCTTCTGGATGGGACGCAACACCGGCCTGAAATCGTTCCGCACCACCGTCTTCCGCCGCTTCCCGCGCACCGGCATTCCCGAGCAGTTTGAATCCTGGAGTGCCTACGAAAATTTCACCAACCTTTTGGTGAAGCTGAATTGCATCGACACCGGAAAGAAAATCTGGTGGGACGTTCGGCCGCACCCCACGTTTGGAACGCTGGAGTTTCGCATGTGCGATGTGACCACCAAAGTGGAAGAAGCGGTGGCCATTGCCGCCCTCACGCAGGCGATCGTCGTCAAACTGCACCGCTTGTACACCCGAAACATGAGCTTCCGGTTGTACCGCCGCGCGCTGATCGAAGAAAATAAATGGCGCGCCGCGCGCTACGGCATCGAGGGCAAACTCATCGATTTCGGCAAAGAAGCGGAAGTGCCCATGCGCGAGCTTGCCACCGAGTTACTCGAGTTTGTAGACGACGTAGTGGACGATCTCGGCAGCCGCAGCGCCATCGAATACGTCCACACCATTTTGAATGAAGGCACCAGCGCCGAACGCCAGCTTCGCGTCTACCAGGAAACCGGCGACCTGAGAGCGGTCGTCAAACACCTGGTCGAAGAAACCCGCGGCGGCGTGGTCCAGCCGCGAACCTCTTCGGCCCACGCGATCAACTAGCGGCCGCGTCGGAGCTTCGGGGTCGCAGCTTCCACTCCGACACAAGTGCCGGCTGGCAAATGGGCTTTGGCCCCTGAGGAAACACTCTTGGTATTTTCCGCACGCGTCTTAACCATGCTGGAATCTTCGGCACCTTCGTTCCATAGGAGCGCTTTATGAAAAAGGTCGGTCTTCTCTGCGGGCGCGAATACAGCTTCCCTCCGGCGTTCATCGCCAGGGTCAATCAACTCGGCAAAGCCGATGGCGTCGCGGCGGAATTCGTCAAACTCGGCGGCACGCGCATGAATGAACGCGCCGAATACAGCGTTATCGTCGACCGCATCTCTCACGAAGTCGACTACTACCGCGGCTACCTGAAACACGCGGTGCTGCAAGGCACCTACGTCATCAACAATCCATTCTGGTGGACCGCCGACGACAAATATTTTAACTACTCCCTCGCCGCCAAACTCGGAATCGCCATCCCCAAGACGGTTCTCCTGCCGCAAAAGGGTTATCCTAAAGACGTCGACATTACCTCCGAATCCTTGCACAACCTTAAATATCCCATCGAGTGGGACGCTCTGCTCGACTACGTCGGTCGTCCTGCGATTCTCAAACCGTTCTCCGGCGGCGGATGGAAGCACGTCTACAAGGTCAACAATCGCGAAGAGCTGCTTGCGGCCTACGACAAGACCTCGCCCTACTGCATGACCTTACAGGAGTTCATCGATTTCACCGGTTACGTTCGCTGCTTCACCTTCGGCAAGACCGACATTCTGCCCGTCCGCTACGACCCCAAGGAGCGCCGCTACCTGATCGAGCACGATTATCTCTCGAAGGAACTGGGCGCTCGCATTGTGCAGGATGCGCGCACCATCAACCAAGCCCTCGGCTACGAAATGAATACCATTGAGTTCGCCCTCAAGGACGGCGTGCCCTACGCCATCGATTTCCTCAATCCGGCGCCCGATTTCGAACGCGATCGCATCACGGAGTTTTACTTCGAGCATGTCGTAGAGCAAATGGCTCACTTAGTGATCGATCGGGCTCTCAACGGCAGAATGTCCAATTCCTGGCCGCGCTGGGAAGAAATGCTGGGCAATGGCGCGGCGAGCGGTTTTATCGGCGCCCCGAAAGCCGCAGCCGCGAACCTCGGGCAATCCGCGGCAGCAGCGCAATCTTTGAGCGCGTCCTCGTCCGCTGGCCCCGCTGGAGTAAAAACGAAATGACCAGCGCCCCCGCGCCTACGGCAATGGCGCAGAATCCAGCCGAGCACTGGGACAACTTACTGCGGCCGGCTTTGGAAAATGACCCGGATTTCGCCAGCGAATTTTTCGAGCAGCTCCGCGCTGTCAAGCTGACCTTTGGCGACCGCGTACACTGTCCGTTTCTCCGCCCGTTTTTCCTTTCGCCTGAGGACGAGCTGCGTGTTCGCGTCGTTGCCGAAACGATTGCCGATCTGGGCGAGCGCGTGGTCGCCGCTGCTCTGGACAACGCGGGCCTCTTGGGGCAACTCCACTTGCGCGCGGAGGAAGAGCGCCTCGCGCGTCTTCCCGTCGGGTACGGCCGTGCGAGTACGTCTTCACGCCTGGATGCGTTCCTGCTGCCCGACTCTTTGAAATTTGCCGAGTACAACGGTGAAGCACCCGCCGGCGCCGGATATTCCGAAACTCTCGCCGAAGTGTTTCGCGAACTTCCGTTGATGGCCGATTTTTCGCAGCAATATGAAGTTCACAGCTACCCCCTCAGCGCGAAATTGCTGGACGCACTCATGGCGAGCTATACTGACTGGGGCGGCACCTCCAAGCGGCCGCAAATTGCCATCGTGGACTGGCGCGAAGTCCCAACCTGGAACGAGTTTGAAATCCTGCAGGCGCGCTTCGAGAAAATGGGCGTGCCGGTAGTTCTGGCCGACCCGCGCGACCTCGTTTTCAACGGTAAAACTCTCAGCGCGCACGGCAAAACAATCGATTTACTCTACCGCCGCGTGCTGATCAACGACATCGCTGCCCGACCCCAAGAATGTGCTGCTCTCGTGAAAGCCTACGAAGCTAACGCCTTGTGCATCGCCAACACCTTCCGTTGCAAAATCGCCCACGTGAAGGCTTTCTTTGCCGTGCTCACCGACGAGCAAAACGCGAAGCTGTTTTCACACGACGAGCGCGAACTCATCCGCCAGCACATTCCCTGGACCAGGGTCGTCGCCGACGTGCGTACCTCGCATTGCGACGATCCTATCGAGCTCCTGGCCTTCATCCGCACGGAGCGCGAAAACCTGGTGCTAAAACCCAACGACGAATACGGGGGCACGGGCGTAACCCTCGGCTGGGAAACTACCGAACAAGCCTGGGACGCCACCATTGAAAAAGCCGTCTCGGCGATCAGCGCCGGTGGTGATGCCGGCTGCTGGATCGTGCAGGAGCGCATCCCCATTCGCCGCGAAGCCTTTCCCTACATCACCCAGCAAGGCAACGCCGGCTCTAAGACGCAACCGAGCGGCATCGAATTCAAAGACATGCTGGTCGACTTCGCTCCGTATCTGTTCCGCGGCAAACTCTCCGGATTCCTCACCCGGCTAAGCGCCACCGGGCTAGCCAACGTCACCTCGGGAGGCGGTCAAGTCCCCGCATTCCGCGTAAGTCCCCGCGCATAACTCGTGGTATTTGGCCTGGTGAAACTGGGTAGTCATTTTCAGCACTTCCTCGTGAAGAATGTCATCGCCCTGGTCCCTTCGACAAACTGATGATCGTGTCGCGCAACCGCTCTGTGCACCTGCATGTACGCGGCGCCGTTACCGACGGCGAGCACCATCGAGGGTCCGAATCCCGCAATTTGAAGTCAATACGAAGAATTTTCCTTTGAATACCATTTGTGGGTCGCCGGTTCCCTTCAAACCCCATCCAATAAGCAGAAAGATCAGGGAAACTGCGAAACGAGAAGCGAAACGGCGAGTTGCGAGCCGTTCTGCGAGGCACCAAACATGAGATGGTATGGCTTTTAGTCGTTAGTATCACCGTTGGTTCCAGTATTAACGGCCCAATACAAATCGCCGGCGAATGCGTTAAAATATTCTCCATGGCGACCTTTGGCCTGCCACAACCTGACCTGATGCCCGGCGCAAAAAACGCCGTGGAGACCTGCCTTTCTGTCAAACCTGGCGAGCACGTCGCACTCATTGCCGACCAGGCCAGCCGGTCCGTCGCCGCCAGCCTCGAGGCCGCTTTGGACGCCCGCCATACGCTTTGCACCAGCTTACTCTTGGAAGACTTCGGACCGCGTCCCATGAAAGTTGCGCCGGCTCCCGTGCTCGAAGCTCTGGAAACAGCCGACGTGGGCGTCATGTGCATGACGCCGCAGCCGGGTGAACTTGGCGCGAGGATGGCCATCGTCAAGATCGTCGAACGGCGGCAGATTCGCTACGCTCACATGGTCGGCGTCACGCCGGAGATCATGCGCCAGGGCATGCGCGCCGATTACAACTTGGTCGACCGCCTAAGCGACAGACTGCGTGAACGCATGCTGCGGGCGCAAACCTTAACGGTCAAAACCGAGTCTGGCACAACCATCGCCGCGCACTTCGACCGCGGGCTTGACTGGGTCAAGACCAGCGGCTTGATCAGCCCGCGCTATTGGTCCAATCTTCCGGCCGGCGAGGTTTTCACGACGCCCGCGACCGTCGACGGCACCTTTGTCTGCGATGCCACCGCCGGCGACCACTTCAACGGCAAATATGGCGATCTGCAATCCACACCGCTCACCCTGAAGATTGCGAATGCGCGCCTGGTCGAAGTCCATTGCGACCGCAAGGATCTGGAGCAAGAATTCTGGGACTACTGCCACACCGACGAAAACAGCGACCGCGTCGGCGAGCTGGCCTTCGGCACCAACCTCGGCCTCTCTGAAATGATCGGCATCCTGCTCCAGGACGAGAAGTTTCCCGGCGTGCACATTGCGTTTGGGGACCCTTATGGCAGCCAAACGCACGCCGACTGGAAATCCAAAACCCACGTCGATGTGCTGACCCGCAGGTGCGACGTTTGGATCGACGCCGACCAGATCATCTCCAAAGGCAAATACCAGCTCGACCACCTCGGCCTCGCGTAGATCCTCAGTTCGATCCATCCCACGGAAAAGCCTCCCGGCAGGATCGATCCCCACGAGAGGGCGCAGAAGTCCCGCGCCTTTCCGACGCAAAGCTGGTTCCCGGAAGTCTTCTCGGAACGCCAGCGTCGCCCGGCCCTTGGACCACGTGAGGAACCGGGTGACCGAACTCTTGCGTGGCATCGCCCAATTTGTGCGGCACCGAGAACAACTCGGTAGAGTCAAGCGGGCCCGATGTTCATAATAGGGAGTGTGAAATGTCTGCCGAGGTTCAAGAGTGCTGTGACATTTTCCGCGCTGATACTGGCCTGGCCCGCCCTCCGTCCAGCCCCTGGGGTGCTTCGCTTTCAGGTTTGTCCATCTGCACAAAGGTCTGCGCTCACTGTGGATGTCGAGCCTGAGTCGGAGCCTCAGCCTCCATGCGGACAGCAGCCCACTCCGCCCTATCCTCGTCTGGATGATTCGGCCGTAGTGAAATCATGGAGCGAATCGGAGTTTGGCCACGATTGGCGACCACCTGTATGCACCGGTTGGGCGGCGGCGGGCTTTACGACGCTGGTAACGACGGTCGCGCGATTTCGCGACGCCTCAGGGGAGGAGAGCTTGCTAAGGCGCATCGGGGCTATTTCTGAACTCGCCGGCATGAGGTACTGGTCGACCACGCGCAAGCGGTGGCGGACGTTGGTCGTGGACGCCTACGCGCTGACTGGCCCAGAGCCTGGTCAACACCGCAAGGACTTCACGCCCGAGGAGATGAAAGAAGGAGACGTTTTATACTTTGAACAGGTTGACAACCTTTCTGGAAAAGCGGTCTACCGAATGCGGGTTCTCGAAGCTTCGGCGGACCGCATCGTTGTTGGCGTGGAGAACGTTACGACGATCCGCTATTTCCTAATGCCCATACTTCGGCCGGGTGAGATACAGTCCATCTACTTTCTGGATCGTGAATCGAATGACGTGTGGCGCTATTACAGTTTGGTGCGCACCGGAAGGAACGCCAGCCGGCTGGTTGCGGGAAACGCGTCTTCCGCTGTCAACCGCGCCGCTGCGTTTTACCGGCACTTCGCCGGAATTCCCGCCGACCAAGAGCCGCCTGCCGCGCCATGAAAGCGCGAGTTGCAACCGAATATGGATGTTCCCGAAGGTCCGGGTCCGGTTCGATGGGTGAATGGCGTTTACCTACCAGCGTGGGCAGAGCCATGAGCTGGCCAGCTTTGAGGAAACCTTCGCATGAAAACTTCTGCTAACCGACTGGTCCGGCTGATCGCATTGTTCAAGCTGCTGAAAGGGATTCTTCTGATCGCAGTTGGTGTGGGCGCTCTCAAAATGATCCACATTGACCTCGCGCGCGTCCTGGCAGAGTGGGCTGCAAGGCTCGGCTTCGATCCGGGCAGCCGGTACGTGGGGCAAGCCCTATTGAAGGCGGCTGCGCTTACACCGAATAAGATCGAGGCTCTCGCCGTTGGCAGCTTTATTTACGCGGGAGTGTTCCTCACCGAGGGGATTGGGCTCTGGCTGCTGAAGCGTTGGGCTGAGTGGTTCAGCGTAATTATCACGAGCTCGCTCGTCCCCGTGGAAGTGTACGAGATCCACCGGCATCCCTCGGCCTTGAAATTCTTGACGCTGGTGATCAATGTTGCCGTGGTGGGATTTCTTCTTTACCGGATTCGAGGCAAACGCTCCGACTCCAGATGACAGCACAAACTCCGGCTTGGGGAACGCAGCCGCGGCACGCATGCCCGGTCGGAATGACAGACGGGAACGAGACTGTGGCATGGAGGCTAGAAGAGGCGGGCGATGTATTCGCGCATTTGGTGTTTCCAGTAGGGCCAGTCGTGACCGCCTTGCGGGCCCCAGTCGTCTAAGGAGTGGCGGATGCCTTTGCTCGAGAGGATTTGGGAGAGGCGATAGGTGGGGGCGGGCTTTTCCCACTCGCCGGTGCCGGTGATCAGGTGGATGTCGCAGGCAGCCAGCTGGCCGTAGACCCAGGGATCGCTGAGGTTCTGCAAGTAGTCCACGGGGTTGTTGAAATAGAAATTGTCGTCGTACATGCCGTCCATGAAATTTTTCAGGTCGTAGACTCCGGACATAGCGAAGCAGCGCTTGAATACGTCGGGGTGTTTGAAGAGGGTGTTCGCGGCGTGGTAGGCGCCGAACGATGCGCCCATGGTGGAAATGCCGATGCCCGGTGATTTGCAGTTGTCCCAGATGAACGGGACGACCTCTTCGCGCAGATAGGAATCGAAGACCGACTGCACGTAGCTGCGGTGAAACGGATGAGCGCCGCGATTGTAAAAGCTCTGGCCGTTGATGGAATTGACGCTGAAGACTTTTACTTTGCCGGCTTCGATGAAATCGGCGAGCGCGCCGATCATACTCTGGTTTTCGAGTTCCCACTCGTCGCCGGCGCTGGTGGGGAAGCCCATTAGCGGCGGCCCCCAGTGACCGTGGACGACCACGCCCATTTGGGCGCCGAGGCGCTGGGAATACCAGCGGTGATATTCGCGTTTCATCGGAAGAGTTTCCTCAGGGGCGAAAGCCCGATTTTGTTCGCCGTGAAGCTCGGAGCGCAAGCTCCGACCAGCAGCTTACTGCTTCTGGTCCGAAGGTGAGAGCGATGCCCTTCGGAAGCTCAGGGTGAAGCGTGCGCACCGTTAAGTTGCTCAGGGTAAGCCTTTCGGCGCTGGTCAAGGTAAACGGGAAGAGAAGTATGCCAGCCTGCTTATCCAGCGGCAACCGTTGCGAAGTGCGCGAGCATTGCGCATGTATAATGTCTGCCAAGCAACACCAGGAGAAAACTTATCAATGGCTACGGCATCCCACGGGGCGAAACCATCACCCGAACGAATTTTCAGCACACTTACCGCGTTTCAGCAGACCGAAGCGTTGAAGGCGGCGATCAATCTGGATATTTTTACGAAAATCGGAGAGGGCGCCAATGATGCGAGCTCGCTGGCGAGAGCCGCTGGCGCTTCTGAGCGCGGCGTGCGCATTCTCTGCGACTACATGACCACCTTCGGTTTCCTGACCAAGGAAAATGATCGATACGTGCTTACGCAAGACTCGGCGATTTTTCTTGACCGTAGCTCTCCCGCGTACATGGGCTCGATGGCGAACTTCCTTGCATCGGACATGCACAGGAAGAGTTTCGGTCTGTTGACGGAGGCGGTGCGCAAGGGCGGCTCGGCGACCGACCAGGGCGACAACACTAAGCCGCGTGACGACTTCTGGGTCGAGTTCGCAAAATCGATGGCGGGTTTGGCTGTGCCTGGCGCGGAGTTTATCGCGGCGCTGATTGGCACTCCAGAAGGCAAGCCGGTCAAGGTGCTGGATATCGCGGCGGGGCATGGCATGTATGGAATCACGATCGCCCGCAGGAACCCGGCGGCGCAGATTGTCGCACTGGATTGGCCCGCGGTGTTGAGCGTTGCACAAGAAAACGCCAAAAAGTTTGGCATCGCCGACCGCTTTCGCACCCGGCCGGGCAGTGCCTTCGAGGCCGACTTCGGCGAGGGTTACGACTACATCCTGCTGACCAATATCCTTCACCATTTCGATCCGGCGGGGTGTGAAAAACTTATGCGACGCGTCCATGCGGCGCTGAAACCCAGCGGAAAAGCAATCACGCTGGAGTTCGTACCGAACGACGACCGCGTTTCGCCGCAGATTCCCGCGGCCTTTAGTCTGGTGATGCTGGCGAACACGGATTCTGGAGACAGCTACACTTTCGGGGAACTCGAGAAGATCTGTCGCAATTCGGGTTTCGCGAAGACCACGCGGCACCCGATCCCGGAGATGCCACAAACGGTGCTGGTCTCGGAGAAATAGCATTGAAGAAAACCAAGAAAAAGAAACCCACAAAGGCTGCGAAGAACGACAAGAGCAAGAAAAGCGGCAGGGAGAAGGGCGACGGCCCTCTTCGCAAAGAGCTGGCTTACTTGCTGAAGGGCGGCGGGGCGCACGTGCATTTCATGGATGCGCTCGAAGCTTTTCCGGAAGGGCAAGCGCGGGACCTATGCGCAAGGGTTGCCGCACACCGGTTGGCAACTGCTGCAGCACGCGCGCATAGCGCAGTGGGACATCCTGGAGTTCAGCCGCAATCCAAAGCATGTCTCGCCGGAATTTCCGGAAGGCTATTGGCCGAAGACGCCGGCTCCGCAAGCCGAAGAGGAATGGAACGATAGCATGTATGCTTTTCGACGCGACCTGCGCGAGATGATCCGGCTGGTCGAAAACCCGCGGACTGATCTGCATGCGCCCATTCCGCACGGCGACGGACAAACCATTCTGCGCGAAGCCTTAGTGCTGGCTGACCATAATGCGTATCACCTTGGCCAGCTCGTCGATTTGCGCCGCGCGCTAGGTTCGTGGCCGGAGGAGTAGGGAGGGAGGAAGGAAGCCAGAAGTAGCGCTATGACCGTCGATAATCCTGACCCTTCTGCGAATTTCATGCGTCGCGCCATTGCTCTGGCGATCGATAATATGAGCCTGGGTGGCGGCCCCTTCGGCGCGGTGGTGGTGAAGGAGGGCCAAGTGGTCGCCGAAGGAGCGAATCGCGTCACGGTGGACAACGATCCGAGCGCGCACGCCGAGGTCGTGGCCATTCGCGGAGCGTGCCGCGCTCTGGGTGCTTTTCAATTGGACGGCTGCGATCTTTACACCTCGTGCGAGCCGTGTCCCATGTGCCTTGGCGCCATATATTGGGCGCGGCCGGCGCGCGTTTTCTACGGCGGTACCGCGGGCGATGCGGCGGCCGCGGGCTTTGACGACGCCTTCATCTACGAGGAATTGAAGCGCGCGAATGCGTCGCGCCGCATTCCGATGAAGCAGCTTCTGCACGAGGAATCGCTGGCGGTCTTCGCCAGGTGGCGGCAGCTGGAAAAAAAGACGCGCTATTGAGGTTGTGGACGCCAGCCCTTTGGCCGCCCTTAACGTTGCAAGTTATGGATTTGGCGGTAGGATGGTGCGGTAGAATGCAAGGGAAATGGGGCCGGCTTTGGCGACACCGAAAATCTGGGGAGGCACTCCCGTGATCAACATCGAAAATTTGAGTCGTCGCGGATTCCTGAAGGGACTGGCGGGCACGAGTGCTTTTGTACTCGGCGTCAGCTTGATGCCGAAAAAACTGCTGGCGGCGGGCGGCGACGTGGCTTCCATTAATCCAGCGGGGCCGATGAAAAAGGCGCCGTTGCAGCCGGGCGTTTACCTGGCGATTGACACGGATGGGACGGTGTACGTGATTGCGCATCGCTCGGAGATGGGAAATGGCGTGCGCACCTCCCTACCACGAATCGTCGCGGACGAGTTGGATGCGGATTGGGCGCGCGTGAAAGTGGTGCAAGCAACGGGAGATGAGAAATACGGCGACCAGGATACGGATGGGTCGCACTCGGTAGTGAGCTTTTTCATTCCGCTACGCGAGGCCGGGGCGGCGGCGCGATTGATGATGGTGCGCGCGGCCGCGCAGCAGTGGAACGTGCCCGCAGCGGAATGCTCGACTGAATTGCACGCCGTGGTGCACAAGAGTTCGGGAAAGAAATTGGGTTACGGCGAGGTCGCGGAAGCGGCATCGAAACTAGCAGTGCCGAAGAAAGAAGAATTGAAATTGAAGCCGCGAAGCGAGTGGCGCTACATCGGAAAGGATGCGGCGAGTTACGACCTAAAAGATTTGTGCACCGGCAAAGGCGTTTACGGGCAGGACCTGCGTATGGATGGGATGTTGTACGCGAGCGTGATGCACCCGCCGGTGCTGGGCAGCTCGCCGAAATCGGTCGACAACAAGGCAACTCTGGCCGTTGCTGGAGTAAAGCAGACGGAAACGATCGACACCTTCAAGCCCCCGGTGGTCTATCAGGCGCTAGGTGGCGTTGCGGTGCTGGCGGACAACACGTGGTCGGCAATGCAGGGAAAGAAAAAGCTGAAGGTCGAATGGGAGACCAGCTCGCACGGCGCGTACAACTCCGACGCGTACAAGCAAGAATTGCGGGAGACGGCGCGCAAGCCGGGAAAGGTTGTGCGCGAAGTCGGCAACGTAGACGCGGCGTTCGCGAAGGGTGGAAAAGTGGTGGAAGCGGAATATTACGCGCCACTGCTGGCGCACGCTTCGATGGAACCCCCGGCGGCGCTAGCGGTGTATCGCGACGGCAAGGTAGAAGTGTGGGCGCCGACGCAGAGTCCAGTGGGCGCGCGCGATGCGATTGCAGCAGCGGTCGGGGCCAAAAAGGAAGACGTAACCGTGAACGTCACCTTGCTGGGCGGGGCATTCGGCAGGAAGTCATTTCCGGATTTCGCGGTGGAAGCGGCGGTCCTGGCGAAGAAAACCGGCAAACCGGTGAAAGTTGTCTGGAGCCGTGAGGACGACATTAAATTTGACAGTTATCACTCGGTTTCGGCGATGTACATGAAAGCGACGCTGGGACCGGATGGGAAGCCGACGGCATGGTTGCAACGCACGGTGTTTCCTCCGATTGGATCGACGTTTGACGCGACCGCCGTGTATTCGGCCCCGGACGAACTTGGATTGGGCTTCAGCGATCTGCCTTTTGCGATTCCGAATCATCGGTCGGAGAACGGGCCGGCGCAGGCGCACGTGCGCATCGGATGGTTCCGCTCGGTGGCTAACATTTATCACGCGTTCGGGATTCAGTCGTTTTCGGACGAACTCGCACATACCGCCGGAAAAGATCCGGTGGAGTATACGCTGGCACTTCTGGGGCCGGACCGCATCGTACCGAAGACAGAGTTGCCGAAGGACTACACGAATTACGGCGGTGACTACGCGCAGTATCCGATCGACACGGCGCGATTCCGGCGAGTGGTGCAGTTGGCGGCGGAACAATCCGGTTGGGGCAAAAAGAAATTGGGCAACGGTGTGGGCATGGGAATTGCAATGCATCGGAGTTTTCTGACGTATGTGGCTACCGTCGTGACCATGCACGTGGATGATGCCGGACGAGCGCACATCGATCGTGTGGACACGGCGCTGGACGCGGGAACCGTGGTGAATCCCGAAATGGCGCGCAACCAGTTTGAAGGCGCGGCGACGATGGGCACGAGCATTGCGTTCTTTGGCGAAATTACCGCGACAAAGGGAGTGGTCGATCAGTCAAATTTCGACGATTACCAGATGGCTCGTATGAACAACGCCCCGCGCGAAACGCATGTGCATATCGTGGCCAGCGATGCGCCTCCGGGCGGGATCGGCGAACCGGGGCTGCCGGCGTTCGCGCCCGCGCTGTGCAATGCGATTTTCACCGCTACGGGAAAGCGCATTCGCGAGTTGCCATTATCGAAGGCCGGCTTGGCATAAGCCGGGCTCGATCCGGAAATCGGACAAGCCGAAGGGCGGGTGGTGCCGAGATTCTTACATCCAGCCAAGCTGGGGCGCGGCCGTGCTGTGCCCCTACAACGAAATCGGTCGCTGTTTGGTTGATGGTTTTGTTTTGTGCTGTGCCGGCGATGGGGCAGCGGCGACCGGTTCTTCAGCAGATTGATCTTCCTCATCCTTATTACTACCGCGAAATGTATTTGCCGCAATTGACGAGCGGGCCGAGCAGCGTGGCCTGGTCGCCGGATTCGCGCGAAGTGGTGTACTCGATGGCGGGTTCGTTGTGGCGGCAGAAGATCGATTCAAGCACGGCACTCCAACTTACCGACGGCCCAGGATACGACTACCAACCGGACTGGTCGACCGACGGAAAATCGGTGGTGTACTGCTCGTATCAGAAGGATGCAATCGAGCTTTGGCTGCTGGATTTGGCGACAGGGAAAACGCGACAGCTCACCGAAGGCAGCGCAGTGAACGTCGAACCGCGATGGTCGCCGGATGGCAAACGGATTGTTTATGTTTCTACGGCGTACAACAAGCGGTTTCACGTGTTTGCAGCGGACGTGCGGGGCGAAAAACTCGAAAACGTCGTGCGGCTGACGGAGGAAACCAAAAGTTCGCTGCCGCGGTATTACTATGCCGCTTACGACACGGAAATCAATCCAGTGTGGTCGCGGGATGGGAAAGAGATTTTGTTTGTTTCGAACCGCGGACACCTCTACGGTACCGGCGGATTCTGGCGGATGAAAGCGCAGCCGGGCGCGCAACCGCGCGAGATTCACTATGAAGAGACGACCTGGAAGGCGCGGCCTGATTTTTCGCCGGACGGAAGCAAATTGGTATACAGCTCCTACCTTGGGCGGCAATGGCATCAGCTTTGGCTGCTGCCTGCGAATGGCGGCGACGCGTTTCCGATATCGTATGGCGATTGGGACGAGACTTACGCGCGATGGTCGCCGGATGGAACACAACTCGCTTTTATTTCCAACCGCAGCGGGGATACGGAACTGCGGGTACAGCTTTTTCCAGGAGGAACACAAAGGAAGCTGGCGCCAACCGAGCGGAAATATTTGCGGCCCCACGCTCGGGTGCGATTGCGAATTGTGAATACGGATGGCGGACTTTCGCCGGCGCGCGTCTCGGTAACGGATGAAGTGGGACGATTTTACGCTCCGGAAAACGCGTGGATCAGCGGAGACGCTGGATACGATCGGGGAGAGCGGCCTTTCGAGGCGCACTATTTTCCTACGGAAGGGTCGGAGGAAATCGAGGTGCCTGCCGGGAAGATCGTTCTCGAGGTGATGAAGGGATTCGAATTTTCCATCGAGCATGTTGCGGCGGAAGCGCGGGCAGGTCGGACCGAAACCGTTACCGTGGAATTGAGACCCCTGCCGATGGCATCGGCAATAACAGGCGGGAAGCCAGGGGGCGAGCAATGGCTTAGCAGCGACTTGCACGTACACATGAACTACGGCGGAGAATATCGCAACACGCCGGCGCACCTGGTTCAACAGGCGGAAGCCGAGAACCTGAACATCGTTAACAATCTGGTCGTCAATAAAGAGCAACGGATCCCGGATATCGAGTACGCGGGAAAGCAAGTGGATCGTGCCTCGAACGCGCGGACGCTAGTGGTACACGGACAGGAATTTCACACCACACAGTGGGGGCATCTGGACCTGCTGAACATTCGCAATTTTTTGTTGCCGGAGTATGCAGGCTATCCAGGGACAGCGGCGGCGAGTTTGTATCCCATGGATGCGGACGTTAGCGACATGGCGCACGCGCAGGGAGCAGTGGTGGGATACGCGCATCCCTTTGACGAAGATCCGGTAAATGTTCCGCGGGTGCAGGAAGACACCCCGGAGGAGTTCGCTGCGGACGTGGCGCTGGGCAAAGTGGATTACCTGGAAATCGTTGGTTTCAACGATTACCGGGCGACGGCAGCAGTTTGGTATCGATTGCTGAACCTGGGTTTTCGGATTGCGGCGGGCGCGGGGACGGACGCGATGGCGAACTTTGCCTCGTTGCGCGGTCCGGTGGGGATGGATCGGGTCTACGCGCGTGTGCCGGAAGGGCCGGTGAAAATCGAGACGTTCTTGAACGCTTTGAAAGAAGGACGGACGTTTGCTACGAATGCGCCGTTGCTGGATTTTTCGTTGGGTGGTGCGGCGATCGGTGAGGATTTGAAGTCCGATACGCCACAATCGGCGGTGCCGTTTCGAGCGACGTTGCGATCCATTGTACCGGTCGATCATTTTGAGTTGGTTTGCTCCGGCGGAAACGCCAAGGCGGCGGACCGTCGCACACCCTACATGGTGCAGAATTTGACGTTGAATGGCGCGCGGGATGCCGCTGAGGTGAGTGGAACGGTGGACTTGAAGGAAAGCGGGTGGTGTCTGGTGCGGGCTTCGAGCGACCGGGCGGAGTATCCAGTGCTGGACACTTATGTTTATGCGACGACCAGTCCGATTTACGTAACGATTGGGGGGCGCAAACCACGCTCGTCGGAGGACGCCAGGTATTTTGTAGGCTGGATGGAGCGGGTGATGAGGATGACTTCGCGATATTCGGACTGGAATTCAGCGGCGGAGAAGGACTTGGTGATCACGAAGTTGCAAGTGGCGAAAGCGGTGTACGAAAAGTTGCAGTGAGCTTGAGCGCGGGTTATTCGGCTGGCGGGCGCGCCGCTGATCGAACGCTACGCCGAACAGAGCAAGTCCCGCCCTTACAATGAAGAAGCGCCGCGGCTGGTTGGCCGCGGCGCTGATGAAACCTCACAAGAATTGATTTTTTGCTTAGCGGACTATTTCGATGGCTTCCTTCACGTGGTGATGCGCCTTGTCGATGTGCTCCAGGGCCCGTTGCTGGAGACCTTGAGCGAAGCCGTTGTCTTCGTCACGGGCGACGTCGTTGTGTGCTTTATCCAGCAATTCGAGGGCGCGGCGAAGACGGCCGCCCCACTCCAGGTGGGCGTCGACCGGCGGATGCTCGTTCAGGTCCTTACCGTCCTGGATGGCCGCCTTCTTGATCTCGCCGATGGCGTCATCGATTTCGTGGATGGCTTTCTTTTCCTGTTCACGGAGTTCCCCGCCATCGGGGCGCTGCAGGTTAGCTCTGGCGGCGCGTAGATCCGTCAGCGCGTGAAGATATGCCGGGTGATCGCGGCCGGGCTCCGGAGCCGCCGAAACATAGGCGGGGACGAAGAGCAGTACGGCCAGCAGGGCAAATGCAAATTTCGCGAGACTTTTCATCGTTCGTACCTCCTCTGGAATGAAATGGCTACCTTCGGCCTGGTGTTCTTTTCACCCTAGCGTGGGGGAGTTTCGCGGGCAACAACGCCGGCATTGCGAGCCGCCGGAGAGTAAATGACCCTTTAGGACAGGTAAACCTGCACCACCGGAAGGGTGAGAGGGAGCGTGAGAGGGAGCCGGGAACCAGCGGAAAGATTGATTTGACGGAACGAAAACGTGGAGCGAGGCTGTTGAGGACTTTGGGGGTTATTTTTTCGACAAGCTGGTAGACTGCGGCGCGTGAGACTGGCGGAACGGCGGCGCCCGGTCTTACAGGAGATTCGGAATGCGAGAAAAAGAGTCGACGTCAAAGCGAGCATTTCGCGTAGGGATTGCCGGCCCGGTAGGTTCGGGGAAAACGGCGCTCGTGGACCGGTTGAGTCGTCGGCTGTGGCCAAAATACAACCTGGCAGTGGTAACGAACGATATTTACACGAAGGAAGACGCGGAGTTTCTGCTGCGGCAGGGGGTGTTGCCGGTGGAGCGCGTGCGCGGAGTGGAGACCGGAGCGTGTCCCCATGCGGCAATCCGTGAAGATGCCTCGATGAATCTGCAGGCCATCGCAGAATTGGAAGACTCCTTGCCGGGGCTGGAATTGATTTTTGTAGAGAGCGGCGGAGACAATTTGTCGGCGGCTTTCAGTCCGGAGTTGGTGGACGTGTGGATTTATGTGATCGATGTGGCGGAAGGGGACAAGATTCCGCGGAAGGGCGGGCCGGGGATCACGCGGTCGGATTTGCTGGTGATTAATAAGATCGATCTGGCGCCGTATGTTGGGGCGTCGCTGGAAGTGATGGAACGGGATTCGCAGAAGATGCGCGGAGAGCGCGTGTTCTTGTTCACGAATTTGCGCGAGGATGTCGGGTTGGATCGGGTGATTGGCTGGCTCGAGGAAAAATTGAGGGCGCCGGAAAAGGCGCGGCGGGAGTTGATCGATGCGCATGCACCTTACTTGGGGACGCCGCACACGCATGAGCCCGGCGGCGGGCACACTCATTCGCACGGCGTGCGTGAGCATGGGCATTCGCATTGAGCGCCGTTAGGAACATACACATGGATTCGGAGAGAGATCCCGGCGAGATTGATTCTGAATTGACGGAACTGCGGCTCTTGCACTTGGCGGATAGCGCTTTGCCGATTGGAGGACTGGCGCATTCGTTCGGACTGGAGTCGCTGGTGGCAGCGGAATTGGTTGGCGTGCGGGAGCTGCCTGAGTTTTTGCGCGGGTTCTTGGAGGAGGCAGGGTTTGTGGAGGCGGTGTTTTGCCGTGAGGGATTTCGGCTGGGGAGCGGGCCGCCGTCGGAGCACATCGGAGATCAACTGCCGAACTTCGCGCGTGAGTGGTTGGCTCTCAATGACCGTTTGAGTGCCATGAAGCCCGCTCGCGAAAGCCGGTCCGGTAGCGCCTCGCTGGGGCGGAATTTCTTGGCGGCAGTTGGCGGGCTTGGCGATTTTGTGGTGGTACGGGAGGCCCTCCGGTTTTCGAAAGACGCGCAGGGATTGATTCACCATAGCGTGGCGTTTGGATTGGGGAGTGGAGTTTTGGAATTCAAGGAAGACCGCGCGGTGCTGGCGTTCTTGCACTCCTGCGCCGCGAGCCTGGTTTCAGCGTGCCAACGATTGCTGCCTCTCGGGCAGCATGCGGCGACGAGGATTTTGTGGGAGTTGAAGCCGGCGATGGTGGAAACGACGAAGCGCAGCGCGGGTTGCTCGGTGGAGGATGCCTGGTGTTTCATGCCGTTGCTAGATTGGGGAGCGATGGAGCACCCGGCACTGGCGACGCGACTGTTTATCAGTTGAGGTTTGGCGGAACGATGGAATTTGCAGCCAGCGTTGAAGGAATCGAGCGAGAGCCTCGCATCGAGCCGCTCGCACGACATCATGTGGCCGGTGCGCTGCGGCTGGACTTCGAACGTGATGTACTGACGGGACAAACGGTGCTGGCGAGGAGTCATCAAGAAGCGCCGCTAAAGGTTGTGCGGGCGTTCGCGGTCGATCACGGGGCGGCACTGGTGCATTTGCACAATGTTTCCGGCGGGTTGCTGGGCGGGGATCGGCTGAAGCTGGAGGTAAATGTTGGGGCTGACGCGCAGGTGCAAGTTACAACGACCGGTGCCACGCGAATTTACCGGCCACGGGAAGACGCACTGGCGACCTCGCAGTTGAATGAAATCAGCGTTGGTCCCCAAGGATTGCTGGAATATTTGCCGGACGCGGTGATTCCTTTCGCCGGGGCGCGATTTTCGCAACGGACATCGATCCGGCTGGCCGATGGAGCGGGATTATTCTGGTGGGAGATTTTGGCGCCTGGACGCGAGGCGCGAGGCGAAGTTTTTGAGTATGAGAGCGTCGAATTCAAAACGGACCTGCTAGCGGGAGGAAAGCTGATTGGGGTGGAACGCGTGCGGTTAGACCCAAAGAAGCGGGGATTGGCTTCGGTGGCGCGCCTAGGGGCTTATCGGACATGGGCTACCTTTTATATTTGCCGTGTGGGGTTAGCGGCCGCCGAATGGATCGAAGTTGAGAAGGACTTGCGGGAAGTTCTTGGGTCGCTGGTCCGTAGGGAAGATGCACTCTGGGGAATTAGCCCGCTCTCGGCCCACGGGTTGATTGTGCGTTGTGCGGCGAAATGGGGCCGCGACGTTTTGCCCGGATTACAGGAAGTATGGCGAGCGGCGAAGTGGCGATTGTATCGGAGGGCGGCGGTTGTGCCGCGAAAAGTCAACTGAGTTTTTTACGGGGTACGGATTTGGGCCGGACGCCCTACCTTAGCGACTGCCGAAACTTGACGGACGAGGATTGAATTGCACTTAACACCGCGGGAACAGGAAAAATTGATGATTGTGGTTGCGGCCGATCTGGCGCGGCGGCGGCAGGCGCGCGGGCTGAAGTTGAACTACGTGGAGGCAGTTGCGATTTTGTCGGCCGAGGTGATGGAAGCGGCGCGGGATGGTAAAAGCGTGGCGGAGATCATGAGTTTTGGCGGGAAAATTTTGTCGCGCGAACAAGTGATGCAAGGCGTGCCGGAAATGATTCATGAGGTGCAGGTTGAGGCTACATTTCCGGACGGGACCAAGTTGGTGACGATTCACGACCCGATTCAGTGAAGGTCGTGGAAACGTGGATTGCGGAGAAAAAAAGGATGAAGCCGGGTGAGTATTTTTTGGATGAAGGGGCGGGTCCCGTGATCGCGAACGCCGGACGACGAGTGGCGCGGCTGGTGGTGCGTAATACGGGTGACCGGCCGGTGCAGGTGGGGAGTCACTATCATTTTTTTGAGGTGAACCGTGCTTTGGGATTCGATCGCGGAGCGTCCTATGGCATGCGGTTGAATATCGCGGCCGGGACGGCGGTGCGCTTTGAGCCGGGCGAAGAAAAGGAAGTGGAACTCACGGAGTTCGCCGGCGCACGGGTGATTCACGGGTGTAACGCAATGGTGCAAGGCGCCCTCGACCTCACCGGCACTCGAGAACGGGCAATGGAGCGCGCGAGAAACGCGGGCTTTAGGTTCGATAAAGAGGGAGACAAGGAGTGAGTTTGCAGATTCCTCGACGCACGTATGCGGATCTCTATGGCCCGACCAAGGGCGACCGCATTCGCCTGGCGGATACGGAGTTGGTGATTGAGGTCGAGAAGGATTTTACGCACTACGGCGATGAAATCACTTTTGGCGGCGGGAAAGTCATCCGCGACGGGATGGGGCAGAGCAGCGGGGTTTTGCGAGAGGGCAAAAGCGGCGCCCTGGATCTGGTGATTACGAATGCGGTAATTCTGGATCATTGGGGAATTGTGAAGGCCGACATCGGGATCAGGAATGGCCGAATCGTGAAAGTGGGGAAGGCCGGGAATCCAGACACAATGGAAGGTGTCGATCCCGAATTGGTGGTGGGCGCGGGGACGGAAGTGATCGCGGGCGAAAATCTGATCGTGACCGCGGGCGGAGTCGACAGTCACATTCACTTTATTTCGCCGCAGCAGGTTTACGAAGCGATTTCGAACGGGATCACGACGATGATCGGCGGTGGCACGGGACCTGCCACGGGAACCGCGGCTACCACCTGCACCCCGGGGGCGTGGAACCTGGCGCGGATGCTGCAAGCGGCAGAAGCCTGGCCGATGAATTTCGGATTCCTGGGCAAAGGCAATGCAGCAATTGGCGGTCCGCTGGTGGAGCAGATTGAAGCGGGGGCGTGTGGGCTGAAACTGCATGAAGATTGGGGCACCACGCCCGCCGCGATTGACGCCTGCCTGACCACGGCCGACGAGTTCGACGTACAGGTGGCGATTCACACCGATACTATCAACGAAGCCGGATTTTTGGAGGCGACGGTCTCGGCGATTGCGGGGCGGGCAATCCACACGTATCACACCGAGGGAGCGGGCGGCGGGCACGCGCCAGACATTATTGCGATCGCTTCGCACGCCAACATCTTGCCGTCGTCGACGAATCCCACGCGACCGTACACCGTGAATACGATTGCGGAACATCTGGACATGCTGATGGTGTGCCACCACTTAAATCCGCTGGTGCCGGAAGACGTGGCGTTCGCGGAGAGCCGCATCCGGCCGGAAACGATCGCGGCGGAAGACATTTTGCACGACATGGGCGTGCTCAGCATGCTGTCGAGCGATTCGCAGGCGATGGGACGAATTGGCGAAGTGGTGACACGCAGCTGGCAAACGGCGCACAAGATGAAAGTGCAGCGCGGGGCATTGAGCGGGGATTCCAGGCGGAACGACAACCAGCGGGCGAAGCGATATGTGGCCAAGTACACGATCAATCCGGCAATCACACACGGCATGGCGACGGAAATCGGGTCGATCGAGCCGGGGAAGTTGGCCGACCTGGTGCTATGGAAGCCGGCATTTTTTGGCGTGAAGCCGGAAATGATCGTGAAGGGCGGGTTTATCGCGTGGAGCGTGATGGGCGATGCGAATGCTTCGATTCCCACGCCGCAGCCGGTGCTCTACCGGCCGATGTTCGGGAGTTTTGGCGGTGCGACGGCGACGACGAGCATTACCTTTATTTCTCGAGCAGCACTTTCGGCGGGCCTGCCGCAGAAACTTGGGTTAAAGAAAATGATTGCGGCAGTAGGAAATTGCCGGAGTCTAGGAAAGAAAGACATGGTCCACAACGATGCGACGCCGAAAATTGACGTTGATGCGGAAACCTACGAAGTGCGCGTGGATGGAGAACTGATCGGCTGCGAGCCCGCGCAGGTTTTGCCGTTGGCGCAGCGCTATTTTTTATTTTGAACTATTCGGAGTGCGGGATTGACTGGGGAGAGTCGTTGACGGTTGCAGCGGCGAGTGTATACGATGGCTGTCGTTGCATCTGAGGGGAAAACGATGGCCAAAAAAAGTAAGTTGACGCAGGTAGCAGTCAAGATCGGAACCGCCGTTGGTAAAGCGGATCGCACGGCGCACAAGTTCGCGAAAGCGGGATCGCTTGCGAAGAAGGAATTGGACGATATCTCCAAGCAAGTGGACGCGCTGAAGCGCCAGTTGCAAAAGACAAGCAAGCGACTTCGAAGCGCGCTGCGGTAATGCCGGGACGATCGAGCGCCATTTTTGTGGGAGCGGCGCTGTTCCTGCTTGGTTGGTCTCCCAGCGCTCTCGCACAGTGGAATCCTCTAAATCCGGTCACGAGTGTGAAGCAGCAGGCGGATGGCGTCGTGCTGGCGATGAAATCCGGGACGCTGCGGCTGCTGGTGTGCTCGGACTCCATCGTACGCGTGACGTACTCACCCGGCGGCAACATTCCCGACACGCCGCAATATGTTGTGAACAAGCAGAACTGGCCTGCCGCGCGATGGACCCTGCAGTCAAGCGACAGTGAAGTGAAGCTGGCGACAGCGCTTATGAATATCACGGTTACGAAGAAAGACGGCGCTATTGTTTTTGCCGACTCTTCGGGGAAAAAGCTTTTTCAGGATTACGACCGGACGCTTACTCCGGTGGAGGGGAACGGGGAAAAGACTTATCACGCCGAAATGTTCTCCAACCTGTGGGATTCCACGGAGGCATTCTACGGATTGGGGCAACACCAAGCTGGCGTGTGGAATTATCACGGCGAGTCGGTCGATCTTTCGCAGGCCAACACCAACATCTCGGTGCCGATGTTTCTTTCGAGCCGAGGATACGGGATTTTCTGGAACAACACGTCAAAAAGCCGTTTCAACAATCGATTTCCGCACGAGCTCTATCTCAGTTCTGAAGTGGCAGATACGGTTGACTACTATTTCCTGTACGGTCCGGATTTCGACAAGATTATTACGTCCTATCGCGAAATGACCGGTGCTGCGCCGATGTTGGGCAAATGGGCCTATGGATTCTGGCAGTGCAAGAACAAATACGAATCGCAGGCGGAGGTTTTGGGCGTCGCGCATAGGTATCGGGAACTGCATATCCCCGTAGACAACATCGTGCAGGATTGGTTCTGGTGGAACATCATGGGCGAGCCGGTGTTCAACAAGAACTATCCGGACCCGAAAGGTTTGATTCAGGATTTGCACGAGAATCATTTTCACGTCATGTTTTCGTTTTGGCCTTATTTCCGTCCTGGTTCTTCCGTTTACGACGAAATGGATCGTCGAGGATACTTCATCGACAAGACGAAGGTGAGCGGATTCCATCCGGCGGGGCAAGCGCTATACGACGCTTTCAATCCTGCGGCTCGGACGTATTACTGGCAACTGATCGACAAAGGCCTGTTCGCGATCGGGGCGGACGCCTGGTGGCTGGATACCGATGAGCCGGAGACGGAAGGGCGCGAAACGAACATCCTGGTGACCAACAAAGTCGCGCTGGGTAGTGGCGCGCGCTACGCGGACCTTTATCCCTTGATGACGACCAGCGCTGTGTACGAGGGGCAAAGAAAAGCCTCGGATCAGAAACGTGTTTTCATATTGTCGCGGTCGGCGTTCGCTGGAGCGCAGCGAAACTCCATTGCTGCGTGGTCGGGAGACGTGGAATCGAACTGGTTGAGTTTCGCCAGGCAGGTTCCGGCGGGCTTGAATTTTGAACTTTCGGGAATCCCCTATTGGACCACGGACATTGGGGGATTCATCATCGGGAATCCCAGCGACCCCGCATACCGTGAACTTTTTGTCCGCTGGTTTGAGTACGGCGCGTTTTGTCCGATTTTCAGATTGCACGGGACGCGCACCACGAATCAGAACGAACTGTGGTCGTATGGTCCCGATGCGCAAGCGATTCTTACCAGCTACGACCGCCTGCGTTATCGATTGATGCCCTACATTTACTCGCTGGCGTGGAAGACCACAAGCGAGGCCTACACGCCGATGCGGGCGCTGGCGATGGATTTCCGCACCGACACACGCGCTTTGAATGTCGGTGATCAATTCATGTTCGGTCCGGCGCTGCTGGTGAATCCAGTGACGGAACCGAGCGCGACGTCACGACGTGTTTATCTGCCCAAAGCGAAATGGTACGACTTTTGGACCGGTCGCGGGGTTGACGGCGGTGGAATGATCGAAGCGGCGGCGCCGCTGGATCGACTGCCACTGTATGTGCGCGGCGGGTCGATCGTTCCGATGGGGCCGGACCTGGAGTATGCGACGGAAAAGCCTGCGGATCCCATCGAACTACGCGTCTATCCGGGCGCGGACGCGGCTTTCACGCTCTACGAGGACGAAAACGACAACTACAACTATGAGCAGGGCGCTCGCGCCACGATTCGAATCGACTGGGACGACGCTGGGCGAAGGTTGACGATCGGCGAGCGGCGGGGGCAATTTCCGGGAATGCTCCAAGCCCGCAAATTCCGAATTGTGTTTGTCGCCGAAAACCATGGTGTCGGAATCGAGCCGACAACGCAGCCAGATACGATTGTGGAGTATTCCGGGAAAGCAATCACGGCAACCAGATAATTTTCATCGCGAGCACGGAAGCCGCCAAGGCAGCATATTCCATCTCGCGTTTATTTCGGTTCTTTGACGCGCAAAATCTGATCACTCCGCACGTCTTTGAGTTTCTGCACGGTGCCGGATGGCCAACGGATCTCGATTTCTTCGGCCACCGTCGCGTCACCCAATCCAAAATGAACCGGCGCCGCGCTGGAGGAAGCATATCCGGCTGCGGTGCTTACGTGGTTGAACTGTACGAAACCACCGGCGGACAAGCGGATTCGCGCGCCAATCGCATCACGATTGCTTTTGGTTCCTTCTAGGGACAGTTCGAGCCAATGATGGGCGTCCGGGCTATCATTAATCCAGATCTCGGCGGGAGCGCTGAGGGCGGTCACTACGAGGTCCAGCTTCCCGTCATGGTTAAAGTCCCCGACGGCAGCGCCACGATGACGCCGAGGAGGTTGCGCCGCAAAACCGGCTTCCTCGGTGAGTGCGTTCCACTTCGTCCCCTCGAGGTTGCGAAAGACGGTATTGGGCTGATCGATTGCTTGGCGGCCGGCCATGTTGGGCGACTGCACGTGACCGCGGCTGACGAAAATATCCTTCCATCCGTCATTGTCAAAATCGGCGATGTTCGCGCTGTAGCCCGCCATGGGACTGCTCTGCAACGCCATGCCGCTCTTTGCGGTTACGTCCGTGAACCCGGTTTTTCCGTCGTTGCGATAGACCGGAAACGTTTCCTTGTCCAAACCGACGAGAACGATATCCGGGCGCCCGTCGTTATTGAGATCGCGAAAATCGACACCCATACCAGAGATTACGTTTCCTTGCTCCGGGAGCGCAACTCCAGCCTCGAACGAGACTTCTTCAAAGATTCCATTTCCTTTGTTGTGGAAGAGAAAATTGAAGAGCTTGTCGTTGGCAACGAATATGTCGGGCAAGCCGTCACCGTCGTAGTCGGCGACGCCCACTCCCATGCCCTTCCCCGGATGCGCGCGAATCCCTGATTTTGCGGAAATATCCTTGAAGGTTCCGTCGCCGTTGTTCAGAAACAGTTGATTGGGCGACGCTTTGTACAATTTGGGGTGACAGTACTCCGGTTTGCCTTCGAACTGACAGTCGGGCTCTTTGTTTACATCCCAGATCATGTAGTTCACGACGAAAAGATCCAGGAGCCCGTCGTTGTTGACATCCACCCAGGCTGCACCGACCGACCATAATGGGCCGTATTCTTTGTCGGGCTGAGCCAGTCCTGCTTTCGCGGTTACATCCGTGAAGGTTCCGTTCCCATTGTTGTGATAGAGCGTATTTCGATGGACGCCGGCGACAAAAATGTCTTCGTAGCCGTCGTTGTCGTAGTCGCCGATAGCGACACCGACGTCGTAGCCAGTCCCGGCGAGACCCGCTTGTGCGGTTACGTCGGTAAAGGTTCCGTCTCCATTGTTCCGGAAAAGCCGATTCGAATACTTCGGCGAATTTTTTTGCAGGGTGACAATGTCCGCGCCATTCGTGAAAAAGATATCCAGATTGCCGTCGTTGTTGTAGTCGAAGACCGCGACACCGCCGGCCATGGTCTCAGGCGCGTGTCTTTGCGTCGTTTCCGAGCTATCCAGCGAAAACGGGATGGGGCGAAAGGAAAAGTGAATGGGTACTTTGTTCATTTGCGCCGATGCGGGGGGCTTGAACGTGAGGCCAACGGCCGCCAAAAGAACGACCAACGCCGATAAAGCACAGGGAATGGATGATCTTCCGGGTCGAGCGGCCATTTATGTGGCTATCATAGCGAGGAAAATCTCCGCGCGTCGAAGAGAATTACCTGTGCCATGCGGCGATGGCCCGGGCAACTTGACTCCCTTCCATTTCTTGCCGTATAAATCCTACGACTCGGTTTTGTATGGGAATCCGGTGCAAATCCGGAACGGCCCCGCCACTGTAAGCGCGGAGGAGCGAAGCGAGTATGCCACTGGCGCATTCTAGCGCTGGGAAGGCAGCTTCAATCCGAAGAAGCGCAAGCCAGGAGACCGACCGAGTTCACATCGATTCGAATCGACCTCGAAGGAAAGGTCGATGACGATTCCGGATTAGGGCGCACAATCGTTTGCCGTTTCGTCGTGGGATCTGTTTGCCCGTTCTTTCGCGGCACACAGCCAGCCCGCTTTTTCTTCTCGTTTCGATGTGAAAACGCCTTGACTTGATCGTCGTTCATTCCCCGGTGGGCCAGATCCACAGATAGGAGTTGAAGTCCGCGGTCTGTAGTTGATCCAGGTTAGCAATTCGCTGGCGAGATGCTCGGGAAGAGCGGTGAAAATCCGCCACTGCCCTGCAACTGTAAGCGGCCGTTTTTCGACTGCACAAGCCACTGCTCTTAGCGGGCGGGAAGGCGCAGTCACTCCGATGTAGGCCGCGAGTCAGGAGACCGGTCCCGCCAAGCTCACAGTCCGCTCTTTCTAGGGCGAAGGAGGACTCTTCATGTTCATTCCGATGATGCATCGCTTTCGATTCTTTCTGTGCTGGACGCTTCTGGTTGCGGTGGCAGCTTTCACCGTAAACGCTCAATCAACTGGCACCCTGCACGGAAAGGTAGTCGACCCGCTTGGCAATCCTGTTCTGAACGCAACCGTGGTGCTTACGCAGGACGATCGCGAGATCATTCGCGGGAAGTCTGACGCAGAAGGCACGTTCGAGTTGTCCGTTCCCGCCAACGGACGGTACGCCGCGCGCGTGGAGGCGCCGGGATTTACCACCGAAAACGTCTCGCCGGTTCTGGTGACCTCCGGAAAAACGGAAGAGCTGACGGTCTCCCTACACGTGGGTTCGTTCCCTCAACAGATTGTGGTCTCGGCGACCGGTACCGCCGTCCCCGAGGCGCAAGTCGGCGCTTCGGTAACGCTGATCGACACCGATCTGATCGAATCGCTCGACAAGCTGGACATTTTGGAGGATCTGCGGTTCGTTCCCGGCGCACAAATCGTGCAGAACAGCCAGCGCGGCGGCACAGCATCTCTATTCATTCGCGGTGGAGAGTCGGATTTCAACAAAGTGATGGTCGACGGCGTTCCGGTGAACGTGATCGGTGGAGGATTTGATTTCGCGCAACTTTCCAATAGCGGTGTAGCAAGCGTGGAAGTACTGCGTGGTGCGAATAGTGTCGTATATGGAAGCGACGCGCTGGCAGGCGTCGTGAACGTCACATCGACACGCGGTACAACGCTCGTACCCGAGTTGAAGTATTCCGTCGATGGTGGAAATTTCGGGACGCTGAACCAGGACGTATCGCTGGATGGCATCCTCCGAAAGTTCGACTACTTCTCGGAGTTTTCCCGCTTTGATACGCAGGGCAGCTATCCCAACAACTTTTTTCACAATGCTACCGTCAGCGCCAATCTAGGCTGGGATCTTGCCCCCACCACTGGAATTCGGGCCACCGTGCGTCACACCACCGCAGATTTGGGTGCTCCCAATGGAATCGATCTATATGGCATTTCCGATGATTCCACGTCGAGGAACGAAAATACCTACGTGGGCCTCACTGCCCAGCAGCAAAGCACGGAACGATGGCATAACTCCATGCAGTTTTCCTTCGCCCAGTTCCGCTCTTTGTTCGACAATCCTTCTCCGACCGGACAGCCCTTCGATCCCTTCGGAACCGGCCCCAACTACCTCGGGAACGTCGTCACCATTCGCGGCGCAAACGGCTACAGCGTAACCGGTCAAGCCGTTCTCGATTTCGCCGGGACCTATCCGCAATCCTTTCCTGACTACGAAGCGCGCCGCTCGCTCTACGCCCAATCCGACTACCGTTTTTTCCGTGATTGGACAGGAATTTTCGGCTTCCGTTACGAACACGAAGACGGCGAAGGCCTCACCCGCAACAACTACAGCTCGTTTCTGGAAGGTCACGGAAGCCTGGCCCACCGTCTGTTCCTCACCGCCGGAGTCGGGCTCGAGAACAATGCGGTATTTGGTTTCGCCGCATCCCCGCGTGTTTCGCTTGCCTACTACCTTCGCACGCCGTCCGGAACCCGCTTTCTCGGCGAAACAAAACTGAAATTCAATTTTGGCAAGGGAATTAAGGAACCCAGCACGACGCAACAAGCTTCCGCTCTCATCAACATCCTGACCCCCGCCCAGATCGCACAATTCAACGTCTCCCCGATTGGTCCCGAGAGAAGCAAAACGTTCGACGGTGGTGTCGAACAAAGGCTCTGGAACGGGCGCGCGTCAATCGGGCTCACCTACTTCTACAATCGATTCTACGATCTGATCGCGTTCCTCGATCCCGCGTCCCTGGTTTCTATCGGTGTGCCGCCCGGCGCCGCGCAAGACACGGCGATCGGCGGCGGTGCCTATGTGAATGCCACCTCCGAACGCGCTTTGGGAACCGAGCTCGAATCCAGGATAGATCTCGGACACGGTTTGCTCTTTCAGGGTGAGTACACCTACCTCGATGCCATCGTCACCAAAGCCTTTGGCTTTGCATCCATCAATCCGCTTTTTCCAAACATTCCGATCGGCGCTTTTTCTCCGCTGCAAGGGGCGCGGCCATTTCATCGGGCGCCCCATTCGGGGAGTTTCATTCTGATGTACAACCGGAGGAGATGGAACGCCGCATTCGACGGCTATTTGGTGAGCCGGCGCGACGACAGCACCTTCCTCGAAGATGGTTTCTTCGGGAACACGCTACTCCTCCCGAATCGCAACCTCGCCCCCGGCTATCAAAAGCTGGACCTCAGCGTGGCGTACACGCTGAGGTCCTACGCAAAAGTCTACACCAGCGTCGAAAACCTGCTTAGCCAGCACTATCAGCCTGTGTTTGGATTTCCTGCCGCACCGTTCACCATTCGCAGCGGCGTCACATTCACATTCGGAGGGCACCGGGAATGGTGGAAGTGATCGCCACCTGAAGCTCTCGACGAGACGCGCGGCGATGGAGCCCCAATGGATTGAAGAGAGCCGCCGCAACAATCAGAGTCCCCAGGCGCCATTTCTGCGCCTGGGGATTGGCACGTTTTTCTTTCTTCCAAATCTTAATTTTCACTAATAAAAAATGTCCGCCAATCACGTACACTACTGGACTCACACAAACGACCATGGCATTCCGCCACTCAAAAATTGTCTGCACCATCGGCCCGGCCAGTTCTTCCCCACGCATCATTGAACGATTGATGCACGCAGGCATGGACGTAGCGCGCCTGAATTTCTCTCACGGTACCCACGCCGACCACGCGCGCAGCATCACGGCACTCCGTGCCGCTGCCATCGAGCACGAGAAACCCATCGCCATCATCGCCGACCTGCAAGGACCGAAAATCCGCACGGGCCCGCTGGCAGGCGGCGCGCCCGTAACGCTGCGTGCCGGCCAGCGCTTCGTGATCACCACCGCCCGGGTTCCCGGCGATTCGAATTGCGTCAGCACTACCTTTCGCCCATTGCCCCGCGAAGTGCATCGCGGTGATCGCATCCTGCTTTCCGATGGGCTAATCGAGCTCCGCGTCCAGCAAGTCCGCGGACAGGAAGTCCTATGCGAAGTCGTGAACGGCGGCTTGCTCGGCCAGCACAAAGGAATCAATCTGCCGGGTATTCAGCTCCGCGTTCCCGCGCTGACACCGAAAGATCGCGAAGACCTGGTCTTTGCTCTCAAGCAGGACGCCAATTACGTAGCGGTGAGTTTCGTCCGCCATCCCGAAGACGTCGTGCTCGCGAAAAATCTCATTCGCCGCGCCGGCAAAGACACTCCCGTAATCGCCAAGCTCGAAAAACCCGAAGCGATCGAAAATCTGGACGCTATCCTGCGCGTCGCCGACGGCGTAATGGTTGCCCGTGGCGACCTCGGCGTAGAGATGAACCCCGAGCGCGTACCCGTCGTACAGAAGATGATTATTGCCCGCGCCCGCGAAGCCCGCCGTCCCGTAATCACCGCCACCCAAATGCTCGAATCCATGACCGCGAACCCGCGCCCCACCCGCGCGGAAGCTTCCGATGTCGCCAATGCGATTTTCGATGGTTCCGATGCCGTGATGCTTTCTGCCGAAACCGCCTCCGGAAAGTATCCTGTCGAAGCCGTCGCCATGATGGCGCGCATCATCGAAGAAGCCGAAGCCAGCATCACCGAATTTCCTCGTCCCGGGATGCAGGAAAAACTCAAAGTCGCCGAGACCGTTGCCGAACTCGTTTGCCATGCCTCGCGCGAGCTTCACATGAAACTCATCGCCGTGTTCACCCACAGCGGTTTCACCGCTCGTCTGGTCTCTCGTTATCGCCCGCTCGTTCCCATTGTCGCCTTTTCACCTGAAGCCGAGACCCGCCGTCGTATGGCCTTGATCTGGGGGGTGATGGCCCGCGCCATCGTGGACGTTCACAAAGTCGATGGCCTCGCCGAAATCGCCGAGCAGCGCTTGCTCGAAGAACGACTGGTGCGCAAGGGCGATGTCATCGGCATCGTCGCGGGCACACCCATGGGCGTCCGCGGTACCACCAACTTCATGAAATTTCACGTCATCGGCGGAGGAATGTGATGGCCGCACCCGCTCCTGCGTCGCCTTTGACAATGGAGCGCGTGCGCGCCGCACAGTCGTTGCTGCGTCAGTTTGTGCCCGAAAGTCGTCTCTTGGAAGCCGACAAGTTGTCTACGCAAGGGAATGGCCGGGTCTATCTCAAACTCGAAAGTGAAGGTCCGACGGGTTCTTTCAAGGTCCGTGGCGCCTATCACGCCATCACCGCTCGTCGGGAGCAGAGGAACGGCAAACTTCCCGGTGTTGTCACCAGCAGTACGGGCAATCACGGCGCCGCCGTTGCCTACTCCGCGGCCAGCCAGCACCTTCCCTCGCGGGTCTATCTTCCCGAAAACCCTAATCCCGCGAAGAAAGCCCGCATCGCCGACTTCGGCGCGGAAATAGTGGAAGTTGGCAAGTTTCTGGAGGAGACCAGGAAGCACGCCGCGCAATTCGCCCAGGAATCCGGCTGGTACAACATCGTAGACGGCATCGACCCCGAGATGCTGCCCGGCACCGCAACCATTGCTTGCGAAATTCTGGATACGCTCACACGCGCCGACGTCATTTTCGTTCCCGTCGGCGACAGCACCTTGATCCGCGGCGTCGCCTTCGCCGCCAAGCAACTCTGCCCCGAGATAAAAATCGTCGGCGTGCAAGCCGAACGTGCCCCCGCCTACGCTCTCTCCTTCGCAAAAGGCCACGCGATATGCATAGACTCCAGCGACACCATCGCCGACGGCCTTTCCGTCCGCGATGCCACCGAAGAGAATGTCCGCGAAATCGATACCTTGGTAGACGAATTTGTCTTGGTCAGTGAAGAAGAAATGCTGGGTGCAATGCGTCACCTGATGATCCAGGAGCACGTGATTGCCGAACCCGCAGGCGCCGCCACCACCGCCGCTTTTTTGAAGTCCGGATCGCACCGCGCCAACAAAATGGCCGTCCTCATCGTCACAGGTTCCAACGTAACCGAAGACCTCCTGCTCCGCGCCCTGCAAACCCGCTAAGCCAGCTCTTGTAGGGGCGCTGCACTGCTGCGCCCTACCCGGCAACGAGTCAATTTTCAATCGATCGTTCGGTGGAGTTCTCTTACGGTGTAAAATCTGCGGTTAATTCACCCAATTGTCAGGGCGCGAAGGTGGATCCTGCTTGTGCTTGCTGGTGTAAACCTGGAACCTCTTGCGGTTCCGCTCGTACTTCCAATCCGAAACGCTGTTCCTCACGTTGTATAAAAACGATCCTCGCCGCAAATAGAGATAAGCCACCAGCATTCCGCCAAGGTGGCAAATATGCGCGACGTTGTCTCCGCCAGTCCCCAGCGTCGAGAAAAACTCAATCGCGCCCATCACCGCAACATAGGGACGCATGGGGATCGTTACCGGCAGCGGGATCAGCCAGATCTTACGGTCGGGAAACAAAACCGCATTCGCCATCAAGATTCCAAAAATCGCGCCCGACGCGCCGATCGTCGGAACGATCGATGGCTCCTTGCCGAAGAAAACCGGGATCGTCTTTACCACCAGTTCAATCAGGCCCGCGCCAACGCCGCACAGCACAAAAAAATTAAGGAAGCGTCGCTTGCCCCAGATCGCTTCGAGTTCCCGGCCGAACATCCACAGCATCAGCATGTTGATCAGCAGGTGAAACAGACCGCCGTGCAGAAAAATGTAAGTAAAAGGCTGCCAGATCCTCGGTGGGAGTAGATGCGTCACCGCGGCGGGAATGAGCGCGAACCACTTCAGAATCCAGTTGTAAGCATGCTCGCCGCCGACCAGCAGGGTCAGGGTCTGGACCACGAAAACGCCGGTGCACACCAAGACGATGAGCTTTACGCCCGGGGTGATGAACCCGCGCCAGTCGAAATTGTAGCGGCGGCCGCCGATTGCGACGCTCATTCAGCCAGTGTACGGCGGCGTCAACACTGAGTCAAAGAATACGGAAGTTCGCGGTGTACGTGTGTGCGAAACGGCATGGCGGCGACTATGAAAATTCTCTAAACGAGTCCTGCTGTGCGGTCGGGGCGGGCTGGCTTGTCCGGCGCCTGGGAAGGACTCCGCCCGGTGTCAACGCCAAGCCGCTTCTTTCGCCTCAGCCGGGAAACCCCGCTCCTTCTGCGTCTTGGTGTTGGACTTTCCTGCTAGTTGTGACCCGGCGCATATTGGGCCCAGGCTTGAAACAGGTTCGTGGCATTGACAGAACCCAGTCCCGTTGCGAAGTCGTAGCCCACGGCGGCGGGGTACGCTGGATCATCCTCCCCGTTGGATGTGGAGAGTTCGCCGATGTCGGTCTTGCTCGCGCCATGGCAATGATAAAATTTCCCGTCGGGGTTCTGCCCGCACGGGATGTCAATATCGCCGAGCGTCACGTCGTTAAAAATACACGAAGCCGCAGGTAAGTTGCCGTTCGTTTGGCTGGCATCGCACTGCACGGCAGCTGCACCGGGGTGCGCAAATTGCTGCGCGGCCAGGGCGTAGTAGACGTAGTTGGCGTCGCCCTGGCGGCCATACCGCTGATCGATCAGCGCCTGAATTCCCGCCATGGCCGGAGACGAGAATGACGTGCCTCCGGCGCCAAGCAAAACCGCTTCATTCTCTGCGGTACAAGTGGTTCCACCCTGGTTCACATCCGACAAGCACAACGGATAGAAGCTGCCCCACTCGCCATTGCTTGCGAACAACGAAATATCCGGCTGGTCCCGCAATCCATCGTGTGGCACACCCGGCACGCCCTTTTGATACGACGGCTTGGGGTTCCCTTTGCACGAACCGCTCACGATTCCCGGTATCGATGGCGTGCCGGTGAAGCACGTACTCGGGCCTCCGCTGCCCGCCAAGTCGAACAAGAAAAACTGCTGGCCCACGGAGGAATTACAAAAACCCTTCTCGCCGAACGCTTGCGAGAAGGTGCCGGCAATCAAGGGGTCCGTGTAAATCAGCCGGCTCGCGCAGCTGTCGTTCCAGGGAATTTCTGGAATGTACGACTTCGCCGAAGCCAAGGTTTTCGGATCGTTCTTGGCGCTCCAATATCGCGAAGTCGGAATTCCACTCACGTCAAAGTTGTACTGCGCCATGAAATCGGTTCCGCCGACGTCCACGGCAAAGGCAGACGCGGTGTTGTCGCCGCTGTTGATGCCCTGGATTGCGTAATTCGTGGGTTCAACGAGAGCGCACTGGTCGGCGCCCGTGTCGCCTTGCGCGATGAAAAAGGTGACGCCTTGCAGGGTGGCCAGCTCCGCCTCGAAATTTTCCAATGCGACCTCCGCCTGCCCGCTGACGGTCTCGCACAATCCGTAGCTGTCGGAAATAATGTCGGGCGGTGTCGTTTCCAGAATGCCCAGGATGGCTAGGTCGAGTCCCGCGGTTGTTTTTGTGTCCGCGCAGGCCGCTAGCACAATGTTGGCATCGGGCGCCGCGGCGCTGGCCCATTCCGCGTCCAGCGCGGCTTCGTCCTCGTCGCCGTTGGCTCCTGGATTCCTGCAACCTGGATAGACTTGGTTGAAGTTCCCTTGCTTGAACCCGCTCAACCCAAACGTCTTCCGGAAGGTGGACCAATCCTTCGGATTCGCTAGATTGCTGTCTTCCACAAGCGCGATCGTGACACCTTTGCCGCTGAAGCCTCGCTGCCACAGCGGCAGTAAATTGTAGATGGTAGCGAAGTCGTACGGCGCTACCACGTTGAACGTGAATCCCTGGATGGGAACGTTGAAGCGCGGATGCCACTTCAGCGCTTCATGATCGAACGAGATTGGCTTAGGGGCGGTTCGCCGCGGCCGTGGAAAGAAATCGTGCAGCGAAGTGACGCCTTCTATCACCGGCGCGAGCGCCGCCGGTATTTGCGGATCGCTCATGTTGGCGATGTGTTTGTCGCCGTTCGGCAAAACCAGATTGTGTATTTCCGCGTGAAATGCTTCCCGCACCTGCTTCGCAGTTCCCGCAACGTCCAGCACCAGGCCGTTCTTGTATGTCTGGTTGATTGTGAATCCGTGGGATTTTAACCATTGCTGCACCGCTTCCATATCCTGCGAGTGCGCGCCGTACCGTGTGCCAATCTCCTCCGGGCTCAGCCAATGATGGAATTCCGGCGAAGCGGGATTGTGCATCGCCTCGATGCGTTCCTTCAGTTCGGCTTCCGTTTGCGGATCGCGTTTCAATAACAGCAGCAGGTGATCGAAGCGAACATCGTCCGCGACCTGCCCCCGGTCGTTCTCCGCGCGCGTCGCAGCGGGCGTCGTGTTGCCGCCGAGGGTTACGAGTTTGGATTCGTTGATAGGCTCGGTGACCACCTGCTTGGGTGCCTGGGCTTGCACCGTGGAGCCGAGGCCCAGACATATCGCGCAGAACACCAGGAGAGATGGATAGCGCATGGACCGAGGGCCTCCCACGTCGGACAGATTCTGAATACTGCTCCGGAAGCAGCGTCGAGGGCGATCCATTCTAGAACCGAGCCGCGCGTTTCGCGAAGTCTTTCATTTTGATTTCCGGCGCGCCGGAAGAGTCGAGGTTAGTCCAGTTTTTTGCGCGCGAAGTAAAACAGCGACGCCGCCAAGAGGAGGAACATGACCAACCCGACGAAATTGTTTGTCGCAAGCGAGCCAAGCAATTTTGGACCAAAGGAAAACAGGTCCGGCCGCCACGGGAGCCGCAGAACCGCGGAGAACCAATGCGGCACGTTGTTGGAGATCTCCGGGTCCTGCAAGAGATTGATGATGATTCCCAGCAAACCGAAGACACCGCCAGCGGCGATCAGTCCGCTCGAGAACAGAGCGCCGGGACTAGCCTCGCTTTCGTCTTTTTTCCTGGTGGTGGATTCGACGGCCATGCGTACGAGGGCTCCGGCGAACATGGCGGCGGTGGTGCCGAGGGGAAGATACGAGCCGGTGGCGAATGCGAGGGAACGCACGCCCAGAATTTCGATGGCGATCACCAGCGCAACCCCCATCAAGACAAGTCGCCAGGGCAAGCGTTGATTCAGAATGCCGCTGATGACTGTGGCCATGAGGCGCGCTTGCGGGGCCGGCGCTTTGTCGCTGCCGATACCCTGTGCCCACTGGAACCGGATTTGTTTCGTGCCGGCGTCGTAGAGATATTCACCGTCCGGAATTTCATGGGAACCCAGGGAATTGATGAGCACGTAGTTGTTGCCGTGATAGGAGAACGTATCGCGCTCGACTTTGACGCCCGATGGCAAGCTCTGGATATTTACGGGGATCTCGGTCGGCAGATATTTCTCCAGGCCTTTGTTCATCAGGTTGAGGGTGGTACCGATCGCGAGGGTCGAAACGGTTACGCCGATCAGAAGTCCCATCTGCTGCCAAAACGGGGTTGCGCCAACGAGATAGCCGGTTTTCAAATCCTGCGACGTAGCGCCGGCGATGGCTGCGGCGATGCAAACTACGCCGCCAATCATCAACGCAAGTACCTGGTAATTAGGTGCGGTCCAGCCTGCCACGAAGAAGATCGCGCAGGTGGCCATCAGTGTGGCAATGCTCATGCCGCTGATCGGATTCGAGGAATTGCCGAGCAGGCCACTGATACGTCCAGCGACGGTGACGAACAGAAATCCGAACACCACGACGAATACGCCAGCAAATAAATTCTGCCACCAGCTGGTCTGTGCACCTTTTATGGGATGGAAGGTGAGAAGAATCCACATCATGACCACGATTACGAGAGTGCCGAGGACCACGACGCGCATAGGCACATCGCGATCGATGCGATTCGCCGCGGTGGATTGGCCGGCGCCTTCGGTGCGCACATCTTTCAGTCCCGCGCGAAGAGCGGAAATAATGGTGGGCAGCGTGCGCAGTAGTGTGATTAACCCCGCGGCAGCGACGGCGCCCGCGCCCATCGGCCGAATGTAGGAGCCCCAGATCTGGTCCGGCGTCATTTGCGGAATAGGAATCGTGGAGGGATAGAGCGGTGTGTTGCCGGCTAGCTGTCCATAAAAGCTGATGGCCGGCATGATGACCAGCCAGGAGATGATGCCTCCGGCGAAGAGAAGGCCAGCGACGCGCGGACCGATGATGTAGCCTACGCCGAGATATTCCGAAGTGACCGCGGCGCGGAACGAAGCGCCGGGAAACCAGCTTGGCCGGCTCTCGGGTTGCGAGGTCCACGCTTGCACCGTGTTCATGAGAAAGGTATAGACGCCGCCGAGTCCCAATCCCCAGAACACGCGGCCCGCGAAGGATCCGCCGCGTTCGCCCGCGACCAGCACGTCGGCGCAAGCGGTGCCTTCTGGAAAGGTGAGGTTGCCATGTTCCTTGACGATGAGCTGGCGGCGCAGCGGCACCATGAAAAGCACGCCAAGCCATCCGCCCAGGAGCGCGAGCGGAAAAATTCGCCAGAAGGTAAATTCCGCGCCGAAACCGAGAAAGATCAGCGCCGGAATGGTGAACATCACGCCGGCAGCCAGGGATTCGCCAGCGGAACCGGTGGTTTGCACGATGTTGTTTTCGAGAATCGTCGAGCGGCCAAAAGCACGCAAGATGCTGATAGACAACACCGAGATGGGGATGGACGCGGAAACAGTGAGGCCCGCGCGCAATCCGACGTAGACGGTGACGGCGCCAAAGAGCAAGCCGAAGAGCGCGCCGAGAATGACGGCGCGGACCGTAAATTCTTTCAGCGTCTCCTCCGCCGAAACGTAGGTGCGAAATTCGCCCGGAGGCGCGGTGGAACTCCATGGACGATCGCTCACTGAATCCTCCCCAAGCGCAAATGGTGCGACCCTACAAATTTCAAGTGGCCGCGGCCTCTGATGACGGAACCGTGTGCGCGAGGGATTATGCCGTAAAGCAGAGGAGAGAGGTTAGAGGATCGAGTTACGATTTGGGAATTTGAGTGATAGGGCGAGGAAAAAAATGGAGAAAGTTTCGCCTGAGATTCGCTTTGAGGGGGTTGCCCCCGGTGCGTTCGCATGGATGTGATTGTAAAGGGTTTGCGGGAAAAGCAATTCGCAACCTGTTGATTCTTAAAAGGGGGCCGAGAGATTGCAGAGCACGGGGAGAGACACCGGGGAGCAACATTGGAGCGGCCCCTTGTGGACCGTGGCGCAGGAACAACTACGCGTGAATCGGCTTAGAATGCGTGACTGAATCAATGACCGTTGGATTTGGTCTTGGTCAAGCAGGAGGTAGGCGATGAGCAATGGAGGCGGGCGGTCGGCGGGTGTGGGGTTGTGGGGCTTCGGAAGCATGATGGCGATCACTTTGTCGTGGAACGTGAACCATTCGATTTTGTGGATGATCGGTCATGGAATCCTCAGCTGGTTTTACGTCATTTATTACACGCTAGAGAAGTAGGTAGGCAAGCGATGAAGGGAGGGGTTCTGAACCGGCTAGAACCCTGGTTCTCTTGACACCGGCGTCCCCGCGCGATAGTTTCTCGCGCAATACTGACACAGGTAGACAACACCACTTATGGTACGAGTCCAGCCCTCGCGCCGCCGTTGGTTGCTGGCGGGTTTGCCATTGCCTGCCTGCGGCTGGATGCCGTGCGCCTTCGGTACGGTATGGGGCGGCTCGCGCGGCGCTCGCGCTAAAATCGCGCCTCTTCGTTTGCGAATACCCACATTTTTGACGTTTGTGTGTCCGGTTGGAATTTCCAGGAGGTTCCCGTGGTGCATTTGCCGATCAGCAGCTCTTCGACGCTCGGTACAAACCCTTCGGGGAGCGAGGTGCACCCTTTGAAACTTCGGGTGAATACGTCCGCCGGCTTTCCTCGCAGCGATGCCGTGCGACGCTGGTTTGTGCTGGGTTTCGCGATCGCCATTTGCGCTGCGGTGTATGGGATCAGCGGTGCCGATGCCGATGAGTGGCAACCGATCTCTCCCGAGGAGTTGAAAATGACCAGCCTTCCAGAGGCGCCGGGAGCGCCGGCGGTCATTTTGTACCGGCAGGTAGACCGGGACGATAACGCGAAAACCGGGAACGAACAGAACTACGTGCGCATCAAGATCCTGACCGAAGAGGGTCGAAAGTATGCCGACGTGGAGATTCCTTTTTTCCACGATCAAGGGAATGTGATCGCCATTCGGGGTCGAACGGTCCGGCCGGACGGTAGCGTGGCGAATTTCGACGGCAAAGCGTACGACAAGATGATCGTCAAGGCTCGTGGCGTCAAGTACCAGGCGAAGACGTTTACGCTACCGGACGTGCAGGTGGGCAGCATCGTGGAGTACCGCTATGCGTACGATATGGCGGAAAACTACGTTTACGACTCGCACTGGATTCTGAGCAACGAGTTATTCACACGGCGAGCGAAATTCTCACTGAAACCAAACCGGGACTTCGCATTGCGCTGGAGTTGGCCGGTGGGCTTGCCGCAGGGTACCAACGCGCCCAAACAGGAACCCTCCACGACGATCGTAAGGATGGAGTCGCAAAACATCCCCGCCTTCCAGGTCGAAGATTTCATGCCACCGGAAAATGAGCTGAAGTTCCGCGTGGACTTCGAATACAGCGAGGGCGATCTGGAGCAGGACCCTGCCAAGTTCTGGAGGCAGCGCGGCAAGAAGCTGAATGGACAGGTGGAGAGTTTCCTGGGCAAATCGAAATCCATGGAACAAGCGGTGGCACAGATCGTATCGCCCAGCGACTCGCCCGAAGTGAAAGCGCAGAAAATTTACGCCCGCGTACAACAGTTGCGGAATACGTCCTACGAAGTGGAGAAGACCGATCAAGAGCAGAAACGCGCAAAGGCCAAAGAAGGCGGCAACGCGGAGGAGTTGTTGAAATTGGGGTACGGCAACGGCCGCGATATTACCTGGACATACCTGGCGCTGGTGCGGGCCACGGGAATCGAAGCCTATCCAGTATGGGTGTCTAGTCGGAGCGAATACTTTTTTAACCCTAAGCTGATGCGTTCGAACCAGTTGAACACCAACGTGGCGCTGCTGAAGCTAAATGGGAAAGAGGTTTACTGCGACCCGGGCACGGCATACGTGCCGTTCGGCCTTTTGCCCTGGGGCGAGACCGCGGTTACCGGGTTGAAGTTGGACAAGGAGGGAGGCAGCTGGGTCACCACCACACTGCCGGGAAGCTTGCAGTCACAAATCGACCGCAAGGCGGAAATGAAACTGTTGGACGACGGTACGCTGGCCGGGAAGGTGACGGTGACCTTTTCGGGGCTGGAAGCCATGTCGCGGCGGGTGGAAGAACGCAACGAAGACGAAGCTGCGCGGAAAAAGTATCTTGAGGACCAGCTGCGCGAATACATCCCCGTCGGCGTCGAAGCGGACCTGACCAACAAGCCCGAGTGGAGCAACGCAGGTAGGCCACTGGTGGCCGTCTACGATCTGAAGGTCCCGGGTTGGGCGTCGGCCGCAGGACACCGCGCACTGCTGCCGGTGGGACTATTCAGCGCCACGGAAAAGCAGCTTTTCGAGCATGCCAACCGCGTACACCCGATCTACTTTCAATTCCCATTTGAAAAACACGACGACGTGACGATCGACCTTCCCTTGGGCTGGAACGTCAGCAGCGTTCCAAAGGAGCTGAACCAGGACGCGAAAGCGGTCGCTTACGACCTAAAAGTGGAGAACGACAAAGGGACGCTGCACCTGACGCGGCTGTTGCGATGCGACCTGCTGATGATCGAGCAGAAGCTTTATCCGACGTTGCGAGCATTCTTCCAAACGGTGAGGACCGGAGATGAAGAACAGATCATCGTACAGCCAGGCGCGGCCGCAGCGAGCAAGTAAGAGCGGAACTTTTGTGGCGCCTTGCCCGGACGGGGCACAGCAATGCTGCGCCCCTGCAAGTTTGGGCTCGGTGTTGCTTTTTGCGATGGTATGCGTATTGATTTTCGGAGCGCCGCGTGCCAGGGCAAACGGTGATGCGCCCGCGTGGATGCATGCATTAGTCAACGTTCCCTTGCCGGCGCACGACGAGAAAACGGACGCCGTGAAGTTGTATTCCGAAAAGACGGTGACCGTTCAATCGGCGGACAGGATCAAGACGCAGGTTAGGGTCGCCTACAAGATCCTGCGACCCGGCGGCCGGGAGTTGGGCACGGTGGCGATTCCGTTCGATTCGATGACCAAGATTACCTCGTTACATGCTTGGTGTATTCCCGCGCTGGGAAAAGATTACGAGGTGAAGGATAAAGACAGTGCCGAAGTGGCGCTGCCCGCGGTGCAAGGCAGCGAACTGGTCATCGACGTCCGCGCCAAACTGCTGCACATCCCCGCCCCCGATCCGGGAAACATCATTGGCTACGAGTACGAACAAGAGAACCATCCGTTTGTCCTGCAAAGCATCTGGTATTTCCAGGATGCGCTCCCGGCACGGGAAGAGCATTACGCGCTGCAGCTTCCGGCCGGCTGGGAGTACAAAGCGTCTTGGCTGAATCACCCCGAGGTGGCACCCGCTCCAACTGGAAACAATCAGTGGCAGTGGGTGGTTAGCGCGGTGCCGGGAATCCGGGATGAAAACGCGATGCCCCCGCACCGGGGTATTGAAGGACAAATGATCGTGTCGTTCGTTCCTCCCGGCGGAACCGGGAAGTTTTTCGCGAGCTGGGGCGACATGGGGTTGTGGTACAACGACCTGACCCGTGGTCGGCGCGACGCTTCCGCTGACATCAACCAGAAAACAGTGGCGCTGACAGCCTCGTCGCTGGCGACGCTTGCAAAAATGCAGGCCCTGGCGCGCTTTCTGCAACACGACATTCGCTACGTGGGTATCGAGCTGGGAATCGGCGGGTATCAGCCGCATTCCGCGGTGGAGGTATTTGCGCACCGGTACGGCGATTGTAAGGATAAGGCCACGCTGATGAGCTCGATGCTGAAAGGCGTCGGAGTGGATTCCTACTACGTGGTGATCAATACCGAGCGCGGCGCCATCACGCCGGAAATGCCGGCGCACATGGGCGGATTCGATCACGTGATCCTGGCGATCAAACTTCCCGATGGGTTAGTCGACGCGTCACTGGTGGCGGTGATGCAGCATCCCAAGCTCGGGCGTCTCTTGTTTTTCGATCCGACCGACGAACTCACACCCTTTGGCCAACTGCGGGGCGCGCTGCAGGCTAACTACGCGCTGCTGGTTACACCGGACGGTGGCGAACTCACGGAGCTGCCGCAGTTGCCGTCGGCGATGAATGGAGTTCGACGCCTCGCAAAGCTCACGCTCACGCCTGCGGGAACCCTGACGGGCGACGTGAAGGAAATTCGCCTCGGCGATTCCGCCGCGCACCAGCGATACGCCCTGAAATCAGCCAGCAAGGAAGCCGACAAGATCAAGCCGATCGAGGTGTTGCTGGGTCGCTCGCTCGCGACCTACCGGCTAACGAGCGCATCGATATCGAATCTAGAGCAGACCGAGCTACCGTTCGTCTTCAACTATTCGCTGGTGGCGGACAATTACGCCAGGTCCGCGGGTGGATTGCTGTTGGTGCGTCCGCGCGTAGTTGGGAACAAGTCGAGCGATCTGCTGGAAACCAAGGAACCCAGACAATACCCGGTGGTTTTTGACGGCCCGTCGCAGGACACCGATACCTTCGAGATCACCATGCCTGCGGGATACGAAGTGGACGATCTTCCGCAGCCGGTGAGCGCCGAGTACAGTTTTGCCAGCTATCACAGTAAAGCGGAGGTTAGCGGCAACGTGCTGCGCTACACGCGCACGTTTGAAGTGAAGGATCCGAGCGTGCCGCTGAACAAAGTAGACGATCTGAAGATGCTTTACCGCATCATTGCGTCGGACGAACGCAACACCGCGGTCTTGAGACCCGCCGGGATGCATTGAGCGCCGATTCTTCTACGGTGTTTCCCCCAAACCGCTAAAGAGAGTTCGTGATGGTGAGGTGTATAGCATGGCTTTCTAATTTCCGACGGCGCGCCGGTAAAATGGGCCAATTCGGCGATCCCAGGTAGTCATTCCGCAAAGGTATGTTCGATCAGGGGCTTACGTTAAATTATGATCCCAAAGTTGGATGGCCTCACTACCCTTTTGCTTGCGACCCTCTTTGCTACGTTCTCGTTGTTTTCCTGCGCCGCAAAGCAAGCGCCGCGTGAGATCGTTGTCAAGGTTCCGCCAGATTATTCAGGCGAACTGAAGCTCGATCCTTGTTCGTCGCAGTCTTCGGCGGAGGCGTCCGTGGATTCGAAGGGGACTGCCGAAACCTCTGCCTGTCCCAAACCAGGCGAAACCGTTACGCTCACCGTTGTTCGGGGAGGGCAAACCTTCCGAGTTCCTCCAGACCAGGTAACCATTGAGCGGGCCGGCGACGGCTTCCCCGTGGCTATCAAGACGCGTGTCCCCAGGCGGGAGTGACTTCGCCTGTGGATCCGCTTTCGCATTGGTTTCGTGGTCACTTCTTTGGTGAAGGTTGTGCCTGTGGGCGCAATTGCACTTCCAGGTCGCGTAGCCTGTGTTCCAAATGGGTCAAACGCTGTCTTAGGAAGTAAAGCTGGTTATGCGCAAGCTCGACCATAAAAACTTCTTCGTGTCCCAGCAATTCTTCGCACCGTTCGATATATTCCGATGCGACCTCCAACATTTCACCAAACAACACTAGATTGTCCGCTCGAGCTGGTGACCTCGCGCATCGCCGTCCTTTCGAGGCAGGGTGGAGAACACCACCCTAAGGAAAGGAAGACGAGCGGCACACTCAGGCTACTACTGTAGCTTCACCTACGCTTTTGGCTGGCGCGTTAGCGGCTAGGGTGCCGGAATATCCTCGGCACTGGAGGATTTATGCGCGTCGGTCGGACTGCAATCGAGAGGTTGGCACGATTCAACTAAAGGTCTCAGGAGAGGCGGGCGCGGACACGATCGCTGAGGGCCTTGCCATCGACGGTCTTTCCTTCCAGCGCGGCTTTGGCGGCTTTGACGACGGCGCCCATTTGCTTCATGGAGCTAGCGGAGGTTTCGGCGATGGCTTTGGCTATGGCGGCGTCCATCTCGGCTTCGCTGGCGCCGGCGGGGAGATAGGCTTCGATAATGGCGAGTTCTTTGGTTTCCTTGTCGACGAGATCAGAGCGGTTACCCTTTGTGAATTGGTCGATAGACTCCTTGCGTTGCTTGACGAGCGTTTGCAGCAACTGGATGGACTCGGTTTCGTCCAGGGCGCGAATTTTTTCCGTTTCCTTGTATTGGATCGCGGACTTGATGCCGCGGAGGACACTCAGGCGGAGTTCGTCCTTCGCGCGCATGGCGCCGGTAAGATCTTTTTGGATTTTTTCTGAGAGCGTCATCTGATCCTCGTGCAATGAATATAGCAGAGGGGAGAGGAGGGAGAGAAAGTTCGGGAGAAAGAATGGCGGAAAAGAATAACGCGGAGACGCTCCGGTTCGCTCCAGGTGTGCGGAGAAGAGCGAAGGACGGAGAGTTTGCAGATTTGACTTGAAGCGAGGGTGTCGCTACCGTTGTTCTCTTGAGTTTTGCGACTTTGTCGCCTTGGGCGAGGGCAGTACAAACCAACGACGGATGAGGGCGGATGAAAGTCATTGTTGCAGACAAGATTAGTGAGCGCGGGGTGGCGCTGCTGAAGGAGCAGGCCGGGTGGAACGTGGTGTTGACCACGAAGGACACGCTGACCCGAGAGATCGCGGATGCCGAGGCGCTGATCGTGCGCAGCGCGACCAAGGTCACTCCGGAGTTGATGGAGAAGGCGCCACGGTTGCGCGTTGTGGGGAGGGCGGGCGTCGGCGTCGACAACATTGACTTGGATGAAGCCACGCGGCGGGGCGTGCTGGTGATGAGCACGCCGGGTGGGAACGCCGTTAGCGTGGCGGAACACACATTTGCGCTGATGCTGGCGCTGGCGCGGCAAGTGCCGCGGCTGGACAAGGGCATGCACGAAGGGAAGTGGGAGAAGGGCAGCGCGGCGGGAACCGAGGTGCGCGGAAAGACTTTGGGGCTGATCGGGCTGGGGCGAATTGGGAGCGAAGTCGCGGTGCGGGCGGAAGCGTTCGACATGCGCGTGCTTGGGTACGATCCGTATATCAGCGAGGCGGCGGCGCGCGAGTTGCAGGTTGAGCTGGTACCTCTCGAGAGATTGCTGGCGGAGAGCGATTTCGTTTCGCTGCATACGGCGGTGAGTCCCGCCACGCAGAATTTGATCAATGCCACGACGCTGGCGCAGATGAAAAAGGGGGCGCGGCTGATCAACGCGGCGCGCGGAGAATTGATCGATGAAGCAGCGCTGGCCGAGGCGCTGAAGAGTGGACAACTGGCCGGGGCAGCACTGGACGTGTTTGTCGAGGAGCCGACCAAGAATACGACGCTGGTGGGATTGCCGAACGTCATCGCTACGCCGCACATAGCCGGATCGACAACGGAAGCACAGGAGGAAGTCGGGACGCAGGTTGCCGTGCAGGTGCGCGATTATCTGGCCGATGGGGTCATTCGCAATGCGGTGAACCTGCCGGCGTTGTCACCGGATCAATATCGGCGCGGGCGGCCGTATCTGGCGCTGGCGGAGCGGTTGGGCTCGATGGTGGCGCAAGCCGCAGCGTCCAGGCCGGCGCGCATTCGGATCCGGTATGCGGGCGAGGTGGCGGAGGTGGGAACGCATCTGCTGCGCAGCGCGGTTCTCGCCGGACTGCTGAACGCCGTACTCGACGAAAAGGTGAACGTGGTGAATGCGCCGCAGGTGGCGGCGGCGCGGGGGCTAACGGTAGAGGAAGAGACGCGGCGGCGCGAACACGGATTCCCTAACACTCTGGAGGTGTCCGCGCTGCCCGCGAAAGGGAGTGCCGGCACGGCGACGGAGTTCGCGGTTGAGGGGACGGTATTGCATGACGGGACGCCACGGGTTTTGCAGATTGGCGGGATACCAGTGGAGGCGCAGCTTGAGGGGACGATTCTGTATCTACGCAACCGGGATGAACCCGGAGTGATCGGGCAGGTGGGCTCGACGTTGGGTAAGCTCGGGGTAAACATTGCGACTTTTGCGCTGGGGCGGCGCGAAGAAGCGCGTGGGGCTGAGGCCGTGTCGCTGGTGCGACTGGATGGCAATGTTTCGGGATCCATTTTGGGACCGATCCGAGAGATTTCGGCGATTACCGAGGCGAAGCTTTTGTACTTGGGGAAAGTCTAAAAACCAGCGACTTATAGGAAGAGGGACGACGTGCACGTTGCGAACTCCTATCTAGAATCTAGAACTTTTTATGATTTTTTGGAAAATGAGTGTTTGCGTGCGCCTTGAAGACGGTAGTCCCAGTACCCGCGCGGCCCAACGCTCCAGAATAGACGCGATACAGGAATCTGTTGTAGCGATTGTAGCTTCCAGGCCAATTTGGCAACCGATTCTCGCTCCCCCATCGGTAATTTGGTTCGGCCGTATCAAAATACATGTCTTGACATAACCTGCCATTCTGACTTAGAAGGTATCTCAAAGGTATGTGAGTCGAGTGGTGGGTTAAGGTTGCCCGGAGTCAGAGCGAACGTCTGGCGTTGCGGAGACAACGTTTTCCGCGACTTGAAAGTGCCCCGTCCGGAGCACTCCCCCCTAGTGTTGCACAACACCGTCGAAATGGTGCGCGAAAGGAGCGGTCTATGGAGGGGTCGTCTATGAAGCGGCATTTTATTTTGAATTTTGCGGTGGGGTTGGCGATTTGCCTTTTGGGGGTCAGCGTTGTTTGGGCGCAGACGGGTACGACGTCAGTACACGGAGTGGTTACGGACAAGAGTGGCGCTGCTGTTGTGGGCGCCGACGTGACTTTGGACAATCCAGAGCAAGGGTTGCACCGCGCAACACAGACTGGCGCGGGAGGTGAATACGAGTTCGTGTCGCTGGCGCCGGGGACGTATGTGCTGACGGTGCAGGTGACAGGTTTTCGCAAGTTTGAACAGCGGAACCTCCAGTTGCTGGTGAATAATCCCTCGACGGTTAACGTCTCGCTGGAGATCGGCACCGCAACGCAGACCGTCGAGGTTTCTGTGCAGGCGCAAACACTGAACACGACGGATGCCTCGCTGGGAATCGCTTTCAATGAAAATCAGGTGAAGGAACTGCCGCTCGATGGACGGAACGTTCCCGATTTGCTCACCTTGCAGCCCGGTGTGGTGTACACGGGGAATCGCTCCGATATCGACCAAAAGGTTGACAGCCGCAGCGGCGCTGTTAACGGGGCGCGAAGTGATCAAAGCAACATCACGGTGGACGGGATTCCCGTGAACGAACAGGGGGGATTTGCTTTCCAATCGGTATTGCCAGTGACCCTGGATTCGGTACAAGAGTTCCGCGTGACCACGACGAACTATGACGCGGATCAAGGCGGCTCATCCGGCGCGCAGGTGGCGCTGGTGACCAAAAGTGGGACGGATAGCTTCCACGGCTCCGCGTACGAATACAACCGGAATACCTACACGAGCGCGAATGATTGGTTCGTCAAGCAAGGCGAGCTGAACGCTGGAGACCCAAACAAGGCTCCAAAACTGATTCGAAACGTCTTCGGAGCATCTGTGGGAGGGCCAATTAAAAAGGATCGTCTCTTTTTCTTCGTAAATTATGAAGGAACGCGACGCGTTGAAGAAACCTCGGAAACCCAACAAGTACCGAGCCTGGCGATGCGCGACGGAATTATTCAATACACCTGCGCGGGCGGAACCGCCACTTGCCCAGGGACTACAGTGACGGGACTCTCGGGCGCCAGTTACACGGTTGCTCCGGGAAATTTCGCGCTGAACGCTTCGCAAATCGCTGGCTTGGACCCTCTGAGTATTGGGCCGAGCGCGGTCATGTTGAAATACCTGAATTCCTTCCCGAATCCCAATAACTTCACGACCGGAGATGGCGTCAACTACCAGGGATTTACGTGGCGCGCCCCCATTCAAGATAAACAAAACGTTTACATTGCGAAGATGGATTACAACCTGACGCGTGACGGCAAGCAGCGCATTTCCGTCAGTGGCGCGCTGCGGAATGAAGCAAATCCGCAAGGCCCGTTTCTTCCGGGAGAAGCACCCTCAAACTCCTTCGTGAACTATAGCAAAGGCATCATCGCAAATTTCACGAGCGTAATTACCTCGAATCTTATTAACAGTTTCCGGTACGGCTATGTCCGCCAGAGCGTTGGAGACATCGGGAACACGAATCAGGCGGTGGTGACATTCCGCGGGTTAAATGATCAAACTGGCGCGGTCACATATACCAAGACATTCCAACGCCCGGTGAATAGTTTCTTCGATGATGTCTCGTGGAACCATGGTAAGCACAATTGGCAATTCGGCACGGCCATTTCGTTCTTGCGAAGTCCTAATTCCAATTCTTTAAACTCGTTTAGCGGGGCGTCAACAAACGCTTCGTGGTTGGACACTGCAGGGCTGGCAGTAAAGCCTGGTTCCCCGTTCGATCCATCGAGTCCGACCAACGCGGTAGGCGGGACATATCCGGCGGTGGATCCGGGTTTCGCTAACTCCTACGATTACCCGATGCTGGCATTGCTGGGCATGGTTACCGAAGTGGATGCTCAGTACAATTTTGATAAGACTGGAAAGCCGCTGGCGCAGGGAGCACCGGTAGTGCGCAGATATGCGGAAGACTCCTACGAATTCTACATTCAGGATGCATGGAAGGTGAAGCCGACTTTGACGCTGACGTTAGGGTTGCGGTATTCGCTGTTTTCACCGCCTTGGGAAACCAATGGTCTCGAGGTGGTGCCTTCGATCAATTTATCGCAATGGTTCAATCTGCGGGCGCAGGACCAAGTGAATGGAATTGGTGCCTACGCTGATCCTTCAGTCAGTTTTCAATTGGGTGGGCCAGCGAATGGAGGAAAACCGGGCTACTACAGCTGGGACTACAAGAATCTGGCGCCGCGCTTTGCGTTTGCGTGGTCACCGAGACCAGCCGGTGGGTTGTTAAATGCATTGTTTGGCGAGGGCAAAAGCTCGATTCGAGGCGGCGCAAGCATCGTCTACGACCGCGCCGGCGAAAGTCTGGTAAACAATTTCGACAGCTCTGGAGGAGCCTTCGGGCTTTCAACCACGTTGCCAAATCCTGCCAGCTCGCAGAGTGCGGCCACGTCACCTAGAATCACGGGCCTCAATACGATACCGACAACGGACAATACCGGAGCGACGATTTACCAAGCGGCGCCTCCGGCGGGATTCCCGGTCACCTACCCGAACATTGAGGCCATCACTTCGGGCCTCGATCAGAATATCAAGACACCCTATTCGTACACATTCGACCTGTCATACAGCCGCGAACTCCATGGAGGTTTCCAGATGGAGGTAGCCTACGTTGGTCGGCTGTCGCGCAGGCTTTTAACGCCTGATGATGTGGCGATGCCTCTTGATATTCACGACAAGGCTTCGGGCCTGGACTACTTTTCGGCGGTGACGGCGTTAGCCAAGGTCTATCGCGCCGGTGTAACCGACGAAACATTTACTCCGAGCATGGTTAGCCCCGCTGTGGCCAAGTTTTGGGCGGACATTATTCCGGCGGCAGCCCCCGGTAGCGCTTATGGGATAGGGCCGAACGGGCTGTCGGGCGGATGTTTTAACAGCGCCACGCCGCCCACATCAACCACGATTCCTGTCGTGGCGGCGTTCGATTTGTTCTGCCCCGGCAGCAAGAACGAGACGACGCCTCTGCAAGCCTTCGATACTTTCGGCATCAGTGATGCTAATGGCGGGCCTGGCTATCTGCCTTTAGGCCATGCGAACACGTTTTTCAATCCGCAGTTCTCGTCGCTTTACGCTTGGCGCTCCATGGGATTTGCCAATTACAACGCGATGGAGGTTACTCTGCGACATCCTTCGAGGCACGGCGTGCAGTTCGACTTCAACTATACGTTCTCGAAGTCGATTGACCTTTCGTCGGACGCCGAACGCGTTGGATTGCACAGCGGTCTTGGCGGACAAATCATAAACGCGTGGAGCCCATACCAACTGCGAGGCGTATCCGACTTTGACGCCACGCATCAGTTCAACTCCAACTGGGTGGTGGACTTGCCATTCGGAAGGGGCCGTACCTTCGCGCCGGACGCCAACGGATTCGTCAACGCCGTAATCGGTGGCTGGCAGCTCTCCGGCTTGTTCCGGTTAACCAGCGGATTCCCGGTCAACGTGTCCAACGGAGCCCAGTGGCCGACGAACTGGGAACTCGGAGGCCAAGCGTTGATAACGGGTCCGGTGCAAACGGGCCGGTTCAAGGATGCCGCTACGGGGGCGGTCAGTGTGTTCAGCAACGGGACGGCTGCGATAAGCTCGTTCGACAACCCCTTTCCGGGCCTGTCGGGTTCGCGCAATTCTATTCGTGGCGACGGCTATTTCAGCGTGGACCTAGGTTTGTCAAAGCGATGGCTCATGCCTTGGAGCGACAAACACAGCTTGCAGTTCCGCTGGGAGGTCTTCAACGTCACGAACTCAAATCGCTTCAACATCCAAACGGGTTCGCTATTCCTGGATACCTCCAGCACGTTTGGTAACTACACCGGTCTGATAACGAACCCGAGGACGATGCAGTTCGCATTGCGCTACGAGTTCTAGCAAACGGTTTGACGCAAGAATTGGTTTTTTTTGTACGCCGTGCATGTTCGGCAGCTAGCGGGTGGAAGTCCCGCCCCAACCTGATGGAGGTGAAGGGTAGCGAAGCGCAAGGGCGTCACCGTGAGGTGGGGTCTGGAGGAAGCGTGACAACCGTCCCCCTATGCCAATTTGAAGAGAACGTAGCGGTTGAAAGTTGGAAAGCAACGAATTCGTGCATGCGGAACGTATTAGCGGTTTGGCTGGGGCTCCTTTTCGGTTCTTGCAGACGGTTCGCTCGGGGCCAGGCGGATAACGGTAGTTAAGCTAGATGGGATTGGGCGACAAGAATTTCTCTTTCTGTAGTGGCGGCTCTGAGGCTGAATCTAAACCTGCACGTTTTGGAAAGGCAAACCCTAAGGGTGCGGCACCCTCGAATCGAGAGCGGTCGTGGAGGCCTAACGGAGCGATCTCCGGCGCAAAACCGCTTTTTGGTGCGTGAATGCGACGCACGGGCTGTGATAAGCTGTCCGTGGCGCTCGGAGCCGAAAATTACGGCAGAGCGTGTATGTCGGGGCGTAGCGCAGCCTGGCTAGCGCGCCTGGTTCGGGACCAGGAGGTCGAAGGTTCAAATCCTTTCGCCCCGACCATTATTTCCCCTCTCGATTCAACAAGTTACGCTGCGTTTTCGACTTCAGGTTTTGCTTCGTTTTTACGTGCAATACGTGCAACATCGGTGGTTTTGGGCGGAAGTGCAAAACCCAAGCCCACCTTTGCCGCTTGTTCCAAACGGAATGCGACATCCTCTTTCATCTTGCTGTAGCCGTCTCCGACGGTCTCATTTTCATGTCCCATCCAAAATCGTTCCAAGTCAGCATGGACGCGATTTTTTCTGAGCCAGGTAAGACGGTAGCGGCGGAAGGCATGAAAGCCTGCTTTGGGCTGCTTCAATTTCTCCAAGGCGGGATGCAATCCACGCCTCAAGAGATTTGTCTGAGAGAGAAAACTCCCCTTCCGGTTCTGAAAGAGAAAGCCGGAAGAGCGGTCTCCGACATACGCTTTGAGCAGTGTCGCCAGCTTGGGGCAGAGATCAACGTCTCTACGTCCGGCATCTGTCTTGAGAAACAGTTCCAACTTCGTTCTCCGGACTTTCTGGCGAATGTAGAGGGTTCTGAAGTCCTTTGAGATGTGCTTGTCAATTTCAAGCCCGATTGCTTCTCCGGCGCGGAGTCCCGTTCCACCAAGGAGGGCACAGAACATCTGTTTGTACCCTTTGGAAGACTTGAGAATCCCAGCGGTGACCTCGCTGGTGAAGTGCGGCGTGTTCTGTTTGCTCTTGTCCACTACCGGCATTTAGCGGCCCGGGAAGTTTGACCAGATCGAAGAAGGGGTGCTCACGCTGATTCCGCACCCGGACTCGGGCGAGCCGACTCGAACGTTTCGCTATCCGAGTGAAGTCGAGGTGGTGGGGCGCGTCACCGGCATTGCCATGCGTATTGGAGAAGAGAGTCAGGCGTTGCTGGAAGAGGCCATTCGGCGGAACCCGCCGAAGAAATAAGAGTTCCGCCGGGCCGCGAATTCTAGGCTGCCCGCACTTCATGCAGGCTTTGGTTTTGTAGAATCCCGTCGAGAATCCTGCCCGCCGCCAGACGAATGTTGTTGAGACTTTCGAGCAGCAGCTTGGCATCTCCGCGATGTAACTGGATATAGTCGGCGGCGGCAGTACCCGCTTCGAGTCCGATGGCCTGGCACACGATATAGGCCACCGCTTCAGCTTCGGTCTCGCGGACCGTCTTTGTGGTGGTCGCTCGGCGAGGCTGGTGATGCAGAAATTCGTGGGCCAACTCGTGGGCGAGCACAGCGGCGTGCTCGGCGGAGGACAGGTCGGGCAGCAGAGTAATCTTCCCGCCTTCCGAGATGCCACGCGCGGGCGCAATCGCCTCCGAATACTCGAGCCGGATGCCGAGAGAAAGCGCATAAGCGCAGAGCTTCTCCCCGTAGTGACGGGCATCGCCTTGGACTTGTCCGATGGAGGGTAACGGTTTGCCTTCGGTCTGGCTAACATCGAACACGCCGCAGGTGCGATATCCAAGAAGCACTTCTTCCGAACTCTCCTCGGTTCCGTTTTCCGGTGCATTTTGCCTTCGTAGCATCGGCGCAAAGATGGTGATGCCCTTTTCGCCCTTGCGCACATACCGTCCGAGTTTGTGCCAGGTGTGAAATCCGGCGACATGTGTCGCGGCGGGTCTCTGCAGGACAATGAGCATCACATTGTGGAGTGAGTATTTGTGAAAGCGGCCGATGGCCGCGAGATACTGCGTCAGTGCTTCACTGTACCCGGCTTCGAGCACTGCCGCCAATTCGTTGATGGCCTTGGTCGTGAGTTCTGCGATTTCGTGGGAATTCATTTCTTTCGTTCCTCCTAGAAAGGTTCTTGTTGCTTGCCCTCCTTGGCAGCGCAGTCGGCTGCCAAGAAGAACAATTGCCCTTCCTAGCGGCGGGTTGGCGCTCAGCCGTGTGCGCCGTCAAGGACGCGGGGTTGGCGTTCATCGGAGCGCAGCGGAGATCCTTGACGGGAGAAGCACGCGGTCTGAGCGCAAGGTTTCCGGACGAAGGGCAAGAAATCTCGAGCCGGGTTAAGAATCACTCCCGCGATTGATGGGCGCTACCAAGGCCAGCGCGGCACCTCTATTTCAGGAGGGAAAAAACAAGACAGAGGGCAGCCTCGGCGGCCGCTTCCTGGCTTCCTGTCAGAGAAGAGAGCTTAGTGGGGCACTATGCGCTCCCTTGCGCTGAGGCTCATTGTTGCAGAAGTGCCACGACCGCCTCCAGGGTCTCGAAAGCATCCCGTCGACGAATCTCGCGCGCTCCGGGATCGTGCTCGCCGAGAAAGTCCGCCACCAGGGTCGGGCCCAACCCGTTCGGCGCGTAAAAGTAGCGCCGGATGTTCGCGATCGCCTCTTTCACAAGTCCATTCCCTTCGTGCGGCTTCAAGCTCTCCGCCAGGGACTCCGGCCCCTTCTTGAAATGCTTGGCCAGCATGTACAGATCGTAGTAATCCTTCGCCTTCGTCCGTTGACCGAGACAAATGCCCTTCATGGTGAACACCGCAACTTCATTGGCGACGTTGACGCGCACCGTCAGTTCCGCCCCGTTCAGCAGGCGGCCCTTCAGATCCTCCGGATAAAATTGATCGAACACCACATCGGCACCGCGCGCCTTGTGCGCAAGCATGTCCTGCACGCGCTGGTGCCGATGCGACTTGGCATTCCCCCCGTACTCGCCCGCGAGGAAATCCACCTGCATTACGTACGGAACACTTCCGACCGTCACTGTTTTCTCAAAACTCGCTGGAATCGCCTTGCTCGCCGCGTTTTTTCGTTGCGCGTAGCCAAGGCGATGGATTGTTTCGAGGATCGTTTCGTACGCTTCCTCGGGTATCCCGCGGAAATTCAGCGCGATGTCCGCATCCAGAGAACCGACGTGTTCGTCGTTCGCGTCTGAAAAACTCTTGAGAAGAAAGTACGGCGCCCAACCACCAATCACGACGACATCGGAGCCGTAGCCCTTCAGAGCATCCATCAGCTCCAGCAGCAGAGAAAAACTAATGTCCACTTCCTTGGATTTATATTCCGCCATGGTCAGTAGCCCAACAGTTGCTTGCGAATCGCAGCCGCCTGTTCCTCGCCTCGCCCTTTGAAATTGATCAGATCCAGATACAGCTGCACGTTCGACACGACCGCCAGCTCCGCGACCGTTTGGCCTCCGTAGTAAATCCCATCGTCAACGGGAGTAAAAATCCATACGTTCGCACCACTGGGTGCGGGCTTTAACTGCAGTTCTCCCGCCAGCTCATCCACGGAACCGGAGTAGTAGAAGGAGGCGAAATTGTATCGCACGAACGGCGCCACCTTGCTTGCACCGGAAAACATGGTCAGCGCATAGCGAAACTTCCGGGATTTCGCAGCATCCGCGAGCTGCTTCTCGAGTTCGGCGGGACTCAATGCGGAGTAGTACCGCTCGATTTTGTTGTCCGTATAGGAGTAGTTGCGCGCCCATTCGTTCAACAGCTCGCCCGGCTTCGCGATGCCGACATCCCGACTCTCACCAGCGAACTCAAGCTCGATCAGTTTTTGCTTCACCTTGGAAACGAGCCCGATACTCACGTTCGCTTCCTTGGCGAGATCCCGAAGGTGCCGGCGTTTCTCTGCATCGGACAGCAGAACCCGCAGAATCCGGGCGCTACGTGGGCGGAACAGAGACTTCAATTTCCGCTGTACCGGGTTGCGACGCGTGTTTCCTGAGACACGAACGAAGATCGGTCCCGAATCAATTAGGGCGTTTCCGGCGAGATCGAAGTAACCCACCCGCTTCGCATTCAAGAGTTCCGCCGTGCTTTCCGTGATGAACGGAGCCATCACCATGGGGTATGCGCCTGGATAGTTCGGTTGGTACTCTCGCAGCTGTTCCGCAGCTTCCCGGACATATCGTGGCTCGCCCTGCGATTTGCACTCGGCGATAATCGTGATTGCTTTTCCGCGAATCTCCGCAGTAAAGACAATGTCCGGGCCCGGTATCGCCGGCTGCTCCAGCCGTCGCACCGTGCCCCCCAAACTCCGCACGAAGTCGGAGAACGTGGATTCCGCATTCTTGGTTAGATCGGTTTCTCGCATTTCGTTCACCCGTCATAGTCATTTCACCGGATGGTGAAACAAGCATATACGGTGAACAATACAGGGTCAAGCCCCCATGCTGACTTAATTCCCTGATATCACCGTACGGTGAAATGGGCATATATAGCATACACCCACTCGACGAAACACCGGGACCCTAGGGGGAGGGGCGGCAGCCTCCGCGCTTCCTGTTTGACAAGTGATTTGTCCCTAGCGCCCGGTGGAATGCTTGGTGCCGCACTAGGCAGTCAAATCCGTTGGGAGGATGTTGCCGTTGTTCCAGTCTCCCCGTACGTCTTCATTACGGAGGAAAAATTCGCAGGAATGATCCCTGCGGGTTTCGGGCGACGCGGTCCGCGGAGCTTTTGAATAAAGCGTTTCACGGCCTGATAGCTGCCGCTATATCCGTTCTCCGACACCAGGTCCTGCCAGATCGCCTTGCCATTGCGGCCACGCGCCAGATCCTGCTCGATCCGCTCGCGGTAAGTCTCGCAGGTACTGGGAACCGGTGGTTTTCGCGAAAAAGCCGCAATAAAGTCGGGGGTCACCTGTATGGCCGGTTTTGCCGGCGTTCGGCGTCCCCACCCAGGCAGACACACCTCTACTCCGGCTGTTCTTAAATAGGCGCTCGCGGTCTCCCGACGCACACCCGTGGCTTGCTCGATGCGCCGCAAGGACCATCCGAGGTTCCCTAAAGCGATGACTTGCTGTTTCTTCTCGTCGCTCAAAACGTTGCTCATGTCGAGGGAGCCTACAAAGGCTCCTCTCGCAGTCAACGTCCTGGGCTTTCTTATGGCCGGTTTTCAGCCGACCCTATATGGCCGGTTTTGGGTGTCCCCTGAGGCCACTCCTATCGAGAGATGCTAGGATATACAATCGAACGTCGGCAATCGATCCAGGTAGGCAACCACAGTCTCCGTTCTAAAAGGAAGAGCCATGAAGATTGTACTTGGCATCTGTATTCTTGCGGCGATCGGCGGGGCTGCGCTTGCGGCCGGCACCAAGCCCGACTTCAGCGGGACCTGGCAATTGGATCCCCTCCTGAGCCGCTTCAGCAAGGAATTCCCCGCACCGAAGAGCAGGACCCTCACAATCGAGCAGCACGACCCCAAACTCCATATCGAGATCAAGACCGAAAACAACGCTGGCACCCGGGATCACGTGTTCGATCTAACCATCGAGGGCACGGAGGCAAAGTCCTCCACTTCCGGAGACGATTCCACCGCCAGTGTTTCTTGGGGCGACATCGACGGCACCCGCTTGGTGTTGACCATCAAAGAGCAGTCTTCAAACGGTCTCGCGGTAATAACCCGTGTGATGAAGCGCGGCTCCAAGGGGAAAATCCTCACCACCGTATTGACCGTGGAGACCCCAGCCGGCGAGCAACGCGCCAACGAGTTCTACAACGTGCACTAAGCGCCCAGCACCCTTCGCTACGGCGCGATTAGCTCGGATTGGAATTGGTTGACGTGGCGCACGATGGCAAAGGCTGGGCTCTTCGTCCCCACGATCTACTTTTCACAAACAACGCACACGAAGTGTTTCCCAACGCGCCTGCTAGCGCGGAGAATTTGCGGAATCCCGGACTCGTTCCGCCTTCAGCCCGGTCCCTACACGCTACTTGGCCGGTGTGTAGCTCAAATCAGGACGAGGATGGATCAGATCGCTGTAGGTGCTCTCGATAGAGCCGTTGAGACGTTCAATCACGGACATAGCTTCCTGCTCGCCGAATGCTTCGCGCAGCCTGTCGCGCAGGGGCTTGACTGCCGGATCATCCTCGAACGAGGCCCAATTGGCGTGATCGGTGGTGAGCACGTATGTGCCGCCGGGTCCGCCGTTCGCAAGGCGATACCATGAATAATGATACGGCACCTTCAGCTTCTGATTCGCTTCGACGACTTTCGCGACGGCGCTGCGAAAATCGTCACCCTTACCGTACCTGATGTGGAAGGAAACTACTTCGATGTATTTTGCACTCATGTCGGGAGAGGGATTGCTCCACTTCGGCAGGAACTCATAATATGCGGTGGTCAATTTCTCAACGTAAGGTCCGACCACTTTTTTGTATTGCTCCAAGTCGGCGGCATCCGTCACAGATGGATTGTCCATATCCGCCCAGTGCATGCCGAACCGCCCGACTATATAGCTTCCAGTGTTTTCTCCGGTGAGGACTTCGGATACAAGAAGCGCGTCCTTATCTTTTTGCTGCTTGTGCCATTCGACTTTCGCTTTTCGTCCATCTTCGTACTGTTTCACCATCCCGTTCTTCGGTGTCTGGAATTCAAGACCCGCGATCGTACCCGGTTTATCTTGAGCAAGCGCCCCGACGGCAAGGAAAGCGACCGCACACAAGCTTATTGTGAGCTTCATAAGCTTCATCGTTCCTCCGTAAACTTGACTTGTATTTCGATTCTGGTGTTCGGGCCGGCGGGTAATCTAGCACCGGGCGCCGGGCAATGCAATGCAGTTACGCAGTTTACATAGCGACTCCGCGACATTGCAACCCACAAAGGGCGTTCTACGGGTACGAAAATCACTCCTAAAGAACCACGGTGGGGTCGAATTTGGTTAGGCTAAGTCCCGATAAGCACGCATAACCGGAGTATGCGGCTCTGCGCAAATATTGGCGGGTTCGTCGCTCCTTGACGCTGAGACCCTGATTTATCGGGCAGACATTGGCTCCGCGAGGCGTTCAGCCATCTTGTGGCGTTGATCCGGGTCAACGCGCGGCGCTTCCGGGCTCAATCCACCGTCTATTTCCCGGACGCCGACCTACGCAGCCTGGGACAGGAGACTTGGTGAATCCTTTTCTCGATCGCGAGGCGCGTCGTCGAAGGTGGGCTCGGGGTCGCAATCGCCGGAGCCCTGCTCCTCAACCTGCTGAGTGCGAACGTTAAAGCAGTCTTTGTGAGCCGAGAACACGCTGAATAATGATTGAGCGAATTTGCCGCGGTTTGCGGTCAACAATCCCGCCTGACAATCAAAGGCGCTTTCGAAGATAGTCAAAACCTAGGTAGCCGAGCAGGCCGGAAATGATGGCAATGGCGAGATTAGCGGCCGAGAAAATATCTTCAAAGGCGAAAGCCAAGCTTTTTCCTTGGCCATTTGCACGAGTGAACTCGCCCATCAGAAGGTTGGAATAGAACAGGAAGACTATGAAACCGATCTCAATTATCGCCTTCCACGCGGGTGCCAACCGTTTAGGTCGTTTAGGATTATCTGAAACCATCGGCTAACTATAGCAAGGCTTGCCGTAATGCCTGGTAAGCACGGGCTACCGGACAACTGCCTTTTGCTCGATTCCAAGACTCTTCTTCGATTTTGACTCTTGAAAGCGCATCGTCAAAGTTACGATGCAGAACGTTTCGCATAGCGCGATTCCATCAAAAATGCGACGCCGACTCCGATGAAAACGAATCGCCAAACTAAAAAGGTGTTGACGTGGATCACTTGCGCTCCTACAAGGAAAAAAGCGACGCCAGCGATCAGAAACAGTGGGCCAGTAATAGCGCAGTGATAGGAGCGATTTTTGAGCCAGTTGGCGAGGCAGCCGATGGCCATGGCGAAAAGGCACGCAGCCTCTGACGGCGCATGAAGAGGACGCCAATAAATTCCGATGAGGCTTAGGACTCCCCACGCTATCAGAGAGATCACAAACCAGTAGCAAATCGCTGCTGGCGAGCTGCAACAGCCTTCCACTGGGCTTTGCATCGCTTGGAATTTCCTTCCCGACTTCCACATCGATGAACCCTCTTTGGTTCGCTCGACAAAGCTACCATTTTCCGCCGTTCTTATGCCCGCATGCGTTACCGGACAAGCCCCGTTCTAGTACGGCAGGCCAACGCAGAGGTGTGAGGCTGCCTCTTGCTGCTGTCGAGTTAATGGTTTGGGCAGTGCGTCTGGTGCCCTCCCTTCGGTTGTGATGGATTTTATCCGGAGGAATCATGAACATTCTGGCAGCGATCAAGCGCGAAGAGAGAAAGCTCGAAAAGCAGGTAGGCAAGCTTAATCACCAATTGAATGGAATCCGAGCGGCTGCAAAGGCTTTGCGCGATTCGACCAACCGAGAACTAAAGGGCGTAAAAACGAAGCCATCGGCGCGCTGGCGCATCTCGGCCTGAACCAGCGTATCTTTTGAGCGGGACCTTGGGCCTAACTGGGGGATCGCCAACTACTATATCAATGGCGAATCAGATCCCCGCAAGGTATTTGTTCACAGCTCAAAGGTTGTCAGCACAATCAAAGCGAAGATGGGTTCTTACATTGTCTTCGATCTCGGTCCCGCCCGTTCTACGAGTGAACTGCCGCAGGCTTTCCGAGTACGCGTGATCACAACGTCGGAGGCACTGTAATGCTTATCACAGACAACAACACTCCGGCTCCAACGGTGGCATTCAAGGAAACAACCCCGCTACAAGGCGCAGTAGCAATGGCTCGCCGTGGACTTCGCATCACCCCGCTGCGCGGTAAGGCTCCATTTCTTTCCGGTTGGCAAGAGGCAGCGACAACGGACGTCACGCAGATCAAAACCTGGGCCGAGCCATACCCTGGTTGCAATTTTGGTTGCGTGTTCAAGAAGGGCGAGTTCTGGGGTTTGGACGAAGACATCGCCGGTGTCGTCAATATGTTCGTGAAGGAAACCGGAATTCCAATTGAGACGTTTCGTGTCGAATCCAGTGGCGAGAGATTTCATTGGTACTTCAAGGCTACGGCAGACTCAGACGCGCGGCTCGTGAATATTGCGCAGAACAACTTCGCGGCGGGTGCGGCATCGGTTCGATTTCACAACGAACAGTGCGTTTGCCCGTTCAGTGTTCATCCTGAAAAACTTACGGCCTATAAGCCCGTCGGTGTTCCAGCTCCTGCTATGCGGAGGCCCCAAAAGAGTTTGTCAGTTGGCTTTTGGACAAACGAGTAGCGATGACCAAGCCGGGAGGGCAGCCTGCAGCCCCAAGAGAGCCGCGTCAGAAGATCATGCAGGGCAGCCGTGATACTTATCTTTTCCAGCGCGCGTGTGCACTAAGGGCTGCCGGATTGGAACAGAAGGAGATCGAAGCAGTCATTCTGCGCGAGAACGAAGAACTCTGCGTTCCTCCCATGTCGATTGAGGAAGCAAAGAAGTGCGCCAGACAGGGCAGCAAATATGAAAAGGGAGACCCAACGCCGACTACTCTGATCGGCGGAAAGATCCCCGGCGAAGCCGTGGTGCAGCCCAAGCACTCACAGCAGCTACAGCAACCGAACATAGAAATCATTCCCGCCGGCAAATTCAAGAATCCAGTGAAGGTCAAGAAGTCTTTGGCTGAATACCCGCTGTGGGTGTGGGAAGGGACACTGTACGAAGAGTTTGCAGAATTGTGCAGCGTCGGAAACTTCATCCCGAAGGAATTTTTCCTCGAAGCTATCAAGACTATCGTGGGGGCGGTTTGCGGACATCGTATCCAGCCAGAGAACGCCAACTGGCAGCAACCAGCACGATTTTACGAAGTCCTCATCGGCCCGGGCAGCATTGGTAAGTCAACTGCTGCACGGTGGGGCATCGACATGTTCATCGGGACGGGGCTACTTTACGACCTTTCACAGACCGGCGCCTACACCAACATTGGGTGCGCTATGGGTGTTTTTGCGTCGGACAGCGGTTTGAAGAAAAATGGGTTTTCGAAACACGACCGCATTCTTCAGTTCTATGATGAGTTCACTACATTGATCGAGAAGTTTTCTATCAATGGATCAGGCGGAACACTTCAGGATGTGACTAACCAGTTGTACGAATTCAGTCCAGTCTATCCGGTTATGAATACGAAGACCGATAAGGTAACAGAAGTACCGGCTCGGGAAGTACACAACACAATTATCGGATGCACGACGCCACTCCGGTGGCGGAATGCGTTCTTGAGATCAAACGTAGACAGTTCCGGCTTTATGCAGCGCCTGAACATCATCTCAAACTACTCCAAGAAGCGTGTCGCTGACTTAAAGGTACCGGATCTTACGCAATTCAGAGACAAACTGATTCGCAAGATTCAATGCCTTGAATATCAAAAAGCGGCAGTAGCCAAAACAGCAGAAGCATCGGAGATGTTCAACAACTGGCTCACGAACAAAGAGAAGACGGAAGAATGGCAGAATCTGCCCGACGATATCAAAGGACGTATAAACGTTCTAATTCAGCGGAACGTTTCGCATCTCGCTTGGTTCATGGGGGGCGACGACATCGCACCAAACGCTGAGAAGGCCAGCGAGGTCATCAAAGTTCAGTGCGACGAAGACATCATGGCGCGCGCCATAGCGTTAGCTGAATACGAAGTCCCTGTTCGCCAACTTCATCAACCACCCAAAGGGGATAACGAGTACGCCCTCATGGAAAACTCGATCAAGTTGTATTTCGTCGAGAACGGCGGCGCGGACGTTACGAGGAATATGCTGTTCCGTGAGTTGCACGCTGACCGAATTGGAATCCAGATCTTCAATAAATGCCTGACCAATTTAGTCGAGGAAGGCATCCTCAAGATCGGGATCAATGAGGGCGAAACCAGGCGTGGTCGCAAAGCTAAGGTTATTCAGTGGGTTGGTGACGAAGGCGCTTAGCAGCGCCTTCCGCAAGTAATCCCAACAATCACCACAGGCGCACCAGCTTTAGCTTCGAGCGCCTTTCAAAACATTCCGACGCACGGCTCCATTCCGGGGCCGTCCGCGTCTTTCGAGGAGGGGTGTCAAACGCCTTATTGGTGTCAAACGCTTCAATAAGGCATTGCAAATCAATGGTTTTGGTAGGGGCGGTGGGGATCGAACCCAGCTCCCGAGTGCCTTTTGCCGAGGCTCATTGACAGCCTAGATTCCAACCAGGGAGTCGGAAGACGGATATTTGTCTGGGCCGAGTTGGAGAATGGCTAGCTAGCGTCAAACCACGAGGCGAAATTCCGAAAGGGCGTCTGGATGTAAACCAGGAGGACGGACATCGGTCGTGACTCAAGGTTCTTTCCGGGAACAAAGAAGGAAGAGGAGGAAGCGGCGGTTCCTCGCCGTTCGTTTGATGCGGGTCATTTGATCTTCTGATTGTAAAATGGGGAGCGGTCTCGTAACTTCTCGATGTCCTTCCCCAAGTCGGATGCATTTTTGTTCCAGATGGCTTCGCGGTCCTTTTTTAGCTGGTCGCCGGTGGTCTGTAAAAGCTCGGCCTCGTCCCCCATATTGAAAGTGGATTGTACAATTCTCATTACGATCTCTCGGTCTTCATTGTCCAAGTTTGCTGTCAGGGCTTCAGCTTCACGTAGTAGTGTCTCCGCCGCGTCCACTTTGGTCTTATCGAATTCCCCCTTCGTCAGGTTTTGCAATTCGCGGTAGCAGGTTGTTGTAGCCACAAAGAGCTTGTTGTACGCAGCTGACTTTGCGTCCAGGGTCTTGCTCAAAAATTCGTTCTGTTTGCTGATATCGCCTTTCACTTTCTCGAGGCCTTCGAGAATTTCCTTTTTATGGTCCTCCACTCGTTTGAGGATGGCCTCGTTTTTTTCGGCAAGCTTTTCGGCGGCCTTGCTCTGCGCGCTCAAGGTGAGAAAGGAACCGAGGATGCCAGTTATCGCGGCATCGGCAGTTAAGGCGAGTCCAGCAAGAACTCCGAAAGTTTTGTAGTCGTCTTCCGTCTTTGGGTTTACCCATAGAAAGGCGAACCCGACGAGCACGACGGTGAGCCCGATGTACGTCAGGAAAATGAATGTGGCAAACGTCTTTTGAAGCGCGGTCACTTACACTCTCCAGTGACGCAGACGCAACCGTAACTGGCGCAGCGGCGCACGCAGCGCGTCGACGTGCAGGCCTGGGCCGCCGCCAATACCGTGGGATAGGAGGCAACACTCTCGGGAATCCATCTGTAGGCCAGCATCCAGGCTTTCTCGCCACGCTTGACACAATCGCCATAGGTGACGTTTGAGACGAGGGCTTTCGCAAGTAAGCCGCGCACCTCTGAGTTGATCGGTTGCCCCCAACTGGATGGCCCGAATTCTGAATTCTTGTCTTGAGGGAAGATAAAGATCCCTGTCCCCGAATCAGTGGGCGAGGAGTCTGTGAGCCATAGTTCTTCCGTTTGGTTTTGCATTCTTGGTTGCCTCATTTTGGGTTCCTGAGTAGGAGGAGGTATCGTATACCGTACTTACTAGAGTCGGTCTAAAAGTTTGCTGACCGTAATGTTCTCGAGGTGGCGCTCCGGTTTCCCCTAGAGGCAATGGCTCGTGGTTTTAGTAGTGAGTGGCTAGGGAAGAGCAAGAAGTAAGCCGGGACGAAGGGTCTTTCAGGTCTCCAGTGGAGACTCAGGCCCTGCAACCTCTCTAAGAGACGAGAAGGCGCAGGAAGAAGGGAAAAGAGGGGCAAAGAACAGGGAGGGTGTGCTTTTCTTTTGGGCGTCGTGGGATAGGATGCATTCCAACTTCAAGTTCTCCGAGAATCTCCCCAGTGCCCTACCGCGAGGTCTACAACCAGATCCTCTGGAACTTGCTCTAAAAATACTTCCTTAAATCAAGACAAGACGCCCCAGTCAATTCGGGAGCGTTTGTTGTCGCCTAGGATGTTTCGCGGGAACGTTTAGTTTTTCTTGCCGTACGCGCTGGATGCGCTGATTCCTTTTCCTTCCGTAACAGTGACGGTTTGGCCCGCAGCGACGTTCGTTAGGCGGTCGACCTGCCCGCTGGGCCAGCGAATTTCGACGTCGTCCGCCTTCTCCCGCTGTGCGAGACCAAATGTCAGGACGAGCTCGCTGGCCGACAGATAGCTGGAGCCGCTGCGGAGCATTTGCGTCTGCGTTTCTCCTCCGGAGCTGAGCTTCGCAGTGGTGCCAATGCCATCGCGGTTTGACTTTGTGCCGACCAGCTTAATTCGCAGGCTGCGATTTGCGGCCGCGGCACCCTGCGCCTCATTCCGAAAGAGATAAACTGAGCCGCCGTTGGTGGAAAGCAGCAAATCCAACCGGCCGTCGTTATTTATGTCGGCGTAGCCGGCGCCTCGCCCCACTCGGGGCGCCGCGAAACCCGCCCCGAGCGAGTTTGTCACTTCCTTGAACTTTCCATTCCCGACATTGCGGAAAACGTGCGGCGGCATGGCGTATTTCACGTTCGCCTGCACGCGCTGGACGTCTTCGTCGATGTGCCCGTTCGCAACGAAAACATCGGGCCAACCATCGAGGTCGTAATCGAAGAAGAAGCAGCCGAATCCCAACGTGAGAAGCGAGTTGCGGCCGATCTCTGATCGCGGAGCCTCATCCACGAAGAGTCCGTTCCCTTCGTTGTGGTAGAGCGAGAGCATCTGGTTTGCAAAATTGGTGATCAACAGGCTGGGGTAGCCGGATTGGTCGTAATCTGCGGCATCCACTCCCATGCCCGCGCGGGCTACGCCGTCTTCGCTGAAAGCCACGCCTGCGACGATCGCTTTTTCCGTAAATGTCCCGTTGCCGCTGTTGTGATACAGCTTGTTTGGTTGTGTATCGTTGGAAAACAACAGATCCGGCCAGCCATCGTTGTCGTAGTCTAGCACGCTGACGCCCAGCGTTTTTGATGTGGGCTCGCCCAGACCAGCTTTCTGCGTCGCATCTTCAAACATTCCATTTCCGCGGTTGTGCCACAGCCGGACGGATGTGCCTTTGTAAGATTCCGGGGTGCAATACGACTTGCTTTTTCCGTCGAGGGTGCAAAAGAGATCCATCTCCTGCGACCACTGGACATAGTTTCCAACCACCAAGTCGAGGTGGCCATCTTTGTCGTAGTCCACCCACGCGGCGCTGGTACTGAATTCCTTTGGTGTCAGCAAACCTGCCTTCTGTGTGACATCAGTGAACGTGCCGTCGCCGTTGTTGTGGAAGAGGTGGCTCTGGCCATACGCCGTGACGAAGAGATCTTGGTAGCCGTCGTTGTCGTAGTCGCCCACGGCTACGCCCATCCCGAACATCTCTATGTCCAATCCTGCTTTGTGGGTCACATCCGTGAAGGTGCCGTCATGATTGTTGTGATACAGCTTTGGCGTCGAGCGCTTCTGGACGTGGCCGGGCCAGTCCATACCATTCACCAGAAAAACATCCGGCCACCCGTCTTTGTCATAGTCGATGAAGGCGACGCCCGGGCCCATCGTTTCGGGGAGAAACTTTTTGCCGAAAGCCCCGTTATTGTGGACGAACTTAATGCCGGCTTGCTGTGTGACATCCCGGAATTGGATCGTGGATGCCTCCGGCGGCGCTCCGATTCCTGTCTGCTCCAAGAGAAATACTGCCAGAGCAAGAATTGGCAACGTCACGAGTATCGTTGCGACCGAACGCTTCACCATTCCTCCCGATACTTACTCGCTGCCATATCCGGGCGCACTATCGGAAAATTATTGTAGGCCCCCCGGGTGAGAACTCTCGCGGGTTACGTTTTGTGTTGAAATGTGCGGCGAATTCGGCTTCTTGGCCGGCGCCGCGAGCGCGACGCTGACGTGCTCGTGAATCGGCTGCCGCTCGTTGTTGTCCTCAGGATGGATCTGGCGGTACGGCCCGGTGATAGCCTGCGCTGCTTCGTCGGCCTTGAAACGCAGATAGCGCGCTTTGTGCTCGTTTGCCTTTGCGTCGTCGCCGAGGCCGTTGTAGCAGAGCATCAAATTGTAGTGCGCTTGCAGATCCTCGGGATCGATGGAAAGTGTTTGCTCGAACTCCTTTATCGCATCCGTGTAACGCTTTTTAAGAAAGAGGATCCGGCCCAATTCATTGCGGACCACGCGATCCCGCGGGAACTGAGCGAGTACGATTTGCAGGTGCGCAATCGCGCCGTCGTAGTCGCCGTCTTCTCTGAGCGCGCGCGCGTAAAAGAAATTCGTCCGCGCAAGCTGCGGGGCGATCGCCAGGGCCCTCTCGAGCACTTTTCGCGCGCCCCCGGTATCTCCCTCCTGCACCAAAGCGCGGCCAATGTTCGTCCAGCCATCGGGATTCAGGGGGTCTGCTTGCGTGATTTTCTCGAAGGCCGCAGCGGCCGCTTTCAAATCGCCCTGCAAAAAGAGACCGATCCCGTAATCGTTCCATCGGGTCCAGTCCTCTTTGGTGGCAATCGTCTTCGCTCCAGGCTCAGGCGCATTGCGCGGGAGAACCCGCAGAGTCTTGGTGTCTTCAGCGATGATGGTGATGGGCAGGTCCGGAATCGCTTTCAGATTGCCGGACACTCGCGAAGTATCTCCAGTGAACGCCCACTTGCGGTCGTCGAAGTCAGGCGTAGTCACGACGGTACCACTGCTGGCTGACCCGGTTTTTTCCACTTCGACGCCGGCAAAGGAGAAATGCGTATTGAACCAGCTGAACTTGCGATAGTTCAGGCGAGCATGGAGGGTGACTTTGTCACCTGCGTTTTCCGGAATGTGGAGTCGGAAGTGCGCCGTGTCCGCCGCGCCCGGCGGAATCAGATGGACATAGACGACCGAGCGAGTTGCCCAAGCGTTTCGCTTGTCGATGGGATTGCCGTGTCCGTCGATCTGCAGGGAACGATAGAAGTGAGCCCCAGGTTCGACCGGTCCTTTGCCATCGTCCTTGACTTTCCCGCTCCAGAAAATCGTTTGCCCCTTTTCGTCGGTGGCCTGCAATTCCAGCCACACGTCGAACGCGTCGATCGTCCCCCCGGGAAAGAAGTGGCCGACTTTGCGGGTGCGCACCACCACGTCCACGCGCGTGTCGTCGCCGCGTCGCACGGCCGTGTCCGTGCGATCGATCGGAGCAGTAATGGGCCGGACTTCGCCGGCCGGGCCCTTGGGCAGGGCCGCTTCGGATTCTTCGCCGACGGCAAACGTCGTCGAAAGTTCGAGAGGTCCGCCTGCGCTCCGCATCGACGCGCTCGCTTCCTTCCCCTCGGGAGAAACGGCGAAGATATCCACGCTCAGTTGCCTGTCCTGAAGGAATTTTTTGGCGAAGTCGGATTGCTCGGCGTCCTGATTTGCCATGGGCACGGCGGTGTTTGCCCCGGGGAAGCGGTGCGAATGTACAAGGCCGTTCACGTTGCCGGCGTCGGTCGAGGGCACCTGCGGCATGTGACAGTCCGCGCAATTCTGGGGTAACTTCGGATAATAGAAGGAGCGCGCGCCCAACCCGGAAACTCCGCTGGCCTGCCAATTGTCATATTCATTGAATCCGCGGATCCACCGGTAGCGATTCACGGGGACATCCAGGTGGACCTTGTGGCAAGAAGAACAAAACTCTGCGGTTTCCGCGCGCATGAACGGTTTCAAGAACGTGCGGCGGTGCGGCTCGGGATTCAGGCGAACCACGAAATCGTGCAACCCGCGGACGACCGGATTTTCGCTGGCCGCGAGTTCGTGGAGTTTTGGATATTCCAGGAAGAAGTCGCCTTGGCCCATGGTGCTTTTCACTTGAACGATGCTGTGGCACATCAGGCAGCCGAGGCCGGCGCGTGCTTCCGGCCGGTCCACAATCTGTTTGATCGGCGTGTCGAACAAGCCGCTGTACAACAGCGCGGGGTCGTGGCAGCCCGCGCACCACTTCGAGGAACGAACCCCGGCGACGTCTTGCATGTACTCGATGCTCTTTCGGTACCACTGATTATTGAACGAGGAGAAGTGATGCATTGAGCTGTTCCACTGCTTGTAGATATCGGCGTGGCAGCGTTCGCAGGCTTCGGATTTCATGAAGTATTGCGAGGGAATGTTGCCGCCGTGCTTGGTCTGCGCGGAACTTGGGAAGAACTTTCCCTTCGGGCCGTCGCCTTCGCCGTCCATGGTTGCCGGCGGCATCAGCGGATTGGAGATTCGATTCGCGCTCTTCCAGGCAGCCTCGCGAATCCACCAGGCACTTGCCGCGATGCCCGTCGTCAAGAGTGCCATCACGGCGAATCCCAACGCGCGTCCGATCACGCTCTCCCCCAGCCATCCTTTTGAAGCGAGCCAGGATGTGACAAGAAGAAGCGTGCCAAGTACGCACAACGCGATATGCGCATAGAGCCACGGCCGCAAGCGAAGCGGCGTACCGACTTTGATCAATACGATGCCGAGTATCGTACCCGCAGCCAGCAAGATCCAACCGAGACGGGCCGGCAAGGCTTCCTGCGGGAGCAAGCGAGCGAAGTAATATAGAAGGAGACCTGCAAAGACGATTCCGGCCGCGATATGAAACAAATCTACAAGAGCATAAGAGATCGTAGCCGAGGGATACCCATATAAGTAAATGGCGCTCAGCGTGAGCGCCATCAAGCTTCGTGATAGCCACCGTTTTCCGAATTCAATTTGCATCTTCTACACCCGGGTCGTAGTTAGCGGTTATCAACACAGGCGTGGTGTCTGAGTAGCATACAGCCGCAATTCGGTTTGGGGTGCCCTCAAACGGTGCAGGGCCTGGCAGGAGGTGACATTTCTGTTGCGCACATTTTTGGCCCGGAAGGGCGAGTCTGGCAATAGTGCAAAAGTATTAGAAGCGTTCTCTGGTTGTAACGCTTGTGTTTCCGTGCATTTATAAAGCTTCTCGGTGAAGAGGTCTTCGATTCTTCCATGGGTTATGTTCGCTGGGCCAGCCAATCTCCAGGCGGTTGACTTTTCTGCGGAACCCGAGGCCGAACCTTACTGGCAGCTGCGACTGCGACAGATAGCTCGGAGCTCCCCGAACCATCCTCGACTGGGTCTCGCCGGTAGGAGCGATACTTGACGAGGAGCATTGCGTCCCCACGGCCTGTTCCCCTGACACCTGGCGTATTCACGGTGTGAGAGTGATTCGTCGCGATTGGAGCGAGTTTTCCGTCAGGCGGTGGACGTGTGGGCCTATCAGAACGGAGTCCGAATGGCGTTTTCCCGACCAGGGGAACCAACCGACAATGCCTTCGGGGAATCGCTCAACGGAACGTTTCGGCCAGAATGCCTGAACGCACATTGGTTCGCGTCATTGACGGAGGCTCAACAGATCGTGGAAGTAAACGACACGATTCGCGAGGCTGCGCTCATGGCGGCGGGAAGAAAGCTCAACGGAGAAAGAATGATCGAGAGTTGCCGGGCGGGATTGCGGGAAATCTTCGCGCCTTCGTAAGTATCTCCGCAGTCGCGAGGGGTTGTGGGCTGCCGGTTCGGAACGTCCGCCGTCGCGAAGCAATCCGTCTTCGACGATCTGCGACGCCATTTCGCCCGGGATGGCATGAAAACCATTGGAAGCGCGCTGACTCAGTGATCAGGCCTCCACGCCGAACAATGCGAACAATGCTTTTTCGACAATGGCATCGAGTGTGCCGGTGATCGGTTCCACGGCGGAATTATTTTCGCCGCCCACGTAAACCCACGTCGTTTGATCTTGGGCCAATCTCACCTGGATGAAGTAATGGAATTGGATGGGCTCCTTGCCTTTTATTTCCGCGCTCCGCTCACCGGAATTGAAAGCAATAATCAACCCTTTATCTTCTTCTCCAGTTTTGAACACGCGCGATTCTTTATTGGCGAACGAGCACCCCAATGTGTTCTTGCAACCGGGCTCGCGATTGAGATCGCTCGTTTGATTGTGAAATTCGCGCTCGACGTCAATTTTCAAAAACCCAAAGCCCTTATCGAGCAAGTCCTCGTGAGTATCGTGCTTTGTCTCCGAGTGGCAACCCCTTGCCCTGCGAATCAAACGCGCTAGCTTCATAGACCGTTCAGACATAGGAACCTTCGCACGAAGCATGCCATAGAATATGTTGGGGAATCAAAGTCCGTCCGCCCAGGAGGTGGACTTTCCCCGAAGCCGAGTGTTCCTTTTCGGGAATCTCTCGTTGTTCCTTTGCCGGCGGTGAGGGGATGAGGCAGCCGGCCGCCGATGGCACCGCTTATAGTCAACGGCTCGCAGCATTTTGGATTCGAGTGCGCCATGGACGTACAGGCGAAACCACACAACGGAATCATCGCCATGGGAGTCTTCCTGTTTTTCGGAGCAACCATGGCGTTTCTCGCCGGAGCAACATTGGTATGGCGGGGCACCATTCTCGACCGCGCATGGGCTATCCATGCGGCGGCGCACGCGCGGCTTCTGCCTTTCGGAAAGACAGCCGGGATTCTCTTTCTGTTGCTCGGCGGAATTCTGGTCGTTGCGGGTGCTGGCCGGTGGAAGCGGCGCCTTTGGGGGTGGGGAATAGCGGTAGCGATCATCGTGACGCTGATTTTAGGAGATTTAGTTAGTGAATGCTTTGCTCGGCGACGTCGTCGGCGGGGTTGTTGGGTTCGTCACCGCTGGCGCTCTGCTCTTCTATCTTCTCCGCCAGGAGGTCCGATCTGCTCTTGCGAGTGGCAATGCCTCAAGGGTTGGCTGACGAATTCGAGTCGTGGCACAGCTACACGGAGTCCCTTGCGTGTTGCTCCTGGGAGTCATTCCTGCTTCGATCCGGTGGTGACTGGCGGATCGCAAGGTCCCGATGGGCTGACACCCGACTTGAGATCGAGAGTGTTTCTTCGGGTGCGGGTGTGAAGGCCCGGTCGGAAGAACGGATCATCGAGCGAGAAGCATGGGGAGCTGGGCAGGACCTTTGTCCATCCTGAAGGGCCCTTGGCTGGCAGCAGAAGCGCTACTGCCCGCTTGTGGAACGAGGGCCAGCGTGAAGAGGCCGAGCACGAGCAGGGCGAGAAAAGCGATGATCACAAGATTCCAGCGCCGAGCGATTGCAGCGTCGCCGGGTTCGGCTGGTAAGAGGTGCCACGGCTGGGGGTCTGAATCAATGCGTCGCATGTTGTTTCTCCTGTTCTGACTTCTGAAATCGTAGATCTGTAGCAAGGGCCTTCGCTGCGGGGCGGCTCCGCAAGGGAGGCCGGTCCGGCGCTTCCGGCTTGCGTATCCCCAAAATCGCTGCGGCGAGGGGCCTCTCGCTCTGTGCTTTCCGGCCCCAGAGCGGCTGGCCGTTTGGGTCACGCAGGGTCAAATCGCGCTTCGCCTTGATCACTTCTTCCGAGACGACGGTACGGGGGCCGCGTCCCGGGACCAGGAATCCGACGACCATGAGCCGGTCGCCGTCCACGAAGAAAAAGTGGTTCTCGCGAATGAATTTCGTGGGTCCGAGACGGATGCGGACGAAGCCGTTCTTGGTCGCGAGAACGACGTCGGTAGTGGCACAGTAACGCGACGGGGTGTTTTCTTTCTGCGCCGCAAGGACGGGAGGGGAGCAAGCGTGGCGGAGCACTTCATCGACCGTACCGGTCACGGTGACGCGGGATGCCCGACCGCGGTCCGACGGGCCCGGATTCGTCCGCGTCTGCGCGCTTGCGAGAACTCCGGACACGAAGACACCCACAGACAGTAGCGAGAGTGCAGCGATAAACCGTATGCCCTTGTTGTTACGATTCCGCATGGCAGTTTCCCCCGGAATGCCGGAGGGGACCCGGACCGTGGCCCACGGCCTCGGCTGACGGCGGTCTGGTCAGCGAGTCCCGGCGGGACATTCTTCGGTGGGTTGGCGAGGCTATCTGCAGGGTGATTCAGAGCCGGGAAAAGGTGGTCATAGAGCACTTCGTCCAAACGGATGCGGAACTCGCCGGGGCGCATGCCCGGCTCTTCGGAGCGATCTTGTCCTTGGAAGACGGCAGTCATCCACCAGCAGCCGTCTTCGACCGCGTTGGACACGAACATAGTGGTCTTGGTGCCGAGGAGCCGCGACATGAATTGGTAGGCCGTCCCGTCGGAAAGCATGAACTCGCTCAGGACCAGGTCGAATTGGCGGTGCTGGACGAGTTCCATGGCCTCCTTCTTCGAAGTTGCGAAGCAGATGTCGCATCCTCGTTTGCGCAGATGGTCTTCGAGGGTGGGGGCGTTCCGTGCGCTATTTCCCACGAGAAGAACGGTCACTCCGCGAACCGGCATAGGCCTCCTTTGCGTAGAGCCGAAACTCGGGCGGGCCGTCGCACTTCGGGAAGCTCAAGGAGAATGCGGCGAGAAGGATCTTCCCGGGTATCCGGGGAAGGTCGCCCTGGCACGACGGGGTCGTCCATCGTTTCGAGCGTCTATTCCCTAAGATGTATCGTATTACGATATGGTTGCATGGGGATCTTGTTTGTTATATCGCGCTACGATATATGCGGAAGAGGAGAATATTGCGCGACCGCCGGCCGCTTGCCTTGTTTAGTTCTCCAGCGCGTGGTGCTGTGCCGCATCGGCCACCTCGCGTCGTTCCGCCGCGGTGAGCCGCGTGCGATCGCAGATCTCGGATGCGTCAACGCAGTTCCGAAGATTGCGGTCGCGGGTCACCTGTGCAACATCCTGCCGCTCCTGGGCGCTCAACGGAGCAAGGTCGCAGCGGCCCAGAGCTTCCAGGCAATTCTGCAGAGCGCGGTCGTGGTCCGCGTTGGCTATGTCTTGTTTCTCATCGGGGCTAAGCTGGGAGCGGTCGCAATCGCCTGTTCCGTCGAGGCAGGTCTGCAGGTTGCGAACGCGCGCTACCTGGGCGACTTGTCGCCGCTCCCGGTCGCTGAGCCGAGCCGGGTCGCACTCGCCGATGCCGTCCATGCAATTCCCGAAGTTTCGATCGCGGTTGGCACGTGCCACTTCTTGTTGCTGCTCGGCATTCAATTGTTTTTTGTCGCAGTCGGAGAATCCGTAAAAGCAATCCAGGAAATTGCGGTCTTGCGTGACGCGTTGCACGGTTTGCCGCTCTTGCGCGGTGAGTGCGGTGCGGTTGCACGTGGAGAATTCGTCCAGACAGTTCTGAAACTCTTCAAAGTGCGAGGACGGCAGGTTCTGCGCCGCCGCGGACAACGGCAGAACACTCGCCGCCAACAAGGCCAAAGAGATCCATCGCATGTATTTCATGAACAGCCTCCCAGCGTAGCGTCTAGGACCGAGCCGAGGCGCGCGGGTGAATCGCCCGGAAGAAAACTCCTTCGGCAAGCCGGCGGGTTTCCGGGACTGCAGCACCTGCTTCTACCTATATAGACGCATGGCCCCGCAGAACAGTTGGCCTGCATGGGGCCTATGTATCGCAATACGATACAAGCACCGAAACAACCCTTGACAGATATATCGCATCACGATACATTGAGGCTGCTTACGTGCCTCCCGGCTGGGATGGCCACTGACGGCCATGGGAGGTGAGCCCAAGCGAGGCCAGGAACGCTTGCTCGTCCTGGCCCCGCAACAAAGCTTCGAGATGCATGATTCGGGCCCCGGCCGGAATCAATCCCAGGAAGGAGAATTCCTCAAATGCGAACGAAAGTTTTCGCTCTCGCTACGTTGTTCTCGGCCCTGAGTTATTTATGTGCGGTACCCGCTTTCGCGCAGTCGTCGCAAGAAACCGGCAAACTAAAAATTCACGTCGAACCCAAACAGGCCTACGTTTTCGTTGACGGCAAGGCCATCCGCGACGGCAGCCAGACGATCGAGGTAGCCGCTGGCGACCACAAGGTGGGCGTCTACAACTACGGATATCTGTCGCAGACGAAGGACGTACACGTCGGTGCGGGCGAAATCACCGATCTGCGTGTCGGGCTGCAGTCTTCGGGAGAAGTGGTCCCCGGACCCTTCGCCGACATCGAATTCAAAGGGGATCCCCGCGCGGCCGTCCTCCTCAACGGCACCACACCGGACTATTTCGTCGGACACGTCGACGAATTCGATTGGAACTGGATTTGGCATCAGCGGCTTCTGGTGAAGCCGGGAACGTACCAAGTCACGGTAACCCACGAAGGAAATACCATTTGGTCCGGGCCGGTCACCGCGAAGGCCGGGGAGCAGGTTACGGTGTATCTCGACCGCAACGGAGAGACGAAAACCAAGGAATGGAAAGAGGGATTGACGATGCCGCCGCAGCCGCGATTCCACGCGGGAATCGCGAGCGCGACCGTACCGGTCGCACCGGTCACCGCGCAGCTGCAGGCACAATCCGCCAATTTGAGTTGTGGGCAGGCGACCGACATCGCCTGGAAGTCCGCCGACGCGGCGGACGATTCGATCGCCGGGATTGGCCCCGTGCCGAATCATGGGGACCGCACCGTAACGCCCACGCATGACACGACGTACGTATTGACGGCCAAAGGTCCGGGAGGCGAAGCGACGCAGAGTGTGACGGTGCATGTGGATGCGACGCCCACGGCCACGCTGGCTCTCAGTCAGCCGGAAGTCCGGTACCACAAGATCGGAGACAAAGTCGTGGAGCAAGATTCCGCGACATTGAATTGGTCGGCTTCGAACGCGAACTCGGCGAAGGTCGAGCCTTTCGACAGCAAGGCGACGAGCGGGAGCAGGACGCTGACCGCGGATCCTAAGCAGACGAGCACCGGGGCGATCAACGAGACCCGAACTTACACCCTTACGGCCACGAACGCCTGCGGCGGGACGACCACGAAGATGGCCACGCTGCACGTCGTCGGCTCGATCGATCCGCCGCCTGCAACAACCTTGCTCAGCGCGTTCTATCCCACGGCCTATCCAACCAAGCGTCACCCGGGCGTCGGCCTTCTGGCGGACGAGAAAATGACACTCGACAATATCGCGGCGCAATTCAAGAACTTCGGCATTTATGAGCACAACGCCAGTTTGGTGGTTGTGGGATACGCGGACGCACGCGGTTCGCGCACGTACAACAACGCACTCAGCGAGCGCCGCGCGGCGTTGATCCGCGACTACTTGGTCGCCAAAGGAGTTCCGGCCAACGAAATCACCATCCGTGCGGAAGGAAAAGACAAGCAAATCGACCGAAGGAACGTGGGCGAGCTGTTAGCGAAGGGTGACGCCAAGCCGGCCAAGTACATGACGAAAAACGAGAAGACGACGTGGCTTGCGTACAACCGCCGCGCCGACCTGGTCTTGGAGCCGACCGGTCAGCAATCCGCGAAGGTGTATCCGAGCGACGCTCGCGATGCGCGCATCCTCTGGCAGCGGCGCGAACCGAACCTGAAGAAAGTGGAATCCGCGTCCAAGACCACCTCGCACGTCGAACAGGTTAGCGCGAGGCTTTCCGGGAATTGACGGGTGCGGGAACCGTCGTGCCTGAGGGCTGGTTGAGGTCCGCAAGGACGAGCCAGCCCCTTCCGGCGCTTGACCGCTCCCGAGCGTGGAGCGGAACGAGGAGGTTGCGGGAGTGGGCGAGTAACGTAATTTAGGATGCCCCGCCGGTTTCGGGGAAAAAGGAGACAGCAATGCAAGAACAGAGCATGGTTAGGCAGCAAGTGACGGAACCTCCGATCGTGATCAAGACGACGGGCCTGAGCGTCGAGGCGAAGGAAATGATGGACTCGATCGCCAGACGCGCCTACGAAATATTCGAATCGAAAGGCAGAGCGCGGGGACACGATCTGGAGAATTGGTTCGAGGCGGAGTCCGAGTTGTTCGAGCGCACGCCAGTCGACGTTAAGGAATCTCCGGAAGGCGTAACCGTGCTCGCCGATGTACGCCGCTTCGCACCCCGGGAGTTGGAAGTGGATCTGGAACCGCGGCGGGTGACCATTATCGGAAAGCACCAAAGCCAGGCCGAGCGCAAAACAGAGATAAGCCGCTCTTCGGAGAAGCGCACGACTCGATTGCTCCGAAGCCTGGAACTGCCCGTCGAGATCGACACGCGTCAGGCATCGGCGCGGCTCAGGGGAGGAGTTCTTGAACTCGACGTAAAGAAAGCGCCGGCCGCCAGAGCAAAGGCGGCGCAGGCGGGCGCCAGCGGGAACGTGGCTTGAAGGAAGTCCGGAATAGCGAGCCCTGCCAGGCACTCGGCCAATAGGTTACAAGCGCCTGTTGGCCGAGCGGGCCGTCGACTGATGGCAGGTACGCGTCCCTGGGTTGGGTACGAACTCGATTCGCGGACCAACGTTCTCGCGAAATTCTCTCGTGCTCTTCCGGTTCCCGGGGAGCGCATGAGGACTGAAGCCAATGGGAGGAGGACGAGTATGCGACTTTCACTGAAAGGGATGGTCATCGCAGGCGGAATTCTTTGGGGCAGCGCGATACTGCTGGTCGGCCTGATCAACCTGGCGGACCCGAACTACGGCGTAAATTTTCTCCAGATGACGAACTCCGTCTATCCGTGGTTTCACACCACGCACACGGTGCGCAGCGTCCTGATCGGTACGGCCGACGGTGCCGCCGATGGCGCGGTGGCCGCCTTGATTTTTGCTTGGCTGTACAACGGCTTTGCTGGAAGCCGGGCGCTGCCGCGGGCGCCTCACAATTAGGTTTCCCCCTGGGGGGCTCGGTGAATCGAGCAGCACGCTTGCGCCTGCGGGACGCGGGCCCCGGCGATTCAAGAGACTCCACACACAACTCCAGTTTGAGTGCATCCCTTGCCGCGGTTGCAGTGGGATTCGCCTTGCTTACGGCTTGGCGGTTCGCTGACGAGTAGCGCGATGGCCCGGTTTGGAATGGCCCTTCCGTTCCTGGCGAGTGGGGTTGGTGACGCTGCGCGAACGGGAAACATCACTGTGCTTCAGAATCGCAGCCAGGGCGGAGATGAGCGCGTGCCCGCTCGCGCGCAGTTCGTGCAACCGTTCATGAACGACCAGTTCCAGCGCACGCTGGCCTCGGGGGAGCAGGATGACACAGACTTGCCGCTGGTCGTGAGCGCCGCGGGTGCGGCGGACGTAACCGTGCGCCTCCAGGCGATCGACCAAGCCTACGGCGCTGTGATGCCGAAGAAGCAGGCGCTCCGCGAGCCGACCGATGGTGGCATCGTTTTCGTTGGGGAGCTCGCGAATCGCAAGAAGCATCTGGTACTGTTGGGGCTCGAGGCCGGCGGCTTCGGCGGCGTCATCACTTCCGCGGAGGAACTGGCGGATACGATAGCGCAGTTCGGCCAGTGCGGCGTATTCGGAGTTGCGAATCTCTCGTCTCACTCCTAAATTATATCGCATTACGATATAAATGCAAGCGCAAATTACCGGCACCTCCGTTTCCGGCATCCCGGTGGTTTGTGCGCGCATCCAATAGGGTGAAAGGATTTGCAATGTATGAAAGGAATGAATCTGTAGTTCCAGAGAAAACCAGGGAACCAAGGCCGCGTCCCGTGAAACGGGGAGCCGTCGAGTTAGGGCGCGGAAGAAGAACACCGGCGGTCTCGGCCCATCTTGCAGCCGGGATGCTGGAGAACAACCGGATGAAACGCCCGCAAACGGCGGTGGACTTTTTTCTTTCGATGGCTGGGCATGGCTTGCTGGTGGCCACGGCGATCCTGCTCCCGCTGTGCTTCGGCAACGCACTCGGTTTGCATCCGATGGCAACAACCTATTTAGTGGCGCCGCCTCCACCTCCTCCGCCCGCTCCGGCATCGGTTGTCCACGCGCTCCGGCATCCCAAGCGCTTGTTCGCCGACAACAAGTTCTATGCACCGCGCGTGATTCCCAAGCACATCGCGGAGGTGAAAGATCTTCCGAACGTATCGCAAACCATCGCGCGCATGTCCGGAGGGGTGATCGGAGGTGTTCCGGGCGGCCAGTTGGGTGGAGTTCTGGGAGGAATTCTAGGAGATATGGGGCATATCGTTCCCCTGCCGCCCCCTCCGAAGCCGGTCGTGCACCACGGACCGTATCTGGTTGGCGGGAGGGTACAAGCACCCAGCATCCTTCGAGAAGTTCAACCGATTTATCCCGCACTGGCGAGAGAGGCCCGGATCCACGGGACTGTTGTGATGGATAGCGTGATCGATGCCAACGGTAACGTCACCCAACTGCAGCTCGTGTCGGGACATCCCTTGCTCGTCACGGCGGCGTTCGATGCGGTACAGCAGTGGAAATACAGGCCCACACGGCTGAACGGCATACCCGTGGCAGTTCGAATGGAAATCACGGTGCATTTCAATCTCGGAACCGATTCCTGAGCACGCGGCGGCCGAAGGCGACGGCTTCTCCGGCTGCCGCTTCCGATCTAGGAATTCCCCCAACAAGTAAAGGTCATGAGGACTGGGCCGAGGCCTCCAGTGGTTCTTCCCGTTGAGGTTGCGCGGTATCCGCGACAAGTTGGTCGACACTATCGAGCAACTTGGCTGCGGCTTGTGTGGTGATGAGTCCCGAAGCGGTCGCAGCGAATCGCGATCTGCAACTGTTCTGCGCGGACGGCTGCCTCAATGGCACTCTTCTCGGCGGCGGCGAGCCGCAGGCGCGCCGTTTGCATCTCCGCCTGGGCCCGGCTGGAATCGCGCCCGTACATCTCCGCCACTTGCGCCTGGAGCGCGGCGATCCGGCTATCCAACTCTTGCCGCAATTTGCCGTACACCGGCCCGGAGATCACGCGGGGGCGGAAGAGTTCCTCGAGTTCAGCCTGGCGGGCGGAAGCTGCGATTTGGCCGACTCGCGCCACGGCGAATTCGTCTTGCGTGTCGGTGGTCGAAAGCCGGAGCCATCGAATGAGGGGACCGATGGTTCCAAGACCTTTGGCGATGCTGAGATTTCCCGTGAGGATTCCCGCCAGGAGAATCTGAAACAGAACCACGGCGGTTCCGTCGTTGAACAGGCTCGCCGCTTCGACGATCACCGCCAAGCGTTTGGCGACTGCCAATTCCTTGAAAATGGCCAGAACCGAGATGGGATCGGTGGCGGAAATGATCGCGCCGAACAGCAGCGCTGTGACGAGCGGAATTCCGATCTCCCAGTGCAGGGCGTGGCCGGTAATCAGAGTGGCGGCCAGGACCCCGAGGTTGGCCAGTAACAAGATCGGAATGATATTGTGCAGGAGTTGGCGAACATTAGATTTTAAGGCTGCCTTCAAACAGCAACGGAGGCAGAAAGAGAATCAGCAGCACGTCGGGACTGAGCCAGTCGGGCCGGTTGCTCTGATAGATCTTCTCTACGATGGGCAGGGGCAAGGAGCCGAGGACCACGCCACCGAGGACCAGCGCCACGGTATACGGCATGCGGAGTCGCGTGGCCAGCACGGCAATCAAGGAAGCAGCGATCAGGAGCCAGATCAAGAATTCGATCGCTGAGGTTGGCGTCATCTCTCTCCTTTGCAGGCCCAAACGGCGCAGCGGCGAATGTAGCATCCGCGTCTCGGGGCCGGGAGCGCAAACGGCAGGGACGAACGAAGGCGCGCGCGCAGGAACTCATGCACGAGCATCACATGGGTGAGGAGGCCGATCGAGCCCTCCTTCGCGCCAGAGCCGGTAGCGGGTGACGGCGTGGTGCGACGCGGCTGTAAGAGTATATCGTGATACGATATATAGGGTGGAGAGAAAAGGTGAGGCAGTGCGATCGCCCGCTGCGGATGCGCCGACGCGGAAAGACCCGTCGTTTGGACAACTCCTGGAAGGTGGCACGGTGAACGAAGTAGACAACGGCGGCAAACCGCGGTGGTGGAGCAGACCTTTGGTCCATGCGATTCCCGGCATTCGCGACCGCGAGGAGCAAGTGTTTCTCGTGCTGACGCTGGTGATCGGCGCTCTCACGGGTTTGGCGGTGGTCGCGTTCATCGTGGTGACGGAGCATTTAGGGATGCGGCTTTATCCGGTGGGCAGCGCGGCTTGGCGGCGCGTGCTGATTCCCGTTCTCGGCTCCGTCGGCATGGGGTATCTGCTGTACCGATATTTTCCGGATGCCCGCGGTAGCGGTGTGCCACAAACCAAGGCCGCGCTATTCGCGCGGGGCGGGCGGATCACCCTCGGTACAACCCTAGGAAAATTCTTTTGCACGGCGGCGACTCTGGCCAGTGGCATCCCCCTGGGACGCGAAGGACCTTCGGTGCAAGTCGGGGGCGGGATCGCCTCGGTGCTCGGGCGGTATCTCGGGTTGAGCTCGGAACGGGTCAAGGCACTCATCCCGGTTGGAGCTTCCGCCGCGATCGCCGCGGCGTTCAACACACCGCTGGCCGCGGTGGTCTTCTCGCTCGAGGAGATCACGGGAGATCTTCACGCGCCCGTCTTGGGTTCCGTGGTGCTGGCATCGGCAACGTCGTGGGTCGTTCTGCGGCTGCTTCTCGGGAACCACCCGCTGTTCCAGGTGCCGAAATACCAGCTCGTTCATCCGTTGGAGTTCGGGATTTATGCCGTATTGGGGGTGGCCGGCGGCTTGGTTTCCGTGGGGTTCACCAAGCTGTTGCTGAAGACCAGAGAATGGTTCATGAGCTTGCCGAAGAAAACGGTCTGGTTCCAGCCTGCCGCTGGCGGGGTGCTGGTGGGGGTGATCGCCCTGTTTGTGCCACAAGTTTTGGGAGTCGGCTATGGCTACGTCGGCGACGCCCTGAACGGAAGAATGGCTCTCGGAATCATGGCGCTGTTGGTGGTCTTAAAGCTCTTCGCGGTCACGACAAGCTACGGATCCGGCAATGCGGGGGGCATTTTCGGGCCAAGCCTCTTTATCGGAGCGATGCTGGGAGGCACCGTTGGCGGGATCGCCCATCATCTGTTGCCGCACTACACCGCCTCGGCGGGAGCGTACGCTTTGGTGGGCATGGGCACGCTGTTTGCCGGCATCGTGCGGGCGCCGATGACGTCCGTGCTGATGATCTTTGAAACGACGCAGGATTACGAGGTGATCGTTCCGCTGATGATTTCGAATCTGGTGAGCTTCTTCATTTCCTCGCGATTGCAGCGCGAGCCGATCTATGAGGAACTGGCTTATCAGGACGGGATTCACCTGCCGAGCGCCGCGACGCGCCAGCAGCGAGGCGGGCGTCAAGTAGGGCAACTGCTGCGGTCGCCTACGGAAACTCTGTCCGCGGGGATGTCGGTGGGCGGCGCCTTGGAATTCGCGCTCAGCAGTCACCAGCGTTGTTGGCCGGTGTGCGACGAGCGTGGTGTGATTGGAGTGCTGCACAAAAACAGGCTCCGGCAAGCCGCGGAGGAGCATGGAAGGGAGAAACGGCTAGCGGAACTGGTGGACGCGCAGCTGTTTCCTCATCTTCATGCCGATCAGTCGCTGCACTTGGCTTTGGAACGTATGGGTGGTTCCGGATTCGAGCTCCTGCCGGTGGTGAGCCGCGCCGACGTGCACCAGTTGGAGGGTGTGGTGTTCCGGCGTGACGTATTGGATTCCTACGGCATTGGCGCGGAGGAGAAAGACTGACCTCGGCCGGGAGTTTCTATTGGAAAAGACTTCGAGGATTGCCCGCATGGCAGGATCGGATGTGCAGCAATCGTTACGCGATTCGCGGCAGCATTCCATAGCTGACGAGAACGTTAGCCGCATGAACATCACTCGTTCGGTATCGGAGATCGGCGGCATTCTGCCCAGGGTGGACTTGCCGACAAACGCTCCCGACAACGCAGTCCTTGGGGGCATTCCTGCGAAGGGCGTTCGTGCGGAGTCCGGCAGAACTCCGTGGTGGCTGTGGTGGAACGTACTCAGCGTTGATGCACCGACCGTCGCCGTAGTGTGGGCGGCACTTTTCGCACACGTGAGTGGCGGTAGGTTGTCGCCTGCCGAGGCAACGGTCCTGGTTCTTGCGGTTTGGGTGATCTACGTAAGCGACCGGCTCTTGGACGGCTGGATGGCAAAAGACCGAGGCGCGCTACACGAGCGCCATCGTTTCTGCGAGCGGCATCGATTGGTCCTGGCCGGTTTGGTCGCGTTCGCAAGCGGCGCACTTGTTTGGCTGACGACGGAACACTTGCCTGCCGCGGAAGTAGCCGCGGGTGTGAAACTCGGCGTGATCCTGGTGTTGTATATGGCTGGCATCTACGCGGGTCGCGGACGGATTGGCTGGGTATTTCCCAAGGAAATCGCGGTGGGACTGCTGTTTGCGTGCGGGGTGACTTTGCCGCTCTGGTCGCGATCCATACGATTTCCGTGGGGTGCGTGTCTTCCGTGGATCCTCTTCGGTTTCCTGTGTGCGCTGAATTGTTTGTCGATTGAGTGTTGGGAGAACCATGATCGCAGCGGGAAGTGGAGACAGCCGCCTCATCCTTTGGTCCGCTGGGCCGACTCGCGCCTGAGCCGCATGGCGGCAGCGTTAGCGATTGCGGTTTTGGCGGCGTGTTTGGTTGGAAATCCCAAGAGCTCTTCGATAGCGGCCTTGCTGGCGGTGTGGCTGGGAGCGCTGCTGCTTGTCCTTCTGAATTATGGGAGGACGAAGCTCTCGCCGGCAGCCTTGCGCGTCCTAGCCGACGCTGCACTCCTGGTTCCCGCACTCCTTGCACTGGCGATCGGAGATTGAGAGGGCGTGAAGCGGACTCAGCCTGCCCGGATGAACTGCGACGGGATCGCTCGTTACTACGAGGTTCTTGAGCATCTTTCGTTCGGAAGCTATCTGGAACGGAGCCGGTTTGCATTCTTAGGAGAGGCCCGGACATCGCGGAGAGCGATTGTGTGCGGCGGCGGAGACGGCCGTTTTCTTGCTCGTCTGCTTCGAGTGAACTCGCAGGTGGAAGTGGATTTCGTGGACCTGAGCCCGAAGATGGTCGAGCTTGCGGAGCGGCGGGTGGCCGGGATGGGCCGGAGTTTTCGAGGACGGGTTCGATTCCATGTTGAAGATGTGTGGGAATTCGAGCCGCGAACGGATGGCTACGACTTGATCGTGACACACTTCTTCCTGGATTGTTTCTCGGAGCCGGAACTTGCGGGCATTGTTGCGTGTCTTGGAAGCTGGGGAGTGCCTGGCGCGCGATGGATCGTCTCGGATTTCCGTGAAGCAGAGGGACTCGTCTGTCGCCTTTGGACCCGAGCGGTGATCCGCGGATTGTACGCCGCCTTCCGGTTCACCACGGGGCTGCGCGTTACCCGGCTGCCCAATTATGCGGCGGCGCTCGTACGAGAAGGATACCTCCAGCGTTGTGAAGAAAAGGCTTTGGGTGGTCTCCTGCATTGCTCGCTCTGGGAGGCGAGGCCTTCGCGGCCGGGATCTGCATCGAGGGACGGAGTCTCGGTGAGTGAGCATGAGTAACCCGATCGAAGACTACGCACCGATCGGGGACTGTGAAACGGCCGGGCTGGTCAGCCGGGAAGGTTCGATGGATTGGCTATGCTGGCCGCGGTTTGACTCCGACGCCTGCTTTGCGGCCCTGCTCGGCTCCCCCGAGAATGGACACTGGAAGCTTTTTCCTGCGGGGGCCAGCAAAATACTCGTCGCTACCAACCGAACACCCTCATTCTGGAAACTGAGTTTGAAACCACAGACGGCGGGGTCACTCTGATCGATTTCATGCCGGTGCGTGGCAAGCGTTCCGCTATGGTGCGCCTGGTCCGGGGACGTCGGGGCGGAAGTACATCATGGCCTATGCTCTTGTTTATCGCGTAGAGCTTACACAAGTGAGGTGACTATGAATCGGCGAAGTTTTGTCAGGTTAGGGTACGCATTCGCTCTTGCTGATGTGCAACCTCATCCAGGTCTCTTGTCGCCCGATGCATTGGCCGCGAACCAGGCAACAATGCGAGGCGGGGTCCGGCAACCCGTTCTCGTTCGAGCAGGCTTTACTCGCCCGCCCGATGGCAAGCAGGAGGCTACCAATTCGCAACAGACGGTGGTTCGATCCTTCGATTCAGACGGCAGGTTAGCTGCGTTCATCGTTCCTGTGGGAGAACACAACGCGTATCACGGCGCGCCCTGCATGCACATCACGAGCAGGACGAGTGGATTCACATCGTGGCCGGTGAATTCGTCGCGGAAGTCGGCGGCCAGCGCATGTGTCCTAAACCTGGGGACTCGCTTCTGATGCCGATGCGAATTCCGCATCGCTGGAGCATTGCCGGGCAACCGCATTGTGGCGCAATCCATCTCTACACGCCTGCGGGCCTTATTGAAACTGACTGGAATCTCACTCCCGATGATGGCAGGCCAGAAACCCTGGCACAGCATAAGGGCGAGTTCGAAAGACACGGATTGACCCTTCTCGGAGGTCCTCTCACCAAAGAAGAGATTGACCGGACTGCCTGACGAGCCCCCGAAATCTGATGGGGACGACTCGACTCGAACTCGCGGCCTCTGCCGCGACCTGCAACGTCTGAGCTTGGGGGTGCAGGATTAGGCGCAACGAGGATGACTCGAAAGTCTTTGTACGTGAGGTAGGGCAGTTAGATTTTTGTCCGCATCAGTCGTTGATCGAAGGGTTGCAGCCGGAAATTTTTGCTGAACACTTGCTGAACAATAGGTTGCAAATGAGGGCGTCCAGCGCAACTGAGGAGATCGTAACGCTAACAAAACAAATGAAAATCGGTCTGTGCGAACAGGTCAGGGTGAATTATCAAACCGCAGCCTTCAGCCACCGCGTAAATTTTCGGAAATCGGTCGAGACGCGCGGCCAAACTTTGGGTCCAACATTGGGTCCAACTTGCCCGTCCTTCGGAGGTCAATTTCGGGGTTAAACGGTGAAGCATCAACGGTGAGTGTGAAAGTTAACAGCCGAATGAGCAGACCGAATGCTCGTTTGTCGACAATTCGGGCTGCCGAGTCTTCGGTTGTCTACCGAAGAGTCGTCGGTTCAAATCAGGCCTCCGCAACCAGAAAGTATTCTGCCCCAATAAGTTCCGAGTACCCCGCAACCATCCGAATTGACAATTTCTAGTTTCAATGGTCGTGAGCAAAATAGATCGCCGATGACAAAACCAGGAAGATAATTTCCGAGTAGCCCGTCATCCGCCAGAAATCACCATCGTATCCAGCTCTTACACCACATTTCCAAATGCTAGAGCCGGACTTATTGCTGAGTGTTGGGCCTGCTTGGGTCCGCTCAACACTCTACAGATCTCGCTCAGTTGAAGGTCTAGAGGAACCTTCCCACGTCCGGTCGATAGATCGGATGTACTCACGAGGGGCCACGCTCAGGGCGCGTTTGAACAACGTGCTGAAGGCTGCCGGGTTGTCATATCCAAGATCGGCTGCTGTCTGAGTTACGGAGGCGCCTGCAGTCAGCATGGGAAGCGCCGCAAGAATGCACGCTTGTTGTCGCCAAGCGACAAAGCTGAGTCCAGTTTCCCGTCGAAACAACCTAGTGAACGTTCGACGCGTTAGATGCAGTGAACTCGCCCAGTCATCGATCTTTGCATTCGCATTGGGAGATGCCGAGAACTTGAGGCAGCAGCGTGCGAGAGCCTTGTCCGTGGGTAGCGGTAGAGAGAGAGGCAGTTCGCGAAGCCGACCCACCTCATATCCGATGAGCTTCATGATGGCTGCTGAGCGCCCCTCGCGATCGTACTTGATCGGCAAGGCCACGGCCTCGGCCATGAGGCTGCGCATAAGTGAAGAAACGGCCACCACACGACAGCGATCCGGCATAGCGGGAAACATACTTGTGTCGAAGTAGAGACTCTGCATCTCCACTACACCTTGCATTCGTAGTTCATGCCGAACGCCTGCCGGGATCCACAACGCTCGCCTGCAGGGCACTAGCCACGTTCCGTGCGAAGTGGAAGCCATAGCGAGGCCGGACATCGGACAGAACAACTGACCTCGTGGGTGAAGATGGGCTTGAACGTGGTGCGAGTCCGAGAACGTCTGGCACAAGGCGATGATCGGACGCGTGTCGGTGAAATATTGCTCGACCTTTCCGATTACTTTTCTTTGGCCCATTTGAGTATGTTTATGTCCCACCTCAGGTGGCGGGCCTCCTAAGCACGATTATATCGTTCGATTCAGTTGAGTAATTGCCAGAAGAAAGCGATGCCGTCGGCGTGGTTCGTATTCCTTCGACGTATGAAACTTTCGTGCCTCACATCTTTGCCGGTTCAACCGGCGAACGGAGAATCGATGAAACTGATACATACACCCCGTGTAAATGCGCGCTATTGGACGGCGATTGCGCTGGCTAGCGTCTTTGGAACCAATCTGGGTGACTTTTATGCTCATGAGAGCGGGCTCGGTATCGTGAGGGGGCTCAGCGTTCTGGCACTTATTGCCGCATTCGCTTTCGTTATTGAGCGCTTTGACGAGCATCGCCACGAACTGTATTACTGGGCCGTCATCCTCATCATCCGAACCGGCGCCACCAACATCGCAGACTATCTGGCATACGGCGCGCGCATCCCGAGACTTCTGCTTACGGTGAGTTTGGCCGGACTCATCGCTTTCTTCGGGTGGGCGAGCTATCGCACCATGCGCTCCTCGATCACTTCGTTCACATTGAACGGGACCAACGCCTCTTATTGGCTTGCCATGTTGAGCGCGGGCGTATTCGGCACCGTCCTGGGCGACATCTGCGAAGACAGGTTTGGCAAGGGAATTTCGGCGATCGCGCTCCCCGCCATCCTGGGCATTGTTCTCGTAATGGGATTCCGCCGTGCCACGCAGTTCATCGCTGTCTATTGGACGGTTGTTGCCGTCGCGCGTACAGCGGGCACGGCCATCGGCGACTGGATTGCGGAGAACCAGATCCTGCACATCGGGCTCTCTGTCTCCACGTTACTGAGCGCCATCGCATTTGTTGGTGTCCTTCTCTTGTGGAGAGACCGAAACAACCCAAAGGAAATGCCAAGACTTGCTTGAGAAGTCGCGAAGGCAACGGAGAAGACTGAGATGTGGATCGTCAGGACAGCACTGAACCGGCCTAATACATTTTTCGTGCCGGGGTTGCTCATTGTTATCGCGAACTTAGTTGGTTGCCACAAGCAGGCGGCGCAGCCGCCTGCGGTCCCGCCGAGGGTGGGATACGTCACGGTCGAAGATCGACAGGTGACATTGACAGATCAGTTGCCGGGCCGAGTGTCTCCCTACGAGACCTCAGACGTGCGTCCCCAGGTAAACGGTCTGGTCGAGGCGCGTCTCTTCACAGAAGGCGATGTCGTCCACAAGGACCAGCCGCTCTACCGCATCGACGCCTCGCCTTACGAAGCACAGGTCGCCAATGCGCAGGCAGCACTCGCGAGAGCGAAGGCCGCATTTTCAGCGAGTGCGGCACTTGCGCGCCGCGCCGGCCAATTGGAGACAGGCGCAATCTCGAAGCAGGACATAGAGGATGCAGAGTCAAGCGCAGCGCAAGCAGAGGCAGAGGTCTCCGCACGGGAGGCCGCGCTTCGCACCGCGCAGATCGACCTCGCGCGCACGACGGTCCGCGCGCCCATAACGGGTCGTATCGGGCGATCCATTTATACCGCCGGGGCATTGGCGACGGCGTCGCAGGCGGAGCCGCTAGCGACGATTCAACGGCTCGATCCGATCTACGTTGACATCCAGCAGTCGAGCGCCGAATTCCTGAAGCTGCGACAGCGGCTCATGACCGGTCGAATCGCCCGCAACGGCAGCGCACGCGTGACGCTGATCCTTGAGGACGGGACACCCTACGGCCCCGAAGGATCATTGCTTTTCGCTGACGTGACAGTCGATTCAGCGACGGGATCGCAAGTGCTCCGCGCGGTCTTTCCCAACCCCAACGGGCTGCTGCTGCCGGGCATGTACGTAGACGCCGGCCTCGTTGAGGGTACGCAGCAGGCGATGCTCGTGCCGCAACGCGCTGTCGGCCGTGACGAGCGCGGAAACGCGATCGCGATGGTCGTCGACAAGAACAACAAAATCGAGCAACGGATGCTAGAGACGAGCCGGACAGTCGGAGAAGACTGGCTCGTGACTGGCGGCGTCCAGCCCGGCGACCGAGTAATAGTCGAGGGCGGCACGGGGCTAAGAGAGGGCGTCGTAGTCATACCTGAGCGTTGGGCCCCCAATGCCAAAAAAACAGCGAGCCCCTCGCAGTCGCAGGCAGAGGTAGGTAACGCGTCATGACCCGATATTTCATCGATAATCCAATCGTAGGCTGGGTGATCGCAATCATCCTAATGCTCGCCGGCGTACTTGCGCTGCACAACCTGCCTATTGCCCAGTTCCCGGCGATCGCGCCGCCCGCGATCTCAATTACCGCGACCTATCCGGGCGCGGACGCGCAAACCCTTGACGCTACGACGACGCAATTGATTGAACGCCAGATGAAAGGGATCGACGGACTGCGATACTTCTCGTCCTCGTCGTCCTCTGCAGGCACCGTCACCATCACGTTGACGTTCGAACAGGGCACATCCCCCGACATCGCGCAGGTGCAGGTCCAGAACAAATTGCAGCAAGCGACTCCTCTTCTGCCGCAGGAGGTTCAGAAGCAGGGCATCCTCGTGGCCAAGTCGACAGAGAACGTCCTGTTCGTTGGCCTCTACTCGGAGAACGGAAAGCATAACGGGGACGACCTGTCCGACTATGTCGTGTCAAAGCTGCAAGACCCAATCAGTCGCGTGAAAGGCGTCGGTGAGACTTCCGTATTCGGGTCCCAGTATGCAATGCGCATATGGATCGATCCGTTGAAGCTACGGAAATATGCGCTTGCCATTGTTGACGTGCGCGCAGCCGTCATCGCGCAGAATGCGCAGGTCTCCGCCGGGCAAATCGGCGCGCAGCCTGCTCCGGGAGAGCAGATGCTGAACGCGACGGTGTCTGTTCAGTCGCGCCTCACTACTCCAGATCAGTTCTCGGCGATCAGCCTCAAAAGCAATCCCGACGGTTCGATCGTTCGCCTTGGCGACGTTGCCCGGGTGGAGATCGGTGCCGAAAACTATGGCATCGAGTCCGAGTGGAACGGCAAGCCTGCTTCGGGGATCGGGATCAAGCTCGCTCCCGGAGCCAATGCGCTTGCGACCGTACTTGCAGTCAAGGCGCGGGCGCTTGAGATCGGAAAGCAGTTCCCGCCTGACGTTAAGGTGATTTTCCCGTACGACACCTCACCGTTTGTCCTGCTCTCGATCCGACAGGTCATCGAGACGCTTTTTATTGCGATCGTACTTGTCTTCCTCGTAATGTTCCTGTTCCTGCAAAATTTACGGGCCACGTTGATTCCGACGATTGCAGTGCCTGTTGTCCTCCTCGGCACCGTTGCGGTGCTCGCACTTGCTGGCTTCTCCATCAACACCCTGACGCTATTCGGCATGGTGCTCGCAATTGGCCTGCTGGTCGACGACGCGATTGTGGTCGTAGAGAATGTGGAACGGCTCATCCAAACAGAACATCTCAGCCCTCGCGAGTCGGCTCACAAGTCGATGGATGAAATCACGGGTGCGCTGCTTGGAATCGCGCTCGTGCTCGGCGCGGTATTTCTGCCAATGGCCTTCCTCGGCGGGTCGACGGGCGTCATCTACCGGCAGTTTTCGATCACGATCGTCTCGGCGATGGTGCTGTCTGTGGCGGTCGCGCTCATCTTAACACCCGCTCTATGCGCAACGATCCTGAAGGCGCACGATTCCGAGGGGACTGTCGCGCACGGACCGTTCGCTCGCTTCTTCCGGTGGTTCAACGAGAAGTTTGATGCCGGACATTTTAGGTATGAGCGCGGCGTGCGCAGCATCTCGCGCAATTGGAAGCGCTCGGCTGTCATTTATGCGCTGATCATCGGCGGCACGGGCCTCATGTTCTGGCGGCTTCCGGCGGGCTTCCTGCCCGACGAAGACCAGGGTGTCCTCTTCGCGTTGGTGCAGGGGCCGGCCGGTTCCACGTCTTCGCGAACGGAGAAGGCGCTCGAGTTGGTTCGCAAGCACTTCCTTGGCGTTGAGCATGCGAATGTGAAGGGGGTTTTCACGATGAACGGCTTCAGCTTCGCCGGGATCGGCGAGAACAGCGGGGTAGCCTTCATCAACCTCAAGGATTGGGCCGACCGTTCCGGGAGCGACAACAAGACGCCTGCAATCGCAGCCCGCGCTATGAAGGCCTTCTCGCACTTCAGTGACGGGAGAATATTCGCAATCGTCCCGCCCGCTGTGCAGGAGCTTGGTACAGCCAGCGGCTTCGACCTGGAACTCGTCGACGACACCGGTATTGGACATAAAAAGCTGCTGGCCGCACGCAACATGATGCTCGGCATGGCCGCAATGGACAAGACGCTTGCTGGCGTGCGGCCCAATGCACTTGACGATGCGCCGCAGTTGAAGGTCAGTATCGATCAAGACAAGGCGCGTGCGCTCGGACTCGACCTTGCCGACGTTAACGACACCATCTCGACAGCGTGGGGCGGCTCCTATGTCAACGATTTCATTGATCGTGGGCGCGTCAAACGGGTCTACGTGCAGGCTGACGAGCCATACCGGCTAGCGCCCGAAGACATAGGCGACTTCTACGTTCTCGGCTCGACAGGCGCCATGGTTCCGTTTACCGCATTCTCCACACTCTCCTGGAGGCTGGGACCGGTCCAACTCACGCGCTACAACGGGCTGCCCGCAATCGAGATCTTGGGACAGTCTGGACCGGGTTACTCGTCGGGTACGGCGATGGCCGCGATGGCGGCCATCCATAACAAGATGCCGCCCGGCACCAGCCTCGAATGGACTGGTCTCAGCTACGAAGAGCGCTTGACAGGCGGCCAGGCATCAGCACTCTACGCCATGTCGCTACTGATCGTGTTCCTCTGTCTTGCCGCACTCTACGGGAGTTGGTCAATACCAATCTCAGTGATGCTTGTAGTGCCTCTGGGCGTCATCGGCACGTTGCTTGCGGCGACGCTCACTGGCGAGAACAACGATATCTATTTGCAGGTCGGACTTATCACGACGATCGGGGTGTCGGCCAAGAATGCCATCCTCATCGTCAAGTTCGCCGAAGATTGCATGGGTGTGGGGATGAATGCCTTCGATGCAGCGATCGAAGCTGGGAAGTTGCGATTGCGCCCGATCCTCATGACCAGCTTCGCATTCGTTATCGGTGTGTTTCCCCTGGCGATCTCGACGGGTGCTGGTGCTGGTGGACAGAACGCGATCGGCCGTGTCGTGGTCGGTGGCATGCTGTCGGGAACGATCCTCGCAATCTTCTTCGTACCGATGTTCTTCATCGTCGTACTGCGACTGTTTGGCCGCCACGGCACGTTCAGGCACAGCAACGCTTTCGGCACCGTCGAGGATGAAGAGGGCGGCCCCGCGCCGCAGGGAGTCTGATGGCCATGACGATCCGTACTTTCAATTCGGCAGTCGCACCAGTCGCAAACATGGCGATCAGCAGCATTCGGGTTCAGGTAATCAAGGGACAAGCTGGAGGCACCAAAATGAAGCAGGATCATCTCTTCGCAGCTTTAGGTCTCCTCAGTCTGCTTCTCAGCGGCTGTACGGTTGGTCCGAAGTACGTCAAGCCAACCGTGCCCATGGCTCCCGGATTCAAGGAACAGCCGCCAGACTCCTTCAAAGAAAATGGTGTTTGGAAGCCAGCTCGGCCGAATGATCAAATGCTCGGTGGCAAGTGGTGGGAGATCTTCGGCGACCCACACCTTAATGTGCTGGAAGAAGGGGTGACAGTTTCCAACCAAGATCTGAAAGTGGCTGAGGCGCGTTTCCGCCGGGCACGCGCGATGATCCGTTTCAACCGATCCGCCGATTTTCCAACGATCTCAACATCGCCGAGCGTTGTCAATGAACGAGTTTCCGCAAATAAGCCTTACTTCCCGCCGTCAATTGCTGACAATGCTACAGGAAACTTCACGCTACCTTTCGACCTGTCCTATGAAGTCGACTTGTGGGGGAGGGTCAGGCATAGCGTGAATGCGTCGAAGGAAGAAGCTCAGGGCAGTGCAGCCGATCTTCAGACTGTCAATCTGAGCTTGCACGCCGAATTGGCGGTCGATTACTTCGAACTGCGCAGTGCGGACCGGCAAAAGCAACTTCTGGATGACACCGTAAAAAGTTATACCGACGCGCTTAACTTGACCCGGAATCGCTTCGAGGTTGGGACCGCTCCCAAATCGGATGAAGTTCGAGCGCAAACACAGCTAAGCGGAGCTCAAGTTCAAGATACCGACATCACGGTGATGCGCGCGCAATACGAGCACGCCATCGCGATCCTGATCGGCAAACCGCCGGCGCAATTCGACATCGCGCCTGAACCAAAGGCAGATCTAAAGCTCCCCACTATTCCTCTCGGTCTGCCTGCGAGCCTTCTGGAGCGCAGACCGGACGTCGCTGCGGGTGAACGCCGTGTGGCAGAAGCTAACGATCAAATTGGCATAGCTCGCGCTGCATTCTTTCCGTCGTTAGTGCTAGGAGCTACGGGCGGATTCGAGGGCACCTCGATCACAAACTGGTTCAGCTGGCCAAGCCGATTCTGGGCCGTTGGACCGCAGATTTCGCAAACTATTTTCGATGCCGGTCGGCGCCGTGCTGTCTCGGAGTCGGCGATGGCGAACTATGACCGAACCGTAGCCTCTTATCGGCAAGCGACGCTTACGGCCTTCCAGGAGGTGGAAGATAATCTCGCCGCGTTGCGCATTCTTGAGGAGGAGGCGCAACAACAGAGGGAGGCCACCTCATCCGCACAGGAATCTCTTCAGCTGTTCACAAATCGATATGAAGGCGGTGTGGACAACTATTTGCAGGTCATTACAGCGCAAACGGTGCTGCTGACAAATCAGCGCAATGACACCGACATTGAGCGGCGGCGCATGGTCGCCAGCATCCTCCTCGTCAAAGCAGTCGGCGGTGGATGGGACGTGTCGCAGTTGCCAAGGTTTTAAAAAATAATTCCGGAGAGGCATCATGTCTCCCTACGAAAGAAGAAACTCAAATGAGTACAGCGCTACAAAGTCCAAACAGAACCTCGACCTCCTACCGTGTTCTTGGCTCAGCAAGTATCTGTCACATGCTGAACGACACGATGCAATCACTTTTTGTCGCGGCATATCCGATCTTCAAAGGGAATTTCCATCTGTCCTTCGCTCAGATCGGTGCTCTAACGCTGGTCTTCCAGATCACGGCTTCGCTCCTGCAGCCGCTTGTCGGCCTGTACACCGATCGTAAACCGCGACCGTATTGGCTCCCATTTGGCATGGCCATCTCTATGAGTGGCTTGTTCACTCTGGCGTTCGCAAGACATCATGCGATGCTGGTGTTTGGCGGAGCCTTGCTGGGCGTCGGTTCGTCGATCTTCCATCCGGAAACATCCCGGCTCGCCAGGTTAGCGTCTGGTGGGGCCCATGGGTTGGCGCAGTCAATCTTTCAAGTTGGCGGAAACTTCGGCTCGTCCCTGGGGCCCCTGCTGATGATTTTCCTTGTCCTCCCCAATGGGCAGCACAGTCTTGCGTGGTTTTCACTGGCGGCGATGCTGGGCATCGTGATGCTGACGGGTCTTGCCCACTGGTACAAACAGCACGGACAGGCCATTCATAAGAAGCAAGCCGCGGCAAAAATGAGCACACTCAGCCGAAAGAAGGTGGTCGGAGCGATCGCTGTGCTGGTCCTGCTGACGTTTTCGAAGTACTTCTACTTGGTGAGCATCACCAGCTATTACATCTTCTACCTAATGCAGCACTTCCACCTCCCGCAGAAGCAATCGCAACTCTACCTCTTCTTTTTCCTGGCAGCCCTTGCCGTCGGCACGGTAGCAGGAGGCCCTTTGGGCGACAGAATTGGCCGCAAGAAAGTGATCTGGCTTTCAATCCTTGGGGTACTGCCCATGACGCTCCTGCTCCCCCATGTTTCGCTGCGGGTGACAGTCGCACTGAGCATCCTGATCGGACTAATCATCGCCTCTGCGTTTTCGGCGATCCTGGTCTACGCTCAGGAACTGGTGCCGAATCAAGTCGGCATGATCTCAGGGCTGTTCTTCGGACTTGCGTTTGGAATGGGAGGGTTAGGCGCCGCAGTACTTGGCACACTCGCAGACCATACCAGCATCGACTTTGTCTACAAAGTTTGCGCGTTCCTGCCTGCTCTCGGCCTCTTCACGGCTTTATTGCCAGACATCAACAGGCCAGATAAAAGCCAGCAGTCCAAAGCAGCGGCGGAATTGGAGGTTGTCCTTGAGATGGGCTCAGATGAACAACCGGCCTGACTGACGTCACGTATGCCCCTTTTCGGCGCACGTGAAATGCCGAAGCAACTCTCGCGCTCGCGGACTATCCCATTCGGTAAGATCACTCCATGACAGCCCCTCATTCGGTAGCGGTGTTTGATCTCGGCGGCGTACTAATCGATTGGAACCCGCGCCATCTCTATCGCAAATTGTTCCAAGATGAAGCCGCCATGGAATATTTTCTAGCGAACATCTGCACGCCAGAATGGAATCTGCAGCAAGACGTCGGCCGAACTTTCGCGGAAGCCTGCGCCGCCCTGAAACTCCAGTATCCTAGTAACGCAGAAATGATCGACGCGTGGTTTGAGCGTTTCGATGAGATGATGACAGGACCGATCGCGGGTACGGTCGATATTCTGGCTGAGCTGCGGGAGCGGGAAGTAACCATATACGCCTTGAGCAACTGGTCAGCGGAAACCTTCCCTTTTGCGCGGAGAAGATTCGAATTTCTGCAGTGGTTCCACGCAATTGTGCTCTCCGCTGAAGTGCACTTGGTCAAACCCGATCCACGAATCTTTCAATGCTTCTGTGAAAAAGTTTCTCTGATCCCGGAGCAAATAATCTACATCGATGACCTACCGCACAACGTGGAAGCCGCCAGCAGGATTGGCATGTACGCCATTCGATTTAGCGACCCGGCTTCGCTGCGTGAGGAACTAGTGCAGCTTGGGTTGTTGCGATCAAGAGCAAGCGCGAACATATTGCAGCGGTGAGGGATTCCTCGGTACCGAAGTGTGTGCACTCCGAGCGCATCGTCGGCTATACGGAAACTGGCTCTAAGCTCAGTTGTCCCTCTCGACTCACGCAAAAGAATGGATGAGCTCGCTGCGGAACGGTATGCTCAAGAATTGTCTATTCGGTACGTATCGGGCCTCCGCAACTACAACTGATTGCCGCTCAATTATTTCCCTGCACCCCGCAACCATCCGAATTGATAAAAATGCACACTGCAGCGTCAGGAAGTCGCGGCTTCGAGTCTCGTCGATCCCCCAATCTCTTGGAATTGTGCAGTGTGATCTGCGTCAGGCCACGTTGGTACTGACGATGTTGACGTTTCGAATCGCCTTGATATCCCGCATTGGGGGTTGGCCGAAGACACGGCTGTACTCGCGGGTGAACTGGCTCACGCTCTCGTAGCCGACGTCGTACGCTGCGGTCGAAGCATCAATCCCGTCCATGAGCATGCGCTGTCGTGCTGTCTGTAGCCTGAGCCGCTTCTGGTATTGCAAAGGGCTCATTGCCGTCAAGGCGCGGAACTGATGGTGGAGCGTTGACACTCCCATTCGCGCAACTGCAGCGAGTTCCTCCATGTGCAACGGCTTGGCGTAGTTTGCCCTAAGCCACGCAATCGCTCTTGCCGTCCTGTAGCTGAGGTCGCCTGTCGTTGCGATGGCACGCAGGCGTTCTCCCTGCGGCGTTCGGAGTATACGGTAGACGATTTCACGTTGGATTAAGTGGCTGACAAAAGGAATATCCTCGGGAGTTTCGAGAAGCTCGATCAGTCGAGAGCACGCGCTCAGCAGTCCGACCGTCGTAATACCAACAGCAAGTCCAATCCCTTGAGCGGAGGTTTCAGGTCCCGGAAGGTCGTCCCGGCTGAGGACCTCCCGCACTGTGGGCATATCGAGCCTGAGAAACATCACCAGCAGGGGGACCCTTTCTGAGGCCTCGAGGATTTGACTCTCTGCCGGGACATCAATGGAAGACAAGAGAAATGACGACGCATCACAGAGGTACTCGATGCCTCCCAGAGTGATGCGCTTTCGCCCCTGTACGAAAACTGAAAGGCTGGGTTCGTACGCGGCCAGAAAGCATGCGGTTGGCTCCGTTCGGCGGAAAAGCGCAAGACCGGGGATAGGTGTAGGATTTTCTCCTGGCGATTGCGCGTGCGCCGCAATCTTACGGGCCAACTCCCTCCGCATTTCAATCACCGCTGCATCGAGGTCTGTCTGTTTCTCTGCCTGTTTCGCCACTTTGCTTGCGCGCCTCCTTACTTCAGCGTACCGCAGAAGTACCTCTATCTGCACAAAATCCGATCTCTAAACAGGATTAGGCAAAGAATTGGCAGGATCGGGAAAGCGTCGGGGCACTACTTTCGGTACTTTTGGAAGTGCGCAAGGTATGGAGAGTTGAAGATGAAAAAACTGCTTTCACTTTGCTTGCTCGCTTTGGCATCTGCCCAGACCAAGACAGACTTTCCCTCTGCTGCATCGACAAATGAATCGCAGACAATCGAGATCATACGAAACGGGTCGCATTCCGCCACGAAGGGACCAGCGGAAAACTTCACGGGTTCGGTCCAAGTTGATCAACTATTCCCCGCAAAAGATCAGTCCCGTGTGTCTGGTGGCGTTGTTACCTTTGAGCCCGGAGCACGCTCAGCGTGGCACACGCATCCGCTCGGTCAGATTCTCATTGTGACCTCAGGAGTCGGAAGAGTTCAGGCTTGGGGAGGTCCAATTCAAGAGATCCGGGTGGGAGATGTGGTGCGAATTCCGCCCGGAGTAAAACACTGGCACGGCGCGTCACCCACGACTGCGATGACACATATTGCGATTCAGGAAGCTGTCGATGGCAAAGCGGTTGAGTGGATGGAAAAGGTCACTGACGAACAGTACGGGAGTCCAGCGCAAGTTTCCCGGTAAGGGAGCGGCTAGTCGCTCTGCACATGAAAGTGAGAGGCCGCATCGCAGGACTTATACGGAGGCGTTCACGTGAGAAAGCACTTTGCTACGACGTTGATCTTATTCTCTTCGATGGTTTCGGCTTATGCACAAGCGGGAAAAGCAGGAGTTACACAAATGTCAAATAGAATTGCAACAATACCCACGCCCGAGGACGTTCGTGCCGTTTCACCGGCCCTTGACCAATACACCCAGAGTCGCCTTCTTCGCGATCTATGGAAGCGACCCGATCTGTCTCCGCGCGACCGTAGCATCGTGACCTTAGCGGCTTTGATCGCGCGGAACCAGACAGTGCAGATGGCCTACTACCTCAATCTTGCGCTCGACAATGGAGTCAAACCCAGCGAGATTTCAGAGATTATCACGCATCTTGCGTTCTACTCTGGCTGGGAGAATGCGATGTCGGCGGTCGTTATCGCCAAAGAGGTATTCCATAAACGCGAAATTGGAACTGATCAGCTTCCGCCGGCGTCGGTCGAGCTCCTGCCTCTCAATGAGGCTGCTGAAAAGGAACGCGCAGCCAGTGTCGAGCAGAATTTCGGCACAGTCGCGCCGGGCGTTGTGCAGTACACCACCGATCTACTCTTCCGTGATCTTTGGCTGCGCCCAGGGCTGGCACGTCGGGACCGGAGCCTGGTAACGGTCAGCGCCCTCATTGCTGCCGGCCAGGTGACGCAAGTCTCTTATCACCTCAACCGAGCAATGGATAACGGGTTGACGCAACGCCAAGCGTCTGAAGTGCTCACCCATTTAGCGTTCTATGCGGGTTGGCCCAACGTTTTTTCCGCGCTTCCGGTTGCCAAAGAGGTTTTTGAAAAGCGGGCCAAGTAGGCAGAAGCGGACTGGGTGCAGTGCCGGAGGCGTTCCAAGAAGTTAAAGGCAGAAAAAGTTCAGAAGCAGAGATTCAAGGCAAGTGGACAAGGTCTACAAGAAAGCGGGTTACAACCCGTTTGAAAAGTGAGGAAAGGTTATGAACATATCCTTCAAAAACCGAGTTGCACTCGTTACAGGCGCGGCGTCTGGATTGGGCCTTGCCACAGCCAGGGCTTTTGCTGAATCAGGTGCTTCCGTGGTGTTGGCGGACTGGAATGAGGAAGCCGCGCAGTCCGCGGCCAAGGAGCTTGCCGATAAAGGTTATAAGACACTGGCCATCCGCTGTGACGTCTCCGATGACGCGCAGGTGGAAGCAATGGTCAAACAGACGGCCGCCACCTTCGGACGCCTCGATGCGGCCTACAACAATGCCGGTGTTCAAAATGTCCTCGCAGAGACTGCTGATACTACCCGGGAAGATTACGACCGGGTGATGGCGATCAATCTCCGCGGTGTATGGAGTTGCATGAAGTTCGAACTGCAACAGATGCGCAAGCAAGGAAGCGGAACCATCGTCAATTGCTCTTCGCTTGGGGGGCTTGTCGGAAGTCCCGAGCGTGGAATCTATCACGCCGCCAAGCACGGAGTACTTGGGTTCACCAAGAGCGCGGCTCTCGAATATGCTGCACGGGGCATTCGCATCAATGCCATATGTCCTGGTCTGATCCACACCCCGATGTCTGACCAGATGGTGGCGGCTGGTCAAGGTGAAGCCCTCAAGGCGATGGAGAAGAGTATCCCGATGGGACGGGTTGGCCGCCCCGAGGAGATTGCTGATGCTGTTCTGTGGCTTTGTAGCGATGCAGCAAGCTACATAACTGGCCAGTCTATCTCGGTGGACGGCGGCTTCATCATGCGTTGAAGGAGACGAGGAAAACCATGCGAGGAGCAGTTCTTTACGGACCGAGAGACCTGCGTTTCGAAGTGCGCGAAACGCCGACCATCATCAATCCAACGGATGCCATCATCAGGATCACGGCCACGTGCGTGTGCGGGTCAGACTTGTGGCCGTATCGCGGCATCCAGCCGATTGTCCAGCCGACCTCGATGGGTCACGAGTACTGCGGCATCGTCGAGGATATCGGTAGCGCTGTTACCACCATCAAGCCCGGCCAGTTTGTCATCGGATCGTTCTTCGCGTCCGACAACACCTGCCCCAACTGCAAGTACGGTTATCAATCGTCTTGCCAGCACGCCGAGTTCGTCAGCACTGCGCAGGCACCGATACTGCGCGTGCCACTTGCCGACGGCACCCTTGTGGCTACACCGGATGTTCCGACGGGCGACATGATTCCGAGTCTGTTGGCCGTCTCCGATGTGATGGGGACCGGTTGGTTTGCCGCCGATGCGGCTAATGTGAAGCCGGGCCAGACGGTAGCCGTCGTCGGCGACGGCGCGGTGGGCTTGCTCGGGGTGCTCTCAGCGAAGCAGCTGGGCGCTGAGCGGATCATTGCGATGAGCCACCACGAGTCGCGGCAGAAGCTCGCTCGCGAATTCGGCGCGACTGACATCGTGACCGAACGCGGTGACGAAGGCGTCGAGCGAATCAAGCAATTGACCAATGGAATCGGTGCGGACTCGGTCCTGGAGTGTGTCGGTACGCAGCAGTCGATGATGCAGGCGATCCAGTCCACTCGCCGTGGCGGCTACGTGGGCTACGTCGGGGTCCCGCACGGAGTCGAGCTCAATGGCGAGCAGTTGTTCTTCGCCCACATCCACCTACACGGTGGTCCTGCTCCTGTGCGACGCTACTTGCCCGAGCTCATCAAGTTGGTGTGGGACAGGAAGATTAACCCCGGCAAGGTCTTCGACATGACCCTGCCTCTTGACCAGGTCGCGGAAGCCTACCGCGCAATGGATGAGCGCCGCGCGATCAAGACGCTGCTGCGTCCTTGAGGCACATCACGTATCACTGTTGACGGTGGTGCGCGCTCCTTCGCTGCTTGCCGATTGAAAACATACGGGTTACACAGCGCAATGGATCAATTCGCTGCGGAACGGTATGCTCAAAAATTGTCTATTCGGTACGTATCGGGCCCCCGCGACCAAAAAATCTTTCCGTTTCACCAACTTCCGCGTACCCCGCAACCATCCGCATTGACAAATTTTGAGTTTGAACAGTGGCCACCAGGGCATACTGACAGACGGGTAGCGAGGGAGATAATTTCCGAATCGCGCGTCACCCGGGCCTTGACCAGATTTTGTGCCGTCCTCTAGCATCTGCGGTACACCGTTCTTCTTCAAAAGACGAGGAGAAAAATCCATGGATGATGTGCGCGGCCAAACTGAGGCGAGACGGCGATTCTTGCGGATGCTAGTGGCAAGTCCGCTGTTCGCTGGTTCCCATTCTTTCCGCGGCTCCCTCACGAATTTGCTGTCGACTAACGTTGCAGCAGAGGAAAAAACTGTTCGGCTTCTCGATATCTTGCAGCAAAGCGACGCTGTCATTTCATCTCCGGACCAAGCGCTCGATGTTATGGATTTTGAAGCTGCCGCACGCAAGGCATTGCCCCCTGCTCACTTTGGTTACCTGGCCACAGGAGTGGATGACGACGGCACAGTGCGAGCGAATCGAGAGGCCTATTCACGCATTCAAATTCGGCCACGCAGACTAGTGGATGTCGAGAAGATCGACATGTCTGTACATTTTTGGGAAACCACCTGGAGCAGTCCAATCGTGATATCACCGATTAGCGACCAAAAAGCGTTTCATCCAGAGGGAGACGTCGCTGTAGCGCGCGCAGCTCGTGCCAAAGACCACCTGCAAATCATCGCGACCCTTGCAACCTCCTCGATTGAGGACGTGATCGCCGCGCGTGGTGCTCCCGTGTGGCAGCAGTTGTACCCGACGGATGTGTGGGAGGTCGGCCGTTCTATCATCAAACGAGCAGAAAAGGCTGGCTCGACAGCGATTGTTTTTACCGTGGACCAGCAGGAAGGTGCGAATCGTGAAAGTCTTTTCCGTGCTCAACAAGCAGACAAACGAGAATGCACGGCTTGCCACCAGAGTGCCTACTCGGGATATGCGCGCCCAAGACCCGGCGGGGCTGCAGGAAGCTTCGCCCAATATGTGTCGCGAAATCCGATGTTCGACGGGCTTGACCTGTCGAAGGTTACTCGGCTCCGCCCAATTCCAATGGATTGGAACTTCGTAAAGCGCCTGCGCGACACGGTGGCTGTCAAACTGCTGATCAAAGGCATTGTCACCCGCGAGGATGCCCGGATCGCGGTGGAGCATGGGGTAGATGGACTAATCGTTTCGAATCATGGCGGGCGCGCCGAGGAAACCCTGCGCGCAACGATCGAAAGCTTACCCGAAGTGGTCGAAGGAGCCGGTGGCAAAATTCCGGTGCTCGTCGACGGTGGCATCCGGCGCGGCACAGATATTTTCAAGGCGCTTGCACTTGGTGCGACCGCGGTCGGTATCGGACGGCCTGAAGCATGGGGATTGGCTGCATTTGGCCAACCCGGTGTCGAGGCTGTTCTGGAGATGCTGCGCCGGGAATTGAGAACAATCATGCGACAGGCCGGAACGACCTCGGTCGAGAAGATTACCCGCAGCTATGTGGTGGTTCGCCCCTTCTGAAGGTACTGAAACATGCCAAGGAAACTACCCTTGCATGTGAGATTTACACAGCACAGTGGATCAGTTCGCTGCGGAAGGGAATGGCCAGGAATTGTCTATTCGGTACGTATCGGGCCTCCGCAACCAGAAACTGTTCTGCCCCAATGAGTTCCGAATACCCCGCAACCATCCGAATTGATAATAGTGAAGGTCGCATCGCCTACTTGTCATGCACGAATCGCTCATTCGAGTCCCGTCGTCCTGCCAGATGTCTTGGCTGAGAGACCCCCTAGCAACAAGTCCTTGCCTTCATTCCTTCAATCCCTTCTTTTGCAATGATTGGGACCATAATCAATGCAGCGATTGGATCGGCCCACCACCATCCTAAAACCGCATTCAGCAAAAGTCCCGCTAACAAAATAGTCGAGAGGTAGACACAGAAATCGGTCTGCCTAGCGTCGGCCTTCATAGCTGCGCTCCCAAGCGCATTGCCAACTTTCTTCTTGGCGCGTGAAAGAATCGGCATGACGATGAGTGAAACGCACGCCAGCACAATTCCAGGAATGCTGTGCTCAGGAGATGTTTTCCTGATCAGGTCAGACACGGATTCGTAGGCGATGTAAACGGCGAGGACGACGAAGCAACCGCCTACAATTCTGAGACTCAGTTTTTCGTTTCGTTCTCGACTCTCGACATCGGCATCAACAGACATTCTCCAAAGCAATGTTGCACCCGATGTGACCTCAATGAAACTGTCCATTCCGAATCCGACAAGGCAGATGCTCCCTGCAACTATTCCAGCAGCGACAGCGATTAACCCTTCGAGGCCATTCCATACGATGGTGAAGTACTCCAGCCGCCTTCCGCGATGCGCCACAGCTTGGCGCGCGACGGTCAATTCAGTCATTTTGAAAGCATACCCGCTATAGATTGCGAAGAGAAATGCGGCAAATCCTCTCTCGCACATGGTTTGGTTTATAACTGCCACAATAGTCAGGCTTCGAGACTGTAGGCTCGCCGCGACGGATGCCGGAACGCCAACGCTCTGGCTGTGACGTGGCGGGTTCTCTCCGCAGAAGAAAGCGAATCTACAGCGTGTGTTGCAACAATTAACTTGTATTAAGCCAATGTGATTAACTACAGTTAACTATGTTCATGCCTGCGGAAGGAACTACGTCTTCGATGATGCTGAGAACGACTCTTTCAATAGCTGCGGTTGTCGGATCGCTTCTTTGCCCATGCTCTCAAGTTGCCTTCGGCCAAGGTGAAACCACCAGTGCAATTGTTGGCCAGGTGACCGATGCGACCAACGCGGCCATTCCGGGCGCTACGGTCACGATCAAAAATCGCGAGACCTCCCTACAGCGCACTGCCAAGACCGACGATGAGGGCCGATTCAATTTCCCACAGCTAAAACCTGGTACTTACTCGGTCAAGGTGGAAGCAGAGGGCTTCGATCCTCGGCAGAATGACAACGTGCTTTCGGGTTTGGGACAAAAGCAGACGGTCAATTTCACGCTTAAGGTGGCTCAATCAAATCAGACGGTCGAGGTAAGTGGTGCAGCTCCTCTCATCAACCCAGAAAACCCAAACACATCCACGAATCTGGCCGCCCCGGCCCTGGAGAACCTCCCCAATCCAGGGGGCGATTTAACCTACCCTCTTCAGTTCGCCGCAGGCGCGCTCATCAACACGGCGGGCAGCGGCAATGACTTCGTTGGCGGAACGAATGGCTACGGCAACGTCGAATTCAACGGACTACCCGCTCTATCGAACGGCTATATTGTCGATGGTTTAGAAACGAATGACCCGCTGACGAACCTGAACAGCGGACTCTCAACAAACCTCGTTCTCGGATTGAATTCGATATCGGAAATGACGGTGAACACACTTTCCTATGCGGTGGACCAGGGACGGTACGGAGCGTCGCAGGTAAATTACGTCACAAAATCGGGTTCAAACCAGTTTCACGGAAATCTCTACGAGCTTTGGAACGGTTCCAGGTTCAATCCAGCCGACTATTTCACGAATGCAACCCCCGGAAGTCACAAACCGCCCTCGACGGTCAACCATTTTGGTGGAAGCGTTGGAGGTCCGATTGTTCGCAACAAGCTGTTTTTCTTCTTCGATAGCGAGTGGGTTCGCATCGCGCTGCCAATCGTCACAGCCACGACCGTTCCAACTTCGGCCTTCGAGAATTACGTCCTGCAGCAGCTCCCACTGGGGGGAACCGATTCCGTCACCGGGTCCGTCTATCAGCCGTCACCGCAATCGGTGCCGTTCTATCAGAAGATGTTCTCGCTCTATGGAAATACTAACGGAACGGCTCTCGCGGTGCTAGGTGGTCCCTTCGATGTTGGTGGAAGTTCGCCCGCAATTGCGAACGATGGAAACGGTTGCGCGAATCGCCAGAGCGTCTCTCATTCGAGCGATGATCATGAACAGGTCCAGACAGTTCGAATCGATTACAACATCAATGAGAAAAACACCACATGGTTTCGCTTTCAGGCGGACACAGGGCTGCAGGCTGCCTACACCGATCCTATCAACCCACTGTTCAACGCTCTTTCTCCCCAACCCCTGTACTCGTTTGCGGCGGGATATACGCACGTCTTTTCGCAGAATCTCGTGAATTATTTTAATCCGGCCTTCTCTCGGTACGGGAGCCTATCCGGACCTTCGGATTTCCAGACGACTCTTTCCGCGTTTCCGATTGTTTTGCAAGGCAGCGGAGCGAATGCGCCATTTACTACGGTCGGCGGATTAGACAACACGTGGGTCCAGGGAAGGCGTGCGTCACGATTATTCATCAATGACAATCTTGCCTGGAGTATTGGAACGCATGAACTACGGTTTGGGACCAATACTCGAATCCTCCGACTGAATGACTATGACTTCGGGGAGGGATCGGTCCCAACCGTGACGTACACCACCCTGCCGCAATACATCTATGGAGTTGCATCCACGGCGACAGAGACTTTTCCTACCTCAGCAAACCAACCCTTCAACTTCCTGAACCTCGACCTATATGCACAAGACACGTGGAGAGTGACGAAGAAGCTGACGTGGACTTTCGGAATACGAGATACGCTAAACTCCAATCCACTAGATTCACATCAGCATATCGCTCGTCTGAGCGGATCTTTTAACCCCATTTCGCATGATGTGAATCAGCCTTTGAACACGGCCATACAAACCGGTCTCGGCAATGTGTTTTCCTCAACGCCCCTCGCGATCCTCCAACCGAGGACCGCGATCGCGTGGCAGTTTGAGTCCAAGTCGGTGCTGCGCGCTGGATTCGGCATTTTCAGCGACATTTTGCCTGGCAGCATCGCCGATACGGTTGGTTTCAATCCACCCTACGTCAAATCTCTCCAGGGTGGCCTTCTCGGAACCGTCGGCGGCACAGCGATTGCGCCGGGAGTTCCTAACAGTGCGGTTGACGCAGCCGTGGCCGCCAATCAGACGTTTAGTTCGGGCTTTACACAGGGCGAGCTTTCCTGTGCATCTGCACAAGCGAATCCTGCGACTTGCCTTCCTGCAGTCGCCATCACGGCGGTGCCCGATGGCGAACTCCATGCACCTTATTTCATGGAGTGGAGTCTTGGCTTGGAACACCAATTGGGAACTACGGGAAGCATCCACGCGCAATACGTTGGCACCCGCGCCGTAAACCAGCCGTATCTGACGCAGGTGAACGGATATCAAACAGTCTGCGACGGCTGCTTTGCGCCGTTTCCGTACGCTCGCTCGACTGATCCACGATTCGGGGCAGTGACGCAATTCTCCACCGGCGCAAATAGCCACTACAACGGATTGCAAATGTCTGCCATGAAGCGCATTGGTCACGGCCTAATGGGACAAATCAACTACACCTGGAGCCGCTGCATGGACACCGTCTCGAACGGCGGATTCCTACAGTTCTCGGCAGGAGGAATCCTGTCCCCTCTCCCAGAAGATTTGGCGCGGGACTATGGCCCCTGCGACTATGACATCCGGCACAATCTCAATGCTCAATATGTCTATCAATTGCCGGTCAAGGTCCAAAACCGGCTTCTTGGCTCCGCACTGAACGGATGGCAAGTGTCGGGAACCGTGTTTTGGCACAGCGGGATTCCTTTCTCGGTACTGAGCACGCCCTATTCGGCAAATGGAAATGGCATCGTGAACGGCAGTGGACCCCAATTCGCAAGCGTTGTTCCCGGCGTACCCCTCTACGAACACAATCCCATTCCAGGTGTCACACAACCGGGCACAGTTCAGTGGCTCAATCCCGATGCATTTGTCTCAACCGTGGACCCGAGTACTGGCGCATGCTTCGGCGGCGACAGCCCTAAGAATTGTCAATTCGGCAGCCTCGGTCGTAACGCGTTACGCGGTCCCCATTTTGCGTGGAGTGATTTTTACCTTACGAAATCGTTTCCCTTGACCGAGCGTGTGAGGTTGCGGTTCGACACACAGTTCTTCAACGTGTTCAACCACCCCAATTTCGGACTGCCGAGCATGGTGCTTGCCGGCATTCCGGGGAAACCTTCAACCCAAACCGGGTTCGGAGCGCTAACCTACACCACCTCTCCCCCGACCGGATTGCTCGGCGTCGGTTTGGGTGGCGATAGCACGCCCCGTATGATCGCGTTCCAATTGCGGTTGGAGTTCTAGGTTCGCATCCCGCGTGAGCACCTAATCTCAGCTTTGAAACTCCGATCAGCGATGGCCCGCCGCAACCCCAAGTTTGGTAACCGCGATACACATCGCGATACACACATTAACGTTGCCCATGATGTACTTCCAATGACTAGCAGTGCCGTCCGTGCTCTTCCATGTCGCTGGAAGTACTCAAAACCCGCTAACTGTCACGGCAGGGGCTGGCGAGTGAGCGCATGCTTGCGGAGGATAAGTCCGAGTTCAATGACCATTGCGGCCTTCGCTGCGTCATCGCAATCCTACCTCTCAGGTTGCTTTTGCTGTCAGCTAAGCTCAAGTCAACGCGTCAGTTACGCTGCGCAGCGGATCAATTCAGCTCGGAACGGTATGACTAGCAAATTCGGATGGTTGCAGGCCCCCACAACCAAAAAATCCTTCCTTTCAGCAATTTCTACGAACCCCGCAACCATCCGAACTGACAATTTCGAGTTTGAATGGCGGTGGGCAAAATAGACCGCCGATGACTAAACCGAGGAAGATAATTTCAGGGTTGCCCGCCATAAGTCCGCAATCGCCTCCCGCTTGATTCTTTTCACATCTTGTTGTCGGCAGTAGGCTGGACTGTCTCTAATTCCGCATCACCGTGGTGATAACAGTTTTTGACACCGTCGCGAGAGAGAAGCTCGCCCACCTGCCCTTTCGGCACTGACCCACAGAGCAGCATCTCCTCGAAGCCCGGCTCGTTCCAGATGGCGACGAGACTAATGTTCTCCTTACCCGTGTTTTTCAGGCTGATCCAAGTCTCGGCGGGAATGAATACCAACGCGCCTGGCTGGGCCTCGTACTCTTTGTCTCCGAGCCACACGTGAGCGCTGCCTGTCTGGATTAAGAGGATCTCGTCCTCGGCGTGGTGCTTGTGCTTCGGGATAACTGCGCCGGGCCGGATCTCCTCCGTAAAGAGCAGAAGATGCTTCGACCCACTGGTCTTTGAACCGATCTTCAGTAAGAAATCAGTGCTGGGCGAGGCCACCCCTTCGCGAGGACGGCGAGTGCGAAGGTCGCCATCGTTCTTCTGCAGAACGATAGGTTTAGCGCCGCCTTCCGGCGCGGGGCTTTGGGAGGGGATACAGCGAACACACAAGAAAACTGCAACGAACAGCCTGAGTGCATTCGACACGATGACTCTCCTTAGGCCGCCGATTATACGCGACGCTTTGACGGGGAACGTCAGAGTTGCGAAGCTTCAGGGTGGTTCTCGGCTAACCGGGAAACTACGTCTAAGAGCCGTTTGTCGTTTGTTGCTTGTTAGACTTGCGGCGCACTGCAGCAATTTCGCTGCGGAAAGGAATGCTCAGGAATTGTGTATTCGGTACGTATCGGGCCTCTGCAACCAAACGTCCTTCTCTTTCAATGACTTCCGCAAACCCTGCAACCATCCGAATTTGTATGGCATGGATATTCGAGACAGTCGCGTCTAACGACTCGGCCTGGATCTCACGATGGGACTGGCATGTCAAACCGTGCCGGGGTTGCGACTAATTCGTCCAGAGTCGATGCCGAGAGGTTATTTGCTGCTCGAATCAGATGTTTTCTGCGCAGGCCTAAACTTGGTGCCCATAAAGTGTTTCGCAACGCCATTCTCTGCTGGGGTTCTTTCAAGAAACGCCTTTGCCGGGGCATCGTGTTTCAGGTAGGCATCCAGGAAGTTCAACGTGTAGAGCGCAACCCAGGCATAACTCTTGTTGGCGTCTTCCCGTCCATAGTCCGCTACCTGATTCTGCGCAAAGCGTTCCGCACTCTCCCTGCGTTGGAACATGGAACTGAATTCTGGGTGTGCCATGCCCAGCATATTAACAGTGAGGAGATCACCATGTATCCAGACGTTGAGGACATTTGGACCAACTTTGTCTGCGGGAGGAACGTCGTCGTTTTCCAGATCTTCAATGCTCACATTTCGCGTAAAGCAAAGAAGCGGTATGGTCATTCGCTCTGGATTAACGTCCCCGGCTCTTTTCACGAGACCAGGGTAATAGCGCATGCTGCCGTCCATCTCCACCAGGGCATCGATGCGAGGGTCTCGTGCTGAGGCAAACAGGCTCGAGATTCCTCCCCAACTCCAGCTCACCACGGCAACCTGAGATAAATCCGTGTCGGGAAGCGCGCCGGCATAGGTGATGAGAAAAGAGATGTCGCGAGCCTGTGCATTGATCCCGTCCAGATCATCTCCCATATCGCGCGTCGACACCCCCATAGACGGGCTTGCAAGAACGACGTAGCCGTGACTGGCAAGATACTCGCACAGATCGGCGTTTTCCCACGAAACGGAAGAATCGCTGGGAGCATAGATAAGAACGGGATAACGCCCTTTTGCCGGCTTCGCCTCCTGGACCGCCGATAGCGAAATATCGAAGGACATCTTCAACAGCGAACGCCACCGATTCTCTTTCTCATCAGGTGCGTTGAAATGGATCTCCGTGTCGGCCAATTGGGTATAGTCGCCAACCGTCATCGGTTCGCCCGTGCTTTTCAATGATGGATACCAGATCAGTATCTGCAGGGGACGGGCATTCTCGCCTGAAGAGGACTTTGAAGGGTTCTGGCGAGGAGCGGGATAGCTGCGTGAGCGATCATACTGATCGACGACCTTCAAACCTACCGGATATGGTCCAGGCTTTTGCAGGAATTGAAATCGAGATCCTTGGGAAACCGCGATTATTGATCCGGAGCATATACATAGTGAAAAAAAGACAATTAAGATTCGTGTTTTCAATCTGGTGTTCCTTGCGAGCTCCGCAGGACATGCAAATTTTCTTTTCCACACCAGCAAGCTAAGGCTTTATGGACAAGTGGTTACTCCCAAAGCATCAAGCAAACTCTTCGGCTGAGAGTTCCGCCTGCTGCTTCCCTAAAATGTTACAACATCTGCATAGGGTTTGGGATTGAGGCACTTGGACCTCAGAGTATACGGCTCGCGAAGCTAGGAAGTTCCGAAACGCAAACAACAGTTCTCCACCCGATTGCCAGATCAGTCCTCATAAATCCGCTTGTATTAGCTGGCTTGGCCAAGTTCGGGCTGGTTGGTTACGCCGAATCGCCCACTTATGACCGTTGACATCGCGGTGACGTCTACGCTGCGAGTCGGATCAGTTCCAACCTGAAATGCAGCACTAAACAATTCGGATGGTTGCAGGCCTTTGCAATCAATTGTTCTTTCCTGTGAACAAGTTCCCGATACCCTGCAACCATCCGAATTGGGGGGAATTCGTCCAAGCCAACGGCTGCGGTGCGCCTCAGTGAGATTGGGGTTCGAATCCCATGTGTCGGGTCGCTCAGGACCACGCCAACGCCAAATATTTACGAGTGCGGGATGGGCCGCAGATATTGCGGAGAAGTAGGTCAGATTGCAAGAGCGAAGCTGCGGCAAAAGATAATTCCTGGGTTTGGTTCGTCGTCTTCCGTTTGTCCCGGCTTCGGAGACGCGCCAAAGAAGGTTCCTCCGACCAATATCGCATCGATCGCTTGTACAAGATTACGAGCGGCTTGTGATTTCAAGACGTATCCCTGGGCTCCGGCTTTGCGAACCTCGGTGTCCAGTCTCTCCGAGTGGTGTGTAGTGAAGATCAAAACAGGAATGTCGGGGCGAAGTTTTCGCATTCGAGAAGACGCTTCGAGTCCGCTCATGCGAGGCATGGTTATGTCCAGAATCACGAGATCTGGCTCCAGGCTTTGAACAAACTGGATCGCTTGCTCGCCGTCTGTGGGCTCTCCACAAATCTCCCAATCCGGGCGCGACTTTGCCAAAAGAGATTTCAGCCCTTCTCGCAAGACCTCATAGTCATCAACGATTAGAATTCGCGCTCTCACGCCAAAGCGTCTCTCTATGAATATATACTCCGAGGTTCGATGTGGATTGCATCAGGTAGAAGCAGTAGTAGCAGATGGCAGCTTTTCAAAAGGGACCGTAGCCCGCAAATGTGTTCCGCTTTCATCGGAAGACATTTCAAGCACTCCTCCCAACTGGCGCAGACGCTCACTCATCCCTCGTACACCCACCCCAAGCGATCCCATCCAATCCTGATTAGCTTGTTCAAGTATCGCGTTCGGGAGCCCTCTCCTGATCTACCACTTCCAAGGTGACGGCACCCTCTCCGTGGGAAATTCGAATATCTGCGGTTTTGCTCCCCGAGTGCCTCTGCACATTGGTCAGGCTCTCTTGAAGGACTCGGAACAATACCAATTCAGCATCTCGGGACAAGCGCCCAAGGTCCTCGGCCGCCTCGAAAGAGCAGCAAACTTCGGTGGGCCGTACAGCGCCAATTCCAAAGGATTTCTGGATAAGCAACTCAATGCTGGGGAGGCGCCTCGAAAATTACTCTTCCGGCGCGGATGGCATAGAGCACGTGAGCGAAATTTCGCAGGTCTCCGACCGCCGGGTTTGCAGAGAGGACCGTTAGGTCTCCGTCGCCGCCGAGTCTCACCGAACCCGCGTGAGAGGAGACATTAAACTCGGCCGCCGGATTGGTCGTAACCATGGAGAGCACATCCCGAAACGATAGTCCGGCCAGTTCCAATTGGCGATACTCCTCGCTCACGTCGTAGTCGGTCAGGAAGCCCGTATCTGTACCGAAGAGGAGCCTTCCTCCTGCTATGTGGAACCGCATCACGAAGTCTCGGATGCGATCGATGTGACTACTCCCTGAGAACAGTTTCAGCGTCGGAATCAAAGCCATGTGGCGAGCGACCATTTTTTTTAACAGATCATCATCGACAGCACCAACCGTGTCTGCATGCGCCAAAACGTTCGCTCCGCTATCCATGGCGATGCGTACTCCCTGCAAATCAGAAGGGTGGGCAAACACCAGCTGAGAATGCCTGTGGCCCTGGGATACGGCCGCTCGCGCGACATCCAAAGGCATATGAGTGATGTTGTCCGGGGTGAGGTATGACCCGGTAAACAGCTTTACCACGTCACTTCCAAGCGCCTGATTCTGCTGAACTGCTTCGACCGCTGCAGCAGGTGTCGCTGGTTGAGGAAGCCTCGCGCGTAATGTCGCTGGGAGGTCATCCAGATAGAACGGGATTCCATGAGGCGGGTACAGTCCGAAACCAGCCGTATAGATCTTCGGACCCGCAACTTCCCCGCTTTCAACGCGGCGACGTAAAGCCGCGGTGTTGTTCGGGTCAGAAGACAGATCGACGACCGTGGTAAATCCTGAATGCGTCAACATCGATTGCATGTCGCGACTCAGTTGGTCTGCAGGCACGCGGTCAGAGTTGTCCCACTGTGGTCCGGTGAAGTGAACATGGGTATTCCAGAAACCGGCGAAGACGATACAGCCATCGCACGGGAGAACCCGTACCCCGGATGGGATGCCCAACTTGCTCCCTATACCGGCGATCTTTCCAGCATGGATGAGAATAGTTGTGTGTGTTTTAGCTGTGGCACCCTGGGAAGGGTATAACGTTGCGTCCGCGATGGCGACGTCCTGGGCCACAGCGTCGCCGCACAGACTCGCAAATGCCAAGATGAGAATCAGCCATAGGCGCATACGCGAGTATACGAAATCCAAAGGTAAATTGTTCTCTCAACCAGATTTCAGCGGCACTGAATCGCATCCTTGAAATTGGTAATTGGCGCGCTCTCCCGTTGGCTGAATCACCTGTCAACTTTCGGATCGTCGGCTACACAGAAGTAATCGCCATCCTATGACCTTGCACCCTGGCTATGCGGCGACCCGGATAAGTTCCAACCTGAAAGGCAGCACTAAACAATTCGGATGGTTGCAGGCCTCCGCAACCGAAAGTCTCTTTCGTTTCAGCCGCTTCCCGATGCCCCGCAACCATCCGAATTGACAAAAAATGATCCCCAATCGGCTACGCGAGGAAACGGGTTGAAATCGAAGCAGTCACCGATGCACCTTTACTAGTGCAACGCCTGTAGGGGCAGCGAAACGCAGACGGAAACTGTAAATCTTGTGTTTGAAGAAGAGCTCTCCCTCAACTCTTCCGTCGCGCCGAAACCTCTTCATAGGTGCGCCACCTCTTTCCTGAAAGTCGTTCTCCACGCCAATGAAAGGAGTCCGGCTTGATGTCGGAAAAGATCCAGCGAATCCGATCTGCGTTCGCTGCGCGTCCTTTCATCACGATCTGCGCACCAACCTTGTGCCCGATGAGGGGTTTCACGACTCCGTGCACAGGATCGATCCAGGTGACCTGCCACGCATCCGTCTTTGGGTCGTAAAAACGCACTGTTGTTCCGTACACTTTGGGATTCGCGTCGCTTCGATGATTTTCGACCCAGACGTCCTGCACCGCGCGTCCTTCCAGCACCCATTGGAAGCAAATCTCGCCCTTGTCGGTCGCTGAGACAGTTCCGTCATCGTTGTACTCTTTGCCTTCAATAACCCATGACCCCACGAACTGCCCGAATAATTCCAGCTTTTCTTTGTATTCTGGATACGGCTTGTCCGCTAGCAGCGCCGGAAAGCTGTTTTGGGCCATCAAAGGGACAGCTGCTGCGGCCATGAAAAGTATCAGCCTAAACAGAGGCATTGCGCTTCCTTTCCAAAACAAAATGGCAACATTGATTCGCCGGCGCAGTCTAAACTAGAGTGGCTTGCTGGTACACGCTTGCACTTTCTTGCCATTTTTTCGGTGGACCGGAATGAATCGAACCGTGACGATATTTCAAAGCCAGGCAGTCAACATCAGACGCTTCGATCATGCTGAAGGCTTCGCCCACCGCGATTCTGAATCCGAGTTGACCCAGAGTGTCGCCGTGGCTTTCGTCGAACGAGGTAGCTTCGATGTACTCCAGTCGAAAAATTGGTGGCCTTTTCGCGAATCGGATGTTCTGATCTCAACGCCCGGCACAGTCCGCCGCTATCGCCATCATGAGGAGTTTCCAATTGACGTTTGCCTTTCTTTGTCGTTTGCATCCGACATGACAGAACTGGCACTGGGCAAACTGCCGTTGAAGTTGCTCGCGCCGCTAATTCCGTCCAGTTCCGGCACGCGATTCGCGAGAGCATGGATGAGCTTCGCGCTGCGCACGGGCGACTCACTATTCATCGAAAATGCGGCCTTTCACTGCGCTTGCGCGTTTGGTCCGCATTCTTGGAGTCGATCCGGTAATCGATCGGGTTCATTTAGCCGCGCAAGACGCATTCGCACAGCTATCGAGTCGCTTCTCTCGAACGTCGGCGAACGCAGATCACTGAGTTCAATGGCCCGCGAGGTTGGGATGAGCCCTTTCCACTTCGCACGGACGTTTTCCGAGCTCACGGGACAATCGCCGCACCAGTATCTGCTGAAGCTTCGGCTTCGCCATGCCGCCACGATGCTGCGTGACGGCGCGTCGGTGACCCAATCGGCACTCGACAGTGGCTTTGAAAACCTGAGTCACTTCAGTCGCACCTTTCGTCGGAGGTTTGGAGCCAGCCCCTCCAGCTACCGCAGCGTTCGACCGTCCTCGCAGAAGGAACCCACACTTACTTGCAAATAGAGGACTTAGGCGGCCTCATGAATCAATTCGCTGCGGAACGGTATGCTCAATAATTGTGTATTCGTTACGTATCGGGCCGCCGCGACCAAAGTTTCTTCTCTGTCAATCACTTCCGCAAACCCTGCAACCATCCGAATTTGTGATTTTCACCGCTAAGGATATCGAGAGTTCTTCTCCAACTCCGAATTCAATGTCGGTCCGCTGGCAGATAATTTCCGGTTTGCCATCCAGGGCCTTCGGCCCGCGAAAAGGCATGAAAAACCACATCACGAGATCACCTCTTTTCAACGGGTTAGTCTGGTTTTTCGACCCTGCCCTTCATTCGGTAGGAGATGAAGTTGCAGGAAGGCGGCCGCGGCGTCGCGAGCACGTCCTGCGATTTCGCGGGGGTTCGGTCGCTCGGCGACGCCGAGCAGCAGGCTGACCATCAAATCGCCCCAGAGCAGCCCCGCGAACTGCTGGGCAAGTTCGGGAGGACGCCCTGCGAGCACTCCGGACGCCTGGGCCTGGGCCATGATTTTACGCAAGGCGGCGCGGCTTGCCTCGCGTCCTATCGAGTTGAGCGCACGCGCCACTTCGGGGGCCTGGACCGCCTCGGCGATCGCCAGTCGGAATACCGCAATGACCGTGGGATCGCTGACCTCGCGGACGACCTTCGTCCCGAAAGAAGCCAGCACCTGCGCTAGGGTTTCGCGATCGCGCAGCACGGGCAGGTCAGCGGGCACGTCAAATCGCTTGGCGCGCTCGCTGATGCAGTCGATCAGCATTTCCTGTTTGTTGCCAACTAGCGCGTAAAGCTCTCGCTTCGAAACGCGCGCGCGCGTCGCGATCTCAAGCGTGCTAGCCGTTGCGTAGCCGCTCTTCATGAACGCCGCAAAGGCCGCCTCAAGAATGCGCTCGCGCACCGCGGTTTCGTCGCCGCCTTTCTGACGGCGTTTTGACATCATTGCCCTAGCCATCACCGTCTCCTTGACGACTCAGGTACCGCATAGTACCACGGGGGAGTGGTCTGCGTTTGGGCCTGCTAGGCAGGGAATAAAGTTGCGAGTCGTGAAACTTTCGCCAAGTCTATACGTCTTATCAGCATGTGGTACCCGTTGGTACCACACAAGATCCACATTCTATGAGGAATCAAAGGAGCTAAATCATGAAGATTGAAATGTTTTACCTGCTACTGGCGTTCGCGACGGTCCTGGCACCCATGGCGCAAGGTCAGTCCACACCGCCGCAGCCCAAGATCACCGGCGTGCTGACGCTCCTTGCGCCAAAACCGGGGGTTACACTCGAGCAAGTTATGAAAATCATGCCCGCCGAAATTCGTGCGACCGTTCCCCTGTATCTCGACGGCAAGATTCAGCAGTGGTTCACGCGCGGCGACGGCAAGGGCGTCATCTTCCTACTGAACTGCAAGGACGCGGCGGAGGCTCGGGCCCTCATCGAAAGCCTACCTCTCTCGAAGGAAAACCTCGTAGACGAGCAGTTCATTCCGGTCGGGCCACTCTTGCCGCTCGGCATACTATTGCGAGATAGCCCAACCAATAAGTGAACCCGTCAGTCCGATAGGAGGCCAAATGTCGCCGGAAATCATCTTCAATCTGCATCTCATTCTAGGTTATGTCGCGTGGCTGCTTTGCTTCGGCGTGTACGTCATGCCCAGGCTCAAGTCGATGGACCTGGTCGCAGCGCAACGCGCCATCGCTACACTGCACAGCTTCCGTTTTTTTGGGCTCGTCTTTATCCTTCCAGGCGTCGTCGGCCCGAATCTGCCCGCCGCTGGCTTCGCCACGTTCGCCGCCTACTGGGACCTGGCAACCGGGGTGCTCGCCATCCTGGCGCTTCTCACGGTAAGGATACGTCCGCTCTTCTGGCTTTTCGTCGTCGCCTACAATCTCGTTGGGACGATTGACCTCATCCTCGACTATTACCACGCCACCCAGGTTGGCCTTCCTGCGCTGGCGGGGCAGTTGGGCGCCACGTATGCGATCCCGATCATCTACGTGCCCGTGCTGATGATCACGCACGTCGTCGCATTCTATTTGCTGCTGCGTCCTCAGCCCGGGGCGGTTCGAGCCCTCGCCGGGGATGCGGCGGTATCCTAGCTATGATCCGCGTTATGGCCGTACCACAGGAAAGGGGCGCGCCCGCTTGGTCCGTCCGCCTTGCTGCGGACCTGGACGCCAACGACCAGGCCGCCAGGAAGCTCGTCGCTGAACTCACCGAGGAACAGCTCAATTGGCAACCGGCGCCCGGCTCTTGGAGTGTGGGCCAGTGTCTCGAGCATCTCTGCATCACGAACGAAGCCTATCTGTCGCCCATCTCCGTTGCGGTCAACGGGAAACCGGATTCTCCGGTCGAGCAGATTACTCCCGGATGGTTCGGGCGCTGGTTTATTCGCAGCTTTATCGAGCCGTCGCCGGTCACCAAGCGAGCTCCGGCTCCAGCGAAGATCAGGCCCACGGCGCACGTTGGCGCTTCCGTTCTCGAACGCTTTCTCGCCGGAAACGAATCCTGCCGGGAACTCATCGTCCGCACGCGCGCCAAAAACGTCAACCGCATTCGCTTTTGGAATCCGTTTATCCCGGGAATTCGATTCACCGTCGGTACCGGACTCCAGATCATCGTCGGCCATGAACGCCGTCATCTTCTTCAAGCCGAGCGCGTCCTGCATTCCTCCAGCTTCCCTCACGAGTTCACATAACGTTGCGGCTGGAGCGCCCTCCAGCCCGTCAGTACGGATGTTCGGGAGTCAAAGACCAATGCGCTGCACGAGGTCGGCAAAACGCGGGTCTTGGCGCAAGGGATCCCATTCTGCTTCCACTTTGAGAAAGACAACGTGGCCGCTGTGCTCGTCCCAAGCCCTTTCTAGCCATGAGAGAGCCTGATCGCTATGCCCGAGCCCCGCGTAAACGAACGCAAAGTAATACGGAGATACGTACTTTTGTGTGGAAAGGGTTTTTGACCTAGAGTCGCCGCGTGCGTGTTCAGCAGCAGCCCAAGAGAACTTCGATAGCCGCGGCGTCCGTTCCAATCGATTCCATTGCTTCCCATCTCATTCCGGGTCTCTATAACCCATCAACTCAGGCTGGCACGGAACTGAAAGTTATACTGTACGAAACAACACAAAGTATGAGGTGACTTGGAGGTTCGAGACGGGAAACCACTGTCAACTGAATTGGCTGTGCTGTGCGTCTGGCGCAGTACCACCGTATTGAGATAGATTTCATCCGGAGGATTCATGGACATTCTAGCCGCAATCAAGCGTGAAGAGCGAAAGCTCGAAAAACAGTTAGGAAAACTACAGCACCAATTGAGCGGAGTACGAGCGGCAGCAAAGGTGTTAGGGCACTCATCCGAGCGCGAAGTAACCAGCGTGAAAAAACGCGTCATGTCTGCCGCTGCAAGAGCGAAGATTGGAAGAGCTGCCAAGAAAAGGTGGGCGAAGTTTCGAGCGCAGGCGAAAAGGGTGGCAGGATAGTCCCGGCTGCCTTAGCTTACCGTCACCAGAATACGATGCGACTACGAGATGCAAAGCTCTTCTCTTTTCGTACCCGATAGGGTGCTACCGTGTTGAAGTCCGACCCGATGAGGAGGACTGCCATGTCCGAGGTCGTCTACGTTTCCAAAATAAAAATCGAGCGGAAGAGTGGTCCACTGCGGATCGCCCATTTGCCCGGAGAGTCACAGCCCGTTACATTCAGCGTCCACGGTGCAATCGCAAAGCACTACAGAGTGGATCCAGCAAAAATTGTAGAATCCCATGCCTCGACCTTGGACTACGTGATCGCCTCGACCGCTGGTTGAATGATGGGCACTTTTGGGGGCGCGCTGGAAGCGCGTCAAATTGATGCAAGTAATGGCAAGCTCGTCGCGGAAGTGATGGGTGAAGTGGAAGCGGAGGAAGGCGTCCTAGTAATTCGCCGCATTCACGTCGATATGCAGTTGGTCGCCCCGGCGGAGACTCGCGAGACTGTGGATCGCATACATGGTATCTATGCCATGAACTGCCCTTTGTATCGCACGTTGCACAAGGCCATCCAACTTACGTCCTCTTATGCACTGATCTTGCCGAAGACGCCTTAGTTAGCTGCTGGGCAATCCTCCGATGTCCGCCACAGGTTCGGTAACGGATAAGGACAGCGGATGGTGTGCTAAGGCGCCGGCTTGGATAAATACCTGCCGGATTTCAAGATCGCCTGCCTATTTATGTCGGATGTTCGCGGGGGCGCGGTTCCGATCGAGGGGAAACACTTTCAGTTGCCATTTGACCGGGACGGAGGTTGGCGCGTAGCAGATGGTTTTGTCGCAAGCCTGATACTCGAGCTTTCCGTTGATAGCGACGGTTGTTCCGTCCTTCAAAAGCGAGCCGCCGAGCCCAGCTCCGGTGCTCACCTTCACATCCTGACTGATGCGGAAGGTCCCCTCGAAGACGGGCACCTTCTCTTTGATCGCGGGTAGGTAGAGGGTTTTGGACGCCGGGTAAACTATAGGCGGCTTGAGCTCAAGTTCTGGAATCGGCTCAATCACGAGCTTGATGGGCTTATAACCCTGTGTGCCGGGCGCGTACACGTGTACATCCGGGGGCAGCCGCACTTCGGCAACGAGGGTGACACGAGTGCCGGGAACGCCGATGGGATCGGATTGTTCGAGAGCCAGTTGAAGATGCGGAGCTTCGACCGTTTCTGTTACTTCTTGGCCCAATTCCGGGAAGAGCTTGGCAACCAGGCTATTCCCGGTAAGCCGCTCCCGGTACTTCGCTTCGAAGAATTTTTCTTCAATGATCCCGTTGGGATCAATCAAAAAATATCCCGGGCGAGCAAAGCCCTTCTGCATTCCCGTAGCTTCCTCATTGAGGAGGCCGTAAGCCTGGATGGTCTTCGAGTCAGGGTCCGCGAGCAATGGGTACTCGATCTTGTGCCGATCGGCAAAATATTTCAGGATTTCTTCCGAGTCATAGCTGATGGCCGCCAGCTTGACCCCTTGCTTTTCGAATCGCGGGATGGCACTTTGCAGCTGGACCAGCTGCCCTTTGCAGAACGGTCACCAGTCGGCGGAACGGAAAAAGAGAAGAACGGTGCCGTTCGGACCCTTCAAGCTATCGAGAGTTTGCACGTGGCCAAACTGGTCATGAACCGAAAAAGCGGGAGCCTTCTGGCCGACCGCGAGCCCGATTGACATCAACTCGATGGAAGCCACGCGAATCGTACCCGCATCGAGTGTCCCGCGGACCGTTACACTGTCTCCCAGATGGGCGGACACTGATTCCTGCGGCTCAAGGCCGTACGTCACCCTGTCCGTGTCATCAAGCAGCGACAGTTTCGCACCCGGCACGTTCTTGGTGCATTCGGGAACTTCGGCAAAGGCTTCGTCCGCGTTGCAAGCGCTGGACACAAGGGTGCCGGACCAGGAACCGGATTTTATTGTGTTGCCCTGCCCCGCCACTGCGAGGGGGGCTATGGAAAAAAGCACTACCAGATAGATGAAGAAGCGTTTCGCCAGTGAATCCGCTGTGACCGACACGGTCAATTCGAGGCCCTCATCTTATTTCTTGAATTCGCCCGTACTATACGCCGGGCAATCCCGGTGCACAAGGTCTCCGAGCCAAAGCGCCCGCAGTGATCCCTCGCGTCGGTTCCGGGGTATAGTCAACGTCGTTTTCGCTTCGAGTTCGATATTGTCGTTCCGATGAAATCGCACACTGGAATAATCGCCGTGGGTATCTTCCTGTCTTTCGGCGCAACCATGGCCCTTCTCGCCGGGGCCACGCTGGTTTGGCGGGGCACCATTCTGGACCGCGTGTGGGTCGTGAATGCGCCTGCGTATGCGCAGCTCGCGCGTTTCGGAAAGACCATAGGGATTCCCTTTCTGTTGCTCGGGGCAATTCTCGCAATTGCCGGTGCTGGCTGGTTCCGACGACGCCTTTGGGGATGGCGACTGGCGGTAGCCATCATCGCGATTCAGGTTTTGGGAGATGTAGTGAATGCTTTCGCGGGTGACGCCGTCAGAGGGGGTGTCGGCTTCGTAGTCGCCGGGGCTTTTCTCTTCTATCTTCTGCGTCCAGAGGTCCGATCTGCTTTTTGCAAGTAGCAATGAACCAAGCCTTCGTTAGCGAATTCGAGTAATTGGAAAGTGGTGCGGTTCGGAAATGACCCCAAGCTCCGGCATAGAATTCTTGGTTTGGCTGCTCATTGCCGCCGCGATCATCGCGATGTTGGCGAAGCGCTTGAGGATTCCCTACACCGTATCCCTGGTCTTCGGCGGGTTGCTCCTGGGAATCATTCCTATTCCGATCTTGTCGCCACTACAGCCCGGTCACCGTCCCGACTGGCTGACGCCCGATGTGATTTTGATCTTGTTTCTTCCCGCACTGGTCTTTGAAGGCAGCGTGAAGCTCGACGTGCGCGAGTTGCTTCGGAATTCCGTACCTTTGCTCCTGCTCGCCAACGCAGGCGTGCTGCTCGCCTCCCTTGTGACGGGATACCTCGTCCATTGGTGGATTGGCTTGCCTGTTCTGATTGCGCTTCTTTTCGGGTGCATCATCTCCGCCACCGACCCTATTTCTGTGCTGGCCATTTTCAAGGACCTGCGAATAGACAGGCGGCTGTCCCTCATCATGGAAGGAGAAAGCCTTCTCAATGATGGAACGGCGGTCGTCCTCTTTGGAGTCCTGCTGGAAGCTGTCCTTGCGGAAAAGTTGAGCGTGCCAAAGGGTGTTGTGCAGTATGTCCTAGCGGTCGCCGGGGGAGCGATCCTCGGATCGGGGTTGGGATACCTGGCGAGCCGGATCACGGAAACCGTGGATGATCCCCAGATCGAGATCACCCATCGTTAGAGGAACCATGCAACGGAGATTCTGGCATCCTTGCCTCCTCAGAAACAAATCGCGAAGGCCCACTAACTCCGTCGCAGCACCGGCCTTCTCATGGAAGGCCACCACCGGCTCCCTGCACAGCTTGAGCGGGCCACTAAGCTGTAGTAAACCAGGACCCATCAATGAGCCAGCCGCACCCCATGGAGCCAACATTCATCCGAGGCAGCCCCGCACGGAGCCCATATCGGACCGATCCCTAGCGGTCGGCTATTTTCTATTGGGGTGCGAGGCCTTCGACAATAAATATCCGGCTCTTCGCCGCGCGTTGTCGGATTGGCCTAATTGCCGCATAGGCGGGCGAATCGTACCACTCGCGCGCTTTCTCTACACTGTCGAAAGCGATCACAACGATGCCGTTTGGCGGTTCACCCTCAAGTGACTGTGTCTTGCTGCTACGAATCACATAGTGGTGATTGAAGGCTGCCAGAGTCTCCGGCACCTTCTCTCCATATTTCTGCATCGTAGCGGGGTCGGTTACCGCGACTTCAGCGATGACGTAACCGGGTGGCGTCTTGGCTTGCTGCGCATGAATCGTCCCACCGGCAACGCCAATCAAGCCCCCAGCGAATACTGCCAGTGGCAGTGCGTAGTTTGTCTTCATAAGTTGATCCTCCTTGCGCTTTGTGAAATACGAAGACGCGACAGAACCATTCACTCGTTTCGGGCACAAACCGATAGGTCAGGCCGATTACGATTATCGTGGCAGCGACGTCTTCTCAGGCATGGGCACAGCCTCTCAAAGCGGGCGCGGCGGTGTCTTGTAAGAATGTGAACTTCGTACGGAGTTCGTTCAATCGATAGGCAGGCGATTCGCAACGATTCGCTCGCTGGCCAAGTACGCGCTGGGTGAGATGCCTGAGAAATCGCGGAATTCGTGAACCAAATGCGACTGATCGCAGTAGCCCCCGGCCAGGGCTACGTCCGCCCAGTCTACAGGCGCACCTAAGGCAATTTGCCTCAATACGCCTCGAAACCGATGGAGCCGGCAAAAGAGCTTCGGCGTGAGACCGACCTGTTCGCGGAACAACTGGGCAAAGCGACGGCGGCTTAGGCCAGCTTCTTTCGTGACCTCAAGAACACTACGGATGTGTGGTACTCGCGCAAACTCTCTTAGTGCATAGCGAACGGCGGTATGCAATTCGCGTCCCTTCTTTACGCGCTCCAGAAGAGCGATTTCCAACACGCGGAACTTCTTGACTGCGGTGGTGGCTGTTCGCAGCCGGTCGCGCAAGTCGTTGACCTTGGACCCCCAAAGCAGGTCGAGCGGAACACTTTCGTTGTAAAACGCGTCAGCCGGTGAGTCAAAGAAAACTCGCGCACCGCCTGGCCAAAAGACCACACCCATTGCTGATTGGAGCATGGCCGTGTGAATCACGCTGTAATGCGACCGTATTCCCATTACGAGCGATGGTGCGAGTTGCCCCCACTCCTCCGTCGGGCTTCCTGGCGCCAGCAGTGGCCCTTCTGCAAGGCTGATTACCAGTTGAAATGTTCCGTTCGGCAGGACACGTTCTTTGCGATGGACCCCCTGATATCCGTCGCAGTACCAGAGCTTCTCTACATACGACGTTAGCGGTACCGCCGGCTGGTGCTCTAGTAGCATGAGGTCCATCGCAACACAAGGTCGCAGGTGGAATCAAGGGCAATCGCCGAAAGAAGAACCCTGGAAAGGTGCACTCCGAATCTTTATTCTCAACTCCAGGCGATAACTCCCTGGTCGTCGGCAACCCGGAAGTAATTGGCCGTGACTTGCGGCCATACCAGAATTGCCGTGTGGCAATCCTTCTCTGCCTTGGATAGGTACCGAACTACCCGCGCTTTTTGGTTCCGTTTGAAATCCACTGTAAACAACCATGTATGGCGTCGAATGTAGTGTGCAGATTACCCATCGCCATAGACGCCCATCTCGTCAGTGCTTGATTTTCTGATGAGATGCCGACTTAAGGTTACTGATCTCGTTGGCCGAGCATCCTCGCTGAAGCCAAATCCAAGCGCGCCAGCTTGCTGTAATGACCGACTGACTGCATAATGTTATATGGTCATTTGGTCAAAGGAGATAAAATTGCCCCTGCTCAACAACAAGACAGCAATTGTTACTGGTGCATCGTCGGGGATTGGCCGCGGCATCGCCCTCAATCTCGCACGGGATGGAGCTCACGTTTTTCTCACAGGACGCGACGCGGAACGGCTGGAGGAAGCAGCGCTCACGATCAGGCGGGAGGGAGGCTCGGCATCCATCGAAGCCTTTGATCTGCGTGAGTCCGATAGACTGCAAACCTTCGTCGCCACTACAGCGAAGGAGGCAGGCCGCCTCGATATCATGGTTAACGCGGCAGGTGTAGACCATCCAGGCACCATCGCCGATGGTGGGCTGACTGAGTGGCGAGATATGTTTGACATAAACGTCATTGCGATGCTCGTTGGCAGTCAGGCTGCAATCCGTGCGATGCGAGAAACCAAGAGCCAAGGCCACATTGTTACCATTTCGTCCTACGCGGGGCGAGGAGAGGGGTTCCGCGTCTATGGAGCCACCAAGGCGGCCATCAATTCGATCTGCATCACGATGCGCAATGAACTTGAGGATGAGCCAATCCGTGTCGTGAATGTCATGCCCGGAGCCGTTGCAACGAATTTCGGGCGCAACTTCGGACCGGAGTTCGTAAACGGTTTATTGAAGTCCTTTGGCCTATCGGCCGAATTCAAAACAGGGGATGTGTTGCCGGATTCGACGCTGGAAGCGTTGAACGCCCGCGCTACGGCACTTTTTGCGGCCCCGGACGACATTGCGCGCGCAGTCCTTTATGCTGTTACGCAGCCTTATGACGTCAACGTCTCTGAAATCCTCGTCGGACCGCGTAAAGCGTTCCCCAAGCATGTCTAACCCTGGCAAGAGCGCACGGAATGACAAGCGCAGCCGGATTCTTGACGCGGCGCAGAGTCTGTTCCTGCGCTATGGCGTCAAACGAACTGCATTGGACGATGTGGTGCGCGAAGCAGGAATTGCCAAAGGAACGCTCTATCTTTACTTCGACTCCAAGGACGCGCTCTTTGCCGCCATCGCGGAACGGCTTTGCGCGGAGATGCTCAGGAATGCTGAGGAGGCAATCGCATCCTCCTCTTCTATAACCCCTCGGATCGTAGGCTGCTTGGACGCCTATATCGGCTCGATGCATCGCCTTACCGCGCAATCTCCTCATATCGCGGAATTGACCGAATCAAAAGAAGCTCTGGCTGTTCCGATCTTTGGCGCTTTTAATCGAAAAATGAGAGATCTGCTCCGGAAGGTGCTCAGGGATGGCGGGATAGCGCAAGCTGATGCCGTGGACATGGTTTTAGCCGCTGCGATTGGAACGCTTAAGACTGGCGACTCCGCGGCGAAACCGTATCGCGCCAGGCTAACAGCCTTGACAGATATTCTTGTGGCAGGCCTCAAGCACAACGTGTCACGTTAACACCTCTTACGATGACAGTTGTCAGAGCCTGCATAACCTTTCGAAAGCATTGCACTCCAGAATTCGTACCGATAAACGCGCATCTCGTCAGTGCTTGATTTCCTCACGACAAGCCGACTTAAGGTTACTGACCTCCATGGCTGAATATCCCTCCTCAGGGTTAGCTGGGTCGCGGGTTGAACTGGGAACAGAGCGCGAAAGTTTTCTCCAAGTGCTCGATGAAAATGCGAACTTTGGTGGACAACCGGCGACTGGCAGGCCGAACGGCGAGGATTGGCACTGTTCGCTCGAGGGCAGTCAGAAGACGGATGACAGTGCCTTCTCTGAGTTCTGCGGCGAAGAGCCACGCTGGCGCCTGGGCAATCCCCAGATGTTCAAGGACACCCATCCGCATCTGTTCAATATCGCTGGTTCGAAAGACTCCCGTAGGGATAAGACGCTTAGCGTTCTGCCCGGAGCCAAAGCTCCACGGCTGTGCGGAGCCCCGCTCGACAAAAACGACAGCTCGAAAGTGTTTGAGTTCTTCCGGGGATTCCGGTGCACCAAAGCGCGTGAGGTATTGAGGAGTGGCGACGAGAATGGTCATCGTCTGCGCGAATCTTCGCGCAACGAGAGTGGAATCTGGAAGATCACCTGAGTGGATAGCTAAATCAAAGCCGTCTTCGATGATCGTGGTCGGGCTCTCCGATGCCGCCATCTCAACTGCCATATCGGGGTAAGCAGCAAAAAAAGCAGGCAGCTTTGACACCATGTGGAGGCGGGCAAACGTGGGAGCAACGGTCATACGAATGAGGCCTTTCGGTGCAGTTTGGCCTCGACCGATTCGTGAAGTCGCGTTTTCAAAGTCGTCGAGAATGCGCAAAGAAGACTCGTAAAATTCGCGGCCTGCCTCAGTCAATGCGATGGAACGAGAGGTGCGGTGAATGAGTTCGGTGCCGAGTTCATCTTCAAGGCCGGAGATCTGCTTGCTCACAGCAGGTTGACCAATTCCACGCTCCTTTGCGACAGCGGAGAAGCTCCCTTTTTCAATTACTCGGACGAACATCTGCATTGCATCGAATTTGTCCACAGCAACCTCCATATTCCTCTATGGAATGGATTCTAAACGAGGTATCTGCGTTATGCATTCCTATTTGGAATAGCTGGCATTCCCCAGAGTGCTAAATCTGCTTGCAGTAATCACACATCAGATAGGAGGTCTAAGGACTCCGAGGGAGATAACAGTCAGTTGAATCAGTAGAGCATTGAATCGCTCACAGAAAATTATAGGAGGTCACATGTCTAAGTTAACCGAAAAAGTGGCACTCGTTACCGGCGGTTCGCGGGGCATTGGTGCTGCCATCGCGAAGCGTCTGGCGGCGGATGGAGCGAATGTGGCCATCACTTACACGAAAGGTGCGGACGCAGCCGCGTCGGTCATCAAGGAGATTGAACGCGCTGGCGGAAAAGCGATCGCGATTCAGGCGGACGCCGCCGATGCCGACGCGGTTAAAGCCGCGGTCGAAAAGACATTTGCAACCTTCGGCCGACTGGATGTGCTGGTGAACAACGCCGGCACGGCCATTCCGAAACTGTTCGAGGAGGCGACGCTGGAAGAGATGGATCGCGTGATTGCCATTAACGTCCGTGGCGTGTACGTCGCGACTCAGGCGGCGCTTAAGCACATGAAGAGCGGCGGTCGCGTCATCATGATCGGTTCGGCCGTGGGTGAACGTGTCGCGGCGCCCGGGCTTGTGCCATACGCGGGCACGAAGGGAGCCGTCAAGATGTTCACTCAGGCGTTGGCCAGAGAGATCGGGAGCCGGGGTATCACGGTGAACAACGTGCAGCCTGGTCCGATCGACACGGAATTGAATCCCGCCGCGGGCGATTGGGCGGTGCCGCAGAAGGCGGCCACGGCACTCGACCGCTACGGGCACGTCGATGAAATCGCCGCGATGGTGGCGTTCGTCGCCGGTCCGGAGTCCTCGTACATCACCGGGGCGAATCTTACCGTGGATGGCGGAATGAACGCCTGAACCAACGCACACGAAGTCGCGTTTGCGAATGCAGGCATTAAAGCGAATAGGCAGGTCCGAAACACGCAATACAAATCAAATGGAGGAAGGTGTCCTATGGCGAACGTGGTGAAGAAACACAGCATCTCTTATGAGCTAGCGCAGAAAATGGTGAATGAAGCGGTGGCGAAAGCCAGAGAACTTGGCGTTAGCGAGAACGTAGCGATTCTCGATGATGGCGGGAATCTCAAGGCCTTTGGCCGGATGGATGGCGCGCCGATCCCTACCATCGAGATGGCCCAGAACAAGGCATACACAGCTCTGTTCGGCGTCTCCACGCAGGAGTTTTTCAAATTTATACAGAGCGACCCGTCGCTTTTGGCCGGCATCCCCACGCTTGGGCGTATGGCGGCGTGGGGTGGAGGGTTTCCCATTAAGGTGGACGGAGAAGTTGTCGGGGCGATCGGGCTGAGCGGTGCGCCCACAGTGCAGAACGACATCGACTGCGCGAAAGCAGCTCTAGCGCTCGTATCCGATGCGGTGCCGACTAAACGATGAGGGAGCGACCATAATGATTCATACTCACCGGACCGCACCGACACAGTTCGTAGAGGCCAACAGCATCCGCTTCGCCTATCGCCGCTTCGGCAAGACCGAAGGAGTGCCCCTCGTCCTTAGCCAGCACTACATCGGCACCATGGATTATTGGGACCCAACGGTGACGGATGGCTTGGCTCGCGACCGGGAGGTGATCTTGTTCAACAACGCGGGCGTCTCCAGCAGCTCCGGCAAGGTGCCGACAACGTTCAAGCGGATGGGCGCAGACGCCATCGCCTTCATCAGGGCGCTGGGCCTGAAGCAGGTTGACCTATTTGGCTTCTCGATCGGCGGCATGGTCGTGCAGGAAATCACTTTGCAGGCGCCCGATCTCATTCGCAGATTGATCGTCGATGGCACAGGTCCGCGCGGCGGTCAGGGAATGGAGTTGCTGACCCAAGCTGCAGGGCGGCTCTTTGGCGCCACCTACGATCCGCCCGAGAATGTCTGGCTCGCGGTCAAATTCAGTCCGTCCGCGGCGGGCCAGGCGGCGGGACGCGAGTTCCTGAAGCGCACGCATCTTCGGCAGGAGGTGCGCGATCCTGAAGTGAACGACAAAGTGTCGCCCGCCCAGGTCGAAGCGATGGGGAAATGGGGCGTCCAGCAAAAGGGATCCTACGACTATCTGAAGACGATCAAGCAGCCAACCCTCGTCGTGAACGGCAGTAACGACGTGATCATGCCCACGGTGAACTCTTTCATCATGCAGCAGAACATGCCGAATGCGCAGCTGATCATCTACCCCGACTCCAATCACGGCGCGCACCACATGTACCCCGAGCTCTTCGTTGAACACGCGACTCTGTTTTTGAACGCGTGACGACGGCGGCACATGGCGGGAAGGAACCCGCCTTCGGAATCGCAGGTAAAAGAAAATGGCTGCCCTTCTTAACAAAACTGCTTTGGTGACTGGAGCCTCACGGGGAATTGGGCGCGCTACGGCGTCGGCGCTTGCTGCGGCCGGTGCCCACGTCCTGGTTCACTATGGCCGTTCCGCGCAGGACGCGGAATCTCTCGTAGCCGACATCCGTTCAAAAGAGGGACGCGCAGATGCCATCCAGGCAGACTTGGGAACGCCAGACGGCGCGACACTACTCGCGAAGGAGGTGCGCTCAATTGTTGGCGACCGATTGGATGTGCTTGTGTCCAACGCCGGCATTTCCAAGGCTGCAACCATCGAGGATCATACGGTCGAAGACTTTGACAATCTCTTTGCAACGAACGTGCGCAGTCCGTTTTTTCTGGTGCAGCAACTCCTGCCCGTCCTCGGTGAGGGCTCGAACATTATTGTGATCTCTTCGATTGGGGCGCACGCCGTAATTGGGAAGCCCGGTCTGGACAACCCTTCGGTCCTTGCCTATGCCTCAACCAAAGGAGCATTGGAGACTCTAGTTAAAAACTGGGCCGCCATTCTTGGGCCGCGAGGCGTCCGCGTAAATGCAGTCGCGCCAGGCGCAATCGACACTGATATGTCGAATTTTACGAAGACCGAGGCTGGTCGTGAGATGACGCTTGGAATGCAGGCGTTGAAACGAATCGGCAAACCAGAAGATGTTGCGGACGTAGTCGCGTTTCTTGCGTCAGATGCGGCGCGCTGGATCACGGGAGCGAGCATCCCAGTCGACGGTGGGTCGAAACTCTAAGATTTATGGAATCTACTTGGCAAAAGGGGAGTTCGATGAAGACGACAGAGGAGAACAACAAGAAGCTTGTCTTGGAAGCGTTCGACAAGCTGTTTAATAAGCGTGACTATGCGGCGGCCGAACGTTATTGGTCACCTCACTACATTCAGCACAGCAATCATATTGAGCCTGGCCCAGAGGGCCTGTTCAATCTCATCAAGAGCCTTCCGCCCACGCTGAAGTATGAGGCAGGCGTCATCGTCGCCGGGGGAGATTTCGTGATGGTCCATGGCCGTTTCTCTGGCTTTGGCGCGCCTGTGAACTGGATCGCCGCCGATATCGTTCGTCTCCAAGACGGGCTGCTCATCGAGCACTGGGACGTGATTCAGGACGAGGCCACGCAGGAACAGTCAAAGAGCGGCTTGCCGATGTTCGGCGACAAGTTTCCGCAATGACCAGGTGAATTGCTCCGAGCGCAAGTCCACTGTGTAAGGGGTATCGACTGAATCGGAGAAATCACGATGAACGACCTATTGAACCTCGCGATGAAAGCGCACGGCGGCCTCGAACGTTGGAAGCAAGTCCGAAATATGCAAGCCAAGGTCACGTTGAACGGTACTCTTTGGCGGATCAAAAGGCCGGCCTGACGGACTGTCTGGCGTGGTGATGAGACTAAACACGAAGCAGCCCGATCTTGCTATCACTCCGTTCCCGAAGCCCGGAACGGCGGGACGCTTTACTCCCAGCCGCGTTTGGATTGAGGACGCCAACGGAACTGTCGTCAGCGAATTGAAAAATCCCCGAGACTCATTCGCCGGTGCCGTCCTCACGACGAAGTGGAACGAACTTCAGGAACTCTACTTCGCAAGCTACCCGTTCTGGAATTACTTCACGGCCCCGTTCCTGCTGGCTCAGCCCGGCATTGAGGTCGAAGAAATAGAGACCCATGACGAGGACGGTGAGACCTGGCGACAGCTCAGCGTGATCTTCCCACCTGGGATTCCCACCCATTCCGCTCGCCAGACATTTTATTTTAATGATAAGGGTCTTCTTCAGAGGCTTGACTATGCCACCGACGTGGCGGGCGGCGTGGCTGCTCACTACTGCTTTGACCACGTCACTTTCGACGGTATCGTAGTGCCGACCTTTCGTCGCGTGGTCAAGCGCAAGCCTGAGGGTCCCATTGTTCATGGTCCAACCGCAGTGCTGATAGTGATCAGCGAGGTTTCGCTGAGCTGAGGTAGCGCCCCCAACGGGCATCGGGAAACAGGCCCAGTTGGGCTGCTGGCAACGATAGACGTGCAGGCTAGAACTGCTTCCGTAGCCAGGTAAATAATCAAAAGATGAACCAAACCCCAGATCAACTCCAGGCCGATCTGATGGCCGACACGGTGGGCTTTCCGGTTCTCTCCGCAGCCGAGTTGGCGGAATGTACGGAGTTCGGCACACGCTGCTCAATCAACCTTGTAAACGCTGCCGGTTTGGGCCCCCAGAATGGCGCGTTTGTAGGCCTGCGCCACTTTCCATCCTTCGACCGGAATCACGCCGGGAAAGAACGAACCCATATGAGCTTCGGATTCTTTTAGGATCGTAGGATTCACCACATTGATACGCAATCCCTTGGGAAGTTCAATTGCGGCAGCCCGAACAAAACCTTCCAATGCGCCCGAGACGGTTGCACCCGCGACACCAGCCAAGATCGGTTCTTCATTAAGGACGCCCGAAACCAAAGTGAAGGATCCTTTTTCGTTGATGAACGGGATTGCCTCCTGAACCAGAGTGATCTGACCCATGAGCTTGTTTCCCAACGAGAACTGCCACTTTTCAGCGGTGAGTTCCGCAAGCGGAGCAAATGCGACTTCACCTGCTGCAATGGCCACGGCATCAAACGAGCCGACGGATTGATAAAGATTCCTGACACTTTCACGGTTCTCGATCTCGACTCGGGAATCGCCCGATTTGCGTCCGACCTTGACTATCTCATGGCCAGCACCCGCCAATGCCTTTTGAACCAGTTCCCCGATCTTTCCGTTTGCGCCGATCAAAATAATTTTCATAAACACTCCATTCCCGTTTTCAAATTACTTCTGTGTTCTGAGCATACGATCGACCGATCGGCTCATTTGCTTCAAAATAAATCCAGGCGCCACGCGACTCATCAACTTGAGCTGATTCGCCTGACCTGGGCGAATTTCAAATCGATCGGTTTGCACTCCTTTGACGGCGACTTTAACCATGTCTTCCACCTTCACAATAGGAATGCCTTTCATGTCTTCAGAAGGAAAGGCACCCAAGAGTTCGGTTTGTGTCGCCGGCGGTGCCAGTTCAAATACTTTCACTTTGGTGTTTTTCAGTTGCACACGAAGAGACTCGGTGAACGAATGCAGACCGGCCTTGGTGGCGCAATAAACCGGAGAAATGGGCAATGGAACAAATGCCAATCCCGATGAAACGTTCATGATTGCGGCCTCGGATTTTGTTTTCAAATGCGGCAAGAACTGTTTCACCATGCGAATCGGCCCGCTCAAATTGATTTCAATCTCTCGAGTGATGTCTTCGAGGCTTCCAGCTTTGTCGTGAACATTGATCTCACGCATGATGCCGGCGTTGTTAATCAAAATGTTGAGCTCGGGAAATTGTTTGGTGACCTCTTCGTAAAGAGTGGCGATCGCTTTCGGGTCGGAAACGTCGCTTCGAAATGTGTAAATTTTTGGAAAGGCCGCTTTCGCTCGGTCCATCTTAGTTTGATCGCGGCCCGTGATAAGAATCGTGTTGCCAAGTGCCGCGAGTTGTTTGGTGAGTTCGTAACCGATGCCGCTGCCACCGCCGGTGATCAAAATCGTATTGCTCGTGAGTTTCATAAATAAACCTCTTTCTCCGTCGTTGACATCAGTAATTTTCGCTGCTTCCGGGAATTCTGGCCTGCCAACGGGCGCAGTCTGCAACTGGTTGGCGAGCAGTGTCTGGCTCGTCAGCTTGAACGTGTTCTGCGCTTCCTTCACGGCTGAGGCGTTGAGCGAACCAATCGGCGATAAGCTGCCTGGCCTGGTCAGGTTGGTCGGCCTGAACATGCTCGGCGCCGCCTTGGGCAACGGTGAATATCCGCAATTGTTTGTCGGTCGATCCCGCTGCCGCGAATGCTTTACGAGCATCATCCAGTGGAATGGCCAGATCGTTCTCGCCATGCAGGATTAGAAACGGCTGCTTTAGCTGTGGCAACACGTCGGCCAATGTCCACTGCTTGACGCGCTCAAGAGCCTCTTCCATCGTTTTGGTCCCCATGACCCACGGAAGCTGAAAGAACGGAACGGAGATGCTCTTGGATCGAGCGGCCCAGCGCTTCTGCCAAACTGCGCCATAATCCCAGATCCCGCCCCAAGCCACGCAAGCCTTGATCCGTGGTTCGAATGCGGCCGAACGGGGTGCGTAATATCCGCCGAGACTGATACCCAGAATCCCGATACGGGCCGAGTCGATATCCGAACGGGACTCGAGATAGTCGATGACGGAACGAGTGGGGACTTCGTAGTCGGGTCGTGAGGGGACGTTACGCAATCGCAGAGGTTCGCCCACGCCGGGGGTGTCCATCACAAGGTAGCTAATGCCGCGTTGCGCGAACTCGTCGCGGACGAAGCAGTAGAGCATCTCCTTCACGACATCGAATCCGGAATAGAAGATGACGACCGGTGCGGGATCGTGGCTGGGGGCCTTAATGAGGTAGCCTGGCAGAATACCGTCCGGCGATTTTAGTTCGATGCGTTCCAGGGGCAGCGGCATCAGGGCGATGGCGTTTGTGAAGGAATTCATCGCAGCTAGATAGCTGGCGCTTTTTTCTGTTCCCGGGGGCATCTGCCTTTCGCCGCTGAAACGGTACACGGCAGCTCGGAGATAACGGGCACCGGCACTTCGTCGGTACCCTTCTTTCAAGTCGAGCGCAGCCTCATCTTCCTGGTGGTGCGCCATACCAGACCATGCTCTGGCCCAAGGTTCGGCTTCCGGCTCACGGTCCTTCAGGGGCGCGAGCCAGCGGTCCATCTCGCCGAATTGTGCTCCTGCCATAAGTGCCAAGTGGAACGCCGACGACCATGTGTAATTCTCGGGAAAGTAATAGAACAAGACTTACCCTCACTCTGAGATTGACTAGGACGCTTTCAACATCTACCGCTGATTCGATGTATGGGGACAAGTTCCGTGTCATCGCTGTTCCGAATACAATCTATTCCATGCAGGAATAGTTCAGACGGGGTGTCCTATGGATAGGCTTGAAACAATCCAGATGTTTGTACGAGTAGTCGAGACTGGAAGTTTTTCGGCGACAGCGCGTGAGCTAAGGGTTGGTCAACCAGCGATCAGTAAGCAGGTGGCAGGCTTGGAAGCTCATCTTGGCGCGGAATTGCTAAAACGCTCGTCCCGGAGAGTCGCTCTTACGGACGTCGGGCGGGAGTTCTATGAATCAGCCGTGCATCTACTGGAGGAATATGACGCGGCGACCTCGCGCGTCGGACGAGGCCATATTGCTCCAAGCGGGCTCGTTCGGGCGATGGTCTTGTCGACTTTGACTCGCCTCTACATCGTGCCCCGAATGGGAGAGTTTTTCGATCGCTATCCCAGCATTTCCGTCGAACTGTTGAATTTCGACCGGCCTGCGAATCTGATCGAAGAAGGGATTGATGTCGCGATCCATAGCGGTGACCTGTCGGATTCGAGCCTGATCGCAAGAAAAATAGCTGAGACTTCGGTGGTTTTGGTGGCCACGCCGGAATATCTCGAGAAACATGGAACTCCAAAGCACCCGAACCAGTTAAGGCAACATCGCTCGGTAGCGTACATGCATCAAGGCGCACCGCGCCCCTGGGTATTCGAAAAGAAATCTACCCGGATAGTTCACCATCCTGACGGCAATCTTCGCACAAGTGATGCAGAACAGATGCGCGTCGCAGTGCTCAACCATCTCGGCATAGCTAATGGACCAGCATGGCTGTTCGCCAAGGAAATCGCGTCTGGGGCGGTCCGCCGCCTATTCCCTGAGTATGAGCGGCGAAAGTCGATATTTGCGCTTAGAGCTGGAGGTCGCCGTCTTGCAGCCAAGACGACCGTGTTTATCGACTTTCTCGTTGAAATTTTCGCCAAAAATCCCCAGTTCATTCCATAGCTGAAACGACTGACGTGCTCATCTTGCGCCCCAGACGAGTTCGGTGCTGTGATTGGGCGGCACTGCCTGGCTATCTAATATCCGTCTTTCGAGAGGGCGCGGAATGACTCTCAGTTCGTCTTGTCCTGTTTCAAAACTTTCCATTTGTGTTCCGGTCAGATCTGAGCTCTGCCTCCGTCAACGAACAGTTCGATGCCCGTGACGAAACTGGAGTCATCCGACGCCAGAAACAACGCCACCTTAGCAACTTCCTCAGGTTCTCCCATGCGTCCCATTTGGGATAGTGGAGATAATCCGCGCAATCACGTCGGCGGATTGCCGATTGGCCAGCGAAGTATTGATCGGACCCGGACTAACCACGTTTGAGCGGATACAACGGTCCTTCAGATCTGTAGTCCAGGTTCGCACGAAGGAGCGATCCCTTCGCCGCGCGGCAGCGTGAGTGAAACGCAAAGTACGCCTATGGAGACGTAAAAGAACTTTTGCATTCTCAGGATCTGGGTAGCCAGAATATCAGTCATGCTTCTGTCATGCTAATGACACCAATAATTGACTGGGGCCCCGGCCCAAGCAGCGCTGACGGGGTCTGCAGTAGCATCGATGCACCAAGCAAGATGATGCTAATGGCGCACCCAAGCCCTGATCGCATATGGCCCGTCTGGAATTGACCACCGGCGATGCGCGGCGCCCAAGGCAGGCTGTCTCCTCCCCAATTGGTCGAGCAATGGTGTTCTCGTCGGAGAATTAGGTGAGTCGGGTATAAACTTCGGTGCAACCGAGGCGCGTGGATGGGATGACCCCAAGTGTCTACGTGCAAGTTACGTGCAACTAAGAGGGGGAAATAACGCCTGTTGTCCCGTAAGCGACGCCAGATAAAGCGTTTAAGGGATTTAAGTACTTGGTTCGGGACCAGGAGGTCGAAGGTTCAAATCCTTTCGCCCCGACCACTTCTTTTAGGTCTCATATAGACTTACGCTTCAACCGCGTGTTCCTCATTCACTGCTGAAAGTTGTCCGGGTTGTCCATCTGGCGATTCTTCGGGAAGTTTGAAGCCGATGCCTGCCTTATTTGCCCATTCTTTCCGCCATCCGACATTCGCCGGTTGTGATCAATTCACCAGGTAGACTTGCAAACCAGCCCCTTCGAAACTGCTCAAACACCGCGCGAAGCGACTGCCATGGCCGATGCTCATTGGCGTAGGCCAGGGGTGGAGCAAGAAGGAGCCGTCGGCAGCCCCGGAAAACTGGACATTTGCTTCTTGCTTCTTGAGCTCCGGAAATGGAAATCTGTTTCGCATTCTGGCGAAGCTTAGGTGAAAAATATTTTTGCGTGTTCATGCTGTCCAGCAACAACAGTTGTGTAGTTACATCTATGGAGTTATAATCCCCATGCATGGTCTGGTTTGAGTGGGACGATGTCAAGGCAAACACCAACGAGCGCAAGCATGGCGTTCGTTTCGACGATGCCATGCTGGTTTTTTCCGATCCTTATGCCCTGGTCGAGCAGGACCGAATTGAGGGCGGAGAACTTCGCTGGCAAACCCTTGGTTTAGTTGGAGGCGTTGTGTTGCTGCTTGTGGCACACACGGTCCGCAACGAGGGCGAGGATGAAGTCATTCGCATCATTTCAGCACGAAAGGCCTCTCGGAAGGAGCGCGTACGTTATGACCAAAATCGTAAGAAAGAGGCTCTCTGACAGCCCGATGACCGCTAGACGCAAGCGTCGCCTGGGAAAGCTCGCTAAGCGGGCCGACAGCGCGATCGACTTTTCCGATATTCCGGAACTTACGGGAAAGTTCTGGGAAAACGCTGTCCGCAATCCGTTCTACCGCCCAGTGAAGAAGCAACTGACACTTCGGCTCGACGCCGACGTGATCTTCTGGCTCCGGCAACATGGCAAGGGCTATCAGACCAGAGCGAATGCTTTGCTCAGGGCTGCTATGTTGCAGGACGTAAACCAAAGAACAAGTTGAAGTGACCGTTCGGCACTGCCTGTTGCCGTGGGCGTTTCATCTACGCCCAAAGAATTCGAATACACGAGTAAAACGGGGAAACGATAGGTTCGAATCCTTTCGCAAGCTGACCATAGTAGGCAGCGTCGTATCGCAAATCGTAGCGCAATTGGTGAGAGGGTTGCACAGGGGAACTTGAGCCAATTCAACAGCTTAGATTTGGCACTGCCATGGTTCGGGACCAGGAGGTCGAAGGTTCAAATCCTTTCGCCCCGACCCATTTTTATCAGCAACTTACAACGCGGAAAAGTCCAAAGAGCGCCTAGTGCGAATCCATGCGGTTTTTTTCAAATCATTTTGGACGCGAGCGCTCTTTCTCCTCTAAATTCATTGCCTTATGGCACGAAATTCACTTCACTACGAGTCTCCTTCTGGGGAAATTGCGTACAAGATCGCGTTTTCATCTAAGAAAAATCAAAAGCCAGTCCCTAGTCCCGCGCCTCATCAACATGACATGGACTAATTTCTTCAATCCCTAGGGAAACGAAGATCCATTGCGCAATGCAATCGCAATCCGCTACGCTCACACCCCAAAAAGTCGCACATTTTTCGTCTGATCTTGCGAATTTCTTCATACTTCCACGACATCGCCTTGCTCATTGACGTTGACCTGGCGAACGGCGCGAAGCGGGACATTCAGGCGATACCGGGCGTGGCGTAGTTCTCCGTCCCTGGTCAACGCCCCCTTCGTGACGAGGTCCGATAGATCGCGTGTCGTAGTTGCAGGCGATGAGCCGGTAATCGTGGTGTACTTTCCCGCACTCAAACCGCCCTTGAAACCCTCCGGGCCCTCGCGGAACATTCGCATCAGCGCCTTTGTTTGTCTTTCGTTCAACTCGCCTTTTAGGCGATCCAACAACTTTGTCTTGTCGATGAGGAACTCGACGAGCGCAATGGTGCGTCGTTGTGCCTCGATCGCAATTCCGGCAAACCACGCCACCCAGTGTGTGATCTCATTTTGTTTGTTCGCTGCTTCCAGCGCCTCGTAGTAGGTCTTTCGCCGAAGAAGAATAGTGGCCGCGAGCGTAATCAACGTCGGCTGTCCCAGGCTCTCCGCCAAAGACTTCTCCGCAATTGCACGGCCTAGTCTTCCGTTTCCGTCCTCGAAAGGATGAATGCTCTCAAAATACAGGTGCCCGACCGCAGCGCGCGTCAGTGCCGAAAGCGGCTGCTGTCCATCCCCGCGTGTCCGCGCGAACCACTCAAGAAAGCGATGCATTTCGGAAGTCACTTGGGGCGATGGCGGACCTTCAAAATGCACACGCGGCGCGTCGATTCTGCCGGAAACAACCTGCATCGGTCCTGTGCCCGTTCGGTATCTTCCAACATCTTTCAAACCACGCCGGCCGGAGACGATCAGCTCGTGCCATCGAAATAGCATTGCTTGGGACAACGGTTTGGAAAACGAGCGGTACGAATCAACCATCATTTCTGCGATGCCCTGCTCGGCAGGCCGCACGCGACGCTCGTCCACGCTCAATCCGAGTTGTTTGCGGATCGACGACTGAACGCTGGCACGGTCGAGAATCTCCCCTTCGATTTCTGAAGTCGTTACCGCCTCCGTGCTCATCGCGTCGACCATTAGCTGCTGGCGATCTTCCTCGGGCAAATACTTGACGGTCCCGACGAGAACACCGCCTCCCAGCAGAAACTGCTGCTCTGCTTTTTCTAGGCGAGCACGATTCCAGGTGAAACTGGGCCAATCCGACTTTTGCCAATTCCAGGCCATGAGCTATAGGAGACCTTTCTATCGCTCATATTATGGCATTTTGTGAGTTATAGAATGGGTTTGATTAGCTCATGTTGCCTTGGCAAGTGACCTCTGGCTAACTGAATGTACTCTGTCTTTTTCGACATTCTGTTCCCATGTGGCCTATTTTTCGACGAGGGATGGTTGTTTTTCGACGACGGGCGTGAAAATGCCGCGGCGGCTCCCCGTGATTAGCACGTATCCATTCCTGAACGTCCTTCTGCAGCGAATCCGAAGAGCGCCTGGTATGAAACCATGCGCTCTTTTGTAAAATCCTTTTTGGACTCGAGCGCTCTTTCTCGTCTGAATTCATTGCCTTATGGGGCGGAATTCACTTTAACTGCGCGTCTCCTTCTTGGGAGAAACTGAGTACAAGGTCGCACTTTCGTTTAAGAAAAATCAAAAGCTCAGTCCCAGGTGCCCGCGCCTCATTCAACATCGTCACCGTTAGAATCGCAGGCGCAACATAAACTGAATTTGCCGAGGCAATCCGGTGCCGGTGTTCGGGGACGCGGCGTTGTCATTGTTGCTGTTGAAGTTCACCGTTGAATTGATGACGCCGAAACCGGGAGGAGTCGTCAGCAGCCGGGAATTGCCCGGTGTTGGGCTGTAAAACAGAAAACGTGAATTGGGATCGCCAAGCTGGGCGTGATTGAAAACATTGAATGCTTGGATGGCGAACTGCAGTGAATTGCGTTCCGAGAATTTTGTTTCTTTTGTCAACGCCAAGTCGACCTGCCACGTGGGCAGTGCGCGGATAATTCCGTTTCCGGCATTTCCGAATCGCGTGAAGTTTCCATTGGCATCGACCGGCGGGGACTGAAATGCCGCGGCGTTGATCAACGGCAGTCCGTTGCGCCCGCCGCCGGGAAGAGTCAGCGGAACACCCGGAACTATGTCCGGCCGCTGAGACGTGAAATCGTTGCCGTCTGGCAGAGCGCTGTTGAGTTGGATCCTGAGTTTGCGATTGCCTATGCCAACCTTGGTCGTGCTTATGAGGTGTTGGGGCAGGACGAGCGCGAGGACGAGGCGCTGCGCAAAGCCTTCGCATTGCGCAACCGAGCCAGCCAGCGCGAGAATTTCGACATCTCTGCGGTCTACTATCAGTTCGTTACTCACCAAACGGATCAAGCGATGGAGGTTTGTGAACTCTGGGAGCAAAACTATCCGCGCGATTTCACACCCCACCGAATCTTAGGATATGAAAACGCAGCTCTCGGGCGGTGGGAAAGATCCGTTGAGGAATTCAGGAAAGCGATGGACGTGGATCCCAGCCAGGCTCTTCCGTATTCAGGTCAGATGAGCGGTGACTTGGCCTTGATGCGTTTGGACGACGCTCGAGCCGTCTACCAAGCGGCAAAAACACGTAATGTGCAAGCCGGCGAGCCGACACGCCTTCGCTATCTCCTAGCTTTTGTCGAAGGCGATAGAAGTACGATGGCGCAGATGTCTGACTTGCTGGAACACGAGCGTGGCTTTGAGGACGAAGCGGTACTGATGCAATCCGCCGGCAAGCTCTTTTTCGGGCAGGTTCGTGCCTCAGGCGAATTGTCCCAGACTATCCTCGATGCGGCTGTACGAGAGAAGAAAAATGTTGTGATTGGGGACACGGAAGCGGGCATGGCCCTTGCTGATGCGCTGTTGGGTAGTACGGCGAGTTCGCGCCGACATGCGAACGCTTCCCTGCGTTTGGGCGGAGAACAACCTGCCATTGCTTTGGCACTGATCGGCGACATAGCCCAAGCCTCGAAACTCGCAGGTCGAATCGCGAGTCACGCTTCGGAGGGCGGCTACGTCAACGGCATCTGGCTTCCGGAACTTCGCGCGGCCGTCGAACTGAAGCAAGGGAATGCGGCGCGTGCGGTGGAACTTCTTGCTCCCGTGAAGCGATACGAGGCGGGTTGGATTGATCGATACATGGCAGCCTACCTGCGCGGGCAGGCCTACTTGGCCGCTCGTCGCGGTCAGGATGCGGCTCTCGAATTTCAGAAACTTTCAGACCATCGAGGCATCATTTTGACTTCCGTCATTGGCCCTCTTTCGCACGTGGGGTTGGCTCGTGCTTATGTCCTGCAAGGGGATGTCCCAAGGGCCCGCGCCGCCTACGAGGATTTCTTTAGCCTTTGGAAGGACGCCGACAAAGACATACCCATCCTGATCGCTGCCAAATCCGAGTACGCGAAACTTCATTGATGGCTTTGGATTTGCCTGCGGCTGAAGAACAAGAGGAGGGTCTGGTGGCAATGGGAAGGACTCATCCTTGAAGGTCTTGACGACATACGTACCGAGATCACGACCGTCCAGCTAGCGGTCGTCCGCGCAATCGGGCTGCATCCCAGGCCGTCCGTTGCATCGTTGGACAACTCGTCAGCCAAGTCCTTCTCATCCCATCGGATAGACGCGGCGGTCTCAATGGGCTCGCCACTCGGTATGACCACGCCCAGAGCCGTCATTCGTTGACTGGCGAATGCGGTGTCCGTAAGATGATGCCACTCAAACGTCTACACGTAATGATCGGCGAAACCATTTCGCACTTACCGCGTCGTCGAAAACTCGGAGTGGCTGCGATGGGTGTGGTCCTAGGTTGAGGACTAACGGTTCAGTTCCCCTTCGCTCTAGACTCTGGACCGGAGACTCTATTATGAAGGTCTTTTGCACAGTGTGCGCGCGTGCGCTCAAGAGGCCGCAGCGTGTACTAAGGCCGAGGTGGGCGCTTATCGTCCAGGCAGTGGCACTCCTCCTCGTTGCGGATTCGAAGGCGCGGGCTCAGGGGTTGACCACTTCGACCGCCGCTGCCCCTTCGTCGGAGGCCAGCCCTGCTGACCGCGTCTATCGTAACGGCGTGATCTTCACAGCCGATCCCAGGAACGCAACTGCCGACGCGCTTGCCATTCGCAACGGGCGGATTCTCTACGTGGGCGGCAACCCGGGCGTTTCGCGTTTTGTGGGCCCGGCCACCGTGTCGGTGGACCTAAAGGGCCGGTTTTTGATGCCCGGCCTCGTCGATGGGCACATGCATCCGCTCGAGGCCGGGTTGCAGCTCTTGAAGTGCAGTCTCAACTACGAGTCGCTCACGATCGCCGAAATGCAGCAACGTATACAGACCTGCCTCGACCGCTCGGCGTCCGAAGATGCGAATGCGTGGCTCGAGGTGGTGAGCTGGTTCCAGGAGAGCATGCGCCCAGCGGGTGTGAAGACGAACCGCGCCACACTCGATGCTTTGAAAACGACTCGGCCGATTCTCGTCACCTCCTCGTTCGGGCACACCGCTCTCGCCAACACACGCGCTCTCGCACTCGCCAAGATCACGGCCAGCACTCCCGACCCAATCGGCGGCAAGATCTGGCGGGACGACCACGGTGAGCCCACGGGCTTACTCGAAGATGCCGCGTACGCCGTGTTCTCTGATCTTCTGCCAAAACCAACGGAAGCAGAGTACACGGCAGCCGCGACTGCAGCACTCAAGGCGATGAGCCACCAGGGCATCACAGGTTTCCTCGATGCTGCCGCTCCCTCCGAGGCCATGTCTGCGTTCGCGGCTGTGCGCCGCACCGGAGGCCTGACGGCGCGGGCGCACTTCGCACCCGTGATCGAGACCAAAGAGGCTGACGATTTACCCGGCGCTGTGGCACGGGTCCTCGCATTTGCGAAGCAATATGACGAGGGCGCGATTGCTCGCGCCCCCGCCATTACCGTCCGAAATGCCAAACTGTTTCTCGACGGAGTGATCGCTGCCCCCGCACTCACGGGTGCGGTTCGCGAACCGTACTTCATAAACGCCGGGACGGCGGAGAAACCACACTGGGTGCCCGGTCCCAGTCGCGGACCTGCAATTTACTTCTCGGAAGATGCCCTGGCTACGGTGCTCGTGGAACTCGGTCGCGCCGGGATTGATCCCCACATGCACGCCGACGGGGACGGTGCCGTCCACGCGGCGCTCGATGGCATAGAAGCGCTCAGGAAGGCACTACCCACCGGCGACATCCGTCCGGCCATCGCCCACAACGAGATCGTCGAGCCAGCGGATTTCCCGCGCTACAAGCGGCTCGGCGCGATCCCGGTACTGTCGTTCCAGTGGGAAAAGCCTGCGGGCGATACGCTGGGCCTCACAAACTACTTTGGCCCAGCGAGAATGAAGATTCTGGAGCCAGCTGGGCTGCTGGCAGCGGCCGGGGCCCGCATCGCCTTCGGCAGCGACTGGCCAGTGGACAAGCTGGACGAATGGTTTGCACTCAAGGTGGGCGTAACGCGCACGAACGCGCCCGGCGCGCCACCCGAATATACCGGCCGGCTCGGTGACGATCCAGGCTTGTCGCGGGAGGCTGTGCTGCGGGCCGCGACCATCGACGCGGCTTATGAGCTTCACCAAGACGAGGCGACGGGGTCGATCGAGGTCGGCAAGTTCGCCGACATCATCGTGCTCGACCGCAATCCGCTCAAGGTGCCAGCGGAAGAGATTGCGAATATCCAAGTTCTGGAAACCGTGGTTGGCGGCAACATCGTGTACGAGGCCTCCGCGGTCACTGGCAGCAAGAGAGCCGAAAGGTGCGAGCCCCAAAAGGCACGGGCCTCGTCTTGGCGCGCGCAGTGAGGCAGCTTCCGAGCGAATGTGAAGCTATGTGAGTGACCTATGACCGGCCGCGCTCGACTCGAGGTGATGAATTCCTCTCAATTTCAGGCGCAAGAACCGGTAAGATCTGCCGGTGCGGTAACAACCTTGGATTGTGAAACGATGCCGGCGTACGCGGCCGTGCCACTACTTCGTCACCAAGCAATTCTGGCAGGAAAGAAGTCTGAGACGAGGTCTCGGTAGTACGGAAGAATGTCCTGCATTTTGGGGCGCTCGCGGCCCTTCGAGTACAGATCGTAGTGATTGAATTTTCGAACCCACGCAAACATGCGTTCGTCTTGTTCGTTCATCAGATGTCGGTAAGCACTGTGCCGGTGTGCGGCGTAAAAGGAATGAAACCGGAGCATGTACTGGGCCTCTTCCGGCAGATACCTCCGTGTCGCCTGATAGATGTATTCATCATGTCCAAACGAGAGGTGAACCTTATGGAGCCCGCAGTTCGGTTCGTAGATGCCATACTGGGTTTGGTACTCGGGGCTCGTGCTATCGGGATTGGCGGCAAAGAATTCTGGGAAAACGACCTGATTGGAGTATGAACAGCCGACAGGGAAGGTGTCGCCCACCACTGCCCATTGAGGCTCCCCATACAGGCAGAGCACTTTTCCAAGATCATGCAAAAAGCCGGTGAGGATGAACCAACGCGGATGACCGTCCTTGCGAATTGCTTCGGCGGTCTGAAGGAGGTGCTCGATCTGGGTGAGATCAGTATCGGGGTCGCTGTCATCCACCAGGGTGTTCAGGTATTCGGCCATTTCCCAAATGCTTTTCTCGTCTCGATTCAAGCTACAATATTCGGACTTTTTTCTTAGGACAAAATCAAGCGTCTGGTGGGCGTGGTTCTGACGGTAAAACTCCGTTACGGTGGGATTGGCGTCCGCTTTATAGTTGCGGAATTCCTCCTCCGATTTGCCTTTTTGGTAGCGGGTGGCTACAAACTCATCCCACTCGTCCAGGTGCTGGAGAGGAACGTTGTCGGCGCTGCGTTGCACGGTTATACTCCCAAATTTAGATTATGAGCCCGAGTGGCTTACCTCGCAATAGCCGTCTTTTTTGCCACAGGCTGGCAATACTTGAACAACTCCGTGGTGTCGCCGAGCGTACCGGTGTGGTCTACTATTGGACGTGAAATCCTTCCCGAGCACTCCATAAGCCAGAAATCCCGTCCTGGTACGTTAGGCTCCTCGCCTTTCCCTAAAGCTATTTTCGGTTAGGTCGTCGGTGACCGTCTTGAACAAAACACCAGTCAGCCACGCGGGCAATCTTCCGTTGGCCGTCACTACAAATTCGCACGACGTCGCTGAAGTCATTGAAAATAAAGCGTGCAATTCATCCTGAGAATTCTTGGAACTCGCGCTCCTCATGAAATAGCGGTCATGTCTATTAACCGAATGCTTTGAATTCGTTCGATTGTGCACCGACTGTGCCAGAATACTGTGTTTTCCAATCATTCGCGTTAGCTTTGAGCGAAAAGCGGATGCCCCGACTGGATGGATCGGAGCCGGTGGCCAGGCTTAGAAGGCAGACGATCTGAGCCAAGAGGCGATTGTGGGTTCATCGCATAAACATCCCGGCACAGCATGGACTAGCTTTCTGTTTTACGTAAGCGACGCCAGGGAAAGCCTTTAGGATTTTTGGTACGCTACTTCGGGATCAGGAGGTGGACGGTTCAAATCCTTTCGCCGACGATTTCCTCCAGAGACAGAGACTTTACGGATGAACCGATGAGTGTCTCAAAATCGAAGTTTGCGATCTTTCTTGAAACATTCCGGCAGACGGAGCCAATGCTGGCCAAGTGCTTCGTGTTCGCGGGTTTGTGCGCGGGGTTGTTTTTTGCCAGCGGGATCTCAGCGCAGTTTGCGGCGGGTATAAAACCCATCGTAGTGAAAGTTGTGGTGATCGCCGCGTTTGAACGGGGCGAGGATGCGGGAGATGCGCCGGGGGAATTTCAGTTTTGGGTGGAGCGGGAACATCTGGACCAGGTGCTGGAGTTGCCGGCTGGCTACCGACATGTGCGGATGAATAAGGATGGCGTTTTGGGGATGGTGACCGGGGTGGCGACGGCGAAAGCGGCCGCGTCGGTGATGGCGTTGGGGCTGGATCCGCGATTCGATTTGTCGAAAGCGTATTGGATTGTGGCGGGAATTGGCGGCGGAGATCCAGCGGACGTGTCGTTGGGATCTGCGGTGTGGGCGGATCATGTCGTGGATGGGGATCTGGCGTTTGAGATCGATGCGCGGCAGATTCCTGACAGTTGGCCTACGGGTTTTGTGCCGTTGCGGAAACAGACGCCTTACGAGCAGCCGGTGCGGAGCGAACTGGAAGGCGAAGTCTATACGTTGAATGCCGAACTTGTCGGCTGGGCGTATCAGTTGACGCACGATGTGGAGCTGGCGGATTCAGACGCGATGCAAAAATCGCGGGCGAGATTTGTGGGCTTTCCGAATGCGGTAAAGCCGCCATTCGTCACGCGAGGCGACACGATGTCGGCGAGCACGTTCTGGCATGGATCGAAGATGGATGAGTGGGCGAATGCATGGACGAAGTACTATACGGGCGGGAAAGGGAATTTCATGGTAGCGGCGATGGAGGACACGGGAACGCTGCAGGCGCTGACATTTTTGAACCGGGCTGGACGGGCAGATCTGCAGCGCGTGCTGGTGCTGCGGACGGTGAGCAACTATGACCGAGAGCCGACTGGAACGGAGCCGGCGGAGAGTCTCAAGAGCATGGTATTCGGGAACTACTCGGCCTACTTGCCGGCGCTGGAGGCTGCCGAGAGGGTGGGAGACAAAATTGTGCGTGACATCGTCGAACACTGGAGCAGGCGAGCTGCCACCATTCCTACAGCGCAATAGTCGATCAAAAAACGATCAGGATGAGGTTGTGTTAGCGCAAAGGTAGAGTCTGCCAGTTTTCTTCGTGTGATTCGCCGGCACGGATGAGATGGCAGGCTTCGTGGCGATTTTGAGCGTCGACCTGCTTCATGACCCGGTAGATGTGGTTTTTCACCGTGAATTCGGACAGGTTGAGGTTAGCGGCGATTTCTTTGTTACTCAGGCCCATGGCGACCAGGGACATGAGTTGGCGCTGGCGCTGGGTCAACTCGAAGCGCATGCCGGCGCGCTGCTCGGCGATGGCAGCTTGTTGGTTGGCCTCGCTGGCGATTGCCTGAAACAATACCTTGCAAAATTTTGGCGGGCAAACGGCTTCGCCCTGGGCCACGCCGCGCACGGCGTCAACCAGCTCAGAAGCGGAGGCGCTTTTGAGCACGTATCCGTTGACGCCGAGCCTTACCGCTTGCAAGAAGATGTCGGTATCTTCGTCCATGCCGAACAGAACGACCCGGATGTGCGGGACCGATTCACGGAGGTCGCAGATCAGGTCATCGGACTTGTGATTGGGATTGAAGCAATCCAGGAGCAGCAAGTCGGCCTGAACTGCGGCTATGCCTTCTGAGCTGGAGTCGGAGTAGGAAGCTTCGCCGACCATGCTCAGGTCACCGCGTTTGCGGAACAGGCGGACTAGGGACTCACGGAGAAGACGATTTTCGGCAACAACATAAACATTCGTCGAGGACGACGATTGCTTTTCGATAATTTGTGTCATGCAGAGCCCTCAGAGCCCTCTTCAGTAGATGCGAGTTTTCTCCGTCGGCCTCAACCCCTTGAATATGGCCTAGTTATATGTCGCGACCTGTAACGAGTATACATTTTAAAGTAGTGCTAGTATCCCTCAAAAAGCTGTTGCGGCAAAGTTAAAAGGCCGTTAGGTCGGCTGTCAAGAGATTGCGGAGTAGAAAGTTCTCAACAGCAACGTAGTACTCATCCTCCTGAAGCTTGGGAAATGTTGGTACTTTTTGGGTATTCTGGCTGGCCCAAATCTGATGCTTCCGGGTATTGCCAGGTTGGCAAGCAACACAGGCCTTCTTTGAGCCTTCTCTTTCCTCCACATTCGCCAATACTTACGTGGATCGGAACGAGGAGTAAATTGTTATGGGTAGGTCCATTCGCATTCTGGTGGCCAACCGGCCGAAGTTGATGCGCGAGCTGATTCTGGCAACCTTGTCGGACGAACCCGGCATCGAGATAGTTGGGGAAGTATCCGACGAGGCAGAAATTCGCCAGCGGGTGCGTCAGACGTCGCCGGATTTGTTGGTGATCGCCCTGGATGAACCGGCGAAGAGACCTGACATCTGCGATACCTTACTGCGAGACCAGCCTGGACTGAGGATCATCGCGGTGGCGTCGCAGCAGAATTGCAGTGTTTTCTACTGGGCGTCGTTCGACATTCATTCCAGCCAAATTGAACCATCCGAGCAAGGAATTTTGAACGCGGTGCGAAATATCACGCCAGCCGGTGCGGGGGAGCGTGTGTAATGTGCGGAAGTTGTGCACGCGCGGGAACCATGTTGGGTGCACGTGGATTGGGTGTCGAAATCGAGACGAAGGCGAAGGGTCGAAACCGGGTGATTGGTGAAATGCGGAGCGTGAGGGTGAGAGTATTTTGCGTGCTTTCGGTGTTGTTTCTCTGCAGCTCGGCGGTTCGTGCGCAAGAGGGGCAAGGACGGCAAAGACCAGTGATGCCGAGTTCAGAACTGGGACGCGAGAATTTGAGCAGAGTGGCGGCTTCTGCGGCCGAAATCAAAACGATCCTGATTAAGGATACCGGGCTGATGGTGGAGCTGAAGCGATGGGTCGCAAAAGACGCGACGTCGCAGGGGCAGATCATCAGCGAAGCCGATCTGACCGATGATGCGATTTTCGATCGCTTGCAGGCGGATGTGCAGTTCCGATCGGTTGCGACACAGCTCGTGCAGCGGTATGGATACCTGGTTCCTCAGCTAAATCCAGATTCAGCCGCGGGGAAAGAGCAGGAGCTGCTGGTGAAGGAACGCGCGAAGTTGATCGCGCAGAATGAACAAGAAGAAGAACAAGAGCGAACGCGACTACGACGGGCGCGCAACTCTCAGAATACGGTGAATTGCAACGCGCTTGACCCGCAGTGCGGTGAACGCCAGGGTACCAATGAAGAGCTAGCCCCGGGACAGCAACGAGAGCAGCAGTTTGACCAAGGGAATCCACCGTCAAGGATGGGGCCAGGAGAATCGAATCCTCAGAGCCCCCCTCGAAATGATCAGATTCTGCGGGCGCAACTGGACGCATCCGGCCAAGGTACAGACCAGGGTGACGGGGCTTTTCCAGAATTGCCGTTGGGAAGCGGGTTCGACTCGACTCTATCACCAGGCGGCGGAAATTCGAGTTTCACGGGTGGTGCGTCGCTGCGAGGAAACAGAGATGCGGACGGTCAGTCCGGCAACGTACAGCCAACGGCGAACCCCGAAAGCCGGAATGTCGTGGATTCTTTTGCGGTCTATGGAGTTGGGCCTAACAGGCCAAATGGAAACATGCCGGAATTAGATCGTTCGAACAGGCGAGAAGTAAATCCCTCGGGTTCGATCGGGAGCTCGTCGCCATACTCGTCCACGGCGCAGCCTTTTGATCGGCGGTATCAGCCCAAGCCGCAGCCTCCGGCGCCAGAGTTGGTTCGAGCCGCGAGCCCGTACAATGATATTCCATCGCTTTACGATATGTACGTGCAAGCGATCCCGCGACCGGCGGTACCGAAGCGATTCGGATCCGAGGTATTCGAAAACGGGACGCGGGATTCGCAACTCATTCCTATGGATGTGCCGGCAGGACCGGATTACGTCGTCGGGCCGGGTGACGGGTTGTCGATCGATTTGTGGGGTGGGGTGAGCCAGCGGATTTACCGCGTCGTCGATCGCGAAGGGCGCGTCAGCTTGCCGGAAGTTGGTCCACTGTTGGTGAGTGGAAAGAGTCTGTCGGAAGTTCAGGCGAATCTGCAGCAAACGCTGCGCACGCAATTCCGGCAGGTTTCCGCAGAAGTGTCGCTCACTCGATTACGGACGATTCGCGTGTATGAAGTCGGAGACATCGCAAACCCTGGCGCGTACGACATCAGTTCGCTGTCAACGCCGTTGAACGCGCTGTTTGTCGCGGGCGGGCCAACGCAAAAGGGATCACTGCGCATTGTAAAGCACTACCGTGGGAATCAATTGGTTGAGGTTGTGGACCTTTACGATCTTTTGCTGCATGGCGTGAAGTCGGGACTACAACAGTTGGAGAATGGCGACAGCGTACTCGTGCCGCCAGTCGGACCGCAAGTGACGGTGGAAGGAATGGTGCGGCGTCCAGCGATTTATGAATTAAAAGACGAGAAAAATCTCGCATCCGTTTTGGAATTGGCCGGCGGACTGCTTCCAACGGCGACGCTGCGGCATGTTGAAGTGCAAAGACTGGTGGCGCATCAGAGCCAGACAATGATGGGTCTGGACATTCCCGAAGTGGACAGCGATTCCGAGGCTACGAAGAAACTCGAAGCATTCGAGATCCACGATGGCGATCGCATTCGCGTGTTTCCGATCGCGCCGTACAACCAGGATGCCGTGTACCTGGAAGGACACGTGATCCGGCCGGGACGATATTCTTACCGACAAGGCATGCGCGTGACCGACGTCCTCACGTCGTACAAGGATTTGTTGCCGGAACCCGCCGGGCAATACGCCGAAATCATTCGCCTGAACGCGCCCGATTTTCACCCGACGGTGGAGAGCTTCGATCTGACGGATGCGCTGACGAATCCGGCGCAGGCGCCAGTCCTGCATGCCATGGATACGGTACGAATTTTCAGCCGATTTGATTTCGAGAATCCGCCGACGGTATCCGTGTTGGGCGACGTGCGCGGACCCGGAACGTTCCGGACGGCAGGGCAGATTCACTTGAGCGACGCTGTCCATTTGGCCGGAGGCATCGCTCCGGACGCGAAAATAGATGATGCGCAAGTCTTCCGGTATTTGCCCGATGGCAAGATGAAGATTTTTAGCGTCAGCTTGAACTTGGCGCTAGAGGGCGACCCGAGCGCGAACATTTGGCTACAACCGCGGGACCGGTTGCTGATTCACCGTAGCCCGGACGCAATACAGCCGGCCAGCGTGTACGTACAAGGCGACGTCGGAAAACCAGGCCGGTATCCCTTGACGACCAACATGACCGTAGCGGACTTGATCCACGTGGGAGGTGGATTGAAGCCGAGTGCGGACACTGGTGTTGCCGATCTAACTCACTACGCGTGGGCTAGCGGAGGAGAGCTTACGGGGCAACGTCAAGCGGTGACGATTTCCGAGGCGCTGGCGGGTGAGACGACGGCAAACGTGCCACTTAGCAATGGCGACGTGCTTACCATACGACAGCTTCCCAACTGGAACGATCTTGGGGCGTCCATCAGCGTCAAGGGTGAAGTGAAGCATCCGGGAGCTTACGGAATCCGACCGGGAGAGAAGTTGAGTTCGGTCCTTGAGCGAGCAGGAGGATTTGGGCCACTTGCGTACCCGTACGGCGCGTTGTTGATGCGGCGTGATGTCCGGGAGATAGAACTGGGCGCGCGTTTAGAAATGATACGGCGGTTGAAACTGGAAGAGACGAACCTGAAGGCGCTGCCGGAGGCCGAGCCTGACCAGAAGAATGCGAAACTTACGGCGATTTCGGAGACGGAGACGACGCTACAGCAGCTGCAGGCCAATCCCCCCATTGGACGTGTCGTCGTCCGGATTCAATCGGATCTGAGAACCTGGCGAAATACGTCGGCGGATGTGCCTGTGCGCGATGGAGACGTGCTGCTTATTCCCAAGAAAGCGGACTACGTGATCGTGAATGGGCAGGTTTATAACCCGACGGCGGTCAGTTACCGGCCGGGGCGAAGTGCTCGATGGTATCTAAGCCAGGCTGGAGGCACGACGCAGTTGGCCAACAAGAAAGCGGTGTTTGTAATTCGCGCAGACGGCTCGGTACTGGCGGCTAAGAATAATGAGGCCGGGTGGTGGTCGGGGGATCCGATGGGTGGTCCGCTAAGACCGGGAGACTCGATTGTGGTGCCGGAAGCGGCGCCGCGGATCGGCACTCGAAACTGGCAGAATCTTTTCCAGGCCGGGCAACTGGCTGCTTCGGCCGCACTGGCGGTTGCTTATATTCACCCATGACGCGGGGGCTGACATTTTGGGCTAGGGTGACAGCGCTCGGGTGGATGTTGGGCCTGGGGAACTTGGGTCTTGTCGATGCCAGCATGGCTGCCGCGAGGCCGCAGGAACCAGAAGTACAGAACGGTGCCAAACCGGTCCAAAGCGAAGAGCAGAAGCAGGACGAGGAGAAGGACAAGAACAAGAAGAAAACCACCGAAGACCGGAAGGACTCGGACCAGTATTCCGCACCGGCATCACCGCACGGAGTGAAAGGTTTGGGAAAGGATTTTTTGGGAGATCAGAAACAAATTTGGACCAGTCCCGTTCGGCTGCGCTTTGCCGATGCTGACTGGCTCGTACCCACGGCTGGTTTCGCCGCGGGCCTTTTCTCCACAGACCGCGATGTCAGCACGCACTTGTCGAACGATCCCAAAACGATCAGTCGTAACAAGACCTATTCGGACGCGGGCGTCGCTGCTCTGATTGGGGGCGCAGGAGCAATGTGGGTATTGAGTTACCCATCCCATCGCGAGCATTGGCGGGAAACCGGGTTTCTGTCGGGCGAGGCGGCCGTCGACAGTCTTGTGGCGGTTGAGGCGCTGAAGTACACGCTGAGGAGGGAGCGGCCATTTCAGGGCGACGGCAGCGGTCCGTTTTTTAGTGGAGGTACGTCGTTCCCGTCAGAGCATGCTGCGGCAGCGTGGGCGGTGGCGGGGGTTATCGCTCACGAATATCCGGGACCGATACCGAAAATTCTGGCCTATGGTCTCGCATCGTTCGTAAGTTATTCGCGGATCCGTGCGCGGCAACATTTTAACTCGGATGTCTTTATCGGCGGCATGATGGGGCAGATGATTGCGCAGGACGTGTACAGTCGGCACTACGATCCGACTCTAGGTGGCGGGGAATGGAAACCGATTCGCGACTTCCTTCGCGTCGAAAACCCATCACCGTCGAATCAGGGATCGCCTTATGTACCGCTGGATAGCTGGATTTACGAAGCTCTTGACCGTCTGGCGGGCCTCGGGCTGGTGGATAGTGGATTTGCGGGCATGCGGCCGTGGACTCGAGGCGAGTGCGTACGCTTGATGAACGAGGCCAGGGATCAGGTTGCGGACCTCAACGACGACGGCAGCGAGGCGGGTCGGTTGCTCGAAGCGTTGCAGCGCGAGTTTAAACAAGACGTTGACGGAGACGGGTCCGGAGCGTTCCGAGTAGAGTCGTTGTACTCGCGGATGGAACAGATATCCGGCGCTCCCCTAACGAATGGTTACACATTCGGTCAGACACAGATTAACGATTTCGGGCGTCCCTATGCGCAAGGATTCAACTCGGTTACCGGTTTCTCGGCCTACGGGACGTGGGGACGTTGGGTCGCTTATGTTCGGGGCGAGGAGCAAACTGCGCCGAGCATCCCGGCGTATTCGCTAGCAACACGTGAAGCCATTCAGCGGGTGGACAACTACCCCGTGCTGCCGCCAGGCACAGTTCAGCCGTCCGTCCAGCAGTTCGAGTTGCTTGATGCCTACGTCGGACTGATGCTGTCGAACTGGCAGATTTCCTTTGGAAAGCAAAGCCTATGGTGGGGGCCAGGCGATGGTGGCCCGATGATGCTCAGCGACAATGCTGCGCCGATCAACATGTTCCGGATAAATCGCGTCACTCCGCTGAAACTGCCAAGCATTCTGGGTTGGCTAGGTCCAATGCGCTCAGAGTTTTTCCTGGGCCAGTTAACTGGATATCAGTTTGTCTTTAGTCCTTCGCCGTTAGGTTTCAACGGACAGTTCGGCCAAGCGATTAGCCCCCAGCCTTTCATTCATGGGCAGAAAGTAAGCTTCAAACCCACACGCAATTTTGAGTTTGGCATTTTTCGTACCACCGTCTACGGTGGGCCGGGGTACCCTCTAACTATACATACGCTGTTGCGCAGTTTGTTCTCGACGGCGAATGAGCGCATTACTTCCACTGGGGGAAGCCCAATCAAACCAGGGGACCGCCGGTCGGGCGTCGACTTCAGCTACCGGCTTCCTTACTTGCGAAAATGGGTCAGTTTCTACGGCGATGGCTACACTGATGACCAAATCTCGCCCATCGCCTACGCTGACCGCTCCGCTTGGCACGCGGGACTCTACTTTTCCCAGTTCCCGCGCCTGCCAAAGTTGGATTTGCGAGTAGAAGGCGTCTACACAGACAATCCAATCGGCGGAAATGTGGGCAATGGATTTTACTATTTCAATTTTACATGGCGAAGCGGTTACACAAACAACGGCAATCTGATTGGCAGTTGGATTGGAAGAGAAGGTCAGGGGGCCCAAGCGTGGACAAATTATTGGTTTAGCGCACGGAATCGTCTGCAATTTAACTTTCGGCACCAGAAAGTCAGCCAAGAATTCGTGCCGGGCGGCGGCACTGTCACTGACGTGGGAGCCCGGGGAGATTATTGGATCCGGCCAAGCGTTGATGTTTCTGCTTCCGTGCAGTACGAGCGCTGGCTTTTCCCGGTGATTCAGCCCAACGGGCAGAGAGACGTGAGCGCCTCCGTACAGATTTTGTTTCAACCGGAGAAGTTGTTCCGGCGATCCGCAACGGCCGGAGATGAAGCCGATTCGCCAAACGGAGGCCAGCCGTGACGTATTCGACCGGCGCGCCAGTGCGGCAACCCTTGCCTGAACTGCCTGAGAGCGATTTTCCTGGAACTCCTGCGCCGCAGGAGAGTCCGGAGGGGCATGAGAAGGCACTCGCATATCTCCGGCTGTTGTGGACTCATCGCAGGCTGTTGTACCGTGTCAGTTTGTATGCGCTCCTCGCCAGCACGCTCGTCGCGTTCCTGATCCCTAAGCGATATGAATCCACTGCGCACTTGATGCCGCCGGATAATCAGTCCAGTTCCAGCCTCGCCATGGCTGCGGCGGCCATGTCTGGCACTTCCGGAGGACTCGGAGCTCTCGCCAACGATTTTCTCGGGCTCAAGAGTACAAGCGACATTTTCGTCGGCATCTTGGGCAGCCGTACCGTGCAGGACAAACTGATTCAGCAATTCAACTTGAAGAAGCTTTATGGGACTCGCAGCATGGACGATGCGGAGAAAGCGCTAGCGGAACATACTGGCATCTCCGTCGATCGCAAGAGTCAAATCATATCTATCACGGTGATCGACAAGAGCCCGCAAAGAGCGGCTGCGATTGGACAGGCCTACGTGGAAGAACTTAACCGCCTGGTTGCGGACTTGAGCACATCTTCAGCACGCCGCGAGCGAGTCTTTCTAGAGGAGCGTTTACAAGGCGTGAGCAAAGATTTGGAGGATGCCGAGAAGAATTTTAGCCAGTTTGCGAGCAAGAACTCCGCGATCGATGTCAAAGAGCAAGGGAAGGCGATGGTTGAAGCAGCTGCGACGTTGCAGGGCCAGCTCATCGCCGCCCAGTCTCAATATGAGGGCCTTCGGCAGATTTACACAGACAACAACCCACGCACGCGAACGGTGAAAGCCCGCATTGATGAATTGCAGCGCCAGCTCGAAAAGCTGGGAGGAAAAGGCGAGAGCTCGACGGAAGTTTCCAGCGGGGCGGGTGAGTCCCTTTATCCCTCGATCCGAAAATTGCCGCTGCTTGGCGTCACCTATGCGGACCTATATCGCCGTACGAGGGTTCAGGAGGCTGTTTTCGAGATACTTACAAAAGAATACGAGATGGCAAAGGTACAAGAAGCGAAGGAAATCCCGACGGTGAAAGTTCTCGACGCGTCCAACGTTCCGGACCGAAAATCATTTCCACCGCGACTTTTAATCATGTTTCTGGGAACGGCATGTGCCTTTGCCTGTGCGACGATTTGGCTGCTTACAAGAACCGTGTGGGACCAAACCGATGCGCACGATGCGCGGAAGGTGTTTGCGCAGGAAGTATTCACGGATCTGAAAACCCAGTTGCCGAGATTCGCGCGAAACGGTTCGGGCGACCACGCCGACCCCGGCAAGAAAAGCTTTCTGCGGTGGCGCCGCGAACGCCCGGACAGGGACGAAGCGCCGAAGTAGCGTCCGGGCTGCCGTAAAGGTTTTATTTTGAATGGGTTAGGTCACAAATGGCCCTGTAAGTGACGGGGCGGAGCTGTCGATTGTGTCCGAGAGGTGAAGGCGCGTGGAGATGTTGACAAATCTCGGGGTGGACCCAAGGGATGCGCAAGACGTACCGTCGGATTACTTTGAACCGAGATGGTATGCGGCCTACACGTCCGCGAATCACGAGAAACGTGTCCGCGAACAGTTAGAACAGAGACGCGTCGCTTCATTTCTCCCGGTCTATGAAACTGTGCGGCGCTGGAAAGACCGGCGGATGCGCCTGCAGCTTCCTCTCTTTCCCGGCTACGTGTTTGTCCGGATGGCGCTAGTTGATCGCTTGCGGGTCTTGCAGATCCCAAGTGTTGTTCGCCTGGTGGGATTCAACGGACACCCGTCTCCGTTGGCCGACGAGGAAATCGAAGGGCTGAAAATGGGCTTGGCGGCTGGCGTATTGGCGGAGCCGCACCCGTTCCTGACCGCAGGTCGGCGCGTCCGAATCAAAAGCGGCCCGCTTGCGGGAAGGCAGGGTATTCTACTCCGGCGCAAGGGTCTCCTCCGCGTAGTGTTGTCGATAGACCTCATTATGCGCTCGGTGGTTGTGGATGTGGACGTCGAGAGCGTAGAGCTAGTCGATCATGGCACGCCCTCAAGGTGGACCGCGTCTTGAAGGTGAAGGTCCTTAGCAGTTCTTTGCACGCGTGGTGCCCGTGATCAGATCGCGTCCTTTTCCCGCTGTCAGAGAGTCCTAAACCATGGACACAGGAACCGGCATAGTGTTGGAGGAGGCACCGCGCCAAGTCGGCGCGTCTTTATCCTCATTTAAAGTAAGCAAGGCGGAGCTTGCGCGCAGCACTGCGTTTAACTTCATCGGGCAACTGGTGCCGCTAATCGCGGGCGTGGGCCTTATGCCTTATATTGTCAAAGGGCTTGGTCCCGATCGTTTCGGCGTCCTAGGAATTGTCTGGATGGTTTTCGGTTACTTCAACCTATTCGATTTCGGATTGGGCCGAGCGACGACGAAGTCTGTGGCGGAGTGGTTAGCCAAAGATGATACCGAGCACGTTCCCGCGCTGGTGTGGACCTCCATGGCGACCCAGCTTTTCCTAGGATTGGCCGCGTGTCTCATTCTCTGCACTATTGCCCCCCTACTGGCGAACAGAGCGCTGAAAATTCCGCCCTATCTTGTGAATGAGGTGCGCTTAACCTTCTTTATCCTCGCCGCGTCTCTACCGCTGGTACTCGCGAGTAACTCACTGCGGGCAGTTTTAGAGGGATGCCAACGGTTTGACATCGTCAATCTTCTTCGAACTCCGTCGAGCGCTTTGGTTTTTATTATTCCGGCGGTCGCTCTTCCATTCGGGTCACGACTACCCGGGATCGTCGTACTCCTGCTGATTTCGAGGTTGGGATTCGCTCTTGCCCACCTGGCGTACTGTTTCCGGGTCTTACCGTGCTTAAGGTCGTGGCCGGTATTCGATGGGCGAGTACTTCGTCCTTTAATTGCCTTCGGAAGCTGGATTACTGTTGGAAACATAGTTAATCCAATCCTGCTTTCCATGGATCGCTTTTTGATCGGCTCGCTGCTTTCGGTGGCAATGGTTGGTTACTACACCGCCCCCTTCGAGGCCGTCTCCAAGCTTTGGATGATCCCGGCCAGTCTGACGATCACCATTTTTCCCGCTTGCAGTGGGCTCGGTGCTGAGCGAAAAAAAGAGCTTGCCGTCCTCTATTTTCGGTCGATGAAGTACCTTTTCCTGATCTTGGCTCCGGTCAGTTTGGTCCTGGTGCTATTTGCGAGACAGATCCTTCAGTTGTGGCTGGGACCCGATTTTGCGGCCAAGAGCGCAGTTGTTCTCCAGATCCTTGCCATCGGTGTTTTCGTCAATTGTTTTGCTCATGTCCCCTATTGTTTCATTCAGGCTTTGGGACGCCCCGGCTTGACCGCCGTGCTGTTTTTGCTCGAGCTTCCTCCCTACGCGGCCTTTTTATGGTGGATGATTCGTCACGATGGAATTGCGGGAGCAGCGACGGCTTGGTCCGTGCGAGTAGCTATTGAAGTTGTGCTCTTAATGTTGATCGCTTGGCGAGTCTTTTTTCTCTCTCCACGGCAATTACTCGGTAGGGATATGCTCAGAGCGCTTATTATACTATGTGTTACGGGTCTGGCTCTAATCGCCACGAAAAGAATGCTGCATGACTCGTTCATCGCGGAAGTTTGTCTGAGCGCCGTTTGGCTGGCAGGGTTCGCACTGGCGATCTGGAAATATGTTTTGGACGAGCTGGATCGTCAGTCCATTCTCACCCTCGTTAATCCGCTGAGAGACGCAATTAAACTCTGGAGCGCGGCACAATGAATCATAATTCCCTCCGAGTTAACGGGTGGGAGAACGCCGTGGCCTATTCCAGTTCCGATATCGTGAATCAAGCTTCGTTCCCGTCCGAAAGCGGACGTGCGACAGTACCGATCTTGCCGTTCACTGGTGAGCGCCTTGTGCCAGGTATGCCCGCGGAACAATTGTTCCGCGAGCACGAGGCGCGGTATGTCTTCGCAGGTCAATTTGTGAAGAATAAGCGGGTATTGGATGTGGCTTGCGGGAGCGGTATCGGCACGGACTACCTTCTCAAGGCAGGCGCGCAGAGCTGCATGGGCTTGGACATTGATAGCGGAGCAATTAAATATGCTAGGGCTAAGTACAGGGATTGTAGTTTCGTACAGTGCGACGCAACAAGTCTCTGTCTCCTTGACGGTACGGTCGACGCCGTAATATCCTTCGAAACTATCGAACACGTCAAAGATCAGACGAAATTTTTGCTCGAATGCAGTCGGGTGCTCAGGCCCGGTGGTATTTTAGTTTGCTCAACACCCAATCGCACGCTATCCCGTTGGGGACAAAACAATCCATTTCATTTCCAAGAACTTACGATAGTTGAATTCAGCAAATTGCTCAAAACTGTGTGCGCCGACGTTCAACTATACGCGCAGAAGAACAGGATCTATCCTCTGTACGTGGCTCGAAGGGTGTTTTTGAACTTGCTGAAGAAACAGCGAGTAAATAGGCCGAGGTTTTTCCGACGAAAGCCTGCGTCGGTAGTCCCGAAGACCGAATTTGACGCCAACTCAAACTATCTGGAGGCCAAGATAGAGCCATATCGAGCAACGCTGCTCGTCCAGCCAACGTACGTCCTTTCGGTCGGGCGAAAAGCACTTCGTTAGTGCAATGTTGATTCATGAAACCATGAACACGAGAGCGGGGCGAGCCACGATGGAACGCGTAGCAGCGTTAGAAATATATCCCAATTTTCAGCAGCGCCTTTTGGGGAAAACCGGTTTTCAAAGACTTTTGATGACCGCTCTGCCCTTCATCCCTCGGCACGCATACCATCCTTTTCTCGCGGAACTGCGAGTCGCACTGGCAAGATTAATGAACAGACCCTCGCGCGTCAGGAAGTTCTACCGAGATCGTCAAAATTTGTCTGTGAATATCGGCCCTGGGCTATCAGCCAAAGCGGGGTGGGTGAACGTAGATATTTTTAGGTTTCCTGGTGTCAACTGCATTTATGATTGTCGAAAGGAATTACCTTTTGCCGATGGAGCCGCCAGATGCATCTTTACCGAGCACTTCTTCGAGCATATAGACTACCTGGAAGAAGCGCCGTTCTTTCTTTCCGAATGCTACCGTGTGCTACAGCCGGGAGGCGTGATTCGGATCATTGTTCCTGATGCCGAGAAATACATTCGCGCATACTGTGCCGAAGGATGGAGGCAATTGGCTGAAGTTCGCCCCTTGCGACCGGACCACACAGACGTGCATTTTGGATCAAGGTTCAACACCAAAATGGAAGTGCTCAATGTAGTTTTTCGCCAGTACTTTGAGCACAAATACGCATACGATTTTCCGACACTGGAATTCGCGCTACGACGTTCTGGTTTTGGCGACATCCGGAACCAGACATTTGGTAAATCCCTCTTGCCCGAACTATGCATTGATAATCCAGATCGCGTCTCGGAGAGTCTTTACGTTGAAGCTGTTAAGGTCCCTCAAGATTGAGGATATTCACAGATACATTGGAATCCGTTCCATCTGAGCGCTGGGAATCTAAGTTAAAGCAGCGGCTAAGTCTTGTCGCCTTTTTAGTGGCAACCTTGGTCTTGTTCCGAGTGGCGCTGGAGGAGGATCTTGGCTGGATGGTTTGGGTAGTCGCCGCGATAGGAGTTGTTTTTCTCACCGTGGTTCGTTGGCCATACGGAGCTCTCATTGTCTTAATCGGAATGAGTGCGATGCCAGTCTTTTTTGTCGAGGTATTTGGCTGGAAGGCCAGGCCAGAACACTTTGCAGCAGGGATAGTCTCCTTGGCAGTCGGGGTTTGGCTTTTGTTCCACAAACATGAAGTGCGGTGGGAGAAGTCGGACTATTGGATTCTAGCGTACCTCGCAGTTAACTACACCAGTTCTGCTTTCACCTCTCCCCTACCCTCCGCTACGATGCGTTGGGCCTTGCAGACTAGCCTTGCGGTTGTTCCCTATTTTGTAATTCGCATGCTGGTTCGTGATTTCGAAACGCTGCAAAAATCGTTTCGAATTCTGCTCGGCGTGGGAGTCCTCGAAGCGGTGTACGGCATATTTTGTTACATATCGAGTCATGTCTTCGGAACTGCAGCGGGAATGTCGGTCGGGCAGTATCTCGACGACGTAGCCGCACCCTACGGCTCATTATACGAGCCTAACCTCTTTGGAGCTTACGTCGCGTGTACTGCGGTCCTATGTCTTGCTCTCTATTTGACTGGCGGCCGTCGATTTCGTTATCTGTTTTGGTTCCTTGTTGCTTCACTGGCTACGATCCTAAGCTTCTCTCGTGCCGCGCTGGTCGCATTGGTGGTAGCGAGCGGTTGGGTGTTTTGGCGGGCCCGCCGCGCGACCATTAGAAAACGCAGCAGGGCTGTGACTCTCGTCTTAGTGGCGGGACTGATTTTGATGGTTGCCTTCTCCCCGGTGGGCACTGTGCTTCGGGAGAGGTTCGGGAGTCTTCTTACTGAGGGTTTGGCGGAAGAAACCACGATAACGCGTCTAGTTGTCATTCAGGAGGCTTTGCAAGATATCCCAAGTCATCCTCTCCTCGGCAGCGGTACGGCCAGCTTTGGGTTGTCCTTTGATTTTGGCAAGTACATCCCAGAGTGGAAGGGTAATCCGACTTGGGTGGGAAATGTGATTGTCCGAATTGTCCACGATACTGGACTCATTGGCCTAAGCACAGTCCTGGGCTTTCTAATCTCCGTTTGGTGGAAGATTCGACGGGGATTGCATAGAGGAAATAAGCAGGTGGCCATGCTCCTCGGCCTCTCGGCGGGCGCCTTAATTTACATCATCTCATTCCAGTCAACCGACGGCACCACTTTGGCTTTCACTTGGGTTCATCTTGGATTTCTGGCCTCCGCAGCGATCCTCGTAAACGGCTCTAACGAGAGTGCGAATGGCATGGGCGCCGTAGTACAGAAGTCAATCTAAGAGTTCCTATTCGCTAGAGATGGGTCGCTCTCGTCCGACGCCGTGCAATTCGGAATACAGCCTTGAATCGCATACAAAATCACCGGCCGAATCAGAAAAGATCCTACGATATCGCGGTCGCCTATCGGATCTACCCCAAAGTAGCCGACGCTGCTTTGGCGCTGCCGTCCGGCGGCGATAAGTATCGACTCTCCGAGCTCTGCCTAAGGTCTTTCAAGGACTCACTCGGCGGACTGCGAGTAAGGATTTGGGTTCTTTTGGATGGCTGCCCTCCAGAATATACGGACCTCTTTTGTAAATACTTCGACCGCAATGATCTCACCGTGCTCAATTTAGGTGGTGTTGGCAATCAGGCGACATTTCGTCGCCAGGTCGAGATTCTTCTGGAGCAGCAAGATTCTGATGTCGTGTATTTCGCGGAGGACGACTATCTTTACCTGCCTGGCCAGTTCCGTTCTATGATTGATTTCCTGCTAGAGCACTCCGATGTCGATTTCGTTTCTCCTTATGACCATCTCGATTGCTACACGATGGATCTGCACAGGCAGCCTAAGTGGCTGAAGGTGTACGGCGGCAAACACTGGAGGACCGCCGCCTCCACTTGTCTAACCTTTCTTACTACGCGCGAAACGCTCAGGAAAACTCGGACGGTTTTTCGTAGCTACAAACGACGAAGTTTTGACTGCAGCCTGTGGCTTAGCTTGACCAAGCGCCGAGTGTTCAATCCGGTATTTTTTACCCGACAGCTGATTCGACAGCCCTTCTTCTGCAAGATCATTCTTAAGTCCTGGCTGTATTGCTGGCGACAAATTCTCTTCGGGAAGAAATGGGTCTTGTGGGTCCCCATTCCAGGTATGGCCACGCATCTTGACTGCAATGCTATGTCGCCCAACGTAGATTGGTACGCGCTGATGCAGGAAGGAATTGAAGTGTGAGTTTGAGCCAATTTTAGCAATGTTCTCATTCAACCGTGGAGAGTCATGAAGACTACAGCCAAGAACCTCTTAATTCTGGCGTTGTTGACGCTTGTCCCAGTTGCTTGTGAAGCCCAGTGCACCACAAATAGTGCCACTGGGTGCGGCCAAGGAGTGCCCCATTTCATCAAGTTCAACGGAACTCTGAAGAATGCGGCGGGCGCGCCCCAGGGCAGTTTTCTCGCCGTACGCTTCGTGATTTATAGTGATTCAACGGGCGGAACGCCCTTGTGGCAGGAAGTACAGAACACACCCGTAGACTCACAGGGGCACTACGAAGTGCTGCTGGGATCGACTGCTCCTAACGGAATGCCCATGGATATCTTTACCTCGGGTGAGCCGCGGTGGTTAGGGGCCCAGGTTATACGCGCCGGATCGGAAGAGGAACCTAGGGTATTGATGGTGAGCGTGCCTTATGCCCTAGAGTCGGCGGACGCGCAGACATTGGGCGGGTTGCCGGCATCGGCGTTTGCAAGGGTTGTTCCCAGCGGATCATCCGAAACTACGCCGGGAGCGCAAACTGTGATCGCCAGCCCTGCTCCCCAAAGCGCAACCGGCACCACTGTCGATGCATCTTCTATTCCTCCCGTTGCTACAGCCAGTGGAATCGCCGGCATAACCGGTCCAGTTAACGTCATTCCGAAGTTCTCCGGAGGCGGACTCGCGAGTTCCCAGATCACGGATACTGGTGGCACAGTCAGTCTCCAAAATCTGTCAAATATACTGTTCGCCGACCGTTTTCCGCAGGGCGTGCCGGACGCGGTGGCTGCGTGTCCTGCAAATGGCTGTATCATTTATGCTTTGTCACCGAGCGTGAATCTCAACCTAGGAACAATCGATCCTGGCACCAAAGCCATTACCATCTATCTTGGTCCGTACACCTACACTGTGAAGCAGATCACGTTGAGGAAGGCGCTGAAGATAATAGGCATGGGTGCGACCGGTGGCGTTACTACAACGACTCAAACGTGCAGCAGCGCCGCACCTTGCAACGGAACTGCGCTGCGATCTATTAATGGGAATAACCCAGTCTTTGTCCTCCCGCAGGCTAACAATGCTCCAGCCACGAACGTGCTGCTTTCCGGTTTCCGCCTCTTAGGGTCCGTCGGGAACACCAGTGAGGACGGATTCTTTTTAGATACTAAGTCACTTGTTAATTCAGGTTTATGGTATTCAACGTTCGATGACATTTACATCGCGGAATTCGCGGGAGTCGGGATGCATATAAGAGGACGAAATGACAATTTCTCGGCTTCATCGCAATGGCTCCGATTTAACAAGGTAGTGGTGTGGCGAACGTCTGGTGGGGGCAATGCTTTAAGGCTGGAGGGCTCCGTGTTTGCGTTACGTTTTGCTGATTGCGAGTTTGACGGACAGGTGATTGGAGACGGAACAAATATTTATGTGGGAGGCCTGGCAGGCGGCTCCGGTGGTTATCCCACCACCATCATATTCGAAGCGTTGGTGTCTCAGCAGGCGGCTCTAGCGGTGCAGATCGACGGCGGAGTCAATCTCACATTCTACGGTTCTCACCATGAAGAGCTCTGGGCGGGGTATCAGATAACGGCTAATACTAACGTTGCGACCCGTGGACTGACCATCTCAGACTCGTATTTCGCCGGCAACGTTGGTATCAATGGAGGGTCGGGTTATGAGCTAAATGTTACGACAACGTCCGCTTCCGGAATCTTTTTCGTGCACAACCAGATTTTCGGGAACGCCGACTCGGTCGTGAAAGGGACAAATCTTGCCAGCGTCGTCTATCAAGACAACATGTATTCCGGCAACTCGAACGTTCCGCCAACTTCGGGCGTTACCACTCAGATGAATCCGGCAGCTACGATCAATATTGTCGGCGTTCATTCGGTTGGTCTAAATTCATCTTCAACACCAATCACCACAATTCAAAGTGCTTTAGGACCCGGCGAAATGGTTACGCTTTTTACTTTTATAGGTCCGGTTACTTTCGCTTCGGGCGGGAACATCAACCTGATGGGCCAGAACACCCTGACTGTCAATGGCTCCATAACATTCGTTCGGAATGACCTGCTCGGAAGTTTGCAGTGGATTCCGGTGTCACAATGGAGTCCAACTCCTGCGAGTCCGACTCCTCATTAACGACAGGAATTCTAAACAACGTGCAATTTACCGTCTTAGCAAAACGTGCGTTTCCAAAATTCAAGACACGGCTGGCCATCCGCCGCGCTGTCTATTTTCCATTGGATGTTGTTGACTTGCTTATTGGTAAGTACGATCCCTTAGTGCCCCCGCGCGGTTTGTGGTTTGTCGGAGGTGGTCATTTCCACGAGAACCAGTTCCTGAGTTCCTTTATCGAGCTTTGTGATTTGCAGCCACATCATCGGATCTTGGACGTTGGGTGCGGCATAGGCAAGCAAGCCGTACCGTTGACCAAGTATCTCGGCCCGACCGGCTCCTATGAGGGGTTCGATGTCGTGAACGAGGGAGTTCAATGGTGCGAGCAACAAATTACTAGCCGTTATCCAAATTTCAAATTTCGACACGTCGATATATTCAACAAACACTATAATCCTGATGGCAGTGTGCTTCCTTCGCAATGGAAGTTCCCGTATTCGGATGCCGAATTTGATTTTGTATATTTAATCTCTATATTTACTCATATGCTTCCAGACGCAATGCAGAATTATGTTAGCGAGATCGGACGTGTGCTCAAGCCGGGAGCCAAGTCCTTTATCAGTTTTTTGCTGCTCAACGATGAATCGCGTGCGTTAATCGCACAGGGCAAGAGCACTATCCCCCTGACACACGAACTCGGGGGTTATGCTGTTCTAGACCCTGAGTTTCCCGAGACGACCGTCGGGTTACCAGAGGACGTTGTTCGGGAACGCTTCGAGGAGTCAGGACTGGATATAAGCGCGGTGCACTACGGATCTTGGTGCGGCAGAAATGCAACAAATTTCTATCAGGACATTGTGGTGTCTGTTCGCAAATGAATTCAACACCGACAACCAAAATCATTGTCGTCGTATTGAACTGGAACAGTTATCAGATGACTGCTGAATGTATTCGTAGCTTACAGGCGACGGACGGCCCGGACTTTCAGATTTTCCTCGTGGATAATGGCTCGACCGACGGTTCCGTGGAAATGTTGCCCCGGGAATTTCCGCGAATCGTTGTGCTTCCCCAGGAAAACAATCTAGGTTTTGCAGCGGGATGCAACGTCGGTATGCGACACGCTCTTGCCAACGACGCAGAGTACGTGCTGTTACTCAACAATGATACTGTTGTCGCCCCAGATTTCATTCGTGAGATGCTAGCAACAATTGAGAGCGATCCTCATATCGGAGCTGTTTGCCCAAAGATCTATTTTGCCGACGAACCGAAAATGATTTGGTATGCCGGTGCTGAATTTAGTCTGTGGACCGGCACGGCAAAGCACCGCGGTTGGAAGGAAATCGATCGCGGTCAGTTCGACCGTGATGAGGAAATCACCCAAGCGACAGGTTGCGCGATGCTTGTGCGGTGTAGCGCCCTGCGCGATGTAGGTCTTCTGGACGAGCAATTCTGGTCCTATGCTGAGGACTTGGATTGGTCTGTGCGATTTCTCAGAGAAGGGCACCGACTGGCGTTTTCTCCGAAAGCGACGCTATGGCATTGTTGCGGAGGAACCGCTGTGAAGACGATGGGTGCGGGCAGTCAAGCCATACGACAGTTCTTCAGCACTCGTAACATGGTATTTGTGGCTCGCAAACACTTACGATGGTGGCAAATTCCGAGCTATATCTTGGGCTTTGCAAGTACTCATATTTTACTGTATACCGTCCTTCGCCTATGGCGTCGAGATTTTCGGGCACTTCTGGCGATTTACAAAGGCCTAGCGGAAGGTTTGCGCACACCCTTGACCAAAACAGTCCAATAAGGAAGACGCAAAATTGTTATCCTACGTTACACAAGAAATCGAAGAAAGCATCGCTGTGAAGAACCGATTGGCGGAGGGTGTCTCAGAGCGCATTGTAGAAGCAGCAAGACTGATCCTGACGTGCCTGCGAGGGGGTGGAAAGCTGATTGCCTTCGGTAACGGAGGGAGTGCAGCCGACGCCCAACATCTCGTCACAGAATTTGTAGGGCGTTACCGCGCCGAGCGGCAGGCTCTCGCCGCAATCGCATTGACTACGGATTCATCTGCTCTGACAGCGATCAGTAACGATTACGGTTTCGACCAAGTCTTTTCTCGTCAGCTGGAAGCCATTGGGAAACCTGGGGATATAATACTTGCATTCTCTACCAGCGGAAACTCTTCCAATGTGCTGCGAGCTCTGGAACTCGCGAGGAACTCAGGTATGGCTACGATAGGCCTTTCCGGAAAGAGCGGGGGTAAGATGCTCGGCTTGGTTGATATTTGCTTGTGCGTTCCGTCCGATTCAACTCCTCGCATCCAGGAGGTGCACGCATTAATCATTCACATTCTTAGCGGAATCGTGGAAAACGCATTTGTGATCGCCGGTGCTGTTGCTAGTTCCGAGAGAGCGACTAGCGTTCTATAACGAAACACGCAAAATGCACTAGGCAACTTGCGAAATTTCATCGAGGTCGGATCGCTGTCGCTGGAACACGGTCAGCAAGTTTTTCGGCTCATCGCGGGCGAGACCGAAGATCGCTTGGTCAATCTGATTCAGACTGAGACCCTCGGAGATTGAGTTATTGTTTGTTCAGATTACCTCAAGGGTGTGCTGACAGAGCGGGTCCTGAGCGCGGCATTTGCGGCCGCTCGCGCGCGCGGCATCCCCTGCATCGTGGGCCCCAAGGACTCGAACTCACGGAAATATTTGGAGGCCAATATGCTCATGCCGAACGTGCGCGAACTGGCCCAACTCGGTGGCACGCCGGCCGACGGCGATGAATGGCTGAACGACTCGGCCCACCGCTTGGTTGACAGGCTAGGTTTGGACGGGCTGATTGTCACACGAGGCTGTGAAGGCATGTCTTTGTTCGAGAACCAGGGGAACACGTTGCGCAGGGTTGATATCCCGACGATGGCGCGCAGCGTATATGACGTTACCGGTGCCGGAGATACCGCGATCGCGACCTTTGCTGCGGCAGTGGCCTCGGGATCTGACTGCGAAAATGCCGTGCGCCTGGCGAATCTCGCCGCAGGCATAAAGGTGGGCAAACGAGGCACCGCCTGCGTCAGCTTGAACGAGCTCAAAGAGTCCCTTGCAGAACGCACAAGTAGCGACGAGCCTCAAGCTTCTGCAAAGCCTGTTCGGCCGGCAGAGATCGCCGTGCAGCGTGCAAGGGGTCTGTTGGTTCGAACTGCTATTTCCGCAGTTCGTAAGGATCCCGTTGAGTCGAACTAAGCAAGCAGTCATTTCTGCCAGCTTGGCTCCGAAGGATGCCGACGCAGCAGCCCTCGGATTGCTAGTAAAGATGAGTGCGCGGAAGCGCCGGCTGGTTCGAGTGATTGACGCGATCGCTCGACCCATTGTGCGCGTCCTGACGAAATTGGGTTATTGCCCGGCCAGCGCTGCGACGGAAGTCCGCAGCATCCTTCTCCTCGAATACTGGAATTTGGGCGATATTGTAATGGAATCGCCGTTCGTCCAAAACCTGCGGATTAACTACCCTAACGCTCGCATCGTCCTCCTGACGAGTCCCAAGGCCGCTCCACTCCTCGAAAACCAGGGACTGGTAAACGAGGTGATTACCGTACGGGTCCCGTGGGCGCAGCACTATTCCCGCTGGCGCAAGTACAATCCTTTTTCACCGTTGTGGATCGAGCTGCTGCGGATGCTGAGATTCTTACATGCTCAACATTTCGACCTCGCGTTTACCGCGCGGGCGGACATCCGAGAGAATTGCATTCTGTGGCTCGCGGAGATCGGCAGACGCGTAGGTTACGCGTTTGCTGGCGGTGGTTATTTCCTGACAGATATTGTGACACCTGATCTAGAGCATCCTCACTTCTCAGTGCGTTGGACGCGGCTACTCGAGCATCTAGGTAAGCCGATCGTTATGCAACAGCCCTCCTTGAGCGTCAGCCGGGAAGAAGAGAGAGCCGCAGAACAGTGCTTGGCGGAGCACGGAATCCAGGGTCAGGACCTCCTGGTAGGTGTCCATCCTGGTGCACGGAGCGTGACTCGGCAGTGGGGTGAAGAGAACTTCGCCGTGCTGGCACAGCGTTTACGCGCGCAATATCCCGTAAAAGTCTTATGGTTCCAGGATCCGTCCCAAGCGCGACCCGCTCAACACACTGATGACTTCATTCCGTTATCGTTGCCGCTGCGTCAATTTATGGCGGTGCTCAAACGCTGCCGACTCTTTATTTGCAATGACAGCGGCCCCATGCATATCTCCACCGCTCTTGGCGTCCCCGTCGTCGCGGTATTTGGCCCGACGGAGCCCCTGTGGTTTGGGCCCCTCGGCCCCGACAACCGAATCGTTATACAGTCCGGTTTCTGGTGTCGCCCTTGCTTCGACTATTGTCTTTTCGACCAGCCCTACTGCCTCCGCACGATAAGCGTTGAGTCGGTTCTTAACGCGGCGAGAGGGTCACTCAATGCTTTGCTTCCCAAACAAAACACACTGTGCAATCAAAGAGAAACCGATGTGTCAGATAAAGGAAGCCGCGAAACCGGAATTCGGATCGCATAGAGTTCCTCATTCGCTCTCAGGGACTGTAACCAAGGTTGGAGACCTGTGGACCCGATAGAGCCGTACTGATTTACTAGGACGCTTTTGATCGAACCATGCAAACAAAGCTCAAGATTGCGATGATAGGAATTAAGGCAATCCCAGCACGATTTGGAGGATTCGAGACTGCCGTGGATGAGATTTCCCGCGGGTTGGTTGGGCTGGGACACGACGTGGTGGTGTACAACCGCGCGGGAATGAGCAAGCACCCTGGAAAGTACTACGATGGCGTGCAGTTAGTGACGCTGCCCACATTGAAGTCCAAGAATTTGAGTACCATCGTCCATGCGTTGTTAGCGACACTGCACGTTGCATTTCACCGAGTGGACGTAGTGCACTACTTTACGACAGGCACCACGGTGTTTGCTCCTATACCGCGGCTTTTTGGCATGAAGGTGGTGTGCTCCGTGGATGGGACCGACTGGCAGCGGGGGAAATGGGGATGGTTTGCCCGATGGTACCTGAGGGTATCCGAACGACTGGCCACCCGGCTCTGTGATGGTCTCGTCTCTGATTCCCAGGCGGTCTTGCGTTACTACCGCGAAACGTACAACGCGGACTCGTTTCTTGTTACTTATGGCATGCGTGACTCAACGTGCGAAGGACAGGAGTGGCTGGAACGCTTTGGGTTGACCAGCAGGCAGTACGTTCTGTTTGTGGGGCGCCTAGTGCCCGAAAATAATATCCACCATTTGATCATGGCGTTCGAGCGTACAAAAACGGACCAGAAACTGGTCATTGTTGGGGATGATCCTTGGGAGAAGGAATACGTGCGGGCACTGAAATCTACGCAAGATCCTCGCGTTGTGTTTACCGGAGGCGTCTATGGGGACGGCTATCAGCAATTACAGAGAAACGCCTACTTGTTCGTCCTGCCCGATGAAGTCGGCGGGACCCATCCTGCTTTAGTCGAAGCCATGGGTTATGGAAACTGCACGCTGGTGAACGATACGCCATCGAACGTAGAAGTCATCGGCGACGCCGGATTCAGCTACCGCGGAGCCGAAGGCGCTGAAGATCTTGAGAAGCAACTGCAAATGCTGATTGACGACCCTCAAGTGGTACAAGAGTTCCGGGCTAGGGCCAGTCAGCGGGCGCTGACGCACTATCGCTGGGAGGACGTGGTTCGATCCCATGCAGACTTTTACCAGCGTGTCTTGAATGGGGAATTGTTGGGTGCCGTTAAAGGGATCGCCTGAGCTCTCAAGTCGTTATCCAACGTCCATTGCAGAATGGTCATCCAGGGGACACTCAGGGAATGAACAACTTCGGCTTCACACCGCGGCTAAAGGAAGCGGTACCTAGTTGGCTTCACCAAGAAATATTTAAAACTGAGCAGTACGAAAGCTCATCTAATAGGTGCTGCAACCAATAAATTCCCAGCTAAGTTCCTGGCCTGAATGCTTTTTAGAGAACTCTCAGTTCGATACTCTTGGTTGATCCTGTTTAGGCCTTGCAGGGACGACCTTCGTTCGTACCTAACATCGACTCGTGATGTTTTGACAGGCGAGACGAGTCTTGAGCTCTGACGTTTTCAGCACCCGTCCGTGGGATTTACGACTGACGGCTACGATTTATCTTTATGTCGACAACACAAGCAGAAGCGTTCGTTGGGCAGGGCCGCTCCCCCAATTGGGACAAGCCATTGCTGGTGGCCTGCAAACGGGCATTTGATGTTGCAATTTCCTTCTTGCTCATCGTGCTGCTCCTCCCTCTTTTTATGGTTCTCGCGGTAGCGGTAAAGTTGTCTTCACCCGGCACGGTTTTTTATCGATGGCGAGTGGTCGGCGAGGGAGGTCGCACTTTCACCGGATACAAGTTTCGTTCGATGTATTCGAATGCCGACGAATTGAAGTCCAAGCTTGAGTCTCTGAATGAAATGTCTGGACCCATGTTCAAACTCACGAATGACCCTCGAGTGACCAGGCTCGGTGGCTTTCTCCGCCGCTACAGCTTGGACGAATTACCACAGATCTACAGCGTGCTTAAGGGCGACATGAGCCTTGTCGGCCCTCGACCTCCGCTGGTTACGGAGTACGTTCGGTTCACGGAATATCAAAAACAGAAGCTGGCGGTTAAGCCTGGCATCACATGCTTGTGGCAGATCAGCGGTAGGAATGACATTTGCGATTTCGATGATTGGGTAAGACTCGACCTGGAATACATTCGCAGGTGGAGTTTGCAACTGGACTTCTGGATTTTGATGCGAACCGCCGGCGAAGTTTTCGCCGGATCGGGCAAATAGGACGCAGCCATTTTATGAATATTTCAGATTGTTTGATCAAGAATCGCGTGATGGCTCTTCGGGAGGCTTTCTAGGATGCGAGTGCTGGTGACAGGGGGAGCGGGTTTCATTGGGTCGCATCTCGTGGATCGGTTTCTCTCTTACGGGTTCAAGGTGCGGGTCTTGGATAGTCTCGATCCAAAGATTCATCCGCACGGGCTTGTGAAAAGCTTCCCGAAAGGCGTCGATTTCATTCAGGGAGACACACGGGATCCCGAAACGCTATTGGCGGCTTTGCGGGAGGTGGACGTGGTATCGCATCAAGCCGCGTATCAGGATTACATGCTCGATTTCTCACGATTCATGGATGTGAATGCGGTTTCAACGGCTCTGATTTACGAGTTGATTGTTCGAGAGAGATTGAAAATCAAGAAGGTCATTGTGGCTTCTTCGCAAGCCGTGTATGGTGAGGGTCAGTATGACTGTGCTGTTCATGGCTTCTTCCAGCCGCTGCCCAGGAGTCAGCAACAATTGGCCCGCGAGCAGTGGGCAGTGCGGTGCCCGGAGTGCCATCAGCCCGCAAAGGCCCGCTTGCTGGAGGAAGGAAGCACAAACCCGTTCAACCAATATGCGGTCTCCAAGCTGGCCGAGGAAAAGATCGCTCTAGGCCTCGGTTGGCTTCACGAAATTCCTTCCGTCGCCCTTCGTTATTCGATTACGCAGGGCCCTCGGCAATCCCTCTTCAATCACTATTCGGGTATTTGCCGCATTTTTGTCGGTCGGGCGCTCAGAGGGGAGCCATTAATTGTTTACGAAGACGGTTTGCAGACTCGAGATTTCGTCCATATAGACGACGTCGTGGATGCCAATATGGTCGCCCTGGAAAGCGACGACGCGAACTTCCAAGCCTTCAACGTTGGCAGCGGCAAACCTACGACCGTTCTTGCCTATGCTGAACTTGTCCTCAAACAGCTTTCCTCTGATGTCGGAATAAGCTACACGGGAGAATACCGACGTGGGGACAACCGGAATAGCGTTTCTAGTGTTGATAAGCTTAGGAGTATCCGATGGGAGCCTAAGCGTGACCTGTCCATGATCCTTGATGACTTCATGGCCTGGGTAGAAACGATTGGTGGAAACCCGAGCCAAGTCCAGGACGCTTACGGGGACATGCGCCGGGCGGGTGTTGTCGTCAAAGCAACGGTGGGCCGTTAGCGCCGTGGGTGTTCTGACCTTAAGGGGGCCTTGGCTTCCGGGACGGGGGTACACAATAAGCTAACCACCGATGGCTGAATATTTCTAAACGTTGACAATCCCTGGCAGAATCGTGCACGGAAGTTGCATTGACCAAACGCAGTAGTTAAAAGCTCATGAGACCAATTTCTGGATTCGAAGTTGCCCACCAAGCGCAAACGGGCCTGCGCGTGAAGCTCATTTTCCTGGAGGACGTTGAATGAACGACTGCATTGAGGTTCTAGAAGCAAAGCAATATTTCCAAGAGCTGCAGCACGTCGCCGGTAACGTTAGTTTTGACGGTATCGACCAGATTGCAGATACACTCGTAAGAGCCTATGAATCGGAGCGAACGCTTTATATCTTCGGGAACGGCGGAAGCGCCGCCCTCGCCTCGCACTTTGCTTGCGACCTAGGAAAAGGCACCGCTTATTGTAACGGCGGTAGAAGATTTCGCGTGCTTGCTCTGACGGACAATGTTCCGACGCTGACCGCTTGGGCAAACGACTCTGGTTATGAGGATGTTTTTTCGGAGCAGTTGAGGTGTTTCGTGCAGCCGCAAGATATTGCATTCGGCATAAGCGGGAGTGGAAATTCAAAGAATGTGTTGAATGCTTTGCAAGTTGCCCGAGACGCGAGGGCCATAACCGTGGGCATCTCAGGATTCCAGGGCGGGGAAATGAAGTCCCTGTGCGACATCTGCGTTGTCGTCCCATCGAACAACATGCAGATTGTCGAAGACTTGCATCTCGTCATCACCCACTCGATCTACCGCATAATCTCCAGCCGCATTGCGCGCCGAGCTATGACGGCTTCTTGCCCAGGATAATGCAACTTCAGTTTTGTCGTTTTTTGACTTCACGGGCGTGATTGCGACGATGAACCAGAGAATTCGCCAATTCGTGCTGCTTCTCGATCTGTTCTGGATTAGTGCGGCTTTTACGTTCGCCTATGGGATCCGCTACAAATACCTTGGATTTGGCTTGGATTCGTGGGTTTCCTTCCGCGATTTCCTTCCCGCCCTGTGTTCCGCGCTCGTAATTTGGACCTTTCTTTACCTGAGCAAGGATCTTGAAGGCTTCCGAGGAGGCTGGCACTTACCCACGGTTTTTTCGCAGATCGTCGTGGCTGTTTTCTACTTGATGGCGTTTCTGCTGGCCTTGGCCTTCCTTCAAAAGCATTACTATTCCCGCCTGCTATTGCTCTACCTCGCGTGCCTGCTGCCGATTGGACTGATTACGATTCGCTGTTTGGCACGCTGGATCATCACATCCCGATCATGGCGTGTTGCCACCCGGCGGGCGGTTATTTTGGGCACGGGACATCTTGCTTCCGAACTGGCCTACAAGATTTCTCGTCATCCCGAAATGCTGCTGGACGTCGTGGGTTTCCTTTATCCTTCCAGCAGCGAAGCCTCCAACGGCTCCTCAACCCCCAGTGAAGAACTCGTTTCGCTTCCATCCTTGAACGTTCATGGCCTGCTCTGCGATCAAGGTGTGCAGGAGTTGATCGTCGTAATGCCCCAACCTGCGGCCTCGGATGCGGAAAAAATCATCTCGAAATGCCGCGCGGCGGGAATGCGCGTCCGTCTCGTGCCACAGTGGTACGAGCTGTATATTTCTGAGGCTCAAATGGTCGAGGTCGACGGCGTTCCGCTGATCTCGCTGGAAGAGCGGAATATCTCAGCGGTCGCACTCGGGTTGAAGAGAGCGGTCGATCTACTTGGAGGAACTTTTCTACTCATTCTGAGTTTACCCGCTTTGCTTGTGTCGCTTGTGAGTCTAAAGCGCAGAAAGGGACGAGCTTTCGTCACAGAACTTCGCTGCGGACGATTGGGTGTGGCATTTCGGATGTTCCGACTCAACGTAGACCGAGACAACCCTGGTCCGCATCGCTTCGATAAGCTACTGGTAAGGCTGAGTTTGACGGAATTGCCGCAGCTCTGGAATGTCCTTCGCGGGGAAATGAGCTTGGTTGGACCGCGCCCGGAATCAGCGGAACGCGTTAGACACTACTCCGATTGGCAACGCCAAAGACTGTGCGTCAACCCAGGGTTAACGGGCCGAGCCCAGGTTCACGGCCTGCGGGAGCAGCATTCCTCGGAGGAGAAGGCCAGGTTTGATTTGGAGTACATTTTTCACTGGTCCCTCTTCTTGGATTTCTCCCTGATCTTGCAGACGGCGTGGACGCTCGCAGTCCGGTTCGTGAGGTCACCGCGAATCAAACCAGTTCCGGCCCTCGAGCCGCGCAATCCCATCGAAGTCGTGAGTCTCAAGGAGGTTCTGCGTGTTGATAGTACGCAGTCCGGTGCGGATTAGCTTCGGCGGCGGGGGCACCGACCTTCCTTCGTATTACGAGAGCTTTGGCGGCGCTGTGCTAAGCGCCTCCATCAATAAATACTTTTATACAATTCTGCAGCGCAGGGCCGATGGGAAAATACAGGTCATCTCGTCAGACTTGCGCGTCGCCGAAACCTGGCACGACATCGAGTGCATGCCCGTAAAAGGCAGCCAGCTCGAGATTCCGCTTTCCGTAATCAAGGAGTTGGGTAGCGGCGTTTCCATTGACCTTTTTCTGGCCTCGGAAATCCTGCCAGGAACTGGCCTGGGGTCATCCGCCAGCGTCTGTGTGGGCGTGCTCAAGGCCCTAGCCACCTACCTTGATCTTCGCCTTTCTAAGTACCAACTGGCAGAGCGAGCCTTTCATATCGCTCGCAACGTTCTTGGCAAGCCCGTCGGAAAACAGGACGAGTATGCCTCGGCCTTTGGGGGCCTAAATTTCATCGCTTTTGATCCGGATGGCACGGTTCATGTTAAGCCTATGAATCTCAGACCTGATCTTCTTCGCGAACTTCAAAGCGATCTCATGCTTTTTTTTACTGGTTCGGCTCATAATTCCTGGAATATCCTGCGAGAACAAGAGACCTTAGGCTCGAATGGCAACCGAGAGGCCCTCGAATCGATGCACTATATCCGCGGCGCTGCCGAGCAGATGCGGGAAGCGCTCGGCAGGGGAAATTTTCGCGCGTTCGCTTCCTTGCTTCATCAAGGCTGGGAGGCAAAAAAGAAGGTTTCTTCCAAGATTTCGAATCCATTGATCGATGAAGCCTATGCGGCGGCGCTCCACGCTGGCGCTCTCGGCGGCAAGATCACAGGTGCTGGTGGTGGTGGTTTCTTGCTGTTGTTTTGCGAAGAGCCGCAGCAGGCGAAGGTCCGTGAGGCGATGGCCAAGCTCAATCTTTCGCAGATGGGGTTTGAGTTCGACCTTCAGGGTGCGCAGGTTGTCGCCAATGATCCCTTCATCGACGGAGACGAACGTTGCGGAACTCGCTGGAGTTTCGCTCCCATCTCCGTCGCCTAGATTTCAACGATCGGCAGGTCGCCGGTTTTCCCGGCCGATTCCTGATCCCCTTTTGCTTGATCCTCCGCAATGAAAGCCTTCTTGCTCGCAGCCGGCCACGGTACACGGATGAAGCCTCTCACCGATTCCGTTCCCAAGTGCCTGTTGCCTGTTCGTGGCGTGCCGATGCTACAGATTTGGCTCGATCTCTGCCGGCGATACAGCATTGACGAGGTCCTCATCAATATCCATGCCCACGCCAACGCGGTGCGGAAATTTCTTGAGAAATCCTCTAGCGGCGTCAAAGTTTGCATTGCCGAAGAAACGAACTTGCTTGGCAGTGCCGGAACCTTGAAGGCCAACCGCCAATGGCTTGGATCCGACTCGGCATTTTGGGTTTTCTATGCCGATGTTCTCACAACCGCAAATTTGGCTGCTATACTCCACCTTCACAAGACCCGCTCGCAGGTCGCGACCTTGGGTGTTTGTGAGGTTCCAGACCCAAAGCGGTGTGGCATTGTGACTGTAGATGAGAATGACATCGTGCGCGAGTTCGTTGAGAAGCCCAAAATTCCATCGGGCTGCCTTGCCTTTTCTGGAATTATGGTCGGCAGTCCCAGGCTGCTTGATTTGATTCCGAATCAAGCTCCTGTGGACATCGGTTTTCACGTGCTGCCGAGACTTGCAGGGCAAATGGCCGCGTATCGGATTTCCGATTATCTCCTCGACATAGGAACTCCGGAGAATTATCGAGCGGCGCAAACCAATTGGCCGGGACTTGAATCCTGAGGGCGAACGAAATATGCTACGAGCTGTTATCTTCGACATGGATGGCGTGATCGTGGACAGCCATCCGATCCACAAGAAAACCTGGCGTACGTTTCTTGCTTTACTCGGTAAAGAGGTAAGCGAACAAGATCTTAACTTCATCATGGAAGGGAGAAAGCGAGAGGAGATCTTAAGGCACTTCCTTGGAGATCTTTCCGAGGAGCAAATGCAGATTTTCGGTCGGCAGAAAGAGCAACTGTTCAGGCGGGAATCCGCTGCTCTCCAGACGATCGAAGGTCTTCGCGAATTCCTTCAGGAATTAGACCAAGCAGAAATTAGGCTCGCTGTAGCTTCTTCTGGTAGCAGCGGCAGGGTAAATGATATTCTTGTTTCATTGGATCTTCAAAATTACTTCCGGGCGATCGTAACGGGAGACCAGGTTACGAATGGGAAGCCCGATCCTGCGATTTTTCTAATGGCCAGTGACCGTCTAGGTGTGTCGCCGGCTGAGACTCTGGTGTTTGAGGATTCCGTATCCGGTGTTAAGGCCGCGAAAGCAGCCGGTATGACGTGCTTCGGTATCGGTAGTAACGGCATCATTCCCACATTGCTCGAGGCTGGTGCGGAACATATCATCCCTGATTTTTCTGGTGTTTCCATCGACGTGATGCGGGACCTGTTTGCGTGACTGCTCGCCAAACAAGAAGTCAATAGTGCATCGACGCGGGGCTGGTGGATCGGACTTGCCCGAAAACCGGGTGCGTGCCGCCCGGCGACTCTCGATAGGAGGTACTAGCCTGGTGAGGAACATATGAAGGGCGTTGTGCTGGCCGGCGGCACTGGAAGCCGGCTTTTCCCGATAACGCGAGTGACCAACAAGCATCTGCTTCCGGTCTACGACAAGCCGATGGTGTATTACCCCATTCAGACTCTTGTAAATGCCGGAATTCACGAAATTTTACTTGTTACAGGCGGAAAGAACGCTGGAGACTTTCTCCAACTGCTTGGTAATGGCAGGGATTTTGGCCTAAAGCATCTCAACTACACTTATCAGGAAGGTGAAGGTGGCATTGCCGAAGCCCTCGGCTTGGCGGAACACTTTTCCGACGGCGAACCGATCTGCGTGATTCTTGGTGACAATATCATCGAAAATGATATTTGTGACGCTGTGGCAAATTTCAGAAGACAAAAGGAAGGCGCCAAGATCCTTTTAAAGGAAGTTAGCGATGCCGAGCGGTTTGGCGTTGCTGAAATCCGCGGTAATCACGTCATTGGCATCGAGGAAAAACCGCAAGCTCCCAAGTCAAACTACGCCGTGATCGGTGTGTATCTGTATGATTCGACCGTGTTTCAGAAGATTCGCGGCTTGAAGCCCTCGGGCCGCGGCGAACTCGAAATTACAGACGTCAACAATTTCTATATCCAGGAACGCAGCTTAACTTATCAGATACTCGACGGTTGGTGGACTGACGCCGGCACTTTCGAATCCCTTTTGCGTGCAAGCAGTTTGGCAGCGAAGACCGGAGCCAACAAGATCAGGAGTGAAAGCCTCGCCGCTATCGCAGCGGCCGGAGAACCGTCCCATTGAAAATTCTTGTAACCGGTGGAGCTGGATTCATCGGCTCAAATTTCATCCGCCACGCGTTAGAAAATGTCGCGAACTGCGCAATCGTCAACTACGACAAGCTGACTTACTCCGGGAATCTCGCCAACCTCGGATCGATTGCCGGGGATCCACGTTATAGCTTTGTCAGGGGTGACATTTGCGACGCGAACGCTGTACAGGCGGCAATGCATGGCTGTGATGCCGTCGTACATTTCGCAGCGGAGTCCCACGTCGACAGAAGCATTTACGAGCCTGCTCCGGTGATTCAAACTAACGTTACCGGAACATTCATTTTGCTCGAAGCAGCTCGCAAACTCTCCGTCCGCCGTTTCGTGCATATTTCTACCGACGAGGTTTATGGTGATATTCTCCCGGGCGTCTTTGCCGACGAGAACTTTCCGCTTCAGCCTAGTAGTCCATATTCGGCTTCAAAGGCTAGTGCGGATCTGCTCGTTCGCTCGTATGTCCGCACCTTCGAATTTCCTGCCTTAATCACGCGATCTTCGAACAATTACGGTCCATATCAATTTCCGGAGAAATTTGTGCCTTTGATGTTAACCAATGCATCGCTCGACATGACTCTGCCCGTTTATGGCGACGGCAAACAGCAGCGCGACTGGTTGCACGTGGAAGACAACTGTTGCGCAATTCTCACCGTTCTGGAAAAGGGTAAGATCGGTGAGACCTACAATATTGGCGGCTCGGAAGTGGAAGAAAATCTAACCGTTGCCCGCCAATTGCTCCGGCTCACCGGCAAGCCTGAAAGCTTGCTCTCCTACGTTCAGGATCGCCCGGGACATGACCGGCGATATGCATTGAATTGCCGCAAAATTCAGAACGAACTCGGGTGGCGGCCGAAGATACGTCTGGAAGCGGGACTGCAACAAACTATCGATTGGTACAAGAAGAACAAGCAATGGCTTGACAACGTGCGCGCAGGGGAATATCGCTCCTATTACGCGAAATACTACGAGAATCGAGAGTCTTCCCTTCACGCCATCGCTGGTTCTGGCGCCAAGGCTGTTGATTGACCGCTGCGTGGCGCCCCCAGCAAGTGGCTTCGCGCAACCGAAGGCATATTTTATTTTGGTACGTCACCTTCTCAAATCTGAAGCGACTGAACTGAATGGAACGAGTCGAAACATCCCTTCCTGGCGTCTTTGAGTTGCGTCCCGTAGTGCATCGTGATTCGCGCGGTTTTTTCATCGAAACCTACCACCAAGTCAAACTCGCGAGTCTTGGTATTGAGGATTGCTTCGTCCAAGACAACCACTCGCGTTCCGCCCTGGGAACGCTACGCGGTCTGCACTACCAATTGCATCATCCCCAGGCAAAACTCTGTCGGGTAATCGAGGGCGAAGCTCTGGACGTCGCCGTCGACATTCGTTTCGGCTCGCCTCATTTTGGCAAGTGGACCAGCGTTCTTCTCTCGGCTACCAAGCAAAATCAGATTTATGTTCCCGCCGGATTTGCGCACGGCTTCTTGGCGTTGACAGATGTCGTCCAGTTTCTCTACAAGTGCAGCGACTACTACGTGCCGTACGACGAGTGCGGCATCCTCTGGAACGATTCTGATCTCGCCATTTCTTGGGGCACCGTGAGCCCGGTGCTGTCTCAAAAGGACGCGAACAACCCAAGACTCCAAAAAGTCTTGTCCGAACGTCTTCCGCGATACCAGCCCAGATGAATTTCACCATCCTGCTAGTGGGCAAGAACGGCCAGGTCGGTCACGAACTGCATCGTTTGCTGCCCGGTCTAGGAGAAGTCGTCGCACCGGATCGACACCAGTTAGATCTGATCGATCCGGACAACATCCGTCGGGTAATCCGGGAGACCTGCCCGCAACTAATCGTCAACGCCGCAGCATATACCGCGGTAGACGCCGCGGAGACCGATAGAGCTCAAGCACACGCCATCAACACGGAAGCCCCGGCTCTGCTCGCCGAAGAAGCAAAAAGACTCGGCGCCGGGCTGGTACATTACTCGACGGACTATGTATTTGACGGCTCGAATACGGAACCGTACGATGAAGCAGATCCCACGAACCCGCTCAATGTATATGGCCGGACGAAATTGGCTGGCGAGGAGGCTATTCGCAGATCAGGTGTGCCGCATATGATATTTAGGACTTCCTGGGTGTATGCCACGCGCGGGCGGAACTTCCTTTTGACGATCCTGCGCCTGGCAACGGAGCTAGAAGAGTTAAGGGTTGTTTGCGACCAGACAGGTTCTCCGACCTGCGCCTCGGACATCGCTGCAGCTACTAACAAAATCTTGATGCGTTTATACCAAGGGCACTCCGAAACATCTGCTTTTGCTAAAGCTGCAGGAACGTATCATATGACTGCCGCTGGCCAAACGACGTGGTATGGCTTTACGAAGGCTATCCTTGAACTGGCCTCTGCCACAGCCGAACAGATGTCCTGGGTTAAGACCACGCTAAAAGGCCGCCCGTTAATCACCGCGCGCGTTCTTCCCATCATGTCGGATGAATATCGCTCCGCTACTCGCCGCCCGGCCTATTCCGTTCTTTCGAATTCCCATCTAGCTCGAACCTTCGGGTTTGCGTTGCCTGCTTGGCTAACCCAGTTGCAACAGTGCTTTGCAGTTGAAAACACCAACGGTCCCTTGGCAACTGCTAGAAGTATCCCAAAGACTGAATATCCCGCGCCGAAGCGCGTTTGCCGATGAGCTGTTTACATCCGCTCCCATCACACCGGCGGAATCGGAACTCGGTTTTGTACGTTGTTCTGCTATGCCCGAACGCCCGAGGATTGTGAAGGTGGTCCCCGCCGCGGGCTTCGGCGCGAGGATGCTACGCAACCAAGGTCATCCCCAAGGAAATGCTTCCGGTTGCGGGCATGCCGCTGATTCAATATGCGGTGGAGGAAGCCGCCGCAAGCGGAATCGAGACGGCGATTCTGGTCGTACGAAACCACAAATCTCTAATTCCAGCGCATTTTACTCGTAATTCCGGCCTCGAATCCCACCTTCAGAGATGTAATTTGACGGACGCAGCCGAGTTCGTGCTGCGCTTCCGGCAATTTTGCGAAACGAACTCGGCTATCTCATTTAAAAACAGGTAGATGGCGGTTTCGTACCAAGCATTTCTTTGCGCCTTGAGGCGGATTCTTACGAAACAGCCAGAATGCGCAGCAGCCACCCCGCCAACGCCCCACCCACCAACGGCCCAATCACCGGAATCGGCGCATAGCCCCAATCCGACCCACCCTTCCCGGCCACCGGCAGAATTGCATGCGCCACCCGCGGCCCCATATCCCTCGCCGGATTAATCGCATATCCGGTCGTGCCTCCAAGCGAAAGCCCAATCCCCCAAACCAGCGATCCCACTAAGTACGGCCCCAAACTGCCGGGCCCAGTCGCCGCGACGTTTTTCGAAAAAATCGCTCCCACCACAAAAACGAGCACGAACGTTCCCACAACTTCGCTGATCAAATTTGGGAACAAGCTGCGGATCGCGGGCGCCGTACAAAAGCAAGCAAGCTTCCCCGGAGCATCCGGCGTCTCTTTCCAGTGTGGCAGGTAGTGCAGCCAAACCAGCCCCGCGCCAACAACCGCGCCCAGCATTTGCGCTCCGATATACGGCGCCACCTTCCCGAAATTTCCCGCGCGCACCGCAAAGCCCAGCGTAACTGCCGGATTGAGATGCGCATCGCTGCTGCCGCACGCGATCGCTGTAAACACTCCCGCCATCACCGCGAACGCCCACCCTGCAGTGATCACCATCCAGCCGCTCGCTTCCGCTTTCGAATGCTTCAACACCACTCCCGCCACAACACCGTTGCCAAGCAGCACCAGGACCATGGTGCCCAGGAATTCACCCAGGAATGGCGATGTCATCTGTTTTTATCCTCTCTTCAAGCATCCACCCAATCGAATGACCGCGTAACCGCCTTTTTCCACTGCCGGTACAACGTTTCGCGTTCCCCTTCCTGGGCGTGTGGTTTCCAGGTGTGATCGACTGCCCAGTTCGAGCGAAGTTCTCCGAGACCCGAGAAAAACTTCACCGCAAGTCCTGCCGCATACGCCGCTCCAAGCGCCGTCGTTTCCTGAATCACCGGACGGATCACTTCGCGGTTCAAAATATCCGCCTGGAACTGCATCAGCAGATCGTTGGTAACCATCCCGCCGTCTACGCGCAGCGAGGCCAGCGAAATCCCCGAATCCTTTTCCATGGCCTCGACAACTTCGCGGCTCTGGAATGCCGTAGCTTCGAGCACCGCTCGCGCCAGGTGCCCCTTATTCGCGTACCGCGTTAATCCAGCGATCACACCGCGCGCACTTTCCTTCCAATACGGCGCGTATAGACCGGAAAACGCCGGCACGAAATAAACGCCGCCATTGTCTTCCACGGTTCGCGCGAGCGTCTCGACATCCGAGCTCTTCTCAATGATCCCCAGGTTGTCCCGCAGCCATTGCACCAACGCCCCGGTTATGGCGATACTTCCTTCGAGCGCGTATTGAGCCGCTTCGTCCCCGAACTTGTAAGCCACGGTCGTCAGCAGACCGAACTTCGACGGCACGATGCGTTCGCCCGTATTCATCAACAAAAAACAGCCAGTGCCATAGGTATTTTTCACCTCGCCCGGTCGAAAACACGTCTGACCGAACAGTGCCGCTTGTTGATCTCCGAGAATTCCTGCGATGGGCACCCCGGAAATCGCCGCAAGCGTCCCGGTTCCGTAAACTTCACTGCTGGATCGCACGCTCGGCAACATCGCCCGAGGAATCTCGAACGCCGCGAGCATCTCGGCATCCCAATCGAGTGTTTTCAGGTTGAGCAGTTGCGTGCGGCTTGCATTCGTTACATCGGTGACGTGCTGCCCCCCATTCGGCCCGCCGGTAAGGTTCCAGACCAGAAACGTGTCGATCGTTCCGAACAGCAACTCGCCGCTTGCAGCTCGTTCACGTGCCTTCGGGACATTCCGCAGAATCCACCGTAACTTCAATCCGCTGAAATACGTGCTCAGTGGCAAGCCTGTCTGTGCTCGAAAGCGATTCTGCCCGCCGTTGCCGGCGAGGTGTGCAACATCCTCCGCGACTCGCGTATCCTGCCACACCAAAGCGTTCGCCACTGGCTGGCCCGTCTTGCGGTCCCATACCACTGTTGTCTCGCGCTGGTTCGTGATTCCAATCGCCGCAAGGTCCGACGCCTGCAAGCCGCGCTTTTCCAGTCCCTCACCAATGACTTCATACGTTCGCCGCAGGATTTCCAGCGCGTCGTGCTCCACCCATCCAGGTCGCGGGAAAATCTGCTCGTGCTCTTTCTGCGCCACGGAAACAATTCGCGCCGCTCGGTCAAATACCATGAATCGCGTGCTCGTCGTCCCCTGATCGATCGCTCCGATATAAGCGTTCACCCCTCACCCCTGGTTTTCCTGAACTTGTTCCGAGCTTGTCTCGGATCAGGTAGTCTTGCTCAAACGATGCCTTGGCGTTGCGGCCGCAAAGTACCCCGACGGAATGTACGCGATTTCACCCATTCCTGCATCTAATAAACAGGGATGAGAGGAAGGATACTTTGATGAAAAGCATATCTCGGTCGAAGCGGACGCTCGCCTATTGGGCTGTGTCCGCCGTAGCACTCATGTTACTTCAGGCAGCGCCGGGACGGGCGGCGGCCAGTGGTTTCACCACCGCCACGGTCACCGCCGTCGGAAAAAAGCAGGCTCCGCCGCCAATCAAGAAAGATGATGTAGAACTATTCCAGGGCAAGGAACGCGTACAGGTGGCGGACTGGAAGCGCGGTGAAACGCTCTCTCTGGCCATTCTGATCGACGACTCGCTGGATCAGGAAGTCGCCAGTCAGTGGAACGATCTGAAAGCCTTCATTGAAGCGCAACCCCAATCCACTTATGTCGCGGTCGCCTATTCTCGAAACGGCACAGCCGCCGTGGCGCAGGATTTCACCGACGATCACGCACTAGCCGCCAAAGCTTTGCGCATACCCTTGGGTTCTGGTGGCAGTTTCAGCAGTCCCTATCTTTCCGTTCAGGACTGGATCAAGCGCTGGCCGGACCATGGCGGTGATCGCCGGTCGATCATCATGATTTCGTCGGGCGTTGACTACTTCCGTGGCGGGTTCGATCCAGTCGATCCCGATCTCGATTCTACTGTCGAGCAGGCACAGAAAAAGAACATCAACGTCTGGACGATCTACTATCCGGATGCCGGACACGCCGGTCGCCGTTTCTTCCGTGTCTTCAACTCCCAATCGAATCTCAGCCGCCTTTCCGAGGAAACCGGCGCCGAGTCGTACTATCTCGGCAGCGGCGTTCCCGTAACCTTGAAGCCGTACTTCGAAGAAATCGAAGGCCACCTCGAAAATCAGTATTTACTCTCGTTCGCAGGTAACGGCGGAAAGAAAGGCAAGTTCGAACGAATCCGAGTCGTCACCGAAACCCCCAACGTAGAGTTCATGGTACCCTCGGCGGTCTTTCTCGCTCCCCAACCATAAGAGCAGCGCCTGGCGCTTGCTGCAACCGTTCCTAAACGCAAAACAAGCGCGGATCCCTTGGTCCGCGCTTGTTTCTTTAACGAAATCCTTCCCCCCGCCCGCTAATCGGGCCCCCAGATCAGTCGTCTGAGCCCACCAGCGAAACTGCTCGCGTCGACTCGCGAATCACCAATTCCGGACTCATCTTGTGACTGACGATATTCCATTCGCGCTTTTCCAACGAAGCATTGATTCCTTCCATCACGATATTCACCGCTAATTCGCCCATCGCCTCCATCGGCTGCCGCACCGTCGTCAACGACGGCGCCGAAAGCGATGAAAGTGCCACATCGTCAAAACCCGTCACCGAGCATTGCTCCGGCACTCTGATGCCGGCCTTCGTCAAAGCCCGGATCGCGCCGAGCGCTGTCAGATCGTCGAACGTCATCATCGCTGTAAACTTTTTCTTTCGTTGCAGCAAATCCTCGGCGAACCGGAACCCGCTCTCAAAACTCGAATTCGGATCGAGCGATTCCGGCAGTTGCTGGGTGAGCGCCGGGTCGATCTCCAATCCCGCGCTTTGCGCGAATTTTTGAATACCCCGCCACCGCGGCGCGCTATCGATCAGCATCTTGGGCCCCCGAATGAACGCAATTTTCCGGTGCCCAAGCTGGTACAAATGCTCCAAGGCTAAGCGCGCTCCAGCTTCGTTGTCGACCATCACCGAGCTGATCGTGTCGCCGGGCAATTCCCAGCCGATGGTCGCCGCCGGAATGTTGCGCTTGCTCAGATCTCCAAGCAGCTGAATATCGACGAACAGCCAGTTGGCAACCACAATCAGCGCTTCCACGTGGCGCTCCAGCAGCATTTCCAGATATCGTTCGAAGCGATTTCGCTGGTTGTGCGCGTCCGCGAAAATGGATACGTACGAAGCCTGGTAAAGTGTGTTCTCAATGCCGCGCATGACTAGCGTGCAGAAGGGGTCGGTGATGTCGAAAAACAATACGCCCACGCTGTGCGTCCGCTTGCTCCGCAAAAACCGCGCCATAGCGTTGGGCCGGTAGCCCAGCTTCCGCGCTACTTCTTCGATGCGTTTTTTCGTGGCGGGCGCAATGTACCGCGCCAACGGCGCGTTGTTCAGCACGATCGACACCGTAGCGGGCGAGAAACCGCTCTGCGTCGCCACGTCACGCATGGTCACCGCCGCATTCTTGCCGCTGGGCCGCTTCACTGGTAGGGGCTCCTCCGCGGGCATCATCATCCTTCCAGAGTCACCCAATTTGCAATGTCTCCTGCACGCGCGAGCTCCTATTCCGCGGGCACTTCAAACGACAGGGGTTCCCGGAACCATCTCGTCTTCCACACTCCGAAGAGAATTCCCACCGCCATCCAGATGCTCCCCACAATCATCGCGGGGCGGCTCAAGCTCGCCCACAAAGCCAGGCAAATCAAGAATCCGACCACCGGTGGGATGAAATTCCATACTTTCTTTTCCTCCGCGCGCACGAAGTACCGCAAAAGCGCCGCCGCGTTCACTCCCATGAACGCAATGAGCGCTCCGAAGTTGAGCATCTCCGCTCCCAGACCGTAGGAAAGGAAGAAGGCCCCGGTTAGTACGATCGCGCCCACGAAGAAGACGTTGTTGCGCGGCACTCGATGTTTGGCGTCCACCACGCCGAAGAACGATTTTGGCAGCGCGTTGCTGCGTCCCATGCCAAAGAGCAACCGGGCCGCGCCAAGCTGCGCTCCCATGCCCGATCCAAAGTTCGCCAACAATAGCGTTAGCCCCAGAACGGTAAACAAGGGTTTCCACGCGCGCCCCGCCACCCATACGTAAGCCGTGTCCACATCCGGGAATTTCTGCGAAGCCGGCCAAATTAGCTGCGCCACGTACACTTCCACGGCCGAAAGCAGTCCAATGACCACGCAGGTCAGAACGGTCGCCAACAGAATGTTGCGCCGGGGATTCTCTGCCTCTTCCGAAAGGGTCGAGATACCGTCGAAACCGATATACGTCAGAACCGCGATCGATGTGCACCCGAATAGCGCTTTGTAGTTGAATGTCTGCGGATCGTAGAACGGCCGCGTGAAAAACCCGGGTTCATCGTGGGGATGGCCCAGAATGTACCGCGCCGCGGCCACAAAGATCACCGCAATCACCGCGCCCATCCCGATCGCCATTCCCGCATTAATGCGCGCCGAAGTCTTGACTCCGCGAATATTCAGCAGCGTGAACACCGTCGCAAAAAATACCTTCCAGCCCCACACCGGAACGTGCGGCGCAAAATCGTGAGCCTGTTGTGCGCACCAAATCGTGCAAATCAACGGGTTCAGCATGTAGTCCATCACCATGCTCCACCCGGTCACGTACCCAAGGCTCGGATGAATCTCCTGCGCCACATAGGTGAACGCCGATCCCGCGCTCGGATACGCTCGCGCCATCCTCCCGTAGCTGATCCCCGTGAACAACATCGCCACCATGGCGATCAAAATCGCCGTCACCACGTGGCCCCGCCCGCGCTCGCTCAGCACGCCAAAAACCGACATCGGCGCCACCGGCTGAATCACAATCACGCCATACAAAATCAAATCCCACAGCGTGAGCGTTCGTCTCAGCCCCGGCCCAGCATTGGTCACCACCGCCGCTTCGGTACTCAATCGATCTCCTCACGCCGCAGCAACTGCCGCGAAGTCCGGTAGCCGCCCTCTTTGCGAGGGCGGGGTTTAGACGACACCTATTCGCAACCAAAACGTCGAAGCCATTCTGCGCAACGCCTGCGCCCCCTGCATCCAATATTGAATCGTTTGAACAAAGCATTTTCCGGGAATCCAACCTCAGGTGCAAGGTCAATCTTCCCCCGCGCTCTCCCCCCACTGCTCCGTGCGATACTAGGATCTGCTTCCATGTTCCGTTTCAGCCAGCTCTGCGAATCCATCTCCGCCACCACAAAGAAGACCGAAAAAATCCGCCTGGTCGCAGAGTATTTCCGCACCTCTTCCCCGGAAAACGCCGCATTAGCCGCTCTCTATCTTTGTGGCCGGGTCTTCCCCCGCCGTGAAGAGCGCGTGCTCTCGATCGGCTTCGCTATCCTCTTGCGGGCGGTCGCCGCCATCGCCAAAAAAGATCCACACGGGCTCGCGCCCGTTCTCCGCCACCACGGCGACCTCGGTGCCGGCGCGGAAGAGATCCTGCAAGGCCAGCAAACCCCATCCCCACTCACCCTCACCGACATCGCCGCAGTCTACGACTCCCTCGGCCGCCAGCGAGGCCCCGCCGCAAAGCAAGCGCTGTTCGAGCAAACCCTCCGCCATCTCTCCGCTCTGGAAGCCAAATACTTCATTAAGCTTTGCACCAGCGAGCTCCGCATCGGCCTGAAAGAAAGCCTGGTCGAAGAAGCCATCGCCCAGCGCTACGACCAGCCTCCCGCCTCCATCCAGCGTGCCAACATGCTGACCGGCGATATCAGCGAAACACTCCGCCTCGCCGCCGGTGGTCGCCTAGCCGAAGTCCAGCTGGAACTGTTTCGTCCAATTTCCGTGATGTTGGCCAGTCCGGTTGACACTGCCGCCGATCTGATCGCGGTTTTCCCCACAAGCGCTCTCGTCGAGGAAAAATTCGACGGCATCCGCGCCCAAGTCCACAAGCGCGGCACACAAGTCGAAATCTTCTCCCGCACCCTCGATCGTGTAACTGAATTTCCCGAACTCCTCCCAGCCATCCGTAAAATCCCCGCCGACTTCATCCTCGACGGCGAAATCATCGGTTGGCGCAACGGCCGGGCCATCCCTTTCACCGAGCTCCAACAGCGCCTCGGCCGCAAGCAAATCGATCTCTTCACCACCACGCTGGTGCCAGCAAGCTTTGTTGCTTTCGACCTCCTCCTCCTTAACGGCGAAACGCTCCTCGATCTCGAGCTGGCCGAGCGCCGTCTGAAACTGACCGATCTCCTCGCCCCCTGCGAGCAGCCCGAACTCCAGTTCACACGCGCCGATCTGTGCACCACCGCCGAAGAAATCGAAGCCGCCTTTCGCTCCGCGCTCGGAAAAGGCAACGAAGGCCTGGTCGCAAAGGCTCCACAATCGCCCTACGTCCCGGGCCGTCGAGGCCAATTCTGGATCAAGCTAAAACGCCCGCTCGCCACGCTCGACGTCGTCGTCACCGCAGCCGAATACGGCCACGGCAAGCGTCGCGGCCTGCTTTCCGACTACACCTTCGCCGTCCGCGATGCCGATCGCCTCGTCAACATCGGCAAAGCCTACTCCGGCCTAACGGACGCAGAAATCCGCGAGCTGACAGAATTTTTCCTCGCCCACACCATCGAAGATCACGGCCACGTTCGAACCGTCAGTCCACTCGTCATTCTCGAAGTCGCCTTCAACAACATCCAGCGTTCGAATCGTCACAACAGCGGCTTCGCCCTCCGCTTTCCCCGCATTGCCCGCCTTCGCCCAGACAAGCCCGTCGCTGAAATTGACAACCTCGACCGCGTCCGCGAAATTTTCTCGAGCCAGCACGAACAACAACACCAGCACGACACGCGCGAACCATAAACACATCCTCGCCGCTAAAAATATCCCTGACTCGTCTGCCGCTCGCCAGAAAAGACCTGTACATGTGTACAGGTCAGGAAATCCACAAGGACGGTACCTTTTAGTGAAAACATTCTGAACTTCCACCGCAACGCTAGGGCCAAATCCGGAGTCTAATGAAGTGAGAGGGCCCGGTCCCAGCCGAGGTCACATCACCATAATGGACAAGGGCTCACTCATCACCAATCGCAGCAGCGCGACTCCTTTTCTGTCGCACGCCTCGGGCTTCCTTGTTGTCTTTTTTCTCTCCATGTGGCTGCGCGTGGTGCCCTTGCAATCCGATCCCATCCTCCAGGGATACCTGCAAGTCACCACTGGCCTGTTGGCTTTTGTTTTCGCCGCGGTCACCCTCGTGCGCTTTCAAGGCACGCAGGACCGTATCTCCCTCATTCTTGGTTCCGGCTTCCTGCTGTCCGGCACGCTTCTCACCGCCTCCAGCCTGCTCTTCTTTCAATTTCTCCAGGAAGCGCCCATTCACTTGCGATGGGCTCCCGTTTCTTGGTGGGCTGGCCGCATCGTTCTCGGATTGCTTCTGGTCGTCGCGCTCCTCGTGGAACATTTTCTTCCGCGCTCCCGTCGTCCGCGCTTGGAGATCGCGGGGGCCTTGCTCACCGTCGTCGGCCTCACTTATATCATCACTGCCGCGCTGCGCCGTCTCCCTCCCGAGACCTCTCCGCACCCGCTCGCTTTCATCCCCAACCCCCAGCAGCTGCTTCCCGCTGGAATTTTTCTCATCTCGCTGGTCTGGTTTCGCCGCCGCCTGCAGATCGAAGACTCCGCCTTCGACCGCGCTATCTATTCCGCCGCCTGGATGAACGTCGCCGCGCAACTAGCCGCTTCACAATCCGTGCGTCTCCTGGACTCTCCCTTTGTCCTCGCGCAAGCCCTCACGGTCACCAGTTACGCCGTCGCACTCGGCGGCGCGCTGCTCGACAACGCCCGCCTCTTCGAACAAGTTCAGCACCTCGCTGTCAGCGATCCCCTCACCGGCCTCGCCAACTACCGCCGTCTGCTCGACGTTCTCGAAAGCGAAACTGAGCGCACCAATCGCAACAGCCGCCCCTTTGCCGTTCTCCTTCTCGATCTCGACGGCCTGAAAAAAATCAACGATACCTACGGCCACCTTGTCGGCAGCCGCGCACTCTGCCGCCTCGCCGACACCCTCCGCATCCATTGCCGCTCCATCGACACCGCCGCTCGCTACGGCGGCGACGAATTCGCCCTCGTCCTACCCGAATCCCAAGAATCCGAAGCCCAACTCGTCGCCGGTCGCATCCGCGAAGTTCTCGCCGCCGACACGGAGACGCCCCCGCTGTCCGCCAGCATCGGAATTTCCATTTACAAGGGAGATGGTGAACGAATCGAAAAACTGCTCTCAGAGGCCGACCAACACCTCTACGCCGAAAAAGCTCGCCGCACGAAACACCCATCAACACTACATCCCCGCCGCCGCGCTCAAAAAGCCTGAGAATTGGGTCGACTAGCCCCGGCCCGCCACTCTTGTAGGCCGGAGCAGCGCCCCGAACACCACACGCTATAACGACAACCGATTGCGCTTCTTCCTCGCCGCTATTTCGCCGCATCCCCGGCATAACTTGCCAATTGCTCGCCGACCTTCGCCTTATCGCCCACCACCACAATCGTCATCAACTCCGGCTTGATATATTTTGCGGTGGTCTGTTTCACGTCATCCGGCGTGACCGCATTCACCCTCTGCACATACGATTTCAAGTAATCCTCGCCTAATCCTTGCAAATCCACAAACCGCAACTGCCCAATCAAGGCCTGCCGCGTCGAATTCTGAATCACGAAAATCCCGGAAAGATAACTCTGGATCCCCTTCAACTCGTCTGCCCCGGGCGCTTCGTTCTGCAACCGCGTAATTTCCCCGAAAATCTCCTTCAGCGAAGCCCCCGTGTCCTTTGTCGTGACATCCGCAATCTCCACCCAATACGCATCGTGATACCGGCTCGAAACCTGGCTCCGTGGCGAATACGTATAGCCCTTCTGCTCGCGAATATTCGCAGTGATCCGCGAAGCAAAAGACCCGCCCAGCAGGGAATTGCTCACAATCAATCGCACATTGTCCGGGCTGGTCGGGTCCGCCACCGGCAAACCCACATAAAGCGTCGACTGCGGCGCCCCTGGCCGGTCGGTCACATCCAGAATCCTCTGCGTCTTGGGTGTCGGCGCTCTATCCACCACCGGCGATCCCTTGGCCCAACCCGAAAAATTCTCCGCAATCGCCTTCTTCACCGCCGGCGCATCGAATTTCCCCGCCACATACAAGCGCGCCCGCGAGGCCCCATAATTCCCCGCATAAAATTTCTTCGCGTCCGCAATCGTCAACTTGTTGACGGTCTCTTCGGTCGGCAGCACGTCCCCATACGGATGATCCCCGTACAGCAATTTTCGAAACCGCGCCAAAGCAATCTGCCCCGGCTGCGTTTTCGCCACCGCAATTTCCCGCAGTATGTTTGTCTTCAACCGCGCAATCTCCGACTCAGGCAGCAACGGATGCTCCACGACGTCCGCCAGGAGTTTCACCGCCGCCGGTCCACTTTCCGACAGCACATCCATCGCCACGGTGGTCTCATCCGCGCCCACGGTGACCGCCAGCGTGCTGCCCATGCGCGCCGCCGCTTCCGCCACTTCCTTCGAACTAAGCGTGGTGGTGCCTTCCTTCAGCAGCTCACCCGTAATATCGGCAACCCCAAGCTGATCCCTAGCCTCGTCGATGTTCCCGCCGCGCAACGCCAGACTGATCGTGACCTTCGGAATATTTCCGTAAGGCACCAAAGTCACCTTCATCCCATTCGCCAACGCATAACTCTCATGCGCAGGCACCGTAAACGCTTTCGGCGCCCCACCCACAGGCGGCTGCTGCTTCTGCGCCATCACTGGCGCCACAGCGAGTCCCGTCAAAACCAATCCCGTCACAAATCTTTGTGCGCGCATGCGGATCATCTCCCTTTTCTCTCGCTTACGGCTTCTGCGTTGGCGCTGCTGGCGCCTGTGCTGCTGGCTCGACCACCAAAACCGTCCGATTCGTGCTCCGCAAATACTCCACCGCCGTCTTCTGCAACAATTCCGGCGTAACCTTCTCCAACTCCCCGGCCAGCGTATTCACCCGCCCCGGATTGTCATCAAACAAAGCAAAACTCGCCAAAATGTCCACCAACCCGAATCCGCCCTGCTGTCCAAAGGTGTCATACAAGTCGGACCGCGCCTTCACCAGCGCCCGGTCCAAGGTCTTCAGGTCCGCAGGTTTCGTTCGCAGCGGTTCGATCACTCCATCGATCGCTTGCAAAATATCATCCGGTTTGGTCGAAGGATCGTACAGAAGGTCCGCGATAAACAGCATCGGTCCCTGATAATCATACGGATTCCCCAGCAAATTTATCCCGCCCTCCACGCCGCCGGTAATCCCGCGCTTCTGCACCAGTTCCTGATGCAACAAACTGTCGTCACCCTCGATCAGAATCTCATCCAGCAAAATCATCGCGTAATATTCCGGCGTATTCCGTTCCGGCGCGTGATAAGCAATGGCGATCGCGGGCCGCTTGGTCAACACGTCCGTCTTCGTTTCTTTCTTTTCCTTTTCCTGCTTTGGCTCCGTCAAATCCGGCTGCGCTGGCAGTTGCGACGCCTTCAACGGCCCAAAATACTTCTCCACAAACCGTTTGGCCTCCGCTGGATCGAAATCCCCCACAATGGCCAGCGCCGCGTTGTTCGGCGCGTAGTAGGTCTTGAAAAACTCTTGCACCTCGGTCAGCTTCGCCGCTTCGATATCCTTGATGTCCCCGTAGAAATTGTGCGCGTTGTACCAATTCGTGTTCGCATACTGCGGCATATCCAGCCACGGAAATCCGCCGAGCGGCCGGTTCAAAACATTCTGCTTCACCTCGCTACCTACAACGCCCTGCTGGTTGGTCAAATTCGCATCCGTGACCGCCAACCCGCCCATGCGGTCCGCTTCCGCCCACAACGCGGTCTCCAACTTGTTCGCGGGTAACACCTCAAAATAGTTTGTGAAATCAAACCGCGTCGACCCATTCAAAATCCCGCCGTTCTGTTGCACGAGTTTCACGAACTCCATCTTCCCCAGATTCTGCGACCCCTGAAACATCATATGCTCAAACAAATGCGCAAATCCGGTCCGATCCTTCGGCTCAATCCGAAATCCGATGTGGTAATACACCCCCACGCAAATCGTAGGCGCGGTATGATCCGACGACAGCACCACCCGCAATCCATTGGGCAACTTGTAATACTCCACAGACACCTTAAATTCCGCCGCGTTGCTGACTCCGGCCGCAACCGGGCCAGCGTTGGCCCCAACGCCAAATCCCGATGCCAAAGCCACGACTAGCCCTGCTGAAACAATCGTCCGACCCACTCGCCCCGTCATCAAACTCATGTCTCCTCCAGTTCCCCTGTACAGACGCAATCCCCACCCATAAGTTTCAGCCGGCAATCCCTTGTGGGAACGCCTAATACACCGCCCGACGCTGCACGGTGTCCTTACTCTTCAACGAAAATCGCGGCTCGCCCTGAACCCCATCCAAAATCCGCCCCGCAACATACTCCCCCACCGCCGGCCCGTGCTTAAATCCATGTCCCGACCCGCCACCTGCAAACCAAACATTCTCCATCTCCGGGTGCCGGTCGATTAAAAAATCCCCGCTCGAAGTATTCTCATATTGACAAACGCGCGTCTCCACAATCGGCGCACCCCGCAAACCCGGAAATCGCCGCCCAACATATCGCTGCACCTCTTCGGCAGCCTCCTGGCTGACCATCCGCGATTGCGTATCGGGATCAACCCGCACTCCATGCCGGTCGAGCGCAATCTTAAATCCTCGCCCCTCCAAATCCGGCATCCCATAACTCTCATCCGCTGGAAACAAAAAGGTTGGCAGCGCGCCAGACGCAAATCGCGTATCCCCTGCGGGAACCCCCAAAAAGAAAACCTCCTGCCGGCTCGGAAAAATCCGCTCCCCAAGCACATCCGGAAACACTTTCCCGAGCCACGCCCCGCAAGCAAACACAAACTGGTCCGCCTCGATGCGCTCGCCGCTCTGCGTGGCAATGGAGGTAAGGTCGCCAGACTGTGGACGCCGGGGTGTCACAATTTCCGCCACCCGATAGTCTCCCCCGCGCCCAACCGCATCCTCCGCCACCTCCGCCACCGCACGCCGCGCCATCAAGACGCCGCTCTGCGGTTCCAGTAATCCCGCCACAATTCCATCTAAGCCAATCTGCGGATACCTGTTCTCCAACTCCGCGCGATCCAGCTCTTCAAACGCCACGCCACATCGCCTCAACGTAGAAGCTGTATCGCGAATCCGCGTGTCCTCTTCCGTGCCAAGCCACAAAACCCCAGTCTCGTGAAACAAACCCTCCCGCTTAAACCCAAAAAACTCCTTCCATCGCACCAACGACCGCTGCGACCACCGCGTATAAATCTCGTCCGCCCCATACCCCATACGGATAATCCGCGATTCCCCAGCCGAGCTAGCCCGCGCATTCGCCGGCCCGTACGCGTCCACCAACAACACCTTCCGCCCGCGCCCCACCAAATGCCACGCGGTCCATGCCCCAAACACCCCCGCCCCCACTACCACCACGTCATATCGGTCCATTACACCGGTCCCGCCGCATTCTATTCCACCGCCAGCCTGCCACGGCGCCGAATCGTTCCGCCCGCCCTGGTTTGAGGCGAAACGGTCCCAGGATCAGGCCCGACGTCTCCGTGCCCTCTGTGCTCGGATCTCTGTGAACTCTGCTTTAAATCGTTTCCGCTTTTCCTGTACCTCTGTCTGTATCTCGAACCCCGCTATTTCGTTTCTTCTCTCCCCAACAGATCGGCAAAAACAAATCCATCCCGCTCCACGATCTCCCCAACCGTTACCTCCACTCCCGAATGGAACATCGGTCCCGCATTCGCGAACGTGTGAAACTCTCCGTTTTCCCCGCAGGGATCGACATTCCTAGGGAGGGCCGCCAGGAGGTCGGCGTCAAACCGCTGTCCGGCAAACGTGCGATCCAACTGACGCGGATCAACGCACGTCAGAAACGCCGATAGCCCGCCCGCAACCATATCTTCGGCGAGCTGGCGGGTCTCCCGCCCCCACAGCGGAAACACGGGCGTCATCCCGCACCGCGAGAGCTGCTTTTCCCTGTACGACCGAATATCCTGCAAAAACAGGTCCCCAAAAATGACGTGCAGCACTCCTTCAGCCCGCGCCTGGGTCATCGCCTCGCTCATCGCGTGTTCGTAGACTTCGTTTGAACACGGCGACGGGATCGGAACCTTCACGAGTGGCAAGCCAGCTGCCGCGGCCTGAATTTCCAGTAGGCTCTCCCGCACCGCATGCATGGCCACACGCTCGTGCGTGCGGTTTACCGTTGTCAGCAAGGCAACCACGTCGAACTCGTGTTCCTGACGCACACTGTGGAGCGCCCACGCGCTGTCTTTTCCGCTGCTCCATGCAAGCCAAGCTCTCCGCCGTCCGCCACTGTCCCGCACTTCGTTTTTTTCCATTGACTGTTCCGGTTTCGCCGTCCATTTTCGTCGTTACTTCATTACTTCCTTGCTTCGCCGTCCCTGGTGCGAAACGCCTTCCCCAGAGGCCCAGCCCAATGCGACAAATGATTCAACGAATCGGTATGCGTAGGGTCCAAATGCAGCGGCGTCACCGACACCTCCCCAGCGAAAATCGCCGCATAATCCGTGTCCGGCGCCACATTTCGATCGATCTTCTGCTCAAATAGCCAGAAATACCTTCGCCCGCGCGGATCTTTCCCCTCGCTCAATTGATTCCGCGTGATCTTTTTCGATTGCCGCGTAAACTTCACTCCACCGGTCCACGGCTCCGGCACATTCACGCTCAGCAGTACCTGATCCGGCAAGCCCTCTTTCAAGATCATCTCCGCAGCCGCTCGAGCTACGCGCGCCGCTCCCCCAAAGTCGACGCCCGCTTTTTTCGAACACAATGACATCGCCAGCGCCGGAATATGATGCAACGCCGCCTCTCTTGCCGCCCCAACGGTCCCCGAGTAATACACGTTCTCGCCCAAATTCGCCCCGAAATTGATCCCCGAGATCACCAGGTCCGGCCTTTCCGGCAAAAGCTTGTGCAGCGCGACAATCACGCAGTCCGCTGGTGTGCCGTCGACCGCCCAGTTCCGCTCGCCGACCTTATGGCAAATGATCGGCTGCCGTAGCGTCAATGACTGTGCCGCCCCGCTTTGTTCCTGGCTGGGCGCAACGATGCTGACTGTCGCAAACCCCTCCAACACCTCCGCGAGCGCACCCAGGCCGGCAGCTTGGATGCCGTCGTCGTTGGTCAAAAGGATATGGGTCATGGTCCTAACAATCTTAACAGCAGCTTGCGGAAGGTCAGAAATGCAGCCCCGCTCGGCGGCCAGGAGCCCACACGATGACGTACGCACGACCGTGTCGCTTCGGCGCGGTGCCGCTTGGAGCCCTTCCATGATTGGTTCGTACGGGTTTTTCTGTAGTCCAGCCTTCTGTCCTTTGCTCTATCATGGGCGTCCGATGAAAGGTGCACCGGAGTTCCAACGCTGCCTTGCGGTGCGCGGTACAGATGTCCCCTAGACAAAAAGCGCGTCTCGCTTTCGTCTCCGCACTGATTCTTCTCTTGGTCTGCGGTGTCGCCGCCTCGGTCACCGTCGTTCGTTTCTTGCGTGCCGATCGATGGGTCACTCACAGCTACGACGTGCAACTGTCGTTGGGCGACCTGCAGTCCGCAATTTCTGTCGCCGCGCGCGCGCGCACCAGCTTCCTGAATTCCGGTGATGTGTCCGATCTTGCGCCCTACGATGCCGCGAAAAGCAAGGTTCACCAGCAGTTGATCCATATTCGCGATCTCACCAAGGACAATCCCATCCAGCAGTCTTTGTGCACTCAACTGGAAGACAATGTTCTTCGCCGTCTGGAATTGTTGGACACTTCTATCGAGATGCGCAAATCCGCGCCGCTCGACGATGCCACGCAACTACGCCTCAGCCGCGAAAACGTGAACGCCGCCGCCGAGTTCATGGACGTCATGCAGAAAATGGACGGCGAAGAAGAAAGACTTGTGGGTTTGCGCAAACAGCTTTCCGGCAACCTGTTTGGCACTGCGCTATTCATCCTGTTGGCTATGTTTAGCTTCGCGATTCTGCTTCTGTGGATCCACTTCCGCCTGCTCAGCAACGAACTCGCGCGGCGTGAACGCGCCGAGGAAAGCTCCCGCCGCCTGAGCGTCCGCGTATTGCAGCTTCAGGACGAAGAACGCCGCAAATTCTCCCGCGAGCTTCACGACAGCCTTGGACAGCTCCTGGCACTGGCCAAAATGCATATGTCCGTGCTATTGGACAAAAACCCGAACGACGAACTACTCAAGGAAATCGACGGACTCCTGACGCAATCGGTAACGGAGACGCGCACGATTTCTCACTTGCTACATCCCCCGCTTCTCGACGAAGTCGGCCTCGCTTCCGCCGCGCGGTGGTACGTCGAAGGCTTCGCCAAGCGCAGCGGCATCGAGCTGACCACCGCTATTTCCGATGAGCCTGGCCGCCTGCCGCGTCCCGCCGAACTCGTGCTGTTCCGCGTTCTTCAGGAATCACTCACCAATATTCATCGCCATTCCAAGAGTCTGCGCGCGGAAGTCTCGCTGCACTGTTCGCCGGCCAACGTCATCCTGCAGGTCCGCGATTACGGCAAAGGCATGCCGCGCGAGATGCTCGCCAATTTCCTGATTGCGGGAACCAACGTCGGCGTTGGCCTGGCGGGAATGCGCGAGCGCGTCCGCGAGCAAGGCGGGCGCTTCGACATCCGGTCCGACAAGACCGGAACCACGATCACGGTAACCATGCCGGTCGTGGATCCCCAGGTTGCCGCAAGCGAGCTCGCGTCCGCTCCATCCACCGACTAGACGCGAATAGTCCGTTCCGTTTTGATGGATTCGACAAAGTTCTGGAGTGAAACAAGAGGCATGCAGGAAAACCGCAGTCGCAGATCCGCCGCAATTTCCGAAATAGAAATAACTGCTCGAGTGAAGAATGGTCGGGACGACTGGATTTGAACCAGCGACCTCACGCACCCCAAGCGTGCGCGCTACCAGGCTGCGCTACGTCCCGACCGGGGTAAAACATTTGCTGCTTCGCGGCCACTCCCGCGTCGATCCCTTGCTAGATTCGATGCGTTTTGTCGCCGCTCGCCAATCGACCGATTGTCTTGCACCCTGACGGCCAATCTTCGCGTTAACTGATTTTCCAGTTGTTGTGTCGACCGACCGGGGCCACGCCGCACCGACCGCTTGGCGTCACAGTTGCTTGGCGGCATTGCGACGCCGACCAACACTCAAGGCTATCACCGCCGTTCGAGAAGCGTCAAGAAAGTGCGCAGGGTGTCGCGCAGGTCCAACAGCATCTTGCGGCTCAGCAGTTCGCCGGCATTTTCGGGGTGCCCGCCGTGAGCGCTGTAACTGCCCCCCGAGCCCGCCGGCGTCCCGGAATGGGTAGGCTGTGCCGAATGCGCCGACGGTTCCATCCCCATCGCGCCATTCGTCTCCCGCAAGTGCCGCCTCGCACCGGCGATGGTAAAACCTTCGTCGTACAGCAGGCGCTTAATCTTGAACACCATGTCCACATCTTCCTGGCGGTACATTCGGTGCCCGCTCGGGCTTTTGACCGGCTCGAGCATGGGGAATTCCGTTTCCCAGTAGCGCAGCACGAACGGTTTCAGTTCAGACAGGCGGCTGACTTCGCCGATGCGGTACAAGCGTTCTTCGTTAGCGACTTGTGCTGCGGTTCCGGTGCTCGTCATCGTCTCTCTCGACTCGTTTGGGTCGCTCGATTTTCTCGAGTGGGTCGGGCGGGGGACCTCTTCTTCATCCTAGGCCAAATTTTCCGCCTGTCAACGCGCCCGTTGCCCATTCCACCTCAAGGGACGCGCTGGAACCGTCGCCCAGACAAAATACACGCCTCTCGGCGTGCCAGACTCGCGTCGTTTGCAGCAAAGGTATGCGCAGCCCGGGCGTCCACTCTGAACCGCCGCCCAATGCTCTATTCATCGTCGTCGCGGGGCGCTCCTGGACGCGGTTCGCGCTTGCGCAGGCGCTGGATGAACCGGATGGGCGCGCCGGGGAACTCCCACTTGGCGCGGAGCTGGTTTTCGAGGAAGCGTTCGTAGCTGAAGTGCAGCGGCGTTTTCTGGTTGGTGAAAATCAGGAACGTGGGCGGCGCGGTCTTCGCCTGCGTCATGTAATAGATGCGCACCGGCCGCGCTTTCGGCGTGGTGCCGCGCTGCAGGTCGACTTCTTCCTTGAGCCAGCGATTAAGTTCCGGCGTGGAGATACGCTTCTTGCGCGCGGCCGCAACCTGATCGATCAGCGGAAACAGTTTGCTCGCGCGGTCTCCGGTCTTGGCCGAGAGAAACACGACGGGCGCATAGCTCAGGAATTTCAGTTTGTCGCGCACCATTCGTTCGTAGTCGTAGAGCAGCCGACTCTTGTCGAGCTCGCCGAAGGCATGGACGCCGGCGCTTGCTCCAACGGCGGATCCGGTGCTGGCCCCAGTGTCCAACCCACGATGGAATTGGCCGCGGGCTTCGGTCCTGGATTGAACCTTGGCTTTGGCAATCGTCCGAGCGCTAATCCTGGCCCCTGCGCGCGGCCGTTGTGTCTGGCGCGCGGCTAGTTTGGCTCGCCCCTTGGTGGTACCGGCATCGCGCTCGGACGCTTTGCGCGCGGCTTCTATGGCCAGATCCCACTTGTTCATCACGATGATCACGCTGCGGCCGGATTCCTCGGCGTAGCTGGCGATCTGCGCGTCGCCCTGAGTGACGCCTTGCTCGGCATCCACGATCAGCAGCGCGACGTCGCAGCGCTCCAGTCCGCGCCGCGCCATGACTACGCTGAGCTTTTCCGCCACCAAAGTAGTCTTGCCCTTGCGGCGAATCCCGGCGGTGTCCACGAAGCGGTACAGATGTCCATCGTGCTCGACTTCGGTGTCCACAGTGTCCATGGTGGTACCCGGGACGGGCGAAACAATGGAGCGATCTTCGCCAACCATGCGATTGAGCAACGTGGACTTGCCGACGTTCGGCCGCCCGATGATGGCGACTTCCACGGTGTTAGCTTGCTCCGGTTCGGCTTCGACCACTTCGGTGGCCGAAGACCGCAAGCCGAAGGGTTCCTGTTCGTCTAACTCGTCGCCAAGCTGGGGCGTAGCATGCGGCGCCCCTACAAGGGAGACCGGACCAGGCTGCGCCAGGGCGGCGTCCAGCAGATCGTCCACGCCGGTCCCGTGCTCGGCGGCGATGGGAAACACCGGCGCGCCGATGCGGTGAAACGCAGCGGCGTTGGTTTCCTGTGAAACGGCGTCCACTTTGTTGGCAGCAATCACGAATGGCTTGCCGGTGGTGCGCAGCAAGCGCGCCAGCTCCTCATCGAGCGGCGTAAGCCCAACCTGGCTGTCCACCACCAGCACGATCAGGGCGGCTTTGCTGATGGCGATGTGCGCCTGGCGCAGGATTTCCTGCGGGATGAGCGCCTTGTCGTCCGGGACGATGCCGCCGGTATCAACGATCTCGAGGTTGCGGCCGCGCCATTCGGCTTTGCCGTAAATGCGATCCCGCGTGATGCCGGGCTCGTTGGTGACAATCGAGCGCCGCGTGCCGGTAAGGCGATTGAACAGGGTGGACTTGCCCACATTGGGCCGTCCGACGATAACGAGGCTAGGCAGTTTTTCCATGTTTGGTGTTGATAAGACGTTAGCACGTTTGCAGGTTGACGCGTTGGGAGCCGCGCCGAGCAGGGCGTCAACGTTTGTTCGAAGCCTTGCGGCTCTCCGGCGGCAATGTCCGCTTCTATGAATAGGAGAGTGTTGGACACGATTCCTGGGATAAGGCTTACGCCGATCCGGAATTTCCGGCGTGGTTGCTGCCCCAGCGGCTCCAGCGAACGGAGCAAAGTTACCCCGGAGGCGGAGAAGCGGGTAGTGCCGATCGCCCCGAAAGCCGCACAAGTCGATGCGACGATTTACGATGCTTATGTGGGTCGCTACCAATTACTCCATCATGACCGGGACGGTCTACCGTACACTATCGCCCATCAAGGCGACACCCTTACCGCCAAAGGTCGTGACGATCCGAAATACACGCTGCGGCCGCTGTCGGCGACCAGGTTTTGGAACGCAGATTGGGGAGAGTTCGTTTTTGAGCGCGACACGTGCTCCGCTTCGAACATAAAGACAGCGACAAACGTCACACCGAACCGCATGTGCGGGCAAAAGCGCCGCATGGAGCCAAGCTCCTAGATTTAAAGTGAGCTGTGAGCATGTACAGAATCAGTCAAAGGGTTGGCACGGACATGGGATTTTTCAGGGTGACGGGAGCGGTGGGGTAAGAGAAGGTGTCGCCTTGCGTGACCTTGCCGGTGCGGTCGATTTCGGTGGACTGGCCGCTGATGGATTTTTCGTCGATGGTGAGGGTCAGGAAGCCCCAGCAAACTTTTCCGTAGATGAGTTTGGCTTTGGTGTCGGTGGCTACCGTGCCGTTGGCGGAGTGGATTTGGTGGAGGTTGTGGTAGCCGCCGTTGCCGGAGACGATGAACGGCGTGGGGCCGCCGGGGGCGATGTTTTGCTCGATGCGCTGATAGTCGTGGACGTGGCCGGAGAGGACCAGGTTGGGGACGCGGCCGGTGTCGCGAATGGCGTTTTCGAGAGCGTCGGACATTTTGGAGCTGCCGCTGTGAAAGGTGTCGAAGGAATAGATGGGATGGTGGAGGGCGAGGATAAGTGGCAGGTTATTGGGAGCGGTGGCGAATTCGTTGGTGAGCCATTGTTGCTGGGTGGAGTCGATGGAGCCGTGCTCGGGGACGTTGGTGTACATGCCTACGAAGGTGGCTAGCGGCGTAAGCAGGGTCCAATAGGGATTGGGAAGATTGAGGCCGACGCGAGGGGCGTCTTTCGAGATGGGATCGACGTCGGGATTGGCTTGCATGAAGTAGTCGACCCAACCGTCGAGGGAAGTTTGAGCGGTCGGATCATCGACCTCGCCGTCGTGATTGCCGGGGATGGCGAAGATGGGCGGAGTGTACTGCTCGTAGGGACTATAGAATTGGGCGTAGTAGTCGTCGTGGGCGCCGGTGAAGTAGACGACGTCGCCTACGTGATAGCAGAACTGCGGCGCATTGCCCGCTTTTGCAAGGGCGGCCACCATGGCGCCGGATACGTCGGATTGAAACTGGCCGTCCTGGACACCGCCGGAGTCGCCTAAGACGTCGAAGATCATTTTGGCGGAGCTAGTAATTTGCTTGGCGATGGCTTGGAAATGATCGCTGAGGGCGTATTGATAGGGAGGCAAACCGAGAGGTCTCGGTAGAGGCTGGAATCCGGTATTGCGATGAGTGAGAGGGTTCAGTGGACTGACGCCGGGATGGGATTGCGAATGTCCTTCTTTGATGTGAGCGCGGACCGAACCGGGTTGTAACATGGGTTTAGCCTCCCGAGCGAAAATTTTTGCAGTGCTCGTGAATTTGATGCACCGAAGCGGTGGGACAGCATTTTCGCGAGCACTTCGGATGTATATATTCGGATAATTAATACCGAATGGCGGGCACCTCGATAGCGGAAAAATAAGTGAGCCGGGAGCAGGCAGTGGCGCAGGTGGCCGGAATGCGGCGGATGTACATCGAAGAAACGATTCCATCTCATGGGGAACTCGTGCTTTTGTTTTGACACTGAAGCCCGTCGTGGGCTACGATGCGGGCATTGTGAGGCCATATTGGCCTAGGCAGGTTGGGGACCTGCTTTTGGAAGTTTTGCTCAGGGACGCTACCGGTGCCCGTTAACTGTGCGGCATGTTCTTCCCCCCAGGAGGAAATGCCCATAGGCGGAGCGTTTGAGCTAGTCGTAACGCAATTCATGACGCGAGTGGATGTGAAGTCGAGGAGTTGAACTCAAATTCGATTTTGAGGGGGGATATCTATGCGGCGACTACTGTTCGCAGTCATGCTGATTCTGGTTTTGGCAATGGGGGCGAATGCGCAGACGTTTCGTGGCGCAATTAATGGAACGGTGACGGATCCTTCGGGCGCGGTGGTGCCGCAGGCGCAGGTGCGGGCCATCGACACGGCCACGGGGATCGAGCACACCACGGTCACGACCAGTGACGGCGAATTTTCGTTTCAGGACTTGCCGCTGGGGACCTACAAGGTGATCGTGACGGCGAGCGGCTTCCCGAACAATACGGTGGATAACGTTGCGGTGACGGCGGGATCGATCTACACGCTGACGGTAAAGTTGTCGATGGCGCAGCAGACCACGGCGGTGGAGGTTTCGGCGGCGGCGATTACCTTGGACACCACGACGCAAACGCAGACCATGACGCTTCCGGACACGGCGGTGCAGGACATGCCCCTGAACGGGAGGGACTTCTCGCAGTTGATCGCCATATCGCCGGGATACGGCGGGTATTCGGTGGGTGGATTCGGTTCGTTGAATGGAACGCGCGCGAACCAGATGAACTGGCAGATCGACGGAACGGACAACAACGATTTCTGGCACAACATCCCGGCGGTGAATCAGGGCGGCGTTTCGGGCATCGCAGGCGTGGTCATGCCGGTCGACGCGGTGGATGAGTTTACCGCGCAGACGCAGTCAAACGCCGAAGCCGGACGTAACGCCGGGGGCACGGTAAACCTGGTGATCAAAACCGGTGGCAACAGCTTGCACGGCAGCGCTTACTACTACAACCGGAATGAATTCTACGCTGCGAGATCACCGTTCTTTGTAGCAAGTGCGGAATTTCCGAAAGCTCCGCGCTTGCGGAATGAAAACTATGGGTTTACGGTCGGCGGACCTATCATCAAGAACAAGACGTTTTTCTTTGTAGGGTTTGAAAAACAAGACTACATCTTTGGACTCACAGGCAAGTCCACCGAGCCCTCGACGGCGTGGGTGACCAACGCGAAAGCGCTGCTTACGACGTTTGGAGTACCGGAGAGCCCGCTGTCGGCGACGCTGCTTTCGACTCTGTGGCCGAGCTCGATCACGAATTTGCCAGCGAATCTGAACAACTATTTCGCTACGGTGCCGGGCACGGGCTACAGCTACAACGGGGTAGTGAAACTGGATCACAATTTCAACGATAAGCATCACTTGTCATTCCACTACTTCGCGGGGCAAGGCAGCCAAACGCAACCTCCCGGCGCGAGTTTGGCGCTGGCGACCGCGAGCTCGAACCTGGGCGACTACTTCGAAGTCGCGCCAATTCACGTACAAAACTATTCCTTGGTGCTGAATTCCACTTTTTCGTCGCGGTTGACCAATCAGATTCTTTTCGGCGTGAGCTACTTCAATCAAATCTTCCATGACGCCAACAACAGCTTCAATACGAGCGCACTGGGATTGAACCTGAGCCCGGACGCGACCATTAACGGAAAGCCCATTCTCGGGGCGCCGAACATTGCCATATCAAACTTCGATCAAGTGGGGATCACACCCCCTGAAGGGCGCAATGACATCACCGGGCATTTGACCGATATCGTTTCCTACAGCCTGGGGGCACACCAATTGCGGCTTGGCGGCGAGGTGCGGCAAGGCCGTGTGGATGAGTTTTACTTCCGGCGTTCGCTGGGAGCATTCACGTTTGACGGGACGCGGGGGCCGTGGGCGGGTACATGCGCCACCGGTGACTCGACCTGCGCTGCGACAGCTTCCCTGGCCGATTTTCTCGCCGGTGACGTGTCTACGTCTTCGATTGCCGTAGGAGATGCTGAACGCCATGTCACAGCGAACGGGTTCGACTTCTTCGGGCAGGACGCGTGGCAAGTGACGCGCAAGCTGAACCTCAACTTAGGCCTTCGGTATGAATACTTCGGGCCACTTCATAGCAGCGATAAGGACCTGGCGGTCTTTATTCCGGGAAGAGGATTGCTCATCCAGGGAGCTGGGATTGACTCGATATTCCCGCCCGACAAAAACAATTTCGCTCCGCGTATAGGCTTCGCGTATCAGCCTACCGGGAAAGCCGACCTGGTCGTGCGAGGCGGAGTCGGGGTTTTCTACGATCAGATCAATATGAACCCTTTCCTGGATTTCCGGCCAACGATCAGCGCAGCAGATGGTTTGCAGGACAACCCCATTGGCCCGCACCCGGTCGACAACTACAGCCGGAATGGCTACAACTGGGATACCGCCCAGGTTGGAGGGGCGTCTATCTTTCCGGGAGTCACGACCTGCCCGACTCTGAGCGGCTGCCCCAACAATTACAACGTTTACGCGGTGAATCAGAATTTCCGCACACCGTACTTCTATAACTTCAACCTGCAGGTGGAGAAGGGTTTGGGGAGCGCGGCGGTGTTACAGGTTGGCTATGTCGGCAGCCAGGCCCGCAAACTCTCGGTGTTTCTAAACCTCAACCAGAACGGGGCACTGGCGGCGCAGTACCCGAATATCGGGTCCGCTTTGCAGCTGAACAGCATAGGTACTTCCAACTACAACTCCCTGCAGACCACTCTAAAAATCAGGTCCTGGCATGGAGTGACCTCGCAGTTTGCCTATACCTGGGCCCATGCTCTCGACGAGGTTACCGAATACCGCGGGGATATCCCGTACTTCAGCTTTAACAACGTGAAAGACGAATACGGGAACAGCGATTTCGACACGCGTAATAACTTTACTGCGTACCTCTCCTATGAGGTGCCGGGTTCTTCGTTTGGCCCCAAGGTACTCACCCATGGCTGGCAGTTGAGCACCTTGATGACCTTCCACGGAGGGCAGCCGTTTAATCCCTCCGGTCCTGATCCATCTGGAACACAACTCCCTGGGTTGGACGTGATTGCCAATCCCTTCGCGGGCGTCTCTCACAAATTCAGCGCGGCAAATGGAGGGGAGCAATGGATCAACCCGGCGGCTTTCTGCGTTCCCGGCGCGGCAGGTTGCACCGGACCAACGGACCCCAGGGGCAATCTCTCTCGGAACAAGTATTACGGCCCTGGGTTCGCCGATGTGGATTTTTCCGTGATCAAGAACATCCCCATCACCGAGCGTTTCAAGGTCCAACTGCGAGCGGAGATGTTTAATCTCTTCAACCGCATCAACCTGGCCAGCGGAGCGGGATCGGTGGGCTCGAATGGAATCGTCAACGATACGATTGGTGATTTCAACGGCGCTCCTGGGCTTGGTCCTGGTGAACCGTTCAACATGCAGTTGGCTGCGAAGATTATCTTTTAGCCCGACGAGGCCGCGGCGTTCGTTTTACGTCGCGGTTCCGCGTGACGCCAACGCAAATTGCTCTTACCCAATGGTCCGACGGATAGGCCCGGCAGATTCTCGCCGGGCCTTTCGATCGTATGCCAACGCTTACTTTGCCTCCTTTGGGATTCCGTCTTTGACTGGCCGCCGGTAGCTCAACCTACCGAATCGCCGTATACGGGACCAGTACGTACGGTGATGTGACAGGGACAGCGGGCGACCGCTTACTTATGTCGATTCAGGGCCGGGATGGTGTCTACCTTGTTTGGAGCGCGCCGTTCCTACGCGCTTCGTGATTTCGGGTTGTCACGTGAAAGGGTTGGAGACCGCGAGAGTTCCGAACTGCTGGCCATCTTGAAAGTCTTCGCTGTAAAGAACGTCGCACTGGCCTTCGATGGCCGAGGCCACAATGAGCGAATCGCACCAAGGCAGCCGAAACCGGGCTCCAATGCGCAGAGATTCGCTATACAGAGCCGGCGAAGAGTGCACGGAGAGGAGTGGGCGAAAGGTCGTCGACAGATATTGCTCGGCATCGGTACTGCTCATGGGCTTTGCAAAGCGGCGCAGAGCAACAGTAAAGAATTCTTGAACCACTTGATAGCTGACCATCCCCCCGTGCGTCTGGATGGCTGTTCGGATCAGCTTTTCGGCTTGCGCAGATTTCTTCGGAGAACTCACATCGAAAGAGTAGACGAAGATATTTGTATCGAGAAAAAACCTACCTTTCATTCATCTCGTCCCGGCTAAAACGCCGCCCGGCTTGCACATGCTTCAGGCGCTTCATCAGCGCATCGTACTCCTGGGCGCCGCCGCTTTGCGACGTGAGCTGTTGCAGCCACTCGCGGAACATGGCATTGAGGGTCTTGTGCTGCGATCGGGCTAATAAGCGCGCTTGCTCGATGAGCCCGTCGTCGGCGCTTAGGGTTATGTTCTTCACGTAAACAGTGTACACGAAAAACGTGTGCACGACGAGCTTTCGAAGAACCTGACCGTGGACTGGCTAGGCGGAAACCCGGCGGCTAGCGAACTACGGCGTGTGCGTTTTAGGTGCGTTTGGTGATTCTTCTGGTACAGTGCTGCGGCTGGGTCGCGTGGGGGCACGATCCGGCTTATCCGCTGAAATTGGGGCGCTCCTGCTGACTGGCCAAAGCTGGCCCTGCCGCTTTAAATTGGACGTTTGGCGCGGCTGCTTGGGCTTGTGTAAGTTTTTCACGCTCCGCTGCGTACTAGTCTATGGATGCGCCGAGACCAGATCGGATGAGCGCGCCGGGGAAGACGGAACCGACCGAGGCTATCGCACGGGCGCGGGCAGGGGATGCCGACGCCTGGGGCGACCTTTATCGGGAGTACGCGCCCGCGATGTTTCGGTTTTGCCGGAGGGCGCTGCCGACTCGGGAAGACGCCGAAGACGCCACCATGGAAATCTTCATGAAGCTGCGAGATAAACTGAGCCAATACGACGAAACTCGATCGTTCAGCGCCTGGCTTTATAAAGTGGCCGCCAATCATTGCTGGGACCTGCTGCGGCGGCGCAGGATCCGGCAAGACAAAGAGACCGACGATGTGGCGGATGTGCCGCTGGAGCATCCGGACCCCAACCAGCTGGATCGAATGATTGAGCAGAGCACCAACGATGAGGTGCGGCGGGCGCTCGGGAAGCTGGGGGCGCGGGCACGCATGGCGCTAGTGATGCGCTACTACTCCGACATGAGTTACGACGAAATTGCCGATGCGCTGGGTGTGCGGCGCGCCTTCGTAGGCGTGGTGCTGCTGCGCGCGCGGCATGAACTGCGGCAAGCGCTCGGAGAACGAGGAGCGCTGGCTGCGGGAGGAGCTTTGTGAGCGATATGGACAATCCGCTGGGTGACCCGGCGTCGGGGGATTTGCCGACGAAGCATCTTGACGAAATGGCATGCCTGCTCTATATCGAGCGGCAACTGGACCGCGTGCGGGCGCAGGAAGTATCGGCGCATACGCAGGACTGCAACCAGTGCCGGACCCTGCTGCGCGCGATGGAGCGCGAATCGCGGCTGCTGACGCGGGCGATGCTCGAGGAAGACGAGGCGCTGCCGTCGCGGCTGGCACAGTTTCAGGAGCGGACACGCCGGTCGATGCAATGGATCTGGGGAGTAGCGTTCGGGCTGGCGGCGACTGGAGTGTACGCGCTCTATACGGGCTACATCGAGCCTTGGGAACAACAATTGGCGCAAGCGGGATTTGGGAGCACGAGTTTGCTGAATCTGCTGATTTTTCAAGGTGCGTTTTGGAAAGGGTGGCAATCGGTGATCACTCTGCTGGAGGTGGTGGCGATGCTCACACTGGGTGGCTTCGGCCTGGCATTCTTCCGGCGACGGTTGCGGCGCGGGTCTGCGCTTGCGCTGGTGCTGACGGGGTTCTGCGCGGTGGGAGCGCTGCTGATGAGTCCGGCGGCGTCGGCGCAGGATGTGCGCAAAGGCGACACCACGGAAGTGCGCTCTGGGGAAACGATTAAGGGCGACATCTTCATTTTCAGCCACCACACACGGATTGACGGCACCGTGGATGGCGACGTCTATCTGTTCACTCAAGATGCAAACATAGGTGGACACGTCAAAGGAGACGTCATCGCATTCGCGCAATCGCTGCGCGTGACCGGCGATGTGGACGGAAACGTCCGATCGTTCACGAACAATCTGACGGTCACTGGGAACGTCACGCGCAACGTACTGGCCTTCCAGGAAATTCTCAATCTCGATCCATCGGGGAAGATTGGCGGAAGCCTGACGGCGTTTGCGCAGAGTTTCAACCTAGACGGACAGGTGGGGCGCAACCTGCTTTTTTTCGCGCAGCATGGGACGATTTCGGGCACGGTGGATGGCAAGATCGATGCCAAGTGTGAAGCGCTGAGAATCAATGGGTCCGCCAAGGTTGGCGGGCCGATTCATTTCGAAGGCGAGAATGCACCGGATGTTGCGGCGGACGCCAAGCTAGCCGCACCGGTGGACTTCCACAAGACGGTGCACAAGCCGAAATATGAAGAGGGTGGTTATTACGTTTGGCAGGTGATTTGGGCAGCGGCTTTTGTGCTGTTTGGGCTGGTGTTGTTCCAGGTGATGCCGAGCTTTTCCAAAGAGGCGGTGGTCAATGTGGAGCACTATGGCGCGTCTTTCGGGCTCGGTGTTCTGGTATTTTTCGGTGTGCCTATCGCGGCCGCGATCGCATGCGCGACGGTGGTGGGATTATTCATCGGGATTTCGACGTTTTTTCTTTGGTACGCGACGCTGTACTACGCCCAGATTATTGTGGGAGCGCTGGTCGGGCAATGGTTGCTGGGGCGCACCCGGGAGACGTGGCCGCTGATTGGGCGGATGGCGGTGGGAGTGGTGATCGTGAGGTTGTGTACAACGGTGCCGCACGTTGGAGGCTGGGTGAAATTCGGAGTGATGTTGTGGGGCACGGGCGCGATTTCGTTGGCGTTGTATCGGCGATTCCAGCCGGCGATTTCGGCGGGGTTGCCTGGTGCGCCGAGCGTGCCAACGCCACTGCACCCGAATACGACCGTTGGTGGCGCAGTGCCCGCCTGAAGGCGCAGAGGTCTTAAAACTCGATTGGAAGGGAATGGGCCGGTCCGAATAATGCGGACTGGCCCATTTCTCATTTCCACTCGCCCGCACCCGCTCGCGGAGCCTGTGGCACCGGGCAGCCTGGTGCAAGGACTAGGTCACTGTGAGTGAGACGGTTACCTGGTGGGTCAGGCTTCCGGCCGTGCCGGTGATGGTCAGCGTATAGATTCCCGCGGGCGTGCCGTGATGAGGCAAGCCACTGCAGCCGGTCTGAGAGGCTAACAAGAGCAAGGCGAAGGCCCAGGCGAGCTTCTTGGCGGGTTGACGTCGCGCCAGGAGCCAAACTGTCAGCAGGAGCCCGGTAAACGATAGGAGCCAAAAAACGGTCGGATCGTGCGGCCCGCCGAACAAGCCACCCGTTGGAGGAGCCATGGTGCGCATGGTGGTCACGACGGCCCCGGCGGACATCGCACCCGTTGCTGTGGGCGCCACGGTGGAAGGTGTCAGCGTGCAAGTGGAGTCAACCGGAGCGCCCGCGCAGGTCAATGCGACCGGGGTCGTGAAGCCGTTGAGTCCAGTGACGGTGACCGTGAAGCTGGCGGTGCTACCGGCGGCCACGCTGGCAGTCGTTGGCATTACGGTGATGCCGAAATCGGGATTACCGGTGGTACCTGTGCCGGTGAGAACGGCGGTTTGCGGGCTGCCGGCGTCGCTGTCAGATACGCTCAATGTGGCGGTGGCGGCTCCCGCAGTCGTTGGACGGAATGTGACGCTGATGGTGCAGTTGGCTCCGACCGCCAGCGTGCTGCCGCAGTTGTTGGTTTGTGCGAACAACGCGGATGATACGCCTCCGATGGTGACGGAAATGGAGGTTGCCGTGGCGGCGCTGTTGTTGGTGAGGGTGACGGTTTGCCCGGGGCTAGTGGTGTTGATGGTCTGGTTGCCAAACGCAACGGTTGTCGGCGCCAGGAACACGGCGGTCGGGGCCACGGAGACACTACCTACGAGCGAGACGATCTGCGGGCTGCCGGAGGCGCTGTCGGCGATGCTCAGAGCCGCGGTTTCCGTCGAGTTTGTCGAGGGGGTGAAGATTATGCCGATGGTGCAGTTAGAATTCGTAGCCAGTGTCGTTGTGCAGGTGGAAGTTCCCTGCGTAAAATCGCCCGCGTTGGCGCCGGTGAACGAGACGGTGATGCCGCTCAGCGTGGTCCCTGAATTGTTGTAGAGGGTAACGGTTTGCGCGGTGCTCGGCGTGTGCACGACCTGGTTGGTGAAGGACACGAATGCAGGAGAGGCAAAGACACCAGCGACCGCGCCCGGCGAAATCTTGGACACAAAGCCGTCCGTATTATTATTGGTATTGGCGGCGACCGCGTCGGTGATCTGGAAGGCGCCCAGCGTGGTCGGAAAGTTCCCGGCCGTAGCTCCTGCGATGTAGGCGTTGGCGGGTGTAGCGGTGTCCAGAGCCACTGAGGCAGCCACATCGGTGGTTCCGCCCAGATAGGTGGAGAATAGAACGGTACTGCCGGAGGGGTTCAATTCCGACAGGAAAGCGTTCTGAGTACCGACCCTGGTGGGTTGCGGCGCTCCCGGCGTAACTGGGAAATCGGCACTCTTGGTCGTTCCCGCGACATAAATATTCCCCGGGGTGTCGATAGCAATCCCTAAGCCCAGATCCGCACCTGGCTGCGTGGAACCCAAAGTAGCGACGGTGCCGCCGAAATAAGTGGAGAAAAGCAGCGAGGATACGCCGATTTTTGTGGTATCGATCTTCGCGATGATGGCCTTTTGCAGTGGCGCGTTGCTCGTGGTGCTGAGTGGATTGACGGTGGGGAAGCTCGTCGAGGATGTGTAGCCTGTGATGTAGGCCAATCCAGGACTGGAAGTGACGGCGATCGCGGTTCCTACTTCGCCCGGGGTGCTGCCTCCGTTGCCGGTTCCGCCGAGATAGGTGGAATACAAAAGGAGTGCAGGCTGGGTTGTGTCGATATCCGCCAGGAAAATATTACCGCTGGGATTTCTCAAGGACTGTTGGTAGCCATTCGGCGTCGTCGGCTGCGGGAAGTCGGTCGAGGAGGTGGAACCAACGACATAGGCATGAAACGCCGAATCGACGGCTACGCCCTGTCCAGATTCTCCCTTGGATCCGCCCAGATAGGTGGAATAAATCAGCGAATTGGTGCCGCTTTGCTTGGGGTCGATGCGCGAGAGAAAAGCGGTCGCGGAGTTCCCGGTTACTTTGTTGGTGTTTTGGAGCGCCGTGGCGATCACCACCGGAAAATCGGTGGAGGTCGTTGATCCGGTGATGTACGCGTTGCCGTTCGCGTCGATGGCAATGGCGTTAAGCAGGTCGGTACCGCTGCCAGTGAGATACGTGGAATAGATCAGAGTGGAGCCGGTGGGATCCAGCTTGGAAAAGAAGCCACCTCCTCCTTTGTTGACAGGTTGATAGGCATTGGCCTTGACGGGGAAGTCGCTGGACGACGTGAATCCGACGATGTAAGCATCTCCCGCGGCGTCCACGGCAATGGCGCGTGCGGAATCTCCGGTCACGCCGGTGCCTCCCAGAAGTGTGGAGTAGACGAGCCCGGTGCCATCCTGTTTGAGTTTGACGACCAACGCGTTGCTGGAGGTATTACTCAATTTCGTTTGCAAAGCGCCGGTAGTGGTCGGAAAGTCCGCGGAACTTGTGAATCCCGTTACATAGGCGAAGCCGTTGGAATCGGAGGCAATTCCGGCCAATACCTGATTCGTGGTTCCACCGAGATAGGTCGAATAGCTCAGGACAGGATCGATGATAAGCGGCTGGCTGGCGTCGTAGGGAGCGACCTCAATGCCGATGACGCGGCGACCGCGCTGCACGTAATTCGCCGCGATTTCCAGCTGGCCGCCAGCGATGCGCTGATACGCCCGCGGACGATGCAGCGTAACGTCGCCAGCCGCCGTCGAGAGTAATGCGTTGCCCTGCGAGTCCAATTTGAATTGGTCGGCGCCTTGGATGCGGATACCGATCTGGCTGGGGGCGGCGCCCGGAGCGAGCACGTAGTCTGATTCAAGGCGTCCCTGGTTGCCGTAGTAGACCAGGTCTACGCCCGGATAGACGCCGTTGTACTTTATGCGAGCGAAGTGCGGAACGCCCCGGACCCATTTGGAAGGATCGTTGCCGGTCAAGTAGTTGCTTGCGCCGGACTGCGCGTCCAGCGCTTCGATTTCGACATGAGGACTGGCGCCGGCCAAAGCTAGCCGAACGGCTGCGGCGGGGCATCTTGAGGATTTGGAATTGCTTGCAAGACCCGATCGCCCAGACAACGAAATCGCATTCTCAGCGCACGGTGCTTGCAGCAGTAGTGTGGCGGCATCGCCGGTGAGGAAAACGGTGTAACCACTGCCGTGCGCGAGAAATCGTACGCGCGCGTCGGTCTGACCCTGGTTGGCTTCGAAATTCAGCGGCAATTTGCCGTACGCCGTGAGTACTTCACCGCGGGAAGGGGCGGGCCTTTCTGGTTGAGAGTAAAAAGGTGCAGGAGTTGTTGCGCGAAACAGTTGGTGCCGGGCCGCGGTGACGGAAAGTGTCGCGAAGCTCACCACACAGAGTGCCAACAGAGCACGTTTCATTGGAATCCCCCCACTTCGTGGACTCCCAAGGCGCGACATCCCGAGGACGAACCCGCGCAGAGTCCCGCATTTGACTGTACCCGTTGTTGGGCGCAACCTCGCGAGAACCGGAGGGCATATTGCTCAAACTTTTACTGCCAAGCCGACGGCAGATCCGGGGACATGGGACGCCCCGGCCGTGTGCTATCGTTAGCAAAGGCGGACCCGCTCCCATATGCGGGACGCGGGAACCCATTTTGCCCAAACGAGTAGCGGATACATCCAGACGGCGAGAGGGAACCACCACGCTCGCGAAATGTGTTCCGGCGGAGCGCGTGTATGTTCCGTTGGAAGAAGATTTGCCGAGGCGCGGGGAACTGACTCGAACGCAGAATGCGGGTGCTGCTGCGCGCGAGAAGTCTCGGGCGCCGGCGATGGAGGAAGTGTTTGGTCCGGGCGGGTTGCTCGAGCGCTGCATGATCGGCGGGTACGAGCATCGCGCTGCTCAGCTGGAAATGGCGGAGTTGGTGCATGATGCGTTCGATTCGAAGCACCATGCCGTCGTTGAAGCGGGCACCGGGACCGGGAAGACGTTGGCGTATCTGCTGCCGGCGATTTGCAGCGGGCGGCGGGTGGTGATTTCGACTGCTACCAAATCGCTGCAAGAACAGCTCTACCAGAAAGATATTCCATTTTTGCAGAAGCACTTTGCGCCGGAGTTGAAGGTGGCGGTGATGAAGGGGCGATCGAATTTCCTGTGCCGAGTCAAGGCGCACCAGATGGCCGATCAGCCCTTGCTGAAAGGATTGGAAGAGATCGACGCATTCCGGCAGATCGGAAACTGGGCGAAGTTGACCGAGACCGGCGATCGCGCGGAGCTGACATTTTTGCCGGATGATTCCGATCTGTGGACGCGGCTCGATGCGCGGCGCGATACCTGCTCCGGTCAGAAATGCCCGGAGTTCAACCAGTGCTTCGTCACCGCGATGCACCAGCGGGCGAAGGACGCCGACCTGATCATCGTGAATCACCATCTTTTTTTTGCGGATCTGGCCCTCAAGCAGGACGATTTCGGGAGCATCTTGCCCGAATACTCAGCCGTTGTGTTCGATGAGGCGCACGAGATGGAAGACGTCGCCAGCGACTACTTCGGACGGCAGATTTCGAATTACCGGTTTGAAGAACTCGCGCGGGACGCGGATCAAACGATGCGCCTGCTGCGGTTGGGTTCGGCAGCCTTACTGCGCCGAACACAACGAATCCGCGAACGGGGCCGCGCGTTTTTCGACAGCTTCCCCGCGCGCGACGGGCGATTTACTTTCTCGCGCAGCGAACGCGAGGCATTTCTCGAGCAGCACCGCGAAGCGTACGATGCATTGGCAACAGCGTTGAAGGGGCTTGAAACCGAATTCGCCGCATTGACGCCGAAGCCCGAGGAACTCACGCGCATTGCGCGGCGGAGTTTTGAGCTGCGCCAGGAGCTGGCGTTCTTGTTCGAATCGAACGAACGCAATTTCGTCTATTGGTACGAGCGGCGGAACAAAGGCGTGTTTCTCGCGGCTACGCCGATCGACGTCAGCCAGATCCTGCGCGAGCGCCTGTTTGAAAAGTTCGACACGGTGGTGCTGACGTCGGCGACGCTTACTATCGCGGGGCGCTTCGAGTACATTCGGCAGCGGGTGGGGCTCGACCATACAAAAGAGCGCGCGCTACCGCCGGAATTCGATTGGGCGGAGCAGGCGCTGCTGTATACGCCGCGATCGATCCCGGATGTGCGCAATCCGGGATTTGCCCCAGCCGCGGCGGACGAAATTGTGAAATTGCTGGAACTTAGCCAGGGGCGCGCGTTCTGCTTGTTCACCAGCTACTCACAGATGAAGGATTTGTTCGAACGGGTTAGAAACCGAGTAGGATTCCCGTTGTTGTTGCAGGGCACAGCGCCACGATCGGCATTGCTGGAACGTTTCAAGAACACTCCGGGTGCGGTGCTATTCGCGACCTCCAGCTTCTGGCAAGGCGTGGACGTTCCGGGTGACCAACTATCCTGTGTGATCGTCGATCGCTTGCCGTTTGCGGTGCCCAGCGACCCCATCGTTGCCGCGCGGGTGAGTGCCTTGCAGGAAGAAGGGCGCAACGCGTTCGCGGAATTTCAGGTGCCCCAGGCGGTGCTGGCGCTAAAGCAGGGTTTCGGGCGATTGATCCGATCAAAAACCGATCGCGGGGTACTGGCATTGCTCGATAGCCGGATCGAACGGATGCCCTATGGTAAAATTTTCTTGGATTCGCTTCCGCAGTACGCGAAGACGCATGACTTGCGGGATGTGGAGCGGTTCCTCGGGAAAAAGCAGGCTGCAGCAGTTTAGCGCCGCGTTGCGTTTAAGTCTTCGTAGGCGTTACATCTAAGCCGATACGAGTTCAGGGGTCATCGAACAGAAATGTTTCAAGTCAGTGTGGAAGAGACTTTTTCGGCGGGACACGCGCTGCGGGGTTACCGTGGCAAGTGCGAGAATGTTCATGGCCATAACTACCGGGTGCGCGTTACGCTTGCGGGGCCACAGCTTGATTCGATCGGTCTGCTTTGCGATTTTACCGAGCTCAAGCGCGTGTTGCGCGACATTATCGGGGGGCTGGACCACCAGTTCATAAACGATCTTGAGCCGTTCCGCACCGTGAATCCCTCGGCGGAAAACATGGCAAAGTATTTTTACGATGAGGTGACCCGGCAGTTGGCGGGTTTGCCCGCCGGAGCCCGAGTGACCGATACGATTGTGTGGGAAACAGATACCGCCAGCGCGCAGTACCGCCCTGGCGGATAGCAGGAAACGCATGAATCGAGCTATTTATATCGTTATGATCCTGGTCCTGCTGGTAGCGCTGGGGTACATCCTGGTTTTTCGGTCCGTAGGACTAGCGCCCGGATACGCGCGCCTGGTCATTGCCGTGACGGTATTCTTCGTGGCCATCTGGTGGCTGGCCCGAAGGACCGCGCGCGCAAAGTCCGGCCGACAATAAAAACTAAGAGCGCAGGGCATGTTCATCACCGAAATATTCAAGTCGATTCAGGGAGAAGGAACGCGCGCCGGCCTTCCGTGTATTTTTGTGCGGCTCACGGGGTGCAATCTTCGGTGCACATGGTGCGATACCGCCTACGCGTTTCACGGTGGGAAGAAGATGACCGTTGACGAAGTCTGCGCGCGCGTGGACGAGTTGGCTGCCCGCGGAGACGGGCGGCATGCGTCCACGGCTGCCGTGCCGTTGGTGGAGCTGACCGGCGGTGAACCGCTACTGCAAGAAGAGATTTATGCTCTTGCAAAAATCCTGCTGGCAGATGGTTACATCGTTATGATCGAAACCAGCGGCGAACGGTACATCGGCAGGTTGCCCAAAGAAGTGATCAAGATCGTCGACGTGAAGTGCCCGGACTCTGGAGAAGCAGACACCTTCGAGGTGCGCAACCTGGAAGCGCTAAGTCCCGGCGACGAAGTGAAATTTGTTATCTCCACGCGGCGCGACTATGAATTCGCCCGCGAATTTACCGCGAAATATGGGCTGGCAAGCCGCGTTCGCCAGGTCCTGTTTTCACCGGTGTTCGACGACCCCGAAGGAAAGTGGCAAGGGCTGGAGCCGCGGCAGTTGGTTGAGTGGATTCTCGTCGACGGGTTGCCTGTGCGGCTTGGGTTGCAAATGCACAAATTTGTCTGGCACCCGGCGACCAAGGGCGTCTAACGAACAATCCCAGGGCGACTGGATACTGACCGCACGAACAATAACGCTCGAAAATAAAAATGACCGATTTACGAAAAGCGGTGGTGCTCCTAAGCGGCGGAATGGACTCCTGCGTCAGCGCCGCCATCGCGCGCGAACATCACGGCGCCGCAAACATCGCGTTGCTCCACGCCGGATACGGGCAGCTTACGCAAGATCGGGAGCGGCGGGCTTTCACGGAGATCGCTGACTATTACGGCATGCCGCACCGCCTCGTCGTGCAGCTCGATCACTTCCGTGCGATCGGCGGTTCGGCGCTGACGGACAAGAACATCGGCGTTCCCGAAAATCAGCTCCACGCGACCGCGACGCATGAGCGCAGCATTCCGGTCACCTACGTGCCATTTCGCAATGCGCATTTTCTTTCCGTGGCGGTGAGCTGGGCCGAAGCGATCGGAGCGGGCGCGATTTACATCGGCGCGGTGGCCGAAGACAGCTCCGGCTATCCCGATTGCCGGCCAGAGTACTATCGCGCCTTTCAAAACGTAATCCGCGAGGGGACGCGACCAGAGACGGAAATCGAAATCATGACGCCGGTGATCACCCTGAAGAAAAGTGAAATCATCCAGCGCGGCGTGGAACTGGGCGCGCCATTGCATCTAACCTGGTCGTGCTATCAGAGCGAAGATGTGGCGTGCGGCGCCTGCGACAGTTGCTTGTTGAGGCTCCGCGCGTTTGCCGAGGCTGGCGCGGCTGATCCCATACCATACCGAGGGGCGGTTGCGGCTTCTTGAGGGCGTTGCGCTTGGAATCCGCAGTAAATTAGAGATAATAGGGCGCATGGCGCCCCGGGGGGACTTCGGGTAGGAGCCTTCCGGTGACAAAAGGAGAATCGAGCATGAAGCTATCAAAGTTGAGCGCTTCACGGTCACGTCGTCAGTGGACAGCTTGGCGATTGACCGCGCTACGTTCGCACGGGAATAAATCATGGTTGTGCGTTGCTTTGCTGGTCGGCGCGCTACTTTGCACGGTTGCGCCCCGCGCCGCTGCACAGGAGGGTGCACTCAGCGGCAACGTCCTGGACATCGCCGGCAAGCCATGGGCCGACATGACGATCGACGCAGTGAGCGATCAGGGCGTCAAGGTCACGACCAAGACCGACAAAGACGGAAACTATTCGTTTCATGGTCTGCGCCCGGGGGTTTATAGCGTCACGGTCGAACTCCCCGCTCCCAACAAGCCGTACGAATTCGCGCAAGTTCATGTCGGCAGCAGCGGCGAGACGCCGAAAGTCAACGTGAACTTTAAAGACGTTATGTCCAAACAGGGCGCCGCGGCCATAGAGGCACAAAAGAAACAGGAAGAAGAGAAACAGAAGTTCCAAGGTATGAAGCAGCATTTCGAGGCGGGGGTTGCCGCTCTGGGGCAAGCGACTCAGGCAAAAGCAGATATGGCGAAAGCCCCTGCCGACCAGCGTGATGCGCTGAAGGCGCAGGTCACAGATCTGTCTGGAAAAGCAGTAACGGAATTGGAAGCCGCGAAAGCGGCGGCTCCCGAAAAGGATGCCAATCTCAACTTGATCTGGGCGCGACTCGGCGACGCCTATGACACGGCGGGACGTGCCGACGATGCAGCGAACGCTTACAAACAAGCGGTGGCACTGAAGCCTTCGGCCGCCTATTACAACAATTTAGGCGGGATCCTGGGGCGGGCCGGCAAGATCGATGAGGCCATGGCCGCGTATGCAAAGAGCGCGGAGCTCGATCCGGCCAATGCCGCGCAGGCGTACCGGAATGCCGGGATCACCATGTACAACGTGGGAAAGATGAAAGAAGCGGTTGAGCCGCTGAAGAAGGCTACGGAACTCGATCCGAAGAGCGCGCAGGCTTGGTACCTGCTGGGCGCTTCCCTGGTCGGCGCAATGGAATACAAAAAGGTAGGCGACAAGATGGAAGTCGTCGTCCAGCCGGGGACCGTGGAGGCTTACCAGAAGGCTGTGGATCTCGACCCCAATGGTACCTACGGGCAACAGGCCAAGCAGGGACTTGAAGCGTTGGCGCAGATCGCTCCCGGCATCGACACCAAGCTGAAGAAAAAGAAGTCCTAACGCCGGTCAGGTAGAGTCTTTTGGGATCGGCTCTGCGAAGGGCCGGTTTTTCTTGTGCGGGGTCGCTCCAAGAAAGAAACCGACGCCTGACGCTTGGAATGGGCGCCGATTCTCGTTTTAACTGTGCGTGAGCGTGCCGGTTGTTTTGGTGCGCCGCAGGCTCCGGGAAAAAACGGCAATGGAAGCGGGCAGGAGTATCGCGGCCATCAGAAACAACGCCGCCACGGACCGCCATACAACGGCCAGACTCGCGCCGGAGAGCAGCGCCGCGCGCATCCCATTGAGGGCATACGTGACCGGATTGAGGCGTGCCGCAAACTGCAGCCAATCCGGCAAGATACTGGTCGGGAAGAGCATGCCGCCCGCTACGTTGGAGAATGAGAGCAGCAGCCACTTCGCCGGATTTCCACGCTTGAACAGCAGCACGTAGCTCGCGGAAAGAATGCCCAGACCCGAGAATGCGAGCAAAGTAGCAAGCAAGACCACACAGACCGCGATCCAGTTCGCGCCGCGCAATGGAAAACCAAAGAGCGCCGTACCCCAGGCCACATAGACGCCGACGCGCAACAGCGCAGCCAGAAAAGGATAAAGCGCCGAGCCCGCGAGCATTACCGGCAATGATGTTTGCGTGATCAGCAACTGCTCCAAGGTGCCGCTGTCGCGCGCTTCCTGAATACTCTGATCGAAGGTATCGATTGCGGTGTGCAGGTACTCGAAGAATATCCAGCCAACCAGGGCGAATGCGAAATAGCTGGTGCCTTGCGGCAGGGAATTTCGGAGTTGAGGGCTGTCGACGAATCGCGACATGTAGTAAAACATCGCCGCGCCGAACAGAGCCTCGATCGCTTCCAGAATAAACGGTGCGCGATAGGTGCGCGCGATAGTCAGGTCGCGCCAGAAGAAGAGCCAGAGATCGCGGGCGGTGCGCATCATTCGTGCGGACCTTCATGGATATGCGCGGCGCTGCGTCCCGTTAGTTTAAGAAACATTTCCTCGAGGGTGGTCGAGTCGGTGCGCTGCTTCAGCGCGGCCGGCGTGTCGCAGCCGAGCAAACGTCCGCGGTCGATAACCGCGACGCGATCGGCAAGCAACTCGACTTCGGGCAGCGTGTGAGACGCAAAGAGGAGAGAAGTCCCGGCGGCTTGCACGATTTCTTTTTTCAAAAAGCGCCGGAACTCCATTGCGGCGATGGCGTCCAGACTCCTGGTTGGTTCGTCGAGCAAGAGAACGCGCGGCTGATGAACCAGGGTGCGTGCGAGGCTCAGGCGCTGGACCGTGCCCGAAGATAGCGTGCGCACCTGGCGATCGAGCGCTTCATCGAGGCGAAATTGCTCCGCGAGTCGCGCAATACGTTGTTTTGCAGCGCCGGCGGACAGATGATTCAGGCGGCCGAAAAATTGCAGATTTTCCCGGCCGGTCAGCCGGGGATAAAAACCGTGATCGGTTCCCGCGTGGTATCCGAGCCTGCGCCGAACCTCCCGCGGCTCGCGAACGGCATCATATCCCGCTACGCGAGCAGCGCCGCGCGTCGGGAGCAAAAGGGTGGCCAATATCCGCAGGAGCGTCGATTTGCCGGCACCATTCGCGCCCAGCAGCGCGAGCGCCTCACCTTCGCGCACCAAGAAAGAAACGCCGGAAAGAGCCACCGCTGTCGGTTTTTCAAATGGTTGCAGGTACGTGCGCCAGCCGCTGCGCGTCGGCGGAAAAGATTTTTCGAGCGAGTCGATGGCGATCGCGGGTTGAGACACGCAAGAATTTATAGCGTGTCTTCGGTGTGAAGACAAATGCGGTGATGCCATGGCGAGGACTCGCGGGCACCCCGGGAGGGTACGGTGGCGCATCCAATCGCCTTTAGAATTTCGGGGCGCGATGATATGGTTGAAAGGCCCCGCGAATTACAACGCTGTACCATTGGACGCCTTGAAGGAGATCCAGGGATGGTGGCGTTTACAGATCGCGTCGCGGTGCCCGCGCATGTCATGGTACGGGTCCTCGACAACGAAGCAGTTTTTCTGAACCTGGCAACGGAGCGGTATATCGGCCTGGACCAGATCGGTACGCGAATGTGGCAGGTCCTGACGGCAGCGCCCGCGATCGGCACGGCGTTCGATCAGCTTCTCGACGAATACGACGTTGCTCCGGAATTGTTGCGATCAAATCTTGACGAATTCCTGGGCCGGTTGGTCGACAATGGCCTGCTCGAGATTGTTTCCGCAGATGCTGAAACTCCTGCAACGATTTAGAAGGTTGGACCGCGACGCGCGGAGTCTGTTTTTGCGCGGTTCCGTGCTTTTGCTGGTGGTTGCGGTCGGCTTACGCGTGTGCGGACTTCGCAGAACGCAGAACATGCTGCGCTATTTCCTCCCGGATGCGAGTGCTGAGCCGCACCCGCCCGGTGAGCGCGCGGTCAAGGATGTTGCGCGAACAGCTTGCGTGGTCAGTGCCGCCGCTCGATACGGTATCGTGCCATCCACCTGCTTGGAGAGGTCGCTTGCTCTGTGGTGGTTCCTTGGACGCCAGGGCCTGGCGTCGAGCGTGCGCATCGGGACGCGAAAGAACGCAGGTCGATTGGAAGCGCACGCGTGGGTGGAGTTCGACGGCAGGGCACTAAACGAAGTGGAAGAGCCGCGCACTCAATATGCCGCTTTTGACGCGGCGTTTCCGCTCTGGTCCCGGAAATAAACGGAAAGCTCGCAGAAGGTGTTGATTTCCGGGGTCCGATTCGCTCGAGCTCGAGACTTACGCTTGCCACCTTGATTCGTCCTCAACCACTAGTGCGCAGTGAACGGCTCGCGTATGCTTCGTTGGGGTCGCTATGGAGATTTTTTCCTGAAGGCTGCGGCAAATCAGGGCACTGCGCTTTCTGCCGAATGGCGGGCGCTGTTGGAGTGCGCAAGCCCGAATATCGTGAACAGCGGCCTGAACGAGCTCTTTCGCAAGCCTTTGGATTGGTCTCGCTTGCTGATGCTCGCGGAAGAGCAGGGCGTTCTCCCGCTACTAGCAAAACGACTGGGCGAGTTGGACCAAGCCACCGTGCCGTCCGAAATTCGGGGGCAACTGCGTGATGCCGCGCGTGCGCAAACGCTGTTCACGCTGAGTTTGACGGCGGAACTGTTCCGCGTGCTCGATCGTTTTGCAGCGTTGGGCATCGAGGTTTTGCTTACCAAGGGGCCGGTGCTTTCGGCGCGATGTTATGGAGATCCCGGACTTCGGCAATACACCGATCTCGACCTCGTAGTCCGCGACGACGACGTCCTGCGTGCGACCAAAGCGATGATTGCGCTGGACTACGAGCCCGAAGTGCCGCTGAAGGCTATTGAAGCGAAGAAGGTTCCTGGTGAATACGTTTTTCTGCAGAGCGGCACGAAACTTCTTGTCGAGTTTCATACCGAGCGCACGTTCCGCTATCACCCGAAGTCTTTATCGGTCGAGAAACTATTTGAGCGGCAAGCTCGAGTGCCCTTCGACGGTCGTGATGTTCCGGCGCTGTCCACCGAAGACGAGCTGATTCTGATATGCATTCATGGCGCCAAACATTTCTGGGAGCGGTTGATGTGGATCGCGGATGTTTCTGCGCTGGTGTCGAAGCAAGCCATCGATTGGGACCGCGCGACGTCGGCGGCTCGTGAAGTCCAAGCAGAACGCATGCTGCACATAGGGCTGCTTCTTGCGACGGATGTGCTTAGCGCGAATTTGCCCATTCAGGTTGCCGATGAGCTTCGCTCGGATGCGGCTGCCGAAAGCGTTGCCAAGCAAATCGCCGGCCGCCTTCCGGTAGTCGACGCCGAACCGTTCGGATTATTGGGACGCGCGAGGTTCCGCATCCGGATGCGTGGCGGCTTTCTGCCCGGCCTGGCCTATTTGCTAAGGCTTTCGCTTTCTCCGACGGAAGAGGATTGGGTGGCGGGCGCCGAGGAAAAACGGCCGCGGATGCTGGATGCGATCAGCCGGCCCTTCCGCTTGGCACGCAAATACGGACGAGACGGAAAATCATAGCGGGGCGAACGCAATCGACTGCGCCCGCCCCGCTATTGAGGCATCGTCGGTTTTCGAGTTTTCAGAGAGAAGCGCTAAAGGCACGCAATGTCCGCAACTAAATGTTTGTGCTGCGTGCGCTCCTGCGCTTCACTTTCTGCGCCGCTGCCGGCAAGTCCACCGTCAACGTAACTTCGTTCTTGTTCCGCAGCACGCCGAGCTTTGCGGGTTTGTCGTCATTCTTTGCCGCCAGCTTCTCGCGCAAATCGCCCAGCGACCTGATGCGATCATCGTTGAACTTGGTGATAACGTCGCCCGCTTTCAAGCCCGCCTTTTCCGCGGCGGAGCCGGCATTTACGCTGCGCACCAGCACGCCTTCACCGTCCGGTACGCCGAAAAAGCTGCCAAGCTGTCCGCCGATATCCTCCGCATCGATTCCGAGGCGCGGACGGCTCATCGGCAAGACCATCATGCCGTTGTCCCAATCCATGTTCGGCATTCCCGGCAGCGGCTGAACCTCCACGTCCGGCATTTCTGGAATTTCCACTTCAGGCATGCGAAATGCAAATGCGCCAGGCGCTGCATTCATCAAGGCGCGATGATTTTCCTCGGCTTTTCCGAGGGTCGCGCTAATCGTTTGCGTGTGTCCATCGCGCCAAACGGTAAGCTGAACGCTGCGGCCAGCCGGAATCTCGCGAATCATGCGGCGAAATTGCGCCGCTCCCTCTACACGCTGGCCATCGACCTCGGTAATCACGTCGGTGTCTTTCAGTCCAGCCTTAGACGCGGAACTGTCCGGCGAAACATGGCCTACGACGACACCGCGCTCAGCGGGCAGCTTGAATTCTTTCACATTTTCCGGAGTAACCTCACGCGCCTCGACACCCAGCCAGCTCGGGCCTTCTTCGCCGATGAATACCGTGACATTGTCGGGTTCTTGCACCCGCACTCTTTGTAGACTCACGATCGCCGGCTCAGGCATCTCTTGTTGTCCAGCCGATGAGCGCCCGGGAAGTGCCATCAACACGGGAGCCAGCGCCGCAAGGCCGGCCGCACCGATCCACACATTTTTCTTCATCGCCGTTGCCCTCCTATTTCTCCTTAGACGCAGCGGACGCTAAACCGTCGACCGTAGGGCGACAACTCGGATTCCACCGTTGATGGTGTTCAGGTGTATCGGTACTCCACCTTTGCCCAGTCTTCCGCGCGTTTCACGGGGACGTTGCGTACTCAGCAATGCCAGCGGCAGTTCTGAGTAAAAACTGCCGTTCAAGCACCGTGCTTCGAGATCTGCCTGAATGCTTGCCGGAACGGCCAGCAGCACGGAGCCATTGGTCGTCTCCGCCATGGCTCCATTCTTATCCTGAATGCGCAGAAGCTCCAGGTGGATGTTCCCGTTCGTGGTATGCGCGTGGACAGCGCCGCCGCCTTCAAAGACCTCGATGTTTCCGTTGACCGTGCGCAGGTCTTCCACGGCCTCGACACCGGCAACGCGTAGCGTCCCGTTGACGGTACCGAGATGCTCAACGTGCGCGCAACGTGGAACGTGCACGGTATACTCGACGGCCACTTCGACGCCTTCGTTCTGCGGATAGCGCGTGGTGACCGACACCGCGTCGGGTTTGGCATCGACATCAATGGACACCAGCGCGAGATCCGACTCCTGGTGCTTCGCCGTTTTTACCGCGTGCACCTCGACTTCATCGCGATCCCAGGTCTGCACGTCCACGGTGCCATTCACGTTCTGCAGCTCGAATGAGCCACCCGGCTGCAGCGGATACGTCTGATTGAACTCTTTGCTGATGGCAAAGCACGGTACGGCCGAAGCCGTTGCCAGGACCAGCGTTAGAAATGCAGCGATACCCAAAGCGCGGCGAGCCATAACAGTTCCCCCTTCGATGACGCATTCCGATTGATCCGAAGACCCAAGGACCCGAACTTAAACTCGCGCGTGTGTCGCGCCAGCGCACCTGCTCGCTTTAATGCAAGATAAAATTAAACGTTACCGTAGAGATGACATCGCCTCGCTTGGAAAGCACCCACGTCGGATTGACTCGCCACTGCTTGACTGTAGCGATTGCCGCATCGGCCAGGCTCGGCGCACCGTCAATCAATTTTTCTACTTCGACGTGTCCATCCCGCGTCGCTCGCACCTGCAACTTCACGAACCCCTGCACCCCCGCGCGCATGGCGATCTCGGGATAAACCGCCGCCGGTTGAACGAGCAGATGTTTCATGAATTCATCGGAGTCTTCGCGCACGCCCCCGATGAACGCAATTTGCAGCCGGTCCAGCCAACTGTCGAGCCAATCGCCCTTCTCAGGCGCCGCCGATCCAGACTGTGCCTGGGATGCCGCCGAGGCGTCGAACCCGGTAGCCATCAATTGCACGCCGTGCTCGCTGAGGCGTTCCTTTTGATCGCGAATCAGCGAATCCCGCAACGCAACTTCCGAGTCCAGGAATCGCAGATGAATCGTTCCCGAAGTTGTGCGCAATTTCAACGGAGCGCCGCCGCCATTCAACGCGCCTACCGCGTGCACCGAACCCGGCCCGTGCAATGCCTGCATCGTAAGCCCTAATGCAGGGTCGGCCTCAATCCGGCGCTCGCCGCCGGTCTCGACGGTGGCATCGATGTCGGCCGCGAGATTCCGAGGTAGAAACACGATGATGTCGCCATTGCCCGAAGTCAGTTGCGACACGCCCGCCAGATGAACGGTGCCGCCCGAGGAAGGCGCATCGGGATTGATCCACGCGCGAATGCTCCCGCCAGCAGTCGCCGCGCGGACCGTGCCCGCCACGCGCGTGAGACAAATGCTGCCGGCGCTCGACTCCACTTCCATGGGCCCGGAAACGTACATGATGCGGATCCCGCCGCCGCCGGTCTGCGCGCGCACCGAACCTCGCACCTCGCCGAAATCAATCTGGCCTCCGCCGGTCCGTACACTCACCAGACTGCCCGCCTGGCCTACGGTAATGTTGCCGCCATCGGTTTGCAGGTCGGCGCGCCCGTTGATCTGTTCAGCGCGAATGTGGCCTCCGCCGCTGTGCAGTAGCGCGTCGCCGGCGATACTACCGGCGTTGATGTGTCCGCCGGCGGTAAAAGCGTTCAGATCGCCCGCAACATCGAGCACCTGAATGTGTCCACCTTCGGTGGCCAGTTTCGCTACGAGATGCCCAGGACCGGCATCCCGCGCAGTATTCACGCCGATGCGTCCTGTCCGAATGTTTCCGCCTTGTGTAGAAAGATTCGCGATGCCGCCGATGTCCTGCGTTTCGATATCGCCGGCTTCGGTTTTCACTTCCACACTGTATCCGCGGGGAACCGCGATCTCGAACTGCACCCAAAATTGCACGCCCGCCGCGGAAGACCTGGCGATCTGCGGCGGCAGCGATCCGTTGATCTCGACACCCGCTTCACTAGACTGCGTAGCCAGGGAGTAGCGGTCGAACAAACGTTGCGCAAGCGACGCCCGCGCATCGGTCTCAAGATGCACCGTGTAGCGCACCACCGGCGGAGCTCCTGGCGGCAGTGGAACGATCCTTACCGAACCAAGATCGGTCGTGAGGCGCAGCGTGAGTCCGTCTTTGGTTGGTATCGATCCGTTGCGGTCCGCAGCGGCCCGTGCTCCGGAAGGCTCTCCGGGCTTCGTGGGCTCCACCGGCCCCGGGGCCAGCGCGATTGTGGTTTCTGCGATTGCGCGCGCGCAAATCACCGTGCCGCACAGCAACGTCGAGACAATCGCAATACGTGCAATGGCCCTGGAGGGGGCAACCCAAAACCGGTCAATCGATCGAACGTTCATCTTTCTTCGGCGCACTTCGCTTTTGTGACTTTCGCGTTTCTCAACTTCGGACTCTGGGATTTTACCCTGCCCTCGACGGAGATCGCTCGCTAGCCGCTTATTGCACATCGCGCGAGCCGATTTGCCGCAACGCCGCTGCGCTGCGCAGTCGAACATAGCGGTTTGGATCGCGCCGCTGCAAATCCTCGAGCGCGCGAACGATGCGCTCCACAGAAGAATCACCCGAAAGCGAAGTTACTTCGGTAGCCGGCAATTCGCTCGCGAATCCTGGTCGCTCTTGCGAATCGCCCTGGAGCGATCGAACCAGCAGGTTCACCGCCTCCACGCGCACACCGGGATTCGCATCGTGCCGCAAGGCTTCCAGCAAAGTCTCCCGCACCGACGCTTCCCCTGTCGAATCGCGTAGCGCTTCCAGCGCTTTCAATCGCACCGCGGCGTTTTGATCTTTGCGTGCCGCAGCCACCAGTGCGCGCCGCACTTGCTCATCGTCGCTGCGCGCTTTCAGCGCATCCAGGCAATCCAGCCGTACACCCGGATCGAACCGTTCACCGTTGGCCACCACGTAGGTCAACACGCGGCGAACGTCTGCGTCGTCCACACTTCCCACAACCACCAGCGGCTGTTCGGTGCGGACTTGCACTTGCAAAGTTCCCGGCGCGGCATCCGGTGCGGGGGCGAAATTGACTCCCGCCACCGCCATCTTCGACAGATCGTCATCTGTCAGCCGCGGCACAGCCATCACGTTGACCGCTTGGCCGTTGTTGTCGCCGGACCCATCTCCGCCGTTGTTCAGGGCCAGCCACGGCGTGACCTGCACGCCAACTCCAATACCAACCAAAATCAGCGCTGCCGCGCTCCACGCAGGTCGCATGGCCATCCAGCGGCGCACCCAGCCAAACGGTACCCAGTGCTCCTGCACCGGCGGAGTGTAAAGGTCGTCCAGTCGTTCGGAAAGTTCGCTGCGGCATTGTGCGAGCAGCGCGCCGGCAGGATCGAGTTCGTCTGCGGGTTGCGATGCCGCGGAGAATGTCGTCTGAAATACGGATTCGTCGCCGAGTTGTTGTGCGCATGTGGGGCACAGGGCCAGGTGCGCGTCGATCTCCTTGCGCTCCTGCGGATCCACTTCGTCGCAAGCGTAGAAAACCAGCAAGGGAGCCACATCCTCGCACCGCGTCAGCGGCCGGCCGCTCATCGCAGTTCTCCTAACTGGCTGCGCAACTTGCGAGTGGCGCGAAACAGTGAATTCTTCACCGTTTCTTCCGTGGTCCCCAGCGCGTCGCCAATCGCGCGGAGCTTCAATCCCTGGTAATGCTTCATCTCAAAAACAACGCGCTCACGAGGCGAGAGCAATTCCATCGCGATCGCGATGCGCGCTTGGATTTCTTTGCCCATCAGCCGCCGCTCGGGATCGAGCGTCGGGCGATGCTCGCGCTGGCGCTCGAAAAAATCGGTGATGCCTTCTTCGTGATGAGCGGAATTCATTTCAGGCGCTTGATCTTCCGGCCGAGCTTGCCGGCGGCGCAATTGATCCAAGCACACGTTGGTGACGATGCGGTAGAGCCAGGTATAAAAGCTACACTCGAAGCGGAAGCGATGTAGGTTGCGGTAGACCTTCAGGAAAGCTTCCTGGTAAACGTCGCGCGCGTCCTCGGGACGCTTCATTAGGTTCAGCGCTAGTCGCAAAACGTCGCGATCATAGCGGCGCACCAGTTCCTCGAAGGCAGCGCGGCTGCCCGCCTGCGCTTCCGCCACTAAACACCGCTCGTCGAGCTGGGGCAATGAAGCCACCGTGGCCAGAGCGGCCCCGGAACCGGCAGCCTGGCCCAAAACATTCGCCAAAGCCAATCGAGGAAGCGGCATATTCGCTTTCTGTTCGCGCCTAGCAGGCGTTATGGCTTGTGACCATAACACGTTAGCCCAATTCTAAACGATCGTCCGAGGGCGAGCCAAGAGAGTACCACCCAAATTGGACGCACTTCAACGCGGTGGGTAAGCAGCCGCTTCCCATGGTTATAACGCTTCGGCCCAGCCATTTGTTTCTAATTTGTTAGCTTGTGGAAAATCCGCTGCTCCCGTAAAAGACGGAGTTCTAGCTCCGGGGGCATTAGCTTGCCCGTTTACCGCGCGGGTTCAACGAAAACCAGGCTTTCATGCTGGAGGCGGTGCGGAAGGTCTTCGAGTTCAGCTTCGCGCCGGCGGTCTCCCAGTATACCGTCGCGCTGCTAGTCAAACTATCGATGCACAGGCGCTTGTGAACATTGGTCTCCGCGTCCGGCAGTTCATTCCGGAACCAGGCGACGCTGCCATCTTCACTATCCTTGACCTCGACGAAGCCATCCCCACGAGCCGCGACCTGAAATTCCTGGAGCTTTTCCATGGTGGCTCCAGTTTACGCTTTTTTACGAGGCAGCCCCGGACTAGGAACTGCTCCGCCTCCTGGCAGTAAGTATCGACTCGTGTACTATCGGGAGCGGTTCACTCAAACGCCAGCTTGTACAGGAGCGCTCCTACGAAATGGTCGGCATTCTGATTCACGGGAACAATCACTTCGTGCTAAGTGGGCCGCGGCCCGACCAGGCGGCCGCGCTGGCGCTGGCGCGGCATTGGTCGATCATCCAGATCGGCGCGCCAAAATCCCAGACTCTCGATCAATGGGAAATTTGCGCGAAAGAGTTTCGCGAAAACCTGGAATGGGCAGTGATCGTTCCAGCAGAGCGTGATATTTCCCCGGGTGCCGCCGAGTTACTGGCGGAGCTTTCTGCCCGTGGAGTGGTTATTGATCGGTGTGACCGAGGTTGTTGGTAAGGTCTTGGCAGCTGCCTGCCTTTGTGGACGATGATGGGAACCGTTCCGATCAGAGCGGCGTTGCCGGCCGTTCGACGGCTTTCGTTCCCGGTTCCGTGTGCCACGCAAAAAGCGGCCAGGCCAGAAGCAGCGCGAGCGCAAAAATCACGGCGTACCCGTTCAGGCGGTAGAAACGATCCGGTTGACCCAGGAGGTCGGCAGCGTCGCTGATGAGCGCGGTAGCGGCCAGCACGAGAAAACAGCCGAGGATATTGAATCTCATCACGTAGCTCACGCCCAAAACCAGCACGCTCAGCAAAATCAGTTCCGCCACCCACTGTTTTGCGAAATCGGCGGGGCTGCCCCAGTTGCTGGGCATCAGGGCCAGAGTTCCGAGCAAAAAGGTGAGGATGCGCATCCAAGGTGCGCGAAGTTGCGCGGCGACGAAGGACGCTACTAGCGCGACGCCACCGGTGAAGAGCAAGCCGTGAATCGTTGACGTGCCCAGAATGGATGCGGCTGGGACGAACGCGTCGAAATTCGATCCGAACGAAGCGGGGGTCGAACGATGGGCAGTCGGCCAGTATTGTGCGATCGCGTGCAGCAGCGCTTGCAAACCAACCAGGGCGCCCCCGCCGCCAAGGCCGACAAACAGGGCGTCGCGATAGTAGGGCGCAGGCATGCCAGTCCAATTGGGAAAAGCTTCTTCGGCGAACGCTCGCTTTGCGAAATACCACGCCAAACCGAAAACGATGGCCAGCGCCCCGAAGTAGAATGGCCCGCCGAGAATGGCTCCGATCGCCAAAGTGGCCAGCATGACCTTGAAGGGGATCGCGGTGTTGTACGCACCCAGGAAGGCGGGAATGCGGTCGCCGAGCGCGAACACCAGCACATACGCGGCAAATCCCCAGAGCGCCCATCTCGACAATCGTTTCCACGGAATGGATCGCGCTTCCGGCGAGCGTAAATTCTTCAGAAAAATAACCAGCGCTGTGATTGCCAATCCACCTAGGAACAACACCGGAATCGCGATGGTGAAAATCATTCGAGACAGCGTCAACTCTTCCTGTTTCCGGCTCCACTCGTCGGGAATTTTGATGTAGGTGCGATAGTCGGTAACCTCGTCGCCGCGCACTGCCAGTTCAATTCGCGCATACGCGTGGCCGCTGGCATCTTGCGAAACCGCATCCTGATCCAGTGGCGCGGTCTGCTGCCAGGTCAGTGTGTGATCGGTGCGGTGTGGGCGTTTGTCGGACTGCGCTTCGACGAGCGTCCACTGGCTAAGATCGATCTTCTTCTCTTCGCGCAGGAATTTCTCCGCGCGTGCTACAGCCTCATCTTTCGTCACCGAAGCTCCAGGCGCCGCTTCCGCGAGGGTGTGACGCACGGAATGCAATGAGCCGTCGGGTTTGATGATCACCGCATATTCCTCGGGCTCTCCGTCGCGGAAATAGCGCACACGCCACAAAGCGCCGGGCACTTGCTTGGCATAGATTTCATTTACGCGCGCGATGCCTTCGCGTTGGCGCAGAAATTCGTTCGCTAGCGGATCGGTCACATTCACGAAAAGCGTCGTATGGAGGTACGAAGCGGGGTTGAGGCCGCGCAGACGTATAACTTCATCGGCGTGGGCACGGACGCTGTTCGCATTTACGGACAATTTCAGATAGTCGCCGATCGACTCTGGCTTCAATCGCCACGCCAGCAATCCCCCCGCGAGCAAGCACACCGCCAGCAGGCCAAGCATTGCCGGCGCGAGGGCATCGTATCCATACGCCTGGACCGCGGCAGTCGTGCCCGGTGCCGCCCTTACTGCGTTGAGGTCCGGAGGCCGCGCCGCGCTATTCAGTAAGTCTTCGTCGGGCTCGAAGCGCCCTCGCACCAAATACGAAATTCCAGAGAATGCCAACGGAGCAACCGCGGCGGCGGCCACCACCACACCGGAAATCTTGAAGTAGAGGCTGTTCGAACGCACCAGGAACAATCCCACCAGCGACGCATCCACGGTGTAGTGCCAGATCAACGTCGCCAGGATGCCCCACCGCAACATCACCAGACCCGCAACGACGCCGATCACCCCGATTTCTATTCCGCGAATGTACGGCGGCTCTTGCGGATAATTGCTATGCAGGAAGCCCCACAAGAATGCGGGGACAATAACAGCGATCCATCGCGACCTCGTGAGCCGCGCGAAAAAGGGAATCGCAAACAGGCGGAACGTGAACTCTTCATTTGTGGACGCGAGCAGGCCGATCGCCGCTCCCGAAATCCAGGGAAACGCGGTGTTCACCGATTCTTCGTAGCTTATTTCCTGCGGCGCCCACGCCCCGAAATGGCTGGCCACCACGTAAAACGCAACCACATAACCGATGTGCGCCGACGCAAACGAAATTCCCACGACCGCCGCGGAGAAAAACTCCTTCGACCGCAGCCCTCGCAGCGTGAAGGTCTTGGCCAGTTGCAATTGTTTGGGCTGGGAAGCGCGATACAGGGGCTCCGCTGCGGGAAGGACCAGGGTGATGGTCAGTGCCGTCAAAACGGAGATCAACACGGCGCTGCCGAGTTTCAAGGCGATGAAACTTGCGTACGCGGTGTTGGTGTCGTAGCTAGCGCCCCACAGCGGCCAACTGTTCAGGTTTTGCAGGAAAAGTAGAGCGGCCACGAGTGCACCGAGCAGGAGCGCGCCACGCCACGAAGTCTGCCCGCGGTTGGTGAGCCGGATGGCCAGCCAGACGGCCATCGCCAGCAGCAAAATGTAGGGCACCGTGAAAGCGGTCGCGAGCGTGTCATTGCCGGAACGCAGCCTTTGGAAATCGCGCTTCCACGCCTCCGGCACCTGCAAATATTGTTCGCTGTCCCCGACGCGGTCGCCACGCACCGTCGTTTCCAGGCGGTAAGGAGCATCCTTTGCGCGAAATCCGTGTTTCTCCCACGTAAACGACCAATCTAGCCGGTTTGGTCTCTTGTTCGAGTTCGCTTCTTCGGGCAGGAAGTCCCACGCGCGTAGATCCACGCCAAGCTTGGCAGTCAGGAAACTTTGCGCTTTTGCTTGTGCGTCCGCGCGGTCGAGGGATGCTCCGGCTCGCGCTTCTTCGATTTTGTGCTCGTACCCGGCGATATCCCCCGAGGGGCTGACCCTTACATCAAACTCCTCTTCCTGCTGCGGGCGAAAAAAGCGTACATCCCAGTACCAGATATTCAGCTGCGACGACATCAGCTGATTGGCTTGCTGCAAACCAAGTTCACGCTCCAGGTAAGTTTTCGCGTTCTCGTCCACGTCGAAGACGATCGAAGCACGATAACCGCTGATGTTCTCGCCGAGTCCGCCGACAAAACTCTGTGCGCGCTTCAGCGCCTCGCCGCGCGATACACGGAAATCCACCGATGCTTCCGGGAATGCTCGAAAGAAGTAGTGATGGGCAAACCACACACCCACGATTCCGGCGACAACCCAAAGCAGCAGCGCGCGTTTGTCGGAACCCGTCAGCCGATTGTCAGACAAGCAGCCTCCACGTCCGCAGTGCAACCCGAACGTTCACTCTATAGACCCGCCCGCCCAGCGCGCAAGCGCCACTGGTTGTCTCCCAGTAGCCGCCATCTGCGAGACGGCGGGGTTTCGATGCCACAGAACCACGGTTCACAGACTGAACCTCAACCTTGGCCCCGGTCGTCGCACTGACCACCAAACAAAAGTGTGACGCAGCGTGTAAAGAGCACGTCCAGTAAGGAGGATTTACATTTGGATCTACATTCCGCGGTCTGAAGACCGCCGCTACAGCACCTGACGTATGGCCGCGCTCATAACCAGGGCACAACACTCCGGCAATGGTATAAAAGAAGTAGCGATGAGCGCTGCCGCCACCACCCGACGAATGCTGCCCCTGACCCTGTCGACCGCAGTGCGCATGATTAAGGGCGTCGGTCCGCAGCGCGCCGAAATCCTGGCGAAGCGCGGACTCTACACGCTCGAAGACCTGCTGACTTATTTGCCGTTCCGCTACGAGGACCGCATCCATTTTTCCAATATCAAGGACATCCAGCCGAACCGAATTTACACCATTCGCGCCAAGGTAATGAGCGGGCAGGCGATTCGCGGTATGCGCGGTCGTGACGCGATCTATCACCTGCTAGTACAGGATGCGGCAGGGGGCCTGCTCCCCTGTAAATTTTTTCACGGTGGTTATCTGGAAGGGCGGTTAAAACCCGGGCAATGGCTGGTGCTGCACGGAAAAGCGGAGATCGACAAGTTGCGTCCCGCGCGGCTGGAAATGGTCAATCCGCAGATGGAGATGCTGGGCAGCGACGAAACCGATTCCACCGAAGTCGGCCGCATCGTGCCCATCTACGAAGCGATCGGCACGTTCGGATCGCGGGCGATTCGGCGCGCGATTTACGCAGCGCTGCAACTGCTCGATCCGCGTATGCCGGAAGTCCTGCCGGAGGAATTGCGCGCGCGACTCGGATTTCCCTCGCGGAGCGAGGCTATCTGGCACACGCATTTTCCACCGCTGGGTGAATCGATCGAAGCGCTGAACGCGTGCCGCTCACGGGCGCAGCAGCGGCTGATCTTTGAGGAATTTTTCTTGTACCAGCTGAGTCTGGCGCTCGACCGGCGAGCGACGCGAAAAGAAAATGCCATCGCGTTCAAGTTACGAGAGGGCAACGTACGCGAAGCGCTGAAGCGGATTTTGCCGTTCAAACCTACGCCAGCGCAGAAGCGCGTGCTCGGTGAAATCGCCGGAGACTTGGAAAAGTCGGCTCCAATGAACCGGTTGCTGCAAGGCGATGTCGGCAGCGGCAAAACGATTGTCGCGCTGCAAGCAGCGGTGATCGCCATGACCAACGGCTGCCAGGCCGCGCTGATGGCGCCGACGGAAATCCTCGCGGTTCAGCATTATCTTTCCGCGCGCCGGATTCTGGAGCATGCCGGGTATCGCGTGGAACTGCTGATCAGCGGAATGAAATCGGCGGAGAAGGCCGCTGCGCTCGAACGCATTCGCAGCGGCGAGGCGCAACTTGCGGTGGGCACTCACGCGTTGATCGAAGATAATGTGGAATTCGCGCGGCTAGGATTTGTGGCCATCGACGAGCAGCATCGCTTTGGCGTGCTGCAACGCAAGCGGCTCATGGACAAAGCGGCTTCGCGCGGACACTCGCCGCATGTGCTGGTGCTGACCGCCACGCCAATTCCGCGCACGCTCTCGTTGACCTTGTACGGCGACCTGGATGTTTCCATCCTCGACGAGTTGCCGCCGGGTCGCACGCCGATCGAAACCCACTTAACGAGCGAGCCGCACCTCAGCGGTGTTTGGGGCGGCGTGCGCCGCGAGGTCGAAGCGGGGCATCAAGCCTACATCGTCTACCCGGTGATCGAGGAATCAAAACTGGAGTTGAAAGCCGCGATGGAGGAATACGAGCGGCTGTCGCGAGAAGTCTTTTCAAAGTTCAAGCTCGGCCTGCTGCACGGGCGGTTGTCGAGCGAAGAAAAAGACGATGTAATGCAGCGCTTTCGCAAAAACGAAGTGCAGATTCTTGTGGCCACCACGGTTGTGGAAGTCGGCGTCGATGTCCCGAATGCGACGGTGATGGTAATCGAACATGCCGAGCGTTTCGGGCTTTCGCAACTGCATCAACTTCGCGGGCGCATTGGGCGGGGCGTGGCGAAATCGCACTGCGTGCTTGTAGGGCCGGTGCGCTTGACCGACGAAGCGCGGGCGCGGCTGGAGACCATGGTGCGCACCTGCAACGGGTTCGAGATCGCTGAAACCGACCTGGAATTGCGCGGGCCTGGTGAATTTTTCGGCACGCGACAGTCGGGCGTGCTTGGGTTCCAGATCGCCAATCCGCTTCGCGATCGCGAAGTGCTGGAGTTGGCGCGACGGGAAGCGTTCTCGATCGCCGACGATTCGGCGAAGGCCCGCGACCTCGAGCGAATTCTTCACCACCTGCCAAACCAGTGGCAGCGGCGCTACCATCTCGCGCGCGTGGGCTGACGGCATTTTTCGGCGCTAACTCAAGCGGTAAAGACGCCCGCGGCACTCCATTCCCTGCCTGAGAATTCGCCTCCACCAGAGAGCAAGGTTAAGCTAACCACGACATGCGCATCATCGCCGGAACATTCCGCAGCCGCATCCTGAAGAGTTTGAAGGGGCAGGCGCTTCGCCCCACCAGTGATCGTTTGCGGGAGACGCTGTTCAATGTCCTGGGCGGGGCGGTGGACGGCGCACAATTCATCGATGTTTTCGCCGGGACCGGCGCCGTGGGCATCGAGGCCTTGAGTCGTGGTGCAAGCGAGGTCGTGTTCGTTGAGAATCACGCGCCGGCAGCGGCGCTCATTCGCCGAAATCTCGAGTCGCTCGGCATTCGCTCCGGGGCGACGGTGATCGCGGATGACGCTTTACGCGGTTTGGAGAAGCTGGCCGCAAAGCGCCGGCCCGACACGCCCGCCTATGATTTCGTTTTTGTCGACCCGCCTTATGCCCAAGCCGAAGACTACGCTCGGATTCTTCGTTTCTTGGGTACTTCGCCGCTATTGAGTTCGGCGGGGAAAGTGATCGTAGAACATCGATGGGATTTTGCCCTGCCGGGGTCAGGGCGGTTGCGGCGAACTCGCATGCTAAAACAAGGCGACGCGGCGCTCAGCTTTCTTGCGATTCATGACGAGGTAACCTAACTAGAACCTAAGGCGTCGCGCAGCCGCGTACACGACCCCGTGAAGAATGCTTCATCCGACGCGTCGTCGGGCCAGGGATCCGCCGAAGCCCTGGTAGTCGCCGTGACCGTTCTGTTGTCTGCGCGAATCGCCAAAGCTCGGTTTGGCGACGATACGTGGCCGGCCCGGCGTTGCCGGCCAGTCGGCACGCCCTGGACCTCTCTCCGATTCACTCTTTCCGGAAACCCAGTATAAAGGTGTCTGCGAGTGAGCATGGTGCCTGCGCGAGGCAGAGCGGCGGAACCGGTTGCGGTTCCTCTCGCCATAGAGCCAGTTGAACAACACGAAAATCATGAAGTCCAGTCCTAAGACGCAAATCGCGAGGAATACAGTTAGCGACATGTTCATCTCAATACGCAGCGACAATCAACAACCTGCGATTGGTAGCGTAGCGAGATGACGCGAAGAAAGTCCGAAGAGAATTGTGAGGAAAGTATTAAGAACCCTGGCAGCAAGGCAGTGCGTGCCTTTACAGAATCCGAGGCCTAGGGAAACTCAGGAGTTTGTTCTTTCCTTATTCTGGGCAGAGCGCAGTCTGCGCGAGGATTTTTTCCTGTGACCCACGCTTGGGGCCGTCCTGCGACCTGCACGCCCGTCCGATGGAAGCACCGTTAGCTTGCACAGGGGCCCCCTCATGCACGTCTGGTAGTGCAGTCCCATCCGCGGATTTCGTGCCAAGGCACCCATTTGAGTACGCTTGCGGGGTAACTTCACCCCAGCCGGTCCCGTAACATAGGCGGCTTGAAGTCGATTGGGGGCATCCAAGCTTATTCCAGTCAGGGGCTTGCGTTGAGCCTTGGGCGGTTGACCTTGGGGCGTCAATCCAGCAACCTAGTAGCGATAAGACTGATGACAGCAAACCACCTGCATGGCGCTCTGAACTTGCTTGGGCAAACCTCGACCCCCCTTGTGTCTCCACGGCTTCCACAGGGGCAGGAGCCACGATTGGGGGTGGCTTGGGGCGATTTCCATCAGGGGATCGGCAGCAGTGTGCGCTCGCTGTTTGCGCGGGGCGCGGCCAAGGGATTCCTAAGCGCGGGGTACTTTAAGGATTGCTGGGTCGAGCGGCGGGTGCCTCGGCGGGCGCTGGTGGCGGCGGCGCTTTGGCACATTGCGTTTGTTGCCATGCCGTTTCCGGAGGGAGCGTTCAACCCCAAGAAGAATCCGGCGTTTGAGAATTTTCAGCTGACGTGGTCGGGGCCGATCCAGGACCTACCTTTGCTGGAAATCCCAAAGCAACGGGCCAAGCCGGCACAGCACAAGGCGCCGAACGTGCCGCTAGCGGATCAGGGCGCGGACGCGTTTCATCCTCGGCAGCGCATTTTCACCGACCCCGTGCGTCCGACGCATTTGAAGCAGACCCTGATCAATCCGAAGGCGCCGATGGAAGCGCCGAAACTGCTTCCGGAATTGCCGAACATGGTTCAGTTGGAGCAAGCGGTGATGCCAGCGAAGCCTCGGCTGCTGATCAGTGAAGATGCGCTGAAGAAACTACACCCGCGGGAAAGAAAGGTGAAGACGGTGACGGTGGCTCCCCCGCTGGAGGCGCCGGCGATGGAGCCGCAAGCGGCGGGCGATCTAAATTTGCCGGCTACGCCGACCGGGCCGGCGCGACCAAAGCTGGAGATCAACGCGGGAGCGGCGCCGCGCGTAGCCAAGCGTGAGCAAGTTGGTGATGCCGGTCTTGCGCCGGAGGTAGGGGCGACGCAACTGAGTGCGGCGAACGGCAGTGCATCGACGTTGATTGCCTTGTCGGCGACTCCCGGACCCCCGGCTCCCGCAACGCCGCCACAGGGAAACCTTGCGGCGCGGGTATCGATTTCGCCCGAGGGCGCGAAGAAGGGTGGTTCGGAGGCGGCGGGCTCCGGCGGGAAGAGCCCGGTGGGAATCAGCATCAGCGGGGGAAATCCGCCGGCGAAAAGCGGAATCTCTGGATTGGGCAGCGGCCTTGGCTCGCCTTCGATGCGGGCGTTGAGCGCGCGGCAGCACGATTCTCCGATGGACGACACGCCGGAGCGAATTGGGCCTCCGGATTTTAAGACGCTTCCACCCGGCGCGAAGCCGGAGGCGATTTTTTCAACAAAGCGCGTCTACACCATGAACGTAAACATGCCCAACCTGAACAGTGCCACCGGAAGCTGGATTTTGAATTTTGCCGAGCTGCATCGGGACCAAAGTGGGCCGCGTGTGACTTCGACGGATTTGTCCGGGCCGGTGCCACTCAGGAAAGTTGACCCCAAGTATCCGCCCACGCTGATCGCCGACCGCGTAGAAGGGGAAGTGGTGCTGTACGCGGTGATCCGCAAAGATGGCTCGGTTGGCGAAATCCAGCTGGTACACGGAGTGGACGATCAACTCGACGCAAATGCGAAAGAAGCCCTAGCGCAGTGGAAATTCCGCTCTGGAGCCAAGGCCGGCGAGCCCGTGGAACTGGAAGCCATCGTGCACATCCCATTTCGCGTTCCACCCCGTGAGTGACATGGAGGAATGTCAATCCTCGGTTTCAGTGGTGGCTCCTTGGGCTCTGAGAAAAACGATCAATCGACTGACAGGCAGGGCCGTCACGAAGTTGTAGCTACCCGAAATTCGCTCTGCAAATAACAAGACCGCGTCACTTTCGAACGCGCCCGCATAGTTCAGTACGGCGTATTTGCTGATGTACGCTTGGATCTCCCGCTTCGACAGCTGACGAAACGAAATATCGGAGATCTCCACGGTGGACAACATTTTTCCTGTCCGCGAGTGAAAGACAGCAAGACTCGTCACAAACTGGAATTCACTGGCGGACAGCTCGGACAGGAATTGAGCGGCCTCGGCGATATTGCGCGGTTTTTCGTAAACCCGATCGCCCTTACACACGACTGCGTCACCTGCGACCACCACCGCGTCCGGATGTTCATTCGCAACTTTGCGTGCCTTCGCCTCCACGAGCTTCCGAGTCAACTCACTCGGATTATCGTCTCGGATTGTTTTTTCATCGATTCGGCTTGGGCATGTTTCATAAGTCAAGCCAATGACATCCAAAGCTCTTCTGCGAAACTGTGATTCCGAGGCCAGAACGATTTTCATTTCGCGACCGCCCGCAAACGAACTAAACATATCATTTCGCAGGAACAGGATCACGGGCCGCGCGATACTCGCGATACTACTGGCGGGATTCGGCGAGTTTTACGAGCGTGTACAGGGCGTGGTTCACCGGCGTTGGAACGCCGAGGGCCGCGCCGCGGCGGGAAATGTAGCCGTTTAGGGAGTCGATCTCGGTTCGCTTATTGCGCAGCATATCCTGGGCGGTGGAGGAGAGCGCTTCCGACATTTGGCTGGCGACTTTGAGGGCTCCAGCGAAGGCGACCTTGGGATCCTCAAGGCCGGGCGGGTGGACGTTGGCGGCGCGGGCCACAGCGAGAACTTCATCGACAATTTGTTCGACCACTTTGCGGGCGTCTTCGTTGGCCGCGATCTGGCCGTATTTTGCTCGGCCGAGCGCAGAGACGGCGTTGAGGGCGCAGTTCCAGGTCAGCTTGGTCCAGAGTTCTCCTTCGATATTTTGGGAGATTCGGCAGGGCACGCCTGCGCGTTCGAACAGGGCGGCGATCCGCTCGGTGCGAACATTGCGTGGGCCAATGACTAGGTCGCCGCGGCCAACGTGTTTGATACTGCCGTCTTGCGGCACCGAGGCAGCGACATAGACGACAGCGCCGAGCGCATCGATGCCCGACGCGGCGCGGATTTGCTCGGCATTGTCCACGCCGTTCTGCAAGCTGATGGCGACCGCGTTTGGGTCGAGCAGCGGAGCGAGCGCGCGCGTAGTTTCTGCTGTGTCGGTGGTCTTCACACAGAACAGCACAATTTCAGCGCCCCGCGCCGCCTCCAACTCCGTTGCCGCGTCGACGCGCACACGTTCCTTGAACTGCAGCGTGTCGAGCAGCAGGCCATTCTTGTTCACTGCTTCCGCGAACGGCGCGCGGCCGATCATGACTACAGGCGCTCCAGCGCGCGCGAGCATGCCGCCGAAATAACCACCGACCGCCCCGGCTCCGATGACGGCGATTTTGGGCCAGGCTGCTGGCGGGGTCATGTGGTGATCACGGAGATGAGGCGATCGATGTCACGTTCGGTGTTGAACAGATACGGCGAAACACGAATGCTGCCTTCGCGGAGGCTGACGATGATGTTTTCCTTGCGAAGGCGATCATAGAGCGCCACGGTTTTCTCTAGCACGCGCGCAGCAAAGCACGCGTAGGGGCCGCGCTGCGCCGGATCGAGCGGACTGGTGGGCACACAGCGATCCCTGGGCAGGCGCTGGTACAGCAGCTCGGTGAGGTTGCGACTGTGGGCGGCGACGGTTTCGGGGCCAGCCTGCAACACAAATTCAACCGAAGCGTCGAGCGCCGCGAGGTTGAAGTAGTTCGCGGTTTCCGCAACGTCCCAACGCCTGCCGCTTGGCGCAGGTATGGGATTGGCGAAATCCATGGAAGCGAAGTTGTCTACGCCTTTGGCGGCCATCCAATAAAACGGGCCTGGGCGCATGTTGGCGACATGCTCGGGCTTGGCCCAGAAAAATCCCGTCCCGAAGGGGCCCAGCAAGAATTTGTATCCGGCCGAGACCAGAAAATCGACGCCGAGCGTTTGCACGTTGATGGGCACCGCGCCGCACCCCTGGCTGGCATCGAGCAGCAGCAGCGCACCTTGCGCGTGACAAGCGGTGGCAATGCGCTCGGCGTCGAGCAACACGCCGTTGTCAAAGCGGACCAGGCTGATCGACACCAGCCGAGTTTTCGGTGTCAACGCGGCAATCACGTCGTCAGCAGTGAGGAAGCGATCGCGCGGCGAAACAATGTTCAGCTTGATGCCTTCGCGCGCCTCCATCGGCTTCCAGGTGGCGTATTGCAGAGGGAATTCGCGGACCGCGGTAAGAATTTCGTCACCAGCGCGCCAGTTCAGGCCATAAGCCACCGCAGACATTCCGGTGCTTGCTCCGGAGGTCAGTGCAATATCGTCGGGTTGCGCGCCGATCAACTTGGCGATGGAGGTGCGGATGCGGTTGGGCACGTCAAAGAAGGCGCTGTCGGGAATGCGCTGCGGGAATTTTTTCCATTCGATGGCCGCTTGCACCGCGCGGACGGCCACTTTTGGCATCGGACTTTGACCCGCGAGGTTGAGATAGGTGGCGTCCTCGATTTCGAACCATTCCTGACGCCAGTCGGAACGCGGAAGAGTTGTTGCGGTGGTGGCCATGGGAGCTCCTGCGTCGTTTGTAGGGGTTCAGTTTCGAGGAAACCCAATGCAGGCGCAACGTCCAATTTGGCGAAGAATATAGGAGAAGCGGCCCCAGAATAACCAGTGAGTGCTTCGGCGTTAGAAGTGGCCGCGAAGTTCGCGGAAAGCTGGCAGGATGACCAGCTTACCCGAGCCAGCCATGACCGGCTCGTGCTCGAGCTGCCAGGTGTGCTGGTGCGGGATATAGACAGCGTTGAGGCCGATTTTCATGGCCGGATTGATGTCGCTTCGTGGACTGTTGCCGATCATCCATCCGTGGGTCTTGACGATTTTATGTTTGTGTACGAGAGCGCCGTAGGTGTCGGGGTCTTTCTCCGACACGATTTCGATGAATTCAAAGAAGCCTTGCAGGCCAGATCGCTCGACCTTCGCGGCTTGTTCGGCGGGCTCACCTTTCGTGAACAGTATGAGGCGGTGGCGTTCGGTGAGATAGGCGAGCGTTTCTGGCACGCCGTCGAGAATTTTCGGCGGGGTGCGTTCGAGTTCGACGACGCGATCGTGGATTTGCGCCAGCGTTTCGCGGCGCACCATGTGCTCGGCAAGCTTGAGGTAGGTTTCCTCCAGCGAGCGGCCGAAGCTCCGGACGCCATAGCCATACTGGCGAATATTCTTGCGTTCCGTTTCGTTGAGGATGTGGCGGACGTAGGCGCGCGTGTACCCGCAGGACTCGACCAGGCCAATGAAATCCTCGATGAGCTTTTCGAAAAAGACGTTGTTTTCCCACAGGGTGTCGTCGGCGTCGATTAGAAGAGTGTGGCGTCGCATCGAAAGTGGGCCGGCGCGTGTCCCGCGCGGGCCCACCTCAGTCTACCAGCGTCGGCGCATATTCGGCGACTTGGGTTGGTCGGGTCGGCGGTCTCACCGGGTCCGCGCCCTCGAAAAATCATGCGGACTTCGGACTCCCGGTGGCCAGCTTTTCGAGGATTCCGCGCGCGACCCGCTGAATCTCACCGAAGCGCGTCAAATAATCCTGGAATTCCTGATTCATGGCCTGCGCCTCTTTTGGCTGCAGTTTGATGCGCAGGATCATGTCCCGCAGCTTGACGGGATGCGGCAGCAAGGCGTCTTCCTGCAATTCTTCGAGGGCGGTTCTGGGGTCGTAGTGGTACATGGTTTCTCCAAGCGACATCGTCTTCCATCGAAACCTACGCGGGGCACGCGCTAAAGCACGCCCCTAGGTCATGCGAGGAAACCAGAGACGGTTTCTAAAAGGCATTGTACTCGGGGGGAACGACGACGAGCGAGCCAAGTAAAGGACTTCAAGCGGCCGAGGCAGTGGCCGGGAGAAATTCGTAGCGCTCGATTTTGGCGGCGACGCCGGTGTTGCCGTTCGAAGCCGCTTCCACGCGCACGATTTGACCGCGGCAGCGGATATCGACTTCGCCGGTCTGCGCGGGGAGTTTCGGTAAGGTCAGTACAAATTCGATCTCCGTGCCTACTTCGAATTTAGCTTCGGCAAGGAAATAGAGGCCCTGATAGCTGACATCGCGGGTTTGCGTGCGCAGTTCGTGGCTGCGCGATTCGCGTGGAAGCACGCGGAGAGGCAGGCTCATGGTGAATCGCCGAGCTACGCGCCGTTCCGATCCGTCTGCCATTCAACCTTCTCCCATCGGGCACGATTCCACAATTAAAGGAAACGTAACATTGGCATTCGCAAGTTGCAATGCGAATTATCAACGTTTCTGTCCTAGTACGACAGGTTGGCGGTTTGTGCAACCTGGACATATACTTGGAGTTACCCTGATCTGAGTGGCTCTAGTGTGGAGGTTTATGGACAGGCGCGAGCATCACCGCGTCCAGCTCCGGCTTCCGGCACGACTCCGCTGGACCACACCCTTCGGCCAGAAGACCGAGGTTTGCGAGACCGTGAACGTTTCCCGTGGCGGCTTGCTGGTTCCTTGCCAGGAAGTGCACGCGGAGGGTATGCCGCTCTGGGTGACGTTTCCGTATGACGCAACGGTGGCGTACGGACAGCCCGAGATTTTGGCGAAGGTCGTGCGATCGCCGGGAACCAAGAGTGCTGTCGCCGGGGGTACAGGGGGATCTGACGGCACTGGCGCGCGGGCGACCCGAGCACGCATTGCTGCGCAGAACGCAATTCAGGTCCATGCCGCGAATTTGGCGCACGGTACGCCAGCGTCTGTGGCTGCCCTGCGTTTTGAAATTGCGCCGCGCCGGCATTTCCATGGAAACGGAAATGGTCACAATCGCGAGATCGAGCGTCGCGCGAGCGCTCGCCAACGACTTGCTGTGCCCGTTCGCGTGCGGCCCCAGCACGTCCCGTGGTTCGAAGAGACAATGACCGTGGATTGCTCGGCGGAGGGGCTGAAATTCCGGAGCAATCGTGAATACAGTCCAGGGGAGTTCCTGGTCATTTCGTTCGAAAGTGCAGATACATCGCCGTGGCCTGCCGTGCCGGATTCGCTCTTGATGGTGGTGCGCATCGAACGGGAACCGCAGAGTCCGGCGCTGAGCGTGGCGGTTTGCCGATCGCAGCAGTTCAGTTTCCGATTTTGAAGGGAATCCGGCGGCCACGCGCCACCATGGTCGCAATGGCGGGGAAAGGCTGAAACCGTGCCGTCGAGGCATGCGGTCGTTTGGCTTTAGCTGCTAAGGACTGGTTTCTCGTAAGCTATAGAACTCTTGCGGCCGCTTTATCAGGTGTTCTTGGATCAAGATTGTTTCGGTGATCATGCCTCACGAATCACGAAGTCTATTTCTCGACGGGCCAGCTGGACGGTTGGAAGCAATACTCTGGACACCGCGGGGCCAGAAGCGCACGTCGCTCGCGTCTGTGGTGTGTCATCCGCATCCCCTATTCGGGGGAACCTTGCACAACAAAGTGATCTATCAAACCGCCAAATCGCTGGATGCGTTGGGATTGCCGGTGTTGCGATTTAATTTTCGCGGGGCTGGGCTGAGCGAAGGCACGCACGACCGCGGTCGCGGGGAGTTAGGGGACGTAAAAGCTGCGCTGGATTTTCTAGCGGGCGAGATTCCCGGTGTCCCGCTGCTGGTGGCGGGTTTTAGTTTTGGTTGTTGGGTCGGGCTGCGAGTGGCATGCGAAGACGAACGCGTGACGGAGATGATCGGGCTCGGCACGCCGGTAAACAATACGGACTTTTCGTATCTGGAACGCTGCTCGAAGCCCAAGTTATTCGTTCAGGGATCGAACGACGAGCACGGCGATGTGCGAAAGGTCGAGACACTCGTTGCTTCGTTGCCCGGCGAGAATCGTTTCGTGGTGGTGCCCGGCGCCGACCACTTCTTTGCAGGAAAGCTCGACGAGTTAGATCGCGCCATCACAAGCTGGCTCACCGGCCGGCACCCAGAGCTCTAACCGGCAACTGTGGCCGCCCCTCTCATTGGGCGGGGTTTAGAGCACAAAGAGCGCGTGCATCAACTCCAAGCTCGCGCCGAATCTTCTACCCTGCGCGCGCTTCACGTCGCATCGGTTCGCACCGCAGTTTCCTCTAAACCCCGCGGTCTCGAAGACCGCGGTTAGCGGTGCGGGTCAAGCCGCTAGCAGAGTGGAACGGCTTGCTCAGCCGCCTTCGCCTCGCGTGAACAACTTGCTGAATTGATCCCTCGTGGCAGGCGCCACGCCAGCGAGTTTCGCGTTCGCGCGGACATGCTCGACGTGCGACATTCCCACCAGTGCGGTCGTGATTCCGGGCGACGAGCGGACAAATTGCAGCGAGCGTTGCGCGTCGTCTTCCAATCCCAAAGCGTCGGCGACAAATGTCGGCAGGTTGCGCGCGACTTGCCCCTGCAGCAGGGAGGCGCTGGCGACCAGGGTGATATTAAGTTCGCTGGCGGTTTCCATCGCCGTCTTGTTGTGCCCGCCGACCGATTGATTGCCTAGAGTCAACGCTTCTGTCATCGCCAGGTTGAACGGAAGCTGCACGAATCGGAAGCGATGCTTGTCGCCGGCGACGTCGTGCGCAAGTGTGGCGAGTTCGGCGAGTTGCATGGCATCGCGGGCGCGAGCTTCCTGGCGAAACCCGTTCCACGTGGCCATGCCGTAGAACTGAATTTTTCCCGCCGTGGCGGCGGATTCAAGAAAAATGAAGGCATCGCGCACCCGCTCGTGGAAATCCGGCCGCGACACTTCGCTCAGCTGCGACTCCGGATTGTGCAGGTAATAGACGTCGATGCACTCGACGCCGAGATTGCGCAAGCTGCGCTCCAGTTGATTTTCGAGGAAGCGCGGCGTCATGCAGTGGCTGCCAGCTACCAGGTCGTTGGGGCTGAAGATTCCGGGCTGGATGTATTCGCGATAGAAATATTCCGTTGGATCGGACGGCATTGCGCCATCGGGAGTCAGATACCCGCCCTTGGTGCACAGAACGAATTCCTCGCGCGCGATGCCCAGTTTGGCGAGGTTTTTGATCGCTGCGCCAACGCTGCGCTCGCTTCTCTGGAAGCGGTAGTTGATGGCCGCGTCAACTACGTTGATGCCGCTCTCGACGGCCGCCGCCACGCACGCCGTATAGCTCTGGTCGGTCTTGTCGTCGGGCTGGCCGAGGTACGTGCCGATACCCAGCGAGGAAAGCACGAGTCCCTGGGCTTCGCGAAAATGACCCTCGGCGGCGCGGCCGGCGAATTTCTTGGCGTATTGCGCGGTGCCGTAGGATGTTGCGGATGCGGTCATGAGGCTCCCTTTTCCGGGCTTGTCTTTGCTGCGTTTTGCCCGGCGTCAGCTGCGCTGGGCTTCGGAACCAGCAGTCGTGAGCACGCGCGCAAGATCTTGCGATACGGCCAATCTTTGTCGTGGAAGAAGATCTCTCCCTCGCGCGGGTTACTGTAATACCAGCGCGCCACGAGCCACAAATTTTCGCCGAGATTATTTCCCTTCGGCGCAGTGTCCGGCTGTTCCAGATAGTCGCGAAAGATCTGTTCGGCCGAGCGCGGTTGCCCGGCAATTTCCGCGAAGCGCACGAAGCAAGGTTCCGCCAGCCGTCCGGCGCGAACGGCGTAAGCGGCGATCGTCTGGTCTTCCGCGGCCCGTTGCAAGATCACGGCGTTGAGATCCTGGATTCGGCGGGCCAGGTCTGGCTTGCCTCGCAATACATCATCCAGTTTCTCGATGCGTTTGTGAATGGCGGCGGCGCGCTCAAAGTCGAGATCATCGCTGGCGCGCTCGCGTTCCTGCTCGATCGCGGCGCGCATCGAGTTGCCGTCCGTTTCCAGGAACTGCACGAGTCGCTGCACTTCGGCGGCATATTCTTCCTTCGAGCATCCCGCAAAACACGGCGCCAGGCACATCTTCATCTCGGAATAAATGCACCCGGGAAAAGTGGGGTCGCGGCGGATCTTGATCTGACAGCGGCGGATCTTGAAGAAGTCGAGAGCGCGCTCGGCAAACCCTTCTGCGGATTTTCGCGACGCGAAAGGGCCGTAGTATGCGCCGCCCGATGGCATGCCGGCGTCGTCCACCTGAATCTTGCGCGTCACAAAACATCGTGGGTAGGCATTGCGCAGGCTGACCTTCAGCACTGCAGGCGGGCGAAGCCGCATCACCTTGGCGTAGCGGTGAGGCAGAAACTGCTTTGCGTTCTGGTAGTAGGTGAAGGTTTGCTCCAGTGGCGAGCCGGTCAGGCGATACCGAACGCCGCGCGCAAATTCGCGCAAGTTCAGCCGCTTGCTCGTGGGATCGACCGCACCGAGCAGGCGCTGCAGCCGCCTCCGCAAATCCTGGGTGCGGATCAAAAACGGCTCGGCTTTGTCGTCGCGCAGTTCGACGAGACACACCGCTGGGCGCGGCGGCAGTCCCGCAAAGAAATCCTCTGTTCGAGCAGGATCAAATTCAAGTCCGCAATCGAGTTCCAACACAAGGACAGAATACTACCGAGCGCGATGATTGGCTCTCGGGTCATTCGATGGGTCCGCGGTCTAGGGACGCAGCACCCATGAAGAAATAACCAATCGCTGAATTTCGCTAGTGCCTTCGTAAATTTCCGTGATGCGGGCGTCGCGGTAGTTGCGTTCGACGGGATATTCGCGGCTGTATCCATTGCCGCCGTGAATCTGGATGGCCTTGTGTGTGACCCGCGTGGCCATCTCGCTGGCGAAGAGTTTCGCAATCGCCGCGTCCATGCTGAATCGCACGCCGGTGTCCTGCTTCCACGCTGCTTTGCGAACCAGCAGCCGCGCTGCATCGATCTCCGTGCTCATGTCTGCAAGCATGAATTGGATGGCCTGGAATTGCGAAATGGGATGGCCGAACGCCATGCGCTGCTTGGAATATTCGAGAGCCGCTTCAAACGCGCCCTGTGCGATCCCAACCGCCTGCGCTCCGATTCCGATGCGTCCGCCGTCCAGCGTCGAAAGCGCCACCGTGTAGCCTTGGCCTTCGTTACCGATGCGATTTGCCAGCGGAACTTCGCAATCGGTAAAAATCAGCTCGCTGCACGCCGTCCCGTTAATCCCAAGCTTTTTCTCTTCCTTGCCGACCTGGAATCCCGGCGCGCCCTTCTCAACGACCAGCGCGGTAATTCCTTTTTCACCTTTCGGCGGATCAGTATTCACATACACGATCGCCGCATCAGCAGCGCCGCCATTGGTAATCCAGGCCTTGGTCCCGCTGATGACGTACTTGTCCCCCGCCTTCACAGCCTTTGTTTGCAATGCCGCCGCGTTCGAACCCGCTTGCGGCTCGGTCAATGCATAGCAACCAATCCTTTCGCCCCGCGCAAACGGCAAAAGGAATTTCCTTTTCTGCTCCTCGGTCCCAAACCGATGAATGGGGTCACAGTAGAGCGAGTTTTGCACCGAAAGAATCACTCCCGTGGACGCACAGCACCGCGAAATCTCTTCAATGACGATGCTATATGCGATGTGATCGAACCCCGCCCCACCTTCCGCCTCCGGCATCGCCACTCCGGTCAAGCCAAGTTCCGCCGCCTTCTGAAACGTTGCGCGCGGAAAGCGCCCGGTCTCGTCGATCTCTTTGGCGAGCGGCCTCACTTCCGATTCCGCAAACTCCCGCACGCTCTTCTGCAGCAGCTTCTGATCTTCGGTCAGGTCGAGGTTCACCGCGGCTCCCCCGAGTTCGCAAGCGACAACCTCTCGTGCAAGCGTTCGTACGTGGTTCGCAAATCTTCGGGAAGCACGCGCGTCTCGCCGGTGACGGTCATGAAATTGGAATCGCCAAACCATCGCGGCAAAACGTGCAAGTGAACGTGCCCAACCACGCCCGCGCCACCGGCTCGGCCAAGGTTCATACCCAGGTTCATGCCGTCCGGTTTGTAGCTGTTGCGAAACACGGCCTCAACCCGTTGCGCCAGCTTCATCATTTCGCTGAGCGCCTCCGGGTCACAACTGCCTAGGTCGCCTACGTGTGCGTAAGGGACGATCATCACGTGGCCCGAGGTATAGGGGAAGCGGTTCAGGATCACGAAGATCTTTGCGCCGCGATACGCCACCAGCGTTTCGCAATCATCTGTGCGCGACGCCGCATCGCAGAAAATGCACTCCGGCTGCTGGCCGGCTTCCACTTGTTTCATGTACTGGTAGCGCCAGGGAGTCCAGATGTAGTCCATCGAGCCGTGCGCCTTTCGCCGGAAATTACCAGGCAACCGCTTCCGGCCCAGCATAACGTAAAAAGCCGAGCACCAAGCGAACGCTTGCGCCGGCCTGTGACTGCAAAGCGGTTTGTTGTCAGGAACTCGAGCCGGTGGAATACGGCAGGGCCTAATCGCCGGAGCCGGTCGAGCTTAAGCCGCCGAAACTCCGTCCGCGGTGTTCACGAAATCCTTCAATTCCTTGCTGGGCTTGAAGAAGGGAATCTTCTTCGGTGGTACTTCCACTTTAGCGCCGGTCTTGGGATTTCGACCCACGCGCCCGCGCCGCTGGCGCGTGCGGAAGCTGCCAAAGCCGCGGATTTCGATTTTGTCGCCTTTCTGCAGGGCTTCGATGATGCTCTCGAAAATCGTCTCGACGATCGTCTCCGACTCCTTCCTGGGGAGCTCGGTCACGCGCAGGACCTCTTCAATGAGGTCGGCTTTCGTCAGTGTAGGTTGCTTGGTCATCGTCCCCTTGCCTCGTCAGCACTGCCACTTGTGGCACTAGCGCTTACCGCACAACCATCCAAAACCGCCGCAGCTGCGTGATCTGAAACGGTTTACAGGGGCAGTGCCGCCCAGTTGCCCTTCTTCCTATCACTAAATTGGCCCGGAGGTAAACGAAATTAATACTGCTGGCCCCGCCTGCCCCGGGGGGCCGTGGAAAACGCCTATCGTGCCGAAAGTTTGGATTTCATCACGTCGCCGATCGTCGCCGTTGAAGAAGACTTGGTCGTCGACCGGTATTGCTGGATCTCCTGGCGTTCGATCTGCTTCGCCGCAGCGCGATAGCTCAAACCAATGCGCCGCGTTTCCGGACTGATCTTGATGATCTTGAAATCATATTCCTTGCCCGGCTCGAGCGGACCTGCGCTCTTGAGCGGCCCCGTCGTGGTGCGGTGCATCGGCGAAGGCCCTTCGTCACGCCGCTTCCGCTCTTCGATCTCCGTGTTGTGGCAAAGCGCTTCGATATTCTCGCCCAGCTCCACGAAGGCGCCGAACGTAGCGATTCGCGAGACCTTGCCCTTCACGATCTGGCCAACCTTGTGCTCCTTAAACCAGTCGCCCCAGATGTCGTTCACCTGCTTGATGCCCAACGACACCCGCCGGTTCTCCGGATCGATTTTCAGCACCTTCGCGGTAATCGGTTCGCCCTTCTTGAACACCTCATGCGGATTCTTCACGCGCCCGGTCCAGCTCACGTCGCCGACGTGCACCAACCCGTCAAATCCATCCTCGATCTCGATGAATGCGCCAAATTCCGCGATGTTGCGGACTTTACCGGTCACGACGGTGCCAACAGGGTATTTCTCTGCCGTTTGCAGCCATGGATCCGGAAGCGCTTGCTTGATCCCCAGCGAAACCCGCCGGTCGCTCGGCTTGATATCGAGCACCACCACGTCAACTTCGTCGCCCACTTTCGCAATTTTTGAGGGATGTGTGACCTTCTTGTTCCAGCTCATCTCCGAAACGTGTACGAGCCCCTCTACTCCTTGCTCCAGCTCCACGAACACACCGTAGTCCACCACGCCCACAATCTTGCCCTTCACTTTGCCGCCGGCCGGATATTTCTCCGCGGCATTCACCCAGGGATCGGGCATCAGCTGCTTCAAGCCCAGCGAAACCCGCTGTTTTTCTTTGTCGAACTTGAGAATGATGACGTCGAGTTCCTGGTCGGGTTTGACGAGGTCCGACGGGTGCTTCACACGCCCCCAGCTCAGATCAGTCAGGTGCAGCAGACCATCAATGCCGCCGAGATCGACGAACGCACCATACTCGGTCACGTTCTTCACGTGCCCGTGCACCGTCTGCCCTTCGCTCAGCGTCTCCATCAGCTGAGCGCGCTTGGCATGCAGATCTTCTTCGAGCAGCGCCCGCCGGCTCACCACGATGTTGCCGCGCCGCCGGTTCAGCTTCGTGATGCGCACCTGCACTTCGGTGTTCATCAGATTGTCGAGGTTTTGCGCCGGTCGCAGATCGTATTGTGACCCCGGCAAAAACGCGCGCGCGCCAATATCGACAACCAGCCCGCCCTTAATGCGATCAACCACCTTGCCCGTAACCGTTTCTTTCGCTTTGTACGCAGCTTCAATCTTCTCCCAGGTGCGGCGCCGCAGTACCTTCTGGTACGACAAAATCGCGTACCCGTCTTTGTGCTCGCCGGTCCGCTGCACTTCGATCGTGGCATTCGGCTCCGGGCGCGGAATGTCCGTCTCCGAGAATTCCACCGCGGGAATCAGGCCTTCCGTCTTGCCGCCGACATCCACCACCACACCGTGCTCGGTGTAGGCCACCACCTTTACTTCGATAATCTCGTTGTTCGCCGCGCCTTCCTGCGGCTCGCTATATTGCTCGATGAGTTTGCTCATCTCTTCAGAGCCGGCTGCTTCTTCGGCTGCAGCCGCAGCTTCGGCATCTACGGGCGTCGCATCGGCATGAGCCACTTCGCCGTGCGCTTCCTGGGCCCGCGATTCTGCGCCGCTAGCCGCCGGCTGGGTCGCCGGCGGGGTCGCCTGCTCCGGGCGCGGATCGCCGTCCGCTTGCGCCACAGGAGCGGCAGTTGCCTCTGGCTTCGCAGTTTGAGCCGAGGCTTGCGTCTCGCTGGCGCCCGCTTCGGCTTCACCTGCTGTCTTGGGAGCTTCTTTTTCGGACTCTTGCGCGGGTGCGGCGGCAGCCGCTGTCGACGGGTTGTCATGGTCGGAAAACATGGTTGATGGCCTCCAGAAGATAACTTCAATCTATTCGTCTAGTTGACCCGGCCGGGCCGAGTCACATGTGCTGCTCGCGAGAATCCTTGCGATTTCCCATGCGGGTTGTGCAAGGAGGTCAATCGTTCCGCAGTTGTCGTGCAGAGGCGTTCGGCGGTCGTCAAACCAATGACCGCTTCACAGTCGCCGCTCAAACAACCGTTATTTGGTCCGCTGCTGAAACGACCGTTATGCGCTCACCGAGGACAAGATGCTGCGGGCGTCAAAACCGCTGCAACGCTCAAAATGATACGCGCCGCCTCAACCCTGTGTCAATGCATGCAGATAAGCCGACTTTGTACAATTTTTGTCTACACGCGAGCGACCCGCCCCCGTCGTTACCACCTATAGCGCAGGGCGGAGTCCGCGGAGCCCTGCGGCCTTCTGATCGCAAGAACCTCCAAGTTGAGTCTATCCGTGGGCGCGGCCGGCTTGGCGAACCTCGCGCCGGAAATCCGGAGCGGAAACCTCCACGGTTCGGCACATTTCGTAAAGACGCGACCTCATCCTGGCTCCGATCCGGTCGTCAAGCGTATCTTCGCGAACGGCAACACGCTGTCCGCCCGGCAACCGCGGCGCCGGCTCCGCATTGGGCACTTCGTCGAAATAATTCGTCGTCAGGATCGTTACTCGTCGTTCGTTATACCGCGCGTTCAACACCAACCCAATGATATCCAGCACCCAAGCCGAAGGCTTACTGGCCCCAAGGTCATCCATCACCAGAACTTCCGCCGCGCGCACCGGCTCAAGAATGCTCATCTCCGTTGATTCGCTGGCCGGGTTATAGCTGGCCTGAATTTCCTTCAACAGTTCGCGGTAATCGCAAAAAAGCCCGGCGTGACCCCGCCGAACGAGTTCCTTCAACGACGCCACAGCCAGATGCGTCTTCCCCACACCAGACGGCCCCATCAGCAGCAAACCCTTTTCCGCCGAACCCGGATAGTCCCGCACAAATCCTTGCGCCAGCATCTTCGCCTGCTTCAACGATTGCGAATGCGTCGCCGTCCACGTCTTTCCATCGGCGAGGTCGGTGACGTAACTCTCAAAATCGCAATGTTCGTACCGTTTGGGAATACGCGCCCGCTCCATTACGCGAACCGCCCGTTCTTCCATCCCGCAATCACAGGCCACCGCCACTTTGCCCGGCGCGCCGTCGGCTCGCGCCACCATCTTCCACCCCGTTCCCCGACACAGCGTGCAATTTTCCAGCGTCATCGAATGCTCATCCCCTGTGTCACTGCAAAGTTCCTGTAGCCGCCTTCTTCGCCGCAGTCCGCGCAAGGGTGGTTTTTCCCGCGCTCATGTCCCCGCGCCGACAGCATACGAGCCCGCGAAGTCGACAGCAAGCGCCGAACTCAATCCTTCAATTCTTATCTTGTGGACTACCGAGGAAGAAACCAAAAAGTCATCGTGCTCGCCTACGATTCCCGAACGTTGAACCGCACGGCGCGGGGTGGCACAGCTCGCACAATCGCATTCCGGGGCACAGCCTCGCCCCGAAGCGACGACACCCGCGCCAGTTCTTGCTGTACGACGGTTGCAAACTCCGTCATCTGCCGCTCCATCTCCACCATCTTTTCGCGCATGTTCAAGATAATTTCGATGCCGGCAAGGTTCACGCCCATGTCCCGTGCCAGGGTGAGGATGACGTCCAGCCGCTCCAAATCTTCGTCGGTGTACAGCCGCGTGTTGCCCTGCGATCGCGAGGGCTTCAGTAAGCCCACGCGTTCGTAAAGCCGAAGCGTCTGCGGGTGCAGCTTATAAAGCTCCGCCACGGCACTGATCATGTACCCGGCCTTGGCCCGTTTTTTTCCTCGCAGTGGCATTTGACTTTGTTCCCGAAAAAACTCTTCTCGTCGTTATCGGGGGGTTGCAGGGGTCGGAGCTTTAGCTCTGACACTTCGCCCCCGGCCAAACCGGGCTTTGGTCCCTGAGAACACTCCGTCGTTGCTCTTCTTTCATCAACTCGCCTTACTGAACAGATCCGCGCGCGGATTCTCCGGTTCGATCTTCTCGAGCTCCTTCATCAGGTTCCTCACACGTTCGTCGGTCGGCTTCGGAACGATCACTTGGATCTCCACGTATTCGTTCCCGCGCGCGCCATCGCGCGCGCTCGGGACACCCTTTTCCCGCAGCCGCAGCGTGCTCCCGCTGTTGGTTCCTGGTGGAATCCTCACCAGCGAGCGACCATCGATCGTCGGCACTTCGATTTTAGCTCCGAGCGTCGCTTCGCTCACCGTGACCGGAACCTTCACGTACAAATCATTCCCGCGCCGTTCGAAAAATGGATGTGGCTTTACCTCTACCCGCAAATACAAATCGCCCGCGAGCGCGCCCATGGTTCCCGCGTTGCCTTTGCCCGGAACGCGCACTCGCGAACCGCTCGCCACGCCCGCAGGAGTGCGCACGTCAATCGTCTCTACACGCCGCACACGGCCTTCGCCGCCACAGGTCTTGCACACCGTGCGCAACTTGCCTGTGCCGCCGCATCGCGTGCACGGCACGTTGAAGCGCATCTTGCCGGCTGCCTGTTGGACCGTTCCCGTCCCGCCGCACGTCGGGCAAGTTTGCGGTGAGCCGACCGCCCCGGTACCGTGGCAGGTCTCGCAAGTCTCCAGGCGCGTGATCGAAATTTTCTTCACCGCGCCGCGAACCGCATCCCAGAAATCAATTTCGATCTGGTATTCCAGGTCGCCGCCTGGCTCCTGCTCCACTTCCATTTCCGCGCCGCGTCCACCACGAAAGAACTGGCTGAACAGATCACGAAAGCTGGATCCGCTGGTGCCGCCCACACTTCCCGGACTGCCCGCGCCGGAGTTAAAATCAAATCCACCAAAATCGAAATTGACGCGCGCATCCTCGGGGTCACTCCCGGGAGGCGGTCCTCCCGGTTGGTAGTTGTCGCTATAGAAACCATGCTGGTCATACATCTGCCGTTTCTTGGCATCCGACAGCACGTCGTACGCTTCCTGCAGTTGCTTGAATTTTTCTTCTGCCGATTTATCCCCGGGGTTCAAGTCCGGGTGATATTTGCGCGCCAGTTTGCGGAAAGCCGAACGAATCTCCTTGGCATTCGCCTTCCGCGAAACCCCCAACAATTCGTAAAAATCCTGTTTAGTAGTAGTAGCCATGATTCTGTAGCCGCGCTCTTTATCCTGAGTTTCGAAGGGTCAGAGGGCGGGGTCTAGATCAAACCTCACCCAATACCTCAGGCCGAAGCGCGAAACCTCAACCGTTCAAGCCACAAAACGCTTGTAGGGGCGCAGTGCTGCTGCGCCCCAATCGCCCAAGCGTGTCAACTTAATTCGGCCGCTTGTTCTCATCAACGTCGACATACTCGGCGTCGATCACATCTCCCTGCTTTTTATCCGCACCCGAATTGCCGTCGGCCGGACCGTCATGCGACCCGGCACCTGCTGGACCCGCGCCGGCACCGGCCGCACCTGCTCCAGCCGCGCCAGCCTGTTGGCCCGTCTTATAAAGCGTTTCGGCGATCTTGTGCAGCGTTCGTTCGACGTTTTCTGTCGCCGCCCGCAACCGCGCCGTCCCGCCTTCGTTCATCGCCTTCTTGGCGTCGTCGACCGCTTCTTCCGCCGACTTAACATCTGCTTCGGCGATTTTGTCGCGGTTCTCACGCACCAGCTTCTCCGCCTGATAGACCAGGCCGTCCAGCCGGTTGCGCGACTCGACTTCTTCCATCCTCCGGCGATCTTCCTCGGAGTGCGATTCGGCCTCCACTCGCATCTTCTCGGCCTCGTCCTTTGTCAAGCCAGTCGAAGACTCAATGGTGATCTTCTGCTCCTTGTTCGTCGCCTTGTCCTTCGCGCTCACATTCAATATGCCGTTCGCGTCGATATCAAAGGTCACCTCAATCTGCGGCGTGCCACGCGGAGCGGGTGGAATCCCGTCCAGCTTGAACGTGCCCAGCGAGCGATTGTCCTTTGCGAACTTGCGCTCGCCCTGCATTACGTGGATTTCCACGCCAGACTGGTTGTCCGAAGCCGTCGAATACGTCTCCACCTTGCGCGTCGGAATCGTGGTGTTGCGCGGGATCTGCACGGTCATCACGCCGCCGAGGGTCTCAACGCCCAGCGATAGCGGCGTCACGTCCAGCAGCAAGATGTCCTTCACTTCCCCGCCCAGCACCGCGCCTTGGATGGCCGCGCCGACTGCTACAACTTCGTCCGGGTTGACGCCCTTGTGGGGTTCTTTCCCGCCGAAAAAGTTGCGCACCAGCTGCTGCACCTTCGGGATACGCGTCGAGCCGCCAACCAGCACCACTTCCTGGATGTCATTGGGCGACATCTTCGCGTCTTCGAGCGCCTGCTGCACCGGCTTCATCGAGCGGTCCAGCAGGTCGCTCATCAACTGCTCGAGCCGCATGCGGGTCAGTTTGACCTGCATGTGAATCGGCCCGCTTGCGCCCGCGGTGATGAACGGCAAATTGATGTCCGTCTCCATCATCTGCGAAAGCTCGATCTTGGCCTTTTCCGCCGCTTCCTTCAGGCGCTGCAGCGCCATGCGGTCCTTGCTCAGGTCAATGTTGTTTTCCTTCTTGAACTCCTCAATCAACCAATCCACGATCCTCTGGTCAACGTCGTCGCCGCCGAGGTGCGTATCGCCGTTGGTCGACTTCACTTCCACAACCCCGGCCCCGACTTCCAGCACGGAAATGTCGAACGTGCCGCCGCCAAGGTCGTACACCGCGATCGTTTCGTCGCTCTTTTTATCCAGCCCGTAAGCCAGCGCCGCCGCCGTTGGTTCGTTGATGATGCGCACCACTTCCAGCCCGGCGATTTCGCCGGCCTGCTTCGTGGCTTGCCGCTGCGCATCGTTGAAATACGCCGGAACGGTGATCACAGCCTTCTGAACCTTCTCACCCAGAAAATCTTCCGCGGCCGCCTTCAATTTGCCCAAAATCATCGCGGAAATTTCCGGCGGGCTGTAGACCTTGCCGGAAATCTCAACGCGTGCATCATCATGGTTACCCTTCACCACGTGATACGGAACACGCTTCATCTCGTCCACAACTTCGTCGTAGCGGCGCCCCATAAAGCGCTTGATCGAATACACGGTGTTTTCCGGATTCGTCACTGCCTGGCGTTTGGCTACCTGTCCAACCAACCGCTCGCCGCCCTTCGTGATCGCCACCACAGACGGCGTCGTCCGGGCGCCTTCCTGGTTTGGGATCACTACCGGCTCGCCACCCTGCATCACGGCAACCACCGAGTTCGTGGTTCCCAGGTCAATTCCAATAATCTTGCTCATAACTACTCTTCCTCCTGACTGTTATCTGCGCAGCCGCTCGTACCTCGCTCAGTCGACGATCTCTAAGATCGGTTCCACTGGCAGATCGATTCCGTCGGCTCGAGACCAGCTTCTTCGGCCCGCACGAAGCGTCCGCAACCTGCGACCGGGCCGTAGAATACAGGTTGAGTGTATCTTTGTCAAGTTTTCTTACAACAAACATAATGACTTATTAAATCAATGCGTTACAGATCACTACAGTGTCTTCACCGCGAATTCCTTGACTCCGTGCTATTTTCGCGCTTGTATCTCCAAGTCGGTATTCGGCCTACCCGCATTCTTCGCGATCTCTTAGGTAGTCCCCTGTCACCCTCGCCAAAATTCCTGTTCCAAACGCCACCTTTAGCCTTTAGAATGATACACTTACAGATTGCCCTTCCGCTAAGGGCTTTAGTTTGATACTCTTACAGAATGCCCCGGGGTGGGGTAGTCGCCCATCAAAACTCGCTCAGCATACGGGCCTCTCGACTCCTGTGATAATCTGCGGTCCGCGTCCTGCGGTTAGTCCGCATCTAAATTCGTCATCGGCTGGAGGGTCTGTCGTGAATCGTCGAGCCAAGTCATTGGGAGCTGGGTATCTTGCCCTGCTGGGCCTCTTTTCCGTAGCTATTGCGCTAACCTGCTTGGCCACCCACCCGGCCCGTGCCGCGCAACCTCCTTCGATGCCGCAGGCCGCGGCCTCGATTCCAGATGTTGATCCGCATGAAGCTCTTGGCTCAAAAAACGCCCCTGTGGTGATCGAGGTTTTCAGCGACTTCCAATGCCCCGCCTGCAAGACCTTGTTTCTCTCGACGAACCGCCAGCTGATGGACAACTACGTCAGCACCGGCAAGGTTTACCTGATTCACCGCGATTTTCCCCTACCCATGCACGCGCACTCCAAGGTGGCCGCGCAATATTCCCGCGCTTCCGCGCAGTTCGGTAAGCTCGAGCCGGTCGAAGACGTGCTGTTTCAAAACCAAGAAAAATGGGAGCAGACCGGCGACGTTGACGGCACGGTAGCCAGCGTGCTCTCCCCCTCCGAGATGGCGAAAGTACGCGCCCTCGTCAAGAGCGGAACGCTCGACGCGGCGATCGCCAAAGATCAAGCCTTGGGCCAGAGCTATCACGTCAATCAGACGCCCACTACGATATTCCACGCGAACGGTCAGACCTTTCCCTACGCCGGGGTCATGAACTGGGAAATCCTGAAACAATTTCTGGATCAACTCTTAAGCCAGAAGTGAGCCTTGGCAGACAAGTCCACTATCGTTCGCGTGCAGCGGCCGCCGACCGTTTACCTAGAACTTCGACAAGTGGCGGCTGCTTTTTGACAACGAACATTTTGGCAACCAGCACCATGAGCCCACGATGATACAATCCAGCCCCCTCAACCTGCGCCGCGCCGTAGTCTGGATCGGCCGCCTGGTCCTCGGCCCCATCTTCATCTATGCCGGCTACTCGAAGCTATTCCTGCCTAACCACAATTTCTGGCCCTGGTTCTTTCTGAAGTTTTCCATCTCCACCAACATCGCCAACTTCGCGTTTCAAGTTGAAGCTTTCAAATTGTTGTCGCCGTGGGGCGTGCAATTTGTCGCGCACACGCTGCCCTTCACGGAAATCGCGTTGGGCCTGCTTCTGTTGATCGGCTGGCGGCTGCGAATCTGGGCGCCCCTGCTCACCGCTATCATGCTCGGCTTCTTTGTCGTGGTGACGCGCGCTTATCTCCTGCACATGAACATCAATTGCGGTTGCTTCGCCACCCCGGAACCCATCAACCTGAAAAAAATCCTGGAAGACGCCGCGCTCTCGGCGCTAGCCCTGCTCACGACATATTTCGCTTTCATCGAGTCCCGTCAGCCGCACCCATGGACCGCGCCAGAGAAAACGTCAACACAAGTTCAAACTCAGCAGCCCGGTCGGTAGGACTGGTGCTCGCGCGCCCTCTAGCCGCCTTGCTTACGAGGGCCGGGTTTCGATCGAGCACGCGCACCACCTGTTGGGCGCGGCCATCCGCCAAACTCGTCACCCTAAGAAGCCCGCGCACTTCGACTACGCGACGGTAAGTTTGAATCCAGACCGCACAGCTCTCATCTTTCGAAGGCTGCGGGCAAAAAGACCACGGCTACAGGTGCTAGACTGAAATCGGTGAAGACCTTAGCCGAATACCTCGACCTCGCCGCGGTGGCCCACGGCCATCTGTGTGCCGGGCAAGTCCTGGGCGTACGTCTCGCGATGCTGGGCCTGCGCGAACTCGGCATCGACGACCCCATCGCCGAGCGCAAACGCATTGTCACGTACGTCGAGATCGACCGGTGCATCACCGACGCCATCGCGCTCGTCGCAAATTGCCGGCTCGGCAAGCGCGCCCTGAAATTCCGCGACTGGGGAAAAGTGGCCGCCACCTTCGTTGACCTGCAAACTGGCCGCGCCATCCGTATCGCCGCCAAAGAATCCAGCAAGCAAGCCGCCTGCGAAATGTTCCCGGAAATGCCCAAAGACGGCGGCCAGCAAAAAGCGTACGCGCAACTGCCCGACGAAACACTGTTTGACAAAAAATGGGTGAAGGTCGAAGTCCGGCCCGAGGACCTTCCGGGCTTCAAAGGTCCCAGGGTAGTCTGTGCCGAATGCGGCGAAGGCATTAATTTCAAGCGCGAAGTGTTGCAAAGCGGCCGCACAGTGTGCCGATCCTGCGCCGGCGAAAGATACTACTCCCACCTGTAAGTGATTTGATTTCAGCCCCGCAGGCCTACACCCGGAACGGATAAGCGCGTGCAATCGTAGTTCGCGTCCGAGCATTGTCGGCAGCAAGAAGTTGTAGGGGCGCAGGACTTCTGCGCCCCGGGACGGCGTGGCCACTGCGCGGGGTGCGATGGCAGGTCAGGTGATGGAAACTTAATCCTAGCTGCCGTCTGCCCCTTAGCGGGCTTGTGCGCTAAAATTGTAATTTCATGCTAAGTCTCCCGCCGATCACATTGCGGCTTCGCGGTTGGAAGTTGATCGACCGCGTCGCGCTGGCGTTTCTGCTGCTTTGCGCGATTGCGCTGGGGGCGGCGTGCGGGTTGCTCTTTGTGTATGCCAGCGACTTGCCGGAGATTCGCGCGTTGGAAACGTACCGGCCAACTGTAGTCACGGAAATTTACGCAGATGACGGGCAGCTGGTCGGCAGCTTCGCGTTGCAGCGCCGTATTTTGATGACTTTCGAGCAGTGCCCCAGGGCGTTGTACAGCGCGGTCACCTCCATCGAAGATCAGCACTACGAGGAACACTGGGGCATCGACTTTCCACGTATTGCGGGGGCCGCGTGGCGCAACGTGTTGCATCATCGCATCACCGCCGGCGCCAGCACCATCACGATGCAACTAGCGGGAAACCTTTTCCTCGATCGCAGCGATCGCAGTTTCCGCCGCAAGATGCAGGAAATGCTGCTGGCCCTGCAGATCGAACGCCGCTACACGAAACCGCAAATTTTTGCGATGTACTCGAACCAGGTTTACCTGGCGCACGGGAACTACGGCTTTGCGGCCGCGGCGGAATTTTACTTTGGCAAACCCGTCGGAGATTTGAAGTTGCAGGAAGCTGCCTTGCTGGCGGGAATGGTGAATGGCCCGAAATTTTCCCCGCTGACCAATCCGACCGGGGCTTTGGCGCGCCGCAACCTCGTGCTGTACCGCATGGAAGAGGAGGGGAAGATCACACCGAGCGAAGCGGAGGCCGCGAAGAAAACACCGCTTGGATTGCACGTGCAGTATCCGCGCAACGATTTGGCCCCGTATTTTTTTGAAGAGGTCCGCAAATATCTGGAGTCAACCTACGGCACCGAAGCCGTTCACGAACGCGGACTGCGCGTCTACACCACGCTCAATATCAACATGCAGCGCGCCGCGAACCAATCTGTGCGCGATGGACTGCACAGCTACGACCGTCGCCACGGCTGGCGCGGTGATCTTCCCAACATCTTGCGCGACAATCTCGGCAAACTGGACACCTACGAGGACGAAGACTGGCGCCATCCGATGGAAAAGGGCAGCTACGTCACCGGCCTCGTCCTAACCGCCGACGAGAAAAACGCCACCATCAAGATAGGGTCGTACCGCGCGATCCTTTCGCCGTCCGATTTTGCCTGGACCGGCCGCAAGAAGCCCGCGGACCTGTTGAAGGTAGGCGACCTCGCGCAATTCTCGATTCTGGAGCTGCGCGACACCACCGTGCGCGTACAGCTCGAACAGCAACCCGCTCCGCAAGCCGCGATGCTGGCCATCGACAATCCCACCGGCGAGATCAAGGCCATGGTGGGCGGTTATAGTTTCGAGGACTCCAAGTTCAATCGCGCCACGCAGGCCTATCGGCAAGTAGGGAGCTCGTTCAAGGTGTATGTGTATGCGGACGCTTTGGAAAAAGGCGCCACGCCCTTCGACACAATTCTGGACGCACCGTTCACCGTGATCAGCGGCGGCCAGCCGTACTCGCCGCGCAACTACGATGAGAAGTTCGAGGGGAACATCACGCTGCGCCGAGCGCTAGCCGGCTCGCGCAACGTTCCCGCCGTCAAACTCGCAGAGAAAGTGGGCATCTCGTCGGTAGTCGATGTCACGCGGCGCTTCGGGATTACTACCTCGCTGCCGCCGTATTTGCCGCTGGCACTGGGCGCAGCGGACATGAAATTGTCGGAACACGTCTCGGCGTTCACGGTGTTCCCGAACGACGGAATCCGCATCGACCCGCACATGATTCGCCGCGTAACCAGTTACGACGGAGCGCTACTCGAAGAAGCGCACCCTGAAGTACACGACGTGATTTCGCCGGAAGTCGCACGAACCATGACGGCGATGCTGGAAGAGGTCATCCAGTTCGGCACGGGTATCCAGGCCAAAGCGCTGGGCCGGCCGGCAGCCGGCAAAACCGGCACGACGCAGGACTACACCGACGCCTGGTTTATCGGGTTCACGCCACAACTGACGGCAGGGGTCTGGGTGGGTTACGACGACAAGCAAATTTCACTCGGCAAAAAGGAAACAGGCGCCCGCGCCGCGTTGCCGATTTGGCTGGAATTTATGCAGGGCGCGTTGAGCGGAGTGCCTGAAGTGGAATTCGCCAACGTCGTTCCTCTGGAGCAGGAAGCTCGCGATCACGCCGTCCACGTCGACACGCCCGACACCGCGCCGACCGAAGACGAACCCAACGAGCGCAAAGCAAAACCACCGGCCGATTCGCCGCTACCCGCTAAGACCACGGCAGCGAACTCGGCGACGCCTCCCCCAGCGAATTAGGGCGCTGCATGGAACTGCTGGTCCTCTACCCTGTTTACTTCTTCCTCGAATGCCTGGCGTATGTGGCTTGGTGCTACTACGGATTGCGTGCGCTGCATAAGCAATCTTCGATCGCAGATGGGATCCGTTATGGATTTGCACGCGTGGGTCTTGGGATTTTTTTCGGCGCCGTTATCTTCTTCCTGGGAAACGCGTCACACCTGAATGCGTTGGTCCACACCCCTGGCTTTTGTATGTGTTGATTTACGTGCCGGTGCGTTATCTGGAATGGTCGATCATGGCTGCTGCTGGGAGCAAAGGGCAACGAAGCATACCGAATTGGTGACGGCGCAACGCAACGCTGGATCGTGGAGGGGATTGGTGTGTCCTATCTTGCTGACCTTCCGGTGATCTTGCTCTACGCGGCGTCAGGGAGTCTTCTCCCGGTTGGGAGATTTTTGTGTTGAGACCGGCGGGCATCATTTTCTGAACGGATCCCAGCCTCTCGAAGACAGGCTTTGTTCCCGCCCTTCGAATGAAACCAGCGTGACCGACTGCCCTCGCGTGGTTTCACCAATGGCGGTGAGAGGGATTCCTTGGAAGGCTCGCGGTAAAAGGTGAATCTTTTCGGCCGCCACGGTGAACAGGAGTTCGTAGTCATCGCCGCCGGTCAGTGCGAGGTCTAGTGGATCAACCTTTTTTGGGTTGCACCGGTTAGGGACGCGCACGGCCGGAATTCGCGAAGCGTCCAGGCGCGCCCCGACCCCGCTCGCCTTGCATAAGCGCGGAAGGTCCATGGAAAGTCCATCCGACAGGTCCATCATGGCGGTGGCTATCCTATGACCGGCCAACCAGCGGCCGAGCGCGATTCGCGGCTCAGGGTAGAGATGTTTCTTCATGGTGTCATCGTCCTTGCGGATTCGAGTCTTGCTCCGGAGGCGCTGAAGTCCGAATTCGCCTTCGCCCAGACGGCCGCTGACAAATAATATGTCGCCCGCTCGTGCACCGGACCGAAGCAAAGCGCGTCCTGAGCGGACCTCGCCGACGACCGTGAGATTCATGAGGATTTCTCTACGGCGGGTGGAGTCGCCGCCCGCTAATGGGCACCTGAGCTTTTCCGCTGCGCGGCGCAGGCCCGCCAAAAATTCGTCAAGCCACCGGCCAGTGTGAGTTTCGGGAAGGGCGAGACTTAGCAGGAAGCACCGGGGCTCGCCACCCATGGCGGCAATGTCGCTAACGGCGCGGGCCAGGCACTTCCAGCCGACCGAATCGGCGGGATGGCGGTCGCGCAGGAAGTGCGTGCCTTCCAGAAACCAGTCGCAGGTCAAAATGGTTTCGAATCCGCGTCGGGGAGAAAATACGGCCGCATCATCCCCGATGCCAAGAGGAAGTGCTGAATCTCGGCCAGCCGGCGCCGCTCCCGCGTTGCGAATCCTTCGAATCAGGTCATTTTCTGACCTATTTTCATCTGAGGTGTTCATCATGGCGTTCTGCAGACTTCGATGTAGTGACCTTCGGCGCCGAGTGACGTCTAGTGTACCGTGAGAAACATTTTACCTGCCCGTCGGTACAGGAGGCAGCCTTTCGGCACCTGAACCAGGACCAGGAAAATACAGGATTGACTCCAGTACCTACAGAATTTAGTATGTCCCAACGGTTAGAACGTTTGGCGGATGCAAGCCGCTGTGCGGTTCAGGTTGCGGACCAGGGTAGGTCGTCCGCGTCCAACATTAGCAAGTACTGAGGAACCCAGCAGAGATGAAGGGTAAGACCTACACGTTTTTTATCGCCTCTACGCCCGGAAAGATGCAGAAGCTGATCGTTCCGGCGTACGTGCTGCACGCCATTGCGGTGCTCGCGATGATCGGGAGCATCACGGTTGTGGCAGCGGCGGGGTCCTATTCGCGCATGTTGTGGAAGGTCGGAAATTACAACGCCCTACGCCACGATCAAGAGACACTGAAAAAGCAATATCGGCAGCTGCAGAACACCGTGGATGACACCAACCAGCGACTGGATTCGTTGCAGTCCCTGGCCACCGAAGTGGCCATGACCTACGGCGTCCTGCGATATCACCCCGCGGCTTTTGATGAGAGCGACAATCCAGTGGATGCGCAGGATGCCTTCGACCGTTCTGTCGAGCAATACACCTTCCTCAAGAGAAATGCCGCGACCATCGCGATCTCGAGCGGCGGCCTCCGGCTGATGCCAGTGATGAGCTTTGCGGACTCAACGTACACCCCTTCGATTTGGCCGGTCCTCGGTCATATCACGGACAGCTTCGGCGAGCGCCTCGACCCGTTCAGCGGTGAGGGTGCGTTTCACACCGGGGTCGACGTGGCGTCGGACTACGGTGCGCCGGTGCATGCGACCGCGGATGGAGTCGTGACCGTTGTTGAGAATCATGCGGGTTACGGCAGGTTGGTGGTCATCGATCACGGCTTCGGCATCACGACCTGGTACGCGCATCTTTCGTCGTTTTCGGCGATTGCTGGCGCGCGTATCAAGCGAGGCACCGTCGTGGGCTATACGGGGATCAGCGGCCGGTCGACCGGTCCTCACGTTCACTACGAGGTTCGCGTGAACAATGCTCCGGTGAATCCTTGGCGGTATATGCGGGCCACCCCGGCCGGCGACTAGTTCGCTGAAGTTGAGGGTTCCTCCTTTTCTTCCTCCTTTGACCTGCGTTTTGACCCGAGCGGTTCTACTTCCAAGCGATGGTTGGAGTTGTGTTGCCTCTAAACCCCGCCGTCTGAAGACGGCGGCTGCATCATTTGTGCGACGGTTGTTGAGGGATACTGGGAACGGCGGCGCGGGCGGCGGCGAGGAATTTTGGGGTGACCTCGAAAACGATGCGGACAGATTTGGTGTCACCTCGATCGATGCGTGAGATGTCGGCGCCTTTGAAGATTTCGAGGTAGGCTTCGCGGGCTTGCGGAGCAACCTCTTCGCGAACGCGCGGACCGTTTAGTCCGGCCTGCGCCAAGACTAACGCGGCGCTCAGGAAATCGGAAAGTTGGCGCGCGATCACGTCGGTGGGGCACTCGCCTTCGATCACGACGCGAAGGCGGTCGCCTTCCGGTTTTCCGCCCACGGTGACCCACTGAAGTTGGTCGACCAGAGCAGAAAGTTGGGGCGACTGCCACCCGCCTGGAGCGCGCTGCGCTAGAGCGGCACCTGTCCCAGCGTCCTGGCGGACCGCTGCGAACAGCGGCGAACCGGCGAGCCGATCAAACCGCGCACGCCATTCCTTTTCATCTTCGCCCGTCATGGGATGAGCCAAGAGCGCGGGCAAATCAGCATGGTCGGTGAGCGCGATGCGGTTCTGCCGCGGGAAGGCGAAGGAAATTTTGCGTTGGCTGCCGCTTACGGGTACGGTAAAAATCTCGCGGCCGCTGCGGCTTTCATGTGTTCCGAATTGCGATGTGTAGGCGTTGATTTTTTTGCGATCGAAACGCCCGTCAGCGACGACGAAGTAGGTGGTGTCCGGTCCGCGGTGGAAGAAGGCAATGGAGATCCGATCGAGATCGCGCTCGTAATCGAAACCTGTGTCGCGCAAGAATTGGGCATATTCTGGATCGACTTGTTGCGGAGTTGGCGACCAATCGCGGAGGCCTGCGATGAAGGGCGTTTGACGCAAAGCCGCGACATCGGCGTAGATCACCGAGTGCGCGTCCCCCGGCATCATCGCGAGGGCGCTTTCTCTTGCCGGGTTTTCGCCGCCGTTCCAGTGGACCAATGCGTAGAACGCGATTCCGCCGAGCAGGGCGATCGTGACGACGGATACAATCCAGAAGCGCTGCTTCATGGTTTCCTCTTGCCGCAATCCAGTAGTAAATTGAATTGTTGCATTTCAAAGCTTCAGTGCAGCGGCAAATCGGCAGTAGCTCGGCGAAAATTCTTGAATGCGGGGAGTAGAAGCGAAGTTATGCACAGGTCGAAGGACGTCTAATTCACTAAGAACTTAGGATTCAGTTACATGCGAGTTGCTGGGGAGGCAACCCGCGGCTCGCTTTTCCACAGAGCTGGCCACCCGCGTGCTTGAAATTTGGCGACCGACGCTTGCAATTGGCGTACCCTATCTGCTATTCTTTGTCGGTTTGAGAGCGCTGGCGTAGCTCAGCTGGTAGAGCATCTGATTTGTAATCAGAGGGTCGGGGGTTCAATTCCCTCCGCCAGCTCCACCGGTTAGCTTGCGGGGGAATGAGGCGGAGCGAATCCTCAGAAACAAAAACGACGGGCTGGTGTCTTTTGACACGAGTCCGTTTTGTGTTTTCGTTTGCTGCCCGTTGCGTTTTCTGACAAATGTTTGCTGGACTTGCACTTGGCAAGGATGAATTTTCGAGGACGGGTGGGTGAGTGGCTAAAACCAGCAGACTGTAAATCTGCCGCTCCTTGCGGGCTACGGAGGTTCGAATCCTCCCCCGTCCACCATGTACTCGCTGGCAGATAGTTCCATGGGCCTTGGGGAAAATTCGGGCCAGCGGAAGCGGAAGTAGCCACGCGCGCCGGTCAAACTGGATCGGCAATGAGTAGTCGGTGATCGATAGCAGTTCGCAGAAACCGCAGGGCAATCGCACGAAGCGATGTTCGAGCGCGGACGGGACCGCGGCAATGGCGCCGCCAAGGTAAAGTGCGCCGCGGAGATGACATTGATGACTGCACTGGGTTTAGCAGTCGAACGAGACTCGAGGGAGGAACGGGTTCGGCCTGGGTAGCTCAGTTGGTAGAGCGCGTCCTTGGTAAGGACGAGGTCACCGGTTCAATCCCGGTCCCAGGCTCCAGGATTTGGATGAACGCGGGGGCAAAAAGGATTTGGAGCAGCTGGGCGGGGGTAACTCAACGGTAGAGTCTCACTCTTCCAAGGTGATGGTTGCGGGTTCAAATCCCGTCCCCCGCTCCACTTAACGCCGAAGCAGGAAACGCGGCAGCCGGGATTTGCAGGCAAGGGTTCACGGTAGCAAAGAGCAAGAAATAGACCTTACGCTGAGGGCAGGGGAACATGGCCAAGGAGAAATTCGAGCGCAACAAGCCGCATTGTAACATCGGGACGATTGGTCACATTGACCATGGCAAGACGACGTTGACGGCGGCGATTACCAAGGTGTTGTCGAAGCACAATCCGAAGGTGCAGTTCCGGGCGTTTGATTCGATCGACAACGCGCCGGAAGAGCGCGAACGCGGGATCACCATTGCGGTGTCGCACGTGGAGTATGAGACGGCGAACCGGCACTACGCGCACATGGACTGCCCGGGACATGCGGACTACATCAAGAACATGATCACCGGGGCGGCACAGATGGATGGCGCGATTCTGGTGGTGGCGGCGACCGATGGTCCGATGCCGCAGACGCGGGAACATATTTTGCTGGCGCGGCAGGTGGGAGTGCCGGCGATTGTGGTGTTTCTGAACAAGTGCGACATGGTGGAAGACGCGGAGTTGCTGGAACTGGTGGAACTGGAAGTACGCGAGTTGTTGAAGAGCTACCAGTTTCCAGGCGACACGATTGCGATGGTGCGAGGTTCAGCGCTGCAGGCGTTGAATGGCGACGCGAAGTGGGAAAAGGCCATCGACGATTTGATGGAAGCGGTCGACAAGAACGTGCCGCAGCCGGTGCGGGATATTGATAAGCCGTTCGCGATGCCGATTGAAGATATTTTTTCGATCTCGGGTCGCGGGACGGTGGTAACCGGCAGGGTGGAGCGCGGCAAGGTGAAGGTGGGCGAGGAGATCGAGATTGTAGGCTTCCGGCCGACGCAGAAGAAGGTGGTGACCGGGGTCGAAATGTTCCGCAAGCTGCTGGATGAAGGTTTGGCGGGGGACAACGTTGGGTTGCTGCTGCGCGGCACGGAAAAAGAAGACGTGGAGCGCGGGCAGGTGGTGTGCAAGCCGGGATCGATCACGCCGCACACGAAGTTCAAGGCGGAAGCGTACGTATTGACGAAGGAAGAAGGCGGGCGGCACACCCCGTTTTTCACGGGGTATCGGCCGCAGTTTTACTTTCGGACGACCGACGTTACGGGCGATGTGAAATTGCCGGCGGGCGTGGAGATGGTGATGCCGGGAGACAACGTGAGCTGCGAAGTCAGCTTGATCACGCCGGTGGCTCTTGAAAAGGGCTTGCGATTCGCGATTCGTGAAGGCGGCCATACGGTGGGAGCGGGCGCCGTGACTGAGATCATTGAGTAAAAGGACCCTTCGGCCGGTTCACAGGCTTCAGGGCGGGAGGGAAGGAATTAGGTCATGAGGGAAATCATTACGTTGCAGTGCGGGGATTGCAAGAACCGCAATTACACGACGACGAAGAATAAGAAGAAGCATTCCGAGCGTGTGGAGACTCGGAAGTTTTGCAATTCGTGTCGGAAGCACACCGGTCATAAGGAAGTGAAGTAGTTCCGGGACGGATTGTTGGAGGGACGGTTTTGGTTTTAGGGGAGTCGTCCAACGGCTAGGACTCCGGTCTCCAAAACCGGGTATGGGGGTTCGAGTCCCTCCTCCCCTGCCAGAGATTGATGGGACCGGCGACGGCGCCGGTGAAGCGAAGAGGAACGATGGCCATGCAAGCGGTCAAAGTGAAGAACGAAGAATCGGGCGGGATTACCGCAGGGGCGAGTAAGCTCGGCGGAAAACTATCCGGGACGTTCGAGGATACGCGCGAATTTTTGCACGATGTCCGCCTCGAGATGAAACAGGTCACCTGGCCTAGCCGCGAGGACGTGATCTCGACGACGACTGTGGTGGTCGCCACCGTGGCTTTCTTCGGTGTTTTTTTGGCCGTGGTCGATTGGCTGGTGCAGCGCGGTGTTACGTACGTGTTCAAAGTTTTCGGCGTCTGAGAGGGACTAGAACTCGATGGGAATGCAGTGGTACATCATCCATACGTACTCGGGCTTTGAGAAGAAAGTAAAAGAAAGCCTGGAAAGCCGCGTGGAGGCGTTCAGCCTGCAGGACAAAATCGGACGCGTGCTGATCCCGATGGAGGACACCATCGAGATGCGTGGCGGTAAGAAGGTGATTTCTTCGCGGATGTCGTATCCGGGTTACGTGTTGGTGGAAATGGATCTCGACGAGAACACCTGGCACATCGTGCGGAATACGCCGCGGGTCACCGGGTTTGTGGGTTCGGCGACTTCGCCGTCACCCCTTTCGGAGGCGGAAGTGGACGCGATCATCAACCGCGTGCATACGCCTACGGACCGACCGAAGCCCAAGGTCGTGTTTGAGCGTAACGAGCAGGTGCGGATTGTGGACGGCCCGTTCGCTAATTTTAACGGCACGGTGGAAGAGATTGACGGAGATCACAGCCGGTTGAAGGTTTCGGTGACGATTTTCGGGCGATCGACTCCGGTGGAATTGGATTTTGCGAGCGTTGAGAAGCTCGGATAAGACGGAATTTGCGCGAAGGACTTTGAGGCAAAGGACATGGCAAAGAAGATTCAAACGACGATTAAGTTGCAGCTTCCGGCTGGCAAGGCTACGCCTGCGCCTCCGGTCGGTACGGCGCTCGGCCCACATGGCTTGAACATTATGGATTTTTGCAAGCAGTTCAACGCCAAGACCGCGAAAGAACCTGACGGAATGATTTTTCCGGTGCTGGTGACGGTTTATACCGACCGCACGTTTACTTTTATTTTGAAAACGCCACCGGCTTCGATTCTTTTGCTTCGCGCCGCGGGAATCGTGAAAGGCTCCGCTGAGCCCAACCGCAACAAAGTCGGCAAGGTAACGAAGAAGCAAGTGCAGGAAATCGCCAAGATCAAGCTTGTCGACCTCAACACCACCAATCTGGACTCTGCTGTGCGCACTGTGATGGGTACGGCGCGCAACATGGGCCTGGAAGTCGTGGAAGCCTAGGGGTTCAGGCGCTACGAGGTCGACCCTTCGCACCGCATCGCGGCGCTCAGGGTAAAGGGGTAGAGGCATGAAGCAGGCAGGTAAACATGTAGAGAATGCGCGCAAGAAAGTGGAAGCGCGCCCATACAAGCTCGCCGAAGCTGCGGAGCTGATCAAGAAGACGCACCACACGAAGTTCAACGAAACCGTCGAACTGGCGATCAACCTGGGTGTCGATCCGAAGCATTCGGATCAGGTGGTTCGTGGAACGGTGGTTTTGCCGCATGGCCTGGGCAAGTCTGTGCGCGTGCTGGTGATCGCGAGCGGCGAAAAAGTTCGCGAAGCGCAAGAAGCCGGCGCTGATTTCGTCGGTGGCGAAGACATGGTGACCAAGATCGCGGGTGGCTGGACCGATTACGACGCGGTCATTGCGACGCCAGACATGATGAAGTCGGCCGGTAAGTTGGGCAAAGTTTTGGGTCCGCGCGGATTGATGCCGAACCCGAAGACCGGCACGGTCACCTTTGATGTGGCAAAAGCCATCAAAGAGACCAAGGGCGGCAAGGTTGAGTTTCGCGTCGACAAAGCAGGCATCGTTCACTGCGGGATCGGCAAGATTAACTTTGACGCCACAAAGCTAGCCGAGAACGCGCACGCCATCATCAACGCGGTGATCAAGGCCAAGCCAGCGGCGGCCAAGGGCAAGTACGTCAAGAGAATTACGTTGACCTCGACGATGGGCCCGGGCATTCCGATCGACCTGGCGGAATCGGAAATCCTGGCGGCGGCTGCTTAGTTTCAGAAGACATAGAGGATAGCGAGATTATGAAGAAGCGCAGCGAAAAACAGGAAGACTTAGACAAGCTGAAAGTCGCGCTAGCCAAGGTGTCGAGCGTGATTCTGACCACGTTCCAAGGCATCACGGTCGAAGACGACACGAAGCTGCGGCGAGCGGTGCAGGCTGCGGGCGGCAAGTATCAGGTGGTGAAAAACACGCTGGCGGAGCGCGCGGGTTCCGGCACTCCGGCCGAAGGCTTACTGAAGAATTTGACTGGCACAAATTCGATCGCCTACACGAACACCGATCCCGTGGCATTGGCAAAGGCGCTGACCAAGGTTGCCAAGGACGTTCCGGCGTTTAAGTTCCGCGCGGGCTTGGTGGAAGGCCGTGTGATCTCCATCGCGGAGATTCAGCAGCTAGCAAACCTTCCGTCGAAAGAAGAATTGCTCAGCAAGATCATGTTCCTGCTGAACGCGCCAGCGCAGCGCTTGGCGGTGACGCTGAACGCGCTACCGCGCAACCTCGCGGTGGTCGTGAGCGAAGCAGGCAAGGCAAACAAGTTTGGGTCCGGCGGCGGGGCACCTGCGGAAGCAGCCTCTGCGGAAGCAAAACCCGTGGAAGCAGCACCCGCACCAAGTCCCGAAGCGGCCCAGTAAGATATTTTAATTTCGAGAGGAGAAGGAATAGTCATGTCGAAGGTAGATACGATCCTGGAAGAAATCAAGGGGCTGACGTTGCTGGAAGCGTCGGACCTGGTGAAAAAGATGGAAGAGACGTTCGGCGTATCGGCGGCGGCAGCCACGGTTGTGGCGGGTGGCGGCGGTGGCGCGGCGGCTGCGGCTCCGGCGGAGGAGAAGACGGAATTTGCCGTCGTGCTCACCGACGTGGGCGGCAACAAGATCAACGTCATCAAAGCGGTTCGCGAAGTCACGAGCCTAGGCTTGAAGGAAGCCAAGGACCTCGTCGATGGCGCGCCAAAGACCGTCAAGGAAGGCGTGAACAAGGACGAAGCCGCGACCATCAAGAAGAAGTTCGAGGACGTCGGCGCCAAAGTCGAAATTAAGTAGCTGCCGTTTACGCAAAAGTAGCAAGGGCTTCGAGAGGGAGCGCGGCTCATTGAGCGGACCGCGCCAAAGGATTTCATCACGCAAGCCGAGGCTGGGTACTACCACAACTCCAAGCGCCTTTTACTGGCGCTCTGCGGTCGTGTGCGCGCTGACTCTGGGCGGAAGGCGCCGTACACCGACTCGCTGTCTTCACACAATTTGTCCGAGCACTGCCCACAAGGGATGAGGTAATTCATGTCGACTACCAATCAGCATGTGCGGGAACGTCAGCGTCTGGATTTCGCGAAAATCCAGGGCTCGATTCAGATTCCCAACCTGATTGAAGTACAGATGAAGTCGTATCAGCGCTTTCTGCAGATGGATCTTCTGCCGAGCGAGCGCGATGACGGCGGACTTCAGTCGGTGTTCACGTCGGTGTTTCCAATCAAGGATTTCCGCGAAATGTCGCAACTGGAATTCGTGGACTACTCGATCGGCAACTGGGAGTGTAAGTGCGGCAACTTGAAGGGCCTGCACCACCTGCGCGCGACTTGCCGTAATTGCGGCGCTTCGGTGGTCACCAATCCGTATCAGACCGGCGACGTGATCTGCCACAAGTGCGGCACGTTCAACAAGAACACGCCGACATTTTGCAACAAGTGCGGCGATCCGGTCGCGATGCAGTTGAAGTATGACGTGAACGAGTGTCAGGAGCGCGGCATGACGTACTCCGCGCCGCTGAAGGTCACCATACGACTGACCATTTATGATAAGGATCCTGACTCCGGCGCGAAAACCATTCGCGACATCAAGGAACAGGAAGTTTTCTACGGCGACATTCCGCTGATGACGGAAAACGGTACGTTCATCATCAACGGTACCGAGCGCGTCATCGTCAGCCAGTTGCACCGTTCGCCAGGCGTTTTCTTTGAGAGTGCCAACAACCGCTCCTACTTCCTCGGAAAGATTATTCCGTACCGCGGTTCGTGGGTGGAATTCGAATATGACACGAAGAACATCCTCTACGTGCGTATCGATCGCAAGCGCAAGTTCCTGGGTTCGATCTTTCTGCGCGCGCTGGGCATGAAGTCCAACGAAGACATCCTGCGCACCTTCTATCAGGTGGAGCGCATTTCACTGCGCGACAAGGACCTGTATTGGAATATTTCACCCGGCATCGTCGATCGGAAGCTGACGCACGAGATCAAGAATCCGAAAACGGAGGAAGTGATCATCGGCGCGCACAAGCGCATTACCGAGAATCTGTTCAAGGAACTGATCAAAGCGAAGATCTCGCAGGTTCGTTCGACGCTGGCCGACCTCGAAGGCGCGTACAGCGTGGCCGACGTAGTGAACCGCCAGACCGGAGAAGTCCTGCTGGAAGCCAACAAGCCGCTTACGGCGGAATTATGGCAGGCGTTCGGCGAATCGGGCATCACCGAAGTGGACGTGTTCTTCCCGGAGCGCGACGACATCGGCGTGGTGCTTTCTCGCACGCTCGATAAGGACGGCATACGCTCTTCAAAGGAAGCGCTGATCGAAATCTACCGTAAGCTGCGCCCGGGCGATCCTCCGACCCTCGAGACGGCCACCAACTTGTTCCGCGGCATGTTCTTCGACCCACGCAAATACGATTTCAGCCGCGTGGGCCGCTTGAAGTTCAACATCAAGATGGGGCTGGACACGCCACTCGACAATCGCACCTTGGATACGCCGGACTTTGTTTCGGCGATCAAGTACCTGTTCAAGCTGCGCAAAAACATCGGCGTTGTGGATGACATCGACCACCTCGGCAACCGCCGCGTTCGCGCGGTTGGTGAGTTGCTCGAAAACCAGTTCCGCATCGGCCTGGTCCGCATGGAACGCGCCATCAAGGAAAAGATGAGCGTGTACCAGGAAATGTCCACGGCGATGCCGCACGATCTGGTCAATGCCAAACCGGTTATGGCCGCGATCCGTGAATTCTTCGGTTCGTCGCAGCTCAGCCAGTTCATGGACCAGACCAATCCGCTCAGCGAGATCACCCACAAGCGGCGGCTGTCGGCCCTTGGTCCTGGCGGTTTGTCGCGTGAGCGCGCCGGATTCGAAGTGCGTGACGTTCACCCCACGCACTATGGCCGCATCTGCCCGATCGAAACGCCAGAAGGTCCGAACATCGGTCTGATCAGCTCGCTGTCCTGCTTTGCGCGTATCAACGACTACGGCTTCATCGAGTCGCCGTACCGCAAAGTAAAGGGCGGGCGCATCATCGATTATGTCCACATCGTGAACGCCGGCGACAGCGAATTCAAAGCCGGCGAAATCGTGGAAAGAGATCGCGTCGAAGAACTCAACGAAGAGTTGAAGCGCCGCAAGGTCACCGTCGAACCGTACTGCTTCTATTTGTCGGCTTGGGAAGAAGACAAATACGTGGTCGCGCAAGCCAACGTTTCGCTCGACGAACGCCTAAAGATCACGACCGAACTGGTGAACTGCCGCCAGGCTGGTAACTTCGTGCTGAAGAGCCGCGACGAAGTCGATTACGTTGACGTGTCTCCGAAGCAGCTCGTGTCGGTGGCCGCCAGCTTGATTCCATTCCTTGAGAACGACGACGCCAACCGCGCGCTGATGGGTTCCAACATGCAGCGCCAGGCTGTGCCACTCATTCGCGGCGATGCGCCGCTCGTGGGCACCGGCATGGAACGCGTCACCGCTCGCGATTCCGGCGCGGTCGTGCTCTGCAAGCGCGACGGCATTGTCGACCAGGTGGACTCCGAGCGCATCATCGTGCGCGTCGAGTCCGACCACTCCGGCGTACTCAGCCGCGAAGTGGGCGCGGATATCTATCAGCTCATCAAGTTCAAGCGTTCGAACCAGAACACTTGCATCAACCAGAAGCCGTTGGTTCGTGTCGGCGACCGTGTGAAGAAGGGGCAAGTCCTCGCGGACGGCCCGTGCACGGAGCGCGGCGAACTCGCTCTGGGACGCAACGTGCTGGTAGCTTTCGTCCCCTGGCGCGGGTACAACTTCGAAGACGCCATCCTGGTCAGCGACAAGCTGGTCAAGGACGACTACTACACCTCGATTCACATCGAGGAGTACGAAATCGAAGCGCGCGATACCAAGCTGGGCCCCGAAGAAGTTACTCGTGACATCCCCAACATCAGCGAGTCCTTCCTTCGCAACCTGGATGAAAGCGGCGTGATTCGCATCGGCGCCGTAATCAAACCAGGCGACATCCTGGTCGGCAAGGTTACCCCGAAGGGCGAAACCACACTGACACCGGAAGAAAAACTGCTCCGCGCGATCTTCGGTGAGAAAGCCGGAGATGTTCGCGACGCTTCGCTCTACTGCCCGCCGGGCATCGAAGGCACCATCGTCGATGTCAAGATTTTCACACGCAAGGGCGGCGAAAAGGACGAGCGCCACAAGGCCATCGAAGCTACACAGGTCTTCAAGCTCGAGAAGAACCTCGCTGACGAAATCCGCATCCTCACCGATGAGCGCCTCAAGCGCTTGTCGGATCTCCTCGGCGGCAAGATTCTGCAAGCCGACCTGCATGACGAAAAGACCAACAAGCGCTTGCTGACCAAGGGCGTGGAGTTGACGCGCGACATCATCGAGAAGGTTTCGACGCGCAACCTCAAGCGCCTGAAGCTCAACGAGAAGGATCCTCTCCTAATCGAAAAGATCGAAGAGATCGAGGAGATGACTTCGCGGCAGATCGATGTGCTCCGCAAGATCACCGAGGAGCGCAAGGAAAAGCTGAAGAAGGGCGACGAATTGCCGCCGGGCGTCATCAAGCTGGTGAAGGTCTATATCGCGATGAAGCGCAAGCTGTCGATCGGCGACAAAATGGCCGGACGTCACGGGAACAAAGGCGTGATCGCGCGCATCGTTCCGCAGGAAGACATGCCATACATGCCGGACGGCACTCCGGTTGAGATCGTTCTGAACCCGCTCGGCGTTCCGTCGCGTATGAACGTCGGACAGGTTCTGGAAACGCACCTCGGCTGGGCTGCCAAGGAGCTTGGCAACAGCCTGAAGCGCCTGCTGAGCAAGGAAAATCGCGCCGAGGCCATTCGCCGGTGGTTCAAGGAAGTCTTCTCGGACACCACCATCTGGCGAACACTGTCGAAGCTCGACGACGATGAGTTGCTGGAATATGCCGAAGGGTTCCGCGAAGGAATTCCATTCGCCACGCCGGTATTCGACGGCGCGCGCGAAACCGAGATCCGGCACTTGCTCGAAGTGGCGGGCCTGCCGCACGCCGGCAAGATCAACCTCTTCGATGGCATGACTGGCGACCAATTCGATCAGCCGGTCACCGTCGGTTACATCTACATGCTCAAGCTGTCGCATCTCGTCGACGACAAGATTCACGCGCGTTCGATCGGTCCCTACTCGCTCATCACCCAGCAGCCGTTGGGTGGTAAGGCGCAGTTCGGAGGCCAGCGCTTCGGCGAAATGGAAGTCTGGGCGTTGGAAGCGTACGGAGCGGCGCACATTCTGCAAGAGCTACTCACGGCAAAGTCCGACGACGTTTACGGCCGCGCGAAGATCTACGAGGCCATCGTCAAGGGCGAACCGGGCATCGAGCCTGGCGTGCCGGAATCGTTCAACGTGCTCGTGCGCGAGTTGCAGTCGCTCTGCCTCGACGTTGAATTGATGAAACGCCAGAAACCGGCGTCCGAAAAAGCAGCCGACTAAGTCGGCTGCTGCGGGGGCGCGGCGTGCTGCGCCCCCTTTCAGCAAGATCGAAGCAGCAGTTCTTCCGCAGTTCGGGTTCTCAGCCGGTCCGGTGCAAAAACACCAGGCCGCAACCCCGATGAAAGTCGGGGAGGGAGGAAACAACCTTGTATCGAAGCAGCCCTTACGATCGCGCCAGTTTGATTGCAGATTTCGATTCCATTCGTATCAGCCTGGCCAGCCCGGAGAAAATTCGCTCGTGGTCTCACGGCGAAGTCACCAAGCCCGAGACCATCAATTACCGCACGTTCAAGCCCGAGCGTGACGGTTTGTTCTGCGCCAAGATTTTTGGCCCGGTCACTGACTGGGAGTGTTTGTGCGGCAAGTACAAGCGCATGAAGCACCGCGGCGTGATTTGCGACAAGTGCGGCGTAGAAGTCACGCTCAGCAAGGTTCGTCGTGAACGCCTGGGACACATCGAGCTGGCTTCGCCTTGCTCGCATGTGTGGTTCTTCAAGGGCCTTCCCAGCCGCATCGGCTATTTGCTGGACATTTCCATGCGTGATCTCGAGCGCATTCTCTACTTCGAAGCGTTCGTGGTCGTGGATGCCGGTGAAGTTGCCGTGCTTCGCGAACGCGAAGTGCTTCTCGAAGACAAGTACCGCGAGCTCCAGAAGGAATATCCCGGCCAGTTCACCGCCAAGATGGGCGCGGAAGCGATCAAAGAGCTTCTCCGCCGCGTCGAAGTGGAAAAACTTTCCGAAGAGCTTCGCGAAAAAATGAAGGTCGATCCCTCGCTGCAGAAGCGGATCAAATTCGCCAAGCGGCTGAAAGTGCTGGAAGCGTTCCGCAAGAGCGGCAACAAGCCGGAGTGGATGATTCTCGACGTGATCCCGGTGCTTCCGCCGGAGTTGCGCCCGCTCGTGCCTCTGGACGGTGGACGTTTCGCTACCTCGGACCTTAACGATCTCTACCGCCGCGTCATCAACCGCAACAACCGGTTGAAGAAACTGATGGAACTCCGCGCGCCGGACGTCATCGTCCGCAACGAAAAGCGCATGTTGCAGGAAGCCGTTGACGCGCTGTTCGACAACGGACGCCGCGGCCGCGTGCTTCGCGGAACCAACAACCGCCCGCTCAAGTCGCTGTCCGACACGCTCAAGGGCAAGCAGGGCCGCTTCCGGCAGAACTTGCTCGGCAAGCGCGTTGACTACTCGGGACGTTCCGTCATCGTGGTCGGCCCGGAACTCAAGCTCAACCAGTGCGGTTTGCCGAAGAAGATGGCGCTCGAGCTGTTCAAGCCGTTCATCTACCACAAGCTCGAAGCGCAAGGACACTGCACAACGATCAAGCAAGCCAAAGAAATGGTCGAGCAGCAGGATCCGGTCGTGTGGGATATTCTCGAAGACGTCATTCGCGAACATCCCGTGCTGCTGAACCGCGCTCCGACGTTGCACCGTCTCGGCATTCAAGCGTTCGAGCCGGTCCTCGTAGAAGGCAAGGCGATCCGCATCCATCCCCTGGTGTGCACCGCGTTCAACGCAGACTTTGACGGTGACCAGATGGCGGTACACATTCCACTGTCGCCCGAGTCGCAGGTCGAAGCGTCGGTGCTGATGCTCAGCTCGCGCAACATTTTGTCCCCGGCGCACGGTCTGCCTCTCGCCGTTCCGTCGCAGGACATGGTGCTCGGGATCTACTATCTGACCAAGGCTCGTACCGGTGCCAAGGGCGAAGGCCGCGTCTTCGGTGCGACCGACGAAGTGGTTTTAGCGCTCGAAGCCGGCGAAGTCGAACTGCTCACTCCGATCCGTTTGCGCTACACCGGTGAAGTCATCGACCTCACCACCGCGTATGACGATCAGGACGTGCCGCACACCGTCCCAGTGAAGATGGAGCGTCAGTTCATCCAGACCACCGTAGGGCGCGTGATCCTCAACGATCACCTGCCGAGCAACTTCCCGTTCATCAACGGCTTGCTCAAGAAGAAGGGCGTGCAACAGCTGGTGTACTACGCCTACCTGCGCTTTGGTCTGGAAAGCACGGTTGTGCTTCTCGACCACCTGAAGGAACTGGGCTTCACCTACGCCACCAAGTCCGGCATTTCGATCGGTATCGACGACATGCTCATCCCTGGCGACAAACCCAAGCTGGTCGAAAACGCCGAAAAGGAAGTCGTCAAGGTGCAGCAGCAATACCTCGACGGCGCGATCACCAACGGCGAGCGCTACAACAAGGTCATCGCCATCTGGGGCGACGTCACCGAAAAAGTCGCCGACGAATTGTTCAAGACACTCGAGAACCAGGACAAAGAAGGCGGCATCAACCCCGTCTACGTCATGGCCGACTCCGGCGCGCGCGGATCGAAACAGCAGATTCGTCAGCTTTCCGGCATGCGCGGCCTGATGGCCAAGCCGTCCGGCGAAGTCATCGAGTCGCCGATTACGTCCAACTTCCGCGAAGGCCTTAACGTGTTGCAGTACTTCATCTCGACTCACGGCGCGCGTAAGGGCTTGGCGGACACGGCGCTCAAGACCGCTGACTCCGGCTACCTCACCCGCCGTCTGGTTGACGTGGCGCAAGACGTCATCATCAACGAGCGTGATTGCGGCACTACCGACGGCATCTTTGTCGAACCCATCATCGAAGCCGGCGTCGAAGTCGAGCCGCTTCGCGACCGCATCGTCGGCCGCGTTTCGCTCGACAAGATCAAGGACTTCGAAGGCCACGTCATCGTGGACGTGAACCAGGAAATCACTGAAGAACTCGCCAACTCCGTGCAGGGCGCGGGTATCGAGCGGGTGCGCATCCGTTCAGTGCTGACTTGCGAATCACGGCGCGGTGTCTGCGCGCTGTGCTACGGCCGTAACCTCGCTTCCGGCCGCATGGTCGAGCTTGGCGAAGCCGTCGGCGTCATCGCCGCGCAGTCCATCGGCGAACCCGGCACGCAGCTCACCATGCGCACGTTCCACATCGGCGGCACCGCCACTCGCGTTTCTGAGCGGTCCACTCTCGAAGCCCGCAACAACGGCGTCGTCAAGTTCGTGGACCTCAAGCACGTTCAGGGTCGCGGCGGCACCGCCATCGCCATGAACCGTTCCGGCCTCATTGCCATCGTCGATGAAAAGGGCCGCGAGAAGGAGCGCTACCACGTCGTTTACGGCGCGCGCCTCCGCGTTAGTGAGGGCGACACCGTCAACCACGGTCAGATTCTGGCCGAGTGGGATCCGTTCACGTTCTCGATCCTCACCGAAACCGCCGGCTCCGTGAAGTTCGACGACCTGCGGCCCGGCCTGACGATTGAAGAGCAAGTCGACGAAGTCACCGGTTTGTCGCAGGACGTCGTTACCCTGCCGCCGGGAGACGAAAAACATCAACCCGCGATTCTCGTTCGCGATTCGTCCGGCAAGGTCCGCAAGAAGTACTTGATGCCTTCACGCGCTCACTTGATGGTTAAGGATGGCGACGAAGTGCAAGCCGGCGACGTGCTCGCGAAGATCCCGCGCGAAACCACCAAGACGAAGGACATTACGGGCGGTCTCCCGCGCGTCGTGGAACTATTCGAAACGCGTAAGCCCAAGGACCCTGCGGTCATCAGCGAAGTCGACGGCGTGGTTCGTTACGGCGACATCGCCAAGGGCATGCGCAAGATTTACGTCGAAAGCGAAGACCGCAAGACCACGAAGGAGTATTCGATTCCTCGCGGTATTCACATCAACGTGCAAGAAGGCGACCACGTCAAGGCCGGTGAGGCTTTGATCGACGGCCCGCTCAACCTGCACGATTTGCTGGCGGTCCTCGGTGAGAAGTTCACGCAGTCGTACCTGGTCAACGCGATTCAAGAGGTTTACCGCCTCCAGGGCGTGAACATCAACGACAAGCACATCGAAACCATCTCCCGGCAGATGATGCGCTGGGTCAAGGTCGAAGACGTTGGCGATACCTCGTTCCTCCTCGAGGAGCAAGTGGACAAGTTCCGCTTCCGCGAAGAGAACGATCAGGTCATCAAAGACGGTGGCCGCCCGGCGACGGGCCGCCCGCTGCTCCTTGGCATCACCAAGGCGTCGCTCTCGACCGACTCGTTCATCTCCGCTGCCAGTTTCCAGGAGACCACCCGCGTACTTACCGAAGCCGCCGTTGCCGGAAAGGTCGACTACTTGCGGGGTCTGAAGGAAAACGTCATCATGGGCCGGCTCATCCCTGCCGGAACGGGCCTCGAGCACTACCGCAGCATTCAGTTGCTGACCGAGATGCCCATTCCCGCTCCGGTCGAGGAGATTCCGGAAGCCGCCGAACTTACCGCCGAGGAAGCCGCGGCTCTCGATTTCCTGCAAAAGGACACCGAAGCCGACGCCGCCACCGAAGGCTAAACCAGATCATCGGGTGGATTGCACCACCCGCCAATCACAACCGCCGGCGCCTTCCGAGCCATCTGGAGGCGCCGGTTTTCTTTGTATGCAATGCGTATCGGTATCTATTCCGGCACTTCCCAGAATGCTGTTCTTGCTGGCGGGTTTCCGGCGTTCCTACAATGGATGGTACTGCCGATCGGCTAGTGTGAACGCGGAACCCTGGTCTGGCGTAAAGTCATGTCAGAAAACGACAAACAAGCCCCGGGAACCGCGACGAACTCTTCGTCGAGCAGTCCACACCGCTCCGCGATTTCCGATCGTCTGGCACAGTTCGAAAAGCGCCAGAGCGAGCTTTGGCGGCTCACCTTTTTCTTGCTCCTCGTCATCTCAATCGTTTTCGCCGTAGTGTCCTGGAACAGCATTCGCTCTTTCGCGCTTCGATTCGAAGCCCTCCCGATCGGACTGGTCATTCTGGTAGCGCTTTTCGGCTGGTACACCTGGAAGCGGACCCAGGAAATCTCTGAGTTGCGAGGGCTGGTGCGGGGTCTTGAGCAGCGCGATGCCGAGCCTCCGAGCGACCGGCAGCTCGATCAACTTTTCTCCGTGATCGAGCGCTCCCAGCAGGGCTATCGGGATCTGATCGACTCATTCGATGACGTTCTTCTCGCGCTCACGCTCGAAGGTGAGATTCGCGCCGTCAATCGAAGGTTTGCCGACCTTGTCGGCTTGTCGTTCCAGCAGATCATCGGCCGGCCTTTGACCGATTTCGTGGAAGACGTCACGGGCGACGCGCGCAACCTGATCGACCGCGGTATGCCACGTTTTATCGAGCGCCGCCACTGGACTGGCGTCATCCAGGTCCGCCTCAAGAACCAAAACGCCATCTTCTATTACGATTGCGTCGCCCATGCGATGCTCCGCGGCGACCAGGTGCACGGCGTCACCGTGCTCGCGCGCGACATTACATCCTCGCGCAAGAACGAGGCGCGTTTCACCGAACTATTCGAAACCCTTCAGGAAGGCATCTACATCGTCACTCCGGACGATCGCATCCTGGACGCGAATCCGGCGCTCGTACGCATGCTTGGATACGATACCAAGGAGGAGCTTCTCACTCGTTCCCTCGCTGATCTTCTGCCCGATGCGGAGCAACGCCGCTTGTTGCGCCAGGAAGTCGACACCCAGCCCATGCTCCAGGGGCGCGAGATGACGCTTTTCCGCAAAGACGGCAGCCCCATCATTTGCTTGAACACTGCGGCGGTCGTGCGCGATACGATGGGCCGCGTCGTCCGCTACCACGGCGCATTGATGGATATCACCGAACGCCGCGAAATGGAACGGCGGCTCTACCAGCAGCAGGAATTTGCGCGACGTCTAGTGGACAGTTTCCCGGACCTCATTTTTGTACTCGATGCAGCGGGCCACTACACTTTTACGAGTCCGCGCGTGAAAGAAATCCTCGGCTATGAAGCCGAAGACTATGATTCCCAAGAGCTGGGCGAGCGCACGCACGTCGAAGACCGCCCGGGCCTTCAGGCCTTGTTCGCCGAAATGTTTGATGGGCGCCAGTCCTTCGCCTCGCTTGAAATTCGTGTGCGGCACAAAATGGGCGAGTGGCGCCGCATCCGCTGCCACTTCAGCCCCCTGTGCGACGAAACCGGAAAAATCGACGGCGTGATTATCTCCGGCCGCGATGTAACCGATCTCAAGCGTTTGGAAGAGCAGCTCATCCAAGCCGAAAAGCTCGCCGCAATGGGGCAGATGCTTGCAGGCGTCGCTCACGAGCTCAACAATCCTCTTACCGCTATCCTCGGTGTGACCGAACTCCTTCGCGAGCGCGAAGGCTTCGACGAGTCCACGAAGCGCCAGCTCGATCTCACCCATCGCCAGGCGCGCCGCGCCGCGCGCATTGTCCAGAATCTTCTCGAGTTCTCGCGTCCCGCCTCGCCGCAAAAGAAACCGGTTGACGTCAGCAGCTTGATCGAGCGCACCCTTCAGTTGCATGACCATTCGCTCCGTCGCAACAACATAGAGGTCGAATTCCAGCCTCAGCTCGGTATGCCCCCGGTCGTCGGCGACGCCAACCAGCTGATGCAGGTTTTCTTGAACCTGATCAGCAATGCAGAGCACGCCATCCGCGAAATCCGTGAGTCCGGGCGCATCCAGATCCGTATAGGGCGAATTGGTCCGAATATCGCCGTTACCGTACAAGACGATGGCGTTGGCATCCTTCCGGAAGCGCTCCCGAAGCTTTTCGACCCGTTTTATACCACCAAGCGGCCCGGTGGAGGCACGGGTCTCGGCCTTAGCATTTGCACCGCGATCGTCCGTGAGCACGGCGGTTCGATTGACGTCGAAACTCTGCCAGTTGGAGGATCGGCGTTTACCGTCTTTCTTCCGATTGCCCCGGAAATGGAGGTTTCAGAAGCGATCGCCGATGGTCTAACCCCATTTCCGCTAACGCTCCGGCCCGTGAACCCCGATCTCTTAAAGGGCCGCGCGATCCTGGTTCTCGACGACGAAGAGAGCATCCGCATGCTTCTCGAAGAAGGCCTCTCCGCCCACGGGCTCCACGTCGATTGTGCCTCCACCCCGGCTGGCGCCGTGGACTTTGCCAGGCGCCGTTCCTACGACATCCTTCTGTGTGATTTGAATCTTTCGGCGAACGGCTTCTCCACTGGTGGTCGCGAAGCCGCGCAGCAAGTTCTGGCCGCGGCCGGCGCAAACAAACCGACAATTATCTTCATGACCGGCGACCTTGTGGACGCTCCTGATCCGAATTCCTCCGAGCCGCGCCGCTTGCAAAAGCCGTTCCGTATTTCCGAAGTGCTGGCCATGTTCCGCGACGTGCTCTCCAGAAGTCCCGCCACAAAACGCTGAGTTTCCTGTTTCGGGACGACCGTCACAGTCTCGCCCGTCCAATCTGCAAGGCCCTTCTGAAACGGGCGCCTTCTTGAAGCCACCCGCCCCGGGCGTAACAACCACGTTACGTGAGTAGGGGTACGCCCCCGTTACCTTTAGTCGACATGCCCCATTTTCCTTGCCATGGAGTGCGCTCAACGTAAGAAACTGATTCGTATAGATATATTCGCTTCGAGCGATATATGACCAAACCTCTTCCATGGAGCGGGCGCTTTGCTGCGCTCCTGTTGGTGCCTGTCGGCTTGCTGCCTCTGCTCTTCACGGGCCAGCGGTCCTTCCAGCACGTTCCCACGCCTCGGTTTCACGATTGGACCACGCGGCACGTCATTTATTCCCAAACCGGGACCTCCGCTGCTCTGGAAGCCGCCCGCACCGACCCCAGAGCCCTCTTCCGCTGGAGGGAAGTGGAGCAGCGCGAATCGGAGCAGCGCCAGTGGCGAAGCTTCGCGAGATTCGGTCGCCGGCCGCCACACCGCTTCCCCGTGCGGTCTGCAGTCATGCAGCGCGACTGGAGTATTAACCTTGGGACAGCGGGCACCGCGAACGCCATGTATCCCGCTAAGTTCACCTTTGATATCACTGTTGCGCCGAATTGCCTCACCGATTTCGTGGTATTCCCCATAAATGCGGCAGGCAGCGCCGCTCAGGCCAACATCCTCGCTTTCAACAATCTCTATAGCGGCAACAACGGTGGCACCGGAATATGTGATGGGAGAGCGACTCCCCCTGGAGACACGGACATCAAGACATCCGCCACCGTGATGTGGGCTTACAACGTGAACGCAGTTACGAACGGCGCAGTTCCGACGTCTCCGGCGCTCTCGTTGGACGGCAATAAGGTGGCTTTCGTTGAATCCGCTGCCGGCCAGCAAGCGCATTTCCACGTACTGGCATGGAAAAGTGGTGATGGAAAAGCGAAGAACCTCCAGAGCACAGGGTCTCCTGTGACGATCTCTACCTTTTCAGCGACTGCCCCCGCAGCGGGCAGCGGCAAAGCCACCGATCAGGTTCTGGCCACGCTCATTGCTACGGGGAGCGATACTCTATCTTCCCCGTATGTCGATTATGCGAACGACCTAGCGTACGTCGGAAATGACCAGGGTTTTGTCTTCCGAATCAAGAATGTTTTCTGTACCACAGCCGCGTGCGGAACTGCAGCCCCGAGTATCGACACGACTTGGGGAACTCAGGGCGCCGTCTCCGTTTGCGGTGGACGGCTCACTGCCCCCGTTCTCGATTTCTATAATAACAATGTCTACGTTGGATGCTCCGACGGGAAGCTCTACTCGATTTCGCAGGCTGGCACGATCACATCGCTGGTTGTTGGGGATGGCATGACTGCCAAAACCTACGGCGGCATCGTCGATCCTCCCCTTGTTGACGGTGTAAATGGCTACGTATACGCCGTCAGCGGATCGGCGAACAACGGCGCGAATGGAGTGTTGGTGCAAGCCCGAGCCGATTTCAGCTCTTCGGTGGCCGTGCCTGTCGGTGCCGGAAATCAATGCAATATGCACATACCCACCCCCAACAATGCCTATTTCACAAACATCACGTCGGCTGGCGCGCTGATGTACGTAGGAGGAGTTACCGTCGGAGGCACAGTCCCACAGCCTTGTACCGCCGCCTCAAACGGACCCCCAGCCGTAACCGTCTCCCTATATGGTGTGACCTTCAGTGCGACTGGTAAGATGAACGCGGGGGCACCCGCAAATACCTTTGGGCTGGGCACGGGCCCCGGCTACGAGTTCGCCCCGCTATCCGAATTTTTTAACACGACGACCGCCACGGATTGGCTCTTTTTCTCTGCTCTTCAAAGCAACCAGACGAATTTGGCATCGTCGAACATCACAGCCGGATTCCCTAACACATTTTCCTCGCTCGTCAAAGAAGGCGTGGGCACCAGCGGGATGGTAGTCGACAATAATGCCAGCGCGATCACCTCCCCACAGGCTGCGAGCATTTACTTCAACACCTTTCAGCAGAACGCGAACTGCAATAACAATCTAAACGGTGGCGGCACGCTAGGGTGTGCCGTGAAGCTCACGCAGGCGGCGCTGCAGTGAGCGAGACCCAGAACGAACGGCCCGCTAAGAAACAGGAGCCCGCGGGCTCGACCGCGAAAAGTAAGCGTCCTTACAGCAAGCCCAATTTTCAGCACGAGAAGGTGTTCGAAACGATGGCCCTGGCTTGCGGAAAGCTTTCTCCCACACAAGCGCAGTGCCGCTTCAACCGGAGGAACTCCTGAAGCGCGTGCGCACTCACGCTGGCACTCTGGAGTCGAAGCAGGAAGCCCGCCTCGATCTTGCCGCCGAAGTGTTGCACCACTTCGGCGAAGTACGCTTCGTCGCGCACGGCAGCAGCATGATTCCCTCGATTTATCCTGGCGACGTGCTCACGGTGCGCTCTGAATCCATCACCACTGCGCGCAGCGGGGAGATCGTTCTCGTTTTGCTCGGCGGCCGCTTCTTCGTCCATCGCGTCATGCGCAAATGGCCGCAGCGCGACCGCGTACTGTTCGCCACGCGCGGCGATGCACTGCCTCAGGAAGATCCCCCGGTGGACGGCAGCCAATTGCTCGGCCGAGTCACTGCGATTCTGCGCTATGGCAAGCGCATAAATCCGGCGAATCACGTTCGTCCCTGGATGAGATTCCTGCGATGGGGCGTGCAGAGCTCCTCGACGTTTGCCAAAACACTCCTCGCTGTGCACTTGCTGCTCGCTCGGATTTTTCGCAGCGGCTCCCCGGAGACCGCGGGCACTCCCGGCAAGCAACTACAGGACTGCGTGTGATGGGTGCGGCAATCCTTACTCCGGAATTGCTTCAGACCCCGCGACGCGCGTCCCGCGCATCGCAATCCGTCACCGTGGAAATCGGCGCGATCCCCATTCTCCTCCGGCCCAACGACCCGAAATTTTGTGAAGTCCTCGAAGACCGGTACGCTAGCTTCTTGAGTCCCGACGCCGATCCTGCCTGCCAGTTCGACATTCAACTCGACCCCAAAGGCCGCCCCTCCGATGAGGATGCCCGCGTAACCCGGCAGGGCGCAGTGTGGAGCTTCGAGCGCGGCGATTTCCGCGCGACCTGGGACGCCCGCGCAGGCCACGGACGCATCCGCCAGTGCCCGAATCCCTACTCCATTGATACCGTCCTGCGCATCACGCATTCGCTCGTGCTCGCCGAAGAGGGCGGTTTCCTGGTCCACGCTGCCAGCGCCATTCGCAGCCGACGAGCGTTCCTGTTCGCGGGCGTTTCCGGCGCCGGGAAAACAACCATGGCGCGTCTCGCACCACCTGACGTCACGGTGCTTACCGACGAAATCTCCTACGTTCGCCGCAAGGGGAGCGCCTACAAAGCCTACGGAACTCCATTCGCCGGAGAGCTAGCCCGCGTGGGTGCCAACACTTGCGCGGCGCTCGAAACACTTTACCTGCTGGTGCAAGGCCCGGAAAACCGCATCAAGCCCGTGCCCAAGATCGACGCCGCGCGCGCTCTGATGCGCCATGTTCTGTTCTTTGCCGAAGAAAAAGAGGTGGTCGCCCGGGTTTTTGATTCCGTTTTGGAATTTGTATCGCACATCGAGGTCGCGCAACTTGTATTCACACCCGACGCGCGAGCTTGGGAGCTGATCCGATGAACGAAGTTTACATCACGCGAAGCAACGCTGTGGCTGCCCGCGAACTCGGCGGCGAGATGATGATCATGTCCGCCGCGGACTCCACCCTTTTCAGCCTGAATGAAACCGCCACGGTGATCTGGCAGGCCGCTGACGGCAAAACCTCTCTCTCCGAGATCGTTGAGCTCCGTATCTGCCAGGAGTACAGCGTCGATCCGGAAGTCGCCTATCGCGACGCCGAGGATCTGGTGGAAGAACTCGCACGCCTCGGCATTCTCTTGCTTTCCGATGAACCAGTCCGCGATGCGCAGCTGGAGGTAATGCAATAGGCATGAGCCTGATGTCCGAACTCAATCAGAGAGCTTTGCTGCGCGGCGTTCCGCTCAGCGTGCACCTCGACGTCACCTACCGCTGCAACGAGCGCTGCGAACATTGCTACCTCGATCACGATGGCGACGGCGAAATGAACACCGCCGAGATCAAAACGCTCCTCGATCAACTCGCCGCATCCGGGGTTTTCTTCCTGACCATCAGCGGCGGCGAACCGCTGATCCGTCCCGACTGCTTCGAAATCGTCGAGTACGCCCGCAAGTTGCGCTTTAACGTCAAGTTGAAAACCAACGCCGTCCTGATCCGCGAAAAGCAGGCCAAACGCCTTCGCGAGCTAAATGTTGAGCAGGTCCAGATCAGCGTTTATTCCCATCGCGCCGAGGTGCACGACGGCATATCCAAAGTGCCGGGTTCGCTCAAACGCACCATCGCCGGCATCCGCCTGCTGAAATCCCACGGCCTGAAAGTCACCATCGCAAACGTGCTGATGAAAGGCAATCTTGAAGACGCCGAAGGCGTTCGACTGCTAGCCGCGGAAGTCGGCGCCCATTACACCCTAGATCCCACGATCACCCCGATGATGAACGGCGATACTTCGCTGCTACGTTTGCGAATATCCTCAGAAAGTCTGCGAACCGTCTTTCAGAACTCGCACCTGGTTGGAAATGTGGATGACTTTTGCGCGCCACCGCCGCCCGTCGACGAAGACGCCCTGGAGGGTTATCCGTGCAGTGCAGGCCACACCGCCTGCTACGTGTCTCCCCGCGGCGAAGTCTACCCGTGCGTGCAATTTCCAATCTCCTGCGGCAATGTACGCGAACAGGAATTTAGCGACATCTGGCAACACTCGCCACAGCTGCTCGAAGTACGTTCGATTCGCGGGAAGGATCTCAGCACGTGCTCGTCCTGCAATCATCTCGGCACCTGCACCCGCTGCCCAGGTCTGGCCTACATGGAAGGCAATATGCGCGGCCCCTCCACCGCCGACTGCGAAAAATCCTTCGTGCGAACCGGTATCGTTTCCGCTGGCATGCTCGCCCGCGATCACTCCTCCGCGCCCTCGGGCCTCATTCAAATTCGTCCATTCGCCGCCGCCTAGCGCTCCGCTTGCTACCCGATCGACTTGCCTCGAGGCGCTTACTCGTGTCGAAGCGCGATCAGCGGGTCAACGCGAGTCGCCCTATGCGCGGGCACCAGGCACGCAAGCAACGTCACAACCGTCAGCAAAGTCCCAATCGCTGCAAAGGTTACCGGGTCGATGGGCTTCACGTCGAACAGCATGGACTGCAGAAACCTAGTCAAGATCGCCGACCCAATAAGTCCCGAAACGACGCCGATGGCCACGACCAGCGCCCCTTCTCCCACCGCAATGCGCAGGATGTCGCTGGGCTGCGCGCCCATCGCTATGCGAATGCCGATTTCATTGGTTCGCTGGCTGAAGGTGTAGGCCATCACCCCATAGATTCCGATCGACGCCAGCAACAGCGCCACTCCGGCGAAAACTCCCAGCAGTTCCAGCGCGAATCGTCGGTCTGCCAGGTATTTTGCGATCACGTCGTCCATCGTACGCACGGCGAACACCGGTACGCTTGGATCGACGCCCTGCACCTCGCGACGAATCGCATCCCCCAGGATTCCCGGGTCGGCGGCGGTGCGCAAATACACCACCAACGAATACGACGGGCGCTGATACGCCGCGAAATACAAGTATGGAGCGCTGGCGGCCTCGAAGCCGTCCGACTTGACGTCGCCGGTCACCCCTACGATGGTTCTCCACTGCTCCTCTGTGCCACTCCCGGTTTGTCCCGGCGCCAGTCGGATCTGTTTCCCGACCGGATCTTCGTCATGCCAGTACCGCCGCGCCAATGTTTCATTGATGAGCGCCACCGGCTGGCCTTTGCTGTCATCGGCCTCCGTGAAAACTCGTCCGCGGATCAAAGGAATCTTCAAAACGCGGAAATACTCGGGCGTGACCGTCGACATCTCGGCCGTCGGAAACCGCTCGGACTCGGCCGCGTGCTTGTCGATCATGAACAGAACTTGATTCGGCCGGGTTTCCATCGGCAGGCCGTTACCGCTCCCCAGCCCGGCTTCCAGCACCCCGGGCAGCGCGCTAACCCGCCGCAGAACCTCGTGTAGAAATGCCCCGCGCGCTTCCACCGTGCGATAAGGATTTTTCTCAGGGTCATTGGGGTAAGCAATCCAGATTCTTGCAGTGACCAGGTGATGCGGTTCGAACCCAGGCCGCACTTCGAGCACGTGCCGAAAGCTCCGCAACAGCAGCCCCGCTCCGATTAACAGCACCAGCGAAAGCGCAATTTCGCAGGTGACCAGCACCCGCGACACCTTGATCTGATGCTTGCTCGACCCCGCGCCTCGGCTTCCTTCTCTTAGCTCCGCCACTTGGTGGCGTCGTGCCGCTTGCAGCGCAGGCGCCAAACCGAAGATCACACCCGTCAGAATCGACACGGCCAACGCGAACAACAATACTCCTCCGTTCAGGTTCACCTCATTCAGCCGCGGCAAGCCTGCAGGAGCCAGCTTCCATAACCACCCTCTCAGCCACACCACCGTAAGCAGCGCGACTCCCCCGGATAAAGAAGCCAGCAAAATGCTCTCGGTCAGCAGTTGGGCGATCAAACGTGCCCGCCCCGCCCCGAGCGCCAGCCGGATGGCAATTTCGCGCTGCCGCCCCGCCGACCGCGCCAGTAATAAATTCGCAAGGTTCACGCAAGCAATGAGCAGCACGCAAGCCACCGCGCCAAACAGCACGAACAGCTCTGTCCGCATTTTTCCCACCAGGTCTTCTCGCACCGGCACCACCCGCAGCGCCCACTTCGCCGGCGCCGGATAGTCCGTGGGATATTCCCGGGCCAGTTCCGCCGACAGTGCATCCAGCCGCGCCTGGGCCTGTTCCAAACTCACCCCCGCTTTCAGGCGGCCCATGGCCCCGGGCAAAAGCCTCAGCGACCTTTGCGGCTTTACGGGGAATGGTTGCCCAATGAAACCGGCGGCCGAAAACACTTCGACCTCGCTCTCCAGCGAGCGGCCGGGATGCCGGAACCCCGGCGGAAGGACACCGATCACGGTGTACATATCGTCATCGATGCGTATCTTCTTGCCGATCACATGGGGGTCCGCCCCAAACATCCGGCGCCAGAACGCATCGCTAATCACATTTCCGTCCGTGAATCCCGGCTGCGCGTCCTGCGGCGTGAATATGCGTCCCAATTGTGGCGATACACCCAGCATCGTAAAGTAGTTCGCGGTTGCCGCGAGACACTCGATCCGCTCCGGGTGATCTACCCCGGTGAGGTTGGCATCGAAGGGCCAAATCACCGAAATGTCTTGAAAGACGCCAGACTTGTCGCGCAAGTCCCACAATTCCGGCACCGACATTCCCACGTCCTGGCTGTTCGATCCGCGCAGGTCGTCGTACACCCGCACCAGTTGCTCGGGACGCGGAAAGGGCAGCGGGCTCAGCAGCACCGCGCGCACCACCGTAAACGTAGCGACGTTCGCGCCGATTCCCAGCGCCAACGTCAAAATCGCCACCAGCGTGAAGCCGGGACTTCGCCGCAACATCCGCGCGGCGTAGCGAAAATTCTGCCCTAGAGCCTCGATCCATCCGATGACATCCATCGCCCGCGCATCCTCTTTCATCAACGAGGAGTTTCCAAACCTCCGCTTCGCGTCGCGACGCGCTGCCTCCTCGCTCATTCCGCTGGCGACGTTGTCCCGGGTTCGCATTTCGATGTGCGCGTTCAGTTCGTCGTCCAGATCGCGGTCCAATTTCTTCGATTGCAGCAGCCCTCGCAGGCGCCTAGTCCAGGACATTTCTTACCTTCCTCTTAGGCCACCTGCAGCACGTTGGCCACGGCTTGCGTTAGACGGCTCCAGTTCTTTTCTTCTTCCGCAAGCTGCTTGCGCCCATTTGCCGTCAGGCGATAGTAGCGGGCGCGCCGGTTGTTTTCGGAGACGCCCCATTCCGCGCTGATCCATCCTTCCTGTTCCATCCGGTGCAGCGCGGGATAAAGCGAGCCTTCCTCGATTCTCAAGACGTCGCTCGAAACCCGCTGGATGTGAAGGGTTATGCCGTAACCGTGCATAGCTCCGCGCGCAAGCGTCTTGAGTACCAGCAAAGCCAGCGTGCCCTGCAAAACGTCAGTCTTAACCTTGGTCACTTCCTCTCCCATAGACAGCTATAGGTAAGACGGCTCGGCCCGCCGTTCGTTTCACACGAAATGTAAGGATCAAGAAGCTGAGGGAGCCGGAAGACGGAAAAATGTCACAGGCGGGAGGTACCCTTCGCCCAATTCGCTCGCGCGATCCTAGTGCCCGGTGGACTTTGCTCCGGGCGCCCCATCCACGCCAAAATCCCAAACAAACAGATTCAACCCACCCGGCAAAATCTCCGCCAGCGCGTATTCTCCCGGCGGCAAAGGCTGGCTCAACGTATACCGGTAAACGGTCTTCGCTACTTCCCACTGCTGAATGGAAATCGTGTTACTTTCCCGCCCTATTTCCTCGCCAAACATGCTTCGAATCGATTCCAGGATGCGCTTGTTTCCCTTGACCGTCACTCGAAGCAACTCCACTTCCGGCCCTGTCGCGCTCTGGCGGCTGGTGCGCTCCAACCCCGAGTCCTGGTCGTAATCCGGTTGTACCTCGCGCAAGTAAAACTCCGGGAATTGCGTGTTGATCCGCAGCGCGGCCCTGCCACCTGGAATTTCTATGTTCTGCTTGGCCGGTACGATCGGAATGGGGGAGAGGATTCGCTTGATGGTATTCTTTCTGTCGTTCTTTACAGCCGAACCCACTTGCGGTATCGCGATCACTGATTTTCCCTCCACCGCGAACATGCCTTCGCCCGGGGGTAGAAAGACTCCGTTCGCTACTCGCAAGCTGGCGTCAACATCCAGGGTGGTTTCGATCTTGGTGGCCTCTTCCTGCTTATGGATTTTGCTGACCAGCGCTTCGTCGGCCTTTTCCGCGTCGCGTTCTGCTTTCGAGGTCGCATCCCAGTCCACCATCGCCGCCGGAATCTCCTCCCAGTCGCCGCGCTCGACGCTGAAATACCGCACCCGGTCGCCCTGACGCTGGTAACTTCCTACCAGCTGAAAGCTACCGTCCTTCAGCACCAGCTTCTTCCCACGCGTGATCCGCGCATCTGCAGCATCCTGTGTTGCCGTCGCATTTGTCTCGGTCTTCGACGATGACGCCGCCTGCAAGCTCGCGGACCTGCCAAGGGTATCGCCCGGCCGCGCCAAAGTAGTCGCTCCAACCCAGCACGTGCTGGAGATACAAAACAGAATGGCGGCGGGCATTCGGAATGAGGTCATGAGGATCGTATAAGTGCGATGCGGCCCCGCTACTGCGAGTTTGCCGCACACTCGAGGATAAGCCACGCCTCGCGCCCCCGCAACCCATGGCACTCCGTAGGGACGCAGATTGCTGCGCCCCGACTTGCCGAGATTCCGACACCAAGAGGCAGCCGGTGGGCTTAAGTCCGGCGTCCGCATCCGAGACGAACCGGTCGGGCGCCTTTGCGCTGAAGGATGAGAAAGAAATCGGAGTCGCGATGCAGTTTTCGGAAAAAAACTAATTCCCGCCGTCACTCTGCAAAGGCACCGGCCAGGGATTCCGTTCCGCAAACTGTCGCTGATGCCAATACGGATACGCCGGAGTCCTGTCGCTCGCTTTGTCGAGTTTCGCAACCTGCTCCGGAGTCAGGTTCCAACCTACTGCTTCCAAATTCTGCCGAAGCTGCTCTTCATTCCGCGCACCGATGACGACATTCACGACCGTCGGCCGTTGCAGCAACCAATTCAGCGCGATGACCGGGACGCGCTTTCCAGTTTCCTTGGCAACTTCGTCCAGCGCCTCTACGACACGATAAAGGTATTCGTTTTCGACTGGAGGGCCGTAGTCGGCGGTCTTATGCAGCCGGCTATTTTCCGGGATCGGCTGGCCACGCCGGATCCATCCGGTCAATCGACCCCAACCCAGGGGGCTCCAGACGATGGTTCCTATCCCTTGATCGAGTCCCAGCGGCATCAATTCCCATTCGAACTCGCGGCCGATCAGCGAGTAGTATGCTTGGTGCGCCGCATAGCGCGCCCAGCCGTATTTCTCCGAAATCGCCAGCGACTTCATCAAATGCCATCCCGAAAAGTTGGAGCACGCGATGTAGCGTACCTTGCCGCTCTGCACCAGGTGATCAAGCGTACGCAGCGTTTCTTCGATCGGCGTAAGCGCGTCGAAGCCATGTAGATGATAAATGTCGATGTAATCCGTGCCGAGCCGCCGCAGGCTGTCTTCGCATGCCCGCAACAGGTGATACCTCGACGAACCCACATCATTAGGTCCGGTCCCAACCCGGAACGTGGCTTTCGTCGAAATCAGGAGATCGCCGCGTCGCCCTGCAATGGCTTTCCCCAGGATCTCCTCGGAAAGGCCGTTCGAATAGATGTCTGCGGTGTCGAACAGGTTGACGCCTGCTTCGAGGCAAACATCCACAAGCCGGGTAGCCTCGGCGACGTCGCTGGCGCCCCAGGCCTTAAAGAACTCATTGCCGCCGCCAAAGGTACCGGTCCCAAAGCTGAGGACCGGCACCTTTAAACCGGAATGACCGAGCTGTCTGAATTCCATACTCAATAGATGCTCCTGTCGATAGGCAGTGACGGGGAAAATACGTTCGCCGTGGAGGCGAAACACATCCAAGGAGCAGGGGTCAAACACAAAAAAAGCCCTCCGGAGAATCCGGAGAGCACAATTCTACCTTCGATTTCTCCGCCGCGATTAATGCGTGCAGCGTGGAAACAGGGCAACGAGGACCATCAGATCGGAAAGCGTGAACAGCCACTGGTCCGCCTGGAGCCCGGCGCGTTCGGCCGCACGTGCGATGAACCCCAAATGGCGGCTCTTCGCGAAATTATGCAAGTGGTCCACGCAGATCCCGGTGAGGGTCGCGACTTCTGAATCCGTGAAAATCTTCTGGCTGGATTTGACGGTTACCATGGCCTTGGCCCTTTCTGTGTCCCGCCGCTTTTGCGATTCACACTGCATTGGATGCTGCGTGTATCGTATTAGCTGCACGGACACAAGAGCAATAGTAGTTCCGTTCTGCTAGAGCAAAACGCCGATTCTAGTACTTTTTACAGAAAACCCCGCAAAAGCAGGTGTTTTCGGCCAAAAACAGGCGAATTCCGGCTTGACCAAAATGGTGCAAACTGGCCTAACGGCCAGGTAAAAATGTCCCGATTTTGCAAAGTTGCTATGGCTTTCGGTAGGATCCTGCGATTTCCCGCATCTGTTTTTCGTGCCGAATTTCGTGACAAGCGATCATCTGCAGCCAATCATAAGCATCCAGGCTGCCCAGAAACGCGTGCCGCCATCGGTACTTGCTGAGATCACGGCCTTTTGTCTCGTCCATGAATGCAAGCGTGCGCTCTCGCACTTCGCGCAATTCAGCGAGCATGGTCTCTTTTTCCCGCACGAGCTCGGGATCGAGCGGAATGGGTGTTTTTCGTCGAATAAGCCGCGCTTCCACGAGCGACAGTGGAAGATGAAATTTTTTTAACAAAGAGAATTGCCGCGGGGCGTTCTGCATGATTCGATCGGCGCTGCCGATGATCGCCCGTTCTACCATGATCAAGTGCGCTATCACTTCCGCCGCGGACCACCCGCCGCGACTGGGGCGCGTTTGCCATTGGTCCGCAGGGACGGAGTCGGCGGTGCGCAGCAGTCGGCTCTGAGCGTGGGCCAGTTTCTCCAGGATGGGATCGAGTCTGGTCACGAAAATTTTGAGTTAAAGAGCACACAGCCCGTCAGCTATTCCGATCCGTCCGTGTCAAGTCCACATGCGAGTTCAAACCGTGCCACCGCCGGCTTGCTCGAATGCACGCGCAATCTGCAGTACGCGGGTTTCGCCGAACGCTGGACCGAATATCTGCAAACCGACGGGCAGCTTACCGCAGATTTTTCCGCAAGGCACCGAGATTCCGGGAATGCCCGCCAGGGATCCCGTAACCGTATATATATCAGCAAGATACATCTGCAGCGGATCGTTGGTGCGCTCGCCTAATTTGAACGCAGGTACCGGAGAGGTGGGGGTAACAATTGCGTCCACCTTGTTGAATGCGTCGCGGAAATCCTGTGCGATGAGTGCCCGCACCTTCTGGCCCTTGAGGTAGTAGGCGTCGTAGTAGCCGGCAGAGAGGACGTAGGTGCCCAGCACGATGCGGCGCTTCACTTCCGCGCCAAAACCCGCGCCCCGCGTTTTCCGATACATCGACAGCAGGGAGTCATCGTTGACGCGCAGTCCATAGCGCACGCCATCGTAGCGCGCCAAGTTGGAGCTGGCTTCGGCCGTCGCGATGATGTAGTAAACGGCGATGGCATAGTCCGTGTGCGGCATTTGAATGTCGATCATTTTGCAGCCGAGGCTTTTTAGAATTTCGATGCCTGCTTCAATTTTCTTGCGGACGTCAACATTTATCCCTTCACCGAAATATTCCTTTGGGATGCCAATGCGCAGACCTGCAACGGGCTTGGCAACTTCGCTCACGTAGTCCGGCACCGGCGCCGTTGTCGAAGTTGAGTCGTTGGGATCGCGCCCCGCAATTACTTGTAGCACGGAGGCAACGTCGCGAACGTTGTGAGCGAATGGTCCGATGCGATCGAGCGAAGATGCGAAGGCGATGAGTCCGTAGCGCGATACTCGGCCATAACTTCCCATCATCGCGGGGACGCCGCACATCGCTCCTGGTTGGCGGATGGAACCGCCCGTGTCCGTGCCCAGCGCAGCGACCGCTAGGCCCGCCGCGACTGCCGCCGCCGACCCGCCGCTTGAACCTCCGGGGATACGGTCCGTGGCTTCCGGATTCAGGACCGGGCCGTAGGCGGAATTCTCATTCGAGCTGCCCATGGCGAACTCGTCGCAGTTCGTCTTGCCGAGCAGCACTGCACCGGCCTTTTCCAAGCGCTCTACGGCGGTAGCGTCATAGAGCGGAATATAGTTCTCCAGTATCTTTGAGCCGCACGTGGTGCGGACGCCACGGGTGCTGAGCACATCCTTAATCGCAATGGGAACGCCAGCCAGCGTCGGCAACGGTTTTCCCGCGGCCACCAAGGCATCGATGCGGTCGGCTTGCGTGTAGGCGCGTTCCTGGGACAGAGCGAGAAAGGCATTCAGCTCGGGATTACGCGTCGCGATCCGCGTGTAGTGCTCGGCGGTGAGTTCGCGCGCCGAAATCTTCTTCGCCGCTAGCGCTTCTTTTACGCCCTCGATCGTCCAGTTCGTCACACTCTTGCCTTTGCCTACGGCGCTGCCCTAAGGGCGGGGCGTCTGCACAACCCTAGAATCAAGACTTAAAATCAACTTCGCCACAGCTGGTAGCGCCGGCTTCCAGCCGGTTCTGGTGATCGCACCACAACTCGATCAACGCTCAATCACCTTAGGCACGCGGAAATACGGTGGCTCGGGATCGGGCGCCTGCTTCAGTAACTCTGCTGCTGCGTTGCACGGGGCCTCTACGTCTTCGCGTAAGGTGGCGTCTGCGGTCTGGTCGTCGGTGAGCACCTGTGCCATCGGCGCGACCGATGCCGTGTCCAATTCGTTGAGCTTGCCGATGTATTCCAGAATTTCGTCCACTTGCTTGCCGTAGGTCTCCAGTTCGGATTCGCTCAAGTCGAGATAGGCGAGTTCCGCGACTCGCGCTACATCTTCGCGGCTGATTTTCACGAAGCCACCTCGGCCGCCTTGCGCGGATAGTGACTGGCGATGTAGTTGTCCACGAGGGCCTGGAAGGCGGCGGCTAGCTCATCGTAGGTGCCTTCAAGGGTGACGTCTTTTTTCCCGTCGATGTATACGGGGCAGCGGGGGGCTTCGCCGGTGCCGGGGAGGCTGATGCCGATGTTGGCGGCTTTGGATTCGCCGGGGCCGTTGACGATACAGCCCATCACCGCGAGGGTCATAGTTTCGACACCTTCGTATTGCGTCTTCCAGATAGGCATCATGTGTCGAATGTAGTCCTGGATGCGTTCGGCGAGTTCCTGGAACGTGGAACTGGTGGTGCGGCCGCAGCCGGGGCAGGCGGTGACGCTGGGCGAAAACGAGCGGAGGCCCAGTGCTTGGAGAACTTCGCAAGCGGCGTAGACTTCTTCACGACGGTCGCCACCTGGTTTCGGTGTGAGCGAGATGCGGATGGTGTCGCCGATGCCTTGATGGAGCAGGACGCCGAGCGCGGCAGCCGACCAGATTTGGCCCTTCATACCCATGCCCGCTTCCGTCAGGCCGAGATGTAGCGGCTGCTCGGTTTTCGATGAGAGGTCGCGATAAACAGTGATCAGGTCGCGCGGCCGCGAGGTCTTACAGGAAATGATGATCTGGTCATGGCGCAAGCCGGACTCGAGCGCGAGTTCGGTGGACTGCAGCGCGCTCAGCACCATGCAATCGTTGATGATCTCTTCGGATTCCTTGCCGAGATTCTGGTCGGTGTTCTCCTGCATCTTGCGCATGACCAGCTCTTGATTGAGGGAGCCGCCGTTGACGCCGATGCGGACGGGTTTGCCGTTGTCCCGCGCGATTTTGCAGATGGTGGAAAATTGCTCGTCGCGGCGTTGACCTGCGCCCACATTGCCGGGATTGATGCGGTATTTGTCGAGAGCGACGGCGCACGCGGGATACTTGATGAGCAGCACGTGGCCGTTGTAGTGAAAGTCGCCGATGATCGGCACATTGCAGCCTGCGGCTAACAAGCGCTTCTTGATTTCGGGAACGGCGGCCGCGGCTTCCGGAACGTTTACCGTCCAGCGCACGATCTCCGAGCCCGCTTCCGCCAGCTCCATCGTCTGCGCGAATGTCGTGTCAATGTCGGCGGTGTCGGTGTTGGTCATCGACTGCACGACGATGGGTGCGCTGCCGCCGACGCGGACGTGACCCACGTTCACGCCATACGTCTTGCGGCGCGGGTGACGTGATGCCGTCGCGTCGAACCCTTCGATTTGGGTGAGCATACTCATTTTATTTTAGCAGAGAGTCGAGAGAGTAGTGAGTGGCGGGTACGAGTAGGGGTCTAGTAACCACGCGTGCCCTTAAATGGTTAGCAGCTTTATACTTCCGGCGATTCGAAGGCGGCCGCCAGGTTTTTAGGAGCGGTGTTGCGCCAAGCGGCTTCCATGGCTCGGCGCAAGGTTGCTTTCCTTATGGATTTCAGTCGAACGGTGGTGCTGCCCTGTCGACCCCAGGCGCCTGCCGCCGGTACCAGCGCTTTGGGTTCCTCGTTCACGAGCTCTTCTTGTTGTTCCGGCGTCAGTTTGACCATTCCCCAGTTTTTGTCGGGATAGCCCAGCGTGGCAAAGATCTTTCCGGCCACGCGGAAATCTGGATGGCGCATGTGGGCGCGTTCTTCGCTTTCCGGAAAGCTTAGGGCAAGTTGGCGAAATTGCTTTGGGGTTACGGGCATCGGAGCTCGCTTTCGCGAAAATAATACGCCTTGCGGGACCGTTGGACAAACCTTGCGTGACGGCGGGGCGCGCGAAAAGACCCTACAGGGGATTGCAATGCGAGCTGCCCAGGACAAGAATGGGCGCGGCTTAGGGACCTACGCCCCGGAAAGAATGTTTGATGCGGCGAAAATGAAGTTAGGCTTTGGCCGGGTTTTCGCCGCGGGTGAAGCCCGGTGCTGGCCGAAGTTCTGGGCGAACTACCTTGGGGTCGGTGCTCGGGGCGCCTTGTGCAGGTGGCGTCGGAGGAGTGCGGACCTTTTCCGGTAGCGGCTTGCCTTCCATCAGGAGTTTAACTTCGGTGGCGTCGATGACTTCGCGTTCGAGCAGCGCCTGTGCTATGCGCTCAAGGGTCTCTCGGTTGTTCGAGAGCAGGCTCTTGGCTTTCTCATAGCCTTCGCTGACGATGCGCTTCACTTCCTTGTCGATCTGGATGGCGGTGTCTTCGGAATAATCGCGGTGCTGATTGATCTCGCGACCAAGGAAGATGGCTTCGTCCTTCTTGCCGTAGGCGAGTGGACCGAGTTCGCTCATGCCCCATTCGCAGACCATGTTGCGAGCGATTTCCGTAGCCCGCTCGATGTCGTTGCCAGCGCCGGTAGTGATGTGGCCCAGGAAAATCTCCTCGGCGGAACGCCCGCCCATCAGCACGGCAAGCATGGTTTCGAGGTAGGTGCGGGTGTAGGTGTGCTTGTCGTCTTCGGGCAGTTGCATGGTGAGCCCTAGTGCCATGCCGCGCGGGATGATCGTAACTTTGTGGACAGGATCGGCGCCCGGTGTCATGGCAGCCACCAGTGCGTGGCCCGCTTCGTGATACGCGGTATTTCTCTTTTCTTCATCAGACAAAATCATCGACTTGCGCTCGACACCCATCAACACTTTGTCTTTGGACATCTCGAAGTCAACCATCATGACGAATTTGCGATTCTGGCGTGCGGCCCAGAGTGCGGCTTCGTTCACCAAGTTGGCAAGATCGGCGCCGGAGAAGCCCGGCGTGCCGCGCGCAATGATGGAAAGATCGACGTCGTCCGAAATGGGCACCTTGCGGGTGTGCACGCGGAGAATTTCTTCGCGGCCTTTCACGTCGGGGCGCGCTACGACGACGCGGCGATCGAAGCGGCCGGGACGGAGTAACGCTGGATCTAGAACGTCGGGTCGGTTGGTTGCGGCGATCAGAATGACGCCTTCGTTCGATTCGAAGCCGTCCATCTCGACCAGTAGCGCGTTCAGGGTTTGCTCGCGCTCGTCGTGCCCTCCGCCCAGGCCCGCGCCACGGTGGCGGCCGACAGCATCAATTTCATCAATGAAGATGATGCAGGGCGCATTCTTCTTGCCCTGTTCGAAAAGATCGCGCACGCGGCTGGCGCCGACGCCCACGAACATTTCGACGAAGTCCGAACCAGAAATGGAGAAGAAGGGAACGTTAGCTTCGCCCGCGATCGCGCGAGCGAGCAATGTTTTGCCGGTTCCTGGAGGCCCGACCAGCAGCACACCCTTGGGGATGCGTCCGCCGAGCTTTTGGAATTTCTGAGGATCCTTCAGGAACTCAATAATTTCTTGGAGTTCTTCCTTGGCTTCGTCGGTTCCGGCGACATCCTTGAATGTGGCTTTTTTCTGCTGTGCGGAGAGAAGACGCGCGCGAGACTTGCCGAAGCTCAGCGCCTTGTTGCCGCCGGCTTGCATCTGGCGCATTAAGAAAAGGCAGAAGCCGACAAGGAGGAGGAGGGGTGCGGCGTTCAAGAGAATTAGAACCCAATCCCCGCTGCGCACTTCTTTGACCTTGATCCCGACGCCCTTTTCCTTCAGTTGCTTGGTGATGTCTGGCGCGGCTTCCTTAAAGATGGGTACGTGAAACTTGCGGTTCGAGGGCCGAATGTATTCGCCTTGAAGTTCGTAACTGTTCGGTGACAGGTAGATCGTGACTTCTTTGACGTCGCCCGCGTCCACCTTCTGCATGAACTCGCTGTAACTCGGTTCGTCTTCGCGAGCGGACTGCCCGTTCGCGGACACCAACTTCCAGAGCATGACGCCCAGGAAGACGATGGAGATCCAAAAGAGAATTGTTTTGACCGTAGAACTAGAGTTCACGTCACCCTCACTTCTATCCTAGTCCGAAAGGACTTGCTGCTGGCCCGAAACCCGGACGGTTGCCCGGTCCCCTTGTCGCTCTAACTTCCTCGCTACAGCCCTGTCTGTCGAAAGAACACGAAACGTGCGGCCTATGCCTATTAGACGCCGCGGGTCACAACCTGCATCTTATTAGATGCGGTTCGGACCCCAAAGTAATCGGGCCGCGGCGACTCGCCGCGAGCGAGTTGCCATTGTACGCCCGGGCGATTTCTTTGCCCAGAGCCGCTCGTGCTGCGCAGGTGCACGCGGTCGCCGCCGCACCCTTGGCTAGACTCACGGGATTCCTTCCTCGGCGATCAAGATCCCTGCTCGGGTACCATCGTTCACAGCAAATTCCGCCGCGACGGGGAAGCCGCGCGCCCAGGCAAGGACTCCGGCGCTGGTCAGGACAGGCCAGCCTTCGCGTTCCCACCGGCTGATTCGCTTTTCGTTCAACAAGCGTTTCAACTTGTGCGCTTTGCGATGACCCGAGGGCCGCAACTGGTCCCCTGGGCGCCAGCTTCGCAATACGAGGGGGAGACGGAGGGCATGCCGGTCCAACACCGGTCCCATAACACTAGTTTCTCCTCTCTGGGCGGGCCAGTCAATCTTTGTAAAGCGAAAGACGCATGCTAGGCACGGTACTTCGATGATGGCCTCGCTTCCTGAAAAATCGATTTGCTGCTCGAATTGCTTGGAGTGGTTGGGCTTCTTATTTTTGCTTAAAGTCACAAGCGTTGCGACAAAAACGAGATGGTCGTGCTCGCGGCGGACTTCGATGCCGCCTGGAAGTGGCAGCGATTTGCCGCTCTCGCCATGCGTGGCCAATGCAAGGATGGATTGGAGGTGATCTGCGTTGAGCTGTCCGGCGCGCTGCTTCAGATCTTTGACGATCCGGCGAACGATGCGTTTGCTGACGGCCGCGCTGTGCGGGAACGATGCCTCGCCCGCAAGCGGCTTGAGTAGAGCGGGCACGGAGACGCTTGTGGTGGCCAGCCTTTTCTCGACGATGACGGATGCACGTTCCGCTGCAATCGCGTCCAGTAGGGCTTCATCCTCACGCGCAGATTCGGCAAGCGTCCCTAGGTGGTCGACCACCGCGGGCTGAAACTGCTTCTCCAGCAAGGGCAACAATTTTTTGCGAATGCGCGCGCGCATTTTTGTCGTGTCGCGATTGGTAACATCCTCGCGCCACGGTTGGTCCAGTACTTGGAGATAGACGCGCAGTGCCGATCGCCGGATTTGAAGCAGTGGCCGAATTACGTGATTGGAGACTGGATGGATTCCACCCAAGCCGGCAAGTCCGGTTCCGCGAAGGATGTGGGCGAGCACTGTCTCTGCCTGATCATCGGCGGTGTGGCCTACGGCGATGTGCGTCAATTTTCCTGCAGCCACTAGTTGCTCGAAGAAGGCGTAGCGGGCTCGGCGTGCGACGTCTTCCAAATTTGCTTTTTCGCAGAGGGCCTTCGCTGCGACATTTTCACGCGCTACGTGAAACGGAAGTCCATATTTTGCCGCGAGTCGCGCGACGAACTTCTCATCACGATCGGAAGCTTGGCCGCGAAGGCGGTGGTTGAAGTGGACGACACTGAGGATGATGCCAAGTTTGTCCCGGAGTTCCCGCAACACATGCAGCATGGCTACCGAATCGGCCCCGCCGGAGACGCAGACTCCCACGCAGTCGCCCGGATGTAACAAGCGACCATGGCGAATCGCCGATAAGACTTCATTCGCCGGCGACGGAATCCGTTGTTTAGGTTTTTTGCCCGTCACAGTCTGGGGCTTTCGCGGCATAAAGCGCATGCTAGCACGACAAAACCGGCATTCGGGCGCGCTGAGGATTCTTGTGGAAATCACGAAATGAGTGTTGACAGATACGACGCTCGTTCGTATACTCACTGGGTTGTTCGGACGCCTTTCTGCTGGACAGGGAGGTCTTGCTCTTTGACAATCGATACGATGTGCCAGAATCCGTTCGAAACCATTCGGCCTTTTCGAGCCCGAATGGTCTGAGTAAATCGAGCGACAATAATTCGCTTGGGCAGGCTGGCTCTCCAATTCAAAGTTGGAGGGCATTTTTTTTCGCCCAAGCTTCCAGTTTCAAACGAGAGTTTGATCCTGGCTCAGAGCGAACGCTGGCGGCGTGCTTAACACATGCAAGTCGAGTGCGCGCCTGTAGCAATACAGGTGGCGCACGGCGCACGGGTGCGTAACACGTGGGTAATCTGCCCTTCGATGGGGAATAACTCGCCGAAAGGCGAGCTAATTCCGCATAACATTCCGAGAACCTTGGTTTTTGGACTCAAAGGCGTAAGTCGTCGGAGGAGGAGCCCGCGCACGATTAGCTAGTTGGTGAGGTAATGGCTCACCAAGGCTATGATCGTTAGCTGGTCTGAGAGGATGGCCAGCCACACTGGAACTGAGACACGGTCCAGACTCCTACGGGAGGCAGCAGTGGGGAATCTTGCACAATGGGCGAAAGCCTGATGCAGCGACGCCGCGTGGGGGATGAAGCTTTTCGGAGTGTAAACCCCTTTCGACCCGGACGAATGCCCCGCAAGGGGACTGACGGTACGGGTATAAGAAGCCCCGGCTAACTACGTGCCAGCAGCCGCGGTAAGACGTAGGGGGCCAGCGTTGCTCGGAATTACTGGGTGTAAAGGGTTCGTAGGCGGTGTGGCAAGTCGGGAGTGAAATCTCTGGGCTCAACCCAGAGTCTGCTTCCGAAACTGCTGTGCTTGAGTGTGGGAGAGGCGCGTGGAATTGCAGGTGTAGCGGTGAAATGCGTAGATATCTGCAGGAACACCCGTGGCGAAAGCGGCGCGCTGGACCACTACTGACGCTGAGGAACGAAAGCTAGGGGAGCAAACAGGATTAGATACCCTGGTAGTCCTAGCCCTAAACGATCAGGACTTGGGGTGCCGCCCGTTCGGGCGTCGTCCCGGAGCTAACGCGTTAAGTCCTGCACCTGGGGAGTACGGTCGCAAGACTGAAACTCAAAGGAATTGACGGGGGCCCGCACAAGCGGTGGAACATGTGGTTCAATTCGACGCTACGCGAGGAACCTTACCTGGGCTCGAAATGCTTCTGACCAGCTGTAGAAATACGGCCTTCCCGCAAGGGACAGGAGTATAGGCGCTGCATGGCTGTCGTCAGCTCGTGCCGTGAGGTGTTGGGTTAAGTCCCGCAACGAGCGCAACCCCTGCACGTAGTTGCCACTCCGCAAGGAGGGAACTCTACGTGGACTGCTCCGGATAACGGAGAGGAAGGTGGGGATGACGTCAAGTCCGCATGGCCTTTATGTCCAGGGCTACACACGTGTTACAATGCAGGGTACAAACCGTTGCCAACCCGCGAGGGGGAGCTAATCGGAAAAAACTCTGCTCAGTTCGGATTGCAGTCTGCAACTCGACTGCATGAAGCCGGAATCGCTAGTAATGGCGTATCAGATCGACGCCGTGAATACGTTCCCGGGCCTTGTACACACCGCCCGTCACATCACGAAAGTGAGTTGTACTAGAAGTCGTCACGCTGACCGCAAGGAGGCAGACGCCCAAGGTATGACCCATGATTGGGGTGAAGTCGTAACAAGGTAGCCGTAGGAGAACCTGCGGCTGGATCACCTCCTTTCTAAAGTAGTGATGGCTCAATCCGCTATGGTGTGCGGACTATGCCATCCAAATGCATCCCGAAGCTCTCACGGGCCAAAGGGATGCACGTTCGGTTTACAACTTTGGGCGGATTCTGACAGATCGTATCGATAGTCAAAGCGCAAGAAGTGTAAACGGCGGGCCATAGGCCCGCCGTTTTGTTTTTCCATCCGTTCCAACCCTGCTTGGTTCCGCTTCCGGCGTACGATTCGGTACATTTCCTCCGCTCGGCCGCGGTTCCTATTTTGACCGCGGCTCGAATGCTGACGTAACCATGTAAGAATGGGCTTCGCTCTGGACCTGACGTCATTGGCGCATATGGTCTGTGCCAAACAACTAGGACTTCTTGGACGCTTTTCTTCGACATCTGTTTCGTTTGGCGCATCGAGCCGGCTCGCTTGGGTTGCTCGCCGTGGGCGTCCTTGACTCCTCGTTTTTGATGTTGCCGTTGGGCAACGATTTCCTGTTGCTTGGTCTGGCGGCGCGTCACCACAATCGCGTGCCGCTGTATGTGGCTGCCGCCACGCTTGGCTCGGTGCTGGGCGTTTTGCTGACGCTTTGGCTCTCGCGGAAGGGTGGGGACCACCTGGCGAAGGGACGCACCTGGAAATATGTCGAGAAACAAATGAAAGAAAACGCTGGATGGGCGCTGACAGTAGGCAGCCTGATGCCGCCTCCATTTCCATTCACGGTGTTTGTGGCGGCCGCCGGCGCGTTAAAAGTCCCCTTGAAGAAGGCCCTCGCGTTCATCGCTGCGGGACGGCTGTTGCGATTTACAATTGAAGGCGTCCTGGCAATTTATTATGGGCACTGGATTGTTTCGTTCGCCCAGTCGCCCGCCTTTAAGGATGTTGCCTTCGCCATGCTGGTTGTTGCGATCGCTGGCAGCGCCTATTCGATTTATGCCTGGCTGCGCCATTCGTTGGCCGCCGGTCGCGTAATTGAGCCGGATCGAGCTGGTCTGCGTAGAAGAGACTAGCCCGGTCACCGCGGAGACGCCGGCAGGCGCCCTTCGAAGCTCAGGGTAAACCGGCGCTACCAAGGCGGGCCGGAGCCCGGAGCGCGTCAAGGAAACATTTCAGCGGCAGGTCCATCCAGAAGTTCCAGTTGGCGCGCGAGACCGATTTGATCCCAGATATTCCAGCCTTCGACAATTTTGCCATCGCGTGCGCGGCAGGCGCTCATCCCGCTGAGCTGGATAGTTTTGTTCGTCGGAGGTATTCCCAGCCCCTCGCCGGTATGCGTCATGGTGGCCGTCCAGCGGGCAAATGCGGTGTCGCCCTCCTGGACCACTTGCTCCAGGCTAATTTTGACGTCGGGAGTGGCGCTTCGCTGCCGATGATAAAACTCCTTGAACTGGTCGCCCCCTCGGGAAGATTGGTCCGGCCGTCCTATGCCCCACATGATCGCGTCTTTGGCCAAAAGATCGTCGACGCTCTCGATCTTGCCCTTGTTCCAGATGTCGTCGAACCAGCGATGCATGAGGGTTGCTGGCTGTTCACTTTCGCGCACTACCACACCTGTTGCCGACATGCGAACCTCCATGTACTTCGACGGCACTGTAACACAAACTTACGTGCGAGACACCAAACGGAGAAGGCTGCGCTGAACGGGCGATCGCCCGCGCATTCCTAACGCGCGCACTCTGGTTCCATCGGATCTACGCTTTCAGCGCATCCAGTCGCTTGAGCAGATATAACGGCAGCGCGAGTGACAGGCCGACGACCAAGTTGGACACAAGCACGAGCCACCATCCTTCGATTTTCTTGTCGCGGGCCTCGCGACGGGACCAGGCTAGAAACATCACTGACGACAGAATCAGGTCCGCCGCGAAAAAGCTGGAGATCGGCGTCGCGAAGATCTGTTCCAGGAGCAATCGAAAATTCGGCCCGTGGGTCAGGAAAAAAGGCAGAGCGAACCAATAGGGAATGACCGTCCCGGCGATACAACAGACGACCAAGTAGATTTTCATGGGCACAAAATAGTATGCGGCCTGCGTCCGAGTCCATGGTTTCCCGCTGAAATTGCGCATAGTCCTGCGAGCGGCGGCCAACCGTCAGGAAGCGGGCACGCTTACCCCACCGCACGCGGGTTCCCGCTCTTGTCGAATTACAGACCGCTAACGCCATACAACCCGTTTTTTAGAGTCCGGAAGTAATTGCAAAATAATGACTTAACGGCACCTTGGTGATTCGCTGTCTGCGAACGAAGCGGTAACCGACTGTCATCGCGAACTTAACTGCGAGACGCGGGCCGCGCGTTCTTCGGAGCGAGAATCCGCTCAATTTGCTGCAAGTGGTTGAGGTCATGGCCAGCCATCATGTGCAGGATGCGCTCGATGGTTTCCTGGCCACGCTCGGCGTGCATGCCGTGATGCTTCCATTGTTCCGGCTTCAGCGATTTGAGGACCATCAGGTTTGCGTCGCGCACCGCGCGAAATACCTCCAGACACTGGCGGGGATTGCGCTCGCTGTATCGTCCCGCGACGACCCAAGCGTCCTGGTCGTAAGCCTGGATCGGTGTTCCCGGAGCGCCGAGGATCGAACGGATTCGCCATGCGGTGACAATCTCGGCGTCACCGAGGTGTGCCAGGATCTCTGTTACGGACCACTGGTTTGGCGCGGGACGCTGGCGCAATTTTGACGGCGATACGTTCCTGATCAGCTTGGCGAGCTTTTTCGGCGTCGTAGCCTGGACCTTCACAGCGTCTTTACCTTTGACGTGGCCTAGGATGCGCTGTGTGTACTGCTGCGGTGTTTCGTTCATGTGATGGTTCTCCATTTACGCGCGCGGGCGTCGGCTAGAACCGTCCGATGCGCCTGTGCACATAGAGGCCACGTGCACTGTCGTTGACAAGGACCAAATTGGCGGCCTCTCCTGGTGTGGGTTTCTGATGTTCAGGCGGAGGTCCTTCGCTCGGGATGACCAGGCTAGGCAGGGCGGGACGATGACGCAGTTACCCGCCGGAAACAACCTTGGTCAAACGGGTAACGAACTCAAACTCCGTCGGATGCATTTTTTCGCGGGCGGTGTCTGGCGTGAAAAATGCGGCGCGATCGATTTCTGGGAATTCGCGGATCTTGCCGGATCGCGGCGGCCATTCCATTTGAAAGGTGTTGCTGCGCAGCACGGTTGGGTCGCAGTCGCCTTCAAAGGCCCAAGCGGAGACTTTCTTGCCGCTCTTGTGCTTGACGCTGCCAAGCGGGAGGAGTTCGCCGGCGGCGGTTAGCCCGGTCTCTTCCGCAAATTCGCGCTTGGCAGCGGCGAGCTCGTCTTCGTTGGGATTGACTTCACCTTTAGGTACGAACCATGCGCCGGAGTCTCTCTTCGCCCAGAACGGCCCGCCTAAGTGCACCAGCAGGACCTCCAATTTCTGGTTTCGCTTGCGATACATCAGAAGCCCTGCGCTGACTTTGCCCATGCTCTCGGCCCGCTCGTTCGATCGTGAGCGAGCAATGTACCGCAAAAATAGAAAGCTCGCATCGCGCGGCGGAGGCTCGTGGACTCGGAGTGCAACGATTACAAGGCGACGTGGTTTTGAAATTGCGTCTTATTCGCTACGTAGGAGGAAGGATTGATACCCGAGAAGGCCCGAAAGTCGTGGATGAAGTGGGCTTGGTCAAAATAGCCACACGTCAGGGCGATTTCCGTCCAATCTATGCAGTCATTGCAGCGCGCTATGTGCCGCAACACTCTCTGGAAGCGCTGCACTCGGCAGTAAAGCTTTGGCGTCAATCCCACTTGCTGGGCGAACAACTGAATGAAACGCCTTTCGCTCAAGCCAATCTGATCGGTCACGGTAGAGATCGCTCGATTTGGCACTCGCCGAAAATTGCCGACGGCGAAACGCACGGCAGGATGAGGCGGGTCAGACGCTGCGGTCATTCTTTTCAGGAGAGCACCCTCGAAAGCGGCAAACTTGGCCTCCGGCGTCTTGGCCTCCAGTAATTGCTCGCGGAGTAGCCTGGCTTCGGCGCCCCACAACGTATCGAGTGCAACGTCGGTATCTTGCAACTCACCGGCGGGCAGCTTGAAGAAGGGAAATGCGCCACCCGGCTTGAAGACGGCGCCTACCGTGGAACGCTGCTCGGCGGTATCAATAACCGTGAACTGCGAATATGCGCCCACAAGAATCCCGCCGTTGTGGGTTTTGTATTTCCTATGATCCTGCGGATCGTAAACGCACGTACGGTCTTCATATAAATTGATGATCAGCGACATGTCTCCTGTCGGCAATACGCGTTCCAGTGCGTGCGGCACGACGTAGTCGTCGCCGAACCACATGAGCTCCACAAATTCGCAAAGTGGCGGACCCGGAATGTGCGATCGATGGATCATTGAGTGTAGAAAAGCAGAAACTACGTCCCGACGTCAATAGTTCGCCGGGGACGGAAATCCAGCGAAAAGTTCGCGCACGGAATGCTGGCGGTAGGCTTTCCACATGTCGTCGATGAAGGAGTACTGAGGAATTGCTCTTGCAGCCAAAATCGCGGTTGGCCCGGGTGTTCCCAATCGGCGCTGTAGTCGAACCCGCTCAGGGCTTTGACCTCGGCTACGGCCCGCGGATCGTCTTCGGTCATCCAGCGGTCGACGTAGTCGAGGAAAGCAGGCTGGTTCCACAGGGTTTCGACTTTGATTTAGCCCAACTGCGGGAAATGGTTGGTTTTGAAAGGCGAGTTTGCAATCGCAAAGCGGATAGAACCAATCTGTCTCCCGGCTCACAATTGCTTTGCTACAGAGCAGCCGGCTGTAGATTCAAGCAGCGGAAGGGACAAAATATGAGAGCGATTCGCGTGGTGGCAATTCCAACAGAGATTGCAGATTCGGTTCGCACGACGATGCGCGCACCCGTTTACGGATTCCCGGCGCATTCTGAACTGGCGAGCGACGACGCGCCTTGCCGGCACTGTCTGCGGACCTTTGCTCCTGGCGTGGATCGTAGAATTCTATTTACCTATGATCGTTTCGCGGGCGTTGAGTCGCTGCCGCAGCCAGGTCCGGTGTATATCCATGCCGAGGATTGTCCGCGATACGCCGGCGATGCCGGCTTTCCGGAGGAACTTCGCGGGAGCCCACGAACGCTCGAGGCGTACGCGAGAGGGCGGCGGCTGATCACCCAGGAGCATGTGGCGGATGGACGGTTCGAGCCGGTCATCGAACACCTGCTTGCCCAACCCGAGGTCGATTACATCCAAGTGAATAGCACGACGGCAGGTTGCTATACCTTTCGAATCGAACCGGCGAGTGATGGAAACGATAACGGCCCCGCTTGTTCGTGAGAGGACGGGGCCGCCTTGTTTCGAGCGTGTGGGGGACTTGAAGCAATGCGGGAAGCTAAAACTCAGCGGATGCCGTAGAGGCTGACCTTGGGACGATGCTCCCACTTGTCCTTGCCGTACCAAAGCTCAACGCTCTCGATGACCCGCCGGTCGCCGGGTAGATCCATCGCCCGGGTTGATCCGCCGGAAGGAATGTGATCGCGAATGATCAATTCTTCCTGGGTGCCATTGCCGAAGTGCACGACCACGCGTTCGAAATAAATCCCGCCGCCACTGACCCGCAACTGAATGGCGCGGAACCTGCCGTCGTGCTGCCCCACGTGGATATTGTCATGATCCTGAGCCCCGTCCACATGGGCATTGCCGAGATAATCCCAGCGCCCTTCCTGCGCGTACAGTGAGGCGCTGAATGCCAGGACAAACAAAAGCCCGATGGTCGATCGTATGTTTTTTTTCAACACGTTTCCTCCGTCGTCCCTCGCGGGTTAGGCGCCCACGGCGTGAAAAACATTGTCTGCCTGCGAGTTCGGTAACAAGCGGTGCGACTAGGGCGTTGCACTAGGTCGAACCCCAAGGGCAGCGATTGGTTGCGGGCACAAAAAAAACGACGCTCCTTAGGAAGTTATCCAGATCGGAGCGTCGTCCTGATAACGGTACGGGAGGCTAGTTGGAATGAGTGGCGGCTTTGGCCATCTCCTTGGTCATTTCCTCCGAGCGGCGTTTCATTTCCTCGGGCGCCACGTCTTCCACGTGCGTTGCCACACCCCATTGATGACCAAAGGGGTCGGTGAATTTGCCGAACCGATCTCCCCAGAACATGTTGGATGGAGCCATGTCTTCGCGCGAGCCAGCCTTCACGGCGCGCGTGTATAGGGAATCGACGTCTTCTGTGTAGACGAACAAAGAGCTAGGCTGCATCGCGGACGGAGTCGGCGCCACCGACATACCCGGCATTTCGTCGTTCAGCATAAACCTGGAATCGCCGAGTTGGAGTTCGGCGTGCATTACTTTGCCGCCGGGTCCCGGCATGCGCATGATTTCCTGGGCGCCAAAGACATTCTTGTAGAAATCGATGGCGCGGGCAGCGTCACGGCATGTGAGTTGCGGTGTAATCGAATGATAGCCTTCGGGGATGGGGCGCACTGCATTCGGCATAAATACCTCCTTGAGATTGGAAACGCGGGTCGGGAATGAACCAGCCGTCACTGGAGGCGGTTCAGGGTCACGCGCAAACTCGTAGATACTCCCGCGAGGCCAAAGAAGTCAACCGGACAATTGTTAAAAATGAGCGATTCGCAAGTCCCGCCCTGGTAGCCTGACGTTGACCAGGCAGCAAAACGGCGACAAAATTGACACGCAAGATTCCTTCAAACAGAACCTGCCATGAGATACGACTTTCTTGTTGAGACCTACGAAACCGAACGGGTGAAGGTGCTTAGTGTGTGGAGCGAATTCCGCGACGAGGACCTGCCGGTGCGTCCGCGCCAAGGCGATCCGCGCGGCCGGAGCGTCCACGAGCAGATGGTGCATCAGTGCGTGAGCGAGGACTTTTGGTGCCGCACCATGCTGGGCATCGACGTGGCTGCGCCTCCCCTGCCAGCGCAGGAGACGCGGCTGGAATTTATCAAACGGTACGCGGAGGACAGCGAAAAGCGTCTCGAATTGTTTCGAGCCAAACAGGAGAGTTGGTGGGAGGGCGAGACCACCTTCTTTGATGTACAGCGTTCGCGCAGCTGGGTCATGACCCGACGCTTGACGCACACTTCACACCATCGCGGTCAGCAAATGGCGATTCTCCGCATGCTGGGCAGGGATCTTCACAGCAATTACGGCCCGACGGCAGATACCGGTGGGCTGATGCAGAATCACGCCCCCACTCTGTATGCGTACGCAAGCGTCGATAGGCTGCTGCAAGGCGAAGCTGCGGGAGGGGCGAAGGCACGTTTGCCGGGCGCTGCGGGCAAGCCGGTTACCGAGCGTCCGGATCGGGAGTAAGCCATTGCGGCAAAAGGTGAGAAAGAAACCGCAGGGTTCTGCGGACTCCGTCGTGCGCTAAAGTGGTTGCAAGCGTTTGACTTCTTAGTTCTCGCGATAGAGTTCAGGGAACTCTTTTTTCAAATGGTCCAGCTTGGGCAGATCGTAGTGCAGGATATAAGGCTGGTCCGTGTGGCTCTTCAGGTAGTCTTGGTGATATTCCTCAGCGCGATAAAAGGCAGTAAACGGCGCAATCTGCGTCACGATTTTACCCGGGTAAGATTTCGCCGCATTCAACTGCTCGACGTAGGCTGTGGCGATATGCTTTTGTTCTTCGCTGGTGTAGAAAATCGCGGAACGGTACTGCGAACCGCTATCGGGTCCCTGGCGATTGAGCTGCGTGGGATCGTGGGCTACGGAAAAATAGACCATCAAAATTTGCCCGAACGAGATTTGCGACGGATCAAATGTGACGCTGACGGACTCGGCGTGACCCGTCAGACCGGAGCTCACCATCTCGTAGCCGGGTGACTCGACGTGACCTCCCGCGTAACCTGCGACCGCGGAGGTCACTCCCTGCAGGTGTTCGAGCACCGCCTGCACTCCCCAAAAGCATCCGCCGGCAAGAACCACCTTCTCTTCACCCTTTGCGTTTGCGCGCGGTTCATCTGCAGCGGGCTTGGGAAAGGGGAATTTCGGTTCAACAGATCGCGCTCCGATAGAGCGCACCGCGGTCCATGCCACAAACGCAACAATTAGAGCGATCGCGATGCCTCTGCCGATGATTGGGCTGCGCATGGGAATCTCCAATGGGCGTCCGCAGTAAAGGGTACGTCAGGAACGATTCGTTGGATGCACTCTCCAACACCGCGGTTACCAAGGAGTGGCGGCGGAAGTAAAAAACACGAGTTTGCGTCGCGGCCCTTGTCAGGTCGCGGCGGGGCGCGCGCGTGCGCACCCCGGGATTCGGCGGTACGTTATTCCGGCTTCGCGATCACCGCGCAGGCGATACGCGGCGGCGCGGTGCTGGAAGCGCCCGAGGCGACCGCGTGGATGACCATGGCGGTTCCTCCATTGCTGAACACCGAATGGTCGTCGCTTCCGAGTGTGACGTTGGGGGCCACGACGCTGGCATGTGCCGTACCGTCAGCGGCCACGATCAGCGAAAAATCCGGGATGTCGCCTGCCGGAAGTCCCGTGTGGTCGGCGTGGTCGCCGTGCTCGGCCCCGCTGGGGTTGAAGTGGGGTCCGGCAGACTTGAAGTCGGGTCCTTCGCACTTGGCGAACTGGTGGATGTGGAGGGAATGCTCGCCCGGCGGAAGGTTCTTGATATCGAGCTTGATCTTCACGCCGTGGGGCGCTTCCGAGAGCGTGGCGGTGCCAACACTTTGCCCCTGGGCGTTCTTGATGTCGATCGTGAATGGTTTAGTGGCGGCGTTGGCGGACGCGACGGTAGTCACGGCCAGAAGAAAGGGCAGACACACGAAACTCGCGACAATTTTCATCGTTCCTCACTTTTATTCGCCGGATGAAATCTCCGGCCCGACCGAAGGTGATCCTTGTTAGGGTACGCAGCTGCGCGTTAATCCGATACAGCGTGTAATCATTCAGATACTGGCAGGGCCAGTTCGTTTTGAAGAGTGTTTCCTAACGGTCCTGGCAGACAGGCGGCCTCCCGAGGGCGGGAGTAGAATCGAGTGCCGCATTGAGGCATCCTAGTGGTGTTTCTTCAAGCCGCTTTCGAGGAGAATGCCATGTCCGCGTTTATTCGACGCATCGCCGCGTTTGGAGTCCTGCTCGTTCTTCCCGCGATGCTGTCTGCTCAAGTGACCCACGGAAACAAGCCACAACTGCCCGCCCCGTTTGCGACCAAGTCTGCCGGAAATCCACCCGAAGAGTCCATGCCGCCTAAGGGTTTTCTCCCGACTGTTCCAGCGGGCTTCCAGATAAATATTTTCGCGTCGGACTTCAAGGAGCCTCGCTGGCTCACGGTGGCGCCCAACGGCGACATTTTCCTAGCCGATACGCACGCTGGAGCGATCTACATCCTTCGCGATCCGCAACACACTGGCGGAGCGCGGCAGCGGGAGAGGTTTCTCAGCGGGCTGGACGAACCGTTCGGAATCGTGTTTCACGATGACTACATCTACGTTGGCGACACCGACGCCGTTTTGCGATACAAGTTCGACCCGAAAACGTCAAAGCGGTTGGGCGACGCCGAGAAATTGATGGACCTTCCTCGCGGGGGCCACTCCACGCGCGCGCTGATGTTCAGTGCCGACGGCAAACACCTTTTCGTCAGCGTCGGGTCCAAATCGAACGTGGACATCGAAAGCGATTCTCGCCGCGCCGCCATTACCATCTGCGACCCGGACGGAAAGAACGCCCGGCTGTACGCCACCGGCTTGCGCAATCCGGTGGGACTCGCCCTGGAACCCACCACCGGGCAGCTCTGGGCCAGTGTCAACGAGCGCGACGGACTCGGCGACGATCTGCCACCAGACTATTTTACGTCGGTGAAAGACAGCGGCTTCTACGGTTGGCCCTACAGCTACATCGGCGACAATGTGGATCCGCGCGTGAACCCGCAAAAGCCCGAACTGGTCGCAAAGACTATTGTTCCCGACGTGCTCCTCGGTGCTCACCGCGCGCCGTTGCAGTTTGCGTTTTATACCGGCAAGCAATTTCCTGCCAGCTACCAGGGCGGAGTATTTTTGGCCGAGCATGGCTCGTGGAACCGCTCGACGCGCGCAGGCTATCAGGTCGTGTTTATTCCATTTAAAAATGGCCAGCCTTCGGGCGACCCTCAACCATTCTTGACGGGGTTGGTACCAGACCCGGCGAAGGGCAACGTGAACGGCCGGCCCGTGGGCGTGACGGTCGCGCCGGACGGTTCGCTGCTTGTTTCCGACGACGGCGCGCAAGTGGTGTACCGCGTATCGGTGGCCAAGTAGGCGCGCTGGAACCGATGTGACCTAGGGGAGGAAGGCCGTGCGCGTCTCGGTCAACCGACCATCAGGGTGAACGGAAGCGGCGCGATTGGGCCATGCGGCGGGTCGCCGGAGTGCTTCAGAGCGGTGCTGCTCGCTCCGTCGCAATCTGCTACCGTGGAGAGGGCCAGCCAGGTGCGAAGGGCAACGAAGACGCCTTGAGCCGACAAATAAAAGGGGTCTTGTGTTACAGGATTTTAATACTCGATTTCGTACTTTTAGGCTACCCTCCACAACTTATGCAGCCAGCTACACTTAGTATCGAACGCCAACCCGCGACCAACGGCGATCTCCTGGTTACTCGCCTGGTCGGCAAACTCAGCCTCGAAACGGTCCACGATTTCATTGCCACCATGCGCCCGGAGCCCACTACCCGTCTGGTGCTCGACATGAGCAGCTTGTCGTTCCTGGATTCTGCGGGGGTCGGCGCTCTGGTTTCTCTGTTTGTGACCCGCAGGAACAATGGCAAGACGCTGGCCTTGGCCGCGCTGACGCAGCAAGGCACGGCCGTGATGCAGGTTTCCGGGCTGCTGAAACTTCTGCCGGTCTATTCCTCTGTGGAAGACGCCATCGCTCAGCGCGCCTAGTCGCCAGGTGCTACCCGCAAGGCTCGTGGCGGTGTCAGGTGGGAGTCCAGTTCGGATGATTGGTGAACAGGCCGTCCACGAATCCAATCTGGTAGCAAACAAACAGTCCAAATCCCAAGCTCAGTAGGCCCGAGCCAACGATCAACCCCTTGTTCAGCCAGGCAAATTGGTAGCCCGCAAACGAAAAGGGCAGAGCGATCACCGCAGTGATCAGCATCATTCCGGCGATCGTGCCCACCCCGAAAATCACTAGATACAGCACGGCCCAGTGCGGCTCGCGAATCGTGCTGAGCACTAACAACGCCACGGCAGCCGATCCCGCTAGACCGTGAACTAACCCGACAAAAAGAGGTCGCAAGGTGTGAAACAAACCGAGGCGCGTGGATTTGCCGCCCAGCCATTCCGGCGGCGTCAGGCTTTTGCCGTGATGCTCTCTTTGCGGGCTGTGCGAGTGCCAGTGGAGATGCATCTTGGAATCGTGCTCATGGACGTGCGCGTGGCTTCCTGTTACCTGCGGATGCGCAGGCGAAAACTTCTCGCTGATCCACGCCATTGCTCCGGTAAGATTTAGCACGCCCAGCAGAATAAGCATCAACCCGACAGTGAATTCCATCGTCAAGCCGACGCGCGTGGGGATGACGAGGTCAAAAAGAATGATCGCCGCGCCGACGACCAGGATCGTCAAGGTGTGGCCCACGCCCCAAAGAATTCCGATCAGCCCGGCTTTCCCAATCGATCGCTGGCGACTTACGATGGTAGAAACCGCGATCACGTGGTCCGGGTCGGTGGCGTGGCGCATGCCCAATACAAATCCAATCGCGAGGATGGCCAAGCCACTTGTCGTCATGTTCTGTCCAGCGCTTCCACAGTTGTTCGGCGCGCGAGCGACGTTCCTAAGGCGAACGTCTGTATCCTATCGCAAAATGCGATCAAGACGTGGGTCGCAAATGTGGTCACGAGATGGGATGCGGGCGGGGTACCAAACGCTTCGCGGACCCCGGGCGGCGAACTCGCGAGGTTCTCTGACTATTCTTCCCGGAGGATGCGCATAAGTTCCGCCGCTGCATGAGGTAACCGCGCTCCGCGCCGAGAAACCAGATACACATGTCGAGGCATGCTCATCTGCCGCACTTTCACTTCCTTCATCCACCCGTGTTCGATTTCCCACTGAACGCACATGCGCGGCACAATCGCTACGCCCATTCCCATCTGCACGAAGCGCTTGATGCTTTCAATGGTGGGCATTTCGATCGGCATGTTTAGTGTCGCGCGATGGCGTGCGAACAGCTCGATCACCCGCCGCCGGAAGGGCGACTCCACGATATGCCCAACAAAGGTTTCGCCGCCCAGATCGGCAATATCCACTTCCCGTTTTTTGGCCAATGGATGTTTCAACGGCACCACCAGCACGAGTTCGTCTTTCACGATTTCGGTAGCCTGCAACTGTGTTTCCCGCGGCACGTACGAAATCGCGCCCACATCCAAACGGTAGTTCAGCACCTCGTGCGGGATGTCCCGCGAAAACATCCGGTGTACGCGAACCTGGACGCCGGGGTGCGCGTTGCGAAATTTGGCCAACGCCGGCAGCAACGCGTGAATCGAGCTTTCGTTCACTCCCAGTGACAACTCCCCACGCTTCAACCCTTCCAGCTCGGTAAGTCCTTTGGTGACTTCATCGCGCAGGTTGAGCAACCGCTCGGCGTATTCCTTCAGCAAGGTTCCGGCATCGGTTAGCCGCACCGGCCGCGAACCGCGAACAAACAGCGGCTGGCCCAGCGAATCTTCGAGCTTGCGGATGCCCAAGCTAATTGCCGGCTGCGTACGGTAGAGGCGCTCCGCCGCCCGCGAAAAGCTGCCCTCCTTCGCAACCATCAGAAATACCTGGAGTTCACCGAGATCCAACAGAATCCCCCCGTGGCATTATAAGGTAGTATTATCAAAAGCAGAATAAAGATAAATTTGACTAGCAGGCCTCTCCTTTGCGTTACTAGGGTAGGGGAGTCCACCAATGGACGACGTCGTACGCATCTTCGACACCACGCTTCGCGACGGCGAGCAATCGCCCGGCTTTTCCATGAATACCGAAGAGAAGATTCGTCTGGCGCGTCAACTCGCGGTTCTCGGGGTGGACGTCATCGAAGCTGGCTTCCCGATCGCCTCGCGCGGCGATCTTGAAGCCGTGCGCATGGTAGCCCGCGAGGTGCGCACCGTTCCCATTGCCGCTCTCGCCCGCGCAAAAAAAGAAGACGTAAGCGCCGCTATCGAAGCCTTAGAGCCCGCGGCCGCCTCCCGGCTGCACATTTTTCTGGCCACCTCCGACCTGCACCTTCAGGTAAAGCTCAACATGACGCGCGAGCAGGCACTCGAAGCCATCGGCTCCATGATCCGCTTCGGCCGACAGCACGTCGGGGAAGTGGAATTCTCTGCCGAAGACGCCGGCCGCACCGACATTGACTTTCTATGCCAAGTTTGTCGTGTAGCCGTTGATGCCGGCGCCACAACGCTGAACTTGCCCGATACCGTGGGCTATGCCGTCCCTGAAGAATACGGCGCGATGTTCACGCGCGTCCGCGAATATCTCGGCGACCCGCAAGGCATCACGCTGAGCGCCCATTGTCACGATGACCTGGGCATGGCGGTAGCCAACTCGCTGGCTGCGGTTCGCGCTGGCGTCCGCCAGATCGAATGCACCATCAACGGTATCGGCGAGCGCGCAGGCAATGCTTCGCTTGAAGAAGTAGTCGTAGCACTGGCCGTGCGCAAAGAAAGCTTCGGTGTCAGCACCAATATCAATCTCGAACAGTTGTTCCCGACCAGCCGCATGCTTACCGAAATCACCGGTGCACAAGTCGCTCCCAACAAAGCCGTTGTAGGCGCCAACGCCTTCGCCCACGAAGCCGGCATCCACCAGGACGGCATCATCAAGAACCCGCTGACGTACGAGATCATTTCGCCGCAAGCGGTAGGGGTTCCGGCACGTTCGCTGGTCCTTGGCAAACACTCCGGCCGCAACGCTCTAAGAATGAGCCTCCGCGACCTGGGCTACGAACCCAGCAGCTCTGAGCTCGCCGAATGCTATCGACGCGTTACCGCGCTTGCCGATCACTCCAAGCAGGTCCGCCAGCGCGACCTAGTGGCTATCGCGCACGAAGTCATGCGCCGGGGCAACAGCGCCTTGCCGAAAGAAGCGACCTCCGCGGCCTAGTCTTTCGCACCGTGGTCTTGGCATCGCCCCAGCGCAGTCACGTTGGACTCACCAGAGCGCGAAATCCGCCGTCTAACTGCCTAGCGGCGTGCTACGATTTTCTTGACCGTAGTTTTTGCACGAAGGTTTTTTCATGAAGAAAACGATCATCCTATTGCCAGGGGACGGCATCGGCCCGGAAGTCACTCGCGCTGCCGCCACGGTTCTCCGCGAAGCAGGCCACGAGTTCCATCACCAGTTTGAATTTGAAGAGCATCCGATTGGCGGCGCCGCAATCGATGCTGCGGGCACACCTCTTCCCAACGCAACGCTCGACGCCTGCCGGAAAGCCGATGCGATCTTTCTCGGCGCCGTAGGCGGCCCAAAGTGGGACGCTCTTCCGGTGGGCAAGCGCCCGGAGAGCGGCTTACTAGCTCTACGACAGGGACTCGGCCTTTTCGTAAACGTGCGCCCGGTCAAGCTGCTTGAGCCGCTGCGCCTGATCTCTCCGCTCAAGCCCGAGCGCTTGGGTGATCTCGATCTCGAAATCGTGCGCGAACTAGCGGGCGGCATGTATTTCGGCGAGCGTGGCACAACCCACGAAAAGGGCGTCGAGCGCGCCTTCGACACCGAATCCTACTCCGCGCCGGAAATCGTGCGCGTAGCAAACTTTGCATACGCCCGCGCCGAAAGCCGATCGCGCCGCCTCTGTTCGGTAGACAAAGCTAACGTCCTAGCCAGCTCACAACTCTGGCGCCGCACGGTGGTGTCCATGAGCGCTGCCTATCCCGACGTCCGGCTGGAGCACATGTACGTCGACAACGCCGCAATGCAGCTGACTCTCCGCCCGGCTCAGTTTGATGTGCTGCTCACCACCAACATGTTCGGCGACATCCTCAGCGACGCTGCCGCGGCTCTGGTAGGTTCGATCGGCCTGATCCCGTCTGCAAGCTTCGGCTCCAGCGCCCCGCTGTTCGAGCCCATACACGGCTCTGCGCCTTCGCTAGCGGGCACCGACTCCGCCAACCCCATCGGCTCGATCCTCAGCGCTACCATGATGCTCCGCGACGCCTTCGGTCTAAATCTCGAAGCCGAGTGGGTCGAGCAATCACTCCACCGCGTGTTGGGTGGCGGTTATCGCACCATCGACATAGCCGGCCCCGGCGGCCGCACCGTCGGTGGTTCCGTCTTCACCGAAATGCTCCGCGAAGAAATGCAACGCACGCTAGAACATGCCGAGCGCTACGGCTGGGGTGTTTAAAATTGAGCTGCTGCGTTGACTTTTCGCACCCATGCGAGAACCGGAGTTTTTCGCGCAACCACACCTGACATGGTCATCGCGCGGTTTGTGCGGGTGAGGGATCTTTTTTTTGCGGAAGCGACAAAAAACAGGCCCGCAAAGCGGCGAGCCAAAAAATAAACCGAACGCAATTCTGGTTAACCCATGTCCATAAACCTCTGGTCCAACGCCGAACATTCGCGCGACTACCTGCAGCGCGCAGACTCCATCCCCCATCGCCGCGAAGGCGAAGCCACCCTCCTGGAATTCCTACCCGCCCGCGTCAATCGCTTCTTGGACATTGGCAGTGGCGGCGGCCGACTTCTATCCCTGGTGCAGGCCGCCCGCCCAGCCGCAAGTTGCGTCGCGTTAGATTTTTCCCCAGCGATGTTAGAGGAGTTACGAAATCACTTCGCGACCGAGAAGACCATCGCGATCGTAGCCCACGACTTCTCCAACGCGCTCCCAAACCTGGGTTCCTTCGACGCTGCCGTCTCCAGCTTCGCCATCCATCACGTCACCCACGAACGCAAGCGCGCCCTCTACGCCGAAATCTTCGCCTTGCTAAACCCCGGCGGTGTCTTCTTGAATCTGGAGCACGTAGCGTCGCCAAGCCCGAACCTGCACCGTCAGTTTCTTGCGACGATGGACCTCACCCCCGAAACCGAAGACCCTTCCAACAAGCTCCTCGACCTCGAAGTCCAATTGGCCTGGCTCCGGCAAATTGGCTTCACGGATGCAGACTGCCACTGGAAATGGCGCGAACTAGCTCTCCTAGCCGGTAGTAAACCACTTCAGTAGGTACAAGAACCCTGCTCGCGCGCTTCATCGGCTCGTCTCCTATTTTCTTGATATTTATCTTCCACAATCTGTGGTCGGCGATTGCGACCGCCGTTTGGCTGGCTCTCCTGGTTTGCTTGTTTTACGCCGCAAATAAACGCTATCGACCTGAAGAGATCGAAGTGCCTGAAGGCTTCACGGCCACTGAATTTCTCCTACTTGCGGTCGGCCTTGGTGGAGGCCTTTTATTTGTTGCGACGACTACTCGGACTGCGTTGCTATCGGGCTGCACCGTCGCACCAACTGCTCCTCATTGCTTTCCAAGGGGTCGCGCTCAGAGGTATGCTCCCATGTCTTATTTATTCATTCCATTTCGCAAGGGGACGTACTGATGCGCAAGTTTATTCTCGCTTTGGCCCTGACTGTCGTTTCGCTTGCCACACTTTCGCCGCTGGCAGGCGCCGCGCCCGGCGCGGTCCGATGTGGCCAACTCCTTGACGTGCGCACGGGCCGTCTCCTGAAAGATCAAGTCATCGTCTTCGACGCCGATGGCACCATCACCGCAGTCGGACCGACCGGCTCACCTCTCTCCGCCGGAGGCGCGACCACGGTCGATCTCCCCTCAGCCACCTGCCTTCCGGGCCTGATCGACGTGCACACGCACCTCACTGGCGATCCCACCTCCAGCGGCTACGCAGGGCTCGGCATCTCCGTCCCTCGCGAAGCTATCACCGGCGCCAAAAACGCCCGTATCACCGTGCACGCCGGATTTACCACCGTCCGCAACGTCGGCGCCAGCAATTACACCGATGTCGCCCTCCGCGACGGTATTCGCGCAGGGGACGTCGAAGGCCCACGCATGTTCGTTTCCGGCCCGCCTCTCGGCATTACTGGCGGTCATTGCGACAACAATCTTCTTCCCTTCGAATTTCACTTCAAGGATAGCGGCGTCGCCGACGGTCCGTGGCCCGCCCGCGCCAAAGTCCGCGAAACCATTAAGTACGGCGCTGACCTCATCAAAATCTGCGCTTCGGGCGGCGTCCTCAGCAAGGGCGACCAGCCGGGTACTCCGCAATACACGCTCGAAGAAATGCAAGCTATCGCCGAAGAAGCTCACAAACTCGGCCGCAAAGTCGCCGCCCACGCCCACGGCACGCAATCCATTAAAGACGCCATCCTCGCGGGCATCGATTCCATCGAGCACAGCAGCTTGATCGACGATGAAGGCATCGCGCTCGCCAAACAACACGGCACCTATCTCGTATTCGACATCTACAATGACGACTATATTCTCCAGGAAGGCGCGAAAGTGGGCATGCTGGCCGAATCGATCGAGAAGGAGAAAAAGGTCGGACGCCTGCAACGCGAAAATTTCCGTCACGCCTGGCAATCCGGTGTCACCAAGATGGCCTTCGGCACCGACGCCGGAGTCTATCCCCACGGCGACAACGCGAAGCAATTCGCCAAGATGGTCGAGTGGGGCATGAAACCTATCGATGCCATTCAAGCCGCTACGATCAAAGCCGCCGACCTGATCGGCCAGCCCGACAAGATCGGCGCTATCGAAGCAGGCCACTACGCCGATATCATTGCGGTCGCCGGCGATCCCACAACCGATGTCCGCGTCCTGGAATCCGTGAAATTCGTAATGAAGGGTGGGACGATCGTCCGCAACGATTTTGGCGCCAAATAACAAGCTTGGCTATCCAATGAGGTGGCGATTGGCAAGCCGGATAGCGCATCACACACGAAGCGGACGAAGTCCGCTACGTACAATCACATGCTCGCTGTAGTGTTGATCGATCATCGTTGGGCATTTCTGCTGCTAGCCGTCCTCCTGATGGCCGCCGCGATTCCGCTGGCCTCCGCCTGGGCTCGTCTTCTGCCCGAGGAGCCGCCGCCGTTTCCCATCGAGCCCGGCTCGTTCCCCACCATCGACCAGCAACTGCCGCCAGAAACACCATCAAGGCGCCATCGCGATCTCATCATTTCCTTCGCTCTCTTAGTCTGTATAACGCTGACGTACTTGATTCGCTTTCCGGGCTTTCCAAGTTCCGCCCTCGCTCGTTGGTTAAGCACCGTCGTTTCCGGCCCAACTGCTTACTGGACCATCTTCTCCGCGCGCATTTTTCTGATTGCCACCGCGGGCGCAGCTATCGTCTACGCAGCCTTCCGCCCCGGCCCGCTCCGCATTCCATTGATGTCCGCCGCAGCTCTTGTCCTGGCCTTGTGGTTCCTGGCCCCGCTGCTGAAGAGCGCGCTGCTCTCCGCGCAATAGGGGGCTGACCGTGCGCTTTCCAGAAAAAAAGGGCGCAAGCCTTCCGGCCCGCGCCCACAAGAATTTTCGTTTCCCGGTTACGCCTGTTGCTTCATGGTGCGTTTCTACGCCGTCGCCGCTTTAACCTGCCCCAGGGCCGCTGCCACTTCCTTCAAGTCCGGCACCACAGGAATGTCATAATTCTTAAACCAAGCCACGTTCCCCGCTTTGTTCACGATCGCGATTGCCCGCCCGGTGATCCCCTTATCCGCGAGGTACACGCCATACTTCTCGCTGGCCGCACCCTTGGGATGAAAGTCCGCCAGCAGCGAATACTTGATCCCCATCTTGTCTGCGTAAGCTTTATGCGACCACACGCTGTCTACGCTAACGCCCAACACTTCCGCGTCCAGCGTCTCGAACGACCTCATATCATTCACAAAGCAAGCATGCTCGTTTGTGCAGGTCGGGCTCCAGTCCAGCGGATACCACACCAAAACGACATTCTTCTTGCCCGCAAAATCCGACAACTTTACGTCCTTCTTATCCTGGTTCTGCAACGTAAAGTCCGGCGCCTTCTGTCCTACGGAAATGCTCATGATCCACCCTCCCATCGATCTTAAATCCCGCTCAGCATCTTACCCAATACCGATGCCTGCGACCAAACGCAGAAGTTGGACGCGACGCCCATTGTAGTTCTCCGTGATTTCTGCGAGTTCTGCGGCTTGCCTTCTCCTTGTCTGCTTCCTGTGTACTCTTTGCCTAAATGCTTCTCCTCAGTACGGACCCGGGAGTACACTCGTACCAGGAGCAAACATGGCCGCCGAACCGCGTCGCGCACCAATGATGTCGCTGCAACAACTCGTCGCCAATTACTGCACCCTGGCCAGCGGGTTCGGCCAACCCGTGGCGCTCGCCGCCTTTGCCCTAAGCGCTGCCGAAACCGAGCGGCTATTCTCCAGCTACGACGAGGACTACCACATCAGCCGGTTCTTCCACTTTTCCGAAGCCGCAGGGGCGCAATATTCCATCAACGGCATAGCCGCCACGCACGTCTCGATCGACCCCGACATAGAAACAATCCTCTAACTTAGTCTGCGGATTCGCCTGAGCCCACAGTCAGCACGAAGCTGTTTGCGGGGACGTTGGCGCCTGGATCTAAGACGATTTCGACTTCAATTCCATAAATTCGCAACGCATCGCGAAGCGCCTCCGCGCCAGAAGGCCAGCGGTGATCTTGGCTTACAAGAAGCGCCAGGCCAGCCGCGTGCTCGGAGGATCGCTCCGCGGGTTCCGCGTCGTTCACGTTCCAGCCAACGGCCTTGAAGATTGTCAGAAAATCCTTAGCGTAGGAATGCGCATCGCCAACCGAGGGAAAATATTGGACAGCGACCCGCTGCCCCGGAAAGGCCCGCAGCACCTGAATCAGCACGGCCTGCTGATGCACCGTGAGTTTGCGCGTAGGCGACGCCATTTGAACCGTCAGCGCGTCACGCGGGCAGTGCTCTGCAACCGCCCCGACAACTTCTCATGCTCGTCGCGAATTTCGCGCGGCAGCCGCTCCCCAAACTTCTGAAAAAATTCCTTACTATCCACCAGCTCCTGCTCCCAATCTTCGGGGTCAATGCGCAACAACTCGTCCACCGCATGCGCTCGCATGGTCAATCCGTCCAAGGTAAGCGCATTCCGGGCCGGCACATACCCAATGGGGGTCTCCTGCGCTCCGCCACGCCCCTCAACGCGCTCCAAAATCCATTTCAACACGCGCACATTGTCCCCAAATCCCGGCCACAAGAATTTCCCGTCCGCGTCCTTGCGGAACCAATTCACATGAAAAATCTTAGGCGGATGCGGAATCCGCTTGCCCATCTCCAGCCAGTGCTGGAAATAGTCCGCCATGTTGTATCCACAAAACGGCAGCATGGCCATCGGATCGCGGCGTACGATGCCTACATTCCCGGTCGCCGCCGCGGTCGTTTCGCTCGCCATTGTCGCACCTACAAACACGCCATGCTGCCAATCGAATGCCTCATACACGAGCGGCGCCACGCGCGCGCGCCGGCCGCCGAAGATGAACGCCGAAATCGGCACGCCTTCCGGCGCTTCCCACTTCGGCGAAATACCAGGCGATTGGTGAGCCGGCACGGTATAGCGCGCATTCGGATGCGCCGCCGGTCCCTTCGACGAGTCCCACAACTCATTCTTCCAGTTGATCAAGCCCGCAGGCGGTGCGCCGCCGATGCCTTCCCACCAGGGCTCGCGTTCGGTCGTCATCGCCGCGTTAGTGAAAATCGTATTCTTGTGCAGCGCTTCCATCACGTTCTGGTTAGTCGCCATACCGGTGCCCGGCGCCACACCAAAAAACCCTGCTTCCGGATTAATCGCATGCAAAAACCCGTCGTCGCCAATCTTCATCCACGCGATGTCATCCCCGACGGTCCATACCCGATAGCCCTGTTTCTGTAACGCCGACACCATCATCGCGAGATTCGTTTTCCCGCAGGCGCTCGGGAATGCCGCGCCCATATACGTCACCTTGCCGTCCGGCTCCTCCAACCCCAAGATCAGCATGTGCTCCGCCATCCAACCCTGCTCCCGGGCCATCACGCTGGCAATGCGCAGCGCAAAGCACTTCTTTCCGAGCAGTGCATTCCCGCCGTACCCCGATCCCACGCTCCAAATCAGTTTCTCTTCCGGGAAGTGGGCGATATATCGCCGCGTCGGATCTAAATCCCCCAGCGAGTGCAGCCCCGGCACAAAATCCCGCGAATTCCCGATGCGCTCGAGCGCCACTTTGCCCATGCGCGCCATGATCCGCATGTTCGCCACCACGTACGGGCTGTCGGTCACTTCGACGCCGGCCCTGCTGATCGGCGAATTCACCGGCCCCATGATATAGGGCACCACATACATGGTCCGCCCGCGCATCGCCCCATCCAACAGGGCACCTATCTTGTATTTCGCCGCGTCTGGATCCATCCAGTTGTTTGTGGGGCCGACATCGTCTTTATTGGGCGCGCAGATGAAGGTCAAATGCTCGGTGCGGGCAACATCGTTGGGGCTGCTACGGTGCAGATAACAATTGGGATAAGTCTTTTCGTTCAACGCGTTTGAGTCTGCGTCGCGCAACATTTCCGCGATAATGCGCTGGTTTTCAGCCTCGGAACCGTCGCAATACACCACCTGGTCGGGTTTCGTGAGCCGTGCCGCTTCCTCAACCCACATTTCCAGTGGCGTTGCCACTTAGCTCCTCGTTTTCTAAACCTCAAACGAGCTCATTACTCGGAGCCCATCGATAGAGGCCAACCGCAGGTTTTTGGCGGGGAACGTCCCTACCCGAGACGTCCATAGTAAAGTTTATGTTACCGTCCCTACCCCGCGCAAGATGTCGATGTATCCGGCGTTTGACAGCGTTTGTGCAGCGGTTCGGTTCTGTCCGATGGCGTACGTCTAGATACCCGTGTACTTTTCAGCCTTTCGCCTCCAATTCGCCTTGTCACACCTGGCTTTGCCGTCTAACCTTGTTGAAACGTGGACACTTGTAGTTAATCACCCGACAAGGAGCAGCAATGGCTACCTCGGTCTGGAAGGGCTATCTCACCTTCGGCTTGATCTCCATCCCGATTCGTCTTTTCTCCGCGGCCCGCACCGAACGCATCAGCCTCAACCAGCTCCACAACGTTTGCAAGACGCGCATTCGCATGCCGCTGTATTGCCCGCAGTGCGAGCGTCAGGTCCCGCGCAATGAGGTCATTAAGGGCTACGAGTACGAAAAGGACCAATACGTTCTGTTCAATGAGGATGAACTCGACAAAATCGAGCCGCAATCCGCCCGCTCCATGGAAATCCTGGAATTCGTAAAGGTCGATGAGATCGACCCGCTCTATTACGACGCGTCCTACTACGTTACGCCCGAAGACGAAGGCAAGAAGGCTTACCAGCTTCTGCTCGCAGCCATGGAAGAGTCTGGTTACGCAGCGATCGCCAAGCTCACAATGCACCAGCGGGAACACATCGTGGTGGTTCGGCCACGCGCCAACGGCATGACGTTGCACACGATGTACTACACCAACGAAATCCGCGAGGTCGCGGAGTATGGCCAGAGCGACAAGTCCGCCGAGCCGAAGCCGCAGGAGAAAAAACTCGCCGAGCAGTTGATCGAAAGCCTGGCCGCGAAATTTGAGCCGGAAAAGTACAAGGATCAATATCAGGAAAGCATGCGTGCGATGATCGATGCGAAGCAGCAAGGCCAGGAAGTCGCCGAGGCGCCGCATCCGAAGCTCGCCCCGGTTATCGATTTGATGGAAGCGCTGAAAAAGAGCATCGCCGAGAAGCAGCCGGCCGCCGCCAACAGTGGCAGAAAGCCTCCGGTTCGCGCCATCCAGGCGGCTGAGTCGCCAGCTCCTGCCAAAAGGGCCAAAAAGTCCGCCGGCTAGAATCTCAATACGGGTCCACGGGACCGATAGATTTGACGTGAGGCAACGGAGGCGCTACAGAGCCGTTCTCTACATTCGGCGCCTCATTGCGCCGCTCTTCGCGTTCTCGCACAGTCCTCCGGTAAATGGGCCGATGTGGCGTAACCTTTGCATCAACGCGCGCGGCGTGGTACATGTAGCGCAGGGCGGAGTCCGCGTGGCCCTGCGGGTTTTCCCTCGACGCCTGCGAAGCTGGTCGCGGCCTCTTTCAGTCCGGGCGATCTTCTTTCGCTCGTGAGAAGGCGAGTTCGTTTTTCTTGATGGGCGCCACCGATCGATTCACTCGCCGTGAGTTCCAGCGCATCCTGGACGTCACGGACAAGCAACTCTCCTATTGGGAGAAACTGCGCTTGCTTCCGCCGCGCAAAGACGGCACCGACAAATCCTACGATTTTCGCGACCTGATCACTCTGCGCACCGCCAAGCAACTGATCGAAAAAGGCGTAACCGCCAACCGCCTGCGGCGCTCGCTGGTGGCGCTAAACCAGAAGCTCGCCGAGGTTAAGGCGCCGCTCACCGAGCTGCGTATCCTGGTTAACGGCCGCGACGTCATCGTCGAGCACCGCGGTGCTCACCTGGAGCCGATTTCCGGCCAGTTCGTCCTCAATTTCGATACGCGCGAGCTGCGCGACAAAGTTCGCTACATGCCCGAGCGCAACGCCGACGACTGGTTCGCACTCGCGCTGCAATACGAAGCCGATCCCGATGCGCGCTCGCAGGCCATCGACGCCTACCGCCGCGTGCTCACCGCGAGCCCCACGCACGTCGACGCGCTCATCAACCTTGGCATGCTCTCCTATGAGGTGGGCGATTTCGAGAACGCCGCCAGTTGCTTTTTGCGCGCCGTGAACATCGACGCCGAAAACGCCGTCGGCCACTTCAACCTCGGCAGCGTCCTTGATGAGTTGGGCCAGCTTGAACCGGCCCGCCAGCACCTGCGCATCGCGGTCCGCCTGGACCCGCACTACGCCGATGCCCACTACAACCTGGCCTTCGTCTGCGAAAAACTAGGCTCCAGCCTGGAAGCCCGCCAGCACTGGCAGCAGTACATCCAACTTGATCCAGCCAGTCCGTGGTGCGACTACGCGCGCCAGCGCCTCGCTGCGCCGGTGCCTTAGCAGGCGACCTCCCGGGCCGTCGCCTCCACATTTTCGCGAGGCTTCGTCGGGTGAATCCTTTATGGACACAATTGGCAAATTAGTGTTCAATTATGTCCGCGCAGAAGTGCTTTTGTCGTCCCCGAGTCACTGCCGCGCCAGCGTTCGCGACTGCTCTCTCAGCCAGCTTGCTGAGATCCCCGCAGACAGGCGTGACACGCGCGATCCCCTACAAGCTGTATTGGACTACTTTGAGTACCTCTCCCAGCATGGGCGCCAGGGTGTCCTTTCGCATTGGGCCGCTGCCGCGCGGGCCGATACCGAACGACAACTATTTCGCGTTCCGCGAAAACCCTTTCAGCCTTACACCGAATCCGCGGTTTCTGCATCGCACCCGGCAGGCGCATGAGACCCTAGGCCGGCTGACGCGGGGCATTCTCGACCGCAAAGGCCTGATCCTGCTGTCCGGCGAGGTGGGCACCGGCAAGACAACGTTGCTCTACACGGCGCTGCATTTAATGAGCGTGAGTCCCGCGGTACAGAACAAGATCGGCACGGCAGTGATTGTCCATCCGACCTTGACGCGCGATGAATTCCTGGAGGCGGTGCTGGACGAGTTCGACGTGCCCTGTGATTCCACAAGCAGGCAGCGCCGCATGGAAGCGCTGTTAAAGATGTTATTGGAAGTGCGCCGCAGGAATGGCGTCGCCGTACTGGTGATCGACGAAGCGCAAATGCTCACCGTCGATCTACTGGACGAAATCCGCTCCCTGCTCAGCTTGCAAACATCCCGCGAAAAATTGCTGCAGATCGTTTTGTGCGGGCAGCCTGAAATCGAGGCGAGACTCGACAGAACCAGTGTGCGGCGCGGAGAGCCATTCGTTGCGGTGCGTTGCAAAACAGCCCCATTGTCGTTGAAGGACACGCACGACTACGTGCAGCATCGTCTGCGGATCGCCGGGGCCCGGACGGACGCGCTGTTTATGCCGGAGGCCGTGGACGCCGTCCATGTGCATACCAACGGCATTCCCCGACTTATTAATCTTTTGTGTGCGCAAGCTTTGTCGGTGGCGGCCGGTTATCAGGCGGAGCGCGTTTTCCCGTACATGGTCGACGAAGCAGCCGCGAAAATTTGCTCTGGCGCGCAGATACCCCCATCGTCACCCGATTCGCCGGGGACCCCGTCCGGGACTGCGTTGCCCACGCTGTTGCTAAACCCTTCGTCAACCCCTTTGCTATCAAGGTCACTGACGACATTTCGTGCGCTCCCAATGGGCTGCGAACCGGTGCAGGTGAAGGTAGTGGTTTCGAATTCCGAGCCAGCAAAGCTGGAGCCGGCGGAGCTCGCGCATCTGAACGCCACCGACGCGATGCCCTTGGACACCACCGCAACGGATGCGGACCCCGTGGTTGCGAGTCCCGCAGACGCAAGTTCCGATGCGCGTTCGATGCCTATGAGCTCGGCGCGTCCAAAGTTCGTGCATGCCCACGAAGATGGGCCACGCGCTTCGCCTGCCGCGGTGCAAGCTGCGCGCAAGAAAAGACGCGCACTGCGGCGTCGCGAAAAGTTTGCGCAAGCCGCCAAACGGGCCCAGGTTGGTGGCCGCCCAAAGGTAAAATGCGACTTTGCTCAAGATTCCGGCCCTAATGCCGCCGGATTTCGCCGCCCGGGCTCTCGCCCGTCACCCTTTCGTCGAGGAAGGGTCCGTGCATCACACCGACGGGCCGATCTTGGTGGTTTCCGGCAGATTTCGGTGGCCGGGATCGTGGCGTTGCTGTGCCTTTGGAATCAGTGGCTCAATCGGTGGTGCTCGGAGCATTTCACTAGCAAGAGTTGCGGCAGGCCGCTTTTTCAGCTGGGTTTGGCGGGAACACTGTTTTTGGCGCTGGCGCAGGCCATCGCTGCGGCGTTTCCGCGACAGCACATGGCGCACGTCGCGTTTGGATTTCTGGGGATGCTGTTCATCGATATTTCCTTAGGACTTGGCACCTACCTGTTGCTGCTTGAGCGCGGGCTTACACCGGGCAGCCGGGCGACGTGGGCGCAGACCTTGATGGACTCGTGGTGGTCGCTGCGACGGCGATTGGACTGAGGAAGCGAAATACCGTCCACCTGTTCGAACTCACGACAACCTTCGAAACCGACAGCAAGCGGTGGCGGCCCTCCGGATTCTGCGCCGCGACTCGCAGCATAGCCGCGACAAGAGCGGCCACAAAGGGGTTAGGCGTTGAGTTCGCCGCGCTTGGCCAGATCGCGGATGCGGTCGGCTGCGCGGAAAGCCAAAGCTTCGATCGTCATGGTGGGTTGGCCGCGACCCGACGTGACCAGGCTACTGCCATCGCAGAGGAAAAGATTTTTTACGTCATGGGTGCGATGGTCGGCGTTGACAACGGAAGTCTTGGCGTCGTTTCCCATGCGGCAGGTGCCGAGCAAGTGCACGGCGAACTGCTGTTCTTCGATTGGGAACGACCACTTCTTCTGAGCGCCGGCGGCGTCCAGTAGCTCCAGGGCGCGCGCGTTAAGCCACGTCGCGAGCTTCAAGTCGTCGGGATGATCTTTATAGGTCAGGCGCAACGCCGGAAGGCCCCAGGCGTCTTTCAACTCGGGATCGAGAGAAAAACTATTGGATTCCACGGCGAGCGAAGTGCCGTGGGACATCACCTCCATGGTGCGCGTGAAATTATGCGCCAGTGCGCTCTTGAACTCTTTGCCCCATCGGGGAGTGCCCGGGGGAAGGCCGCCAGTAGCAAAACCGATGGGAGTTTGGTCGAAGCGCGCGTCAAGACCGCCGCCGCCGTAGAAGCCAACCTTGTGGGGATCGAGCTCGTAGAAATCGTGGAGGATGCGGCTGACAGCGAACCCCTTGTAATCATTGAGGGGCTGGTCGAAGACGCCGACGGCAATAGCTCCACTGTTTAGCATGAGGTATTTGCCGACCAGGCCGCTGGAATTGGCCAGGCCATTGGGGAATTGTTTGTTGGCGGAGAGCAGCAGCAAGCGCGGGGTTTCGGCGCCGTTCGCGGAGATTACAACGGCTTTTGCCTTCTGAAGATGGGCATTGCGCTGCGCATCGAAGTAAAGGGCGCCGGTAGCACGGCCGTTGGCGTCGAGTACGATGCGATGAACGTAAGAGTTCGGGCGAATCTCGCAGCGGCCGGTATTTTCGGCCAAGCGGATGGCGGAGGCCAGCGAACTGGATTTCGCGCCGACTTCGCAGCCAAAGGCAAGGCAGAATCCACAGTTGACGCATGCACTGCGTCCGGGGCGCGGTTGCGAAAGGATAGCCATTGGCGCAGGAAACGGATTCCAGCCTAGCTTGCGTGCGGCTTGCTCGAAAATTACACCCGACGCTTTGGTGGGGAGCGGAGGCATAGGGTAGGGCTTGGAACGCGGCGGATCAAACGGACTAGCACCGGCCAGACCCGAGACGCCGATCTCCCATTCCACCTTGGTGTAATACGGCTCCAGGTCGGCGTAGGTAATGGGCCAGTCACTGAAGCCGGTGCCGGAGATCGGACCGAGTTTAGTGCGTTCAACGAAATCGATTTCGTGGAGCCGCCAGAAATTTGCGGTGAAGTGCACGCTGGTGCCGCCGACCAGACGCCCATAGACAACGGCGCGCTGCTGTTTGGCTTTTTCGTCCGGTGTCTTGCGGAAGGTGTTGGGTTGAAGCTTGGGGTGATTGGTGAGGAGATCTTCGCTGAGGATTTTTACTTCGTTGTGGGTGAAGTCGGCTTCGGTGAGATAGGGGCCTTGCTCGAGGACCACGACGCGGAACCCATTCTCGGATAGTTCCTTGGCGATGATGCCACCTGCGGCGCCGGAGCCCACGACGACGAAATCGACTTCGTCGGAGGTTTTGTATTCAGGTTGCCCGGGGGTCATGACTTGACCTTGTTCGAGGCGGAAACAGGGCGCCAGCCGGGATAATTTTTGTCGTAGTAGCCGAAAGGTGGTTCGAACATATGCTCGCGCTCGCGACCGATAACCTTCCAGCCGACACCGTTGGGATCCCCGCCGGCATCGGGATCGAGAAGAAACGCAACGATCGTGTGTAACCGCAGGGTGTCAAAGAAACTCTCGGCTGCGGCGCGCGGGCGATACGGACGACGATCAGTTGTGGCCTGTTCGTCGAACGAGTGGAGAATCTGGTCTTGTTGCTCGGGGGATGCGGCGGAAAATTTACCGAGTTCGGAGAATAGTTCGTGAGCGCGGGCTTGGATTTCGGGTAGGCCTTCGCGGTAAGTCTTCTGATCGTCGATGGCGAAGGTGGCTAAAGCACGATCGATGAAATAAACGACGCCTGCTTCGCGAGCGCCGGGAGTTTCATCGGTGGGAATGATGCGAGCAGTGATGGCGTCGATTTCTTTGGCTTGCTCGGGCGTGAGAAATTCGAGTTTCGTAGCGGCGGGCGATTGCGCGGCGGCTCGCGCGTGAGTGGCCGCGGAGAGCAGCGCAGGCCAATGCGCGGACAGCCATACCGCGGTGATGCTGCTACAAGAACGCAAAAGAAAATCGCGGCGGTTGTGATCGATAGTCATAAGTGGAGGGAAACCAACCCGCTAGGGAATGTATGTCGCGACCCTACTATCGTCAAGGGAAAACCGCGAATCGACGAGATTCAAAACTCTCATGGTAGTTTGCGGTGCCAAATTGGATGGTGACGACCAGCGACCGCTTGGCCGCGTCTCGAGGGTTGTTTGCGGTGCGGAGCGCGGCTAGTGTACGATTTTCGCGTCAAAGAAAAGGTCAAGTCAGTAGCAGGTGCGCCGGATTTTTTCGAGGCATTGCATTTTTCTGAGGTAGTGACGCACGCATGGCAACGCTCACAGGCGGAATCGGGAAGGGAAGCAAGTGGCTGCTCGACAAAATTGTCGGCGCGCTTGCGGCGACCGGCGTGAATCCCAACTTTCTGACGTTTTTAGGCCTGGTGGTCAATTTTGCAGCGGCCGCGACCTTCGCCGTGGGCCATTTTTTCACTGGCGCACTGATTATTTTTTTTGCAGGCTTCCTCGACATGCTGGATGGACAAGTGGCGCGGCGGCAGAATCGCGTGACCGCGTTCGGCGCATTCTACGATTCGACTTTGGATCGCTACGCCGACATGGCGCTGTACATGGGCTTGCTGGTCTTTTACTCCGTAAGCGGACGCACGCCGTACGTAGTGCTGGCAGCGGTGGCCACAGCGGGATCGGTGATGGTCAGTTACGCGCGCGCCCGCGCGGAATCCCTGATTCCCCTCTGCAAAGTAGGATTCATGGAGCGTCCCGAGCGGCTGGTGCTCCTGATTATCGGCGGCCTCTTCAACCGCATGGCCTCCGTGCTGTGGGTGATCGCCGTGGTCTCGACGATCACGGTGATCCACCGAATTGTGTATACGTGGCAGGAAACCCGCGCAGGCCGCACCCTTCCCGGCATCCGGCTCTCGCTATAAGGGATCCGCTTACTTCAGCTCGATGATTCATCCGCTGCTCCGGAGCCGAGCTTCGAGCGGGGCGGAGATTATTGCGCGAACTTTGTCGCGAAGGGCGGGGACATCCTCTTTGGTGAGGCCCTTGGTTTCCACAATGTCGTGCAGGACTACCGTGACGGTGGCGGGCCAGAGCATCCAGTGACCAGTGCGGTGATGTTGGAACGAGCCTACCAGGCTCACCGGGACGATGGGGACACCGAGTTGCTGGGCGACGCGGAAGCCGCCGTCCTGGAACGGCCTTAGGTGGCCGTTGCGGGTACGCATGGCTTCGGGAAAGATGATCAGGCTGGTGCCACCGTTGACTGCGTCTTGCGTCAAGCGCCACATGCGTTTCAAGTCCGACGGACGGCGCACATCCGGCACCGGGACGTTGCCGAAGCGCTTCATGAGCCAGCCATAAGCGGGAATCTTGAAGTGGGATTCCAGCTCCCAGCCCCGTACATACTGCGGTATTGCGCAGTAGAGAAGGAAAGGGTCGAAGAGATTGACGTGATTGACCATAAAGAAGCAGGTGCGATGGGGATCGAAGCCAGCGGAACGCTGAACCTCGACGCGAGCGCCGGAGAGAAAGGCGATGCGGCGGCAAAACGCACGCTGCAGCCAGTCGTGCTCGCGTGGATCGAGAAAGATGGCGAGCAGCACGAGAGTGGGCGCGGCAACAAAAAAGTGCAGAATGCTGAGGGCCCAAAGAAAAGTGCCGCGAAGCACGAGCAGGGCGTGCTTCATATATAGATGTCCACGGCTGCGGGAATTATATCCAGCGAGCGGCATTGCAACGTTGCGATTTCGCCATCGATCATCACGTCCACCGGAACCGGTACGTTGAATTCGACATGACGAACCGCACGGCGCGCAGCCAGGGGGTGCTCGAGGTGCGTGCCGTCGTACAGTTTTGGCAGCATGCGCATCAGCCCGAAGCGGCCGATCGGTCCCCATCGGACGAATTCGATCAGGCCGTCGGCGGCGTCGGCGTTCGGAGCGATCAGCATGGTGCCGCCGGTGTACTTGCTGTTGTTGAAGGTGAGGAACAGGCATCGTCGCTCGTCCCAGTCTTTGTCGTCATCGCAACGAAGCGCGAAAACGCGGCGGCGCAATTGTGCGACGCGCACGAATACCCCAAGCAGGTAACCGAAATGGCCGAGAGTTTTGAAGTAACGATTGGTGAGTGCGCCCACATCCGCTGTGAAACCTACGCTGAGAAGATTGAAGGAATAGATATGACCCCCGGCGTGCGTCAAACGGATGAGATCGACGGCACGCTTGCGGTTCGCGAGGATGGCTTGCAGGGACGATTCGGCGCCATCGTTTGTGAAGTCGCGAAGGAAGGAATTGCCGGTGCCGAGTGGCAACAAACCCAGCGAAATGCGTTCTGGCATGGCGCTTGAAAGTAAAACGCCGTTGAGAATCTCGTGAGCGGTGCCATCGCCGCCAACCGCGATAAAGCGGCGATAGCCCTGAGTGTACGCTTCACGCGCGAGATCAACGGCGTGACCGGGCCCTGTGGAGGCGATCACGTCGACGCCGATGCCGCCTTCGCGCAGGCGTACAAGGGCCGGTCCGGCTAGCTTCGCGGAGCGGCCACCGCCAGCGGCCGGATTTACGATTGCGAAGAAGCGCTCCATCAAGTGCGGGAAACTTCCTTCGATTTACAATTTTCTAAAAATTTGCCCCAAAGGCGCCAGCTTCGGAGGTGGCCGCCACAACTTCACAACGCTTGAATCGCTGCAGGACGATCGAGCTTTGCCAGCCGCTCCGCCAGGGCGTTCCTTTTTATCTTAAGCGAAGCCGTGCGGGGAAACTCTTCTTCGTACAGCACGATTCCATGAACGCGCTTGTAGTTGAGCAGGCGGCTGTTAAGGAGCGAGATGCTTCTGCGCAAATCCTCGGTGAGGGTTTGGCCGGGCTCGAGATGAATCACGAGGACCAGTTGCTCCCCTACCAGGGAACGCTGCGGCCAGATGTAGTTAGCGGCGAAGACGCAAAATTCCTTGATCGGTAGGCTGTCGAAGACGGCTTCGACGTCTTCGGGGTAGATGTTCTTACCTTCTTCGGTGACGATCATGTTTTTCTTGCGGCCGAAAAGCTGGAGATGGCCGGCGGAATCGAATCGTCCGAGATCGCCGGTCTTAAGCCAGCCATCGACGATGGTTTCGGCGGTAAGCTCCGGTTCATTGAGGTAGCCGGACATCACCGTTTTGCTGCGAACAAGAACTTCACCGATGCCGTCTTTGTCGGGAGCGACGATGCGCACTTCCATGCCGGGCAGCGGCTTGCCGACGGTATCAGCTCGAAATGGGTGCAGGTCGTTTACGGTGATGGCCGTGCCGGCTTCCGTGAGGCCGTAACCGTTTGCGACGGGAATGCCCAAGTCGTAGAAAAACTGCAGTGTCTGGGGCTCGGTGAACGCGCCGCCGACGATGATGGCGCGCAGTTCGCCGCCGAAACCGGCGTGGACTTGTTTGAGCAATCCGCGGCTAAGGCCCAAGCGCGGCTGACTTTTCGTCAGCGCTTTATTAACGGCGACCAGTGCGTTGAAAATCTTCCGTTTGCCGGGCGGAAGCTCATCGAAGCGGGCTTGTAAACCCTTCTGAAGATTTTTCAGAACCAGCGGAACCAGGCTGACGTAGGTGATTTTATATTTCGCGAAGGCGTCACGAACAAATTCGGGGCGCAACGTGCGGAGATGCACGACCGTTGCGCCACAGATGAAGGGGCCGAAGAAGCCAACCATGAAGTCGATTGCGTGATTCGTGGGCAGGACGCTGAGGTAGCGAAAGCCGGGCGCGAAGGGATAGAGCGAAGTGAGCGCGACGCACTGCTCGAGATAATTTTCGTGCGTCATCATGCAGCCCTTAGGGCGGCCACCGGTTCCCGAGGAATACACGATGGTGGCCACCTCCTTTCGCGTGCGCGGGACCAGAGTGGGAGCGACGTTGTTGGCCAGCGCGTCTTCCCAGCGGTGCGCACCTGCCAGATCGATGTTTGACGGAGCTTCTGTGACGAGCATCGTCCGGAGATTCGTCGCGGAGGTGCGGCCCGCCGAGGCCGCGAGCTGACGCCAGATTGGATATTCAGTGATGAGAACGCTCGCGCCGGAATGAGTTAACAGTTGCCACTGCTCATCCGGCGTGAGCTTGTAGTCGAGCGGAACCAGAACGCCGCCGCAGAAGAAAATTGCGTAAGCCGAGATCAGCCACTTCGACTGATTGGTCATAATGATCGCGGCACGGTCGGCGGCGCGGAAGTTCGAATCCTGCAGCGCGCGCGCAAGCGCCTGGGCGCGCTCTTTGAATTCTTGATAAGTCAAGCGGTCCTTCTCCCGCTCGCGATCGGATTCGATCAGGCAAGTCTCTTTCGCGAATTGATCTAGCGCATCCTCTAGCGCTGCGCCGATGGATTGATACTTGGCGAGATCCAGCATTACAGGCGGGATTGAATCCGCGAGGCGAGGGTACGGAAGTCGCTGACGCCTTGTACTTCGTAGTCGGGGAGCTCGATGTTGAAGTGATTTTCGATGCGGCTCAGGAGCTCAAGCGTTTGCAGGCTGTCGATGCCAAGTTTCTTGAAGAAGTCGTCGTCGGGCGCAAGCGTGCCTGCCGGCACGTTGAAGTGTTTCGACGCGAGGTCGAGTATCTCCTGAGTGGTTTGATCGATCGTGCGCATGGGATAGGTCAATTTATCATTCTCTCGGCTGGAAGGAAAACGCCGTGCGTGCCGCCCAACTGCCCGGGCCGGACCAGTCCAATCCCTACAGGAGAACGAGGCCGCGCCGGATGCCGAGGGTTACCGCCTCGGCGCGGGTGGCGGCGCCCAGTTTGCCGAGGATCGAGGCCACGTGGAATTTTGCGGTATGGTCCGAGATGCTGAGGCGGGTGGCGATTTCTTTGTTGGCCAGACCGGCGGCCAGCATCTGAAGGACCTCGCGCTCTCGGCGCGTCAGAGGTTCGGCGAGCTCGGTTAATCGGCGTGACGCGGGCGATGCGGCGGGTGCGAGTGCTTCGACTCCGTTTGGATGCAGCACGAACAATCCCGAGGTGACCGCTTGCAGTGCGGCCAACAGTTGCGGGGGAGAGGCATCGACCGGAAGCACGGCGCGCACGCCGGCACGAAATCCCGCGCGCAGGGTTTCCCCGGGCCACGGAACTGCAGGCCCGGCGGCTAGAAGGATAATGGGAATTTCCGCGGAGAGATCAAAGCGCGTGAGCGCATCGATCAGGGATTCGGAGTGTTCACCGGAGGCGTCGACCAGTAACGCGTCCGCTTCGGCCTCCGCAATGCCGCTGACGAAGGAATCGATGTCAGCGGCGCTCCCGATTATCTCCACGTCACGATCTGCAAGAAGCCTTTGCAGCCCTGAGCGGGCCAGCGGGGACGCGGCGACAATGAACACGCGAATCACGCCGCGACGCCACTGCCCGCGGCCTGGTCGCCTAGTCGGATTGTTACGCGACGCGTGCGGTTGTAGTCTCCGCGAAGAAATTCAATGCGGAGAAGCCGTGGGCCCTGGCCGCGCAACGCGCGAGACAAGTCCTCGAGAAGGCTGAACGGTTTGTCTTCTGTGCCGAGCAGAATGTCGCCGGGGAGCAACGAGGCTTGCGCGGCGGGGCTGCCCGGGTCGAGTTCCAGAATGACGAGTCCGAACGCTTTTGCGGCGCGGGGGCCGGACCTGGGCACTTGCACCGGGTACAGCGTGACTCCCAGCCAGCCGTCGTTGGCGCCCTCACCTGAACGGGTTCCGGTTAGAAAATCCGTGACGGCATTGCTCGGGATCGCAAGAGCCAGGCGGCCTGCAACCATCGTGTTGATGCCGATGACGCGGCCCGCGGCGTCGGCGAGCGGGCCGCCGGAATTCCCCGGAGCCAGGCGAACTCCGGCTTGCACCCAGGATTGCGGACCAAGGCCCGGAAGCGGACCTACGGCGTGGACTACCCCCGTTGTGAGCGCCCCGACAAACCCCAGGGGATTGCCGATGGCAATAGCGAGTTCGCCCGGGCGCACACGCGAAGAATCCGCCGAAGAGGCTGCAGGAAGGTTCTTCGCGTTGACGCGCAAGGTGGCGATGTCGCGGACTCGGTCGGACGATAGGAGTGTGGCGTCGAGTTCACGCGCATCCCAGAGTTGAACGCGGAGTTGCGCGCGGCGAACCACGTGGGCGTTGGTTACGATGATGCCGTCGCTTGACCAGATCACACCGGAACCGTTGCCGCGCGCGCCGGCGTGGATGAGGACCGTTGAGCGGCGGAGATTTTCTGCGATTTCGCCGAAGCTGGTGACGGGCATTTTATTCGCCGCCTCCGTGCGTGCGTTCGCCGACGGTGACCTTGGTTTCCTGAAGCCTGCCGCCGCGAACGAATCCGAGCGATAGCTCTTTACCAATCTCTGCGCCCTGGAGCTGGGAATGGATATCTTCGAGGCGAGCGACGGGTTGGCCGGATAGCGAGACGATGATGTCGCCAATGACCAAGCCTGCTCGGTGAGCGGGGCTGTCGGGTTCTACTTCCAAGACAATGGCGGCGGTTCTTACTTCGCGCTGCAAGGATTGGCGAAGGGCGTCGGGCAGCCGCACCGGTTGCAGGCCGACCCCGAGGTAGCCGCGCGGGATGCGGCCTTTCTGCAGTAGCGTGTCCACTACGAAGTTGACCGTGGATGCTGGAACGGCGATCGCGCCGAAGCGCGCGAAGCGCGGCGTCGTGATGCCGAAGACGCGGCCGTGAGCGTCGACGGCCGCGGCACCCGCTGCGGTCGGCTGGATCGCCACGTCAAGTCGGATGTAAGGAGCGAGTGACGCCCCGGTCCAGGCCTTTCGTTCGGGGGCGACCAGGCTGACGATGCCGAGGGCGGCGACCGGCCCGCTGGCGCGCGTCCGGCCCACCACGAGTGTGAGGCTGCCAGGCTTGATTGTCGCGGGGTCGCCAAATTCGTTTACCGACGTCGCGGCTCCAGCGCATTTCAGGACGGCGAGATCGGTGGATGGATCGCGGCCCGCAAGAGTCGCGGGGACGACGACGCCGTCGGCCAGCGTGACGTGAATTTCTTCATCGCGACGCAGAGCGTGCTCCGATGTGACAATGATGCCCGGCCGCCAGATTGCACCGCTCGAGGATCCGCGCGCTTCGGCGTGCACCGCGACCACATTTGCAGCGGCGCGATCAGTGGCTTGGGCTAGAGCATTTGAGAGTTCGATCAGTTGGGAAGACATGTACAACCTCCTTGAACAAGATGCCCGAGTCGCGGGGGCATCTACATCCGCCGATCGGCTAGGTGGTGGCCTGGAAAAATGGCTAGGATTGCAGACTGCAGGCAGCCTAGCGCTTGCGGCCGAAAGAAGGCGGACGATTCGGTGCGAACGGGATCTTACGGAGTTGTGCTCTCCATTAGTTCCAGGCGATTGCCGAACGGATCAAAGACGTGGACGCGGCGGAAGTGATTGAAGGAAGTGTCGGGCTTTGTCGCCAGGCCGGCACGTTCGCAGGCGGCGACGATATCGTCGAGATCATCGACAACGAGTGCGGGATGCGCACGCTTCGCTGGATGGAAGTCCGGCTCGATGCCAAGGTGGAGATTCACTGGGCCTGCGACGAACCAGATGCTGTTGCGTCCCGCCATTTCTACCGGCTTTGCGACTTCGGTCAGACCGAGAATTCCGGTGTAAAACTCGCGCGCGCGTGTTTCGCCACCAACGGGAATAGCCAGCTGCACGTGATCGAGACTAAGGATTGGCATGGGCTACGGGCTGTTCCACGGGGCCGTCGCCGGGCCAAGGAGAAACGCAGAAATAGGAGCCGTGTTGGCCTGAGGCGAGGAACATCAGCGTGGCTAGCAGAAACAGCGCTATAAGACTAAATGTTCGACGTTTCATGGGTGTACGCCCCATTGGATTCGACGCGAGTGCGTTCGGTTACTCAAGGTAGGTAAGGCATGGCTTCGGTGGATTCGACAAATTTCTTCAGGGCGGCCATCACTTCTTGGCGGGTAAAAAGTTCGCAGAAGAGATCAATCTCGCGGCGGAGTTCTTCGTAGGGGATGGGCTTGAGGAATTTTTTGGCGGCGGCGCGGGTTACCGCGTCGAACTTCGTGATTTGTGCGGCTGTGGCACGGGCAATTTTGCCGGCTTCGCCCTCGGCCGCAAGCTGCGCGATGAGCCCGACGGCCTGGGCGCGGCTGGCGTTGACGCTACGGCCGGTGAGGAGCAGGTCGCGGACGAAGGCATTGCCGAGATCGCGCTTCAAGCGCGGGATGCCACCGAAGCCGGGAATGAGTCCCAAGCGCAGTTCGGGGAAGGCGAAGCGCGCCATTTTGTCGGCGATGATGATGTCGCAGGTGAGAGCTAGCTCCAGTCCCCCGCCGAAGCAAACTCCGTGGACCGCGGCGATGGTTACGAATGGCGCTGTATCAATGGCGTTCAGGACGGCGTGAATGCGCTCCAGGAAATGGCGTACGCCTGCGAGGCGCTCTCTGGGAGAAAGCGGCGCCGAGGCGCTGTAAAGCTCACGCAAGTCGGCACCCGCCGAAAAGCCGTGTTTGCGCGCGCTGGTGATGATGCAGGCGGAGGTTTCTGGCGCGAGCGCGGCAAAAGCGGCGACCAGTTGCTCGAGTTCGGCGAGCATGGCGGTACCGATCTCGTTCGCTGGTTCGCGATCCAGTGTTACCTCGAGGATGCCATCACGCAATTCCCATCGCAGTGTTTTGCCTGTAGAAGATTTCATTCCGACTTCCCATGCGAAGCTTCGCGGTCGCGCGCACCATCGTACAAGGAGTTGATCTCCGCGGCGAACCGGGCATTGATGGCGGTGCGTCGAAGTTTGCCCATGGCAGTTAAGAGACCGTTGTCGGCCGTTAGTGTTTCGCTGAGCAGCGTGAAGTTGCGGATTTGGCGATAGTGCGGAAGTTCGGGATTTATGGCGTTTAGAGCGAACTGGATGGCGACGGGTTCGACGGAGCCGGTGACTAACGCGCAGAGGTAGCCGCGGGCGTTCCCGACGATGACGATGTGCTGCGCTGTGGGTAGAAGCTGGGATAGCCTGTCTTCGATGGGTTCGGGGGGGATTTTGTGACCGGAATTCAGGATGATGAGATTTTTTACACGGCCGATGATGCGCCAATTTCCGTGCTCGTTCTTTGCGCCTTGATCGCCGGTGTGGAACCAGGCGTCCTGCCGTACGAGCGCGGTTTCTGACTGGCGATTCCAATAGCCGGGAAAGACGTTCGGGCCGCGCACTACGATTTCCTCGTTTTCGGCGATCTTCATCTCGATGCCCTGGATGGTGGGGCCGACGTGACCGGTGTCGACGATTCCGTTGGGATCGTCCATGGTACAGATGCCTGTCGTTTCCGTAAGGCCGTAGACCTGTAGAACCGGCACGCCCAGCATGAGGAAGGAATTTTGCGTTTCCGGAGCAAGAGGGGCGGAGCCGCAGATGAGTGCGCGGAGATTTGGGCCGAAGCGCTCCTTGATTTTACTGAAGATGAGTTTACGGCCGAGAGCCAACCAGAATCGGTCGAGGGTCTGAGGATTGTTGGCTTGTTTCCGCCGCGAGGCGTCACCCGCTTTCGCAAACAGCGAGCGAATCGGAGCCGGGCGTTTTGCAATGGCGTCGTCGACGCCGCGGCGCACGCGTTCGAGCAGCGTGGGAACATTCAAAAAATAGTGGGGAGCGGCGAGGCGAATCTCTTCGGCGAGGCGATTTAGATCGGTGGAAAGGGTGACAACGCTTTCCCGCATGAGAAATGACAACGTGGCAATCCAGGATGCCGCAAAATTCAAAGGCAGATAGTGGAAAACGCTGTCAGGACCATGTGAACCGCGCATGAGTTGATCCAGACGCTCGGTAGTTCGCGAGAGCGTGAAGGAAATATTGCTGGTGTTCAAGCAGACGCCCTTGGGCTCGCCGGAGGTGCCGGACGTGTAGACGATGGTCACGAGATCGGAATCGCGGCGCGGATTGGGCGCGGTTGGCGATGTTGGTTCGGGGGATGTGCTGGCTTGCTGCAGGAGTTCGTCGAACAAAACCCTTCGCGGCGCGCTGCCCGCTTCAGACGCCCACGCCTGCGCAACCGTTTCGCCGAGTGCCGCTTCACCGACCAGTAGCAAGCGGGGCTCGCAGTCCCGCAACACGGCAATCAGCTCGGCGGGCGCCTGACGCGAATAGAGCGGGACAACAATGACCCCCTCGGCCATCAGCGCGAGATCGACGGCGATCCAACGAATGGAGTTCGGCGCCAGAAGCGCGCACCGGTCGCCTGGTTGAAGGTGGAAGCGGCGCAATGACAGCCTCGCGCGTTCCACCTGTTCCAGCATCTGCTTGCCGGTGACAATGACGAACTGCTCGCCGCGCACTTCACGCAGGACGGGGCGTCCGGAGTTGCGCTGCAATTGAGCAAAAATGTTCTCGAGGAAATTAGGCATGTGCTTCTGGATTCGGCGGAGCGAGGTGCCAGCAGGGTGACGGCGGAATTTTCATCTGCCAACAAGTCCTGCGACCGAACGTTGCGCAACCTCCGACGTCTCATATTGCTCGGCGAGCGCTCGCAAAGTTGGATTGAGGGGAGGCAGATAGTCTTCCCAGGAAAGCACGCCGGAGCGGAGGGGAAACTCGGGATACGTGTGGCGGACGGCGTCTTCGAGAATGGTGCCCATGCGGGCCATCACTTTGAGGTTACGAAGGACCGTGCGGCCGATGCCTTCGCGGACCTCGTCGGCCTCCGCTACCAGAGTTTCCATGACCTGAAGAAGCTTGGTTTCCAAGTCGGGATCTTCGACGGTGAGAAAGAGATGTTCGTGGCCACGCTCGCGCATCAGGTTGCGGATGCGTTCGTCCATGGTGACGCCTGCGGAAGCGACCCGGCTGGGCATGCAGGTAACGATGCCGTGATAGCGGGACGAAACCATGTAGGAACCCGCGCGCAAGATGGAGACGAGTTCGAACATATTGTAGTCGTCTGAGGTGAAAATGGGCGCGCTCGGCAGGTGTTCGGACATCGAACGGCAAGCGACGGCATCGAGGCGTTCCATGGCAACAAGGATCGGAAATACGCGATGGCGCTGGCAGAACGCTGCGGCGGCTTTGCCGAATCCGGAAATGTAGTGGCGATATTTCTGGTCGACTTCCGGACCGGATTCGTGGAAATAAACGGTCCTGTACTGGCTTTCTTTGTAAGCGCTGGTCGTGACTCGCGCCACGTATTTCGCGATGGACGCTTTCACGGGCCAGACGAATGGATGGATCGGGCAAAGTACGAGCACGGGCGTCTTTTCGTCCCAGCCGGCTTCGCGCAAAGTTTTGCGCGCGTATTCCGGCGGATTGGGGTCAAAGGTCCAAGCCGTATCGGTGCCGAGTTCTGTAGGAATCCCGAGCCTGCGAAGGAGCGTTTGTGATTCGACGTTGCGGGTGATGACCAACGAATCGTGAACGTAACGCTCGCACATATTTTGGATCAGCGGGTCCATGTGTCCGGCTTCGCCGCCATAGGCGAGGGAAAGTTTGTTTTCCGCAGACGCCAAACCCAGTGACCCAATCATCATGGTCGTGAGGGCGTTGGCGAATTTGCTCTTGAACATGGAGCCTTCGCAGGCGATCACACCGTGGTTTTGGCGTACCTCCCGGAATAGAAACGGCGGGAAGACGTCGGGAAGATAAACCTGGCGGGTGCCATCGAAATAGCCTGCCGAGCGGTTGAAGTCCTGCGACATCACGCTGAAATCGACGTTAGCCGCACCCAGGACGTGGCGGATTTGGCGCAGCATCTCTTGGACGCGCACGTCGGAACCGGTATTGCGCGTGCCATTGTACCCGGCGAATAACAAGCGGAGTTTTTCGCCGGGAGTCCAGCGGCGGCCAAGACCAAACATCCAAGCGAAGCGGCGGATTTCGATGAGCGCGCTGACCCAGGCGACGAGGAGGAAGTCGGTCATGCGTGGGCGCTCCCGGCCACGATCGATGGCTGCGAGACGGGCGCGGACGAGGGCCAAGGTTTCGCCGGATAGCAGAATTTGTTCTCGCGGCTGAACTTCAGCAGCGGATACGCGTAGGCGGAAAACTTCGCGGGCGATTCCCCGAGTTCGGAGACTACGCGCGAGTTGTCGAAAACCGTGTTCCAGTCCAGATAGGGCCAGAAAACCTTGAGGAGCGAGGCCCCGCGACCCACCGGGCCACTGCCGTGGGCCAGGCGATCGACTGTTGCCGAGAACGGTCTGCCTAGAGACGGGACGTAAGACGGACGGTGCCATCCGCCGGCAGCAGCGAGGGCCGTGGTGATCTCGCGATAGGTCTGCGAGCCCTCGCCGGAAGACAAATGATAGATGCCGTACGCCGGCTCCGGTTTCTGGTGGATGGTGACGACGGCTTTAGCGACGTAATTCGCGGGCACGATGTCGATTCTATCGTCGGGGCGTAGCGGAAGAACCGGGAGTCGTGCGAGAACGTCGAAGGCCCGCACCATGTCGAATTGAGAGGTTTGGGGGCGGCGGCTGTCGCCCATGACGATCGCTGGCCGAAAAATCGTTCGCGGGACGTCGGGCAGGAGCTGATGCACCATGTGCTCGCCAAATTTTTTGGTGCGAGCGTAGGGATCGTAGTCGGAGCGCGACCAATCGATAGAAGCGTCTTCGGTGACCACTTCGTTTTGACGCTTGCCGGCAACGGCGACCGTAGAGACGTGCGAATAACGCAGTACACCGTTGCGATTTTGCGCGCGGCGGGCGAGTTGAATGACTTCGAGGCCGCCGCGAAGATTCACGTTGAGGCACTGCTTTTCGGATTTGCGATTCAGCGAGGCAGCGCAGTGAATCAGAGAATTCGTGGTGTCCACTAGGGCGTGATAGTCATCGTCGGGTAGGCCGAAACGTTCGGTGGTGAGTTCGCCACGATAAATCGTGATGCGGGAGTTGAGATAGTCAAGAAATTCCGGGAAGGCGAGATGCAATTGCAGCGACTGCCAGAGGCGCTCGCGCGCTTCCTCGGCGGATTTCGCGCGGACGAGCAGGTTGAGCGGGTCGCGGTGTTGGGTCAGCAGCCCGGCCACGAGGTAGCTGCCGAGGTAGCCGGTGCCGCCGGTTACGAAGATCGCCATAAAGGGTCGGACGGCGGAGCGGAGCTGGGGACGGCGGCTTGCGCACGCGCGGCTTGCGTGGACCAATCGAGCTCACGAGGCGTGCGGGATTCGAGCGGGCGACCCTCCATCAGCGGATAACACCAGCGGCGCAGCGCAGGAATGTGGATGTTGATCCAGTAGTTCCACCAGTCAATCGATTCGGGATCGAATTCAAAGAGCGGTCGCTCTTCCGGCGGGAGCGCCGCCGAGAGAAGGCGGGCGTTTTCGCATTCGAACACATGCTCGTTGTGAAGAATGAACGGCTCGTAGAGTTCGATGAGTTTTTCAGCGCGACCCAGGTCGCGTTCCTGCTTAGCCAGCGGTGCTTTTTTCATATGCAAGGTGACCGCCGCGCGGTTGATGCGGGATACGACGGCTTTTTGCATGGGAATGGACATGCGCTCGTATCGCTGCTTGGAGACTGGGATGGTCTCGAATTTTAGTTTCAGCCAATGCTCGATGCCGGGCTGGCGGCGGTAATACTTGCGATGCGCCAGGCCGGTCAGCTCAATGCTTCGGCCCATGTTCACCGGATTGATGGCCGAGGTGGCCAGCTGATACATCTTCGCGTTCTTGCGCGCGATAACCGCGGCAGCGATCAAGGTCATGCCCCGGCAGACCATATCTACCGGAATTACGTCGAGGCATTTCCGTTCGTTGGTCGGGAGCTGGCGGAAGTTCGTGCCGAGCAAATAGGACAGCGGGCCAGACGTATTGATGCCCTCGTTCCAGCCGGCGAACGGAGAGCGCGTGGAGCTCTCGACGATGGACGGGCGAACGATGGCGATCGGCAGATCGCGACCCCGTCGCGAAAGCACTGACTCCCCGAGGCTCTTCGTAAACGTGTAAATATTTGGCCAGCCGAGATGGCGGGCGCGCCGCATACCCGCGCGCACCAGGCGATTGCGCGACCAGCGAACACGATTGCGCTTCAGTACGCCGTCCAACTCTACGGCGGGCACTGCGGACGGATCTCCGCCACGGCCGAGCGCCTGGCGCCGAAGTGCCTTCGTCAGCTCCGGGCTTTCGGAGCGTTCCTCGACGCGGCGGATCATTTCGCGCAGTGAATCGATTTCACGGTCCGCATCAAAATCAGGATCGCTCGCAGGATTGTAGTTGTCGTGTAACTCTTCATCTACGCGGCCGTCGCGCATGCCCACGACGTAACAAGTAGACAAATGCATGAGTCCCGCGTGGTCGCACTTGCGCAGAAAAGCGAGCAGATGCAGAGTAGAATCCACGTTGGAGGCGAGTGCTTCGCGAAGATCGGGATTGAAATCGGTGAGTCCCGCGCTGTTGACGATCAGGTCGAGCGATTTCGCGAGGCGGGCTTGCGTGGCTTCATCTACGCCTAGGCCTGCCTGGCTGACATCGCCTTCCACAACTTCGACTTTCTCTTTCAGAAAAGCGCCTAGCCGGCGGCCGTAGCGCTCTTGCAGGCCATCAAACGTCGGCGATTCCTCGACGATTTTTTCGAACCGGCGTTGCGCGGAAGTGGTGCGATTGCGGCGGATGAGTAGCGTGATCTTGCCGACATCCGAGACATTTTCCAGGAGATCAACCAGCCAGACTTTGCCGATGAATCCGGTCACACCGACCAACAGGATGTGTCGATTGGCCAGGGTTTGGCGAACCGAAAGCCGCTCGACACGCGGGACATCACCTAACGCAGCCACGGCCCGACCACTTGTGGCCACAGGATGTGCGCTCGATTGCAAAGCAGATTGCACCCGTGCGGGCGTTTTCGACCAACCTAACTGGCGCAACAGCTTCTCTTCGGGAACTCTCCCGTCCAGTGAGCCACCGGCTATCCAGGCAAACGGTCCGCGAGGGCGCACCACCGGGCTTAGTAAGCGGCCCGTGGCGTGACCGTCACGAAATTCCAGACGATTCGAAATGAACAACTCGATGCCGAAATGGCTAGCCAGGGGGCGGAGAATATGGTCGAGGAGTTGCCCCACCAGAACGATCTGTTCGCCTTTCCGGATGGCTTCCACGAGTTTTTCGGTTGCCTCCGGTCGCAGCGCCGGTTTCAGTACATAGTGAAAATACTCTTCACCTAAAAGATCGAGGCGGTCCTGACTGACCCCGCGCAGCAGTGTGTGCAGGAATCGTGTTGCAAAGGTGCGGCTGGCCGCATAGGCGAACGGCCGCGACACCGCCATGATCCCCATCCCGGCACGCCGGGCCCAGCGTTCGGCGAAGCTTTGCGCGTTCCAGGTGAAAAATCCGACTGGACGCATGGCCCCCACTTCCAGAAGCGAGCCTTCGACGCGCCAATACGTATGACGGCGGGAATCATCGCGCGCGGCCACACGGCGCACGGAAACACTCGTCGAATTGGACAGGCGATCACTCATTATGGTGAACCACTGATTCAAGGGTGAACCAGAACGCGAAAATCTCCAATCTCGCGCGATCGGTGTTGTGGTCCACCCCTACCCTGGATGACCTGGGACGATTTCTCAGCCACGGCCTGTTTTCCCTCCACAGCTTCGCACCGGCCGCGAAGGGTCATCAGAGCGTGAGAAAGTGCAAAATTAGCATTATCAGCGGGTTCCCGCAAGCGATAGGGCAAAAGGTATGGTCGATACCCAACCCGACGGCCATGCTGCGACTTTGGGAACACCTTCACGCCGAGGGAGCAACGAACGAAACTGTCCGTTGAGAGGAATGACTTGACGATGGTCCTAAGCGCGCTTACTTCTTGGCGGCGCCGGCCTTTGCGGCGGCGTCGACCTTTGCGGCGGCGTCGGCATACTTCTTGGTGAAGCGTTCGACGCGACCTGCCGTATCAATCAGCTTCTGCTTGCCGGTAAAAAATGGGTGGCAATTCGAACAGATTTCGACGCGTAACATGTCGCCTTTAACAGTCGAACGCGTGGGAAATGTGTTGCCGCAGGCACAGTGTACGGTTACCTGGTGATAGTCGGGATGAATACCGGGTTTCATGGGGCTCCAGTCTGTCGCGTCCGGTCTGCACGGCTTCCCGGGTTGGGGCACTACAGCCGCGTCGCTAGGTCGCGAGACAATCTCTGATTATACGCAAAACGAACGGGTTCTCCAAACGACGAGAGCGAATCGCTTAGAGCGAATCGCCCGAAGGAAACGTCCACCGGGTAGCGGATTCCACGAAATTGGCGGCGTGTTCATCCTGGCCGAAGGCAAGTCGGGGTTCGACGCGGTAAACGGAGCCGCCCGAGGACTCGAGCAGTGGTAGGAGGTCGCCGCCGTACTTGCTGTTGTAGGTCGCAGCGATTTGCTTCCACACCGCACGATCTTTTATTTCTCCGGCCGTGCCTTCCACGATCACCGCCTCGTCGGCTTTCTCGGTGGCGATTACGCAGTGAGAATCTGAGGCGAGGTTCTTCGCTTTACGCGTTCGCGGCCCGGTGCTGAACCAGAAGGCGTCTTCCCACCAGATACCCCAAACAACCATAAGATGCGACGGTCCTTCAGGCCGTGCGGTCGAAATCCAATAGTTGTGAGATTTCTCCAGACGCTCCAGAGCCCAAGACCATGGCTTGAGGCCGGAGACATCGTCAGATGAATTTTGCAGGGCGTCCGGCCAATGCGGGCGGCTTGCCTTTGGTTCGCTCATAACGCTTCCTTTGGAGGGTGGGATGTCGCGGCAATTCTAGCAAGGTTTGGAAGCGACGTGGAGACTCGAGGGGATTGTGCGAGGCAGACCCCGGGCGGCTTGCCTTGCGGGCGCGTCGTGCAGCATTTGCGAGCAAATGGGTTTAGGAAACGAAAGCGCAGCCGATACGATAAGCGCCTTGCTTGGTCTGCTGCGACCAAACCGGCTTCAGACTGACCCGCACGGGCGGGAGAATGGGCACATGCAGGATGGCCAGAATGCTTTCCGGAAGAGCTTCTTGTTTGTCGAGTTCAATGGCAACTCCGCCAAAGCCCAGATCAACGACGCGGGCACGGCGCGTGTTTTGCTCGCCGAGCATCGCGTACGCGTTTGTACCTGTCATCGACACGCGCTCCGCCTTGCGCTGCATGGCGTACACCCGATGCGCGGAAGGCGCCGAAGGCGTAGGGGCGGGTTGGCTCGAAGAGATTTCCGCCGCTCCGGCCGAAGCGGCCGCCGCCATCGAGGATTCTGGTTTTTCTGGCCCGCGCCGAAACTCAATGGAAATGGGTTTTGTGGCAGCTTCGCTCCGCTCGGTTGGCGGTGTCGGCGACGCCACCGGCTCTGGCGGTGCGGCCTGCGTCGTGGTCACGGCAGGTGCGAGGGCGGGGGGTGGCGTGGGCGCCGACTTGGCTCCGCCGTTGCCGAGTTTGCGATGATTTGCGTGCTTCAGGCGATAGAGACGTTCGTCGGCAACCCGAATCAGCTGATCAGCCTGTTCGCCGTCTTGCGGGAACGTGGCTACACCGTGATCCATATTCACATTGACGCTCAGCGGCAAGGATTGCAGCGTTTCCGCGAAAACGGTTTCGATACGCCGGCTGAGCGCGAGGGCCTGTTCGGCGTCGGTCTGCGGTAGCAGCACAGCGAATTCATCCCCACCAATACGGAAAGCGGAGTCTGAGGTACGTAGCGCTTTTTTCAGCGTGGCCGCAGCAGCGCGCAGTACCTCGTCGCCAGCTGGATGACCGTGCTTGTCGTTCACTTCCTTGAAGCGATGCAAATCCAGCATCACCAGGCCGAGCGGCAATCCATAACGTCGGGCGCGATTTAGCTCTTTTTCGAATCCTTCTCCGAAAAGGCGGCGATTATAAAGTCCGGTGAGCGGATCGGTGACCGCATTCACCTGGAGGATCTTCAGCTCGTCATACTCCAGAATGATAGGAACGCGAAACAATCCTGCGGACGTAAGCACGTCCATCAGCGCCGTCTTCAGCGCCACCTGCCGGCCGAGATGGCCAGTCAGCTCACGTCGTCGCGTGAGCATCTCGTCCCAGAGCTGAATGCACTGGCTTTCGCGCAGATCAAGATGCGTAATCGCGCGAATATATCGCTGTAAGAATTGTCCGCGTGCGGAAACGTCGAGGCCGTCTAGCGTATCGGCCAGGAGTTCGAGGTACGAATCCTCGATTGGCAAACGGGTGGGGGCGCCGCCAGGATTGGGCATACTGAATTGACACCTAAGACTGCCTATCCCCGCGGGTAGGGGAGCGAAGCAAGTTGCTTGTATACCGGAAGCAAGTTTGAGTCCATCCGTATTTCAGAGTAGGAAACCGAAAGCCGCAAGCGGTATTCGCTGCCGTGCCACATGCGAATGAAATTAAACGAGATAGAGGTCTAGCACCACCCACAATGCCAAAGCGTCAATCCCGGGGAACTGGGCCATTTCCCTGTCCCTGACGGGGCGTCAGGAAACGGCATAAATTTACTCAAGTGGCCTTAAGAATTCCAACCCGAATAGGCGCATGTCCCCAGCAACCTCCTGGCGTAGTACTCTGGCCGCGATCGGAGGCGTCTCGTTCGGTACGAGGGACGAAGTCGCCGGAGAGGGGGCAGGCACTGTCAAATAGACGAGTTGATCCGCTCTCAAAATGTGGGTCGAGGTGATGCATGCGCCTGCAGAGCCGATATTCAGGGTCTTGGTCAGCTCAATGAATTCCACTCCGGAAGCGTCTGATCCGCGCAAGAAGACCGGCACCTGAAGCCGAATCCGAGGCGAGCGCCGCCTTTGAGTTTGATCCAAGTGCTGCCCTTCCTTAACACTTTCGGTTCTCACCCGGGAGGCCTCATAGTACTAGTGATCTAGTACGACAACGCTGGGAAGTAAGCAGATTAGATGCCACATATTCCCAGCCTTCATATCCCAGTAACACTGTGTTAAATCATTCACTTAACTCAGACATGGGAGCGGCCGTTCCCCGAACAAGGCACACCACCGACGACGATGGCCACTTGACTTCCCCAATTGTGCAAAAGGCGCGCTTGGCACGTTTTTACCATTGACAGGCTTAGAAGCGCTCTGCCACGATGACCCCGCGCCAATAGGGAAAATTTTTTCCCGTCGGTCGGCGACCGGGATGGTCCGATGAGTGGAAGTGTCGTCACGTCCTCGATGTCTGAGCCGCAAACCCCGGATGTACCACTGGGCCTGGTGGCTCGGCTTCTTGATACCTTGGATAAGTCGCTGTTGGTTTCTGAACGCAGCGGACGAATTTTGATGGTCAATTCTCTTGCGCGAAAATGTCTGGACTCCTTGCAGCTGGGCGACCATAGCACTTTGAACCTGTTCACCGATCTTCTGGAAGTAGATGCGAAACGCATTTTCGCAAATTTCGAAAGTGGCGAGCATGAAGTGAAGCTCGATTTGTCCCGTGGCCCAAAAAGGACGCGCGCGAGCATTCAGTGGGTGCCAGAACCCGATTGGCTGGTGGTTAAATTCGAGTTGCCAAACGAACCCCAAGCCGCGCCCGACCCCGCCACACAAATTACCGTCCAGGAATTGCTGCAAGAGCGCGAGATCACCTATCGAAATTTGCTGGCAGCTTATTTGAAATTGCAGGAAGTGAACCGCCAAAAGACCGTGTTCTTGGCTTCGGCCGCGCATGAATTAAAGACTCCGCTTGCGGTCATTAAGGGATATTACGATTTGCTGCTCACCAGCTCCCTCGGACGTCTGTCGGAGAAGCAACGCGACATTCTGGAAGAATCCAAGGAAAGCTGCGAAAGGCTCGTCCGCCTGGTGTCCATGTTCCTGAACTATTCGGCGCTCGAGAGTGGCAAGCTGGTTTTGCAGCTTCGCGAAAACGATTTGCGGGACTGCCTCGATGAACTCTCCAAGCGCTGGCTGGAAGCCTTCCAGCGCAAAGGGGTACGGTTGGATGCGGCTTTCGATCCTTCCATTCCAAACTTTCGCTTCGATTACCAGAAAGTGCAGCAAGCGGCGGCCAATCTACTGGACAACGCGCTCAAGCATACGCCAGCAGGTGGTTGTGTCACCCTGCGGGCGTTGCCTCACTTTTGGGAGCGTCGTGTCTCCGAGGCTTCACCAACCCAGGAACGCCGGCGCTTTCGTTTGCCACGGCCGAACAGCGTGGAAGTGTCGGTAACCGATACCGGACCGGGGATCGCGCCGGAGCATCACCAGGAAATTTTCGAGGACTTCGTGCGCGTGGACCGCAATACCACCGGAATGGGTCTGGGCCTGGCCATCGCCAAACGCCTGGTGCAAGCGCACCGGGGGAAAATCTGGGTGGAGAGCGAAGCCTCCAATGGCAGCAAATTTACGTTTCTGTTGCCCATGGATCAGGCGTAATTCCTTCGGAATCATTTTTGGCTAAGCGGGAAGAATTTGAGTCGGTGCGCAAAGGGAGAAGTCAATGGCCGTGAAAGAAAAAATTCTGGTCGTGGATGACGAGCCCAGTATCCGCAAGTACTTGCAGACGCTGCTGGAGGTAGACGGCTTCGACGTCGAGACCGTGGGCTCCGGAAAGGAGGTACTCGCCAAAATCAGCGACGGCGAGCGCCCGGATCTGATCATTTTAGATGTGCTGATGCCGGAGATGAACGGCATCGACACGCTCAAAGAGCTCTTGCAGCTCGATCGCAGCTTGAACATCATCATGTTGAGCTGCTCCAATGAGGTCGGCACGGTTGTCGAGGCCATTCGCATCGGCGCGCACGACTACTTGACCAAGCCGTTCGAAAAGAGCGACCTCGACGCGGCGATGTTGAAGTCCCGCCAAAAAAAGCACATGACCCAAGAGAATCAGGCGCTCCGCGATTACTGCGACCAGGTGACCGAGGATCTAAGTTTCCTGGCGGCCAGCCCTCAAATGGTGCGTATCCGCCAACAGATCTTGCAGATCGCCCCGGTTGACGTACCGGTATTTATTTGCGGCGAAAGCGGCGTCGGAAAAGAAGTCGTAGCGCGCATGATCCACCTTCGCTCGAAGCGCCGCAACCAGGCCTTCATCAAAGTGAACTGTGCGGCGTTGCCCGGCGAATTGCTGGAGTCCGAGTTGTTCGGCTTCGAACAGGGCGCTTTCACGGGAGCGGTCCGCGCCAAGCCCGGCAAGTTCGAACTCGCCAACAAGGGCACCATCTTTCTGGATGAAATTGCGGAGATGAGCACCCACTTGCAAGCGAAGCTGCTGCACGTATTGCAGGACCATCAGTATTCGCGCCTTGGTGGCCGCCACATGGTAGAGACCGACGTTCGCGTGCTTGCCGCGACCAACGTGGATGTGCAAGAAGCCATGAAAACCGGGCGCTTCCGCGAAGACCTCTACTACCGGCTGAACGTGCTATCCATTCTCGTTCCCCCACTGCGCGAACGCGCCACCGAGATCCCGCTTCTTTTCCGTCACTTCCTCGACAAGTACAGCGAGAAATTCGGGAAGCCGGCAACGAACCCTTCCAAACATCTCCTGGACGCCGCGGCAAATTATCCTTGGCCCGGCAATCTTCGCGAGCTGGAAAATTTCGTGAAGCGTTACGTCATTCTCGAGGATGACGAGGGCAGCTTGCGCGAATTAATCGAGATGTCTTCAGCACGCCAGCGCACCTCGCCTCGCCAGGAGGCGACCATTCCTCGCGAACAGGGTCTGAAAGCACTGGTTCGCGGACTCAAAGACGAAGCGGAGATGGAAGCGATTGCCGACGCGCTGGAAAAGACACGCTGGTGCCGCAAGGACGCCGCCAAGATGCTGGGCATTAGCTACAAGGCACTGCTGTACAAAATGCGGCAGTTCAATCTGGATACTCCGCGTACTCGGCGCTCCGCTGCGGCCCCCGCGGTGGAAGAGCCGACACCGGTCGGCGCCGTTCGCAACGAGTAATCGAAACGGGTTCGCGACGCCCAATCGCCCCGTAAACGCACGTGATGGCCTAGTTGGCCAACAGCGCTAGACGCGCCGTCGAGACCCGATTGTGGTGCCCCGGGCACAGCGCAGCGCTGAATTTTCCCGTAGCGCGAAACAAATGTTTCCTGTATTGTCACCCGAACCGCAAATGGTAAAGGACCTGGTTGTGGGTCTTGTTGCGTCCAGCCCGGCACTTTTGTCGGCGCTGGACCGCCGTTTCTTCGGGTTTCTGGCAGTCCTGGCCCAGGTCCGGACCCGTAAGCAAAATTCGGCGAAAGGGGCGCGGCGCAGAGCCTTCGGCCGCGAGCAGAGTGGAGGATGAGTATAATGACGGAACGTCGCACTGCTCGACGCTATGACTTGTCGCTTCCCGTGATCATTCGAGTTCCGGCGGAACGCGTCCCGGATTCGCAAAAAGGTAAGACCCGCGACATTTCCACGCGCGGCCTTTATTTTGTCCTCGATCAAGACCTGGAAGCCGGCTCCGAACTGGACATCACTTTGACACTTCCTGCCGAAATCACCCACGGCTCCGAAGTGTTTGTGCGTGCCATGGGTAAAGTCGTTCGCGTGGAACGCCGGATGGAGGACGGCAGCGCGCGAATGGGCGTCGCTGCGGTCATTGAGCGCTACGACATTATTCGTGGAGAGAATGGCCGAGCGTAAGCACCCTCGTTGCGATTTGAAACTGGCTCCCTTCACCAGCTGTCAACCGCATGGAGCGTCTCCGGCAAGGGGAAACAAGGCAACAGTTTGCCGTTTAGAGAGACATTTTTCCGCTGCTACCCGTTCGACCTACACGCATCCCCGCTGACCTGCTCCTTAGTTCTATAACTGTACCAACGGCCAGTAAGTTATAGCCTCAGAATGAGTTAAAAATGTCGTGTGGGTATCCCCGGGGCTTAAGTCTCGTAGACGGGCTGGAAAGGGCTTTGGTTCTACGAGTGCAAAGTATCACACCGTACGAACGTAGCCTTAGGGGGGAACGCAGGAATGGCCGTCTCTGGAGTAGCGAGCGCAAAAGCCGTTGCGAAGGCCAACATACTGCCTTCCGAAGAGATCATTTTCGGACGTTCCGCGGCCATGCAGCCGATTCAGCAAATGGTAGGCAAGATTCTCGCCACCGACCTGCCGGTCTTGATCCAAGGCGAAAACGGCACCGGGAAGGGCCTTTTGGCTCAATACATCCATTCGCGCTCGAAGTTTGCCTCGGGCTCATGGGTCAAGGTGAATTGCGCCGCAATTCCCGGATCACTGTTGGAAAGCGAGCTATTCGGTTACGAGAAGGGCGCATTCACCGACGCCCATACATCGAAGCCGGGGTACGTCGAGGTGGCCGACAACGGCACACTGTTTCTCGACGAAATCTCCGATCTTGATCTAAGCCTGCAAGCCAAGACTTTGCAGCTTTTGCAGGACGGGCAATATAGCCGTATCGGCGACACGCAAGAAAGACACGTGAACACCCGGGTGATCTGTGCGACCAATCGCAGATTGGAGGACGAGATCGCTGCGGGTCGTTTTCGACAGGATCTTTTTTATCGGATCAATGTAGTGACCATCAATTTGCCACCTTTGCGTGAGCGCCGCGAGGACATTCCGGGGCTCGCAAGTTATTTTCTGGAGCGCTTGAACGCGCGGTTTGATCGTGAGGCGCCGCCCTTTCCCGAAGAAGCAATGGAGGCGTTCGCTCGTATGGAATGGCGGGGAAACATACGCGAACTGGAAAACGTGGTCGCGCGTTACGCCATCATGGGAGCGCTCGATGGCGTTACCGCCGAGAACAATCTGAAGCGGCCGTCGAACCCCATGAAAGTTTCCGTAGATGGTACGGTTTCGTTAAAGGTGATCGCCAAGCAAGCCGTCCGGGAGATGGAAAGCAACGTCATTCTCCAGGTGCTCCGCGAAAACAAATGGAACCGTCGCAAGGCTGCGAATGCGCTCAATATCAGTTACCGGGCGCTCATTTACAAGATTCAGGAGGCTGGATTGGCGCAAAGACATCACCGGAAGAATGTGGCGGTGCCGCCAGAACCAAGCCAGGTCAAGGCCCTGCCGGAATAGCACGACGCCAAAACGCGGCCCGCGACGCGTCTCCCCTCGGTACTTTCCCGCATCAAACTACAGGGGATACTGGACGGGTAGATAGGACGCCTTTGTGAAAGGTTTTTCCTTCTCGTTTGCTGGGTTTCGGCGGTCCGCGGGTGCCTCGCGTCCTGGAGCACCCGAGTAAAGCCCTCATTGCAGGGATTTTAGGCAAAACGCTAGTTGCTTCTCTATGATCAGCACTATGGTAAGAAACTTGCTCATCTCTTATGCGTATTGGCTTGTCCAGACGTCACGGTCGGCTTTTGGGATCATCGGAGGAACGGTTTGTATACGGCCTTTTACCAGCTAAAGGAAGAACCGTTTCGCCTGACGCCCGACCCTCGATTTCTGCATTTGGCCGATCCTCATCGCACGGCTCTCAAGGTTCTCTTACAGGGTGTCCTCCAGCGCAAAGGCTTCACTGTGGTTGCCGGGCCTGTGGGGACTGGTAAGACCACTTTGCTACACACCGCACTGCAAATCCTGACCGAAAAATCCGAAGGCCGCGGACGGCTCGTTTCGGCGTTCCTGGTGAATCCGACTCTGGCGCCCGCCGAGTTATTGGAAGCAGTCCTTGACGAATACGAAATCACCTGCACGGCCACCAGTAAGCCGAGGCGGCTCGCTGCGCTCCACCAGATGCTATTCCAGACGCAGCAACAGGGCGGCACGGCGATCCTGTTGATCGACGAAGCTCACCTGATGAGTGTGGAATTACTTGAGGAAATTCGCCTTCTGGGCAACACCGACACCTATCAGGAAAAGCTTTTGCAGATTGTGCTCTGTGGGCAGCCAGAGTTATTCGCTGTCCTGCAGCGCCCAGAGTTGCAGGCGTTGCAGCAGAGAATCGCCAGCACATGCTTGCTGCGGCCGCTCAGTCTGCCCGAAACGCGCGCTTATATGGCCGAGCGTATGCACGCAGCGGGTTTGCGCGGGTCAAGTCCGTTTACCGGCACGGCGGTCGAAGTCATCCATCGACTGACGGGCGGCGTCCCTCGCTTGATCAATCTCTTGTCGGATGCGTGTTTACTATGCGGCTTCGAATTGAAAAGAAAGCAGATCGACCAGTTCCTGGTCGAGCAAGCGTCCGAAGACGTGCTGGGGCTGCTGAGGGGTCCTTTCGCGCCCGGTGGTGGATTGAGCGCCGGAACGAACGGTAAAAAGGCCGAGGACAAGGTGCAGTCGGAAGAGAATTCAGTCTCTGCAGCTTCCTGGCCCGATGAACCTCCCTTGCAAGCTCGCGCAGCTGCCGCTGGAGAAGCTTCGGTCACCCTTGGTATCGCGTCCAGCCTTTCCGCATCGGCAACCGCCACCGTCGTGGCCGAGGAACGCAGGGGATCGAAGCCTTCACCTCGCGATGGGAACTGGACCAGATCTACTTTCGACGTCTTGATTGATGCTCTGAAGCAAGGGCGCGCCGTAGCGCGCGAGTAGACAGCCGCAGCGCGCTACCTGCGCGTCTCTGAACGTCACTATCTCCATGCTTTGAATGCGATGGATGTAGGGCGCGGTTCAGCGCGCCCGCGCTTCCCTCAGGCAGGCGTGTCCGTAGTGTCCCCAACAGAAAAATATGTACAGTCGGGATGGTGGAACGCCAGCGCACTCACACTAGCCTCCGGGTCCATCATCATTCCCTCGGTTAGCTGCACGCCAATTTCTTCCGGCCGCAGTAGCGTCCAAAGTGGTGCCTGGTCGTCCAAATCCGGGCACGCGGGATACCCGAAGCTATAGCGCTTGCCGCGATAGCGCGACGTAAATCGTTGCGCCATGGTCGTTTCCGGTGGATCTGGGAAGCCCCAGTCTTCGCGGATGCGGCGGTGCAGCCATTCCGCACAAGCCTCGGCGCTTTCAATCGCCAGCGCTTGCAGCGCGTGCGACTTGAGATAGTAGCCGTCGTTTTTGGCCTTTTCGGACCGCTCGCGAACACCTTCACCCGCGGTGACCACGAACATCGCCAGGTGGTCACGCTTTCCCTCTTTCGGCGCCACCACGTAGTCACTGAGGCAAAGGAAATCGCCGCCTCTCTGCCTCTTGAATCGAAACGTGTGCAATGGTTCCGAGGAACCAGGCGCAAACAGGTGCAGCGCGTTTCCTTCCGGTTCCGCTTCAAAAAATTGCCAGACAGCGCGGACCTTCATGAACGTTGCCGCGTCACTCTTCACCTCTTCCACACTATCGAATAGCTCCATGGCTTTGGGGTCGCGCTGCGCCAAGCGTTTCTCGAAGTCGCCTTTGAACCCCAAGTGACGCCCGAAGAGCATGAACGGGTTGATGTAGCTCCAGACTTCGCGCAGGTCCGGTACGAGGCGCACTTTGCGCTCGAGAGTCGCCACGTTCGGAATGGGCAGGTCCGCGCGCACTTTCGGCGAGCGTGCGACCGCGGGAAATTCTGCGACGCGTACCGTCGTCGATACGTCGAACCCGTTTCCCGAAGACGTGTGCGCGCGCATGACCGTATCGCGCGTTGCAGGGTCCATGAGTTCGTTCATCAGCCGCAATCCGGTCATCGCGTCTTTCGCGTAACAAACCGCTTTTCCGTAGCTCGGCGCGATCTTCTGTTCGGTGAACTTCGCCGAAAGCGCCGCGCCGCCCACCAACAGCGGAATCACGACTCCAGCTTCGCGCAGGTCGCTGGCCGTAATGACCATCTGTTGCGCGCTTTTCACCAACAGGCCCGACAGACCAATGGCGTCCGGCTTGTGCTGCTGATAGGCGCGAATCAGGTCGTCCGGCGGGACCTTGATGCCGAGATTCACAACGTCGTAGCCGTTGTTCTTCAGAATGATCTCGACCAGGTTCTTTCCGATGTCGTGAACGTCGCCCTTCACGGTCGCCAGCACCACCTTGCCACGCTTGGCGGTGTCGGCTTTCTCCATGAACTGCTCGAGGTGACTCACCCCCGCTTTCATGGCTTCGGCGGATTGCAATACCTCCGCAACAATCAATTCGTTCGCGTTGAACAGCCGCCCAACCTCCGCCATCCCGGCCATCAGCGGGCCATTCACGATGTCTAGCGGCGAAACTCCCTCCGCGCGCTTGCGGTCCAGATCGTTAATCAGGCCATCGCGGCTGCCTTCGATGATGTAGTTGGCCAGTCGTTGGTCGAGCGGCATATCCGCGGCCCGCTTCTTCTCTTTCTTCGTCGCCGTGCGAAAATGTTCAGCGGTCGCGGCGATGTGAAATTGATTCACCGCGGCCCGCTGCTCTTTGCGTTGCTCGCGCCAGTCCGCGGGAGCGTCGCGCAGCAGCTCGGCATGCGAATGATCCGAGGGCACATTTGACGGCGGATGCGAGAACAGCAAGTCTTCCGCCAGCTTCCGCTCGTGGTCGGGAATCGACGCAAACCGCTCGATTTTTTCTGTGTTTACGATGGCCAGGTCCAAGCCGGCCTTCGTGCAGTAGTACAAAAAGACCGAGTTCACCACCTCGCGCGCCGCGGCGGGCAACCCGAACGAAACATTCGAGATCCCCAGAATCGTGCGCGTATCCGGCAGCGCCTGCTTGATCAGCCGGATTCCCTCGATGGTTTCCACGGCGCCGCCGATATAATTTTCATCGCCGGTAGCGCACGGAAATACCAGCGGATCAAAAACGATGTCTTCCGGCGCCAATCCATATTTCTCGGTCAGCAGCTTGTAACTGCGTTGGGCAATGGCCAGCTTGCGGTCGCGGGTAAACGCCTGCGCCTGCAAGGGATCCTCGTCGATGCAGCCGACTACCACCGCCGCGCCGAAATCATGGGCAATGGGCACCACGCGCTCGAATTTCTCCTCGCCATCTTCCAGATTGATCGAATTGATGATGGCCTTGCCCTGGCAATACGTCAGCGCCTGCGCGATGGCCGTGGGATCGGTGGTATCGATCATCACCGGCGCCTTCACCTTACGGATCAACTTCTCGTAAAACGGTGGGATGTCTTTCTTTTCTTCGCGATCGGTGCTTTGCAAGCATACGTCCACGATCTGCGCGCCTCCCCGCACTTGCCGCCGCGCGATCTCGCTCGCTTCTTCCCACTTTTCCTCCGCGACTAAATTCTTGAACAACCGCGATCCAATCACGTTGGTGCGCTCGCCCACCAGCAAGGGACGCGTGCTGTCGTCCGATTCAATCGTCTCGATGCCCGAATAAATCGCGCGATGTCCTTCGGCAGGCCGCTGCCGCGGCTTCTTGCCTTCAACCATCTGTGCGATGGCGCGAATGTGTTGTTCCGTAGTCCCGCAGCAGCCACCAACGATGTTCAGCCAGCCGTGGTCCACGAATTTCTCAAGCTGGGCTGCCAGCGAGGTTGGCGTCTCCAGGTACTTGCCTTCTTCATCCGGTAAACCCGCGTTGGGATAGCAGGAAACGAACTCACCCGTAAGCTGGCTCAAAGTCCGGATGTGATCGGTCATGAACTCCGGCCCGGTCGCGCAATTCATGCCAAACGCGAGCGGCTTCGCATACCGCAGCGATGCCCACATGGCTTCGATGGTCTGCCCCGCAAGCATCGACCCCATGGCCTCAATGGTCACGGAAACAATCACAGGTACCTGCTCGCCGATTTCCTTCGACAAGTTCTGAATCGCTAGCAGCGCCGCCTTGATGTTCCTCGTATCCTGCGAAGTTTCCACCAGCAGCAAATCCGAGCCGCCTTCGACCAGTCCCTTTGCCTGCACGTAATACGCTTCGCGCAATTCCTCGAAAGTTACGCCACCTGTGACGGTGATCGCCTTGGTGGTCGGGCCTATCGACCCGCCCACGAACCTCGGCTTCCCCGAGGTGCTGGCCTCATCCGCCGCTTTCCTCGCCAGTTCCGCCGCCCGGCGGCTCAATTCGTAGGAATCGGCGGCCAAGCCATATTCCGCCAGGACAATGGAGGCGGATCCAAAGGTATTCGTCTCAACAATATCCGAGCCAGCCTCGAAATATTTCCGGTGAATATCGAGCACCACATCTGGCCGCGTCCGCACCAGATTCTCGTTACAGCCTTCAAGCGCAGCCCCGCCAAAGTCCGCGGCAGTCAGCTCTCGCTGTTGCAGCATCGTGCCCATGGCGCCGTCCAGCACCAAAATGCGCTGGTTCAGCAACTCCCGTAGGGCATTCGCAGATTCGGCCAGATTGCGCATCCGCTCGAAGGTAACTCCTTATCGGACTTCCTGATGCCCTATGGAATCGGTGGGAGCCAGCAGAGAAGACCGGACGTTGCTACACCCCCATTTTACGCAGGTTATCCCCGAGAATCGAACGAGGTTCCATTGAACTGGTGCTTTCCGCCCGCGAATGGTTGCTACCGACGTTTGACAGCGCCCCTGGCCGCGCTGTTTTGCCCTGAGCCTCGAAGTGTTAAGAGGGCCGGGAATATAGGGGCGACGGATACCACCCTTACGAGGGCGGGGTTTAGACCGTACCTCAAGTACAGTCTGCGCGACGTGCATAAAACGCTGGATTCTCGGGGGCGATCATCCGCTCCACCACCACCTTCATCCATTTCCAGATCCCGTCGCGAAAGCGTCCAAGATGTCACGTAACAGTTCGAGAACACGCATCGGAATGGCCCTTGCCCGTCTGTACAGTTTTCACTAGTCTGAGAATACAGTGGCTACGAAACGCGCTACCACGAAACTATCGGTCTGCATCCTCTCGCCGCACCCCTTGGTGTTGAGCGAGTTCGAGCGCTTGCTCTCGAAGCCGCAATTCAAGGTTTCGGTCAAGCACCTCGAATCCGTTTTGGCACCCGACCTTCGCACTCTGGAGCCTCCTCAGGCCCAGGTCTACGTTATCGATGCCCACGCTGCTCGCCCCGCTACCGGCGCGCTGCTGGCCAACATTCTTGAGCGCTATCCGGAAGCTCGCCTGATCGTCGTCGGCGAACAACTCAGCGATGCCAACAGTTATTCCTTGCTGCGTTTGGGTGTAAAGGGTTTGCTGACCTACGTCGAGGCCCGCGAGCAGCTGATTCGCGCCTTACCGTTGGTGGCCGTAGGAGGCTTCTGGGTCCCACGCTCGGTACTGTCGGGCTTTGTGGACTCCATCCTCACCGGGCAGGGACGCCGCCTGAAGACCGACGCAGTTACCAACCTGAGCCGCCGCGAACAGGAAGTTCTCGATTCGCTGCTTGAAAATCTTTCGAACAAAGAAATCGCCAGCAAGCTGAACATCGCGGAGCGTACCGTGAAGTTCCACGTCTCCAACTTGCTGAGCAAATTTGGCGTCCGACGCCGCGCTGACCTGATCCTCTTGACCTTCCAGCGCCGCATGGCCCAACCCTAACGGCCCCACTCCCGAACTGAGGCCTAGAATCTACCTAGAGGCTCGCCGCAGCGAGTCCCATCCCCCGCTTTTCCAAGATTTCGTCCATAGATGTCATTCGAAATCGCCGCTGGCCGATCCGGGCTAGCCCTTAGTACCTAATTTTCTTCCAAACGCCGCGGATACCCAGGTGCGCTCGATGCGACAACAAAGAAGTGAGGCGTGCCGGGCTACTTTGTTCCGAGCGCTTAACATCCACACTTGCAGGAGTATCAAAATAAATGACTTTCATTTGTTTAGACGGTACACGTACGCAAAAACCCATGGAGCGAGGTACACAACTTGGAAAAACTTTGGCTCAGGATTTCTTGTGAGTGGACGCGTGCGGCCGCCAAAGCCTCAATCCGATAACGTAAATCGCACGATATACCAGAGCGCCTTCAACCCATCTTTCCAGGTAATCTTCTTCCCCTCTTCGTACGTGCGCCCGGCATAAGAGATGGGCACCTCATAAATCCGCCAATTGTGCTTCGCAATCTTCGCCGTAATCTCCGGTTCAAATCCAAACCGATCCGACCGTAGCGGAATCCCCTGCAAAACCTCCTTACGGAAAACCTTGTAACACGTCTCCATGTCCGTCAGTTTCAGGTTGGTAAAAATATCGGAAAGCAGCGTCAAGGCCTTGTTCGCGACGTAATGCCAGAAGTAATGCACCCGCTGCGGCCCGCCCAGAAACCTCGATCCGTATACCACGTCCGCACGTCCATCCAGGATCGGCTCAAGCAATTTGGCATAGTCCCGCGGGTCGTATTCCAGGTCCGCATCCTGCACCAGCACGATGTCGCCGGTGGTTTGCGCGAATCCACGGCGCAGGGCCGCGCCCTTACCTTGATTTTGCGCCTGAAAGAAGAATCGCAAGTCGCGCAGCGCGATGGAATCCGCGCCGTCTTGAGCCGGTGCCGACTTCTCTCCCTTGGCCTGCCGCGCCGCCATGCTCTCCAGGATCTGCTTGGTCCCGTCCGTCGAGCAGTCGTCGACGATGATCACTTCCTTGCGCGGCTCGGTATCTAGAACCCGTCGAAGGATTTCGTCAATCGTGTTCTTCTCGTTGTAAACGGGGATCACAATCGAAAGCTTGGGATCGATCAATGCGGAAGGGGAATACCGTTGGCGAGCCATGCGTGAAGGGATTGTAGCGGTCACGATGCAGCGAGTAAAGGCAGTGGGCTCTGCCGTGTTTTCTTCCATCCATATTTCTTCATCCATGAAGACTTTGCGTCCTTTGATCAAGACTTTGCGCCCATTTCCGAAGCAGCTATGATAAGGCGCGCCAGACGGAGCCATCCGCAGAGTGCCTGCACTTGTTCTGCAGGTACATCCGGTGATCTCTGTATGGAGGTCAACCTTTTGTCCTTGTTGATTGCCCCTTGTTGGTTGCTTTAATTGCTTTTGTTGAGCAAATCCTACTGAGCAGATGACGACCTTTTACATCGAACAATTCGGCTGCCGAGCCACGCAAGCCGACGCCGCCGCCTTGGAGAATCAATTGCTCGGTCGGGGATGCCTCGCTGCAGGCAACTCCGCCGCCGCAGACATCGTGGTTGTAAATACGTGCACGGTCACCGCCGCGGCCGACTCCCAGGCCCGCGACGCCATCCGCAAAATCCACGCCCGCAACCCCGCCGCCCGCGTCATCGTCACCGGTTGCTACGCGCAACGCGCCCCTGAAGAGCTGGCGGCACTGCCCGGAGTCTCCTGGGTCGTCGGCAATTCACATAAACCGCAAATCCCGGAACTCGCCGCCGGTCTTACGCAGACGTTTCCGCAACCGTCCGCTTCGGGCAGCAGCTTTATTCCTGCCGGCGCGCTCCTCACTTCCGAGAACGAAGCGTTTTCTTTCGCGAGCAGCCCCGCCAAAATCCTAACTGGCGACATCCTGTCTCAAACAACGTTTCTCGCCGCCCCCGTTCTTGGCGGGGAACGGAATCACACTCGCCCAACGCTGAAAATTCAGGACGGCTGCAACAGCCGCTGCTCCTACTGCGTCATTCCCTTCGTTCGCGGGAGAAGCCGCAGCCTCCCTCCTGACAACGTCATCGCGGAAATCGGCAGCCTCAGCGAATCTGGCTATCGTGAGATCGTGCTCAGCGGCATCAACCTTGGCGCCTACGGCCGTGATCTTTCGCCGCGCATTGAGTTCGACGAACTGCTACGCCGCATTCTCGACCAAACGCCGATCGAGCGTATCCGTATCAGCTCCATCGAGCCGCTCGACGTCACCGAGGATCTGATCGCGCTGTTTGCTTCCACGCCTCGCATCGCCCAGCACTTTCACATGCCGCTGCAGTCCGGCTCCGACCGCATCTTGGCCGCGATGCATCGCTGGTACCGCGTGGAGCATTTCGCCCGACGCGTCGAGCTCATCCGCGAGCATCTCCCGCACGCCGCCATCGGCGCAGACGTCATCGCTGGATTCCCCGGCGAAAGCGGCGACGATCACGCCGCAACCATCGCGTTCATCGAACGCTTGCCGTTCACCTACCTTCACGTTTTCTCCTTCTCGAAACGCCCGGGCACCCGCGCCGCCGCCCTTTCCAACGAAGTTCCCTCCACCCTTATTCATCGCCGCGCCCGTGAACTCCGCGCCCTCGGCGAAGAAAAATCCGCGGCATTTCAGCGCACGCAGATGGACAGGCCGCTTGAGGTTCTCACGCTCGGTCACACTTTGCCCGCGGCCCGCGCGTCATCGGCGAAATTTAGCTGGTCCCCTGCCATTTCGAGCAACTATCTCCAGGTTCGCGTATCCGGCGAGTGGCCGCCAAACCAGATGATGCAGGTACGCGTGGTCTCCGTCGGCCGCGGCCATCTCGATGCACAACCGGAAACGTCCAGAATTTTTGCCGTTTAGCACGTGCTGCGACAGTGAGAAGCTTTCTCTATGCTCATTCTGGGAATCGCCAGCCTTGACCAGGATTCCGCCGTCGCACTACTCGACGAGAAGGCGATCTTGGGCGCAATCGAGGAAGAGAAGCTGAATCGTTCGCAAGGCGCGGACACCGTTCCCAGCCGCGCGATCACGCGAATCCTCGAGCAACATGGCATTCGTCCAACCGACCTGACCGTTGCCGCGCTGGCGGACCTCCCGCAACAGGCTCGCCTTCGCGAATCGGGCCTCGGTTCGAAATTCTCCGCGAGCCGCAAGCGCCGATCAGCCCGAGACCTTCGCAAATCCACTTCGATTCCCCAGCTTCGCCATCACCTGAGTGGCGATGTGAAGTTCCAGCAGTTCGAGCATCACCTTTGCCACGCCGCCAGCGCGTTTTACACTTCCGGCTTCGACCGCGCCCTGATCCTCACCCTCGACGGCGGGGCCGCGTTGCGCTGCGGTCAAATCTCGCTGGGCGAAAATGACGAAATCCGTCCGTTGCGCACCATGCAATTTCCCGATTGCCTGGGTTGGTTCTATTCGCGCATTACCGCCCTGCTCGGGCTTCGCCCGCACCACGACGAGCACAAAGTCCAATGGCTTGGCCGCCAAGGCCAACCCGAGTATCTCCCTACGTTCCGTAAACTATTCCGTAGCGATTCACACGGCCTGCCGGTTCTGGATCGCCGCTACTTTGCCGCCGGGCCCGACGAGCGCGGCACGTTTTCCCCGCAGTTTTATCGCGAGCTGAAAATTCACAAAGACAAATTCCGTGAAGATCGCGCCGTTTGCGCGGCCCTGGCCCGCAGCGCCCAGCTCTTTCTGGAAGAAACGGTCCTCGAAATCGCGCATCACTTCCAGGCGCAAACTGGCGCCGATTCGTTATGCATCGCCGGCGGCGTGTTTCTGAATGTTCTGCTGGTTCGCGCCTTGGAGACACGCAGCACCTTCGATCGCGTGCACGTGCAGCCAGTCGCTGGAAACGCGGGGACCGCTCTCGGCGCCGCTTTTCTGGCTCGTAAGAAGCTCTCCGGAAAATCCGGCCGCGCCCCCATTACCACGCTGGCCCTCGGCCCAGGGCTGGGCTCTCAGGAAATCAAAGCGGTGCTCGACAACTGCAAAATAATCTACAAGTACCTTTCCGGCGAAGAACAGCTGATCGCCGATAGTGTGAAACTCCTGCAGCGCGACAAAATCGTCGCTTGGTGCCAGGGACGCACCGAATTCGGCCACCGCGCGCTCGGCAACCGCAGCATCCTGGCCTCGCCCTTTTCCGAGTATGTCATCGACAACGTCAATCAATACATCAAGCACCGGGCCGATTTTCACCCCTTTGCGCTCTCCGTTCCCGCCGAACGCGCATCCGAATTTTTCGATTGTTCGCCAAACTGCCGCTTCATGGCCTCGCTCGGCACGCTCAGAAATCAAGTCCCCGGCCTCGAACAATTCGCCTTCAACGGCCGCGAAATCCGCGTTCACACCGTGGACAAAGACTCCAACCCCAGCTTCTGGCGCCTGCTCCACAAATTCGGCGAGGCCGCCCCAGCACCGGTCCTGGTCAATACTTCCTTCAACCTATTCGGCGAGCCCCTGGTCTCCGACCCTCGCGAAGCCGTGCGCAGCTTCTACTGCTCCGGCATCGACGCCCTAGCCTTGGGTTCATTTCTCGTTGTGAAATAAAACCGGCAGTTAGCCGGCCGTATCGATCGACGAATACGGGCGAAAAGCGTGAGCATCTGGGTTCAGACGGTGGTACAGCTTGCTACGTCGGAGCTACAAAATAGAAAGCACTACGGCAAAGGCGCCCGCAGCAAAAAACAAGCCCAACTCGATGTTTTCGGTTTGGCTAAGCATGGCTTCTTCCGTGTCAGGAGAGGTTTTCAACCTGAGGTTCTGGGTTCAGACCGGTCGGCGCGATGGCCGCCGAAGGCATGGATCGTTCTGGTGCAGGCCAAGACTTCGCCGCCGTGCGGCATGCCGCGGGGGATGAAATACTCTTGGCCGGCTTTCAAGGGAATCCGTTCGCCGTCGATGATCAGCGTGTAGCAGCCTTGCACCACGATCATGTATTCGTCGAATTCGTGGATGTGCGGTGCCGAAGACGCCGTCTCGCGGCAGCTCCAGAACGCCATCTGGCTACCATCGGCACCGTCGAACACATATCCTTCTACTCCGGGAGTCGCCTGGCTGCCGGCGACGATTCGGTTTGCGGCGCTTTTCATGAATTGCGGAAATTCATCCATGGTCTCAACTCTCAAAAATGACTTGCGCAAAGGCTTGATCTGCGGTGTGCGTGATGCTCAAAGCGATGTTCTTCACATTGAGACGGCCAGCGACATTCGCAGCTTCGCCGCTCAGCTTGATGGTAGGGCGCCCGCCTTTTTCGCGGACGACTTCCACGTCCACCCAGCGGACGCCGCGGCTCCATCCGGTACCCAGCGCTTTCATGGCGGCTTCCTTCGCGGCGAAGCGGCCTGCATAACGTTCGTACTTGTTCTTGAAACGCTCGCAGTATTCCCGCTCTTTCGCAGTGTAAACGCGTCGCAGGAACGTTTCGCCATGCCGCTCGATAGCGCGCTGTACGCGCGCCACTTCGGCAATATCGACACCGAGTCCGACGATCAAGCACCCTCCAAACTTCCCCCACAGCGATCCGCAATAGCGACCGTGCCTTTGTAGCGGCCGCCGACCATGGTGGGCGCAATTTCGGGAACGTCACCCAAAACGATCCGGACCGACTGCGATTATACTGGTAAGCCCGTGGCCACCACCAAAACATCGCCAAGGAAGCACAGCAAACCCAAACACCCCACTGCTCGCCCATCCCAGAAGCGCTGGATCGAACGAAAATTACGCGGCGTCAGCGTACTCCAGGTCCCAGCTCTTACAAAAATCCCATGGTTGGTGCATGGCTTCAGCACGCGTCCAGGCGGCGTCAGCGACGTCGATGGAGAAAGAGTTCTAAATCTCGGTGCGGTGAAATGGGACACGCGCGAAAACGTCGAGGAGAATAAGCGCAGGTTTCAGGCGGCGCTCGGAGGTAAGGATCTGACGCTGGTGGCGCTGCACCAGATCCACTCCGACGTGGTCCGTTCGTTTGACGGTGCGCCAACCAAGCAGTGCAAAGGTGACGCCTCCGCGACAAATCGCGCTGGCTTGTTGCTGGGCGTGCGCACCGCCGACTGCTGCCCGGTGCTGGTCGTTGATCCCCAAAACCGCGTGGTCGCAGCGATTCACGCGGGCTGGCGGGGCACTCTGGCGCGCATCGTCACCAAAACGATCGGCCAAATGCAGATGGAGTTCGGCAGCCGTCCGCAGGATTTGCTGGCCGCAATCGGCCCGACTATCGGTGGCTGCTGCTACGAAGTGGGAACGGAGGTAGCCTCCGCTTTCGCCGCAAAATTTGCCAACGCCTCCGAATTTTTCGACGAACTCCGCACCGGCGACGAACCCAACCCGTTACAGTGGCTGAACATGATGCCTCCGGGGCATCAACCCCCGCCGAACAAGGTACTGCTCGATCTGAAAAAAGCAAATCGGGCGCAGCTTGTCGAAGCGGGAGTCCGCGAAGAAAATATCTTCGTTACCAAGCTCTGCACGTCGTGCAACTTCGATCGCCTGTTCAGCTATCGCAAAGAAGGAGCGGCAAGTGGGCGGCTCATGGCTGTGATCGGCATCCGCTCCTAGTTGCGCGAATGTTCTACGGCGTTTGCGCCTGATTCGCTGCATCCGCACTCTCGAAGAGGGCGGCCACAGGCTACGAGCTGAGCACGGTCAGCGGCGAGCTGGTGATTTCGTTCAGTGCCAACTGCCCGCAGGCGGCCATCACGTCGCGGCCGCGGGAGTGGCGCACGAAGGTGGGTATTCCGCGCTCGATCAGCAGCTTCTGGAACACGTCGATGTCCTCTACCGTTGACTCGTGATACGGCAGCTTGCCCGGGTTCCAGGGAATGAGATTGACCTTCGCGGCTTTCAAGGGCGCGAGTAATTTTACGACGCGGCGCGCATCGGCCAGGGAATCGTTTACGCCCCCCAGCATCACGTACTCGAACATCAGGTATTCCCACGAACGCAGCGGATATTCACGGCAAGCCTTCATCAAGGTGGCGAGCGGATACTTCCGGTTGATCGGCATCAGGAGGTTACGCTGCTCGTCGTTGGATGCGTTCAGCGAAATTGCCAGATGCGGCCGCACTTCTTCTCTCGCCAGACGCTCGATGCCCGGCACGATCCCGCTGGTCGAAAGCGTGGCGTGCTTCGGCGATATCCCGACTCCCTTCGCATGGAGCAGAATCCGCAACGCCTCCATCACCGCATCAAAATTCAACAAGGGCTCGCCCTGCCCCATCAGCACGATGTTGGTATTTGGCGCGAGCGCCGCCTTGTGTTCCTCGAGCGGCAGCAGTACCTGCGCCACAATTTCGCCTGGGGTTAGATTGCGAATCAACCCAAGCTGTGCTGTCAGGCAAAACTGGCAATCCACCGCGCAACCCGCCTGCGTCGAAATACAAATCGTCTGCCGGCCTTCGCTCGGCATGAAGACAGCTTCCACCGAAGCAGGCCGCACCACGCGCATTTGTTTCTCTCTGTCCTCGGTGCTCTCGGTGTTGAACTCTTTGCTTTTCGATGTTTCCGATCCCGGGAGCGCGAATAGATACCGCACCGACCCGTCTTGTGACACGTACCGTTGTCGGACGATTGGCGACGTGATGCGCGCCCCGTTCGCCAATCGCTCACGCAGCGCCGCAGGCAAGGTCGTCATCGACGCAATGTCGAAAATTCGCTCCACGTAGAGTGCTTGATAAAGCTGCGCGCCGCGGTACGCAGGCTCTCCCAACTCCACGCACAATGCGCTCAGTTCCTCCGCCGATTTACCCAGGAGTTCGATCATGAACCAGCTACGCTGCTCGCCCTTTTCTATTCAGGTTTTTTTATTGCGCCGTGTCCCGCGCGCCTGACTCAGCTGCACTAACAGATTACCAAGTTTCGTGGTTCTTTACTTCGGCACTTCGTCGCGTCCTTACCTCGCCCGTTTTCTCCACAACCGCGCTATAATTCTTTGGCAATCCCCCTGATTTCCGGATTGCCCTTCGGAGGCGCGCCATGCAGAAACAAGTGACCACGGATACTTTGGCCATCGCGGACTGGGTAAAAGGTCTCGCCGCCATTCCCGAGCGTGATTTCACGTTGCAGAACGTTCAGGACTACATCCTTTTCCATGCCGTGCGCCCCGAGACTCTCGACAAATATCGCTTCTTCTCCAAGGGCAACTACACGCGCAATCTCATTTTCAAAAACGACGTCTTCGAGTGCATGGCGATCTGCTGGGAAGTCGGCCAAGCCAGCCGCGTGCACAATCATCGTGACCAGAATTGCTGGATGTCCGCACCCGTCGGCCGTTTACGCGTCCAGAATTTCCGTGTCAACGAACGCGACGCCGCGCTCGGCACGTGTCACATCCTGCCGACCGATATCTACGACATGGACGCGGCTCATCCGGCCTACGTCAACCCACTCGAGCCCGTCCACCAAGTCCTCAACTTACCTGAGTTCAACCAGCGCGCCGTCAGCATCCACATTTATTCCAAACCGTTCGATACGTGTGAGGTTTATCAGCGCGAAAAGGGTACGTATGCGGATGTCCCGTTGCACTACACCAGCGAATACGGCAAGCTCAACGCCGACGAAAAACTGATCTAAGAACCGCTCCGGGACTGTTCGCCACGCAGTAAAATTCGCAACGCGCATAACCGCAAGTAGTTGTCGTCACAGGTGTTACGTCACTTTTTCCTTCTATTTCTTCTTTCACCCGGCCTGTGTCACAATTGTACGGTGGCGACCGAAGCACGCGATATCCAAAAACGAGTTTTACCCAACGGTCTGGTGGTACTCACCGAGACCATGTCGCACGTGCGCTCAGTTTCGGTAGGCGTCTGGATTCGCAACGGCTCCCGCCGCGAAGTGCAGGAAGAAAACGGGCTTGCACACTTCATGGAGCACATGGTCTTCAAGGGCACCGAGCGGCGCTCCGCCGAAGCGATCGCGCGGGAGATGGATTCAGTGGGCGGCATGCTCGACGCTTTCACCTCCAAAGAACAAATCTGCTTCAATGCCAAAGTGCTTGACGAGCACATGCCGATCGCCTTTGATGTCATCGCCGACCTCGTCCTGCGTCCGAAATTCGATTCCGAAGACGTCAAGAAAGAACGCCAGGTCGTCCTCGAAGAGATCAAGATGGACCTGGACAATCCGGAGTATCTTCTCCACGAAATCTTCACGCGGGGTTTTTGGCCGGAGCATCCGTTAGGCCGGCCGATCCTGGGCACGCCGGAAACGGTAAAGAAATTCAATCGCGACTCGCTGCGTCAGCGTTTTCAGCATTGGTTCGCACCCGACCGGCTGGTGCTGTCCGCGGCTGGAAACGTCAAGCACGAGCAGGTGCTCGACCTCGTCGAACGGGAGTTCGGTGGCTTGAAGCCTTCTGGGCAACCTGAAGAACACGACGCGCCGTCGACCCAGGCGCCTATTCACATCGAGTCCAAGCGCGATCTCGAACAGGTTCATGTGTGCATCGGCGTGCCATCCGTGCCGTTAGCCGACGAGAGGCGTTTCGCAGTTGCCGTCATGAACAATCTGCTCGGAGGCGGCATGTCTTCGCGCCTGTTCCAGAATATCCGCGAGAAACAAGGCCTGGCCTACGCCGTTTTCAGCGAGCTTACGCCGTATTCCGACGCGGGCATGATGACCATCTACGCCGGCACCGCGAAAGAAACCGTGGGCCAGGTCATCGACCTGGTGATCAAGGAATTTCGCGAGCTCAAGGAATCATTGGTCACCGAAGAAGAGCTCCTGCGCGCCAAGAACCACCTCAAAGGCTCGCTGATGCTCTCGCTCGAGTCCACTAGCGCGCGGATGTCCAACCTCGCGCGCCAGGAACTCTACTTCCGCCGCTTCTATTCGCTCGACGAAATTCTCGCTGGCATCGAAACGGTAAGCCGCGAAGAAATCCAGTCGGTAGCCCGCGAATTCTTCCGCCCCGAACAGATCGCGGTCACCGCCCTCGGTCCCCTCAACGGCTTCACCCTCGACCGCTCTCGCCTCGCTTGCTAGCTCTGCTACAGCTTCTTTATCGAATTTCGACAACTTTTCATATTCTTCATTGACGCTCTGTTGCTGCTCTGCCATGATGCAGGAAATTCGTCGCCGCACGTGCTGCGCCGAACTGCTTTACACTGAGGGGGAAGCGATCGGTTTGCGCGTTACCATTCTGGCGTCCGGCAGCTCGGGCAACATCACCCTACTCGAGACAGAGCACACCCGCCTCCTCATTGACGCCGGCCTCGGCAAACGCGAAACGCTGGCGCGCCTTGCGGCCATCGAAAAAGACGTCGAGCACCTCGACGGCATCCTGATCACCCACGAACACAGCGATCATTGCAACGGCTTGCCGCAAATGCTGGGATTGTGGAAAGCACCGCTGTATGTCACCGAGCCGACCATGGACGCGCTCCATCGTGCTCTTCCTGACCGCCTGGGCAAACGCCTTCGCGGTGTCGAAACGATCCATGCGGGGCAGCGTTTTTGCGTCGGCGACATCGAGGTTCACGCGTTCGCGATTCCTCACGACGCCGCCGATCCGATTGGGTTCACCTTTCGCACCGATGGCGTAAAGATGGCGCTGGTGACCGATCTCGGGTACATGCCGGAGCTGGTCAAAGTCCACCTGCGCGACGCCGATTGCCTGATGCTGGAGTCCAATCACGATCTCGACATGCTCAAGGTCGGCCCCTATCCCTGGGTCGTCAAGCAACGAGTCCTGAGCCGCACCGGCCACCTCTCGAATCACGCCGTCAGCGAATATTTAGCCGATCCCGACGGCTTCGACGCGCGCGCCCGCTATCTCGTCCTCGCGCACCTTTCTCTGGAGAACAACAATCCCGACGTAGCCCGCATCTCCGCCGAAGAAGCTCTACGCCGCCGGCCTGCCGAATGTGCCTTCACCGGCGAACTCCTAGTCGCCACGCAAGGCACCCCCATGAAGCCCCTCGAGCTGTAAACAAGAAAGCTTCAACACACAGTACACGGAGTTCGGAACGCAGAGTTCCCGGGGAATTTCGTGGCGCAAAGCCGGTGTCTCCGTCACCTCTACTGCTCTTACCTTTGCGCCCTCTGCGTTAAATCTCTGTTTTTGAAGTTTGCGAACCTTTAGCACGACTTCGATGTACGCAAACTCCTCGTTGACACTGCACACTCCGCTCCACTAAACTCGGGTTGTTCTTGGTAGAGGTGCGGAGACCATGAGTAGCCGGGCTAGTTGTTCCGAGCAGCTTCGGGGGCCTGAGCGAAAGGGGTTTAGCTGTTGTTTTCTCCGCCGAAATCGTTGCGGTAGCTGAAACCGCGGCGGTTGGGGGTCAGGTCCAAGGCCTGATCACTGTCATCCAGGCGTTGCAGTTCGTGGATGAAGCGCTATCGAGAGGCAGCAGCCCGAGTATTTTCCTCGCGGTTCCTTCCTTTCTGTTCGCTTCTTTGAAAAAAAATGGCAAGCAGGAATTCGGTGGCGATGAATATTTTTGAGCTAACGCGCGCTCTGGTGGACATTGAGTCCGTGACCAACAACGAGAAACAGGTCGGCGACTTCCTGTTCACGCATCTGTCCGCATTGGCATCGCGCCACGAAGGACGGATCGAACGCATCCCGGTGGCGCCGCAGCGCGACAATATTTTCGTCTACTGGGGTGAGCCGATCGTTACGCTTTCCACCCATATGGATACCGTGCCGCCGTTTTTCGCCTCCAACGAAGACACCGAATTCGTTTGGGGCCGGGGTTCCTGCGACGCTAAAGGCATCATCGCGGCGATGACCGCAGCCGCCGAGAAATTGCTCGCGGCTCGCGCGCGAAACTTCGCATTGCTGTTTCTAGTCGGCGAAGAGCGCAACTCCGCAGGAGCGAAAGCGGCCGCCGCAGACCCGCGCGGCTCGCGCTTCCTGATCAATGGCGAACCTACGGACAATCGCATCGCGCTCGGCTCAAAGGGAGCTTTGCGCTTCGAGGTCACCGCGAGAGGAAGGCTGGCGCACTCTGCGTATCCCGAACTCGGGCACTCCGCGATTCACACGCTTCTCGATGGGTTGCAAGACATCCGGCGGATTCCTTTGCCGCACGACGCCACGTTGGGCCCCTGCACGCTCAACGTCGGCACGATTTCCGGCGGTCGCGCCCCCAATGTAGTGGCGGATGAAGCGCATGCCGAAATCATGTTCCGCACGGTCGGTGATCCAGCGCAGCTTCGCGAAGCGGTTGCGGCCGCCGTCGTGGGCCGCGCGGAAGCCCGCGAGGTTTTGCACACACCCGCGATCCGCTTGGGAGGATTCGACGGCTTGCCAACCACGGCGGTGGCATTCACGACCGACATACCGGCGCTGGGCGCAGGCTGGGGCAAGCCGTTTTTGATCGGGCCGGGCAGCATTCACGTTGCACATACGGCGGAGGAGCGAATCGCGAAGAAAGAACTATTGGAAGCGGTGGAGATTTATGTGCGCATGGTCACGCAACTTCTGTCGGAAGGGCAGGCGCGCGTATGACCCTGGGCCTGGCGATTGTCGGCTACGGAAAGATGGGGCGTTTGGTCGCGCAGTTGGCGCCTGAATACGGTTTCGACGTGCGCGCGAAATTCGACAGCAAGAACAACGCCGGCGGCGCTGGCTTGACGCGGGCGGCGCTATGCGGCGTTGACGTTGCGATTGAATTTTCGACGCCGGATGCTGCGGCACAGAATATCCAGCAGCTCGCTGCAGCGGGAGTTAATGCCGCGGTGGGCACGACGGGTTGGCTCGAACATCTTCCCGTAGCGCGTGAAGTGGTGGCGCAAAGCGGCACCGGGCTGGTGTGGGCTCCCAACTTTTCCGTGGGCGTGAATCTGTTCTTGCAGGTGGTGGCCTACACTGCGGCCCTCTTCGCGTCGCAAGAGGAGTACGGCGCGTGGGGCTGGGAGATTCATCACGCGGCAAAAAAGGATGCGCCGTCGGGCACCCTGCGCAAGTTGGCGGAAGAGATGCTGGCTGGTGGGTATGCGCGTGCGATTGATTTGAGTTCCAATCGCGCGGGAGCGCATCCGGGGACGCACGAGATTGGGTTCGATTCGTTGGCCGACACCATCACGCTGCGGCACACAGCTCGGAGTCGTGAGGGATTTGCGCGAGGCTCACTGCGCGCTGCGCGATGGGTGGCAGGGAAGAAGGGCCTGTTCGAGTTTCGGGAGATTCTCGGCGAGTTGGGTGCGGGACCAAAGGAGTAAGGAGCGAGCCTTCGAAGTTCAAGGTAAAAGACGGCGGCTGCAGTTTGTACGGAGCGGCGTCGCAGATTTCTCATGGATGAACAGAAAGGAGAAACGAACATGTTCACCGGATGCGGTACGGCGATGGTTACACCGTTTCGCGGCGATGGTTCGCTTGACGAATCCACGCTGCGAAACCTAATTTTGCGACAGATCAACGCGGGGATCGATTTCCTGGTGCCTTGCGGCACTACGGGTGAAAGCCCGACACTCTCGCACGACGAGCATTTGCGCGTCGTGGAGATCACCGTGGAGTTGGCGAAGGGAAAGGTGCCGGTCCTGGCGGGAGCCGGCGGCTACAACACCGCCGAAGTTATCGCGCTGGCGCGTGAGTTGGCGGCGATCGGCGCCGACGGCATTCTTTCGGTGACGCCGTATTACAACAAACCTACGCAGGAAGGTTTGTATCAGCACTATGGCGCCATCGCGAACGCTGTGCCGCTGCCGATGATTTTGTACAGCGTGCAAGGACGCACCGGCGTGAACATCGAGCCCGCAACGGTGAAACGCCTCGCTGGGATCGAGAACATTATCGGTATTAAGGAAGCCTCCGGCAGCATCGGGCAAATGGCGGCGATTCTGAATATCGTCCCCGACGACTTCCTTGTGCTTTCGGGTGACGACGCGATCACGCTGCCGCTGATCGCGCTCGGTGGTCGCGGAGTAATTTCCGTCGTTTCGAACGAAATCCCCATGGAGATGACGCAACTCACGCGGCTTGCTTTGCAAGGGGACATTTCGGGCGCGCGCCAGATTCATCGCCGCTACCATTCCTTGATGGAAGTGAATTTCGTGGAATCAAACCCAATACCCGTGAAGGCAGCGATGGTCGAGATGGGATTGCTCGAACCCATGTGGCGTTTGCCGCTGGTGCCTCCCAAAGAGGAAAGCCTGGCGCGAATCCAGAACGTGCTCGCGTCCGTGGGGCTGGCCGAGAGAGTGCATGCTGCGGTCGCAAATTGAACAGTTGTTCGACGAGCCGCCGGCACAATACACCGCGGAGCATTTTCAATTGTTTGGCGAGTTCAAGGGCGCGCTGAATCGCGGCGAGGTGCGCGCGGCCGAGCCAGACTCTAAGGCGAAAACCGGTTGGCGAGTGAACGCCTGGGTGAAAAAGGGGATTCTGCTCGGGTTTCGCATGGGTTCTATCGTGGACATGTCTGCGGACGGACCGGCGAGCGGCGCGACGGCCGGTGCTGCTCAGCAGCGGTTCATCGACAAGTCCACCTACCCGCTGCGCGCAGTTGGTGCGGGCGACGGTATCCGCGTCGTTCCCGGCGGTTCGAGCATTCGCGATGGGAGCTTCATCGGCCGCGGCGCGGTGTGCATGCCGCCGATGTTTGTCAATGTTGGCGCCTACGTGGGTGAAGGCACGATGATTGATTCCCACGCGCTGGTCGGGAGTTGCGCGCAGATCGGTCGCAACTGCCATATTTCGGCAGCGGCACAAATTGGCGGCGTGCTGGAACCAGTCGGCGCTCTGCCGGTGATCATTGAAGATGACGTTTTGGTGGGCGGCAATTCTGGCGTATACGAAGGCACAGTCGTAAAGCGCCGTGTAGTCCTGGGCACCGGCACAATTTTGAATCGGTCGATTCCGGTCTACGATTTAGTGCGAGACGCAGTTTACAGCGCCACGGAGGAGCAGCCGCTGGTGATTCCCGAGGAGGCTATCGTCGTCCCGGGGGCGCGCGCGGTATCGAACGCCTTCGGCAAGATACACGGATTATCGCTGCAGGCCGCCGTGATTGTAAAGTACCGCGACGCGAAGACCGATGCGCGCATCCAGCTCGAAGATTTGTTGCGATAGCGATGCTACTGCGACAGCACCTTCTCAAAAAATGCCAACGCACGCGGATCGTTTGACTGGCCAAGCCAGAACATCGCTTGCTTGCGCACCGCGGGATTGTGATTGGTCTGCGCCACTTCGATCAGCTTCGGAACGCCTTCATCTTTCGGCATCTGGCTTAGCGCGAAGACCGCCTTCTTTTTTACGTCCGTGTCGGGATCATTCTCGATGGCACCGGTAATCGTCGCCGCTGCCTTCTTTCCGGCCTTTTGTGCCAGCCAGAACAGCGCTTGCCCGCGTACCTGACTGTTTTCATCTTCCTTGGCCATGCGGATCATTTCGTCCACCGCGGAAGGCTCACGACTGACGGAAAGCGCGAAGGTGACGTGCGCGCGAACTTCACTGCTGGGGTCGTTCTTCGCCATTTGCCGTAACGTCGCGAGTCCGGCCTCGCCGCGCGCTTCACCAAGCCAAAACGAGGCTTGCTTGCGCAATTCCTCGCGTTCGCTGGGCTGTACAAAAGATTCGAGAGCGCGGTCGGCGGATTCGTCGGCATGGAGCGCGATTGCCGCGAGCGATTCGTGGCCAAGTTTCCTGTCGTCGCCCTCGCTAAAGTTTTTGCCGTGCACGTAGTTAGCAAGGAAGACGACGCTCTCGGCAGGTTTCACGCCAGTGAGCCACACAAAAGGCAAGCCGGCGGCGTCTACAGTGCATTGTGCGGAAACCACCCGAATCTTCATGATCTTCTTGTTCTCAGCGCGAAACAGAATGGCGATAGCGTCCACCGCTTCGAGGTTCATGGGCGCGCTCCGCGAATTCATGTTGATGCTGCGGTCGCTGCTTTCGAGGCGGCACGGCCCGCATTCCTGATTCCCGTTTCCATGGGAGCCAGCGCAACAGACTTCGCGATCGCCGGCGACTTGCGGAACCTTGTAGCCGATCCAGCGCGGTTCCCCCGATTGCCCCTCGAACATTTTCAATTCAGCTGCTAGCGTGCCGGCCAACGCACGCGTCTCAAGTCGAGCATTTTGCACGTTCGCAGTGTCGCTCGCTTGCGATTGCGCGGGGGTCGCGTCTGCGTTGGCACAAGCGGCGATGGTCACGAAGCCGCAGGCAAGTATCGCCGCCACGCCGGTACGAAGTGCGATCGATGCAGTTCTCATCGCGTTCCTCACTTTTGTAAAATTTCCATTAGGTAGTCCGAGGCCACCTTGTCGTGCATCAACGCCAGCTTGGATACCGCTTCCTTCTTGAGTTCAGGGTCCTTTTCGCCCCGCGCGATGGCCACGAGTCCAGCTGCATTCCCTTGTATGAAATAGGCATTCAGCACTTCTTTACGCACGTCCCGGTCGGTCTCTTTGCTGTAGATCGATTGCAGCGCCTTCGCGGAGTCGCTCGAATTGATCAGCCCCAGGTTGCGCACGGCCGCGCGCCGCAACTCGGGATCTTTCTCGTTTTTTGCAGCTTCGGCCAGCCGGTTCGATTCTCCCGACAAGAAAAACGCCTGGAGAATCTCATGCTTCACTTCCGTCGAACTTTCCTTCTGGTATAGCTGCTGCAATTCATCAACGCCGTGGACCAATCCAAGCTGACGGATGGCTTCGCGCCGCAGCTTCTCGTCCTTCTCGCTCTTTGCCGCTTCGAACAAATCCGCTTTGTCTCCGGAAATCATGTAGCTGCGCAAAATCGTCCGCTTCACGGATTCGTCGTTACTCGCGGCATAGATCTCCCTCAGCGGGCTGCCTTGACGCCCACCGGCTACGCCTCCCTCGACGCCGCCTTCCACTCCGCCAACAACTCCTCCCCGTACGCCGCCGCCAAAGATTCCCAGATACTCGATCGCTTTGCGTTGCAAGTCCGGATTGCTCTGGCCTTTGGCGACGCGAACCAGAATCGCTTGCGCTTGCGGCGACCCACTTTGCGCGATCACGAACAGTGCTTTCGATTTCTCTCTCGGCGTTCCACTACCGTTCAGTACCTTTTCGAGCAGCGGCATGGCGCGTTCCGGATCGCTGTTCATCAGTCCTTGTATGGCCAACATTTTCAGATCGTCGTTGCTTTGCGACTCCGGACGTGCCGGTTGGCCAGCCCTCTGTCGTACGTCGATCTCTAATGCGCTCGCGTCTTTAAGCCAGCGGCTTTGTGGAAAGCGATGTTTCAAATCCGCGATGGTCGACAGAGCCGTATCCCGCTTACCCAGGCGGTTCTCCGCATATGCTTTCCAATAAAGGGCGGCGTCGGTTTGTGGGCCGTTGAGCGAGGCCAGTTCCGCGAATTTCGACTCAGCCTTGTTGTAGTCATCTTCGTCGAGGGCTTCGCGACCATCGTCGTACAGTTCGGAGTTGCGCTCCAGTCGCTCCTGTTCGTGGTCGCGCTTCTCCTGTTCGCGATCCCGTTTTTCCTGTTCGTGGTCGCGCTTCTCCTGCTCGCGATCCCGTTTTTCCTGCTCCCGGTCGCGTTTCTCCTGTTCGCGATCCCGTTTTTCCTGCTCCTGGTCTTGCTTGTCGTCTGCGCTTTGTTCCTGCTCTTGCTCAGTCAATGGCGCGGGGCTTGGAAGCTTTGCGCTCAACGAAGGTGCGTCGGTTCGCGCTCGCACGGAACCTGGCATCAGCAACACCATCGAGAGCGCGAGGTACGCAGCACCGCGCAAGGCCGTGGATCTCGAGCCTATCGGCAACGTTGGCTGAATCAACTCCATCTGCCCAATCTCAACAACGTTCATGTCTTGTTCCTCTCCTGCTTCGTCGATCCGTTCTGTTTCGCAGCGGGCGTTGGAGACTCCTCGCGCTGCTGCAATTCCTTGCCGACCACGCGGACCTTGAACAAAATCCCGCGCCCTTCAATGTGCTGGCGAATCATTTCCAGCTGTGCAGGCGTGACTTCTTGCGGACTATGAGCGACGTCCAGCAGCACGCGTTCGAGCTCATCCAGCACGTCGGCAAGACCCACATCGCCTTGTTCCAGAGCCGTTTGCCGGTACAAGCGGTTTTCCTCCAGCAAATCTTCGGCGCGCCGCTGTTCCGCAGAAATGTTCACCTGCTTTCGCTTGGTTCCGAGCGGCTCCGCATTCGCGAGCTCCACGAGCACCATTTCCGACCGGCCCAGGTGTTCACCGACGGCCATGATCAAAACGCGTTCGCGTACTCTTTCTGCAGCGGCGTCGGCACCTGCCGGCGTCAGAGTAGTTCGCTTCGTAAAACGTCCTGCCATAAACGCAACGAGGACCACGGCTGCAATCGCGGCTACCGCTGCCCAACGCCGTGGACCAAACCAGCCAGCCGTCAGGCCGCCGCCTGGGACCAATTTCCACCAAGGCGCTCGCTTCTCCGGAAGTCGCGACGCAATTTGTTGCCAAACACGCTGCCCGTAATCTTCGCCGGGGTCGGGTACCGGCATTGCGCTCAGTGCTGCAAGAACCGCGTCAACGCGTTCGAGTTCCGCGCGACATTCCGGGCAGTCGGTCAAATGCTCCGCGATCGCACCTCGCTGCAAAACCTCTCCACCGTGATACGCGATCAACTCTTCCTCATTCGGGTGTTTCATAGCTCGGTTCCCATTGCTTTTGCTTGACCTCGGCGTTCGACAAACGGTTCGAGTGAGCGCCGCAGTTTTTGCACCGACCGGAAAACGGTGTTCTTGGCGGCGCTGGAACTCGATTTCAGCGCCTCGGCAATTTCCTCAATTCCCGAGCCACCCCAGTGCCGCATCACAAAGGCGGTGCGTTCCGCCGGGGTCAATCCATTCAGCGCGCGCCGCATGTGGTTGGCGAGCTGCTCGCTTTGCGCCAGGCGCTCCGGCGACGGCGCGGCATCCGCTACCAGGCTTGCTGGGTCGCGCTCGATTCCATCCTCGCCCGCTCTCCCCACGGGCTCCCGCTGCGCATCTTCGCTCTTCCGCTGGCGCATCCGGTCGATCGCATAGTTCGCCGCGATGCGATACACCCAGGTACCGAAGTTGGCGCGCGCCGCAAACTGTTCGAGTTTCTGGTACGCCCGCAAAAAAGCCTCCTGCACCACTTCTTCCGCGTCGTGCTGGTTACCTGTCATGCGGTAGGCGAGACGAAACACATTGCGGCTGTGCCGCTCCACCAAAACGCGGAAAGCATCGCGGTCGCCCGCGAGCGTCCGCTCGACGGCGATGGCGTCACTGTCCCCAGTGGCTTCGACGCTCTGCTTCATCCGCTTCATTAGACAGGTTTTCGGGCTTGCGGTTAGGTCTGTTTTACTACCAAGGGACGGGTCGGTAGGGGAGGCGCCTCAACTAGCAGTGTCCGGGCGCCTTTGGAACCCCTAATTTCGCGCTCTTTACTAGTACCGCAGAGCGACCATCGGGGCTACCTTCATGGCCCGCCGAGCCGGCACATAACACGCTGCCAAGGCCACCAGTAGTAGTAAAACCGCGACCGCAGTGAAGGTCAGCGGATCATGTGCCTGCACGCCAAACAACAAGCTCGACAGGAAGCGCGTCAGCACCAGAGCGCCAAAAATGCCGGCCCCAATACCTGCGAATGCCAGACGGGCGCCGCGTCCCAAAATCAAGGCAAGCATGTTTTGCGGTTGAGCTCCCAACGCCATGCGGATCCCGATCTCTTGGGTGCGCTGGCCTACGGTGTAACTCATCACGCCATAGATGCCCACCGCGGATAAGACCAGCGCCAGACCCGCGAGCACACCGATGAGCACTGCCGAAAAACGCCGAGGCGAAACAGAGCGGGACACCAAGTCGTCGAGCGTAGTGACTTCGGTAAGCGGCAAACTGGGATCGACTCGGTGCACCACTTCCATGGCTGCCGCGGCAATCGCCACAGGATCGGAGGACGCCCGGATCACCAGGCGCGGCGTCCAGCCGCCGGTAAAATAGGCGTCATAGGTCGGGCCAGCCTCCAACCCAAACTGGTGCACATTCCCCACGATCCCGACAATCGAAAACCAACAAGGTTGCGGATCGAGCGAGCAGAAATTCACGCGGTGCCCGATAGGATCTTCGCTAGCGAAAAATCTCCGCGCCATCGTGTCGTTAATGACGATTTTGTCTTGTTGCGCCCAATCGTCTCGCGTCAGCAGGCGGCCTTTCTGCAACGGGATGCCGAGTGTTCGGAAATACTCGGGGCTGACTGTGCGGACCTGCGCCACGGGGCGAACCCCGGTGCCCAGGATGGGTTGCCCCTCAATCAGAAATCGCGAAGCCTCGCGCAAATCGGTCCCCAGCGGCAGAGTACTGATGCCTCCTGCCGATTTCACGCCTGGCAACGCGTTTACCTGTTGGAGAATTTGATCGAACTGCAGCGACTGCTTCTTGCCCAACTCGATTTGCTGCTCTTGAGAAAGCTTCGCAGCCTCCACGGGTGGAATCGCAGCCTGTGTAATCTGCATGCTGAGTACGTGGTCGGTCTGAAATCCGGGCGCCACGTCCAGCAGGTGGCGAAAACTTTGCAGCAGTAGGCCCGCTCCAATCAGCGGAACCAGCGCGAGCGCAACTTCGGCGACTACCAGAACATTATGTACGCGGTGGCTGCCCGGTGCGCCGGTTCCTTTGCCTCCTTGTTTCAGGATGTTATTCAAATCGCGCGTGCGCGCGCGCAACGCAGGCAGCAAGCCACAAAGAATTCCCGAGGTGAGGCAGACGCCGACCGTGAACGCCAGCACCGGAAGGTCGATGCGCGTCTCGCGAATGACCGAAAGCCCCGATGGGGCGAGAGCCCCCAGGGCCTGGATTCCGGCCGACGCGAGCAGCAAGCCAGCACCGCCTCCACACAAAGAAAGCAGAATACTTTCGGTCAGCAGTTGCCGGACGAGCCGCCCCTGCTCGGCGCCGAGCGCCGTGCGCAGTGCCAACTCTCGCTCCCGACCGGCATTTCGCGCCAGCAGCAGGTTCGCGATGTTGGCGCAAGCGATCAACAGCACCAGTCCCACCGCCGCGAAAAGTACCAGCAAGGTGGCGCGCAGCGCCGCGGCAGAAGGATCTTCCATGGCGCGCACGAGCGTTCCCCAATTCTTGTGCGAATCGGGATAAGCGACGCCTTCCTGCCGATTCAGCGTTTCGATTTCTGCGCCGGCCTGCGCTACCGTGATAGCAGGCCTGAGCCTCGCGACCGGCAGGATTCCGTGATGAATATGATCGTCGAGGTCGCCTTGATAGCTGTTAATGGGCAACCATAGATCCATCGTCCGCATGATCTGAAATGTCTCTGGCAAAACGCCGACGACTCGGTATTTCCGGCCATCCAGCGCAACTTCATGTCCTACGATCGCCGGGTCCGCGCCAAAACGCCGCTGCCAATACCGGTGACTCAGCAAGGTCACAGCCCCGCCGCCAGGTTTGTCTTCTTCGGGCAGAAAGGTGCGGCCTACCACGGTTCGAATGCCGAGCAAGGAAAACAAATCGGCACTCGCGACGCTAGCCTGAACGCGTTCCGGTTCGCCCACGCCGGTCAGGTTGAAACCTTGCGAGACCTCGCCATAGGCACCCATAGCAGAAAAACTCTTGGCTTCGCGGTGGAAGTCGGCGTAGTCGCCGGCGGATATTCCAACCGTTTGAAATCCTGGGTAGCTGTTCCAGATTTCCACCAGCGATTCCGGATGATCGTAAGGAAGAGGCCGCAACAAAACGTTTTCGACGACACTGAAAATCGCCGTGTTCGCACCGATGCCGAGTGCTAGCGTCAGCACCGCGACGGCCGTGAAGCCAGGGCTCTTCCGCAGCGTGCGAAGGCCGAATCGCGCATCATCCGCGAGATCGCCCAACCATTGATAGCTTCCCATGCTCCCTCCGTTCTTTCGCCTTGGCGTCACCTACTCTAGCGCAGACGTGTTAGCGGATGGAACGTGATCAATCGGGAGAAATCACGCTTCCTACGGTATGATGGCGCTGGAAAGCTGTGCGTTTCGGTAATCTGAGCAGGGGGACAGTTTGATTCCACGGTACACCCGCCCGGAGATGGGCCGCGTCTGGAGCGACGCCAACAAATACGCCAAATGGCTGGAGGTCGAGCTTGCCGCCGCAGAAGCACTCGCCGAAGCCGGGTTGGTGCCGAAACAGGCCGCCGCGACTCTTCGCGCGCGTGCTAAGGCCGATGCCGCTCGCATCAACCAGATCGAATCCCAGGTAAAACATGACGTTATTGCGTTTACCATGGCCGTCGGCGAATCGGTGGGAGATCCCGCGGCAGCCAGGTGGCTGCACTACGGGATGACTTCCAATGACGTGGTGGACACCGCTCAAGCGCTCCTGATTCGCGACGCTTCTCATTTCATCGAGCGCGATCTGGTCATCTTTGCTGAAATTCTGGACTTGCGCGCACACCAGTTTCGCAACACGCCGCAGATCGGCCGGACGCACGGCATTCACGCGGAACCCATCACGTTCGGTCTTAAAATCGCCAATTGGTTTGCGGAGAATCAGCGCAACATCAAGCGTTTTCGCGACGCCGCGGAGCAAATGGCGGTAGGCAAGATTTCCGGCGCGGTGGGCAACGCTTCGCATCTGGGGCCAGAAATGGAAGCGCGGATCTGCAAAAGACTGGGCCTCGCGGTCGCGCCTGTAGCGTCGCAAGTAATCCAGCGCGATCGTCACGCGCACTACATGAGTTCGCTCGCGTTGATCGCTGCCACGCTCGAAAAAATCGCGCTCGAAATTCGCCATTTGCAGCGGACTGAAGTGCGAGAAGCCGAGGAGCCGTTCTACGGGGAGCAACGCGGAAGTTCCGCGATGCCGCACAAACGCAACCCTGTCACCTGCGAGCAAGTAGGGGGTCTCGCGCGTCTCGTTCGATCCAATATGATCGCCGCGTATGAGAACGTCGCACTCTGGCATGAGCGCGACATCTCCCACAGTTCCGTCGAACGCGTCATCCTTCCCGATTCCACGATCCTGGTGGACTATATGCTCGCCAAGATGACCACGATCATCGGTGAAATGCGCGTGTTCCCCCCCCGTATGCTGCACAATCTCGAATCCACGCATGGCTTGGTGTACTCCGGCCAACTACTGCAGGACGTGATTGAAAAGGGGATGCCTCGCGACGAGGCTTATAAAGCCGTGCAGGAAAATGCCATGGCCGCGTGGGAAAGCGATTCTAGTTTCCGCGATCGCGTAGCCAAGGATCCACGAATCACTTCGTATTTGGACGCGACGGCGCTCGCTCGCTCCTTCGACTTGCAACGCCAGCTTCGTTACGTGGACGCCATCTTCGACCGCGTTTTTGGCGCGCATCCTGCCGGCGAAGAATCTTCCTTGGAAAGATCCGCGTAGCAGGTCTGCTCCATTGCAAAAGTCCTAGGAAAATTGGTCGCAGAGAAAAGCGAAGGCGCGATCGAGTTGCCTCGGCCGCGCCTTTTTCGCCTCTTCTGAATTCAGCCTTTGCTGAGCTCAGCTGCGGAGGCGGAAGTTAAAGTCTACTGCACAAATTGCACTTGGATTCGCCAAATCTCGCGACTTATTCTACGCGCTGCACGTAGCGCGCCTCTGAGGTATCCACCTTGATGCGATCGCCTTCGTTCACGAACGGAGGTACCGTTACCACTAGACCGGTTTCCAGCGTTGCGGGCTTCCCGACCGCGCTGGCCGTTGCCTTTTGCAGCGTCGGCTCCGTCTGGATCACTTTCAAATCCATGGTGTCCGGCAGATCAACACCAATGGCCTTTTCCTCGAAGAACTCCACTTTCACGACCGTGTTGGGAATCAGGTAGTAGACCGTTTCGCCGAGCAGGTCGCGCGTCAGGTGCATCTGCTCGTAGGTTTCCGTGTTCATGAAGTGAAAATCGTCACCTTCGTTGTACAGGTACTCAAATTCCACCGAATCCAGAATGGCTCGGTCCACAAATTCTTCCGCGCGGAACCGGTAGTCGATCATCGTACCGGTGCGCAAGTTCTTCAGGCGCGTCTGCATGGACCCGCGTTTGTTTCCCGGCGTGCGATGGTCGGTGCTGAACACCGTGTAAAGCTGGCCCTCGTGCTGGATGACCATCCCGGGGCGGAGTTGTGTGGCTTTGACGCTACTCATGGTTGTTGGCGATTCCGGCGCACCGAAACCTGCGGCTCCCTGTTCGTTTTGCGGCTTTCGGAAATTCCTGCAAGCGGCCCGTTGACCTGCATACGGCAGCGCGCGGAATGACTCGAGGCACGCTGGGGGTAAAATGCGCTTCCAGCGCGGACCAACAGTATAACGGCGCGGATTCCGAGCGGTCAATCGTTGCCCTTGTTGGTTTCCTTGGCGCGGCGCTGTGCGGCATCGCCCATGATTTTTTCGATTTCGTCGGGGTTGCGCGGCAAGCCTTCGCTCAGGAGCTTGTAGCCGCTGTCGGTGATCAGGACGTCGTCTTCAATGCGCACGCCAAGATTTTCTTCCGGAATGTAGATGCCAGGCTCCATGGTCACCACCATTCCCGGCTCCAGCGGTTTGCAGTAATCGCCGGGGTCGTGCACATCCAGGCCGATGTGATGGCCCAGTCCGTGAATGTAGTACGGACCGAGCGGCTTGCCATGCCGATCCTTCCCGTGCGAATTGATGTACTCGAAGGAGATTTTGTAGACGCTCTTGTCGCCCTTGCGGCACAAATTCATGCCTGGTTTGAGAGCCGAAATCGCCGCGTTCTGCGCGCCCAGCACAATGTCGTAGATTTCGCGCTGCCGCGGCGTGAACCTACCATTTGCAGGAAGGGTACGCGTGATGTCTGCGGAGTAGCCAGAATACTGCGCGCCGACGTCGAGCACCACAATGTCGCCATCTTCAATCTTCCGCGAAAGTTTGTCGTAGTGCAGCGCGGTGGAATTGGGGCCGGCGCCGACAATCGGTGCGTAACCCTCCGCTTCCGAGCCACCCTTGGCGTGAACCTCCACCATCTTTGCGGCAACCTGATATTCGTAGAGCCCGGGCTGCATCATCTTCATCGCTTCCAGGTGCGCGTCCAACGAAAGATCGATGGCCTCCTTTAGGAACGCGATCTCGCCCGGCGATTTAATCTGGCGCTGCGCGTAGATTTGTTGCCGGATATCGTTCAACTTTACTTGCGGTGCAGCCTGCTGCAGCCAATCGACAACTTCCTTTTCATGCGGGTAGCCACCAAGCTCCGTCTCATACGGAAGGATGGTGTAAAAGTGAGGATACGTCTTGGCGAGCCTTTCTACCGTGGCACGCAGCTCGCCGAATGGCTTGACGGCAGAGAACCCGGTGCGGGCCTCGATGCCCGGATCGGTAGGCGACAAGCGGATTCCATTCCACTTTTCTTTCGCAGGATCCTTTGCGGGAAGAAAAAGGGTGCCGGTTCCGTTGTCAACGCTCGTAGGGCCGCTCACCTCGCCACTGGCCGGTTTTGCCGCAGGCCAAATGACGATTGCCGCGCCCTCTTCGTTATGTCCGGTCAAGTAGTAGAAGTTTTCTTCCTGCGCAAAGACGTAAGCTTGCGAAAATTCCTCCCGGCCGGTGAGCCCCCACAGGACAATGGGGGCATCGATTTCCGCGGCAAGCTTGGCGCGGCGCGCGGCGTAAGCACTGTTTGGTTCGCGCTCGCGACGCTGCTGAGCCTGGGCGTTGGGGGCCAAGCCCATCAACGTCACGCAGGTCAGACCCATCGCGAGGGTCAGGCGCGCAAACGGGTACGACGACCGCGGACCAGAACGACCACTCATCCGTGCACCTCGCCTTCACAGCATTTTCCAGCCAAAAGGGGCATCCGGGTTCACTTCGCTCGGGCACACCCGGAAAGCAGGGATTGTAGCTGAGATATGCCAAAATGAACCTATCGCGGGAACGTTTGTACTCGATTTTGGCTTCGAATCATCCAATGCTAAGATGAGAACCCGGCTGGTTGTATTTATCGCTGTTTTTCAGTCCGTGTTGTTCCTGGGGCATGTATTTCTCTATGAGACTTGGACTTATTTCTGGCGGGCGCCGGATCCTCCGGGTATTTCGCCACTGCAATTGACGCTTGGTATCCTCTCGATCAGCTTCCTGGTCACCTCACTGCTGGCATTCCGCTATACCAATCCTCTCTTGCGGTGGCTCTACACGGTTGCCGCCGTGTGGTTGGGAGCGCTGAGCTTTCTGTTCTTTGCAGCGTGCGCTTGTTGGGTAGTTTATGGCCTTGCCCGCCTGACAGGAGCAACCGTGAACGGCCGGATGCTGGATTTGGCTCTGTTCGGCACCGCAGCAGCGGTCAGCGGCTATGGAGTCATCAATGCCGCGTGGACTCGGGTGAGGCGCGTCAGCATCAAGCTGCCGAATCTGCCGGCCTCCTGGCGCGGCAGGACCGCGGCGCTGATCAGCGATCTACACTTGGGCCATGTGAAGAACACTGGATTTGCCCGCCGGATGACCGCCATCATCAATAGACTGAAACCCGACATCGTGTGGATCGCCGGCGACCTTTACGATGGCACCGCCGTGGACGCCAAGCGAGCCGCATCGCCTCTGAAGGAATTGCAGCCGCCGCTGGGAACTTTTTTTGTCGAAGGGAATCACGAGGAATTTCGCGATCCCGCCAAGTATCTGGAAGCCGTGCGCGCCTCGGGTATGCGCGTGTTGGACAACGAGAAAGCCGAAGTGGATGGATTGCAGATCCTGGGCGTGCCCTACCGCCACGCCACACATGCGAGCCATTTCGGCTCGGTACTGGAAGCGATGGAGATCGATCGAGAACGCGCAAGTGTGTTGCTGACGCACGCGCCGAATCACGTCGCTGTCGCAGAGGCCGCAGGAATCGGGCTGCAAGTTTCCGGGCACACGCATCTGGGTCAATTCATTCCATACACCTGGATCGCGGCTCGCATTTACCGGGAATTTGTCTATGGACTGAACCGCATCGGAAAGATGCTGGTGTATACGTCGAGCGGTGCGGGAACCTGGGGTCCGCCGCTTCGCGTTGGTTCGCAGCCAGAGATTGTACTGATTCAATTCGAGTAGCCCCGCGGCACCTGCCCAGGTGCGGCTATCCGAACGGATAAAAGCCTATCCGAGACGTTAGATCGAAACCCGCAAAATCCAGCGATTGCTTTTTGCTCCGGTTGCGGGGGCCCGGCCGTAAGTCTATTTTCTTCAAGTACTTAACATATCTCCAGTCCGAGCCACCGCCGCGAAACGAGTATGGCACCAGGGGTGCAATTCTCTACCGCATCTTCGAAAAGCAAAAAAAAAAGAAAGAGGAGTGGCCGCTATGAAACTGCAAAGAATTCTCGAGGGATCGGCGATGGTGATGGGGCTCGCAGTCGCGCTGCTGTTTGCCAGCCCGGCCCGGGCGCAACAGGAAATGAACCCGGACACGTTTGACATCAATCCCGGCACTCCGACGGAGGTGGCAGCGGCCACTCCGGTGTCGGCACCGACTACCGTTCAAGACGGTGCCATGGTGCAAGCTGCAATCATGCCGGCCTCGAACTGGGACGGTTCATTCGCGGCTCCGTGGAACGCGGTGGACCTAACCATGGTCGTGATTCTGGCGGCCGGTACAGTACTGGTTACGCTGTTCGCCCTGGCAGCAACTCGCCGCCAGCGCCGCCAGATCTCCTCCGTACGCAGCAGCGACTACGCTCAAAGCTCTGGCGCGACGACCCACTGAACAGTTTCGCGCGCCATAGAGCTCCGGGAATCGCACCTCACCCCGTCGCGATTCCCGGAGCTTTTCGTTTTTGTAAACGATCAGGCTAGAAGCCCGGAGCGCCAGAAGCGGCGGGACGCATTTCGGGGGCGTTCACGTCGAAGCGCAGGTGCGCAAAATAACTTTGGCCCAACGACATGAAGCCCGTGTAGAGGTAGCCCCAAACGAAGAGCAGCAGAAACGGCACCGTAGCGTAGTTTTCGTTCAGGACGGCATACGCGACCGTCAAAGCGAAGTAAATGCCGAGCAAAACTTCCGCGTAGGGCATCCAGCCAGCTTTGTTGCGATACTTTTTCGAGACGAACGTATCTTTCTTGCCCTCGATCTTGTATTTCGGAGTCCGGGTGAATTCGCTTTTCTTGCCGGCAATCGCTTCCAGCACGGCTTGCGCGTTACGCACGGAAATCCCGATTCCCGTCGCCATCACAAAAGGCATGTACAGAAACGTGCGCCACCAGGTTTTGGGGCGAATCTCCTTTTGCGCGACCAGATAAAAGCTCGAGATCGAACACGTCGATGCCAGGAATAGCGGCAAGTCGATCACTAACATTTGAATCCAGCCTTGATAAAAACGCACAATCATCGCGGGCAGCAGCATCGTCGAAAGCAACACCATCAACGGATAGCTGATGTTCGCGGTGAGGTGAAAAAACGCCTCCGCCTTCACGTACCAAGGAGCGTCCGAAGCGAAAACTCTAGGCAGGATTTTCTTGGCAGTCTGCATCAGACCCTTCGCCCACCGCGCTTGCTGCGCTTTGAAACCGTTCATATCGATCGGCAACTCGGAAGCACACTCAATGTCCGGGAGATAGAGAAACTTCCAGCCGAAAAGTTGCGCCCGGTAGGAAAGGTCGGTGTCTTCGGTGAGCGTGTCGTGCTGCCACCCGCCCGCATCTTCGATGGCTTGCCGCCGCCACACGCCCGCCGTGCCGTTGAAATTGAAAAATGTGCCGCGCCGCGAGCGAGCGCCATGTTCCACCACGAAGTGACCGTCGAGCAGAATCGTTTCCACCTGAGTCAGCAGCGAATAGTCGCGATTCAGATACGTCCACCGCGCCTGCACCATGCCGATTTCCTTATTTTGAAAATAAGGGATGGTGCGGCGCAGAAAATCCGGCTCGGGCAGGAAGTCCGCGTCGAAAATCGCGACAAACTCACCCCGCGATGTCCTCAACCCGTTTTCGAGCGCGCCCGCTTTGTAGCCCTCGCGATTGGTGCGATGGATGTAGGTGATGGGCACGCCCTGTGCCGCAAACCGGTCTACGACTCCGCTGGCGACCTGTTGTGTTTCGTCGGTGGAATCGTCCAGCACCTGCACGTCCAGCAGTTCCCGGGGATAGTCGAAGCGTGAAATCGCTTCGACAAGCCGTTCGATTACGTACCGCTCGTTGAAAATGGGCAGTTGAATCGTGACGCGCGGCCAGGAAGTGGCTTCCGGCGGCGGACCTGGAACATTTTTCGCGTACGCGTAGTAGTCGTACACGAGCCAATAGCGGTGCAGCCCATAAATCGCCAGCACGAACAGCACGATGAAATACGGAATCATCATCGCCAAATCAAAAAAATTGGCGTGATAGATCCCCGTGAACGTTTTGTCCGTCAGTTTGTGCCAGTACTGGCCGATGGATGCTGAGTGCGCGGCAAGCAGCGCTGAAATCGGGAAATGCGCGTGCACGATGAGGGCCTCGAGTCCGTACTGCCGCTGAGCGCGGCGCTATCGATTATACGGTGACAGCAGGGCGAGTCAACGAACCGACTCTCATTCGACAGGCAGTCGACTCCGAGCTAGAGTTTACGGTACGAGGATAATTTTGCCGTGGGATCCGGGCGCCATCACTTCCTTGTGCGCTCGCGGCGCCTCGGCCAATGGAATTTCCTTGCCGACCACCGGCCGCAGCGTTCCGTTCTCAAGACCCGCGTACAGGGCCGCGTGAATTTCCTTCGTTTCCGCTTCGGTGATCGCCCATAGCGTAAAGCCGCGTACCGAAGAACGCCGCGCCATCAGATCACGGGGATTGATGGTGATCTCGCCTCGATTGCCAATCACGATCACCCGTCCGTAGGTCGCCAGCATTTTCAGATCGCCAGCCAAATTTACATTGGCCAGCATCTCCAAAACGATGTCCACGCCGCGTCCGCCGGTCGCTTTCATAAGCTCGTCGGTGTAACCCGCTTTGGTGTGGTTGAAAGTCTGATGTGCCCCCTCGCGCTTGACTAGATCGAGTCCCTTGTCGGTGCCGGCCGTGCCGAAAACGACGAGCCCTTCCGCGCGTGCAATCTGCACTGCCGCGCTACCTACTCCGCCGCTCGCGCCGTGGACTAATACGGTTTCGCCCGCGCGCCCCTTGGCTTCCTGCTTCAGCGCGTGATACGCGGTGCCGTATGGCACCCAGATGGCCGCGCCCTGGTCGAATGTAATGTTCGCCGGCAGCTTCTGCGCTTGGTCCTCGAGCGTCAACGTGTACTCCGCATAAGCTCCGGTGATGGTTTTCGCCGTGTACACGCGGTCGCCAGGCTTCACTTTCGTTACACCGCTGCCCACCGCCTCAACCACGCCGGCAGCATCCGACCCCGGCGTGTAAGGCAAAGGCGGCTTGATGGCATACGTACCTGTGCGCATGTACGTGTCGTAGGGATTCACGCCGGCTGCGTGCACTTTCACGAGCACCTGACCGGCCTCCGGCTTGGGCGTGGGAACCTCCTCGAACTTTAGAACTTCCGGACCGCCGAATTCATGAACGCGAATCGCTCTCATCTTTCCTCGCCCTCGTTCCCTTAGATTGGTTTGTGAACTATGGCTTGCAAAGCTGTTCGGCAATTCCCAGGAATTAAAAGTGGTCGTCGACAGCAACGGTTTTCATGTTTTTTCTGACCAGCCCCGTAGCCTCGCCCCACGCCGTTGTTTGCCAATTGTCTTTTCCTTTTCCCTCGGGGATCCAGGGTGGAAGTGTCTGGTTCAAGTACGCGGCCAGCGCATAAACGTAAGGCTCATAGCTGGAGCGCATGGCGGTCAGTTCGTCCTGCGCTTGTTGGGTGTCACGCAGCCGCAATCCCTGCTCGGCCAGCGTCGCGCGCAGCCGGGCCGCGTCCACGGCGGACAGCCGCTCGTACGGCAGTGCACGCGGCGGGGTCCCAAAAACCTGCGCCAGATCGGCAACCGCGTGCCGCGCGATGGCGAATGTCAACTTCGCCTGGCGTTCGCAAGCACCTTCGATGCCTACTTTCAACAGCGCGCACGCATCCAGGATCGCGGTCAATGCTGCAATCCACGATTGATTGTCGTGCTGCGACTTGAAATATGCCAGCACCGGATACGAAAGATGGCTCTCCATCAGTTCGGCGCACCACAGTTCCCAATCCTTCAACAAGTCGCGCAACGCTTCCCGTCCGCCGTCGTAGCTATGGCGCCGCAGGAGTTCACCGGCCGTAGGAGGTGTCCCCGCCCGCGAATCCAGCAGCGAAATCTCCACCTCGCGTTTCGAGAAAGATCCGTAAATAAACGGCAAATAGCCGATGATCGCCGCAAGAAATCCGAATCCAAACCCCGCCTCCACCACCACCAGTACCCGCGCAAGACCGGATCGCGGCACCACGTCGCCAAGTCCCAGTGTAAAAAACGTAGTCCCGCTGAGGTAGAAGTCGGTCGACAAACCAGGCTGGCCGCCGGTCGTGTTCACTGCCGATCCCGCCCCAAACTGCATCAGCCCAAATCCCACGACCAATCCGACCGCCCAAACGCCGATCAGAACCAGCAGCGATATTGGTCCATAAAAACCCAGCAAATTCTCGCGTGCTTTCCGTGACGGAAGCAGATTCACGAGAAACTTCGATGTTCTCCAGGTAGTTTTGTAGAACGCGCGAGTTAACCGGAATTTACGCGTCACCCGGCGGGGCAGGATAATGGACTCAAAGGCGTCCCAGACCACGATCAAGAATATCGCGATGCCCGCAAGGAAAGCGCCGGGAGCTGGAATCATGGGCGGCATTGTACTCGTTCGGCTGGGTGCCGGAAAACAGGCCGCGCCTTAGGATTCCAGGCGCGCGTTGACAGAAATCTCCGCGCGGAAAAGTTTCGACACCGGGCAGCCGGTTTCCGCATTTTTTACCGCCGCATCAAATTTGGCCTTGTCCGCTCCGGGAACGCGCGCAACCAGGTCGAGATGGCTCTTGGTGATGCTGAACCCGTCGCCAACCTTGTCCAAAGTGATGGTCGCGGTGGTTTCCAGTTTCTCGGGCGTCAGCCCTGCTCCGCCCAATTGTGCGGAGAGCGCCATCGTGAAGCAGCCTGCGTGCGCCGCCGCCAGCAACTCTTCTGGGTTGGTGCCTACACCGTTCTCAAATCGCGTGCTGAACGAATATTGCGTTTGCTTCAGTGTTCCGCTATCGGTCGAGATCGTTCCCTTGCCGCTTTTCAGGTCGCCTTGCCAAACTGCGCTTGCCTTGCGTTGCATGATGGTGTTGCTCCTTTTGCCGGATTCAAACTTTTTGAATGCACAGGATTCGATTCCCACGCTCCTGGGAAGGGTATATTGATCGCATGACGCTGTCGAGACGCGGCCAAGAAATTTGATGTTCCACCCGCTGGATCGGACCGCGCACCGCCCCTGGCCTCCGCCAACGGGCCCATGGATCATGGCGCAGTCCTGGCACGATCTGCTGTTCGCTCACTGGCCCATCGATGCCTCCCTGTTGCGCCCGCACCGTCCTGCTGGGCTGACGATCGACACCTTTGAAGGTCAAGCCTGGATCGCCGTCGTGCCATTTCGCATGTCCGGCGTGCGCCTCCGTGAAACGCCCGCGTTGCCCTGGTTGTCAGCATTTCCCGAGCTGAATGTGCGCACCTACGTGGTCGCCGATCACAGACCCGGCGTCTGGTTCTTCAGCCTCGACGCGGGCAATTCTGTTGCCGTCGCCATCGCTCGTGCCTGGTTTCATCTGCCTTATTTTCGCGCGCGCATGAAATGCGAAAAGGGCGATGGATGGATCAAGTACGCCAGCGAGCGAACCCATCGCGGTGCCCACCCTGCCATTCTGGAAGCCAAATACCGCCCAGTAGGAGGGGTCTTTGAGGCGCAACGAGGGACGCTCGAACATTTTCTGACCGAGCGCTATTGCCTCTATAGCACCGACTCGCGCGGCAGCATTTCTTGCGGCGAAATTCATCATGCACCCTGGCAATTGCAAGTCGCCGAAGCGCAATTTCAAAAAAACTCCATGACCGAAGCCGCAGGCATCACCTTAACATCGCACCATCCATTGCTACACTTCGCGCGCCGCCAGGATGTCGTAGTCTGGAATCCGCATGCCCTTGACCCCTAAGGCTCCTTCTGGCATTTGTAGCGCCGCCGACCGTGGCGGGCGCCGGCTAGAACAGAATCAGAGTCTGTGACTGGACATGCATGCCCTTTTGCGAACTCGTGCTCCACGCCTGACCATCTCAAGATAAAAGATGATCTCTCCCGCAAATGTGAACGTTCCTGCATGTGATGGGTGAAGCCTAGACGTTCAGGGTGAGGGAGACAAGGCCGGGTAGCGGAGGTGCCACAATCGGCGGCATCTTCGAGCGGTCTACGGGGCGGTAGAGCGTGTCACGCTCCATCGGGACGCGCCCGGCGGCGCGGATGAGGCGTTCGAGTTCGGCGCGCGGCGTGAACTCGGAGGTTTTCGCGCCGGCGTCGTGATAGATCTTTTCTTCGACCACCGTGCCGTCCAGATCGTTCGCGCCAAAGCGCTGAGCGATTTGCGCGATGCTCGGCGTGAGCATGATCCAATACGCCTTGATGTGCTCGAAATTATCCAGCATCAAGCGCGATACGGCGATGTTGCGCAAATCAAGATACCCGCTGGTTTTGGGAATATGCGACAGCGCGGTGTTGTCGGGGTGAAACGCCAGCGGGATGAAGGCCACAAAGCCGTGCGTCTCATCTTGTAGTTCGCGCAGTTTGACCAGGTGATCGACGCGCTCTTCTTCCGTCTCCACGTGCCCGTAAAGCATCGTTGCGTTGGAATGAAGTCCGGCCCGGTGAGCCTTCCGTGCTGTGTCCAGCCACATCTGGCCGCTGGTCTTGTGGTCGCAGATGATCTTGCGCACGCGCGGGTGGAAAATCTCTGCGCCGCCGCCGGGGCAGGAATCCACGCCAGCTTCCTTCATCTTTTGCAGCACTTCCTCGATGGAGAGTTTGGCGATACGTGAGAAGAAATGTATCTCCACCATCGTGAAGGCTTTCAAGTGTACCGTGGGGCAGCGTTGCTTGAGCCCGCGCACCATCTCAAGGTAGTGATCGAACGTCAGATCGGGGTGCAGCCCGCCAACAATATGGAATTCCGTGGCGCCTTCGCGCACGCCCTGCTCAGCGCGCTGATAAATTTCTTCGAGGGCAAAGTTGTACGCGCCGGGCGAACTGGCGTCGCGGCCAAACGCGCAAAGCTTGCAATGCGCCACGCAAACATTTGTGGGATTGATGTGCCGGTTAACGTTGAAATAGGTGATGTTACCGTGCCGCTTCTCGCGTATATAGTTCGCAAGCCAGCCTACCGCCAGCAGATCGGGCGAGCGGTACAGCAGGATGCCGTCGTCGATGGACAAACGTTCTCCGGCCAGCACTCTGCTAGCGATCGGCTTCAACCGCGCGTCGGTAATCTTCAGTTCAGCCATGTTTCTCTTCAAAACTTCTGAAACTTTCAAACGCGCCAAACGGCAGTGGCAGTGCCCCAGAACAACAAGAACGACATACTAATATAACCGTTCATCGCGAAAAACGCAGCGTCGAGCTTGCTAAGATCGTTAGCCTTGACCAGAGAATGCTCATAAGCAAGCAGCGCGGCCACGACGGCGACACCCAGCCATGCAGGCCAGGGAAGCGCGAAGCTCGCCGCCAGCCACGTCAGCAGCCCGACAACGCCGAGGTGCATTAGGCGAGCGATCAGCAGTGCGTTGGCGACGCCGAAACGCTTCGGCACGGAGTACAGGCCGGCGCTCCGATCGTAGTCGATGTCCTGGCAAGCGTAGAGCACGTCGAATCCGCCAACCCACAACGTGACCGCGGCACACAAAATCAGCATGCGCAAATCGAGCCCGCCAGTGATCGCAATCCATGCTGCGGCAGGCGAGATACCCAGTGCGAAGCCTAGAAAAAGATGCGACCAGTTCGTGAACCGCTTGGTGAAGGAATAGAAGAACAGCACCACCAGCGCGACCGGCGCCAGCTTCCATGCCAGCGGATTCAGTTGCCAAGCCGCGACCAGAAAGACCGCAATGGCGACCAGCGTAAAAGTCCACGCGAAGGAGACCGACAGCGCACCGGTAGCGAGAGCGCGCTGCTTGGTGCGCGGGTTTTCACGGTCGTAACGCACATCCGCGATGCGATTCATGGTCATGGCCGCCGACCGCGCCGCCACCATGGCGACCACGATCCACAGTATCTGCCGCAGCGTCGGCCATCCTCGTGGAGGTTGATGCGTCGCGCGCGCCGCCAGCAGCGCCGCAGTCAGCGCGAACGGCAGCGCAAACACGGAATGCTCGAACTTGATCATCTCGAGCACCGTGCGGATGCGATTGGTCGTCATCTTCGGTCCCTGTGAACTTTGTGCTCTCTGCGGTGAAATCTCTTCACGCCTTTGCTTCTTTTGTGGCCGATGGGCCAGTCCAGCGATACATTTTTTCTTGCGGCAGGCCGATCTGCGCAAGCACGCGGCAGATATATTGGGTCACCAGATCGTCGATCGTTTTCGGCTGGTGATAGAAAGACGGAATCGCGGGCATGATCACCGCGCCAGCTTGTTGCGCTCGCAGCATGTTCTCAAGGTGCACGCGATTGAACGGCGTATCGCGGATACACAGCACCAGCTTACGCGATTCCTTGAGCATCACGTCCGCGGCGCGCGCTACCAGATCATCGCTGATGCCGTTGGCGATCGCCGCGAGCGTTCCCATCGAGCACGGAATGACGATCATGGCATCCACTTCGTAACTTCCCGAAGCGATAGCTGCGCCCACGTCCTTGTTGGCCAGAACTTCGATTTTCTTCGTGGGCCCACCAAGGATTCGCACTGGCAACTGCTGCAAATCGCCTGCGGAGATTCCGAGTTCTTGAGCAAAGAGCCGTTGGCCGGTTTCAGTGACTACCAGGTGCACGCGGGCAACGCGTGGATCCGCCTCCAATACCGCGAGCGTTTTTTGCGCGAGAATTGCGCCGCTGGCTCCGGTCACACCTACGGTTACGGTTTGTCCCTGTGTTTTTAGCATTTTTGTGCGGGTACAATCAGTCTGTCAGCCGCTGTTTTGGATGTCAACAGGGCCCCTGCCACCTGGCACCGCACCGCAAAGCCTGCCGCGGGCACACGACATCGAAGTTCACAAGCGATTGATGCAGGAGGCCACGCAAGCGGCGCCGAAGCCGTTATCGATATTCACCGCGGTCACGTTCGACGCGCAACTGTTTAACATGCCGAGCAGCGCCGCCACACCGCCGAAGCTCGCACCGTAACCTGTGCTCGTGGGCACTGCGATCACCGGCACGCCCACCAATCCGCCGACAACGCTCGGCAGCGCACCTTCCATGCCGGCGATACAAATAATCACTCGAGCCTTCGTTAATTTCTCGCGATGTTCCAGTAAGCGGTGGATACCCGCGACTCCGACATCGTAGAGATGCTCAACGCGGTTGCCCATCATACGCGCCGTCAGCAGCGCTTCTTCCGAGATGGGAATATCGCTGGTGCCCGCGGAGACGACCAAGATCGTGCCCTTGCCGGAAATCTCGTTGCTGCGCTCAACGGTAATCACGCCAGACAGAGGGTGAAATTCCGCGCTCCTGCCGCTCCCCGGTTTTTTCCCTGATCCTTTGTCGGCTCGCCCGAAATTGATGTGCCGCACCGCCGCAAAGATTTCCGCATTCGCGCGCGTGATCAGAATATTTTGCCGCCCATCCTTGTGTCGCAGCATCGAGCGCACAATTTCCGCCACTTGCTTCGGCGTCTTGCCTTTGCCGTAAATCACTTCGGCGTAGCCTTGCCTCAGAGCGCGGTGGTGATCCACTTTCGCGAAGTCCAAATCCTCGAACGGCAGGTGCTTCAGACGCTGGAGCGCACGCGCGGGCGAAACTTCCCCCGAGCGCACCGATTCCAATAATTTCGTGAGTTCGCGTTCGTTCATGAAAATGTGAAACGTGCCGCGCCCGGCCGGGCCCAGGTGCTCCGGCTACGGCACCCTATCACCCATCAGCTTGCGCAGTGGCTGATTGTCCGCATAAACGCGCCACTCCGCAATCAGCCCGCCCTGGACTGTGGCTCGCCACGCCGCGGGAACCTCCCAGAAGTTTTCATGGGCCGCACCCCCGCCCATGCACCTGCCACTAGCGGTGCCGAAGATGGCGAGCCGGTCGTCGGTCTGGAAAAATTCGACCGCATGTACCTGATAGTCGGCGACCATTTTGAAATACATCGTCCAACCCTGGCGCATGGTCTCGCGTCCGATGGATCGCTTACCGAGCGCGTCTTGAAAGATATGGCCTTCGGTCATTAGCTCGCAGAGCGCAGTCACGTCCCCGGAATTGATGCGCTTGATAAAATCCATCGCGACCTCGAGAGGTTGCGGATTCCCCATTTACCTGTCTCCTTGGGGCTGGCCTTCCAGTATACCGTTGGAACGGGGACCCTGAGGAAGGGCATCGATTGAGCTAGCTAGCCTCGCTTTTGTCGCGCTTTTGGTCCACGTCTGGTTTCAGCAGGACCTTCATCACATTTGGCTCTTGCGCGAATTGGATTGCAGCCGGTGTGTCCGCCAATGGGAATGTTCTTGTAATTAGCGCGGTAGGATCGACTTTGCCGGAGCGGAGGAGCGCGATCGCTTTCGGGAAAGGGCCGCAGCGGGAGCCAACAACGGTAATTTCCTTTACTACGATGGGCCAGGTTTCGACGTTTCCGGCACCGTGGAACGTGGACTTCAGCACAAGTGTGCCGCGCGGTTCAGTCAGGTGCTGCGCGAAAGTCAGGCCTGTTGGCGAGCCGGTGGCTTCGATGACCAGCGGGAAAGCTTCCCCGATGCGCTTGAGATCGCCAGCATCGCCGGCTACGCGCTTGATGTCGATCTTGACGCGATGCGCGAGCGAGAGTTTCGCTTGATGCTTGCCGAACATCACCACTCGCGGCACCACCGTTCGCAGTACGCGAGCGATAAGTTGCGCGAGTTTGCCATCGCCGAGGACGGCTGCTTCGCGGAACTTGTGAACGTTCAGTTGATCGAGGATTTCGCACGCTGCGGCGAGCGGCTCAACGAAAACGGCTTGTTCATCGCCGATGGCATCGGAAAGTGGGTGGAGATTTTCGAGCGGGAGGGCCAGGTATTCGGCAAAGGCACCGTCGTGATTGAGGATGCCGAGCACGGTGCGCCGGGCACAATGAGTCTTGAGGCCGCGCCGACAAAACGGGCAGATGGGCCGCAACCCGTAGGCGGCGCAGGAGATGTTGATTTCTCCTGTGACCCGGCGACCGATCCAGCGCGTTCGCTCGTGCGCGGAGATGCCGCGGACTTCGGCAACCTCGCCGACGAATTCATGGCCGGGAGTGCCGCGAAACGCGTGGTATCCGCGCAGAATTTCGAGGTCGGTATTGCAGATTCCGGCAAGACGTACGCGCACTAGAGCCCAGCGCGGCCGCAGCTTCGGCAGCGGCTGCGTGACCGCTTTCAATTTTCCGTTGGCGACTTGAAAGGCCCGCACCGTTTTCTCCTGCTCCGAGTCTAACAGGCAGCGGTAGAGGGCTACCCACCCAACCTTTTTCCCTCAATGATTTGAATCTAAATGACTTCCGCTACGGAACGACGCAATGGTTCCTTCTAAGCAGGCTCAAGTCTTTTTCTTGCGACGGCGTTCATGCGATCGCCGAAACAAAAGTGACGCAACCTGAGGCTGGTGCGTTGCAGTGAGAGTGGTCCGATTTGGCTGGTGAAGCCACTCTCCCAGCACTGGCAGATGCCCCCTTACGGCAGCATACTTTGTCATGGAAACCAGAACCCATCGTCCGACCTGGAAGACGCTGCTTGCTTTCGCGACTATCTATTTTGTCTGGGGATCGACGTTTCTTGCGATTCGCGTTGGTGTCCGGGAGGTCCCGCCATTCCTGCTGGCAGCCATGCGGTTTTCGATTGCGGGGTTCGCGCTTTGTGCGTGGACCGCGGCGCGGGGCGAGCGCGGGCCCCGAGGACGCGAATGGGCCTCAGCGTTTTTGCTGGGCACGCTGATTTTTGTTCTCGACTACGGGTTGTTGTTCTGGTCCGAACAGCGCGTGCCTTCGGGGATTGCGGCGGTGATGCTGGCGATGATCCCGGTCTGTATGGCGTTTTCGGAAATACTTTTTCTGCGAACGCAGAAATTGACTTTACGGCTGGGCGTGGCACTGCTGATCGGGATTGCGGGCGTGGCAGTGCTGGTGAGCCCGTCGCTGAATCTGGGCGGGGCACCCATCGAACCGGCCGGCGCGGTGGCCTTGATGATTGCGTCGATGACCTGGTCCCTAGCCTCTGTGTTCACGCGCAAGCTTCCGCTGCCGCCTTCGAAGATGATGAGTTCGGGAGTGCAGATGTTGGTGGGCGGGGTGATGCTGGCGGTGGTAGCCGGAGTTCTCGGCGAATTTCGCAATTTTCATCCATCCCGTGTATCGCGCGAAGTTTGGTTTGCGCTGGCCTACCTGATCGTTGCGGGCTCGATCATCGGGTTTACCGCCTATGTGTGGCTGATTCATCACGAATCGCCGACCAAGGTGGGCACTTACGCGTACGTGAACCCTGTGGTAGCGGTGCTGGTGGGCTATTTCCTCGGAGGCGAGGAGCTAGGATCGCGAACAATCGTCGGCAGCTTATTTGTGTTGGTCAGCGTGGTGGTGATAACGACTACGCAGGCGAAGAAGGTGGGAGCGAGCGTGTCGGGGGAAGGTTCGGCGGATGTTGTGGAAGCGTGATCGGTGCGGTGGGTCGGACGCGAGAGAAATTCGAACAGCCTGGCTCGCCGACTCGTGAGGGCGCGCTAAAGCGCGCCCCTTGATAGCTCGCCGACCGGGATAACGGGCTATTGCCCGTAAACGAGCATGTGGAACGTTCCCATGATGGGGGCGGGCTGCGGGTGAGGGTGCTCGGCAGTAGCGGCGGGTGCCGGACCAAAATCGACGGTGTCCACAAAGAAGTTGTGTGTTTTTGTGTCGAGGCCCATGGTCTTGGCGCCAAATTCAGTCTTAATCGTGCCGACAACGCTAAATTTATCTGGGGAGTCTTCGTGGAAAATGTGCACGACGCCCGCGCGGGTGGAGACAAACACCATGCCGGTTTCCGGTTCATAGGCCGCGGCATCTACGCCGGCGGTGATCGGAAAAGATTGAATCACTTTGCCGTCGTCGGCATTGAGGACCACGAGCATCTGGGGGTTGCGCCCTGCGCTGAACAAGCGCCCATGAGCGGTGTCGATGGCGAGAGCCGTAGGAGCGCCGGCGGGCGCAAGAGGCCAGCGTGATTTGATGGCAAGTGAGTTGGAATCGATCGCCACGACCTCGTTCTTGTCCTCAATATTGACGTAGACGGTGCCTTTGCCATCGGCCACGGCGAACTCGGGACCACCTCCCAAGTCGATGGTGGCCACGACATCCCCACTCTTGGCGTCGATGACTGTCGAGTTGTGAGGATCACCGTTCATCGAAAAAACCCGCTTCGATGCTGGATCGTAGACGACGCTGTCGGCGTCTTTATCGGCTTTCGCCTCGCCTAGAATCTTTAGCGTTTTGAGATCGAAGAAGATTACTTTGGCTTGCGCGCCGTCGGTGATAAATCCGCGGCCGAACTCGGCGGCGACGGCGACACCGTGATCCTGTTTCAAGCCGGTGATATTGCCCACGACGGAGCCGGTGTCGGCGTCGAGAACTTTGACTTCCGTGCCATGCGAGAGATAGACGCGGCGGGCCGCGGAGTCGACGGTGATGTAGTCGAAATATTCGCGAGTGCTGCCTTCCGCAGGGCCAAAGCTGTATTTTTTGAGCAGATGGTAGGTGACGCTGGATGGACGACCGAGGGCGAAACTGCCGAAAGCGAGCAGCGTGACGCACGCGAGCGTGCCCCAGACAGGGACGTTTTCCAAGACTGACCGTGTTACCCAACCGTTGCGCGAGACTTTCATCGGAGATCTCCTAGGACACAAAAAGTGTGATCGACGCACTTCCACTGTTTCGTTTCGGTAGGGCCGGGGGCCCGTGCAGCGGCAAGGATAATACAGCACGGAAGCCAATGGGAGAATCGCGCCGGCGACCGAATGCCCCCATTGCAAGGAGGCATTCGGACGAATGCATTTCTATTCTGCCGAGGACGACCAGCGCATACCGAACGCGACCGTCGGGTGATAGTATTCGCGCTGGATGGGATAGATGGGGCTGCCTTGGTAGAACCCAAAAACCTCGTTGCTCAGGTTCAAGCCATACGCAAAAAAGCTAAGTCCTTTGTAGAGGCGATAGCTGCCCTGCAGGTCGAATTGGGTGTGGGCGTAAAGATAGACATCGCCGGTAGGGCCTTTTAGTCCCAGGATGGGGTCCCTGTCGGTCGGCACGTCGGTGTGCGCGTAGTTAAAGGCAAAGAGATTCGCGTCGTTGTGGCTGACGGCAAATCGCATTGAAAAGCGCGCCTTGTCATACGTAAATCCGAGGTTCCAAGTGTTGGGAGCGTCTCGAGGCAACGTCGGGTGGTCGACTCTTCCCGGGCCGCCCAGACTGGCCGGGGAGAAATTGGCGGGGAATGTAACTTGTGAACTGGAATAACTGTAGTTCGCGGAAACGCCGAGTCCGCTTGCCAGCCCCGGAAGGAACGAGAAGCGCTGCTCCCAGGCAGCCTCAAAACCAGCAATATGCGCGTTCGGTCCGTTCACCGATTGCGATTGCTTAAATCCCGCGTTGGGATCGGGAGGAAGGAGGAGCGTCACGGTCGGATAGATGGGATCGGATAGTTCCTTGTAAAAGAAACCGGCCTGGAGAATTCCGAGGGGCTGGAAGAAATGCTCAACCAGGAGATCGAAATTGTTGGCCTTTGTGGGCTTCAGGTTGGGATTGCCTAGGGAGACACTCTTGGGGCTGGCGTTAGGATCGACGATCTTGGTCGGGACCAAGTCGCCGACGTTGGGCCGAGAAATTCCGATGCTATAGTTCGCACGAAGGTTGGTATTTTTCTCGAGCTGATACTGGACTTGAACGCTGGGCAACGCGTTGAAGTAGCTCGAACCCTGACGGAACGGATTGATCAAGGGGTTTCCGGCGGCGTCGATCACCGTTGCGTCCACTTGATGGGTCGTAAAGTCGGTACTGGTTTCATCAAAGCGAACGCCTGCTTGAAACCGGAACTTCCCAACGGAGATTGCGTTCTGTATGTAACCCGCGGATACGCGTTCATTGGCGTCGAAGAACGCGCCCTGCGACTTTTGGACGCTGGCTAGCTGCTGAAACAAGAGCGTTGGCGTGGAGCTGGCGAGATCGGCAGCGATCGCTTGCTGGATCTTTGCGTAGTCGGAAGTCGGTCCATAGCCGAGGCCTCCGACCTTGAAAGAGCCATCATAATAAGTCGGGTTCGTGTAGGTCCCCAAAACTTGGGGCAGGCCAAAAGAACCTGTCCCGCCAGCCGTGGCATAAATCTGGTCATTTTCGTTCTGGGTGGAGTGCGAGTTGCGTATCTTCACTCCCATCTCGAAAGTTCCGAAGTGCGAGTGTAAGCTATAGCGCCGGGATAGCGATGCCGCTCCTTGAAAATTGACCTGGGTGGCGTGATAGATCGGAAAGATAGTCTGCGTTACCCCGTATTGGGTCGCATCGTAAAGATTTGAGCCGTCCTGCGCGACGAACTTTGGGCGGTAGGGATTACTCTGATTCAAGGCGAGATCGGCACTATTTCCGGCGAAGTTTGTAGTCGGAAAGTCCTGGCCGCCGATGTTGTGAGATCGAGAGCCCGCGAATTCGTAGACAATCAGCGTGGACGAGAGGTCGTGTCGCGCGCCAGTTAGGAAACTATAGACCTGTTGATCAGGACGGCGAATGTAGTGGCGGTATGCGTAGGAACCGGGAGAACAGTTTGCCGTGGGGTTCGCCAGATTGATCGCGGCGCAGTCGGTAGCATTATCGAAAATGACCTGGGACCCGTTGACCGCCTTGATGGTGTTCCCGGCGGTTGGCGTGTAGACCCAAGTATCACCGAAATCGTGAAAATCGGAAAAAAGGCCCTTTATGTAAACGCTGGTTCCGGGCTTCAGGTTGTAGTCGACGCCGCCGTCAAAGCCATAGCGCGTGCGGTAATACGAATACGATCGAAGATCTTCGGTGCCGACGACCGCTATCGCCTTGCCGCTGGCGGGATCGGTTCCAGTACCTTGCGCTGGCTCTAAGTCATTGATACCCCGGTTGTTGCGATCGAAGGTTCCCCCCATTATCACACCGAACTTTTTGTTCTCGCCGAAGCGCTTTCCCACGGTACCGTCGAAGCCCCCGAGGGTGCGCCCGCCTTGAATCGGAGTGTATCCGCCCTGGCCCCCGAAATTGTAGGTCGCCTTGTCCCCCGCGGTTCTGGTTACGAGGTTGACGGTACCGCCGATACCATCGGCGTCCTGACTGGCGGAAAGCGTTTTGAAGACTTCAATGCGCTCGACAAGATTTGCTGGAACGGCATCGAGCTTGATGTTGCGAACGGTACCTTCTGGAGAGGGCACGTTCACGCCGTTGATGGTTACGTTGCTGAGGCGCGGCTCGGTGCCACGGATCTGAACGTACTTTCCCTCGCCTTCATCGCGCTCCAACGAGACGCTGGGCACGCGGCCAACGGCATCGGCAACGTTGGTGTTGGGCAAGCTGTTGATCACTCTGGACGGCAACACCTGAACGATGTCATCCGACATGCGTTCGATGTTGATGGCTTCGGCTTCCCCCTGCAGGCGTTCCGCGGTCACGATTACCTGGTCGTTCTGTGAAGCGACTTGCAACACCGGATCGACGTTCACGGTTTGCCCGGCGCCCACCTTTGCCGGCGAGCTGAACGTCGCGAATCCAACGTAAGAAGCCGTCAACGTATACTCGCCAGCCGGGACCTCGGTGATGCGGAACTGCCCCAGGTCGTCCGAAACGACCCTTTTGCCGAGCGGCTGGAGTTCAATCAGCGCGCTCGATAAGGTGGCGCCAGCGGAATCTTTTACAGTGCCGGAAATCGTACCTCTGCCCGTTTGCGCCAGAGCTGGAGCGATGCAGAATGTGGCGGCCAAAATCAATATCGAAAGCTCAGCATAAAAAGACCTACGCATGGTTAATCCCCCAATTAGCGACACTCGTCGGCTTAGGCGGCCTGTACCTGTTTGTCAGGTTCCGTTTTTGTGCAGCGACCCCAGAGCCTGAGATGTGGATCTGGACCGAACGGCCTAGAGTTCGTAAGGGAAGGTAGCTGGAGATTGTGAATGCCCGGTGACACTGGAATAGACAAGCAGTTAAGCCAACCTGAACAAACATTCATAAAAGGAAGCTGCGCCGATCAGTCCCGGGGGATTGTGAGACGTCCTGCTCGACGGGGAGGTGGCGGTTTTCGACGCGGGCGAAGACCTGGCGCCTGCGGAGAGCCACTCAGCGGAGGGCGGCGGCGAGGGCCTGTGCGAGTTGGGATTCTTGTTCGGGGAAGACGGTGCGGAGATCGAGCGCCAGGCGGTTGTCTTCGACGCGGGCGATTACGCTGATGAGCGTAGGGGAGCAGCGGAGGCGCTGCTCGAGTTGCGCGGCGGAGTGGCGGGCGCTGGCGATGCGGATAATTTTGGTAGGCAGGGATTGGGTGGGAGTCGAGCCGCCACCAGGAAGGGACGCGCCGTCGGTGATTTCGAGTTCGACTTCATCTAGCGGGAGTTCGGGGGTCAGCTCGCGAAGGAAGTTTTCGGCGCGGTGCTTTAGTTCCTGCGGGGTGAGGCGAATCATGCGGAGTGCGGGGATTTCGTCGAGGGCTGCGTGCAGATACGCGCCCAGTGTTGCTGCTAGCGCGGCGGTCGTGAGCTTGTCGACGCGGAGGGCGCGGAAGAGCGGGTGGCGCCGGATGCGGGCGACGATTTCATTCTTTCCGGCGATGATGCCGGCTTGCGGGCCGCCCAGGAGTTTGTCGCCGCTGAACATGACGACCGAGACGCCGGCGTCAATGCTGTGGCGGACCAGCGGCTCAGCGATCCCGGCAGCGGAGAGATCGACGAGGCAGCCGGAGCCGAGGTCTTCGACCAAGGGCAAACTGGCGCGCTGGCTCAGCGCTGCTAGTTCTTCGAGCGAGGGTTTTTCGGCGAACCCGGTAATCTGAAAGTTGGACGGGTGAACGCGCAGCAGCAGCCGCGTGTGTTCGTTGATGGCGCGTTCGTAGTCGGCGATGCGGGTGCGGTTGGTGGTGCCGACTTCGCGGAGGGTGGCGCCGCTTTCGGCCATGATTTCGGGGATACGGAAGCCGTCGCCAATTTCGATCAGCTCGCCCCGGGAAACGATGACTTCGCCGCTTTTGGCAAGCGCGGCGAGGACGAGCAGGACCGCCGCTGCGCAGTTGTTGACGACGATGGCGGATTCGGCGCCGGTAAGGCGCTCGAGCAGTTTCGCGGTGTGCACGTCGCGTTTGCCGCGGGTGCCGGCTTCGAGATCGTATTCGAGATTGCTGTATTGCGTGGCCGTGCGGCGGAATTCTTCTATCGCGGCTTCGGTGAGCGGGGCCCGGCCGAGGTTGGTGTGGAGGATTACGCCGGTGGCGTTGATGACCGGCTGAAGCGAGCGGGAGAGGATTTGCTCGACGGCCGAGGTGATGTGTTCTTCTAGTGACGCGGTGTCCAGTCTCAGGACGAGAGTTTGCGTGTCGGTTGCGATTTTTGCGCGCAGGGCGGCTAGCGTGGAACGGGTTACTTCCAGCAGGAGAGAACGGTCCACGCGCTTTGCGAGGGATGCCAGGCGAGGCTGGGCTAGTAATTCGTCAACGGAGGGTATCTGACGGAGTAGGTCCGCTTGATCGGGTGAAAGAGCGCGCCTGGTTGGCGATTCCATGGGGACATTTCAACACAGAAGATCAGCGAGTGGAAGCGTAGGAAGGGAGGCCAGGGCCTCCCGCATCGCGGGCGACGAATCAGGAAAAACTTGGCAAAGAGAACGTGAAGAGGGGCGCGTAGAGGTCACGAGAGATTGGGAAACCATGCGGGCTGGCCTTATGGACAGGTGGGTGAGCGGAAGTACGGTGCTGCATCAGCGGCGTGCGGCGCGGGCGTCGTTGACGGAGGTGCCGGCGGCCCCTAGCATGGTAAAAGAGGACCACCTCCGCGCATGGCCACCATAGACGAAGAACTCGGCCAACTTGAGCGAGACATCCGCCAGCTGAAGATTGAATACGACCAGTTTTTCGGCGGCGGCCGAAAGCGACCCCCGACGGAAATTGAGTGGCGCATCGAGTTGCTGGTAAAGCGCTACAGCGAACGCGGCGGCGAACTGAAATTCGGGCAGCGCTTTCGATTCAACAATCTGACGCAAACTTATGCGAAGTACAAAGACATTTTCCGCAAAAAATTGCAATTGAAAGAAGAAGGGCGATCGCAACGCCACTTTGGCGCCGCAGCCAAAGCCATTGAGGCGGAGCGCTTGAAGGCGCATCCGGAGGCGCATCCCTCCGTCGCGGTCGTGGCGCAGCCCGCGACTCACCCAGCCGTTGCGCCACCAGCCCCGATCGCGGCCCGCAAAGCGATTGCCGCGGAGGCTCCGGCTTTTCGCGTGGTTTGCGCCGATCCCGATCGTGAGACCGAAAATGTAGAACGCCTCTACCAGGCCTTTGTGCAGGCCAAGGCCAGGACCGGCGAAGATACCCACAAATTGTCCTCGGCTGGATTCAAGGAATTCGTCCGCAAGAAAACCAAGGATCTGCAGGAAAAGCAGAAGTGCCAGAATGTCGAGTATGTGGTCGAAGTCATCGAAGGGCAGGTTAAGCTCAAGGCTTTGGTGAAGTCGTAGTTCAGCGAGGAGGCAGGCCACAGCGACTCTTTAACCTACGTGACCGTTCTCGAAATATTTAGGCGCACGCGAAATTCCCTCCGGTAGTTTTCCTCAGTGGCTATGTTTCCCATTTCCTGCCGTAGCGCTTACACTGTTGTGCTTTTCTGTTTCGGAGGCCTGCCATGGCGGTGGAGCGCGCGCTGATCAGCGTGTTTGATAAAACAGAGATTGTAGAGTTCGCGAAGCGGCTGGCCGCGTTGCGTATCGAGATTCTCTCGACTGGGGGTACCTCGAAGCTGTTGCGCGAGGCGGGCGTGAACGTGCGCGACGTTTCGGATTTCACGGGTTGGCCGGAAATGCTCGGCGGGCGCGTCAAAACGCTGCATCCCAAGGTGCACGGCGGGCTGCTGTACCGCCGCAAGCACGCGGAAGACGAGAAGCAGGCGGCGGAGCACGGCATTGCGCCGATCGATCTGGTGGTCGTGAATTTGTATCCCTTCGAAGCGACCGCGGCGAAGGCCGGGCTGACCGCCGAAGAATTAATTGAGAACATCGATATCGGCGGGCCGACGATGTTGCGTTCGGCTGCAAAAAATTTTGAAAGCGTGACGGTGCTAACCGACCCGGCAGACTATGCACGGGTTGCCGGCGAGTTGGAAAGCGCGCGCGAAACGTCACTCGCTACGCGAATGGATCTGGCGCGCAAAGTGTTCGCCGCCACCTCGCGCTACGACGGCATGATCACGACGGAACTGGAGCGCCTGTCCGCGGCATCAGGACACGTGGCTTTGGGGGAGAAATCACTTCTGCCGGAGCGTGTGCACATCGCGTTGCGCCGCCAGCAGGAACTTCGTTACGGTGAGAATCCCCATCAAGCCGCGGCGCTGTACGTTCCCGCTGGGCGCGCACCCGAAGGTTTGGCGGCGGCCAAACAGCTCCAGGGGAAGGAGCTTTCGTACAACAATTTCGTGGACCTGGAAGCGGCGCGCAGTCTGGCGTCGGAATTCAAAAAGCCCGCGGCGGTAATCATCAAACACAACAATCCGTGCGGCACGGCGGAGCAGGAGACGCTGCGCGACGCATACCTGAAGGCCTATGCTTGTGACCCCATCTCGGCATTCGGCGGCGTGCTGGCGTTCAACGGCGTGGTGGACGCGGCGACGGCGGAAGAAGTGGCAAAGCTGTTCGTCGAATGTATCGTAGCGCCCGGTTTTGACCAGAGGGCCAAAGCAATTTTCGCGGCCAAGAAAAACCTGCGGCTGCTGGAATTGCCGGCAGGAGGTCTCGAACCCGACCGCGAATTGCAGCTGAAGCGGATCCTCGGTGGAATGCTTTTGCAGCAGCCGGATCTGGGGGAACTGAGCGACGGCGAACTGCGCACGGTGACCAAGCGCGTGCCTACCGCCGAAGAAATGCACACCATGCGCTTCGCGTGGAGGGTGTCGAAGCACGTTAAATCAAACGCGATTGTGTTTGCGCGGGAAAGCGCGACGCTGGGAGTGGGGGCAGGGCAGATGAGCCGCGTTGACTCCGTCAAGCTCGCGGTGATGAAGGCGCAAGTCCCGCTGCAGGGCAGCGTGGTCGCGTCGGATGCTTTCTTTCCATTTCCCGACGGCGTTGAGGAAGCCGCGAAAGCCGGGGCTACGGCGGTCATTCAGCCGGGCGGGTCGGTGCGCGACCCTGACGTGATCTCGGCAGCGGACCGCCTCGGGCTGGCCATGGTCTTTACCGGGATCCGTCACTTCTTGCACTAGAGCTTCGTCGCCCGTTTCTGTCATGCGTCATTCCGCCGCCGTGCCGCATCCAAGCCTGCGACGCCAAGAACGTTTGAACGATCGGCGCGCGAGGTCTAACGATGGCCACAACGAACGGCGAAATGAAGATCGTGCTGCAAGTAGGAACGGAGTTGCGTATCAGCAACAAAGGTGAAGTGATTCTCAGCAACCCGGAGCTGGAGCTCGCGCGGGAAGATCGCGCGGCCGATGCCGTGCTCTTGTACAAGTTCAACCCAAGCGCTGGAGAGCATACCTTCCGGCTCGTCGACCCCCTCGCGGACCGCAAACATACGAAAGTGCATCGGCCTGGCGACTGAGGCCGGCCGAGGGGTGTCAGGATCGAAATCGCTGTGTCGAAATCTAAAGATGGCAAGCTAAGCTCCCCGCTACGGAGTCGCTAGTCTCCATACGCGACACGGTTATATTTTTCCCGACCGCAACCCCTGCTCGAAAGCCTTTTGGAGTGATTTTCAACGCTTCTCCCGGTTCCAGCATCCTATGGAGAGGCATTTCTAACCTGTGGAAATGCTGGGATTTTGCCTTTTGACCCCCTCTGGGTCGCATGGGATACTTTTAGTTTCGGGGTATTTATGAACTTTCGTAGACTGGCCGTGGCCGCAACCCTCTTTACCGCGTTGGGCGGGTTCTGCGCCCGGGCGCAACAACCTGCGGCGCAACCCGCAAAGGGGGACCCGGCAGCCGACCAGCAGAGCCCGGAAGCGGCCCCATCGTCCGCGTCCGGCATTACGCTGGCGCCGGACAGTGCCGCGGCCAAGCCCTCGGATCGCGCCGATGCCTACTACGACTTTACGATGGGGCACGTCTACGAGCAGCAGTACGAGAACACCAGCAAAGCCGAATATGCAACGCAAGCCATCGACTTTTACAAAAAGGCTTACGCGCTCGATCCCAAGTCTCCGGTGATCGGCGAGCGGCTTGCCGAGATGTACTGGAAAGCGCAGCGCGTACACGATGCGGTTGCCGAAGCGCAGGAAATTCTCAAACGTGAACCCAACGACGTGCCCACCCGCCGCTTGTTGGCGCGCATCTATCTCCGCACCCTCGGCGACTTGAACGCCAACGGCGGTCAATCGGAAATCGCCGCGCGTGCCATCGAGCAATACAAAGAAATTTATCGCCTGGAACCGAGTGACACGGAATCCGCTCTATGGCTCGCTCGGTTGTACCGCTTGCGCAACGAGCATGACAAGGCCGGAGAAGTTCTGCGCGGCATTCTGAAGAACGAGCCCGACGACGAAGCGGCGATTGAGCAACTCACCCAGCTGTTGCTGGACGAGGGCAAATCTCCGGAAGCTGTGGCACTGTTGGAAGGAATGACCAGCCGCACGCCCTCGCCGGTGCTGCTCGATCTTCTCGGCGATGCGTACACGCAAACCAAGGATCTTCCCAAAGCGGAGCAGGCATATCGCAAGGCTTCCGATCTCGACCCGTCCGAACTTAGCCACTTGCGCGGTCTTGGGCAGACGTTACTGGCGGAGGAAAAATATCCCGAAGCGCTCGTCGTCTATCAAAAGCTTGCCGATTTGATGCCCGACGACGCGGACGTTTATCTGCGCACCGCGCAGATTTACCGCGAGATGCACCAGCTCGACCACGCGGAACAAAGTCTGCTGAAAGCGCGCCAGTATGCGCCGGGAAGCCTCGAAGTGATGTACAACGAAGCGATGTTGTACCAGGCGCAGGGACGCTACGAAGACGCGATTCGCGTGCTTTCAGACGCGATCTCGGGTGTTAAAGGGCAATCGGCGGTATTGCCGTCGAGGCGCAGGTCGTTGGCGGTTCTTTATGAACAACTGGGACAACTTTATCGCGACCGGCAAAGTTACCAGGCTGCAGCCTATACCTACGAGGAGTTGGGTCATCTCGGCGACGAAGAAGATCGCCGAGCGCGCATCTTGTTGATGGATACCTACCGCGAGGCTCGGGATTTACCACGCGCCCTGCAGGTGGGGAAAGACGCGCTGGTGAAATATCCGAAAGATCCGGCGATCCAATCGCAGGAAGCCTTGCTGCTCGGCGAAAATGGCCAAATTGACGAGGCCGTAAAGATTTTGAAGGCGCAGCTGAACAGCACCGAAGGCGACCGCCAAACCTACCTGGTTATCTCGGAGGTATATCTCCGCAGCAAGCATTACAAGGAAGCAGAAGACACCGCGCATCTGGCGGAAGCGGCGCCTGGGCAGCCCCGCGACAACGAACGGGTGTGGTTCCTGCTGGGCGCCATTTACGAGCACCAGAAATTTTTCGATCGCGCGGAAGAGCAATTCAAGAAAGCTCTGGCCATCGATCCCGACGATAGCGAAGCGCTCAACTACTATGGTTATATGCTCGCCGATCTGGGCCAGCGGCTCGATGAAGCGGAAGTTCTCATTGGCCGCGCGCTGAAAGCACAGCCTTTCAATGGCGCGTATCTCGACAGTCTCGGTTGGACCTACTACAAGCAGAACAAACTCACCGAGGCCGAAGCCACCTTGCGCAAGGCGGTGGAGCGCGAGGCGCACGATCCCAACATCCACGCGCACCTTGGCGACGTGTACGCCAAGCTGGGACGCACGGAACTGGCCGCCGCGGAGTGGGAGAAGTCGCTCTCGGAGTGGCGTCGCTCGTTGCCCGCCGATGTCGAGACCGACAAGATCGCCGAGATCGAGAAGAAAGTCGGCCAGACGAAACATCGCGTGGCGCAGAAGTCCGTGCCCCAAGATGCCAAGCACCAATAGGCTGCATGCGCGAAGTCCGAATCCCAGCGTTCGCGAAAATCAATCTGCGGTTGGACATCCTTGGCAAGCGCGGCGACGGGTATCACGAACTCCGCACCATTTTTCAAACCATTTCCCTGCACGACAAATTGCGATTGCGAAGCTCCCGGAAGCCGGGAATATCGCTCACCATTCATGGCAATGAAAGGCTTTCCCGGGAGCCAGTCACAAAGAATCTCGTCTACCGCGCCGTTGATGCACTGAGCCGCGAATTGAAGATTCGCGGTGGCGTAGAGATCGACCTCCACAAGACCATACCAGCCGGCGGGGGGCTGGGAGGCGGGTCGAGCGACGCTGCGGCCGCCCTTCTGGGTTACTTACGAATGACCGGAAAGAAACTCAAGTTGGAGCGGCTGATCGAGATTGCGGTTTCCTTGGGCGCGGACGTGCCCTTTTTCTTATTTGGCGGGCGGGCACTGGGAGTCAATAAGGGGGACGAACTCTATCCTCTTGAAGATGTCCCAAAACACTCGATTCTGGTGGTCGCGCCGCGCAATATCCACGTGCCGACGCCGGAGGCATTTCGTTGGGTGCAGGCCCCTTCGCTGGCGCTAACGCGGCCGCGGCAATTGACAAAATCGCCCGGTGACTCTAAACTTTGGGGGTTCTGTGCTCTGTGCTGGAGCGCGCAGGTAAGCGGGCTATCGAACGATTTTGAGCGGCCTGTTTTCCGGCGTCACCCTTCCCTCGCAACACTCAAGAGGGATTTGCTTCGAGCAGGAGCGACAGAGGCCATGCTGGCGGGTAGCGGTTCGGCGGTGTTTGGAGTTTTCCCGAGCCCAGCGTTGGCGCGCCGAGCCGCTGTTGGGTTTCCGAGCGACCAGACCTTCGTTTGCGAGACAATTTCGCGCGATCGCTACAAGCGTCTGGTTCAGACTGCGCTTTAGGCTGCGCGTGTCGTTTTTGTTCGATCCCTCTCAGCGTCCTCGTGTGCTAACTGGTTTTCCCCGGCCGAAGATAAATTGCCGCCGCCTTGATGGAACGATGATCAAAGGCGTGGAGCCACGACTTCGTGAACGACGATCGTTTTAAGATTTTCTCCGGCACGGCAAATCTGCCGCTGGCAGAGAATATCTGCAAGCACCTGGACACCACGCTTGGCAAGATGAAGCTGGGGCGTTTCAGTGATGGCGAGATTTATCTTCAGATTCTCGAGAACGTGCGCGGCGCCGATGTTTTCGTGGTGCAGCCGTGCTGTTACCCGGTGGACAACCACCTGCTTGAATTGCTGTTGATGATCGACGCATTCAAGCGAGCGTCGGCTTGGCGTATCACCGCAGTGCTGCCGTATTACTGCTATGCGCGGCAGGATCGCAAAGACAAGCCGCGTGTTCCGATCTCAGCGAAGCTCGTGGCGGACTTGCTGGAGACTGCAGGTGCGAGCCGCGCCCTGACTCTGGATTTGCACGCGCCGCAGATTCAAGGTTACTTCGACGTGCCGGTCGATCATTTGTTCGGCTCGCCGGTGCTGGTCGAATATTTTAAAGGCTTGAAGCTGCCGAATGTGACTGTAGTTTCGCCGGACGCTGGTGGTGTGGAGCGCGCACGCTTTTTTGCGAAGAGAATGGACGCGCCCCTGGCCATCGTCGACAAGCGCCGCGTCGATGTGGACGTCAGCGAAGTGATGAACCTGATCGGAGACGTTCGCGGGCGTACCGCGCTGATTGTCGATGACATTATCGACACTGCAGGCACGCTAGTGAAGACCGCGGAGGCGTTGATTCGCGAAGGCGCCCTGCACGTGTACGCGGCTTGCACCCATGCGGTGCTCTCGGGACCGGCCATCGAGCGCATTGCGAAGTCGCAGATTGAGGAAGTCGTCGCGACGGACTCGGTACCGATGTCCGAAGCCGCGAAGAAGATGGGCAAGATCAAGGTTTTGAGCGTCGCGGATTTGTTGGCTCGCGGCATTCGCTCGATCCACGAAGAAACGTCGATTAGCGAGCTGTTCATTTAGGTAGCCCCGACACGGTTGTCCACCCTGAGGGACTAAGGGTCTGTGGCCCGGATGATGGGAGCGCGGCAGGATTTGCGATGGGGTGGCGGGTCGTTAGACTCGTCTACGCAACAGGAAATCGCAATGTAGGGGCGCGCGTTAGCGGGCCCCAGGCAAGATCGTAATGAAGGGAAGAGAGTATGGCTCAAGAAAAGATTGTCGTTGAAGGAGCACCCCGCGCCACCCGCGGCAAAAACGAAGCCCGAAGGCTCCGCCTAACCGGCAAGGTTCCGGCCGTCCTGTACGGCGGCAAAGGCGAAGCCATCACGCTATCGTTAAACGCCAAGCAGGTCGGCGCAATCCTGCGTTCGGAAAGCGGCCACAACACCCTCTTCCAGGTAGACCTGGGCGGAAAGCACGAACCCGCAATCCTGAAAGATTGGCTCGTCGATCCTATTACCGGCCGACTGCTCCACGTCGACCTTCTCCGTATCGCCATGGACGTCCGCATGCGCGTGAGAGTTCCCGTACACACTTTCGGCGAACCCTCCGGCGTTAAAGTGGAAGGCGGCGTCTTCGAAATGGTCACCCGCGAAGTCGAAGTCGAAGTTTTGCCCGCGGACATTCCCACGGAATTCAAGGCCGACATCAGTGGTCTGGCGTTGAACCAGGCACTCCGCGCCGGCGATCTTCAGTTCGATACGAGCAAGATAAAGCTGATCACTGACAAAGATCGCGTTATCGCGCACGTGGTCGCGCTAAAGGTCGAAGAAGAGAAGCCCGCCGAAGCCGTGGCAGCCGAGGCAGCAACACCTGCCGAGCCCGAAGTCATCAAGAAGGGCAAGAAGGAAGAAGAAGGCGAAGAAGGTGCCGAGGGCGAAGCCAAGGGCAAGGCCGAGAAAAGCGACAAAGACAAAAAGAAGTAGGGGAGCAGCATGCTGCGCCCCAGCTGGGCGGGTTGTTAGCGGCCAGCGGATTCGAACGCCGGAAGATAGAAACGTATGCGGCTCATCGTGGGGCTTGGGAATCCAGACCCGGAGTATCAGTGGACGCCGCACAACCTGGGTTTTATGGCGGTGGACGAACTGGCGAATCGCAATTCGATTCGCGTCGAGCGGCCGGAAGGGAAAGCGCTGGTGGGCCGCGGGAAAATTGCCGGGAAAGACGTCGTGCTGGCAAAGCCGCAAACGTACATGAACTTGAGCGGCGTCTCCGTCCGAGAGCTGCTAGCCAGGTACGCATTAGAAGTGCGTGATTTGCTCGTGATGTGGGATGAAGTGCAATTGCCTCTGGGCACGATTCGGATTCACCCGGACGGCAGCGCCGGGAGCCACAACGGCGCGAAGTCTGTAATCAGTTCGGTCGGCACGCAGCAATTTGCGCGCCTCCGGTTGGGTTGTGGGGCCGATCATCCGGTCAGCAACCGCAAAGAATATGTTCTGCGCCCAATGCGCAAAGCAGAACTGGAAGTAGCCAGTGAAATGATCGGTGATGCTGGCGACGCGGTGGAGCTGATTTTGAGTCAAGGACTCGACGCCGCGATGAACAAGTATAACCGCGGCAAACCGCCCTGTGAGGAGGGCGGCGTTTAGATGGAGATGCTGCCCAGCCCTGGAGGGCGTGAACGATTTCCGCAGTTATGAATTTACCGGGCCCCGCGCCTGGCAGAGAAGGAAAGAGGCAATCATGGAAGAACGTCTATACGATCTGATTTTCATCGCCCGTCCGGCCACGCCGGAAGACGAAATCAAGAAGGTAATCTCTGGCATTGAGCACACCTGCGCCGAAAAGGGCGGGAAGATCGAGAAGACCGAGCACTGGGGTACGCGCAAGCTCGCCTATCGCGTCGCGAAGCACCGCGAGGGTATGTACGTCTACCAGCAGATCCGCACCAGCCACGCCGACCTGATCGCCGAACTCGAACGCCGCCTACGCGTGCAAGACGTGGTCATCAAGTATCTGACCGTACGCCTGGACGAAGACCTCAAGCGCCAGAAGAAATACGTGCACAAGCGAGAAATACGAGCTGCGCGCCGTCCACGCCGCACGCCAGCGCCGCAGTCGGCTCCGCCACCACCGCCGCCACCGCCAGCCGCGGCACCAGAACCGGCCCCGACGAGCTAGGTAGCGGCCGGGTGGTTTGGACTTTAGCGGTTTGCATTTTTCCGTAGTACAGATTTTTCTCCAGGAGGTCGGGGCTTCAGCCCCGACGAAAAGTCGCCGAACGAACGGGCTTTAGTCCTGAAGAACCAAACGATCGATAGCAGCACTCCGAAAGGCAGGCAGTTATGGCAGAAGAACAAAAGCAATCATCCGGACCCAGCGGTCCCCGAGGTGGCGGACACGGTCCAGGCGGGGGGCATGCTGGCCCCGGTGGCGGGCACGGCGGGCCACGACGCGAAGGCGGTCCGGGCGGTGGTCCCGGTGGACCGGGCGGCCCGCGCCGCGGCAAGCGCCAATACTTCCGCAAAAAGAAAGTTTGCAAGTTTTGTGTCGAGAAGATGGACTTCATCGACTACAAGCGCGCCGACATCCTGTCACAGTTCGTTCAGGAGCGTGGCAAGATTCTACCGCGCCGCATGACCGGCGTCTGCTCGCGTCACCAGCGCTGGCTTGGCGAAGCCATCAAGCGCGCGCGCAACATCGCGCTGCTTCCCTTCGCCGGCAGTGCCGCCGGAACGCACGCCCCGCGTGTAGCCCCTCCTGCGGGCACGCATGCGTCCGCCACACCGGCACCGGCACCTGCGCCCGCGGCCGCGCCGTCACAGGCCGCGCCACAAGCTGAAGCGCCGAAGGCTTGATCATGTAGGAGCCCGGCTTTGGCCCGGCTCGCGCAATCGGCGGGCCCGGCTTTAGCCGCCGAGGCCCGCGTAGGAGCTCGGACACGGAATCGAAACAGGAGCAAAGGGAAACGCAATGCAAAAAGTAATCCTTCAGGAAGATATCGAAAAGCTGGGTCACCGCGGCGACGTCGTCACCGTCAAGCCGGGCTATGCCCGTAATTTCTTGCTGCCGCACAAGCTGGCCATTGAAGCCACCACCGGCAATATGAAAGCGCTCGAGCGCATCCGTACTTCGCTGGCGAAGAAAACCGCCACCGAGATGGACGCCGCGCAAAAGCAAGCCGCCGCGCTGAACGGCACCGAAGTTCGCTTCACGCGCAAGACCGGCGAGAATGATCAGCTCTTCGGCTCGGTCAACTCCGGCGATATCGCCGGCGCTCTCGAAGCCCAAGGCTTTAAGATCGACAAGCGCCAGGTTCAATTGGCGGAACCCTTCAAAGCCCTTGGCGAATATCCCGTCAAGATCAAAGTCTTCCGCGACGTCATCGCCGAAATAAAAGTCTTCGTCGAAAAAGAATCGTAGCCGGTGGCACAGGCGGCCGCCTGCTTTCACTTCGACGCAGCGTTTTAGGTGCGAGCGATCGCGCCTCTTTCCTTTGTGGGTGCCACTCTTTAGAGCGATGCACGTTAGGTGCAACGAACACCCGTAGCCGCCGCCTTCAGACGGCGGGGTTTAGATTCACCGAACGCACAACCAAGCGTCGAAGCGCGAATCACTTAGTCTCGAATCCATCGTCGTCGATGGCGAAAAAAACACGCAAAACATTTCTCGCAAAAAAGTTTTGCAGAGTTTTCCGCAGCGATGCACAGCGATGCACAAACACTTCTGTTGACGCTCGCGTACCTTCCGCGCACAATGCGCTCACCAGTCTTTCACTCAGGGTTAAAGGGAACGGTCGAGGCCCCAGGAAAATCTCTCCCGACGCAGTAAAAATCTGGACGCTTGAACCGCGCGCATAGGGCGTGTTAGCCTAGGCGAACAGAAAGCGAAATATTGCAGAGTCCCCATGCCTGCTGAATCCACTCTCGAACGCCCGCTACCCAATAATCTTGATGCTGAGCGCTCCGTCCTCGGCGCCGTTCTGCTCGACAATAACGCCCTTAACGCCGCCATCGAAAACCTGCGCCCCGAGGATTTCTTCCTCGACCAGCACCGCCGCGTGTTCCTCAAAATGATTGCGCTCAGCGAAGCGCAGCAGGCCATCGACCTGATCACCCTCACCGAAGAGCTGCACCGCCACGGCGAGCTGGAATCCGCAGGCGGCGCGCCCTATCTCGCCTCGCTTGCCGACGGCATGCCGAAGGTCTCCAACATCGAGCACTACGCGCGCATCGTCAAGGAAAAAGCGCTCCTGCGCAACCTGATCCACGCCACGCACAATATCCAGCAGCGCGCGTTCGAAGGTGAGGATGGCGCCGACGCTGTGCTCGACAATGCCGAGTCCTCCATCTTCGCGCTTGCCGAAGATCGCGTGAAGATCGGCCTCATCCCCATCAAAGACATCGTCCGCGATAATTTCGAGCGCCTGGAAAAAATATTCCGCGAAGGCAAGAGCATCACCGGCATCCCCACCGGCTACACCGAGCTCGACAAACTCACTTCCGGGCTGCAACCGTCGGAGCTGCTGATCCTCGCCGCGCGACCATCGCAGGGAAAAACCGCTCTCGCGCTCAACCTCGCCGAAAATATCGGTATCCGCGCGGGCCAACCGGTCGCCGTCTTCAGCTTGGAAATGTCCAAGGAGTCTTTGCTGCAGCGCTTGGTAGCCTCCGTCGCTCAGATCGACGCGCACAAATTCCGCACTGGCCACCTCAGCCGCGAAGACTGGCGCCGCATGACCGAAGCCCTCGGGACCATCGCCTCCGCCCCCATTTGGATCGACGACGCCGGCTCCATCAGCGTCCTCGAAATCGGCGCAAAGGCCCGCCGCCTGAAACGTGACAAAGGTTTGTCGTTGCTCATTGTTGATTATCTGCAATTGATTACCGCCCGCGGCCGCTTCGGCAACCGCCAGGAAGAAGTCTCCAGCATCTCCCGCGGCCTCAAAGGCCTGGCCAAGGAACTCCAAATACCCGTCTTGGTCCTAAGCCAGCTAACTCGCGCCCCGGAACGCGACGAACGCGGCCCGCAACTCTCCGACCTCCGCGAATCCGGCGCCATCGAGCAGGACGCCGACGTCGTCATGTTCATCTACCGCCCCAACTTCTTCAAAGCCGGCGCCACTCCCGAAGAACGCGAGGAAACCGAACTCCGCATTGCCAAGCAACGGAACGGCCCCACAGAAAACGTAAAATTTGTCTTCCGCAGCCGCCTCACGCGTTTCGAGGAAGCGGCCCCCGACGCCTTCAGCAATCTCGGCCCCGACGACTTGTAGAGCGGACACTTGCTAACTCGCGCTAAACACAATCAGATCTCGAAACGGCACCGCGCCACCAAATCGCTAAACCCCGCATCCCCACGTAACCGGTCCCACTTCGCATCCGCTGGCAAGAACGTCAAATGCACGTCGTGCGCCTCAAGTCCTCGCTCCAGCCAGCCTAGCGCCTCGCGGTTTTCCCCCAGCCCCGCGTGAACCAGCGCCATCGCGTACGGCGGCACGTAGCGTTCTCGCGAAATCGCTTCCAACGTCTTCATCACTTCCTGAGCCCCATCCACGCGGCCAAGCCTCCCAAACAAATACCCGCGCAAGCCGAGCACTTTGCTGTTTCCACCCGACGTCCGTTCCGCGTTCTCCAACGAGTCGAACGCCGCATCGGTCTCGTTCGTCTCCGCCAGCGCTTGCGCCAGCTGCATATGGCCCACCCAAAACTCCGGATCGATAGCGATCGCCTGTCGAGCGAATCGCTGTGCGGCGTCGTAGTCCCGGCCAAAAAATGCCACCTGCGCGGAAAGCGCATGATGAACCGCCAGCAGCGGATCAAGTTCCCGGGCCCTGCCAATCGCCTTCTTGGCCTCTTCGCGGCGGCCCAGGTACGAAAACAGGATTCCCAGCATCCGGTGCGGCAAGGGATAATTCGGGTCGAGTTCAATGGCCTTACGGAATGCCTCTTCCGCGCCTCGCCAATCCCAATCCAGCCAGAACCTCATGAATCCCAGCGAACCCTGTACCTCCGCCAGGTTCGGCTCGGCGCGTAGCGCCTGCATTACCGCCTCGCGTGCCCGCGGCCAAACCGCGAGCGGAGACGCATCGCCGTTGATGGGGCTCGCCGAAAACCCATCGGCAAGCCCTGACCACGCGAGCGCGTAATCCGGATCCAACTCCGTGGCACGCATGTAGTGCTCCGCGGCCCTCCGCGTCGTCGCGGGCGAGAGCTGGTGCCACAGGTACCGCCCCCGCAGGTACAAATCGTAAGCCTGCGCGTTTTGTGTTTGCCGCCGCCCCAACGCGTCCATCCGTTCCGGCGAAAGTCGCAGCCGTACCTGCTCGGCAATGGCCGCGCTCAGTTCGCGCTGAAACGTCAGCATGCTTCCCGGCTGGCCATCGTGCGACGCCGACCACACCTGCACCTGATCGCGCACGCGAATGAGCCGCGACATGATCCGCAGCCGTCCGCCTTCCGCGCGCAAAGATCCTTCGATCAGGTACGAAGCATTTAATTCCCGTCCGATCTCTCCCGCAGTCTTATTGGTTCGTTTGTAGGCCATTACCGACGTGCGTCCAATCACGCTCAAATACTCCGGGTCGATCTGCCCCACTGCGGCAATCGTCTCTTCTGTCAGTCCATCGCCAAAATATTCTCGTTCGGCATCCGCGCTCAAGTTCTCAAATGGCAGCACCGCAATGGTGGCTCGCGGCGTTCCGGCCACCGCTCCCTCGATCACCTCGACGCTCGCGATGAAGCGGTAGCCCTTCCCCGGCACCGTTAGGATGTAGCGGCTCTCTCCGCGCCGCTCTCCCATTGCCCGCCGCAAAGCGGAGACGTTCTGGCTCAGATTGTTCTCCTCCACAATGGTGTCCGGCCACACCGCGCGCATCAACTCCTCTTTGTCTACGGTATCTCCGTGACGTTGCACCAGATGCAGCAGCGTATCGAAGACTTTAGGCGTCAGAGGCACAGGTCCGCCGTCGCGCAGCAGCATCCTTTTCGTCGCTTCGATGCGAAACTCCCCGAATTTATAAATGTGAAGGTCGGCGCTGCTCATAGCCGGGAACCTGCGAGGTTCAGAACTTTTCAGAAATCTTCAGGCCCAGCCTAAGGACTTTCGGCTGGCGTCGGCAAGAGTATATGCCCGGGATGCCCTGCACCCAAATTGCGAAAGAGTTTTCCGTACGTACAAGGAGAGATCGAAACATGAATGCCAACGTTTGGAAGCTGTTACGCCTCACCTGCTTGCTTGGACTGACAGGCGCGGCTATTTTCGTCGCCGAATGGAACACCAGCGCCAGAGCAAAGTCACCCGCTGCTTGGGACAACGACCGTTTCAACGGCAAAACTGTAGAAGGAACTTGGAGTGTCAAAGTTACTCAGATCGACTGCAATACGAAAGCGCCGAAAGGACCGGCGTTCCCATCCGTTCTTGCCTTCGCCGGAGACGGCACCATGGTCGAGGATACCAACAACCCCGGTTTCGCCATCGGTCAGCGCGGACCCGGCCTCGGCATCTGGAGCCACGACGGCCACCATACCTATCTCGCCAAGAGCATCGCCTTCATCCACTTCGGCACCCCTGGAAATCCCCCGATGGTTCCGCCGTTTAAGACCGGCACGCAAACCATCTCGCAGACCATCACCTTCGAGAACGATCCCGACGAATTCACAAGCGAAGCCACCATCGAGTTCGCCGACAATGCCACCCCCACTCCAAACGTCTATCTAAACGGTTGCGCCATCGCCACCGGAACCCGCTTCAAGTAGTGGCCGATTCTGGTCGGATCGGTCCACACAGCCCGAACCGCGCAATAATCCACGAACCCGCTACTCGCTGATTCGCAATCAGGGCCCCAGGCGCTTGCTTCTGCGCTTGGGGCGTTGGTTTGAATTTCCCAACACCTCAACTTCCGTTTTCTGCCCAACCGCCGATATCCGCTTAAATTGTATTCCCGCGGAATCCGCGCGCAATAGAGCCTTCTCCCTTATCCGATCAACCTTGCGGTTTTTGCAAAGGTGAGCTCTGGCGAGCCTACGGCTTCTTCTTTTTCACACTGGCCATCTGCTGCGCTAAACAGCGGTGATAGGCCGCTGGGCCCTGCATCAATTTCGCCGTCGTGCACGCAAATTCCACCGCGTCCCGATCTGCGGTGCTCAATCCCGCGAGACCCCGCGGCCGCGGTGCTCTCTTCAGGGCATCGACCTGCTTTCGAAGGCATTCGTTATACGCAGATGGTCCCTGCGTCATCTTGTCGGACGCGCAAACGGCTTCAATCGCCTGCCGATCGGCGTCGCGCAGTCCGGACAAATCCGGTTCCGCGGCGATCTCGCCCTCAGCCGCCGGTCCAACTTGCGGCGCAACCTGTGGCGAAACCTGCGTCGGGGGTGCTCCCATGGTCACCGTATCGACCGGCGTCATCACGAACACCGGAATATCCCCGGTGCTCCCCTCGATGCGCGAATCGGAAAACTGGCTGAGCGTAGCCATCGATTTGCGCGAGGTCTCGCCCGACGACCCTGGCTCCAAACAAATGCCAACCCAACTGGGAGCGCCGCCGGCCGCGCGATGAAATTCGCATTTGGTTATTTCGCCGACGCTTTTTGAGCCGTTCTCGATCGCTTCTAGGAACACTGCATCGCCGTTCGTACGAGTTCGATAATTCTGCCCGTCCTTCAGGTTCGTCCAAATCTTCGTCGGCAACGCCGCATCTTCTCCACTCTCGTCAACCACCGCCACTGTCGGACCGTCTGCGGCGATGTGCGAAGCGGCTGGTCGCGGAGCCGTCTTCGGCTTATACAAGCGAGAAGCTGCGTTCTCCGCACGCCGCGCTAGGGCGATCTCCAGATACGAGGGCGAAAGCAGCCACAGCGAAGCGAGAGCGATTACCACCAGAATCGCGCTGAGGATCAGCGCCGTTCGCCCGCTGCTGATCGTCGATGCGTTGGGCCGCATCCCATTCATGAATGACAAGATCCCCAGCGATGCCGTTACAATCGCCAACCACAATGGTGGCACTCTGCCGCTCCACACCAGCACCACCAAGAAGAAAATGGTCGCGACGCCCAGGATCATGAACAGAAAGCTGTTCAAATTCTTGATGTCAGGAAGCTGAGTGCTTCTTCGACGCGCTCGCAGCGGCACTCCCGACGCCGTCTGGCTGCCAGCCCGCCTCGTTCGTGAACGTGAACTTCTTTCGGACCGACCCGAAGTCCGCGAATTTGTCGACTCCCGGGATTGCGCTGAACCGTGTGACTGCGGCCCCACTCCAGCAGGAGCCTCGTGAGTTTGTTCCGTACCTCGCGCATAGACAAGACCTGCATCGTATTTCTGCCGCCGATCAGTATCGAGCAGGACCGCCTTTGCTTCGGACAAATCCTTAAACGCCTCGGCCGCGACCTTCCGCAGGTAGGTATTCTCGGCGGGAACGGTATCCGGATGGACTTCCCTGGCCTTGGCCTTGAACGCTGCTTCGATCTCTGCCGCGGTCGCGTTTTCCGCTACGCCCAATATTTCGTAGTAAGTCTGTCCCATCGCGTCTGGTTAGGGTCCCAAAGCCCCTGCAGATATATTGCATCATACAGCGGGAATGGTCGTACATCAGGAACTATCGCCACCCAAGCGAATCAAACAGCGAATCCCCGCAGACCCTCTCCCGGATTTTCTGTATTCTAATTTCGAATCGCTGCGTTGTCTCCAAGGTTTACCCTTGACATAGCATAACCTTATATGGAACTACGCGGCGTGGTAGCCCGGAACACTCCCACAAACCATTTTCTGCAACCGTTTAGGTTTCTGCTGCTTGCAGATTCTCATCACCATTGTGTCCGCGAAAGTACGCCCAACGGAATCAAATGCCTGCAGCCTCTTGCAAAAACAACGGAGGGTCATGGGTTTGCGACCGACCGCTCCTTGTTGCTCGGTCCGGATACGGTTCATATCGGCCGTCTATTTTCAAATACTTACAAACTACTTTTCCCGCAAGCCCTTTACAATGAAAGTCATACAGAATGCCGGGGGGAATTGCCATACCGGAACGAACCAGCCCGACGCGGCCGAAGCAAGCTCCAAACCTTTACTTCCTGACCTCTTTACGTCACCACGCCCGTGCCGCGTCCGACGCTGCGCTGTGGCTCTTCGGTGTCAGCCTGTGCCAGCAGGGACACTACCCATACGGCTCTGCAGCAAGCTCCGCAATCTCGCGCCTCCGCGGACGCTCGTGCGCTCAACGACTTACGCGGTTCGCGGCCGCAGACTTCAAATCCCGGCAAGGAGGCGCTTCGATTGCTTTGTTTCGCACTGTTGTCTTTCACGCGGCATCCGCGCGGTGAATCGGCCCCTGCCGCGCAGATGTCGTACACTATTTTCTCTTCGGGAAAGACCATGGCACACACGCAGACCATAGCTAGGAAAGCACCGCCCCGCACCCATCCGGCAAAAGATCCGGTGAAAGTGACGAAGACACCCAGGATGGAAGGCCGCCCGGTTTGGGCCGAAGTTTCGGCTTCGGCTTTGACGCACAACCTCCACGCGATCCGCGACTTCGTCAATCCGGCGGACGAGCAGCGCAAAACTCCACGGCTCGTGTTGTCCATCGTCAAGGGCAACGGCTACGGACATGGTGGGCCGCAAGTCGCCAGAATTCTGGAGAAAGCCGGATCGGACTGGTTCGGCGTGACCTCCGCTTCGGAAGGGATCGAGCTTCGCAAGGCTGGCGTGCAAAAGCCGATTCTGGTGCTCACCAGTTTTTGGCCCGGTGAAGAGGAAAATCTCCTGAAGCACGATCTCACGCCGGTCGTGCACCGGTGCGACCAGCTTGCCGCCCTGAATCGCGTGGCCTCCAAGCGATCCAAACGCGACCCCTTTTCATTTCATCTGAAGATGGACACGGGTATGAATCGGCTGGGCATCTCGCCGACCGACGTGGATTGTTTTGCGGGACAGCTTGCGAAATGCAGCCATCTACAGCTGGGCGGAGTGCTGACACACTTCGCGTCATCGGAAGCGTTCACGCCGTCGGTACAAGGAGAACAGACCCGCGAGCAGGAAGAGCATTTCTTCGTGGCTCTGGAACGCTTGCGCGCGCTCGGCGTCGATCCCGGAATTGTGCACTTGGCGAACAGCGCGGCTATTGCCGCGCGACCCGAAACCTGGGCCGACATGGTTCGACCCGGCGTGATTTTGTACGGCTATCACCCCGGCTACGACCCCTCGGAAATGCGCGCCGAATCCGAGCGCAAGTTGCCGCTCAAGCCGGTTATGAGCTTGCGCACCCGCGTCATCAGCCTGCGGCGCGTTCCGGCAGGTGCCGGGGTCGGATACGGCGCAAAATTTGTGACCGAGCGTCCCTCGGTGATCGGTGTTCTCGCAGCCGGGTACGGTGACGGCGTGCATCGGTCGTTGGGCGGCCGCGGGTGTGTCCTGGTGCGCGGCAAGCTCGCGCCGATCGTAGGCATTGTATCGATGGATGTGACCATGATCGACGTCACCGAAGTTCCGGGCGCGGAAATCGGCGAAGTCGTCACCATCTACGGCGTCGATGGCGAACACATCCATCCCGCCAACCAGGTGGCCCGCAGCATTGGTACCGTGACCTCCGACCTGCTCTGTGCGGTTAGCGCACGCGTCCCGCGCTTCTACGTTTCCTGAGTCGGTCTGAGAACGTTTCCTCAATCGAACCAAAAACTAGCGTTCGCGCGCGGCACTCTTTGTCCCGCTGTACGTCAGGGATCGACACCTTGAAAAGGCGTGCGCATCGGAGGAGATCGAGCAAGTCCGGTCGCCGGAGACCGGACTTCGTTTTCGAGACTACGGCCGCGGCCAGCGGCCATCCCCGCCGCGTCCGTTTCTCCTTCCGTTGCATCCCATCTCAGGAGCCTGTTGCCCAGGCCTTGATGTCAGTTCGCCTTGGCGCCCCTCCATCGTCGGCGTCACTCGATCCTTGACGTTACTCGGCCGATAGAGTATATACGGCTCCGGAACGTAACTAGAGATTCTATCCCGCATCGGCCCTAGATCCCACGCTCTGCGGGAAGGCTGCACCGATTTTGCAGTGATTGCGCAAGTCCTGTGAGGTCGAATGAGCCGAGCGTATTCTGGAGTCGAACGTCGCGCGGTTTCCTCAACTTGTCCCGACACTCTCCCTGCATCTGAATCCGGCCCGCGCACTTCCGGCAAGTCACGCCTCCGGGGAACTCGCGTGGAATCGTGGTTCTTGCGCGGATTGTTGACGGTGTGCACCGCGGCCGTTTGCTACGCGCTGAGACCTTTTCACCTTGGAGCCGCGGCGTCGGCTGGACTGGGGGTGCTGACCGCCGCGATTATCTTGTTGGCGGAGTTGCGGCTGCGGTGGGCAGCCCTGGGTGGATTGCTGGGGGGCGCGTTCGGCGCGGTGCTGGGACTTTTTGCCGCCGTGCTGGTGACGCTGATTATTTCGCGCACCGCCGAGCCCGAGCCCGCAAAATCTTTTCTGGAGTGCGCGGTGCTCGTTGCTTTTGCGTATCTCGGGCTGGTAGTGGGATCAAAGAAAGCCAGGGATTTGCATCTGGAGAGGATCGGCGAAGGAGCCCTTGCGCGGACCGCGGCGCCGCCAGCGGCGATGTTGCAGGAAGCGTTGAAGTTATTGGATACCAGCGTGCTGATCGACGGACGCATCGCGGATATTTGCGAAGCACAGTTTCTCGACGGCACCTTGATCGTTCCTGAATTCGTTCTCCATGAATTACAGCTGGTGGCGGATTCCAGCGACGTACTGAAGCGGCAGCGCGGCCGGCGAGGTCTGGACGTGCTGGAGCGAATCCGAAAGATGCCGCGAGTGGAAGTGCGCATCCTCGAGAATGCGCCGTCTTCACAAGCAGGCGACGTAGATCATAAATTGATCGAACTGGCGAGGCATATCGGCGCGAAGATCGTCACGAACGATTTCAATTTGAACAAGGTGGCGACGGTCCAGGGATTATCCGTGTTGAACGTGAATCAACTTGCGAACGCGCTGAAGCCGGTGGTGTTGCCGGGCGAGCCGATGCGCGTGTCGATTTTGCGTGAAGGGAAGGAAGCGAATCAAGGTGTCGCCTATCTGGATGACGGCACGATGGTGGTGGTCGATGGCGCCAAAAGATTCATTAACAAGAGCGTGGATATCACGGTGACTTCGGTGCATCAGACCACGGCGGGAAAGATGATTTTTGGGCGCGTGGACTCGGAGTCGTCCGGGACGATGGCGCGCCAGGCAGCGGCTGGCGCCGGCCGGAGCGATACCAGCGAACGCGGCACCGAGAGAAGTCCGCTGGATCGCGGGACACGAGCGATTTATCCGGAAACGGACGCGGACTGAGCCGTCCTGGCCACCGGCCGACGAACCACAGGAGCCAGGTTTTACTGAACAAGCTTTGAGTCTAAGATTCGGACGCGTGCGTCTCAACCCGGCCAGCCGTCCAAATCCCCTCCGATCTCAAAAAGCTTTCTTAGCGATCGCTGCTCTTGCCTATTCATCCCGTGGAAAGCGAAGCAGACGAGTCGCATGTGGCACACTGCCTGTCCAAATGATCGGATTTCGAGCGTCATACTAATGGGGGAATTCATCCCCTACATTTATTGGAGAGGCTTACATGCAATACATGCTGATGATCTATGTAAACGAGGCTGGTTGGCCCGAGCTCACCAAAGCCCAGCAGGAACAAGGGATGGCGGCTTATATGGCGTACACCGAGGCCCTGGCGAAGGCCGGAGTGCTCAAGAGCAATGGCCGCCTGGGGCCTAGCGCGGCGGCGAACACCGTGCGGATCGCGGACGGCAAGACTCACGTACTGGATGGTCCGTACACGGAGTCGAAAGAGCAACTGGGAGGCTACTACATCATCGATGTGCCGAGTCTGGATGCGGCCCTCTCGTGGGCAGCGCGTTGCCCAGGCGCGGGTCACGGTGTCGTCGAAGTGCGAGCAATTCCCGGAACGCCAGCGTGAACAGCGTGCGATTGGACCAAGGTGCTTGTGGGTCCAGTCAAAGGACAACCACGCATCAGAAGAAACAGAGGCCCTCTCAATTTGGGTACGGTTGACCTGGCGGGTACGCGGGGGATATCCTCGCAGACGGCGTGCTGGACGCCTCGTGTCCGCGGACAGGACGGAGTCCACCTGGTCGTGATCTGAAATTGGTTTCCACGAACTTCCTTTTCGCCCGACGGCGGCGGTCCCGGGCACCGTTGCAAAGGAGGCTTGTGCATCTCCGACCGCGCTCGTTCAGCAAACCGCCATCGCCCGGTACGTCCCAACCTTGCGCAGCTCAAGCGCCAGGCCAAGGCACTTCTTCGCGACACGCGTCGCGGCGATGCCGACGCGATTTCTGAATTCAAGCATTATCATCCCGATGAAATCGCGGTGGAGGACGCGAAGCTCGCCGATGCGCAACGGGCGCTCGCGCGAAGCTACTCGGTGCCGAGCTGGCCACGGCCTGTCCAGGCTTGCCAACTGATCGAACGCTCGCGCTTCACTGCGCAAGCAACTCCACCCGGTTTATGGTGGGGAAACGATGCACGAGTATTGCGATGTTGCCCCAATCTCGTGGGGCCAGAAGTTTCACCGAAGGGTATTCGTGAGCGAACCGGCGATGAAGTTGGTCGCCGAGCGCGATGGGCGCCCGTAATGCGGCGAGGAAGCAGAACAGGCATTACCGACGGAGTAGCACCATGTGCGCGTCGAAAATGACGTCGAACGCGGAAACTGCGCAGACAATCCAATGGCTCCTGGATGGAGACCCCTCCATTCGTTGGCAAGCTTTGCGGGATTTGGCTGGAGCGGGGGAGCGCACTGTGGAGCGCGAACGCCGAAAGATCGCGCAGATTGGTTGGGGAGCGCGGTTGCTTGCGAAGCAGGATCTGGGGGGCAGATGGGCTGCGGGCCAATCGGGGGATGGCGGGTTGTACTCGCCAAAGTGGACCTCGACGACGTACACGATGTTGTTGCTGCGCGATTTTGGTTTGCCAGAGGACAACGCGCAGGCGCGAAATGCCTGCAAGGTGCTGTTGGAAGGCGGTCTGCAGCCTGACGGCGGGATCAACTACGGAGACTGGGCGAAGTGGACCAAACGCAGCGAGACGTGCGTGACGGGCATGGTGCTGTCCATTTTGTCGTATTTCGAGTACGACGACGCGCGGCTCGAAACCATTGTCGGGCACCTGCTGGAGCAGCAAATGCCCGACGGTGGGTGGAATTGCCAGCGGGCGAACGGTGCGACGCACGCGTCGGTGAATACGACTATTAGCGTATTGGAGGGTTTGCACTTCTACGAACTACGCCGTGGAGGCAAATTGCGAGGCGTGCATGCGGTTCGGCGGCGTGGTCAGGAATTCCTGCTGGTGCACCGGCTGTTTCGATCTCATCGCACGGGTGAAGTCATGAAACCGGCGTTTGTTCGCTTCGCGTTTCCGCCCCGTTGGCACTACGACATACTGCGTGCGCTCGACTACTTTCAAGCTGTCGATGCGCCCCGTGACCTGCGGTTAGCCGAGGCCATCGATATCGTGCGCGACGCCCGGCGCGAGGACGGTTGCTGGCCGCTGCAACACACATACAAGGGCAAGACGTATTTCGAGTTAGAACGCGTCGGCGCGCCGAGCCGCTGGAATACGCTGCGGGCGCTTCGCGTGTTGAAGTGGTGGGACCGAGGCAGGTGAACTTTTTTCCCGGAAAATCGCCCCGATCGTTTGGTGACACAGGCTCTTCGGCATGAGGGTAAACGAGAGTGAGTTTGCGGCTCGCGAGGGCTGGGGCATACCTGCCACGTTTCGCCTCCGCGTAGGCTTGATGTACACTCTCAAGTCTTCGACGAATCATAAAAATGAGCCGGATAACCGCTATTTTGCCTGCCGCTGGTCTGGGCACACGCATGGGCGCCGAGACGCCGAAGCAATTTCTCGAGCTGGAAGGCGTGCCCATTGTGATGCTGAGCCTGCGCCGAATTGCTTCGAGCGAGCTGGTGACCGACATTATCGTGGCTACGCGCGGGGACGGAATCGCGCGGCTGGAAGAGCAAATCCGCGGGGAGAAATTTAAACAGACGGTGCGCGTGGTGCGCGGCGGAGATGCGCGGCAGGATTCCGTGGCCCGGGCGTTGCAGGAAGTGCCCGACGACACCGAACTGGTGGTGGTGCACGATGCGGTGCGGCCGTTCGTAACCCGGGAGCAGATTACACGAGTGATTGAAGAGGCGCGGCGGTGCCACGCGGCGATTCTGGGAATTCCAGCGATGGACACCGTCAAGGAAGTGAAGCGCGCGAGCTTACCGGAGGACGTGGCACTGATTACGGCGACGATTCCGCGGGAGCGCGTGGTACTGGCGCAGACGCCGCAGGTGTTTGCGACGAAATTGCTGAAAGAAGCGTACGCGCGGGCGGAGGCAGACGGAGTGAGCGCGTCGGATGACGCCGGGCTGGTGGAACGGCTCGGGCATGAAGTGCATGTTGTGCTGGGATCCGAGCGCAATATCAAGATCACCAAGCCGGCGGATATGGAGCTGGCGCGATTTTATCTGGAACGTGAGCGCTCAACAAAATGAGCGGCTCCAGCAATTCTGCGAAATTCAGGATCGTTCTGCTGCTGATCTCCTTTCTGTTCGTAGGACTCATGCTCTGGCAGTTGCATCAGGCAAACAGTCGAGTCCTGCGTCCGGCAAGCGAGCAACGATTCTTCAAGGTTCGAGAGGCAAGAACGTGAGCGTGCGTTGCGGGATTGGATACGATCTGCACCGGCTGGCGGAGGGGCGCAAGTTGATCGTAGGCGGCATCGAGTTACCCTTTGCGAAGGGGCCGGTCGGACATTCCGATGGAGATGTCCTGGCGCACGCGTTGTGCGATGCGTTGCTGGGCGCGGCTGGGTTGGGGGACATCGGGACGCATTTTCCGGATACCGATCCGAAGTGGAAAGGCGCGAACAGCTTGATTTTTTTGGAGCACGCTCGGAAATTGCTAGACGAGAAGGAATTCGTGATTGAGCACGTGGATGCGGTGGTGATTACGGAAAAGCCCAAGCTCGGGCCCCATTTTGCGAAGATGCGGGAAGCGTTGGGGCGGGCTCTCGGGGTGCCAGCGGAAAAGATTCATTTGAAGGCAAAGACGAACGAGGGCGTAGACGCGATCGGGCGCGGGGAAGCGATCGCGGCGCATGTGGTGGCAACGATTTCGGCGCGCTAGTCTTGTTGGCGAGAGGGATGAAAGAGAACAGGCACGGGATTCTTTGAAAGAAGCACCCGGCTAGCGGCTTCGTGTATCTGAGAAAAGCGCCCGCCTTCCTTCGAAATCGGGGCTAAACGGTCGGCGGCCGCTACAAGTGCATCGGGTACGATAGAATCGCACGCATGGCTGTCGAAGAAACCCCTCCCAAGTCTGACGTAGCGATTGCGAATCCGTTCACGGCGGCGGACGTTGAGAACGTATTGCGCGAGCGCGCGTGGGTTTCGTCTTCGGAGTTTTCGGCGGAACAACGTGCTTGGTGCGAACGTGCCGCATTTCTGCTTGGGCCGCAGGCGGCCGAGCGCGAGGCATTTGCGGAACTGCTGCGATTGGTGTTCGAGTACAACGCTGTGCGGGCGATGGCGAGTGTGGAGGCGCATGTCGTGATGACGCGGTACGCGGCGAGGGATGTGATCCGGGTACTAGCGCGGCTGGTTTTGGAAGGCGGGCCTTGCACCGTAGAGCGGTTCAAGGAAATTGTCACGGCGTTAAAAGAAGGTTTGGATTTGCGGGGCAGAGAAGTGTTGCATCCTTTGCGGCTCGCGCTGGTTGGGCGGGCTGGGGAGGGAGATTTGGATCGGGTGATTTTGTTGGTGGATGCGGCGGCGGGGGCGGGTTTTGCGGTGAAGACCGTGCGGCAGAGGATGATTGAGTTTTGTTCGGCGTTGGATTAGGCGAACCGCTCCGGCCTCCAAGTTGGCGCTGCGGTGCAGTGGCGATCTTCGTTTAGATCGTGCCGGAGTAGACGTTGGTGACAGTTCGTTGCTGGGGTTGACGGGATCGGTTGCGGTTGGCGAAAGGACCGTTGCTGAGGGTGGCCATGGACCGCTTGACGGGGATACATGCGGTGCGCGAGGCGCTGGAGGCGGGGCGCGCGTTTGACCGCATCGTGATTGCACGCGGGAGGCAGGACACGCGCGTGGAAGAGATTGTGCAACTCGCACGCGCGCGAAATATTTCGTTGCGGTTTGAGGATCGATCGCAACTGGAGCGGCTTGCGGATTCGAAGGATCACCAAGGGATTGTGGGGCTGGTGGCCTCGAGGGCGGCTGGAACGCTCGATGAAATTCTGGTGGCGGCGAACGCCGGAGCCGGGCGCGGGGAAAAGGGGCTGATCGTTTTGCTGGATGGCGTGGAGGACCCGCACAATCTGGGGGCCGTGATTCGCACGGCGTTAGCGGCAGGAGCGCACGGCGTGGTGATCCCGGAGAGGCGAGCGGCGGGATTGACGGACACCGTGGCTCGGGCTTCCGCCGGCGCTTTGGCGCATTTGCCGGTGGCGAAGGTGACGAATCTCGTGCGGACGATGGAGGAGTTGAAGGAAGCAGGATACTGGCTGGTGGGATTGGATGAGCAAGCGGAGAAGAGTTATACCGAAGTGGATTTTAGTTCGCCCGTGGGGGTTGTTTTGGGGGGAGAAGGGAAGGGGTTGCACGAGTTGACGCGCAAGAGATGCGATTTTGTTGTGTCGTTGCCGACGGTGGGCCCGGTGAAATCGTTGAATGTTTCGGTGGCGGCTGGGGTGGTGTTGTTTGAGGTGTTGCGGCAACGGCGGGGAAAGTGAAAGCGGCTGATCGGCGCGGCGACCTACACGGGCGGGGGCAGCTGCATGAAGTCCAAACGGATCGAGCAGCGCTTCGGCCTTGCGGGAGAAACTTTGTTGCGTCTAAACCCCGCCTCCGAGGAGGGCGGCTACACTGGCGCACACGCTATTTGTCGTATTGGATTAGGGAGAAGACATCGAGGCCGGGGAGTTTGGCGCGGCCATTGAGGAAGGTTAGTTCTACTGCGAAGGCCAGCCCTTCAACTTTGCCGCCGAGTTGCTCGACGAGTTTTACCGTTGCCGAGGCGGTGCCGCCTGTCGCCAGCAAGTCGTCGCAAATGATGACGCGATCGCCAGGCTTTACCGCGTCTTCGTGGAGTTCGAGGGAGTCCGAGCCATATTCGAGCGCGTAGGAAACGCTTCTCGTTTTCGCCGGGAGTTTCTTGGGTTTGCGGACGGGCACGAAGCCTGCGCCCAGGCGGTACGCTAACGCCGGAGCGAAGATAAATCCGCGGGCTTCGATTCCGGCTACGATGTCGATGGTGTGGCCCTCGTAGTGGTCGCAGAGGCGGTCGACGAGTGCGTGAAAGCCTTTCTTGTCTTTCAAGATGGTGGTGAGGTCGTAAAACAGGATTCCGGGCTTTGGGTAATCCGGCACTTCGCGAATCAATTTCTTTAGCTCGTCCATCCGGCGGGCTCCTGTTCAATCTTCCTGGGTGGTGACAAATTCGTTCGCATATTGGGTGTCGATGTTTGCGGGTGCTTCACTCACGCTGCTAACGCTGGCAAAGCGCGGGCCGCGCTCGAGTGCCGCGCGAAACTTGGCAAGCTGCCCGGGCGTGCCGATGGCGTAGGCTTCCACGCGGCCGTCGCGCAAGTTGCGCACGTAGCCGCTGAGATTCAGGCGCTGGGCTTCGCCTTGCGTGAAGTAGCGGAAGCCGACACCTTGCACGAATCCGGTAACAAAGAAGCGCTTTGCTTGTTTCGCGTCGGTCACAAACCCCGAAATTGTAGCAGACACTCAGGAGCCACCCCTAACGGGCGTTGCTGCCGGGGCCTCGCGAGAAAGCTTTGCGGAATGATCGGCTCTGTGGCGATCTGCGGTAAGCTTCTAGAGCGGCACGACGCCAGGCTGCTACGGGCGCTCGGCGCGCATCCTACTATTTATGCATCGAGACGTGAGTGGCCGCTTTTACCGTGCAATGTATCCGATGGCGCACGTTGCGTGCCTAGCGGCAGCGCTGCTCCCGGGCGCGCGCTCTCTCGCGGCGCAGGAATCACAGGCACCGATGGCGCCGCCGCCCGAGCATGACGTGCGACGGTTGGGAAACACGCCGGAGCCACCCGAGCCGCCCTCGCTTCCTCCCGAAGAAATCATCAAGAAATTCGCGGCGAAAGAGGATGAGTACGTGGCTGTTCGTCCAACCTATGGCGCTCGCAAGACCATTCGCATCGACGAGTTTGATCGGCAGGGGAAACTGTCGGGGCAATTTCTGATGGTCACCGAAACCATTCGCGCACCCGACGGCAGAATCGTGAACAAAGTGGTGCAACATCCGCAATCGACGCTGCACGTTTTTGCGTTGGAGGCCGAAGACGTGAAGGAACTGGAGCGGATCCCGCAGTTTCCGCTCAACTCGACGCAACTTGCGAAATACGACTTGAAATATATTGGGCAGGAGACGATCGACGAGATCGACGCTTACATTTTTAAAGTGACGCCCAAGGCTCTGGACCGAACGCACGCGTATCTGGACGGCATCGTGTGGGTGGACACGAAATACCTGGAAGTGGTAAAGACCTATGGACGATGGGTGAACGAGCTGGGTGATGTAAAGTTCGCAACGATGCCGTTCACGACGTTTGAAACGTATCGGGAAAACGTGGATGGGAAGTATTGGTTTCCAAACTACGAGCGCGCCGACGAGACGCTGCACCTGAAGGATGGCGATTTTCCGGTGCGGTTGGTGATCAAGTGGAGCGATTTCAAGTCGCTGCCAGCGGGGCCGGCTCAACCGGCTCCGCCCGCGCCAGCCGCGACTCCGTCGGCAGCTCCCCAGTCCTGAGTGCTCGGTTACGGGCAACTCTAAACAGTTCTAGCAGCAGCCCATGGACGATTTCAGAGCGTCAAACTGGCGCGGCTGCCCGGCGCTCGTGTACGATGACTTGAATCCCTTAAGGAGATTTCATGACGCGACCCGCAGGTACGTATGCCATTTTCGAAACATCGCAAGGCGATATCGTCATTCACCTGCTCGAAGACAAAGCGCCGAAGACTGTCGCGAATTTCATCGGCCTGGCGGAAGGCACGAAAGAATTCATCGATGAGCGAACCGGTCAGAAGCAGAAGAAAAATTATTATGACGGGCTGACCTTCCACCGTGTGATTCCGGACTTCATGATTCAGGGCGGTTGCCCGCGGGGCGATGGCCGCGGCGGACCCGGCTACACTTTTCCCGACGAGTTTCATCCTTCGCTGAAGCACAGCAAGGCCGGCAAGCTCTCCATGGCCAATGCGGGGCCGGGCACCAACGGCAGCCAGTTTTTCCTTACCGTGGCCGCGACGCCGTGGTTGGACAACAAGCACTCGATTTTCGGCGAGGTAGTGGAAGGCCAGGAGATCGCGGACAAGATCTCGAAGGTGCCGCGCGATTCCAGCGACCGGCCGCGGACTCCGGTGACGCTGAATAAAGTTCGTATCGAGCGTGTCGCCTAGGGCGTTCGGTTGCCCTCGACGGTCGTCGCGGTTTGGTGAACGCAATGCTCACACCGGAGCGCTTGCTTCGCATGGTCATCGAAATAATCTTCGTGCTGCTCGGCGTGCTGGTCGTGTGGCTCGGTGTTACCGGTCGAATTTTTTTCGACAGGCGAACAGGGCCGTGGCTGATCTTGAGCATTGCGCTGATCGTATGGGGCGTGTACGCGTTTTTCAGGCCCGGCCGGTCCTGGTTGCCCGGCGAACGGTGGACGCGCGGACTCTCACTCACGCTTTTGGGCGTCACGATGCTGGTGATCGCGCGGGTACCCTTTCTCTGGGTTGGAAAATTGTTTGCAGTAGCCGGGCTCGTCCTGGTTTTGCGCGGACTGGTAGGGTCCGTTTTGATCCTTCGGCCTCGCTAGACAATGATGTGGAAGCAGGGATTCCCCTATAGACTACCGACGTGCCTCCGTTATAATCCGTCCCGCCGGTAACCCTGCGTGAGGAGAGTCCCTATGTTGAAAGAATTTAAAGCATTCGTCATGCGCGGCAATGTGTTGGATCTGGCGGTCGGTGTGATCATCGGCGCAGCCTTCGGCAAGATCGTTTCGTCGCTTGTGGACGATATACTGATGCCCCCGATCGGACGCGCCTTGGGTCACGTCGATTTCTCCGGCCTCTTCTTCAACCTGAGCGGTAAACCTTACGAGAGTTTGGCAGACGCCAAAGCCCACAACGCGGCCACGCTGAATTACGGAATATTTTTGAATACCATCATCAACTTTCTGATCGTGGCTTTCTGCGTGTTCATCATCATTCAGATGGTGAACCACTGGGTCAACAAGCCTGCGCCGCCTGCGCCTTCCACCACCAAAGATTGCCCGCAGTGCGCGATGACGATTCCCATCGCGGCAAAGCGCTGCGGACATTGCACTTCGCAACTCGCCTAGTCGACCTTTCAGGGTAGCGTCTTGGTTAGGAAGGTGAGCCTGCGGCAGGCAACCAACAGCGGCTATGTCTTCGGCTTTCGCTTGTTTTGATTCGCTTCCAGGTGTGTGCGCAGGCGCGCGACCACGGCGTCTTCCTGCCCCTCGTCGATTTCCTTCTGCACTTCCTCCAGCGCGAAATGCACGACATCGTGGTGATGAAGCTCTTCGCGCGCCAGCACTTCACTGAAGCGCAGCCACAGGCGATGGAGTAGGTGCACTTCGTTGGCGGTCAGGTTGGGAGCGTGCGGCCCGAGGACTTTGTAGATTTTGTCCCCGTTGGGCATGTGAATTTCCAGGTTGAACTGTGGCTTCTGGTCGCCTAGTTTTTCCCAGGCATCGCCAATCTGCCGCGCTTGCTCTTCGGTCAGCTCCTTGGCGGAATGGCCGACGACGATGGTGCTGGATTGTAGCGAGGAGGCCGCACGCAAAATACCGTCCCAGAGATCATTGGCCGCAACGACGGCGAGGCGAATGGATTTACCGCGCTTCTCGGCCATGGATAGCGCCTGAGAAAACAAATGCTGCTCGACGCCGCCGAAAAGCTGGTCCGCTTCCAACTCATTTTCACCCGAACCCGAACGTCGCAACAAGCGCACGTGGAGAACCACCACATCGCGCCGCCCGGGTTTGACGCGGTCCAATACATTGCCCAGGTGGTACAAATTGAAGTGATTGCTGACCGGCACCAGGATGTTGCCCGGACGTGCACCTACTGCTTCCGGAGTCAGCTCGCCTTCCAATTCCAGGTTGAACTGGTCCATTTCGACGTGGGCCACGCCACCATGTTTCCCGCGGCGTTCGGAAATGGTGAAAACCACATACAACAGAATGGAAAAAGCTCCGCCAGCCATGGTGGCCACCGGCTTGGTGAACAGGTTGGTGATGGCTATCAAGAAAAGAATAAGGGTGATCAGGCCAAGGCCGACGGGAATCTGCACGCCGCGCATCGTGAAATTGAGCGGCACCTGAAATTCGCGCTGGCCGGGATTGGTGTAACGGAGCACCAATACCGCCAGGCCATTCATCGCGAAGCTCCAGATGACTCCGAAGGCGTAAAGGTTCGCGAGGAAGGTAACGTCGCCGCGGCTGATCACAATCGTGGCGACCTGCAATATCACGACGATGTTGACGATGCGGTAGCTGGTGCCGAATTTCGGATGCGGCTGGCGGAACCATTCGCTCAACACGCCGTCTTCGGAAACGCGATTTAGAACGCCATTGGAGCCCACGATAGCGGTATTCACCGCACCGGCAAGAATCAGCGTGCCAACCACCACCACGAAACCATGGAAAATCAGCCGCACCCAGATCGGCCCTGCTAGATTCATCGCCAGGCCGCCGATGAGGTTCTCGAGGAAGCCCTGACGGACGTCGTCTGGAATGATCATTACGGCAAAGAAAGAAACCAGCGAAGTGAACACCAGGCTGTAAACGAAGATGACCAGGCCGGCCTTCTTCAAGTTTTGCAGCTTGGGGCTCTCGATTTCGCGGTACACCTGCGCGAGAGATTCTTCGCCGCTCATGGCCAGCACGGAATGTCCGAGGGCGATGAAGATGGTGACGATTCCGAACATTTGCGGGAGCTTGCTGTGAGCCAGCCACCCGAGAGCGCTGGGCGTCAGGTGGATATTTCTCGGATAGGGAAACGGAGGGAGAGAGGAATGGCGGAGGACAGCGGTGTAGATGCACCACCCGATCAGAATCACGACCATCACGGTAACCAGCTTCATGATGTGCAGAGCTTTTTCGCTGGATTCCGAGACGCCCTTGGTATTTTCCCACCAGAAATAGACGGTGACGATGATGGCGAAGCTTGCCGAGATTCCTCCAACCGTACGCGCCGAAAAAGCGCCACTCAAGTGAAAGTATTGCGACAGTTCGCTGAGAAGTCCGGCGAGATATTGACCAGCGGCAACGCCGCTGATTGGGCCCGTCAAAATGTAGTCGAACATCAGCGCGGAAACGCTGAATTTGGCCAGCGTGCTGCCCAGGGACTGCTTGACGGCGCGATACACGCCGCCGCGAACGAACATGCTGCAACTTTCGACGTACACCGCGCGCACGGCGTACGAGAACAGCATGATCGCTAGAATGAACCACGGGGCAGTCTTGCCGACGAAACCCTCGGCTTCGCCACCCGCATAGTAAGCCGAGGAAGCCAAATCGTTCAAAACGATGGCCGCTGCGCGCCAAAATGAAATGAAGGTCAATAAAGCCGTGGTGGCTACAATGACGCGCGGAATACTGTTGCCCCGGCTGCGTGGGGCAGCCGGGCTAGTAGGAGTGCTGCTCATGTACGGGTGATGTTGGCCTGCAGATTAAAATGCTCGCATTTTTTCAACGCGAAGTCTAGCGAGCGAGTGAAATGTTCGCCGATGAGGTTCCTAGGCGGGAAGAACCACCGGGTTGTCGCGGATTGGTACAGCGAATGCGAAAGCCCAAGGCCAGAAGGGGAAGTTAACTTGTGCTGGCCTCGATCTGGGCTGAATCTCGCTGAATCTCGCTTGACTAAGCCAGTCGCATTTCCTAGGATGAAGTCGCTTCCTCCTCCGGCGGAAATCCGCCGGACCAACTGCATTTTCCCAATTTCTGGGTCGAGATGAATCTTCTACGCATCGCGTCGGCTCTGTTACTTTGGCCCATGGCAGCCGCCGTGCCGGGGGTCGGCTCTGCTACGTTCTTAGAAGGGTCGTTGCGCTTGCTGCGAGGCACCAGTGCTTTGCAGGGTGCGGAAAGCATGCGCCTTCGACCAGGCGACATCCTCGAGACTTCCGACAAGGGATTCGTGCAGTTGGAATTTCCGGACGGCACCGTCGTGGCCCTGGGTCCTTCCAGCCGCCTCTATATCCTCAGGCATAGCGCGGGCCATCCGGGTGCAAAGGCCGGGAGCGATATCGTAGGCGACTTCGTGCTGCTCGCGGGCTGGCTGAAAGCAGAGTCGAATGCCAGCACGGGCGCGTATCGATTCGAAAGCCCGCTGCTTTCGGCAACGGTGGGAAGCGGCACGGTTGTCATGCATGCCTACGAAGGTGAATGTGACGTTTTTGTGGAATCAGGCCCGGCAACCATCGGCGAGGTAAGCCCGGACGGGAATTCGCACCAGCCAGCAAGCGCGAAAACCGGACAATTTTTTTCGCGGCGGACCAGCAAGGGTGTCGCGAGCGTGTCGCGCCCCAACCCGGGCTTTCTCGACGCCATGCCCCCCGCGTTCAGAGATACTTTGCCGTCGCGTTTGGCGCATTTTGCCGATAAGTCCGTCGAGCCCAGAACCGACCATCCTGTTGCGTATGCAGAAATTCAGCCGTGGTTGACGATGCCGACGTTATGGCGAAAAGGGTTTGTAGAACGTTTTACGCCGCGCCTTAAGGACTCCGAATTCCGCAGGCAACTCGAAGCTCACCTGGGTCAACATCCGGAGTGGGACGCGATTTTACATCCGGAAAAACATCCTCCGGAGACTCCACCGGTATCGGCGCCTAGTTCATAATTTTTCGTACCTGAGGTCTCGAAAAATGAAACTCTTGCTGAAGTTTAATTTGGTGCTGTTTTTTGTGTTTGCCGTCGGCTTCTTAACCACTGGATACGTCTGCAATCGACTGCTGCAACAAAATGCCAAGGCCGAAATCATGGAGAACGCGCGCATCATGATGGAAGCCGCGATTGCCGTGCGCACTTATACCGCCACGCAGATTAAGCCGCTTCTGGAGACACAGATCAAATACAATTTTTTGCCGCAGTCGGTTCCGGCGTATTCGGCAAATGCGTACTTCGGCCAGCTGCAGAAGAAATTTCCGGCTTATTCGTACCGGGAGGCCACACTCAATCCCACGAATCCAGTCAATCGCGCCACGGATTGGGAAGCAGACCTTGTCGAGGAGTTCCGTAAGTCGCGCGACAAGACGGAGATCGTGGGCGAGCGCGACACGCCGAGTGGGAGAACCCTGTATATGGCTCGCCCGATGAAAATCGCAAGCCCCGCGTGCCTCTCGTGTCACGACACTGCCGAGGATGCTCCCAAGACCATGATCGAGCGCTATGGCTCTGCAAACGGTTTCGGGTGGAAGTTGAACGACATCCTGACGGCGCAAATCGTGTCGGTGCCCACGCAATTGGCCAACCAGCGCGCGCGGGGCGTTTTCAATACGTTCATGATTTCGCTGGCGGCGGTTTTCGGCGTGCTCGCGGTGGCCATCAACGCGCTCCTGATTTTCGTGGTGATTCGCCCAGTCAACCAGTTGTCCGCGATGGCCAGCAATGTAAGCCTGGGCAATACGGAGATATCGGAGTTTCCAGTCTCGGGTAAGGATGAGATCGCCGAGCTATCGGTATCCTTCAATCGGATGGGAAGAAGCCTGGTGGAAGCGATGAAGATGCTGCGAGCCTAGCCGAAAGGCGCTTTGAACGCGCCTTGGGGAAGAAGGTTAAGCTTCCGGAAAGCCTGCTTCCGCAAGGAACTTGGTGCGCTCCCGTTGGTCCTGCAAATGGGCCGCTAGAAGCGAATAGAGCGCACGGACGTTCGGGGCGCTCTTTGCCGCGCGTTCGGTCAGCACGCGAGAAAGCGGGCCGAGGTACGGCGCGAGCAATTCGGAGGCGTGGCGTACCGCAGCCGGAGTCAACTCCCCGCCATCGGAAGCATCAACCAATCGCGCCACCGCCGTGCCCGCCGGCTTATCCTCCGGCGAGGATTCCTTCGTCGGCCGGACATGCGTTAACTTCCCGAACAGTTCATTCTTGCGAGCCAGGAAGGCTTTTCGGTCCGTTTCGGCGTGCAGGGTTGACGCGAGATGCACGAGTAGTTCTCCAGGGTCGTTCGTCTTAGGCGCGGTCCTGCGAACGATGATGCTGGCCATCGGTCCGATAAAAGTAGCCAGGTGCCTTTCCACCGCGCCGATGAACTGTGGTTCCTCCGCTTGCCACCCAGGATCCGCAAGGTTGCTCCCTTGGCCGACGACGATGGGCTTTTTAGATTCCGTTGCCGGGTTAGAGAGCGAGTCCTGCACGCGGGCGTTCAAGCCGGGTGCGCTGCTGCTGGTTGCGGCGGCTGCAGCATTCTGCTCGGAGTGAGCATTCGATTCGGGTACCGGAAGGTCACGCATGTAAATATAGTCCCGAGCCGGTTCGTCTCTGGAACCGGATGAGACGACGGTGTGGATCTTCCCGAGAATATTTTTGATTCGAGAATCGTTCTCCGGGAAAAGACACATATCCAATGCGTCCTTGATAAGGGAGTTCGCTTCCGTGAACTTGCCGACGTTCAGCAGAGCTTGCGCCATCTGCAGCGTCTCGTCCTGCTGGCGTTTTTTTTGCTCGCGGAATTCAAGCTCTTTCTCGGCCTTGAGAAGAGTGTCGGATAGCCGAGGGTCGGGCCCAATGGTCGTTATCGTTTGGCGGGAGAGATCAATGGCTTCGGTCAGCTGCTGACGCTCGATCAGCCGCTCTACCTCACGAATGCGTTGTTTGAGCAGGTCCTGTTTTTCTTTCCAGCGTTGCTGATCCCGGCTCGCGGTTTCCAGCAGCTTGAGAATTTCTAGATCGCCCGGGAATTGCTCGTGCGCGGGAGTCAGAAGGTGGATACATTCCTCGTATTGCGCATTGGTGTATAGGATTCGAGCGCGTTCCAATATCGCATCCCGCTGTTGCCGCTGAGCGCGCCCGAATCGTTCGTCCTGAACCTGTTTGAGTTGATCGCGAGCTGCGGTGTTGTTGGGCTCGATTTCCAGCACCTTGCCGAGCTGCGTCTCGGCCTCGGTCAGCGCGCCCTCCTCCAGGCGCTGCTTGGAATTTCGAATGGCCAGGTCAATCTCGAGCGTACGTTCCAGGGCGGCGCGCGCCTGGTTCACAACTTCCTGCGCCGCCTGATACGAAGAATCCAGTTTCAACGCCGCTTCTGCTTCCGCCTTGGCCTCTTTGCTGCGACCCTGCGCGAGGAGCTTCTGCGCATTTTCTACCATCGATTTCAATTGGGGGACGATCTTCTTGCGGCGGACTTCGGCGCTGATCTTTTCCGACAGCGTTCTCGCCTGGGTGTTGGATGGATCCCATACCAGGATCTGAGCGATCTCGGACTTAGCGGCCATCAGATCGCCTTCATCGTAGAGCCGCCGGCTGCTGTCAAACAAAACCGAAATGTCGGACTCCAACAAGCGTCGCCAAATCGGCTCTAGATCCGCCAGGACTTCTTCCATGCTCTGATAACGTGCCTCGACGTCCTTGGCGAGCATGCGGTCGACGATAGCTCTCAGGTCTTCCGGCGTGCCAGGGGCGGCTTCGGTGATGGGGCGATGTTCCTCCAAGATGATATTGGACATTAGGGCAGCTGCATTCTCGCCTTTGAAAGGCCGGCGATAGGCGAGCAATTCGTAAAACATCACGCCGGTGGCCCAGATGTCGGAGCGTGCATCAGCCGTGGCGCCGCGAAACAGCTGAGGGGCCATGTATCCCAGAGTGCCGATCAAGAAACCACTGGACTGGGAAACGGTGCTTTCCCCGAGCCGCGCGATGCCGAAATCGACCACTACCACCGCTCCATCGGGCGCAATCATCACGTTGGCGGGCTTCACGTCGCGATGGATGACCGGCGGGGACTGTTTGTGGGCATGTCCGAGGGCGCGGCAAACGTAGACAATGAAACCGATTTTCTGGGAGAGCGGCAAACTAGGCATTCGATGGATGATCTTGTCGAGGCTTTCGCCATTTAGAAACTGCATGGCGATGAAAGGCGTGTCCCCTTCATGGCCCAGCTCATAAATGGTGACGATGTTGGGGTGCCGCAAGCTGCCGGCGGATCGCGCTTCGGAATTGAACCTCTTCAGATGGTGGGGATCTTCCCGCAGGCTGGTGGTCAGAGTCTTCAACGCTACGATGCGATCGATGAACGGGTCGCGCGCCTTGTAGACGACTCCCATGGCGCCCTGTCCGAGCCTGGCAATAATCTCGAATTTGCCGAGTTTTTTCATCGTCTGCTGGGAGCAGCCACAGTCTCGAACTTTCCGCTGTGCACGGGTAGGACCTGGCAGCGCACGTCTCCCGGCGATAGTCCCAAAGAAGGCTAGAGGTGTCAATCAGTTCCGGGATTTCTGTGGCTCCCGTGGACGCCGGAAGTTTGCCATCAAAAAGCGCTCCGCGGACGCGCCGTAATGACGTAACCTTCGTCTAACGAAGCACGTAACAAAATTCTTGCCCTGCAAAAGGGCAGGGCGGGTGAGTCTCGGCGCGTGCGCACCGGGCGATTCGACTATGGAAAAACTGATCAATCTTGGCAGGATACTTTTTGCGATTCCGATGATTGCGTTTGGAATCCAATACGTTGGGCTCGGGAGATATGCTGGCGGATTGCCGCCTGTCCCGCCCTGGGCGCCGGGTGAAACATGGGGGGCTTATCTGGTAGGAGCGATATTGATCGCGACGGGTTTGAGTATCGCGATCAACAAGAAGGCGCGATTGTCGGCGCTGGTGATCGGGGCACTATTTTTGTTATGCGTGATTTTCCTTCAATTCCTTCACTTCAGCTCGGTGTTGCACAACGGGGTTGACCGCACGCGGGCTTTTGAGCCTTTGGCGTTGAGCGGAGCGGCCTTCGCTCTGGCTGCGCTTTTGCCGATCGAAGGCCTGGGTGCGTGGGCCGCATCGAGCAGCAACGATGACAAGTTGATTTTATTGGGGAGGCTGCTCTTTGGGATTTCGATGATCATTTTCGGAGTTCAACATTTTATGTATGCGCCATTTCTTGCGACGCTGGTGATGGCATGGCTTCCGGCGCACGCATTCTGGATTTATTTTACCGGCGCGTCGATGGTGGCCGCGGGCCTGGCCATCACGACTACGGTGCAGGCGCGGCACGCGGGTACTATGTTGGGCGTGATGTTCCTGCTGTGGGTGGTGCTGCTGCACGCACCGAGAGTCTTTGCGCAAATTCACAACCAGGACGAATTGACGAGTTTGTTTGTGGCGCTGGCTTTTAGTGGGAGCTCGTTCATTTTCGCTGGCGCCGGCCCGAGAGGGGCTCGAAAAATGGACAGGATAACGGTTGCCTGAGGCCACCACAGACTTGAACGAACGTCTTCCTTAATCCTCCAAAACAGACGACTACACAGGACCGAGAAACGCGGCCGCGCGTTCCAGCGATCAGGCATGCGGCGGTCCGCCACCGGCGAGTTCGACGTGCCGGCGCAGGAGTTCGGCAACATCGCCCATCTTATCGTCCAGCATGTTCAGTTTGTGGGTGACGGCTTGAATTTCTCTCTCCGCGCGGCGATTGACGTCGTAGTCCAGCTCGCCGCGAACGCGATCTTTCGAGTCCTGGCGATTTTGGCTCATCATGATTACCGGCGCTTGAATCGCGGCTAGCATCGATAGGAACAGGTTCAACAGGATAAATGGGTAGGGATCCCACGCTTTGTTTCGAAGGATGACGTTGGTCGTGACGTACGCGACCAGCAGCACCAGGCAGGTGATGATGAACGACCAGGAACCGCCAAAGTGGGCGACGGCGTCGGCGATACGCTCACCAAACGTGGAGTCTCCCTCGATGACTTCGTTTGGATTGCGGCTGGCGCGAACCCGCACCAACTGCTGGGATGCGTGAAACTGACGGCCGAGGACCGTGAGCATGTCCATTCCGGCGTGGGGTTTGCGCTGGAGCAGCACATTGATATCCTCGCGATCCACCGCGATGCACACGGTATCCTCCAATGCGATGGCGTTGGTCTGGTGCGGGGTCTGCTCGAGCATGGACGCGAAGCCGAAAAACTCGCCGTGCGAAGGCTCGTCAACGACCACCTCCTGATGATCGTCGTCCACAGTAGTCACGCGAACTTTGCCGGACACCATGACATAAGCGCGCCCGGCGCTATCGCCGATTTTGTAGATGCGCTGGCGCGGGGCGAATCTCTTGATTTCTACCTGGCCTGCCAGTACGGCGAGTTCGTCTGCGTCGAGCAGAGAGAAAAGTGGGACGGCGCGAAGCGTTTCGGGGCTGCTGCCCATGGCGGCACCTCTTGGATTTGCGAAATGCGGGAAGCATTCCACAACTCCGAGTGGGTGGCAACTCAGACCCTTACGTCGTGCTTGTCGTTGTGTCGCGGAACGATTGGGCGCAGGTGGCGCAGGGGCAGATGGTGCGGAGATGGTCATAGCTATAGATGCCCGTGGAGTGGCCGTCGGTGAAGGTGATCTGAATGGCGTAGTTGCCGACCGAGGTGGCGGCTTTGGCGCTGGGCTTGGGTTTGAACATGGGGAGCACCGCGGAGGAGGCTGGACCCGCAGTCGCGAAGGCGGCCTTTTTCCCGCGCTCATCGTTACAGGTGGCGCACGGGCACTCATCTCGGAGGTAGTGAAAGTCGTAGTGGCTTGCGTGGCCGTCGGCCCAGGTGATGTCCACGCCGGCTCCGCTGGAGACGTGGATTTTCACGCTGGCGGGTTTTTTGCGAGGGTCTACGGGAGTGGGCATGAGATCGGGTCGACAGTTACCAGTTTACCGTTCCGAGCGCGGAAAAGGAAAAGGCGGAAGGCAAGAGACCCAACACAAAGGGCACGAAGGTCGGTGCACGGAGTTCGCGAAGAGACCGCGCTAGAGCAGTCGCCAGAGTTCGAAAGAGAAACGATAACGCAGAGACCCCGAATTCGCGCCGATTCGCAGAGGCCAGAAAGAGTATGGCGCGGACGAGACGGTGGTTCGAGGGTGGGTGGATGACACGATGCTGTGTTCGACTTCAACTGTTGGCCGTCAACTTTTGGAGGTGCCGTTGCAGCACTGCCCTGGGGGAATGGGGTTGCCGTGGGGGCAAGTTTTCGGGTGGCCTAGGAATGTACAGATGCGTTGGTCGAGTTCGGGGCTGATGATGTGTTCGAACTTACAGGCCTGGTTGTGGGCTTCGGAGTCATCTACGGCGAACGTATCCTTGAAGAGGCGCTCGGCCAGGCGGTGGCGGCGCACTACGTCGCGGGCGCGGACGGTGCCGGCCGGTGTGAGCTGAACATGACCATTCTGAGTTTGCACCAATTGCAATTCGGACATACGGGTGAGAAGGCGCGTGGGCGATTCGTCGGTGATCAGCGGCAGGGTCCCCGCGGGACCTGTGGCGTGAAGAGCGTCGACTCTCGCGGGCTTTGCTTCCTCGCCGAACACCCAAATTTGTTCGAGGAGGTGGTCGAATCGGATTTCGTCGTCGGCGGTTGGCGTGCTGCAGCAGTCGGCGGTGTTGGCGAGCGGGCAAAGTAGCGGATGATTCGGCCCATGCTGCGTGCTGTCGTAGTGCAAATGGCCGTGTTGAAGCTCGATGCGGCGGTCGGCCTGGCGGGCGATGTCGGGGTCGTGGGTGACCATCAAGATGGTGTGACCCGCGCGGTGCAGCTCGCGGAAGATTTCCATGACGACAGTTTCGTTGGGTTCGTCGAGATTGCCGGTGGGCTCGTCGGCGAGGACGAGCTTTGGTTGATTGATCAGGGCGCGTGCGATAGCGACGCGCTGTTGCTCGCCGCCGGAGAGTTGTGCGGGAAGATGCGTCAGGCGATCGCCTAGTCCCACTCGGCGCAGGGCTTCTGCGGCTTGGGACTCGTCGGTGACGCTGTGGAAGTATTGAGCGAGCATCACGTTTTCGAGGGCGGTGAGGTACGGCACCAGGTGAAATTGCTGGAAGACAAACCCGATTTTTTCCGCGCGGTAGCGGACCATCTGGCTTTCGGTGAGTTTCGAGAGGTCGATGCCGTCTACGACGACGCGACCGCTGGTCAGCTTGTCCAAGCCGCCCAGCACATTGATTAGCGTGGTTTTGCCGGAGCCGGAGGGGCCCATGAGCGCGACCCATTCGCCGGCGTCGATGCTGAAGGTCAGGGCGTCGACTGCGCGTAGTGCGCCATATTGCTTGGTGAGCGATTCGATAGCAACCTGCGGAGTCACCCTTCACCTCGGAAGACCGACGCTGGGGGGATACTCGCAAGGCGGCGCAAAGGATACGCGCTGGCAATGGCGACGAGGATCGTCAGCGTTACTGCTACAGGATACACAATCAGGCGGGGCTTCGCCGCCACACCGAAAACGGCTCTGCCCAGGCCGATGGACAGCACAATGCCGGCGGCTGCGCCGAGGATGCCCCCGATAAGGCCGAGGACTGCGGCTTCGGCAAGGAACAGACGCAGCACGCGGCGCGTCGCGCCACCGATGGCTTTCATCAGGCCAACGTCGTTTTTGCGCTCCATGGCGACGTTGGTCATGGCGGCCATGACGCAAAGCGTTGTGAGGATCAGGACGACGACGACGGTGGCGTTGAGCAGGCCACTGATGCGATCGTAAATTTTTGCTTCGGCTTCGGTGAACTGGCGGATGCCGTGGACGTCGGTGTCCGGCAGGCGTTGAACGAGGTCGGCGATATAGTTGTTAATCGCGCGCGGAGTTCCCGGCACGCTGATCTGGATGAGGCTGATGCGACCGGGAAGCGCGGCCAGGCGCTGCGCGGCTTCGAGTGGAACAGAGATCTGGTTGTCTTCAGGACCGCCGGTGGAGCGGATGGCGGCTACATGACAGTTCTCTTCGCGGCCTTGGCTTCGCAAGGACAATTCGTCATTCAATTGCAAATGCATCGCTGCGGCTGCGTTTGTGCCCGCGTTGCAATTCGATCCCAGTGTTCCCGCGACTACGACATGGCTGGGGCTGTTCGAACGGGAAGAGTGAGCGTCAGCAACAAGGTAGAGAAAAGCGACCGCGGAGACAGGCTGGCCCTCGGCGCTGGTCGGGATTTGCTTGAGAACGACTTCGTCCAGTGACGAGGTCTCGGAGGTGTTTGCGGCGCGGGGCGCGACCACCACGTTTGCGCCGAGGGTGCGAAATTCCGCGGTTAGGCGGCGCTTGGCGTCGACTTGGAGATTTAGGAGCGCGGCAATGACGGCGGCGCCAGCGCCCAGCGCGAGAACCATGACGATGAGGCGGCTGCGATTGGCAGTTAAGAGGCGGCGGACTATTCGCCAGAACATTGGGCGCCCTGGATGGCGAGAGTTAGGCATGGCTGGCCACCGCGTCGAGATCTTGCCGAGAGGGTACACAGCGGTGCTGTGCCCCAACAAGGAGGGGGTCCTTGGCGCGAAGCGTATTTGGTGGCGGGATCATCATTCGCCTCGCAGGATGGGCGCGGGCTCGTACCGGGAGGCGCGGCGCAACGGCAAGGCGCTCCCGAGAAGTGTGACCGCGGTGGCCAGTCCCACGATGACTACGAGGACCGGCAGCGATGGTTGCGGGGCGTCGCCAAAGATTTTTTGGCCCACCAGGCGAGCCAGGAAAATGCCGAGCGCGTACCCGACCACACCGCCTACGACTGCCAGCAAGAGTTGCTCTGCGGCCAACAAAAAGCCGACTATGCCGGAGCCTGCGCCCAGAGCTTTCATCAAGCCGATTTCGGTGCGCCGCTCGATTACCGATGCAGCGGACGATGCGCCGACCGCTAGCGCGGCGGCCAGAAGAGCGGCTAGCGTTACCAGCCACAGGAGCATACGCACTCGCGTCAGAATGCGGCCTTCTCCTTCGGCGACGCGGCGAATCACGCGGACATCGGAACCGGGGAGAACTTGTTTGATCGAATAGGCGATGGAGGAGACATAAGGGCTGCAGCTCCAGCGCTCGAGTTCATCCGGCGTCATGGTGGCGGGACTTCGACGGGCGAAATCGTCTTCGGGCTTGGTTAGCGCGCTGACGTAGAGCTTGCGGTATTGGCCCGGCCGGGCCGCAAGTTCTTGGCTAATTGCGATTGGCGCGATGATGGCGTCGTCTTCGGGACCGCCCGCCGTGAGAATCCCCGTAACCTTCAGTTGAATATTTTGCGTGGGCCCTTCGATATTCACGGTGTCGCCTAACTTTAGTCCATCACGCTTCGCGAATTTCGTTCCAACGACACACTCAGGGGCAGTGTCAGAAAACCATCGACCATCGTCAAGACGCCACCAGGGGTTCGTTTTTTCAATGCCGGTCGCAAACGTGCCGCCGTCCGGCAAAGCAACGGAGTGGGACGCCCAGGTGCCAATGACGCTTGTTGGCGCGTCCCCGGCTGGCGTTATCAAAGTTTGAGAGGCCTTCGTCCAGGCCTTGACCGGCACTTCCAGAATGGGAGTAAAGGCGATGATGTTGTTGTGCCAGAAAACAGTTTTGATTTTGGGAAGGTCGGACTCACGGAGGTAAGCGCCGGCGTTTACCGGGCGGTAGTCTACGCCGCCAATTTCCAGCGGTAGCGTGTCGGCTTGCGGTGTGACTAGGAGATTCGCGCCCAGGCTGCGGAATTCGTGGGAGAGGCGGTCGCCTACGTCGAGCGAGACGCTTAGGGCGGCGGTGGCTACGGCCATGCCTAAGGCTAGGGCGGCGCCGGTCAGGAGCTTGTGGCGCGGGCGGCGTCTGAACGAATCGGCTACTAGGCGCAGGAACATTTTGTATGGTCGTCGCCTGTGCTACTTCGGAATCTCGTGGGTGGCTTGCGTCAGGTCCGAAATATCCAGCACCAGGTTTGCGCCGTCCACATGGGACCGGAGGCCAATGGGATTGCAGCCGCCGGCTTGGCCAATCGTGGGTACGTAGATCGCAGACCCGCAGTGGCGGCAAATCACGTTTTGACCGTCCTGCCGGTAACCTTCCGCGCCGCAGATGCGACATGCGTCCAGAGCCGTGCCCCAGCCGTCCGGCTTCTTGATGATCATGAAGCGGACCGCTTGCCCGCCGCCGATATCGGTCGAAAACAGGTGCATTTTGCCGTCCTGCACGTCGCCAATAGGAACGCGCACCTCATCGCCACGCGCGGTGACTTGGGTGACGCTCGGCCGCGCGGAATTTGCACGCGCGTAAATGAAATCCGCGGTCAGGACCAGGATCACTACCAGGCAGGCGGAAGCCGCGGCTACCATCCAGCGGCGCTGGCGGCGATTCTGCGCTTCGAGCAAGCGCTTCTCCGCTTCACCTCCGGCGCGAGTTACCGCCATTGCGTGGGACGCCGACTGCCATTCGCGAAGCACCAGCAGTGCGGCCGCGCCAAAGATGAACACAAAAAAGAACAGCTCGTTCCGCACGACGGGGCCGATCACTGCCATTTCCGTCTTACTCGAAGGAAGCCATTGCGCTTCGCTCAGCTCGTGCAAACCGCTAAGCCCCAACTGGAAGGCCACCAGCATGAGGATGACACTGGTCGCCGCGAAAAACCGCTGCAGGGGAACACGCAACGTGCCCTTGAAGAAAAACAGCCCCACTGCCACGGCTGCTGCGATGCCAACGACCGTGCCAATCCAGGTCTGCAAGCCCTCGGTGGATAGCTCGACGGCGCGTAAAATCAGGGCCAATTCAGCGCCCTCGCGCACCACCATCAAGAATACGAAAATAAAGATGCCCCAACCGGCCGCTTCACCCGCTCGGGCGGCGTAGGCTTCCACTTTTTGCTCGATTTCTTTTTTCAGGTGGCGCGCAACGCGATTCATCCATACGATCATCGTAATGACGAAGGCGGCGGCGACGAGCAGCAGCACCCCCTCGAAGCCATCTTCGCTGATCTGCCAGCGTTCCAAGGCAATGGCCACGCCCAAGCTGAGCGCCACGGCCGCGGCAACGCCATACCAGACAAAACGGGCCAAGTGGGCGCGACCCGTACGAGATAGATAGACGAGTATGATGCCTACGACAAGGGAGGCTTCGACGCCTTCACGGAGAGCAATGAGAAAAGCCGATAGCACGCCAACTCCAGTTGTAAATCAGTTGCAAATGCGACTTAAGTTTACCTTTATTAGCTACTTCCGTCAACCGGACCACACTGGTCCTATATCTTCACGCTAGAATACTCTACCTATGGTCTCGGCCCAAACCACCCAGCGAGCTGTGCCGGTCTTCCTTTACTTGGCACTGGTTTGCACCCCCCTGTTTGCTCAGACCCAGGCTCGCCCCGGTTCGGCGTCCGCAGCCATCACACTCGATACGGAGCGCGCGCAAAAGGCGATCAAGCGGGGGGATAAGGCCGATGCCGCAGGTCGGGTGGACGAGGCGCTGGCCGCATACGACGAAGCGGTGCGCTACGCTCCCCAGGATGCCACGGCATTGGCGCGAGGAGCCGCACTGCGCTCCAAACTCGTGCGGGCGCACACCGATAGCGCCGAGAATCTAGCGCTCGCCGGCAACGTCTCGCAGGCCGCTGACCAACTGCGGGTTGCGATGCACATCGACCCGAGCAATGCCGTCGTCGCCGAGCGCCTCGCGCAGATGGAAGCGATGAACGACGATGCCGCTCCGCGAGCGCAATCCATCGAGGGCTTGCCGCGGCTGAATACGCAGAAAGGCAAACACAACCTTGACCTGCGCGGCGACACCAAAAGTGCCTACGATCAGGTTGCGCAGATTTTTGGCATCAAGACGGCGTTCGACCCGGACCTGCAGCCTCGCAACATTCGTTTGCGCGTCGATGACGTGGACTTCGCCACCGCGATGTCCCTGCTCGCCGAACAGACCGGAACATTCTGGCGGCCGCTGAGCGCTTCGCTAATCTTCGTCACTCCCGATACGGCAGAGAAGCGCCGGCAGTACGCGGTCCAAGCGGAGCAGACCTTCCCACTCTCGTCCGCGGTCGCGCCCGAAGAAATGACGGAATTGCTGCGAGTTCTGCGCGAAATCACCGGCTCCACGCACATCGACCTGGATTCGCACAGCCGCGCGATCACCATGCGGGACACGCCGGAAAGGCTGGAGCTGGCCGGCGAGTTGATGGGGCAAATCGAAAGAGCGCGCGGCGAGCTCATGATCGAGGTCGAGCTTCTCGAGGTCGATCGAAACAGGGCGCGGCAGCTCGGCATTACGCCGCCCACATCGACGCAAGCATTCCTGATCAGCCCAAACGATATCAGCGCGCTCTCTAAGGCGTCCGATATTTCGAATGCGCTGACTATTCTGGGCCAGCTTTTCAGCGCCAAGGGATTGAGCAGCATTCCGTCATTTACGCTGTTCGGCGGCGGCAATTCCACGTTCTTGCTAACGCTGCCGAAGGTGGCCGCTAATTTTTCGGATGCGCTCACCCTGGTGCACAGCGGCAGGCAGGTTTTGTTGCGCGCTCAGGATGGCAAGCCGGCTACTTTCTTCGTCGGTGATCGCTATCCCGTCACGCTTTCTCTGTTGTCGGGAAGCCTTGGCACTGGTGCGGGAACCGGTTCGGGTGCCACGAACCCCAACTCGATCCTTGCTGGCCTTCCCACATCCACCACTTTTCCCGAAACCACATTTAACGTCGGGAACAATCCCTTGGCGGTCGTGGCGGCGGCCTTTAGCGGCGGTACGCTGCCGGATCTGGCAGTGGCTAACGCCAACGACAACACCATCAGCGTTTTGATCAACCAAGACAAAGGCAACTTCGTCGCGCAGGCGAAGTCGCCGTTTGCGCTCGCGAAGGGTGAAACCGGACCAATTTCGATCGCCAGCGGAACCTTCGGAAACACCGTAGTCAATTCGAATGGCGTCACCGTTGCTCCGGTCGATCTGGTCATTGTCAACTCAACTTCCAATAACGTGACCGTCCTGCTCGGCAAAGGCGACGGCAGCTTTACCGAGGCGTCGGGCTCTCCCTACCCCGTAGGAACGAATCCGAGTTCGGCGGTGGTGGCGGATTTCAACGGCGACGGAGATTTGGATTTTGCGGTTGCCAATAAAGGGGACAACACCATCTCCGTTTTTAAGGGCAACGGAAAGGGAGGATTCACGGAATTCCCGGCGTCACCGTTTGCGCTGCAGAACAACACGACGATCAGCGAGAAAGGTCCGGTCGCGCTGGCCACCGCGAACTTCAAAAACACCACGCTAGGCACCACCACCAACGCCACCAACGCTCCGGAAGTGGATTTGGCGGTAGTTAACGAGACCAGTGACAACGTTACGATCCTGCTGGGCTCCGTGGATTCCAGGGGCAACCTGCATCTGACCGAGCCAAACAGTTCACCTCTGGCCGTTGGGAAGACGCCGGTAGCCATTGCTGTCGGAGATCTCAATACCGATGGCATTCCCGATCTGGCGGTCGTGAATCAGGCTGACAATACGATTTCGGTCATTCTCTCCAGTGCGAATGCCGATGCTACTTTTACCGCTGCGACCGGTTCGCCGCTGCCGACGGCGACGACACCGGCGGGAATTGTGATCGCGAATTTCACTGGCGGCAATGTCCCGAGCCTGGCGGTAACCAACCAGGGCCAAAGCACGCTTGCTATTTACATCGGACTGGGTGGAGGCACGTTCTCCAACCGATTGGAGATCGCTACGCCCACGAGTCCTTCGGCGATCGTCAGCGCGACATTGACCAGCAGCGGACTGCCCGATGTCGCTTTGACCGCGCTCGGCGCAACCGCCAATCAAGGCGTGGTCACCATATTTCAGGATTCCTCAAGCTTCGCGACCGGCACAACCCCAACACAAACGCCGTATCCCGGGGCCGAGTACATCGATCTCGGCGTGAAGGTCAAAGCGACGCCGACGCTGCACCAGAATCACGAGGTCACGCTGCAATTGGAATTTGAGATTCGCGCTCTGTCAGGAAGCAACATCAACGGCATTCCGATCATTTCGAACCGCACGCTGAGTCAGGTGGTGCGTGTGAAAGACGATGAGACGACCCTGATCGGCGGGTTACTGGACAAGGAAGAAACGCGCGCCATCGCGGGACTTCCTGGCCTCGCCAATATTCCTGAGGCCGGCTACGCGTTCGGCACACGGAATAATACGGATCAGGATACGGAGTTCATGATCTTGATCACGCCGCGGCGGCTCCGCTCCCCTGTGCGGCAGGCACGCACCATTCTGGCCGGACGCGGCGACCCGGCAACTCGCGGTTCACTTGGCGCGGGCGTGCCGACCGCTCCGCCTCCGCAGCCGGTAGGTCCGTCCCCGACACCAAATCCTAATGCGCCACCGCAACCTTGAGAGTGGATACAAGGGCGCCGAGCGGTTGCTTTCGCTCAGGCCTCACGGAACCAAGCAATCTCCTCTATTCGTCGAGCAGTTCGGAATCATACCTCCGAAACAAGGCGGCAAGAGCCGCCGGGGAGCGACCGGAAGCCGCGTGGACCGCCTGGATCAAACCAAAGATGTTCGCGGTCATCACCAGCAGATAGCGAACGGGTCCGGGACCAGGATTCCAATACGTGTGAGGCGTTCCCCGAGCGACGAATGCGGCGGCCCCGGCACGAACCTCGATCTCCTCTTTGCCCGCTTTGACGCATAAAGCGTCTTCGAGGATATACCAGGCTTCATCGGCACTTCGGTGGACGTGAAATGGCGCGATCAAACGGCGTGATCCTGCCGGGCCTCCGGGATCTCGCCATTTCCGCGATTACGAAGGAATCGCTGGCGGTGCCAATGACATTTCCAGAAAGCAGCGAAGCGAGGATTTGTGAACTTATAGCTCTCCAACGATGGCACGCCTGGCACTGGAACCTGCCCGACTCAGTTTGCCGTGGTTAGCGAATGGCCGGCTAGCTTCTCGAGGATCCGGAGCGGAGAAAGCTCCGGCCGCACCATGGCGTCGCGCGAAATGATGAACGTCTGCTCGAGCGCGTACTGCCCCTGCAAAACGGCGTGACTCACCGAATCGGTAAAAACGATCCAGGTCGAATGCGGCGGAAATTCCCACCGCTGCTTGGGGCAGCTTTCCTGAAATTGACCGTTTTCCTTCATCGCGTTGTGGCATCGATGCATGAATTCGTCGTAGGGCGACCGATTCGCTCCCGGCAAATGGGCGGCCTTAGCGATTCCACGAAGCGTTTTCGTAAAAACGTTTGCACTCGGCGGGCCGGGCAAACCGATCAGTTTCGCGAATTGCGGTCCAATCACATCGAAAGTCTGGCTGGTGATCCATACGCGGTTCTGTGAGGGGTTGATGTTGGTGAACAGCCGCAGGATGCGGTCTCCGTTGGTCGGCCGCGTCGGGAATGCATCGACGTGCGGTAGATCGTTGCGCGCGCGTAAACGCGCCGGACGCCTCTGTTCTTCGAGTGGCCGGTAGCTCGCATAGTCCAGCTTCCATCTTCCGGCGTACGGCGGGAGCAATTTGCTCAAGAATTGCGTCGAGCGTTGCGAATAACCCGCAACGATCGCGCGCAAACGATCGACTTCAGGCCCGGCAGCGGATTTGTCGAGGCCGGTGACGCGGTCCTCCGCGGGGCGATAGGCGACATTCTTGTGAACGCTTGCGTCGGTTTGTTTGCGGCTCAGCAGAAAATTCAGATCGTCTTCGGGAAAAGCGAACGGTGTTTGCGGGAAAAACAAAATGTTTCCGGCTTCGAGTTCCCCGCAAAGAATGCGGCCGCGCTCCGGACCGGTTTCGTCCTTCACCGTCACCAGGCGGCTCATTCCCGGCGTCGAGCTTTGCGCTACCGATGACAACGAAGCGGCAGACATGGCAACCCCACGGAAAAACTATAACCAGCAGGAAGGAGCCTTACAAGTAGCACGATACCCGAACAACCGAAACTCAAGCCAGCGGCTCAAACACCACGATCGGCTGGTATGTGCGCGGCACCACGGCCTCTGCAATAGCGATCAGCTTACCCTGCTGGTTGAACACGCGGAGCCGCGGAGGCCGAGGCTCGCCACCATCCAACTCCGACGTGGACCCTGGCGGCGGATCCGTGCGTCCTGGCTGAATCTGCGAGACCATCACGTTGAACTTCGTTCCGTGGCGCACCCGCCGCTCTACAACCGGCAACACATTGGCCCTTGGAAAATTCGGCAACAAATTTTCCAGCTTGATTACGTAGTCGGCGAATTTGCCGGCCCGCGCGCCCTCCGCGAGCTCCTCGAGCTTGACGGCTTGTTCCAGCGAAAACTCTCCCACTGCCAAGCGCGCAATCTCCGCCAGATGCGCTCCGCATCCTAGCTTCTGGCCCATTTCGTGCACTAGCGAACGAATATATGTGCCCGAAGAGCATTCCACCACGAAACGCGCGATGTTACCTTCGATTTCGGTCAGTTTGTACTCAAACAGCTCGACCTCGACGGCCTTTAGCTCCGCAGCCTGCTTTTTTCTCGCCAATTCGTAAGCGGGCCGTCCGTGAATCTTTTTCGCCGAAAACGAAGGCGGCATCTGTTCGAATCGACCAACGCGCTCCGCCGCCAATTTTTCAAGTAGATCGCGATCTAGTGTTACAGACGCATCCGGTCCCTGCGCTTCTCCGTCAGAATCGTACGTGTCCGTTGCGAATCCAAAACGGAAACCTGCCGAGTAACGCTTGCGCCGGCCAGAATAAAACTGCACCAATCGCGTGGCCCGCCCAAGCAACAACACCAGCACACCGGTCGCGAGTGGGTCCAGCGTTCCGAGATGCCCGATCTGCCGAAAACCCGCCAGGTGGCGCACGGCATCGACCACGTCGTGGGAGGTCTTGCCCTTCGGCTTATCGATTACCAGCGCCCCGTCAAACGGCGCAGGACTCGGCTGTCGTGCCATGCGTTAGCATTTCCCCCGTAAAACCGATGTCTTGTACGGCTTGTATATGGATGGAAACCAGAGAATGCCGGGCGTAAACCCGGCGCTGCACCAGCCGTGTAGCGTCACCCTTCGAGGCGACATCCTTCCCCTGCGTCTTGTTTACGGCGCCGCTGGCTTGTCTTTCTTCACTTCTTTCAACAGTTGTTCGATGCGTTCCACGTGCTCCTGCGAAAGGTCGAGCGTAAAGTGCAGGTCTGGCAATCGCCGGAGCTGCAACCGCTCGATGAGTTCGCTTCGAATGTAGCCAGAGGCATGGTCCAGCGCTTTGATCGCGTCGGTCTGTTCTTTGCTGGTGCCCCGCGCATTAACGTAAACACGTGCGTGTTTCATGTCCGGCTGCACGCGCACTTCGCTGACCACCACGGATCCTTCAAGCCTGGGATCTTTCAGTTCTCCGGCCAGCATGGCGTTAATTTCGTGCGCGATTTCCTCGCCCACGCGTTCATGACGGTGATTCGTGGTTGGACTCATCCGGGTCCCCCGCGGCGCTCGACGCGCCGCCCTCCTGCGAAAACCAGCTGGGCACTGTGTAGGGGCGCAGCGCCACTGCACTCCATTCGGCCAGAACTCGACCGCTCCACAAACTCCCTAAACAATTTCGAACTTTTGCCCGATCAAAAATGAGCCGAGGATGCGGTCGGCTTCGTCCAAAACCTTCTGCAAAGACTCTTGCACGAAGCGCTCTTCATTCGCCAGGGTCACCACGCCCACCACCGACCGTTGCCACAAGTCGTGATGGTCCAACTCCGCGACCGCGACGTTGAACTCCCTCCGCAGCTTATCTTTCAAGCTGCGAACGATCTGCCTCTTGTCCTTCAGCGATTGCGCGTCCGGGATGTGCAGCTCGAGGGTGAGCAAGCCGACCGGCATGAGCGGCTCCAGGAACCGTGTTACAGCTTATTTGCGTGACGCCAGCGCGCCGCTCTGAGCAGCAGCCTCGGCAGCGCTGAGTTTCGTCACCTGGAAGCATTCCAGAATATCGCCAACCTTGACGTCATTGAAATTCGCGATGCCGACGCCGCACTCAAAACCCGTGCGAACTTCGCTAGCGTCATCCTTGAAACGCTTCAGCGAGCTGAGTCTTGAAGTATAGACCACCGTGCCGTCGCGCACGACGCGAACCTGTGAATCGCGTTTGAGTACGCCGTCCACCACATAGCATCCAGCGATCGTGCCGGAGCCCTTGACGCGGAATGTGTTGCGCACTTCCGCACGACCCACATAGGTTTCCTGCACCACGGGTTCCAGCAGGCCTTCCATCGCCTTTTTAATCTCGTCGGAAACCTCGTAGATGATCGTGTGTGGCCGAATCTCCACATGCTCTTGCTGCGCTAGCTCCGCCGCTTTGCGATCCGGCCGGATGCCGAACGCGATGATGATTGCGCCGGACGCCGATGCCAGCAGCACATCATTTTCGGTTACTGCGCCCACACCGGAGCCGATGATCTTCAGCTTCACCTGATCGGTCGAAAGCTTCGGCAGCATTTCGGTGAGCACTTCCACCGATCCCTGAACGTCGCCCTTGATGACGATCCCAAGTTCCTTGACCTCGCCGGCTTTCAGTTGTTCGTGCAGCTGATCGAGCGTGATACGCCCGCCGCTGGAGCGAGCCATCGCGGCGTCGCGCTGCTTCGACTGCCTGAACTCAACGATGTGCCGCGCCTTGGCTTCGTCCGTAACCTGGAAATTGTCTCCAGCGTCCGGGATCCCCTGCAAGCCAAGCACTTCCACAGGAGTAGAAGGCGGCGCGTTTTCCGTCGGGCGCCCGCGGTCATCAAACAGCGCGCGCACCTTGCCAAAGACCGATCCGCAAATAAAGAAATCCCCAAGCTGGAGCGTACCGTTTTGAATGAGAATCGTCGCGACCGGTCCGCGACCCTTGTCTACGCGCGACTCCAGCACGGTTCCTGTAGCCGGCGCATCCGGATTCGCCTTCAATTCGCGCAAATCCGCCACCAGCAACAAGGTTTCCAGAAGTTTTGGGATTCCGGTTTTCTGCTTTGCCGAAACTTCCACAAATTCCGTGTCGCCGCCCCATTCCGCGGGTAGCAAGTTCAAGTCGGCGAGTTGGCGTTTCACGCGTTCAACCTGCGCCTCCGGTTTGTCGATCTTGTTGATCGCCACCACAATCGGCACGTTGGCCGCTCGCGCGTGATCGATGGCTTCTTTCGTTTGCGGCATGACGCCGTCGTCCGCCGCCACGACTAGCACCACGATATCGGTGACTTTCGCGCCGCGGGCACGCATGCGCGTGAACGCTTCATGGCCCGGCGTATCCACGAAAACCACGGCGCGATCGTTCACCATCACTTTGTACGCGCCGATATGCTGCGTGATGCCGCCCGCTTCGCCCGCCGCGACATCCGCTTCGCGAATCGCGTCGAGCAAACTGGTTTTGCCGTGATCGACGTGGCCCATCACGGTAACCACCGGCGGCCGTGGCTTCAGATTTTCCTTGGTCTCTTCCTTCGCGACCTCCAGCACCATCTCTTCTTCGAAGGAAACCACGCTAACTACGCCATTGAACGCTTCCGCGATCGTCGTCGCCGTCGGAACATCCAGAGCCTGGTTGATGCTGGCAAACACACCGCGATCCATCAGCGTTTTCAAGAGTTCCTTGGCGCGTACATCCAGTTTCTCGGCCAGTTCGCGAATGGTAATGCCTTCCGTGATGGCCACGTCGCGGGGAGCGCGCGGCTCGGGCGGTGCAATGACCGCAACTGCTCCACCACGCCCCGCACCGGGACGCTGCCGCGTCGGGTGCAGCTTGCGCTCGCCTTCCATCTCGCGCTTGTCGGCCGCAGGACGCTGGCGCTGCGGTGGTTTTCGTGTGTAAAGCGGCTTGCCCGGCTCCGCCTTCGCGGGGGCCTTGTCTGGCAACGGCGGCAACATCCCGGGGCGCCCCGGCATGCGGGGACCCGGACGCGAACCCGTCGGCATGGGACCGCGGCGCTGCTCAAAAGGTCTTGCGGGCTGGCTACCCGGTGCGCCGGGTCCGCCCGGACGCGGCGTAAAGGGCCGGCCCTGCCCGCCTGACTGTAAAGGCCGCATCGGCTGCCCAGGTCTCGGTCCGCCCTGACGCTGATGACTTCCTGGAGTCGTGCCAGGTATAGGTCCGCGGTTGCCACCCGTCGGCATCGGTGGCCGCGCTGGAGGAGCAGTCGGCCGCGCGCCAGCCGACGCGGAACCAGGGCGCGCACCCTGCGCAGCGGCGGCAGGTCGAGCACCCCCAGGTTGACCCGCAGGCGGTTGCCCGGGGCGCGGCGGTTGTAGAGGTCGTTGACCAGGAGCCGGAGCGCCCGGCTTCGGCGCAACTGCCGCCGGCGCCGGAACCGAAGGACGCAGCGGCGTGCCGGGTTGCGGGCTTGGAGGCGCGGGTCGTGCCGCGGGGACAGGTGCAGCGGCAACCGGAGCGTCAGTTGTAGCAGTAGCCGGCGATTTGGGCGCAACAGCCGCCGGTGCGCTTGCCACCGGAGTCGCCGCTGGGGCAGCCACTGGAGCCGGCGCTGGAACCGGCGCGACGACAGGCGCAGCCGCAGTTGCTGGAGCCACAGGTCTCGGTGCGACCGGAGCCACAGACGGCGGGGCAGGCGGAGCTGCTGCAGGTGGCGCGACGGCCGGCCTCAACCGCGCGGCCCTCGCCGCAGTATCCTTTGCTTCTTTGTCCGCTTTCGTCTTCGCCTCCGCCGCTGCTTCGGCGTCGGCTACACCCCGTAGATGCCCGCGTACTTTTTCCGCGACATCCACCGGGATCGAGCTCGAATGCGTCTTCTTTTCGGTGACGCCGTATCCCGCCAAAAGGTCGATGATTGCTTTCGCTTTGACCTCGAGTTCGCGGGCCAGCTCGTTAATTCGTACTTGGTTTGGGTCGGTCGTCATGCGTTCCTAAGATTTAGCCTCTTCTTCCGGGTGCTTTGCTTCGCCTTGTTCAGAAGTTTGCGCAGCCTCTGTGCCATCGCCACTCTCGGTGGTCGTCCCCTCAGCTGCTGCCTCGTCATGCGTTTCCGGTGCCGTTTCCGCGGTTTCCGCAGGTGCTTCCGATTCCGTGTTTTCGGTTGCGACGCCTTCCGCCGAGGCCTCTGCTGGCTCCCCCGGCGCGGCTTCTTCGGTCGCAATCTCGGTGCCTTCCGCCTGCTCGCTTGTGGCCGCAGCCTCGCCGCCGCCTTCATAGAACCGGTTCACCGCCTGATAAATCTTGTCCACCATCTTCTCGCCGATGCCCGGAATTTCCATCAACTGTTCCGGCGTCATACCCGCGAGCTTCTCGACGTTGGTAATTCCCGCCGCTTCGATCTTCTCGATCGTCTTGGCCCCAACGCCCGCCAAAGCCGTCAGCGGCGTGGTCGGCGCGGTCAGAGCCGTCATCTGCTCCTCGATTTCGCGCCGCTTCTCCTCCTCACTCTTGATGTCGATATCCCAGCCGATCAACTTGCTCGCCAGCCGGACGTTCTGTCCCTTTTTCCCGATCGCCAGCGATAGCTGCGAATCTTCGACAATCACTTCCAGCTTGCGATTCTCCGGATCGGTGATCTGCACTCGCGTAACCTTTGCCGGGCTAAGCGCTTTCTGCGCAAATGCCACCGTCTCTTCGCTATATGGAATGATGTCGATCTTCTCGCCGCGCAATTCGCGAATGATCGACTGCACGCGCATGCCCTTCATGCCTACGCAGGCACCCACCGGATCCACGTCTTTATCCCGGCTCGCCACCGCCACCTTCGTGCGCTCTCCGGCCTCGCGCGCCGCGTGGCGGATCTGCACCGTGCCATCATAAATTTCCGGCACTTCCATCTCAAACAGCCGCTGCACCAGGCTCGCGTCCGCGCGCGAAACAATTACCTGCGGCCCCTTCGCCGCGCGATCCACCATCTTGATAACCACGCGCAACCGTTCGCCAATATTGTACGTTTCCAGCTTCGACTGCTCACGCTTCGGTAGCCGCGCTTCTGTCCGGCCCATATCCACAATCAGGTCCGGCCCTTCGGCACGCTTCACGATCACCGTCACCAGCTCGCCCACGCGCCCGTGATACTCGTTGAAAATCGTGTCGCGTTCGGCTTCGCGCACCTTCTGCAAGATCACTTGCTTTGCCGTTTGGGCAGCGATGCGCCCCAATACATCCGTGGGCTTGGCCGCAACGATTTCGGTGCCTACCTCCGCATCCGGATTCTTCTTCTTCGCCTCCGCCAGGCTGACTTCCTTCTTGGGGTCGGTCACTTCTTCCACGACCACGTGCACCGAAAACACGTCCACCTGTCCGGTTTCCTGGTTGAACTTCGCGCGCAGGTCTTCTTCGGTCTTGTAATACTTCCGCGCCGCCACCACCATCGCATCCTCGATCGCAGACACCACGATTTCCGGCTCGATGTGCTTCTCGCGGCTCAACATCTCAATTTGCTGATAGAGCAGATTCGCCATTTTCCGTTCGTTCCTAAAATGCCCCTATAAAATTGGACTTCTGACTTCGCTTTTCTCGGCGAAATCGTTACCTCGTTACTTCATTCACATCTTTACTTCGCTTTCCGCTCCCTACCACTCGACAACCAGATTCGCCTTCCGAATCGCATCCAGCGGGACCTCAACAACCCGCGCGTTCTTTCCCTCCAAGTCCAAGCGAATCTTCCCGTCCGTAATCCCTGCCAGCCGGCCCTCAAAGAAGCTCTGCTCGCCAATTGGCTCGCTGGTCGTAATCTTCGCCAGCTTTCCGGCAAATCGTTCGAAGTCCGACGGCTTCCTCAGCGCCCGGTCCAAGCCCGGAGAACTTACCTCCAGCACATATCCCGGCCCCTCAATCAAGCCCTCCACATCCAAAATCACGCTCAACTGCTGGCTGACCCGCTCGCAGTCCGAGTGACTGATAGCGCCGTAAGGATCGGTCACAACCCCTTCCGAACCACCTGCAACTTCGGCTCCGCTCGCCGCACTTGGCACTCGGTCGATGTACACCCGCAAAAATCTCTGCTTCCCGATCTTCCACTCGACATCAAAGACTTCCAGACCCTCCGAACGGGCCACCCGCTCGGCGGCGCCCCGGATTTTCTCCAGATTCACGCGAAGACTCCCCGGCCAATGCCGGTATCAAGAGCACTGCAACCGGCCCAACAAAAAAGTGGGCTCGCGCCCACCTATCCGTGCGACCCGCTTCAGAGCGAAACAGCAGTATATTCCCGCGGCACGGCAAAAGCAAGATACGGGGTGCCTGGCCCGAATCGGTCGCGATTGTGGCTTCCAGGAAACACATCGTGCCTGCAAATACCCAATCTCGATACCAAGTCTTAGTATAAGTGTCTTGAAATCAATCGAGAAGCGCGAGGCGTTTCAAATGCTCTCGGATGGTGCCACCGTGACCTCACCACGCAAACCTATCACTCACTTCGCGATTGTCGCCCTCGCTTTCACGGTCCTGGCCCTCGACTGCCGCCGCCACACCGTCCTTGCGCAACGCCGAGATTTCTTGCCGATGCGCGCTGGTCATTCCACGCAGGGCCGCACCAACAATCTGCCCGGCATCATTTTTTGGGCTTGGGAACGTCCCGAAGACTTGCGTTTTCTGAATCCGGGACAAGATGGCGTAGCGTTTCTTGCGAAAACCATCTACCTGCCATCTCCTGGTGTCGCGCCACCCGAAACTTCGCCCGCAGAATTCATCGTGCGCCCTCGCCTCCAGCCCCTGCGAATCGCTCCGGGCACGACGCTGATCGCCGTTGCGAGGATCGAAACGCCGCCAATCCATGCGCCGGTCTCCACGACTCCAGCCATTTCTCCCGAGACCCGCGAGCGCATCGCCTCCGAAATCGCAGCGCTGCAAAATATTCCCGCGGTAAGCGCTATTCAAATCGATTTCGACGCCACCTCTTCTCAACACGCTTTCTATTCCACATTGCTCCAAGTCGTCCGCCGCAAATTAGCGCCTGCGATTCCGCTCTCGATCACCGCGCTCGCTTCTTGGTGCATTGGCGATCGTTGGCTTGACCAACTGCCGCCCGACACGATCGACGAAGCTGTTCCTATGCTCTTCCGCATAGGTCCAGATAGTGCCAACGTCGCCCGATTTCTCCGTGCCGGCGAAGAGTTTCCGGTTGCGGCTTGCCGCGACGCGCTCGGTCTCTCTACCGACGAACCCGTTTCGCACGATCTGCTCACGAGACACTTCGCCGGGATGCCTGCAGCATGGCGCCAAAAACGAATTTACATTTTCGCTCCGCATGCCTGGACAGCATCCGCCGCGAACTCAATTCTTCAGGAGTGGCAGCCATGATTCACCGCTTGATGCGCATTTTTCTGGCTCTAGTCCTTGCCGCCGCGTTTGTCGTTCCCTCCCCGCTCGCTTTGGCGTGCGGCCCCGACTTCACTGGCCCAGACTTCACCGATACCACGGGCCCCGAGGCTCCCAGCGGCGACTACAACCGCGGAAAACTCGATCTCTTGCAGCATACCTATTGGCACCATCCGCTCTACATCGCCTACCGCAACCTGAGCGGTCAACCCTTCACTGCGGCTGAGTTGAAAGCGCTCGCAGAGCCTTCCGCCGAAGAAACCGCCGCTGCAAAAGACTGGATCAAGGCTTGGGAAGAATCGCGCGCGAAGATCCTCGGTAAACTGCCCGACACTCACTTGGAAAACAACGGCTACGGAATCGCGCGGCCAGTCAGCCGCTCCGAAACATACCTGGTCTACTACAATTGTCTTAATAGCGCCTTCGAGAATGCCGTACAAACGTTGAACAATCGCGTCCAGCAATTCGGCGCGCAAAACCCCATCGTCCAAGACTGGATTGCCGCGCAGGATCAGGTTTTCGAGAATTGCGGTAGCGCTGCTCCCGGCTATCCGCCGAAGCCCCAACCCGCGACCATTCCCGTCGCCGCTCACCGCACGGACCCCGACGTGGTCCGTGCCGACCGCGCCTACCAGATCGCCGCCGCTCATTTCTACGCCGGCGAATACGACTTGGCGCAAGCGGCATTCGAAACCATTGCAAAAGATTCCGCTTCGCCGTACCAAAAACTCGCGCCCTATCTCGTCGCCCGCACACTCATAAGAAAAAGCACGGTGGACACCGGCGATGATACCTACGATCCTCAAGCCCTCGCGCAAGCCGAAACGCGATTGCGCGCCGTCTTAGCCGACAAAGATCTCCAGGAATTCCAGGCTCCTACACAACGACTGCTCGGCTTCGTGCTGATTCGCCTGCATCGCCGGCAGCGTTTCCGCGAACTGGAAACCTCGCTCTCGAGGGGCGGCACTTCGCAGACGTTCCGTCAGGATCTTACCGACTATCTCTGGCTTCTCGATCGTCCCGTGCTCACAAAAACCGTCGCAACACCTTCCCCATCCGCCGGACAGCCGCCCACCAAAGGCAGTACTCTCGACGAGGAGTCACGTTTCGAGCCCGGAGACATGACCGACTGGATCTTCACGTTCCAGCAAACCGATGATTCTGCGATGAAACACGCGCTGCAACGCTGGCAGGAAACAAAATCGGTGCCATGGTTGGTGGCGGCCATCGCCAAAGTCCCGGCAACCGATGCCGCGGCCGCCGATCTCTCCGCGGTGGCCATGAAAATCGCTCCGGACTCGCCGGCCTATGTCACCGCGACGTTTCACCGCCTGCGAATCCTGGCGCAAACCGGCAGCTCCGAAGCCGCCAGCCGCCAAATCGACCAGCTTCTCGCCCAACGAACTCCCGTTCTCTCGCGTTCCGCGACGAATCAGTTCCGGGCCCTGCGTATGAAATATGCCTCGAGCCTCCAGGACTTCCTCCATTTCGCACCCCGCGTTTCCAGCGATGCTCCTGCAAATCCCGATTCGGCCTCCACTTCGAGTGACCTGGCCGCAGCTCCCAACAAAACGATTTCTTACTTCGATGCGGACGCCTCCGTGGTTTTCACCGAAAAATTGCCGTTGCAACTACTCGCCGATGCCGCCAAGTCCACGACGCTTCCGGCCTGGTTGCGTCGCGAAGTCGTAATCGCCGCTTGGACCCGCGCCATCCTGCTGCATAACGAAGGTCTCGCTCGCCAACTCGCCCCCACCGCGCAGGAACTCGTGCCCGAAATAAAGGGCCCTCTAGACGACTACCTCAAGGCAGCCGACTCCCCGGCGCGCGAATTTGCCGCCGTTTTCGCCATTCTCCGCAATCCTGGATTTCGCTCCTTCGTCTCCGCTGGTTATCCTCGCGGAACCCTCTATACCGTCGGCGAGCCGCGCTTTGATCGCCTCGATAATCTCCACGACAACTGGTGGTGTGCTTCCGCTCCCACTTCACAAAACCAGGCGTACGGTGCCAACTACTACACGATGTTCGCCACCCTGAGTAGCCCGCTCTCGGAGATCTATCCACAGGGAAAAGTACTCTCACCGATCTTTCTTACAGAAGATGATCGCGCCACCGCAGCCAAGGAGCGCGCCGAACTGGAATCGCAACCCGCTGCCGCGAATTGGCTAGGCAAACAGGCTCTAGGCTGGGCCACCTCTCACCCGGATGATCCGCGCGTTCCCGAAGCGCTTCATCTCGTAGTCCGCGCCCGCCGCTACGGTTGCAGCGACTCCTCTACCGAAAACTATTCGAAGCAAGCCTTCACCCTCCTCCACAAGCGCTACCCCGACAGCGACTGGACCAAGAAAACTCCGTACTGGTTCGAATAGACTCTTCCGGATTACCTCGCAGCCGACCCACAGTGGAAGAGTTAAAGGAAGTTACAGCTACCTCCCAATTTTTTGATTCCGATCCTCGGTGACGAAAAAGCGGTCTCTCCGTCGTCGTCAATAAAATGATAGGTAGATTCTAGACACGGTACTCAGACACTTGGTCGTGTACATTTCATACCCGCGCCAAACGCCGGCGCTTCGGTTTAGATGCCACCTCTGGTTTCGTTCCCGCTTACGTCCCAGGACTTCCATGTCATTCTTCGGAGATCCCCCGCGTTTGCAGGCCCTCGCGTATACGGCGAAAAAGGACTATTTGAATTGTTATCCAAATTGCGAGCTAACTTACATGGCATCAAATCATTACACAAAACTTAGGGGGCGGGGTCCCGCTTGTCTATTGACCTAATCCATAACCGAAGTTATTGTTTGCGAACCGTAAGTGGAGCCGTTTTTTCTCATGCGCATATGAAACCCCCGCCCCCCCAGCGCGCATTCGTTCTTCTCCTGCTGCCAGTGTTGCTCGCCGCGACGTCGGTCTCAGGCCTTGCCCAAAGGACACAGTCGCCAGGCCAAGGCGTCGGCATGCCAGCCGACTTGCTCGTCAACGTCGTAGTCAGCGTTCGCGAAACCGGCGGCATGCCGCTGCAAGGGAGCGCTTTCGTCAAAATTTCCTCCGACTTTAGCGGCGTCCACCTGACCGCGCCCACCCGGGACGGCGGAGCCGCCACGTTCCCCAGCATTCGCGCAGGTGACTATCAAATCGAAGTCAGCTCCGCAGGATATAAGACCACCACCGAACAAGCCTCCATCATGCCGAGTTTTTCCTCCTTCAACGTTTACGTCTACATCGCGCCCGAAGCAGCGCCAGGGTCAGCTAGCGTACCCCCGGGCAAGACGACCATGACGCCGCATCTACAGTCTGAGATCGACAAAGGCCTCGACAAAATGCGGCACCAGCAGTTCGACGCCGCGCGCTCCCACTTCGATAAGGCCGCGAAAATGGCGCCGGGCAATCCCGACGTTCAGTATCTATTGGGCATGCTCGAGTATTACCAGCAGCATTACGATCTTGCGCGGCCAAAACTAGAAGCGGCGATCGCCATGTATCCGTCACATGAGCGAGCCCTGGTCACTCTCGGAGAGATCGAGCTTCGCACCGGTCAGGCCTCGCTGGCCGCGCGGACTCTCGAGAAGGCCTACCTCGTCAACGGCGCCGATTGGCGCACGCACTATCTGCTGGCCTTTGCCTACGCCGAGCAAAGGGAATTTGACAAGGCGCGACCACACGCGCAACGCGCGGCCGACCTCGGCAAGGACCGCGGTGTCGTCGCAAGGATGTTGCTCGGCCGGATCCTCGCCTCCGAGAATAAACTCCCCCAGGCCAGAGAAGTATTCCACGGCGTGCTGCGGGATTTTCCCAACGACGCCGCTGCAAAAGACGCCAAAGCTGCGCTTGCGGCGCTCGACAGACCGGTCGCCGTCGTTGCGGCTGCGCCCGTACCCAATGCGCAGCCGGCGGTCCCCCCGCCAGCAGCCAATTCCATGCCCCAGCCTATGCCTCCGGCCGTAGTCCGACCTTGGGCGCCGCCTGACGTGGATGCCAAAGAGTACGTGGTCGCTTCGGATGTGACGTGCTCGGCAGACCAAATGGTCCAGCGCACGCAAGTACGCACCATGAAGCAGCTTGCGAATTTTGAAAAGTTCATGGCCACCGAACACATCGAACATCAGGACGTCGATGCGTATGGGAATTCCGGACCAGTGAAAGCGAAGGATTTCACCTACCTCGTTTTCATCCGCAGGACAAAGAAGTCTTCGTTCTTTCTCGACGAGGAAAGGGATGGCGGCGAGAATCTCAGCGAGTTTCCGACGTCACTCGCTTCCCGCGGCCTGGTTGGGCTTGGCGTTTTCTTGTTCGATCCGGACTATCAAAGCGACGTCACCTTTACTTGCGCAGGACTCGGCGAATGGCGCGGGCAGGCGGCGTGGGAAATTCGGTTCGAGCAGCGTAGAGAAGTCCCGTCACGAGTGATGACTTGGAAAAATAGCCGCGGCATTTTCCCCGTGGCGCTCAAGGGCCGCGTGTGGGTTGCCGCCAACAGCTACGATCTGCTGCACATTGAGACGGACTTGCGCGAACCCATCCCGCAGTTGGAGTTGGATCGCGATCATCTGACCATCGATTACGGTCCGGTGAAATTCGATCACGGCCAGACCTCGCTGTGGCTGCCGTGGTATGCGGAACTGTACATGCAAGTGCACGGCAAGCGCTACCATCACCGGCACACACTCACGAATTACGCGCTCTTTTCCGTGGACACCGATCATCAGATCGACGCGCCCAAAGAACCGCCAAAAGAGAACTGAACGGCGAGAGAACCCACTCGCCGCCGCCCTCCTTCAACGACGTTCGATTCCCTACTTGTCTGGCAACGCCAGGGAAAGCCCAAAAAGCGGAAGCAACTGGGCTCGAAAATGGAACGCCCCGGAATTTCTTCCGAGGCGTTAACCAAATACTTCGCGGCGTAGTGATGGTGCGGATCGTCCGCTTATTGCTGCGGCGGCTTCTGCGCCGGAGGCGTCGCGGGCTTGGCGGCAGGCTTCGGAGTCGTGGCGGCGCCGGCCTTCACCGGATACGCACCGTCGTAAAGCTTCACGATATCCTGCGTGACGTCGATGTTCGTGGAAGCGAACAGAATAGGGGTGTTCTGTGCCGACGAATCCAGGATAACCACGTAGCCGTTCTCGCGCGCGTAGCGGTCCAAAACATCGACCATCTTCCGGCCCACGCGATCGAACACCTCGGCCTGAGCGGCATTCACGTCTTCCTGGTATTCGTCCTGCTTGCGTTGAAGCTGCCGGGCCATGACTTCGCCCTGGCGCTGCAACCGAGCCGACTCTTCATCACTGATCTTGCCTCGGCCGGCCTCTAGGCGCTGGCGCAGGTCATTGATCTGCTTGTTCATGCCTTCCAGCTCGTTCTGACGGGCGGCAAATTGCGACTGGAGTTCCGCTCCGGCTTGCTTGCCCTCCGCGGTGCTGGCGATCGCTTGCCGGATATTGATGACGCCAGTCTTCCCGGTGACCGCGGCGCCTGCTGCGGCGGTGCCCTGCGCGCGAACGGCGACGGTAGAGAACAGGCACGCAGCGACGATAGCGGCTGCCCGTAGCAAGGTGCCGCGTAACCGCGAAGCGGTGAAAATTCTCGAATTCACTGTGTTTCTCCTTGTTAACAAATTGGCGTTAACGAATCCCTGACTGGCTCGAACCGCTCCCTGGCGGGTCACACGAGCATTACACAAACTTCGGAGTATAGCCGAGCCGCTCGGCCCCCTGCAATCAGAAAGCACGGCGGAACCTACGGTTGTCCCTGCCCGGCTGGCCTTCTCACTGCAACCGTCTTACCCGCTACGCTGACGCGTCTCCGCTCGCTTGTTCCAAGCGCTGGCCCCGTTCGCGCCCAAGCGCGGATCTCTGGTGCGATTCTGTCGGCCAAGTTTGCTAGTTTGGTAGAGGCACAATGATCAGACGATTGTTGGCCTGATCGGTGATCACGGCCACGTTAGTGAGCGGATGAATCGCGGCGGCAAATTGCGTCGAGCCGCCAATGCCCATGGTGGCGCGCGTCTTCAGCGTCTGCGTGTCCAGGACCGAAACGGTGTTGCTCAGCGAATTCACAGTCAACAAAGTTCCCGTGTTGGAGTTCACCGCAAGAGATGTGGGGTTGATGCCCACATTTGCGGGGGTAGCAGCGCCGGTGTCCGGATTGAAAACGTAGACAACGTTCCCTTGGCTGCCGGTCGCGTAGAAAACGCCCGGTGTGGTGCCGGGAGCGGTGGTAGAGCCACCGGCGGGATCGAAAACGATACCCGTAGGCGTGGCGGTTGTGGTACCTGCGGCAACCTTGGTGCACTGAACCGGGGTTGCGCTACTGATGTCAACCTCGTCGAGCGCACCGATAGACGAGCCTGAGCCCAACTCAAGAGCGGTGACGACCGCGACCCCGACCCCAGTAGCGGTGGTACTGCGACAAGCGGCACGATTGGGATCGATGGCCACGGCAATGGGTTGCTGATCGATGCCGAGCGTGTTTACGGTTGGCGTGGTGTTAGACGCAGTGATCGAAGTGAGGTCGATGGCAGTAATGCTGTTCGAACCTGTATTGGCCACGATCGCCAAACCGGAATATTGGTCGATGGCAACTCCCGTTGGATTGGTGCCGGTGGTCGGGCTCGAGACCAAGGTAGCGGTGTTCAGATTGACAACAGAAGCGGTGCCGCTGCCATTGTTAGCCACAACCGCGTAGCCCAGGCGCGGGATCACGTCGATACCAGCGGGATTCGAACCGACCGCGATGGTGTTCTTGAGTGGCGCACTGGCGCCCGGTGTCAGGTCGACGAGAGAGATGCTGCCGCAGCCGTTGTTGCTGACGGCCGCGATGTTGCGAGAGGCGTCGATGGCGACAGCGCTCGGCTGGGGTGTAGAGCCGGCGGCACAAGCTGGGGTGAGATCGACGGACTGAACGACCGTGAAATCGGTCGCGTTGGAGCCGACGCCGCCAACGACAACGTCTAGGGCGTAATGACGAGGAACGGCCAGGAAGGAGGCGGGAACGGTCGCGTCGATTTCGGTATTGCTGACGACGGTCGCGGTCAACGCCGTCCCATCTAGGCGTGCCTGAGCGGGCGTGCCGGATTGGAAGCCGGTGCCCAAAATCCTGAGCGTGACGGGACCGCCCGCCAAGGGTGTGGAATTCGTGGTCAGAACAGCTTGGGGCAAAATTGCACCAGGAATAGCGCTGGAGGTCAGAACTTGCTCGATGTGGACGGGCTTGATGTTGGTTCCGAGAGTGATGACGCTGATGTTGTTGCTGCCGGAATTTACGGCGAGAGCCGTATTCGCGGATGCGTCGACGGCCAGCGCGCCAGGGATGGTAAGAGGCGATGGCCCGCTCGAGACGGTCACCGTGCCGATGCCATTTACGGTCGCGCCTGACGGAATAGTTGAGAGGATTTGCAAACGCTGGAGGCGCACGGGATCGATCAGAGAAACCTGGTTGAGCTGAGGATTGAACAGTACCGCCGTATTTGTGAACGGCTGGAAAGCCACGCTGGTATCGCGGATCTCGAATCCGGTGCCGGGTGTTGTGCCGAGACTCCCTTGAGACAGAGTGAGCGCACTGACGCTTTGGTCCAACGTATTGATGAAGTTGACTTGCCCGGCCGTAGCGTTGGGATCCGCGAGCATAGCGGTACGGGAAATCGGGTTGATGGCGATGCCTTGCTGCGTCGGCGAAACGCTGAAGGTAAGGAAGGCATTGCCGTAGCTGGCCTGACCGACAGGAGCTGATGCAGTTCCGCCGGTGACGGAGTCGTTGATCGCGGTTTGCGAATAAGCGAAGTCGTTGGCGTCGATGACGGTGATGCCCGAAAAAGTCCCGTTGAAATTGCTATTCTTGGTGGAAACGCCGCTGATCAGGATGGTGCCGGGATTCGCGGGGTTGATCTTGTGAGGCGCCGTGGTAGTGATGGTGACGACGTTCGAAGCGCGGGTAGCGCCGGCGATGCCCACAGACTGAGATTTCTGAGTCAGATCAACGACGGAAAGATTGCCCGCGCCGCCTGGAGTGACATAGGCGAGGTGGATGCGCGGCTCGAGGGCCACCTGTGGATACTGACCGGTATTCAGGGTGACCGAGGAAATCACACAGGGTGGATGCTGCCCGGCCAACAAACATTCGGAGGCATTGGCGCTGTTCGCCGGGTTGATGTCGGCGATGAAACCGATGTTGGTGTTAGCGAAGGCGATTACGGCCGTGTGCGTGAACGGATCAACGCCGACTGCATAGGGAAACGGTGGTGGCGTTGGAGGCGTAGTGGGCGCACTTGTGGGAATCAGGGCGCTTAAGTCGATAGTGGCCACCGGAGTTGTAGAAGGAGTCGCGCCAGCTGCGGGAATAGAAAGCAGCTCCAAGGATCGATCGGCATAGTTAACGACCGCGGCAATGTGCAGCATATCGTCAACAGAAACGCCCGTGGGCACGTTACCGACCGGGATGCGGCCGCTGACAAGCGCGGGAGTGCCATTCAGATTGACATACTCGACACTGTTGGTCCCGGCCTCGGTGACGACGGCGATGTTCAGGACGTCGTCAATCGCAATCGCGCTCGGAGTGGGGCTAGCGCCGCCGCTACCGGGAGCAAGAGTTATCAGATTACTGGTGGTCAGGACCGGAGCGGGATTGCTAGCCCCATAGTCGGGAAAGACGGCGATATTGGTTACGGCGGTGGAGGGCGAAGCGTTGTTGTTCGTAACGCTGATCGGGAACAAACCGGCCTGGGGTAACGCCGGCATGGTCAATGAAAGTTGCCGAGATGCGGCGGAGAACACGAGCGGATTGCCGTTGAACTGAGCCGAGACAAGTGGCGCAGTGGCCGCACCAAAGAAGCCACCGTCAATGGTAAGCGCACCGCCGGAGGGAGCGGACGAAGCAGTCTGCGGCAGGCTGACCGGTGATGTGGAAACAAGGACGGGGCGCTCCGGCACGACGGTGATGGTGAACGGTCCACCGCTGGAATTCGGGGTACAGGTGGTCTGGCCAATCGGCGGATTGCAAATGCCGATGGTGTGCGGTCCTGGGACCGCCAATTGCGCGGGCAATAGTCGCGCTCGAGCCGCAACGGGACTGGCACCGGCGGTCGTCGGCGACACGACCAGAACCTGCGAAGAGGGCAGCGCGGTGGCATCGAAGAAGATACTCGTCAAAGAATTGACGTTGGTGGCCGCCAGGAAAACGTCCTGCAAGACTCCGCCTTGCGGCGCATTGCTCGGAGAAATGCTGGAAAAAACGATATCTCCGGTGGGTACGATGGTGATTGTGGCCGTGCCGACCTTGGTAGCGTCCACAATCGAAACGGCGATGACCGAAAGAGTCTGCGGCGTGGGGTTTTGGGTCGAGGTGATCGTGGAAGGTGTGTTGGTGGTGGGCACCGTTGAGGGAGCGGTGTAGAGACCTGTGGAGCTAATGGCGCCGCAAGTCGGACTGCAGGTGACCGCGTTCGCCAAGGTAGTGGTCGAGAGAGGTTCCTGAGTCAGCTGCCAAGTCACATTGTTGGGCGTCGTGTCCGTAGTTAAGGTAGCCACGAACTGAAAACTCTGGCCCGTAGGAATAGCAGCGTTGGCGGGATTGATAGCCACGGAAATGCCGGAATTGAGGGTGATGACGCAGGTTCCGGTGGCCTTGGTATTTTCTTGCGAGGTGGCGGTGATCGTGATCGTCGGCGGGGAAGTCACGGTGGTGGAAGTGGGAGCGGGAGTGGTGATTTTCGAGGGAGCCGTGTAGGTGACGGTAGTGCCTTGAATATTGGTGATCATGCCGGTCGAGGCCGTGCAGGGAGCGGCCGCGCTGGTGGTTTGAGTAGTGGTACCGGTGGCCGCGGTGGTGGTGGTCGTAGTCGTAAAGGTGCAAGTCCAATTGACGTTGAGATTGGTGGCGCCTGCGACGGTGGCGGAGAGATTGAGAACCTGAGTGACCACGAGGCTCGCGGTAGGCGGACTCACACTGACCGTGACGGTGTTCGCGCTGCTGCCGCTGCCGCAGCCTTCCAGCCAGACCGACGCCAACGCGGCAAACACGGCAACGCAGCTCGCCATCTTTCGCAACTTCATTCCCACTGCCTCCCACGCGTGAACCGCTCGGCGGTCACGGTATTCGACGCGACGCATAGTGAGCGGAACCCAGAGGGCCCGATCCTGTTCGCGCTCCGTTGATTCTTTAGAAACCCAGGCCGCCGGCCACCATCAGAGCGGATCCTGAGCATTTCTCAGTCAAAACCTAGAAAGTCTTACCCACGGTGAAGCGGAACGTGGTCTTGGGCTCAAAGTAATTCAAACGCCCCGGATTCAGGCTGAACTGTTGCAACAGCGGCAGCACCTGGGTGTTGTAAACCTCAGGCGGCAGCGTACCTTTCAAAAGAGCGAGTTCGCTCGGATTGATGTAGTCCGGAGGCGAAAGGATCTCGGAATGCAGCCTGTTCAGGTTGTACGCATAATAAATTCGGAAAGGCGCCTGCACAATTGGCAACTGCACTCCAAACTCAATGCCGGTCGAACCCCGCAAGCGGAAATTCGTGCCGCCGGCAATGGACAGCTGGCCGCTGACGTTGGAACCTGGGAACTGCTGCTGAAGGCTGCTGAGGCCTGAAGGGTTCAGCTTAAGTGCGCTTTGGCGCACGATGCCGTCGGTGCCTCCATCGATAAAGAGGGAAGCAGTGACTGGGCCGACGATAGGGATGCGGTATTCGATGTTTCCGGAAGTTTGAATATCGCCGCCGGGGAGAGTGGCGGTGTAGGTGAGGATCGGAACCGTAAAAGCGCGCTGCAGTGGAGTGCCACTGCCGGACAGCGTCGTAGGATCGGTGAAGGTGAAGGTCTGCGAGGTGGCTGTGGGAATGAAGGTCACCGGAGAGATGGAGCGAATGTCGTATCCGCGAAGATCATTTTCGCCGCCCATATAGAAGCGGCTGAAGGGTGGGACTTCCTTGCCGCCGTAACCCGTGGTGTAGGCGGAAGTGAAGTGGAGGCCGAGGACATTGCGCTTTTTGAAGATCGGGCGAAATTGCGTGTACGAGAAAACGTTGGTAACGGTGTTGACGTTGCCGCCGAGCGGACCGCCGGATACGGCGAGGGAGTAGTAGTAGCTCTTACCTTTCCTGGGATTCTGCGGGTTGTCGATGGTGTTGTAGCTCACCGAGGGCGTGACGGTGCTCGAGACTATGCCGTCGAGTGCGCTGGGGCCAGCGACGCTACGGAACTGGAGCTGTTCGAACAAGAGCGTGGAAGCCTGGTTGAAGGATTGGATGTTGGTGCGCGTGAGGCCGTAGGTGACCGCGAGCCTGGTGAACGACAGGCGCTTGACCGGGTAACTGGCAAACAGAGTGAAACCGGTGGAATTCTGCGTGTAATTCTGAACGAATTGCGGGTTGATGCTGACCGATTGACCGAGAGCGATGGCTTCCTGCTTGGCCTGGTCGAAATTGTATTTGCTGTCGAAGATGGTGAAGCCCGTGGAGATGGGGCGGTCGAACAGGTAAGGCTCCGTGAAGCCAAACATGAAACTGCGCTGGAGGTCGCCAAATTGGGCCGAGAAGGTGAGCGTTTCGCCGAGACCCAGAAAGTTGTTGGTCTGGTAGGTCAGACCGATAAAGGTGCCGGCCAAGCCGCTAACGCCACCTTGCAGACCAATCGATTGCTTGCCCTTTTCCTTGAGCTTCAAGTTGAGATCGACGGTGCCTTCCTTGGTGTTGCGTTTGATCTCGACGGCCTTATCTTCTTCAATGCGTTCAAAATAGTTGAGCTGGTTGAGACGAAGAATGCTGATTTCCCAGGCGCGCTTGTTGAAGAGTTGGCCTTCGTCGAGGAGAAGTTCGCGGCGGATGACTTTGTCGCGAGTAGTGGTGTTGCCGCTGAAGTCGATGCGGCGGACGTAGTATTGCTTTTCCTCGGTAAAGCGCAAGGTGAGGTCGATCCGCTTTTTGGCGTCGTCCATATCAAACGCGGGCTCGGCGGTGAAATCGATAAAGCCGTACTGGCCATAGGCTTTGCCGTAGTCTTCGATGGCCTTGCGGACCCTAGCTACGGAGAAGACGTCACCCTCACGGAGTGGAAAAATGGCCTTGAGAGCATCGACTTTGAGAGAGAGGGCTTTGTCGGGATCGGCGCTAACGATTCTGAGCGTACCCATCTTGTAGCGCTCGCCCTCTTCGATGGGAATGGTAATGTTGACGGCCTTACCGTGACTGCGGCCGGTGAACGGGACGCCCAAGCGGTAGCCTTGGGTATCGATATTTTCGAGGACGGGCTCGCCGACGGCGACCTTGAAATAGCCATTGTCCTGATAGAGGCCGCGAACGCCGACTTCGAGATCTTCGTTGAGTTTTTCGCGGTCGTAGGTTTTGGTGAGAACGGGAATCTCGGCGATGTACAAGGGAATCGCGTAAGGACGATCGTGACGCATGGCGCGAATCAACTTGCGATCGCTGAAGGCGTGATTGCCAGTGAACTTGATATGGCCGACTTTGACTTTGGGCCCCTCGACAATTTTAAAGACCAGGATGACGGCGTTGCTCGAGGCGATGCGCTCGTACTGGGGCGTGACGTTCGCGAATTGTCGGCCGTGCTCGCCGAGGAGGTCCTTTAGAACGACTTCGGCTTTTTTGATGCGGGTGGGATCGAACTGGCTCTCGACAGTGAGGCCTACTTTACGTTCCTTGAAGCGGTCGAGAATGTCGGATTCCGAAATGGAGTGGATACCGTCGTAGCGGATGCGGCGGATGACCGGCCGCTCTTTCACGTCGAAGATGATGTTCTTGTGATTGGGGCCGTCGGGCGAGTCTTCGACGCGAAGCTTGACGTCTTCGAAAAATTGCGTGTTCCAGAGCGCTTGAAAATCGCGTCGCAGGGTCTCTTCGTTGTAGGGATCGCCTTCGCGGCTAAAGATGCGAGCCTTCAAGGTGTCACTGCGAATACGGCGATTGCCGATGAAGATGATACGGTCGACCACGGCGGGAGGCGGTTGGTCTGGACGTTGCTGCTGACTGGCGCCCCGCTCCGCAGGGTCAGAGAACGAAACGTTTGCCGAGGTGGCGGAATCCAATGTGGTGGCAGGCTGCGAATAAGCGGAATCATCCGACGTAAGGTTATCCGAAGCGGCAGCGGGCCAAGCGGAAGCGAGAAACAACACCACACCCGCGATCCAGATGAACCGAACGCGCAGAAGCCCAAACGGCGAACAAACCCTTATTTGAGCGGCCCATGACGTGGTCAAGGCCGCGCCCCCAAACCCAAGTTGTTCTTCTCCCGCCGTACCCGGTGCGGGCCGGCCGTGATGTTGGCCCCGACGAGGTCAGGGCCGCCATGCGTTGTGTCTGATTCGCTAGTGGACGACCGGGGTTGCCTCACCCACGGGACGGAACGCAAGGCCTTCCCCGGCGACGTAAATCTGAAGAGTCGCAGGCCTGGTGATTCCACCTTGAATGAGTGCTTCCGAGAGAGGGTCTTCCACGTACTTCTGCAAAGCGCGCCGCAAAGGCCGCGCTCCGTAATTGCGATCCGCGCACGTTTTTTCGAGGATCCACTGACGTGCTTCCGGCGAAACCACGATCTGAACTTGCCGATGGATCAGCGTGTCGTTGAGCTGGCCTACGAGCAAATCGATAATGCGAAGCAGGTCGTCGTCACCGAGCGGATTAAAGATGATGACCTCGTCCAAGCGGTTCAAAAACTCCGGATTGAACGCCCGCTTCACTTCACCCATCACTAGATCTTCCATGGACTTCACACCTGCTTCGTCGGTGCCGGATTGGAAGCCCATCGAGGTGCGCTTCTGCAAGTGCCGCGCGCCAAGGTTGGAGGTCATGATGATGATGGTGTTGCGGAAATCAACCGTGTTGCCCAAGCCGTCGGTAAGCTGGCCGTCTTCGAAAACTTGCAAGAGGATATTGAAGACGTCCGGATGTGCCTTCTCGATTTCGTCGAGGAGGATGACGGAGTACGGTGTGCGACGCACGCGTTCGGTGAGCTGGCCACCCTCTTCGTAGCCGACATAGCCTGGAGGCGCGCCGATCAGCTTGGAGACGGAATGCTTCTCCATGAATTCGGACATATCGAAGCGGACGAGCGACTTTTCCGATCCGAACAGGAATTCTGCCAGGCGGCGAGCCACTTCAGTTTTGCCAACGCCCGTGGGCCCGAGGAAGAAGAAGCAGCCGACTGGACGCAGCGGCGACTTTAGACCGGCGCGGCTACGGCGAATGGCGCGAGCTAACGCGGTAATGGATTTGTCCTGGCTGATGACACGCTTGTGAAGTTCCGGTTCGATGCGCAGAAGCTTCTGCTGTTCGTCTTCCTTGATGGAGGTGACACCAATACCGGTCCAGCGGGAGACCACTTCCTCGATGTCCTCGCGCGTGACGATGCCGGTGGAGGCGTCGTCGAGCTTGTAGCGTTCGCGAAGGGTGCGCAGGTTTTCTTTTTCTTTGCGCTCTTCTTCCGAGTAGAAGCGCGCCTTTTCGAATTCATGGGCAGCGATGGCGCTTTCCATGCGGTGCGTAATGAATTTCACGCGCTTTTGGACTTCGCCAACCTCTTCGGGAACGCTGGCCTGGCGGAGCTTCACGCGGGCGCCGGCTTCGTCGATCAGGTCGATGGCTTTGTCCGGAAGAAAGCGGTCTGGGATGTAACGATTCGAGAGATATACCGAATAGCGCAGCGCTTCGTCGGTGTAGCTGACGGCGTGGAATTTTTCGTAGCGTTCGCGGACGCCGCTGATGACCTGGATGGCTTCTTCCTCGTTAGGCGCCGGAACCTTCACGGATTGGAAGCGGCGCTCGAGGGAGCGGTCTTTTTCGACCGATTTGCGGTATTCGCCGGGGGTGGTAGCGCCGATGCACTGAATTTCGCCGCGGGATAGAGCGGGCTTCAGAATGTTGGCGGCATCGAGGGAGCCTTCGGCGGAGCCTGCTCCGACGAGGGTGTGCAACTCGTCGATGAAGACGATCGAGTTCTGGCTCTCCATCAATTCCTTCATGATGGTTTTGAGGCGTTCTTCGAATTGGCCTCGATATTTGGTGCCGGCAACGATCAAGGAAAGATCGAGAGAGAGAATGCGCTTGTCCGCCAGAAAGGGTGGAACGTCGCCGTCGGATATGCGCTGGGCGAGACCTTCAACAATGGCGGTCTTGCCGACGCCAGGTTCGCCGATAAGCACGGGATTGTTTTTCGTGCGGCGGCAGAGAATCTGGATCACGCGCTCGACTTCGCCTTCGCGTCCGACCAGTGGATCGAGAGAACCTTCCGAAGCGGCTTGCGTAAGGTCGCGGCTAAATTCCGCAAGCAGCGACGTCTCCTTTGGGCGAGCGGCGGCGGTCTTTTCTCCTGACGTGCGCGCGAGTTCCTCGCGCAGGGTGGAGAGGCGCAAGCCGCGCTCCATAAGGATTTCCGCACCGAAGCACTTTTCTTCGCGCAGGATTCCGAGGAGCAGGTGCTCGGTGCCGACATGCTTGACGCCGAGGCGTTCCGCTTCTTCGCCGGCCATGTTGAGGATGCGCTTGCACTCCGCGCTGAGCGGTACTTCGACGGAGGTCGAAATGCGCTCGCGGATGGTGATGCGTGCCTCGATCTCTTTGCGGATCGATTCAATCGAGCCCTGCTGCCGCAGGAAGCGATTGGCCAGTGCTTTATCCTCGCGCATCAATCCGAGCAGCAGATGCTCGGTCTCGATGTACGGGCTTCCGTACTGGCTGGCCTCATATCTTGCAAAGAAAATAACGCGTCGCGCTTTTTCTGTATACCGTTCGAACACGATTAGCTCGCTTCTCCCCCTGGGGCCCCGCTCGCGAAAGCCGTAGCCTTGCGAGTACGCAGAACGCCGTGTTCCAAGTCCAGAATTCGATCGCATCGCGCGGCGAGCGCCAGATTGTGCGTCGCTATCAGCGACGTCAACTGGTACGTGCGATGCAACCGCTCTAATAACTCAAACACGGCCCAAGCATTCTGCTCGTCCAAATCTCCGGTAGGTTCATCTGCCAGCAGCACGGCCGGCTCGGTGACGAGCGCCCGAGCAATCGCCACGCGCTGCTGTTCCCCTCCGGAAAGCTCCCCTGCGCGGTGATCGGCCCGATTAGCAAGTCCGACCTCCGCGAGCCACTTCCGCGCCGTCGCCAGCGTGGAGGTGAAATTCTCGCCGCGCAACAACAACGGCATCGCTACATTTTCCGCAGCGGTAAAATCCGGCAACAATTGGTGCCGCTGCCACAAAAATCCCACGGAGCGATTTCGAAACTCCGCTACCGCAGTGTCAACGTTCGTTTCAATGGCTTTCGAGCCGAAGTATACTGTACCGCTCGTTGGCGTGTCTAGCGCAGCGAGCAAGTGCAGCAAAGTGCTTTTGCCCGCTCCCGATGGCGCGACGATGGCGACCATTTCTCCGCGACGCAAACTGAGATTCGCATCAACTAAAATCGCCAGCGTGCGCTCGCCGGAGCCGTAGGACTTCTTCAGACTGCGAGCTTCCAGGACCGCGGCGGTGCCCGGCGATGACGCCGAAGCGCTTAACCTTACTCGATCCGGGTTGGTCTCGCTGGGCATGGTTTGCTTCGCTGTATTTCTGTCTTTTAGCCGTTTACTGTCCGGTCCCGCCCCTACGTGTTAGATGCAGTAAGTGCAATTGGAGTGCCGTGGCCACTGCCCGTCACACCTTCCATCCATGACCTAAGTTCTTCCCGTTTCTTGCAGAGGATTGCCCGGCGTCCAAGGGCTTCGTCCTGTTTCAATCTGATACGAGCATAACCTTAGCTATTTCAATAAGTTAAGACAGGTCAAAAACCGAACAGGAAACCCACAGTTCCTGCCAATCAGCCGACCCGTCCCGCGCCCCTTTTGGAAGCAAACGGCTCACCAAAAGTACCCTCATTTACCAAGCCTAAGTCGTTCTTCTATTGAGCCACCAATGTCTCTCGAAGGTCACTTCGTCTTTTGTTCCCTCGGGCGATCCGCGTTCCAACCGCCTGCTGTAAAAAGCCATGGGTCCACGGCCATGACCACGCGCTTCGCTCCCGCCGCGCGGCAATGCCCCGGCGCAGGGCCGAGAGATAGTCGTTACGTCATCATCGAGATCGCCCAAGCCGCCTGCGACAAATCCGTAGCGACACATTGCCTTGCGCATCTTGCCGCTCAACCGCTTCCCGGTGCTCTCAAAACTCCGCGGAAACGCGCTTGGTTGTGGTACCTGGAGGGGATCAGGAGCTACTCGTACCGAAGAATTTCGACAGGCAGTAGCCTAGCCGCGGCGCGCGCAGGGAGTATCGTTGCTCCAATGGAGATGCCCATCGCCACGACGGTGATCCACACGCCGTCCCAGATACTTGGGTGAAAGGGGACATAGGGCACGGCATAGACCTGCGGATCCAGAGGAATCAGGTGAAAGGCGCCGGCGATCCCGGCGAAAGCGTAGCCGATGCACAATCCGCAAAGCGTCCCCGTGGCGCCGATCACAATCCCTTGCCATAAAAAAATGCAGCGAACCTGTTCACGACGAGCGCCCATGGACATCAGCACGGCAATGTCGCGAGCCTTATCGGTTACGGTCATGGAAAGCACGACGAGAACGTTCAGGCCGGCAACAAAAGTGATCAATCCAATGAAGATGGCGGTGACCAGCTTTTCGAGTCGCAACGCTCGAAACAGCGCGCGATTCTCGTCGACCCAGGTGCTGGCCGCGAAACTCGGTCCGGCCTCGCGCTCGAGGAGTCGGGCGAGGTCGGTGGCGCGCTCTGGGTGAACCAGGCGGAACTCCAGAACATTGACGATGTCGCCGGTGCCGGAAAGGGCCTGGGCCGCGGCCAGCGTCATGAAGCACCAGTTTTCGTCGTAGTCGTAGAAGCCGGAATCGAAAACCCCAGCGACGCGAAATCGGCGTGTACGCGGCATCATGCCGAACGGCGTCAGACGTCCCTGCGGGCTAGTCAAGGTTACGAAATCACCGGGTGTAATTTTCCATTCGTCGGCCAGCTGTTTGCCGATCAGCAACCCGTCGATGCCGTTCGTATCGGGCGAAAAATCTAGCTGACCAGAGACAATGCGTTGAAGTGCTTCATCGTTCCGGCGCTCGCGTTCCGGGTCAATGCCTTTTGTGACGATCCCGCGCGCGTCTCCGCCAAATGAGAGCAACACCGTCTGATACACGGCCGGGGTGACGGACCTCACGCCGGGGATTGCGGCAAATTTCGTGGCCAGCGCTTCGTAGTCGTGAATGCCGCCGGTGCCGGGCCTGGTGAGTGAGACATGAGCTTTGACTCCGAGGAGACGATCCTGAAGGGTTTCGCGGAAACCGGTGTTCATCGACAACGCGATGACTAGGGTGGCTACGCCTGCGGCGACGCCGAGCACCGAAAACGCCGTGACCAATCGCAACACCGCCGGCCGGTAAGGCGACCGCAGGTACCGCCTGGCGACGAACCATTCAAAGCGCATCGAGGAAAGAAGGATACGTCACGCGCCGTGCGCTTCGGAAGCAGACTCTTCACGGGTTTCCGGACGAAGCAGTGGAAAGAGGATGACGTCGCGGATGGAGGGCGAATCCGTCAGCAGCATGGTCAGGCGGTCGATGCCAATGCCTTCGCCCGCCGTGGGTGGCATGCCGTGGCAAAGGGCGCGAATATAGTCCATGTCGAGTTGCTTGGGGGCTTCGTCGCCGCCCTGCGCGATCTGCGCCAGGAAGCGGCGCTCCTGCTCGGCAGGATCGTTTAGCTCGGAGAAGCCATTGGCGATCTCCATCCCGGCTACGTATATTTCGAAGCGCTCGGTAAGAGTGGGATCCTCCGGTTTCTGCTTGGAGAGAGGAGAAATGTCCGTTGGGAAGTCGTAGAGAATCGTAGGCTGGACGAGGTGATGCTCCGCCATGGTCTCGAAGAGCAATCCCGTCCATTCGCCGTCGCTTCGTGTCCCCTTGGCGGCTGCATAAGCGGCGCCCGTGCGCTTCGCCCAAAGGTTATAGCGCTCGGCGGCAGCGCGCGGACCCCCGGGCGCCGCTAGTTCTGTAGAGGAAGGCGGCGCGCCGGCTTCAGACGGCCAATACTTGCCAATGGCCTCTCGCATCGTCATCCGCTGCATGGTCCCGAAATCCAGCTCCACATCACCGTATTTCACGCGTGTCGAACCGGCAATGTTCTTCGCGACCTGCGCGAAGAGTTGCTCATTCAAGCCCATCAAATCTCGATAGTTGCTGTAAGCCTCGTAGAACTCGAGCATCGTGAATTCGGGATTGTGCTGCGTCGAGATTCCCTCGTTGCGAAAATTGCGGTTGATCTCATAGACGCGATCGAACCCGCCCACAGTGAGCCGCTTTAGATAGAGCTCTGGAGCGATGCGCAGGTAAAGGTCAATATCGAGAGTGTTGTGGTGGGTGATAAAAGGCCGCGCCGCAGCTCCGCCGGGGATGGGATGCATCATCGGTGTCTCCACCTCGATGTAGCCTCGGGCATCGAAGAACCGCCGCAATTCCTGGATGATACGGGCGCGGGTGACAAAAACCTGGCGCGATTTCTCATTGGCGATCAGGTCCAGATAGCGCTGGCGGTAGCGCAGTTCGACGTCGGTCAAGCCATGCCATTTCTCGGGTAGCGGCAGCAGTGCCTTGGAGAGGAAAGTAATTTCCTCGACCCAAATGGAAAGCTCATCGGTTCGGGTGCGAAAGAGGTGTCCGCGCACCCCAATGGAGTCGCCGAGGTCGAGCAAATGAAAGAGTTGGAAACCCAGCTCCCCGACAACGTCTTTCCTTACATAGACCTGAATGCGCCTCCCGGACCCCTGCAGGTGCGCAAAGCCGGCCTTTCCCATCAGCCGGTAGGAGACGATCCGCCCCGCCACGCGCACTTCGCGCTTGTTGGCCTCCAACTCCGCCGCGGGCGTGGCAGCAAAGGCGTCCACCAGCGCTGCGGGGGTGTCCGTCCAGCGAAATTCGCGCGGGAATGCTTCGAAGCCCAGCGCCTGGATCTGCTCAAGTTTCTTCTGACGCTGCTCCAACTGCTCGCGCGGCTCAAATTCCAAAATGGGAAAATCCTTTCTGCGTTGATGGGCGAGTATAGCGGCCCGTGCCACAAGAGAGCAAGGAATCGACCGGAAACTCCTCGCCGGAGAGCGGGAGCTCCAGAGGGTTGATCGGAAAGCGCCGCGCGCGGCTGAAACACGCTAGGAGCGACTCGGTAAACGGTGTAAAATAGTGGCCGGAAGAGTAATCTAATCGATCAGGCAAAGCCCAAAATACAGCCAAGAAAGCCACGCCACATCCTGTGGATTTTGTTATACTCCCGATGCTGGGGGCGCATCCGAGTGCAAATTCCCGCTCTTCGTTCCGTGCAAGATGATTGGTGCGCTTGGCTGCCGCAAGAAAAGGCCCAAGTTTTCAACGAACAAGTGCAGCAACTCGAATCCGTGTATGTGATGTTCAGCATCGCGCTGAACGAGGCGATCGAATTTCGTCGCACGGGAATGCTGTCCAAATCTTATCAAGCCGTATATGTCACCCCTGCACTGGCTGGGCGGCTGTCAAGCCACTTGGGCGCGCTGCTTCGAGGCCTCGGCCAGCACGCGAAACACTACGGAACAATTCCCAATGCCGCTCCGCTGGATCCCGCGAACTTCCAAGGACCGAAGGAACAACGCACGGCCAGAATGAGTGATCTGCTCAGCCGCGTTTTGCTGACGCAGCGTTCGCAATTCCTCCACAAGATCGGCACGCTGGAAGAAATGGTCGGAGATTTGGGTAAGGACTTGCGCTTAACCGTCGAAAAGCTCTCAAGCAGGGGTTCGACGAACCCCGAAGCGGATTGGCGCGTCGTGGACTCAGCACACTACGACCTCAACACGTGCTTGCGGGAAGCCATCGTCCTGCTCAAATCGTTCTTGCTGGTATTGCCCCTCGATCAATTGAGCACGTTCCAGAAATCGGTGCAGCCGCAGACACACGGTCCGGAACCTTCCACACGCCCCGGCGAGCGTCTACTCCGCCATAGACGAATGGCGGCTGTCGGGGGAGAATAGGTAAGCCCGCCGCTTGAGGCGCAAGTCGGCCGGCGGGCAAAGCCGGCGGACATTCCGGGGAAAAACGTCAGTCACCGCGTATTTCTTTGGCGCTGCGGGTTCATAGCGAATACAACTCCAGGAGGTATCCGGTGCATCCGAACCGTTGGATGCGCCGTTATTGGACCGTTGGCTCGAAACCGACCAAGCGATCCCAGCGTGTCGACTTCTTCTCAGCAGCCTAAACCCCTGACTGAGCCGGAAGCCATACGTCTGGCGCAAGCGGGTGATGCCGCAGCTTTTGAGTTCCTGTACGGACTCCACGGCCGTCGCGTCTACGCGCTGTGCCTGCGCATGGTAGGTAACCCTTCTGACGCGGAAGACCTGATGCAGGAGGCTTTCCTGCAGCTTTTCCGCAAGATTGGTACCTTCCGGGGGGAATCGGCATTTTCAACGTGGTTGCATCGGATGACCGTCAACGTCGTTTTGATGCGACTTCGCAAGAAAGCCCTTCCGGTGTCGTCACTGGAAGAGACAACGGAGCCGGATGAGGAGTCCGGCGGCCCCAGGAAGGATGTCGGGGCGCCCGACTTGAAGTTGAGCGGTGCGGTCGACCGGGTCAATCTGGAGCGGTCCATCGACAAGTTGCCGCCCGGTTATCGAACGGTGTTCGTTTTGCACGACGTGCAAGGCTACGAGCACAACGAGATCGCCGGAATTATGGGTTGCTCGGTGGGGAATTCGAAGTCGCAGTTGCACAAGGCGCGCACGAAGTTGCGGGACTTGCTCCAGGAAGAAGTAAGGGAACAGGCTCGGCAGGTACGTCATGCGGCAAAGACGCAGACGGGGCATAGCGGTTGAGCTACAATACGAAGAGTTTCGGGGTGTTGTCTCAGACGAAGACGGGCCGCGCGATTCCTCGAAAGTCGAGCGGGCAAGCCTCCTGTCGTCTCGTCTAGCGGAGTGAACGGCCATGCAGTGTAAAGAAGTGGAAGTCGTCCTTGAACAAGAGGGTTGGACACCTCTGCCGGAAGCGGCGCGCCATCACCTTGCCGGGTGCAGTGCTTGTCAGAACTTGGTGGAGGACTTGACCGCCATTGTCGCTACCGCCCACCTGCTCCCCGCCGAAGTCGAACCACCGGCGCACGTCTGGACCTCCTTGCGTGCTCAGCTCGAACAAGAGGGCATCATCAAGTCGGCGGCCGCCGAGCGCGGATCGTGGCTGCACGGCTTTTCGGATCTGTTCCGTACCCGGGCGCTGGCTACCGCTGCCGTGGGAATGCTGGTGATTGCGGCGGTTGCGTTGCAAATAGAACATACCGGGCCCGCCACGGAGGCGCGCAATGTTTATGACGACGCCGCCACGGTCCTGAACGCCGACGAAGCGAACCTGTCGCAGATGCAACTCGGCGGTTCGATAGTAGACATTTCTCTTCGCCAAAACCTCGATATCGTTGACAAGTTTATTGCGGACTGCGAACAGCGCGTCAAGGAAGAGCCGCGCGATGATCTGGCGCGCGAATATCTGAATGGCGCCTACCAGCAAAAGGCGGAATTGCTGTCCGCGATGATGGAACGCGGGGGGAGCGTAAACTGAAATGAACGCGCAAACGATGGGTCGGAACATCTTGCCGCTGGGTCGTAACGTTCTGCCGCTAGTGACTGCTGGACTGTTTTTGTGGACGGCAACGCCGGCGATCGGGGCGTCGCAACACTTCGAGAAACATTTCCCCGTGAAGGGGCATCCGGTGGTCTGCATCCATAACATTGGGAATGGCCGCATCGAAGTGAAATCTTCGAAAAATTCGGAAGTAGTCGTCGCGGGCACCCAGGCTTCGTCGAAGGTGACCCTGGAAACCGAGAATGCCGGTGACCGCATCGATGTTTCGGCAAACATTGTTGACGTGACTGCGCAGCCTCTGGAAACCGAAGTCAATTTTCAGCTCACCGTGCCTGAAGAGACCGAGTTGGAATTGAAGACGCAGACGGGATTGATTTATGTCGAGCAGGTAATGGGCGATATGACGTTGCAAAGCGTAGCGGGAGACGTCCACCTGAAGGAGGTTTCCGGCTACATCGTGGTGCGCACAACTCATGGTTCGTTGGTGTGCACGCAGTGTGCCGGGAAGCTCGATTTTAATTCGGTGAGCGGCAATGCGCAGCTCTTGCAGCCCGGTCTTACGAATGTGAATTTGTTTACAACCTCAGGGAACATTCTTTTCGACGGTGATTTTATTCGCACTGGCATTTACACCATGCGGAGCGGCAAGGGCACCGTCGAAGTGCACTTTTCCGGAAACGATTCCTTCGATTTGAACGCGCAAACCGCGACCGGCACCGTGGACAACCAGGCCGAGGCTTATCTGAAGCCCGATTCGCATGGCATGAAGCACATGGCCTCGAAGTTTACCAAGGGGCTGTTTGGCACGGTGGGCAGCGGCCTGGCGAAGGTCGAACTCTCTTCCTACAGTGGTACAATCCGCATATTGAAGCGTGATTAGTCAGAATCTTCGGCGGCGCTTTAACTCGCCCGCAGCGGTGTTCGAGCGGTCATTTGCTGCCCGCGCGATGCATCGTCGAAGGTCGATTTGTGCTCGTGTAAATGACACAACCACCCTTTTTGCGCGTTCCTCCCGTGCGCGTCCAGACGCTTTGCCTCGCCGGGTTCATGGGCTCGGGTAAAACCACCGTCGGCACGCTGCTCGCGCGCCAGCTGGCGTGGCGCTTTGTCGATCTCGACGATCGAATTGAAGAAGCTGCCGGGTTGCGTATCTCGGAGATCTTCGAACGCCTTGGCGAGACTGCTTTTCGCCAGATCGAAGCCGACCAGTTGCGTGCCGCGCTCGGCCGCGCTTTCGAGTTAAAGGAATCGATTGTGCTTGCTCTGGGAGGAGGCACCTACGCTCAACCCGGCGCGCCTGAATTTCTCCGTGCCGCTAACGTTCCGGTGATCTGGCTGGATTCACCGGTCGAAGTTTTGCTCGCGCGGTGCATGACCATGACCGGACGGCCACTTTTTCGCGACGAGAATAGTTTTCGCGCGCTCTACGCGCAGCGCTTGCCCTCGTACCAACTGGCGGAACACCGCGTGGACAGTTCCGGCGAACCTGGGCGAGTCGTGGCGGAGATATTAAGCCGGGGAATCATGTCTACGGGTGGACGGGAAGCCCACCTGGTGGTCGAAAAGCCGCAACCCTAAATACGGCGCCTCATCGTCGGGGCGCGCCTTCGAACGCCGCGCATTCACTCGTACCTTCAAGGGTCGGGCCCGTGTCTTTCTAAGCGCACTCCATCACGATGCGCTCAGCTGTTCTTGCTTGCTGTGGCACACTCGGTTTGTCGAAGGGAGGGAACTGTGCAGAAACAAACGGTCGATTTGAAACCCAAGATTTTCACGTGTGTCATGGCGATCCTTTTTGTATGCACGACCTTGACGATCGCGGCTCAGAAAAAATTCGCGGCCCCAGCCGCTCCTTCGGTTTTTGCGCAGGACAAGGGAAAATTCACCATTCAACTGAACGGCAAGTCCGTGGGGCACGAGGAGTTCGAAATTGCGCCGGCTGGCGGGGGTTGGTTGGCCCGCAGCATTACAGACATTACCCCTCCTGACTCGGTGGCGGCGCGCGTCACAGGTTCCTTAACGTTGCAGCCCGACGGCGCTCCGATCAGTTATGAATGGACCTCGCAGGCCGAAAAGACCAATGGAGCGCACATTTTGTTCGCGAACGGTGTGGCGAAAATCACGCTTCAAATGCAAGACGCGCGGCCGTTTGAGCAGGATATGAGTTTTGGCTCTCCGCTCATCGCCGTGCTCGACAACAATCTTTATTACCAGTATGCGGTGCTGGCGCGCGTTTACGATTGGTCCAAGCGCGGTACACAGAGTCTTCCGGTTCTCGTACCGCAGGAATTGACGCCAGGTTCCATTACGGTGGAGTCGGCGGGCTCCCTCAGCTCCGGCAACAAGTCTTACGATGGTCTGCGTGTGGCCACTTCCGATCTCGAAGTGCTTCTATATCTGGATTCGAACCATCGCCTGATGCGCCTCGAAGTCCCGTCGGCAAAGGTGGCCGTCGTCCGCGATTAGCCCCACCTCGTAGCTCGGAAAAATTTCATTCCTCTTGTAGCGGCATAGCACGGTGGTGCCCGCAACGCCCAGCTCAAACGCACCGCCAGTAGGTCCAAAATAAAAGCGCGGCGCGATCCGAAGATCGCGTCGCGCTAGTGTGCCCTGCTTGGAAAAATCGCTATCGCGCCAACGGACGTGGGAACAACGGCGCGCCCGGACGCCGCAGCGGATAGCCCTGCGGATGACCATGAGCATGCGTCAACGCATGCCCATTCGAATGGCCCGGCTGCGTGATGTGGCCGTTGCCATTCCCGTTTCCCGACGCGGGCTGCGGCAACCGCGCGGGATTACCGATAGGGCGGAGATTGGTCGCCGGAACTGCGCTGACGTGATCGCTGATCGCCTGGAGCCTCTTCAAGATCGACTGCCACTGTTCCCAATCCAATTGACGCAGGAACGGCCGCAGCCCTTGAATGAAGGGATCCTCGAGCAACGCTTCGCCGTCGGACTCCGGAATAAAAAACCGGTTGAGTCCCACGTTCAACGCTTCGGAGATTTTCTCCAGCGTGCCGAGGCTCGGCGTCATCTGCCCGCTTTCGATGCGCGACAGATACGAGCGCGACACTTTGGAGCGCGATTGCAACTGGCTCTGCGTCATGGCGCGAGATTCACGCAATTGACGGATGCGCTGGCCGATATTCTCGACCGTCTCGCGGTTGGCAAACTTTTCGGCCGTGGCTTCAGCGTTGGTCTCCTCCGGAGGTGCCGGTGGAGGAATCAGGAACTCCAAACGCTGGGGCAATGCGCGCACACAACGTCGGCAATTTCCCGTGCGCGTCCGGTATTGTACGAGACCACAAGTTTTGCAGCGAATGACTTCCCTATCCATTTCCAATGAGTTCATCGTCTCTTTTTCTAGTTGTAAAGACACCGGTACTCCTCGCTGACTCTGTCCGGCGTGCGGATAGGAGAGGAACGTCGGAACGTACTTCGGGGGGGAAGGCAGTAACTGGCGCGACCGGGAGTATCTTTCACCCGCCGTTCCGTGTCAAGAGTATTTTTGAACTTTTTTTAGGCGCGCATCCCTGTTTCGTCCGGTTTACGCCCGAGTTTCGCCTGTTCTCCCGGTCAGGGCGAAAGAGGCGAAAGTCCCTGCACATTTGACTCGAAATCTTCTCGACCGTCTCACGAACGCGCCTCCTGCGCTACACTACACGCTCTTTTACGAGGAGAATTTTCATGCCCACGCGCGGCGATGCCTGGAAACTTTTGTGCGAATACACACAATCGGAGAGTCTGCGCAAACACATGCTCGCGGTGGAAACCTGCGTCCGCGCCTACGCTCGCAAGCATAGTGCGGACGAAGAATTGTGGGGCATCGCTGCGCTGCTGCACGACTTCGACTACGAGCGCTGGCCGAACGCCGAGCACGCCGCCGATAAAGAACATCCAGCTGAAGGCGCGAAAATCCTGCGTAAGCTCGGCTATCCGGAGGAAGCTGTTCGCGCCATTCTTTCGCACGCCGATTATTCCGGTGTGGTCCGGCAGTCGCCGCTCGAGCACACGCTCTTCGCCTGCGATGAACTCGCAGGCTTCCTTACCGCGTGCACCTACGTGCGTCCGTCAAAAAGCATTCTCGATTTAGAAGTGGATTCGGTAAAAAAGCGCATGAAGGACAAAGCTTTCGCCCGCGGAGTCTCTCGCGACGACGTGCGAAAAGGCGCGGAAGAACTCGGCGTCCCTCTGGAAGAGCACATCGCCTTCTGCATCGCCGCCATGCGCGAGAACGCGGATGCCCTAGGACTGCGCGGCAATCTCGGCGCGCAATTAGCGTCAAGTTAACGGCGACCACTTGTAGCGCAGGGCGGAGTCGGCGGAGACTGGCTGCTTATTCCAGCAGGAATCGGAAAACGAACCCCATCGAGTCCGGGCTAAGGTTTGCTGTGCTGTTGCGCGTCTGGGTGCGCAGCCATCTCATGCTGGACCGTGCGATGCGAATACAACGTGACGGCCGCGCCAAACAGAATGGCCGCCATCATTAACGCAATCACGCTAGCGGTAAACCAGATTCTGGCCGGACCAGAACTCAAGAAGTTTGGCGTGTTCAAGAATTTCCAATTCGACGTGGCGTGCTCCGGCCTGTCCACATAATTCACTTTCGCAACAAAGCTGTAGCCCTTGCGCGGAATCGTCTCGATGTATTTGGACTCCCCATTCGTATCGCCTAGCACTTGCCGTAGCTTATTGACCGTAGTGTTCACGTTGGCGTCGTAATTGAGGTGTGTGTCCCTGGGCCACAAGCGCGTACGCAGCACGTCGCGCGTCACGAGTCCGCCGGGAGTTTCCACCAAGGCTACCAGCGCCTGGTAGACCTTCCCCTGTACATTCACTTGAATTCCGTCCTTGAACAATTGCTTTTGCTGGAGATCGAGTTGAAAAACACCGAAGCACACGCAACGCGCCCGCGGGTTCACGCCGTCGCTGGCTGAACTGTACCCCGTCCCTACGCGCGAGTCCTTGAGAGCGAGTCCGGTATCCATCACACACCCTTAAGCCGCTCCGAGGTATACGCCATCCGTCACGAATTGGTAGAGGCCGCAATTCCACTCGCCCGCGGCCCTCCACAGTGCTCGGTGAACGTCGTCGCTTGACAATCGGTTGAGGTCAAGTATACCTTAAGATGCATATACATGTCAAGCTCTGGGGCTAACTTTTGCCGCTTGATCGCTCCCAATTTGATCTCCACGGCACTGGTTCTTGCGGGTCTTTCAATTTCCGCCGCACCGCTCGCGCCGTAACTCGCTTTTACGATCAAGCATTTCAGAGTTGCGGCCTCCGCTCCACCCAGTTTTCAATCCTTGTAGCCGTGGCCAAGACGCAGCCGACATCGATAGGCGCACTATCCTCCGTGTTAATTATTGATTCAACGACACTTACAAGGAGTCTGGGGCGCCTCCAGAAGGACGGTCTCCTTACCGTCTCTCCCAGAGCGGCAAGAAGGCAGCGCTTCGTGAGCTTGACGCCGAAAGGAGAGAGGCTGCTGGCGGACAGCCTGCCTGCGTGGCGGGCCGCTCAAGACCGCTTCGTGCAGGCCATGGGGGCCGAATATTGGGTCAATCTCAGGTCGGAGTTGAACAGGCTGGCCCAAGTAGCCGTACAGCTGGAATCCTCGCAGCGGGAGTCGCAGAGGTCGGCGCCCCGGCCGACTAGCTAGCTCTTCTTGCAATTTCTGGTACTTCGATGATCAGAATCCCTTTCGCCGGGGCCTCGACGCTGGCGACCAATGCCGCCACCATAGGCTTCACGGTGACCAATCCCAATCTCGCCGCGCTTTCCCGCAGGTTCGGAATCTGCCGCCCCAGCCAGTATCCCGGCTTCAGGGGATAGGCCCAATAGTGCCCGGTCCCAGCACGTACCAAGGTCTCAAAATCGTTGTCTTCAAGCCGCTCTAACCAATCATCTCCCGCGCTGCATCCGCGCCTCAATATAGGCCTTCATCACTGGCGCCGGGTGCGCGACCGCTGACGTAGACAAAATGCTGGACGCGGTTGGCGACTGCGGCCTTCAAAGATTCTTTGCATAATTTCAGATCGATCTCGCGAAACTGACGCGACTTCGTGGAGCCCGGGTGCGCCACGCCCACCAACTGGACATAGGTATCGGCGTCGCCAATCGTTTCGCCGAAGGTAGCCGCATTCAGCGCATCACCCACGACCACCTCGCAGTTCCCCGGCAGCTTTTGTTCCGACCCAGCCCGCGCCAGCCCAGAGACCCGGTGCCCTCGCCACGCAAGTTCCGCTGCCACACGGCTGCCCATATAGCCCGTGGCCCCGGCGATAAAAACCTGGCGAACGGTTGTCCTCATCTCCGTCGTTCCGCCTCCGTAATCCTGGTCGAGTTGCAGAAGCCCTAAAGTTTGGGCGCGCATGGCAGCAGGTACTACGTTCCAAAATCACAAACGGATTCTGGCCCCGGCGCGCCCTGCCGCTGCGGGTCGGCCCTGTTTTCTCTCCGGAAAAAAGGGGTAGAATACCCTGATGGCGAAGAAATCGGATGATGCCCTTCAAGTAGCGTGCCCGTGCTGCCACGCGAAGCTCACAATCGACGCGACCTTGGGAGTCGTGCTGTCGCATGAAGCCCCGCCCAAAGCGGGCCCCGGCGTCGACCTAACCGACGCAGCTGGCATCCTCGCCGAGCAAAATCGTCAGCGCGAAGACAAATTCCGCGATTCCTGGTTTCAGGAATCGAACAAAGAGGACATCCTCGCCAAGAAGTTCGAAGAAGCCATGAAGAAAGCCAAAGACGCCCCCGCCGGCAAACCCATCCGCGACTTCGACTTGGACTAGGTGACGGTACGACCGAGATGGTAGTGGCCGACCTTCAGATCGTTCACCTGCGATCCTACCCGCTCCCGCCCCACCCTTCCGACGCGTTCCCGTTCAAACCTGATCTTTTTGTTTCTCTCCCTCACGCGCTAAACTCATTCCTCCGATGCTCACCCGCAAAGTCTTCCATCTCCAACTACCGGCTTGCGCGCTGACGCTAGGCAAACGAACCTTAATAATGGGCGTTCTGAACGTCACGCCCGACAGCTTTTCCGACGGCAGCAAATTCCTGACCGCGGACCGCGCCGTTGCGCACGCCCTTTCATTACAGAAGGCCGGTGCCGACATCCTCGACGTCGGCGCGGAATCCACTCGCCCCGGTTCAACCGGTATCAGCGTCGTCGAGGAACTCCGCAGGCTCCTCCCAGTTCTGCAAGCCCTCCGCGGCAAGCTGAAAATCCCCATCTCGATCGACACCCGCAAAGCCAGCGTCGCCGAAATCGCCGTCGGAGCCGGCGCCGAAATCATCAATGACGTGTCCGGCCTCAAACACGATCCCCGTCTCGCCGAAGTCGCCGCTCTGCGCGGCGTCCTGCTGGTCCTCATGCATATGCGAGGCGAGCCTCGGACCATGCAAAAAATTCCCTTTGCCCGCAATGTAATAAAAGACGTCACGCAAGGGCTACAATCGTCGATCCGACAAGCCAGGAAAGCTGGCGTCGCAAGATCGCAAATCATCATCGATCCCGGTATTGGCTTCGGCAAGAGTTTCCAGCAAAACTACGAACTTCTTCAGCGGCTCCCGGAGCTGGCGAAACTCGGCTATCCGTTGCTCATCGGCACCTCCCGCAAGGGATTCCTCGGCCGAACGTTAGCGCTCGCAAAGGGAAGCACCACTGGCCGCACCAAGCCCGTTCCCACTGAAGAACGCATCTGGGCGAGCGCTGCCACAGTCACCGCCAGCATCCTCGGCGGCGCTCACATCGTCCGCGTCCACGACGTCACGGAAATGGCGCAGGTCGCGCGCGTCACCGATTGCGTCCTCGACCCTCAATCGGTTTCCGCTCGCCAAAAATGACCCATTTTTTTCTGGCGTGGCTTCGAAATTACCGCTACAATGCTTCCAGAAATTCTTCCGTTGCGGCTCAAGCCTTCGCCGGCCCAACGATGACTGGTGAAATAAAATGAAGATCGTCATCGTACAAACCCCGGCTGTTCTCTAATCCGCGAATCTCGCGGACCTGCTCCTCTCTAAGTCGTAACGCTCAACTTTCATAGCCGCGCCATCGCGTCCGATTTTTCAGACGCCTTCGTGCAGAAATATAAGGGTTTTCATGGAAACGCAGCAGCTAACTCTCGAACCAAGGCCCATCCCTATCTGGCAATCGATTCGCGAAGCGATTCGCGGATCGCACCAGGACTTCACGACAGGCAGCTTGAACCGTGCCATTTTGCTGCTGGCCATCCCCATGGTCCTCGAAATGGTGTTGGAATCGCTCTTCGCCGTAGTCGATGTCTTCTGGGTCGGCCGCCTCGGCGCCGACGCAGTCGCCACTGTCGGCCTCACCGAATCGTTGCTCAGCCTCGTTTTCGCCGTGGGTTTAGGCCTCAGCCTGTCTACCACCGCGATGGTCGCACGCCGCATTGGCGAAAAAGATCCCGAGGGTGCAGCGGTCGCGGGAGTGCAAGCCATCGCCATAGGTCTGGCGGTTTCCTTTGTCGTCGGGGTCCCGTGCTTTTTCTTCGCGCCGCAATTGCTCCGGCTGATGGGCGCTTCGCCGCAAATCATCGCCACCGGCAGCGGCTACGCCCGTATAGCCCTAGGCGGGAGCGGTGCCATCATGCTGCTTTTTCTCAACAACGCCATCTTCCGCGGCGCAGGCGATGCCGCCATCGCCATGCGCCTGCTCTGGGTCTCCAACATTATCAATCTCATCCTCGACCCTTGCCTGATCTTCGGCTGGGGCCCATTCCCCAAGCTCGGCGTCACCGGCGCGGCTCTCGCTACCTTTACCGGCCGCAGCATCGGCGTCGTGTACCAGTTTTACCGTCTGCTCCGCGGCAGCGAGCGTATCCGCATTCTGCGCAGCCAGATTCGACTGAATCTTGGCGTCTTGCTGCGCCTGCTCCGTGTTTCGCTGACCGGCATCCTGCAGTTCGCCATCGCCCATACCAGCTGGATCGGCCTGGTCCGTATCGTCAGCATTTTTGGCTCAGCCGCACTTGCCGGCTATACCATCGCCATCCGCATCGTCATCTTCATCCTGCTGCCGTCCTGGGGACTCAGCAACGCCGCCGCCACCCTCGTCGGCCAAAACCTCGGCGCCAAACAACCCGAACGCGCCGCGAAATCGGTCTGGCGCACCGGTTTCTACAACATGCTTTTTCTGGGCGGCATCGGCGTCTTCTTCGCCATCTTCGCCGTGCCCGTCGTGCGCCTATTCACCAGCGATCCGCAAGTCATCCCGCTGGCCGCGTCATGCCTGCGCATCATCAGCTACGGCAACATCGGCTACGCCTACGGCATGGTCATGCTGCAAGCCTTCAACGGCGCAGGTGACACCATCACTCCAACCATCGTGAATCTCTTCGGCTTCTGGTTCATTGAGATTCCGCTGGCCTACGCGTTGGCCATCCCAGCGCACCTGCACTCCAACGGCGTCTTCATCTCCATCGTCGTTGCCGAAGCAGCCATCGCGGTAGCCGGCATAATCCTGTTCCGCCGCGGCGGCTGGAAGCTCCAGCAAATCTAACCGCGTCTTCCGCACTACTTGTAGGGGCGCAGCATCGCTCCTGCCCCCGACGCCCAGGGGTCAAAAGGCAGCCCCCTGACGTTACGATGTAACATCACGTAACCGAGCACTTCTTCAAGCGATCCTAGTCCCACTCCTGTGCGAAAATGAAAACGATCCGGTAAGAGGAAAATGAAACCTGCTCTCCAGGTAATGAAATTCGGCGGCACCTCCGTAGGCGACGCCGACTGCATCCGCCGCGCCGCCGCCATCGTGCGCTCGGTCGCGGCGCAGCGTCCGGTCGTAGTCGTCGTTTCCGCAATGAGCGGCGTAACCAATCGCCTGGTCCAGGCCGCCCACCGCGCCGAACACGGCGAACAAGATTTCATCCGTCCCTTGGCTGACGAACTTCGTACCCAGCACATCGCCGCGCTGGAAGCTCTCGTAAGCGAGATGCAAGCCCGCGCCAAAGTTGCCACCGCGTGCCAGGAAGTGCTCGACGAACTCGAACGGCTTCTGCGCGGCACCGCTTTGCTCCGTGAACTAACCCCTCGCGCCCTCGACGTCATTTCCGGAATCGGCGAACGCCTCTCCGCTCCCCTAGTTGCAGGCGCAGTCAGCGAGCTGGGTGTCCGCGCCACCTCCATCTCCGCCACCGAAGTCATCGTCACCGATTCGCACCACGGCCGCGCCGAGCCGCTCATGGCGCCCACGCGCAATCGCGCCGAGGCCCGCTTGCGCCCCCTGCTCGATCAAGGCATCGTGCCCATCGTCACTGGATTTATCGCTGCCACACCGGAAGGTGTGCAGACCACGCTAGGTCGCGGCGGCTCCGACTACTCCGCCACAATTTTGGGTGCTGCTCTCGGCGCTCAAGAAACGGTTATCTGGACAGACGTCGACGGCGTAAAAACCGCCGACCCGCGCCTGGTCCCCGAAGCCCGCACTCTTCCCGAAATTTCCTACAACGAAGCGGCCGAGCTCGCCTACTTCGGCGCAAAGGTTTTGCACCCGAACACCTTGCGCCCGGTAACTGCCGCAGGCGTCCCCGTCTGGATCCGCAATAGCTTCGCTCCCGAAAAGCCCGGCACAAAAATCACTGCTGAAGGTATGCCCACAGGTGGCGGCGTCAAAGCCTTGACCGCAATTCGCGACGTGACTCTAGTCACCGTAGGCGGCCCTGGTATCGTCGGCCTGCCCGACGTTCTAGCCCGCTCCTTCGCAGCTACTGCCGAAACACGCACCAACGTCTTTCTCGTCTCGCAGTCTTCCTCGCAAAACGACATCTGCTTCGTCATCGCCAGCGCCGACGAGAAGCGTGCGCTCAAAGCCCTCCGCGATGCCTTCGCCCCAGAAATAGCCGAGCAAACCGTTGAGCACGTCACCTGCAATCCCGACATCGCCATCGTCGCCGTAGTCGGCGAGAACATGCGCGGCATCCCTGGGGTAGCCGGCCGCACCTTCACGGCCCTGGGCCGTGAAAACGTCAACATCATGGCCATAGCCCAAGGCTCCTCTGAGTACAATATCTCCCTAGTCGTACAGAAGGATTCGATGCAGCGTGCGCTTACCGCCCTGCACAACGAGTTCCGCCTCCACGAACCCGCTTCCGCTTTTCAAGAATCTCCATCTCTAGCCGGCAAATCGTGATGTCCAGGTAGCACAAGCTCTCCTGCCTGTGCCCGACGATCTAGCACTTCCATGCGAGCCAATCGTTGCCGGACCGCAACCCAGCGACAGGAATTCTCAACCGTGTTGCTGCTATGAATTTAGCAGGTGTGAACCGGGGGCTTGCGTAGCGTGCCTAACGCCACAAAGAACCAGCAACATCACAGCTGGAGCTAACGCACCACCAGCTCAAACACCGGATAGTTCCCGGCAATATCGCGATACGCTTGCGAAGGCGAACCGGCCGGGACTGGGAAAAACTTCTTTACCGCGCTCGCGTAGCGGTCCAAGTATTCCTTCAAAAGTTCTGGCTTCTCGGCATCTGCCATCGGGCGCAACCCGAACTGTTGCCTGAACCTGCCTCGCTTCAGCGTAATCTCACCTGCCGCTTCCGCATTTCGTACCCATTGCGTCCGGCCCCTCGGCGCAACCAGGATTTGCTTTCCACCGATTTCCATCAAATTCACCGGCGAAGAGTAGATCTTTCCGCTCTTGCGCCCCCGCACTTGCAGTAGATAGATGAACTTGGGCCCAATTCCCAACCCGACCAGGAAACCAAACGTCCGGTTGAAGAGCGACTCTAGGGCGCTTGGCGGTCGAAACGCCGGCATGTTTTTTTCGGTAGTCATGCCCGTATCTTACTACGCTCCCCCTGATTCCTTTGTTTCAGGCCCGCCTGCCGGGCGGGAACGACTACACACCCGCGCACTTTGTTCAAATGCCGTCAAATTTATCGACTGAAATTTAGTAAATAGCCTGCTATACCTTTTGTTGTTGCGTCAAAACATGGTGCAAACAAGCCGTACACATTTTCCAACCGTTTGCGTCCCACCAGCCAGTTCCCACAAACTCGCTTAGAATCCGCACTTAGAAAAAAGGCGGGGGAAGGCACAAACTGTGAACTCTCGAATTTGCTCCACAGCCGTTCGGATGTGTTCTCGGGTAGAGGGACCGTGGCTCGGCCGGCTCGCCAATTTCGAGAGAACGCCTCGTCGCGTCGTGCGCTATACTGCGCCCGCTTCATTGCCAGCGATTTCAGCCTGGCGAATTCTTCTTCCATCGAGGTGTGGCTTGATACGGCTCGGTTTTCTTCTCCTTGCTTCACTACGTCTTTGCTTCGTTGCTTCACCGTCGTATGCCCAACTCCCTCCGGTGAAAACCGACCCGCTGGCCAGGCCCTCCTCCGCCCAAGCTTGTTCCGCAACAGAAGCTTCCTGCGCCGAAGCCGCCGCCAAGATCCTGCCGCAAGTCATGGGATCTTCACCGATGGAGGAAAACCTTCGTCGCCTCACCGACGAGATCGGCGGCCGCGTCACCGGCTCTCCGGAGATGGCCAAAGCGATCGACTGGGCCGTGACTGCGTTTCGTGCTGCAGGCATCGAAGTTCACACCGAAAAATACACGCTGGCGACAACTTGGAGCGAGGGCGATACGCGCCTGGAACTCCTCGGGCCGCAAAAATTCCCCGTGCGCCTGGTTGCGGAAGGCTGGTCGCCTGCCACGCCCGCCGGCGGCATCGAAGCAAATCTCATCGACATCGGCTTCGGTAAGCCGGACGACTTCACGAAAGCAGGAAGTTCGGTCAAAGGCGCAATCCTTCTCGTTTCCACAGAGATTGGCTCGACCTGGAACGATCTGTTCAACGAGTACGCGCTGCCGCCCGCCATCATCGAGCGCTCCGTAAAAGGTGGCGCCGCCGCAATTCTCTGGATGGGCGCCCGCGAACGTCTGCTTCTGTACCGGCACACCAATACTGGCGACGGCCAGATCGACGTTCTTCCACAAGCCGTCGTAGCCCGCGAAGACGCCATGCACTTGGCGCGCACCATTGCTTCCTACCCGGGCAAGGTTCGCGTGCACTTCTCGATGCCAAACAAAATCGGCGGCCCTATCGAGCAGCAAAATGTCATCGGCGAAATTCGCGGCCACGAAAAGCCCGACGAAGCAGTAATCCTCGGGGCGCATCTGGACTCCTGGGAACTCGGCACTGGCGCTCTCGACAACGGTTGCAACGCTTCCATGGTGATCGAGGCTGCTCGCGCCATCCGCGCCACTGGCCTTGTGCCGCGCCGCACTATCCGTTTCGCGCTCTTCACCGGCGAAGAACAAGGCATGGTCGGCTCGTGGCAATACGTCGCCGCCCATCGCGCGGAGATGGACAAAATTCGCGGCGTGATTATTTTCGACTCCGGCGTCGGCCGGGTCAGCGGCTATTCCCTGAGCGGCCGGCGCGATATTCGCGACGGCTTGCAAGAAATCCTGAAGCCGCTCAGCTCCTGGGACGTAAATCGTCACACGCTCGACGGCGACATCGGAACGGACAACTGGGATTTTCTGCTCGACGGTGTCCCGACAATGGTCGCGAATCAGAACGAAGCCAACTACCTGCCAAACTATCACGCCGCTTCCGACACGCTCGACAAGGTGGATATCCGCGAGCTGAAGATCAATACTGCCATCGCTGCCGTCACGGCGTGGGGTGTCGCCGATCGAGCCGAGCCCCTAGGCAAGCGCCTCTCCCGCGCCGAAATCGAGCAGCAACTGGTCGCCGCCGGGCTTGACGAAAAAATGAAGCAACAAGGCGCCTGGGAAGGCTGGCAAAACGGCACCCACGGGCGCAAACCCTAACCGCCGCAATCCGCCTGTCTTAGATGGGTTCGAGCGCAAGCATCCACCAGAACAGAAAGGAGAAAATCGGATGGCGTAAGTGAGCCAATTAGCGTCACCCGGAAGGTCCGGCTCGCCGCTTCCCGGTATACTGGAACCGTGAAGCAATCGACTAGCGACTCCCGAGAAACGATCCCGGGCGAAATCCGTCGAACCAGCATTCTGGGGATAGACTACGGCCGCGCGCGCATTGGACTCGCACTCGCCGACGCGCAAACGGCACTGCCCCGGCCGCTGGACACGCTGAAGCGCATCAATCGCAACGAGGATATGCGCCGGCTCCGGGAAATCGTGCGCACTCACAGCGTCAAACAAATTGTCGTAGGATTGCCGCTGCGCCTGGATGGATCGCGCGGCGAAATGGCCGAAGAAGCCGCGCGGTTTGGCGAGCGCGCCCGGAAGCAATTCGGCATTCCCGTGGAAATGGTCGACGAGCGGCTCACCAGCTGGGAGGCGGAGCGCCTTCTCGAAGACCACTCCGGCAAGGTTTTTCACGACGACGCGAAGACTTCGCACAAAAAGCGGCGAGAATCGTCACGCGCCTCCGTGGACGCCATGGCTGCCGCGGTGATCTTGAAGGAATATTTAGAACGAGAGCAAATCGCCGGAAAAAGCATCTAAAGTAGAGATGCGGTGACCACTTCGCGATTAGCTTCGCGGCGCTGGCTAAATGCCCGGATCGGAGAGATGCAGCCAACTTGAAAACTCTTGGAAGACTCATCATGCTGCTGTTGATCGCGGCTGCCGCCGTTGGCGCGTATTTGTGGATCAGCATCGAGCGGCCATATGGCGCATTCCCGCCGGAGGGCGTGTTTGTCGATCTGCCGCATGGGGCTTCGAGCCGGACGGTCTCTCGCTTGCTCGCGCAGAGCGGCGTGGTCCGTAGTGCAGTGGCGTTCGAGATTTACGCGCGGCGGCATCCCAAGCGCAGACTGCAAGCCGGCGAATATCTCTTCAGTCATCCGATTTCGGGTCACGACGTATTCTGGCAGATCGCCGACGGCCACATTTATGAGCAGCCGTTTACGGTGCGCGAAGGGACCACCATGTTCGATATCGCGCGCGACCTGGAAGCAGGAAAATTCATGGGCGCGAGCGATTTCCTGTCGGCTGCGAAAAATCCCGAACTGATTCATGACCTTGCTCCGGGCGCCAAAACTCTGGAAGGATTTTTGTACCCGGCGACCTATAATCTGCCTCGGCATCCCGCAGCAAACGAATTGACAGCGGAGATGATCAGGAAATTCAAGGAAGAATGGTCGAGGATTCGCTCCACGGCGCAAATTGCGCCGGCCAGCGGACTCACCGAGCATCTGGTTACACTCGCGTCACTGGTCGAACGGGAAACGCCGAAACCCGAAGAGAGGCCACTGGTGGCAGGCGTGTTTGAAAATCGTCTGGGCAAAAATATGCGATTGCAATGCGATCCGACGGTAATCTATGCCCTGGAAGAGACCGGCGAATACAAAGGTACGCTCACCGGCGCGGACTTGCAGCTTGATTCGCCGTATAACACGTACCAGCATAGCGGGCTGCCGCCTGGCCCGATCGGCAATCCGGGCGAAGAATCTTTACGTGCAGCGATGACCCCCGCAAAGACCTCTTTTCTTTATTTTGTGGCGAATACGCAAGGCGGGCACTTTTTCGCCGCGACGCTCGAGGAGCACAATCGCAACGTCACGAAATACCGGCAACTTTTGAAGGGGCCGGCTGCGACACAGCCGCCGGCAACGCCCGTGCCGTTGCCACCGATCGCCAAAAATTCCGAGCGCCAACAACATCGAGGCGCTGCTCAATGAGCGAATCGCTAAAAACAAAAAAGGAACTTATCTTGCAAGCTGCCCGCGAGATCGGCGCGCAGCAATTCACGCCAGCCGAAATCGACCAGTTGCGCCGGCGCCTGATGGCCGAATACGGTGACGAAGGCAAAACGGGGACCGACTATATTGCCGACGTTTTGAAAAACGCAGGTATCAAGGTGGTGCTCTCCCTCCAGGAAGAAGCCGAGGATCAATACGAAGAGGAATTTGAGGACCTGCTGCATTTCAAGACGCTGGAAGACGCTGAAGTCAGCATAATGCGGCTGGATGAACTGATGCGAAAATTTCAGTCCAAGGGCGAACACGCGGCTGCAGAAAGAGTTTTGAATGTAGGACGCCTCGGGAAGCGTCGCGCCGAAATGATTGCGCGAAATCCAAAGGTCGAGCCGCCGAAGCGCGCCGAAAAAGAAGAGATTGCCAACTGGTTCCGCATCTGGCTGGAAACGCCGGATGTGTTCTTCGATTGGCTCGACGTCCGCAAGCAATCGCCGGAGTTTCGGTCGAAATTCCCCGAAGAGCAGGAGCAAGTGGAATGAGTGCGACCGGAAACGCACCGCTTGGCAGCGGGGCGCTCGACCTCCCCCCGTTTTCGCTGGATGTGGAAACGCTCGACCTCGGCAGGGAGATCAAAGCGGTTGGGCTGGAGTTGCTGGGCACCGAAAGCCGCGAACCGGTGCGAGGCAAAGAAGCCGCAGCAATCTGGGCCGCGAGTTTCCCGGCACTTGCAGCCAACGAAGCTTTCGTGCTCGATTTTTTCAGTCACGTGGACCGCGTCCGCGAATTCTGCAAGATGTATGAGATCCACTTTCGCGAAGCCGCCGATCGCTGCATCGTTCTTCGCCAGCCGACCGAGACGCAATTGGAGCAGATCTTCGAGCGCTTTGAGGGCGAAACCTTCGGCGTCCGCGCGGGCGCCGCAATCGAAGAGCCGGATACAGCGCTGGAGAAGGCACTCTCCCACCGCGGCCTTGACGCCTACCAGACCGCCTACGAGCGTTACACCTTCTGCGCCGTCTGCGAACCCGAAGACGGCTGGGTCACGCTCCTAAGCAGAACTCTGTGGCCCACCGAAGTCATCCGCCGAGTCCGCCCCGCCGTCCAACGGTTCGACGTCTACATTGCCCGCCCGCATTGATTACAAGGCCATGCATACGATACGGAACCAACCGGCGCTCAGAAAAGAGACGCGAAGAAACTTGGGACACTCTTGGCGCGAACACCTAAGCCAGGATTTCCAGTATGCCGTCCGCCAAATCTGGCGTGCGCCAGGGTTCACGCTAACGGTGATTTTGACGCTGGCGCTCGGCATAGGGACCAATCTCGCTATCTTTCAACTGCTTCACAGCGTGCTGTTCGCGCAACTGCCGGTAGCCGCAGCGAGCCAGCTTTATTCGCTTCACGCCGTGAAATCTCCCTTTGATGGGCAATGGTTTTTCTCGTATCCGGCGTACCAACGACTGAAGAGTTCGACAACGAACTCCGCGCCGATCCTTGCGCGTTCGGGAATTTCCGAAGGACTTCTGCAGCGTCAGAGCGAATCCGCAACCCGAGTCAAGTATCAGCTCGTGTCGGAGAACTTCTTTGATGTTCTCGGCCTAGCCCCTGCGAGCGGCAGATTTTTTGAGGCGGGGGACAAAGAACCCGCTCAGAGCGCGTGGCCTGTCGTTCTGCGCCATGGCTTCTGGAAGGAATCTTTCGGCGCCGATCGCTCGATCATCGGCAAACAGGCGGCGATCAACGGCGTGCCCGTGGTTATCGTCGGGATCGCTCCCGACCGCTTCTCTGGAGTAGTTGTCGGACAATCGCCGGATATCTGGCTGCCGTTGGAGGCGCAAGCATCGACCCGCTTCTCTTTCTGGTTCGACTCGCTCGGGCCTGGCAGCGGCGCGGACATCCGTGCGCCATACATCAACCAGCAAAATGTGTACTGGCTTTGGTTGATGGCGCGCGTGCCCGATGAGGCAAAATCGTCCGCAGTCACGCAATGGACAGCAGTGCTGCAACCGGATATGGCTTTGTTAGCCAGCGCTTGCAAAGAAGCGCGTGATCGTGAACGAATTCTCGCGAGCCATGTGCAGCTTATTTCTGCCGCGACCGGCGAAGGCACGTTGCGCGAGGACTACGCGCAAGCGCTGATCCTGCTGATGATCATGGCAGGCTTGGTGCTCTTGGCGGGCTGCGTTAACCTCGCGAACCTGCAACTTTCCCGCTTGATGAGCCGCCAGCGCGAGTTTGTCGTCCGCACGGCGCTGGGCGCCAGCCGATGGCGCATCTCGCGACAGTTGCTTGTGGAAGATGCGCTGCTCGCATCGATTGGAGCAGTCCTTGCATTAGCGCTCGGCAAGCTCTCCAGCTCCCTGCTGTTGCAGTACGCTTCGGGAGGTGGGAATGCGATCTCGCTGGACCTGCGCATGGGATGGCAGCTTTTCGCTTTCGGCGTGGCCCTTCTGCTCGCAGCTTTGGCCGCCTTCAGCTTGCTGCCGGCTTGGCGCATTACCGGCGGCCACCTTGCCGGCGCCATGACCACGAGATCGAGTTCGACGGCCTGGCAAGGGAAATCGGCGAGCCGCTGGTCAGCGATTTTACTGGCTGGGCAAGTCAGCTTGTCGGTGCCGTTGCTTGGCCTGGCGGGTCTGTTCACGCAAACGCTGCGCAGCCTCGATCGGGTAGATGCGGGGCTGGACCGCGATCACATCGTCTCGGTGCATCTCGATCTCGAGAATGCAGGCTATGAAGATCGAGACCTGCCGGATTTGTACGGCCGGATGCTCGCGCGTCTCAAGCAACTACCCGGCGTGAGTGATGCCGCAGTGAGCATGTGCGCGATTCCGGGATGCGTGTGGAACACCGCGATCCGCGTTTACGGTCACCCAGAAATTGCGGACGAGCAGGTCCACGGAGAAGAGAACCACGTAGGCGCAGGCTACTTCCATACCTTGGGTATTTCAATTCTGGAAGGCCGGGAATTTGAGGAACGAGATTTGCCCACTTCGCAGCCGGTTGCGCTTCTCAACCACGCGTTTGCGAAAAAACTCTTTGGCAGTGAAAGCCCGGTCGGGCATCGAATCGGTTACGAGCCGGCGCCGCGTGATGCGGACTATGTGATCGTAGGAGAGGTTGCGGATGCGCGCGTGGACGATCTGCGATCGCCAGCGCCTCCGGTTGCCTATTTCTCGATCGATCAGCGCCCGGCGAAAGCAGAGACGATTGAAGTTCGAGGAAACGGACGGCCCGTTGCGCTTTCTTCCGCGATCCGCCATGCGCTGCTCTCCGCCGATGGGCATCTTCCGATCACGGAGATCATTCCTTTGCGCGAAGAATACGATGCGGGGCTATCGCGGGAGAAACTACTCGCGCGGTTGACCGGCGCCTTCGGATTTCTGGCGGAAGTGCTGGCGGCTCTCGGCTTCTACGGCTTGCTGTCGTTTAGCGTGGCCCGCCGCACGGCCGAGATCGGAATCCGCATGGCCATGGGAGCAACCCCGGCGCAAGTCCGCGCGCTGGTGCTTCGACAAACTCTTGGGATCCTTGTCGCTGGAATTCTGCCGGGCATAGCCCTCACGGAAGCAGCAAGTCGTGGAGCGAGAGTTCTCTTCTATGACTCTGGAGCCATCGATGCCTGGGCGCTCGCATTTGCGATTTGCGTGCTGGGCATCGCGGGAATGCTCGCGGCATGGCGGCCTGCCCGTCGCGCTGCAGTGATCGATCCGGTTGAAGCGCTTCGCGCGGAATAGCAGATCTATTCGTGGCGCAGAGCGACCATGGGATCGACGTGGGTGGCGCGGCTGGCAGGGATCCAGCTTGCCACCGCGGTGGCGGTCAGGAGCACGACGCAGACGGCGACGAATGTTGCGGGATCCCAGGGGCTTACACCGACAAGCGTAGCGCGCATTAGAGGAGTCGCCAGTAGGGCGACGCCAACACCTACGACGAGGCCGACGACCGCCAGGAACAATCCATTTGCGAGGACCATGCGCAGCACTTCACCGCGTTGTGCACCCAGCGTCATGCGGATGCCGATTTCCTGGGTTCTGCGCGCGACCATGAAGGACACCAAGCCGTACAGTCCAATCGCCGCCAACGACATCGCGATGAAACCGAATGCGCCACCGAGCATGGTCACGATTCTCGGGAGAAATAATCCTTGCCGGGAAATCAGATCGGTCATCTTCAAAACGGAGACGGGTGTCATTTCCGCATCGACCGTGGCCATTTCCGCGCGGATCGCAGGTAAGACCAGCGCGGGATCGCCTTCGGTGCGGACGTGCAGGGTGGCGTTGGGCCCTCCTTGCTGGAGATAGGATAGGTAAAACACCGGGGATGGCGGCATGCCGATCGAGCCATAGCTGGAATCTTTGGCGATTCCGACGATCTGGATGGGCGCGCCATCGCGGAGGCGAATGATGCGCCCGAGAGCCCTACTCAAGTCGCTGTCGCTGGTGATGTAACGTCGCGCGAGAGTTTCGTTCACGACGGCGACGCCGGGAGATTTCGCGGTGTCATTGCTGTTGAACTCGCGTCCATAGAGCAGGGGAATTTGCATGGTCGCGAAATATTGCGGATCCACCTCGTTGGTGGCGATGTCCAGAAATTTCTCGCCGTCGGGCGCGGTATAACCGTCGATGGAGAGATCCCACGACGAGTAGGAGAGAAAAGGAACGCGCCCGGCGACCGTGGCGGATTTCACACCGGGAAGAATGGCGACGCGCTGCAGCAATTGTTCGTGATAGCGAGAGGCTTGCTCGTTGGAATAGCCGCGAAGCAACGGGTTGATGGTGACGAGCAGGACGTGGTTCGGGTTGAAACCAAGATCGATATTTTGCGAGTGAGTGAAGGATTTCAAGAACAGGCCACTTACGATCAGAAGGACGACCGAGAGCGCGATTTGGCCCCCAATCAGGACTCGGCGGGCGATGCTGCTGAACGAACGACTGGCAGAAACCGAACCGCGCGTGGTCATCAGGGAGCCCCAGGCGTCTTTCACGGCCATGAAGGCGGGCGCGAGACCAAACAGCAGAACCGAGGCGGCGGAGGCAATCGCCACGCACGCGAGCACGCGCATGTCGAGTCGAAAATCCGGACCTTCGGCGCTTCCGGAGAAGGGCACGAGCGCCCCAAATCCCTTGATGGCGGCATCGGCGAGCAAAGTGCCCGCCGCGCCACCCAGCACCGCGAGGACCGCACTCTCCGCCAAGAATTGACGAACCAGGCACGCGCGAGTGGCGCCCAATGCGAGCTGGGTGGAAGTCTCCTTGAGCCGCGATGTGGCGCGCGCCAACAGCAAGCTGGCCACATTCGCGCACGCCATGAGCAGCACTAGAATCACGAGGGTGGTGAGGATGGCTGGCACAGCAATGTTGCCTCCCTCCATGCGTCGGCCCATTTCCGTGCGGACAATCGCGACGTTGTCTTTGTTGCTCTCCGGATACTCTTTTTCGAGTTCGCTCATGATCACGTTCATTTCCGCTTGGGCTTGCGCGACGCTGACTCCGGGGTTGAGGCGGCCGCGAATATCGAACCCGCGATAGCTGCGTTGTTTAAGCGTCTCGGAGCCGTCCGCTATCACCTGGGCGCTCATGGCTGTGGGCACGAAAATGTCGGGGCGGAAGAACAGGTCGATTCCGGTGAATGATTCTGGCGCGACGCCGACGATCGTGAAGCTGTGGCCGTTGAGCTTGATGATTTTTCCAGCGACGTCGGGATCTTTTGCGAACACGCGGTTCCACAACGAATAGCTGATAACCGCGACCGGGTATTTTTCGGGAACCTGGCCTTCTTCGGGAAGAAAGCCGCGACCAAGCAACGGCTGCACTTCGAGCGCGGCGAAGAAATTCGCCGATACCAGCAACCCCGCGACATTTTCGGGTTTGCTGCCAGGAGCGGCGGTGGAGGCGTTCATACCCGCCGACATTTGTTGCGCGATCGCCAGGCTCTCAAAAGACTTGGCGCGAGCGCAGAAGTCGACGTAGTCCAGGTAGGAGGAGCCGCCGAAACGGGTGAGTTTGGACGCGGCGGTGTCGATGGCAACGACTTCGCCGGCATGCGGCACGGGTATGGGGCGGAAAACGATGGCATCGACCAGGCTGAAGATGGCTGCGTTTGCTCCGATGCCGAGCGCCAAAGAGAGAACGACCACGATCGTGAATCCGGGTTTCTTGCGCAAGCCGCGAAACGTGATCCGCAAGTCGCGCGAGAGGCTTTCGAGTAGATGGCCGAGACGCGCTTCCCGCACTCGTTCTTTTACTTGTTCGACGCCACCGAATTCGATGCGCGAGCTGCGGCGGGCTTGTTCGGCGCTCATCCCATTTCGGATTTTTTCGTCGGCAAGGAGCTGGACGTAGGAATGCACCTCATCGTTCAGTTCGCGCTCAGCGCGCCGCCTCTGGAAAAGATTGCGTGCGAGGCTCGTGAGCCGGGTGAGTTGACTCATGATGACGTTCTCCTTTAGGAAGTCTCGAGCGCGCGGGCAATGGCTAGCGATATGCGGCCCCAGCGTTTCGTTTCCGATTCCAGTTGGCGGCGGCCCGCGCTGGTGAGTTTGTAATATTTGGCGCGGCGGCTATTTTCCGACTCGCCCCAGGTGGAGGTCAGCCAGCCTTCCTCTTCCATGCGGTGCAGGGCAGGGAACAGCGATCCCGGCTTCACTTGAAATGTTCCCCTGGTGATCTGCTCGATCCTGCGGGCGATCCCGAGACCGTGCATTTCGGCGAGCGCGAGGGATTTCAGGATCATCATGTCCAGGGTGCCTTGCAGCAGGTTGGTCTGATCTTGAGTCATGGGTTTCTCTCCTATAGACGCTCTGCAGGAAGATAGGTTTCTACCTATAGAGTATCAATAGGAAAAAGGCGGGTGGGTGGCCGGACTGAGAGAACTGGATCTCTCGTTCCGCTCGGGACGACAGGTTTTTGAGGGGTATGCGGAGGCGGGTCCGGGAAGGTCGAGTTGGGCGTAGTCGCCAGTTTGTAGACCGGCCACTACAAAAGGCGGCGCCTTCCGCAGGGTTGCGAAAGGCGCCGATGAGAGAAGGTCAAGGCATCGCAGAGATGCCCTGATGGGGAGTGACTACTGGACGATCAACGTCAACTGCGTCTTAGCCGTCGTACTGCCGGAGGTCGCGTTAACCGTAATCGTATAGGTTCCCGCGGGCGTTCCAGTGACTGGTGGGGGGGGCGTGGTGCTGGAGCCTCCGCCGCCGCAACCACCGAGTAGCGTAGCGGCCATGATGGGCATCAGCACGAGACAGGCAGAGAGCGCTACGCGAGCGACACGCAGGCGTCCTGCAGGACTCTGTGTTGCGGCCAGCAGCGTGACCATCAACAGGATCACGGCCAGCGCCGAGAGCGGCAGCATCTGGATCGCAGCCGGAGGCTGAATCCTGGTAGTCGGTTCCGATTGTGGAACCAGTAGGCCGCGGGCGGTGGTGGAAACGGTTACCGAGACGGCTGCCGGCGTCCCGGCGGTGACGGTGACGGCCGTCGTCGGAACGGCGCAGGTTGCGGCGGTGGGAGCGCCAGAGCACGTGAAGGTCACGCTGGCGTTCTGGTTTGCACTGATTTGCAGGCTGTAGGTCGCGGTCTGGCCGGCCGTTACGGTTGCCGTGGTGGAACCGCCAGCAGCGGCCCCGAGGTTCAGAGCCAGCGCAGCTGCGGTAACCGTGCCCGTGAGGTTGATTGTTTGTGAGAGGCCCGTTGCGTTGTCGCCAACGATCACCATCGCGGTACTCGTGCCGGGCGTGTCGGCTGCTGCCGGGGCGTATGTGACGCTAATGGTACACGTCTTGGCCGGAGGTACTGTGGTGGTGGTGGTGCACGTAGCCGCGGGCGCTAGACTGAAGTCGGCTTTGTTGGGGCCGGCTATGGCGATGCCGGTAAAGGCAAGCGCTGCGCTACCCGTATTTGTTACCGTGATGGCCAGAGGCGCCGAGGTCGTGCCCGCAGCCTGGCTGCCGAAGGTCAGGGTCGCGGGACTAAAGCTGACGGTAGCAGCGGTGGCCGTGCCGGTGATGTTGATGCTTGCCGGACTATCGGCGGCATTGTCGGCAAGCGTCAACGTGGCGGTGCGCGCCGCTGGAGTTGCCGAAGTTGGGTTGAAGACGACGTTGATGGTGCAGGTTGCGCCGACCGCGACACTCGCCGGGAGCGCACCGCACGTATTGGTCTGGGAGAAGTCGCTGCCGTTGGTGCCACCGAGAGTGATGCCGGTGATCACCAGCGGACCAGTGCCCGTGGCGTTGCTGACGGTAACGGGAAGCGCTGCGGAGGCTACACCAACCTGTTGGGGCGTAAACGCGAGCGGGTTGGGAGTTATAACATCGACTGGACTACCGAGCTGGCCAGTGCCCGTGAGAGTGATCGTTTGTGGGGTCCCGACAGCATTGTCTGCGATAGAGACGTTCGCGTTAAACGTGCGGACTGCGGTCGGTGTGAAGGTTACGCTGATGGTGCAGCTCTGACCCGCGGGCAGCGGGGCGGTGCAAGTGCCGGCAGGCACGAGGCTGAAGTCGGCGGCATCCGCGCCACCGAGAGTGATGGCGATGCCAGTGAGCGCGGCGGTTCCATTGTTCGTCAGGGTGACTGTCTGCGGGGTTGAGGCAATGTTTACGGGCTGGCCCGTAAACGTCAGGACGGACTTGTTGAAGTTGGCGGTGGGAACTGCTGCTTCGTTCGCGATGGCCGCGACGCTGCGTACGCGAAGATTCACCGAGTCGCCAATTAGTAGATCGCCGGCACCATCCAGTGCCAAGCCTTCCGGGAAATTGAGTTCCGCCGATTTTGCCGCGCCGCCATCGCCGCTGAAACCCGCTGTTTGGGCGGTACCCGCCACGCGGTAAATGTGGCCTGTGGTCTGGCCGCCGCTCGGGGTTGGGCCCGCAACTTCGCGGATGATGTGGTTGTTTGTGTCAGCGATAAAGATGTTACCAGCGTGATCGACCGCCACGGCAAAGGGCGTGTTCATTTCGGCCCCGACAGCGACTCCACCTTCGCCCGTGTAGCCTGCGGCCTGGTGGACGTTGTCTCCGGCCACGGTGTAGATGAAGCCTGAGTTCACCGTGCCGGTATTATCGGCGGGAACTTCGCGGACGACGTTGTTGCCGGTGTCGGCGATGAAGAGATTTCCGTAGACGTCGAAGGTGATGCCGGTCGGCTTTTTCAGATGCGCGGCCGTTGCCAAGCCACCGTCACCACCAAACGAGCCGGTGAGTCCCTCCGTGCCCACGACGATGTAAGCGTCGCCGCCGGTCATGGTGCCAACGGTCGTCTTCGGGACTTCCCAAATCACGTTGTTCGTGGCGTCGGAGAAGAAAATATCGCCAGCAGCGTCGAGCGCGACACTGTTGACCGCGCCTAACTTGGTACCGACCGCGGGACTCCCGGGGGCGTCAGATCCGCAATTAGGTGTGCTGGCGGGGGGATTGACGAGATCCAGGGTTGGCTCAAAGCCTGCGACCGTCGTCATCACGCCGGCGGATAGCTTGCGGATGATGCAGTTGCCGGTGTCGGCGATATATAGATTTCCGGACGCATCGTAGGCGACGCCAAGGGGGTTATTCACGCCGAAGGGAGCGGTATTAGAGAAACCGTTAAACTGAGTCCTTCCGGCGAGGACCGTCAGAGCGCCCGTCGCAATGGGGGCCGCGACGCCGCGAATCACGCTCTCGTCATCACTGGGTACCCCAATGTCGTTGATCGCAAGATTTCCAGCGGGGTCGACGGCGATACCGGCAACGACGTTCAGCTGACCGGCAGTGGCGGGAGTGGCGTTGGAGAACGAGGTCAGGCCATCGCCTGCAAAAGTGTTGATGGTTTCGGTGGTGTAGTTGCCGGTGTTGGAACTGACCGCGCGGACGAAGTCCGTCAGTGAATCGGCGATTAGGATCGTTCCGACCGGAGCGGCGGAAGCGACCGAGACAACGAAGGTGCCTTTCGGAAGTGTGAGGGTGGCGCTAATTGCGAGACCCCCGTTTCCCCCGCCCCCGGAGGCACCGGTACCCGCGATGGTGTAGATGTCCCCCGCAGTCATTCCAGTGCTGGGTGCTGGCCCGGCGACTTCGCGTATGACGTGATTTCCGTTATCGGCGAAGAACAGGTTACCGGCCGTGTCTACAAAGAGTCCTTGGGGTCCATTCAACGTTGCCGCGAGGGCGGATACGCCGTTGGTGGCGGGACCGGTCGTCATCGGGGTACCGGCTACCGTGTAGATGTTGCCGGTAGTCATGCCGGCGCTCGGAGTTGGGCCAGCGACCTCGCGAACGACTTGGTTTGATGTCGTATGCGGGTTGCCGAAGTCCGCGATAAACACGTTGTCGTGGGAATCCACAAACACGTCATACGGACCATTGAGTGCGGCCCCGAGGGCCGGCGTGTTGTTTGTTCCGTAACCGCCAACTGGTGAGGCCGGAGGCACCGCGCCGGTCGAGCCTGCGAACAAATAAATGTTGCCCGGCACATTGTCAGCCAGCGGGAGGCCGGCTGGTACATGGCCCAAAGTGCCGATGACGACGCGGATTGCGTTGTTCCCTTTGTCGGCGATATACAGATTGCCGCTGCTGTCAAAGGAGCAGCCGTCAGGGAATTGCAGGCTGGCGCTGGTGGCGGGGCCACCGTCACCGCCGTACTGGAAGTTGACTTCGCTCTCCGTGCCCGCGACCGTGTAGATGTGGCCGACGGTCTTTCCAGTTGCGGCGGTCACGACAATTTCGCGAATAATGCCGTTGTCGGAGTCTGCGACGTAGACGTTGTTCAGAGCGTCGATGCACATGCCGGTGGGGTTGAACATCGCAGCGTCGGTGGCTAGACCGGCTTCTCCGCTGAATCCCACGGTACCGCTTCCTGCAAATACCGTCAGTTTCCCGGCCGTATCGACTTTATAGACGCGGCCAAAGTCGTTGTCCAAGATGTACGTGTTGCCCAAAGAGTCTTGGCGCACGGCCGACGGGGCGCCGACGCTCGCGCCGGTCTTAGCAACGCCACTAGTCGGAGGGCCACCGCCCGCTACTGTGGTGATGTTCTGAGCGTCGACGGTAATTCCACCAAAGATGGAAACTGCGAGGGCACACAAAGACAGACGCACAAGATTCTTCATCGATTTCTTGCCTTCTTTCGATGGACTTGGGTCGAGGACCCGTTTTCTGTCGCGGAATTGGCCGGTCGACTCATTCTACACGTTCGCGCGAATGAGAATAAGCCCGGCCCCAAAAAAACTCCAATAGTACGCTTGAAAAATACCGGTAGTACCACAGGGAAAAGCCCCAATAGTACTTTTGGATGGTATTTGTCCAAAGTGATAGCGAACAAAGGGCGATAGGGGACAGGACACACGGGACAATAGGATGAAGGCCAAGTGCAAAAAGGCTGCCGAGCCGGTCAAAGATTACGCGGAATTTAATGGCGCTCGGGCCAACCGGGCAGGTCCTCGGCCGATATTCGGTCCCCTTGGCAGATGCGGTTGGCGTATCAAAATGACACCAGCGCGTGACCCTGTTACATTGACGGCATCCAAATGGACATTCCATTAGAGATGGCTGGCTGATAGATTGCTTGGTTTGCGTGGAATAGGACCCAACTCATTGAATCGACTGGTGCTGGCGTGGACGGCAGGGGCGACACTGGCGGTGTTTTCTTTCGGCTGTCGAGGCGGCAGCGCCGTCAGCACGAAAACCACGGTTCCGCAGAGCGCGAAACCGGTAATTCGAGATGCGACCCGGGATGAGTTGCTGGATAAATATAACCAGATCGCTCAGGGCACCAAAACTGTAAATGCCACCGTGGAACTGAAACCCACGGCGGGTTCGAAGTACAGCGGATTGATCGAGGAGTATCACGAGGTCAAGGCTTTCCTGCTGGCGGCTCGCCCGGCGGGAATCCGCATGATCGGGCAGGCGCCGGTGGTCGGCACGACGGTGTTCGACATGACCAGCGACGGCGAAACTTTTCGCGTATGGGTACCGTCGAAAAACAAGTTCTTGGTGGGCCAGGTGGCTGCTGAGCGCGCGAGTAACAAGCCCATTGAGAATCTGCGTCCGCAGCACTTGATGGACGCGCTGTTGTGGCCCGAGATCAGGAAAGAGGAAACCGTGCTGTTCGAGGAGTTCAATGACGAAACCGCGCGCTATTACGTGCTGACGGTGCTGCGTGGGGGCTATCGTACGGAGATTTTACGAAAAATCTGGTTCGATCGCACAAACTTGCAGGTAGCACGGCTGCAAGGGTATGGCCCGAAGGGAGTGTTGCTTTCCGATGTGCATCTAGCGGACTGGGAGCCGCTGGCTGCCGACCAGGAGCACTCTGCGCCGACACCCGCTAGCGGAGTGACCTCATTTCCCCGGGTGATTCGCATCGACCGCCCTCACGATGACTACCAGTTGGACTTACAGATCGCGAAAGTCTCGGTGAATGCGGACATACCCCCGGATCGCTTCAAACTCGAGCAACCGGCTGGCAGCGAACTCGTAAACGTGGGGGACGCTGAGGAAAAGCAGCGATGATGGGCGAACTGGTCGTTCGCAACCTGCTGCACCGTCCGCTGCGCACGATGATTGGAGTGATGGCGGTCGCCGTCGAAGTTGCACTCGTGGTCCTGATCGTGGGGCTGACCTCCGGTTTGCTGACCGAAACTGCAAAGCGCATCCAGGGAATTGGCGCCGACGTCATGCTGCAGCCGCCGGCAGCTTCCATTTTTCTGGGCTTCAGCGGCTCTCCGATGCCCATTAAAATCGGCCAAAAACTCGAAGAGCTGAAATATGTGCAAGGGGTTGCGCCCGCACTGCTGCAATTCAATTCCACCGGCGGCGTCGAGGTGATTTACGGCATCGATCGCGACAGTTTTCGTGCCGTGTCCGGCGGGTTCGTCTTCTTGCATGGGCACGACATGGAAGGCCCGGACGACTTGCTCGTGGATGATTGGGAAGCACGAGCGAAAAACATCAAGGTCGGCGACACGTATAATTTACTGAACCACAATTGGCATGTTGCTGCCATCATTGAGCACGGAAAAGGAGCCAGGCTGTTTGTGCCCATTACCACGCTGCAGGAGTTGGTGGGGGCACGCGACAAGGCCTCTATTTTCCTGCTCAAGTGCACTCGGCCCGAACACACCGAGGACGTGATGGAAGAGATTCGCGTGGTGCTGCCGGGTTACACGGTGCGTCCGCTGAAAGATTTCCTCTCGCTGATGACTTCGACCAATATCCCGGGTCTGGAGACTTTCATCCACGCGATGATCGCGCTGGCGATTTCCATCGGCTTGCTGGTGATTTTTCTGACGATGTACACCACGGTGATCGAGCGTACGCGCGACATCGGCGTCTTGAAATCGATCGGCGCGAATCGCGCGTTCATCGTGCGCGCGCTCCTGACCGAATCGGCAGCGCTGTGCGTCTTTGGCATCGCGGCCGGAATCGGATTGAGCTATGCCGTACGCGCCGCGTTCCTGGCCGGGTTTCCGACGCTCTCGATCTTGATCACGCCGGAATGGATTTTGCGAGCCGCGGGCATCGCGTTGACTGGAGCGATCTTGGGGGCCAGCTATCCCGCCTGGATGGCCAGCCGGAAGGACCCGGTCGAGGCGCTTTCCTACGACTGAGAAGAACCAGCGTTCCGCAAGAGGCAGGGTGCCGGGTTGACGCCGGGCGGGGCCAGCCCCGCCCCTAACTGCTCTATGCGGAGTTTGGGGATGCGTGGTTTTGTGCGGATAGCTTGGCCATAGATGGGATTCGGGAAGGGCGCGCGGGTAGCTTCGCACGCAACTAGGCAGACATGGCAAACGCGGCTACAATACGACCACTTGCAAAAAAGCTGATTTTTCCAAGGCAAAACAGCGTGGAGTCGATTCTCAAAACGGAAGGTCTGTGGAAACTCTACCGCGCGGGTAAAGTGGAAGTGCCCGCTTTGCGCGGCGTGAACTTTGAAGTCGCGCCGGGAGAATCCGTTGCCGTCATGGGACCGTCGGGTTGCGGCAAGTCGTCCCTTCTTTATGTGATTGGCGGGTTGGCGCAAGCTTCTCGGGGGTGCGTACTGGTGGACGGCAATGACCTGACCACGATGAGTGACGCCGCGCGTACCAAGCTGCGCCGCCACAAAATTGGTTTCGTGTTTCAGCGCTTTAACCTGCTGCCAACACTCACGGCCAAAGGCAACATTGCTATCGCGCAATTTCTTCACGGTGATGGTTTCGATCCGCACCGCTTCGATGTCGTCACCAAAATGCTGGGTCTCGAGGGCCGTCTCGACCACAAGCCTTCGGAGCTTTCCGGTGGCGAGCAGCAGCGCGTGGCGATCGCGCGGGCGATCATCAACGAGCCGAAAATTCTCCTGGCCGATGAGCCCACCGGGAATCTGGACTCGAAGAATTCAGAAATCGTGTTGCAAATGTTACGGCAGTTGAACAAAGATCTCGGCCAGACGGTTGTAATGATCACGCACAACCCTGAAGCGGTAACCTACTTCGACCGGGTGGTACACATGCGCGATGGCGTGATCGTTGATGGAATTCCCGCGGACTGAGATGGCCAGCTTCAAAACCATTCTCGCACGGACATTTTTCTGGTCGTACGAGCGCGGCACCTGGCAATATGACTTGGCGGTCATTCTCATCCTGATTTTCGTTCTGGCTACGCCGCCCAGGTGGTTTCATGACGAGCCGCAAGTCGGAATGCCCGCGTCGTCGGGGCAAGTCGTGCTCGTAGCGGGTTCGGAACGCGATGCGCGGCAAACCTACCGCGTCGACGCCCGCGTCCTGGCGCCGCCGGAGCAAACACCCGCATTGCAGAATGATCTGCACAACGCCTTGAAGAAAGCCTTGCCGGACCTTCGGAACGGACGCTTTTCCATTGTCAGGATTGAGCCGGTCCGCGACGAGGCCGGCACGGTGATCGCCTACCAGGTCGAGATTCATCGCTAACCGTTAGTTTCGGACTGTTCAGGATGCAAACATTCTCTCGCGTTCGTGCATCTGTCCCTATGTGCTACGATTGAATCGAGCGGAATTCGCCGGCCATTCCATCCGCCTCAGGGGCTCATTTTGACACGCAAACCTTGGCTCGCTGCCCTTTTAGGGCTTAGTGCGATGGCTTGCGCCACGCACCTCTGGGCGCAGCAAAATGCGGGAACTGCCAGCACGGAAAGCGTTCTCGCAATGATGGACAAATCCGCCGCCGACTTTCGCAGCCTCACCGCCGACCTCGAAAACACGAAGTACACCGACGTGGTAAAAGATAGCTCCACCGAAACCGGTCACATTTTCGTGCGCAAAGATCAGAAAATGCGCATCGAGATCCTGACACCTGATCCGCGCACGATTCTGCGAACGGGCGATTCACTGTTTGTGTATACGCCGAAGATCAAGCGCGTCGAGGAATATGATCTCGGCAAGAATCGCGCGATGGTCGATCAGTACGTTCTGCTGGGTTTTGGCACCAAAAGCCAGAACATGTTGAAAAGCTATGACGTAAAACTGACCGGAGAGGAACAACTCGACGGCAGGAAAACGTTTCTGTTGGAGCTGGCACCAAAATCGGACGACGTGCGGAAGCAAATCACCAAAATCCAGATGTGGGTAGACCAGTCCTCGTGGCTTCCGATCCAGCAAAAGTTTTTTGAAGCCGGCGGCGGCGACTACATCCAGTTCCACTACTCGAACGTAATGAAAAACCTGAAGATTCCCGATTCCAGGTTTAAGCAGGACTGGCCCAAAGACGCGAACCGCGTCAAACCGCGCGGCTGAGATTCTGCGCGCTTGTCTTACCCAGCCTTAGCGGCCCGCAACCTTCTCCTGCGCCAGCAGTTGTTCTTTCCGCGAAAGGCCCCATCGATATCCAGCCAGGGTGCCGTCTTCCCGAATCACGCGGTGGCAGGGCACGACAATGGATACTGGGTTCGTTGCGCAGGCGCGCGCCACCGCGCGCACCGCCTTCGGATTGCCAAGCGCGCGCGCGACCTGGGAGTACGTGCGGGTTGTTCCCGAGGGAATGCGCTGGAGTTCCTGCCAGACCCGCCGTTGAAATGCCGTGGCTTGCAGATCCAGCGGCAATTCGATACGCGGCGGTTTGCCTTCCACTCGCTGCACGATTTCCTTCACCCATCGCTCGAACGAGTCATCGGCCGGAGCGAGCTCCGCGCGCGGATACTCGGCGTTCAATTCCTGCACAAGCTTTGCTTCTGAGTCGCCCAGATAAACGGCGGAGACGCCGCGTTCCGTTGCCGCCACCAAAACCTTGCCCAGCGCGGATTTAGCAATGCTGTAACCGATCCTCATGCCCTTTCCTCCCTTTCGATACGTTGCTGGCGTCATTCCCAACTGCGCGTTGCTCCGTTCGTACACGCGACTGGACGAACCGTAACCGGTTTCGTAGAGCGCATCGGTGATGCTTTTTCCCGCACGCAGCATTTTCTTGAAGCGCTCCAACCGCAGCGCTTCGGCAATCTCTCGAGGTCGTAGCCCGGTCACTTGCAGAAATGCTCTACGAAGAGTTGCCGGCGTGGTGCCGAGCGAACTGGAGAGGGCGCCGAATCGCACACTGTCTTCTCCGGACTCCGCCAGTTGCCGGGTAGCGCGTTCCACCAACGCGACCGGCCCGGCTACTTGATTGGGCTTGCACCGCAGGCACGGCCGAAACCCCTGCTGCTCGGCTTCTTCGCGCGTGCGGAAGAAAACTACGTTGCGGCGCAATGGGCGGCGCGCCGGGCACGATGGGCGGCAATAAATGTGCGTTGAGCGTACCGCCAGGACGAATGTGCCGTCGGCGCGTACGTCACGCGACATGGTGGCGCGCCAGTACCGTTCCGCGGCGCTCGGTGGGATATTCGATCCAGGCTGCATAATGTTTTGGTTCATCATGGCAAGGCCAAAGTAACTCAACCCAAAAAGCAAATCTATCCGCAAAGGCGCTTCAAAGAAAAATCAGAGGCCGCATAAGGCCGACGTACAGTCAAGCCTCGGCGGTCTCCGGCACAGCGGCGGTCGCGTCCAAGGGTTTGCGATGCGGCGCGGTAATCACGAGCAACACCGCAGCCAGGATCACCGCCGCCGCCAAAATCGTTCGTAGCGTTATCGATTCCCCGAGGATCAGCCACCCCAGAAACAGGGCTACCACGGGATTCACAAATGCGTAGGTGGCCACCCGCGTAGCGGTACTGTGCTTCAAGATGTAGATATACGCTGTGAATCCCATCATCGAACCGAAGAAGATCAAATACGCCAGCGCTATCCACGACCGCGTCGAAACGGCGGCGAGGTGCAGCGTCTTGGTCTCGCCCGAGATCGCGCCCACTGCCCACAACGCAATACCGCCCGTAAGGCTTTGCATCGCCGCTCCCAACAGCGGCGAACCCGGCATCTGGCCATGTTTCGAATACAGTGAGCCACAAGCCCACGCAAACGAGGCCACCACCAGGATGGCGACGCCGGTTGGATTGATCCGCGCCGATCCGCCCAAGTCTTTTGGCCCTACCAGCAACGCGAGTCCCGCAAAGCCCATCAGCAGCCCGATGATGACGCGCACCACCGGCCTCGAGCCGCCCGGCCGCAACCAATCCACAATCACCATCCACAGGGATACGGTCGCCACCAGCAGCGCCGTCACTCCCGAAGGCACAGTCTGTTCCGCAACGCAAACCCCGCCGTTCCCCACAAATAGCAGCAGGAACCCGGTAAGGGCCGCGGTTCGCCAGTGCGCCAGCGTGGGACGAATCCCTGTCTGCCATCGCAAAAACGGATAGAAGGCCAACCCGAACACCAGGTGGCGCGAGCCGGCCAACAGAAGCGGCGGAAACGATTCGACCCCTACGCGAATCGCCAGATAGGTCGATCCCCAAATTAGATACACGGCGGCAAAGCCGACCAGCACAATCGTCGAGCTGCCGGTTTGGTCGGGCGAAGGTCTGGGTTGCGGGGTCGTGCTGGGCCGACTTTGGTTTACCATGGTGGACACGGGACTTGATCACGGCGAGACGCAACGCGCCCGCGTAAAACGAATACCGTAAAAGCGAATTCCCGCCAAGTACAGCACCATATTGGATGATGTTCGCAAAACCCGCGATTCGCTTGGGCGTCGACGGTATTCCCTGTCTAGAGGCTAGAGGCCGCCGCAAAACAAATCCATCCGCAAAGAGCCTTCAAAGCCGGTGTCGGAGACGGCCCACCTTCGGATTGCGAAATGGGCCGAGCGGAACCGGGTACTATTACCACGTGTTGGAGCTTAGGACACCTTGCTCGTTTTCCACAGGTTGACGACAGTCTGTTCTGGTGGCATTTTAGCGACCCGCCTTCGCAGGATCGGGAGCGGCTGCACCTTTAGCTCGCATTGGTTGGTCGGGAAACACGGAACTAGGCAAGGTTAGCGTCTCTGAGGGCGAGATGAGGGCGACAAACCTCGCAAGGATCGTTGCGCCGGCACCAGAAACTGCACCGCCAGCATCGTGCGTGCTGGCACCAGTGATTGTGCCGGAAACTGAGACTGCAAGCGCTCGTGTCCCGGAGCTCCGCGTCGTGCCACTAATCACCGACACGCAGCCGCGGCGCTTTGTTCGTGTTCCCACCCACGCTGTTGGCGTCCACCCCGAACATCGAGAGTACCCGCGGGCGACGCTGCGTTTACCGCTGCGGCTCCGCAGCGTCAATAACATCCTGGAAGAATTTCCGATCACGCTGGTTACGCGTGATATCAGCTCCACTGGTGTTTTCTTCCTTTGCCCGAAGCAACTTGCGTTGGGCACCCAGATCGAATTGGAGATCGTACTCGTCAGCCGGCCCATGGGCCGCGGAAACGTAGTCGTGGCCACCACGGCGCGGGTGCAGCGATTGGAGCCCGCTGCCATGCCGCGCTGGTACGGTGTCGCGGCTTTATTCGATGACATGTGCTTCGACCGCGACGACCGCGTACCTTCACGATTCTTGAATTTGTAACTTTTTGCTCCCTTTGCGGTACCCTTCGTATCATCAAAATTCGCAATCGGAGGCTTTCGAAGTTTCCGCAGACAACCACTTGCTGTTTCCTTCACTTGTAGCCTAAACTCTCGCCAGTTTGTTCCGCAGTCCTTCGCAAACCTTCAACGAAGTTCGCGCTGCGGAGCTAGGGATGCTGTGTGGGGGGGACAATATGAAAACGTGGGGCCGCGTCTTATTCGTATTTTTGTCTTTACTCGCTTGCGCTTTCCGGGGCTGGGGACAAGCGCAAATCACCACCGCAACGGTGCAAGGAGATGTTCTCGACGAGAAGGGTGGAAGCGTTCCGGACGCGGCCATTCAGGCAACCAACCTCGATACCAACTATGTCCGGGCGGAAACTTCCAACGCCGATGGCCACTTCGTTTTCCTGAATTTGGCGCCGGGGCGCTATACGCTGACCATCAGCAAGCCGGGATTCGCAACCATCCTCCAGGAGAACGTGAACCTGACCGTCGGCCAGGTGATCACCATTCCCGTCACCATGAAGGTCTCCGCAGTTTCTCAGCAGATCATTGTGTCGGATGTCCCAGTCGTGGAAGTCACCAAGACAGAGTCCTCGTCGACCCTCGACGAGTTGGCGGTGGCGACTACGCCTGTGCTCGGGCGCAAGTTTGAAGATCTGCTCACGCTGACTCCCGGTGTCAGCATTTCGCAGGGTCCCGACGGCGACGAAATCAATATCAACGGTCAGCGTGGCATCTTCAACAACATCAGCCTCGACGGCGGCGACTACAACAACGGGTTCTTCGGCGAGCAGGCTGGCGGCCAGCGCGCGGCGATCGACATCACGCTCGAAGCCGTCAAGGAGTTTCAGATCATCGCCAGCGGCGCCAACGCCGAATTCGGTCGCACCGCGGGCGGAGTCGTCAACGTCATCACCAAGTCCGGTACCAACGAGATTCACGCCAGCGCTTTCGAATATTTCCGTACAGAAGCGCTTACGGCCGCCGCTTCCGATGGAACGCCGCTCGATGGCTTTCGCCGCAACCAGTTTGGCGGAACCGTTGGCGGGCCCATTATCAAGGACAAGCTTTTCTTTTTCGTAGCCACCGAAGGGATCATGGAGGATCTCACCCGCAAGAACCTCAGTGTGCCGCTCGGCGCGGCTTGCGGCGTGACCGGCCCTGTTTTTGGACCCGGCGGCACCATCACCGACGCCCAGATTTCCGCCAGCGGCGACTGTCAGCGCCAGACGCTCCTGAACTTTTTCTCCACCACTTTCAAGCAGAACGAAGGCCTTCCGGTTGACCACATCGTACGCAACGCCTCGGTCTTCGGCCGCGTCGACTACAACCTGAATTCCAAGAACCAGATCTTCGGCTCCTACAGCTTCGATCGGTCTAACAATCCCAATCAGACGTTTGACGTGCCCACGTATGGCACGACTGCGAACGGAATCGAAGGCGCGTCCCACATTCAGTCCGTCAACGGAAACTGGTTCAGCACCCTTTCCAACAACAAACTCAATGAAGCGCATTTCACGTACTCCCGTGAAACCCGCCCGCGCGCGGCGGTTAATCAAACCGCCGTCCCCGATACCGCCGTCGGTTTTTTCCCCAATTTCCGTTTCGGCCAGCCCTTCTTCCTTGAGCCGACGGTCGACGAGCTGATCTACCGCACCGATGTCCGCGACAATTTTTCTCTCATCCGCGGCAAGCACACCTTCAAGTTTGGGGGCGAGTGGCTTCATACCCGCAACACACAAGTCTTCCGCGGATTCTTCCACGGCCGCTATATCTTCGATAGCGTGACCGGATTCCTGCACTATGCTTCCCCGGCTTCTCTTGGCCCGGGCTTTGGACCGACCGCAGCGGAATGCGCCGACGGCTCGTTCACCGATCTGTCGCTGCTGGTCGCCGGAAATTGCCCGGACGGCAGCGCGTTCTCGGGTGGGCCCCTCTTGCTTTACCTCCAGCACGGCCCCACCACCGCCGGCGAGAGCCTCGACGCTTCGGGCGCTTCCAGCATCGCCAATGAAGACTACTCACTCTTCGTCCAGGACACCTGGAAGGTTTGGCGCAATTTCACGCTGAACTATGGCCTGCGCTGGGACGCGCAAAAATTCCCGGACCCCACGATTCCGCCTTCTCAGACCGCCTACGGCGCCGACCTTAGCAATCCCGCCTTCCCGTCGACGGGGAAGCTTCCGAATCAGTACAAGGAGTTCCAGCCGCGTCTGGGTTTCGCATGGGACATTCGCGGCAACGGTAAGTCCGCGCTGCGCGCCAGCTGGGGCATTTTTAACGCCCGCCAGAATATGCTCACGCAAGTGGGCGCCATCACTACTAACGGCGTGCAGCAGCAGAGCATCGCCGCGGCCACTTGCCTCTTCAAGATCGCCGGTGTTTGCCAGCAGAATTCCGCTGGCGGCCCGGCGCCAACGTATCCCAACACGGTGCCCGTGCCGCTCCTCGCTCCCGGGACATTTCCGTTTCAGTCCGGCGTCACCGTGTTCAGCAAGGACTACGCCAATCCGCGCATCTACTCGACCAATGTCGGTTACGAACAGCAACTTGTCGGCGATTACGCGGCCTATGCCGACTTCACCCTTTCAAAAGGCATCCACCTGACGCGCTTCACCAATCCAAACGCGGGCACCGGCTTCACTCTGCCCACAGTCGGCGCCGACACCGTAACCTACACCGGTGTCCATGGAGTCTTCCCGGACCTCGGCGACATCACCGACACGGTGAGTTCGGCGAAGTCGCTCTACCGCGGTTTTACCGTCGGTTTGCGCAAGCGCATGAGTCATCGCTTCCTCTTCGACGCTAACTACACGTATTCCATCGACAAGGATGACGACTCCAACGAGCGCGATCCTTTCACCTTCCGCTACGCAAATCTGTTCAACCTCGCCGCCGAATATTCCAACTCGGATCGCGACGAGCGTCACAAATTCAATTTCTACACCGTTGCCAACCTGCCGTGGGGATTCGAGGGCAACGCCCGCATGCAGGCCCATTCCGCACAGCCCATCACCGATAACGTCAACGGAAATGGTGCAGGCGCGCCGTGCAGCGAACAGAACTCGCTCACTCGCTTCGTCGTTTCCGGCGGCTCCGTTGTCGATTGCGGCCGCAACCACCTACGCAAAGACAACGGCTTCTTTACCTTCGACTTCGGCATCGCTCGCCCATTCCATCTCGGCGAGCGCTTCGCAATCATCCCGAGGCTCGAAATGTTCAACACCTTCAACAACACCAACAACGTGAACCCGCTGTCTTCGCCGCAGCTGTTCGACTTCAATGGCTTCCTGCGCGTTGGCGTTGGCGATCCGCGCCAGGCACAGTTGTCGGTTAAGCTCGAGTTCTAGCGCACTCGGAACTAGACAGTACCAATCGCATCTGTCGAAAGAAGGGGGTGCCCGCGCACCCCTTATCTCTACAAATCTCTTCCTGAGCGTTCCGATAAGGATGGCCGAAGGATCTCAACGTAAACAAGTCGGGCGACTCCGTTCGGGTCCGTACGGAAGCGATTCCTGCTACTCTCTCTGCCGATGCCCCCGAAACAAAAGCATCCCATCGAAGCCGTCCTCTTCGATTGGGACGGCACCTTGCTGGACTCTTTCGATGCCGATTCCAGTGCCTACCTGGCGATGTTCCGCGAAATGGGCATTCCCTGGGGGCTCGATGAACTCGCGCTTCATTATTCGCCGAATTGGTATAACGTCTATCGCGCCGCAAAGCTCCCGCGCGCTCGCTGGGACGCCGCCAACCTCGCCTGGCGCAAGCAGTACGCCCACCACAAGCCCAAGTTGGTAGCGGGCGCGCGCCGTGTGTTGACGCAAATCCGGCGTCACCATCGGCTTGGACTGGTCACCAGCGGCGACCGCGATCGCGTCACTTCGCAATTGCGCTACTTTCGGATCACGCGCCTCTTTGCGTCGCGGGTATGCGCCGACGACACCGCGCAGAAAAAGCCACATCCCGCTCCGCTGCGTCTCGCGCTGAAACAAATGGGCCTTCATGCAAACGCGTGCGTCTATGTGGGCGACTCACCCCACGATCTGGAAATGGCGCGTCGCGCCAGTGTCCGTTCGATTGCGGTCCTGGGCCGTTTTCCAACGGAGACGGGCCTGCGCGCCGCCCGGCCGGAATTCCTGCTCGATTCCATTACGGAACTTCCTGCGATCCTCGATCAATTTGCAAAAGCAACCTGAAGCGATGAGTTCGTTTCTGGGTTCACCGCTACTCGGCATTTTTTGGAGTGTCAATGACTTGATCGGTTTGCACCGAGAAGAGCAGAAAATTTGCAAAGGTGTGATAGATGATTGTCCGGTGGTCGCCGAAATCGCCGTAGGCATCAACAGTTTGAGGTAACCAAACGCGGACGTTCCGGGTGCGAAACTGGACCGGGGCGTAGTCGATGGAGAGGTACAACTGCTTTACGTGTGCGGCAGGGATCGCCTCCATCAGGCTGGTCTCGAGATGGATGACTTCGCCGGAATCCTGGGCAATCCACGCGCGCCCTTTGAGTTTAGCTGGATAGGGGGCACCTCTCACGGCGAAGGAAGCGGTACGGCTTGGCATATCCGAGCGCTGTTGAAAATAGACTATCCACGTGGCTCGGGCGTCCCATTTGGCAGCGCCTTCGCACTTCATGTCGTAGTCGCCTTGGAAGTCTCGATGAAAAATTAGGGCCATCTCGGGCAGGCCGACGTCCTGGGTACTGGCTGGAAATGCGCGGCTGCCGCGTTTGGGGGTTCGGCTTTCCTGCACCGCCATTCCTTCCAGGCGCTGCTCGAAGACCACCACGTAGTCAAACGTTCCCTGGCCATCCTCCAGGTGATTGCCCATGTAACCCAGCGATTGGTATTCAATCTTTTCCTGCGCGGTAAAGTTTTGCAGGTTCGCGACCATCTCGTTCGCGCGCGCATCGGCCTGCTCGAGCACGCTGGAAAGGGCGCAGGGCATTGACAAATCGCCGCCGCGTGCTGGGGCGTCAATGCTAGGCGGGTCCCAGCGCAGGGTGCGACTTTCCCGGTTCTTCACGCCTTTGGATTGTGGACCGGCCGCAAGTTCCGGCGTCACGACAAACTTCCAGGCCGGCTCCCTCGCGAACACCAACATCGCTCCCGTTATTTCCGTTTGCGGCCAGCAACCCAACGGCGTAGACCAAAGGAAGGCCCATGCGCAAAGGAGGAGCGCCGGCCAGCGTGGTAGATTGAAGGTCACGTTACCAGCAGAAATTGTAGTCCCCATCCGCGCACTTTTCGAAGCAAAAACCCTAAGAAGCGCGGGCGTAAGAATTCCAGCTAAAGTTCGCGCGGAACGAAAGAGTCCACATCGCGGTGAGGCCGGAGCGGCGTTGTCGGAATGGCGATATCCGGAAACGAACTGACTGCTCCTTACTCGTGCCGCAGTGCCGTGAGTGGATCGATGACGCTGGCGCGTCGCGCCGGCACGAACCCGGATAGAGCCGCAACCACTCCCAAGATTACAATCGCAGCGATATAGGTGGAGATATCCGTTGGCGTGACTCCAAAAAGTTGCGATGACACGTAGCGGCTGAACGTGTACGCGCACGGGATACCCACGAGTAGACCCGTTCCGAGCAGGAGCAGGACTTCGTGTAACACTAGCCATAGCACCGAGCCTTTCGCCGCACCCAGCGCCATCCGCAATCCGATCTCCTTGGTTCGCCGTTCAACCGCGAAGGCCATGACGCCATAGAGACCGAGCGCCGCGAGTACCGTGGCCAGCACCCCGAATACCACCGACAACATCGCAATCAACCGCTCGGTGCTCAACGTTTCATCCAGCTGCGCTTCGAGCGTCTTCATCTCAAACACAGGCAGCGTGGGGTCAAGCTTCGCAACAATTCCGCGCAATAGCGGCAGAATCGCCCGCGATTCGCGCGCCGTGCGCACGTAAAACGTAGCCGGCAGTGCTACGGGCGCCTGATACTCCGCGAAATAAACCTGGCGCTGCATGCCCTGGCGGGGACTCTGGTAAAGGGCATCTTCGACTTCGCCGACAATCTCAATGCTCAATTTATGGCCAGGGCCACCGCTTCCGATGTGCCGCCCGATCGGGCTCTGGGTGCCGAAGAAGTGTTCGGCGAACTTGCGATTGACAATTGCGACCGTTGGCCTGAAATCTGGATCACCGCCATTGAAGCGATCACGCTCATCGAAGTCGCGACCCGCGAGGATCGGTATGCCCATGGTCCGCCAATAACCGGGCGAAAGGACGTTGTTTGCCGCGTTCATGTCTTCGCCGTCTTTCGCCTGATGGCCTTCCACCGGAACATCGCCGTTCCATTCGTAGCCGTGGAGCAGGGGAACGACTGCGAGCGCTGCCGACTGCACGCCGGGTGTGGCTTGTATTTCGCGCAACGCGTTCTCGTAGAACTCGCGGATTTGCAGCACGGTGTAGCGGGCGCCTCGCGGGTCCACCTGAAATGTGACCACGTTAGGGATGTTCCGCAACCCGGTATCGGTGGTCTTTAAGCTGATCAGGGTTTTTGCGAACAGGCCGGCCGCTGCGAGCAGCAGAAATGAGACGGCAACTTGCACGGTGACTAAGATCTTGCGTAGTCGAGCAGAACTCTGGCCGCCGAAAAGGCTGCTGCCGGAATCTTTCAAGGCGGTCCACACATCGAGTCTGGTTCCTTGAAGTGCCGGTGCCATGCCAAAGAGCAGGCCGGTCGCGAGTGCCACGCCGACACCGAAGAGCAGGATGCGCATATCTGGCTGGGGGCGTAGCATCCGCAGCGTGCCTTCGCTCGGCAACATCGCCAGCAACCCGCGCGCGGCAAGCTCAGACAAAATCAGGCCAACAGCCGCACCGGCCGCGGACAGCAGCACACTCTCCACGAGCAAGCTGCGGATCAACGTACCGCGACCCGCGCCGATTGCCAGGCGTACAGCGATCTCTTTCTGCCGAGCCGTGGCGCGCGCGATCAGCAGGCTGGCGACGTTCGAGCATGCAATTAGGAGGATAAGGGCCGCCATGCCCATCAAAACGATCAGCGCAGTGGAGTATTGCTGCCGCAAATCGGAGTAGCCATTGGCCGCTGTTTCTACCTCCACCGTGCGCTTCAAGAACTGCTCGCGCTGGTACGGAGATACTTTGCTCAGTGTGGGCTCCTGGATCTCTTGCTGCAGGATCTGGTGGAACAAGGGTTGCAGCGAAGCGCGGGCTGACTCGGCCGTGAACCCAGGCTTCATCCGAGCAAATACGTGGAGCCACTGGGACCGCCGGTTCACGAGGGATTCGCCGTCCGTCGGCAATACCGGGAGCATCAAGATAGGAATCCGCATATGCGGCGACGTCGCGGGATCGAGCCCCGCGAAACCCGCCGCCGAAACGCCGACGATTTCCATGGGATAGTTGTTGACGAGGATTTTTTTGCCCAGAGCGCGTCGATCTCCGCCAAGGCGATCAATCCAATAGCGGTGACTCAAGACAACGACCGGATGGCCCTGATAGACGCGGTCGTCCGCTTCTGGCGAAAACACGCGGCCAATCGCGGGTGCCACTCCCAACGCTTGAAAATAGTTGCCGGAAACGGCTTCGACGTTTGCACGCTCAGTGCTGCCGTCGATCGTGACCGACTGGGCTGCGTCGTACTGACAAATTACATCCTCGAAGGCTTCCGCGTTGCGCTGAAAATCCTGGTACATCGGATAGGAGACGGGGCGCGGACCGTTGTTGTTGCCCAGATTTGGTCCTGTGGACCAAATCATCACGAGCCGCGCTGGATCCTTTACCGGGAGCAGGCGAAGTACGAGCTGGTCGAGGAGTGTGAATACCGCGGTGTTCGCGCCGACGCCCAGCGCCAGGGTTACCACCGCGACGGTCGTGAACAATGGGTTGCGATGGAGTTGGCGCGTGCCGTAGCGCACGTCCCGCCAGAGCGCCTCCAACAGCCTGAACGATCGCTGATCTCTGCGGTCTTCCTCGAGCAGCGTGGTGTTTCCAAATTGGCGACGCGCGGCAGAAGCAGCGTCGATTGGACTCATACCTCGGGCAATGAATTGATCGCTGAGCAAGCGAAGGTGCATGCGAATTTCGTCATTGAGCTCGCGTTCTTCCTTTTGTCGGGCGAACAGACCTCGGAGTCGTGCCACAAAGATGAGCAGGCGGGAGATCACGATTTTTCTCCTTCCAGACTTAGGACGCGGCCGATGACACCGCAAATGCGTTCCCAATCCTGGGTCTCGCGCGCGAGCTGGTCGAGACCACGCTTGGTGATCGAATAGAACTTCGCTTTGCGGTTGTTTTCCGAGGTGCCCCAGTTGGAGGTGATCCAGCCCTGCTGCAGGAGCCGCAGCAGGGAGGTGTAGACCGTGCCTTCATTGAGTTGCAGCACGTCCTGGCTAGCCTGCTCGATGCGACGGGCGATGCCAAAGCCGTGCTGAGGGCCCAGCGCGTGAAGTGTCTTAAGGACCATGAGATCGAGGGTGCCCTGCAGAACTTGGGATTTCCTGGACTCGGTAGTCTTTCCTTTGGACATACCAAAGAAGCTAGCAGAACTCCTTTGCAATGTCCATAGGAGCTGCCACTCCCTAAACGAATTTGCTTTTGACCTTGCCAATTACCGAATGGTTGGCGTACCGCGATAGAAAAACCACGAACTCCCTTGTTTTCAGGGTGAAGAACAAAACTGTGCGCGAGACACTTTGATTCTTTTCATCGTCAGGGAGACGGCGGCTCGAATTTGTTCAAAGAAACGCGAGAGAATAATATTACCTAAGATGTATAAGCCGAAACCTGGATCACTAGCGCCGGGCGAGTTTTGGGCTGAGATCCTCAGAACATCCTCGGCCAACGGCTTCCAGGGCGACAGTTTGCTAGGCGGGTCGCCTTGCTGACTACACCTTAGGCAAAGGGGTTTTCGTCGGCGCTGCGTCCGTAGATTACCGGCACCGGGACATCGAGCAGGCGGAGGTACACCGAGAGCTGCCCGCGGTGGTGGTACCAGTGGTTCAGCATGACGGTTCGGAGCAGTGCGACGCGGGGAATCGCGAACACTTCCTTGCCTTTGGAGGTGAGTCGCCAGTTTTGCATGACGGTGGCTTCGCTGACGGTGCCGAGATATTGTTCGGCATCTTTGATGCCAGCGTCGAGCGTAGTGAGGATTTCCTTCGCGTCGCCGGGAGGCGGAGGATCAAAGTTTGCGTCGGCAGTGTCGAGGCCATCTCGCTGGGCCAGGCGCGAAAGGTTGCCGGGGATGGACGCGACGTGAAGCGCAAGCTGGCCGAGCGACATCGACTTGGGATGGGGCTTCCACGACAGTTTGTCGGCGGGAACGCGTTCGAGGACTCGCCTAGTGATGGCAGCTTCTTGCCGGATTTCGTTGATCATGGGTTCAAGCATTTTGGTCATTCCTTATCTCCTGTAACTTTTGCGCCTCTGGATGCGTAAAGCCGGGTTGATCTGTACCGATGGGCACGGCCAACGGGTTGCGGAAAAAGACCGAGAAGGTTTCTTCAGGTGCTAGAGCCCCCACACCGATGGGTGCGGGCTGAACGGATCGTTCTAAGGCTAGGCTTTCAGCGGGCCTGCAATCTGGCCGTCAATATACTTGTCGTGGTGGCGAACCCACGCCATCCCGTGCGGCAAGCCCTCTTCGTCGCGGCCTTTAGGCACGAGATCCAGCCAGTTGTATGCCCCGATGAGAATGTCCAGTCCTCGACCGTAGCTTGAATAAGTGTGGAACACGTTGCCGGCCTGGTCTTTGTAGAACACGCTCGTACCGGGCCTTTCCTCACTGGGAAATTTCTGCATTGCGTAGTTGTAGTACGCGTCGCCGTTCGCGATTTCTTCTTTTGTTGCGGAGACGTGATAGTCGAAATTGAAGTCGCTGCCATAGGACGAGACCCAATGGAAACGCCAGCCCATGCGCTTCTGGAACGCCTGGATCTCCGCCAACGGCGCGCGCGAAACGACGACCAGCCGCACGTCGCGAGCCGCGAGATGCACAACGCTGGGGTCGATGTGGTCGGAAATGAACGAGCAACTCGGGCAGCCTTCTTTCCACCCGGGACCAAACATAAAGTGGTACACCGCCAACTGGCTCCTGCCGCCGAAGAGATCAGCCAGGGTCTCCTTGCCTTTCGGCCCGTCGAAGACGTAAGCCTTTTCTACCTTCTCCCAAGGAAGTTCGCGGCGCTGGCGGCTCAGTTCGTCGCGTAGTCGCGTAAACTCCTTTTCTTTCTTCAATAGTTCCTTTCGCGCGGCTAGCCATTCCGCTGGCGGCACGACTTTTGGATTTTCGGGTTTACTTGTTGCTGCTGCCATGATTACTGCTCCTTTCGTTTTGGTTCTTTGGGCCAAATTTGGTTGGTGGTGCTTTTCGAATGTGGCGGCGTGGTCGAATGAAATAGCCTGGCAGCCAGTGCCGTCAGCCCGCCAGTAGATATCACTCCTGCAACCATCAATGCCGCACTCGCCATGCATGCTGGACACATAAGCTTTCTCCCGTACTGGACGGCCTTCAGCCGAAGAGTCACTTTCGGTGGCTAAAGCCCATTCTCGCAGCCTTCCAAACGTCGGGGCTGAAGCACCTCCAGAACCTCCGAGCGCTCAGAATCAGTGTGCTCGCTGCGTCTCGGCACGCTTTCGAACGTTCTCGTGCATGTGCGTCCAGCCCCGATTGACACCGGTTCGGTGCTCTTCGATGATGAGTCCAAACGCGGTGTGATGAAATTTGATCAGCGTTCCGCCATCGACTTCGCTCAAGCGGTATTGCACGTTGTTGACGACGGGATACGACATGAACAGAGGGCCGCTGAACTCTAGAAGCGAGGGCCGCTTAATGGCTTGCACATGTCCCCAAAGATGGCCGTTGTCGCCCGCTAACTCCCGGTACCAGCGACCGCCGGGCCACGGCTCCAGCTTCATGGGCATGGGTCCATGGTCGGGCGTGTCGTTGTAAGGTCCAAGTTGTTCGAGCAGCGCAGCGAAAGTAGCGTCGAGCGAAGCGCGCACGTGGATTTCCTGCCTGACGCTCAACGTCAAGTCCTCAATTCTTGTTGCGGTCGAAATCATGCTTGCTCCTTGAAGTGAAATCGCTTGAGGAGTTGTTTGACGGATCGCTCTTGCCTTCGGCGCGTTCCTTGATGCGAATCAACTGATGACGCCAGAAACGTTCGAAGGTGCCGGTCCACTCGTGAAGTGGGCGGATGGCCTCGGCGTTGGTGCGGTAAAGCATGCGCCGACCGTCGCGACGGACGTCGACCAAGCCAACCTCTTTGAGGACCCGCAAGTGCTTCGAGACCGATGGCTGCTCCATGCTGAGGCTCTCCACGATGTCTCCGACCGAGCGCTCTTGAAGGGCCAGATAGTTCAGAATGTCACGGCGGCGGGGTTCGGCGACAGCGTTGAACGCATCGGAAGTGGTGGAGGCACGGGCCACGGGTGAAGAATACATACCCATATGGGCATATGTCAAATGCAATTTTGCTTGTCAGCATGACGCCTGTTTAGTCAGGAACGAACTACTCCATGCGCAGTGCTTCGACGGGATCGACCGACGCGGCACGTCGGGCGGGGACGTAACTGGCGAGCAGCGCGGAGACGGCAAGGATGGCGGCCACACCCGTGAGCGTGGGCAGATCCCAGGAGCGAACGCTGAAGAGCAAGCCGCGCATTAGGGTTGCCGCTGCGACCGAGCAGATCAGGCCGATAGTGATGCCGATACCAACCAGCCAGCCCGCTTCTGTGAGGATGAGTCGATAGACCGAACTGCGCTGAGCGCCCAGCGCCATGCGCACGCCAATTTCGCGGTTTCGCTGGCTCACGGAATAGGCCACTACGCCGTAGAGCCCGACCACTCCTAGAAGCAATGCCGTGACGGCGAAACCTCCCACCAGCCATGCCGAGGAGCGATGGATGTATGCGGACGGGGAATCGCCGATCACGTCGGTCATCGTGGCGCCGCCAAACCCGGCGATGCCCGGGTCGATCTGGTGGATGGCGGCGGCCAGAGCCGGCACCAGCGCTTGCTCCGTTTGCGAGGTGCGCACGGCGATATTGAAATAGTTGTTTGGCGATTGATTGAAGGGAACGTACAGCGTGGGCAGATTCTTGGTGTCCAATTGGCCTTCCTTGATGTCTTGCACGATGCCGACGATTTCGATGGGCACGGGCGGGCTGGTGAGATAGCTCAACTGCTGCCCCACCGGATCTTCGTTGGGGAAGTATTCTTTTTCGAAAGCCTGGTTGATGATGGCCACGTGCGGCTTCAATTTTTCCTCGGATTCGTTGAAGGAGCGACCACGCAGAAGCTTGGCGCCAATCGCAGCGAAATAGTCGGCGCTAATGTCGCGCTCGGGAACTTCATTATGCTCACCGTGCCAGGGGCGGCCCAACACACGGAACCAGGTGATGTCGCCCCAGCCGTTGACGGGGAGATCGCTGGAGATGCCGACGGCTTTCACGCCGGGGAGACTAGCAACTTTGCTGACCACCAGGCGCTCGAGCGCAATGGCTTGTTCGTCTTTGCTGTAAGTGGCATTCGGCGCGGCGACCTGCAGGACCGCGAGGTGGTCGGGTTGGAGACCGATGTCCACGCGAAGCAGGCGGTAGAGGCTCTTGCCGAGCAGTCCAGCGACGACCAGAAGAACCACGGCAGTGGCCAACTCGAGAACGACTAGTTTCGAACCGAGACGTCGCCAGGTATTTCCTGGGGAGCCGCGGCTGCCCTCGGCAAGGCCCTCACGCATTTCTGGCGAGAACAGGCGGAGCGCCGGAGTGAGCGTAAACAGCAAGGATGCGAGAAGGGAAATCGCGCCTGCGAACGCCAACACACGAGGATTTAGCCCCACATTGTGCAGGAATGCCATGCGGTCAATCAGGTCCGCGGGAATCAACCTGGTAAGAAGTTGCATCGTCCAATAGGCAGATGCCAAGCCGAGAATTGCGCCTGCTGCTACCAGAACCAAACCTTCCGTCACAAATTGCCGAATTAAGCGAGCGGGCGATGCTCCCAGAGCACCGCGGACTGCGATTTCTCGCCTGCGGCTTTCGGAGCGCACCAGAAGCAGGCTGGCAACATTGACCGTGGCGATCACCAGTAGCAGTCCGGCGCCGCAGAGCAGTAGGAGAAATATCGGGCGGATGTCGCCGGCAATTGCTTCGGTGAGCGGGATGACCGACGCGCCTTGGCCACTGTTGGAGTCGGGATATTGCTGCTGCAGGTGCTGCGCAATAGACTCCATTTCCGATAAGGCGGATGCTATGGAGATACCGTCCTTCAGCCGCGCCACGCCGTTGAATGAATGGCAACTCCGCCGGAGATCGCATTCGCTGGAGGCATGAATGGTCATCCAGAACTCGGCGGGCTCCGCCGGGACGAAATGAAACTGGCGGGGAAGCACCCCGATGATGATATGGGCGTTACCGTCGAGGATGACGCTTTGACCGAGGACATCCGCTCTTCCGCCGTAACGCTGTTGCCACGCGGCGTAGCTGAGCAGTACCGTGCGCGGGGCGGATAGCAAGTCTTCGCCGACGTAGAAATCGCGTCCCAGAATAGGAAGGACACCCAAGACGCGAAAGAAACCGTCGCTCACGCGCGCTGATTTCCCAGGCTCTGCGCCGGACGGGCCGTTCAGCATGACGCCGTGGTGCTGATAAACCTCCAACGCCGTGAAGGACTTGTTGGATTTTTTCCAATCGAGATAGTCGGGCAGAGAAAGATTGCTGTGCGGAAAGAGCGCGACTGTTTCATAGACGCCGACGAGCCGCGACGGATTCTGATAGGGCAACGGTTTGATGAGAGCGGCGTCCACAAAGGCAAATATCGAGATGCTGGCGCACATTCCAAGAGCGAGCACCACGATGGCCGTGCACGTGAAGACCAGATTTTTTCTCAGCTGTCGTAGAGAGAAACGAAAGTCCTGCAGCGTGCTTTCGAACCAGAACCCGACGACGTCCCGGCTTTGCTCTCTGAGGCTGGTATCGTTTCCGAATTCGCGGGTGGTGGCGTAGCGGGCGGCCTCAACGGTCAGGCCCTGGTCCTGAAGTTCCTGCACTTTTTGCTCGCGGTGATAGGACATCTCCTCCTGGAGTTCACGATCGAATCTTTCGCGGCGAGACAGAATGCGCAACTTATTGAGGAAGCGAAGGACGGAGTTCACAGCAACCTCCCTAGGCGTCTTGCAGCACGCGGCCGATGGCCGCGATCATTTGTTCGAACTGCGAAAGTTCCTTGCTGAGTTGCTTGCGGCCGGACGTGGTGAGCGTGTAGTACCGGGCCCGCCGGTTGGTTTCCGTCTTTTTCCATTCGGCGCGCACCCAGCCTTGGAGCAACAGGCGCTGGAGGGCCGGATACAGCGAACCTTCTTCGACGTTCAGCACGTCTCGAGAGAGGCTTTTAATGGACAGCGCGATTCCGTAGCCGTGCAGCGGCGCACGGGCAAGGGTTTTCAGGATAAGCATGTCGAGCGTGCCCGGCATCAGGTCCGATTTAATCGTCATAGGTTACAGCTATAGACCGTCTATGGATAGAACGCCAATGGCCGGGAAAATGTTCCGTCGATCTCGAATTGTAAGAACCGGCCGGTTTCGTCGGCCACGCCAGCAGGATTGCCGGACGAATGGGAGACGTGGAGAATAATCGGCAATGGACAGCGAATGAAGACTTTAGGCGAGATACAGTGCCGGGAAGAGATTTCAAATCGGCTGGGATTGGTGCGGGTCTCCAGCCATCGCCGATGGGGGAGGATGACGGCGCACCAGATGGTCTGTCACCTAAGTGATTCGTTTCGGGGAGTGCTCGGCGAGAAAGCGCTGGCTTCGAAACCGGGAACTCTTGGGCGAGGATTGATGAAATGGGGCGCATTGTATTTCCCGCTTCGATGGCCGCACGGGGTTCCGACCATGCCAGAGATGAATCAGGAGATTGGCGGGACGCGGCCGATAGAGTTTAACGCGGATGTGTCGGAGCTTCGGAGACTACTGGAACGATTCACGCGGCAGCCCCGGGATTTTACCTGGGGTCCCCACCCGATTTTTGGGGTGATGACCGAAAGAGATTGGATGCGGTGGGGCTACCTGCATATGGACCATCACTTTCGACAGTTTGGAGTTTGAAGAGATGGAACAAGAACAAGCGCGGCGACCTTCTTTACTACACTGCCGCACTACTTCTTGTTCGCGTAGAAACGCAGGCGAACGTAGTCAGCGGTCCATTTGCCGTCAGGATCACAGAGTTCGGAGCGAAGAACTTCCTGGATTTCAGCGAGGTACGCAGGACGGTCGGCCGCCGTCAGAGTTGCGGTGAAACTCTGGGCGAACGTTTCGAGCCACCCAGTGATGTCACCTGGCAAAGGCGTGGGGCGAGGAATTAGCGCGATGTAGTTGATCGTGAAACCACGCTTGGTTAGGCGCCCGGAATAATCCGCCACAGTGGGAAAATACCATGGGTTCGCGGCCTGACCATCGATGCCGCGCCCGTTCAGGGCTCGGATCAGCGCGCTTTTGATTTTTTCGACGCAACCATGCCCGCCCATTTCGGCTACGAAACGCCCACCAGGACGCAAGGCGCGCCACACGCCGTCGATCACGCTGTCTGGATTGCGCATCCAGTGAAGGGCGGCGTTGCTGAATACGGCGTCAAATTCCGCTTCGAAGTTGAGGCGCTCGGCGTCAACCACACGCGCTTCGACTCCTAATTTTTGTGCGGCTGCGATTTGGGCAGGGCTGGCGTCTACCGCGATGACGTGGCACCCCATGGCCGCGAGCTTGGCGGTGAGCACGCCGTCGCCGCAGCCGAGGTCGAGGATGCGTTCCCCAGCTTGCGGGGCCAACAGCTCGACGACAGGGGCGCCTAGGTCGGAGACAAATCTGGCGTTGCGTGCGTAGCGGTCGGGATCCCAGGTTTGTGTCGTTGGCATCGAAACTTTCTGCCGGGCGCAAGCCCTACTTCCGCATAAAGCTCGCGCGAGCGGGCTTGGCTAAAATTTACCAGTTTTTCTGCTTGCGAAGCTCGGTGATGTGGGCGGTGTGATGTTTGCCGTGCCACTCGTACATGAACAACAGCCAATCAATGTCGCGCTCGCCGTGATCCGGGTGAATCAAAGGGCGAGCGAACTGCTCGGGTTGCATCGAGCGCCAGTTGACGTCCCAGCGGGCGTGCAAACAGTCCAAAAGGATCTGGGAAACTTCGATCGGCATCTTGGCGTCGGCGAGATTGGCCCAGCGCGATTCTTCGTAGGGCTTGACCGTAGGCTTGTCCTCGGTCAGCGCGAGTCGTAAGCGGATGAAGGCGTGCATGTGGCTGTCCGGGACGTGGTGGACGACTTGCCGTACCGTCCAACCGCCGTCGCGGTAGGGCGTGTCCAACTGCGCGTCGTTCAGTCCGTGGACCGCGGCGCGCATTTTCTTGGGAGTTGCCGCGATTTCATCGATGGCGAGTCGGCGCCGCTCAGGCGTGATTTCTCTCGGCATTTCAAATTTTCCGATGGGGTAGCGCAGATCCATGTTCATTTTCTCTCCGAGACCAAACTTTGGTTCTAAAGGTAGCGTAGCGACGGCGCGGTGCCGGGTCAATTGGCGCTAAGTCCAAACGGCTCTCCAAATTGGACGCTCGCTGCGGTTCGGGGTGCTTGGCGCGGGATGCTACAATGCTTCCTCGTTGTATCGGTCGGCCATATTGCGGAATCAAATACCGAGGAGCTTTCGAATGTACAACGTGGTGATCATCGGCAGTGGCTGCGCGGGGCTGACCGCCGCGATCTACGCAGCGCGCGCCAACTTGACGCCGCTGGTCATCGACGGCCACGAGCCCGGGGGCCAGCTTTCTCTGACCACCCACGTAGAAAATTTCCCCGGTTTTCCGGATGGCATCATGGGCCCGGAGCTAATCGAAAATATGCGCAAGCAAGCCGCGAAATTCGGCACGGAGTTCAAGGCCGGCGTCCTCACCGATGTGGACTTGACCCAGCGGCCATTCAAAATCGTGGCGGGCAACGAGACCTATGAAACGAAAGCTTTGATCATCGCCGCGGGAGCCTCGGCCAGATTGATCGGCTTGCCCAACGAGCGGGAATTGATTGGGCACGGAGTTTCCACCTGCGCGACCTGCGACGGTTATTTTTTTCGCGGCAGGCCCATCGGCGTGGTTGGCGGCGGAGATTCCGCGATGGAAGAAGCGAACTTCTTGTCGCGATACGCCAGCAAAGTTCACCTGATTCACCGGCGGAATGAGTTTCGAGCTTCGAAGATCATGATCGACCGCGCGCGAGCGAACGAAAAAATCGAATTCGTGACCCCGGCCGTGGTGGATGAGATTGTGGCTAAGGATGGTTCAGTCGAGGGCGTGCGTTTGCGTAATCCCGAGTCGAACGAGACTACGGAAATTGCCGTCCACGGCCTTTTCGTAGCGATTGGGCACGACCCCAACACCAAGGTTTTGAAGGGGAAGTTGGAAATGGATGCGAATGGCTACCTGATCGCCAAACACGGCAGCCTGACGAAAATTCCCGGCGTGTTTATCGCAGGCGATGTGCAGGATCATCGCTACCGGCAGGCCATCACCGCCGCTGGATCGGGCTGCATGGCGGCCATCGACGCGGAAAAGTTCCTGGAAGGGCACACGGACTAGCAGGGAACTGGTAGCCGCCCTCGCACGCGGCCATAATCAAAACTTCCCATGCTCCGCTCGATCCTGCTCAAGCTCTCGGAAAGCCCCGGCTTTGCCAGCTGGGTTATTTCGAACCATTCCACTCGCGGCATGTCCCGACGATTCGTCGCCGGCGAAACCCTCGACGAGGCTATTGCCGCCGCACGCAAGTGCAACGAACTGGGGATGTCGGCGAGTCTTGATTACCTCGGCGAAAATGTGTCCACTACGTCCGACGCGCAGCGCGCACGGGATGCTTACTTGGAAGTTTTCGACCTTATCGCGAAGGAAAAGTTGGACGCCAACGTATCCTGCAAGCTCACCCAGTTGGGATTGGATCTGAGCGCGGAGTTCTGCGAAGGTCTGGTCCTTTCCGTGGTCGAGCGCGCCGCAGCCTACGACAATTTCCTGCGTGTGGACATGGAAGGTTCGGTCTACACGCAGCGCACCGTCGAGCTCGTCAAACGCATTCGCGCGCGCAACCCCGCCATCGGCACGGTGATCCAAGCGTATTTGTATCGCAGTGAAGGTGATATTCAGGATTTGCTGGCGTATGGTTGCCGCGTTCGGCTGTGCAAGGGCGCGTACAAGGAGTCGGCCGAGGTCGCCTTCGAAAGGAAAAGCGATGTAGATGGAAATTACGTCCGGCTGATGCAGATGCTGCTGCCGAGCGGCTGCTACCACGCAATCGCCACGCATGACCCACGCATGATCGCGGAGACCATTCGATGGGCGGCGGCGAAGCAAATTTCCAAGAGCGATTTCGAATTTCAGATGTTGTACGGCATCCGCACGGACCTGCAACGCCGGCTGGTGAACGGCGGCTACCGGGTGCGCATCTATATCCCTTACGGGCGCGACTGGTTTCCCTATTTCATGCGCCGTTTGGCCGAACGGCCGGCGAACATCGGGTTTCTACTTCGCAATTTTCTCCGGCCATAGCAACGCAAATTACAGTTTGCGGCAGACCGTGACGCCATCCCGCAATGGAATCAGAACGGGATACAATTCCTTCGAAGCATACACAAGCCGGTTGAACTCCTGGATGCCGCGCGTGTGCTTGTCGTCGGCAACGGCTGGGCGCGCCGCCTTACCCGACCATAGCGTGTTGTCCGTGACCAGCAAACCCCCGCGCCGCAGCTTCGGCAGTGCTGCTCGCAACGCGTCAGGGTATTGATGCTTGTCGATGTCGTTGAAGATGAAATCGAACTTGCCCGGCGCTTTCTTGACCAGCGCCAGTGCGTCCCCAGTCTGAACGTGAACGCGCTTCGTAACTCCGGTACGCCGGAAATAATCCTGCGCCCGCCGCGCTTTTTCCGGATCGCCATCGGTGTAAAACACTTCCGCTTTTGGACCAGCCGCGCGCGCCAGCCAGATCGTTGAATAACCGATCGCCGAGCCCATCTCAAATATCCGCGTGGCGCCGGAGACTTGCACCAGCAGCGTCAAGAGCCTCGCCACCGCGGGGCCAATGATTGGCACGCGATTCTTTGCGGCGTAGTCCTCGATTTCTTCGACCACCGCATCCCGCGGCGGAAGCAGTTCGTACAGGTACCGTTCGACGTCGTCCTGAATGTACTCACTTCGTAGATTCTCGGTGCGGATCACAAGCTTTCTCCTGGTTTCAGTGCGTGGATCTTCAAGTCGGCGATGTCTTTGGTCTCGGCTCGCAGGGCGTCCGGCGTTCCCGTGAGAAAAGGGAAGGTCGCGTAGTGCATCGGAATGATGTGCTTCACGCCTAGAAAGCGAATCGCATGCGCTGCTTCTCGAGGTCCCATGGTAAAGCGGTCGCCGATGGGCAGCATCGCTAGGTCAGGCTTGCAGAGTTCTCCGATTAATTTCATGTCGCTGAACAGTGCGGTATCCCCCGCGTGATAAATCGTGAGGCCTCCGGGCATGCGAATCACCAGTCCCGCGGGTTCGCCGGCATAAACGACTTTGCCGCCGTCATCGATGGAATTCGAATGAAACGCATGGGTCATCGTAACCTGAAAGTCTCCAACCTGCTGCGATCCGCCTTTCCCCATCGGACTGGTTTCCTCTTTGAATCCTTTGCTTTCAATCCACATGCACGTCTCGAAGATCGCCACGATCTTTGGCTTGTGCTGTTTCGCCAGCTCCAGCAGATCTGCGGAATGGTCGGAATGCGCGTGCGAGAGAAAAATAACGTCGAGCCGCGGAACCTTCTTCAGCGCTTCCGGGCACATCGGATTGCTCTTCACGAATGGGTCAATCAACGCAATCTGGCCGCTGGCCGTCGTCAACGAGAACGTGCTGTGCCCGAAATACGTGATCTTGTTTCCCTTCATGTCAATCATTGCAGACCTCGAAAGTGATTGGAAAAACAGGCTGGGTGTGCTGGAACTTTCTCTAGGCTGCTACTTCGCGGCCGCGTTCGCGCCGCCGTCTGCTTCCAGCAGTGAGCGGATTGCCGCTTCATAGGTCGCGCGATCGTTCGCGCCGACCAGGTGACCTATCTGGCGGCCATCTTTGGTGTAAAAAAACGACGCTGGAATCGCGCCTCCCCACCCCGGCAGGACCGTTTGCACAAAGGCGTCCTCGCCGCCGGCTTTCCTGCGGTAGTTCGGAAACGCCGGCTTGTAGCGCGCAATGAACCGCCGCATCAGGATCAAATCGCCGTCCTGATCCAGATTGACGCCCACGATGTGCAATCCCTTCGGGGCATATTCCTTCGCCAGTTCATTCAGCATGGGAAATTCGTCGCGGCACGGTTCGCACCAGGTCGCCCAGAAGGTGATCAGCACCGCTTTCCCGTGATATTGATCCACCAATTCCTGATAGCCCTGGACATCAATCAATTTGGGGTCGTGCGGTGCGACCGCTTGTGGCGCTGCAACCGTGGTGGCCGCGGCAAATAGTGCTAGTACGACGAATACAGTCTTTATTGTCATGAGCGTCCCTTCCCGTACTATTCTAGCCGCATGCATCAAAGTTGAGAAACTCATTCGCGTTGCGTACAATCGAGTCATCGCTTGTTGGCCCCGATGGGCCATGGTATAAGAAAATTTCCGGCGGTCATGCGCTGTAACCAAGAAGAGCCACCGGTCTTTGGTCCAATATAAGGAGACCCTGAATGGCATATGTGATTGCCGAGCCCTGCATCGGCACAAAAGACACCGCTTGCGTCGACGTTTGTCCGGTCGACTGCATCCACCCGCGCAAGGATGAACCGGAGCATGAGTCGGTGAAGCAGCTCTTCATCAACCCCGCCGAGTGTATCGATTGCGGCGCGTGCGTGCCGGTTTGCCCGGTTACTGCCATTTTCGCGCTAGAAGATCTTCCCGAAAAGTGGCAAAGTTACACGCCCGTCAACGCCGACTTTTTTGCAAAGAAGTAGCTTCGTAGACTGAAGCAATCAATCCTGGCCGGCTTTCCGCGGCGTGCTTTGGCGTGCCGCTTTTGTTTTCCGCCCGTCGCCCCGCTTGGCTCTCCGCGTTTTTTGGCCGGCTCCTTCCAACGCTTGTCGTCACGATGTCATCTACAATTGAGCGGGGCAGCGAACGGGAGACATCGTGTGAAGAGCCGATTTCATTTTTGGGCGTCGCTGCTGCTGATTTGCTATCTGTCACACCCGTCTGCTTTCGCCGCCCAGGACTCGGCACAAGTCTCATCCGGCACGCAAATTCGCACGCCGGCAGTCGAGGGCACGTGGTCGGGCTCTCTGCAAGCGGGCGACACGGTCCTTCATTTTATGCTGCACGTTTCCAAAGGTGAGTACGGTTCGCCGGCGGCGACTCTCGATAGTCTCGACCAAGGCGTGTATGGGATCGAAGTCAGCTCGCTGGAGTACCGCGAATCGGTGCTTAAGTTCGAAGTCTCCTCCGTCAATGCTTCCTACCAGGGAGAAATCTCCCCCGATCATCGCACCGTCGAGGGAACCTGGTCACAAGGAGGCGCTACCCTCCCGCTGACTTTCCACCGCCAGCCTCGCGTTACGATTGCTAAGACCCCAGCGGGAGCCATCGCCACCGCGGAGGGAACCTGGCAAGCCGCATTGGACACCAATGGCATGCGCTACCGTTTGCAGCTGCGCATTTCTCACGACGCCCACGGCGTACTCAACGCCACAATGGATAGCATCGATCAGGGCATCAACGGCTTTCGCGCTTCGCAAGTGACTCAGAGCGATTCCGCCATACACCTGGAGTTGCCGGCAATCCGTGGAACCTACGATGGCACTCTGAATTCCATCAGGAATACGATCTCCGGCATCTGGCGCCAGAATGGTGAATCCACTTCATTGACGTTCAAACGTTCCGACCAGATCCTCGAGTTGCGCCGTCCTCAAACTCCCAAGAAACCTTATCCCTACCGCGAAGAAGAGCTCGACTTTCCAAACGCCAAAGCGGGCATTTCCCTCGCCGCCACATTCACCGTGCCCAGTGGCCGTGGGCCTTTCCCGGCGGCGATTTTGCTCGCCGGTTCCGGTCCGCTTGATCGCGACGAAGCCGATTCCGGTCATCGTCCTTTCCTCGTGCTCGCCGATCACCTCACGCGCGCGGGCATAGCCGTGCTCCGCTGCGACAAACGCGGCATCGGCAAATCTGCTGGCGATTACGAAACCGCCACAACAGCCGATTTCGCCGCCGACGCCGAGTCCGCTCTCACCTTTCTCAAGACTCGCAAAGACGTCGATCGGCGAAGAATCGGAATGATCGGACACAGTGAAGGCGCCATCATCGCGCCGATGATCGCGTCTCGGTCCGCCGACGTCGCATGGATCGTCCTGCTCGCCGGGCCCGCTACAAAGGGCGAAGAGACGCTTCTCCTGCAATCGGATTTGATCACCAGAGCCGCGGGAATGACCAGCGACCAGGTCGCCAAGAGCCTCGACTTCGACAGGGAATCGTACAATCTCGTCCGTTCTGAGAGAAACCGCGCAGCCCTCGAGAACAAGTTGCTAGAGCTCGTCAGGGTCAGCGGTTTGGGTCCCACTTTGCCGCCCGCTTTCCTGCAGCGGCAAATTCATTGGACCAGTTCGCCATGGTTTCGTTACTTCCTCGATTACGATCCGGTGCCCGCGCTGCAAAAAACCAAGTGTCCTGTCCTGGCATTGACGGGAGAAAAAGATCTGCAAGTGCCCCCAAAAGAAAATCTGCCGCTGGCCCGGAAGGCCCTCGAACTCGCTGGCAACAAAGATTTCCAGGTTGTCGAGTTGCCTGGCCTGAATCACCAGTTCCAACATTGCTACATGGGCTTGCCCGCGGAGTCTCGGGCAATTGAAGAAACCTTCGCCACCGATGCGCTGGCAATGATTTCCGCATGGATCGCAAAGCATTCTTCGACGTGACTCTCGCCTTTCGCCCTCAGCCGCACCCGAAGTCACCCTGGAAGCATCGAACCCAGGTGCGCGATTCGCGCAACAATACGTTCTCGGAGCGTTCATAAACTCCGCGCCTCAGGTTATGCTGTAATTCAGGAGACCGATCTAGTCCTCGTGCTGCCCAAGCTCCATTTGGTCCTCCTCGTCCACGCGCATCAGCCCGTTGGCAATTTCGATCATGTTTTCGAGCAATCCTACGCGCGCTGTTACTTGCCATTCGTGGAGGTTCTGGAAAGACACCCCAAAGTGCGCGTTGGCCTTCACTATTCGGGCCCTCTTCTGACTTGGATCGAACACCATCATCCTGAATATTTTGAGCTGCTGAAGAGCCTGGTGGATAAGGGCCAGGTGGAACTGGTCGGTGGCGGCTTTTACGAGCCTATTTTGATTTCGATTCCGTCCGTCGATCAACACGACCAAATCGTGAAGCTCGCGGACTACGTTGAGCGCCACTTCGGTAAGCGCCCCTCCGGCGCGTGGCTTGCCGAACGTGTCTGGGAGCCGCAACTCGCTTCCGTCTTAGCCGAAGCCAACGTTGCCTACACGGTCCTGGACGATATCCATTTTCTCTCCGCGGGTTTCGAGCAGACGGAACTCTTCGGCGACTATATTGCCGAAGACAAAGGCCAGACCATTCGCATCATTCCCGGCCAAAAGTCGCTGCGCTACCTCATTCCCTGGGACACCGTTGACAAAGTGATCGCCAACCTCCGCGAAACCTACGCGGCTCATCCCGATGGCATGGCCGCGATGGGCGACGACATGGAGAAATTTGGCGGATGGCCCGGAACCTTCGAGCACTGTTTTCAAGAAAATTGGCTCGAAAACCTGTTCGCGACCTTCGAACAGAACTCCGATTGGCTCGATGTTTGCAATCCCGGCGAATATCTGGCCTCGCACAAACCCTGCGGGCGCGCCGATCTTCCTACAGCCTCCTATACCGAGATGATGGAATGGGCGCTTCCCACGCGAACGCGCGAGCATTACAACGCGCTGCTCAAGGAATTCAGCTCACGAGCCGAGGTGCTCTCGTTCCTTCGCGGCTGCCCGTGGCGCGGGTTTTTCCGCAAGTACTCGGAATCGAACCTGATGCACAAAAAAATGTTGTGGGTCGCCCGCCGTATTACCGCTGCGCCCAAACGCCGAGCCGGTTCGAAAGCCGCCGACGAACTCGCCACGGCCCGCGATTTGCTCCATCGTGCGCAATGCAACGACGCTTATTGGCACGGAATCTTTGGCGGCCTCTATGCTCCCCATCTTCGCACCGAGATTTCCCGCAATCTGATTCGCGCCGAGGCCATCGCCGATCGCCACACTCCGGGCGGGATTGCTCCTCGCCTGGAAACCTTGGATTATGACGGCGACGGCGTCGATGAACTTTTGTTCACCGCGCCCGAGTATCAGGTCCTGGCGAAACCCTCGGACGGTGGCACGCTCGCGGCGCTGGATTTTCGCCCTACCGCCTCGACGCTCATCAATTCCATTTTGCGGCGTCCCGAGCCGTATCATTCCCGCCTGCGTGATCCCAACTATCGCCCGGCCACGTCGACCGCCTCCGCATACGAGCAGACCAAAGTCAAAGAGAAAGGCCTTGAGCGGTTTCTCCTCTACGATCGCTGGCCGCGCCACACCTTTCGACTTTTTCTCTTTGATCCGTCGCGTAATTCCGCGGACTACGAAGCCCTTAAACTCCGGGAAGACCCCGGATTTGCCGGCGGCACATTTACGGTCGACAGCTCCTCGTCACATGATGCCGAGCTCTTGCGCGAGGGCGAACTGACATTCCCGGCAGATCCTTCACCAGGAGTCGAACTCAGCGTCATCAAGCATTTCTCGTTTGGTCCCGCGCCGCGCGGCTGCGAAATAGCGTGCGAAGTCCAACTCAAATTGAAATCATCGATCGAAAAGCCCATCGCCGTTGGCCTGGAGTCCGTCGTGAATCTGCTCGCGCCTGGCGCCGCGGACCGCTTTTTCGAAACTCCGGAAGGCCCGCAAAATCTTCGTTTCAGCGGCGCGCTTCCTGGCCCGACGCTGCGCATGGAAGACGGCTGGCAGCGCGTGAAGATCGTCCTGCACGCCCCTGGCACCCAACACTTTTGGATCGCACCCGTGGAGACAGTTTCCGAATCCGAGGAAGGTTTCGAACGCGTTTACCAGGGCTCGCAAATTCTCGCCGTCTGGTATCCCGATTTCATTAACAAAAGATCCTGGCTAGGCCGCCTGGTCTGGCGAATTGAAGAAATTTAGATTCGAGGAAGTTTGCCGCGGCATCATGGATGTCAGCGGTCGAGACCTCTCTACGATTGACCACCACTCGCCACTCACGTCTTGCTACTCTCGGATCAGCAAATTTTGCGCGAACGGCCACTCCTCATCAATCCATTGCCCTTCGCACCGGAATCCGGTTCGTTGCGCCATGGCGACGACTTCCGCCGGGTGGTATTTGTGCGAACTTTCGGTCCAGATCGTTTCGCCTTCTTTGAACCTGATTTCCAGTTTCGCTGCCGGAATCAACACAATTTGGTCCTGCGTCGACCGCAGATGCATCTCGATTCGCCGTTCGGCGGTACTCCATCGAGCCTCATGTCTAAACCGGGAAAGATCGAAATTCGCCCCTAATTCGCGATTGATCCGCGCCAGTAAATTCATGTTGAACGCCGCCGTCACGCCCGCGGGATCGTCATAAGCGAGCATCTGCACCGCGACGCTCTTTTCGAGGTCCGTTCCCAGCAACAACGTGTCCCCGGTTCGCAAAGTCGCGCGCACCTCGCGCAAAAATCCTTCTCCAGCTTCGCGGTCAAAATTTCCGATCGTGCTCCCCAAAAACAAAACCAGCAAATGTTCCCGGTCATCGCGCCGCTTCGCCACCGCGCGCAAACCTTCCAGGTAAGGCTGCTCATAGCCCACAATGCTGACTAGATCGATCTGCCCCAGCTCTTTTTCGCACGCCGCCAGCGCCGAAGGCGAAATCTCGATCGGGTAGTAATAGGTTCGCTGTCGCTGTGAGAGCGCTTCTAGGATCCATCGCGTCTTCTTCCCGCTCCCACTTCCCAGTTCCGCCACCTCAATCGGGTATGGCAAGCGCGCTACGATTTCTCCGGCATGTTTCTCGAGCAATCGTGCGTCCGCCCGCGTTAACCCATACTCCGGCAGCACGCAGATGGCCTCGAATAATGCCGATCCAACCTCGTCGTACAAATATTTCGAGGGCAGTTCTTTCTGTCCGCTTTTCGTCAGGCATTCGCGAACGCATCGCGCGAACTCCGAGACGTGCCTCGTGGGAAGGGTATACGTCAGCATGTGGGCTCCCAGGTCTGACTTCTTGGTCAGTCCTCGACGCAACGAAATGTCGCGTAAACATACGGATAATTAGGCTGGAACCAGTTACGGAACGATCGTCGCAACATACAAGCGGCAGTGCGGGGAGAACCGCCTTTCATCACGTAGTGCTTTCCGTCGAAGAAATTCGCAGAGTAGCCCGGGTAAAACGACATCGGCGCGAAACCGGGAAATGAGCCGAACTCCGTCCGCGTCCATTCCCACCCATTGCCCACGAGGTCGTGCACGCCAAACGCGCTCGCGCCGCGCGGATAAGATCCTACAGGTTTCGGATCCCAATGCGCAAAATTGAAATTCCCGTACTTCTCACTCGGCGCTTCATCACCCCACGGGTACAGCCGCTCGACGCGATCATCCGACGTGCCATACGCCGCGCGATGAAATTGCTCTTCGGTCGGCAATTTGCGACCCAGCCACTTGGCATACGCGGTGGCTTCGGCATGGCTTACGTACACCGGCCAATCCAGCGGCAATTGAATGTCGCCGAACATGGTGCGATACATCCACAAACTTCCTTCGCGCCGCCAGAACGTCGGATGCGCAATCCCCTCGTCCTTCTTCCAGGCCCAGGCCTCATCACTCCACAAAGAGCGATTCTCATAGCCGCCGGATTGCATGAACTGCAGAAAATCCCGGTTCATCACATCATAGTTGTCGATCGCGAATCCCGGCACGAACGCTTCCCACGCGTCCATCTCATTGTCCCAGCCGAATTCGCCGTTATCAGCCCGCCGCATTCCCAACGTCGCCGGGCCCGCCGGCACGTCGATTAAATGCGATTTCGCCCGCGCCGTCTTCCAGATCGCCTCTTTGGGGGCCCGGACTTTCCGGTCCGCCGGCAATTGATGCAGCATGTAGGCTAGCGTTTCTGCGTGCATCAAGCGGTGCTCGATCGCTACCTCCAACATCTGCAACAGCAGCGGGTGGCCTTCGGAAGGATTCGCCAGCGTTCGCGCAATCGCGCGATCTAAGTCGTCGCGCAGCCGCTGGTTGTACTGGTAAATTTCTTCCCGCGCCGGCCAATCCGAGGGCTTATCGGTCGGCAAGCCTCCGCCCACTGGATCAATTCCAAACGCAAACAGCTTGTCGAAGCTTTCGTGGAAAGGCTGCAATCCAAACGCGCGTTGCGCTAGCAGATTCCAGTCGAACGACTCAACGTGTCCCACGTAAAAAATGATGCGATGCCGCTCGGGGATAGGGCGGTCGTAAAGCGCTTCGTCGCGAACGATGGCGAACAGCTCGTCGGTCCGTTTGCGCGCTTCGGTCAGGCGGGTATGCAGGTCGTGACGTATGCGGACGGCGCTGCTAAGAACTCCCATACGATATTCTCCCCCCAGTTCGATGCGTCTTCCGCTTGAAGGATGCACCAAAATTCGATGCGGGGAGCCCGAGCCAAGTATGATGGTCTCTCCCGCACGACAAGGGTGTCAATCGAAATGAACGCGAAATCCGCTTCACCGCCAGAAGCTACCATCCTATTTCAGCAGGTAACATACAGTGTTAACGGTAACGCCTCGCGACCGATTATTGACCGCATTTCACTGGAAATTCACTGCGGCGAAACCTTGGTACTTCTAGGCCGCAGCGGCAGCGGCAAGACGACTCTCTTAAAGCTGATCAATAGCCTATTATCGCCCCAATCCGGCCAGGTGCTGGTGCAGGGGCGCTCCACCTCCGAGTGGGATGCCATTCGGCTGCGGCGCGGTATTGGGTACGTCATTCAGGAAGGCGGCTTGTTCCCGCATTTCACCGTCGCGCAAAATATCGCTTTGGTCCCTACGTTGGAAAAATGGGAGGCGGCTCGCATTGCAAAACGTGTCGAGGAACTTCTCACCCTGGTCGGGCTCGATCCTCGCGAATTTGCCGCTCGCCACCCTCACGAACTCTCTGGCGGCCAGCGTCAGCGCGTTGGCGTGGCCCGCGCTCTAGCCGCTGATCCACCCATTCTTCTGATGGACGAACCCTTCGGCGCCCTCGATCCCGTCACGCGCGCCGAACTGCAACACGAGTTCAGCGACCTCGCCCGTCGTCTCGGCAAGACCATCGTCTTCGTCACTCACGACCTTCGCGAAGCTCTCCTGCTAGCTTCTCGCATCGTGCTCCTGCAAGCCGGGCACATCGTTGCCTCCGGCACGCCCCGGGAATTTTTGCAGATCGACCATCCCGAAGTGAAAGCTTTCGCCGCATCCCTGGGTGCGTTCACAAACGGTGCAGCGCGTGACACTGTTCCAGGAGCGCCGGTATGAGCCCGTGGCAATTTTTTGTCGGACATCGCGCCGAAATTCTCGAAGCCACCGTCGCCCACCTGACATTAGTCGTACTCGCTATGGCCATCGCGATTGCCATCGCCTTGCCCTTGGGCATGTTCATTGTCCGGCGCCCCGCGCTGCGCAACATCGCCCTCGGTGTCGCCAGCGTCTTCCAAACGATCCCCAGCCTCGCCCTCTTTGGATTCCTGATTCCCATCCCCTTCATCGGCGGCATCGGCCGCCGCACCGCGATCGTGGCCCTGGTCCTGTACGCCCTGCTCCCAATCCTCCGTAATACCTACGTGGGTCTCAGCGGCATCGACCCTGGCGTCCTACAGGCCGCCGAAGCCATGGGCATGACCCAGTCCCAAATCCTCTGGCGAGTGAGGCTACCTCTCGCCCTTCCCGTAATTCTGGCCGGTATTCGCACCGCCACCGTGATCACCATCGGAGTTGCCACCATCGCCGCCGCCATTGGCGCAGGCGGCCTCGGCACCTTTATTTTTCGAGGCGTGGCCATGGTTAGCGACGCCGTAATCCTGGCCGGCGCCATCCCTGCGGCGCTCCTGGCCATCCTGGCCGACGTCCTCCTGGCTCGTCTCGAACGCCACCTAAAGGTGGCCTGACCTCAGCTCTATTTTCCGTTGCCTATTCTGCGAACCGCTTGATGAAAGCCATTGGCCTCTTTGTTTCCTGCGATTGTTCCCTTATTCACGCGACCGTGAGACATTCTTAGCGATGCGCAGCCCCGCTTCGAGCTTCCTCTTCCTACTCTCGCTTCTCCTGTTCGGATGCCACTCCTCCCAGCCGCACATCATTATCGGCTCCAAATTTTTCACCGAACAGGTCATCCTCGCCGAGCTCCTCGCCCAACACATCGAAGCCCGCGCCGGCATCCACGTCGAGCGCAAAACCAACCTCGGCGGCACCCTGCTCTGCCAAAAAGCCCTCGAATCCGGCCAGTTAGATCTCTACGTCGAGTACACCGGCACAGCCCTGACCGCCGTCTTGAACGAATCTCCAACCGGCGATTCCTCCGCCGTTTACCAGCGCGTCAAAAAAGGCTACTCCGACCGGTTCCATCTCGAAGTCACCGAGCCTCTCGGCTTCGAAAACACCTTCGCTATGGTCATCCGCGGCTCCGACGCTCAGCAATTCCACCTGAGCACGGTCTCCGACATCATCCCGCTCGCCCCTCACTGGCGCGCTGGCGTAGGCTACGAATTTCTCGAACGTCCCGACGGTTACGCAGGCTTCAGCCAGCGTTACAGCCTCCACTTTTCCACGCAACCTAGCGTCATGGACTTGGGCCTGATCTACCGCGCTCTGGTCGACAAAAAGGTAGACATCGTAGCCGGCAACTCCACCGACGGTTTGATCGATGCTCTACACCTCGTAGCCCTCACCGACGACCGCCACTATTTTCCCCCGTACGACGCCGTCCCCATCGTCCGCCGCGACACCCTCGCCAAATTTCCCCAACTTCGATCCGCCCTCGCCGACCTTGCCAACAAAATCTCCGCCGAAGACATGCGCCACTTGAACGCCGAAGTAGACGCCAACCAACGTGACGCCTCAGCTGTGGTCCGCGACTTCCGCGCCACCAAAGCCCTGTAACCCCGAAAACCTTGCGCAGTGCCGTGGTCACTTGGGCGTTCGTTCCAGAAAAGGATTAGCTCAATCTCCGGGCTATCCTCGACTTCGGGTCACGACAACCTACGAGCAGGAGTGCTCAATGGATGATTTCAATTTCTGGATACTCCGCCTGCATATTCAGCTCCGAAGCTGGCGCCCCCTTCAGGTAGACGTCGAAGAAGGTGCTGAGGTAGTGTGTGGTCACAGCCACCTGGCGCCGGCCGTCGAGACGCAGAATGCCTATAGTTTGTAAAGCGCCCGTTAGAAGTGGAGCCTGCAACACCGCTCCGTCGCCGAACCGGTAGTGGTTCGCGCCTCGGATCACGATTTCCAGCCTGCGGTCACTGGGCAATCGATCGTAAATCGAGCGGATGTTCGCTTGGACCGGGCGCGTCTCGGCATCGGGCTCGTTACCGTGGTCACCCAGCAGAAACAGGAACGGCTGGGTGACGCCTTCGGCGATGACGTTGCCCAGGGGAGCCCCGTCCACATCGATGCCGGCTTTGCAGCGCGCGTCGTTATGGCAGAACTGCAGAGCTGTGGCCCCGCCGAGTGAGTGCCCGAAAACACCGATCCGCTGCAGATCGAGCCGCCCTAAGAATTTGCCCGCGTGGTCCGACGCGTCCAGTCGTTCGAGCTGATCGAGCGCGAAGCTCATGTCCGCGCTCCATGCTTCGACCAATTTCACGGCAAGCTGCTGCTTTGCAGACCCCTCCACCAGGTCGGCGTTATTCTGGGGTGTCCTGGCGATCGTCCTTCCGTCCGGGAATACGACGACAAAGCTTCGATAAGGTGCGTCGAAACCCACCACCACATACCCATGACTGGCGAGGTCTTCGGCAAGCGTCGTGTAATCGGTCGTTAAAGCCGCAAGTCCCGCTCTCAGGAATACCACCGGGTACGAACGCTGCTGAGGCGATACCTCCGCGTCACGAATACTATGCACGCGGACCCGTCGCTCATCTCGCCTCAGGAGGTTTGTAATCACCGGGCTAACCTGTTGTTGAAGAGCCGTCAGCCATGGAGTTGGCAAATAATCGTCCACCGTCTGGGAGGTTTGCCGCGGCGCTGCGGGATACCAGATCCAGACAAAAAGCTCCCGCTTGGTCCCCGGCGTCGGCGCCATGCGATCCGCTTGCGCGGCATCACTCCAAACGTACGTTGTGCGACCGACTGCGAACGCGCCAGTGGGCGTGGGTAGCGTCGTCTCCCTGTTGTGGTCCAGCCAAAGCAATGCAAGCAACACTGCGATACCAGCAACCGAGAGCAGAACCAGCCCAAGGACGATCTTGATCGTCCCGCGAACGAATTGGGGAATCGGTCGGACGCTCATCAGACCTCCGGGGCAATCGCCAAAAAGAACAGTCAGAGAAAGTACTTTGCATTATAAAGCATAAACGCCTTCTTGTCTATCGAATGACCGGCGCTTCTGCCATTGAACTCTGCTTGCCCGCGGGACTACGCTATCGAGACGCAGCTCACGTGGGCCTCAGTCCTCGGGCCGCGATCGGTCAAGCGGGAGGAACGTATGCAACTACGCGTCGGTTTCCTTTTACCTGTCGTGATCGCGGGCTTGGCCCTTACCACCGGACTGGCATCGCGGCCGTCCGCGCCGTCCCCGGCGGTCACCGACCTCCGCGTCAAGATCCGCGAATGGACCGTGCCGACCAAGGGTGCACACCCTCATGATCCGGCAGTCGGACCGGATGGTTTCCTGTGGTTCACCGAGCAAATGGTCAGCAAGCTGGGCCGGCTCGATCCTGCAACCGGAGATTTCAAGGAGTATCCGCTAAAGGACGAAAACGATGGCCCGCACGGTCTGGTTGCCGATCGCGAAGGCAACATCTGGTACACCGGGAATTTTGCCGCGCACATCGGCAAACTCAATCCGCGCTCGGGCGAAATCACTCAGTACAAGATGCCGAATGCAAAAGCGGAAGATCCGCACACCGCTGTTTTCGACGCGCAAGGAATACTTTGGTTCACCGTTCAGGTAGGAAACATGGTGGGTCGTCTCGATCCCAAAACGGGAAAAATCGAATTGAAGCTGGTTCCAACCAAAGATGCACGCCCGTACGGCATCCAGATCAACAGCAAAGGCGTCCCATTTTTCTGCGAGTTCGGCACCAACGAGCTGGCGAAAATCGATCCCAACACCATGCAGATTACGGAATACCCGCTGGCAGAAGGCGCGCGGCCCCGGCGTTTGGCATTGGCCGTTGACGACGCCGTGTATTTCACGGACTACGAAGGCGGAAACCTCGGTCGTCTTGACCCGGTGTCAGGTGCAGCCAAGATGTGGCCTTCTCCCGGAGGAACCGGATCCAATCCGTACGGAATTGCCATCACTCCCGACGGTATGGTTTGGTACAGCGAGTCCGGCGTGACCCCCAATACAGTCATCCGCTTCAATCCAAAAACCCAGGAATTCGCCCGCGCAAATATCCCGTCAGGAGGCGGCACCGTGCGCAACATGGCCGCCACACCCGACGGCCGCATCTACCTCGCCTGCAGCGGCGTCAACAAAGTAGGCGTAGTCGAGCCTCTTCGCTGACGACCGCTCTTAGAAGTGGGATGGGAACAGGCCCCTTGCAACCGTCGCCCGGACACTGCGCCACGAACAGGCCTTTCGTCCAGTTTTGTTCATTCCATAATTACGGTGTGTAATTCGGCAAAACTGCCCCATCGACCAGTTCCTCGAGCGTTTCCATCATACCTAAACTGAACTCATCGTCCTCGTTGTGGTTGGGTAAACGCCTGAAATAAAGGATCGTTCACATGCGCAAACGGTGCAGATTTCTTGGGCTGCTTTTCTCGCTCGCGGGCTTTTCCGTGTTGCCTATTGCAGTCGATCTCCATGCGCAAACCTCTACCCCTGCCGGCGTGCCGTCTGTCCAGGATAGTGCTGCCGACTCCGACGACGACTCCGACAACGAACTTGTCCCGTCTCTTTTCGTCTCTATCCGCCTCGACGAGTCCGAGCACGTCTCCGTCAATGCCAACCTCTTCGTCGCCAAAGACAAACAACCCGGCACCGCCTCCATTAAATCGGCGCTGGAATCAACACTTTCTTGCCGCCTGGTCGACGATGCCCGACTTCATACGACATACAAAGCCGCCCCGGGCTTCTACTTCGGCTCCTGCGACCTTCCTCGCTCTCCATCGATCTTCCTCCACCGGGGAAGTCTTCGCATCACTCCGCTCCTCGACCTCGGCCGCAATGCCGGCATCCTGCAGCTCCCGTTTTATATTCTGCTGCCCCGGAACATTTTTGAGCGGTTTGCCTGCGAGCCGCGGCTATTGCCTAATGCAGCCCTCGCTTTTACACTGGCAACGTTTCGCCCGAACCTTCGATGCCCTTTGGCCGCACCCGTTTTGTCCACATCGAATACGAAGAGCACGGTCCTACCGACGAACTCCCGCTAATTCTGCTCCACGGATTTCCAGACAGCCTTCGCACGTGGGATCGCGTGATCGAGAACCTCAACAGCGACCGACTACGGATCCTGGTGCCGCAGCTGCGGGGTTTCGGTGCCACTCACGTCGACTACCCAGACGCGCTCAGTGGGCAGACTGCCGCTCTCGCCCAAGACGTCCTGGATTTCGCCGACACCCTCGCCTTGGATCGCTTTGTTCTCGTCGGGCACGATTGGGGAGCCAGAACCGCCTATTCCGTCGCGGTTCTCGCGCCGCAACGCCTACTCGGTCTCGTAACCCTATCAACGCCGTACCTCATGTTCCAGGGAAAGCGCGAGTCACCCGAGCAAGTCCGCGCCTACTGGTATCAGTGGTATTTCAATACCGAACGCGGCCGCGCCGCCTTTGCAGCTGATCCCATCCCTTTTTGCGAATATCTCTGGCGCACGTGGTCACCCGAATGGAAATTCACGCAAGCCGAACTCGACAGCGCAAAGTCGGCTTGGATGAATCCACAATTTGTCCCCTTCGTCATCTCCTACTATCGCCATCGCTACGGAAACGCGTCCGGCGCCCCAGCCTACGTCCAGCAACAATCACAACTCGACCAGCACCGAGTACCCGAAATCGAAATTCCGCTCCTGTTCGGCTGCGGCCTGGCTGACGCCGTCAATCTCCCAGCTTCCTCGCTAGGGCAGGAAGCCTGGTTCGCCCGCGGCTTCCAGCGCATCGAATTCCCCCACGTCGGCCATTTCCCCCAACGCGAAGTCCCCGACGACGTAGCCAGACTGGTCCGCCGCGCCCTCCCTTCGCGATAAGCCGTGGAGTGGGCAGTCTTACATCGGTTTAGGGGGCTTAGAGTTATCCTTGTGTCGATGTTGGCAGGCGCAAGCGGGTTAGCACGACCTGCAGGTCGTTCAGAACGAAACCGGAGCCCCGGCGAAGATTCGTGCGAGATTACTAATTAATACTTGTGATGAACTTTGCGTCGTCCGCTTTACGCTCAAAGGCGCCCAAGCTGTGGTGTTTTTTTATTCCAACAAAGTAGATTGCAGAGACCAATGCGTGTATGAACAGTACGGTTGTAGACTCTTGGTGCAAATCGATTTCAGAAAGTCGAGTCTAACCCGCTGGAAATCAATCAATTGCAGACTCTTGAAAAAAACAACGGAGGTGGCGTCTCCCTCCATTCTCCGTGACCTAGGGCAGCGTAAAGGCCAAAACGTAGTCGCCCTGCTTGGTGCCAAATTTCCCGTGGCCACCTGCAGCGATCACCAGGTATTGCTTTCCGCCCATGCTATACGTCATCGGCGTCGCCTGACCGCCCGCGGGCAGTTCGTACGACCAGATCTCCTTCCCGGTTTCCGCTTCGAACGCCCGCAGGTGGCCGTCCCAGGAAGCGGCGGTAAAGATCAATCCGCCAGCCGTAACCATCGGCCCGCCAAAATTAACCGCACCGGTTTGTTGCCCGGGAATGTGGCTGCCCAGCCGCACGTCCCAAGCTTTCTGACCAGAAAAAAGATCGAGGGCCACAATCGTTCCCCACGGTGGAGGAGTGCAGGGAACCTGGTGAACGGGTGACAAAAATGTTTCGCGATACATCCCGTATGGCGCGCCAGTCTGCCGCGCGAATTCGCCTTCCATCCGATTTTCTTTTCGCGCATCGTGCACGCCGGCGAGCTTATCGCGCTCGATCAATTTCATCCAGATCGCCAGGTGATTCGTGTTCATGATCAGCAGATGGCGCTGCGGATCGAATGCGGAACTTCCCCAATTCACGCCACCCACGTTGCCGGGAAAAACGATCGTCCCTTGCAACGTTGGAGGAGTAAAAATTCCCTCATAACGTGAAGCCCTGATGCGGTCCTCGCACCACTTCCGCTCTTCCTCATTGATTCCGAACGCGTCGCCGGGTTTCAGGTCCTCCGGCACGGTCGAAATTCCGGAAGGCTGCGTCGGCCACGCTTCCTCCCCAGGAATGTCGCTCTTCGGTACGGGCTGCTCTTCGACGGGGAACAACGGTTTGCCATTCAGGCGATTCAACACGAACACGCGCCCCATTTTTGTTGTGATGGCGATCGCTGGAGTGTTGTTTTTCCAGGTGAAAAGCGTCGGTTGCGACGCCACGTCGTAATCCCATAGGTCGTGATGCACCACCTGAAAGCCCCATACAAATTCGCCGGTCGAGGCCTTCAGCGCCACCACCGAGTTCGCCCACTTGTCGTCGCCCTTGCGTATGCCGCCAAAATAATCCGGGCTCGCGCTGCCGGTCGGCACAAATACCAGACCGCGTTCGGCATCCACCGAAATCGTGGACCATGCATTGCCCGCGCCGGTGCGCGGTTTGGTATCTTTTGCCCACGGAATCGGATCCCAGCTCCAGCGCATTTTGCCGGTGCGCGCATCAAACGCGCGCACGATGCCGCGTTCCACATCCACCGCGCGATTGTCGCCAATCGATGAGCCCACGATCACCAGATCGCCCGCGATCGACGTTGCCGAGGTGACTTGATAGTCGCCCACGTCGCGCAGATTGACGTCCCGGGTCAAATCCACTTGTCCTTGTTCCCCAAAATCCGCGCATCGCGCACCCGTTTGTCCGTCCAGCGCAATCAGCCGTGCATCGAGTGTGCCAATAAAGATTCGCAGCCCGCACGCCGTACCCCCCTTCGCTGCCGCCTCCCGCCACGCCGAAACTCCGCGCGACGTAACTTCCGAATATCCGTGCGTCAAATCCAGCTTCGCATCGAATTCCCAAATCTTTTTCCCTGAAACAGGATCAAGCGCGATCACGTGATCGTAGGGCGTACTCAGAAAGAGTTTTCCATCGACCAAAATCGGCGTGGCCTCGAACGCCGCCTTATGGTTAAGGTCGGTTTGTACGTCCATCGCGCCGGTGCGATAGGTCCACGCGACCTTCAGTTGCCCAACGTTGTCTCGATTGATTTGTGAAGCCGTGGAGTAACGACTGCCCCCCGGATCATTGCCATAGTTGGGCCAGCCCGCGTCTGGCACGGATTGCGCGTGCGCGACGCAATCCACGCCCAGGAACGCGATGCCCAGTAGAATCCACCAGACCCAGCAACTCAGTTTTGAAGTGTTCATGGAACAGGAATACCGCGTGGCCGCCGGGCGCGCAACAAACTTGTGATGACCGGGCCGATTCCGGGGACAACCGGGCTGAAGCAACCAGCGCAGTTTACTTTCCACGCAGTGCGCACCGCTGGCAGCTTCGGCGCGCTTGATGTTGAGATCTTCAGCGATCTCCGTCGATCTGTTCGGGATGACCGTCGCTCAATTGCGGGCGACGCAAAACAGACAGCGGAGTCCGCTAAACTTATTTGAGAAATTCTTCCACTGCGGCCACAAATTCCGCGGTCTTCTCCACTGGCGGTACGTGCCCGCACTTGTCAAAGCTCACGAATTGCGCCCCGGCAATGTCCTTTGAGTACCGTTCACCGGACGCCATCGGCAGCAGCTCGTCCTGCTTCCCCCAAACCACCAGTGTGGGAACGTGAATGTCGCCTAATTTTCCGTCGAGCCTTTCCAGTGCAAGCGCGGGATTGCTCAGGATGCTGCGCACCGTATAGCTGATATTCGCGTGGATCCTTTCCGCCAGATCCCGCTTCACCAACTCGTCGGTCACCCAACTCGAATCGTAAAACACCACTTGCAGCAATTTTTTCTCAGCGGCCAAGGTGCTCGGATTCAGGTCAGGTATCGGCTTGTCCTGCTTTAGCCCCGCCGCATCCACGAGCACCAATTTCTCCACCGAAATCATGTGCTTGTCGCTCCCCGCCTCCAACGTGTACAGCCCGGAAATCCACCCTCCCAGCGATTCGCCGACAAGCGTGGCCTTCTCGATCTTCAGTTCGTGTAGAAACTCATTTAAGAAATCCACATAGGTTTGAATGCTGTAGTCGATCACGGGCTTGTCTGACTGCCCAAACCCGAGCTGATCGGGCGCGATCACGCGGTACTTCCGCGAAAGCGGCGCCACCACCCGACCCCAGTCATTTTCCTTCTTACTCCCTAGTCCGTGCACCAGTACCACCACGGGTCCCGATCCCAAGTCCCAGTAGTGCAAGGTCTGCCCCAAGACGACAACCGTCTTGTCGGTCGGTAAAGCTGCTGTTTGACCAAACGCAGGAACAACGAAAACCGTCGCCAGCAAAACCAAAATCAATTTCAGTCGTCCGCTCATCGTGCCTCCGTTCGCTCCCAGTCGTTCTGCAACCCAATCCCGCAGGCCGCGCGGCGGGCTCTATGTAGCACACGCCACGTCCGATTTCCACTCACTCACGCGTGGGTTTGCGTTCCGCCGGTGATCGCGTGCAACCAGGAATGGTGTTCGCCTAAACAAAATTTGGGGTAGGATGCTGGCCATGCGAAAAGCCAAATCGTCCATCACGCGTCGAGACGCTCTTTCACTGCTGGCGGGCGCCGTTCCTGCGTTCCGTGCGCTTAGTTCCGCTGCACAGGAGAAACCCAACCTCTCGGCAAAGAATGCACCGGGGCCGTTCCAAGCCACTCGCGAATCTCTGTCTAAATATCATGTCCCCGACTGGTTTCGCGACGCCAAGTTCGGAATCTGGGCGCATTGGGGGCCACAATCCTCCGTGGAAGCCGGCGACTGGTACGCGCGCAACATGTACATCCAGGGCGAGCGCCAGTGCAAATATCATCTCGAGCACTACGGCCATCCCTCGAAGTTCGGTTACAAAGATCTGATTCCCGCGTGGCATGGCGAAAAATTCGATCCCGACTATCTGCTGGGCTTGTACAAAAAAGCAGGCGCGAAATATTTCATGAGCATGGGCGTGCACCACGACAATTTTGATATGTGGAATTCCAAGCACAACCGGTGGAACGCCGCCAGCATGGGCATCAAGAGGGATGTTGTGGGAGAGTTCCGGCAAGCCGCGATAAAGCACGGCCTGAAATTTGGCGTCAGCGATCATCTGTGGATTAGTTACAAATGGTTCGCGGTAAGCCACCTTGCTGATAAAGAAGGTCCGCTTGCAGGCGTTCCCTATGATGGCGCCGATCCCAAGTTCGCGGATTTGTATCACGCCATCTCCGACCCGAAAGTGCTCACCACGAAACTCGATTGGAACGAGGACGGCATCCCGGAGTCGTGGAAACAGCATTGGACCCTGCGCATAAAAGACCTGGCGGACAATTACTCGCCCGATCTTTTGTATTGCGACGGACATCTGCCCTTTGAGAACTATGGCCTGGAGATGCTGGCCAATTTTCTGAACATAAACTGGGCCCGCAACGGTCAGAAAGTGGAAGGCGTCTACACCAGCAAGCACAAGGAAGACTCCGAGGCCGGCTTGTGCGTCTTCGATCGCGAGCGCGGCGTCCTGGAGGAGATTTGGCCCAGCCCGTGGCAGACCGATACCTGCATCGGCGACTGGCACTATAAACGCGACATCGAGTACAAAACACCCAAGACCGTTGTGGACATGCTGGTGGACATCGTCAGCAAGAACGGCAATCTGATCCTGAACTTTCCGCTGCCCGCAAGCGGCATGCTCGACGATCGCGAGTTGAAGGTTCTTGCCGGCATCACTGCCTGGATGAACGTGAACGCCGAGGGCATCCACGCAACGCGTCCGTGGAAGGTTTCGGGGCAGGCCGCGGCGGCACATACTGCAGCCGAAGACACCAACTTCAACGAAAGCAAGCGCAAGCCGCTGACCGGTGAAGACGTGCGCTTCACGACGAAGGGCCAGGCTCTTTACGCCTTCATAATGGATTGGCCAGGAAAAGAAGCGGTGATCGCGCCACTCGCCACCAGCAGTACGCAGGCGCCCGGCAAGATCGAGAACGTGGCACTGCTTGGGCACCCTGGGAACTTGAAATGGAAGCGGGACGAAACCTCGTTGAAGATCGAGCTGCCCGATGAGAAGCCCTGCGAATACGCTATTGCGTTTAGAATTTCCGGGACCGGACTTGTTTGAGCAGTAACGACCGTGGGGTGCGATGGCTTCGCCGGCACAAAGTAAGGGCCTGCGAAACGCAGATCCCTCGCCACGCTCGGGATGACAATGTTGACTGGCATTTGCGTCTAGTGAGTCGTGGGGTCTTGTGAATGGGCGGCGGTGAATGCTTGTCGAACCAGTCGCCCAGCCGCTTGGCGAGCGGCTCGGTCGGGAGGTTCTGGTTCTCGAAAGTTTTCCTCTTCAGGCCGGCTCCCATCGGAGGATAATTTTCTTGAGGCATATCATGAAAGCGAAACTCTTCCTGCTCGTTTGCGCATATTTGACGTTCGGCTTTGCCACAAGCGCGCAAGGCACCAGGGCTAGCGGTACATCTCCTGCAGCTTCCACCGACATCGGCAAGGCTTCGAACTGGGACGCGCTGATGAATCAAGGACGGCCGGGAGATTATCTCGGTGGAACCGTTACTGTCGCCGGCGGCGCCTTGCCTTGGGATCCCGTTCCGATTACTGTCACGTGCGACGGCAAAATTCGTTATACCAGCACGGCCGATCCAAAGGGCAAGTTCCTGATCGCTCCGGTGAAGACCGACACCTCTTTGATCGGCAACAGCGATACGAAGACGAAACTCGCGGAGCAGTTCGTGGGTTGCGCGGTACAAGCCGCACTCCCGGGTTTTGACTCCAGCTCGATCAGCATCGCCAACCGCAACGTGCAAGACAATCCGAACATCGGCACGATCACGCTGAAGCGCGAAGACGGGTCGGCGGGCGCGGCGGTGAGCAACACAACGGCGACCGCCCCGAAAGATGCCGTGAAGGCCTTCGAAAAGGCGCGCAGCGAGTTGCTCGACGGAAAACCGGACCGCGCGCAGAAAGATCTGGAAAAGGCCGTGCAAGTCTATCCGCAATTCGCAGAAGCCTGGTATCAACTCGGAAGGATTCTGGAAGTTTCGAAGAAAGAGGAAGCCGGAAACTCCTTCTCCAAGGCGGTTGCCGCCGATCCTAAATTTATCCTGCCCTACGAGCAGCTGGCGGCGATTTCGGCGCAAGCAGGGAAGTGGCAGGAACTTGTCGATTGCACTTCGCACGAGTTGGAGCTCAATCCGCGCGGCAACCCACAAACCTGGTACTACCATGCTCTCGGCAACGTGAAGATTGGGAAAATGGATGTGGCGCAAGTCAGCGCCGAGAAAGCGCTTGCGATGGACCCGCTGCACACGCAACCTAATACCGAGCAACTGCTCGCGGTTATCCTCGCGAACAACCGTGACTACGCTGGTGCGCTGCAACATCTGCGTAACTGCCTGACCTACGTGCCAGCCGGCCCGAACGCCGACATCATCAAGCAACAAATCGCCCAACTCGAACCGGCTGTCGGGACACCCCAATAGCGCAGCACACCCGAAGTACGATTTCGGGCCAATTTTTGAAGCGATCCCGCTCTTTCCACAAAACGTTTTGGAAATCGCACCTGTAGCGCAAGCTAATTTGCGCCGCGCGGGCGGGGTGCAATCACTAGCTGCAGACCAAGGCCCCTGGCGATTTGCCTCGATGCTGCTGGAGCCCGAGTCTACTCGAAGGATGTCCACTATCGAACAGTATTGCAGCCTGGATATTTCCTACAATCGGCGCAGGTAGCTCATCGTCATAAAAGGAGTGCGTCCCGAGATGCCCATTTGCAGAGAATTGTCAAAGCCCAGTCGTTCTAGTCTTGAACGACGACAAGAACGTAAAACGGCTTCAAGCTGGGTTCTCAAGTCTATTTTTGCCGCGTGCGTTTTATTTTTTGTTGCTGTCGCCGGAAGCGCAGGTCAAGACTTGCCAAACTCGAAAGACCCCGCAGGCATGAAACGCTATGCAGGAAGTGAGCTGATCGGGTATCGCGCGCCCAAGTTTGACGAGTATTTGCTGCCTTTGGGGCCGCCCACGCAGTCGGATCCGCCTAGGTATGAAAACAGCAAGCCGATCGAGGGCCAGGTGAGTTACTACACCTACCTGGCTCCGCCGGGCCGGTCCGTGGCCGAGTTATTCCGTAATTACAAGCTGGAGTTTCAGCGTCTGGGCATGCAGATACTGTACGAGAAGGGCGCCGGGCAGCATGGCTGGTTTGGCCCCACGTTCGGCCAGATCGCCAACGAGAGCGATCTTTCGCAGATACTTGGGTATGACGAAGCGGAGGAGCGGCTTGTGGTAGGCAAAAGTAACGATGCCAGCTCGAGCTACTACGTGGTCTTCGTCACCGCGTACCGGGATGGCGTCATTCCGGAACGCCTACAGGGAAGGGTTGCCAAGGGGCAGGCGCTGGCGCAATTGGTGGTGGTATCGCCGGACGCGATGGAAAAGAAAATGGCGTTCGTGAATTCGGACGACATGAAGCAGTCGCTCCACGATTCCGGCAAGGTGGCACTGTACGGACTCTACTTCGATACCGACCAGGACGTGGTCAAGCCTGAATCGCAGCCCACGCTGGCTGAAATTGCCAGGCTCTTTGGTAGTGAGCCCGCCCTGCGCTTACGTGTGGCGGGACACACGGACAACCAGGGAAAGCCGGAGTATAATCTGGATCTAAGCCGCAGGCGCGCCGCCAGCGTTGTGCGAGAACTCACCAGCAAGTACGCGATTAGTGCGAACCGGCTGGACGCATTCGGTTGCGGGCTCTATTCCCCCATTGCATCCAATGCAGCGGAAGACGGCAGGGCGAAGAATCGACGCGTCGAACTTGTGCAATGGTAGCCGTCATGCAAGGCGCTAGCGGTCGCATTCAGTTAACGGCAGCGGCCTGAAGACTGCCCGGAGAAAAGACAATCGTGCCAACGGAATCACACCAAAGAGCGGCGGAGTTCCACGAGCTCGCGGCCCACGCCCATCGTGTTGCCGCAGCGCACCACGACAAAGGCGATCATTTAACCGGGCACGAGCATTCCAAGCGGGCGCTGGAGCATTCGGCAAAGGCGCATCAAGCCTCGCAGGAGGCGCTTCAGAAATCGGTTATCTTCACCGAGGCCAAGGGAAAGAAGAACTAGCGCTTCGTGGCACTCACTTTTTTTCTCTCTTCGGCGCGAAATGCCCGCAGCGCGCTTGTAATTTCAAGCCCATCCTGATCCACCTTGACTTTCAACCGGTGATAGCTGCCATCTTGCTTCACCTTGTGCAGCGAAAGCCCTCCGCCACGCTGCGCACCGTACGTGAGCGCTTTTGAATGCTGAATCCCGAAATCGTTTGGGGCTTATTGTTATCGAAGCCCTGAAGTCCTCCTTTTTGAGGTTGCCGAGCGCGTGACCTTGCGCGTCGCGGACCACCACCGGAACCAGGACTGCATTTACGGCGACGCGAATCTTGGCGTCGCCTTCACAGGCGGGTGACTGTTCGGTTTGTTGAGCTGCCAAACGCGGACACGAAAGCAGGGATGCGCAGCTTAGGACCATCGCCGAGAGATAGTTCGCGTTGGTATTGTTAGCGATGCAGGAATTTTACGCCTTTCCTGATTCGAGCTGCGGACCGTCCTGCGGGTATTTCGCTTCATGCGGCTTTCGATTGTAAACTGTCGACTGTCGACCACGCCGTTTGTTACAGTGCCGATTCGACGTTACGGAGCCACGTATGCCCATCCCCCAAGATTTGCTGGACATTCTTGTCTGTCCGGCGTGCAAAGCGCCGGTAAGACCTACACCGCACAACTCCGGACTAAAGTGCCAGGCGTGCCGGCGCGTTTATCCGGTTCGCGATGACATTCCGGTGATGCTCGTGGAAGAAGCTACGATCGCACCGGAATGACCGGTCGCTAATCCAGGGAAAAAATCACTTATGACCACCATTCTCGCTGAATTTGTGCCTCGGTTGAAGCGCCTCGTGCCCCGCCTGCGTGGCAAACGCATCGGGGTCGTCGGCGATCTAATGCTGGATCGCTATCTGTGGGGTACAGCTGCGCGGCTGTCTCCGGAAGCCGCTGTGCCCGTCGTTGATTTCGTGGAACAGAGCGAATGCCTGGGCGGAGCCGCGAACGTGGCTGCGAATCTTGCCGCGCTCGGCGCGCGCGCGGAAATGTTCGGGGTGATTGGTGGCAGCAGGAAAGCCGCCGACGAGCCGGGTACCGCGCTGCGCAACTGCCTGCGCGCGGCAAACATCGCAGACCAGGGCGTCATCGCCGACCCCGAGCGCATCACCACGGTCAAGACGCGGATTATTGCGCGCCAGCAGCACATCGTTCGTGTGGATCGCGAACGCCGCGAGCCTCTGCGCACGGAAACCGAAGAGCGTCTCCTCAGCGCCCTGTTCCGTGCGCTGAAACGCATCGACGTGCTGGTGCTGTCCGACTACGACAAAGGACTCATCACCGACGAATTTGCCGACCGCGTCCTCAGCGCATGCCACCGTTTGAAGGTGCGGGTGTTTGTTGGGCCAAAGAGATCGCGGCTTTACGCTTATCGCGGAGCGAAGGCCATCGTGTGCAATGCCAAGGAAGCAGGGATGTTTGTTTCGCGAACGCTCACCGACGAAAAATCCGTGGTAGAGACGGGGCGTGCGCTGCTGGCGCACTTCGGCTGCGGCGCGGTGCTGATTACGCGCGGAGAGAAGGGAATGAGCCTGTTCGAGGAATCGTCGCCGAAGCACCTGAATATTCCGGCGACAAGTTTTGAGGTGACCTACGCGCGCGTGGGTCAGACTGGCGTCGATCGTGGCGCCACCGGCCGTCAGGTTTTTGATGTGACCGGGGCTGGCGATACCGTTCTGAGCGTCCTGGCGCTTGCGGCGGCGGCTGGCGCGTCGTTGCCGGAAGCCGCGGTACTGGCGAATATCGCGGCCGGTGTCGTGGTCAGCAAACTTGGCACGGCCAGCGCTCGACCCGAGGAGTTGCTGCAGGCACTCGAGGAAATCCACCGCTGATGGCGCAGAAATCTGCGGGCTGTGAAGGAAATGGAATTAGGACTCAGAAGCTGAGGAAATACACCCGATTCCACTCTACGGTGGGAACGTCAGCGACTTGTCTTTGGTCACGACCCAGATCCCGATGACGCGGGTTTTCTGGCTTTGCTCTTTGGTCGACGGATCAGCGGGATTCGGCATGGGCGAGAACGGGCTGACCGCCACGGCAACTTCGACGGCATTCGAACCGACCGGCGAGCTTTCGCGCATGATGCGGTAACTCTTCACCGGTCCAAAGTAACCGTTCGGGCCCCAGTCCGCGAGAAAATCTTCCATTTTGTAGCTCGGCTTGGGCTTCCAGAGTTGGTAAGCTTTTGCCGTATCACCGGTGACCACCGCGTCGAAGAAATTCGCCACGGCACGTTTTTCCGGATAGAAACGAAAGGTCCACCAAAATGAGACAACGGCAACCAGCACGAAGGCCGCGATCGTAAATGCGAACGGCCTGGATTTGTGCGATGTGATCGGAGGCGGGTCGAGAAGTGACAAGTGTAAAGTCTCCTGCCCTGCGAGCGTCAGAGCAGCCGCTGGAACGACGCGTCCAGCGCGACGTTCTGCGACACTCCCACCGTAGCAAAATTCATGCGCGAGAGTAAATGATTTACCTGGACCGGACTCAGCCTTGCAGCGCGCCGGCGGCGCCCTCGGGGAGTTCGATCGCGTATTTCGTGCGTGCTTTTTCCGCGTGCTGCTCGAGCGCCAGAGCGATCAGCCGGTCGATCAATTCGCGAAAGGGGATTCCGCTGGCTTCCCAGAGTTTGGGATACATGCTGATCGACGTGAAGCCTGGGATGGTATTCACCTCGTTCAGGAAGAGTTTTCCGACTCCGCGTTTTTCCAGGAAGAAATCGACGCGTGCCATGCCACTGAGCTCGAGCGCGCGAAACGCGGCCACCGCCAGCGATTGGATGGTCTTCACTTGCGCCGCTTTGAGTTTCGCGGGAATCAGAAGCTGCGTGCCGTCTTCGAGATATTTCGCGGTGTAGTCGTAGAATTCACGGTGGGGCACGATTTCGCCAGGGATGGAAGCCTTCGGTTCGTCGTTCCCCAATACGGAGACTTCGATTTCGCGGGCGACCATGGCTTTCTCCACCAGAATCTTCATGGCGAATTCCGAGGCCAGGTTCAACGCCGGAGCTAATTCCGCGCGGGAGTGAACCTTGGTCATGCCCACCGATGACCCCAGAGTTGCCGGTTTTACGAACACGGGGTATTTGAACTTGTTTTCGATGGCGCGCTGAATTTGTTTCGGGTTCTTTTCCCAATCGTGGCGATGGGCCGTGATCCAGGGCACGACCGGAATTTTCGCCACTTGCAGCAAGCGCTTGGCGACATCCTTGTCCATGCCGATCGCGGAGCCGAGTACACCCGCGCCGACATAGGGGAGTCCCGCGAGATCGAGCAGGCCTTGGATGGTGCCGTCTTCGCCGAATGTTCCGTGCATCACGGGAAAAATCACGTCCAGACGCTGACGGGCGCCGCCGCCGCTCAACGGTACCAGCGACGCGTCCGTAGGATCGGCGGTCATCATCACCGGCTGGCCGCCGCGCAGGACTTCCGGCAGCATCTTTTGGGCGCCTGCTCCGATGCGCCAGTGACCTTCTTTGGTGATGCCGATCGGCACGGCTTCGTACTTTGCGGGGTCGAGCCCGCGAATCACAGACGCGGCGGATGCCAGCGAGACTTCGTGCTCGCCAGATCGGCCGCCAAAGAGCACGCCGACGCGGAGACGCTTGTTAGAGGTTGCGGAAGAGTTCACGGAAAGTCCTGTCTGGAGCGGAAATTGCCTTCTTATTTGTGCCGGGATTCGGCTGCGCCTTCCGGCGCTCAGCCATTTTACAAGGCCGAATGGCGGGTCGTGGCGGGACTCAGCGGAAGCGTTCCGAACTGACAACCAATTGTTATGCGGGGTCATCTCCAGACTTGACCGTGCCCTGTGACTTTTCCGGCTGCCCATCGTCTATGTTTCCGGGAACGTGTCACTGGGAGGAGCGCCATGTCTTGGGAAGTGCTCTGGCAGGATCTTCGCTATGCCGCGCGAACGCTGCGCCGCGACTATGGCTTTGCCATATTCGCCATTCTCATCGTGGGCCTTGGCGTGGGGGCTAGCTGCACGATTTTCAGCGTCGTAAATACCCTGCTGATTCACCCACCGCCGTTTCGCGACCCAGGACGGCTTGCGTGGATTGCCAATCACGAGGACGCCACTGGAGACATGTCCGCGAAAACAACGCAGGTTGACTACTACCTGGATCTGAGAGCGCAAAGTCAGTCGTTCTCCGATATCGCCGCCTATTTTGCATTTTACGGGGTTGGTGATGCCAAGCTGATCGGGGAGGGCGAACCGGAGAGATTTACGAGCGTGCGGGTCTCACAGAATTTTTTCCCATTGCTCGGCGTCGAGCCCCAGATTGGAAGGCAGTTCAGCGCCGAAGAATGCAAGTGGAACGGGCCCAGGGCGGTGATGCTGGGTGACGGACTTTGGAGAACGAAATTCGCCGCAGATCCGAACGTCGTGGGCCGCGCGCTGTCGTTTGACGGGGGGCCGGCGACGGTGGTGGGCGTGTTGCCGGCGTCGTTTGATTTCTCGACAGTGTTTACGCCGGGGAGCAAAGTTGACATGTTCGAGCCGTTTCCCATGTCGCCGGAGACGAACCGGTGGGGAAACACTCTGGCGATGGTAGGACGGCTGAAGCCGGGAGCTAGCGTGGCGAGCGCGCAAGCGGAGGCGAGCGTCCTTGGCAAGCGGATGGTGCAGGCGCATCCGGAGCGAAACCACTTTGCGCCCATGGTCTACGGGTTGGCGGAGCACGTCAGCGGGCGGCTGCGCCCGGTGCTGCTCGTGCTGGCCAGTGCTGTCGGCGTAGTGATGCTGATCGTGTGTGCGAATCTTTCGAATTTGTTGCTGGCCCGCGGGGCCACGCGGCAAAAAGAGATTGCGATTCGCGCCGCACTCGGGGCCGGGAAGGGGCGATTGATTGGGCAGATGTTGACGGAAAGCTTGGTGCTTTCGTGCTGCGGAGCGGTCGTCGGACTGTTGCTGGCATTTGCAGGAACGCGCGTGCTGGCGCACCTGACGTCGGTGAGCATTCCATTGTTGGAAGATGTGCGGATTGACGGGAGCGTGCTGGGATTTACGCTGATGGTCGCGGTGTTGACGGGACTGATTTTTGGATTGGTGCCGGCGCTGCAGGTGCGGGACGTGAAGCTGTACAACACGTTGAAGGATTCGAACCGCGGGTTAAGCCAGGGCCACGGCAACGTGTGGGTTAGGAGTGCGCTGGTCGCGTCCGAGATTGCGCTAGCCTGTGTGTTGCTTGTTGGGGCTGGGTTGTTGATACGCAGTTTTCTGCGCGTGCTGGATGTTGATATGGGTTTCCGGCCCGATCGGGCGGCGGCTTTGCGGATCGATCCGAATTCGTCGTACAAAACGCAGGAACAGCGCAACGCGTACTTCACCGAAGCGCTGCATCGCGTGGCGGATGTGCCGGGGATCGAGGCCGAGGGGCTCTCCGATGCGCTACCGCTGGGGCACAACCGCAGCTGGGGGGCTGCCGCGAAAGGCGTAGTCTACACGCCGGAGAACTATCCGTTCGGCTTTCCGCGCATCATAAGCGACGGCTATTTTCGCGCGATGGGCATTCCGCTGCGGGCGGGCCGCGACCTCACGGAGCGTGACACCAAGGGCTCGCTACCCGTGATTATTCTGAATGAGACTTTGGCTCGCAATCTTTGGCCGGGCGAAGATCCCATCGGGAAAATCGTTCTCGAAGATCAGGAACGCACGGTCGTTGGCGTGGTCGGCGATGTTCGCCACATGGCACTGGAGCAGGGTTCGGGAAACGAATTCTACATCCCGATCAGGCAAATAGAGGACTACGGTTCTGTAGACCTGGTGGTGCGAACGTCGCTGTCCACGGCGCAACTCGCGTCGCGGCTTCGAGAGGCGCTGCGGCCGATCGAGCCGACCCTGCCCACGGCAAATTTGAGGACCTTGCAGACGTTGGTGGATCGAGCGGTGTCTCCGCGCCGATTTGTGGTGATTCTGCTGGGAGGATTCGCGGGGTTTGCGCTAGTGCTGGCGTCGCTTGGAATTTATGCGGTGATTTCGTATTCGGTGAGCCAGCGGACGCAGGAGATTGGGATTCGCATGGCGCTGGGCGCATCGGCGGAGACGTTACAGAGAGGCATTTTGTTGCAGACACTAGGGCTGGCAGGGATCGGGACCGTAGCGGGAGCTGCAGTATCGTGGGCACTGGCCCGCACGTTGAGCGGGATGCTATTTGGAGTGAAGCCAAACGACCCTGTGACTTTTGCTGGGATGGTAGTGATTTTGGGAGCCGTGGCTGGGCTTGCGGGATACTTGCCCGCGCGCAGGGCATCGCGGATCGAGCCGATGTCAGCGCTTCGGACAAGTTGATTGGCGCATTCCGCTGTGAAATTTGACTCTTCAAGCCGTACGATTGCCGCAAGGTGAGCCTCTTTGCGCATACCAAGAGTTTTTCGCGAGCGAGGGGCCACGTCGGAGGACACGGAGACGTTGCGAAATTTGGCGCGCGCCGGGGCTGGAAATGAATCAGTGCCTGGGGACGAACTTCCAGGGGTTGCAAAGGGCCAAGGCCAGAAACCAGGCCGCGCTGGATCGAAGTCGCTAGAATCGCAGCGGAGGTTAGAGGATTTTTTGGCCGAGGGCGGAAAGCACTAACTCTACACCCAGCAGTGCCGTGCGGTTGTGTTCGTCGAGAATTGGATTGATCTCGACGACTTCGAGCGAAACCATGGCCTCGCTGTCGGCGATCATTTCCATCGCGAGGTGTGCTTCGCGATAGGTGACGCCGCCGCGCACCGGCGTTCCGACGCCCGGAGCATCTGCGGGATCGACAAAATCCATGTCCAGGCTGACGGCGACGCCGGCGGTATCGTCCATGGCGTATTTCAGGGCCTCGGACATAACATCGCGCATGCCGCGCTCATCGATGTCGCGCATCGTGAATACATGGATACCTGATTTCTTGACGATCTTGCGTTCCTGCGCGTCCAGGTCTCGCGCGCCGACGATCACGATGTTGCCAGGTTCGGCCTTCGGTTTGAAACCCATCAGATCGACAAGTTCCGTTGCTCCGTAGCCCATGATGGCGGCGAGGGGCATGCCATGCACGTTGCCGGATGGTGACGATTCCGGCGTGTTCATGTCGCCGTGAGCGTCCAACCAGAGATAGCCAATCTCCCGTTTCTGCTGGCGGAAGTGCGAGGCGACACCCGCGGCGACGCCGGCAGCGATCGAGTGATCGCCCCCGAGAACAAGGGGAAGGAAGTCCTCGCCCAGGGATTTTTCGACGGTCTTCGCGATGTCCAGGCAGGTTTCCGCGATCTCCTGCAAATATTTGGCGCGTTTTTCGCCCACAGGCATTTCTTCGGGCTGCTTTACTTCGAGGTTGCCGATGTCTTCGACGGCAAGGCCGAGTTTCTTGATCGCGGCCTGCAGGCCGGCGCCTCGCAGCGCCGAGGGCCCCATGTCGACGCCGCGGCGGCTTTGACCGAGGTCCATGGGCACGCCGATAATGCGAACTTTTTGAGCCATGAAAACATCCTGAGAGGCGGTGACTGGTGACTCGAGATTGGCGACTGGCACACCGTTAGGACCAGGCGCACAAGTCACACGTCACGGTGCGACAGTCACTCTAGAATGCGAGAAAGCCAAGTAAACGAGCGGGATGCGGTGCTGACTACCCCGAATTCAACCAGGTTCTTTACCTTCGCTTCAACTACGCCAAACTAAGGATACACGCGATAAAGCATGCGGGGGAAGGGGATGACCTCACGGATGTGCTCGGCACCACAAATCCAGGCGACGGTGCGCTCCAGGCCCATGCCAAAGCCCGAATGCGGCACGCTGCCATAGCGGCGTAGGTCCAGGTACCACTGGAAGGATTCTTCCGGTAAATTGTGTTCTCTCAAGCGCTTAACGAGCAGGTCATAGTCATGGATGCGCTGGCTGCCGCCGATGATTTCGCCGTAGCCCTCTGGCGCGAGCATGTCGAAGGCGAGAGCAAGGTCAGGCCGCTCGGCATCCGGCTGCATGTAAAACGCCTTAATCGACGCGGGATAGCGATGAACCATCACCGGGCGGTCGAATTGGTTCGAAACAATCGTTTCCTCGTCGCCACCAATGTCGTCGCCGAACTTTGAAGCGTTTCCATGCTTTTGCAAAATCTTGATGGCATCTTCATAGCTGATGCGTGGAAAGGGCGGCTTCACATTCTCGAGCTTTTTGGTGTCGCGCTTCAGCGTTTCCAGCTCGCGTGATTTGTTTTTCAGCACGGACTGCACGATCGCGCTGACCAGGCCTTCGCCCAGCGCCATCATATCGTTGAGGTCGGCGTAGGCGGCTTCCGGCTCCAGCATCCAGAACTCGGTCAAATGCCGTCGCGTTTTGGATTTTTCAGCGCGGAACGTCGGTCCGAAGGTGTAAACCTTACCCAGCGCCATGGCCGTGGCTTCAATGTACAGCTGCCCGCTTTGCGTGAGATATGCCTTCTGGTCGTCGATGTAGTTCACTTCGAACAGCGTCGAGGTTCCCTCGCAGGCCGCCGGCGTGAACATCGGAGCGTCGGTCAGCGTGTAGCCCAGGCTGTCCATATAGTTGCGTGCAGCGCGCTCAACCTCGGCGCGAATCCGCAAGATCGCCGCCTGGCGCGGCGTGCGCATCCACAGATGCCGGTGATCGAGCAGAAAATCGACACCGTGCTCTTTGAGTTGGATCGGATACGGCTGGCTTTCGGGGACTTTCTGCACCACATTGATTTGGGTGACGCCGATTTCGTAGCCACCGGGAGCCCGCTGCTCGGCGCGAATCTTTCCCGTGACAATGACGCTCGATTCTTGCGTTAGTCCTTTCAGCGCCGCGAACGCGTCGGGGCTTTCTTTCAGCGCGACAACTCCCTGGATAATTCCCGTGCCATCGCGAAAAATGGGAAACAGCAGCTTTCCGGATTCGCGAAGATTGTAGAGCCAGCCGCGGATTGTAACTTCCTGCCCGTCGTATTTGCCTGCTTCTTCGATGGTGATGGTGGTCATCTGGCCTTTCGCGTCCTGGCGTTGCGTTGCTTCACTGCTCGCCTCCATCGCAGGAGCGGGCTGTGTATCGGGGTGCGGCACCGTTTCGTCCTCCCAAAGCAGCGGCACAAGAGCATAGAATATCGCGCTTCAGAGTAAAGATGCGACTCTTCACGCTCTCATTACCGAGTCACGACGCTTGTATGGATTTCAAGTGTCGGCCGGACGATTGTCTGTCGGGGACAGGCGCCGGTGTCGGAAGGATCTGGCAGGGTTGGCATCCATCCAAAAACCTAATCATGAAGCGTTTCAATGGGTTATCGACCCGTGGTGCGCGGTGGTCGACGTGCTCGCACCCACCTGACAGTTTTCTTTGTGCGCTGGGGGAATACGATGCCGAAGCCTGCCGTCTTCAACATTGTGCTAGTGGCTGCAGCCTCCGCCGTTCTAGGTGCCGCGAGTTTTGCGGCGGGATCGCACGGTTCGCACGGCGGCGGCCATTCTCACGGCGGGGGCTCCCATGGCAGCAGCCATTTTCACGGCGGGGGTTTCCATAGCAGTGGATCCCGGCGAGGCGGTGGCGGACACTTCGGGGGAAGCAGCCGAGCACACTCCCCTGGCTTTTCGAGCGCGCGAAGCCCCCGAAGCAATCGCGGCTCGTATGGAGGTGCCGGATCATTCCGAGGATCGGGATCATTTTCCGCACCCCCAAACCGCACTTCTGGATTCGCACGGGGAGCGTTCCGTGGCCCGAACCGGCCGCCAAGTGGATACTCGGGTTCAAGATTTTCGTCAGGGCGCGCTCCTGCTTATGGCTCCAGTTTGGGAAACACAGCGAGGTCTGCCGTTTCGTTCGGCGCGAATCGCCCGCCGAGTTCCCAGGGGGGATTCGGAAGTTGGTCGGCAAGAAGCGGCACGACCCCTGGAAATGGGTCGGCCAGCGGATCAAATTTTTCGCACAACTCGAATCGACCTCCGAGCGCCCAACGAAACTTTGGCGGCGTGACCGCTCGCGGCGGTCAGGGAATGGATCGTGGAGCTTTCGTGGGACGTGGTTCTTTGTCGGACTCGAATCGGCCTGGCGGGCGCGTGAGCTCCTCGAACTGGGCATCGTCATCACGGAGCGGTTTCGCCTCGGCAAGCGCGACGGGACGAGGTTATTCGCCCGGATCGGACAGGCCGCCAAGCGCTCGATCCAATATTGGAAATTGGTCAGGTCGCGGGAATTCGTACCGTACGCGGAGCTCGTTTGGAACGAGTGCAACCTATTTTAATGCGAATCGCGGCCGGTCCAATCTCGGCAACTCGCGATTCGCAGGCGGAAGTCTCGCGAATGCGTCGTTCTCCCGCTTCGGATCGAATCAGTTTGCCGGATCACGCTTTCAAGGTTTCGAACGCAATAGCTTCGGACGCAATGGCTTAGGACGTCGAGGCTACGGCGACTTCGGTCGCGGAGGCTTCGGCTACCACCACGGTGGTTGGTATGGCGGAGGAGGGCACGGTGGCGAGTGGCATCGTGGCGGGTGGAACGGCGGAGGGAACGACCTCTGGTTTCTGGGTGATCTGTTCGGCCTGGCGCTAGACTTTGGCAGCTTCGTCTGGAACCCTTGGGCGCCTGTGGGCTTGCTGGGCTTGAACCTGCTCGATACAGGCATTCAAGCGCTGGACAGTCTGGACAACAATGACCAGCAAGCGTCCTACAACCCGCCGCTCTGCGGAAACTATTATTCGGACGAAAATCCCGGCTGCTTGCCGTAGCCTAAGCAATCAGCACGACGCCATCGTCGCGATGAAGTTGCCTCGGGCGCCGGCAACACTGCCGGTGCTACCCCCACTCCTGTTCCAGGCGGTCGATCGACTTGCGGGCAGTTTTGAGCTGCACCTCCGTCGACGAGACCTCCGGTCCGCCCTTTTCTTTAAGCTCGAGCACAAGCGGAAGATTTGTTTCGGGCGCGGACTTGAGAAGTTTGACGGCCGCAAGCCAGTCGATGGTGCCGTCGTACGGCGGCAGGTGCTCGTCCTTTTCTCCGTGATTGTCGTGAATGTGCACGCCAGCGACGAGATCCTTGAGCGGCGCGAAACTCTCGGCAACGCGGTCTTCCTCAGGACCGTCGGCGAGATGTGCATGGCCGATATCGAAATTGAAGCGAAGGCCTGCGAGTCGCGTTTCGTCAACAAACGAGCGCAAATACGATGGCGCGCCCATTTCGCTGGTGGTGTTTTCGACGCAGATGGTGACGCCAAGATGGCGTGCGTGCAGGATCAAGTGCTCGAGGGTACTGAAAGCGGCGTCGCGTTTGCGCAGGTCAGCGGTTTCACGCGGGCCGCCCATATGAAAAATCATCCGAGAAAAGGGAATCTCCTCCGCGACATCGATGGCGCGTTTGAGTTCGTCCATGGCTTCGATGCGACGAACGCGTTCGACCTCGCAGATCGAAAGGGGCTGGCCGCCTTCGCGCGTAGCGCTCAGGTCGCGGCTGGTCGGCGCGTGGAGCGAGGCCAGCTGGAGACGATTGTCGGCAAGCGCTCGCCCCATCTCTAGCACCTCTGATTTGTTGGTGTAGTCGAAGTGGCTTCGCGAGCAGAAAATCTCGAGCCCTTGAAAGCCGCACGAAGCGATCTGGCCGAGGAGTTCGCGAGTAAGTTTGCGAGAAATAAAGAGGTAGGTTGAGAGCAGTCTTTGCATAGATTGGCCTGGGATATTATCCACGAGTTTCCGCGGCGTGGCAGGCTCTTCGTTTCCTGGGTGTGCGAGAGAAGAAAGAGTGGAAGAAGACTGAAAGAGGGCGCCGAGGCGGGTTACAGAGTCAGGGGAGGCCGCAGCGGTCATGGACAAAGCCCAGTCAGTACCCTGCGGCGGTCCCTTTGTCGCGAGGGTCGGCGGCGCCGAGCCGGTCGCCGGTCTTGGGATCGATTCCAATCGCGTTGACTAGTCCGATGTGACCCCTTCGCTTGGTCGCGAAGCCGCGCGCTTGCAATTCTTTCTCGATCGTCTCAGGAAAATTCTGCTCCATCAAAATCAAATCCGGCAGCCATTGATGATGAAATCGTGGTGCGTTGATGGCTGCCTGCGCGTCCATTCCGAGGCGCATCCAGTTGATGACGCTCAGCAGCGTCGCGGAAATGATCGTTGGGCCTCCCGGCGAGCCAGTAACGAAGCTGAGCTTGCCATCACGCAGTAGCATCGTGGGCGACATGGAGCTGAGCGGGCGATGGCCTGGCGCAATGGCGTTCGCGTCGGACTGAATCAGGCCGAACAGAGCGTTTGGTACGCCAGGCTGCGTAGTGAAGTCATCCATTTCGTCGTTAAGCAGAAACCCAGCGGGACTGGTAACGTGCGAGCCGTAGCTGTCGTTGAGCGTGTAGGTGCTGGCAACGGCGTTTCCGGCGGCATCCACCACTGAGAAATGGGTCGTGTGCGGGCCATCATTGAAACTCATGGTGGTGAGCGGCGTACTGGCCGCGGATAAGCCTGCACAGGTGTGCGGTTTGCCCGCTTTCACGGTCTTGCTGGAGGACGCGCGTTGCGGATCAATCGTGGCCTCCAGTTCCTTCGCGTAGCAGGGATCGGTCAGGCCGGCGACCGGAACGTTCGAAAAATCTGGGTCGGCCAGATACGCGGCGCGATCCGCAAAAACGCGTCGCATCGTTTCCGCGACCATATGCACGCTTTCGACCTCGCCCCAACCCTTGAGCGGTACGTTCCTCAGCATGTTGAGCGCTTCGATAATGGCGACGCCGCCGGAACTCGGCGGAGGTGAAGTAAGAACTTGCCAGGTGTGCGCCGCGCCGTCGCGGTCGTCCGATTTGTAATCTGCGCGCAAGACTTCGCGAACTTTTGGTTTGTACTGCGCGAGATCGTCGGCGGTGATGATGCCGCCATTGTGGGTGATGTCGTCGACCATCTCGCGCGCGGTTTCGCCGCGATAGAATTCGGCCGCGCCATTTTTCGCGATGCGCTGCAAGGTCGCTGCGAGTTCTGGCTGACGCAGCGTATCGCCAACATGCAACATCTCGCCGTCCTTCAAGAAAATCCGTTTGCTGACGGGAAATTGCTGCAAGCCAGGTCTCTCCTCTTCCAGTTCGTGTGCGAGTTTTTCGCTAACCGCAAACCCTTCACTCGCCAGTCGAATCGCCGGCGCCATGACTTCGGCAAGTTTCAGCGTGCCGTACGTCTTCAGTGCCAACTCAAGCCCGGCAACCGTTCCAGGTACCGCTACCGAACGATAACCAAGCACCGAACCGGTGACGTTTTCGTTGGGAATGAGTTTCCCGTCCGCACCGATATACATGTCGCGGGTGGCTTTGGCGGGAGCCACTTCGCGATAATCGAGGAAACTAGTGCGGCCATCGGCGAGCCGCACCAGCATGAAACCTCCACCGCCAATATTGCCCGCCGCGGGCTCGACGACAGCAAGTGCAAACGCCACGGCGACCGCAGCGTCCACCGCGTTACCCCCGCGCTTCAGAATTTCCACGCCCGCTTGCGAGCCAAGTTCCTCGTCGGTTGCGATCATGCCATGCGCCGCTCGCACCGCTTGTTTAGGCCATTGATCGGGTTGCGTCGCGTGCGTGCGGTATTCCGCAGCGGCCTGGCCGCGCGCCTTCGAAGTCATCGTCAGGGGCAATACCAGGGCCAAGAGCAAAGCGCGGTCCCGCGTTGCGGTGAGGAATTTCATCCAAGACGCAAGACAGTAAGGGATTCAGCGAGCACCGTCAAGGTGAGTTGCGTTGTCACGAATTCAGCGAAGCGAGGTCCGGGAATCTGTTGCTCCCGAATTGCAGCAATTCTTCGAATCAACTACGTTTGGTGGCGATTTCGGGCCATGCGCGATGCGTTCAGGTGTTGATGCTCGACTGGTTTTCGCTGAGAAATTCCACGGTGGGCGGACCGGGTAGCAGTCCCGCCTGTGTGCCCTGTTCGATCAGTTCGGTGACGGCGCGTTTGCCGCGTTCGCCGTACCCCATGGTCCACTTGTTGACGTACATGCCGATGAATTTGTCGGCGAGTTCGCTTTCCATGTCGCGGGCAAACTGCATGGCGTAGTTCAGGGCCTCTTCGCGGTGTTCGAGGCCGTAGGCGACGCTGTCGCGAATCGTTTGGGCAATCTGCCGACCCAGTTCCGGGCCAAGGGCGCGACGCACCGCGTTTCCGCCGAGCGGCAGTGGAAGCTTGGTGCGTTCGTGCCACCACACGCCAAGATCCAGTACGCGGTGCAGGCCGAGTTGTGGGAACAGAAGTTGGCCTTCGTGAATGAGCAGTCCGGCATCGACAGTTTCGGCTTGCACGGCATCGAGAATTTTGTCGAATGGCATGACCACCGCTTCAAAGCTGGGCTCGAACAATTTCAGCGTCAGGTAGGCAGTGGTCGTAAGGCCTGGTACGGCGATGCGCTTGCCCGCTAACTCCTGCTGGCGCATGGGCTTCGAGGACACGACGATCGGGCCGTAGCCTTCACCGAAACTCGCGCCGCAATCGAGCAAGATGTACTTGTCCCGGAGGGTTGGATATGCCGCAAAGCTGACGGCGGTGACGTCGTAGGTTTCCTGCAGCGCGGCGTTGTTGAGCGTCTGAATATCCGAGAGGACGTGCGTGTACTTGTAGCCCGGAGTGGCGAGCTTATGGGTCGCGAGGGCGTAGAACATGAACGCATCGTCGGAGTCGGGGGAATGCGCGAGCTTGATTTCCAAAGTCTGCTGAGCGGTCTTGGAGGTTGCTGTCTGGCCGGGCATGGTCGTGTCGCATCCTCTTTCTGTATCGATGCAGCCGCGGTGGATTCGATGTGTCCGAGAGACCGCGGAGCGGCCCATTGAGCCCTGGCGGTCCCCGAGAACCTCCGGCGGGGGAGGCGCGCTCTGGGAACAAAGAGAGAGATCGCTTACGGCGCGAGGACTTGCGTCGCACGTGGCCGGGGCTGATTTTCCGCACCGAGAGACTAGCACATCCAGGGCTTGCACAAAAGAGGTGCAAAGGGCCCGGAAGCGGAGCCGGGCGGCTAGCCCATAGAGGGGCGGATACCGTGCCTCTAGACGGACGAAGAGGCGGAGCGGCGCGGAGCTACGGCGTCAGCCAGGGCGGATAGGACCCAGGCCCAGCCCTCTTTGTGTTGGAGGCCCATTTCATCGTCAGGGACACCGGAGTGGCGAAGTGTGACTTCGGTTTCCTCGCCGCGTGCTTCTATAGTGACGTTTACGACGGACTCGGCGCCTTTGGTGGCTTCAGACATCCACGTGTATTCGACCAGGCGGGGCCGATTGATCTGAACGAAGCGGCCGTAGTGCGGCCAGGTGCGGCCTTCGTGCTTCACGGCAAAATAGAAGAGGCCGTCCACTACCGGATTCAGGATGACGCGGTCGGCGCCAAACCACGGTCCGCCCGGACTGTTGGAGTTCATCCACGTGTCGAAAACTTTTTCGGCGGGCGCGGCGATCGTGCGGGACACCGTGACTTCGGTAAGCTTCATCGTGATTTTTCCTTTCGCGTGGCGAAGAACGCCTGGAGGCGATCCAGGCGGGCGTTCCAAAATTGTTCGTAACTCAGAATCCACCGCGCCACATCGCGCAGAGGCTCCGGAGATAACTCCAGCGTGTTTTCACGGCCCTGGCGAGTGCGGCGGACAAGCCCAGCGCTTTCGAGCACGCGCACGTGCTTGCAAAACCCCGTCAGCGACATCGGAAACGGCTCGGCAACATCAGAAATGCGCGCGGAGCCTCGCGCGAGGCGCGCCATGATGGCGCGGCGGGTGGGGTCGGAAATGGCAGCGGCAACGCGGTCAAAGCGCGCGGCGGAACACTGAACCATATGGTTCAGTATACCCATTCGCAGGCCAGCCTGTCAATGCGTCTTGCGGCCAGTCAACAAGCGGTATCTGTAGGCAGAAGCGCCGGCGTGGATGCACTGTGTTCCCGTTACAGAGCCGACACGATGTGAGCGATTGCGTCGTCGAAGGTGGCCCTGCCGTTGAGGTAGGGTTGCCAGAATCTTTCCAAGAGCTTGAGGTAGTCGTCCCAGCCGCGTTGGTACAGGCGCTCGCGGAAAGCGTAGGGCATGTACTCGCCGCCTTCGGCAGCTGCGTTCTCGGCATTGACGACCGGTTTGATGATCTCGCCTGTGGTGTAAAAAACGAGCGCGTGCCACAGATCGCGGGGAATGGCTTTGTCGCGCTGGCGGCACTCGCGATTGATGGCAAGCTGTACGGGTTCGGCGATGCCGTTGGAGGCTTCGTGGAACAGGACCTCTAACGCCGAGTTGCCTTGGTTGCGAGCATCCGTGCTGGAGATAACCACGCGCAAGGGATCGAGCGTGGTGTAGGCGCCGGCATAGTTCGCATACGCCGAGACATCGACGCGGATGCGTTCTCTCGGCCAGCGGGTTTGATAAATCTCGGCAAGGCGCTGCGACAGCTCGACGCCTTTCACTCGCACAAGTGGCGAAACGCCGGCAATCCATTTGCGGTTGGCGCGGTCGTGTTCGGCCCACTCATGGGCGCGGTACACCGGAGCGGCGGCGTCGAGGATGTGGGTGAGTTTCGGCGGCAGCCCGGCGTCGCAAGTTTTCTTTTTGGCACCGGAGAGTTCATCGCACTGTTCGAAGTCGCCGAGCTGATTTTTTAACAGGATCAGCTCGGTGTTGAAGAGCAGATCTTTGTCCTGATAGTTGGCGGCGTAGTAGGCAACGGCGGCGTCCCAGGCGAGTTGTTCGCTGGGGGTGCGTCGCGTAGCCGCGCCGGTCTCAGAGGTGCCGCCCCGTGCGTCGCGCGATTGCCTGGCTTGTCCATAGAGCGTGTGGTGGAGATTGATCCAGAATCCGCTGTGCAGTTCGAAGACCGGGAGCGGACCGTATTGCGAATCTGCTTGCGGCTCCGCCGACACCGAGGGCGGAGGGAGCAGTAGTGCCATGGCGAGCAGCAAGAGCACCAGGTGCGCGAGTGTCGAGTGACCCATACGGAAACGTTCGATGGTAGCGCCAAGCACCCGGCAGAACAAATGTAGCCCAGGCGTCGATCGATGAAGATAGGCGAAGACGCCGGTCAATGTTTTGACCACCGGGTTTCGAAAACACTCGACTCCATCAAGTGGAGGGGCTGGCCCCCTTTTGCAGCCAGCGATCCAGGACAGCGAACTGTTTGTCGGGCGGCTGGGTTCCCCAGTGCACGCCCATGCCGAGTCCCGGGCAGACGTACACCACGCGAGCCGGAGTCTCAAAGATGGCATCTCCGCTCCGCAATTGAATGATCACTGAGGTTCCTGACGGCAGTGGATTCAACGTATCGATATAGCAGCCGCTGCGGCTCACGTCGGATGATCGCGCGCTCAAAACGGTCGAATTGACGGGCTCGGTCACTTCAGCGACGAGAGTCAGCGCGTAGCGCGGCGCATCGCGTCGATCGGCCATCGTATCTGCCATTTACAAGGCTCCTCAGGTGGGCTGCCTCGACAGGCCGCTGGTCGCGAGCGCCATATTCGCGGCAAGCGTCGCGGTTGGAGAGATGCCCCAGAATTATTGTGGGAGCAGGCGCGGTTCGGGGCAAGCTTCGATCGCGGAAGGCTGCTCCAATGTGCCAACCGCGCTGGCGGCGCCAGCGGTCTTATTCCACCTTCGGGTCGACTTCACTCCCCACAGAGCCTTGCCGGTCCGCGCCATGCAGTCCGCCCTGCACGTCGCGAAAGAACGAGCGACGCCCGGTGCGGCCATAGGTTTGTGGCGTTGCCGCGAGGGCAAATTTCGCCGGCGCGCCAAGCGTGCTTGCGCTGGCGATGATGTAGCGAAAGTTGTAACCGCTCCTGGCGCCGGCAGCGAGATCCGCTTCCAGAAGGCCGGCGGCTTCCGGGCTGGCGGCTCCATGCTTGGCGGGCCCCAGGTTCGCGAGCGAGTCCGGCAGTCGCGCGTAGGTGCGACGGTAAGCTTCCACGGCGTCGGCGATCGTCTTGAGGGCGTTGATGGCGGCTTGCTCTGTGGAGTCGATCTGCGCGGCGTCCCATTCGGCGGAAAGCGAAGGCAGATCGAGCAGCACGAGGCCGACCGAGAGCAACTTCCATTCGCCATTTTCGCGGACCAGTCCCATCTTCACGTGCATCACGTTTGCGCCGACGCGATCCGCTGCGTCGCGGATTTCCACGGGCAGAAAGGCGAGATTGTCGGCGACTTCCGGACCGCCAATTTGCAATTCGGCGGCGCCTCCCGGAGTCTCGCAGCGCACCAGCGACCTGCTGGATGCGCCGGTCACCAACGAAGGCTTACCCGGCTCATCGAGCAGGACAAAGCGTTTCATCAGCGCGACGCGCGCGCCGGGTGTCAACGTCGCGAACGTTTCCGCATTTCGCGCGGTGAGAAATCTTGTAAACTCGCGTTCGCTTTGCGAGCAAGCCGCCGAGAGCGCTTCGCGCAGTGCCAGGCTGGGACCAGTGAGGGCGGGCGGCGGGCCGGCACTGGGCCTGGAACTGGATTCCTGCGCGCGGCAGGGTTGGCCCACAAAAGCGGCCAGCGCGATCACTAAAACGATTCGCGCCCCATGCGCCATGCAAGCTGATTTCACACTAGTCCTTCGCGACGCTGAGAATCGCCGCCAGATTCTGTGTAAACGTCGATCGCGGCATCACCTCGTCAAATCCCGCCGCGCGCGCTTGCGCCGCAAGATCGGTTTGCACGTGCGAGAGAAATCCGACCACGCGCACGCCGTTTTTGATGGCGCGCACACGCTCGATTGCCTGGATCGGCTGGCTGCGCGCGTTCAGGTCCACAATCACGAGCTTCGGCGAGCCCTCCAGCAGCGACAGCAAAGCGTCCCCATTCGCGGCCACTTTCAGCTCGACGCCTAGATGTTTCGCGGTTTCCGCCACCTTCATCTGAAAAAATAGATCGTCCATCAAGGCCACTACTCTTCCCATGTTGTCCGTCTCTCCTCCCGGCACTGCGTCAAGCCGTCTAAAATGACCATCGGCCTCCGCTCGCCTGGCGCTCTCCCGGTCCTCGGTGGTTAATCCCTTCCGGGTTTCCGATCCAAGTATGCGCGGATTTCCAATTGGATGCGGGATTGCCCATAGGCGACGGACCTCGAAGCCGGCACCGCCACGCCGCCAAGCAAAGGTTTTTCAGTGGGAAATTTCAACCGGCGCCAGCCGAGCGCAAGAGCCGCTTTAGCCGCGTAGCGTGTCTTCCAAACGTCTAGTGCCCGCCGCCGCCATGCGCTCCGACGGTATCGTCCGGCACGGCGCCCTTGCGGCCTTTGACCCGATCGTAAACCGAGATTTGACTCACCGAGCCCAGCGCTTCGTTGTAAAACGTTGGTACGCCCAACGCTGTCCGCAATTCTTCGTTGAACTTGCGCAAATTCTGCAGGTGTTGCGCCAAGGCAGGAATCTTCTGCCCGTCGTCGGTCAGCAGAAACTTCTGATAGCCCGCGTCCCACAACCGCGTGAATTGCCCTTTCACCATAATCGTGGGCAGAACGGTCATCTGGTAAAGGCCGTCGGTCCCTTTTCGGAACTCCGCGCCGCACCCATATTTCTCCACACGCACAACGCCTCGCGTGCTGCCGACGGCGAAGCCCAGCGCCGCCAGTCCTTCAATCGCCTTCGGTGAAAACCGTTCTTCAACATTCCACATAGGTTTGTAGGGTAATGAATGCAAGAGCTTCTGTAAAGAGCGGTCGCGGTAAAGGCGCGCCTAGCCCAAGGGATTCACGATGAATTATTTGCATTCCTTCTGCTGAAAATTTTGCGCTCTCTATTCATGTAAGTGTAACCATTGCTGGCACTTCGGTTCATATTCGCGGTTTATGAATGGTTGGGCGAGTCTGCCGAAGTAAGGATATTCACAGGACCGAACTCGATTTGCATCTAGCGTCTGTGATATATCTGCCTCACATTTTTAACAAACTATGTCGAGTAAAAAGGGGTATGTGGAAATGTCAAAGTGGTTTTGCTCGCTTGTAGCGCTTCTTGCCAGTCTCCTCTTCCTGGGCCTTCCTTCCCACGCTCAACAAACGTTAGGCTCGATCAACGGAACCGTGGCCGACAGCAGCGGTGGCGTCCTCGGCAAAGTCACGGTGAAGATCCTTAATGTCGACACCAACCTCGAGCAAGTGTCCGCCACGAAAGATGATGGCTCGTTCCTCGTCAGCGCCCTTCCTATCGGCAAATATTCGGTTTCCTTCGCCCGCGACGGCTTCAAGACCGAAGTTCACGATCAGATCGTCGTGCAAGGCGGCGTCACCACCACCGTGAATGGCTCGCTGCAGCCCGGCGAAGTGAGTACCAGCATCACGGTCTCGGGAACCCCTTTGCTCAACCAGACCGACACCACCAACGGCTATACCTTGAGCTCTGAACTCATTGAGGCTACGCCGCTCGGTACCGGGAGCTTCACGCAACTGGCGCTGCTCAGCCCTGGCGTGAATGCGGACTTTCTCACGGGCTCCGGCACCAACGCTGGCTTGGGAAATCAAAATATCTTCGCCAACGGTCAGCGCGACACCAGCAATAGCTTCGTCGTAAACGGCGTGCAGACCAACAATCTGTTCAACGGCAAATCCTCGAGCGGCGTAGCCGACAACCGCGCCGTGCTGAACACCGGCCAGAACACATCCAAGACGCCGGGAGGCGAAATTCAAACCAGCACGTCGGTTTATAGCGCAATCGGTCAAGCCTTACCTGCCCCTCCGCAGGAAACGCTCGAGGAAGTGCGCGTGAATACTTCCATGTACGACGCTTCGGAAGGTTCTTACAGCGGAGCCCACGTTACCCTGCAAACGCGCAGCGGAACCAACCAGTATCACGGCCAGGCTTACGAATATCACCAGACCGATGCATGGAATGCTTCGCCATTCTTTTTCAACCAGGACCCTACGCTCAGAAGTTTGGGTAAGACCGTTCCGGAGCTAAAGCGCAACAACTTTGGGGTCACTTTCGGCGGGCCGATTTTGAAAGATAAACTGTTCTTCTTCGCATCCTATCAGGGCCAGCGCGTTTCCGACTCCGATAGTTCCATTTCGGAAGCTTCCGTGCTCCCGGGTTTGACGGACACCAACCGCGACGCCGCAAGTTTAGCGGCCCTGGCAAACGCCGCGTTTGGGACGACATTGACCGCCGCCAACATCGACCCGACGGCGCTGAAGCTCATGAACCTCAAGCTCCCCAATGGACAATTCTTCATCCCCTCCGAAACGATTTCTTCGGCGACCACGGCCGGCCTCGACCAACAAGCGAAGCTCGGGTATAACGCCCTCGTGTTCGGACCCAAGACCACATTCAAAGCCGACCAGGTAAACGGAAACATCGACTATAATTTCAATTCCCGAGACCGCATCGCAGGCAAGTACTACTATCAGAACGATCCTACCTTCGCTCCCTTTGCGATTAGCCAGGTGGGAAACTTCCCCCAGGAACTCTCTGCCGGTTCTCAGGTGTTTTCTCTAGAAAATACCACCACGATTTCACCCAATGCTGTGTGGACCCAGACATTTGGTTTCATCCGTGAACGAGCCTTCGCACACACCATCGACGGGTACACCAACAACGACTACGGAATTAACATCTTTGGATCGCCGAATGTGCCAGGCATAACGATTGGAAACGCCGACCCGAACATTTCGGGCGGCAGTTTGGGGATCGGCCCATCCAATAACTTTGCCAACGCCGGAATGTTTCAAAATACCTTCGAAGGCGCCACCAAGTATTCCTGGACAGTGGGACGTCACACGTTGGCTTTCGGCGCTCAATGGGACCATTCCCAACTGAACATTCTCAATAAAAACGGCGGGCATGGATTGCTGGACTTCAACAAGTTCTCCGATTTTCTTCAAGGCAATCTCTGCAATCCCAGTGTTTTCTGCGGTTCAAACGGATCGTCCATTTTTGTCAGCGGCGCAACCAATCGCTATTACCGCTCCAATCAGGTTGGCGCCTTTGCCCAGGATACGTTTCGCCTGAAGTCGAACCTCACCCTCGTCGCGGGGCTTCGCTGGGATTGGAACGGACCGCTGGTCGAAAAGAATGGGTTGCTGACCAATTTCTATCCCAAGGATTACAGCTATGATTTCGGCACCGATACGATCAACAACATCGGGGTCGTCGTCGCGGGCAATAACAAGGAATTTCCGACAAAAGGCGTTAGCGATTCCACCCTCACCGGGCGTCAATGGGGTTTCGCCCCGCGCATCGGTGTGGCCTGGACTCCCTCTTTCCTGAAAAACGTCGTGGTGCGTACCGGTTTCGGCATGTACTACGATCGTGGCGAGTACTTTGCGGAACTTTCGCAGAGTGCGGGCGGCGGCATCGGTGGTCCATTCGGTGTTACCGTGCAGCAGCCATTTGTGGTGCCTTTCTATTCGCCAACAGGCGCCTCGTTCTCCACTCCTTTCGGAACGACGGCGCCCCCGGCGCCTCCCAAAAACCTTTCTGGGCTGGCCTCTTTGGTTCCCAACATCACTCAGCTGTCTAACGACACGACCCCCTACTGCATCGCGAATGGCATCAGCTTCTGCAGCCCGTTCATTTTCGCGGGATACGATCCGACGAACAAGCTTCCCTATTCGGAGAACTGGACCATGGATCTTCAGTGGCAGCCGCGAAACGACCTTGTTCTTACCCTGGCTTATGTCGGCAATCATGGCGTACACGAGGTTATCCCGGTTCCGTTTAACCAGCCAAATATCGCCACGCCCAGCAATCCAATCAACGGACAGATCTATTCCTATGGGTACAGCGTCCCTGGGGTTAGCGCTGAGAATGTGTCCACATTGGTGGAGGGCTTTGGCAGTGGCAACACCGGTTTGCGTACACCGTTCATTGGCTTCGATCCAAATTCTCAGTACGCCAAGGCCGCCGGCCAATCCAACTACCACGCGTTGCAATTCAACGTGACCAAGCGATACAGCCACGGACTCACGCTATCCGGCTCCTACACCTGGTCGCACAGCATGGACGAAGAAAGCGGCGAACAACTGTTCTACAACGGCGACAACCCACAGAATCTTCGCACCGGTTACGGCAATTCGGATTTCGACCGCCGCCACGTCTTCATCATCTCGTATCAATATGAACTGCCTAAAGTCGAGAGTCTGCACGGTTGGCTCGCGCACGTCGTCAACGGTTGGGGAACCAGCGGCGTAATCTCGGCGGAAAGCGGTCAGCCCTACAGTGTCATCGACTTCAGCGGCGGTATCGCCAGCCAGTTCTACGGCGGTGGCAACGACTTCATCACCAACCCGCTGGTGCCCATTGGCGGTGTCGGCAGCACCTCGGGCGCGAAACCCGTTTTGCAGGGAACGCTCGGCGTCAATCCTGGCAATCCGGTCCTGAACAGCGCCGCCTTCGGCATCCCGCTGTTGCAGCCGGGCCAGAATGGCGTTCCTCCTTGCGATCCGGTCACCGGCGCTTGCGATGTCTACGAAACCGGATTCGGAGCCGCGAGCCGCAATATCTTCGTTAGCCCCTTTCAGTCCCGCGTCGATATGACTATCTTTAAGAACTTTCGGATCACCGAACGTTTTCGGTTGAAGTTCGACGTGCAGGCTTTCAATATTTTCAACCATCCCAGCTTTGATACTCCCAACAACAACGTCGAGTTCAACCCGTTCTTCAACAATCCGCCGACATACACCGCTCCATTTCCGAATGCCACCCTGGATCCCACGCAAAAGAACTGCGCGGCGCCTGACGCCTATGTTTGCCCGCCGAACGGTCAACTTGGGCTCATCCAACACACGATCGGCAGCCCCCGCTTCATGCAAATGGCGGTGCACCTCACGTTCTAAACAACCGAGCTGTAGTACCAGTTTGCAATAAACGAAAGCGGGCGAGGCCGCAACCCGGCCTCCGCCCACCTTTGTAGCACCCTGTAGCGCAGGCGGAGCTTTGCGGCCTCCTTTGCGCGGCCACGACGGGAGCCCTCCTGCCATCGGCGGGAGAGCGCAGCTTTAGGCGCGCCACCAGTCAGTTCCTGAATCCCTTGTAGGGCGGGGCTTCGCCGCCCGGCGCCAACCCCCAAGTTCGCTGCATGCTTCGAAGCCGATCGCTCGGTCTTATCCCGCGAGGCTCGTCATTTCTCGCATCGCTCGCACCGACCTATCCTGGCTTTGAGCCCTTACCATACCTGCAAAGCTATTGCGCCGTTCCCGCATTCACAGTATTCAAAGCAATTCCCAGCGTCCCAGCCTTGCTTGAATTCAGATCGTATATCCCGGTTCGCAAGTAAGCCTCGCCCCGTGGCACGTCGATCTCCTTGTGTACCTGCAAGCCGAAGCCCTCCAGGTCTTCATAAACCTTAGCCGGCAACGCGATTTCGCTCTTCTTACGCACTATGTTCAACGGTTTGCCATCGCGATCGTAAGCAATGATCTGTACTTCAACGTCGCCCCGTCGCTTTCCGTCGACGCCGGTCTCCAGCTTCAGATCCTGCACCGCGATCGCGAAATTCAAAACGTACCGCACCACCGGCCCTTTCAGCTCCGTGTTACTCCCCGCCCTCGCCGCATTCGCCGCCGGCTGGGGCTTCGCGGGGACCACCTGCACCTTATACAGAATCTCCGAAAAATCAGGCATGCCGAAATTCATCAGCGGCAGCAGCGGATCGACGGCAGCCTCCCGATCTGCGGTCGACGCACGGTTGGCATTCTCCGCGTAATATCCGCGCCGGTACGCCAGCTTGTAGTCACGACCCGTCATCTTCACCTGTATGTGCCGGAACTTCCCATCCAGCCGCGCATCGATCGGCGCATACGCCAGCGTGTAGTACATCGCGCCATTCTTCATGGAGTCCGCCAAGGCCTCGTCCAACCCATTCGTGTTGTAGAACGCCTTGCCGCCAGTTTCCTGTGCCAAAGTCTCCATGGCAATTTGGTCAGACGCCCGCTCGTCGTTATCCTCCCGGACCGGCTTCCCGAGATTATCCGCATCGAGATAGGACCAACCCGCCATACCCACCGCGGAAATCGGATAGACCGCCACTTGGCCCGCAGTAAGCATGTCAGCAGTCTGCTGCAATTCTCCTTGATACTGCCGTTTCACGCCCGAGTCCGGAAAAATACTCACTGGAAACGACCCCGACACCCACAACAGGTTTTTGCGTCCCTTAAAACTAGAGAGGTATCGCGAAATCTGCTGAAACGCCTGCAACGTAATTTTGATTCGCGAATCTACTAGGTACGCAGCGTGGTCCGACTGAAATTCACGCACCGCGGCAATCGCCTCTGGAGACGCCTGGCTTCTCACCATCGAATCGATCACCGCCTTGTCCGCCCCTTTCTGGGTGTCCGATGGCAGCAGGTTCGAATATTGGGGACCGGTATCCGCGCGTTTGTCGTTGAAAGCCGTCAAGAGTTGCATGGAATTGGAGGTAATACCCTTAACCATGCGCAGTCGCGACCCGAGCGTAAAGATCGCCAGCCGCGGCCCCGCCTCCATGGTCTCGAGATACTTGATCATCTGCGCCCGCGCATAGACCTGATCGATCGCGCGAGTGTTCAGCGTATCCAGCAGCAGCACGTTGATGGAATCCGAGGTCTGCGCCACCGGAAAATTGGTGAAAAAATCTGGCGGCATTGGAGGTAGCTTGACTCGAGTCGACGGCGCGTTCTTGTGTTCCTCAAAGAATGATACTGTCTGCCCTTGGCCGTCTTCGCTGACTTGAAAATCCTCCTTGTGGAGACCTGCAACTGGCTCTCCCCGTCCCTGCGTAACCACCACATCCACAAGCACGATCCGCACTTCCGATTTGATAACAGGGGATTGGCCTGCCGTGGTGGGCGAGTTCTGCGCGTAGAGCAAAGAAATTGCAAACGGAAGCAGGGCAAAACCAAAGAAGCAACAGCAGCGCAAACGTCGAAACCCCATAGTGTTCACCCGGGTGAGTGAGTCTCTCCTAAACCTACGACGCCTTGCAGGGCATCTCCGTTTCCTGAAGGAGCACAGACACGATTTCCTGCCCTGAGGAACGAAGGGTCTACCCCAGCCTCGAAGTTTTGTGTGCCCTCAAGGCAAAGCCGCAGCCCTGAGCGGTCTTAACGACCCAACCGAAATGTCTGTCGGATCTAAAATTCAATCGCCGCTCCGAAGCCGATACAACCCAGCCCACCGGCCCATAACAGGAAGTCCAGCACGCGCATCTTATTTTACGTATAGAATCTCAGGGTCACGTATAGAATCTCATGCTTCCCCCGCGTTCCCGGGCTTCGTACTGGTAGAAACGCAGGCCGTGCGTTAAGTGCTTGACAAATGGTTACTTATGCGTTATAATGGTTTTGTCGCGGGTGGTCAGGTCATTTCTTCAGCGCCGAGCGCGGCCACGCTCCACTTTGGTCCGGCCCCGAAATCGCGTAACCCTTTTAGAATCCGCACTTCCAAATCTAAAGCACGTAAACTCCTTTGCAGTCGGCACTTACCAAAAGGCACCCCCGAACTGCTACCTAGGCCGTCCAAAACTGGGGCAAGCTCATGACCACCTTCGCCACCCGATACTCGGAAGCTTTCGGGACGCCCTCACCGCACAGTTCAGCGGGACGCTCGGTCCTCGAGTTCATCGGCAACACTCCTTTGCTCCGGCTGGAGCGGGTGGGGCGCGATTTCCCCGCCATCGAATTCGCAGCCAAAGCGGAGTGGTTCAACCCGGGTGGCTCAGTCAAAGACCGTCCAGCGCTCGGCATGATTCAAGCCGGGTTGGCGAGCGGCGCTCTCAGCCCCGGCAAGACCATCATCGACGCTACCAGCGGGAATACCGGAATTGCCTATGCCATGATCGGCGCTGCGCTGGGTTATCCCGTTACGCTCTGCCTGCCCGACAGCGCCTCCCAGGAACGCAAGCGCATTCTCGCGGCATTTGGCGCAGAAATGGTAATTACGCCGGGGGACGAAGCCACCGACGGTGCAATTCGCCGCGTGCACCAAATCGTGGCCGCGGATCCGGAGAAATACTTTTATCCGGATCAATACAGCAATCCCGCCAACTGGCAGGCGCACTATCACACCACCGCCAATGAAATTTGGGAGCAAACCACCGGCCGCATCACTCATTTCGTCGCCGGGCTCGGCACCAGCGGAACCTTCGTTGGCGTCACGCGCCGGCTCAGAGAACTAAATCCCGCGGTTCGCTGCATCAGTTTGCAGCCCGATGCTCCCTTCCACGGGCTCGAAGGTTGGAAGCACATGGAAACGGCGATTCGCCCGTCGATCTATGACAACACGCTGGCCGACGAGAACCTCGAAGTAGGTACCGAAGAATCCTATGGACTGGTGAAAAAGATCGCGCGGGAAGAGGGTTTGCTCGTCAGTCCCAGCGCGGCGGCGGCGCTGCTTGGCTGCTTCTACGTGGCAAAGAAAATTCCGCGCGATCAGCACGCCGTCATTGTCACGGTATTCGCTGATTCCGCCGCAAAATATCTCACCGAACGTTTTTGGGAAGAGTCTTAGCCATGGCCACCACTCTCAGTTCTGACGTAGCACAGAAAATTCGCGAACACGGCGCGGAAACCTATCCCCACGAATGCTGTGGCGCACTGTTGGGGCGCGATCCCGATCCCGGAGCAACTTCCTCCCCGGACGTTGCCAAACTGCCCTCACGCGAAATTTTAGCTTTGTATCCCCTGGTCAATCGTCGCGACGACTCTCCGCGAAATCGCTTTTCGGTTACCTCCGACGACGTGCGGGACGCGGAAAAGGCCGCGCGTGAAAAGGGCATCGACGTGGTTGGGTGGTATCATTCCCATCCCGATCATCCGGCGGCACCAAGCCAGTACGATCAGGACCACGCCTGGCCGTGGTACAGCTACATCATCGTCAGCGTTGCCAACGGCAAGCCCCAGGACATGACCTCCTGGCGCCTAACCGACGATCGCTCGCGATTCACCCGCGAAGATTTGGAAACTGGCGAAAGTGCCAAAGCGTGAAAACGCGAAGCGCACTCGTTGTAGGAGCGCAGCGCGGCTGCGCCTCAAACACCGAGATGTCGGAGATTAGGCGCGACGAAGAACTTCGCACCGCGCATCACGGAATGGGGGCGAAGCTGGCTTGTTGCCAGGTTTTTGCTTAGACTCTCGTGAGGAGAATTAAATGGCGGTAAAAGTAATGATTCCAACCCCGCTGCGCGTCTACGCCGGCAAGCGTGATTCCGCCGAGTTCACCGCTGCAACGGTAGGCGAGGCGTTAGGTCATCTAACCACGCAATTCGGCGACTTGCGCAAGCATCTGTTCACCGAAGACGGCAAACTCCGCAGCTTCGTCAACGTCTACGTTAACGACGAAGACATTCGTTATCTGGCAGAAGAAAATACTCCGACCAAAGATGGCGACACCATCAGCATCGTTCCTTCCATCGCCGGTGGCTCCCCGCCGGTCACAGCCTCCCGCGCTTGTTGTTGATCCCCGCCCTGCACGCACCTCTGCATCCCGTGATACCGTGGTTCATCTAATAGAAACGCGATCAACTATTTTGAGGAACTCGTTATGTCGACAAAAGTACAGCCATTGACAGCATCACCCGCCGCAGCACCCGCAACCAGCCTCTCTAAAGAAGAGATCCTGCGTTACAGCCGGCACCTCATCATGCCGGAGGTCGGCATGGAGGGTCAGCTCAAGCTCAAGAACTCCAAGGTCCTGCTCATCGGCACGGGTGGACTTGGCGCGCCGCTGGGGTTGTATCTCGCCGCCGCAGGCGTGGGGCGGCTCGGACTGGTGGATTTCGATGTTGTGGATTTCACGAATCTGCAGCGGCAGATTGCGTTTGGCACCGCAGATGTCGGCAAGTCCAAGGCGCAGGCCGCCCGCGCGCGGCTTTCGGATTTGAATCCGGACATTCAGATTGCGGCGTTTGAGACGCAATTGACCAGTGCCAACGCGCTGGAATTGTTCAAGGACTTCGACATCATCGTGGATGGGACCGACAATTTCCCCACGCGCTACCTCGTGAACGACGCCTGCATTCTGCTGGGCAAGCCCAACGTTTACGGTTCCATTTTCCGGTTCGAGGGGCAGATCACCGTATTCGGCATGCCCGATGGTCCGTGCTACCGCTGCCTCTATCCCGAGCCGCCTCCGCCCGGACTTGTGCCTTCGTGCGCCGAGGGCGGCGTCCTCGGAGTTTTGCCGGGTATTGTTGGCTCGATTCAGGCCATGGAGACGATCAAGCTGATTCTGGGCCGCGGTGACAGTCTCGTGGGCCGGTTGCTGCTGTTCGATGCTCTGGGTATGAAATTCCGGGAACTAAAGCTGCGCAAGAATCCAAATTGCCCGATGTGCGGCGAGCATCGCACCATCAACAAGCTGATCGACTATTACGAATTCTGCGGCGTGCGCGGCGAAGAAGCGCCCGGTCCCAACGTGCAGGTTCCGGAGATTGCCCCGAAGGAACTGAAAGCCAGACTGGATCGCGGCGATGATCTATATATTCTCGACGTGCGCGAACCGCACGAATACCAGATTTGCAATCTCAACGGACACTTGATTCCGCTGGGCGAATTGCCGCGGCGCGTGCATGAACTCGACTCTTCGAGAGAGATCGTAGCGCATTGCCGGAGCGGCAAGCGTTCCGCCGAGGCCGTTGACTTTCTGCGTAAAGCCGGCTTCCGAAAAATTCTCAACCTCAAAGGCGGAATCCTGGCTTGGTCCGACGAAGTCGACCCAACCGTGCCGAAGTATTGAGCTGGCATGAGCCGATCTTTAGATCGGTCCAACCAATCTCCTGCCCGACCAGTTTAGGGAACTACGTTGGCCGGTCTGAAAACCTGTCGCTATAAGTGCTGTATGATCGAAATTCACTTCGCAATTTTTTTCCGGGAGAAAAGATGGCGGCAACCAAGATCATCGTGAACCACAATGGTTCGATTCGCGTTGAAGGGGACTTCGAAATTGTCGATCCCGAGGGACGCGCTTTTGGCCTCGCGGGCCGTACCACCATCGGCCTCTGCCGCTGCGGGCACTCCGCCAACAAGCCTTTCTGTGACGGGTCCCACAAAGCGTGCGGTTTTGCCGACACGGTAGCCGCCCGCGAACTGCCCGCTCCAAAGCCAAAGCTCTAGCACGGCGAGGAAGCGTTGGCGTTGGCCGACGGAATCCCAGGTCCGAAGACCGAAGGCTGCGGGGTACGATCGTCGCCACCAGGGACTTGGGTTAGAGATTCCCAATACGGTGTGAGACACATCTCATTGTGAGAATTGGCCACGTCTCACTCCCACAAACCCGCTTTATCTAATAAGTGTCCAAAAATGAATTAGATAGCACGACATACTACGGGGATTCCGTGCGTTGCCAGTGTCTCGGCGGTCCAATACGGCCGTGTGCTCCAAGTTACTCCTCCTATAAGTCAATACATATCAGCAGTTTACAGATCACCAGTTTCCCACCAGAAGGGACACCGACGTGCATTTATCGGGGTTCGCAGGCTTTCTTCGGCATTTGGGGGATTTCGTGGGGCGTTGGGGTAAGATCACCGGGTTTCTGCGGTTTTCGCGACTTGCGGCAAACGCAGGTGCGAACCGCCGCGCCGGCATTGTGCCCAATAAGGGTGCATCCCGGTGGAGGATCGCCGCCTATATTGCGCTGTTGGCGGCCTTTTTTGGGTTCATCTTCTATTTGCGCTATGCCGGGATCACCGGCAGCCCGCAAACTTACCTTTACCTCGAGATTGGCGGAACGCTGATCAGCTTTTGTTACGCGGCCAACGCTTTGGTGCGTTTCCGGGGAACGCACGACCGCATAGCACTGATTCTGGCTTTTGGCTTTGTTCTGTCGGGGATCATCGAGACAGTCGGATATTTCGCGCTGAACGCGCATATGCAGGCAGGCCACGCGGCGCCTACGACGGTGCCGATGGGCTGGATGGTGAGCCGCGTACTGCTGGCGGTGATGCTGCTGGCCGCGATTGGCGTTGAGCGCTACATGCCGACGGCGCGGCAACCGAGCCGGGAGACTGCGGGCGCGCTGCTGGTGGTTTTGCTGGCTGCGTACCTCACCAGCGCGGCGTTCCTTGCGGCTCCGGCTGCACCGTTTTCTCATGCGGCATGGATTTTGTCGCGTCCGTGGGACTTGCTCCCAGGAGTGTTATTCCTGGCCGCAGCGATCTGCTTCCGGCAGCGCCTGGACCGGGACAAGCGCAGCAAGAACCCTGCGAGTCTGTATGAATATTCGCTGTTTGGCGTTGCGTCTCTGAACGTTGTCTGCCACGCGGCGGCCGCATTATCTCGCCACATTTTTGATGGGCCGTTTTTCGTTGCGGAATTGTGCAAGACCGCGAGCTACGTCGTTGTTCTCGGTGGTGCACTGCTGGAACAGGCGCGCTTGTTCGAACAAGTTCGCTCGATGGCGGTCAGCGATTCGCTTACTGGCTTGGCGAACTACCGCCGGCTCATCAATGTCCTGGAAACCGAGCTGGACCGCTCGCGCCGCACGCAGCGCGGGTTCAGCGTGATCCTTCTGGACATGGATGGTCTCAAGGCCATCAACGACCAGTTTGGCCATCTCACGGGCAGCCGCGCGCTGGTGAGACTCGGCAAAGTCCTTTCGAACCATTCCCGTGCCATCGACACTCCCGCGCGTTACGGGGGAGATGAATTCGCGCTCGTTCTGCCAGAAGCCGGACGAGACGTGGCCGCGCGCGTTGTAGCGCGCATCCGGGAACGCCTTGCCGCAGAGCCTGAGCGGCCAGCGCTTTCCGTAAGCGCCGGAGTGGCCTCGTTTCCAGAAGACGGAGACACGCCAGAACAACTTCTAGGGGCCGCGGACCGCGCGCTGTACGGCATGAAGAACCGTGGCGGCAGCATTCAAAATCTCACGCGCATCGCAGCGTGCCTGTGAGGAATGAAGAGCATGCCTCTCAGAACGACTTTCACGTTTCACCGCGCCGAACGCCGCATCCCGATGGAAATCCCCGTGGTGCTGGACGGACACCGGCAGACGCCGGGCGCGGAATCGACGTTTACAGAGAATGTGAGTGCGCGAGGCGCGCGGGTGGTGAGCGCGCGCCGATGGGAAAAAGGGGAACCGCTAACCCTTGTTTTGCGCACCGGAGAGTTTCGCTCCCTGGCTCGGGTGGCTTACTGCCAACCACTGCATGGCGACGGCTATGCGGTTGGCGTGGAGTTTCTCGATCCGGCAGGGCGATGGGTTGTTCAATCAAAACAAGCTCGGCCCAACGGCAGGGCGGATAGGAGGGGAACGCCTGGAACGGAAGACAAATAACTGGTGCAAACAAAACAATAGGAGTTGAAGCGCCGCGCGGAAGAGAAGGCCGCACGGCGCTTCATTCTTTTCTGGAGACGGATTTTGAGGGATTCGTGGGACGGGGCAATGAATCATTGCATCCGAAGTTTGGGATTCACCCCAGTAGTCCGGCTCTTCTTCTTTTCCAGGAGTCCATAAAGATTGGCTTACGCGCGGGGGGCTTGGGGACTTTTTTGGCTGAGGGATTCGTAGACGCGGAGCATTTCGTCGACCATTTTTGCAGCGGAGAATTTGTTCTGGATGCGGGTGCGGGCGGTTTCGGCGATTTGTTTGGCTATGGGTGGATTGCGCAGGAGGGTTGCGGCGGCGTTGAGCAGGGAGGTTTCGTTTCCGAGTTCGGCCAGGAGGCCGCTCTTGCCGTGTTCGATGATTTCACCGAACGCGCATGCCGAGAATGCTACGGATGGTACACCGTAGCTCATGGCGGCGAGAAGTGAGGTGCCAAGGCCTTCGAAGCGCGATGGGAATAGGAAAACGTCCAGGGCGCTATAGACAGGTTCCATCGCGGTTACGAAGCCGGCAAAAATTACGGCGTTGTGAACCCCTAACTGCTTGGCCAGACCCTCGAGCCTGGATCGGTCTGGGCCGTCGCCTGCGAGAAGCAGTCTGGCTTGAGGAAATTCGCTTCGAAGACTTGCGAGCACGCGGACCAGCTGGTCTTGTCCCTTTTCCGGCAGAAGGACGCCGACACAGCCGAGCAGCGGAGAGTCATCGGTAACACCCCATAGAAGGCGAGCTTCACGCCTTACGTCGTTTGGCGGGAGACGAGGAATTTCGACGCCTTCGTACACGACGGTCATCTTTTCGCGGTCGATGCCTGAAGCGGCGACACCCTCGGCGACCCAGCCCGAGATGGGAAGGATGCGCGCGGCGGCTTGATAACGCGAGAGCGCGAGGGCGCTTTTGCGGATGGGATAGCCGACGCGGCGTGAGATTACGAGAGGCACACGCCGATGAGTTCGAGCGAGCCAAGTCGCAGTGACCGCATGGGCTTCATTGGCATGAACGATGTCGAACTGGCCGGCTTTTATGAGCGCGGAAATCTTGAGGGCCGCCGAAATCCTGGAGAGGTGAGGGGAGACACGGTGGACACGGATACCTCTGGCCTGTGCACGATCGCCCAGCGCGGAACCGTCCGGCGAAACCAACTCCGCATGGTGATTGCGCGCCTGGAAGCCCTCCAACATCAGGAGCGCCTGATTTTGCCCGCCGCGCCATTCGGTGTCCAAGTCCACGACCAAAATCTTCACGAATTAGCGGCTCCCAGATGGCGCTTTGACGCGATCAGCTTCCCTAGCTTGGCATACTTCAAGCGGACCGACCGCGCGGCCATTTGGGAAATCAGCGCGCCGCGATAACCGTCCAGAAAGCCGCCCCGCAGCACAAAGTTCTGAAACCAACTCCACGGCGTGGCAAACCACATGGCGGGTCGCCAACTACGCTTGCCCTGCGCAAACAGCTGCTGCGCAGCAAGCGTTGAGTAACGTTCGACATTGGTTTCGTGCTCTGGGAAGGAACGAACGGTGTAGTGCAGCAGGTCGCCGGTCAAGCGGCCAGGCTTGCCGTCAAACCGTAGCGATTCGTGAATGATTCCAGAAAATTGCGCCGATCCGCGGCGGTAAAGCCGGCGCTGGAAATCGGGATACCAACCGGAATGCCTGATCCATGCGCCCAAATACCAGGTTCTGCGCGACAGTTCGAAGACTTCGCATTCGGGTTTGTGGGTCTTCCAGTCCAGCAGAGAGGTATGGAGCACGCTGCTCACCTCTTCGTCCGCATCCATGGAGAAAATCCATTCATGGGATGCGCGCTCGGCGGCAAAATTCTTCTGCTCTGCGTAGTTGGTCCACGCGCGAGGGAAAAAGGTCGCGCCATGTTGGCGCGCGATCTCCTCGGTGCGGTCAGTACTTCCTGCGTCCACCACGACAATTTCGTCGGCGACTCCGGCGAGGGAACCCAGGGCGCGCGAGAGATTTTCTTCTTCGTTGAGTGTGATGATGCAGGCGGAGATGCGGTTCATCGCGTATAAGGGGGAAAGTGTGGAGTTCGCGTCAGTATCTCACAATCGTTGTGGTCAGGCTGGTGCAAGGGGCGTCACTTAGGCGTGAAACTGACGCGCAGGAGGGTTTCGCCGATGCGGAATTCGGCGTCGTTTACGAGCATGGCGGCGCGCACGCGTTCTTCCTCGTAGAAGGTGCCGTTGGTGGAATCCAAATCGCGCAAATTGACGTAGGAGTCGCGCACTTCGATGATGCAATGATGCCGCGAAACTTCGGGGTCTTGTAGTGCGATGTCGGCACCTTCGCGGCCGACTACGACGCGCGGCTTCGGTAGCGTGTGGGTGGTGCCTTTGCCGGGGCCGGAAACAATGGTCAGGATCACGTTTTGTGTCGCGGGAAGCTTGGCAGCGTCGTCCTGCTGCAGAAAATTGTTGCTGGAGCCGGAGCCATCGCCGCGCGCAAATGAAGGCAGAGGCGAGATGACCATCGTCGCATTAGGATGGCGCCTGGTGTCCACGACGGTCTTCATGCCGCATTTGGCGCAGTGAAATTGGACCTTGGGATGGGCGCCCACGTCCGAGTCTTTCAGCACGTGCTGGGTGCCGCAGTGAGTGCAGGCGGCTTGCATGTGTTGAAATTAACACGTTTGTGAGGGTCTGGATCGCGTGCGCTGGCGGGCTTGCTGCAACGGTAACTGCAATGCGGAGGGTGGCGGGTGGTAGGTCGTTATAACGGCGAAGGCGCCCCAGTTCCTTATAAGCTGCGGGTGATGAGAACGCGGCCCCTCTATCGGAACTGCCACGACGGTTAGATCCGTTTGCGATATGCTACGATCTTAGGTTCGGAGTCAGACAGGAGAGCACGCTTTGGCCGAGCACATTTCGCGCAAAGAGTTGAAGCAGGACCGAATCCACGACGCTATTGAACACAGCGCAGAAGCGGTTTTTTCGCACAAGCGGGTGACCTTAATTGTGCTTTTGGTCGTGCTGGTGGTGGTGGCGGTATACGGCGCGTGGAGTGTCTACACGGACCGGCAAACGGCGGCGGCGTCCGCGGCGTTCGACACCGCGATGAAGGCATACTCGGGCCATATCGGGGCGTCCGAGCCCGCGGAGCCGGGCGAAGCAAGTTATCCTGACGAAGCGGCGCGTTCCAACGATGCCGAGCTGAAATTTTCGGCCGTCGCCGACAAATATCCAAACACGAACCCGGGCCGGCTGGCACGTTACTACGCTGCGCTGTGTCTGGAAGATCTCGACCGGCAAAATCAAGCTTTGGAACAACTGAAAAAGATTAGATCCGGCAGCGACAAGGAACTCTCGAGTATGGCGGAATATCAAACCGGTGTGATCTATGCGCGGACGGGGAAGACCGATGACGCCGTCAAGATATTTCGCGCTCTGGCCGACAAGCCCTCGGTATTCGTTCCGCGGCCGCTTGCGATGTTGGAGTTAGCGGCGGCGCTGCGCCAAAGCAATCCGAAGGAAGCCGCGAACGTGTACCAGCAGGTGAAGAAAGAATTCCCAGAGTCGGCTATTTCGGAACAAGCGGACCGCGGACTGGATACACTCGCGCCGAAATCCTAAGCCGCCAGGTTGCTGTTCGCGCGGCAATAATCCACGGAGCGGCCCATCGAATCAGGTTTCACACTTGCGGCCTGGGCCATGCACGCGAATGAGTCGCGTGGCCGCCGCTATCCCGAACCTCTGCACCGTTACCGCAGCGAATACGCACGCGACCGCGACCGCATCGTGCACGCGCGCGCGTTTCGGCGTCTAGAAGCCAAGACGCAGGTCTTCACCACGCGTTTCTCCGATCACTTCCGCAACCGGCTGACGCACACCATCGAAGTGTCGCAAATCGCTCGCACCGTGGCCTCAGCGCTTGGTTTGAATGCGGAACTGGTCGAGGCGCTTGCGCTGGTCCACGATATCGGGCATCCGCCATTCGGTCACGCCGGCGAACGGAAGTTGGATGAGCTGATGCGGGTGCACGGCGGGAGTTTTAATCACAATCGGCATGCGCTTCGCATCGTGGAGCAGTTCGAGCAGCGCTATCCGGAGTTTCCGGGGCTGAATCTTACGTTCGAAGTCCGCGAGGGCATCATCAAGCACTCGCGGGAATATACCGCGAAAGCGTTTCCTCAGTTTGCCGAATACCTTCTGGATTTGCGGCCGCCGCTGGAGGCGCAACTGATCGATTGTGTCGATGAGAGCGCGTACAACACAGCGGACCTCGATGACGCGCGCGAAGCGGAGCTTCTCGACCTGGATGCCTTGTGCGAGAAGGTGCCAATTTTTGGGGAGGCATACGCCAAGGTGGAAGCGAGCTATCCGTCCGCACGCGAAAAACTTAAATTCAATGAAGCGCTCAAGCAGGTGCTGGATCAATTGGTCACCAACTTGATCGAAACGACGAATCAGCGGGTGAGAGAGTCCGGGATCGCTACGGTCGAGGATGTCCGACGACTACCGAAACGTATCGCGGGGTTTAGCGAGACGTTTGCGGCACGCAATGCGGAACTCAAACGATTCTTGTTTGCGAATATTTACGACCGGCCCGAGATCACCGAGGATCGCGATCGATCGGTGCGCTGCCTGGAAGAGCTTTTCCGGTACTACTTGGCTTCGCCGGGGTCGATGCCGGAACCACACGAAGAGCTTGCGCGCGCCGACCCCCGGCACGTGGTTGTCTGCGATTACATTGCGGGGATGACGGATCAATTTTTGCTTCGACAACATCGCCAGCATTTCGGCTCGGGCACAGACGCAGCCGACGCATCCGCTTAGGAAGAGTCGGCGGGATTGAAGAGACGAATTTTCCGCAAGGCGGTCGGGCTAGGTACAATGTTGAGGCTCGCTCGAATGCGATCCGGATTGTTCTGAGGAAGTTACCGTGTTAAAGGCTCTGGCAAGATCGTTTTCTGCGGCTCCGGCACGGATGCTCGTTCTGTTCCTTGTTAGCTTGGCGAACGCGGGATTCGCGTTCGGGCAATTACCGTCTTTCCCGTCTGCAACAAAGCCTGCAGCGGCCCCGCAGCCCGCCAGTCCGGCTGATCCACTTGGGCGCGATACACCGCGAGGAACGCTGGTTGGATTTGTGCGCGCAGCGCAAGACGAAAGCGAACGAGCGATCGAATATTTTCAGCCGCTGCCGAAGGGTCACCGGGGAACTACAGCGGAAGAGCAGGAACTTGCGACGCAGCTGTTCACGGTGTTGAACGCGAGATTTCCGGCGTCCGCTCTCGGATCGATCAGCAACGATCCTGACGGGCGGGGCGACGATCAGCAGCCGCGAGATCAGATCAAGGTCGGCGGAACACGCGGGCTGAGCGAATCGTTTCCCATTACGCTGATTCGTCTCCAGGATTCGCACGGCATAAAACTCTGGTTTATCTCGAGGCAAACACTCGATCAGGTGCCGGAGGTTTACGACTCCCTGCGGTTTCCTCGGTTGGAAAAAAGTCTGCCGACGTATCTGGTCAAGTACCGTCCGTTAGGAATGCCGGCTTGGCAATGGATTGCAATCATTCTGCTCGCGCCCATCGCGATGGCACTGGGCTGGGCTCTAACGTTTGCCGGACGCACAGTCTGGCAGCTGGCGCGACGCCTTCGGGGGCTGGCTCCGCTTCCGCCACAGCCGCTTCGGCGCTTTGGGCCAGGTGCAATGCTGCTGGCGGTGATCATTCACTACAGCTTCGTGGCCGAGATCGGGACCTCACTGCTGTATCGCCAATATTATCGGCGCATCATCCTGATCTTGCTGGCGTTCGCGGTGTACTGGGCGGTCTTGCAGGTGACCCACTGGATATTCCGAGGAATTGCGTTAAGGCTGACCGAGAGGGGGCGACTGGCGGAACGCTCGCTGGTTTCGCTGACGCGGCGGGTTCTGGATGTTGTGATTTTTGTCGCGATCAGCTTGATCGTTCTGAGCTGGCTGGATGTGAACGTCACCGCGGCGCTGGCCGGTCTTGGCATCGGCGGCTTGGCGATCGGCCTCGGCGCGCAGAAGACATTCGAAAATTTGCTAGGCGGCATTTCGATCCTAACCGACAAGGCTATTGTCGTGGGGGACTCCTGCAAAATTGGCGATCGCGCGGGCACCGTGGAGGACATTGGTCTGCGGTCCACGAAAATCCGCACCGAGGACCGCACGATCGTGTCGATTCCGAACGGCACCGTCGCGACGGCCACTCTCGAGAATTATCGCTACCGCGACAAGATTCTGTGCAAACAAACACTGCGTTTGCGATACGACCTGTCGCCCGATCATTTGCGCTACGTCCTTGCGCAAGTGCGCGAAGCGCTGGTCCAGTGTGCGAAAGTGGAGGATTCGACGGCACGCGTGCGGGTGATGCGCTTTGGTGAGAATGCGATAGAAGTGGAACTCTATGCGTACATTCTGGAGCGCGACTACGGGGCGTTTCTGGCGGCACAAGAAGACCTGCTGCTGCAAGTGATGGAGACGCTGGAGCGTACCGGCGGGGCTGTGGCGCTGCCGACACAAACGACGATGGTGACCCAGGACGCCTGGGTGGATAAGGAGAAGGCGGCCGCGGCGCAGAAGGCGATGGGGCAGAGTCGCGGGCTTGGCGTACCAGGGTCCGGCCGCACCGAACTCCGTGCTGACGGCGGCGGTGCGAAAAAGCCCTAAGGCTTAATTTCCATTTCGGCTCGATCTTCCGGTGCGCTTCTTTCAAAAAACTCCTACCGCGAAGTCCTTAGAAAAATCGTACGAAGCGAGTGCAAGAAATAATCATCCCGGGTCTGCCTAGAGGTGCTTCGCTGCCCGGTGCTTGCCTCCAAGACACGCAAAACCCACGAGTTACGGTTTCTGGCCGCTATGGCATGCGATTTGCACTCTAGGCGAGCGTCGCTCCCAGGCCGGAAATGCCCGCGGTTCGGGGCCGCTTGCAGAGGATATGCCGTGAGATCGATGACAGTGGAAAACGCGGTTTGCGAGACCTACGACGCACTGTTCGCAGAGTGCGAGACCGCTCGGAAACAGTGGAACGAACGACGCGCTGAGATTTCGGATTTTGGACTCCGTGGAAAGGGAATCGATAATGAGCTCCGGTGCCTGCAAGCAAAGTTTGCGAAATCCTACGCAATGGTTCGCAATCACTTACGCGATTGTGACCGCTGTCAATCTGCGCGAGGAGTTGACGACGCTACTGGTTATGAAAGCCATGCTCGTATCTACCCTGAGTTCCGCTTGCCGCTTTTTTCCGGCAACAACGCTGGCGCCTAAGATTTCGTCGACGCAGTTCTCCTAATTTCTTTTCCTTCGCAATCTAGAAAATCCTCGATTACTGCTCGCGGAAGGTGTTGCACGCTTCGATTGAGCCGGTATCCAGTCCTTTGCTGAACCAGGACATGCGCTGCTGTGATGTGCCGTGGGTAAAAGAGTCGGGCGAGACATGGCCTGTCGACATTTTCTGCAGCCGGTCGTCGCCGACTGCCGCTGCGGCTCCGAGCGCAGACTCGACGTCGCCCTTCTCGAGCAAGCCGCGCTGCTGCGTCGAATGCGCCCAGATGCCTGCGAAACAATCGGCTTGGAGTTCCAGGCGGACCGAAGAAGAACTTGCGCCGCGCATGCTGCCTTGCTGTGCTTTTCGCTCGATGCCAAGAATATTCTGAACGTGGTGCCCGATCTCGTGGGCCAGGACATAGGCTTGCGCAAATTCCCCAGGGGCCCCGAAGCGCCGCTTCAGCTCGTCGTAAAAACCCAGATCGATGTAGACTCGTTCGTCGCCGGGACAATAGAAAGGGCCGGTGGCCGATTCTGCGCCACCGCATGCCGATTGCGTATAGTCGCGAAACAATACGAGCTTTGCATGGTGATACTGGCGGCCGGTTTGCTGTGGGAGGATTTGCGTCCAGGTGTTCTGCGTGTCGTCCAGGACGAATGAAACGAACTGCACCAGAGGTTTTTCGGAAGCGTCGCGGGCGGGGCTCGGCTGGCTGATGGTTGCCGGCCCGGGGCCGCTGCCGCCGCCGAGAAGCGCGAAGAAATTCTGCCGGAAGATGATGCTCAGCACGAGCAGGACAAGTGCCCCGCCGATACCGATGTGCATCCCGCCGAACTGAAATCCTCCACCTCCGCCAGAATCGTCGCGGCGATCTTCGATGTCCTGGCTTTCACCACCGGGTGTCCAGCGCATGTTTTTCTCTCCTGAGTGCTGGGTAAAGCATGGTAGCACCTGGAGTAAGCAGGAGTGAATGCGTGAGCGCGGCGCCCAGCGTACTCGGAGGGTATTCATCGGTCCGGACGACGCGCCAGCAGCGTCGGGTCCCGCGTTAACAGGGCGGGATGGCTAAAGCGCGGAATTGCCCGGTGTCAGGGCGTAGTTTGCGAGGGCAAAACTCTTGTGTCTGTTTGTGTGAAGTCAAAGCGCAACAGCCACACGCTCGCAACGCGCTGGTCGGCGATCTTTGCGGGAGCGAAATCCCAGCGCTTGGCGGCTTGGACAGCTGCGTCGCCGAAAAACTTGCTGGGAGTGGAAGCTGGTTCGGCGTCGGTCACCGTGCCCGACGCGTCCACGTGAACCTTTACAACCACGCGCACGGTGCCATGAATAGTGCTTCTGGATCTGGCCGAAACCTCTGGCAGGATTTGGTTGATCACTTCGCCCTGGGTCACAGCGCCTGCCGGAACCGATGCTGGCGCCGAAGGAGTTGCGGAAACTGGGTGGGGTTGAACAGGCGCGGGTGAGGGAGGCGCCGGTGGCTGAGAATTGGCCAGAAGCTCCTTCTTGACGAACTGTTTCTCGCTGGCTGCCTTCATCGAGTTCGCTGACGAGCTTTGCGCAGGTTGAACCGCCGAGCGCTGCGCAAGCTCTTGTTTTGTTCGGTCCGGCGCCGAGGTGGCTTGTTTCTCTGTAGATTGTGGCTGTGGCTGGGATCCTGCCGGCGACGTCTCAGGCTGCACTGCGGGCTGCGTCAGTGCGGACTTATCCGGTTCGCTCTGACGGTCGCGCAGTCGCGGAATGGCCAGCATCGCACCGAGCGTCAGCGCGACCAGGACGGCAATAACGATGTAATACGAACGGTATGGCGCGCTTCGACCGGTGACCATTTGATGTTCCAGAGCTTGTTGTTTGGAGGGCAGCAGCGGCGGAACACTCGAGAGCGGAACCGATAGCGGGTCGATGCTGCCAACAGGCTTCGCTGGTTTAGCGGTCTTAGCGTCGGTCACGACCGGGGACGTCGCAACCGCCGACGGCTTAGGCGGAGCGGGTGTGATCGGATCGGGTATGGCGGGCGCGGCGACTCTCGGTGTGGGTGGAATCGCGGGCGGATTGAGCCGAGCAGAGATTTCCGCAACGGTCCATCGGCTCTGTGGATTGCGGCGCAGACTGTGCCGCGCGATATCCAGGAACGGCTGTGGTACGGAGTCGGAGACCTGCAGGTCCCGCTGTTCGTTCTGGTCTGGCACGCGTTGTGTCAATGTCTCAACCACCGTCACACCAAGCGACCAGACGTCTCCCGCGGGAGAAACTGCGCCGCCGGTGGATTCCGGCGCGGTGTAAACGTCCGGCTTCTCGACAAGGCCTTGAGATTCGCCGACGCCCGATAGGGAATCGCTGGAAAGTTTCAGTTGATCGTCAATCGCCAAGATATTTCCGGGTTTGATACGCCCGTGCACGAAGCCTCTTCGATGCAAGTGCGTCAGGGTCTCCAGAAAGGGCTCCAGCATGTCGCGTGTCTCCGCGGGCGAGAGAGCGCGCTCCGGCAAGAATTGCGCGAGATTCTCCTGAGCGAATTCCATGACGACATACAGCAGATCCATTCCGGCCAGATGGCACCGGCCGGTTTCAAACAGCTTGATCAGATTAGGATGGGAAATTTGCGCCGCCTGCTTCCAGCGCGATAATTGGAGATCGGCATTCGTGGGGTCCGCTTGAACGAACTTGATCGCGGCTTTTTCGGGGCTGCTCTTGCCGCGTTGGGTCAAGAACACCACGCTGTGATCGGAGCCGCCCAGGTGTTGGACCAAAGGAAACTGCCCATCAATAACCTGGCCTTCACATTCTTTCCAGCTATCGGACATCGTGCACCCCCGTCCGTGACTTCACCAGGCACCATCATACTCTGGCATCCCGGCTGGCAACCCTGTACCAAGGGTCAGGTCGACATTTGGTTACGGGTGGTTACGGGGTGGGAAAGGAGACCCGGACGGTGTCGGGCACCCTCTAAGCGCGGAGACGGGCGCCGCCACTGACGAACCGGCTGCCGCGCTCGTAGAAACGAAGCAGGCGACGGGCTGCGCGGGTAATGCCAATGCGCGGGCTGATGCCTAATCGACGTGCCAAAGACTTTTCTCCGGCGGAAGGATTGCGCAAAGTGGTGAGAACCCCGAGCCATAGGGGTCCAGGTGCGCACATATCGACGCCGTCGACCCGACGGTCGATTTGAAGCGCGGAAGCCAGGCGGCCGGGACCGCGCGTCAGGTCGAAGAGGTCCGTCGTACCTCGGTGGCGCTCCATCTGGGCAATACCCTCGAGGGGTTCAAGCGCGCGGATCAGCACTCCTCCGCCGACACCAGGAGTTTCGCTGCTGACGTTGAGCATGAAGTGATTGCCATAGGTAAAGTAGACGTAGGCATGGCCGCGCCGTAGAAACAGCGAGCGATTGCGTGGCGTCGGCCCACGAAAGTGGTGAGCAGCAGGATCGCGTGGAGGGTAAGCTTCGGTCTCGACGATACGCCCAATGATTCGGCCGGCCGGAAGCTCGCGAACGACGATTTTGCCGATCAGAAATCGAGCCAATGCAGCGGTAGCGGGCGGCAGTTCGCGGCGGCGCAAGCGTCGAATGGAAGCGAGCTCGTGGGATGGGGCGCTTGTGCTAGCCTCTGGAATGGCGATGGACTGGACACGCACGGCGTCCATTGTACCGAACCGGCATACAGGGTGGATGCCCTACCGACCTCCACGAAATACCGTATGTCTTGTAGGGTTCGGAGGTGATTGAATTCCAAGCCAGTGGGCCGTTAGACTCTCGAAAAGCGGGTGGCACCTCGACCGGCTATAGCTAGAGAAGGCACGGAATAGATTTGATTCTTGGAGGCCAAGCGAATAGATTTCCACAGACAGGAGACGAAAAACCCCCATTTCGATCCTGCTGCAGATAAAATTGAGAATGCCAGAATGGGCCATGGTCGGATAGAATTAGAGGACGCGCCCGCTGCGCCGATAGGCAACCCTGTCCCCTCTTGGCTTGGTTGGTGCAGTTGTTGAGGCAGAAGATCTAACTTGGAATCGATGAAACAAGATAAACGCACGATCGTACGCCGACGTACGCAGCAACTCGTGTACCTGGAGTTGGGGCGCGAGAACGGCGGCGTGATGTTGAATCTCTCGGAAGAGGGCTGCGGATTTCAGGCCATTACACCGGTGAAATGTGGCGAGACGCGTTTCGCGTTCCAGATCAATGGCGGGCGGCGGATTGCGGGGGATGCAGAGGTAGTGTGGGCCGACGAGGCCGGAATCATGGGCGGGTTACGATTTTTGAATCTTCCCGTGGAGGCGCACCGGGAAATACGCTTGTGGCTGAATGAAACCAACGCACCGGCTGAACCGGGGTTCGTGCCGGCCGCTGTGGGCTCGAGCGCGATGGGCGCACAGCGGGTGCGCGCGGTTGGCGGCGAAGAACGCACAACTCCGGCGGCCAGTGTTCGCGTGGCGGAGGAGGAACCCCCGCCAGCTCCACCGCCCTGGTTGAATGTTCGAGCAGGCAACTACGGCCCCATGGACGATGAGCGGTTTCGGGCGCCATTCCGGGACCATGAATCGTTCGGCCCCCCTCATCAAAAGTCTGCCGCCGTCTGGCGAGGAATTGCCATGATGGCAACCCTCGTAGCTCTCGCGGCTCTCGTTATTGTGTACCAGCACGACGTTGGGACCACGCTGATTTGGCTCGGGGAGACGCTCGCAGGAAAGACGAAAGCGTCCTCCGTGGTGCCGGATAAACAACCAGCTTCCTCGATTCCGCCCACCGCCGCCAACGGCGGCCTGGAAAATTCGGCCACGAACCCCGCTGCGGAAAAGGACGTACACTCACAGAAAATCGACGACCTTGGTCTGCCGGCTGACAAAGAACTTGCGACTGCGGGCCGCCCGGAAGTCCCAAGCACCTCCTCCGGTGCTGGCAGCGCCGTTGGCCGCCCGGAATCCGTGTTGGAAAGCCAAGGTCTGCCGCAAAAGTCCGAACCGACGTGGAATGCAGGGGATAGCGTCGAGTCCTTGTGGGGCGCGGTGCAAGGTGGCTCGGTTTCGGCGGAAATGTCGCTCGCGGAGCGTTTTGCGCGCGGTGAGGGCGTCAACAAAAACTGCGACCAAGCCAAGGTCCTAATGAAGGCTGCAGCCGATCGCGGCAACCGGGAAGCCCGGCTGAGGCTTTACGAGATGGAGACCGCAGGGTGCCGGTAGCCGCCCGTTAATTCACAGGCAATCGAATGATGCGAGAGATGTTGCACTTCCTTGACTTGGCGGTCAACCACCTCAATAATGAGAAGGCATGAGCGTTCGCGCCGGAGGCGCTGAGGACATGTTCCTTGACATCAAGGATCTAGCCGTCCGCAAGCAGGTCATTCGAAAGAGTTACGCGCCCGGCAGCATGGATTACCAGACAGCGGAAATGAAGCAGATTGATCCGCTGGAAGTGAATGCGACTGCGGAGCTGCTCGAAGGGCAGATTCGAGTCGCGGGCGAAATCGAGACGAAAGTGGAGATGGTTTGCGCTCGATGTCTCGAGCCGGTGGTTGATGAGGTTCACCGCTCGTTTGACCTCTTTTACAGCCCTTTGCCCAAAGGCGAAAAGCCGGAGGAAGCGCGGCTGAAAGAGGACGACGCGGAAATCGGTTTTTTTGAAGGGGAAGGGCTCTTCCTGGCGGATGTGTTGCGAGAACAAGTACTTCTGGCGTTGCCTATGAAGGTAATCTGTCGCAGCGACTGCCGGGGTTTGTGCCCGAATTGTGGTGCGAACCTGAATCATGAAGAGTGCCGTTGTGAGACGCATTCGACAGACCCGCGATTGGCTCCCCTCGCGCGCCTGAAGCAGGACTGGCTGAAAAAACAATAGGTTTCAGGGCCAAAAGCCCATACAATCCGGCCAAGATGGCCCGGGAACGAGGAATATTGCTATGCCTAATCCAAAACGACGGCATTCGAAGAGACGAACGAGCACGCGACGGGCGCATGATTTTCTGGTCAAGCCCGCGCTGGCTAAATGCCCGAATTGCCACGAAATGAAGCAGCCGCACCAGGTATGCCCGCATTGCGGCTACTACAAAGGCAAAGCGGTTCAAGACGTCTCCGCCTGACGAATTCGTAGCAGCGGATTGAGCGAGAGCCTTTCTACCGGTACTTTTTCCGGAATTGCCTGATCGAAGCCCCCCATGATCACAATTGCGGTTGATGCCATGGGCGGAGACCACGCTCCCCGCCCCGAAGTTGAAGGGAGTGTGCTAGCTGCGCGCGAGTTCGGCGTCCGCATCCTCTTGGTCGGGCAGCCGAATGTGGTTCGTGCGGAACTGGCGAAGCACGCCGAGCCGAGCCTGCCGATCGAGGTTGTGGCGGCGAGCGAAGTGATCACCATGGATGATCACCCGGCGCAGGCATTTCGCCGGAAAAAAGATAGTTCGGTGCACGTGGCGGCGCGGCTGGTGCGAGAGACGAAAGCCGACGGTTTGGTGAGTGCGGGTAACACCGGCGCGGTCATGACCGTAGCGCGATTTTTGCTGGGGACTTTGGAATCGGTGGATCGTGTCGCATTGGCGGCGCCATTCCCAAATGCCAAAGGCGGCGTTTCCGTTTTGCTGGATGTTGGCGCGAACGTGGACTCGAAGCCGGAACACCTCGTGCAGTTCGCGGTGATGGGGGAGATTTACTATCGCGCGACGTTTGGGCACCGGCGTCCTCGCGTGGGGTTGTTGTCGGTGGGCGAGGAAGAGATTAAGGGCAATGAGTTAACACGGGAAGTCTACAACCGCTTGAAAAAGAGCCCGGTTCATTTTGTGGGCAATGTGGAAGGCGGGGATCTGTTTTCCGGTGATGTGGACGTTATTGTATGCGATGGATTTGTCGGGAACATTGCGCTGAAGATTTGCGAGGGATTGGCGCTGCAGATTTTCGAGGTTTTGAAGAAATCGTTGAAGAGCTCGCTGGTGTCGCAGTTTGGAGCGATGCTGTCGCAAGGCGCGTTCAAAGGGTTGAAGAAGAAGATCGATTACACGGAGTACGGTGGGGCGCCGCTGCTGGGAGTACGCGGCGTGTGCGTGATCGGGCACGGCCGGTCAAATGCGGCCGCCGTCAAGAATGCGATCCGCGTTGCTGCCGGTTTAGCGCGCGCGCGCATGAACGAAAAGATTGAACAAGGGCTCTCAACCGCGGGCGTGCATCCCGATCGCATCGTGACCCGCGCGTAGAGTCAGACGATTGAACCAGGGAAGAGGAACTACGATGGGTAAAACGGCATTTGTGTTTCCGGGGCAAGCGTCGCAATACCCGGGAATGGGCAAGGAACTCGCGGACAAGTATCCGGCGGCGCGAGCTGTTTTTGACGAAGCTGACAAAGCGCTCGGGTTTTCGATTTCGCAGATGTGTTTCGCTGGATCGGAAGAAGATCTGAAGCAGACCTCCAATACGCAACCGGCGATTCTGACCTGCTCGGTGGCGATTTACCGGATTCTTGCAGACCAGGGAATTAAGCCGGACTTTGTCGCCGGGCACAGCCTCGGCGAGTATTCGGCGCTGGTGGCGGCGGGCTCGCTCAAGTTTTCCGACGCGGTGCAAATCGTGCGCAAGCGCGGCAAATATATGCAGGAAGCGGTGCCTGCTGGCCAGGGTGCGATGGCGGCCATCATGGGACTCTCGCCCGCAGTGGTCGTGGACGCATGCAAGCGAGCAGCCGAAGGCCAAATATGCTCGCCTGCGAATCTCAATTCTCCGGAGCAGACCGTCATTTCCGGGCATGCGGAAGCGGTGAAGCGTGCCGTAGAGATTGCGTCGCAACTGGGAGCAAAACGAGCGGTCATTTTGCCGGTGTCCGCTCCCTTTCATTGTGCGTTGATGATGCCCGCGCAGGAAAAGTTGGAAAAGGATCTGCGCAAGACGGAGTTTTCAGCGCTGCGGGTGCCTTTGGTTACCAACGTGGACGCTGACACCGAGACCAGCGGCGACGAAGCACGCGACGCGCTGATTCGCCAGGTGACCATGCCGGTGCGCTGGGAAGAGTCCGTACGCGAGCTGATCGACGAGGGCGTGAACACGTTTGTTGAAGTTGGGCCGGGGCGGGTGCTGACGGGATTACTGCGTCAAATCGAACGCTCCGTAGGCACATTGAACGTCGAAGACGAGAAAAGTCTCGCGACGACGGTGGAGAAGCTAGCCCATTCGCGCGAAGATGCGGCGTAAGATAACACCAGCACTCCTGTCCGTGCCCGCGTACTGAATTTTTCAAGCAGTCTGAGTTCACCTAAGTTGCGCAAACGAAGGGATCTAAGTGTTCAGCTTGAACGACAAAGTGGCGCTGGTGACCGGAGCCTCCCAAGGCATCGGCCGCGAGACCGCGCTGGCACTGGTGCAGGCAGGCGCAAAGGTCGCAGTCGCCGCGCGAAACGAAGAAAAGCTGGCCACGCTAGTCGGCGAAATCGAAGCAGCGGGCGGCGCCGCCCTAGCCGTAAAGATGGACGTAGCCGACGCCGAACAGGTGAAAGCCGGCTTCAAGCACGTAGTAGAAAAGTTCGGACGCCTAGACATCCTGGTGAACAATGCCGCCATCACCCGCGATGGACTCTCGATGCGCATGAAGCAAGACGATTGGGAGGCGGTCATCAAGACGAACTTGACCGGTGCGCATTTGTGCATTCAGCAAGCCCTTTCAACGATGATGCGTGCGCGGGCGGGGCGAATCATCAATATCAGTTCGGTGGTGGCGCAGTCCGGCAACGCCGGGCAAGCAAACTATGTTGCCGCCAAAGCGGGCCTGATCGGCCTGACAAAGGCTGTCGCCATTGAAATTGCGTCGCGCAACATCACCGTCAACGCCGTCGCGCCGGGTTTCATTGAAACGTCTATGACAGATGTCTTGCCCGATAAAGTAAAACAGGAACTGAAGACGCGCATTCCGCTGGGGCGGATGGGTTCGGCGCGCGACGTAGCTGCCGCGATCATCTTTCTTGCTAGCGATGAAGCCGGCTACATCACTGGCCATGTGCTAAACGTGAACGGCGGTATGCACTTAGCGTAGTAGCACTCGGATGCTAAAGATTGTGGCGCGGAAGTTGACCTTGCGGTGGGGCGTAACTAGAATGGGCAGGTTATACTTACAGGGCAGAACGGTGTGTGCGGTAGCGTAGGGCCGAGCGGTTTCAAGAACTCATACTCAGCACGAACCAGCACGACGAACGCAGATCGCGGAGGATATAGGAATGGCCAGCGTTGAAGAGCGCGTAAAACAGATCATTGTCGAGCAGCTCGGCGTGGACGAAGCGGAAGTCACACCAACGGCATCCTTTGTTGACGACCTGGGCGCTGATTCGCTGGACCAGGTGGAATTGGTGATGGCGTTTGAGGAAGCTTTCGGGATCGAAGTGCCGGACGAAGACGCTGAGAAGATGACGACGGTGAAGGATGCCGTCGAATATATCGACAAACACTCCAAAGGGAAGTAAGAATCCGCTGAGTATTACCACCTCATCAGGGAGCACGAACCTTTGACTCGCCGCGTCGTTGTAACGGGCGTCGGACTCGTCTGCGCGCTGGGAATTGGCACGGACGAATGCTGGAAAAATCTGGTTGCCGGCCAGAACGGCATCGGAAACATCACACTCTTTGACACCACCGGTTTCGACTGCACTATCGCTGGTGAAGTAAAGAATTTCGACCCCTTCCAGTGGATTGAAAAAAAAGAACTCAAGAAAATGGGTCGTTTCATCCAGATCGCCCTGGCGGGCGCGGATTTCGCCGTCAAGATGGCGAACTGGACCAAGGAAACGGAAGCCGACCTTGACGAAGTCGGCGTCTACATCTCCTCCGGCATCGGGGGTTTCGACATTATCGAGCGCGAGCACTGGAAGTTGGTGCAAGGCGGCCCGGGGAAAATCTCGCCGTTCTTTATCCCTTCCGCAATCGTAAATCTCGCTTCCGGCCACGTTTCGATTCGATACGGCGCGCGCGGCCCGAATTCCGCAACTGCCACGGCGTGCTCAGCATCCGCGCACGCCATCGGAGATTCCTTTAAAATCATCGAGCGCGGCGCGGCAGAAATGATGATTTGCGGCGGCACCGAGGCCACCATCACGCCAATGGGCGTAGGCGGCTTCGCTTCCATGAAAGCGCTTTCCACCCGCAACGATGATCCCGCGCACGCCAGTCGCCCGTTTGATGCGCAACGCGATGGCTTCGTCGTTGGCGAGGGCGCGGGCATCATCATCCTCGAGTCGCTCGAACACGCACAGAAACGCAACGCACCGATTCTTGCGGAGATTGTCGGCTACGGTATGTCCGGCGACGCCTATCACATCACGCAGCCCGCCGAGAACGGCGACGGCGCCTACCGCGTAATGCGCGCCGCGCTGAAAGACGCGAAGCTCTCGCCGGACGATATCAGCTACGTGAACGCTCACGGAACATCAACGCCAATCGGCGACACGCTCGAAACCATTGCCGTAAAGCGCGTCTTCGGCGACCGCGCCAAGAAAATGCCCGTCAGCTCCACGAAATCGATGACCGGGCACCTGCTCGGCGGCGCCGGCGGACTCGAAGGTGGTATCTGCGTACTGGCATTGCGCGACCAGATTGTGCCACCCACCATCAACCAGGAAACGCCCGATCCAAATTGCGATCTCGACTATGTTCCAAACGTGGCCCGCAAGACGGAAGTCGAGTACGCGCTGTCGAATTCGTTTGGCTTCGGCGGCACCAACGCCGCGTTGATTTTTAAACGGTGGGCAGGGAAATAGCACCACGATCGCTTTGTAGCGCGCTGTAGCCGCCCTCTTACGAGGGCGGGGTTTAGAGTAAGCTCCGGCAAACCCAGCGCGCCGAAGCTAGACTTCAGCCCAACGGTGTTTCCGGCGCGCTTCGAAACTTCCAGTGAACGTGAACCACCCGTAGAACTCGAGAGGTACGCCGTGAATATTGTTGTCTGTATTAAGCAAGTCCCTGCGAAAGACGCTCCGCTCGCCATGGCCGGAAACTGGATCAAGGAATCCGACATTGGTTTCGAGATGAACGAACCGGACAGCTACGCCCTTGAAGAAGCCTTGCGCTTGAAAGAGAAGCACGGCGGCGAGGTGACGGTCCTTTCGATGGGTCCGGAGCGCGTGAAGCAAACCATCAAGGAAGCGCTCGCGAAAGGCGCGGATCGCGCCATTCACATTGCCAACGATGATTTCGCGCAACTCGATCCACTGGGCTCAGCCACTTATCTTTCCGCAGCGATCAGGAAGGAAAAATTCGACCTTGTCCTCACCGGGCTCCAGAGCGACGACCATGGCTTCGGTCAAACGGGTGTCCTGCTAGCCGGTCTGCTCGATCTTCCGCACGCCACGATCATCATGGCCATCGAAGTCCAAGACGGAAGACTCCGCCTCAAGCGCGAACTCGAAGCCGGCTGGTTCCAGCATATCGAATGCCCCCTTCCCGCTATCCTCTCGATTCAATCCGGCATCAACAAAGTGCGCTACGCCACACTCAAGGGCATCATGGCCGCCAAGAAAAAAGAAATTGCGACGATCGCGCCTGAATCGCTCGGCGTCTCCATTCAGCCAACGCAGCGCGTCGAAAAAATCTACGTTCCAACGAAAACAAAGAAGACCGAATTTCTCACAGGCACGCCGAAAGAAGCTGCTGCCAAACTGGTCGAAAAGCTCAAGTTCGAAGCGCGGGTAATCTGACCATGAAAATTCTGGTCGTCACCGAACAGCGCCAAGGCAAGTGGAACAATACCAGCTTCGAAACGCTCGCCGCAGCCCAACAGATTGCGACCGATACCTCCAGCACTGTTAGCGGCCTCGTGATTGGAAAAGACGTCGCCACCTTAGCGAATGAGCTCGCCGCGAAAAATCTAGCCGAAGTACTCCTGGTCGAACACGATTTACTGGGAGCCTACACGCCCGACGGCTACTGCGCTGCCCTCAAGCAAGTCATCGAATCCGCCAAGCCCGAACTGATCCTGTTCCCGCACACCTATCAGGTTCGGGACTTCGCCCCTAGCCTAGCCGCTCAGCTCGGTAAGGGCATGATCGGCGACTGCATTGGCTACCGCAATGAATCCGGTAAACTCGTTTTCGTGCGCCAAATGTTCCAAGGCAAAACCTCCGCCGACGTCACCTTCCAAAGTTCCGCACCGTGGTTTGCCTCGTTCCAGTCCGGAGCATTTCGTTCTGATCTGGTCGCCGCGCATCGGTCGGGCAAAGCCCCAGTCAACGCTGTTTCCGTGACGCTGGACGCCGACCGGATTCGTACCAAGCCGCTTGACCTTTTTAAAGAAGCAAAATCCTCCGTCGACCTCACACAAGCCCCGCTTATCGTTGCCGTCGGCCGCGGCATCAAGGCCCCCGAGAATATTCCGATCGCCGAAGCCCTAGCCAAAGCTCTCGGCGGAGAAATCGCTGCCTCTCGCCCCATCTGCGACGAAGGCTGGCTCCCCATGGAGCGCCAAATCGGCAGCTCCGGCCAAACGGTTGCCCCGAAGCTTTATTTGGCCCTGGGCATCAGCGGCGCCATCCAACACGTGGTCGGCATGAAAGGAGCCCGCACCATCGTAGCCATCAACAAAGACCAAAACGCGCCGATTTTTGAAATCGCCGACTACGGCATCGTCGGCGACATCTTCGAAATCATGCCGGCCCTGACCGAAGCACTGGAAAAAGCCAAGCGAGGCTAACGCTGCGCCACGGGTCGTTACACGGGCGTATACTTTTTCGCCGGCAGGCCATGAGGCCCAAAAACTACGAAACGATTCCGTATCGCGGAGGAAGACGGTCAAGAATGCGTTGCGAAGGGCCTGAAACTCCCCGCCGACGCCACTGAGATCGTGAATGTCTAACCCCACGGCGTGCGATTCCAGTGCGTCGCCCGGCTACTTGGATTCTCTCCGGCTCCTACTGTAGGTGCTCATGAACTTGCGAAGCCTTCGCTGAGCGACCGATGAATCGCGATTTGCTAACATTGTAGAAACGCCCATGACCGTACAGCGCGAACAACTTGAAGCCGACGTGCTGATCGTTGGCGCAGGACCGGCGGGTCTCTCCTGCGCTCTCCGTCTCGCCGACCTCATCAAGAAGCACAACCAAGCCGGCGCCAAGCCTGAACTGTCCACCGAAACTATCTACGTCCTCGAGAAGGGACGCGAAATCGGCGCCCACCAACTCTCCGGCGCGATCATGAATCCGAAAGCGCTGCGCGAACTCGTTCCCGATTTCGAGAAAACCGCTCCACTCGACACTCCAGTCACCGACGACGCAGCACTCTTGTTCACCGAAGCCTCTTCGTTCCGATTTCCCGTTACGCCGCCGCCCTTCCAGAACCAAGGCAACTACGTCATCTCTCTCAACAAAATCACGAAATGGCTCGGCGGCCTAGTCGAAAAAGCCGGCGTTAATCTCTTCACTCAATTCGGCGGCGCCCAACTCATTCATGACGGCGAAGGCATCGCCGGCGTAATCACCGAAGACAAGGGCCTGGACAAGAACGGCAAACCCAAAGACAACTACACCCCGGGCTACGAACTCCGCGCCAAAGTCACGGTCCTCGCCGAAGGCACGCGTGGGTCGCTCACGAAGCAACTCGTGGCCAAAAACAAGCTCGACAATGTAAACCCCCAGATCTACAGCCTGGGTATAAAAGAATTGTGGGAGGTGCAACCCGGCCGCATCCAACCCGGCTACGTAGCCCACACACTAGGCTGGCCTGTCGCCGCCGATATGTATGGCGGCGGCTGGATCTACGGCCTCGTAAACAATCGCGTCTCTATTGGCCTGGTCATCGGCCTCGAATATGCGAACCCCCAATTTGATCCGCATGAAGCGTTCCAGAAGTGGAAAATGCATCCCGCCCTAAAAAAGATCCTCGAGGGTGGCAAGCTCGTCCGTTACGGCGCAAAATCACTCCCCGCCGGCGGCTACTATTCCATGCCGCGCAACTACGTCAATGGAGGCTTGATCATCGGCGATGCCGGGAGCTTCCTTGATTCGCAGCGCCTCAAAGGCATCCACTTGGCGATGAAAAGTGGCATGCTCGCCGCCGAAACCATTTTCGACGCGCTGAAGGCTGGCGACACCTCGGCTAAAACGCTCAGCGCCTTCCCCAAAAAAGTCGAACAAAGCTACATCAAGAAAGAACTCTGGGCCGTCCGCAATTTTCACCAATCGTTCAAATACGGGCTCTACGGCGGCCTCTTCCACACCGCCTTGCAATTCGTCACCGGCGGCCGCGGGCTCATCGATCCCATGCGCGTCGAAGCAGGCTACCGGCACTATCACAAAATCGACGGCCATCCCGCACCCGAACGCTTCAAGGGCGATGGAAAACTCACCTTTGATCGCCTCACCGACGTCTATCATTCGGGCACTCGCCACGAAGAAGATCAACCTTGCCACCTGATCGTCCACGACCTAAACGTCTGCGCCACCAAATGCGTGGTCGAATACGGCAATCCCTGCCAATACTTCTGTCCGGCTGCAGTCTACGAGATGGCGAAAGAGAACGACGGCGTGCGCTTGAAGATCAACGCCGCCAATTGCGTCCATTGCAAAACCTGTGACATCGCTGACCCCTATCAGATCATCGACTGGGTAGTTCCTGAAGGTGGTGGCGGCCCCAACTACGAAGGCATGTAGTTCCTGTCCGCAAATGAAAATCGGGCCGGCGGCAAAGCACCGGCCCGATTCGTCCCTCGTTGTCTATGGCGTCAGTTCGGCAACAGACCGTAAACATCGATCTCGCCGAACGTAGTGCCGTTCCCCGTTGTGTCGTCATTTCCGCGCGTGCCGATGTAGACCTTCCCGTTTGCGACGGTAGGCACGGTAAACTTCACCGCATTTCCCGCCGTGTCTCGCCCTCCCGCGGCTTGCGAACTGTTCCACAGCTCCTTCGACAAGTTGCTCGCGTCGAATGCATGGAGGATTGCGGGGCCGGCCGCCCTCACCGTATCACCTGTTCCGAACGCGCCCGTATCGGTGGCCCACACGATTCCGTCCGTGCTCGCAGACGAGGCAGAAATGGACGGCGTCGCGCCCGCAAATCCAAACATAGACGGAGTGTGCTGCGTCGCCGTGGTGTTGAACTTGCCTGCCGATGGATCAAACGCGAAGCTCTCCCCAGGCATCAAGATCGTGGTTGGCAACAAAGTGCCAAAGAAATACACGTGGTTGTTCCAGAACCCGGGGGTCGAGAACGAAGCTCCGTTCAGCGGAAACTCCTGCACGACCGCGGAGCCATCTGCCGAGGCTGTGAACTTACCCATGTTGTCTCGGTTGAGCACGTAGAAAACCGACGCTTTGCTCGCGCCGATCAGTAAGTGCAGGTTTGGTCCGGCAGTCTGATCGATCAGTAGCGCCGTTCCACTCGAACCAACGTCCAAGTCATTCGGCGCCAACGTGCTCTGGTTGAAAGGCGTGAAGTAGTCCATGACGGTCGACAGCGCAGGATTAAGCCTTACGTAGCTGTCTCCGAAGTCCGTCGTGCCGTCAAATGCGCCGTTACCCGTAATCAAATACAAATCGTTATTGGCCAGGTCTATAGCGGGCGCGCCGCCCGACATCCAGATTCCACCCTGGCAAAAGGATTGGCCCGATACCGTGTTTGGCGTCGTATTGAAGACGCCCGCAGGCGCCGTCAAGTTGGTCGTGTTGTATGCCATCACCCATCCGTGATAAGTGCCGACATCGCCATGCGATCCAAATCCTACGTACAACATATGATTGGCAGGATTCAACGCCAATCCAGGCCGTTGGTTTTGCCTCAAGGGATTAAACGAAATTGTCGTCCCACCCTCGCAGTTTCCCGGGACTGTTGCCGCAATATCCACCGGACTATTCGCTTCTTCCACGCCGGTCATGAGGTTAAGCGCGTGCAACCGATGGTGGTACGTTGTGGTGCCACCGTTTTTCGTCTTGCTGACCACGTAAATCGTATTCGAAACAGGGTCAATGACCGGCGTTCCGGTGATTCCGATATCCGGAATAATGTCCGACGTTCCAACATCGAGGAAGCTTCCATAGGTTTCGCCCGTCGGGACGAGTTGCTGATGCCAATAAGGGTTGCAATTGTTCGTATCAGCGTCAAGCACGTATACCGAATCACGCTGCGTCGCCACCACAATCACGTTGTGCGTCCCGCCGCCGATGCTGACGTTCGGCACCCACAGCGGCTGCGCGAATACCGCCCCATCCACGGTGCAGGAGAAAAGCTTGCCGAACGTCGGCGCAGCCACGTTCGTCGTATTGAGGGCGTATTCCTGCACGTTCGCCCCGTCGCGCGACACATTATTGTGATATGTCGTCACTCCCGCGAGGTCCGTGACGCCAATGGTGGCGGAAGCCGTCTTGGTCACGTCCGCGACGCTCGTTGCCGTCACCGTAACGTTCTTTCCGGGTGACATGGGCGCCACGTAGGTCGCTGTCGTTGTCGTTTGCGGTGTTACGGTGCCGCTCGATGCGGTCCACGTCACGCCCGCTGCCGCGACATCGTTGGTCACCAAGGCCGTGAAATTCAAGGCTTGCCCCAGCACCAACCCGCTACGTTTAGGTGTTATCGTTACGCTGACCGGCCCGGCAACACCCACCGTGATGGTGGCCGTAGCTGTCTTCGTAGTGTCGGTCACCGAGGTCGCGGTCAACCTCACCGTTGCCGGATTCGGTACATTTACAGGCGCGGTGTATGTGACCGCTGCGCCGGACGCGCTCGACGTCGGCGTAACCGTTCCGCACGTGGCTCCGCTGCAACCGGTGCCCGACAGCGTCCAGCTCACGCCCTTGTTCGCCGAATCGTTCGCCACGCTTGCCGTGAAACTCGTGTTCCCACCGACCACCACGTTGGCCGCCGTCTGCGACAGGCTAATCGTGATCGCAAGCGGTATCGCCGTTATCGTGATCCCTGCCGTCCCCACTTTCGTCCCGTCCGCCACCGAAGTAGCCGTCAGCACTACCATCGCTGGATTGGGCACGCTCCCTGGCGCCATGTAAGTGAGCGCAGCACCAGACGCGCTGCTGGCGGCGGAAACTGTTCCACACGTCACGCCGCTGCATCCGGCGCCGGACAGGGTCCAGGTCACGCCTTTGTTCGAGTTGTCGTGGGCTACGGTTGCTGCAAACGACTGGCTGTGGCCGACGGGAACGGACGAGGTCGCCGGAGACACCGCCACCGAGATCGGCTCAGCGCCGGTCGCCTGCCGCGGCGTGGAAGTACCCGTGCAACCACCAAGCCACGCGACGGTCACGATCGCGAACAGGAATCTCGGAGTATGTCCCGCATGCGCTCGTCTCAACGCAGGCCTCCCGTTCTTCGCACTTCAGATTGTCTAGATTTAGGGTCCGAGGCTGGAAGTTCAGTCTATGTTCAGGGCGTTTCCCGGCGTGAATACCCATGCGCGCCGTGATCGCTTATCGATTACCGTACTAAAGGACAGGTAGGCGGGCGGCGTTAGCGGGCCCCTGCGCATCGAAGTGGCGCCAAACTTAAAATCGGGCCGGCAAGTGAGTGCCCGCCCGATTCTGTGTACTAATCGTATTGTCCGATGTTAGTTCGGCAGCAACCCGTACACATCGATCTCTCCGAGCGTAGTGCCATTCCCCCGGGTGTCGTCGTTTCCGCGCGTCCCGATGTACACCTTTCCATTTGCCACCGTCGGCACGGTAAACTTCACCGCATTCCCCGCGGTGTCCCGGCCGCTTGCTGCTTGCGAGCTGTTCCACAGTTCCGTAGCCAGACTGCTGGCACTGTACGCATGCAGAATGGCTGGTCCGGCAGCTGCGCTGCCGTTATCGCTCGTGCCATAGCTCGCCGCGTCAATCGCCCACACGATCCCGTTTGTGGCGGTTGGAGTACCGGAAATCGACGGCGTCGCTCCTGGGAACCCGAAACCTGAGGGTGTCTGAGCCGATGCCGTCGTAGAGAACGTCCCCGTCGCAGGATTGAACGCGAAGCTCTGGCCTACCTGCTGTGTCGTATATTGGGTTCCGAAGTAATACAGGGTGTTGTTCCAAAATGCCGGTGTCGAAAACGAGTGACCATTGACCGAAAATTCCTGCACCGCGGCATCGGTCGACGCGTTGAATTTTCCAAAGTTATCCCGATTGATTACAAAGATGATCGAGGTCTTACTGCCTCCGACGAGCAGGTGTGTTACCGGGCCCGAAGTCTGGTCGATCAACAGCGCCGTTCCACTCGCCCCTACGTCATCATCGTTCGCGTCCAAAGTGCTTTGGTTGCCGGGCGTGAAGAAATCCGTCACCGCCAAACCGGGCGTGGACATTTTCAAATAGCTATCGCTGTAATCCGTCACACCGTCGAAAACTCCGTTTCCTGTAATTACATATAAATTGTTGGACGCATCTGCCGCAGGTGCACCGCCTGACATCCAGATCCCCCCTCGGCAATAATTCAGGCTCTCAGCGGTGTTCGGCGTCGCATCGAAGATGTTCGAGATGCTCAAGTCCGCCGTTTTGTATCCGACGAGCCACCCATGATAAGCGCCCTGGTCACCATGCGACGCCCACCCGACATACACAACACCGTTGACGAGCGCTAATCCGGGACGCTGGTTCTCGGTTAAGGTATTGAATGTGTTCGTCGAACTTCCGTCGCAGTTCCCGGGGAACGTGACCGAGCTAGCGCTGATTTCCACCGGGCTGTTCGTAGCTTCCGCGCCGCTGGTTAGACTCAACGCATGCAGCCGCTGGTGGTAGGCGCCTGCAGTTGTCTTGGTCTTCGTCACGAGGAAAATTGTGCCCGACGAAGGATCGAGCACCGGAGTTCCAACAATCCCAATATCCGGGTATATGTCCGCCGTGCCCACGTCCGAAAAACTTCCATACGTCTCGCCGGACGGGATCAGTTGCTTGTTCCAGTAGGTTACGCAAGGACTCGCGTCGGCATCGAAAACGAAAACGGAGTCGCGCATCGAAGCCGCTACCATCACGTTGTGCGTTCCACCGCCGATGCTCACATTCGGCACCCACAGTGGCTGCCCGTAAATCGCTCCATCCGTCGTGCAAGAGAACAGTTTCCCGAATGTCGCCGTCGTCACGTTTGCTGTGGTCAACGCATATTCTTGCGCGTTGACGCCGTCCCGCGACAAATCGTTGTGGTACGTCGTCACTCCGGCCAGGTCCGTGACGCCGATGGTCGCTGACGCGCTCTTGGTCGCATCCGCTTTGCTCGTGGCGGTGATCGTAATGCTTCCCGGTGAGGTCGGGGCAACAAACGTTGCGGTCGTCGCGGTCTGCGCGCTAAACGTTCCGCTCGGCGCGGTCCAGCTTACCCCGGCTGCCGCGACGTCATTCGTCACTGTCGCGGTGAAATTCAGAGACTGTCCGAGCGTCAACCCGCCGCGCTTCGGCGTCAGCGTCACGTTGACGGGCGCAGGGGCTACAGCCGCTGTCACGGTCACCGTCGCCGCCGCTGTCTTCTTCGCGTCCGCCACGGACGTTGCGGTCACGGTCACCGACGCTGGACTCGGCACACTCACCGGCGCCGTGTAGTTCACCGCAACTCCGGAGGCACTACTGGTGGCCGAAAGCGCGCCGCATGCTGCGGCCGTGCATCCCGCTCCAGATAACGCCCACGTCACCCCCTTGTTTGCGCTATCGTTCGCCACCGTGGCCGCGAACGCCTGTGTCTGATTGCTTTGCACCGACGAACTCGCGGGCGCCACCGTTACCGATATCGCAGCCGGGGTTGGAGGCGTTGATGTCGGGCTCGAATTCGAACTTGATCCTCCGCCGCAACTACTCAGGAACCCAATCGCTAAAATGACCGGCGCAAACAAAGATCGCGCGACAGGCTGCGCATGTACTCGTATCAAGGCAGTCTCCCTAATTTAAAGATGTATGGGCTTCCGCGGGGCTGGAAGCTATCTACTGCTAACTTGTGTGTTCAAGCCACTCACCCTGTCGAGGCTTAAACAATGGGAATCGCGACGAATCCGAAGTTAGAAGGCGGCAACCCAACGTGCGGCTACCGAAACCCCCGCGTCCGTTCCTTTTTGATGCTTGTTTACGCCCGATGGATAGCTCACAAGAGTGTCGTGCCCAGTCCCTGGGCCAGTGCTTTTGCAAACGTGAGGTCGCCCAGCTCCTCATTCTCAGTTTGGCAGCAACCCGTACACGTCGAGTTCTCCGGTCGTCGAGCCATTCCCCAGAGTATCGTCGTTTCCACGCGTGCCGATGTATACCTTCCCATTTGCCACGGTCGGCACTGTGAACTTCACCGCATTCCCGGCGGTGTCCTGTCCGCCCGACTGCGAGCTATTCCACAATTCCTTCGAAATATCGCTCGCGTCAAAGGCGTGCAGAACCGCCGGCCCCGCCGCACTTGGGCCACTGTCGCTTGTGCCGTACGCGCCCGTATCGATGGCCCACGCGATTCCGTCTGTGGTCGCCGACGAAGCGGAGATCGACGGCGTAGCCCCCGCAAATCCAAACGACGGGCCCGTAAGATGGTTGGCGGTCGAACTAAACGTGCGCGACGTATTGTCAAACGCAAAACTTTCTCCTTGCACGGTGCCACCACCAATATTGGTGCCGAAAAAATAAGCAGTGTTGTTCCAGAAGCCCGGAGTCGAGAACGAATTTCCGTTCAGCTGAAACTCTTGCGCGGAGTTATCGGAAGAGTGGAACCCTCCTAGGCTATCGCGATTCAGTACGAAGAACACGCCCGCCTTACTCGCCCCCACCAGCAAGCGCGGCAGCGGTCCGCTCGTTGCATCGATCAACACCGCCGTTCCGCTCGATCCCACGTCGGTGTCGCCCGTATCCAGGTTGCTTTGGTTGGAAGGAGTGAACGAACCTTGGACAGATAGCCCGGTACTAAGCTTCACGTAGCTATCGCCATAATCCCCAATCCCAGACTGGAAAGCGCCATTCCCGGTAGTCACATACAAATTATTATCCGAGTCGACGGCTGGGGCTCCGCCGGCCATCCAGATTCCACCACCGCAGGCGGGGGCTGGAGGCGGCAGCGGCGAACTAAGTGCGTTCGGCGTTGTGTTAAAAACGCCAACTTGGTTCAAATTGGACGTCTGGTAGCCCAACAGCCACCCATGCCAGTTGCCCTCATCGCCGTGCGATCCGTACCCCACGTACACCACACCGTTGACGAGCGCCAATCCCGACCGTTGATTCTGCCGCATGGGATCGAAGGTAACCTGCGAGCCTCCATCACAATTGCCCGTCGCCGATGCTGCGATATCTACCGGCCCGGCCACTGTCGTCCCGGTTGCCAGCTTCAGGCCGAACAAACGGCTGTGGTAGTTGGTCGTGCCCGCCGCCTTCGTCTTTGTGACCAAGTAGATCGTGTTATTCGAATCGATTACCGGCGTACCCGTAATTCCAAGGTCTTGGAAAATGTCCTCAGTTTGCACGTCGGCGTAGTTCCCATACGTTTCATTTGAGGGGATAAGGTCGTCTTGCCAATACTGCGTGCAGGGACTTGTATCTGCGTCGAATGCATACACCTTGTCGCGCATCGTCGCTACCACGATCACGTTGTGGGTGCCCCCGTTGATGCTCACATTCGGCACCCACAAGGGTTGCGCATATACCGCCCCGTCCACCGGGCACGAAAACAGTTTGCCGAACGTAGCCTTCTTCACATTCCCGGTGTTCAGCGCATACTCTTGGATATTCGCTCCGTCACGCGACGAATCGTTGTGATATGTCGTTACTCCGGCAAGGTCAGTCACCCCAATCGTCGCCGTCGCGAATTGCGCGCTATTGGCAATGCTCGTCGCCGTCACCGTGATGCCAGCTCCTGGTGAATTTGGAGCCGTGTAGGTCGCCGTTGTGGCGGTTTGCGCGCTAAGTGTGCCGGTTGACGCCGACCACTTCACGCCTTGCGCCATCACATCGTTTGTCACCGTAGCGGAGAAATTGAGCGATTGTCCCACCACCAAACCATTGCGAATCGGCGTCAGCGTCACGCTGATCGGCGCACCCGTGTTGGTGATCGTAATCGTTGCCGTTCCCGCTTTTGTAGGGTCCGTGATCGACGTAGCCGTAAGCGTTACGTCCGGAGAAGGGGCAGGAATAACGTTAGGCGTCGTGTAGGTTACGGCCACTCCGGAGTTGCTCGTCGTCGGCGTCACCGTTCCGCAAGCAGCTCCGTTGCAGTTGGAGCCTGAAATCGTCCACGTCACCCCCTTGTTCAGCGAATCATTTGTCACCGTTGCGGCAAAAGTCGCACTGGTTCCCAAATCCACGCTCTGCGTCGGCGGGGCGATTGCTACCATAATGGGTTGTGCAGGCCCAGTGATGGTGATCCCGGCCGCCGCCTGCTTGGTCGGATCCGCCACGGAAGTCGCCACCAACTCGACCAGGGCTGGACTTGGTGCCGTAGCGGGCGCCAGATACGTCACCGCCGCGCCCGATGCACTCGCTGCCGGCGTGATCGTTCCGCACGTGGCTCCTGTGCAACCCGTCCCGGACAACGCCCAAGTCACGCCCTTGCTCGCCGGATCGTTTTTCACTGTCGCCGTAAACACAGTTGTAGCGTTCACATTCACACTAACCGCTGTTTGCGACAAGGTCACCATGACCGGCGCGAGCACCGTAATCGTGGCCGCCGCCGTCTTGGTCGTGTCCGTCACCGACGTCGCCATCACCGTAACGGCGGACGCTGGAACGTTAGGAGGCGCCGTGTAAGTTACTTGCTGGCCAGAAGCGCTTTTTGAGGGAACGATCGTTCCACATGCCGCGCCGGTGCAACCGGCGCTCGCAAGGGTCCAGGTCACACCCTGGCTTTTGGAATCGTTCGTCACCGTTGCCGCTAACAGGAAATCATTATTAGTGACCACATTGCCTGTCGCGGCGGAAAGGCTCACCGCGATAGCGCCAGGTGCAGCCGCTGCTACCGTGATCGCTGCGGTCGCCGTCTTCGTCCCGTCCGCCACCGAGGTTGCGGTCAGCACTATGCTCGCCGGATTGGGTATCGTAGCCGGAGCGGTGTAGGTAATCGGTACTGCAGACGCGCTACTTGCCGCCGAAATCGTTCCGCACGCCGCGCCTGCACAACCAGTGCCTGAAAGCGTCCAGGCCACGCCCTTGCTGGAACTGTCGTTCGATACGGTGGCGGTAAACGCCTGAATCAGGCCCGTTTGCACCGACGCCGTCGGGGGTGACATCGTCACCGAAATTGCACCGGAAATTGGACCCGGAGTCCCTGAGGTGCCTCCCCCGCATCCAGCTAGTACCGCGACCGCCGAAACCGCCGCAGCGAGAAGAAGCCCTAACGAAAATAGCTTCGGCTTGGCACGCTCCAAATGCACTCGTGTCAACGCAGTCTCCCGTCTCTCCGTTACCGTGTTTTTAAGGTTAAAAGGCTTCCGCGGGCTGGAAGCCGTTTATTTACTATCTATTAGTTGCCGCTCACACCCTATATGCTGCGGCCGATACAAAAACCGCGAATCGCGTAGGGCTTGACTATACCAAGAATGCGAACGAGACGCCAGAGAACACAGCTGCTGGGACCGGCCGGGTTCGCTCAGAGGAACCCTGCTCAGATTCCGGGCCTAAGAGAAAAGGTTTCGCAAGAAGGCTCTTACCCGGCCCACCACCGAGTCATCCTTAGGTTGGGCCGCAGGCGCAGAAGCGGAGGGCTTAGGCCCAGCGGGCTTGGCGGTTGCAACCGCTTTGGCAACCGGATCCCCATTAACGCGGCCCTGAAAGATCAGCGTCGGCCGGACACGTACTCTTCGAACCAGCAAGATCAGCTTAGGATCGAAGTCATCGCGCTGCGCGGCTGCACGGGCGTCATACGCCAGTGGCGGCATAAACACCTGATAGACCGGACTTTGCTTCGCCTCAGGTGCCTTCTCCGCGCCTGGTAGTTTTTCGACTGGAGGCGGAGGTGCTTTCTCCGCGGCAGAGGGCTTCTCAACGGCTGGCAACTTTTCCGAGTTCGACAATCGCTCTGGAGCCGCCGGCTTACCCGGAACCGTTGTGGGAGGTTCCTTCTTCGCCTCTGTCTTGGCTTCCGCTTCTCGCTGACGAATCTCCTCGGTAGTGGCCAGCCGGCTCATCTCGGGTGGGAGAGAATCGATCTTCGCAAGTTGCATCTCGCAAGCGCAATGACCGGTTGTGTTCTGCAAACCTTCCAGTGCGCCATTGTTCACAATAATGTCCCCGCCTTGCGGCACGATCACACTCTGCCCGGTGAGTTGCTGCTCCAGGCGTATCGCGCCCGACGTTGCGCGTACGCACATCACTCCCGGAGCGTCGAACCCGATCAACGCGTCTTGCGCCGACTCGCCAATCGCGATGGGCTTCGCTTGAATCTGAGCGGTATAAATCGTCACCACCGGCTGCTTCTCGATGTGTATTCGTATAATCCCGGTATCCAGCGCCAAAGTCAGTGACCCGCCGGACTTAAGTACCGACAGGTGTGCCGGACCGCAGATCGCGATCTTCCCACCTTCCACCAAATCGAGGCGCGCTTGCCCTGATTTCACTCGAATGTCATTTCCGCTGCGCAGCACCGTCTTGATTTGACCGTGTACTACTTCCACGGTCATCGGACCCTGCAGGGCGATCGCCTCGCCTTCGATCGTCCCGACGGCATCATCGGGAGGGTTATCCGATCGAGCCGCTACGGCCAGCAGCGTCACCGACAGAAACGCAAGGCCGACAGCGGAAGGAATGCCCCACCGCCGCCATTGTTCAACCGTGAGTTGGAGCACCAAACCTACCATTCCAGTCCAGCGTACTTCCGGCCGTTGTCGCGGCCGCTTTCCGAAGCGGGCGCTTTTTGGCCGCTCCATTCCAGACTACTCAGATGCCGAAACTCTATTTCGCAGCAACCTTATCGCGAACCTGCGCCTTATACTATACGCCGACGATCATGTCAGACGCAGCCGAGCGTTCATCACGCGAACTAGGTCGCGACGCGTCCGCCAGGACATCCGCGACGTCGGAGAACATTGACGCCGCGCCGTCTGCAACAGAAGCGCTACAAGACAGAGAGGCCCCCAGCGCCCACTATGACACGCGCCTGCCGGACCTCCCGTGGTCGCGCCGCATCCAGATTCCGCTGATCGCCGCGGTCGTTTACTCGGTCATCCGCATCCTTGGCCCCACGCTGCGCTACGACGTCTTGGGCTGGCATCACGCCGAGCGCGTCTACGCCTCGAAGAAGCAAATCATCTGGGCGTTCTGGCACCGCGTGATCATCCCGATCGTATGGTGGAGACGAAATCATGGAGTGGTGATCATGAACACCACCGCCTTCGACGGCCAGTGGACGCGCAAAGTGATCGAGTGGCTCGGCTTCGGCACCGCCCAGGGAAGCTCGTCCCGCGGTGGATTGCGCGGCCTCGCGGTCATGGCCAAGCGCCTCGCTGAAGGTGTCGATTGTGGCTTCACGATCGACGGCCCGCGCGGCCCGCGCTACGTCGCAAAGCCCGGCCCAGTCATACTTGCTCGAAAAACCGGGTGTCCCGTGATGGTCTTCCACATCGGCGTCGATCGCGGCAAAACCTTCGAAAAAACCTGGGATCATTTTCTGCTGCCCAAACCTTTCGCCCGCGTGGCGATTCTGTTCGCGCCGCCGATCTATGTCCCGTCCGATGCCAATCCGGAACAATTGGAGTCCAAGCACGCGGAAATGCAGCGCGAACTCGAACGCATCCGCGATATCGCCGAATCTTGGTTCTCTCTGAACGATAAGGAGCGCGATCTGTATCGCGCTCAATTTTCCGCTTGACCTAGTGGCCTGGTAGAGCCGGCATCCTTGCCGGCTCTTTGTGTTTGTGCCGACTTCAAAAACGCCAGCAAGGGATGCTGGGGCTACCCGGAAAACCGCTCGCCGGCGTTATCGGCTATTCTCGTTGCGCTCACCGAGCTTCACCGAGATATCGAGCTTCTTTCCGCCGCGATACACTGTTAATGTGACCGTATCGCCGGGGCGCTTACGATTCAAAATAATATTCAGGTCCATCGTGCTCGCGATCTTTGAACCGTCGATGGCCACAATCACGTCGCCGCCGATGGCGATGCGCTGCATTCCGGCCTGGGCAACACGATCGCCGCCTCGCACTCCCGCCGCAGCCGCGGGCCCGCCTTTCGCAGCGGTTTCCACGAGTAACCCTTCTTCTACCGGCAGATCCAACGCTTGCGCCAGATACCCGCCCACGGGAATCGTTTGCACGCCGATATATGCTAGGTGTACGCGCCCCTCAGTGATCAAGTCCTGCGCGATTCTTTTCGCAGTGTTAATGGGAATCGCGAACCCGATTCCCGCGGTAGTGCCGCTCGGCGTATAAATTGCCGAGTTGATCCCGATCACTTCGCCATGCGAATTAATCAGCGGCCCGCCGGAGTTGCCGCGGTTGATGGCCGCGTCGGTCTGGATCGCTTCGTCAATCAAAGTCGTCTGGCTGGTTTGCACCGTGCGCCCCAGCGCGCTCACGACACCCGTAGTCAGCGTGCTCTGAAAGCCGAACGGGTTGCCGATCGCCAAAACTTTCTGGCCCACTTGCAGCGCAGAAGAGTCCCCCAGCGGCAGCGCTACGAGATGCTTGCCCTTCGGGTCGATTTTCACCAGCGCCACATCGTTACGCTGGTCGGCGCCTACAAATTTCCCCGGAAACCGCGTCTGGTCGCCGAGCACCACCTCGATCGACTGCGCCTCCTGCACCACGTGAAAATTCGTCAGGATGTAGCCTTTTTCGTCGATCACAAATCCCGAGCCGGCGCCCTCCACCGGAACCGGATCCATGAAGAAATCGTACTCCGTCGCTTTCGTCAGGATGTTTGCGACCGCCGGCGACGCCTGACGGTACACCCGGACGTTGATCGCTTCATCGTCGGTAAGCGCCGCGTCACGCGCAGCGGTGCTGGCATTGCTCGCAACCCCGTCGCCATTGCCGGACGGCGCCGGAATCGCGCTGCGGCGTGGGACCGCTCCCACATTGACGGGTTGATGCTGCCCCCAGCGCGCTCCGGCCCAATAGGAGCCAAGAAGCAACACCACGCAAGCAAGAAGCAGCCGAGTTAGGCTGGTTGGTTTTCGCTCATTCATTTCTGAGGTCCTTCCCTGACTGAGGCCCTGACCGAGGCATAGACACTTAGTATAGGCAAAATTCGTGTGGGCTTCATGTGTCCTGACGCTACCGGCGGAATGCCACGGGTAGATACTTCACACGTGGCTCCGAAGTTTGGCGGCGAGAGCCTCCACTTGTCGGCGCGTATCTTCGAGCGATCCAGAGCAGTCGATTGTTTCGGTTGCCAGCTTCAGTTTGTCGACAACCGGAAGCTGCGCGGTGATGCGGCCGCGAGCCTCTTGTTCGCTAAGCCCTCGAGCGCGCAGGCGTTCGAACTGCTGCTCGGGCGTGCACCAGGTGACCATCAGTCCATCCAGGTATTTTTGATAGCCCGCTTCCACCAGCAATGCCGCTTCCACGAACGCCACGCTGATATCGCCCTCGCACGCCCACTCCTCGAATTGCCGCAGAATCGTTTCCTGAACGCGCGGGTGAACGATCGCATTTAGCCGATCGAGTTTCGCGCGATCGGCGAAAACTACCGCGGCAAGTTTCTTTCGATCGATCCGGCCCGCGCGGCTCTTGGGGTCGAGGATGCCGGATCCAAATTCGTGAAACACTTCTTCATAGACCGTTTGACCTGGTTCCATCACCTCGCGCGCAAGCGAGTCCGCATCGATGACCTCGAAGCCTAGGTCACGTAACATTGTGGCGACGGTGCTTTTGCCGCTGGCGATTCCCCCGGTGAGACCGAGTTTGCGCATGACCATCTTTATCGGGCGCTGGCGGCAGACGGAACAGCGTGCGCGTCGGATTTTCCGCGGCGCAGGCGAGCGGCTTTGACGGTATTGCTCATCAACATCGTGATGGTCATCGGTCCGACGCCGCCCGGTACCGGAGTGAGCGCTCCAGCGGTGTTGATCGCGTCGGGATGAACGTCGCCAACGAGCACGGAGCCTTTGGCACGAAACTTCTCCAATCGCGCCGGAAAATTCTGCAACAGTCGCTCGGCTTCGTTTGCATCGGTCACCTTGTTTGTACCGACGTCGATAACCGCAGCTCCAGGGCGAATCCAGCCGGCGGCCACGTAGCCGGCTTTTCCCATCGCGGCCACGACGATATCGGCGCGGCGAACCACACCCGGGAGATCTCGCGTTTTCGAATGGCAAATGGTGACCGTCGCATTGGCGTGCATGAGCAGCAGTGCCATGGGTTTGCCGACGATATCGCTGCGCCCGAGCACCACAGCATCCGCGCCTTTGATGGTGATTTCGCCGCGGCGCAAAATTTCCATGCAGCCCGCGGGAGTGCAAGCTACGAGTCCGGGGCGTCCGCTCACCAGGCGGCCAAGACTCACGGGATGAAATCCGTCCACGTCTTTGGCGGGATCGACAGCTTCGAGAATGCGTTTGGTGTCCACCTGCGATGGCAAGGGAAGCTGGATCAGGATGCCATCAACGGCATCATCCGTATTCAGCTCATGGACGAGCCGCAGTAGTTGGTCGGTGGTAATCGACGCGGGAGGTGTATGCATCCAGCTCGCAAGGCCCAGTTGTTCGCAGGCGGCAATCTTCGATTTCACATAAAGTTGCGAAGCTGGATTTTCGCCCACCAGCACCGCCGCAAGCCCCGGCCGTATTCCCTGGGCGCCGAGCTGCTGGATTTCCCCCGATAGGTCAGCAAAAACCTGGTCGCGGATCTTGGTGCCATCGAGGATCCGTGCAGTCATCAGATCTTCCTTTCTGCGCCAGACAGCGCAGCCAGGCCCGATGGTAGCACACGGCCCAGCGCTCATTACGGAGCCGCCGATGTAAAGCCTTTCCCGCTTCTGCGCCGTTGTACCGGCCGCGACCGTTTACCGTGAGCCTCGAAAGGTGGCGGGCGCCTCGCTCAGTGTCGCGCATCCTCCGCGCTCTCCGTGTTTCCGCTCTGTGGGCCCCTGGCCTTCGATCGTTTGACTTTCCGTTGGGCCACTCCCTAGCCCAAGCCGTGCCACCCTATCACCGCTTCCTTAGGCCGCAACACCTGCAGCCGACCGCAGCCACTGCTCCATCTGCTCATGCCCCACTACTCCCGCCTGTTGCCGAACCGCCCGTCCACCCGACAGCACTACGAAGTTAGGTATGCCCCGAATCTGAAAGCGCCCGGCTAGCTGCTGGTTGTGTTCCGTATCCACCTTCAGCACTATAGCCTTCCCAGCCATGTCCGCTGCGGTCCGAGCCACCTCCGGCGCCGCCATCCTGCACGGCCCACACCAGTCCGCCCAGAAATCCACCAGCACTGGAACCTGCGCATTTTGAACGATTTCATCGAATAAAGTCTCATCCACCGCCAAGGGCTCGGCAACGGGCGGCAGGGACGCCTTGCACGCTCCGCATCGCCCCGTACTGGCGAGATGCTTCCCCAGAACACGATTCTTTTGTTGGCAAACGCCGCATACACGAATCACCGGCATCTCAAGTCCCCTCCACGGAAGCCCACTATACGATGCCGACCGGCATGCCCAAGACTCACTTGATTCAAACCCGCCGCCCACCATCCGTTCCACGCATTGGCTTGCAACTTTCGCGATCCGATCATTGCCAGTTCTGCCGGGAGCGTCCTAAAGTCCAATACTGATACTAATAAACAATGTGACCAAGCACTTATTTTTTGCCTACACTCTGCCGTGCATCGCCAATCGACTTTCCGCTCGCTTCTCGTTCCATCGCGCTCCCCCTTGCCCCCCGGTCTGCCATTTCCTTGCGGCTCGCTAAGTCATTTAGAATGAATACTTACGAAGGTATAGCCAAATGGAACTTTAATATTCTTTCGCACGAACAATTATCAGAAAATGCGAAGGGGGGTGAGTGTTATGGTTACCCCTCTTCGTGCTCGGGATCTCTGCAACTCTTGCTGCGACCGTGAATCAGGATAGACATGGCGAAAGGGAACTCTTACATGAGCTTTTTTTTAGACGGCGACCGGCGAGAGCTGGAGAACAAAGCGAAGGCGGAAGGCCGTCTACCCCCCGGTCAGTCGCTGACGCTGAAGTGGCCCGTGCTCCACGCCGGGGGTGTGCCACATTTCGACCCCGCGAAGTGGGATTTCAAGATTTCAGGCTTGGTGCAGGAACCGAAGCGGCTGACTTGGGAAGAGTTTCGCAAGCTGCCACAAACCAAAGTGACTTCCGATTTTCATTGCGTGACGCGCTGGAGCCGTCTCGATAATCACTGGAAGGGTGTGCTGTTCACCGACGTGATGAGGTTGGTGGTAGCCAAGCCGGAAGCAAAGTATGCGCTGGTCCTGGCGGAAGAAGGGTACACGGCGAACGTGCCGATGGACGACTTGCTGCGCCCAAACGTGCTCTTCGCATTTGATCACGATGGCGAGCCGCTGACTGCCGAGCACGGCGGTCCGCTGCGATTGATCGTTCCCCAGTTGTACGCGTGGAAGAGCGTGAAGTGGGTGCGAGGGTTTACGTTGCTGGATCACGATCAGTTGGGATTTTGGGAGCGCAACGGGTATCACGAGTATGGGGATCCATGGAAAGAGCAGCGCTACTCGGGCACATAGCCGAGACAGGTTGTGGCCTCTAAAAGTTGGCGAACTACTATTCGGCACAGTTTTTCCGGAGCTTCCAGCGTAGTCGAAACGGTTGGATCTGAGTGTCTACCTGAAGGATCCCGACGGCAGACCAATTCAGGGCGGCTGTGGTCACCTTGACCAAATTATCGGATGAAGTTTTTCGCCAGGAGCGGATTTGCCTCCTTGGGCGTCCACGCGCTTCACGGTTCGCTCGTACGCCCGAGCCACGACCTGAATGTTGTATTCCGTGGGCGGCACAATGGCGAAGAGGACAAGCCCAGACTTGATGTCCGACAGACGTTTCCAATTGTGAACGGCAATTGGAGGTGTGGCTGCCACAGACCGCGGATGTCTACTTTGACTGGCAAGGACACCGCGTGCACCGGCAGCACAGTTTCAGCGACTACCTGCTGTTTTCGATCGACGACAAACAGCAAATCGCCGATCCCGCTAAGGAGAAGCGTCCGTCGAGCTCTCCTACAACGTCGAACAGTGGGGCGAACTAGCCGCCGTATTTGTTTTCGCGCATGGGTCGGATAGAATCATCGTTTTGTTTTCAGGCTTTTGACGACCACCGACGGACCATGAACGAAATTCGATTCCACAATACCTTGAGCGGCGAGACCGAGCCGTTCGTTCCACAAAGACCCGGCCAGGTCAGCATGTACACCTGCGGCCCGACGGTGTACGACTACGCGCACATCGGGAACTACCGTACGTTTGTATTTCAGGACATCCTGAGGCGCTTCCTGAAACTCCGCGGCTTCCAGCTCAACCACGTGATGAATCTTACCGACGTGGACGACCGCATCATCGCGAAGGCCGCTGCGGCGGGCGTGAGCATTCGCGACTACACGCAGAAATACGTCCAGGCATTTTTCGACGATTGCAAAACGCTGAGTATCGAATCGCCCGATCACTGGATTCGTGCCACCGACTGCATCGACGACATGGTGAAGCTGATCCAGCGACTGCAAGAGAAAACGTTCACGTATGCGGGCGATGGTTCGATCTACTACCGCATCGCGAAGTTTCCGGATTACGGAAAACTGTCGAAGATCGATCTCAGCGGGATTCAAGCCGGCGCGCGTGTCGACAACGATCGTTACGAAAAAGAGAGCGCACGTGATTTCGCGCTGTGGAAAGCGCCCAAGCCCGGCGAACATTTCTGGGAGACACCGATCGGTCCGGGGCGGCCCGGTTGGCACATCGAGTGCTCCGCGATGGCCATGAAATTTCTCGGCGAGACGCTGGACATTCACACCGGCGGCATCGACCTGGCATTTCCACATCACGAAAACGAGATCGCGCAAAGCGAGGCGGCCACCGGGAAGCCGTTCGTGCGGTACTGGATGCACGCGGAACATTTGCTGGTGGAAGGCGAGAAGATGTCGAAGTCGCTCGGCAATTTTTTTACCCTGCGCGACCTTTTTGCGAAAGGATACAAGCCGTCGGCGTTGCGATTCGCGCTGGCCAGCGTGCCGTACCGGCGGCAGCTCAATTTCACATTCGATGGATTGCAACAAGCCGAGAGTGCGGTCGAGCGGCTAAGGAATTTTTCCGATCGGCTGGCGCAAGGAAGGTTTTCGCCGGGCCAGCAGCCTGGCATGGCGGAACGCATCGCCAAGGCCGCGCAGGATTTCGACGCGGGCTTGTCCGATGACTTGAACACAGCAATGGCTCTGGCAGCGGTGTACGACCTGGTGCGCGAAGCGAATATCGCCATGGACAAAGGCGAATTCAGGCAAGGCGATGTTGCTGCAGCGCAGGAATTTTTGGCGGCGTTTGACGGTGTGTTTGCGGTGATCGCCGACAACGACGCTGAGAAGTTGCAAGCGCTCGGCTACGGCGACGCCAGCGCGGCGATGGCTGATGCGGAAGTGGAACAATTGGTCGCCGAGCGCCAGGACGCCCGTAAGCGGCGGGACTTTGCTGCTTCCGATCGCATCCGCAAAAAACTAGCGGATCGTGGTATAATTCTTGAAGATAGCCGGGACGGCAGTGTCCGCTGGAAACGCAAATGAAGCACGCTAAATTCAGCAACCTCAAGCAGTTCACAGGCATTTCTTCCCCGGCCGACGTACGCCCAAACCTCTACGGCGTAGACTAACAACTCTCCCCTCCAGGCCGCTTCACCGGCGCACAAGCGCACGATGCTGCTTGCTTGCAAGTTCCTCGGTTCCAACGAATTAACCACCGGCCATCTTCAACGAGGAGGAAGAAATGATTGCAACCACCGACACGAAATCGAGCGTGGCGAAATTGTCTGGAACGAATTTAACGGGCGCGAAGTTGCCCAAGCTGAACATGCCACTGCCGGGACCTAACGCGAAGCGCGTTGTGGAGCTGGACACCAAGTATGTCTCGCCGTCGTACACCCGCGATTACCCCCTGGTGGCGAAGCGCGGCCAGGGAGCGATGATCGAAGATGTGGACGGAAATGTGTTTCTGGATTTCGCCGCGGGTATTGCGGTCTGCGCGACTGGGCATTGCCATCCGGACGTTGTTGACGCGATTCAGAAGCAGGCGGCCGAACTCATTCACTTGTCGGGAACGGATTTTTATTACGAAGGAATGCCGCAGCTAGCTGAAAAGCTGAGTTCGATCTCTCCGGGCGCGGAACCGAAGCGCGTGTATTTTGGGAATTCCGGCGCCGAAGCGATCGAAGCGGCGATCAAGCTGGTGAAATATCACACCAGACGCGACAAGTTGATCGCATTCAATGGGTCGTTTCATGGACGCACGATGGGCGCGCTTTCGTTGACGGCGAGCCGTTCGGTGCAGCGCAAGGGATTTGGGACGCTACTGTCCGGCGTGTTTCACATGCCGTATCCGGACACGTATCGCGGGACGTATGGCGTGCGCCCGGAGAGCGCTTCGGCAGACTGCTTGAGCTATCTGGAAAATGAATTGTTCCGGCGGCGCGTCGATCCCGAGGAAGTTGCGGGGATTTTTATCGAACCGATTCAAGGCGAAGGCGGTTACATCCTGGCGCCGGCGGATTTCTTGGTGGGCTTGCAGAAAATTTGCCGCAAGTACGGCATTTTGTTGGTGGCTGATGAAGTGCAGTCGGGCATGGGGCGCACCGGCAAGTGGTGGGCGGTGGACCACGCCGAAGGCGTTGAGCCAGACATTATCTGCACGGCAAAGGGCATCGCGTCGGGAATGCCTTTGAGCGCGGTGATTGCACGGGCTAGCGTGATGGACTGGAAACCGGGTGCGCACGCTTCGACGTTCGGAGGAAATCCAGTGTGCATCGCGGCGTCGCTGGCCACATTGCGGTTGCTCGAATCGCAATACATGGAACGTGCGAAGCGGGTTGGGGAATTCATTATGAAGCGGACCGCGGATTGGACGCAGAGGTTCAAGAACATCGGTGAAGTGCGCGGGCGAGGATTGATGATCGGCATCGAACTGGTGCTGGATCAGAAGACCAAGGAAAAGGCGCCGGAGATGCGCAACCGGATTATTCAGGCTGCGTATCGCAAGGGGTTACTGACCCTTGGCTCGGGCGACACGACTGTGCGATTCTGCCCGCCGCTGGTGATTGATGAGGAGCAAGCGGAGTTTGCGCTGAAGACACTGGAAGAATGCTTCCGGGAAGAGGAAACGAAGTAAGGTTCACGGTCCACAGTGAAAAGTCGACGAAGAACCAAGAAGACTCGCCGCCGAGTGCACTGAGACGAAAACAGATGATCCCGTGGCTGCCTAGATGAAGCGTGGCAGCCGCGGGATTTTTGTTTATACTCTGGCATCAGCCTGTGACCAGTTCCCGGGGGTGTGACTGTCCTTACGCCCCGCTTTGTGCAACCGCACCTCCGGAAGTATCCCGGACGGTTATCAATTGCCAGCCCGTTGAATCGGCAAAGGGTGTAAGAGCTACGCAGATGATATTGCATCGGGAAGAACCCAGCCTCAAAAACCGAGTGTCGAATAGGCGAAGGGCTGGTTAGACGCGGTACAATTCGTAGGCAAGGGTGTCGTTGCTTTTATTCTCGTCCCCGAGCACGTTCTGGGAGGATTGCTGTGCCGGAGCTACGAAAAGATCCGATAACCGGTCGATGGGTGATTATTTCGACCGAGCGTGGAAGACGACCCATGGATTTTCTGCGCGAGACGGTGGTGCCACTTGGTCAGAAGAATTGTCCGTTCTGTCCCGGAAGCGAGGGGAAAACGCCGCCGGAGATTCTGGTGTACGGGCGCAATGGCGGCGGAGCGAATACCTCGGGGTGGAGCATTCGTGTAGTGCCGAATCGGTTTCCGGCTCTGGGGATTGAGGGCGAACTGGATCGCGAAGGCGAAGGCCTTTTCGACAAAATGAACGGCGTCGGGGCCCACGAGGTGATTGTGGAAACGCCGGAACATTCCGCTTCGTTAGCGAGCCTACCCGAGCGAGCGGTCGAGGATGTGTTGTGGGCCTACCGCGACCGCATGCTGGATCTAAAGAACGACAAACGGTTTCGCTACATACTGATTTTCAAGAACCACGGAGAAGGAGCGGGCGCATCCATCGAGCATCCGCACTCACAGTTAATTGCGCTGCCGATCGTGCCACGGCGCGTGCGCGAGGAAGTGGATAACTGCTGGCACTACTACGATGAAAAAGAGCGGTGCATCTTTTGCGACATCATCCGGCAAGAGCGGGATACCGGAGAGCGGGTGATCGGCGAAAACGAACATTTCATTACGGTGGCGCCGTATGCTTCGCGGTTTCCGTTTGAAATGTGGCTGCTGCCGAAGACGCATGGATCGGCGTACGAGAATAATCAGAGCTCGATTTACGCTAGCCTGGCGAAAATGTTGAAGGATGCGCTGATGCGGCTGGATGCGGCGTTGGATAAGCCGGCGTTCAACTTCATGATTCACACCTCGCCGATCGGAGAAGAAATCAACGATCATTATCACTGGCATATCGAGATCATTCCGAAGCTGACAAAGGTAGCGGGATTCGAGTGGGGCACCGGGTTCTACATCAACCCCACACCGCCGGAAGAAGCGGCGAGGTTTCTGCGGGAAGCGAGAGTGGACGCGTCTCCTGTCGAAAAGAGATAGGGCCGTCTCGAGCCGCCCGGGTTCTGGCCTGCACTGAGAATTTGTTATACTCGATTGTTTGGCGCGGTACCCAAGTGGCCCAAGGGAGAGGTCTGCAAAACCTCCATTCGTGGGTTCGAATCCCACCCGCGCCTCCAAACTATTTGTTTTGTGTGTTTTAACATTAAGCGCTGTATCCTTTATGCTGTGAGGAGTGGAGAGGTCTGAAGACCTCCCCTCATGCTTGAATTTGCGGCCACTTTGGCTGATTTTCTGCCGTTCAGGGAACAAACCAACAACTTACATTGCAGGAAAGAAGCTTTGAACCCCCTTGGAGCACATGCTTCCAAAGCGGGCGTGTTGGATATTTGTATGAATTATGAATGAGGTTCGTGAAACACGCCAGCCCAGGGAGAGCGGCTGCCTGCCAAGCAGATGCGCCACCTTCCGAGCTCGTGTTCGGCTCGGTGAATTTTGTGATGGGATGCAGTCGAATTTTGCGTTTGCGTTTTCATCAGGCATGCCCGAAGCTTCGAGTCATACTGTGACAGAAGCTAACTCTCACTCCCGAGAATGATGGGAGTTTGCGAGGAAGCTCAGCTCACCACACCGTTCGTCCTTTGTACGTCGCGAGCCGCATTGCTTAGCGTGGCTCGATCCATCCGGACACTGAGTCGTGCCCGCAGAGAGAAGTCTGCGACGACACTATGTTGTTGCCCCTGCTAGAGAGAGCCAAAGAGCAACATCCCAGCTTTCTGCTGACCCATGGAACCCGTGCGGGTTCGGACAGAGCCCTCAAGTGTGGGACTTCCTTCTCTCCGGAGATCGAGAGAATCCCGCAGCGTGCTCTCTTGCCCGGCGAGCAATACCGCTTTCATTTCGACATGACCAAATGTATTGGTTGCAAGTGTTGTGTTGTCGCTTGCAACGAGCAGAACGGCAATCCCGCGGATATCAACTGGAGGCGAGTCGGTGAAATCGAGGGCGGTTGGTACCCGGACACCCAGCGGTTGCATTTGTCGATGGGATGCAATCACTGTATCGAACCCACCTGCTTGGCCGGCTGCCCCGTCGACGCCTATTCGAAGGACCCTCTCACCGGCGTAGTTCTGCATAGCGCCGATATCTGTATCGGGTGCCAGTATTGCACGTGGAACTGCTCGTACGGCGTTCCTCAGTACGACCCAGAGCGCGGAGTCGTCGGCAAGTGCGACATGTGTCACAACCGGCTGGCGGAAGGACGCGAGCCGGCGTGCGTGAATGCCTGCCCGGAAACTGCTATTCAGATCGAGATCGTCAACATCGCCGATTGGAAGCAAGACTATGCAGCAAGCGCCAACGCACCCGGACTTCCTTCGGCCGACGACAGCATTTCCTCGACGCGTCTAACCTTGCCTAAGAATTTGCCGCCGAACATGCAAAAGGCGGACTGGAATCGCGTCAAGTCGGAACATCCGCACCTCCCTCTCGTGGTGATGACCGTGCTAACGCAGCTCTCGGTTGGCACATTCACGACGATATGGCTACTCGAACTGTTTGGGAAAGCCACGAACCTGCGCATCGCTGCGATGATTTCACTGCTGGTTGGCGGTTTGGCATTGGGTGCATCCACGATGCACCTCGGCCGTCCAGCACACGCTTATCGGGCTTTGAAAATGTGGAAGCGTTCGTGGTTGAGCCGCGAAGTCCTGTTGTTTTCGTGCTTTTCTGGAGTCTCCGGTCTTTACGCCGCTTTGCTTTGGCTCAGACTGCCGGGAAGCATGGTGCCCGGCGTGCTGACGTCGCTCCTCGGTTTGGCTGGTGTCACTGCAAGTGCGTGCATCTATCTGGTCCGAGCGCGTCCCGCATGGAACACCAAACACACAATCGCGGAATTTCATCTCACGGGTGCTTCGCTTGGCCCGCTCCTTGTAGCAAGCCTTGGTGTCGGTGACCGGCGCTGGCTGGTTGGGGTGGCCGTCGCGGCCGCGGCGGCGCAGCTGTTGAATCAGGCGGTCCGATTTTTCTGGATGACCGCGTCCGATTCGTTCGAGTTACAAGCATCGGCCAGGCTGCTTTCGACTACGCTGGCCTCCAGGTTTCTTGGTCGGTGTGCCCTTCTCATCCTGGGAGGTATCGTTCTGCCACTACTCTGGCCGACTACGTTCGGTACGTGCGCTTCACTTGCTTTGACGTTCGGCGGAGAAATTCTTGGCCGGTATCTCTTCTTTGTCAGCGTGGTTCCGAAAAACATGGCCGCTTCCTATCTTTCTGCCGGCAAGGCGGCCGCGTGAATCTAAAGCGCCAACTCGGATTGGACATCCTCAACGAGAAGTATGCCTACGCCCATGACCCTGTCATGGGCCATACCTCCGAGCAAAAGATTCCGGAAAAGTGGGTTTCCACCACGTGTGGTTACTGTTCGGTCGGCTGCGGGATGTTTGTTGGAGTGAAGGACGGCCACGCCGTGAGCGTCCGTGGAAATCCAGACCATCCGGTAAACAGCGGAAAGCTTTGCCCGAAAGGTCTTTCCGAGCACTACACGCTGGAAGCCTCCAACCGGGCGCATTATCCGCTCTTGCGCAACAAACGAGGAAGGCTGGCGCGTATTGGATGGGACGAAGCGCTGGCGACGATGGTGGAAAAGTTTGGCTGCGTTCAGGAGAAGTACGGCCGTGAAGCTCTGGGTGTTGTCAGCACCGGTCAGCTAGTCACCGAGGAATTCTACGCACTCGGCAAGCTTGTTCAACTCGGTCTGGGAACCAAGAATTTCGACGGCAACACCACCTTGTGCATGGCGAGCGCCGTGTCCGGGTACAAACGTTCGTTTGGCAGCGACGGTCCGCCAGGGGCGTACGAGGATTTAACCAAAGCGGACGTTATCTTGCTCCTCGGCGCAAACATTGCCGACAACCATCCAATTCTCTGTCAGTACTTCGAGTCTAATCCGGGGATGACGTTGATCGTGGCCGATCCGCGCGTCACCAAGACAGCCATGATGGCCGACCTCTATCTGCCGCTGAAACCGCGTTCTGACATTGCTCTCGTCAACGGAATGATTCACCTCCTCATTGAGAATGGTCTCGTCGATCGCAGTTACATAGCAGCTCACACGACAGGCTTCGAGGCGCTTGAAGAATCGGTCCGCAAGTACACGCCCGAATACGTTTCTCAACTCACCGGACTCACGCCCGAGCACATCTACAGGGCTGCCTTGATCTATGGCAAGGCTAAAGCGCCCTTCATCGGTTGGACGATGGGCGTAAACCACAGCACCAAGGGCACGGAAACGGTGAACGTCATCAACAACCTTGCTCTGATTACGGGCAACGTCGGGAAACCGGGAGCTTCGCCTTTCTCAATCACCGGACAATGCAATGCCATGGGTACGAGGGAGGCAGGTTTTACATCGAGCCTGCCGGGTTACCGCAAATTCGAGAGCGCAGCAGATCGAGAAGAGTTGGCGGCGTTCTGGGGCGTCGACAAGGAACGCATACCAACCTCACGAGGATGGGCGTACCCGGACATCATCGAAGGCGCCGTTGCGAAGAAGATTCGCGCGCTGTGGGTCATCGCCACAAATCCGGTGGTGTCATTTCCAAATCTCGGGGTGTTGCAGCAGAGTTTGGACAGCTTGGATTTTCTGGTGGTGCAGGATGGATTTCATCCGACGCCCACAACCGAAGTCGCGGACCTCGTCCTTCCCGCCGCCATCTGGGGAGAAAAGGAAGGGACGTACACAAATTCGGAGCGTCGGGTCAGTAAGGTCAATCGCGCGTTGCCACCACCGGGTGAAGCTCGTACCGATTTAGACATTTTTTTGGATCTGGCAAAAAAGCTCGGTTGCTACGACGAGCTTTTCCCCGGATGGACTGAGCCCAAGGATGCCTTCGAAGAATGGAAGAGAGTTTCAGCGGGGCGCCTTTGTGACTATTCCGGGCTCAACTACGAACTCATCGAACATCACGGCGGGATTCAGTGGCCGTATCCGGCAAACGCGACGGAAGTAAAGACGACACGACTGTATTCTGACGGTAATTTCTCGACCGAAGATGGAAAGGCGCGGTTGCTTTGCGTCGAATGGGAGCCTTTCCCGGAACAGCCAAGTGCAGACTTCCCGTTTGTACTGAATACAGGCCGCACGGTGGAACATTGGCACACCCGGACCAAGACCGGAAGAGTGCCGATTCTCGAGCGTCTCTCTCCAAACGCTTGGCTGGAAATGAATCCGCGTGATGCTCAGGATCTCCGCCTGAAGCCGCACGACCACGTTGATGTGGTGTCATCTCGCGGGCGTGTGCGAGGTGTGGAGCTTCGTGTGACGGAGATCATCGCTCCGGGGCAAGTTTTCATGCCGTTTCACTACGCGGAGGCGAACGCCAATCAGGTGACGCAGAGCGCCTTCGATCCGATTTCGCGAGAGCCCAACTACAAGCAATGCGCCGTGCGAGTCGAGAAAGCGCAGCCTGTTCCGCAGTATTGGGGAGTGCGTGCAAGTCCGAGAAGGGTTCAGCTATGACTTTCGATGCAAGGTATACAGCTGCGGAGCACCCGCTGGAGACAAGATGAACAAAAACAAGTTCATGAAGAGCGGCCATTTCCCGACGCTGATCGCGGCGTTTCTCTATTTCGACGTCAGTTTCATGGTTTGGGTTTTGCTGGGCCCACTCGCCCCATTTCTCTCACAGCAGTTCCATCTGACGCCGTATCAGAAGGGATTGCTCACAGCTATTCCTTTGCTGGGTGGAGCGTTTTTTAGGCCGGTGCTGGGCGTTCTAGGTGAGCGTTTTGGCGAGCGGAGAACCGGTTTGCTGGGTCTTACGCTCACCTTGGTTCCGCTCATCCTCGGGTGGCGCTTTGCACATACCCCAACGCACCTCTATTTTCTTGGTTTGTTGCTTGGCATCGCCGGTGCGAGCTTCGCCGTGGCGTTACCGATTGCGGGACGCTGGTATCCGCCGGAATACCAAGGCCTCGTTATGGGCATTGCCGGGGCTGGGAATTCCGGAACTCTCATCGCGACTCTATTTGCTCCCCGTCTCGCTCAGAGATTCGGCTGGAGCAGCACGTTTGCGTTGGCCATGCTTCCCGTAATCGTTGTGCTCTTTCTTTTCGCCTTGCTTGCGAAGGATAGCCCCCGGCGTGGCTCACCTCCAAAGTGGGCGGAGTATGCCGCTGTGTTGCGTGAACCCGATGCGGCGTGGTTCTGCTTTTTCTACAGCTTTACGTTCGGCGGCTTTGTTGGCCTCGCCAGTTTCCTCACCACTTTTTTCAACGACCAGTACGCGCTTTCGAAAGTGCGAGCAGGAGACTTCACGACAATCGTTGTGCTTGCAGGAAGTTTTCTTCGGCCCGTTGGAGGCTGGCTATCGGACAAGATCGGTGGCTACCGGCTGCTCATGCTCTTGCTGGCCGGTGTGGCGGCTTGTCTGATGGGGGTAGGAAGGCTGCCCGCTCTTCCACTGGAAGTCGTGCTCCTGTTTCTCACCATGGGAATGCTGGGGATGGGGAATGGAGCCGTCTTTCAACTCGTCCCGCAGCGGTTCTCGGAGCGCGTCGGCGTCCTTACCGGACTCGTTGGTGCAGCTGGCGGATTGGGCGGTTTTTTTCTTCCATTTCTTCTAGGAACCATAAGACAACGAACTGGACAGTATTCCGGAGGTCTCTTTCTTTTTGGGGGCGCGTTTTTTCTGGCAGCACTGATTTTGCTCCAGCTTGGAACGCGCTGGCGGGCGAGTTGGCAAGAGTCAGCAATTGAGCGAGCAGGCATCTTCTCGTACCGCGGTCTTGCGGAGAGTCCTGTAGGCGAACCCGTCGATTGAAAGGCCGGGGAATCGCAATTTATTGCAGAGAGGAACCGCGATGGCGCAGAGGTTGGTCGTAATCGGCAACGGTATGGCGGGTGTTGCTTGCGTCGAACAGATTCTGAAGCATGTGCCGAAATTTGAAATCACGATCTTTGGCGACGAAACCCACGTCAACTACAACCGAATTCTGCTTTCTTCGGTGCTTGCTGGCGAGAAGGCTGCCGAAGACATCGTTCTGAACGGTCTCGATTGGTACGAAAAACAGGGGATTGAGTTGCGCCTCGGCGTCCGTATTACGGACGTGGATTCCGAACGCAGGACCGTGACCGGTGATGACGGCAGTGTGACGCCTTTTGACAAGCTCCTGATCGCAACGGGAAGTACGCCGCTGATTCCGCCCATGGAAGGCGTCAAAAAAGAAGGCGTATTCGTATTTCGTAATCTTGAAGACACGCGGGCTTTACTCGATCACGCCGGGCCAGGAAAGAAGGCCATTGTCATCGGTGGAGGCCTGTTGGGGCTAGAAGCAGCACGCGGCCTGCAAGTACAGGGTTGCGATGTGACGGTCATCCACCTGATGGACACGCTCATGGAGCGCCAGCTCGATTTCGCTGGTGGCGGCTATCTGAAGGCGAAAATGGAGTGCCTCGGAGTGAAGGTGCTACTGGAACGCAATACTGCCGCCATTCTAGGGAACGGTAAAGCAGAAGGCGTGGCCTTCAAGGACGGCAGTAGCCTCGCCGCGGATTTCGTGGTCATCGCTGCGGGAATCCGTCCGAACGTGGAACTCGGGCGCAAATCGGGATTGCAAGTCAACCGAGGGATCGTCGTGAACGACTACATGGAAACGTCGAATCCCGACATTTTCGCCGTGGGCGAATGTGTGGAGCACAACGGCGCGTGCTACGGTCTTGTCGCGCCGCTCTTTGAGCAAGGAAAGGTTTTGGCGGCGACGATTACCGGAAACAAGGGACCTGTCTACGGTGGCACGATCCAGGCAGCCAAGCTGAAGATCATGGGAGTGGACGTGTTTTCCGCCGGTGACTTTAGTGAGAAATCTCCGGGATCGGACGCCGTTCGCTATGAAGACCCTGCGCTTGGAATCTACAAGAAACTAATCGTCCGCGACGGGAAGCTCGCCGGAGTCATCCTCGTGGGCGATACATCCGAGAGTCATCGCTATGTGGACTGGCTGCGATCCAAAACAGATCTGACAGCGCTGCGCCGGCAACTACTATTTCCCGGTCCGGCAGACGATCCTGGTCTCGACGTAGCGGAAATGGCGGACAGTAAGGTCATCTGTGGGTGTAACGGTGTCACCAAGGGCGCAATCATACAGGCGGTCCATGAGAAAGGAATCAGCACCCTCGCGCAGCTGAAGGATTGCACGCGTGCGTCAACAGGTTGCGGAAGCTGCACGGAAGTGTGCCAGCAACTCCTGAAAGCCGTCTCCCCGGAGTTTCAAGAAGAATCAAAGAAAAACCTCTGCACATGTCTTCCGTTTCCCGAAGATAAACTTCGCGAAATTTTGCGGAGCCAGCGATTGCGGTCCGTCCAGGAGGTTCTGGAAATCTACGGAAAAGGAGGGGGTTGTGAAGTTTGCAAGCCGGCGTTGAGCTACATGCTGGACATGCTCTGGTGCGGTGACCACGATGAGGATCGCTCCGCACGCTTCATCAACGACCGCGTGCATGCCAACATTCAGAAGGACGGAACTTTCTCGGTGGTACCACGCATTCGTGGCGGAGTGACCTCGGCAGCGGAACTGCGACGCATCGCGGACGTCGCTGAGAAATACAACGTTCCGATGGTGAAGATCACAGGCAGCCAGCGCATCGATCTGCTGGGGGTCAAGAAAGCCGATCTGCCGAAGATCTGGGCGGACTTGGGCATGCCCTCCGGTCAGGCCTATACCAAGGGGGTACGCATGGTGAAGACCTGTGTAGGCACCGATTTTTGCCGCTTTGGCGTACAGGACTCGACGAAAGCGGGCATCGAGCTCGAACGGCGTCTCGAGAATCTTTACACACCGCACAAGCTAAAGATGGGTGCGGTGGGCTGCCCACGCAATTGCGCGGAAGCCACGGTGAAGGACGTTGGGCTTGTCGGCCAGGACGGAACCTGGCAGGTGGTGGTCGGTGGCGCCGCGGGCAAGAAAGTTCGCAAAGCGGATCTGCTGATCACGGTGGAGTCCACGGAAGAAGCGTTACAAGCCGCCACCCTTTTTTTCCAGTACTACAGAGAAAACGCGAACTATCTGGAGCGCACCTACGATTTCGTCGAGCGGGTCGGCATCGAGAAGGTTCGTCGCGACACGGTCTACGCGCCCCTAGCCATTCAACAGGGGTTGCGAGAGCGGCTCCGCAAGTCTAAACGGCTCGCTCGCGACGCTTGGTGGGAAGGCGATGAGCCGAGACACCCCACGCAGTTTGTCCAAATCGAGCCAATGGAGAGCGCACAAATATGAACGACGACAGAAAATGGGTCCGCGTCACGCAATGCGAGAACATTCCTTTGCGTGAAGGGCGATCCGTAAGGATCGATACGCGCGAGATCGCCATCTTTAACCTAGGAGACCGATTTCTCGCCATTGATAACAAGTGCCCGCATAAGGGCGGGCCGCTATCCGAGGGCATTGTCTCCGGAACCACTGTGGTTTGTCCTCTGCACGCGTGGAAGGTCGATTTGGAGGCGGGCTGCGTCGTAAACCAGGCGAGCGCGGTGCCATGCGTGACGACCTATCCGACTCGCGTTCATGAGGGCGTCATTCACATCGAGTTCCCGGCCGGGCGGTCCGCGAAACAGGAGAAGTTCGCGACGTTTGTCGCTGGCCCGGAGACAAATGAAAAATCGGTTTCAACCGCAGAATTCTGTACGGGTCTCTCGAGTTCGTGATGGTGGGAAAATTCAATGACGCCGTGTTCTCCTCGGGCAGAGTGAAGGACGGCGAAAGAGAGAGCATATGCGTGTGCTAGTTAGATGTTTTTTCAGCCTGGCGTTTGTTTCGCTCGCGAGCATTCCGTTGTTTGCAAACTCGGGCGATCGCTTGCCTACCCTCTGTGACGGATTAGTCGCGAAAGCACCGTGGCTTCTTAACTGCGACGACGAACCTCGGGTGCAAGCGGATGAGTCCACGGACGACAGAGCCCACGGGGACGATGATGCGCTTTCGAACGCGGGCGCGAATTCCCCAACAGAGGGAGCGCCTCCGAAAGGAAAGGAAGCGACGAGTGTTCCCCACAAGCTGGGAGCGCTGACAGTTTCCGTTAGCTGGCGCCTCCGCACGGAAGCATGGGATTGGTTCCAGCCTTCCACTGGTCAGAATGCCTATGCCTTTGAGCATTCCTTGCTGCGAGTTGGAGTTGGCCAGAAGAGCGAGAATTTCGAATGGCTCGTGGAAGGAGCACAGGACGCAATATTGGGATTGCCAGCCAACGCCGTCCTTTCCGGGCGCTCGGGTCAACTTGGGTTAGGCGGAACTTATTTTGCCGCTAACGGCAATGGGCAGAACAGTGCGAACGGCTTTGTCCGACAAGCCTACGTCGGCTTCGGACTGTCCGCGGGGGGCAAGCTCCGACTGGGGCGTTTTGGATTCCTGGACGGCGCGGAGGTGACACCGAAAGACAAGACTCTCGGAACGCTCGTCAGCACCCGCATCACCCAAAGATTGATCGGCGACTTCGGTTTTTCTGCGGTAGGCCGGAGCTTCGATGGAGTACAACTTGCCTTCAACGCGGGGAGCAGCAATTTCACTCTTCTCGGTGCCCGTCCGACGCGCGGCGTGTACCAAATTGATGGAATGGGCGAACTCGATGTGGACCTCTTTTATGGTGCCTATACGGTTCCCGTGGCTTCCCATAACAGCGCGGGTGAACTCCGAGTCTTCGGGTTGGGCTATATCGATGAACGTGGGACAGTCCTGAAGACGGACAATCGCCCTACCTCTCTTCGCACCGCGGATAAAAGTCACCTCCGCATTGGGACATATGGCCTGGACTACGTTCACGTCTTCCGCACGAACAAACACGGCCAGTTCGACTTCTTGTTATGGGGCGCTTTGCAAAACGGCGTTTGGGGAATGCAGAACCAACACGCGGGAGCCTTCGTCGGGGAACTCGGCTGGCAGCCGGTGGTTCACGTGCTCAACCCGTGGTTGAGTGCTGGCTATTCGTACGGTAGCGGCGATGGCAATCCCAATGACAATCGTCACTCGACTTTCTTTCAGGTGCTGCCCACGCCGCGTCCCTACGCGCGCTTTCCGTTCTACAATATGATGAACAACGAAGACTTCTACGGTACGGCGGTATTCCGTCTGCCCCGCTCGCTAGTTGTCCGGAGTGAAGTACATGCCCTCCGCTTGGCCAGCTCGCAGGACCTCTGGTACGGGGGTGGAGGCGCGTTTCAGCCGCACACGTTTGGCTATACCGGTCGGACCAGCGGGGGCAATCGCAGCCTGGCAAACGTCTGGGATGTGAGTTTGGACTGTCCCCTCCGCTACGGCTTGAGCATCACGACATATTACGCGCACGCGTGGGGTAAGAGCGTGATCGCGAGTATCTATCCAACCGGCACCACCGCTCAGTTTGGATACGTGGAAACGAACTTTCGCTTCTAGGAACGTCGATGTCGAGTCCAAACTTTGACGGATTGCGCGTGCTGGCCTTAGAAAGCCGCCACGGCAAAGAAATAGCCAAATTGATTGCCTCCTACGGAGGCCAGCCTTCCGTCGCGCCAGCTCTGCGTGAAGTGCCGCTCAATCCTAGCCAATCACAGGCCTTCTCCGCTAAACTCATCGGCGGTCAATTTCACATGGTGGTCTTTCTGACTGGCTCAGGCGCACGCGCCCTGATTAGCTCGGTCGAGAACACCTACTCTCGTGAACTCCTACTTGCCGCGCTCCAAAAAGTGCAAGTCGTCGCCCGGGGGCCCAAGCCTGTGTCTGTACTGAACGAGCTGGGGGTGAAACCTAACCTTGTGGCACCCGAACCCAATACCTGGCGCGAAGTCTTGCAGGTGCTCGATAGCGATGCCAACCCGCGATCTGTTCGAGGTCTCCGGGTTGCTGTCCAGGAATATGGAACGCCCTGCGCCGAATTGCTGGAGGGACTGAAAGCGCGCGGGGCGCACGTTACCGCAGTACCCGTTTATCGTTGGTCTTTGCCCGAGGATACCGCTCCTTTACGGGAGGCCGCCAAGTGCCTTGCTAACGGCGACATGGATGTAGTTCTCTTCACGTCTGCGGTGCAGGTCGCCCATCTCTTCCAGGTTGCTGCCGAAATGAAGATCGAAGAATCTTTGCGCAGCGGCATCGAGCGCGCTGTGATCGTGTCGATAGGGCCGACCACGTCGGAGCGTTTGCGCTCCATGGGACTGCACGCTGATTTCGAGGCCTCTCGCCCCAAGATGGGTTTTCTGGTCCGGGAAGCCGCCGAGTGCTCCGCCGAGATCATCCGCGAGAAGCACAGGCACCCCCCGCTGGATTTCTTGCACGAAATCGGGAGCCGGATGGCGGGGGCCAGTCCGCTGCGAGGCGTGCTGAGCCGAGTCGTGGATTTCGCCACATCGGTTGTGAACTCTGATTCGTGTTTTGTCTATGTGTTGGAGGGCGATGAGCTAGTGCTGAAGGCGTCTAGGAATCCTCATCCGGAGGAGGTCAATCGGCTGAAGCTACGTTTGGGAGAAGGGATCACCGGTTGGGTGGCAAAACACCAGCAGCCCGTCGCTGTGGCTCGGAACGCCTTCCAAGATTCCCGCTTCCAATTCTTCAACGAATTGCCCGAAGATCGTTACGAAGCATTCTTGTCTGTGCCTGTGCTGTGCCGGGGGCGACTCGTCGGTGTGATCAGCCTGCAGCATCGGGAGCCGTACTCTCACAGCAAGCGGGAGATCCGATTGATGTCTACGATCGGCTTTCTGGTCGGAGCCGAGATTGAGTTGGCGCGCCTTGAAGAGAAAAGCTCACAGCTCTCCGACGAACTCCTGTCCCGTAAGGTTGTCGAGCGTGCCAAGGGGATTCTGCAACGCGAATCGCGGTTGACGGAAGAGGAGGCTTACTTTTCCTTGCGGAGGCAGAGCCGCCAGCAGCGGAAGTCGATGAAGGACATCGCGGAGGCAATTGTCCGCGGGGAAACAGAACGCAGGCAGAAAGGGCGCAAGAGCGCCTAGCCTGGGGAGACCAAGAGAACGTCCCTAATAGGCATTCGCAAGTGTTGGAGTGAAGTTTGAGTCCGAATCTATAGATGTTTCCGGGACTTCGCCAAGAACTCATCGCGATTATTCGACAAGCGCATCCGCCATCGCCGGGTTGTTCGTCATCGTCGGCGTGGGTAAACCAACTGGCATGTCTGCGTCAACTGGTTGGCGCGAATACTGCCCGGCCACAGCCCCGATCACAAGCAATACGGGTGCGGGAAGGCAGGCAGCTTTTGCCAAATCGGCGAGGGTCATTGGGTGAACCTGCTGTTGTGCCGAAGTAGCGTGGGAAACCAGCAGACAGGGAGTCTGAGCCTCCAAACCGGCAGCATTTAACTTTGCTGCCAAACCTTCATAGTCAGCGCCGGGCATGTAGACGAGAATCGTCGCGTCCTTCGAGACAGCATCTTTCCAGCCGGGTACAGTCTTACCTGCACAGCAGTGATTGCTCAAGAACACGATCTTTGAGGCCAGTCTTCGGTCGGTTAGTGGAATCTGCGCCTGCGCCGCGGCGCCGAACGCTGCAGTTATGCCTGGCACCACCTCAAAGTCGATTCCCGCCTGCCGCAGAGCCTCCATCTCTTCGCCGGCTCGCCCAAAGACCAGTGGATCTCCGGACTTCAGCCTGACCACCTCCCAGCCTTCCCTCGAAGCGTTAATCAGTAGCGAATGAATCTGTTGTTGGGTAACGCTTGTGTGACCGCAGCGCTTGCCAACGCTTTCCACATGTGTGCTGGCGGGAATCAGGCCGAGAATTTGCGGTGAGACCAAGTCGTCATGAAAGACAATGTCTGCCGTGCGAAGCAGGCGCAACGCCTTGACCGTAAGTAAATCGGGATCTCCCGGGCCAGCTCCGACAAGGTAAACTTTCCCTTTTGTCATGTCGGCATTACCTAAGGACGTCTCGGCCAGTCAAATGGATCCCTGTCCCCAGAGTGGGGCAGAGAGCGAGACTCCAAATCCCTTCACCCGAAGGTAACACTCATGCATCTGAGGGTTGCCATGAAAGAATTCATTCAACACATTAGAACTCTTGATGAAGGGGACATGCTTTCATTCAGGCACTTGTTTTTGCACTATAAACCCGGCATCCCCGGCTGGCACCAGAAACGGCCTTTGAGGCCGATTCCTCGCCTCCAAAGCCACAACAGTCGGTGGTGTACTCATATCCTCGCAGAGGACGTGTAATCGGCAAACCGCATATGGATGCGTCGCGTTCGGTGCAAGTTCGGTACAATTTGAGGTGAAATTTCAGGAGAGATAGTGGCAAGCGACGCTCAACAAGCACTTGTGAATTTCGGCTGCTTTGTTAGTAGCTATGCAATACAAAACTCTAAGTGCCGCTGCTGGTGTCGCTTACGAGGAAGCGCGCCATTTATCTCGCCCTTGAACTGGACCGAAGTTGGACCGAGTTTCCGACATTTTCTGCTGGGCGGTTTTGTTAGGACGACGACCGCGAGGCCGCAGTACTGGAGAACGCCTGCCTTGGGCGCGTACCAACCGACTCCAACGGCTCCAACCCCCGGCCTCCGTGCCAATTGTGTTCTTCTGTGTTTTCATTAGCTAGCGTCTGTTTGCGACCTGTCACACTGCGTCAACTTGCGCATGTGCCGTCGGCTGAGACTTCGTTTGCAGGACGCGCCATTGTCCGGGCGAAGTCCCTTCCCAGTGATGGAAAGCTCGGAAGAACGAATTGGCATCTTCGTAGCCCAAGAGATAGGCAGTCTCATTCAGCTCCCGGGACGAGTGGAGGAGGTAATGCCGGGCCAACTCACGGCGTGCTTCTTCCAGCAGGCGCTGAAACGTAAACCCCTGCTCGGTGAGCCTCCGCTGCAACGTCCGAGTACTCAGGTGTAGTTCTCTCGCGAGATCCTGTATCCCAGGGCGCTGACCCGCCAGCAGTTGCTTAAGAATGCCTTTTGCTTGTTCGCTGAAAGTTTTCTGCGCGAGCTGTTGCGTCAGCTCTGCCTCAAGCTGTGGCGCGACAATTGCGAGCAAATCAGCGTTGTGAGTAACAAAGGGCAGCTCCATATCCACCTTGCTGAATACCAACGCATTCTGGTTGGCCTTGAACTTTACAGGGCAGCGGAAATGAGACTCATAAATGTCTCGGTGCGCCGAGACTCGATGAAGCTCGACTCGCTTGGGGTTGACCGGGCGACGAGTGCCTCGCCGTCCGATGCTGACAATCCATGCGAAACAGACGTCCACCAGTAACGGCGGTTCTTTCTCATGGGCGAGAAGCCAAACGAACTGCACTGCGCATTCATTTCCTCGTTCAACCAGACGGATTTCCTCTGGACAGGTGAGTTGTTTGTAGCGCGCTAGTCGCTGTACCGCATCCCGAAACGACCGGGCGGAGAGCGCGGCGATTCTAATCGGGTCGTAATGCTCGATACGCTCCTCCGTCCCCAGCTTCAGGCCAAAGCCCGGATCGTTGCTGGCTTCCGCAATCCCGCGGTAAAGCGCGAAGAACTCCTCGGTGCTCACCAGAATCTTCTCCTGATTGAACAACCCCATCGGCAGGCCAGCTTGCCGAAGCACCGTCTCGGGAGAAAGGCGAAGTTCTTCGAGCTTCCGTGGCAGCGTGGTCGAGACTCGAAATTGGTTTGTCATCGCTCACCCAACAGCATAAACCTAAAAACTTTCAGCGGCATAACCTGCCGTACAGCCGCAGACCCCTAAATGTGCTAGTGAGGGGTTTCTCGAAGACATCCTTCAGGACCGGTAACGCGGAAAAGGCATTCGGCCAGCCGGCGTAGAACGCCAGATGCGTGACGACCTCCCCGGCTTGCTGTTGCGTCAGGCCGTTGTCCATCGCCCGGTTGAGGTGGTATGTGATCTGCGCGACCTGGCCGGAAGCAATTAGCGCACTGACCGTGACCAGGCTCCGATCCCTGGGCGCAAGGTCCGGCCGCAGCCACAAATCACGGTACAGAACCTCTCTCGTATTCTGCACGAGGCCGGGAGCGACCTTGCCGAATAGTTGTTCCACATTCGCTGCGCGTTTTGCCTCCGCGTCGTTGTCGAGCGGGAGCAGCGCCGGTGAAGCGGCAGGAAGCTGGTCAGCGCCTATCTCGCGTGCGGCGAAAACATCCTTAGCTGCAGCGACTGCCGACGTTGCATTGGCCCAGCCGGAATAAAAAGCAAGATGCGTGATGATTTCGGAAATCTCACGCGGTTCAACCCGTTATCAAGCGCCAGGCTAAAATAATGCGGCATCTCAATCGTCTGGTTGCGCGCGATTAGGGCGGCGACGGTTACGATGCTGCGGTCCCGCGGACTTAGCTCTGCTCGTTTCCAGAGATCGGCGAGCGGGCCTTTCACGTATTTTTCCAGCGCCGGAGCCACGGTCCTGCTGTCGTTTACGGTTTGCGTCGGTTTCCTCGCGTGTTGTGGCGTTCACAGGTCGCTCTCGTCGTATCCGGGCTTCTTATAGAGATTGTCCGGCTTATTCTTGATGTCAGGTCTATATACCTTCGCGACCCAATCCTCGAGCTTGATTTCTTCCATCGCCACCGACACTGACTCTTCTCCGTAATTAAGAATGTCCATGACGTTTTTAGTGATCGCCTCGGCCAGTCGGTTTTTCTGCCCTTCGGACTTACCGGGCCACAACTTCACAATCACATGCGGCATCGCTTTCTCCTGGTCTTTAATTCTTGCTCGCCCGCGGGACGATGTTGACTGTCGCGGCGCGTGCACGCGAACCGATCATTGCGCCTAGATACTCGCTGCTCTTGTACTTCGCCTTGTAAGCGTTGTCGATGGGTTCAAGAATCACGCCTTCGACCGGCTCGAATGACACATCCTTCGTGATGCCCGCCGCGCTGATTCGGCCCGCCTTCTGTCGCAAGGCGGCCTGGTACCACTGAGACTTATGTCCGTTGTACGCGCGTACATAAACCGCCCCATCGACGACCACGGACCAGATCCACGTCGGTGTGCCATAGGTCATCCCGTCATCCCGAAACGGTGAGATGTGCAGGTCATCCGTTGCCGCGATTTTGTTCAGTTCGTCTTTCGGCCAGGTGCTCATAGTTCACCTACCCACCAGACTCGCGTGAAACGCGGGGTATCTGGCCCCTTCCAGCTTGATTTTTGAGGAGGCTTCTTCCAGCGCGAGTACGTCGCCGGTCGTTAGTTCAATCATCGCCGCTCCCAGGTTCTCTTCCAGGCGTTCCAGCTTCGTCGTGCCAGGAATCGGAACGATCCAAGGCTTCTTAGCAAGCAACCACGCGAGTGCAATCTGCGCGGGAGTCGTCTTTTTCTGCTTCGCGAATGAGCTGATCACATCGACCAAGGCCTGGTTCGCTTTGCGATTTTCCTCACTGAATCGTGGGACGCTGTTGCGGAAGTCGGTGCTGTCGAACTTCGTGTCGGAATCGATCTTGCCCGTCAGGAAACCTTTACCCAGAGGGCTGAACGGCACGAAGCCGATTCCCAGCTCCTCTAATGTCGGAATCACCGTCTCTTCGGGCTCACGCCAGAAAAGTGAGTACTCGCTCTGCAGCGCCGCCACGGGCTGAACTGTGTGGGCGCGTCGGATTGTTTGTGCGCTGGCTTCAGAGAGACCGAAATGCTTCACCTTGCCTTCCTGAATCAGATCCTTTACAGCGCCGGCAACCTCCTCAATCGGAACATTCAGATCGACCCGGTGCTGATAGAACAGATCGATGGCATCGACCCTCAATCGCTTGAGCGATCCCTCTGCGACTTGTTTGATGTGCTCCGGCTGGCTATTGAGCGCGTTCCACTTGCCTCCATCATTGGGATTGGCCTCCCAGCCGAACTTCGTCGCGATTGCGACTTTCCCGCGAAAGGGAGCAAGTCCCTCCCCCACCAGTTCTTCGTTGGCGAGTGGGCCGTAGACCTCGGCGGTATCGAAGAATGTGACACCTTTGTCCACTGCGGCATGCAGCAGAGAAATCATCTCCTGTTTGTCTTTTGGGGGCCCGTAGGACCAGCTCATCCCCATGCAGCCAAAACCGAGGGCTGAAACTTCAAAATTGCTTTTTCCGAGTTTGCGTTTTTGCATTGTTTTCGATCCTTTAGATAAAGTATGCGTGCAATGACGTGTCGTGCCGGCCTAGTAGTGCTCCCAAGTGACTCTCCAGTGTTCCTCCGGGCGGGTCGATTTCACGATGAGTTGATTCCCCGAGAACTCGAAGGAGCGCGGCAAATCTTTGCCGATCAGGCTGCGCACTAACGCACCTTCGACGTGAAAAGTGAATGTGCGAGCGGTCTCATCAACTTCGTATGTACCAAAAGTGGCTTCATAGCCGCCGTGCGAGTACTGCTCAGGTCCCGCCGCAGCCTGCGGCGGCGGATTGCGCTCCATCACCTGTACCGAAGCGTGCCCGTCGCGTGTAAAGACAAACATCCCGGTGGAGTCGGCTTTATGAATTGTCCCGTCCGGGTTCGGCGCCTCGAGCGACACGAGCCGCCACGCTCCAACGAACCGATCCTTAACTCCCTGATTTCCGTTGCGATCTTGGCTGCCAGACAGCGCCGAACCGGAAATTGCGGTCATCGCAAAGAGCAGAGAAATCAAGGAAAGCAGCTTTTTCATGTTTGCACCTTCATTTGAGAAGCGGCCATTACCTCACAGCCGGATTCCCGAAACACGTTACATTGTTTGGTCAACCACTTTCATTTGTGCTTCATTCATCCGGCCGCCGTGCACCGTGATTTGAGAGAGAGCAGTTTCAATCTCGCGAAGATCAGCGGGCGTAAGCTTGACATGGATCGCTCCCAGATTCTCGTTCAGGTGATCGAGACTGCGTGTGCCAGGGATGGGAACAAGCCACGGGTTTTGCGCAAGCAACCACGCCAGGGAAATTTGAGCCGCTGTTGCCTTCTTCTGCTCGGCAATCCGCCCGAGCAAATCAATAATCGGCGCATTCGCTGTGATATTTTCAGGTGAAAAACGGGGAAAGCCGGATCGCATGTCCTTTTGGGGGTCGAACTTCGTTGCAGCGTCTATTTTTCGCGTGAGATACCCCTGCCCGACCGGCCCCCAGGGGACGAAGGCGATCCCCAGCTCTTCACAAGTCGCGAGCACACCATTCTTTTCAGGGTCTCTTTGCATCACCGAATATTCGGTCTGGATCGCCGTCACAGGTTGGACAGCGTGCGCCCGGCGGATGGTTTTGGCGCTCGCCTCGGACAGACCGAAGTGCAAAACCTTTCCTTCTTTGATCAGCTCTTTGACGGTGTGTGCCACATCCTCGATTGGCACATTCGGATCGACCCGGTGCTGGTAGTAGAGATCAATGCGGTCGGTTCTGAGGCGCTTCAGCGATTCCTCGACTACTTTCCGGATATGCTTTGGCTGGCTGTTAAGAGCGCCGCCCTTCTCGTTGTCGAAGCCGAACTTCGTTGCGATAACGACCTTGTCGCGGAAAGGCGCGAGTGCTTCTCCGACAAGCTCTTCGTTTGTATAGGGGCCGTAAACTTCGGCTGTATCGAAGAACGTGACGCCCTTTTCACGAGCGGCGCGGATGACCTTAATGCCCTGATTTTTATCGGCGGCGGGTCCGTAGTTGGCACTGATACTCATGCAGCCGAACCCTAAGGCCGAGACTTCCAGATTGCTCTTTCCCAGTTTGCGCTTTTGCATTGTCTGTCCTTCCAGCCCCGTTAGGCGTTCATGTTGATCGAGTGCAACCTTTTGAGTGGCTTCATTCATGGTCTGATCGTCTGATCCTCCTTACCGATACCACTTTAGATTCACGGGCTAGGTCGAGGCACTAGCCGAGCGCGCCAATCTGCTTGCAAAACGCGCCACTGGGTTAGTCATGAAAATGCGGAATTAACTGATTGGGCGCTTTTGGACCGAATGGACCGAGAATCAAAGTCAGAAGTGATCAGAAAATCATTGTAAAATGCCTTGGACGGTGGAGGTTGCACGTGATGGGTGGGAAGATTAGTTTGCGCGAGCATCTGCAAACAGAGCAGAGCGTCAAAGGTTAAGACACACTCTTTTTAGTCTTGTTAATTCAACGAGATGGCGCGCCCGGCAGACTCGAACCTGCGGCATTCTGCTTTAGAAGGCAGACGCTCACCCGACTGAGCGCCAGATGTTTGGAGCACTTAGGAACAACTTGGGAACAATTGCTGCCGAATACGGGGGAAAATCAGCTATCAGCGCGGATGTAAAGGCAAGACGAACCAACAAGATACGTTTCCACGGTGAGTCTGCAAAACCTCCATTCGTGGGTTCGAATCCCACCCGCGCCTCCAAACTTCTGGGGGCTGTGGAATCAATCAGTTAGCGCGACGCGGTTTTCCGTGTACCTCGCGTATCCCCTCGTTTTGAATTCCACAACAGGATCGCGACTCCACGCGTTGACAAGGTCTGCCTCCAGTTGCTCCTGGCGGGACCGTACCCATGGGCTGTAGTGTCTCTCGGTAATGCCGACGCTTTGATGCCCAAGGAGGACCGAAACGCGCTCGATGGGCACGCCCGTCAAGAGAAGTTCGATCGCTCGAAACAGAGAGCAGAAGACCCCTTCCTGTTCCCGGTGGAGTCGCAGGATCTTCTGCCTCCGCCAGCGAGTAAGCAATACGACGACCCTTGGACTCGGGAGGAAGGAGCCGAAGGTTAGTGGCTTTGCAGGAGCGAAAAGCTGCCGGCAGCAGGCGGAGAAGGTTGTTGTTGGGATGGGGAGGATAAGGTGGTCAGGAGAGAAGTGGCCTCGTCGATTTGTTTGCGTGTCAGCAGGTGCGAGATCTGCTTGCGGCGGTCGGCCGCAGAGACGTCACCTGCGGCGAGCGCGCTGGAATACCAAGCATAGGCAGCTACGTAATCCAGTGGCAGGCCCCTACCGTGCTCGTAAAGGTAAGCTAGGTTCGTTTCCGCCCTGGGCAGGCCGTGTTGCACGGCAAGCCGCAGCCATCGGGCAGCTTCCGTGTAATCGAGTTCGACGCCCAAGCCTCTGTAGTAAGAAACTGCCAGGCTGTTTTGAGCCTCGGCGGATCCTGAATCGGCTGCTGCGCGAAACCATCTGGCCGCTTCCTTGTAGTCGCGAGGGGTCCCCGAGCCCAGGTAGTAAAGCGTCGCCAGATTGCACTGGCCGACAGAATTCCCGTGTTGCGCTGAAGCCAGATACCAGTCGAACGCCTTGCCCATGTTCTTCGGAACACCCTGGCCGTGCTGATGCAGAGAGGCCAGATTGTTTTCGGCGGATGAGTGACCCTGGAGTGCCGCGGCACGGTAGTGCTCCGCAGCTTTTGCATAATCCCGGGGGACGCCCTGGCCATGTTCGTACAGAAAGCCGAGGAGGAATTCCGCGCTAGCATTCCCTTGGGCCGCGGACGCCCGGAGCCACTTGAGGGCCGATTGGGAGTCCTCATCGGTGGGATCGTGGCGCAGATAAAACAGCGCGAGGTTGTATTGAGCAACGGCGTCGCCCTGCTCGGCCTGCGATCGCAGCTTGGAAAAGGACGCGCTAGCATTCCGCGGTGATTGTCGCGCGGCGTAAGTGAGCTGAGCGGCTGTAAACAAGGCGGCGAGAAGCAACAACGGAGCAAGAAGCGAGTACGAGTGGCGCATGCGTAACTTCATCGTGGTCCCCCCTTAGTGGCACGGAAGTTCATTTTGGTGCGCATAGACTCTTCTGGCCCGTTCAAAAAAGGCTTTAGAGCCAGCAAGCACCGCGAGCACACCACTGCGGTGGCGCAAAATGAGCCAGTGGTAGGGGTGCCGCGCAAATGCTGCGCGGCACTCATTCCCCCGGCACGCCCAACGCGTGACGAACTCTCAGAGCCACTCGCCTATCTGGATTGCTATTGGTATTGACGAACGAACGCACGAGAATGTTTGGTCTTGTTGCGAAACTTTTATCAAGCTCCAAGTCGGCTTCTCTCCGCAAAGACAAATTCTCCAAAATTTCTTGCGTCGATACTGCCCGGGGCGAACCCCCCGGCCTTCCCTTTGGTACCCCCGGTGGCCCACGCCCCTCGCGCGCCCGTGCCGGCAGCGACGAGCGACAACCACGGTCCGGCGGGCGACGGGAGATCCAATTCGGTTTCGATCTCCGTTTTTCGACTTCGAGGGATGCATCGAGGGAATTATTTTCGGCGAGGATGCGGATTTTGCTCCGTGAAGGACTGGATTCGAGTCGCGGACGCCGCCGTTCGTAGAAGCCACCGAATCCACGGGGACATTGAACTTCCGTCCAAGCTCGAGGCGCTGCCAAAGTCGTGAGTTCCGCGCGGGGGCGGCAGGATGAGCCGCTGAGACTTTTTCACGTTTCCGAGCGTATTGCCCCGGAGAGGCGCATCCGAAATGGAAATCGAATCCGCCGATAATCGTGCCCGGGTTTGGCGCGACAGCAGATGGCTGGTTCTCGTCGAATTTGCTCTCGTGGCCGCCATTTACGTTGCCCGCCAACATCACATCCTGAAGGTTAGCGCTACTCCGTATCTCCTGCTCCTCGCATGGATTTCGCTTCGCCTTCGCAGGGTTCAGTGGAAACACATCGGCTTCACGAGGTATCGCACCTGGGCGACGACTCTTCTGCTTGGAGTTGCCTGTGGCGTCGGCCTGGAACTCTTCGACCTGTTCGGCAAACAGCCGCTACTCACCCGCCTCCTGGGAAAGCCGCCCGACCTCTCGAATTTTGCTGCTGTCAGGGGAAACCTCAAAATCGCCCTGGCCATGATCGCCCTCATCTGGATCCTTGCGGCCTTTGGAGAAGAGCTCGTATATCGCGGCTACCTGATGAATCGCGTCGCAGATCTCGGCCGCGGCACACGCACCGTATGGATCGTGAGTTTATTCCTGATTAGCGCCCTATTCGGTTTCGCTCATTACCAGCAGGGCCTCACGGGCATCATCGAGGAGGGTTCTGACGGGCTGGTTTTGGGACTGATGTATCTTGCCAGTCGCCGCAACCTCGCCATTCCCATTGTCGCCCACGGTGTCTGCGATACGATCGATATCGCCCTACTTTTCTTGGGCAAGTATCCCGGCCTGTACGGGCGCTGAGGTAACGTCGGCCGCACCAAAACCCCTCGCTCCACCATGCTCAAAATCCCCGTCGAAACGACAGCTCTATCGCATCATCCTAGGGGGTTCCAAAAACCCGGGGGGGAAGGGCTTTTTGAACCTATACGCCTGGCATAAGGTCATCGGGCTGACGCTTGGCCAACGCAATTGGACCCACGCGAGGTGCGCTGTGATAGCTCGCCGGAATCGCAGTGTATCCTCGCGCTTCTCGTGTCATGGAGAATTGCGGCGCTGTCATCGTGGGTGTGAGTCGCGTAGCTTCGCGCGCCAGCTCCATCCGGCCCCGCGCGCGAAATTTCGACAGCAACGATGAGACGTGGAACTTTACGGTTCTCTCGGAAAGATTCAGCGACGCGGCGATCTCTTTGTTCGCTAGACTTCGCATGACACCGCCGAGTACTTCCTCTTCCCGGCGCGTCAGCTTCACCGAGCTTCCCACCGAATGCCCCGCTTGCAACAGTTTCTCGGCCTTTTCGGTGAGACCTTCAAGGGACTCATGTGCGGCTTCCACCATCACCACATAGTCCCTCGGCGACTGGCCCCGAACCAGGCAATGCATCGCCAGCAGACCGGCCGCTTCCTCGACTGGAAACTGCCCGTCCGGACCGGCCGCGACGTGAAAATGCGAGACACCCGTGCTCTTTTCGTAAAAGAAATATGTTTGGTGGAACTTTCTGCGGATTGCCTTCACGGACGCCCCTCCGTACCCACCAAGAATGAGCCAACTATCTATTTGGGGTATAGCGCAGAGATGACAAAGGTCCGTTAGTCGTTAGCTGCCCGAGAGGACAGTAAGAATCATTGCGAGCCGTCAGTCAGGATCGGTGTCCAGCCCATACCGCTCGATGCAGTGGTCGCGGAATTCGTGACGGTATCGATCCAACTCGGCTTCGCAGACCGGGGCAGCGGAGTCCCGCAATCACAATTAGGGCTTTCGCAACGGACGTGGGCCTTGGTACGTTTGGCAACGGTCATCGGAGCACCTCCGACGGCTTCTGTACCAAACGATGCGCTCCGTTGTGCGGAATTTCTGAAAGTGTCCGTAATTGACGACAGCCTAATTCTTGACGATGCGCCGCTATTCGTCGAGCGCGAGGCAACTCAGGATGTTGCAGCGTTTGTGGCGCCGAGATCGATGGGTTTCGTCCTGCTTGCGGCAGGTTGGACTGTGGGCTTGATGTTGTGGTTCATGCAGAATAGATTCGTTGGATCGTATCTATTCTTCAGGGTAACGAGGCGGTCGAAGTTGGCCCCGTAAGCTTCACGCGCAATGGCCTCTCCCTCGTCGGAAACGTAATTGCCGTAAGAACCCGTTCTTAGAAACGGCCTCATAGCGCTCCAGTATTCTCTCGTCCATTGGATATTCTTCGCCGAATTGTCCGCGCCTTCCCAGTTCGACCAAATCATAAAATTGAAAGCGTTCTGCCTGTGTGGAAACGCCGTATCGCTTACTCCCACTCGTGTCGCTGCTCCATGCCAATGCTCGATGCCAGGGGCGAAACTATACGGCGACGGCCCCTTCCCCATATACGCTGCCGTCGTCTCGATTGCCTCATCGCTCATACTCTGTACGAAGTTTGACTTGACGTACGTCAATCGGCCCGGCGGAAAGAACGGATCGAACAGACTTTGCATCTGGACATAGGTGAGCACGCCAAACATATCCCCGATGGTTTTGCCAAAACTGCGCAGTGGCTTCAGTACCTTTTCTCCCTCCGTGAGATCTCCGTGGTAACAACCCACAATCGCAAATACCGCCCCGGCGTCTGGCATCGTCAATGACCCACACTGAATCACCAATTCGTCCGGTATCTGGGCAGCCCAGTCGCGGAAAAAGCGCAAAGCTTCTCTCGCGAAAGGAATCGGATAAAGCACCGCACCACCGAGTACGAGGCCGACTTTATGCAAGCGGTACTCCAGTGAGGTCACAATCCCCAGGTTGCCGCCGCTGCCCCGCAAGCCCCAATACAGTTCTTCGTTCTCTGAAGCGTTCGCGGTGAGCAGGCGCGCATCGGCGGTCACGACATCCAAGCTGATCACGTTGTCGAGCGCCAGGCCGTACTTCCCGTGCAAATGGCCCCAACCGGCGCCTAGCGTCAAGCCGGATATGCCAGTTTTTGAAACTGTGCCCAGCGTCGTTGCCAGACCGAACTCCTGCGTTTCGCGGTCAAATTCCCCTAGCGTCAGCCCTGCCTCAGCTCGAGCGGTTCGCCGCACGGGATCAACACGAATACCTTTCATCGCTGATAGGTCAATCATCAGGCCGCCTTCGCAAACTGACTTTCCCGCGACACTGTGGCCTCCCCCACGAACGGAAACAAGCACGTCGTGTTCGCGCGCAAATCGCACACAGGCGATTACATCGGCCGGCCCGGCACAACGCGCAATGATCGCAGGCCGCCGGTCGATCATGGCATTCGGAATGGTTCTCGCAGCATCGTAACCCTGCTCGCCGGAGCAGAATGATTGACCTCGAAGAGATGACCGGAAATTCTGTATGGCGGAGTCTGAGACCATGGGTCCTCCGAACATCTGGATTGACAGTTCCGAAATGGCCCGTGGGTTTGGCGCATTCTAGCTTACGCGTCGGTATTCGTCTCAAAAGATTTTCAGGGCAGGACCTGGTACATCGCGGTCATGCCCGCTTCCATGTGTTCGTCGACGTGGCAGTGGAACATCCACATACCAATATTGTCAGGAACCATGTTTGCGGTAACGAATTGCGCTGGCAACAGAGAAAAGATGTCCGTGCGGTGACCTTCGATCGAAACCACATTTCCGTGCCAGTGAGGTGTATGGATATTTCGCGCACAGCAAGATGAAACTCCGAGTAAGCGCGTGAGCCACAGGGAAAAGTTGCCTCGATAAGTGGAGTGGCCAGGTTGGCAACAACTGACTGAGGAACTAGGCGGAGACGCTCGGCTTTCCTCTCGCGAGTCGAAGCGCCTATTCCAGCCTGGGCCGCGGTGGTTCACTCCTCGCGCAGCAGTATCATAGGATCGATCGAGAGCGCGCGTTGCGCCGGAATCCACGTAGCCAGTAGCCCGAGCAACCCCATGGCGAGTACAACAGCAGCCAATACCAGTGGATCGCGCGGAGTTGCGTGATACACGACGACGGCCAGCACGCGACTCGCAAGAATGCCAAGGAGCAATCCTGCTGCGGAGCCAAAAGCGAGCAACTTGAATGCGCGTCCCAACGCTGCCTGTAAAACTTCCTTACGCTGCGCGCCAAGGGCCATACGAATTCCCAATTCCTTCAGCCGATTGCTGACGGAGTACGCCGCCATTCCGAAGATGCCGGTTATGGAGAGTATCGCGCCCATGATGCCCAGCACGCCCAAAGCCATCGCCGCAACACGCGAAGGAAAAAGAACGTTGTCCAGTTCTTTGTTCCACGGTTCGATATAAAGAGGCAGACCTGCATCGAGATCCCGCACTGTGCTTCGGATAGCTGCGACCAGTTGCCCCGGATCGCGGTCCGAACGCACTGCAAGATATGTCTGAGTCGAAGGCGACTGCAGGATGGGGAGAAACATCGCCGGCTGTTGATCTTCGGTGAGGTTATTATATTTTCCGTCTTCTACAATACCCACCACTTGGAAGCGCGTTCCATCTTTCCTCTTGAAGTATCTGCCCATGCCGTTTGTGACCGAGCCAAAGACCTTACGGGCAAACTCCTGGTTGATCACAGCGACGCGCGGCGCGTCTTTGTCGTCATGCCATGTGATGATCCTTCCAAACTGCAAGACGGTGCCTGCTGCGTGGAAGTATTCGGGAGAAACACTGAAGATGAAGGAATCAGCCGCGGCTTTCGATGACCTCAGGTCCGCAGTTTCATCAGTAAAAATAAAAGAAGTGTTATAACCCCCACTGACCAATGGCGCCGTGTTGATGAATCCCACAGACGTTACTCCCGGAATCGCTTGCATAGCATCGATCATGCGCCTTTGCATTTCCGTTACTTTGTCGCCCCTGTATCCGGCCATATGCAGATCTGTGTCTACCAGCATTACGTTGCGCGGTGCAAAACCGAAATTGCTGTGCAGCGAACGCAGCAGTCCACGCACGGCAACCATTGAAGAAGTAACCAGCACTGCACAGATCGCAATTTGCACGCCAAGCAATAGGTCTCGGACCGTAGTCCGCCGTCCAACCCTGCCGAGTGATCCTGACTTGACGATCTCATAGGGGTCCGTGCGAAGCACCTGCCTTACCGGGACGGCGCCAAACAGGAGTCCGCTCGCTAGAGCCAGCAGCAACGCCACTGCATAAACACTTGTGTCCGGCTGCACAGGCAAATTGATGGGAAATCTGGCAAATGGCTGCCACACGCTCATGCTGCGCAACAGCGCAACGCTGCCCAAGACTCCGACAGCGCCTCCGACCAGTGAAAGCAACATGGCTTCGGTAAATAGTTGCCGCAGAATGCGTGTGCGGCTCGCTCCCAGCGCAAGGCGCAGAGCGACCTCGCGGGAACGGTCCGCGGCTCGCGCGGCAAACAGGCTGCCCAGGTTGGCGCATGCGGCTAGCAAAATTAACCCCGCCAGCAGCATCAATGCGGTCATGAATGCGCGCACCGGCTTGCCAAGATAGTCGCCATAGAGACTTGGGCGAGCCAAAGCAAAGCTCCTTTGATCATCGTCTTTGGGATAGGTTTTTTCCAGATAGGTGCCAATGGAGTTCAGATCGGCAACAGCCTGTGGGGGAGTGACCCCTGCTTTCAGATGTCCCATGGTCATAAAGACCCAACGCCTGCCGCGCGTGTTCAGGAGATTCTCGCCCTCCACTTGCTCCTGGTTTACGATCGGCACAAAGAAGTCGGGATGGAAAAACACTAAAGTTCCATGGAACTCAGGCGGGGTTACACCCACGATCGTGAAGGGATGCTTGTTGAGCTGAACGGTACGTCCCGTCACGCCAGGATCATCCTGGAAGCGCGTGTGCCAATACGCATAGCTGAGCACGATATACGGAGCGCTGTTGTCGCCGTGCTCATCGGAAGCGTGGAATACACGGCCAAGATACGGATGAATCCCGAGCACATCAAAGTAGTTTCCGCTCACTTCATAGATCCAGACGCGGGATGAAGTTTCGCCCGTGTCCAGCCCCGCCTGGGCACCGCTAAACGCTGTCAGGCCATCGAAGGTGTGATTGCGATCGCGCAGATCGAGATAGTCGGGATACGACTGATACGAGGAAGCCTCGATTCCATGCTGGATTCCGTAGAGGGTCTCCGCGCCCGGCACATGCAGCGGGTGCAGGATCAGCGCATTCAACACACTAAAGACCACAGCGTTTGCGCCGATGGCCATTGCCAGCGTCACAATGGCGGCCGCAGTAAAGCCGGGAGATTTGCGCAACATGCGGAACGCGAAGCGGAGATCCTGGAACAGCGACTCGACGAAAGTTCCACCTGCGGCTTCTCGAGATTCCTCTTTATAGCGGACGTGACCGCCGAACTCGATGCGTGCACGACGCTCGGCTTCGGCGCGAGGAATACCGGTGCGCTCGAGATCGTCCGCACGATGCTGGATATGGGAGCGAAGCTCATCCTCCATCTCTGCATTCATCCGCGAACGCTGGAAGAGAGTGGCGATGCGGAAACGAAGCGAGTCCAGGAGTCTCATACTTCCTCCGATTGCGGAGCGAGGGCAGAACCTATGGCAGTCGCGAGCCGATTCCAGTTATCGGTCTCTACGCGTAGACGCTTGCGGCCCGCGGCGGTGAGTTCGTAGAACTTGGCCCGGCGATTGTTCTCCGACGTGCCCCAGCTAGCCTTGAGCAATCCTTGGCGCACCAGTCGGAACAGACCGGGATAGAGTGCACCCTGTTCGATCAGCAATGCATTGCGTGAGATCTGGCCGATACGGAGAAGAACTCCGTACCCGTGCAATGGACCGAGTGAGACGGCCCGCAGGATGAGAAGATCGAGAGTGCCAGGAAGCAGCTGAGCTTGGTCGGTCACCAGGCCTCCTAAGATAGTTAGGAGAGTAGAGCAATCTCTCCTAAGCTGTCAAGGAGAGAATCGTCCACGGATCTTCAGTTAGTAGTGAGTCATTTGACATGGTTTTGGTCGTTGTAATCGTTGTCTGACCGAGCGTAACATCTAGCGCGAAGGAGCTTGACAGAGTTTTTCGCTCTAGCTCCTCAAGTAGAGTTCGGACGGCTTCGTAAACCCCTTCCTTCGAGGCCGAAAAAACGATCCAAATTTATGCGTTGCGCGAGCAGGGCTGCCGTATGGGCGAGCGCTTCTCTTCGTGGTTCTGTGAATGATCCAGGCACCGTAATCGGAACCGCAACAGCTCATGGTCTGGAGCAGTTCGTTTGAGTCGGGCTTAAGTGCGACCAACTCAGCAGTGTTGCATCGGTAAGAGAATATGGCTCCAAAGGCGTTGCGATCGGGGTTCAGCCAAGTCAAACCAGGAATTGCGCCTGGGCGGAATACGCACGGAAAGGCAGAGAAGCAATGACCGACGCCTTTCCTAGACAGAATCGAACGCTCGTCATTGGAGTTCAGGGCCGATTGTGTGCTTTGCCACTCACACACGTCATGGAGATCATGCGTCCACTTCCTGTCGAGCCGATTCCTGCTGTGCCGTCGTTTGTACAGGGTATCTCCCTCATTCGAGGGATTCCGACGCCCGTTGTTGATTTGGGAGTTCTTCTGGGGATGTCTAGTGGTGTCGCGGATCGCTTTGTTACGCTGCGCCTCGGCGACAGGCAGGTCGCGCTTTCCGTGGATTCCGTGCTCGGGGTCCGCGAACTCGACGCGTCGAGAATCCCGGAGTTGCCTCCCCTTCTTCAGGGTGCTTCGAGAGACCTTATCGAAGCGATAGGTATGCTCGACGAACAACTCTTGCTGGTCTTGTGCGCGGGCTGGGGGCTAACAGACGAAGTGTGGCAGACGCTGACCGCGCAAGAGGTGGCCTCGTGATGGTGGCGCTCGCTGGCGCTGATGTCGAGTGCTTTCGAGCACTGTTGGCCCGGCGCCTCGGGTTGTATTTCGAGGATGCCAAGCTGGACTTCCTTGCCGACGTCTTGCAGCGGCGTATGGAAGGTACGCGGTGTGAACTGTTTTCGTCGTATCAGAGGCGCATCGCTTCCCCGGCGAACGAACATGAAGAACTTTGTGCCCTCGCTGAACAGCTGACTGTGAACGAGACATATTTCTTTAGATACACGGACCACTTCCGCGCGTTTGCTGAGGTGGTTGTCCCGAATCGGATTCAAGCACGGGCCCATCAGCGTCGGCTCCGAATCCTCTCCGCGGGATGCGCGTCAGGAGAGGAGGCCTATTCCATCGCTATCCTTATTCGCGACCAGCTCCCGGAACTAGCGTCCTGGGACATCACAATTCATGGCATCGACGTTAACGCTTCGATGATAGGAAAGGCTCGGCGAGCCCGGTATTCCACATGGTCTCTTCGAGAGACTCCTGCTGATTTAAACAGGAAATACTTTCATCCCCACGGCGGCGAGTTCATCCTGGACAGCACCTTGAAACCCGGAGTCACGTTTGAAGAGCGAAACCTCATCGAGGAAGACCCAGTGTTTTGGCATGACGATGCTTTTGACGTCGTTTTCTGCCGCAACGTCACGATGTACTTCACGGTCGAGGCCTCTCGATCTGTCATCTCGCGTATCGCTCAGTCGCTCGCTCCCGGGGGCTTTCTCTTCTTGGGCCACGCGGAGACACTCCGCGGCGTCTCTCAAGAATTTCGTTTGCAGCATACACACGAAACTTTCTACTACCAGCGTCGGGAAGCCCATGAAACCTCGTATACCGCTAATTTGCCGCAGCCGCGTGGCGACTGCGATTCCCATCGAAAATCCATCTCTGCAATGTTCGAGCCCGGCGATTCCTGGTTTGACACTATCCGGCGGGCCTCCGAGCGCATCGCGAATCTGACTCAAGGGAAAAGTGGACCGGCTGCGAGCGAATCTCGAAGTGATTCGAAGCACCCACCAAGATCCAAGGTAGCGCCGACACCACCTCCACTCTGGGACCGGGCCCTGGCGATTGAGTTGATGCGAAAAGAGAGGTTCGCAGAGGCGATGGAACTTCTGCGCGCGCTTCCTGTTGAGTCAAAGGCGGACCCCGATTCGCAACTGCTCGTCGCCGTACTTCTCACCAACGGAGGCGATTTGCCCGAAGCGGAGAAGGTGTGCCTGCACGTTCTCAAGATTGACGAATTGAACGCCGGCGCCCATTACTTGATGGCGCTCTGTCGAGAACACGCCGGCGACCGGGAAGCCGCAGTGGAGCACGATCAGGCCGCCACCTACTTGGATTCGGCATTCGCGATGCCGCATCTCCACTTGGGGCTCGTCGCCAAGCGCTCGGCCGACGCCGAGACGGCTAGGAGAGAGCTTGGGCGGGCTCTGCCACTTCTCGATCGAGAGGACGCCTCGAGAATTCTTCTCTTCGGAGGCGGATTTACCCGCAAAGCTCTCGTCGAGTTTTGCCGTGCGGAACTTCGTGCCTGCGGAGGTACCTCTTGACCCAGCCGTCGGCTATCGCCACCACAGCAGCGGAACTCCGGAATGCTTTCGACCGAGCGCGAGCAATTCCGCATTCCGCGCGGGCCGTCGAACAGGTCGAGGGCCTTCTTTCCATTCGCGTGTCCGGAGACCCTTACGCAATAAGGGTCAGTGAGATCTCCGGGCTCGCGAATGACAGGAAAGTCGTCGCTTTCCCAAGCTCCATTCCCGAACTATTGGGGGTAGCTGGTATACGCGGCGGGCTCATTCCCGTGTATAGCTTGGCGGCTCTCCTGGGTTACAGCAGGGAGGCGGACCAAGCTCGCTGGCTTGTCTTGTGCGGGGCCAAAGAGCCAGTTGGCTTGGCTTTCAGCGCCTTCGAAGGCTATTTCCGGGTTCCTTTTACACAAGTGTACGCAACCGAGCAAAGGGACGCGGCGCGCGCCCACGTCAAGCACGTGGTGCGTGCGGCTGACTTGGTTTGCGCGGTCGTAAGCATCCCCGACATGGTGGAATTGATTAAGAGTCGCTGCGACAAGAGCCGCGTCTCCAAGGAGCGATGACATGTGGACGTTCGGAAGAAAGATAGCTGCGGGGTTCACGCTGGCATTTTTGTTGTTGCTGGGAATCGGCGCGGTGGCATACCGCAGCATAACCTCGCTCACGAACACCAGCCAGTTGGTTAGTCACACGCATAAAGTGCTGGAAGATATCGCCGGAGTACTTGATCTATTGAAGGATGCGGAAACCGGACAGCGGGGTTACATCATAACTGGCGACGACGCCTTTCTTGAGCCATACCAGGCAGGAGTCGCCGGCGTTTCCGCCATGATCAAGGATCTCCGACAATTGACCTTCGATAACGCTCAACAACAAGTACGGATTGATGAAGCGGAGCCGATCATTGCGGCAAAGTTGGGTGAGCTTAAACTAACGATCGACCTGCGCAGGAAAGGCAACCTCGAAGAGGCCACCAAGATTGTCCGTGGGGGCCAAGGGAAGAAGGCTATGGACGATCTTCGCCGCATCCTGAACCAGATGGACCACGCGGAACGTGACCTGCTAAAGCAACGCACCGCTGAAGTGGAAGCGGCAGCCAGCGGCGCGAAGTCAACGATCGTTTTCGGAACGCTGTTCTGCCTTTTGTTTGTCACTGCCGCGGGCATTCTTATCACGCGTTCTCTTAGCGGCCAGATCGGGTCGGCGGTCCGGCATGTTCAGAGCTCCTCAGCCGAACTCCAATCGGCAGCCAACCAACAAGCGTCGGGCGCGAAAGAATCATCTACAGCGATGAGTGAAATCACTACAACGATCAGCGAACTCCTGGCGACCTCGCGGCAAATCGCCGAGAGCGCGCAGCGAGTCGCGCACGTGGCCGAAGAAACATCTTCGGCGGCGCGGGCCGGCGACCATACGGTTCAGAAAACGCACGAGTCCGTGAGCGGCATCAAGCGGCAGGTGGATTTGATTGTCACGCACATGCTCGACCTGGGAAAGAAATCACAGCAGATTGGCGGTATCCTCGAAATCATCAACGAACTGGCCGAGCAAACCAACATTCTGGCCATCAACGCGACGATCGAAGCCTCCGGCGCGGGAGATGCAGGGAAGCGATTTGCTGTTGTTGCGGACGAAATTCGTAAGCTTGCTGATCGAGTGGGCGGCTCGACGAAAGAGATCCGCCTCCTGATCGAGGAAATTCGCGCTGCCGTCAACACGACAGTAATGGCAACAGAGGGCGGCTCCAAAGCGGTAGACCTTGGTGCCCGGCAATTTGCGGAGGTCACCGCCGCGCTAAAGCAAATCACGGAGTTGCTTGGAACCACGACTGATGCTGCGAGAGAAATAGAGCTCAGTACGAAACAGCAGGCCACGGCGGTGGGGCAGGTCAATGCGGCGATCTCCGATATCGCCAAGGCGTCCAAGGAAACCGAAGTAAGCGCGAATCAAACGCTGCAAACCGCAGGGCAACTCGCGGGCTTGTCTCGCGAGCTGACGCGGCTTATCCAAGCGCCTGCGAATGTGTGATAAATGGCGAAAGACCAGTACAAATACTTCCGCATCGAAGCTCGCGAGCTCCTGGAGGGACTCAACCAGGCGGTGCTCGATCTAGAGCGAGGGGAACGTGGGAAGGATCTCGTAGGGCGTGTACTGCGCCTCGCGCACACGCTCAAGGGCGCCTCTCGCGTGGTCAAACAGCCTGCTATCGCCGAACTTGCCCACTCCATGGAAGACGCATTCGCACCATACCGGGACGGGCTTGGCACGGTTCCGCAAGCCTGCACCAATCAGGTATTGGCCATGCTCGACACGATCGCTGTCAAAGTTGCGTCTCTCGACTCACCAAGCGCGGAACCAAGAGGCGCACCGCAGCGGCCAGCCGCCGAAGAGCTCTTCGATACGGTACGAGTGGAGATTGAGGAGATGGACACGCTTCTCGATGGCGTGTCCGAGGCCTCCGTGCAGATCACCACGCTTCGGCGGGAAGTGGAAACTTTGGAGCGAGCGCGATTGCTGGCTGGCAACCTGCTCGAAAATATTGCGCTGCAACACAGAGCCGAAGCCAACGGGACAGGTTGGAACGCTACCATCGCGAAGGCCTGTGCAACGGCCGAAGAACTTTGTGATCACCTCGATCGCCTCAAGCGCAACTTTGCTGCGGGAATCGACCAGGTCGAAAGCGAGTTTGCGCAGGTGCGTGATGCAACCAACCGCTTGCGTCTCCTTCCGGCAGCTAGTGTCTTCGCGCCGCTTGAGCGCGTTGTTCGCGACGCTGCCCAGTCGCTTCACAAGGAAGTGTTGTTCGAGTGTATTGGCGGCACGAGTCGCCTGGACGCACATGTGCTCGCGGCGCTCCGGGATGCCCTGCCGCATGTGGTTCGAAACGCCGTAGCTCATGGCATCGAGCCGCGGCACGAGCGCGTAGCGGCTGGGAAGCCGCTCCAGGGGCGCGTTGAGCTGCGGGTCGAGCGGCGTGGAAATCGCGTGGCCTTCATCTGCAGTGATGACGGGCGCGGCATCGATTTGGAAGCAGTTCGGCGCGCCGCCGTTCGCCGAGGCTTAGTGGCGGCTTCAGATGCGGCCTCCCTCGGGCTGGAACAAGTCGTCCAAATCATTATGAAAGGTGGAGTAACCACCAAGAGCACAGTCGACGAGGTTTCGGGCCGGGGAATCGGCCTGGATGTCGTCCGCGAAACGGTCACCCGGCTGAATGGCGAGGTTACCGTACGGAGTGAAACGGGTAGAGGTACATCACTGGAAATCTGTGTTCCCGTTTCACTATCCTCCTTGGCCGCACTGGAAGTCGAAGCCGGTGGAATGGTTGCCACCTTACCCCTTGATGCGGTTCGCCAAACCATGCGAGTCGCGGATCATGATATTGCCCGTTCATCCGAAAAGGACTCAATTGTCTACGGAGGGAAAGTTATCCCGTTCTTGGCCCTGCCGAGCGTGTTAGGCAAGAAAACGATGGCGTACTCGAAACGCCGTTTCTGGTCCGCGATTGTCCTCCAAGCGTCCTGCGGCGTGGCAGCCATTGGTGTCGATCGCCTGCTCCGTACGGCCAGCGTCGTTGTAAGACCTCTTCCTTCCCTGACCGCAGCGGAAGCAGTTATCGCGGGAGCTTCCCTGGATGCGGAAGGAAATCCCCAGCTGGTTCTCGATCCCGAAGGGCTTGTTGCCACAGCGTTCCTCGGACGAGCGCCCGTTGTTGAAGTGGCCCCCGCGAAACGTGCCTCCGTTCTTGTCATCGATGATTCGCTTACGACCCGCATGCTCGAGCAGAGCATCCTCGAGTCGGCAGGCTATGAAGTGGACGTTGCCACTTCAGGTGAAGAGGGTATCGAGAAGGCGCGTGGAAAGCAGTATGGCCTTTTCCTGGTTGACGTTGAGATGCCGGGAATGGATGGTTTTGAGTTCGTATCTCGAACGCAGGCCGATGCTTCTCTGCGCACAGTTCCCGCAATCCTGGTGACCTCGCGAAGTGCCATCGAAGACCGCCGGCGCGGAGAGCGAGTGGGCGCGCGCGGCTACATCGTAAAGGGTGAATTCGACCAGGTGCATCTGCTGCGGTTGATACACGAATTCATGGGCTAGGACATGTCGAAGATACGAGTACTTGTGGTTGACGATTCACTCACGGCTCGCCAGCATTTGGTGGAGGTCTTGCGTGCCGATCCGCAGCTGGAGGTGGCTGGGGAAGCTGAGGACGGAAAGCGCGCGATCGAACTGTGCCGGACTTTGCGCCCTGATGTAGTCACACTTGACATGGTGCTGCCGTTAATGAGCGGCGTCGCGGTCACCGAGTACGTCATGGCCTACTCCCCGACCCCGATACTCATCGTCTCCTCGTCGACAAATCGCGGAGAGCTCTACAAGACCTATGACGCGCTCGCCGCCGGCGCTGTGGATGTGTTCGAGAAGCCGACGGGCAATGATCCGGACGGTGTCTGGGAACGGGGCTTCGTTTCGAGGCTAAAAACCGTATCTCGGGTCCGCGTTATCACGCACATTCGCGGGAAACTTGGATCACCGGGGCGAATTCCGGCTGATCCCGCAAGCTTGCAAAACTGCGATAGTGCGACACGAAGGAGCGTCATCGCTATTGGCGGATCGACGGGCGGTCCCGCCGCGATTGTAGAGATTTTGCGGGGACTGCCAGCCGGATTCCCAATCCCAATTCTTCTCGTCATCCACATTGGCGATCTCTTCGTCACCTCGTTTACGAAGTGGCTCGATGGCCAGTCTGCGCTGCGGGTCAGCTACGCGATAGACGGCCAGGCACTACCGGCACTCGGGCAGGCTGGTGTGGTCATGGCTCCTTCGGGTTTTCACCTCGTGGTCCAAGGCGGGAAGTTCAGGCTCACTTGTGATCGCGAGCGAAATTCCTGCCGGCCCTCGGTCGATGTGCTTTTCGAATCTCTTGCCAAAGAGATCGGACGAGAAACTGCGGCGTGTCTTCTGACCGGGATGGGCAGGGACGGTGCTGCTGGCCTACTTGCGCTCCGGCGTGCGGGGGCCCTCACGATTGCACAGGACGAGGCGTCTAGCGTTGTCTTTGGCATGCCCAGAGAAGCCATCGAGATGGGCGCAGTCGACCGAGTTCTTGCACTGGACCAAATTGCAACGGCACTGACCGCCGTCGCTTTCGAATCGGAACCTGGGAGGAAACGTTGAAGCCGAATGTACTCATCGTTGACGACAGCCTCACCGTCCGCATGGACCTGGGTGAGGCTTTCGAATTGACTGGATTCGAAACCACGCTCTGTTCCACGGTGGCGGAAGCGCGCAAGGCCCTTTCGACGGGCTCGTTTTCTCTCATTATCCTCGACGTGCTGCTTCCGGACGGGGACGGCATCGACTTGCTTCAGGAGATAAGACAAACTCCTGCCTCTGCCGGAACTCTCGTCATGCTGCTGTCTTCCGAGGCGGAGGTGAGGGATCGCACCCGCGGACTCAAGACGGGCGCGGATGAATACGTCGGAAAGCCGTACGACCAGTCTTACGTCATCGCCCGTGCCTTAGAACTCGTGCGAAAACGAGAACCGGGAAGCAATGCGGCGAGGTCGACGACCGTCTTGGTCATCGACGATAGCCCAACTTTTCGCGAAGCATTAAAGTCCGCCCTGGAATCATCCGGATATGCGGTCGTCACTTCCGGAACGGGAGAGGACGGCCTGCGAGCCGCGGTGGATGCTCGCCCCGCAGTCATTGTTGTCGACGGCGTACTACCCGGTATTGACGGTTCCACCGTAATCCGTCGTATCAGGGCTGACGCCGCCCTCCGAAGCACGCCGTGTATTCTCCTTACGAGTTCGGAAGAACGGAGCGACGAGCTCAAAGCCCTCGACGCTGGGGCTGACGCTTACGTCCGAAAGGAAGAAGATACTCAGATCATTCTTGCACGCGTGACCGCCGTGTTGCGCTCAGCAGGGTCGTCCTCCGCTGTTCGCACGACTTCGAGCCTGCTCGGACCCAAGAAGATTTTGACGGTAGATGACAGCCTTACGTATCTCCATGAGGTTGCAGCACAGCTTCGCCAAGAAGGCTACGATGTGATCCCTGCCCGTTCCGGAGAAGAGGCGCTTGAGCTGCTGTCGGTTCAGTCCGTGGACTGCATTCTCCTCGACCTCGTGATGCCAGGACTCTCGGGGCAGGAAACCTGTCGCCGCATCAAGAGTTCCACCGCATGGCGTGACATTCCTTTGATCATGCACACGGCTCTCGGGGAACAAGCCGCGATGATCGAGGGCATTAATGCAGGCGCTGACGACTACATCGCCAAATCAAGTGATCTCGAGGTGCTCTGCGCGCGCGTACGAGCCCAACTCCGAAGGAAGCAGTTCGAGGACGAAAACCGGAACATTCGCGAACAGCTCCTGCAAAAGGAGGTGGAGGTGGTTGCGGCAAACTCCGCCCGGGAACTCGCAGAGATTCGAGCCACTTTCGTCGACGAGCTGCGGAGCAAAAACATCGAGCTCGAGGCCTTCAGTTATTCCGTTTCACATGACCTCCGCGCGCCATTGCGTAGCATCGACGGGTTCAGTAAGTTGCTGCTCGTTGACTATGCAGACAAGCTCGATGCGAAAGGGCAAGACTACTTGCACCTAGTACGTGAGTCGGCCCAGCGTATGGGCGAACTCATCGACGACCTGCTGCTGCTCTCCCGGGTGGGCCGCGCCGATCTCAATCGCGATCAGATTGATCTCTCCGAAATCGCCAGGGGTGTCTCTGAGGAGCTGAAGAAGAAGGATCCCGATCGGCACGTCAAATGGTGCATCGAAGATCAGCTCTTGGTGGAGGCAGACAGCGGGCTCATGCGCGTGGCGTTCGACAATCTGCTTGGGAACTCCTGGAAGTTTACGGCGAAGGTCTCAGCGCCTCGGATCGAGGTCGGGACAGACCAGCAGGAAGGAGTCGCTGTGTTCTTCGTTCGTGACAACGGAGCGGGTTTTAGCATGGAATATGCCGAAAAGCTGTTCAGTCCATTCCAACGCCTGCACGCTGAGTCGGAATTCGAGGGAACAGGGATCGGACTCGCCACGGTACACCGGATTATCGATCGTCACGGCGGACGCATTTGGGCGGACAGCGCGGTAGACCATGGTGCGACGTTCTATTTCACGATTCCGCCCGCCGCACATGGAGGTCACCGGTGATCCGCAGCCACATCATCCTGCTTGTAGAGGATAACGCCAACGACGTAAAGCTAACGATGCGCGCATTCGATAAGAGCAATGTCTCCAGCGAAATCGTCGTGGTCAGCGACGGAGAGGAAGCCATCGACTATCTTTTCGCGACGGGCCGCTACGCCGGTCGAGACCCAAAGGTCATGCCGGAAGTCATTCTGCTCGACATGAAACTGCCTAAAATTGATGGTTTGGGTGTTCTGAGACGCCTGCGCGCTGACGAGCGGACCAAACGATTGCCCGTTGTGATCCTGACAACCAGTAAAGAAGAAAAAGATGTCACCTCGAGTTACAACCTTGGCGCCAACAGTTTTGTCCGCAAACCGGTCGACTTCGATCAATTTGTCGATGCGGCGCACCACCTCGGCATCTACTGGCTGGTCATGAACGAGCCGCCGCCTCGGCGGGAGATGGACGGAACGATTGAGGTCCGGTCACGTCGTCATTGAGGCATTCGGGATCAATCACGCGGACCTAGATGCCACAAGGAGACTGGGGAGACGTCAGGCGGGTGAGTGGCAGACGCAGAGCATCATTTCCCCCGATGCATTGCAAGAATTTCGGCTACGACTTTCACATATTCGGCCGAATACGGATCCGGAAGGTCAATTCTCTTTCGGGTCCGACCATCGTGCCAGGGCTGCGCCGGTCAGGACGGGCGGAATAGTTTCAGCGCCTTCCTGGCTGACACAAGAAGCCGCTTCCAGGGCGCGAAATCTCGGAAATTCTCGGTCACCAGTGTGGCCCCGGTCCGAATGGCTTCCGATGCGATCAGGAGATCGCGGAAGTGCCTGACAAAGTCCATTTGCCCGAACGTGCTTCGGGTGCGGCGCAGCAGAATGCCGGTGTCAATCCACGCGGAGCCCGGCGGAGAAGTGAAGTGGCCCAGGGCATCGTGGGCCCGACAAAGTTCATCCAGGGCTCGCTTTTCTCGTTGGCTGCGCGTACCGGCGTAGAGTTCGGCGGCCACCACTGCGGTCAGGATCGTACGGCGGAAAATTTGAGCATCTTCGCGCAGCCAGAGGTAGTTTTCTTTCCGGCTCAGCCGGATGTAAATGCCGGTGTCGAACAAGAGCAGTCCGGCTGGCAGTGAACTCATTTCTTTTTCGCTGGTGCGCGCCCGAAGACATCCTTGAGCTCGCCGAGCTCGCGTAGCGCATCAAGACCTTTTTCGACAGCCAGTCGCTCGTCGATGACTCGCCGCACCGCTTCAGAATTGCTGCGCGAACGGAGGATTTTGCGAAGCTGCTGGACTTTCGCAGATTCCAGTAACAGATTGGTTCGCGTTAGCGCCCTACTCATGGTGGGCTCCCAGTGTGTATGTCTAAGGTAAATCATACACAACTAATGGCAGACTGACAAGGAATGCGCGGGCCGAACTCCTCAGAAATGCGGAGGAGAGAGCGGCTGCTTTGTGGGAGGGAACCTAACGTTCTTAGGGAGGAACCGAGAAAGTTTCAGAAGACGTGAAGCTGCCGGACGCAGGAATTAGCCCAATGCAGTGCCCCGGAAAATGAGCGGCAGAAAGGGGGCGGACTTACTGGACTCAATTGGAGTCGGCATGTGGAGCGGACGCAAGTCAGCAAGCATAGCGGAAGGCGGCTCGAAAATCAGTGATGTCCGAGAAGTGCGGCGTCGCCAGGTAGGTGGGACTCTTGTTGCAGTGGTAACGACTCAACACCGTAGCGCGAAACGGGTTTCGCGGCGGCCTGAGAAAGTTTACTCCAGCCGGCATTCCGACCTATGTCCGGCAGTGTATTAATTCGATCGCTACTCTGGAAGGCCCACCCGCTGCATCAGATCCTGGTAGCGCGGATCGGAACGCAAGCTGTCGAACATCGGCCAAACTTTCGAGAACACTAAATCATGCTCACGCCCCTGATAAGCCTTTTCCAGCCAAAAGAACGCTTTGTCTTTCTCCCCCAGGTCCGGATACACGATCGCCGGCCACCACGGCGACACATAAGTGCGCTGTGACTCCCGCTCCAGCTCCGCGAGGATTTTGCGCGCTCCAGGTTTGTCCCCTGAGACTGCTCGTGCGTGCGCAACAAACCCGATCCACATCTTGTCGTTGGACAGATCAACGGCCTTCTGGAGCTCCTCGATGGCCCGCGCGAAATCGTGCTTTTGTTCCAGGCACAGTCCCAGACATAAGTGGCCGTTATACGAGGTGGGACTGACCACCAGCACCTTCTGAACTTGCTCGATTGCTTCGTCGTACCGCCCGGCCCAATAGAGCTCCCACGCGACCGCGCCAACCGCGGAAGTCGACAGCGGATCGATCTGCTCGTTTCTCTTTCTCTGCGTGATGGCCTCCTCGGGACGCCCTATGGCCATCAGGAAGTCCGCGTATCCGGCGCGTGACCAGACCGAGTTGGGGTTCAACAGGATGGCTCGCTGGAACTCGCGTTCTGCGCCGGGAAAATCCCACTCGTACAGAAACTTAACGTCGGCGGCAGCAGCATGCGCGTCGGCTAGAGTCTCATCCAATGCGATTGCTTTTGCCGCAGCTCTCTGTGCTGCCGGAAAGGCCTCTTGCGGTGCAACTGCCACCATATGTCCGAGCATGATCTCGGCGTCGGCTAGCCCGGCGTATGCCTCTGCATAGTTCGGTTTTCTTTCGATCGCTCGGTTAAAGTAGGCTGCACGCCTCTGCAGGCCATCGATGGTTGTGTCCTGCGAAAGAGCTCTGAGGTACGCTTCGTAGGCATCGGGATCAACCACAGGCGTGCTTCGCAACGTCGCCTGTTGCTGTGGTGTTAGGGTAGCCCGAACCTGCGCAGCGATTGCGTCGGCCACCTGATTTTGCAAACCCAAAATGTCCCGAAGCTCTCCTTCGTAACTCTGCGCCCATAAGTGCTTGTCCGCTGGCGCCGCGATCAGTTGCGCGGTGATTCGCACGCGCTCCCCCGAACGCACCACCGTGCCTTCTACTACCGCGTCCACGTTGAGCTCCCGCGCGATCTCTGGGAGCGACTGATGCGCGCGCTTGTACTGCATGGCAGACGTGCGGGAGATCACCCGCAATTCGCCGATTTGACCGAGGTCGGTAATCAGCTGATCGGTCATTCCATCGGCAAAGTAGTCCTGAGATGTATCGCCAGACAGATTTTCCAACGGAAGAACCGCCAAGGAGCGTATCGGCCCTTCCAAAGCCGTTGGACGAGAAAAATAGCCCCGACGAGCGAAAATCCAGAAAAGAACCACCATCGCTACGGCCGTTATGACTAGCCCCGAAGTCAGCGCGGCTCGGTGCTCCAGCCACCGCCACGGTTTAGCAACGGTGTCCGCAGCCGCGGGCTTTTTCTCCTCCTCGCGATTTGCGGGCGGTTCCGCCACCTTCGCTACCGTTCCGATGAACCGATAACCCCGGCGCGGCAATGTCTCAATGAACTGCGGCTCCTCCGCCGAGTCGTCAAGAGCTTCGCGCAGGCGCTTCACTGCCTTGTTTAGGCTGTGCTCGAAGTCCACAAATGTGTCGGATGGCCACAGCTTCTTGATAAGCTCTCCTCGCGTAACCAACTCGCCTGAATGTTCCAGCAGCGTTGTCAGCAGCACGAAGGGTTGCTCTTGTAAGTCGAAAATGTCGCCGTTTTTCTGCAGTTCGCGGGTGCGGAGATTGAGGTCGAACTCTCCGAAGCGGATTCGCTCTTGAGGCTGAGCTGGTACGGACATCACGGTTACCTAGCCCGGGGGTTCCGTGAGTTTAGCACCCAGGTATGAAACCTTCATGACAAAAAGTTAGGGCCGAAATACGTTAAAACGAGTGCCGTTACCCAATGTCGCCTTCGTTTCTCCGGTGTGTCTCCTACCGGCCATTGACCTTGCCGCCCAATGGTCACAGTTTTCCCCACACGAGCTTACGGAAAAAAGGGCGCTGTCATAGTAAGGCAATGCCGACTCGACAGGAGACAATCATGGGAACCCACAAAAAGATCCTCGGGCTTGCGATCGCGATCGTCGTGGCTGGTTTCTTCATTTCCGTGCCTAAGTCTGTTCAGGCAACCTTCCCTGGCAAGAACGGCCGCATCTCCTTCCTTGAAGTCAACGCTTCGAACACCGCCGTCGACATATACACCATCAACCCCGACGGCAGTGACGAACGGCAACTCACTTCGCTTGGAACGAGTCAATTCGTCGCGAACTCCGCGCAATGGTCCCGGAACGGTCGCCAGCTTGTTTTTCCCGTCGTGACGGCAAATCCAGTCCCTGGGCAGATCTGGGTCATGAATGCAGATGGCAGCAACCAGCACGCAGTTTTTACGGATCCCGGCAACCTTGACCTCAACACAACGTTTTCACCGGACGGCAATCACATCGTCTTCACTCGATGCCAGGCGGGCGGCCAACCTCCTTGCGCCATCTACCGCATCCGCTCCGACGGTTCTGACCTGACCGCCTTGACGAACTTCGACCCCAATCCTGACATTGTAGATGCTTTTCCGGAATACTCGCCCGATGGTGACCGGATCGCCTTCACCAACCTCACTCGCGATGGCATCCTCGAGGCCGTCTACGTGATGAACGCCGACGGTTCCGATGTGCACAGACTTACGCCTCCCGCGATTGGCGCCGCCTTGCCCGACTGGTCACCCAACGGCGAGAGAGTTGCCTTCGACACCAACGATCCGTTCTGCGGTGGCGGCGGTTGTTTTTTTCCCAACTCAGAGATCTGGATGATCGGTGCCAATGGAGACGGCCTCAAACGGCTCTCCGGAGACCCCAATCTCCTGGATTTCAACCCGTCTTGGTCCCCGCAAGGCAACGCCATCGTCTTCGAGCAGGACGACCCTTCGTTCACATCATCCCAACTCCTTGTTATCAATGTGGATGAAGAAGGAGCCAGCCCGACACTCATTCACAAAGGTTCGACTCGCAAGGCCCATAGCGCTGCCGCAGCCAAGGCGGCGACAAAGAAAAGCTCAACGAACAGCGCTTCACACTTAAGAATCGTCGAGGACGATGGATTCACTCCACACTGGGGTCCTATGCCCCGGTGAGTACGTATCGTTCTTTAAATACACACACGAGAAGGAGGCTATTCATGCGCACAGTACAAATTCAGAGGAGTTTGATCGTCGCCGCCGTGCTTCTGCTCGCAGTATACCTCTGGAGAGACGTTGGCCGCGCACGTGCTGCCGATATCGACGAAGACGGCAAAATCACCTTCGTAGGCAACCAGAGCGGCAGTTTTCAGCTCTATACCATGAATCCCGACGGCAGCAACATGGTGCAGATCACCGCCCTGGCCGCGACCCCACTCGAAACTTGGGTTCCGGATTTTTCACCCGACGGGAAACGCATCACCTTCTGCTACGGAAGCATCGACGCTTCCGGCAATATCCATACCGAGATCTATGTGATCAACGTCGATGGCACAAACATGGTTCAGCTCACGCACGACAACCTCTTCGATTGCGCGTCGCGGTGGTCTCCTGACGGCACCCACATTACTTTCATGAAGCAGTCCACGCGCACCAACCGCGGTGTGGTAACCACTATGCGTCCGGACGGCTCTGACCAAAAAGAACTCACCACCGATCTCTGGGGCGTGTTCCGTTCGGGCTATACGCCCGATGGCAGCCACATTCTCTGGGAGACTCAGGAGGCCGGCTTTGTCTCCGTCTTATGGATCATGAACTCGGATGGTACCAACCAGAAGCGCCTGACTGCTCCCCCCGTCAAGGCTGGCCTACCCAGCGCTCCTTCTAGCGATCACGTTGTGTTTATGAGGAATCAGAACTCACCGGCGGTCCTTGCCACCACCATTTATATGGCGAGACTCGACGGCACCGACGTAGACCAGCTCACCCAGCCTGTTGGCACCTCTCACGATGGCTGGCCAAACTTCTCGCCGAGCAGGCAAAAGATTGTCTTCACGAGCGACCGCCTAAGCTCCGATGGCAGCCTCGATATTTTCACCATGAATGCGGACGGCTCGGCCATCAAACGCATCGCCACCGGGGTCACCGTCGGCGGCTGCGGCGACCAGAACTGCGTCAACCCAGCCTGGGGCCGCGCCTCGCACTAGAGCGACGCTTCTCCGTGCTTTGTTGAGGCTGTTAACCTCGTCAGCCGGAAATTGCTCATCAGGACTACGCCGCTGCTGACGTTGCCTCGCGGTTCTGCCGCTAGGCATGCGCAAGCATTCGCGCAGAAGGGATTTGCTGGATTCTGCGCGGTAGCGAACCGACGAGCGAAATTGGCTGTTGGACTCTTAGGAGCGAGTCGGCGGAGCAGCTTTCGGCGGGCGATACATATATGTGCGAGAAATGCGGGCACTTTCGACAGAACCCGGCTCTCCAAGGCCTTGTCGAACGGGAAGACCGAGCGAACCTGAGATGTTGCAAGTGTGAGTACTGCCGCAAACAGCAAGACGCAAACAGGCGCTGAAGTTGGAAGGAAACTCACGAGCAGTTCAGACGATCTTGGAGTCTGCTTCCGATATGGCCCGCTCGGCATTCAGGGTTCCCAGCGCGTTCTTTGCGTCCTGAAGGGCATGATATTCAGGGCTGCCAATATCGACAGTAAAAGCTCGCGCTCGCATGACCTCCAGGGCTTCCTTGATGCACTAAATTGCGGAGTCGGTTTCGACGGTTGCGGCGGTGTAGGCTGGCTGCCACGAATAAGCGTCGTGCGTAAGTAGCTTCGGTGAGTTGTTCATAGAACCTTCCTTCGACCGAATTGGTCGGGCCACGAAGAATTGTACGCCAGCTGCTGCCAGCAAAGGTGTCTCAAAACAGACAGCGCGTAATCTGGACTTCGTTGAGTCGTCAGTGAGGGTTTGCGCTAAAAACGCGTCGGCAATCTGAGGAAGATAGGTTTAGTCGATTTCCAGCCGGAACGCGAGGTGAGTAGGCTCGAAGCGGCGGAGCCCTGCGAGTTGGGAACTAGTTTGGGACCTATGTACCCTCCCCACCTTCGCGGACAGGCGTATCTAGCGAATCGTCACGGTAGACCTTCAGCAGATCTTCTCGTAGGGCGGGTACTTTACTTTTGCGAAAAACGGTCCCAAGCTTCAGGGATCAACTCTGAAAAGTGGTCTTCCTTGTTGTTCTTTGACCTCTGCTTCGACGTAATCCTGGTCGAAGTTTTGATCGAAGGGAAGTCTGGGCCGGATGCCGGGAGCGGAATGCCCAATCTTGCGGACGGTGTTCTAGTCCCATCGCGACCCAACACATAGGCAAGTGCCGTAGTCAGGCCCACGCCAGGATGCGTCATCAGTCGTAGTGCGCCGGCACGCTTAGTCGCTCCCTGCACCCCTCCCGCCGCCTCCAGCAAGGTACTGAGGATACTTGTTAGTGATCTTTACGTGCAGTCTTAGCACATCGGTACCATCGGTCCATTTTCCAGGCTCTGCCCTGGGTGCTAGCTTTCTCTCTGTACCTGAGCTTGCCATTCTGAGCGACTTGCAGCGGCAAATCGTGGGGAGCGAGGCGAATTGCGACTACGTAGCAAATTCCTGCTGTCGCTGGTCCTGATTACTGCTGGGTTAACCTGTGCGACCCTGCTGGTGGTGCGGCAGAACGCACGGGAAGGCGTCCAGCGGGAAATCCAACAGGACACACTCAACGCCATCCTGACGTTCCAGGTGCTGCAGCACCAGCATCAGGTTGCGCTCAGTCGGAAAGCGGACTTGCTGGCGTCCCTGGCGTTCATGAGAAATGGCGACGCCACGACGATTAAAGATGTCAGCGAGGATCCATGGCAATCCGACGACTGTGATCTATTCGTGCTCGCGGATGGACGCGGCAAAGTCGTGGCCCTGCACACCACAACCCTGGAGTTCCCCGTAGTCACCGCGGAAGACTTGCTCCGTGCCTCGCTTAGAGGCGGCAACACTTCAGGATGGTGGTACAGCGGCAAGCGGCTCTATCAGGTGGTTTTGGAGCCATTTTATGAGGGCACGCCGGGGAAAAGCACGCTCCTCGGTACGGTGATCGTGGGTCGCGGCGTCGACCCGACGGCCAGTAATCTCAAGTCGATTTCGTCAAGCCAGATGGTTTTTCGTTACGGCCGGCAAATAGTGGCCAGCACGCTTTCTTCCGCGCAAGAGCAGGAATTCGAACGAGCGATCCAAGACAAGAGCTCCCAGGAACAAATCCAGATTAATAGCGAACGATTTCTGGCGAGTTCGGTGCAGCTGACGTCGGACACAAGGCCAGCGGTGAGCCTCACGGTTCTGAAGTCTTATGCGCAGGCGCTGGCTTCCTTACAGAAGCTCAATCACCTGCTTGTTGGGCTAGGTCTAGTAGCGGTCCTGGCTGGAGGTGCACTGGCATTCGCGATTTCAGACAAATTCACGCAACCGCTCGCCTCCCTGGTAGAAGGCGCCCGCGCGCTGGAGCAGGGCAATTTCGAGTATCCCCTAACGGCCCAAGGCGGCGATGAAGTAGCGCAAGTGACCCGTGCCTTCGATCGCATGCGCGACACCCTGAAGAAAAATGAATCGCAGCGGCAGCAACTCGAAGCTCAGTTGTTCCAGGCCCAGAAGATGGAAGCGGTGGGGCGTTTGGCTGGCGGAGTAGCCCATGACTTCAATAATCTTCTGACGGTCATAAAAGGGCACTGCAATCTGTTGATGGACCGCTTGCAATCCGCCGATGTCAATCACCGTAGTGCCTGCCAGATAGATAAGGCGGCCGACCGCGCGGTCTCACTCACCGGTCAGTTGTTAGCCTTCTGCCGGATGCAGGTGCTACAGCCAAAAGTCCTGGATCTGAATGCGCTCGTCACCGAAATGTCCAGCTTGCTGCGCCGCTTGATTCGGGAGGATATTACCTTCACTTTTCATCCAGGATCGTCAGTGGGCAGGGTGAAGGCGGACCCCGGGCAGATCGAACAGGTCATCATGAATTTGACCGTAAACGCGGGCGACGCGATGCCTGAAGGCGGCAGACTAACCATCGAGACTCGCAACGTCATTGTGGACGAAGCATTTGCAAAGGCTCGCCCCCCCATGCTGCCCGGCGGGTATGTTCTCTTGGCGGTCAGCGATACCGGACAGGGAATGGACGCCGCAACCAAGGACCGCATCTTTGAACCCTTCTTTACCACCAAGGAGCAAGGCAAGGGAACCGGTTTGGGTCTCGCGACCGTGTATGGTGTCGTGAAGCAAAGCGGCGGCTGCATTTGGGTGGAGTCGGCGCCGGGGAAAGGCGCTCGATTCGAAGTCTACCTTCCCACCGTGGATGAGCCTGAGGAGCGTACCGCCTCGATAGGAATGACCGCCCGATCCGCCAATCGGTCCGAGACCGTACTGATTGTCGAGGATGAAGACGAGGTTCGAGAACTGGCGGCGTCGTTTATGAGATCGGCCGGCTGCACGGTGCTTACTGCCAAGGACGGTAGAGAAGCCCTTGCGATGGTGGAGCGTTCGCGTGAGCAGATTCAGGTTCTCATCACCGATGTAGTGATGCCAAACATGCGAGGTCCAGAACTCGCGAAGCGGCTGAGGTCACTTCGCTCGGGCATCAAGATTGTTTACATGTCTGGATACCTCGAATACAAGACGGGTAGCGGCGAGTTTTTGGACGACGGCTTTTTCCTGCAGAAGCCTTTTACACGTGACACCCTGGTGAGCAAGGTGATCGAAGCCCTCAAGTCGGAGCGCGTCGGAGCTGGTCGATCCATTTGATGGGTGGCGCGTTGCTGTAATGGCCTCTCAACTACGTATGATAGTGACTTTCCAGGCTTTATCAGCCCGCCGAATATCGTCCAAATGAAGAACTTGGGTGCCGTTGCGAGTAATTGGGTTAGAATCACGCTCGCGCCGGATCATTCTGTTGCAAACCTTTCTTGCCGATCGAGCATTTAAAGATATGGGTAGGGAAGCTATGGTCGTGCGGATTGCCCAGGAGTTGATCGTGCCCAAATCCGTCCTGGTCGTGGACGATCATGAAGCAGTGAGAAGGGAACTTCAACGCCTCTTTCAATCGCAACCGGAATTCACGGTGTGCGGGGAAGCGGTGGATGGCGCCGATGCCATAGCGAAGGCGGAACGACTCTCGCCCGATCTCGTGATTCTCGATCTCGCGATGCCGGAAATGAACGGGTTGGAAGCCGCCGGGGCCATCCGATTCATCGTGCCGGATGCAGTACTGTTTCTGCTCACCGCTTACCGAAATCGAGAGCTTGAACTTGCCGCATTTCAGTCTGGGATCCGCGCGGTATTTTCGAAATACGACGACTTAGACGGCTTGATTCGTCGAGCCCGCGTGGAACTGAAACTTGCAGCGCGGTGCGACGGCGAAACAAAGTCGCGCGCGCCAGAATCACCCGATACCGTCGAAGGCTAGTCCGCTCTAGCGAGCACACTCATCCGGGGTGAGGATAGCGAAGCGACAAATCAAATAAGTTTAAAGATTTACGTCTGGTTCTTTATCCGAGTGAGCCGGCGTCTGGCGAACTGACGGATGTTTCTGAAAACATCTGGCGTGACCGGTCTCCCAACCTAGCCATGGCGTCCTCGGCCTTAGTGTTCTCGTGAGCGAGCGCCTTAGTTTTCTCGAGTGAATACAAAAACGCGGTGCAGAGGGTAAGGGAGCAAAATGCCAGGACGATCCCGACTACTATCCCGGCGGCAAATGGGTGTGTGTGAACAATCTCGATTACGGTCATCCGGCAATGCTGGCAGGCGCCGCGGTCGGCCGGCCATACATCGAACCCCGTAAGCGGCCGGTGGGTTTACCGCACACCAATGCGAGGCAGATCAGTCGCGTCTTTGTATGGGGCCGTGGATACTCGCGGCGGCTGCTTGGTGATTTCCTGATGGCTCAAGAGGGCAAATGAGAATGATAATTGGAATTGGGCCACCCAGCAGATAGAGCAGAATGGAGCCCCGGGGAAACCTCCTCGGTCGAAAACTCCAAGAGTGTTCTCAAACAATCGAATCTAGGCCAGCTTCACATGATCGCGCTGCCGGTCACCGATGGATACGGAGAAACTGGCGTAGAACGCGCAAATTAAAAGGGAAGCAGGTCCCCTTCGCATGCCGCCTGTAGCCGCTACAGCGTCTATTGCCTGTGTAGGGGCCCTTCGTTGTATCGCGATACTCAAATCCCCGGGTCTTGTTTTTCCGTGAGCTAGGTAGGTGCGGTCTCGGGGAGCAGGTTTCCAAGCCGATCGCGTTGTCAGTGGGGCATCCAGAAGGGTTGTTTCGCCGGGACGAACTCGATGGGCGTGGTGGTGATAAAAGTTTTTAGCCAGCGGGCGCATTCTTCCATGCCAGCTTGTTCGCTGGGGATGTGACTGACGATGATGAGGGCTTTGCGTTTGCCCTCTGTGACTGCGTCGGCTACATATTCGACGGTTTCCCATTCTCTGGTTTCGCCTACTAGCAGCAATTCGACGTTGTCTTGCTCGAGGGCATGAGTCTCGCGGACAAAGCCTGCGGCTCCAGGGCTAAGCCCGATCTTCGTTACTTTCATTTCTGGATTTCCTACGACGCGGAGCGATGGAGCGTCCAATCCCCTGGCCACATCGGCGGCTAATTTCGAAACTGTGATTTCCGGCAGGGTAAACACTCGCGGATCATCAGCGTGTTGATATTTTTCCCATCCCAGAGCGTGCACCATGCCAGCGAGAATGCCGTCGGGATTTCTGCGGTGCCAGTGATCGTGGAAGCGCCAAACGACAAGATTGTGTTTTTCGATGTAGGCGCGCTTCTCGGTCCACACGGGATCGCTTTCGTCCATGCCTTCAGGCTTGTCCTGATGGCTGAAAAAAGTGGGTTCGTGCGTGATGATGAGGTTTTCGTGATTGGCGGCGGCGCGTTGCAAGACGTCGAGGGTGGCCATCATCGTTACCGCAATGCCTGTCACCGGCGTGTCGGGATTGCCGGCTTTGAAGGTGTCCACGGTTTGCGTCATCCATGGGATGCCGACGTGATCTTGGATTGCTTTTGCGACTTCGCGCGCGGTTGGAGGTTTGTCTTGCGATTGGGCCGTCGTGCAGATGAACGCCGCCAGAATGGCCGGTGCAGCGGAATTGATACAGTTGATTTTGCGGCTGCGCAATTTCCTGATCATAACTTCCTCGACCGGTTCACTTTGGAAACCCGGCCAACACATCATACGGGTATTCGGCGGCATTAAAAATCGAAGTTGAGTCTAACCCGCGCCATTCGAAAAAAAACCAAGGGGTGAGGCACCGCCTTCAGAAAACAAAAAGCCGGGCGGCAATTTGGCGCCCGGGCGCTTTTGTCAAAAGACTGGAGGATCAAGCGCGCCGCTATAAGGTGCGGCCAGCTCTAGTTAGTTGATGTCATAGCTCGGCAGAGTCCTTGGCTAATCCGCTTCCGTTGGGTCAGATCGTGGACGGTTGAAAACACGAAAGTTGCTGAAAACAAATCCCTATAAAACCCATGCAAACGAAACAATGGGGCGTCTACCGGCCAAAATCCTGCCAAAAAACCATCTCCCGGTCGAATCCCTTTACCGGACTTTGGTTTCCTCCCTCAGTGATAATCCGGAATCTCCACGTGGTAGGCGTCTCCGTCGCGCCACACAAAACAAATACACCACTGGTCGTTTGCCGCATTAAACGTCAAGGATGCGATGCCGTAATACCGTTCAGTAGATGTCGTACTGCTCCCAGTGAAGGGTGGCGTCCGACTGGATGATCACGTGTTTGTGCGTGGTCTGCTCGAGTTCGTCGATGAGCATGGACTCGCGGGTCTTCAAGGCTTTAGCGATTTCCGGATGCACGCGGAGCGTCAGGTTCGGGCTCTCGTGGTCGGCGGCGGCCATCTTGCGTGCTTCCGCTTGGATTTCGTAGCAGAGTGTGGGGCTGGATTTGACCATGCCCGAGCCCGTGCAATACGGGCACGGCTGGCAGAGCACACGCTCGAGGGCTTGCTTGGTCCGCTTGCGCGTGATGCAAACGAGACCAAACTCGTTGAAGGAGAGCGCTTTGGAAGGCGCCTTATCCTGCTCTAAGGCTTGCTGCAACGCGGAGAGAACTTTTTCGCGGTTGCGCCGTTCTTCCATGTCGATGAAATCGACGACGATGATGCCGCCGAGGTCGCGCAGTCGAATCTGGCGGACGATTTCCTTCACCGCTTCGATGTTGGTCTTGACGATAGTGTCTTCGAGGCGCGTGGAGCCTTTGCCGACGAATTTGCCAGTGTTAACGTCGATGGCGACCAGGGCTTCGGTATGGTTGATGACGATGTAGCCGCCGGATTTCAGCCAGACCTTGGCGCGGAGAGCCTTGTCGAGCTCGTGCTGGATGCCGAACTCCTCGAAGATGGGCGTTTCCTTGGTGTAGAGCTTGACGCGGTTGACAAGCTTGGGTTGGAAGCGGCTGACGAACTCAACGACCTTGCCGTATTCCTCTTCGTTGTCGATCCAGATGGCGCTGAAATCGTCGGAAACGTAATCGCGAAGCATACGCTCGACCAAGTCGAGATCGCGGTGGAGTAACGCGGGTGCTTTGCGCTGCTCGCTGCGCTCCTTAATCTCGTTCCAGGTTTTGCCGAGGAAGTCGATGTCCGCGCGAATCTCGTCGTCGGTTGCTTCACCTGCGGCGGTTCGAACGATGAAGCCGCCCGGATATGCGTTGCCGGCTTCGCTGACGAGGCGGCGAAGCCGCGATCGATTTTCCGCCGAGATAATCTTGCGCGAAACGCCGGTGTGGTGAACCGTCGGCATGTAGACGAGGAACCGGCCCGGCAGAGCGACGTGACTCGTGATGCGCGCGCCCTTCTTGCCGAGAGGCTCCTTGGCGATCTGTATCACCACGTCCTGACCGGCCTTCAACATTTCGGAAATGAGTTGCGGCCGACGCGGTGGGCCGGACCGTCCACCCTGGTAGCCGCGATCGTGGCGGGGGCCGCCGGGACCGCTGGGCCGACGTTCGAAGCGTCCGCCTGGACGTCCGCCGCGGGGGGCGCCGGAACGGCCACCCCGATCGCCGCCGCGATTGTCGCGGCCACGGTCACGTCCACCGCTCCGGAAGGGACGTTGGAAACGTGATCGCGGATTTCCGCCGATGCGGGCGGAATCGCGCGGGGGAAATCTTCGCGGGGAGCGCTGGCACTCCGCGGAGAACGAGTTTCGCCGGGCAGAAGAATGACCTGATCTTCGACGGTGGCTGACGGAGCGGCTTGTTCGCCCGATGCTGCTTCGATGGTTTCGTGTTCGTGCTCGGCGTCACCGTGTTCAAGGGTGTCAGCGTCGGGGTGGTCACCGCGGCCGGCGTCGTGTTCGGCGTCGTCATGAGCAGCGTCGGCTTCCGCCTCGGCGCGCTCTTGTGGAGTCAGTTGTTCGTGTTCGCGAATCGCTTCTTCGTCCGCCGTTTCTTCGGAGATCGCGGTCTCATCCGCGAGCTGGATTTCTTCGGTTTCTTCGGTTTCTTCGGCCGCTTCTTCCGTCGTCTCTTCCTCTTCCTCTTCGGTTTCCTCTTCGTCGAAAACCGCTCCGCCGACAACGGCATCAGCTTCTGCCTTGGCTTGTGTCTCTTCCTGCTTAGCCTCAACGAGACTCGAGGAAAGCGCGGCGACATCCTCTTCACTGAGGGAATTTTCCACGCGAATGCGCTCAGCCTCGCGTGCTTCAGCGGCTTCCTCAATCGGCGAGGCGGTACTTTCAATCACAGGGCTGGATGCTTCCGCGGATTCAGGTACCAACGCTTCGGCTTCCGTGCCGGTTTCGGCTAAGAGCCAGCGGGGGAGTCCCCCTGACGAGCGCCGCGGAACATTGGGACCCGCGGGCAAACCGGAGGGCTGAGTCGTGGCAGCACGCGACATCGGTTCTTCGATCTCAGGCCGCGGTTCGTGCGCATCGGGTTCGGCGACCGGTACAACCGGTGCAGCGGCCGCTACGGGCTTGTTGCGGTATTTCGCCAGCGACTCGCCGGGAAGAATGATTTCGTCTTCCGCGCTGGTTTCGACTGGACCGACTGGACGAGACCCGCTGCCTTCGGGGCGGCGATTGTCAAAGCCGCGAGGTTGTGAACCACGATTTTCGAATCCGCGAGACTGTTGGCCGCGCTGGTCGTATCCGCCGCGAGTATCGTTGGTGCGTTGCTGGTCGCCACCTTGAGGGGAAGCGTATTTCGACGGCGGCAAGTTGCGTCCGCCGGTTGGTCCTCCCGGTCCGGATGGACGTCCGCCGCCGCCGCCGCCGCGACGTCGTCCACCACGCCGTCCGAAGCGGCCGCGGCCGCGGTCGCCGCCTTGATCGCCACGGCCGAAGTTTTGGCCGCCTCGATCATTGCGCGGTGGGCCACCGCGATCGTTGCGGGGTGGATACTTCTGCGTGGGATTGTATTGATGGCCGAAGTTCTGGGGAGCAGAGGCGTTGGACTCAGGTTGCCGCTCTTCGGGCTCCGTGTGTACGTCCGAATGGGTGGAAGCATCGGCGTCGTGATGTTCTTCGATGTCCGCGTGTTCTTCGTGATCGACATTCTCCGCATGATCGACGTGCTCGTGCTCGTGAACGAGATGCTCATTGCTACGGTGCGAGTCGTGAAGGGCTTCGGCCTCGGCAAGTTCGGGATGAGCAGCGTCGTCGCCATGCTCGGCGGTGTGGCCCAACGTCTCGCCCGGCAACACTTCGGCGTGCACCGATACGGAAATCGGCGGGGATGTGGAAGCATGCGGCTCGGCGTGCCCATGCCCGTGATCGTAATCTTCAAGATTTTCGAAAACGTCGCTGACGTACAGGAAGGCATCGCCGTCGAGCCCGATGTCCACGAAAGCCGACTGCATGCCCGGAAGCACCCGCGTAACGCGGCCCTTGTAGATACTACCGACCAGCGCGAACTCTTTTTCGCGCTCGATGTAAATTTCGACTAACTGACCTTCTTCCAAAATCGCGACCCGCCGTTCGTGGGAGGCCGCGGAAATAACCAATTCTTTCGACATGAAAACTCCTCGTTATGTGCGGTGCCGGCCAAGCCGGAGCCGCCTTTCTGCGTGCTCCCGGACAGGCCGGAAACATCGCGCTGCGTGGCGCCGATTGGATCGGGGCCACCGGACGGCATCGCCGCGAGCGTGTGCTCTGCGGGGGTCCGGACGAACAGCCTGCCCCGCATGAAGCGGGGATACGTGGGCGACACCTTTAGGGAGATGATGCCTTTGCGTACGAAGCCGGAGGGGTGGATCCCGGACACGCCGGGGTCAGTACTGACAATACACTTCCTCTTGCTTACGAGGCCGGTCCGTTGCCGGGAGGGGCAAACGGCGGACGATGCTGTCCTCACTCTAATATTCCTGATTTCTACCACCGGCACGGCCTTCAGTAAAGTCAGGCGGCGCGCTCGGGACTGACGAATCGCTCAGTTGACGAACCGGCGAATCCGGACGTTCATCACCAGACCAATCGCCAGAAAAACAAACAAAGTAGCCGAGCCCCCGTAGCTCATCAACGGCAACGGGATGCCGGTGACCGGCATAGCGCCAATCACCATAGCCACATTTACTAAAACATGGAAACCTAGCGCGGCGGCTACGCCCATGACCAGAAACATTCCGGCGCGATCTTTCGCGCGTTGGGCATTCTGTACGAGTCGCAGCAACAACGCCATATACAAACCCAAGGCAATCAGCACGCCTTTGAATCCCTGCTCTTCAGCCCACGCCGACATGATGAAGTCGGAATAACGGACGGGGATGTAGCCCAGTTGGTTCTGCGTGCCGTTGCGAAAACCTTTGCCCCAGAAGCCGCCAGAACCCACAGCTATCTTCGATTGCAGCAACTGATAGCCCGAGCCTTTTGCGTCTTCTTCTGGATGCAGGAAGGAAGTGATTCTCTCTCTCTGGTACGGCTTCAAAATATGCTTGCTCACCGGGGGATAGAAAACGCTTCCTACCAATAACGCTCCAGCTAAAGTAATCACGGCTGCATGCTGCCACTGAAGGCCGCCGAGAAAAGCGCCTACTACCAACAGGGGCATGAGCACTAACGCGGTGCCCAGATCGGGCTGCTTTAATATAAGCCCGAGCGGCAAAGCCACCAAGAGTCCTGCTTTGATCAAATCGCGCAGGGAAAGCTCATCGGTGCGCACTTCAGCGAAGAAGCGCGCCAGCCAGATGATTATAATCAACTTTACCAATTCCGACACCTGAAACAATTCTCCTACCACCGGGAGCCACCGTTTGGCCCCAAAGCGGGTATGGCCAAAGATCAGCACCGCAATCAGGGCCACGACTCCGATCAAATACAGAATCCAGGCCTGATCCAGGATCAAGTGATAGTCCAGCCGCGACAGCACGAACATCAATATGAAGCCGAACGCCAGCCAGCGGATCTGCTTTGTGTGCATACCGGCCAGGCTGCTGCCCTGCGTGGCGGAGTAAATCTCGATCACGCCCAGCGTGCAAATCGCTAGCAAAATGGCGATAAGCCACCAGTCGTAATCTCGTGTTCCGGGTGCGTCTTTCATAGTCTCTCTTCAGGCCAAGTGCATTTGTTGCTTCCCGTTAATGGCGATTCACGTCCGTCCGCACGCGGGCAGGAACAGCTTCCGGTGGTGCATGTTGCTTCAGGACTGGCTGCAGAGCCGTTGCGGTCGGCGCGGTTTTTGCTGGATCATATCCTCTATCGTCGGCGGTGACTTGTCCGTCCAACCTCTTTGCCTTCTTATCGTAGTAGGCTTTGATGACGTCGCGCACCACCGGACCTGCGGCTTCGCTCCCGTGTCCGCCAGCTTGTACAAGCACGGAAACCACAATTTCTGGGGTGCGGCGAGGAGCGTAACCCACGAACCATGAATTGTCCTTGAATTCCTTGGACTTACCCAGGCGGGTACGCAGATCGTAGTTGATGATCTGTGCCGTGCCGCTCTTACCGGAAAACTCAATGCCAGTGAGTTTGAGCGCACCTGCAGTGCCACCGGCCTCGTTGACAACGCCATACATCCCGTCGGTCACCTTTTCGATGGTAGGCTCGGAGATCGGAAAGCGCTCTTCGCCGACATTCTGGGCGTCCTTTAGCAGGTGCGGCTGCTTATAGATTCCGCCCATGGCAATTCCACCGATGACCTTGGCCAACTGAAGCGGCGTCGCGGTCACGGCACCCTGGCCGATCGCCACAGAAATCGTCTCACCGGCATACCATTTCCGGTGATATACACGTTGCGCCCATTCCTCGCTAGGAACGAGACCTGGTTCCTCCGAGGGCAGATCGATGCCCGTGCGGTGCCCAAGGCCGAGGTGGCTCGCGTAATACGATATGCGGTCAATGCCCAGCCTCTGACCGACGTTGTAGAAAAAGATGTCGCACGATTTCGTGATCGCGGTGTGCAGATCCACCGTGCCGTGCGAACTCTTGCCATAGACCCAGCATTTGAACTGGCGCCCGTAAAATGTCGCATATCCCGGGCAGAACGTCGTGAAGTTTTCAGGTGGAACCTTGTCCTCGAGCATGGCTGTCGCCATGATGATTTTGAAGACCGAGCCCGGCGCCAACTGGGCCTGGATCGCTCGATTCAACATCGGCTTGTCCGGGTCGTCGTTCAGGTCTTTCCACTCTTTGTTCGAAATGCGCACGGCAAAATCGTTCGGGTTCGCAGCGGGATGACTCACCATCGCCAGCACCTCGCCGCTACGCGGGTCGAGTGCTACGACGGCCCCATCACGCGGACCGAGAGATTGCTCCGCGACCTGCTGCAGATCGTAGTCGATGGTCAGCTGAATCTGCTTGCCGGGAATGGCCTCTTGCGTCGGCAAGCGATCGACTTCCTTGCCCACGCTGTTAACGATCACGCGGCGCATTCCGTCGGTGCCCTGCAACATATCGTTGTATTGGCGCTCCAGCCCTGACTTTCCGACGAAATCCCCGGGGCGCAGCTTGCTGTTGCTGTCCTCAATTTGTTTTTCGCTGACTTCGCCAACATAGCCGCTGGTGTGCGCCATGAAGCCGTTCGGCAGGTAGCGGCGGCGATGCACCATCAGCATCTCCAGCAAGGGGATATCCGAGCGGTGCGACTCGATGAACGCAACGTCCGCGGGCGTGGCTTCCGGCTTGATGACGATCGGCTGAAATTTCGGCAGCTCCCGTGCGCTGTCCAACTGGTCCGCCAGATCATTGATCGGAACGCCCAAGCCATCTGCGATCAGCGGGAGGTCCTTCATAACCAACGCAGGATCGTCGCGGAGTAGTAAGACGCTGAAAGAGGGATAGTTATCGACCAGGACGCGCCCATCGCGATCAAGCATGCGCCCGCGCGGTGCGATCACGGGAATCGACCGAATGCGGTTGCGGTCCGCCCATTGCGAGTATTTGTCGGAGTCGATGACCTGAAGCTTCCAGAAACCGATCAACAGCAAACCGATCATACCCACGATGACGTAGGAGACCACTGCCAGCCGCGCTTGCGGCAATCGATTATCGTTCCGGAACGAGTACGACACGGAATCCCCGCGCGAGTCTTGCCATCCGCAGCCCGTCAGGGGCCGCGCTGTTCAAGGCTTGATCAGCCCGCTCCGATCGCATCGGAGCCCGCTCGCGTCATGAAAATGCACGTCTGACTTGGCTCCCGCGTGTCGAGAGCAGTCATTTTTAACGGTACACGCGCGAGAGAGGTGGTGCAAGCCGTCCTCGCGTACAGGTTCCTTCCCGGCACCCTTCGGTGTCCGGCGGTGAAGTTCAGGTTCGACCCCAAGGCGAATGCCTGTGACGAAAGCCTTTCTACTCGTGGCGGAGCGCCACCATTGGGTCCGCGCGGGTTCCACGCCGGGCTGGGATATAGCTCGCCAAGAAGGCAATGCTGACGAGCAAGAGCGATACGCCAACGTAGGTGAGGGGATCGTTCGGTGTTACGCCTACCAGGAAGTCGCTCAACAGTCTTCCCATTGCGAACGCTCCAGCCAGCCCGGCTAGGGCTCCGACGCCGACTAGAATCGCGCCTTGCCGGCAGATCATTGCGAGCACCTCGCTGGGCTGGGCGCCGAGCGCCATGCGGATTCCAATCTCGGAGGTGCGGCGACTGACGGAGTAGGACATCACGCCGTAAACGCCGACAACGGCCAGCACTAATCCCAAAATGCCCAGCGCGCCCGCCAAGCCAGCTGCGATCTCGAAAAGCAACAGCCCGTTGATGCCCCGGATGGCTCGAGACATCGTGCGGATTCCCGAAACGGGCATGGTGGCGGCGACGGACCGAATGATGTCCACCAAGCCGCGGGAAATTACCTCTGAATCCCCGGCTGCCAGAACTTGGAGAGTCTCCGAAGACAAATAACTCTGGGTATAGGGCACGTAGAACGCTTCCTCGAAGGGTCCGTAAACTTGGTCGATCCTGGTGTTCTTGACCACACCTACGATCTCTACGGGATGCTTGGGATCGCTGGTTCGAACAAAACGTTTGCCTATCGGATCCTGCTTCGGCCAAAAGCGCTTAGCCATCGCTTCGTTAATGACGGCAACTGGCGGAGCATTTTCGGCGTCGGCTTCTCCCAGGTCTCGGCCGCTGAGCATCGGGATCCCCATCGTTTTGAAACTGCCGGAGGAAACCACACTATAGGTGGCGTGCGGAGCGGCCTGGCCTTGCACCGATTGGAATCCCGGAATTTCGAGGTCATCACCTAAAACCGTCTCTCCAAAAGGGATGGTGGAGGCGATGCTGGCTGACCGCACTGCCGGCATGGCGCGCACCCTTCCCAATAATTCTTTGTAGAACGCGATTCCTTGTGTCTTCTCGTAACCAATTTCGTGCGGATCCACCGTCAGGTTAAGAACATTTTGCGGGTTAAATCCGAGATCTGCTTTTTCCGCGCTTCGCAGGCTGCGGAGAAAAAGTCCGGCGACAATAAGGAGTGCGAGCGAGCCGCCGACTTGCGCGACCACGAGGGCCATGCGCAAGCGCTGTCGGCGTGCGGTCGCGCCGCGACCCGACGCATGTAACACCTCTCGTAAATTACTGCCCGAGATGCGTTGCGCGGGGAAGAGCCCGACGGCGACGCCGGATACGAGCGCGACGCCGGCAGCGTCTGCGAAGACTCGCCAATCGAAGGGAAAGTTCAAAACGAGCGGCAGGTTGGTTTCGAAAGGTAAAGCGGTTATGACTCTACTTATGTTTATGCCGATGGCTAGACCGGCGATGCAGCCGAGCAATGAGAGCAGCACGCTTTCTGTCAGCAACTGGCGCACGATCCGCACTCGGGAAGCTCCGAGCGCGGTGCGCACGGCCATTTCGCGCTCGCGCGCGGTGGCGCGAACGAGCAGAAGGTTCGCTACATTGATGCATGCAAGGATCAACACGAGAGCCGCGAGAATCAAGAAGAGATTGGCGAACTTCGGGAGCAGCCCGGGCTGGCTCATCATCCCCGGAGGCCGCAGTGGTATCGCACGTAGCGTGCTCAACTCATCGGGACGTTTATTCTGCTGGAACAAGCGCTGGCCCACCGCGCTCAGCTCTGGCTGTCCCTTGTCGCCTTTCATCCCACCATTCCATCTAGCGATGACGACCAGGCTGTGATTCTTCGGGTCGGTCAGAAAGTCCGTATTGCCGCCGCTGTCAAGGGTCGCCATGCCCAGCGGCAAATAAGCCTGCATGGTGATGAGCGGCGTGATTCCGTCGAAGCCTTCGGGGCCGACGCCAATAATCGTGACCGGGCGGCCGTTGATCGCGGCTTTCTTGCCGACGATCTGTGGGTCGGAGCGAAAACGCGTTTTCCAGTAGCGATAGCCGAGCACGACCACCGGATCGGCTCCGGGCGCTTTCCCTTCGGAGGGCAGAATCAGCCTGCCTTCTAAGGGAACAATACCGAGCATCGAGAAGAAATTGCCGGTAACGAACGCCGTCTGTACGGCCTCGGTTCTTCCGTCCACCGTTAGACCATCGGTCTGATTTTCGAATCCTGCGAGACCTCCAAAAATCATTCCGGCTTGATCGGAAAAGATGCCGGATGTTTGTTTGCGAATGTCGGTGAATTCCGGATAGGAAAACTGAGCATCAAATGAGTCGGGGCCGTGCGGAAATGCGAGATAGGCGAGACTCGCCGGTTCGCTTACCGGGAGCGGCCGAAGCATCAGGCCGTTAACGATGCTGAAGATCGCCGTGTTCGCGCCGACGCCGAGGGCCAACATGAGAACCACCACGAACGTGAAGCCGGGATCCTTGATCAGCATGCGAGCGCCGAAGTGGATGTCTTGACAGAACGTTTCAAGGGGCGTGAAGGTCCACATTTGCCGAGTACTTTCCTTGAGCGCGGTCGTGTTGCCGAGGTTGCGTCGGGCGGCATGCCGGGCTTCGGTTACATCGAGGCCAGCGGCGCGATTTCTTTTCTCGCGCATGGCGATGTGGAATCCGAGTTCGTCGTCGAGATCGCGGTCCAATTGACCGCGCTTCCAGAGCGATTTGATTCGGAACCGGAGTTGAACTAGCCATCCTAGCTGCACGATTCCTCCTGCGTCAGTCGTGGCGCAACGCCATGCCAGGCTTGATGCTGGTGCCGCCGCACCGGAACCCATCTCGCGCGTCCTTTATTTCAGGATCGTGGGGCTGCCGAACGTGCGTCGCGGCGTAGCGAGATTCGTCCGGTGTCAGTCCCGGCACAGCGTTTTTGTGTTCCCGCATCGCCAGGTGAAACGCGCGTGCATCGTCCAGTTCACGGTCAAGCTGCCCTCGCTTTCCCGGGGTCTTCAGACGCAACCACGTTTGGTTCACCCAGTCCAACATAGGCTCCACTCCAAAAATTCCTGCACGACTGCGAAAACGCCACCCAAGCCTTAATCTTGTCGAAGCGCGTGGGCCGGATCCAGACGCATAACGCGAGCCCCGGGAATTGCGCTCGCTGCCGCTGCCACGCCGAGGAGGAAAATGGCCGCGCCAGCAAACGTGAGCGGATCCACGGGCGAAATCCCAAACAAAAACCGCCCAATCAGAGGTCGCATTCCCCACGCTCCGAACACACCGGTCGCCACCCCCACGAGCGCCATCTTCAGCCCTTGCCCGAGCACCAACCACAATACGTCTCGCGGCATGGCCCCCAGAGCCACTCGCACAGCCAGCTCCTGCTTTCGCTGCGCCACAAGATAAGACACCACGCCGTAGACACCGATAATCGCCAGCGCCAATCCGGCGGCCGTAAACAGCGACAAGAGCATGGTCGTGAACCGCTGGCCGCCGGTCTCATCGGCGATCATTTCATCCATAGTCTCCACTTCGGCGAACGGCATGTCGGCATCGAGGTCGTGAAGTTGGTGGCGCACCGCCGGTTCGATGGAATGAGGCTCCACGGCAGTTCGGATGACGATATCTTTGAACCCGTAATTCACTGCGGGATGCTGGGAATATAGGCAAACGATTTCCGGCTTTGAAGGAGCGGCCAGGCCAGCATTCTTGAGGTCGCCAATGACGCCAACGATGGTGACGTCGGCAAAGTCCCAAGTATTGCTGCCGGGCACCGTTCCCAACACGCCCGCCGGGGGCCCAATATGAACTTGGCGGCCGATGGGATCTTCTTGTGCAAAGAATCGACGGCGGAATTCCTCGGTAATCAGCGCGACGGCCGGGCTCGTTGGGGTATCTGTCTCCAAAAAGTCTCTTCCGCGAAGAAGTGGAATCGCCAGCGTTTGAAGGAAAGAGGCGTCGGCCACGCCGAACTGCGTGGTAGGAATCTCCTCGATCCGCGGAGCCGGGCGTCCCGCGACCTCGATGAACTGTGTCCAGCGGCTTTCGGGAGGATAAAGCGTGGTCACGCTCGCGGAGATCACGCCAGGCAGGGCTCGTACTCGTTGCCCGAACTGATCCGAGAAGCGCGTGATGGCAGCCGCATCCGGATAACGCGCAGGGGGAATATAGAAATGGCCTTTCAACAGATGGTCTACTCGCGCTCCTACATCCTGCCGTTGCAACCGCATGATGCTTTGCACCAACAGACTCGCGCCGACGACCAAGATCAAGGACAGCGCCATCTCCGCGGCGACCAGAGCGTTGCGGAATCGCAGCTTCCGACTGCCCATCGACCCGGAACGCCCGCCTTCCTTTAGGGCATCACTCACATGGAGGCGCGTGCCTGACAGCGCAGGCGCCAAGCCAAACAGCAAGCTCGTCGCAAGAGAGGTGAGCAACGTAAAGAGCAGAACCGGAGCGTGAATTCCAACCGACGAGAGTTGCGGAAAATCGTGCAGGTGCGTTTTCGCAAGCGTCGCTAGCCCAAACCTAGCCAGAACCAGACCGCCGGCTCCGCCGAGCAACGAGAGAACCAGGGTTTCCGCAAGCAACTGGCGGATGAGCCCGGTTCTGCCCGCACCAATCGCTACGCGCACCGCCAATTCCCGCTGGCGCACCGAATTGCGCGCCAAAAGTAAATTGGCGAGGTTGGAGCACGCAATCAGAAGAACCAAGGTGACCGCTCCCATCAACATGAACAGTACTGGCCGCAGAGTTCCAACGCGATTGTCGGCCAGCGGCCTAAGCAACACTCCGATGCCGCGATCGATCGGATGCGTGGCGGCAAGACCCGCCGCAATGGTGGCGAGATCTGCTTGCGCTTGTTCCATCGTGACTCCGGGCTTTAGCCGGCCAATTGACGTATTATCGCGCGCCCCGCGCGAGCTCTCGAGCCAAGTGGTGTCGGAGGGAGCAAAGGGAGTCCAAAGCTGAATGGGTCGGTATTCGAGCCAATCGGGGATCGCGTCCGGCATCACCGCGATGATCGTGTAGGGCTCATCATTGATGCGGATCTGCTTGCCAAGAATCGCCGCGTCGCTCGCGAAACGGTTTCTCCAGAGATTCGTCCCGATCGCCGCCACATAGTGCCTGCCGTATTGATTTTCCTCCTCGGTGAATAGACGACCCATTACCGGCCGAATATCCAGCGTCTGAAAATAGCCGGCGGGAACTAGGCCAACGACCATCTGCTCGGGCTCGGAGGAAGCAATGGACAGATTCACGTTCTTGCGCCAATGATCGTAAACAACCAAGCTTTGAAAACTGTGATTGTTCCGCGCATAATCGCGAGCATCCAGCGCCGAGGGTCCGTCGCGCAAGACGCCGTCTTTGGTGGAGAGTAGGCGAACGAGTTGGTTCGGCTGGGTAAATGGCAACGGCTGCAGCATCACCGAGTCAATCACGCTGAAGATGGCCGTTGGCGCACCGATGCCCAAACCGAGCGTGAGCACAGCAACGAGCGTGAACCCCGGGCTCTTGCGCAGCGACCTGGCCCCATATCGCACGTCTTGCCAGAGTGTTTCGAGGGACGTCCACCTCCACAGGGTGAGGGTTCTTTCCTTCACCAAGGTGGTGTTCCCAAATCGCCTCTGCGTCGCATGGCGCGCTGCGTCCGCGCCCATTCCCGACGCCCGATTTTTCTCTTCACGCATCGCCAGGTGAAACGCGACTTCATCATTCAGGTCGCGCTCGAGTTGCCGGCGCTTCCATAGCGCCTTCGCTCGAAGCCACGCTCGATGGACCCACTCCGCCAACATGGCTCCCTCCTATGTCGTCTGCAGCACCCGCGCAACCGCTACCGACATCCGCCGCCAGTATTCGGTTTCGTGCGCCAATTGCTTTCGCCCGGCTGCCGTGAGCGCGTAAAATTTCGCGCGTCGGTTGTTGTCTGACCGGGCCCATTCCGCCGACAACAACCCGCGTAACTCCAGCCGATGCAAAGCGGGGTACAGTGCACCTTCTTCCACGCGCAAAACATCTTGCGAACTCTCGTGTATCCATTCGGCAACCCCGTAGCCGTGCATGGGTCCCCCGGCCAGGCATTTGAGGATCAGCAAGTCCAGCGTCCCTTGCAGAAGTTCTCCGGACTGCTCTTTGTTGTCCGCCATGGATGCTCCCGTTCTATCCCATAAGACGTTTAGGGGAAGGAAATGTTTCCACCTACCTGCTCCTTTTCAAGTCAAATTTATTGACATGTGCCGGACCCCGCGGTGGTCTGGAAAACTTGCCCGACGGGCGGACCACGCGATATCGTACTAAAACGAACCTATGTCCAGCCAACCGTCCCTCGCATTGCGAATCGCGCTTGTCGGTATGTCCGGCTCGGGCAAAACATTCTGGGCCAAGCGTTTAGCGGCCAGCGGCCATCCAAGCATCTCTTGTGACGACCAGATAGAGGAGCGCCTGCGCGAGCACCTGGCGGCCGACGGGTACGCCGGAATCAACGGTGTCGCCGCCTGGATGGGCTGGCCGGACAGCGTAACCTACGCCCAGCGCGAAGCGGTCTATCTGGCGGCGGAAATAGCCGGGCTCGACGAGCTCTTGACCGAACTCGAGCGCGATCCCCGCCGTGAGCTGATTCTGGACACCACTGGCAGTGTTATCTATACCGGGAACAATGTCCTTATGCGGCTTCGACGCCAAATGACGGTCGTGTATTTGGCCGCGTCCGCAGAAGACCAGCAACTGTTGAACGAGCGATTTCTAAACGATCCCAAACCGGTATTGTGGCGCGGGGCTTTTCAGCCCAAGGATGGCGAAACGCCCCACCAGACTGTGACCAGGTGTTATCCAACCTTGGTTGCCGCGCGTCGGCAGAGTTACCAAGCGCTGGCGCACTGCACTCTGCCGGTGGCTGACTCGCACACCCTGTCTGGGAGCTTGGGCGATGATGCCGTTGAGGCGCAAGCGTTCCTCGATAAGATCCGCGCCCAGCTCGAGAAAAAATACGGACGGACCAACGGGCTGTAGCGCAGGGCGAAGTCTTCAAAACCCTGCGGCTTTCGCATGATTGTCATATCGTTGCCGCGCGGCAACGGCGTCCCTGATGCAACCGGCGCCGCACTAACAAATATTGCCAGGCGGAATATAAAATCAAATGAAATCGCCCAAATGAGGTATCGAAGTACAGCCAAGCAAGCTCCTCTCACGTCGCTGCGCGGCGCCGTGCTGCGCGGCCTGGCGCCGGACGGTGGGCTATACATGCCGGTAGAGATCGCGCGGCGCTCGCCCGAAGAGCTGGAAGAATTCCGTGCGCTTCCATTCACAGAAGTCTGTTTTCGGGTGGTGAAGCCCTTCGCGGGTCCTGAAGTGCCCGAGGAAGTGTTGTGGCAGGTCGTAAGCGAGGCTATCAATTTTCCGGTGAAGCTGGTTTCACTCTCCCCCGGGCTGCACATTCTGGAGCTATTTCACGGGCCCACGCTGGCCTTCAAGGATTTTGGCGCGCGTTTCATGGCGCGTCTGATGGGCTATTTCGTCCGCGGCGAGACGCGCTTGTTGACGGTACTGGTGGCCACATCAGGCGATACCGGCAGCGCTGTGGCGCACGGTTTTCTCGGCGTGCCTGGAATTCGCGTGGTCATCTTGTATCCGTCCAAGCGCATCAGTGAGGCGCAGGAGAAACAGTTCACCACTCTAGGCGAAAATATCACCGCGCTTGAGGTGGCGGGAACGTTTGATGACTGTCAGCGTTTGGTGAAGCAGGCTTTTTCTGATGTTGAACTGAACAAACGCGCGTTTCTTACTTCAGCGAATTCCATCAATATTGGCCGCCTGCTGCCGCAAATGTTCTATCACGTGGCTGCCTACCGGCAGCTCCCGGTAGCGTCGGTGCCGCTGATCGTCTCCGTGCCCAGTGGGAATTTCGGCAACTTGACGGCCGGAATTTTCGCCAAGCGCATCGGATTGCCGGTGGCGAGGTTCGTAGCCTCCACAAACGCAAACGATGTGGTGCCGGAATACTTGCGCAGCGGCCAGTTCCATCCCCGGCCCGCGGCCGCGACCCTTTCCAACGCCATGGATGTCGGCAGCCCCAACAATTTTCCTCGATTGCTCGATCTATGCCGCAACCGCCTCGAATACGTGCAGCGTGAAATCTGGGGCCATGGTGCCACTGACGACGAAACCCTCGCGGCGATGAAGTCGCTGCACGAGCGTTTCAACTATATGGCCGATCCCCATACCGCCGTCGGCGTACTCGGTTGGGAAGCCTACAAACACGAACACACCGAACCATCGCAGGGGTTGGTGCTAGCAACGGCGCATCCAGCAAAGTTTGCAGAGGTGGTCATGCGCGCAATTGGCATCGCACCACCGCTACCGGACCGCCTCGCAGCTTATCTACAGCGCCCAAAGCTTTCGCTGCCACTCTCGAGCAAGTACGGCGACTTCAAGCAGTTTCTGCTGAGCCACTAGATTTACGGGCGCGAAACGCTTCAGTTTTTCCGCAGACGATCAAGCAGCATGAACAGAGGAATGCCGACAATGGCGTTGACCGCGGCACCGACGGCCAGGTGCATCGTGAACCAGGCTTCCGGCTGCGCCAGCAATAAGCGCCGCGTAAGCACGATCAATCCTTGGTGTACGCCGAAAAACAGAATCGTCAGCGCGAATCGAGCGATGGGATGCTCGGTATCGAGCCGCGCTCCGATCGACGACGCCAGATAACCGACAATCGTTTTGGCTATGCCGTTCAGTCCGAGAGGAACGGTCGGACCACTCAAGCTATCCTGCAAAAGCCCAATTCCCATCCCGAGAAGTAATCCGGTCGAGGGATTGCGCCGGCTGAGGCCGAAGTAAATGGTTAGCAGTAGCGGCAAATCCAGCATGGAAAATTTTGGGAAATAGACGGGCACGGATGTCTGCAAAAAGAGCGCCAGAATCGTCGCGGCCAAGATCGTACCGCCTCGAAATTTGTGCACCTCGATGTGCGCTTCGGCGATTCGCAGATCGTACGTATCGTTCATGGTTTTTCCGTCTTGGCCTGACCCGGCGCAGTCTTTTTCGTCACCTCGGCCGACGCGGGGGTAGTGTCCTTGTGAAGGTCGAGTGGTTGCAGCGACAACAAGACGATCACTTCTTCCAGTCGCTCGAGGTTTGCCGCCGGCCGCAGCCGGATTTGCTTGAACGGATTTCCTGGCTTGATCTGAGCGACGATACCAACCGGCAGATCGCGCGGGAAGATGCGGTCCATGCCGCTGGTGACCACCCGCTCGCCGATATTCACCGTATCGTCGTTTGCCACGTATTTCATTGCCAGCAGCGGTTCACCCACTCCGCCCACCGGACTTTGTATCCGTGATTCGGCCAGCATGGCGCCCACGCCGCTGTCCTTGTCGGTCAGCAACAGCACTTGCGAGGTGTCGCGGTACGACTCGATAACCTTGCCGACGACTCCATCCGGCGTGATCACGCCCATGTTCCGACGGATGTTGTCGCGTTCACCGCGATCGAGATAGATGGTCTGGCTCGCGGTATCCGCACTCGTGCCGATGACCCTCGCCGCCACCATCGATACCGATTGATGCGCTTGCCGGAAGCTTAGCAGCGCCGCTAGTCGATCCGCTTCGCCAGCCTTGCTCTGCAGCTGATTGATCTGGAGCTTTAGCGTGTCATTTTCGTGGTGCAGCCGTTCGTTCTCACGCGAGGTGTTTTGCAGAGCGAAATAGTGATTCCACGCGCCACGAATGCCCCCGATGCCAGTAGCGCCCGCGCGCTCAAACGGAGTCACCGCTCCAACGGTCCACACGCGAATCAACCGCCCTTGTGAATCGCGCCGGATCTGCACCGCAAGCAGCAGCACTTGCAGCACGATCACTCCCGTGAGCAGGACCAACGATTTATGACGAGAAGGTATGGCAACCATGGCTATCGTAAAATCCTCAGGGCTTTCCGAAACCTCGAGCCCGGTCAGCTAGTCGATGCAAACCTGCCGCAACAACTTAAAGTCGCTGAGCATTTTTCCTGTTCCCAGCACTACCGAAGCCAAAGGGTCATCCGCAATCGACACCGGCAACCCGGTTTCCTCACGAATGCGTTTGTCCAAATTTTTCAACAGTGCCCCACCACCGGTCAGCACGATGCCGCGGTCGCTGATGTCTGCCGAAAGCTCCGGCGGCGTACGTTCCAGCGCGACGCGAATCGCATTCAAGATGGTCGCTACGCATTCCGCCAGTGATTCACGAATTTCGCTGTCGTCGATGGTGACCGTGCGCGGCACCCCTTCAATCAGATTCCGTCCCTTCACTTCCATCGTCAGAGGTTTTTCTAACGGGTACGCCGAGCCAATCTCCATCTTGATTTGTTCCGCGGTGCGCTCGCCGACCAGCAGGTTGTATTTGCGCTTCAAGTACTGCATCACTGCTTCGTCCATCTCATTTCCGGCAACCCGCACCGAGCGGGAGTACACGATCCCGCTCATAGAGATGACAGCAATGTCCGTCGTGCCGCCGCCGATGTCTACGACCATGTTGCCCGACGGCTCCTCAATCGGCAGCCCCGCTCCAATCGCCGCGGCCATGGCTTGTTCTACCAGGTAAACTTCGCTCGCCCGTGCGCGATATGCGGAGTCTTGGACCGCTCGCTTTTCGACCGGCGTGATCTCGCTTGGAACTCCGATAACGATGCGCGGGTGCACCAGCACGCGCCGGTTGTGCGCCTTCTGAATGAAGTAGGTCAGCATCTTTTCCGTTACCTTGAAATCCGCAATCACTCCATCCTTCATCGGCTTGATGGCGACTACGTTGCCCGGCGTGCGACCTAGCATGTCTTTGGCTTCGCGCCCCACGGCCACTACTTCGCCGCTGTTTTTGTTGATTGCCACAATGGAGGGTTCGTTTACCACAATACCTTTGCCGTGCGAGAACACCAGTGTGTTCGCTGTCCCCAAATCAATCGCCAGGTCGGACGAAAACAAACTGAACACCGACCTGAGGTTGTAACCGTTCTTGTTCATTCCTCGATCCCTCCGCGGAGAACTTCTCTCCGCTGCCCGGCAAACAATTTATTCGGGACCGTCCCGCAGTCCACGTTGTTTCCGGACGCCACGACCCGCGCATTGGCGCGTTTCGCCCGTCGATTCCATTCCCGCGCGGTCATCATTCGATCGGCACACGCTTTCACCAGTGTGCGCCACCGCGAGGCCGCGCGCTACTTGGGCACCACGATGGACACCTGCTTCGTCGCCGTGCCCCCGCGCCGGTTCTGTCCAATTACGACAATCGTGTGTTCGCCGGGTGTCAGGGGTTCGGTAAAGTGCCGGAAGTTGCCGTCCGCCGCGATGTTCGGCACCGGCTGGCCGTTGACAATCAACGCTGCGCCGGGCTCGGTACGCCCGATGATCTCCGCCACTCGTCCGTGTAACTGGGTGCTGTCAATCTCCAGGGCCATTTCCTGCGTCTTGCCCTGCGCCACAAGCGTAAACTTAAAGGTGTCGCTCACCTCACTGGACCGCTTTTTCTGGTCCGTCGCGGACACGTTCCAGAAATAATCTCCCGGGTCCAGTCCAGTAATTTCCGCGCTGGTCCCGGTCACCGTCGCGTTCTTAACCGACTTGGTGAACATCGACGTCGTGCTGATGCGCAGGGTATAGGAAATCGCGTCTTGTACCGGTTTCCATTCGAAATGAATGTTCGCCGTTTTCGGGTTCTCGCCAATAATCGGCGCCAGATTCAAAGGGGCCACCAGGTCTGGAGGCGCCAGCACGTCCGATTTCGTGATCGGTCCTCCAACCGGCAGAGTGGCTTTCTGGTATTGCGCTAGTTCAATCCTCTCAGGACCGCGCTGCACATCCGCGCTGCCGCGAGCCATCACGATCTCCGTCTCTTTCTTATCTGGATCAGCCTTCACCGCCGCGCGGCTGTTTGAATGAAGTTGTGCGGTAGAATCTTCGACGCTCACGGTGGCCTTGGAATCCGGTGATGCCCAGTTCGGCGTCGCCAGGTCCACCGATCCCGTGTTGATGCGCACCGCCACGCTCGTGGGTTTATTGCTGGCCATCGTGTTTTCTTCGACGGTAATCAGCGTGTCCGACTTCACCACGTAAAACGTTCCGTCACCAAAGGTTATGCGTGCCACGCCTTCCGGGCCGGTCTGCACCAGGTCGCCTTTATCGAGCGTGGTATGGAAGTCCGCCTCGACCCACTGCACCGAATCCACTTTCTTCACCTGTACCTTGCCGTCCAGGTTTACGAATTTCGCCTGCGTCTGATTGATGGCGATGTTCTCGTTGTCGCTGTTGTCGATAGCCGTGCTTATTTTGCGGAACGTTGCCGAGTACCAGTTGGGGCTCGCGATGTACAGCGCGGAAACAATGATCGCCACGGCTATGAGGATGTATATCGCCACGGTCTTGTACGTGACGGTGGTCCAATACACTTCCACGCGGTGGATCTTTTGAGGATTCCCCGGGTCCGCCGGGCGTTTGGTTTCGATTGGAGTCTGTGTTGGCACGGTTTTCGGCGCACCAATTGCGCCAATTCTGAAATCTAGCACAGCGTTTTGCGCCCGTCCAAACTGCCCGCGCGCGTGTTAGTCAAACTGCAAATAGCAGGTGCGCAACCCTGCCCTCAATTGCATCTTTTAGTACTCAAGTGGAAATAAGGCCGGCAAAAAGGGAAGGGAAGTCAGCCGCTTTCAACAGCTTAGTGAACTCCGCCTTGATTCGCGGCCGAGTATCTTTTTAAGAATGCCAGGGTCAACGGCCATGCCAGCGCCGCCGCCGTCGGGTTGTAACTCGGCCGCGCATCGCAGAAGAAGCCATGGTCGGCCTCGGATATCTCCACATGCACGAAATTCTTGCCCTCCGCGGTCAGCGTGTCGTTCACGGCCCCCCAGTGCTCGCGAACGATGTGCTTGTCCTTGCCGCCCCAGAACAACAATACCGGGCACCGCAATTCCGCGGCCCGCCTGAGCAACCCGGGATTGCTCGGATTGGGCGCAATCCCGCCGCCGTAATACGAGATCGCGCAAGCCAGCGGCAGCGTAAGCCCCGCGAGAAACGCCGCCCGGCCTCCCATGCAGTACCCGATCGCCGCGATGAGAGTTTCCTTCCCGACCTTCCCACGCAACCATTGATAAGCAGCCTGTTGGTCCGCCTCCATGTCACCGTCTTTCAACGCGCGCATATGCGGCACCACGCTCGGAAAATCGTCGTAGCGCGCCTCAAAGCCCTCGGCTGACCGATGGTAAAGCTCCGGCGCAATGGCCACATAACCCTCGCGCGCGAAACGCTCGGTAAGATCCCGAATGTGCGCGTTAACGCCAAACGCCTCCTGAAACACGATCAAGCCGGGATGAGCGCCAGCCGCCGCAGGCTGCGCCGTCCAACCCCGCATGTCCGTTCCGTCGCTAACCTTCAACTTGACGTATTCGCTCCGAATCTGCATCCTCGCTCCTCGTTTCTGTGAACCCTGTCCCGCTACTGCTCATTCCTAATCTTTTCCGTTCGCCGATCTCAGTGCCGCACAAAATAACTGTTCTTATCCAAGCCCGCCGCCACCGCCACATCAAAAAATCCCACCATCATCTCATCGTAAGTCTGGTCGCCCCACCGCACCGCCGCGTCCGGATCCGGATTGTGCGGATTGTTCCGCGAGTTGTCGTACCATGCGATCGCCTGCAATTCCGTCCCTGCCTTCAACAATCGAGGTTCCACCAGCCGATAACTCATCTGCCAGTGAAAGTGATAATTGACCCGCAGCAGCGTTTCGATCGCAGGTTTCCCGCTGCCGTCGGTGGCCCGGTCCGGCGCGCCTGGAGATTTTTCCGCACCTCGAATGATGTTGTATTCAAACCGTTTCCCCCGCAGGTGCAGGTGCGGGAATAGACTCAGCAACAGCGCGTCATTCGGCAGCGTCCCTCGCGCCTCCACCCGATAATCGGGCACCCCCGGCGGAATCAAAAAGTGATCGTTGGTAAGCTGCAGCGTTAAAACACGCTGCGCCGGCGGCTTCTTCGAAAAAATCATTCCCACTCTGGTACCATCGGTCCCTGCATGCCCGTTCGTCGTGTAATGCATCTGAAAAACCAGGTCAGATCCTGCCGGCACAAACTTCGCCATAGACTCGGGCCACTTGTCCGGCGAACTCCCCGGCGCGTACACCAGCAAAACGTCGGCGTCAGTCCAGTGTGCCCCTCGCCGATCCTCGGGATCGCTCAGCATTTCCGCCGTAAACGGCACGCCCACTGGTGCATGCCGCAGCCAGTTCGAACCCGGAGGCCGCACGTACACCACGGCGTGATGCACATTGGCACGCAGCACCGGCAACACCTCCACACTCTGCACCCAATGGTCTTCGGCAAAATGAGTCGGTACAATCTCGTAGGTGTAGTCGATGTCCCCTTGCGCCGGCAGGGCCACGCCCTTCGCCATCTTCACGACCAAATCCGGCTGCGAAATCGTCCAACTCTCGGCCCAATGCACCGGCGGAGGTGCATCGCGCGCGTCGCCCGCCGGCGCTTTGGCATCCGCCCAAGCCGCCAATGTGTCGATCTGTCGTTGCGTCAGTGACGGGTCGTTCGAAAAATGCCCAATGCCCGGCACCGCAAACCACGGCGGCATCGACTTGTTTTGTGTTGCGCCATGAATCGCCGCAGCGTGAGTGCGCGTCTCTTTGTAGGTCACGAATGCCATCGGTGCGATGCCCCCCACTCGATGACAGATTTCGCAGTGCCCTTGTAGAATTGGCGCGACATCGCGATAGAAGGTCGGCGGACCACCAGCTTCGGCCCCGTTCCCCTGCAGCGAAGTTGCGCGAGCTCTCGGGTCCCACAGCGCATCGGTTTTCGCGAATTCCAACATCGCCATCGCAAGCAAAGTCAACGCGGCGACCCGCACTTGCACTCGTCCGGTCACGCCCTAGGATGCCTCATTTCGGTCCTGGCCGCTCCGCGTCGCCGAAACGACTGCTCCGCTGCTTCCGCTCCTTGCGGATATTCAGCGGTCGGTGATAGCGTTTCGCTGCAAACCGCACCCGCGCCGGTCGCCGCGCACGATCCGGGAGGATTCATGAGCCGCAAGCAAACCTGGCCCAAACCCTGGCTGCGCAACTTTCCGGTGAACATATTCAATTCCGCCGCGTTGGCCCGGCGAACTCGTCTGATTCTCCTTGCTTCCCTCGCTGCTCTTGGCTGCGCTTCCGTTGCTGCCGCCCAGGAACACTCGAGCAACTCCGTCTGCCCCCCGCCCACCCGCAAGGACGCCACCGTCGAGACCCTTCACGGTGTTTCGATCCCCGATCCCTACCGCTGGCTCGAAGATCAAGACAGCCCCGAAACACGCGCCTGGATTGAAGCAGAAAATCGCTGCACCGCGGCTGTTCTCACGGTCCTCCCAGGTCGCGAGCTAATCACCAAGCGCCTAAGTGACCTCCAGAAAACAGACTCCTTCACGGTCCCCCTTGGCCGCAGCGGCGACTATTTTTTTACCAAGCGCGCTGCCGACCAGGATCTATTCGTGCTCTGCCGCCGCCACGGCCTGGAAGGCGCCGACGAAATTCTTCTCGACCCCCAGGGCTTGAGTCCCGATCATTCGACGAGCATTTCGCTGATGGGCGTTTCAGCGGATGCTTCGCTCGTTGCCTACGGAGTGCGCGTAGGCGGGCAAGACGAAATCACCATCCATTTTCTCGATACCAAAACTCGCCGCGATCTCCCCGAGCAGTTGCCCCAAGCGAACTACTACGCGGTTGACTTTGAGCCCAGCTCCCGCGCGTTGTACTACGCTCGCACCACTCCCGAAGGCCCCAGAGTTTTCCATCACGTGATCGGAACCCCCTCCACGTCGGACCCAGAAATCTTCGGTAAGGGCTTCGGCCCCGAAAAAATCATTACCGCGCAGGTTTCCCAGGACGGCCGCGATCTCCTGATCACCGTCGTTTACGGTTCTGGCAGCACGCGCAGCGAGCTCTATTTCAAGGATTTGCGCTCCGGCTCCGATACTCCGGTTCGGCCGGTCGTCAACGACACCGACTCCCTGTTTTTCGGTGAAGTGCAGGCCGGTAAGCTTATCCTCTACACCAACTGGAAAGCCCCCAAGTGGCACATCTTCTCCGTCGAGCTCGGCAACCCTCGCCGCGAGTCCTGGAAAGAAATTATCCCTGAATCGGACGCTGCATTTGAGGCCGTAGCGCTGTACGGCAACAAGATTTTCGTGCAGTACGTTCGAAACGTGGTCTCGCAGCTGAAGATATTCGACGTCGATGGAAAGCCCGCCGGCGAAGTCCACTTGCCCTCCCTTGGCGCGGTTTCCGGCTCCAGCGGCGTCTGGAACTCCCAAAATGTTTTCCTTTCCTTCGAGTCCTTCAATATCCCCACCAGTCTGTACCGTTACGACGCGCAATCCGGCAGCCTGCAGCCCTGGGTTTCGCCGAAAGTGCCGATCGATCCGAACGCTTACACGGTGGAGCAGGTTTGGTACGAATCGAAGGACAAAACCCGCATCCCGATGTTCCTCTTTTACAAGAAGGGACTGACCAAAGACGGTTCCCGTCCTACCTGGCTGACCGGCTACGGCGGATTTAACGTCAACCTCACCCCTGGCTTTTATGCTCCCGCCGTCGAATGGGCCGACGCCGGCGGCGTCTACGCCCAACCCAATCTTCGCGGCGGCGGCGAGTTCGGCGAAGCCTGGCATCAAGCTGGAATGAAAGAGAACAAGCAGAACGTTTTTGACGATTTTCTCGCCGCCGGCGAATGGTTGATCGCCAACCACTACACCAGTTCGAAAGAGTTGGCGATTGAAGGCGGCAGTAACGGAGGCCTGCTGGTCGGCGCCTCGCTCACGCAAAGACCTGATCTCTTTCGCGCCGTGATCTGCGAATATCCGCTGCTGGATATGCTGCGATATCAGAAGTTCATGAAGGGATCGTTCTGGGTCCCCGAATATGGATCTGCGGACGTCCCCGCCGAATTCAAATATTTGCGCCCGTTTTCTCCTTACCACAACGTAAAAGACGCCACGAATTATCCCGCTGTTCTCTTCATCACCGGCGATGGCGACACACGCGTCGCTCCGTTGCACGCTCGCAAAATGACGGCACGCCTCCAGGCGGCCAACGCCTCCAAGAATCCCATCCTCATTCTCTACGACACGAAGTCAGGTCACTCTGGCGGCCGCCCCCTAGGCAAACAAATCGAGGAAGAGACCGACACCATCAGCTTTCTGTTCTCCCAACTCGGAGTTAACCCCCATTGACGTTACTGGGGCGGGGGCGCTTGTCCTTCGAAGGGTCCCGTTCAGGTCTTTTCCGTCTTGCTCCTGGCCTCTCCGCAGCCCTCCCTCCTCTCGCGAACACGTAGCTAACCTCGCCCTTACACTCCCTGCCACTTTCTTCTATAATCCAATGTTTGACTACGGACCAGGGAGCTCTAAGGAATGGCTGGATCATCGGATACTCGGCAGCAACTGTTTTCGCGCATTCTTCTGGGCGCCGTCGTCCTTGTTCTCGCGGGCGGCATGCTGCTCTACCTCGTGCCAAGCATGCCGGGCACCGGCGATGCCGCCTCCATCGACACCGTCGCCAAAGTCGGGGATGAATCCGTCACCACCGACGAAGTACGCCAGCAGCTTTCCGAAATCGAGCAGCGCAATCAAGTCCCCAAGCAACTTGAATCCCTTTACGCCCAGCAAATCTTAAAGCAGCTCATCTTTCAAAAAGAGATCGAGTACGAAGCCAAGCGCCTCGGCATCCATGTCTCCGACCAGGAGCGTGCTGACCGCATCCGCCAGTTCCTCCCCACCGCCTACAACGGCGACACCTTTGTTGGCATGGACCGCTACGCCGCTGAAGTTCAGGGCCGCTTCCAGATGACCGTCCCGGTCTTCGAAGAACAGATTCGCCAGGGATTGTTGCTCGAGAAATTCCGCAAACTCGTCACCGACGGCATCAGCGTCGGCCCCAACGAACTCCAGGACGAATTTCGCTATAAGAACGAAAAGATCAAGCTCGATTACGTATTACTCAAACCCGAAGATCTCGCGGCCAAGATCAATCCCGACGAGGCCGAAATCAAGGCCGCCTACGAAAGGAACAAAGCCAAGTATCTCGTTCCTGAGAAGCGCGTCGTGCGCTATGCCCTCGCCGACGTCAATCAGATCCGCCAGAACACGCAAGTTTCTGACGACGAGCTGAAGGTCCAGTATCAGCAGGACATTCAGCAATACCAGGTGCCCAATCGCGTGCATGTCGACCATATTCTCCTCATGACCGTCGGCAAGACGCCCGCCGAGGTCGAAGAGATCCGCCAAAAAGCCGAGGACGTGCTGAAACAGGCGAAGAAGGGCACAAACTTCGAAGAGTTGGCGAAAAAATACTCGGAAGATCCGGGAACCAAAGACAAGGGCGGCGACTTGGGCTGGATCACCCAGGGGCAGACCGTACCCGAGTTTGAAAAGGCCGCCTTTACTCTTCCCAAAGGCAGCATCTCCGACCTCGTGAAGACTCAGTACGGTTTCCACATCATCAAGGTTCTCGACAAAGAGACCGCCCACACCAAGACGTTCGATGAAGTGAAAGACTCCATCCGCGCTCCTTTGATGCTTGCCAAGGCCGACAAACAAGCTTCCGATATCGCCGATAAGCTGTCCGCCACCATTCGCCAGTCCAATAAAATGTCCCTGGACGATTTGGCCAAGCAGTTTCACCTGACCGTCGGCGAGACTCGTCCGGTCAGCGCCACCGAGCCCATCCTCGAGTTAGGTAACTCAAAGGAAGTGAAAGACGCCATTTTCGGTCAGCGGACCGACGAATTGAGCCTCCCGATCCACACGGATCGCGGTTACCTGATCCTTACAGTCCGCGGTGTTCTTCCAGCGCACCAGGGCGCGCTCGAGGAAGTTCGCGATCGCGTCATCGCCGATCTCAAGCAGCAGACAAGCACGGAAATTGCCCGCCAGAAAGCCGAGGACCTCGAAAAGCGCCTCAAGGCTGGCGAAAAATTTGACTCCGCTGCCAGAGCTCTTGGCTTGGACCCCAAGACCAGTGATCTGATCGCTCGCAATGGCTCCATTGCCGGCGCAGCCAGTGGTCAGCAATTCTCCGCTGCTTTCCAGATGAAATCCGGCGACGTTGGCCAGCCTCTGAACCTCGGAACGAGCTGGTTTGTTTACCGCGTCGCCGACAAACAGGAACCCAACCCGGGCGATTTTGACAAACAGAAAAAAGATCTCACCGATCAGGTATTGCAAACCAAGCGTAACCTTGCATTCGAGGCCTTCCGCGCATCCCTTGAGGCTCGTCTAAAGCAAGAAGGGAAGCTCCGGATTATGAGCGACAAACTCAAGGGGTTTGGCAGTCTTGGTTAACGTAACTTACTAAAAACAATACACTTAAAATTTAACACCCGTGCCCTTGTCTTTGCCGGCTCGGCTCGGTACCCTATTTGTGTCTCTGCGCCCGTGACTTTCGGCCATGCGGCCGTTGCCAAACGGCTCCTTCTCGGGGATCTGGCTGGATTTCGCTATATGCAAACTTTAATGCTCGGCTCACGTCAACTTTTCCGGATCGGTGAATGAACATGCCAGCACGCTCTTCCGCTGTCCGCAATGACTATCGTTGCAGCATGGAAAAGAATCAGGGCGGCAAGTATTGTGTCCGCATTCGGGTCCATTACCCGCGTCACGCTTGGTCGTTAGGTGTTTACTTCCTGGCCTCTTCTTTCGACCGCGCCATGAAGAAACTCGAGGAATCCCTCGATTTCCTGCAGCGCCACGAAGAAAAACTCTGGTTTTGGGGCGTGGACCGCGCAGAAGACATGGGTTTTTCGGCTGAATTCCTCCGCGAGGTTGGCATGCGTCTCGACAAACGAACCGAATTTCCGCGCAAAGCCGCCAACCTTACCGTGGCACCCGAGCGCTCCGTGCCCGCCTTTGTCCTCGGACCCATCCGCCGCGGCTTAGCGGAGTCCGTCGAATCGCCAAGAACGGTCAACGCCGCCGACTAGCGAAGCCTTCCTGTCAACAGAGGGCCGCGCCCTCCATTTCGGGCTAGTAGCCGTTTTTAATCGCGCACAGTAATTGAATGAATCCGTTCCTTGACTTCCACCCCCGCCTTCTTCATCATTCCCGCATTCCATAGAGGAAAGATCCGCCTCCCAACCTGTAAGTCACCCTTGCCCACCTACCGTGTGACTGACTGTGCCTAGAGAACCCTGGTTTGGCGCGGAAGGAGAGAGGAAGAATGAGTTCTAGAAAGCAAAATTTGTACCTGTCCGTGCTCGTGGCTTTTCTGCTCGCCGTCGGCGGAAAGACCGTTCGAGCCGCACAACCAACCCGTCCATCCATGCAGTCTACGGAGCAGGCCCAAACCGATTCGACCACCACCACAAAGAAGAAAAAAAAGAAGACCGCGGACGACGCGGCTGCCACGGACTCCGCAGCCCAGGCAGACTCCAACAGCACCAAGAAGAAATCAAAGAAGGCCGCCGCTGGGGACGCGCAAGCGACAGACGGCTCCGCCGGGGCCGACAGCAGTGCTACCACAAAGAAGAAGACGTCTAAGAAGACCGCTGCCGGGAACGATGCTCAAGCCGCCGAAAGTCCCGCTGCCGACGGCAGCACGACGACAAAGAAGAAAACTTCAAAAAAGGCCGCGGCCGCCGGTGATTCTCAGGCTGCAGATGCCTCCGAAGCCGCCGACAGCACGACCACCTCAACGAAAAAGAAGTCGAAAAAAGCTGCCTCCGCCACCGCCGATCAGGCGCAGACGCCCAACACCTACTCCACATCCGACCCCAGCGGCACCACCCCGGCAAAACCCGCAAAGACGAAGAGTACTCCATCGGCTCCGGTGACCGATTCGGCCAGCTCGGCGGCAACGACGCCTGCGTCCAGCTCGACTTCAACTCCAGCCCCGGCCCCCAAGGCCGCTGCTCCCAAGACATCCACTGCGCAACAGCCCCCGCCGGCCAACAGTAACGGCATGGTTTGGGTGAATACCGACTCCGGCGTTTACCACAAGCCCGGAACCCGTTGGTACGGCAAGACCAAGCAGGGCAAGTACATGACCGAAGCTGATGCGCAAAAAGCCGGCTTTCGCGCCGCAGAGAAAGAATAGTCTAGTCGCTGCAACACGTTAGAAACTCGAAAGGAGAAATCACGATGAAGAAGCAACTCTCTAGGGCAGTTTTCGCAGCTTTGATGATGATTCTCGGCGTTTCCGTGGCTTTTTCGCATCCCAACGCCACGCCCGCTTCCACCGCGGCGTCGGCTCAGGCCGCTGCAAAGTCCACTGACTTGGTGGACATCAACTCCGCCACAAAAGAGCAACTCGACGCCCTTCCGGGTATCGGCGAGAAGTACGCCCAGAAAATAATCGACGGGCGTCCTTACGCCAAGAAAACAGACCTTGTCCGCAAAAAGATCATTCCCCAGGCGACCTACAACAAGATTTCCAGCATGATTATCGCCAAGCAGAAGTAACGTTCGTGCGGGGCGGCCGCAGCGGGATTGCGTCACCGCCCGCGCCTGTTTGTCTCAGCCTAAAGGAGGGCAAGATGGGGATTTTCGACGAGATGAAAGCGGTAACGAATCTCGGGGGCTCCGCGCTCGGCGAGCAGCATGCCGGCGCGCTGTCTGCCGTTATGGAATACATCAACAGTCCTCAAGTCGGTGGCATTTCCGGCTTGCAGCAGAAGTTTCAGGAAAAGGGTCTCGGTGGGTTGGTTAGCTCTTGGATTGGCAGCGGACCAAATCTGCCGATCTCAGCCGATCAGCTGGAAAGCGTTCTTCATTCGGACGCCCTGAATCAGGCCGCCGCCAAGTTCGGCGTCGACCCCAGCCAGCTCACTTCCATGATGAATCAGCTGCTGCCGCACGTCGTGGACAAGATGACGCCGACCGGTCAAGCTGCTGCCGCGGCCCAGTAAATCCTCGTTCAGCGCCGGGGAAAAAAACTAGGGCGAGCGCCTCCGCAAGACGCTCGCCTATTTGTCCCTGGTGCTCCTGTAGCTAGCCCGCGTCTTTTCGAAGTCCTTGGGCCCCTATTTCTCGCGCAGGATCACTTCGCCTTGCCCGACCATCTGGTCGTTCAGCCACACCCGATACTTGTACGTTCCCGACTTTGTCCCCACGCGCGGCGGTCCGCTCAACAGCCGCATTCCCACAGGCGCCTGAAATATGTTCGAGCCAAAAGGGCATCGGTTCACATCAAACTCGACCCGCAGATTCCCGGCGTCCGACATCCAGGACACCTGATCGCCCGCATCCAGCACCACCGCTTGCGGTATAAGTCCAACCAATACAGGCCGTTCAGCCATTTTCCCTCACGCCAATCTCACCTGCGGAACGATAACACATCCCCGTCCCGACTCCCATTTACGGCTGTCAATCCCGGCCGAAACCGCCCGCTTTCTCCATGGCGCTCGGTTTATGAGCGCACGCCGCGACGTTCCGCTGCGTCCCGAACTGCTTTAGGAGGTCGGAGCTTCAGCTCCGACCTAACGTTGTCACCGCCAATGGGGGTTTTGCCGCTGAACAATACTCTTGGTCGGGCTGCCCCAACGTACGGTGCATCGTCCCACCAACCTGTACCACGGTCCCGCTTGACCCTGACCAAACGCAACCGTACACTGCAACTAGCTGATTCGTAGCGCTGAGCTTCAGGAAGTCCGCGCTCACATCAACATTCAGTCTCGGCGCCATCCTCATCACCGCGCGCCGGATATTCGGGCAAAGGAATTTGCGCATGGCCTCCGCAGCACGATCTCTGTCTATCCCCCTGCCAAACGGCGCCTGCATTTCTCTGATCGGCGCAACGCCTTTCGCGGTAATGCACCTACTCGCTCTCGGCGTTTTCTTCGTCTCGTTTCGTTGGTATTACCTGATCGCTTGCGTGGCCCTGGTCACCGTCCGCATGTTCTGGGTCACCGCCGGCTATCACCGCTATTTCTCACATCGCTCCTATAAGACCAGCCGCGTCTTCCAGTTCGTCATCGCCTTCATGGCCATGACCTCCGCCCAGAAAGGCGTCCTCTGGTGGGCCGCCCATCATCGTCACCATCATCGCTTCTCCGATCAGGACGACGACATCCATTCCCCGACGCTTTTCGGCTTCTTCTGGGCCCACATCGGCTGGATCGTCTCCGACCGCTACAACGATACGCGCCTCAACTACATCGCCGACTTCGCCAAATTCCCCGAGCTCCGCTGGCTCAACAAATTTCATTTCATTCCGCCCACGATCCTGGGCACCAGTCTCTATCTGATCGGCGGCCTCCCGCTCTTCCTCTGGGCGTTTTGCTTGAGCACAGTTCTGCTCTGGCACGACACCTTCACCATCAATTCGCTCTCCCACCTCTTTGGCACCGTCCGTTACGAAACGACGGACACCAGCAAAAACAACTGGTTCCTGGCACTCCTTACCCTCGGTGAAGGCTGGCACAATAATCACCACCATTTCATGGCCTCCGCACGCCAAGGCTTCTTCTGGTGGGAAATCGATATCACTTACTACACTCTCAAAGCCTTCTCCTGGCTAGGCTTGGTCTGGGATCTCCGCCAGGTTCCCGCCCATCTCCTCCACTCCGACGAACGAGAACAAGAACTAGCCGCCTAATCCTCCTACCGAGCCGTTGTCGCTACCGAGCCGTTGTAGGGGCCGCTTTCTGAAGCGGGTGCCTTCTGTTCGCAGTGGCCGGTCTGTCAGAACGGTTTCGATCAGTGGTAGAATCCCGCCGCATTCAGGAGACAAAATTGCCCATGTGCAAACTCTTCTTCCTCGTCCTTGTTCTCCCCATCGGCGCAATTGCTGCGCAGGACCAGGACTTTTCCAAAGTCCAAATGAAAGTCACCAAAATTTCCGGCAACATCTACATGCTCGAAGGCGCAGGCGGCAACATCGCTGCATCTGTCGGTGAAGACGGCATCGTCATCGTCGACGACGAATTCGCTCCGCTAGCCGACAAAATCCAGGCGGCGCTCAAAAATCTGAGTATCACCGACAAGCCCGTCCGCTTCGTCATCAACACCCACTACCACGGCGATCACACCGGCGGCAACGTACCGTTTAACAACGCCGGTTCCACGATCATCGCCCAGGACAACGTCCGCAGGCGTCTCGAATCCGGCGGAGTAGCCGGCAACGGCGGCAGCATCAAAATGGAGAACAAACCCGCTGAAAAGGCCGCGCTTCCCATCATCACCTTCGAGCACGACGTCACCGTCCACCTCAACGGCGAAGACATCCGCGCGCTGCACTTTCCCGCAGGCCACACCGACGGCGACTCCATCATCTTCTTCCCCAAAAATAACGTCGTGCACATGGGCGACGACTTTGTCCGCTACGGCTTCCCGTTCATCGATGTGTCCGCCGGCGGCTCCGTGCAGGGCATGATCGCCGCTATGGAAAAAGCCACAGCCCAGCTCCCCGCCGACGTAAAAGTAATCCCCGGCCACGGTGCAATCTCCAACCTCGACGACGTTCGCGCCTTCACCAAAATGTTGAAGGAAACCTCCGCGGTAGTGGAAAGCGCCCTGAAAGCCCACAAGACCCTCGACCAGATGAAACAGGAGAAAATCCTCGCTCCATGGAGTAAATTCTCCGGCGACTTTGTCAACGCCGACGCCTTCACCGAAACCCTCTACAACTCCCTAACCAACACCAAAGGCGAATTCATAAAACACAATTGAAAACCCGACAAAGGGCGGTCCTCCCGAACAGCCAGGGATCTGCTTTCTCCCATCTAGGGCGGGGCGGAGTCCGCGCAGCCCTGCGGCCTTTCCATCCGATCCACGCGCCGCTAGACACCGCGATTCGTTTTCCCATCCACCAACCGCTACAATCGTTGAACCGTGTATTTGACAATCTCAACCACACACGTCCCAGCCACAGACTTGGGCTACTTGCTCCACAAGCACCCGCGCAAGTTGCATTCGATCTCTCTATCCTTTGGTGCGGCTCACATCTTCTATCCGGAGGCAACGTCCGAGCATTGCACCGCCGCTCTTCTGCTCGAAGTCGATCCCGTCGGACTGGTCCGCAAGCCCGGTGGTCCCTCCGGCGAGGGAGGCTTGCTCGATCAATACGTCAATGATCGTCCTTATGTTTCCTCTTCGTTTACCAGCGTCGCTCTTGCGCGGGCCTTCGGAACTGCTCTCGGCGGGCGCAGCAAAGACCGGCAGGATCTCGCCGACAAAGAAATCCCTCTCCGAGTACAGATTGCAGTCGTGCCTTGCCGTGGCGGTGAAGCCTTTCTTCGCCGGTTGTTTGAGCCGCTGGGCTACCAGGTTGAAGCCGCGCGCCAGCCTCTGGATGGCCAATTTCCAGAATGGGGTGAAAGCCGCTATTGGAATGTCACGCTCGTGGCGGACAAACGTCTGCGCGACGTCTTGCAGCATCTTTACGTCTTGCTGCCTGTCCTCGACGACGACAAACACTACTGGGTCGGCAAAGACGAAGTCGAAAAGCTCCTGCTGCGAGGCGAAGGCTGGCTGTCCGCGCATCCGGAGCGTGATGAGATCGTCCGCCGGTACCTCAAGCACCAGCGCTATCTCATGCGCGAGGCGCAGGCGCGTCTCGTGGAAGATCAGAGTGGCGACCCGGACGAAGCCGCCGAAGTGCACGCTGCCGAAGAGGGTGTTCTAGAAGACCGCATCAGTTTGAACCAGCAGCGTTTGGGTTCTGTCCTCGCAGCGCTGCGTCAGTGCGGAGCAGCGCGCGTCTTGGATCTCGGCTGTGGTGAAGGTCGACTTCTGTCCGCGTTGCTAGCTGACCCTTGTTTTACCGAGATTGTCGGCGTAGATGTTTCTCCACGCGTCCTGGATAAAGCTGCCGATCGTTTGCGGCTCGACTCTCTTCCGCCCCGCAAGCGCGAACGCATTAGGCTGCTGCAGGGATCACTGATGTATCGTGACGCTCGTTTACGTGGATTCGACGCCGCAGCCGTGGTGGAAGTCGTCGAGCATCTTGATCCGCCTCGTCTCGCCGCCTTTGAACGCGTGTTGTTTGAGCAGGCCCGCCCGGCCACCGTCGTGGTGACCACACCAAATCGCGAGTACAACGCCAGGTTTGAAACGCTGCCCGCCGGCGCTTTCCGCCACAAGGACCATCGCTTCGAATGGACCCGCAAAGAATTTCAGGCCTGGGCAAATTCCGTTTCTGAAAAGAATCGTTACTCGGTGGCGTTTCTGCCCGTCGGCCCGGAGGATTCGGCGGTCGGCTCACCTACGCAAATGGGCATTTTCCGTCGTTCCGATTAGGCCATTTCATGAAGCAAAAATTCACATTTCCCGATTTGTCTCTGGTAGTACTCATCGGCGCGTCCGGTTCTGGCAAGAGCACCTTCGCTCGAAAGCACTTCCTTCCCACCGAAGTGATCTCCTCGGACTACTGTCGCGCTCTGGTCTCTGACGATGAAAACGATCTGGCCGCAACCCACGATGCTTTTGAAATCCTGCACTTCATCGCGGCAAAACGCCTGGCCTCTGGGCGTTTGACCGTTGTCGACGCGACCAACGTCAAGCCCGAGGATCGCAAGTCGTTGATTGAACTCGCCCGACAATATCACTGCCTTCCTGTGGCGATCGTCCTCAATGTGCCCGAGAAGGTCTGCCAGGACCGCAACAAAGTCCGCACCGACCGCCGCCTTGGAACGCACGTCGCCCATCGCCAGCTTCAGAGTCTGCGCCGCTCGCTGCGCGGCCTCGACCGCGAGGGGTTTCGACACGTGCTCATTCTCGCGTCTCCCGAAGAAGCGGAATCCATCGCACTGGAACGCGTTCCGCTCTACAACAACAAAAAATCCGAGACCGGGCCATTCGACATCGTCGGTGATATTCACGGCTGCTACGACGAACTCGTCGGGCTGCTCACAAATCTGGGTTACACCATTTCGCCTGAAGAAAATGCCGACGCCTCCGCGCCGCCCGTCCTGCCTCCCGACGGCCGTAAAGCAGTTTTTCTCGGGGATCTCGTTGACCGTGGGCCAAACGCCCCCGGCGTGCTGCGCCTGGTCATGGGAATGGTCGCCGCCGGCCACGCCTACTGCGTCCCAGGAAATCACGACATCAAGCTCCTGCGCAAATTGCGGGGTCGCGACGTTCAGCTAACCCACGGCATCGTCGAAACTTTGAGCCAGCTCGAACGGGAGCCACCCGAATTTCGCGCGCAGGTTGCATCCTTTCTGGATGCCTTGGTCAGCCACTATGTTTTGGATAGCGGACGCCTGGTCGTCGCCCACGCCGGAATGAAAGAAGAAATGCAGGGACGCGGCTCGGGCAAAGTCCGCGATTTCGCTTTATTTGGCGAGACCACCGGGGAGGTGGACGAGTTCGGTCTCCAGGTTCGCTACAACTGGGCGGCGGACTACCGCGGAGACTCGATGGTCGTCTATGGTCACACTCCCATTCCCGAACCCGAATGGCTCAACCGGACCATCAATATCGATACCGGTTGCGTCTTTGGCGGCAAATTGACCGCGCTTCGCTATCCGGAAAAAGAGATCGTTTCCGTGCCTGCCCGCAGCATCTATTACACTCCGGCTCGTCCCCTCGACCCTCCGCCGCGCGCGTCGGATCTCAGCGCTCAACACGCGTACGACGATTTGTTGGATCTGGAAGACGTGATCGGCAAACGCCTCATTTCCACGCGTTTGCACCAGAACATCACCATTCCGGAAGAGAATGCCATGGCTGCTCTCGAAGTGATGAGCCGCTTCGCCGCGAACCCAAAATGGCTCATCTACCTACCGCCGACAATGTCTCCCACGGAGACGACCCGGGAGCCTGGGCTGCTGGAACATCCGGCGGAAGCCTTCGCCTATTTCCGTCATGAGGGCATCCCCTCGGTTGTCTGCGAAGAAAAGCACATGGGTTCGCGCGCCGTGGTTGTTCTCTGCCGCGATCAGGATGTCGCCCGCAAACGCTTCGGAGTAGTCGGAGAAGGCATCGGTGTGTGTTACACGCGCACGGGTCGCCGCTTCTTCGACTCCATGGAGTTGGAATCACAGTTACTAGACCGCCTCCGTGGAGCCGCCGACAAGACTGCGCTTTGGGACACGCTCAAGACGGACTGGGTTTGCCTCGACGCGGAATTGATGCCCTGGTCGGCCAAGGCCCAGGAGTTGCTTCGTCGTCAGTACGCCTCCGTCGGAGCTTCAGCGCACGGAGCTTTTGAGCAGGCGCTCGAGGGACTAGAGCAAGCCGTCGGCCAGGATCCTGAAATCGCCCGGCTTCGTGATCGCGTTCGCGAGCGCGCATCGTTCACAGATCGTTTCATTGCAGCCTATCGCCGTTATTGCTGGCCCGTTCACTCGCTGGAAGACTTGAAACTGGCTCCGTTTCATTTGCTTGCTTCTGAAGGCCACACCTACTTTGACCGCGATCATCTTTGGCATATGGAAACTATCGCTGCTCTGTGCGCTGCCGATCCCCGGCTCCTTCTTGCGACCCGGCATCGAAAAGTCGATCTGGTCGACGCCGGCAGTCAACAAGATGCCATCGGTTGGTGGTCGGAACATACCGAGCGGGGCGGAGAAGGCATGGTTGTTAAGCCCTTCCATTTCGTCGAGAAGGGTCGTCGCGGAATTGTGCAGCCTGCGGTCAAATGCCGCGGCCGCGAATACCTCCGAATCATCTACGGCCCCGAATATACCCTTCCCGTCCATCTGGATCGCCTGCGTTCGCGTGGACTGGGGCGTAAGCGCTCTCTGGCTCAGCGCGAATTCGCGCTTGGCGTTGAAGCCTTGGAGCGTTTTGTCCGAAATGAGCCTCTACGCCGTGTTCACGAGTGCGTCTTCGGTGTGCTCGCCTTGGAAAGCGAGCCCGTCGATCCTCGACTCTAGCGCCCCTCCTGCAACGAAACCCGCCCTCGCTATTTGAATGATAATCATAAAATTACGTATCGACATGGGACGAGAAGTCTGCTGTGCTTTGCAGTGTTCCGCAACAACCGATTCGAATCTTTAGAACGCGCCCGCGCTCCCCGCCCTAGCCGCGAATCCCCGCCTACATTTTGCGAGAAAGCCACTCGCTAAGTCCTTTAATCCTTGGCACTTACAAACCGACTTTCCGCAACTCTCATTCTTTGCTGTGCATGCAGATGCCCCGGGGTGGGGGCCAAAAAGCGAAGCCCAGGCGAAACCTCCGTCGCAGCCTTCAACTTTTCAACCTGCAAACCTTGCAACCTCCGACGGTCACGGGAATCTCCCTCCGACCTCTGCTGCAGGTCCAAATTGTCGGTTGCGCCTCACCATCCCGGTGCGGGAGAATCGATTCCCGCACAATATGAGGCAACTTTCATGACGACACACATCATCGGCGAACTGAATCCCCCCAACCGGCTGATGCTTACCCCGGGTCCGTCCTCGATGGACCCGCGCGTCTACCGGGCCCTGGCCACGCCCCTGGTTGGGCACGTCGATCCGTGGTTTCGCGGTTGCATGGACGACGTGCAGGTGCTGTTGCGGCAAATCTTCCAGACCGAAAATCGCATCACCATGCCGCTGTCGGCTTCCGGCTCCGGAGGCATCGAAGCCTCGGTCGTAAACACTTTGGAACACGGCGACGAAGCCATCGTCGCCGTGAATGGTACGTTTTCCGATCGCATGGCCGTCATTGCCGGACACACCCCCGCGAAAGTAACCAAGGTCGAAGCCCCCTACGGCCAGCCGGTCGATCCCGAAGACGTACGCCGCGCCGGCAAAGGCAAGAAAATCAAAATCGTCGGCTTTGCCCACGGTGAAACCTCCTCCGGCGTGATCACCAACATCGACAACTTCCGCAAAGTCGCTGACGAGCTCGGCGCGCTCTTGATCGTCGACACCGTTGCGTCGCTCGCCGCCGTTCCCCTAGACGTCGATCGCCAGCGCATCGACATCTGCTTCAGCGGCACGCAAAAAGCCATCAGCGCCCCGCCAGGCATGTCGCCGATCACGGTGAGCCCGCAAGCCGAAGAAGTTTTCCGCAATCGCAAGACGAAAGTGCAAAGCTGGTATTTCGATCTCACCACGGCTATGAATTACTGGGGCAAGGACCGCCTCTATCACCACACACCCCCGGTCTCGCTGATCTTCGCGCTGCGCGAAGCGATGCGCATCGTAATCGAAGAAGGTCTAGAGAATCGCTGGGAGCGCCATCGCACCAATCAACTCGCGCTGATCGCCGGCCTCGAGGCTATGGGCCTGGAGCTGTTGGTAAAAAATCCCGAGGATCGCTTGCCAACTGTCACGGCCGTAATGATTCCCAGCGCCGTCGACGACGTAAAAGTCCGCAACCAACTCCTGGACGAATTCAACATCGAGATCGCCGGCGGCCTGGGCCCACTGAAAGCCAAAATCTGGCGCGTAGGCCTGATGGGCCATTGCAGTCAGAAGCAATACGTTCTGCTGTTCCTGGCGGCCCTGGAAAAGACGCTGATCGATCAAGGCTTCCGCCTCCCAAGCGGCGCCGGCGTTGGCGCCGCAATCCAAAGCTACAGCCACGCAGGCGCCGCGGCCGCACTGAGCCGCTAAGAGTGCCGGCCGCAGCGGGGCGGGGATTTGTCTTTAGAGGAATTGGGAGGCGCGACTTTAGTCGTACGGTAACAAGAGTGGTTTCACTGCGGGCTTTGGCCACTGCAGAAAGCTTTTCGAGTCGCAGCAAAAGAGACGAGGGCAAACGTGACAACGGCAGCGAAAGAACACGAGAGCAGTGCAACGAAACGACCGATGCTGGCCAACAGCGGTGCCATGAGCACCTTCGTCGGGGCCTTCACCGTGAGCTCCAAACTTACGGGACAAGTCTACGAATGCCGTTTCTCGCACATGTGGAACGGCATCGCTACCCGCCACGCCGATACCATCGACACAAAATTTTACGTTGACGGCGTCGCCCACGTCGTGGGACTCGCACACACCGCGTTCGTCACTTTTCGCGACCGCACCGGACGCGATCTCACCGACCGCGAATGCAGCTTCGTCGCCGCCGAATATCTGCGCGAACGCCTCGAGGAAGAAGACATCCGCCCGCTCTACGACGTTTTCCACGACGACGTCCTCCGCCTCATCGAGGCCATCGGCATCAAGTAGCGGAAGGGTTTTCGGACTTTAGGAGCTCGGAGCTGTAGCGCTAAGGTAAGCGTAGCTCCTCAAGCTTTTTTTAAAATTCGGGGAGCAGACTAATCGCCAAGCTCGGCGCGGAACGCATCGAGTTCCGGATGACACAAGCCGTCGCGGCGAATGAAGTACATGACGAGGAACATTAGTAGCGCACCGCCGACCATCACCACCACGGCGACCTGCAACCCGAGAATCAAATCTGCCAGATCATCGAGCCGCCCAACAACGTACGGCCCAAGAATTCCGCCGAAAAGTTGCGTCGCGAACATGTACACGCCGACTGATGAAGCATGCGCTCGCCGCGGCATCATGTCGTGAATCACCGCGGTGAGCGGCCCGTGGTACCACGACATAAAGAATCCCGCAATGAAAAACGCGCCGACGATCTGATGCTTTTCCTCGCTGGTGATCGCCCACAACACGAACGGTGCCGCAATCAGAAATCCGCAAGCCACCGTTAGAATGCGTCCGAACGCAAAACGCTTTTGCAACAGGTCGGCGAGAAATCCGCCCGCGAGCACGCCAAGCAATCCCGAAACAAGCAGCGCCGGACCGAGCGAAACGCCCGCCTCGCGCAGACTGAAATCCTTGTAGCGCACGACGAAGTCCGTTCCCCAAGTGAGAAACGCAACGCTCGCAAACGTGATCATCACGCCGCTAACGATCAGCGTGAAGAATGCGGGCACGCGCAGCAATCGCCACAGAGGAACCACCTCGCTGCGCGGACCGCGCGGCGGCTCGGCGAGACCTAGGATCGCAAACGACAGCAGCAAGCCGGGAATCCCGATTACGTAAAACACCGCGCGCCAGCCGAGCCACTGGCCAACGAGGCCGCCGATTGCTTGGCCCGCGGTGCCCCCAACAAGCATACCCGCGGCGAAGATCGATTGTGCGCGCGCACGATCCTGCTGCGGATAGCCGCCGGAAATCATGGACTGCGCGGCGGGTGCGTACGCTGCTTCGCCGATGCCGACGAACGCGCGCGCCAGCAGCAGCATCGCGAAGGTGTGCACATGGCTGGTGAAAATAGTGGCGAAGCTCCAGAAGATCACGCCGCCGGCGATGATGCGCGAACGATTGAATCGGTCGGCGAAGAATCCGAAAGGAATGCTGGCGAGGGCGAGAACCGCTTGCAAAGATACTTGCAGGTAACTGATTTGCGTGCTGGTAAGCGCGAACTCATCGCGTATCAGGGGAACGAGGGGAGGAATAGACTGGCGGTCGGCGAAGTTGACGAAGTTAATCAATGCAAGAACAGCGAGCAGACGAACCTGATAGGGAGTAAGCGGAATGCGTTTGAATGACACGTTGGGTTAGGTTGCGCCTGCTGCGGGGTGGCCTGGTCCGGAAGGCCCTGGCACGATCAGGGTCAATCCTCCTCCGATCTTGTGCAATTATATACCTCACATGAAGCCTCCTCCTGCTGCACCGAAGTCGACGAGTGACCGGTTGACTACCGTACTGTCGTACGGGACACTGCTGCTGCTCATTTATCTGGTTTTTCGGATTACGGAACCATTTCTTGTGCCGCTGGCCTGGTCGGCGGTTCTAGCGATTTTCTTTTATCCGTTGCACGAACGGATCGAGAAGAGCCTGAGGCCCACGCAAGCGGCACTGGTGAGCACGATGCTGGTCACCCTGGTGCTGATCGTGCCCGCGATCGTGGTGTTGATTCTGGCGACCCGCCAGGCGATTGAAGCCACCGCGAGCATCCAAAGCGCGCTGAAAGATCCTGACAAAGCTTTGCCCATGCACCTGGTCGCCTGGGTTCGCGGCCATCTTCCCAGCGAGTGGCAGTCTGCGGACTTCTCGCAGCCCATCCGCCAGGGCGCAGAAAAAGTGGCAACCTTTTTAGCGGGAAATATCGCAGGGCTGGTAAAAAACTTGGCGGCATTTTTCGTGGACTTGTTCATCGTGATTTTTGCATTGTTCTTCATGTTTCGAGACGGCGACAGCATCGTGCGGGGCTTACGTCACTTGCTGCCGCTCGACGAATCGATCCAGCAGGACATGCTGAGCGAGTCCAAGGATTTGATTTTCGCGAGTGTTGCCGTGGGACTGATAATCGCGGGAGTGCAGGGATTGCTTGGAGGAATGGCGTTCACGATTGGGGGGATTCCCAGCGCGGTTTTCTGGGGGGCGCTGATGGCCTTTTTCTCGTTGGTTCCAGTGGTAGGTTCGGCGTTGATCTGGGTTCCGGCGGCACTTTGGCTCGGATTCACCGGGCACTGGGGTAAAGGCGCGGTGATTCTGGCGATCTGCGGCGGGGTTGCGGCCGTGGCGGACAACATCATCCGGCCCCTGCTGTTGCGCAATCGCACGCACTTGAACGAGCTGCTGCTGTTCATCGGAGTGCTCGGCGGCCTGGAAGTATTCGGCTTGCTTGGATTGGTGGCGGGACCCACGATCGTGGCGGCGGCGATGGGAATTTTTCGCGTGTACATGGACCGCCGCGATGCGATGGCGACAGCGCAAGCCTAGGGTTGCGACCAAAGCGTTGGATGCGCCCAGGCGTAAGGCCCTGCCTTCCCGTCCAAGGGGGGATCACCGATGGCACAGATTACAGTCAACTTCACATTCCATAGCGGCATCAGGCACAAATTGTTTTCCAACGTTCGGCTATCCGGGAGCTGGGATGCCGCCGGGCAGTACTCCAACCAATGGACCGAAGTGCCGATGGCACCATCGCCGGACTGGACCGGTTGTGACGCCTTCCGCGCCAGTGTGCTGCTCGACGCGACGCAGGCAGGCAGGGTTTTCCAGTGGGGCGTGACCGCCGATATCACGGGGGCGCCGAACACTTGGGTGGTGGCAACCGAAGTGCCCGACGAGAACTCGAACCAGCGCTACCGCAGCTTCCTGCTTTCAGCGGATGCAACGCAACAGGACTACTGGTTCGTCACCGGGCGCAAATTCGGCGTGCAGAAATATTTCCAGCCGGCATCACCCGACCCAGGCATTCAATTTGCGGTGTGGGCACCCCATGCCAAAAAGGTCGAAGTGGTTTTCGCTCCATTTTCCCTCGCGGGCGGCGCTACGCCGACCGGATACATTGCCGATGACGGCACAGGAGTGGATCCGGGCTCGGCAGCGGTACCTTTGGTGTCGAAAGGCGGCGGGATTTGGCAAAGCGAAATCGTGGCGACCCCCGCGCTGGCCGACTTCGGCGGCTACCGCGATCGCTTGTACATGTACAGGATCACGAATGAACAAAATATAGAGACCTATAAAGTCGATATTTTCTCCCGCAACCAGGTGGGCCGAGGCGGATTTAATCCGAGCGGAGCGCATTATGCAGGTTCTTGTCGCGATCTCGACGGAATCGTGAGTTGTTCGGTGGTTTCCGATCCAGACCAGGTGACCAAGGACTTCAACGATACGGGAGTCGAAAAGCAGACGCTGATTCCGGAACAAGAGTTCTGGGCAAGCGAATATACCGGCGGACGGAGGCCTCCACGGAATCTCCAAGACTTGATCATTTACGAATTGCATGTGGGTTCACTGGGGTTTCCTTCCACCTCGGGAGGAACCTTTGCCGACGCGCTGGCGTTCGTCGACAGCTTGGCGGAACTCGGGATAAATGCGGTGGAGTTGCTGCCGGTACTGGAATTCGATGGCGATCTGCAATGGGGTTACGGGACCTCGCTGTTCTTTTGTTTGCAGACCAGCGCTGGCGGCGCAAATCAGCTAAAGCACTTCGTGCGCGCGTGTCACCAGCGCGGCATCGCCGTGATTCTGGATGTGGTGTACAACCACTTCGCGACCGCAGACAACGAGCGATCGGAATGGGGATACGATTCGGATCCGAATGTCGCGCCACAAAATAACGTCTGGTATTGGTATGAGGGGCAGCCCACGTACTATCCGAAGATAGACGGAGGGTACTTGAACAACGGGTCGTCGGGATATACACCAGGTTTCAGGGAGGAGAATGTACGCCAGATGTTTACGAGCAGCGCGGCGGCGTTGCTAGACGACTTTCACATTGACGGGCTTCGTGTGGACCTGACCGACGCGATTCATCAGAGCAACACACTGAATGCGAATGGGGCGTCGCTTGGAAGCGCGAATCTGTACGGAATCAAGTTTCTGCGGGAACTGGCGCGAACCGTGAAAACGCTGAATCCCGCTGCATTCCTGATTGCGGAAGACCATACCGGCTGGGACGCGATGACGCAATCGCCGGATCAAGGAGGCGTGGGATTTGATGCCGTGTGGTACGCGGATTTCTATCATCATCTGATCGGCGATGGCAACTACGGCGGCAACTACGCGAAGCTGCTGAAGAATGCGGGTTATGGCTCGGCCGGAGCACTCCGTATGGACTATTTCGCGGGAGCGCTGCTGGCGACGCAATACGACAAGATCAGCTACCACGAAAATCACGACGAGGCCGGCAACGATAAAAATACCGAGCGGACCATCGTAACCGCGGTGAACTATGCCCCGCTGGCCGGCGTGACGCGGAACTATGCCGAGGGACGCAGCCGCTTCGCGTTTGGTTTGTCGGCGCTGTCGGCGGGAACGCCAATGTTCTTGATGGGCGAGGAGATTGGAGCGCGGAAGTATTTTCTGTACGACACTTTCTTTCAGAATAAAGAAGACCTGATCGGTGACCGGACAGCGACTGGGCAGTTCCTGTTCCGTTTCTACCAGGACCTGATCGGGCTGGTAACGTCCGCAGCAGCAGCGAGGTCGCGCGCGCTGGATGTCATCCATACGCACAATGACAATCGGGTGATTGCCTTTGTGCGTAGCGCGCCGAACCAGAAACTGTTGGTGTTGGCGAGTCTGAATGACGCTGCGTTTGCCAGCGGGTACGTCATCGGCACGGACGCTTGGCGGCTACCTGCGGGCGGGTGGCAGGAGATTTTCAACAGTGACGCCGCAATTTACGGCGGGGACAACGTGGGCAACGGCGGAGCGACGTTGCAAGTGAATGGGGGACAAATTAACGCGGTGATCCCGGCGCACGGGTTCGTAGTGTTGGAACGGTTGACTGCAAGTTAGCGAGGTACTGCTGCTTATCGCGGCGCCGGGTGTGCTCAGGCGCTTCGCGGGCTGAACCGTCCGGAATTATTTTTGTTTGTTTGCCAGGACCAGTAATGCAGCGAGTGCAGCAGTCTTTTGATCGGTAGTCCAAGGCGGTCCGAGAGACCTGCCAAGCGTTGAAATTTGTTGCTTCATCTGCGAAGCTGTTTTCCCGAAAGCGGCATGAAAACACCCATCGAGATCCCGCTCTCGAAATCCGGTGACCGAAACAGTGAGATTCTGGCAGGCCTTTGAAAAGACATCGCGAAAGAATTCTCCTTCCGCAGCATGTATCGCTGCGTGGGAGGCTAGGATCTTCGCAAGTGGAGGCAGCGGACGCCCGGAAGCCAGCAGGACTGCGGAGCCCACGACACGATATTGGCGTCCGTGCAGTTTGCTTATCACATCGCGGACGGCTGCAAGGGCAAGGTCTTTCGAAGCGGCAAAACAGCTGCCAATGAATTTCTCTGCTTCCGGGAGCGCAAGATTCTCGGCGAAATGATAGGGCGTGATTCACGCCGGGAGTTCCGGGTGGAGTCACAGCAATACGCCGCCGGTCTATCACCTCGATAGTGCCAGCGGAGTTTGAGACCGCCACGAGCGCACCCCAACCAGAATGCATTCGGGCGCCGATGGCTGCGGTCTTCATAAACGGGGTTTGTACGCGGGGATGCTCCGGCGAGTTTACCAGTTGGGTGCAGGGTGCGCTTCGGAAAATCCGCGGCGGACCGCCATGAGACGAGGCTTGCGACAGCGATGCAAGATTGGCTTCGGATTTTGCTCCGAAGGATGGAGGACCCCTTGAACGCGAAGAAGCCGAAAAAGAGCGGTGTTCCTGACGACAAGCTGGCTTTGTTCGACAAGCTGATTGCGGTGAATCCGAAGATCGAGCGTAAGGGCGCGATCAACGCTTATGCAGCGGTGAACGGCAACATGTTCCTGTTGATGCAGCCGACCGGGACATTGGCGATGCGTTTGCCGGAGGGTGCACGCGAGGAGTTTCTTAAGAAATACAAGAGCAAGCTGTTTGAGGCGTACGGGGCGGTGATGAAGGAGTATGTGACGGTGCCGGACGTTTTGCTGGGCAAGACGAAGGAGCTGCAGAGGTATCTGGGTCTCAGTTATGACTATGTGAAGACGTTGAAGCCGAAGCCCAGCGCGAAGAACGATTGATCTACGGTAAGACGGAGTTGCCTGCCTCAAAAGCAACCGGCTCCACTGTACCACTCGGGTTGTACCGGAATGTGTTCGAAGGCGCCCCGCGGACAACTTTTGATCGCGAGGGAACCTGGCCGGCTCTATTTTCGTTCCTCCTAGGCGGGAGAGACTATGCACACCTGGTTACAAGACCTTCGCTACGCCTGGCGTTCACTTCGCAAGAACTTCCTGTCGACCCTGGTGATCCTGGCGTCCCTGGGCGTCGGCATTGGCGCCAATTCGGCTGTTTTCAGCGTGGTGAACGCACTTTTGCTGCGCCCGCTGCCGTATCCACAGCCGGATCGGCTGGCTGCGGTTTGGCTGCATTCACCGGCGATCGGAATCTTCCGCGACTGGCCCTCGCCGGGCCAATTCCTTGACCTCCAGGACCAGAACCATTCCTTTGAGGAGATGGCGCTCGCGCAGACCCGGATGTTTACGCTGACTGGCCGCGAACAACCCGAACGGGTGGCCGGAATTCGGACTCAATCCAGCTTGCTGAAGATGTTCGGTGCCAGGACCGTGCTTGGCCGCGTGCTTCTACCGGAAGAGGATAAGCCCGGAAAACCAGCAGTGGCGATTCTCAGCGAGCGGGTCTGGAGGCGCCTGTTCAACTCCGATCCTGAGATTGTGGGCAAGAGCATCACGTTGGACGGGAATTCCTTCACCGTGGCCGGCGTGCTACAGCGGGGATTCTTGCTCAATGCCGAAGTGATGCCGTCAGAAGAACCGATGGACAAGGTGGACGTCTTCTTGCCACTGCCGTTGGCGGCGGATGCTGTGAAAAACAGGCGCGACGAAAATTACAACATTGTCGCGCGGCTGAAACCCGGAGTTACCGTGCAACAGGCGCAGGCGGACATCGACGTGATTGCCAGCCGGATCCAGGAAAAAGACAAGCGCGACGTCAGCTTCGGCATGCACGTAACGGGACTGCAGGACGAGGTCGTTGGTGACGTGCGACGGGCTCTGTTGGTGCTGCTGGGATCGGTAGCGGTGGTTTTGCTGATCGCTTGCGCCAACGTCGCCAACTTGCTGCTCACGCGCGCGGCGGGGCGCGAGAAAGAAGTGGCGATCCGGACGGCTCTAGGCGCGGGTTGGCAGCGGCTGGCGCGGCAACTACTGACCGAGAGCGTTTTGTTGGGAATTCTCGGCGGCGCCGGCGGACTTTTGGTTGCGCGAGTTAGCCTTTACGTGGTGCGCACGATGAATCCTGGCAATATTCCGCGGCTGGAGGACATCGGGATCAATAGTGCCGTGCTGGCTTTTACTTTTGGCGTTTCGCTACTCACCGGGACCTTGTTTGGTTTGGCGCCGTTGTGGCGCGTGGTCCGGGTGGATCCGAACGCGTCGCTGAAAGCCGGCGGACGCGGTGGGCAGAGCGACGGCGGCTTGTACCTTCGGAGGCATCGTTTGCGCGCCTTGCTGGTGGTATCCGAGCTGGCGCTTTCGCTCATGCTGTTGATCGGGGCCGGACTCCTGGTCCGTAGCTTCGTGCGGTTGCAAAGCGTGGCTCCAGGATTCGCTACCGACCACGTCCTGACCATGCAGATTGCAGCCACCGACCCGAAATATCGCGATGAAAAGGCGTTGGCCAATTTATACCGGGAGATCGAAGGGAGGGTTGCACACCTGCCGAGCGTGGTTGCGGAAGGCGAGGTTTCGGTGCTGCCCCTTACAGGGTCGGTGGGTTGGGGAGGCATCAACGTGGAAGGCTACATACCGCCGGCGGGGCAGGAGTTGCAAGTCGACTTGCGCGTCGCGAGCGCGGACTACTTTCGGGCCATGGAGATTCCCCTGCGCGAAGGGCGTTTCTTCTCGGAGCATGACACGGCGGACATGCCGGGGGTGGTGATCATTGACGACAAATTCGCGAAGAGATTCTGGCCGAACGGTGATGCCGTTGGAAAGCACCTGTGGTTCGATGTGAAGAAGCCCATCACAATTGTGGGCGTGGTGGGAACGGTCAAACAATACGGCCTTGAGACCGAAGGCAAGATCGCTACGTATTTTGCACGGGAACAGGGCGCGCCGAACGGCATGTACCTGGTCGCGCGCACGTCGTCCGATACTGCCGGGTTGTCGGCCGCTATCGCCGGCGAAATTCACAGCGTCGAACCGACAGTGGCGGTTTACGAAAATCGGACCATGCAGGACCGGTGGTACGATTCACTGGCGCGCCAGCGTTTCTCCAGCACCATGTTGGCGGCATTTGCGGCATTCGCGATGTTGCTCGCGGCGGTGGGGCTGTACGGCGTGATGTCGTACCTGGTGACGCAGAATACCCACGACATCGGTGTGTTGATGGCGTTGGGTGCGCGGCCTGGTGACGTTCTGGGGCTCGTGCTGCGGCAGGGGATGGAATTAGCGGTGATGGGGATCCTGGTGGGGCTTGTAGGTGCGTTTGCGTTGACGCGGGTGATGGCTAGTTTGCTGTTCGGAGTGAGCACGACGGATGCGGCCACGTTCGGCGTGGTGCCGGTACTGTTGGTGGCAGTGGCGTTCACCGCCACGGTAATTCCGGCGTGGCGGACTACCAGGGTGGATCCGGTGGTGGCGCTGCGGGAGGAATAGCGGATTTGCCGATTTGATCTGACATTGTTGACAGGCGATGTGCCTTCTCCATGGCAGCATTCATCTGACGTGATGTAAAACGCCCGCCACGGTCGGCGGCCTCTACCATTTCCTTCGTTGTCCAACATGCGAAACACGAAGGGCGAAAATGCATGCATGGACGTGGGCGTGTGCTAGAGTACCCGACTGCGATGGGAGTGAACGGATACAAACCGGCCGCGGTGCATGCGGAGTTGCCTTCGGAGAAATTGCGCTGGAGGTGCGAGGCTTCGCGTCTGCCGTTTGAGACGACAGCGCAGGCGGAACTGCGCGAAGGGTTTATCGGGCAGGAGCGGGCGCTGCGGGCCTTGAAGATGGGCGTGGAGCTATCGGCGCCCGGGTACAACGTGTTTGTGTGCGGGTTGGCGGGAACGAGCCGCGGCGGAACGATCGCGCGGATGATTGAAGAGCTGCACCCGGCGACGAAGCCCTCGCTCGACCGGTGTTACGTCAATAATTTCAAGATTGCCGACCGGCCGAGGTTGCTGTCGCTGCCTCGCGGACAAGCGAATTCCTTTAAAAAAGAGATGCAGGCGGGGATCGATTTTCTGCGGCGGCGGATTCCGCAGGTATTCGAGGGCGAACCCTTTCAGCGCCAGAAGGGCCGAATTGTCGAGCGATTCACGGTGCGCGAAAAAGAGTTGATGGACGATTTTACGCGGCGAATTTCACGGGAGCAGTTTGCGCTGGGCCACATGCAAGTGGGCGCGGTGGCGCTGCCGGAGATTTTTCCGGTGCTCGAAGGGCAAATGGTGCCCATCGAGGATATTTCGAAGATGGTGCACGAGGGGAAACTCGATTCGCCGGTGGCGGAAGAGATCGAGCGGAAATACGAGCAGTTCCGCCAGGAATTTACCGTAGTTTACCGCAAGACACTGACGCTTTCGCGCGAGTTGGCGAGCGAGCTGAGTTATCTGGAGCAGGAGGCGGCCTCGGTTCTGGTAGACGGAGTGATCGAGGAACTGAAAGAGAAATATTCGAACACAGGAGTCGCGGAGTATCTAGAGGAGGTGCGGCACCATTTGCTGGACAACCTCGATCCGTTCAAGGAGCGCGAAGGCGAGGGGGAAGGTGAGGGTGAAGCTGCGCCATCGATGGATGGCATGCCGAAAATGCCGGGCAGCGGGCCGGAGCGCGATCCGTTTCGTTTGTATGGCGTGAATGTGATTCTAGCGCACGGGGACGATGATGGTTCACCGGTAATTTTTGAGACCACGCCTACGTACGCGAATTTGTTCGGAACGATTCAGCGGGCTTACGACGCCCGCGGCGGGTGGACCAGCGACTTCATGGATTTGCGCGCGGGATCGCTGCTGCGGGCGGACGGCGGGTTTTTGATCATGTATTCGCTCGAAGCGTTGTCGGAAGCGGGCGTTTGGCGAGCACTTAAGCGGACGTTGAACCACAACCGCCTGGAGATTCAGCCGCTGGAGATGTTTTATCCGTTTGGCGGGAGCGCTCTGAAGCCGGAGGCGGTGCACCTGGACGTGAAGGTAATTTTGATTGGGGATCGCGAGTTGTACGAGATGCTGTACGACTACGAGGAGGATTTCCGTAAGATTTTCAAAGTGCGCGTGGAGTTTGACGAAGAAATGAAGATGAGCGACGGCGTGATCGCCGAATACGCGGGGCGATTGCGGGCGTTGTGCGAGAAAGAAAATCTCTCGCCGTTTGATCGTGGCGCGTTTGCGACCATGCTGGAGTATGGCGTGAGGCAGGCCGGGCGGCGCAATAAGGTCACGGCTCGATTCGTGGACATTGCGGACCTCGCCCGCGAAGCGGCTTACGCGGCCTCGGCAGCAGGCGAATCCGTTGTGCGCGCGGCGCATGTGCGGACGGCATTGTCTTCGAAGATGGAGCGGCACAACCTGATCGAGACGCGGATTCGTGAAATGATCGAAGAGGGGACGTTGCTCGTCGATTTGGAAGGCACGCGCGTCGGCCTGGTGAATGGATTGAGCGTGCTCGAGATTGGCGGGTATTCGTTCGGCAAGCCGGTACGGATTACGGCGACGGCGGCGATGGGTAAAGTTGGCGTGATCAACATCGAGCGGGAATCGAACTTGAGCGGGCGCTTCCACGATAAAGGCGTGCACATCATTTCGGGATATTTGCGCAGCCGGTTCGCGCAGGATAAGCCGTTGTCGCTGTCGGCGAGCATTTGCTTCGAGCAGTCGTATTCGGGCGTGGACGGCGATAGTGCCAGCTCGACCGAAGTGTATGCGCTGGTGTCGGCACTGGCGGAATTGCCGCTGCGGCAGGATATTGCCGTCACTGGATCGATGAATCAGCAGGGCGATGTGCAAGCCATTGGCGGGATCAACGAGAAGATCGAGGGATTTTTTGACGTGTGCAAGATCCAGGGATTGTCGGGTTCGCAGGGTGTGTTGATGCCGGCGTCGAACGTTGAGGACTTGATGCTACGGGAAGACATTCTGGATGCGGTGGGGGCGGGGAAGTTTCACGTTTGGCCGGTAGCGAAGATTGAAGAGGGCATTGAGATTCTGACAGGGATGACGGCGGGGACCCGGAACGCCGAAGGTTCGTTTCCGGCCGGTACGGTCTTCGCGGCAGTGGATGAGCGGCTGAGCAAGATGGCGCGAGTGATGAAAGAATACGAGTAGGCGAATTGTCGTTGCAGTCTAATCATCGACCGTTCCTGAAAGCGACTACGATCGTTATTTGTGGGATCGCTTTGCTGATTGATTCAGGAGCTTTGAACCGCTCTTACAACTATCGTCGTCGTAGTTTTCCAGGGGATCCAAAGCAAGCCGTGCAAGAGTGGCTGGGTTTGGGGTTGATTGCCGCAGGAATCTGGTTCTATCGCCACACCAGAGAAGATCCTGATCGCGGAGACGACAGCTTCACAGGATGAATCGGGACACCGGTTCTATGGTATGAGCGCGAGGTAGCCCTGTCGGTGGTCTACGCGATAGGTGGAATTTCTCACTTTCACTTCGAGGATGTGGAGTTGGCCGTCTAACGACGTTGGCGTGAAGGCCAGGCTGTATTCGTTGGCGACGAGTTGCGCGATTTCGTCGTAGGTGCGTTCAAAGTCTGCGGGATCTTTCGGGAAATAGACGCGACCGCCGCTGGCGTCGGAGAGTTCATGGAGAGACTTGTCGGCTTGGGCGAAGCCTTCTCTCACCTCGGCGCGGTTCGAGCGGTCTTGCGGAGTGAGCTTTTTCCTTTTGGCTGGTTGGCGGATGTCGGCGGAGAGCGAGACGGCGAAGACGCGCACGTCCGAGGTCTGGAGCTTTTTCTGGACGAGCTGCCAAGTTTCAGGCGGCGATGTGTCGACCCCGGTCGAGAGCAGGACGACCGTCTTCTTTCCAGGGACGGAGGAAATCCAGTCGATGGTGGTGGCCAAGCTCGCGGACAGATTGAGGTCTCCGAATCCGCTGACGAAGCTCAGTTCCTGAAGGCCTTGGCGGGCTTCGTTTTTGTCGGTCGTAAAACCAAGCACTAACTCTGGAGTTCTCGTGTAGCTGGCGATCGCGACGCGGTCCGCGGGCGGAATGCTGCGGAGAAATGCGTCAGCGGCGAGCACGTGACCTTTCGCCAGGAACAGGACGGCGGGGCCGGACTCGATCAGCAGAACGACCTGGGTGGATTCTTCGACGGAAGCGAAGTCGGTGATGGGCTGCTCGATGCCGTTGTCGAAGACGTGGAAGTCATCACGGTGAAGGTCTTTAACCAGGCGCCCGCCGGAGTCGGTGACGGTGACTGGGACGTTCACGCGATTGACAGTGACGCGGATTGAAGGAGACTCCGTCCGCGCGGGCTGCTGAGATTGTGCAAATGTCAACGAAACGAGCCCCATCCACAGAGCAACGCCGCTCGCATACCGTCGGGCAAGCATCACGGGAAAGCGGATACCTCGGTAATTCAATCCGGCGCTACGCAAGTTTCAACTACTCAACCCATTGATCGAAGTGGACGCCCTTCGCATCTTTCCAGGATGCGCCGGCCATGAAATGTAGATGCTTGGGGAAGACCTGGGGGTTCGCATCGGTGAGCAGGGAAGGCACTCTGGCGGCAGCGGCTTTTTGTTGTGCAGTTGCGTTTTGTGTTTCCGAGACCTTCCTGGCTTCCTCGATCCAGCGTGCTTTCAGGGCGGGCCAGTCGATTCTCTGGAAATCGAAATAGTTCAAGCCATTGATTTTTTCGGGATAAACCCCGCGAGCCGTTTGGAATTGACTCGCAGAGATGCTGTTCGACGTCGACCGGCTGGCGAGCAGATCGCGAACAGTTTCGTTGCGCGTGGCGCCGACAATGAAGTCCGGGGTGACGGCGAGGTGATAGAAGTCCCATTGAGCGACGCCCTTGCTCCCCTGATTGCCGCGGAGGGAGATTTTCAAGAAGGTGGTGTCGGCTTCCGTGCGTTCTGAAGTGATCTGATCGCCGAAGATGGAGCGAAGAAGTTTCAGGGTCTCGGGTTTCTTGCGGATTCCGAAAACATAGACGGCTCTTTGCGGATCGAGTGAAGGGCTGAGTTGCATCGACGCAAACTCCCCGCTGGGCAGCGCGAGCGCGTCACTGAGGGGCATTCCGAGACGCGACTGTGCCAGCGCTTCGACCATGGCAGTTCCGTTCTGCTGACCGGCGGGCATCGCCGCGGCCACCCCACGCTTCAAGATTTCGTAGAACCCGGGCAAGTTGAATTGCGTCTCGCTGTAAGAAATGGCATTGGGCGGAAGAAGCGAAAGGGAAGTCGGCGAAGCCAAGCCGTCGGTCCAGAAGTCGAAGAGCGCGCCGGGTGCGGTATCGCCGAGAACCGCGCCTTGAAAGCGTGTTTTCGCGCCTTCGAGAATCACACGCCCGCTGAAGGAGTGGATTGCTTCGAGCTTCAGGGCATTGAGAACCGGAGCGATTTTGAATCCCGAGGCGGAGTCTGGGGCCAGGCCTTTCAGGCTCGGAACACCTGCGAAAAATTCCATGACGCCACCGCCAAGTTGCGGCTGCGCTTCTTTGTAAGCTGGCGTCTGGGCGAGTGAGTTCGCATCGGCGGCTCTGCCTTCGAGGCGCCCCAAAATATCTTCGAGTACGGAGCGTTCGCTGGCGCTGGCGGCGTATTTGCCGTGCTCGACCCAGTAGGTCGTGCTGGCCTTGCGCTCGACTTTCAAGGTGGGCACGCCCGAGACGGTAATTTGCGAAATCTGCGGCAGCTCTTTTTCCTGGCCGCGCATGCGCAGGACGGCTTTACTCAGTAGAGCCTCTTTGCCGGTCCGGTCGTACACAAAGAAGAGGCCGTTGTAAGTGTGCTCCGCGGGTTTGGGAGGCGCGGTGCTTGCGGTCATCTTTGCTTCGGGCTTGCTGAGGTAGCCGATCACCAATGCATTTTCCAGCAGCGAAGAATATTGTTCGGCTTCTTCGCGGCTGAGAGCCGGCTTCGAGGAGTCCTTCTCGGATGAACTGGTCATGTTTTCGAACATCGCGGCGCGCACGGGAGCAAAATCCGGATCATCCCAAAGTGCGAATAGCGCGTTGGTATTCCGCGCGTTACCTTCGGGAGTTCCGCGCCAGATGAGATAGAAGGAAGTGCGCGACGGCATTTGCGCGGGCTCTAGAGGGGCTTGAGCCGCTAGCCGCGATGCGAGGAGCATCGACAAGATCAGAGCGCAGACAAGCGCGCGCGGGTGCGTACGTTTCATGAGAGGTCTCCGACGCGAATCCTGTGGCCCGAATTCCTGCCAGAATGGGCCGCTTTTTTAATGCTAGCTCCGACCCGAAAAAGACAGAAGCCCTGTCCCGCGTCAGGTTTCCAGAACGCGGAACAGGGCTCCCTATGGATCGAGATACGGCCGGGCTTACGACTGCGGTTTAGCGGTCGCTGCCGCTGGCGTGGCGGCCGGCGCCGCTGCGCCCGAGCCTGCATCCTTTGGTGTGGAAAGGTAACCGTTGATGTCGTTCTTGCCAACGTCGAAGACCACGATTTCATATGGGGCCATGCGCGCAGCGCCCTTCAGGTAGAACTGCACGGGTTCGCCGGCCGTTTTGTCTTTCTTTTCGATAGAGCGATCGTCGACGAACACGGTCATAGTGTATTTGCCTTTTTTCTGGTCGGACTTATTTAAAGTGACCTGTACCGGGCCAACGCGCTGCGGAGTCTTGCTCTTGGTGACCTTGAACTCGTAGTAGTTGCGGTCCCCGCGACGCTTCAGCTCGTCGAGGTCATCACGATTGTGCGCGATCAGACCGCTCATGACGCCCATGTCTCCAGTGGCGCGCTCCAACTTGCTCTTGGTTGTCTCCAGATCGGTCTTCGTAGCTTCGATGTCCTTCTTGGCGCCGCCAACCTCGCTGGCAACTGCGCCAATCTTCTCGTTACTCTCGGTTTGGACCGCCGTCAATTGCGACGCCAGCTTTTGATCGGAAGCGATCTGGTCGTTGCGAATTGCTTCGGCGCGGCTCCTGGCCTTGGCAAGCTCCGCTTGAGTCATGCCGACCTTCTGCTGAGTCACTTCGATGTTGCCCTTCAGGTCGGCGAGGCGCGAATTGGCCTGGTCGAGTTGCGCGCTGAGCAATTTATTCTGGTCCTGCGCCTTGGCGAGATCCGCCTGGAGCTGTGACTGCGCCGAATGGCCCATGTAGGCGAGCGCGATCACGGCAACGATCAGGACACCGAACAGTACGGCAATCCAGCGGGGCGTGCCCACGCTTTCGTAGTGGTAGGACTCCTGTGGAGTCGGTACGTTTGGCGAAATGCTCATTCAGCCTCCTGGAAGATGGGCCCCCAACCCAGCGATGGTACCATCCGCAAATCATTGCTCGCAACGTGGATGGGCTGTTCGTAGCGGTCAGTTTCCAGTTTTCGGGAGTGCGCTAGGGTCAGGCTGCAGGGATAGCGATGCTTTCTCATGCGGCGACCGAGTCGATGCCAAGTCACGACTGACCCACCCTGATTCTCAGGATCCAAATCAAAAGACCGACAGGAATTGCCACCACAACAATCACTGTGAACAAGATGATGGCGAGAAATATCCAATCGCGCTGGGTATGGGCGCCTGGTTGCTCCTTTTCTCGTATCAGCAGCCGGTAGTTGCGCCGATTCGCTTTCCAAACGATGTGGAAGACGTCGCCCACAAGCGGTATTGCCCCCAGTGTCATTTCCAAAAGAATGTTGGCGATCATGCGTGCGAGAGTGATGGGTTTCGCACCGCGCCGCCAGGAGGCGAACACAATCAAGCATGACGCGATGCCAGCCATGGCGTCGCCGATCCCAGGGACCCAGCCAATCACCGCGTCGAGGCCAAACCGGATGTTCGTGCCGGGAATCCGCCACATATCGTCCAGCAGCGCGGCAACGTAATCGAGGTGTTCGTTTGAAGGGAGGAGGCGCGGCATTTAGGATCGTGATCGTACACCTAATACTATACAGGCTGCACAAGTCGAACGGTCAGGTTGCCATGGTTGTCCAAGCGCAATCTGACCGGACAATGGGGACGTTCAACAATCCCACTAACCAGTAGTTAGGCGCCGGTTTTTCGGGCTAGGATTCCGACCTGTCGGTGGCCAAAGAGGGAGATTCTGCGATGAATACCTTCCAAAAGAATCCACCGGGTTCGTGTTTTGACAGGCGGATTTCTGGCAGAACTCTCGGTATTTGTGGTCGTCATTCCTGTGCTTTTGCTGGCCGGTCAGTGTGGCTTACCCTACGCGGCGCTACGGGGATCTCTAGTTGGCTCGTTTTTTGTTCGCTATCTCGTGGCTCACGGTTTGAAAATTCTCGGCGGTGCGACAGCTGGTTTCGTAGCGGCGGGCGAACAAAAAGCCGATGAGCACGGCGACGATGGATGTACGGTAATCCGCGGCTGGCTAGCGCCTGGAGCCAGCTTTCGCGCGTCCTTTGCTTTCGGCCGTGCCGCGCGAGGCCGGCGTTGGCCATCGCGAAAAAATCGAGGTAGTTAGGCCACCGCGCGGCGTGAATTCACCCCGGACGACGCACCATTCTGGCTGGATGGCGGCGACGATGTCACGCAGCATTTTGTTGACGGCGTTTTCGTAGAAGATGCCGAGATCGCGGTAGGCGAGCAGATACATTTTCAGCGATTTAAGCTCGATGCAGTCTTTGCGGGGCACGTACTGAATAGTGATCGTGCCGAAATCAGGCAGGCCGGTCTTTGGGCAGACCGAGGAATACTCCGGAAATTTAGTGGTGATGATGTAGCCGGGAAACTGATTGGGCCACGTTTCGAGCGCGGGTAGCTTTTTGTCTATGCCCGCGCGGGCATGTTCTTCGGTATAGTCGGGCATGAACGCTCCTGCCACCTATTATATATAGCGCGGGTGTAAGGCTAGAAATCGCTTCATCGAGGTCGTTATGTAGGAGCGCGCTTCAGCGCTTCCTAGGCGAGCGCATCGCGAGCCGTTCCCGGGTCACGCTCAAGAACAATGCGCATCGCCTCGCCGGTACCCTTTCCGGCGGCTCAATCGCAACGATCAATACTCATTTTCCGTCCAGGTCGACGTCTTTGATGGGGACGTCCCAATGAGCGTCGAGGATTTCGAAGCGGCGTTGTTCTTCGCGCTTGTAAGTCTCCTGGTCGGGAAAGAGTTGTTTGAGAAGCGGGCCGGAGTCGAAGGTGTCGTGAGCGACCTCGGCGTTTTTGAAGATGATCGTGGTGCGATAGTCCCAGCGGCCATCTTCGGTGCTGTGATACCGGGGCGCGGTCGCGAACACCTTCAGGATGCGCCCGAGTTCGATCTCCTTTTTTAGCACCGGGTAATGGTTCTTCTTGAACAGTGCGATGAATTCTTCGGCGTGACCCCATTTTGCCTTGTAGTAGTACTCCACCACGAATGGTCTTTCTTTCATTTCTTGCGCGGCGGGAGTCGCCTGCACGGTGCCGCGAATAGGGATTGCCAGTGTCACCGCGGCGAATACAAGCGGGATGTACCAGGGGCTGGACGTGCGAGCAGTCGACTTCATATTTCCTCCATCATTGTGGCGTTTGGGATCAGCGATCTTACGCGTGAGCTGCCCTCTCGCACAAGGCCTGCCGCACGGCTATAATGCGGCCTGATCGTTCCAGGGACGGAAGGTCTATTTGATGAGCGACGAGCGAAAAGATCGAGAGTTGGGCTTGCGCTGCCCCATTTCGCGCCGTGATTTTCTGAACGGAGTTGCAGTCGGCGTAGGCAGTACGCTGGTTGGCGAGTCCGTGCTGGCCGCTGCGGCGAGGGGTACCGACGAGTTCGCTCCGGAGAAGACCTCTGGATACTATCCGCCCGCGCTCACCGGGATGCGCGGAAATCACGACGGGACGTTTGCCTATGCCCACCGGCTTCGCGACGGAGGTAAATGGGATGCCGCCGGGCCCGCTACGAAGACCGACGAGGCCTACGATTTGGTGGTGGTGGGAGGCGGGATCAGCGGTCTGGCAGCCGCGTATTTTTATCGCAAAAATGCCGGCGCCGGCGCGCGCATCTTGGTGCTCGACAATCACGACGACTTTGGCGGCCACGCCAAGCGCAACGAATTTCGCGCTGGCAACCGCATGCTGCTCAGCTATGGCGGAACACAATCGATCGAGAGCCCGGGCGCATACAGCGCAGTGGCGAAAGGTCTGATCGCGGAAATCGGAATCCAGGTTGACCGCTTCTTCAAGGACTACGACCAAAAACTTTACAAGAAAATGGGCACGGCAGCATTCTTCGATAAGGAAACCTTTGGCCAGGATCGGTTGCTGACGGGCATGAATACCACGCCTTGGCCGGAATTCCTGGCCAAGGCGCCGCTTTCAGACGTGGCGCGGCGTGACATAGCCCGCGTGTACACCGAAAAAGTGGACTACATGGAGGGTCTGTCGAAGGAACAGAAACTGGCCAAGCTTGCGACCATCAGCTACGCGGACTATTTAACGAAGTATTGCAAGGTGACCTTGGAAGCGTTGCCATTTTTTCAGACTTTTCCGCACGATTTGTTTGGTGTGGGCATCGAAGCTGTGCCCGCGGCATCGTGCTACGCATCTCCCGACGACTACGAGTCCTTCACTTACCCAGGATTCGATGGGCTGGGGCTTCCGGAGCCCGACAAGGGAGAGCCATACATTTTTCATTTTCCGGATGGAAATGCTTCCGTCGCACGCTTGCTGGTGCGCTCTCTGATCCCGGGTGCGGTGCCAGGCGGAACGATGGAAGACGTGGTTACCGCGCGCGCCGACTACAGCAAGCTGGATCAGGCCGATGCGAAGGTGCGGCTACGCTTGAACAGCACCGTCGTGCACGTGCGGCACGCCGAGGCGGCCGCGAACTCTTCGAAAGATGTGGAAGTCAGCTACATCCGCGGCGGCAAGCTTCAATCCGTGCGGGGTAAGAATTGCGTTTTGGCTTGCTATGGGATGATGATTCCGTATCTCTGCCCCGAGCTTCCCGAAAAACAAAAAGATGCGCTCTCCTACCTGGTGAAGACGCCACTGGTCTACACACACGTCGCAGTGCGCAACTGGACGTCCTTCGACAAATTGGGCGTGCATCAAATCGTTGCGCCAGGAGGCTATCACACCCTTATCGCGCTGGATTTTCCAGTAACCATCGGCCAATATCAGTTCCCGAGCACTCCCGAAGAGCCCATGGTGCTGTTTCTTCTGCGTACGCCATGCAGACCAGGACTCCCGATGCGTGATCAATATCGCGCCGGCCGCGTGGAATTGATGGGCACGCCTTTCGCGACATTCGAACGCAACATCCGCGACCAGTTGGCCAGGATGCTGGGTGGCGCCGGCTTCGATCCCGCGCGGGATATCGAGGGTATCACCGTAAATCGTTGGGCGCACGGCTATGCCTACGCGCCCAATTCGCTGTTCGATCCCGAATGGAAGGAAGAAGAAAAACCTTGGGTGATCGGCCGCAAACCCTTCGGACGCATCGCCATCGCCAATTCCGATATGGGCGCGAACGCCTACACCAATGAAGCCATCGACCAGGCGCACCGCGCCGTCTCAGAACTAGTGGCGCGCGGCTGAGAGCTGGATTTGCGAATGCAAGCTTCGGGGGATTTTGGTAGCCCGGACGGGAGTCGAACCCGTAATCTTCACCTTGAGAGGGTGACGAGTTAACCGGTTACTCTACCGGGCCACAGGGAACAGTTTATCGCGTTCATGATCTCCCGGCAATTAATGGCCTCCGCCGCCAAGCCGAATCCAGCCAGTTTCCTCCTTTCACCGATAGGTCACGACGTATGAATACTTCTTCTTGACCTCGTCTTCCTCCTGCTTCGACATCGGAACGTTGTTCTTCCCTTCATTCGGCAGCGACGTCGGAGCCAGTGGCGCGCCGCCCGCGTTCGGGTACAACTGCTTAAAGTCTTTTAGAATCTGCACTTACGAAGAAATCATGGGGAAGGGATAAACTGTTAACGCGGACAGCGAACTGGCACGGTGAGAAGAATGGCAAGTCTCGTTTGAGATGTTGTCGCCACGGCACCCCCGGTTTAGGATTTCCGGTAGCGTCTATCCGCTCCGGTGTACTGTAGAACCTCAGGGGCATAGTACCCGGGTGATACCGCCATGGCGAAGAAGATACGGATCGTCGTCGCTCTAACGACCAACGACAACGACTATCAGATCGAGCAGGCGCAATCCGCAGAGCAAGCTGCGGCGCGACTTGGTGTTACCGCGGAAATCATCTACGCGGATAACGACGCCATTAGCCAAAGCACCCAGATTTTGAAGGTCGTGCAGGCGTCAGCCGAGAACCGCCCCGACGCCGTCGTCTTCGAGCCCGTGGGCGGTACGGCGTTGCCACAAGTAGCCCGTGCTGCCGCCACCGCCGGAATCGGTTGGGCCGTTTTGAATCGCGATGCCGCGTATCTGGACGAGCTTCGCAAGACTTCGACTGCGCCAATCTTCGGTGTCAGTTCCGATCACGTGGAAATTGGCCGCTTGCAAGGCCGCCAGCTCGCGGCGCTGTTGCCCAAAGGCGGCGCGGTCCTTTATATCCAGGGACCTTCGGAGAATTCTGCGGCCAAAGAACGCACCGCCGGCATGCAGGAGACCAAGCCGGCAAACATTCAAGCTATCATGTTGAAAGCGCAATGGACGGAAGAAAGTTCACTCCGCGCGGTGCGCTCCTGGCTGAAGCTCACGACTTCGCAGAAATCGACGATCGATGTCGTTGCCGCGCAGGATGACTCGATGGCCATGGGCGCGCGGAAGGCATTTCAGGAATTGACCAACGAAGTGGAGCGCGAACGCTGGTTAAGACTCCCGTTTATCGGTTGCGACGGTCTGCCGAACACGGGCCAGGCTTGGGTGCGCACCGGCCAGCTCACCGCGACCGTGTTTGTTCCGCCCAACACCGGGCAGGCGATCGAGATGATCGTGGACGCCATTCAAAACAAGAAGCAACCGCCGGTGCGCGTACTGGTTGCGCCGCGATCGATTCCCGCCCTCAACGCGCTCACCCCTCGTCGCACCGCCTAGCTTGCAAACTGTCGCGGTCGGGATTGGTGGCCACCCTAAACCCGAAGGTTGCGAATTCTGTTGCGGGCAGGGTTCAACACTCGTGAATTTTGCGATGCGTCTTCTCGCGCGGCTGAAAACGCCGACGCTTCCCCGCGCTACCTGGTTTCCCAAAGCGGCGTATAATGCCGCGGGTTGGTTTTGATTTGGAATTGTGCTGCCATCGCGGAGGCAAAAACCAGATGAAGAGCGGACGCAATAATTCAGGTATCGACCGGCGGCAATTCCTGGCCGCGACCGGAGGTGGCTTGCTGGCCGCAGCCGCGCCCCGCTCCTCCGCCATGTCTGCTGGTACCGAGGCCATGGGGCCATCATTCAAATCCCAGACGGCGGAGCGCCCTCTCGGAGGCAAATCCATGCGCAAGATTCCCATCGGCGTCTTCGACCCAGTGTATGGCAAGATGCCGTTCGACGAAATGCTGGAGACCGTGAGCGCGCTGGGACTAGAGGCGATGGAAATCGGAACTGGCGGCTACCCGAACAATCTTCATTGCCCGCTCGACGAGCTGCTCGAGGATAGGGGGAAAGCGAAAGCTTGGAACAAGAAATTTGAAGATAAGGGTATTCAAGTTGCGACGTTGAGCTGCCACGGAAATCCAGTGCATCCGGACGCGAAGCACGCGGCCCAGGACGCGGACACGTTTCGCAAGACGGTCCGGCTGGCGCAAATGATCGACGTCAAGGTGATCGTTACTTTTTCCGGGTGTCCAGGGGGAACGCCGACCGATGCGCAGCCTAACTGGATTACGTACCGCTGGCCGCCAGAGTATGGGGAAATGCTGGACTGGCAGTGGAAAGAAAGGCTTATTCCTTATTGGAAGGACGCGGCGAAATTCGCGCGCGATCACGGAGTGCACCGAATCGCGCTGGAGATGCATCCCAATTTCGCGGTCTACAATCCGCGGACGCTAATGAAATTGCGGGAGGCGGTAGGCGAAGAGATCGGCGCGAACAATGATTTGAGCCATTTGTTCTGGCAGGGTTGCGATCCCGTGGAAGTGATTCATTTCCTGGGCAAGCAGGGCGCAATCTATCACGCTCATATGAAGGATACGGTGATGTTTCCGGGCAACGTCGCGAAGTATGGCGTGCTGAACTTTGCATCCGACCTTGCCGGCCTGCCCGAAGCGTCCGAAACATTTCGCGCGGTTGGTTATGGACACGGCGCCGCATTGTGGAAGTCGGTCGTGCAGGCCTACATGGACGTAGGTTATGAAGGCATCTTGAGCATCGAAAACGAAGATCCTATCCTCGCGGGCCCAGTGGGTGTTGAACGCGCGGTCTATGTCCTGAAGAATGTGCGCAGCGAATTGCTGGGTACATAGCGGCGACAAATGGAGATAGAATCACCGAATTAGAATCGCATTGTTGCAGACGAAGAAAATTGCGCGTACCTCGGGGGCCATTCGATGTCGCAAGTGATTCGTTCGCCGAAGACATACGATGTGATCGTGATAGGTTCCGGTGCCGGCGGAGGGATGGCTGCCAAGATTCTGACCGAAGGCGGCCTGAATGTAGCAATGCTGGAAGCCGGGCCTGCGGTTCATCCCGAAAAAGATTTCAAGATGTTCATGTGGCCATACGATCTGCCGCATCGAGGAGTAGGCGTCGGCGGCCGGGCGGCGGAAAACTTTGGCGAATTTCTAGCGCCGAACGGCGCGTGGACGATCGCGGGCGAGCCGTATACCTCCGCACCGGGCTCGGATTTTCGGTGGTTTCGATCGCGGATTGTAGGCGGCCGGACCAATCACTGGGGCCGCATCGCGCTGCGATTCTCTCCCGTCGATTTCAAGTCGTACACGCGCGATGGACTGGGTACAGATTGGCCAATCACTTACGACGATATCGCGCCGTACTACGACAAAGTTGAGTCTTACATCGGCGTGTTCGGTACGAGAGAAGATGTTTCAAGCGCGCCCGATGGCGTCTTCCTACCTCCCCCCAAGCCACGTTGCACCGAGCTGATCGTCAAGAAGGCGTGTGACAAGCTGAATATCATTTGCATTCCGTCGCGGCTGGCGATTCTCACGAAGTCGGTGAATGGGCGACTGCCTTGCCACTATTGCGGACAGTGTGGCCGAGGATGCACCACGGCGTCGAATTTCAGCTCCAGCCAAGTGCTGATTCCTCCGGCGATGGCGACCGGCAAACTGACCTTGATCACCGGTGCGATGGCGCGTGAGGTGCTCGTCGGCCCGGATGGCAAAGCGCAAGGCGTTTCGTACATCGACAAGGCGACGCGCTCCGAAAAACGCATCAATGCACGGGCAGTGGTGCTGGCAGCGAGCGCGTGCGAATCGGCGCGGCTGCTGCTCAACTCGAAGTCGCCCTCGTTTCCCGATGGCCTCGCGAATTCCTCCGGGACGGTCGGCAGATATTTAATGGATTCGGTGGGCAGCGGCGGCGAAGGCTATTTCCCACAACTCGAGAACATGACCCCGCACAACCATGACGGCACCGGCGGCATGCACATGTACATGCCGTGGTGGAAGTTCGACCGCAAAAACGATTTTCCGCGCGGCTACCATATCGAGTTTGGCGGCGGGCGCGAGTTGCCCAACGTTGGAATGTTCCACGATCTTTGCCATCGCGAGGAGGGGTACGGCGCGGAGCTGAAGCGCAAGGCGCGAAAGGACTATGGCACGACAATCGGGTTCGCCGGACGCGGCGAGATGATTCCGAATCCGGATACCTACTGCGAGATCGACCCGGAGGTTGTGGACGAATTCGGCATCCCGGTGCTGCGATTTCATTTCAAGTGGTCCGAATACGAGCTGCGGCAAGCGAAGGACATGCAGGAAACGTTCCGCGCGATCGTGGAAATGGCGGGCGGACAGTATCTGACCAAAGCTCCCATCGACGGGCCGCGGGCGTACGGCATCGAACTGGGAGGGAAGATTATCCATGAAGTTGGGACGGCAAGAATGGGAGCCGATCCAAAGACGTCGGTGTTGAACGGGTATTGCCAGGCCCACGACGTGAAGAACCTGTTTGTCACCGATGGCGCGCCGCTGGTGACGAATCCGGACAAGAACCCTACGTTGACGATCATGGCGCTGTCATGGCGGGCTTCGGAATATTTGTTGAGCGAGGCTGCGAAGGGGAATATCTAAAACACAACACCCAAAGGGAATTGAACACAGAGCTCATCGAGGACCGCAGGGTTCACGAAGAAGAGAGGGCTGGATGGGGATGCAGGGAGTTTCGCGGCGGGATGTTTTGAGGTCGCTGGTGGTTGGAGCGGCCGGCGGATCGGTGTTGCAGATGATTCCGGCTCAGGCAGCAGAATATGCTCACGGGCTGATACAAAAGGAAAAGGCCGCCTCCGCTGCGGGGAAGTACGTTCCTAAATATTTCTCGGCGCATCAATACGAGACGCTGACTTCGTTGTGCGACACGATTATCCCCAAGGATGATCGTTCGAGCGGAGCGATCGAGGCTGGCGCCCCGGAATTTATTGATTTGCTGACCAGCGAGAATGAGGAATTCCAGACGCAACTTGGCGGCGGGTTGATGTGGCTCGATAACTTCTGCATCGATCGGTATGAGAAGGTCTATCTGGAGTGCACGCCGGAGCAGCGTAAAGAGGTTGTAGACCTGATCGCGTACCGCAAGAACGCGAAAGGCAATCCGGGGCTAACTTCGGGTGTGGCGTTTTTCGCGTCTCTTCGCAGCATGACGTGCGATGGTTTTTACACCAGCAAGATTGGGATCGCGGATTTGCAGTACATTGGAAATACTTCCCTGCACGAATTTCCTGGGTGTCCGCCGCTACCCAACCCGCAGTGAACTGCGCTCCCTGGCTTTGCGAGAACCTCGCCAATAAATGAGAGAGTTTGAGATTGGCGCGTGGGTCTGGGCAGGTTGGGGCACAGCGGTGCTTGTGCTCCGTCAAGAAAGAGTATCCGCTACCAGACGCGGCATACTTTTTCGGTGGGCTTGACCATGGGTTGGCCGCCTTTGCAGCCGAAGGCTTGGGCGAATTCGGGCATGTTGACGACTACGCCGTTGATGCGATATTGCGCCGGGGAATGCGGATCGACTTGGGCGCGCAGGCGTAAGTCTTCTGGGCGTTCGTTGGCGCAATCCCATTGGGCGTAGCCGATAAAGAAGCGCTGTTCGGGTGTCAGGCCGTCGATGGGTTGTAGATTTTTGCCCTTGGTAGCGTCCTTCCAGGCGATGTAGGCAAGGATCTCCCCCCCGAGGTCGGCAACATCCTCTCCCAGCGTTAGCGCGCTGTTGATGTGCACTTCATCGACGACCACGTATTGGGCGTACTGGTCGCGAACGCATCTGGTGCGCTCGTCGAATTTCTCGCGGTCAGCTTTCGTCCACCAATTCTTCAGGTTGCCCTGAGCGTCGAACTGGCTGCCTTCATCGTCAAAGCCATGGGTTAGCTCGTGGCCGATGGTGCCGCCAGTGTTGCCGTAGTTGGGAGCGTCGTCCATCTTGGCATCGTAGAGGGGTGGTTGCAGCACGCCGGCCGGAAAGTTGATGTCGTTCATTTGCGGGTTGTAATAGGCGTCGACGGTGGGAGGTGTAATGTCCCATTCGCCGTGATCGACGGGCTTACCGATTTTGGCGATGTCGCGGCGGTGCGCAAATTCTACGGCGTTGCGGACGTCGGCAAGGAAGTCGTCGCGCACGATGGTCACCGAGCTGTAGTCGCGCCACTTGTCCGGGTATCCAATCTTGTTGCGAATGCCGTGGAGCTTGGCGAGGGCTTGCTTCTTCGTTTCCGGGCTCATCCAGTCGAGATTTCGGATACGTTGCTCCATCGCCGCTTCGATGCGCTGAACCATTTCCAGCGTGCTTTGTTTCAACTCGGGCGAAAAAACTTTGCGCACATAGGCCTGGCCGAGAGCTTCACCCAGATCGCGGTCAGTATATTGCACGCAACGCTTCCACCGCGGCTGCATTTCCTTCGCGCCGCGCAGGTATTTGCGATAGAAGTCAAAGTTTTCCTGAGCGAAGCTTGCGGAAAGACAGGGCGACGATGCATCCGCAACGTGGAAGCGCAGGTACGTTTTCCAGTTTTCCAGAGACTCGCTTTTGAGTTGCGCATTGATTTGCTTGAAAAAGGCCGGCGCCGTGACGTTGAGGATAGTGATCTTGGGATACTGCAACTGGGTGTAGTAGGTTTGCCAGTCGAAATTAGGCGTCAACTTTTCCAGCGCCGCCAGGTCCATCTTATTTTTGAGTTTGTAAGGATCGCGCCGGTCCACCTGGGTTAAGGAAGCTTTGGCGAGAGCAGTTTCCATGCGCATCACGGTTTGCGCGTTGTTTTTGGAGGCTTCGGAGTTGTCCCCCAGCAGTTCAAAGACGTTCTGCAGGTGTTGGACATACCGCTCGCGCGTCTCCTTGGACTTCGCGTCCTCTTTCGTGTAGTAGTCGCGATCGGGAAGGCCGAGCCCGCCCTGATCGAGCGAGGCGATAATTTGTTCGGAATTGTCCGGATCTTGATCCGAGCCGCCGCCGAACAGCAAAGACCGGCTGAAATAGAGTTGCAGGTTTGCAACCAGCGGCGCCAAATCATGCACTGACTTCATGCCGGCGATCGCGTCAAGGTGAGGCTGAATCGCGCCGACGCCGCGAGCTTCGATTGCGGACTCATCAATGCAGGCGGCATAGAAATCGCCAATTTTCCGGGTGACGGTATCGCGTTGCGCATCGGCGGCGGCTGCTTGTTCCAGAATGCCGCGAAGAAAATTGAGGTTGTCCTGGTACAGTTTGCCGTACACGCCCCAGGAGGTCTGGTCGGGCGGGATCGGGTTTTGCTGTTGCCACCGGCCGCAGGAATACTGGTAGAGATTTACGCAGGGATCGACGGACTTGTCGATCGAAGTCAGGTTCAGGCTTGGAGAATAAGGCAGCTCCGGCGCGCTAGACGTTTGTGGCCGCGCCGACAAGGCGAAGAGCAGGGTGAGGGCGGAAGTGCAGAAAGCGCGCGTGAATATCATGAGCACCTTTCGTTGAGATGCGAAGGCAGTTTGCGAGCGGCGCACCATGCTAACGGGGCCAGCCGATTTATCCAATCTTAAAAAAGACACCCTGGACACCAACGAGGCCCTTTAGTATGGACGCGTCGGCTCTAATAGGGTATTCGATATGAGCATCCATACTCGTGTGGCAACGCCCGCCGATGTGCCTGTATTGCGCGAATTGATTGACGCGTCGGTGCGTGAATTGCAAGCGCAGGACTATACGGCGGCGCAGATCGACGGGGCTCTGCAAACGGTGTTTGGAGTGGATAGCCAGTTGATTGCAGACGGGACGTACTTGGTGGCGGAAGCAGTGTCCCTGGAGGGCGAGGATCGCTTGAAACCGGCAATAGCCGGATGCGGAGGCTGGAGCAAACGCAAGACGCTATATGGAGGCGATCGGTGGACGCAGCGAGAGGACTCGCTCTTGGATCCGGCTCGCGATGCGGCGAAGATTCGCGCTTTCTTTATTCATCCGGCCTGGGCGCGGTGCGGGGTGGGGACGCTGATTCTGGAAGCCTGCGAGGCGGCGGCCCGGGCGGCGGGGTTTACTCGGTACGAGATGGGCGCAACTTTGACGGGAGCGAAACTTTTTGGAGTGAAGGGGTATGTGGCGGTGAAACGCATTGAGATTCCGCTCGTGAATGGCGAACTCTTGCCGGTGATTCACATGGAGAAGGGTGGAAGTTCCGGGCATGGCGCGTGATTGCCGGCGCGCGATGGTCGAACCGGTATACTTGTAGCCGATGAAGATTGTTTTGATTTCGACGTATGAGCTGGGGCGGCAGCCGTTTGGTGTCGTGTCGCCGGCTGCCTGGTTGCGGAAGCGCAGGCACGAGGTGGCGTGTTTCGATTTGACGCGGCAGGCGTTGGACGAGGGCGCCATGTGTGCGGCAGGATTGATTGCGATTTACTTGCCGATGCATACGGCCACGCGGTTGGCGGCGAAGTTGATTCCTTCGATGCGAGAGCAAAATCCCGGCGCGCATATATGTTGTTATGGACTTTACGCGTCGATGAATGCGGACTACTTGCGAACGCTCGGAGTGAAGACGATTTTGGGCGGGGAGTTCGAGAGCGGTTTGGTTCGTTTGGCCGAGCGGCTGAGTGCGCCGCGCGACGACGACTCCGGGGCGCAGCGTGAGCCTGTGGTGTCACTCGAGCGGCTGGCGTTTGAAGTGCCAGATCGCATTGGAATGCCCGCACTGGAGAAATACGCCCACCTGATTCTTCCAGGGGATGGCTATCGCGTTGTGGGATCAACCGAAGCGAGCCGGGGGTGCAAGCACCTTTGCCGGCATTGCCCGATCGTGCCGGTTTACAACGGCGTGTTTCGAATCGTGAGTCGCGACGTGGTGATGGCGGATGTGCGGCAGCAGGTAGCGGTGGGGGCGCAACATATTTCGTTTGGCGACCCGGACTTTTTCAACGGAATACGGCACGCTCTGGAACTTGTGTCGGCATTTCACGCCGAATTCCCGAACGTAACGTACGACGTGACCATCAAGATCGAGCACTTGCGGAAATACGAGCAGCATTTGAGGACGCTGCGCGAAACCGGTTGCTTGTTCGCAATCAGCGCGGTCGAGTCGGTAGACGACGAGGTCTTGCAACGGCTCGATAAAGGCCATACCCGAGAGGACTTTTTGCATGTGGCGCGAACGTTCCGGTCGCTGGGGATGACGCTGCATCCAACATTTGTGACGTTTACGCCGTGGACGACGGTGGACGGTTATCTGGACCTGCTGCGCGTGATAGCCGCAGAAGAGCTGGTGGAGAATGTCGCGCCAATCCAATTGGGAATTCGACTACTGATTCCAGAAGGCTCGCGGTTGCTGGAGCTGGAGGAAGTGCGGCGCGGTGTGGGCACATTCGACGCAGAGTCGCTGGTGTACCCGTGGAAGAGTGCGGATGCGAAGGTGGACGAATTGAGTGAGACAGTGCAGGCGATCGCTGCGGACGCGGATCGCAAGAAAGAAAGCCGGCCGGTAGCGTTTGAGAGGATTTGGACGGCGGCTCACGAGGCCGCGGGCATTGCGGCGCCGGATTTAGGGATGACTGGGCGGAAGAGCGTGGCGGTGCCGTTCTTGAGTGAGCCGTGGTATTGCTGCGCGGAGCCTACGCGGGAGCAGTTGGTGTCGATTGGTAGTGTGGCAAAGAAGCCTGTTGAGACTGCAACTGTGGCGGCGGACGGATTCGTTTGACGCGACGGAAGAAAGAGAAGGGCCGGCACAAAAGGCAAAGCACAGAGGCCACGGGAGAAGAGGGTGAGTCCGCTCGGGTAAAGTCCAACTAGTCGATCTACTTCAAATGAAGTAAGGAGAAGAGTTGTCGCCACGCAAACGAGTTTTGCTTTTTGCCGCGAAACTGGGGTACCAGACGCGAAGCCTCGATGATGCGGCTCGGAAATTGGGCGTGGATGTTGTGTTCGTGACGGACCGCTGCCATCAGCTAGACGACCCTTGGGGTGATCGGGCAATTGCAGTGCATTTCGAATCGCCGGATACCGCGGCGTATACGGTCTTGGAAGCGGTTCGCGGTGGCGAGCGGATGGACGGTCTCTTGGCGTTCGGCGATCGGCCGGCTGTTGCGGCTGCCTATGTAGCTCGGGGATTGGGCTTGCTCTACAACCACCCGGCGGCCGTCGAGGCATGCCGGAGCAAGCTGCGGATCCGAGAAGTCTTTCGCGAAGCAGGGTTGCGCGGGCCGTGGTTTCGCAGCGTGGCGCTGCAGCCCGTGCCGGAGCCCGCGCTACTGGGAATTTCCTACCCTTGCGTGCTGAAACCGATGTCGCTTTCGGCGAGCCAGGGAGTGGTGCGAGCGAATTCACGCGAAGAATTTATTGCTGCCGCCGACAGGATTCGAAGCCTGCTGGCGTCGCCAGAAATTTTGGCGAGACGTGAAGCGAATCTGGATCAGATCATCGTGGAAGGTTACATTCCCGGCCGGGAAGTCGCGGTAGAGGGATTGCTCACCGACGGCGTGCTGCGCGTCCTGGCGATTTTCGACAAGCCCGATCCGCTCAGCGGCCCTTTTTTCGAGGAGACGATTTACGTCACGCCTTCGCGGATGGCCGAAGCGGAGGTGCGCGAGGTTGAGCGCTGCTCGGTGGAAGCGGTGCGAGCGTTGGGCCTGACGCAAGGGCCGGTGCACGCGGAATTTCGAATCAATGAGCAAGGGGTGTGGCCGTTGGAAGTCGCGCCGCGTCCCATTGGCGGACTTTGCGCGCGAGCACTGCGATTTGAAGCAGCGGAAGGAGCCGAGTCGATTGGGTTAGAGGAGTTGCTGTTGCGCCACGCTCTGGGCCTTACGGGAGGAGGTTGGGCGCGCCAACCCGTCGCTTCCGGCGTGATGATGATTCCTGTGCCGCGCAGCGGAGTTTTGGCCGCGGTGGAGAGGGAACAAGAAGCGCGCAGCGTTCCGGGCATCAGCGAATTGCAGATTACGGCGCGGGTACACGATTACATTGAGGCGTGGCCGGAGGGATCGAGTTATCTGGGTTTTCTATTTGCGCTGGCGGCGACGCCGGAAGAGGTCGAGAAGTCGCTGCGCGACGCGCATTCGAAACTGCGCTTTACGATCACGGAGCGCTTGGCGGTGGAGCATCCGGCGACGCGGCGGATGGTGGGCGATTAGACCAGGACCGCGGGGTTGCCCGCTGGCAGCGACTAACCTTTCGCCTTCGGCGCGACGTACCCTTCGGGAAGCTTCGAACCTTCGCCGAAGAAAAACTGCTCCATCTGCTCTTCCATGATTTTCTGGGAGTTCGGGTCAAGCGGATTAAGCCGGTATTCGTTCATCACCATCTTGGAATGCTCGATCCAAAGCTTCCAGGCGTCCTTCGACACACTTTCATAGACACGCTTGCCGAGTTCACCCTTCCACGGGATACGGTCGAGCCCCGGCATTTCTCTGCCAAACTTCACGCAATGCACCATGCGCGTCCCGGGCTTGATTGGCTCGCTCGGTGCTGGTGGGGGACCGCAAGAATCATTGGCCATCGGGGCTCCTGGAAAATGCCTGAATTTTGACAATACCCCAAGCCAGCGTGAAATTCCACCTCGCGGCCACCCCTGTCACACGCGCCCGGAAAATCCGGCGCACTTGTTTGGTCAACTTGTGAACGGTAAAGTAAACTAATGAACGTGGTATGTAAGGAGGCATATTGTCACTGCCTATACAAATCATTCACCCCGGCAAATTGGCCGAGGGGTGGCTTCGCGAGGTCGACAATTTCGTGGTCGGCCATGCCGTGGATCGATTGTGGGCGAAAGACGCGAACCTGTGGCGTGTGCACGAGGGCAGGAAGTCGTCGGTAGCCAGCAACCTAGCCTGGCTCGATTTGCCCGAAGACGTTGGTCCGTACATGGCGCGTATGGAAGACTTGATGACGACGGTACGCCGGGAGAACTTTCAAAGTGTGGTCTTCATTGCAATGGGTGATTTCAACCTGGCCGCGGAGGCGTTACTGCGCACAGCGGCGGAAAAGCGATTTCGGCGCGTGTTCTTGCTGGACAGCGCAGACCCAAAGGCGATTCGAGCCATCGATGAGCAACCAGACTTTGGCGCGACGCTTTTTGTCGTCGCCAGCAAGTCCGGGAAGCGCATTGAGACCCATGCGCTGACGCTTTATTTCTTGAACAGATTAAAGGTTCAAGGAGTCAGCGAACCGGGGCGACGTTTTGTGGCGGTGACCGAAAAGGATTCTTACCTCGCGGAATTGGCGCACCACTATCGATTTCTTGGGGTGTTGTTCGATCCGCCGGGCATCAAGGCACGGTATTCATCGTTGATTCATTTTGGATTGCTGCAGGCGGCGATTTGGAGCAGCGAGCGGGAGGCCCTGGCGTCCCGGGCTCTGGCAATGCGCGACTTATGTCAGCAACCAGCAGCAGGCGATAAGAATCCGGGGCTGGAACTTGCCGCGTTTCTCACAGCGGGTGCGATGGAAGGCGACAATAGACTTCTTCTGATTGGTACGAAGAGCGCTCAGGCATTGACCTATCGAATCGGGCAATTGGTGGGCGCCAGTGTCAGCAAAGACGGCCGGGGAATAGTGCCCGTCTGCGACGCGCTCCCGGTGTGGTTGGAGACGTATCGACGAGGTTGTAACGCAGCGATTTTGACGATGCGCGGCGACGAGGATGAAGACGTTAAAGAATTCGAAATGCGCTTGAGGCGCGCTGGCGTACCCACGGTGTCGATCGAAATGAATAGCACGGAAGAGTTCGGTGCGGAGACCTTCAAATGGGAAATTGCCACGGCCCTGGCGTGCGTGCCGCTGAACGTCGATCCATTTGTCGAGCCGAATGTACAAGAAGGCCAAGCAAGAGCCTCCACCATGCTGCAAATGCTCATGGCCAAGCGCGCATTGCCGGCCCGGACGGCGAGGATCCGCGAGAAGGGAATCGAACTTTACGCGGAAGCGGGGACGCGGCAGCGGATTTCGACATGGAATCTCTCTGAAGCGTTACGAACTTTCTTTGCAGCCAAGGAAGCAGACGGATATGTGGCGATCCTGGCCTTTGCGGGCAGTGATCCCGCGACCGATGCTGCGTTCGCTCGGCTGCGCGAACAGCTTGCATCAAAGTTGGGAATCCCCGTGTTGTTAAGTCTGGGCCCTCGCTATCTTCGCAACTTCGAGCAGGTATATAAAGGTGGGCCGCCCACCGGGCTGTTCTTGATTCTTACCAGCGAACCGGCGGAGGATATCGGCATTCCTGGTGCCGGATATACCTTTGGGCAGTTACAATTGGTTCTGGCCCTAAGCGACTTCGAGTCGTTGGAGTCGCGGCGCATGTTGGCCGTGCACCTGCATTGCACGCAAGGCCTGGAACAAGGCTTGTCGGAAGTCGAACAAGTGGTCCGCAAGCTCTAGAAAAACCCGCCGAACGGACCGCAAATTCGCGGGTTGCGGGCGAACGCTGAACCAAACTGTGGTTGCGGGGAAGCCTTTCGAGGCGGAGGTGTAGCCGGCTTGTCCAAGATCACGACGCTGTTTTGGGATATCGGAGGAGTGATCCTGACAAACGGGTGGGATCGCGGTTCGCGTCGGGAAGCGGCCACCGTTTTTCATTTGGATTGGGAAGAGTTCCAGGACCGGCACGAGCTGTCGTTTCCTGCATTTGATTCCGGGCACATCACCTTAGATGAGTATCTCGACCGCACGCTATTTTACCGGACGCGATTGTTTACGCGTGAAGAGTTCATCGCATTCATGTTCGCACAGTCAAAAGAATTTCCGCAGTCGAGAGCGATGTTAAACCAGGCGGCGCGGTCGGGAAAATATTTTATCGGAGCGATCAATAACGAGCCCCTGGAGCTCAACCAATACCGCATCGAAGCGTTTGATTTACGACGCGATTTCCTGGTTTTCTTCAGCTCGTGCTACGTGCACTCGCGGAAGCCGGAAGAGATGATTTTTCGCGTGGCGCTCGAAGTAACACAGCGTCCACCGGAGCAATGCGTGTTCATCGATGACCGTCCCCTGAATCTGGAAGCCCCTCGACGATTGGGCATGAACGCAATCCACTATCAGAACGCGCAGCAACTCCGCTGTGATCTGCAAAAGTACGGCGTTGAGGTATAGTGTCAAACGCCTGTTAATGCCTAGAGAAACGCCCGGAATCGTACCGAGGGGAGACCGAAGACCATGGATGGAAACCGTTCGGGAGGCGCAAACGGCTCTGAGCCGTGCACCGTGGTTTTGTTTGGTGCGTCGGGCGACCTCGCCAAGCGCAAGGTGATTCCGGCAATGTTTGATCTGGCGAGTCACACTTCCCTGGGTCCGCGTTACGCGATCGTGGGCTTCGCGCGCACGCCGATGAATGATGAAAGCTTCCGGGCCTCGCTGGGAGAAGCCGCCAAGAGCATGTCGGAAGTCGGGCCGATTGATCCCAAAAAATGGGAGGAGTTCGCGTCGAACCTTCACTACCAGGCGGGAGAGTACGGTAAGCCAGAAGATTTCGCGAATCTCGCGAAGCGCTTGACGCAACTGGAAGGCGAGAAAAAGTTGGCAGGCAACCGGTTGTTCTATCTGTCCACGCCCCCGGAAGTGTACAAGGACATCGTCGAGCAGCTTGGCAAGGCGGGGCTTGCGCGGCCGACGAATCCCAATTCTTGGGTGCGCATTATCATTGAAAAGCCGTTTGGCCGGGACTTGGCATCCGCGAAAGAGTTGAACAAAATCGTGCTGAGCGTTTTCGAGGAACATCAGGTCTACCGCATCGACCATTATCTTGGGAAGGATACGGTACAGAATTTGTTGGTGCTGCGTTTCAGTAACGGTATTTTTGAGCCGCTCTGGAACCGCAACTATGTCGATCACGTCCAAATTACCGCTGCGGAAACGCTCGGCGTGGAACGGCGCGGAGGCTTTTACGAGACCGCCGGCGCGCTTCGCGACATGATTCAAAGCCACGTCTTGCAGCTCACTTCACTGGTGGCCGTGGAACCTCCGGCGTCGTTTGATGCCACCGCGGTAAGAAACGAAAAACTCAAAGTGTTGCAGTCCATACGTCCGTTCGATCTTGGAATGGTGGCGCAGTCGGTGGTGCGCGGCCAGTATGCCGCCGGAACCATCGATGGCAAGGCCGTTCCCGGGTATCGCTCGGAACCGGGCGTCAGTCCCACCTCCCGCACGGAAACCTTTGTTGCCATGCAAGTGCTGATCGACAACTGGCGATGGGCCGGCGTTCCCTTTTATCTGCGTACCGGCAAGCGCCTGGCGAAACGCACCACCGAGATTGTGATTCAGTTCAAGAGGGCGCCACATATTGTTTTCCGCGAACGCGACGTCGAGGCCAACCGCCTGGTTTTGAATATTCAGCCCGATGAAGGGATTTCGGTTTCGTTTGGAGCGAAAAAACCCGGACCGGACATGAACATCGGCAACGTAACCATGAATTTTAGTTATCGCGAAGGTTTTGGCGATGGCGCGCGAAGCGCGTACGCGACGCTGCTTAGTGATTGCGTGCGCGGCGATGCCACGCTGTTCGATCGCGGAGACAGCGTCGAAGCAGCGTGGGCGTTGGTCGATCCTATTCTCGATGTTTGGAGCGCGGCGAAAACCGCGAGCGTTCCGCCGTACCCAGCAGGGAGCTGGGGCCCGCGCGAATCCGATGTTCTGCTGGAACGCGAAGGCCGACAGTGGTTCAATTCATAGCCACTGAAACAAGCGCACAAGCACACAGCGCGAAGAAACGAACTAGGGACAGGGGGACAGGTGATCCTTGCCGGTGACGTAGGCGGCACGAAGTGCAACCTTGCGCTTTTTTCGGAGAAGAATGGAAAGCTCACAACCGTTTTCAAACAACGATTTGCGAGCAAGGAATTCGCGCAGTTCGACCTGATCGTGAAGGAATTTTCGCGGCAGGCTGCATCCCATTTGTCCTCCGATCGTGTGATCGCGGCGGGCTTTGGGGTCGCCGGACCGGTGATCGAAAATCATGTTCGGGCGACCAATCTTCCATGGTCGGTGGATGCAAAAATTCTGGAGCGGGAACTAGACGTCGAGAAAATCGTACTGTTGAATGATCTTGGAGCGACGGGCCACAGCATCGAGCACCTCGCGCCCGAAGAATTCATCGTATTAAATGAGGGAAAACCGGAGCCAGGCGGCACCGTGGCGTTGCTGGCGGCCGGCACCGGACTCGGGCAGTCCTTCCTAGTTTGGGATGGGACTCGCTACCGCATTGCCCCCTCCGAGGGCGGGCATTCCGATTTCGCGCCACACACCGAACAGCAGATCGAGTTGTTACGTTTCATGCGCCGCCGCTACCCGCAGGTCAGCTGGGAACTGATTCTCTCCGGTCGCGGCTTCCGCACGCTTCATGAATTTCTCGCGCCGGAAGTGACGCATCATTCCTTCGAGGATCCCGACGCGGATCCTGCGCCAGAAATTACTCGCCAAGGGCTGGCCAAGACTTGCCCGGTCTGCGTGGAGACACTGGATCTCTGGACATCGATTTACGGAGCAGAAGCCGGAAATCTGGCGTTAAAGGTGCTGGCGCTGGGCGGCGTTTATGTGGCCGGTGGCATCGCCGTCAAGATCATCGAGAAGATGAAAGACGGGAGATTCGTCAGCGCGTTTAAGGACAAGTGGAAATTCGAGAGCCTGATGGCCAATATTCCGGTATCGGTAGTGCTGAACGAGTCCGCCCCGCTGCTTGGTGCAGCGTATGAAGCGTTGGCTTCGATCCGCAAGTAGAAAACTGACCTTCGTCTGGTCGGAGTGATTTAGGGGAGGCGTTCTCGCCCTTGGCGGTCACCTCCGCCATATCCAGACCTTACATTTTTTTGGTAAGCTGTGCAGTTGCTGGTGTTTGCCTGCAATTTGCGGGTGACACGGCCAGGTCAGAAAACCGAGCAGGAGTAGTTATGAGCAGCGCGACAACAACACAAACTCTCGATCTGCAAAATTACGTCGGCGGCAGCTGGCACCGATCTTCGACCACGGAATACGTGGACGTCGCGAACCCAGCGACCGCCGAGATTCTGGCGCGCACGCCTCTCTCTACCGTCACGGACGTGAATGCAGCAGTGCAAGCTGCTGCCGATGCGTTCCCGGCGTGGCGGCGCACTCCGCCGGGTGAACGCGTCCAGTACCTTTTCAAGCTCAAGAATTTGCTGGAAGAGCACATCGACGAAATTGCGCGCCTGATCACGCGCGAAAACGGCAAGACGTTCGCTGAAGCAAAAGCCGAGATGCGACGTGGCATTGAGAATGTCGAAGTAGCGTGCGGCATTCCGATGATGATGCAGGGCTACAACCTGGAAGATGTGACACCGGGCGTGGATGAAATGCAGATCCGGCAGCCGCTGGGAGTGGTGGCTGCGATCGTACCGTTCAATTTTCCGGGGATGATTTCGTTCTGGTTTTTGCCCTACGCGATTGCGTGTGGAAACACCTTCATCCTCAAGCCGTCGGAGCGCGTTCCGCTCACGATGCGCTACGTGATGGAGCTGGTCGAGAAAACCGGTTTGCCGAAGGGTGTCGTGAATCTCGTTAACGGCGGACGCGCTGTCGTGGATGCGCTTTGCGACCACCCGCTGGTACGCGCGATCAGCTTCGTAGGCTCGACTCCGGTGGCCAAACATGTCTACGCACGGTCAGCGGCTAGTGGCAAGCGGATGCAGTGCCAGGGTGGCGCGAAAAATCACGTAGTCGTGCTGCCCGACGCGGACATGGAACTCGCGACGCAGATCATCAGCGACAGTGCGTTTGGGTGCGCCGGGCAGCGGTGCCTGGCGGTGTCCGTCGCGGTAACGATCGGCGAGGCGCAGAGGACGTTCGGGGAATCGATTGCCGACGCGGCGTCGAAGATTCGTATTGGCAACGGTCTCGATGCCGGCGTGCAGATGGGGCCGGTGATTACGAGAGAGAGCAAGCAGCGCATTGAGTCGCTGATCGGGCAAGGTGTTGGCGAAGGCGCGAAAGCGATCGTGGATGGGCGCAACGCGAAGGTGCCGAACTATGAAGGCGGCAATTTCCTTAAACCGACGGTGCTGGACGGTTTGCCGGCATCGAGCAGCCTCGCGCACACGGAGATTTTCGGCCCGGTGCTGAGCCTAGTGCATGCGAAGTCGATTGATGATGCGATGGAATTTCTAGCGAAGAGTCCTTACGGCAATCAAGCTTCGTTGTTCACGACCAGCGGCGCGGCGGCGCGGAAATTTCGTTACGAGGCGCCGGCGGGAAACATCGGGATCAATATTGGCGTGGCCGCTCCGATGGCGTATTTTCCGTTTAGCGGCTGGAAAGAAAGCTTTTTTGGCATTTTGCACGGGCAAGGACGCGATGCGGTGGAGTTTTATACGGAATCGAAGATTGTAGTGGAACGCTGGTCGCGGCAGGAAACGCGGAAGTTCTAGCATCTGCGCCGACGAGCCTCCCCGCTTGTTTTTTGTACGTGGCATCAACCCGTCTCCAGGGATGAACCTCATTGTATGAGCAGCGAACCATTGCACCCACCGACATCGATGCGGCTGGATGTCAACGAACAGATCGAGTGCGCGCACACGCTGGCTTCGCGGTTTTATACCGATCCGGCGATTCTGGATATCGAGAAGGCGCGAATTTTTCGGCGCACGTGGCAGCTTGTGGGCACACAAGACCACGCTTGTGGCGAAGTCAACGGTGCAAAGCGGACGATTGCGCATCCCGAAAGCTTTTTCACCGCGGACGTTGCGGGCGAACCCATTATCGTCGTGCGCGACAAAGAAGGCAGCCTTCGCGCGTTCAGCAATGTGTGCCGCCATCGCGCCGGCCCGATCGCGCTGGGCAGCGGCTGCAAGAATGTGTTGCGGTGCGGCTACCACGGCTGGACCTATGCGCTCGATGGGCGACTGATTGGAACTCCGGATGTGGAAGGTGTGGAATTTTTCGATCGTAGCACGATGGGTATGGTGCCGTTGCGCGTGGAAACGTGGGAGCAATTCATCTTCATTAACTTCGACCGGGAAGCGGAGCCGCTGGCGGCTTATCTGGGAGATATTCCGCAACACGCGCGAGGCTTCCAGTTTGCAGGACTTCGACTTGCGGAGCGGCGCGACTACGTTATCCACTGCAACTGGAAGGTATACGTCGACAACTATCTGGAGGGTTATCACATTCCCATCGCCCACCCCGGGTTGATGCGCGAGATCGACTACTCACAATACCGCACGGACACGTTTCGATATCATTCGCAGCAGTTTGCGCCCATCCGAGCGATGGAGAAGGAAGATATGGGCGAGCGATTTTACGCACCGGGCAACGGGACACAAGAGGCGCTCTATTTCTGGATTTTTCCTAACCTGATGCTGAACATCTATCCAGACAATGTCTCGACAAATTTGATCGTGCCACTATCGCAGGACAAGACCTTGACGATTTTTGAGTGGTTCGTTCACGACGTCGCCTCGGAGAAGGTGCAAGAGGGGATAAAGAAAGCCATTGCGTTCAGCGACGAGGTGCAACAGGAAGACATTGGGCTGTGCGAAGGCGTGCAGCGGGGGTTGCAGTCGGCGCTCTACGACCGTGGGCGCTACTCGGTGAAACGAGAGAACGGCGTGCACCATTTTCATATGCTGCTGGGGGAATTCTTAGAACAGTAATAGGAATTTGTGGGGTGCTGGTCCGCGATATTCCTTGTTGTTCATAGACTTCCCTGAGTAGGAACCGCTGTGCCGGTGGCGGTCGGAGTCGGGGAGCTCCTCCCGGAGCTTCACGCTAGTGGAGGGGTCACCACCCCCGGGCATTGGTAAGAGTAGCAAACGAAGAGGTTTACATTCAGAAGCATTTTGCAGGCACTTGAAAACACAGTAGTGCGTGAAGGCCTTCCGGTTGCCCGGCGACTCCTCCTCAAGTCATTTTCCCTGGCGGTTTGTAGCTGTCTTGAAGCTGACGCGCTCGGCATCGACCGCTCCCTGGCGGGGCTTTGCTCGATTCGCGCGCGAATGATTTTCAGGATAAACGAGTGAATTTAGGCGCAACTCTGTAGACAACGATTGAACCACATCGATATCTGCGGGCTGGTACAGGTCGGGTTATTGGGGGGATTTGTCGGCGTGGGCAAAGTCGGCTTCGGAGAGCGGCTTGGTCGCGGGAATCTGGGCGTAGATGGCGCCGCGTTCTTCATATAGTTCGCGGCGATTTGGATAGCGAGCGATTAGGTCGTGGTAGGCGCCCAGAGCGTCAAACCAAAGACGGTGGTCGGTGAAGATATGGACTCGCGCGAGGGCGGATTGGTAAGGATCGGCAGACGCGATCGCGGCGATCGCTTGATCGATGATTTGACGTTCCTCGGCCGAGACAACGACAAATTCCAGGGGTTCGCTGGCGAGCGGATTTGGGAGAACTTGGACGCGCCAATAGTAGGTTTGGCCGGGTTGTAATTTTGCCGCGACTGGGTCGAAGCGGTAGTGAGGCTCCTTCGTCTGCTGGCGGACGAGTTGGGTTTCGTCTTCGTCGGTGACGATGATGACGTAGCCTTCGTTGTGCCCGGTGAAGGACCAGTCGAAGGCTGCAGACGAGCCGTAGAATTTTGCGCGTCGTGGGGCTAGCAGAATGGCAGAAGGGATTGCGGCGGTGCGGCTGCCGCCCAGCATCGTGGTGACTTTTTTGTCGGATTTGTTGTCGGAGATGTCGAAGCCGGAGAGATCGGCGTCGAGGACTTTGCGTTTGGGCTTAGCGGCGGGGTCGGGTGTGGCGGATTTCGGATCGGGTTTGGGTTGGGATTGTTGCTGCGCGGGGGCAAAGCCTGGGCATTTGGGGCGAAGCAATGCTGCGCCCCTACAGTCGGACGTAAGGAACGCGGCGGTGACCAGTGGTGCGGCGAATAGGAGCGAGCGGTTCATTGGTGGTCCTCTGGTGATTCGGATGGTTTCAGACTATACAGCGGAATCGCGGTCGTGAAACCGCGGACCTGGGCTTCCCCGAGCGGGACAGTGGGGAATTGGCTGCGGGCTTGTTCCCACGTGGCCGGACTTAGGATTAGTGGAGCGTGGAAGTCTTTGGTCAGGGATTCTAGGCGGGAGGCTAGATTTACAGTTTCGCCGATCACGGAATATTCCAGGCGGTCTGGTGAGCCTACGTTGCCTGCGGTCACGGGGCCGGTGTGGATGCCTATGCCGATTTTCAAAGTGGGGTCACCGGGTGGCTTGGTGGCATTCCACTGATCGACCCTGGCTAGCATTTCTTGGGCGCAGCGGACGGCGCGACAGGCGTCTCCCTGGGTACCTTCGGTTAACGGGGCACCGAAGATTACCATGATGCCGTCGCCTATGAATTTGTTGAGGAAGCCACGGTTTTGCTTGATGACTTCGCCCATCGCGGTGAGATAGCGATTCAGCCAGTCGAGGACTTCGTTTGATGGGACGCCCGTGGTGATGGCGGTGAAGCTGCGGATGTCGGAAAAAAGGATGGTGGCTACACGCTCTTCGCCGGCTAGAACGATGTTGTCGCGGTTTTTCCAAATTTCGGCGGCTACGTCAGCGGAAACGTAGCGTTCGAAGAGGCCCATGAGCTGGCGGCGCTCCGCTTCCATCGCATTCTTAAGGCGGCGTTCTTCGACGGAGCGATATCCGAGACCGGCGGGGAGTGCGGCGAGGACGCAGGCTGCAATGGAGACCAAGGGGAGCCAGAGGTGATCGCTGGAAAATAGCGTCGCGGCGACGAGAACAACTCCGGTTACGAGAAGTAGGCAACTGATGACGGTAATATACCAGCGACAACGAAAGGCGATGAAGACAACGGCAAGAGCAAGTGCGAATCCGACGATGATTCGCGGGATCAAGCGCACCGTGCTGAGAAAGTTGCCGGCGAGCAGGGTTGCGGCGGCTGCGCCGTGAATTTGCCCACCGGAGAGAAAGTCGCTACCAGCGATGGGAACGCCAGTTCGAGTTAGTGAGGTAGCGAAGATATCGCGGCCCATTTCGCTCGATTGGCCTACGACGACAATTTTTCCTGCGAAGAGCGCGGCATTGAAATCGCTGGAAAGAAGCAATCTTACGGGAACCAAGCAACCTCGGGCAGCCGCAGGATCGATGTTAATCCACGCCGTATCGGGATGCGTGCTTGCGAGCGGGAGTTTGGTTGTGCCGAAGAAAAGAAATGAATCGCCGCCCGGGCGTAGATGTTGGCCGGAGTGGAGATCGGCGAGGGCCACCGGAAGGGAGAGCGCTTTGTAATCATTGGTGGTGACGCGCAGGAATGTTCTGCGCACGGCGCCGTCTTCGTCGATGGGAAGGTCAGCGAAGGCCACGCCTACGGCGGCTTTTCGGAAAATCTCAAGCGGGTCGTTTTGAGGATGGGCGCCGAAGCCATATTCGCTGATGAGGACGACGTTGCCAGCGTCATCGATCACTTTGGCGAGGTGGAGATCCTCTGCTTCCTCGCGAGGACGATCGAGGATTACGTCGAGTCCGATAACCGATGGTTTGCCGGAAGCAATTTTAGCGATGACCTCGGCGAGGAGAGGGCGGGGAATTGGGAAGGCGCTGTACTGGCGGACTGAGGCTTCGTCGAAGTCGACGTTGAAAACCATGTAGTCGGAAACCCCGGAGGGTTGAGGCGGTACGATTCGAGAGTATCGGACGGTGCTGAGAATGTCGTAAGCGCGTAATTCCAGGGGTACGAGCGCACCACGGCGTTCGGTCGCAAAAATAATAGAGACAATCAAGAGCGACAGCGCCGAAATGATTGACGTTGTTCGGAGGCTGAGGGGTGAGTGGAACTCGCGAGGTGAGTGTGCGGGATTGCTGTTTTGGATGTTCGAGGTCATTGCATCCGAATTGGCTAATGATTGCAGTGTAAGAGCGCGCCCGCCACCGTCGGCTTGGCCTCAGCTAGCGACGAGCTGAAGCCCGCCCCCACATTGGGTGTCGGAAATTTCAATAGGGCGGTGATGACATTTCTCGTTTCACGCGACGGATCGATCAAAAATGCGTGGGAGTTTTTGCGTAGGCCTACGCCGGAGAGCGGGAGGTGCTCGGCGAGGCCGGGGAGGGCCATAGGGCTTTGGTTGCCTTCGGTGGCTTTGTCCACGCTGTCGTGGATGTAGGTGAAGAGTTCACCGGCGGTTACCGTGCCGTCTTTGTTGAAATCGGCTTCGCCGTGGAGGCCTTTGAGCAGGAAGAACGTGAAAACGCCGTGGCCGCCGCCCCATTTGTCGGATTCGTAAGAGAGTTGGCTGATGTCGCTGGCGGTGATTACCGCGCGGTCGGAGTCGTTGGCGAAATGGGAGAGGTATTGGTTGACGAGATTGTTGGATTTTTTTGTGTGGGCGCTGGCGCCGCTGAAGCCGTAGCTGTGGCAGGTGTCGGCGAAGGTGACAACGCGTTTGGCTTTCAGAACGCGAGTGAAGACGTCCTGCAGTTGCCACATGGGGAAAGCCGTGCCACCCATGTCTTCCAGCTTGGTGTCGTAGGTTAGGAGATACAAGTTGCGTGGATCGTTGGGATCGGGGGCGCCATGTCCTGCGAGGTAGAGAACAACTTCATCCTGCGGCTGAGCTTTGGTTAAAAAAGTGAACAGGGCACTGCGGACATTCTGTGCCGTGGCGTCCTCGTTGAGGAGGAGACGAATGTTGTCTTTGGGGAAGGAGCCGCCTTCGGGGGAGAGGAGAAAGTCGTGAAAGTCCTGGGCGTCGCGATCAGCAAATTGAAGACTTGTGATGCCGCCGGCGGAATCGGAGTAACGCGCGATGCCTACAACGACCGCGAATTTGTCGGCACCGGCTATCGGACGATCGGGAGTGATGGAGGCGCGCTTTTGGTTTCGGGTTGTGGTGGTGTCGGAGGTTTGCAGAAGGAATGAGGCGTAGTGGACGCGCTTCATGAGATCGGTGAACGAGAATTCGACGGAATTGCGTCCGGGTTGAAGATGAAAGCCTTCGCGATGACTTAGATCGAGCTTGCAGAGGATTCCGTCGGACATGGTCGTGGTGGTCATGATCATGTTGGCCGCTTGGGTGTTGATTTTGGTGAAGAGCGTGCCCGGGCTCACTTGCGTGGGACTCTTAGTTACATGGATCAGGATCTCATCGAAGTTCGTGGAGGCGATGACCGCGGCGGTGTTCGGTTCGAGTTGCAATTGCATTTGAGGAATTTCGAGCGTGATGGGTTCGGTAATGTCGGCGGCGGTGGCGGGAAAGAGCAGCGCTACGGATAGCAGCGTCAGACAGAGACATGCTCCGATACGCATCGAGTTCAACGGGTGAGGCTCATGGATTGGGCTCATCGACTTGGGTACACCTAACGGGACTGTACAAGTGTGCCGATTGTAGTGGAACCCGCTGCCCTTGTCATCGTGAAATGGAGCATTTTGCTTGACAAAAGTCGTGGTGCGGTATTAGTTGCGTGTAGTCTCTCCGAGCGCTGACTGCTGGAATTCCAAACCTAAGAATCACTTGCGCTCGAATGCCATTTTGTTCGCGGGAGCACAGGAGGAGTCAAATGATTCGGCCTTCAGGTTTCGTCCGGTTTGCGACGATGCTGTTCACACTGCTCTTTGGGGTTTTGCCGCTCCTTGCGCAGACGGCGACGGAGTATAGCGACAAAGACAAAAAGAAATTGGGGGAGATTGCGCAGCGCCCCGAGGTTATTCACAGGATTCAGGAGACGTGGGACGCGCACCGCCGCGCGGACATGGAGTTTGCGTTCAACGTCAATCAGTCGACGAGGCTCGGAGAGTTGTCGCTCTCGGAGTTGGCGACCTTCCGGCAAAATTTTGGCGAACTCTACAACAATCCGATTCTGGTGCGGTACGTGAATTCGCTGGGACAAAGAATTGTGCCGCAGGGTTCGCCCAATTTGTATTCGTTCCGCTTGCTGCTGGATCCGGTTCCGCGAGCGGAAGCGCTCTCGACGGGGACGATTTATATTTCGACGGGACTTGTGTCGATGTTGGACAGCGAGGCGCAACTCGCATACGTACTGGGCCATGAGATCGCGCACGTCGAGAAAAGGCACACGTACAATACGATTCGCAACGAGATTCTTGAAGAGGAATTCGACAAGGAAAAGACGGCGGAGGTAGGGAAGAAGCGTGCGATCTTCGGCGCGGTGTCGGCAATCGGTGGCGCAGCGATCGGCGGTGCCGTTGGGGGTTACTCGGGCGCGCTGATCGGAGGAGGGATCGGTATAGCGGGAGGATTTGCCGGCGGGTTATTGTTCCGGAACAAATTTCAGCCGACGGAGTGGTCTTCGGTGTATGAGGATGAAGCCGATGAGGCCGGGCTGAAGTACATGCTCGATCAAAATTATGACGCGCGCGAGATTCCGAGAATGTATGCGCGACTCGATAATCTAGTGGGCCGCGACAGCCGAGTGGGACTGGGGTTCATCGGTAAGCCGGAGCGGACACGAGAGCGGCAAGCGCAAATCACACGCCTGATTACGACGGCATACAAAGCGGATCTGGAAGCGCGAGCAAAGAAGGGGCTGGTGAGTTCGGGGCCGGAGTTTCAGTTGCTGATGTCTGCGCTGAAACGAGACAACGGCGTGATTGCGCTGGACTATGACCTGTATGACGAGGCCAGGGATGATCTGGATCAAGCGGTGAAACTACGTTCGAACGATCCGCGGGCGCACTACTATCTGGGGCAGGTGATGATTGCGACCGGGCGAACGCCGGAAGAAAAACAGCAAGCCATGGGCGAATTCCTGCAAGCAATTCAATACGATGCAGACCGCGGTGCATATGCTGAGCCGCATTTGGAAGACGCGCTGTTTCAAATCTCCCAGAACGATCCTGGATTGCAGGATCAGATTAAGAAGGAGCTGAAGACCTACGTGGCGCTGTACCAGCGTCAACACATGGGGCAGTTGCCCGGGAACATGTACATCATCTACGACTACTTTCTGCTGATTGGCGACAAGAGCTGGTACATGCCGCCCGCATCGGTGATCACCACGAAAAACGTCGATTCATTGAATGTGACGCAAGCAAACGTATCTGCGGCCAGCGCGGCGGAAGTCGTGGCGCGAGCTACCGGCAGTTCGGACACAGGCAAAACGACGACAACGTCGGAACCTGTGAAAGCGCCGCCGAAAACTGCGGTGAAGAAGACGTCAACACCAGCGCCTGCGCCGCACTGACGCATCGCTTAACGTGGAAGGCGCACGACGGGTGTGCGCCTTCTTAACTTGCTCGGGAGGATGAGAATGAAGGTCGCACGGATCCTGGTTGCGTGTTTGGCGTTGGCCTGCGGTGTGCGCGCTGAAGCGCAAGGGAATGGTGGCAAGCGAATTGTTGGAATCATGCCTACGTTTGACACGACAGGGGATTCCTATGGTCAACAATTTGCGCAGAACCTGACGGCCATGGTGCACGACAAATTAGTGGGGGCTCCGTTTGAGATTGTGCTGCTGAATCCGGGCGGACTTTACAGCCCATTGATTCCGGAATCGATGCTGGAGTACACGCAGTCAGCCGGAGTGGACAGCGTGTTGGTGATGACGCTGCTGCCGACGGACAAGCCTCAGAAGGGCGACTACATTTTGCACGTAGAAGCGAAACTGTTGAGTGCGCAGGATGCGAAAGAATTAGGGTCGGCATCTACCTACAGCGCGAAGGTGAGCCACAACGATGCGCTGCTGGATGCGGCCAAAGCTGGAGTCGACTTCGGGAGCACAACTTCGAACACGGCGCGGCATGGACGCGACATTTATTCCGCGATGGCGCGCACGAATGGAAGCCGGCCTTTTGAGAAGCAGCCTTTAGGGAAAGCAGCGTTGGGAATGGCGGCGTCCATTGAGTCGCAGATGTTGGCGCAAGTGCAGGTGGCGAAGGCGGACCGCGTTGCTGCTTCTGGGGGTGGCGCTTGCACGATCAGTATTCGCGTGCAATACACGGCGAAGAAGGCATTTTCGAGGGCTTACGATATATTGGTGAACGGCGAGAATCAATCACTGTGGACCAAAGATGGCGTGACGACGCTTGAGAATATGAAGGCGGGGCCGATATTTCTGCAGATTGGTGCAGCCGACCCTCCGTACCGGACACCAGTGCAAGACCTGTATCAAGCGAATACGGTTTTGGATTGCGTTCGACCGGAACGGCAATTGTCACTCGACATCGGTCCGGTAGGGGATGCTTTGTTGCACTGGCACTAAATAGGGCCAAGCCTTCACGGCAGGTTCGATTGGGCTACTTACCGGCGACTCCCCGCTTAGAAGTCGTTTGAGAACTTTTATCAAAACTTTCTCGGCGGCGGCGATGCGGTGACCTGCCGTGCCGACGCCGGGGGAATAAAAGAGACTCGCGGCCCCCGACGCGAAAAATCACATTGGGGAAACCGCGACAGTATGCGGCAGTGTAGTCGGCGGCCGATACGCCTCGTCCGCCAAGGGTGAGCCCACATTTCTCAATCTTGATGACCTTATCCGAAGCAAGTTTTCACGATCCCGATCTGGGGTGAGAATCGAAGCAAGTTCGGAACTCCAGAGCGCGATTACAAGAGCAAGCATATCTGCGTCACCTGCAAAATCACGGAATATCGCGGCGCACCGGAAATTGTCGCGGATAGCCCAAGGCAGATCGCGGTTGAGTGAAGGTCTCTGCACTGAACAGAGTAGCTTTGAGCTCTGCCAGGCCTGACGGTTGGATGGAAGCAAGTCGCTAGGAGCGGTGGGGCCTACTTGGGTCATCCGCGCAATTGACACCGTGCTCCTCTTGGCTCAACCCGCCCGGTTTACCGTCAGTTCCGGCTCATTCGCTCTTTCTCCAGTCGGGCCTGCCTCGAACTCCTCGCCTCTTCTTTTAGCATCGCAAAGCCCTCCGGCGTGTATTTGAAAACGCCCGGTTGCGCTTCATACAACGAACCAGCCGCCACGTGAAGTGACAGCAACTGAACGAGTTCACGGTCCTCGGTTCTTGACATATCAATGTCTGCCGGCACGTTAATTGTGAAAGACCGCATGGCATCGTCGCTGTCCACTATGTAGTCCACGATAAGCGTTGGGTCCCACTCTTTTCTCGGCATCTGAAATCCCTCCATCTAGCCAATCTCCCACGCAGCTTCGCCGTGCGCGACTGCTCGTGCGGCCAGTTGCCCCTCATGAGTAACCCTTTTCTACCCAGCCACGGCAGGACGCCCAGAACAACATCCTCCGAAGTGGGTCAATCCTCAGGTGTGCCGACGATAGGTTCCGCTACAAGGCGGGCCGGGCTCGCACAATTTCGACTGCACGAAAAATACCGAGGCGCGAGGTGACGACCATTTGACTATTCTGTGACACCCTCGTCGACCCTCCTGCGGTAGCTTGAAAGAGTTATCCGCGAGCCTGAAGTCATTTACTAACGCCGAGACACCAACCTGCCAACCGCGAAGGCCACCATGAGTTTGCGACGCATGCTTTGCTTCATGGTGTTAGGAATGTCAGCTTGCAACGGCGGCCGTTCATCGCTCAGTCAGAATCCACCGCCTACTATAAGCTCAGCTCCTGCGATCTCTTCGATTTCCCCCGCGAACACAACGGCCGGTGGTGCTGGTTTCGCGCTCACCGTGAACGGCATCAACTTCATCTCCGGTGCGAACGTAAGGTGGACGAATCCCGGCGATCCAGGATTCGTTGGAGGCCCCGCGACGTTTGTCAGTGCCTCGCAAGTTACACTCCAGGTTTCGGCTGCCAATATCGCGATTCCCGGCACGGTGCAGGTTACAGTTCTCGATCCCAACGGTACTCCTATCTCGAATGCTGTCGGGTTTGCCATTAACCCTGGTCCCGCCGGTAGTGTGCGGATGATCTCGACTGGTGCGAACGGCGCCGTCCCCAACGGGGCGAGCCATGACCCGGTATTGAACTTTAACGGACGTTTTGTCGTCTTTGCATCGGAAGCTACCAACCTGATTAACCCGAACACAAAGTTTCCGCAGGGATACGTGCGCGACACTTGCATCGGCACCGACAGCTGCACACCGTTGACCTTGCTCGTTTCCTCCGTCACCGGTGGCACCGCCGGCAGCCCGACGGAAGGCAATGCTCTGGGAGGGCTATGCCAACGATCGGCGCTCAAGTTTTCTTGCCTCCGTCCGGCTCCGGAATACCTCCCGCCGGCCGGTTCATTGGCTTCCTGTCTGCCGCGACCAATCTCGTTACGCCGAATACCACTTTTCAGCAGGCTTTTGTGCGAGACACTTGCTTGACGGCCATTTCTCCCCCGATGTGCACTCCCGCCACCGTGCTCGCTTCCGTGACGCAGGGCGGTGGGGAACCCAACGGCGCCGCATCGGGATTCACTTTTGCCAGCAAGACTTGCAATTCGGCCTTTGTTTCGGCCGCAACCGATGTGGTCATCGGTGTGGCCATACCCAACCAAATCTATCTGACCTCGTGCTCGGCGGGTTTTCCCTCTGACACTTTCACGACCTCCGCCAGCCTAGTTTCCGCCAGCAGCTCCGGTGTTCCGAGCGATCGAGGAGGGCAACAGCCCAGTATCAGCTCGGACGGCCGCTGGGTCGGTACTCCCCCAAAATATTCGAACGCGTGGATATGCGCGCTGATCCAAGCGGTCAGTTGCTGATCTCGTCTAGCTTCGGCGTAAGTGAAGGAACTCGCTCCCAGCACCATTACGAATAGGGATGCTTGCCAGATCGCTCCGGTGATCGGATCGTGCACTGGGAGCGTCGCTCCGGCCCAGTCCACGAACCCCTTCTCGCCGGCTTTGTACTCCTGGCGTAGAACCACATCCTGCTTCCGACGCCATCGTTGGTAGAGTTTGCAGAACCAGCTGTAGCGATAGCCCTCGGGGTTCGCTTGCCGGTATTCTTCCCAGGCCAACTGTAGCGTTAAATGCTGGTGACGCTGCAGCTGATCTTGCAAGGAACGAAAATCGGGAACGACGCGCTGAGGCTTCCGTTCGGCGGGTGGGAGTCTTCCCGAACAGCACGGCCTCGAGTCGACTCTCCTCCCCACCTTCCGGCAGTGGCCAACTCACTCCCGCCGCCGTCGCTGCTTTCAGGTATTCATGGACGGTGCTCTGGCTGATCGAACAAGCCCGGGCGATCTCCCGTTGCCCCATTTTGAGTTCGAAGCGTAAACGCAGAACTTCTTTGATCTTGCGCATGGACAATCTCCTGGTCGGCACGCTGTCTCTCCCTAAGTTGCCTTCGGGGAACAGTTTGCCTTCTGTGATGTCCAACGCCACTCCACCCTGTGCAAATCTTTCCGGGGCATCGCGATCACCGTTCCGGGCCCTGGCGATAAGTGATCGCCATCAGAACGGAACACTGATCGCCATCACAACGGAATGCTGATCGGGATCAAAACGGAATAGTGATCGGCATCATCCCGGAACGCTGATGGGCATCGTCCGGAATCCGCAATAGCCATAACCCGCCAACCCCTGCGAGGGCAGACACTTAGGAGTCGGAAACTTGAGACATTTACGGACATGGCAAAAATTGGGATATAGCCGGAATAGGACCAGAGTGGGCCGTCACCAGGCTCCAAACGTGTCCTGAACCCGTATTCAATCTGACTGTTTTGCACTTGGCGCGCAGCGGTTCGCGGCCTGACTCTTTTAATAACAGCTGCGCGATGATAGACGCCCCGTCCACAGGCAGTTATTGGTAGATGAATTTCACGTTTCTGCCGTCTGCAAGTGTTTTGATCCACTCTTTGTCTGGCATTGTTGGATCTTTTCCGGCGAGATCAATGTCTCTAGGCGGTTCTGTCGATGCTCCAACGACATTCTGTCAGTGCTTTCATCGGCCGGAATAATGCACACACTACCACGCGCGCTGTTGCGCTTACTCGTGCAGGACGACAGTCAGAAGGGACTTGTTAATTTTGATTTCGCCGTGGTACTCAATGAAACCTAGCTTCCTAAACTTGTTCATGAACAAATTCACCCGGGGTCGTGTAGTGCCGATCATTTCCGCCAGCGTCGTCTGAGAAATCTTCTGAATTGTTGCCTCGTGCCGGTCCTCTCCTCCATAGCGAGCAAGTAGGAGAAGGGTACGAGCCAGTCGCTTCTCAATCGAGTTAGAGCGTTGATCAATTAGATCCGCCTCAATTCGGTTATTTCTCGCCAACATGCACGTAATGAAGCGGTCGGACAGTTCGTGTTCCGCATGAAGCATGCTCATCATCTTGTCTTTTTCTACCATGACTATGGTCGTCGGTAAAAGTGCCTTGGCCGTCCCCATGCGAACCGCCTGGCCCACCATTCCTCCCTCTCCAAAAAAATCACCCGGGCCAAAAATCGCCACGACGGCTTCTTTGCCGGTCTCATTCACCACGGTCAACTTCACGCTTCCTTTCTGAATGTACATGACGCTATCCGCAGCGTCTCCTTGGCAGAAGACTTCTTGTTTTCCCACGAACTCCACCACTCTTCCCGATATTCGGGCCGATTCGAGACCGACCTGGGGACTGACGGTGCCGTTGTGCTTAGACTGAATAAAGGGAAGGTTCGGCCCTTCGAGAACTTCGCCCGCGGGCCCTAAGCCGGGTCTTGGAAAAAGCGTCGGGTCGCAATGATGATCTCGCAACTGGATATGAGAATGCGTTTTAGGCATCGTCACCTCTGAGCTTGGCGACAGCCAAAAGTCTGGAGAACAGCATGCGTACGGTAGCGTACTAAGTCTTATTTGAAAGTGCAAGTGCCTAAACCAGCTGTGTTGCTGTCCTGTTTGGATCTCGCCATCGCCAGGGCTGAAACGGACGACGTTTTCACCAGCGAGACTAACCCGCCGTCAAAATAGCAGCTCCCCTAGCAGTTGCATCCCTTCGAGACAAGGCGGCCAGAAACGAACGCTTGCGCCGAGCCTAAGAGTTGCGGATATACATGAAAAGTAAACACTGAGGCGGGCGCGTACAACGTCGAGCCGCTCTTCAGGCGCCCTTGCCCTTCGCGGGTTGGTCCGAGTCGTCTTCGCAGATCAGATGAAACCGACCATAAAGAAATTCCGTTTGGCAAAACGGGCAGGTCAGGCTTTTTTCCGGAATGTTTGGCTTGGCGTCCGCTCCATATGAATGGCGGTAGGCTTCCTCAACAGCCTTGTCGTTAATCTTGGTGTGAGCGAATTTGTGATTGCAATGGGGGCAAACCAGCAACCATTTGGCCATTTGAGTACCCGCTGGTGCATTCTCTTATAGTAAGTCTGGAAACAAACAGGCGCGACGGCACCTGTTCATAGATCGTCCTTTCCTCCTAACTAAACATATACACTATTTTACTCTTTTATTATAAGGCTCTCTAATTTCTTTTCGCCGAGGGTAGAGACGGTTTCCCAGTATCGCGAGGCGTGTGTCTCTTTCGTGCCGATTTGCAGCCGAGGGTAGCAACGACTATGTTTGCAGGGTGCGGGCGGGGCCATTCGGTTTGGAACAGGTCGCTGTACGAGGAGCTACTTGTTCCTATTCTTCTGTGGTTTGTCGGCTCTACGCTTCGATGAAATGGGTTGGTTTGCGAAAGGAACAAGATATTCCGATATATTCCTCGGATCCAGAAGAGGAATCGGTGAATCTGGAATACCAAGGATAGCTGCTTGGGGGAACTCCTCCAGGCAATTTCGCCCGCGCTGAGTCGTTTGGACACGCTGGGAAGAGGTGTTGATATACCCTTATCGCAAATCAGCTGCCTTACTGGAATCGCGGGCGCAACAGCCCACCCCTTGAGAGTTTGCGCCGTTGGGGCCATATTCCCAGACTCGATTTGTAACAAATCCCGTAGCAATGTACCGGTGCTCTCCTCGAGGCCCACCAGCGAGAGATTCTTTGCTTCCCGAAGAATTTGCAATCGACCACCGAGAGGCATAGTTCTCATAATTCCTCTTCAAGGGAAGTGCTGGTTCCAGCGATGTGTGCACTTATGCTTATTCATGCAGGACGACACTCAGGAGGGAACTGTCAATTTGAAGTCCATGATCATACTGAATGAAACCCAGTTTTCTGAATTTATTCATGAAATAACTTACCCGGGAGCGAGTAGTGCCAATCATTCCCGCTAGCATCTGCTGGGATACGTTAGGAAGCATCTTGTGAGGTTGCGAGTCTTCGTTATAGCGAGCGAGGAGCAAAAGAGTCCGAGCGAGGCGCTTCTCGCTGGAATTAAAAAGCTGATCGATCAAATCCTGTTCGATCCGAATATTGCGTGCAAGCACATACAACATAAACTGGTCGGAGAGCGATTGGTCAGAATGGAGCGCTCGCTTCATCTCGCTTTTTTCAACCATGAGTATGGACGTCGGCGTGAAGGTTGTGGCCGTTCCGATGCGAGTGCGCTGTCCTGCCAGACACCCCTCACCAAAGAAGTCACCGCGGCCCAGTATTGCCATTATTACTTCTTTATCGACGTTGTTAACAACGGAAAGCTTTACACCGCCCTTTTGGATATACATCACACTCGTGGCCTCGTCACCTTGCGAGTAGATTTTCTTCGACTCGGAATACGTGGCCACTTTTCGTCCTATTCCTGCCGCATCAAGAACCCGAATGTCAAAGCACAACTTCCCCTTGAGCTTTTCTTGCGATCTAGCGTGGCTTAACTTATCGAGTATTTTCATATATATCGTGATGCTAGTTTCATGCTTTAACTTAAGTCTCAGCTGCGAAAGCGAGCAATTTAGCGTCGCGTACGATCGGTTTAGAATGGCACAAAAGTTTCTGCACTGCGGAGCTAAATGAGCCCTCATTGAAGGGCTTACGAAGAAGTTCGGCACCTTGACCGAGCACCCATGGGGCCGAAAGGTCCGCTGGCGCCCAGCCAGTGATGTATAGGACTCTTAGGTTTGGCTGTCTTTCCGTCAACTTCCTGGCAAGGGCACGACCGTCTAGTCCCGGCATCACAACGTCCGTTACAAGGAACTCGATATCTTCTTTTAGTTGATCATAGTGCTGAACCGCTGCGGTTGCATTGGCTTCACACAACACGTGAAAGCCAAAGCTTTCAAGCTGCGCCGCAACTATTTCTCTGACACGATCATCATCTTCGACCACCATAACTGTGCCATTGCCTAGGTTCTCGTTACGGCCATTGGGCACAGATTGGAACCGTACCGGTAAGGAGTCCACAACTGGTAGGTAGAGCCAGAACGTTGATCCGCGACCGGGCTCGCTTTGCATACGTATATGCCCACCGCATCGATGCACAATTGCGTACACAGTGTATAAACCCAAGCCGGTTCCTCCCCCGGTTGGCTTGGTCGTGAAAAATGGCTCGAAGATGTGTTCTTGGACGTTCTGGTACATCCCGCACCCAGTGTCAGCAACCTCCAAAACGACGTAGCTGCCGTGCGGTATTCCCGCGTGCTCTTCACAAGGCAGCTTGACGCTAACGGAGAAGGTCCGAACGGTCAGCCGACCTCCTTTGGGCATCGCGTCTCTCGCGTTCACGCAAAGATTTAGGATCACCTGACTGAAGCCTCCTGTTTCACCAAGGATTGCCTGAGAATCACACCCGAGGTATATGTGAACCCGAATGTGTTCGCCGATCAGTCGTCTAATCATTTCACTTATATTTTTAATTTCTGCATCGAGGTTCAGGGGGTAGATCGGAAGCGACTCGTCACGACTGAATGCTAGAAGTTGTGCTGTCAATGCCTGTCCGTGGGAAGCAGCGTCAACAATGTGCTGTAGTTGAGCCCTCGTCTTATCCAGAGTCCCCAAATCGAATTCGCGACGCGCGCTTACAATACTTATTTGAGCTTCTGCTTTGGTTCGATTCAAAGTATTCAGAGCTAATTGACCATAGCCAAGTACTGCGGTCAAAATGTTGTTGAAGTCGTGTGCTACTCCTCCCGCGAGCAAGGCGAGAGATTCCATTTTCTGCATCTGCCGCAGTCGCTCCTCAAGAGTCCGCTGTTGAGTAATATCCTCGACCATCGTCTCAAGGCCGATAACCTGGCCCAACTGATTACTGACCCACCCTCTAGCGTGTGCGCGAACAAGGATTAGCGCGCCGTCCTTTCTTCGCCAATGAACCTCGACGCTTTTCAACGGATTCAGTTGCTGCAGGTTATCAAGGATGTGATATCGCTCCTGGGGGATCGCGTATATGTCTTCCTCAAGGTTTCTCGACAACAGTTCGTCAGTGGAATCGTAACCTAACAATTCAACAAGAGCATTATTAACGAAAAGGAAGGTACCGTCGAGAGCGACACGATACATACCGCAAGGACTATTCAAAAACAGAGACCGATAGCTCGCTTCCAATTGCTTCAGTGTCTCTTCCGCCATTTTGCGCTGCGTGATGTCCTCTAACACGGCGAGAAGACAATGTTGACCTCTCATCTCAATTGGATCTGCCGAGTACAACTTCGTTTGAACTGCGCCCGACTTACTGCGAAACTGGACTTCCTGGCTTCGTATGCGGCCGCTGGCCCTAATTTCCGCCAGAATGTACGATTGCTGCCCGGCATCAATCCAAACGTCGAGCTTGGAAACGTTTTTGCCTATGATTTCGCTTCGACGGAAGCCCGTTTGCCTTTCAAATACCTCATTAACGTCAACGAATTCTCCATCATCAAGTGTTGTGATAGCGATGGCCAGTGGACTGCTCATGAATGCCTGTGAAAAGTTCTTCTCCGATATTCGGAGTGCCTCTTCGGTGCGCTTTTGGTCTGTAACGTCATAAGCTAGACCACGAACGATAGGTTCTATGACGCCGTGTGTGCGAAGCGTGTTGTAATATTCCCAGATTCTGCGTTGGCCGGTTTTTGTAACCATGCACATTAGTCCCGAGGCGGTACCTCTAACGCGGATTCGCGAGAGGTAATTGTCAAATGCATCGTACTCCTCCGTCGGAATAAACTGCCTCATCGTAATATTCCGAATCTCGTCGTGCGAGTAACCGAGATTCTGCGCGGCGCGGCCGTTGAATGAAACTAATGTGCCGTCTAAATTGTGAACACAAATGAGGTCGCGGCCATGTTGGGCGGGATCGCGGTCGTCGCTTTGTTGAAGGAGTTCTTCCATCTTCTTCCGCGTGCTAGTATCAACGATCATGTCTACGATCGTCATGAACTGACCATCCGGATTTCTTCTACTGGATACATTGGCAAGCACCCATTTCACAGCGCCGCTCGAAGATACAACACGAAATTCCTGGTCCACGTGCGTTGTCAGTTTCAATTCTCTCAGCGCTCGTAAAACTCTCTCGGCATCCGCTGGATGAATGTGGGTTCGGTAGGCCATCACATCTAGACGGTCAACCACACGTTCGCATAGGGCATCAAAAGCTGGGCTGACATACACTGCTGCGAGTGTTTGGGGGTTGAGCCACCAGCAGATGCCTTCAACGTTTTCGGCCATGCGTCGAATCTCCATGTTGCAGCCTTCTTCTTACGAATTCTGACGGGTTTGTGATTTCGATTGATTGGACTCGTATTCCTTCAGTTTTCGGTAAAGTGTTGTTTTACCGATGCCAAGCAATTGGGCTGCAGTCAGTTTGTTTCCATTTGTTTCACGCAGTGCCCGCAAGATCGCCTTCCTTTCAATTGCGTCCAAGCAAAGCGTGTCCTCGGGCAGTGTCGAGACCCCAGTGTCTTCCCTCTCGGGGCCGACAACAACATCATCCTCATGGAGTACAGAGCCTGAACCCAATGCCAGCCCGCGCTCGATGACGTTTTCTAGTTCCCGAACGTTTCCGGGCCAATGATAGCCCGATAGTCTGGGCCACACGTTAGGCGATATGCGGGAATCCTGGGTCGCGTCGCCCCCGAACTTTTGAAGAAACGCACCAATTAGAAGTGGAAGGTCAGCCATTCTCTCGCGCAGCGGAGTCAGAGTAATCTGTACAACGTTAAGTCTATAAAACAAGTCTTCCCTGAAATTGCCCCCTTTCACTTCGGCCTCTAGGTTCCGGTTGGTAGCAGCGATAACTCTAATGTCGACGTGTTTGAGCGCGGTTGAGCCTAAGCGGCGAACTTCTCGCTCCTGCAACACGCGTAAGAGTTTGCTCTGAAGTTCCTTTGGAAGGTCACCGATCTCATCCAAGAACAGGGTGCCCATGTGCGCGGCTTCAAAAAGCCCAATTTTCGTATGGATTGCACCGGTAAATGCCCCTCGTTCGTGACCGAACAATTCGGACTCAATAAGGGTTGGCGTCAGCGCCCCGCAATCTACCGGGACAAACGGGCCACCGGCACGCGAACCCGAACAATGAATAGCTCGCGCAACCACTTCTTTCCCAGTGCCGGTCTCCCCAAGGATCAAGACCGGATAGTCGTGGTTGCTTATCTTTAATATTTGTGATCGCAGCTGACTAATCGCGGGCGTGTTGCCTATTAGCTTCTCAGTTGGAGCCGACGCGGTCTTTTGAATCGGTTGACGGCGGCGATTGCACTCCGCGACCGCACCAGCCTTCCTGATCCTTTGTTCGAACATTTCGACCGTGAACGGTTTTGTTATGTAGTCGAGAACTCCGGAATAGATAGCCTCAACGGCCATATCGATCGTTCCATGTCCTGTTAGAACCACCACGCCAACTCCATGCGCAAGAGCGTGTATCCGTTTGATGAGCTCCAATCCGCCGAGCGCCGGGACGCGAATGTCCGTTACTACTAAATCGAACTTTTCTTGCGAAAGGAAGTCAATGGCCGCCTCGGTTGTACCGGCTGTCCTCACAGCCATCCCGCAGGATTGAACAATTTCGCTACACAGTCCTCGGATAAGCTCGTCATCATCCACGATGAGGACATGGGGTCTGAAATCTGTGACTTGCGAATCCCTAACGGGTGAATCAATATTCATCGGAGACGCCTCCTAGGCTTTTCATTCTCTTTGAGGTCGAATATGGTTTCATGTCTATACGATCCGCTAGCGTTCAACGGAGACGTCGCGCACCCGATTGTTTTTGCCGCTTCATCGAATAAACTGCCGAATCCGCTGCGCACAAGAGGCTTTCAATCGTACGACCGTCTCGGGGATAGATCGCAACACCGACGCTGATGGAAAGCGCAGGTCCTTTCCCGTCATTGGCAACACTCTCGCGGATACGCTGTGCTACCAGATTGGCCGTTTTTGCGTTCGCCTCCGGCAATACCAGGGCAAATTCGTCGCCGCCGAAACGGGCGGCAGTATCGATGTCCCGGCAGCAGGAGCACAAAACATCCGCCAGTCGACAAAGCGCTTGGCTCCCTACTATGTGTCCATAACGGTCATTAATTAGCTTCAATCCATCCATATCGAAGAACAACAAGGCAAACTTTCGATCTGTGCGCCTGCTGCGCCTGATTTCCGAATCGAGCACATCTACGAAATGACGATAATTTGACAGACCAGTAAGCGGATCGCTGGCGGCTTGTCGGCGTAGATGATCCTCTAAATCTCGCTGCCTAGTAATGTCTTCTGCAATTATCTCGTATGCCTCTAACTCGCCCTGATCGCTAAGCACCTCCCGTCCGCTGAGCCGGACCTTTAGAGCCGCCTGGTCTTGCCGCGTCCATTCGATTTCGATTGGGTCAACAAGAGTCTCCGAGCCGGATTTGCCCAGTAAATGTGCTCGCTTGTCAGGATTTTGAATAATGTCACGCGCAAGGCCCAAGCCCAAAAGTTCCTCTCTCGATGCATACCCGAGCATCCGTACCATTGCTTCGTTAACTTCCAAAAAGGCACCGTCAAGACCGCAGCGGCAGATTCCGTAGTTCAGATTTCCTACAAGCGCACGATAGTGGGCTTCCGATCGCCGCAGATCCCTTTCGGCGCGATCCCGTTGATCGCGTAAGACTTTCTCATCGAGAGCTCGATGAATCGCCACGGGCAGATGACCAAGGTTATCGGTTTCAATGCAATCAGCGGCGCCCTTCAGGATGAGATCCGCGGAGGTCTCGCGTTTCAAATCATGACCCACGAAAATTAGGGGAACATCCTTCCTCAACTGGTGCAGAAGGTCGAAAGGTCGAGCTTCTTGCCAGCCCGAACCAGGATACTCGGCTACTACAATGTCATAGACCTCCGACCGAAGTTTCTCGACGCACTCCTGCGGAGTCGACACCAACTCGGCGGTGGCCGTGAAATGCATCCTCCTGACTTCATGCAAACAGCGTTCGACATCCCCAGTAAACCGATGAACAAACAGGATTCGCACCAGATTTCGTCTCAGCTCAGGAATGTCAAGAGCAGAAGGCGCTACGACCTGCTCCAAGCTGGGTTCCGGACCGGAAGACATGGTCAGTCACCTGGACAACAATGCTAAGTTAACTCGGCGATAGAGTATCTAATGCGATTACACGTTTCTGTCCCGTTTTGGTCATGCCGGGGTACTAGTTCGTTATCAAGTAGCACACCGATCTATTCAAACTGAAAAAAACACGTAAGCATAGGGTGCTTAGACTACCGTTTTGATACTCAACATTTGAGAATCGTAATGTTGGCAAATCTGATTGCTAAAGCATCGACAGTTTGACCAACGACGCGGCCGCGTTTTGGATGATCGGTTTTGGGCGAGTAAGTTCGCAAAACATTCGTGGCCCCCTCGAGCTGGAGCGAACAGGTGGATACTGACTCGCTTCTTATGGGTTGAGACGCAATACGGACAATAACCTCAAGTGCCTCATAATAAACAACATAACAAGGTTTCGTACAAAATTTAGGTCTGTAGTGCTTCTGGATCTGGTGACTTAGGTTATTTGCCTGGGATCTGCCTCCTTCTGAGGCGCCTATGATCAAAAAGAAAATCCTTTACGGGGCCAGGGTGGGGAGATCCGCCGGGTCCGAGCACCAGTCGACCACGGCGCTTTACGGCGAAACAACGCCTTGCACGCCTTACCCGTTGCGCGCCGCAGAGCGGCGTAGACCTGCCCTACCGGGCCATTAAGACCAATATCGGTGACTTCGTGAACGTCGTCATTCGCATTCGAGCGTACCCGATTGCCTGAGCGCAGTACCGATCCCTCGATTACGCCGACCACGTTCAGCTCTCTAGCAATCTTTTTTCGTTCCTTTGTAACGCATCACCGACGTGCGACTGCACCCGACGCGTCGGTCATTCCAGCGGAGAAATACTCTTGCTCCAGGTCGCGAGAGATTTTCTAGCGGCAAGACGGCGGTGACCCGGTCGAGTACACCCTCTTCCCCGATGAAGGCCACGGTTCCGCAAGATGCAGAATCGCATAGAGTCTATGGTTGCTTAAGGTTTTTGCGAAAACCTGAACGTGAGCGAAGTCGCAGAAGCAAAGTAGGGCGTCGTGGAAACGCTTCGCACTGGGCGTCGACTTCGGAATCTGATCGACAATTTCGCGACAGCGAGGCATTCCATCGGCTCGATGAATGCAGCCTCTATTCTTGGAAACGAGCGGAGGTTCGCGTCAGCAGTTCGGTTCACTTGTACACGTACAAGGAGTTTACTGGCTCGGCAGGGCAGACCGAAAATGATTTGCCCGCTACAGCGCGGAAAAAGCTTGGCTGGGATATGTTTGTAAGTCCCCCTGAAAAAATGGCGCGCCCGGCCAGACTCGAACTGGCGACCCTCTGCTTAGAAGGCAGACGCTCTATCCAACTGAGCTACGGGCGCATTGGCTATGTTGATTCTAAATCATTTATCGCAAGGAAGAGTACGATTTTGGCGCGTTTACCGTCTGCCAAGAGGGCAGACGCTCTATTCAAGTGAACTATGCGCCCGTCCTTGGCTACACATTGATTCTACTAAAGTTGCAAAACCGATTCGGCAGCCGATTCTTCCGAAACCTTGGAGCAACTTGGAGCAATTGGAACGGGCGGAACAGAGAATCAGACACCCATTGACTCAGCTTCCGCCTACGTCACCAACATCGTCTCAGGCGCTTGCCCCATCCAGATGTCTTGCTGAACGCGCTTGCTTCTCATCATTGATTACAATCTGCCAAATGAAACATCATTTTCCGCTTGACTCAAACTTCGCAAAATGCGAAGATTTTCTTGATGCGGATCGTCAGCCGGAGGGCGATTAGAGAAGCGACCGCCAAGCACGGCGAATGGGGCGCATCGCTAAACGCGTGGTACAAGATCGCGAAGAACGCGGATTGGAAAAACTTTGCTGAGGTTCGGAACAGTTGGAGAAATTCAGATGTTGTCGGGCGATTCGTTGTTTTCGATATAAGCCATAATAGATGTAGGCTGATTGCTACTATCAAATACAGATGGAGAATGGTTTACATCCGATGCATTCTGAGTCACGCCGAATACGACGAGAAGGAGTGGCAGAAATGATGGTCGCAGTACCCGAAAAATACGCACTCGAAGTTGCCTCGCCAACACCGATCACATCCGAGCGTCAACATGAACAGTACCTAAGCGTCTTGGACAAGTTGGCAAGCAAAGAAAAGCCAACAACTGAAGAAGAGAAGTATGCCGAAGTCTTGATGACCCTAATCGAAGCATACGAAGAAGAGCACCACTCTATTCCTGATGCTTCTCCGGTCGAAGTCCTCCGCACGTTGATGGATGCGAATGATCTGCGTCAGAAAGATCTGGTTCCAATCTTTGGCTCTGAAAGCATCGTATCCGAAGTTTTACATAAGAAACGTGATCTCAACAAAACCCACATCGAGAAATTGAGCAAACGATTTAATGTTTCTCCAGCCCTGTTTTTCTAACTCTCTGCTTCGATTCGGCGCGCTCTTTGGTGAGGTTCCCAGTCAAGGGCCTCGCCTTTTGTTTTTTAGTGCCGCAGCTTCGCGCCTTGATTTGCGACTAAAGTCGATCGCGAAAACAAATCGCGCAAGAATGTCCGGAACCCAGAAAGCGGGAACAGAGAGATCGAAACGCTAGTCGAATTGAAGTACGAAAATTAACTGAAATACTACCCACATTGATAGGGACCAACCGATCATCAAGACCCGGACCTTTCCCTTTCCGAAAAGACTCAGGACCGTAACAGCGACGAACGACCAAACTAAAAATGGTCCGAGACCTTGCCAAAGGCCGGGTCCTGCTCCCATGCCGTGCGGACTACCGCCATGCTTGAGCCAAGAAGCGTTCCACGCCATATTTGATACCGTTGAAACAGATGCCGCTAACAGCGCCACGTACACGAGGTAACGTCTCCAGATTGAAAGGGGCGCAGCGACCTTAGCTCGATTGAAGGCTAACCAAGCAGAGAACAAGAGCGACCATGGGATTAGGAACAAAACCGCTGAAACGATGTAGAGTGCACGAAAGCCGGGGGAAAACATCTGTCAGGAAATCTTCCTGTTCGCAATATTTGGACCAACTTTGGAGCAGCACAAGGGCAGCCCGTAACTCATAAGCGCAACCGAAGCAACGACTTAGATTGAAGTAGCGACTCCTTAGAAGGCAGACGCTCTATCCAACTGAGCTACGGGCGCATCCTTGGCAACTCCATTATTTCACACTACTTACGCTGCTATCGCAACCTCCGACTCGGGAGTCGGCGATGATCCAGAACAAGTCGATCATCTCGCTGCTTTCCCTCAGGAACGCGGTCCACAAACTCAGCAACTTCGCTGGCTGGCGGCCGCGCCGCGTCTTCCAGTTCAAGAGCATCAGCGGGACTGTTCGCAAACGACCCGGAGCAGCGCCGAACGATTCCCGATCGTCTTGGAAGCAACACTAGCCATATGAAATAGGATATCAGGCCAAACCAGCGACATCCCGTTCGACGTGACCGCAGGCTACCTCGGCTCTCTGCACGTTACGATTCTAATGAGATAGCCGATACATTAGTTGGCGATTAGGGTATATAATCACTGCAATTTCTCGGGTCCCTATTTCAATAACGATACCGACACGATTCGCGATGTCGCCCTCCCTCCAGCGCCGCATTGAAGTCTATGAGAACGGTAGGCGAGTGCCTGCGGCTCCTCGACTCCCCCTGCTTTCATCAGCTTACGTCGGCGATGAAATCATCCTGGAAAAGCACTTCAGCGCTCGAGCGGAGAACTATGGTGAACGGGAGCAGTTGACCCACACCCTGTATCTGTATAAAGGGGAACCCGTGCGGGCTGCGTGGCGGGTGCCAGGACAACAATTCAACGGGTGGGTGCGTGCCGGCCACTTGTGGATCGTCCCGCAATCTATGCCTCATACGTCCTCTTTTCGAGGACCCCATGGGGGCGTGCTGCTCTCGTTCGGGAATTCGCAACTCGAACGTCACATTGGTCCGCTCATGTGCGGGGGACGAATTGAACTGGCACCGCGGTTCAACCTCAAGGACGATCAACTGGTGCACATACTGCGCGGGCTTGAGGCAGTCGCCGAAGATGGACCAGCCGCGGATGCTTTGGTGGGCGAGCTACTGGTCAACGCCGCATGTATTCGCCTGGTGACGCGCTACACAGTTTCTAAGTTAAAGAGTGCTCCACGCCGGGGCGGCATGCCTGTGGCGCGATTAAAGCGGGTGCTAGAATATATCGACGCCAATCTAGGAAAGAAGATTACACTCGTCGAGCTTGCCAGCGTTGCGAACATGAGTTTGTACTATTTTGCCGTGCTATTCAGACAGAGCACCGGCCTTAGTCCCCACAGATATCTTCTCAATCAGAGGATCGAGCGTTCCAAAGGATTGCTGTGCGATCCTACGCGAAGTGTACTTGACGTAGGCTTGCAGGTTGGATTTGACCATCAAAACAACTTTGCGCGGGCCTTTCGCCGGGTCATGGGCGTGAGTCCCAGCGAATACCGCCGTGATTACCTGTAACTCTAAAGTATTCGAAAGAACTGAGCCAAAAGCGCAAGAATAGATCGGCAAAAGGAAGGGTTCTGTATTCTACTTCTCGTCAACTGCCAGGTCGCTAGTTGACGTTCTCAATAAAACCGCGCCGCACAGGGCAGTTGAATGCCCGGGGGGTACGCGCATGGAATCCTACCTAGTCTGCGAGAATCCAAAATGCCACATGGTTCTTGACCTCCGAGAATTCAGGCGTATCTCGGGTCGCTCAGGGACGATAGTAAAGGAATGTCCGGAGTGCGGTAGTCATTGGTCGCCCACTTGCCCCTTTTGTGGCAAGCCATTAGATGTTGTGTTGCGCGGGGGGCTTCCTCGTTGTTCGACCTGCCGCCAGAAGCTACAGGCAAGGGCGGCGTAAGCTGCTGGGCCACGCGTGGCCTCTCTCACTTAGTTCGGCGGACGAATCTTTGCAACCTGTCGAAGAGAGCGGTCAATTTGCCGCAAGCCAGGATTTCGCCCGTGCGCTTGTGCCATTCAGCGCTCCCCTCGGTGGCGAGCCGTCTCGATGCAAGGGCCTTAGCGCCAACGACAAGGATTTCCCGTAAAGCCTGCTCCACGATGCGATCCAGGGCATCATAGACTTTTGGGAGTTGCTGGCCTGGGACCTGTAACCGAAGGTCACGCTCAATGCAATCGCGCAAGTGAATCACGTGCGCATCGAACAATTGGGAATACTCAACCTCCCAACAACGAGATGTGTTCTCGACGGCCTTCCGCTTTTCGATTTCCGCTTGCAAAGCATGAGACCGCTGAAGCAGCAGCGCCAGGAAACCTCTCGGATGGAGAACGGGCGTGAACGGTACGATTTCGTCATGCAAGTCGCACACATCACACATCACGCTCGATGAAGCTTCGTCCCCGAAACATCCAGTGGAATAGGCACAATAAAGACGTAGTGAATCTGCCGCCTTTCTGTTCCAAAGGCGTTCGAGTTGCATGGATGTAACGTAGTCGCCGTCATTTGCAGCTAGGTTTACCATCTCCCCGAACACGCGTACCCGTCCGTGCGGTGAACGACGGGTCGCACGCATGAGCGGGGAACTCATAACATCATCAAGGCTCTCTTCGCTCACCGAGCCGTTACGTCGAAGCATCGCCAGAACAGAGTCCGCGTCTAGGCAAGTCAACAAGCCAACTCGTTCCAGCGCGTCTGGTTGCACCCCACGGGTCTTCAAGTAGTTTTTGACCAGATGCGTATGCTCCTGAGTTGCAACTATGAATAGGCTGTCGTCAGCCTCGATTCCGCGACAAAAATAATCACCAACGCTGTTCGCAGGAAAAGCCGAAGCCTCATAAAAATGAACTCGGTGTATGCCAAACGATTCGGGTTCCACTAGAGGGGTGCGTTGTTGAGGGAACGATGGGTCTCGCAAGGAACGCTTCCTCAATCCAAGTCGGGCGATCCATTCTACGAATTCTCTGAAGTCGCTAATAGTAATGAATGAATGCGACTATATCATTATGAGTTTTCCTTGTCCGATATAAATAACAGACCCTCAAATGCGCACAAGGTAAATGACGCTTGAACGCGGGCGAGTCTACAGGGTTAAATTCTGCACCACAGGCTGCGCACTTCTTAACGTATCTCGATTTGGATTCCTCAATCATTTGATTCAACGAGCCGGCGCGGTGCGCCACAGGGCGCGACCTCCTAGGCTGCCGAAACTCGCGCGGCGCGTCCGGCAAGAAGACGACCCGCGCGGCTCGTGATCCGCCGATGGAAGCGGTCCTCTTTGTGGGCGTTCAGGGATCGGGGAAGACTTCCTTCTACCGCGAGCGCTTCTTCGAGAGCCACGTTCGAGTCAGCCTGGACATGTTGCTAAGTCGGCAGCGGGAACAATTCCTGTTTGCTGCGTGTCTACAAGCGAAGCAGCCGTTCGTTATCGATAACACGAATCCGATGCCAAGCGACCGCTCGCGATATATCGTTCCAGCACGTGCTTCTGGCTTTAAAATCATTGGGTATTTCTTCCAGACTTCGCTGAAGGATGCGATTCGGCGAAACAATCAGCGAGGCGGCACGCAGAAGATCCCCGTGCCGGGCATCACCGGAACTTTTCGAAAGCTGCAAGCCCCGACGTTCGGCGAAGACTTCGACGAGCTCTACACCGTGAGGATTTCACCCGAAAATCTCTTCATCGTTGAAAGGGCGATCTCCACGGACTGAAGCGTGGATTCTAAGGCGAGCGTAGTGTAGTGTCTTTGGATCGCTTCAATGATGCGGGACCTGCTTTCGGCCGACGCGAGATCCTTGGCCTTTTCAATCGCCCCTACTTCGCCAGCAGTTGCGCGATCTTTTACCGATTCGCGCAACCAGCGGGAGTAATCCGAATTGTGGAGATGGTGGGCCCACGTCTCATCATCCACTCCTTGCGCCATCTGAACAAATAGGTTCATATTTCGCGCCTTTAAATCAAGGATTGCTTGAGGGCCACGAAACAAGAAGCTTTTGTCGGTCCCGAGGTCTTCGGCCGCGTACTGGGGCCGATGATGGCGTAATTCGGTAGCTTCCGACCTGAAGAACTGCGCGCTTGAGCGCCTCAACGGTGCTCGGCAATACTCGCCCATCTCGGTCGATGGTTCCGTCGTAGTCGCAGATTAGACAGAGATAGCGCACGGAGGAGGCTTATGGCTTGGCGACCCGGCTCCGCCGGGCAGACGCTGGATCCGGTTGAGGTTCGCGGAGATCGGCTGGGCCTTCCGACGCATTCCCGTAGTCGTGAACGCGGACGCCGCGATTCTCGACACAGCCCTCCGTCCTCTCGCTGGGCGTCAGATGTGGCGCAGGCGTTTCGGCATCCTGACTCCTCGCGTTGCTCGGCTGAATTGTGTTCACGCCGCGAATTTGTTGCGGTGCGGCATCCGTTGAGATGTTGTCACCACCGTAACGATTCAGCATTTTGCAGACGTAGTCTGCGGACTGCTGATCGGAAGCCCGGATGATCAGCACGACCCGGCCGCGCTCCAGCGCTTCCACGTAATAGGACTGATCTTCTGCGTAGCTTAGTGTCTGACCCGTGTTCTGCTCATTTTGATCAATCGGGCCGTATAATGATCGAAAAAAATCGGCAATCGTTCTGCCAGACTTGTTCTTTTCCCACCCGGAAACCGTTGTGGCCTTGGGCCCTGGAATATCTCCGACGTTGATCGAATCTGCGTCGCTCATGACCTCGATGTCGGCGTCGCTGAAGCCTGCAGCACTCAGCTCGAGGATTACCTCGCGCGCTTCATTCTCATCGTTCAAGATACCCAGTACGGTCTTGCTCATAAGCACCTCCTACGAATTCCTGTTTCGTTCTGTTTCGCCACCGCTGCCGCAGAGACGCGCAGTCTTAAGTCCGGCCTGTTCGCAGGTCCCTAGCATCAAACAATTAGGCAGCCCCTTCTCGGCGACGCGCCATACAGCGAATCATTTACCCGATGGATGGCTAAGACGTGACTTTTTTCCCTGGGTCCAACGTGACCGTTCTACGGCACCATGGGCAAGGCTACGTAGGAAGCATGTTCTGCGTCGTGGTAGACCGTCTGATCGGCAACCTTGGTGTTGGCCGTCTTTCCCAACGCCTCTCCTGTATTCTGGTTGCGGTCATATTTCGGGAAGGCGCTTGAGGCGACTTCCACACGTATCTGGTGACCTTTGCCGAATTCCTGGCACGTATTCCACGCATCGACGTCGAAACCGTAAATCTTGCCTGGTTCGATCAGGGAGGGCCTATCTCCGCCTTCACGGTAACGCGCGCGCACCATGCCATCCGTCAATCGCTGCGCAAATCCGTTGGGCCACACGTCGATGAGTTTCACCATAAAGTCCGTGTCCACAGCCGAAGAAGATGCCGAGAGATGCGCCCGCACCGGCCCGCAAATCACGCTTGCGGTCTCCAGACGTTCCGAGGTATAGACGAGCACGTCGTCGCGCCGCTCGACCGGGCGGTAGTCATCGGGCCCGCCGAGCTGCGCGTATGTGGATTCCATAATGAACGGCACAGGATCAAGCGGGTTGTAGGTGAAGTGATCAGGCGGGGCAGAAGCCGGCGATTGCGGGCTCAACGTCCCGTCTCCAAACAGACTGTTCGCCCGACCCTTGCTTTGCAGGTAGTACTTCACAAGACGGGTTCCGCGTACGGGCCACTCAGCATGGTCTTGCCACTCGTTGCGGCCCATCAGAAAAATTCGCACGGGTGCTTCCGTCATCATTCCATTTTCCGCAGCTTTCAACCAATGATCGAACCAGCGCAGTTGGTATCCGTCCAAGTCGATCACTGCCGAAGGGCCGAAATCAACTGCACCCAGTTTCCTCGTCGAGTTCACGGCATGAGGCCAAGGGCCCATCAGCAGTTTCTGATTGTTTCGCGCGTCCGGCGTCGCGCCCTTCTGTGTCATCCCGACGTAGTTCATCACCGCTCCGGCTTGTTCGTCGTCGTACCAGCCGGAAACGTGAAGGATAGGTAGCTTCACGCGATCGAATTTATTCTGATAAATCAGCGGCTCCCACCATGAATTAATCCCCGGGTGATTCAAAATGTCCTGCCAATAAGGCGCGTGGAATCCGCCGGCTTCGTCCATGGCAGAGAGAGGCAAGTGAAGGTAAACCGCGTTCCAATCAACTGCCGCTGCATTGTGCAGCGTGTGGCCCAGCAACAAGTGATACCAGCTCAAATACGAAGGTGACTGAAGTCCCGTGGGGGATTCCACGAAGGGATCGGGCGGCGTCACCAGTACAATCATCGTGGCCAGGTGCGGAGGTTGCTGCAAGGCCGCGAGCCACTGGTCGTATCCCAGATAGGATGAACCAATCGTTCCGACTTTTCCGCTGGACCATCGCTGCTTTGCGCACCACTCGATGGAATCGAAACCATCAGGTCCTTCGTTGCGGTAGGGCACAAAGGCGCCGTCGGAATCGCCTCGTCCACGCACATCCATGGCGACGTAGACGTATCCGTGAGAGACAAAATACCGTCCGACTCCCAGATGATTTCCACGTTCCGTGCTTTTGTTGTAGGGCGTCCGCGTGAGAATGACGGGGAATTGACCGGCTGCGGCCGGGCGATAGATGTCTGCCGAAAGCTCTACGCCGTCACGCATCGGCACACGTTCGTTGAATTCGATCCTTACGTCATGCGCGGGGCGGCTTCCGGTTGACGTTTGTGCAAGGCACTCTACAGTCGGGGGGAGCGCGGACAAGAGAAGTACACTCAGCCGCACTCCTGTCATGAAGCGATCGCCGCGCCGGATCACTTGCTGGCCGCTTGTTGTTTCCAGCCTGGTCGGCGCAGCGCTTGGCCTGCCATGACGCCGGTCAATTTTCCGTCTTCAAATTCCAATTGGCCGTTCACGAAAACATATTTCACGCCTTTAGAGAGACTGTCCGGCTTCGCGTAGGTGGCCGTGTCCTCAATGGAATTCGGATCAAACACCGTTATGTCGGCGAAATATCCCTCCTTGAGCAGGCCGCGATCGAACAAATGCTCGCGTTGCGCTGGCAGGGAAGTCATTTTCCGCACCCCCTGTTCCAGCGGCAGTAGGTTCAAATCGCGGACATAATGTCCCAGAAACCGCGGCATCGTTCCGAACGCTCTCGGATGGGTATGCGGTTCATAGAGCGGCCCATCGAGAGATAGTTCGCCGGCATCCAGGCAGAGGCTCGTCCATGGCTGCTTCAATCCAAATTGCAAATCCCTTTCGCTCGCCATGAAATAGAGTGCGCCCGTCCGACCCTTGTCTGCGATGATGAAATCAAAAAGAGCATCGAGTGGCTCTTGTTTTTGTGCTAGAGCAATTTGTGCGACCGTTTTCCCGTCAAACTTCTTGAGCTCCGGGTTCACCACCCCGGAAACCATAACGCCGGTCGCGCCGCCGGTATCGAAGTACAAGTTCTCCCATTGCGGATGATCCGCGGCCATCTCCGTTTTTATTTTTGCGCGAGTGGCGGGATCATGCAAACGTTCAAGAAGTTTATCCATGCCTCCTTCCGCAACCCACGGTGGAAGGCTCGACGCGAGCGCGGTGCCACCCGCGATATATGGATACATGTCCGCCGAAACATCCTGCCCGGAATCGCGCGCCGCTTGAATCATGCTCACAATTTTCGCCATGGAGCCCCAACGTGTTTTTCCGCTGACCTTCAGGTGGAAAATCTCAACTGGCAGTTGCGCTTCGCGCCCGATACGCAGAGCCTCCGTAACGGCCGCGGTCTCGCTTTGGCCTTCGCTGCGCATATGCGAGCCGTAGATTCCGCCATATTGCGAGGCTACCTTGGCCAGTTCGATCAGCTCTTCCGTCTTGGCGTAGTGGCCTGGCGGGTAGATCAGCGCGGTTGACAAACCGAACGCGCCTTGTTGCATGGCCTGGGCGACCAAAGCTTTCATTTTTTCGAGCTCGTCGGGAGTGGGCGCCCGGTCCACGTCGCCCAAGACGGCTTCGCGCACCTGTGCAGCGCCTACATACGTTCCGATGTTGAGCGGCGTCCGATTCTTCGTCAGCCGTTCGAAGTATCCATCGAGCGTCGTCCAATCCACCTTGAGGTTGAAGTGGTCCAGCATCGGCTGGAGGGACGCCAAAGTAAGATCGGTCTGCGGCGCAATCGATCCTCCCTCACCGGTGATCTCTGTCGTGATTCCCTGCGAGAGCTTGCTCAACGAGCGATTGTCGATCAGCAACGCCCCCTCGGATTGCCCCAGCATATCGATGAAACCCGGCGAAATAACCAATCCCTTTGCATCGATCACCCGCTTAGCGCGAGAACCGTCTATCTTTCCGAGTGCTGCAACCCGATCCCCGCGAATAGCCAGATCGCCGGAAACCCATGGATTTCCAGAGCCATCGATAATACGTCCGTTCCGGATCACTACGTCGTAGTCTGCTGCGCTTTCCGGCTCCGCTTTTGTTTGTGCTTGCAGAGGCGCGTCGTATGCGGCCGATGCGATTTCACCCAGTGCCTCTCCCACGATTTTCTGCGTCGCTTCCGGATCGTCCAGCGGCACCGCCACCATGTTGGCGTAGAGTGACAACGCCAGATGCTGTCCGCTCGCGGTATCCATGTAGCCGCCCAGGCCTTTCCCGGTGACCATTAAGTTCTTGTTCAGAGCGTCGTAGACGCCGTATGTTCCGGTTTTCGCGTGGACGTGCCCCGCTGCCGGGTTGTTCACCTGAATTTTGAACAGAGTGCCATCTCTTCCCATGACCGGCAGCGCGCGGTAAAAATCGGCGAAATCTTTCTGCTGCGACATGAAAAGGAGGTAATGAATCATGAAATCCGGCGTGTAATAGGCGTTCCCACCGGCCCCATCCGTTTGCGATGCGCCGCTGAGATCGAGGCCAGCCTTCGTAAGAAATTCGTTCTCGAGGTCGAAGCCGGCCTGATCAATGCGCGAGTCCTTGTGAGCGACCAAGGCGCCGAGAATGAATGGCGTCATGCTGGCGTGCAGATTTTGACTGACCTTGAGTGTGATTTTGACGTCTTCCTTGAGCGGCGGCGAGACATGCTCGGCGACCACATTCTCTTGCTTGTAATTCGAGGCCAGCAACTTGAAATCAATCTTGTCTCCCGGAGCAGCAATTGCGCAACTCACGCCCTTTTCCTTCAACGCTTCCATCAACACGGTTGCCGCAAATCGGCTGGGCTCTGGAACCGGGTAAGCCGCCATCGGGGGTCGCGCTCCAAGCGCGAGGCTCCCGGTAAGGGCGACGCTCCGCGTTCCGTCCGGGTTGAGTTTTTCGTCCGTATAGTCGAGGCTCGCTTTCGATCCAGCCTTTCCCGTCGTCGTTTGGTTGATGATCGAGACGTAAGCCGTTTTCGGCGAGATCGTCAGCGTCACCGGCGCACCCTCGGTCGCTCCAGGGCTAGCGATCACGTCGATCACGTTGTCGTTAACGACGATCGGTGAAATCACGATCCCCGTGCCCAACTCACGTTCGCCTTCGGGAAACAGCGAGACATCCACCAAGAGCTTTCCTTTGACTCGCTTGATGCCTTTGTCCGCGATCTGTTTGGCAAATTCGCGCACCACCAGCAGGGTATCGCCCACTAAGCCTTTGCTGTCTGGGCCACCATACGTGTGGTCCTCATCTTCGAATGCCAGCGTACCGTCCGGCTGAATGCGATTGGAAAGGTCGTAGTCACCGCCTCCGACCAGGATCAGGTCTCCGTCGAGAGTCCCATCTTTTTTGATTGGCCCAGTTCGATAAACCTTGGTGTGGAAGCGATAGTCTCCCCCCAACAATTCGAGCGCGGTACCTTCGGTCAGCAGTTTGGTCGTCGAACCTGGAACGAAAAGCTGCTGTGAGTTTAATTCGTAGACAACCTTACCCGTGTCCATCGAATAAAACTTGATTCCGAACCGTGCGTGCGCGAATTCCGGGCGGTCCATGATTTTCTTGATGCGCTGCTCCAGCGTTGCCCCGGACTGGGCGAACAGGGCGCTGCTCAACCCGCCACTCAAAAAAACCGCCGCGAGCAGCGCGATAGGCATTAGAGACCGCGTCTTCTTCATGGGTGTGGAACCTCGAATCGTCAGATTTGTTCGAACCAGATTACCGAGCGTGCCATCCGTGAAACACGGAATCGCCTTCCGGCGCAACGGGTGTTGCCCATCCACTCGAAAACGAGCGCGCACTCTTCCCCGTCGGAAGATTTTCAAAGGTAATATTTAGAATTGGATACGCGCGCCAGTCTTGATAGTCGAAGTGCCACCACTCGACCTCGTAGACGTCGAATCCTTCGTCTTCCATCGCATGGCGCAAAAGCTCGCGGTGCCACCGCTGCAAGGTGGTCCCGCCGGGATAGCCCGGATACGAACGCTCCGACATTTCGTCATAGACGCCCACCATCTCGATCGGCTTCCCCGTAGCCAGATCGTAGAGGCTCAGATCCACTGCGCACCCGCGATTGTGCCGCGAGCCCTGGCTGGGGTCGGCCACGAAAATCTTCTTGTCGTCAGGAGTCGCCTCCCAGAATAGTTTGGTGACAAACCAGGGGCGGTAGGCGTCATGAATCAGAAGCCCGAAGCCCATCTGTCTAAGGTTTCGGTGTGCGCGCAGTAAAGCTTCCGCAGCCGGCCGCTGCAGAAACGCTCGTGCTTGCGAGTAAACCGGCGTGCTCAGGAAGTTGTTTTCGGTCGCGTAGCGAATGTCAAGTTTGATCGTTGGATCAAGAGAAGAGAGCTCGACCAGCTCTGGCTTGCGAAAATTTCCGATCTCTGTTGGCGGATGATCGGCAAGCGCTTGCCTTCTCAGTGCTTCTAGATTCTTGACGTGCGGAATTCGAAAAATGCCACCAGCGACCCCGCCAATCGGGCGCCGCTTGAACACAACTCCGCTCACTTGAACCTGAGTGGCCTGCCCTCTCGCATCCCGCGTAAATATCGCCTTCTCGCCGTCGTACAGGCCGCGAGCAGGAAAGTTGAAGACATTGTCCGATGCCTGAGTCAGTCCATCGTATTCAACCCACTCGATTAAGACCGATAGCCGCGCTTCCTTTTCGAATACGTACAAAATGTCGTGATCCCAGCCGTATTCGCCGATCAAACCCTTCCATTTTTCTGCGATGTCGGCGGGCTTTGCGATTTGTACACGCGGCAGTGCCTTCGCTCCAATCTGAACTGCATCCGCAACGCGCGCGACATTTGTGCCGTAGCCCAGAATCCCATCCACGATAAAATCATTCCCGGCTTGGCGCAGTTCCTGCTGCTCCCCGCCAGCGACCGGGAGCATGCTCAATTTTCCGCCAAGATACGTCAGGTCAACGAACGCGTCCCCTTCGCCGTATCGCCCAGCAATCTTTCGACCCACTTCTCTCGACACTGCGCTCGTCGGCGCGGGAAGACTTGCGAGCTTACCGTCACGTTGTGCCAGCACCAACCGCAAAGTCTCCGCCGCGATCCGATCGGTCACCGCATTGGACACGTCTTCGGTCGCCGTAACCACCACGCCCAATTTGTCGTCCGGCAACAGGTTCAACGTCGTCGCGAAACCATAGATCGCACCGCCATGTCCAACCATCCGATGGCCATCCAGCGCTCCCACCGCAAAGCCCAGTCCGAACGCTCGCCCACTCGGATTCGGAAATTGCGGTGACCACATCTCAAGCAGAGTCGCCGGCTTCAAGAGTGTTCCACTGGCGGTTTCGCCGCGCGCCAACAGTACGCTTAGGAATCGCCCCAGATCGGTTACCGTCGAATACATGCTCCCCGCAGGAACCATTCCAAGTTGAAAGGTCGGTGCCTCAAATGTAGTACCGTCATAGGTCCACATCTTGGCTTTCGCCAGATTCTGGACAATCTCGCGATCAGGCTCAAAGGAACTGTGTTTCATTTCCAAAGGTTCAAGCACGGTCTGCTTTAGGTACGCCGCGAACGCCTGGTGGCTTCGCTGCTCCAGCAGGTAACCCGCGACGGCAATCGCCGCATTCGAATACTTGGTGTGCGTCTGTGGGGCAAAGACCAATTCCGTCTCATTCAAACTCCGAACCGTTGCTGCCAGCGAAGGCTCCGTCGGATCGAAATAATTCCCAACCGGAGGTTCACGCAACAACCCGGATCGGTGCGACATCAATTCCCGCAGCGTAATAGGCGTGCCAAATGGATTCCGGGGATGAAAATCGGGAAGGTAGTCGGTGATTGGCGCGTCGAGGTTCAACTCTCCCCGCTCGACCAATTGCATGATCGCGATGTCCGTAAAGAGTTTCGATACCGAGCCGATGCGATACACAGTTGCCGCTGTTGCCGGCCTCTTGCTCCTCGGGTCCGCTACCCCGAAGCCCTGAGCCCACACAATCTGTTGATCGTCCACCAGCGCGATCGAAAGCCCCGGTATCTGCTTTTCTGCGATCTCCCGCTCGATGAATGGGCGAAGTGCCTCCACGATGGCGCCATAATCCCGGCGCGCCGCGACATCAGGTCCGTCCGCGGGCGACGCAGTTGCGGGGTGTGACAAAACTGCGAGCGTAATCGGTAGCCAAAACCGCAGCACACCGGTGAAGATTGGTCGTGCTCGCTCAGTTGTGATCATCGATTTCTTGGCGGCCCTCTCCGCCACCTAAAGGTCGTGCAAACAATTCCGTCGCCCGCCGCCTCACACCGCCGTCAACTGCGCGCTCCACACGTTCCTCCGCACCGTGAGCCGCTCAATCCGGTCGCGACGCACCGCGTATCCCAAGCCCACGCCTGTCGGCACGCGAATTGTTCCTCGCGATGTAACCTCCACCTCCGGCTCGATAATGTCTTCTTCCCAATAGCGCTTGCTTGCCGACACGTCTCCCGGCAGCGTGAATCCTGGCAGCGTCGACATCGCGATGTTGTGCGCCCGACCGATTCCCGTTTCCAGCATTCCTCCACACCAAACAGGTATGCCGCGCTCGCGGCAAACCCCTTGCACCTCGCGTGCTTCCGCATGTCCACCCACTCGCCCCAGCTTGATATTGATGATCCGGCACGCCTTAAGTTCAATCGCCGTTAACGCGTGCCTCGCATTGTGAATGCATTCATCCAGACAAATCGCGGTCTGAACCTGCGCCTGAAGCCGGGAGTGCGCATAAATATCGTCCCAGTTCAGCGGCTGCTCCATCATCAGCAAGTTGAATTGATCCAACTTCCGCAGGTGCTCCGCATCTTGCAGGCGATACGCAGAGTTGGCGTCGACCGACAGCCGAATATCAGGAAACGTCTTCCGTACCGCCGCGACATATTGCAGGTCCTTTTCCGGTTTGATTTTCAGTTTGATGCGCTGGTAGCCGCTTTGCAGTTCTTCTTCCACTCGTCTTACGAGCGATTGTGGTGTCTCGCGAATTCCCAGCGACACTCCGCAAGCAATCTCCTGCAGAGTGCCGCCCAGCAAATTCGAAAGTGGAACTCCACGCAGTTGAGCCTCCGCGTCCCACAACGCATTCTCCAGACCACTCTTCGCCATCTCGTGGCCGCGGATATGCCCTACCAGTGCCGGAAAGTCAGTCGCGCCGCCAATCTCTTTTCCGATCGACGCCGGAGCGAGGAAATCGCAAAGCACGTGCCATGCTGTCTCCGTCGTTTCGGCGTTGTACCCTGGAGTTTCCCCCGCGGTGACTTCGCCCCACCCGGTGACGCCATCCGCAACCACCTCCACGAGCAATATTCTGCGGTCGTGCGAGGTGCCAAAGCTCGTTTCGAACGGCGACTTTAGCCGTTTCTGAATCTCGCGCAAAGTAATCGACTCAATCTTCATAGGGCTCCAGTAAATACACGCCTTCTTCTTCGCTTAGCTCAAAACCCGTCGCTGCGTAACCCGCCGCAATCAATTCCTCGAACCGCCTGCGAACTCGCGATTGGATTTCCGCCGCAACGTACGGCCGGGTTTCGCACAGCTGACGAATCTCGGATGGAATTGCGACGCGTTCCACTTCTCCAGGGACAATTACGGCCGGCGAATCCGTAACAGCTTCTTCCACGCGGCTCGACCGAACCCACCATTCCGCCACCAGCCGGTCCGTCGGCAACCCTGCATGTAACGGACTCGACGTACGCCCATACAAATTGGGTATGTAGTGGCGCACGACGGCTCCGAGCCGCGCAATATTGAACCGTGCATTTTTCAGTTGCAGCGGATCAAACGTCCATTCAATCAGATCGATTCGCCGTGCCAGCGCATCCTCTCTCTGTGCCAGTTTCAGCAACCGCCCAACTCCTCGGTCCCGATACTCCGCGAGCACGCCAACCATGTGTGAATGCAAGTAAGCGCCGGTCTCCTTCAGCGCGACGAAAGCCAGAGCGAAGCCGACAGCCCTCTTCCCATCGAACGCCAGCAGCACCTGTCCACCGGTTTTCTTTGCCACCACGAACATCTGATCCGGCACGGTGTCGATTTCGGAGTAGCCCCAGACAGTGCGCTGCAATCCGACGCCAACGCCGAAGTCCGCACTATCCTCGGCGGGTCGAACAATAATTTGTTGCTGCAATGGCGCTGCTGCGTCGCTCATGCGATGGTTCCTATGGTCGTCTCAAGTTCGTCGCCGTTTTTCCAAATCCAAATATGTAACGGGCAAAACAATGCAGGGCGCGGTCTAGTGCGTCCCCGCCTTACCTTCGTCGCTCTTCACTTCAAACCCTTGCCATCCTCCGCCACCCAGTACCATCGATGGTCCGCCTGATCTTCCTGCTCGCTTCTCCGCAGCAGTGCGAGTGTTCGGGACGTCTGTGTGTGTGCGCACGCGATCAAGATCGATCCCAGAACTGCCATCGGCGCCACGTAGGAACTTCCGAAAGAAGGGCTGGCCACCGAAGCAATGCAATAGTTGTCGCAAACCTTGGCAACCGGCGTTAACTCGCTGTCGGTGATTCCAAATGTTGGGACGCCCTGCTTCTTCGCTCGCAAGGCTGCTTCCACGGTTTCGCGCAAGCACACGCCAAAGCTGATGGCGATCAGCAAATCCTTTGAAGTCAGTGTCCGCACTCGGCGCTGTACGTTACCCGTGCCTCCGACGGGCGCATCAGCTGGAAATCCCAAGTGCACCAATCCGTACGCGAGGTGCCAGCTCAGTGACGCTGCGAGATCGATGCCCACAACCAGTATGCGTCGCGCACGCTTCACCAATTTCGATAGCACAATGACGCGTGCCGGGTCCAGAGTCGTTTGCAACGACCGCAAGTTGCGCAGATCCATCTCCACGCCGTGCCGAATGCGATCGGCGGGCGCCCGTTTTTCCCTGGAAGCCGCCCGCAACGCCGTATACGGTGTGATTCGCGTGATGAAATGCGATCGCAAGTCCGTGACAAACTCCGCGAACTTGCGATAGCCCAGAGCCTGAATGGTGCGCACAATCGTTGCGGCGTCCACCTCATACCGTTTGGCGAGTTCCCGCGACGACAGATAAAACGTGTCTTCCGGACTCTCCAGAATCATGCGCAGCATTTTTTGTCGGCTGGGATTGAGTTTGGACTGCGCCTTAGAGTAGCGTGCTTCCAAGGCTGTCCTGCCCGCGGGAAGAACATCCTTCCCGCGCCCGTTCTGCGAAGCCGAACTCTGACTCTTTTTCCCCAAGTTCATCCGCCTCGCGGCATCATCGGGAAGCTTTGGATCGTATGCGTCTCGACGCCGCGCTTCGAAGGCCCGGCGCCCACCAAGAACCTCGTTCAAGTGAGTACCAGGAAATGACCGCAACGCAATTACAACGGATGTTGCACCGTGTCAAGATTTTTCACTATTTGTTGCGGTTGATCATTTCTTTTTCCGATTCATCAAATCGGTAGCGCAACACTTGTTGCGCCAGACCATCATTATGCATGAAGTTTCAAAGAAAGCATTGACAATGAATACCCGCGAGCCTAGACTCGCGCGCAATGTATGCGCTTGTAAGGTGTGCAACAGTCGTTGCATCGTGCTTTTCAGTGAGCTGCCCTGGTGCAGGGTGCTTTCACTGTAGCGTCTTTCGAGGTTGAATAGGAGGAGTTATGGACGCCCAGGGGATTTTTGCACAGACTCTTTATGCGCGACGACGTGCGGGCCGCACGCACTCTTTTTTACCTCGTTTTTGCCTAACCGCCTGTTTGTTTCTACTTGCGCCAGTGCTTCCGGCGCAAACTACGTCCACGGTTGAAGGCACGGTAAAAGACAAACAAGGTTTGGCCGTCGCTGGAGTGCAGGTTCAAGTGGCCAGCGCCGAGTTGGCCATCGATCGCAGTATCAACAGCGATAGTGAAGGCTCCTATCGTTTCGCGGGGCTTCCCCCCGGAATTTATGAGATCAGAGCCACGAAAACTGGCTTCGAGACCGAAGTCTTCAAAAATCTGGAAGTTACTCTCAATCGCATCGTCTCCTACGACATCACTCTTCAGGTCGGCGCGGTCAACCAGACCGTTGAAGTAGACTCCGCCACTCCGTTACTTGAAACCACTGCTTCCTCCACCGGAAGCACCATCACGCCCCAGCAAATCGAAGACATGCCGATTAACGGCCGCAACTATCTTGACCTGCTGCAACTCGTCCCAGGCGTCGCGCTCAATCGCCAAAACGATCCCAGCGGCGACAACGCCACTCCGATCCTCGGCGAACGCGGCGGCAATGCTCTCTTCCTGATTGACGGTCTTCCCAACCGCGATGATTTCAATGGTGGACCGTCCGGGCAGTTCAACCAGGATTCCATCCTCGAATTCCAGGTTGTTACCGGCGGCTACAAAGCGGAGTTCGGTCACGCCTCCGGAGGCATCATCAATGTCGTCACTCGCAGCGGCACCAACGACTGGCACGGCGGCGTTTCCGCTTTCCATCGCAACTCCGTGTTCGACTCCAACAACGTGCCGAGCGCCAGTACCGGAGCGCCTTTCCTTCTCCGCTGGGATCCTACCGCCTACCTCGGTGGTCCGATCGTAAAAGACAAAGTCTTCTTCTTCGGATCCGCGGAACGCATTCTCGAGAGTCGCGACCTCAACTTCGTATTCAATCCTAATCTTCCCGCGAGCCTCGTCGCCTTCGAAACTCCCTTCAACAAGCACTCGTTGACTTACGATACTCGCGCACGCGCGAAACTGGACGAAAACTTCGGCAGTCATCGCATCACCGAGCAGATGAACTACACCAACACGCACGTCACCGACTTTCTGCCTCTGACTTCCGCGCCTCTGAATCTTCCCGACACGCGCCAGAACCTCGACGATCGCACATTGATGCTCGGCATCACCGATCTCTGGTCGTTGGGCAGCACCTCCAATCCTTGGATCCTAAACTCCTACTTTCAGTATCGCGCCGATCCTTCGCGCACCAGTCCGTCACACCCGCAAGCCGGCATTCCCAACAATCTCTTCAATCTCTACAGCACCTACACAAGCAACAGCGAATTCGGCGATCTGGGTCAAACATCGTTCGGCCCCGGCTACAATTCCTTCGTCTTCTATCAAAAATATATCTCCACCGGATCGAACCTCGGCAAACAGTTCGGCCACCACAACCTTAAATTTGGCTGGGACTATCAGAACACCAAGGTCGATGGCGCCGAGCCCAACAACTTCTTCACTCAGCTCTTCGCCACGGTGTCCGACTTCAATACCTTTGGCCCGATCAATTCCGGCCTCAACCTCATTACGTTGCAATCCGGACCTACACCCGCGTCCAACGACGTTCGCATTCGCAACAACTACAATGGCCTCTTCGTTCAGGACGATTGGCGCCTCACCCAAAAACTCACCATCAACGCTGGCTTGCGTTGGGACTACGACGCGCGCTTCCCCAACAAAACTGATTTTTCTCCGCGCATTGGTGCCGCGTGGCAAATCAATTCCAAGACCGTCGTGAATGCCAGCTTTGGCGTCTTCTATGACCAATTCCGCGAGGGAGTTGCGCGCGACATCCCCGGGTTCGGCGGCGCCGACATCCAGCGTGAACGCTTGCTGTCTTTCCCGCGTTTGTTCTACGGCAATCCGACGACGCTCACGAGCATCTTTCAGACTCTCGGCCGCCCCACGGTGTGCGTCGCCAACGTCCTGACCCAGGCGCAAGTGACGGCCATGGGCGCAACCTGCCCCAACGGCACCGGCTCCACGCTCTACGGCATCGACTATCTAAATAGCGTTGTCGCTCCGGGACACGCGCCCATCCCAGCGAACACCGCCGTCAACATGGCCAACATTCAGTCGCTCAGCGGCTACACGCCCGACCAATTTCTCGCCGCTGCGGATGCCGCCGTCGCCAATCTCGCCGGCGCAAACACTACCCTCACCGTGCCCGCGAATTATTGGTCGTGGGATCCTTTCGGCAATCTCACCACGATTGGCGGTATCAACGGCACCGCCGGCCAGGTTCCCATCACCGTGGACCCCGGCTTCAAGGTTCCGCGCACCTACAACTATCACGTCGGCGTACAGCGCCAGCTTGGCTCCGACATGGTCGTCACCTTCGACTACTATCATAAGAATATCGACGACATCCTCACCGTCCGCGCCACCAACCTCGCCTTCGAGGCCCGTATTCCCGGCTTCGGAAACGAGCTTGTTCCCGGCACTGGCCCCAAGAAAATCGAAAGCTACGGTCCCTGGGGGCAGGGAACTTACGACGGTTTCACCATCGGCTTCCAGAAACGCATGTCGCACAACTTCATCGTCCAGGCCAATTACACTTACGCTCACGCCATCGACAACGTCATCAATTCGACTCTCGCCACGGAAATTCAAAGCGGCGAAGGCGTGAACTTCCTGGCCATCAATGGCCTCACCGACAGTTTCGTCGGCGTTCCACCCGTCGTCACCGACCCCGGCGATCCCTCCAGCGGCTGCCCTTCGCAAACCAACGCGACCCACTCCTTCATCGCCTGCAATGGAAACCCCGTGCCGGTGGCCGGCAAGTTCTACAACGGCGCCAATCTGGACAAAGGTCCGTCGGACTTGGCTCTCAATCAAACTTTCCTCATCCACGGTATTTACGAGTTGCCCTGGAAAGTGGAGATCTCCGGGATCTTCCGCGCTCAAAGCGGCTTCCACTACAGCGAATCGCCTGCCAACGGCGGCGTGGACGTCGATGGCGATGGCCTCGTCAACGGCTTGGATTTCATGCTGGGCCGCAATACCCAAACCGCTCCGGCATTTGTCAATATGGATATGCGCGTCAGCAAGCGCTTTAATATCGGAGAGCATGTCAAAGCTCAAGTGCTGTTCGAAATGTTCAACCTCTTCAACCGCGACAACGCAGCCGCGGTTCAGACGCTCGAGGGTGGAACTCCACCGGTTGGGGCCACGCTGCAATATCTACCAGGTCGCGAGGGCCAGATCGGGTTCCGTCTCGAGTTCTAAGGTTGAACATTCTTCACAAAAGAAAGGGCGGCGGTTGCGCCGGCATCCTGTCGGCTCTTTGCATCGTGCCCAGGCGTTGCATTGCCGCTCTTGATTTTTCGGGCATCGGAGCCACTCTCCCCGTTTTGTCTAAGGCTCGTAGCCTTTCTAGGGGTCGGAGCTTTAGCTCCGATATAAACAGTGCTCTGTGATGGGCTTTATCCCCTGAAGAGGTCCGCGAAATGACCTCCCTCTCCCCGACCAACTGAAGCTGCGCGATTGTGGCAGCATCAGCCCAGGAATGGCCGCCGACCTGGTTCTGTTCGACCAGAAAATGTTCAGGACACTGCCATCAACTCCTCTCCTCCGCCCAGGGCATCGACTACGTCATCGTCAACGGCCAACTCGCCATCGACCAATCCCAACCCACAAACGCCCTCCCAGGCAAAATCCTCCGCAGCGCCACATAACACAGACACTCCTGTCCGCGCTCAACCGAACCCCGCCAACCTCCTCACTAGCGCGAACGCCAAATTCTTGATGTAATCGAGTGCGCTCGACGTCCGCTAAAGTGGGCATCGAGCAAGCTCTCGACACTCCAGTCCCACTGAGGAACCGTACCCCAATGCCCGATCGCATCCTAGTCACCGGTGGCGCCGGATACATCGGAAGCGTAATCACCGCCCAGCTCCTGAAAAAAGGCTCCGAAGTAATCGTCTTCGACAGTCTAAGTAACGGCCACAAAGCCGCCGTCCCCAGCAAAGCCAAGCTGATCGTTGGCAATACCTCCGACCGCGCCGCCCTCGACCGCGTTTTCAAACAACATCGCATCGATGGGGTGGTGCACCTCGCCGCGTTTATCGAAGCCGGCGAGTCCATGAAATTCCCCGAACAATATTTCCGCAACAACACCGCTAACACGCTCACCCTTCTGGAAGCTGTCCTCGCACACAAAGTTCCCCGCTTCGTCTTTTCCTCAACGGCCGCGCTGTTCGGCACGCCCGACCGCACGCCCATCGAGGAATCCGATCCCGTCCACCCGACCAACACCTACGGCGAGTCCAAGCTCCTCGTCGAGCACATGCTCGACTGGTTCCATCGCATCCACGGCTTGCGCTACGCTTGCCTCCGGTATTTCAATGCCGCCGGCGCGACGCCCGACCAGGGCGAAGACCACCACCCTGAATCGCACCTGATTCCTCTGATCCTGCAAGTGGCGTTAGGCAAGCGCGACTCCATTGCCATCTTCGGCACCGACTATCCCACTCCCGACGGCACCTGCGTCCGGGACTACATTCATCTCAGCGATCTCGCCAGCGCGCATCTACTCGTCCTCGACGCTCTTCGTGAAAAAGACAAGTTGATCTACAACCTCGGCAATGGAAAGGGTTTCAGCGTTCGCGAAGTGATCGAAATCGCGCGCCGCGTCACCGGTCATCCTATTCCCGTGCGCGAAGTCGAGCGGCGCCCCGGCGATGCCGCCATCTTGGTAGCCAGCTCCGAAAAAATTAAACGCGAACTTCACTGGCAGCCGCAGTACGCTCGCCTCGAAGACATAGTGCGCAGTGCCTGGGACTGGTTTCGCGCCCATCCCGACGGCTACGCCGCTCCGCGCCCAGCGTCCGAATCGAAAAGCGGAGCATTGAAAAAGAGAACCCCCGCGAAAAAGAAGAAGCTTGGGAAAAAATGACGGAGGAAAATGGTGAAGAAAGGGCAACGCGACTCGGCATGATTGCCGCAAAGTTGTTATCCCGAACCCCGCGATTTGTGCGGGGTGAGGGATCTGTTTTTTCGGCTTCCGACTCGAATTCCATGCAAGCCACAGGAGGAACCACCGCATGAACACTCGAATCCAGCGCCGCGAATTCCTCGCCGGGATGGCCGCATTGGCCGCCGCCTCCTGCCTTCCCGGCGAAGCGCTGCGTGCCCGCGGGCTTTTGTATCCGCCAGTCGATCTCTCGTACTTCGATACGCCGATTCCGCCGGGCCCGAGCGAGATTCGCTACGGCTACGCCGCCATCACTTGGGGAGGCAACGACCGCCAAGCCATCGACGACATATCCGCCCTGGGATTCCACGGCATTCAAGTCCGGTCAAACGCCATCGAAGAATTTGGCAAGCCGCAACCTCTTCGCGAACTCCTCGCGAAACACCAACTTGACTTCGTCGCCCTTTCCAGCGGCGGTATTCGCATCGATGGTGTCGAGGCCGACGAAATCACCAAGCATGTTGCCCACGCTAAGTTTTTGCACGATGCCGGCGGACGGTACCTGCAAGTTACCGACGACCGTCCCAAGGATCGCGCTATCACCTCCGCGGATTACAAACGTCTGGGTCAGTTGCTCACGGAACTCGGAAAGCGGACCGCCGATTTCGGAATTCCTGTCGGCTACCACAATCACATGGGCTCGCTCGGTGAGCGCCCCGAAGAGGTCGATCAGATCCTCGAAGCCACCGATCCGCGTTATGCGAAACTGGAACTCGACGTCGCGCACTATTTCCAGGGCGGCGGCGATCCCGTCACATGCATCGAGAAATATTCCGACCGCTTGCTGTTCCTCCACATCAAGGATGTCGAGAAGCTGACCGGCAGCAGCGAACCGCGAAAGTCCTATCGTTTCGTCGAACTCGGGCGCGGCCAGGTCGATCTACCCGCCATCTTCAAAGCGCTGCATAAAGTGAATTTCCGCGGCTGGGCGATCGTGGAACTTGACGAGGTTCCCGACAAATCTCGGACGCCGAAACAATGCGCCGCAATCAGCAAAAAATATCTCGAAGAGAAACTGGGCGTGACGATATGAAATCACCGTTCCGCATCGCTGTCATCAACGACGAAATCTCCCAGGATTTCGGCCACGCCTGCGCAGTCGCTTCCAAAGAATTTGGCATGGAGTGGATCGAACTCCGCGGAATGTGGAACAAGAACCTGCTGAAGCTCGACGCCAACGAAATCGCCGAAGCCCGCCGCATCCTGGAAAAATACCAGCTCCGCGTCACGGATATCGCCAGCCCGCTCTTCAAAGTTGATTGGCCCGGCGCCCCACGATCCAAATTCAGCCCCAAACACGACCAGTTCAACGCCGACTTCACTTTCGAGCAGCAACCCGAAGTCCTCGAACGCAGCGTGGAGCTGGCCAAAGCATTCCAAACCGATCGCGTGCGCCTTTTTGATTTCTGGCGGCTCGACGACCAAGCTCCATATCGCGCGGCGATCGACGACAAACTCCGCGAAGCTGCCGGCACTGCCGGAAAACAGAAAATTATTCTGCTCCTCGAGAACGAAATGGCCTGCAACACCGCCACTGCCGCCGAATCCGCGAAAGTTCTAGCCGCCGTAAAATCCGAATACTTCATGCTCAACTGGGATCCCGGCAACGCCGCGGCAGCCGGCGAAAAACCATTTCCAGATGGCTACCAGCTTCTGCCAAAGGACCGTATCGGCCACTGTCACTGCAAAGACGTCACAAGAAAGTCCGACGGCAAAAGCTACGACTGGGCCGCAATAGGCCGCGGTATCATCGATTGGAAAGGTCAATTCGCCGCGCTCAAGAGCAACGGCTACCATTTCGCCGTCAGCCTGGAAACGCACTGGCGCGGCGCCGACACCCCCGAAGAATCCTCGCGCCAAAGCTGGGCCGGCATGAAAGAAGATCTCCGCTCCGTCGGCGCGCTAAGCTAGTTCAAGACGCGCCACGCCCCAGCGCAGTGAGTGGGCACTAGATCGTTCTTCAACTCCTTGGTAGGAAGGCCTGGCCCCTACGTGCCCGGGCCATAGCCACAAACTCTCGCGGTGCGGACCTTGTCTCGCTTGGTGCTAGACTACTGCCATGGATCCGGTCGAAACTCTCGGCCTAGCACTTGGCGCTGGATTTTCCTCTGGGCTGAATCTTTACGCCACCATCGCGACTCTTGGTTTGCTTCAACGCTTCGGCGTCATTCACTTGCCGGAGTCGTTGCAGGTTCTTTCTCATCCATGGGTGCTAGGCATTGCTATCGCGTTTTACACGATTGAATTTCTGGCCGACAAAATTCCTTATGTCGATAGCGTTTGGGACGCGATTCATACCGTGATTCGTCCGCCTGCCGCCGCGCTGCTTGCCTATGGAGCTGCCGGCGGGGTGCCTCCGGAATGGCGCTGGGGCGCCGCGCTGCTGGCGGGTGGGGTGGCGCTTACTTCGCATGGAACCAAAGCCAGCGCTCGGGCCGCGGCAAACGCCAGCCCTGAACCTTTCAGCAATTGGACGCTGAGTCTTGGCGAAGACGTCCTTGCTGTTTGGTTGACATGGATGGCCACAGTTCATCCTCGCGCAACGATCGTCGTCGTTGTGTTGCTGATTGCGTTGGCTGGCTTTCTTTTGTTTCACTTGTTCCGGTTTTTGCGTCGAGCGCTCCAACGATTGTTTGCGGCCTGATCGGGACTAAAACCCGCAGGGCTCCTCCGACTCCGCCTTGCGCTACAGTTTCTGCGGCGATGGGCGGTTACGAGTTGCGGTAAAGCCGGCGCTACCAGTGCTGTTGGTCGCGATCATTTTAGGTACGTCGCCAGCCAATCCAGGAACGTTTTGTACCAGAACTGTGCGTTTTGTGGTTTCAGGATCCAGTGTCCTTCGTCTGGAAAGATAACCAGTTTGGAGGGGACGCCCTGGCGCTGCAGGGCGCTGAAGAATTCGAGCGACTGCGTATAGGGGACGCGATAGTCGAGCTCGCCCGCTACGATGAGTGTCGGCGTTTTGTATTTGCCCAGTTCTGAGGCGTACGTGGAGGGCGACCACTTTTTATAGTTTTCGGGAGCCGACCACGGCGTCCCCTGCATGTCGTGCTCTTCAAACCAGAGTTCTTCGGTAGCATACATGGCGGGTTTGTCATAGATACCTGCGTGGCTGATGATGGCCTTGAAGCGCCCGGTGTGCGTGGCGAGCCAGTCGGCCATGAAACCGCCGTACGATCCGCCGGCGGCAGCGATTTTTGTGCCGTCGACGTATTTGTACTTTGCGATGGTGGCGTCAATGCCTTTCATGACGTCGGAGTAAGCTCTGCCGCCCCAATCGTTGGTGATTTCATCGGTGAATTTCTGGCCGTATCCGGTCGAACCACGGCGGTTGATCATCAAGCTCACGTAGCCTGACGCGGAGAAGACCTGCGGATTCCAGCGGTAACCCCAGGCATTGGAGAACATGGTCTGCGGACCGCCGTGCAGCAGGACCAGCAGCGGATACTTCTTGTCGGCGTCGAAATTTGGCGGGCGAACGAGCATGGCTTGCACCCGGGTTCCGTCGCCGCTGACAAACCAGAAAAGTTCCGGCGCGCCCATCTCCAGGCTGGCGAGAATGGAATCGTTGTGGTGGGTCAGCTGACGCACACCGGAACCATCACTTTTTGCCGCGAACAATTCCGTCGGCATGGTCAAACTTGTGCGCTCAAACGTAAGTGTCTTGCCGTCCGCACTGATCGACAAGCCGGTATTGAATCCTTCCGTGACGACCTTCTGCGGTTGCCCTCCCGGATGCGCTTCCATTGCATACACGGGTTGCAGCGTTTCGTTTTCCGCTACAAAGAAAATCTTCTTGCTGTCCGCGGACCACGCGAGCTGGTCGGCGCTGCGGTCAAATGCTTCTGAAAGGTTTTCATTCTTCCCACTCTGGCGGTCGTAGAGCATCACGCGCCAGCGATCGGACTCGTACCCGGCGGTGAGTTGCGCGTGATAGGCAATGTATTTGCCGTCGGGCGAATAGACCGGGTTGCCGTCGAAGCCGGGATTCGTGGTGATTTTTTTTGGGGCCGCGCCTCCGGCCACCGGTACCAGAAACAAATCGCCGTTGGTGCTGATGGCTTCCACCTTGTCGGTCACCGCGTTGAAGCAAAGTTCCTTGCCGTCCGGCGAAAAACTGATGTCCTCGGCGCCGCTGCGCTCGTCGGGAGGTATGTCATAGTCGGCGCCTTCGGTCAGGTCCCGGGGAGCAGCACTGGCATCCGCTTGATCTGGGGCATAGGGCGCCGGAACCACGAACAAGTGGCTGCGCTTGCCTTCGGACCAGTGGGTCCAGTGGCGATAGAGGAGATGCTCGGCGACGTGGGCCTTTACTTTGTTCTTTTCTTTGTCCTCGTCGCGTAATTTGTTGCATGCATCGTCCCTGCATTCGGGATAGACGGAGGAAGTGAAAGCGATGGTTTTGCCGTCGGGCGACCACTTGACCATATCCGCGCCGGTGGAAAGATGCGTCCATGCGTGGGCTTCGCCGCCATCCATGGAGAGGAGGTAGACCTGGGAACCTCCGGCGCGAGAGGAGATAAAGGCGATGGTTTTGCCGTCGGACGACCATACGGGCGATGAGTCATGGCCACTTTGCGTCAGCTGAATGGGTGCGCCGCTCTCGACAGAGACCAGCCATATATTGCTGGCGTTGCGATTCGCGTCCACGTCAGGCGTGGTCAGTGTGTAGGCCGCCCATTTGCCGTCCGGGGAGAGTTGCGGTTCGCCGACGCGGTGCATCTTGATCAGGTCTTCAAAGGTGATGGGATGCTTTGCCGCGTCTTGCGCGAATGTGCTGCCGAGCGAGCACAGCATGAGTGCCGCGGCTGCCAAGCCGCTTCGCAAACCGATCCGCTTCATAGTCTGGTCGTCCTCTCATGATAGCTGGGGCTTTGCCGGTGATCCCGCCGACGGGTGAATATGTCACGATTTCGCGCTGAATCCAAGGGACGTCAACACAAGGTCGCGGTGGGGTTCCGTTATTGTTGATACTACTTTGCGAGGCCGACGGCCCAGGTGTAGCCGTCGGGGTCCGCTACGATGATGTCGCGCCAGCCGTGGGGGAAGTCGGCTACGGGTTGCACGATGGTGGCACCTGCGGCTTCCGCGCGCGCTTGCACGGCGTCGGGATCGACGCCCATCACGCGTAGCTCCGCTCCGACGCCTCGCAGGCCTGGGTTTGAACCGCGGAGGCGTGCATATAAAGGATGGTGATCGTAGGTGTGGTCGGCGTGGAGCATGAATTCCGCACCGGCTAAGTTGAGGGCTGCGAAGTCCGCGTCGGCATAGCGCACAGCGGCGCCGAGGACGTCGCGGTAGAAGGGGAGGGAGACCTGGACGTCTCGGACGAGAAGATTGACGGAGAATTTCGCCAGAGATTTGCCGTAGTCGGGTGCGGGCATCCAAGAGGAGCCGGAACGTTTCATGGTCATGGGTGTGAGCTCATGATGTTTCGGTTTCTGACGTTGATTTGGGCCTCCGCTTAAGTTTCAGGGTTTGGGTATCGAGTGATGCGCAATGGATTCATTGTCTAGTTGAGCGTACGCCGGGTGAGGCGAGCCCTTCCCCTACGGGTTCAGGTTGTCGGTCACGGAGTTGGTTCCAAATTGGTCTGGGTTGGAGTTTTGCGGACGATGACCCAGTTGATGGTGGCGAGTACGGAGGTGACGAAGACCGCCGTGGAATTGCTCAGTGGCGTGCGTACGAGCAATATAACGCAGAATAGAATCGCGGCGATCGCAAGCGGTTTGCCTGCGGGCAGGCGAAAGGCACTGGCGTCCGGGCTGCGCTTCCGCAAAACCAAGAGAGCTATCGCGATGGAGCTGTAGGTGAACAGGCGCACGATGGCAGACAGGGTGATATTCCAGCGGAAATTGCCCGCCAGTGTAAAGGCCAGCAACAGAGCGATGTACAACAAAATGGAAACGTGCGGGGTGTGAAATCGCCTGTGAATGCTGGCGAAGATTCGGGGGAAGTCGCTGCGCTCGGCTAGCGCGAAGGTGAGGCGAGGTGTGTGCAGCATGTTCGCGCTTAGATAGCCGTAGATCGAAAGGAGCGCGCCTGCGGCAATGGCCACGGCGGCGCCCTGGCCCAGGATGCGTCCGGCGGAGTCCGCGAGCGGGCGCTGCGTAGCCGCCGGGTCGGGCAGGGTGCCGCCGACCACTACTTGTACGAGCGTGTAGATCACGGCAACGCTGGCGATGCCAATGAGCAGGGCTACGGGGGCGTCGCGGCGAGGATCGCGCATTTCGCCGGTGGCGAGCAGGACGGCTTCGAATCCACCGTAGGCGTAGACCAGAACCAGCACGGCTTCGAGCCAGTCTTTGGTGTTGATAGCGTGGGGCAACGGAGCTGGTGCGACGGCGCCGTGTATTGCCATCCACCAAAGGCCCGCGCCAATGAAAATTGCCAAAAGCAGGATTTTGGTGGCAGTAAAGAAATCGCTGACGCGGGCGCCGGATTTCACGCCGACATAGTTGACGACGGCGAGGACGCCGACCAGGAGAGTCAAGATGACCAAACGGTAGGCCGGCTGCGTGGCGCGGGGAAAGATCTGGCTCAGATAAGTGGTGAACAGATTGGCGGTGCCGGAACCAGCGGCAATCCTGGATAGCCAGGTCATCCAGGCGATCTGAATTCCCCAGAAACGGCCCAGGGTTTCGCGGGCGTATAGATACGGTCCGCCAGTTTCATGGAACTGCGAAGCGACTTCGCTCAAACATCCGGCGATGATGGCCATGCCGGCGCCCGCGATGAGGTAGGCGAACGGGGCCATGCGGCCCAAGCGGCCGGAGACTACGGATGGGAGTCCAAAAATGCCGCTGCCAATGATGGAATTGATCACTAGCGCGGTGAAACTCCAGCGGCCTATGGTGCGGATCAGGGTGTTGGGTTGCCGTTGCGCCACGCTTACTCCTGACGAGCTGGATGGTGCGTGCTGCGTGTTGCGTGTTGCAAAAAACATCTTGCGGTGCGGGTCGCTTCTGGCTCGTTGATTCTATTTGCTGCGGTAAATGTTTGGCACAGACCCTTCGGCGGCGGCTTGCCGCCTCAGGGTAACCCTGTGCTAGTTGAAAGCGCGCAAGCGTAACACACGGATTTTTATTTTTCGCTTTGGGCGCTGCTACAATCTTCCAGACTCGACTCATGGGAAATTCATCGACAGTTTTCCCACGCGATTTTCGCAAGGCTATGCCCATCGCCGTTCGCGGCGAGGGTGCGTGGATCTATACGTCCGATGGGCGGCGATTGCTAGATGCCGCGGGGCAGGCGGCGGTGGTGAACATCGGGCATGGAGTCGCGGAAATAGGGCGGGCGATGGCGGAGCAGGCTTCGCAGATTGCGTTCGCGCACACTTCGCAATTTCACTCGGCGGCTGCGGAAAAGCTTGCGGCGAGATTGCTGGCGCTGGCTCCGGCCAATTTTCGCAGCGGAGGACTCGTTTATTTCACTTCGGGAGGCTCCGAGGCGACCGAAACAGCGATCAAGATGGCGCGCCAATATCACCTGGAGCGCGGCGAGGCGCGACGATTCCGGGTGGTGTCGCGGCGCCAGAGCTACCACGGTAGTACGCTGGGGGCGATGTCGGTCAGCGGCAACGTGTCGCGGCGGGCGCCCTACCACCCGCTGCTTGCCGAATGGGGACACGTCGCGCCGTGTTTTTGTTATCACTGTCCGTTCGAAATGAAGTTTCCGGAGTGCGGGCTGGCGTGCGCCGAGGATTTGCATTCATTCTTAGAACAAAACGATCCCGAGTCCGTCGCCGCGTTTATCTTCGAGCCCGTGGTCGGGGCTACGCTGGGTGCCGTAGTGCCGCCTCCGGGTTATGTTGCGCGCATCGCTGAAATCTGCCGCCGCCACGGCATTGTGTTGATAGCCGACGAAATCATGAGCGGGATGGGCCGCACCGGAAAACCATTTGCGGTGCAACACTGGGACGTGGAGCCCGACATTATTTTGGTGGGCAAGGGAATCGCGAGTGGTTATGCGCCGCTGGGCGCGGTGATTGTGGCGCCGTGGGTCGCGGACGCGTTCGCGCAGGGAACCGGGGCGTTTCAGCACGGTTTCACGTACCAAGCGCATCCGGTGTCTACGGCCGCGGGCAATGCCGTTCTCGATTACAACGAAGCGAATGCATTATTTGAGCGGGTAACGCCGGCTGCGGAAACGTTGCGGGCGCAGTTGGAGGCGCTGCAAGCTCATCCGCACGTAGGTGAGATCCGAGGGCTCGGGCTGCTGGTGGGCGTTGAATTTGTGCAGGACAAAACGACGCGCGAGCCTTTTGCGAAAGAACAAAATATCGCGGAGCGTATCCGGCAGGCTGTGCTCGGCGAGGGTGTGCTCACGTATCCAACGCAGGGTTGTGTGGATGGCGTGCGAGGAGATCACGTGCTGCTCGCGCCACCCTTCCTTGTGAGCGTGGAAGAATCTGCGATAATCGCACGGTCGCTTGCGACGGCGCTCGCTCGTGTTTTTCCGTATTGAATCGCAAGCGGGCCGCGATCTTTTGCCACATTGACTTTCATAGGCTGAGCGTCTTTATCTTGGGAGCAAAACTGAATGCGTCTTTATGCGCGGCTCTTTTTCCTAATTTGTGTTTTTACGTTCGCGACGGCACTGGCCCACGCACAAGATAGCGGCAAAGCGAAACCGCGGGCTCGCGATCTTGGCATTCCGTTTGACGGTACGACCGGCGCGATAAATGCGATCACTGACGTTTCGGGCGTTACGGTTGGGCACACGACGCTGATCTCCGGGGAAGGGAAGCTGCAGGTGGGCAAGGGCCCAGTACGGACTGGCGTTACCGCGGTGTTGCCGCGCGGAAAGGATTCCATGACCGATCCGGTTTTTGCGGGTTGGTGGTCGCTGAACGGAAATGGGGAAATGACAGGTACGACGTGGGTGGAGGAATCGGGATTTCTCGAAGGACCGGTGATGATCACAAATACGCATAGCGTTGGCGTGGTTCGCGATGCGGTGATTCAGTGGCGCGTGACGCACGGACGGCCGGATGCTACCGGCTACTGGTGGTCGCTGCCGGTGGTAGCGGAAACCTGGGATGGGTGGATGAACGATATCAACGGTTTTCACGTCAAGCCTGAGCACGCGCTGCGCGCGATAGACTCGGCCGCGTCCGGTGCAGTGCAAGAAGGGAATGTGGGCGGCGGTACAGGAATGGTCTGCAATGAGTTCAAAGGCGGAATCGGAACCGCTTCGCGAACGCTAACCCCAAAAGAGGGTGGGTACACGGTCGGCGTCCTGGTGCAATGCAATTTTGGACGGAGAGCGAATCTACGAATCGCCGGCGTGCCGGTCGGTCGGGAGATTCCGGAAGAACAGGTGTATTCAGCGGACTCGTTTGGCGACCGCGAATATGGGTCGATTATTGTGGTGGTGGCCACGGATGCGCCGCTTGTAGCGCACCAACTCAAGCGCGTGGCTCGCCGCGTTTCATTGTCCTTGGGTCGGCTCGGCAGTATTTCGGGGAACGGGTCGGGCGACATCTTTATTGCGTTTTCGACTGCCAATCCCGGAGCGGCTTCCGCGGATCGCGTGGTGGACTTGAAGATGCTGCCGAACGACAAGATCGAGCCTATTTTTGCCGCTACCGTGCAGGCTACCGAGGAAGCGGTCGTCAATGCCATGATTGCAGCCGAGACCATGACGGGGATCGACAATCACCGCGTGATCGCGATTCCTCACGACAAGTTGCGAGCGGTTTTGAAAAAATACAATCGCCTGAACCCGTGAGGAGGTGCAGCGGTACGAAGTCACTCATGGCCAGGCTGACCAAATTTCTTGCGTTTATTGCGCTGGCCTTCGGCGGTCTCTTTGGTTGCTCCGAACAACAAACTGAATTTCCTGTGGCAATTACGCATGTCAACGTAATCGATGCCACCGGTGCGCCGATGCGGCCGGACATGACCGTTGTGGTTGCAAATCACTTGATTGCCGCAATCGGTCCGTCACAATCCACTGCAATTCCTCGCGGTTCGCAGGTTCTCGACGCTACCGGCAAATTCCTGATTCCGGGGCTTGTCGATTCGCACCTGCACCTGACTGGCTCGGGCGAACCGCGCGGCAGCCGCGAGTTTGTGCTTCCCTTACTGCTGGCCAACGGCATCACAAGCGTCCGCGACATGGGTGGGTATCTGGAGTCACTGGTTCCGCTCAGACGCGATATCCAGCAAGGCAAACGGCTGGGGCCGCAGATTTTCTTCGCGGGGCCCTATCTAGACGGAAGTCCTCCTTCGTTTCAGCCGTCACTGGTTGTCAGCGACGCCGTCGAGGCGTCTGAAGACGTGCGTGTGCTCGTGCAGCAGGGGGTCGATTTCATTAAAGTGCAGTCGATCCTTAGCCGCGATGCGTATTTTGCAATCGCAAAGGCGGCGCGACGCGAGCACATCACGTTTGTGGGGCATGTTCCGGATCATGTGACCGCTGCGGAAGCTTCCGATGCCGGGCAAAAGAGCATCGAGCATCTCACCGGCGTCCTGCGAGCGTGTTCCCGTGACGAACCACGGCTTATGCGCGAACAATTGCAAGCCGGACCGAAGAACGCAACGCCGCAGAGCTCACACAGCCGCGAAATGGCGTGGGAACGGGAACTCCTGCAGACGTATTCCGAAAAGCAGGCCGATGCACTGCTCGCGAAGTTTGTCCAGAACCAGACTTGGCAAACGCCGACGGTCGTGCTGCTGCGAAATGATGCTTATCCTGACCCGAAGGCCCATTCGTCGGGTGACCCGCTGCTGCGGTTTGTGCCGCGAACGATTGCGGGGAAATGGAGACAAGTCCGCGTCGCGCAAGACCAATGGTTCACGGCCGCGGATTTCGGGCTGCGAGAAAAGTTGCTAGCGCAATCCATGCAGTTGGTCGCGCGGATGCAATCAGCCGGTGTGCGCATCCTCGCCGGCACCGATAGCGCGGCGCCCTACGTTATACCTGGCTTCGCAATGCACCAAGAGCTAACGCTGCTGGTGCAAGCGGGACTATCGCCGATGCAGGCTCTTCAGGCGGCGACAAGAAATCCGGCGGAGTTTTTTGGGAAATTGAAAACCGAAGGAACAATCGAGGCAGGGAAAACTGCAGACCTGCTGCTTCTGGATGCCAATCCACTTAAGGACATCCATAACACTCAGAAGATACGAGCGTTGGTGCTTCACGGAAAACTGATTGAGCACGCCAAGCTCGACGATTTGCTATCTTCCGTTCAAAAGTTCGCCGCTGCGAATTAGATCACCGGCACAGCTGTCTTCCTCGGCGGGTTGAAGAAGGGCATTGGGACGATCTTGGCGGAGACCGTATGCCGTACCGACTCGACGGTCATTTCCATATTCAGCGTGCTGCCGGCGGAACAGTGAGCGCGCTCCACCGACGCCAGCGCGATCATTTTCTTCAAGGTTGGCGACCAGGTCGTGGATGTCGCCTTGCCCACATGCTTTCCTCCTCGATACACCGGCACCGCGGCGCGGGAGGCCATGCTGGGAACTTGCGGAGCCATGCCCATCCTGTCGTAAAGCGTTTCCACTTCGTTCCAGTTGATCTCCAACCCAACAAGCGCTCGATCCGGACCTTTTTTTTCTTCGGCAGCGAGCGCCGCGCGGCCCACAAAAGTCTCTTTCTTCAGATCTACAAGCTTGCCCAGCCCGATTTCCGCCGGCGAGTATCTCTGCGAATCAATCATCGCTTTCTTGCTTGAAATATAGTCCACCTCGATCAAAATCAATCCTGCTTCGATCCTCGCAATATCCAGTGCCACCATACCTGCAGGGTGAATGTCGAACATTTCGCCCTCGTTCATCAGTTTGTCCCACACGCGAACGGCATCCCTCCAAGGCATCCACACTTCGAATCCCAGGTCGCCGGTGTAGCCCGTGCGGGAAATATCCACCGGAATGCCGGCGATCTTTCCGTGGGTCACGCGGAAATATTTCAGGTTGGCGATATTGGCGTCCGCCACCGCATGAAGCAGCTTTCCCGAGGTGGGCCCCTGGAGCGCCAGCGCGGCCATTTGTTCGGAAATATCCTCGATCTTCACATTGAGGCCGAGGGCATTCTGTTGAAACCACCGCAAGCTTGGATCGGCGGCCGTCCAACGGTACTCGTTCTCGCCGAGGCGCGTGATGGTGCCGTCGTCAATGACCTTGCCGTCGGGGTCACACCAGCAGCAGTAGATCACCTGGTCGAGGGAAACTTTGTTGATGTCGCGGGAGATCACGCGATTGACAAATTTCGTGGCGTCGCGGCCGGTGACACGGTACTTGAACAGCGGTGAGATGTCGATCAGCGCGGCGGAGTTGCGGATCGCGTTGTATTCGTGCTCGTGGTGCATCTCGTAGACGCCCACGGTGTAATAACCTGACCACTCGCGATAGTTCAAGCTCTCGCAGAGCGCCATCGTTCGTTCGTGAAATGCTGTCCCTACAGGCACGATCCCTCCGCAGCAATACCCGGCGAAATTATAGAAGCCCACGCGCAGCCCGGCAAGGCGCATCGGGCTAGTGGATGCGGCTGGTACTGTCCAAACAAGCGTCTCATCGAGGGATGAAGGCAGCCGTGAGCTAGCAAGGCTACCGAATCTGTGTGGATGTCGATGTTTTCCTTGGGGTTCTTACTGTTTGTCCGCTGGTGCCGCGCAATTCGCAACACACTTCGACGCGAGCATTTCAATCTCGGCCTTCTTATGTGATGGCACGCCGCCGCCGGCTTCGGGTCCGACGACAAGCGATTGCGGTCCATCCGACGCATTGAACGTACATTGGAATTCCAGGTTCTGAACGCCGCGTTGCTGGCACGCATTTTTCTCAAGAGCCGTCTCAAGGGAATCCGGCCTGGCATGCAGCTGGTCCGCAACATTCGATGGCAGAATCGCGACCACCATGGGCACCGGCGATTTGATCTTTACGCTTACTTGCTCGCCATCGCGTTCAGGCGCAAACCCGCCATAGACCTTAAAAAAGGAGGTCAGCTCGTACTTCTCCTTCACCTGCCGAATCCATTGAAACTCCGGCGGGAAGCAGTTGTTGATGCACGCCCAACGGAAATATTGAATGTGAACGTCGTTGGGGGCTACAAATCTGCGTGATACTGAGCCTTGACCCGTCAACACCGTGGCGACTCCCACGCCAATGGCGCGATCCACCTTGTCATTTTCGTCGAGTGCGGCACCGAGCCCCGCGAAGACGGCTAGATCCGGGCTGTTCCGCTCATCGTGGATAACGAGCGTCATGGGCTCTGCAGGCAAATCGCACACATAAGTTGTCTTCATCACGTGCTCTCGCACGCAGAGGTAATTCAAGCTGCCGATCAGTTCCGGCCGCTGCAACGCCTGGCTCCAACCGGAGGCCGACGTCAATGCGATCGTTACCGGTCTTTGCGCGTCGATATCGACATGAATGTTTCCGCCCTGGGGGCCGGGCTGGTACGTGCGGCCCGTGTGATAGTTCGCTGGATCCATTCGCACCGACTCGTCGTTCGCCGGCAGCCAGTCGAATACCTTTCCCTGGCCAAATGCAGGCGCAGCGGCAGCGAGCGCGACGAACAAAGTCAGGGTGGCAGCCTTTTTGATGTTCATAAGACAATTGTGAAAGCCGCCCCGTTTCCTAACAACGACGTCGCAGTGTAGGCCCCCCGAATGAGTACCTGTTCCAACGGCCAGTGACGGAGGGTTGCGGCCGTAGGCGCTCAATTGCCGCCTCCGCGTTCGCGTGTTTGTTCATCTATTCCACTGTTTTTGTTCCTGGAAGAGCTGTACGGTGCCTTGGCAAGCGAGATTGAATCTCGCTACTCTCAGCAATTTTTTGGGAGATCCACCTTGACTAGGCTTGTGTGGTTGCGGCTCATGCCAGTAAACTATCCCGTCTCTTCCACCCGCATCGCAACTTCGCTTTCATTGCGGATTGATTCAGAGCGGAGCATTCCGAATGTCGCAGCACTACGACGTAATCGTCATCGGCGGCGGGCACAACGGCCTAGTGAATGCGGCATACCTCGCCAAAGCCGGGAAAAAGGTGCTCGCTCTGGAACGGCGTCACGTGCTCGGAGGAGCCGCCGTAACCGAGGAAATCATCCCTGGATTTCTTTTTTCGGAATGCTCTTACGTTGTCTCGCTACTTCGGCCAGAAATTATTCGGGAGCTGGATCTGCCGCGCCACGGTCTCGAAATCCTTCCGCTGGACGGCACGTTCACACCCATGCCCAATGGCGACTACCTGTGGCGGATGAACGATCATGCGCGCACGCAGCGGGAGATTCGCCGGCATTCGCGCCTGGATGCCGAAGCGTACGACGAATTCTCGAAGATGATGACCCCGATGTGCCGCTTTGTGAAGCCGCTCCTCTCGATGATCCCGCCCGATCCCACCACGCTCAATCCTCGAGACCTGAAGCAGCTTCATTTCCTGATGCAGCGGTTTCGGAGTCTCTCGTCTGACGAGCGCTATACCCTCATCCAGCTAATGACCATGAGCGCCGCGGACTTCCTGGACCAGTGGTTCGAAACCGACGCGCTGAAAGCCACCATGTCGGCCTCTGGAATTATCGGCACGTTCCTTGGCATTCGATCGCCCGGTACGGCGTACGTTCTGCTACACCACTACATGGGGGAAATTGACGGCGCGTTTCGTTCCTGGGGCTTCAGCCGCGGGGGAACCGGAGCGATCTCCAACGCAATCGGCGCGGCTGCTCGGGAAGCGGGTGTGGAGATTCGCACGCAGGCGGCGGTGGACAGGATTCTGGTTAAAAATGGTCGCGCAGCCGGTGTCGCCCTGAAATCAGGAGAAGAAATATCCGCAACGGTCGTTTCTTCCAGCGTCGATCCCCACTTGACGTTTGAAAAATTTCTGCAGCCCAGCGAACTTCCGGGGGATTTCCTCGACAGCGTTCGAAGGTACAAATTTCGCGGATCCTCCGGCAAAGTGAACATTGCACTCGACGGCCTGCCTGATTTCAAGGTCATGCCTGGGCCGGGCGCGCATCTTCGCGGCGCGATTTCCATTTCGCCCGGCATCGAATACATGGAGCGCGCCTACGACGACGCCAAGTACGGCCACTACTCCCGTCGGCCGTATATCGATATGGTTATCCCCAGCCTCACCGACCCCAGTGTTGCGCCGCCCGGCAAGCACGTGCTCTCGTGCTTCGTGCAATACGCGCCTTACAAGCTGGCTCAAGGCACCTGGGACGATCAGCGCGAGGCTTTCGGTGACACGGTTGTCGAAACGATTGCAGAGCATGCGCCCAACATCAAAAAACTGATCGTGGGCCGACAAGTGCTCACGCCGCTCGACCTCGAACGCGAATTCGGGCTCACCCAGGGCAATATCTTTCAAGGCGAGCTTTCGCTGGAGCAGCTTTTCTTTCTGCGTCCCGTTCCGGGCTGGGCCTACTACCGCACGCCGATCGACAATCTATACATGTGCGGGTCGGCGACACATCCGGGCGGCGGCATCATGGGCGCGCCGGGCCGCATCGCCAGCCAGGTCATTTTGAAGGAATGGAAAAAGTCCGCTGCTGCGGCATCGCGATCGGACAAGACGAAGCCAGCGAGCCGCCCGCCAAGGCCTCCGACCGAGGCGGCCGCCGAACCCGTCGCCGTCACCCATGACCAGGTCACAGCAGGCGATGTCAATCCCCCCGCGGTTGTGCCCAATAGCGAGAAAAACTGACCATGCCCATCGGACAGCGAGTGCTTATTGTGGGGGGAGGGCACAACGCCCTGGTCACCTCATTCTATCTCGCTAGAGGTGGTTTCAAGCCTCTGGTCCTGGAACGCCGTGAAATCGTTGGTGGCGGTGCAATTACCGAAGAATTTCATCCGGGCTTCCACGCTTCCACGCTCGCGCATACCGCCGGCCCTTTTCGTGCTGACATCGCGCGCGAGATGCGCCTGGACAAGCATGAACTTCAAATGCTGTATCCGGACCCACGCGTCCTCGCGCCCACTCCCGACGGCCGGGCTTTGCTCTTCTACAATGATCACGCCAAGACGGCCGGCGGCATCGCCCGCTTCTCCGCGAAGGACGCCGCGAACTACACGAAGTTTGCCGCTGCTCTCGAAGAAATTGCAGCAGTTTTCGCCCACATTGCATCGATCACTCCACCAGCGATCGATGCACCATCGCCTGAAGATTTTTGGAATCTCTTTAGGACCGGACGCCATGTCCGCGGGCTCGGCAAGAATGGCATCTTCAATCTGCTACGCTGGGGCCCCATGGCTGCCGCGGATTTTGCGGCCGAGTTCTTCGAAACGGAACTAATCCGCGCTGTGATCGCCTCGCGCGGCATTTTCGGCACGGCGCTTGGTCCGTGGTCGGCGGGCAGCACTGCCGTGCTTCTATTGCGCGCCGCTGCCGACCCGCATCCTGTCGGCTCGGCTGCAGTTCCGCGCGGAGGGCTCGGAGCTCTGACGCGCGCGCTTGCCGATGCAGCGCGCAAGGCCGGCGCGGAGATTCGCACCACGGCGGAAGTCCAGCAGATTCGCATCAAAAACGGCGGCGTCGCTTCCGTTGTTCTCGCCGACGGCGAAGAAATCACCGCCGAAGCGGTCGTTTCGGGTGTCGATCCGAAGCGAACCTTTTTCAATCTCGTTGATCCATCGCAGCTCGATCCGACGTTCGCCTTGCGCATCCGCAACATTCGCGCCGCGGGCACTGTTGCGAAAGTGAATTTTGCGCTGAACGACCTGCCCTCCTTCCCCCCGCTCGCGGACGCTGTCGGTCCGGACGGTGCGCGGCAGGCGCTCTCCGGGCGGATCCACATTGGGCCGGAAATCGACTATCTGGAACGCGCCTTCGACGCCTCCAAGTACGGCGAATTTTCCGCGGCGCCGTATCTGGATGTCACCATTCCCACGTTGCTCGATCCGTCGCTTGCACCGGAAGGAAAGCATGTCGTCTCCGCTTACGTCCAATTCGCACCGTACAAATTGAAGGAGGGGAACTGGAGCGCGATGCGCAAGCGGCTTGGCGAAACTGTGAGCAAGACGCTGTCCCTCTATTCGCCGAATTTTGAGGACCTCATCGAATCGATGCAGGTCATCACGCCGCAAGACCTAGAGACGACCTACGGCTTCACCGGCGGCCACGTCTTCCACTGCGAACTGGCACTCGATCAACTGTTCACAATGCGCCCGGTGCTCGACTGGGCTCGCTACAAGACTCCGATCCGCGGGCTCTTTTTGTGTGGTTCCGGGACGCACCCAGGCAACGGGTTGACCGGCGCATCGGGCGCCAACGCCGCGCGCGAAATCATTCACGACCTGCGCTGACACGACCTCCGCGCTTGACCCGGGGCGACTACCGCGCTGCCGCCCGCGATTTTGGAGGCTGCTTGAACCTTCCGCTTCTCGTCTTTCCGCGCTTCTCCCAACCACCCATTTGCAGCGCGACGGACATGCAGGCCTCGCGCAGTTCGTCGGCCACCGCCCGATCGACCACCGTCCGCGCGACAACCATACCGCCGATACATAGAGCAGCAGTGGCCTGCGCTATCGTACGGCGGGGTTGGCCGTTCTGCACCAGGCTGCGCTCCAACACATTGACCATCGCCCGAAACACAGTCTCAAAGGCGCGTCTTGCATTTTCCCCGCTCCTTGCGACATCGGTCGGCAGTGCGACCATCGGGCAAGAGTTCTCCACATCTTCAAAGTGCTGTCGAGACAAATAGGCGCGCACGACCTGCGGGCCAACATCTCCGGATGAGAGGTCCACCTTCACGCCTTCCCAGCAACTTTTCCAATTGGGATCAGTGAAGAAACATCCTAATACCTCGCTGTACAAGTCGCTTTTGCTTTGGAAGTACGTATAGAAGCCTCCGTGAGTCAGGCCTGCGCCGGCCATAACCTGATTTAGAGAGACACTTTCAAAGCCGTAGCGATTGAAAAGTCTGCGGGCGCTGTCGATAATTTTGCGTTTTACCTCAACGCGATGACTGGGCGGGTAGGGCATCGTTCCTCCTCCTCCGTGCTCGTCGAGCCGTCCTAGAGGGCAGAAGTATGCCTTCGAAAACGGTACTTGCTCCAGAACAATATGATCTTGAACATAGTTTGAAGGCATGGTTCCATCGAGCGACGTTCAAAACACAACCATCGAAGAGAGGCACGCGATGAGCGAGAAGAATGTTGGGGTAGCGATGCAAACAGCCGCAAGACGTCAAGTGATCGCCGGTTTGGCCATCGTATTTGGAGGTTTAGCCCTGCGTACAACCAAGGTATGGGCGGCAACCGAGGAGGAAATTTCACATTCGCAGGAATCCATTCATCAGGTCGCCGTTTTCAAAGCGAGCCGTAAGCGGGTCTACGAAGCGCTCACGGACACCAAGCAATTCGACAAGATCACACAGCTGAGTCCGGAAATGAAAGCCGGCAAATCGTTTGGGACAGCTCCTACAGCCATTAGTCGCGAGGTGGGGGGTGCGTTTTCGATTTTTGGTGGCCACATCGTTGGCCGCCAAATCGAGTTGTTCCGTGATGAGCGCATCGTGCAAGCCTGGCGGGTGGTTGACTGGGACCCGGGTGTCTATTCAATTGCAAACTTCGAACTCGTCGAGCAGGGTGCCGGGACCAAGCTGGTCTTCGACCATACGGGATTTCCCAAGGGTCAGGGGGAACACCTGGCGGAGGGCTGGAAGAGCCACTACTGGGACTCGTTGGAAGAGTTTTTGGCTTAGGCGCGGCGTGGTCGCCCCCGCATTCGCCGCGCAGGCTTGTGTTAGGATGCACCGCTGCGAATTCCGAGTTGAGGGTAAATCATGCGCCACTGCGCGTTCCTTCTCGTTGCGATTGCGAGCACTTCAACAATTTCAACAATACTAGGTGCCCAGACGCCAGCATGGCAGCCACCGCCCGGCCATACGACATTAGCGGTTTGGCCGCAATCGGCGCCTGGGGCTCCCGCTAATCCGGCACCCGAGGTCGACACCACAACGGCGAAGGACAATGTGATCGCTGGAAGACCAGTGGTCCGGCTCGGCAACGTCTCGGCGCCTACGCTCGCTCTCTACGCGCCCAAGGCCAAGAACACCGGCGCGGCGGTCGTCGTTTTTCCTGGAGGCGGATACCGCATTTTGGCCATCGACCTCGAAGGTACGGAAGTTTGCGATTGGCTGAGCTCCGCAGGCATCACTTGCGTCCTGCTGAAATACCGCGTGCCGGATACCGGTCCGTATCCCAAGTCCTCAGCGGCTCTGCAGGATGCCCAGCGCGCGCTTGGCATCGTCCGCTCGCACGCCGCGGACTGGCATATCGACCCTGACCGCGTTGGCGTTCTTGGTTTTTCGGCGGGGGCACATCTTGCTGCCGCGCTCAGCACCCACTTCGATCAGCGTCTTTACGATCCGATCGATGCGGCAGACGCGCTCAGTTGCCGCCCCGATTTCGCAGTAATCGTCTATCCTGGTTACTTGGCCGTCGCCGAACAGAACTTCGCGCCCAATGCTGAAATCCACGTAACCGAGAAAACGCCGCCCTCGTTCATCGTGCAGGCCGAAGACGATCCGGTGCACGTGGAAAACTCGGCGGTCTACTTCCTCGCCCTCAAGAACGCCAATGTTTCGGCGGAGATGCACCTCTATGCGAAGGGTGGACACGGCTACGGTCTCCGCCGCACGGCTCTGCCGGTCACCGCCTGGCCGCAACTGGTCGAAACCTGGCTGCATACCATTCAGGTGTTGCCGGCTTCAGCGCCTTAGCCGATTTCCGATTGTCGTAGCCGATCGTTCTCCGGCGAGAATAGTTGTTCTTTGTCGTGGGCGCTTAGAGCACACCGGGCGCAAGATTGAGTCACGAATGAAACGTATGTTTACTCGACGTCAGGCGCTTCGAGTGCTGGCAGCAGGCGGCTCCAGCGTTCTTGTGGTGGGACTTTACACTTGGCGCGTCGAGCCGCACTGGCTCGAATTCACTTACCGTCCGTTGCCAATCGCGGGCCTTCCGCCGGAACTCGAAGGGCGCACCCTAGCGCAGATTAGTGATGTGCACGTAGGTCCCAGGGTCGACGATGGGTACCTCATCGATTCCTTTCGAAGAGTGCAAGAGCTCGGGCCGGATTTCGTGGCCGTCACTGGCGATTGGATCAGTTACTCCAGTCCCCGCCAGTTCGAGCAGTTGCGTCGAGTGCTGGTGCATCTGCCCCATGGCCGGCTTGGAACGGTCGGCATTCTTGGTAACCATGACTACGGTTTCCACTGGGAAATGCCCGAGGTGGCGGAACAAGTCACAGGGATCGCACAGGCGGCGGGCGTGACTTTGCTCCGCAACGAATCGGTCCGTATTGCGGGCTTACAATTCATTGGACTCGACGACTTTTGGGGACCGCGTTTTGATCCTGCGGGGATACTCGCCCAAGGAGCCGGAGACCCTTCCACGATTGTGCTCTCCCACAACCCTGATACCGCGGATTGCCCAGTTTGGGGTTCGTACCAGGGCTGGATCCTTGCTGGCCATACGCATGGGGGCCAATGCAAGCCACCATTCCTGCCGCCACCAGTGTTGCCGGTGAAGAACAAACGGTATATTGCCGGCGAGTTCACACTGTCTGCGAACCGCCACATGTATATCAGCCGCGGGGTGGGGCACTTGCTTCGGGTTCGCTTCAATGCGCGTCCCGAAATTCCGATTTTTCGGCTTGAGCGCACCGTCTAGTGGGCGACGCAGCTCAAGAACCCACGCTTGGTGCCTGAAGACGCTATTTCACTATGACCGCGATCGATCGCAAGCGACTCCGCCAACTCTTCGAACGCGAAATCTCGCGCTTCGTCGGCGAGCATTCCGGCTCCGCGGAACTGTATCGCCGCGCCCAAGGCTCTCTGCTCGGCGGCGTACCAATGAATTGGATGAAGAAATGGGCCGGTCCTTTCCCCATCTTCGCCAAATCCGCGCAAGGCGCTCATTTCACCGACGTTGACGACCGCGACTACATCGACCTTTGCCTGGGAGACACTGGAGCGATGACCGGCCACTCACCCCAAGTCGTCGCCGAAGCGGTTGCGCGTCAAGTCCACCGAGGAATTACGCTGATGCTTCCTACCGAGGACTCGCTCTGGGTCGGCGAGGAACTCAAGCGGCGTTTCGGACTGCCATTCTGGCAATTCACGCTGACCGCCACCGACGCCAACCGCTTCGCAATTCGCATCGCACGTGAAATCACACAGCGCAGTAAAATCCTCGTCTTCCACTATTGCTATCACGGCACGGTGGACGAGTCATTCGCCGCGTTGCACGCAGATGGCAGCGTCGGCCCGCGCCGTGGCAACATCGGTCCGCCAGTAGATCCCACCGAGACCACGCGCGTCGTCGAGTTCAACGACCTCCCCGCGCTCGAAGCCGCGCTGAAACACCACGACGTCGCATGTATTCTCGCCGAGCCGGCAATGACCAACGTAGGGATCATTCTTCCCGAGGATGGCTATTGGCCTGCCGCGCAATCGTTAGCTGGGCGCTACGGCTCGCTGCTCGTGGCAGACGAAACCCACACCATTTGTGCTGGCCCCGGCGGATGCACGCGCGAATGGAATCTGACTCCCGATCTTCTTGTCTTCGGAAAACCCATCGGAAGCGGTATTCCGGGCGCGACCTACGGGTGCACGGACGAAGTAGCCCAGCGCATATCGGCGCGAATTCATTTGGAAGACTGCGACGTCGGGGGCATCGGTGGCACGTTGGCGGGTAACGCACTATCGCTCGCCGCCATGCGCGCGACGCTGGAGCACGTCCTGACGCCCGGTGCGTTCGAACGCATGATCGCGCTCGCGAAGCGTTTCACGGACGGCGTCGCCGCCGAAATTCGCGCTGCGAATCTTCCCTGGAACGTAACCCGTCTCGGGGCGCGCGCCGAGTATACATTCACGTCTCAGCCGCCTCACAACGGGGTCGAAGCTTATGCTGCCTCTGACTTCGAGTTGGAGCGCTTTCTACACCTTTACGCCTTAAACCGCGGCGTACTCCTGACGCCATTCCACAGCATGGCCCTCATGTGTGCAGCGACTACCGAATCTGATGTGGATGCCCATACCAACATCTTCGCCGCCGCAATCCGCGAACTATCGAGCTAAATTTGTCTGGAGTGTGGTTTTTTGAAAGAGATCAGGGCAAGGGTGCGCCTAAATCGCTTTCTGACTGAGTTGGGTCGGCTTGGTCTATACGGGTAAGCGTACGGTTCAGGCTCGCCGGAGAGGGAACTTCGCTTGCGACAACCATTTGGTCAGCATTTCAAGAGAAGATGAAGCAACGGCTTCGAACGAGATGCCCGCGCGATCTGCCCGGGAATGCACCACGAGTGCGCGTGCTAGGAAGGTCTCCCGCGGATTCGTGCCGATCTTCAGGCTGATGACTGCGCCGTCGCGTGGGGCATCCTTGACGCTCAGGGAGCACCCGTGCAGTCCCAAATCGGCCACCCACGACTGAATTCGCGCGCCCGAAGTATCGTCTACCAGTTCAGCGGGGGCAATGAACTGGAACCTGGGCGTCCGGCGTCGTTCTTTTTCCATCGGGTTTCCAATGGGCCTAGGCACTTCCATCCTAGCCTATTGTAGACTCCAATGGTAAAGCGGCTAGGAACAACTACGCGTACCTTGATTACCCTATTGCGTGGTGTTCCGAGTTCCTTAGGATTACTTTGGGAGGAACGCGCATGGCCACACCGGTTTGGAAAGGCACTCTGAGCTTCGGCTTGCTGGCGATTCCCGTCAAGCTGTACACTGCCGCGCGCAGCCAGCGAATGAATCTCCATCAACTTCACAAGGTGTGCCACACGCGCTTGAAGCAGCCGCTGTACTGCCCGCAGTGCAACCGCCAGGTCGATCGCTCCGAAGTCGTGCGCGGGTATGAATACGAGAAAGGGCGGTATGCGATCGTCAACGACGAGGAAATCAAGAAGATTACCCCGCCCTCGAGCACGGTCATGGAAATCGTCGGTTTCGTGAAGCAGGAGCAGATTGATCCAATCTATTTTGACGCGTCCTATTTCATGCTTCCCGACAAGGACAGCGAGAAGCCCTACGCGCTGTTACTGAAAACCCTGGAAGACAGCAATCGAGTCGGAATCGCCACGGTTACCATGCACCAACGCGAATACACCGTTTTTATTCGACCGCGCAAGAATGGCTTGACAGTTCACACCATGTATTATGCCAATGAAATACGGCAAGTCGCGGGCTACAGAAAAGCTGAAAAGGACGTGAAACTCAAGCCTGCGGAAGTCAAACTTGCTGAGCAGCTCGTTGAGAGCTTGTCGCAGGACTTCAAGCCCGAACAGTTTCACGACAAGTTCCAGGAAAACCTGAGGGCGCTGATCGAAGCCAAGCAGAAGGGCAAGACGGTCGCCGCCGAACCCAAGCCGGCCCCGGGTCGCGTGATCGATATGATGGAGGCGCTGAAGAAGAGCCTCGCCAACGCCGAGCACCAGAAGCAGAAAAAGCCTGCCAAACTTCGTCAGACCGACTCCGAACATCACCGCCGGCGCCTCGCGAGCTGACGAGGCTCACGACCTGGTAGGGGCGTAGCATCGCTGCGCCCCAATTTGCCCGGGCGTCAACAGTATTTGCCGGCGGCACTCTGTCACTTTCCCGCTCCCCGGGCCTCCGGAATCAACGGAATCTGCTCTCCCTCCAAGGTCGGTGCCGGAGAGCCTCCGGTGAGCGCATTGGCCAGAGTGTTCTGCGCCTTTTCAAACCGCCTGTCCGCCTCGCCATAACTCTGCTGCGCATTCTTCAGGTGCGTGCCCAACTTTTCGAAAACCTCCGCGAACGTTTCCAGATTCTTCTGTACTCCGTTCAGATTCGACAGCAGCCGCTTGGCATTTTCCTCAATCTGCATTCCTTGCAACCCCATGGCGATCACACACAGATGGGCATACAGCGTGTTCGGCGACACGGCGATGATCTTTTTACTTCGGCAATACTCGTCGATCTGCTGACCCCTAGCGTCTAGGATATTCAGCATTTCGCAATAGACGTTTTCCGACGGCACGAACATCAGCGCCACGTCTAACGTGCCTTCGCTCGGCACAATATATTTCTTTGCAATCGAGTCCGCGTGCCCTTTCACGGCAATGGCGAACGCCCGACGCGCTTCGTCTCCGTCGGCGGCGATCCGCCGGAAAGCTTCCAGCGGAAATTTCGAATCAATCGCCATCAGCTTGCCATCCCGCAGAAAGATCACGGCGTCCGCTGCCTCGCCGCTGCTGAACCGGTACTGCATCGTGAACTGCGATGGCGGCAACGAATCCTCCAGCATGCGTTGCAGCGTCACTTCGCCAAGCAGTCCGCGCGTCTTGGCTCCGCCCAGCACTGCCTCCAACGATTGCGTCGCCTGCGACAACCCGCGGCTCTGCTCCTGAACCTCTCCGATCTGCTTCTGGATCAAGCCGATTTGCTCGCGGGTATTCTTAAGTTCGGTCGCAATCGCGGTTTGTCCCTGCGAGGCGATCTGCGCCGAGTTCGTAACGCCATCCCGCAACGCGCTGGTCACGCCATCCAGTCTCTGCGCCACCGTTTGCCCGATGGTTTGCAGCTGGCCGGTACTTTGCGCATGCGAGTTAGCGATGGTTTGCAGGTCTCTTCGCAATTCACCCAGTTGATTCTCGAGCCCAGCACTTTTCTTCTGCCTCTGGGTATTCTGCAGTACCAGCCAGATCACCAGCGCCGCCAGCAAAATCGCGATCGCAATCAACGCAACGTTCATAACCCTCTTCGACCGGTGACTCCCCGTGGTCGATTCCTATTCCTTTTGATCCATTACACTTACAACCAACGACAAGACTACTTTACGCGCACTGTGGCTTTCTGAAAACTCTCGTCATCATTTCCAAAAAAAGAAGGGCCGCGCCGAAGCGCAGCCCTTACGGTCATCGGAGTTTCTCAAAAAACCTACCAGATCAGCTTCAGTGCAAACTGAAATTGCCGCGCATCATATGCCGCGGTCGGCTGCCCCGCGCTGCACGTCGAACTCGATCCCGGGTCGCACAACTGGTTCACCGCCGCCACATTCAACCGGTTCGTCAGATTGAACGCATCCGCGATCGCGTCCAGTCTAAATCGCTCGCCAAGTGGGAACCGTCGAGACAACCGCAAATCAAGCTGGAAGAATCCCGGCGTCACAAACGAATTCCGCCCCAGATTACCGACGCACCCAGCCGGCGGTGTGACACCCGGCACCGTGAATGACGCGCCACTGTTGGTCAAGCACGTACTCGGCAGCGCAAACGTTACACCCGGCAAAAATGCCGATGTCGCCGTCGGTCCCGTTGTTCCAACCGAAGGCCGACCGTTGGATGCTCCGAGATCCAATCGATAGTCCGTACCAGTGATTACCGTGTACGGACGCCCGGACGATACCTCGATGATCGGCGCGACCGTAAAATCCGCGACCAGGTGCTTCCACGCAGACTCGCCGCTGTGTGCCCCGGGGGCCTGAAACACACCGCTCGTCACCCACCGGTGCCGCTGATCGAAATCCGAGTTCCCACGCTCGTAAAATGGAAATCGGCTATCCTGCGGCTCGAGCGGCGACTGCAGATCCGTGGAATCATCGATCGTGTGGGACCACGTGTAGCTCGAGAGAAATTCGAATCCGTGCCCGAATCTCTTCTGCACGTTGACTGTCAGCCCGTGATAAATCGAGTTTCCGTCCGAAAGCTGCGCGTCCACGCTGTTGAAGGGCACGGGAACGCCATATCCCACGGGGTAGCCTGCAAGACCCGCGAGCTGCACCTGGGTAGCGAAGCCGCCCGGTACTTGGCCCGCAAACGACGGATTGGGCCCAGACGGCCGGAAAAAATTGAAGAATGCCGGCGTGCTCACATACTGGCCATTCAACGCCGCCAACGGTCCAGGACAACCGCCGAGTTGCCCGAGGACGCTGGGTGCAATCACTCCAATACCGCACGTGGACGCTGTCGGCGCCACGTTCGCCGCGGGTGCAACTACTGTGACCGGGCTCGTGAATCCCAGGCCGGCAGCGTCCGCGTTTGCCAGATTCTGCGTCAACAATTGCGGATTCGTCGAATTAATATCCACCGGACGGTACAAGTGCAAAGCGCGCGTGTATTGATATCCCACGCTGATCTTCCACGATCCCGCGAGCTCTCGCTCGATCGTCAAGTTCCCCTGCTGCGCGTACCCGAACTGAAAATTCTTCGCCACCGGCAGCACGAATGGCAGAATCGGCAGCGGGAAACCCGCCGTCAGATAATTCTGGTTCGCAAACAAGGAATTCGGCGCAAACGGATCGAAGCGCTGCTGGTTCGGCAAATAACCCATGCTCGGCAGCGCGTTCAACACACCCTGAAATATTGTCGATCCGTTCAAGTTGGTCGGTGAATCCTGCGCTCCGCAAATCCCCGCGCCCGGAACCAACCCGCACGCCGACGAACTTCCTCCCGCCGAAATCAGCTGCACAGACCGCCCACCATCCGCGGTAGCCGAGTCAAACGCAATCGCCAGCAGGGGGTGATCATAGAAGAGTCCGTAGCCGAGGCGCACGACCGTCTTTCCATCCCCCTTTGGATCCCAAGCAATGCCCAGCCGCGGTGCAACGTTGTTGTTGTCTCTGGGTATTCCTTCTCTGACTCCCAGCGCGTTCTCCGCCGCCGTGTTCACCGCCGTCGCGGCCGCAAACAGCGGTGTAATCTCGAGGTCATACCGCAAGCCGTAATTCAGCGTCAGTTTTCGCGTCGCTCTCCAACTGTCTTGAGCAAAAAACCCGATCGGGATATTGTCGAACGGCTGGTTCGATTGCCCGATTCCCTGAATGTACGTCGTCGGAATTCCCAGTCCATACGATTGCAATCCTGTGGCTCCGAACAATTGCACCGATTGCCCGCTCGGCAGCGTCACCGAGTTCGGCAGTCCGAAGTTCGACACCGCCAATCCGCCAAAATTTACGTCTCCCCCGTAGTCCAATTCGAAAATCTGCGCTTTTCCCGACCGCAGTTGCACGAGATTGAAATCCCCACCCACCTTGAACGTGTGACTCCCACGTACCAGCGTCACATTATCCGTGAACTGAAACCTCCGCTCGATACGGTCCACCGTCGAATAGGGTTCGCGCCCGAAATACGCGTAACCCGGAATGTTCACTCCGATGTCGCTTCCACCAGGGAGGTCCGAGAAACCGAAATGCAGCCCGCGTCTCGCAAACTGAAACCGAAACTGGTTGTACGAAGTGTCGCTCACGATCGTGTCATGTTGAAAGACTCCCGACACGTCCCGCGACTGGTTCACACCGGTCCGCGATCCTGCATTCTGCCCGAACACTTGGTTCTGCGCGGTCGACTGAACTCCCGTCACTAGAGATGGCGATACCCCCACCCGCAGGAACGAACTGTTCCGGTTATTCCACTTTTGGTCCAGTCGCGCCGACCACAAGCTGGTCTTCTCCGTCACCGGGAAGTTTCCCCGTAGCGAATTCAAACCCGCGTACGATGCAGGCAGGGGTGCCACTCCAGCCGGCACAATCGACGCACGCGGCCCCACCGCCGCAAACCCGTTGCACACCACTGCGTTTACCGTCTGACCCAGTGGGCACGACACTGGGACCGGAAACTGTCCCCCCGGTCCCGGATTCAAAGTCCCGCCAGACAACGATGCCGCGATCGCCCCAAAATCCAATTTGTTCAGTGCCACGCTCGACGCCGAACCCAGTAAAGCTCCGTATTGCACCGCCAGGGTTTGATAAGCCGGAATGCCGCTCGTTAGCAACGTCTGGACCGTGCCCGCCTGCGAGGCCGTTAGTTGCACAGGCAGCGGCCCGCCCGGCGTCGGCAGCGTCACCGGCGTCAATCCCCACGGGCCGGCTCCGCCCTGCGCTTCTCCAATGCTCGAAAATCCCGTCTCTTCCCGCAGCGTATCTTCGTAAGAAAAAAAATAGAACGTCTTGTCCTTCACGATCGGTCCGCCGATGGTCGCGCCGGCCTGCACACGCGTGAACGCCTGCTTGGTCGGATCGAGCACGCCTGTCGTGGGGTTCACTTGCCCCGAAAACGCGTTGCGCGCCTGGAACGACTTGTTTCGCAGATAGCCGAACAAATCGCCGTGCGTCTCATTTCCGCCGCTCTTAGTCACGATGTTAATTACGCCGCCGGTCGCGCGCCCGTACTCCGCGTTGTAATCACCCAGAATCAACTGAAACTCCTGCACCGCCTCTTGTGACACCGTCGCTCGGATGCCGTTGATGGAATTGTCCACTGCGTCCGCGCCATCCACACTCACTTCGTTCGAACGCGCTCGCTGCCCGCCAACACTCAATCCGCTGGTCGGCGCGGGGCCAATCGTGGGCGCCACGTCGCGCGTCGTCTGGGAATTCGTCAGCGTGAAGTTGATGTAGTTCCGCCCGTTGATCGGCAGGTTGTCGATCCTTCGCTCGTCGACCACTTGCGACACTTCCGTTTTGGTCGTTTCGACGGGCGCCGTTTCCGAGGTCACCGTAACCGTTTGCGTTATTCCTCGGAGTTCCAGCCGGGGGTTCAACATCACCACCTCGCCGACGGTTACCTCCACGGAATCATTTTGGAAAATCGCGAAGTTCGCTCCGCCATCCACCATCACTTTGTATTCGCCAGGCGGCAGACCCACTAGGTTATAGCGCCCGTTGTCGTCGGCCACCGCGGTGCGCTCGGCTCCGTTGACCGCATTCGTCGCCGTCACTTTCGCGCCATGCACCGGCAACCCTTGCGGATCGGTCACCGTGCCAATCAACGTCGACGTATTTACCTGCGCCGACCCGGTAACCGCGAAGCCCAGCGCCAGCAAGCACACTGCTACGCAAGCGCACACACTCGGTCTGCGTACCATAGGAACCTCCTCGGTGGAACAGGAGCCGTTGCAACCGCTACCCCTAGCGAAGACGGAACGATCCCGTCGAAGCACGGCCCGGAAGAATGAACATTCGGCTTTTACTGTACCCGCGCGTCTATTTCAATGTTTATTTTTATTCGCAATTTGCGCCTAAAGCAACAAGCCCGCGCCCCAGGCAGTGCGCGATCTCATCGGATCTCATGCGCCGAAAGAAATCGACAGCGAACGATCCGAAAAACAGCGTATTGTGCTGAAACGTTCACACGCTCAAGACGTGTAGGGGCGCAGCATTGCAGTGTCCCAACTTCAGCCTCGCTCTACCGCTACCTCGCTCAGATCCGGCTTGATCTCATCTCGCTTCGCCGTCCATGCCTTCAAACCCGTAGCAATCCCGATCAGGATTGCCGTGGCAAAATTCGTCAAAACCACGGCCTGCGCATGCATCAACACTCCATACGCCAACCACAAAACTACCCCAACCAAATACAGCCCCAACATGCCGTAAGACAAATCCCGCCCACCCTGCTTCCAAATCTTGATGACTTGCGGCACATACGCAAACGTTGTGCAAAATCCCCCGACCGAGCCCAATACCAGAATCCAGTTTTCCGTCGTCATAGCCAACGCTCTATCCCTCTAGCCAGAGTTCCACGCCCAACTAGAATACCCATTCGAAAAGGTTGTGGTGGCCCGGCGAAACCTGCTGACTACAGTTTAACAACGCCTCCGCCTCACGATTCATGAATCATAACGAACGGTTTCATCTCCAAATTTGATGCTTGGTAGGCTCACGCGCAGGAACTAGGGTGAGCCTCGAAGTAGATCCGCTTCGCATTTTCAGCGATCTCCGACGAGCGCTTTCTTCCAGATCCAGGTCTTTGTGAGTCACCAGATTCTGAAGCTGCCGAATTGCCTTGACGCCTCGCGCTTCGGGTCCATACTCGCAATAGTGACGGCCGCCAAGCCGGTTCCTACGAAATTGCCTGTACGTGTCCTCCCAGGAAAAATTGGCAAATGTCGTGCAGCACAAGCGTGACCTGATGCTGAATGGAAACGACGCTGGCGCAGCAGAAGTACACATCGCGGTATCACTTTAAAGGTCTAAATTTCAGGAGGTCCTTCATGCGTTCATCGCAACTCGCTTTCGTATTAGGTGCCACAGTAATCTCGTCCGCGTTCCTGGTTTCTGCGGCGTCTGCGTCGCCCACAGGCAATGACCCGTGCAAAGTACTCACGGCGGAAAAATTCAGCCAGATCATGGGTTATACGGTGACGATAAATAAGACGGCGTCCACCCAGATGACTTGCTTTTATCAAGGCCCGGCACAGTCGGGCGGACAATTTATGATCCTCACGGAAGCAGCGTCAGGGCCACAAACCGACGCCATGCTCAACAGGCGAGGCGCTACGCCGCCCGCGGGCAGTGGCCTGATAGGCGGCTCTTATAGGCAGGAGAATGTCGTCTTTTCTGTCTCAATCAAATCAACGGATCAGGCGAAGCTGCAGGCCCTCGTGGCCGAAATAAGACACAATCTAAAGTGATGTCTTGCAGGCGGTCCGGACAATCTCGAAACCCCTGGAAATTCTGCCGCAACATTATTCGGCGAAGGGCATCGCAACAAACCGTCGGGTGACCTGGACGACAAACGCGGACGCCGGAAAAGTGCAGGATCCTACAGCTGTAGGTGGCGTTGCACCAATTTCCTCAACTTCTCCCGGTCCTCATCCTTCATGTGTACGAATTCGACCCCGTGGCCTTCCGGCCCAATATTCCTTACTACCGCGGTGAAATGAATCTTGCGCAGCCCGGTCCGAATTTCCAGCTTGATCGAATCGCCCACTGTAAGTTTCTTCGGTGACTCCAGATAAGCCCCGCCAAGACTGATCGTTTTCACTCGCGCCATGCCAGCCTGCGGTCCCTCGATTTGCGCCCGCAGCGGAGATTCGAGGGGCACTCGCGCGTACCGTCGCGGCACGACGAAGTTGACGCTTGACTGCGCGGCGGCGTCAAACGCCGCGCGCACTCGCGCAGACGATGGCCGTTCTTCCATCATCGCCAGCGCATCTTCCGCGGCCGTCCGCAAGCCCAAAGGCTCCGCGTACGTAATGCCGTCGCGCTTCTCAGCGAGCGTCCGCAGCAGTTCCGAAGCTTCGGTGGCCCGCATGCGTCCCAGCGCTTCGATGGCCTTGATGCGTATAAATTGGTCGCGCAATATTTCATGCTCGCCAGCCGCGATTTCCATGAGCTGCGGCACGCAGGTCGTCTCCTGCGCCAGGCCGATTTGGTCGATCATCATCGGCACCACCAGCGGATGCGCATCCGCCAGCATCGCCGAGAACACAAACGCCGCGCTCTGCGCCGATGCCGAATTAGCAGGCCGCGCCAGTTCACTGACCGCCAGATCCTGTAGACTCCATTCCCAGCTTGCCAGAGCTCGCGTCAAACCTCGTAGCAAGCGATCGGCATCCGTCGCCCCAAGCAACTTAATTGCTGCGCTGACCCGTTGCCGCCGCGAATCGTACAGCCGCGCCTCCAGCATGTTCAGCACTGGCACGCCGATTGTCCGCAACAGTCTTGACATCGACGGCAAAAGCTCACTGCTCTGCGGCTCGCTAAGCAGCAAGGTCATGCGTTCCAGCAATCGTTCCGGATCGCGCTGCAAAAGCCGAGGCAATGCCGGATCGAGCGCCCGGTTCGCGAATGCCGCATCCACCAGCAGAAGCCAGCGATCTTGAGCTACCAGCCGCCGCGCCAGCGCCGCCATATGATCGTGCTCGCGGTCTTTGGGCGCTCTCTCCAAGCCGTTCAGTATTCCTTCGAATCCCGCGTAGTCGCCGCGATTCACTGCGATGCGTCCCAGTGTCTCCAGGAATGCCGCGAGCAGCGCGGCCGTCTCCGGAATGTTCTCTTTTTCTAGCGCCTTCAGCGTCCCGCCGCTCAGGTCCTCCGGCAATTGATTCGGCCAAAGCGATTCGATCACCGCCGTCAGCTCATTTAAGCCGGCCGCCACAGATCGCCTGGCTCCCGCGTCTTCGTTCTCGATTCGCCGTGCATAGTTCAAAAGAATACTTCGCGCTTCACGTCGCGGCGCGTCCGCTCCTGCCTCCGCCAGTTGCGTCAGCGTCTGCCGCAGTGCCACGATCGGCACGCACCACACATCCGGTCCGCGCAGCACCGTCGATTTCTCTCGTGGCGGCAAATCCAGCCAGAACTTTTCCACCAGTTTTTCGCGATAGGTCTCCGTCGACCACGTCATCGCGAACGACGAAAGGTGTGCCGAAGCATGCGGCCCGGCATACTTGCCTGCGTTAACCAGCACACCGCCCAGCCGGTGCAACATCGGCCGCACGCCAACCGCCGTCAGGGCCCCAGCCGTAAACTCCGGCCCAAGGAATTCAAAAATGAGGCTCTCCGACAAGCGCAAAAGATAAGGTTGCGGCAGCTCTCCTTCACGTGGCGCGTACTGTGAAACGCAGCTCAACAACAGTCGTACCGTATCCCGGCTAGCCTCTTCCATCGCGCCGTGGATCGCTCGCGCCGCTTCTTCCGGCGAAAGTCCGCGCGCCGACTCCAGCGGCGGCGTCAGCCGCGCCAGCAAGCTCAGCGCTGCTACCAGGTCGTCGATCTCCGGCGACTGAATCGGCTTGTCGCTGGTCTCTCGCGCGGAGTGTCCTCCGTAGGCCACCAAAGCCGCGATCAGGCTCGCCAGCACCGAGTCCACTCTTCGTTCTGTCTGCGTATTGATCGTAATGCCTTCCACTCGGTTTTCCGCCAGCAGCGCCGGCCACCGCGTCGCGGCTCCTCGCTTCACGCTGTCTTCCGATGTTAGCAGCGTTGCTTTCACAAGTTGCGCCAGCGTGTCGAGTTCGCCTACGTGAAATTCTCGCGCGAACGCCAGCGCATGGATTCCCACGCGCTGCAGTTCCTTAGCAAGTGCATGTAACTCGCCCTTGGCGTCGGGAAGCGCCGAATCGCTGACCTGCGGCGCCACCAACCCGCCGCGTTCCACGCGAATCTCCAGCCCCTTCAAACGAGACGCTAAGCTCCTTAGCGATTCGTAAGCGTCGTCCAGACTCTGCAAGGTGTGCGGATGGTTCCGTTCGTACAGCCGCGTCGATCGCAGCAGTAAATGGAGCCTTCGGAGCGCCCGATCTGTTTCATCCGTTCGGGCGGCCGTCATCGCCGGTTCTTTTCGGGTGCGCGCCACCGCTGCCGGCACCGTCGCAGCGCAAGCCCCCACTGGCACGGCGTGAGCTTCCACCGGGAGATCGCCATGAGACTCCGCTCCGGAACTCTGCTTGCCTAAATGTGATGGAGCACGAAGGATCAAATCATTCCTCACTTGTGGACAAGACGAACCGGTGTTGCAAGCCATTGGGCTCCGCGCTGCAACAGGGGGCACGGCTTCAGCGGCGCTGCAAAATCCTCTTCAGCTCCTGCTTTGGCCGTTGACGGCGGTTGCCGACCTAGCACACCACCTCGAAAATCGCCGTTCCTCGGTCGCACGCGCCCTGCCTCAAATGCAACATCAGCAGAAAATCAGGGAGACCCTGCCAATACGTCAAGCACGCCTCCTGCCCCCGCGTTCTGCGCCTAAGTCTTTTGTTTGTAGGCAAATTACAGCCGAGTTCTAGGACCACCGAGTCGGATGCGTTACAAAATGTAACATGCCGGGTAGGGCTGTCGGCAACAACCCGAACAACCCGGCGGGATGCCGTTCCTATAAGCTGCACGAAATGAAGTGAGTCCGGCACTCACGGTAATTGCCTCGGAATCAATGCTTGCAAAAGTGCCGTAGCAACGGATCGCCTATAATCTGCACTTATCAAAAGCCGGGGGAGGGCGTAACCAAAAAGTGGCCGTCCGAAAGGCAAGAAGCCCATCGATGACATCGAAGTCATTTATTTACTGCCGCTTAAGTGCTTCCGCAATGGTGACGGTGCCGCCGTCGCTTACCTCGACCCTTCGGCGCACATCCTTGAACCCGTCCATTTTCAGCGTCACCGTGTGCAGCCCGATGGACATCTCTACTCGTGAGGGAGTTACCTTGCCGGTCGGGTTTCCATCAACCAAGATCTCCGCACCTTTCGGAATCGTCTCCACTTGCGCCCACGCGACGTGGGTATTCGATCTTGCGGTCAGCTTCAGCGCAAGTTGCGTCTGCACGTTGTCCTTGACCTGCACCATCTCCGTGTAAGGGTCGTAGCCCTGCAGCCGCAACATGAGCTTGTAGTCACCCGCCGCCAGCGGCAGCGTCAGCGGAGTCTGTCCCGATTGCTTCGCTCCGTTCACAAACACATCCGCGCCCGCCGGATCGCTGCTTAGGTAAAGTCCCTTGGCCAGCGATTCGAGGTTCAACTTTTGGTCGGAGACTTTGTTGGCCTCAATTTGCAACGCCGTCTGCACGTCGCGGTAGCCATCTTTCTTGACTTCTAGGCTGTAGCGGGCCGGAAAAAGATTGTTGAAACTGCACGGCGTCTGACAATCTTTGAGCGCGCGCCCTCGCGGCCCGTGCAGCACAGCCGTGGCCCCAAGTACGTCGGTCACCACGTGAATCGCTCCGAAACCTGCCAAGGGCACTGGATGAGAACCTTCGTCCGCATTTTGTGCGGCGACTGCGGGCGTATCGTCGTATTCGATGTGGTCCACGACGCGAACATCCGCCGGCGCGTCGCGCAGTAATTTCAACAATGCGCCATGTTCCGCTGGTCGCAGCTTGCCGGCCAGAATGAGTGTATTCCCGACACCTTGAACTTTCGCTTTGCCAGTCAATCCGCGGTCCGCGACCACTTCTTCGATGTGTTGCTTAAACTGCGCGGCTTTGGGAGTCAATGGCTCAAGCTTTTTCGGCGCGGGCTTTTCCAGCACGGCGTCCGCTGGTTTTGCATCCGCCACTGGAACTCGCGCCACCAACGGCGCACCTGGCGATTTCGCATCGGTCGCGTCTGGCGCACCAGGGGCCGTCGCCGGTTGCGCCGGGGTGCGTTGCTCGGCGGAATCGCTCGCGTCTGATTTCGCGTCTGCTCCTGATGGCGTCGTGACTGCCGCACCAGCTGTCGGTTCGTTCGAGGGCGCCACGGGCGCAGCATCATCATGATGTTGCCGCGCGTCATTGAACACGGGCCGCAACTTGTACGCTCCATATACGATCACGCCCAGCAACAATAGAGCGGCGAAGATGGTGCCGACGACGCTGTTTTTCTTAGGTTCCTCGTACGCTGGAATTGCCCCCGTACGCCGCAATGGCGGCGTCTGCATCGGATTACCTACGCCCATGGCTGCCAGCCGGCTGGCAGGCGTGTTTTGTGGATTGTCGGAATGCATGCCGCGAAGCCCGGCTGGATTCATCGCCACCGTTACGCCCGGCGACGTCTGTTGACCGCCCATCACCATCGTTGATCTTGGATTGCCCTCGATGCCCCCGACCGTGCGGTAGTTGCGCAAATCCTCCAGCATTTCCCGGCAGCTCTGGTACCGGTTTTCCGGCTCTTTCGCCAGCGCCCGCATCACCGCCGCACTGATTCCCGGGTGAATGGAAGGATTGATCTGCCGCGGCGGCACCGGCTCTTCGTTCACAATCTTGTAAATCACGGTGGTGATGCTTTGGCCCGGAAACGGCTTCTCCCCGGTAATCATTTCGTAGAGCATTACGCCCAAAGAAAAAATATCGCTGCGTCCATCAACGGCTCGCCCCTTCACCTGCTCAGGCGACATGTAGCTCGGCGTGCCCATGACGTGCGCGGTTTGTTGCACCGTTCCAAACTGCAGGATTTTTGCGGTGCCGAAGTCGGTGACCTTCACGGTGTCGTCGCCGGTCAGCATGATGTTCGCCGGCTTGATATCGCGATGCACCACGTTACGCTCGTGCGCAAATTGCAGTGCACTGCACGTCTGCTCCATGATGCGCAGCACGCGCGGCAGTGGAAACGCGTGGCCTGCGTCGAGCAGCGCCTGCACGCTCTTTCCTTCCACCAATTCCATCGTGATGTAGTAGAGACCTTCTTCTTCGCCGGCGTCGAACACCACCACGATGTTCGGGTGCGTCAGCAATCCCGCCGCGCGCGCTTCAGTCTGAAACCTCGACAACAGCTCCGGCCGGCTCAGCCCTGTGCCTTCTTCACTCAACTTAATGGTCTTGACCGCGACCGCGCGCCCGATCACCGGGTCGGTGGCTTTATAGACGACACCCATGGCGCCCCGGCCAAGCTCGCCGAGAATTTCGTAACGCCCCGCTTTCATGATCGCCGTCATAGCTGAGTGGAAACGAAAGCTCCGCCCGCGAGTCCTTGGGTCTCTTTACTTCCTTGGTTCTAACGTGGCCTAACGGAGCGGTTTTCGAAGAAAACGCGGCCGCTGACACCCATTCGTCCTATTAGCACAGTACTTACCAAGTTTTCGGTGGGTCAACGTGACTAGGGTACTAGTGTTTCGCACTCGCTATCAGCGGTGGCGACACTCGCAAGAGCGCGTTTTTCCCGCGTATGCAGCGTCAAAGCTGCGAAACGAGCGGCCCCCAAAATGCCTCCCGGGACGGGTGGCACGGCCGGGTCCGTGTCGGTCGCTAAGTCACAGAATGTAAACTAGTTGTGCGCAATCCATGGAAATGCTCCGTGTTAAGGACGCGGCATCGCTTCGCCTGGTGACATGGTCCGTTCGGGTATGGGCACGTTGGTTTCCCGAATCGGGCGGTCGACTTCGCCCGGCCGCGCCGGAGCCTCAAGGCCATCCGTGAGCAAGAAGCCTTGGAGCGCGATTCCATTGGTCCAGACGCCTTCGAGGGCGGCGATGTATTCGATTTGCAGTTCGTACAATTTCCGCTGGCTTTCCAGCACGCGCGGGTAGGACCCGAGCATCAAGCCGTATTTTTCGCTCATGAGTCCGTAGGCTTTTTTTGCACGAGGCAGAATCTCGTCGCGAAATTCGACGGCCATCAGGCGCGCATTTGCGTATTGGTCGACGGCAGAAGCCGCGCGGTCGCGAAGAGTCAATGCAATACGCTTTTTCTCTTGGTCGGCACGATCGATGTCTGCGCGGGCCGCGGCCACGTACCCTTGGTTGCGATTGAAGATTGGAATCTGCACGCTGACTTCCGCGATGCCTTCCCAACCCTTAGCAAAAGGCAGCCGGTCCAGCAGCTCATTGTTATACTCGATTCCGCCGCGAATTTGCAGATCAGGAACCGGCTCACGCCGCGCTCTGGCAAGCGATGATTGCGCGCGATCGGCTGCGGTTTCCGCGATCCGCACGGCGGGACTCTCCTTCGTAATAGCCTCCACCGCTTCTTCTTCGTTCAACTCCGGCCAACCGTGTTCGAGGTCACCGGCGACTGTCGCCATCTGCATATCGGGCTGACCGATGACCGCGGTGAGCGATCTCCATTCTTCGCGTAGCGTGTTTTCTTGCATGCGCGCCGCCATGCGCATACGTTGCGCTTCGACCTCCGCTTCGAGTACTTCGGTTTCGTCGGCCTGACCTGTATTTAACAGCCGCCGCTGTGTTTCGGCGGTATCTTGGGAGATCTTCGCCAAGTCACGGCGAGCATCGAGCATTTCCTGGGCAGCGAGCACACGCAGGAATGCCATTTTTACGGAGCTTTCAACACGGATGCGTTGTTCGTCGGCTTCGATAGTCGCAAGTTTTGCTTCTTTGCCGAAGACCTCGCGGCTCAGACCGAGCTTTCCGGCGGTCACAATAGTTTGCTCGACGAAAAATCCTTCTTTGCCTCCACCGACGGAGCCTCCGCGGATTTCATCGCCGGTATATCCGATGGTGGGATTCGGGTAGAGGCCCGCTTGATGAAGGCGCGCTTTCGCAGCGCGAATTTCGGATTCGGCCTGGCGCAGCGTAGGATTCATCTGGCGCGCGATGTTTTCCAGTTGCTCCAGCGTTACCAGCGCGCTTTGTGCGCCAGCTTGCGCGCGCCCTAGTTGCGGATAGTGCGCTTCCACCGGCTTGATGTCTCCGTGGTGGTGCTCGTGTTCCTGCGACGCCGGCATCGGCATTTTTTGCGCACCGAGATTGGAGGGGAGCAAGAGGAGAAGCGGAGATAGCAAGATCGATTTCAGACGAACGGGACTCCTGCGAGGCATGGAAGGAGACGTGCTAAAGCGCGACCCTACAGACGATGGACGGTCAGGAGTTATGGTGCTGTTCATGTTGTTCCTCGGGCATTCCGGAATTTTTTCTGCGCATGATTTCGTCGTATTGGTCATCGGGTAGGACGCGGATTAAGGTCATCATGCCCATCATTCCAGCGCTCCAGTTTGGGGGCAGGCCATGGGTTTCGGGTTTTGCTACGGCTTCGTCCATACCCATTTCCATGAACGCGTCTTGCGGGAAGCCTTTTACGGAGTTCGCGTTGTCTGCGATCGGGGAATGGTGAATGTGTTCGAAGCCGACGGTGTTGGCGAGCGATTGCATCTGGCTCAGGGCTTGCGCATCGGTTTGGCCGGCCGTTTCGATCTGGCGATCGCTCAGCAGATCCATCATGTTGTTCATCATGTGGTGGGGAAGATGGCAGTGAACCATCCATGAACCTGGATACTTGGCGTCAAATTCAATCACGCGAGCTTGCGCGACGCCAACGAGCACGGTGTTCATCGGGTACCAGCTTGATTCCGGCGCGCGGCCTCCTTCGGTGCCAGTCTGCACGAATTGGTTTCCGTGCAGGTGAATCGGGTGATGGTCCATGCCTAGATTCACGATGCGGAGACGCACGCGGCTGCCCAGGCGAGCAATCATGGGCGTGATTGCAGGCGCGGAGACGCCATTGAAGGTGAGCCAATTGAATTCCATGCCCGCGCTGTTGGGAACAGAGTTGCTAGGCAGCACGGCCCACTCCTGCAAGACCATAGCGAAGTCGTGATCGACGCGCGGCTTGTACGGTTTTTCGGGATGAACGATGAACAATCCGATTTGCCCCATCATTTCCTGCATGGCGCTGTGCGCGTGATAGAAAAACGTGCCTTCCTGGTGCACGCTGAATTCGTAGATGTATCTTTCGCCGGGCGGCACCGGCTTCTGGCTGATCCAGGGGACGCCGTCCTGCTCAATGGGGACTTCGAGACCGTGCCAGTGGACGGTGGTCGATTCCGGAAGGCGATTCTCGAAGATCACACGAACGCGATCGCCTTGCTGAATTTGAATGTTAGGGCCAGGGCAGCTGCCGTTGTATCCCCAGGCGTCGATCGTTTTGAATGGAGCGATTTTGCGCTTCACGACCTCGGATGTGAGTCTAAAAACTTTCACTGCGCCGTCCAGTTTGTAAGGGAGATCGGGCACGTCGGGCGTAATTACCGCTGTACCGGAGCTCGCAGCGTCGCCGTACATGTGGCGCGCGGGATGACTGGAACTCTGCGCGTGACCTGACTGGTCTGGTGATGCTTGCGCGGCGAGTCGCGTGCCCAGCCCCCAAAGCCCCGCGCTAAATGCTGCTGCATTTCTGAAGAAGTTTCTTCGGGTGGTGCTCATCGTGCCTCCGTGATTTTTTTCCGTTCGAGAGTTCGTTTGTTGGTGGCGCATTGGCTCGCCGGTGAAGGAGTTTCTGACGGCTTGACGCTGGGCTTGTGTGTCATCGAAACCCCGCCATCTGGCCCTTCGAAGCTCAAGGCAAGAGAGGGCGGCCACGGGACTTCGATAGAGCAAGCTCTAAGGGAGGGTGTTCCAGACCAGGGATCAGATTCGGAGGACGGACGTGTCGGTGGCGGGAACCGCTGCTTGAGGTGGATGACCGTCGTGGCGCCAACCTGGGTTGTTGGCATTGAGATCGAAAGCCATATATTTGGTTTGCTCCGCCTCAGGTAGGGAAGCTGCGAGGGTCGACGAACGCAGCAATGAGGATAATTCTTGCTCGGAGACTACAACTGCGAGCAATTCGTGCTGATTACAGAATCTCGAAGACCCCAGGGCGGTCGTGAATTCGGAGTCGGACGATACTAAAACCGTCGTGTGATGACAGCTTTCGTGAGATTCGGCGATCGCCGTACCGTTTTCGCAACCGCTCGAAGCAGCGCAGATCCGGCCGCAGAACGGCGCGATCAGCACCGCCAGCACGGTAACGATGGCGACGCACATAGCTCCTGGGGACCGATACCTATGCAAGGAGTCTTTCATCACTCGCTTCAAACTACGCGAAGGCGAAACAGGCGTCAACCTCGGGCAGGCGAAAAACGCCGGCTGGAACTCAGTTGATAAACGCCCGTTCCTTCCCGGTCGCCCGGGAAGGAATGGGCGCGGGTGCCGTTATTTTGAAGGCTGCGCGTTGGACTGCTGGCTGGTTTGATTCTGGTCGAGTTGCAGCGCAAAGTGCTTCCCGCCAGGGTAGATTGCGGTGAGGGCTCGGGAACCGTCCGGCTCCGCCGTCGTGCTATACGCATCTTGCAAGTTGACATTGGCCTGCTCGGTCAGGCGTGCGGAGAAGGTGGCTACGGTCTGCTTACCGCGGAGAATCGTGACTTGCACGGTTGGCCCGCTGCCACTCCATTCCACGGTGTACTTGCCGGTGTCGAGCGACTTGCCTTCGACGACGACCTTGTCATCCAGCCGAACTGAGCTCTTGTTGGTTTCTCCAGCGATTGCGCTTGAAGAGACCAAGAGAGCAGCACCGAAAAGAAGACTTAGTCCTTTAGAAACTTTCATGAACAGCTCCTTTATAGTTTCCGCGGCACTCCCGTGCAGGACACCGCACTCGTCGCTCGCGGAATAAATTTTCACTCGTCTCGTTAATGTATTAGACGGGCTGACAGCAGCTGGGTTACGTGAAAACCCAATATTTATGAGGTCAAATAGCGAATCGTAAGGAACAACTATTTTGATGTTACCCGGGCCACCGTATGTCAGAGTGCGCGAGGCTGTGCGTGGCCGTGAGGATCTTTTTCGGTGACGACTTTGCCTGCGAAGGACCGATAGACGAAGACAAAGTATCCAGTCGCTAAAAGCATGCCGATGACCCACCAGATCAAGCCGACCTTCAGGCCATAGTTGGAGGCCTTTGCGCTGTCGACGGTCAGGGAATAGACCGGATTGCGCGCTGGAAGGACCATCGGATAAACGCCAAAAACGACGCTGGTAAGCATACCGGTGATGTAGAGGCACGACGCGAAGAAGGCTTTGGCTTCGTCGCGCTTGACTAGTTCGAACTGAACACCGGCGAGTCCGGCGACGGCGAGCAATGGCAAAACCAGGCTCAGCGGCCAGGTCGTCAGATTTGCTTTCACCTGAGGCTGCACTTTGAAGGTGGCCGCGGTGACGATGGCGGTGAGTGCAAACACCGCCCACCAGACCTGACGCGCCAGCGCCGCTGCGCGCTCGCTCACCGGGCCGTTCGTCTTCATGCGTACCCAAAGAGCGCCGTGCATCACGAGTACCGCGAGGGCGAGCACGCCGACCAGAACGGTGTACCAGTCGAGGATGCCGACATCATCGCCGAGCTGAAAATTCGTCCACAGCGGTTCGAAGAAATACCCGCTGGCGTCGAGCGGAACTCCACGAACTACATTGGCGAGAGCGGCGCCAAAGAATACGGCCAGCAACAAGCTTGAAGCGCAAAACACGAAATCCCATAACGGATCCCACACTTTGCTCTTCACGTGATTGCGAAATTCGATCGAAGTGCCGCGCAAAATCAGCAACCAGAGCACGATCATAAGCGGCAGGTAGAACCCGCTGAAGCTGCTGGCGTAGAGGGCGGGAAAAGCGAAATAGAGCGTGCCGCCCGCCGCCAGCAGCCATACTTCATTGCCGTCCCAAACCGGGCCGATGCTGGCGAAAACCAGGCGGCGCTCTTCATCAGTCTTTGCGACCAACAGATGGATAGCACCGGCGCCGAGATCGAAGCCATCGAGAAGCACATACACCGTAATCATGATGGCTACGAGCCAGAACCAGATAATTCCCATGCGCCCTCCAGGGTCTCAGTCCGCAGCAATGACAACGGCGGTCTCGGCGTCCAAATTTGCGCCAGGCTCGGGTCCGAGCTCGATCTCGCGATATACGAGGAAGAGCCACAAGATCGCCAGCACCGTGTACAAGCCCATAAAACCGATCAGCGTGAACCAGGCGTTGCCCGCGCCAACTTTCGGCGAGATGCCGTGCGCAGTGCGCATCAAGCCGTAGATCAACCAAGGTTGGCGGCCGAGCTCGGCGGTCATCCAGCCGGCGGTGTTTGCGATGTAGGGGAGCGGCACGGCGAGCATTAGCATCCAAAGCATCCAGCGCGTGTGATAGAGAGCCTCGCGCCAAAGCAGAAACGCCGCCATGACCATCACGGCGATGAAGATCGTTCCCAGACCAACCATCATGTGATAGCTGTAATACAGAAGAGCAATGGTGTCTGGCCACTGATCTTCGGGAAACGCGTCGAGGCCGCGGACGTTCGCAGTCCATCTGCGATAGGTGAGAAAGCTCAACATGTTGGGGATTTCCAGGGGATTGTCGAGCTTGCGCTTTTGAACGTCTGGTTGGCCAAGAATGGCTAGCGGCGCGCCGTTTTGTGTATCGAAAAGCCCTTCCATGGCGGCGAGCGTCACGGGTTGACTTTGCGAAATGAGTCTCCCTTGCATGTCACCCGTAGGAGCGAGTTGTAACAGCGCGGCAACCGCGCCAACGAGCACGCCGGCTTTCACGAAGGTTCGGCCATAGGCTTCATCGCGGTGCGTGAGCAAATAGAATGCGCCGACACCCGCCATCACGAAACACCCAGTCTGCACCGCGCCCAGCATGGTATGTGCGTATTGCCAGAGCGCCCATTTGTTGAGCAGCAATCCCCAAAAATTTGAAAGTTGGATTTCGCCGTTCGGGCCGAGCGTGTAACCCACCGGGTACTGCATCCACGCATCAGTCGCGACGATCAAGTAGCCGGAAAGCCAAGAGCCTATGAATACGAGGAAAGCAGAGATCCAATGTCCGACGCGGCCGAGTTTTTTCTCGCCAAATAAAAATAGACCCAGGAAGCTGGATTCCAGGAAAAAAGAAAACACGCCCTCCATTGCGAGCGTTTGTCCGATGACTCCGCCAGCGGCTCTGGAAAATACGGCCCAGTTTGTCCCGAACTGAAATTCCATGGGTATTCCGGTGACGACGCCGAGGGCGAAGTTAATTCCAAAGACGCGGGCCCAGAAGCGGGCCGCACGGTTGTAGTGTTCATCGCCGGTCCGGAGAAATTTGGTTTTGAGGTAAACCAGGAGCAATGCGAGGCCCATCGTGAGTTGCGGGAAAATGTAATGAAAAGTGATTGTGAACGCGAAGTGGAGCCGATGGATCCCGAGCGCTTGTTCCATTCTTCACCTTCTGGTTCGCAGAGAACGAGTCACCGGTTGCGCGACAGCTGTTGCGCTTACTCTCTCTCGACTGTTGTCACCGATCAAGCTCAAAGAATTGGAGTCTAAGCTACGGCAAAGGCTACGTCTGTGATGAGCGTCACAACAAACCGTGGAAAAAGTGGCACGCCGTCGGTTACGCGTTGCGATAGCGGCTCGTGGCGCGATATTGAGAGTGCACGGATTCGAGGAATTTTTCGTTGGCGGGCCAGCCGTGGACCTGGACTTCGAGCTTTTGCGCGATGCGGCTGGAAATTTGCGCGGCCATGGAGCCGCGCAGCGCGGGATCGAAGGTGTCGCGGCGTTGCAGGAAGGTTTCGATCAAGCGCAACTCGTCGATGGTGATCCGGCTGACGTCGTACACGACGCCTGAATCATCTTGCCGGATTTCGAAGAACGGTCGGGCGGCTTCAACGGTTTTTTCGTGCACCACGACGGTACCAGCGACAAAATCGCCCAGGCGCTTGTTTTGTTTGCTGAGAAAGACGCAGATCATTCCGACACCATAGAACGCGGGAAGTTGATCGACGATGCGAAGAAGATTACGCGCGATGGCGTCGTAGGCGTTGATGGGGCGCCCGTCGTCTTTCATGACGCGCAGTTGCGCGTACCGTTTGCCGGGCGTCTGCCCGTTCCAGGTGGCTTCGAAGAAAGCGAAGTAGCCATAATAGATGACGAAGCCCGACGCAATCATGATTGCGACGGCCCACTGCGGCGCTACCGAACCAAAGAAGCGCAGCGCGGGCACTGCGAGGGCCAACACGATCAACAGCATGAACGCCACGAAAATCTGGATCGCCGTGTCGATGGTCATCGCCAGGAACCTGCTGCCGATTCCGGCAAGCGGAAACTCCAGCGCGGTTTGCTCCGGCGTGTCGATGGTAAGCTTGTCGAGAGGCTCCACTCGTGATCTCCACTCGCTGGCTTGAAAAGCGGCGCCCGCATTGGAATCGGCTCGAGCAACTGGTAACCGTCAGCGGACGCAAGAGTGTAACCGCGCTCACGCCGGCTGAGTTGCAGGAATTAGCACTATTATATCGGCAGTCGGCGTCGGACTTGTCGACTGTGCGCGAAGATCCAACCAGCACGCAACTCGCGATCTACCTGAATCAACTTTTGGGGCGCGCTCACAATCTGATTTACATGGGGCGGCGCGCGAACCGGAGCGGCATCTGGACCTTCTACAAGGATGCGTTTCCGGCAATTTTCCGCGAGACATTCCCTGATACGATGACCGCGTTCGTATTATTCCTGGTGGCCGCGCTGGCCGGCGTGTTGCTGGCGGTGGGCGATCCATCGTTCTCGCGATACTTCCTGGGACCATCGATGACGCAGTCGATCGAGCACCACCAGATGTGGACGGACTCGATCGTGACCGTCAAGCCGCTGGCTTCCAGCGGGATCATGACCAACAACATTTCGGTGGCGTTTGCGGCGTTTGCGATGGGCATTACCGCGGGCATCGGCACGGTGTGGATGATGCTGCTGAATGGACTGATGATGGGGGTTGTGGGCGTGGCCTGCTGGCGAGAGGGAATGAGCTTGTCGCTGTGGAGCTTTGTCGCCGCGCATGGTGTGCTGGAGTTACCAGCAATTTTTATTGCCGGCGGAGCGGGGTTGGGAATCGCGAAGGGACTGTTGTTTCCGGGAATTTTGCCTCGGCGCGAATCGCTAGTGCAGGCTGGGGCGCGGAGCGTGCGGCTGGTTTTGGGCACGATACCAATGTTGGTGGTTGCCGGAGTTGTGGAGGCCTTTGTTTCGCCGACATCGGTACCCGCTCGCATGAAATTCTTGCTGGCGGCCGGATTGGCAACACTCCTAGTGCTGTATCTGGCGCGAAAGCCTGCTGAGGTTCCGCCTGCGGTTTCCAACAGGCAAGTCCACGAGCAGCCCGCGTAGTTCAGCGAGGCGCTCGCCGCCACGTTGTGGTCTTGGTCGCCACGCCATGAGCCGCGCGGGCGTAAAGTTAACGGGTAACACTCCCTTCGAAACCCCGCGGTCTCAAAGGCCGCAAGTTCGGCAATCGGACAATCACTACGCTATTAGATCAGGCTTCGTTCTTTTGCGCCGAGGTATTGATTAACCACCGCCGAGGAAAGGCGTGCGGGGTCGACTTCGAGCGTCAGGACGCCCTGCCCGCGCAAGGTCCGCAGCAAGACGTCACGGCGATGGACGATTTCCTGTGCGGCTACGTAACGGAACATCTCGCGTGAACTGACGGGCCGCTCGCGAAGAAGTTCGCGCAACTCCGGCTGGCCGATGACGGTGAAGAGGACAAGATGGCGACGCGCGAGGCGGGAGACGCTTTCGATCACCTCGGGCGTCGCGGGAGTTTCCGAGAGATCGGTGAGCCACACGACGAGGCTGCGGCGTTTCTGGAGGGTAAGTAGAGCTTCGGCGGCGTGCTGGTGGTCGGCTTCGAGTTCCTCGCCCTTTATTTGCGCGAGGCCTTCGAGCAGCGCACGTACGTGGCCCGATCCGCGGCCGGCGGGTAGCCGTTGCTGGATGCGGCGGCCGTAAGCTAGCATGGCGACGCGATCACCGGAGTAGAGCGCGACTTGCGCGAGCGAGAGCGCGGCGGCAGCGGCGTAGTCGAGTTTGCTAAGAGTGCGGACACGAGCGCGCAACAAGCGGCCGGCATCGAGCACGATCCACACCGTCTGGCTGCGCTCGATGCGGTGCGACTGGCTGATTAACTTTCCGCGGCGGGCCGTGGCACTCCAGCAGATGTCGCGCCATTCGTCGCCTTCGCGGTATTCGCGCAAGCTCTCGAACTCGCGTCCGTGGCCGCGCTGCTGCTGGTGCCGCTTCTCCATCGCGATCTGCCGGCTGCGAATCAGGTAAATCGTGTCGCGCTTGGATTCTTCGAGGTTGGGGTACACACGGACACTCTGCGTCAACGGCACGAGCGCCCAGCGCTCGGCGATATTCAGTGCGGTCCGATAACGAATATAAACATCGCCAAACTTCGCATCGCCGCGCTCGCCCGGTCGCACCACGTAACTTGCGCTTGCGGTCTCTTTGACTGGCGCTGTGAGCTCAAGCTGCGGCGTACCGCATCGGAAGCTGGCGGGTGTGTCGTCGGCGAGTTGCGCCGCAATCGGAAGGCTGCCGAGATTCTGCAGCTCGAGCGTGACACGAGCTTCGACATCGAGCTGAGCGGGCTGGCTCCAGACGCGACTCACATCGATTTGGGTTGGTCTGGGAAGTCGGCGAAGATCCCAGATCCACATCACCACGACGGCGACGTCCCACAACGTCATCGCGTAGAGATAGCGGGAGTCATTCCACGCCGGACCGAGCCAAACCAAACCAATCAGCAGGAGCAGGAAAAATCGCCGTCCAAACGCGAAGGAGATGTGCTTGGCTGGCTTGCCGAAACCGCGTGTCGTCGCTGGGACGAGATGCGGAAGCTCGCTCATTTCGGAACTTCGACGGAGCGGACGATCTCACGGACAACCTGGTCGGCAGTCATGCCCTCAAGGTCGGCTTCGGGTTTGAGGACCAGGCGGTGGCGAAGTATTGGCGGCGCGGCCACTTTGACGTCGTCGGGCACCAGGTAATCGCGGCCTTCCGTCGCGGCAATGGCTTTCGCAAAGAGCATCAGGCTGATGGCGGCACGCGGACTGGCCCCGAGACTCACCGCGGCAGAATTACGCGTTCGTCCAACCAAGGTGACCATGTAACGAAACAAGGCCGGCTCGACACGAACGGCGGCTGTTTCCTGGCGTGCCGCGAGCAGAATTTCCAGTGGCACAGTTGAAAAATTCAGGCGCTGCAACTCGCGTGGGTCGAAGCCGTCCTGATAGTTCTGTAGGACTTGCATTTCTTGCTCGGCGTCGGGGTAACCGATGCGAATTTTGACGAGGAAGCGATCGAGTTGCGCTTCCGGCAAGGGATACGTGCCTTCGAATTCGACGGGATTCTGGGTGGCGAAGACCGCAAACGATTTGGAGAGTTCGTAGCGTGTACCGTCGATGGTGACTTGCTTTTCTTCCATGGCTTCCAGAAGCGCGGATTGCGTTCGCGGCGGCGTTCGGTTGATTTCGTCGACGAGCAGCAGGTCGGTGAAGATCGGGCCGCGATGCAGCGCGAAAGAACTAGTGGAGAGATTGAAAACGTTTGCGCCAAGGATGTCGGCGGGCATAAGGTCGGGCGTGCACTGCACGCGCTGGAATTTCAGTTGGAAGATTTGCGCCAGCGCCTTCACCGCCAGCGTTTTCGCGAGACCCGGAACGCCTTCAACCAAAGCGTGGCCTCCGACGAGCATCACGAGCAAGAGTTGATCGAGCGATTCGCGCTGCCCGACGATGGCTTTGCTCAGCTCGCCTCGGACATGTGCCGCTAATTCCGTCGCCTTATTCATGCGGACAGGTTCTCCTCGGTTCGGGTGCGCCTCAATTCCAGGCGGCTTGCGTAGTCAAACATTTCCTGCACGAGCTGAAGCGTTTCCGCATCGCTTACTTTCGCCGACGTGGTGGCACGTTCGGCGCGGTTGAGCGTAGCGGAGATTTCTGGCTCGTTCCATGCCAAAGCTCTGCTGGCGCTGTGGGCAAGGTCAGTGTCGGGGGCGTTCGGCGGGAGGCCAAGCTGGCGGACTAGTTGAAAGCGCAGCCGCTGGTACACGATGCGGACAGCTGCGGAACCGGCATGAGCGGAGGAATATAGATCACCGAGCGTTTCGACGAACTCCAGTGGCGACAGGCGTGAGACTTTTTGCGGAACACTGATCGGCCCCTGCCTTCGCGAGTATGTGGCGACAATGGCGAGAAACACGATTCCGAATTGTGCCGCTCCCCAGATTAAAGGGGTCCGCTTGATGTAAGTCCAAAGTGTTCCATGAGCTCCATGAAAATATTCATCCCATAGGACGCGGACGCCTTGCGGAGGCCCGATCGAATTCAGGAGCAGTGGAAGATTGCCAGATTCGCGAATTCCGCCGTTCGTTAGAGGAGCGGAGTCGCCCCACAAGATCACCCGGCCTTTGCCAACCTGATAGGTCATTACGGCAGCTGATTCTTCGTTACCGTAGATGACCAACTGTGATGGGGACTTCGGCTGCCAATTGTCCGGGGGATACATGCTGATTTCTGGCGCGCCGCGCATCAGTGGAGAGGGCAGCAACGCGGGGAATTTCGCGGTTTCTTCGATCAAATAGCTTTCCGACGGCGGCGGAGCATTGGGCAGAAGTTTTGCGGCGCCTGGGCCGCTGGCAAGAATGCGCCCACCTTGTTGTAGAAACTCGACGAGGGCGGCTTTCTCTTCCTCCGACGGTGTCTGGGTAGGTCCGGCGAGAATCAAAACTTCGTTGCTCGGCGTTCCGGCCATTTCGGTTGGAGATTGCTCCCAGCGTTCCACGTGGTAGTGAAGACCCTGGAGCAGAAGATACGGAGCCTTGGCGCCATCCCATTCTGTCGAGTAGCTGGACGGATAGGCGGCGCGTCCCGCACTCTGTTTGGGAGAAAGATAGGTGCTGGCGACAATCAGGATCGTCAGCACCACGCCGGCGCCGATCAGGAGTTTACGGTCGCCGGTGTCGAGGGCGTCAGGCATCCCATTTTCTCCAGGTTAGATCGCGCCTCGGACCAGTCGTTGGCGGAGGCGGGGCGGTAGCCGTACCAGATCAATTCAAAGCGCCGCGTAAATTCGCGGAGCAAGTCTTGCTCGTTGGGATGGGGGTCCAGCAATCGCAGCGACTCGCGCGGGGTGCGTGCTCGGTCGCGTTTGAGCACGCCGAGAGCTTCAAGGTGTACGACCGCCGCCCAATACGCGCAATGGACGGCTTCCCGATAGTCGCCGCGGTCGGCGGCGGCCAGCGCGTCCAACGCCCAGTGGCGCTGGTCGCTTGATTCCGTTGCAACTTCTACAGAAGTTGCGGGCCTACGATTCTTGGGCGACAGAGTTTTCCAGACCCAGTAAACGAGCGCGAGAAATGCCACGCCAACGATGATCCATGCTAGGGCGTTGCCTGCTTTTGCTCCCAGATGCAGGCGCGAGAGCAGTTTATAGATTTGCAGTCCGACCCAGCGGGCGATACGCGCCTTCAACAAATCCCACTGGCTTGGTCCTTGAGCCGCGCCAAATTCGCGTGCACTGAGAATTTTGTCGATCTTTGTGTGTGCGACGTCGAGATTCGCGGGACTCGATCCGTGTTCCAGCGCAGTCGCCATGTTGCGCATCGCCACGAGGCGAGATGTGACCTCCTGCGAAATGTGCGGTGAATTTGCAGGATCCTCTTCGATCTTTTTCAGATCGGAAGCAAGCCAACCAGTGGGTACCTGGACTGATTGGTCGCCCACGCGCACCGTCCAAGCGCGCGGCAGCGACTTGCGTAGTTGAGGGATCTGCTCGGTGTCCTGGAGCGACTCGGCGATGCGACCCAGTTCGACTTCGTACGCCGGAATATCAAGTTCCGCTGGCGCGTGCGTCGATTGCGCCGAGGCGGCTGCAGGGGGCAGCAAGGTGCAAGCCGCCAGCGCGACCAGTCCTGGAAATCGCGGTGAACGATAGCGCCTTCCGCTCATCCTGGCATTATGCGGCCGAAGGAGCATTCGGCGCTGGAGTCGCAGTCATCGATGTCAACAAGTGCTGAATATCAAAGGCTTCCTTGCGCACTCGTAAGTTGTAATACATCAGGGAGAACGCGATGGTGCCAATGGGGCCGACCAGAACCTGGGACACGAATGCCGCCAGTTGCTGCAGAACCTGCAAACCAAACGACGGGGTTTTGTGCGCGATAGTCGATGCCATCATGAGAATCAGCAACGGGATTTGGAGCACGAGAACGGCGACATACGTAGCCACCACGACGAGTAGGAAGATGACGAAAATCTGCAGGACGTGACCCTTGGTGAGGTGCGCACTTCGCTCCAAAGCACGAACCGCGCCAAGATCTTCGAGCATCGCTGCGGGAATTGAAACCGCCATGCGGCACATGAAAATCACCACAGGCGCGATTAACAAAAAAAATCCGAGCCCTATTAGTAGCGGGCTCCGGATTGCAAAGCCGAAAACCGCGATCACCACAAATCCGACGACGATGATCAAGCCAATCAGAAAGAACACCGCAAGAACCCGAAAAACTTTCCATCCGACCCGTGCGAACGACCCCCGAATGGACGCTGGTCGTGACAGGTAGAGGTCCGACACCGCAAAGACCGTGGCGGCGTGGGCGGCGCCGATCATCAGGAAGTAGAGAGCCATCACCAAGGCACCGCCGCCGATCATTCCGCCGATGGCCCCCGGAGAGAACGGCGGCGCGTGGGCAGCCGGCGTCTTAGTGGCTGCCCAGCCAGCACCCGCTATCCCTACCTGAACGACGAGCAGTAAAAAAAAGGGCAGGGCAGTGATCCCCGCGAATAGCCAGAAATTGTTTTTGTAAAGGTTAAACGTCCGGTCCAGGACTTCACCGAGACTCATCGGCCGCAAGTCAGCGTCTGGCATTTGGCCTCCCGAGCCGGACTCCGAAGTTCGTGGATAAGCACGAGGTTATCGCCGCTGCAAGTATTCATGGTCGCATAGGTGGGATGCCCGCGTGAACGGTTGTGCCGATGTGAATACTAGAGGCGCGATGATTTCTGGGGATCCAGCTTGTCGCGATCAGCCCTTTGAGGGCAGCTCGAATTTTCGGGGGACCTGCCACGTCGGCTTTCAGGTCTGCATTTGTGTCGAGAGAAAATCGAGGACCGCGCGGGTAACGTTGTCGTCGATTTCGGAAGCGCGGCGGATGTGTCGTCGATCTGATCGGCTATCTTGGCGCCTGTTTCTGCGAGGTACTATTGCTAAGTCGGTGGAGCGCCTGATGGCGGAGCCGTGCTGGAGCCGTTGGTCTTGTCCGTAACATTGATGATAACTCTTCCGCCCTGGCGGATTGGAACGCCAGGCGGACCGTCTCAGCAGCCGGGTTTCTGGCGTCGTCCTGATAGATGGCGTCGCTGGGTAGCCCCACCGATTTGATTCTGGTGGCGGCGTCGCGGTACCAGGCGATGACCGCGTTGAGATGGTGCAGGAGGGTCGCGATCGAGTTGCGCGCCGGCGTGACCTGTCAACGTTTGCACGCTCAGGCCCAGAAACGCGCTGACAGCAGCACCGATGAGATAGCAGGGCGCTAATTTTCGAATGCCTGCGCAGATACCAGAAAGCGAATCTTCGACGCGTTGCCACTCATCTCCTGCTGGGTTTTGATTTTGACCGTCGCAGCGCTGCGGCTTTTGGTGCGATACGCCTAGAACAAGACGCCTGCGAATGGTGAAAAGGGTTGAGCGGCAACGAGGATTCAGACCCTGAGTTTTTCGTTGTAGAATGTTGATCAGTGGGGGCTGTAGCTCAGATGGATAGAGCGTAGGTTTCCTAATCATTCTGTCGCTGCAGCCTACACGGAGAATCAACGACTTGCGCGGTGATCGCAGGCGTGCTTTCGGCGCTTTTCGGTGGCTTTCGGGCATTGTTGGGTACAGTTTTGGGTACAGGTGGGTACAACTACCAGCGGTGTCCTGGCGCGACAATGCACCGTTCGCAGAGCCATCTCCGACGCGGAGGAACACCTGATTCGCACAGTGTAACCTCTCCGACATAGGGACAGGCATCGCAAGCTCCTTGAGCCTTCTCCTGAGATTCATACAATTTATCGCTCTTTTGCATGTGGTCTGGTGGGGCTGGCGCGATTCGAACGCGCGGCCTAGAGTTTAGGAAACTCTCGCTCTATCCATCTGAGCTACAGCCCCGAAATGCTAATCATAGCATCGTCGATGTGTCGCGACGAGAGCGTTTGCATTGCTCTTGAACGCATCGATTTTGGGAGTGGCATCGAGTCCCGTCACTGCGCTAACTCCTCCGTCGTTCGTGAAACGTCGTAAACATCTCGTGCCGTCCCTCACTCTGCGAATAATTCGGATTTTTGTCTTGAGCCACCCGTGCTCGGCGCAGACGCCAATCTTGCGCTTGCAAACGATCCCGTCAAGATTTCGCTCACAGACCTCCGGAACAAAAGCTTCCCGTCTCTCTCGACGAACGACGGCGGAAACTCGTCCTCCGAGAATGGTAGCGCCCGATCGATAAACGATTCCAGATCGTCAAGTTAGGTGAAGAAGACGCCGTTTTTCTCTCGCGCTAGCACCGAGACCAGGTTCCTACTTGGGTCAGGGGCTTCCGACTCAAACTTGAAGCCCTCCTCTTCGGCAGACCACTTGATAGTCGCGCCGGTGCTGAGGAACGTGCCCCTGAAATTCTGCATCGTGTTCTCAATCTGCGCCATCGCGACGATACCATTCCATTCCACGTCGAAAGAGACTTTCGCGCGGAGGGGGAAGACCGGTGCGATGGGCGGAGTAGGCAACCCCAAGCCCTGCGTCAAGGAATTGGCGAGATCATGATCATCGAAGACGTCCAATCCCTTCACTTTCAGGCTTGCTTGCCCTTGGTCAAAGTCAACCTCGACGGCGTCGTGTTTCACTTGGATCATCCAGAACACGTCGTTGGAGTCGATATGCACGTTGTAGTCATGAATCTGCTCGGTGAGCATTGCCGATCCGGCCGGACCGGTGTACAGATCAAGTCAAACAAAGGCGAACGTACCCTTGTGCTGCTGGCCGTCCGTACCGATGAACTTGCCCTGGCCGAAGCCCATGTCCGCTTGGTACGCTAGCGGCGTGGTGACGCCTGTGGTGGTATCCGTGCCGGTCCCACCGCCGCGGATGTGCGTCAGCCCCACTAAACCGTCGAAGTCTGTGATTTGCGATGGGTCGTTAATATTCGCCACCGCGACGGCAGGATTCAGTGGGTTATGGTGGATAAAAACCCCTAACGGTTTGAATGGCGCAACGCCCCCGGGAATGGGATTGAGAATGGGGCCACGGCACTGCTTATCGTCATCGTCGTGCCAGGCATAGGCCGAGGTTGGATGCAAAAGACTCGCTCCCACGGCCGTGCCAGCCGCGCCACGAAATAAATTGCGACGGCTCAGGCAGTTCTGCCGTAGCTTCTTCAACGAAATAGAATCCTGTTCGTTCATTCTTTGTTCTCCTTCGACTCGCAGGCGGCACACCAAGAGAATGAGCCGACCGGCGAATGATCGTCCGAGGTCCACAAAAATATCTGCCGACAAGTCATGAAAATGAACCGAGAGAAACAACGAGAGGGAAACTAGAAGGACTCTGCGCCCGCTCTCAGCACATGTCAAGTAACAAATCAGTGAACGGACGTGATCAACGCTGCGATTGGCGCAGTAAACTTCCGCGGCGGAGGGCGACGATCTCTCCGTCTAAAATGGCGCGCTGAGCTCTCATTCCGGGCTGGGGCGGTACTACTGGAGGATGCGGGAATACGTTGACACCACTTCCTCGACGTCTCTGTTATAATTCGCCACAACCCGATCATGAAGCGCCACGTCCTCATCTTCGGTCTCGTCGGCGGCCTCCTCATCGCAACCCTCCAATACACCGAATACCGCTTCGTCATCATCGAGCACTCCGTCGAGCTGTACACCGGGCTCGTCGCCATCCTCTTCGCGGCCTTCGGCATCTGGCTCGGCCTCCGCATCACGCGCAGTCGCGAAACCATCCGCGAAACGGTCGTCGTGAGGGAAGTGCGTGTACCCGCAGAAGCCCCCGCCCTCGAACCCTTCGCTCCCAATACGGCCCGCCAGCAGACCCTCGGCATCACGGCACGCGAGCTCGAAATTCTCACCCTGGTCGCCCGCGGCTTCAGCAATCGCGAGATCGCCACGCAGCTTTTCGTTTCCGAAAACACCGTCAAGACACACTGTGCCCGCGCCTTCGACAAGCTCGGAGCCGCCCGCCGCACCCAGGCCGTCCGGCGCGGCAAAGAACTAGGCCTCCTGCCGTGACCGCGTCACCCGAAAGCACGATTTCCGCTCCATTCCTGCAAAATCATCAGAAAGTATGACGACATCCGGTGCCGTCACACCGCATCATGACCCCATTCTCACTCGCACCAGGAGCCTCACATGAAGAAAACCGTCCTCACCTTCGGCCTCATCTCCGGCGTCATGATCTCCGTCCTTATGGGCGGCTCGCTTCTCCTCGCCAACAAGATCGGCTCCGGCCACAGCATGGTTCTCGGCTACACCATCATTGTGGCGTCGTTCCTGCTAATCTACTTCGGCATCCGCAGCTACCGCGACAACACCCTCGCCGGCCAAATCTCATTCGGCCGCGCCTTCGCCTGCGGCATCCTGATCACCCTCATCACCACCGTCTGCTACGTCGCCATGTGGGAGGTTCTCTATTTCAACTTCATGCCCCACTTCCTGGACAGCTACTTCGCTGCGCAGATTCACAAGGTCCAGTCCTCCGGACTTGACCCCGCCACCACCGCCGCGCAGGTCGCTGCCATACAACGCTCTCAGCAGCTCTACCAAAACCCCTTGGTCAACATGGCCTACACCTTCATGGAGCCCCTGCCCGTCGGCCTTATCATTACTCTCATCTCCGCTGCCGTCCTCCGCCGCAAAGCTCCTGTCGAACCCACCGCCGCCTCCGCAGTCATGACCACATAAATCAAAGGAGGATGGGATGCGTTTTCAAAGGCGCCAACTGCTTCGAACCCTGTCATTTGCTCTCGGGTCGAGCTTCATCTGGAATCGGAACCAAGTCGGCGCCGCTACGCAGACAGCCACACAGCCAAAGGTCTCGCCTCCGCCTGCGGGGGCCGCTGTCCGTGATAGGATCGCTGGAGGAGCGGAAATGGAAAAAGTGACCGGAATCGGAGGATTTTTCTTTCGAGCCAAAGATCCGAAAGCGTTGGCGCTTTGGTATCAGCAGCACCTGGGGGTTTCGCCGATACCAGCGGGCGAAGGGGAAACCGCGTGGCAGCAAGAGGCAGGAACGACCGCTTTCGCTCCCTTCAAAGAGACGAGCGACTATTTCGGGGATCCTCAGAAGGTTTGGATGCTGAATTTTCGAGTGCGGGATCTCGACAAAATGGCGGCCCGGCTACAAGCTGCCGGAATCGCGGTCAAGATTGACCCGGAATCTTCTCCGTACGGTCGGTTCGCTCGCATCCATGACCCTGAAGGCAATCCGATCGAATTGTGGCAACCTCCAAAGCCAGACGCTCTGCACTAGCTTGCTGAACAGTTCAGGACTGTTTCCGGATCGCTCCTGGGTTATTACGCTAGTGCTTTATCGGACGCGCGTTTTGGCGCAGTAGTTAAGGCGGGCGCGATGCTCTTTGCGCGTTCGATAAAGCCGTTAGAAGGAAGCCGCCCGTGGTTGCGGCGGACGCGGGCCCTATGGAGATTGAATGTGGGAAGACTGCGGTCTGGAGGGTTGCCGAGATGGTGCGACGGAGTGCGGCGGATGGCACCGGGAGCTGACTACCGCGAAGGAGTATCGCAGAGATAGCGCCGAGGATGCTGGAAGAAGAGATTTGTTTTGTGGCAAGGCACAGAAGGACGCAGCGCGCCGAAACGCGTGAAGGGTTCGAGTTCGAGAGAGTCGTCTCATGCGGCAGCGGTGAGCAGCGGTGGAGAACGAAGTTGGATTTCTGCAGCGGTGAACCTTTCAAGGACCACCATCGGTCCACCACACTTAGGACAGCGCCAGAGATCGTTCGAGCTAGAGACGTCTTTATCGGCTTGCACGTCCGGTGGTGCACCGAGCAATTGAAAGCAAGGCGGCAGGAGAGTGGCGCGTCGCCGATGGGCTAGGAAGCCGAAATTGCGGATGCGCACGAAACCTTTGGGAAGTAGATGCAACAGGAAGCGGCGCAAGAATTCATCGAGCGATAGGGTCATGAGCTTCTGTTCGTTGTTATGAGCGGAGTCCCGCCAGCGGAAGGTGATCTTTGCTGCAGCAAACGAGATCAGGCGATGGTTGGAGATGGCCACGCGATGAGTGTAGCGGCCCAGATACTGGAGCACGTATTCCGGGCCACCGAAGGGAGGTTTCGCGTAAACCACCCAGTCTTTTCGGAACAGTGGCGGTAGCCAAGCAGCAAAGGTTTTGGGATGAGCGAGAGGAGCTAACTTTCCATGGAACTGCAGTCGACCGCTCTGGAAGGTTTGCTTCAGACCAGCGACGAACTTGCCGCGAAAGACCCTTGAAAGCACTCGAAGGGGGAGAAAGAACCCCTTCTGTGATTTGACCCAGTGAGTGTGATCAAGACTCAACCCACCGGCGGGAATGACGCAATGGACATGGGGATGCAAACTGAGTTTCTGATTCCACGTGTGAAGCACACTGAAGAAACCAATTTCTGCGCCGAGGTGTCTGGGATCGCGAGCGACTTCGAGAAGGGTTTCCGCACTGGCCCGGAGCAGCAGGCCATAGACGAGCTTCTGGTTCTGTAACGCCAGAGATGCCAACGACGCAGGAAGCGTAAAGACAACGTGAACGTAACGGGTCGGGAGAAGTTCCTTCTGACGCGCAGAGATCCAGCGTTCCCGGGCAGCCGTCTGACACTTCGGGCAGTGACGGTTCCGGCAGCTGTTGTAGGAGATGGTGGCACGATGCCCGCAGCGGGTGCATTGATCGAGATGGCCGCCGAGTGCGGCAGTACGACACCGCGCAATCGCTAACAGCACTTTGATGTGCTTCCAGCGAAGCCACTGGCGATTTCGTTCGATGAAAGTAGCTCCCGCGCTGCGGATGAGATCGGCCACCTCGAAGGGTGGCCGACTCATCTACTCTTCCTGCGGTGGCTCGCTTTTCCGTTGCAGGGAGTCCAGAGGACTCGCCGTCGCTTTCAGGTGACGTTCGGAGAGATGCAGGTAGACCGTGGTTTCTTTCAGATCGTGATGGCCTAGCAGAATCTGAATGGTGCGCAGGTCCGCACCGGCCTCCAGCAGATGAGTGGCGAAGCAATGGCGCAGCATGTGGGGATGGACGGCTTTTTTCAGGCCCGCGCGTTTGGCCGCTTGCTGGCAGGCATAGCGAGGCGTTTTCGTGTCGATGGGACGATCCCCGGTATGCCAGCGGTTACTGGGGAAGAGCCAGTCGCTGGGCTTTCGCCGCAAGCGATGCCAGTGCTCGCGCAGTTCCTCGAGTAGCTTGGGGCTGAGCATCACATCCCGATCTTTGCCCCATTTACCACTGCGGACATGAATCATCATGCGCTGGCTATCGATATCGCTGACCTTCAAGCGCGTCAACTCGGCGCATCGTAAGCCGGTGGCGTAAAGGGTGATCAGCACCGTGCGATGGAACGGAGGGCGAGCGGCATCGATGAGTCGCGCCACTTCTTCTTGGCTGAGAATGGTTGGGAGGCGATATCGCTTTTTCGGATACGGAGTCTCCGCGATGCTCCAGGCCTTCTTCAGCGTCTTAATGTAAAAGAACCGCAAGGCAGAGAGGCGGTTGGTGACTGTACCTGCTGACAACTTCCGCTTTTGAAACAGCTCAGCTTGGTATTCGCGAATGTGCCGCGGGCCCAAACGGTCCGGCGGACAGTTGAATCGTCGAGCGAAATCTTCGACTGTGCGAATGTAGTAGCGTGTGGTATGTTGCGAGTAATTACGACGTTGGAGTTCCTCCAACATCATTTTTCTGAGACGGGTCACAGGGACCTCCTTGTGACCCACAACTTATCTCAACAAGCAACCACTGCTCCGGTCACCTCACGCGTAGCGTCCGCCGCACGGGCGGCTTCGTTCTCACGAGCCACCCGGAAGGAACCGCATTACTTCCTGCTCGCGACGACTCGCTCACTGCTCCGGTTCAGGAGTTGTGAATGGTCCCTCCGTGCCAACATCCGTGAGACACCAGTAGTACCCTTAATTAATGAGCAGGGCGAGAAAGAAAAAGGAAGAGATGCCGAGGCTGCTGCTGCCATACCAGGTGGGGTCGGCGCTCTGCTTCGCCGCGAAGGTCTGTACTCGTCGCTGCTGACCTATTGGAAGCGAGAGCGAGCCGACGGAATTCGCGAGGCTCTGACTCCGCGGAAACGTGGGCCGAAGTCGAAACACAATCCGATGGAAGGAGAAGTCCAAAAGCTTCGCCGCCAGAATGCTCGTCTCACCGAAGATCTGCGTAAGGCGCACATCATCATCGACGTCCAAAAAAAAGTGGCTGCACTGTTGGGGAATCCCCTTCCGGAGACGGACCCCGACCCCGAGTAGAAATCTTGATGGCCGCCGTCAGCGAACTAGCGAGTGAGGTCGGCGCCAGCGCTGCTTGCCAGGCTCTGTGCCTGCCTCGCGCTTCTTACTATCGGGTTCGCCGTAAGACTTCTTTTCCCGAGCAGACCGTGTCGCGGCCTTTACCGGCACGCGCCGGGTTATGGCGACATTTCGCCAATTGACCCCGGCATGCCCTTTAGAGTCGCCCGGTAGCCTGCTTGGCAAGATCCTTGAGCTGCTTCTCGACTGCCGGAGAGAAATTCATAGGCTCAATATTGATATAGAAACGAACTTTGCCCTTGCGGACATGGAGCGCATGCGCTGGATCGAAATAAGCCTCGTCTCCGAGGCCGGGAACCGGCGTTTGCGGACTATAAAATTTGCCTAATCTGGCGAACAAATCCGCCGCGGCCGACGGCGACGGATCAACGTATGCTCTGAACCAGAGCTTGCTTCCCTCCTTAGCAAGATAGTTGCAATCCGTTCCCTCCGCGGTGTTTGCGTAGGGACGGGGAGCGACACTCTTTTGTGGGGACTCGTAAGCTCGTCCTAACGTCTTGCTTACCTCAGCTGCCGGCAGAAGCGAGCAGAGGTCATCGGGGGGTTCGGTTGCCCTTGCCGAGTGAACCGCGAAGGTCGTTAGGACGAAAGTTGCAGCAATCAACGAGCGACTACGGAAGTAAGCCATTGGGCACGCCTTTCTCACCCTTTAAGCGACGATATCTATAACCAGCGGAAAATACACGGCACAAGTCCTAGATGTAAAGCACATCTTGAGCCCGAGTGACGGGCTCGGAAGTACTCCGCGTGCCTGATCAAATGCGCCTGCCGGCTTTTCGATTCCTCGAGGTTTCGTGGCCTTGTCAGTGTGACGAAGGCTCTTTCAAAGCGACCGCTCAAGAAATGGCGGCCGTAACGTGAACCGTTTGTTGCATGAGAAATGTTGCGTCCCTCCAAACAACCGACGCAGTGAGGATGACGGCGCGCGAGGCCGGGCACCAGGGAAAGGCTTTCCAAATATCCATTTCGCTTTGAGGAAAAAAGAAAATGGCCGTGCAAAAAGAAATCCCGATCGCCAAAATCGGACCGGACGACAAAAATCCGCGAACACGCCAGAATTCTGCAGAGAAAATGGCTAGTTTCGACCAAGCCGGCAGCCCAAGGACAAATTACAGAGAACTCCTCGAACCTCGGTTTCAGAATAACTTCCGTGTAGCCGACAATCCACGAAGAATCGTCGGTTTTATTGACGCGCCGTGGGCTCCAGAGTACGCTGACGCAGACTGTGTTGATTAACAGGCAGAAGGCAATTCGCTGATCTTGAACCAAGGGACACGTTGCATCCGATGCCGGGGCACCGACTTCAACATCTCCAAGAAAGGAAAAAGGAGAAAATCATATGAGCACGATAACACTCAAAGATGGCAACACGATTTACTACAAAGATTGGGGATCCGGGCAACCGATTGTTTTCTCTCATGGCTGGCCGCTCTCAGCGGACGACTGGGACACGCAGATGCTGTTCTTCCTCAACCACGGTTATCGCGTCATAGCCCACGACCGGCGCGGACACGGCCGTTCCTCCCAGACCGGTGACGGCCATGACATGGATCATTACGCCGACGACCTGGCGGCGCTGACCGCACATCTCGACCTGAAGGATGCGATTCATGTCGGCCACTCCACCGGCGGCGGCGAGGTGGTGCACTACATTGCCCGCCACGGCGAAAGCCGAGTGGCAAAAGCGGTGATCATGAGCGCGGTTCCGCCCTTGATGGTGAAGACGGCGGCCAATCCAGGCGGGCTCCCCAAAGAGGTGTTTGACGGGCTTCAGGCGCAGCTGGCCGCCAACCGATCCGAGTTTTATTACGATGTGGCGTCTGGACCGTTCTATGGTTACAACCGGCCTGGCGCGAAACCCTCTCAGGGGGTGATCTGGAATTGGTGGCGCCAGGGGATGATGGGGGGCGCCAAGGCGCACTATGACGGCGTCGTCGCGTTCTCTCAGACGGACTTCACCGAAGACCTGAAAAAGATCACGGTGCCCGTCCTCGTGCTGCATGGCGATGACGACCAGATTGTGCCTTATGCCGATGCTGGACCGCTGTCGGCAAAGTTGCTGCGGAATAGCACCTTGAAAATCTACAATGGCTTCCCTCACGGCATGCCCACAACCGAGGCCGACACGATTAACGCCGACCTGCTCGCGTTCATGAAAGGTGTCTTCAAGGCGGCGGCGTAGTGCCTGGTTCGCCCGGCCTTTTCGGATTTCTCGTAAAAGCCGGTGACTCCATAGCAACCGAGCGGCGGAGCATTAACGCAGCAGAACGGAGAGGACAGTTATGAGCACAACATTAGATTCCGGTATTTCCCGTCGTCGTTTTCTCATATCCACTAGCATGGCTGCCACCGTCGGTTTGCTCGCTCCTCGCAATTTACTCGCTCAAGATGATGGGCTCGTGCAGACAGCCAGGAGGACAGCCGCAGCCGCTACTATCAGCGTCCAGAAACTTCGCGGCAACACGAGCGTCCTGATGGGCGCCGGAGGAAACATCTCCGTGCTACCCGGTCGCGACGGTAAGCTCCTCATTGATGCTGGCTTTGCCGGCGCCCGCGCTTGCATCAATCAGCTCCGATCCGATCAAGCACCTCATCAACACGCATTGGCACTTTGACCACACCGATGGCAACGAATGGCTGCACTCCGCGGGTGCAGTTATTCTCGCGCACGCGAACACGGGAAAGCACCTCTCTACAGCGACGCGAGTTGAGGGGTGGAACTTTACCTTCCCGCCCTCGCCCCCCGGAGCAATTCCTGCGGAAGTTTTTGCAGACGAGCGGACTGTACGACTCAACGGGGCGACGATTGCCCTCAGAGGTTCTGTAGACACTTCTGGGGTTTTTTTACTGCCCCGAGTCAAGCGGGTGTGGCAACCATAGGAGCCGTAAGCGCACAGGACGTAACCGAATCGGCGACCGTCACAATCATTGTGAGCCCTCATGTCACGGTGGATCAACCGGATGACGTCGCCGGGAATCAGATCCATGTGCTCTATGTGATTCCGAGCGACGGCACCGACCGGTCCGGAACTTTGGCGAGTGAAATTGCGACCTCGGTCTCTGCTTGGGAAAATTGGTTTTCAGGCCAGACTTCCGGATCTCACTTGCGCCTCGATACGCTTAATGGAGTATTGGATTTGACCTTTTTGCAGCTCCATCGGACCAACGCACAGATGCAGTCTTACGGAATAAACCTAAGAGACCAGATCGAATATGAAGTTCTGGCTAACGGTTTTGACGACACAAACAAAATCTACTTGGTCATCTATGACGGTGGAGGAAAATCTACTCTGGAATGTGGCGGAGCGGCATTACCACCGACTCTCCCTGGAAGCGTGGGAGCGCTTTATCTTAACGGCATGCCATCAGGAGCACCGGGCTGTAACACGAATTCATTGACTTCTTCCGCAAACGCTCCCGGGTATCTTGAATTTGCCACTGTACACGAAATTGTACATACGTTGGGATTCGTGCCGACATGTGCGCCGCACGAGACGCTCAGTGGCCACGTTTCTGATAGCAACACGGACTTAATGTACGCGGGTTCGCAACCATGGATGCCCTCCGTTCTTGACTTCAACCACGATGATTACTACGAGGCGAATATCGCCGGGTGTCTCGACCTGTCTCATAGCAGTTTTCTCGATCCTACACCCGCAGTTGCGGCCCCACCGCCTGGCTGGCCATATGCAAACCTAACGCCCTTGCCTTGTTCAGTGGAGAGCACACTTCGATCAGCCGGAAGTATGGCGACCAACGTCGAATTCGTAAACGGCACGGAATCGCCGGCCAACGTTTATTGGCTGGACGGCAATGGCAATCGTCAGCTATACAAAAATCTCAATCCTTTTGAAGGTTTCATCCAACCTACATTCTTAGGTAACTACTGGGTGATGACCAATAGCTCCAACCAGTGTCTAGAAATCTATTCCACCACTCCAAATCTTGGGCGCGCCACCCTGACGAAATAGGCTTGCCGATCCCGGGCAAATCTATCCATCGTCTGCGCAGCTGTATCAGGGCGCCCGAGCGACTTACTTTGACTCACTCTAATAAACCTTTTCCAGCGCGTACGTCGGAAATGGGTGCCAGGGCGTTGACTGGACGGATTAGAATACCGTTTGTTCCTTCAGCAGCGGCCCCTGCCGCTCCGAATTCGGGTCATACGGGAGATGGAGGGACAATTGGAAAGACTCTCCCAAAGACCCTACAAGTCCGAGACAGTACTGTCTCGCTGTCCGTTAGGCGCTGCGTGAATCAGGAATTGGCTTGTGTGAAGACAATCTGATTACTTGTGAAGGAAGGCGAACCAAACGAAGGCCGGCAAGACTCGGGAAAGCTGACTGGGAACCCTTGAACGGGCTGACGAACAAGACTATCCACCCGCACGGCTTGAAATTCACTGGCACACTCGCACCAGTCGGAAGAATATGTCCGTCGCATCCTCCCAAACGATGTACGCCGAACCTTTCGCATCCGTCGCAATCAGTGGGCTGAACTCGTTCTTCTGTGCGTTCGACAAGTTGGTCGGAGTCGAGAACGTCATTCCATCGGTGGATCGACTAAAGAAAACATCGCTGCCACCGGCCCAAGCGACGTTGGTCCCACCGCAGGAATCGATGCCTATCGTCGGGCTGTTGGCCCCATCCTTAGCGAGCGTCACTGGCTGAGCGAAACTTGTTCCGCCGTCCGTGCTTCGGGCAAACAGCGCAATCGTATCCGTTGGCGTGTTCGCGTCAAAAACAACGTCTATGGTTCCGCTTGGCTCCACGGCTATCCTCGGGTCACCCACCCCTGAAAACTGATTGATTCCGACCAATGCTACGGGCGTTGAGAACGTTGTTCCCTGGTCAGTCGAGCGAGCGAAATACACCTCGTTCGGATTCACGAGCGGGCCATTGTTGTTCTGAAACCCCGGAGGGGTCGTCCAAACCAAGTCTACCGCGCCTGTTGAGTCCACAAACAACTGCGGAAACTCGGCGCATTCGGATGGATTGTTCGATACATTGAGCGGCGTGGAAAACGTCATCCCGCCGTCGAGCGATCGGCTGAACATTATGTCGCACTCTGGGAGTGTCTCGCTTTGCATCTGCCAGCTCACGTAAATCTGACCTTGGGATCCTGACGCCGCGACTGCGTCGAAATCCCCATCTTTCGCATTCGAAGCTATCTCGACGTGCGGATTGGATCCCGCACCACGATTCGTTAGAACTGTCGAGAACACTCCTTGGCCCATCCCTGGGAAACGGGTTATCTGGGACACATCGATTGTCCCACTCGAAGTCACGGTCAGCTGGGGACTTCCCACGTTGGGGATCAGCGACGAAATATCTGTCTGCAAGAATGTCATCCCACCATCCATTGAGTTTCCAAAGAGCGCTCCGCCACTTCCATTCTGCCACAGCAGGTTTATATCACCTTGGCCGTCGACCGCCATCTCTAGGGATAAAACCGGAGCTGGCGTCGTCACCATCTTAGGGACAAACGTGTTCCCGCGATCAGTTGATTGAGCAAAAATCACATTCCCTAAGGATCCAACCTGCAACCACGACAAATCCACGTTCCCGTTGAAATCCACTATCAAATTCGGGCTTTGCCCAAGACCAAGCTCTATCACCTGTGGTGTTGTCGTTACGACGACAGTAGCCGTACCGCTCTTGGTTGTGTCCTGGACGCTCGTGGCAGTGATGGTGACCATAGATGGATTCGGCACGCTGTTAGGCGCCGTGTAGATAATCCCTAAGCCTGAAGGACTGAAGTTGCTTGAAAGCGTGCCACAGGCTGTACCACTGCATCCCGCACCGGAGAGTGCCCAGGTCACGCCCTTGTTCTGCAAATCTTGAGAGACCATTGCAGTGAACTTTCGCGTGTTGCCGACCTGCACGCTTGTGGATGTGGGTGCGACTGTAACAGAAATCGGGAAGGTTATCGTGCCGGCCTGCAAGAGGCCCTGGAAGTTGAAGTTAGTATCGTAGACCCGGAAATCGTTTATCGAAGGCTCATAGATGCCGACGTACTGAACAGCCCGCCCGGCTATCGTTCCAGTCACATTGAAGGTAGCTCCCACTGCTTTCCCGCTCAATGTAAACTGCTCAGCATTGTCGGTGCCAACGAGATTCACGTCGAAGCCCGTTTGCGTGACCGTCGCTACGAGCGCGTCGGTAATCGCTCCAGCGGTGAGGATTCCAGAGTATGTACCGGCGAATGGTTTGATCGAGGTGCCGATAATCGATCCATTGTCAGCCCCGAAACCACATGCGGCCGCCGTCGTGTAGGTGCCTTTCGTAATCTGGGTGCCATCGGGCGAAATCGTCGCCGTTCCGCTTGACGAACCTGTACCTAGCGAACCCGCGTCAATTGCTGTGAAGGACAGTTGGGTCTGATTGGAAATCGTGGCCTGGACTTCGTCGCTTCCTAACGCGCCACTGTCACACTCTCCGCCAAAGCCAGAGAATGCGATTCCGCTAACTCCTTGTGTTCCTTGGATTAAGACGACATTAGACTTGTCGGCAAGAACATCCGCCGCTGTCTGAGTGAGGTTGGCTTCAATTATTACAATTCCGCCCGCCTTGATTGCTGACTGCGTAATGAACTGCCATTGACCTCGGATATCAAGTGGGGTCGGGGCTGGCTTTGTCAAGGCCGTAGGGCTTGTAGTGCCGCCACCACATCCCGCAATTAAAATTGTAGTAATTAATAAACTGGCGACGACTGCAGGCCAAATCGCAAGGAGCGAAGGCTTGAAGTTCATACTTCCTCTTCAAGGAAAAAAACGAGGAGACGATGGGCCTGAGTCTATCACAGAACGAGATAATTACGACTGTACCTAGATGGTCTTCGGCGCAATCTTTTGCCGATTTCAAATTTGGAAGGTGGATTTGGAAATGCTTCGGTGCATAAAAACGGAATGATGTACTATCTAAATCTTAACTTGACAGAGTTTGACGTACATAGTATTTCCTTCACATTCCCTGATACGAGTCATAAACTCTCCGGCGTAATTGCTAGTCGTGACGGATAAACATGGCCGCCTTCAGCTAGTTGGAGGCTCGATGCTCATTAGGTTCTGTAAATTCGCTATTTTGCTTCTTCTGGTGGCGTGCGTCTCGGTTTTGGACGACGTTGATGCCCAAAGCATCGGAGGCAGCATTATGGGAGTGGTCAAAGACGCGACCGGCCCGGTGCCGCAGGCTGAAGTTCGAATCAAGAACGTGGCGACGGGCCAGTCTCGTTTCTGGTTGACCGATGATGAGGGGCGATACGAACTTCGCGAAGTGCCGCCGGGCTCGTATGAATTGGAAGTGTCCAAAGATGGATACGCCACCTTCTCGACGCCTCCATCGAAGGGTTTGCACTTGACCCTGGCACAGGTGGCCAGTGTAGACGACATAACGCTCAGGGTCGCGCCCGTTCAGGAGACAATGGTAGAAGTTAAAGCCGTCGATGTGGCTATGACGAACTCGAATACAGCCACTCTGGGCACTGCCTTCGATGAATCTCAGGTTCATGCCCTGCCGCTCTCCGCGAGAGACACAAACAATTTGGGTCCGCTCGCCATGGGTGTTGCCGACGTCAGCTCCTTTAGCTTCTCCAACACCCTTGTTGCGTTTGCGGTGAGCGGCTCCCGTGGTCGCGACAACAATTTTATCATCGACAGTGTAGACAACAACGATCCACTCTTCGGCGGTGCAGCCACACAGTTCACAAACAATGCCATATTCTCGGAGTTTAGAATCCTCACGGGTCAATTTCAGGCTGAATACGGACGCAACTCGGGAAGCATCGTAAACGTAATTAGCAGGCAGGGCCAACGGGACGTTCACGGTTCTCTCTTTTGGTTCGGTCAAAACGATGGACTGAATGCGATGACCAAAGTGGAAAAGCAGTCAGGACTCACAAAGCCTGCGCGATTTTACGAGAATCAGATTGGCGCAACTGTCAGCGGGCCAGTCCGGCGTAATTCTTCGTGGTTCTTTCTCTCTTACCAATGGGACCGGGCGCGGAACGATTTGTCTTCCCAATATCCAGTTATCGTGACCATCCCCACACCGAATGGCCTCGCTTTATTGAAAACCGTAAATGATATGACTCCGTCTCCGACGCTTTCAGCTTTACTTGCTGATCCAATCGTAAGCACACTTCCTAGTTTACACTCCCCTTGTGGGATTTCTGCGAATAGCGTCGCGATTCCCAGTAATGCCGAACGTTGTCAAACTAACCTTCTATTCTTGCAAACGCCCTCGCTTTCGATTCCTATCGGGACATATGTCGTCCCCAGGGCGAACGTCACCGATCTGCATGACCACCAAGGATTCGCTCGCATCGATCAAAAAATCGGAGAGCGCAACAATCTCTTTGCCCGGTATTTGCTCGACGATTTTAGAATTCCCTTGGCTCCATCTTCCTCGCCGGCTGCAGTCGGGTTCTCCGATACAGGGCTCTTGCCCGAATGGCGGAACATTCTGGCTGAAAGAACTCAGAATTTTGGCTTGGCTTGGACAAATGCATCGAATCGCGCCTTGAACGAGTTCCGCCTCGCCTACTCGCGTATTTCTTCTCGAAACGGAGCGCTGGGTGTGAATTCCCAGCGAGCAAAAGAGCCAGCCATAACGCTGCTTGGCACGGGCCTGGATGCTTCAGCTAAGCCGTCGGATTCGCTGGGTGGGTTGACTCTGGGCCAAGACTCTCAACCGACTCAATTCAATAACAACGTTTATCAGCTTCAGGAAAACTACTCATTCGTTCATGGCGTGCACAGCCTCAAGCTTGGAGTCAATTTCAATGAGACGCGAAGCGGTCTCAGTCAAGTTCCTGGAGATTTGGGACATTATTACTATCAGGACTTTCAACAGTTTGTTGACAATCGGGCCTCGTTCGGCTCTCTACGGTTTGGCAACTTCGATGGACGGGGGGGCAGGGTGCTTCCATTGCGGGAGTTCGCCCAATTTTATTTTGCGCAAGACGATATCCGGATATCTTCCAACTTCACCTTGAACGTAGGCTTGCGCTACGAGAGCTCTAATCCTTCTCTCAACACTGTCGTCGAGCGAAGTGCTCCCTACTCCATCGGCCAACCCAAGATCGATCGTGTCTACACGAACTTTGCGCCTCGACTGGGATTTGCCTGGGGACTCGGCCAACATACTGTAATTCGCGGCGGATACGGGATCTTTTACAATACCACTTTTTTGGATATCGCCTTACTAGGCTGGCAGAGTGGTCCGATTTCGCCATATGTTAACGACAGCGCGGCTTTTCCTGTTCCCCTTGGTTCGTATCCCAATTTGCCTTTCACGAGCAGCACCGTAACATTTCAAAGCAATTTGGACTGCCAAGGAAATCCACTCCCGGCCGGTGCGACAGAAGCACCTTTTATCAATTGCACGATTCAAAATATTGCCAGTAGAAATCTACGGAATCCGTTCGTGCATAACGCCTCGTTGGGAATGCAAACACAAATCCGTAGGGACATGTTGATAGAAGCGTCCTATTTTGGCAGCCGAGGAACAAGGCTTTTCCAACGACTCGATCTTAATCCCGTGAATCTCGACATTGACCCTAATTGTCAATCAACTGTTTGCTTTCAGCATAAGCTGACGACTAGGGGAATTGTGACAGAAATAACAAACGGGGCCTTTTCAAACTACAATGCTCTCCAACTCTCCGCGACAAAGCGATTTCGTAGCGGGTCACCTTGGGATGGTCTTACGTTGTCAAGCGCATACACTTGGAGTCATATGATCGACAATGCTAGCGAGGTGTTTGGTTCCAATGCGCTGGAACAAGTCGCACGTCCTACACAAGGACAACTGATCAGTATGGAGCTATCCCCGGATCCCGATCCATTTGCGCAGGACCCGCAAAACACACGGGAGGGAGAGAAAGGCAACTCTTCCTTCGATCGGAGGCACCACCTCGCTTTGAGTTTCCTGTGGGCACTGCCATCCCCTCCTACGAAGGCCCGTGTCCTCCTTGGAAACTGGGAGGTCGCTGGTATCTTTACCGCACAATCGGGTCAGCCGTTTAGCCCCCTGAACGGCATCAACAGTTGTTCACTGGCAAGTCTTGGTCAAAAGCGTCCCAACGTGAGCAATCCTCACGCTCCGGCAAACACGGTCGCACTTATTAACAACAAACTCTGTCTCGATCCCGCTAGTACAGATCCGGTAACCCAAGACCAGGTCCGCTTGCTTCCGAGGGTACCGGGTGCAGGACTATATATCACGCCGTTCGGGCAAACCGTCGACCCTTCTACAGTAAGATTTGTCGAAGTGCCTTTTTTAACGCCATTTGGCGATGCCGGTCGTAACGTTCTGACCGGTCCTGGAAGCAGAAATCTTGACCTGTCGTTGCTTAGGCGCATTCCACTTGGTGAAAGACTGAAGCTGCAATTGCGAGTTGAAATCTTCGATCTATTCAATCGGAAGAATCCCAGCTTCTTTGCCGGCAATCCGTTCATCGCAGGCGACCAGCGAGTTTCGTCGTCGGCATTTGGTAAAACCGAGTGCTGTGTACGAGAAACTCACGCAAGGCTAGGGGGCCTCACTCCTGAAAACGTCCTCGACGGAGGCATTGTGTTTGACCCGTCGCCTTTACAGACCGACGCAACTTTCTACAGCCAGAAGTACCTTACGACCACCAGCCGACGAATTCAGTGGTCAGTGACCCTTTCGTTTTGATTCTTGAGTCTCGGAGAAAGACACTGTCGGGTCTGGGTTTCGACGCCAATTCATCATCATCGGTTGTAGGCGTTGTAGGCAATGTCCAAGGGAACCCAGGTTTTCACAGGCTTACCTTGATAGGTTGGCAAATTCGTTTCCCATTGCAGGCCCGACGTCCTGAAAATGTTTTCCATGCCGTAGAGGGGTGATCCGCCGCGAGCTGTTACATCCACTACATGGCCACGTTCATCGACCTTGAGCATAAGCATCGCCATCCATTTGGCTGGGCTGCCCGCCTGCGACAGCTCAGGTTTCGGGTACGCCTTGAGCCATCGTAGAGGCTCATCCAACCAACCGCAACGGACTGTTCCGCCGGGGGGAATTGCTGGGCCTATTCCTTGTAGCTGCTCTCTCTTGCACGCAATCTCTGGAATTTTTTCTCGGCTCGCTTCTTCCTGAAGTCCAGCGATTGCCGCGTTCGCCATCTTGACAAAATGGCCTTGCGGATACTTCTGCAGATACGCTTGTAGCTTTTGCGGATCTTTGCTGTTGCGGACGCCGAGCCAGTAATCCTGTTCGTCTCCAAGCGACTTCATAAGGCTTTGGGCTTCCTGCAAGTGCTGTCCCGTAGGATATTTCTTAACAAAGTTGGTCAGCGCCACCAGATCATCACTGTTCTTCAGCGGGTCCCACTCAATTTGCTCAGCCTGGCTTCGTGCTTGCCCCGAAAATCTGCCCTCTGGATAATCCTTCAGGTATGACTCCAAGTTCGCGAGACTTGCGCCATTTGCGATCGCTTGCCAACGTTGCGCCTCGACATCAGGTTTGAGCGGCAAATCCAACACCGCTGCAATGCCCTGAGTGAACTGCTGTTTTGTTTCCTGGGGCAAGAAGGCATCTTTCGATACGCTAACCGTGTGCTCGCCGGGAGTCACCGTAAATGTGAGGGAGCCGGCGGGCGACGTGAGACCCACGTTCGCGCCATCCACCTTCACTTGAGCGCCTGCGGGCGCTCCTTGAACTATAACGGCAGCTGCAGCGAGCGGTTGGACTTGAGTCTGCAACCTAAACGTAAGCTGCGTTACCTTTTGAGCCTCTACCTTTGTCTGCTGAGAAATGCTCTGAAATCCGGACTTCTCAATACGAATCGAATAGCTGTCGGCAGGTAGTCGTTCAATGAGTAAGACTCCCTCTCGTGTCGTGCTTCCATACTGCTGATTGTTTAGAAATACTGCCACATTGGCATCGCCGGTCTTTACGAGCAATGACCCACTGTTTACGTCGATCGGCGAAGATATACTGAACGAGGCCCAAAAAGCAGGAGGTGGCGGCGCTTTAGAGCTCACAGGTACTGAAACACTTCGCCTGTACAACGCAAAAACAGTATAAATCGCAATGAGAATAAAGGGCGTAAGGGCAAGAGCAGCCACCTTGAGACCCTTGGTATATGCAGCGCGTTGTCGTCGAAGTTCAGCGCCTGGGGTGTTAGAGATTACCCAAGATTGATCGAAGACCGTGGCGTATACTCGGTTCCGGACTCTTAGGTACCCATCCTGAACCCTAGTGATTCCAGAAAGCCGCAAAATCGTAATCAGAGGATTAGTTTCTTCATCTCGGACTTTTTTACCTTTGCGTACTTTGCCATAGAGGGTTAGCAGGCCAGCAGTCTCGGCTTCGCTGTGCAGGATACGCTCGCGCACGAACAGCAGGTTGTCATCTCGCTCGCGAGCTCGATGGGAGAGAAAGAGATCTCGGCAAATGCGATCCACGCCGGAGGGCTTGAGCGCATCCCTGTTCTCGGCCACTGCTTGGCAAAGACGTTGAGTGAGATAAGGATGCCCGCCAGTCCAGTAGAGCACCCGCCGAAGCAGCGCCGAGCCGGCCGCCTGCTCCCTGCCCATACCTTGCGCTAACGGCGCAGCCTCGGTTTCGGTGAAGTCGGTTAGTTCGATACGCCGCCCTATGTTGAAGGGTGTCGTGCGTGTCTCGCGGATTAGATCCGAGGGGGAGGCAACCCCCATCAGGCAAAAAGTTAGTCGTTGAAGGTCGTGATCGTGAGCCCGGCGGTTGTACAGCTCACGGATCCCAGCGAAGAACTCGTCCGTCGAGAACGCCAGGCTGCGCACCGCATCAATCTCATCAACGAAGATGACCACCGGCCGTCCAAGTCGGCTCGGCAAAACAACCTCGCGCATAGCAAGAACCCAGCGCTGCAGCGGCCCTAAGATTTGGTTCCGTCGCCAAACCTGATCTAGTTCATCATCAAGTTCGAACTGTTGGGCGATGCGCTCGAGTAGGCCGTTGTACCACTGCTCGGCAGTCAAGTTCTGGCCCAATCCAGTTAGATCAAGAACTGCGACGGAGATATCATCTGCGCGGAGGCGTGCTGCGGTGCGAACCATCAGGGAAGACTTGCCCATCTGACGCGCGGTGAGCACATAGCAAACTTCACTTTGCTTTAAAGATTCGTATAAACGAACATCTGCTTGCCGCGGTACGTATGAAGGCGCATCTCCGCGTAGGGTTCCCCCGACGACATAAAAACTTTCAATCTTCGCGGCCGATGTGTTTTTCACAACAAATGGCGCGTCAAATATATCTGGTATAGCCGACAGCGGGGCTTCATATCTCGGGCTGATTCTCCCGCGACGATGCCGGAACTACGCAGCCGATAGAACGATTCAGCCGTCGAGGCTTGCCTTCCGGCAAGCATGCCGCGAACTATGTCACAAAGTTTTTGGTCTTGTGCGAGCGAGACCAAAATCCTACGCAAGTGGTCACCGAAGGGTCCGTCATCCCGCACCGCCTGTCCTTCGAACATTGCGAATTTAACCTTGCCGGAGGCCAGTTCGTGCAGACCTCTCCGGGTCAAATACGGCTGCCCACTTAGCAGATCATAGAATGCGTTTAACTCGTTCGAATTCTTCAAAGGAGCACCATAGCGCTGGTTGAGTTCGAATACCTGCTCTGGCGTAAAATCGGCCAGCACCAAGCGGGTGCCTACATTGAAAGGAGATTGATTCATGTCCGCAATGAACATGTGCGCTTCAGTGGCGTAGGTGATGGACAGCGTAAGCTTTTGCCACGGGCCATCGGGAGATAGAGAACGTTCGTTGTGCCAAGATCGAAACAGTCCAAAAACCTCACTGGCGAAGCTGAAGCTGAATAGACGGTCCGCTTCGTCCATACCCCAGACCACGCGTTCCTGAAGCTTACCCAGAATCTCGCGTCGCAAGAAACGCTCGAAGTTCATGCTTGGCCCGCGGCGAGAATTCCAGACGTCTTCTGGAACAACGTCTAAATCGAGCTGGTCCGCAAAGGCCTGGGACAGGGTCAAGAACAGTTTATCCACTGACTCCAAGTGGGAGGCATTGAGTTTTTGGAAATCCGTGAGAACTACTTTGGCTCCTGCTGCGCGTGCTTCTTGGAGGCCACGCGCCATGAGAGAGGTCTTCCCCATTTGTCGTGCACCCTTGATGAGAATAATGCTGTCGTTACGATCAAGCGCTGCGTAGAAGTCATCGTCTGTGGGGCGAACAATATAAAACTTGGAATCTAAAGGCACCGCACCGCCCACTGCCTCGAGCCTGATGGGCTTGCGATACTGCTCTTGTGGATTCTTCAGCGAAGCAACGATCTCGGAGACAAGCGCATCGTTGTCTTGTGGCCCGTTCCATTGTGCATATTGGATGCCGTCAAGAACACCCCCCAGTATCTCGGGCAGAGGTCCATCGAAATTCAGGCGCACAGGAAAAATACGGGGCTTGCCATCGCGCTTCTGGGATGCCTCCTGAGCAATCTGGATTTCGTAGCTTAGCATCTCACTTTGTATTGATAGTGCAGAGAGCAACACGATGACTGCGGCAGCGTTTTTCACTCGATGTTCAATCTCGCGTGCCCATTCCATGCCCACGGCAAGGTGTCGGTCGACGAACACCTTGCAGCCAGCATTTCGCAGTTGCCCTTCCAGCAGGCTCAGCACTTGCTCATCCGGCTGAGCCTTTCGCTTGTAAAGTAAAACCACTTCTCCGATCTCGAATTGGTTGCCAGCTGGCGACGGCTTCGAGACCTCAATCGATCGCTTCGCCAACCGTCCTAGATCTATCCTCATATCAGCCGCGGATTGGTATCGGAATTCGCGGTCCTTCGCGAGCGCTTTGACAATGATGTTTTCCATGTCCATCGGCAGCCCAGGATTCAAGCGCGATGGCGGTATTGGAGTCTGGCTGTGGATGGCTTCAATAAGACCAGCCAAATTATCGCTCCGAAACGGCAGCGTTCCCGTGACCATTTCATATAACACCACGCCGAAAGAGAACAGGTCGGTACGAGTGTCCAATTCCTGACATAGAGCTTGCTCAGGAGACATATATGATATAGTCCCTTGCAAATCCTGGTGTTTCGCCGGTCCGGAACCGCGGGCCGTTTCGGCACTCAAGTCGTCTGCGTGTTTCCCATTTTCGCTCACCTTCTGTTTCCCAGCCGCCAGTTTGGCCAGCCCGAAGTCCAGGACCTTAGCCTGTTCTCGCTTGGTTAGGAAAATGTTAGCTGACTTGATGTCCCGGTGAATTAGACCCTGGCGGTGAGCGCAATCAAGGGCATCGGCTATTTGAATGCCAAGCTCGACGACTTTCTCTGTTGGGGGATGCTCTCGCTCGAGGTAATGTTTTAGGTTCTCGCCTTCCAATAACTCCATTACGATGAAGTAGCGGCCATGGAAATCGCCGACATCAAAAACAGTGCAAATGTTGGGGTGATTCAGAGAAGAAGCCGCACGCGCCTCTTGCTGGAGCTGTCTTGACTCTAGCAAGCTCTGGGCATGTTCTTCCAATAGAGACTTTACAGCGACTCGACGCCCCAACCGCAGGTCCTCAGCCTCGTACACCACCCCCATACCACCCGCGCCAAGGCGCTTAAGTACGTGATAATGCGAAACGGTTTGTCCAACCAATGAACCGACTCCTGCTGCGTCATTAGGAGAGCCTGGCTGGATGGTGGTTGAGCCCCTTCGAAGCTTATCGGGTACAGCTGAGTTACCAAACTGCTGACTATAGAAGTTGTATAAATGAATTTTGACTCCGTGTTTAACCTCGGTCTCTCCCAAGTCGTGTAACCAATCACTCCAAGTGCCGAACTGAACAAGCACATCAGCTAGCACGCTGGAAAGCAGAATGTGGCCCTTGTCCCCACAATCCATAACGCGCTGAGCGATATTGATACCACCCCCTGCAACGTTACTGTTTGAATTTATGTCCGCCATTCGGTAGACGGGCCCCGTGTGAAGGCCCATACGCAACTCTAGGTCAGTGATTTGTCGTAGAGTACGACTTAGCTCTAGCGCGCAACGGGCCGGCGCCTCGGGGTCCCTGAAGAAGACAAGGGCCATGCCATCGCCGGTAGGTAGCGAAATGAGTCGGTCTTGGGAACGTGCGCAGGAAAATTCCTTTGTGCTTTGCACAGTCTCCTGCAGTTTGCGTAGTAACTGCCGCTGTTGCCCCATAAGCAGAAGAGAATATCCGATGATGTCCATTAAGAGGACATGGGCAATCTCGGCAGCTGGCGCTTGGCTCGGCTGTTTGGGCATAAAGAGGGGGAACTCAACTCCCAGTTCAGCACATTATGGCGCATCGCCTAACAGTTTGCCACTGCCCAGGGGCTCAAATAGCGCATAGCTATCGACACATTCGACTGCAAGCCATCTCATAAATGCCTCAGGAGGATGATGGCGGAAGCCAAATGAATCATCCCGAAAAAATTTTCCGGGTAGCGTTCCAAGCGGACCACGATGCGACGATAGTTATGCAACCACGCGAACAAGCGTTCGATTTTCCACCGACGGCGATGGCGCCGCAGCGCGCGACCATCTTGGGTCAGAATTCTGGTGCGCATGGACCTGTGTGGCGCGATCATCTCGATGCCGTAATGCTGCATCAACCACTCATCGAGGTGGTCGCTATGGTAGGCGCGATCGCCGATCAACCGTTCGGAGAGGTCGGCGAAGAATCGCTCTTCGAGCGTGGCTTCGACGAGCTTGGTTTCATGCGGAGAAGCGCTGGCCACGTGCACGGCGAGAGGAAGACCATGGCCGTCGCTGATCGCCATGATTTTGCCCGCGTCGAGTAGGGCCGATGACGGAGCCCCTTTTTTCGCCGAGCTGAAGCTGGCGTCGACAAACGCTTCGCTCCGATCGAGCTTGCCGCGGTCGCGTAAGTCCTCGGCGAGTTTCTGGAGCAATTGCAACAACACTCCAGAACGCTGCCAGTGTTGAAAGCGGCGATGACAGGTCTGATAGTGTGGATAGCGATTCGGGAGATCGTGCCAGGGAGCTCCCGTGCGCAAAATCCAGAGTACCCCGTTGACCAGGCGCGCGTGTCGCGCCAAGGTCGGCCACGTCCATCGGACCGCCGCCGCGGACGGAACAGTGGATCGAGCACCGCCCATTGGGCTCTGTAAGGTCCATGCTCTCGATTTGCGCCATTCGACATAAGTTTCAACTGATCAGTTCTATAAAGGGAGAAGTCAAGAAAAAACACATCTCCTCCGGCTGGAATTTTTCTTGCTTCTCAGCCCACTTGATCGAGCGAGATCTGTTCTGGCCTAGCGCGCCATGTGCTCGGTTGCGGGGCGCTTTGGCCCTCGGTTTGGGTTTTTCTCTACCAGCGGTTTTCATCGCTTCTTCGCGACGAAGCCTGTCAGTTCCGAAACCAACAAAGCAGAACGTGGTCAATTTGGCGACCATAGTTCTATTTGGGACTCGTGGCCCATAGCTTTTTCTGGTTATCCGAGAGGGCCTAGGGTCGGGTGTGCGACTGGGTGCCCGAGGCACACAGCGCCTAACTAATCAGCTGAGACTCGCTCTCGAACCAGAGTGTCTCGAGAACCTCACGGCCACCGCCAGAGAAATCCCCAGAGATGGAGCGGAAGCGCTCAGAAACACTCAAGCTGTTTGTGGTTTCAGATGTTGGGCGTCGAAGCACGCTCCTCTCTTCCACACGATTAACACGATGGTGGCAATCTTCCTGGCCAAGGTCAGCCGCGCCATCTCCGGCCGGATGCCCTTGGTCAACAAAGCGGTGTAGAACTCCTGAAACGGACCGGGTTTGCTCGAAGCCGCGATCGCCGCGCCCTTAAACAGATTCTTCAGATCGTGATTGCAGTTGTGGTTCAGTCCGCGAATGGAGCTCGGTTTCTTCGCTCGTTGCAGCTGCCCCTTGACACGACGGTGATCGGCGCTGCTTTGTGTCTCGATGCCAAAACCGCTGTACGTCCACAGCTGCCGCTTGGTGCGGAAACGGTGCGGAGTCTGCACAATGCCCAGCAGTACGGCTGATCGAATCGGACCGATCGAAGGAATCTGGCAGAGCCGTTTCCAGGCCTGGTGTTTCTTGCCCTCCGCCAACAACTCCCGCCGTACTTCCTGACGTACCGTCCGCAGCGCATCGAGTTGTTGGTAGTAAAACTCGGCCCGCCGGCGCACTCCCGGCTCGCCGATCTTTCCGAGCCACTCGGCTCGATGGCGCGGTGCATAGACCTGCTTGCCGGTACAAGGAATGGCCCAACTGCGATAGATGGCCTTCACCCGCGTCATGACCCGTCCGAGATCTTTGGTGATGGTGAGATAACTGCGCACCAGTTCCTTCAGGCTTCGTAAGCCGTGTTCACCGTGATAGACGGGGTTGAGATGATTGAGCCGCAGCAGCTCGGCCAACCGGCGTGCGTCGATCTTGTCACTCTGGTTGCCATCCCTCATGGAGGCATTCTTTCGCGGATCGCACACCACCAATTTTGTGACGTGGGGTTTCAGCAGGTCGTACAACCAGGCGGCCGAGGTTCCTTCTTCAAACGTGACCTGCAAGTCTCCGCGCAGCCCATCGATAAACTGCAGAATCATGCTGGCTTTGGTCTCGATCACGCATTCCATCGCGATCTTTCCCACACCATTCATCACCGCAATCGAAATGCTTTCCTTGTGCACATCCATACCGATATACTTTTTGCTATCCATTGAGGGCGTTCCTTTCTGTAGGGGTTGAGGCAAGCACCCAAACCCTACTCCAAAAGGGGCGCCCTTTTATATTGCGTCGGTTGAAAGTGTTTATGAGATAACTTGTAATAGATCGGCCTTCCGAGGTCGACCGTTATTTTCCCCTTCAGGTTCGATACTAGAATCACGGCCGCGGGTAAACGCGGCTTTTTGAGGGCGAGCGTCAGATTCTTATTAGCGCCGGGACGCACTTTTATGTAACTCTAACCAGCCTGAAATATCTTCTTGTGACCATCCCAGGGAAGATGTAGTCTCTCCTCGGTTATTGAACCTACCAATTAAACCTAGTCTGTCACCTGGACCCTGGATTGCCCTGAGGTGTACGCATGCCAGACCTGCAGATCCTGTTTTGGGCTCGCTCCGCCGAACGGCTGCTAATTGTCGTATTTTCAGGAATGTCCCTGGTCCTCGGTTGGAACTTGTTTCGCGTGGGCGTTCTCGATCCGCAAGCGGCCGAGCTCAGCACTAAGTCTTGGAAGATAAAGCTTCAGCGCGTAGGGCCGGGCGCATTCTTTGCCTTGTTTGCCGTTGTCGGATTCGTTTACTCGGTTGGTCATCCTCTCAATTGGGATACGAAGGCATACCGGCCTGAAACAGCCAATGACAAGTTGTCCGAAGTTCAGGAGAGCAAGGGTTCGATGATGTCAAAGGGAGACGCGGATGTTGCGGCTCTGAGAGAACGCGAAATAACGGCCATCAACACTATTGAAAGGGTTGCCATTCCCAAATCGCTGCTCAGCTCAAGCACCCATGAGAAAGAGGCCTTACAAAAGGCATTGGATCAACTGCAAATACGCCGCGACCAGCTGTTCTTTGAAACTTTCGGCCCGGCTGCGCGCCAATACAAGGCGCTGGGGGACAAAGCATTGGGCGATCCGTCCGTTCTGACTCATCTTTCAAAAGACGATCGGAACAATTACGAGAAATTACAGGCTCTCAGGACAGATACGTTCTTGCGGGAGTAACTATGCGTTTGAAGTTTGCGTTGACGGCGATCCTTACCGCCGTGTTACTGATGATCGGCGCGCGCACGCTGTGTCAATCCTCAAATCCCCAAGACTTCGCCCAGTTACTCGAATGGTACAAGAGCAGAGCGGAGTATCTGATTGGCGAATTTCGCCCCGGAATCCGATCCGGGCTGTCGCCGGAGGACCGAGCCGTCGAGGAAAGCATTCACTACCGTGTGGTAGCGAATACGACGAACGCCAACGGGCAAGCCAAGCGAATCAACGGTGTGAACTACACCTACGTTGGGGCTGAGCTGATTCAGGTCATCGATTGGTTAGCGACCGCGCTGGCAATCCAGGCGGAGTTTGGGCAGCAGGGGTGTACGGCTGGTTACATCAGTTATTTGGCGGACGGGATTAACGGCAATACGGCAGCGGTCATCTCCGGACACCCGCTGCAAGCTGTGGGATCGCCATTCATTTTCGCGCAGCTGCGGCCAGACGTCTGCCCGAACATGACCGAAATGCGTTTCCGCGCTCGGCAGCGCGCGGTGGACATGAGGGAGCTGGCCGTAGCCGGCAGCATTAAATTGCTAATGGCCCATGAGCTTGGCCACCATGTGCATCATGATACTTGGTCGAAGGCAACCTCAAAACAGGACAGTCGAGATAGAGAAAAGGCCGCAGACGACTTCGCCTTTCGAACTCTTGCGCTCTCCGGAACAATCCCCATCGAAGGCCTTCCGCTCATTCTGCTCTTCGGCTCAATAGAAGGGTTTTCCGTGGAGGGTGAGACTGCGTCGGACCATCCGGCGGGTGTGCGTCGCCTGAGGGACATGTTTGAAGTATCCGAAAAGGCGATAGACTCGGATGAGGAGGTTAGAACCGCCTTGGTTAAGAGTGGGAAGCTGACGCAGTGGAAGCAAATGGTGACACTTCTGAAGCAGCAGGTCGATCAGATGGATCAGGAATAAGAATCCAGGCTATCCCCTCCGAATCCTTTCTGATCGTATCGCAGCTAATTCCCCGAAATTCGTCATGAGTATTCCTCCGAAAAGGGCGATTGGTCGCTAAGCGCTTCCGTGAGTTTCAGTGCGGCGACGAAAGCCGGGCCCTGGTGATCGAGTCCTGCGCCTTTCACGGCCTTAGACCAAGCCACCCTGACATCGACCAGATGGGTTTCGGGTCGAATGGACTGCAAAAACATATTCGGAAAACTCGGGGCCAACCCTGTCTCACGAGATAAGGAAAGGCAGGCTGTGCCCCAGACTAGTAAGGGCTCTCAGCTCCTAATAACGCTGTGACCGGGAAGTGCCCTGCCGTGGGCGACCCTTGTTATACCTTACTGTGATCGAGCCCCTTCGTGGTCTGTTCGGGACGTTGCTTGGCTGACGACGCGGTTTCATTCGAAAGAGTGGACTGCCGCAAGATTTCTAGTTTCTTCATTGCGTCAAACCGATTCTGGTCTAGGACCTTCACCATGGAGACTGACGTGATAAAAACGTGATAGTTCTACGTTCAAAACGGCACAAAACGCATGTAAACGGTGCAAGTCGAAATCGTTGTAAGCCGTTCAGCAATATAGTAGGGTCAAGAGTTTTCAGAACGGGTCAAAAAGGTTGGGTGTTTTCCTAAACCTTAGGTCGGGAGTTCGAGCCTCCCCAGCCCCACCACTTATCTCTTTCATTTTCATTTAAATGCCTTTGATGCTTCTGACTATTTGACTACTGAGCCTGAAAAGGGCCAGCTGTGCAGACCTGTGCATTACTGTGCATAAAAAATAGCGCGGCGGTTCGGGACTGGCTTGCCCAGAGCGTAGCCATTGGAGTGCCGATAGCGACTGGGAATCTAAATCTAAACGCCCACAAGACTAAACTGTCCACTAACTGAACAAGTAGGCGGCCCGGATGAAGCGATTTGTCCTGACTTCTTCCCCCCTCCAGACCGCCCGACCTTCCATTGAGGCGGATTCTAGCCATCCTCCGTCTGAAAGATGTCAGACAAATGTCAAAAGCTAAAACTCTAGAACAGACGGATTCCGAGACGAAATTGGGTGCCAACAGCGGTGTCCGGTAAGTGAACAGGCTAATTTTTAGTCGGGGGTTTGTGGCACTCGCAGTGGCACAGGAACATGCCCTCTTTTACCGAAACGCACGCTCCGCTGCAGTCCCAGTGTTTGCTTTCCGCACAAGACTTCGTGATTCGGTAGACCCGAGTTCTAGGGGCGGGTTTTTCGGGCGGGACTTTCATGGCCGCAATCATAGCGGATCGGGCGGGCTAGCAGCCAGGGCCTTTTACAGCATGACTTTAGCGTGGTCGGCGTCGAAGCGATTTTTGCTGGTGCCAATTAGAAACCCGTTGACCCACAGACCCCAGGGAGTTTTCGGGTCGGCGGGATCAACCTCTTTGACTTCGATCACTACCAAAATCTGCTCCCTGATGTACGGTTAGTGAACAAGCCTGGACCAAGCCAACAAACGCACTTTAACACGTCCGCAAACGCTATAGGAGCGCCGTAAGCAAGGGACATCAGCAGCAAGGCAAGGAACCATGAGTGGAGAGCAAGAAACCATAAGACTACGGAGCGCCGAGCAGCACCAAGAACCGACCGAGCGAAGCCCGGAGACAGAGACTTGGACCGATCCCGACCGGGAAATGAGGCACGAAACTAAATTTAAACGCCGCTACGACTGAATACGTTCAACGATCCGGTACCCAACCTTCTGGATCGGGGGCTGCGACCGGTGACTCCCCCAAGTGAACCTCCGTCAAGCCCCATCGTCCCTGTTAGTAGGGTTTACAGACCACTGCATACGGGTGTCGTTCAAACGGCTGAACATCACTTCGCCGCAGGAATGCGTATTTGTTTCGGATTGGGCCATTCTGGGTTTTGGGTTTTCAAGGCACGCAAGGCCGCCGACGCCCCTGCAATCTCACGCCGTTCCTCGGCACCATCAGAGCTTGCGTGAAGCTCGCGCATTCGCCTGAAGATGGCGACCTCGGTCTCGCGTATGAGTTTTTGCAACTGAGTTGGATTCGTTTCAAGAACGGTGGTTTCGTAGAATTCGCGCCAATTCGCCATGTGACACCTCGCCCAAGACATGGAATTGTCTGATTTCGCAGGGGAGCCTTCTTCTGGTCAGGAGGGAGCGGTGCTAGTGAGACACAGCAACGGTACTCGGTTTAAACGTTAATGGCTAGTTGTATTCGAAGCGGCAGGTTTGGATCTGCGCGACCAACATTTGATCGACAGGACGCTAATTTATTCTAAGTGCGTTGTTGATATAATCGGAACCGAAGACCCGCTCATCAGGACAAACGGAGGTTCTTAAGCGATGCGTGGGCGAGTCCACCACCGATATTCGGCTTGATGACTAACTCAAGTACAGTAACGCCAAAAAGCTCTACTTGATATTCTTCCACCTCGCGTGTCGACTCAGGTGGACTGAAATTCCACTGCTGGCGCACAATTTCTTTAACTGAGTTGCCGCCATCTGGAGACCATCGCAAAACGAACTCTTGCGTGCGGGCAATCTCGTTTGCCTCAAACGCAAGGGATATGCACCTGAGCTTTTGCGGCTGATCGAAGACCAGCCGAAGAGTTTGGCTCCCTGGCGCGGCCGCACGCCAGCCCTGCGCATCTCCCGAAACGAAGGCAGACTCAACCGGATAATCCTTGTCTTCCGACGTGACCTCGACTGCGGCGGCATGTTCGACATCTAACCAGTTTTCGCAGCGAGTCCAAATACGCTCCGGGGTGGGCGTGATAAGGCGCTTTCGCATACGCTGAGGTTACTACCGTTCTGGTCTCTTAGATGTTTCCGAAATAATCTATTTAGGATCGCGGCGATTAATCGCAGCTAAGAGGTAGAGCAGGTAGCCGATGAGGGCCAGTCCGCCGACAATGATGGCAATCAATATTCGAGCGAGAATCATCGTGCTGCCCCGAGAAGGTTATACCGTTCAGAAGGTCTTCATGCTTCGCTCTTCTTAGGATAACACCTGCGCCACTCCGCCCTCGCCTCGTCTAGTTGAATCTGGAAGGCCGGATTGGGCGTACCGAAATTCTTCTTCGGGTCGGCCATGACGCTGGCGGAACGACCGAACTTGCGCAACTCATGGTCAGACATTTTGCGCAGGCGTTCGCGGATTTGCTCGATGTCTTCGGGGTCGGTTTGAATCATGGGTCCTCGGGGAAGGAAACGGGACGACAGGATAACGTCCTCGAAGTCGGGTTAGCAAGGCGGTTGTACGGTACCGTACGGTAAATAGATATTAAGAGCGCCAACCTCTTGGTGTATAAAACATCCGATCAGTCTTTCTGCGAGCAGGAAACGGGAGTTAGTCCCATTCTCAAATTGAACAAACGGCGGTGGAACGACTTATGTGGAGAGGCCGAAGTTCAGGAGGAGCCCAGTAAATTTGAGAAGCTCGCCAACCAAATAACCCGCATTCTCGATGCCGAACAAAAGCGGCTTCGGAAACCAGGACCAAAGACGATGGCCCGAAGCCGAAGACGAAAAAGCATGACATAACGTTCGCCTCCTACCTATGAAAATTACAGACTTGACGCAAAAACGGGTATTGTCCGTCCCTTGCCCAGCATGCGGTGTCACTGCCGGGCACCGCTGTCGATTGCAAGCAGGTGGATTACGCAACGAACCACACACCGACAGGAAGCTTATTGCGGCGGAAGCTGTCGAGCGGAAAAGAAGTCGCACGAAAACGCGGCGCTAGCCGAGCGTCCGCAACTACCTGAAAGACCCCAATTGTCTTTTTGAATTGTTGTTGGTACGCTACCGTACATTAATGGTGCTCTCCAGCTTTTTGGCTGTCACCTGAACCCAGGTGACAAATGCGCGCATGGATTCTTATTTGTCGCAAGTGTAAGATAGAATTTCAGCACTCTCAGATTAGCGACGTGGGAATGGCTAGTTTGTACGACCCTCCAAAACCGATCGTTCCACCGACTGTTAACGAATGCGTCTGCCCAAATTGCGGACTCAGCGCGGTCTACCAACGCACGGATTTACTGTATCGGGCTTAAAAACTCTCCGACTCCTTGGTGCGCTGCCGTACTCAGCCTATGTCAGGCATTCACTGTATTTTATTGCAGGCGATTTAGGGTGCAAACTTTCGGAATTATCAGTTCCTCTTCAAAAAATACTTCTAGGACCTAAGACAGCGACCCCACCGACCGGGTCGCTTCGTTTAGATTTCAAACTGACCCCAGAGGATTCCTGGCGACGACCGCGACCGTCGTACAGCCGGACGAGCACGGTAGAGCCGATGTGGATTTGCTTACGCACTATGTTGTCGGCAGAACTTCGGTAATCTGCGCTGGATTAATCGATGCAGTTATTTTGCCGTAGACAATTTGCAATCTTCGCCCAGTGGAGTGATTTGTGATGGCGGTTATTTCAGCCTCGACAATCTTCCCGGTGTAGAGGCGGACCCGGATGCGGGAGCCTACGCTGTATTCCATATCGTTAGTATACCAAGGCCGATATTTTCGCTAGACTCCGGTGAACTGATGTGGCAATTTCTTAACTCCAACGCGGCTGCCGTGCAAGCGATATCGGCAGTCGTGGTTGTGTTGCTTACTCTCGCGTTGACCACTGCGACGTTTCGCTACGTTCGTCTAACGAAGCAAATTGCCAAAGCTTCGATAACACAGGCCGAGGCCGTACACAAACCCATCCTCACATTCAAGCGAGACGACCGAATCAGCACCGCAATTGACCTGGAGCGCCACTCCTGCGACTGCGGTACCATCTGGAGTCTCAAGAGGTGCACGAATTTATGGGAACTATAAGGCATCGATCGGTGACCACGTGGGCTGCGACTTTGCTGTGCAGCGTCTTTGTCCTTGCAGGGGTGCAGCTCAAAGCGCAGGGCTCACCCGCACAGCCCTCGAAGAACTCTAGCTCGGAACTAGTCGGACAGTTGACCAAGGGACTTTCCGTTACGCGAACACAAGCTCGCGGCGGCGCGGGCGCCCTGTTCGCGTTGGCCAAGAGCCGCCTGAGCGGAGAGGAATTCAGCAAGGTGTCGGCTGCCGTGCCTGGAATGAATGGTCTGTTGAAGGCAGCTCCCGCCTTGACCGATAACTCCGAGCTCTCCAGCCTGGAAAGTTCCCTGCCAGGCGGCATGGGCCGCATGGCCGAAGTTGCGGAAGCATTCCGCAAACTGGGCCTGTCCCCAGAGATGGCTGGCAAGTTCGTGCCGGTGATGACCAAGTTCGTGGAATCCAAAGGCGGCGCGAGCACTGCATCTTTGTTGGAAAAAGCACTAAAGTAGAGTTGGGTTCTGTTGTTCCAACTCATTTTGATACTCTGACGACGATACTGGGCAAGTAGGATCGTCTCAAAACCACATGATTGCATAACAATGTCGGCTCCTCGACCCGAGTAGACTGAGGTTGTTGACGACCGCAGGCTCGGAGAAAGGAGCCGAACATGATGATTATAGGCGTAGATTACCACCCGAGCTTTCACACGATTGCATTTTTAATGGAAGAGACTGGTGAATGTGGTGAACGGGAACTGAACCACAGTGACGGGCAAGCAGAGAAATTCTATCGAGACCTGAAACAGCGAGGAATCTGCGTGCGGGTAGGCATGGAGGCTACCGGATATTCACGTTGGTTCGAGCGACTGCTGGCTGAATTAGGTTTCGAGCTGTGGATTGGCGATCCCGCGGAGATCAAGGCCAAGCGGATCAAGAAGCAGAAGACCGACCGCAAGGATGCCCAACTCCTGCTCAGGCTGATGCGGGAATATAACTTTCCGCAAATCTGGGTAGCGAGTCCGGAGAATCGAGATTTGCGACAACTGCTGTGTCACCGGCATCGGTTGGTGCAGATGCGTACGCGGATCATGAATCAGTTGCAGGCGCTGGCGATGAACGAGGGCTATCGCTGGAAGAAAAAACTGTTCAGCGAACAAGGACGAGCGCAGTTGGAGAAACTCCCGTTGGCTCCTTGGGCCGTTCGACGCAGGCAAGAGTTGTTAGAGCTGTTGGACCGCATGAATCCGACGATCGAGGAGCTAACCGCAGCCGTGAAAATCATGTTTCCATTTACCCGAACAGTGCTAGTCTTTTTCATAGCCGGTCTCCTTTTCTTAGCGCCTCGAGCGCGTAATTCCTTGGGAGCTTAGTGCATCCCGCGGAGACCGGCCTTCTCATCCCATCTGATTAACGCTTATCGGAAAAGTCGGGCAAAAACCACTTGATGATGTCTGGTAATGCGTGCGAGCTCAACTGGTCGGTCTCTCCATTACTGTGCCATTCGCTCGGCTCTCCAAGAACACAGAGATGTCGGAAGCTTCATCGTCAATTGCACCCGACGAGTGTCATAGTTCTCGGCTCAAAACGGAGATGAACAGATCAAATCGCATCAACATGCGGCTCGCGTAAGAGGTTGACCCAACAGATAGAATCAAGATTTTCACAACGGATGGAGAACCGGCCTCAGAATTCCTAAACCTCAGGTCGGGAGTTCGAGCCTCCCCAGCCCCACCATTCTTTCAACAACTTACGCGGCGTTCACTGCTTTGTAGTTGAACAATGCTTCGAGCTGAATCATCGCCTGAAGGGGCAGAGTGGAATTCCGTGAAGGACTGGATTCGAGTCGCGAACGCCGCCGTCGCTAGAAGGCACCGAATACACGGGGATATTGAACTTCCGTCCAAGCTCAAGACGCTGCCAAAGTCGTGAGTTCCGCGCGGCGTCCGGCAGAATGAACCGCTATGAAGTGGAATCGCTAGAAGGCTCGACGAAGGAGACGGTCCAGAGAGAGCCGTCTACGGCCAGAAGCCCCGTCCTGGCTATCCCAAAATCCTCTAGCGTGGTTTTGGGCCAGGTCGATTAGGATCATTCAACAGAACGACGCAGCTATTTCCATCTTGGGATAGAATCGCTTCAGTATCGCTGCATTCATCCGCATTTACCTGCGGTGAACAAATTGCTCCGAAAACTGATGCGGAGGACCGCCAGAATGGGCAATAAGAAAATCCTCATCGTGGAAGACAATTCTGATGTGCGACTCGGTTATCACATCCTCTTCAAGGTGAATCATTACGATACTTTTTTCGCGGCCGACCCGCTTTCCAGCCTCGCGGAAGCGCTCAACCATCGACCTGATGTGATTATTCTTGACCTTGGTTTGACGGCCGGTGATGGTTTCAGGGTACTGGACCAGTTCAAAGCCGCCTCGGAGCTGCAAGGGATTCCAATTATCGTGGTGTCCGGCGCTGACATGCACACCGTCAAGGCACGGGCTCTTGCGTCCGGGGCCAAGGCTTATCTCCAAAAGCCCGCGGGGAATGCCGAGCTTTTGGCAGTTGTCGCGGAATTTGTCGGCGAATCCCCCGAAGGTGTGCCTGCAGGCTTGGCTTAAGCTGACGCGCCCGGAAGAGGAAGTACTCAGCGGTGTCATGCGAAGTCTAGCGAATGACACACAACAAATGCGTCAACCCAGTCTCTCGCTATAGTTCAAAGTTCAATAGACAGAATCGGCGCAGTGGGCTATATCTTGCTAATGAACACACCAGTCCGGCTTCTGATAGCTGACGACTCCGAAACCATTCGCCGTGCCGTCTGTGCGTTGCTTAAAACGCAGACCGGCATTGCGGTGTGTGGCGAAGCTGGCAACTATGCCGAACTGCTGAAGATATTTAACGCTACCACTACCGATGTAGTTCTGATGGACTTGCGGATGCCGGGCGAAAAGCTCTTCACGGCTGCGACCATCAAGGGGCATCTTCACGGTTCATGTTTGCTGGCAATGTCGGTGTGGAATGATGAAGAGACCGCCAGCCTTGCAAAAAGCTACGGCGCGTTGAGGTTGCTCGATAAGAGTCAGCTTGCTTCCACTCTGATTCCTGCAATCGAAGAGTGCGTTCAACAAAATGAAGGAGTGCGCCACGCTTGAACACCTGCTACTAGACGAACACATTAGAGTCTTGGTCTGTACGACCTCCAAAACCGAAGACTTTCACCTACATCAAACACCCGAGGGAGCCCTCTAGACGCTCGATTAGTACGCTGGCGTACGTCCAAGGTGCTCTCCAGCGCTTTGGCTGTCACCCGTCTAAGGTGACAAAAGTCCAAGGCTATAAAGCCCGAAGCACTACGAATATTGATCGTCGATGACTCCGAAACTACGCACCGCATTGTCGGCACCATCTTACCCTCGCGCCATTGGACCATCTGCGGAGAGGCGGAAAATGGCCGGGCCGGGGTCGAGAAATTTCAGAAATTAAAACCAGAGGTAGTTGTTGCTGGATTTATCCATACCCGACATGACCGGCATCGAAGCCGCACAGCAAATGTCCTCGGCTGACCCAACAGTTCCCTTAATCCTGCTCACGATACTGGAGATTGAAGGAATTGGACACGCTGCCCAAGAGGCGGGGATTCGTACAATAGTTTCCAAGAGTAAGGCTTGGAACTTAGTCGGACAGATCGAGCGCATTGCCAGCGAAGCATAACGAACGACGACTAGCTGTGTATGGTAGTCCACGGAAATGCAAATTCAAGGACTTTGCTATTTCGGTACGATGGCGTACGCATTCCGTCTACAGGAATTACCTTATCGACGGCGCGCCACAAATCTACAACCATGCTCGGTTTCGGAGGTTCCCAGTATGACGACACTTATTTTAAGCATATTTGTTGTCCTCATTATCGGTGCGGCTAGCGCATTCGCCTACGTTGTGTACAGTGCTGAGGACAGCACTGGTCCGTAGTCGGCAGCTTTCTAAATACCCTTATTCGCAGCCTTTTTGCCGACGGCCATCATCTATCAGTTATGGGGGCTTATATGGACGACCTTCAACAACTGGAGATAGAGTGCCCGTTTTGTGGCGAGATGCAGCCGCGTGAAACCGCCCGGTGGGATGAGCGTGGGCTTGGGTACGTGACGATTTGCCAGACGTGTGGCAAGGTGTTTTCCGGATTGACGCTCGTCTCTACGTACATCGGTTGCATGGAATCCTCAAATTCAACCGAGCGCTAGGCGCGTCTATCGTCCGACTGTCCCGATAATCTGTGCCCGTCAACCTTTGAGGCAAACGCGCACTCCTGCACAAAGTTCCATTCTCTATCATCCCAAGCGAGCAGGTATTTCTGCGGGCAGTAAGGGTACTGGATCAGACGCTCGTTGTTCGGGTTTACAGCGAGTAAGGCTGCTTGCTGCAGCGATTCGCAAGTGACTCTGTTAGTCGGTATCTTGTAAACGCTCGCAAGGCACCGGCGACCCGTCCCATTTGCAGGCGGTAGCAGTTTGCTGAAAGCGGCTGTGTTGCTATGATTCGCGACCAATGCTTGCCAATCCGCTGCGCTCATTGCCCGAGATCAAGGCTGCTTTTGTTGAACTGCCTGCCCGTTCCGAAGTAGCCTGTGTATTGGCATTACTGAAGTCGACCTAAAGCCGGCCGAAGTGCCGACGATCGACCTTGACCATATCCCGTTCTAAAGCAAGTTCATCGTGAAACGATATGTGACCGATCAAATCGTGTCCGGCCTCAGTAGTTAGACTAGCTGCCAGATTTCTTCGAATCGAACGTGTTCAGAATTTCGATGCCCCGCACCTCAGCTTGAGCCAGATACCGTTCGGGGACTTCGTCGTCAAACCGATACCGAGCGATGGCGGACTCAAGTTCCCGGGCCGCCACAGCAAATCCTTTCGCCTTCAGCCCGGCGTTCAGCGTGGTCAGAAGGAAGGCGAGTCCGGCAATCACCATCGAACACCCGATGACTGTCCCCGGCGAGAGAAAACTCAGTCTTGCATTGGCAGCAATCAGGGTGCTGAGGAGCGCCGCAATGATCCCCATCACGGTGTTCGCCCAAATCCATCTCCCAGACCACTTCTTCCACGTTTTTTGCTTCTCGATAATCTCGTCAGGAATAACGCGCGCCATAGAGCCTCCGCGCGCCCACTATACGACAAACGATAATCATAGACTCATACCTTGACCGCTGCTTTCCTCCGCTTATTCCATGCCGAACATCCTATGACACCGGCAGCGGCGAGCAAAATCCCGAGAGGTATAGTTTACTTGTGCGCCGAGAGCCATGTTGTGTCGCCACAACGTATGCCCGCACCCTTGACAACCGGAAGATGCGGCCCGAGCAGCCAGGTTCTAGGCGAGCGGGGAACGCGGGAGGTCCTGCCACCCGTGCTCCTCGAATGCCAAATTGATCTGACTCACGGCTTTCTTCGGCTGCGCTTTAACCGTTGCCCATCGACCAAGGAGCATGGAGCCACTCGCGTAGGTGCCTGATTCGGCGAGACAGATTTCCATTACAGAGAAGCAGGAACGCGCCAAAACCCAGCGAAACATCGATGAGCAAGATACCCGAGAATCCGAAGGGCACGCGGACAATTTGCGGCCAGCGCGCTAGCGGACTAACACGCAGCGCGATCGTAAGTAAGACAACTCCGGCCAATCCCATTTTTGAAAGGATGATCCAATCCTTTGCTTGGGTGAAATTGTGAGACCACCAGCGATCGAGCAAGCAATTCCAGGACGCCAGTTCTTCCACCAATTTCGCCATGCGAGTCGACATTGTTGGATGGTCAGGTATCACGGTTTGTGGGGCCATGCCGTCCGTTTTGATGGGCTTGACGCCAAGCCTTCTTGCCAGGTCCCTAGACAACTTCCGATGCTCCCAAAGGGCAAGTTCCCGGCTGCGGTATGTGCTGGCACCCGGAAATCCGCTTACATGAACCCGCAGCCCGTCTTCACAGACAAGGCACCCGCAGCGCGAGTGTTGGTGCAGTGCCGAGAACGCGGCCGCATAGTTGTGCTCCGCACGCCACACTTCGCTATCGAGCGGCGTTCCCATTGAGCCAGGACAATCGTCAAAGCCATGCAAACGAGTCCACCGCGTCAAGGCATCCAGGCATTTGTCAAACAACTGCTCATATTCCGTGCAAGATTGCACATTCGCAGGTGAACGTTCTCTTATTTTCTCGCTTCCCGCTTCGTGTAGCTGCGGATTTCTGCTATCCGGATGGCCCGGCCAGCTTAATCTTTCGCTTTTCAGGACCAGCAGAGAGGCTGAGGCACGCGCGATCTCCCGGTGCTCGTCATCGGGGGTTTCCAGAGTTTGTAAACGCGAGATGATCGCGTTTTCCGTTTCGTGAATGAGGGCTTTCAGCTTTTCTGAATTTGTTTCAAGAACGCAGGCTATATAGAGTTCTTGCCATAACACAAAACCTCCACTTCAGCCGAACCCTTAAGGATGGCACGGTAGCGCACAGTAGGTCAGAAAGATATAGGAATCGATTTTCTGGGCATCGCGCTGGTCACCGAGACACGCAACATCGACCCACCAGGTTTCGGAATGACATATTGACGGCGGACTATCGCGTTTTGGGAAGCTATTCACAGAGGCTAAAATAAACGCGTGGACGGCAAGTTTGTTTCTGATTTCCTCGTAACCTTGTTGGTTCTTCTGGCGGTTTTTGTGGCCTTCATACCGGTCTTTGTTGCCAACCACTCTCGGCCACAAAGCTACCGGCGTAGGGTCGCCAGAAAATACGATTTATCCTCTCAACTTTAGAGGACAACTAAGGAGTTTCACTCCCCGCTACTGTCTCCGGTACCACATTCGTCCTGTAAGCGACAGGACTCCTCTACCGTAAGGTCCGCACGTTTGCCAGTTTGTAGGCGAGTAGCCTGGCTGGAGGGCTCCAGCGCAGAGGGCTGGTCGTAGAAGGCGTCGTCACGACAGCAGCATGAACTTGCGAAAAGAGAAAACCACCAGAGCCTCTCAACATGACACCGGCTGGATCGCACAGCGAACAACTTTGCTCTCGCCAGTCGCGGGGAAGTTTTTCTCTTGACTATCCCCTGCTACGAACGCCGTTACCGGAATTTTCAAGTGTTCGTGACCTGATGCCCAAAAAACAAATGTCTTAGGGCAAGACGAGTGTCTGCTTACCTTCACGAACGGCGGTTTCGTGGCCTTTCCAGACCAGTTCGCCTGATATTCCTGTCGGAAGAGTGATTTGTGCATTGACGCCATTCGCTTCGCGGAGATATTGGACCTCCACCATTCCTTTCGGAGTTGGCATACGAGCATCGACGTGCATTAGAGCACCTAGATGCGGCTCGATTACTACACTTTCGAAACCTGGTGCCTTTGGGCAAATTCCCGCGACAATCGTCAGCAAGTCGAAATTGGGGTGCGAACTCCACGCATGAGAATCCGATCGAGTGGGCTCCGGCGACTCAGCCCAAGTGGTTAACCCTAAGGAAATCATCTCCCGCCAAGGGCCAAGCGTTTGGAGATAACGGTCTCCTATCCCGGCGTGCAACAAAGCTCGCGACAGGTAAAAGCGGAAATAGTAAGTCGCGGCCGTCATCGATGGCAGATTTGCAGTTGCGTGGAACCCCGGATCGGTAGTGGAGAGGATTTTCTCGAGCACTTCTTGCTGCTTTTCTTTGGGGACAACATCGAGCCAGACTGCGAGGATATTTGCGTGCTGGCTGTAGTGCTGATGGGAAGGATCGTCCGCAATCAGGCCATACTGATTATCCCCGCAAAGGGTACGTATCCCTTCAATCGCATGCTTGGCTGCAGTGCGGTAGGTATTCCCCATTTGGGGATTCCCAAAACTATCTTCAAGCTGCGCCGCGTATTGCAAGGCCTCGATGAACTGCAGGGTAATGATCGCTGACCCTCCGTCATCGCCCTGGGGCGGCATTCCAGAGTCAAAATCCTTACCCCAATCGACAAAGGGCCACCATGGCAACTTTCCCATCAAACCGTCTGCTCGCTGGCGCTCAAGATACCAACTCAAAACTGTACGGGTGCCTGGGATCTGGGCACGAACAAAGCTGGCATCGCCCCGGTAAAGCCAGAAGTCGTGCACCATGCCGACCCACATCAAAGAGAATGTCGGGATCATCTGCACGAGTGATGATGGATAGCGGCTTTGAGTGATCCCATCCGGGACTCGTGAATCGTTAAAGGCTTCGATGGCCTGGCGTGCGAGCCGGTCGTCTCCAGCAACCGCATAGGATATCAATGCCTGTATTCGCGTATCGCCGATATATTGCAGGCGTTCCCAATAGGGCGTATCCATGTAGGTGTCGTGCGCATCCAAACGCGCCGTCCACCAGCCGATGTCCCATATTGAGCGCAACGATTCATCGTCGGCGGAGAAGGACGCACGTTGAACAAAGGGAAAGGCACTGAACCAGGTTTTTAGTCCTTCGACGCGGACGGGTTCGTTCGCCGCCTCCACATCAATCTGTAAATATCGCCATGTCCTCCAGCTCAAAGGCATGAGCTCACGAGAAGAGCCTCCTCCAAGGATAAATTCATCAGTCACTCCCTCAATGTGGCGCCCTTCAATCAGATTGCGATTGCCCTTCTGGCCCGCATCATCAAAAAGTGCCTCCGCATAAGTCATCCGGATAGTGGAACCTTGTCCTTCACTGGCGCTCAACGCGGGATAGCCGGTTGTCAATGTCGAGTTGTCAATCAAGATACTCGCCTTGACGTGCGCAGGAACTGTGAAACCTTGTTCCGGAAAGCCGGGCGGCATCGCGATCTGCACCGCTCTGACTACTCTTCCAGCTGAAACAAGCCTCATTTCGATCGGTGGAAGGGGATCGCTTACGAGCTGCCAGCGATTCGGCGAATCAGTTTCGCCTCTTATAGAACCACGACCAATAGGGACGGCTTTTTGCCACAAGGCTCCAAAATCCGTGCCGCTATCCCATGACCAGTCGAACACTGAGCCGTCAAGTCGTTCACCTGGATCCGCAGCAAAGTAACCCTTAACCCGCGGCCGTACGGCATGGATACCTTCTTCCTCCTCCACGCTCCAGCTTGCGTCGGTGTCTGCCGCTCGTTCGGCATCTCCATGACCGTGCACGAGAAAACCCACTCGGTCGCTCACCTGCGCAATGGCTGAACGCGTGCCGAAGTTCCAAACTGTCGCCGCAAGCACGTTTTTACCCTGGTGGAGAAGGGGAGCAAAGTCGTATGTTTCGTATCTCCAATGCGCTAGGTCGGCTCGACTCGGCCCGTTACCTGCACGTTGCTGATTTACGTGAAAGACAAACTGGTTATCGGCGCTCACATCCACATAAAAGTGTTGCGGCCGCTCGGAAAGTTCGATGACCTTTTTGAAGTGAAGCACGATTTCATCTCTCTGTGAGGTACCTCGAGAGGTAATCCATTGTGCGTTCCAGTATTTGCTCCTGCGGTCAGTTGGAGCCTTTGACCGCAGGAGTTGAACATCGAACAGAAAAGTAGTGGTGATGAGGAAAATCACTATGGTTATCGTTTGCATGCGGAGGATCCTAGCATCTAGGGGAGCAGTAGACGAAAACCAAAAACAAGTCCGTCGATGCGGTGATTTCACGGGTCACTCACCGGAACTGAGGTCAGCGCCGGTGCGCTGTCGTGAACCCACCGTGGAATCTATGATGTGGAGAAACGCGCAGCAACCATCTGTGAGGCAGCCAATTGAATCATTATTGCCCGGGCAGCAACCCGTTGAGCATCGGCTGGGAGTCTTCCAGCGACTTGGTAGAGTGGGAGAGTTAATGAGAATTGCAAAAATGAGGCGGGCGAGTATACCGTTATAGTTAACTAGGACTCCAAAACCTCAGATCCGAGCCCAGGAACAATTCTGGAGGGGCTATGAATCGCCGAAGCTTCCTGACCCAAACAGGCGCGATGGTGGGTACTGGAGCACTTGCGCGTGTCATCCAGTTCCCTCTGGACTCGACCGTTGCTGCGGCTTCCCGCCTAGGCGCTCAAAGTCCGGCCGCCTCTGGATCTCAGCTCGAACCGCTGCTTTCACTTTTCGACTTTGAAACCGAGGCACACACACGCGTCTCCCACGGAGCGTGGGAACGGATTTCCGGAGGCTCCGCCGATGAGATCACTCTGCGCTGGAATCGCGAAGCGTATGATCACATCCGCCTGAAGCCTCGCATCCTGGTGGATGTGTCGAAGCTCGACACGCGCGTGACGCTGTTCGGGCATGAATTACCGTTCCCGATTTTGCTCGCACCTACTGGGGGCCAGCGATTCATCCACCCAGAGGGCGACGTTGCCGCCGCGCGCGGAGCCGCCGCCGCAAACTCCATCTACGTGATCAGCAGCAGTGCTTCCATGAAGGTCGAAGACATTGCGAAGTCCACGAAAGGTCCGGTCTGGTTCCAACTCTACGTGCAGAAGGACCGCGCATTTACACGCGATCTGGTGCAGCGCGCCGAAGACTCCGGCTGCCGCGCTCTTTGCGTTACCGTCGATTCGCCCACGTTTGGTGCTCGCAATCGGGAAGACCGCGCCAAGAAGGAGTTGCCAGAGCGCGAACTGCCCAACCTGAAGGGAAAAGATTATCTAGACCCGAGTCTGACCTGGAAGGACATTGACTGGTTGCGGTCATTCGCGCGGAGGCCCGTCCTGCTCAAAGGCGTTCTGAATCCCGACGACGCAGCGACTGCCGTGAAGGCTGGAGCCTCAGGCATCATCGTCTCGAATCATGGCGCACGCAATCTCGATACCGTCCCCGCGACCATCGATGCGCTTCCGTTGGTGGTCGAGAAGGTCGCAGGCCGCGTGCCGGTGCTAGTGGACGGAGGCATTCGTCGGGGCACGGATATCATCAAGGCGTTTGCGCTCGGCGCGTCGGCGGTGCAGATCGGCCGTCCATACTTGTGGGGTCTGGGGATTTCCGGAGCGGAAGGCGTCACGCGCGTGGTCGAGATCCTTCGGAAGGAATTTGAAATCGCGATGGCGTTGACTGGACGATCGACCATCGCGAGTATCGATCGGTCGGTCTTGTGGTAGGTGGCACGGCGAAAGACCCTCGAATACACCAATTATAGGAGTCCCATTCAACAGGTCCTCCTTAGCTCTGTCTCGCATGTGTGCTAGAAACGGTGCTTGTCACGCACACGGATTCCACGAAACCTCGCCGTGTGATTCTTGTTTAGGCAGGCTCCCATAACCGCGGATAGGTCCTGAGTAACAGACCGAACCAATCAACTCCCGCTTTGTCGGCAAATGGGATGTAATGATCCGTGTAGCTGTCACTCAGGAATTGCGAAGTACAACTGACGTAGTCCGTCGACGTGAGTCGGGATACTGAATGGACAACTCGCCTCGCGCTATCATGCCTTGCTCAACGGATAGATCCGAAGGAGAAACTCCGTGGAAACCAACACTCGACGCAACTTCCTTGGCAAGATCACAGCGATGGCGGCTTTTCTGACCGGCGCACCAAGACTTTTCGCTCAGCAGGTTGCACCTGCGGGCGCACCCACGCCTGGGAGCGCATCCATGACTGGAGGAGACCCGCCTCGACCCAACCACACGCTTAATGGGATCTACTACTTCTCCGGCACGGGTGCTAATGACGGCTACAGCAAGGACGATCACTTCCTCGTCACCGACCCATTCGAAAAACACGTCACACGCACAATGGATGCCCTCAAGAGATCGGTCGAACGTGCGGGTTCTAACATGGACAGCATCATCCATCTCGATGTCTTTCTCTGTCTGCCTCTTGCCGACGGTATCCCCACGCCCACCGGCAAAGCACGGTTCGATGCACACAAAGCGCAGTACGACGCGTTGAACAAGGTCTATGGAACCTATTTCTCTCCAGGCAAAGCGCCATCGCGTGGCTGCATGGCCGTTGAATGGATTCCTGGCGATTCCCTCATCGAAATCGTTGGGAGCGCGATGGTCGCCACTTCGACGCTGCCTGCAGAGAAGTAATTCACGACGGAGCGGAAACAAGAATGGAGAGGAAACTACCGATGAACTTGCAATTTGGTTGGAGTCGCCGTTCGTTTCTCGCCGCGCTAGGAGCCGTCACCGGCGGCCTGTTCTGTCCGTCTGAGTTGAATGCGGCGAGCATCTTTGGTAAGAAGCACAAGCCGCCGATACCTTCGGTCGACGGCAGCCCAATCGTGTCCATCACAACCGGCCTTGGTTCCACCGGCGATATTTATGCAGAGCTTGGAGTGACGCCTCTCGTCAACATCAATGGCACGGTAACCGTGATTGGCGGGTCCGTGATGAGACCAGAAGTTATGGAGCTGATTCGAAGGGGCAACGAGCATTTCGTTCTGATTGACGAGCTCGAAATCGCAGCCGGCAAGTTCATTGCGAAATTGTGTAAGTCCCCCGCCGGGTACACCGGCTTGGTAACGGGTGGCGCGGCGGCGGCCATGGTCGTCGGCTACGCTGGCATGATGACCGAAGACCTGGAACCCCGAATGCGCGACGTTCCCGACGTTAGCAATTTTCCGAGAAACGAAGTCATCATCCAGAAGAGTCATCGCTATCCGTTTGACCACCAAATCCGCCAGACGGGCGCGAAGCTCGTGGAAGTCGAGACGCGCGAAGAGATGATTGACGCCATCAATCCCAAGACTGTTGCGATCCACTTCACCAACATCCTGTCCGACAAAGGCAAGGTCAGCGGTCCCGAAACCGTCGAGATCGCCAAGGCGCACAACCTCTACACCTTCAACGATGCCGCTGCCGATGTTCCGCCGAAAGAGCGGCTCTGGGAGTATCCGGCCATCGGCTTCGACATGGTTGCCTTCAGCGGCGGTAAAGATATTCGCGGCCCGCAGGCATCAGGCGTGCTGATCGGGAGGGAGGAGCTGATCCGCTATTCGCTGCTGAATATGAGCCCGCAGGAGGATCGTATCGGACGTTGCTGTAAAGTCGGTAAAGAAACAATTTTCGGCCTGCTTAAGGCGCTTGAGATGTTCGTCAATGAGGACTTCGACGCCGCGCTGAAAATCTATGACGAGCGGGCACAAGTCATCACCGATGCAGTGAAGAAATTTGGAGTGACGGCGCTCCCTCGGCAGTTCAACGCTCAAGGTCTAGGTAACGTGACGCCGCGTTACAGTTGGCAGATCGATTCATCCAAACTCAAAATCACGGGGCCAGAGATCATGCAGAAGTTGGCAGATACGCGGCCCATCGGTATCGGCAGCATGGGCGCCGGTGCGAGCGGTATGCGCGGACGCGATCCGGATGCGCCTGCCGCTGACAATCACCGCGAAAATCAGCGCCCGCCTCGCGACCCGAATAGCTTCGGCTTTGCCGTCTGGCAGCTCAAGCACGGCGAGGAAAAGATAATCGCGGACCGCCTGATCGAGATCTTCAGCACTGCCCCGAAGACCTAATCTCTCGACAAGGTAGAAGCTTGGGTCAACTCTCGGATTGTCGGCAATCTGGAAGGAATTCGGTTACTTCCGCATCGCCCGTCACTCGCGGAGCAACGCAGAAGAGTACACTCTCAACCGCAGCATTTTCTACCCATAGAAGGCAAAAGGCTCAAATCTAAAATCAGCCGGAGCGAAACTTAGGCCGAGTTGTTGACGTACTTTCCAAAAGGGATTGGATGACAGATTTATTGGAAAGCAGGATGGTCTATGGAGACTAGGCAGCATCTCAGATTTGCCGCGCGACAGCTCTGGCGTAATCCAGGATTTACCGTGGTGATCATTATTACGCTGGCGCTTGCTATCGGTGCAAACACCGCGATTTTCTCCATGGTGAATGCGCTCATGCTGAAGAGCCTGCCCTATTCGCATCCCGAACGGATGGGCACGATTTATACAGGCATCGCCGGCTCCAGAGCCTCCGATGAACGGCACAACCTGAATGGTGAGCAGTGGGAGCTGTTACGCGACAATGTCCCCGCGTTGATAGCGGCGGTTTCAAGTCTTGGAACTTCAGGGGTCAATCTCAAATCGGGATCCCAGGTGCAGTATCTCCGCGCGGCACGGATCTCGGCGAACTACCTCAACGTGCTAGCCATTCAGCCAATGATAGGGCGCAATTTTTCTCCGGACGAAGACCGCCGGCACGGCCCCAAGGCCACCATCCTGAGTTGCAGTTTGTGGCGAAATACCTTCAGCTCTAATCCCGATATTCTGGGGCAGGCCATTCTATTGAAAGGCGAGCCGTACTCGGTCATCGGTGTGCTTCCTGAGGGCGCAACCACTCCCTTGAACGCCGACCTCTATACGGCCCTCCAGCCCAGCCGCGAGGGCGAGGGAGGGGGAACGAACTTTGCGTCCATCACGAGGCTACGTGATGGCGCTACCTGGCAGGAAGCCGATGCCGAAATCAACCGCGCATGGTCCGTCCGTGCCCAGCGCTATGAATCAACAAACAACCCCGGGGTGCGAGTGACCTACCACTCCATTCAGCTCCAAAAGGGCGAAACCGACTCCTTGCGTCCGCAAGTGGTGGCGCTGATGCTCGCTGCCGGCTTCATACTACTCATCGCTTGTGCCAATCTGGCCGGGTTGACTCTAGTCCGCATGCTGCGCCGTTCCTCGGAAGTGGCCACGCGGCTGGCACTGGGTGCCTCGCGGTGGCAGATCCAGAAGCAGTTCTGGATCGAAAACCTGCTATTGGCCCTTGTCGGCGGAGCCGCCGGCATCGCCGTAGGCTTTCTCACCCTGCGCGGCCTCTTGTTGCTGTTGCCCGAGCACTTTCTTCCTGTTGCGCGCATCCCCCTCGACGGCCGCGTCATGGCCTTCACGCTAGTCGTCTCGCTGTTGACCAGCATTCTGTTCGGCGTGCTCCCAGCGCTTGCAACTCGGAATGTGGACCTACGCTCGTCGATGGGGAGCCGCGGCGTGGCCAAAGTCGGCAGCCTGCGCCAGACACTGATCGTCGGCGAGGTCGCCCTCACCGTCGTGCTGCTGGCCGCCTCCGGCCTGCTCATCCGCACCCTGATCCACTTGGAGACGCTGCCGCCGGGTTTCAATCCTAAGGGAGTGATGACCGCCAAGGCCTCGCTCGATGACACCCGCTTCCACAATCCCGCAGCCTTCAGAAAACTATTGGACGAGAGCACGGCCGCCATGCGGCAGATTCCCGGCGTGCAGAACTCCGCAGTCGGATTGAGCCTGCCTTACGAACGCACGCTAAACGACGGGGTCACCCTTAGTGACGGCAAAGAGGCCGGGCAGCAGGATGGGACGGATGTGGTCTATGTCACGCCCGGATATTTCGGCACATTGCAAATGCCTGTGCTTGCAGGCCGCGTTTTTACCGATGACGACGGTCCAAATGCTCAGCACGTGGCCGTCGTGAACCAAACCTTCGCCCGAAAGTTCTATGGCAGTACAAATCCCGTGGGCCGCTACATCAATAAAGATACGGTGATCGTGGGCGAAGTAGCAGATGTCTCCGTTTCCTCCGGTTTGTACGAGGGCGCTCCTCTCATGAGCGAGCAGGCCATGTACGTCCCGGCCGCGCAAGTGAATGCGCAGATTCTCTCGCTGGTGCATGTGTGGTTTCAACCGGACTGGGTTGTCCGCACAGCCGGTCCGGTGGAAGGGTTGATCGCGCAGATGCAACGCGCGTTGGCGAGTACCGATCCCAACCTACCCTTCTCCGGCTTCTACAGCATGCAGGACCTGCTCGCGAAAACCTTGGCGATGCAGCGTGTCGAAGTGGCGCTTCTGGGCGCAATGGCGGTGCTAGCGCTTCTGCTGAGCGCCGTCGGCATTTTCGCGCTGGTTGCCAACATGGTGGCGCAGAGGACGCGAGAGATCGGCATCCGCATGGCACTGGGTTCGACCGTGGGTCAGGCGATGGTGCAGATCGGCCGCTCCGGGGTGGGCGCCTCGATTCTGGGCCTTTTTTTGGGACTTGTCCTTTGCTCGGGAACGTTGCGAGTCATGCGCAGCTTGATCTATGGCGTAAGCGTGTACGATGCTCTAACCCTTGGCACCGTCGTGCTCACCCTTGTACTGGTGACGCTCCTAGCCACAACTCTTCCCACTTTGAGAATTGCCAAAATCGACCCCGCCAATACATTACGTCAGGAATAGAACGGTCCTTAGCTACCGTTAAGCAAAAGTGACCGTTGGGTTGCCCCACCAAAGGTCTGAGAGCCGGCCAACTGGAAGTAAAATGCCCGCCATCCGCCCAGAATCCGAACCCGCCAGTTCGGATCGTAAGCGCGTCATTGCCTGATAGACGTTCAGCGTCTCCAAATCGCCGATTCGTGAATCCACTGGAAACCCCGGCTCTGGAGGATGAAATTCGGCTTTGTTCTGTGCAGAGTCAGGCGGATGTGCCGGCAGTCAAGCTCACCGGACAAGCGCAGCGCATCGGATTGGGGATTTTCCACGACCAATTGTGTGGTCGGCTGGAAGGGCGGCGAGCCAAAGTTGTCGGGACCGATCCGCCCTCGCCATCCAGTTTCATCACTGCGACAACACTCTTCGAGCGGTCAAGGTGAAATCCACTAGAGGCCACGCGAACCGTTGATCGACATGATCGCCGTGGCGCAAGAGAGTTAATCGGCAGAGCGGCGATCGCCGGCGAGTGGTAACACGCGCTGGACCAATTCATCCGTAAACTTCTGTTTTTCTTCGTAAAAAGGAAAGTGGCTGGAATTTTCAAACCACACAATTTCCTTCTGCGGTGCATTGATCGTTTGAGCGTAGTCCGCAATCACCGAACCAGGGCAGTACGGATCTGTCCTTCCTTCAAAAAAGAAAAGTGCCTCGCGAAAGTCGGCTCCGAGTTTGGTCAGATCGAATTCCATCATCTGAGGCATCATAACTTGAAGCGAAAACGTTTGCCCGCGGACAAACCCGATATCATCGGCGATCGAATATTCCGGAGCGGAGACCACCGTTCTCAAAATTCTTTTCACATTCGTAAAGCTCGTCTCGCTCAGCGGCGGCCCGAGTAACCTCGATTCCCAATCTCTTACCGTCCCGGTTTTATTCATGTCTGGGATCGCCGGAGGATAAGGAGCGATGCTCTCCAATTCCTTAATCGCCTGTTCATTGGTGCGGCTGTGCGCTGCTTGCAACACGATACGGTATCCAGCCGCCTCGTTCTGCTGCATACTCACAGCTTGCCCGGTGCCCACAAACGCATAAATCATTTCCGGATGCTCATGCGCCAGCCAAAGGCCGAGCATGCTTCCCCATGAATGCCCCACAACAAATATCTTTTCTCGCTTGAATCGAGTTCGGAGATAGTTCGTCACTTCTAGGGTGTCCTGCTCCATCTGCGCCAGATTCATGGTCCGGCGCTGAAGTTCCTTGCCATTCGACTCGTACGTTTTCCCCGCTCCGCGTTGGTCCCATTGCACGACGGTGAAGTATTTCTCCCAAGGGTCCTGAAAAGTGCTGCCCATAGGAATAAACGCAACGCCAGGTCCGCCATGGATGAACAGAAGAATCGGGTTATTCACGTTTTGGCCGCGCACTTCGATCCACTGATCAATGCCGCCGATGCGGATGGCCTCAAGGCTCTCGATGCCGTTGGGTGACCTAATGGCTCGTGCTTCAGACACTTCGCGTTGCAGATATTTTCTGTATAGCAGCGCTGACGAGAGCGTCCCAATTGTCAAGCAGGCAATCAATATCCCGCCATATTTGAAAATCGTTTTGATCACGTTTAGCTCCGCGGGCCAGTTTTCTTCTCATGATACGAGTAGGCCTGCGCATTTGTTTCACAAAGTGCTATTGTCTCCGCTGTCGGCGATAAGCCGCGCAGTCACAATTCCGGTATTCGCTCGTCGCTGCGCGGATGGTTCGCAGTCCGGAACTTAGCCAGAAATGTATTTACCGGAGAATGAGTCTAAATTTCCGGTAACGCTGCCACCACACAGGACTTAGCGGTGGGTTGGGTTGCGCCGCACCGGGCTGAAGGAATTGAAGTTTGACCCTAGGCAGATGGAACCAAATAATCAGAAGCACCAAGACTGAACTCAGCCCCGCAGCTCTGTGTTTCGGACCGAGCGACGACAAAAAAATGGTGGCAAATGCGTTCCAAGCACAAATCGCAATCCCAGTGACCGTCCCCAAGCTTTCCAGCGAACTGTTCCCACCGCGGCAAGGATAGACAGCACAGCAACTGTTGCCTGCACCAGGGACGCGACCGCTCCTTCTCTCCAGAAGCTATCAGGGGTTAAGACCCCACGGAGAGTCACGAAGAGTACCCGGTTTCCAACAAGTAGCAATATGGCTGTAACGAACCAGTTCGAGTATCTGAGGACCAGGCTCACTGCTCCTCCCGCTTGCCGCAGAGTAGCAGAAAACCAGTCCGAACAGCGGCTTTCCCAACTTTCTGACGAATTGCTCGTAGGTTACGCAATTAATGTACGGGAGGATCATGCCGGAGGGTTAACTTTGGGGATTCAGTGCTGAGGTGAGCTACGGATGATCTTCCCTCCAACGGGTTAGGGATTTCTTGACGAGTGACGCGCATGCACGTCCCACCAGACCGAGTTTTCCATATCAGCTCGGCGATAGTTGTTCTTCAAAATTCCGAACCAGCGGAGAGCGGCGGCATAAGTCAACCACGCACCGGCGGCCTGCTCTCCGAATGGCCCGGAACTGTGGAGCCCAAAGGGATAGCCAGCGGGACTGTATTTGCCCGGCGGATCGTACTCGGAATTTGGACGAAACCGCTGTGGCAACCTGCTGATCCCCTTTCGCACGAATGGCGCGAGCCGCCCGACTTTTCTCAAAAACCGCCAGCAGATTTGGTAAGCAAATATCGGGGGCGCGGGCCAGAAGGTCTCGCCGTTCACGAACTTGAAGGCGGAATAACCCAACTCGGTCAATCTTTCGAGGATAGGATCGAAGGAATTCAGTTCGAGGCTGACATAGGCAGGGGCGGTCGCCGACGTTATCGAGTCAAGAGCTTGGAAGTCTGCACCTTCGATATCGACCTTCATAAAGAAAGGCTTTCTGTGCTTCTCTATGAGCTGCTGTGTCGTGACGCAGGGGATTTTCAGCTCTTCCCACTCTCCCCCCGCCTTGCCCCTCGCCGGTAGGAAGGAAGATAAGGCGTAGTCGCGGAGATTACGATAAAAGGTGAACTCTCCCGGTTCTTTCAACACCCCGGCATTGACGACTTTCATTCGCCCTTGCCGGATCTCGTTTTCGAATCGCAGCGTGCATTGGGCTGCCAGCAGCGGATTGGCTTCAACACCGACAACAACGTATCCGAGGTCGAGATAATAGGCAGCGTCATCCCCATCGCAAAGACCAATATCGAAAACAATATCTCGATCTCTGCGATTCGAACTGTCCGTTCCGGTCATCGGCGCGGCTGTTGCCATAGGCGTATCTTAGCGATTTCACATGACCTCTGTCGCGCGCACCGACGCCGCGCTGAAAATAGGTCACCTACAGCCTCTCCCTCTACAGAACTAATCGGGACTTGCGAGAGAATCAGCACGGATGCGGTCAATCTTCTTTTCTGCCGCGCCGATGGTGATCCCCGTACGCGCCCTGCGAAATATCGCTACTCCAACTACGCAATCCGCTCGGTTGAGACCGCAATGGAAACTCCATTGCTAACCGAATCGTAGACCGGTCAAAAACGGGGGCCCAGCGAGCTGAGATCTCGGAATTGTTCGTCGCTGATGCTGGCCTTGATGCGCAGTTTCAGTTTTATGCTTTGATAGCCTTTCCTTACGTCGGGGGCGAGTGGTCCTTTCTGGAGGGGTCCGAGCTGGCACTCAGAAACGTACTCCAAAAGAGGGCGCCCTTTTGTAATGTATGGATTTCAGACCTTTAGGAACCCGACGACAGTGTCCGCCAGCTTGGGTGTCTCGCGTGCCCCTCTATTTGCGTTAACATCTTAGCCATCCATGCCGATTCCTTCCCCCGATCTCGCTGTAGAAGCTCCTCGCCAACAAACCTCTCCCAACCTGCGCACCCTCATTTCCATCGCCGCTGCCGCTGCGGCACTCGTTGGCTTCGCGCGTGACGTGATTGGTCATGCCATTGCTGCGCGCCTAGGAGATGCTGACTGGTTCTCTACCTCGACAGTGTTCGCTCAGCTCAACACTCCAGCGCGACTTGCGGGCGTCTGCGGAACTCTTGCCAATCTGGTCTTGGGCGGAATGGCTGCACTTCTCGTGCGCATTGACAAGCGCTTCACATCCGGTTGGTATTTCCTATGGGTATTCGGATGTGTCAGTTTGATGAACTCCGGGCGCCTCCTTTACGCGGCAATCACCGGCACAGGCGATTGGTCAACCATCATCATGAACTTCAGTTCGCCGTGGTTCTGGCGTATCTTGCTTGCGGCTGCGGGAATATTCATCTATCGTCCCGCGCTTCGCTTCGCAGTCATTGTATTGCGAGATCTTGTAGTTCGACGAGAAGTTGCTCATCAGGACTTGTGGCGCCTTGTGCTTGCCGCGTATCTGACTGCGAGCACCCTACTCACAATCGAAACCGCTCTCCGACCGGTCAATGGAGGTCTTGGTGAAATCGCGGCCGTAAGCGCTTCGTTCGGACTAAATCTCGGTTTGCTCATTGTCCCGGCTTTCATATCTCAGCCGGTCGAGACTGAACGAATCGTTACTCGCACCATGTCCTTCGATTGGTTGTGGTTGACCTTCGGTCTTGCCGCGGCTATCGCATTTCTGTCCGGTTTGGGACGAGCGATTCGCTTCTAGATATGAGCTAAGGGCGGTACGTCTTGCGAGGGCCAGATATGTCTTCACGCAGCCCCCAAATGAAAACAGTCAAGAGGAGCTATCCATGTTGAGAAATGCACCGATTCGCGCTTACATCCCCGCGTCGAACATCACCCGCGCGAGGAAATTCTACGAGGAGATCGTTGGCCTCCAGCCCAGCGAGGAATATGCCGGAGGCGTGATCTACGAATGCGGGGACACCGGGGTATTTATGTACCCGACGCCTAACGCGGGCACATCCAAGGCCAGCCAAGCGTTTTGGCAGGTCGACGACGTACAAGCCGAGGTCGCTGAACTGAAAGCACGAGGGGTGAAATTCGAGGAGTACGACGTGCCAGGCATGACGATGAGAAACGGCATTATGACTGCGGGAGGAGCGAAAACCGCCTGGTTCAAGGACACCGAGGGAAATATTCTGGCGATCAGCCAACGCCTATAAATAAACCTGGTCACAGACCTACACTCCTTCGGCAAAGCAAGTCCGGCCCAGGCTGGGTCCGCGATGTGCGGATTCTGTCGACGCGAGGAGGGTGTCGCAGAAAGGAACGCCCAATGGACTGGTCATTGGTCTGCGCTTGAGCCGGCCAGCGGGCCGTCATTTTTCCGTTCGTTCAGGAAAGCTAGCACTTCACTTTCTGTCGGCATCGAGGGCTGCGCACCGTGACGCGAAACCGAGATGGCCGCAACGGCCGATGCAAAGATGGCGGAATCCCGCGGTGAATAGCCGCGCATTAGACGGACGGCGAATCCACCATTGAAAGCGTCACCCGCGGCCGTCGTATCAACCGTCGCAATGGAAAATGCCGGGATGAGTTCCGGCGCCTTGTCTGCCGGGGCGAGCACGCAGCCGCGGGCGCCGAGCTTTATGATCAGGTTCGTTGGCCCTGTTTGCAGCATCGCGGTGGCCACTTCGAGTCCGTCACTCGACTGCAGTTTACGTGTATTCAGCAGTGCTTCCGTTTCGGTCTCATTCGGCGTCAGCCAGGTAACTTTTTTCAGCAGAGCTGCAGAGAGAGCGAGCGCTGGAGCAGGATCGAGCATGAATGGAATATTGTGCCGACCGGCAAAGTCAGCCAGAAATTCCACCGACTCGAGCGGAATCTCAAGTTGCGCCAGGAGAATTCCGGCGTTCTGCAAGAGTCGTGCGTGGCGCGCCAGTTGTTCCGGACCAAGTTTTCCATTCGCACCGGGTACGACAACGATGCTGTTCTGGCCGTAGCTGGAAGTCACGATGACCGCTACACCGGAAGCTCCTGCCACCGTGTCTACGGCTTCGATGGAAACGTTTGCCTGTCTAAGGCCAGCCTTCAATTGGTCGCCGAAAGCATCGTCGCCGACATTGCCTACCATAACCGAGGGATAGCCCAATCGGGCAACGGCGACGGCCTGGTTCGCGCCCTTGCCTCCGAAAAATGTTCGAAACGCATTTCCGATCAAAGTCTCGCCGGGCCGCGGAATGTTTTCGGCACTGGCAACCAGGTCCAGATTTATGCTGCCCACGACGATAATTGGTTTCGACATTCACTCTTTCCGAAAGGAGTTCTACTTCACCACGGTGGAAAGCATACGCCGTTCGCTCCCCGCCATGATCGACCCTGCGCTTACTGGCCCAGTGCTCCTTATTTGTCCACAAGCGGGGCAAGCGCGACAACTGCTAACCCGGCCTCGAACAAATGAAACACGAGAGGGTTCAGGCGGCGAGAGCCTGCCGGCGCCTTGGCAAACTGACGCCAGACGAAAACTTCCCACACGGCGGAAATCATTGTCGCGCCCTGGCCGATGGCGTGCGAGATCGCGGCCGCACGATTTGTGCGTGCGACGCCACAAAATTGCGACTGTTCCAGTGCATCAGATCGCTCCGCCGAGCACACCTCAGAAATGCCAGGAGCCCTTCACGGAGAAACAATCGTTCCTTGTGATCCGGGCAGCCTCGGCCAAAGGACGGCGAATGAGCAAATGGTTCACGGGAAACGGCGCATAGTTGTCCAGTGTCTTCCGATCGAATTAAAAGGGCCCGCCGCGACCAATCGCTGGATGTTTGTTCGTTTCGGAAAGACCGGGCGTGCATTCGCTTCCGAACCGTGCCTGTCCGCTGCGCAAACATGGCCATCGGCGCAACCTTGTATATATACATAGGTCTGGTCTCCGGCGTCGGTGGCCCTGTGTAGACGTCTGTGGGACACGGTGCCCGTGTTTGTAGTTCCTTGGCCCACCACGCTTATTCGTACCTCTTGCACTCCGCTCAGTCTACGGTGCTATTGCACGTCGTGGCGGACGACACGTTCGGCCTCAAATTGCTGTTTATTTGCCCTTGGTACGAATGAACATGCCACGGCGGTTCTGCCCCAACCGCTGATTTCGCCCTGCGTCAGATTGACTGTGCGTGCGTATCCGCTAGTGCGGTGATCGCTGGAGAACCGAAATTGGGCACTCCATCCCTTAATGGATTTTGGCCCTTCGTCAACCCCCTTGGAACTAAGAACATTCTAAAGAACGGCACTACTGCTCTCACCGCAAACGACATTCTGGCTGGGCCGATCGCAGAAGTGATTTACGAAGGCCCTGCATTCCAAATGCAGAGTCAGTCCGGCAGTGCTGTTTCCGGTCTGAGCACAAGTCTTACGAACTCTCCTTTTTATGTGGGCAATGGTTCTGGAGTTGCTACAGACACAGCGATGTCGGGCGATCTTAGCCTTGCCAACACCGGGCTTTTACCGTCATTGCAAACGCCGTCACAGCTTCCGAAAGTGCGGTGGTACTTACCCGTCGAACATGCGCCGTAGAAGTAGGCGCAGACAATGCTTCGGTCGCTGGTAAACGGCGATCTCGGCCCTCCAAGGACGACAGTGCTTCATAAACGCGTACCTAAAAACCACGCTTGCACGGCGGCTGCTTTGGTTAGCTCGGCAATGGCGACTGCTGCGGCCGATGCGCCTGCTTGTTCCAAAACGGGTGGCACAACCGGAATCGACGGAACGACTACTTGCTCGGCGACGCTTCACACACCAGCTTGGCTGCCGGAGATTATTTCGAGCTGACTTCTGGTACGGCTGGCGGCAATGCAAAACGCATGTCCATCTTTGTAACTTACACGGTGAACTAATTGCGACGACTGTTTATGCCCTTGGCAATGCTGCTGTTTGTGGTGTTGCCTTCGAAGGCTCCAAAGCTTCGGGCGGTGTTGCTGCCCCGGTCAAACATAGGGTGACCCAAAATTGAGTAAACGAAATTTGTATCTTGCATTGCTGTTGGCTTTGCTTATGCTGTCGTTCTCGGCAAAGGGTCAGGCGACCAATCCCCCTACCCTTCTATTCACCGACATCGTAACCGGGGCGAACTTGGGCGGTGAAGCTGGGAATGGCGTTTACGTTACTCTGTTCGGTAAGAACTTCGGTTCTTCGTAGGGCACCTCCACCGTCTCACTGAATGGCGCTCCTGTAGCGTCGGTCAAGACGTGGTGTCAGGCGTGTTCTAAGAACACGATGCTGGACATGATCGTGGTTCAGCTCGGCCTTTCGAATACCTCTGGAAACTTCGTAGTCACGGTAGGTGGACTGGCCTCGAACGGCAGCTCGTTTACAGTCTCGGCGGGAAACATCTATTTCGTCGCGACGTCCGGTAACGACACTAACCCAGGCAACTTTGCGAGTCCGTGGAAAACACCGGTACACGCTAAAACTTTAATGCGCGCCGGGGATACTACTTATTTTCGGGCGGGCACCTATCTAACTGAAGATGACTACGGGTCTATCTTGGTCTGTAACGATGGCGATTGCTCCGGCATAGCGACGCAGTATCAAACCTTTATCGGCTACCCAGGAGAGACGGCGACCTTTGGAAGTTCGGCGTTCGTCATTTCGTCCACTGGAGTGTTCACTCCTACCGCGACGGGCACGGCAACGATCACCGCAACCAGTACGTTCGGAGCGGTAAGCGGGTCCACCAGCATTGTAGTGACCGTTGTTGCTCCTCCACCGCCTCCGGCGTTGGTAATCACCTGTACTTACGCTAAAGCGTCGAAGACCACGACTTGCAAAATCAAAGGAACGGTGACAGGCACCCTGAGCGTGAACGCATCGGAAGCTGGCGGAAACGTTAGCAGCTCCATGACGATTCAATAGTAGAAGAAATCCGACGCGCCGGGGACTAAACATCCCCGGCGTACCTATTCAAAGCCGGTTGCGTTAGAGGATGTTGCGGCGACCGGTTGAGCCGGCATTTAAAGGGAGAAGTCAAGAAAAAATACATCTTCTTCGACTGGAATTTTTCTTGCTTCTCAGCCCACTTGATCGCGCGAGATCTGTTCTGACCTACCGCGCCATGTGCTCGGTTGCAGGCAATCTGACCCCGTGGATTGGGTTTTCTCTACCAGTGGTTTTCATCACTTCTTCGCGACGGAGCCTGTCAGTTCCGGAATCAGCAAAGCAGAATGTTGTCAATTTTGGGGACCATAGTTCCATTTGGGACTCGTGGCCTGTAGCTTTTTCGGGTTGTCCGAGAAAGCCCAGGGTCGGGTCGAGACTAAGGTGCCCGAGGCACGCAGCGTCTAACTTACCAGCTAAGACTCGCTCTCGAACCCGAGTGTCTCGGCAAACACACAGAGTTTGCGTCGGGGGCATCCAAGATGGTCGCCAAACAGAAATCAGTTGTTGTACGGTAGCGCATCGACTTCCGGTCTGTGAATTCCACATCGCCATTCCGAAACGCCGGGCGAGGTTTTCACCCGCGACAACACGGGGAAATAACCTCGCTCCGCGAAATCTTCGCGTTGAAGATGCTAATCTTCAAGATTCGATTTGTTCTGTTGAAGCTCAGAAAAATGAGGGAATCACATAAATGAACTTTTCCGGGAAAGTCGCGCTGATCACCGGTGCGGGTAGTCCCCTTGGGATAGGTTTCGCTGCTGCCCGTCTCCTGGCACAACAAGGGTCAAAAATCGCAATCACTTCCACGACCGATAGAATCAAAGAGAGGGCTGGCGAACTCGCCACGGAGAACGCCGAGGTCTTTGCTTTTCCCGCAGACCTACGCGATCACGCGAGCACTCGTGTGCTCGTTCATGAAGTCCTCGTGCGCTATGGCCGTATCGATATCCTCGTAAACAACGCGGGCATGACTCAAATCAACAATCCTGACCACACCCTCTCGTTATCGCTAGCCGAGCTCACCGAATCGGACTGGGATTACAGCATCGCGCTCAACCTCAAGACCACTTTTAATGTCACAAAAGCCGTTCTGCCATCCATGCTGACTGCGAACTATGGCCGTATCGTGAATGTTTCGTCGGTCACCGGCCCACTCGTCAGCAATCCTCGCTCAACGGCCTACAGCACGGCCAAGGCTGGCATGGTCGGGTTGACGCGCAGCCTTGCACTCGAACTTGCCCGCAAGGGTATCACCGTAAACGCTGTCGCGCCCGGCTGGATCGAAACCGCGTCCTCAACCGAGCAGGAAATCATCGCTGGTAAGAATACGCCCGTAGGCCGTCCCGGCCGTCCTGACGAAGTCGCTTCTGCAATCGCGTTTCTCGCTTGCGAGTCCGCATCCTATATCACCGGCCAGATGATCGTCATCGACGGCGGTAATGCCATCCAGGAGTACAAGGGCCCGCCCGATCTTTACTACTAACAGTTCAGCGGAAGGAGCGGCGAGAGGATTTACGGGACAAGCTCGAGCTCAGTGTCCACTGGCGGACAAACCCCTTAGCCGGCCAGAACTTTCAGTGTCCGCCAATCCGTGCGGGCACTAGCAGGGAACTCTTAGTTTGGGGGCAAGATAACGCTCTTCTACGGCTACCGCACGAACCTCGAGGATTACCCGAAGTGGCAGGTCTGGATGCGCGAAAAGCAGCCGCGCTTACTGGTGATCTGGGGTAAGTATGAACTCTCGTTCGACCCCTCAGAGCCGGAAGCCTATCGTCGCGACGTGTCGAAGGCCGAAGTGCACACTGTCGGTGGCGGGCATTTCGCGCTCGATGCGGCAGCGGATCAGATTGCACCGCTCGTCCGTTGCTTCGTGAAGTAGCGGCGAGAAGGTGCTGTAACCAATTCCGTAGACTCAAGTCTGATAAGCACGAACGCAATCAGGAGTCGGCCACCTACGATCATCGTTTTGACAACAACTCTATCGCCTTTAAAATCTTGTTGGTCATACGATTGATGAACAGACTAAGTCCCAGGACCGCGAGAATGGTCGTCAAAATTGAAACGATTGCGTCCAACAAGACTTCCGTGCCCAACCTCGAATCACCAATATTGCGAGCAATTTCGGTTACGGTGAAAACAAAGACTGCGAGACAACAAAAACACAACGCTAAATATGCCCACTGCCTTCTCCTCGCGCGATCTACCTCGTCTAGTGATCTGTGCAAAATATCGTCCATCTCGTCGCTCATGAATTGCTCCTTTTCTTGCTGAGATGTTTTCGTATTGTGGTCAAGCCGTATGCCAGACGCGACTTGACGGTCCCTATCGGCAATTTGAGTATCGCGGCTACTTCCGCGAGAGAAAGTTCTTCCTGAAAATGCAACGCCAAGACCGCTCGACTCGCGGGAGGTAGAATTTCAAGAGCCAAGAGTTCTTGCAGCACCTCCGTTGGTGAACAAGCGCTTGGCGCCGGCAGCTCAGCCAGCAACGATTCGTCTGCTGTCTGTTGTGGCCAGCGTCTCTGCCTCTCGAGGTGACGAAAGGCCTGTCGGCTTGCGACCCGGTAGACCCATGGCCAAAGAAGTTCGGGTGTATGCAAGGAGTTGAGCTTGCGGCACACAATCACGAGAATATCCTGCAATACATCGTCGGCATGAGACGGCCCGACGATCCGGCAAATGAAGCGCCGCACCGCGGGTTGAATACAACGAAGCAACTGTTCAAGCGCCTCGCGGTCATCACACTGCGCCCTTAGTACCCACATCGCTTCTTGCTTTGAAGTAGCCACGCGGTCCTTTGAATAGTAAGAGGCGTCATTTGGGAAAAGAGTTCGGTACGGTTCGAACGTCTTGCGGCCTCAGTGCCTGATAAATGCTTACCGTATACGTGGAAATCCGGGGACTGACTCGCGAGTTTTGTTCGCACAGCTGAACTCATCAAGGATTACCGTCTACGGCAATAGCCCGGCCAGTTCCGCTGCGCCGCCGCCGGGAGGCTGCAAGAATCGAATAAATGGGATCGCTCATTCACGTTTCAGCTTGGGAGCGCAAGTCACTCGGGCGACGAGTACTTTGTGGGTTTGTGTGGCGATATTGTTTCTCGTCACATTCTTCGGTTTGGGTTTGCCCCGAATCCATAGACGTAAACGGTCTGTCTATTCCCCGGTTTTCCTAGGACTAATTTGGGACGAGAATCTCTGGACATAAACACCGCGGTGAATCAGGTTTGGATGGAAGGGATGCCGAGGCATATAGGAGAAGTTAACCCTAAGACGCCAATTCAAAATCGATCGGGGGGCACCCTCCGCGTCAGTTCAGACTGAGAATGGAAAAGCTTAGTTAACCCGGGCCACCCCCCGCCCGCGTGAGACGAGCCGGTCAGATGCCGGCATACCAGGCATAGCCTGCTTCGGGAGATGCGGAGCCCAGACCCTTGCCGAACCCTTTCAGGCTATCGGTGACTGTCAGGGCGGTAACGAATTTCACGCTCTTGTAGCCGAGCTGACGGGGGAGCCGCAGGCGAAGCGGCCCGCCGTTGCCTACTGGAAGTTCATCGCCATTCATGCCGTAGGCGAGAAAAGTCTGTGGATGCAATGCGTCGGCCATATCGATGCTATCCCACCAGACTGGATCGATCGAACGGTAGACAACGTATCTGGCTTGCGGAAGTGCGCCTACGACTTCCAGGACGTGGGAGAGCGGCACGCCAATCCACTCGGCTATATACGACCAGCCCTCTTCACACGCAAGCTGAGTGATTTGGCTGCGAGATGGATAGCTCTTGAGCCGGGCAAGCGAAAACGAGGCGGGCCGGGCGACCATGCCGTCGACGAAGAGCCGCCAGTCAGCAAATCCTCCGGCCTGAAGGCGCTTGAAGGCGTCCGTCAGGGGTGGGATTTCGTTCGCGAGCGGAGGTTTTGAAACTTGGTTCGGACGGAACTCACGGGCCAACGAGTGTCTTGTCAGCAGTCGCTGGGAAGCATAGGTAAGCGTTTCGCCGAGGCCGTAGAATCCGCCGTGGTCGGGCGGGATCAGCCCATAGATTTGCGCAATGCGTGCGGCCGTGCCCAGGCCCAATGCGCCCGCCGTGGCCGCGAGTCCGGTCGTGATCAGTCTGCGGCGTGAGAGATCGCTCATGTCCCCTCCCCATCGGTACTGGCGTAATCCGGGCTGGCGTGGCCCGTAATCATCGCTCGCATGCGGCTTCTGAATCCGGCAAGACAAACCATCACGACGTGGACCAGCAGAAAGAACAGGAGAGCCAAGGACACGAAGAAGTGAATGGTGCGCGCGGATTGCTGCCCGCCCAACAACGTGACGGTGGCCGGAACCGCGGAAACAAAGGCAGGGGACATCGCCAGACCCGTCCAGATTACTAGGGGAAACAGGACGAAGATCACGAACAGGTAGGTTAGCTGCTGGAGGGCATTGTACGACCAGGCTTCCACCTCACTTGGCCGTTCGAAGCGCAAATGCTTAGCGATTGCGATCGAGAGTGCCCGCCACGAAAGATCGGCCTTACCTGGGAGCAAGTTTTTCCGCAAATGCCCGGTCAACAAACTGGAGATTGCATACAGCAAGCCGGTCAAAACCACAACCCAGGCAGCTTGAAAGTGGAGATACCGGCTCCAGCCGTTCTGGTCCGGCAACACGTAGCCGTAGCCGGTCGGCACCAAGGCCCGCGAGGAAGGGATCGGGAGTTTAAACAACGGTGTGGTCAATACATTGCCGGTTTCACCCCAATAGAAGCGAGGGTGAGAGATCACAATCTCAATTCCGCTGACGAGCAGGGCAAGAAAACACAAGGTGGTGATCCAGTGAGTGACGCGGACGAGGGCAGAGTGCCGCGAAGTAACGGTCGTGGCCCGGACGGACCGGGCGGAATTTGGGACGGAAGCTCCGAGTGGCACCCGCACCGATTCCGGTCTCGCCATCCTAGCCTCCTGCGAGGCTACAGCTTGCTGTTGCCTTCCGAAGATAGGCTTCATACTACCACTTTCCAGGCACTGAAACGGGTAAGTCGTCGACGGACGGGCGTTTCCGATTTTGGTTTCTCTCAAGGCATCCATGAGGTGAAGCCAGGCCACCTGCATGTAACAGGCAACGGTGCCCGACAGGCCATGGACGCGTGGTCGTGCAGGATGTCCAACTGTAAAAAAATCGGGACGCCGACTACTTCGCGTTCGGCGGAGTGGCCCAGTGCTTTTGCAGTCCCCCGAACTCCATCTAGCCGGTGCTGTAGCTTAGATAGTTATTTTTCGAGCTTTACTTCTTCGCGCTTTATGGTTGCAAGAATGTCCATGCATCCTCCGCATGAAAGCTATCTTGAGCGGAGGCAAGGCACCAGTCGTACTGTCCGAGGTAAGCAACTCGATTGCAGTGAGACCGACTCGATTTAGCGCTTGTGCCTTTGGGTGCCGTACTAGAACTGCACTTATCCGTTTGCCAGGCACTTCACGGTTGAGCAGTGCTAAGATTTCAGCGTGTCACGAAATGCGTGCCATGATTCTATTACTGCTGCATTTGCTTCTAGTAAGCGTCTCTACACCCTTGGCCGTCGCCCAGGAAGCCTCGTCAGTTCTTCAATCACCGGCGCCCACGATCCAAATTGAATCCAATCTAGTCTTGGTCGATGTGATCGCCCTGAATGCCAAGAATGGCCTTCCGGACGAGACATTGAAGCGAGGCGATTTTCAAGTCTTTGACGACAGTTATCCGGTTTCGATCAAAACGTTTGACAGCGGCGCACAATTTACGACTCGCCCTCTCGCTCTCTGGTTCATCGTACAATGCCACATGCAAGGCTATGAAGCAAAAGGTTCAGGATTGTTCAAAGGACAAATCAGTCGTTTCCAGCCAGCTCTGAAATACGTGGAGAAAGGAGATACAGTGGCGGTGGCGCATTGGTGCGATGATGGACGCTCGAATCTCGACCTAATGCCCACAAGAAATGTCGGGGATGTGTTTACCACGTTGGAGCACGTCCTTGCACCCAGCGCCGACACCAAGTACGCCGATCGAGCCGGTGAGTTGGCCTTGCAGAGCACGTTGCAGCAGATCGTTGATACAACCCGCTCGTCACGGCCCGAGCCGTTGCCAGTGCTGATCTTCCTTTATGGGGACTACAGCAGCATGAACAGATCGGAGGCCGATCACTTCATTGGCGAACTTCTAGAAACTTCGGCCATTGCTTTCGGGGTGAGGGACCTTCGCTCTCCGCATATTTGGTTTGCACCCGGCGAACAGAAAGAAATCGCGCACTACGTAGCCACTCAGACCGGCGGCCAATACCTCGACGCGACGCCCGCAACGTACGCCAGCGCTTTAGAAGAAATCCTACGCCAGCTCCATTTTCGCTATGAATTGGGATTTGAGCCAAAAGCCCTGGACGGAAAGCGTCATAAGCTCATTGTGAAGTTCGTTGATTCTGTGAGGAACCAGCACAAAGGAGTGCGTCTGAGATACCGCGCCGGCTATGTGCCTGTCCGCCGTTGAACCAGTTAGTCTTCTTGATGCCAAAAATTCTGGTCCAAAGTGTAGGTAAGTTCCGGACCTGTGGTTTTGAGACGATCCTACCGGCCCAGTATCGTCGTCAGAGTATCAAAATGAGTTGGAACAACAGAACCCAACTCTACTTTAGTGCTTTTTCCAACAAAGATGCAGTGCTCGCGCCGCCTTTGGATTCCACGAACTTGGTCATCACCGGCACGAACTTGCCAGCCATCTCTGGGGACAGGCCCAGTTTGCGGAATGCTTCCGCAACTTCGGCCATGCGGCCCATGCCGCCTGGCAGGGAACGTTCCAGGCTGGAGAGCTCGGAGTTATCGGTCAAGGCGGGAGCTGCCTTCAACAGACCATTCATTCCAGGCACGGCAGCCGACACCTTGCTGAATTCCTCTCCGCTCAGGCGGCTCTTGGCCAACGCGAACAGGGCGCCCGCGCCGCCGCGAGCTTGTGTTCGCGTAACGGAAAGTCCCTTGGTCAACTGTCCGACTAGTTCCGAGCTAGAGTTCTTCGAGGGCTGTGCGGGTGAGCCCTGCGCTTTGAGCTGCACCCCTGCAAGGACAAAGACGCTGCACAGCAAAGTCGCAGCCCACGTGGTCACCGATCGATGCCTTATAGTTCCCATAAATTCGTGCACCTCTTGAGACTCCAGATGGTGCCGCAGTCGCAGAAATGGCGCTCGTAAGATTGGGGCGTTCCGAACCGGTGAGACCGGCCGGCTAATCGGGCATTAGTCAGTCCACAGTTGCCACTGGGGGGTTTGCGGTGATGGTCACGTGGTCTGGCCGGTCGACCGCGACTAACTTTCACCGCCGCGACAGCTCCGCTGCGCGTCGCTACATCAGCTCTTCTATGAACGAGCGGGCCACGTCGGGAGGCACCTTGGGGTCGCGATGGACCAGAGGGCCTTCGTTGAGAACGGGTTCGGCTCCGTGAAGGGTGGGGACGTCGGTGCGCTCGAAGAATTTGCCGATGGGGATCTCCTCGCCCCACAGCAAAGATTTCTCCATCGCTGCGCTCCAGTCACCCGTGTCGTAAACAGAGTCGTCCTCTAGTTTCTTCACGCGCGGACGGAACCACTGATAGGTGTTGTCGTGATTGTAGGTGACGCAGGGACTGAACACATCGAGGAACGAGAAGCCCTTGTGCTCGATACCTTGTTTGATCAGTTCGGTGAGATGCTTCTGCTCGGCGCTGAAGCCGCGAGCGACGAAAGTAGCGCCTGCCGCCAGAGCAAGGGAAATAGGATTAACTGGCGCTTCGATGTTGCCAAACGGCATGCTTTTCGTCTTCATGCCCACGCGACTGGTCGGCGAGGTCTGGCCGGTAGTCAGACCGTAGATTTGGTTGTCCATCACGATGTAGAGCAGGTCGACGTTGCGGCGCATCGAGTGCACGAAATGGTTACCTCCGATCCCGAAGCCATCGCCGTCGCCTCCGGTCACGATCACAGTCAGCTCATGATTGGCCAGCTTCAGGCCAGTGGCCACCGCGAGGGCGCGCCCGTGCAGCGTGTGCATCCCATAGGTGTTGATGTAGCCCGGAAGATTGGAGGAACAGCCGATGCCGCTAATGGTGACCACGTTGTGAGTCGGTAGCCGCAGCTCGACTAAGGCTTTTTGCAGCGCGGCGAGCACACCAAAATCGCCGCAGCCCGGGCACCAGTCGGGATCGACTTTACCTTTCAGATCCGCCATCGTCAATTGACTCGCGCGCTGTACGCTCGTCGCCATCTGCGTCTCCCCCTCAGACCATAACCTCGTGCATAGGAACCGAGAGTTTCGTTTTCCCGGCGAGCTGGTCCTTCACCGCGTCGGCAATGTGGTGCGGCATGAAAGGTTCGCCATCGTACTTGCGAATGTACCCGCTCGGCACAAAGCTCGTTTCGCTGCGCAGGTAGCGCGCAAACTGCCCGCTGTAGTTGTTCTCCACGATGACGGTGTGCCGCGAGCCTCGCAGGATTTCGAGAATGGCCTCGCCGTGTAGCGGAACGAGCCAGCGGATCTGCAGCTGATTGGCAGCGATGCCTTGTTCGTTGAGGAGTTCGCAGGCCTCCTCGATCACGCCTTTGGTCGAACCCCAGCCAATCAAGGTGACGTCGGCGTCACGCGGACCTGAAAGCGTGGGTGGGGCCACCGCCGCTTCAATGCCGGCGACCTTGCGCATGCGCTTCTCCATCATGGCCCGGCGCTTCACGGGATTCGTGAACTCGTCGCTAATGAGCACTCCGTCTTCCTGGTGTTCGTCAGTAGCCACGGTGTGAATGAGGCCGGGAACGCCGGGAACCGCGCGCGGTGAAACGCCGCTATCGGTGATTTTGTAGCGTTTGTAGCCGCCGTTCGTGGAAGCCACAGAGTGTGCGCCGTTGCCGTTCGCAGTGGTGATGAGTTCCCCGCGATCAATGGACGGGCTGAAATCGAGATCCTTTGCATGGACGCTGAGGCGGCCTTCGGACAAGAGCAGATCGCAAAGCACAAGTCCGGGACACTGAAAGCGGTCAGCGAGGTTGAATAATTCGGGGATGATCTTGAAACAATCGCCAATGTCCAGCGGCGCTGCGATGATCCGCGGATAATCCCCAAAAGCAGCGCCCAGCATCTGCCACAGGTCTCCTTGCTCAGTCTTCGTGGGAACGCCGGTGGACGGTCCGGCTCGCTGACAGTTAATCACCACCACCGGCGTTTCCATCATGGCCGACATGCCAAGCCCCTCGCTCATCAGCGCGAAGCCGCCGCCCGACGTTGCGCACATGGCCCGAACGCCGGCGTGAGCCGCGCCGATGGCCATGTTAATCACTCCGATTTCATCCTCCACTTGGCGCACCATGATTCCAGCTTTGCGCGCGTGTGCCGCCATCCAGTGCAGCACGCCGGTCGAAGGGCTCATAGGGTAGGCACAATAAAACTTCACTCCCGCGGCCGCACCTCCCATCGCCATCGCGACGTTGCCACTCAAGATCGCGTACTTGTTCTCCGTCTTGGGAAGAGGATTCGCAAACGCCGTAAAATGCGCCGCGGCATGGTCGTAGCCGGCGCGTGCAACCCCTATGTTTTCGGCCACAACCGCCTCGCCTTTTTTCTTAAATTGTTCTCGCAGCACTTCCTCTAAAGGCGCGAAGCCAATACCCATCATGTGCAACCCGGCGCCGATCGCCAGCGTATTCTGCGCAACTTTATTGCGTGTGATGTCGGCCAACTCGGAAACCGGAAGCGCGCAAAGCTGCACGCCGGCGCCGGCCGAGCCGGGCTTGATCGTGTCGGCGTTGTAGATACACGCAGCGCCGGCAGTGAGCAGCCTCAGGTGCCGATCCATGCTGTCCTGATTGAGGGGAATGAACAGGTCGATGCGGTCACCCATGTTGGTGACCTTTTCCGGGCCGGTACGAATCGTCAAAAAAGTGTGGCCCCCGCGAATGATGGACTGATACGCGTTGTAGGCGTTGAGGTTGAGGCCGCGCCGGCTGAAGATCTTCGCGAAAATGTCGCCTGGAGTGGCAACGCCCTGTCCAGCCGCGCCGCCGATGCCGATCGCAAAGGTTTGCTTCATCACGCCCTCATTGATTGAGAGCCGGCCGAGCCGCGAGGACCGAACGCCGGCCAGGCTCAGATAGTTGTTGGTTTCCCGGTCGAGAGACTCCTCATCCGAAGAAATCGTTCGCTTCTTCGGGTAGCTGGAGTATACACCCAATTCTTCCGGATGTTCCCTTGCATCAACCAAGCCCCAGACGTAAGATTGCCGCACTAACCACGTTGAACCTCTAGGCCATTCGATCTCATCGAACGCAGGAGGTCTCCAATGCCGATCAACGAAGAATTGACCATTCGCATGGACAATCGTCCCGGCTCGCTGGGAAAAGTTTGCCACGCGCTCGCCGACCGCGGCGTGAACATTCTGGCCTTTCAATCCATCCCCGCGGAGAAAACCATCCTCGTCTGCATGGTCGTAGATAATCCCGCAGCCGCCGCAGCCATCCTGGACAAGGAAGGAATAAGCTACACAGAAGGCGAAATTGCGCAGGCCAAGCTTCCACACGGGCCCGGTGAATTGGCACGGGCAGCCACCAAGCTAGGCGACGCCAATATCAACATCCATTACGCGTACTGCGGTGTCGAGCTAGCGACGAACGCACCATTGGTGATTTTTGGAGTTTCGGAAGTGGGCCGCGCAGCAACCATTCTGGATCAGACCGCGGCTGCCGCCGCGGCTACATCAGCTTAGCGAGGCGCGCTCCCGGTCGTGTTGTACACCCACTTCACACAAAGATTTCGGGCTTTGGTTGGCCGATTAGGGATGCGGTTTCGCGCTGAATATGTTCTGAGAGAGTCGGGCAACATGCCCCCACAAACACTGCGCGATATGGTCCTGTTGGTGTACTGGATTCAGCGGCATCAACCTGCAAGGTCCTGATTGACCCCGCTAACCGGAGAAGTGGCCTTGCCCTACTTCATCGGGGGAAACTGCAGACGCGCGCGTCCGTATAGACTGCACCCAATCAAGTCCGCGGCGTTCTACTTCGCGCCATGTCCGGTAACGAACTGTCCCGCGTACGAACCGAACTCTAACTTCCAGCGCGCAACGTCCCCGGGCACAGAACGGGGATCCGACGAGGGAAGCGGGGAGAAGCTGTGATTCTGACGAGTATCGTAAAAAAGAATGCTAGGCGGGTTTTTGTGCTTGCGAATGGCTGAGTAGCTCGTCACAGCAAGAAAAATTGACGGAGTGTTGAACTGGGGGAGGCGAATCATCATGCAAATTGACAGAGGCGGAGGAGTGCCTTACAGTGCCGACTCGTGGCAAACGATTACTGGCCGTTTGTTGTATCCCGCCGGGTCGCGGAGGTTCATGGCATGTTTAGATCATTGCTGTTGAGCGTTTTGTGTTTCGGTTTGTATGCAACAATTACAGAGGCCAAGACAACTGTGACTACACAGCCGTTTGGGAAAATACCTGACGGAACGCCCGTCGAAGTTTTTACACTAAGTGATGGAACCGTCGAAGCGCGGATCATCAGCTACGGCGGCATCGTGGTTTCCCTTAAAACTCCCGATCGAAATGGTAATGCGGCCGATATCGTGCTGGGGTTTGACGATGTGGACGGCTACTACGCGAACAGCAACGGGCCGGGAGGCGCATTCTTTGGAGCCATTATAGGGCGCTACGGAAATCGTATCGCCAAGGGAATGTTCACGCTGGACGGCAAGACCTATCACCTGCCGATTAACAACGCGCCGAACTCTTTGCACGGTGGACCGCACGGCTTCAATAACGTGGTTTGGAAAGCGAAAGAGATCGCGGACGGCGTCGAGCTGACGTATTTGAGCAAAGATGGCGAAGCAGGCTATCCGGGAAGCCTCACGACGACGGTCCGCTACACTCTGGTGAAGGGCGAGTTGAAGATCGATTATTCAGCGACGACCGACAAAGATACGGTCGTGAATCTGACCAATCACTCTTACTTCAACCTCGCTGGACAGGGCAAAGGCGACATTCTGAAGCAGCAACTCACCTTGATGGCGTCGCGATTTACTCCGGTGGATGCCGGGCTGATACCAACGGGCGAACTGAGGCCGGTAGCTGGGACGCCGTTCGAGTTCACGAAGGCGACGGCAATTGGCGATAGGATTGACGCGGATGACGAGCAGATTAAGCTCGGACACGGTTACGATCACAACTGGGTGCTGGATGCCGCGGGCGGGAAACTGGCGTTAGCAGCGGAAGCGTTCGACCCGTCGTCTGGGCGCGTCTTGCAGGTGCTTACGACCGAGCCTGGAGTTCAGTTTTACACCGGGAATTTTCTGGACGGCACGATCAAAGGAAAGGGCGGTGTATCCTACGGCAAGCACTCGGCATTTTGCCTGGAGACGCAACACTTTCCCGACTCGCCTAACCATCCGGATTTTCCGACGACGGAACTCAAGCGCGGGCAGAAGTATCACACGGTGACGGTGTTCAAGCTTTCTGCGCGGTAGGTTCGAGCGAAATTCCCGGAAAAATCAACGTCGGTAGCCGAGTAGGGTCGCAGTAGTGCTGCGCGCCTGCAGCGGTGTCTACGCGTTCCGCGATCTGGGCTTACAGAGACCACTGGAGCATGGTGTAAGAGCGAGCGGGGACTTCGAATTTTGTGCGGTTGTTGGCGGTGGTGGGCGTTGCGAATTGCTGCGGGGCCACTCGTTGGGGGGATTGGAAGCTGTTTACCGCCTTCAGGTCATCGCCCGTTAAGAGGGAAGTGGTCAGGGCGCGAGTGGGTGGTTGATCTTCCCAGACGACTTCTACGTCGTGGGACCTTCGCAGATCGCGGTTGAGGATGAACAAGGTGACACTGCCATCCGCGGGGTTGTGGGCGGCGGCGGCGTCGAGGTGCGGGACTGGTTCCATACCTTTGACTTCGTAGGTGGACGACTCGACCAGAACATTGAGGGCCGCGCCGCGTGCATATTGCAGCGCCCAACTATATGGGTAGTAGATAGTCTGACGGAACAGACCGCCGGCATTCGTCATGATCGGCGCAATCACATTGATCAATTGCGCCAGGCAGGCCAGCTTCACGCGATCGGAGTTGCGGATCAGCGTGTTCAGCAAGCCCCCAACCAGCAGAGCATCCTCTAGGTTGTAAATTTCTTCGAGCAGGTGCGGGGCTTCCGTCTTCTTGCCGTCCGCGGCATCTCCGTGGCGGGCGCGATACCACACATTCCATTCGTCGAACGACAGCCACAGCTTTTTGGGCGAGCGCTTGTGGCCGCGCACGAGGTCGCACACCGCGACGGTTTCCGCGATCTGACGGTCCATGGTCAGATTCATCGCCAGAAACTGGGCGCTATCTCCTCCGGTCGTTTCCGAATTGTCAAAATAGCGATGCAGCGAGAGTCCGTCGACATAGTCGTAGCACTGCTCAAGGACTTCCCGATCCCACTCGAGATACGTGGGCATGAACGGACCGCTGGAGCCGCACGCAACCAGCTTCAGCGAAGAATCGACGTAGCGCATTTGGCGGGCTGCGTCGGCGGCCTTCAGGCCGTATTGCGTAGCGGACATGTGGCCGATCTGCCATGGTCCATCCATTTCGTTGCCGAGGCACCAGCGTTGAATCTTGTAAGGTTCCGCTACGCCGTGCTTGCGCCGCAGGTCGCTCCAGCGCGTGCCCTTTTCCACGTTGCAATATTCGACCAGGTCGGCGGCTTGTTCTGGAGTGCCGGTGCCGAGGTTCAAGCCCATCAGCGGTTCGGTGCCCACTTCCTTGCACCAGGCGAGGAATTCGTTGGTGCCGAATTGGTTGGAGTTCAAGGAGTCCCAGGCCTTGTCGAGAACCATGGGGCGGTCTTTCTTCGGCCCAACTCCGTCGAGCCAATTGTAGCCCGAAACGAAATTGCCGCCCGGATAGCGGATGATCGGTACGCCGAGATGCCTTACTTCGTCCATCACATCTTTGCGGAATCCATCGGAGTCAGCGAGCTTGGAACCGGGGTCGTAAATCCCTTCGTAGATGGCGCGGCCGAGGTGTTCGAGAAAGGAGCCAAATAGGTTGCGGTCGATGGGCGCGACTGTCCGCCTGAGGTCCACGTAGATACGCGCGACTGAGGAAGTCGCGGCCGGTTTGGCCTGCGCGAATAGCGAGCGCCCGAGCAGGCCGTGGGCTGAACATGCCATTGCCGCCGTCGAAGCCTGCTGCAAAAAGCTACGTCTGGAAGTGCGAGCCATTGGTGCGATCTCCTCGAGCGCGGGCGTTCTTTCGGGAAGCAATGAAGTAAGCGTTTACCCGGCGGAAGGAAAATAGAGCCTTCCTGTGGTCCTGTCAATCTAAGCTTTCTTCCTTATGCCGCGCATCGCTGTTTGGGAAGGGAAGGAGCAACGCGGAATTTCAGTTCTCTACGCTCTTCGGCGTCGATCTTGCGTGGCCCAGCTTGTTGAAGTCTCTCAAAAAGACGCGCAGTTGGAAATTCGCGGTAATTTTCGTGTACCCCGCGGCGAGTTGTTCCTTGTAGTGATCCAGATAAAAGTCCAGCGGATCGCCGGGATCCAGATCGTAGAGAACCAAGTCGGCATCGTCCATCGTCAAGTTTCCGAAGCGAAGACGATTGCCCTGATAGGACATGTAGTTCGCACTTTGCAGCTTCACTCCAGAGCCCGCAGCTGCTGCGCCGAATGCCTGTATGATCGAAGCGCCCTCAACGCGAACCGCCGTCACTTTGCCCTCGATGTGCGGAGGCGGCAGAATTTGTTCCAAGTCCAGAATAAGATCATTTTCTTCCGATTGGACGCCAGGCACTTTGCCGGACTTGATCAGGTCGGAGACATCAATACCGAACGCATCCATCAGTCCCTTCACCGGTACATGCAGAGCTTTGATTTTTTCGCTGTGCAGTCGAATTCTTCCGTCGCGCGTTGGAAGCATGACGCCTTGCGTTTCAAAGGGGATGTCCCCTTTGTCGTGAAGTCTCCCGTTCACCGTTAGTTGACCTTTTGTGGCCATAACGGAGATACCCGACAAGGGAGAGTTGGGGCGCGCAAAAACGTAGGAGTTGAGAAGGTTGGCGAGATCCTGAGTGCTGATCGCGATTTCCGCGGTGTCGATGCGGATCTTGAAAGAGTTTTTGTCGTCGAATACTGGCAACTCATTGTTGCCCACGGGAACCAGCGCGCCATTCAGGGAGTTAATCTGCACCGCGACGCTGTCGCTGAAACGATAGTGCACGTTGCGCATCTGCGTGCGAACGGCGCCGGTTTGCTTTTCCGGTGCATGGCTCTCTTGCGCGCGAGCGAGGCCAGCCCCGCAAAGGCAAGCCGCGAGGCACAGCAGGGGCCGGATCACTAGGCGTCCGCCATCCGGAACCAAACAATGACGAGTGGGGTCCAACGTCGCGTCGGTGTCTTCATGCCTACCTTTGGTGTGGCGGAGCCGGCGGACCCACCGGCGGCGACACCGTGCCCGGGTCCGAATGCTCGTTCGGCACTAACTTCGTAATGCCCATGCTCTTGAAGATTGTCGGCCAATATTCTTTGATCACGTTATCCAGGGCGCTGAAGCCAATGCGAATCCCAAAACGGCTGAACGTTTTTCCACCCGTGCGCTCCGCGTCGGGAAGGTAACTGTTCGCCAGGCTCTCAGCCATCAACCCTCCCATCACGCCAGACCAATTGAAAGTGGATCTTCCGGTATCGCTGCGCGTGATGACCACGCGTTCGAGGGCGTACAAAATCCGTGCGCGCGATCCTCCAAACGCTTTCACGAAATAGCGAGGATCTTCATGAAGCGTTGAAGGCAAGAGGAACGTGCCAAACAAGTGATTCGAGGCGTTGCTGGCCACCGAAGACCCGAAGCGGTTTCCGTACCCTGACCATCCCTGGCCATAGCCGGGCAGGGCGTTGCGTGCTTGGCCGATGCCGGAGGTGAACATGGAGCCCAGAAATCGCGATGGTGCGATGGTCTCGTCGACGGAGAGTTCAAGCTTCTTTCGCGCGGTCAAGGGTCCCTTGTTGAATGCCAATTCGGGAAAGAACACCGATCGCTTACCCAGTATTGCGATTGTGGTCTTGAATTTCGTATCGGACGGTTGCTGTGCGGAGTTCTGTTCTTGTTTGGGCCTTGGAGTATCCGGAAGATCCTCGGCCCTTGAGCGGCTTTGACCCATGGCCACGCCGGGAAACGCCGCGACCCACAGGAGAAGGGGGATGCGAAACAGACGCGCGAGTGAATTCAGGTTTCGCTTGTGGATGGTCGGCCCGGATCGCAAGATATCTCCTCGTCTCCCGAAGTGTTCGACTCTTAACGACAACTCCTATTGCTGAGGCGCCGACCTGAGTACGACATTACTTCCGCTCGGTTCCTTAGATGCACAACAGTGCGTATTTGACACCGGAATCGTGTAGAAGATGTCCAGGCTGTGGCGCTATCGTTAAATGGATATGCCACGGGTTCCCCGTTCGTTGGGCAAAGGAATACGGCGGGTATCGGGTTTCCGCTGTACTCCTGATGTTTAGCGTGTGTGCTATTATCGGCTCGCCGCACATCACTCGGTTTCCCTATCCCTGCCTCGACGGAGGTTCCCATGAGCCGCTTGCTTAAAATTATCGCCATTGTCGTTGGCGTTCTGATTGTATTGGTGCTGGTCGCTCCTTTTCTGATTCCGGTCAATCAATTCCGGCCGACAATCGAACAAAAGGCTTCCGCGGCGTTGGGCCGGAAGGTCGAAGTCGGCAACCTAAGCCTCTCGCTCTTCAGCGGAGCGCTGGGCGCGGACAACCTCTCCATCGCCGACGATCCGAAGTTCAGCAGCGCGCCTTTTCTTACAGCGAAATCAGTGAAAGTCGGCGTCGAGCTGATGCCGCTGATTTTTTCCAAGACGCTGAACGTGACCGACGTGAGCATCGATAGTCCGCAAGTTTCGCTGATTCGTAACCCCGGTGGACAATGGAACTATTCCTCTTTCGGTGCTTCGGCGGCCAAGTCTCAAGCGCAGACACCGCCAGCCGCTGCTAAATCCTCCGCTCCCTCGTCCTCTTCCACTTCCACTTCCGGCGGCGAATTCTCGGTGCAGAAATTGGAACTCAAGAATGGCCGCGTCGTTGTAGGGTCGACTTCTTCGCAAAAGCGCAGCACCTATGACAATGTCAGCGTCATTGCTTCCAACGTCTCGTTGACGTCGAAATTTCCGGTCACGGTGACCGCCGACCTTCCCGGCGGTGGCAACTTCAAAGTCGACGGGACGGCCGGCCCGATCGACGAAACGAATACCGTGTTGACTCCCTTGAGTGCCAAGTTGACCGTCACGTCATTGAATCTGGCGTCGACGGGTTTTGTCGATCCTTCCGCGGGGCTTGGCGGAATTCTTGATCTCGACGCTACGCTGGAATCGCAGAACGGCATAGCCCAACTCAAAGGCAGCGCTAAACTCTCAAAAGCCCTGCTGATTGCCGGTGGCTCTCCTGCTTCCGAGCCGGTCGTCGTCGATTTCAACACCAAATACAATCTGACCAAGAACGCCGGCGTCCTGGAGGCTTCTACGATCAAGATCGGTGGCGCCGTCACGAACCTCTCAGGCACCTATGAGGTTCCGGGCGATGAAGCGATTCTCCACCTTAAAGTTGAAGGACAAAATATGCCGGCCAAAGATCTTGAGGCATTCCTTCCCGCGCTGGGTATCAATGTGCCTAAGGGAGCCTCGCTGCAGGCTGGCACGCTAAGCACGAATCTGAATTTGGCCGGGCCGACGAACAAGCTGGTTACTACCGGCACCGTTGGTCTGTTTAACGCGAAACTTGCGGGTTTCGATCTCGGCTCCAAACTGTCCGCGATCTCGTCACTGACCGGCGTGAAGACCGGAAGCGACCTCGTGATTGAAAAGATGACCTCCAATCTGCGCATGGCGCCGGAAGGTCTGCAGGCTGAGAATTTCAATGCCGTCGTACCGGCCGTAGGGACTCTGGTGGGCGGTGGCACCATCAACTCTAAAAACGCGCTGGACTTCAAAATGGCCGCGACCCTCACCGACGTGCTCGGGGCCGTCGGAAGTCCCGTAGGGAGTGCTGGCGCACTCCTGGGCAAATTCGCCGGCGGAGGCAGCAAGAACTGCAAAAGCCAGACCACCGTCCCGTTCCAAATTCAGGGGACGACGTCTGACCCGAAGTTCATTCCGGACGTCGGCGGCCTTGCTGCTGGCATGCTGAAGTCGCAATTGGGATGCGTGGGCGGTGCGATTCCGGGTGCGATTCCCGGAGCGAACGGGTCACAAGCGAACCCTGCCGATGCCTTGGGGCAACTGGGCGGATTGTTCAAGAAGAAAAAACCGCAATGAAGCTCGGCTGGTGGATCGAGCTCTGTTATCTATTCATAACGCAGCGCGACCATGGGATCCACACGCATCGCGCGTTTTGCGGGAATATAACTTGCCCCCAGCGCTGCAAGCGCCAGCAGCGCGACCACCGCAGCGTACGTCGCGGGGTCGGTGGCTTTAACCCCGAACAGTATGCTGGTCAAGAATTGCGTGGCCGCCGCCGCTCCCGCCAACCCAATGACGATCCCCGCTCCCGCCAGCAGCAGTGTCTGCCGCAAAACAAGCCGTAGTACATCGCTTTGACTCGCCCCTAATGCCATGCGCAGTCCGATCTCATTCGATCGCTGGCCCACCACGTAGGACATCACTCCGTAGACGCCAGCCAGGGCGAGCCCGACCGCCAACCCGGCAAATATGCCAAGGAGCAGCGTACGAAAGCGTGGAGCCGCGACGCCTTCCGAATTCAGAGCTTCCATCGTCGTGAACTTCACCGGTACATCGGCGGAAAGTTCGTGGATTTTGTTTCGTACTGCCGATGAGATCGCGCCCGGTTGCATAGATGTTCGCACTAGCACACTGAGATCTGTGGCAGGTTGCGGGTGTTGCTCGTAAGGCATGTAGATTTCTGGGGAAGGTTCTCTCGCCGGTCCGTGCTGCCGTATGTTGCCCACAATACCCACGATCTTCATCGGGTTCATCGAATCCAGTCCGCAGTAGATCGAGTGGCCGAGTGGATCCTGGTTCGGGAATGCTTGACGTGCCAACGCTTCATTGATGACTGCCGTGAACGCCGCATCATAGCTGTCCCCATCGTTGAAATCTCTGCCGCGTTGTAGCGGGATTCCGAGAGTGGCGAACGCTCCCGGTGAAACGACCGAAAACACAGCCTCAGGAGCACTGACATCTAACGCCGCGGGTAGGTGGTCGATCCAATAGCCGCCGTCCGAGAACGTTTGGCCCGGCGGAGCCATGGTTGCGCCCGCATCGAGTACTCCGGGAAGTGCACGCACCTCCGGCAGCAATTGTTTGTAGAACCGCGTAGCGCGCCGGGCACCCGCCAAATCCGAGGCGGGAACGCTGGTTCCTACGACCAGCACACGATCCGGCCGAAATCCTAACTCGACATTTTGCAGCGCGACAAAACTCTTCAGCAGTAATCCGGCGCCCGCGACCAATACCACCGACAACGCAATTTCCGCCACGACCAGCGCTTGACGCATCCGGTCAGCAAGACTCCCGCCTCCGGCCCGTTGGACGCTTTGCTTCAGTGCGGTGTTGAGATCGACGCGCAAGACCTGCAGCGCCGGCGCGAGGCCAAAGAGCAAGCTCGCTAACATGGAAATCCCTAGCGTGAATAGCAAAACGTTGTTGTCGATGGCGGCTTCGGCCAGCCGTGGTATGCCTCCAGGGGCGAGCGCAACCACCGTGCGGGATCCCCAGAAGGCCAGAGCTAGTCCCGCCACTCCCGCGAGCACCGCCAATAAGACGCTTTCGGTGATCAACTGCCGCACGATTCGGCCGCGGCCCGCTCCTACCGCCGTGCGTATAGCCATTTCGCGAGTGCGCGCGACAGCCTTCGCGACCAACATGTTGGCCAGATTGGCGCACGCGATCAGCAACACCACGCCAACTGCCGCCAGCATCACGTAAAGCGTCAGACGGTAATTGCTGACCATCTCATCGCGGAGTTGCGTGACCGCCACGCTCTTCCCCTTGTTGCTGTCGGGAAATTTCTCTTCGAGTCGCGCGCCGATCGCCTTCATCTGTGTTTGCGCCTGTTCCAATCGAACACCGTTTTGCAGCCGTCCGATGACCCGATAGTTATGAGCGGAGCGCGACTCCGTTTCGGGAGCGATGGTGTTCGCCGGATACCAGACATCGGTGCGGTCCGGAAACCCGAAACCTGGAGGCATCACCCCGACGATATCGAGCGTTTTGCCAGCCATCTGTACGCGCTTGCCAAGCGCGTTTGCCTCGTCGCCGAAGTGCCGCACGCCATACGCATAGCTGATGATCGCAGCGCCGCCGCCTGGTTTCGCTTCCTCCGCGCCGAACTCGCGCCCCAGCGCGGGGCTCACGCCGAAAACGCGAAAGAACTCCGAACTAACCTGAGTGGCTCGCGCATATTCCGCCGTCGTGCCCGTCGTAGTTCCCGCGGTCACCGACGTATCCCAGCTGCCGTAGTACGCCATCGCTTCAAACGCCGAGCTTTGGTCGTGCCAATCGTGGTAATCGGGCCCGGATACCTGGCCCTTGCCTGCGTTTGCTTTCCAAAAAGATGCCAGGGTGACGATGCGATCGGGATCGGTGTACGCCAGAGGTTTCAACAGCACCGCGCGCACCACGCTGAACATCGCCGTGTTCGCGCCGATTCCCAGTGCGAGGATCGACACCGCCACCACCGTGAATCCCGGGTTTTTCAGCAGCATCCGAACGGCAAACCGCAAATCCTGCAGCAGCGTCTCCACCGCCGGAATCCCTCGACGCTCTCCATAAATCTCTTTCGTCTGCGCCACACCGCCAAGCTTGATCAGTGCGTTTCGCCGCGCCTCGTCCGCAGTCATCCCCGAGCGCACATTGTCATCGATGTGCATCTGCAGATGACTTTCCATCTCTTGGGCGAACGCATGGCCCGATCGCTCCTTGTTGAACAATCCGCTCAGTCGCACAAACCACGCGCGCAGTCGCCTCATGACCGTTCCTCGCCCGGCGCCAGAAATCGTGCCAGAATCGCGGTAGCTTGCCCCCACTCCTGCGCCTCCTTCGCCAATTGCTTTCGCCCCGCCCGCGTCAGCCGATAGTATTTCGCTTTGCGATTGTTGTCGGATTGTCCCCATTCCGAATCGATGTAGCCTTCCTGCTCCAGCTTCAAGAGCGAGGGGTACAACGTCCCATAGTTCACGGAAAGCAGATCGCCGCTGGTCTGCTCGATGCGCCGCGCGATCCCGTAGCCGTGCAGCGGCCCCAGCGTCTCCAGCGTTTTCAACACCATCAGCGCTAACGTCCCTTGCCAAACATCCGTTTTTTCCGCCACGGCATTCATCTCCTATGGGAAACCCATATCGAGGGTCCCATATCTCCTATGGGAAAGCAAGAGGAATGTGCCATCGCCAACGGAAAGAATGAGAATCATCGATGACGCTTCGATATAGCCGGATTTAGCATTCCACTGTGCTGCCACTCTAGTAATTTTGAGTGGTTCGACTGTTTCGACAGACTGTTCGACAGACTGTTCGACTGTTCTGTCGACTGTTCTGTCGACTGTTCTTGACTCTTTCGAAACTTCCCACTAGCCTCATCCGTCTACCAAACAACGATCGGGGATCGCGCCCTTCCGCGCCGCCCAATATGAAGGAGTTAGAATGCGTTCCATCTTTCGTCGAAGCTCGTGGTTTGCGATTGCTCTTACCGCTGCCTTCCTGTTCCTGGTTTCGGTCCCCAGGCTGGCAGCGCAAGGGGGCGAGCCACAATCGTTCGCCGTTCGCGGCGCGACCGTGGTGCCTGTCTCCGGTCCCCGAATCGAGAACGCTACGGTGATCGTTTCGCACGGCATAATTACCGCCGTCGGAAAAGATGTCACCTTCCCGCAGGAAACCTGGGTGATCGATGGCAAAGGGTTGACGGTTTATCCCGGCCTTTTCGATTCTTTCACCGACATCGGTCTCGCGTCTCCTCCACCGCCGGCTAACGGCGAAGGCGGCGGCCGACCGCAGCAACCCATCTCGCGCGGGCCCGAAGACCGTCCTGGTTCTACTCCCTGGCACGACGCGGCAGGCGAAGCCAGCCTCAGCGACAAGCGCATCGAAACGTGGCGATCGGCCGGATTTACCACCGTTGTTTCGGCGCGCAAAGGCGGCATTTTTCCGGGGCAGGGAGCGGTCCTTGTTCTCGCGGGCGAACGTAACGGCGATCTTGTCGTGAAATCTCCTGTCGCCATCCCGGTTTCGTTGCAACCCGTAGGCAATTTCACCAGTTTTCCAGGTTCTCTGATGGGCACGATCGGCTACGTTCACCAGGTTTGGCTGGACACAGATTGGAGCACCAGAGCTGAAGCCATTTACGACAAAAATCCCCGCGGAGTCGCTCGCCCTCGTTACGACCGCACCGATTCCGCGCTCGCCGACGCACTCGAAGATCACGCGCTGGTCTTGATCCCGGCCAATAATTCCGTGCAGATTCGCCGTTCCTTCGAGTTGGTCGATCGCTGGCACGTCACCGCCGCCATCTACGGTGGCCAGATGAGCTATGAGGTAGCGAATGAAATCGCTGCCAAGAAGCTGCCAGTGCTCGTCGATCTGAAATGGCCGGAAGCCGACAAGGATGCCGACCCTGACGATGTTCCTTCTCTTCGTACCTTGCGCTTCCGCGACCGCGCGCCCTCTTCACCCGCCGCCCTTGCCAAAGCCGGCGCCAGGTTCGCGTTCTATTCCGGTGGCATCACCGCCGCGAAAGATGTTCTGAAAGCAGCAAAGAAATCGATCGATGCGGGCCTCGCACCGGACGCCGCGCTACGCGCGATGACCCTGACCCCTGCAGAAATTTTCGGCGTGGCCGATCGTCTCGGCTCCATCGAAAATGGGAAGATAGCCAATCTCGTCATCACGGACGGCGATCTGTTCAACGAAAAGACGAAAATAAAATACGTCTTTGTCGACGGCCGAAGATTCACGATCCACGTGCCCGAAGAATCCAAGGATCCGCCCAAAGGCGACCTCACCGGCAAATGGAAACTCGCGTACACCACCCCCGAAGGCGCCGAAGAATCGATAGCCGAGCTCACCATGGCTTCCGACGGTGCACTATCCGGCACACTAACCAGCAAACGCGGAACCCAGCAGATTCTTAGCGGCTCGCTCAGCGCCGATAAATTCACCTTCACCATCAACATCGTGTTGGAAGACGGCCCCGCCGATGTGGTTTTTACAGGCACCCTGGACGGAACCTCCATCAAGGGCAACATCCGTGTCGTGGGGATCGACATTGACTTTACGGGCACGAAGACGCCTACGCGCGCAATCGCAGCGGAGCAATCGACAAACGCACAGGGAACTGCCCGATGGATAGCGCGATGAACAGATCGCGTGCACCTTTGCTGCTCACCGCCATCCTCGCCGTCGCTCTGGCGCCTGTGCAAACGCACGGGGCAAATTCGCCGAGCGTAGCCAGCGAATCCGCCCCGATTATCTTGATTCAAAACGCCACCATCCTCACCGTCTCGCATGGCAATGTCGAGCACGGCTCGATCCTCATCAAGGACGGCAAGATCGCCGAGGTCGGCCCCTCCATCAAAGCGCCAAAGGACGCGCAGGTGATTGACGCGGGCGGCGAATTCGTCATGCCCGGTATCATCGACTGTCACTCGCACATCGCCATCGACGGGGACGTCAACGAAGGCAGCATCGCCGTCTCCTCTATCGCGAACATCGCCGACGTTCTCAATCCCGACGACGTCGACATCTACCGGGATCTCGCAGGCGGAGTCACCGTCGCCAATGTGCTCCACGGCAGCGCAAATCCCATCGGTGGCCAGACTGTGGTCATCAAACTTCGCTGGGGACAGCCTGCGTCAAAGCTCCCGTTCGAGGGCGCTCTGCCGGGTATAAAGTTCGCCCTCGGCGAAAATCCCAAGCACTCCAACTTTGGCGGACGTGGCGCTTCGGCCCGCTACCCCGCCACGCGTATGGGCGTGGAAGAAACCATTCGCGGCGCGTTCGCCGAGGCCCGCGACTACAAAGCAGCGTGGGACCTCTACACCAAGCGCACCAGCGGGGGAGAAAAAAATCTGATTCCGCCGCGCCGCGATCTACGCCTCGATCCATTGGTCGAAGTACTCGAAGGGAAGCGATACGTGCACTCCCATTGCTATCGCGAAGACGAAATCCTGATGCTGCTCCGCGTCGCGAAAGAATTCGGCTTCAAGGTGCGCACCTTCCAGCACGTCCTCGAAGGCTACAAAGTCGCCGACGAACTGGCCGCCGCTGGTGTAGGCGCATCCACGTTCTCCGATTGGTGGTCCTACAAAGTCGAAGCCTTCAATGCCATCCCATACAACGCGGCGCTGATGACCCGCCGCGGCGTGGTTGTTTCCATCAACTCCGATGACGCCGAGGAAGCCACGCATCTCAACCAGGAAGCCGCGAAGAGCATGAAATTCGGTGGCCTCTCGCACGACGAAGCGCTCAAACTGGTCACCCTAAATCCCGCAATGCAGCTGGGCATCGACCAGCGCGTCGGTTCCATCGATATTGGCAAAGACGCCGACCTGGTCATCTATAACCACGACCCGCTTAGCGCTTACGCGGTGGCCCAGAAAGCTCTGATCGACGGCCGCGTCTATTTCGATCGCCAGCGCGACATCGCCGATCGTCCCACCAGAGAAAAGGAAAAGAAGACTCTGCTCGACAAGGAAAAGAAGGCCGCCGAGAAAAAACCGGAAGCAGGCGCTTCGAAACCCGGCGAGAAGAAACCCGAAGAAAGGCCCAAGGCACGCGCCGCCGCAGTTTCCGGGGATGCCCTGTGAAGAAAAACACTTTCGCCGCGTTTCACATCATGACTTTGTGCTCATCCGTCCTGTGTTTCTCAGTAGTCGCCGGCGCGCAACAAGCGCCAGCCGTCTATGCCATAACCCACACAAAAATCTTCACCCTCGCCGGCTCGCCCATCGACGACGGCATCCTCGTCATTCGCGACGGCAAAATCGCCGCCGTGGGCACCAATGTCGACGTTCCCGCAGGAGCGCAAGTGATCGATGGCAAAGGCCTGCAAGTCTACCCGGGCCTCTTCGACCCCGTCACTCAGATGGGCTTGAGCGAGATCGCGGCGGTCAGCGCCACCGTTGACACTACCGAAACCGGCGCGTTCAATCCCGATGTTGTCGCCGCCGAAGCCGTCCTACCCTCCAGCGAGCACATCCCCGTCACCCGCGCCGCAGGCATAACCGAAGTTCTCGCCGTTCCCGCCAGCGGCGGGTTCGATTCCCGCGGTTCGGCCAATATTCTCGGCGGACAAGCGTCCGCGATTAACCTCGCCGGATGGACCATCAACGACATGCTCATCAAGAAGAGCGTTGCTATGGTTCTCGATTGGCCCCAAATCCAGACGCAATCGTTCGATTTCGCGACCTTCTCGAGAAAGACGAAACCTTTCCCGGAGGCCAAGCAAGAACGCGATAAGCAGGTCGACGAACTTGCCGACTGGCTGGACAACGCTCGCCACTACGCGCAAGCCTGGGGCCACGGCGGTCCCGCCGAATATCGACGTGATCTAAAATTGGAAGCACTCGTCCCGGTCATTCGCGGCGAACTTCCGGTCCTTGTTTTCGCGAATCGCGCTCGCGACATCCGCAACGCCGTGGAGTTCTGCGACAAGCAAAAAGTAAAAATGATCCTCGCAGGCGGCGCCGAAGCCTATAAGGTGAAAGAGCTTCTGCGCTCCAAGAGCATTCCGGTCATCCTACAACCCACGCTCACCGCGCCTCTCGACGAAGACGAACCATACGACCGCTCGCTCTCGCAGCCCGCCGAACTCGTCGATGCCCGCGTCAAGATCGCCTTCGGCAGCTTCGACAATTCCTTCGCGCGGCGTCTCGGCCAGCAAGCCGCCAACGCCGTCGCCTACGGCTTACCCTACGACGAAGCCCTAAAAGCCGTAACTCTCTACCCCGCACAAATCTTCGGCCTCGCCGATCAAATCGGCACGCTCGAACCCGGCAAGATCGCCAATGTCATCGTCACCAATGGTGACCCGCTCGAACTCACCACCGATGTCCGCTACCTTTTCATCAAGGGTCAGCTCACCTCCACCGACAACAAACACAAGGCCCTCTACGAGAAATACCTCAACCGTCCAACAGCGAAATAGCACAACCCCGAGTCTCCGTTCTTTGTCGGGGTGCAGCGCAGCACCGCTGCGCCCCTACTAGGCAAGATCCATGCCCCAACCACGCACGAATGCCACCTCAACCCGCAGCGGGCCTCCAAAACGATTCCCGCGAAGCCACAAAACCTTCCCGCACCACGCCCGTCAAAAACGCTAGAATCGCGTTTCCGAGTGGGGTTTTCATGGAAATTCTGCTGCAAGATCTTCGCTACGCTTTCCGCCTCCTGATTAAAAATCCGTCCTTCACCGCGATCGCCGTCCTCACGCTCGCCCTCGGCATCGGCGCAAACACCGCAATCTTCAGCGTCGTTAATGCCGTTCTGCTGCGCCCGCTCGCCTTTCGCGATTCCTCCCGCATTATGCTGATCGCTGAAAGGAGCAAATTTCCCGATCCCAGCGTCTCCTACCAGAATTTCATCGACTGGCGTGACCAGAGTCATGCGTTCGAATCCGTCGAGGGTATGCGCAGCTCCACGATCACCCTCACAGGTGCCGGCGAACCCGAGCGCCTCAATGCGCGCTGGGTAACCTCGGGGCTTTTTTCCCTTCTCGCTGTAAACGCCCATCTCGGCCGTACCTTTCGCGCCGACGAGGACCGCGCTGGCGGCGCACCCTCGGTGGTCATCAGCTACGGCTTGTGGCGCCGCCGTTTTGGCGGCGCCACAGATGTGCTCGGCAAATCCATCGATCTCGACTCCACTCCTTACACCGTCGTTGGTGTGCTCCCTAGCAGCTTCGAGTTCCTCCGCGCCGATGACGTCTATCTTCCATTCACGCCTTGGGCAAGAACCCTTCCCGACGATCGCAATTGGCATCCAGGCATCTTCGCCGTTGGCCGTCTTAAACTCGGTGCTTCACGGGAGCAAGCGAACACCGAAATGGTCACGATTACAAAACGGCTGGAAGAGCAATACCCCATCTACAACACCGGCACCAGCGCCAACGTCATTCCTTTGCACGAACAAGTAGTCAAAAACACTCGCCCGGCCTTGCTTCTCCTTGTCGGGGCCGTTAGCTTCGTGCTTCTCATCGCCTGCGCCAACGTCGCCAATCTTCTCCTTGCCCGCGCCGCTTACCGTGGCCGGGAAGTGGCCATTCGCACCTCCATGGGCGCGGGTCGCGCTCGCCTTATCCGACAGCTCTTGACAGAAAGTGTCTTGCTCTCCCTCGCGGGCGGCATCTTCGGTCTGCTTTTGGCCTGGGCCTCGCTGGGCCCGCTACTCAACATTTCGGCTGGCAGTTTGCCCTTAGCTTTCACTATTGGGCTCAATCGTTCCGTGCTCCTGTTCACCGTCCTGGTTTCCGTCGTCACCGGTCTCGTCTTCGGTATCGCGCCTGCTCTTCGCGCCACCCGGTTCGATCTCCGCGAAACCCTCAACGAGGGCTCTCGCGGTTCCACTGCCGGCCCGGGCCATCAGCGTCTCCGTGGCGTTCTCATCGCATCGGAGTTTGCCCTCGCGATGTTGCTCCTCGTCGGCGCCGGTCTGCTCCTACGAAGCTTTTCCCGCCTCCAAAACGTCAGCACTGGTTTCCAGCCTGATCATCTCCTTCTCGTCGATCTCCCTCTGTCGCAGACTGCCTACGCGAAGCCCGAACAGCGCTACGGATTCTTCGACCGTCTCATCAATCGCGCTCAGAATCTCCCAGGCGTGCGTTCCGTCGGCGCAGCAACCGCTCTCCCGGTCAGTGGCATCGGCGGACTCATCCATTTCAATATCTACGGCCGTCCGCCCAAAACGCCCAACGATTATATTGCCGCCGGTTATCGCGCCGTCACTGCGAATTATTTCGAAACCCTCGGCATTCCTCTGCTGCAAGGCCGGCTAATCACTCCCGCCGACAAAGAAAAAGCCCCGGCCGTTGTCCTCATCAATGCGACCATGGCGAAGACCTATTTCCCCGGCGAAAACCCTCTCGGCAAGCGCATGCAGATCGGCGCTACACCTGAGTCAGAGGTCCCGTGGATGGAAGTCGTCGGCGTCGTTGGCGACGTCACTCAGGGTCTGGGACTCGATCCCAAGGCCGAAATGTATCTGCCATATCGCCAGGCCGACCAACTCTTGCCCGTGTTCCAGCTTTCCGTCGTCCTTCGCACGGCGGGCGACCCGCACCAGCAAGCGGCGGCACTGCGTTCCGCCATCGCCGAAATCGATCCCAATCAGCCCCTCGTCAAAGTTCGCACCATGGAAGACAACATGGCTGCAACGGTGGCTCAACCACGCTTCCGGACCTGGCTCATCGCCATTTTCGCCGGCCTTGCACTCATGCTTGCCGCGGTCGGCATCTACGGCGTCATGTCTTACTCGGTGACTCGGCGCACCAGCGAAATCGGTATTCGTATCACGCTGGGCGCTCAGCCCGTCGATGTCTTTCGCATCGTTGTCGGCGAAGGCTTACGATTCGCCCTAATCGGGGTTGGCGTCGGCGTTGCGGGCGGCTTGGTCCTGACGCGCCTGCTCGGCAGCTTCCTCTATGGAATCAGCGCGTCTGACCCTTTCACCTTCTCTGCGATGGCCCTTCTTTTGATCTTGGTCTCTGCCACCGCATCGTTCTTCCCAGCCCGCCGGGCCACTCGCGTAGATCCAATTGTAGCCTTGCGTTACGAATAGGTAGCGCATAGTGACCGGTCTTTCGACCATCCTTTGGAGCCGTCTGCCGCCACGATCGCTTGCGGACGCAATCTTTTTCACTCCGGCAGGAAACTTTTCCCCTCGACTTGCGTTCTTACCCTTGAGTCCATGCGCATCCCTTTCCTTATCGCCGCTTTGGTCTCCTTCGCATTAGCCGCTTCCGCGGCTGTTCCAACCCGCGCGCAGGAGCCAGACAAGATCGTCGATCAATATATCAAGGCGCAAGGCGGGTCAAAGCCCCTCTCAAAGGTGCAGACCCTGACCATCGAAGGCACGCTAACCAACACTGCCGACGGCAAAACCGGCACATACACGTTCGATACTAAGCTCCCCAACCGCTACTACTCCGAGCTGGTCATCGGTGACCGGAACGTCATCGAAGCCTACAACGGAAAGTCCGCGTGGCATCACACCCCTTCCGGTGAAATCACTACGCTCGTCGGCCTGGAAGGCACGCAGCTGGAAGCGGCTGGACAGTACTACAATTCTCGCCTGGTGAACGCCAAGAAAAACAAGTTGGGCGTTGCTTTTATCGGCCACGCGCAGGTTCGCAGCAAAGACGCCCTGCAGATCGAGATCACTACGCCCACCGGTCTGAAACGCGAAGTATTCTTCGACCCGCAGACTCACTTGATCGTCAAGGAATCCGCCGCAATCGGCGGCATCGAAGAACAAATTCTCTACGACGACTATCGCCCCGTGGACGGTTTGAAGCTCCCTTACAAGATCGAGTTGCATCGCGGCAGCGATTCATATGACATCGCCGTCACCCGGGCAGCAGTCAATGGCACTGTCGGCGAGCGCGTCTTCGATTTCCCAAAGAAATCGCAAGTGCAACTCCCGGACCTGAAAGCCTTGTTCAAGGAAATTGACGACAATCAGAAAGCGATCGACAAAATCAAGGAAAACTACGCCGGCACTCGCGCGGAAGAAGAAACCGAATACGACAAGACCGGGAAAGTCACCAAGCACGAACTCAAGGAATACTCTTTCTTCTATCTGAATGGTGATGAAGTATCTACGCTGACGAAAAAAGACGACAAGCCACTGAGCGACGACGAGCAGCGAAAGGAAAACGAGAAAACGCAGAAAGAGATTCAGGAAATTCAGAAGAACCACGACAAAAAGGAAGCCAAGGAAGCGAAGGCCAAAGAAGAAGGAAAAGAAAAGAAAGATAAGGAAGACGATGACGTCGGCATCGAAGTCTTTCTCCGCGCTTCACAATTCGTGAATCCCCGCCGCGAGCGTTTTCGCGGTCAGGATGTCCTCGTTTTTGATTTCGAGCCAAACCCCGAATTCAAGCCGCACAAGCTGGCCGAAAAAGTGGTACACGAACTCGCCGGAGTCATTTGGATCGATGAAAAAGCCCACGACGTCGCCCGCCTCGAAGCTTACTTCGTCGGCGACTTCAAATTCGGCGGTGGCCTGATCGCAAACCTTCAGAAGGGCACCAGCTTCACCTTTGAGCAGGCGTTCCTTAACAACGAGGTCTGGCTGCCAACCTACGAAGAAGCGCACGTCGGAGTTCGGGTCCTGCTCGTGAAGGGATTTAAAGTCAACGCCGTCACGCGCTACTCCGACTACAAAAGATTCAACGTCGAAAGCGTAGCCTCGATCGGCAAGCCAAAAGGCGCGACCGACGTCTCCGGCACCGATCCTGCCGACCCTCCGCCGCCCAAGCCGCAGTAGCGTCCTCGATAAGGCTCCGTGCCCTCTTTGATTTGCAAATTTGCAGGTAAAACTGTTTTTGCCTCTTATTTCAAATAATTCGGCGCGTTCCTGCCTGTCGATAGGAACGAACAAGCACACGCCGTCCCCGGCCCTCGGCAACACGCCTTAACGCGAATTAAAACAATGGGATGCGTTGAATAAATGAAACGATACATCGACCCCCACCCAGTCGTGCATCTAAGCCCTGTATGACGACAGCCAAACCAAATCCCAGCATCACTCCGCGTGAGATACTCGGCGCCTGGGGGAAAATTCTCGGCGGCAAGTCGCCCATGCTGTCCATCGAAATCACTCGCGAGTGCCCGCTCAGCTGCCCAGGTTGCTACGCTTACGGAGATGCTCACCTCGGCGGCGAAAAAACTCTTAGTCAACTGAGCGATTTCCGCGGCGACGCGCTCGTTGATGGTGTCCTCGATCTGGTCCGCAAACATCAGCCCATGCATGTTTCTCTCGTTGGTGGAGAGCCCTTGGTGCGCCACCGCGAATTAAGTCGCATTCTGCCCGCGCTCAGTGCGAGGAATGTCTTTACGCTCGTCGTCACCAGCGGCGTAATTTCCATTCCTCTCGAATGGATGGATCTCCCACGTTTTCGCGTCGCCGTCTCGATCGACGGTCTCCCTGAGCATCACGACATCCGCCGCAAGCCCGCGACTTACGAGCGCATCTTGAAAAATATTGCCGGCCGCGAAATCAACGTCCACTGGGTCATCACTCGCCCCATGCTCGAACGCCCCGGCTATCTCGAAGAGTATGTTTCCTTCTGGAACGAGCGCCCCGAAGTAAACCGTATCTGGGTCAGCCTCTACACCCCGCAAATCGGCGAGCAAAGTGCTGAAATATTATCTCCGGGTGATCGTGAGTTGGTCGCTCGCCAGCTACCCGCTTTGACCAAGAAATTTCCGAAGCTTCTCCTGCCCTCAGGCATAGCCGCTGCTTTTCTCGCTCCCCCAACCAGTCCGAGCGATTGTCTTTTTTCGAAAATGTCCGTCAACTATTCTGCCGACCTCGAAACCCGTGTTGAGCCTTGCGTATTCGGCGGCGCCCCGGACTGCTCGCAATGTGGTTGCGCCGCCAGCAGCGGTCTCCATTGGATACGCACCGAAAAAGTCGCAGGGCCCCTGAAGGTCGGCCATTTCGTCGAAACCTCCGTCGCCATCGGCTCTCTGGTCAATCGTCTCAAGCGGCGCGCCGTTCATCCTACTCGCTGGCGTCCCGGCGGTCCGCAAGTCGGAAATAAGGCCGGTTTGGTTCAGATCGCTTCCTGATCGGCGGAAAGGCGCAGCTCTAATGATAGCCAACAGTGCTGGGCCGCTAGTGCCAGGCCCGCAATGTTAGGCCGGCAATGTTAGGATTGACTGCTGAAATTCCCGGAGGGACCGCGATGAAGCGCGCGTTCGTTTTAATTCTTGCTGTTCTTTCTTTGGCCGTAGTTCCAAAAGCTAGGTCGCAATCGTCCGCTCCGGCTGTCAATCCAGCAGCTCCTTTGCGCGTGGCCATGGCCGGACTCGCGCACGGCCATGCGGAGGGATTCTTCACGCGCGCTAAAGATCGCCACGACATACAAATCGTTGGCGTCGCGGAGCCGGACCGCAAGCTCTTCGATCGCTACGCCGCCAAATTCACCCTCGATGCGAATCTGTACCATGCCGATCTCGACGAAATGGTCACGGCTACTCACCCGCAAGCCGTCCTGGTCTACACCAATACCTATGGCCACCGCCGCGCCACAGAAATTTGCGCCAGGCACGGCGTCCCGGTGATGATGGAAAAACCGCTCGCCGTAAGTATCGAAGACGGCCGCGCCATCGAGCGTGCCGCACGCGCCGCCAAAATCACCGTGCTCGTCAACTACGAGACCACTTGGTATCGCAGCAATCACGCCGCTTACGATCTCGTCCACCAAAACGCGATCGGCGAAATACGCAAAGTCGTCGTTCACGACGGTCATCAAGGCCCTGCAAAAATCAACGTGCCGCCCGAGTTTCTTGCCTGGCTTAACGATCCCAAGCTCGGTGGCGACGGTGCGCTCTTCGATTTCGGGTGCTATGGCGCCGACTTGATGACCTGGCTGATGGATGGCCGCCGGCCGAACACCGTGACCGCGGTCACTCAGCATTTACAACCGAGCGTCTATCCCCGCGTCGATGACGAAGCCACTGTCATTCTCACGTATCCCAAAGCCCAAGCCATCCTCCAGGCTTCCTGGAACTGGCCCTTCGATCGCAAAGATATGGAAGTCTACGGCGAGACCGGGTACGCCATCACGGTAAAGCACAATGACCTGCGACTCCGCCTGCCCAAGAAAGAAGAAGAGGAACTGGTCGCATCCAAGCCCCTCCCTGCTCCTCTAGACGATTCGCTCTCCTACCTTCGAGCCGTCGTTCTCGATGGGCTGAAACCCGAAGGCCCTTCTTCTCTCGAAACCAATCTCGTCGTAACCGAAATCTTGGACGCGGCGCGCCGGTCCGCCGCATCCGGCAAGACCATTCGGCTCGAAAAATAGGAGAAAGAAAAAAGGTAACGACCGGCAGGTTACTTACCGCGCCGGAATCACCGTATCAAGCACTTCGCGAACTTTTTCGACGAGTCCGCTGGGCGTAAACGGTTTCTGCAAAAACGCCACCCCTCGTTCCAGTGTCCCGCCCTGCGCAATCACATTGTACGTATAGCCCGACATATACAGCACGCGCATCGCGCCATTTCTCGCTAAAATCCGTTTCGCCAGCTCGCGCCCGCTGATTCCCGGCATGATTACGTCCGTCAGCAGCAGTTGGATCTTTGTTCCTTGGCTTTCTACCAAGCGCTCCGCCTCTTCCGCATTTCGCGCTTCGACGACGGTGTAGCCCTTCGACGCCAGCACGGTCCGAGTGAGCTCTCGCAAATCGGGTTCGTCTTCCACCAGCAAAATTGTTTCCGTCCCCATTCTCGCTTGGCCTGGGGCCGGCACCTTCGACGCCGGCAAAGTGTCCACCACTTCGTCCACGCACGGCAAGTAAACCTTGAACGTGGTTCCTTTTCCCGGCTCGCTATACACCCAGACGTATCCGCCGCTTTGTTTCACGATGCCATACACCGTGGACAATCCCAATCCCGTTCCGCGCCCATTTTCCTTCGTCGTATAAAATGGTTCGAAAATATGCGCCACTGTTTCCGCGCTCATTCCCACGCCCGTGTCGCTCACCGCCAGCATTACGTAACGCCCCGGCCGGACCGTGGCATGATCGCGCGCATAGGTCCCGTCGAGATCCACACTCGCCGTCTCCACCACCAGTCGTCCGCCATCCGGCATCGCGTCGCGCGCATTCACCACCAGGTTCATGATCACTTGTTCGATCTGCCCTGGATCCGCCTTGATCGCTCCCACATGTTTATCCGCGACCGTCAGCATCTCAATGTCTTCATCCATCAATCGCCGCAACAATTTATCCAGTCCAACGACGATGCCATTCAAGTCCAGCACCTTGGGCTGTAGCACTTGCCTTCGGCTGAACGCCAGCAATTGCCGGACCAGCCCCGATGCACGCTCCGACGCATCCTCGATTCGCTCGATGTCCGCCTTCAATTCCGGCAGATCCTTCGCGCGCATCGACGCAAGTTCCGTGTAGCCCTTGATGATCGTCAGCAGATTGTTGAAGTCATGCGCGATCCCGCCAGCCAAGCGTCCCACGGCCTCCATGCGCCGCGCTTGCTGCAGTTGTCCTTCGAACTGTTTCCGCTCGGTGATATCGACGATGATGCCTTCCATCAGCGGATGTGAATCGCTGCCCGGCACCACCACCGCCGTGTCGCTCACCCAAATCGGGCGTCCATCCTTGCGAATCACGCGGTACTCCGCTTGAAATCTCTCTCCCCGCACGCTGGCTGCCTCCGCTGCCTCGACAACCTGATGATCTTCCGGATGAACGTGGCGCATCCATTGCCGCGAACCCGCCAGCCAATCATCCACACGGAACCCAAACATCGTTTCCACTTGTGGACTCACATAGAGCCACTGCCCATCCACGCCAAGCTCCGCGATGTAGCTGATCGCCGCCACTTGCTCGACCAGGGTCTGGTATTTTGCTTCCGCCTCTTCCCGGAATTGTTCGGCGCGTTGCCGGTCAGAAACATCTCGTCCTATCGTCACCACTCCGCCATCCGGAAGCATCGTGACGCTCATCTCCATCGGCAACGGTTGCCCGTCACGATGGATCGTCAGCGGCCCGAACCACCTGCCGTCTCGCAGCAACCCTTCCCGAATCTCGCTCTCCACTGTTCTTACGTCGCTCGGAACATGTAAATCCGCCCACGGTTTGCCGACCATGGTCTGCGGTGTCTCTTGCCCCATGATTCGCGCATACGCCGCGTTCACATACGTATACGCTCCCTGCGGCGACACAATGGCCATTCCGTCCATGGCCGAATCCATCGCCAGCGTGTCGCGTTGTACCAATTCCGCCGCTTTCATTTCGCGATATTGGCTCACGCCTAACCGCGCCGCATAGCATGCGATCGATATGCCCAGCAGCACGAATCCCATCATTCGCCATCGCGCTCCGAGTTGTGCCACCACCACAAGCACAATCAGCGGAGCCAGCGCCAGCAACACATTTCTTAGGGCCAGCCTTCCCAGTGTCTTGCTTCGGTGTCGCCCCGCTTCCGCGCGAACCTCCACGGACTCTTCCCACCGCGATGCCCAGATCGCGCAGGCCAGAAACGGCAAGGACCATCCGATGTCGTACCACGTTCCCGTCGGTACGTTGCGTATGCTCTGCACGAAGTCGGCAATTCCCGAGGATACCGCGTTGATCAGCAGGAACGCAGCCAACCCGCCATAGAGCGAGCGCATGCGCTGAGTCTTCTCGCTCAACGCTACGGCAGCAGCGGCCACCGTTAAGCCCACGTTGATGACCTGATAGGTCCATTCCATAAACTTCTCAGGGCCCGGCCCGCTGACGCCGCTCAGCAGTTCCACGTAGTACATGCCGAAAAAACCGGAGAAAAACACGATTGCGATCTGCAGGGAATCGAGCAGCGTTTCTGCGTCGAAGCGCGAAGAATCTTTTTCCTTATCGAGGAACAGCGCAATCGCCAGGAATACGCCTTGCGAATCAAACAGAATGCGAACGATGGAAAGCGCCGGCGCCGAAACGTGCAGCCAGTTTTCGTAATACATCCATCCGAGGTTGGCCACGCCCCACGTCATCATGGACAGCGCGATCAGACGCCAGAACGGTCGGCTTACTCCGCGCCCTCGCCGCGATGCCCTGAACGCCATCGCCGTTCCAATCGTACAGGCCACCAGTTGCAGCGAGTTGGCAATCAGCGCTCCGGTCGCCGACGTCCCGAAGATCAGGACTTCGCAAACGTGCAAGCCGATGATGAAAAGCGCCACGAACGGCAGCTTTCGGGACATCCAGGGTGCTCCTCGTATTTCGTACCGCGAAAATTGTTGAACTTCAATCTTAGTGCATATTTCGGGGCCAACCGCCCGCCGCTTGGCGCGCGACGCGCAAGCCTAAACCTCCGCGCACCTGTACGTTTGGCCACTAACCGGAAGGGAATTGGGGCTAGCTAGAAAACGCAAATGGCAAATCACCCGTAGCCGCCCTCTCTTGCCCTGGAGCTTCGAAGGGTCAGTGGGCGGGGTTTAGATCACACACCGGCACAATTGTTTCGGTCGAGCACAGCCTGAGGCATCCCAAAGGCGACGTTACTCTTGGTCTACGCGCGCCCCCGTTGCCCGCGTTTCTGCGAGAAAATAGAACCGTGGCCACCGTGCCCGGTTCCGTGCGTCAAAGTGTCTCGCTCCCGGCCCGCATCGCCAAGCGCGTGCTGGCTATTGCTGAGAACAAGAAGACGAGCGCCAGCCGCGTCCTCGTCGATTTGATCGAAACCGGTCTCCAAGCCAAGGAAGCCCAGCACCGGCGTTTCTTCGAAATCACCGACCAGCTATCCGAAACCACCGATCCAGTCGAACGGAAACGCCTTCAGGAGGAACTAGCCCGCATGACTTTCGCCGAGTAGTGGTAGCGGCCGCCGACCGTGGCGGCGCTTTTCCTCAGCCCCAGCTGGCCCGTCGAATCTTCTCCTCAATCACAAGCCGCAGCGTTTTCTCAAAAAACTCGTCGGACCGATGGATATGCTTTCGCAACGCATCCTTGACGAGCGTGTGATAGTTCCCACCTCCCGCGCTTCCCCTTGCTAAAATCATCTTCTCGTTTCATGAGTTGTCCGCATGGCTCCCAGCGCCGTCGCCGTGTTGCCAACCGGGCGGAAACTACCGCACACTGCCTTCTCGCCACCAAGAAAGCGCGACAAGCACTCGCCCCAGCAAACCTTGGCCCACAGGGATCCAGCGATCTTCCTCGTCGGAGAAAGCATCGCGGATCGTCACGGCGCGCTCATCCCTCGAGGCCTGCCCACGGTGTCGCCAAAATGAACGCGATGCTTCGCTGCATTGAAGCGGGCCCTCAAACGATCCCACTCGTTGCACGCAGTGAGTATAGGCACACGCGTACATGCGGGTCGATCGGGCCCGCTTAACCATCTGTTTAGTCAACTGTGAATGAGATTATCGTCCCTCGAAGGGGTACCGGTCCTGCGCCTGGACCGCCGCAGCAACCTTGCGGCGGAGCGCGATCGTGTCCATGGCTCCGCGCTTGCCAAAGCGCTTCAACACCGCCATCTGTGTGGTCAGCATGTCGCCTTCATGCACCGCGGCAATCGCTCTCTTCGCCTCATGCTCCAGACGTTCCGCCGCGTCCGCAATAAATACCCGTGCCGCGTCGACCATCACGCCAGCCGTTGCCTCGCCCTTTGCCGCTGCGGCTTTTTGCGCCCGCAACAAGCACGACTCCATCGCATACACTTCCATCACCATATTCGACAGCGCCCCAATCAATTCCTGTTCGTCCGCCAGCTTCTCGCGAAATTTCTGCACTGCGCCACCCGCAGCTTGCAAGAACATCTTCTTGGCATTTGCCACCACGCGCGATTCTTCCGCGAGCACACCTTCCGGAGCTTCCTCGAACGACGGCCCCGCCAGAATCTCGTCCGCGAGTTTCATCGCCGCCGGTATCAGCGCCAACTGCCCCCCCATCGCCCGCTTCATCAACATCTGGATGATCAGCATCCGGTTGATTTCGTTGGTGCCCTCGAAAATGCGGTTGATGCGCGAGTCCCGGTAAGCCCGACACACCGGGTAGTCCTCGTGGAACCCGTACCCGCCGAAAATCTGCACCCCTTCATCCACCACAAAATCCAACATCTCGCTGCCGTACACCTTTGCGATCGAGCTCTCGATCGCATACTCCTCCAGCACTTTCATCGTGCTCTGAATCTTATCGCCACCCGAAGCGGAGGCCGCCGCCATCGCCGCCTCGATATTTCCCGCGCTGCGGTACACCATTGACTCGACGGCGAAAAGCTGAATCGCCATCTCCGCCAGTTTTTCCTTCATCAACCCGAATTCGCCGATCTGCTTCCCAAACGCCTTCCGCTCCTTCGTATATTTCGAAGCCGTCATCAGTACGTGTTTCGATCCGCCAACCGCCGAAGCCCCCAATGTGAACCGCCCAGCATTTAGTACGTTGAACGCCACAATGTGACCGCGACCGATTTCGTGCAGGACGTTTTCCTTCGGCACCTTGCAATTCTCCAGGAAGATCGGCGTTGTCGAGCTCCCGTGAATTCCCATCTTGTGTTCTTCATTGCCAGCCTTGAAGCCAGGAAAAGCCCGCTCGACGATGAACGCGGTGAATTTCTCGCCGTCGACCTTCGCAAACACGATGTAAAGATCCGCGAACCCGCCATTCGTGATCCACATCTTCTGCCCGTTCAAAACGTAGTGCGTGCCCTCTTTATTTAGCTCCGCGCGGGTTAAGGAATTCTGCGCGTCCGAGCCCGCTTGCGGCTCCGACAAGCAGTACGCTCCGATCATCTCCGCAGAAGCCAGCTTCGGCAGATATTTCTTCTTCTGCTCTTCGGTCCCGAAATAGACGATCGGCAAGGTGCCAATTCCCGCGTGCGCCCCGTGGGTAACCGCAAATCCGCCATAAATCGACAGTTTCTCGGTCAGCACCGTCGTCGCGATTTTGTCCAACCCCGCCCCGCCGTATTCTTCCGGGATGCCTCCGCTCATGATCCCGAGCTCCGCGCCCTTCCGCACCATTTCGGCCATCAGCCCTGGCTTCTTGTTCTCCAGTTCCTTCACCAGCGGCATCACTTCCTTGGTCACAAACTCTTCCGCCGTCTGCCCGATCAGCTTCTGATCGTCCGTGAGGTCCGCCGGAGTAAACACATCCTGCGGCAACGGCGACTCCAGCAGAAAACTCCCACCCTTTGCTGCAGGCTTGTTCAAGGTTGCGGTAGCCATCGATACTCTCCTTCGTTCAGCGGCTCGAAATGGAAGGCCCTCGTAACTCGCGGAATCTGATTCTACGCCCGGAACTCGCGACCAGCAATTAAGGTTGTCTTCCGACCCCGGTCTGCGACAATGACTTGCGCAACCGAACCTTTATCCCGCATGTCCCCCCAAAAGGCTATAGACCAAAAGTCCCAACACCAGCAAAGTCACAAACACATACGTCCAGTCTCGCTCGTACAAAAATGCAAAAAACGTAAACGCCACCCGCGCCACCGGCGTAGCAATCAAAACCAGCAATCCCAGCTGAATCCATCCCCGTCCGTGAAACGTCAAAGCTTCATGAACAATTCCCGAAATCGTCCGCAACTCCGCCGGCTCCCCCTGAAACACCCTATAATTCGTCACCGGCAAGTGATGACGCGCCAAATACACCACCCCACCCACAAACACGATCGCCGCAGCCAACACCACTCCGGTCCGCAGCAACCCTCCCAAAATGACGTCGATCTTCTGATCCGCCCGCTGTACCGAAGCTTCACTCATCGTTTCCACTCCGTGTCCCGCAAAGGTCGCAATAGTAACCACCTCCAATATTGGGTGGCGATTTGTAGGGGTGCTCCGCCTCTCGGCGCGGGCGGTTGGACTGCGCTCTCTGCCGGGAAATTCTGCCATTGCCTCTACGACGATGAATCCTTACTAAATCGCTTCGCACCCTACAATCTCCCTGTCAATCCGCTGTAAATCATCTCAATGGCCATCACTGCGATCACCCCGCTGAACACATACCGCAGCACCTGCGCATTCGCAACCGCCAAGACCCGCGCCCCGGCCACCGATCCCAGCAAGACTCCGAGCATTACCGGCATCGCCAACCCAGGATCGATGTATCCACGGCCCAAATAAATCCCCGCGCTAGCCGCCGCCGTAACTCCGATCATGAAGTTCGACGTCGTTGTCGAAACCTTGAATGGCAGCTTCATCGCCTTGTCCATTGCTAAAACTTTTACCGCCCCCGACCCAATTCCCAACAGCCCGGAAAGCACCCCAGCCACAAACATGATTGCGAAACCCAGCGGCACTCCCCGCACATGATAGCTTTCCAGGCCATGCTCGCCCGGGAATGTGCCGTCCATCCGCAGCCAGGTCGCGATCCGGTCCGGACCGAGGTCCTGCGTCGCATGGTCGACATGGCGAATCGATGAATATGCGGAATAAATCAGCACTACACCGAAAGTCACGGCGATCACGGACGCATGCAGAACCATCGCCAGCGCGGCCCCGGCCAGAGCGCCTATCGTCGTGGCAATTTCCAGGAAAATTCCCACGCGGATATTGGAGTAGCCCTCTTTGACGTACGCCGCCGCCGCTCCGCTCGAGGTAGCAATCACCGACACCAACGCCGCGCCAATCGCATACTTGAGATCTACATGAAACAGCAGTGCGAGCATCGGCACAATCACCACACCTCCGCCCAGTCCCGTTAGCGCTCCCAGGAATCCCGCCAACAACGACCCCATTCCAACGAGCGCCGTAAACTCAACGGTGTTCATTCACTCTCCCCGACGATCAGATGCCGTTTTTTTTCACGAGAATCTACTCGCCTGGCGCCTTCGTGCATTTGTTAGAGTGGAGGGCCGCTCAATTATCCGTTGTGAATTGCTGTTTTGTTCACCCGCAAACTACTTGCCCGTCGAATCTGTTAACGAAACTAGCAGGAAACTCGAGTGCGTACCGAGAAAATCCGCGACTCTGCGGCGCGTTCCCGCAGGCAACCACACGACATCGCCGTCATGCAGAAACGACGAGTGCTCTCCGCCCAGATTCACGTCCAGATCCGCATTCGTCAGCGCCACAAGCACGGCGTTTCGTCTTGGCATTGCTTCAACATAATCGTGCCCGCTCGAAACCTTGATCAAATCGACGCGCATTTCATCTGTCTCGAAGTAAGCGACGTCGTCGTCGCCGGCTTCCGCAGCGGCCTTCTTGTCCTTCGCCGATTCCTGCGGGCACGCCAGTGGACCCGGCACAATCTGCTTGCACAAATTTTTCGCCGTGCCTTGTGGCTTGACCAACTCGACGGTGACGTTCCGGAACACCATTCCCGCATCCGTTCGCACCGCATGGGCGAACCCGCCCGGCGAATACGTAACTTGGCCATCCTCCAGGCTCAAACGCACCGCCGGTTTGCCGACCACGTCATTTTCAACTTCGGTGGCCCCAAGGCTCACTGCCAGGTAGGGCAGATCGTGTTTGTGAATCAGGGTCGCGTCGAGTGGTGGCACCGAAACGCTGTAAACAAGTACAAAGTCGTTTCGCAAGACGATTTGGTGATGGGGCTCGTCGGCTATTGGAACAACTTGCTTTTCCACGGCGGACGCTTCCGCGGACAAAGCATCTTGCGGCGTAGGATTTTGGCCGTTCGGATTCTGGCCTAGCGGCTGCTGGGTCGCCGGACGCTGTGGCGTCGCGGAATTTTGCGCAGCTGCTACCTGTGCGGTCCCAACGGTCGCACCGCTGGCTGCGTCCGTCACGGCGACCGACACTTGCGTAGAAAGACTGCGGATGACGTCACTCGCGGCGTCAATCTTCACTATCGGCGCGGGCAGTGCTACACCCAGCAGTAGGGCGCACGACAGATACGAGGCTGGCTTCATAGTCAGGAAATCCTTGGATGATCCTAAGGGCACGACAAATGAAACGCACTGCCGGGGTCAGGCGTTGCATCAGCTTCGTTCGAATATGCCCGCCGCACCCATCCCGCCGCCAATACACATGGTGACCATGCCGTAACGCGCGTTCTTGCGTTGCAGGTCGCGAATCACCGTGGCGGTCAGCTTCGCACCGGTGCAACCCAGCGGGTGCCCCAGCGCGATGGCTCCGCCGTTAGGATTGACGCGCGACGCATCAAGTCCCGCTTGCTCGATCACCGCCAGCGATTGGGCCGCAAATGCTTCATTGAGTTCGATCACAGCGATATCGCCGAGGGAGAGCCCAGCGAGCTTCAATGCCTTGGGAATCGCGAACACCGGACCGAGCCCAAACTCCTCGGGCGGGCACCCGGCGGTGGCGTATGCCACGAAACGCGCCAGCGCTTTGAGACCGAGAGCTTTTGCGCGAGTATCGCTCATGATCACGCAGGCCGCGGCGCCGTCACTCATTGGCGAGCTGTTACCGGCAGTCACCGTGCCTTTAACGTGAAATGCAGGCTTTAACTTTGCCAGGATCTCCAGAGAAGTATCGGCGCGCGGAAGCTCTTCGGTATCGAACACAAAACTCTGCGTGGCAGCTTTGGCGCTTCCGCTTTTTGCGCCAGGCCGTGAAGAAGCCGCGGAGCTGGCGCCATTGCCGTTTGTTGGAACCGCGGTGATTTTGACTTCGACGGGTATGGTTTCGTCTTTGAAGTTTCCTGCCGCGATGGCCGCCAAGGCTTTCTTGTGAGAGTCAGCAGAAAACTGATCGGCGTGCTCGCGGGTGATGCCAAATTTCCGCGCAATGTTTTCCGTGCCGAGCCCCATGTTGATGTAGGCGTCGGGGTAGTGATCGACCAGCCACGGATTCGGCGAGATCTTGTTGCCGCCCATGGGAACAAGAGACATCGACTCAGTGCCGCCTGCTACGATGACGTCCGCGGAGCCACCGCGAATGCGCTCGGCCGCGAGCGCAATGGCTTGCAATCCCGAAGAGCAAAATCGATTGATGGTCATCGCCGAGGTCTCCACCGGTAGCCCAGCACGGAGCGCCGCGATGCGCGCGACGTTCATGCCTTGCTCGCCTTCCGGCATTGCGCAGCCCAGGATCACATCGTCAATTTCCTTGGCGTCCAGACCGGGCACTCGCGCCAGTGCTTCCCGGATCGCCAGTGCCGCCAGGTCGTCGGGACGCGTGGATCGCAGCGAGCCTTTGTACGCGCGCCCCACCGGGGTGCGAATGGCGGAAACAATCACGGCTTCAGGCATAACGGCCTCGCAAGACAGGGAGTGACCTCTTCATTGTTCAATCCCGGCGATGATAAAGCAACTCCTGGGCCATTGCCGCCTGCAGGTCCAAAAGCGGCTCTTGTTTCCCGTGGAGGAAAGGTCTATACGTGAAGAGAACGTGCGCTACGCGGTCTAGGCGAGCAATTTTCAGGGGAGATAGAATGCGCAAGAATGGAATCGCTGGTCTGCTATTGGTAGTCATATTGGGCTTGCCACTGATCGGCTGCCAGGACACCAAAGCTCGGCAAGAGAATGATCAACTGAAGACGCAGGTAGCGGAACTGCAGAAAGAAAACGCAGATCTAAGCAGCCGCGTGGACGGGTTGGCGAAGGAAAATTCCGCGCTGGCCAGCGAGAACGAAAAGCTCAAAGCGGCCAAGACTCCGGCGAAAAAGGCCACCAAGAGCAAGCACCACAAGCGTAAGCGAGCAGCGAACAGCTAAAGACCGACCGATCGACAAAACAGAAGCGGGCGCTGGGCGCATTCCTTAGCGGTAGTCGATGCTCATTGCCCGAGAGGCGCGCAGAGAATGACCGGCCGGCAGAGGAAACCCCAAGCTCCCGCGATTGGCTCGTTTCTTTTATAGCCGAGAAGTTTGCAGAAACTTTCGGGAACCTGCGCAAATTCCCCGTTGCGATCCACCACCGAAGGGTACTCCCGTAATACGCCGGCAGCACGGCGAGGACCTGGTGCGTCGGACCGGAGCTTTTGCTGGAACTCCGCCAAGGGCCGGGCAGGGAATCGGCGAGGGGAGACCCGGCCGAGGCGCCCAGGCCATTTCAACGGCGCGTTCCGCGATACGCTCTGCCTTGGAAGTGAGAATCACGCGTTCGCGATTGCCCATTCCGTCTCCTTGTGCATGCTTCACAGTTCGACAAGGAACGCGCAGGGTAAACCCCTACGGCTGGTTGTGTGGAGACCACTGAGCGGTTGATAAGTGGCCCAAACCCAAGTGCTCGATGATCGCGGCAAAGAGTATGAAAGCGCGCGGACGCCAACGTAGGGGGCGCAAGACGCCTGCGCCCTACTTTGCCCGGGGTTCCCGGGCAGTTACACTAGCGGCGGTTCAGGCGACCTCCGCATCAGCGGGGGGCACCGGCTTTGCGGATGTAGATTTGACCGTTGAAGTTGGTAAATTGGAGTTCGGGACCGCCGCCGTTGATGGTGCCGCGGACGGTTTTGTCGATTTTCACGCGGTACTTGCCGCCATGAGTGCGGCCGTCTTCGACGATCGGTTGCGAAGAGGCCGCTTGCATTTGCACGTCGAAATCGCTGAAGACATCGCCGCGGTCGGAGTGCAGGCTGACACTGGCTTTTAGATCCGCGGGGAAGGTTACGTCCACGTCGCCGTTGAGGGAACTGAAGGCCATGGGCTTTTGGTTGATGCGCGCGAAGGTGGCGAGCAGGCGGCCATTCAGGGCGTGGGCCACAACGCTTCCGGCGATGTTATTGAGGGTGATGGAACCGTTCACGTCGTCGATGTCCAATTCGCCGTCAACGCCTGTGACCACGATATCGCCGTCATTTACAGCACGCAGGTGCAGAGAGGTGTGGACCGGGACAGAGATAAACAAGTCGATAGCGCGCGCGTAGGACTCGGTGTTGATGTTGACCTGGTTGTTTTCCTCTTCCACCGTCAAGCCGGTTGTGGAGATCGTCAAGCGCTTCGGACCGGAGTCGGAGCGAGCGCTTTCGCGGTTCCGGACGCGCGCCTCCACGATAACTTCCTTTCCGTCGTAGGCTTTCACGGTGATGCCGCCGCTGATCAGGCCGGCTTTCACCAGGGCCGGACGCGCGGGATCACTGAGCGTTACCGATACCTTGTCGGAACCCGACTGGGTTTGCGACTGCGCCTGTTCTTCGACGCCGGCCGGCGTTCGGGTCGCGACGAGCAAGAGCCCGAGAAGTGCGAATGCCAGCGCGCTGAAAATAGATGAGAAACGGCAAGTATGGCTATTCATGGTTTTCGAGGATACGGATATCTCCATTTAGATTTTCGATCTTGATTTCAGGACCGCCGCCGCTGACGCGAGCGGCGGTGAAACGGTCGGCGCGAAAGACAACTTTTCCGCCGTGGTGTTCTTCCTGCGGAGCGTGAACGGGCATCGTGGTGACCGCAAAATCGCTGTAGACGCCGCCATTGAAGGTCTTGAATCGGAAGTCGGCGGACAGGCCTCGAGCGAAAAAGAGATCAATATTGCCGTTGACGGACTGAAAGCTGGAATTTTCGCGCGGATTTTCGCGGAAGCTCACTTTGACAGGGCCATTGACGGTATGCGCGATGCCGGAGCCGGCCATGCCGTCGAGTTCGATGTCGCCGTTCACGTTGCGCGCGATGAAATTCCCGGTGACATTGCGGACGACGACGCGGCCCTCATTCACGGTCTTCAGTTTGATATCGACGTTGCTGGGAACACGGAGGACGAAGTCCATTTTGACGACGTAGCCCGCATCGTCGCGGCGCCGTGAACCGCGGCAGCCATCTTCACACTGGCAACGGAACGGGCCGTCAACGTAGAGCTTCAGGCCGCCGTCGGGCTGCGTGACGTCGAGGGCGACTTCTTTCCTGGCGAGTGCGAGGGCATCCTTGGACTCCGCGCGAGTGGTCTTGTCCACGACGAGTTCGACCTGCTCGGAAGGTCCACCAACCACTTCGATCGAGCCCCAGATGTTGTCGATCTCAATGGATTTGTGCGCGGCGCCTGCGAATGAAAACGACTTCTGGATGACCTCGTGGTCCTGTACCGGAAAACTGGTATCGGAATCATCGAGCAGGCCGGCGTAGGCGCGCTTGACCTGCAGCGCGAGGCCGAGCGATTTCAGTGCGCTGGTGGTGGAGCGCACGATGGGTTGGCGAGCCGCGAGCCAGATCGGCAGAACAAGAAGAGCGGCTGCGTAGATGGCCAGAATTCGATAGAACGGTGTTGCTCGCACGATTTTCTCCTTCAGGCAATTGCTTGCCGCCTTGGTTGCTGCCATGGCTCACTACAATCGACCTACATTTGCTTACGCAATTGGCTCATTGCAATTTGCTGATGGCCCACTCGGCGCGCTGGCGCACGGTGGGGTTTAGATTTGGTGTTTGCTGGAAATTACGCAGGCGCTGGGCGGCGTCGGAATCGCGCCACTCGGCGAGCTGATCGATGAGAGCGACCTGGACGAGCGGGGATTGCTGCTCTTGAAGCGCGTCCACCACACCTTTGCGGATTTGCGGCTGGTTGGCGTGGCGGCTGAGGGCGTCAAGCGCGGCCAGCCGGACGTCGACGCTGTTGTCGTACCGGAGCGTGTGCAGCAACGCGGATTGAATCTGCGGATCGAGATGCTCCTCGCGGCCGCTCCAGCTCACGCCTTGCAGGCGCTCGCTGGCGGATTGCTGTTGCAGCATGGAGAGCGCGACGAGTTGACGCATGTTGCTCAGTTCGACGTGCATGGCAGCGATTTCGTCGGGTTGCGCGTGAGTGGGCCCGTTGTTCACGCGCGTGCCGACTGCTACGCCGATGACCAGTAGCGCGACGCTCCAGGCCGCGGCACCGAGTGGAGAGCGCAGCCAGCCAAAGAAACCCCATCGCGCGTTGCGTTTGTCGCGATCGTTTGCGGTTTGCGCTGAGAAGCCTTGATCGATGCTGGTTGCCGCATAGGTGTGCAGCATGGCCTCGAAACGTGCGCGGGATTCGGGGCCGGGTTGCTCGGCGGGAAGGAGCGCGAGTTTCTTCCACATGACAACGTCCTGCGCGCAGTTGACGCAGTGCTCGCAGTGTTGTTCCACTTCGCTGGCTTGCTCGCGCGCCAGGCCGCCCTGCAGATAGTCGGCTAGGAGTTCGGCGATCTGTTCGCAGTTCATTGCACGCCCCTTGTTGGAGAAGTGGAATGTCCTGGTGCGCGCAAATCAGTGCAGGCCGGGGTGCTATCCAGTAGAAGGAAAATTTCGCGAAGTTGCTGAAGGGCGCGGTGGACGCGAACTTTGACGGCGCCGACTTCGCAGCCGAGCAGGCGAGCGATTTCGTCGTATTTGAGCTCTTGAAAACGGCTGAGGATCAGGATTTCGCGTTTGTCTTCGGGCAGTTGCATGAGAGCGTTTTGCAGCATTGCGGCTTGCTGCTGCTGCTGCGCGGAATCGGAAAGGGTTGGCGCGACCGGTTCGGAAGCGAACGGAGTTTCTGGGCGCGTCTTGCGAACCTGATCGAGGCGCGTGTTGCGGGCGATCTGGTACATCCAGGTGCGAAAGGTGGTGCCGGGGCGATACGTTTGGCGATAGCGCAGAATGCGGAGGAAGACTTCCTGAACGAGGTCTTCGCTCACGGTGCGGTCCTGGGTCATTCTTGAGTAGAAGCTGTGGAGGGGTGCTTGGTAGCGGTCGAACAACACGCCTAGCATTTCGACTTCACCGTTGCGCACTTGGAGCATGACGTCCTCGTCAGAAACCGACTTCATTCGGCGGCTGTCGTTTCTGCATTGGCTGTGAATTGCCTTTGCGTGGATGAATACCGAGAGACGGGGAAAAGGTTACAGGGAAAAAGGGAAATCATGGCGTGAAGAAGTCATGAGGTCAGGAGGTTGGTCTTACAGGTCCTTAGCGCTTCACGGACGGGACCGGAGTGTGTTTGCCGGGGATGAAGATGGTGCCCGGGACCTCTACGTTGAATTTTTTGGCGTAGTTGCCTTGGTTTACGGCGATGCCTACGCGGCCTCGGGAGTCGATGTACAGGAGGGAGTCGCCCACGGGAACGTCCATGAAGGTCTTGCCATAGGGGAGGGTTACGGGCTTCTTGTTGATTTGGAGGGGGACTCTGTCGCCGACTACGTAGCCTAGTTTTTGGAAATCGTCGCGGGGGATGTCGGTGATCAAGGAGCCGAAGGGATCATCGAGGCCGATGAGGTCGCCTTCGATGCCTTTGCCGGTGTCGGTGGCAGTTTTTGTGGTGAGGCGGACAAGCTGTGGGACCGCGGGGCCTACGAGGTTGTAGTCCCAGCCTTCTGCCAGGTGGGCGGCGGCGGGAGAGAAGATGTCGCGGCCATGGAAGGTTGAGGAGACGGCGGCCTGGATCATCCAATTTTGGTTGGTGATTTCGCGTGCGGAGTCGAAGCCGTCGCGATCGAGTGTGGGAGTGAGGACGCCGTTGTCTGGAGCTACGAGGTATTGGCCTTTTTTCGATTTGGCGATGATGGCTTTGCGGGAAGTGCCGACGCCGGGGTCGACGACGGTCAGGAAGACGGTGTTGGCGGGGTAATAGGGGGTGACTCCTAGGAGGAAACGCGAGGCTTCTTCGATCGAGAACGGCGTGACCTGGTGGGTGATGTCGGTGAGGCGAACGTCAGGGGCGATGCCGTAGATTACGGCGCGGCAGATGGCGACGGCGTCGTTGGCGGTGCCGAAGTCCGTCATGAAGACGATGGTGGGGCGGGCCGTGGAGGAGGTCGACGTTGCGGCGGGAGGGTCTTTGGGGGCAGGTTGTTGCGCGCAACTTACGCAAAAGCAAACAAGGGAGATGACGGGAAGAACTACTCGAATCGTCCGCAAAATGATCGCTTCTCCAATCAAATAGGCTCGTTCAACAGCCAACGAGCCTGAACTAAGCGCCGGAAACAAAGCAGTATACCCGATCGAGAAAGCGAAAGTCTGCATGGCGAAGAATTAATTGGACGCATGCGCAGCTTTCGGTAAGCTGGAAGGGCATTACCCGGGGAATCCGCATCAAAACTCTCGCCATGTGGTCCGTCATGGGCAGCCGTCTCTGTAGGGGTGAGGCGGGTTTGGTAAGAGAACCAATAAAGGAGAACGACCGTGTGCCGAAGTGTTGTTTTCTCGACGGTGGTACTGTGCTTACTGGGCGTGAGCGCTCGCGCCGACCAAGTGACTTTGAAGAATGGAGACCGGATCAGCGGGACCATCGTGAAGGTCGATGGAAAGCCCGACGATAAAACCAAGACCGTGTTACTGATCAAGACGGAATTTGCCGGGGATGTGACGGTCCAATGGGACGCAGTGAGCTCCATCGTAGCGCCGGAAGCGTTGCACCTGGCGCTGAACGACGGGCAGACCGTCGTCGGGCCGGTAACCACCGTCGATGGAAAACTGGATGTCACCACCGCTACCACGGGAGAGGTGACCGCAGCGAAGGATACGGTTGTGACCGTTCGCAACGAGGACGAGCAGAAAGCGCATGACGCGGAGATAGACCGGCTGCGGCATCCGCGATTGACCGATTTCTGGAGCGGCCTGGTGGATACGGGATTGAGCATGACGCGGGGAAATTCAGCGACGCTGAGCTACAACCTGGCGGCGAAAGCGGTGCGCGCCACGGATCGAGACAAAATCACGGTGTACACGACCGCGGTATATGCCAGCGATGATACGACTTCCCCCAATCGGACCACCGCGCACAACATCCTGGGTGGGCTTCGGGGAGACTTCAATCTGAGCGATCGCGTTTTCGTATTCGGGTTCACGGATTTCGAATACGACGAGTTCCAGCACCTGGACCTGAGAAACGTGTTGGGCGGCGGCGTCGGGTACCACGCCTTCAAGAGAGCCCACAGCACGTTTGATGTGTTTGGCGGCGCGGACTACGAGCAGGAATATTTTTCGTCGAACCCGCCGGCTACTTTGACAAATACCACGCGCAAAACAGCGGAAATCGTGGTGGGCGAAGAGTATGACGTGAAGTGGAACGATCGAACGACGTTCAGCGAGAAAATGTCGTTCTTCCCGAATGTGAGCGACACCAGCCAGTATCGCTTCCAGCTGGACGCGAGCGCGGCGACGAAATTGAAGTCGTGGCTCAGCTGGCAGATCACCTACAGCGATCGGTATATCAGCAACCCGCTGACGGGTTTGAAAGGAAACGATCAAATATTGTCGACGGGTCTCCGGCTTTCGTTTGGCAAGTCGAAGTTTTAGCCTGGGTTTTGGCGACAGACGCAACGATCGACGTGAAATGAAAATAGAAAACGCCGGTATCGCGGCAATTGCAGCGATGCCGGCGTCTTTTTCTGGAACGCGAAGTTACCGTGCTGCCGCGTTGACCGGCGCGGCCTGGTGCGTCGTCAGATACCACTCGACGGTTGGCGCGCGCTGATACTTCAGGCGGGTCCGGGTGGCTAAGGCTGCTGCGGTGTTGCCGAGCTTGTCTTGTGCAAGCGCGAGTTGCTGGAGGGCGAGCGGCGAGTGCGGGTCGGTGGCCAATTCGTCAGCGGCGTCGGCGAAGTCACCTTGCGCGAATAGAGCGTAGCCCCGTGAAGATTCGTAGTTGTTTTCGACAATCAAATCGCGAGTGATGGCGGCGTAACGTTCGAGCTTGGAAATGGCTTCCTGAGTGATTTCAGATTGGCCATTGGCGGAGGCGATGCGCGCCTCTTCGCGCAGCACGGAAGCCAGGGAAGTATTACGGTCCGGCTCGCTTAGTCCGACTACCGGTTTCTGCAAGGTTGCTTCCACCGCACGCAACTGCTCGAGTTCGCTGGCCGCGTCGGGGGCAAGTTGTGCGCGGCCGAACCCGATTTCGAACTGCGCGTAGGGTTCTTTCTGGCGCCGGGCTTGTTCGAGAACAGAATCCAAAGCCTTGCGACCGCTTTCCGGCTGACCCTCCCAGAAGGAGACCATGGCCTTTTGAAATTGAACATGCAGGCGGTCACGTGAGTTGGTGGCCGAAGCGCCAACCTTGTCATAGGCGGAGCGGGCGCCCGCGTAGTCACCCATGAGCGTGCGGGTATCGCCAATGCCAAGCTGCGAGCTGTAGAAATTGGTGATGATCTTGAGCGCGGCGGCGTAGTGTTCGAGGGAGCCCTCATCGTCGCCGGCATAGCGGAGAACTTCGCCGAGCGAGTCCTGAGGGTTGGGCTGGTTGGGTTCCAGAGTTGCGTAGCGTTGCAGAAAATTGACGGCTTTGGCCGGATCGGGGTCGCCGGTCTCGATGTAGGAATAGCCCAGCATATTCAGCGCAGGAGGAAAATTGGGATCGATGTCCAGAATCTTCTCCATCATCTTGCGGGCGCGGCCGTAGTCCTGCTGCATATAAAGCCACTCCGACGTGAGGTACAGGACGTGCTTGTCGTTCGGAAAGCGGACGAGGAGATCATTCATCGCACCGATGGCGGAGAGGTTGTCGCCCTGTTGGACATCGACCAACCAGTTCACGAGGAGTTGCTCATCCGGGGAGGCCTTGGACGCCAGAGCTTTGGCGTGCTTGAGGGCTTCCGCATTAGGCTGGGTGCGATTGGCCGCGTAAGACCATACCGCGAAGGCGAGGGCAAAGTGGGGATCCTTAGTGGCGGCCTGGTGTGCGTTCGATACGGACATTTCCAGGAGCACGTTTTCGTACTGGTCGATGGCCTTCTCGAGAAGCTTGCGGGCGTCGTCGGATTTCGTGGCCACCGGCAGGCTGCCGAAGAGCTGGCGCTGGCCGATCGGAGCTATAGGCGTTGCAGCGGGCACGGATTCTTTGCTGGAGGCCTCGGTGACATGGCTGGCGGGAGGCTGCTGTGCGCAGGTGTTCGTTGCGAGGAGCAAAGGCAAAGCCAGCAACGAACGGCACACGGTAACGCGGTTCATGAATACGCTCCTGATCAGAAGTAGGAACACGGATGACCCAGAAGACACCGTATCGCCCGTGTGCCTCCGCCCGATACTGGCCTCACGGACAGGTGTGCGCTGTGGTGCAGGAGATTGATGAATTGGCCACAAAACAGCGGCAGGCGCACGGTTAGACACAACGTGCGAAACGCATACTTGTGCGGGTTTGCCCCACCGCTGATACTCCAGATGATTCTGTGAAAGGTGATTTGGGAATCATGAACGGAAAGACACGACGGGTCCAGCGGCTCTGCTTTACAGCCGCTTCGCTTTTGACGCTGCTGCTTTCGCTGCCGGCGTTTCCGGCCGTAAAGACCATCGCAGTGGTGATGTCGGCGGGAAGCAGGTTGCAGGACGTGCAGTTGTCGGAACTCATGAAATTGTGCAAGGGCACGCAGAAAACGTGGGTGGACGGAAAGAGTTTCACACTGGTGATGACAGACCCCGGAGCGCCGGAAATGCATCCGGCGATCCAGAAGCTGTTCGGGATGCCCCCTGCAGACTTGAAAGCGGCTTTGGCGAAACTGAATGAATCGCGGACACTGATCAAGATCGTGGACAGCGATGTGGACCTACTGCGGACCGTGGAAGCGACACCGGGGGCTGTGGGAATCGTGGACGTGTACTCGATCAACAGTTCAGTGAAAGTGCTGCGGGTCGACGGCAAGTTGCCGTTTGATGTGGGCTACGCGCTTAAGGGAAACTAACAATCCAGGTTGCCTTCCTCAGGCAGCCCCCCGCCTGCCTTCGTAACTCACCTGTCGTACGGTTAAACCTATGTTTTTCAATTAGTTCCGAAGCATTGCCGCCGCCTGTTCGCGGTCCATTCGCGATCCGGAAGGCTTGGGGACTGGGATCGAGGGTCATCGATGCTCGGGCGATGCCCAACCTAAGCTCAAATCGGGGGCAACTGAGGGTCGGGCTGATGGCGCTGCCATCGAAGCGCCAGCACCTGATCGGAGGTTCAGGGTTTTCCACAGGGGTCAGGCGAATGCTGTACGAAGATCCTTCGAAGCTGACTATCGCATTAACCACATTTTTATCAGCTAGATAGACCGTTCCAATCTAGACCTGAGGCGTACTAGGACAGTCGTTTAAGAAGCAAAATGTGCCTTGTGTACCATCGCATTCGGTTTCCCCTTCGTGTCAAATGGTACAGGTAAGGCGGTGACCAAGACCAGTGTACAGGTCAGCGCATCCGAGAGCTGGCGGAATTCAATCAAGAGCGCCGGCGGGTTTCTTGAGGGAATAGGTAAGGGGACCGAGGCCAAGCGATGAAAACCAAAGACAACAGCCGGAAGTGGTTGTGGTGGTTCTTGGGGGTTGCGGGAGCGCTGCAGCTGTACTTCGTGCGGGAGTTGCTGGCGGCATTCGCGTTGTTTGCGGCGGTTTTCGCAGTCTTCGGGGTCGTGATTGCGAGCGTTTATATGTTGCAGAAGGGTTGGGCCGTGGCGGTGGAGCGCGTCGCAGAAAGCGGTCATCCGGTGGTTACGTTGGCGAAGCAGGGCGTATCTGTGGTGGAAGACCTGGCTCGCCGGCCGTTACGACGACCGGGTTCTGCCGCAGCGCAGTAAACTGACCTAGCCAGACGGCGGCGCTTCAGGTCGCACGCAGTTGGAAGCAGATTTTGTAGCTTTGCAGGGCACACACAGACCGGGGTGAAGTCGCCTCGACCTGTGGCAAGTCGAATCAAGCAAGGGCTAACCGGACTTGAGACCGGTTGGCCCTTTTTTTTGTGGCGCCGGAGGAGGGCGCTGCAAAGAGTGGGGGCCGGCCCCCTACACAGACAAAAGCCGTGGGGCCCGGGCACCTGCTGAGTGTGGCTGTGCTACTCTTTGCAGCCGTCAGGGGGCAAAGATGAAAAGGTGGCGGAAGATATTCGCGTTGGTGGTCACCTTGGTGGTTGGATTCGCAATCTGGACAGAGGCGGGGTCAGCGCTGTTCGGACAAGCAAAAGACAACGAAGCGGCACCTAAAAAGATCGCGATACGAGCCGGGAAACTAATCGATGGCAAGAGCGATTCGCCGGTGGCGAACGCCCTGATTGTGATCGAGGGCGACAAGATCACCTCGGTGACGGCTGGAGGTAGCGCGCCAGCGGGGGTGGAGACACTTGACTTGTCGAAGGCCACGGTGATGCCTGGGTTTGTGGACGTGCATACCCATGTGTTGTTGAACGGGGATATCACCGCAGAGGATTACGATGCTCAACTGCTGAAGGAGTCGATCCCGTACCGCGCGATTTTGGGTGCGCGCAACGCGCGAATCGCCTTGGAGCATGGATTCACGACCATACGCGACCTGGAGACCGAAGGCGCGATGTATTCGGATGTGGATGTAAAAACCGCGATCGCGAATGGCGAAGTCCCGGGACCGCGGATGCAGGTGGCAACGCGGGCGATGACGCCGACGGGGATGTATCCACTGCTGGGCTACTCGTGGGAGCTGAAAGTGCCGACCGGCGTGCAGTACGTGGATGGCGTCGAGGGCGCGAGAAAGGCGGTGCGCGAACAGGTGATGTACGGGGCCGACTGGATCAAGTATTACTCCGACCGGAAGTATCATTTTGAGGCAGACGGCGTGCTGCACAGCATGGTGAATTTCAGGGACGAAGAAGCAAAGGCCATCGTGGATGAGACGCACCGGCTCGGAAAGAAAGTCGCTGCGCACACTATCGGTAGCGATGGCATTGCCGCGGCGTTGCGTGCGGGGGTGGACACCATTGAGCATGGGGACGGGCTGACGGATGCGCTCATCGACGAAGTGGTGAAGAAGGGCGTGTACTGGTGTCCGACGATAACCGTGGGCGCGTACGTGGCTCCGGGACGCGGCGGGAATTGGACAAAGATGGTAGATCTGGAAAAGGTGGCGTTCCAGAAGGCATTGAAGAAAGGTGTGAAAATCGCGCTGGGAACTGATGCGGGCGGGTTCGACTGGAGAGAATTGAACCAAGCGAAGGAGTTCGAATATTACGTCGATTACGGCATGACGCCGATGCAGGCGATTCGGTCGGGAACGGTTGTGCCTGCTGAACTGCTCGGATGGGGCGACAAAATGGGAGCGGTGGAGGCCGGGAAGTGGGCGGACATTGTGGCCGTGAGCGGCGATCCGTTGAAGGACATCAGCGAAGTGGAGCGCGTGAGGTTCGTGATGAAGGGCGGAACCGTCTACAAGAACGAGTTGCGCTAGGCTACGACCAGAAATCGGCGTAGGTGCAGCGCGGCACGGTCAGGTACCTGGCTCATTGTTCGGGCGCCGGCGGAGAACGCGCTGGACAGACTCGCGAAGCACACATTTCCAGGCTTTGAAGTTCGAGCAGTCGCGAGCCGAAAGCCTCCCGTTGGAGGAGGGCGATCCTGGGTGGCGGTCAGCTTGCCCTGCGGTCCGGGACCACGCGCGCTATTTTCTTGGACGTCTAGCGATCAATTCTTGATTGGACCGCCGCCGTGTCCATTGTCCATAATTCCGGTCTTACTCATAATCGTATAGTTGAACTCATCCTCCTTTCGGATCACGATGCTGATCGTGCCTTCCGGCGGGAGCACCAGCTCAATGCCAATATTCGGCTCTGAGCCCACCCTCCACAGGCGTATCCGATATTCCTTATCATCTTCATTCTTGAAGTACACTCGGCCGACGTCCGGCAGCACTTCCACCTCGCCGGAAGGCGTTGGGTTTTGATCCTTGATCTTTATGGTTGCGGATTTCGGCAGGTTCTTCACTTTGGCCTTTGCTACCGCCGTCGCCATGGCTGATTCTCCTTTCGAATGCACTGCTCTTCCGGGGACGGAAACTTAGATCCGCGAGGCGCGGCAGCAGCGGGGAGCCGCGAACCTTGACGCGCTGAAACTTATTTAATCGGCCCGCCCCCATGGCCAAGCTCAATCGCTTCGGTTACCGACTTAATCGGTCCGCCTCCGTGCCCCGTGGCCACAGTGCCGGTTTTGTCGAGCACCTTGTAGTGAAGCTCCTCATCAATTCGCGCAGTGAGCGTGATTGCACCGTGCGGTGGCAGCACAAACTCAATGCCGAACTTTTCTTCGGAACCCTTACTCCAAATCAGAACACGGTATTCCTTGCCATCTTCGTTCTTGAAGTGGATTTTTCCGATGCCTGCCAACACCAGTACCAGACCGCTGGGATCGGGGTACCGATCGTGTATTTTGATCGTTGCAGAACGGGCAGGGAACTTGATCTTGGCCTTTGCGGCTGAACTTGAGGGCATGGCGGGTATCTCCTTTTCGAATTTGAACTACCTTCCGTGGGAACGGAAATTCGGGTCGGCCAGCAAGGGCAGGAGCGCAGGCCGCTCTTTGAGATCATCCAGGGTATAGCCCTGTTTGAGGCTGTCTTCGGCGTACTGGATCGCTCGGCGCCGCTCACCAAGGTAATCATACGTCTCAGCTACATCCGCGAGAATTCCCGGGTCTTTGGGAGCCAGCGCGAGCGCCGCATTTGCATGAGAGATCGCTTTCTGTCGAAGCTTATCTTCCCCATAAAACGTGCTCAGCATGGACTGGACCGACGCTTCTTTCGAATCCAGAAGAGCGTATTGCTCTAGAGCGCTGATTGTTTTGGCCCGCACGGTGCGAATTTTTGCTTCGTCTTTGAGCCAGGTGCAAGCGAGCAGCAAATTAGCCCACACCCGCCAGTCTTTGTCGTTCAGGTCCAGAGCTTTTTGGGTCGCGGCTGCGCCTTCGGCATAACGCTTCTGGCCGATGTAAAGCCACCCCAAGTTTGCATACGCCTGGTAGTTGGGAGCGAGTTGAAGTGATTTTTGAAATGCCGCTTCGGCGGCCGCCGCGGACTTGGCGTCGGGCATTTCCATGTACACGACCCCCAGATCGTTGTAAGCCGTAGGATTGTCGGGTGTCAGTTCGAGGATTCGCCGATATTGCGCGATGGAGTCCTGCGGGCGCTTCTGCCGGTCGTAGAAATCGGCCAGAATACTGTAGCCGTCCCAGTAATCCGGCCGCAGGCTTATCGCGCGCTTATAAGTGGCCTCGGCGTCGGCGATTCTTCCGGCATGCTCCGACACTGTGGCCATTCCGACCAGAGCATCGGCATTGCGTGGATCGATATTGAGCGCCTTCTGGAATTCGCGGAGGGCGATGTCGTCTTTGCCGAGCGTGGCGTTCAAGCGGCCCAAGGTGACATGCGCAACCGGTAGCCGGTCATCAATTTGCGTGGCCTTTTCACAATTGGCGGTGGCCTCGGCGATCCACGCGGGATGATGATCCATCTGGAATTTGAGTCGATATGCTTCGCCAAGCGTGGCGTACCCCAGCGCGAAACCAGAATTCTTTTGCACAGTGGCGCTCAGCGCGGATATCGCCAGATCGAGATTCCCGGGTTTGTCATAACGCTGCATGTAGCCCAGGGCCTTCAGGTAAGACTCGTAAGAATCGGGCGGGGCGCTGCCATCGCGTGCGAGCGTACCTTCCGACACTTTGATCTTCATCAATCGTGCCAGATGGGTGACGGCATCATTTTCCAGGGCGGCAAGGTCACCTGTGTCGTTTTGGACCTGGACCGATCCGATTTGGCGGAGGCGTTTTGCATCAATAAGCACAGCCGTGGCGTACACAACTTGCCCTTTTCGTTGAACGTGTCCCTGGACAACCATGGTGGCGCCGAGGATGCGATACGCGGATGGCGCGTCGGCGATCTTGTGAGTTCGAACTTCACTAGCCGGAACTACCCACAGAGATTTCTGTGCGGCATCGAGATTCGAAAGTTCGTTCGTGAGCGAATCGCTGAAACCATTGGCAACCAGGCTGAAATCCGGATCGTTGCCTACGCTTTCAAATGGCAGGACGGCGATGTGCTTTTCGGTGCTGGCGTAAACCAGTCCGGCGAGGTGTTCACGCACGGGCGGCAAGAACAGAATTCCCGCGAGAAGGATGACAAGTACCAGCGCGACCAGCGCGGCCCGCGTCATCCACCGAGCTGGGCCTTGATTCCAGCGTGGTGTCGATGCATTCTCGACAATCTTTTTTAATTCGCGCGGGCTGAGGCTGCGCGTGACGGTCGGTTCTTCCAAGAGAGGAGGGGTGGAGGTGAGCTGGGCGCGGGCCGATTCCAGATCCTTCAGCAGCTCCGCGGCGTTGGCCTGCCGATGTTCGGGTTTCTTGGAAAGGGTCCGATAGAGCAACGGTCGCACGACTTCCGGCACCGCGTCGAGGGCCGCCGGCGGCTGGTTCAGGATGGCGAAGGTCATTGCCGCCGTGTTGGGGCGCACAAACGGGTGACTCCCGGTAAGCATCTGCACGAGAATCACACCGAGTGCCCACACGTCGGAGCGCTGGTCAACGGGCTCGCCGAGGATTTGCTCGGGAGCCATGTAGGGCAGCGTGCCCGTCAAGGAGATGGATTGTGTGGCGCTCGCGGAGGCCACGACGCGGGCCAGCCCGAAGTCGACGATCTTAACGAGGCCGTCGTTGCTGATGATGATATTGGAGGGTTTGATGTCGCGATGAACGATGTTGTGAGAGTGCGCCGCGCTCAGGCCCTGGGCGATCTGGATCGCGAGAGCGAGCGCTTCCCGGGACGCTACGACGCCCTGCGTGAGCTTCTGCGACAGCGTCTCGCCTTCGTAATAGCCCATGACGATGAAGAACTGATGGTCGTCGGACTCTTCCAGCCCGTGAATGACGCCAATGTTGGGGTGGTCGAGGGTCGAAGCGGAGCGCGCTTCGCGAACCAACCGTTCCCGGTCGATGTCGCTGACGGCAATATCGGGAGGAAGGAACTTGAGCGCGACGGTGCGCTCTAGCTTGAGGTCGACGGCTTTATAGACGACGCCCATGCCTCCGGCACCCAATTTTTGGGTGACCTGGTAGTGCGAAATGGTCTGCCCGAGCATGGTAAATCCAGTGAAAGCGTTGACAGGATTCTAGGGGTTACACGCCGACCAAGTCAACGAAAGGCAAAGGGCGGAAACCAGCTGGCGCGGCGTTAGAAGAAGGCTGCGCCGCCGTCGACGTTAATGGACTGGCCGGTGATGGCGGTGGATTGGTCGGAGCAAAGAAAGAGAGCGGCGCGGGCGATTTCGTCCGCGGTCTGTGCCCGGCCTTGCAGCAACGTACTCAGAAATCCTGCCAATTGTTCTTCCTCGCTGACACCCAGTTTTCTTGCGAGGGTGGCGCCGAGTTCCTTAGACATGACGGTCTCGGTGACGGGGCCCGGGCAGAGGGCGTTTACGCGTACGCCTTTGCGAGCGGCTTCGGCAGCGGTCACGCGTGTTAGTCCCAGTATGCCCGCTTTAGCCGCAGCATAAGCGGAGCCCCATCCAAACGCGGATTTCGCGGAGAGACTGGAAATATTGAGGATCACGCCCGATTCGCGTTCATACATTTCCGGCAGCACCAGTTTGCTCAGCAAAAACGCGGCGCGCAGGTGCACGGAAATCACGCCGTCGAATTCGGCTAGTGGATATTCCTCGACGGGGAGGACGGGGCCGTAGTGTCCGGCGTTGTTGACGAGAACATCGATGCGCCCGAATTTTTCGCGTGTCGCCGCGACCGCGCGCACGCAGTCGGATTCACGCGTCAGGTCCGCGGTGACGAACCCCGCGGTTTCGTGGTTAAGCGAAGCCGCATTGATTTCCGCGGTTGTGGCGGCAAGCTCTGTATGCGTGCGCGCCGTTAGAAAGACCGCGGCACCTTCGTTGGCAAACAGCCGAGCGATCGCGCGGCCAATACCGCGGCCAGAACCAGTGACGAGCGCAACCTTATTTTCCAGGAGCATAGAGTTACCGAGGATAGAAGGAAGGAGAGGGCCGTGGCAAGAACGGCGCAGCGCAGCCCCGGAGACGGTTCCGGCGTCCTCCGATTAAACAATTCCGCTTAAATGGCTGGTCTTGCGTCGCGGCGAAGAATCGCTACGTGGCAAACGGCAATCCTGGACCTGGGCCAGGAATTCACAGGGAATTGCATTGTGCCGAGCGCGTAAAGGTCAGTGGTCTACAACTGTCCCCCGGGCCAGATGTAAATTTCGCTCTCGCCGTCTAGCTTGAAAGCGTGCAAGACCGTGCCGCAGCTTGTTGTCTGGCACACATTCATATTTTTCAATGGGATACGCGCCTTCGGCCCCAAACCGAATGCGGCGAATCCCGCGGGGGCCTTAGAGTGCGCCGATCAGCTTGTGCCAGCCAGGTGATATTTTTGTGTGCAGTGCTGCTCGCAACCCTTACGGCTACGGGCTGCGCCGGAGTGGTGAGCTCCAACAATGGTAATAATTCGGGTCCGACGGCGGCTTCCATCACTACACAGCCTGCAAACCAGAACGTCACTCTGGGGCAAAGCGCGACTTTCGTTGTCGCCGCTGCGGGCACCGCGCCATTGGCTTATCAATGGCGGAAGAACGGCGTCAACATTGCGAACGCGAGCCACGCCAACTATTCGACGCCCGCAACAACCGCCGCCGACAACGGCGCGAAATTTGACGTGGTCGTCAGCAATTCCGCCGGAAACGCCACGAGCTCCGCAGTCATGCTCACCGTCAGTGTTGCGTCGGCGGCCCCAGCCATTACGGCGCAGCCGGCAAGCCAAAGCGTGACGCCGGGACAAACTGGGACTTTTAGCGTGACCGCGGCGGGAGCAACTCCGCTGACCTACCAATGGCAGAAGAATACCGCGAACATCACGGGTGCTACTTCGTCCAGCTACACGACTCCTGCCACAGCATCGTCAGACAACGGTTCGCAATTTCGCGTGGTCGTCACCAACACGAACGGCAGTGCAACCAGCAATCCGGCGACGCTAACGGTTTCCTCCGCAGCCACGGCCGCTCCGAAAATTACCACCCAGCCCGCGAATCAGACCGTCAACGTCGGACAGGCTGCGACGTTCCGTGTGGTTGCCACGGGCACACCTGCGCCCACCTACCAATGGCAGAAAAATGGCGCGAATATCAGCGGCGCCACGTCAGCGACGTACTCGACGCCAGCAACCGTCGCCGGCGATACCGGCTCCGCGTTGGACGTCGTGGTCACGAACTCCGCTGGTAGTGCGACGAGCAATTCCGCGACGCTCACCGTGAATCCCGTCGCCACGCCGCCTTCCGGCGTCGATGTCACGACCTATCACTACGACAACCTGCGCACCGGACAAAACGTCAACGAGACAACGCTCACTCGCGCCAACGTCAATCAAACGAAATTCGGAAAGCTCGGCTCCTTTGGCGTCGATGGGCATGTGGACGCGCAGCCGCTCTATCTTTCCAACGTCGCCATCCCGAACAAGGGGACGAAAAACGTACTCTACGTGGTGACCGAGCACGACTCCGTGTACGGGTTCGACGCCGACAGTGTCATCGGCAACACCAGCACAATCTTGTGGCAACGCTCCATGCTGGCGTCGGGGGAGACTTCGAGCGATGACCGCGGCTGCGGCCAGGTGACTCCGGAAATCGGCATCACCTCCACGCCGGTCATCGATCGCACGCGCAACGCCATTTACCTGATTGCCGTGTCGAAGACTTCCGGCGGGAGCTATATTCACCGCATCCACGCGCTCGATCTGGCCACCGGCGCCGAACTATTCGGCGGTCCGACTACAATCGCTGCCAGCTACCCAGGTAGTGGCGCGAATAGCTCGGGCGGGAACGTGGTGTTTGATCCCAAGCAATACAACGAGCGCCCCGGCCTGCTGCAGATTGGGGGCACGATTTACACCACATGGGGATCACACTGCGATGCTGGTCCGTATACTTCGTGGGTGATGTCGTACAGTGCCGACACATTGCATCAGCTTAGCGTCGTAGACCTGGTTCCGAACGGCAACGAAGGTGGCATCTGGATGGCGGGCACCGCGCCCGCCGCGGACGCTTCCGGCAACATTTACTTCATTATCGGCAACGGCGACTTCGGCACTACGCTCGACGGCCAAGGATTCCCCGCGAATAAGAATTGCGGCAACTGCTTCGCCAAAATATCTTCATCCATTCCGCTAACGCTGCTTGACTACTTCACGCCGCTGAATACCGTTTCCGAATCCAATGCCGACACTGATTTCGGAAGCGGCGGGCCGCTGCTGCTTCCTGACGTAGTGGACGGGGGCGGAAACACGCGCCACCTGGCGGTGGGCTCCGGAAAAGACGCGAACATTTACGTCGTCGACCGGGACAATATGGGTAAATTCAACGCCAGCCAGGACAACATTTACCAGCAGATCAACGGGCAACTTTCTGGCGGCGTGTGGGCGAAACCCAGCTACTTTAACGGCGCCGTATACTATGGCGCGGTCGGCGATTCCATCAAGGCTTTTCCGATCGTTAGCGGAAAACTGGCGACCTCTCCGTCCTCCCACAGCTCCCATACCTTCGGTTATCCGGGCGCCACGCCGAGCATTTCCGCGAACGGCGCGACCAATGGGATCGTCTGGGTGGTGGAAAACGGTGGTACCGGCGTCCTGCACGCTTACGACGCTAGCAATCTCGCCACCGAACTGTACAACTCGAATCAGGCTGCCAACGGCCGCGACCAGTTCTCTGGCAACAAATTCATCACGCCCATGGTCGCGAATGGCAAAGTCTACGTGGGCACCCAGAGCAGCGTAACCGCATTCGGACTGCTCCCTTAGTGCTCTGAACTCCTAGTTGTGTGGCCTAGTTGCCTACCATGGTGATTGGCCAGGAGGGAAAAGGGAACCAGCCGCATAGCCTTTTCCCCTTTGAAGAGTGGGTCTGATTCTTCGGGCTTACTTCCGCGCCTTCAGATCCTTGAGCAAATGATTCACTAGGCCGTTGATTTCATCCTGTGTCAGCGAGAAGGTGTCTCGCCGCACGGGTTTTTCGCCCACGGCACGATACACCAGATGTTTCGTCTCCTGCTGGGTAAAATCGAACACCATCGTCCCTTCGCGGAAGTGAATGCGCTCGTAGCCTACCGCTGCGGGTCCGTAGCCCCAGCCTTCCCAGCACCGGTAGGGGCCGCAAACGAGTCCCGGATAAGCGCCCGGGTAGACGGTCTGAACCGTCGCGTTGCGGCGCTCTATGGCGAAGTGATAGTCGACCAGGAAATCCGCGGTTGCGGGATCGCTGACCTCCTTCAATCCCTTCGCGGTCAAGGATTGTTGAATAGCTGCCTTTACTCGGTCCTGGACGATTTGATTTTCCGCACTCATCTCTCGTGCGACCGGCTCACTGCGACCCGGGTTATCGCGCGAAATCACCCGGCGCGAATCGCGGGCGTTAACAGCTTCCGCAAACGGCTGCCAGGCCCAGGTCGCACCCCTGGCAATGCGAACATCCGGGTCGCGCGTAACTTGCACATGATCGTCGCACCCGGCCGCGACCAAGCCGCACAAGCATGCTGCCGCGATCACGACCGAAACTCTAACCCTAGAAAGGGGCATTTTAGCAATGGACCAGAACGCCATCGTACTTCCTCCCAATGGATTCACAACGACCCGTTCTGTTTAACCCTAGAGTGTGTGGATAGTTGCGGTCGGTAAAAGGGGCGGTGCCGCGACAGCTAACCTACGAATCTTCTCAATTCCACTTTTTTAGTCGCGGCCACAACTTCTGCAAGCTCGGCTTCAGCTCGCGCCCCAGCAAAATCGGCCGGTTTTCGTTGGGTATGGCGTAGGGATTGTCGAGCTCCGCCATTGGTTCCACGGACTTGAAGAACTGCCTGGCCTCTTCGATGTGAGCCGAACCAACCAAAATCATGATCTCGCCGGTATACCCGCGGGGCCCCCATAAAAAATAGCTTTGATGCGGGCAGATGGCCTTCGGCAAACCGTACTGCGCTCCAAACAAATCGATCGCCCCGGCCTCCCCGTAGTTATCGGTCAAGATGGCCGTCTTGTGCTGCTCTTCCTCCGGCAGCGAATGATAAACTCGCGCCACGGCCGCCACCATTTCCGGCCAACCAAATTCGTCCGCATAGTGCTGCGGCAACGCCGCTCCGATGTGCCCGCGTTCCGAGCGCGGCACTTCAAACGGTAAATGCTCCTGATAGCGCAAATACGCGTCCACGGGCAGGACCGGCAGCGTAACCGGCAACATCGGCCCAATGCCCAGCAGCAACCACACAAAGCAAGCCGCTTGCAGGCTCTTTCGCAGGGCAGGACGCGCTTCGAAGCGTCGCGCTCGCAAAAGAATTTCAGCGGCCACGCCTCCGGCAGCCAGCACAATCGGATAGGCCGGAGCCGAATAGTAATTCTTGCCGTGCGCCAGCAAAAAGAAGCCGATCGTAATCAGGAATGCCCACCCGTACGCGCGATAACTCCTGGCGTCCCGCGAGAAAAGGTAGAACAGCAATCCCGCAAGCCAGAACGGCAAGCTCAGCGGCGTCATGATCAGGACTTGTTGCCCAAGAAAGGCTGGAGGCGGCAGCACAATGTCCCGGCCAGAAGCCCGGATATTCCCCATTAGTTCAAGAAACGGCCAGTGATGCTGGATGTTCCACAGGAGATTCGGCAGAAAAATCAGTAGCGCGACGCCGCCGCCCGCCAGCAGCCACGGAGTGAATAGCAATTTGCGCTGCGACGTCAGCAGCAGGCCCGCCAGCAGCGCAAAGGCAAACACCGCGATCGAATACTTGTTTTCCAGGCCCAATCCCGCGATCGCGCCGAACGCCAGCCACCAGCGGAGATTCTCCGTTTTGATCATGCGCAGTAGCGCGTAGGCACAGCCGGTCCAAAACAGCGGCTCAAGGGCATTCATCGCAAACTGGTGATCGATCACGTACCAGACGGCTGGTGTTGCCGCGAGCATCGCCGCCAATGCCGTACCAAAGCGCCGCGCCCCCAGTTCGCGAGAGAACGCCGCCGTCAACAGGATCCGGCCGCAACCCGCGAGCGCCGGCCACACCAGTAGCGCTCGCTGCGATGTTCCCAGCGTGTGCCGCGCGATCCACGCTATCAGCGCGATCAGCGGCGGCTGATCCACGAATCCCCAATCGAGATGTTCCGAGCAAGCGAGGTAGTACAACGCATCGCGAAAATAGCCGTAACGCGTAGCGGTGGCCATATGCGCCGCAAAATAAATGGCCGCAATTAGCGCAGGAAAAAACCACCACGCTTGCGTCAGCCCCGGCCCTTCATTTTTAACCGATGCCATGGACCGGGAGGATAGCAGATGACCACAAATCCGCGAAGTTTTACCGTCGTTTTGCTTCTAGGAAATCAGGATTCCGACCGAACCTCTTTCCAATCGGGAGGAGGAAGCTCCACCGGCCAGAATTCCGGCGCGGCAATTTCAAATTCGAATGCCACGCCAAATTCCATTCCGGGCAACTGCTCTACGCGCACCACGCGGCAGTGTTGTTCGACGTTGGTTTTCATATTCGTGAGGATTATTGGCTGACCGGCCAGCAATTCCATCCTCAACTTGAACAACCCGCCGTGCGCGTTCACGGTGATCGTGTGGGTCACTTCCTGGGCTTGCTGGCGCTCCAAGGTCTCGGTCATCACGATGACGGGCACACTCAACTTAACCCGCTCGCTCCGCCGCTTTTCTCGAGTGGCCTCGGGTCCCATTCAATTCCCCGTCCTGGTGTAGTGGCCAAAATACGCGACATGAAGTAGCCGAAATGCCCGTACGGCAGCTCTGGTTGGAATTCCAACCAAATGCTCCACTACTCGAATCGTAGCGAATTTAGCGGCACTTCGCCCGAATTTCTTGTTCCCGACCGCGCCGTCGCCATTGCAGATCGCCATCGCTCATCACGAGTCAATTCTCGATGCGTCAGCGGCCTAACTTGCGTTCAAGTCCGGACTTCACGCCAGCCCATTCCGAATCCATGATGCTGAAATAGACCGTGTGCCGGATTCGCCCAGTTGAGGTAATCATATGGTTCCGGAAAATTCCTTCCTCCTTCGCCCCGATCCTCAGAATCGCCGCCCGTGATTTCTCGTTCAGGGAATCGGTCTTCAATTCGACGCGCATGCACCCCAGCGTTTCGAACGCATGCCGCAGCAACAAGTATTTCGCCTCGGTATTCACCGCTGACCGCTGCCACTCGCGCCCGATCCAGGTGCAGCCGATCTCCACGCGATGATGGGCCTTCTCGATATTCATGTAGCGGGTGCTGCCCATCACTCGCCCCGTCGCCTTTTCAATCTGAGCAAAAGGGAGCGACACGCCGACCGCTTGTTCCCGCAGGGCCAGTTCAACGTAGGCCGCCATGTCGGCCACCGTCCGCACCGGAGTGGGAATCCATCGCCACAACTCTTCTTCGAGCCCCACCTCGCACAATCCCGGACTGTGAGTGCGCGACAGCGGCTCGAGTCGCACGTGCGCGCCCTCGAGCGTGACCGGTTCAACTTTCATTGGTTCCGGTATCGGTTGCGGGGTCTGCCCGCGCGCAGGTTCCAAAGTCATGCTGTCAGTTTGCGTTTCCTCGTGTATCTAGACCAGCGCCAAAATGGAAGAGCTTGTGGGTACCCGAGCCGGGCTGACTCTCCATTCGGTTTTTCCGCCTCCAGCACGCAAACGGGCGATTTTGTTGGTCACCGAATAGGCCGCCGCCGATACCTGGCGAACTGCATCACTGCTCTGAGGGTTGCACCCTGATTCTGCACAGGCGTAGCCATGCTCTTGCTCCGCAAGTGTTCCGGCAACCCGGCTCGGCTATGGGCTGGGGATAGTGGATTCTGTTTGCAGGTTCCCTCACACCCGCGACGATCTGCTGCACACAAAAGTGGCGCTGGCGCGAGAGTGAGGTATGATAGATTCTTGCGAAACTATACGTTAGGATGACGATGCCGACCGAGAAGAATGGAAAAGTGCTTCTAAGAATCAGACCGCGAGGGTTCTGCGCGGGTGTGGTGCGCGCCGTGGATATCGTGGAGCTCGCGCTGGAAGCCTATGGCGCGCCCGTCTACGTACACCACGAAATCGTGCATAACACCTATGTAGTAGAGCAGCTACGCCGCCGCGGCGCCATTTTCGTGGAAGCCATCGGCGATGTGCCGCACGGCGCCGTACTGGTATTTAGCGCTCACGGCGTGCCTCCCACGGTGCGGGACGAGGCCAAGGAACGGTCGCTCAAAGTCATTGACGCTACCTGCCCCCTGGTCACCAAAGTTCACCTCGAGGCGCTCAAGTTTGCCCGCGAAAAGCGCACGATTATCCTGATCGGCCATCGCGACCATCAGGAAATCGTCGGCACCTCCGGTGAGGCGCCAGACCGCACGATCGTGGTCGATTCCGTCGCCGCCGTGGATGCGCTCGAAGTCGCCGAGCCCGACAAGCTGTCATTCCTGACGCAAACGACGCTCAGTCTTTACGACACCCAGGAAATCGTGGCGCGTCTTCGCCAGAAATTCCCGGCCATCAAAGGCCCTGCGAGCGATGACATCTGCTACGCCACGCAAAATCGCCAGGAAGCCGTCGAGCAGGTAGCCAAAGACGTGGACTTTATCCTTGTCGTCGGCTCGCCCAACAGTTCGAACTCGAACCGCCTTGTGGAAGTGGCCCAGCGCAGCGGCGTAAAAGCGCAACTCATCGACTCGGCCAAGGACATCGATCCGCAGTGGCTCGAAGGCATCGAGCGGGTCGGCCTGACCGCTGGAGCGTCCGCGCCTGAGGTGCTCGTTGAGCAAGTGAGTAACCGCCTGGCGGAAATCGGATTCACCGATCAACGCGATCTCGATCTGATCCGCGAAGACGTGCGCTTCACCCTGCCGCCGGAGCTGGCGACCATCGCGGCCGCCCCGCGCAGATAACATTTGATTTGGCTGTGCTGTGGAATTGGCGGGACCAGGGGCCAGTTGTCGAGCCGTTCGAGATGCAGAAACGGTGAGCGGAGGCAGTAAGTCGTAGCCCGGCGCCGCACGCTGGGAAACACAACACAAGGAGCCAAACTTTGGCGGTCAAAATCGCCCGTCAGCCGAAGAAGATTGCCTTGATCGGCGCTCCCTCCAGCGCCGCCGGGTTTCAGCCGGGCACCGAGAAAGCTCCGGCTGCTTTGCGCGCCGCGGGAATTGCGGAGCGCCTGCAGAACGCGGGCTTCGAAGTGACCGACTACGGCGATTGCGCTCCGCGGCTGTTTGCCGACGATGATGAGCATCGCCGCGCTCGGAATCTTCCTGCCATCGTCGCCGGCCTCAACGATTTGAAAGTTCACGCCGAAGTCGCCGTGAAGAGCGGAGCGCTGGTCCTGGTGCTGGGTGGTGATTGTGCGCAAGCCATTGGCTTGCTTACCGGAGCGCGCCGCTACTACAAGCACATCAACCTGCTGTGGTTTGACCGCGACGCCGATCTGAACACGCCTGCGTCCACTCCGTCGGGTCGCATTGACGGCATGGTCGTTGCCCATATCATCGGCCGCGGGGCACCGGAACTGGTGCGCTTCTGGGGCGAAACGCCGCTGGTGCGCGAACCGGACGTCACGCTGTTCGGAATTACCAGACTCGATGCGCCCGAACAGGATTTCTTGAGCAAGTCTCCGTTGCGCCACGTTTCCGCCGAAGCTATCGCCGCGAAGGGTGCAAGCGTTGCGGCAACCGAAGCGTTGAATCTGATACATGCCGACAGCCGCGAGTTCGTCCTGCATATCGACCTGGATGTCATCCGCCAGGAAGATTTTCCGTCGGTGAATGTGCCGGCAAGCGGCGGAATGAGTTTTGCCGATGTTCGCGGTGCGTTGAGAGAATTCGCCCGTAGCAAGAATCTGCTGGGACTAGATGTTGCGCAGTACAATCCCGAGAAGGATGCTGACGGCTCCGGCGCCAAGAAAATCGTCGACCTCATCGTCGACGCCTTGTCGGCCCGTTTAGAGTCGATGGCGGCATCTTCGCCCGAAGATGCCGGTGCCGCACGTCTGCCGGGCGACGTAGCCACGCCGGCCCAGAGCGATGGTGGCGCGCCCCCGGAGAACCCAGCAGACCCTGCGACAGAGAGCGCCATCAACACCGCCCCGCCTGAATCCTGATCGACAATTGCTCCACGTTTGAAATTCCAAATCGCTTCTTGCTTCGAGCGTGCCTACCCCAGATTGCGACAGTTGTCTTGCCTCTAACCCCGCCCTCTGACCCTCCAGGCTCAGGGCCAGAGAGGGCGGGTACAGGTTCTCAAGCGATTCATTTCTTTACCGTTCCAAGTACATCGGGTGCGGGTGTGCGCTTGCGGATGTAACGCGCGAGGCCCAGGAAGCTAAGGTTCACAGCGGCGGTGAAAGCGTGGTGTTCGGCTTCGACCGGGCCGAGCTGTTCATCCATTTCGGCGCGGGACTTTTTGATGAAAATGTTCATGGCCGCGGCGTCGCGTGCTTCGGAATCTTGTGCGGCGGGATCTGCGTTAGCCGAGGCGAGGGCTTGTTCGGCGACGTCGGCCCAGTGGTGGAGGCGCTCGCGGAATTCGGCGATGTGCTCGGCCGGATTCTCCGAATATCCATAGTGCGTGAGGAGCAAGCGCGCGGGGCGACGGGCGAGAATCGCAGCGAAGGATTGATCCCAGAGAGTTAGATCGATGTCGGGCGGTGGCGTGGCGGGTAGGATGTACGGCCCGTTTTCGATGCGGACTCCGGTAGTATCTCCCACGAAGGCTACGCCCTCTTCGTCGTCGAAATAGCTGACGTGGTGTCCGGCGTGACCGGGGGTGTATACGACGTCGAGTTTGCGGATGCCTAGCGTTAGCGTTTGTGCGCCCTCCAGGATCTCGAGATTTTCCGGCGGGACCGGCAGCGTTTCGCCAAACAGGACCTTCAGTTCGTCACCCCACAAGCGCTCGGCGCTGGCGAGGAGCTTGGCCGGGTCGGCCATGTGACGTGCGCCGCTGGCGTGGACGTAAACGGAAAGCCCGGGATTTTCGTGCACGAGCGCGCCAGTGGCGCCAGCGTGATCGAGATGGATATGAGTAAGAAGGATGGCGTCGAGATCGGCGATGGAGATATTGCGGGCGCGGAGTTGCTCGCGGAGCGTGGCGAGCGTGGATTCCGGCCCGGGATCGATGATAGCGAGATGATTTTCGGATTCGAGAAGAGCGGCGGCGATGGATCGCGGGTGGCCAACCCAATGGGTGTCGAGTACCGTGATTTTGTTCATGGCTGGTGTTTTGGCGGCGCGGGGAATCGCCAACAGCATTCAATTATGGCGCGAACTATCTGGCAGTCCAACCCCCATCAATGAGAATGGTGTGACCGGTGATAAGAGACGCCGCCGGTGACGCCAGGAATACCACGGCGCCCGCTACGTCCATAGGTTCGCCGATGCGATGCAAACCGGCGATGCGTTCGATCACGTCGGCGCGAAACGCGGGATCGGATAGAGCTTCCTCGGTACCGGGCGTGGAAATGAACGTGGGCGCTACGGCATTCACGGTGATGTTGTGCTTGCCCCATTCGACGGCGAGGCATTTCGTAAGGTGTGAGACGGCGGCTTTACTGGCGCAGTAAACCGATTCGGTGGGGAGCGCGGCGAATCCGGCTTGCGAACTCATATTGATAATGCGACCGCCGTTCTGGCGACTCATGATTTTCGCGGCGGCCTGGGAGGCAAAGAATGCAGCCTTGAAATTGATCGCGACGGTGGCATCGAATTCCTCCTCGGTGACCTCGAGCGCGAGATTGGTGAATCCGCCGCCGGCATTGTTGACAAGGACATCCAGCCTGCCGAAATGAGCGACTGCTTTTGCAACAGCCCGCGAGACTTGCTCGAGGTCGGTGACATCCATCTGGAGGGGAAGGGCGCGACGGCCCATCGCTTCGATTTCTCCTGCACGCTCAGCGCCGGTGCGGATGTCGCGCAAGCCGAGAGCGATGTCGGCTCCGGCGTGGGCCAGCGCCAAGCAGATCGCCCGGCCGAGACCGCGGGCGGCGCCGGTGACCAGTGCGACATTGCCGGTAAGTTCAAATTTGGGAAAGTCTGTCATCGCGATTCCTTTGCGCCGTCGGCCTGCGCGCTGGGGTATAAGAGCACAGGCGGGCGGTGTTTTGCCACAGGCCGGCAGAAGGTGCGGTCGAGCGCGCGAACCTTGGGTGGTCCTGCTGGCTTACCGAGGTGAACTAGACTGGGCGCGATGGGTCGGGGCGCTGTTTTTGGACCCTTCGCGCTTGAGGATGGCCAGGGCGTTCAGGGTTTTAACGATGGCGCGTCTTTCTTCATCGTCAATCGCGAGTTTAATCACCCGCTGCCCAATGGCGTATTGCGCTGCTTCGATGCGGCTGGGCAAAACGGTGAGATCGGTTTCGAGAACAGCGGCTTCGTAGAAGGGCATCCAGATGTAATTCGCGTTCATGGCATCTCCTTCCAAAGGAGCGGGGAAGGATGACAGCAACGTCTAGACGCAGATGTTAGAACGATAGGATACAAGTGCAAGTGTTTTTGAATACTTGCGGTTTCGTACGGCGGAGTAGGCGAGTGTGCGCGCGTGATTAGAACTTGTATTCGAGGTTGAGTTGCATGCGCCGCGGAGGCAAGGCAGCTACTGGGCGGCCGAAGAATGGGGAAGTAATGACGCCGACGAAGGTCACGTCGTTTTGATGATTGAGCACGTTGAAGGAGTTGAGTGTAACCGCGAGAGTGCGCGCATCTTTTGATTTCTTGGACAATACGAAATCGTGGGAGATGTTGAGGTCCAGATTAATCAAGCCGGGGCCGTGCAGAGTGTTTCGCGTGAGCCCCGATGGGCGATCGTTTACTACGCCGTCGTGATTGTCGTCGCTTCCGGTGGTCACGTTGACTGGCTTGCCAGAGTAGAGCGAGAGGGCCGCTCCGACGGAAAATAGTTTTGTAGGGTGCATGGATCCCAGCAGATCGAATTTATGCCTGCGATCGTTGTCGGAGCGCGACCAGTCAGCGGCCGGGTTGAAACTATCCGCCGGAAAATAGGTAATGCCGCTGGTGTTGTTGTAGGTCTTGCTGAGAGTGTATTGCGCCTGCCCGTTGAAGAACTTTGAAGGTTTTCCGCGGAAGGTTAGCTCCAGTGCGTTGCTCTTTTGATAGCCGTCGGATTGTATCTGGCGCTGTTGTCCAACGTCCGGGTTGCGACGGAGGATGGCACCCGGAGGTGGCGCATTGGCGTCGATGGAGCGAAACAGATCGATGCCCCGTGATCCTACATAGCTGGCGCTCAAAGTGCTTTTCGGAGTCACCTGACGCTCGATGCCGATACTGAACTGGATGGTGTAGGGAATGTGCGCACGAGGGTCGAGCACAACCACACTTGTCGGGACGCCCGCCAGGGACGCCGGCGTCTCGGGATAAACAGGGTCGATAGGGATAAAGCGAAGCAAAGTTACGCCGTTGTAGTGCAGGAGGTCCGAGATCGGGCGAGGACCGGTGCGATCGTAAAAGACTCCAGCACCGCCGCGAATCACGGTCTTACCTTTCTTGATGGGAGCGTAGGCAAAACCGAAGCGCGGAGCGAAGTTATTCGAATCGTCGTGGAAGAAATTCTGCCAGTAGTAGCGCAAGCCTACAGAGAAGGAAACGTTGGGTTTCCAGCGAATATCGTCCTGAAGCGACGCGCCAAAAACCTTCTCGAGGAAAGCCACGTGGGGCTGGCCGCTCTGCAGGACATACGCGGATGGCAGGCCCTGCTGAAAAGCTGCGAGGCTGGCGAACGTGTAGGTGCCAGCGCTGTTCGTGGAGTCGTCAAAACCGCGGCGGCTGATGTCCGGCGATTCCAGGCTGAAATTTACGGTGTGTCTACCATTCGCATAGGTAGTGATGTTGGTGCCATCGAAGTGGCTCTCGGTGCGATCGAAATTGGCTTGCGCGCCGCCGCCGGTGAACGCGCCGGAGACGATAATCTGAGGTGCGGGGTTCGCACTGGTGGTGCGCTGGTCGTTATAGCCCACCAGGAAACGCAGCTGATTCACCCATTTCGGCGAGAAGAGGTGGCGATAGCTCACGTTGATCTCGTGTTCCAAAGGCACCGTGCTGTAAGCGGCTTCGGGCAAGGTTGTGCCGCCGACGTTTTGATTGGTGAAGGATTGGTGCTCATAGGAATAGCCAATCCAAAATTGATCGCCGTTGTCGAAGTCGTGAAAGACACGGCCCGAGCCGAAAAAATGATGGATGGGCGCGGGCACGTTTTCGCGGATTGGCCCGCTGAGATTCTGCGCATTTACAAAAGCCTGTGTGTCGTCGAAATCCTGGTCGAGAGAAAGAAGAAACGTGGTTTTTTTGTTGCGGGCGAGCGGACCAGTGAGCGAGCCCTCGTAGAACTGGCGCTGCTCCGGCGGCTTTTGATCTGCGAAGGTGTTGCGAGCATCGAAGACCGAATTGCGAACCAGAAAATTTATGGTGCCATGAATTTCCGAGGTTCCACCCTTGGTGACGATTTCGAGTCTGGCCCGTCCGGGCCGGGAAAACAGCGCGGAGTAGGGGTTCTGGTTGATTTTCACTTCCTGCACGGCGGACGGCGTCACACCCGGTCCGTTTGCTTCCAGACCGTTCACCACCAGGGTGACGCCGTTCGTGCCGATCGCGCTGTCGTCCAGAAAGCGAGACAGGGTGGTGATGTAGTCCTGGTCGAACACCGGAACACGATCCAGCGCGTCGCGATCGATGTTGTTGGCGTTCTGGTTTTCGGCCACGTCGGTGCTCACCTCGGGTGAGATGTCTTGTCCGCCGACGGTCAGGACCTGGGTTTGCGAGGCGATGAGCATGGCGATGCGTACGGCCGGCATCTGGTCTTTGCGGACAGCGATGGTTTGCTTCTTGTCTTGGAAGCCGGAGGCCTGCACGGTGACCGTATAGGTGCCGGCCGCCAGCTTTTCAAAACGAAAAGAGCCGGCGCTGTCAGCCGTAGCGTTTCGAATGATGTTCCCGCCAGCGCTCGTCAACGTCACCTGGGCGCCCGAAATGGCGGCGCCCGATGGATCGAGAACGATGCCGTTTATCGCGAGGGAGGATGGTGCCGGCGTTTGGCCGGGCTCGCCAGACATGCTGTCCGCGCGGGGCGAATCCTTCGGAGCCGCGGTTTGTAAAAACGGGAATTGCACCCGGAATGGCGTCGTTATCGTAAGCAACAGGAAAAAAGCGAGAGTGCCCATTTGAGACCTGGAAGATCATTCAGCGACTACGACCCGCGTGAAATCACTGCGCGCGTACAAGCGAGCGATTTCGAACGCCATCAACGGTAGCAGGGGAAATCTAAATGCCGGGTTAATACGCTGGACGCGCGTCGAAACGTTCGGGCGACGGCCCAACACACCTTCACTAACATGACTCTGGGGTGTTGGCGGGACCGTGAATGGATTGGCCGTAGACGATTAAGTTGCCGTCGGGAGCGAGGACGAGAAGCTCGCGTTGGCCGTAGGGCTGGTTGACGCTCCGTGGACATCCGCCTTGGGCGGAGTGTCGAGCTTGGGCTTGAGTTCGGGGTAGAGGCTATCGATGTCGCGAACGTCGACGTAGTGGGCGAAGCGGCGATTTCCAGGGGGTGCTCGGTCGGGGACCGTGTTGCTCGAGAATGCGGAACCCGCGGTTTCGCGATGGACGTAGGCGTAGCTTTCCACCGCGGACGGGAGTTTGGAATCCCAAAAATGCTCGTGAAGAAAGCTAGCGTCGGTTCGAGAGGAATCACCGTGCAGGAGGGCGTTACCCGGCTGATGTCGGACATGGCCGCAACGCGGACGGGAGATAACCCACGGCCAGCCGCTTATCGTGCGTTTTTCTTTCTGGAAATGTGGGCCAATGATCGCTGCAGGTAGACTAGCGCCCGAAAAGCAAAACGGCAATCTTCGGTACGGCTGCTATCCCGATTAGAAAGTACGCGACGGCACAGAGGAGATAATCCCAGCCGTTAAATGGTTTCAGAGACATTTCCGATCGCAATCCTTGAGAGTACCTTCATCCTTGAGACAGACTTCGCGGTCGTTACGGCCGGGGAGAATTCTCGCGAGGGTGCTGCGGTAAGAGTATGCCTTGAGTCGCATCTGCTGGTCTATAGGGCGAACTCGTTATATGTGGATCGTTTAAGCTGCTACGGCGGATCGTTTGCGAAGCGACGCGAGGGTTTGCGGAACGAGCCGCGAGATCGTCGGTCAGCGCGCTATCGCTATTTCGCGGTCACCTGGTCGCGGATTCTTTGGTAGGTCGCGCCGGAGAGGATGCCTTTATCGAGCAGGTCATGTTTGTCGCGGTAAGGGCGGCCGGCAATAATTTTGCGCGCTGCGGGGCGGTTGATGCCAGGAAGATCGAGGAGTTGGCTTTCGGAAGCGGAGTTGAGATCGAGAAGCGGGTGTTGGCCAGTGGTCCAGCCGTCACGGACGCCTTCGGCGGCGGCGCGAGCTTCATCGGCAGCTTCGTGAGCGGCTTTGCCGAGCTCTCTGCCCGCATCCTCGATTGCGGGTTTTGCCCGCTCGGTGGCTTTGGCGACTTCTTCACGGGTTCTTTCGTCGCGGGCGCGCTGGTCAGGATCGTTGGAGTTACAACCCAGCGAAGCGGCCATGAAGGCGCAAGCGAGCCAGCAGAGCAAAGTGGTGAACTTGCGGGACAGTGGCATAAGACGCTCCTCATCACTCGTAGTAGAGTTTGCACGCGAATGGCCGCGGCATAATTTGGACTGCAGCAATCGACGCTTGGGCGATCCGAGATTGCTGAAGCAAGAACAAAAGGCCGGAGACGTCCGGCCCTTTACCACCGAGAATTCAATCCCCGACGACAACGACAAGACGAACGCCTGGGTGTACCGGATCGATCAGGTAGTACTCACCGTCGACCTCGTCCACATAGACGTCATCGTCATAGTTCCACTCTGCCGGCCACGGTTCGTTGTACACAAACCAGTAGCCGCCGTAGTTGAAGCGGCGATCATCGCGGCGCGAAACGCGGAAGGCGTGCTGGCGTCCGAAGTGAGCGCGGAAATCGTCGTCACGAATGCGGCGGCCGTTGCGGTTGCCGGATTCACGCTGCGCTGGTTGCACGTTGTTGTGTTCATCGCGCGTGCGCCCATTGCGTTGCGCTTGCTGTTGCTGCTCTTGCGCTCCGCGATCCTGCTTGCCACGATCTTTTTCGTTTTGCTGTTGCTGTTTCTCGTTCTGCTGCTGTTGTCTGTCCGCTTGACGGGTGCGATCGGTTTGTTCCTTGTCCTGTCTGGGAACGTCGCGTGGCGGTTGTTTTTCTTGGGTTCTATCCTGGGGCGGTTTTTCGCGTTCTTTTTCCGCAGGTTGCTTGCGGTCGGGTTCCTGTTTCTTGCGTTCTTCCTGCTGAGCCTTCTCTTTTTCCCGCTCGGGGTCTTGCCGGGCATAGGCGGGTGCGCCCACGAGCAAGGCAAGCAGGGCTGCGCTAATTGCAAGTTTCATCGTTTCTCTCCTGAAGTCTCCGCTGCATCAGCAGCAAGTTTGCGGCGCCGTTCGGTGGTTCCGATGGACGCCCGGGGAGGCGGCGGCAGCGCGGTTTAAGCTGCTGGGGTTGAGATGCTGCACGTGACCAGAAGGACGCGGTCACTCGAGAAATGCGGAAGGGGTGGAGCAGCTTGGGAGCGGCGGCTCACCACCGCCAGCCCGAGGATCGGCCGAATTTCTAGCAGCCAATTGCCACCCAAGTACCCCTCTCCTACATCTAAGTTTTGAGTGTGTCCTAACGTAGCGACTAGTGTGACCAGCCCTCGCCCGCGTCCCCGGGTGGCTTTCTGCACCCGACGAAGGACAGCGAAATATGTAAGGGAGGAAAGCGATGAAGCGATTGCAGGTAACGATGCTGGCTGGCGTGGTCCTTTTGGGAGGATGCGCCACAAAGAGGTACGTCGCCGAGCGCGTCGACCCGGTAAATACCAAAGTTGGCGAGGTCGATCACAAGCAACAAAACACGCAAAAACAGCTGGACGAAGCGGAAACCAAGATCAGCGCTGCCGACGAAAAGGCGACTTCGGCCGACGCACGAGCGGGTGACGCCATAGGCAGGGCCGACGCGGCGTCGAAGAAATCGGACCAAGTGAAGGAAGAGTTGCGCGGCGAATTGAACGATCGAATCGCGAATCTTGATGACTACAAGTCCGCCGGGGACGTCACCGTGCTGTTCAAGTTCAATTCGGCGGAGCTTACCAACGACGGCAAACAGCGGCTGGATCAATTGGTGAGCGGCGAGGTAGGAAACCTGAAGCGCTACTTCATCGCCATCCAAGGATTTACCGACAAGATCGGGCCGGCGGAATACAACTTGAATTTGAGCCGGCGGCGGGCAGAAGCGGTGCAAACGTACCTGGTGGCGCAGCACAATGTGCCCGTTTTTCGGATACAGATTGTGGGGCTGGGAAAAGACAAGCCGGTAAACGATCAGAAGACACGTGATGACCGGGAGAAGAACCGGCGTGTGGAAGTGACGGTGTTCAACGCCAGCGCAAACCAAGGCGCGGCGAACAAGAACTCGGCTTCGCGGTAAGCGTTGCGCAGTTGTTGCGAGAAAAAATTGTTCGCTAGTCCGTTAGAGCGTTTTCCGCGAACGACGTAGGGCGAGCGAGCTGGGACGTTGCGGTTCAGGTTGCGTGTTCGAATCCATGACGATTCCGAGTGCGGGTGTGGTGTGTACCTGGTGAGGGCCAAGCAGACGTCATATTGGAAAAAATCACGAGCAGAAAAGACCGGGAACCTGGAGGAAACGCTTGCGGAAGTGACGAAGTGTGGAATACCCTATGGGCACCGCGCTTTGCTACTTTCTCGTGAAGTAAACCCCAGGTGACGGACCAAGGAGCTGGGGAGTTTTGTCGACCGGGTCCAGGAAGAAGCAAAGTTAGGCTGCACGCGTCTGACGCAGTCCATCGGCAGCAGCGGGGTGAAACCCGGTGGGCGCGTGAACAACAAGATGATTTTCCAAGAAAGTGTGTTCGGGAGGATACGATGCGCAGGTTGTGTCTAACAGTGGCGATGAGCGCGATTTTGGCGCTGCCAGTATGGGCCCAGCAGAGAACCGATGGGTCGCCGGACGGTGCGAAAGCGCCGGGCGACAACGCGGCGGCAGCGACTACGGCGGGACCAACGAATGCGGTTCCGACGGCATCACGGAGCAGCTTTGCGGTGCCGGACGCGCCGCGAGCGACACCGTTTCCGGGTCCAGCTGCGTCTTCAAGCGACGACGATAGTGCGCCGGGAAGACTGACCCCAAAGTTCGAACTCGCCGGTATGTACAGCTATATTAATTTCGATCCGGGCACCGGGTTCAATTCGTGGAACAACAATGGCGGTACGGGTTCGTTTACCTACAACGCCAACAAGTGGCTGGGCCTGACGGCCGAGGCCGGTACGTACTCATTTTCGAGAAGCACCCCGACCGGCAGTGCCGAAGGTGGATTTCAGACCTTCCTATTCGGGCCGCGATTGAACTTGCGGCGTGACCATTTCGTTCCATTCGCTGAATTTTTGGTTGGAGATTTCCGCGGTGACGGACAGGTTACCGGTGGCGCCAGGCAGAGTTCCTTCGCACTTGCCGCCGGCGGCGGTGTTGACGTCGTTTTCACCAAGTACATCGCGTGGCGATTTGCGCAGATCGACTATTTGATGACCAACGCAAATGGAGTGAACCTGAATCCGAGCGGACGTCAGAACAACCTTCGGCTTGGAACTGGATTGGTAATTCGTTGGGGCTTCCCGCCATCGGCGCCGCCACCACCGTCAGGACCTCCGACGGCTTCATGCTCCGCGAGCCCGTCTTCGGTGTTTGCTGGTTCGAACGATCCTTCCGCGATTCATGTGACCGCCAGCAGTCCCGCGAGCCTACCGTTGAACTATAGCTATACAGCAACGGGTGGCACGGTCGAGGGCACCGGACCGGATGCGCGCTGGAACTCGTCAGGTTTGGCCGTGGGAACGTACACGGTCACTGCCAAGGTAGACGACGGGAAGGGCGGCACCGCTTCCTGCACCGCTGACATTGCCGTTCAAGAGAAGCCGCATCACCCGCCAACCATTTCCTGCTTGGCGAACCCGAGCACGATCGCTCCTGGAGAAAAGTCGACGATTACTTCGACCGCCAGCAGCCCGGATAACCTGGATCTGACCTACAGCTATTCGGCGACCGGCGGGCAGGTCACCGGAAACGGTCCAACGGCAACGTTTGATTCGACGGGTCTGCAATCGGGCAGTTACAAAGTGAATTGCTCGGTAACCGATTCGCGCGGCGACAAGGCCGACGGACAAGCCAACGTCGACGTACAACAGCCGCCACCGCCGCCACAAGCGACCAAGGTCGGCGAATGCGGCTACACCAAGGCTGGCGTGGCACGCTTCGACAACCTTTGCAAGCGCGTCGGCGACGACGTGGCGTTGCGCTTGAAGAATGAACCCAACGCCAAAGTAGTGATCGTGGGCTATGCCGACCCGAAAGAGCCAAAGGCCGCCAAGTTGGCGCAGAGCCGTGCGGACCTGGCTAAGGCCTATTTGGGAGAGAAGGGCATCGACGCGTCGCGCAGCACGACGCGGACGGGCCAAGCCTCCACGGAGAAGGGCGCGGAGAAGGAAAACCGCCGCGTCGAATTCATCTTCGTTCCGGAAGGCGCGACCTACTAATAAGACCTAACCGGGAAGTCGTCGCGCGATCGGAGTTCAGACCAGTGCGCGGCGAAATCCAAAGCACGAGCTGGATATATAGCAACCGGGCCCTTCGAGAGAACCTCGAAGGGCCCGGTTCTTTGTGTGTCGCGGGAAATCACGAAGTTCAGGCGAACTGGAGTCCAAAACGGACTTTGGCAGAAAGCGCGTCCCGTTTCTGCAAACGATTCAGAGTGGAAAGCTTATGGACCTTGGGAGGGGCTCCGGGGAAGAAACCGTTCCCAAAAAGGGAGATGCAGAGTGAGTACAACAATGGTAATATACTGATTTGTGAATGTATCACGGGAGTTCTGAAATGGAACCAGGGATGCAGGCATTCCCTCGTGTGACAGCTACATGGAGGTCGGATATGGCCACGACGAGAGAAGAAGTGGTAGTACGGCGCGAAACCGCGCCTATGAATATTCTGATCGTGGACGACGAGCCGACCATTCGCGAAGCTTGCGGAGAAGTGGCGCAGTTGACGGGCATGAATGCAACGATGGTGGCCACGGCGGAAGAGGCGATTGAAGTTCTGGAGAATTCCGCGGTCGACATTTTGCTGACGGATTTGATGCTACCTCACACGAGCGGCCTGGAACTGTTGAAGCAAGTTCATGACACGCACCCTAACCTGCCGGTCATCGTCTTAACGCAATACGGAACAATCGATTCCGCCGTGGCGGCGACCCGGATGGGTGCGATCGACTACGTGACAAAGCCGTTCCGCGTTGAAGAATTGCGCGCGCGATTGGAGCGCGCTTCGCGGGCTGTCGAGCTCCAGCAGGAAAATCAATTGTTGCGGGAACAGTTGCGCACGCGGCCGGGGTTCGGAGGCATTATCGGCGTATCCGAAAGAATGCAGCGAGTCTACAAGACGATTCAGAAGGTCAGCCAGCATGAGTATCCGGTCCTGATTCTGGGAGAAAGTGGCACGGGAAAAGAATTGGTGGCGCGCAGCGTGCACTATTCCGGGGCGCGCAAAGACCGTACCTTCGTGCCAGTCGATTGTTCGTCGCTGGTGCCCACGCTGATCGAATCCGAGCTTTTCGGCTACGTCAAGGGCGCTTTCACAGGGGCACTGCATGGAAAGCAAGGGCTGCTCGAGGCGGCCAACGGGGGTACATTATTTCTGGATGAAATTGGCGAAATGCCCGTGGACTTGCAGTCGAAACTTTTGCGGGTGCTCCAGGAACGCGAAGTCAAGCCGGTGGGTTCGACCGAACGCCGACGAATCGATGTACGGATCATCGCCGCCACCAACCGGGACCTCGAGGTTGGCATCAAGAGCGGGAACTTCCGGCAAGACCTGTATTTCCGGCTGAACGTGGTGCAGATCACGCTGCCTGCGCTACGCGACCGCAAGAGCGACATCCCGCTGCTGGTAACTTCGTTTCTGGATAAATTTTGCGACCCACAACGGCCGGCGCGGACCATCTCGGAAGACGCCATGCGCAGGTTGATTTCCTACGACTGGCCGGGGAACGTACGCGAACTGGAGAACGCTATCGAACGCGCCGTGGCGTTGGGCTCAGGCCCTATCCTGCACGTCGGGGACTTGCCGTCGAGCTTGCAGTATCCCACCAGTGAGCGTGCGCCTGAAAAGGACGAATTGCTGCCGCTAGAGGAACTGGAGCGCCGTGCGATCCTGCGCACCTTGCGGCAGACCACCGGGGACAAGCTGGCGGCGGCGCGGATCCTCGGAATTGGCAAGACGACGTTGTACCGAAAGCTCAAGCAGTATCACATGGAGCCGGCAGCGCAGTAAGAGGGCGATGAGCCTGAGTAGGATCGCTTCATTGGCCGGCGGCGTCGAAGTAGGTTCCTGCTCCAGATTCTGGCGAGATCAAATTCGCTCGAGGGCGAGATCGATGCGTGGGATTAAAACCTCGACAATCTCCGTACCCTCCTTTTGCCGGCGGTCAATTCTGGTCCGCTTGGCTGCGCCCAGCAACCCTCTCCACAGTCCAGTTCGGAACGTAAGCTTCAATCGAGTTTCGACATGGGATATGACCATGCTTAGATCCTTCCCTGACCGCTTGTAAGAACCTGATTATAAAGATGATCGTTAAGTAATCGGATTGGAACTGCCAGTGCAAGGGGACGTGTGGGCAAGCGCTTCGTGCGTGAACCTGTGGTGTAAGCGACTCGAGCCCAGGGGGCTCCGGCTCGCGGCGGCGACCCGAAGCGGTGTGAGGCGTTCATGAGGTTCAGCGAAAGACGGGACGGACCGGGAGTAACGGCGCGAGGCGTGACACAGACCGACGTCACACGAATTGCGAGACACGAACTGATCCAGCAAGCAGTTCAATTTCTCTTGGCCAGCGCGAAAGTGGATCGCATAGGGATTTGGATGGAAAGCGAAGGGAGGAACCGGTTACCGGGGAGCGGATTCGCAGTATTTCATGGAATTGTCGCGGATCGCGACGGCGAAACGACGCCGCCAGAATGGGAGAGCTTATCGCCGGAGGCTCCACTTCCCCTGGCGTTGTTGAACGAAGGAAAGAGCGTGGAGCAAGACCTGCATGGCGCAGCGGGCGAAACGCTGCTCGGAGCGTTGGTAGAGATTCAGAAGGCGGCGTGGGTGCCCGTCGCGATTCGCGGACGTTTGCGCGGCGTGCTGCTCGCGGGTTCACGAAAGAGACATGGTGCGCTACCGGTCCGGTTGCTAGAGTCGGTATCGGCGGAACTGTCGCTGGCGGTCGAACTGGACGAACAGCGGCGGCTGGCGCAGGAGCGTCAGGCCGACATTGCGGCAACAAGAGAGTTTCTCGAAGGCTTGGCAAAATCGGGCCCAACCGACGCGATTCTGACGCAACTGGTGAAGAGCTGCACGGACAGCGGCATGAACGGTGAGGGGCTGGGTGCAGTTTTTGCATCGCTGCGCACGTTCGAGGAAGCGGGTGCGGCTGACTTCACCAAAGGGATAGCAGAGCCGTATTCGAACATAAGCGCGAAAGTACTTTCGTGGCAGAGTGGCGATCCCGCTTGGTTGCACGCCCTCGGAAGCCGACCCTTTGCCGACGTCTGCCAACGAGCGCGAGAAGTGCATGGCCCGGTCACTGTCTGGATCGAAGCCGGCACGGTGTGGCCGCGCGGAGATGTGGCGCGATTGGTAGTGATCGGTTTGGAAGCGGCTGGCGAAAGCATGGGCGTGCTGGCAGCGGGGTTCCGGCGTGAGTCTACCTCGCATGCGGCCAACGAAGGTCTGGAGTTACGAGCGGGACTTGCCACCATGGCTCTGGTTCTCAGAGAGCGTAATAGGGAGGCTGGCCGGCACGAAGACCGACAGCAGGCGCTAGTGCAGGTGAGCACTGCGGCCACGATACTCGTCAATGGGCGCGGGGCCATCGTGGCGCTCAGCGGCGGTGCTCAGGCGTTGTTGCGTCGTGAAACAGGGCAATCGGGTTCGCGTGTCCGCCAGGGTGGTCAAACGCCGCAGGCAGGATTTATCGAATTGTTTCACGCACGAGAACAACCACGCGTGGAGGCTTGGCTGTCGCACCTGGAGGCGAGTTCACCCGGCGACGGCGGACTCAGCGATGATTCGCCAGAGGTGGAACTGCGGAATGGAAGTTGCGTGCGGCTAAGCGGCATCCGGCCGGGCGGCAGCATCACCGCGGTAACTCTTGAACCGTTGGCGGAGCGTAGCTCATTCGAATCGAAGCCGCTGCAAATGGAGAGACTCGCCGCGCTCGGTCAGATGGTGACTCGAGTGGCGCATGAATTGAGCAATCCCCTCACGAGCATCCTCGGTTACGCGCAACGATTGTGCTTGCGAAGCCAGGCCGAGGGACAATCGGACGAGGTCCGGCAGATTTTCCAAGAAGCGGAGCGCGCCGCTACGATCGTGCGTCAGCTGTTGATGAGCCTCCGGGAATCGCGCCCTGAACGGCGCAAGGTATCCCTGAATCAGTTGGTTGCGCGCACGATTGATCTGCAAAAGATCAGCTTGGCGGCGGACAAAGTAAACATCGAACTGGATCTGGATGAGGCGCTACCGTTCGTGATCGGCGACGCCGGCCAACTGCAACAAGTGCTGATGAATCTGGTGGGCAACGCGCGGCAAGCCATCGAGCTGCGCGGGAAGGGCGGCACCATCCGGCTCCGCACAAAATGCACTAGTTCCGGCCGTGCGCAACTGGAAGTGAGCGATGACGGCACCGGAATTCCGAAGGCGATTGCGTCGCGCATATTCGATCCATTTTTCACCACCAAGCCGGCCGGTATTGGAACGGGCCTGGGGCTGGCGATCGTGCTCGGTGTGGTACGTGAACATGGCGGTCAGGTGAAGGTGTCCAGTCCCCCGGAAGGCGGCGCAGCCTTTTACGTGGAGTTCCCAGCCGCGCCCGGTGACCAAGCGGTTGCGCCCGCCGTGTCCACAACCGGTGGGGCGAACCGCGACCTCGTGGTGCTGCGGCGATCTCCAGCCGCGTCGCAGGTTTCGCGGCTGGCAGAGGCGCCGGGGCTTTCGCCGTGGAGTGGAACTCGGGTGCTTGTCGTCGAAGACGAGCCGACGGTCGCACGACTGATCAGCGATGTACTGGAAGACGAGGGATTTGAGGTGGACGCGTTGTTGGACGTCCGCGAGGCGCTCGAACGGGCGACCCCCGGATCTTACGACCTGGTGATCTGCGATATGAAGATGCCTGGCCTGGACGGGCAGCATTTTTACGAAACGCTGGCGAGCACCGGGAATCCACTTTGCAAACGATTTCTGTTCGTTACCGGAGATGTGCTTTCCTCGCACACCCATGAATTTCTGGAACGCCACCACCTGCCGCACGTGGCGAAACCCTTCCGGGTAGAGGAGCTCACCGCGAAAGTTCGCGGTGTACTTGCAGATGTGCGGCCGGAGGAAGCTTTGAGCGAGATGCAAGCAAGATCAAACGCAGCGACAACGTAGGTAGCGAGGGAAACGAATGACACAAAATCAGGAACGAACCATCTTATTGGTCAGCGACGACGCAGCGCTGTGTTTGGCGGTGCGCCAGGACCTGGAAGCTGGCGAAGAGGGGCTGCGCGTCGCGGCGGTCAGTACCGTGGAAGCCGCGCACCGCATCGTCGCTGACGCAGCGCCTGCGGTTATCCTCCTCGAGGAGACAGCGATCGAGGCGGAGTCGCGGGAGCACCCGGGACAGGGAGTGCGGCTGGAATCTGCGGCATCCGCGCTGTCGGCCTATGCACCGGTAGTGGTTATGGGCCGAGCGAGTCATCAGGGCGAGTTTGCGGCATTGGTTACCGCTGGTCTTGCGGACTTCGTGCCGCGGAACGGGGGCGGGTGTTTGGTTGTAGCCCTGGGCCTGGTGCAACAGCGCTTGCGGCAGGCGCCGAAGTTCCCGGCAGCGCGACTGCTGCCGATTTTGCCCGAAGATACCACGTCGGAGGCCTTCGGGGAGTTGCTGCGGCACGAAATGAACAATCCGCTGACCGGAATCCTTGGCAACGCTGAGCTGCTGCTCGCAGAAGTTCGTCGGAAAAACGACGGGCAGCTGCCAAAAGGGGGGCAACAAAGATTGGAGACGATCGCCGCGCTGGCGGTGCGTCTGCGTGAAACGGTGCGGCGTCTGAGTCAAGACTGGGAAACGCGCAATCGCCTGCCGGGGCCAACCGGACAGCCGCGGGTTGCACACTAACCATCTTCCATTCCTCTCAACACGACGCTGGCAAACGGCCTTTCCAACCGGGCCGCACTCCTGCTAGGCTTACGCACCAGCGCCGCGATCCCATCGTGGTCCCCAAGGGGGCGCTAATTCCTCATGAGCGAAACTTCTGCTCGCCGCGGCACGCCGGAACTCTTCCCGGAGTTGTCTCAGGGTTTGCGCCAACTGGAAGGGCGCTTTCCCACGAATGAAATTGCTGCGCGCATTGTCAACGCCGCGATGGCGCAGCCTGACATAGCCGGGGCGCGATTGTGGCGAATCGATAAAGGCGTGGCAGAGGTTTGGGCGCACGCCGGTAGCCTGCCCCCGGCGGCCGAGGGTGGGGGCGCGGCGGGATCCCGGCGCGATAGCGGTACGGAGGCAACGCTGTGGACCGGAGCGCTGGGTAGCGATGATTTTCGCATCCGCGTGCTCGAAGTTCGCGGAATGGTGCCGCTGACCGATGTGGCACGCGCGCAGTTGGACGTTTTGGCACGGTTCGCAGCCGTCGTACTGGCGCTTGCGGAACGCCGCGGCGCGATGGAAGAGCTGTCCTGCATCGTGGAAGCCACCAAGCGGCTGAATTCGACGCTCGATCTCGGCGAGCTGATTCACATCATTCTGCAAATCGCCACGCGCCAGACCGGTGCCGAACGCGGCACCGTGTTTCTGATGGATCGCGAACGCGGCGAGATGTGGTCCCTGGTCGGACTCGGACTGGACCAGCACGTCATCCGCTTTGCTGCTGACCGTGGCATCGCCGGATGGGTAGCGCGCGAGGGAACCGCGGTGCGGCTCGAGAATGCCTACGAAGATGCGCGTTTTGAGCCGGAGTTTGACCGGCGACTCGGCTTTACCACGCGGCGCGTGATGGGTCTGCCGATCCGCAACGAGTCCGGCGTAGTCATTGGCGTGCTCGAACTCTTAAATAAAGCTGAGGCTTTCACCGCGGAGGATGAAGCGTTTCTCGACGCGCTTTCTGCGCATGTGGCTCTGGCGCTCGAAAAAGCGCAACTCCACCGCGAGCGCATCGAGAAAGAAAAAATGGAGCGTGACCTGGCGCTCGCCCGCGAAATTCAGGCGGGATTCCTGCCCGAAGCGCCGCCAATTTGGAAGGGCATCGAGATTTGTGTTTCACACCGCGCTTCGCAGATGGTTGGCGGCGACTATTACGATTTCCTTCCCGTGCAAGCGGGTGGAAAAGAAGCGTTGCTGGTGGTCGTCGCGGACGTGGAAGGCAAAGGCGCGGCCTCGGCGCTGGTCATGGCCAACGTGCAAGCGACTTTGCACGCACTTGCGGACCATGCCGAGCCGCTCGACAAATTGCCAGCGACGATCAACCAGAAAATCCTCGAAGGCGCTCGCGCTTCCCGTACAGCTGGCCGCAACACCAAATATCTGACGATGTTCATGGCCTTTGTCGAAAACGAAGGCCGCGAGCTGCGTTACGTCAACGCCGGGCACGTGCCGCCGGTGGTGATTCGTGCCGACGGCAGTCAGGAGTGGCTGGAAACCGGTGGCATGGTCGTGGGATTACTTCCGGACGCGTCCTACGACTGTGGATCCGTAGCTCTGGGACAGGGCGATTTGCTGGTCGCTTGTACCGACGGCATCACCGAAGCGATGGACGCCGACGGCAACGAATACACGCGCGAGAGGCTGGCGGAATCGGTGAAAAAGTTCCGCACGCAAAAGCCTGAAGAAATTTTGCGCTGCATCCTGGAAGAGGTGGATCTGCACTCGCGCGGAGGGGTACATGAGGACGATCGAGTGCTGATGGTGTTGCGGGTGACGTGATCTTTCCTTGCCCAATTGACCCTAACCCGTAAGCCGCCGTCGCCAGGCAGTTTTTACCTTTCCGAGCCCGAATTTAACGTAGCGAATTGTAAAACGCGAGCACCCGCCGCCGGAATTCGACCGGCTCGTAACCAAGGGCTGCGGTGTGGAATGCGCCGGGAACGATCCACATCTGCTTCGATCCTCGTGCGGCGCCGTAGATGCTTTTCGTGTGACGACAGGGCAGCGCTACATCTGCGGCGTCGCAGATCAGAAGAACGGGAAACGCACGCATGGCGACTGCTTTTTCCGGGGAGACCTCGGATGCCGGAAGGTTGGCCAAAGACTCCGCGCGGTAAATCATTGTCCAGGTTCCTGGAGCGAAAAGCGTCTTTCCCAACCAGGGATAGCGCCGAAGCCCTGCGTAGTCATACGAGGCTTCGCGAAGATTCGCAAACGAAGCTTCGGCCACGACTGCTTCGATACGGGGTTCGACGGCGGCGGATTGCAGCGCGATGCCCGCACCCATCGATTCACCGAGTGCGAAAAGGTGTCGCGGGTGCTCGGCGCCTTCGAGCGCTTCGACGATGGCACGTGTGTCGTTGCGTTCGAGCCAGCCGTACGTGGCCATCGCGCCTTCGCTCGCGCCATGCGCGCGGGCATCCATCATGACCACGTCGTAGCCGGCGCCAATCAACACCAGAGCGTGCTCTAGAACACCCATGCGATTGTCGGCCACGCCGTGAAACAGCAGCACCCAATCCCCGGTGGGTTTCGCAGAACGCACCTTCCAGCCACGAAGCATGGCGCCGTCGGAGGCGCGCACGTCGAACTCTTCGGACTGTGCGTGCTTTTGCGCAAAAGCAATGCCCGCTTGCTGGATCATCTCTGGCGTAAGCGATCGCCTCACAGGATGAAGGAACCACGGCGCGACGGTCCACCCGACGATTGCGGCGATGAGCGGAGCGGCAATCAGGAGCTTCAGCACGAATCGGATTGAGCGACCCATTTACACGGGAGATACGCCAAAATTCGCGCGGAAGTTCCTGGCACCCGCGGTCGGGGTGTTCGTTCTGCCGCTACGAAGAAAACAATACGGACTCGCGCTGAAACATTTTCACCGCCAGGAAAAGTGCGAAGCCTGCGTAGAGGCAGGTGCAGAAAAAGATCAGTGCAATGTAATTCCAATGGTAGGTGCCGGTGACCAGCTCTTTGCAGAGCAGGCTCACGTTGAGAATGGGAACCAGCGCGAGCTTCGAGGTTAGCTCGATGCCGGGCAAGACCGCGGCGATGGCCGGCACGATCACGATAAAGGTCATGGGTGTCAGGTAGCTCTGTGCTTCTTTGAACGTTTTGGCGAAAAGAGAAATGGTCATCAGCACGGCGGAGAACAGGACGGCGACCGGCAGCGTCATTACGAACACCGCAAACACAGTTTTCGCGTGCATGGTCAACATCGGGAAACCCTCGCCCATGCTTTGCTCTCTTGCGAACTGCGAGAGGATGGCGAACGAGCCGCCCATGGAAATCACGGACAGCGTAGCGGTTGCCAGGGACGCGGTCAGAACCACTAGGAATTTTCCGAAGACCAAATGCGTCCGGTCGATCGGACTGGAAAGAATCGTCTCCATGGTGCCGCGCTCTTTTTCGCCGGCGGTCAGGTCCATGGCTGGGTACATCGCGCCAGTCATGCACATTAGAATGACCAGGTAGGTGATCAAGCCACCGTAGGACTCGCCGGCAACCTTTTCATCGGAAACGACGTTTTGCTGCTCGATATCGAATGGCTTCATCAGAGTTTCCGGAAGATGTTCGGACGCGAGGCGGCTCCGCACCATCGCGTCGCGATATTCTGTGAAGAGTTTCTCGATGCGGTTCGCGCTAAGCATGGATTTCAAGTCATCCTTGAAAATATAGATCTTCACTTCAGGATGCTGGCCACGAGCCACGCCGGCTTGAAAACCTGGAGGAACGAAGACGGCGGCGCGGATCTTCTTGTCCGAGATGAGATCCACGTAGTCGGCCGAACGCGGCAAAACCCGAAGGTTTCTGGCTTGTTTGAGGTCTTGCACGACGTCCGGGGAGTCCTCGCCGCCAAGGATCATGATCTTCGAAGGTTCGCGGGTGGCTTCGCCCGCGATCTCCACAAAGGCATAGCCAATGCCGAAGGTGAGCACCGGAAACAGGAAGAGCGGGATCAGAATCGACGAAATGAGCGTGCGACGATCGCGGAGCGCTTCGGTCAGCTCCTTGCGATAAACGATGCCGACATTGCGCAACGACATGCTAGTGATCCTCCGAGGAGACATAGTGGGGCGCGACCACCTTGACGAAGATTTCCTCAAGGTCTTGCTCGTCGTATTTTTCGCGAAGCTGTTGGAGCGAGCCTTCCGCCAGAAGTTTCCCGTTCTGGATGATGCCGATCACGTCGCACAGTTTTTCCACCTCGCTCATGATGTGCGTCGAGAAGATCACGGTTTTGCCGAGATCGCGACATTCACGGATGAACGCGGTGATGGTGCGGGCCGTCATGATGTCGAGCCCCAACGTGGGTTCGTCGAAAATCATCACCGCCGGATCGTGCACCAAGGTGCGTGCGATTGAGGTTTTCTGTTTCATCCCGGTGGATAACTTGTCGCAGCGGCGGTCGCGAAAGCCATTCATATCCAGACGGTCGAAGATTTTATCGACGCGGGTTTTCAGGACAGAATCATCCAGGCCGTTGAGCCGTCCAAAGTATTGCACCAGCTCTCGTGCGGTCAGTCGCGGGTAGAGGGCGGTAGCGGTGGAAAGGAAGCCGACGTCGGCGCGGACCTTTTCGGGGTGGTCCACGATGTCGTGGCCGCACACGAGGGCTGTGCCGCTGGTCGGCTCCAGGATGGTGGCCAGCATGCGCAAGGTAGTGGTTTTGCCGGCGCCATTCGCGCCTAGCAGTCCGTAAATTTGGCCGGGCACGCAGCGAAAACTGACATCATCGACCGCGCGAATCTCTCCGCGTTTTTTGTCCCGGAAGTATTTGGACAGGTTACGGACTTCAATCATCGATGGCCTTCCTGGGATTCCACACGAAGAGGCACCGCGCTTCCCAGCCGGCACGCGGTCATACGTAAAATGTTACTGGAAAACCTCGGTGCCGTGTGATGGCAAAGCCAGCGCTGGGTTCCATCCGGCAATCTGGCCCTTTGGTGGAGAACGAGATTCCTTAGAGACTCCGCCAGCGGTACTGCCATTTGAGAGCTCGCTGACACGCGCTCTTGAAGGCAACCTGGCCTACATCTCGGGGCGAATCTCCCGCATCCATCTATAAGGGACGCGAATCACGCACAACGACGCTAGGGAAAGCTGCGGCCCTGTTGCTACAATCAACCTCTTTGAGGCCCACCGGACGGAGGGCCAGCAAGCCACGCATATAGGACGAGAGGCCACCGGGCGCGTGTGTGCTCGCGGACCGCTGCCTGAAAGGCACAAAGCAACAACCGAGGAAAATGGATCGCCGACTGCGTAACCGCATAGTGATCTTCCTGCTGCTCGCGGGCGTGCTGGCGCTGGTGCTGATAAAAGTCAGTGGCCGCCAGCCGGTGGCGAAAATTTCCGCGGTAACACCAGTTCGCGAAAATATCATCGCTTCAATCTCCAGCAACGGAAAAGTGGAACCTATCTCGCCTTTCGTGATGCGTGCACAGCTGGATACCTTCGTCGAGAAAATTCGTGTTTTGGAGGGGCAACCCGTCAAGAAGGGGCAGCCATTGCTCGAACTCAACGTAAAGGATGCGGAAGCCCAACTCGCCGAAGCGCGCTCGAAACTGCTGCGAGCGCAAAACGATCTGAGAGTCGCGAACAATGGAGGAAGGCCCGATGCGGCGGCGCAGGCTGTCGGCGCTCTCTCCACTGCCTTGGCGCAGCGCGACCACTTGCAGCGCAGCCACGACGCGTTGTCAAGACTGATCGAGCAGCACGCGGCCACCAAAGATGAACTCGCGGCCAACGATGTGGAATTGACGAAAGCTCAGGCGGAGGTTGCCCGGCTGACGGCTGCGAAGCAAGAGTTCGACCGAGGTGTAAGTTTGGACGCGAATCAAGCCCCATTGCTGGTGCAGCAGGCACAGAGCGCGGTCGCGGCGCTGGAAGAAAAAGTGCGTACCGGACACATCACGGCGCCATCCGACGGCACGCTCTACTCCTTGCCAGTGAAGGAGGGAGATTACGTACGGGTGGGCGATTTGCTGGCGGAAATGGCCGATCTGCGCAAGGTTCGCGTTCGCGCCTTTATCGACGAGCCTGAGCTCGGAGCGCTCGAGCCCAACGAGCCAGTCAAAATCACCTGGGACGCACTTCCGAATCGGGCTTGGATGGGGAAGACGGAAACGGTTCCCAAGCAGGTGGTGGCCCGCGGTGCGCGCAGCGTCGGCGAGCTGCTATGCACCGTGGACAACGACAAACTGGAGCTGCTGCCTAACATAAACGTGAATGTGCGCATCAATTCCAAGGAGCGCGACAACGTGCTGGCGGTACCGCGCGGCGCGGTGGAAGCCGACGCGAATCAGCGATTCGTCTATGTGGTGAAACAGGGCGACTTTGGAAAAGCGATCCTCGAAAAGCGCGAGATTCACGTGGGAATTGCGGATTCGACGAACTACGAAGTCACCGGCGGCTTGCAGCAGGGCGAAATGGTTGCACTGCCGGGCGACACCGATTTGAAGGACGGCATGGCAGTAAAGATCATGAATACGGACGCGAGTTCCGTGAAGGGCCGGCAAGATGCCAACTAGGCCCATGCGACCGGCTCGGTTGCTGATGTTGCTCTTCTTCGCGAGCGCGGCCTTCGGGGCTTCCGCCCAGACGCGTTCGCGGCAGGATGAAGGTTTCGAGCCTGGCCGGCAGGCCTACGAGGCCAGTGATTACTCGAAGGCGGCTCAGCTCCTGCAGGAGGCCGCATTGAAACACCCGCGGAACGCCGAGATCTATCTGCTGCTGGTGAAGACTTACAACGAGATGCAGCAGCACGACTCCGCGATCTCCAGCGGCGAAAAAGCAGTCGAACTCGATCCGCAAAATTCGGTTTATCACGAATGGCTGGGCCGCGCGTACGGGGATAAGGCCGAGCACGCCGGCATCTTTTCGGGTCTCTCGCTTGCCAAGAAAACGCGCAAGGAATTCGAGACGGCGGTACGGCTCGACGAAAGAAATTTCTCCGCGCGACAGGCGTTGATCGAGTATGACTGCAGCGCTCCTGGAATCGCGGGCGGGGGCGAAGAAAAAGCACTTCCTCAAATCGCGAAGCTCGCCGAGCTCGATGCTGCCGAAGGCCACTATGCCGCTGGCAACTGCCGGCGGCAGAAGAAAGACTTCGCTGCAGCCGACGGGGAATTCACCAAGTCTCTGGAGAATCACCCAAAGTCGGCGAACTTGATCTATGACATTGGTGACTACGCGATGAAGCACAGTCAGCCCGATCGGTTGATAGCGGTCGCGAGCGAAGGCGAGAAGGTAGCCCCGGAAGATCCCAGAGGGAATTTCTATCGCGCTGTGGCTTTGGTGCTGAGAAATGATTCCAGCGGAAGAGCGGAATCGCTTTTGCGCGACTATTTGAATCGAGCGCCGACCCGAAGCGGCTACCCGCGCCGGTGGGACGCCCATGAATGGTTAGGCCGCTGGTATGAGAATCAGGGCAAAACGCGCGCCGCAATCGATGAATATCAGGCGGTTTTGAAGTTAGATCCCAAAAGGAAAAGCGCGAATGAATCGCTGAAGAGGCTAAAGAAGGAATGAAATGTCGCGGCGCAAATCCAAATCGCAAAACGTGATAGTGAAACCGAAACATATGTCGCTCCGGGTCAGCGGGAGGCGAGTATCGCCATGATGGCTGTACGGGAAACTCTATCGGTGGCCATTGATGCTCTGCGCGCCAACAAGCTCCGCGCGATTTTGACGTCGCTCGGCGTGATCATTGGGAGCGCCTCGATCGTGCTGGTCGTCACCGTAGCGTTGACCAGCCAGAAATTTGTGATTGGGCAGATCGAGGCCATCGGCTCGAACCTAGTTTGGGTGGAACTGATCAACGCGGGCAGCAAGGGGCAGCCGCTGAGCTATGAGCTCACCGTCGATGACATGAATGCCGTGAAGGCGACCGTGCCCGGCGTAACCGAAGTTGCCGGCACGCGCGAGTTGCCGATGTCTGTGGTTGTAAGCGGCCGTGAGCGGCCTGTAAACCTGATCGGCGTCACCGAAGGGTATCAAGCCATTCGCCGGTTAATCATCGTGCGCGGACGATATTTCGACGCCTCCGACATGGAAAATCGCAGCAAGGTCTGCTTGATCACCAAACAGGTCGCGGAGCGAGTGTTCGGCTTCGACAATCCTCTAGGCGGAACGATTCGCATGGGGGAACTGACGTTTACGGTAATCGGGGTTTTTCGCGAGCGCGTGGCCACGTTTGGCTTGTCTGAGATTAAGGACGAGTCGGTGATCATCCCGTTGACGCTGATGAAATACTATACGGGCGTTGACGTGCTGCGAGTGTTGTACGCGCAAGTGGAGCATCCGGAGGACGTGCCTTCGGTCGAGCGGCAGCTGGCGCGGGTCCTGCACAGCCGCCATCCGGCCGCAGCGGAGTACGACGTGCAAACGCTTGCCGCTATTCTCAGTGCGGCAAAAAATATCTCCATGGCACTTACCATCGTTCTGCTGATATTTGCCTTCATTTCCCTGTTGATCAGCGGAATCGGCATCATGAATATCATGCTTATCACCGTGACCGAGCGCACCCGTGAAATCGGCATTCGCAAAGCCATCGGGGCCGCGTACCAGGAAATCTTGTATCAATTTCTGATTGAAGCGTTTTTGATTAGCGGAGGCGGCGCGGTGCTGGGAATTTTAATTGGTCTGGCGATCCCTGCCGCGGTGCAGCCGCTGCTTCCTGGAAATCTGCGCGTCCCGGTTTCCGGGATTAGCGTGCTGGTGTCTTTTATCGTGTCGTGTTCGACTGGCTTGCTCTTCGGGTACCTCCCTGCGAATCAGGCGGCACGAATGCAACCTGTCGAGTCACTGCGATATGAGTAATATCTGAGGCCGAGGGCGACCCGTGAGGTAGGCATGAGTGAGTCAAGCGCGAAAAATTTGAGCAGAACAAAGATGCGCGGCAATCGCGAGGCGATCAGAAAGCTTTACTGCGCTCTGTTGACCGCTGCTCTAGCGGCGGCGCTGAGCGCCGGAGTTTGTGCGCAAGACCCATCATCGTCGAAAGCGCCCGGTGGGGCGAATGTTCCTGTGGCGCTGACGCTGAAGCGCGCCATCGAGCTCGCATTGCAAAACAGCAAAGACATCCAGGCGGCGAAACTGCAGGCGACCTTGGCCGACCGTTCAGCGATGATTACGAAATCGCAGTTCCTTCCGAATCTTTACGCTGGATCGGGCGCGGGCTACACGTACGGAATTCCGGAGACGCCCGGCGGGCGTGCGCCAGCGCTTTTCAGCCTTACGTACCAGGAGCAGGTTTTTAACGAACCGTTGCGCGGTCAGGCGAAAGAACTCCAGGAGCAGGCAAGATCACAGCGGATTATTCTGGAAGACTCGAAGAACAGCGTTATCGCGCGGACGGCGGCAGCTTATCTGGAGCTGGGCATGGTCCGGCATTCCCTCGACCTTTTGCGCAAAGAGCAAGGCAGCGCGGACAAGATTCTGGAAGTTACGCGAGAACGCGAGAAGGAGAATTTCGAGCTCCCGGTGGAGGTCACGCGTTCGCAGCTTACGAAAGCGCGCGTGGTCCAACGCATCTTGCAACTTGAAGGGCGGCAGGATGAGTTGGAAGTATTTCTGCGAAGTCAGACCGGGCTTGCATTGGATACGCCGATTGAAGTCTCACCCGAGGACTTGCCGGGCGAAGCCGAGCAGGAGGGCGCAAACCTGGTGGCCATGGCAATGCAGAGCAATACTTCATTGCTCGCAGATGAAGCCGACGTGCGCGCGAAGGAATTTCGATTGATCGGCGAAAAGCGCGGCTACTATCCGACGCTTGAACTGGTCAGCGTCTATAGCTTGTTAGGAAAGTTCAATAATTACGACCAGTTCTTCAAGACATTTCAGCGGAACAATTTAAATGTCGGAGTCCAGGTACAGGTGCCGATCTTCAGCGCGCAGACGAAAGCCAGCATAGCGCTCGCCGAAGTCAACCTCCGTATCGCTCAGGTGAATCTTGCCAACAAGAGGAATGAAGTAAGCGCCGCGGTGCGCCAGAAAACGCGGCACTTACGGGAGCGCGACGCCGCCAAGGAAGTGGCGCGGCTCGAACTGCAACTAGCTCAGCAAGACGTTGCGGTGCTGCAATCGCAACTCGACGAGGGCAAGATCAATCTTCGCGAAGTGGAGCGCGCGCGGCTGGAAGAAAACGAAAAGTGGATGCTGTATCTCGACGCGAATTTTCAACGCCAGCAAGCGCAACTGGATTTGCTTCAGACCGCCGGGCAGCTAGACAAAGTGTGGCAGTAAAACAACCGTTAGCACGATTAGGCGACGGGCTTTAGCCCGACGAGCCACTCGCGTGAAGCTTTTGCAACTCCACGGACCTCAACGCATATGCAGATCAACCAACAAACTCTCGGAGCCTTTCTAGCCGCGGCAAAAAAACTGGACGAGGGATTCGACAGCTTGCCAAGGCATGAGTTGAATGTACCGGGGGCCGACCAGCTCGCAAACGTGTTGAGTGCGACGGCCGAGCGGCTTCACGACAACTACCCTTACTTTCATCCCCTATATGCCGGGCAAATGCTGAAGCCTCCCCACCCGGTTGCACAGCTCGCCTACTCTTTGGCGATGTGGATCAATCCCAACAACCATGCCTTGGACGGCGGACGCGCCACGTCCGCGATGGAAAGAGAAGCCGTCGCCGAGATTGCCGCGATGTTTGGTTGGACAGACTTTCTCGGGCACCTGTGCGGCGGCGGCACCATGGCGAATCTCGAGGCGCTGTGGGTTGCAGGACAACTCCAGCCAGGGAAGAAGATCCTTGCCAGCGAGCAAGCACACTACACGCACAAACGAATCAGCGGGGTCCTGCAACTCGAGTGCGAATCCGTGCCGGTGGACGCGCGCGGCAGGATGGATGTGGATGCGCTGAAGGATCGCTTGGCGCTCGGCGACGTGGGCGCCGTAGTGGCGACAATGGGCACGACGGCCAGCGGCGCGGTCGATCCGCTGCCGGATATCCTTGCGCTTCGCGAACGATACGGTTTCCGCGTTCATGCCGACGCGGCGTATGGCGGGTACTTTACGCTCGCGCAAAATCTTGGCGACCACGCGAGAGCGGCATTCGCGCGCATCACGGAAGTCGACTCCATCGTGATCGACCCGCACAAGCACGGCTTGCAGCCGTACGGGTGCGGCTGCGTCTTGTTTCACGATCCGCGCGTTGGCCGGCTCTACAAGCACGATTCGCCCTACACCTATTTCAGCTCCGCGGAACTCCATTTGGGCGAAATCAGCCTGGAATGCTCGCGGCCAGGCGCGGCGGCCGCGGCGTTGTGGGCGACGCAACGTCTGCTGCCGTTGCAACGTGGAGGGGAATTCGCCCGGGGACTTGAGCGCGGCAGGGAAGCAGCGATCGCATTGCACCGAAAGCTTCTGGCGAGTGAATCTTTCGTCCCGGGCTTTTCGCCCGAACTGGACATCGTGGTGTTCGCGCCGCGGTCGTCCAGCGTCGGAGAGATTTCCGCGATGTCGCGCAAGATTTTTGACGAGACTGCCACCCATGGATTGCACCTGGCACTTGCAGAGTTGCCGGTGACATTCTTCGAGGCATTGCCGGCGGGCGTCAAAAGGGATGGCCGATCTCTGACCTCCCTTAGATCGGTCTTGATGAAGCCGGAGCACCTCGATTGGGTAGACCGGATTTGGGAGATTGTCCAGGCTGCAGCGACAAAATCCGCGATTACCGCCGGGAAGCCTGTCTGAGCCTGATGGGGGCGGCGTCTGCCACCCTGCCGTCCGTCGCCTCGGAAGTCCCACTTAATGCAGTATTTAGCCTTTCGATGCTCGATACACTCCATTCGCAGAAAGCGTTGGAGGGATGCAACCAACTCCGGTAAACTATTATCTAGACCAAGGGGCTCAAGGCTCGCCACATAGCGTCGACCGCTGGGTATGGGTTTGTGGCTTCGAGCATGGCGCAAAACGAAAAAGTTTTGCACCGCTCATTTCTCGTTGGTACTGAGGGTGGATAAATGCCGGATTTTATGAAGACGTTGCTGTTGAACCCGCCGAGTTTTGACAACTTTGACGGGGGAGCGAGTTCGCGGTGGCCCGCGACACGCGAAATTGAGTCCTACTGGTACCCGGTTTGGCTGACTTATCCCGCCGGGATGATTCCCGGCAGCCGCTTGTTGGATGCTTCACCCGCCAAGGTCAACTGGAAGCAGACGGTCGAAATCTCCAAGAACTACGAATTCCTGGTTCTGTTCACTTCGACTGTGGGATTTGAAAGCGACGTCAAGCTCATCCGCAAGATTAAAGAAGCCAACCCTAGCATGAAGATTGCCTTCGTCGGGCCGCATGGGCACATCAAGCCGGACGAGACGCTGATGGCCAGCGAGGACATTGATTTCGTGACCCGCGGCGAGTTCGATCACTCCGTGGTGGAATACGCCAAAGGTATGCCGCTGAGCGAGATTCTCGGAGTCAGTTACCGAAAAGACGGCAAGATCGTGCACAACGCGGCGAGGCCGCAACTCCACACCGAAGAACTGGACGCGCTGCCCTTTGCCACCGATATCTACAAGCGTGACCTGAAAATCGAGAACTATAACGTGCCGTTCCTGCTGCACCCGTATGTTTCGTTTTATACGACCCGTGGCTGCCCGGCGCTTTGCACCTTCTGTATGTGGCCGCAGACCATTTCGGGTCACGCGTGGCGCACGCGTTCGACGGAAAACGTCGCGAGAGAAGTGGCCCAAGCCATCGAATATTTTCCGCAGATGAAGGAAATTTTCTTCGACGATGATACTTTTAACATCCGCAAAGATCGTGTCATGGACCTTTCGACGAAATTCAAGAAATTGAAGTTCCGGTGGTCTTCTACGGCGCGCGTTCACAGCGACTATGAAACTCTGAAAGCCATGGCCGATGGCGGGGCGAGGTTGTTCATCGTGGGCTTTGAGTCTGGCGATGCGCAGATCTTGAAGAACATCAAGAAGGGCGCAACGGTCGAGATGGCACGTACGTTCATGAAGAATTGCCGCAAAGTGGGCATTCGCGTACACGGTGACTTCATCATCGGTTTGCCTGGCGAGACTAAGGAAACCATTGAGAAGACCATCGAGTTTGCGAAGGAACTCGATTGTGAAACGATCCAGGTGTCGCTGGCACACGCCATGCCTGGCACCGAATTGCATGATTCGATGGCACAGCAAGGCTTTCTGAAGGTGGAAGCACTGGCGGATTCCGGCGGGCACCAGCTGCCGCACATCGAGTACCCGCACCTGTCCAAGGCTGAAATGATGGGCGGCGTAAACCGCTTCTACGACGAATATTACTTCCGACCCAAGGTCGTGTGGCGCATCGTGCGCGAAGCGCTGTGGGATTCACACGAGCGCAAGCGCCTCTACCATGAGGCCACTTCGTTCCTGAAGTTGCGCTCGGAACGCTGGAAGTGGGTTCGCCAGGGCGGCGACATCGATAAGCCCATGATTGTTGTACCTGGGACGTCGTCCGCTTCCGGAAACGACTAAAGTCAACGCATGAAACGCGAGTTGCGGCTCCGGATCAAGACCTTTGTCATGATCCTGGCAATGGTGGTGTGCGCCAACGCCGGCGATCTGATGCTGAAGCGCGGCATGATGCAAATCGGCGCGGTACAGCTTTCATTGGCGGGCTTGGCCCACGCGTTTGTTCTCACGGTCACTACCGGAACCATCTGGCTGGGGATCCTCTTCCTGATCGGCTTCACGGCCAGCTACATGATGCTAATGAGCTGGGCGGATTACAGTTACGTCATGCCCGCGGGCGCATTCGGATATGCGCTGCTGACTCTACTGGCCGTCGTGTTTCTGCACGAAAGCGTTTCACCGCGGCGCTGGATCGGCGTCGCACTGATCTGCGCCGGAGTGCTGTTGGTCGGCTTGACCAAGCCGCGCACTACCGAAGTCATGGCGCGGGTGGCGGCATGATCCGCAGCCTGCTAGCGTTCACGCTGTTCATCCTTTGCAGCACTGGCGGCGAAATTATCATCACATACGCGATGAAAATAGTCGGCGAGCCGGCCCGCCTCCGGCCTCGCGAAATATTGGTGTTTCTAAGACGCGCCCTGCGGAACGGCTGGTTTTGGGTCGGGTTGCCACTGCTGGCGGCTTCGTTTTATCTTTTGCTACTGCTGTTTTCATGGGAACCCATCAGTTTGGTGATACCGGCGTCAGCGCTAAACCCTTATGTATTTGGAACTCTGGCGGCCAAGTACTTCTTGGGGGAACAGATTAGCCCAGGGCGCTGGGCGGGTGTGGCCTTGGTGTGCGTTGGGGTGGTGCTGGTAGCAACCGGCTAGTTCCAGCAGTTCAAAAGTCAAGGTTGCCCTACCCCACGTTTTTTCACAGTGACGGACTGAACAAACTGAATTTTGGCGGGCTCGGACTTCCGGCTCTGCTAGTGCAGCGAGTTGGGATGGTTTGTGAACACGAATTTTCCACCGGATTTTGCAAGTTCGTAGGTGGGGCCTAGTCTGTCGAGGTAGGCACGACGGTCGCCTCCCCCCGTGATGAAGTAGATCTTATTTGCGCCGGACCATACGCGCGCCAATTGGGCGTCATCAATAAAGATAGGGGCGGCATCGGGAAACAGGGAGCCGTACCATAGGCCGTTGATGCGGCCATTGAAGATCAGCAGTTGCCGGCCAGTGTAAAAATTGACGGAGGAGGCGTTGGAGTACTCTCCGTCACAAACGATCTGGTCGGTGGTTTGTAGATCGCGCTGAATGGCCATTGCCAGCGGCTTTGAACCCAAGACCGGGGCGAAAACACCCAACGCTAGGTGCGCGCACTCGATAAATAGGCACATCATCAGCGCGAGCGTCCAATTGGCGGCGCGAGGAGAACCGCGGCGTCGCAAAAACCAGTTGAGTCCACAGCCGAGCAGGAAAGCGATCGCGGTGCCCACGAGAGGTCCGCGGAAAAGACTCATGGCGCTGCCGGTGAGGTCGAGAAAGTGGCCTAACGAAAGTACATAGGCGTCGGTATTTTTGCTGAGCAGGTCGGCGAGTTCCATGCCTGGCGCGGGAGCATGGGAAATCAGCGCCAGCGTGAACGTGAGACTGGAAATAAGCAAGCCGACTACGAGAAAAACAGTCGCGGAGATTCGGCCGGACCGAGCCACATCGCTGCCGTACGAGGATTGCGATTCACGGGCAAGCCAATTGCCCAGGATGAGTGCGAGCCCCGGTAGCGCCGGTGCTAGGTAATATTCCTGACGTGTGGAGAAACTAAAGAACAGCAGGATTACGACGGCCCAGACGAAAAAGAGGAGGAGCGCGGCCTCCGGTAATTTGCGGGTGTCGGCCGTTTTGACCAGACGCAACCTGATCTGGCGAACGGCTTGCGGAAGAAAGGCACTCCATGGGAGCAGCCAGACCAGAATCATCCCCCAGAAAAGAGCCAAGGGAAACGTGCCATAGTCTGCCGGGTAACGTTTGCCGATGTAGCGCAAAAAATGCTCGTTGACGAAATAAAACCAGAGAAATCCTTTGGCCTGCCCGGCGGGCGGATTGCGCAAGGCGGCGAGAAGGTGCCAGGGCGCGGCCACGAGTAGAAAGATGAAGGTGCTGGAGACCAAGCGCATCTTCAGGAGATGGCGGAGGTTGCCGACGAGCAACAAGAAAACGAGAATGATCGTCGAGGGAAAGACGAGGCCAATGAGGCCTTTGGTGAGGACGTTCAACCCGACGGTGGCCGCGAGCGCCCAGCACGACCAAACCGTAGGGCACTGCTCCTGCCAGCCTTGCAGAAAAAAATAAAGCCCCAAGCCGATCCACAGTCCGACGAGTAAATCGGGAATGAGGATGCGGGTGAACAGGTAGGGGCCGAACGAGGTGACGCAGACTACGCCGGCCCACAATCCGGCTTGCGCGGAAAGAAATCGGCGGCCCATTTGTACAAGGAGAAACGCCAAGCACAACACGCCCAAAGCTTGAGCCAAGCGCGCCGACGATTCGCTGACGCCGAAGAGGCGAAAGTTGACGGCCATGACCCAGTAGGGAAGAGGAGCTTTTTCGAGATAGCGGATGCCGTTTTCGTGAAGGGTGACCCAGTCGTGCAGGACGAGCATTTCGCGGCCTGCTTCGGCGTGAGCGCCGTCGGCGTCATCGAAAAGAGAGGGGTGGGGAAGTCCCGGCACGAAAATGGCGAGCCACAGAAGTAGAATTGCTCCCAGAGAGGGCCAGAGGCGCTGGCGGACCGAGATGCTCATGCCGGCAGCGGGCCCCGGACAGGACCACAGCGGAAAAATGCGGAGTTCCGACGCATGCGAAACAAAGTTTAGCACGGGGAACAAATTCGCGGCTTGGACGAGCTGGCGAGAGCGGGTGCCCTGGACTCGACCCACATCGCGGCATGGACTATCATTTTCCTAATGACTCGATTCACCCACGTGTCCCTTCCATCGAAACTGCGTAGACCGGCACGGCGCGGAGACTGACGCGCGTGTGGATTGCATACTTTTTTCTTGGCATTGCCCTTGTCGGCACGCTTTCTTCCAATGTGTTCCTTGTGCTGGCCATACTTGGCGCCGTGAAGTTTCATCAAGACGCGGTTCGCCAGCGTCTTGCTTCCGAGAGCGTTGTCGCACTGCCACCAGTCTCGGTACTTAAGCCGGTTCATGGCCGGGAAGCGCGGCTGAAAGAAAACATCGAGAGCTTTTTTCGCCAGGATTATCCCGAATACGAAATTCTTTTCGCGGCTGACACGGAAGAAAACGAAGCGCTCGGAGTCGTACGAGAAATCTGCGCGCGCTATCCGCACATTCGCACCCAGGTGATTGTGACGGGACGGCCACCGTGGCCGAATCCGCCCGCGTATTCGTTTTACAAAATGGCCAAGCTGGCGGCGCACGACATTCTGGTGACCAGCGACAGTGATGTCGAGGTCGACCCCAATTACCTGCGGGAAGTGGTGCCACCGATGCTCGATCCCAACGTCGGAATGCTCACGTGCGTATACCGCGGGAAGAGCGCGGGCGGATTTTGGTCGGCGGTGCATGCCGTCGGAATGTCAGTGGAAATGACCGCAGGCGTGGTGACGGCCAACCTTCTCGAAGGGATAAAATTCGGGCTTGGACCGACGATTGTGGTGCGGGCAGACGCGCTGGACAAGATTGGGGGCTACAGCGTATTGGGAGATTACTTCGCGAACGATTTCATGATCGGGAATTTGATCGAGAAGGCGGGATATCGTGTCGTGCTTTCACGGTATGTGATCGATCATGTGGTTTCACCGTTGACGTTTCGTCGGGTGTGGGAACATGAGGTGCGGTGGGCCAAGTCGACGCGATGGTCGCGGCCGTGGGGGCACCTCGGCTCAGGGCTCATTTTTGCCATTCCCTATGGAATTTTGGGATTTCTAGCGGCCGCGGCGTTGGGACGAATATGGTTGGGGATTAGTTTGCTCGTTATTGCGATTGGGAATCGCTTGATCGAAGACCTGGTGATCGGGTGGGGTGTAACGCGCGATCCTTGCGCCCGGGATGCATCGTGGCTATACGTCATTCGAGACTTGCTGGGGTTCTTCGTATGGTGTGCGAGTTATGTGGGCAAACGCACCGTCTGGCGCAACATTCCCTACAAGTTAGTTGGTGGAGGCCGGATTGCGACGCGGGGTGATTTACCGGAGAGCGAAACTCAGAAATAGTCTGGAGCGGAATGCACGTGAGTTGGCGAGAAATGGTCCTGGTTGTCGCGGCGGCGCCGTTGGCCTACTACGTTACGGCGACGATTGCGGCGCTGCGCTCTTTTGGAAGGGGCCGCCGACGTACGCTGCCGACTTACGCTCCGCCGGTCAGTTTGTTGAAACCAGTCAAAGGCGTGGATTTTGCTTCGTATGAGAATTTCTCAAGTTTTTGCCATCAGGACTATCCCGATTACGAGATGCTTTTCGCCGTAAATGACGATAGCGATCCCGCCGTGCCGCTGATTCGGCGACTAGCTGCGGAATTTCCCGAGCGTCACATCCGTTTGATAGCTGGGGCGGCACAGATCGGAGCCAACAAGAAAGTAAACAACCTGATCGCCCTGGCGCGGGAGGCGCGCCACAACATTCTGGTTCTTACCGACGGGGATGTGCGCGTCAGTGCGAGGTATCTGCGAGAGGTCGTTTCGCCCTTCGCGGATGAGGCGACCGGAGCAGTGACCTCCTTCTATCGGGGCATCGCCGAGAAGAGTCTAGGCGCCGAACTCGAAGCCATCGGCGCGTCCAGCGACTTTTTTGCCGGCGTAGTGGTGGCGGAGTGGATGGAGGGCATGACATTTGCGTTAGGCGCGTCAATTGTGACGACCAAGCAATGGGTCGCCAAGATCGGCGGATTCGAAGCGATTGCGAACATGCATTCCGATGACTACGAGCTAGGCCATCGCCTCGCGGAAGCGGGCGCCCGAGTGCTGCTCTCGCGCGAAGCGGTTTGGACGATGTATCCGGCCCAAACCGCGCGCGGTTTCTGGAACCATCAGGTGCGTTGGGCGCGCACGGTGCGGCTCTGCCGCCCGATTTCGTATCTTGGATTGATCTTCACGCACGGTTTGCCGTGGGCGATGCTCGCTGCGCTGGTGTCCTCTTCGACCTGGAGTGCTTCTGCGTACCCGCTGGCGTATCTCGTACTGCGGCTAGTGATGGCCTGGACTGTTGGCGTTTGGGGTGTGGGCGACGAGGTGCTTCGACGAAAACTCTGGCTGGTGCCGTTGCGCGACGCGGTCTATTTCGCCGTTTGGCTAGCCAGCTTTGCATCCAATCGTATCAGCTGGAGTGGGGAAGAGTTCACCTTGGAGAAAGGGCAGATGGTTCCGGCCGTCGCAAAATCTGCAACAGCGAAATCTCGCGCCGACGCCGCGCCATAGACTTTCTGTTGGGGGCATAGCAACGCTACAGTCGAACTTGCTGGCGTCCTCCATTGCGCGTCCACAATTTGGCGCTTGCTTCCACGACGATCGCCACACGTCGGTTGACGCCCTTCGTATTCCCTATTAAATTAGAAAGGTTGAATCGTGGCTGCCGGGAGAGCCGGACGTGCTGCGATTCCTTTTTGTTCCTCCCCGCTGGGAGGTCGTCCAATTGGTAGGACTCCAGACTCTGACTCTGGCTATCCTGGTTCGAGTCCAGGCCTCCCAGCCAATTATTTTCAATCACTTAGCTTAAGCCCGCTCCGCGCTTCGAGCATCTGAGGCGCAAGTAGCGGGTATGCGGTTCTCCGCCCCGACATGACCTTCTACATGGTTAACAACGACGCCGGACCTTCGAAGAAACTACGCATGAACGAAGGCTCGCTGTCCTCGATACTGGCCGGCATCGAGAAGTTGATCGAGATGGGCATAACCGACGGCTCGCGAGTTGGAATCCCCGGGCTCAGCCAAGGTGCGAAGTACGCAACGCCGCCTTTTTCCCCATGATGCTGGTAGCTGGATGGGAGGCTTTGTGATGCGATCCACATAGTTATTCAATCTGGTGATAATTTAGAATCTTGATCTCTCGTTGTTTGGCAGAACTTGCTCGAATCATTCTTCCCCATGTGAGAAGGAATGAGGGAAGATGGTTCATGTCACGAGGCACCACAGCAACAGGCATCCATGACGTCAGACCGCAAGGCCGTGCTCATGAGCAATAGCGCATCGGCTGAAGTCGTGGGCGTGCTGGTGGAGAACCGTCCTCAGTACTTTCAATGCCGCGAGATCGACGACACACCAACGCTACTCGAGCAGAGCTTTGGCTTGCGCTATCAGGTGTACTGCCTCGAACGTGCCTTCTTGAACCCGGAGCACTACGCAAACCATCTGGAAATCGACGTGTTCGATGCGCACGCGCTGCACTTCGGCACGATGAACCTTCAGGGAGAACTGGTGGGGACCGCGCGTCTGGTGCAGGATGGCGTCGCGGGGTTTCCTCTGTCGCTGCACTGCAAGATTTTCCCATACGAGACGGAGCTCTATCGGCCGGAGAACACGGTGGTCGAGGTCTCGCGCCTATCGGTGAGCCGGAGGTATCGCCGCCGCAAGGATGATGGCGCCTATGGCGACCAGGGCGCGCCGGCCGTGCACGTCGGGAAAGAGCGGCGCGGAGAGCACGCGCAAAACGGCGGTGAACTGGTCGTGAGCGTTTACAAGGCGTTGTATCAGACGTCCAAACGCCACGGCATCACGCACTGGCTGGCGGCCACCGAAAAATCGCTGCACCGATTGCTGGCGAAGTACGGGTTTCCGCTGCGGCTGATTGGTCCGGAGACCGACTACTTCGGTCCAGTAGCGCCGTACCTGATGAACGTGAGCGAGTTTGACCAGGTGATCCTCTCGCATAAGAAGCCGCTCCTCGACGACTTTCTCGTTGGCCTGGAACCGCAGTTCCGTCCGGTGCCACGCCGGTGGTAATCGTCCGATTCGTCGATCGCGGCAGATCATGACCTTCGTCGAGCTAGAAGCCGAAGTCCGGCTGCTGAGAGCGTTCAGGCGCGCCGCGACGAACGTGCCCGCGTACCGCACGCTGCTCGACGAGCACCGCGCCGTTCTGAGTCAGGTCGTCGACTCCGCCTCGTTCTCCCGTCTGTGCCCGCTCACGAGCAAGGACAATACGTTCAATCGCTTCGAGCTCGACCAGATATGCGTGCCGGGAGGGATGCGGAGTCTGGCGGGTGTCCTGACGAGCTCAGGCCAGGGCGGTCGCTTCTCGTTTGGGCTGACCACCAGGGAGCAGGCGTCGGCCGGCGCGGACTTCATCGACCAAGCGCTCGACACGGCGTTTCAGATCCGCGCACGCTCGACACTCGCCATCAATTGCCTCCCCATGGGCGTCGGATTCTCGTCGCACGTCATGACGGTCGCCACGACCAGCGTTCGTGAGGACATGGCGCTGGGACTCGTGCGAGCGTTCGGCGGGCACTATGACCAGATTCTCCTGGTTGGCGACCCCCTGTTCCTGAAGAAGCTGACCGATCGTGCGAGGAACGAAGGCATGGACTGGAGCCGTTACCGAATCAACGTGGTAATTGGGGAAGAGATCTTCGGCGAACACTTCCGCACCTACCTGGCAACGTGCCTGGGACTGGACGTCGATCAGCCACAGAATGGGTACGTCATGTCGTCGTTTGGCGTCGGCGAGCTCGGGTTGCACCTCTGCTACGAGACGCCCGCCACCATCGCCGTTCATCGCGCCGCGTCCACGGATCAGGGACTGGCACGCGAGCTGTTGGTGGCAGGCGACGAGGCGACGCCTCCGCCGATGATCTTTGCCTTCAATTCGCTCCGGACGTTCATGGAGATCGTCGCGCCCGACCAGCATGGTTACGGTCGCCTGACGATCTCGATGCTGGATGATGAGACACCCTTGCCGTTAATGCGGTATCAGACCGGCGATGTGGCCCGCTTCCTCGATACTGTCGAGACCGCAGATCTCGTCGCCCGGCGTGGCATCGCCCTTCCCTCTGACCTTCCGCCCATGCTCCTCGCTCTTAAAGGCCGGGACAGAGACGCGCTGCCGAACGGATCGCAGCTGAGCGTGTACAGAGACGTGCTGTACGCCGATCAGGCGATCGCGCGGCACCTGTCGGGCGCCTTTCGTCTGGTCTTTACCGGAACGGCGTGCACGATGCACGTCCAGTTGACGGGCGATGCTGGACCGGAGCCGGCCGTCGAGCAGGCCCTCCTGCACCAGTTTCCTGACCGGGCACGGCCCATGCGCCTTGTGCTCTGGCCGTACGCCCGATTCCCCTTCGGCATGTGCCTGGACTACGAGCGAAAGTTCTTGCACTACGTCCCGGGCGAGACGAACCCGCCAGAGGTGTGAAATTCACGACGAGCACGGCTCTCTAGCCGGTGCGGACCGGGAATCTTGGGCGGATTCGGCAGCTCGGGCGGCTTTGCCCACACGATGAGATGGCAGTTGACTGGAGAAAGGGAGCGCCGTAGGGTGGCCTCCACGGCAGAAGAGACCGCACGGTGGAGGGGTTCCGTCTGTCTATTGCTACTTTTTTTCGTCGCTGTATTCCTTATCGAGGGGCGTGAACTGTTGATCTTCACGCGGACCTTCCTTGCGGTTCGTACCGCTTGGCTGCCCGTGCAGGGTTTGGTGCGAGAGAGCTTGATAGCGACAAGCGAGCGGCGGAGCGGCGGCATGCGTTCAGCAGCCGTCGTGCACATTACACTATTCACGGTCGGAGCGAAGGTGCGCTATACGCTGCATGACAAAACGTATGAGGTCACGGCTTCGGGCTGGGGAGAGCCCTTCCGGAGGCTTTCGGAATGGGAACAGTCCGGCCTTGGAGCCGGGCGGTCGATTTCCATGCGCGTGCACCCGGACGCATTCGATCATGCAACGTTGCTGGGCGAGTGGACCATGGCGTCTTCTGTGGTGTTCGGACGCTTCCTTGCAACCGAGATAGCGATGTTGTGCGCCATCGTCGTCTGTGGAAAATTCGCGATTCGACGCGCTTCCTAATTGCGCCTTGCTCAGGGTGCAAAACTACATTGCCAAACATAAGGCACCTACCGGAAGACGTACCTTGCGTCACGGGTTGTAGTCCTGGAGCGAAGACAGAGTAGCTAATGCCTAAACGCCGCGGAAAAGTTCGGACAAAGAGATTCAAAAGCCGTAGCGATGTTCTCGATATTGATTAGCGAAAGATTGCGTTCCCTATACTCAACCCCGCCCGTATAGGATGTGCCTTCGGACGGTATTCCAGCTTGCGGGTGTTGCGGGATTCTGGGAACCGGCTAGCAGCCCGCAAGGCAGTTCCAGGGCGTCCTTTTTATGTCCTTCGCATCACATAAGCAATGAGCATGAGGATACTCGTATGACCAAATGGTTGCTGGTTTGTCCCCGCTGCAATCACAAATTGACGCACATCAAGATCAACGAGGCGGCTGTTGCGAAAGCGTTCCGCGATTCCTACGGAATTGACGCCAAGCCCGAGGTGCCGGAGAAAAAACTGACATGCCCGTATTGCCAAATGGAATCACTCTATGGGCGATTTCACCTGGTCTGCGAAGAAGACCCGGACGAAACCGCAAAGGGCAAGGGCGCCTGAAGACTAGTGCCTCAAGAGCCGGCGCTCGAAGTCGACGTCGGGCCACTTCAAACCGAACAGCTCCGCAGCTCGCATTCCCGTGACCGCTACGACCGATGCCATGGTTCGGTACGGCTTCTCTAGTTGCTCCAGGATTTTCATGACTTGGGACGGTTGGAATGTGATCTCTGACCGAACGCTTCTGTTCTGGGGAAGTCGAGTCCCGAGCACACAGAACGGAGCGCTTAGGGTTCCTCACCTGCTCCAGCGTGAGCATGTATCTCAGGAACTATCCTTGCGATAGGCCGCTCACTTTAGAAAAACACTGCGGGAAATACGTGAAAGCGGCGGCCGAGTTTTTCTCCCTGAAGGTCGTAGTTGCGGGATAAGGGTGGTGCGGGCGCGGCGTGGCGATGCGTTAGATCGGATGGCAGCTGGGGTTCGTGGGGGCCAGCGAAACAGGACCAAGTCCTTGCGGGATTTGTGAAATTCTTCGAAGGTCAAACCGTAGCCAGTTTGACTCATGGCGATGAGTCGGTTATACTCATGATATGGCTAAGCGATTGCAAGTGATTCTGAAGGATCCCGAATACCGGGAGATTCAGCGCGTGGCGCGCTCCCGCCGCATGTCGATCGCGGAGTGGGTCCGGCAGGCTCTGGCCTTGGCGCGCCGACGTGAACCGCTTGGCGACGTGGAGAAAAAGCTTGCAGCCATTCGCACGGCTGCGCGGCATGAATCGCCGACCTCCGACATCGATACTATGCTGGCCGAAATCGAGCGTGGATACTCCGCCGGTCATCCGTCGTGATTCTGATTGACTCCAACATCCCGATGTATCTGGTGGGTACACCGGGTCCCCACAAGACCGATGCGCAACGGCTGCTGGAAAAGCTGATCAGTGGGCGCCAGCGTCTGGTAACCGACGCGGAAGCGCTGCAGGAAATCCTACACCGCTACGGCGCCATAAATCGCCGCTATGACATCCAACCGGCCTTCGACGCGCTTCTGAACACAGTGGATGAAGTCCTCCCGGTTGACCGGGCTGTTGTCGAGCGCGCCAAACAGATTGTGCTTGCTTACCAGCGCCTCTCGGCGCGTGACGCCGTGCATCTGGCGGTCATGGAGCAGAACGGAATCGAGCGAATATTGAGCTTTGATTGCGGCTTTGACGGGTTCCCTGGAATCACTCGACTGTCTTAAGAACGGCGGCTAGGTTTCCGTGAGGTCCTAGGAGCACTCGTCTGTGGCACCCTGGGTTCTGGCAAAGCCGTTTGGGAAGATAACCATAGTTTGCTCCGCTAGACGCGCGCCGCAGAATACGCCCGGCAGAAATTCCCTCCATATCATCCCGGCAGAGCTTGCGACCTTCATCGAGGGAATCTGACGGAGGAAAATAAAATGACACCAAGTCAACGACTCAAAGTTGTAAGTACAACTGTGGCATTTGCCGGGCTTCTTCTGGCGTGTATCTTGGTAAGCACTCCGCGTGGGAGAGCACACGACCGCGACGATGACAAAGACCCGAGAATCGAGCAAGGATTCGACATCGCGCCGGTCCATCTGAACGTGGAGGTAAAGGACCGAGACTTGGTGGGGTTGGGCAGCTACCTTGGTTAACGCTGTGGGCGATTACAACGGTTGTCATTCGGCGGGCCCGCCTGCAGGATTTGGCGGCGGCGGCAACCCTCATCTTCTTTCCCCACGGTTTAGCGTCGAAAGAAGAGATAAATACGGCGACCGATTTAAGCGGAGGGCGGGATTTTGGCCCGGTCGGCTTAGTTCCGCACCTTTACTCCCGCAATTTGACGCCGGACAAGACGGGACTGCCTGAAGGCGGGCGCACCCACGAGCAGTTCGTCGAGATCATGAGGCGAGGGACTGATCTCGATCACATACACCCAAACTGCACTGCCCCCGGCACTCCTGCCAATTGTTTCGAGCCACCCTTCAACGGCGATCTTCTCCAGGTGATGCGATGGCCCTCTTTCAGCAACATGACCAACCACGAGCTCCAGGCAATGTACGAGTACTTGGGCGCAGTCCCCTGCAATCCGGCCAAGGTGATTGCCGGTGCGCCTTATTTGCAGAACGTGTGTGAATAATTCAGCACATTTGCGGCAGTTCGGGCCCGGAATGGCAACGGCAACGAACGCGGAACATCGCAGATAAACATCGGCCATGAGACTTACACGGGATGGCCGCGGACTTGGATTTTGACAGAGCTCGAATGGGTTGCGATCGAAAGGAGTCTCCACCCTGAGAGGTAATCCCGGATCGCCCTCGATACTCAGAATCTCGGCTAGAACCGGTAGTGGAAGGCGAATTGGAAGACACGGGGTCCGTTCAGTTGGTTGATTGAGGTCTGTTGGCCGAACGATGTGTTGGGCACCAGAAAGCACGTCTGATTCGTACTTGCTCCGTCGCCGCAAGTTGCGCCAGTCGGGGTGAACTGAGTGGCATTCGCCCCGGCTCCGTTGGCCACGAAGAAGTTCGCGTGGTTGAATAGGTTGAACGCTTGCGCCTCGAGCGAAACGATATGTCGCTCGGTAATGTGGAAGTCGCGTTTAATACCAAGGTCAATTTCGTTGATCCACGACCCGTGGAAGGCATTGAAACCGATGCCTGGGGTTGGACCGCTCCCATTGATGCCGTTGGCGGTGTTGCTGGACGACTCGTTCGCCGCGCTGTTATTTACGGTGTTGTCGGCACCGGGACAAGTTGACTGAGCGTCGTCTAGGCCACTGCAAGCGGAATTCAGCACGCTGGTATACGGCCGGCCGGAGTTAAATTGCATGAGGGCGCTGATGGTCCAGTGGGAGAGAAGCGCGCGCGCCCACTCTTGTGAGATTCCCTGGGTATTCGGCGAGTACACGGCGGCAATCGAAAGACGATGACGCTGATCGAGAAGAGAAGGCCCGTGCGTATCAGCGAAGCTGAACTGATTGTTGAAGTCCTGGCTCGTTTGCATGTTTTTTGAAAATGTGTAGGACATTATGAGCGAGAGTCCTTGCGAAACGCGGCGCTGGACCTGGACGTAAAGCGAATTGTAATTGTTTACTCCGGGACTGATCAGCGCATTGACCTGTCCAAGACTCGGATTCAAGGCACCCTCGGTCAGCAACCCGCTATCGAGATTCGGCGCGCTAAACGTTCCGAGGTTGCACACACTTGGGCTCAGAGCGCCGGTGGCCGACGCCGGACAAACGTAATAGATCGCTGTTCCCGTGGGCGGCATCAGGTTCAAATCGTAAGCGCTGGAGCCGATCAGGTGAACGCCGTGGGTCCACAGTGTTCCGACGGTGAACGTGGTGTTCGGAAAGATTTCACGCTGGATTTCGAGGTTCGATTCGAGGATGTATGGCACTCGGAAGTCCGGATCGACGATGGAGACGTTCGATGAAACGCCAAACCCAGTGAAGGTGCTCGGCAGGGTGTTCGGGAAAACCACTTGCTGTGCGTTGGGCGCTGCGGTTGAGTCGAAGGGAATTCTTGCACTCGCTTGATGGGTGGACAAACCGTTCTGGGCCACCGAGCTCTCATAGTTGATGCCGTTGAACACGTCGTAGAACATGCCGAAACCGCCACGCACCACGGTTTTCGCGATCGGCTGATAGGCGAAGCCCACGCGCGGGCCGAGACGCCGGTATCGATTGGGGAATTGCCCTGTGAGCGGGATCGTGGGGTTCTCGGTCGGCTGCGGGTAGACTTGAAAGTCCTCGCGGAGTCCGAGATCGAGGGTCAACTTAGGGAGCACGCGAAAGTTGTCCTGAGCATAGAAGCCGTAATAGGGAACACTGAACTTGAATACGGGATTGCCGGAACTCTGGGTCAAGTTATTGTAAACGCCGAGGGCGAAATCGGTCAGGTTGGAAAACCTGTAGGAGCCGAGAAAACCGCCGGGATTGAAGTCCGTCACCTGCGTGCGGTTAAAATCGAAGCCGAACTTAAAATTATGGCGTCCGTGCACCCAGTTCACCTGCTCACCGAGTTCCCACTGAAACTCCTTCGTGTCCGCTATGGAAAACCCTGCGTTTCCGATCGATAAGAAGGAGCTGTTGCCATTGACCGTAGCATTTAGGTTGATCGCCGGAATGTTGGTGGGGATCAGCCCGGAAGGCGTTCCAATCTGCTCATCCCGCAAGTAGCTGAAGTGCACGTCATTCAGGAGTGCTGAGTTGAGTGTGTGGGTCCAGTGCGCGGTGGCGTGGTGATCGCGAACGAAGTTGTTTGGAAGGTACTCGTCGCCGTCATTGGCGACCGGATTGAAGGTGATCGTGCCGCCCGGCGAATTGAAGCGGTTGTAGTTGTACAATAGGGAGAGATGGTCCGCCGAGGTCGGCTGCCAATCCACCTTCGGCAGGAAGGCAAGGTCATCCCGCCGCCGGCCGCGAGGTCCCAGGTTACGGGTGATGGCCGTCACGGCGTTCGAGACCTGCTGAAGGTAAGTGGAGAAATTCGGATCGCTCGGCCCCGGCACGCTGCCGAAGCCGCTCGGAACTGGATACGGCGCATTCGGCGCGGGAAGTGTGGTTCCTGCAGGAATTCCGAACACGCTGTCAACGTTGGGGCCTACGGATGCGAAAGTCGGATTGATCACCGAAATCGGTTCGAGTTGCCGCTGCTGTTCATAGTCGAAGTAGAACCAAGCCTTGTCACGAGCGATGGGGCCGCCCAAGTCAGCGCCGAACTGTTGCAGTACGTTCAAAGGCGTTTTGACGCCGTTCGCTTTATCGATGGCATCATTCGCGCCGGTTCCGGAATTGCGGTTGTAGTAGAACGCGTCACCATGATAGCTGCCGGTGCCTGACTTAGTGACCGTGTTGATGAAGCCGGTCCCCGCACCACCGTAAACTGCTGAGTAAGGATTGTCCGCCACCTGAAATTCCTGAATGGATTGCTCGCCGAAAATATACGGGACGCGGGTGCGGCCGCGGGCGTCGCCAAAAAAGTTGCTGGTCGCATTTGCGCCATCCACGGTAAACGAGTTTGAGCCGTTGCCGTTCGCGTAGCCGGAGTCCGCGCCGCCCTGCTGTCCCGCGATGCTTACCAGCCCGAAATCGCCGTCAGCGTTCGCATTCGGTGTCAGCAAAACAAAATCGGTGTAGCGTCGTCCGCTAAGCGGGAGATTCTGAACCAGGTTCTGGTCGACAATGGTGCTGATACTGGTTTCGGAAGTCTGCAGAAGTGCCGTTTCGGCCGAGACGCTAACTCTGTCCGTAACTTCGCCCACCACGAGCGTGACGTCCTCCGCCGACACCTGGCCGATCTGTACCACTACACTCTCTATTTGGGCGGTCTTGAAGCCAGCTTGCGTGAAGCTGAGTGCGTACATGCCCACAGGAAGTATCGGAAAATTGTAGATGCCGCTGCCGTTCGTATGAGTCACCAGTGCCACTCCGGTGTCGCTGTTCGTGATGGTGACGGTGACGCCGGCGATTGCGCCTCCGCTTTGATCCGCCGCGTGACCTGAAACCCCTCCATTTGAAACTGTATTCTGAGCGAAGGCCGTGGCAGCCAGAGTCAAGAACACAAACAAATTGAGGAAGATCGCTGTGGTTTTCTTCATTGCTCGCTCCGAGGAGGTTCTTGGAAATTCCGGGTACCGCGAGACGTTCGAGCCACGACGAAGTCGTGACTCGAAGCGCAAGATGGATTGGCGGTGCTGGCGGCCTCAACCGAAGGGCAGATTGAGCGACTCGCCAAATCGACCGCCGCACGGTTCTTGCCGCTGGCGGCGTTAAGGTAGCTCCCAAGTTGAGTTCGGCACGTGTGCCGCCAGTCCTACGCCCGGATAACCCCAAACTTACATAGGAAATTGAAGAGGTGGATTGAAGGAGTATTAATAGATGAAGACAAGGAACTTGCTGATTGCACCCGCCAGCTGTCAGGTTCGTCGCAAAGCGTTCCACATGCAGCCCAGCCCGATCCATGCGAGCCGAGAGTAGGGCAGTTCCGGTTTGTCATTCGTGTCGCTAATTCGGGGTCCGAAACGGACGCTATCTAATCCGGCCGTCAACAATTATTTATGCGTTCTTAATTGTGGCGTCGCATTGGTCCGTTCTACTCAAGGCCTTTTTCTTTCGTCCGCCGAGCGGACGACGCCGTGAGAAAAACGGGAGACTCCGTGCAAAGGATAGCGTGTACAGCGTTGTGGGCCATCGTAGGTCTGCTGGTTACCGTAGCGGGGACTAAACCGGCGCGGGCCCAAGGCAACCTGCAAAAGGTCAAGCACATCATCGTGGTGATGCAGGAGAACCACTCCTTCGACAACTATTTTGGGGCGCTGGCTTACGCGCCAGGCAGCCCGTACCATTCACCGGGAGGGTCCGAGCACGAGTGGTTCGATCGCGACGAGCACGGTGGATGCCGCGAAGGCGATCATCGCTGCGTCGATGGCCTCTCGTGCCTGGCCGACGCGGCGGGTGAGCTGCACTGCTTCAACGCAAACATTGACGAAGACGGTCACCGGGTGTTTGCGTTTCACGATTCGCGCCGGTGCGTACTCCCAGACCTAGATCACAGCTGGCTGGGGACACACCAGGAGGCAAACTTCTTTGAGCCCAACGACACCCTCCGAGACGCGGACAACAACGGCTTCGTGCTGGTGAACGATAAGACCGAGCAGCTCGACAACGGCGTCGAGAATGCCACCGAAGATCAGACCATGAATTTCTACAACCAGGACGAGATTCCGTTTTACTACGACCTGGCGGAGAAATTCGCTATTGACGACCGCTATTTCGCTTCGGTGCTCGGGCCTACGTTTCCCAACCGCTCCTACGCGTTAGCGGCGACGTCGTTCGGTCATCTGACCACAAGCGATACCTTCGCGCCGCCGGGCGGCTACCGGCCGATCACCGGAACGATCTTCGACCTGCTGGACAAGAACAAGGTCACTTGGGGCGACTATTTCCAGGATGCGCCGGCGGGCGGCACCTTCCGCCCCTTTGGGACGGGAGGCGTCGATCCACACTTTCTGCCGCTGAAATTGTTCCTGGCGCAAGCCGCTGGGGTGCCAGGCGTTCCGGCGCTGCCGGAGGTCTCATTCGTCGATCCGAATTTCGGCTTGTTCGGCATTACGGGTGAGAACGACGAACACCCGCCGACGGATATTCAAAGAGGTCAAGCTTTCGTCTCCCAGGTCGTGAACGCGGTTCGCAACGGCCCGAACTGGAAAGACTCGATCATCCTGATCACCTACGACGAGCACGGCGGCTCGTACGACCATGTGCACTCCCCGGAAGCACCGCAGGACCACCAGAGAACGCCGGACGGCATTTCACCCGGCCAATGCGCCGATTTGTCCAACCCTCCGGCCAGCCTGCAGCCGGGCGGAGGCGCGGAATGTTCCTCAAATCTGCTGAGCAAGACGGACACGACAGTTGCGGATGCCGAAACACTCTGCTCCGCTCTCACGGGAAACCCGACCGGGCCCTATCCAGCGAATTGTGCGAGTTTCGATCAGCTGGGAATCCGCGTGCCGTTTATCGCCGTGTCGCCGTTCTCGAAACCGCACTACGTCTCGCACACCATAGGCGACCACACCTCTATCTTGGCGTTGATTGAGGAGCGCTTCCTGAACGCCGCGACAACTGCGGGGGATGGCCACGACGATCGGCAGCATCTGACCCGGCGCGATCAGCGCGCTCGAAGACCTGTTCGACTTCGACAACGCCCCGTCGCTCAACACTCCGGTGACCGTGGCGTTGCCGCCAGCGACGGACTGCACTCCCGCGAAATAGGAGAAAGCACTCAACTACAGCTTCAGTCATCCGAGACACGGTGAGACAGACTCACTGCAAAACCCAGGTGGTGGCTTTTTCCGTGAAGCGAAAGGCGTAGCGTGGGTATGGCGTGTCGCGCCATTCCGATCGAACGACGCGCGCCTGGCCCGCTCGCTGATCCGCTACAGCGATCAAGTGAACATCGACGGAGGAATCGACGGGCAGGTCGGTGTTCGAGGCGCACCGGAAACTGGAGAGGCCGATGTTTTCGGTCATGGTCAGGACCACGAAATGTGCGCCGGCATGCCCGGGACTAAGAAGAATTCAAAGAAGTTTTCGCGTCGAGCGCCTCGCGGACCCTGCGCAGCAACGTCGCTCGCGTAAACGGTTTATGCAAGAAAAGGGTGTTCTCGGGCAAGACCCCCCGATTGTTGATCACGTCGTCGGTATAGCCAGACATGTAGAGTACAAGCAGATCTGGCCGGAGCTCCCGGAGACGCGTTGCCAGCTGCTTTCCTCCCATGCCGGGCATAACGACATCGGTGAGGAGAAGGTCGATTGGGGTCTGAGAGGATTCGACCAGCTGGATCGCTTTTTCGGCGCGTTCCGCTTCGATCACCTTGTAGCCATTGGTCTCGAGAAGCTCTCGAGCCAATTCGCGTAAAGAGGTTTCGTCTTCGACGACGAGGATTGTTGCGCAACCCTTGGCGAACTCTCCCTGGTTCGATTTCTGGTCTCGCACTTCCGGAGTCTCCCACACGCGCGGGAAGTAGATTCGAAAGGTCGTACCGTGCCCCACCTCACTGTAGGGCGTGATATAGCCGTTGTTTTGTTTCACGATGCCGTACACCGTAGACAACCCGAGCCCAGTTCCTCGTCCCTCCGCCTTCGTTGTGAAGAAGGGCTCAAAAATCCGCGTGATGGTCTGCGAATCCATGCCGGTGCCGGTGTCGCTCACCGCCACCATTACAAAATCGCCCGCCCGGGCGCCCAGATGTTGTCGCGCATAGGCCTCGTCCAGCTCCACGAATGCCGTTTCCAGAATGAGTTTTCCTCCGTCGGGCATGGCATCGCGGGCGTTAACAGCCAAATTCATCAGGATCTGTTCGAGTTGCGATGGATCGATCTTAATGTTGCCAGCGTTCGGTTGCAGGTGACTCATCAATTCCACATCTTCGCCGATCAACCTTCTCAGGAGCTTCTCTACGTCCCGGACGATGGCATTGAGGTCGACCACGCGCGGTTCGATCAACTGCTGCCGGCTAAACGCCAAGAGTTGCTTCGTGAGATCCGCGGCGCGGCGTGCCGACTGCTCGATGGCTTCGGCTCGCCGATGAAAGGAAGGATGACTCCCAAATTCGGCTTGCAGCAATTCGGTCTGCCCCAGGATCACCCCGAGCAGATTGTTGAAGTCGTGCGCGACGCCACCGGCCAACCTGCCGATAGCGTCCATCTTCTGGGATTGCAGGAGTTGCTTTTCGAGAGAGCGCCGTTCGGTGATGTCCTCGGCGAAGACCTCAAAATAGGCGAGTTTGCCTTCGGGGCACTCAACCGGCCGACCCGAGAGACGGACGACGATTCGTTCACCGCTCTTTCGCTTCCAGTGGGCTTCCACATCCGTGAAGTCCTTGTGCCGCCAGTCGGCCTCGAGCTGCTTTCGAAATTCACCTTTGGCATAGACATCTGTTTCGATGTTGCACGCTAGCAGAGCGGCTTCCGATTGATATCCGAGCATGCGGACAAGGGCGGGATTGACTTGCAGGAATTGGCCGTCCAAAGTCACGCGATAGATTCCATAGGGAGCGTCTTGCACTAGGGACGCGAAACGGGCCTCGGATCGCCGGAGATCCTGCTCGAAGCGTCGGCGCTCCGTGATGTCCCGCGAGATCGCTGAAGCACCCACGACGTTTCCGCTCGCGTCGCGAATCGGTGAGAGAGTGACCGACACGATAATTTTCTGACCATCTTTGCGAACGCGAACCGTTTCATGGGGATCGATTTTCTCGCCGCGCGCGAGCCGATCGAGAAGGTGGTCCACTTCGTGCCGCTGTTCGGCTGGCGCGAGCATAGCGATGGACTGTCCCACGGCTTCCGCGGCGGAATAGCCATATACCGCCTCCGCGCTGGCGTTCCAGCTGACAATGGTTCCGTCCAGGGTTTTGCCGATGATGGCATCAAAGGAAGACTCCACAATGGCAGCGAGTTGCGAGAGCCGCTCTTCTGCCTTTCTCCGCTCGGTAATGTCTCGGCTGATCGAAAGCATGTAAGAGTCATTGCCTAGTGTCAGTTGCACGGCCGAAACCGTGGCGTAACGGGCTTCTCCCGTCTTGGTTCGGAAGCAGAACTCCGCGTCACGGACCTCGCCATCGCGCCGCAGTTTCTCCAGAATTTCTGCATGCGACGCGTCGTCTGACCAGACACCGACTTCGGAGGGCGTTTTGCCGATGACTTCGTCAGCGGTGTAGCCCGTCAAACGCGCGAAACCCTCACTGACCTCGACGTATCGTCGATCTGGCAGGCTGCGCAAAGTGATCGCATCGGGGCTCGATTGAATCATTTTGGCGTATTTCTCTCGAGAATCCCTCAGCTCTCGGTCGATTTGGTTGCGCTCCGATACGTCTCTCAAAATCCCAGTAAATATGTGTCTGCCGTCCCGGACATGCTCACCAAACGAAACCTCCAGAGGAATTTCAGCGCCGCTCTTGTGTAAGCCTTTCAGTTGCAGGCCCGCCCACGAGGCATGTTTCTGGCCTGTCGTCACGTAGGAATACACAGCGGTCTTGTGCACATGACGGAGGTATTCCGGCATCAGGAAGGTGACCTCCCGTCCCAGCATTTCGGAAAGCGAATAGCCAAAGACTCTTTCCGCGGCCCGATTCGCGAACAGGATGATGCTGTCGTGATCGATGCTGATGATGGCGTCCGACGCAGTTTCTGCAACGACGCGGAACAATTCGCTGGATTCGTGGGTTGCGAGGTCGTGGTCCATCGCGGGCGGGTCCTTCGGGTTCAAAATCGTCTTGCCATACAGCCGGCCAGTGGCGAGGGGGCGCGACACCCGACGTGCTGGTTGAACAGGCGGATGTTTCTGAACTGGACTACGGACTAGCGGGCTAAATGTACCACTGAAACCCACGCGCCGGAGATTCAAATGATTCAACTGTTCAATCATGCAACAGCAGCCTCACAGTGTTGCGGAGCGAAACAAGACCGTCCGAGAGAACCTCCCGCAGGAACTAGCCCGAAGACGCGTAGGCCGGAGCGACCGGCGGAAAAAGGGTCGAGCACCATCACTCATTGAAGTCGACCGAGACCGGGGCAGTTAGGAGAAGAGCGGTGGTCGAAGCGGGTTGGGACGTTCAAAACTGCATCCTCGTCAGAACGCGCGGCCATGCTCTCCATCGAGGGTTCGTGGATTCGCTTGTTGGGGCGCAACTTGGGGCGCAACTGGGCCCGAAAAGGGGCTAAAACGATGAACTATGACACAGGTAAAGCCTAAACGAATCGGCTACATGAGTAGTTTCGGAAGACTCTGACTCTGGATATCCTAGTTCGAGTCCAGGCCTCCCAGCCAACTACTTAAATCAATCCCTTACGCTTGGGGCGGGCTACAACCCGGCTACGGTTTAGCCATTTCTCCCGTTCGGACAGTAGATATAGGAAGAGGAGCGAATTGCTATGACCGTAAGCATCGTTGTGCGTGCAGTCGTTGAAGGCAAGCGTCTAAACCTGTCCCCAAATAAGCCAAGGCAAAGGGCGCGAGCGGAACGTTCTACGTGCGGTGGCAGCCACCACGCTGCAACACAGGTCCCGATCGGTGATAGTGCCTTCCAGTAGAGGATCGGAGATACTCGAAACCACAACAAGCGCACCGATATCGTGGGTTTTCAGAAGCTCCGCGGCGCTCCATACCGTCTTCCGCGGCGTGCGGCTAGTCCCATTTTTGGTGACGCAATCTTTCGCGAGCATCGCGACTCTCCTCTGATTGGGCTATACATACGATTGCAAGCAATCAAGAAATACGCAGTAAGGAAAATCACGGGGAGGTGTGATGCAGGTCACGAGAAAATAAAGGATGACCGGCGCGCAGTCGGAGGGGTCGATGCGGAGTGAGTGTCGGTTTGAGCTGTTGCGCAGCGTCAATAGTTAATTCAAGGCTATAGGAAGAATGGGATGAAAGCTGTAATTTAGAACGCAGGACTTGGCCAGAGGAACGCGAGACTCTAAAATGAGGGCATTGTGAAGATCGGGATTGATTTTGGCACGACGCGAATTGTTGTGGCTGCAGCGGACCGCGGCAACTACCCGCTCGTAAATTTCGAAGCGCCGGACGGACGGGTACGGGACTGGTTTCCGTCTCTCTTGGCAGTCTCCGAGAACAAACACCTATATGGATGGGAGGCGTTGGAGCAGCAGGGTAAACCCGGCTGGACCGTGGTTCGCTCCATCAAGCGCCGGTTGAAGAATGCGGGTCCGTGCAGCGAGATTGCGATTGGCGGGCGGCGGCTTAACGTGAGCGAGATCGTAACCGAGATGATGACGGCTTTGCGTCACGAGCTCATGGAGAGGTCTAGCTTGGGCGCCAGCAAATACGATCGGCTCCAAGTCATGCTGGGGATACCCGCGAATGCCAACAGTAACCAGCGATTCCTCACGCAAGAGGCGGCCCGTGCGGCGGGGTTCGAAGTGCTTGGGTTGTTAAACGAACCGTCAGCTGCCGCGGTAGAATTTGCGTACCGCAGCGCTCGCAAGAATCGTGAAAAGGCTGGACTGCTTGTCTATGATTTGGGTGGAGGGACCTTCGACGCGTCACTGGTGGCTCTCGGCGATGCGGAGCATTCAGTCATCGCATCGGACGGCATCCCCGATCTGGGAGGTGACGATTTCGATGAGATTATGGCACGGCTGGCGCTAGCGGAGGCCGGAAAACCGGAACTAGACGAGGACTCTCTGACGCCGGCCGAGTGGTACCTGCTCTTCGACGAATGTCGCGAAAAGAAAGAATCGCTTCATCCAAACAGCCGCAGAATCACAATCGATCTGGAGCGGGTGCGGAAAGACTGGAAAGAAGTCTCCATCGGCGTCGATCCTTTCTATGAACTATGCCGGCCTTTGGTGGAAGGTTCGCGAAAAGTCGTGGAAGATCTATTGGCGATTCACCCGGACCATGCCATCGACACATTGTACTTGACCGGCGGGGGTTCAGAGCTGCCTCCCGTTGCGCGCGTCTTGCGTGAAACGTTCGGACGCAGAGTACGGCGTTCTGCCTACATGCGTTCGGCGACGGCGATAGGCCTGGCCATTCGCGCGGAAGGACATGAAGACCTCCCTCTCCGCGACCAATTCACAAAAAACTTTGGTGTGTGGCGGGAAGCGGACGAGGGCCGCAATGTCGTGTTCGATGTTTTGTTTCCGCGCGGAGTAAAACTCCCATCCAGGGGTGAGAAGCCTCTGCGAATCGTGCGATCTTACCGCCCGATGCACAACATCGGCTACTTCCGTTACTTGGAATGCGCGCAACTGGGTGCCAACAACCAGCCCCGCGGGGAGATCAACAATTGGGATGAGATTCGGGTGGCTTTTGATCCCAACCTGATGGAATCGTCGGACCTTGCAGATCAACCGATCCGCCGTTACAGTCCCGCACAAGACCGTTGGATTCAGGAAGAGTACACGTGCGATGCGAACGGCGATGTGAAAGTTAAAATTCTCGACACGATCACTACACAGGCCAACGAACACCGTCTCGGCCGCTGGTCAAAGCATCGCAAGAGAAGCAAACGAGCGTCAGGCGACTAGCGCCAGCGTTTTCAGGGAAAATAATTTGTAGGGGGCCAGTTTTCGCGCGCCGCGAAATGCGCAGCCTCACGACCGTCCTGCCAAGGGCTTGATCGCTACCTTGATGACGTTCTGACCGCGCGAACCGAACAGTTCATACGCTTTGGTGATGCGGTCAAGAGAAAACGTGTGCGTCAAAAAAGGGAGTAAGGTCCAGACGCCCGCGCTGCACGCGCTCACTGTTCCGTCGAGGTCATCCGATATCGGCCTGAATTGTGCGCACGTTCCTAGTGCGGCAGAACGTCGGAAATCGGCTTTCCTGCTTTGGGAACATCGGCAGCGTAATCTTCCCCCAAAAACGCCGCCAACGTCGCGGCAATTTGGTTTTGTGTCACCGCGGGCACCTTCGACCGTTCGCCGAGCGGCTTGGTGTCTGGGCCAAGGAACGCCATCCAGATGTACTTCGAATCCGGAATCTTTTGACCGTGGTCCTTCCATTTGTGCGGGGACTTTCCGCGCCCGTGGTCTGGCGAGAAAATCAACGTTGTGTTGCCCTGATATTCCGGTATGGATTGCACGAGCTCCCAAAGTTGCCTTAGATAAGCGTCTACACGGTGTGCGGAGTCTAGATATTCGACGTATTGCCCCCCAGTCCTGCAATGCTGTTTGCAGGATGACCGCGGCCTCCTGGTATTGTCCTTCGGAGTACAGTCGCAACCCTTGCTGATGATTTTCACGGGCGGACGCTTTCGCGGTAGGGTTGCTGTTCAACGTCTTGAACGATGCGAGCTCCATGGTGACCTCGGCTAAGTTCAGGAAGCACGTCACCGACCACACTCCAATGGCTGCGTTCCTTAATGCCCCACCCAGGGTAAGAACCTCCTAACGATTCGTTCGTCGCCGAGTTTCTTGACCCAAGTTGGGAATCGGGTTGATGATCTCACTGCCGCATTCGAGTCCGCCTCCGGCCAGACCAGCGCGCCGGAGTGCCGGCAGAGTTCAGGAGGCTTCCACGTGGCAGCGATTTCTTGGGATATGGTGTTAGGGGTCAGGCGAACGGCAGGAAAGTTCTTGGGGGCACCGACATACGGTCTGTCGTGCGCTCTTTTGTCCGCTTGTTTGGCGATAGTCTTGGCCACTCCATCTGCGTTGGGGATGCCGGCTTCCACAGAGTTGAAGATCTATTTTGTCGATGTCGAAGGCGGGCAAGCGACGTTGTTTGTCACGCCTGCGGGCCAATCGCTGCTGATCGACACCGGGTGGTCGGGTAACAACGGGCGCGATGCGGATCGCATCGTAGCCGCGGCCAACGCTGCGGGGATTCAGAAGATCGACTACGTTCTGATCACGCATTTTCATGAAGATCATGTGGGAGGGTTGCCGCAGTTAGTCGCGCGGATTCCGGTGAGCACGTTCGTCGATCACGGCGACAATCGTGAGGCAGGTGATGCGCCGACTCTGAAGGATTGGCAAGCGTATCAAGAGCTCTTGGCGACGGGAAAATATAAGCGGCTTACTCTCAAGCCAGGTGACAGGTTGCCGGTGAGGGGCATTGAGGGCACGGTGGTCAGTTCGGACGGCGCGCTAATCGCGAGCCCGTTGCCTGGCGCGGGGGAGCAGAATGCGAGTTGTAAGGAATCGGAGCAGCGTGCTGGCGACCAAACGGAAAACCCACGTTCTTTGGGGACGCTGTTGACCTTCGGCAAATTGAAGATTCTCGATCTTGGCGACCTTACCTGGGACAAAGAGATGCAACTGATGTGTCCTGTGAACAAGATTGGGAAGGTGGACATCTATATTGTGTCGCACCACGGGTGGCAGCAGAGCGGCAGCCCTGCATTGGTGCATGGAATCGCCCCTCACGTGGCCATCATGGACAATGGCGCGAAGAAGGGCGGGACGCCATCCGCGTGGAACATTATCAAGTCTTCACCGCACCTGGAGGATTTGTGGCAATTGCATTTTTCTGAAGAGGGCGGGAGCGCGCACAATGTTGCCGCCGAATTTATTGCTAATCCAGAGGGTTCTGATGCAGGGAACTATCTGGAATTGACGGCTAAGAGTGATGGAAGTTTTGACGTGTTCAATTCGCGGACGCAGAAAACCAAGCACTATCCGGCGCAGTAACGCGGTGCGAGAGCGATGTGCGTGTGGATTGTTGTCGGCGCTGGAGTTGAAGTCCTTCCCTCATCCTGGTCCGATCGACTCAGGATGACAAGACGGCGGAGCGAATTTCACTGGTTTCGCGCCACAAAAGCCGCGGACCCCGCCTTGCGCTGCAAATGCGGGCGCATGTTCCAGGCGACTAGGACTTCTTGCGCCCGGGCGCGAACTTCAGGCAATAGCCTAGGCCGATTATCAGCAGGATCGCGCCCCACCAGACGTTGGCGTGCAGGTGGAACAGCACCACCGGATTTTCGGGTGGATGCAATACCTCCCACACTCCGGCGGCGGTAATTAAAACGCCGTTCACCAGCAGGGAAATGCCGATAAAAAACCAGATGGATACGCCGCCGTCATCTCGCATGTCGTCACCGCCTGTTGTTTTTGCGCGAACGTCCTACCAGAAAATAATATTCAACACCACGAAAACCACGGCCACCAGGCCCGCCCAGAACAGCGGCTTCTCATAGAAAGGCAGATCGCCGACCGAGGGGATGTCCGTCAAGCCCATGACCAGGCCCGCCAGCTCCGCATCAGGCTTGGGCTTGGTCACATAGCTGACTGCCACGGTGACAGCAACGCACACCAGGAAAGACCACAGCGCCTGGAACATGTCTTGGGCGAGCCCTTTGGCGTTTGGTGACAGGGCCACATAGCGTAGCGCCGAGGGATCGACCTTTACCCAAGTCCACATGCCAATCGAGGAAGCCGTGCCGCACAGCAATCCCCAAAATCCGGCCGGCCCTGTCGCCCGCTTCCAGAGCATCCCGAGAACAACCGTGCCAAAGAGTGGAGCGATGAAGAAGCTGAACAGCGCCTGGACGTAGTCCATGATGCTGGCGAACTGCATGACTAGGTAGGCGGTGCCCACGCTGACCAGGACGCCGATCACCGTGGTCCAGCGGCCCATGTTCACGTAATGATGGTCGGTGCCCTTGCTGTTGATGAAGGGGCGATAAATGTCATAGGTCCAGACGGTGGTGAAGGCACTGACGTTGCCGGCCATGCCGGACATGAAGCCGGCGATCAGCGCGGTGATGCCGAGGCCGAGCAGTCCGGGTCCACAATAGCGCGCCAACATGAGCGGGAGGACGTCGTTGTAGCTGTGCAGGCCGGCGGCTGCGGCGCCGGATTCGCCGGTGAGCTTCATTGGGAGTACGGCCAGACCGAGGAGGCCCGGGAGAATCACGATGAGCGGGACCATCATCTTCAGTCCCGCGCCGATGATTGGGGCCATTTCGGCGCTACGAATATCTTTGGCGGCGAGAATGCGCTGCACAACGAGGAAATCCGTGGTCCAGTACCCCATGGAAATTACCGCACCCAGGCCGAACACGATGCCAACCCAATTGATTCCCATGGGGTTGTCGCTAAAGGAGCCGAGCGTGGACCAGAGATGAACGTACTGTTCCGACGCTCGTTGCGCAATCAGCACCTTCAAATTGCTCCAGCCACCGGCTTCGTACAGGCCGAGAATGGGAATCAGCAACGCGCCGGCCCAGATGAGGAAGAATTGCAGGACTTCGTTGAAGATGGCCGATCTTAGGCCGCCTAGCGCGACGTATATGCCTACTGTCAGCGAGGAAACCCAGATGCTGAAATTGATGTCCCATCCCAGGACGATTTGCATGACCTTGGCCATGGCAAACATGTTGACGCCGCTCATCAGCACAGTCATAAAGGCGAAGGAGACTGCTGAGAGAGCGCGGCTTGATTCTCCGAAACGTAACTTCAAATATCCGGGGACCGAATGCGTTTTCGAGATGTAGTAAAACGGCATCATCACCAGCGCGAGGAAGAGCATCGCCGGGATCGCGCCAATCCAGTACCAATGCGTGGCTAGAATGCCGTATTGATACGCTGAACCCGCCCAGCCCATAAGCTCGAGGGCGCCTAGATTGGCGGAAAGAAAGCTGAGGCCCGCGACCCAGGCGGTCATCTCGCGCCCAGCCATGAAAAAATCCTCGCCGGTGTTGGCGCGCCCACGGAGATAGAAACCGATAGTCAATACCAAAGCGAAATAGAAAACGATGATGGCGAAATCGATTGAGGATAGGTGCACCAGCCTGGTCGACGCAAACATCGCCAATGGCAGCATCAATTAGGTTCCTTTCCCTGGCCGCGAGCATTCCCTGGACCGGCCGTGGTGGTCGGTAATCGTTTACTAGCACTGAGAAAGTAGAGAACCATGCCCGTTTTGTCAATCGGCTTGGGGGTCACGCCTTTTGGGAGTTGTTCAACCATTCGCGAGCCATCCGGAGTGCCGCAAACTGTCTCGCGAATCGGGCGATAAAGCCAGAAGAAAAATCGATACGGCCGGCGTGAAGCATCGCTAGGCTTAGTTCCGGCGGGTCCTTGTAGCCCTCGGCGGCGCGGAGTAGACTCTCCAAATCAATTTTGGACTTGTCGATCAAGCAGACGTTCGACGGCTGACGGTCTGCAGGGCCCAGCAATGGATACGCTGTTTTCGCGTAAACGGATGAAACCATGATGGTTCGCCACCGATGACGGGCGCTTATTCCTCTACGCTGCCTGAGGAAACGATTCGTGACAGCTCGCTCTATAACAAGGACCTCGCTCCCGTCGCGTCCGAACGTCGCACCTGGCGTACCTACAACTACGCCGCGCTTTGGATCTCGATGAGCGTCAATATTCCCACCTACATGCTTGCGAGCGGCATGATCGCCGGCGGCATGAGCTGGAAGCAAGCGCTCTTCACGGTGTTCCTCGGCAACGTCCTGGTACTGATACCCATGCTCCTCAACGCCCACGCCGGCGCGCAGTATGGCATTCCGTTCCCAGTCTTCGCGCGTGCTTCCTTTGGCGTTCTCGGGGCCAACGTTCCTGCGATTCTTCGTGCACTGGTGGCTTGCGGTTGGTTTGGCATCCAGACGTGGATTGGCGGGGAAGCCATCAACGCCATGATCGTCGCCCTTGTGCCCTCCTGGGCGCACGTCAACTACGGCTCGGCACTCTGTTTCCTCTTCTTCTGGCTGCTCAACGTGTTGGTCATCTTGCGCGGCATTGAGACCATCCGGTTTCTCCAAGGCGTCTCGGCGCCGTTCCTGCTGCTGATCGGCCTCGCGTTGCTGCTCTGGGCGCGTTCGAAAGCCGGTGGCTTCGGTCCCATGCTCGCGACGCCTTCGAAATTTCAGACCGTTAGCGAATTTTTCCGCTTTTTTGTTCCGTCACTTACTGGCGTTGTGGGTTTTTGGGCCACCGTGTCGCTGAACATCCCCGACTTCACGCGCTACGCCCGCAGCCAGCGCGACCAAGTCCTCGGACAGGCCCTTGGCCTTCCCGCGACTATGACGTTCTACTCGTTCATCGGAATCGCCGTGACCTCCGCCACACTGATTATTTTTGGCCAGCCCCTGTGGGATCCCGTTGCCGTCCTTTCTCGCCTCGGAAATCCGTTGGCGGTAGTTCTTGCGATGCTTGCGCTGTTGATGGCGACGCTCAACGTAAACGTCGCTGCCAACGTCGTTTCTCCCGCGAACGATTTTTCGAATCTTTCACCGCGCCACATCAGTTTCCGGATGGGCGGCTTGATTACCTGCTTCGTCGGCATCGCCATGCAACCCTGGAAGCTGATGGCCAACTATGGAAGCTACATTTTCGGGTGGCTCGTGGGGTATTCCGGTTTTCTTGGTCCGATCGCCGGGGTGTTGATCTGCGATTACTTCATCGTCCGCAAGAAAATTCTGCTCGTTGAGGATCTCTACCATCGCAACGGCCTTTACGAATATCGGCGCGGTTTCAACTGGCAAGCGTTGATAGCGCTAGCTGCAGGCGCGACAGTGGCGTTCGTCGGCTTGATCGTCCCGCCGTTGCGCGTGCTGTACAATTACGCGTGGTTCGTTGGTTTCATTGTCAGTTTTTCTGTTTACTTTGCCATGATGCACAGCGCGCAGCCCATCACTCAGGCCGCGGACTAACGGGAGCCTTTACATGGAATTCGGTATCACCATCAAACCCGACCTCACGATCGACCGCATCGTCAGCCTCACGTGCCATGCCGAGTCCGCCGGGTTTGGTCACGGCTGGATCTTCGACTCCCACGTCATCTGGATGGAGCCGTTTCCGCTAATGACGTTGATGGCCACCAACACGAAGAACATGCGCATCGGTCCCTGCGTCACCAATCCAGCGGTTCGAGACGTGACCGTCGCGTCCAGCCTGTTCGCGACGCTAAATCTTATCACTGGTGGCCGCATGCAAATGGGCATCGGCCGCGGCGACAGCTCGCGCCGAGTCCTCGGCAAAAAGCCGACAACGCTCGAAGATCTGGAAAATTTCGTCAAAACATTTCGCGATCTCAACGCCGGCAAGGCTGTCGATCACGAAGGGGTTGCCGCCCGTTTCCCCTGGGCCAGCGGAAAAATTCCACCGGTCTGGGTTGCGGGCTACGGACCCAAAGCGCTTCGCACTGCCGGACGAATCGGCGACGGCGTCATCCTGCAATTTGCTGATCCCGATCTAATCTCCTGGTGCCTCGGCTTTGTTCGCGAAGGCGCGAAAGAAGCTGGCCGGGACTTCAGCAAGATGGAAGTCATGGCTGCCGCGCCGGTGTGGGCTTCCAATGATCTCGCTGTCGCGCGCGACAAAGTTCGCTGGTTCCCGGCGTTGGTCTCCAATCACGTGGTCGATCTCATCTCCAAATACAAACCGGAGGAATTGCCCGCGTCGCTGACTTCTTTCGTGAAAGACCGGGGTAAATACGATTACCTCCACCATTGCGAAGTGGGCAGCGACAACGCTAATTTTGTGACGGACGAGGTCATTGACCGCTTCTGCCTGATCGGCCCGATCGAGCGGCATCGCGAAAAACTTGAGGAACTACGCGCGGTCGGTGTGACGCAATTCAACATCTATCTGATGTGCGGAGAAGAAGAAAAGACGTTGGAGGTTTATGGCCGCGACGTTTTGCCGCATTATGCGGCCGTGCGCGCGTAGTTTGGTTGTCGGAGTGTCGCGGGATGCCGGCTTGCGGGGGGCGGTTAACGGCGTCGGTAACACTTGCGTTGAGATCCTTCCGGGCATCCTTGTCAGATGCTTTCAGGATGACAAAGGTGTTGGGTTCGCAGCCAAGAAATGGCCCGCCGTAGAGCCTTTGCTTGTACCGAGGATAACGAATGCGTTTCGATACCATCATCAAGAACGCTACGATCATCACCGCGATCGACACGACGCAGGCTGACGTCGGCATCTCCGACGGCAAAATCTCCGCCATCTCGGCGCAGTTGTCGGCGGAAAACGCCACACAAACGATCGATGCCGGCAATCATCTGCTCCTCCCTGGCGGCATCGACGTCCATACCCATCTCGACATGCCGTTCGGCGGCACCACGAGCGCCGACGACTTCCAGACCGGCACGATCGCGGCAGCCTTCGGTGGCACGACGACGCTGATTGATTTCGCCATTCAGTACAAAGGTCAGACGCTGCGGCATGCCTTTGACACCTGGATGAAAAAAGCCCACGACAAAGCCACCATCGACTATGCCTTCCACTGCATCATTACCGATCTCGGTAGCGCGCAACTCGAAGAAATGGCCGACCTGATTCGCGAAGGCGTCACGAGCTTCAAACTCTTCATGGCCTACCCCGGCGTCTTCATGCTCGATGACGCCAGCATCTTCCGCGCCATGTCGCAAGCCGCCAAGCACTCCGGCCTGATCTGCATGCATGCCGAAAATGGCGGAGCCATCGACGTGATCGTCCAGCAAGCGCTCGCGGAAGGGAAGCGCGCTCCGAAATACCACGCGCTCACCCGTCCCACGACTGCGGAAGCCGAGGCCACTTCGCGCGCCATTGCTTTGGCCGAAATGGCTGGCTGCCCGGTCTACATCGTTCATCTCTCCTGCAACGACGCGCTTGAAAAGGTGCGCGAAGCGCGCGACCGCGGCCTGCCTGCCTACGCCGAAACTTGTCCGCAATATCTCTACCTATCCCTCGAAAACATGAATGCCCCCGGCTTCGAAGGCGCCAAGTACGTCTTCACGCCGCCGCTCCGAGAAAAATGGCACCAGGAAAAGCTGTGGCACGGTCTCACGCGCGATACGCTGCAAGTGGTCTCCACCGATCATTGCCCGTTTTGTTTCAAGGAACAAAAGGAACTTGGCATCGACGACTTCACCAAAATTCCCAACGGCGGCCCCGGCATCGAGCACCGCTTGAGCCTCATCTACACCGGCGGGGTCCACGGCAAGCGGTTCTCTCCCAATCGCTTCGTCGAAGTAGTCGCAACCGCCCCAGCAAAACTCTTCGGCCTCTACCCACGCAAAGGAACGATCGCCGTAGGCTCCGACGCCGATCTGGTCATCTTCGATCCCAACGAAGAGCAAGTGATCAGTGCCAAGACTCACCACATGCGGGTGGACTATTCCATGTTCGAAGGCATTCAAATCAAGGGCGTACCGAAAACCGTTCTTTCGCGCGGCCGGCCAGTCATCGATGCCGGCCAATTCGTAGGCCGCCCCGGTAACGGCCAATTCCTGCGCCGCCAAACCTACGCCGGTATATAGCGAGCCAGCGTGCGGCCACTCTGTGTGCTCGCGCCTCCTGTTGCGGCCTTTCCGTCGAGCCCCAAGTCTGGCTCCGCTAACGCCGCGTCTTCGGAAAACGTTGCGACCGGATGCTTTGAGCGTTTTCATTTTGGGTGTGAGGCTTCGATTCAAAAGCAAAGAGCAGGGACGCACCGGATTGGGTGCGCCCCTGCTCACGAATACCCGCGAGTCCATTGGGTATTCCGTATTTGAGTTGAAGCTACGGTGCGAAGCTGAACATGCCAAACAGGTCGCCAATCGCCGGCGAGTTTGTCGGGACATACGGGTTCGAGGCGGGGCTGGTGGCTTCAGGAAGATTGTCGCGGCTGCGCTTCGTGATTGTCGGCAGGCCCCAGTTCCGTTCGATGAACTTCAGAATGGAAACGTGGTCGTAGTACACGTGCTTTACGTGGCCGCCCTTGGAGTACGGCGATACAACAATGAGCGGGATGCGCGTCCCGTCGCCAAAAAAGTCCAGTGGTTGAATGTAGCCGGAGTCGTAGTAGCCGCCGCCTTCATCTACGGTGATGAAGATCGCGGTCTCTTTCCACAGGCTAGGGTTGGCCTGCACCGCATCGACGATCTTCTTTGTGAATCCTTCGAAAAGGTTCCACTTGGAAGAAGCCGGGTGGCCATCAACCCATCCGCTTGGCTTCACATAGGTAACCGCGGGCAGAGTGCCTTTCTGGATGTCGGTGTAGAGTTCCGTCGTGTCCACGAGGTGCGCGGTGCGTACCGCATCGTTGGCCATGATCTGGGTCTCGTACTGGAAGGGATTGCAAATGTTGCAGTACTGGTCGCTCTTCGCGCCCACCGTTCCGAAGTTGATCTGGTATTTGTCGCCCAGATAGGAAGCGAACTGGTCGCCATAGTATTTCCACGAGACGTTGTGCTCCATCAGCACATCGGCAATGGTGCGCTGCTTGGTGGGCGGAATCGTGAACGGCGTGTTCGCGACATTGGGATCCGTGTAGGCGTTGCTGCCGTCACCAAAGTATCCCGGGTTGTAGTTGTTCAGCAGGTAGTAGGCACCTGGCGCGCACTTGGGGTCCACTTGATACGGGAGACTGCTCAGATAGCCTAGGATCGCGGAAACGCCTGGCTGATCGGAATCTGAACAGTTACTGTAGGATCCGCCGCCCGATGACGCCGTGCCGAAAGCTCCGGCGCCGTATCCATCTTCGGTATACCAGTTGTTGGTGCCGGGTTGCGGGTCGGGGTTTTCGATTTCATCCACAGTGCCGGCGTTCACCGTTCCCACAAAGGTTGCAGCGGGCTGATTGTGAGGCGGCGTAGCGGGATTGCCGTCCGAATCACTGAAAAAGATCGCGTCGCCAAACCCCAGCATGATGCTGTTCGCCCCCGTGCCACCCGCCACCGGTTGGTGGTAGTTGTCCGCTATCGTGTAGTTATCCGCGAGGAACTTCGTGTAGGGAGCATCGCCGGCTTGCATGTTGTAAAAGCCCATAGCCGTCGAGCCCTCGCCGGTCGAGAAGTTGTCGAATCCGGTCGCTTGCGCGGCGCCATTGGTTCCTGCGCCAACGGTTACCTCAACCCACGGAAATAGGTCTTTTTTGCACCCGACCGGATTCGCAGGTGTGGCGTAGCTGACGTTGCAATCTATTTGCTGCCACATCTGATAGAAGCGGTGTACCGGGCTCGCCGCGTACGAATCATAGGGAAATGTGCTGGAGGTGAGTTGGAACGGCCCCGGCGGCAGATTGTTAACGTTCGCAATGCGCAGGTCCGCTGTCTTTTTCATTTGACCCGAGCCGGCCCCACCGGTCTGTAAAAACGGATAGTAATCCGCAGGCAGTCCATTTTCCGAAGCCATCGCATCGGCCAGCGTGCAAATACCGTTGTTCTTGCAGACGTCCAGAGGGCCGCCTACCCCCGGGGGTGGGAGCGTTGGATACAACGTCTTCGAGCCGGGGCTCTCCTGGAACGTATCCGTATCTTGCGCCGAATATTGCTGGGCCTGCGCGAAATTGGGACCCGGCGTTCCATCAGCGTTGACGATGCCCTTCGACAGCAGGTTGTCGACTGTGCCGTTCTTCGGCTTGTAGGTGGCGAAAAGGTGATCGAAGGTGCGGTTTTCTCCGACGATGATGATGACGTGCTTGATCGGCGAGGCGGTGTTCCCATCGTTGCTGCCGGTATCGGTTTGGGTTTGTGCGCGAAGGGGAGTTGCAACAAGCATTTGTGCTGCTACGAACATGGCTAGGACTTGCTTACCGCTCGGCAAGTTCTCTCGCCACTTGGACAGGCGCGAACGCATCTATACAACCTCCATGACGGGACGTGTCGCGCAACCAAGCGGGCTGGAGGTTTGGAATACGCGCGCATCATGTGTAGTCGTGCCGTGTTACGCGCTTGCGACGGCAAGATGAACTAAAGGACAAAGTAAGTGGAACGATCGGTTAAACCAGGAAACGTCAGGCGATTCCTCATTCTTACGCCAAAAATGAAGGAAGTCTGAATTCTCACGAGGGTTTCTTTTCAAAGTTGTCGTAGCTTGTCGCGATCGCGCGAATTTCTTCCAGCGTTTGCTCGCGCCGCAGGATCCCATTCTCCAACACCGTTTCCAGTTGATCCGCGCCACTCACCGGCTCGCCTGGATTTTGCTTCACGGTCGCGAATTCGCCACCGTCTTTCAACAGCACGAAGCGTCCGGCGCGTGAATCCTTACCCGGATCGGTCACTGGCTGCTTGTACACGTCATGCCATTCGCCGCCGATGTCGATCGCCGAGCATTTCAGGGCAAAGCGCAGCGTGTCGCGGTTAATTTGTTGCAATAGCGCGCCGCCCATGCCGAAACTCCAGTTGTCCATGGACCATCCGCGCCTGGTCAGCTGCGAAATCATATTCTGGATGGTGTAGTAGTTCACGCCGTCGCCCTGGATGAAACGCACCTGTGGGGCCAGAACCTTCCAACCTTTGCGATTCACCTCGTACCCGAACTTGTCCGCGGCGATATGGAAGAGCTCTTCGAGCACGGAAACTGCCTCGCCGCTGTCCGGACGAATGACCAGCGTGCCGTTGCGATGCATAATTTTGTCTCGCAGCACGCCGCCCCACAGATTGCGGACCGCGTTGTAGATGTCATAAGAGTCGCTGACGCACGCCACGATGCCTTCGGGAACGTGATTCAGGATATTTTCGTAGGCATCGGCTTCGTGTTCCCGCCCCCATGCGGTGATCGTCGAATGCTCCGACGCGGGAATGCTGCCTCCCGCCATGTCCGCGGCGTAGTACTGCTGAAGCAGTTCGATCGCGGGCAAATTGTCCGTGCCCATAAAATTGAACAGATGCGCCGCACCGCCCGCGGCCGCGGATTCGCGGCTGCTTACGCCGCGAAATCCAAAATCATGCAGCTTGTAGGCTAACCCCGACGGGTCTCCCGTGCGCACCAAGGCTTCGCCGATAATCTGTTTGATCGCGCGGCTGAGTGTGGCAACAGTGATCGGATACCAGATCTGAAGCAGAACTGTCTCCGCCCAGTTTGTTAGCCAGTAGAATTCGGGATCGGTGTTTTCTATGGTGACGATGGCATTCTGCGCTCCCACCACAGATCCCTCCTTCACCGCTTTGACGCGCAATGGCAAAACCCCGCCGTACTTCGCGTACAGACTCTTCCAGCCTTGGTAATGAAAGCATTTTGGATTACCGGAGAAATGAAGCCTGGCAAACTTGGCTGCTTCCTCGATGTCTTCCGGCGTGAAAACTTGTCCGGCAAAATTCGATTTCAGGACGTATTGGAGTCCGGCCATTTCGGCGTGGTCGAAAAAGCCACCGCGCGAGCACACATAGGAATAGATGAATCGCGTATTGGGAGGGTACTGCCACCAATGGCTGAGTTTGTAGCTGTCCGTGTTCAGGATCGGATTCAATCGCAGCGGCTGAATGGTGGTCTCCTGTCGATGTTTGTCGGACGGTAGACCCGGACCTAAGCCCAGCGCCTACATTCTCTTGCATCGCGCTTCACTCTACGGCCTCGCTCTAAAGAGGTTGCTCCAGTGTGAACGAGACGAACAGTAAGTGCTCGTCGCGCTGAATTTGCAAGACCACCGGAGCTCCCGGCTTAAGATTGGCCAAGGCTGTTCGCAGGCGGTCGAGCGTCGTCATCGGTTCGCCGTTGAGGGTCCGGATCACGTCACCGGTCGCAAGCGGAATTTCGCTGCCGGCATCGCTGGAACGCGCGGCCACAATGATGCCAAACGGATCGCGAAGGTCAGGAGCCATCTGTGCGACCTTTTTATCAATTTCGATTCCCAGGATTCCCAGGGGCCGCACCAGATTCTTTTCCGGGTCGGCGAGGGCGCTGATCTGATCCATGTTATCGGTGTGCTCGATCACGGGCACATCAAATGCCAGTCGATCCTGGCCGCGCAGCACTTCCAGATGGACTTTGTCACCAGCATTCACCGACATCAGCCGGAACGAAACGTACGGGATGCTCTCGGCCATGCGGCCGTCGATAGTCAGCAATACATCCCCGATGCGGATGCCCGCAGCCAGCGCGGGGCCGTCGGGAAGGACGTCGGATACGATGACTCCGTAGCTCCTGGGCAAATTCAGGGCCGCCGCCAGCACCGGTGTAATGGTTTGCAGCCCGACCCCAATTTGGGCTCGATGCAAATGGCCAAACTTGCGCAACTGCTGATAGGCGACGCTGACGACGCTGCTGGGAATCGCGAAGCCCAGCCCTTCGTTACCACCAGACTGCGACAGGATGAAAGTATTTACACCGACAACCGCGCCATCCACGTTCACCAGCGGTCCGCCGGAATTGCCGGGATTTATGGGTGCATCCGTTTGGATGTAAACCATCGGCGAGTCCGGATCTGTCTGGCGCGCCACTGAAGAAACCACTCCCAGCGTGACCGTGTTCCGCAGGCCTTCCGGACTTCCGAAGGCCAGTACCACTTCGCCTTGCCGCAGGCTGCGATAGGGTGCGATCGCGAGCGCTTCGAGCTTTACATTGTCTACCTTCAACAGCGCAAGATCGATTTCCCGGCTCACACCCACGACCCGAGCAGGCACGATGTTCGTTTTCGTTGACAGCAACGATTGCAGTGATCCGTCGGGGGTGCCCGAGGGCAAGACCACTTGAACCACTTGAGCGCCCGCGACAACGTGTGCGTTGGTAATGATGTATCCCCCAGGATCGATCACAAACCCGGAACCAATCGCTCTTTGCCTGCCGATAACGACGCTCGCGTTTGCGTGGCTATCTTCGCGCGTGCCGTAGCCCGCCACCAGAATCTGCACCACGCTTGGTGAGACCTTTCGAATCAGCGTGTCTACTGATTCGTTTAATTTGTGAAGTGTATCGTCGGTACGAGTCTGGGAGTTTGCCGGCGTCAGGCCGCAGAGCGCTGTTACCACGCCGAGCACGAGCGCGGCAGAAGCGGATCGAAGTGCAAGCCGGGAAGCGTTAAGTGCTGGCATAAGCGGATTCTCCTGACGGTTGGTCCGAAAGGCGCAGGTAGCGAATGCTCATTAGACTACAACCGGCGAAAAAATGCCGCTGAGGACTCTCGGCAAAAGACGCGCATTCGCCTCGGTCCGCGCAAACGTCTGGGCCGCACTGTGCCTGAGGTCTCAGTGGTCAAGGGTGGAGACAGGGTTCGCTCCCGAGAAGCGGAAAAGCCGTCGCAGATGGCGGAAGGCATCGTAGGCGGCGACAATAGCGAGGCCTATCTGGACGTAAAACAGGCATTGGTTCAGGATATCGACGGTGCGGCGGTAGCTTTCGACGGACGTAGTCGGTACCTCCGCCAGGGTGAACCAGTTTCCCCCCCTCAACAGGAAAAGCAAAATGGCGATCCACGCGAGACTGTTGACCACTCGGAAGACCGTGTGTAGCCGCACCCAATCAGGACGCATCAGGTTGATGCCAGCTTGCACCATCCCTGCCAGCGCCAGCAGGGCTACCGGCCAATAGAACTGATGCCAGATTGGCGCTGGCTTGATGAACGCCGCCGCGGGGCCGAGGATCATGAAAGGGGAGTGCTGAACGGCGCGAAGCCAGCCGATCGACACACCTAACGCCACGAATTGCGCGATCGAGTCGAACCGGGAGACTAGAGGAGAATCGACGCCGTACGTCGACCCGACTCCACGAGTTGACCCGGTCTGCATGGCAAAGGCCGGGTGCCAAGGGCGCTTTAGCCCCCGCGGGTCCCACCGGTCAGGAAATTGGGTCCAGTGGCGGTCGGCGAAGGCAAAGATCAAGGTGATAATCGCAAATTGAATCAGGAACTGGTACAGCAGAGCGGGGAAAACCTCCGCCGGCACGACGGAATGGCCGCTGGCGACCATCGCCGCAAAAATGCTCATGACGATGATCCCGGTAAGTCCCAGGTTGAACTGCAGCACTCTGACGTAGAAGGGAAACAACACCGGCCCGATCCATTGTCGGCCGAAGGCTAAGCTGCGTTGATCTTGGCGATACCGGCTGGCAACCAGCAAGGGGTGACCATGCTGTTTCAGAATGGTTTCCACCTCGGTTTCATTTAGAGGCCTGCCGAGTTCGCCTTCTTTATCTTCCATTTGCGAGTGGATGTTTTCCGAAAGCTCGTTGACAATGTCGTCCCTTTGCTTTTCCGGTAGGCAGCTTCGGACCGACTTTAGATATTGATCGAGAAGTTCCATGGCGGCTCCTTACCTGCCGAGAATCTGATACACAACCAAGCCAAACCGGCAAATCTCCAACAAGACCTGGATCGAGGCGAGGCTGGTCTCTGCGAGAGCATTCAGTACGGTGGGTCCGCCGACAACAACCAGGCTGACGATGAGCATCGCGAGCAACCGCTGCTCGGACGAGTACCGCAGGGCCAAAGTCTTGGTTCTGGCGTAGGACGGACACCGGAGAAAGCCGTCGTTGGTACCTGTAACCGTATTACGATCAATAAGTTGCATGACGTCAACCTTTCACGATTTCACTCAGTGAAGAATCGATGCTCTCCCACTCGGCGAGTAGTTGCTGAAGGACTTTCTTGCCGTCGCCGGAGAGCACATAGAACCGCTTGTTCCGCTTGTCTTCTTCGCGCCACTCACTCACCAGCAACCCCTGGGTTTCGAGGCGTCGCAGCAGCGGGTAGAGTGTGCCTTCATCGATATCCATCCCGCGCTCGGCTAAGGCCTTGCGAAGCGTGTAGCCATATTGCTCGGAACGCAGCTGCGCCAGGACAGCAAGAATCAGAGAGCCGCGGCGCAGCTCCGATCTAAGGTTCTCGAAAACGCTTGGGTCGCTGGTCATATACTGTGCGCCATCTACTGTACGACATATACTGTACGAGACACAGTAGTGCTTGTCAAGAGAAATCTTGCGGTGGGTTCATTTTTTCTCGGGAGTAAGGTGCAGGGATTCGGTAGCCAGCCGCATCGAACGTGAACGGCTGCCAGAGCCCGGCGGGCAATGTGTTGCGGGCGGGGCACGTGGTACGCAGGCCACGGTGGGCGGCAGCGGCGTGAAATGCGACGATGGAATCTGTCGAAGGGTGAATAAGAGCGATGGCGCGATTGCTGACGACCGAAGACCGGCGACTGGAGGAGTCGCGGACACGGAAGAAATATTGGAAAAGGTGGGGGCCCTATCTTTCCGAGCGTCAGTGGGGAACTGTGCGGGAGGACTACAGCCCTGGAGGCACCGCCTGGGAATACTTTCCGCACGACCACGCGCGTTCGCGGGCTTACCGCTGGGGTGAAGACGGGATTGGAGGGATCAGCGATCGTCATCAACTGATCTGCTTCGGGTTGGTGCTGTGGAATGGCCGCGATGCCATCTTGAAAGAACGCTTGTTCGGCTTGAACGGGCACGAAGGCAATCACGGCGAAGACGTCAAAGAATATTATTTCTACCTGGATTCGACACCCACGCACACCTACATGCGGATGCTTTACAAATATCCGCAAGCGGCGTTCCCCTACGAGCAATTGGTGAAAGAAAACGGCCGCCGTGGAAAGGAAATGCCGGAATACGAGTTGGTGGACACCGGTGTGTTTGCAGAGAGCCGCTATTTCGACGTGCTTGTGGAATATGCGAAAGCCGACGTGGAAGACATCCTCATCAAAATTACGGCTGTAAACCGCGGCCCGGAAAGCGCGTCACTGAAGATCTTGCCGTCTGTGTGGTTTCGCAATACCTGGTCCTGGGGCAAGGATTTGCGACGTCCGATGGTGCGCGCCGCGACGAGCGTGCCCGGAAGTGTGTGTGCCGAACTCCAGCATTGGCAATACGGGAAGCGCTGGTTGCTGTGCGCGGGGAAGCCGGAACAGCTGTTCACAGAGAACGAAACGAATCAACAAAGGTTATTTGGTGGCAAGAACCGCTCCTATGTAAAAGACGCATTTCACGCGTACGTGACGCAAGGCGATAAAGCCGCCGTCAACCCGAAACAAATGGGCACGAAGATGGCGGCACTCTATCCCGTCGAATTGGCGCCGGGCGAGAGCGTTACCCTGAAATTGCGTCTCACGGATATGGAACCACTGAGTGCCATGAGTGAAAATTCGGGTATGGTGGGGGCGATCGGATCTCCAGCCCACGCGGAGCGCGCGGAGGGTGTGCCGGCGTCCGACGATTTTGCCGACGGCTTTGACGCGGTCTTTGCGACGCGGCAGAACGAGGCCGACGAATTTTTCGCCTCGCGCATTCCGAAGGAGCTTTCCGGAGACGCGAAGCTGATCATGCGGCAATCTCTTTCCGGCATGCTGTGGTGCAAGCAGTTCTACCACTACGACGTGCATACCTGGCTCGACGGCGATCCGGCAGGTCCTCCTCCTCCCAAGGAACGCTTGCGAGGACGCAACAAGGATTGGACGCAGTTGTATAACGACGACATCATTTCGATGCCGGACAAATGGGAGTATCCCTGGTACGCCGCGTGGGATTTGGCTTTCCACTGCATCCCGATCGCGTTGATTGATCCCGATTTTGCGAAAGAACAGCTCATCCTGCTGCTGCGCGAATGGTACATGCACCCGAACGGGCAATTGCCGGCGTACGAGTGGGCCTTTGGGGATGTGAACCCTCCGGTGCACGCTTGGGCCGCGTGGCGCGTTTACAAGATCGAACGGCGTGTCCGCGGCGTGGCTGACCGTGGATTTCTGGAGAAGGTCTTTCACAAGCTGCTGCTGAACTTCACCTGGTGGGTGAACCGCAAAGATCCGGAAGGTATGAATATTTTCCAGGGTGGATTCTTGGGCTTGGATAACATCGGCTTGTTCGACCGCTCGGCGCCGCTGCCGACGGGCGGCCACCTGGAACAATCCGACGGTACCAGTTGGATGGGCATGTATTGCCTGAACATGCTGGCGATCGCGCTGGAGCTGGCAAAAGAGGACCCGGCTTACGAGGATGTGGCCAGCAAATTCTTCGAACACTTTGTGAACATCGCGCACGCGATGAACGATATGGGTTCTGGCGGAAGGTCGCTATGGGACGACGCGGACGGGTTTTACTACGACGTGCTTCAGCTTCCGAACGGCGAAGAACACTTCATGAAGATTAGGTCGATGGTGGGGCTGATCCCGCTATTTGCGGTCGAAACGCTGGAGCCCGAAATCGTCGACCGGCTGCCCGGATTCAAGCGCCGCATGCAATGGTTTATGGACAATCACGCGGATGTGCCGGAGCACATTGAATCCACGGAACGTTCAGCGCGCGGGGTACGCCGGCTGCTGTCGCTTGTGAGCCGCAAGCAGCTGAAGCGCGTGCTCGAGCGGATGCTGGATGAGACCGAGTTTTTGTCGCCCTACGGCGTCCGCGCCTTGTCGCGATATCACTTGGACCACCCGTACGAGGTCGCCGTCAATGGCCAGGTGAATCGAGTGCAGTACGAACCCGCGGAATCCACCACCGGATTGTTCGGTGGAAATTCGAATTGGCGCGGGCCCATCTGGTTTCCGGTGAATTATCTGCTGATCGAGTCGCTGCAAAAGTTTCATCATTACTACGGCGAAGACTTCAAAGTGGAGTGCCCGTCGCGCTCTGGATTAGAATCCGACCTTTGGCAGGTGGCAGCGGAGATTTCTCGGCGGCTCATGCGTACTTGCTTGCGCGGGGACGATGGCCGCCGTCCCGTGTACGGTGGCACCGAAATCTTCCAGCACGATCCACACTGGAAGGATTTGATTTTGTTCTACGAGTATTTTCACGGAGACAACGGTGCGGGCCTTGGCGCGAGTCACCAGACCGGGTGGACGGGGCTGGTCGCCAAGTTGATCGAACAAAGTGGGGAGTGACGCCGGTGAGTGACGCTTGCGCAATCCGCTTTGAGCCGGCCCGGCCCGAGCACGCCGACGATTTTATCGCCATGATGCGAGCCTTGGAACAAGCCGATCCAGGGACAACCCCTTTCGACGAGCAGACGCGGCGCACAATTTTCGACCGGTTCGTGCGCGACCCCACCTACGGCCGGGCGTGGTTGATCGTCGAGGGTACGAGGCACGTGGGATACCTGGTGCTGACTGTTTCGTTCAGCTTCGAATATCGCGGTTGCGATGCCTATATCGATGAGTTGTATATTGCTGAACAGTGGCGCGGCCGGGGAATCGGTCGGCGCGCCATGGAGTTTATCGAGGGAATAGCCCGCGAATTGGGTGTGAACGCGATGCACCTGGAAGTTTCCAGAGACAACCGGCCTGCGCTGGAACTGTATCGGCGTACCGGCTATGTCGATCACGGGCGGTATCTGATGACGAAATGGCTGGAGCGTGGGAAATCTTGAGTTTTTGGTACCGGCGGTGCGGGCTAATTGCGAAGACCAGACGGAGAAGATAGTGCCCAATCGAGTTGAAAAAGTGCGGACCAAACCGGATTCGCTTGCTTCCGGCGAGGGACAGTCGTCGGCGGTTTCGACCCTGCCAAAGGCCCCGGTGAAACCGGGTCGAGCGCCGCGCAAGAAGGCTGCGGCAGGCACCGGGCGAACCGTGGCGGCGCGGAACGCGAAGATCAAATTCGGGCGCGAAGTGTGCGGGAACCTCGATGCGGCTGAAGCCCGCGAATGGATTGTGACCAACGGCATCGGCGGATTTGCGTCAGGGACGGTGGCAGGCTGCGTGACTCGTCGCTACCACGGCTTGTTGATCGCAGCACTGCATCCGCCGGTTGGGCGCACACAACTTGTGACCGGTCTGGACGAGATCGTTCGGTATGGCGGCGCCGAGTATTCACTCGCGACGCATCAATGGGCGAGAGGTGTAGTGGACCCAAAAGGATTCCTGAACATTGAGAGCTTTTGCCTGGATGGTATGACCCCAGTCTGGACCTACGCACTGGCCGACGCGCTGCTCGAGAAACGCGTGTCGATGCGGCACGGCGAAAACACAACGTATGTGGAATACACGCTGCTTCGGGCCAGCAGCGCGATTGAAGTGGAATTCAAAGCCTTGGTGAACTATCGGGATTTCCACGGGTCCACGCATGCCGGTGACTGGCGGATGAAGATCGACGCAGTGGATGACGGCCTGACCATCGTCGCCTTCGACGGCGCCACGCCGTTTTATTTGAAGTGTGCGGGCGCAACCTGCGAGCCGCGCCACGAGTGGTACCGCAATTGTTTTATGCCCGTGGAAAAAGAGCGCGGACTAGATGATCAGGAAGACCACCTATTTGCGGGGTTGTTTCGCACGAAACTGAAGGTTGGCTCGAGCGTCACCTTCGTGGCTACGACGGAAGCGGGTGCCGCCCTTGACGGCGCGGTCGCTCGCGCGGAAAGCGCGGATCGCGAGGCAAAACTGCTCAAGTCGTGGCGTGCGGAGAACGATAAGAGCGCGGCGGAGTCTCCGAGTTGGCTGCCGCAACTTGTTCTGGCGGCCGATCAATTTATCGTAAAGCGTAGCTTGCCCCAGCATCCCGACGGCCGCAGCATTATCGCCGGCTATCACTGGTTTGGAGACTGGGGGCGCGACACCATGATCGCCTTGCCGGGATTGAACCTGGCCACCGGCCGCGCCGACGTGGCCCGGCAGATTCTGTTGGCGTTCGCGGAGTACGTCGATGGCGGCATGCTACCCAATAATTTCCCGGACGCGGGCGGGAGCCCTCAATACAACTCGGTGGATGCGGCTCTTTGGTTCTTCGAAGCCGTCCGTCAATATTTTGCGGTGACCAAGGACGGCCGCACGCTCCTGCAACTTTTCCCCGCGCTTGGAGAGATGATCGACGCGCACGTGAAGGGCGCGCGCTACAACATCCACGTCGACCCCTCCGACGGACTGCTCTGCGCGGGAGAGCCTGGATCGCAGGTTACCTGGATGGATGCCAGGGTCGGCGATCGGTCCGTTACGCCGCGGGTTGGCAAGCCCGTGGAGGTAAACGCCCTTTGGATTAACGCTTTGGAAACCATGGCCGGATTTGCGCGGCTGCTGGCGCGTCCTGGTGAAGGATACGAAAAGCTTTCTGCGAAGGCGCAGAAAAATTTTCAGAAATTTTGGAATGCGGAGCGCGGATACTGCTTTGATGTGCTCGACGTGCCGGGCGGCGGCAACGATGCGGCATTGCGGCCCAATCAACTTTTCGGTGTGTCGCTGCCGGTCAGCCCACTGACCGAAGAGCAGCAGAAATCGGTGGTTGATGTGTGTGCGCAGCACCTGCTGACCTCGTATGGCCTGCGCAGCTTGGCCCCGGGTGAACCCGGATACCAGGGCCACTACGCCGGTGGGCCGAAGGATCGTGACGTGGCCTACCATCAAGGCACGGTCTGGGGCTGGTTGCTGGGTCCTTTTGTGCTGGCGCACCTGCGTGTATACGGCGACCGGACCGAGGCCATGCGTTTCCTGGAGCCGCTGGGAATCTCCGTGCACATGTACGGGCTCGGGACTTTAGGCGAAATCTTCGAAGGCGACCCTCCCTTCACGCCGCACGGCGCCATCGCGCAAGCCTGGACAGTGGGTGAAGTCCTACGCGCCATGCGCGAGATTCAAAATCAACGTGAATCGTAAACGGTTAGTGGCCGTCAGCGGCGGATTTCCGCAGGTTCGTACAGTTCGATCAGGATTTTTCCGCCTATATTCGTTGGCAGCAGGAAGAAATTGATCAGCGAGTTGTCGGCTCCAAGCCTGGTCTGCGGATAGATTGCCGCGATGCCGAAATTGTCCTTCAGGATCGCGGTGGCGTTGTCAACGTCCGCGCACCGGTATTCGACTTGTTGTATCCCTTCGCCAAATCTGGAGAGGTAGCGCGCAATGGCTCCTTCGCCGCCCGGCTCGCGGGTCGTCAGCACATCCAGCGCGATACCCTCCGGGAAGTGCAACTCGAACTCCCGGGCGTCTTGATCGGGGGGAACTTCCGCGAGTTGCGGCGAGCCGTTGGCCTCGCGAATGCGTGCGAAGGTCGCAAGCTCGACCGCCAAACCCACGGTGACGGTCGGCCTGTCGAAACCCAGCAACGCTGACAGCGCAGGATTGCCTCGCCACGGGCAAGTAGCCTCGTCGGCCAGCCGGCGGCCGGTGCGGTAAATATCGCTTGCGGCAGCGAATCGCGTGGACGATTCCGTGGAAGATAGATTTGCGATTGCTGAGGCGAGCGGGCTGGACATAGCGAAGCAGGAATTGTAGCTTGTGGTGGAAGTCAAAAGAAGCGCGGCGAAAATCGAGTAACCGAAACCCAGTTTCTTTCATCCGAGGGGTATGCCGAAGCCCGTTTTATTAACCGTCGATGACGATCCCGAAGTGCTCCGAGCCATCGAGCGCGACCTGCGCGGCCACTACGCACAAAAGTATCGCGTTATGCGCGCCGATTCAGGCAGCGCCGGCCTCAGCACCCTGCGCGAACTCAAAGCGCGAAACAATCCTGTCGCCCTGCTGCTCGCCGATCAGCGCATGCCCAGCATGGACGGCGTAGGATTTCTCGCCGAGGCTATGGATATTCACCCGCAAGCTAAACGTGCGTTGCTGACCGCCTACGCCGATACCAACGCCGCCATCGACGCCATCAACGAAGCCAAAATTCACTACTACCTGATGAAACCGTGGGATCCGCCGGAGGAAAAGCTTTTTCCGGCATTGGACGACCTGCTCCACGATTGGAACTCGCAATTTCGTCCGCCGTATGAGGGCATTCGCGTACTCGGCACCCGCTGGTCTTCACGCTCCTACGACTTGCGGGATTTCATGGCCCGCAACCAAGTGCCTTACCAATGGATCGATGTGGAACTGGCGGCAACCGATCCCGAAGTTCGCCGGCTCATCGAATCGCTGGGGCCCGAATTGGACAAGATGCCGCTGATCTTGTTTCCTGATGGTGAGCGGATCGCGGAGCCTTCCCAGCAAGTCATCGCAGATAAGATCGGCTTACAGACTCACGCGCAGACGAACTTCTACGACCTTGCTATTGTTGGCGGAGGTCCCGCAGGTCTCGCGGCAGCCGTGTATGGCGCATCGGAGGGCTTGCGCACGGTGATGATCGAACGCGAGGCGCCGGGCGGCCAGGCCGGCCTGAGCTCGCGGATCGAAAATTACCTGGGCTTTCCAGCTGGGCTTTCCGGCAGTGATCTCGCGCGGCGGGCCGTGGCGCAAGCCAAGCGCTTCGATGTGGAAATTCTTTCGCCCCAGGAGGCCATCAGCGTCCGCGTCGATGGCCCTTACCGTTACGTCAAGCTGGGCGACGGTTTCGAAATATCCTGCCACGCGCTGCTGCTAGCCATGGGGGTTCAGTGGCGGACTTTGGATATTCCGGGCGTCGACCGCTTTCAGGGCGCGGGCGTTTACTACGGCGGCGGAACTTCCGAAGCATTGTCCTGCAAGGGCGAGACCGTATACATTATCGGTGGTGCGAATTCCGCCGGCCAGGCGGCCATGCATTTCTCGAAATTTGCCGGCAAGGTGATCATGCTGGTCCGCGGCGAGTCGCTTGCCAGCACCATGTCGCACTACCTGATCGAACAAATTGAGAAAACCCCCAACATCGATGTTTGGCCACAGACCGTCGTTACCGAGGTGCACGGAGACGCCCGTCTTGACGCCATCACCATTTGTCGAGGTTCGGTCGGCAAGCCGGAGAAACTCACTGCCAGCAGCCTGTTCATTTTTATTGGCGCGCAACCGCGTACCGAATGGCTGGGCAACTTGATCCAGCGCGATGAGCGAGGTTTCGTTCTGTCTGGCCCGGATCTGCTGCGTGATGGGAAGAGACCAGATACCTGGACGCTCGATCGCGACCCCGGTCTTCTCGAAACCAGCGTGCCGGGGATCTTCGTCGTCGGCGACGTGCGTCATGGCTCCGTCAAGCGCGTAGCGTCCGGCGTTGGCGAAGGCGCCGTGGTCGTACAATTCATGCACCAATATCTGGCCAAAGTTCAATGACGCGTTTTCCGCGGCCCCGGGGTATCAGTGCCGACGTGAAAGTGACAAGCGAATGACAGATATGCCAGGCGAGACCGCAGATCTCTACGGTACGTTAAAGGCCCCAAGCCACCCATCCGACAAAGCCACAATCTTCGCCGCGCTTCGCAAAGTGGCAGTCTTCAACGATCTCCCTCAGTCCGATCTCGACTGGTTTGTCGAACGAACCCACGAGTTTCGTTTCGGGCCCGGCGAAGTAATGATGCAGGAAGGCACCCCGGCCAAATTGATGTTCGTGCTCCTGCAGGGTGAAATCCGCGGGCGCAGGGAGCACGGCGGCGATGCGCCGGTGATTTCCGTCGAAGCGCCTACGGTTACCGGCCTTCTGCCATTTTCCCGATTGAAGAACTACAAGCTGACCATCCGGGCCACGTTGCCGACCTGGGGGCTCGCCTATTCACACACCAAGTTTGGCGACCTTTTGCAGCATTTGCCGGAACTTTCGCAGCGCCTCGTCGGGATGTTGACCGATCGCGTGCGCACCTATACAGAAGTCGAACAGCAAAGCCAAAAGCTCGCGGCGCTCGGGAAACTCTCTGCGGGGCTCGCTCACGAGCTGAACAATCCGTCCGCCGCGGCGCGCCGTTCGGCAGGCACTCTGCGGGAGTGCCTGGCGCGATTGCGGGAAGCAGTCCGAGCCTCTTCGATCGGCCCCGACGATTGTGCTGTGCTCGCGGAGCGCGAAGAAGCAATTCGCGTCTCGCTCAAGCCGGCGCAATATAAAGATGAGTTTGCGCGCGTCGAGCGGGAAGAAGCGATCCAGACCTGGTTGGAGGCCCGGAATGTCAAGGAGGCCTGGCAACTCGGCCCGCTTTTGGCGGAAGCGAATCTTACCGACGCGAATTTGGAAACGTTCGCGAGCGTAGCAGGGAAATCGCTTGGCCCGGAACTCACTCGCTTTGCCACCCTGCTCGAAATGGATCGCATCGCCGTCGAGCTGGACCACAGTACCGCGCGCATCTCCGATCTGGTCCGGGCGATCAAGGAATATTCGTACATGGATCAGGCGTCCATGCAGCAAGTGGACATCGCCCATAGCCTGGATACCACGCTGACGATCATGCACCACAAGCTCAAGCGCAGCATCACGGTAACCCGCGATTACGCCCCCGATCTTCCGAAAGTGATGGCTTATGGCAGCGAGCTGAACCAGGTGTGGACCAATCTGATCGACAACGCCGCCGACGTGATGAAAGACGGTGGCAAACTGAGTGTTCGCGCGGTGCGTGACAACGACTATGTGCTGGTCGAAATTTCCGACAACGGCCCCGGAATTCCCGAGGAAATCCAGTCGAAAATCTTCGAGCCATTTTTCACCACCAAGGGAGTGGGTGAAGGAACGGGTCTCGGCCTCGACATCGCTTACCGCATCATCAAGAAAATCAAGGGCCTGATCACGGTAAAGTCCGTGCCGGGCGATACGCGTTTTGACGTACGGATTCCCATTCAACCCGCGCTTTGAGCGGGAGGAGACGCCCAATGGCTGAGGTTTGCACCCACACCGATCAAATCCGCGACGTAAAGCCTAAAACCAAGGGCTGTGAGGAATGCCTCAAGATGGGGGACAAATGGGTCCATCTGCGTCTGTGTTTGTCCTGCGGTCACGTCGGATGCTGCGACAGTTCCAAGAACAAGCATGCCTCGAAGCACTTTCACGCCGTCAAACATCCCATCGTCCGTTCCATCGAGCCAGGCGAAAATTGGATGTGGTGCTACGTCGACGAAGTAATGTTCGAGGAAGACTGATCGGCAATCGCCGAAGCACCCCGCGAAAGTGCGAACTTCGATCGGGCCTGGTAGCGCCGACATCCTGCCGATGTTCTTTCGATCGATAAGCCGAACCAAAAGCCGTCAAGGCGCTTTTCGCAGCTCAGAGCAAGCCGGCGCTACAAACTCTTTGGCTTCGGCAAAGGTTCCGGAAACAGCAGCGACGCGGTAATCGCCAGCAGCAGAATTCCCCCGACCACCAGCAAGGAAATGTGATCCGCGATATGCACCCACGGCTCCGCGATCATTTTTCCGCCGATGAACGACAACACGAACGCGAGACCCGCGGTCAGATAACGCAGCCGGTTCAAGAATCCGGCCAGTAAGAAATACATCGCTCGAAGGCCCAAAATCGCGAATACGTTCGACGTGTAGACGATGAAGGGATCCCGCGTAATTCCAAAGATAGCCGGAATGGAGTCGATAGCCAGAGTCACGTCGGTAATTTCCACCACCAGCAGTACCAAAAATAGCGGCGTTGCGAAGAGGCGTCCTTCCGTGCGTACGAAAAAGCGTTCGCCATGATAGTCGCGCGTCAGCCGCAAGTGGCGATTCGCGAAGCGAAAGAACGCGCTCTGTTCTGGGCGAATGTTTTCCTTGCTCGTAAACAGCATGTGAATTCCGGCGTAAACCAGAAATGCTCCGAATACATACATGACCCAGGCAAACTTCTGAATCAGCTCGGCGCCGGCAAAAATCATCAAGCCGCGCATGATCAGAGCGCCGAGAATCCCCCATTCCAGCATGCGGTGTTGAAACCGCTCGTCGATCGCAAAGGTGCGGAAAATAACCAGGAAGAGAAAAAGATTATCGACGCTCAGCGCCTTTTCAATGAGGTAGCCGGTAAAGAATTCGATGGCGTGCTGGTATCCGGAGAACCACCATACGCCTAGACCAAACAGTAGCGACAGCGCGACCCACAAAAGCGTGGAACGAAACGCTTCTCGCAGTTCCACTTTGTGGAGACGCCGGTTGAATATCCCCAGGTCGAGCGCCACCGACCCCAGCACGAAAATATTAAACCCAATCCAAAGAAGGGGTGTTCCCATGACGGCGCGCGGCCAGACTAGGGCATCGAACTGTGTGCATCTATTGCGTTCAGGTTAGTGAGCTCGATTCGCGCGTTCCGTCCGGCTAGAATCGTCACCGGAACGTCCCATCGCAAACGCGCGTCACCGGCTCCCGCTTCCAGGTTCAGCGTGCTGATCCAATACTTGCCCGCAGGCAAGTTGGTGACCGACGCGCGTCCATCCAGATCGGTATCGGTCTGCGCGACAAGAAATTTTGTTTGGGCCACCTCGGGAGCCACCCGCAATATGCGCTTTTTGTGTTCCGACTGGATTTGCGCCCACTTGGCCTGCGGATTCACTGCCGTCAACTCGAGTTCCATTCCACTCACCGACTCGGGGTGCGTCTGAATGAATTTTTTCAGCGCCGCGAGGTATTCATCATGCTGTTTTTGGTAGCGCTCGGGCCGGTTCTCTTTATCGGCATCGACATATTTGGGCTTGGGAATTCCGTTGGTGACGCCGCCGCTGTTGGTGCGCTGATACGCTGCCAGAAACTCCGGAACACGCAGGATGTCGTCTGCAGTGAGCAGGCGGTCCAGGTTCGGGGTCGTGAGATCAAGCAGGTCTTGTTTCCCAAGCCACTCCTTCAGTTGCGGTGAAACTTTCAGGTCGCTGATGAACTTTTCACGATCGGGAGGGGCGTCTTCCGCCTCGACCTCTTTGCAGATGTCTCGATAGCTTTTACTCAACACGTAAAACGTCACTTGTCGCGCGGGTTCCGGACGCGCCGCCGTAGGTGTAATTCGCGCCATGATGTCGAGGGTACTGTTCGTGGTTTGTGATATGCCGGAACGCGCCGCGCACAGTAAACACAACCACAGGACCAGGAGCAGCGGGGACGCTCTTTTCATGGCCTCATCGTAGCAGATTGGCTTTGGGCCATATAGAAGAAGCGGCGGACTGTTGCGTGGGAACCCTCAAGGTTCTCAGAACAACCGGAAGACCGCTTCGATGGTTACCCATACGGCGACGGGACGACGAGCAGCGTCACGCGCTGGCGTGAATTTCCAACCGCGCACCGTTTGCACTGCGCGTTCCTCGAGTCCATAACCGACGCCTCTTATCACGCGAATCTCCGACGCTCGCCCGTCGGCTCCCACCAGGACGCGCAGGGTCACGGCGCCTTGCATTTTTACTTTGCGCGCTTCGTCGGTGTAAATCGGATAGGGGCAAATGTTGCAGACCGGCATGGAGACTCCCCGCGCGTACGGGCCGTCGCCATTGCCTTCGCCGGCGTCCGGACCTTCACCGTCACCCATCCCGCCTTTGTTGCCGGTTCCGAAGCCGCCCTCTTTTCCGGGCCCCGCCGATCCAGTATCGGCGGGCACCCAGGGCAAACCGAGTTCAGTGATCGCCGGCGCAATCGGCGGCGCTTGGGCGTCCAGAATCGAAACAGGGACTGGCAAAAGATGAGCTGCGTTGTCTGGCAGTCGCGGCGCCGCCAACTGTACGGAGGAGTGTGGTGCGAGAAAGCCGCGCGTTGCGGGGATGGAATTGTTCTCGCCGCCGCCCGCGCCGCGTCCGAGCGATGGGTGAAGCGAAACGTCATCGATATTCGGCGAGAACTGCAAACGGTTTTGCGCCAGATCGGTCATCTGTTTCGCGAGCGGCCTGGAGGTGTGCGTTTGCACGGCCAGCACCAGAATCGCGGCAAGGATTGCGGCATGCGTCAGGAGGGAAGCAGTCTGCGCGCCTGCCTTTCCCGTCGGATTTAGCTTTAGCAAATGAATCGGAGCGCCGTGGGGGGATGAAGGAGAAAGTCCCGCCGGCGTGAGCAGCTGCCGGAAATTCTCGCGGATACGCGTCAGCCACGGATCCGATGGGGATGAGGGGTTGCCGTGGAGAAACGGAGCGCCCATGGATGCGCCTCCACGATCGCCGGGACCCTGAGGGTGCTGGTCGTCGACTACTCAGGGTTGGTTGTCTCCAGCCTAAATCTTTCTAGAGACTTGGCATCCTCTCGGTAGACGATGAGGATGCCGGCTGGCGAGTCAGAAGTGCTAAGAGGCGGGTTTGGTTGCCTTGAGTTGGGTGATCACAGTCGCCTGGATTGAGCGCTCGAGTATGACTTTGACACCCACCACGGGGAGTTTTCCTGCACGTGTTAATTTTTGCCGAGTTTAAGGCTATTGTTTTGCTGTACTTCTGTGAGTGTTCGTTCTGGATGAGTTAGGTTTACTTGTCGGCCGGACTAATACAACCGGAATGTGACTTCAATCGGAACGATTGTCGCTACCGGTTTGCCGCCGGGTCCGACTGCGGCTTTGAACTTCCAGCCCTTCACAGCTTCGATGGCTTTTTCTTCCAGGCCCAGACCGGGTCCCTTGACGACCGAGATATTGACCGCACGGCCGTCGGTCGTGATGGTCACTTGCAATACCACCGTGCCCTGATACTTGGCCTTCCGCGCTTCGTCGGAGTACTGCGGAATCGGGCAGTAGAGGCAGACTGGGACGCCGACGCCGTTGACACCTGCTCGAAACGCACCGCCACCTGTGCCACCGCCTTCGCCAGGGCCGAGACCCCCGCCCGAACCGCTGCCGATACCTGTGCCGTTCCCATGACCAAGCGAATCGGAAAGCGCATTCGCCAGCGGATCACCCAGGCCGTTCGGCCCGTTAATCTTCAGGTCAGGAGGACCGAGAAGCGAGGGATCCATAGCGAGCTTGGGATGCTCATTTTGAATCTTAATCTGAGGCGGAGTGAACTGTGTCCACTTGAACTTGGGCGGTTTGCCTTTGTTCGGTGGAGTCAGCGTGTGATCGTTCGCGCCGCCGCCACCCCCTGCCTTGGTGGCGCCAGCCGGCAGTTTGGCCATATAAGGCGAAATGTCCAATGGTGTTACATCGAGCTTGTTCTTCGCCGCAGTGGGTTGCTCTTTCCACCAGATGAGGGGAACCACGAGGAGCGCGATCACCACGATATGCAGGCTGAAAGCGATGACTTGGGTCCAGCCGAAGTTTTCGTCTTTGGACCAGATGTCTTTCACTTTTACCGGTTGAATGCCCGGAGGCAGTGGCGGCACCTTCGACGGGGAAAAAAACTCCTTGATGCGGTACCCAAATCCACCAAAATTCGCGCCCCAATTTACAGCCAGGCGGCTGTTGATCGGGCCTTTTGGCACAGGCCGCGAACGGAAGAAATCTTTCAGGTTTTCGTTGAAGCCGCCGCCGTATTGGTCCGGCATCAGCGTGGAGTGCACGTTGGGGTTGATCTTGATGGGCTTTTCGGTCAGGAATTGCTTAAGGTTGGACCAGAAACCGTCGGTGACCACGCGCTCTGGAGTCTGAAAATCCGGCAAGGCGGAAGCGGGGACGGGTACTGCTTGCTGCGCGTTGGGACTCGGCGCGCCCGGCTTACTCATATCTGGCGGCAAAAGGTTAATAAAATTGCTTGGCACGTGTTCCCCTAACTCACCCCTACCTTAACTATAGACGCAGATATCCTCTATTCGGTGGTATCGCAGGTACGATTCGAGCGGGGCCGGATTGGTTGCACCCCCGTACCGGCTGACACCTGCTTCCGTTCATTGTAACATACGAGATTACGTTGCCTTCCGATGTTTCCCCACGGGACACACGTGAGGGGAATGACGGCATAGAAGGGAATCGATCCGATCGATCCATGGCCGAGCCACTCGAACTAAAGAAAACGCTCAATCTTCCCAAAACTGAGTTTTCCATGAAAGCCAGTCTTCCGCAAAACGAGCCGAAGCAACTGGCGGCCTGGGAAGTTGCGCAGCTCTACGAGCGCATTCTGGAAGTGCGCAAAGGAAAGCCGCTTTTCGTTCTGCACGACGGACCGCCTTATCCCACGGGCGAAATTCATCTGGGCACGGGGCTGAATAAAATCCTGAAAGATCTGGTGGTCAAAACCAAAAGCATGGCGGGGCACTATGCCCCGTACGTGCCCGGCTGGGATTGCCACGGTCTGCCGATCGAAACGAAGGTGGAGAAGGAACTTGGCGGAAAAGGCAAAGTGCCACCCGCGGAGTTTCGAAGCTTGTGCCGGGAGTTTGCAGCGCGCTACGTCGAACAGCACAAGAAGGACTTCAAGCGGCTGGGCATTTTCGGGCGGTGGCACGAGCCGTATTTGACGATGAACTTTGATTACGAGGCGGTCATTGCGGGCGCGTTCCTGGATTTCATGGAAAAAGGTTACGTCTATCGCGGCCGCAAGCCGGTCTACTGGTGCTTCCACGATTCGACGGCTCTGGCCGAAGCCGAAGTCGAGTACGAGGATCATGTCAGCCCGTCGATCTGGGTGAAATTTGCCGTGGCGGGCGCCGAGGGAGCGAAATTGAGTAGCGACGTCAGCGCGGTCATCTGGACGACGACCCCGTGGACGATCCCTCACAATCGCGCGCTCGCGTTTCATCCAGATTTTGATTACGTCGTGGTGGACACCGAGAGAGGTGCACTGCTCCTTGCTGCCGATAGGGTCGCGGCTTTGCAGGCGGAGTGCAGCATCAAGGATGCCAAGGTCCGTGCCACTTACAAGGGCCGCGCCTTCGAAGGCATGAAGTTTCAGCACCCGTTTCTTCCGATTCAGGTGCCTGGTGTGCTCGCGACGTACGTCACTCTGGATCAAGGAAGCGGCATCGTTCACACCGCCCCCGGGCATGGTGTGGACGACTTCAATACCGGGCAGAAATACGGCTTGGAGATTGCCGCACCGATCAACGACCGCGGCATATATCTGGAGGGCCTGCCCGAGTACAAAGGGAAAGACGTCTTCACCGCAAACCCGATCATTGTGAAGCTGCTCGGCGATCACGGCGCGCTGCTGGGCCATCACAGTTACAAGCACAGCTACCCGCATTGCTGGCGCTGCCATAATCCCGTGATTTTTCGAGCCACCGAGCAGTGGTTCATCGGTATGGACCAGGCGGCCCACGGTGCGAGCAAGAGCTTGCGCCAAGAGACCCTGGAAAAAATTCGCGGGGTGAAGTGGATCCCCTCGTGGGGCGAAGACCGCATGTACGAAATGATCGCGGAACGTCCGGACTGGTGTGTTTCCCGTCAGCGTTTCTGGGGCGTGCCGATCATCGTTTTTTATTGCGACGCTTGCGGAAAGCGGCTGGAGGATTTCACTGCGCTTCGAAACGTCTTGAAATGGTTTGAGAAGGAAGGCGCCGACGCCTGGTACAAACACGCGCCGGAAGAGCTTCTGCCTGCAGGAACCAAATGCTCCTGCGGTGCGACGAAATGGCGCAAGGAAAACGACATTCTGGACGTGTGGTTCGATTCCGGCTCTTCGCACCTGGCAGTTCTAAAAGGACCGGAGTGGCCCGCCGACGTCTATTTGGAAGGCCCGGATCAATATCGCGGATGGTTCCACAGTTCACTGCTGATCGGTATCGGTATTCGTAATAACCCGCCGTATAAGGGAGTGGTTACCCACGGCTGGACGCTCGACGAAAAGGGCCAGCCCATGTCGAAGTCTTTGGGCAATACCCTGTATCCCGCGGAAATTTGCGAACGCTGGGGCGCCGATCTCTTGCGTCTCTGGGTCGCATCGGTGGAATACCAAGCCGACGTGAAGATGAGCGAGCGGGTGATGATCCAGCTGAGCGAGGCGTATCGCAAGATTCGCAATACCTTCCGCTATGGGCTCAGCAATCTTGCAGACTTCGATCCGGCGCGTGACTCGGTGTCTAACGATCAACTAGATGAAATGGACCGCTGGATGCTCGAGCGTACGGCCGAACTGGTGAAACGATGCCGCGAGTGGTATGCGGGGTACGATTTCCACCGTGTCTATCACGCGATCCACGATTTTTGCGTGGTCGATCTCAGTTCGTTTTATTACGACGTCTTGAAGGATCGGCTGTACACCAGGGCAGCGAAGAATAAATCGCGGCGCTCCGCACAGACGGCGGTCTGGAAAATCACCAGCGCGCTGGTTCGACTGATCGCACCGATCCTCGTTTTCACCTCCGAGGAAATCTGGAAATATTTGCCGAAGACGCCAGGCGAACTGGAAAGCGTGCACATGTCTATGTTCAGTGAGGAGGGTGAACTGCGAACGGACATTGCGCCGAAGCAGGTTGCGCTGTGGGAGTTGCTGTCGAAAGTGCGCGGCGAAGTACTGAAAGCGCTGGAAACCGCGCGCAGCGAAAAGAAAATCAACTCAAGCCTGGAAGCCAAGGTATTGCTCAGTGCCGAGCTCGAACTCAAAGCCAAGCTGAAGCAGTACCTACCGTTGCTCCCTGGGTTGTTTATTGTTTCCCAGGTTGATTTCCTGACGGCGGGAACTGGGGACTATCGTTCCGACGCGCTCCCTGGCCTCGAAGTTACCGTTCAAAAGGCCGACGGCGCGAAGTGCGATCGCTGCTGGAACTATTCCACCCACGTCGGCGAAAACACGCGGTACCCAACGGTTTGCGAACGTTGCAGCGAAGCCCTCGCGGAGATCGAAGGGGCGACGGAAGAGGCGGCGGCACGGCGGTAAGCTTGCGGCGGTGGTCGCTGAGTTTGCATGGTCGCGTTGGCGTTTGAGATCGTTCGACGATCCTTGTCGGATCGCCTCAGGATGACAGGTTTTTTGCGGTTGCGACGTTTGCCCGAGTACGGTGCCTTACAGCAAGCGGCGGGAAGCCGGCAGGGTGCCCTTCGAAGCTCAGGGCAAGCCAGCTCCACCAGGCCTGCGTACAGTTTCTTGCAGAGGATTTGTGAGGGACGCGAGGGAGTACTGTGCTGACTATTCCAAAACGCTTGCGGTGGCTCTGGCTTACTCTCGGAATTGTTCTATTGGACCGCGCGACGAAAGCCTGGTTTGAGACGCAGACCTTCGAAGGCTGGCGCCACGAAATCGTTCACAATTTCATCTACTTGGTGAACAGCCGCAACCCGGGCATCGCCTTCGGCGTGCTGGCAGACTCCTCGTCACCGTGGACACGCGTGTTTCTCATTGGAGGTTCGGTAGTCGTCATCGGCGCGCTTGCATGGCTGTTTGCGGCGGGGCACAGTGGCGGCACCTTGACCGCGGCGGGCCTCGCGCTGCTGCTGGGCGGTGCGGCAGGCAACGTCACCGATCGAATCTTTCATGGCGCAGTCACCGATTTTTTCGAAGTGCGTTTCGGCAATTACCACTATCCGGCGTTTAACGTTGCAGACTCCGCCATCGCCATTGGCGCCGCGCTCATCATCCTGGACGTGCTCTTCGGCGCGAAACACCACGCGCCCGAAATTTCTGAGCACGAAGCAAGCTGACATTGCCGAGCGACTATTGACAGGCAACCGCGGCCGCATGCAGGAAAAGTCTTACCGCGCCGGCGGAGTTTGCGTCGTGCGGGCATGGGGCACAGCGGTGCTGTGCCCCTACAAGGGAGCTACGCCGCGGACACGATGAAGCACGCTTTTGTTGTTCTTCCTGAAGAAGCCGGCGAACGCCTGGATCGCGTCGTGACCTCCCATTGCCCGGACCTGAGCCGCACCCGCGTGCAGGAACTGATCGAATCCGCGCTCATTCTTCTGAATGGACGCGCTGTCAAAGGCTCGCATCGTCTTCACGGCGGAGAGCGCATCACCGTGGAAGCGCAGCCTCGACCGCCCGTGCGCGCCGAAGCTGAATCGATTCCGCTCGATGTCATTTACGAAGACGACGACGTTGTGGCGGTGAATAAACCCGCAGGAATGATTGTCCATGCCGGAGCAGGGAATCCGCGCGGCACGCTGGTGAACGCGCTACTCGGCCGCGGGCAGACTCTGTCGCAAGCCGGCGATCTGCTGCGTCCTGGAATTGTGCACCGCCTCGACAAAGACACTTCCGGCATCATCCTTGTGGCCAAAAACGATGCTGCCCACGCGAAGTTGGGCGAGGCTTTTCGCCAGCGCACGGTGAAGAAAACGTACCTCGCCTTGGTTGAAGGTCTGCTGAAGGAAGACAGCGGCCGCATCGAGTTCGCAATCGGCCGCGATCCCAAGCGCCGCGTGCGCATGACCGTGCGCCGCACAGCCGTGCTGGCCGACGCCCGCGAGGCACGCACCGACTGGCGAGTGCTGGCGCGCATCGACGCGACAACGCTTGTCGAAGTCCAGCTGCACACCGGACGCACGCACCAGATCCGCGTACACTTTTCAGCGCTGCATCACCCGGTCATGGGGGACTCACTCTATGGTGGGGCGCCGCAATGGGAGGCGGGCAACGTCATGCTTCCGCCGCTCGGCCGCAATTTCCTTCACGCCGCGAAACTGGGATTCGCCCATCCGCGCACAGGCGCCTGGATCGATCTGCGCGCACCCCTTCCACACGCGTTATACGCTTTCTTGCAGCGACTCGCAGCCGCCGCGGCCGACGATCCGCGCGGAATTGACGCTGCGCTCGCCAACTACCTATAATCGATGCACATGCGCTCCGTATGGATCTCCGCACTCTTGGCGCTAGCCCTCGTCTGCACCGCCGCGAGCGATCGCGCCCAGCAACCCACTCCCACTTCGGCATCTCAGCAAGAAAGCCCTCCACCTCCGCAGGCGCCGCCACCCTCCGGGCAAAATCAGGGCAAGATCACCCAGACCGTAAGCCTGGTGGATGTGCTCTTCACCGTTCTGAACCGCCGCAACAGGCTGGTGCCGGACCTTGAGAAAGACGATTTCAAGATTTGGGATGACAAGACTCCTCAGTCCATTCGGTATTTCAGCAAACAAACCGATCTTCCGCTGCGCATCGGCCTGCTGATGGATACGTCCAACAGCATTCGCGACCGCCTGAAGTTTGAGCAGGATGCCGCCACGTCTTTCCTGTTCTCGGTTCTCCGGCACAATAAAGATCAAGCGTTCGTCATGACCTTTGATGACGAACCGAGCATACTGCAAGCGTTTACCGACGATGCCGGGCGGCTGCGCGACGAAATCGTCAAGACCCGGGCGGGCGGTGGCACCGCGGTCTACGACGCGATCTACACGGCCTGCGACAAGGAGCTTAGCCATCCTCCCCGGCCTCCTGGCGATCAGCCCGACGTCGTTCGCCGCGTGATGATCGTCATCAGCGACGGCGACGACAATCTTTCGTCGCACACCCGAGCTGAGGCTATCGAAATGGCCCAGCGTTACAGCGTGGTCATCTACACCATCAGCACCAGTACGGAATGGATCCAGTTATCGCAGACCAATCCGGATAAGCTGGCCGATCGCAAGACACACCTCACCGAAGGGGACAAAATCCTCGCCGATCTGGCCGAGGAAACCGGCGGCCGCGCATTTTTTCCCTATCACGTCGACGACCTCGATCAGTCGTTTCAGGATATTGGCGACGAGTTGCGCAACCAGTATTCGATCGCCTACATTCCGACGAACTCGATTCTCGACGGCAAGTACCATCGGATTCGCATTGAAGCGCCCAACCATAAGGGCTATCAAGTACGCGCTCGCCGCGGCTATTTCGCAAAAGCCAACGCCAACACCTCGCCGAGCGCAGCGCCATCAGGCCAGTAAAAAATGTAGTATGCGTAAACCTGTAGGGACTCTGTCAAATTTCGCGCTTCGATTTTCGAGCTTCCTCGTTCGCCCTACTTCGCCGTGTCACGCAGCAGCACAGCGTCTGACTCCGTGTGCCCGCGCTCGATAGCGACGCGTGCGCCGTCAACAGAGAACGCATAACCCGCTATTTGATCGGCGGTAAAGTGGGTGAGCTGCCGGTACGCCGAGCCATCCAACGGCTGAAGCCACAAATTGTCAACGCCCTTTTCGCGCACCCTGTAAACCACCCCTTTGCCATCGGGAGCGAATTTCAGCGGATTCGAGGCGCGCGGGTCGATGTTGTGATACGTCGTTTTCTTTTCCGCCATGCTGAAGATGTTGAGCACCAGCTTGTGATCGAGTTCGCGAACATCCAGCGTGGACACAAATTGGCCGTCAGGCGAAAGGCTGAACCCGTCCGAGGGTTCTTCGATGACCGTTTCCGGACTTCCACCCTCGACGGGGATGCGCTTCAAAGCTTGGTTCTCCTGCATAGCTATGTAGTAGACCCATTTGCCATCCGGCGAGCATTGCGGCGATTGCTCGTTCCGCCCGAAGGTGAGTTGCGTGGTGGCCGCCGTATCCATCCGCCACAAATTAACCGATGCGCCGCCACTTCTCGGGATGGCCCGAAACACCACATATTTTCCGCAGGCCAGGGCTTGATCCGGGATGCGCTTGTCGCCAGAGATCAAAACTGTTTCGCCTCCATCGGGATGCACCAGCCGGAGTTCGTCCCCTTGCGGCACGACGAGTTTTCCGTCGGGCATCCAGTTCCAGTGATAGATAGGTTGGTGCGACATCAAGGCCACCCGCTGCAATTCATCGGGCTTGGATGCGGGCGCCACAGTGAGCTCGTAAATGAATTGACTCTCTTCGGCGGCGATCACCTTGCCATCCGCGGAAACGCTGGGATGGAAGTAGTCATTCGTGTCGGTCGTCAGCGTGCGAAATTCGCCATTGGGATAGCTCAGGACGCCCAATTGTCTCTGCTGTAAGCCGCGCTCCACCGAAACCGTGGACACCAGCAGACCATCGGTACCGGGCATCCACACCGGCTCGTAGTAAATGCGGCTTGGATTCAGGGCTACTTCCTCGCGCTTGCCGGTGGCCACGTCCACCGCCAGCAGTCCGCCCAGCGAATCTTGCGTCGTTTGCACGATGGGAATGACGATGGTTTTTCCCGTCGGCAGCCATACCGGGACGTCGCTGTCGGTGGGCATCATGGTGTTGCTGAGCAGCGTGCGGTCGGGTGTGCCGTCGCTATTCACCAGGAAGAGATCGAAATTGGGTGTGTCGTGGTGTTGGCGCAGGTAGGCGAAGCGCTTGCCGTCGGGCGAGAAGGTGATGGGGCTGTCGACGTCGCGAATGAGCAAGCGGGGAGTGCCCCCAAGCATCGGAGCGGAATATAACGCTGCGATGGTGTGCTCGGCTTCGTCACGGCGCACGCAATAAATGTAGTTGGCGTCGGGAGAAAACGTGAGCGCCGAGTAGCGCGTCGCGGCCGGCGGCACGACTTGCGTGTTGCTGCCGGTGGGGATGTGTCGCAGCCACAACGACTGCAGTCCATTTTCATCGTGGACATTGAGAAGATACTTGCCGTCGGGCGAGAGCGTCGCCAGCGAAACGTGGCCGTTGTTGGTCAGGTTCTCGATAGAAAAGTGTTCGAAGGGGACGTGGTGCGCGCTCTTTACCAAAGAATAGATCCCGAAAGCCGCGGCAAGGGCGAGCGCCACAGCGAGTGCGATGGTCAACGTCGCGCCGAGTTTATTTTGCCTCGCCGCCTGCACCAGGACGGAGCCGCTGGACTTCGGCGTGGTTTGCACTTCGTCGTCGGCCGAAGGTACGCTTTCGAGCGCAGCCGCACGGCGCGCGGAGGACGCCGCCGCAGCGGTGCGCCCCGAATCGGTCTCGCGTTGCAGACGCTTCAAGTCCGCGCGCAGTTCCGCCGCCACCTGATAGCGAACGTCGCGATCCTTCTCCAGCGCTTTGTTCAGAATACGTTCGAACTCCGCCGGCACCGCTGGATTCAGCGTCACCGGAGCCACCGGCGCACTGTGCAGAATTTTGTCGAACACCACCGCGCTGGTCGAGCCAGGAAACGGCAGTTTGCCCGTCAACATCTGATAGAACACCGCACCCAGCGAAAACAAATCGCTGCGTCCATCCAGCTCTTCGCCACGCGCTTGTTCCGGCGACATGTACGCGATGGTGCCCAGCGCCGTCCCGGGACTTGTCAGAAGATTCGTGGAATCGCCGATGGTCTCGCCGTTAGCGCTGTCGTCCGCATTTTTGAGGAGTTTCGCCAGCCCGAAATCGAGAATCTTGGCGGTGCCGCGTTCGGTCACAAAAATGTTCCCCGGCTTGATGTCGCGGTGCACGATTCCTTTTTTGTGTGCCGCATCGAGCGCGTCCGCCAGCTGCATGCCGATTTCGATCGTGCGGGGGATGGGAAGCGCGCCCGCCGCCAGCAATTTGTCCAGCGCTTGCCCTTCCAGCAGCTCCATCGCGATGAACGTCCGCCCGTCGTGCTCTTCGATTGCGTGGATCGTGCAGATTCCCGAGTGATTCAGCGCCGAGGCGGCGCGTGCCTCACGCAGAAATCTCTCAAGCGCGGTGACATCCCGGTCCGTCTCCGGGGGCAAGAACTTCAGCGCCACCCGCCGCCCAAGTTTCGTGTCTTCCGCCTCATACACCACACCCATGCCTCCTCCGCCGACCTTGCGGAGAATCCGGTAGTGCGCGATGAGTTGACCGTCCACGATTGTTTGGTAAACAAGAGATGGTAGACGGTACGCGGAAGCCGGTCAATCGTTCGGACACGCACCCTATGCGGGGCTTTCTCAAGCGCAACTCGCCGTTGGTTGCAGTTCCGTTGACTTGCGCTGCGTACCGCGGTTCGGCCCTGGTTCCTGGAGCGGACTTGGTCCGGGCAACAGCCCTCTGATTGTTCGCAACATCAGCTTGCAGGAAATCTATGCGCTGGAATTGTCCGTTCCCGGCGCGGCGGGTTCCGCTCGGCTCCTAAACCGCAGGTTTGCGGATTATTGTTTGTAGCGGAAGGTGCCGCATCGCGCCGCGCGCCTCGCACAGCGAGTTTTACCGTTGCGTGGATTTCCGCGCGACAAGCTCGGGCACGATGAGGACCGTCTCGGGGCGCACCGGCCGGCTCGATCCAATCTGCTCCAGCAGCAATTCTGCAGCACGCGCCCCGATTTCGCAGGTTTTCTGATCGATCGTTGTCAGCGGCACCGCCAGAGCGTCCGAGTAATGAACATTGCCAGCCCCGACCACGGCCACATCTTCCGGCACTCTCAGCCCTGCTTCGCGAAGCGCCTTCATCGCCCCGATTGCCACCGGATCGTTGTAGCAGAAGACCCCGTCAGGTGCTGGCGTTACCGCCGCGAGCAAGTTCTTCATGGCCTCATACCCGCGGTGATCCTGAAAGCCCGCGTCCACCACGTAATTCGCAGGTGTCGCCAGTTTGTTTTTCTTTAGCGATGCTAAGTAGCCATTCAAACGTTTCGCCGCTAGTCCGATCTTCGGGCCGCGCAGGTGAGCGATCCGCCGGCAGCCTTGCTCGATCAAGTGCGTGGTGGCCAGTCTGCCCACCGCTTCATTGTCCACGCCTACAAAGCTCGCCCGCACACCCTCGATCGGGCGATCAATCAAAACGAGCGGCATTTTTCGTGCGCGCAACTCCTGAAACAATTCCAGCCGGTCTGGCGACTGCGACGACGCCAGAATCAATCCATCCACTCTGCGCGCCAGCAGCGAATCCGCCTCGACCCTCTCCAGGTCGGGATCTTCTTCGAAATAGGAAATGATCACGTGGTACCCGCGCGGCCGCACGGTTTCCGCGATCGTCTTAGCGATGTCGGCGAAAAATGGATGGGTGAAGTCCGGCAGGAGCAAACCGATCGTGTAGGTGCGGCGGGTGACCAAACTTCGCGCTACCCAGTTCGGGCGGTAGTCCAGTTCCTTGGCGCGCTTCAGCACGCGACTACGTGTCCGTGCGCTGATGCGTCCTTTGTTGCGGAGGGCCTTCGAGACCGTCACTACCGAGATGTTAAGGTCCTTGGCGATGTCAGAGAGCGTGGCGCTCATCGTGCCGAAGAATAGCACATTTCAGCGCGCTAAGGGCCTCTGCAACCCTCACCACCGCCTCGTTAGGGTAATCGTTAATCCCCAATGAATAAGCGTTAACTTTGCCCTTGACAGCGCTTTGCGATTTCGTGAGAATCGTCTGCATTCGACTTCCCGTACACCCCGGATTTCCCGCTTTCCGTTCGCGCCAGTAGCCTCCTTGGGGCGAACGGAGGGCGGTTTTTTTCAGTGCGGTTCGGGCATCGGCGCAGAACACGGTCGCGTCGGCAAATCTTCGGGAGGGGTTGCCTATGAAGACAGTAAACACTTCGTCGAAAGTAAGTCTCGGCAGCACGCGCCACGATGCTCCCGTACCGGTAAGCTACCAGGCCATCATCGGCGGCCTGATTTCAGAGATGGCGCGCCTCGTGCGCACCACCGAGACGCGCAAGTTTTCCCCACCCTTCCAACTCGTCATTATCGACAATCGCGGCGGCGTAGTCTTCACCGGCAAGGTCGGCCGCAACGGAAAGCTTCTACGCTCCGGCCCGCTCTGCAGGGTGCGGCGCTCCCACTTTCCCGCCAACGCGTTGATTACGGATGGCTCCCTAGCGACGCGCACCTTCCGCATCGACCGCCCTGCTCCCAGATCCCTCTAGTGCAGATGTTTTTCCTTGGAAGAAGCCGTCTTCGCGCTAAGCAGCCGAAACGGGCGGCCTCGCCAGCACGGTAGCGGCGCGAGCGGGCTTCGCGCTAGCCGCCGCATCTTTGCAGAAGCCATAAGCGGAATACGTCATTTCCAGAGCCGCATCCCAGGACTTCGCCAGAATGCTTTCGCGTGCGGCTGCTCCCATCGCGCGCATGTGCCCGGGCTCCGCAATCAGCTTCAGGACGGCTTTTATGAACTCTTCGTCATTTTCCGCAGCGAACCCCGTCACTCCGGGCACGACCAGACATTGGGGACCGCCGTGTGCCGTAACAACCGCAGGCACCCCGGAAGCAGCAGCCTCTTGCACCACGTTGCCGTAGGTGTCGGTGCGCGACGGAAACACGAAGACGTCCATGTTGGCGTACGCCTCCGCGAGCAACGGGCCGCGAAGCACGCCCGTAAAAATTCCATGCTGCAGGCTGCGCTCAAGCCACGCGCGTTCGTTTCCATCGCCAACCACTAGAATCGAAAAGTTGGTGTGGCCAGCGGCAACCAGCGCGCGCTCCAGGTCCACCAGAAAGCGGACGCGCTTCTCGGGCGTGACCCGGCCGACATAGCCCAGGCGTAGCACGCCGTCGTTCACCGACCGTTGTCGCGGATGAAATTGCTCGCAGTCCACACCGCGAGGCATTAGGAATGCCGGTCGTCCCGTCGATTGCTCGAGCCAGCGCACCTGATCCGGCGTCGGCGCCAGCGTGACCAGAGCGATCCGGTAAAATCGCAATAGCGGCGGCAGCAACGCGCGTTCCGCCCAGAAAGTCACACGGTCCAAATGAGGAGTAGGAAGAAAAGCGAGCAGCTTCTGCAAGCGCCTGGCGGCAAACTGGTGCAAATTCGTGTGCCACGAAGCCACTAAAGGGAGGTGCAAGGTGTGCGCGAGGTACGCGCCGAGCTGGCCAAATTCTCCTGGGCTGGTCACATGGATCACGTCGGGCCGGAAGCGCGCCAAAGCACGGCGAACCTGGCCAAGATGCCGCCAAAGAAACAAGTCGTAGCGCAAGTCGCGCTCGATGCCGAAGCTCGCCCAACATCGTGGCAATTCCAGCCGCGTCACGCTGCCATCCGTGTATTGCGTGAGTCGCGGCCCGCCCACGACCGCGAGGAATGGATGCGCGCGGCGTTTTGCAAATTCCACCAGTTGCCGTGCGGTGAGCGCCACACCGTTGACCTCGTGAAACGTCTCGCAAAACAAGGCTACGCGTGGGGTTGAACTCACAAGCCCCCCTCTTCGTTGCCGAGGAACGCCAGGCGCACCGCAGGTCGCATCTTCGGGCTGACCAGAAACGCCATGATCCACCGGAATGCATCCACCACGCGCTGAAATCGCGTACCCATGAAATCAGACAGAGGGCGAGGCGAGCCGTCCGCTCCTAGAATGAACACGCGCGTCATCCAGTGAGCTCGTCCAAATTCTCCGGGCGCATCGCTCAATGCGTGCCACGCGCTTTCCAGTAAGCGATGACCAAGCGGCTCGAAATATTGGGGCATCAGCACCACGTGGCTGCGGCGCTCCAGTCGAATTTCATCAGCAAAGTCGGCGAAGGTAGTCGCGGTGGTCAGGTTTAGCACCGCATTTGGTTCGCAACCGTGACGATCGCCACCCGATACCACCGGTAAATCAGCGGCTTTGCTGAGCTTCAGGACCTGCTCGTTCTCGTTGCGCGAGCGAAGGCCGTTCAGCTCCAGCCCGTGCAGCAGGTGCCCGTATTTCTGGAGGAAAATCGCCAGAGAATCCCGGTGTTGATCCGGTCCTACACTTTCCGCGTCCCAATACGGATGGTTCAGGATGAGCAGCACGGAAGCTTCGGCATTCAACTCGTGCAGTAGTTGTCGCAGTACTACCGTTCGCGGATTCGCAGTAAAACTCGCCAGTGCTTCCATCCACGCAGTCGCTTCCATTGCCGGCAGATTGTGGACCCCCAGGTGAAAGACCGTCTGATCATACGGAACGCTCCATTCCACGGACACCGGTGCGCGCTTCGTACGCTCCAGGATCTGCAATCGCAAGCCCGCTTCGATATTGTCGTGATCAGACAGCGATATCAGCGCCCGCAACCCCAGCTTTTCTTCCACTTGCCGCTGTTCTACCTCAAATGCTTCACGCGGGGACAACGGCGGCGTCCAATACATCTTTTGGAAATCCACGACTCGGCCGCCATACAGATGCAGCCGCCCCACTTCGCGCTCGATGACGTACGACGCGATCGGTATCTTCGCGATGTATCCCGGCAGCCGCCCCAGAAATTCCCGCGAGTGCATGGTGTGGCTGTGCAGCGAAACTCCGGAACGGTACTTGCCGGAAACTAGCAGTGCTTGGTCGTGTTTTAGGACAAGAGTTGGGCAGCTCTGCATCACACGCTCCTACAACGTTTTTTGTACGCTAAGGAGTGCGTGTTACCCGTCGATGACACCGCGGTCAAGATTCGCGCGCGCCGTGATCCATACGACACAAAACGCGCGTCCATGCCTCGTTCAGTGCGCCTCGACCGAACCTATTTCAGGAATGTTCCCACCGGAAGCAAACGCGTGCGTGCCTGATTCCTTGCGGAGGCCTTCGCGAACGAACCACTCGTGAAACCGATCGTAGAGCTGGAAATAGTTTGCGGTTACGCGCGTCCAGGAGAATTCTTCCGCCGTATGCCGAGCCCTCGCAACCTTCTGGCGGCAAATCTCGCCGTCGGCGTGCACGCGTTCCACTGCTTCCGCAAACGCCTCGGCGCTGTTCGCGGCCAACCAGGCATTTTCTTCGTTCGCGTAGGTGAGCACTCCTCCGGACCCCGGAGCGATCAGGGGTAAACCGGCCGCCATCGCCTCCAGCGGAGCGATGCCAAATGGCTCTCGAGGGTTGGGGTGAATGAAGAGGTCTGCCGCATGAAGGATCGCTCGGAGCTCTTCGCGGTCGCAATGCCCCAGAAATAAACTGCGCCCCGGCGCACATTCTTCCAGCGCGTGCCGCAACTCCGCGGCGAACGGCCCGTCACCAGCAACGATCAAGCGATAATCGAAGCGCCGGTGCCCCGCCAGCCTCGCCAGCACTCCTGGCAACACCGGAAGATTTTTTTCCTTCGACAGCCGACCGGCGTACAGCAGCAAGAGGGTGTTTTCACTACCGCCCACGCGGCGCATGAGCTCACGCCGTTTACCGTCTCGGTCGTAACCGCCACCGAACGCCTCGAAGTCCACCCCCATGGGGCAAACATGCAGGCGATCGCGCAGCCTCTCCGGAAGAAGCCTCCGCACCTCCGCGGCAATATAATCGGAAGCCGCCACATGAAAATCAAATCGTGGCACATAGCACGAGCGCATGTACCTCTCGCACGCGATCTGTGCCGCCCATCCGGCACTGACGTACGACCGCATGTTGTCGTCCAGCCGCTCGCAGGTGAGGCCCACGATCACCGGGACCGGCACGCCGCCAATCCACTGGCGGCGCAAGACGCCCGACAAATACAGCAGCCAGAACTTGTCGCACACTTCCACAAGGTCGGGACGCTCCGCGGCCAGAATACGCCGCAGCGGACTGTCGTAACGCCAGGCGTAGGTGTGCGGCAGCATCCACCGGTAACGCGAATCGAGAATGGGCACGCGCGGCGCCGCCACGTGATAAATGCGCCCGAATCCTCCCACCTCTTCCACACCCGTCTCCGGTCCCGGCACGACCAAACGCACGAAGCGCCGGTGACGGTTCGCAGCCTCGAGCAACGCATGGTAAAACGTTCGAATGCCGCCCGACGCGGGATGGTAGGAATTGGTGATGTGCAGGGTCTTAATCGCCATCGGGGCCTACGGAACCTGACTTCCGCGCTGCACGGCGAATTACATGCCGGGGGATCCAGATCGCAAAATCCACTAACAGCCGTGGCAGCTTGCGCAGGTCTTTCGCTAGCGAATGCCGTCCGGACCCGACAATCAGCACACCTCGCCGCATCACAAAGAAATTAAACAACGTCGAAAACGCCGTGAGGAGGACCGACGCCAGGATGCTCGGAAACAATTTTTGCGTGCCACGCATCCAGTGGACCAGCAGCTCGATGGAATGATTGGCGACGGGTAGCAGGAACATTACCGTCAGCGCCGCCTCCCACGGCGGCTCCGCTTCGCGAAAGGCCTCCGTAAGAGCGCCGTAGAAACCGGAGGTAATCCCCCGAAAAACGAGTTCCGTCTTCATTGCTGCAATCGCTGCCGGTAGTCCTGCGGCCAGATTTGTCGAGAAAAATAGTGACGCGCGCAGCACCGAACTCAGTAACGCCGATTTCCAGTTCCAGCGGTGCAGCAGGTATTTTACGGGCTGCCGCAGTAGCAGCAGGAACGCTTGTCTTACGGTAAGATGATCGGCGGCAGGATTGTTTGAAATAGAACGCGGCGCGGGTGGCGCGCATACCTGCGATGTCGAGAGTTGCACGATTGAGCTTACGATGGCGCCTTCTAACACGTTATTACGAAAATATTTTTCTTATTTCAATTTTCCGTCAATCCTCCGTAACAACTTCAGCGTACTTTGGCGCCACCGTGAACCAATCGCTTCGTACATCGGTGCGCTGCAGCGTCCCGCCAACGTGAACAGCGCCAGTCGATTTTCGACCCTCTTACTCTTCACTGCCTTCTTGCTGCCGCAACCCGCAAAGACCCCTGACGGTGATCGCGTTCCGATCGTGGAAGCGCTTGCCTGGGTGCGCGGCGCCCCGCGCGACGTCGCCCAATTCGACTATGTGATGAGCGCCCGCCTGCGACTCCTGTTCTTCTGGGCCGGCAAAGACGACGTCGGTGGCGGCTACCTCCGCATGGGCGTCTCCAAAACCGATCCTCGTCAGGAACTTCTTCAGGTATTGTTCGGTTCCGACCCCGCCAAAGCCCCACGCGCCATCAACCGCTGGGGCGCCGGCACCGAGGTGGTCTGGCACAAAGACCCTGCGATTCATCCCACAAAAACCGACGACGTGACCGCCAGTGCTTTCTTCGGATTCATGAAATCGTCGAAGGGGAAGTCCGTATCCGAGATGCAGGAAGAGCTACGCAAAGAGAAAAATGGCGGCGAACATCAATTCACCGGCATTCTCAGCCGCGTCGAGAGGGGCCGCGCCATCTCTCTGATCGTACCCTTGGCATCCGCTGAGGACTACAACCTCCACCAATATGCCGAAGCCGAGCCCGTAATGCTGGAAAAACTGAGCACCTCGGACCGTCCGGCGCGCACTCTGGAAAGTGCGTCGGGCTGTCCCCGCGCCGGCGAATTTCTCGGCGCAGTCTCACAACTAGACGATGCCGCGATCGCGGGCGCCAAAGCGCCACAGTCGCTCTGCTACGTGTATGACGCGCAGGTCGATATTTTGACGCTCGAACACCTCGAGCCGATTCGAAAGTTGGATGTGAAGGTGAACTCCTCAAAAGGTGGGACGCTGACCCAGAATTCCTACGACGAACTTCTCCAGGCTGATTTTGTTTCTTCCAACCAAACAACGGGCAAGCGCGTGAACTTCACGATTTTGCTCGGCACGCAAGGCGCTCTACGCGGCGTCCCAGTCCAAATCCGCTATCAACCCAACTGGTGGTTCCAGGTCGTGCTGAACCTGCTTCCGAAGGTCGCACCGCCGCAAGAACACGCTGGCTAGTTGCACAGAGGCATCCTCGCCTTCAACCTCAACTAGCATTCCCTTGCCAAATCTTTCCGCTCAGATACGCTGCGCGATGATTTGCCGTGCCGCGTTCACGACAAACCCGGCATTCTCGACGCCGCCAACAATTTTCTCCAGCGATCCCTCGATCAAATCGATCTCACTTGGATCGAAGGACTGGCAAGCAAACTGGTCGTGACGCCACGTTCGCAGATTCGCCAGGTGGAGTTCGGCCAGCGATCTCGCAGGCCTTTCGACAATATGTCGCCGGCTCTCGGTCAAACGCCATCCGGTATTTGCGAAACAACCTTCCAGCACGGCGCCGACGCGTAGTGTCTGGCCGTAATGCTCTTGCAGCGCGGCAACCAGTTCATAGTACCGACGCAAGCTAGGATGGTCCGTTTCCAGTGATTCCGTCTCGTGAACGATCAACAGCCCGCTCGGCGCCGCTACGCTTGCCCAGATCGTGAGAACCTCACCTAGCGCGCGGAGGTGCGTCAACAAAAATCGGCACAACATTACATTCGGCGCCACCACCGGAAACGGAGCGTGAACGACGTCATGAACCTCAAATTTCATTTGCGCATCACGGTTGTTGCTCCTTGCCTCCGCAATGTAACGTTCGGATGCGTCAAGCCCGACGGTCCGGTCTGCATCCAAGACCTTATGAAGTAGGCGCGTCGTCCAGCCCGGGCCGCACCCGAGGTCAACTGCGAGATGTGGCCAGCGCGCTCCGCTGTGCTGAAGCAGTTCGCGCGTTTCAGGTTCATACAACTCGGCAAGTCGCCGCAGCCTGGTACTGGCTTGATCGTTATCTCCAAACGTGTAGTTGGTCGCTGCCATCGCTGTCATCGCTGTCATTTCTCAATTTTGGCGCAGGGAAATTGATCCGCTGAGGAAGAATCTAACGCCCTAGTTTCTCATCAAAAAACTTCGCCATTACATCCAGCGCTTCTTTCGTCTCCGGCAACTGGTAGTGATACCAGAACGCATGCGGCAGAGCTTCGTAAACGACGAGCTGCGCGTCATCCCCCGCGTGCAACAACGCGCGATGAAATATCGCTGTATCGCTCAATAATATATCGCGTGTGCTGGTAACCAGCAAACTCGGCGGCCATCCCTTCAAATCCGCGAAAAGCGGCGACAACACTGGATCCTGGCGATCCGTGCTCCCGGCGTAGGCGTCTTCTGGTGGCCGATTCGGATCGCGGGGCTCCAGTCTCCCCGGCAATCCGTCCAGTGCGAACAGTTGTTGCGAATCCGTCGGACGCGTGTAGTCCGGATGCACCGAGAACATCCCCAGCGCCCCCGGCAGCGGCATTCCCGACGGCCCTAGGCGCGCCGCCACTTCCGCCGTCAAGGTCGCTCCCGCCGAGGTTCCAAAAATCCCAATGTTGTGAGGCTTGTACGTCTTCAACAATTCCTTGTACACCGCAACCACATCGTCCACCGCCGCCGGGAACGGATTCTCCGGCGCCAGCCGGTAGTACACCGAAACCACTTTGATCTTCGCCAGATTGCAAATCGGCACTCCCTCGATCAGCGAACCCGAATCCGAATTGAACCCGCCACCGTGTAGACTGATCAGCACGCGATCTCGATACCTTGCCGGCCCATCTAGGGGCGTTAGTATGTCGGTCCGCACACCCGCCGTCGTGGCCTCCTCCAGGTTCACCGGAAACAATCTCCGCGCCTCCGCTGACTGTCGCTTCCGCCATTCATCCGTGCCCGCTCGACGCTGCTCGAGCGTCTGCGGTGCATTGCTCTTCTGCGTCAACGATGCCAGCCACTTCTGGGCCTCTGGACTAACCGTCGAGGGCATGGGCACAACCCGCGTTATATGCGCCGTGCCCTCCGCATCAAACGTGGCCCCGTCGCGCGAAGTCGCCGGCCCCGTCTTATTGCACCCAGCCCAAAGCCCGCAAACTGCCGCCACCCCTGCTAGCATGAATCCGCACACACACTTCGTTCTGGTCACCAGAAAATCTCCTTGTAGAATTGGGTCTTACCCTGTCCGGCCGCTGCGATTTGGTGCGAAATTTTCCGCCCAAGTGCCGCATCTTCGCTAAAGGCTACCGTGCCCCGGCCGTCCCCGCGGCAGCAGGATTCTATCTCCGGTCGGTCCGCATGGCCACGGCGTCGTAATTTCACTCGGCGAAGGGTAAACTCTGCGATACTATACCCCTCATATAACTGTGTCGCCGAGCAGTCCTCCACGCTTGATCCAATATCTCCCGTATCCTTCTGCCAGCGCTCGATCACCGGGGAGCGCGAAACGGCTTTTTCTTCAATCTCTAGGTCTCTAGGTTTTTACAAGTGTCTAAGTCGTTTAGCAAGAATGGCTTGCAGGCACGTGAAGAAACAACGGAGGGGTCTCTGCTAGAAAGCGAAAGAACGGCGAAACGATACTCATCAACTCTTCGGCGCGTAATATCCCTTCCGGGCAAGCACTTTGTAATCGTGGTTGTTCGTTTCCACTTTGATCTTCCGGAACTTCCCATCGTGCGCCGTGTTCGTCGGGTAGTAGCCTAGCGTGTACTGACTTCGTAGCTCTTCCGAGATTTGGTCAAAGGCCTCGGCCAAATGCTTCTCGGAATTGGCGACGATCATGCGGCCGCCGGTCTCATCGGTCATTTTCTTTGCCGCACTTTGATTCCCGCCGTAATGCGGATCGGCCACCAGCAAAATGTGAATCACGGTATCTGTCCGCTGCGCCGCCTCGATAGCTTCCTCAATCTTCACCTTGCTTCCTTCATCTTGCGCGTCGGTAACCACTACGATGGCCTTGCGCCCTGCTTCCGTATTCAGCTTTTCGTTGCAAGCCAGGTACACCGCGTCATAGAAAGCGGTCCCCGTCACATGACTCGTGGGCACCGGCCCGGGATTGATCATCCCGCCGCCCATCGGTGCATTGATGCGCGTTTTGCGGATCGCGCGGTCCAGTTGTCCGCGGTCGTCGGTGAAGTCCGAGAGCAAATCCACGTCGGTATCGAACGACATCACCAGCGCCTCGTCCCCCTTCTTCAACACGCGATCCACGAAGCGGCCGCCCATATCCTGAATCGCCCCAAGCATAAATTGCTCGCTTCCCGACGTATCCAGGAGCAACGCCAACGTGATTGGCATCGTCACTTCTTTGGAGAAGAAAGCGATCTGCTGATCTTGGCCGTCTTCTTGCAGCTTGAAGTCTGGCTGCTTCAGGTCCGTGACGATGCGCTTGTTTCTGTCGCGCACGGTGACAAACAGATTCACCAAGTTGACCTGCGTGCGGATCACCGGGCCTTGCGCCTGCGGATCTTGGGGCATCGCCGCAATCGCCACCGCGACGCAGATACCAACCGCCGCAACCGCTGTGACGCTTGCCGCCAGCAGCTTCTTCACTGAACGCATGTATACTTTCCTTGAACAGAGATGCCCGGCACGAAGCCGCTCGCCGCTGGGATACTTCCGTTAGCGTAGGATGCCGCGAAGCGGTGCGGAGGATGCGCGCCACAATCTAGCAAAGTCGCATCAAAGCAAAGGAAGTTTGGCCCGAGGATCATGAAAAGTCTACGGAAAATCCATATCGGAACGATCACCCTGATTCTGGCGCCTTTCGTCTATCTCGCAGCCCAGACTCCCCGGTCGTCCACGCCACCACCTTCTTCGCAAGCGACGCGGCCGCCGGCCAGCGCCGCTCTGAGCGACGCGCAAGCCAAAATCACGGTGAATTCCAATCTCGTCATCCTGCCGGTTACGGTTAAAGACCACTCCGGCGAGTTGGTTCCCGATCTCCGGCGCGACGAATTCCGTGTTTTCGAGGACAACGTCGAGCAGCGCATCGATGTCTTCACCGCCGAGGCTTTTCCTCTTTCGATGGTCATTTTGATCGACAACGACTTGAAAGACAAAGACGCCGAAAAGGTGCAGGCCAGCCTCGAATCCATCATCGGCGGCATGAGTGCCGAAGACGAAGCTTTCGTCTGCCGCTTCGACCAGTTTTTTCACCCGGGCAAAGGCTTTACCACCGACCAGGAAAAGCTGGTGAAGGAGCTAAAGCGCACAAATCTCGATACCGAAGCGGATGTCGCGCCTCCGGGCGCGCCCTTCGGCGGAGCCACCATCAACAATCATTCCGCGGTTGACGACTCGGCGATCGACAAAGGCGCGCGAGCCCTCAGGGGACAGCCGACCAAGGCCTTGGACGACGCGGTTTTTGCCGCCGCTCAGCTTTTGCACGATCGCCCGCGCAGCCGTCGTCGCGTAATTGTGCTCATTTCCGACGGCGTCAATGGCGGCAAGAAGTTCAACAAAGTCAGCTACGAAGATGTGATCAAGGCGCTGCTCCACGAAAACATTTCGGTCTACAGCATTGCCGTTCCCACCGCCTACTTCGAGCGTAAGATTTCCCCGATCGACCGCGAGAGGTCACCCTTGATCCGCTACGCAGACCATTCCGGTGGCGAGGTCTATCACGCCACGAAAGAACACAGCTTTGGGGATTTCTACTCGCGCCTCACCGAAGAGGCCCGAAATCAGTACACACTCGCCTATGTACCGCGCGGCACCGACCCTGCCGCCGAGTATCACACTATCGAAGTCCGAGTGAAGCGTGAGGGCTTGGATATCAAGACCCGCGAGGGCTACTACGCTGGGCAGGTTCCGGCCGCGCAAATCCCGTAGTTGGTTCTTGCGGATGATTTTTTCTCGGTCAAAGCGGATTGTTGTTGACACACGCGCCCCCCGCTCGTATACGAAGCGTAGAGGGTGGCCGCGGCGACGCGGGCTCCCTCCAGAACGACGGTAGAGGGAGACTCGCAATGAAGAAAAAGGCCAAGAAGGACGAGAAGGCCCCGAAAAAAGGCAAGTAGCAATTACCCGGTATTCGGTTGAAAAAGGGTGCTGCGCTACCCGCGGCGCCCTTTTTCTATCAAGCGCAAATGAGAGGCGCTAGTAAAACCAAAGCATGGAAGTTGCCGCCGGAGGGATTTCTCTGCGGTTTCTGTGATCGCAACCCCGCGATCTTTGTGTAACACCGCTCCAGCTCTTTGTTGGTGCTTGGCCGTTACCTCACGTGGAAAGCGATTCTTCGTGCGCAGGGCAAATCGCTTCGTAAACGCAAGTGCGGCAAGCGTAGCCAGGTTTGGGCGAAAACGATCCAGCCCGGATATCCGCCGCGGCTTCCTGGATGAGTTTCTGAGCCTCATCGAGCTGCTTTGCGTTCCGGGTGGTTACCTGCGTCTGGTTGTTCTGTAGATAGTGAAATATCAGCCGCACCGGGTTCAGCTCCAGAATTTCCCTGGCCGCGATCGCGTAGATGCTCAATTGCAAATCCCTGCGCGCGTCCGCTTCTTTCCGCGATTTTCCGGTTTTGTAGTCCACGATCTCCACGTCGTTGCGGCCGAGCGAATTGATCTGATCGATTCGCCCGTTGATGATCACGTTATTTTCCAGCGGCAGCTCGAAAGCTTTCTCCTGTTCCACGACTGCAGGCGGGTTTTCCAGAAGGGCAGAATGGAACGCCCGCAACTGCTCGATACCATCTTTCTTATATTCGCCTTCCTGGTAGTCGTCTTCAAATCCTGCGGAGGTCCATTCGGTCTCAAAGATTCGCGCAACTTCCTCAAACGGCAGCTTCACACCTCTTCGCAATTGATCGACAAACCGCTTGATGGTCGTGTGCATAACGCTTCCGAATGTAAGCGTTGCCTGCGGCCCTTCCCGCAGCGACCACATGCGACTGAATAAAAATTGCTGCGGGCATTTCCGGTAATTGTCGACCGCCGAAGCACTCAGCTTCAATGGTTCGGGCGACGGCGGATGAAAGGTCTCCGCCCAATCCGCAATACGCGAAAAAATCCGAGGGCGTTGCGACAGGGAAGGAAACAGCGACGCGCGATTCGCGGCGTCCCCGTTCGCGGAAGCGCCCTCTTCACGCGGCCTTACCTTGGGCGCGATCTGCAACACATCGCGACGTTTCACCGAAGGTTCCATCAGGAGGTCTTCGATGAAGGTGGGCACCTTGCCCTTCTTTTCGGTCAGCGTCGTGATCGTCAGCTTGCTTGCGGCTCGTGTCAGCGCGACGTAAAACAGACGACGCTCCTCTTGAATGTGAAACTGTCCGGCGGGTAACTCCTCCTTCATCAGTTTCACGGGAAACTCAAATAGCGGCGAGCGCTCGCGCGGCGGAAACTGGCCGTAATTCACACGCAGCAAGAACACGTGCGGAAATTCCAGTCCTTTCGCGCCGTGCACGGTCATGAGTTGCACGGCGTTGCCGGGCGCGTCATCGTCCAGGCAAACCACACCTCCGGCCTGCTCGAAGTAATCGAGATATTCGAGAAATTCCGGTAGCAAACGCGTGTCGCTTTTCGGCTCCCAATCTTTCAGAAATTGCGCGAGTTGCGTGACGTAGCGGCGATCGCGCACACCTGCGAGTTGCGGAATCTCCAGCCATTCGATCAAAACGCCGAGGATTTCGCGAGCCGTGCGCCGCTTCAGGTTTTTTCGCTGCGAAGCGGCAAATTCCAACAACTCACTCAGTGTTGCGGCGGAGGGGTTGAACGGTAGCTCGGATTGCGGCGATTGCAGCGCGTCGTACAGCGAGGTGCCGCGCTTTTTGCGCGTGCGTTCCGCCAATCGCACTAAATCAACCGCCTCGAGGTGCCACGCCGGTGCGGCCAGCACCCGCGCGCACGCGATGTCGTCGTAGGGCTTCGCGATCAACCGCAAGTAGGCGAGCACATCGCGGACCAGCGGGTGCTCCAGAATCGATAACCTGGTGATGACGAACGGAATTTTCCGATGCGAAAGTTCCTCGACCAATCGATCGCGGTGTGCGTGCTGCCGGTACAGCACCGCGAAATCGCGCCATGGGCTTTCGGCGCGGTGCAAACGCTCCAACTCGTTGGCTACCCACAGAGCTTCCTCGTCCTCGTTGGCCAACTCGACCACGCGGATGCGCTCGCCTTCCGGGCGCGTCGGGGAAAGCAGCTTGGTTGGAAAATCCGCGCTGACCTCGTTTTGCGCGATCACCTGTGTGGCCACGCGCAAGATGTTGGGCGTCGAACGGTAGTTTTCCGTCAACGTCACTCGAAACGGCGTCGAGTCTTGCCCCGTCTTCCAGCCCGCAAAGCGTTCCAGAAAAAGTTTGAAACTTCCGAAAGAAGCACCACGAAATCGGTAGATCGCTTGATCGTTGTCGCCGACGACCACGATGTTTCGCGGCTCCGCGGAAAGCAAGAACAGCAGCTCCAATTGGGCGATGTTGGTGTCTTGGAACTCGTCCACCAGAATGTGTCTGTACCGCTGCTGGAAACGCCCGCGAAGGTCGGCGTCGTTGCGCAGCAGTTTGACCGTCCAGGTAATCAGCGATCCGAAGGAAAAATATTTCTTTTCATTGAGAAGTTCTTCGCTGGCTTTGTAAGCGCGCGCAATTTCTTTCTGCAGCGCGACGTTTTCGAGCCGCTCGAGGTAGGCATCTTCATCGAGGAGCTTTCGCTCCATCTGCAGGTCCCTTTCGAGTTCGTCCGCGTAGCGTTGATAGTCTTCACTGGAAACCAGTTCGTCCTGGCAGCGCGAGAAAAACCGCAGGAAATCCCCAAGGAACTGCCCAGGTTCAGCGAGGCGCCGATATTTTTCGAGCTGGAGGCGCGCCATGTTGCGGCGCAGCAAAATCCAATGGTCCACGTCCTCGAGTACGGTGATTTTTGGGTCGATTTCCTTCAACAACGTTTCGCAGAAGGCGTGAAACGTCGCCATAGTCACGTTTCTGCCGCGTTCCCCGCACGTTTTCACCACGCGTGACTTCATTTCTCCTGCGGCTTTCTTTGTGTAGGTGAGGCCAAGAATGTTTTCGCCGCCCAGGGAAGCATCGGAGTCCAGTAAATGGCGGATCCGCTCGGTGATAACCCGTGTCTTTCCGGTGCCGGCTCCGGCGATTACCAGCAAGGGTCCCTGCGCATGGGTAATGGCACGCCGCTGCGCGTCATTCATCGTCAATCCGCCGTCATCCAGCGGCGGATTCAGATCAAAAAGTGTGAGATTCACATCACCAGACTAGCCGAATTCGAGGCGAAGAGGAAGCGAACCCCCACGGTCGGGGATTTAGATCAGCGAGAGAAACTCCTTCGCGGACGTGGTGCAGCGAATCGTTTGCGGCCTGGGACCACCGTGGAAACAAGCTTCGACCGTCTTCCTCACATTGACACCGAGTTTTTCGCAGGTCTCGCCTTGGGCGGACAGGTTTTCGGTGGAAGATTCGGCGCCGTAACCTCTGTCGTGCGCTCCTTGGTAACATCGAATACAACTTTACGCGGCACGGGAAGCTCCATGGGATGTCCTCGCTGTGGTCGTCGTCTGCCGGGAACCACATCCTGACGGGAGTGCTCGGGGCCCGTTAATCAGCAGACCTTAGAGCGAAGCGACGCGCGCCGGAGGCCGCAACGCCGTCACACCCAAGTTTCGGGCCGGCCTAAAGTATTGCAGTTCCCTGGAAAATAGCAGGCTTTTCACAGACAAGAGGCTGGCGGCGTGATCGGCGGGATTTCTTCGGAGCGACCTGGCACGTGACGGAAAGACTGAGCTTCGTGGACTCGCTCCACTTCTCGAACTGGCACAATCCGGCGGAATTTGACAATTCGAGTTGCTCGTTTTTCACTCCGAATCTCCTGGCAGCTCCAAATGCATTTACCGCTCCCGCTGGGCTTCCGGTGTCGATTGCCTGCGTCCCGCCGGCTAACGCTGTCCCGGGAACGCCGGTGCACAACGGCTCGTCCGCGCCGGACCTTTCGTTTGCGGTTTCCAGCCTCTTCCTGAAACAAGATGAGAAGACCAATCTGTCCGAGCTGGAATACCAATTCTCATCGAAGCTGGGCGCACGAGGCGGTTTTCGCTTCCGCCATCGTTCCATCGATGATAACGATTTCGAGACCATCAACGAGGTGTTCTTTCCAAGCAACGCGAACCGAGGTGATTGTGCGCTCGCGGCCGGCGTACTCCCTGATGGCTGTACGGCGATCGGCGGCGGCGCCTTCGCTTTTGCCACCCCGGGTCCGGTAGCCAGCCCCAACGAGACGCTGATCAATGAATACTCCGGGCTGTTCGGCGTCTGGGCCAGGCCGGTGAACCACTTGAAAATCAGCTTCGACACCGAGTTGATGAGCGCGGACAACTCGTTCACGCGCATCAGCCCCCGCCAAACGCAAGAATACCGGCTGCGCACGACCTACAAGCCGGCGGAATGGTTGAATCTGAGCGGTTCGTTGACCATCTGGGAAGGCCGGAACAACGTGTCGGAAGTGAACAACCTTCAGCACAACCGGGTCTATGCATTCTCCGCGGGGTTTCAGCCGAACGACAGGATTGGACTTGAACTGGGCTATGACTACAACGACGTCTACTCGCAAATAGTGGTGTGCTTCACCGGCAGTGCAGTGGTCACCGGGCCGAACAGCGTCAGTTGCACCGGGGTGCCCGGACTAATCCAGCAACTCTCGGTGTACACCAACAAATCGAACTTCGGCTACTTTGACGCTTCGTGGACGCCGGTTCGCTGCTTGACCGCACGGTTGGGCGCGAACCTGACGGGAACAACCGGCTCGGTGCTCATCATTTCGCCGAATGCCCCATCGGGGCCGCTGGACTCGACCTACTACCAGCCCTTCGCGGGAATCGACTACCGGGTTGCGAAGGGTTGGACCGGGAGGGTCTACTGGGGCTACTACGGCTACCATGAGGACGAGACCAACGTTGTGCAGGACGTCTTTGCGCCGCGAAATTTCCGCGCCAATCTCGTGACACTCTCATTGCGATATGCATTCTAGTGGTGCACCGGGGTACGGCAGCGTACACTCGCACCAAGGAGGAAGGCATGAAAACGAGCGGGACTCGAATCATAAGAGCAGGAATCGGCGCCGCAGCGGCGTTGGTGATCGGATTTGCAAGTAGCCCCGCAGGTGCACAGGATGCTGCGGCTCTCTACAAAACAAAATGTGCCGCTTGCCATGGTGCGGATGGCAAGGGTGAGACGGCCATCGGAAAGACGAATAAAATACGGGATCTCGGCTCCGCGGAAGTGCAGGCGCAAAGCGACGCCGACCTGACCACCATCATCACCAGTGGAAAAGGCAAGATGCCAGCCTACGGAAAGAGTCTAAAACCGGAACAGATCAAAGATCTGGTCGCTTACATCCGGGCGCTCGCGAAAAAATGAGACCTGAAGCGAGCGGCAGTACGCGCAGCTCGCCTTCCGTTCCCTGTTAGAGGCTAGCCGATGCCCGCCGCCACAACCCTGATCATCATTCTCGTTCTGTGCAACGCGGCATTGATCGCGGTGCTCGTTGCGCGCCCGAGTCTGATCGCGACTCGTGGCGGCAGAATCCTTACATTTCTGATCCTTTTTTTGCTACCGATCCTGTGTGGTGCGATCGGTGTTTCCAGTGAACTGGAACGCTCGAAAACAACCGCATTCTGTTTGTCATGCCACACCATGGAAGCCTACGGAAAGAGCCTGCACATCGACGATCAGGGCCATCTCCCTGCCGCTCATTTCCAGAACCATCGCGTGCCGGCGGACCAAGCGTGCTACACGTGTCACACGGACTATGCCATGTTCGGGCCGCTAACAGTAAAGCTGCACGGTCTGCGGCATGTATATGTCTATTATTTCGGCGCTCCGCCCGCACCCGAGAATATCAAGCTTTACCAGCCCTTTAACAATCGGGAGTGTCTGCATTGCCATCTAGGAGCGCGATCGTTTGAAGAAGGCGCGGTGCACACGGCCGACCCGGCTACGCTGCCGGCGATCAAGTCTAACCAACTCTCGTGCATGTCCAGCGGGTGCCACGAAGTCGTGCATGACATCGCCCACCTGAACGACGCCAAGTTCTGGAAGGGAGGCCAATGATATTGAGCGTCAAACCACTGGAGAAGCGCCTTCAAATTGCCGGGACCCTGCTGATCATCGGGCTGCTGATTGAAGCCATTTGTTTGCTTTGGGCGCGGCCGATCTCGTTCGTCATTTTCGTTGCGGTCGGCGGAGTTTTTCTGTTTGCTGGAGTAGTCGTGTTTCTGCTTTCGCTGGTGTCGATGTCAGGCGTTCGGGATTGAATCCGCGTCATTGCAGATCCCGCGCCGGCGTATCGCCGATCCACCACCGATTGGGCGCCTGCGAGAGCTCCTTGGTGTCGTGTCTTGTTTCGCAGCCCGCTTCAGCGTTGGGATTTCTTCCCTGCGGCGACGTCCGCCGCGAATTGCGCGGAGTGGCCGCGCGGGATGCTCAACGAGTCCCAGTTCCCGGTTTTCGCGGTTGCGAAGTGTTTGGCGGCAAATAGGATTTGGCCGATGTGATGCGGGTAGTGCGCGAGTTGTCGATTGATGGCTTGCATCACGGAATGCGGCTCGGTGCGGATCGCTACCGCGCGCTCCATGTCGGCGTCGGTCAGCGGTTCCAGCGCATCGAAGAGATACTTCCATCCCGCTCCCCACATGGCCATCAGTTCATCGCGTGATTTTGGCGGATCTTCGAATTCGGTGTCACGATTGCGGTCTGGTTTTTCCCCATCGGTGGTCAGGAAATTTCTCCAGCGCGAGCGCATGTTCCCAACCATGTGCTTCACGATGATGGCGATGGAGTTCGATTCCGGGTCGAGCGTGGCGAACAAACCCTCGTCGGGGCACTGCTCCATGGCCCTCTCGCCCAGCTTCTTGTAATAACGGAAGAGGCTGATGGAGTCCTGCAAGTAGGAAGTCGAGAATTGGTGAGGCATAAGAGAAAGTTTGCTACTGCAGGTGCGGGTTTCGCAAGATGGACGGGAACTGGCTTACCGGTGGGGTTTCGGGGCGTCGGTCATTAGAGCGATAAGATTAAATGTTGACTTTTCGTCTTTTGTTCGCCTATGATTCGCGTCGCGTTAGTCCATACTTCCGCACCAAGAGGAGAAACCATGACCATTGGCCAATCGATGTTGCCAGAGTTCGATCAGGAGATGCAGAGCACGCGCAAAGTCCTCGAGCGCCTTCCCGACGAAAAATGGAGTTGGAAGCCGCATGATAAGTCCGGAACGCTGGGCTGGTATGCCTGGCATATCTCGAGCCTACCGGGCTGGACGACCATGACCATCAACACTGAGGAACTTGATTACGCGCCCGTCGGGAAGCCGGCGTTTCAACCGCCAAAGGTCGAAAATCGCAAAGATGCCTTGGAGATATTTGACAAAGAAGCCGCGGAAGCGCGCGCGGCGTTAGCCACGGTAAGCGATGAGGACATGATGAAAGGCTGGACGCTCCTCGCCGGCGGCCAGAAGATTTTCACCATGCCGCGAATTGCTTGTATCCGCGGCATGGTGATGAATCACCTGATTCATCACCGCGCGCAGCTCACGGTTTACTATCGATTGCTCGATGTTCCGGTGCCCGGCCTATATGGTCCCAGCGGCGACGAGCAACAATCCGCTGCTACCGCGTGAGCGAAGTTCCGGCACGAGCGCACTTGCACGACGACTAAGGCGAGGGTGCGCTCAGCGCATCCTCGGGTATCGCGCACGACTCCTCGGCATCTCATATAATGGTATTTGGAGGCTGCCATGGAGATTCCTGTCATTCTTTCTGCGGTCCGCACGCCTGTCGGAAAATTTCAGGGCGGGCTGGCGAGTTTCTCCGCCCCGGAACTTGGCGCCAAGGTCGTCGCCGAAGCTGCGCGTCGCGCTGGCCTTGAGGCCAAGCAAATTGACGAAGCCATCCTCGGCAACGTGATTCAAGCTGGCCTCGGCCAGAATCCCGCGCGCCAGGCCGCCCTCAAGGGTGGATGCGACCCGCGCGTCGCCGCCCTCACGATCAACAAAGTTTGCGGCTCCGGCCTCAAGGCTGTCGCTCTGGCTGCGCAAGCCGTGCAACTCGGCGAATCCGAAGTCGTGGCGGCCGGCGGCATGGAGTCGATGACCAACGCGCCCTACCTGCTGCCACAGGCGCGCAGCGGCTACCGCTTGGGCGACGGGAAGTTGATCGATTCCATGATTCACGATGGGTTGTGGGATTCTTACGAAGATTTTCACATGGGAATGACTGGCGAACTGGTCGCCGATAAATACGGCATAACCCGTGAAGAGCAAGACCGCTTCGCCGTCGAAAGCCACCAGAAAGCCATCCGCGCCCGCAAGTCTTGCTTCTTTGAAGCGCAAATCCTTCCGGTCGAGATCCCGCAGAAAAAAGGAGACCTCGTTGTTATCAAGTACGACGAGTCCCCACGCGAAGACACTTCGATCGAAGCGCTCGCAAAGCTGAGGCCGGCGTTCAAGAAGGACGGGACCGTGACCGCGGGCAACGCGCCGGGCACCAACGACGGCGCGGCCGCTCTCATCGTCACCAGCGAGCGTAACGCTCAGCGCCTTGGCAAGCAGCCGATGGCGCGCATTGTCGCGCAAGCTGTCAGCGGTGTCGAACCCAAGTGGGTCATGATGGCCCCGGTTGAGGCCGTCGAAAAACTGCTGGCAAAAACCGGTTGGGACCGCGACAAAGATGTCGACCTGATCGAACTGAACGAAGCCTTCGCTGTTGCCGCCATCGCCGTGACACGCCAGCTGAAGCTCAACCCGGAAAAGGTCAACGTGAACGGCGGCGCAGTCGCCATCGGCCACCCCATCGGCGCGAGTGGCGCCCGCATCCTGGTCACGCTTCTCTACGAATTGCAGCGCCGCAACCTCAAGCGGGGCATCGCCGCCCTGTGTCTCGGCGGCGGCAACGCCGTGGCCCTCGCGGTCGAGCGTGCGTGACATGACGTCCGGCATGAAATATTGCCCGTTATGCGACGCAGAGTACGTTGCGAGTCACGCGCATTGCACGGTGTGTGGCGTGGACCTGGTTCCGGACGAGCTGCGCGGCCGTCCACTCGACGAGCGTCAGCGTAGTGAAAAGATCGTGGTCGTCTGGCGCGGCGGCGACCCGTTGGCCGTCAGCGAAGTCATCAGCGCGTTGCGGGACGCAGGCATTCGCCACCACGTGCAACCCACCAACGAGCACCTGGTTTTCGAGCTGGGCATGCCCCGGCCAAAATATGCCGTTCGGGTTTTCTCCTCCGACGCTGCGAAAGCGAAGGAACTACTGTCCGACATTCGTGAGAGCCCGCCGTTCGCATTGGACGAAACGGAGGACAGTTCGCAGGATGAGGAACAAGGATCGGCAACGGACCGTGCACGAGAACACGAATGGAGTTCTGCCGCAGCGACAGTCGAAATCTGGAACGGTGAAGATGGCGCGCTCGCGGAACTCCTCGAAGCGTGTTTGCGCGAGAACCGCATCGGGGTTCGCCGCGAAGGCGCGGAGCCAAACTCGCTGCGCCTGCTGATCATGCCGGCCGACGAGCCTGCCGCCCGCGAAATTATTCGCGAAGTGGGCGAAGCGACCCCGCCTATTTAATTTCCATTCGGTTGCTGCGCTTGCGCTCGGATCGACTGCCGCCATTTTTCGATCTCTTCATAGTGCGCTTCCACGAACGACATCGTCGCCGGACTCACACCTTCCGCCGCCTTTGCCGCGGGCACGGTCATGTTCCGCTTTCTCATCATCACGACGCTCGACGCTTGATTCAGTGCCTCGATCGCCACGAGATATTCATGCGTGTCCATGCCGTGTTTTTTCAACAGCGCCGTGCACTGCGGCACCTTGGCATCCAGCATTTTCGCCTTCTCTGTTAAGGCCGCGTCGGCGTAGCTGGGATCGGCGGTCAACTGAGCCCACACCTCGCGATTCTGCTTCCGGCACGCGGCCACGTCGGAATAACTCGCCGTGAGCTGTTTAAATTTGTCCTCGTTCAAGATGTAGGCCTTCACATCCTTTTCGTCCTGATCTTCGGGCTTCTGCGCGGATAGCATGGAAGCGGCGGAACTGCAAAGCGCCAACATTGCGAATAGGATCCTTAGAAATCGTGCCATGAATACGTCTCCCTTAAGCGGTCGAGTTAGACTAAGACCAATATAGGTGAAAGCGGGTCGGCTCATCACCCATGATCGTCGCGATCGAAGGTCCAAGCGCCGTCGGCAAGACCACCTGGTGTCGCACGCATGCGCCGAGGTTCGTCAAAGAAGCTCCGCCAGGTTTAGATGCGCCGGATCTCTTTGCCGACCCCATCGACGTTGCGAATTTCTGGGCGCGCTTCAACTCTGGACTCTGGCAATCGGCGTTGCGGATCGAAAGGCAAGAGGGCATAGCCGTATGCGACTCAGACCCGTTCCATCTCTATTTTTCTTTTTCTCTATGGAAGGCAGGAGCGATGGACAGAAGGCTATTCGACGCGGAGGTGCGGACCTACCGGCGTGCGTTACTGACGCATCAGGTCGGGTTCGCCGATTTCGTGCTGTGGCAGGAAGCCCCGCTAGAGGAACTTCGCCGCCGCGCCCAGGCCGACAAAACGCACCGCAGACGCCGACACGAACTGTATCTGGCGCTGATTCCGTGGATGAAACTGTGGTTCGACGCCAGGGAGCGCACGATGCCCGGATCGCTCGGAAGCTGGTCAGAAGGTCAAGCCGTGAATCTCGACGATCTCAAGTTTCCGTGCACGGAATCCCACCGATATGATCTCCCCACGTTCGAGGGCATGATCAACGATTTGACAGAGGGCTGAGCCGAGCCATGTGCGGTTGGGGCGTCGCGCTCTTCGCCTTTACAGGTGCGGGGGTGTTGCGATCTGAGCCTCACGCCTTAGCTGCCAAGCAACGGTACCTTAGGATCGGCGGGCGCCGCTCCACGCAGGTCGCACGCACAGTACGGGCAATACTTATCGGTCTCTACGACTTCCTGCTTGCACTGCGGGCAAGATGGATGCAGGTTGCACTTACAGTTCGGGCAAAAATTGTACCTTGCGTCCACGGTCGCCGCGCACTGCGGGCAGTTGAAGGGTAGTGGCTGCCGCATCAGAAAATAAATGATGAACCCGATCGCAAAATAAGCCGGACAAAGAACGATCACCAGAAATGTCCACAAACCAGAATTCATTCCGCGGCGTTTCGCATCACGATTCACGTATCCGACCAGAAAAATGAAGATCGCGATGAACAGCGAAGCAGCGGTAACAATCCCAGCCAGCGCAAATGATTGCGCCACGGGATGGCCCTGGAGTTCTGGAGGGAACATATCGCCGTCGTGTAGCGCGGGATTCAAGTTGACGGTTACCGCGATAGCGACAGCGATGAGATACAACACCACTACGGTGCCAACTAGCCACCGCGGCACCAGCTTGAATTCCTGCCAAAACCGCAGGCCTTTCTCCCGCTTACGCCGGAAGCGGATCAGCCGCTTCCGTTCGTTCCAGGAACCGCTCACGCCTTGTGGATACTCCGCCATCTTCTTCCTCGCTCCAGTTCTGCCACTCGCTATAAGTCTCTAACTCGCCGCACAGCTAAACGATCACGCCGGTCCGTCCACATCTCGCGCCGGGCTGCGCTCGCCGCCTTCCATCAACAGAATCGCGGCGGCTACAATCGCCGGAACCGCCCACCAGACTCCAAATCCCATCTTCCAGACGATGTCCGGCATGCCGGTGCGATGGCCGATCCATTCAAGCCCATGCCACACGTACGGCGCCGTCGCCGCTCCCGCCACCCACGACGCGCCACACATGGCCCATATCAATCGCCACCGCGGCTCGCGCGCTTGCAATTCCTGTGCACGGAGCCGCACGCGGAACTGCGTGCGGGCGGCAAGTTCACGCGGCAACGGAACGCTCACTGTCCGCAGCGAACGCAATGCCTGCTGCGTCGCGCTGGCTCTTTCGGCGCACTGCGTGCATTCGCGCAAATGCTGGCCCAGCCACTCCTGCTCCGCGGTAGAAATCCCCTCGATGCGCTCTTTCGCGATCAGCGTTTCCGCGCGCGCGTGCAGCTTATTTGTCATTGCGCGCCGCCTCCCGCCAGCAATCCCTTGAGGGCATCGAGCCCGCGATACAACCGCGACTTCACTGTGGAGATGGGCGTCGCCTGAATGCGGGCAATCTCATCCAGCTGCATCTCTTCCTGAAATCGCAACAACAGAACCTCTCGATACGCAGCTGGCAACTGCTCCAGCGAAGCCTGCACGCGGTCCTGGCTTTCCGAGTGCAAAAACAATTGCAGCGGCGATTCCGCTTTCTCGTCCACGATCTCGAACCCCTTACCTTCTTCCGGATCGGTCATCGCGTCCAGGCTCACCGCTTTTTTCTGCCGTTGCCAGTCAATCACCAGGTTTCGCGCGATGGTAAACAGCCAGGCCTCAAACTTGAACTTCCCGTCGTATTGGTGCCCGCGCTCCAGCACGCGGATCCAGGTCTCCTGGAAAAAGTCCTCGGCCCGCTCGGTGTTCCCGGTGATGTATAACAAATACCGGAACAATCGATACTGATATTGCTCGATCAGCCGATCGAGCACTTCGGGATTGCGCTGCCGCAACCCCTGCACCAAGAGCTTTTTGTCGTCAGCCATCAGTGTGGAGAAAAGACAAGATCCCGACCAGCCCGGGGCCAACCCTACCCGTCCAAAAGTCGTGCATAGAAAGGCAGCGCTCATTCTAGTAGGTATACGCCGCAGCGAGGTAAAAAGACGCAGGAGGCCGCCGGGCCTTTCAAGGCCTGATCTGACAAGGACTTGCGCGACTGCCGAGGCTCCAATCTTTGCCCCAATGGCGGCGGGTCCGCAGCCCAACATATGCCCGTTACCATCCAACGTAGTAGACTCTCAGCGCTCATCGTCTTCTACTGGAGGAACACATGTCGTCAAGCCCTGGCCCACGCGCTTCTCTGATCCTGCTCTGGGCTGGCGAGGATCCGGCCGTTTATGCCGCGCTCATGGAGCGCCTCAACGCCGCCGGCCTCCCTTGCAAAAACATGGCGATCGGCGGGGACGAAATCGCGCCGCTGGCTGATCCTTTGCCGATCGATTGGAAGCCGCGCTTCGGCTTCGAGGTAGCGGTCCTTTCAACGGACCTGACCGCCGCCCAACAAATCCTGGAAAAGCTGCTCGCCGAAGAACCGCAGGATTTGGAAATTCCCGAGCAACCGCTTGCGGGCGTGAAAGAGGTGCTCACGGATTCGACCGAACCCAATCCCACCATTGAGGTGTGGACGGGAGAGGACGAAAAAATGGCGGAGTTCCTGACCGCCGCCTTGCAAGAGAATGAAATCCCCATGCACCTTGAAAATCCTGCCGATCAAACGCACATCTATGTCTCCGCCGCCAACGAAGCCCGCGCGCGCGAAATCGTCCGGGAAGTTACCGAAGGCGCGCCACCGAACTAAGCAGCGGTGCCGGCCGACGACCACTTGTCCTGAGCCGCGAAAGATGGCGGCCGCTTCCGGCCGAGGCTCCGCCCACAAGATTTCCTAGGGGCAATAAGACGGCCCAAGGTTGAGGATCGCGTGTAGTAGACTCTGCGGCGCCATGTTTTGCCCTCAGTGCAAAGCGGAATATCGCCAGGGCTTCACCCACTGCGCCGATTGCGATGTGGATTTGGTCGACTCGCTGCTACCGGAGTCACCGTTCGCGTCAGGTTCAGGCGATGATGAGTTTGCAGGCCGGGAAGATAAGCTTCGCCTTATCTGGAAGGGGAACAACCAAGCCGGTTGTCTTGGTGTGTGCCGGGACCTCATCAAGGCGGAAATACCCTATAAGGTTGCGCAAACTCCCGCGGCACGTGATTTCGGAATGCGCGTGAAGTGGTTGTACGAAATCGGCGTTCCGTATGGGGACTACGAGCATGCCAAGGAATTGTTGGGAACTGAGGGAGCGTTTACGGATTCCTACTATGGCGAGGATGAGGAGGAAGTGCAATCCGCGGACAACGGGGAATCGCTTCCTACAGATGATTCACCGCCCGATGCAGAAGTACGAAACGATTCCTATCTCAAGCCTTGGTATCCGGAAGATGCGACCGCGAAGATCTGGTCGCAGAGCGGCGACGACATTTCCAGCGGCGTAGTCATGGCGCTAAAGGAAAATCTAATTCACTGTCGATTGGATCGTCGCGACGGGTTCAGCAATGTTTTCGTGCTGCCGGAGGACCAGCCGCGAGCGCGAGAAATCGTCCGCGAAATTACCGAAGGAGAACCCCCGAAATAGCATTTGTAGCGGCCGCCGTTGCGGGTAGCTACTTGACCCTCTGCGGTCGCCGATGCATTCTCTAGCTTCCATGTATTTAGTTCGCATTCGTTGAGGTAGGAGACGTTTTTCTTGTCGATCGATCACATTAAAACCGTCGCGGTGCTGGGCGCTGGGACTATGGGCAACGGCATCGCGCACGTTTTTGCGCGTGCCGGGTACAAGGTGATCTTGCGCGATGTGGAGCAGCGCTACCTCGATCGCGGCATGGACACGATAGCCAAGAATTTGGATCGTGAAATTAAAAAGGGCAAGCTGACGGAAGCAGAGAAGGGACCGGTGCTGAGCAGATTGGTTCCGGTTACGGATTTCTCCACCGTGGCAAATGCCGATTTTCTCGTAGAGGCTGTGCCCGAAAAGCTCGAAATCAAGCGCCACGTCCTCACCGAAGCCGATCACCTGCTGCGCGACGACGTGATCATCGCGAGCAATACGTCTTCGATCGCCATGACCACGCTAGCGGCGCTCACCAAGCGGCCCGAACGCTTTGTTGGCATGCATTTCATGAATCCGGTGCCGGTAATGGCGCTGGTGGAAGTGATTCGCGCGCTGCAAACCAGCGATGTAACCTTCTCATTGACGATGGATCTGGCAAAGAAACTCGGCAAGACGCCGGTCGCGGTCAACGACGCTCCCGGCTTCGTCTCCAACCGCGTGCTCATGCCGCTGATCAACGAAGCCGCTTACTGCGTGATGGAAGGTGTCGCCACTCCCGAAGCGGTCGACACGGTCATGAAGCTCGGCATGAACCATCCCATGGGCCCGCTTGAGTTAGCCGACTTTATTGGCCTCGACGTGTGCGTCGACATCATGTACGTCCTCCACGAAGGCTTGGGCGACCCCAAGTACCGCGCCTGCCCGCTGCTGAAAAAGTACGTTGCCGCCGGCTACCTCGGCCGCAAGTCGGGCCGTGGCTTTTACAACTACTCCTAAAAGGAAATCATGAAATCTTCGCGCGCTCGTCGTCGCACCGAATTGGTGATGAGAAGCGACTCCGAGATTGGCATTGAGCCTGTCATGAGAGGAGGCGAATACAAGGCGAAATAAAGTATTTGCTTTTTGTTCGCCTGTTCTGTTACCTTCGTTTTCGGCGTTTTCAACAGGTGCTGGTCGTGACCTCTTGCCCATGCCGAAAAACCTGTCATCCTGAGCGTATCTGAGGAGATGCGCGACGATCTCAGCGTTCCGACGGTGGCCAGGTGGGTGCAATTTTAGCACCGCCTGGCACGGCTTCAGTCTGTGTTCCGCACCGGGGTCTTGGCAGCTGTAGAAGCAGTCCAAGACAGCCTTGAAGTCGCGAAATAAAGGAAGGCGTCGACGGTAAACCGAATTAGTCTACATCGAGAGTAACGTAAAAGTGAACGCACCAAGAATCGAAAAAATGCGCTTTCCCGGCGCAGGTCGGCTCTAGTGGCAAGAAATTCTCTACTTTCCTCTACTGAGGTGTGAAATGGCAGACGAGAAATTGAAACTGATCGAAGCAGCAATATCGCAGATCGAAAAGGACTACGGCAAGGGCTCGATCATGCGACTGGGCAACCGCGATGTGTTGGTTCCCGTCAGTGTGATCCCTACCGGATGTCTCTCGCTCGATCTCGCTCTGGGCGTTGGCGGATTCCCGCGCGGGCGCGTAGTCGAGGTTTACGGGCCGGAATCCGGTGGTAAGACCACCATGACGCTGCACGTCATCGCTGAAGCGCAAAGGCTCGGCGGCATCGCCGCGTTCATCGATGCGGAGCACGCGCTTGATCCGATTTATGCCCGAAAGCTGGGCGTGGATGTCGACAATCTTCTGGTTTCGCAGCCCGATAACGGGGAGCAAGCCCTGGAAATCGCGCAGACGTTGATTCGCTCCAACAGCGTGGACGTCGTGGTCGTCGATTCGGTGGCCGCGCTCGTGCCCAAGGCTGAACTTGAAGGTGACATGGGCGATCCGTCGATGGGACTGCAGGCGCGCTTGATGTCGCAAGCGCTCCGCAAGCTTACCGGCATCGTCGCGAAGTCGCGCACGTGCCTGATTTTCATCAACCAGATCCGCGAAAAAATCGGCGTCATGTTTGGCAATCCAGAAACCACGACCGGCGGCCGTGCACTAAAGTTCTATGCGTCGATCCGGCTCGATATTCGCCGCATCCAGGCCATCAAGGAGGGCGATCGCGTGGTCGGCTCGCGCACGCGCGGAAAGGTTGTGAAGAACAAGGTGGCTGCGCCGTTCCGCGAAGCCGAATTCGACATTCTCTACGGCGAAGGGATTTCCCGCGAAGGGGACCTGATCGATCTGGGCGTCGATAAAGGCATCCTCGAAAAGTCCGGAACGTGGATCAGCTTTGGTGGCGAACGGATGGGCCAGGGCCGCGAAAACGCCCGCATCTTCCTCAAGGAAAACAAAGATATCCGCGACAAGGTGGAGGGCGCCCTTCGCAAGAAGTTGGGTATCCCCTCGGCCGACAGCAGCGCTAGTGCAGGAGCCGGCACAACCGGCGCTCCAGCCCACGGGCCCAACGGCCACGCCGCACCCTTGCAACCGGAAAAGCCCCCGGTGAAGGCCGCCGCCGCAACCGCGTCTTCTTCCGACGCCGGCAAAGCCAGACCAACGCGCTAACCGGTGGCCCAGGCTTGGGTGTCGTTGGTAACCTATTTTTGAAAGTGAGGCGTCCGATACAAACCCAAGGCCAACCATAGCTCAATCGAATCGCGTCATTCTGGTGCGTGGTCTCTGTCGACAGGGAAGGGAGCACGTGCAGCGCACAGATCCGTACCTGCGGACTTAGTTATCGACCAAGAACGCGAGGCCCACGCTGGTGACCTTCCCGGCCGACATCAAGCGCGAAACCGTGTCATCAATCTTCGCGGCGGTGATCGTGCTTCCGTCCAGCCGTCGCACGTTTGCGGGATTCGAACCGATGGCAGCCGCAGCCGGAAATTCGAGAAGCAGCGCAGCCTGCGAAACATATGCAACGGCAACGAAGAGAACGGCAGAAAGTACTGCTTTCATAGAAAGCTGCCGCACTATAGACGCGAGCCAATCCGCTTTGTCACTTAACCTAGCGAGATGTTTCCGGCAGACGCAAAGGCCCATCAAGGTGCACCGCACCACGCGTGGCGCGCCGCGCCGTCCTTAGAATGCGGGTAGCGCTAGCATGACACTGGTACAGTTACTCAGAAAGTGCTGTCCCTGCGGCCAGCCGTTCAAAACAAAGCACATATTTTCGTACCAGCCCCAGTAGCCTATTGCGTACGTACCTGCTTACCCCTACAATGCATTTCACCTGAGAGATGTAGGTGTTTCATTCAGGGGCAGTTGCAAGCGTAGCATCTTTGTTAACTCGTCTGGAATCAGCGTATTTATCGTTGGCCAGATGCATGCAAAGTAGAGCGGTCGCAAGGCCTGATCCTCCGGGGAAGTACCCAGGAGACGCAGCATTTAAAGAGGTTGACCTAAGGTTACTCTTAGGGTAAAAACAACGCCTCCTAAATGATCGGCCATCGGGTATCCGTTTTGAGGTGCCGACGTTGAAGCAATTTGGCAAGGTAATTCTGGCGGCATTACTCGCCGTATCCGTGGCAGCGCCGATGCAGGCCGCTCCGGCTGCTGGCAAGGCTCCCCTGCGTAAGACGGTGCGTTTCCGCGGCGTTCCGACGTTCGCGAATTCCACGCTCGCCGACATCGGCACCTTCGATGACCCAATCGTCCGCGGAGCCGCGGTCGAAGGCCTTGGCCGATTTAACGGCGCTGTGGTTGCCGTCGATCCCAACACCGGTCGCATCCTCACCATCGTGAATCAGAAGATTGCTTTCGGCGACGGATACATTCCGTGCTCGACGATCAAGCCGACCGTCGCGCTCGCCGCCTTGGAAGAGAACGTGATTACGCGCGACACCATGCTAAAGGTGCGTGGCCGCAAGTACATGAATCTGACCGAGGCGCTGGCGCACTCCAACAACGAGTTCTTCGAACAGCTGGGCGTTCGTATGGGTTTTGACACGGTATCGAAGTACGCCCGCTTGCTCGGCCTCGGTGAACTCGCCGGTTACAACCTGCCCGAAGAGCACCCAGGCTCGTTCCCGATGGCGCCGCCGGCGCATGGTGGCGTGGCGCGCATGTCGAGTTTTGGCGAAGGAATTCAAATCACGCCGCTGCAGCTGGTCTCGCTGGCTGCCGCGTTCGCTAACGGCGGTACCTTGTACTACCTGCAGTACCCGCGCACTCCCGACGAGATTCAAGCATTTGCTCCGCGTGTGAAGCGCGACCTGAACATTGCCTCGGTGCTTCCAGAGATTCGCGAAGGCATGCTGGCCGCGGTGCTTTACGGCACCGGCAAGCGAAGCTTTGACGCGGGCGGAGACGAAACCCCGCTCGGGAAAACCGGCACGTGCAACGATCCAACGTCGAAAGTAGGGTGGTTCGTCACCTACGCCGATGAAGCGCATCCGAAAATCGCGCTCGCCGTCCTGCTGCGGGGCAGCTCGCGCCAGGTGATTGGCCCCACGGCCGCACAAGTCGCTGGCCGCATCTACCGCCGCCTACGCGAACAAAACTACTTCGCCACCACCACCGCTCCGAACAACACGGTGAAGCCGGTGACGGTTGTGAACTCCGGCAACTAAGCTCATCAGGCTACCGCATCGGGAGTGCGGTAACGCCGACACAGAGCGAACGCACTCTGTTTTTTGCCGCTGGTCTCCCCGCTCCGAACTGTGTGCCCCCTTCGTTGCATCTCGGTTCCGTTTCGTTCCTGCCTGCGATACTCTTCGATTGATCCAGCGGAAATGTATTTCACCGCCATGGCCGATGTGCGAAAGGACTGTTGTAGAATCTACCCCGCCGGATTAAACGTTCTTTCTTGTTTCTTCGTCTAAGAATTGGAGCACTGGGTGTGAGTGCCTTGGGGGAAGGGTGAATCGTCGTTTGCTCGTTGTTCTTGGCGTCCTGTCGCTAGCGGGTGCGGCGATTATGGCCGCAATCGTTCACAAGCGTTCCAGCGATGCTGCGGTGCAGCGCGAGGAAGAGTTGCTGCAAGCGGAAGCTGCGCACGGGCAGCCTGCGGAGCCAGCGGACCCGCCGGCCACCGAGACGAAAATCGGGCGTAGTGAGAATTTTACGGCGGCGCTCCAACGTTCCGGATTGAGCGCGACCGATGCGGCGAACGCTTCGGGGGCGGCGCAGCGTGCGTTCAATCTGCGGCAGGTGCGGGCTGGAAATTTGATCTCGGTGAAGCGTTCTGCGGCCGGGGAGGTTCGCGAGATCAACTACCGGATCGATTCTGACCGTATGTTGAAGATCTCGGCTGGTAACGACCACGCGTTTACCGCGGATGTGAGGTCCATTCCGTCGAAGGCAGAAGTTTCCACGGTGACCGGTAAGATAACGGACTCGCTGTTCAATGCCGTGGCGCAGGCGGGAGAATCGCCGGAGTTGGCCATGCGGCTGGCGCAGATCTTCGGATACGACCTGGATTTCTATAACGATCCGCGCAAAGGCGACACGTTCCGAATTGTGGTCGAGAAGAAGAAATACGCAAACGGGCAAGCGGCGGGGTACGGAAAAATTCTGGCCGCAGAGTACGATAACAGCGGCAAGAAATATCAGGCGCTACTGTTTCACGACGAACTCGGCCAACTGGGATACTATTCCGCGGACGGGAAATCGTTACAGAAGACGTTTCTGCGCTCGCCTTTGAAATTCACTGCGACCATCACTTCGCATTTCAGCAAGTCGCGATATCACCCATTGCTAAAAATCTTTCGCCCCCACATGGGGACGGATTATCGCGCACCGATTGGTACTCCGGTGCAGACCATCGGCAACGGACGCGTCGAATTTGCCGGGCGCAAAGGCGGCGAAGGCAACATGATTCAGATCGGGCACTCGGAAGGCTACGAGACGATGTATCTGCATTTGTCACGCTTGTTTGTGCATCAAGGCGAGCGTGTCGAAATCGGCAAGACGATTGGGCTGGTCGGCAGCACCGGTCTTTCAACCGGGCCCCATCTCGATTTCCGTATTTTACAAGGCGGGCAGTATAAAAATTTCGAGAAGCTGGGTTTGCCGCCGTCCGATCCCATCACCAAGAAGGCCTGGCCGGAGTTTGCGCTAGTGCGTCAGCAATGGTTGCCGCTTTTGGAAGGTCGCGAGGCCGCGGAGGCTGGCGCTTCGTCTCCGCCTGCACCGGCGGTTGCTGTTTCCGCTCCCACTCCCGCTGGTTCCCGCTAGAGCGAACTTATTCCCATCGACGCGACGTTTGAAGCCTCAAGGTTTAGAAGCACAGCAATGCTGTGCCCCTACAACGGATCGCGACCCGATTGCGCCGGCGAATGCATTTCGTTGGTTGTGAGCGTGTCAGTAGATTATCGGGAGCTTGGAGAAGTCGGAGGAATCGTGGTCGGTTACGCGAAGGACGAGCAGCGTGCGATCGTCGGATGGCGTTGCGCCCGCGCCGCTGTAGTCGTCGGTGGCGCCGAGGATGTCGGCGGCGATGGCATCGGCAGATTGATCGGGCGAAACGCTGGAAAGTACAGAACTGAGACGATCTGCGCCGAATTCTTCCAATTCGTCATTGAAGGATTCGAGAATACCGTCGGAGGCGAAGAGCACGGTATCGCCCGGGACGAGATCGAGAGTGATTTCGTCGTATTGAGTATCCGGAAACAGACCGAGCGGTATGCCGGCGACACGCACGGATTGGACGGCGCCGTCGCGAACCAGAAGGGGATACGGGCCGCCGGCATTGGAAATCGTGAGGCGGCGGGTGCTGGCGTCATAGACCGAAAAAAGCGTGGCGATGAATCGGCTGTCGAGGTGCGCGGCGTACAACCGGGTGTTGAGCATGGCCAGCATTTCGGAGGGTGGACACGGATGCTCGACGACATGCTCGCGGACGATGCCGATGGCGAGCGAGGCGAACAGTGCCGCGGCTGTGCCTTTACCGGAGACGTCGCCCAGGAGCAAGGCGAGGCGGCCCTGGCCGTAGGGAAGAAAGTCGTAAAAGTCACCGCCGAGCTCACGGGCCGGAGCATATGCGGCGGCGAGCTCCAGGCCGGGAACTTCGCGCGCGCCGGTGGGCAGGAGACCTCGCTGAATTTCCCTCGCGGTGGCGAGATCGATCTGCAGTCGACGCTCGGTCACACGAGCGTCCTCATAGAGGCGGGCATTTTCGAGCGCGATGGCGATATAGGAGCCGAGAGTAGAGAGCATGCGCTCATGCTCGTCGGTAAACGCGTTGGGATCAGTACTCTCCAGATCGATAACGCCAATGAGACGATCCTGCAGAAGCAGAGGCACCACCAATTCCGAACGCACAACGAGGCCGGTCTCGCACTGGATGTAACGAGGATCGTTGAGCGTGTCGGCAACGCGGATGGTACGGCGCTCACCCGCCGAGGTTCCGGTGATCCCTTGGTGGAGCGGGAGGCGCGTGCGGGTGGGGATGGCATTGCCGTAGCGCATGCCGAAAACACTCTCCAGGTGCTGGGACTTCTCGTTCCAGAGCATCACGCTGAAAACATGGTAGTTGACTAGCTTTTTGACGCGATGCGCCACTTTGCGAAGCAGTTCTTCGCGGTCGAGGATTGAGGTGATTTCGCGGCTCACCTCATACAGCAACGTGAGGGTGCTGGCCTGCTCAGGGTAAGTGGCGAGCAGGCTCGCAGGGACCGGGTCGGCGTCTCCGGTCATCGGAAACGGTGCAAGTTTGGATTGGTCATCCATATAAGAAGTATACGACTGGTTCCCGAACCGATCTCCATTGGATGTGGCAGATGCGATTGCGTTGCAGCAGGCAACCGCTGACGGCGGCGGGAATTAGCCAATCGTTTTCCGGGGCGTTCGCCATTTCTCGTCCTTCTCCATACTCTCTCGAACGCGGAATGCCGTGATCTTGCGAATCAGAGGCAGAGGTAGTGGTTTCTGCAGCGGGAACTGAATCGATCCTTTAGCTGTGACAAATTGCGAAAGATCACGAGCGAAGGCGGTCACCGCCGACGGCGTCGGATAGAAGCCGATGTGGTGTTCGAATGCGGCATACGTGACCAGTATCCTTTTGTAGGAAAAGGCGGGCATTCCCCACTTCATACTTTCCTTGGCGCCCGGGGCCGATGCGCGAATACAGGCGCGCATCTGCCTTAGTTTTTCCCGAGCCCCTTTGGGGAAGGCGTTGATGTATTCCGTGACGGTTCGTGGTCGCTTTCTTACCGAAGCCATGACTTTATTTTACTGGCCTTCCGCCGATACTCCAATGGTTCCCTTTTCCTTTCTTGCCGCGCCGCCCGGGCAGACCTGGGTCGGTCTGTTTCCAAGCCGTTCTGCCCGGAGTGCTTGTATGCGGCGAAGTCGGATTTCGGATTATTAAGGTTTGGATGTGCGCGTGGAGGGCGGGTGGAAGTCGATTTCGATTTTGGCCCGGGTGTCGACAGGCTTGTTCTCGAGATAGGTGGGTTCGAAGTGCCAGTTGCGGACGGCTCTGGCCACACTCTGCGCGAAGGCGAAGGAGCCGTAGAGCGGCTGCAGATTGGTGACGTAGCCGCTTTTATCGATGGTTGCTAGCACGGTGGTAGAGCCGTACGGAGCGGGTATCTGTGGTAGCGACGGATCGACGCGTGAAGTGAGTTCGCCGATGGCCACTTTCAGGTGGCCTTTCCACAACCACCTTTCACCGGGCAACTTCTCGCCTGGGATTCGAACCGCGCGCTGGATGTGTATCGTAAAAGAAGCCGATCGAAGTATCCGCTCACCCGGCAAATTCACAAACGATGCGGAAAAGCCTTTTGGCGCGGTCACTTCGACTACGGAAGCCTGGGGCGCATCCATCTGTACCACCGCGGAGCTGAAGGCATCGGACTTGGAAACGACGGGGGAATTGCTGTTGGCGCGGGGAGTCAAAGATGGCTGGCTGGCCCGAACCGGAGCTGAAGCTGGCGGTGTGACCGATGCTTTGCCGGGGGTAAGGGCTTCTGCTCCGTCTGATTTGTAGATGGAGCCGGCGATCGCGGATTTGCGGCTAGGCGAGTCCGTCGCAGGAGCCTTTGTGGCGGAATCGTTGGTAGCAGGGGGGGTCGTCGAAGCCTGGATTCTCGGGGGAGGTGGCGCGGTAGTGAGTGCAGCTGGCGGAGGGGCCACCGGAGCCGGTGTGATTATGACCGGGGCAGGAATCGTTTCCGGAAGTGGCGTGCGTGCTGAGGTCGCGTCCTTTGTCGTTGCCGGGGCTGGAATCGGAGCGGCACTCGCGGCATAGGAACGCGGCGCTTCGCGAACAGCAGGTTCGACGGGGGACTTTGGTGATGCTTCCGCGTTTTGCCTAACGGCGGGAACCTTGAGTTCGAGATGCTTGGGCATCGCGATGGGGGGCGAAACAGGTTTTGCAGCGGCCGGTGGGAGAGCGACCGGAATCGAGCCAGTATCGTCGCTGGGGCCGGCATTTGCCCTGGGTTCAGGAGGAACTTCGGTGGGAGTTGGCACTGCGGGTTTATGGGGAACAGCGTCCGGTGGACTTGGATCGAGGGAGGGGGCCTCTTGACTGGCGACTTGTGGGGATCGGTGCAGGAATTTGGCCTCGAGATCTTGCCGGAACGACCACGCGAGCGCCAAACAGACCGTAAGCATGAGTGCCGTCCAGAGGACAGGAAGCGACAGAGTCGATCGCGACTTTACGCGAGGTTCTTTATGACCACGGCGGAACGAAAAAAATCCCCTCTTTGGTTCAGGAGGCGGCTCATAGGTGAAGTCGCCATGAATCGGCAAGGGCATGGGAGCGAACTCAGGTTTTCTTGTGGGTTCGACAGGTTGCAAGGGGAGTTCGGCCAGTTCGGGTGACGGCTCGGCTGGCTCTGGCGGGGCCTCCGCGCCTTTGGGCAAAAACCACCCTTTCAAGTTCTCGCTTCGAGAACTCTGCAGCGCTACCCACTTTCGGATTTGTTCCCGGTCTTGCTCGGAGAGGTCCAGCAACTGGATGCCGGAACTATTTTGTGAATTCGTCCAGATGGTCCTGACGCTCACGGTGATGGTGCCGGGAACGCCATCCAGAGGCAAAAATACGCGATAAACAGAATTGAGGTCGAGGCGGTTCGGCGTCACTACCTGCAAACCATTCTCGCTCACGTTCAGGAGCGTGCCCAGGTTGTTGGAACCAAATGCGACATAGATCGGCACGGACGGCGTGACGCGGGGATAAAAGCGGCGTTCTGCAGGGACGTTCAGGCCTGCCAGATGGTCGGTCGACGTGGACATAAAGTCTCCCCCAAGTACAGTTCGCATCGGGGGCTAGCGGGATCGATGCGAATCAAATTGCGGCCGGCTGGGAGGTTGAACTTGGTGCCTGTCCCTTGACGAGCTTGCAAGGCGGCAACCTAGCTCTCGAGAAAAAACGGTATCGCGGCCCGCGAATGGCGCGCAATCCGGATTACAGGGTACCAAACCCGGACGGGGGCGGGAAGTTGCGATCTTTTATTCATTTAACTCTAAGAGATTCATGGCGTTAGGCGGGATGGATCCTGCGCGAATTTGGCCCGCCGCCCGCGGATCACGACGCGGTTTAGCGAATGCCGGGGCTGATCCTACCCAGAAAATCTTGGAGAGCGGAGCGGTATTGCGCGGGAGCAACGAGACTGGCCTCCTCGTGGCACAGTCCGTTCACTTGGAAGAATCGCTTGGGATTGCCGGCGGCGCTATATACGACTTGACCAAATTGAAAGGGGACTACGGGATCATGGGTACAGTGGACGACGAGGATGGGCGCGGAGATTGCGGTCAGGCGCGCCGCAGTGTTGAATTGACCGCGGACCAACAATTCGATCCCGGGGAAAAACCACAAGAGTTTGCGAGCGAGTAGCGAAGCGGAAGGGAACGGCGCTTCCATGACCAGAGCACCGACTTCGCGGCGGGCGGCCAGGTTTGCGGCCACGGCGGTGCCCAAGGATTGGCCGAAGGAGACAATCGACTTCGGCGCGATCGCTTGCGTGTTGACGAGATATTGGTGGGCGGCGTCGGCGTCGCGGTAGAAGCCAGCTTCGCTTGGTTTGCCTTCACTTTGGCCATAGCCACGATATTCCAAAGCAAGAACGTTGGCGGGCGTGTCGCGCAGAAATTCGTAGACGGCGGCGCGATTGGCGATGTTCGAAGCGTTGCCATGGAACGCAACGAACGTGAACTTGGCTTGGGGATTCGGAATCCACCAGGCATGAAGTTTCGTGCCGTCGGAAGAGCGCAGCCAGATCTCCTGGATGGGAAGATTGCGGGGATGCCAGTCACCTTCGAGGCGGCCCGGGTAGTTGGGGAAGAAGATCAGGTGCGGTTCGAACAAGCGGATGGCTACGAGGGTTAACACGTAGGCGATAAAGAGGGTGAACAGGAGGTTCACGAGACGAGAGCCGAGAAAAGTCTTTTGCGCACGGGGCATTCCCATTTGTGTTGGACGAGACGTAGTTTAGCGGATGACTAAAGAAACAGATAAGAGTTTCACACCTGCGTCGAAGGGCGATTTCACCGACTGAGAAACGCGAAAGCGAACTGGCCTGCCCGGACTCACTGCCCTTGCGGGCTATTGCCGGGAAATCGAGGATTTGCTTAAAGTGAGTTGTTGGTACGCATATGGCGACGGATCGTAAACAAGTTGCGGCGTGGCTGGCGATTATAGCGTGCGCGCTCGGTGGTATGGCTGTGCGAGAACTGGGCGGGGCGGCCGTGGAAGACGCGGGAGGCAGCGGGAAGGTTCTGGCTCGGGCGATTTGTCCGATCGTATATCCGGTGGACGAGACGCCTTCAGGGCGCGGCTATCAGTACGCGTTCTATGGGAACGCGTTTTTTATCAGCCGCGAAGGATACCTGATCACCGCGGCGCATGTCTTACATTCGTTCAGCAATGGAGGGCAGCCGCACATTTTGGTGCAACGAGGAGAGGCGCCGCCGCAAATGTTGAAGGCCGAAGTGGTGGCGGTGGACAAGGAACATGATGTGGCGGTGCTGCGAGCGACGCCGAATCCATTTGCCGGGAGCTATCGCGTGGCGTTTCTTTCGCTAGGAGCAGGAAGCCCGGGCCGTGGCGACGCCGTGATCGTAGCGGCGTTGCGACCTGCGCGGCGCCAGCCTCGGACCTTTGAAACGGAGTTGCAAGACCGGTCTGAGGCGCGTGTAGTGGATTTTCAATCGAGCCAGCTGGAGAAGGGAATGGGCGAGACGGAATTGCTGCTTTTCAATCACGAAGTCATTTTGGGGCAGAGCGGGGCCCCGGTTTTGTCTGCGGATGGACATGAGGTAGTGGGATTTATCGAGGGGCAATGGTTGCGCCCGGCGGCTGGACTGGCGGCGCGGATCGAACAAGGTTCGACGTCCATGGGTGCCGCAGTGCCGATCCGCTATGCGATCGCTGTGCTGCGAGAGAAAGGGATCACGTCCGGAACAGGCGAAGTGCGATAAGGAAGCAGGGTAAGCAATTGTGATGAGGAAGCGCAGGGCCTCGGACTCAGCCCTGCGGACAAGCGCCCTACTGATATCGTAACCAGATCGTCACAGTACTATTGGTCGGAGGTAGAGTACGCGCGAGGATGGGACGTAATTAATTCCAAAGACGCCGGAAGGCGAAGTCTGTCTGCGCTGGCTATGAGGACTAGAATGAAGGCTCAAATTTGCGTTTTAGTTCTTGCGATGTTGGGCGTCGGATTCTGCGGCGCGGAGTCCACGCGGGCGGCCACGACCGGGTACGCCTATTGCGGGACGTATGGCTCTTATGTGCTGTTGTATAAATCGAACGACCAGTTCGAAGAGCTGGGGAAATTGCGGTGCGGCGAGAAAGTCGAAATCCTGAATCGGTGGTTCGAATATGTGCAGGTGCGCGCGCTGGACGGCAGGGTGGGGTGGGTGCACTACGCGGAAATTTCGAACGCACCCGGCGTTGCGCCCACCTCAAATTTTGGGTTGACGGATCCCTCGGCCAAGCCTCAGGGGGCGGGCGTGCCAACCCTCAACAACGCGAGCATCGTCAAAATGCGGACGCTGCATTTGAGCGCGGACGTGATTTTGGCGAAGATTCAGTCGTCGCCTTGCGAGTTTGAAACGACACCGGCGGCTTTGCAGAAATTAAAGCTGGCCGGCGTACCGGACAAGGTGATTTTAGCGATGGTGACGGCGCCGTCGGCGGCCGCCCCACCGGTGACGCCGAAAGCACCGGAAATCGTCGAGGTGAAAATTCCGGGGGGCACGCCGGTGGATCTCACGCTGAGTTATGTGGTGTCGTCGGATGATGCCGTGGAAGGCCGAGTGGTGTTGATGACCGTGGCGCAGGACGTTGTCGTGGACGGAGTGACCGTGATTCAACGCGGGGCGGAGGCGCATGGCCGCGTGACGACCATCAAGCAGCCCGGGTTCATGGGTAAGCCCCCGGGCGAGTTCAGTTGGACGATGGAATATGTCACAGCGGTCAACGGCGATCACATTCCGGCAAACTTCTATTCCAAGGAAGCCGCTGCCAATCCAATGAGCAGCATCATGGGAGCACCCGGGCCCTCATGGGAATTCAAAAAGGGAAAGCCCGCGGTAGTGGCGGCCGGGACCACATTTCAAACCGTTATCAAAACGAGCGGCGCGGTCGTGCGGGTGACCCAAGCGCCAGGGACTACAGCGGCGGTGGCTGCGGCGCCAGCGCGCACCGGGGTACCGTCCGCCGGAGAGCAATCCCGGGTAAGCAAGCCCTAGTTCAAGTTTCGGTTGCGCAGCAAAACGATTCGCCGCAAATGGTGACTCACTGATACGCGCGAGCACCTGAACCTTTTGCTGAACGTCAGACCAGTAGTTTTCCAAATCACGGGGCGATAGTGTTGCGTGGAGCGCGGGGCTCGATTTCCCGTAGCCGGGGAGACGAAACGTGTTCTGCGAACGGTGCGGACTCAACTTCCTGCCGAGACAATCGGTGTGTACGCGGTGCAAGGTTTCCGCGACACGTCACTGGTTTCAGTTGATGAGCCTGGTGACCTTGATGGTCGCCGTGGCGTGCAACGCCTTGGTGGCGCTGATTTTCTTGCCGCGACTGGTTGCGGGCAATCATGCGCGGGGAGTATTTCGCGCATGGTTGTGGTTCGACCGGCAAAGTGCGATGTACGGCTGGGTGCCGGTGGCCATTGCACTGCTGGCTTGGGATTTTCTGGTGTGGAAAGAAGCGCGTCCGAGAGTCAAGGGATGGTTCACGCGGAAGCTTCTGACATTTTCTTTGGCCGCGGGAGTTGCGCCCATGCTGCCCTGGTGGGTTCCCGCTGGCCAGCCGCCAGGCCAGTTTCTGGCGATGATCGGAAAATATCCAGGCGTGCCTGCGGCCCTGGCCTGGACAGTCGTGCTAATCGTTGTGGTGTTGCTGTGCAGCGACGCGGAATCTCGGGACTACCTGCTGGGACATGGGAAGGCGCTGAGCGTATTCAGCGTGGGGGCGTTGCTGGCGGTATTGACGATGACGATCGTCGGATGGTCGATTACCTACTAAAAGAAGGAAAAAGAACCGACCGGGGTTGTGGAGCGCAGTTGCCGTATTTCGTTTGGACGAAGGAAAAGAGGAAAGTCGTCCCTTGCGCCCTTCCCGATTCTTCTCAAGAGGTGGCGGCGGCTTCCCCTTTTCCTTCACTTTGCGCGAGCTTGTTCCCGCAGCCGTGGCAGATTGCCAGAACGCCTGCTGGGGATTCCATAACGTAAATCTTGTAGAGATTCTTAGAAGCCAAGGAAAAGCACTGATAGGAGCGGGGCGAGGCGCTCGCCTGGAAAAGTGGCTCGCGCAGCGAGTCCCCGCGCGATGCTGCGTGGCGGCATAAGATACCCGGCCCGATGAAAGAGTGGGGACCGCGACGGGGTTAGAAACGAATCACCGGGCCGAGGGCAACGCGCAGATTATTGTGCGCGCCGTGGTTGAAATAAATTTCATCGCCTACGTCAAGGCGCAGGCCGATCGGTCCAAGATGGCCTTGCAAGCCGCCGCCGGGATAAAGAACTCCGTTCACGTTACGGGCGCGCAGGCCGTTGACGCTACTGAAGAAAGTCCCGAGAGTGGCGGGAGCGCCATCGATACGGAAATCGACGAAGCCACCTTTGAGTGTGACGAGGGGTTGGATGGCGTGGTGGCCGATGTTCATTCTGGGTCCAAATTCTCCGTGGAGAATGCGCAGATTCGTGCGTGAAAACGTTACGGTACCGGTATCGGTGAAGCCCTCGGTGAACGTCTGGTTGAAGTCGTAGCTCATTTGGGCCGCAAGCTTTAGTTCCTTAAAGGCTTGAAAGCTGGCGAGAGCACCGACGCCGCCAAAGTTGTTGTCGGTCTGCGCCAAGCGGAAATAGTCAGCGAAAACCTCCAATTGGATGTGCTCCCGGTCTTGCGCGGAGGCAAGAGGTACGACGCAACCCGCTAAGAGTAGTAAAAATACGCAACGCTTCATGATCCCTGGTCTCCTTGAAATATAAAGCTTTTGTGAAAGCGTTCACCGCACGGAGTCTGGGTGCTCGGTAGGGAGGGTTACGTACCGTCGACTTGATGCGACTGTGCAAAATTGGCGTTGCCGAAGCGCGCATAGCGATGGGACAAATGCGCGACTCCAGAGTCGGACCTACATCTGCGTTCCACACGTCCATACGGTGTTTCCTGTAGGTGACGCATTGCAATTCAAAGGCAGCACAGGGTTTCTTGGTGTGCGCGAGGCGTAGCAAGGAAAAGAACCGTGGATAATCAACGTTTTGTTTACCCTGAACTGCAAGCGTTCCATGCGAAGACAAGGTTACGTTTTTAAGCATTCCACTCTTGGAGGTGGTTACTTCTGTGACGAGGTCGAGCGCACGGCGAAATGAGAACTCGGGCTTCCTACCGCAATTGGAAAAGGCGCGCACGGGAATCGCGGGATTCGACGAAATCACCAAGGGTGGCGTGCCGAAAGGCCGGCCGACGATTGTGTGCGGAGGACCGGGTTGCGGGAAAACGATGTTTGCCGTGGAATTTCTTGTGCGCGGGGCGACGCAATTCGGCGAGCCGGGTGTTTTGCTGACGTTTGAAGAGACGGCCGGCGAGATGACAAAGAACGTCGCCTCATTGGGATTCGACTTGGAGGATTTGTCGGCGCGCAAGAGACTGGTGATGGATTACGTGCGGATCGAGCCGTCGGAAATCGAAGAAACCGGGTCCTACGATCTGGAAGGTTTGTTCATCCGGCTGCAATACGCGGTCGATTCGATCGGTGCAAAACGCGTGGTGCTCGACACGCTCGAAGCGGTTTTTTCCGGGTTTTCCAATCAGGGGGTGTTGCGCGCGGAAATTCGACGATTGTTCCGCTGGTTGAAAGACCGCAGTCTGACCGCAGTAGTCACTGCGGAGCGCGGCGAAGGGAATCTGACGCGCTACGGATTGGAAGAATACGTGTCCGACTGCGTGATCTTTCTGGATCACCGGGTCAACGAGCAGGTCTCGACGCGGCGGATGCGCGTGATCAAATACCGTGGGTCATCGCACGGCGCCGACGAGTATCCATTTTTGATCGACGAGCAGGGATTTTCGGTCCTGCCGAGTACCTCCATGAAGCTGGATCATCAGGCATCGAGACAGCGAATATCGACGGGCGTTAAGGATCTGGACGACATGCTGGAGGGGAAGGGCCTGTACCGCGGGGCTTCGGTATTGCTGTCGGGAACGGCGGGATCGGGTAAATCGAGCCTGGCGTCGCACTTTGCGGATCACACCTGCGCCAGCGGAAAGAGATGTTTGTACGTGCTGTTTGAAGAGTCCCCGGCGCAAGCGATTCGCAACATGACGTCGGTCGGAATCAACCTGGAGCAACACGTAAAGACGGGTCTTTTGCGACTGGAGGCGTGGCGGCCAACGCAAAGCGGGTTGGAAATGCACCTATTGCGGATCCACAAGCTGGTGGAACGTTATGACCCGGAAGTGGTCATCATCGACCCGGTTACCAATCTACTCGTTGGCAAAATGCATGAAATCCATGCAATGTTAATGCGCTTGATCGACTTTCTGAAGACCAAGCAAATTACGGCGTTTTTCACGGCGCTGACTCGAGCTGGGAATGCCGCGGAACAGACGGAAGCGAACATTTCGTCGCTGATCGACACCTGGTTCCTGGTGCGTGATGTGGAGGTGAACGGAGAGCGAAATCGGTGCATCTACGTGCTGAAATCGCGTGGAATGGCGCACTCGAATCAAGTTCGCGAATTTGTGATGACCAACAAGGGGATTCAGCTCATTCCGATCTATGTGGGCGCGGGAACGGTGTTGACGGGTTCCGCGCGGTTGAGCCACGAGGCGCGAGAGAAAGCCGAAGAGGTCGCCCGGCGCCTTCAAGCGCAAGAGCGACGCAAGGCGCTGGAAGGGAAGCGGAAGGCTTTGGAAGCTAAAATGGCTGCCCTGCGAGCGGAGTTTGCGCAGGGAGAGGAGCAAATTGCGCAGTTGATGGATCAGGAAGCGCAGAGAGAGCAGAAGCTGGCGAGGGATGTGGAAGAGATGACGAGCCTTCGGGGAAGCAAGCAAGTCCGCAAAGGCCAAGGGGCGTGAAATTAATGGGAAAAACGAAAGCAAGCGCATCCGTGAGAAAGAAAGCGAAAAATGGCGCGATGCCGCTCGTAGAACTGCGATTGTATGTCGCGGGGCAGACTCCGAAGTCTCTGGCGGCCTTGGCAAATTTGAAAAAAATCTGTACCGAGCATTTGGAAGGCAGGTACAAACTACACGTCATTGACCTGGTCAAGACACCGCAGCTAGCGCAAGGTGACCAAATCCTGGCGATTCCGACGCTGGTGCGGAAACTGCCGGTTCCGATTCGCAAGATCATCGGCGACCTGTCTGACCTCGAGAGAGTCCTGGTCGGGCTGAATCTTCGGGAAAGCCGGGGTGCAACGTGAAGGCGCGACGCCGCAAGGCCAGGCCCAAAGGCGCTAAGCGCGCGGCTATTCGATACATTCTGCGGTTATACATAACGGGGCAGACGCCGAGGTCTTTGAGCTCTATCGAGAATCTCCGGCGGCTGTGCGAGAAATTCTTGAAGGGCCAGTTCGATCTGCAAATCATCGATATCTACCAGCAGCCCGCCTTGGCGGCCGAAGGCCAGATCATTGCGGCGCCGACTTTGATCAAAGCGATGCCGTTGCCTTTGCGGCGCCTCGTGGGGGATTTTTCCGACCAGAAGCGCGTTGTGTTGGGTCTGGATTTGAAGGGTGCGTAGGAGCGGGCTATGAAGAAACGAAAGAGCCGTCCGAAAAAGGCCAACGAACTTAACCAAGTTCTGGCGCGGGTTGCCGAGCTGGAGGAAACCCTTCGCGCAATTCGCATGGGTGAAGTGGACGCCGTGGTGGTCGCTGGACCCGGGGGTGATCAAGTCTTTACGCTGCAGGGCGCCGAGCACCCTTACCGGATTTTGGTGGAAACCATCGATGAAGGCGCCGCCACGCTTGCAGAAGACGGAACCGTGCTGTACTCGAATAAGAGTTTTGCGGCCATCTTCGATGTGCCGTTGGAGAAGTTTATCGGCGCACCGGTCGAGAGCTTTGTATCGGGCGAGGATCTGGAAGAAATGAGGGCACTTCTGCGGAGCGCGAAGAGCGGCGGCGCGCGCGGGGAAATCCGCCTGCGGACCATCAACGGCCGGGCGCGCACGGTGCGTTTGACACTGAGCACGAACCGAGAACTTGGCGTGGAAGCGATTTGCGCAGTGGCAACCGAGTTGACCGAATTGGTCGAGACCAACGAGGCGTTGCGCGTAACGGAAACGTCGCTTCGGCAATTGTCCGGACGCCTTTTGCAATTGCAAGACGAGGAACGGCGGCGGATTGCGCGGGATCTTCACGATGTGACCGGGCAAAAGATCGCGCTGCTGTCTATGTCGCTTGACCGGCTAGGCCGGCTGGTGAACTCCAAGGATCCCGAGTTGGTGGAGACCTTCGAGGATACCCGGGACGTGGCACGAAAAATCGGCGAAGAGATTCGGACCCTTTCGTATTTGTTGCACCCTCCGCTATTGGATGAGTCCGGCCTAGCGTCGGCTGTGCGCTGGTACGCGGAAGGCTTTCAGAAAAGAAGCGGCATACATCTTTCGGTCGATATCGCTCCGGGCCTGGGCAGACTCTCGATGGAGGTCGAGACGGCCCTGTTCCGCGTTGTGCAGGAAAGCCTGACCAACGTGCATCGTTACTCCGGAAGCCCGGATGCGGAGATCAGGATCTTTGCCGAGGGTGGGGAGTTACACCTCGAGGTTGTGGACCATGGTAAGGGAATCGAGGCCGGAACGGCGCGCACATCGATTGATGGGATAGCTTCACTGGGAGTCGGAATCCCCGGGATGCGCGAGAGGTTGCGTCAGCTTGGCGGCCGGTTGGAAGTGGACTTCGGGCGGAATGGGACCCGGGTGTTCGCGAATATACCACGCAAGCAAACCGAGGCAGAAATCGCAGCTATCGAGGAAGCGGCGGTACGCCTGCCGCTTGAATCGCAGCCAGAGACCGATGTTTCGGCGCGTAGCGACACGCGAAGGCGCATTCTGATCGCGGACGACCACGAAGTGATGCGGCGCGGTGTGCGGGGCTTGCTGGAAAGTCAGCACGAATGGGCGGTATGCGGCGAAGCGTTCGAGGGCAGCGAAGTAGTCATGAAATCGCGCGAATTGCGGCCGGACCTGATCATTATGGACATCAATATGCCTGGCCTGTCAGGAATTGCCGCGGCACAGCAGATTCGCCGGGAGAATCCGTCAGCGAAGATACTGTTTTTTTCCGTGCATGAGTCGGCGCAGACGGTGCGGGAAGTGGTGAATGCCGGCGCGCAAGGATATGTGGCCAAGTCGCGCGCGGGCCACGACCTGGTGGATGCCGTGCGAAATGTACTGGACGGCGGAACATTTTTCCCAACATTGGCGCGCTCGGCGTAGTTCCTCCCGAGTAACGAACCCTACACAAAAAATCTGAGTGTCATGAAAGGCGCTTCGCCGCCGGAGGTTATCTGCGCGGGCGAGGCGTGCGCCGTCAACTCTCGGAGAGATTGGCTTGCAGTTTGGCGAGCGCGGCGGTGACTTCAACAGGGTTGCGCAGGCGATACTGCGCGCGAGTGGGGCGCCGCGTGCCTACGTGCACGGAAGCGCCACGGCGGACGGCAGCGAAGCCGGACTCGTCGGAGAAGTCGTCACCGAAATAAAGGGGGAAGGACTTGCGGTGAGCGGGCTGAGCGAGGAACCTGCTGACGGCCTTTCCTTTACCGCGTATCGAGCGCGGCAGAATTTCGACGTCGCGAATATTCCCCACAGCGTGCAACGTCGCGCGAAACGGTTTGAGGATGGCGCTAAGCTCGCGTCGAATGCGAGGCTGCACAGCGGCGGGAACATCCAGGAGATGAACGGAGAGACTGCTGCGTTTGTTTTCAACCCAAAGGCTCGGATGCGCTTTCAGGAGAGGCTTTAGCGCCGAGCTAGCGCGACGGAGCGTCGCACGGACGCTTTTAGAGAGCAAAGATTTGGCGCTACCCTCCCAGCCGTAGAGGCCAAAATAGTGGATACCGGGAATGCCGATGTATTCCAGGAGTTCAGCGCGGCGTCGACCACTGACTACCACCAGGGTAGCGTGCGGGTCCTTTGCGAGACGCTGCAGAATTTTACGCGTGGCGGGCATAAGGCGCACCTGGTCAGGGCGAGGCGCGATGGCGACCAACGTACCGTCGAAATCCAGGAAAACGGTGATACGGCCGTACTGGCGAATTTTCTTCGCGATGCCATCCCAATTTTTCAACAGGTGCGGGGCTTTGCGGACTAGCGACTTCATTGCACTTCGACGCGCTCCGGAGTGTCGATGCGGATGTCGGTGAGATCGGAGAGCAGATTGGCGGCCCAGCGATAGATATTGTTTTCGCGAACGTTGGCGCGCATGTGCTGCATGCGGGTGGTTTGTTCTTCACTGGGCATCTCGAGGGCGCGAAGGATGGCGCCGGCGACCTGCTGGACGTCATACGGGTTGACAAGAAGCGCGTCGCTGAGTTCCATCGCGGCGCCCGCGAAGGTGCTCAAGATCAGGACGCCACGGTCATCGTCGCGCGCGGATACGAATTCCTTGGCTACGAGATTCATGCCGTCGTGGAGCGCGGTGACCAGGCACACGGAAGCGGCCTTGTAAAAGCGCGCGATTTCTTCATGGGAGTGATGTTTCTTCAGCAGGACGATGGGCATCCACCTTCCAGCCTGAAAGCGAGCGTTGATGCGGGCGGCTTCGGCGGTGACTTCTTCGAGCAGCCTCTGGTATCGCTCGATGGCTGTGCGGCTGGGCGCGGCAATCTGGATGAACGTAAACCGGCGCTGGTACGCGGGATTCAGTTCGAGAAAGCGTTCAATGCCCCGGAAACGCTCGAGAATGCCTTTGGTGTAGTCCACGCGATCGACGCCGACGCCAAGCAAGCTGGCGTGAATGTTCAGGTCGTTGCAAATGGCGGACACCTGTTCGCCGACACTGCGGTTAAATTCCTCGGTGTGGCCATTTTCCTGGAACGAGACGCTGATGGGGTAAGGCCGCACGCGCGTTAGATGGCCCTGGCGATTGACCTCAAAGCGATCCCAGGCGGTGAGCGCTTCGACGGAGCGGTCCACGCACGAAAGAAAATTGTTGCAATGCGATTGGATATGGAAGCCGATCAAGTCTGCGCCGAGCAGCCCATCGATCAAATCGCGCGCCCAGGGGCAGATTCCGAAGACTTCCGGATTGGGCCATGGAATGTGCCAGAAAATGGCGACGCGTGCATCGGGACGGGCTTCCTTGATCATTCGCGGAAGCAGCGCGAAATGATAGTCCTGCGCCAGGACGATGGGCGATTCGACACCCTCCATTTCCTCGAGCAGCGCATCGGCGAAGCGCCGATTCACCTCCTGATAGGAAAGCCAGTCATCGGGCCGGAAAATCGGACGCGTATGCGCGATGTGGCAGAGCGGCCAGAGTCCTTCGTTGGCGAAACCCTCGTAATAGCCTTTTTCCTCTTCGGCATTGAGCCAGACGCGGCGCAGCGTGTAGGCAGGATGATCGGGAGGAACACGCAGGCGGTCGCGGGAGTCAACTACGTCACGATCGGCATTACCGGATCCATTGGCAACCCAGGTTCCATTGGAGGCGAGCAAAACGGGCTCCAAGGCGGTCACGAGGCCGCTCGCGGGCACGATGACTTGAATGGACCCGTTGTTCCCGTTCGCGTACTGATGCATGTATGGTTCGCGATTAGAGACCACAAAGAGGGGCTTGTTCTGGAGCTTTACACTCAGGCTGACGCGGAGGCGCTCCGCCGTCCACAGCGAAACGTTGGATTCACGCAACCGCGCTTCTTCTTCGGCCGTGGCGCGCGCTGCATTCAGGTCGCGAGCCAAATGGGTGACCTCGCGATGAATCTGGTCGAAAAGTTCGCCTTGGGGAAGAGCTGGCGGATTACTTGCGTGCCCCGACTGGCCCGTGCGCAATCCGCGTAGCCATTTTGCCGTGCGCGTCAAGGGGCCGGTCAACGTCCAGCGCACCAGGATGAGCGCGAGACCTGTGATAAACAGAGTTTGCACCAGCGCGTTCACCAGCGAATCGCGAAGCGTGTGAGAAACCTGGGTGTCGATATACGAGGTATCGTGGACCAGCGCGAGACTGCCGACCGCTTGCCCGTTGCGGTGGAGCGGCATTGCGTAGACGTGCATGGGTGCATCGTTGATGGTTACGAATTCGCCCAAGCCAGCATCGCGCAAGGCCGCGTGGGTGGCGGTCGCTGGGCGCGACTGAAAAGCCGGTGACAATCCTGGTGTGAGGGCCAGGGCAGCGCCACTGGCGTTGTAAACGGCAATTCCCTTGAGGTGCTCGCGCTGCCCGAAACGGTCCACGATGCGCTGCAGGCTCTTGTCCGGCAGGGCGCGATCAAAAAGAGGTTCGACGGTTTCCTGCAGGGTCTCGGCGAGAATTTCCGCTCGGCGGGAGAGCTCGTTGCGCAACATGCGCTTTTCCGTCCGTACCTGGTACACCGCGAACAGCAGAGACACCACGACCACGCTGATGATCAAGGGCAGAACGATTTTCAGAGTCGTGCGCATCAATGCCTAACCTTGGGCAAAAAATAAGAACATGCAACACCGGAAGCGGAGACTAAAAAATAAAGCTCCCTTGCGTACGATTTGGCCTCTGCCGGTTTTACTGCGAATAAACTGTCGAGTGCACCACCACGTGCACGGCGTAATTGTTCACGTCTTCGGTGCGATAGTCGACCGTGGCCGTCGCTCCCACCTTGAGTTTCCCGTCGATTTTGGTGTTGTCGTCAATCAGGAACTTGAGCGTCACCGGCTCCTGACTTTTTTGCACGTCGACGGAGAAGGAGCCGCCCCCGACGGCGGTAATTTTGCCGGAGACCGATCCACTCTGCGTCGCCGGACGGTAAGGACGGTTTGCCGGCTGGGGAACCCGATATTCCGACCACGCCGCGACGGCGAAACACGCTGGGAGCAAAGTTGCCAGCGTAAGAATAGTACGGAAGCGCATCTTTGTCCCTTTCTATTGTAGCGCAGGGGGCTTCCAATCAGATGATTCGGCGTGCCACAAGGTCGCGGGTCGAAGCACGAATTCTTCTGTAAGCGCTGGCGAATGAGTCAGATGCTCCGGAATGTACGGCGTCAAGCCCATGCGACCAACCGCCGGATCATGCGCTGTCGTGTTATAAGAGGACCCGTCGCCAGCACTGCGGGCGAAAGGCTCATTCAATGAATCGAAGGCGCATCTCCGTTTTGGTCCTTTTCTCGCTTGCGGGCGCGCTACTCGATGCTCAGTCCCAGGACGTTGGCAAATCTCTCACCGAGAAACTTGGCTTCCCTCGTGATGCCAAGCTGCTAATTGTTCACGCCGACGACGTCGGAATGACCCATTCCGTGAATGCCGCCACGATCAAGGCTCTCGACACTGGGCTGGTAAACTCCGCCAGCATCATGGTGCCCTGCCCGTGGTTTCCAGAGATTGCCGCCTATGCGAAATCCCACACAGATATCGATTTCGGGCTGCACCTCACGCTGACCAGCGAGCGCGTCTACTATCGCTGGGGCCCGGTGGCGCCAAAGGACAAAGTTCTCAGCCTGGTCGACGAAAACGGCTATTTCCATCACGATTGGTCGCCAGACACGCGCATCGACCCCAGAGATGCGGAGATCGAACTTCGCGCGCAAATTGACCGCGCGTACGCGATGGGGATTCGCCCCACCCATCTTGACTCTCATCAATACCGGCTCATCGCCAGCGGCAAGGAACTCTTCGAGGTCTTTCTCCGGGTCGCTCACGCGTACAAGCTGCCCTTTTTCGTCACCCGCGATTGGTTCGCAGAAAACCCCTATCTTGCGCTTAGCCTCTCTGCCAGCGACATCGTGCTCGATCACACCGTTACCATCTCCCCCTCGGTGCCTCCGGAAAAGTGGAATGATTTCTACAAGGCCGCCCTGCGAAGTATTCAACCGGGCGTCACAGAATTCGTGATTCACGTCGCATATGCCGACGACGAAATGAAAGCCGCCACCAGGGAGCGCGACACCTGGGGTGCCGCATGGCGCCAGCGTGACTTCGATTTCTTTACCAGCGAGGAATTCCGCCGACTGTTCCAAGAGCAAAACATCAAGCTGGTTACCTGGCGGCAGTTAGCCGGCGCCGCCAAGCAGTAAGCCGAACCACGGTCAGACGAGCCTGGTTGCCCGGATCAAACCGTTAGTTGATGATGAACGCAGTGCTCGGTAACCGGTAGAAGTTATGGCTAGCGGACTTCCCACGTGTCGCCGGCGTGGAGGAGTTTGCTCAAGTCGCCGGGACCGCGCCTGGCGATCACGTCTTTGATCTGCTGATTCATCACGTCTTCGTAGCGCGGCAGGTCGTCCCAAGCGCGGAAGACGCCGATGGGAGTGGGGAAGCCGGGCCGATGCTCCATATGTGAGAGCAGGAAAGCGTACGACGGGCGCGGGTGGTGGGCGTCGTGGACGATGAGATCGGACTCCGTGATACCGTTCCCGATTTCTACGACCTCGATGTCGCCGTCGGATTTGCGGCGGATGCCTTTATCGCGGTTCTTGCCGAAGACGAGCGGCTTGCCATGTTCAAGCTGCATGACGTGTTCGCTCCGGGCTTCGCGCTCGGTAAGAGAAAACCACGCGCCATCGTTGAAGATGTTGCAGTTCTGCAGAATCTCGACGAAGGCCGACCCCTTGTGCGCAGCGGCTTGCTTCAGGGTGTCCTTCAAGTGTCCCTGGAAGACGTCGACCGAGCGCGCCACGAAAGTGGCTTCGGCGCCGATCGCGAGCGATACCGGATTGAACGGGCGGTCGAGCGAGCCGAACGGGGTGGACTTGGTCTTCTTGTTGAATTCCGAGGTCGGTGAATATTGGCCCTTGGTCAGCCCGTAAATGCGATTGTTAAAGAGCAGCACTTTCAGTCCGACGTTGCGGCGCAGCATGTGGATGGTGTGATTGCCGCCGATGGAAAGCGCGTCGCCATCGCCGGTAGCAACCCAGACTTCCAGGTCGGGGCGCACGGCTTTGAGGCCCGTCGCCACGGCGGGCGCGCGACCATGAATGGTGTGGAACCCAAAGGTATTCATGTAATACGGGAAGCGGCTAGAGCAGCCGATGCCGGAGATAACGACGAAATTTTCGCGCTTGATGCCGAGTTCCGGGAATACCGATTGAACTGCCGAAAGAATGGCGTAGTCGCCGCAGCCGGGGCACCAACGTACTTCCTGGTCGGTCTGAAAGTCTTTTTTCGTGAGCGGCGTGATGGGCGGCAGCGTGGCCGTGGACATTGGACTAGACTCCCAGCAATTCTTCGATTTTTTGTTCGAGCTCGGTCTGTTTGAATGGGCGGCCTTGAATCTTGTTCAGGCCAATAGCGTCGACCAGATACTTTGCGCGGAGAATCCACAAGAGCTGGCCCATGTTGAGTTCGGGGACCAGCACTTGTTTGTAGCGCTTGATGACGTCGCCGAGATTTGCCGGCAGCGGGTTCAGATGACGCAGGTGGACGTGGCCGATTTTGCGACCTGCGGCACGTTGCGCGTTGACGGCAGCGGTAATAGCGCCATGAGTTGAGCCCCAGGCTACAATCAGCAGGTCGCCGTGATCGTCACCAGCGGGGACGATGTCCGGGATGTCTTGGACGATGGCAGCAACTTTGGCAGCGCGGATGCGTACCATGTGCTCGTGGTTCAGTGGCTCGTAGTTGATGTTCCCGGTGACGTCTTGTTTCTCGAGACCGCCGATGCGGTGCTCGAGTCCAGGCGTACCCGGGACAGCCCAAGGGCGAGCCAGAGTGTCCGGGTCGCGCTTGTAAGGCAGATAAGCGTTCGGAGAATTCTTTTCTGTCGCGAATTTTACCTGGAATTCCGGGATTTCCTCAACATTGGGAATCTTCCAAGGCTCGGCTCCGTTGGCCAGGTAGCCGTCGGAGAGGATGATGACCGGGACCATGTATTTCACCGCGATGCGGCAGGCTTCGAGCGCTGCCCAAAAGCAATCGCTGGGTGTCGCCGGGGCGACAATGGGAATGGGTGCCTCGGAGTTGCGGCCGTAGAGCGCCTGTAACAGGTCGGCTTGCTCGGTCTTCGTGGGAAGGCCGGTCGACGGGCCGCCGCGCTGGATGTCGCAGATCACTAGCGGGATTTCGACCGCAACAGCTAGGCCGATGGCTTCGGTCTTCAGCGCCATGCCGGGCCCGGACGTGGTAGTGATGGCGAGCGCGCCGCCATAGGCGGCGCCGATAGCGGAGGTAACCGCGGCAATCTCGTCTTCGGCCTGAAAGGTGATTACTCCGAAATCCTTGTATTGCGAAAGCTCGTGCAAAATATCGGACGCCGGAGTAATTGGGTAGCTGCCCTGGAACAGGCGCAGGCCGGATTTCTGCGAAGCCGTAACGAAACCTAACGCGAGGGCTTGATTGCCGCTCAGATTGCGGTACACGCCGGGCGCGAGCTTCGCTGGCGGAATTTCGTAGCTGATCTGGAATGCTTCGGTGGCTTCGCAATAGGAATAGCCCGCTTTCATGGCGAGCTTGTTAGCTTCCACGAGCAGCGGCTTGTTCTTGAACTTCTCTTCGATCCAGCGGACCGTCGAGGTCATGGAACGGTTGTAGAGCCAGTAGCACATCCCCAGCGCAAAGAAATTCTTGCATCGGTCCATAGACTTGGCGTCCAGGCCGAGATGTTCAAGCGACACGCGCGTGAGGCGCTCGAGTTCGACCGAGAACAATCGGTACTTGTCGAGCGAATGATCTTCCAGCGGGTTGGCGGTCATCTGCGCCTTGCGCAGGTCGTTTTCCTTGAAACTGTCGGAATTGACGATCAGGATCCCGTTGGCCTTCAGGTCGGCGATATTGACCTTCAACGCGGCGGGATTCATCGCGATCAGCACGTCGACGGAATCGCCAGGGGTGAACACGTCATTCGAAGCGAAGTGAAGCTGGTAGCCGCTGACACCGGGGAGCGTGCCGGCAGGAGCCCGAATCTCCGCTGGGAAGTCCGGGAACGTGGCGATGTCGTTGCCGTACAGCGCGACCGTGTTGGTGAACTGGCTGCCAGTGATCTGCATGCCGTCGCCGGAGTCCCCGGCGAAGCGGATGACCGCCTGCTCGATCTTTTCGGGCTTGATGCGGGATAACGGTGTGTCAGTTACGGTCGACATGGACTCCTGACCTATCTGGTTGAACTCCTTCGATTTTGCCCAAGGAGCGCGGCTCGATCGTCATGGATTTAGACGGTACGGTACGCAAACTAAGTTGCTAGAGCCGCCGCCGGGAGCCGACCCAAAAAGAATACCACACCGGCCCGCGCGCGGCGGGGAGAGAGTCCGCCGCGCGGCAATTGTGTTCTATTGGAAAGACGTGTGGGAGGGGTCGTGGGTTGCGGTGGGCGCACAAACCTCAGCGGTAGTCCCGCCGGCATCGCTGTGATTCCAGATACGAATGCGCCTCAAAAGTCTGAAACGGGTTTAGCCTATTATCGGAATTTCGCGATCAGGCCCGAAACTCAGCAGCGTTATTGGTTGCCCAGTCGAGAAAGAACGACCGTAGTCGCCCACGATCGCGCTCTGACGCTCAGCATGCGGCAGGAGATGCAAAAGCATTCGCCATGCCGGCAGACGTTTTCCATCGACACGGATCACTCGCCATTCTTATCCACGCCGGAGCAGCTTGCGGATATTCTTTCGCGGATCGGAAGCCTGTAGCGAAGAGGCTGCAGCGATTGGTCGTTACGATCCCAATTCGCCGGCCTTGTTCGCACTGCGCAAGATGTCGGCTACCCGGAACCAATGACGAACGGCAGCCAAAAACCGGCTTGTATCTTGTAAACGCGCAGCTTCTTGCAGGAGTCAATTCTTGTCGTCCTGCCGAATTCATTCGGTGGCAGTCCGTCTCGGCCTATTGCGAAGCCTTCGGCCATGGCGGCTGAGTTAGAGCCGGGATAGCAGCCATGGTCTTGCTGTCCGGAGGTTTGAAAGAAAGCTGATCGGCCAGGAAAGCGATGCGGTCGCGGGTGGCTTCGGCATTGAGCGCGTGCTGCGCATCGTAAATCTTGAGCTTCTTCGGTTTGCTCACGAGTTCGAAGTATTGCTTCGCTATCTCTCCATTCAGAAATGGTTCATTGGTTGCGTACTGCAGAAAGATTGTCGCTGGCGCAGCGTGTGAGATGTATTGTCCACCATCCATCCACGAATATTTGGCGGCAAAGGCATCGAATTTGTCCGCGCCGACCTTTTCCCGATACGCCTGGAGTTCTTTCGTTTTCTTGTCGATTTCGAAGGACAGATCGCCGGCCATAATAACGAAGGCTTTGAAACGCTTGTCGATGCCGCTGAGAAAGCCCCCGGCCGAAGCATCGCAGCTGTGTCCAACATAGGCAAGGCGCTTTGGATCGACGTCCTGGCGCGCAAGAAGGAGGTCCGCTCCTCGGCGGAGGTTCACGTCCTGCTGCACTTCCACCGCAATCTGCTGGTAGTTCAAGGGAGTGCTGTCGGCCACAAACCCCGGATGAACGATCACATGATCCGGTAACAGGGAGATGACCCCAGAGCGCGCCAGCACAACAGCCTCCTCGAGGAACTCCGTGCGGTTCCTTTTGTCTGACCCGGGCATGCACCAATGGCCGAAGATCACTGCCGGGAACGGCCCTCGTCCGGCAGGCACGACCAGAGAGGAGGTGACGGTGCCGCCATTTGGCCCGACGGCTGTGCTCCGTTCACCGACGGGGCTTGAGAAAGAGATGTCGTAAATCGTTACACCGTCGCGCTCCTCGATTCCACTTTGCTTGACGTTGAGGGGGATGTTCTGGTCGTAGCCCCAATGAAGAAGGAGTTGGTCATAGGACTCTTGCGCAGATGCGCCGGCCGCTAGCAGGAGGATGACGCAGCCGAAACCCAAGCATCGGATGAACATGATAGGAGATAGGTAATCCTGTCTCTGAGTTCTTAGACGCACGATCGCGCGTTTTTATTCCAGCCTGTGTCGACCGGACATTCAAAAATTGTACGAAAACAAATCCGCGTCCCGAGCACTTTCCTCATTGAACTTGACCCGCTAAGATGCTCGCCATGTCCTATCCACTCAATCGTCGCAGTTTTATCATCGCCGGCGGGCTGACAGCTCTTGCGGCAACCCGAGTTCTCGGCGCCAACGACACTTTGCGCATTGGAGTGATCGGCGCCGGAGGTCGCATGGGTGACCTCCTCAACGCCGCCGACAAGGCCGGCAACTACCAGATCGTCGCGGTAAGCGATGTCTATGCTCCGCGCCGCGACGCCATCAAGCAACGCTCTAACGGCATCGCCACCACTCACGTGAAGTATCACGAAGTTCTCGACAAGGAGCTCGACGCCGTTCTGATCGCCTCCCCCGACCATTGGCATGTGCGCATGGCCGTCGATGCCATAGCAGCCGGCAAGGACGTCTATCTGGAAAAGCCGGTGACGCACACCATCGAGGAAGGCGCGACCATCACCCATGCAGTCCGCTCCAGCAAGCAAATTCTGCAATGCGGCATGCAGCAGCGGAGCTGGACCCACTTTCGCGACGCCGTGGACCTGATTCAGGGAGGCAGTCTCGGGCGCGTCCCGCAAGTCAGGACTTATTGGTGGCAGAACTATCTCGCATCCGGGCAGCACAAGGCCGTCGATACGCAAGCACTGGACTGGAAGCTGTGGCTTGGCAGCGCTCCCGACCAGCCCTTCGATGAAGACAAGTTCTACCTCTGGCGCTGGTATTGGAACTTTGGCGGGGGCGCGATGACCGATCTCTTCACCCACTGGATCGACGTCGTACACTGGGCGATGAAATCGGACCAGCCCAGAGAGGCGCAGATGCTTGGCGACAAATACATCTTCGAGCAATGGGATTGCCCCGACACCGTTCAGGCAGCCGTCCGTTATCCGGGTTTCGATGTCGTGTACGAGGGCATGATGGCCTCTTCAATCGACGACGGCGGCCTCGATTTCCGCGGTACCGACGCGACCCTGAAGCTCAACCGCGGTGGCTTCGCTGTCTATCACGAAGGCGTGCCCAGCAAGGACAACCCAGTCCTCCGGGCCGAGAGTTTCCGCGACGGTACGATCGACCACATGAGAAATTTCTTCGACTGCATCAGGAACCGGAAGGAACCAAACGCACCTGTCGAAACCGGAGTTGCCGCTGCCCGTGCTGGCCAGATCGCCAATCTGGCGTATCGTCACACGGGGCAGATTTCGTGGCCGACGAAGACCCCGGTTTGAAACCTTGTCGCAACCAAAACCGACGCCAGACGAGGCATTGGGTCAGGATCGTGTGGAAATCATGTGCAAAGGTTTAAGCCCGTCCAAATTGATCCTTGGCATCGCCAAATAGGGATCGAGCGTGGAACGCGAGAGGGATTTCTGGTTGATGGGATCACAGCACACGCGCTTAACTTTCGCTTGACGTTCGCTTTCTTTTCGCCTAAGTTGATGGCACGGACGGTGTGCAGTGTCGGCGCAGCCGCAAACTTGAAAAGCGAGGTCCCCCGATGGCCCTGACCAAGCGTCAGAAAGAAGTTCTCGACTACCTGGTGTCGTTCGAGACCAAGCACGGTTACGCGCCCAGTTTTGAAGAGATCGGCAAGGGCTTGAAACTCACCTCGCTGGCGACCGTGCACAAGCACATCACTACCCTGGAAAAAAAGGGATTTATTCGGCGCGGATACAATCAGAGCCGGTCGATCGAAATTTTGCAATTACCGAAGTCACCCAAGGAGCAAGTGATTGATCGCAGAGTCCAGGAACTCCCGTTGGTTGGACGCATCGCAGCTGGCAGGCCTCTGGAAGCGGTGGAGGAGCGCGAGACACTTTCGCTCGGTGATTTTACGCACGGTGGAAACTCATTCGCGCTGAAGGTAAAAGGTAGCTCCATGATTGAAGATCACATCATGGATGGTGATTTCGTGGTCTGCGAACAGACGCAAGTGGCGAATCCGGGCGATATTGTCGTCGCGCTGGTGAGCGGCGACGAAGCTACGCTGAAACGCTTCTATCGCGAGGGTCCCGGTAAGGTTCGGTTGCAACCCGCGAATTCCGAAATGGCACCAATCATCGTTCCGGCGAACGATGTCAAGATTCAAGGACGCGTCATTGGTGTCCTGCGCAAATACTGATTTTCACTAAACTCGCGACCTCAAATCTTTAACCATCCACACTTTGTTGTGAGGGAAGTATACTCCCGACTTACCCGTCGTATTCGATGCGCAGTCCTTTTCCCGCGACTTGCCATCCAACCCGCTAGGTGTTTGCGATGTCGCGCAAGCGGTCAGCCTTAGCGCCCGTTGGCACGCGGAAGCGCGGTAAACTAGCGGTCGGGGATGCAAAGAACCGGAGCATCGTAGACAATGCGTAGCATACAAATTAGTGCGTGGTCGGTCCGCGCCGGCGCCTTTTTATTGACCATCTTGCTGGGCGCCGTTTGCCCTAACGTGGCCGCGGGTTACGCCGTCCTCGCGCATGAAGCCATTGTTGATACCGCTTGGGACAGTCATATTCGCCCGTTGCTTGTGGCCCGCTTTCCCACTGTTACGCCGGAAGAGTTAAAAGTAGCGCATGGCTACGCTTATGGCGGCGCGATCATTCAAGATCTGGGTTACTACCCGCACGGCAGCCACTTCTTCAGTGACCTAACGCACTATGTCCGCAGCGGCGATTTTATTCTGGCCCTGCTGCGCGACTCCCAGGATCTGAATGGCTACGCGTTTGCCCTCGGCGCGCTTTCTCATTACGCCGCAGACAATCAGGGTCACAGCATCGGGACAAATCGCGCCGTTCCTATTTTGTATCCGGAGTTGAAGAAGAAATATGGGCCGGTCGTGACCTACGAAGACAATCCCCTGGCTCATGTGAAGGGGGAATTTGGATTTGACGTTTTGGAAGTAGCGCGCCAGCACTATGCGCCCGACAGCTACCATGACTTCATCGGATTCGAGGTGTCCGCCCCCTTGTTGGAGCAGGCTTTTCAGGAAACCTACGGTCTGAATTTGAAATCCGTTCTGAACGACGAAGACAAAGTGCTGGGGTCGTACCGTCGCGATGTCAGCAAATTGCTTCCGCAGGCCACGCGAATCGCCTGGACGCTGAAAAAAGACGACATCATGAAAGAACAGCCCAGCATGACTAAACGGAAGTTTCTGTTCAATCTCTCGCGCGCGAGCTACGAAAAGAGGTGGGGCAAGGACTATCAAATGCCGACCGCTTGGGAGAGATTTCTGGCGTTTCTGACAAAGCTGGTCCCCAAGATTGGCCCTCTAAAGGTATTGAAGCTGCGGACGCCGACACCGCAGACCGAACGAATGTTTGAAGCGAGTTTCAACGCGGCTCTGGATCAATATAAGGCGCTGCTGGTAGAACAGCGTACCGGACCGCCGGATGTCCCCAACGACAATTTTGATACCGGCAGTGTCACCGGGCCCGGTAAATACTACATGAATGATGCGGTCCACGCCCGGCTGCTCGAAGCGCTCGCGAAACAGAACTTCGCGGGTGCTTCGCCGGAAATGCGCGCTGAATTGTTGGATTTTTATGCCGATGGCAACGCCCCCAACACCATGAAGCGCAAGCCCAAGGAGTGGGCAAAGGTGCAGGTCGCCTTGCAACAGTTGAAAACCGCTCTGCCGCCGGTCACCGCCGAAAATTTGCGTCCCTCATTCTAAGCCAGCGCTGACCGGCACACCACGCCCCCCGATGAATTTCGTTTTTCCGCCGAATCGAATAAACTGCTGCTGCGTTCTGCCGCGGACGTGAAACAATGTTGGGTTTCGCGTCGCCCTTTGATCGCTCCCGGAATGAAGAAAACCAAACCGATTCAGAAGCTCCTCGCGGCGAACCGCAGCGAAATCGCTATTCGCATCTTCCGCGCGGCCACCGAACTGGGACTCCGCACCGTCGGCATCTATTCGCAGGAAGACCGTCTCGGACTGCACCGCTTTAAGGCAGACGAGGCCTATCAGGTCGGCGCGGGGAAAGGTCCTGTCGAGGCGTATCTGGATATTGACGGGATCGTCGCGCTCGCCAAAGAACGCGGCGTGGATGCGATTCACCCCGGCTATGGCTTCCTTTCCGAAAACCCCGCGTTTGCCCGCGCCTGCGAAAAGGCCGGCATAACGTTTGTAGGACCCACCCCGACGTTGCTGGAACTGCTTGGCGACAAGACCGCAGCGCGGAAGCTGGCGACGTCGGCAGGTGTGCCGGTGCTGCCGGGCACCGAAGATCCGGTCAAGTCGGCCAGCGAAGCGCAAGAGATCGCGCAAGAGATCGGCTATCCGGTCATTGTGAAAGCGGCAATGGGTGGCGGCGGGCGCGGGATGCGCGTGGTGCGCGATCGTTCGCAGCTCGCGGCGTTGCTCGAAGAAGCGCAAGGCGAAGCGCGCTCCGCGTTTGGTGATGCGAGCGTATTCCTTGAAAAGTATCTGCCGCGCGCCCGCCACCTGGAAGTGCAAATTCTCGCTGACCATCACGGCAATCTGTTGCATCTCTACGAGCGCGATTGTTCCGTACAGCGCCGCCACCAGAAAGTCGTCGAGGTGGCGCCTGCGGCGAGTCTCCCGTCCAGCATTCGCAACGAGTTGTGCGAAGCCGCCGTCCGCCTCGCCCGCAAAGCCAACTACCGCAACGCCGGCACCGTCGAGTTCCTGTACGACGTCGATGCGCAAAAGTGGTACTTCATTGAAGTGAATCCGCGCATCCAGGTTGAACACACCGTAACGGAAATGGTCACCGGCATCGACCTCGTTCAATCGCAGATTCTGGTCGCGCAGGGCCACTCCCTGCACGACCCTCCGATGTCGTTTCCAAAACAGGACAGCGTCCCGCTCTACGGTGCAGCGCTGCAGTGCCGCGTAACCACCGAGGACCCCGAGAAAAACTTCGCGCCCGACTACGGCAAAATTTCCACCTATCGTTCGCCCGCTGGTTTCGGCATCCGCCTTGATGGCGGCACCGCCTACGCGGGCGCAGTTCTCGCCGCCTATTACGACTCGCTTTTGGTCAAGGTGACCGCCTGGGGCAAAGATTTGCCAGAAGCCTGCCGCCGCATGGATCGGGCCCTTCGCGAATTTCGTATCCGGGGCGTCACCACCAACATTCCCTTCGTCGAAAATGTCGTCAATCACCCGAAATTCCGCGCCGGCGAAATCACCACGTCGTTCCTCGACGATTCGCCGGAGCTGTTCCGTTTTCCCAGCCGCGGCGACCGCGCCACCAAGCTGCTCTCCTATCTCGGCGACGTCATTCTCAACGGCAATCCCGAAGTCAAAGGCAAGAAAGCACCCGACGCTTTGGAACCGGCCGTCCTCCCCAGCACGCCCGGCATCGAACCGCCGCCCGGCACACGCCAGCTCCTCCAAAAGCTCGGCCCCGCAAAATTCGCCGCCTGGGCCCGCAAAGAAAAACGCCTCCTCATCACCGACACCACCTTCCGCGATGCTCACCAGTCTTTGATGGCCACCCGCGTGCGCACCTTCGACATTCTCGCCACTGCCAGCGCCGTCGCCCAGCGACTCCCGAATCTCTTCAGCCTCGAAATGTGGGGCGGCGCGACGTTCGACACCTCGCTGCGTTTCCTCCACGAAGATCCCTGGCAGCGCCTCCGCGAACTCCGCGAGCGCGTCCCCAACATCTGTTTCCAGATGCTTCTCCGTGGCGCAAACGCAGTTGGCTACGCCTCGTATCCCGACAATGTGATCAAGGAATTTGTCCGCGAATCCCACACCCAGGGCATCGACATCTTCCGCATCTTCGATTCCCTCAATTCCATCGACAACATGCGCGTGTCGATCGATGCCGCGCTCGAAACCGGCGCGATCTGCGAACCCGCGATCTGCTACACCGGCGACATGCTCGACGAATCACGCCCCAAATATTCACTGAAGTACTACGTCGCCATGGCCAAGCAGCTCGAAAAGCTCGGCGCGCATTTCCTGGCCCTCAAAGATATGGCTGGCCTCTGCAAACCCTACGCTGCCCACGCGCTCGTCAAAGCCTTGCGCGACGAAATTGAAATCCCGATTCATTTCCACACCCACGATACCAGCGGCATCAACGCAGCTTCGGTTCTGAAAGCCTCCGACGCGGGAGTGGACGTCGCCGACGCCGCCATTGCCTCCATGAGCGGCGGCACCAGCCAGCCCAATCTCAACTCCATCGTCGAAGCCCTGCGCCACACTCCGCGCGACACACAACTGGACATCGCCGCGCTGAACGAATGCTCCGATTACTGGGAAATCGTGCGCTCGTACTACTTGCCATTCGACTCCGGCCCAAAAGCCGGCTCAGCCCGCCTCTATCAACACGAAATCCCCGGCGGCCAGTTCACCAACCTGCGCGAACAAGCCGCCGCCATGGGCCTTGGCCACCGCTGGCGTGAAGTGGAAACCACGTATGCCGAAGTGAACCAGCTCTTCGGTGACATCGTAAAGGTCACGCCCTCCAGCAAAGTCGTGGGCGACATGACGCTGTTCCTCATGGCGAAAGACATGCGTCCGCAGGATCTGCTGAAACTTGACGAAAAACACGATCTGTCGCTACCCAATTCCGTAGTCGAGATGTTTTCTGGCGTTCTGGGCGTTCCCCCGGGCGGCTGGCCAAAAAAACTGCAAAAAATAATCCTGCGTGGCGCGGAGCCCATCCGCGGCCGATCCAGCGCCAGCATGGAGCCCGTTAAATTCGAAGACGAGCATGCCGCACTGGAGAAAAAGCTCGGCCATAGAATCCAGCGCGACGCTCTGCTCAGTTACCTCCTCTATCCCGAAGTTTTTCTCAGGTACGACAAATTTCGCCAATCGTATTCCGACGTCAGCGTCCTTCCCACTCCGCCGTTTTTCTACGGCCTGAAATCCGGCGAAGAAATCACGGTCGACATCGAGCCCGGCAAAACACTGATCCTGAAGTTCCTGACCAGCAGCGACCCGCACCCCGATGGGACCCGCACATTGTTCTTCGAACTCAACGGCCAGCCACGTGAAGTTAATGTTCGCGATCGCGCCCTTCGCGTCGTCGAGCGCGCCCATCCCAAAACCGATCCCGCCGAACCCGGCCAGGTCGGTGCGCCCACCGCAGGCGTAGTCTCGGGCATCGTCGTCCAGGTCAATCAGACTGTCGAGCGTGGCGCAAAACTTCTCACCCTCGAAGCCATGAAAATGCAGTCCAACATCTACGCCACCATCTCCGGGCGCGTCGCCAAACTCCTGGTCACCCACGGCGCGCACGTCGAGGCAAAAGATTTGCTGGTAACCATCGTTCCGTGAGCGCCGGCCAGCTTCGCAAACACGATCAATTCCGCTCGCGCTTCCTCCGTAACCAGCGCGACCTCATCGTCTATCTCCCGCCCGGCTACGACGAGCAACCGCAGCGCCGTTTCCCGGTCCTCTATCTTCACGACGGCCAAAATCTTTTCGATCGAGCCACTGCCTTCGGAGGCCAGGACTGGAACGTGCACGGCGCAGCCGACCGTCTCATCCAAGCACGGGCCGTCGCACCGCTCCTCATCGTCGGCATCTACAACACCGGTAAATCCCGCATCCACGAATACACGCCGACCAAAGCCCCCAAGCTCGGCGGAGGCCGCGCCGACCGGTACGCCAAATTTCTTTTGCAGGAAGTCATGCCATTCATCCAAAGCGGGTACCGTGCGCAAACCGACCCCGCCGTAACCGGCATCGGTGGCTCCTCGCTAGGAGCGCTCGTATCCTTATATTTCGGCCTGAAGTATCCGGAAGTGTTCGGCAAGATCGCCGCACTCTCGCCGTCGGTCTGGTGGAATCAGCGCGTAATTCACCGCTTCGCCGCCGCCGCTCCGGTCAACCCGCGCCCTTCGATCTGGCTCGATATCGGCACTCGCGAAGGTCCCCGGATAGTGCCCGACGTAGAACAATTCCGCGACGTGCTCCTGCAAAAGGGATGGCGCGAAGGCCAGGACCTCCACTACGAACGCGTCGAAGGGGGCGAACACAACGAAGCGGCTTGGGCCCAACGTATAGGCCGCGTCCTAGAATTTCTCTACCCAGCTGCCGGGACCAAAGTATAATCCGCCGGTCGCCCCTGGCCGCTGGAATGCAAGGTGCTAACGCGCTCGTGATCCCAAATGTAGGGGCGCGCTGTGCTCCAGCTTGGCAATATCAATCGGCAACGCACGCCATGCGTGCGCCGAGATATCAGGTTTTTGCATTCAAGGATCTGAAATTTCGAGACGGTACATGCCGCAATCCCGACCTCAAACCATCCTCTGCGTAAGTTCCTACGAAAAAGGTCAGGAGTTCCTGCGCACCTGCAAATCCCTGGGCTGGCGAGTCTTACTCCTAACCGTAGAAAAACTCCGCGATGGCAACTGGCCCCGCGACTCCATCGACGAAATGTTCTTCATGCCCGAAGAACTCCCGCTCCAGCACTTGATCTACACCGTCAGCTATATGGCCCGTTCCCAACCCATCGACCGGGTCGTGGCCCTCGATGAGTTCGACATGGAAAATGTCTCCGCCCTCCGCGAGCACATGCGCATTCCCGGCATGGGCCTAACCACCGTCCGCTATTTCCGCGACAAACTCGCCATGCGCACGCGTGCCCAGGAAGCCGGCATCTCCGTCCCGGAATTCGCTCCCATCCTGAACTACGACAACCTCCGCGGCTTTATGACCCGCGTGCCAGGTCCTTGGCTGTTGAAGCCTCGCTCGCAAGCCTCCGGCATCGGAATGAAGAAGATCCACTCCTCCGATGAGCTCTGGCCCTGGCTCGACCAGTTAGGCGACCAGCAATCTTTCTATCTCCTCGAGCAATTCATCCCCGGCAGCGTCTACCACGTCGATAGCGTCGTCTCCGAACGCGAAATCGTCTTCGCCGAACCCCACACCTACGGCTCACCGCCGCTCGAGGTCTCCCATCAAGGCGGTGTCTTCACCACCAGCACGCTCCCAAGAGAAGCCGCCCCCACCAAGCTAGTGCTCGAAGCCAATCGCCAGGTAATCGAAGGCCTCGGCTCAGTCCGCGGCGTAACTCACGCCGAATTCCTCCGTTCCTACGCCGACGGCAAATACTATTTCCTCGAAATCGCCGCTCGAGTAGGCGGCGCCTACATTTCCGACGTAGTCGAAGCCGCCAGCGGCCTGAATCTCTGGCGCGAGTGGGCACGCCTGGAACTGGGAGCGGGGAAGCAGCCCTACACCCCGCCACCCACCCGCGACGATCACGCCGGCGTAATCCTCTGCCTGGCCCGCCAGGAACATCCCGACACCTCCTCTTACACCGATTCCGAAATCGTCTATCGCGTCGAAAAGTATCACCATGCCGGCTTCGTCCTGAAATCCTCCAGCCACGACCGCATCCAACAACTCCTCAATTCCTACGCCACCCGTTTCCAAAACGATTTCCTGGCCACACAACCCGTCCCTGATAAACCCACCGCCTAAATCCCAGCGCGCACTGCCGCCGTAACCGCCCTCTTTCAGGAGGGCGGGTCGTAGAGGATACGTAACCGAGATGCACCGTGTGCCTGTGCTTATCAAGGATGGGTATATGGAAATCCAAACTCCGCGGTCCCAAAGACCGCGGCCATAGGATTTTCTTCCGCCCTTTTTTCTTCTCAAACAAAAAGCGAAACCCTGTACGAAGGTCCAGTAACCTTCTGGAACGATTTCCCCACGCTCCATTTGCCCGCTACCACACCAAGGAATAGAGTTTGCTGTGCCCCAGCCTGCAGCTCGGCGTTGGGGTGCACCTGTCTAGGGAGAGTTTTCGATGTGGGGAAATAAGAAGCCGGATACGCCGCAAGCTGCGCAGCCGGAGCCCGTGAGTCCAATAATCAATCAGCCGCCGAAGCCTGCTCCGGCGTCTTGGGAGGAAAAACCCGCGATGAGTACAGATTCTATGCGTCCAGTAAGTGCCACTTCGGACCGCTCCAGCGCGCGGCTCGGATCCAGCCTGCACGTGAAAGGCGAGATCTCCGGCAGCGAAGACCTGCTGATCGACGGCTCAGTCGAAGGACTGATCCAGCTCGACGAGCGCAAGCTGACAGTGGGAGCTACGGCGAAAGTTACCGCCGATATCATTGCCCGTGAGGTTGTGGTCTACGGCACCGTGAAGGGCAACCTTCGCGCCAAAGACCGTATCGAGATCAAGAAAGATGGTTCCGTCAATGGCGACCTCACTACGTCGCGCATCATGATCGAAGACGGAGCCTACTTCAAAGGCTCGATCGAAATCGACAAGACCGGCGATAAGGATTCGAGCCACAGTGCGTTCTCGAAGAAGGATGCTTCTCCAGCCACCGCTGGCAAAACTATCTAACGCCGCTTCTGGTGTCGAACTACTTGCCGGTAACGCGGCGCGGGTCCACCCCCGCGCCGTTTTTCTTTTTTTGGCCGCGCCCTCGTAGCGGCAGCCTTCGGAAATCAGCGTCGTTGCCTTTCCCTGTAGGAGTGCGTTTCGGCGCGTCCCAGGTTTAGAGTCAGCCCTACCCAAATTGCGGACCAGGGCAACCAAAGGGCGGAACCGCCATCGTTAGAATTTTCTTGCGCTCCTTCTCTCGTGACCATCCATAATCTCCCAAATTCGTTTTAACCATCCACTGCCGGTTCACATCGAACAAACAGGACAACACCAGGTAGAATCTTCGGCGCTGTACACCCGCGCACTCTGGAGGAATCATGCAGACGCGAAAGCTGGGGAATTCAGACCTGAACATCACGCCGGTAGGCTTCGGAGCCTGGGCCATTGGTGGCGCTGGCTACGATTTTGGCTGGGGACCGCAGGGAGACGCCGACTCCATCGCCGCCATTTACCGTTCGCTCGAACTTGGGGTCAACTGGATCGACACCGCCCCTGTCTATGGCATCGGCCACTCCGAAGAAGTCGTCGCGTGTGCCCTCAAAGAATGGATGGGCCCTCGACCCCATGTGTTTACCAAGTGCGGTATGCGCTGGGACGCAAAAGGCCGAGTCACCAAAGTCCACAAAGCCGATTCGATTCGCCAGGAGTGCGAAGATAGCTTGCGACGTTTGCAAGTCGACGTGATCGATCTGTATCAGATTCACTGGCCGCCCGAAGATAACGGCCCGTCGCTCGAAGAGTCCTGGCAAACCATGGCCGAGCTGCAGCAGCAGGGAAGTGTGCGCTGGATCGGCGTATCCAACTACGACGTTCCGCAAATGAAGCGCCTGGAAAAAATTGCGCCGGTAACCTCATTGCAACCGCCGTATTCGATACTCCGCCGCAAGATCGAAGCGGAGATCCTTCCTTATTGCGAGCAGAACAATATCGGCGCGATCGTTTACTCGCCGATGCTCTCGGGACTGCTCACCGGCGCGATGACACGCGAGCGCGCCGAAAATCTTCCCCCTGATGATTGGCGCAGAAATAATCCCGAATTTCGCGAACCCAAGTTGACGAAGAACCTCGAACTCGTCGAACGTTTGCGCGCCGTCGGCAACCGTTACGGCCGCACGCCTGGCGAAGTGGCCATCGCGTGGGCGCTGCGCCTCCCTGCAGTTACCGGAGCGATCGTAGGCGCCCGGAACGCCAAACAAGCCGAAGGCGCAATGCGCGCCGGCGAACTTAAGCTATCGCCGCAAGACATCGCGGAAATCGAAGGCTCGGCTGCCGCTATGGCCGCGCGCTAGAACCTGTTCCCCATGCACCGCGAGTCGAACTGGTAGCACCGGGCATGCTGCCAGCTTCGGTCCGTGCGGCTCAATAGCAATCTGGAGGCATCAATGAATCTCGGCCTACAAGGAAAGCTGGCGGTGGTGTCGGGATCGACCGCGGGAATCGGACTCGCCATCGCCACGGCGTTAGCCGTGGAAGGCGCGACCGTCGTTGTTAACGGCCGCACCGAGGCGCGCGTAGCCGAGGCCCTCGAAAAAATCCGGAATCGCGTTTCCGGTGCCAACTTGCGTGGCGTTGCCGCCGATCTCGGCACTGCTACAGGGGTTGATGCTTTCCTGAAGCAGGCGCCCGACGCCGACGTGCTCATCAATAATCTCGGCATTTTCGATCCCAAGCCGTTTTTGGAAATCCCCGATACGGAGTGGTTGCGCTTTTTCGAGGTCAACGTGCTCAGCGGCGTGCGCCTTGCGCGAAAATACCTGCCGGGCATGCTTAAGAAAAACTGGGGCCGGGTCATTTTCATTTCCAGCGAATCGGCGCAAAATATCCCCGCCGAGATGGTGCACTATGGCATGACAAAAACGGCGCAGGTGGCGATTGCCCGCGGCCTTGCGCAGTCCGTTGCCGGCACCGGCGTCACCGTGAATTCCGTTTTAGTCGGACCTACTGATTCCGAAGGGGTCGGCACCTTTCTGGAGAGTCTGGCCCAGCAGCAGAACATCGCAAAGGCTGACGTCGAGAAAATGTTCTTTGAGAGGGCGCGGCCAGGCTCGCTGCTGAAGCGTTTCGAGACTCCCGACGAGGTTGCAGCAGTCGTCGCATTCGTGGCCAGCACGCAAGCGCTGGTGATCAACGGCGCCGCGGTTCGTGCCGAGGGCGGCGTCATTCAAAGCATCTTCTAACGCTTCTTTTGCCGCCCCTCGGCAATGGTCTGGAGGCCGGCTGTAGCGCAGTGCCTGCCAGCGCGTTGAAATTTGTTCGTCGCTTCCTTCGACTACGCTCGCAGGTAGTCTGGTTTCCAGTTTTTCACGAGCTGCTTGATGGCTTTGCGCTCCTGCATTTTCTCATCGAGCACTTTGCGTGCGAGCGCGGGGAGTTCGGTGTCGCTGGCGAAACGCAGGGAAACCAGTTGCGCCACGGTGAACTCGTCGATGCGCGGTTGTAAATCGGTGGGAAGCAAACGCTGGTAGCGCAGCCGCTCCTCGAGTCGGATCACGCGATCCTGCACGGACAGGGCGAACATTCGCGCGCTTAGAAACCCGACGAGCAGTGCGAGCGCCAGCAGCACGCCAAAGACGCCGGAAAAGGTGATCCAGAACACTTTCAACCAGTAGATCTGAACGCCAAGATTTACCAGCAAAACGGGCAGCACGAAGAAATGGAACGGCGGGAAAACCTTAGTATGATTCGCGAAACTCTGTTCCGCCATAAGCTACCTCCAATGTGCGAGCGAATGTACCGACAGTGTGCGGCCTAGGGTGTCGCAAAGCGGCCGGAAATACAAGGAACGTGGAGACTGGTGAGCGCATCCAAGTGAGCGTGGGATGAATGTCGCATCGCGTGGTTCGCGGGTAGAATTTGCGAAAGAGACGGGGAAACGAAATGGCTAAGGCAACCTGGGGTGGAAAAGTAATCGCGGAGAGCAATGCGTGCGTGGTTGTGGAAGGGAACCAATATTTCCCCGCCAACGCGGTCAAGAAAGAATTTCTGAAGCCAAGCTCGCACACGTCCGAGTGTCCGTGGAAGGGCACCGCGCATTATTACAGCGTGGAAGTGGGCGGAATGAGGAACGATAACGCGGCGTGGTACTACCCGCAGCCTAAGCCCGCTGCGGCCGAGATTAAGGATCACATCGCGTTTTGGAAGGGTGTGCGAGTCGAATGCTAGGGTTCGCAAGCCGCTTCGAGGCGGATCGGTCTTGCCGAGATGGGGCGCAACTTGCTGCGTCTCTAGAAGGATTCGGCGACCTCCGGTGATTGTTTCGCGTTTGTCATTTGGTTCGCTCGTTTTTAAAGATGGCGCCGTCGTGCATAACGAAGTGCACGTGTTCCAGCGTGGCTATGTCTTTCAGCGGGTCGCCGTTGACGGCGATTACGTCGGCGTAAGCGCCCGGCGCCAGAACTCCGATTTCGCCCTTCATGTCGAGCATGTCGGCGGCGCACGACGTTGCCGATTGGATGGCGCCCATGGGCGACATGCCAAAGCCAACCATGCGGGGAAATTCCTGAGCCATGGATTCCGTCCAGGGCATGCCGCCGATGTCGGTGCCGAAAACGATCTTTAAGTGCGCCTGCAGCGCCTTCTTGAATGAAATTGCGTGAGTTGTCGCGCGAGCGCGGTCGCGCTTGCCTGCGGGCGTGTCGGCGGGAGCCCAATCTTCGTAGTATGGCGATAGCGTAGGACAGTACCACGTGCCCTGGCTGGCCATTTGCGCGATCTGCGCGTCGGTGATTTCCAAGCCATGCTCAATCGAGTCGCAGCCGCCGTCTAGCGCGCGCTGTAGTCCAATTCCGTTGTAGGCGTGACAAGCGACTTTCTTTTGCCATCCGTGGGCTTCATCGACGATCGCTTTCAACTCTTCCACCGTCAGGGTGGGCTGCGAAACTAATCGCCCCTGTTTGTCCGTCCAGGAACGATGGGTCATGTACACCTTGATCCAGTCGGCGCCGTGGTCGAGCTGTTCGCGAGCGGCTTTGCGGGCTTGCACCGGGCCGTCGATAATTTGCGCGCCTTTGGGCACGTCGAGCTCCGGCGCGTAGTCCTGCAAGTCGTAGCCGCCGGTCGTCGAGATGGCGCGGGTGGCGCAGAACAAGCGCGGGCCAGGGATGGTACCTTCGGCGATGGCTTGCTTGATTTCGACATCGCCGTAACCTGCGCCTTCGGTTTCCACATCACGAAGCGTAGTAAACCCTTGCTCAAGGGCTCGGCGGCAGGCGAACGTGGCGCGAGCAGCGCGCAGCGCGATACCGGCTTTCAGGATGTTGACGTCGTAGCCGCCCTTGGCAGGATCTTCGCCCCAAAGAAAGATGTGCGTGTGGGAGTCGATCAATCCAGGCAGCACGGTAGACGAGGAGAGATCGATGACGCTGGCGCCGGCCGGAATTTGTGCGGAGCCGTCGGCGATTTTTTCGATGCGGTCACCGCGAACGAAAATGAGTTGATTCTTGTGGGCAGTGTCGCTGGCGCCGTCAATAAGCGATCCAGCACGAATTAAGGTGAGCGGCGCGGTTGATTGCGCCTGGGCGCGTGCGAAAGAGAGCGCCAACAGAAGACCGAGGCCGAAAACGAGCTTGCGCATGGAATTCTCCCGGGAAAGCGGCGGGTAGCTTGCCGCAGGAGGTGTTGATTTGCAAGAGAGCAGGCCGCGTCATTCCATTTTGGCAATGTTGGCAATTGCAGCGTGAATGCGCGAAGCCATCGAAGGGGAGCGTCGCAAAACCGCGGCTGCGGAGAATTCCCCCTGCACGACAGGGGTGGCGGGGAGAAGACAGGATGCCGGTGCGACCCAGCAACTAGGGAACTTGGACCGAGCGGTTTTGCTTGAAGCATACGCGGGGCGGAGCGAGACCCGCCCTCCGACGGTCCCCATAATTATTCGTGGCGGAGGGCGTCTACTGGTTGCACTTTTGTGGCGGAGCGGGCTGGGATGGCGCACGCTGCCAGTGCTGCTGCGGCCAGGACGGCGGTGATGGCGGCCAGCAAGGCTGGGCTGGCTACGCCGATGCCTTCCAGTTTGCCGGCCAGGGCGCGGTCGGAGACTACGCTTAGGATGGCGCCCAGGACGAAACCTATGACCAGGACGCGGCCGGTTGACCGGACTACGAGGCCCAGCACGTTGCCTGGAGTGGCGCCCAACGCCATGCGGATGCCGAATTCGCGGGTGCGGCGCGAGACGGCATACGAGACCACGCTGAAAATGCCAGTGCACGCGAGGGTCAAGCCGATGGCGCCAAAGATGCCGAATAAAAACGTAGCGAATCGAGGATAGGCAGTGGCGTTGTTCAGAAAATCTTCCAAGCTGCGGACGTATGCAATGGGCTGAGTGGGATCAACGGCACTGACGGCCTGCCGTGCGCCATTGGAAAGAGCGAGTGGGTCCGACCCGCTGGTGCGGATCGCGAACATCATTCCCGTTGGAAACAGGTTCGTGAAGGGTATGTACACGGCGGGCTCGGGTTCGTCGCGAAGCCCGGAGTTGCGGATGGTGCCGCAGACTCCGACGATCTGGTACGCATTGGAAGCCTGAGGAGCTTTCACAAAGCCTGGCGGCAGCCCCTCCGTGGGCACATCCACACGAACTTGTCTGCCAATGGGGTCTTGACCGACGGGAAAGTATTTTTTTACAAGGTCTTCACTGACAACAACGAGAGGTGTCGCCCGCGTGACTTCGTCGGCGTCGAAGTAACGGCCTTTCAAAAGGGGAATACTCATCGTGTAAAAATAGGCGTCGCTTACTAGGTTGGCGCGAACATGTGCGCCGGTGGGTAGTCCATCCATATCAAATTTGAAATTGGCGCCGGCATAGGGAGGTACTCCAGTGACGGTTGCGGCCGCCGATTCCACGCTCGGCAGCTTGCGCAGGTGTTCGATGATGTCCGCGAAAAGGGTGAGGCGCTGACTCCACTGGGGATAGCGTGATGCGGGCACCGGAACCCACATCGTCAGGACGCCCTTGGGTTGATATCCGAGTTTCTGTTGGGTGAGCTCGAGCATTCCGGCCGCGGCGAGCGCGGCACCAGTGAGGAGCACCAAGGAAAGAGTAATTTCGGAGACGATCAGGACATCGCGCAGGCGGTGGCTCGCGGTGCTTGCGCCGGAATCCCTGCCGGCAGCCTTGAGAAACTCGGCTTGGTCCTGGCTGGAGAGCTGAAGGGCAGGCGCGAGGCCGAACAAAATGCCGGTCAGCACGGAAACAACCACGGCAAAACACAATACCGGCACGTTAATGCCAATCGCGGCCTCGTGCGGCACGGAGTATTCCGGCATGAGCGCGACGACGGCCTTCACTCCAGCGTAAGCGAGACCGATGCCGAGAACTCCGCCGGTCACCGAGAGGATCACGCTTTCGGTCAGGAGTTGTTGAATCACACGTTTGCGGCCAGCACCCATGGCAACGCGCACGGCGATTTCACCTTGCCGCCCGCTGGCGCGTGCCAGCAGGAGATTCGCGACGTTGGCGCACGCGATGAGCAATAGAAAGCCCACCGCGGCGAGGAGCGCCAAGAGAGTGTTGGCAAACTTTCCGAGGATGCCTTCGTTTACCGACAGGAATTTTGTTCGGAAAGGTGGTTCGGGATAGACGAACGAGGGCGCTGATTTCGAGAATTTTTCATGGAAAATCTGAAACTCTGCATTGACCTGTTCCTTAGGGACGCCGGGTTTCACTCTGAGGACTAGCCCAAAGCGATCGTCCGTACCAGGGCGTATCTCCGTCGGAACGTACACATCTGCGTCCTCCCACGTAAATCGGACCGGGAGCACGCCGATCACGGTGAAGAACTTGTCATTGAGGCGGATGTGCTGCCCGAGGACCGTGCGGCTTCCAGAGAAATGGCGCTGCCAGAACAAGTAGCTAAGCACAGCGACAGGCTCGACTTTCGATTCAACGCCTGCATCTTGTGACGAGAAAGTGCGGCCAAAAAGCGGCGGAACGCCAAAAAAGTCGAACGCATTCGGAGAGAAATACTCTTGAATGACGGCTTCCGGAAGACCGGCCTCGGTCATAACCACGCTGCGTCGGCCGGTGAGAACCATGCCTTCGACGGTTCTGGCACGAGCTCTTATTTCGAGATATTCCGTTTTTGTGTAACTGATGTAGTGGTTGCCCTTGGGATCGACGACGCGCGCGCCGCCAATGCGTTCGGCCGCGGCGTAAGGATATGGGTCGATCAAGACGGCGTAGACGACGCTGAAAATTGCGGTGGCCGCGCCGATGCCGAGCGCTAGAGAGAGGATTGCGATGGTCGTGGAGACGCGGCTTTTTACGAGCAGGCGGAGAGCGTAGCGGATGTCTTGAAGGATCGACATGACGATCTCCCGGGCCATGCTGGAGTATATGACGGAGTGACGCGGTGGGGGCGGAAAACGTTGTGGTGGCGCCAGCGAATTTTTTGCGGGACGGGGGCCGGAGAAAACAGAGTTTGATTCGCGAGGTCGCCGAGATGGGGTACCGCGGTGCCAAGCACCTACCACGGTTGGTTTGGCCGCAATGGCGGGTCCTTTACGGGAATTTGCCGCCGTAGCGGCCGGCTGGTTCGAAGAGCGAGAGTAGGTTGGTCATGCCGAGGAGTGTGCGCATGGCGGCGCTTACGTTGACTAATTCGAGTTTGCAGTTGCGGGTGCGAGCGGAGACGTAGAGGGTAGCTAGTGTCCCGAGACCGGAGCTGTCCATGAAGGGGACTTGTTTTAGGTCGAGGATGATGCGCTTTTCATCGGGGATCAGGGTGCGGACTTTGTTGCGGAGTTGCGGGGCGTGCTCGAAAGTGAGCTTGCCGTGGCATTCGACGATCACCGCGTCGTCGGTTCGCCGGCTGTGCACACTGAAGCCCCTGGGACTGGCATGTAGGGAATCAGAGGTCATGAATCTCCCTGATGGGTGCGGCGAGATTATATAGAGAGCAGGCCCGTCCCGGAAACCGATTCTTATAAGGGGTTTGGATCCGAGTCCGGCCGCGACATTTTCCAAAAAGCTCTTTCCGTGGGCCACGGTGAATCCTGCCGGCGACGTCTACGTCGGTTGGTACGACGACCGAAACGACCCCTCGAACGCCCAGTTGCAATACTTCGTGACGAAAGCGACATCCGGCGGAGCGGGTTTTGCTGTTGACCGGCCTATCAGCGGCTTGTTCAATCCGTGCGCAGGGGTTCCTGATTGCGCGTACTTCGGGGATTACGAACAGCTGGTGTCGGCGTGGGATAGTGCATGCGACGTGGGCGGATACCAGGGATGGAGTGAGCATGCAGATTTACTGGGAAGCGATCACATGGTGAGGATCGGCGAGTGACGGCGAGACGGGTGGGATACAAATGCGGTAGACCGAGCGGATACCCTTGCTACAGATCAGGTGCCGAGGAGGTTTGGATGGAGGCGGGAATAGTTGTGTTCGGCGGCCCAGAGGGTGAGGGGGAGGGCGGCTAGGTCGTCGATCAGGGGGATGGCGTGGCCGTCTTTGGTCAGGTCTATGGTGCGGATGTAGTAGTGGCAGGTGTCGCAGGCTTCGACGCGGATGTGGGGGAATTGTTCGGCGACGTAGACGGGGAGCTTGTTTTCGGCTTCTTCCCCACAGGTGGGGCACAGGATGCGGCGGAATTCCCATTCGCGGAGGCAGAACGAGCACAGCAGGTGGCGCTTGCCGCCGTCGCCTTCGATGCGGAGGACACCGAGCAGGGGCGCAGAGGCGCACAGCGGGCAGACAGAATGCGTGGCGATCGCAGGAGGAGCGGCCCGGTGGGCGGCGAGGTACTCGGCGTAGGGTTGCAGAAAGACCTGGAGGATGAATTCGGTCAAAGCTTCGGATGCGGGGATTTGCACTTCGGAAGGCTGAAGGTCTTGCGCGTGCCGACAAGCCGAACCGCCTGAGGCCGTCCAATATTCTGTCAGGAACGCGATCCATGCGGCCGGGCCTTGCAAGGAGAGTTGGCGGGCAGCTTCGGCGATTGGTGCGGTGCCGTTGTTTTGGAGGAGCACCAGGAGTTCGGGGAAATGTTGCAGGAGTTGCGCGAGGTCGAGATGCGAGCGAAAGTCGGCGGCTGACGCTGGCACGGGATGCTGGGTGGCGGGCGGCGTCAGCCGGGCGTAGAGACGCTTCTGAAACTGCGCGAGGTGGTGGTAAAACTTCATCACTTCGGAGGCGAACGAATGGATGGCACCAAGATGCTGCGCGCGGCGTATGCGTGCGTCGTAGTCGGGCCCGCCGGTTTTCCCCAACGTCATTTGCGAGGGGTGGTGGTCGAGGACGCCACAATCTCTTCATACCATCCCGGATGGTATCTCCTCGCAAATTCGGTGGTGACATCGCCGCGGATTACCGAGCCAAACGCACCGCGCTCCGCGAAAACACCCATATAGACATGGATGAGGAAGAGGCCAATGGTGAGCAGCGCGCTGGAAGCATGAAGGATGATCGCGGTGTAGCGGAGCCAGCGAAGGCTCCAGGGTATGTATTCAGGAAACCAGAGGACCACACCGCTCAGCAACAAAAGGGTGCCGCATATGATGAAGCCCCAGAAAAGAAGTTTTTGGCCAGCGTTATAGCGGCCGGCGGGCGGCATCAACTCGTCTTCGTTGCGGACATAGTGGCTCACAGAGCGGAACCACGCGCGATCGACGTCGGTGAAATGCATCTGTGACGACCACATCAAATACATCTGCACAATACCGAAGAAAAAGATCAGGCCGATCCACGGATGCAGCATGCGTGATACCGGCGCGCCGCCGACAATCACTGCGAGCCAGAACAGCCAGGGAGACCAGAATGCAAGGCCGGTAAGCAGCAGATACAGGTAGGAGAATCCGGCGACCCAATGCACCAGACGTTCGGGAAAGGTGTAGCGCAGGATGTAACCGTGCGGAAGCAGCTGTTCCTGTGGTCTCACGGTTGTGGTCCTTCCTTGGGTTGCATGGGTTCGAAGTCTTCGGGCTCTCGCGATTTTGGACCGAAGCGCAAGTAGTGGACGAAGAGGCCGATCAGACCACCGATCATCGCGGCGTTGCCGAGCCACTTCAGCGGGCCCTTCCAGAGCTTTACGGTCCACGGGATGTGCGGATCTTTCGGGAGACCTCCGTAGAGTTCGGGCTGCGTGGCGTCATGAAGAACGTACAGGACACCGGTGCCGCCGACGCCCTGCGGATCGTAAACGCCGGCGTTGGGGAAATTGTAATGATCGCGAAGCTGGTTGGCACGAGCAGTGGCCAGTTCGCGCATGTCGTCCTTGGTGCCGAAATGGAGGCAGCCGGTGGGACAGGACTTAATGCAGGCGGGCTCCAGGCCTTCACTCACGCGGTCGGCGCAGAGCGTGCACTTGTAGACGCGCTTGGTTTCCGGGTTGAACTTGGGAATGTTGAAGGGGCACCCGGTGATGCAGTAGCCGCAGCCAATGCAATTGGCTTGCTGGAAGTCGACGATGCCATTGGTGTATTGGACGATGGCGCCGTCGGAGGGACAGGCTTTGAGGCAGCCGGGGTCGGCGCAGTGCATGCACTGGTTTTTGCGCATCAACCACATGAGGGTGCCGTCTTCGCGCTCGTGCTCGTTGAAGAGGATCAGGTTCCAATAGTTCCAGCGAGTCTCCGGCATCGTTTGGTAGGTGTTGCCGAAGATAGTTTCGCCAAAGGGGAGATCGTTCCACTCCATGCAAGCGACTTCGCAGGCTTTGCAGCCGATGCAGGTGGTGGTGTCGATGAGTTTGCAGACGATGGGCTCGCGCTGGGTGCCCTCGCCGGGGATACTGCCCGCATGTCCGGAAATTTTTTGAACGCGTAGTGTGGCCTGGCTCATGACTACGCTTTCTCTACTTTCACAAGGAAGCCTTTGAACTCGGGCGTGTAAGCGTTGGGATCGATCACGGTGGGAGTCAGGGAGTTGGTGAGATCCTTCGAGGTCTTGCCTTCGTCTTCGGCGATGCCGCGATAACCCCAGTGAATGGGAATACCGATCTGATAGGTCTTTTTGCCGTCGACCATCATGGCCTTGATGCGCTTGGTGACCATGGCTTTGGCGACGTAGTAGCCGCGAGCGCTCGAGACTTTTAGTTTCTCGCCGCCGCGAATACCCATTTCGTCGGCCATTTCAGCGGCGATCTCGATGAACGGCTCGGGGACGAGTTGCACGTTCATCGGATTGTTCTTGGTCCAATAGTGATAGTGCTCGGTGAGGCGATACGTCGTGCAAATTACTGTGTAGCCGTCTTTTACCGAGCCGTACTTGTCGTCGGGAGTTTTGAACCGCTTGACCACGGGATTGTGAGTCTGCTGCGGGTGCAGCGGATTTTCGATGGGGCTTTCCATCGGTTCGTAGTGTTCGGGAAACGGGCCGTCGACGAAGGCGGCGAGCGGCGCGAAGATGCGGCCAACGCCTTCGGCGTTCATGATGAATGGGCCCATGTGATCTTTGGGCTTCGAATCGGCTTTGAAGTCGGGAACGTCGTTGCCGGCCCATTTTTGCGTGGCTTCGTTCCACCATACTTGGCGGCGGGACGGATCCCAGGGCTTGCCGTCGAGATCGCAGGAGGCCCGGTTGTAGAGCACGCGGCGATTGGCAGGCCAGGACCACGCCCAGTTTTGGTGCACTCCCATGTTGGACGGGTCAGCCGGGTCGCGGCGCGCGGTGAGATTTCCCGCTTCTGTGTAAGATCCCGAGTAAATCCAGTTGCCGCAGGACGTTGTGCCGTCGTCTTTGAGCCAGGCGAAACCTGGGAGTTGCTGACCCTGCTTGATCTGTTGCTTGGTGGCGGGATCTTCGAGGTCGGCCAAGGCTTTGCCGTTGATTTCTTTCAGGACTTCGGCGAGCGATGGATTGGTCACATCGGTGTAAGACCACGTGAGCTTCAAGATCGGGTCAGGGAATTTTCCCGGATCCTTTTTGTAGAGTTCACGAACCTTCAGGAAAATCTGAGCGACGATGGCTTGATCGAGGCGGGCATCGCCGGGCATGGGAAGCGCGGCATTTTTCCACTGCAGCCACCGGGCGGAATTCGTGAAGGTGCCGTCTTTTTCGGCAAAACCAGCGCAGGGCAAGCGGTAGACGGTGGTCTGGATTTGCTTCATCTCATCGGTGGTGATGCCGGGGGAACGCCAGAATTCGCTGGTTTCGTCGGGATAGATTTCGCCAACCACCAACCAGTCGGCCTTCTTGAGCGCGTCAATATTCTTGCGGGAGTCGGGGCCGATGGCGACGCCATTCATACCAAAGGCGAAGAAGCCCTTGATGATGCCGTTATACATGTTGTCCCACATCTGGACCCAGGAATAATTACGGTCTACTTTCGGCAGATAGTCGAACGCCCAGCCATTTTGTTTTGTCGCGGCATCGCCGTACATAGTCTTCAGGAAGCTTGCCGCGAATTTCGAAGTGTTGCTCCAGTAATTGAAGGACTCCCACTCCGCGGGTTTGGCGGGTTGCGGAGTAATTCTTTTGATCCAGGCGTCGAAAGACGTGTCGGCGGGGGTCGGAACTTTCAGGTAACCGGGCAGGTTGTCAAAGATGCCCGCCATGTCGGTAGCGCCCTGAATGTTGGAGTGACCGCGCAGGGCGTTGACGCCGCCGCCGGCGCGTCCAACGTTGCCCATCAAGAGTTGCAGCATCGCCGCGGTGCGAATGATCTGCGTACCGAAACTGTGTTGCGTCCAGCCCACAGCGTAGATGATGGTGGCGACTTTTTTCAGGTCGCCGTCTTTGCGGATCGATGTGAATAGATCGGCAGCCTTGATGAATTGATCTTTGGGGATGCCGGTGATGCGCTCAACCATTTCGGGCGTGTAGCGCGAGTAATGCTTCTTGAGGAGTTGAAACACGCAGTTGGGATTCTGCAGGGTGGGATCGAAATCGACTTTTTCCGGCATCGGGGGCAAGGGGGCCGGGGTGCTGCTTTGTCCGGTGGACATGCCGGGGTTTTGCAGCGTCTTGCCACCGGTGCCCGAGTAGTTCCACGTAGACCGGTCGTAGGTTTGCTTTTGCGCGTCAAAGCCGGAGAAGACGCCGTCCGTGTCGGCCGGCAGCTTGAATTCGGGCTTAACGATAAAACCAGCGTTCGTATAGTTGAGCAGGTAATCTTTGGCAATGCGGTTGTTTTCGATCGCGTAGTGGACGACACCGCCAAGGAATGCGATGTCAGACCCGGCGCGAATCTGACAGAACAGATCTGCGACGGACGCCGTTCGGGTGAAGCGCGGATCGACCACGATCATTTTTGCATTGCGCGTGCGCTTAGCCTCAACGGGCCACTTGAAGCCGCAAGGATGGTTCTCCGCCGGGTTCCCGCCCATGATCAGCATCATGTCGGTATTCTTGATATCGACCCAGCCGTTGGTCATTGCCCCGCGTCCGAACGTTGGTCCCAAACTTGAGACCGTGGGGCCGTGTCAAACTCTGGCCTGATTTTCGAGGTGCACGACCCCCAGGGCGCGCATGGTTTTTACGACGAGATAATTGAATTCGTTGGTGTCGGTGCAGCCGCCGGTCCAGGCAATGGACTCGCAACGATTGACGGTGTGGCCCGCGGCGTCCCTTTCGATGAACGTGTCGTCGCGGGTTTTCTTGACGCGGGCGGCAATCTCATCGAGTGCATCGTCCCACGATATGTCTGCCCAATCGGTGCCACCGGGGCGGCGTACCTGCGGCTTGAGGAGCCGGCGGTCGTTCAAGATGTCTTGTTCGAGCGAGGAACCCTTGGGGCACAGGGTGCCGCGGTTGATGGGGTGGTCCGGGTCACCTTCGACGTGGACAACCTGCGGCGTAACGTTCTTGGCGCGGTCGCCAATGGTGTAGATAATGACGCCACAGCTTACAGAACAGTAGGGGCAGGTGGAGCGCGTCTCGTTGGCCCGGGCGATTTTAAGTGTACGAAGTTGAGCGTAGGCGGGTTGCAGGTCGAATCCAAAGACGACGGCCGCTGCTCCGCCCATCGCACTGAGTTTCAGGAAGTCTCGCCGGGAAGGATTCATATCCGTGTGGCCCCCGTCGCGAGGAGTAGGCGGGTGCAAGCTCGCGAACGCTATTGATAGAACGCTTACAGTATTCTGTCAAGTCGACGGGTGGCGCGCCAGCCACCTAGTTAGATGGATGAGTTCGCAAGCGGAACGGATGCATTTTCTTGCGCCTAATTTTCGTGAGAGGAAAACCAGGTGACAGAGGAGAGCGGCATGACGAAAAATTCGAAAGGCGAGCATCCGCTGATCGCCGTTGGGCGCGAAGGAATGCCGGTCGGGGAGCTGATTGGCTTCAAGATCATCGAAGCGGGCGACGGCCGAGCGGTGGTGACGTTGGAGGCCGGACCGCAGCACGCGAATCCGATGGGAACGCTGCATGGAGGAATTCTGTGTGATATTGCAGACGCGGCGATGGGCGTCGCGTTCAACAGCACGCTAGCGTCCACCGAATCGTTCACCACCGTGGAGCTAAAGATTAATTTCTTCCGGCCTGTGTGGAAAGCGAAGCTGCGCGCGGAAGGCAAGATCGTACGACGAGGCAAGACCGTGGGTTACGTGGAGTGCGAAATCGCCGACGAAAATGGGCGAGCGATTGCGAAAGCGAGTTCCACTTGCTTGGTGTTGCGGGGGCCGGATGCAAAGGGAAGATAGAGAATCCGATGCGCAATCCGCGAATCTTACTGGGGGGTTAGCGTGAAGTCGTCAAATGAGATCGAGTAACCCGTGCTGGCGCCATTCTTCCCGGTTACCGTGAATTTGAGTGCATAGTTCGCGGCCGCGGCAAAGTTGAAGTTACCTAAATCGAAGACGACATAGGCTCCTGCCGAGGCGCTGTTTCGGTATTCGTCTTGCGGCACGCCGAAGCCAGCTCCATTGATGGCTAGCTGCCAGATGCCTCGCGTGTTGAGGCCCTTGGCGGAAACCTTGATGTCATACGTTCCGGCAGTGGCGACATGGATGGTTAAGGTTACGTCGTCTCCCACCTTGGTGGCATCGAGGATCGTGCCGGTGGTATCTGGGAAGCCGGTCCAGGTGAATTGGCGGAAGGTCGGGCCAGAGCTAGTCGCCGGCAAGTTCGCGGTCTGATAGACCACCGGTGTCTTCGGTACGGAGGCCGAGCTGCTGGAGGTCCAGGTGGGGATTTCTTGAATCGCGGTTGAAACTCCGGTCGCTCCGGTGAAGCCGACCAACGCACTATTGCCGCCGACGGTGGACGGAATATTGATAGGCCACGAGGTCGTGAACGTGTCACCGCTATTGGTGGTGTCGGTGATCGTTAAGGTTAATGTCGCGCCGTCGTAGTTCATATGCACCTGCATGACATCGCCGCTGTGGAGGTTCACACCTCCGCCCAGGGTGGTCGCCGGCACGATGGGTGACGCGCCCTTGGTGTACAGACCAACGGAGTTCGGCCCTTCCCCGGCGTTGTTCACCAGATCGAACTTGATGGCCACGCTTTTGGCGATGCTTGGCGAGCCACCCGGCGAGTCCGGACCATATCCGAGTCCTCCCCCGACCGGGCCGAGCGCCGTCATGGCTGCGTTCTGCATCGTAAATGTGATGCCGTTGCCGATTGGGTTGGTCAGCTGGAAGGTGAAGTCATTGGTGAAGGACTGCACGTTCACCGGCGTCGTCCAGTAAGCGCTGCCTGCTTGGTAGGTGGTGGTGCGGTCGGTCATTTGCAGGCGCATGCCATTCAGCTTGGTGTGCCCATTGAAGTGCATGCCCGCCGCGGAGAATCCTGAGGCAAAGCTGATCGCCGCGGAGCCCTCAGGTGCGGGTTATGTCGTAGTGCTGCGTGACCACGCTGGTCTGTGCCGCCGTGCTAGAGGCGCAAAGCAGCAGGGTCGCGCACAAGCGTGCGCTACTTGGCGAAACACCATGACCGGAGCGATGCTCCTTGCAGAGAGGGTTCCTGGACGCACTACTCGTAGGCTGACGGCCGGTCATCGGTTCGCCCGTGGAACTCACACGGGAAAAATTCGGAATCAATTGCGGCGCAAGTCACTGCGGCATGAAATTGATCAATGCATGGCTACTGGACCGGCCTTTGACCCTGGTCTGCGCATGAGGAATATGAAGGGCACCAGCAACATGAACATGCCACCAAGCATCCGAAAAACGGTGTTGTAGGAAATCATGTTGGCTTGCGCTTCGATCATTCGGAAGACCATCTCTCTGGCCTGATGGGCGGCGGCGACCGCGTCACCTCCACGGCTCATGAACATCTGCTGAAGCCCGCCGAGCATTTGCCGTGCGCTGGCGCTGTAGGGATTTACGTGGGCGCCGAGAACGTTGATGTCCATCTGGGCGCGGCGAAGCTGAATGGTGTTCACAGCGGAAATGCCGATGCTGCCACCAAGATTTCGAACCAGATTGAACAAGCTGGTGGCGTTGCCCATGGTTTCTTTTGGAACCAGCGCCATCGTGATGGTCGTCAGCGGAACGAAGACGAAGCCAAGGGAAAGTCCCATTTCCAGCTGCGGCCAGAAGAAGTCCCAGTATCCGGCGTGTAGATTCAGATCGGAGAATTGAAACAGAGTTATGGCGCAGACGACCATGCCCAGCGTCAGCAGCTTTCGTGGATCGAATTTGCCCATGATCAACCCAACCAGCGGCATGGCAATGAAGGAGCCCAGGCCGCGAGGCGCCATTGCGATGCCCGCGCGCAGAGCCGGATAGCCGAGCAGCGTCTGAAGCACCAGCGGAATCATGACCGTGGTGCCGTAGAGGCCGACGCCCAGCATGGACATCAAGAAAACGCCCGTGGAGTAGTTACGATCCTTGAAAACGCGAAGATGGACGACCGGGTCGGCGATGTTCAGCTCATGGAAAGCAAAGACGACCAGCGAGATCGCGGCGATGATCGCCGTGGCGGTGATCCACGGCGTTGAAAACCAATCTTTTTCCTGTCCCTTATCCAAGACGATTTGCAAGCCTCCGATTCCAAGCGCAAGCATCCCAATACCCCAGTAGTCGATCCTCGAAGACAGCCGGCGAATATAGTGAGGATCGAACACGAACACCCGCGTCATGACGATCGAAGCGATCCCGACGGGAACGTTGATGTAAAACACCCAACGCCAACTGTAACTGTCGGTCAGCCAACCGCCGAGAACCGGGCCGAGCAAAGGCGCAACGACGATGCCGAGACCCCAGAAGCCCATGGCTTTGCCGCGATCTTCCGCCGGGAACGATTCCAGTAAAATGGCTTGAGAAATGGGTTGCAGGCCCCCGCCGCACGCTCCTTGAATCACACGGCAAACGACGAGGAACGGCAACGTGGGAGCGAGGCCACACAAAAAAGAGGCGATCGTGAAGCCGGTGACCGACATCATGAGCATGCGTTTGCGACCAAAGAAATTCGAGAGCCACCCGGTGAGCGGAAGAATGATGGCGTTGGCAACCAGGTACGAGGTCAGCGTCCATGTGGCTTCGTCGATGGTGGCCGACAAACTGCCGGCGATGTGAGGTAGCGAAACGTTGACAACCGTGGTATCCAGCACCTCCATGAACGTGCTGAGCATGACGGCCACGGCAATGAGCCACGGATTAATATTTTGCGGACTTCGAGAGGCGTCCTCGGGCATTCAGGATCTCGAGAGCTTCGGGTCGGAAATTTTCGCCTACCGAGACAACGTAACTCCGAAGAGTGACGCGCGGCCACCTCAATTTAATAGGTGTGCGGGAAGATCAACCGTCGCGGCGACGAGTCAAGCGTGGCAACTACTCATAGCGGATCGCGCTCGAGGGGTCCATTCGAGAAGCGCGTCGTGCGGGCAGGTAGCCGGCAGCCAGACCCACCACAACCAGAAAAAGGGCGGCTGCGAGCACCGAGAACCCGTCATTGGGTTGAAGTCCGAACAGCAGCGAACTCGCGCCGCGCGTTGCTGCTAGCGACAGAAGTACGCCCAATCCGATGCCGGCCGCCAGCATCCACAGCGTCTGCCGGGCAATGATGCCGACAACATGAGCGCCGCTGGCGCCGAGAGCCATGCGGATCCCAATTTCGTTCCTGCGCATCGCCACGATGTAAGAAATGACTCCGTACAGCCCAATGGTTGTGAGTAGTATCGCCAACGTGCCAAAAGCGCCGGAAAGAAAGGCCATGGTGCGTTCCTGCACCATGCCCTTCTGGATGTTGTTTCGGAATAGCCGGAATTCCGTTTCAATTCCAGGATTGAACCGCGCGACCTTGGCCTGCGCCTGCGAAACCATCTGCGAAGAAGAGGAGTAATGAAGGAACACGAACGTCGCTGATTCTCCAAGCGGAAATTGTGACACGGTTCCGAACGTCTCCGGAGGGATTGCCTCCCGCAGGCCCGAATATTTCGTGTCTTTCGTCACGCCGATGATCTCGCACTGCATTGGCGGGTAGCCGGGTTCCGGAGCGGTGTGCAGTGTCTGCCCGACCGGATTCGCGCCGCTCAGAAATCTCGAGACCAGCGTCTGATTGACGATGACCACGCAAGGGGACCTCCGGGTGTCGCGATCGTTGAAATCACGTCCTGCAAGAATGGGAACGCCCATCGTCTGGAAATATCCGGGACTTACCCAGGTGAACGCCGACGAGCCCTCCGAATCACCGGCGCGCACCCCGAGTGACCAAGTGCTGCCATCCAGCGGGACATGCATCGAGGTGGCCACCGATTCGACGCCGGGAATCGAACGCAATTGCTCCACAAGGTCGCGCAGCACCGCTTCGTAGTTTTCCTCAGACAGCTTTAGATGCGTCATGTTGATGAAGCCGACGAGAATACCCTGCTGTCTAAAGCCAGGGTCCAGGGCCATCAAATTTCGAAAGCTGCGCACAAACAGCAGAGCGCTCACCAGCAGCACCATCGAAATGGCGATTTGTGAAACCACTAAGGTGCGTTGGAAGGAGAAGCGTTCGCGTCCCGCGGTCGTTCCGCGACTCCCCGACTTCAAGGCCACGGTCGGGGTCGTTCGCGAAGATCGCAGCGCCGGAACGAGATCGAACAGTGCGCACGTGGCCAGCGCGATCGTGCCGGTGAACGCCAGAGCGCGCCAATCCAGGCCCAAATCGAGTCGCAGTGTGGGATCCTGGGCGCGGAGGAGCCAAACGATGGTTCGGCTGAACGCCAGGGCCACAACGGAGCCCAAGATCGCCCCTCCGGCCGCCAGTACCAACCCTTCCGCGAGCAATTGACGTATAAGACGCCAGCGCGATGCGCCCAGCGCGGCGCGCACGGCCATGTCTTTTTCCCGCGCGCTCGCCCGAGCCAGCATTAGATTGGCCAAATTCGCGCACGCGATCAACAACACCAGCGCGGTAATTCCCAACAGTAGACACAACGAGGTATCGTACTTTTCACGAAGCGAGCTGATGCCGTTCGAAGCGGGATACGCCGCCAATTGAAATTGGCGATAGCGATCCAGCACCGGCGCGTTGTAGCCATCCAGCAGGGTCGCCTCCATGATCCCGGGGCTCATGGATTCCAATTGCGCGGATGCGTGCTCGGCGCTCCAGCCGAGTTGCAAGCGTCCCATCACGGAGAAAGCCAAGAAGTCACGTCTGGCGAAGTAAACATCTTCCGGGTGGAATGCGACATAAGAGCAAAAGGGCAGGGCGAGATCGAACGTCTTGCCAACTTCCAAACCGAAGAAGCCGGGCGGCGTGACTCCGATCACTTGAGTCAGATGATCGTCCACAAAGACCGTGCTGCCAATGACGGTATCCTGGCCGCCGAATTCGCTTTGCCAAAACGAATAGCTGAGAACTACGCCCGACGTTCCGCAACCTGGACGGTCGTCTTCGGCGGAAAGAAGCCTCCCTTTAACGGGCACGACGCCGAGCGTTGTGAACGTGTCTCCGCTCACCCACAAGCCGGGTATGCGAATTTGTTGCACACCCCGTCGCAAGCGAAAATCATGCTCGAGCCAGGCGAATACGCCGGATAAAGGGAGCTGTTGTTTACGGACTTGTTGAAAGAGGGCGAGGCTGAGGGTGGCGGGAGTTCTGTGGATGCCGACCGTCGGGTTCCCGCCCTTAATCTGCACGCTAACCAGTGTTTGCGGGTCTGCGACCGGCAGGCTGCGGAGACGCACCGAATCGATCAACTGAAATATTGCTGCGTTGACGCCGATGCCCAACGCTAGCGTCAATATGGCGACGGCGGCGAAGCCCGGACTTTTTCGCAGCGAACGCAAGGCGAACTTAAGATCCTGCTGCGTGGATTCAGCCCACTGATTGCTTCGAGTCTCGGCGGCATCCCGCTCGCCACTTGGTGATCGATCTACGCCGGCAACGTTGTTTTCCGTCTTTCCCATCTAGCACCCGTACGTGCGCTTGATCTCCGGTCGAACGCAAGTTTGATGGCGAGATAAGGTTGAATCAGCCACATGCGCCCTGGGACTTGGCGCAGATACGAGCAAGGGTAAAGAGTAACCCACTACTACTGCCGTAAGAAGTAAGAGACTACCTATATAGCATGACGCGACAAAACATCAAAGCTCGTGTGGTAACACCCGATCAGAAAAGCGCTATGGAGCGCTTGCGGAAGCGGCCTGTATCGGCGGGTCGGTATCCGTGGTGGTGGCGGTAGCGCGATAGCGAACGAGCAGTAGCGTGAGGTCGTCCGCCTGGCTCGCGCCGTGCGCGAAATTCTCCACCGATTGCAGGACGATTTGCTGGAGCTCCTCGAGTGGCGTCTGCATGTGGCCTGTAAGTACATCGCGAAGGCGCGGGACACCGAAAAGTTGCTCGGCGGGATCCATAGCCTCGGTGACGCCATCGCTGAACAGCACCAGAGTGTCGCCGGGTTCGAGCTTGAGGCATACGGCCGTATATTCCGCTTCGGGAACCAAGCCCACCGGATACGAACCCTCGGTGAAAACATCCTCAGCGACGCCGCGACGAATCAGAAACGGAGAAGGGTGGCCAGCGTTGATGTATTCGAGGTGTCCCTGCTCGTCGAGGATTCCGAAAAACATTGTGGCGTAACGCCCGATCTCCGAGTGATCGCACAGAAAACGGTTGACGTGATTGAACACTCGCGCGGGATCGGTGCCGAGGGTCATGCCGGAGAGCGCCCCTTGCAACAAATTGGTACATAGCGCCGCGCCTAGCCCCTTACCGGACACATCTGCCAAGAGGAACGCGGTGCGCGTGTCGCCAAGCGAAAAGACGTCAAAATAATCGCCGCCTACGGCCAGGCACGGGAAATTGATGCCGGAGACAGACAGGTGGGGATAGTCGCGAAAATTCTTCGGCAGGAGAGCTTGCTGAATGTCGCGGGCAATGCCGATTTCCTGCTCGAGACGCTGGCGCTCGCGCTCGCGTTCGACCAGGCGGGCATTGTCGAGAATGCTTGCGGCGTCGGCGGCGAGAGCATCCAGAATCTGGCGGTCGAGCTTCGAGAATGCCGCAGGGCGCCGAGAATCCAAGTAGAGAACGCCAAGAAAATCGCCGCGCTTGATATTGATCAGGGACTGATCGGTATTGGCGCGCGACATGGCATAAAGCGGAATGACGACGACCGCGCGTAGGCGTTGCGCGACGATGCTTTGCGCGGCTTGCAAGTCCATGTCGGCTTGCGCCAGATCTTCGGTGATGACCGCGGATTGTCTGCGCAACGCAAGCTGAATTGCCGTTTGACTCGGCGACAGGCTTTCCGGCGGGAGACGCATTCCGCCGCTTCGCCGGGCCAGGCGCACTTTCAGAGTGCCCTTGTCATCGGCTTCCAGGAGTAGCCCGCGGTCCGCGTCGGTGACGGAAACGGCGTGATCAAGCATGTGCCCGAGAACGGTATCGAGCGGTAGTTGCGAGTGCAGCAGCGTCGTTGCTTCCAAGAGCAGATTCAACTTGCGAAGTCCGCCGCTGCCGGGCTCCGAGCTTGTGATGTGTTCGATGCGGGTCAGTAGATGAGGAAGGGAGTCGGTGCTGGCATTTGCAGCAGAACGGTAAATAATTTCGTAGGAATCATCGAGACCAAAGGTAATGGAATCGCCGTCCTGCAATTCACGGCTCTCTATTTTCTCTCCGTTAACGAACAGTCCGCGGCGCTGACCGCGATCTTCGATATAGTACTTGTTCGCCTCGGTGACGATTGCCGCGCAGTTCCGGGAAATACGCCGATCGGCGAGCTGCAAGTGATTGCCGGTTTCCGCGCCACGCCCGATCAGGAAGGGCATCTGGGTCACGCGGACATAACGCCGCGCGCCGTCTGGAGAGACCACCTCGAGCACGGTCTCCGCTAAATTTGGAACGGTGTCAGGCATGGGTGACGAACGGCGGGATTGTAGCACGCGAGGGGCGAAGAATCGGGTGGCTCAGAACAATTGTGGCGATCCGCCACTTGCGAATTGCTTCGATCGAAGCGTGCCTGTTCAGAGTCGCGAGCAGGTCTTAGACGCGCAGGCCGCTTTTTTCGCCAAGACCGTTGGCTTCCATGCCCGCAGACCGCGATCGGCTCGGCGAGCGATCAGTTCGTTGTTGTGAAGTGGAACGCCCGGCCCGCTCAGGCACCGGCTGCTCAAAAATGGAATATCGTTTGAGTGCTTCGTCGAGCGGAGTGCGGTGTAGCAGGCGCGAAGCCCGAGAGAGCCATCGCCGTACTAAATGCGGCGGGGCATCGGAAGCCGGAATCTTGGAGTCCATGAAGCGCCGGTCGCAACGCGCGCAGCGGTAGGGTGAAAGTCTCAGGAAGCGATGGAGCGTTTCTTCGAGGGTGCCGTACGGATCGGCTTTCCAAACGGAACGGCTCTTGCACTGCGGACATTCATGGAATCCCGCTTTGTTCCGGAAGCCAAGTCGCACCAAGTACACCCCTATTGTACACAGATGCGAGACCCAGCCTGGGGGACGCGTTGCCGCCCGCGAAGCAACGTTGCGTGTATTTATGCCAATCACGGGGCATATATGCAATAGTAAAGTGGGTTTAAAATAGGCACAAATCTTTAAACATGAGTACTATACCTATGATTTTGGAGATTTTTGGACGCCGCAGAACTCAAGGGTAGTGTCACTGCTCAACAGATGCCATACACGGCCGAACTCCGAGCGTTGATAGTTTAAGTTTTAGTACGTATGGAACTAATGCCCGCAATCGAGTAAGATCTTCGCGATCGATTTGCCTCGAACGATCTCCCTTACCTCTCATCCGAAACCCAGCTTTCTCTTTTATTTTCATGTACTTAGGTACAGGGTTGCAACCTCGCATAGTCTACATGGGTTCTAAGTTGCAGGGGCAGACCCTGCTGCTAACGTTACTCTATGAAGCTAACGAGACTCATCTGGGGCTTGGCTCTGCTGGTCTGGGCGGCGCCGGGCGCGCGTGCCGACGTTGCCGTCCTGCTTGAGGAGCCTTACAGCTACGACGGCGCCTTTGCTGGAACCGGCCATGCCGCCGTCTATTTGAGCCGGGTGTGCGCCGCCTCGCCGACCATACTCCGGCGTTGCCAACCTGGTGAAGTCGGTGTGGTTTTGAGCCGCTATCACCGCGTCGCCGGATACGACTGGATTGCCGTCCCTCTATACCCATATCTTTACGCTGTCGAGAAGCCTGAACACGTGCCGCTGTTTGCAGACAACAAACTGGAAGCAGCCCTGCGCGATCGCTACCGGCGTAAATTCCTGAAAGATATCGTCCCCGATGGGCCTTCCGGAGAAACGCCCGGCGGCGATTGGTATGAGCTAGTTGGATCGGCCTACGACCGAACCTTGTATGGATTTCAAATCGAGACGTCGGCGGCGCAGGACGACAAATTCATCACGCAGTACAATGCGCGGCCCAATCGCGAAGCCTACAAACTGGTCTCGCGCAACTGCGCCGACTTTGTGCGCGAGGCCGTCAACTTCTATTATCCGAAAGCGATCAAGCGAGCAATCATTGCCGACCTGGATGTCTCTACTCCCAAACATGTTGCAAAATCGCTGGTGCAGTTCAGCAAGCGTAATCCCGAGCTGCTATTCACGGCTTTTGTGATTCCTCAGGTGCCAGGGACCATTCGCAGAAGCAGGCCGGTGCGCGGTGTGGTCGAGTCGGTCTTCAAGGCAAAAAAATACGAATTGCCGCTACTTGCTTTGCATCCGTTCGTCGCTGGCGGATTCGCCGCCGCCTATGTGGCCGGAGGGCGCTTCAGCCCGCCACAGGACGCGCTCGTGTTTTCGGCGGATGACGGGTTGCAGTCTCCGCTGAGCTCGCAGGAACGGCGTGCGTATCAAAAGGGCCTCGAGGAGGTAATACGGGCCAAAGGCGATGCAGGACCTCGACGCGAGGAAGCTTCCTGGCACCATCTCTTGGACGGCGCCCAACTGCGTCTCGACGAAAATGGCCGGCCGGTTTTGCAGGTGCGCGATGGCGACGCTCTGATCGAGTTTGGCATCACGCGCGAAAGCGTTCTAAGCAACGACGCGCCCCCTGAAGTCATGCAAGAAGTCCTGGTTGCGCGACTGCGCGAACAGTTGCGGGGTGGACGCGCTTCGAAGACTTCGGAACCCGAATTGCGAAAAGATTGGAAGCTCTTGGAAGCCGCCTTTTCCGATGATGCAGAAGATGCGGCCATGCGCCGGAAAGTGGATCGCAACACGCTCGAAAGCATGACGCTGCCATAACCGCCCGGCTTCGCAAACCTAACTTCAGTCCTCCCAACGATCCAAGTATTTCCGCCTACCAAAGACGCAACCAAACGCACAAATAGTCTGATTACCCGGCCATGTGATAGCGTCTGACTCCGGATTCCGGAAGGCGTTCGAGCAGGCAACGATTCAATCAGGAGTGGAAAGCCCGATGAACCCATCGATCGTTTTAGTTGCGACTGTGGTGTTTGGACTAATTTGCGGAATCGCGGGGATTGCCCCGGTCGTTTCGGCGGCCGACAAGCATCCGTTCAATACCGACGACTATTCGGCAATGCACCGGGCGAGGGCAGTCGCGATCTCCCCGGATGGAAATAGCATTCTGTATCAAGTCCTCTATGATGGCACCAGCGGTCCCGTAAATAAGCACGATTGGCGCCTCATGGACGCCTCCGGTGAGAACGCCCGGAAGCTGGACTTGCCCGAGCACTTCGAGCCATCGGGCTTCACGAAAGATGGCCGCGCGCTCTACGGAACCGAGCCGGTTGGCCAACTACCGCAACTTGCCATCATCCCGCTGTCCGAGGGAGGACCAACGCAAATCCTGGCGCTAGCTTCCGGTGTTCACTCGGCTATCATCTCGCCCGATGGAACGCGCTTTGCAGTATTGGCCGACCCGCGCAAGAAAGATCCGCTGGCGCAGGTGCACACCGTCGCCGAGAACGACGAAACGAGTTTGTATGTTGTGGGCGCGAGCGGGACCGGCGGCGGCTGGTGGTGCCCAACGTTGAAAGACATCACCGATATCGCCTGGTCGGCAGACGGCTCACAGATCGCCGTGATCACGCAGTGGCAAAAGTTGGGTCATCACGACTTACATTCCTTTGTAGACGTCTGCAGTGCCGGCGGGACACGGCGCCTCGCTGAAATCCCTAATGGAACCAGCGGCATCGCCTGGGCGCAAGGCGGCCAGGAACTCGTCTTCGCCAGCACCAGCACGCCAGTACTCACTCCGGAGCACATTTGGACGGTGCCGATTGGCGGTGGACCCGCGGTCGATCGCACCCCCAACCTGCTCGGCACCGCAGTAACCGTCGCGGGTGATCCGCGCGGCACTGTTTGGGTGGAGATGCACAAAGGTGTTTTCTCCGAAGTGGACACCTATCGCGCCGGAAAGCTCGAACCGGCGTACCGCTGGCCGGATGGTGTCATCGTCGGCCTTCCCGTCGCTGCAGCGATAGCGTCAGCACCCGCAGTCCTGGCGTTCAACGTCAGCGATCCATACCACGCCGACAATATCGCCGTGGTTCGCGGCGCCGAATTGCGCAAAATCACGCACGAGGGCGACGACACCCTGGCCAACGTGAATCTCGGCGAAGCAAAGGTCGTGCAGTGGACCGCAAAAGACGGCACAAAGCTCGAAGGCATCGTCACATTCCCCGCCGACTATACCGCCGGGAAAAAATATCCGTTCCTGGTTCTCCCACACGGAGGACCCGAGGCCAATGACGAATTCCGATTCGATCTCTTCTCCCGACTCATTTCCAGCATGGGATATGTCGTGTTGCAGCCTGAGTACCGCGGTTCCACCGGCTATGGCGCCGATTTTTTAGTTGCCATCTATCAGCATTTCGGCGATCGCGCCTATAGCGACGTGGACAGCGCCACCGATTTCGCCATCGCACAGGGCTGGGCCGATCCCAGCCGGCTGGCCATCTTTGGCTGGAGCGCCGGTGGATTCATGACTTCATGGACGGTGACGCAGACCCACCGCTATCGCGCCGCCATCGAAGGCGCGGGCATAACCGATTGGCTCAGCTTCATCCCCACCAGCGACATCTGGCAGGTCGACTACGACGCGAGATTACAGGAGAAAGATGCCACGCCGATGCTGCAGTTTTCCGCGGTCATGCACGTCGATCAAGTGACCACGCCGCTGCTGATCCTGCACGGCGAAGCCGACCTGCGCGTTCCGGCGTTTCAAGGTCGCGAATACTATGTTTTGCTCGCCGAGCGCGGAAAGACCGTCCGCATGGTGACGTATCCGGGAGCGCCGCATTTTCCCCGGCTCGCCGAGCAACGCCGCGACGTCTTCAAGGAAGTGCAGGATTGGCTGAAGCAGTACAACCCTTGACGAAGGGAAGTACAGACTACACTGGTTCTAGCGCGTGGCAGCGGCCAGGCGGCGGGTAACGTAGTCCGCGACGTGCGTATCGAAAAGCTCGTCCAGTTGCCGGGTCACCGGACCCGGAGCCTTCGCGATCGCCCGTCCGGAGATTTCGCCCACGCCAAGCAAGTTGCGGTTCGTGGATGAAATGAATACCTCGTCGGCAGAATAAAGGTCCTCAGGACGCAGCGTTTGCTCGATAACTGCAACACCTGCTTCCGGCGCAATCTCAAACAGAATCCCGCGGGTGACACCCTCCAGGCATCCGGAGTTGAGGGGTGGCGTATAGACCTTGCCGTTCTTCACCGCAAAGATATTTGCCGCAGTGCATTCCGCGATTTCTCCACGCTCGTTCAGCAGGACGACTTCGTCCAATCCTTGGCGTTGTGCTTCACCCACAGCCCAGACATTAGGTAGCCACGACGTGCTCTTTACGCCGGCCAACGGAGATGCGGCATGTCGCCCGTGCTCCTGCAGCCCCAGGCGAATAGGCTCTCGATACTCCGGCAGCGGCGCGGAGTAAATGATCAGGTCCGTTTGCGGGCGCTCCTCTTCGCTCTGCCAGAAGCCGACGTTGTTATAGATCAAATAGATCCGGACGCATCCATCAAGGACCTTGTTGGCGCGAATCACTTCGTGGAGGTGCACACGCACCTTCGGACCTGTGTGAGGCATGGGAATGTGGGTTATCCCGGCGTCCTTTTCCAATCGTCGCCAGTGCCGCTCGTAAGCGAATGCTTCGCCGCGCGCGATCCGCATCGTAGTGAATATGCCCCAGCCGCAGATCAACCCGGCTTGTCCTGGCGAAAGCCGTACCTTCTCAACCGGCTTCAGTTCGTCATTGTGAAAGACGTAGCGGTGAATCACTCAGACCCTTCCTCGATAACCCTCAATAATTGTACCTGAGTTTCTTCGTGGGAATGGCCAGCGAACCCACATGAGGTTCCGAAAGAAATGGGCATAGAAGAGGAAGGCGAGACCTCCAAGAGACGCCCCTAGAATTCCGTGTGGCTGAACAGCGATACTTCTTTAGCTCCCGCTTTCAATCAACAGCTCGGCTGCTCTAACTAATTCCATCTGCGTTTTCTTGCCCAGCATGCCCGCGGTGGCTTGCGCTCCATTGATGAGCAGAACCAGTTGCCGCGAGAGCGCCACGGGGTCGCGCGCATCCAATTGACGGCAAATCTTCAACAAGCGGGAGGCCAGCGCCTCCTTGTGACGGACCGCAAGTTTCCGGCCGGGATGCGATGCATCCGCGTGGTCGCTCGCGGTGTTGAGAAAAAAGCAACCGCGATACCCGGGTGTCGAGGTGCGCTTCGCAATCCCGCGGATCACGCCGCGAAGCTGCTCGCGCGGGTCACCCGGATGTTGCGCGACCACGCCGTCAAACCATTGCCAATAAGTCTGATCTCGCTGTTCCAGGCAAGCCGCAATCAAGTCATCTTTCGAGCGAAAGCTTCGGTATAGGCTCATTTTTGCTACGCCCGATTTCGCGATGACCGTGTCGATGCCCACGGCTCGCGGCCCCTGCGCGGGCTCGTGAGGGCCGCGAAATTGCGGGAATTCTGGATTCTTGCGGGATCGTTTTTCGTCTGCGGCGCCAGCACCAACGGCTTGATTGGCACGCACCTCATCCCCGCGTGCATGGATCACGGCATTCCGGAAATCCGAGCCGCCGGCCTCCTCGCCGTCATGGGCATTTTTGACTTAGCGGGAACGACGTTCTCGGGTTGGCTGACCGACCGCTTCAACAGCCACTATCTGCTGTTCTGGTACTACGCGCTGCGCGGACTGTCACTCCTGTTTCTCCCATATTCTCTCGCTCATCCCGCAAGCGGGCTCTCGTTCTTCGCCGTTTTTTACGGACTGGACTGGGTCGCCACGGTCCCGCCCACGGTGCGGCTCACCGCGAACACCTTAGGCAAGGAAAACGTAGGCGTCGTCTACGGATGGATCGGCGCTGCGCACCAACTGGGAGCATCGCTCGCAGCCCTGACCGCTGGCACGATACGCACCTACCTCGGCGACTACCGTGACGCCTTCTGGCTCTCCGGGGGACTTTGTCTGGTCGCGGCTATGCTGCTCCTCTCGACTCGCAACGCGCCGCGGCATTCCACGCAACTCGCCTCCGCAGTTGCTGAAACCGCCTGAACGTAGGATCACCGCACGGGGGCGATAGCCGCTGAGCCTCCCAGCGGTCGCCAAGGGGACGCGCGCCTGCTTTTACGCGGGTGGAATGTCACGCAACCTGGAAGAATCCCGCCACAGCTTCACGCCAGTTTCAAAATCCTGACTTTGACGCCGTGTTTGGCTTACTATCTGTCGGCACAGTCTGTGCATTCACAAACGGACGGAAACCTCAAGATGAAGCAAGAGCCGACACCTATTTCTGGCCAGCCGACGACGGAACTTCTTGAAAGTGGGCGTGACATGACGCCCTGGCAAGGTCCCGACGTTCCAACGCGTCGCGAATTCTTGCGCGCTAGTTTACTTGCGAGCGTCGCTACTGCGGCGGCAGCTTTTGTTGAGCCAGTGGCCACTCGGGCGCACTCCTCGGCCGCCCAGCCCGCAGACATTCCCTCCTTCGAACTCGACGAAACCACCATCACCGACTTGCAAGAGGCCATGAAATCGGGCAAGTACAGCGCCCGCTCCCTGGTCGAGAAATATCTGGCGCGCATCGATCAGATCGACAAACAGGGCCCCGCGATCAACGCCGTGATCGAACTGAATCCAGACGTTCTCGCCATAGCGGAGGGTCTCGACAAAGAGCGCAAAGATAAAGGCGTGCGCGGCCCGCTCCACGGCATTCCCGTGCTGATCAAAGACAATATTGACACCGGCGACAAAATGATGACCACCGCGGGATCGCTCGCTCTGCTCGGCTCCAAGCCGTCAAAAGATGCCGCGGTCGCGCAAAAACTCCGCGAAGCGGGTGCCATCATCTTGGGGAAAACGAATTTGAGCGAGTGGGCCAATATTCGATCGGACCACTCTACGAGCGGCTGGAGCGGGCGCGGTGGGCAAACCAAAAATCCGTACGCGTTGGATCGCAACCCTTGCGGCTCAAGTTCTGGCTCCGGAGCCGCAGTCTCCGCCAACCTGTGCGTTGCGGCCATCGGTACAGAGACGAATGGATCGATCGTGTGCCCGTCGTCGAGCAACGGTCTCGTCGGTATCAAACCCACCGTAGGCTTGGTCAGCCGCACCGGCATCATTCCCATTTCGCACAGCCAGGACGGCGCCGGACCGATGTGTCGCACCGTCCGCGACGCGGCCATGGTTCTCGGCGCGCTTACCGGAATCGATGAGCAGGACGCCGCGACCTCCGACAGCCGCGAGCATTCCTACACCGACTACACACAATTCCTGAAAGAGGACGGCTTGCGCGGCGCGCGCATCGGCGTGGTGCGGAAAACGTTTGGCTTCAGTGAGAAAGTCGACAAAATTATGGAAGACGCCCTCGACACTCTGAAGAAGCAAGGCGCCATCCTCATCGATCCTGCACCCATCGAGACCGCTGGCAAATTCGGCGATTCGGAACTTACCGTGCTCCTGTACGAGCTGAAAGCCGATCTCAATGCCTATCTGGCGCGCCTCGGTCCAAATGCGCCCGTGAAAACACTGCAGGACATCATCGACTTCAACGAGCGCAATCGCGAAAAAGAAATGCCCTACTTCGGACAGGACACATTCTTGAAGGCTCAGGAGAAGGGTCCGCTAACCACGCAGGAGTATGTGGACGCACTAGCGAAAAATCATCAGTTGGCGCGTAAAGAGGGCATTGACGCCACGATGGACAAAAACAACCTCGATGCCTTGATCGGACCCACCGGCGGTCCCGCCTGGCTCACGGATCACATCAACGGCGATTCTTTTAGCGGCGGCAGTTCCGGCGCCGCAGCTGTAGCTGGCTATCCCAACATCACCGTGCCCGCCGGATTCACTAACGGGCTGCCGGTCGGAATTTCCTTCTTCGGCCGCGCTTGGAGCGAGCCCGTCCTGATTCGCCTGGCCTACGCCTTCGAACAAGCCACACGAGTCAGGAAGTCCCCAACCTTCCTACCCACCGTAAACATCTAGTTGAAACTTGTAGAGGCATAGCACTGCAGTTTGCCGAGACCTGACGGTGGAGCCTCCCCCAGGTTCTCGAAGCGTCGTGCAGATCTACCCCGCCGCGCCCACCGCCTTGGCCCCTTCCACTTCCATCAGCTTCCCCGTCTTCACGTCATAAATATACCCGTGCACCGGAATCGTCCCCGGCACCAGCGGATGTGTCTTAATCCGCGCAACATCATCCAGCACCGCCTGCTTCTGATCCTTGAACGTAAGCCAGTCGATATATTCACCCTCCCGCGACCCTGGACCCTTGCCCACATCCTTGAACCCGTCGGCCGTCAGTTGCGCCGTTTCCAGACTGGAAGCCAGCAGTCCGCGCATCACGTCATTCGTGAAATACAGCATTCCGCACTCGGTGTGGTGGATCACAAAGAATTCCTGGGTCCCCAGCAGCTTGTAGCTGATTACCAGCGAGCGTATGGCATCGTCGCTGGCGCGCCCGCCGGCGTTGCGGATCACGTGCGCGTCGCCCTCCGCCAAGCCCGCAAACTTCGCTGGGTCCAGTCGCGCGTCCATACACGTCAGGATCGCGAATCGCCTCGCAGGCGGCATCGCGAGTTTGCCCTTCTCCGTGAATTCCGCGCTGTATTTCGCGTTTGATTCCAGTACTTCGGTCAGTATCTTGCTCATCTGTGACTGTCTCCTGACATTGAAATGCACGCCTAGAATGACTCGGAAAGCTACAACAAACAAAAGAAAATCGGGGACGTCGAAACACTCAGCGGCTTCAACGAGAAAGACGAACACGAGAAGCGAAGGCGAAGTGCATACCCAAACCATACAAGGGGCAAAACCGTCGTCAATATCCTCGCTGCCCTTCCGGCCGGAACTTCGTTGACAGAAAGCTAGGCATCCTCTAACATTAGCGTTTGTCTCTACAGGGAAAGGTGTGACTAAGGGCAATGCGCACGTATGTAGCTAAGGGAGTGGAAGCGGAAGCGCTCAAAGTGGGCGCGGATTGGTTTGTGGTAGACGCCACCAATCAGGTTTTGGGCCGGCTCGCGACGAAAATCGCGCGGATGCTGATGGGTAAGGATAAGCCGAGTTTCACGCCGTACCTGGATTCTGGTGACCACGTCGTGGTCATCAATGCGGACAGGGTTCGCATGACCGGCAACAAGGTCGAGCAGAAAGTGTATTACTCGCACAGCGGGTACCCGGGCGGCTTGAAGGAAGTGCCGGCGAAGAGATTGCGTGTAAACAAGGCCGACTGGATGATTCGCGAGGCGGTTCTCGGTATGCTGCCGAAGAACAAGTTGCGCGCGCGGCGAGCGAAGAAGCTGCGTATCTACCGGGATGCTGCTGGCTTGGCGCGGCACGCCGGGCAGAAGCCGCAGCCGATGGCGCTTTAACAAGCGCGTAGTAATTTTCTGGGATTGTTGTTCTGGTAGGTGTAACAACCTGCAGTATTCCAGTCCCGAGGTCAGTCGGTCCGTTGGGTCTTTCCGCGCGTTGCGTTGCCTTCCTTAGTCGAGTAGGGAGCAAGCCAGCGTGGTGTCAAGTCTAGGAGGAACGTTGAGTTCTACGGGTACGCCCATAGTGGGCACAAAGTCTTGGTTTCTGGGCACGGGCCGCCGCAAAGAGTCCGTGGCGCGCGTGTTCTTGCGCGCGGGTTCCGGCAAGTTCACGGTGAACGGCCGGACCGCGGAACAGTACTTCCCCAATTTTGCGTGGAAGCACGACGCGCTGGAACCGTTGAAGTTTACGAACCTGGCGGATCAGGTGGATGTAGTGATCACTGCGAACGGCGGTGGCGTCGGCGGACAGGCCGGCGCGGTGCGCATGGGATTGTCTCGCGCGATCTCGCGTTTCAATCCGGAACTGCGACCGGCGCTGCGCACTAACGGCTTTCTAACGCGCGATTCCCGTATGAAGGAACGCAAGAAGTACGGGCAAAAGGGCGCGCGTAAGCGCTTCCAGTTCACGAAGCGTTAGTTTTTGCTGGCCCCGCTTCGCGGCGGGGCCAGGACGAACTCCGTCCTGACTCCGGTCGGGGCGAGATCATGGCCGGCAAGCTGCCGGCGAGAAGGCTGCTCTGTTGGAGGGGCCGGTCTTTAGAGCGGACTCTGTAACTGCAAGCAGCAATCCTAAGAGGAGGAAACTTGGCAGTAGAAATTACAATGAAAGAGTTGCTGGAGGCTGGAGTTCACTTCGGCCACCAGACGCGGCGATGGAACCCGAAGATGAAGGAATATATTTTCGGGGAACGCAATGGCATTCACATTATCGACCTGCAGAAGACGCTGAAAATGTTCCGCGAAGCGAGCCGCTTCGTGAGCGAGATTTCCGCGCAAGGAAGAACCGTTTTGTTCGTGGGCACCAAGCGCCAGGCGCAAGAGGCGGTCGCCGAAGAGGCCAAGCGTTGCGGCGCATTTTACGTGAATCACCGCTGGCTCGGCGGAACGCTGACCAACTGGGCAACGCTCCAGAAGTCCATCAAGCGGCTGAAGCTGCTGAAGGCCATGAGCGAAGATGGCCGCATGGACGAGCTTTCCAAAAAAGAAAAGGCACGCCTTGAGCGCGAGATGAAGCACCTGCTGCAAAACCTGCAGGGCATCGAGAACATGGCTCAGCTTCCCGACGCAATGTTCGTGATCGACTCCAACGCAGAAGAAATCGCGGTGAAGGAAGCGCGCCGCATGGGCGTACCGGTGGTTTCCGTCGTGGATACGAATTGCGATCCCGACGTGGTGGACTGGATCATTCCCGGGAACGACGACGCGTTGCGCGCGATTCGTTTGTTCACTTCGAAGATTTCGGAGTCGGTGCTGGAAGGCCACAACTTGTACCAGCAGTCGCAGGTTGCCGACCAGAAAGCCGCCCAGGATCAAGCGCTGGTCGATGGCGTCGAATACGTCGATACCAGCAAATACGAAGAATACGAAAAGCAGGAAGGCGACTTCGTCGAAGGCGAAGTCCCACTGGAAGTCCCGGAAGCACCCGAGGCTCCGGAACCCGCGACCGTTCCGCCGGACGCAGGATCGCATTAAGCAGATAGCGCTGGCAGCATTCCAACGGCCCGGCGCTTTCGTCACGGAAATGCGCCGGGCCGTTTTGTAAGCGGGCGCGGCAGCAGACGAAATTCAAATTCGTGGAAAGATGAAGAGATGAGTACACCACCGCAAGCTGCACAAGTACCGGCACACCTCGTGAAAGAGCTGCGCGAACGCACCGGGGCGGGTTTCAGCGACTGCCGCGCGGCACTCGTGGAAACGGCCGGGGACGTCGAAAAGGCCATCGATGTGTTGCGCAAAAAAGGCCAGGCGGCCGCTGCGAAAAAGGCGCAGCGTCAGGCGTCGGAAGGGCTCGTTGGACACTACATTCACGCGGGCGGGAAAATCGGCGTGATCGTGGAAGTAAATTGCGAGTCTGACTTCGTGGCGCGCACCGAGGCGTTCCAGCAGTTGTGCCACGACGTCGCCATGCACATCGCGGCGGTCGATCCACGGTATCTGCGCCGGGAAGAAGTCACGCCGGAAATGCTAGCGAAAGAGCGCGACATCTACCGGGAGCAAGCCAAAGCCACCGGCAAACCGGAAGCAGTGATCGAGCGCATCGTCACCGGAAAGATGGAAAAGTTCTACGAGGAAAACTGCCTGTACGAACAGCATTACATCAAAGATGAGTCGGTGACCATCGGCGAGAAGATCACGCAAGCGATCGCTAACCTCGGCGAAAACGTCGCGGTGCGCAGATTCGTGCGCTTCAAAGTTGGCGAAGTGGCTTCAGCCGGCCCCGAAACTAGTGCGGGTCAAGCCGGAGTGCCTGTCGCCGTCTGACGATTGCCTGGTTGCAAAAACTACTCGGGCGTCCCGGAATCCGGGACGCCTTTTTTGTGCGCATCGCACGGTCGTGGCGTGGCCCGGTGTTTAGCCCGGTCAAATACCGGCGCTACCGTCTCGGTATCGTGCGGGGGTCGCGATTGTTTGTTACAATTCCGTGGATTTTTAGAACGGTTATTCCGGAGACTCATGGCTGCGAAAAAGACTGCAAGTAAGCGGGCGCCGAACAGCGTCGCAAAGAGGTACCAGCCGAAATACAAGCGCATCGTGCTGAAGCTGTCCGGCGAATCGTTGCAGGGGCCGCAGGGATTCGGAATTCACGGCGAAACGGTTCAGGCGATCGCCCAGGAACTGAAAGAGGTTCACGAGCTGGGAGTGCAGATCGCCGTGATGGTCGGCGGCGGGAATATTTTTCGCGGCGGCCGGCAGAAAGGCTTTGAGATCGAGCGGGCCACTGGCGACTACATGGGCATGCTTGCGACAATGATCAACGCGCTGGCGCTGCAAGACGCGCTGGAAAAAGAAGGCGTACACACACGGGTGCAGAGCGCCATCGAGATGCACCAGGTGGCGGAACCCTTCATACGCCGGCGCGCGTTCCGGCACCTGGAAAAAGGCCGCGTGGTGATTTTCGGAGCGGGCACCGGCAATCCGTACTTTTCGACGGACACCGCGGCGGCGCTGCGCGCGATGGAAATCAAGGCCGATGTAATCCTGAAGGCCACGCGTGTGGATGGAATCTACGACGCCGATCCCGAACGCGTAACCGACGCCAAGTTTTTCGCGCAGATTACCTATCGCGATGTATTGCACCAGAACCTGAAGGTGATGGACGCCACGGCGATTTCGCTTTGCATGGACAACGGCATGCCTATCGTGGTGTTCAACATGAACCAGCACGGGAACATCAAGCGAGTGGTGCTCGGCGAGCGCGTGGGATCGACCGTTAGCCCGGCGTGATGGCACGGCGGATGGGGAACGAAACTCGAAAAGCGAAACTCGAAATGCGGCCCCGGATCTGACATTTGATGCTGGACAGCTCGTTTGGTCCTTGATTCCAATTTCCAGTTCCCAGAATCCAGTCTGTAATTCCGAGGGATGACAATGACGACGATTGCGACGACGAAGGAAGCCGCGGCTGCGGCAAAGACGCGCATGGAAAAGGCCGTCGACGATTTTCGCAAGGAGATCGCGACGCTGCGCACTGGCCGCGCGAACGCTACGCTGCTGGACGCGATCCGCGTGGACTATCACGGGACGCCGATGCCGGTGAACCAATTGGGCACGATGACGACGCCGGACCCGACCATGATTGTGATTGCTCCTTGGGACCCGAGCGCGGTGGCGCTGATTGACAAGGCGATCCGCACCTCCGATCTGGGATTGAATCCGACTAACGACGGCAAAGTAGTGCGCGTGCCGATTCCCTCGCTCACCGAAGAACGCCGCAAGGACATGGTGAAGCACCTGCACAAGGTGCTGGAGAATCACCGGACGGCAGTGCGCAACGTGCGGCGGGACATCAAGGAAGCAATCGACAAGCTCGAAAAGGATAAGAAAATCAGCCAGGACGAACAGAAGCGGTCACTCGATGAGCTGGACAAGGTGTCCCACGCGGAGACCAAGAAGATCGAGGACCTGAGCGCGGTGAAGGAGAAGGAGATCATGGGGCAGTGAGGCGGCCCTGCAGCCCTCGATTTTGCTGGTTATCTCGGTCGCGAATCTCATCTCCCGCATCGAATTTCCATCTGCAGTCTTGAATTCCCGCCTCGGACACGTCGGATTCTTGCCCTTATTGGCCGGCGCGAGCGAGCAATGTTCGCCTTGGGTTCGCCTTCTGATCTACGCCCCGGCATTTGTAAGCGTTTCAAACTAAACGATTTACGAAGTGAGGAATTCGCAAAAAGCTCATTCTAAGGGTATGCTTTTGGAGCTTTCCTCTTTCAGAAACGCGGGAGTGGATTGACTGCCGCGGGCGTCGCCGTGTTTTTGCAGGCGTCGCAGTGCTGTGCCCTACCAGTGCAGTTCCAAGGCGGGTTGATCAAGGTTTTGCCGGGGGCCTTGGAGCGGGTTTTTGGGTTCCAGGCTTTGCGGAGGAGGCTTGAACATCGGAGCGGGTTAGAACGAAGTGCTGGGATTGGTCGGTTTGAACGGCGTGCAGGAAGGCCGCGTAGTCAGCGGAATGGTCGGCGGGGACCTGGCGGTGGAGGAAATTGATGTGGCGGGATGCGGTGATTACGGCGCTCTGGGTGTTGTACCGGGACACGAAAGTGGCGTAGTCGCGGTCGACGACGGTGCCGGTGGGAACTTCCGCGCTGGTGCCTGGAGGGAGATGTAGGACAACGCGCGTATCGACTTCGAGCGGGGTGCCGAGATCGATGGGCGAGGCCGCGGCATCCTTACTTCCGTTTTCGGGTAGGTCGGGAACGGCGAGTTGAGGAAGCAGCGCAGGAATGCGAACTGGTTTCTTCGACCAGTCGACGAACTTGGGTTGGGTGATTTCGTATTCGACGATGAAGGGTAGTTTCGTCGAGACGGGTTCGGAGGCGCTGGCGAAGATGATTTTGCCGCGGAAGCCGTCGGAGAGAGCGAGAAGTTGGGCTACTTCCTTCCACTTGTCGCGAGGAGACTGATGGAAAGCAACGCGCAGCAATAGTTCGTTGTCGCCGCGCATGGAGTATTTCACCTTGGCGTTGAGGGTGCCGTCGGCTGCGAGGGAAGCGTCAACATGTACCCGCTGCGTTGACGCAAAAGGTAAATTTTCCGGGACATTTTCGAAGAGACGTGTGTCGCTTGCCGGACTGAGCGGAAGCGAGGATTTGCCCCGGATGCTTGCGGCGATCATTCCAAAAGGAGCGACCTCCGTCGAGGGATCGAGCCAAAAAGCGCGCGTCGGAGTTCGAGCAACGACGAGGACGGTGGTAAAGATTGTGGGGATTGCCGGTCCACGCTCCGAGCGAGCACCGGGGACTACCAAATAGACCTTCGCATCCAGAGCGATGGACTTCGCCAGGGCCGTCAACAGGGTACATTTTTCTTCCGGAGTGGCATATCCGGAAGCTAGGACCGCCGCCGGGGGACGCAGGTGAAAAGCAGTCGCCCCGATCGGCAAGGCCACCGTAGTGATTTTTTGCGATACGAAATCGTAGAGAGCACGAAGTTTCTCTTCGGGCGAGGTCGCGTTACGAGCCAAGTCGCTCGCTTTGCCCCTCACGTCTGGAGTTGGCTCGGAGGTAGCGCCGAATGGCTCCTGAAGGGCCTTCAGCACGCTTACCCAATCCCGGAATGTAGTCAGGACGACATCGGAATCCACGAAGAACAGAGGTATCTCGACGGGGGCGTCTTGTGCATCGCGATGAGGGGCGGGGCGTTGCCACCGATAGACGACCCGTGCGTTCATACCCTCCCCTGATTTTTCGGTCTCGAAATGTTGAGCGGACTGAGAGGTCCACGGCTTCACATCCCGGGAGGCGGGAAGATCGATTTCAAACAGCTCGCGGGTGACAACACTGTCGCTCCCGAAATCATGCGAGAAATAGAAATTGGGAGTAAAGGGGCCCTGGGCGGCGGTAGTGACCACCCGGTATTCGAGTTCGTCGCCGGGGGAAAGGCCCAGAATGCGGACAGATTTTAAGCGGACGTCGCGATAGGCGGGGGCGTCGGCGACGCCGGGGTTGGGTTGGTCGGTGATGGCACTGGGGAGGATGTCCGCGGTGCCGCCGCTGGCGTGGGTTATGTGGACGAGGGGGATTTCGATTTGCTCGTAGGAGCGATTGAAGTCGAAATTGAGGTGCGAGAACTGGCGGACGCCGAGTTCGCTGTTGATTCGAACGCGGGTATGGACTTCCTTTCGGGAATCGCCGTTGGCTTCGAAGCGGATGCGCGTTTCCAAGAGCTCGATTTGGGCGGGGGTCTCGGGGGTAGCGGGCTTTTCGGCGGGTTTTGCGGGCGGCGGTGCGTCCTGGGCGCGGTTGGGAGACGGCACGAAAAGCAGTGCGAACGCGGTGACGAGCCGCAGGGACCGGAGCGGGCTTGACGAGCGAGTCACGACTTCAGTTTGGAGCGGGCCGGGGATAGGGGCAAGCGTGGGTTGCGGAGGGGTTGCGAGGGTTGCACGTCGGGACGCACGGGCGAAGAAACAGAAAAGCCTTACGACAGGGGGCACACAGACCGACGCACACAGAGTTCACGGATACGGCTAGTTGGCGCGGATGCGGCGGCGGGTGCCGGCAAGGATTCCGGCCCTACCACGCTTGCTGTGCATAGCATCGAAACCGATTTGCGGGGGGTGCGTCTCAGGGGATGATGGAGTGTGCGCGTTGGATGGACGATAGGAGATCGCGGATGACGAAGTATTTGATGTTGTTGGTGGCGGTGGGAACAATGGCGGGCTCGGTGCCGCTGCGCGCGGACGATCGCGCACCGAAGGGGCCCGTCGAGGATGGAACGCTGCCTGCGCTGGTGAAGATTGCGGGCGAAGGGGAGATGAACTCGCACGCGTTCGAGTTTTTGACGGAATTGAGCGACGACGTCGGTGCGCGGGTGACGGGAACTCCAGCGGAGCGCAAAGCGGAGGATTGGGGCGTCGCTAAAATGCAGGCTATTGGGCTGGCGAACGTCCACAAGGAGAAATACACAATCTGGAAAGGTTGGACGCGGGGAACGGCGGACGCGGAATTGCTGACGCCGGTGCGGCACAAGCTTCATGTGGACTCGATGGGGTGGACGGGATCGACCGCGGCGGGCGGCGTGGAGGCGGATGTTGTGGCCGTCAATTTGTTTGATCTCGACAACGAGATCAAGAACGTGGCGCGGTTGAAAGGGAAAGTAGGACTGGTGGTGGCCAAAGGCAGATCGACTCGCGATGGCTTGCAACTGTTCATTCATCTGGGTGACTTGATCAAGGCAGCAGGGCCGGCAGGAGCGGTGGCAATCATCGGCGGGCAGGGGGGTGGGAAAGCGGCGGGGATGAACCTGACGCACACGGGGATTTTGGGATTCGACGCGGACTTTGCGATACCCGTAGTGTCGATGACGGCGGAGGATCAGGGGCAGCTGGAGAGGTATATCGATCGCGGGGTCACGCCGCACGTGCGATTCAACATTCAGAATACATTTACCAACGGGCCTGCGGAGACGGCGAACGTGGTGGGAGAGATTCGCGGCACCGAGCACCCAGAGCAGATTCTGGTGGTGGGCGGGCATTTGGATTCCTGGGATCTGGCGGAAGGAACCACGGACGACGGATCGGGCACGGCAACAACACTCGGAGCTGCGGATGCAATCGTGCGTTCGGGCGAAAAGCCGCGGCGTACCATTCGTTTTGTGCTGTTTACCGGTGAAGAGCAGGGGCTCGACGGATCGAGCGCTTATGTAGAGCAGCACCAGGCGGAAATGGCGAACCATTTGGGGGATTTAGTTCTGGATGCGGGACAAGGCGCGGTGAAAGGATTTCAGCTGGGAGGGCGCGACGATCTGGTGGCGGCGTTCCAACCGTTTGCGAGATCTTTGGCGAACATGGGGCCGATGACGGTGGACGACAAAATCGAATCGGGGACGGACACCCTGCCGTTTTCGATTGCGGGACTACCGGGAATCAACATGGATCAGGAGACTTCGGAATATAAATTCACGCATCATTCGGCGGCGGATGCATTGGAAGCGCAGAAGCCGGATGTCTTGACGAGGAATTCTACGTTGATGGCGCTGGCGGCTTTTTGGATTGCGGACCGGCCGGAGAGGTTTGCGGCGCCGTGGCCGGCCAAGCGCACGGCGAAGATGCTACGCGATCAACACGAGTATGAAGAGCTGAAAGCGTTTAATTTGTGGCCTTACGGGGATCTTGGCACAGAGAAGGATGACTCGCCGCAGAACTAACGGCGGCGAAATCTGAATGGTGGAAAGGTGCGGCCCGATCCGGGCCGCATTCTTATTTAGAGGGGGCGCGATGTCGCTTCGGCGGCTGGAACCCTGACCGGTGGCGTCGTTTTGCGGGCTGAGACCTACCCTCCTAAACCGTACATTCCGGTCAAGGGAAAGCTGTTTTCGAGCTTGGCACGTCTATCGGAAACAAGTGACTGCGGCTGGTTTTGGGGGTGTCCATGAGAGCCAAACAAGGTTCGATCCTCGCAGGTTGCGCTTGTGCGGTCGCGATTTTCACGGCGGTTTTGACGAACAACGCGCACGCGGGACCGAAGTCATACGAAATGTTGCCGACCGACGGAACTGCGCCGCATTTGTTTGCCGAAGGCGTGATCTCCACGCCGGGAGACGAGGCGGGAGGCGTATTCAGTCTCGATGGTACGGAGTTTTATTTCACGAAGCTGAATCCGGCTACCGCGGGTTCGCGGATCGGACTACTGTGTGTTTCGCGCTGGCACGAAGGGAAATGGAACACTCCGGAGGTGCTGCCATTTTCGGGGATGTACCTGGATTTTCTGCCGCGAGTCGCGCCGGACGGCAAAGCGCTGTACTTCGCGTCGTCGCGGCCAATGCAGAATTCAAAGGTGCGGGCGCTGCGAATCTGGAAAGTGGAACGAACAGAATCTGGCTGGGGTGAACCGACGCCGCTGCCGGCTGCAATCAATGGTCCGGGGGGACGAAGTAATTGGGGAGCTTCGGCGACCCGCGACGGGACGATCTATTTCGCATCGGACCGCGACCCGTCGGGACGTCTGCAGATTTACCGCTCGCGAGCGACAGGTGGCGCGTACCAGGAACCCGAAAAGCTCGGACCGGAAATTAATTCCGAATATAACGACTACGAACCGTATGTGAATGGCGATGAATCGCTCTTGTTTTTCGTTTCTGCCGGCGAGGGCGGACCGCCGTTCCGGCATCGCCCCGACACTTTGTATGGCGGCGGATTTCCGTACCCTCGAGGAGATATTTATTTCAGCAGGCGCGTGAACGGGAAATGGACGCAAGCGCAGCATTTGGAGCACGGCGTCAACACGGTTGCGGATGAGGGCGCGCCAGCGCTCACGCCGGATGAGAAGCAGCTGATTTTTGCGAGCGAGCGCAGTCCGTTTGTGATTCCGATGCTGAAGCGGATTGATATGGCGGAGTTCGAACGTCTTGTGCATGCGACTCTGAACGGACATTGGAACATCTATTCGATGCCGACCGACGCGTTGGGGCTTGTCGGTAGCGATAGGGGAAAGCGATGAGAGGGCGCGTGGTGGTGGCGATAGCCACGGCGATATTGGTAGGTTGCGGCCTGGTGAGGGCGTGGCCGGGGAGGGAGGCGAGCGGGGCTGACGACGGAATTCCCGCGCCAGAGATGATTGGAGAAGGGATTATTTCGACCGAAGACGACGAACTGGGCGGAGGCGTGACGCCGGATGGCAAGACGCTGATCTTCGAGAAATCCGCAGCGCCGCACTATTTGTACATCATGTGCGAATCGCATTTTGTCAACGGAGCGTGGAGCAAGCCGGAAATATTGCCGTTCTCGGGGCAATATCGCGACACGGATCCGGTATTGGCACCGGATGGAGAGTCGATCCTGTTCGCTTCGGACCGGCCGGTAAATGGAAACGATTTACATCGATGGTCAATCTGGCGTGCGCGGAGAGCCGTCGCGGGCTGGGAGGAGCCGAAGCTGGTGCCCGGCGTGGTGAACAGCCAGGGCAGTCAAGTGTTCGCGTCCATGGCGGCGAATGGAAATATCTATTTTGCGAGTTCGCGGAACACGGGCGACTATGATGTATTTCTCGCGAAGCTGGTGGATGGGGAATATCGGGAAGCCCAGGACCTGGGGCCGGTGCTGAATGGTCCGGGAATCGATACGTTTGAAGCCACAATTGCCCCGGATGAGAGTTATTTGTTGCTGGGGAGCTTTGGGCGCGAAGGTGGGTACGGGAGCTCGGACATCTGGGTGAGTTTCCGGCAAGAAGGTGTCTGGCGAAAGCCGATTAATCTGGGGCCGAAAATCAATGGCCGAGCCAGGGACTATAGCCCGCGGATTTCTGGGGATGGGGAATGGCTCTATTTCACCAGCGAGAAGGGTTTCGTGGACGAGGAGCGTAGACAAACCCTTACTTATCAGCAGTTTGACGGAGGGTTGAAGAGCGTCGCGAACGGGCTCGGAAACCTCTACCGCGTACCGTTGGAGCCAGTGTTGCGAGCGGCCCGAAGGCAACTGGGTGTGCAATAACTGGTTGAGTCAATTAGAATCTAGGGAGCATGGTTGGGGCCAAAGGGTGGGTGTGTGTTAAAGTTTTCCACTGCCTCGTGTCGAAAGTGATTTGACAGGGCACGTTGTTTTCCATATACTCCATTGTTTGTCAGGGGTAGTTTGTGTGTTTGGTGGGGGACCGAGTATTTGGCGGTCGAGTAGTTGGAAGGAATATCTTCGGTTCCGGAACAAAGTAAGACGGAATGGGATCGAAGAGCGGCCGGAATGGGGCGCCAGCCCCGCAAAGCCGAGTGAGCGTCTCCGAGTCGAAGCCAGAAGAAGAGTTCTACCTTCTGGAAGTGCGTACGGAGTTTCTTGCTTGTTGTCTCCGGATTCGCAGTAGACCTTTCAGCACTGATGTGCGCTCTCGCGCATTTTTGTTTGCGCGCCTGCGAGAGCCACGGAAAATTTCTGCGCGCGGCCGATTGGTTTTTGGCCGCACTGAACGAGAGGGAAGAACTGTGCCGACGTTTTCGCAGCTAGTACGCATGGGACGCGAGAAGGTTGTGGTGAAAACGAAGTCTCCGGCGCTCGCGGGCTGCCCGGAAAAGCGCGGAGTGTGCATTCGCGTGTACACGCAGACGCCGAAAAAACCGAACTCCGCGTTGCGGAAAGTAGCGCGTGTGCGCTTGACGAATTCGATCGAAGTGACGACCTACATTCCTGGTGTTGGTCATAACTTGCAGGAGCATTCGATCGTGCTGGTGCGCGGCGGCCGTGTGAAGGACCTGCCGGGCGTGCGCTATCACATCGTGCGAGGAACGTTGGACGCGGCGGGCGTGGAGAATCGCAAGCAGGGGCGGTCGAAGTACGGTGCGAAGAGGCCAAAAGCAGCACAAGCGAAGTAGCGAAGCAAGGAAGTAACAAAAAGCGCAGCGAGAATCGAGCAAGGCGAGACTTAGGAGCGACTAAGAACGATGCCACGCAAAGGACTTGTTTTTCGGCGGCCACAAGCGACCGACCCGGTCTACGACAGCGATATCGTGGAGAAGTTTATTTGCTCAATGATGTACGAGGGCAAGAAGTCCACGGCGCAGCGGGTGTTTTACGGCGCGATGGATCAAGTGGCGAAGAAGACGAACGACGAACCGCTGAAGATTTTCAAGAAGGCCATCGAGAACGTGAAGCCGCTGCTCGAAGTGAAGACGCGACGAGTGGGCGGCGCAAACTATCAAGTGCCGGTGGAGGTGAATCCGTTCCGGCGGCAATCGCTGGCGATTCGCTGGCTGTTGCAGTATTCGCGGGAGCGCGCGGGCAAGACGATGATCGACAAGTTGGCGGACGAAGTAATTGATGCCGCGAATGCGCGCGGTGGTGCCATGAAGAAGAAGGAAGACGTACACCGGATGGCGGAAGCCAACAAGGCGTTTGCGCATTATCGGTGGTAGGGCGAAGACCTGGCAGGGTGCCCTTCGCGACTCAGGGCGCTAACCGGACGGGCAAGATCGGTGGCCCGCACGAATCTGGAACTAGGGCCTAGCTAAGATTGGATTGAGATTGTGACTGAAGCGGTAGCAAACCGGGCGGGGGAGAAGAAAGCTTCTCAAGGAACTATGGGCCGAGTATTCAAACTCGAGGATACGCGCAACATCGGGATCATGGCGCACATCGACGCGGGGAAGACCACGTCGACGGAGCGCATCCTGTTCTATACGGGTGTGACCTACAAGATCGGTTCGGTGGATGAAGGCACGGCCACGATGGACTGGATGGAGCAGGAGCGCGAGCGCGGGATTACGATCACCAGCGCGGCGACCACGGCTTCGTGGGAACGCTTCGGCAAAAAGTATCGCGTCAATATTATTGATACGCCTGGCCACGTGGACTTCACCGTGGAAGTGGAGCGTTCATTGCGCGTGTTGGACGGCGCGGTGTGCGTGTTCGATTCCGTGGCGGGCGTGCAACCGCAGTCGGAGACGGTGTGGCGCCAGGCGGATAAGTATCGCGTGCCGCGTATTTGCTTTGTCAACAAGATGGATCGCATGGGCGCGGATTTCGATCACGTGATCCGCACGATTCGGCAACGCCTCGGCGCTCATCCCGTTCCGTTGCAATTCCCGTTGGGTCGCGAAGACAATTTCATCGGGATCATCGATTTCGTCGAGCAGAAAGTCATTGTGTGGCTCGAGGAGACGCTGGGCGCGAAGTTCGAGATTTTTGAAGTCGACAAATTGTGGGACAAGGCGTTTGTGGATTCGCGGCCGGATGTGGCCGCGGCGCTGAAGGGCGCGGCGATCGACAAAAAGTTTTACGAGGAACATCGTAACAAGGTGATCGAGTATATCGCCGAGCATGACGATGGGTTGATCGACAAGTATTTGAACGGCGAGACCCTTACGATCGATGAGATGCGCAAGTCGATCCGCAAATCGACGCTGGCCCTGAAAATCGTGCCGGTGCTGGCGGGTTCGGCGTTCAAGAACAAGGGTATTCAGCCGTTGCTCGACGCGGTGGTGGATTACTTGCCGTCGCCAGTCGACGTTCCTCCGGTGGAAGGAATCAATCCCGACACCGAGGAAGCGGAACTGCGGCGCGCGGCGGACGATCAGCCGTTCTCGGCGCTGGCGTTCAAGATTATGTCCGACCCGTTCGTCGGGCACGTGACCTACATTCGAGTTTATTCCGGCGTGTTGAAGTCCGGCAGCTATGTGTATAACTCCGGCAAGCGCACACGTGAACGCATCAGCCGTTTGCTACAGATGCATGCCAACAAGCGCGAAGAGATTGAAGAAGTGTACGCCGGCGATATTTGCGCCTGCGTGGGGTTGAAGAGCGTCAACACCGGCGACACGTTGTGCGACGAGCAAAAGCAAATCATTCTGGAGTCGATCGATTTCCCAGCGCCGGTCATTTCGGTGGCCATCGAGCCAAAGACCAAGGCGGATCAGGACAAGCTGGGCGTCGCCATGCAACGGCTCGCGCAGGAAGATCCGACGTTCCGCGTTTCGACCGAGCCTGATACCGGGCAGACATTGATCTCCGGCATGGGCGAATTGCACCTGGAAATCATCGTGGATCGCATGCTGCGTGAGTACAACGTGCAGGCAAACGTTGGCCGGCCGCAGGTGGCGTACCGCGAAACGATCCGTAAGAAAGCCGAAGCAGAAGGCAAATACATCAAGCAGACCGGTGGACGGGGCCAGTACGGCCACTGCGAAATCGTCCTGCACCCATTGCCGAGCGCAACCCACGAAAACATGCACGAGATGTCCACCGATGAGATCGATGCGGTGGCCAAGGAAATCGTCGGCGGGCCGGCGGGCAAATGGAAATTCGACAAGGAACACAGGTTCCTGTTTATCGACAAGATTGTCGGCGGATCGATTCCGCGCGAATTCATCGCGCCTATCGAAGCGGGCATTCGCGAAGCGCTGGATAACGGCATTCTGGCCGGGTTCACGATGGTGGACATCGCGGTGGTGTTGGTGGACGGCAGCTATCACGACGTGGACAGCTCGGAAATGGCGTTCAAGATCGCGGGCTCGATGGCGTTTAAGGAGGCGTGCGCGAGGGCCAAGCCGGTTTTGCTCGAACCCATCATGAAAGTGGAAGTGGTGGTGCCGGAAGAGTATATGCCGGCGGTATTCGGCGACCTGAATGCGCGGCGTTCGGCGATTCAAGGAACGGAAAATCGCGCAGGCAGCAATGTGATTCGCGTGGAGGTGCCGCTGGCGCAGATGTTTGGTTACGCCACCGACTTGCGCAGCCGCACGCAGGGCCGCGCGACGTTCACGATGCACTTCTCGCACTATGCGGAGACGCCTCCAAACATTTCGGAAGAAGTGATCAAGAAGATTAAGGGCACGAAGTAGGTGGGAACAGTTTCGCGGTACACGATTTACGAAATTCGATTGAGGAGCTGAGGACGCAATGGCCAAGGAGAAATTCGAGCGCAACAAGCCGCATTGCAACATCGGGACGATTGGTCACATTGACCATGGCAAGACGACGTTGACGGCGGCGATTACCAAGGTGTTGTCGAAGCACAATCCGAAGGTGCAGTTCCGGGCGTTTGATTCGATCGACAACGCGCCGGAAGAGCGCGAACGCGGGATCACCATTGCGGTGTCGCACGTGGAGTATGAGACGGCGAACCGGCACTACGCGCACATGGACTGCCCGGGACATGCGGACTACATCAAGAACATGATCACCGGGGCGGCACAGATGGATGGCGCGATTCTGGTGGTGGCGGCGACCGATGGTCCGATGCCGCAGACGCGGGAACATATTTTGCTGGCGCGGCAGGTGGGAGTGCCGGCGATTGTGGTGTTTCTGAACAAGTGCGACATGGTGGAAGACGCGGAGTTGCTGGAACTGGTGGAACTGGAAGTACGCGAGTTGTTGAAGAGCTACCAGTTTCCAGGCGACACGATTGCGATGGTGCGAGGTTCAGCGCTGCAGGCGTTGAATGGCGACGCGAAGTGGGAAAAGGCCATCGACGATTTGATGGAAGCGGTCGACAAGAACGTGCCGCAGCCGGTGCGGGATATTGATAAGCCGTTCGCGATGCCGATTGAAGATATTTTTTCGATCTCGGGTCGCGGGACGGTGGTAACCGGCAGGGTGGAGCGCGGCAAGGTGAAGGTGGGCGAGGAGATCGAGATTGTAGGCTTCCGGCCGACGCAGAAGAAGGTGGTGACCGGGGTCGAAATGTTCCGCAAGCTGCTGGATGAAGGTTTGGCGGGGGACAACGTTGGGTTGCTGCTGCGCGGCACGGAAAAAGAAGACGTGGAGCGCGGGCAGGTGGTGTGCAAGCCGGGATCGATCACGCCGCACACGAAGTTCAAGGCGGAAGCGTACGTATTGACGAAGGAAGAAGGCGGGCGGCACACCCCGTTTTTCACGGGGTATCGGCCGCAGTTTTACTTTCGGACGACCGACGTTACGGGCGATGTGAAATTGCCGGCGGGCGTGGAGATGGTGATGCCGGGAGACAACGTGAGCTGCGAAGTCAGCTTGATCACGCCGGTGGCTCTTGAAAAGGGCTTGCGATTCGCGATTCGTGAAGGCGGCCATACGGTGGGAGCGGGCGCCGTGACTGAGATCATCGAGTAAACCATGAGACAAGGCGACAAAATCCGCATTCGTTTGAAGGCCTACGACCACCGAATTCTAGACCAATCCACGCGAGAAATCGTGGAAACGGCGAAGCGGACCGGAGCGGATGTAGCCGGCCCGATTCCTCTGCCGACTACCATTAACCGCTGGACCGTGCTGCGTTCTCCGCACGTGGACAAGAAATCGCGCGAGCAGTTCGAGATGCGCACGCACAAGCGGCTGATCGACATTCTCGAACCGACGCCGGACACGGTAGATGCGTTGATGAAGCTGGATTTGCCGCCGGGCGTCGACGTGGAGATCAAAGCGTTCGGGCACGCGGGGAAGTAAAGAAGCAAGGAAGAAATGAAGTAACCAAGTAAAGAAAAAGAGCAAGACGCAGCCAATATCCGCAGTGCGAGACATGCTGCGAAAGAGAGAGATGAGGCGATGGCGGTCAACGGGATTATCGGAATCAAGCTGGGGATGACGCAAATCTTCCAGGACGACGGCACACTGGTGGGTTGCACCGTGTTGCAGGCTGGTCCGTGCGTGGTGGTGCAGCGACGGACGAAGACGAAGGATGGTTATGAAGCTGCGCAACTGGGCTTGGTGGAATTTGTCAAGCCGCAGCGCGTCAACAAGGCCATGACCGGGCATTACAAGAAGGCCGGTGTAGCGCCGATGAAGGTGCTGCAGGAAATCCGCATCGAAGAGTCGGCGGACGAAACCAAAGTCGGCGATCGCGTGCTGGTGGAAAATTTCAAGGCTGGCGAACTGGTGGACGTCAGCGGCGTCAGCAAGGGCAAAGGCTTTGCCGGAGGCGTTAAGCGCTGGCACTACGCCGGCGGCGACGCAACGCACGGCTCGATGTTTCACCGCGCGCCGGGCGGCATCGGCGGCAGTTCGTTCCCTTCGCGCGTGTGGAAGAACCAGCATTTTCCGGGTCACATGGGCAACGAGCGGGTCACGGCGCGGAACTTGAAAGTTGTGAAAGTGGACAACGACGAGAACCTGTTACTGGTCAAGGGATCGGTGCCGGGCCCAAGCGGGACATACATTTTCATCAAGAAGATTCGCAAGACGATCAAGGCCAAGCAAGGCGGAAACAAGCAATAGTTTGCAGGGACGTTCTGGAGTTCCGGAACGGTTTAGTCGGTGTTGTTCAGCTCGCGATAAGGAAACGAGATTATGCCGGTCGTGGATGTAGTGAATCTGGAAGGCAAGAAGGTCGGGCAGGTGGAGCTTGCCGACGCGGTATTTGGCGCGAAGGTGAATCAGAACCTGCTGCATGAAGCGTCTCGCTGGTACATGCGGGAAATTCGCCGGGGCACCCACAAGACCAAGGACAAGAGCGAGGTCAGCGGCGCAGGCCGCAAACTGTGGCGGCAGAAGGGCACCGGCCGCGCGCGCGTCGGGTCGATTCGATCGCCTCTCTGGCGACATGGCGGAACGGTGCACGGACCGAAGCCGCGCGATTACAGCTATGCGCTGCCTAAGAAGATGCTGCTGGGCGCGCTGCGCTCGGCGCTTTCCGCAAAGTTTGCGGAGCAAAAATTGACGGTAGTGGACGAGTGGTCGCTGGAAACGCCGAAGACGAAGGCGCTCAGCGTGATCCTTGGCAAGCTCAACCACACGAAGTCGGCATTGCTGGTGGCGTACGGCGAAAACCGTAACTTGGAACTCGCCAGCCGGAATCTGGAGCGCGTGAAGCTGGTGGCGCCGAACGTTTTGCAGGCGTACGACTTGCTGAACCATGATTTGCTGCTGCTGTCGAAAGACGCGGTAGCAAGGCTGATCCGCACTCTCGATCCGGAAGCAGCAGCGGAGGCGACGCCGCATGTGGAGACGATCGCTCCGGCACCGGCGGTAAAGAAAGAAGCGGCGCCGAAAGCGAGAGCTGCGGCCAAGCCGGAAAAGAAAGCGGCGGCGAAGAAGGCCGCGAAACCAGCGAAGAAGGGGAAGGAATAAGTCATGGCAGCCCCTCACTATCAGATTATTCGCCGGCCGATCATCACCGAAAAGGGCCTGGGCGTGAAAGAGTTGCACCACACGGTGGTATTTGAAGTGGCGGCTGGCGCGACCAAAACGGAGATCAAGGAAGCTGTGCAGCAGATTTTTAAGGTGAAGGTCGACGATGTACGTACGGCGCATTTCGTGGGGAAGATGCGGCGCCGCGGCCAGAGCGTGGGGTACCGCAAGGACTGGAAGAAAGCGTACGTGAAGCTCGCCGAAGGCGAAAAGATGATCGAGTACGCAGAGAATTTGTAGCCCTTGAATTTGGAAGACTCGGCCCAGTGCAGTGTGCAGTTAAGTTGACGTTGCGCAGCGGTTGAAGCACGAAGGCGCAAAAAGGTAAGAGGTTGCGATGGGACTGAAAAGTTTTAATCCATACACGGCGTCGCGGCGGTTTATCACCGTCCTGGACAAGAGCCATATCACCAAGGAAACGCCGGAAAAGGCGCTGCTGGAGCCTAAGAAACGCTCGGGTGGCCGCAATAACCATGGTGAAATCGTCGTGTGGCACCGCGGCGGCGGTCACAAGAAGCAATACCGTCAGGTAGATTTCCGACGCGACAAAGTGGGCGTGCCCGCGAAGGTTGCGGCGATCGAGTATGACCCGAATCGCAGCTCGAACATCGCGCTGCTGCACTATGCCGACGGCGAGAAGCGCTACATTCTGCACCCTGTGGGCTTGGAAGTTGGCGCCACGGTTTCGACCGGCGAAGGTGCGGACATCCTTCCGGGCAACGCTCTGCAGATCAAGCACATTCCTCCCGGCACGATGGTGCACAACCTGGAACTGTACCCGGGTCGTGGCGGGCAAGCGGTGCGCTCGGCCGGCGGCGCGGCGCAGCTGCTCAGCAAAGAGGGCGATCTTGCGCTGGTGAAGATGCCGTCCGGCGAAGTGCGGAAGTTTTCGGTGGATTGCATGGCGACGGTCGGACAAGTAGGCAACCTCGACCATGAGAATGAAACCTACGGCAAGGCAGGACGCACGCGGTGGCACGGCGTTAAGCCGACCGTACGCGGCGTGGCTATGAACCCAGTCGATCACCCGCACGGCGGCGGTGAAGGCAAGGTGAAGGGTAATCACCCGCAGACACCTTGGGCTTTCCCCACGTTGGGGAAGAAGACGCGACGGAACAAGCGCACGGACAGGCAGATCGTACAACGACGGAAGTAACGAGAGACGTAAGGACGTGAAGACGTAAAGAAGCAAAGAAGCAAAGAAGCAAAGAAGCAAAGACGAATGGTGCGAGTGCCGGGCGGCGATGGCAGAGCGGTCCGGTGAGAGCGCAAATGATGCGAGCGACACGGACAACACGAGCAGGGCGCAATGCAAGCCGGAGAACTCGGAGAGCAACATTGCGGCGGGCGACGAAGCGGTCGAGACGCCCCGGAAAGCGGACTCCGGCGAAACGCGCGGTGGTGAAGAGCACCAAGCCGGTACGCCCGGTAAAGGTTGCAGCGGCCCCACCGGAGCCGGTGCTGTACAAGCTGTGCAAGACCGGATGGGGAGTGATTGTAGAGCGGATTCCGAACGCGCAAGGTACGCGCTTTGTGTGCCCGTTCTGCCCAAAATCGCACCGAGTTCCAGGTCCGGTGCGCGGCTTCAAAAAGATGCGGCGAGCGCAATGGGTCCGGTTGCGCCGCGTGGAGGAATAGGGAATCGATGGCACGCTCACTGAAAAAGGGACCGTTTGTAGACGGCCACCTGCGCGAAAAGGTCGAAGGACTGAACACGCGAAACGAAAAGAAAGTCGTAAAGACGTGGTCGCGGCGCTCGACGATTGTGCCGGAGATGATCGGTCACACCATCGCGGTGCACAACGGGAAGAAATTCATCCCGGTGTATGTGACCGAGCAGATGATCGGGCACAAACTCGGTGAGTTTTCGCCGACGCGAACGTTTAAGGGGCACGCCGTGAAGGCCGCGCTTGAGCGGGCCGCAGGCCCGGCTCCAGCAGCGGGTGCGGCAGGAGGCGGCGCAGCTCCGGCAGCGCCGAAGGCATAAGCCATGGCTGACGTGCAGACACAAGGTTCGATCGAAGCGCACGCGCTCGCAAAGCACGTACGGATGTCGCCGCAAAAGGCGCGCTTGGTGATCGATTTGATCCGCGGGCGCAAAGTGCAAGACGCGTTGCAGACGTTGCGGTTCACGCCAAAGCGCGCGGCGAAGCACATCGAGAAGGTGCTGCGCAGCGCGATCGCGAACGCGGAACGCAAGGCCGAAGACGCCGGCGCGCCGCTCGACGTGGACGAATTGTTCGTGGCGAAGTGTTTCGTGAACGAAGGCGCACGATGGAAGCGGTTGCGGCCGGCGCCGATGGGCCGCGCATTCCGCTATCAGAAGCGCACCGCGCATCTGTGGGTGGGCGTAGCCGAGCATCATGTTGCCGCGGCCGAGCGTGTTGCGGCTATCGAAGCGGAAGCGGAGGCCCAAAAGGGCGTGCGCGGCACGGCGCGGCGTGTGCGCAAGGCTTTGACCGGCAAGCGGGCACCTTCGAAAAAGGGCAAGAAGTAAGAAGGGCAAGAACGGAAACCGCTCACGGCGAAAGCCCAAGCGGCTGGAAAACGGCAGCAGAGCAGCAAAGAAGAGGACGCGAATGGGACAGAAGACGCACCCGTACGGATTTCGACTCGGTTATAACAAGCCGTGGAAGTCGCGCTGGTATGCTGACCGCGACTACGCCGACTTGCTGCACGAAGACGTGAAGCTGCGGCGCGAATTGAAGGAAAAGCTGAAGAGCGCGGGCATCAGCTCGATCGACATCGAGCGCGCGGCCAACAAGCTCGTCGTGCGGATTTACACGGCGCGTCCGGGAATTATCATCGGGCGCAAAGGGTCAGAGATCGACAAGCTGAAGCAGGAAGTGCAGAAACGCACCAAGCGCGAGGTGCACATCGACATTCAGGAAGTGCACCGCCCGGAATTGGACGCGACGCTGGTGGCGGAGTCAATCGCGTTGCAGCTTGAAAAGCGCGTAGCGTTCCGCCGCGCGATGCGCAAAGCGGTGGATTCGGCGCTGCGTTTCGGATGCAAGGGCATCAAGGTGCGCGTTGCCGGGCGTTTGAACGGCGCGGAAATCGCGCGCAAGGAGTGGTACTTGCAGGGCCGCCTACCGCTGCAGACGCTGCGGGCGGACATCGATTTTGGCACCGCGGAAGCGCATACCACCTACGGCGTGATCGGCGTGAAGTGCTGGGTTTATCAGGGCGAGAACGTGCCCAAGCGCGTTTCCAAGATTCAGAAAGAGCGCGAAGGCGTAGCCGCCGTAGCGTAGCGGCATTTGTAGCGGCGAGTTTATCTCGTCAGGCCGGCGACGGCCGGATTCGAAACTAGGGAAGCGAGCAGACAACGATGTTAATGCCGAAGAAGGTGAAGTACAGGAAACAGATGCGTGGCCGACGCAACGGGAAAGCGTGGCGCGGGGGAGAGTTGGCGTTTGGCGAGTACGGATTAAAGGCCATGGAAGCCGCGTGGATCACCGACCGTCAGATCGAAGCATCACGCGTAGCCATCACCCGCTTCATCAAGCGCGGCGGGAAATTGTGGATCCGGATTTTCCCGGACAAGCCCTTCACCAAGAAGCCGGCGGAAACACGCATGGGCAAAGGTAAGGGTGCACCGGAAAAGTGGGTCTCGGTGGTAAAACCGGGACGCATTATGTTCGAGATGGCGGGCATTGACGAAGCGACAGCGAAGGAAGCTTTGGGACTCGCGGCGCACAAGCTGCCGATTCCCACAAAATTCGTCAGCCGCGCTGGGAGCTTCTAATTATGCCTCGGCGCATTGAAAAGATTCGCGAAGCAGGCGTGAACGAGCTCGAAGCGCAGCAGAAAGAGCTGACCGAGCAGATTTTCCGGCTGCGTTTTCAGCTGACCACCGGGCAAGCGGAAGCGCTCAAGAGGTTGCGCGAAGCGCGAAGAGATCTGGCGCGTGTGAAGACGCTGTTGCGCGCGAACGAACTACAGACTCAGGCACGACCAGTGGAGACCAAGTCCAAGCCGGCTGCAGCGAGGAAGGCGTAATGGCAACCGAAACAACAACACCAACGGCCACACCTGAGGTGCGTCACGAGGGGCATATTCTGACCGGCCGCGTGACCAGCGCGAAGATGGAAAAGACCATCGTCGTAGAAGTATTGCGGCTGGTGCAGCATCCGAAGTACCGCCGCGTGGTGCGCATCTCCAAGAAATTTTACGCGCACGACGAGAAGCGCGAAGCCAAGGCGGGCGACACCGTGCGGATCGTATCCGCGCGGCCGCTTTCAAAGCTAAAGCGCTGGCGGTTGAAAGAAATCCTGACGCGAAACACGTCGGCGGAATAAACGGAACGGGAGAGCAGACCAATGATTCAGATGCGAACTTGGCTGACCGTCGCCGACAATTCCGGCGCGCGAAAGCTGATGTGCATATTACCAGTGGGTGGCGATGCGGGACTCAAAGCAGGTCTCGGCGACGTCATCACTGCGTCGGTAAAAGAAGCGACGCCGGAAAGCCAGGTCAAGAAGGGCTCCGTCGTTAAAGCAGTCGTCGTGCGGATGCGCAAGGAACGCCGCCGCAAGGACGGCACCTACATTCGCTTCGATGATAATGCCGCGGTGCTGATCAACGATGCGGGGGAGCCAGTGGGCACGCGCGTGTTTGGCCCGGTGGCAAGAGAACTGCGCGAAAAGAAATTCACCAAGATTGTTTCGCTGGCTCCGGAGGTTTGGTAAGCAATGACACTGAGACACGAACGAACGGAACGCAAGCCGATCCAGATTCGTAAGGGTGACCAGGTACGCGTGATCGCCGGGCGCGACGCGGGCAAGAGCGGGCGCGTGTTGTCGATCAACGCCAAGACAAATCGCGTGGTTGTTGAACACGTAGCGATCGTGAAGCGCCACACACGGCCGAATCCGCAGAAGAACATCAAGGGCGGCATCGTGGAAAAGGAAGCGGCCATCAACGTTTCCAACGTGATGGTGGTTTGCGGCAGCTGCGGCAAGCACACTCGGATTGGTCACACGATTTTGCCGGACGGCACCAAAACGCGAAGCTGCAAGCGCTGCAACGCGACTCTCGATAAGTAAGGCGGAACCAGTAAGAGCGACGTAGCGAACCAGGCGAGGAAAAAAGGTAACAAGGCGATGAAGAAGAGCAGACTACAAGAAAAATATCGAAACGAGACAGTGCCGGCGCTGATGAAACATTTCGGCTGGAAGAACATCATGGCGGTGCCGAAATTGCAGAAGGTCACGCTCAATATCGGCCTCGGCGAAGCCAGCCAGAACGCCAAGCTGCTGGACACCGCGGCGGTGGAGCTCGGGCAGATCACCGGCCAGAAGCCCATAATCACGCGGGCGAAGAAGTCCATTGCGAACTTCAAGATTCGCAAGGGCATGCCCATCGGCTGCGCGGTTACTCTGCGCGGCGACAAGATGTATGAATTCATCGACCGGCTGTGCAACGTAGTCCTGCCACGCGTGCGCGACTTTCGCGGATTGCCTTCGAACGCATTCGACGGACGCGGCAATTACACGCTGGGCCTGAAAGACCAGCTGGTGTTTCCCGAAATCGATTACACCCGTGTGGACAAAATCAAAGGAATGAACATTACATTGACGACAACCGCATCGAACGACGAGGAAGGCCGTGAACTCCTCAAGGGTCTGGGCTTTCCGTTGCGAACTCCGGGGGTAGCACAATAAATGGCACGCACAGCAAAAATCGCCAAGTCACTCAAGAAGCCGAAATTCAAGGTGCGCGTGCGCAATCGTTGCCGCGTCTGCGGCCGCGCCCGCGCCTACATTCGCAAGTTCCAGATGTGCAGAATCTGTTTCCGCGGTATGGCGCTCAAGGGGGAAATCCCCGGCGTCACGAAAGCGAGCTGGTAGGAGCCAGCCCGGTTTGGGCTGGCAGGAGAAAAGATGCAGACCGATCCCATCGCCGATTTTTTGACGCGCATCCGTAACGCCGCGGCCGCCAAGCACCAGCGCGTGGACGTGCCGGTGTCGAAGCTGAAGACGGAAATTGCCCGCATCCTGAAGGAAGAGGGCTACATCTCCACCTTCAAGCTGGTGGATGAAAACAAGACGCGCAAGCAGTTGCGCGTTTTCCTGAAGTACACGCCGGATCGCCGCAGCGTGATCACCGGGCTGAAACGCATTTCGCGTCCCGGCGCGCGCCGCTACCTGGGCGCCATGGACATTCGTCCGGTTGTTGGCGGGCTGGGCATCAGTATCCTCACCACGCCGAAAGGTTTGATGAGCGGGCGTTCCGCGCGCAAAGCGAAAATCGGCGGCGAAATTCTTTGCGAGGTTTGGTAAATGTCACGTATCGGGCGCAAACCAATTCCACTGCCGAGCGGCGTTAAAATCGCGCTGCAAAGCGATCGCGTCGAAGTACAAGGGCCGAAGGGTAAGCTCACGGTTCCTGTTCCGCACGGCATTACCTTCGAGCAAAAGGACGGGGTGTTGAACGCTCTCCGCGCAACGGAAGAGCATCGCGCGCTGCATGGTCTGGCGCGCGCCCTGGTGGCCAACGCGGTCACCGGCGTCACCACCGGCTTCAAGAAAGATCTCGATATCGTGGGCGTTGGCTACCGCGCGGAACTTAAGGGCAAGATGGTCGCGTTCGCACTCGGCAAGTCGCACCCGATCGAGTTTCACATTCCTGAGGGAATTCAAATCGCCGTCGAGAAACAGACGCACTTGGTCGTCAGCGGCGCGGACAAAGGCCAGGTTGGCCAGGTTGCGGCGGATATTCGCAAGCTGCGCCCGCCTGACCCGTACAAACAGAAGGGCGTTCGTATCACCGGCGAGCGGTTGAAGAAGAAAGCAGGCAAGGCTGGAGCGAAGGCCGGCGGCGCGTAGATTTCGCGGCAGGTTTGAGCAAATAGCCGCAAGGATTTGAAGGAGACACGACAGTGGCATCGGCAAGAGTTCGCAACATCTCGAAAGATGCGCATCGGCGGCGCGTTCATGAACGCGTGCGCACCAGGGTCATGGGCACCACCGAGCGTCCACGCCTCTGCGTGTATCGCTCTCTGGGGCACATTTACACTCAGGTCATCGACGACCGCACCGGCCAGACGCTGGCTTCGGCCAGCTCGGTCGACAAAGAAACGAAGAAGAATCTCAAGGGCGGCGGCAACATCGCGGCGGCCAAGGTGATCGGTAAAGCGATTGCCGAGCGCGCCAAAGCCGCCGGAGTCAGCAAGGTAGTGTTCGACCGCGGCGGGTACAAGTACCACGGCCGCGTCAAGGCGCTCGCAGATGCGGCGCGGGAAGCGGGGTTACAGTTCTAAGCCTATGTCGAAGCAAATTCTGCGGGACAGTTTAGCGGTACGGCGCTTGTTAGAGGTAAATCCGTCCGACCTGAAAGATGATGTGATTGCCATCAATCGCGTCACCAAGGTCGTCAAGGGCGGCAAGAACCTCAGCTTCTCGGCGCTGGTGGTTGTCGGGGACAATCACGGCCACGCGGGTTTCGGTATGGGCAAGGCGCGCGAAGTGCCCATGGCCATCAAGAAAGGCATCGAGCAAGCGAAAAAGAATTTGATCAAGCTAAATCTCAAAGGCACCTCGATTCCGCACCAGGTTCTGGGTAGTTATGGTTCGGCGCAAGTGCTTCTGAAGCCCGCTGCCGAAGGCACCGGCGTCATTGCCGGCGGCCCCGTGCGCAAGGTGATGCAGGTTGCCGGGATACACAACGTTTTGACGAAGTCGCTGGGCACCTCGAATCCGCACAACGTGGTGAAAGCCACCTTCGCGGCGCTGCTCAGCCTGAAAGACATCGCTCAAGTTGCAGAAACGCGTTCGAAGACTGTGGACGAAATCCGCGGCCGGTATCCGAAGGCCGCCGTGGCCGAGACCAACTCATGACAACGGAAAACAAAGCCGGAAAGGGCAAGAAGGGCACCGTCAAGATCAAGCAGGTGGTTAGCTTCATCGGCTCGACCGACGATATTCGGCAAGCAGTTCGCGGGCTGGGCCTGCGAAGAATGCATCAGGTAGTCGAACGCGAGGACACGCCGTCGATTCGCGGCATGATCCATAAAGTGCGCCACCTGGTGGAAGTGGTGGAATAGGAAAATGGCGAAAAAAGGAACCAGAAGCGGACCTCGAAGCGCGCGCGTACCGCGCAAGTCTTCGACCAGCAAACGGTCGTTCAGTCTATCGAACCTGCATCCGCCGAAGGGCTCGCGCATCAAGAAGGTTCGTGTCGGCCGCGGAATGGGCTCGAAGCTTGGCAAGACCGCCGGCGCCGGCAACAAGGGCCAGAAATCTCGCCGCGGTTATTCGCGGCGCCGGGGTTTTGAAGGCGGCCAGATGCCGTTGCATCGGCGCATGCCGAAGCGCGGATTTCATAATCCGTTCGGCGTCACATACTCCGTTCTAAACCTGGAAGAGCTCAACGTTTTTCCGGCGGGCGAGACCGTGACTCCCGATCTGTTGCGTGCTCACGGTTTTATTCGCCGCAAGACTGACAAGATCAAGGTTCTGGGCGACGGCGAATTGACCACCAAGCTCGCCATTCACGCTCACGCTTTCAGCGCAGCGGCGAAGGAAAAGATCAGTGCGGCAGGTGGGACGTTCGAGGTTGTGGCGTAAAGTTTGGCTCGTTTAATTGGTTGGGGACACGAGGGAATAACGTAAGCGCATGAATCGATTCTTCGAAGCGTTCAAGAACCTCTTCCGCATCCCGGATTTGCGGAACCGCGTGCTGTTTACACTGGCCTTGCTGGCGGTGTATCGCATCGGTGCGCACATTCCCACGCCGGGCATCAACTGGCGCGTACTGGAAACCATTTTCCAGCAGGGAGCGGGCTCGTTCCTGGGCATCTTCGACTTGTTTAGCGGCGGCAATCTGCGCCGGCTGACGATTTTTGCGCTCGGCATCATGCCGTACATCACCTCGTCGATCATCTTGCAACTGATGACGGTAGTGTTCCCGTACCTCGAGAAGCTGCAAAAGGAAGGCGAACTCGGGCGCCGCAAGATCACGCAGTACACGCGCTATTTGACGATCGTGTTGAGCATCATTCAATCGACGACCATCGCCACCGCCTTGCAGGCGCAAAGCTATGGTGGTGAATCGCTGGTGTTTCATCCTGGCCCGGGCTTCATTCTGATGACCATCCTGACCCTAACCACTGGTTCAGCGTTCATCATGTGGCTGGGCGAGCAGATCAGCGAACGCGGCATCGGCAACGGCATGTCGCTGATCATTTTCGTGGGCATCGTAGTCGGTTTGCCTCGCGGGATTTTGGATTTGTACGAAAAGGCCAAGACGCAAGCGTGGGGCCCGTTCACTCCGCTGGCGCTGATCTTCCTCGTTGCACTGATGATCGCGGTCGTCGCCTTCATCGTGTATGTGGAAGGCGGACAGCGGCGGATTCCTGTGCAATATGCCAAGCGCGTCGTGGGTCGCAGGGTAATGGGCGGGCAATCCTCTTATCTCCCGTTGCGTGTCAATTCCGGAGGCGTGATACCGCCGATCTTTGCGAGCTCGTTGCTGGCATTTCCGGCCACGGCTGCGCTGATGTTCGGCACGAAGTATGCCTTCGTCAAGAGTTTCAGCCAGGTGATCGCCTTCGGCGAACCGTTGTACAACCTGGTCTACATCGTTCTGATCATTCTGTTCGCATTCTTCTACGTCGGGATCGTTTTCAATCCGACTGAGCTTGCGGACAACATGCGCAAGAATGGCGGATTTATCCCCGGCATCCGGCCGGGCCGCACGACCAGTGACCACGTCAGCAGGATCCTGAAGCGCCTAACGTTCATCGGCGCGATCTACCTGGCGATTGTGTGCCTGCTACCGGAGTGGCTGATCACCGGCATTCACCTCGACCATATCGGCTGGGGGATCGGTGGATGGTTTGACCGGCACTTTCCAGTTTGGTTCTTAAAAGGTCTTGGAGTGCAGTTTTATTTTGGTGGTACGTCCTTGTTGATCGTGGTTGGCGTGGCGATGGATACGGTGCAGCAGCTCGAAGCGCAGCTCGTCATGCGCAACTACGAAGGGTTTGCTCGGAAGGGCCGGCTGCGCGGCCGGCGGTAATGAAAACCGGCGGATTCGCGGCGGAAACACGCTGCGCGGGGCCGTTGGATCGCGCCGTGATTTTTCTCGGGCCTCCGGGCGCAGGGAAAGGCACGCAAGCGAAAGAACTGGCCTGTAAGTTTGGCGTGCCACACCTTTCGACGGGCGACATGCTTCGCGACAACATCGCGCGGGGCACGCCGCTCGGGCTGCTGGCCAAGCCCATCATGGCGCGCGGCGAGTTGGTTCCTGACTCGCTGGTGCTCAAGATGGTGGCGGAACGCATCGAGAAGCCGGACTGCTGGCACGGTTTCGTGTTTGATGGGTTTCCGCGGACGGTGGCGCAGGCGCAGTTCCTGGGCGTACTGCTGGCGCAACATGGCTACAAGCCGCCACTCGTGATTCACTTGGCGATCGATCCGGCGCTGGTGTTGCGGCGGATTACCGGCAGGCGAACGTGCAAGGTTGGCGGCGAGATTTATAATATTTACGACCGCCCGCCAAAGGTCGAAGGACGGTGCGACGCCGACGGTGGCGAGCTTGAGCAGCGGCCCGACGATCGCGAAGAAATTGTGGCGCCGCGGCTACAAGCGTACGAGAGGCAAACCGCGCCGCTGGTCGCGTATTACAAGCGGCTAGGCCGGCTACACTCGGTGGATGCTTCGCAGAGTGTGCCGGACGTGACGCGGCGGATCAACGAGATCGTGTGCGGGGCGCTGTAACCTTGCATTCTAGCGGCGCCTGGACCTAGTGGACGAAGATGGCGATTCATTTGCGCAGTGCGGAAGAACTAGAAAAGATGCACCGCGCCGGCCTTATCGTTCACGAAGTCTTGACGGCGCTGCGAGGAATTGTTCGGCCGGGCCTGACGACGATGGACCTCGAGAAGTTTGCCGAGGAAAAAATCGCCGGCAAGCCGGGCAAGCCGGCGTTCAAGGGCTACCGCGGATATCCGTGTACGCTCTGCACCTCAGTGAACAGCGAGATCGTTCACGGGATTCCGTCGCCCAAACGGAAGCTTCGCGAAGGCGACATCGTCTCGATCGATTTCGGGATGGAAGTGAACGGCTACTTCGCAGATTCGGCGGTAACGGTCCCGGTAGGGCAGATTGCACCGGAAACCGCTAACTTGCTGGAAGTCACTCGGGAGTCGCTGGATCGCGCGATCGCCAAGATGCGGCCGGGAAACCGGCTGGGTGATGTTGGTAACGCGGTGCAAAGCTGGGTCGAGCAGCACGGGTATTCGGTAGTGCGGGAGTTTGTGGGCCACGGCATCGGAACCAAGATGCATGACGAACCCAATCTTCCGAACTATGGCGAACCCGGACGCGGTGCGCGGTTGCAAGAAGGCATGGTTATCGCCATCGAACCGATGGTGAACGCCGGAAAACCCGACGTGCGCATGCGGGACGAATGGGTAGCGGAAACTGCAGACGGTCAACCGTCAGCTCATTTCGAGCATACGGTGGCGGTCACAGCGAACGGCCCGTGGATCCTGACGCGTCCGAAAGAAGCTACAGGGCCAAGTTGGTAGGAAGTCTTTCGTGAGGTTGTAGTGGCCGATCTCCAGATCGGTCAGGCACCGGGAGCATATGGCAAAGCCGTTAGACGACAACAAGAAGAAAGACGACTCGGGTAACTCGAAAGAGGACGCCATTGAGGTAATGGCCACGGTCATCGAGCCGTTGCCCAATGCGATGTTCCGTGTCGAACTGGAGAACAAGCACCGTGTGTTGGCGCATGTCTCCGGCAAGATGCGCAAGAATTTTATCCGTATCCTGGCAGGCGACAAGGTCGCAGTCGAACTCTCACCCTACGACCTAACCCGCGGCCGGATCGTGTATCGCTATAAGTAGGGTTTCGGATTAGGTGTAGGTAGGTGCGGGGCTTTCGCCCGGCCAGCCATAAGATGCTGCCAGGGCAGCGTTTGAGGGGATTGAATCCCCGCCGCATCTAATAGGTAGGGGCGGGCTTTAGCCCGGCCTCTTCAAACATCAAGAATTGGGGAGCACATGAAAGTTCGAGCATCGGTAAAAAAGATTTGCGACAAATGCAAGGTGATCCACCGTCGCGGTGTAGTCCGCGTAATTTGCAGCAACCCGAAGCACAAGCAGCGCCAGGGATAGGTTTAGGAGCAAGGAGAACGTATGGCACGTATCGCAGGTATCGATCTTCCGGTGCAGAAGCGCTTGTATGTTGGGCTGACGTCAATCTATGGCATCGGGCAGGAGCGCGCGAAGAAGCTCGCCGAAAAGGCCAACGTCGATCACAACAAAAAGATTCGCGACCTGACCGAAGACGAAGTGAACCGTCTCCGCCAGGCCATCGAACAGGAAGGCCGCGTTGAAGGTGACCTCCGCAAGGAGGTTCAGATGAATATTCGCCGGCTGATCGAAATCCAGGCCTATCGCGGGATACGTCATCGCCGCAATCTGCCGGTACGAGGTCAGCGCACGCACACCAACGCGCGTACCCGGAAGGGTCCACGCCGCGGCGCGGTGGCGGCGAAGAAGAAGGTCACCGGGAAGAAGGGCTAATAGCGGCGGTTTTTTAGACCCGTCACCTGTAGGGCCGCAACATCTTGCGTCCCAGCTTGGCAAGATTGAAGCACACCAGAAACGGAGCAACACGTGGCAAAAGAGCAACAAAAAGCAACGCCGGACGCCGGAGCAGCCCCGGGAAAACCGGCGGCTACAAAACGCAAGAAGGAATTCAAAAAGAAGCGCGAACGCCGCGTCATTCCACACGGCCTGGTGCACATCGCCGCGTCGTTCAACAACACGCAGATCGCCATCACCGATACCGATGGCCGCACGGTCTGCTGGTCGTCGGCGGGCGCGATAGGCTTCAAGGGCTCGCGCAAGGGCACGCCCTACGCCGCACAGCAGGCATCGTTGGCCGCCGCGGGCATCGCGCGAGACCAGTACGGCATGAAGAGCGTGGAAGTCCGCGTGAAAGGCCCCGGCTCCGGCCGCGAGTCCGCGGTGCGCGCCTTGGCCGCCGCCGGATTGCACATCGTCGTCATCCGCGACGTCACGCCGATTCCGCACAACGGCTGCCGTCCGCCGAAGCGCCGCAGAGTTTGATTCGAGCGGCCAATGTTGGCCGCGAGACTAGAGTTCCGAAAGTTTTGGGAAGGGAGAATCGAAGTTGGCAAGACACCGAGATGCAGTCTGCCGCCTGTGCCGCCGGGAAGGGCAGAAGTTGTTTCTAAAAGGACTGCGGTGCTTCACCGAGAAGTGCGCGATTGAGAAGCGCAACTTCGTACCGGGACAGCACGGACAGTCGCGGCGACCGAAGGTAGCGGGCTACGGCCTGCAGTTGCGCGAGAAGCAGAAGATGAAGCGCACCTACGGGCTGCTGGAGCGTCAGTTCCGCAACTACTTCGAAAAAGCCGTCCGCCTGAAGGGGCCCACCGGCGAAAACCTGATCATCATGCTGGAGCGCCGTCTCGACAACGTTGTGTGGCGCGCGGGTCTCGCTTCGTCCAGAGCGCAGGCGCGACAGCTCGTCCTTCACGGCCACGTGCGCATCAACGGGAAGAAGGTCAACATCCCGTCGTACCTCGTGGTGGTCGGTGAAGAAATCGCCATGAAGGAAAAGATGCACCAGAACGCGATGATCCTCGAAGCGCGCAATGTCGCCCAAAGCCAGAGCGCTGTACCCTGGCTCGAGCAGGACCGCGAGCAGTTCAAAGCCAAGGTCGTGGCGTTGCCCAAGCGCGAAGACGTGCAGACACCGCCGTTCAACGAGCAACTGATCGTCGAACTGTATTCCAAATAATCCGAACCGAATGTGGTGTTGCGCCCCATCTCGGTAAGCGGTCAGCGCCAAATGTAGGGGCCGACCTTCAGGTCGGTCTCAAGTCCCGAGCAACAAGCAGTCAGCGCCGTCGATCAAAATCGGCGGCCAGCCGGGCCGCAACAAACCCGGCGAAAGGAAAAAACGAAATGTGGAAGGGTTTCCAAAAGCCAAAGCGTCTTGCATCCGAACTGGAATCGCTAACCGAAAAGTACGGCCGATTTTCCGCGCAGCCGTTTGAGCGCGGCTGGGGCACCACGGTCGGAAACGCGTTGCGTCGCGCTCTACTCAGCTCGATCGAAGGCGCGGCCATCACCGCCGTCAAAATCGAAGGCGTGTTGCACGAGTTTTCGTCGATTCCCGGCGTGGTCGAAGATGCGACGGACATCATCCTCAACCTTAAGCAGGTTCCCATCAAGCTCAACACGGATCTGCCGAAGACGATTTACCTCAACGTCGAGCATCCTGGGCCAGTTACCTCTGCCCAGATTGAGGAAGATGCCGACTTCGCCGTGCTCGACAAGAGCGTCTACATCGCCACCGTCAGTGAAGGCGGCAAGCTCCAGATCGAAATGCGCGTCAAGAACGGCCGCGGGTACGTGGCCGCCGACCGCAATTACGATGAAGACCTGCCCATCGGCTACATCCCCGTGGACTCGGTCCACTCGCCGGTGCGCAAGGTCAACTACTCGGTCGAAGCTGCGCGCCTCGGCCAGATGACCGACTACGAAAAGCTGATGATCGAAGTCTGGACCAACGGCGCGATCACGCCGCAGGATTCCATTGGCCTAGCGGCCAAGCTTGTCAAAGACCACATGAGCATCTTCATCAACTTTGAAGAGCCCACGGAAATGGCCGAACTGCCGCAGGAAGTCACCAACGATCCGCGTCTCGAGCATTTGGACCGCTCCGTCGAAGAGCTCGAGCTCTCCGTGCGCTCCTACAACTGCTTGAAGAACGCCAACATCCAGACCATCCGCGAGCTCGTGCAAAAGAGCGAGAATGAAATGCTGAAGACGAAAAACTTCGGCCGCAAATCGCTCAACGAGATCAAGGATATACTGGTGAAGATGGGCCTCAGCCTGGGCATGAAGTTCGACGAGCACGGCCGCATCATCTGGCCGCCGCTCCCGAGCCAAACCGCCCCGCCGCCCGCGTCCGAAGATATGGCCGGACTGTAAGTCGCACGCACACTTTTGCCTGTGCCGGCTGTAACGTTAGGGCACGAGTTCAACCGTGCCAAGACCGCGGTAAAAATAGGAGCTGTTGCTCTTCGGGCATCCGATGAGGATGCCCGAAGAAGCTCAACTTTAACGGGCTGCCGAAGCGCAACGTTGGCAGGCTCTTGTGAAAAAAGCTTCAAAGCTCCGGCTCTTGCAAAGAGGAATAGACAATGCGACATCTGAAATCTGGATCGAAACTAGGCCGCAACCCGTGGCACCGCCGCGCCACGCTGCGCAACCTCGTCACCAATCTTTTCGAACATGGCCGGATCACCACCACGCTGACTCGCGCCAAAGCCGCCCGCCCGGTGGCTGAGAAAATGATCACGCTCGGCAAGCGCGACACGCTGCAATCGCGGCGGCAGGCCGCGTCCTACATCATGACGCCGCAGGTAACCCAAAAACTCTTCAGCGAAATCGCCCCCAAGTTCGCCGACCGCGCAGGAGGCTACACCCGCATCATCGCCGCGGGCATCCGCGTGGGCGACGGCGCCAAAGTAGCGATCCTCGAACTTGTCAACTACGAGTTAAAGAAAAAAGAAAAGAAAGAGAAAGCGAAAAAGGAAGAGCCAGTCGCCGAAGCCAAGAGCTAGAACGCAATCTGACGTGTCATCCTTCGCCCCGACAACAGTAGGTGGAGGACATCAACCGACAAGTAACAAACATCCGATCCTGAGAGCAGCGCCCGTCCCTGCATATGGAGCCGGGCGTTTTTTTTGGGCGAGCGTATCCCGGTACTTCCTTCCATACGCACCGTCCGCTAGGCGCTTTAGCCTACCCTTAACCTGCCGGACCGCAAACGGGTCAACCGCGGGCAGCTCGTTCGGCGGTGGGCAGCGGCGCAGCGGTGGGTTGAGAGCGTAAACCGCGGCGGCGATCGAACCACCAGGAGTGCCGCCGATGTGCTGGTCAAGTTCGGGCGCAGCTTTGAATCCCTTGGGCCAGGGATTGGAATCCAGAGCGCGGCCCACTTGAGAAGAACGGGTGAAATGTTTACCGGCGCCGGCGGCGCAAGCTTCTCGCCAACGAACATGCGATACCCGTCGCTGAGGTGACACACCATTGGTGAGCGGACATCTTGCCCCAGTTGCGTTGCGTGGTGGGCGAAATCGTTTGCAATCGGCGGACGATCTCTTTCTTGTCACTCGGATTCAGGAGCGTTTTCATACCGCTCCCTTGCCGGGGGAAACGCAGTTGTGACCGGCACAGAATGCGCCGGACAGCGAAAGTTCGCAATTACGCGGCAGGTACTTGCCGGAGCCGAATGGCGGCGATTGGAGCAACCACGTCTCCGGCTGCTAGGACAGTTCGGGAGTCGGCAGTGGCGGAGCGGGCTTGCGAAAGCGAAACCAGGCGAAGAGCGCGAGGAAGGCGAAGAAAGCGCCGATAGAGTCCAGCAGGGAATCGTAGGGCGAGGCGGTGCGGCTGGCTACAAAAGCTTGGTGAATCTCGTCGAGGCAGGAATAGCTAGCGGCGATCACCAGCGCGGTGAGCCCCCAGGACCAATGCCAACCTTTGCGTGAGCCACGGACAGCGCGGTAGAGCAATAGGCAGAAAATGAAGTATTCGGTGAAGTGGGCGCTCTTGCGAATAATGTGGTGAATGAAATCGATCTGGTCGCCCGACAGCGATGGAACGAGCCAGTGGATGACCGGCTCGAGAAACCCGGCTGTATGATCGGCGGAAAACGTATCCGTGGACAGAAAGAAGATCAAGCAGGCCCAGAGAACGGCGGGCCACCAGGTGCGTAGCCAGGTCGGAACCAGCAAGCCGCCGAGGCGGGGCTGCATTTCGGGTAGCTGAGGCGCAGGTCGCGGGTTGCGCCAGGGTTGTTCGGACACGGATCTTACGCTCCCCAAAAATGCCGCAGGGCTGAGAAGACTTCGGCCTGCGCCACAAATCCCCCCTATTTTACCGCGTCGAAGCGGGGAAATGGTTATGCGGAAAAACGATTGTTGCTATCGCAAAGCAAGCTGTAGCGCAGGGCGAAGTCTGGCTAACCTTCCGGGTTTTGACTTCGAGTGCTACGGAACGCCCGGTCCTGAAAAGAGGAAAGCGTCGCAGCGAGCGATCAGAAGCTACTCCATGCGGTAGTTGGGGGCTTCGCGGGTGATGATGACGTCGTGGACGTGGCTCTCGCGCAGGCCCGCGGAAGTGATGCGGACGAAGCGGCCGCTGGATTTGAGATCGCCTAGCGTCGGAGCGCCCACATAGCCCATACCGCTTTTCAGCCCGCCTACCAATTGGTCGGTCAGCGCGCCCAGCGATCCCTTGTACGGCACGCGGCCTTCCACCCCTTCGGGGACCGATTTGCCGCGCTCGCGGTCGGAATCGTCTTGCACCGTGGCGTAGCGGTCGGAGCCGGAATCCATGGCGGCGGTCGAGCCCATGCCGCGGTAGGACTTGAAGGTGCGGCCCTGGTAAAGAATCGTTTCACCGGGAGATTCCTCGGTACCGGCGAAGAGACTGCCGATCATCACGCAGGAAGCGCCGGCGGCGATGGCCTTGGTGATGTCGCCGGAAAATTTAATGCCGCCGTCGGCGATGATCGGGACGCCGGTTCCTTCGGCGGCACGCGAGGCTTCGATGATCGCCGTGAGTTGAGGAACGCCGGCGCCGGTGACCACACGCGTGGTGCAGATCGAGCCGGGGCCGATGCCGACTTTGAGGCCGTCGATGCCGAGCGCGATCAAGTCCCTTGCGCCTTCGTAAGTGGCGACATTGCCCGCGATGACCTGGATTTCGGGGAGGCGATGCTTGATGGCTTTGATCGCTTCCATGACGCGCTGAGAATGGCCGTGAGCGGTGTCGATGGCGAGCACGTCCGCTTTTGTCTTGGACATTTCAACAGCGCGCTCGAGGAAGTCGCCAGTGGCGCCGACGGCGGCGCCTACGCGCAGGCGGCCGTGGTCGTCTTTCGCGGCGCGCGGATATTCGAGCTTTTTCTGGATGTCTTTTACGGTAATCAGGCCTTTGAGGTTGAAGTCAGAATCCACGACGAGGAGCTTTTCGATGCGATGTTTTTGGAGGATGCGCTCGGCTTCGTCGAGCGTGGTGCCGACGGGCACGGTGACAAGATTATCTTTCGTCATGACCGAGCTGACGAGCTGATTGTGATTCTTCTCGAAGCGAAGATCGCGATTGGTGAGGATGCCGGTGAGGCGTGAACCCCGGGTGACCGGCAGGCCGGAGATGCGGTACTTCTCCATGATTTCGAGGGCCTGGCGGAGCGTAATGTCGGGCGATATGGTCACGGGATCGACGATCATGCCGCTTTCGGAGCGTTTTACGCGGTCGACTTCTTCGGCCTGGCGGTCGATCTGCATATTGCGGTGGATGATGCCGATGCCGCCCTGGCGGGCGATGGCCATGGCGAGCGCTGATTCAGTGACGGTGTCCATAGCAGCAGAGGCCAGCGGGATATTGAGCGACACCTTGCGCGTGAAGCAGGTGCGGGTGTCTACCTCGGTGGGCAAGATGGAGGACTTGCCGGGAAGGAGAAGTACGTCGTCAAAGGTAAGGCCTTCGGGAATTGGACCGTCAATCATTCCATCCTCTTTCGGTGGGAGTAGGCATAAAACAGCGCAGCCCAGCGGGTGCCCGCCGGGCTGGAGAAGAAATTCATCGAATCGAAAAAATGCGTCACTGTGAATCTACATTGTAGGGTGCCGGACAATTCCGGTCAAGCCGCGGCAATGATGGACGCGAGACGGAGTGTCGACTTCTCTCGTGAACGCTATGGATTCGAGGAGGAATTCGCGGCGAGGGAAGCGCCGAGCTCTTCCCAAAGGTGATCCCCGGCCTCTGGGTCGTGCTGTTTTTCGATGATGACACTGAAAACGGGATACAGGAAGCGGCCATACTTTTTGAGGGCAGCCCCATCGTGGGAAGCGATGGCAGCTTCGATGGACTCTACCGTCGCCGGAGTGACAAGCTCCAGGCGGCCGACAAAGACTCTCGAGAGTTGAGCGGGCGTGGGAGTGATGGAGAGGGGAAGGACCGAGTCAATATATTGACGTGGCACGATGTAGATGAGGCGGCTACCTTCTTCAAACCACGTGTCGCCCCAGGTTGCAAGCATGGCGTCGGCTTCGTCAGGATAGAGGCCTTGCGCGACGAGAAGATCTTCGAGGTCGCGCCGAACAGAGTTGATCGAGCCGCTGACCGACGGCACTTTGAAAATGGCATGATCCTGCGGCGACGTGGCAATGTGGTAGCCGATCTTGTCGCCGCGGCGCTCGAAGAGGACGAGGGCGGGAATGGGCTGGCCGCCCCGATTGTCGAACAAGATTGCGCCGGACGGCAGTACTTTTGCGGAGAAGGGCAATGAGATGGTAGAGACGCCGCGGTAGAAGAGAAACTTTTCGTGCTGGTCGCCGTTGGGCGCCTTCACGGAGAGCGGTGTCGCGGAGGTTTCGCGGGCGGCATAGTAGCGGCTCGCACCTTTTTCTCGTGGAAAGTCTGGCGCGAGATTGGGCGCCACGGTGACGGAATCCCAGGCGATGCTGCCATCGTCATGTTGCTGGTAGAGAGCCTCGGAGGAGAGCGGAGTAGAGGGCTGAAGGCGGGTCTCGTGAGGATACCACTCGGTGATAAAGCCTTTGGAAAAGGAGACGTGTACAGAGACGGAGGTTTCCTGACCCGCGTAGAAATAGATGACCGGGGTCTCCATGCGGACCGTGCCACGGAGAACGTCTTTGGGCTCGCCGCGGAAGTGCTCAACAAATCTGGGCAGCTCCGGAGGGCCGACAAGATCAACCGGCAACCAATCGACCGGTTGGCCATCGCTGCCAGCGATCGCGGTGAACGTGCCCCACTCGTGGGCAACCAGGCCCGGATCAGCAAACAGCTGCTTGCCGCCGAGGGGAATGGCAACTGCCAGGGCGGCTCCCAAGGTTGCGAGGAGCGCGATCGTTACGAGCTGCGGGCGTCGCACAAGGGAAGCGACTGCGGCGAATATCGCTTTCACGGCAAGCGGCTTCACGGCTTTGTCTCCTTGGCGGGCGCGGGCTGGGACAACAATTCCGCGATGGTTTCGCCGCGCTCCCCAAGGAAATGGCTGGAGAGATTTCGGGCGAGGAGCGAGTCGGTTTTTGCTCCTGCCATCGCTTTTTGGACGTGATCGCGATGCTCCTCAGTGGGCCCGGAAAGGGTAAGGAGCGCGGCGGCGAACTCCATTTCGGAATCAGAGCCACGAAGCCGGATAGCTTGCTTCACGAGAGCGTAGCCGTCGACCCCGCGAGCAGGATTCTGCGAAGGCGCAAGCCATTGCTTGTAGGTTTCCGCGAGATAGCCCGCATCAAAATAGTAGAGAGCGGGCGGTCCACCGGACTGCGGAGATTTCGTGCCCGCGGTGAGCCTAGCAAAGAGATCCTTTGCGGCGGCAGGGTCTTTGCGGGCGTAGAGCGTGGCGCGACGAAGTGTTTCCATGTGCACGAGGACATTGGAATCTGCGGCCAGGATGGCGAAAGAGTCCGAGGCAAGCTTGGAGGTGTCATAGCTCTCGGCGCCGGTGAGATTCCAACTGTGGCTGATCCACGGAAGGGACTTTGCCGGGCCGATGTCAAAGGTGTGGCAAATGAGAGCTGGTCCGGCGAAGGCCACGCCAGCCACCACGATCAGCAGTGCCAGGAGACCCGCGGCGAAACGACTGGAGCTCTGGAAACACGTTTTCATAAATTACCGCTCCTTGTGGGAGGTTTGCGCTACGTACAAGAAGACGGCGGGGAACCGCGAAGTGTTAACGTTCTACTTCGATTGGCCTTCGCGGCCGGTCCAGGATTGTTCCCAATGGCGCCAGAGGGAAATGTCGCCAAGGTTGAAAGCGTTCCACCAGGAATCCAGCATGGTGTTGTCGAGACGCAGGATGCTCTCGCGAGTTACGTCGCGCGGAGGAGGAACGAGCGCGGCGAGACGGTCGTACACTGCGGGGCGCTCGGTGCTGGTGACGCGGGGGAGAAGGTGCCAGAGTGTGAAGGCGTCACGCGCCCGAGCTTCATGGAGCACGATATCGAGAGCGGATTTGCGGGTGGAGCGATCCGGCTCGACGGAATCGAGTTGCGAGAGTGCCGCGCGGAAGGTATCGGAAGTGTCTTCGAAATAAGGAGTGCCGGGACCGGATTGCACGTGCGTTGGGCAGGCGGCACCAGCGGGAATGAAGGATTCGCGGCCGTTGCGATGAAAACCCACCCAACCCAAAGTGGTACGTAGAATGCCGTCGCCCGAATCGTCGATGTGCAAGGTGTACATGCAACCGAGATCGACGGCGACAGCCGACGGTGTGTCCACGACGAATTGACCCGGTGGCGCCCAAATCGTTGCGTGAATCGTGCCGCGGTCGAGCGCAATACGTTTTCGTCCGGCGCCGGATTGCAGCAGGCGAAGGCGCGTCATGGGCTCGACCTCCAGGCGCCCGATTTCCGCGACGGCGATGCTGGCTTTCGATAAGGCATCGGTTTCCAGCGATTCACCGAGCTCGAGCCGCGTGCTTTTTCCTGCGGTGTCTCCAATTCCAGAATGTTGCGACGCTGAGGTTAGTTCCAGGTCCCAACCGTCGCGCGCAACAGCCGGAGTGTTTGGCGAGCGCGCCAACCACAGTCCGGACCCAAGCGCCGAAACAACGAGCAGCGCCGCGGCAAGCCTCGGCGTCCAGACATGGGCAGTAACCTCGGACCACCAACGCAATCGCCGTGTCGGAATCTCGATTTGCGGGAGCAGAGGAGCGGGTTGATTGTGGCGGAATCGTCCGAGCGCGCGTTCTAGAAGCTGAATCTCGGGATCTGGCGTGCCGGAGCCATCCCACAGGTAGTTGTCGCGTGCAGTTCGTTCTTCGTGCTCGTGTGCCATCTGCCTCAACCTATTTTCCCAACGCCGATATTCTTCGTTGCGTTAGCCGGTCCGCGCTGCAGGCCGAGTTTTTCTCGCAACTGCTGCATTCCGCGGTTCAAGTTCACGCGAACCGAGCCATGTGAGAGGCCGGTTTTCGCGGCAATCTCCGGTCCGGTCATGCCTTCCACCAATCGCAATATCAGAGTTTCGCGATAGGCTTCGGGCAGGCTGCGAACAGTTCTTAGAATCTCCGCCGCTTTGTTGGCTTGGTCTTGCTCATCCGGCGTGGCGCTGAGGTCCGCGGCTGACCAATCGTCGGCGCACTCGATCTGTATGCGCGGCTGGCGATAGTAGTCCTTCGCCATATTTCTGGTAATCGCGGCCAACCATGCCCCGAAGCGCGTCCCCTCACGCAAGCTGTGCAACCGCGGAAGGGCCCGCAGAAACACTTCGTGAACGAGATCTTCCGCTTCGAGTGCTGGAACCTTGGCCAGCAAGATGCCATGCACCGTCCGCGCGTAGCGCCGATATAGCTGTCCGAAGGCGTCGCGTTGACCCTGCTGTGAAAGCTTTACCAGGGCAGCGTCGGAATCCTCGCTGGTGGCCGGAGTTTCAGCCACTCGAGGCGACTGCGCGTTTGTGAGGTCGAGCCCGCTGGCCATGTTGCGCTCGCGTCTCCCTGACACCGTGGTCTGATAGGCGTGAAGCCACACCGCCCTGAAGTATAGACGCGGCGATCCTGTCAGGTGTTAACACGCTCGGTACGCTTTGCGCGTCACCTTGCCGGGGCCGGTCCCCTGCACTACAGTGGGGTTCGCGATGCCAAAGGTAGATTTTGTGCCGCATGCGCTGCTGAAAAGCGGACATGCGATGACGATTGCGGCGGCGTATATGCCGAGGCGGTTTGCGCTGCCTGAGGCGGAGCCACGACTGTTCCAGGTAGACTCGTTCTCGCGGTTGCTGGGACAGTGCCATTGGCAGACGGGGAAGCTGCGGGATACGCCGGTTATTGTGATCGTACATGGGCTGGAGGGCTCGGCGGATTCGTACTACGTGAAGGGCATTGCGGAGAAGGCGTTTCATCGCGGATTCCACGTAGTGCGGCTGAACCAGCGGAATTGTGGTGGAACCGAGAAGCTCACGCCTACCTTGTATAACTCCGCGATGAGCGGCGACTACCGCGCAGTATTCGAGGAGCTTGCGGGCATCGATGGCTTCGAGAAGATATTTTTCGCGGGCTACTCGATGGGCGGGAACCTGGTCACCAAGATGGCTGGGGAATATGGCGACGACGCCCCGCCGGCATTGCAGGGCGTGTCCTCCGTGTGTCCGGCATTGGATCTTTCCGCGTGTGCCGACGCACTGGAGCGGAAGGACAACTATTTGTACCAACGGCATTTCGTGAAGGGATTGATGGCGCGGTATGCGCGGAAGGCGAAAATGTTTCCGGACCGGTATTCACAGAATGGATTTGGGCTTGTTCGAACGGTGCGGGAATTTGACGATGCGATCACCGCTCCGTGTTTTGGATTTCGAGACGCGGAGGAGTACTACGAAGCGGCGGGGGCGAAGAAGGTGGTCGCGCAGGTACGCTTGCCAATGCTGATGATTACGGCGGAGGACGATCCCTTCGTGCCGTACGTTTCCTTGCTTGCAACCGGGGTGGATAAAAATCCCTGCATTCAATTTGTTGCGACAGCGCATGGCGGGCACTGTGCCTTCATTTCGAATCGAAACGGCGTGGAGCGCTTCTGGGCCGAACAGCGAATTGTCGAATTTTGTGAAGGAATCTGGCGGTCGAGCAATCAGCCGAATGGCTTTTCGAGGGAAACCGCGAAGCCCTGAGTGAGTAGTTGAGCGGGGCCTTCCGCAGCGATGACCATATCGTCTTCGCAGCGCAGGCCGAATTCCCCTGGGATGTAAATTCCCGGCTCATTGGAAAAAGTCATGCCCGGCGCGAGTACGGTCGTGCTGCCGCGGACCAGGTAAGGGCGCTCGTGGCCGTCAAGGCCAATGCCGTGGCCCAGGCGGTGCGTGAAGAATTTGTAGTCGGGGCCGTAACCTGCGTTGGTGACCACGGCGCGAGCCGCGTCATCCACCGTTCCGGAAAGGCGGCCGGCGCGGGCTGCGTCAAGGGCAGCGTCCTGGGATTTGCGCACGATCTCGAAGACGCGCGCGATCTTGTCCGATGGCTTGCCGAAGACGCCGGTGCGGGTCACATCGGATTCGTAGCCTTCCAGCGTGCAACCTCCGTCGATCAGGACAACGTCACCCTCTTTTAGGGTCTGGGGTTTCACGGTGCCGTGGGGAAGAGCGGCGGAGGCACCCAAAAGAACCAGCGCGCCGCCCTGCAGACCCATCTTTGCGAAGCCGCTCTCCACAAGGTGGGCGATATCCTCCTGGGACATGCCTTCTTTCAGGGAGGCGAAGACGGCGCGGAAGACGTCGAAGGTGGCGTCGCAGGCATGACGCATCAACTCCAGCTCATGAGGTGATTTCTGCCCGCGGCAAGCAATCGTGATCGGATCGGCTGAAACGTATTCGAATGCCGGGGCGGCCTGACGGAGGTGGTCGAAAAAGGTGAACCCCGTCGTTTCCTCAACGCCGATTCGGCCAGAGCGGATGCCGCGGTCAGCGAGGGCGGCTGCGGCGAGTTTGGTCGGGCTCTCGTCCTCCTGCCACGCGCGAACTTCGAACGGTAGGCGGAGCTTTTCGCGGAGGCGGCCTTCTTCGAAGGCGGGAACCACGACAATCGGCGTGCCGGCGCGGGGTATCAGCAAACCCAGGAGGCGCTCGCTCAGGCCCCAGCGGATGCCAGTGAAATAATAAAGCGACGAGCCTGGGGCGAAGAATAGAGCGTCGTAGTGCGGCGCTGCCTCAGAGATCGCCCTGGCCGACAAAGCAGTCCCGGCTGCGCCGGACATTAACTGTTGGGCATGCTGGAGCCGTTCTGCAAACTCTGTAGGCGCAATGGGATGGACCTGCGAGCCCAGGGGCTTCAGCGTCGAGAGGGGCGGCGGTAGTGGGCTTGATGATGCCTGACCATGCGTCGCCCGCCCGAACGCTACGACGCCCAAAGAGGCGGTTGCGGTGCCCGTTAGGAACTGGCGGCGAGTTGTCCTGGAATCGGCGTGCGCGGGCTGTATTCTCATGGTGGGAAGAGGTTTAGCTGGCAAAGGCGCAGTTTGTCAAGCAGTTGTAGAAATGCTGCATGGGTTGGGGGCGACCGCCGAAGGTGAGCTGGGAGGGCGTCGCAGCCTGCCAGGTGCCGTCTCAATCGGAGGTGTATCGCCTATAAGCCCAATATTGGCGACCCACGGTTCGATCCTAAATTCCATAGCTTCTACGTAGGGCTATATCTCTCGATATAATCCCAAAGTAATCCCAAAATGGGTTGGCGTCAGTCGTCGAGTAAGTTAAACATAATAAGTCACATGCAGGGGGAACAAATCATTTGCACAGCCACATTCTTTGGAACGAGGATTGCACCCAGAGGGTTACTAACCGCGGAATTGTGGGATGTAAATAAGTTAGCGAGAAGTGATTTCGTTCGATGGGTCCTGCGCAACGGGGGATTTTACAAGAAATTAAGGGAGGTTTGTAAAATGGCGTATCGGGGAATGTTGAGCTATTTGGGCGTGGCAATATTAGTTCTGAGTTTGGCGATTTGCGGCCAGGTAAGCGCGCAGGTAATCAGCGGCGACCTGGTAGGGACGGTTCTGGACAAGACCGGTGCGGCGGTACCGAACGCTAAGGTTGACGTTACCAACGCGGAAACCGGAGTTAAATATCAGACCGTGGCGAACGACTCGGGTGAATACCGCTTCAACAACTTGCCGGTGGGAACGTATAACGTATCGGCAATGACGTCAAATTTCGCCACCACGACGATTAACAATTTCAAGATTGAGCTGAACAAGACCAGCACCCTGCAGATTACCCTGGAAATCAAGGGTGCGACTACCTCGATTGAGGTTTCGGGAGCGGCGCCAGCGCTGGACACTACAACGTCGCAAATCAGCACGACGTTTGACCAGCGGCTCAGTTCTGATTTGCCGGTCTCCTCTGTCGCCAACGGGGTATTGAACCTTTCGCTCTTGAGCGCCGGCGTGGCGACAGGCGGGGGTATCGGGGCGGGCATGGGCCCCGCGGTTGGCGGTCAGCGTCCTCGTAACAACAATTTTACGATTGAAGGTGTGGACAATAACAACAAGGTGGTAACCGGGGCGTTGGTCAACATCCCCAATGACGCCGTCGCCGAATTTTCGGTGCTGCAGAATCAATTCTCGCCGGATTTCGGACACTCTTCAGGTGGACAGTTCAACACCATTATCAAGAGCGGTACAAACTCCTTCCACGGCGATGCCTATATCTACTCGGAAAACCGGAATTTCAACGCGATCGATCAATCGACCATCAATAACGGCTTTACGTCGAATCAACGGTTTGACAACAATCGCATGGGCGGCACGTTCGGTGGTCCGATCTTTAAGAATAAACTGTTCTTCTTCGGCGCGCTGGAATACAACCCAGTCGGTCAAGCGGCAATTTTGGGATCGCCCGTGTGCGCGCCTACGGCCGCAGGGTACAGCATGTTGACGGCGCTACCTGGGATTTCGGCCACCAACCTGGCGGTTCTTCAGAAATACGTGCAACCCGCCGGGGCACAGGACACGACGGGGACCTGCGGTCCGACCGGTAGTGGCACAGAAAAGGTTACCAGCAACACTGGGGCGGCGGCTACGATTCCTGAAGGAATCATCAGCTTCTCTGGACCGAACTATACCAACAACTGGGCCATACTCGGAAGTATTGACTACGATATTTCCAGCAAGGACCAATTGCGAGGACGTTACGTCTACAACCGCGCTGTCGGGATCGACACCGCTGCGAACTTGCCGGCCTTTTATCAGAACACTCCGACCAAGTTTCATCTCGTGACGATCAACGAGTACCACACCTTTAATCCCAATACGCAAAACGAATTCCGTTTGGGATACAACCGGTACTTCAACCAGACACCTGCCGGCAACTTTTCGTTCCCCGGGTTGGATCAGTTTCCAAATATCGTTCTTCAGAGCCTGAACGGAATCAACATCGGTCCGGACGGAAATGCTCCGCAAGCCACGATTCAAAACACGTATCAGGCGGCGGACAGCATCTCCTGGACGCACAGAGCACACACGCTCAAGTTTGGTATGGAGGGCCGCAAGGTCATCTCTCCGCAGTCGTTTACACAGCGTGCCCGCGGTGACTACGAATACAACTCGCTCGGACAATACCTGGACGACGTGAGTCCTGACTTCCTTGCGCAACGTGGCGTTGGCGCACCGACCTACTATGGCGATCAATCGGCAATCTACTGGTACGTGAACGACAATTGGCGCATTCGACAGAATCTGACGTTGAATTTCGGCGTGCGTTACGAATACACGACCACACCGTTTGGTATTCGCTCCCAGAGTCTGAATCAGATTGCCACTGTTCCTGGCCTGTTGGATTTCAGCTCGCCCCGAGCACCTAAGAACGACTGGGCGCCGCGTCTTGGTTTTGCCTATTCGCCGGGCACCAGCGGACGCACCTCCATCCGAGGTGGTTTCGGAATCGCGTACGACGTTCACTATGACAACATCGGAAGCTTGTCGAAGCCGCCGGAGTTGAATGTGACGGAAAACACTCCATCGTTGCACGCCAACCTACCGAACTTTCTTGGGGGCGGCGGGCTGCCGCCAGGGTCGGGCGGAATCACGACGTTCCCTGACGCCGCAACGGCCAGAGCCGCCACTTCGACCTATTACCCGCCGAACGTGAAAGATCCAAAATCCATCGATTGGACCTTGGGCGTTCAGCATACATTCTGGAACGATTACACAGTGGAAGCCCGCTACATCGGGACACGTGGCGTCCACTTGGACGTTCAGTCGATCATCAACCTCGCGGCGCTTACCACGCCAGCGTTGCACCTGCCGACATATACGAACAATGTGCCGTCACAGGCGGCGTTGGACGCTTCGACTGTAAACCTGAACACTATTTTGAATAGCGGAGACGGGATCGTGCCTGCATACGACGCCGCTGGATTTAACGGAAATGCACTGACGGCGTTCATCCCGGCCGGGTCATCCACCTATCATGGCCTGGCGCTTCAAGTTACTCGCCGCATGAGCCACGGTTTGCAATTCGTGGGGGCTTACACCTACAGCCACTTGATCGACAACAGCACAGCGGATTTTCACAGCACTGACCTGACGCCGCGCCGGCAACAAGATTTCACGAACCTGGCGGCAGACCGCTCGAACTCGGCGTTGGATCATCGCCACCGCTTCACGATGGCGGTCCTCTACGACGTGCCTTACTTCAAGAATGGCAACGCGCTGACAAGGAACGTCCTTGGCAATTGGGAGATCGCGCCAATCTACACGTATCAAACGGGTGAGTGGGTGACGGCTCAAAGCGGCGTGGACGCCAATCTGAACGGCGATTCTGCTGGCGACCGCACCATCACCAATCCTGCGGGTGTGGGTGTGACCGGTAGCGGCGTCGTGCCTTTGTGCACGAGTGCCATTCCGGCGGCAAGCTGCACCTTGGCCAATGTCCTCAAAAATCCGGCAGACGTCGTTGGCTATGCGGCGATCAACCCCAGCGCCAAGTACATTCAAGCGTATTACGGTGCACTGGCCACGACTGGGCGCAACACCATTTTGACGCCGCCGACGAACAACTTCGACGCGACGGCCGTCAAGCGCTTCACGGTCACCGAACGGTACAGACTGGAGTTCGCCGTACAAGCGTTCAACCTCTTGAATCATCCGCAATTTATCCCGTGCTGCGGGGTCGGAGCCTTTCCTGGCGCTCTTGGCGGAGCTACGAACAACGTAGCGTCGCAAGGAGTCACCGGCTCGCCGCGCAATGCGCTCGAACCACAGCGCGGCATCTTCAATAACTTCAGCGCAGTGTTCCCGAGCGAAGCTCGAGCACTACAATTGTCACTGAAGATCTTCTTCTAAACGCAATCAACCTTTTCGCCTGTGGTTTCAAGCGGGAATGAAAAAAGGGGCGCTCCGGGCAACCGGGGCGCCTCTTTCCTTTTTCCAACACTACTTTTGATAAACCTCGAAATCGGCTTGTGGTAAGCTCCGCTCAACAGTTTCAAGCGAGGGGTCTTAGGTGACGTTTGCCGAATTCTGGCCGGCTTACGTGAGCGCACACAGTAGGCCGGCTACGCGAGTGGTTCATTGCGTTGGCACCGTTGTCGGCTGGATGCTGCTGGGCGGCGCGATTGCCGTGCACCGTTGGTGGTGGATCCTCGCGGCCTTGGTAATTTCCTACGCGTTGGCTTGGCTGTCGCATTTTTTCCTCGAGCACAATCGCCCCGCAACCTTCGAGCATCCTTTATGGTCCTGGTGGGCCGACCAGAAAATGGTATTCCTGATGCTGATCGGGCGCATGGGTGATGAGGTTCGGAAGTATTCGGACCCAGGCGTTAAATCGGGACTGGGCTGATGGCGTTCGCTGAATCGTCTTCAGGGCGAAGACGGGCGATGTTGGGCTGGGCCGAAATTGAGGTCCTTCCGGTTCCTCGCCGCATCGCCTGAGAGTTACAATCGTGCCGATAGGTTGCAGTTGTGGTGGCGATGGGTTGCGGCGGCGAGGCTTGTAGTGGCAACAGTGCGGAGCGAGAGAATGGCGAGGAAATACCCGTTTCGCCGCGATCGTGTTGGCTATTCCATGCGAACTGCGAGAATGTTCTTGCCCTGAATTTGAAGCTCGATGCCGAGCGGTGGCCGAACGTCCGACCCTTGCACGAGGCTTCCGCGCACCCAGAAATTCCCAGGAATTTCGCTCATTTTGAGGGGATCGAACACGCTGCGGCTGCACGGATTGCCGACCATTGGATGTTTCGCCGTACGGAAATCGTAATCGTTGATCAGTCGGTCGAGATCGGTGATGTATTCAAGCTTGCAAGTTCCAAACGGAACATTCGTCTCCAAAGCCCAGTAGCCGTCCACTTGCGAAGCCGACCCAGAGGATAGGCGGATCAGAAGCGCTGGAACGCTCTCGCCCGTCAAATGGTTCACAAAGAAAAAACTCTTGGAGGTCCAAGGCTTCACCATCTCGGTGACGGTGGCAATTTCCGGAGCGGCTGCTGTGGCGCGCGGCATCGAGGCGGTGGGATCTACGGCCGGTGCGGGTACTTCGATTTGTGGCGGGGGTGCGGCAGGGGGCGCCTCGGCATGTTTGGGGCGCAGCAGCCAGCGTGCACCAAACAGGCAAACAAATAGTACGATCGCGAGGCCCGCGACCAAGCGCAAGGTAGGATTAGCCGCCATCGCTTGGTGCGAGGCACCTCCGGCGGCAACGCCGGGGATATCTGGCATTTCCGCTTTGAATCTTTCGGATTGGGGCTGGTCGGTCATTCTTTGATCCGCGAATTGTTTTGGATCCAAGACGCTCCATCCGGCAACCGCATTTGCGCGTATCGCCAAGGCTACTCGCGCCCATTGTAGGGCGCGGCTGACGACCTAGCAACGAACACGACGAGTAGAGTTGCCTGGGAGCAACCCATACCGAATCGGTCACCTCGTGCCGGCTACTCGCCCGACTTGCTGTTATTGAGATGGGTACAAATCCGATTCTCAGACTTGTCTCGGAACACCCGCCAACCTACTGTAGTACTTACGGTAAGAGCGTGGGAGGCGATTTCCTCCTCAGAACGTAACCTATGAGCAGCGATACGCGAGCGGCGGCCCGGGCGTTTGTGCGCAGCCTGAACATCCTGCTGAAATTTGCACGCCTATACGAGTTCGGTCATGCGCGTACTGGTGCGCAATTCGAGACCGCCTGGAAAGAATTGAAGACCGCTCTGGAAGAGAGCGGTGGTAGCGGTTTGCTGCTCGGAGCGTCCGGCAATCAAATCCTGTTGGATGGCGTACCGCTCGGCTCGGCGGCGGGCGAGCGAAGTTTCGCGCAGTTGCTCGCTAGTTCCGGTATTGCCAGCATCCATTTCGGCACCTCAACCACCCAACCGCAATTTGCGCGATTCGTTCGCGGCTTCCCGAGCGGCAACGCCAAGCCCACGGCACTGGCGGAGCAACTAAAGTCAGCTCTGGCAGGCGATACAAGTATCAAGATCAATGAGATCCGCTACGTGGCCGAGGATTCCTCGGTGGCGGGAATCAAAATGGCCGCAAACCTGACCGCGAAGGTTCTGGGTTCGCAAGGAGACAAGTTCAGGGATTTTTTTGACGATCCGAATAAGCTGCTGCAGATGATTCTTGCGGCCGAAAGCAGTCGCGGGCCGGGCGGAGGCGGGTCGGGGCCTGGCTCGGGTGGCGGAGGAGGCGTTGGCGGCAGCGGGACCGGCACTCTGTGGGATACGGGCCCCGGGTCTGGTGCAGGCGGAGGCGCAGCGGGTGGCCCTGGAGGACCCGGTGGCGGCGGTGTGGGCGGTGGTAGAGGGCCTGGGGGGGCAGGCGGCGGTGGTATGGGTTCATCTGCGCCCGGCGGAGCATCCGGTCCACTGTTGGCCGGTGTGGGCCAGGGGGGCGGCGAGGCTGGACCGGCCGGGAAGTGGCTTACCGCTTCTGCGCTTCTGCGTGCGACGACCACGGTAGCAGGTCCCGAGTTTGGCGTGCCCGGGTCGGGTATCGGCGCGCCCGGAAGCTACGCAGTGGCCGAAGAGGATGTTCGGCAGATGCTCGCGCTGTTTGCACAGCTGGGCAAGTCGCGCAAAGATCCCGACGCACGAAGCGAGGTGCCGAATTTCCAGGCGCGGCTCAGCGCCATGCCCGTGCGGGCACAGGTCACCCTGCAACAGGCGCTCGCGGGACTTGCCGCGCAGGCGCCAACCGAAAAAGCAGACAAGCCGATGCTTCTGAAACTCGCCGAGCACGTGGCGATACGCTTCGCCCTCGACAGCTACGAACGTGGGGAATTACGAGTAAACGCGGTGAAGCAACTGCTCGACCGCATGAACGCGGAAATCGAAGGCCTGCGCAAAATCCTGGGCACGCAGGAAGAGATGATGGCCAATGCCGGCCTCCAGGTGCAGTCTTACACCGAACTACTTGACCAGGAATTCTGGGAGCAGGTTCCCGACGAAAACAAGAAAGAGGTACTCACGTCCGACGAGGCCTGGTGCGTTCCTCCGCGTAATGTGCGCGGTTACCTGGAAGATATGCTGCGCCGTGGTGAACTGAAGACGGTGAACGAGATTTTGATGAAGTATGCGGCGTGCGTTGGCCTAGAAAATCCCGAGGCCCGGCGCACGACGGCCATCGGCCTTTCCGACCTTGCAGAACTTTATGGCAGCGGTGACGGCAGCGCGCTGATGGATGGCATTCGTCGTCTGGGCAACCAACTGGCTATCGAACGCGAACCCGAGCTCCAGACCCTGATCAGCGCCGCGTTTGTGCGACTCAGCCAAGAAGCAGCGTCGAAACGATGCTATCCGGCGATGCAGCAAGCGCTGGCATCGCTCGACAGTGTTGAGACTCAGCGTCCCGGATCCACGCAAAGCCTGCGGCCGCGCATCGGCGCCGAAGAGCGCATGCCGGAGTTCGTGGAGGAAGCGCTGCGCAGCGGTCACATCGCCGACGGCATGGTGGAAATTCTGGCGTTGATGCCGAAGGCGACGCTGCACTACGTCACCAATCGTTTCGGGCATTGCGGCTTCCGCGAAGATTGCGAGCTGCTCGGTGAGATTGTGCGGGCTCTCGGCGAGGAGGCCACCAATCGCTTGTTGGAAACGCTGCAAACCGCGCCTGCCTCCGAGGCCGCGGAAACCGTGGGGCTGCTGACACAGCTTTCTCCCGACGCGGTTGCGAAGATCCTTCCTGTGCGATTGTCGCAGTGGCCGCGCACCGCGCACGACCGCACCATCCGCCAACTGTCGTCCGCGCCGGTAGAGCACCGCGTGCAACTTCTCGTCGCTCTCTACGATTCACTCGATTCCATGATTCGGCCATTGGCCATCGATGAAATGGGAATGAGCGGCCACCCAGACTGTATTCCAAAACTTATGGAGCTTGCCGAGGACGATTCCACTCCAGGGTTCATCAGAGTCAAGGCCGTCGAAGCTCTAGGTCGCTTACGAGCTTCTGCCGCCGCGCCTATGTTCCAGCAGCTGATGGAAGCCAGGCAGCTTTGGCGCTGGAGCTATCCTGAGGAACTTCGAATCGCCGCGGCGCAAGGGCTGATGCGCGTGGACGCGACCATGGCGCTCGAAAAGCTCACCTCCAGTGGATTCGATCGCAAGGACCTGACTTTGGAGCCCACCGATCCCGATCCAAACGCCTCGGTGATCCGGCAAAGGCGTTACGCACGTCTCAAGCTCTCGCGCAACGTTACCGCAAACACTACGAATCTGCGCGAAAACATCCGCTTAGCCATCCCCGAACTGAATTTGGGTGGCGGGATTGGTGCTGGTGACCGGCATCTGGCGCCGGGCTCGCTATTGACGCTGAAGTTTACCCACGGCGTGCGTCACATCAAGGCCCAGGCCGTAGTGCGCGGCGCGCGTCCCCAGGCGATGGCGTTCGAATTTGTCGAGATGGATTTGGATGAACGTTCCAGGTTACGCAAACTGCTCATGGAATTGGGTGGCTTGCCAATGGCGGCGCAAGTGTCCAACCGCACGCGGCGTCGCGGGCGCATCGCTATGCTGAGAAACTAGTCGGCAAACTGGGTAAGTATCTAAGAGTGGAAGAAGCAAAGTGGGTCCGAACGACATTGCGGTAAGAAGTCGTTGTTTGCTAGGAACGCGTCGCAAGTAGTTTCGTGCCGTCCCCTCCCTGAAATACTTCCCGTAGTGGCACCCGTCCGGTCGGGCAGGTAACGCTCCCGGCTTAGGTCGCGTGATGATCGCGGCGTATGGGACCTATGTACCATTGCCGCGATAGCCCGCTGCCTCTACGGTACTAGTGCGGTAGTCCCAGCGAAAGTGACGGAGGGCATGAGAGCAGCGGACCCAAAAACGACCGCGGGCAGAGCTTTCGTACGGAGTCTGAACATACTCCTCAAGTTCGCCCGCTTGTACAGCTACGAGCACGCTCGCACCATCGAGCACTTGGACATAGCCTGGCGCGAGTTGCGCACCGCGATTCCAGCAGGCACGGAAGGTGGCTTGCTGCTGGGCGCCACGGGGAATCAACTTCTCTTGGACGGCGTGCCTCTGGAAGGCGCTCCGGCCGAAAAGCAATTCGCGCAACTGTTATCCGCCGCCGGCCTGGCCAGCGTGCAGTTTTTTCCGTCCATCACGGAAGAAGAATTGGGTCGTTTTGCGCGCGCTTTTCCGACTGGCAAGGCAAAACCCGCGGAGCTGGCCGAACAACTGAAGGTTGCGTTGGTGGGTGCGCAGGGGATACGTATCAACGAGATCTGTTTCGTCGCCACGGACTCGCGTTTTCGCGACGCCAGTATGGCGGCGCAGCTCGCGGTTTCGACCCTGGGCGACGATCAGGACCAGTTCAAGCAGTGGCTGAACGACCCGCAAAAATTACTGGAGATGATTGCCGCCGCGCAAGGCGCCTCGAATAGCGGAGGATCGGCCGGCGGTCCAGGCGGTATGGGAAACGGCTCTGGGCGCGGCAATGGCGCAAGTGGCGAAAGTGGCGAAAGCACCTCGGAACGAAGGGCTGGCGGCGGTGGCTCTTTCTACGGCAACGCGGTCAGTGAGGGCGGTGGTACGGACCCGGCGGTAGTCGGTGGCGGGGCGTTCGTTTCAGGGCCGGGCTTCACTTTGTCGGTGCCTGGTCTTACATCGTCGGGGATCCCCGCGATTTCTGGTTCTGGATCCGGGGGATCTGCAGACCAAGGTTCTGGCCGGTCTTTTTCCGGCGAGCCTAGCGAAGAAGAAATCCTCGGCATTCTTAGCGCACTGACAACCATTGGCCAGGTCGGCGCCGGTGGCGGTGGAGGCATGGCCGCGGCTGGCGCGTTCCACGAGCAGATGTCGCAGCTCCCGGGCCGCGCGCAGAATACGCTGAAAGCAGCTCTTGCTGAATTGGCGGCCCACGCCCCCGACGTCAAGCCGGACCAATCCATGCTCGTGAAGCTCGCCGAGCACCTGGCAATTCGTTTCGCGCTGGAACGTTACGAGAAAGGCGAAGTGAAGGTTAACGCCGTCCGGCAGATGCTCGACCGCATGAACTCGGAAATCGAGAGTCTGCGAGAGATTCTTGGCGCCCACGAAGACAAGATGAGCGAAGCGGGCATGATGGTGGAGTCGCACCGTGAAATTCTGGACCGCCAGTTCTGGGCGGCGGTGCCGGAAAGTGGAAAGCGCACCGTTCTTCTTTCAACCGAGGCCTGGTGCATACCGCCGCGCAATGTCCAGTCTTATGTCGCTGAGCTGATCGAGCAGGGAAATGTGGCCGATGCCGTCAGCGTCTTGCAGAACTATGCAGCTTGCGCCGACAGCGACGAAAGTGATGCCCGCAAGAAAACTGCTGCGGGTCTTTCACAGATGGCGGAGTTGTACGCCAAAGTCGATCCGAAGCTCTTGATCGAGGCCTTGCAGCATCTTGGCCTGCGCTTGAACATCGAACAGGATGCCGAGCTTCAGGGCCTGGTCAGCGCGGCATTTGTGCGCTTAAGCCAGGAAGCGGCCACCAGCCGCAGCTACGCTGCGATGGAGCAAGCGCTCGAACTGCTTTCCGGCGTTGATGCGCAGCATCCGGGCACGGCGCGCGCGCTCCGATCCAAGATGGGTATCGAGGAGCGTGTTCCGGAGTTCGTCGAAGAAGCTTTGCGCGCGCGCCAAGCCGCCGCGGGCCTGACCACCGTCTTGAAGATGATGCCGCAAACGACGATGGAGCAGCTGTCCACCCGGTTCAACCGCTGCAGCTTGCGTGATGACGCCGAGCACATTGCAAACTTGGCTGCCGATCTTGGTGAAGAGGGCGTGCAATATCTGCGGAGTACCGTGCGAGGTGGGCCCATCGCCGAGGCCGTCGAGATGGTGGGTCTGCTGTGCAGGCTCGATCCACAAGCGGTGCAGGTGTTCCTGCCGGCGCGCATGAAAGATTTTCCACGGACCTCGCAGGATCGCGTGATGCGTCAGATTTCGGCCAGTGGCGCGCCGGGGCGTTGCCGCATCTTGCTGGAGTTGCTCGATCACCTGGATCCCTTGGTCATGCCCCTGGCGATCGACGAAATCGGCATTACGGAAGATCGCGAAGCGCTCGGCCGCCTGCTCACGATCGTAGATGGTGATTTGCCTCCGGGGGCTGGGATCTACCTTCGCGTCAAAGCCGTCGAAGCGCTTGGACGTATCGAGGCGCCAGAATCGGTCCTGGCGCTAAAGCGTGTCGTCGAGGCCAAGAAATTCATTGGCTGGCAACAGCCGCAGGAACTTCGCATCGCCGCGTGGCAAGCGCTCGAAAAATTGGATCCCGCCTGGGCCATTGCATTTCTGCCCCACAGCGGGCTCGACAAGGCGGACCTGACACTCGCTCCGCTCGATATGGCGCCGAACTCTAAATTCGTCCGCCAACGCCGGCACAAGCGTGTGCGCCTAAACAAGCCGGTCACTGCGGTCAGCACGAACTTGAAAGAAGCCTGCAGTTTGCAGATCAAGACGGCCAGCTTGACCGGGGGTGTCGCCACTATCAGCCGGCACCTCGCTCCCGGCACGCCTGTCCAACTTAAATTCCAGGTGGGCCTGCGCAACCTGCAGGCGACCGCCCTAATGCGCGACTATCGCGCCCAGGACATGGCCTTCGAAATCGTCGACATGAACCTCGACGAGCGCAGCCGCCTTCGTCGCCTCCTCGCTGATAGCCTGGCTTCACCAAACGTCTCGCCCGGTAAGGAAGATGCGCCGGATCCATCCGATACACCAGTGCCAGCCCTAACCCGCTCCCGCTAGCCGACAACTTCACCTCCCTGTCCGCACCCATCCGCCACATTTTTGGCGTCGGCGCATCGAAACAGATAGAATAGAGTGTTGCGTGAGTCATCTTTTGCCGGGCTGTAGGGCTCCGGCGCGGTCCAATTCCGTCAGGAAACGGCGAAACTATTCATGGATGCAGCGAAGGTTGTTGACAGCGTCATCGCGCGATTTATTGGCACCAAGCACGAGCGCGATGTCAAAAAATTGCAGCCAATGGTCGCGGCCATCAACGCGCTCGAGCCCGAAATCAAGGCGCTCAGCGACGAAGACTTAAAGGCGCGCTTTCTCGCCTTGAAAGAGCAAGTCCAGGAGCCGCTGAAGGACGCCGACCCTGGTGAGCCTTCGTTCAAAGAGCTGATGCAAAAGGCTTTCCAGCCTGCTCTGGTTCCGGCATTTGCGCTGGCACGCGAGGCTGGTCGGCGCTTCCTGAGCATGCGCCATTTCGACGTGCAGCTGATCGGCGGGATGGTCCTGCACGACGGCAAGATCGCCGAAATGAAGACCGGGGAAGGCAAGACCCTGGTGGCCACGCTGCCCGCCGCCCTGAACGCCCTTGCCGGACGCGGAGTTCACATCATCACCGTGAACGACTATCTCGCTCGTCGTGACGCGGAATGGATGAGCGCGCTATACCGTGGCCTCGGTCTTTCGGTCGGCGTGATCGTCCATGACCTCGACGACGAACAGCGCCGCGCCGCCTACGGCGCCGACATCACCTACGGTACCAACAACGAGTTCGGTTTCGACTATCTCCGCGACAACATGAAGTATGACCTGGCGCATTGCGTCCAGCGCGGCCACCACTTTGCCATCGTCGATGAAGTCGACTCCATCCTCATCGACGAAGCGCGCACTCCGCTGATTATTTCCGGACCAGCCGAGGAATCCACCGACAAGTACTACAAGATCGACAAAATCATTCCAAAGCTGATTCAGGACATCGACTACACACTCGACGAAAAGCATCGCCAGGCCACGCTGACCGAAGAAGGTGTCAGCAAGTGCGAACGCCTGCTTAGCCTCGGCAATCTTTACGACCCTGCGCACATGGAAGTGATTCACCACGTCTATCAAGCCTTGCGTGCGCACGCTCTATACAAAAGAGACGTCGATTACGTCGTGAAAGACGGCGAAGTAATCATCGTCGACGAGTTCACCGGTCGCCAGATGCCCGGCCGCCGCTGGTCCGACGGTTTACACCAAGCCGTCGAAGCCAAAGAGAACGTGAAGATCGAGCGCGAGAACCAGACTCTCGCTACCATCACCTTTCAAAATTATTTCCGCATGTACAAAAAGCTGTCCGGCATGACCGGTACCGCGGAGACTGAAGCAGCGGAGTTTGCCAAGATCTACAACCTCGATGTCGTCGTGATTCCGACCAACCGCGCGCTGATCCGCAGGGAATACCCCGATGTCGTCTACCGCACCGAAAAAGAGAAATTCCATGCCGTTGTCAACGGCATCATGCAGGAAGACGATTCCTACGCGAACGGCATTCGTCATTTCCACGACCGTGGCCAGCCCGTCCTTGTTGGCACCATCTCGATCGAAAAATCCGAAGCCATCGCCGACATTCTGAAGCAAGCGGGCATCCCGCATCAGGTCCTCAATGCCAAACAGCATGAGCGTGAGTCGCGCGTCGTCGCGCAAGCCGGCCGCAAAGGTGCGGTCACCGTCGCGACAAACATGGCCGGCCGTGGCACCGACATCCTTCTCGGCGGCAATCCCGAGCAGATGACCCGCGACCATTTCCTGAAAAACAAAATGGCCATGCCCTACTCCGCCGCGCCGGCGGTAATTCCTGCCGATGGCGACATGATCAACGCAGCAGGGGAAATCGCGCAACCGATTGCGCCCATGGTCCTGTTCCAGCACGAAGGCAAAATCTTCCAGGTTCCCGCCGACCAGTGGAAGCCGGCATACGAGCAATTCGCGCAGCAGTGCAAAGCGGAACACGACGAAGTCGTCGCCTTAGGCGGCTTGCACATCCTCGGCACCGAGCGCCACGAAGCCCGCCGTATCGACAACCAGCTTCGCGGGCGCGCCGGCCGCCAGGGCGATCCCGGCTCCTCGCGTTTCTTCCTCTCGCTCGAAGACGACTTGATGCGCATCTTCGGCGGCGAACGTGTCAAAGCGCTAATGTTCCGCCTTGGCATGACCGAAGGCGTGCCCATCGAGTCCGGGCTGATTTCCCGCCGCATCGAAAACGCTCAGAAATCGGTCGAAGCGCAGAACTTCGACGCCCGCAAACATTTGCTGGAATACGACGATGTAATGAACAAGCAGCGCGAAACGATTTACGCCATTCGCCGCTCCGCGCTAGAAGGCAAAGATCAACGCGACTACGTCCTAGGCATCGCCGAAGACGTTGCCCGCGAGCTCGTCAACACCTCCTGCCCGCGCGAGCAGCATCCCGATCAATGGAACACCACGCAATTCCTTGCCGAGGTCAACAGCCAGTTCGGTATCGACGCCAAAGCCTACGGCGCGGATCCAACCGCACTCACCCATGATCAGCTAGGCGACGCGACCGCCGAAGCCGTCGTCAAACGCTACGAAGAAAAAGAGCAGCAATTCGGTGCTGACTTGATGCGCTGGCTCGAACGCCGCATCATCCTCGACGTCGTCGATTCGCAGTGGAAAGACCATCTCCTTTCCCTCGACCATCTCAAGGAAGGCATCGGCCTTCGCGGCTATGCACAAAAAGATCCCATCGTCGAGTTCAAGAAGGAAGCCTTCGTCCTTTTCGAAGACATGATGGCGCGCATCGACAACGAAACCATTCGCTATCTCTTCCACATCCAGATTCAGCAAGGCGAACAACCCGGGCAGCCCGCCCAACCACGCCCGGAGCCGCCGCGTCCGCCCGCGCAAACGCTTCAGCAACGAACCGGTGGCGCGCAAGCCGCCGTTGCCAGCGCCGCCGCACGTGCCGGCGAACCGCCGCCTCAACGTTTACCCGACGTAGCGCGCCAACTCGAGCGCCGGCAGCAACGCCAGCAAAAAGATCTGCAATATCAGACCGGCGCCGCCCAAGCCGAACCGCCGAAGCCCGTCCGCGCCGCTGCAAAAGTAGGCCGCAACGACCCATGTCCCTGCGGCTCCGGCAAAAAATACAAAAAATGCCACGGCATCAACGCATGACGGCTCGCCTCGCGGTCGCCCGACGGTCCACAAAATCCAGTGTAGGGGCACAGCACTGCAGCGCCCCAGTCAGCAACCAATTCACGACCTGTAGCCGCCCACTACGAGAGGGCGGGTTTAACTGCCACACCGTCCAAGCAAAACCTCGAAGAAATTCGAGGCCTAAGTTTTAGCCACTTTGCGAGGTAAGCAATGCCACCAGGACCAGCAGCCCAACAAATGCCGGAACGTTACCCAATCCCCGGCGTAAAAAATCTAGTAGCGGTAGCCAGCGGCAAAGGTGGCGTCGGCAAAACCACGGTAGCCGTCAACCTGGCCTTAGCGCTGGCTAAACTCGGCAACAAAGTAGGCTTGCTCGACGCCGACGTCTACGGACCCAACGTCCCCATCATGCTGGGTACGCAGGAAGAACCTCGCGCCACGCCCGAAAAGCGCATCTACCCAGTCGATGTCCAAGGCATAAAAATGATCTCCATGGGCCTGCTGAATCCTGGCGACAAGCCGATGATCTGGCGCGGCCCCATGCTCCACAGCATCATCACACAATTCCTGCGCAGCGTAATCTGGGGCGAGCTCGACTACCTCCTGATCGATCTCCCGCCGGGCACAGGCGACGTGCAACTAACACTGATCCAAACGGTAGCGGTGACCGGTGCAGTGGTCGTCACTACGCCGTCCACGGTAGCCCTGGCCGACGTCCGCAAAGCCATCGAAATGTTCCGCCAGGTAAACGTAGAAGTCCTGGGTGTAGTCGAAAACATGAGCACGTTCCGCTGCCCCCACTGCGACAAGCCCATCGACATCTTCGGCCACGGCGAAGGCGCCAAGACCGCCCGCGAATACGGCGTCCCAGTCCTCGGCGAAATCGAAATCGACCCCCGCATCCGCATTGGCGGCGACACCGGCAAACCAGTAGCCGCCCAAGGCCAAGACTCCGCCGTAGCAAAAAGCCTCTACGGAGTAGCACACGCCGTAACCGCCCGCCTAGCCGAACTAGGCACGACGACCCAAGGCCCGTCGGTCACGATCGACTGAGCGATTTTTCTTCTCCGTAAACTCGGTGCTCCGATCTCTGTATCCTCGGTGGTAAATCCTTAGCCTTTTTCCGTAAGCAGTTATCTGCCTGCCATCGTATTTCTCCGCGGTTCAGCGCGCCCTCTGCGTCTCCACATTATCTGTTTTCGCTCTTTTCTCTCCCGCCGCGTTCCTTGTCACTTTGGCGGGCGGATGTTATCTTGGCGTGTCGACCGTGCACCCATTTTCGAGGGACACGGCACGCCATGCCGTCCGTAACCCCTGGCAAATCAAATGGATAGCATTAGCCAAGGGGTCGGAGCTGCAGCTCCGACGGCAGCAATTGGGGCTTCAGCCCCTGAGGAACCGTTTCCAGTGATCCGACCCTATCGCGGCAAACTCCCCGAAATCGCCGCCTCCGCCTACATTGACCCCGCCTCCGTCCTCATCGGCGACGTAGTCATCGGCGCCGACTCCAGCGTTTGGCCCTGCACAGTAATCCGCGGCGACGTAAACTACATCCGCATCGGAGCCCGCACCAATATCCAAGACGCCTCCGTCCTCCACGTCATGCGCGACGAATACCCCCTAATCCTGGGCGACGACGTAACCGTAGGCCACGGCGTAACCCTACACGGTTGCAACATAGCTCGGCGCTGCCTGATCGGCATGGGCTCAATCATCCTGAATGGTGTCACGATCGGTGAAGGCAGCATCGTAGCCGCAGGCACCCTAATCCTGGAGCGCACAGAAATCCCCCCCAACAGCTTGGTCGTAGGCCACCCCGGCAAAATCAAGCGGACCTTGACGCCCATCGACCAAGCCGCCATCGACGAATACGCCAAACGCTACGTAGCCTACAAAAATATCTACCGCGAGGAACCCACGGCGTGAGCGACAAACCCGTGGGGGCACGGCACGCCGTGCGCGTCTGTGGCAAGACGCGACACACCAACCGGCGCAGCACGGTCATTCCGAACGAAGCGAGGAGCCTGCTTTTCCGTCTACCGATAAGGCGTCATACCTTTCTAGGGGCGCAGCACGCTGCGCTCCACCTCGGCAAGACGTCAACCGTTGGTTACCGTTGTTCGATCGAACCGCGGCCTTCAATCGATTCGACAACCCAAGACTGTCATTCCGAGCGGAGCAGGCCGACCCGTATGTCCGCGTTCATTTCCTATGAATGCGCCGGCCTGCGCAGTCGAGGAATCCCTCCCAGGTCGCGACCGTGAGCAACAAATCCAAATTCCGAGCCATTAAAGGCACCCGCGATCTGCTCCCCGCAGAAACCGCCCTCTGGAATCACGTAGAGCAAACTGCCCACTCCATTTTTTCAACCTTCGGTTTCGGCGAAATCCGCGGTCCAATCTTCGAGCCGACGGAACTGTTCGCGCGTTCCATCGGCGTCGACACCGATGTAGTTGGCAAGGAAATGTATTCGTTTGAAGACCGCGACGAAACTACGGTCAGCCTTCGTCCTGAGGCCACCGCGAGCGTCTGCCGTGCCTACATCGAGCACGGAATGCAACAATTCCCTCAACCCGTAAAGCTCTACTACACCGGTCCGATGTTCCGCCGCGAGCGCCCACAAAAAGGCCGCTACCGCCAGTTCTATCAAATCGGCGCGGAAGTTCTTGGCGGCACCGACGCTCCAGCCATCGATGCTGAGCTAATCGAAATGCTGATGACCTTCTTCGACAAGCTCGGCCTGGAAGGCATCGAGCTGAACATCAACTCCATCGGCCACAATGCCCCAAACTGCCGCCCAGCTTACGTAGAACTCCTCCGCGCCGAGTTAACCAAGGTAAAAGACAAACTAGGCTCAGACTCCCAGCGCCGCATCGACACCAACCCGCTCCGCGTACTGGATTCCAAGCTGGAATTTGAGCAAGGTGTCATCGCCACGCTCCCGCACATCGCCGACCACCTCTGCCCCGATTGCACCGCCCACTACGCCTCGGTAAAAACCCAACTCGAACTCCGCGGCATAATCTACCGCGAAAACTGGCGCTTGGTCCGCGGCCTCGACTACTACATGCGCACGACGTTCGAAATCACAGCCCGAGGCCTAGGCGCACAAAACGCCGTCTGTGGAGGCGGGCGCTACGACGGCCTCGTCGAACTCCTGGGCGGCCCGCCCACAAAAGGCATCGGTTTCGCGATCGGCGAAGACCGCTTGATCCTTTCCTTGCAAGAAAGCGGAAAAGCCCCAACCAAGCAAGGCCGCGACGTCTACATCGCCTGGATGGGTGAGCACGCCTACGCCACCGCCGTCCGCGCCGCTAAGGATCTCCGCAACGCCGGCTTCAGCGTAGAATTACCTCCAACCGAGCTAAAATTCGCCAAAGCATTAAGCCATGCCGACAAGCTAGGCGCAAAATTCGCCCTGATCCTGGGCGACAACGAAGTGAGCGAAGGTCTGTGGACCCTAAAAACACTGGCCGACGGCCGCCAACAAAAGCTGCCAGAGCCAGCGCTGATCGAGCACCTTCGCAATTCCTTAAGCCCGTCGCCTCCGTTGTAGTGGCGGGTCTTTAGATCCGTTCTTGCATCACCTGTAGCTACCCTGTTCGCGAGGACGGGGTTTAGAGTAAGACTGGCCGCATCACGTACAATAGATCTCGCACACTAGCCACCAAAAGGACCACGACCTTGCTCGATTTCCTAGGCAACCTAACCCGCACCCACTACTCTGGCGCCCTGCGAGCCACCGACGCCGGCAAAGACGCCGTAGTCCTAGGTTGGGTTGCCAAACGCCGCGACCTCGGCAATCTTCTCTTCCTCGACGTCCGCGACCGTAGCGGCATCGTCCAGGTTGTCTTCAACAAAGAAACACAACCCGAAGCCCACGCGAAGGCCGAACACGTCCGCAGCGAATATGTAGTCGCGGTCGAAGGCAAGGTAATCCGGCGCCAAAAAGCGAATCCCGATTTGGCTACCGGCGAAATCGAAATTGTCGCGACCAAACTCCACGTCCTGAACAATGCGAAAACTCCACCTTTCCCGATCGAAGACGAAATCAACGCAGCTGAAGAAACACGCCTGCGCTATCGCTATCTCGATCTTCGCCGCCCCAAGCCGCATCGCAACCTGGCCTTGCGCCACAAAATCTTGCTCGAAATCCGCAAGACCATGGACGAGATGGGCTTCCTCGAAATCGAAACTCCCATGCTCACTCGGTCCACACCGGAAGGCGCCCGCGATTTTCTCGTTCCCAGCCGCGTGCATCACGGACAATTCTACGCGTTGCCGCAATCGCCCCAGATTTTCAAGCAGATCCTGATGATCGGCGGCCTCGATCGCTATTTCCAGATCGTCAAATGTTTCCGCGACGAAGACCAGCGCGCCGACCGCCAACTCGAATTCACGCAGCTCGACGTCGAAATGTCTTTTCCCCGCCAGGAAGACATTTTCCAGGCGATGGAGCAGGTGATGGTCCGTGCCTGCGCGGTCGCCGGAGTCAAAGCCACCGCACCGTTTCCACACATGCCCTACAAAGACGCCATCCGCAGATACGGCAGCGACAAACCCGACCTGCGTTTCGGCATGGAGTTACGCGAAGTCACCGACGCGTTTCCGCAGGAAGCCAAAGACAAATTGCAAATCGAAGGCAACGTCTTCGCCTTCGCCGCCCCGGGCGCAGCGACCTATTCACGCAAGCAACTGGACGAGCTGACCGAGAAAGCAAAGTCCGCCGGCGCCAAAGGCGCGTACTTCGTCAAAGTAGCCGCCGAAGGCACAACCTCCACCGTTGAAAAATTGATCGGCCCTGAGAACGTTGCGAAACTAGCAAAGGCTTGCCAAGCAAAAACAGGCGACCTGGTAGTAGCCGTGTCCGCCAAAACACAAATCAAAGGCACCGAAGCCGCCGCCCTAGTAGCAGGCCAACTCCGCCTCCAACTAGGCGAAGCCCTGGACCAAATCGACAAGAAGCAATGGAAATTCCTCTGGCTAACCGGCTTCCCGCTGTTCGAATGGAGCGAATCCGAAAAAGCCTGGGTGAGCGCCCAGCATCCATTCACCGGCATCGTCGACGAAGACCTGGAAAAACTGGAAACCGCTCCATGGGAAGTCCGCTCCAAAGGCTACGACCTGGTCCTCAATGGCGTCGAGTTAGGCTCCGGCAGTATAAGAATCCATCGCCAAGACATCCAGCAACGCCTGTTCAAAGCCCTGGGCTTAACGGAAGAGCAAACCCGCCGCCGCTTCGGTTTCTTCCTGGACGCCCTAACCTACGGCACCCCTCCGCATGGTGGAATAGCGTTAGGTCTAGACCGCGTAGTCATGCTTCTGGCTGGCGAAAAATCCATCCGCGAAGTAATCGCCTTCGCAAAAACCACCCAAGCCCAAGACCTAATGGCGGAATCCCCGTCCGAGGTCGACAAGGACCAGCTCGACCAACTAGGCATCGCCCTGAAGACCGAGGCCAAGGCAACCAGCGAATGATATCCTTGGCGCCGAGAGTTGGGGAATTGAGGTCGGGAGCGAAACGGCAATGCGAGCTCTTGCGGTAACGGCTGTATTTCCATGGGTGATGGCTTGGCAATATCGCAAAAATGAGCTTTTGTGTTTTGTCATAATTGCGACGTTGTTTGCTGACGCAGCTATGTTGTCGCTGCAAGGGGAAAATGTCTCTGATCGGCCCTTACGAATGTTTTCGATTTGCTCGCTGACCTGCATGCTTATCGCGGGAGTTTTCTTCCTACTCTCCGTCGGAAAAAAGAAGCGAGATAAAGCAACCCTTGCCGAAAGGCCGGAGACGCACTGAACTAGATGAGCCGCATCCGCATATTGCCCGAAGCAGTTGCTAACCGCATTGCGGCTGGCGAAGTCGTCGAGCGTCCCGCTTCCGTCGTGAAGGAGCTGCTCGAGAACGCGCTCGACGCTGGCGCGAAATCGATCCGCGTTGAGGTCGAAGCCGGCGGCAAGCGCATGATCCGCGTCGCCGACGACGGTCACGGCATGACGCACGACGACGCGCTGCTCGCATTTGAGCGGCACGCCACCAGCAAACTGCGTTCGGCGGACGATTTGATGTCGATCGCCACACTGGGTTTTCGCGGCGAAGCTATGCCGACCATCGCGGCGGTCTCACGGCTGCTCCTCGAAACGCGCGATGCCGCAGAAGCCGAAGGCACTCGTGTCGAGTTCGCCGGCGGAAAACTAGTTGGCGTAAAATCCGCAGGCCTGCCTGCGGGAACGACCGTCAGCGTTGCCGATCTGTTTTACAGCGTTCCGGCACGGCGAAAATTCCTGAAGGCGGAAACGACCGAACTGGGCCACATTGCCTCGCTCGTCACGCACTACGCGCTCGCCAATCCCGGCAAGCAATTTGTACTCGCCACGCCGACGCAACAAATTGTGGATTGCGCCCCGGTCGATCGGCTGGCCGATCGCGTCTACCAACTCTTCGGCAAACAAGCGCTCGATGAATTGGTGGAAATTCCCACGGTCTCTGCCGCCTTTCGCGCCGCTGTCACCGAACCCGAGCTCGAACCTAGCGAAGAGCGCGCGCGAATCAGCGTGTACGGCTTCACCTCGCGTCCGGAAATCCAGCGCCCGAACCGCAATGGCATCTACGTGTTCGTGAACCGTCGTCTCGTTCGCGACCGGCTCATCCTGCACGCCATTCACGAAGCCTATCGCAATATCCTGCCGGGAAACGTTTTTCCCGCAACGCTGCTCTTTCTCGAGATGCCGTACGACGAAGTCGATGTCAACGTCCATCCCGCGAAGATCGAGGTGCGCTTCCGCAGATCGCAATTCGTCCACGATTTCACGCGCGACGCGATTCGCCAGGTGCTCATGGGAGCCCGGCCGATTGCCAGCTTCGCGGCCGCAGCCGGCTCTGGTACGGCCTCCGGAGCGCCTCCGACGAACGGGATCGATTCGCCGATTTCTGCGACTGGCGTGCCGCCAATCGGGCCGGGCAACGGCATCGGCGTACCGCGAGCGATCGTTCCCGCTCTGGAAGAAATCGGCCTCGGCTCCGGCGTGGGTTCCGACGGAGGTTTCGATCTGACGAGCGCACCGCAGCGGCCCGTCCCGCAACGTTTTTCCTTCGATCCTGGAACTTCCTTCGGCGTCGCCGTACAGTCGTCTGCGACCGCAGGGGCGGCGGCACCGAATTGGGCAGCGAATTTCGCAGCGGCGAGCAGCGATTCCCCCGCGCGCTTGCCGCATCCCGAAGAAATCACCGACTTGAAGCCGCTTGGTCAAGTGAGTTCCAGTTTCATCGTGGCCGTGAACGGCGAAGGCCTGTGGATCGTGGACCAGCACGTCGCGCACGAGCGCGTGCTCTTCGAGCAGCATCTGGAAGCCCGCCGCTCCGGCAAAGTCGAGAGCCAGCGGATGCTGATGCCCATGATTCTGGAGCTGGCCCCTAGGCAGTTGGTGATCTACGAAAAAATCGCGGAGGAGCTTTCCGCCAATGGTTTCGAGGTCGCGCCCATGGGGCCGCGTAGCGTCGCCATCCAGGCTGTTCCCGCTGGCGTAGCCAACGCCGACGCAGAAAAATTGCTGACGGAAATCCTCGACGGCATCGAGCGAGAAAATGCAGCAATCTCCATCGAAACGCTGCAAGCGAAGATCGCGGCGTCTACAGCATGTCACGCGGCGATAAAAGTAAACATGCCGCTCGACCAAACGAAAATGGAATGGCTGCTCGGCGCTTTGGCGAAAACGGATTGCCCGATGAGCTGTCCGCACGGCCGGCCGGTCGTCCTGCGTTATTCGGTGAAAGAGATCGAGCGGGCCTTTCACAGGACTTAGGAAGTTGTGCCTGCGACGTGCGGCGTCAACTCCATCGTTGCTAAGGGACGCCCCCTAGTCGCGGTCTTCGAGACCGCAGGGTTTCGATTCAGATACGAGCACGGTTTGCACGGCTTGCGCAAAATATCCGAGCCCGGGGGATATTGGTCTTCGTCGTGGTGGTGGTGCCAATTCGTGATCTAAACCCCGCCCTCGGAAAGGCACGAGGGCGGCTGCGGGCTGCGTGCAAGCGATTTTAGTCAAGGAGAGAAATGAGCGAAACACAAAAGACGGCGGTGATTTTCGGGCTGGCGAATAAGCGCAGCATTGCTTGGGCGATTGCGCAGAAACTGCAACAAGCCGGCTGGCGCTTGGCGATTACCTATCAGAATGAACGCCTGGAGTTGGAGGCCAAGGACCTGATCGCCGAATTGCCAGGCGCGACGGGATTCATGTGCGATGTGACGCAAGACGATCAGATTGCTAAGCTGTTTGATCAACTCAAGGAAAAATATGGTGCGTTGCACGGACTGGTGCACAGCATTGGCTTCGCGCCCGAGAGCGACCTGAAAGGGGAATTCGTCAACACCACGCGTGAGGGATTCCGCATCGCGAACGATATCAGTGTGTATTCCCTGATCGCCGTGGCGCGCGGAGCGCTGCCTTTGATGACGTCGGGCGGCGCCATCGTTACGCTCACGTATTATGGCGCGGAAAAAGTCGTGCCGCGATACAACCTCATGGGTGTGTCGAAAGCCGCTCTGGAAGCGACGGTTCGCTACCTCGCCAACGATCTCGGCTCGAAAGCAATACGCGTCAACGCCATTTCCGCCGGACCGATCAAGTCGCTGGCGTCGCGCGGAATATCCAATTTTGGCGATATGCTGAAGACCCAGATCGAGCGGGCGCCTTTGAAGCGTAACGTGGACCCCGCCGAAGTGGGCGCGACCGCGGCGTTCCTGCTTTCCGATGGCGGTTCGGGCATTACCGGCGAGACCATCTACGTGGATTGCGGCTATAACATCATGGGTTTTTAAGCAGTCGACAGTCGGCAGTTCAACGTTTACAGTTAACCCCGAAAAACAACACTGTGCCGAAGTGTGTAAACCAAGGTGTGGCGAAAACTTGACGTGTGGTTGGCCATTGAGGACTGACGACTGACAACACATGCCTAGACTTACGATTGCAATTGACGGTCCCGCAGGTTCGGGGAAGAGCAGCGTCGCGAGGCGAATTGCCGGCGTCCTGGAATATTTGTATTTGGACAGTGGGGCGATGTATCGCGCGCTGGCGTTAAAAGCGCTGCAACACGGTGTTCCTCTCGACGACGAAGAGCAGCTCGAGAAACTGGCTGCCGACACCCACATCGAGTTGAAGGCGCCGACGCCCGAGCGAGAGCGGGGCGGATCAAAGAACGATGTTTTTCTGGATGGTGCGGACGTTACCGATGAGATTCGCACCGGGGAAGTAGCGCAGGCGGCGTCGCGGCTGGCAACGATCGCAGGCGTGCGGCACGTGCTGGTGGCCGAGCAGCAGCGCGCCGGTGCGGGCGGTGGCGTGGTGATGGAAGGGCGCGACATCGGCACTGTAGTGTTTCCCAACGCGGAGCTCAAGATTTTTCTGGATGCTTCGCCGGAAGTGCGCGCGGAGCGGCGTTGGAAGGAGCACCAGGAAAAAGGAGATGACCTGACTGTGTTCCAGGTTCTCGAGGAAGTGCGGGAGCGCGACAAACGTGACCGAGAGCGCAAGGTGTCGCCTCTCGTACGGGCCGCCGATGCGGTCATCGTGGACAACACCGCAATGGATGTTGAGGAAACGGCGCGGCTGATCGTCATGCTGGCACGAGAGCGCGAGAAGGAGTTTGCGGAGGCCAGGAGGAAAGCTTGATGCGAATGCTGGCGATGGGGGCGGTGGGTCTGAGTAGCGCGTTGCTGATTGTTCCGATGTTGATTCTGGGTGATGAAAAAACCCGCTCGGCCGCTGACGCGCAGACCGACGAAACCCGCAAATTCCGGGCGTATCTCGACGCCGATTGGCAGCGTTGGATGGAAGAGTATCCGGATGTAGCGACGCAGGTCGGCTATCCCGGACAGAACAATCGCTGGACCGACGATTCGCCCGCGGGAATCGAGCGCAGGAAGAAGCACTTGGCCGAAAGCATTGCGGAACTGAAAGCGATTCACCGCGGTGTTTTGCCGGAAAGCGAAAAGCTGAACTTCGATCTGTATTCGCAGTTGCTGGAGACCTCGGAGGAAGGGTTGCAGTACGGCGACGATCCGCTGCCTTTTCGGTTTGTGGTGCCGCGAAGCCTTTGGATGCCGCTGAACCAGATGGAAGGGATTCAGCAGGGAGCAGCGGATGCGCTGGAGAGTACGCCGCACCATAGTTTGGCGGAATACGAAATTATTCTGGAGCGGATGAAAGCGCTGCCAACGGCGGTCGAGCAGCAGATTGCGCTGCTGCAAGAGGGATTGAAGCGCGGGTTCACGCCGCCGAAGATCACCATGCGCGACGTGCCAAAGCAGATCGCCGACCTGATTCCCGCCGATCCGATGGCGAGCGCGCTGCTTCAGCCGTTCACGGAATTTCCCAGCGCATTCTCGGATGCAGAGCGTGCCCGCGTGACCGAGCAGGCGAAGAAAATTTACACGAGCGCGCTGGCACCGGCGTTTCAGAAATTGCACGACTACGTGGCATCGACATATTTGTCTGCGTGTCGCGAGAACACTGCGGCGACGGCGCTGCCGAATGGCGCCGCGGCATATGCCTTCCACGTTCGCTGGCAAACGACCGCGGATTTGACGCCGCAGCAGATTCACGACATCGGATTGTCGGAAGTGAAACGGATTCGCGCGGAGATGGACAAGGTCATCGCGTCGGTGAATTTCAAAGGGAGCTTTCACGAGTTCACGGAGTTTCTGCGCACCGATTCGCAGTTTTATTACGACAAGCCGGATGATCTTGTGAATGGCTACCGGATTATTACGAAGAAAATCGATCCGGAGCTGGCGCATGAATTCGGAAAACTGCCGCGCCTTCCCTATGGCGTTTGCCCGATTCCGGATTTCAAGGCGCCTTCGCAGACTACGGCGTATTACCAGGGAGGATCGCCTGCGGTGGGAAGGCCAGGCTGCTACTTCGTGAACACCTACAACTTGAAGGCGCGGCCGAAGTTTGAGATGGAGGCGCTTTCGTTGCACGAGGCGGTGCCCGGGCACCATTTGCAGCTTTCCTTGGGACAGGAAATGGAGAACGTGCCGGAGTTCCGAAAGCACGTGGGCTATTCGGCATTCGTGGAGGGATGGGCGCTGTACGGTGAGAGTCTCGGGGAAGAGTTGGGGTTGTACAAGGATCCATACTCGAAGTTCGGGCAGCTGAGCTACGAGATGTGGCGCGCGGTGCGGCTGGTGGTGGATACCGGAATGCATTCGATGGGCTGGACGCGGGAGCAGGCTATTCGGTTCTTCAACGACAACACGGGGAAGACCAGCCAGGACACTACGGTCGAAGTGGATCGTTACCTCGTGTGGCCAGGTCAGGCGTTGGCTTACAAGCTGGGACAATTGAAGATACGGGAGTTGCGGACCGCAGCGGAGTCGAAGCTGGGGCCGAAGTTTGACGTCCGGAAGTTTCATGACGCGGTGCTGGAGAGTGGATCGTTGCCTTTGCGTGTGCTGGACGGGCACGTGAGATCGTGGATCGCGGGAATGAGCGCCGACTGACGAATTGGGATTGTTGGGCGATGGGATCGGTGGATGGGGTCGATTGGGAGCGACGTCCGAGCTTTCGTTGAATGTTTCCTCGTTGAGCAAACTGATACACCAATTTTTTGGGGAGTTGCCTTCGAAGTGTCTGCGGTTAAAAGAGCCTTGACGTATTTGAGGTAGATTTGTGTCAAGAACCTGCAAGGTTATGAAAACAATCGGTTTGCTTGGCACCTCTCGGTACGCAATCTGATGACAAACCAATTTCGCGAAACGATGAGGTGGAGGCTGGGCGGCCCATGTCTGGGACCCTTAGAAGGTTTCTGGATATTGACCTATAGGTATCATCAATACCGTACGAAGTAGAGATGCCTTCGACTTTACTGGATAGCGGGGCGGCCGCTCGAATTGAGAGGCGCGCACCCATCTAGCGACGAGCTTGGCGGCACTTCACCCGCTGTCATCCAGCTCGATCGACTATTGAGCGTCGCGGTTGGTGATGGAGACGCGGAAGGGCGGCTTGGATTTTTCGCCGGACTCGAGGACATAGTCCTGGGCCGTCTTGGTGGGGTCGTAGTCGCGCCATAGCCAGGTCATTTCAGCAGGGAATTCGGCGGCGCCGTGGCCGGAATTGTGGGTGCCTTTGCCGAAGCTGAAATGATAGTCGTATTCGCGAAATTTGAGGGCGTTGGCCATGCGGAGATTGGCTAGCGGCCAGTTGCCGTAGCGCAGGTCCAAATCTTCGGAACCGTCCTGCAGGCATACGCGGATGTTGCGTCTTGGTTCGCGCAGAATCTTGTCGGGGTAGTCCTGACCGCCGTCGGGATTGGCGGGATCTTCCTTCCATTGGATGCCAGAGAAGCTGCCGATCCAGGAGATTACGCGACTGAACTGGTCGGGCATCTGCCATGCGGCGTTGAAAGAGCAGATGCCGCCGGAAGAGAGGCCGGTGATGGCGTGGCTGTAGGCGTCTTTGCGGATACTGTATTTGGCGGCGACCTCGGCCAGGACTTCATCGCGGAGGAAGCGCGGATAGCGATCACTAACGGTGTCGTACAGAGTGCTGCGCATGGAATCTTTGAGGGTGCGCTCCCATTTGTCGGAATAGGCTTTCACAAAATTGAAGGTCGGCGTATTGGGCGAGCCGCTGATGTCGCCGGGATTGATGAAGACGGCGATCATCACCGGGATTTTCTTTTGGGCGATGAGGTTGTCGATCACATTGAGCGCGAGGTTGTTGCCGTTGCGATCGAGGTACCACTCGCCATCCTGAAAAACCATCAGCGCGGCGGGATTGCTGGGATCATACTGAGCGGGAACGTAAATCCAGTAGTCGCTTTTCATGCCGTCGTAGATTTTGCTGGTGTGCGTGATTTTTTCCGACAATTTGCCAGCGGGGACGCCGGGCTGCTGATAGGAATCCGGTGTGAAGGCCGGGAGGTCGAGGCGGCCGCCGAATTTCAGCCCATCGACGATGTAGTGAAAGGAATGAAGCTTGCCGAGTTGCTCGATGCGGGCGGCGGCGTACCAGAGATCGGACTTGCCGAGTTGGTGCATCTGCGGGCCGGGAGCGTCGTCGATAACGAGCGCGGGTTTTGAAGCCGCCTGGACGGCGAAGAAGAAGTCCGGGCCGTGACCGGTCCAGGCGATGCCTTTACTGATGTCGGGTGGCGCGAAGGTAGCGCGGATGGCGTCCCCGAGCGCAGGGCTGTTGGAGCTTGCGAGCGCAATAAGTTGCGGGGCGGTGGATTTTTCGGCGGCCATGGAGTTGACGGGCGCGCAGAGCACGACGAAGGAAAGCAGGCAAGCGATGCGGTGGGCGAGATGTTCCGCGGATTTGTTTTGCTGGTGCATGGGGAATCCTTTTAGCGTTTTGGCGGAGTGCGCTGATCGAGCGGTGAATCATAGCCCGAAAGGGACGAGGATTGCCAAGTGTCTAGGAATCGCGTCATCGAGGCCATGCCTGGTTAATTGCCCGGGAGCGGTTTGAAGAAAGCAGACCTCGCGCCTCGCTCGGGATGACATTTGTCATGTCGGGATGACACTTGTTGTGTCGGATGAAAGTTGTTGTATTGTTCGCGTACGCCGGAGCGAGCGTAGTGGAGGGTGAGATGCGGACTGCGTTGATTATTCTGGCCGGTTTTGTGCTGTGGGGTGTTTGTCTGGGGATCGCGAAAGTTGCTGCGGGAGCGAGAGAGTCGTCGATGAATCTGGCTACCGGGATTTTTGCGGTGCTCTGGTTCGTTGGGGCCGGGTTGAATATGTGGATCGGCGTGACCAAGGCGGGGTATTCGTTCCGCGAGGGGCTGCCAATATTTCTGGTGATTTTCCTCGTGCCGACCATCGTGGCGGTGATCGTGATGTGGAAGGTTCTGTGACAGTTTTCCCGAAAAGGGGCGACGACTGGATGGGGACAAGCAGGCTCGAGGCATTCAGTGACGGAGTGATCGCGGTCATCATCACGATCATGGTGCTGGAATTGAAGGTGCCGCAGGAGACCACCCTCGGTGCGTTGAGGCCGTTGTGCATAACGCTGTCCAGCTACGTCCTGAGTTTCTTGTACGTGGGGATCTACTGGAACAACCATCACCACATGTTGCACACGTGCGAGAAGGTGACGGGCAGGATTCTTTGGGCGAACCTGCACTTGTTGTTCTGGTTGTCGTTGATTCCGTTTGCGACGGCATGGATGGGAGAGAAGTTTTCGGCGGCGGCGCCGGCCGCTTTGTACGGCGCGGTGCTGTTCCTCGCGGCGATTGCCTACGTGATTTTGCAGCAGCAGATTATCGCCTCGCAGCCGGAGAGCTCGCTGCTGAAAAAGGCGGTCGGAAAGGATTGGAAGGGGAAGGTTTCGTTGGCGCTTTATGTTATTGGGATTTCGGCCGCTTTTCGGGCAGCCTGGATTTCGCAGATGTTGTATGCATTGACGGCGCTGATCTGGCTGGTGCCCGATCGAAGAATTGAGAGGGTCATCGAAGGAAGCGAAGGGTGAGATTGAGATCTGCAAGCGAGGCCTTCCTCGCACGAATCGAGCGCGAGTGACGTCGCGGAATGCTAAGTACTTTCGAATTAACAAGTAACGCGAAAAAGCCTGGTATTTTGCAGATTTGTAGAAATTGTGCTTGACAGAAAAACGAATTGGCTTTACTTTGCGGTTACCTCAGTTGTACGCCTGCCTTGCGGCGGGTCCTCACTGAGCGTGGAAAGCAAACGATGAGACATAAACAACTTAGCCAAGCTGGACGCATGAAAAGGCTGCAGGGTCTCGTCGATTGCTTGACCGCGCGACCATAACAGAATCAGCCTAAGTCATTTCGATCCAGAACCATGCGTTACGGAAATAGGTGTTTGTATTTTCCGGGATGGTGAAGTTCACAGTTACTTCTGGTAAGGCCGAAAGGTCTCGGGTTCGAAGCCCGAAAGACTGTGAGCGGTTGTTCCTCCCGGAAAAGATTCACGTTGTGATGGATTGACTTGGTCGGGGCGTTTGGGGCGCGCCCTTTGAAGCTCAGAGTAAAGGAGCCCCGCCCGTACAAGAGAGGGCTGGTGTGTGCGTGCTGAAGGTGTGAGTGCAAGCGCGATTTTGCTGAAAAGTTTTCGGCGTGGCGAAGGCGCAAGTTACATCGGATCCATGGGTCGCAGGTTCAATTCCTGCCGGTGGCGAAAGCAGCCGTAGCTCAGTGGTAGAGCAATGGGCAAAAAACTCGTGCCGGATGTTCCCGCCGCAGAGCTTGAAGCACGGCCAGGAATGGCTTGCTACCGAGATGCCGGGATGGTGGGGAGTGGAGTTACTTCGTCTTGACACGATGCGGGGCGGATGTCCCGTGCCTCTGCTCGAAGTTCCTCCCGGCTTGATCTTATCGGGCGGATTGGGGGAAGCCGCAAGTCTCCGCAGACTTCGCTTGGCGCTACAGGATGCGCGCGAATTTAGGGCGACTTGGAAAGGAGGGTCACAGTATGGATGAAGAACTATCACTGGAAGGTCCGGTGTTGAGGATCAATGGAGAATGGATGCTTTTGATTCCTCTCGAAGCTGGAGGTGCTGAATTGGTGGAGTGCTCTCGCGGCGTTTCGGAAGTGCAAGGAGAGTTTCTCAAGATCGTCATTCCGGAGTGGCTCGCGGGCGTGCTCCGAATTGAAGAAGGAGATTTGGTGCGCGTTCAGGAGTCAAACGGGACACTCAACATTCAACCGCGCGAGGCGAGGCCTGTGAACTGAGTGAATCAGTGCTTGGTTGAGTCTAGTGCTCCGTAACTACAACGCCGCCAGGAATGAGTCTGGGTGGCAACTCGAACGACGGGCCCGGTCAGCCAAAGCCGGAACGAAATGAGCCTTTGCGGCACGGCGGAAACCGTACCCGCTCGTCGCCACGCAGACTCAGGAATGGCTTTGGCACGAAGAGAGATCTTGTGGCGCTGAGGAGTGCGGTCGGGCTCGGATGCGCAGAAAGGAGGAGTGGAAGATGGCGAAGATGAATGTTTGGAAGCAGATGTTTGCGGTGCGGACGCACGAGGGAGCGGTGGCGCAGCGCGTCGATGCCAAACGCGAGCTTCGGCGCAGCGTGCTGACGTGTTTGCTGTGGGAAGACACGTTTTACGAGAAGGGCAGCGAGATCGCGAAGCGGATCGCGGGACTTGCCGCCGAAAGCAAGCCGGAGGATGTGGCGGCTCTTGCTTGCGAGGCGCGCGATGCGATGCAGCTTCGTCACGCGCCGCTCTTCCTGGTGCGCGAACTGGCGCGGCGCAAAGGCTCGGGTTCACTCGTAGCGGAATCGCTGGAGCGGGTAATCCAGCGAGCCGACGAATTGGGTGAGTTCGTGGCGCTGTACTGGAAAGAGAAGAAGCAGCCGCTGTCGGCAGGGGCGAAGCGCGGGCTGGCGCGGGCGTTCACGAAGTTCGACGCCTACCAGCTGGCGAAGTACGACCGCGAAGCCGTGGTGACGCTCCGCGACGTGCTGTTCCTGTGCCACGCCAAACCGAAGGATGCCGAGCAAGCGGCCGTTTGGAAGAAACTCGTCGAGAACACGCTCGAATCTCCCGATACGTGGGAGGTTGCGTTGTCCGCAGGGAAAGACAAGCGCGAGAATTTCGAACGGTTGCTGCGGGAAGGCAAGCTCGGTGGCATGGCTGTGCTCCGCAACCTGCGCTTGATGCTGGCTGCAGGCGTCGAGCCGTCGCTCATTCGTGAACGCCTCGAGAAAGGCGTGGGGCGCGCGCTGCCGTTCCGGTTTGTGACGGCGGCGCGGCACGCGCCGAAGGTGGAGGACGCGATCGAGGAGGCCATGCTCAAGGGAATCGTCGGACTTGGCGGACTTGCAGGTTCGACTGGACTGATTGTGGACGTGTCCGGGTCGATGGACGGCAAGTTGTCCAAGAAGGGCGAGACCACGCGCATGGATGCTGCGGCAGGGCTGGCGATCTTGCTGCGTGAGAGGGCCGAAGGGTTTTGCATCGCGACCTTCTCCGACGCATGCGTCGAACTGCCTGCGCGGCGTGGCTTCGCGCTTCGCGACGTGATCGTGGGATCACAAGCGCACTCGGGGACGTACCTCAAGCGCGCGCTGGAGAAGCTCCACGAGAAGCGAGAATGGCGCGAGCTTTCGCGAATCATCGTGATCACCGACGAGCAATCGCACGACGGAATCCTGGATGCGTGGACGCCGAAGGCGTACGTCGTCAACGTGGCCCCGTATCAGTACGGCATCAGCTACGGTCGAGGATGGACGCACGTGGACGGTTGGTCGGAACGGATCGTGGATTACATTGCGGCGGTGGAGGAAGAGACCGCGGCGTAATTCGTTAACAAAAGCGATTTGCCGGCGCGGCGGAAAGATTCGTCGCGCCGCTTTCTTTGGGGCGTTGTGCACTGGAAGAGAATCCACAGGGCTGCCCAGACCTCGCCCCGCGCTACAAGAGGCTCGCAGCGCGGGAGGTGGCGGAGGTGTAACAGTCCGGAATGAGGGTTTCGACGGAGCCGAAGCAGGCGGCAGCGAGGGCGGGCCAAATCAGCGCGTTCGTAGGCGAGAAGAATGTTGTAGATGTTGCGCAATTGGTTCGGGCCGCCACAGAGGGCGGTGCGGATCTGCGGGGAAACAGGGAGGTTAGAAAGGACCTCCTCGATTGGCCGGTCGAGGATGGCGTCGGTGACGGAGAGAAGGCCCATCAGGAAGAGGTCAGAGGCCTGAGAAGAGATGCCGGCATGGTTGGCCATGGCTTCGCAGAAAAAGGCCCGGGTCAGAGCGGTACGAATGAGCTCAGGCGGTTTGTCGCTGGCCATGGCGACGACGGCGAGGATGGAAATCCAGCGGCGAAACTCGTTATCACCGAGCAAGGAAATGGCCTCGCGAACATCGTGAATTTCTCCGCGAAGGCCGAGCAGCGGGGAGTTTAGGTACCGGAGGAGCTTGTAAACAAGAGAAGGGTCGCTCTTCAGCAGGTCTTCGACAACTTCGTGGGAAAAGGCTGCGGGGGAAACCGCGGCGAGGAGCCGCAGATAGTGAAGTTTGTTTCCAGGAATTTCGCGGGCGTTGAGCATGGCGGGCTTGCAAAAGAAATAACCCTGGAAAAAGGTGTAGCCGAGGGAGCGGGCTTCGTTGAGCTCAGCTTGGGTTTCGACTTTTTCGGCCAGGAGTTGCATACCGTCACCTTTGTGGCGGCGGCTGACGGTCGCGCGGGTGTCAGAATCGGCAGCGCGAAAGTCGACTTTAAGAAATTTTGCGACCGGGAGTAAGAGATCCCACTTGGGGTGGCCGATGTAATCGTCCAGCGCGAGAGTGTAGCCGGCGTCGCGGAGATCAGTGCAAAGCTGGACGACCTCCGGAGTGGGGACGATGTTTTCGAGAATTTCGAGAATGACGCGATCGGGAGGAAGGAAGCGCGCGGCGCCGCGCTGGAGAGCGGAGAGATCGACATTGATGAAGGCTTTCGCGCTGCCGGTGAGAGTCTGGAGATCGAACAGCATGGTGGAATCAACGATGACGCTACTAGAGGCTTCCTTTTGGGGGCGAAAAATGTTGTCCGGACCGGCACGGAACAAGAGTTCGTAGGCGAAGAGCTTGAGTTTTTCGTCGAAGATTGGCTGACGAGCGATGAACTTTTCGTACATGTCTGCTCGCTCTGCGCGGACTCTAGCCAACAGGCAGTTCCTCAGGGGCTGAAGCCCAGGGAACCAGACCTGCCCATGTCGGACCTAAAGTCCGACCCCCCAAGAGAAATGCACGAGAGGAATACCCAAGGGAAGCGACGCCCAAGGGAACATACCCAAGGGACGATACCCGAGAAGAGATTCCCAATCGAAAAGCCACGAGAGAAACATCATAGTGACGCGTTCGGGAGGAGAACGTGCGCGAAGGGGATACTACTCTGCGATTGCTACTACTGGTGGAGCAATCCCGCGGCCTAAAAGGCCGCGGGCTACGACTGCTTCACGTTGGGGCGGACATAGACCCGAGAAATTCGGTGTTCGACTTCGTCTTGGTGAGGCGACTGAGCAGGAGCTCCATCGCTTCGACCGTGGAGAGAGGGCTCAAGACCTTACGCAGAACCCAGACGCGGCTGAGCTCGTCGGGAGGGAGGAGCAGCTCGTCTTTTCTGGTGCCGGAACGCTGAATGTCGATCGCGGGGAAGACGCGCTTGTCGGAGAGGCGGCGATCGAGGTTGATTTCCATGTTGCCAGTGCCCTTGAACTCCTCGAAGATGACGTCGTCCATGCGGCTGCCAGTGTCGATAAGGGCGGTGGCGATGATGGTGAGCGAGCCGCCTTCTTCGACATGGCGTGCGGCGGCAAAGAAACGGCGCGGGCGCTGCAGGGCGTTGGCGTCGATTCCGCCGGAAAGGACTTTGCCCGAAGGCGGGGTGACGGCGTTGTAAGCGCGGGCGAGACGGGTTACCGAATCGAGGAGAACGACTACGTCGCGCTTGTGTTCGACGAGGCGCTTGGCTTTCTCGAGGACCATTTCGGCGACTTGAATGTGGCGCTGGGGCGGTTCGTCGAAGGTGGAGCTGATGACTTCACCCTTGACGGTGCGCTGCATGTCGGTGACTTCTTCGGGGCGCTCGTCGATGAGGAGAACGATTAGAGCGACCTCAGGATGGTTGACGGTGATGGAGTTGGCAATGGACTGCAGCATCATGGTCTTACCGGTACGCGGGGGAGCGACGATCAATCCGCGCTGGCCTTTGCCTACCGGGCAGAGAAGATCGAGCACGCGACCTGTCATGTTTTCCTTGGTCGTTTCCATCTTCAGGCGACCCTGCGGGTAGAGCGGGGTCAGGTTGTCGAAGAAGATCTTGTTGCGGGCGACTTCGGGATCTTCGAAGTTGACGGCTTCGACTTTGATCAACGCGAAGTAGCGTTCACCGTCTTTCGGTGGACGGACCTGGCCGGAGACGGTGTCGCCGGTGCGTAGATCGAACTTGCGGATTTGCGACGGCGAGACGTAGATATCGTCCGGTCCGGGGAGGTAGTTGTATTCGGGGGCGCGCAAGAAACCGAAACCATCGGGGAGGCACTCGAGGACGCCTTCGGAGAAGATCAAACCGTTCTTTTCGGTTTGAGCACGGAGGATCTGGAAGATCAGCTCCTGCTTGCGCATGCCGGACGCGCCGGGAATGTTCAACTCCTTGGCAATCTTTGCCAAGTCGGTGATGTTCTTTTCCTTCAGCTCGGCAAGGCTGATACTCATCTGATTATTTCCTTCAACGCTTGTTTCCTTCATATGTCCTTAACTTTTATTGGTGAACGTAAGTTGGTGAAATTGACCTGAAACTCCGGATTGCATACGGGGTGGCGCTCCGCGCTGGCGGATAAACGAAAATCTGCCAGGAGGGGCGAGCCAGACTTTGTGACAACCGGTGGCGACGCCGGACCGAGCGAACTATGGACTGCGTTCCGTAGCGAGTAACCCGACGGGGTCGAGATCAAGCGGCGGGACGAGCCTGGGCCGAACGACGCTGTTAGTTGGTCAAACTCTTGTCTTTCTCGGTGCTACCGACGAAAGGTTCCGCAACGGGCGCAACTGCGGCATGTTCCAGCGGCACGATCAGGCGCTCAAGCGCGATCTGCAGCACTTCATCCATATTCTCGACAAAATGTACCGTAAGGCTCGCGAGGATTTCCTGCGGGATGTCCGCCAGGTCCTTCTCATTGTCCTTCGGAAGGAGCACTGTGCGCAAGCCCATTCGATGTGCGGCGAGAAGTTTCTCTTTGACGCCGCCAATGGGGAGGACCTTGCCGCGCAGGGTGATCTCGCCGGTCATGGTGACGTCGCGGCGGACCGGGATTTTCGTTAAGGCGCTTACGATCGAGTTGCAAATGGTGATGCCCGCGGACGGGCCGTCCTTGGGGATGGCGCCCTCAGGGACGTGCACGTGGATGTCGATGTTGCGATAAAAATCTTTAGGCAGGCCGAAAGCGTGGGAACGCGAGCGAATGTAGGCCATTGCGGCTTGTGCGGACTCCTGCATAACGTCGCCAAGTTTTCCGGTGAGCGTCAGCCGGCCCTTGCCTTCCATGAAGGTGGCTTCGGTGGAGAGAACGGAGCCTCCCACTTCGGTCCAGGCGAGACCGGTGGTCAAGCCGATTTCGTTGTGCTTCTCAAGCCATAGCTCGCGATATTTCAGGATGCCCAGGTAGTCGCTAGCATTGGCTGGCGTGATTTCGGCGTTTACTGCGGCCCCTTCTGTCACAACCTTGCGGGCCATTTTGCGGCTTACATTTTGGATTTCGCGTTCGAGGCTGCGGACGCCGGCTTCGTGCGTGTAGTGGCGAATGATATGGAGCAGGCCTTCGTCGGTGAAACCTAGATTCTTGTCGGTTAGTCCGGTGGCTTCGCGCTGGCGCTTGACCAGGAAGCGCTTGGCGATTTGGAGCTTTTCCTGCTCGGTGTATCCCGGGATGCGCAGGACTTCCATGCGATCCTGCAACGGTTGCGGGATGGTGTGCAGGACGTTGGCGGTGCAGACAAACATTACTTTGGAAAGGTCGTATTCGACGTCGAGATAGTGATCGGTGAAAGCGTGGTTGAGTTCTGGGTCAAGGACTTCCATCAGGGCTGCGGACGGATCACCGCGGAAATCCATAGACATCTTGTCGACTTCATCGAGGACGAAGATGGGGTTGACGGTCCCGGCCTTCTTCATCATCTGGATGATCTGACCGGGCAGGGCTCCGATGTAGGTGCGGCGATGGCCGCGAATTTCGGCTTCATCGCGCACGCCGCCGAGCGAGACGCGGACGAATTTGCGGCCGGTGGCGTGGCCGATGGACATGGCCAAAGACGTTTTGCCAACGCCTGGAGGGCCGACGAAACAGAGGATCGATCCTTTGGGATTCTTCACCAGTTGGCGGACGGCGAGGAATTCGAGGATGCGATCTTTTATTTTCTCGAGGCCGTAGTGCTCTTCGTTGAGAATTTTCTCGGCCGCGAGGATATCGCGAATTTCCTTGGATTTCTTCTTCCAGGGTACAGCGAGAAGCCAGTCGAGATAGTTGCGGCTAACGGTAGATTCGGCGGACATCGGAGGCATGAGTTCCAGGCGCTTGAGCTCCTGGATAGCCTTCTCGTGTACGTCCTTGGACATGCCGGCAGCGTCGATCTTCTTTTTGAGCTCGTCGATCTCGTTCTTTTCGCCGCGACCAAGTTCTTTCTGGATGGCTTTAAGCTTTTCGTTGAGGTAGTACTCTTTTTGTGCGCGCTCCATCTGACGCTTGACGCGGGTGTTTATGTTGCGGTCGACGTTAAGCTTTTCGAGTTCGATTTCGAGGATGTCGCCAATGCGGTTGAGGCGCTCGATGGGATCAACGGTTTCGAGCAAGTCCTGTTTTTCGTCAACGGGAAGCTGGAGATTGGCGGCGATGGTGTCCGAAAGACGGGCAGGGTCATCGACACGCGCGGCGGCGATCATGGTGTCGTAGTTCAGCGACTGCGAAAGCTTGATGAACTGTTCGTAAAGGCCGGTGATTTTCTGGACAGTCTGTTCGACGGCCGGCGAAGGCTCAACGCGAGCATTCAGCAGGCGAACCGTGGCACGGAAGAATCCTTCCTCGGTAGCGATGGAGAGAGCACGAGCGCGCTCGACGCCTTCGACGAGAACTTTGATGTTGCCATCCGGAAGCTTGACGCTCTGCACGATATTGGCAAGGGTTCCGACGGCGTAAATCTCTTCCGGCTTGGGATCATCCACCGAAGCGTCGTGCTGGGTGGATAGGAAAATCTTTTTGTCCCCGGTGAGAGCCTCTTCGAGAGCACGGACGCTGGCTTCGCGGCCGACGATGAAGGGCGTCATCTGCTGGGGGAAAATAACCATATCGCGCACCGGCATCATGGGCACGCGCTTCATTTCCTGTTTTTCTCGGTTGAACATTGGGTCCCTGAATTTCACCTCAAGCGGCCATAAGCCGGCCGATTTTCGGAAGCGCGAAGCAGCTTATCCTGCCTTTTCGAGCAAGCTCCAGTTGATTTCGCGAGTGCGGACCATATCTTCGGTGACCACGAAGTCGCGCACTTTGCGCTGCATCGGCAGGTGATACATAACTTCGAGCATGAGGTCTTCGAGGATCATGCGCAAGCCTCGCGCGCCGACTTTGCGCTGAAGAGCCAACTCGGCAACGGTGGCGAGGGCATCATCCGTGAAGCGGAGGCGGACGTTTTCAAATTCAAACAAACGCTGATATTGCTTGAGCAAAGCGTTCTTAGGCTCGGTCAAAATACGAACGAGCGCGGGTTTGTCGAGATCGTTCATCACGCCCGCGACAGGGAGGCGTCCGACAAATTCCGGGATGAGACCGTAGCGAATCAGATCGCCGGGCTGCACTTGCTCGAGAAGTTCGGTGTTGCGCTTTTGCGCGGTCGCGGGAGTGGCATCGGTGTGGAAGCCGAGCGCCCGGCGTCCGACGCGTTTTTCGATGATTTTTTCGAGGCCGACGAAGGCGCCCCCGCAAAGGAACAAAATGTTGGTGGTGTCAACCGGCGTAAATTCCTGGTGGGGATGTTTGCGGCCACCCTGGGGAGGCACGTTGGCGACCGTGCCTTCGAGAATCTTGAGCAGCGCCTGCTGGACGCCCTCACCGGAGACGTCCCGGGTGATCGAGGGGTTCTCGTCCTTCTTTGCGATCTTGTCGATTTCGTCGATATAAATGATGCCTTGCTGGGCCTTCTGGACGTCCCCGTCGGCGGCTTGCAGCAATTTCAGGATAATGTTTTCAACGTCTTCACCCACGTACCCGGCTTCGGTGAGCGTGGTGGCATCGACGATGGCGAAAGGCACGTCAAGCATTCGGGATAACGTTTGCGCCAGGAGAGTCTTGCCGGTGCCGGTGGGACCAATCAGAAGAATATTGGACTTACTGAGCTCGACATCGCCGGGTTGTTTGTTGAGAAAAATTCGCTTGTAGTGATTGTAGACGGCAACGGCGAGTTTCTTCTTGGTGCGATCCTGCCCGATGACGTAGCCATCGAGGAACTGCTTAATCTCCGGAGGGCGGGGAAGGCGGCGCGCGGGAGCCGTCGCTTGCTCGCGCTTCTCGTCTTCCAGAATGGTCTGGCAGACGCTGACACATTCGTTGCAGATGTACGCGCGCGGATAGTCCGAGGGCGAACTAATGAGTTTCTCGACCTGCTCCTGAGTCTTGTGGCAGAAGGAGCAGCGCAACGGCTCATCTGGATTGAACTTTTTCACTGGTATGCAGGCCCTCGTCTCCGCCGGATTTCAACGGAACGTCGTCAATTCCTATTCTAGGCTGAATATTCCCCTGAGCGAAAGAGAAACCTGAGTGACTGCTAACTTTTAAGAACAAGCTGTTGATCGAAGCGCGAACGCCCCTGCGTCTGCAAACTATCGATGTTTATAGATGATCTCGTCGATCATGCCGTATTCTTTGGCTTGTTCCGGATTCATGATGAAATCGCGCTCGACATCTCTTTCGACGCGCTCCACGCTCTGCCCGCTGTGCTGGGCCAGCAATTTATTGATCATCGTGCGCATGCGCAAGATCTCTTTGGCATGAAGATCGATGTCGGTGGCTTGGCCGCCGAGGCCGGACATCCACGGTTGATGGATCAGGATACGCGCGTTCGGAAGAGCAAATCGCTTTTTCGGGGCGCCACCCGCGAGCAAGACAGCCGCGATCGATGCAGCCTGGCCGACACACGTGGTGACCACGTCGGGCTTAACGAATTGCATGGTGTCGTAAATCGCGAAGCCCGCGGTAATCGAGCCGCCCGGCGAATTGATGTACAGCTGAATGTCGCGCTCCGGATCTTCGGCTTGCAGGAACAGCATCTGAGCGGTGGCCAGGTTGGCGACGTGGTCGTCAATCGGCGTGCCGATGAAAATGATGTGCTCTTTGAGCAGGCGGGAATAGATGTCGTAGGCGCGTTCGCCACGGCTGGTTTGCTCAACCACCATGGGTACGAGCGTTGTGCCGCGATATTCTGGTTCGGGTTCGTCGAAAGTTTTCATTTGAGTAAAGTTTGTGACCTCAGGAGCCCGATTCGGGTGACTTTGTTTCCGTCGCGGCGACGGTACGAATTCGGGAATTCTGCGCGAGCCAGTCGAGAGTTTTGTCACTCCGCAGCTTCGCTTTCATCCTATCGAGCGTACCCTGCTTTGTCAAACGCGCGTGGATCGCCGCTGCGGATTCGCCACTATGGCTGGCCGCATGTTCGAGCTCGTGGTTGAGTTCTTCGTCGGTTACGTCAATGTTTTCCGCGGTAGCAATGCGGTCAACGATCAATTCTGCTTTCACGTCGTCGGAACTACGTTCCTGCTGGCGGCTGCGCAGAGTAACCCAATCGACATTCACGGCTCGGGGGTCAACACCTTGGGCGGCCAGCGAACGAACAACGCGCTCCAGGCGTACGTCCATTTGATGCTGCACTAACGATTCCGGTACAGGGAAGTCGTGAGTTTTGATGAGAGCGGCGATGACCTTCTCGCGCAGGAGTTCCTTGTGTTTGTGGTCGCGCTGATGCTCGAGGCTTTCGCGGACCTTTTTCTTCAGCTCGTCCAGGGTGGTGGCGTCGCTGACGTCCTTGGCGAATTCATCGTTCAGTTCGGGCAGCTTCTTGTTTTTGATGCCGAGAACCTCGACGGCATAGTGGTACGTTTTGCCTGCGAGCTTGGCGTCGGGGTAGTCGGCGGGATAGGCGACGTCGAAATTTTTGTGGTCGCCGGCGCTCGCGCCGCGGAGATTTTCATTAAACGGCTCCATGGTCTCTTCGGCACCAATGTGGCATAGAACGCTGTCGGCCTGGATGGGTTCGCCGCCGCCTTCGGGCGTGCCGGTCAGTTTGAGCTGAACGTAATCGCCGTTTTCAGCTGGGCGGCCTTCCACTGGAGCGAAAGCAGAGGCACGTTCGCGCACGGATTCGATTTCTTTGGTGACGTCGTCGTCGGTTACCTCCATCGCCGGCATTTCGAGGTCGAGATCTTTGTAGTTTGCGAGTTCAAATTCTGGGAGCACCTCGAAGACGGCGCGGAATTTGAGCGGTTGGCCTTCCGTGAAGTCGAGCTTTTCGACTTGGGGCTGCGAGACGGGGGTGAGTTTCTGCTCCGTTACGGCTTGCTCGACGCGCTGGGGGACCAGAGACTGCACGACTTCGCCCTTGATGTCATCGGCGAAGCGGCGACGAATCAGGGAGACCGGCGCTTTGCCGGGACGGAAGCCCGGGACGCGCGCGACGCGCGCAAATTCCTTGGCGACGCTTTCCAGTTTTTTGGTGACTTCGTCCGCGGGAATCTCGAGATCGAGTTCGCGGCGGCAGGTTGCTGCTGCGGTTGCTTCAGCCATGGAAATCCTTTCGAACGGCGCCTTGCAGGCGCTCAAAAAGAAATGTCGCGCAGGGAAGGTCCGCTGGTCACGACAGTATGCGCCCCTGATTGCAAATTTCAGAGAACGTAAGCTTTAGAGAGGCCAGACAGGTGAGAAATCACCCTGCAAACTCGAAAGATAAGTATAAGTGACGTGCCCACCAGGGTCAAATCGAGCGCCGCCTGCGACGAAGTCCACACGTCCGGTAGCGCGTCTTATCAGGGTCTGGGAGGGGAAGGTTGAAAAGGAAAGCATCGCCAACTACCTTCAGCACATCTACGACATGCGCACGATTGCCGTCGTCTAATGGTTGCCGCGGCGCAATCCTGCGGCCTGGAAATCGATCTAAATCAGGAGCGCGCGATTATCCCTGGAAACCGGACATCAAGTGATTCCTACAAGGAACCCGTCAAATCAAGGGGAGGGCAATCGCTCATAGATCAACCGCCGCGTTGACTACTGGGGTGCCCAATTCGGGCCGATCAATTTGCGCAAGAATTCTGGGGTCGCCCATGGCGCTGAATTTGCGAAGCGTTTCACCCAGTCTGGGCCGGCGCCAATCTTGACGCGATCGGGAGTGAATTCCGGCGACAGCGTATTGGCCATCAGGGCGTAGTTGACGCCATCCTGGAGGCGGAGTGCCTTCCAGCAGCCACCCGGTACGGCGACAACGGGCTTCTGCCCGGCGGCAAGGTTTGTGCCCAGCGTCAGCTTTTCTGCATGGCCGTCTGGATGAAAGATGAAATAGTCGACTGGGCCACCCTCGATGACAATGTGGGTGTCGTCGGGCGCGAGCCAATGAAGATAGTTGTTGGGCAGGTTGCGTGTGAGCATGTAGTAGTTTTGGCTCTGCACGGAGAGCGTGCGACCGTCGACCGTTACCATCTGCGCGGATTTTCCGATTATTCCTAGATAGCCGGACTCCTTGGGCAGAACAGTGAGCTTCAACGTTTGGATTAGTTCGCGGGCGCGGGCGTCGGAGTTTGGCGACGGCGCGGTGCTGACACGGTTCGTCGTGGCTGTGGCGATGGGCGTCAGTAAGAGAGCTGCGATCAGAGGGTGTTTCATGCTCGAGAGACTAGCAGAAAAGGGAATTTGACCACCGGGTGCGCACAGGGCTCAGAGTAGGAACGGGGCTCAAATCGGCCGCGGCTGGGTAGGCAAGAATGGAATCCTGGTTGCTTACGTTTGGCGCCGCATTGTCAAGGGTTGCTGCCGCATCCATTTTCCTCTTCCTCAGAACTCAATTTCGCGATATGACTTCCAGACGCCCTAGGAGCCACAAATGCACGCGCCATCAGTCCAAGACATCCTCGATCTCTACAACCCCAGCAACACGCTCGAAAAAGCCTCCACGATCCCAGCCCCCTGGTATCGGGACAAACGCATCGAAGAACTCGAACGCATTAGTGTCTTCAGCGGAACCTGGCATGTAGCCGGACGCCTCGACCAAGTCCGCGAGAAAGGCCAATTCTTCACCGCCGATGTCGCCGGCGAACCCATCGTCGTCGTCCGCGGCGACGACGCCCAACTCCGCGCCTTCTACAACGTCTGCCGCCACCACGCCGCCGCCGTAGTCCCCGAACTCCAAGGCTGCGCCAAACAATTCCGCTGCCCCTACCACGGATGGACCTACGGCATCGACGGCGCGCTCAAAGGCATGGTCGAATTCGACGGCGTCTGCAATTTCGAACGGGCTGACAACGGCCTCGTTCCCATCTGCGTAGATGTTTGGGAAAATTTCGTCTTCGTAAACCTCGACGGCCGAGCCGCCCCTCTGCGAAATTTCCTGGGCGCGGTCCCCGATCTAGTCGCGCCACTCGACCTAACCAAAAAAGTCCACTACTTCGACCGCCGCATCTACCCGCTCAATTGCAATTGGAAGGTCTACGTAGACAACTATCTCGATGGCGGCTATCACGTCCCACATGCGCACAAGGGCCTGAGCAGCGTCATCGAATACACCAAATACACGATCGAAAATTTCGAGCGGGCTTGCCTACAATCCAGCCCACTCTCGTCCGACGCCAACACGGCCGCGGGCGTAGCCGCCACCCGCCAAGGCCGCGCATTCTACCTCTGGATCTACCCCAATTTCATGGTCAACGCCTACGAAGGCGTGATGGACACCAACCTTGTCGTGTCCCTGGGCGCCGACAAGTGCGCCGTCATCTTCGACTATTATTTTGCCGACACCAGCCCCGCCGCCGAAGCCCACAACAAAGCCAGCATCACCGTAAGCGAAAAAGTCCAAGACGAAGACATGGCCATCTGCGACGCCGTCCAGCGCGGCCTGCACTCCCGCGCCTACGTAGCCGGCCGCCTATCGGTCCGCCGCGAAGCCGGCGAACACCTCTTCCACCGCCTCCTCCACGCCGACCTGACCACCGCCCTCGCTCATCCCGCTGCCGCAGATTGAAACTAGTGAGTCAAACGGTCACTAGGCGCGTGGCGCACCCGGCAATTGCATTCGATCCGTGTCGTGGAACGATGCTGGAGTTCAAGCTGGTGTCGCTCATCCAAAAGGATCGCGCTCCGCACCGTCGCCGTTGCTGCATGATACGATCCGCGATCTCAGGAGCCTCGTAGGCGCTCCCCGGTTTCAACAGGTGCTGCACCTCGACTACTATGTTGTGAACTGCGGGGTCCTCAAGCAGCGGCCGAGGATTGAAGACCCATCACAGGAGGGTTGATCTTGCCGAGATGGGGCGCAGGAGTCCGGCGCTTCTACAAGTGCCGGTTCGGGCATGAAGCAAATCCCTCGCTCCGTTCGGGATGACTGCGCCGGCGAGTCGTGTGAGGCCGGGCATCGTGGCAAAGGTGCCCGCTACCCTTCGAGACTCAGGGTAAACGGTTGGCGGTCGCTACAAATGCGGGAAGAGGCGGGCGGCGTTGTCGTAGAGAATTTTGCGCTTTGCTTCTTGGCGGATGGGTAGGGCTTGGAACTTCTCGATGTTGATTTTCATTTCGTTGACGCCGGGGCTGGGCCAGTCGGTGCCCCACAGGATTTTGTCGGCGATGTCTTCGATGCGGGGGAAATATTCGAGTAGTTTTTGTGGAGGAATGCTGGAGACATCCATATACATGTTTTTGTGGCGGCGGACCAGAAAGAAGGCTTCATCCATCCAGAGCGGGCGGCCGCCGTGGGCGAGGATAACTACTATGTCGGGATAGTCGACGGCGATCTCATCGCACAAGATCGGCTGCGCGTGTATGTTGCGAGCGCCGGGGAAGATGGACGTGCCGGTGTGGATCATGATGGGAATGCGATGGGATTGCGCGCGGTCGTAGATGGCCGCGAGTTCGCGGTTTCCGGACACGTAGGCATTGGGTGAAAGCGCTTGGTGCGAGGGGTGAATTTTTATGGCGCGGATGCCCAGCCTGGCGAGGCGATCAACTTCGGCGCCGGCGTCGGGCACGCTGCCGGGATGGACGCCTCCGAAGGCGATGAGGCGATGGGGATCGGTTTTGCAGTAGCTGGCGACCCAGTCATTGACGTCCGGCGTAAAGCCGATGATTTCGGGTGCAACGTAGTTGATCAGGCCGGCGCGCTCGACGTCGATGGAATCGAGATAGCGCAGGAAATCCGTGGGATGGTGGCAGTAATGTTCGACTTGGTCGAAGTCGGTGCGGCCGCGGGTGATGAGCTCGAGAGCGGCCGGCTTCATCATGTGATGCGGGATGATGTGGACGTGGATGTCGATGATCGGTTGCGGCAACGAGGGTCCTTGTCAGCGATGATTTGTGGCTCACGGATTGTAACGCAGGATTGCGCGGCGGTCGCGAATCGCGGTTGGGTCGCATGACCCAAGAGCCGGCACGGATGCCGGCAACCAGTTGCGATAGCGACGAGTCAGTTGAAGCGCACATATTCAAAATTCAGGGGTTGGCCGTTGATGCCGCGGATTGGAGGAGCGATCCAGTTTGCGAATTTGCCTAGTTCGGTGACGCGGCCACTCATAAGAGATTGCACGTAGCCATAGTCTTTGGCGCTGGGCAGCCATTCGAATTCGTGTTGCTTCCAAGCTTCTTCAGTTAGGACCTCGCCGGTCGGGCCGATGAAATGACCGGCGAAGTTACCGATCTCGCGGTGGAACCCTTTGTGCGGCACGGTTAGCCGGAAGGGAACGCCTGCGGCATCGATCACTTTTTGCCAACGTCCGACGCCATCTTCGATCTCGCCGATGTAGTCGTCGCGTAGGCGTTCGTTCAACGCCGTCAGCGCCGGCACATGCTTGGCGAGGATTTTGTCGCCGACTACTTCCCAGACTGGATAATCGGCATCACTTAAAACGTGATCATCGCTCAGTTTGGTTTCGCGGAAGCGTCCTTTGAGGCCGCTGGTGTAATAATTCGCCGCGTTTGAAGAGACATCGGAGCCGTAGAGGTCGAGTGTCACGCTGTAGTGAAAATTCAAATAACGCTGAATCGTTTGAAGATCTATCACGCCCATGGCGCGGACGTCTGAAGGGTCGTCGATCTTGTTTTCTTTCATCACATCGCAGGTGCGCTGGATGATGCGGCTGACGCCGGTTTCACCGACGAACATGTGATGCGCCTCTTCGGTGAGCATAAAGCGGCAGGTGCGTGAGAGCGGGTCGAAGCCAGATTCTGCCAGGGCGCACAGCTGGAATTTTCCGTCGCGATCGGTGAAGAACGTAAACATGTAGAAGGCCAGCCAATCCGGTGTGGGTTCATTGAAGGCACCGAGGATGCGCGGGTTGTCGGTGTCACCGGAGCGGCGGGCGAGTAAGGATTCGGCTTCCTCGCGACCGTCGCGCCCGAAATAGCGATGCAGGAGATAGACCATCGCCCACAGGTGGCGTCCTTCCTCCACGTTGACCTGAAAAATATTTCGCAAGTCGTAAAGGGAAGGGCAGGACAGGCCCAGTGCCTTTTGCTGCTCGACCGAGGCTGGTTCGGTATCTCCTTGCGTCACAATAACGCGGCGCAAGATCGACCGATACTCACCGGGTACATCCTGCCATGCGGCCTGACCCTTGTGGCGGCCAAAATTGACCCTGCGCGTTTCATCACGAGGCTGCAGGAAGATGCCCCAGCGATACTCCGGCATTCGAATGTAACCAAACTGCGCCCAGCCGTCGGGTTCTACGCTGGTGGCTGTGCGGAGATAGACCTCGTAGTTGCTGGATTCATTGGGGCCCATGTCCGACCACCATCCGAGGAAAGCGGGCTGCCAGTGTTCCAAGGCGCGTTGCAGAACGCGGTCGCGTCCCAGGTCGACGTTGTTTGGAATTTTCTCGGTGTAGTCGATCATCGCAAATCTCCTAGCCTGCGTTCACGAGCTGGGCAGCCCATCTCAAACTCTTTCCCAGTTGAATTTTACCGGCGCGCCGGTGCCATACACCTTCAGCGCACCGTTTGCGCCGACAGCATTGGGGCGAACGAAGATCCAATTCTGCCAAGCGGAAAGGCGGCCGAATATGCGCGTTTCCAATGTTTCGATGCCGCCAAAGCGCAGGTTGGATTCAAGACCTGTTAATCCGTCGGGCGAGAGCGCTGCGCGAGACTCGATGGCTTGGCGGAGTTCGTCCTCCCAATCCAGGTCGTCCGGAGCGATGGTGGCGAGCCCGGCTTCCACGGCTTCGGCCGGGGAGAACGCCAAGCCGATCTTCGCGTGCAATGCTTCATTGAGCGTTTCGTCCTGATAGAAACGCGACGCCAACCGCGAACGATGGTTCGGCATCGGCAGCGTCCCAAAATTCATTTTCGACAATGTAACGCTCGCTTTGGCGTCCCCGTCCTGCGTATCGCGCATGAAGACTCGGTCTGCGGCAAGAGCCAATTCCAGCAAAGTCCCGGCAAAGCAAGACCCCGGCTCGACAATCGCATACATCGAGCGGGAGGTAACGTCGAGCCGCGCGAACGTGCGACGCATCATGCCAAGAACTTCGCGCACGAACCAGTTGGCTTGATGATTCAAAATGAAATCGTCGGTCGCTAGGACTGCCTCGGGGTTTCCAGCAGTTCGAATCAGCCAAAGACCGAGGTCGAGTTCGTTGGTTCGCAAAGTCAGGATCGCATCGTCCAACTCGCGCGCCATTTGCAATGGCCACCAGTTCGCCCCGGCTGCCAGAACTCCTTCGACGGTGTCCTGCGCCACGAGTTCTGGGCCACGAACCGTCAGCATAACGGTACGCGCGCCGCGATTAACTTCTGCTTGGACGTATTCGTAGTGAAGTCCAGTATCGGCGATGCTCCGTTTGAGGGGTATCAAAGCCACACCCTTCGCACCGGGAGGGCGGTCGCTGTGCTCGGCGAGTTTCTGCGCTCGTAGCTTGATGTGTTCGGAAAATTGCTGCGGTTTGACTACTTCATCGACCAGCCGCCAATCTTTGGCACGTTGTCCGCGAACGCCATCGGGGTTGGTGCAGAAGATGTCGGCGTGGTCTCGCCGAACCTTGCGCTTGTCGGTGACGCGCGTCAATCCTCCGGTGCCCGGCAAGACGCCCAGCAGCGGAAGCTCCGGCAAGCTTACGGCTGACGAGCGATCATCCACCAAAATTAGTTCGTCGCACGCCAGGGCCAGTTCGTACCCGCCGCCGGCGGTCGTTCCATTCAGGGCCGCAACAAATTTGAGTCCCGAGTGACCGCTGGAATCCTCGATGCCATTTCGCGTTTCGTTGGTGAATTTGCAGAAGTTCACTTTCCAAGCGTGCGATGAGAGGCCGAGCATGTAAATGTTGGCACCCGAGCAGAAAACGCGATTCTTAGCGCTTGTTATGACGACCGTGCGGATTTCAGGATGTTCGAATCGAATGCGCTGCAGGGCGTCATGCAGTTCAATATCGACACCCAGATCGTAAGAATTCAACTTGAGTTTGTAGCCGGGACGCAGGCCGCCGTCTTCCGCCACATCCATCGTCAGCGTTGCGATTGGCGCCTCGAAGGTGAGACGCCAGTGTTTGTAACGGGCAGGATCGACTTGGTAGTCGACGAATTCGGCCCTTGGCTGAGTTTCTTCTGCGGCAACAACATTCACAAGTGCCTCCTGCGGTCTACTGCTGGTAATTGGATTCGAGCGCTGCCTTTAACCCCGAAAAGCTTTCTCCGACCGATGTGCCTGAGGTATCGAAAACCATGTCGGCCTTGCGGTACAGCGGTTCGCGAGCCTCCAGAATTCGCCGCAGATCCTCCATGGCGCGGTCACTGCCAGCCATGGCGCGAAAGTCTCCTTGAGCAATGACGCGCGACATGTGTTCTTCTGGTTGCGCTTTGATCCAGATGGTATAGCAATGAGAAAGCAGGTAATCGTAGGTATGCTTCTCGGAGACAACTCCGCCTCCAATCGAAAAGACCCCGCGATCGTGCTCTCGCAACACACGCTCCAGCGTGCGCTTTTCAATGGTTCGAAAGCCGGACTGGCCATAGAACGAGAAGATTTCGGCGAGCGGCATTCCCACGTCTTTTTCGATCTCGCGATCGAGCTCAACGAAGGGCGCGCTCAGTTCGCGTCCCAGCATTTCCCCGAGTGTCGATTTTCCGGCGCCTCGCAGACCGATCAACGCAATGCGTGAGTGGCGCGCCTTTTCATCGTCGCTGTACTCGCGCATGAGCCGACATATCACTTCCTGGCGACGATCAGCAGGAAGCCGCTCGAGAAAGCTTTGGACCAAACGCTCTTCTGCAGGATTGGCTGTATCGGGAGCGAACAGTTCGGGGAGCGAAACGTTGAGGGCGTCAGCGATCCTGCGTAAGAGCACAATGGATACGTTGCCCTCCCCGGACTCCAGCTGAGCGAGGTGTCGCAGAGAGACATCGGCATCTTGCGCAACCATTCTGCGGGTCATGGCGCGCCGATTGCGCAAGGTTCGAACGCGTCTGCCAAGAATGGCGAGGAAATCTGCTTCGCGATCTGGCAACGTGCGAGGTTGCGCTGCAGGATCGAAATTCGCGTCAAGCGTCATAAGCAGAAAGAAGAGCCAAATGCACTATAGTGCATTTGCCTGGGCTTGGTCAACAGACTTATGCATTAAAATGCATATTGGAGGGCGAAGCGTAGCCACACCAATACTTCTGTACCGACTCGGAAGGACTCGAACTTAAAGCTGACGGGAGGTTCTCAAAAGTGATGGTGCGGGCGGAGGGATTTGAACCCCCACAACCTTTCGGCCACAAGATCCTAAGTCTTGCGCGTCTGCCAGTTCCGCCACGCCCGCACTGTAAAATCAACAAGTTACATGACAATCGTTCAACGTACCCTTTTCCGCGACCAATTTGCGTCCAATTTGCGAACCCTCCGAAATGCTACTTCGTTCTAAATCCTACTTCGCTACGTTCCGGCTTCGTCGGTTCTCCAGTTTCTTTGCGGCGTCCACAAGATCATCCTCTGAGCCGATGTCGTAGCGGTCGAAGACTGAACGGGTAACGTGGCCTGAGATTCGCATCGCGACCTTTTCGCCCACTCCCGAACGTACCAAATTCCTGACCGCCGTGCGCCTAAAATCGTGAGGGTCTATGTTGACCTTCGCGGCTTTACACATTTTACCCCAGGCCACCCTGCGACACCCGCGCGTGGGGATTTCCTGGGGATCAGAAGGTAACGCTCGATCTAAAGCTAATGTCCAAGGCCGCCTAGATCGGCGTCCGGGAAATGGACAAATTAGGCCCTGGTACGGCCAATGTCCTGTAATACGTGCGGGAGTGAGGCTTCCAGCCTCAGGGCTTTTTCGCATCGACACAGCAACAAAGTTCAGTTCAGGTCTGCCACCGTCATTGCAGTGTACGTACCGCTCAGGTCGCAGCTATTACCCGTCGTCGGGCACAGGTTCAGAAAATAAACCGACCGATTTTGGTTGGCCGCCAACGGGAATGATCCGGTGTGATAGAAAACCGTCATTGGTGATCCGTTTGCTCCGTTTGCTGTGAAGTAAATGTCATAGTTTCCCGGCGCTACAACTTGATACGTTGCTTTTTGCGCAGCTTCTCCTAAATTGGTCAGCGCCGGAATGCCGCCGGGACCGCTTCCGAACGGTACGACGTAAACATTGACGCCTGGAACTGCACTCGCGTAATCCGCGATGCGTAGCCTTGCCATCGAACGGTCTGCCGGTGTCGTGTCGTCTGTCAAGGAATCGACAGCGACACCGAAAGCGCCCCAGCCGTAGTAGACGACGGTCGTATGACCACCGGAAGTAAGGTCGAACGTCTGCGGTCCATTCAGTAACGGACCGGACGAATTTTGAAGTAGCAGTTGATGCTGACCTGACGGAACGATCAGAGGATTCGTGCTGGTCAAATAGGCTAGATTTTCGGCTAGCACCTGACCGTCCAGGGACACGCTGAGCGGTGCACTTGCAGTTCCCTCAACCACCACGAGCGTGGCGCTCGCCGGGGGCGGAGTCATCGTAGTGGTTCCGCCACCGCCGCAACCCAATCCGCAAATTGCGGTAGCCAAGCAGAGGGTCAGCGCCACCACGAATTTGCGACCCTTCTTCGTCAACTCGATGTTCGTTGCCTCTGTATGTGATTATAGTTCGTTTTCTCTAGTGTCCACAAATGGACGTAACTAGAACTTCCCCTGGGCTTTGCGTTCTTCAGAAACACGCAGAGGACCTTCAGGCCGACAACGATAAAAAGGAAGGCCGAACTAAGGCTAACCGACAGGTCGAAGAGTCCGACCGTAAGCGCAGGGACTGGCGAATCGGCCTTGAAGCCGCGGAGACATCGACCGCCGTGTGGCCGACAATCCCTTTCCGGTTCTTTACGGAGACCGAGGCGACCGCACGACGGTTACGTCGGCGAGCGATGAAGCCGAACTTGTCGTGGACGCCCGTCGAGACCCTCACGCGGCGGCTCGAACGGGAACGGGCGGAGCTGCGTTTTGAATCTGTTCAGTTAGTGATCCCTTTTGTCTGTTAAAAATAAGAAGGGCGACTCGAACTGACCCGCTAATTTCAGTCCAAGTCGCCTTTTTTGAGGCTGCCTTCTGGAGAGGCTCATGCCAGTCTGCCGCAAACTCCGAGCAGTCAAATCCAGTCATTTCGGTATCAATGTTGGGAAAATGATTTACAGCCGGACGCTAGCAAAGCGAAAAAGCTATTGCGGACCGATCTCCGTCCGCGCTTCTGACGCTCGGGCGCAGGCGGCCTCAGCAAGCTTTCGGAAATCACGCTCAGCCTGTATTTGATTGTCGTATATTCCAGCTTCAAATTTGACCGTAACTAAGGACAGAATTCGAGTAATGGCACGTCGGCACGAGGGACTCTTGTCCTTTTTAAGTTGCCGAGATAGCGGAATCAGGAAATCGGTTGCCATCGGTGCATGAAGGGTAGACCGTCACATAGGCAATTTCAATCGGCAAGAGTCTGTAGGGATCTCCGATAAAGCGAGCCGTTTAAACTTGCCGGTCGGAGAGGGTTCCAAAACGATAGCGGTGGTGTCTCCTTCTCTTTGACCGCGATTGCGCACACAATTCGTACGCCACCGAACAGAATTAAATAGTCGTGGATGTTAAGCCGACGTAGGGGCAGGGTACTCATTTAGAGTAGGTGATCTCGCGATGGCTACCCCCGCGGCCATTCACGCATGGCAACAATGCTATTCGGACGCAGTCTTTGAAACCGAAGTGCAAAAATACCGATCCGAATTACGAAGCCATAGCAGCGATTGAGCAAAGACTGCTCAGTCCCATTGAAGCTGGCAGCCCAGAGGGAAGAGCACTTCAAAGCGCCCAATCCGCCATTCAAGTCTTGAAGCTTGGGAGAGCGTTAAACGCTACGCTTTTCACGCCAGATATTAAATTCGATCGTCAGGTAAACAAACGGCCCACAAATTCTAGGCGACCTTCGGGCGGTGCGGCCCGTAGAAACAGGAAGACATGAGCGATGACAATTACGGCCGGGAAATCCGGCGCAAATAAGTTTCAGGCTCACCTACAGAGAGCTAGTAGAAGTGATCTAGCGCAACGCCTTCAGGCTCTCACTCCAACAGTCCCAGCACAGTGATTTCTCTGGCCGAACGAGCTTGAGGTGTGATTTCCACAGGTGCCCTCGCACTTCTGCGCGGCGGAGAAAATCTCTGGGGTGCCCGGTGGGTCGAAGGGCTCGCACAGAAGAGCATAGCCATGGAGCGGCGATCCTGACCAGTAGTCGTGACACGAAACTAAATTTAAACGCCGCCACGACTGAATACCTTCAACGATCCGGTACCCGATGTCTAAATAGGGGAACGAGACCGGTAACTCTCCCAAGTTGGAACCGGCCTCTGTCAGGCCGAGCTTCCCTTTAGAAGAGAGTTACCCAAACCCAGCCTATTCGACAATTAGGTATATAGCGTAGGAGTTTACCTTATAAAGATATACGGGAATATCCTGTGCAGTTAAACATCAGCCTAACCAAGGCCCGGCGAAGAAACCGGACAGCAGAAACCTGTCCACCGACTGAACCAAGAGAACCAGTATCCGTATGGCGGGCGCACGGTCAACGGCGGTTTGAGCCGAAGAAATAGACGAGGCTGGTGACAGCTCGGAAGTCATTTTGCCCGTGGAACGCCGTTGGTGAGGTTAGATAGGAGGCGCGGAAGTAATCAGCGCCCACTCTGACCGCGAAAGACCGGGAGACTTGAAACTCGCCCCCTCCTCCGATTGCGAGGGCTGGTCGGTTTATGTAGCCTCTGCTGAACCCGTGGGGGCCGGGAATTGCTCCCGTGATTCGTGCTCCGCCTCCGAGAACCTGGGCGTAGGTGGTTAGTCCTTTGTTGCGGGTGATGTAGAAGACTGGTCCAGCGAGGTAACTCAGCACGTCCGCGTGGCGAGTGCTGCCATTCACATCGGAGCCCCTGACATACCCTAGATCGAGAGTTATACCCAACCGGGGACGGAAATCAGCGGTGAACGTCGCATCGAGTCCATTGAGGTTCGCACGAGAGGGCTGCAGTCCAAGGTTGAAGTACGAATAGCCCAAGCTGGCACTGACGACCGGCCCAGACGCAGCAACCCTCGGGGTCTGCCCGATGGCCGGGATCGCTGCGAGGAAAAGGCAAATGAGCAGCTTCGTGAGAATCTTCATGGTCGGATCGGCTGAGTGAGCGCAATCGTGTGGGCGGGGACCGACACGACCGTTCTTCGGATGTAATCTTGTCTATTTATCTCTAGCTGAGTATACCACTGCGTAATAGATAAATTTAAAGTCCATTTTCGCTATGGGTTCGCTCGACTCCCCAGTTCTAAGTTCTTCCCAAAGGGCCCCAACGCTCTCGGGTCTGAGCAAGCTAGACTAAAATTTTAACGGGTCCCTTCTGAACAGCTCTTGGGGTTCCATTTACTACTTTGGGAAGTATCCCTTGCGGCCACCAATGTAACCGATTTTCAGGGGGCAATCGCTAGCCCTCTTTCGCTGCGGACGCGTACTGGTTTGCGGCAAGGCTAAAAGGCATAATAGGGTCCCGCGCATCGGTCAAAGTGAAGGGGAACGGATGAATGCGTTCAAGATAGGAGATTCGGGCTCAGTGCAACGCGGAATTAGCGTCCGGTGATCGTTCAGGAGCATGGCGATCACTTGCTGGTGATACGCCAGACCGATCATGCGGTGCTCGCGGGTTTCCTTGCTCGCGAATGGGGAAATGACCTCTTCCGGCGCCCCGAGCTGTTCGAATCTTTCTGCCTCGCGGCACGGGAACACGACAACGGGTGGTCTGAATGGGAGCTCGCCCCGCGGATTGACCCCAAAACGCGAGTTCCTTACACGTTCATGTCGATTCCCACGGATGAGCACGTCGCTCTTTATCAGCGAGGTCTCGAACGGCTGATGAAAGCGGATCGCTACGCTGCGTTGCTCGTTAGTCTGTATTGCGCCGGGCTTTACGACCGCGCGCGGGCCACGATCCCCGGCTTTTCGGCCAAATATGTAAAGTCAAGCGAGTCGCACCTTGTAAACGAGTTCCTGCAACGCCTGAAGCTGCAGCAGCTGCGCCTGAAAATCGACCTGCGCACGAATCCCGCCACAAAAAGCCTGGCGGAGGATAAATCGCTGGAAAGGACCGCGGGCCTCCTGGAAGTTTTGGACCGTCTTTCGCTCTATTTCTGCCTCAATTTTCTCCATGAGGCCACGATTGAAAACGTTCCGATGCACCAAGACCACGAAGCCGTTGATTGGGAACTGCGGCCGCTCGATGATAACGGCGTGTCGCTGGCGCCATATCCATTCCGCAAAGACCCGCTACCCGTCAGCATCCTTGCACGACGCGTGCCCAAGCGTTTGTACGGCGATGAATTGGAGTTCCAGAGAACGCTCGCGATGGCGCCCTATTTCGCGGTCAACTTCACATTGCATGCTGCCGACGAAATAGGCCAGGCAAAAAGCGCGGTTGCATAGTTAGACGAGCTTCTGTCCGCGAGTCTCTGGTAAAGCCAAGGAAAGCATCGCCGCCAGGAGAAACGCCGCCGCCTGCAAAAAAAATGCCGGCCCGATTCCGTACTTGATCGCAAGCGTACCTACCGCAAACGGCGCAAACGCCGATAACACGCGCCCAACGTTGTAGCTGAGTCCCATTGCAGCAGCGCGGATCTCGGTGGGGAAAATTTCGCTCGCGAGGGCTGCGTACCCGGAAAATGATCCGGTTCCAAAAAACGCCACCACCGGACCGAGCGCCAGAAGCCAAAGCTCGCTACGGGTCATTCCGTAGACAGGCACCAATGCGGCTGCGATGAACAAGTATGCAAAGTAGGATTTCCTTCGCCCGAAGGCGTCGGCGAGAAAACCAAACGCGGCATATCCCATCCATTTTCCTCCGCAAAGCACCAGGAAGAAGGTAGTTGTCTTTACGAGCCCAATGCCACGCCCGCCTTGCGACACGGGCAGTGACAAGTAAGCTGGTATCCACGTGAAGAGACCCCAATATCCAAAAAGGCTGAATGCATTCATCGATGTGGCGAGCATGCCGGCTCTCAGCACGCCTACAGGGAGAGCGGTTTTCTTAAATCCGCGATCGGGAGAGGCCGCGCGGTCCTTCCAAATTGTGGGCTCGGGCACGCTGGCGCGGATCCAGAACACCAGCAGAGCCGGCAGCACGCCGACAAAAAACACCGCGCGCCAACCAAAGTGTGGCAGCACCCACAATACGACCAGCGCGGCCATTGCTTCGCCGATTGCGTAAGAAGATTGCATCAAGCCCAGCGCCTTGCCGCGATGCTTGGGGCGCCACGTTTCGGCGATGAGCGCGGCACCTGCCGTCCATTCGCCACCCATCCCAAGTCCGAGCACGAAGCGGAATACTGCGAGCTGCGGCACAGAGTGCGATAGGCCGCACGCGGCGCTCGCCGCGGAGTAAATCAGGATCGACGCCATGAGCGCCCGTGTTCGACCAAAGCGGTCGGCCAACAGACCGAACAGAAATCCGCCGATCGCGGAAGCTACCAGTGTAAGGGAGTTCAAAAATCCGGCGGTTCGCGTGTCCATCGAGAATTCGCGGATCAAGTAAGTGAGGACGAGCGAGTACAGCATCACGTCCATGGCGTCGAGCATCCAGCCAATCCCGCCCGCGAACAGAGCCTTGCGTTCCGCCGGGGTAACGTCGCGCGGCCAACCAAATAGTCCAGGTGGTTCGGAAGAAGGGCCTATGGAAGCCTGTATGTGCGGCATGGAGAGCAGATTCTAACTCGTAAGAAGCTGTTGAGAGCACGCGCTTCCCGCGATTCGACAGGCCGACGCGGCGAAAATGAAAAGGATTGCAGTTACATAGCTGCTTTGCTACGCTCCGCAGCATTCCAACCCCCCGAGGAGGTGGTCGAATGGCCTTTTGCAGCGCGTGCGGTGCAGAAACAAGCGGAGCAGCATTTTGCCCTAAGTGCGGCGCCAGCCAGAGTGCGGCGTCTGCACCTGCTGGGGCCGCGACGCCATCCCCAACCGCGGGATTGGATGAGAACGTAGCCGGCCTGCTCTGTTATATTCTCGGTTGGATCACCGGACTCATTTTCTTCTTAATTGACAAGCGCCCGTTTGTGCGATTTCACGCCGCCCAGTCGATCGGAATGTCCGTTGCGCTCTTCGCGATCTACTTGATCATCGGAGTCCTGTTTACGATGCTTCACTTCATGTCCATGGGATTCCTCGCATTGGCGATCTATCCTCTCTTGGCCCTGCTCGTATTCGTCTTATGGATATTCATGATGTACAAGGCGTACCAACACGAGAAATTCATGCTCCCGATTATCGGGCCGATCGCCGCGAACATGGCCGGGAAGTAAAATCCGTCTTCGCAATTCCGGAAGGGCCGCGCCAATGAACCACGCGGCCCTTTTCTTTTGCGTACCCGGGACTGAATCCCAGCTCTCGTTTCTACTTGACTTTCCGACAGCTGCACCGCATCGTTAAGGGCTTTGTCCTCGACATTTTGCTTATTGTTGGGGCCAGAAAGGCGCTTTCCCCTTCGTTATGACTCGGGTACGACTCTGCTTCCACGATCGGTGTTTTGACGGCACGGCTTCGGCTGCACTCTTCTACCGCTTTTATCGCGAGCGCTTCGATCAAGACGCGCAGTTCGGATTCAGCGGGATGACCCATCGCGCCGTCCCGCCCTGGGAAGACGGCCTGTTCGATGGGGATGAGAATGCCATCGTCGACTTCAAATATTCGAATTCGTCTAAGGTCACTTGGTGGTTCGACCATCACCAGAGCGCCTTCCTCACTCCCCAAGATGCCGAACACTTTCGCAAACATCCCGGCCCGCACATGTTTTATGAGCCAGACTACAAGTCATGTACCAAGCTGATCGCGACAGTGGCGCGTGAGAAATTTGGCTTCGACACAAAACCTCTCGAAGAACTCATTCACTGGGGCGACATAATCGACGGGGCACAGTACCCAACGCCGGAATCGGCCGTCGAGATTGCGGAGCCCGCGACGCAACTCGCGTTAGTGATTGAAGCGGCTCCCGAGGACAATGTGCCCGCGCGCATTATTCCCGATCTGGCCTACAAACCACTAGCCGAAGTGATCCAGCTGCCTCTGGTTGCCAAGCACCTACCGCAATTGCTCGAACGCCATCGCCGCTCCATCGAGATCCTGCGGGAGCGCTGCGAAGCCCGCGACAATGTAATTTTCTTCGATGTCGGCGATCTGGATCTCGAAGGCTACAACAAGTTCATCCCGTATCTACTGCATCGCGAGTGCGTCTACTCCGTGAGCGTCAGCGCCTCGAAAGCTCGCGCAAAGGTTTCGCTCGGGACCAACCCATGGAACCAGGCTACAGCGGATAAAAACCTGGCCTCGTTGGCCGAAAAATTTGGCGGCGGGGGGCATCCTCGCGTGGCCGCCATTTCCTTCGAGCCGGACGATTTGCCTCGCGCGCGCGAAGTCGCACATGAACTGGTTGCCGTGCTTCGGGCGTAAAGCGATTGGCGCGATGATACGAGCGATCCGCCGGAAGCCAATTTATTACGCATCCACGTTCGACAAAGTCGCGCGCCATGTGTAAAATTTTAGGGTTGTTCACGCGCCGCTAGCTCAATTGGCAGAGCAATGGACTCTTAATCCATAGGTTGTAGGTTCGATTCCTACGCGGCGCACCAATTTCCCGCATAACCCCCGTATCATCATCAATTTACATGTCTGCCCGGAATTTGCTCCGAGGCAGAGTTGAGTACATCTGAGAACACTTGGCTGACGAAGGCGATAGTTTCGGCACGCTGAATGCGCCGATCGCTCCGTCCGGTTTCACCACGTCTTCTCTCCAGCGGATAACGTAGCGTTTTTTTTTGCCGCGCTGCCAGCTCAACCGGTCGAGGCAACACCGTCTAATCTGTTGATCCGACAATGCTTCCCCCTAGAGTGCGGGTTTTCTATCTGGGCGCCCCAATTAGGAACCGTGAACCGAGATGCCCATGTCAGGGGGAGTGGCCCTACGTTTACAGTACTGTGACCGAAAACTCATATACTCGATTCATGAGCAATCACTCTCGCCATTTCCGCAATTTCTGTTTTGCCTTGCTGTTTTACTCAGCGCCTTCTCTCGTAGCACAGGACACGTCACACACCACGCAGCTTCCGAACGGCAAGCTACTCGCGAATGTTCCCGGCAATCCGCGCCCAACCAATAATCTTCCCACCGCCATCTCACTAACGCCGGATGGCCGCTTTGCCGTTCTCCTCCACAGCGGCTACGGTTCCTATACCTCGGGAGAGAAACAATCTCTCTCCGTCCTCAATCTCCAAAACGACGAGCTCACCGACTTTCCGGACGATCGACTCGGCAGTAAGGCCCGCCAAACGTATTTCCTCGGCTTGGTTTTCGGCCTGGACGGTAGACACGTTTTTGCCTCGATGGCGTCTTTCACCGACCCCCTGGGAAAGCAAAAGGGCAGCACCGGCAACGGCATAGCGGTTTACGTCTTCGAGAACGGACGCATCACTCCCGAGAGATTCATGCCTCTACCTCCGCGTGACCAAATCCCCGGTAGAAAGATCCGCCGCCCGGAATTCCGAGACGTTACTTATCCAGCTGGTCTCGCTATTGGTATGAGCGGGGGCCAAGAGCGTTTGCTCGTCGCTTGCAATAATTCCGACGAAGCTCTTCTTTTGAATACCGCCGACGGCAAGGTCATCCACCGGTTCGATCTCGCTCGCTTCCATTACATTCCGGGCTCCCTTCCGTATACGTCAGCGATGACAAGCGACGGCAAGCACGGCTTCGTCTCTTTGTGGAACGCCTCCATGGTTGCGGAGCTCGACCTCCTGCAGGGACGTGTCCGCCGCTTCATTTCTCTTCGCAAGCCCGCTTCGCCGCTCGCTGGTGGGTCACATCCAACCGCCCTTCTCGTCAATCGCGACAACTCCAGGCTTTTTGTGGCACTCACCGACCGCGACGAGATCGCGGTTCTCGACACTGCAACCGGCAAACCGCTCTCCTATCTTTCAACCAGACTCCCCCAACAGCAATACGGCGGTAGCGATCCCGAATATCTCGCGCTCTCCCCCGACGAGAAAACTCTGTTTTCCGCCAACGCCATTTCCGATTCCATCGCCGTTTTCGATCTCAGCAAACTCAGCTCGGGCCAGCCTCTCCAAGCCGTCGGTTTCGTTCCTACCCAGTGGTATCCCACCGTCGTCGCCGCGACTGGCAAAGATCTCTTGATCGCCAGCGCCAAGGGCCGCGGCTCTGGGCCCAATCCAACGGTCATCGGCAAGACCGCCGACGGACGTCCCCGCTATCCCTACGGGCCCGCGCTCATCAATGGTTCACTCGCGCGCATCGCTCTTGCGGATTTGCCGGCAAATCTCTCTGCCTTTACGAAGCAGGTTTCAGAAATCAACGCCGTGCGCGGCAACTCCGACCGCATCCACTTCTCCGCCGGCGAGAACAAGATCCGGCACGTCATCTACATCATTAAAGAAAATCGCACCTACGACCAGGTCTTCGGCGATCTTAACGCTGGCGATGGCGATCCATCGCTGGCGATGTATGGCGAAGACATCACGCCCAATCAGCACAAGCTCGGCCGTCAATTCGGCATCCTCGACAATTTCTATGACAGTGGAGACGTTTCCGGCGACGGCCACGTGTGGTCCACTTCCGCCTCGATTTCTGACTACATCGCTAAAACCTGGCCGATCGGCTACCGAGGCCGCGAACATACCTACGATTCCGAAGGCACTCTACTTGGCGGCATCGCCGCCGAAGATGAGCTTCCCGACGCAGGCGAGCCGACCGGTGGGTATCTCTGGAAGAATTTCGCCACCCACGGAATCTCGTACCGGCACTACGGCGAATACATCGTCAGCCGTTGGTGCAACGCCGAGCACGGAACAAATCCGCCTACCTCCGGACCGCCCAAACCCGCGGGCTTGTCCTGCTCGCGCACTTTCATCAACAAAGGTGAGCCTCTGGAAAAGAATGTAGGCGACCCTCGCGGCGGCCCAAGCCCTTACCCCTGGGCAATTCCTATTCTGGCCAGGAATGTTGCCGCCGAAGTGGAGCTCCGTGGCCACTTCGACCCGCTTTATCCCGATTTCGAGGTTGCCTATCCCGACCAACTCCGTGCCGATGAGTTCCTGAACGAATTCAACAATTTCGTCTCCTCACGCAACGCGCACCAAGACGACATGCCGCAATTCATCCTTCTTCGCCTTCCGAACGACCACACTGCGGGCGGAACGAAGAACAAACCCAAGCCCACCGCGTCCGTTGCCGACAATGACTTAGCCATCGGCCGAGTCGTTGACGCCGTCTCTCACAGTCCTTATTGGGACGATACGGCGTTCCTCATCCTGGAAGACGACGCGCAGAACGGTCCCGACCACGTCGACTCACACCGAAGCATTGCCCTGGTCATCAGCAAGTACTCCCCGCCGCCTGCCGCACAAGGCGATGGCGCGATTGTTCCCTTCGTCGATCACTCTTTCTATACAACCATCAACATGGTTCGCACGATCGAGTCGCTCCTTGGCGTTCCACCGTTGAATGCGAACGACTCCCGTGCCGCGGTAATGGCCCCGCTCTTCAGCGGGTCCGGTCAACAGCCGGCGTTCACTGCCGACTACCGCAACCGCGACAACGGCCTGATCTATCAGATGAATACTGAGGAATGGAAGGAAGGCCAGAATCTCGATTTCAGCCATGCTGACGCAGTAGACACCGCGCTGCTCAATAAGTTCCTTTGGAAGGACCGAAAGGGCGACGCCCCTATGCCTGCACCCCAACACAATGTCTTCCCACCGACCGATCCAGTCAAACCTTCGACGAAAGACCTCGACTGATTCGAGCTCTGCTCGATCTGATCCCATGGTAACAAATGCCGACAGGCCAGAAGTTCTACCGTCCATGGCAGGTGTGACTTCACTTTGGCAATATGGCGCTTTGCGCGAATATGGATCGCGCAGCAGGGGCCGGTTCGAGGAAGTCGGATGCTCTTGACCGTTGCCGGTGCTCAAGTATCTTCGAACCCCGTTTCTGGACCGCGGCCCACTTGTTTGAGACCAAGCGACCAAGTCGCTGTCGGGTTTGTAAATGCTAGCGCGTCACACAGCATCGATGTCTGAGTGATGGTGTCTGTCGAACCATCGCCCGGTCAGAGCGCGGTTTCACGGACAGGCAGATTAGAGTGCTCAAAGACGCCTGAATGCGAACCGTTCTTGAAAGAGACATTTTGGAACAATCTCTTCGCTGCGAGCGTATATTGCGAATATGCAAAACCGTTCGTTTTACCCCCTCCTCTTGTTTTGGGTGCTCTTTGCGTGCGGCCTGGCTCGTGCCTCTGACCTCGCCTTGGTCGGGGCGAAAATTTATCCCTCGCCGACAGAACAAGCAATCGAGAACGGCTCGATTCTTGTACACGACGGCCGTATTGTTGCCTTTGGGCCAAGCGCAGCCATCAAAGTCCCGCTTGATGGCACGGTAATCGACTGCAGAGGTTTGGTGGTGACTGCCGGCTTCTGGAACAGCCACGTACACATCCTTACGCCGGGCTTGCTTCACGCGGAAAGACTCTCGTCTCAACAGATCAGTTCGGAGACACGCTAGGAATTCTCAGCGCTTGCAGAGGCAAGACCTCGGCGCTGGCGCGGAAGGAACCTCCGTGAATCCATTCGATGCTGGGATCATCCATTTCTTCAATCAATTCGCGCGCCACTCTTGGACCTTCGACAACGTTGTGGTGCTAATCGCAGGAAACGACTTCATCAAGGGTGGCGTAATGATGAGCCTGCTATGGTGGATGTGGTTTCGCGAGGGCGGGGGTCGTGAACAAGCAAGTCGGCGCGAGACCGTCCTTTTTGGGCTCTTTTCCAGCTTTGCAGCATTGATTGTGGCGAGGTTCTTCGCCCACGCACTGCCCTTTCGCGAACGTCCACTTCACAATCCGAACGTTTCCTTTCAGATGCCATACGGAATGAACGAGAAAACGCTCATCCACTGGAGTTCATTTCCGAGTGATCACGCAGTACTGTTTTTTGCGCTGGCCACGACAATTTTTTTCGTCTCGAAGCGCGCCGGTTTGCTGGCGCTGTGCCACGCCGTGTTCGTCGTTTGTCTGCCGCGAATCTACCTCGGCCTGCACTACCCCACAGACATTGTGGTCGGAGCGTTGCTTGGGGTTGCTATTGCATCGCTCTCACAGATTACCGTACTCCCGCACTCTCTCATGCGGCACTTTTTGCTATGGCTTGAAGAGTCTCCAGGCACTTTCTACGCTTTCCTATTTCTCGTGGCTTCTCAGACTGCCGAGCTCTTTACCCCGATCCGGGAAATCATGGGCCTCGCAATGCTGATGCCAGGATTGTTCATGTCGCTGCTGGCTGGGCTCGCGCTAATTGCGGTGCTTGCGTGGCGGGCGAGTATGGCCGCGAACCTTAGGCGAGAGGCCGCCGCTTCTTCCGTATGACACACGTAGCTGCGCTAATTCACGGCTCCCCTCAGCGTTTGATTCGAAGCGAAGGTAAGCCACGTGCGACGGCTGCAAGTGACAAGGTCTCACCATAAGAATTTCAGGCCAAACTGGACTTGACGTGAACTGGTTGCCGTCGACGTGATAATCCCTGCCGTCGGCGATGGACCCCCTGTCGCTGCCGCGTACACCACGGGGTTCGGCGTGTTGAGATTTGTGTGGTTGAACAAGTTGAAAATCTCGGCCCGGAATTGCAAGCCCAGCCGCTCAGAAAGCAGGAATTTCTTTGCGGCGGAAATATCTGTTTCGGCTAGCGATGGGCCCGTCAGAATATTACGCCCTACGTTGCCGTACGTCCCGGGAAGAGGTTGAATAAACGCGCTGGGATTGAAATAACGGTTGGGTCCGCCCACGATTACGGAGCCGGTGAAGTTGGGATTCAACGATGGCCGAACGGGATTACGCGTGTCGCCGTCATTCGACGGGTTGTAGGACAACTGCGGCGTGAACGGTAAACCCGACTGTAACATTTCGATCGCGCTAACCTGCCAGTTGCCCACAACCCTTTCGATCCAGGGGCTTCCGTCCGAGTTCTTCCCATGCCCGAACGGAAGATCGTAGGTCGCGTTGATCACTCCAGCGTGCCGAACGTCAAATGACGCTCGGCCATAGTCCGCTTTCGGATCGAGCGGATTCGCGACGAATGCCGGAGAATTTGTGGCAACGCTGGTGTTGACGTTGTCGCCGTCGTCCAGCGCCTTCGAAAAAGTGTAAACACCGCGGAATTGCAAGCCGCGCCCGATACGCCGGTTCACGTCGACCTCGAGCCCTTGGTAGGAACTGGTCCCTTCGGAGAACCAGTGCGTAGTATTCGACACGGCGGTGTTGGCAAGCGTCGCATTTGCCGGGTAATAGAGCGTCCCGACCGGATACGCGGAAGGGCACGGCAGCGCCGGGCAGATCGTCGACGCGGGAAGGTTCGCATCGACGGAGAGCGGCTCGTGATAACCGTGCGACCCGATATAACTCACGCCGAACGAAGTGTTCGCGGAAATCTGCTGCTCCACTTTCAGCGACCAGGATTCGATGGTGGGTGTACGCAAGTCGGGTTGCACTCCGCTCGGTATTATTTTCGCCGCCTTGTAGGTCGCATCGGGTGCGATGGTCGAAAACGGGATGCCTTTGACTGCATAAATGGTGTTGAAGGGTCCATTCTGGTCCAAGCGGTAGCTCAAATTGTCGAGCAGGGCGTGGTACACACCGAAGCCGCCGCGAATGACCGTCTTCTTTGAGGAAAATGGCGACCAAGCGATTCCTAGCCGTGGCGCTGGCAGGAACTTTGCGTGGTTCGTGGAAAAAACGGAGTCACCGACTACCGGCTGCGTGACGATAACGGAGTTCGAGTCAAAGGCGTAGTTTGAGGCGCGGCCGGTCACTTCGTTCCACCCATTGGTGGACTCACCGCGAAAACCGATGCGCACCTCCAGCGATGGCTTCACACGGATCGCATCCTCCGCATAGAAAGCCCCTTCGAGCGAGCGCCACCCGAGTGGTGTGTATTTTGGAGCATACGTGTACGTGCTTACGTTGCCTTGCAGAAAGCTTTGCAAGTTCGTGAATGAAGCCTGGCCGTATTGGTCTTGAATCAGAACGTCGTTGGCTTGTAGGCGTTGCAACCACGCGCCAAAGGTCAGCAAGTGTTTGCCGCGCGTGAGCGTGACCTGATCGCTTCCCGTAAACAGGTTGCGCGCTGCCGTCAAATTGCTTCCGGCGTTCGTGCCTCCGTTTGTGATTTGTGATGCACCGTTCAGCGTTGTGCCTCCGCCGATCACCACTGCGCCGACTGGCTGGTTTTCGTGAATCCAGCCCGGCAAACCGGCAGTTGTTCCACTGTCAAAATAAAATCCACCTCGCGAAAAGCCAAAGGTAGCGCGGTTTACCACACTCGCCGAAAAAACATGGGTCTCGCTCAAGCTGGCAACCTGCTCACGCAGAAATACGTTGACGAAACTGATGGGATTGTTTGTCGGAGAGTGAGCTTCGCTGTCATCAACCGTATACACGGCAGCGAAGGAATCGTTACTCGACAGAGTCTGATCAATTCGCAGCGTCCCGAAGTCTTCCCGAATGTGTTGAAACGGATTGCTAAACGCTTCCGCGATTCCGCTCGCGGCTCCCGTCGAGGTCACAAGTTCAGGACCGTTCGCAACCGGCCACAGCGCCAGTAGTGGACGCACGCTCGCCACCGCATTGGCTCGCGAGGTGTTGTCGGGCACGAGGCTAAGATCGCTCAAACCGAGTATTTGACGGAAGCCCTCGTAGTTTGCGAAAAAGAAGGTCTTGTCCTTCACGATCGGACCACCGGCGGACGCGCCAAACACATTACGCTCGAAGTGTGGTATGTCGCCGTGATCGAAGAAATTCCGTGCGTCGAGCGCGCTGTTGCGCAGAAACTCGTAGGCGGAGCCGTGAAATTGGTTCGTGCCGTTGGCGGTCACGATGTTGACTTGCGCTCCGGGACGTTTGCCGTACTCCGCGCCGTAGGTATCCTTCACTACGGCGAACTCACGCACCGCGTCCACTCCGAGCAGTTGACCACTCACTCCGCCGGGGGTGTTGTTTATTTCTGACGCGCTGGTGAATTCGACCCCGTTCAACAAGAAGAGGTTCTCTTGCGGACGCCGGCCGGAAACCGCAAACATGTTTCCGACCACGGAGTTCGAAGTTCCAATCCCTCCCGCGCGCTGCGACGTGTAGTTGACGATTCCGGGATTCAACGTAAGCAGCTGATCGTAGCTTCGCCCGTTCAACGGCAAATCCTTCACCTGCCGTTCACCGACCAGGCCAGATATGTCTTCGGTTGTAATCTGAATGATTCCAGGGTTGGCGGGGACTTCGACGGTTTGGTGTACGTCTCCGACCTGGAGCCTCAGGTTCACCTCTTCTCGTGCGCCGACCACGAGCGTGATTGCGGTCCTGCGATCTATCTGAAACCCGGTTTTCGACGCGGCAACTTCGTAGTGCCCGACGGCAAGGGCCGGCGCATTGAAGTGGCCTGCTTCGTCGGTCACCACTGCACGCGACGTTCCCGTTTCCAGGTTCCTGATCGTCACAGCCGCGTTGGGTATTCCCGCACCGGTCGTGTCCGTCACCAATCCCCAAAGTGAAGCGTCGCCTTGTCCCAGCAAAGCAGCGCAAGACAGCAACCCGGTCAAAATCAAAGATGACACGTAGACCAGTAATTTCTTTGAATGAGAACTAACCGCCTGAATCGGACTCATTTCCATACTCCCCTTTTCATTTGGTGCGCCGCAAGGGCGCCAGCTACTTCACGATTTGTGGGAAGGTACAAAACTCCGGAGGACTACGCTGCCGAGGGCAAATTGAGGCATCAACAACAAGGGCAGGCGCGACCGAACACCGACGGGCCACGGTTGGCGATCATCTCGTTTCGAACGGAAAAACTCATGGGCGCGAAACTCCCGGCGTCTGCTGGCCCAACTTCGCCGCCGCAGTGGAATGCTTGGCCGCAAACGCCCGCGTCCCGGACCACACTAACTGCAAGCCGGCGGCGAGGGCCACGGCTGCCACTACCGCTTTCAGTTTCTGCGCCGGCACTCTGCGAGCGAGTACGCAGCCAAGCACAACACCAGGCACGCCTCCCGCAAGTAACTGCAGTAAGATGGGTGTGCTGATAGAGCCGAACGACCAGTGGACCGCGCTCCCGATAGTCGCCAGGACCAATCCAAATACAATGTCCGTGCCCACCACTTGCGCTGGCGTCATTTCCGAATAGTTCAGCAGCAGTACAGTGCCAAGTGCGCCCGCACCCGCGGAGGAAAACCCCGACTCGACTCCAATGGGAAACGCCAGCCACGGCAACCAACGGGCATTTTCCACAGCGAAACCTGGATTCTGTACGCGGGGAACAAAGGTGACGCCGGAGGTGAGTGCCAGCAACAAGCCGAGAATAATAATTACTACCGGGCTGTTCCCTGCCTTCGCCAGAATCCGCAACGCAAGGATGCCGAGTACCAGACCAGGTACGGCCCCTGTGAGCATGAGACGAAAGTAGCGCGAGTGTACCTGGCGGCGCATGAGATAGAACGGCGCAGCGATGAGCCGGAGCACGCCTGCAAATACGAACGCAGTACCAACCGCTTCTCCGGCCGGGAGTCCCACAATCAGCAGGAGTGCAGGGACGGTGAAACTTCCGCCGCCGATTCCCGTGAGTCCGACAGCCAAGGCGATGAGAAAGCCTAACAAGAAATGCATCATTCGGTTTTCTCCGAAAACGTGTGAATGCCGCACTCGAGTTTCTTGCCGCTCCAGCGTCCCGATCGTGGATTTCCGGGGTCAGCCGGAATTGCGGTACACGGCTCGCAGCCTATGCTGGCGTATCCCCGGTCGTATTGCGGGAGGTAGCTTAGTCCGTGTTTCCCCGTATATTCCCATACCTGCGACCACGTCCAATCGGCGAGCGGGCTGACTTTCAAAAGCGTTTTGCCGCTTGGCAAGCGATGGTGTTCGACCTTCTTGAGATTCTTGCGTGTAGGAGATTGCTCGCGGCGCAAGCCAGTGAACCAGATCTCGAAAGGCTCAAGCGACGCCATCAAAGGGTCGACTTTGCGAAGTTGGCAACACCGGGCGGGATCTTCTCGGTAAAGGATGCCCAGTTCGGATTCCTGCTGCGGGACAGTTTTATTCGGCAGCACATTGACTAGATTCAATTCCCATTCAGAGGCAATACGATCGCGGAATTGATAAGTATCCGAAAAGTGGTATCCGGTCTCCAGGAACAAAACCGGAAGACCCGGCTGCCGCTTGCGGAGAAGATGAAGAACGATCATGTCTTCCGCTTGAAAGCTGCACGTCAAGCACGCTGGAGTCACTCCGGGACTCGCCAGGATGGAGTTGACGAGGTCTTCCGCATCGCGGTTCTCCATTGTTTCCGAATTGATCGCGGTAGTCATGTCAGTCCGCCTTTCCTGAAGTCGACGAGGTCCGACCGAGCCGCACGGACTCAGCTCGCGCAAGGATGCGCCTCTCTAGTTCTTCGCGGTTGAGAGACGGCTCGGAGCCAACAAAATCAAAAAAAGCATCTTGAGCGATCATTTCGAGAACACGTCGCGTAGCGATCGGAATGCTGCCTGCGACAAAAAGTACAACGAACCCCGCCGACCATAACGGATGGAGAAGCGCCGCGACGGATCCGGATGGAATCTGGTCTCCATCCAACACGATCGTTTCGAAGCCTTCATCGAATAACGCGCGTTCCGCAGATTCAGCGACAAAATCATGATCGGATATCAAGAAAACAGCCGGCAGGTGACCATGGCGCTTGAATCGCTCTTGCGGATTGATCGCTTCAAGGCTACCTGCTAGCCGTCCGTCTTTTCGACTGATGCGGGCAGCGCTGCGTTCCGACAAATCCTCATCGATCATTCCAGCCGCGACCGTGGCATTGGACAGGGGATCAACGAGAATGAAACTGCCGGTCGCACGGCTCCGGCGATAGGAATCGATGAAAAGCGGACTGCTTGTTTCCAAATCTACGAGGGCAATGCCATTCATTTCCAGTCCGCTAGCGGGTTCGCTGGTCAGAGTGTTCACGTCAACGCGGTTTCGAATTCGCGCTACCCGCGCCTTCACTTGTCGCGTCGTGTGTTTCGCGAGATAAGTCCGATGTAGTTCGAGCGGCTTCTCGTACAACCAGACAACCATCGCACTGAAGGCGCGAGACACCAACGGTGGAGCGTCGGGTGCCACCAGCATGTCGCCGCGGCTGACGTCTATTTCATCCTCAAGTTCCAGCGTGACCGACTGTGATCGAACGGCGGTGTCGAGCCTGCCGTCGTAGGTGACGATGGAGCGCACACGCGTGGTTTGTCCCGATGGCAGAGCTGTAACGCGATCGCCGCTTTGAATCGCACCACCAGCCACTTGGCCTGCAAAGCCGCGAAATGTGGAATCCGGCCGAATGACATATTGGACGGGAAATCGAATCGCCTCAATGCTGGAAGACGGTTGGATGGGCACGGTTTCCAGATGCTCGAGCAATGTTGGGCCGGAATACCAGGGCATGTTACGGCTCCGCGCAACGATGTTGTCGCCTTCAAGTGCACTGATGGGTACGCACTGCGCAGCGGGAATATTCAAATGCTTCGCAAGGGCGAGGAAATCCGCTTGCAGCCGCAGAAATACGTCTTCGCGGTAACCGGCCAAGTCCATCTTGTTTATGGCCGCAATCACATTGGGAATTCCCAAAAGTGAGGCGATATAGGAATGGCGGCGCGTCTGGGGTAGTAGACCTTTGGTCGCGTCGACCAGGATCACCGCAAGATTCGCCGTGGACGCACCGGTTGCCATGTTTCGGGTGTACTGCTCGTGGCCTGGAGTATCAGCAATTATGAATTTTCTGCGCGGCGTGGCGAAATACCGGTAAGCGACATCAATTGTGATTCCTTGTTCACGTTCAGCCCGCAAACCATCCGTCAAGAGTGAGAAGTCGATCGGTCCGGTCGAACGGTTGATCCGGCTCTTCTTCACGGAAGCGAGCTGATCTTCGTAGACGCCTTTTGCGTCGTGCAGCAATCTGCCGATCAGTGTGGACTTTCCGTCATCAACGCTTCCCGCGGTGGTGAAGCGCAACAGTTCCTTGCCCATTTCCTGGTCAAGAAACTCATCGAACCTTTCGCCTAAAAAGGGAACAGCCAGCATCAGAAATAGCCCTCCCGCTTCTTCAGTTCCATTGAACCTTCTTCGTCGTGGTCGATGGCGCGGTTTTCGCGCTCGGAACGCCGGAACGAAATCATCTCCTCGATAATTTTCGGAAGGGTGTCGGCTTCGGACCGGATCGCCCCCGTGCACGGCACACAACCCAGGGAGCGCATCCGGCACTTCACGGGCTTCAATACTTCACCAGGCAGCAGCTCTGATTTATCGTGTATCAACACGAGCGAACCGTTCCGAACCACCGTTTCGCGCTCTCGAGCGTAGTAGAGCGGCACGATCGGGATACTCTCGGCATAGATGTAGAGCCAGATGTCGAGTTCGGTCCAATTGGAGAGAGGGAACACACGAATGCTCTCGGTCTTGTCGATGCGCGAATTGAAGAGATTCCAGAGCTCCGGGCGCTGGTTTTTGGGGTCCCATTGACCATGAGAATCACGTAGGGAATAGATTCTTTCCTTTGCGCGTGATTTCTCTTCATCGCGACGTGCGCCCCCAAATGCCGCGTTAAACCCTCCCTCCGCCAATGCGTCCAATAGGCTCCTGGTTTTTAGCAGGCCGCAACACTTCTGCGTGCCAAGGGAAAATGGATTTGCCCCCTGCGCCAGTGCCTCGACGTTTCTGTGAACAATCAATTGCGCACCAATTTCCGCAGTGTAGGAATCTCGAAACTCGATCATCTCGGGAAATTTGTAGCTGGTGTCCACATGCAACAACGGAAACGGAATCTTGCCCGGAAAGAACGCTTTCTGTGCCAACCGCAACATCACCGAGGAATCCTTGCCGATCGAATACAGCATCACTGGCCGTGAAAATTCGGCGAATGCCTCACGAAGGATGTAGATGCTCTCGGCCTCCAAGGCATGGAGATGGTTCAGCTTTTCCCGCACGGGGAGCGACTGACCGTCGCGAGTGGTCGGGGGCACGTCCAACAATTCCGGCATCGTTTCCTTCCTAGCCTCAAAAAACACGGCAGAAAAACAAAAAACCCACCTGCCAGCGGTTTCTGGCGGTGGGCTTAACGGCTCGACTAGAGTGAAATTTCTAGACTATGAGCTCCCGGCGCCAGAGCGTACCTGTGCGCAACACGTACAACAGGTGGACGACTGGTGCCGCTGAAAACTCATCCCCTGACTTTACTAGGACTTGCTCCTGACTGCAAGTGGTTCTTCGACATCTTTTGAGGTGCCGCTTTCTCGCGCACCCAACGATAGTCGCTGCAAACACAAGAGTTACCGGTGAGTCTGAGATCTGGAATGACTTCTTGAATCAAGGCATGGAAATCATCGATTCCAGCCACGTTCATTGGTCACTTTTCGTAGCGCCCGCTCGTTGCCAGTGTAGATTGCCCGCGAATGGCTGGTAACCTCGGTTGTTCCCAACTTTCCAGACAGGTAAGCTCTACCCCGATGAATCCGTCCTTACGCAATGTTCGACTCACGTTCTGGACCTTCGCCCTCATAGCCGGCATCTTGCAAGCCTGGAGCTATCGTTTTTTTATCGAGCCCGATGGCGTCAATTATCTGGATATCGCGTCTGCATACCTCCGACACGATTGGGCGGCGGCCATCAATGGCTATTGGAGCCCGCTTTATTCCTGGCTGCTCGCGGCGATCCTGGGGATTGTTCATCCCTCGGCGTACTGGGAATCAACCTTCCTGCATCTCCTGAACTTCATTTCTTATCTGGTGGCTCTGCGCTGCTTTGAGTTTTTCTTTCGCAGACTGCTCGTCCTGGTCGCAACGCGATACCCGAACACCGTGGACGGACAAGGACTTCCAGAATGGGCGTGGTGGATTATCGGTTACACGTCGTTTCTGCTGGCGGCGTTGAGACTCATTACTTTGGGCATGGATACTCCCGATATTGTATTGGCCGCGTTCTTATTTCTTTCAACGGGAATGGTAGTTGATCTTGCCCACCGTAGGGGCAGCGTCCTCAGTTACACTCTGCTCGGAGTGGTGCTTGCTACGGCGTACTTTGCAAAGAGCGTGATGTTCCCTGTGTCCTTTGTCTTCATGTTCACCGCGGCTTTTTCCGGTGCTAGCGGTAAAAGGCCGGAGCCGCGAGTGTTGGCTACGTTAGCGGCATTCGCCCTGGTGAGTTGCCCATTTGTTGGCGCGATTTCGCGAGCAAAAGGGCATCTGACATTTGGCGAAACCGGGAAAGTGGCTTATCTCAATGAGGTCAAGCCTTCCACCATCGCCTCCCCGGTTGTCGCCTCCCAGAATTCAGAACCGCCGGCGGGCCTTTCTCGGCAGCTCTTCACTGAGCCCGCCGTCTACGAATACGGTTCCGTACCGCTCTCCGGCACCTTCCCGCCCTGGTACGACCCAAGCTATTGGTACACCGGCACAGCCGTACCTTTCGACCCCGTGCAGCAAGTACGAGCCGCGCTTCGCGGTATCACGAACTATCTTCGAATTCTCTCGGTGGAAAAGGAATGGATAGCTGGGTGGCTCGTGCTGGCTTTGTTCGCCGGTGCTTGGCGTGAAACGCTCAAGCGTTGGTTCGAGCTATGGTTCCTGTGGTTTCCCGCGGTGGTGATGCTGGCCCTTTACGCTCTAGTGCTCGTTGAACCTCGTTACGTTGGCGTTGCGATGGCCGTCACTTGGATTGCGCTCTTCTGTGCGCTGCCGTGGCGTCAAATCGGCGCTACTCCCCGCCTTGGGGTGGCGGTCGTTCTGGCCATTGCCATCACCACCGGCGCCGCGTTGGCAAACGAGCAAAGCGCAAACTTGGCTGGGTGTTTTCATAGGACGCCGCACGTTCAGTGGTTGGTGGCGCAACGCTTGGGGCAAATGAATGTTCAGTTGGGCGACCACGTCGCTGTCCTGGGCCACACCACCGTGGCGGACTACTGGGCGCACCTGGCGGGTTTGCGAATTGTGGCGGATGTTCCTCTCGAAGCAGTGACCTCCTACTGGACGGCGGGTCCGGAAAAGCGTGTCGAGATATCCTCACGACTTGCCGGACTTGGGATCAAGGTTCTGGTAACCGACCTGCGTCCGGTCGTCATGGAAGGATGGGACCCTTTGGGAAACACCGGATACTACGCACAAATTTTGCCGACCTCGAACGGCAGAACACATGCGCAGACGGAGACATCGCCGCCGGATCGGAATTATGAAGTTCCTAGGTAAGCCAGCAAGTGAGAGGAATACGAAATGACAAGAACGAAATGCAAAAATCGTCATCGTCGTTCTGGCGCTCGTTGCGTTCGCCTCTTGGAAGTTGTACGGGGCGGCTCCGAGGAATTCTCAGCCCCAACTGTGGACTCCGGGTTGCGTCGCGTCGGTGCCTAGATCGCGGGGCGTGTTCAAAGGGGCCTCCGCGCAGTCAGGGCTTGCTTTCGAGGACAGCGCGGGCACCCTCCGTTTTCTGACCAACATTCCTTGTGATGGTGCACCGGTCGTGGCCCTTGAAATCCGCCGGACCGTGGGAACTCCTAACGGCCAGTAAGACAGGGACACGCCGGAATCTCAAGGGCCAGTTTCATGGCTGGCGGCCTTATCTGCCCTTCCTCGCGTCTCGCAAAAAAGGGATAACGAGCGCTTACTTTGCTGCCGGAGGATTCTTCGGCGGAATGACCGCATAACCCGGCGCGGCCTGGGTGATATTTCCGTCCACCTTCGCGTTCACGTCGCCGAGGGCCCAGCGAATCCCTCCGCCGAGCAAATTCACAAAGAACGGAATCTCCCAGTTTTCTGGCCGGTCGCCGATCGCCGTAAAGAACACGCGTCCCTTGCCATGCATGCGCGCCCACGTCATCGGGTAGGGAGGCCGCTGGTAAGGCTCGCCCTTCATTCCGTTGGTGTCCAGCGTCAGAATCACGTGCATATCTGTCGCGAAATCCTTCAACGAATACCACTCGTCGGTAAAACTCACCGGTGAACTCACACCTTCCAGCCCCGGAAATTTCGGATCATTCACGACTACGTTGGTTGTCTGCAATCTCGGATCGCGGCCGTGAATGATGAACTCTCCACCCAACATCCGCAGATACGGATCGCTCTGTTCGCCGTGAGCGATGTACCGGTTCGCCAGGTCTTCGGTATCGGGCGGTGTGTGAAACGTATCGCTGGCCGCGTGCGAGCCTACAAATCCGAGCCTGCCATCATGCACCGAGTCGAGTAAGGTTTGCTTTCCCGCGGCGGTCATCGGTGGCTGCTTGTCGTTCCCCGCCGTGGTCAGGTCGCCCGTCGTGAAGAAAAACACCGCCGCGTACGAGTGGAATTCGCTCGAGTCAAAAACCCGCCCGTCCTTTGTGGCGTTCACATCGAATCCAGACTTCGCGGCAATCCCGCGCACACACCTCTCCACCACGCTCGGATTTCCCGGCGTGGTCTTTACGACGGTGTGCTCGAAGCCCGACGATTTCGTGAACACCAAAACCGACTTTTTGCTCGCGGCGGATAGTTGGCTCGACAACGCCAACCCTGCGCTGCCCATCGCAATCGTGCGCAGAAAATCCCGGCGGCTCGCAGCATCATGGATCATTTTATTTTTCCTCGTTTTCCTTGCGGGTAAAATTCTTAGTGTTGCTCTCCGTGCTCGCATCCCGGGTAGCTCTCGAACGCATAATTGCCGTTCCAACCCAGTTCGCGCATGCCTTGTTCGGATGAATAGTACGCCCCGACGACCCACTCTTTCAAATTGTGAAACGGTTCGCGGCGCTCGTCTCGTTTCGAGAAGTCTGTCAGCAGCTTGTCCTGCTCACTCGGCGTTAGCGCTGCGAAGTCGCGCCGAAATTGCTTTTTCGCGTCGTCTTCGACCGCCGCAAGCGACGCAACAAATTCTCGCTGGTGTTCGGCGTTGTCCACGCTCAACAGCAGATCGATGAACCGGTCTGCGTTTGCGGTTCCCGCGCCCGGTACCAGGGCCTCCGAAAGAGCCGCAAGCGTTTTGGCCTGCCCAGCGTTCAGAAACAATGGCTGCCAGTTCGGAGCTCCCCGCATTTCGTCGGCACGATCGAGCAGCACGCCATCGGTCAAATGTCGATAAATCGGATGTGAAGTTGCGATCAACGGTAGTGCGGCTCCGGCGGCCATCCCCTCCAGTAATTTTTGGACAATCTCGCGCCGGCTCAACTTCGGTCGTTGTTGCGTGTGGGGTTGTTGCGTGCCTCGTTCCGTCACGTCTGCTTTGCTCCCAAGGCCCGGTTTGCTGATTCAGCCTGCTGCGAATTGGCCTGATGTTACCACTCGCCCCGACGGCTCACCAAGGATCTTCCAAGCGCTTTCTTCTTTGACCTGGCCGCCACCAATTGCTAGCATCCATTTCTTGTCTTGCCGTGATCAGAAGTCTCAGGATCCCTATGCCCGCTGAAAAGAACTTTGACGTCCTCGTGGTTGGCTCCGGCGCATCCGGAGGGTGGGCAGCAAAGCGCCTCGCCGAAGCTGGCCTCAAGGTCGCCATTGTGGAAGCCGGCCGCCCGCAATCCGACAACAATTTCTCCGAGCACAAACCCGCCTTCGACTTGAAATACCGCAATATGGCACCGGAAATCGTGCGGAAAACCCGCCCCATCCAGATGAAGTTCGACGTGTGCAACGAATACACCCAGGATTGGTTCATCAACGATTTGGACGAACCGTACACCACTCCCTCCGACAAACCGTTCCATTGGCTGGGCCGCTTGCGCATGACTGGCGGCCGCACCAACGTTTGGGGGCGTGTCAGCCTGCGTTTCAGCGACGCCGACTTCAAGGCCGCGTCGCATGACGGCTACGGAGAAGACTGGCCGCTAAGCTACAGCGATATCGCTCCCTACTATGACCTCGTTGAAAAATATGTCGGCGTCACTGGCATGGCCGAAGGCCTTGAGCATCTGCCCGACGGCCAATTTCAGCCGCCCATGCCGCTCACCTGTCAGGAATCGGTCTTTCGCAATCGCGTCAAACAAACGCTCAACCGCACCGTTACGCTCGCTCGTTCCGCCAACCTCACGCGCCCGATCAACGGCCGCGGCCCGTGCCACTACTGCGGTCCATGCGAACGCGGCTGCGTTACGCATTCCTATTTCAACGCGGCCTTCACTACGGTTCCTGACGCGCTCAACACCGGCGCGTGCACGCTCATTTCCAACGCCATGGTCTACAAAGTTCTCATGGACCCCGCCACGAATCGCGCTCGCGGCCTGCTCTATATCGACCGCGTCACTCGCCAGTCGCACGAACTCTCGGCTCGCGCCGTCATTCTCTGCGCGCAATCGCAAGAATCCGTTCGCGTGCTCCTCAACTCCGCCACCCGCGAATATCCCAACGGCCTTGCCAATTCCAGCGGTGTTCTCGGCCACTACCTCACCGCCCACGTTCGCAGCGGCGGCGGTTCCGGCGATTTCCCGACGCTCGGCGGAAAACCTACGCTTGGCGCTCCCGTTAAGCCGGTCGGCATCTACGTCGCGCGTTTCCGCAATTTGAAGGGTGAGCCGCCGTACAAAAAATTCATCCGGGGATTCGGATACGAAGGGGAATCCAACCTCGACTTCAACTGGGGTGCTCCCGGCTTCGGCGCGGCGTATAAGCAGGCGGTACTCGAACCGCGCGGATCCTTGAATGTCACGGGCTTCGGCGAAGTCCTGCCGCGCTGGGATAATTTCGTCGAAATCGATGCGAGTGTGAAAGACGCCTACGGCATTCCCGTTCTGAAAATTCATATGTCCGACGGAGAAAACGAGCGCGCCATGATTCGAGACATGGGCGACTCCGCCGGAGAAATGCTCGAAGCGGCAGGCGCAAAAAATATCCGCACCTACGCGCACCCCTCCGCGCCGCGCTGGGCGCTCCACGAAGCGGGCATCGCGCGCATGGGAACCGATCCAAAGAAGTCGGTTCTCAACCAGTTCCAGCAATCCCACGACATCAAGAATCTCTTCGTCATGGACGCGTCCGGCTTCACGTCCAATCCCTGCCAGAACCCGACGCTAACGATCATGGCTCTCTGCGTCCGCTCCTGCGACTACCTCATGGGTGAACTCAAGCGCTCGCCTCACCTGTAAGGCCTCCGGGCTAGTAAGGTACGGATGGATCGCGGTTAACCGTAATCACCCGCTCGCCCGTTTGTACGTGCTCGTCTGGAGGAGGTTAGAGTTCTGTGTTTTTCAAAGTGTTGATTATGAAAGACTTATGTCGGTCAAGAATGAAGACTGAACTGTGCACTGCGTCCAGCTCGAATTCGCAGGCTTCTAAAGCAGCTTCTTTGGGCGCCGGGCCCTAAGAGCCTGGCTCCGTGAAATGTGCTCCTGTTCAAACGTACGGCCAGCAAGGGGCCGGCCAGGTTGGCGAAGGTGGGCGTGAGTCATTGCGTGAGTCGATAGAGGACGCAGCCGTGTGGGCCGAGCACTACCGAGAAGGACTCGGCGGTCCCAAGATCCTTGTGTTCCCACAGATCGTGCACCTTGTAGTTGGCCTCCGTCAGACCCAATTCCCTCCATGCGTAGTGGGCTTTCTGCTCGTGGTCATCCAGATTGAAAACGGAGAGATAGCGGTCGTTTCCAGACTCAGCCTGAGCCGTCCAGACGACCGTGGTGTTTGTCGAGATCACAGGGCGATTCTGTTTCGAGTGCTGATCCACGGCGATAACTTCTGGATTGGTGAGCAGGGATGCGGTCCAGGCATCGCTCCTCGGCAAGTTGGCGCCGATCATTAGGGGGGATCGAAAAGTGCTCCAGAGCGTGAGCAGCGTGCGCTGCTCGTCGTGCGTCAAACGTGTCTCACGTGCTTTGCCCCAGCCAGGAGCTGGGCCCAAGTATCCGAGCGGCAACATGTCCGCATCTGGCCAGCCGCTGGGCTCCGCCAGGCCTGCCCACTTCGCGATTCGGGGGAACTGATCGCCGAGGCCTTGCGGGTAGTCCACGGTGCTGTGCCACAAGTCCCAAACGTCATCGGAGATTCGCCATAGGTTCGCGTACTTGCGCATCTCGTCGATCTTTTCAATGGGCGCCGCGCCCGGTGAAAGGCTCAACACGATCGGGCGACCGGTCTTGCGCAAAGCTTTGCTCAACATCCCGATCTCGTCGCCCTTATAGGGCCTGCTGCTGATGCAATCGACTTTGATGAAGTCGACCTCCCAGCTCACGTACAGGCGAGCGATGGAATCGTAATAGGCCTGGGCGGCGGGACTAGCGGCGTTCAGGCCGTAATTGTCGAAATTCCATGGGCACGTGTCCGAAATGTCCGCGGCATCGGCGGCGCGGTACATAGAGCCCTCAATCGGAAGGTTTTTCTCGACCGCTTGCTTGGGAATGCCTCGCAGAATGTGAATGCCGAATTTCAGGCCGAGTGAGTGCGCGTAGTCCGCAATCGACTTGAACCCCGTGTTGTTTGCCGAGGAAGGAAATCGATGAATCGCGGGGGAATAGCGTCCGTAGCCATCCATGCTGTACTGCGAGGTTCTGGAATTTCCTTCGGGCGTCGGATTGGTGACGAACCATTCCATGTCCACAACGACGTACTGCCAGCCGAACGATTTAAGGTGTTCGGCAAACCATTGCGCATTGGCCTTGAAGTCGGCCTCGGTAACGGTGGTGCCGAAAGAATCCCAACTGTTCCAACCCATCGGCGGTGTTGACGCCGAGGATTCTTCGCCGGCGTTAGTGCCGCCGTTCGCTCTAAAATGCCGAGGAATGGCCGATGAATATAGGACGAGGGCGGACAGCGCAAGAAGCGAAAAACGAAGTTCCATTCGTAATTTCATGAGTTGTCCACTCCTACACGCTCAACAAGAAGGAGCGCGTGAGTTTAGAGCTGAAAGTATTACACGGACTTTTGACCGGCCGAGAGAGTAACCCTTTGTAAGGGTCGTTACCAACCGAGAACCTTGGGACTTCGTAGTCTATCGGCTGGGCAAGCTGGGGCGCTGCAGTGCTGCGCCCCTACAGATGTTGGACCGTCGGAAAGGCCTTCGTGTCCACTTTAGGCGCTTGGCGCCGTTAGGGTCGCCTAGGTCCCTACTCAAAATCTGCTTCGGGTGCAGGTAGTTTGTCGCCATCGCGTGCCACCCAAACGTAGAGCGTCGGCAACAAGAAAATACTCAAAAGCAGAGCACCCAAGAGCCCGCCAACTATAACAATCGCAAAGGGGCGTTGCGAGTCCGAACCGATGCCGCGCGAAAGCGCGGCCGGCAGCAAGCCAAGCGTGGCGACGAGCATGGTCATCATGATCGGGCGCAAGCGAAGCACCGCGCCTCCAATGGCGGCATCTTCGATTGTGTGCCCGCACGCTCGCAGTTGGTTGATGTATTCGAGCATAATCACACCCGTCTGGACCGAAACGCCAAACAAAGCCAGAAACCCCACACCCGAGGAGACGCTGAAGTGCGTCCCGGTGAACATCAGTGCGAGCAACCCTCCCACAGGAGCCATGGCCACGTTCGCCAGGATGAGTAAAGCCCACTTGGCGGAACTGAACATGGTGTAGAGAATCACAAAAATGCCGAGGATGGTGAGCGGCAGTACGAGCATCAGCCGTTTCTGAGACCGCTTCTGGCTTTCGTACTCACCGGCCCAGTCGATGTGGTAGCCAACCGGAAGTTTGACCTGCGCGTGTACTTTGTGAATGGCCTCCTCGACCGCGCCACCCAGGTCCCGGCCGCGCACGCTGTATTTGATGGCGACATAGCGCGAATTTTCCTCGCGGTAGATCTCCGAAGCGCCGTCGCGCACTGCCACTTTAGCCACTTGAGCCAGCGCCACGCGCGCACCGGAAGGGGAGAGCAGGCGAATGTTTTCGATTGCTTCCCGGGTGTCCCGATAAGGCGCCTGGTAACGCAGCACCAAGTCATAACGTTGCTCGCCACGGAGCACCTGGCTGACCGCGTTTCCTCCTACGGCCGTCTGGATAGCGTCTTGTATGTCGGCGACGTTGATCTGGTAACGTGCGGCCTCTTTTCGGTCAACGATGAAATTCAAATTCGGCTGGCCAATTACGCGAAACACGCCGAGATCTTCAATGCCACGAACGTCTCGCATAATGCCAACGATCTGATCGGCTTTTGACTCGAGGAGTCTAAGATCATCGCCGTAAATCTTGACCGCCAACTCACCTTTGACGCCGCTGACGGCTTCTTCCATGTTGTCGGAAATCGGCTGGGAAAAGTTCCACAGCACCCCGGGAATTTTGCTTAGTTCGCGGTCCATGGCTCCGATCAACTCATCCTTGTTTTCATGAAAGACCGGACGCCATTTGTCCTTGGGCAAGAGATCGACGAAATATTCGGTGTTGAAGAAGCCCGTGGTGTCGGTACCGTCATCCGGTCTTCCGACCTGCGAGACAACTTGGGTTACCTCCGGGAAGCTGGCGATAAGAACTCGCGCCTGATTCATCATGCGAGCGCCTTCGGTCGGGCCAGTGCTGGGCGCGAGCGTGCCGCGAGCCCAAATGGCACCCTCATCCAGGTGCGGCAGGAACTCGGAACCAATGACACCGCCAAATATGAGGAAAATAGCCAGGCATAGCGCCAGGCCGGCAACGCTCACGGTCACGAGTCGATGCTCGATCGCCCAACGGGCTGAATTTCGATAGGAGTCTTTGAGATAGTCCATCACGGGGTTATGCCATTCCTTCACCCCATCTTTAAAGAAAACGCTCGATAAAACTGGCGCGATGAGCATGGAGAACAACAAGGCGCCGAGCAGCGCGAAGGCCACGGTCCAGGCCATGGGCTTAAACAATCGGCCCTCGACGCGTTGCAGAGTAAAAATGGGCAAATAAGCGGTGATGATAATGGCGATGGCATAGAACACGGGCCGCTGCACTTCATTTGCGGCATCCCGGATGCGCTGCATGGTCGTCTTGTGACTCTGCTCGCTTCGGCCCAGATGCCGCACGATGTTTTCCACCATCACCACGGCGCCGTCCACGACCATTCCAAAGTCCAGGGCGCCCAACGACAACAGGTTTGCCGGAATCTTGTTCAAGCTCAGGCAAATGGACGCGAACAATAAGGAGAACGGGATGGTAAGGGCCACGATCAACGAGCCGCGGAAGTTCCCCAGAAAGAGAAAGAGAATTATCGAAACGAGAATAATTCCTTCGGTGAGATTGTGCAGGACGGTGTGCGTGGTGTAGTGAACCAAGTCGCTGCGATCCAAAAACGGAATTACCTTCACACCTGGCGGCAGAATCTGCTCGTTGAGTTCCTTGACCTTTTCGTGGATGCCTTGCAGTGTATCGTCGGAATTCGCGCCTTTGCGCAACAATACGATTCCTTCGACCACATCGTCGTTATCCAGTACGGTGCCATCGGAACGATGGATCGCTTTGCCAATTTCCCCCAGCCGTATCTTGGGACCCTGCGCTACGCTGGCGACGTCTTTCACCCGAAGGGCGGTGCCGTTCTTGCTCACGATCACGGTCTGCTCGATGTCTTTTACATCGGTGAACAGACCTACGGCGCGCACGTTAATTTGCTGAAGACCCGCTTCGAGAAAACTCCCGCCGGCATTGGTGTTGTTGTTGGCGAGTTGCTGCTCCAATTGGGCAATGCTCAAACCGTACGAAACAAGTTTGTTGGGGTCTACACGCACCTGATATTCGCGCGTCGGCCCACCGAAGCTGGAGACGTCCACCACATTCGGAATGGACTTGAACTGCTTCTCCAGAGTCCAATCTTCAATGGACTTGAGCTCCATCAAGTCATACTTGGGGTTCGTGCTTTTCAGCGTGTACCAGAAAATTTGACCGACCGGACTCCAGTCCGTGCCCATTTGCGGAGTAAGACCCGCGGGCAAGGTAACCTGCGACAGCCGCTCCAGAGCCTTCTGACGGTTCCAGTCATTGTTCGACTGGTCATCGAAAATCAGCATTACGCTGGAAAGCCCAAACAAGGAGACCGAGCGCAGATGCTCCAGGTGCGAAATGCCGTTCATCTGGATTTCGATGGGAATTGTAACTTGCTGCTCGACCTCTTCCGCTGCGCGACCCGGCCACTGAGTAATCACCTGAACGTAATTGTTGGCCACATCGGGATAGGCTTCGACGGGAAGGTTGTGGAACGAAATCGCGCCCCAAATCAGCAACAGAATCGCGAGCGCAAAAATAATGAATCGGTTATCGAGCGCGTAATTCACGAACGCGCGAATCATCGTGTGGCTCCGGGATGTTGAGGGACTGGCACTATTGCTCCACCGTGTTTTGCATCACGAGTGCGTTGATCACCACCTGTTGGCCCGGTTGCACTCCCGATACAACCTCCTGCATGTTGTTCGGCAGAGTGTCACCACTAGTCACTTCGACGCGGCGAAACTTCTTGTCTCCCGCAGGCAAGTACACCCAGTCCCGGTCGTGTAGGTGCAAAATTGCTGAAGACGGCACGGATACATGGACTTCCTTTTTCAGGCCGTGAAACGTGGCGGTCACGAACATTCCGACGCGCAAGAGACCTGGGTTGTGGACTTCGATGCGAACTTTGGCAGTGCGGATCGTGGGATCGAGCACCGGACCGACGTTGGAGATGCGTCCCGTGAATGCTTTGTCGGGATAGGCGTTGAGCCGAATGTCAGCAGTTTCGCCAACATGAATGTTGGCGAGGTCATTCTCGTACACGTCGCAAAGGATCCAAACGTTGGAAAGATCGGAAATCGTAAACGGGTTAGGGGAACTCAGACCTTGCACTCCAGCGGCGTTGGTGACCTGTTGGTCGGTGATCACGCCGGATACAGGGGCAACGATATCCACGACCGCCGCAGGATGATCGATGCTTGCGCCCAGGACGCGAAGTCTTTCGGTGGTATTTTCCACGTCCACTTTTGCTTTGTCCTCTGTGTCCTCAGCCACTTGAAGATCGTTCAGTGATACGGCGCCCTTGTCGTACAACAGCTTTGACCGCTCCAACTGTGTGCGGGCCAGTTGCTCGTCCACCACGGCCTTGCGGTAATCGGAAAATGCTCCGGCCATATCCGCGCTCTGCACACGCAACAAAAGCTGGCCTTTCTTGACCGTGTCACCCAGGCGTGCTCGTATCTCCACAACGCGACCGGTGGCCAGCGAAATCACCGGCACGGTCCGCGAAATGTCCGGGTTCACCGATCCGGTGGCCATCAACTTCGACGCGGCGATGTATTCCGCTGCCGGCACCAGCGGAAAAAGCTCCGGATGGTCCACTTGCACCATGTTAACGTCCTGCTCGCGTTCCACCTTAGCCTGCGGCGGGGCTTCGGCTTTCGGATCACCCTTGCTTTCACCGCAACCCACCGGGAGGAAAGCACAAGCGAGAATCAGCATTATTGGTGCAACACCCGCGCCTCTCATTGGATGACCTCGCGTCCGACGGCAAGATTCAGTTGACTGGCGGCGTCTAGGTACGAGCCAACCAGATTCAGGTAGCTAACTTGAACGGCGCGGTAGTCCGCTTGCGCGGCGAGGAAATCGAGCAGAGAAGCGGCGCCATGTTCGTACGAAAATGCAATCGTGTCGCGCACGCTCGATGCCTGCTTGAGATAGCGATCCTTGTATGGCTGCAGCAAGGTCACGGTGCTCTCCAGGGTGGCATACGCCGAATCCACGTCACTGAATACCTGGGCGCGCGTCACTTCCATCAGCTTCTCGTTGCGGTCGATATCCAGCTGGGTACGCAGTTTTTCGCCTTGGTTACGGTCAAAAATGCGCAGTGGAATGCTGACGCTAGCGCCCAGCGTTTGGTGGTCATTAGGGTTGTTAAAGGACGGGTTATAGGTATACCACGCACTGAGGGTCGGGTCAGTCGAACCCATCGCGACCGCCAGGCGGTGATCGGTCTCTGCTTTGTGAAGCGATTGCAGCGCTGCCTTTAGATCAGGACGATTGTCCACAGCGATCTGCCGTACGTCATCGAGTGGTGCGATTTGCGTGGAAAAATCGAACGGTCCGGTCACGTCGAACTGCTCGACAGGCGTGCGGTCGTTCAAAAGCGCAAGCATTTGAATTTTAGCCGTGCGCAGATTCACTTCCGCGGTCTGGAGGTCGGATTCGTACTGAACGCGCTGCAATTCCAGGCGATCTAAATCGACTTGCGCGATGGCGCCGGCATGGTAACGGTCACGATTAACGTTCAGCACATGGTCGTAGTAGGAGAGATTCTCTTTGGCTAAGTCACGCACCGACTTTTCCTGGAGCGTTTGCACGAAAGCACTCCGCAAATTGAACAAAAGCGTTCTCCCCAGATCGGATTGGTTTGAAACGGCGATTCCAGTGGCTTCTTTGGCGCTATCCAGCCGAAATTCCCGCTTGTGCTGCCGTTCGTGCAAATAGCTGAAATTGGCCGAAAACTGGGTCCCAATGAGAGGCTGCCAGATTCCTTTGTTAGGAGCGATTTGCGTCCCATCGGTGGAGAGGGTGAGATTTGGATTCGGGCGCAAGTAGGCGGTAATTTCATTCGCACGAGATTCGTCGACACCTATCTGGCCCGCCCGGAGCGACGGATTCGCTGCTTCGAATTTGTCGCGCACCTCCTGCCAGGTCAGCGCCTTTTGAGCGAGACAGCTGTGTGCCAAAAGCGCCGTGACGATAGACGCTAAACACAGACGCTTCCATAAACCCTTCATGAAACCTCCATGTCCTTTCTTGCGGCGTCGCCGAACTTGAACAGCTTTCCCACGTCTCCAGATTGAAGACCAGTTTGCTCGGGGTAAAGGGCCTAACCTTAGCGCGCTCGGCCAGTTGGTGGAACTATATCGATGGCTGCGAGTTAGCCAGTTTACGCGTGCAAGAATGGCGTGTTTAAACGTGAAGAATAAAAGGAGGCGCTCGGGCAAGAACGGAGATAGACAGACGAAAAGCGTGGTGGCGAGAGATTTCGGCGGTCAACAACCGGGGTACGGGTGACGCTTCCGAAATGCGATCGGTCAGCGCGCAATCACCGCTGGATCTGGACAGCGCTGGAATTGCGGCGTCTTTAATGTCCGGACGCGAAAAACGGCCTATTTTCTTCGAATTCCAAACGAGTGCGGGGAAGGCGCCGGGATCGGTCAGTGTGAAGTTACCGTGGCCGTCGTTCAGTAGGACGGCGACTGGCTGGTCAAGCCAGGAGGTTGTGACAATCAAATCAAGGCGCTGGTCGCCGTTGACGTCGCGGGAAGTGATGTCAAGGCCGCCAACCGGCGCGTCGACGCCGATAGGCTGCTGCGCTCCGGTGCTCAACTGGAATCCGATCCAGTAGCGGGCGCGCGAAGGGCCGATCTGGCCCATTTCTACTGTGGCGAGGTCGGGATAGCTGTCACCATCAAAGTCCGCGATGGCGAAACGTGAAGTCAATCTTGTTTGCGCGGGTGCTGGAGGAGTGGCAGATAGCACCGCGGCCTTACCGCGGCGCCCGAAACATAAAATTGCGCACAAAAATATGAGCGCGAACGCTGCAGGCTTGCGGAGAGAGAAGCGCAACATCGAACTCATGAAATCAGACTCACCTTCCATTAGGCGAACGCGGTACGAGCGAGTGATCCCGTGATTCCCGAGAACCAGATGCCCGTAGGTACCCACAGCAGAATATCACTGCTTGCTCCATGAGCGTAGCCTGTAGGGCGGCCGGAGGCGTGGAGATGTCACTTGCTCCGGGTCAGCTCCAAAGAGCGGACCGCTCTGTCTTTTCGACGAAGTTCGAGATATCGTATGGCCGCTTACAGACTGCGAGGATCGAAGCTAGAGTCCGACATGGCCCCCGTGTTGGAGAGGGATGAAACCCGATGAACAAGGAAGAGGTGCACGCCAAGATTATGGAGATCGGCATCCTGCCGGGGGTGCGCACATCGTCGGCGGCGGAAGCGCGGTTTGCCGCTGAGACGATCGCGAAGGCGGGGATTCCGATCGTGGAAATCACGATGACGGTACCCGGCGCGATCGACGTAATTTCCCACCTGGTGCATAACCTGCCCGAGGTGATCGTGGGCGCGGGAACGGTCCTAGATATCGAAACGGCGCAGCTTTGCCTGAAGGCCGGCGCCAAATTCTTGACCAGTCCTGGGCTGGACTTGGAGATTGTGCAATTTGCGCGAAAAGAAAATGTGCTGATGATGGCGGGCGCATTGACACCGACCGAAGTGATTATGGCGTGGAGGGCCGGATCGGACTTGGTGAAGATCTTTCCTTGTGCACAGGTGGGCGGCGACAGCTATATCAAGGCGCTCAAGGGGCCGTTTCCACAGGTGCCGTTGATCGCGGCTGGTGGAGTGAACCAACAGACCGCCACGGCCTTTGTTCTAGCGGGTGCGGCGGCGCTCGGTATTGGTGGCGAGTTAGTCCCGAGGGCGGCGATCGAACTGCGCCAGCCAGAGCGAATCCGGGAGCTAGCACGGCGTTTCTTGAATCTGGTTAAGATGGCGCGGTTGCAGATGGCCGTTTGGGACGCTTCCAGCCGTGTGCACGTGCGAACGTAACTGTCGATGCAGGTGGGCGGGGTCGGGTAATCCAAGGGCAATGCAGTTCATCTACGAGCCTTTTCATTCTGAGAGAGTGGTCTTGCAGGGCGAGATTCAGACGCGATGCTTCACGCGGTCTGCGAACTCACGTACAATCGACTCATCCCGATCTCGCCAGCAAAGGAAATCCGTGATGACAGCCAAGATCACCCGACGATATGGAATTGCCGAAGGGCCGGAGGTATGTGGCGAGAAGGGGCCAACATCGTCCGGAAGTCCGACGCAGAGCGCTGCGTTCGCCGCCATTCAGGGCCATGAGTTGCAACCTAATCGAGGCATACCTATCAATCTCGATTGGATCGAAGAGGTGCGTGTCAATACCAGCGCGGTGGAACGCCGCGCGCAGACGCTAGTGACGCGACGCACGGTGAAGAAGGAGTGGCAGATTGCGTGGTTACTCCGAGCAATTACGTGCATGGACCTTACGACACTGTCCGGCGACGATACCGATGAAAGGGTGCGGCGCTTGTGCGCGAAGGCACGGCAGCCGATTCAGCATGAGGTTGCAAGACTTCTGGGGATTGAAAAGCTCAATATTCGTGTTGCAGCGGTGTGCGTGTATCACACGTTTGTAGAGACGGCGTTGCGTGCGCTGGAAGGCAGCGGGATCAAGGTGGCGGCGGTCTCCACAGGCTTTCCGGCGGGATTGTCTCCGCTGGATCAGCGGGTAGCGGAAATTCGCCGGTCGGTGGAGGCAGGGGCGCACGAAATTGATGTGGTGATCACGCGGGCTCACGTGTTTGGCGGACGGTGGCACGCGTTGTTTGACGAGATCGCGACGTTTCGGGCCGCGTGTGGGCCAGCGCATATGAAAGTAATTTTGGGCACGGGGGATCTGCTTACGCTGCGGAATGTGGCGCGGGCGAGCGTGGTGGCGATGATGGCCGGAGCGGATTTCATCAAGACGTCGACGGGTAAGGAAACGACGAACGCTACGCTGCCGGTGGGATTGGTGATGACGCGAGCGATTCGCGAATATGCGCTGGAGACGGGTATGGCGGTGGGATTCAAGCCCGCAGGCGGGATTCGCACGGCAAAACAATCGCTGGAATGGCTGGCGTTGATCAAGGAAGAGCTTGGTGATTCATGGCTGAATGCGGAGATGTTTCGATTCGGGGCTAGCGGCATGCTAGGTGATATCGAGCGGCAGCTGGAGTTCCATGCCACAGGGAGATATTCCGCGGAATACCGGCATCCGATGGCTTGAAGAAATAAAAAGGTAATGAAATAACGAAGTAAAGAATATAAGAAGAACGAAAACTAACCGCAGAGAGCGCGGAGAGCGCAGAACTAGATGAGTATTGTCGAAAAATTTGTGTCGATGGAGTATGGGCCGGCGCCGGAGGATCCGCGTGAGGCGGTGGTGTGGCTGGAAAGGCACGCGCGGCGATTCGGGCACTTCATCGGTGGTGCCTGGCACGAGCCGGCGGAAGGGAAATATTTCGAGACGACGGATCCTTCCACTGGAGAAATGCTCGCTAGCGTGGCGCAGGGTTCGGCTGCAGATGTGGATGCCGCGGTGAAGGCGGCTCGTGCCGCGTGGCCGGGGTGGCAGGCACTTTCCGAGCATACCCGAGCGCGCTACTTGTATGCGCTTGCGCGACAAGTGCAGAAGCATTCGCGGCGGCTGGCGGTGCTCGAGACGATGGATAACGGGAAGCCGATTCGCGAGAGTCGCGATATCGATATCCCGCTAGTGGCGCGACATTTTTATCATCACGCGGGCTGGGCGCAACTTTTGGCCCAGGAGTTTCCAGGTTACACGGCCTGCGGCGTGGTGGGTCAGATCATTCCTTGGAACTTTCCGCTGCTGATGCTGGCGTGGAAGATTGCGCCGGCTCTGGCGGCGGGGAATACCGTCGTGCTGAAGCCCGCGGAGTTCACACCGCTAACGGCGTTGGCGTTTGCGGAGATTTGCCAAGAAGTCGCGCTGCCTGCCGGTGTGGTGAATATTGTTATTGGCGATGGGTCGACCGGTGAAGCACTGGTTCTACATCCCGACGTCAGTAAGATCGCCTTCACGGGTTCGACCGAAGTGGGGCGCGCGATTCGCAAGGCGACCGCGGCAAGCCACAAACGGCTTTCACTAGAACTTGGAGGGAAATCGCCGTTTGTTATTTTCGAGGATGCCGATCTGGACAGTGCGGTGGAAGGGTTGGTGGACGGGATTTGGCTGAACCAGGGGCAGGTTTGCTGCGCGGGGTCGCGGCTGCTCATGCAGGAAAGCATCGCGGAGCCGCTACTGGAGAGAGTGCGGCAACGCATGTGCACCTTGCGCGTGGGACCGCCATTGGATAAAGCGATTGACGTGGGGGCGATTGTTGCGCGCGTGCAACTGGAACGTATTCAGCGACTGGTGGAGCAGGGCGTCTCCGAGGGCGCGACGTGCTGGCAACCACCGGGACTTGCTTTACCGTTGCGGGGACTCTATTTTCCACCGACCCTGCTGAGCAATGTGCATCCTGCCTCGGTTGTGGCGCAACAAGAGATTTTTGGCCCGGTGCTGGCGGCGATGACGTTTCGAACGCCGCGCGAGGCGATTGAGCTGGCGAACAACACAGTGTATGGGCTGGCAGCCAGCGTTTGGAGCGAGAGCATCAATGTAGCGCTGCATGTAGCGGCGCAATTTAAGGCCGGTGTGGTTTGGGTAAACGGCACGAATCTCTTTGACGCAGCGTGCGGGTTTGGCGGTTACCGTGAAAGCGGTTTTGGACGCGAGGGCGGCAGGGAAGGGATGCTGGAATATTTGGAGCCGGCTTGGTTTGCTCAGGCTCCTGTTCTCAAAAGCGCGCCGGTCGCGATCGATCTGCCCTTTGAAGAGCATGAAGACGAAGTGGCTGCGCCGCCTCTCGACCGCACCGTGAAACTGTACATCGCAGGAAAACAGACGCGGCCGGATTCCGGATACAGCGTTGAGGTGCGTGGCGCGGACGGACGATTGCTGGGCGAATCACCCTTGGGAAATCGCAAGGATATCCGCAACGCGGTGGAAGCGGCGCGTAAAGCGGAGGGGTGGGGAAAGACGACCGCACACAATCGGGCGCAAGTGCTGTATTACGTTGCGGAGAACCTTTCGCAACGTGGCCAGGAAGTCGCCAGACGCCTGGCAGCGATCGTCGGCCAGGAACAAGCCGAAGAAGAGGTACGCTACGGGATCGAGCGAATATTCGCATACGCGGCCTGGACTGACAAGTTCGATGGTGCGGTGCACAATCCGCCGTTTCGAAACGTGACGCTGGCGATGAACGAGGCGATTGGGACAATCGGAATTGTTTGCCCGCAGGAGGCCCCATTGCTAGGGCTGTTGTCATTGGTGATGCCAGCGCTTGCGATGGGCAATACCGTGGTCGCGATTCCTTCGGAACGCTATCCGCTGATCGCAGGCGATTTGTATCAAGTTTTAGAAACCAGCGACCTGCCGGCGGGCGCCGTCAATCTGGTGACAGGTCGCTCGGCAGAGTTGATGAAAGTTCTGGCCGAGCACGCGGACGTGGACGCTATCTGGTGCTTTGGAGATGAGACCAGCAGCGCGACGGCGAAGGCTTTGTCGATTGGGAATTTGAAGCAGGTGTTTACAAACGAAGGTCGCGCAATTGACTGGTTCAGCGTGGAGCAGAGTGAAGGCCGGTGGTTTCTGCAGCACGCAACGCAGGTGAAGAATATTTGGGTTCCGTACGGCGAATAGTGGTTGATTGACGATTTTTCCTTCCTCCGACTACCTGATTCATCAGCTCCTTAACTAAGGGCAGTTGCGCGCCGGGGCCCTTTTCAGCCGTTTTGCTTCGCGGGTGGGACGGCTCCCCACCGCCGGAAGGTCCTTGACACTCAGGATCAAGAGCTTCATCGGGCAATGAAGAGGAAGAAGGGCCCCTGAGGCGGCACTGCGGTGGCTCGAAACCCAGCCTACGCCTCCCTCCCGAAAGGAGCAGGTTGCCACCCGGGTGCGCGTGACCGGAAACCGTCGTAATTTAAGTTATAATAGATCACAACAATATATTAATGTACTATATAATATATACCATATAGAAATATTAATACGAATCGCTCGATTCGAAAAAGTCTGAGTGAGAGGCAAATCGAGAGCAAGCGCCAGGAAGGCGAGAAGGATTTTACGGTGAGCGATGGTGGGCAACATTGCGGCCCGGCAGCGAGTTCCAGTCCTAGACGTTGCTCTTTTGAGCAATTCCGGGCTTGAAAGAAGGCCTGACTGCAGACACCCGGCCTACTATCGGATTCTAGAAATCAGCTCTTGGAAGAAGGAAAATGGTCGAGGAACGCAGACAACACCAGCGACTGGTTCCGAACGCGCCGCTTTTCGTTTCAATGGATGATTCCAAGAGCGGATTGCTGCTCGATTTGTGCCCAGGCGGTCTGGCAATGGCTAGCCTGGTCCCTCGAAACCTGGACGAAGTTGTGTCCTTGGCGTTCGACCTCCCCGAAAATGTTGGGCACATTGAAGCGAAAGCTGCAATTGCCTGGACACGCGATTCGGGGCACCTGACGGGCGTGCGGTTTGTGGAACTAGATGACGCATCGCAGCAGCAATTGAGCGAATGGATTTCCACAAGTACAAACTTGAGGTTGGCGCCGATCCATGAGGCAGTCGAGCCGGTGGTGGTTGCGCGCTCGACATATGCACAGGTGGATCCAATTTCCGAAGAAACGCGGAACAAAGGCGCAGCCGATTCGAGTGTATCTTTGTTCTCAACGCTGGCTCCGAATGAGACCGAGTCTAAGCCGGCGAATCCGGACTCTTTGATCGGAGGACCTGAGCGCACCGTTAAGTCCAGGCATACGATTGAACTTTTTCTGGCAGTGGTGGTTTTGTCGTGGGCTTTGGTCTTTTTCGGCTATCAGATGGGCACTACCGGAGCGAGCCGGCGGTCACGTGAGGTTACGGAGATTCCGAAGGTGATGGAAGCTTCCTCCAAACCGGAGCTGGCGTCCGCGGCCGAACTTCCGACTCCACCACCGGCAGCAGCGGCGGCGCCGGCACGAACTCCGGGAAGAACTCCGAATTCGGCAGCGGCACCGGTCTCGAAGGCCGTGTCAGCACCTCCAGTGCACTCGATGGATTCCGGCATCGTCTTGCAAGTAGGAGCCATGAAGTTAGAGGACAATGCTGCGGCTATGGCGCAGGAACTGCGGAAGAAGAAATTCCCAACGCTTGTCTTCCGGCATGGCAATGACAAACTTTATCGAGTGGCGGTGGGACCCTACAGCGATGCGGGTTTTACCGCCAAGGTGAAAGAACAGCTTGAGAAGCAGGGCTTTAAACCGCTCGTGCAGCGGTGGGCGGGGGAATAGTCCTAGCGAGGGCCGCGCTGTTCTCTGGCCGGGCGTGATACAGGAACATCCCGGTAACGCTAACAGTTTATCCGTAGACGTTTTCTGCGCTTCTATCCCATATATAATTGAAGGCATGAAATGATTCCTGCGTTCGAGCCGCGGGTTTGCCAGGAATTCTCTAGAAGAGCTGAATGCCCGTGAAGGGGTGAACTTTGACCGTCGCGACAACTGTGATTGGGCAATCGGTCCGAGCACTGCGCCGAGTGGTGATCGAACGCGTCGAGCCGGAAGTGGACGGCGGCCGGTTCGCGATCAAACGGACGGTTGGCGAGGAAGTGCGGGTGCGTGCCGACATCTATGCGGATGGGCACGATCTCCTGGGAGCGGTATTGCTATACCGGCGGGCTGGCGAGAGTGCTTGGACCGAGCAGGAGATGCGGCTGGTCAACAACGACCGGTGGGAAGGGAAGTTTCGTGTCGAGGCCCTGGGGCGCTACGTTTACACCATCGTGGCCTGGGTAGATGCGTTTCGAACCTGGAGCGCCGATTTGCAGAAGAGGGCGGAGGCAGGCCAGGACATTTCCGTGGATGTCTTGATCGGGGTGGAAATGGCGCAAGGGGCAGCGAGTCGCGCGCGCGGAGCCGAGGCCAAGAAACTGGCGGAATCTGTCGCGAAGCTGCAAGATGCCGCCAAGAAAGATCGGGATGCGGCCCTGGGGATCGCTGTGGACCCGGAGCTCGCCATTCTCGTCAACCACAACCGGGATCGAACGGCCGCCGTGCAGTATGAGAAAGAGTTGGCCGTCATAGTCGATCCGGAAAAAGCACGATTCAGCGCGTGGTATGAAATGTTTCCCAGGTCGTGCACTTCGGATCCGAAACGGCATGGAACCTTTCGCGATTGCGTTGATCGGCTGCCGTACATTGCAGGGATGGGATTTGACGTTTTGTATTTGCCACCGATCCATCCGATCGGGCGGGCGGAGCGGAAGGGGAAGAATAATTCGACGACGCCACTTGCGGAGGACACGGGCAGTCCATGGGCGATCGGTGCGAAAGAGGGTGGGCACAAGGCGATTCACCCGCAACTTGGGAGTTTGCAGGATTTGAAAACCCTTGTGGGGAAGGCGCGTGGGTTGGGTATCGACGTTGCACTGGATATTGCGTTTCAATGCTCGCCGGATCACCCCTACGTAAAAGAGCACCGAGAATGGTTCCGCGAGCGCCCTGATGGAACCGTGCAGTACGCGGAGAATCCGCCGAAGAAGTATCAGGATATTTACCCGTTCAATTTTGATAGCAAGCGGGCACCGGAGCTGTGGGAAGAACTGAAGAGCGTCGTAACGCATTGGATTGAGCAGGGCATCCACGTTTTCCGGGTGGACAATCCGCACACAAAACCCTTTGCGTTCTGGGAATGGTTGATTGGTGAGGTCAAGCGGGAGCATCCGGAAGTCATATTTCTGTCGGAAGCTTTCACGCGGCCGAAAGTAATGTATCAGTTGGCGAAGCTGGGATTTACGCAGTCGTACACATATTTTGCGTGGAAGAATACCAGTCTGGAGATCACCGAATACTTTACGGAACTTGAGGAAAGTGGAGTACTCGAATATTTTCGGCCGAACCTATGGCCGAACACGCCGGATATTTTAAATGAGTATCTTCAAAAAAGCGGCCGAGCCGGCTTTATGGTGAGGCTGATCTTAGCCGGGACGCTGGGTGCCAGTTACGGAATCTATGGCCCGGCGTTTGAATTGTGTGAAGGCCGTCCGGTGCGCCAGGGCAGCGAGGAATATCTAGATTCGGAGAAATATCAGATTCGCGTTTGGGACATCAACAATCCCAATAGTCTTAGGGATCTGATTACCCACGTGAATCGAATCCGACGTGTCAGCCGAGCTTTACAGAGAAATACCGGGTTGAAGTTTCATCCGGTGGACAACCCACAACTGATTGCATACAGCAAAGTGTGCGAAGATTCCACGGACAAAATTCTGGTGGTGGCGAACCTGGATCCTCACAATCGGCAAGCAGGGTGGGTGAATCTGGACGTCGATGCGTTTCATCTCGGGACGGAAGAATCCTTCCAGGTACATGACTTGTTGACGGATGCACGCTACGTTTGGCATGGGTCGCGGAATTTCGTCGAGTTGAACCCGGCCGTGCTGCCGGCGCACATTTTTCGCGTTCAAGCTATCGGATAGGCGCGATTCGTGGAGTGACGAGCCCGCCGGTTTCAGGGGTGGCGTCGAGAATTCGAATAGGAGATGCAAATCTTGGCGCTGCAGGTCGATAACCTCTGGTACAAAGATGCCGTCATCTATCAGCTCCACGTGCGGACGTTTTGCGACAGTGATGGCAATGGCATCGGGGACTTTCGCGGGCTAACCAATAAGCTGGATTATCTGCAGGAGTTGGGCATTAATGCGATCTGGTTACTGCCGTTTTATCCGTCACCGCTGCGCGACGACGGATACGACATCTCGGACTACACCTCGGTCAATCCAACGTACGGCACGATCGAAGACTTCAAGACATTTCTGGCGGCGGCGCACAGCCGACGCATCCGCGTCATCACCGAACTCGTCCTCAATCACACTTCGGACCAGCATCCGTGGTTTCAAGAGGCGCGAAGCTCGAGGGACAATCCAAAGAGGGACTGGTACGTGTGGAGCGATACGGACAATCGCTATCAGGGTGTCCGCATCATTTTCCTGGACACGGAGATGTCCAACTGGGCGTGGGACCCGATTTCGAAATCGTATTACTGGCACCGGTTTTTCAGCCACCAGCCGGATTTGAACTTCGACAATCCCGCGGTACGAGAAGTGATGTGGGAGGTCATGAAGTTCTGGCTGGATATCGGGGTTGACGGCTTTCGCCTGGACGCGGTGCCGTATCTGGTGGAACGCGAAGGCACGTCTTGCGAGAACCTGCCCGAGACGCATGGGGTGATCCGCGAGCTGCGCAAGCGGCTGGATCAGGCGTATCCAGGCAAAATGCTGCTGGCGGAAGCGAATCAATGGCCGGCCGACGTTCGCGATTATTTTGGGAATGCGGATGAGTTCCACATGGCGTTTCATTTTCCGCTGATGCCCCGGATGTTCATGGCCGTGAAGCTCGAAGACCGCAAGCCGATCATCGAGATTCTGGAGCAGACTCCGCAAATCCCCGAGAATTGCCAGTGGTGCATCTTTCTTCGAAATCACGATGAATTGACGCTGGAGATGGTGACCGACATCGAACGCGACTACATGTACGACGCGTTCGCGAACGATAAGGCCATGCGTATCAACCTGGGGATTCGTCGCCGGCTGGCTCCGATGATGGAGAATGACAGGCGGCGCATCGAGCTGTTAAATGGCCTGCTGCTTTCGATGCCGGGAACGCCTATCATCTACTACGGCGATGAAATCGGGATGGGCGACAACGTTTACCTGGGCGACCGAAACGGCGTTCGAACACCCATGCAGTGGAATGGAGGATGGAACGCGGGTTTTTCTTCGGCGGACCCGGAACGCCTATATTCGCCGCTGATTTCCAATCCGGTCTACGGCTATCAGTCGATCAACGTGGACTCGCAACGCCGGTCGGAACACTCGCTGCTATCGTGGACTAAATCGGTGATCCAAACGAGAAACTCGTTCCGGGTGTTCAGCCGGGGATCCATTGAATTCCTGAACCCGTCGAATCACCGGGTTTTGGCTTATGTGAGGCAGTTCGGTGAAGAAAAGGTGCTCGTGGTGAACAATCTATCGAGTTCGGCTCAGGCGGTCGAACTCAATCTCCTGAGCTACAAAGGTCATATCCCCATCGAGATGTTTGGTAGAAACCTGTTTCCCAGAATCGGGGATTTGCCGTATCTGCTGACCCTGGCTCCGTATCAGTTTTTCTGGTTTCGACTTCGCCGGATTTGAGCGTTTTTCTCCACTGAGCAACGATTACTGAGCCTGCTTGTTTGCAGGTGAGAGCGCACTAGGGAGCAGACTTTTACTTGGCGGACGACATCCTTCTCGGAGACGATTTCCTTCGCCAGCTGATGAGCGTGGGCGAAGTCGATCTGCTAGTGGCCATACCGACGTACAACAATGCGAGTACCGTAGCGCAAACCATACAGATCATCGAAGACAGCTACCAGCAGAATTTTATCCGCGATCGGGTGGTAATCCTCAATGTGGATGGCGGATCTTCCGATCAGACCAGCGAAACGATTCTCAATATGAACGGGCGAAAAGGCGGGGCCCACAGGGGAATTACTTCCTTGCGAACCGTCCATCGGGTAACTACGCAGTATGGCCGGGCACCTTCGCAGGGAATGGCGCTTCGAACCGTTCTTGCCGCCGCAGATTTGCTGCGGGCGAAATCCTGCGCGATCGTTTCTCCCGCCACGACCAATCTGGATCCTTCCTGGATCGCGAATTTGCTGCGTCCTGCCTATCGGCAGGATTTTGCGTTTGTGGCTCCGGTGTATGCGCGGAGCAGATTTCAAGGTTTGCTGGCGCGCAATCTTCTCTATCCCATGAGCCGGGCCGTGTTTGGTCTGCGCATTCGCGAGCTGTATGCGGACGAGTGGGGATTCTCGGAACGTCTGGCGACGCAGTGCCTGGGCCAAAATATGTGGAATCATGAAGCCATTCGCGCCCGACCGGAAGCCTGGATGGCGGTCAGCGCGATCTGTTCCGGGATGAAATGTTGCCAGTCCTTCCTGGGACCGAAGGCTCCACCACCGCCGGGATCAGGCCCGGATATCGTTGAAGCCATTCGCCAAACAGTTGGGAATTTGTTCTGGTGTTTTGAGACTTTCCAAGAGCATTGGCTGGATCGCACCGGTTCCGAGGCGGTGCCGACCTTTGGACCGGAGCATGACCTGACGCCGGAGGATAAGCCATCCAGCCAGGAGAAGACCTTCGACCTGTTTCGAACCGGCGTGAAGGGATTAGATTCGGTTTTGTCGTCTATCCTTACACCCGAGACGCACGAACAACTCCGAGAGATTGCGGGGCACGAACCAGAAAAGTTCCATTTCAGTTCTGGACTATGGGTGCGAACACTATATGAATTTGCGGCTGCCTATCACCGAACGGTAATCGCCCGAGATCATATTTTGCAGGCGCTTGTTCCTCTGTACCGCGGTCACCTTTATTCATTCTTGCTGGAGCATGGCGAGTCGTCTTCGGACGAGATCGAAGCTGATTCCGAGACCTTGTGCCTTGAGTTCGAACGCCAGAAGCCATACTTGATCGAACGATGGAAGGCGAAAAGTTGAGGTGAAACGATGAAAGATACGATCGTTCAGGGATTGCAACAGGCCTACCAAAACCTCTTTCACATGATCGCGGAGTTCCTGCCACGTCTTGTCGTGATGCTGGTGATTATCCTGTCAGGCCTGCTGGTGGCTTACGCCTTGAAGTATGTTGTGCGCGGGATCCTACGCATCTCGAAACTTGATCGGCTTTCCGAGGAAGCGGGCGCCTCTCGCGTGCTTCGAATGGCTGCACTTCCTTCGATGACGGAGGTCTTGAGCCGATCCATTTTCTGGATCACTTTGCTGGGATTCGTCCTGATCGGTATCAGCATTCTGAATATCGCGGGGCTCCAGGAGCAAATCTCCCGGTTGTTGCGGTTGCTGCCGGAGATTGTCGTCGCCATCCTGATCTTGTTCCTCGGACTGGTGATTGCGAACTTCCTGTCACGTGCCGCGCTCCTGGCTGCCGTAAACGCCGGATACGCATCTCCAAAGATGGTGAGTTGGTCGATCCGTTTTGGAATCTGGATTCTGGCCATCGCGATGGCTCTGGATGAACTCGGAGTCGCCAGGCAAACGGTGATCGCAGCGTTCTCCATCGTATTCGGAGCATTCATGCTGGGACTGGCGATCGCCTTTGGACTCGGCGGTCAAGGCCTGGCCCGATCGTTCCTGGAGAGATCGTTGGGCGAAAAGAAGGACGACAAAACGGACGAGCTACAACCGCTGTGAAACCGATTCAAAGATCTCAGAAACGGTGGGCGAAGCGATTCTGGCGCCCGGAAAGGGCAAGTCATGGCTGACCCTGGTGTTGGCAAGGAAATGCTTCCCGGGCTGCGAAGAGAGGCCCTCGCTGCACAACTGCCCGCCTTCTTGATGAAGCAAAGATGGTTTGGAGGCAAAGCGCGCAAAATCAGATCGGCGGAACTCACCGACATTGTTCCGATTCAAATGCAGAATGCTTCAGAAGCGTTCTTGCTGATGGCGAGAGTGACTTACGCGGACGGTAACGAAGAATCCTACGCGATGCCCTTTCTCCCAACTGTCAACGCGACATTGACGCGGGAAGTTGCAGCCGCATCTCTGCATATCCAACCGGAGGAAGGTGGCGCGTCACTCGTCCTAACCGACGCCTTAAAGGATGCAGAATTCCTCAACGCGCTTCTCGGCTTGATTCAGCGGGAGGTTAACGTCGCAGGGGAGAAAGGCGAAATCCGAGGCCTTCAGACGACGGCCTATTCACGTCTCCACACATCACCGGCGGGCGTGCTGCACCCTAAGCCCGTGCGAGCTGAGCAGAGCAATAGTTCCATCATTTATGGAGATAAGTTGATCCTGAAGTTCTTTCGGCGGATTCAGGAAGGAATCAACCCGGACCTCGAAATCGGAAAGTTCCTGACTGAGAAAACGTCCTTTGCTGGTGTACCGCCTCTCGCCGGATCGCTTGAATACCATACGCGAGATGGAAAACACATGGTGCAGGGCATTCTGCAGCAGTTTGTGCCCAATGAGGGAGACGCCTGGAGCTACACGCTACGCTGCCTTGCAGAATTTTATGGCCAAGCCGCGAAACACTCCGCCGACGTTTCGGCTCGAAGCAGCGGTGGGCAGCAACGTGAAGAATTGCAAATCCCTGAATTCGCGCGGGGCACGCTTGACCCTTACTTGGCTGCGGCGGAACTTCTCGGGCAAAGAACGGCCGAAATGCATTTGGCGTTGGCCTCCGAGCCGCGTGATCCCTCTTTCATTCCGGAGCCCTTTACAATGGAGTTTCAGTTAAGTTTGGAGCAGTCAATCCGAAGCCTGATGGATCGGGTCTTCGGGATCCTGCGAGACAAAATATCGAGTCTCCCGGAGGACTGGCGGAGTAAAGCTGCTGAATTGGCCGACCGAGAACAGGCCATCGGTAGCCGATTTCATGGAGCGCTAAGCTTGCCGATACATGCCATGCGCACCAGGATCCACGGCGACTATCATCTCGGGCAGGTACTGCGCACAAGGTCCGATTTCGTGATTATCGACTTCGAAGGCGAACCGGCGCGACCCATCGCCGAGCGACGCGCCAAACGGTCACCTCTGCAAGACGTTGCCGGCATGCTCCGATCGTTCCACTACGCGGCATTTGCGCCCCTGCTGGGGGAGAACAAGATGCAAACCGAGGACGCTCGCAAAATGAACAACTGGGCGGAATCCTGGAACGCGTGGGTCGCCGATCGATTTCTAGCGAAATATTTCGCGACCGCCGGTACAGCTTCTTACTTGCCTCGGAGTCGCGAAGAGATACAAATCATTTTGGATCTACATTTATTGGAGAAAGCTATCTACGAACTGGGCTACGAACTTAACAACCGGCCGACATGGGTAGGAATTCCACTGCAAGGGATTTCGAAGCTTTTGTCCGAGTGACCTTGCGTTCCTTGCGTGACCACGAACGGTCTGCAGTTAACGTGGTCTTTTGGTCTTCGAAGACGCGGTGCCGCTTAGCAGGGCCACAGGAAAATTCATCAGCAAGTCGCCTAGAGGAAGACCCCGTCGCGCTCCAGAGTTGCGGGTTTCGAAATTCTCGCCGGTGAGTATGCTTTTCCACGATGATGGGGCGGTTTTGCTTAATTTAATTTCGGTATCTTCCCAGAACTGGTCTGAGCCTGCGGAGCCCATGGGGTAACGTCCGCGCGCCAGCCATCGCGGCACAACGATCAGTGCCCAATCTTTCTCGTAGCGGCGCGCAAACACCGCGACGTGCTCGAGGCATTTGCCGCGAGTATCGATACTCAGAAACTCCCCTTCCGAAAACAGTACGGCGTTTTGCCCACGGAATTGCAAGGCTTTCCAAATGAGGTAGAGTTTGATCCGCGCGTCCCGCCAGTTGTGCGTGAGATCGCCGAGCAAGGCAGGCGTAATCTCTCCGGTTTGAGGCAAATTATTCAGCATGGCGTTGCGTTTGATGAAATCAACCGGCTGCCGATTGTCAGGATCGACAAGACGAAGATCCCAGAGTTCCGACCCCTGGTAGAAATCCGGAATTCCCGGCGACGCGATCTTCAGTAGTGCCTGGCCCAAGCCGTTGATCATGCCGTAGTAGGCGATGCGCTCCTGGAAGCCGGTAAAATCGCGAAGAAATCCGCTGTGGCTGCGGGACCTAACGATTGATGCGACGAAGTCTTGCAGCGCGCGTTCATGGCGTAGATTCGGCTGAGTCCAGCGCGTATGGACCATTGCTTCCCGCGTAGCCTTAATGGCATACGTCTGCATCCTGTCGGTCAAGGAAGCGAAGTCACTCACTTCGAGCGGCCACGCGCCCAAGAGAGTCTCGTACAAGAAAATCTCTTCATTGCGATCGGGCGCGGGTTGCCCGTCGATCGACTTTCTATAGCTAGCATTCAGTTTCGACCAACGATCCAGATGCTCCCGCCACTCCCCAGGAATCTCAGAAAGAACGCTGATGCGTGCGCGTACATCTTCTCCCCGCTTTGTGTCGTGTGTTGTTGTAGCGTTCAAAGCGCATGGCCAATCGCGCAGGCGACTTGCCACGAACTGTGGAAAATCGGCTGAGGGTGCCGTCGAGGGGCGCGGATCCCCTCCAACTTCATTCAGGGAAATCAGGGGATTGTAGACGTACAGGAACGTGTCTTCGAAGGCTTTGGCCATGATCGGGCCGGTGAATTGCTGCCAGCGCATGACGAATGCGAGCCTGGCTTCGCGTTGGCCGGGCAAGAGGTGTGGTTGGGTTCGAAGCAACAGTACGTCGCGTAGAAACTCGAAACTTCGAGGACCAAGTTGGGGTGTCCTCGCGTGCGCATTGCTCAATGCCTGCTTGATACGCTGCTCATCTTGCTCTGCCACCTCGAGATTCCGGACGTAAGTGCGATAAACGGAGAGGTGTGCTGTCGTTTCGATGAGAGCTTGATTCAGTTCGCTGCGGGGTATTTCGCGTGCGTACCGGTCGTCCCTGGCCAGGACTTGAATTTGATGTCCCAGTGCGCGCATCTCAACGCCGAGAAGCGTGGACATGACCAGTTTTTTCTTTTGATAAAGGACGTTGTCATAGACAAGGTCCCGGCCGATAAATTTCGAATAGATTTGTTCGACCTGCTTTGTGCCCTGTGGATCGACGAAGAAACAATTCAGGGCATTGGCAAACTCATAGCCGGTCGTACCAGCCACCGGCCAGCTGTCTGGCAAGGGCTCATTGCGTGCCAGAATTTTCTCGACGAAGATGGGAACGGATGAGGCTTCGACCGTGCGGGTGTCCGAGGCGACGCGCTCGCTCAGTTGACGCAAATAGCCGAGAGGATCGCGGAGACCGTCGATGTGGTCGATTCGCAGTCCAGCGACCATCCTTTGTTCAACCATGCGAAGTACTAAAGCGTGCGTTGCGTCAAACACCAGCGGATCTTGTATACGCAAGCCGACGAGATCGTTGATCGTGAAGAATCGTCGATAGTTGATTTCCTCGTTGACGTTTTGCCAATACGCCAGGACGTAGTGCTGCTGTGCAAGCAGGTTTTCGAATGACGTAAGCGTTGAAGGATCCTTGGGTTTGCCTTCGAGGCCGCGGAGATTGTGCTGCACGAAATCATCGACCTTCGCGTCACCGGAAAGCAGCTGCCGCAGTCTTTGGCGAAGGGATTCGAATTGAAGGCGTTCCTCGCCTGCGGCGTCTCTGCTTTGCCCCACTGCATCAGACAGCGCGGCGGCCGCGGCAACTATTCCAGAATATTCCTGGTACGCGGGCGAGTCCTCCCCCAACGCGGTTCTAAGCTCGTTAAGCCGGCGTTTAAGGACCAGATGGTAGGTGGATGGAGCGAGAGGGAACAGTGACTCGAAATACTGGACGAAGAGCTTCCCCTCCATCACGACCAGCTTCAGTTCCTGATGCTCGAGAGCTTCGCCAAAAGGGCGGCCCAGGACGGGAAGAAGGACCTTGCCTTCGAGCATCCGCGAAGGTGGATGCCAATCGATGTCGAAGTAAGACGCATAAGCGGAATCCGGGCCGTACTCGAGCACGTCCATCCACCATGAGTTTTCGCTGCTGGCCGACATGTGATTCGGCACAATATCCAGAATCAATCCCAACTTGCGCTCGCGAAGCTTGTCCTGAAAAACGGCGAAGTCTGCCTCGGTCCCCAGCTCTGGGTTGAGACGCGTTGGGTCCGTCACGTCATAGCCGTGAGTGCTGCCGCGCCTGCTGCTAAAAATCGGCGAAGCATATACGTGCGTTATGCCAAGTTCAGAAAGATAGTCGATGATTTTCGAGGCGTCTTGAAACGTGAAGTCCTTGTTGAATTGCAATCGGTAGGTGGCGGAAACAAGTGCTTTGGGCGGCGTGGGCATCGATCATTCCAAAAGCGGGCTCGAACGCTCCAGTAAGACGAACGATCGCGCCTGCATGGGCACTTGAATAGTGCCACTCACGAGCAGATTCGGGCGTGACGCCCCTTGCCCTAACCACTCGGGGTCAGAGGAGTCAATTTTGCTTTCCCATGTACCGGTTGGAAGCTGCACCGTAAGTGTCGCCGGAGTGTCGCCAAAATGGAATAGACCGGCGAGAAGAGCCGGGCCCGCCGCACGCAACGCCAACAACAACGCCTGCTCAGCGGGGTATTCGGTCACCACGATTTGCTGCGCCTCAGCCAATTTCCGATTGCGCCGGAAATGCAGCAGCATTTTGTAGAAGCGCTGCAAGGTACGATGAGGTTCCTGGCCTCCGAGGGCTTGATTCAGTTTTGCGGCGGCGAAAGTAGATTCAGCTTGCGGATCGGGCACAGCTCCTTGCCATCTAAACTTTGCGAACTCGGCTTCGCGGCCTCGCCGAACTGCCTCGGCAAGCTGTGGATCGCCGTGACTCGTGAAATACAGAAAGGGGGCCGTTTCGCCGTACTCCTCGCCCATAAACAAGAGGGTTACGAAGGAAGAGAGCACGGTAATGCCCGCCGCCAGCTTCAAACTCTCAAAACTGACCAGGCTGCTTAGGCGCTCACCCATTGCGCGATTTCCAACTTGATCGTGGTTCTGATTGCAGACAACAAACCGCTTGCTGCCGCAGTGCGGCGGAGTGTTGCCATGCCTGCGCTGTCGATACCGCGAGTATTGCCCGGAATAGTACCAGCCATTTTTCAGCGTCGTCGCCAGGTGATGGACGTCGCCAAAATCGGCGTAGTAGCCCGAACTTTCCCGCGTCAGCAATGTGTGCACGGAATGGTGGAAGTCATCGCTCCACTGCGCGTCCATCCCGATTCCCCCTTGTTCAATAGGGGAGATTGTCCGCGCGTCATTCAGATCGCTTTCTGCGATCAAGGGGATTTTTCGTCCAAGGCGTTTGGATAGCGTGCTTACCGCAGTCGACAGTTCCGCTAAAAAGGGAAAGGCGCTCGCATCATAAATGCTGTGAATTGCGTCGAGCCGGAGAGCGTCGATGTGAAAGTGCTCCAACCAGTATAGTGCGCTCTGAATATAAAAAAACCGGACTTCATCGCTATGGGCGCCGTCAAAATTTAGCGCCGCTCCCCACGGTGTGCAGTAGTAATCCGTGAAATAAGGCCCGTATTCCGATAGATAGTTGCCTTCGGGGCCAAGATGGTTGTAAACGACATCGAGCGCCACAGCCAGGTTCCTCGCGTGAGCCGTGTCTACGAACTTCTGCAGATCGCGCGGCGAACCATAGCTGTTTTGCGCTGCAAACGGAAACGTGCCGTCATATCCCCAGTTCCGAGTTCCGGGGAATTGCGCAATGGGCATCAGCTCGATGGTCGTAACGCCGAGATCGGCGAGTCGGTCGAGATGCGGAACCACGGCGGCAAAAGTGCCGTCTCTCGTGAACGTGCCAACGTGAAGTTCGTAGAAAACGCTCTCTTCGAGCGAGGGAGCCTTCCAGCCATCGTCGGTCCATGGGAAGCCGCTCGGGTCAACCACTTCTGACAAGCCATGCACGCCCTGCGGTTGAAAACGGGACGCCGGATCCGGGCGCTCGGAACCGCCATCGAGGCGATAGAAATATCTTGACCCCACAGTAGCTTCGTCGGCGACAGCACGATGATACCCAAGCTCGTCGCGCTCCATCGGCAAGTATCGATTGCGCTCGGACTGTAAATGGAGTTCGACTTTCTTGCGCAGCGGCGCCCACACCACGAACTGCCATGTTCCGCTGCGGTCGAGAGTCGGCCCCAAAGCACACGGGCGAATAGGCTGGTAGTCGTTCATCCGCGAAAGCCACTATGCCTGATCAATATGAGTTGTTAGCGTTGTGTTGTCGATTCATTCAGCAACGCGGTTGTGATTGGATAGCGCTTTTTTACCATTAAAGTCAATCTTTGATCTTTGAACGCGGCGCTGGCGGTTGTCGGATCAACTTCGGAATGGAGGTCTTCAACCAGAAAAATCTCTGGTTGCGTGAGTCCTTGCGTCTGGGATTCCGCGTTTTGAACAGTTTGACTTTTTTCTGCCCGAACAATTACACGATCCGGTTCCAGGTAGACCTCAATATCGTCACTCGCGACGTCGGGGAGTGAAGCATTGATAGATAACCAGCTTCCCGATTCGCGGACCTCCAGTCCTCGTTGCAGCACTTCACTTTGCGCCTGCAGCCAATGAGCGTGATGGTTGCCATGTCCGCGTCCGGAAGCCTCATATAGAAGATACGCGCGCTCGGAGACGCGGCGATGAATCGCCTGATCAAACCGCTGTTTGTCGTTTTCGCCGATGATTCGTGGCGCTTTGGCAGGTACGTTGCCGCTAAGGGCGGGTTTCGAAGTAGCCATGATGCACCTAGTGTTCTGGGTGAATGACTGCTGATCTTCTGCAGTCGGAAGGGTCGGGCCGCCGGTGAGCAAGTCACCGGCGGCGACGCTTCTTCAACTAGTTAAGGCGCGTATCCTGCTTTCAGCAATACAGTGGATTGTGTAGTACGCTACTGTGTATGATGATCGTCACGCCGCGGTGTTGAGTTTCGGAGCGACTCCCCAATTTTCCTGCCCCGCTTTTGCTGTTTCCTTCCCACCTTCAGTTTCCGCCCCCAGGTCTTCGGCTGCGCCGGAAACCTCAAACTGTGAGGTGCGCGGAGCCTTTTCATGGAGAAGGCGTTCGGTCGCAGCGACCATGGGTTCCGCGTGGAAGCGCCTTTGCGATGACCCGTCGCACAAAAGATTCGCGACCGACATCAAGCTCATGCCCTGGTGATGTGCTAACCAGCACCGCTCAATCTCAAATTTATTGCCCGTGCTGAGCCTCGAGGGCGTGAAATCCGCTGATTCGTAGAACCCGTACGTGCCCAGCAGCCCGAGTTCCTTCAATTGCCGAATATTCTCCAATGCACTCTTGAAGTCCACAAGCAAGCCAAGGAACGACGAGTAAGGTGAGACAACCAGATCGCGAGATAGGTCGCGGCTCACCGCCAATCCAGGGACGCCGAACGCTTCGTAGTGGTAGTGACCCGCGCTATTGATCTTGGAGCACGATGCCTCCGAGAGGCCCCACGGAATCGAGTGGAGCGCCGCGTATTTCTTTTGGGCGCGTATTGCGCCTCGCGTGGTTTGGTCCAAAATCGTATTCGGATAGGTCTTCATCCACAACAGTGGCATCAGGTATTCGAACATGGTTCCTGTCCACGACAGCAACACGTGCTCGTTTTCATAGCTGGTCATCCGGCGCTCAAGCGCCATCCAGCTTTCCTGGGGAATTTCGCCCTTTGCAATCGCCGCAAAAACGCCTGCTCGCACTTCGGATGCCAGAAGGTCGTAGTGGCTCGGAGTGAATTTCCCCTCTTCCGCGTTATAGCCGGTGAACAGCAATTTTTTCTTCGGATCGAGGAAAAATTTGAAATCCATGCTCTTGGCCAGCGCGTCCCCGCGCTCCGCGAGCCGCTCCAGGCGCGTCGTGATGCTCTTGGCAATGCTGCTGGTCCTCATTACCGCCGATCGCAAGAGTTGCAGCGCCGAACGCGATTCGATGTTGGAACCCCCCTCTTCGAGCACCCGCCAGATCTTCTGGTCGAGTGTATGGCAGATTTTTGGCAATGCCTCCAGAGTCAGCTTTTCCGGCTGAATGATCTGCAGAATGGCCGGATCCGAGCAGCACTTCGCAAATTGCGGTTGCAGCCATGGCGCAAAGTCGTACACCAGGCTTTCCAGGTGCGAGATCCGCAAGCGCAATTCGTAAACCCACCACCTTGCCTCGCTCTCGATCGCGTCGGACGACAGCTTCTTTGCGAGCGCGACGATCACGCGTTCGCACCCGGTCAGGCCTTCCAGCCAAGTAGCCGGGGAAGTACCTAGTGAGCCGACGCGCTGTTTCATTTCCCGCACTGCAGCCAATAGAGAATCGTCCTGGCCCTCAGCGGTGAACAAACCCTCAATTGTGTCGAGGTGATCTCGAACGCCTTGCAAAATCTCTGGACGGAAAATTGGCTCGTGGATCGCGCCCAGACAACCCTGTTTAACGGTCCACAGGGCGCAAACCAGGTTGCCATTATCCACGGCAGAAATGAACCGCGGCTTGACCGCTTCCAGCGTGAAATTGTCGTACCAGTTGTACATCTGCCCGTTCATCTTGGGCATGCGGTCAATGGAGTCAAACGTTCTCTCGGTGTCGGTTACAAACTCCGGTACCGTGAGAAAACCAAGGTCCACGGCAGCCAAGCGCGAGTTGAGAAGCAGTCCGAGATTGGTCGTCGAAATTCGATGGAGGACCAGCGCCTCAGGTTTTTGAATCGTGTCCGGAATCAGCCAGTTCTCTTCAGCGGTGCTAAATTCCCGGAACAGCCGCCAGGTGCGCAATGCCGACAAGCGAAGCAAAGCCTTGTTTTCCGCGTCGATCTTTGTGTCCTCTGTCCGGGCTGGCAGGTCGAACCACTGCTCGATCGGCTTGGACAAGCCCCACAGAATCAACAGAGGCAGAGCGACAAGAAATGCCTCTTTCCGCTCGATGGCGATAAATAAGCCAATGAGAAAAGTCAGCCACGGTACTGCTTGCAGGTAAGTTTCAACTGGGCTCTTTTTCCCGTAGCTGCTCTCCGCTTCCGCCGCAGTTTCCCACTCGAGAAGCCTTTCGTGTGTCATCGTCATGCGTACAACTGACCGCACAATCGCGTCGAGCGTGATAAGGCTCTGGTGGCAAAGCGAAGCAATGCGCATAAACAAGTTCGCCTGAGAAATGCCGAAATCCGCGCCCCAGTTTTTCCAGAAGATGCTCGTAAAAAGCGCCCGTCCTCCGCGCAGGATCGACATCGCGAACTGCCAGTACGTGGGGAGGGCAATCACCGCCAGCGTCGCTAGCGTCCAATACAGTGCTTTTTCCGGGAAAAGCAGCCATCCTCCGAGAAACATAACGAACGTTGCGATCTCCGTAAGGCTCCGGCGCAAGTTGTCCAGGATTTTCCAGCGCGAAATCACCGAAAGCGGGTTACGCACCGACTTACCGAAAAAGTCCGGCACGCGCGGCAGCAACCAAAAAATAATCTGCCAGTCGCCGCGTACCCATCGATGTTTGCGGCGGCTGAACGCGCTCATGTGCGACGGGTAGTCATCCACGACTTCGATGTCGGACACCAAGCCTGCGCGCGCATACGCGCCCTCGATCATGTCATGGCTCAAAATCGTATTGCACGGGAAACGGTGCTCGAGTACCTGCTGAAAAGTTTCGACTTCATAGATCCCTTTACCCGTGAAACTGCCTTCATCAAACAAGTCTTGATAGACGTCCGAAGCGGCGCGAGCGTAGATGTCAAAGCCCGCGTCCGCCGAAAAGATGGAAGCCAGTCGCGACCGGCTAGCCGACTGAATGCTGATGTCCACTCGTGGCTGGAGAATTCCGTATCCCTCAACCACGGTATTTGTTTCCGAGTCGACCACCGCGCGGTTCAATGGATGTGCGATCGCTCCGGCGAGTCGATGGGCCGCGTCTCGCGGCAATTGCGTGTCGGAGTCCAGCGTAATGACATACTTCACCGACGACAAAATGGAAAGATTCCCAGCCTTGACCGGAAAATTATCACTGGTTCCCACCAGCAACTTATTGAAGTCCAGCAATTTCCCGCGCTTTCGCTCCCACGCCATCCAGATGCCTTCCGACGGATTGTACGCGCGATGGCGGTGGAACAGGAAAAACGATCCCTTTCCCTCGGCCGCATACTTTGCGTTCATGGCCTCGATTAAATGCGAGCACTGATCGGCCAATTTATCTTTGTCGTCAAACTGTTGCCCCGCATCCGGTGGATCGGTCAGCAAAGCAAAGTGGATGTTCGCGTCCCTGTTGGCCAGGAATCGAATCTCCAAGTCTCGCACCGCGCGGCCCATCTGCTCTTCGCTGGTCAGCAATGTCGGCACAACCACCATGGTTGTGAATTCAGCAGGAACGCCCTTGCTGAAATTGAGTTTCGGCAACGCCTTCGGCTGAAACAGCGTCGTGGCCAGTTGATTCATCAAGGCCACCGCACACTCCGCCGCCGGCAACAAGAACAGGGCAACCACGATCCACCCGGAGACTTTGGGTTTAGCGCCCAGTACAACGGCAGCCATAATTGCCAGGGTTAGAATTTCGATTCCCAAAATGTATGAAAAATCCGGCCACCGTTTCAGGAGCCGCTGCGCTCGCTCTGCCAACGTCGGCCGGTACCCAATCGCGCGCTCAAGCTCTTTTCGGCCATCGCCCGCCAGGTAGTAGCCGACATGCGATTGACGTTCCCTTACGCGCAGGTTGGGTGAAGCGTGAATCGGACGCGCCAACTCGATTGCCTTGCGCGCCACCTCTTGCTCGTTTGCTTCGGCACGCTTCGCTAGTTGGGCAATTGTTTGGCGATAGTGGTCCCGGCTCTCGAAATCCATGGACGCGTAGGCATCGCACGGATCACTTTGAAGTATCTGCTCGACCGCATTAACGCGCTCGAAGAGCTCATTCCAATCCGCGCCATCGATGCGCCGCATGCTAGCGATCAGGGTAGAGAGACTCGGCGAGCCGAAAGAGCTGGCCGGGGACGCCTCCAAGGCTTCTTTCGATTCCGCAGGCCGCGTGCCCGCCGCGACGTCTATCCGGTCTACCAGAGCGGCCACTGACTCCAGCAGCACCATCTTGGCGAACGCTCGCAGTTGCCATAGCTCCCGCATCTCAAACGCGACCGATTCTTGAATCGCGGTGAAGTACTGCTCGAAGGTTTGCTCGTCGAACTCGTATCCGGCCGCTTGTAGGTAACTCGCCACCGCTGCATACGCCCGCGGCAGGCTTGTCCATTCGGCGGATTGGACCTGAGGCAACTCTCCAGCTTTACGCATCGGCAGCTTCGTCTGTTGCAGGCTTTGGCGAAGGCCGGTGGAATTGCCCAACAGGATTTCCGCGTCACCTTCCAGCTGGTTTTCCGACGAAGTCAAAGTGCGCAAAACCTGCATCTTCGTCTCGATCGATTCCTTGGTTCGCTCCCACTTCGCTTCGAATCCAGGGGCGCGGCCTTTGTCATCCCGGACCTTCCACGATTGTGCTTCGAGAACAGCGCCGAGCCACAGCTGGCCATAGTGAACATCTCCACGCTTCGCCGCCGAGCCGCAGTAGTCTTTCTTCCACCCGGAGTTTCGTAGCGCGCCGTTCGAAGGCAAAGGGTGATTCGGATCAAAAGCAGGATGTTGTTGTGTAGCCATCTGTCGTCCTCGTTATCGGTAACTTGCCGCCTGCAATTCAAACATTTCCGCGTAACGTCCTTTGTCCAGCAAAAGCTGGTCGTGAGGTCCTTGCTCGGCGATCCGTCCATTTTCCAGGACCAGGATCCGATCCGCCATTTTCACCGTTGAGAACCTGTGCGATATGAGCAGTGCCATTTTCCCCTTGGTCAATTCCGCAAACCTCTCGAACACCTCATGCTCTGACCGAGCGTCGAGCGCTGCCGTCGGTTCGTCGAGAATCAGCACCTGCGCATCGCGCAAATAGGCACGCGCGAGCGCAATCTTCTGCCACTCTCCGCCAGAGAGATCCACGCCGCCCTCAAATCGTCGCCCCAGAATTTGGTCGTAACCCTTAGGGAGCTTGCGGATCACTTGTTCGGCTAGGCTCTTTTGCGCCGCGGAACGCACGCGAAAGACATTGTCTTGATCTTCAATCCGGCCGATCGCGATGTTTTCTGCGGCGGTCATGTCGTAGCGCATGAAATCTTGGAAGATGACGCCGATTTCCTTCCACAAGTCTTCAACCTGGTATTCCCGCAGGTCCACGCCGTCCAGCAGAATTCGACCGCCGGTCGGATCGTACAAACGCGTCAGCAGCTTCACGATGGTTGTCTTGCCTTGCCCGTTTTCTCCAACCAGCGCGATGCGCTCGGTCGGTTGCAGCCGGAAGCTGACATTGCTCAACACCAACCGGCTCTGCCCGGGATAGGCAAACGAAACATCCCGGAATTCGAACCCCTGACGAATTGGGCGCGGAGCGGGTAGCGCATTGGGCTTGGAGTAGACGCGCGGCTTGAGGTTGAAGAAGTCCAGCAGGTCGGTGATGAACATCGCTTGATCCGCGATGGTAGAAAACGTCGTAAACACCGCTTGGATATTCGAGCTGGCGAGCGCGATCGCGCCCGTCATGAACGTGAAGGTTCCGATATCCAGCTTTCCCGTGACCGTCTTATAAATGACAAACGCGTAGCTTCCGTAGTACCCAAGCGCCCCAAGCAGTGTGAACGCCGCCCCGACCCACAACCGGCGTTTCGCCAATGCAACGTTTTGCGTGTGCAGTTCGTTCGAAAGTTTCGTGTAGCGACCCACCAGAAAGGGGGCCAATCCAAAAAGCTTCAGTTCTTTTGCGCTTTCCTTGCTGCCACCCACGATTCGGAGATAATCCATCTCACGCTTCGCCGGCGTTTGCTTGAAATTCAGTGAATAACCCTTAAATGCAAAGTGGGTTTCCCCGAGAAACGCGGGAATCACGCAGACGATGAGCACCGCCAGGATCCAGGGCGACAAGAAAATAATGCCACCCGCAAGGCTCATCGTGGTCACCAGTTGCTGGACCAACTGGCCCGTCGATTGAATCATCACGATGCGGTCGGTGCCCTGCACCCGCGCCCGCTCCATCTTGTCGTAAAACAGTGGATCTTCGAACGACGTAAGATCTAGGCGCGACGCGTGCTCCATGATTCTCGTGCTGATGTGCTTGCTGTACTTGTCGGCCAGCACGATTTCGGAGAAATTGACCAGGCGAACAAGGATTCCCGCCGCCACTCCAGCCAGCGCGAACTCCAAGCCTACGAGCCACCAAAAATTGTGTGGAAGGGCATTTCGCTGCGACCTGAAATCGACGATGTCGTTCACGATCACGCGCGTGACTGCCAAGGCGGCCAGCGGTATCAAAGCGACTAAAATTCGGCAAACGAGACTGCTGGTGATGACTCCAGGCGCCGCTTCCCAAACCATGCGAAAGATCGGCGGAACATTCTTAAGAGCGGCCACGCGCTCGCGCCATTTCGGTGTGGCGTCCTCCGGCTTCGAACCGGCCAACGCTTCCGGCGGCACCGGCGCCGTCAGGCTGTCTGTACTCCTTGTTTGCATGACGTAACCCAAACAACGCACGCCGATGGCCAACCGTTGCCGCTCCTAAGTGTCCAATTGTTAAAGGATTACAGCCTGGCCTTTAGGGCAGGTTTATGTTTTTTTTTCGCCTCAGCAGCAACTTTTGCACACTCCGAAATACACGCATCGCGCACACTCCTAAGGACTTTTGCCATCCTTGCAGACACCTGCTATTTATCAACCGTCCACCTAGTACTTCCTCGGAACTTCGGGCACCACCTTCTACATAGATACCCTTACCAAAATCCATTTCAGCGACTTGGGGCATCCAATCGAAGCAATGAAAGATACCGCCGGGCTAGCTCGAAGATCAAAAGTCGGTCTCAGCGGCTTGTTGGCGTTCGCTGGTATCGTTTCCTTGTCTGCGCCTTTGCACGCATACGAGGTCCCGCTGAGTCCTGTTGCCGTGCATGACGCCTGGACTCTTGGTCAAAGGAATGATCAGGCAACGGCCGAATTCCTCTCTCCGTATTCGAAGCAGGTCGTCGAGGGTACCCAACAAGGCCCCCACGTGGCTGAGATCGAGGTACTTACGCCATTCGCGCAGGTACTCGACCAATCCCGACAAAACTTGAGCGGTTATTCGGAGCAGCAGGCGCTACAAGCATACAAACAGCGAGGCGACACAGTCATAGTACGCATCCGGCTGATGTTACCCGCCGCCTATCCGCAAGCCGAACGCAGCTCGCAAGTACCACCGGCTACAGGCGGGCAGCGGGCTACACTCCGTCCCGAGAACTTTTGGCAGAGCTTTCAGTTCGCGGTAAAGCAACACGGGAAAGTGATTGACGCGCGGTCTGTCCATAATAAACCGGTGTATTCGTCGGCAACGAAAGCTTCCTCAGCTACATTGGATGGCCAAACGGTGTGGCTGGAATTCGACGCCAAAGCGGTGGGGTCGGATGAGATCGTCGTCGAGGTGACGACCCCGGACGCCAAGACAGTCAACGTCGGTTTCGATCTCAAGAAGCTTCGCTAGCGAGTAATGGTACCGATCCGCTAGAGTTGTGCGCAATTTCACAAAGGTAGCCGCAGTCGAGCCTCGCATCCCTTCCTATCTCGCCGGTTCTCCAGCGTCAACGTGCCGCCGTGCGCCTCGGCAATCTGCCGGCTGAGCACCAAGCCGATCCCCGTCCCACCTTGTTTCGTCGTAAAAAACGGAACAAACAAGTTCGCGGTGTTCGAAATCCCGGGTCCCTCATCCGCAACCCACACATTCAAGAAAGAATCCTGCCGCGACCACCCAATACTCGCCGCCCCGCCATTTTCCTGCACCGCGTCCGCGGCATTGTGCACCAGGTTGATCAGCAGTTGCTCCAGCTGATCGGCATCTCCCGAGATCATCACATCTGGCCCTTCTTCAAACTTCAGCTTCACCCGCGTCTCCAATTTCGCTACTCGCAAGATCCACTGGCGAACATCCACAGGCGCCAGCTTTGGCGATGGCAAGCGCGCAAGTCGCGAGTACGCCGCCATAAACCGCCCTAGCGCCTCCGTACGTGACCGAATGATGCCGAACCCTTGCCGCATGTCGTCCAGTATCCCGGCAGTCGGCCCAATCTGGGACTCTGGAGCGCTAGTGATCGACTGCAGCCCGCTCTCCAAGCTCTGCGCCACCGATTGTATCGGCGCCAGTGAGTTATTCAGCTCGTGACCCATCACCCGAATCAGCCGTTGCCAAGCTTGGCGTTCCTCATCCCGCAACGCCCGGCTGAGGTCGCTCAGGACCACCAGGTGATGCGGCAACCCAGCCTGGCGAAACGATCCGCGCCGCATTCCCCAGCGCCCCGAGCCCCCTGGAAAACTAAGCTCCATCGTTCGAGCCACCTCGCCTTCCAAGCACTGGCCAAGTCCCAGCTCTCCGGCCGTAAATCCCAGCAGCCTCTCAAGGGGGCGAGCCAACAAGCGCTCGCCCGCACGATTTACCAGCCGCAGCTTCGTTTCGTTGTCGAACGTAAAAATCGCCACTTCAATCTCTTCCATCACCGTGCGCAGCAGTGCGGTGGCTTCCAGCGCACCCAATCGTTGCTCGCGAAGCGTCTCGCTCAGCGCATTGACTTCAATCATCACCTCGCCCATGGCGTCGTCCCGCTGCGCGTCTCGCCCGCGGACGGAAAAATCCTCCTCGCGCAGCGCCGCCAGCAGGTTGGAAAGAGTTTGCAGGGAAAACACCACACGGTGCCGCAAGGAAATCGCAAAGCCCAACCATAAACTGACGATGAGCAGGCCGAGCGTCCACGCAGTTCGGGAACTATAATCGCCCGTCCACAGCAGGATAAGCGCAATGGCAGAGCCAGGCAGACCCGCCGCGACCGCCAAGAGGTGAATGCGGCGTTCGTAGGTCAACCGCGTCATTCTAAGCCGTGTTTTTGCAGCCGCCGGTACATCGCGCTTCGGCTCAATCCCAGAGCCTTTGCTGCCTGGCTGACGTTCCCGTCGTAGCGCGCTAGCGTGCGCTGAATCAAGTGGTGCTCGACCTCGTCCAGGCTCATCTCTTCCAGCCGTGCGGTGCTTCCCGCGGCGGCCGCTCGCAGCCCAAGATCCGCCGCCCGCACCTGTGGTCCCGTCGCCAGCAACACGCCGCGCTCGACCGCGTGATCCAGCTCCCGCACGTTCCCGGGCCACGGATGCTCGTGCAGCAGCTGCGTCGCCACCGCATCAAATCCCGAAATCGTCTTGCGATACCGCTGCGCGTAATTCCTCAAAAAATGATGCGCCAGCAGCTCAATGTCCTCGCGGCGCTCGCGAAGTGGCGGCAAATGGATCTCGATCGTATTCAACCGAAACAACAAATCCTGCCGGAATCTCCCGGCTGCGGCCTCCGCATTCACGTCCACGTTGGTAGCTGCAATCACCCGTACATCCACGCGCCGGGTACTTGATGACCCCACGCGTTCCAGTTCGCCCGTCTCCAGAACCCGTAGCAACTTTGCCTGCAGCTTCAGGGGCACATTCGCAATTTCGTCCAGAAACAACGTCCCGTTGTCCGCCAACTCGAATCGCCCTACGCGATCCACCCGCGCGTCCGTGAACGCTCCCTTCACGTGCCCAAACAACTCGCTTTCGAACACACCCTCCGACAACCCGCCGGCATTCACGGTTACCATCGGCGTACTCGCCCGCGGTGACAGCGTGTGCAAAGTCTGCGCCACCACCTCTTTCCCGGTCCCGTGCTCCCCGGTGATCAGCACGTTCGCATCCGATACGCCGATCCGCCCGATCAAATCCAGCACCGGCCGCATCGCCGCCGACTCCGCGATCATCGTCGGCCGCGACTCCGCCCGCAGCAACCGATTCTCGGCTTCCAGTCGCGAAGCCTGCCGCAACGCCTGCCGTAGATCGATCTGCGTGCGCAGAACCGTAAGCAGCCGGTGATTGTCCCAAGGCTTGGGTATAAAATCCCGCGCCCCGCGCCGCATCGCCTCCACAGCCACTTCCACGCTGCTCCACGCCGTCATCACGATGATTGGCAGCGTCCCATCCACCATCTGAATTCGCGGCAACAAATCCAGGCCTTCCTGCCCCGAAGTCGTATCTCGCGCGTAGTTCAAGTCCATCAAAACTGCGTCAAACTCGCGCGCCTCCACCGCGGCAAGCGCTTCGCTCGGCGACGACGCTCCCTGCGTCTCGTAACCCTCGCGCTTCAGCAAAAGCCGTAGCGCATCTCGAATATCAGCTTGATCGTCGGCGATCAGGACGCGGTGCGGGTGAATATTGGCAGTTTTCATTCAATTCGAGGCGATCATTTCGACTTTGTATCCTCAAGCTGCTGCTCGCGGCAAGTTCCTGCCGCGGCGCTCGCAGCCTTCGCAAGCGTAGCGCCCTAAAATTTCCTATCGCAGCGAACGATTCTCTTCCCGAGCAGAACGACAGATCCGCTGTTCTGAACCACGAGCACGACCGCGCAATCAGCTCGCCTACCAGTCTATTCCAACCATTAAACCATCTGCCCGCCTTTCCGAGACGGCCCGCTCGCTTGCCTCGCCAACGTCTTGCTACTCGTACCGCAGCGCCACCATCGGATCCACCTGCGTCGCTCGCCGCGCCGGGATGTAGCACGCCAGCATGGCCACGAGCGCCAGCGACGCCGAAACCGAAGAATACGTCAGCGGATCGAAGGGACTAACACCCGACAAGAAGTTTCCCACTAGCCGTGCCATCACCAACGCTAGCGCGATTCCCAGCGTCAGCCCCACGGCAATGATCAACGCGCCCTGCCTCAGAATCATGCGCATGACGTTGCGCGACTCCGCTCCCAGCGCGATCCGAATACCAATCTCGTGCGTGCGCTGGCTCACCGAAAACGAGATCACACCAAAAACACCCACCACCGCCAGGATCAATCCCATTAACCCCAGCGCCACAGCCAGTCCAGCCGCCAATTCGAAAACCAAAAATCCATTGATCGTGTCCAACCCCTGCAGCATCGGACGTACATCAAAAATGGGCATCGTCGGCGCGATCGACGCGATTTGCTCCCGCACACTCCCAGCCAACGCTTCCGGAGCACCCCCGGTCGTGCGCACTTGCAGGGTCGCCAGGGAAGAATACGTCTGGGCGAACGGTACGTAGAAATACGGAAGACTCGCGGGTCCAATCAGTTGGGTCGTCCGGCTATTCTCCGTCACGCCCACAACCTTCAGACTGTGCGCGCGGTCGCTCACGAGCCTAAATTCGCGTCCGATGGCGCTTTGCTTCGGCCAGAACTTCTCTGCCATGCCCTGGTTGATGATCGCCACTCTAGGTTTGTCTTCTGCGTCGGTTGCTTCGAACTCCCGCCCTTCCACCAGCGCGATTCCGAGCGTCTCGAAATATCGTGGTGTTACCATGTTGTAGTACGCGTAGGGCGGCGCTTCACCCTTGCCGATTTCATATCCGGGTACCTCCACGGAATCTCCCGTATTGAAGTAACCCATGGGCACCGTGTAAGCCACGCTGGCCGATTTCACTCCCGGCAGCCTCCGTATGCGCTCCAGCACCTCTTTGTAGAACGCGCGCCCTTGCTCCTTACTGTAACCAATCTCGTTCGGGTCCAACGTCAGGTTCAAGACTCCCCGAGGGTCAAATCCCAGCCGCAGTTGCCGCACGTGGCCCAGGCTCCTCGTCATCAATCCCGCTACAATCAACAGCATGAGCGACCCGCCCACCTGCGCCACCACCAACCCGCTACGGAGCCAGTTCCGGCTCGCGGTCATCGTTCTTCCGCCTTCGCGAATTACTTCGAGCATGTGCCCGTTCGAGGCCCGTACCGCAGGCACGATGCCCACACCGATCCCCGTCGCCAGCGCCGCTCCAAATGCATACAGAAATACCCGCCAGTCGAATTGAAAATCCAGCACTGCTGGCAGCGTCGTTGCCAGATGAATCGAGCCCATAAAGCTGCTGGCAAACAGACCCAGCGCAACGCCTGCCAACCCTCCACCAAACGCCAGCAGAATGCTTTCCGTCAACAATTGCCGGATCAACCGTGCCCGCGATCCTCCCATCGCCGCGCGGATGGCCATTTCCCGTTGCCGCACGGTTGCCCGCACCAGCAAAAAATTAGCGACGTTTACGCAAGCCAGCAGCAGCACCAGCACCGCCAGGATCAAAAATAGCGTAGCAATCTTCAACATCGTGTTGTCGCGATCGGGCTGCGGCCGCGAAAGCCGTTCGGGAAACACTTCGATCATCACTCCCGCTTCGCTCTTTGGATATTCCCGCGCGAAACGATCCGACAGCACCTTCAGCACCGGCTCGGCCTCTTGGATTCCCATCCCCGGCCACAGCCGCGCCAGCAAAGTCAGGTTCCGCACCTCGCGATTGGCGACCATATCCTGCGGGGTAGCACTGTCCGCCAGCACCATTCCCAGGGGCAGATACCCCTGTGTGTCTAGAAATGTAAACGGCCCGTGGAAATCCTTTCGCACCACGCCGATCACGGTGACCGGCCTTCCGTTGTACGATACCAATCTGCCGACTACGTTCGGGTCCGCACCAAACCGCGTTCTCCAGTAGTTGTAACCAAGCACCAGCACCGGAGTCATAATCGCCGGATCACCTTCGCCGGGCGTGATAAAACGTCCCAATTCAGGCTGCAAGCCCATCGCGGCAAAGAAATTCCCGGACACGCAGTCGACCATGATTGGCTCGGTCTTCCGGTCAATCGTCAAGCCCCCGGCTTCGATCTGGTATGCCACCACATCGCTGAACGCCGCCCCAGCTTCATTCTGCATGTCTTGGAATTCCGGCACAGAAAAGTCGCTGAGCAGTGGCCCCTGTTTCTGTTGGTACGCCAGTTCGACGATCTGCTCCGCATCCTTCACCGGCAAAGGCCGCAGCAGCAGGGAATTGACCATGCTGAAGATCGCGGTGTTCGCGCCAATCCCCAGCGCCAGCGTCAAGATTGCCACCACCGTCAGCCCGGGGCTTTTCACCAGCATCCGCGCCGCATATCGCACATCTCGCCACAACTCTCGCATCGCCCTCTCCTATCCCGCTGGTTCCGGCCTCCGCGTCTTTGCACTCTCTGCGCTTTTGGTGGTGAACTCTTTCTTCGCCTTTTTCTTTCTTCGACGTTCAACTATCGAGTGTCAACTCCTTGCCGCCGCCACCCCATTCTCGCTAACCACCCACCCATCCTTGAGTTGGATCAACCGGTTCCCATACGTCGCATTCCTCTCCGAATGCGTAACCTGAATGATCGTCGTCCCCGCCTCATTCAGCCGCTTAAACAGCTGCATGATTTCCTCGCCCTGTTCCGAGTGCAGGTTCCCCGTAGGCTCATCCGCCAAAATTAATTTCGGATTCTGAATCACCGCCCGCGCCACACCCACAAGCTGCTGCTGCCCGCCCGAGAGCTGATTCGGAAACAGATCCTTCTTCCCAACAATGTTGAATTTATCCAGCGCATCGCAAACCAGGCTGACGCGTTCTTTGTGCGGCACATTCTTGTAGGAAAGCGGGATCTCCAGATTCTCGAACACCGTCAAGTTGTCGATCAGGTGATAACTCTGAAAAACGAACCCAATGTTCGCCTTATGGAGTTCGTTCCGCCTCTTCACATTCAACCGGTGTACCGCCTGCTCCAAGAAGTAATACTCGCCGGTCCACGAGCTATCCAGCATCCCGATAATGCTCAACAGCGTCGACTTTCCTGCCCCCGACGGCCCCATGATCGTTACAAACTCGCCGGGAAAGATGTCCAACGTCACTCGCCGCAGTAGAAAGAATTTATTCGGCCCGGCTTCGATTGACTTCTCCAAATTTCGCAACTGAATCAAAGGTTCCACAAGCTCTCCTTAGGAATTCGCCAACTTGCGTCTCCGGCGCGTTCTAACGCCGCATCCACACCTCTATTCGTAGCGCAAAGCGACCATCGGGTCCACCCGGGTCGCTGCCCGCGCCGGAAGGTAGCAAGGAAGAAACGCCACGCCAATCAACACCACCGTCGCCGCGCCAAAAGTGATGGGGTCCCCTGGTCCAACTCCAAACAATATGCTGGACAACAAACGTGTCAGCCCAAACGCTCCCGCAAGCCCAATCGCCAGTCCCAAAGCCGTCAGCCTTAGTCCTTGCCCCAACACCAATCCAAACACATCGCCGCTCTGCGCCCCCAGTGCCATTCGAATCCCCATCTCCTGCGTTCGTTGCGCCACCATAAACGCCATCAGTCCAGCCACGCCAACCGCGGCCAGCAGAAGCGACACGGCCGCAAACACGGCGATCAAAACCAAACTAAATCGGCGCTGAGCCAGCGACTCCCCCAACACCTGCTCCATGGTTCGCACCTGCGACACCGGCTGGTCCGCATTCACCGCCCGCACCTGGCTCTTGATCCCCGCTAAGACGCTCGTAGGCTCTCCAATCGTCCGCACCACTAAATAATTAAAAAGGGACGGGAACTGTGGATAAGCCCAATAAATCATCGACCCCACCGATGCCTCAGGCCCGTTCGGCTTAACGTCGGCCACGACGCCCACAATCTCTCCCGTCAATGGCGGGCCCCAATCCTTCATGGTCACGCGCTTGCCAAGCGGATCTTCCCCCGGCCAAAACGTGTTCGCCATCGTCTGGTTGATCAGCATGACTTTCGGTGCGTCCGCCGAATCCCGCGCCGTAAACTCCCGCCCCTTTAACAAACGGATTTGCATCGTGCGCAAATACCCCGGATCGATCACGCGAATGTCGGCCTCAGGCTCGTCCCCGCTCCGCACCGCAGGTCGTCCAACAATTTCAAAATCCGTCGAAGCGCCGCCCGAGATCGGCAACGAGTTCACCAAGCCTGCCGACTGCACCCCCGGAACCTCGCTCACTCGCTTCAAAATCGCCGCCAACGTCTCCGTTGTCCGCTGATCCCAAGACGATTCTGTAGCCTCCGGCAAGAAAAGCTCCATGCTCAGCACATTTGAAGGATTGAATCCCAGCGGCACGCTTAGCAAGCGCACAAAACTATTCGTCAGCAAGCCCGCACCGGCCAGCAACACCATCGCGAGCGCAATCTCTGCCACCACCAGCGAACTCCGCAATCGCGAGCTGGCCGCACCTGAACAACTCCGCCGCGTCTCCCGCAGCGCCGTCTGCAAATCCACTCGAAACGCCTGAAACGCTGGCGCCAGCCCGAACACCACGCCAGTTAGCCCGGTCACACCCAGCGTGAATGCCACCACACGCCAATCAACCGCGGCATCCTGCAGCCGCGGAATATCTCCGGGACTCAGCTGCACCAGCAGCCGCAACCCATAGCTCGCAATCATCACTCCCAGCGCTCCGCCGATCGCCGCAAGTAAGATGCTTTCGGTAAGTAATTGCAGCAGAATGCGTCCTTTGCTCGCCCCCAGCGCCACGCGAACGCCAATCTCCTTGGCGCGCCCAGCAGCGCGAGCCAGCAACAGGTTCGCCACGTTAGCGCAAGCAATCAGCAGCACAAATCCCACCGCGCTGAAAAAAACCAGAATGGGCAGCCTTACATTGGCTACCAAGCGCTCGTGCAGCGCCGCCGGATACGCCAACCAATCCGGATCGACTCCTTTATTCTCCGTATCGATAGCCGCTGACAGTGCCCGAGCCTCGCTCCGCGCCTGAGCCAACGACACGCCGGGCTTGGTCCGCCCGACTACGGTATAGAGGTGAGCTCTCCGGTTTGCGCGCAATTCGTCGCCCAGCGCCAACGGCATCCACAAGTTCGCATCGGCGGGAAAGCGAAAGCTCCCCGGCATCACCCCAACGATCTCGCTCGGAACTCCATTGATCTTGCATCGCTTCCCGATGATTTCTGCGTCTGACCCGAACCGCCTCTTCCACAACCCTTGACTCAGCACGACAAACGACCCGCCTGCCCGGTCGTCGTCTGCCGAAAGAATCCGCCCTAGCAACGGCCGCACTCCAAGCGCTTGGAAGAACGCTGCCGACACTCGGTACCCGTCGACGTTCTCTGGCTCTCCACCTCCGCTCAGGGTAAACAGCCACGGCCGGTAAGCTGCCAACTCCTCCAGCGTGTGAGTTTGCCGCTCGAAATCCGCAAAGTTTGCGTACGTGAAGTGCGTCGATGCCCACCCCGCGTGCCGGTCCTCGATTTGCACCAGTCGTTCGGGCTCCGGGAAGGGGAGCGGCTTCAACAGCACCGCGTTGACAACACTGAAGATGGCCGCGTTGGCACCGATCCCAAGCGCCAGCGTGAGCGCCGCGGTAAGCGTAAATCCCGGCCACGCGGCCAGCATGCGCACCGCATACCGAAAATCTTGAATCGTTCGGCTCATACCAATGGGGTCCAACAACAAAATTCTTTCAGCCAAAGCAATAAATACCTTGACCTAAAGATAACTTTCTGGTAACACAAGAATAGATTGATCTTCGTCATCGCCGCTCGTCGGGGCTTCTCCCAGACTTCCACCGTCAATGGATTGAAAATTTCCCGAAAAGTGAAGCCGTTTGTTTTTATGCAATTACAAGAACGCTTGTCCTGCAAATCCTTTCCGTTCACACTCCCACGAATACACCGAGGTGGGGCAAGCCGTACGGGGTTTGCTCACTCGTGGCGCAACGCCCTCAACGGATCCATCTGTGCCGCGCGTCGCGCCGGCAGATAACAAGCCAGCGCCGCCACCGCAACCAGCACCAGGGGCAAAACAATGAAGGAGACCGGATCGGCCGCTTGTACGTTGAACAGCAGCGCTGACATGGTTCGCGCCAGCACGAACGCAATCGGCAGTCCGATCACCAAACCCAGCAAGGTCATGAACAAGCCGCCGCGCAGCACAAGCGATAGAATGTCTTTTGTTTGCGCACCCTGCGACATCCGTATGCCGATCTCGTGCGTCCGTTCGCTCACCGAATACGACATCACCCCGAAGATCCCCACCGATGCTAGCGCCAGCGCGATAACGCCCAGCACCGCCATCATTGTCGCCACATATGCGATCCCGATGATCGACTCCGTGATTGCTATGTCCATCGCCTTGATGTTGTACATCGGCAGATTCGGATCGATCGCCGCAATCTGCGCCCGCGCCGCGGAAACAAATTTCATCGGATCGCCGTTTGTCCGCAGCACCAGCGTTGTATAGACCGGCGGGGTTTGCCGGTACGGACGATAAAGCGTTGGAACGTCCTCTTTCACGACCCAGCTGTAGTGCAGGTCGCTGACTACGCCGACGACCGTCATCCACGGCTCGTCCGAATCCGCTTTTCCGATCTTGATATGCCGCCCCAAAGGATTCTCGCCGCCGAAATACCGCCGCCCGAGGCTCGCACTCACCACCGCAACCTTGGGTGACTCCGCTCCATCCGCATCTGTTAGAAAGCGGCCATCGCGCAGCCCGATATTCATCTCGCTGAAATAACTCGGCGATGTCGTCTCCACGATAGCGTCCCGCGATTCATCCCGTTGCGTCAGCGGGCGCTCTTGGATCGAGAAATCAAGCGTCGAGATGCCTCCGCCGTCCGCGTAAGGAACGTGCGTCGCAAGCCCGACGGTTTGCACTCCGGGAATTGCCGCCAGTCGCTGCAGCACCTGCTCGTGGAAGGTTAACCGCTCGGGCGCTTTGCCGTACTGCGTCTCCGGAAGCGTCATATTCATAATCAGCAATGTTTGCGGCGAGTAGCTCTCGTTCACCAACAACAGCCCTTGAAAGCTTCGCACCAGCAGACCTGCGCCAACCAGCAGCACGAGAGCCAGCGAAACCTCCGCAACCACCAGCGCCGTACGCAAGCGATGGCGCCCGCGCCCCAGCGTCGAGCCTCGCCCGCCTTCCTTCAGCGTATCGGTCACATTCGTCTGCGAACTCAGTAGCGAGGGCGCGATGCCCGACAAAACGCCGCTGACCACGGAAACTCCCAACGCAAAAAGAAACGCACCGGAATCCAACCGAATCGTCTTCCACCCGGCCACGAACTTGGCCACGTCCGGTGGCATGTGCGCGAGGATCATGTCGATGTCCCACTGCGCCAGGAATAGTCCCAGGATCGCGCCCGCCAGTGACAACAGAATGCTTTCGATCAGCAATTGCCTCACGACGCGCCAGCGGCTTCCGCCCAGCGCCGTGCGCACCGCGAACTCCCCGGCACGCCCGGTCACGCGCGCAAATTGCACGTTTGCGACGTTGGCGCACGCAATCAACAATACGAATCCGACCGCGCCCAGCAGCAGCAGCGTGTATTGCCGCGTCAAATCTCCGGTCATGAATTGCCGCAGCTCCATCGGCCGAAGTTCGAAGGCTTTGTCGGTGTCCGGATAGGCTTGTGCCTGGCGTTGCGCGATGGCTTGCATTTCGGCGGCGCCCTCCGCGAAAGAAACACCCGGCACGAGGCGCCCCAACACCCAGAGCCAGCGGTTGTCGCGCCGCAAGCGCTCCTTCGTGTCAAAGTACATCGGAAGCCACGCTTCCGCCGGCATCGGGTAGTCAAACCCCTTGGCCATCACACCGACAACTGTAAAGCTCTTGCCGTCCACCTTTACGTTTTTGCCCAGAATGTTCGGGTCCGAGGCATAGCGCTGCTCCCACAGTGCGTGCCCAAGAATAATCTCCTGCTCCTTGCCGGCTTCCTCCTCCTCCGGAAGGAACACGCGCCCCATGAGCGGGTGCACGCCGATCGTATCGAAAAAGTTCGCCGGCACACGGAAGGCTTGCAATTTTTGGGGCTCACGATCGCCGGTCAGGTTGACTTCAATCCACGCATACGCGGTGAGCTGGTCGAAAGAGCGCGCTTCTTTCTTCCAGTCGAAATAGGTGGCAGGCGCAATCGGAACGAAGTCCTGGTCACCGAAGCCGGCGCCGCTCTTCCGCGTGTGTGCATCGATCAGCGCCACGATCCGGTTCCCGTTCTCGAACGGCACCGGGTGCACGAGGAATGCCTCGGCCAGGCTGAACACCGCTGCGTTGGCGCCAATGCCAAGCGCCAGCGCGATCACGCACACCAGCGAAACCAGGCGGTGTTTCAACAGCATGCGAAAGCCGAACCGGACATCCTGCCAGATCGATTGCATGGGTCCTCCCTGGTGAGTTGCTGCCGCCAAATGGCTTGCGGGCCGGGCTCAAGAGTAACGGTCTCGGCGGAAGTCGACTCTAAACCCGCACTGCTTGAAAATCACAAAGGGCGCGGCACCCAAGACGAAAGCTCCACCGGGCCAAAAAAGCCATCACGTGCAGGAGCGCTGCATTAGCGCGGCGCTCAGTTGGCGCAGGAGCAGGTTCGATGAGACCCTTAGTTGGCGCCAACGTGCGCTTCCTGCGTCTCTTCCACAATGCGTCCGTCAAACAAATGAATGGTGCGCTCCGCGAAGTTCGCATATCGCTGGTCGTGCGTAACCATGCAGATCGTCGCGCCGTTGCGGTGCAGATCGCGCAGCAGCTCCATCACCGCTTCGCCGTTTTTCGAGTCCAGGTTTCCAGTCGGCTCGTCGGCCATCAGGATCAGCGGATCGCCGACCAGGGCGCGCGCCACAGCGACACGCTGCTGTTGACCGCCGGAGAGTTGCGAGGGGTAGTGCCGCAAACGGTGCGCCATGCCCACGCGTTCGAGCGCGTTCTGTACTTTCTGTTTGCGCTCGCTCGAACTCGTCCCACGATAGGTCAATGGCAACTCGACGTTCTCGTACACGGTCAAGTCGCCAATCAGGTTAAACGCCTGAAAGATGAAGCCAATCTCGCGATTGCGAATGCGCGTGCGTTCGCTGATCGAAAGATTCGCAACCGGGTGGCCGTTCAACTCATAATTCCCCTCACTGGGCGAGTCCAGTAGTCCAAGAATGGACAGCAGCGTCGATTTACCGCAGCCCGAAGGTCCGGCAATCGAAATGTACGTCCCCTTCTTGATCTCGAGATGAATTTCCTCGAGCGCGTGGGTTTCCACTTCATCGGTGAGAAACACCTTCTTCACGCCTTCCATCTTGATCAACGTCGGTGCATTTGGTTCGAGCATGTGCTCTCCTTAATCAGTATTCTCTGCGAAATCGAAACTCGTAGACTTGGCTCATACTTCCTTACGATTCAGGGTCCTAAACTGTTCCACCTTCTTCGCGAAATCACTCATACCGCAACGCTACGAGTGGATCGACGCGTGTCGCTCGCCGCGCCGGTATAACGCATGCCGCCAGGGAAACTAGAGACATCACCGCGATGACACCCACAAACGTCAAAGGATCGCGGGCGGTCACGCCGTAGAGCAAACCGGCCATGAGGCGCGTCAACAATAAGGCGCCCACCAGACCGATAGCCGCGCCCACGAAGGTAACCTTCATCCCCTCGCGGATGGTCATAGCCAGGATGCTGCCGCGCTGCGCACCCAACGCTACGCGCACGCCGATCTCCCGAGTGCGTTGCGTAACCGAATACGACAGCACTCCATATACACCCACCGCGGCCAGGAACACCGCCAAGGCGGCAAACAAGCCCAGCAAAGACAAATTGAAGCGCTGCGGCGCCAGTGATTCCTGGACGTTTGCTTCCATGGTTTTGATATCAGCAACGGCAAGCTGAGGATCGAGCGAAGCGATCGTCCCGCGCACGGCCGGAGTCATCGCGGCAGGATCTGCTTGCGTGCGCACGGCAACATGCAACGTGCGCAATTCATCCCAGGTGGGCATTTCGAGTGTATCGTTGCTGACTTGCAGGTACGGCGTGTAGGTATGCGGACCGGCAGGATTCTGCATGGCCGCATCTTTGACGTCGCCGGCGACACCAATCACCGTGCTCCAATCGGGCCCGGAAAACCTCATGCGCTTTCCAATTGGATCTTCATTCGGCCAATAGGTGCGAGCAGCAGTCTCGCTAATAATGACCACCGCAGGCTTGCCGGTGCGCTCGTCAGCCCCAAACATTCGTCCGCGTTTCAAGGAGATGCCCATAGCGCCAAAATAATCGCCCATGATCCAGCTTTGCGTAATCTCGGGGAGGCCGTTCTTGGCGGCATCGACGCCTTCGATCTCTACACCATCACGCTCTTCTGCGTTCAAGGGCAAATCTGTGGACAAGCCAACCGCGCTTACGCCGGACAGCGCCGAAGTCGTACGCAGAAGCTCTTGGTAGAAATTGCGGACATCATTCCCGTGCGCGTACGCGCGAAGGGGAAGCGGAACCGTCATCGTCAGCACATGCTCCTGCCGAAAGCCGGGGTCGGTTTGCAACAGGCTCACGAAACTTCGGACCAGCAGCCCGGCACTGATGAGCAGCATGATCGCCAGCGCCATCTGCGAAACGATCAACCCGTTCTGTACGCGCCGCCGTCCGCGGGAAGCGCCCATGCCGCGACCGCCTTCCTTCAGCGAGTCGTGAGGATCGGCGTGGGTGGCTTGTAAGGCAGGAATAATGCCGAACAGGACGGTTGTAGCGATGGAGAGCAAAAACGCAAACCACAACACGCGCCCGTTCATCTGAACTTCCTGCATGCGGGGAAGATCTGCGGGAGCGATCGATACGAGCGCACTAACTCCCCAATACGCGACGAACAGAGCGACTACGCCGGAGACGATTCCAAGCAGCAGACTCTCCGACAGCATCTGACGCACCAGTCGCCAGCGGCCCGCACCGAGTGCCGCACGAACGGCAACCTCTCGCTGCCTGCCAGTCGCTCGGGCCAATAAAAGGTTGGCCACATTCGCACAAGCAATCAGCAAAACCACTCCTACCGCTACCAGCAACACCAGCAGCGGCGTGCGGACATTTCCCGTGACCACTTGGTTGTACGGCAGGACCACGGTAACTACGTGCTGTCCCTGAAAATAGCTCGCCAAGGCGGCCGGATAAAGTTTCGCTACTTCCGCCATTGTCGTGTTCGCGTCGCTTTGGGCTTGCTCCAGAGTTGTCCCGGGCTTAAGCCGCGCCAGCACGCTGTGGTTGTACATGTTGCCCCAGGCTTGCAGTTCATACGGCGTGAACGCCATAGGGACCCAGGCGTCGGCAGGTTCGCCGCTCCACTGCGGGCCCTTCAGGGGGAACTGAAAACTGGCCGGCATCACGCCGATCACGGTGTAGGGAAGCCGGTCGAGAGAAATGCTGTGGCCTAGAATATGGGGATCGCCAGCGAAACGCCTCTTCCACAGGCCGTAGCTCAACACCACCACGTTGTGCCCCGGCTGGTCTTCGTCTTGGGTAAAGGTTCGGCCGAGCATGGGCTGAATCCCGAGCATGGGGAAAAGACTGGCGGAGGTCCGGGTACCCTCGAGACGCTCCGGTTGGCCATTGCCGGATAGATCCAGATGTTTGTCGCTGTAGATGGCCAGTGTGTCGAAACTGTTTTGGCGTTCCGAGAAAGCCCGATAGTCCGGTGCATTCATCGGCATGTTGCCCGTGAAGGCGGGCAATTTTTCAAAAATGGAAACGATGCGCTGCGATTCCGGGAAGGGCAGCGCCCGTAGCAGAACCGCATTCACAACCGAAAATATCGCCGTGTTCGCGCCGATCCCCAAAGCAAGCGTCGCGAGCGCAATGGCCGTGAATCCCGGCGACTTCGCCAGCATGCGTGCTCCGAATTTGAGATCCTGCCAGAAACTATTCACGCGAAGTCCCTCACAGCAATAACGTTGTGAAAACCAATTTCGTTTTCAAATTCTGCCTAATGCATGGCCGGCCTAGAGACCGGCCCCTACAGAAATCATTCGTGGCGCAGCGCTACGAGCGGATCGACCCGCGTCGCGCGCCAGGCTGGTATGTAGCAGGCCACCATGGCCACCGCCACCAGCACAAGCGCTACGCTTGCAAAGGTGAGCGGATCGCTTGGCGCAACGCCGAACAGCATTCCAGCGAGAAGGCGCGTCGCGAAAAATGAACCCGCGAGGCCGATCGCCGCGCCCAAAACTGCGAGGCGCAATCCCTCGCCTAAGACCAACCTGAGCACGTTGCCGGCCTGCGCGCCCAGCGCCATGCGCACGCCAACCTCACTCGTACGTTGCGCCACCGAGTACGCCATCACGCCGTAGATACCCATGCACGCCAGAACCAGCGCGAGAGCGGCGAACAATCCGATCAGTGCGATCTGCAACCGCTGGGGCGACAGCGACGCCGCTTCCACGTCGCGCATGGAGCGGACGTTATATACGGGCTCGTCGGGGTCCACCGAATGAATCGCGGCTTCGACCGCAGAAGCCGCGCTCGCTGGTTCCAGCCTGGTTCGCACCGCAAGCGCGAAAAACGCCCAGGGATCCTGCGAAAACGGCGTGTACACCGCCATCCGCGAGGCCTGCTCGAGGTGATGCTGCTTGAGGTTGCCTACGACGCCAACGACCTGGCACCAGGTTTTGTCGTCGCCGCAAGCGCCGCGAATGTGCTTTCCGATGACGTCTTGTCCCGGCCAGAAGTAACGCGCCGTAGCTTCGCTGATGATCGCCACCGGCGCGGCGTTGGCGTCATCGCGGTCGGTGAATGTCCGGCCGCCGAGGAGCGGCACTCCCAAGGTTTGAAAATAATCCGGCGTAACCACGAGATAGTCCGGCGAGATATCGCCCGAGGGCGGTGACGTGCGGCCCTCGACTTCGAGCGATCGCGAGCTATTGCCCGGGCTCAGGGGAAGCCGCGAGATCGCCGAGGCGGTAGTGATTCCGGGAAGGGCCTTGACGCGCTCCAACGTGTTCTTCAGGAAGTTCACGCGGTCGCTGGGTCTTGGATAGCGAGCCTGCGGGAGCGACATCTGCAAGCTCAGGACATGGTCAGGGTTGAAACCCTCGGGAACCTGCAGCAACCGACTGAAGCTGCGCAGTAATAAACCCGCGGCGACGAGCAACACCGCGGCCATGGCGATCTCAGTAACAACCAACGCGCTGCGCATCCGCCGCGCGCGTCCGCTTCCGGCGGAACCTCGGCCGCCCTCTTGTAGCGAAACGTTGAGATCCGTCCCGAGCAGTCGTAGTCCGGGTATCAGGCCGAACAGGACTCCGGAGACAACGGAGGCAAACAATGTGAACAGGAGCACGCGGGAATCGAGCGTGATCGGTGCGCCGCCGACCATGTCCCCAGGGACGAGAGCGCGAAGGGGAGCCAGCCCCCACAGAGCAAGCAGCATCCCCAATCCGCCCCCGGCGAGCGCCAGAAGAACACTTTCCACGAGCAGCTGCTTCAGCAAGTGCAAACGCCCGGCACCGAGCGCAACGCGCAGCGCCATTTCCTTTTGCCGCGAAGCGCCACGCGCCAGAATGATATTCGCGACGTTGACGCAGGCGATGAGGAGAACTAAAGCCACGGCACCGAGCAAAATCAAAAGGGCGGGCCGCGTTTCGCCCACCAGATCCTGGCGCAGCGGGAGCAGTGTCGCACCGGAGCCTTGCTCGTCGTCTCCATACTGCTGCTTCAGCCGCTTTGCAATCGTATCGACTTCGGCTGAAGCTTGCGCCAGCCGTACGCCGGGTTTCAGTCGCCCAAACGATTCAAAGTAATGGGTGTCGCGCACTGCTGACGTATCTTCGGTAGGCCGCAGCGGATGCGGCGGCACGGCGTATCGTGACGATGTCCACAATTCGGTTCCGGCTGGATACGCGAAATCCGGCGGCATAATCCCGACGACGGTACGCGAAACGCCATCGATTTCAATGGTACGCCCGACAATATCCGCGCTGCTTCCAAATTTCCTTTGCCAAAACCCGTAGCTGAGCACGGCGACGCTGGCACCGCCGGGCGCGTCGAGATTCGGCAGAATCGTGCGGCCGCGAAACGCTGGCACGCCAAGGGCGGAAAAGAAATCGGATGTCACCACCGCACCTTGCACGCGTTCCGGCTGGCCGGTCCCCGAAAGATTGAAGGGCAAAGCGCGGTAGGCGGCCAGATGCGCAAACGAACTGCTCTGCCGTTTGAAGTCCAGAAAATCGGCGGGCGCGGGATCGTCTTTCGGCCTGCGTTGATCGACCAGGTAGAGCACGACGATGCGATCGGCATACGGATATGGCAGCGGCCGCAGCAAGGCGGCGTCAATTACGCTGAATATCGCGGTGTTGGCGCCGATGCCGAGTGCCAGCGTCAGCACCGCAATGACGGTGAACGCCGGGCTCTTCACCAACATGCGCACGCCGAAGCGGAGGTCCCGCCAAAAACCGTTCATTGCGTGTCCCTCAGTGCAAACACGGTTGAAACTGAAATTCGTTTGCAGCCAAGTCCAAGCCCGCGTCTCGGCCGGCCTAAAGACCCGCCACTGTATCGGTCGGCAAAATCATTCCCTGGCGCGTCATTCATATCGCAAGGCCACCAGCGGATCGACCCGCGTAGCGCGCCGCGCCGGCACGTAGCACGCGACCATAGCAACGATGGCAATCAGTAGAAGACCCAGGGCGTACGTCGTCGGACTGGCCGCGCTCACGCCGAACAGCAGGGACGCACTCAAGCGCGCCATAACGTAGGCCAATGGCAACCCCACAGCTACGCCGGTAACGACCATTGATCCCACTTCCTTCACGATAAGCTTTCGCACGTCGCCGGACACCGCACCCAGCGCCATGCGAATCCCGATCTCACGCGTGCGCTGCACCACGAGGTATGCCAGCACGCCGTAAATGCCAAGAGCTGCGAGCAACGCGGCCAGGGTGGCGAAGCTTCCCGACAGTACCGCGACCATGCGCGCCGAGAACAAATCTTCTTCCACCACGCGCTCCAGTGTTTTTACGTCGTAGACAGGCAGGTTCGGGTCCGCCTGGCGGACTTCGCTCTGCAGTGCGGACGCGAGCAGCAGCGGATCGCGCTCGGTGCTCACGTAGAAAGTCATGCCGGAGAGTTCGCCTCGTTGCGCGTACGGAACGTAGACGTAGGGGTAGGTGGTAGAGGTCTTGACGTGATCTTGCTTTACGTCAGGAACGATTCCAACGATTTCGATGTCAGGCTTCACCTTGGGGCCGCCGCCGAAGCAGAAATGCACGCCGAGCGGATTGCGCCCGGGAAAGAACTGCTTCACCATGGCCTCGCTGGCGATCGCGACTTTGGGGCTCGTGGCGCCATCGCTTTCGGTGAATTCGCGACCGGAAAGCAGCGGCACGCCCAGAGTGGACAAATAACCCGGGCTCACCACAATGTAGTTGACGTCTTGCTGATCTTCTGGGAGCTGAACGCCACCTTCGACGGTGATGTTGGCGCCTTCGTCGTCGCCGGTGAGCATGGCAACTTCGGAAGTGCCGACGGAGCGAACGCCAGGAATCGCCGCGATACGCGCGCGCAACCGGTCGACGAGAGCGATCGTGCGTTGCGTGTTGTACCCGTTCAGGACCGGCGCGATCGAAACGCTGATCACGTGTTCGGTGCGGATTCCCAAATTCAGCGTGCGCAGGTTCCACAACGTGCGTGTGAACAACGCCGCGCCCGCAAGCAGCAGCATGGTGAAGGCAACCTGGCCGGCGACCAGCACCTTGCGAAAGCGCACATGCGACACACTTGCCGAGGACGTCGAGCCTTGATCCTTGATCACGTCGGTGACCGAAGATCGCGTAACGCGCCATGCCGGGACGATGCCGAAGAAGATGCCGGAGAACAGCGTGGCGGCGATCGCGAATCCCAGTACGCCAAGGTCAAGCTTTGGTGTCAGCCCTTCGATCTTAGCGTTGGCCGCCACGATCGGTGTCATCACGCTGTTCAACCATGAGCCGATCGCGATGCCGAGGACCCCGCCGCCCAGCGCACAGAGCAGGCTTTCGATCACGAGTTGCCGGATCAGGCGGACCCGGCTAGCGCCCATGGCGCCCCGGATGGCGAATTCCCGCTGCCGCGCCGCGCCCCGAGCCAAAAGCAAATTTGCGACGTTGGTGCAAGCGATCATGAGCACCAGCGCCACCATCGCGAACAAAACCAGCAGCGGGCCGCCAGTGTCGCGTTGCAGCACGTTGCGGCCGCGTGCGCCCGGCGTCAACAGGATCTTCTTGTTCAGAAAGGCTTGACGCTTTTGTTCGTCCCAACGGGGACTTGTTTTTGGCAGCTGCTCTTGCAATAGCGGGTCGTACGCAGCATTAATACTCGCCGCAGCTTGCTTCTCGGAGACTTCCGGATTGCGCCGCGCCAGGACCTTAAGCCAATAATCGTTCCATTCATCGAGCGCGCCGGAATCCAGCGTCATGCGCGACGTCATCATCAGTGGCACAAAGACATCTGGCGACTGTCCGACCTGCACGCCGGAAAATCCTTGGCGCGCGACGCCCACTACGGTCATCTCGACATTGTTGATGAGCAGCGTCTTGTTGAGAACATTCGGATCGCCCCCAAAGCGCCGGTGCCAATAGCTGTGGCTCAGGACGACGTAGGGCTCGCCTCCCGGAACGCGGTCGTCGCGCAGGGTGAATACGCGCCCCACTGCGGGAGTGACGCCGAGAACTTCAAAGTAGTTGCCAGAAACAAACTCACCGCTGCCACGCTCGGTCTGGCCTTGCGTAGCGATACTTGCGGGAAAGGAAGAGCGAGCCAGCATGCTGCAAACCGAAGCGCTGCCGTCGCGAAGACCCTTGTACATCGGGTAGGAAAACGATTCGGAGTTGTCGCCGTCGCTGGAGAGCCGCCCCGTGAGGGGGCCGGGATCGTGAAGCACGACAAGTTGGCCGGGATCGCGAACTGGCAAGCTGCGCAGCAACACCTGGTCCATCAGCGAAAAAATTGCCGTGTTGGCGCCAATTCCGAGTGCCAGCGTAATCACCGCAATTGCCGTGAAACCGGGATTCTTCGCCAGCATGCGCAGGCCGTAGCGGATGTCCTGCCACAAACTGTTCATCTAGGGCTCCACCCGCATAAGACGTTGCAACCGATCCACATGTCTTGAAGCAGATACGCCAGAATCGCGACAAAAGTTCGGTCTAAAGCTCCGCGATGCTATTTCAGCCGGATGCGGTCCACGTTGTCCCATTGCGACATGTCCGAGAGGATCACTTTGTCGCCGATCTGCAAGCCTTGCAGGATCTCGACCGTGTTGACGGAACTGCGGCCCAGCTTGATGTTGACGCGTTCAGCGTCGGAATCGTCAGGCATCACCTTGAAGAGGCTGATGGTGCTATCGGACTGGCCGTGTACCGGACGGCCGACGTACAGCACATCCTTCAGGTTTTCGAGCTCGATGGTGCCATCGACGCTGAGGTCGGGTCGCGCGCCGCCCGGGAGTGGATCATCGATGCCGACATCGACAGTCACCGTGCCGTTGACCACCGACGGATCGATGCGAATCACGTGACCCTTCACGATGCCGTTGCGCGTATCGACGGTCGCGTTTTGGCCGATGGTGATGTCCTTTGCCTGAGTTTCGGCAATTTTGATCTCAGCCTTGAGATGGTGCGGGTCGGCCACACGCGCGAGGTTCGTTCCAACGGCGACGCTCTGTCCTACATCCACGGGCAACAACTGCAACACGCCGGTGATGCCGGCTCGCACATGCAATGCGTCCGCCTGACTTCGCCTCAATTCGTACATCGCCCGATACTGATCGATGTGCGACTGTTGTGCCTGGAGTCGTGCCAGAGCGGAATCCGCGGCGATCTTGGTGCGCTCTTCTTCCAGCGCGACGCGAATCTTAAGCTGGTCGGCGCGTACCTTCGAGAGCTTCTCGTCTTTTTCAGAGCCGAGGCCTTCCAGGTGGAGCTTGTAGTTGAGTTCGTGATCCAGCTTGGCTTGCTCGTAATCGCTCCGGACGTTGGCCTCATTCGCCTTCTGACTGAGCAACTCGCTGTTGACCTGAACTTTCAGGTTCGCGAGGTCGGCCTCGGCGCCCTTCAGTTGGTACTCAGCATCGAGCAGGGTTTGTTGCACCGCCGGATCTGTCATCTCCAGGATGACGGTGTTGGGTTCCACCAAATGACCGGGCCGGATGACGATTTTGTCCACTCGGGCCGCGGTTTGCGCCGGTATCCAGTGAATGTCGATGGGGACCAACGTGCCGAGACCGCGCACTTCGCGGAGCATCGGTCCGCGCTTCACGACGTCGGTCCAGACCGTGCCACGGTCAACCGACGGGGCGGCAGGGCGGAGGCGGGAAAGTCCCAGAGTGATGCCAGCAATCGCCACGACCGCGACGGTGACGTAGAGGATTCTTTTGATCTTTTTTGCTCGAGCGTTCGATGGTCTTTGTATGTCCATAAGAGTTATCGCGTACTGCCTAAAATCGCACGCCGGATGCCCCGCGCGTGTTCCGCGTAAATGATTGTTAGTCAATGGCTTATGACTGTGGGAACCATCATCAAAGTAGCACCATTGACCGAAAATGGGAATAATTGTCCCACGAGCGAACAGGCCCAAAATCGAGTCGTGCGGAACTTTGGCCTCCTTTTCCGGGAAGTGAAAGAGTGAAGGAGCCTACGGGAGCCAAGTTTCCGGATGTTCCGGGCAAACGCCGTCAACGAGCCGCCAACGAAGAAACCCCGCCCGGGAAAACCGCGTCCATACCTACAGTACATCCTGCGCAAAGGTCGCAATCGAGGGATCCCTATGAAGTCAGACGTTGTACGGTCGCCAATGGTCTTGGCGATGGGTTTCGTTTTGGGGGCGGCGGGAGCTGGATTGTTTCCTGTGCGAGCCTTCGCGTCGGCTGCGCCCTCAGGATCCCAGGACGTGACGCAACAGGCGGGGCCCGGGCCGGGCCCGGACGGAGAGCGCGTGCCGCTGTTCGGCAAGATCACTGCGGTTCACGATGGCACGCTGGAAGTTGCCGACACAAATGGGGATGTGGTCACTGTGAAAACCAATGGGCAGACCGAATTCCGGAAAGATCGGCAACCCGCCAAACGTAGTGACTTTAAGGTGGGCGACATCATCGTTGTTCGCGGCCAAGAGGGTCCGGATCACACCTGGACGGCACAAATTGTGGCGGCGCGTTCGATGAACAGCCCGAATGGACGCGGAGGCGGTCCCGGCGGCGGGAATGGACGAGGGCTTGCGCAAACCGGAACACTTGGCAAGGATTTCGTCGCCGGGGAAATCAAATCGATCGACGCGCCGCGGCTTTCTGTGTTGCGCTCGGATAAGGTGACGCAGACCCTCGAGCTGAACGAGGAGACGTCGGTTCGAAAAGGCCGCGATTCGATCACCATGGCGGATATTCAGGTTGGGGATCATCTATTGGCGCGTGGCGCCGTAGAGAACGACGTGTTCGTGCCAAAGTTGGTTGTGGTGATCGGCCCTGAACAGTGGAAGCGCATGCAGGAAATGGGCGCGCAAGCGGGCGGCGAAGGCGGTCGCCTGCAGCGGCAGCAGGCTGCTCCGGGAGGTGCGGATTCTCCGGCCCCTCCCGCGAAACCTCCGGAGCCTCAGCGTTGAAGTGGCATGCCCCAGTCGCCATCTTGTTGTTGGTATTTTCGCCGGTTGGTTTCGCACGCGCACAGAGTCCGGCTTCGCCCGCGTCCGAGACGACCGCACCCGGTTCGCCCGCGCAGGCTCCATCCGTTTCCACGGCGGCCCAGGCCAATGCCTTTGAGATCACTGGCACGGTGCGTTCCGGCAAGACGCCGCTGCCCGGGGTCACCGTCACCGCCGCAAATACGCTCACCGGGAAAAAATTCTCGGTCGCCACAACATCGAACGGCACCTACAGCTTCACCGGCCTTCCGCGCGGGCGGTACGTTGTTCGCGTGGAGTTCATGGCATTCGCGCCGCAGACACAAGAAGTCATCCTCAAACCGGAAACGCCATCCGGCAAATTCGACGCCGAACTTATTCTCGCCTCACGCCAGCAAGAGCAAACGCCCACGAGCGCCATTGCCGCCATCGCGGCTGGCCGCGGCTTCCAGAGTTTGTCGATCGACAGCACGCTGTCCTCACTCGCCGGCGATGCATTGGGTGCAACGGGAAGCAGCCAAAGCGGAGGCGCTGGCGATATCTCCAGCCTGCCCATGAATGGCGCAGGAGCCGACAGTCCAACGGAATCGGTCAGCATCACCGGCGCACAGGGCCGCACGCAGGATTTTGGCAGCGGCAGCGAAGACGATTTGCAGGATCGCATCCAGGAGTTTCGGGAACGCGCCCAGCGCGAAGGACTCATCCCCGGCGGCCCGGGAGGCGGGCCTGGTGGGGGCGGTGCCGGTGGAGGTGGTGGGCCCGGCGGTTTTGGTGGTGGCGGCCCGATCGCCATTCGCTTGCCTCGCGGTTTGAACATCAACCAGCCGCACGGATTTCTCTACGTGTCGGACAATGAAGCGTCCTTCGATGCCAAGCCGTATTCGCTCACGGGAATCGACACGCCCAAGGCCAGTTACAATTTCGCGCGTTTTGGCGCAAACGTTGGAGGGCCGCTGAACATCCCGAAAATTTTCAACGGCGGCAGCAAGTGGTTTTTCTTCGGCGGGTGGAATGGTTCGCGCGGCAGTACGCCCTACGATTCCTATTCCACGGTCCCCACCCCGGCCGAACGCTCGGGCGATTTTTCATCCGCTACCTACAAGGATGGCTCGTCCGTTCAGATTTTCGATCCAACCACGCACCTGCCGATCAGCTTCAACGGCGAGGCCAGCGTAGTCAACCCCGCGATGATCAGCCCTGCCGCCAAAGCGCTGCTGCAATATATCCCGCTACCGAACCTCAATGGCACGACGCAAAATTTCCACTACGTCACCAACGACGACAGTGATTCCGATGCCGTGAGCCTGCGATTGATTCACAATTTCACGAGCACGCCGACGTTTGGTCCGTTCGGTGGAGGCGGTCCGGGTGGCGGAGGCCGCGGTGGAGGCGGGCGGCGTGCGCAGAACAACATCAATTTCGGCATGAACTGGTCGCGCAATCTGACCAACATCGTCAATCCGTTTCCATCACTTGAGGGCAGCACCAACACGCAGGGGCTTAACGCGAGCGCCGGCTGGACCTACGGTAACGGCCGCCGCACCAACATTCTGCGCTTCAACTACAACCACAATCACGTAGCGACCTCGAACCTTTACTCGAATTCGACCGACGTCGCGGGTCTCGCGGGAATTGAAGGTGTGTCCACCAATCCGTTCGACTTCGGCCTCCCCGGCATCAGTTTCACCACCTTCGGGGGTCTTTCCGATCCCACGCCGCGCCGCGAACTCGACCAGACCTACACTGTTTCCGACACGCTTTCCTGGTATCGCGGCAAACACAATTGGCGATTCGGCGGCGACTATCGGCGCATCCTGCAAAGCTTTCGCTCCGCGAAAAACGCCGAAGGGTCGTTCGTCTTCACTGGATTTGAGACTTCCGCGTTCGTACCCGGCAGTACCCAGCCCGTCAACGACACTGGCTACGACTTCGCCGATTTTCTTCTCGGCGTGCCGCAACAGACCTCGCTGCAAGCCGGCACCGATTCCTACGATTTCCGCTCCAACACTTTCGACCTCTTCGCTCAGGACGACTGGCGCATTTTTCCGAAGCTCTCTCTGAACCTCGGCTTTCGCTATGAATATAACGGTCCGTTCACCGAAGGACCACAATCGAATCGCCAATCTCGATGTTGCTCCAGGTTTTACTGCTGCCGCCCCGGTTTTGCCGGGCACGGCCGGCGCATTCAACGGAGGGTATCCGGATTCCTTGATTCATCCGGACCGGAACGACTACGCTCCGCGCATCGGCGTCGCTTGGCGTCCACTGAAGCAGACCGTGGTGCGCGCTGGCTACGGCATCAACTACAATCTCGCGCAGTACGCCAACATCATTCAGAATTTCGCCTTCCAGCCGCCATTCGCCATCACCGCAACCAACGTCAACAGCCCCGCGGCGCCGCTCACCTTACAAAATGGCTTTCCCGCGATCGTGCCCGGTTCGGTCACAAACAATTTCGCTGTCGATCCGAACTATCGTCTCGGCTACGTGCAAGTATGGAACGTGGATATCCAGCGCTCGCTGCCGCAAGGGCTTGTCTTGAACGTGGACTACAACGGTTCAAAGGGCACGCGCCTGGACATCGAACGTGCCATCGAAATTGCCGGAATTCAACCGTTCATCTATGAATCTTCGGCAGGGAATTCAGTTTTTCACGCGGGTTCGGTTCGCGTTCGCAAGCGTCTCGCGCATGGCCTCGGTTTCGGAGCCAACTATACCTATTCCAAGTCCATCGACGACGCGTCCTCGATCGGTGGTGGTGGTGTGGTCGTGGCGCAGAATCCCTTCGACATCGCCGCGGATCGCGGCCTTTCCAACTTCGACCAGCGCCACAAATTCACCGGCAATTGGATTGCCGACCTGCCATTCGGGGAAAATCGGCGGTTCGCGCAAAAGGGAACGTGGTCGCACATCCTGGATAACTGGCAGTTGAGCGGCGATTTCACGATCGCCTCGGGCATGTGGTTCACGCCGCGGGTGCTGGGCAACAGCCTGGACATCAATCGCGGCGTCAGTGGTTCCCTGCGCGCCAATGTCACCGGCGAGCCGATCGTGCTCAGCAATCCCACCGCGGGGGAATGGTTCAATACCGCAGCGTTTTGTTCGCCGTCTTCGACGTTCGGCACCGCTAATACCTGCGCCAATCCCAATGGAACGACGTTCGGCGACGCCGGGCGCAACACTATTCAAGGCCCGGGCCAAGTGCTCGTCGATATGTCGCTCAGCAAGACCATCACGATCAAGGAAACGCGCGCGCTAGAGCTCCGCTTCCAGGCGGCCAACGTTTTTAACTTTATCGACTACACCGCGATCAACACGGTCGTGAATTCGCTCCAGTTCGGCCAGGTGACATCCGCCGGCGCTACGCGCCGCATCACCTTGATCGCGCGATTTCGTTTTTAGAGGGAAGCTGCATGCTCGTTTTAAGAAAATTACGCGCCGCGTTCGCCGCCGCGCTCTTGATGCTGAGCGCGGCCCCCGCCGCCTTCGCCCAGGATGCTGCATTGCAAACCAAGCCGCCGCAATATCGCTTGCACGTAACCTCCGAACTGGTTCTGGTGAACGTCATTGCCCGTGACAAAAAAGGCAATCTCATCCGCGGACTGAAGAAAGAAGACTTCACCGTCACCGAAGACGGCAAGCGCCAGGAAATCTCCACCTTCGACTTCGAAAATGTCGACCAACTCCCGACCACAGGTCCGGAAGAGACCACCGTAACCGGCGCTGCCCCCAGCACCCCCGCTGGTCTGCTGCATTCCTCAAACGCAATCCCACTTGACGCGCGAGATCGCCGCCTGATGCTTCTCTTCTTCGATTTCTCCGGCATGGACCCGGAACAAATCGAACGCGCCGTCGATTCCGCTAAGAAATTCGTTAAAGAAAAAATGATGCCGGCGGACATGATTGCGCTTGTCTCGCTTTCCACCAACATGCGCGTCGATCTCGATTTCACAGCCGACAAGTCCAAAGTGCTTTCTATTCTTTCCGCGTACACATCCAGCCAGGGACAGGGCTTCGACGCCGGTGCCGAGGGTTCGGCCGAAGGCACCGCGGAAACCGGCGGTTCGTTCAATCCCGACGACACCGACTACAACACCTTCACTGCAGACCGCAAACTCCTGGCCTTGCAAGCGATCATGCAGGCTCTCGGAAAAATCAATCAGAAAAAATCGATCATTTATTTCAGCAACGGAATCACGCAGTCCGGCGTGGACAATCAATCCGCTCTCCGCGCCACCACCGCTTCCGCCGTCAAAGCCAACGTCTCGATTTATCCGCTGGACGTCCGCGGGCTGCAAGCGTTTCCCCCGGGTGGAGAAGCGCAGAACGCAAGCTTGCACGGCCAGTCTGCGTACAACGGCAACGCCATCTTCAATGATCTCAATAGCAACGCGAACTCCCAGGAAACTCTGGCCACGCTCGCAGAAGACACCGGCGGAAAAGCTTTCTTCGATTCCAACGATTTCAGCGGCGTCTTTTCACAAGTTCAGAAGGACACTTCCGCGTATTACGTGCTGGGCTTCACCAGCAGCAATCCTCTAAAGGACGGACACTTCCGCCGCCTCAAGGTGCAACTCAATCGCCAGGACGTGAAGTTGGAATATCGTTCGGGATACTACGCGGGTCGCGACTTCCAGCACCTCAATAATTCCGATCGCGAACAGCAACTGGATGACGAGTTGGAAGCGCAGTTGCCACAAACTGACGTCGCGGTTTATGCCGGCGCGCACTATTTCCGCCAGGACGACTCGCACTATTATCTCGGTGTTTCGCTCGTAATTCCCGGCTCGCAAATTCCGTTCGTGCCAGCCAAGGATAAAGACAACGCCACCATCGACATCATCGGCGAGGTACTCGCCGGCGGAAAACTGCCCGTCGGCCATCAGCGCGACACCGTAAAGCTCGCGGTTGACAGCACGCAGCAGGTTCGCCGCAAGAATGTTCAGTACAACACCGGTTTCCTGCTCGCTCCCGGTGGCTATCATTTGAAATTCGTCGTGCGCGAAAATCGCACCGGCCGCATGGGGAGCTTCGAAACCGACGTACAAATCCCCGACCTGCGCAAAGCCCCACTACGCATGAGCTCGGTCGTGCTCGCCAGCCAGCGCGTCCCGGTTACCGCCAAACAAAAAGGTCTGCACCCGCTGGTGCAGAATCAAACCGAACTGGTGCCGAACATCACGCACGTTTTCACGCAGGATCAGCACTTATATCTGCAATATGAGGTCTATGACGCGGCGCACACCAGGAAGAGCGCGCCCGCTGGGTCCGCGGATGCAACCGCAAGCGGTTCCGCAAGTCCGCCGCAGCAGAAAGCGCCGCGCGACGCCGTGCGCGTGCTAACCAGCATCGAGTTTTTGCAGGGGAACGCGAAGGTCTACGAATCCACACAAGTCGTGGCCAGCGACGTAACCGCACGCGACCGCAAAGCCGTAATTTTTCAAATCGATCTGCCGCTGCAATCCCTGAAGCCGGGTTTCTACACCTGCCAGGTCAACGTGGTCGATGACAACGCCGGCAACTTCGCCTTCCCCCGCTGGCCCATCCTTGTGAAAGCGCCGGCCGCCATGGCCGCGACCTCTACCACTGGCGCCAACTGACCGCGCGTTTTATTTCCCCCAAACTTCTTCCGCGGCATGAAACGCCGAATTCGCCGCGGGCACGCCGCAATAAATCGCCGCCTGCAACAACACTTCCTTGATCTCTTCGCGCGTGACGCCGTTGCTCAACGCCGCGCGCACATGCATCCGGAATTCCTCGCCGCGATTCAACGCCACCATCATCGCCAGCGTGATCAAGCTGCGCGTCTGGCGGGGAAGGCCCGGCCGGCTCCAAATCTCGCCCCACGCGTACCGCGTGATCAAATCCTGGAACTCCTCATTGAAGGTATCACGATTTTGCAGCGACCGATCGACGTGCGCGTCGCCCAACACTTCTCGCCGCACCTTCATTCCTTGTTCGTAGCGCTTCCGCTCATCCATCGCTTGCTCCCTCCAACGCCCGTCGCAAAAAGTCGCCGCCGATCTTGTCTTAGTGGCACCGCACCCGCGAGGCCCGGCATGCCCGGACCGACGTGGGGAGCGCAGGCAATGTTTGTTATCGCCTACGCCGCCAAAAACGCGTCAAGCTCCGCCGTAAACCGTTCACGTGCTCCAATGTTTGACAAGTGCGACGCATCCAATTCCACAAATTTCGATCCTGGAATCTGATCCGCTACCCATCGCGTGTCGCCTGGCGGCGTCGCGGGATCGTGCGCCCCCGCAATCACAAGGGTCGGCGTGCGAATCGCTTTAACTCTCTCCCGATAATCAAAGTCCCGTACCGCCGCGCAGCACGCCGCATAACCCGCCGAATCGAGCTGCTCCAACACTTCTCGGACGCGCAACACCTCCGACGGTTCTGACGCCCGAAACTCGAACGTAAACCACCGTTCGAGCACCGCATCCGCCACGGATTTCGTCCCTCCCCGGTTCACCGCGTCGATCCGCGCATTCCAGCCTTCCACATTTCCGATTTTCGCTGCCGTATTACACAGCGCCAGTTTGTTCAACCGCTGCGCGGCGTTCACGCCCAGCCACATTCCGGTCTGTCCGCCCATCGAAAGACCGCAAAAATTTATTCGGTCAAACTTGAGAAAATCGAGCAAGTCGACCACGTCCCGCCCCAGCTCTTCGATCGTGTAAGGGCCGGCAGGCGAGGAAGACTGCCCGTGCCCGCGCTGGTCGTAACGCAGCACGCGAAGTTTTTTTCCGAACTCCGCCGCTTGTGCGCTCCAGAGCGACAAATCCGTCCCGAGCGAATTCGAGAACACCAGCACCGGCGCACTGGCGGGTCCGCTTACTTCATAGTGCATTCGGACATTTTTTAGTTCTGCAAACGCCATAAGCCCTCTCAGACAACGCTCGGCATTGTCGTCATCGCGCTATAACCAACGGTCGGTCACGGAAAATCCGCTGTAGTGTGCGCTCTAGCGCGTCCCGGCGAGCGCCCCACGAGCCGCTCTGCCTGAGCCTTTGCCTTGGACCAAGTCTTCATTCGCCGCTCTTGCTCGCCGCTACCACCCGATCCACAAACTCCTCCGCCGTTCCCAGATATTTCTGCGGATCAAAAAGCCCGTCAACATCGCTGGCCGAAAGATGTGCTTTGGCCTGCCCATCGCCGAGAATTAGGTCGCGGAGGTGCCGCTTCTCTTTTCGGGCTCTCTCGCACGCCGTCTCCACAATCTCCTGCGCCGCGGGCTTGCCCGTCGTCTCCGCCAAGGCCATAGTAATCGCTTCCGCGAAAATCAAGCCGCGCGTAGCCTCGAGATTCTCGCGCATCCGCACCCTATCGATTTCAAGTTTCGGGACCAGGTCTGCCATCTGGTGCAACGCCCCCGCACTCAACGAAACAATTTCCGGCAAAGTCTCCCATTCGGCATGCCAACCGCCAAGTCCGCGCTCTTGTTCCTGCCCCATCGCCGTCAGCATTGTGCATACCAGTCCGGGCACCCGCACCGCCGTCGACAACACCACAGCCGACGCCACCGGATTCCGCTTGTGCGGCATCGTCGAAGACCCGCCACGGCCTTTTTCCGCCGGCTCGAAAACCTCCGCGACTTCCGTCTGCGAGTGCAGCGAAATATCCTTCGCGATTTTTCCAAGCGTGCCGACGCACAACCCCAACGTAGTGGCAACCTCGGCGACGCGATCTCGGTGACTGTGCCACGGAATCTTCGGTAACCCAAGCGCAAGTTCTTCGGCTAAGTTTTTCGCAACCTCGGCGCCGCGTCCCCCCAGTGCTGCTAGCGTGCCAACAGCCCCCCCAAATTGCAGCACCAACGTACGGCGCTGGGTTTCGCGCACCCGCGCGCGGTGGCGATCGATGGCATCGAGCCAGCCTGCCACTATCACGCCGAAAGTAGTGGGCAACGCCTGCTGCATCCAGGTTCGCCCCACGATTAAAGTAGAACGATGTTTCGTCGCGAGCTCAGCGAGCGCCGCCGCCAAACGATCCAGGTCGCTCGCAACGAAGTTCAGCGCCTGCCGCAACTGCAAGACAAGGCCCGTATCGATCGTGTCCTGGCTTGTCGAACCCCAGTGCACAAAACGCGCTGCGTCCTTATCGTTCTCCGAGACTAAAGCCGTGAGCGCCTTCACTAACGGAATGGCAATATTCCCAGCGAGCCTCGCACCGCGAGCCAACTCCGCGACGTCGAAAAATTCCGCTTGGCATTTCACCGTGATGGCCACTGCGGCAGAGGAGGGAATTACGCCAGCTCGCGCTTCGGCTCGCGCCAAACCGGCTTCGAAATCAAGCATGCCCTGTAGACACGCCCGGCTCGAGAATTTTCTTTCGACATCTTCGGAGCGGAATAAGTAATTGAGCAGTTCCATAACCTGTAGTCGCCCTCTTTGAGAGGGTGGGGCTTAGACAAAACTCCGGCGAAAGACGCTACGACGTGCAAGGTCGAAAATCGACGCCAGGCAATCGGCGAGCCATTCGCACCGCAGGCGATCCACGGCTTTACACTCGTTCCAAAATTACCGCGATCCCCTGGCCGACTCCGATGCACATCGTACACAACGCGTATTGAGCTTTAGTCCGCTGCAACTGGTACGTCGCCGTGGTTACCAACCGCGCTCCACTGGCGCCCAACGGATGCCCCAACGCAATCGCGCCGCCGTTAGGATTCACATGCGCCGCATCATCCGCTACGCCCAACTCCCGCAACACCGCCAACGCCTGCGACGCAAACGCCTCGTTCAACTCGATCACATTCATCTGCCCGATCGAGAGACCTGTCCTCGCCAAAACTTTTCGCGTCGCCGGCGCAGGCCCTATGCCCATCACGCGCGGCGCAACTCCCACCACCGCACTCGCCAGCACGCGCGCTCTCGGAGTCAATCCGTGTTTGCGCGCTGCCGCTTCCGAAGCCAGCAACAGTGCGCACGCGCCGTCGTTTATACCCGAAGCATTTCCCGCCGTCACCGTTCCGCCTGGTTTCACCACGCCTTTCAATTTCGCCAGCGTTTCCAGCGTGGTGTCCGGCCGCGGATGCTCATCGTCGCGAACAAGAGTGGGCTCACCTTTTTTCTGCGGAATTGGCACGCCTACAATTTCTTCCGCTAGCCGTCCGCCGCGCATCGCATCGTCGGCCCGCTGCTGGCTGCGCAACGCGAACGCATCCTGGTCTTCCCGCGAAACGTGATATTCCTCGGCGACAATCTCCCCGGTCTCCGGCATTGAATCCGTGCCGTACTTCGCCTTCAGCAGCGGATTCACAAATCGCCAGCCGAGTGTCGTGTCTTCAAGTTTCAGCGATCGCGAGAATGCCGCGTCCGCTTTGCCGATCACAAAAGGCGCGCGCGACATGCTCTCCACGCCCCCCGCAATCACCAGATCCGCCTCACCGCTTTTGATCGCGCGGGCCGCCGTCGCGACCGCGTCCATGCTCGACCCACACAAGCGGTTCACCGTCGAGCCGGGCACTTCCTTTGGCAAACCCGCCAGCAGCAGGGCCATGCGGCCCACGTTGCGGTTGTCTTCGCCGGCCTGGTTTGCACAGCCATAAATCACATCATCAAGGGCATTCCAGTCCACGCCGTGATTTCGTTCCATCAACGCGGCGATGGGAATCGCGGCGAGGTCGTCGGTGCGAACGCTAGCCACCACTCCGCCGTACCGGCCGATCGGCGTGCGAATACCGTCACATATATAGGCTGTTTCCATGTTCGTGGTGCGGCTTGCGGCGAACGCCTATAGTAACATCGTCAAAGATTCGCGGCGGAAACCTGTCCGATTATCGTTGTGTGCGCGATTCGTTTTGCGTGTACTTGTAGACGATGCGAACCCAAGTCGGAATCATCGGAGCGGGACCTGCGGGGCTGATGCTCTCGCACCTGCTGCATTTACAGGGCGTTGAATCCGTCGTGGTGGAGGCTCGCTCCCGGGAATATATCGAGCAGCGCGTGCGCGCCGGAGTACTGGAGAAGGGTACCGCAGATCTGATGGTGGAGGCCGGTGTCGGCGCGCGGTTGCGACGCGAAGGCTTGATTCATTACGGGATCGAGTTGCGCTTCGGGGGGGCGGGCCACCGCATCGACTTCAAGGATTTGACCGGCGGGAAGTCCATCACCGTCTACGCGCAGCATGAACTCATCAAGGATCTTGTGGCGGCTCGCGTAGCGGCCGGCGCCAAAATCTTTTTTGAGGCGGAAGCAGCAAGCGTCCAGGACCTCGACGGTAAACCGAAGGTTCACTTCCGGCATGGCGGTGAAACCCGAACACTCGAATGCGATTTCATCGCTGGATGCGATGGTTTTCACGGCATTTGCCGTTCCGCCATGCCCGCCGGGGTTTTGCGGATCCATGAGCGGGTCTATCCGTTCGGATGGCTTGGCATTCTCGCGAAAGTGCCGCCTGCCTCCGACGAACTGATTTACACCTATCACGACCGCGGATTCGCGTTGTTAAGCATGCGCTCGCCGGAAATTTCGCGGCTGTATCTACAATGCGACCCTGACGCAAATATTGCCGAATGGTCCGACGACCGCATTTGGAACGAGCTTCGCACGCGTATGGCGACGCTTGACGGCTGGATGCTTCGCGATGGGCCCGTGTTGCAGAAGGGCATTACGCCGATGCGCAGCTTCGTAGCCGAACCCATGCGGCACGGCAAGTTGTTTCTGCTAGGCGATGCCGCGCATATCGTTCCGCCTACTGGTGCGAAGGGATTGAACCTTGCGGTGGCCGACGTTCGCGTCTTGACACGGGCGCTGGTCGATTTTTACAAGGACGGGAAGAGCGAGGGATTGGACCAGTATTCAGAGACTTGTTTGCGTCGCGTCTGGATGGTCCAGCGATTTTCGTGGTGGATGACTTCGATGCTGCATCGTTTCCCTAACGAGGATAGTTTTCAGCACCACCTTCATTTGGCGGAACTCGACTACGTCACGAGTTCGCGAGCATCCGCTACTACCTTGGCCGAAAACTACGTGGGGCTTCCTTTCGACGAACCGCGAACGGACTAGAGCAGGCTTTCTCGGGGGTGCGCGGCCACAACTTACTTCGATGGCGGCGGCAACGCGGTGATGTCCAGGTTGTACATCACCGCAATCTGCCACCGCGTGTGAAGTCGGCATCGTCGGCGAACACCGCTGGGCGCGATGAAACTAAAATTCTTCGATCTGGGATCGTGCGCTCGCGGCGGTGCCGCGACGGTTTGTGGACCGAGGGAACTATTCATAGCGCAAAGCCTCGACGGGGTTCAAGCGGGCGGCACGGCCTGCAGGGTATAGGCCCGCTAGCAAGCTGACGACGACTGCAAAAGCGATGGCGCCTGCGGCCAGCCACCACGGGACGTAGGAGATTTTCACTCCCGGGAGATCCTGGCGTCGTAAATAGATGGTGGTGCCCCAGGTCAGCGCTTGCTCCGATGAGCCAGCCAAGGGCCACGCCGGAAATCCCGCCTAGAAAACCCATTGCGCCGGCTTCCGCGAAGAACAGGCTGCGTACGTCGCGGTCAGTTGCACCGAGCGCTTTCAGCACCCCGATCTCGCGGCGGCGCTCCAGGATCGCCATCACCAGCGTATTAATGATACCGAGCGACGCGACCGTGAGCGCGAGGCTGCCGAACAATCCTAAGAACAAATCGAACACGGTGAAGACCAGGCGGAGGCTGCGCGTCGGCATCGAGCAGAGAAAACGTACTGAATCCCATTTTCTTGACGGCTTCTTCGACTTTCAGGACGTCTTTTGGGGATTTCACGCGGACCGTCAGCGCCATGTAGGTCGGCTTGCTTGAGCCGCCGGCGCGCACAAATTCCTGCACGTCGTTGGGTTGCGCCGCGTGCAGTTGCTTCCGCGACGCGCAAGGGAATGAAGACGCGACCGCCGCCAAATCCGCCGATTCCGGCCGAAGGATCAGAGTCGATGATCCCGGCGATGCGCAGTTTCTTATCGCGCGATACGATCGAGATGCCTCCCGACATCAGTTCGTCCATCTGCTTGTCGATGTCTTTTTCGTTGGCGACATCGGCGGAAGAAGTCTCGTGCCGCTCGCGCATACCGCAGCGTTATTTCTTTGCCAACCAGCGTGGCGGGTTGCGGCGAGAGTTCCTTGGCAAATTCAGACTGCAGGATGGCTTCGTCGGCGGTGGGTGACGAGAAAAGATTTACCGATGATGCCGTCGAAACTGCCGCTGGCGCGGGAGGAGTCCGGCAAGCCCAAAACGTTGGTGGAATAGCTGGTGCCATTGAAACGCACTTCGGTGAGGAACCGGACCTGCGGATAAACTTCGGTCACGTTCGCCAGCTTCTCAAATTGTTGGCGGGCTGGCTTCATCGAGAGGTTTAGCGTTCTCCGGTTTGGCGGTCTTGGTTGAAGCGGGCCGCGGCCGCCTCGCCGTTCATGCCACGAATGCCGCGGCGCGAGGTGACAAAAACAGCGTCGAACAGGCCAGATTTGTTCAAGCGCTGGGAGGCGAGTGTTTGCAGGCCCACGCCGAGGGAGAGCATGGCGACCAGGGAAGCTACGCCGACCGCAACCCCTAGAGTCGTGAGCGAATTGCGCAGGATGGCTTCGCGCAAGATTGCGAAGGGCGAGTTCGGTTAGGTCGCGACTTTTCATGATTTGATGCGGAAGGCTGGCCGGGCTGAAACCCGATTCCTACATTTGCTCGGGTAGTTTGATCGGCCACATTTTGAGGAGTTTGTGCCATATCGCTTACCAGGTGACCGTCGGAGAGCACCGCGATGCGATTGGCGAAGCGCTCGGCCAAGGGGCGCTCGTGAGTGACCATGATAACCGTCATGCCGAGAGTAGATTGAATTTCGCGCAGGAGCAGAAGAATTTGCTCGCCGTTGACGCTGTCGAGATTGCCGGTCGGTTCGTCGGCGAAAAGGATTGCAGGTCGATTGACGAGGGCCCGCGCCAACGCGCCGCGTTGTTGCTCGCCGCCGGAAAGCTCACTTGGGCGGTGACGGCGGCGTGCGCCCAGGCGGACGTGTTCGAGCGCGGCCGCGACGCGGGCTTCACGCTCGTTGCGATCGACTTCGGCGAGACGCAAAGGCAGCTCGACGTTTTCCTCCAGAGTCATGCGCGGCAGCAGATTGAAGGATTGGAAGACCATACCCACGGTGTCGCGGCGATAGCGGGCGAGCTCGACGGAATCGATGGCGGCAAGATTGCGGCCGCGAACATGAATGGCGCCCGAGGTGGGGCGGTCGAGACCCGCGAGTAGATTCAGGAAGGTGGACTTTCCCGATCCAGAACTCCCGAGGAGGGCGAGAAATTCGCCTGCGCGAATGTCGAGAGAGACGTCGTTCACGGCGGTGATGACGGCTTCGCCCAGCCGGTACTGCCGGGAAATGTTCTGGGCCTGGATCAAAGGTTGCTCGGAGGCTTGGCCGGGGGTCTGGTTGGATGGCATTGTCAGTACCATAGTAATACGCCTGGGCGGCCCTGAATATTTCGAGGGACCAGAAGCCCCATTTTAAAGGGCGACACTGCCCGTTGCGGCCGTTTATTTGGTTTTGGAATTTTCGGTTTTGAAGATAAACGCCGCGACGTTGTCGTGCAGCTGCTTCAGTGCTGCCTGGTGTGCGTAGACCATGTGGCCAGACTCGTAGAACTGAAACTCAATATTTTTCTGCAGTTTGGCGGGAATCGGCAGGTGTTGCATCTCATAAATGCCTTCGAAAAACGGTGTCGCAAGATCGAAATAGCCAGCGTTGAGCATGACCTTGAGGTGCGGGTTGTACTTCATGGCCATCGCCAGATCGGGCATAACGTTTGCCGCCTGCGGCAATGCGACCGGAGCGCCGGGGCTTTTGTGCAGACCGTTCCATGATCTCCAGACGTCCACTTCGGGCTTGAATTCTTTGTTTTCGCAGTACTTCAGTTCCTTGCGCACGTAGTCGTTGAATGCCGAGACGTAGGCGGAACTGATTGCCGCCGACTGGGGGTCGTAGTCGGCTTCTTTGCTGAGAGGATCAATCGTCGGGCCGGAGAAGCGCGTGTCAAGCCGGCCGGTGGTCATGTTGGCGTCGTCCTGCAGGTTTTTCTCGAATTCACCAACGTTCACGCGCAAATCGGCTTTCTCGATGTATTCGGCGGGAAGCCCGGTGTACTGCTGCAGCTTCGCGACGATGGCTTTGCGTTGCTCCGGTGCAAGCGTGGCGCCGGCCTGGAGCGCTTGCGCGTAATCCGTCATGGCGAAGTGCTCGACCTCTGCCAGCAACGGCGCTAGTTCCGATTGTCCGTTGGGCAGCTTGTGGTGATACCAGGCGGATGCGGTGTAGGTGGGCAGGACGAGCTGGTACGGCAAGTCGACGCCGGGATTGAACTGCGGGGCGTCGGCGCTGAAATCGAAATTCAATATTTGTGACAACAGGATCACGCCGTTAAAGTCCACGTCGCGTTCGGTTTCGAGGATATTGGAGAGCACCGCAGAGCGCGTGGTGCCATAGCTTTCCCCGAACATGTATTTGGGTGAGTTCCAGCGTCCATATTTCGCCAGAAACTGAACGACAAAATCGGCAAAAGCTTGAGCGTCCTGGTCGATGCCATAAAAGGCTTTCTCGCGATCCTTGCCGGCGATGCGGCTGAATCCCGTCCCGGGCGCATCGACGAAGACAAGATCGCTTACGTCGAGCAAGCTGAAATCGTTGTTGACGACCTGATATGGCGCGGCGGGGGTGTGCGAGTCGTCCGCAGTGACCACGCGCTTGGGCCCAAATGCGCCCATGTGGAGCCAAACGGTGGACGAACCGGGACCTCCGTTGTACAGGAAGGTGACCGGACGCGGCGCGTTCTTGGTGTCGGTCTTGAAGTAAGCCACGTAGAACATGCTGGCTTCCGGGGGCTGGCTCTTGTCGTCCTTGTCCCTGTTTTGCGGCACGTCTTCCCAGTCTTTGGGGTGAACCACCAGCGTGCCGGCAAATGCGTCGTAGTTGATGAGATCGCCGCCGATGGTGACCGAGCCTTTGCTCGCCTGCTGCTCCGATTTGAATTGTTCAAGCTTGGCCGCTTCCGGTTTCGCCGTTTCGGATTTGCTTGCTGCCGCATCGTCCTTGGTTTGGGCTCGGGCAGCCAGAGGTGGCAGAGCCGAGAGTGTAGTCATCAAAGCCACAATCCACAAAATGAGCGGTCGCATCTGGCGCATCTCCGTTGACAGGCTGCACTGGAACTTCTTGTCTATTTCTGGCGACGCAGAAAGTACACCGGGCCTCGGTCGAATGCAAACGTGCCGTCGCGTTGAGGATACTGCAGACGTGCAGTCTCAATCTTGGTTGGCTGTAAAGCAGAAGCAATTCCCGAAGGGGGCGCGGGAAGGGATCAGAGGAGGCTTAGTCAAAGACAATACTGCCCGGCGAATGGCATCAGGGGGCGCGTGCTGAAAGACTTGCCGGCGGCAATGCAAACTCGCGGGCCTGCTGCCGCGTCGCCTACTTCTTGCTATCCGCCGCGCTGGCCGGGGGTCGTTGCGGTTATCCTTGGATCGGTAAATTTTCCATGAGCCCTCGGGCTGCCGCTTGAGGCCCCTCAGGTACTTGCTCGATCCCTCCACCGCCTTGCCGGATTTTGAGGTGACGGTGTGCGCGAAATTGCGCGGAATACCGGGGCCAATCGCCCGCTACCTCGGTTTCCAGCGTAGCATTCACAATTTTGAACGAGTTGTCCTTGAACCGAGCCTTACAAAGGGCGAACATTGCCGCCTCAAGCGGGTGGCCTACGTTTGCAGCTTCGTTTTGCAAAAGTGGGGGTTCATCCTGCCCAGAATGCGTCGCGGAATCGCCGAGGTTCAGTTGCTCGGGTACCCTCACGTTTCTGACGTATGGATTTTATTCGCACCATCCCCTCCTACTGTGTCCGAAAATCGTTCGAACAGTACCCATGAAGTTACCAACTACTTCGCTTTCTCGCGGAAGACGGTGGGTTCGCCGTGTGAGGCCCAAGATGTAGATTTCGTTACGGAATTGCACGGAGTCCGCTCTAGCTCGCAACTGCGATCCCTCGCGCTAGACCTACGACGCTGGACGCGCGTGAAAGGAGGAGACGCTGGAACACGTTGCGAGGTGGTGTCAGCAATTTCTTGGTTTGCGCCTTCTCGATCTCGAGTCTGCGCAATCGGCATCGGCTCCCCCGCCCGCTGATTCCTCCGAAGAGACTGCCACCAAAGAGGGCCTGAGCCTCCTTGCCCTTCGCGATCCGGAGAGCCGGCGCTACGAATGTTTTGGTTCGGCAGACATTCGTTTGGGGCTGGTGGGACTGTTGGAAAAGGGCAGAATCGCCAACCTCAGTGCGGGCGGATGCTACATCACCACCGATTCGCCGTACGAAGTCGGCGAGGAGGTGGAAATGACCCTTCATGTGAATAGGATGTCGTTTCGCGTGACCGGTAGCGTGGTGCACGTGCCGTCTTCGGTCGCGACCGGGCATCGGAAAGGAAGCCCGTCTGGCATGGGCGTCCAGTTCATGAAAATGTCTGCGGGTTCGCGAACGCGTCTCAAGGAGTTGATCGGAGAACTGAAGTCCAGTGGAAAATCGCGGCCGGCGAAGCGGCCGGGTGGCTTGTGAGGATGATGGGGAACATACGGTTTTGTGTGGCGGCCTGCACAAGCTGGGGGCACAGCATGCTGTACCCCCGAGATAGCGTTCGTGACGGCTAGGGCTTGGCTGCGGGGAATTGTACTTTGGGGGCTTCGCGGGATGCTTCGGTCGCTTGGAAGTAGGCTTCGTTGCGCTTGAAGCCGGCCCAGCTGGCGAAGATGCTGTTGGGGAACAAGCCAATGTAGGTGTTATACGCCTGAACGGAATCGTTGTAGCGCTTGCGTTCCACGGCAATGCGATTTTCGGTGCCGGCTAGTTCGTCTTGCAATCGCAGGAAGTTCTCGTTGGATTTTAGTTGGGGATAGTTTTCCACGACGACGAGAAGACGGCTGAGGGCGCCGTCAAGTTGGCCGTTCGCGGCGATCTTGTCGGACGGAGTCTTTGCGCCGATCAGTGCGGAGCGGGCTTTGGCGATGTCCCCGAAGACGGTTTCTTCGTGGGCGGCGAAACCTTTCACAGTTTCGACCAAGTTGGGGATTAAGTCGGCGCGGCGTTGCAGAACTACATCGACCTGGGCCCAGTTGGACTTGACTTGCTCGTCGAGCGTCACCATTTGGTTTTTGCGCCCGACGTACATGCCGCCGATAGCCAGAGCGATTAGAGCGAGAACGAGGATGACGCCTAGGATTTGCTTCATTTAGGGTGCCTCCGAAAGGGTGAGAATCGAAACTCGAAGCTCGAAATTCCACACAAGAGAACGAAGAATCGACGTGTATCGTGCGTCGCCGACCTTCGCTGGATGCCGCACTAGAGAAGGGCATTCCCGAACTTCGTTTTTCAAGTTCCGAATTTCGAAGTTCATGGGGTGTCCAGCCGGTGGTCTACTTCGTTGGTGAGGGCTTCAACGAAGGCTAAATAGGAGCGGAGGGACGTTTCTACGTCGATTGCGTCTTTTTTTCTCTTTCCTTCGCGGATCTCGAGCAGAAATTGGAAGGCGGCGGGGTCGGCGGCGGTTAGCGCGGCAGCGGCGGTTACGGCTTCGCGTTTCGTGGCCGGCATTGGTTGACCCAGGGCGAAAAGCGCGTGGCGGAATAGCGCGCAGAAGGTGGAGAGCGATTGCGTCATGATCTCCAGGTGCGATTTTTCATCCAGTGGGGCCGCCAGGATTGCTTGGCGCAGGCGGAGCCAGTTGGTGCGGAGCTCGCGTTCCACTTGGGAGCGATGGAGGGCCAGCGGCACTTCTAACGTGGTCAGGAAGTCCTCGCCGAAGAGAATACGGTGCCGGGATTTCATGTCCAGGAATTCGATGGCGAAAACGTCGGCGGAACGTTTGAGCTCGTCGCGGGTGAAGAGCAGTGGCGGGTGATTGCCCTTTTTGATCCACCATTCGGCTACGCCGTGCAAGGTTTCCAGCTCTTTTAGTCCGGCGCGGGCTACCAAGCAGAGGATGTTGAGGTCGGAATGGCCTTCGTGGAACTCGCCGGTGGCCGCGGAGCCGTAGAGCGCTACGGCTTGGAGGTTGTCTTTTGCCGCGGCTTGCAGGCGATCGATGAATTCTTTGAGTTTCGCTTCCATTTTTTCGTTTCTTTGTGTTCGACGTTTATCTAGACCCTATCACCGTTGCTTCGAAGCCGGAGCGGGCAAAGTATCGGCGTACGACGGAACCTGTCTAGAGACCGGCTCACAAAGTCCTGGCCCCGGCGCCTACATAGTAGCTCACCAGCTTCCACCTGCGCCGCCGCCGCCGAATGAGCCGCCTCCGAAACCTCCGAAGCCGCCGCCTCCACCGCCGCCACCGCCCCAGCCGCTGCCTCCGAAACCACCGGCGCCCCAGCCGCGGCGGCCCATGCTGGACGCGATCAGCGGCGCGATCCACCAGCCACTCCCGCCACCACCCGAGCCGCCCCGACCTGAGGAGCCCCCGCTTTTCATCACTAGATAAATGATTCCGATCACGAAGAGAACCAGTAGGAGAGTGGCCGGTCCGCTCAGAGTGTGATCTTGCCGGGGCCGCTGGCGTAATCGCATCCCTTGCGGCTCGGCGTTTAGGGTAATGCCAGCGTCTTGTGCGATTACTTCGGCAATGCGGCGAGTCATGAGCAGCACCGCGGCGTCATAATTGCCCTGCCGAAGAATCGGCACTGCTTCGCGACCGAAGCCGCCGACTTTGCCGTCGGGCAGGATCGGCTCGAGGCCGTAACCTACTTGGGTCCAATATTTGTGATCGTTGACCGCGAACAGGATCAGCACGCCGCGATTGGATTGCTTGGGGCCGACGCCCCATTTGGTAGCGAGGTCGAAAGTGTAGTCCTGGATGGGCTGGCCGTTGGTGGTTGGGACGGCGACCACGGCGATTTGCGCGTGCGCTTTCTCGTCGACTTCCTTGCTGAGCGCCGTGAGTTGGTCGCGCGTGGCCTGGCTTAGGACATTGGCGAAATCGTTGACATAGCCCTGGGGCTTGTATGGCGTTGGGGCTTGCGTCTGGCTGAGGCATGGCGGTGCGCCGACCAGCGCGACCAGCGCGAGCAGCAGCGCGTACGGAACCACACGGCGCCGTGAGCGTGCCGGAGAACTGGGAATGAGGTGTCGCCGCATTCGATGTACCTGGCTAGCTTACCTTAGGTTGGCACGCGAGTCCTTCGCAGGAGGTGGTATCCTCCCGTGCGGCGTTTTTGTCGGAGGTAGTTGACGATGGTGCGAATCGTTGAGCGCGAGCCCAAGTTAAATCTGTGGATGAACGTGTTGACCGATGTCCAGTTTTGGGTGCCGGTGTTCGTGCTGATTGCGGGATTGGTTTTGCTGCGCGCGATTCGGTAACAGCGCAACCAGCCTCGAGACAATAAGGAGACGGCTTTGAGTTCGCAAATGCCTGTGGTGGATGCGACGGCGGCCTCGCGGGCCCGCAAGCTGCAGGTTGTGGGCATACTTTCCGGCTTTACCGCCGGAGCTTGGCTTGGGGCGGCGGAGGCGCCGACGAAGTTGGTGTCGGTGGGAATTTCGCCCGTAGTGATTTCACTGATCATGGTGATGGGAGTTTTTCTGGCTCGGTGGAGCGTACCCGCGCTAATTCTGGGGACCTCTTCGGTTCGCGCAGATGTGCGCCGGACGCCACACTTAATCATTTGGGCGGTGCTGGCGGGGTGCATCTGGGCGGTCGCGAACACCTTGACGATCTTCGCAATTCGCGATGTAGGCCTGAGCATTGCGTTTCCGCTCTGGAACTCGAACAGCTTGCTGGGAATTTTGTGGGGATTTATTTTTTTCAATGAATTGCGGCAGGCCGGCTGGCGGCGTTGGACCGGTGTCTTGGGTGGAGTCTTAGTCATGTGCCTCGGGGCGTGGATGCTGGCGATCGCGTCCGCGTCGGCTGCGCCTGATTCCGCATCGCACGCGTCGCGTGGCGTGGCTGCGGCGCTGGCCGCTGGGATTTTATGGGGGACGATGTATATCCCATATCGCAAAGCGTATTTGACGGGAATGAACCCGCTCTCGTTCGTAGCGTTCTTTACGTTCGGCGAAGTGGGCATGATGGGAGCCTTGGCCATTAGCTTTACGGGGACTGCGGGACTATGGCGTCAGCTCGTGGATGCACGCGGGGTTTTGTTCTGGCTGATGCTGGGCGGATTTGTTTGGGTGATCGGCGATTTGTTTCAGCAATACGCGGCGAAGTATGTGGGCATCAGCCGTGGGATTCCGCTGTCGAATTCAAATCAGGTTTGGGGATTGCTGTGGGGTGTACTCGTGTTTGGCGAATTGCACGGACGCGGCGCCTCGACCTACGTGCAAGTGGTCGGTGGGTCGCTGCTGATGATGCTGGGAGTGGCGGCGATCGCGCTTTCGTCGGCGACCGGCGCCGAACAGGTACGATGGAAAGAGGCAGCGCAGCGTGAAGGCACTCGGTACGGAGTAGCGGCGGATTACGTCGAGGCACGTATGGACGGGCGCCGCTCTGCGGGAGAAGTGGCGCCTTCGCGGAGCGCGTGGGATTTGCTTCTGATCGTGGCGGCGACGGGGGCGTTCGTGTGTTTTGGCCGGATGGCGCGGATTCCGCAAATGGCTTTGCATTGGGGACCCGCGCTGATTTTGAGCGTAGTGAGTTTAGGCATGCTAGTAGGTTGTGGTCTGGTGATCTGGCGGACGACGCGGTTTCAGTGAACGTCGATCTGCCTTAAGGATCAGCTCGAGACGGAATGACAAAATCGTCGGTGGTGGATTTGGTCGGGGTCGGATTGAATGCGACGGATACGATTATTCCTGTCCCGGAATATCCCGCACGAGGGTCCAAGGTGGCGTTTCGGTCCGCCACCGTTCTGCCCGGGGGACAAGTGGCGTCCGCGGTGGCCGCATGCGCGCACTGGGGACTGCGGACACGTTATGTAGGGAAGATTGGCGATGATGCTGCAGGCCGGCTGCATCGCGAGGAGTTTGCACGGCTGGGCGTGGACGCGCACCTGGTTACCGCGAGAAGCTGCCCAAGCCAGCAAGCGTTCATTTTGGTGGATGACAAAGGAGAGCGAACCGTTCTTTGGAAGCGCGATGCGCGCCTAACATTGCGGCCCGAGGAATTGCGGCGCGAATGGGTTGAAAACGCGCGCGTGTTGCACGTCGATGGACACGATACGGTCGCTGCGGCAACGGCCGCGGGCTGGGCGCGTGAGGCAGGTGTGCCGGTGGTTGCGGATCTGGATGAACTTTACCCTGGCGTGGAGGAACTCCTGCCCAAGCTGGACTATTTTGTGGCCAGCCGGGACATTCCCGGGCGATTGGTCGGCAAGCAGGACCTGCGCAAGGCGCTGCCGGAAGTGCACAAAAGATATGGATACGTACTGACCGCCGCGACTCTCGGCGACGAAGGCGTTCTGGCGTGGGATGGGACGAACTTTGCACATGCGGCGGCCTACAGGGTGCATGTCTTGGATTCGATCGGAGCTGGAGATATTTTCCACGCCGGATTTATTTACGGACTCTTGCAAAAATGGCCTCTGCAAAGACAATTAGACTTTGCCTGCGCCGCTGCGGCTTGGAACTGCATGGGGGTCGGAGCCCGAGGCGGCATTCAGCCGGTAGAGCGCATCGAAGAATTGATGGCGACAGGTGAGCGCTATGGTTCGCAATCAAACCTGAGTTTGAGATGCTAAAAAAAGTGCCAGCTTCCGGAAGCGGCCGCTAGCCTTCGAGGCTCAGAGTAAGAGCGTCTGTCCCGGATGCGACCCTCTGACGTTACCAACATGGAAGAGGGGCGTTGACTGGGGACGTGACCCGGGAATGGCGCATCTATACTAGGTGCCGGGGCCGTCCATGTTGCCGAGCAAGGGTTTGTATTCACCGCCAGTGACCATTCATTGTCCGGTCGACCATCTGCGGATGAGTTTCCGTCCGGGCGTGAACGCGTACCGTTGCAACTGGCCAGGATGTCCCGTGGCCTACTCCATGGAGAAGGGCTACTGCCGTTTACCGGAAGAAGGGGATGCGGTAGCGCAGGAGGCGTTTTACGGGCGGGAAGCAATCTGCTTGTGCGAGAAGCACGATCTCCACCGCCTGTACATCGAGGACTTCGTGGCGAACCGCAAGGTGCGGTTTTGGGTGTGCCCGGTGCGCGGGTGCGGATACGAGGTTACGCAGCGGTTGGAAAAAACGGCAGAGGGGTGGCGGACCTGCGGCTCGTTTGAGCACACCCGGGCGGTTCGGATCCGGCGATAGGCCGCGCCGTTCGGGGACAGCCGTCCCCCAGGTGCGGACGGTGGTCACCACAACAGGGCATCGAAGCGGGACTCGTACGCTTCCTTATATGCGTGCGTCAGAGTCATCAAGTACTACGCGAAGTGGAACGAGAGGTTGGGCCTTTGGGTCTAAAGCACAATGAACCTTTTGGGCAGTTTACGCAGGGAAGCGTCTCTTTTAGAGTTACGGGTGCCACGGGAGCCGGAATCATGAAGCAGATCCTTACTCTCCTCGTCGTCACGTTGCTGTCTGCGGCAACCGCGTCCGCTCAACAGATCAGGATCAAGAATCACGACTACCTTGCTGCTTCAGGGAAATGGAAGAGCGACTCCGCGATGACCAAACCTGCGGACCCATCCACGAAGGTGGAGATTGAGTGCGACAAAAAGATCTCCCTATGCGCGGTGGCTGAGGGCAAGAACCTGCAAGGCGACGGAAACTTGTTTACGCGCCTGGATGTCAGCCCCGTGCACTATACGATTCTCCGCTGGGACAGCACCGGGTTAGTGGCGCAGACCTCGGCGCGCGACTGTGTGATGGGCAAGCTGGTGATCGATTTCAGGACCAAGAGCGTGACCATGACCGAGGCCCCCAAAAACAAAACCTCAGGCGAGGACAATGAGTTCTGCAGCGTTTTCACGAAGACGGTGACCTCGCGATTGGTGAGATCGAATAGTTAAAGCATCTTCGAATTCTGTTCTACGTTCGGACTCCACAAAAGCTTTCCCCCAAAAGTTCGGGCCAGCCCGAACGGGAACTGGCCCGAATTCTCAGGTGAAACTTCATCGCGTATCTATTTCTCGTCGGCGTCCTTCACCAAGCCCGTCGCCGCAATAAACGCCGTAGGGGCCGCCAGCACCGTCCCGTTAACGCCCGCCGCCCGTACCACCACGATCGCACCGAGGCACGGTGACGGCACCGTCAGTTTCGCGCGAATTTCCGCATCGCCATCTTTGCTCAAAGCCACCGGGCCGCTCGTCGCTGCCACCACATTTCCGCACACTACACTGGCCGCCACCTGTGTAATCGGTCCCGCGGTATTTCCGACGCTCGGCAGTACCAGTCCACGCACATCCACTCGCAGCCGCCCATCATCTGTCAACACCGCGACTCCATGCCTCACACCCACGGCAGTCCGCCGCTGGGCACTCCGGCGATCGTTACGCCCGGATTCGACCCCACGACCGCAGCGAAGAACGAGGACTCGTCCGCCAACGTGCTTACTGCAAACATCACCGCCAAAACGCAAGCCATCACCGCCATCGAAAATGTCTTCTTCACGCTCGAGAACCCCTCATTCTTGGAGAATCGCGCGAGATCTAACCAGGATCTCGCCGCCGCCGGCTATGCCGGCTCAACGAAAGTACCACCTAGAAAATCAGTGGCAGACCCTCCGTCTCATTCCGGAGCATAAAATCTTCCTCCCGGCGAGTTGTCCCGATCGCGCAAATAGAATGTCCCCGTTTTCGACCTGGGTTTTAGCCGCCCATCACTTTCGGCAAATTCCAGTGCCGCCACACGCTGATCACCCGCAGCAAAAAACAAGTTGTACCGCCCAGAATCGCCGCCCACGATCTCGGTAACCGCACCTTATACCCCGCTATCATCGCTGCCGAACCCGCTAGTGCCGCGGTCGCATAGACGTCGGCTCGCAGTACGCCCGGCACCTGTGCCAGCAAGATGTCACGCAGTGTGCCCCCGCCGACTCCCGTAATCGTCCCCAGTAAAATCGCGACGAACGGACGCATCCCGAAAACCAGTGCCTTCTGGGTCCCAGCAACGGCAAACAGCGCCAACCCGCTGCATCCAGCACCAGAACGACGCCTCTCGGAACACCCTGCACGAACTGGTGCAGAAAGAAAACTACAGCGCCTCCCGCGAACGCCACCGCCGAATAGTGCCAGTCCTTGAGCGAAGCTGGCGGCACATCCCCGATCAACACGTCGCGAACAATGCCGCCGCCGAGAGCTGTTGCAAACGCCAGCACCATCAAACCCAGGAGGTCCAGGCCTCCCCGCATCGCCGCCGTGGCGCCTTCCACCGCAAACACCAGCGTTCCCGCGATATCCACCGCGAACAGCAGCCTATTTGGTTCATTTTTCACAAAAGGACTCCACGCTTCCGGGTTTAGCTTCCGGGCCGCCATTCTATATCGTCAGTGGTGGTTCGGGCGTAACGGCAAGCGAACCGGTGAATTACGTCATTTTAGTCGGGGCGTGGCTTCAGAGCCGGAACGTTCGCGGGGCGAAAAATATTTGCAATCTACGGACATATCGCGATGGCGCAATCGCGCATCAAAGGTGGTCAGGAGCAAACATGATCCGCTATCGCTTTGTCACTGTCGAAAATCACCAGGTGTTTTATCGCGAAGCCGGCGACCCCAAGCAACCCACTCTGCTCTTGCTTCACGGCTTCCCGACTTCATCTCACATGTTTCGCAATCTGATTCCATTGCTTGCCGACCGCTTCCACCTTGTTGCACCCGATCTTCCGGGCTTCGGCTTTACCGTTTCTCCCGACCGCGCGCACTTCGCGTACACCTTCGACAATCTCGCGAAAGTCGTCACCGCCTTCACCGACACCATCGGCTTGAAGCGTTATGCGATTTACGTTTTCGACTACGGCGCCCCCACCGGTTTTCGCCTCGCAATGGCGCGACCCGAGAGCATCACCGGGATCATCACGCAAAATGGCAACGCTTACGAAGAGGGTCTGAGCACCGGCTGGGCTCCGATTCAGGCCTACTGGCGCGACCCCCGTTCCGCAAACCGCGAAGCCATCCGCGCTATGCTTACCCCCGAAACAACCAAGTGGCAATACGTCCACGGCGTCTCGGATGAAACTTTGATCGCACCGGAATCGTACACCCTCGATCTCGCTCTCCTCGCCAGGCCCGGCAACGACGAAATTCAACTCGATCTCTTTCTCGACTACGCAAAAAACATCGCCCTTTACCCCAAGTTCCATGAATATTTCGCCGCCCACCGTCCGCCCCTCCTCGCCGTTTGGGGCAAGAACGATCCCTTCTTTCTCCCGCCGGGCGCACAAGCCTACCGCCGTGATATCCCCAACGCCGAAATCCACTTCTTTGATACTGGCCACTTCGCGCTCGAAACTCACGTCGCCGAAATCGCCGACGCCATCCGAGCCTTCCTCGGCAAGGCCCTAACGTCGAAAGCTGCCTCCAGCTAGTCCAGCGACTCCTGAAAGCGGCCACACGTCTATTTTGCGAACCGCCAAACGCTGAACGAAATCGGCAGTCCGACCACGACCATGTGCACCAGCAGCCCGAGAATCAGGTCATGAAGCGTGTAAGGACCCTTGGCGTGAAGCGCCGAGAGCGGCAGAACAATAAGACTCATTACCAGTTCAACGCCCGCACCATAGGCTAAGCCGCACACCAGCGGGTGCTCCTTCAAAAAAGCCAGCTTGCGGCTTGCGGCGTAGTAGAAAGCCGCAAAGGAGGAAGCGATAAAGAAGTGCAGGAGGACGCCCAGAACATAGGTGCCGGGGCCCCCCTTTAAAGCCTGCCGCCCCAGCAGGCCCGCGGCAATCACCAGCGGTATCTTCGCTCCAAATAGGATGCAAGCTTGGGTGAGGTCCAAAGTCCCGGCAATCAAGCCGCCCACTGCGATTGCCAACAGAGCACTCCTGTTCCCCAATGGCCGAGATGTAGAATCCTCAATCATTCGACATCCTCTCTTTCATCTCTGATTTATTTACAACTGCAATATTTTCCGCGGTACCCCGGCGTAACTTGAGTGCCCTTATTTGAAGAGCGCAAGATCGATTGCATCCGCCATAGCGCGATAGCCCTCGTCGTTCGGATGAAGATGGTCTTGAAAAGCGAACCTCGGCAAGAGTCTGCTGGGATGCTCCGGATCGCGCAGAATCGCGTCGAAATCGATCACTCCGTCAAACGAGCGACTGGCCCTGATCCATTTGTTTACAGCTTGCCGAGTTGCTTCCTTCGCTTCCGAGTAGTAGTCGGGCAAGTCCGCACCTTCAAAAGGGTTGATCGTGGCGCCAATTAACTTGACCCCGTGAGCGTGTGCGCGAGAAATCAATTGGAGATACGCGCCGATCAACTCCTCGGCAGTCGGTACGTCGGCCGGATTGGCGAGGTATTGCTCGCCGAGTTTTGCGCCGGGAAATCCGATGTCATTCAGCCCTTCGAGGAGCACAACATGAGTGACGCCTGGGAGCGCCAGGACATCCCGGTCGAAGCGAGCCACGCCACTGCTACCGAAGCTGGCGCTGATGGCCGAGCCATCGCTCAGCAACCGGTTACCTGCAATTCCCGCATTGACCACTGCCACCTTCGAACCTTCAAGTGTCTTTCCAAGTCGACGGTTGAGATCGCTCGGCCAATTGTGGTCGGCGTCCACCGTGGACCCATCGCCATCTGTGACCGAGTCGCCAAATGCCACCACGAGGCGCTGGGACGGCTGCGCAGGAACGAGCACAGCAGTCACTGAAATTGACGACCGGGTCACGACTCCGCCTTCGATCGTTTCCGCGCGCGTTTGGTCGCCGCGTTGCGAGACCACCGCGTGCTTCAGCGCCAGCGCATGCAGCGTCGGGGTAGCGACGCGTTCGGGGAAATAGAGGCTTATGCTGATCTCCGCTCCCGAAGCGACGCGAAACGTCACCGGGTCGCTGACGACCGGGGCCCCCGCGGCGATCATGACCGAATTGCGTCCGCCGAAAGTAACCGTCTGAATCGGGCCTGGCTCGATGCTCGCTGCGTCGGCCGGCGTTGCAACAGTCACCGAGCCAACCAGGAGGGGCGTGGAGCCGTATTCGTTCGAAAGGCGAACGCGGATCCGGGCTCCTCCGATAGCCACCCGCACGCGCTCCCGCACCGTCTGATCTTCGATTTTGAGTAGGGGTTCGTCCGGATCGGCGCCCGTTGGTTGCGGGCTGGACGCCCAGGTCGCAATCCAGGCGTTTCCCTGAGCCGCAGTCAGCTCCGGAACAAGCAGTAGACAGCCAGTGAGGGCAAGTTTCCGCACGTCACGCATATTGAAGATCTCCCACATCGGGCGGTTGCGAAGATGGAGTCTCGGCAAACTCGCAGCCTACTTCATCGCCGAATAATCCGAAGGACGCATGTACACTTCGTCTACTCTGTACTCGTTCTTTACTTTTTCGATTAGAGGCTCCGCGGCTTTCCTATACTCGGGAAATATTGGGTCGGCATGAAGCGCGTGCCAGTTCTTTTTTGCTTCGTCCAGGTTGGGATGAGCCACGAGGTAGATGAAGGTATTCTTCCAGGCGAGATCATCGTTGGGTACCCAGTAGCCCACCACGTTGAGATCGTGCTTGGCCTGTAGCTTTGAAACGTCCCGAAAGATCGACTCGAGCTCCGGCCCTTTACCTGGCAGAGCGTGATAAATCATCAGCTCGAAGACGCGATTGCTGTCCGCCCTCACCTGGGCCAAGCGCATCATCCGCGCGGTCAGCAACGATCCCGCGGCAAAAGACAGCAACGCGACGCCGCAAACCATCCATCCTTTGCATTTCCAGTGGTGGCGCACTGCCCGTGCTGATTGGGGATTCGTTTTCATAGTTTCAAATCTCCTCTGCGAGCCTCTTGCGAATGAGTTCCGCTACCTAGCTGTGACGAGTGCAAATCTCACCGCCACACGCCGCGCAACCTCCGACCACTGTCCGAGCGCTTTGCCTTTGACCCTGTGCGGGCCACTGTATACCATATAAGTCAGTCAACTGACTAGAGGATTGCTGGATGGCAAAATCGAAAGTGGATGCCCGGACGCGGCTCCTTCAGGCCGCCGTGAAGGTCACCTATCAGTACGGGTTCGGCGACGCGGCCATCGCCGACATCGCCCAGGAGGCCCGAGTTCCCCTGGGCAACGTCTACTACTACTTCAAGACCAAGGACGAGATTGGCGACGCCATCGTCCAGCTCCGCCTTTCGCGATTCCGGAGATTGCTCCAGGAACTCGACCAAGCAGATTCTCCCAAAGAGCGCCTGTGCGGGTTCGTACAGATCAAGATCAAGAACTGTGAAGGACTGGCGCGCGGTGGCTGTCCTGTGGGGACCTTGTGCTCCGAGCTGCAAAAGTACGGCGGCGCGGCGGCGAAGAAATCGACGGCACTATTCGCCGAAGCTCTCGCGTGGATGGAGGTGCAATTCAAGGCCCTTGGTAAAGGTGCAGATTCCCGGGGTCTCGCCGTGCACCTTCTTTCTGCAACGCAAGGCGTATCGGTGCTCGCTCATACCTTCCATGACCCCGGCATGATCATCAACGAGGCGGCGCGACTCAAGGAATGGATTCGCTCGCTCTAACTCGGAACATCATCGGGGAGTCATTTTCAAATTTTGTTGCTGGATTCCAAAGCGATGACTACTTTTCCCCGAGCGTGACCTTCTTCCAGATACCGGATGGCGTCTGGGGTCTCACGTAAACTGTAGCGCCGGTCGATCACCGGCGTTACCTTTCCGCTCGCCATGAGCTCGCGCATGATGGCCAGATCCTCTTTGCTCGATCTCGCGAAAAGCCCGACCAGCTTCTGGCTCCCCAACCGTGACAGCACACCCGCTTGGAGCGCACGAGCGAGAGGGCCAATCATCCACCGACCGGCCTTTCCCCCGGCCATCACTAATATCCCTTTAGAATTTAACGCGCGCCTGCAAGCTGACAACGAGCGGTTTCCAACCGCGTCGAAAATCAGGTCGTAGCGTTGTCCGCCCTTGGTGAAATCCTGTTGAGTGTAGTCAATGACCTGATCTGCGCCGATAGATCGGACCATGTCCACGTTCCTCGTACTGCACACGCCGGTCACATCTGCGCCGAACGACTTGGCGATCTGCACAGCGAACGAACCCACACCTCCCGCCGCACCGTTGACCAAGACCTTCTGCCCCGCCTGAATGTGTCCCTTGTCGCGAAGACCCTGCAATGCGGTAAGTGTCGCCATCGGTACGCAAGCGGCTTGCTCAAACGTCACGTTGTCTGGCTTGATGGCCAATGCTGATTCAGAAGCACACGCATACTCGGCAAAGGCCCCGGCCGTGGCCCCGCTGCACGCGCCGAAAACCTTATCGCCTGGCTTGAACCGCGTCACGTTCCTGCCAACCGATTCAACCGCACCGGCCACATCAAACCCCAGTCGCGTGACCTTTGGTTTGTGCAGCCCGGCGAATATGCGCACCAGATACGGCAAGCCTCTCATGAAGTGCCAGTCGTAAGGATTGAGCGCCGCCGCGCGAACCTTGATCAAAACTTCGTTGTTCTGGGGAGCTGGCTTCTCGATGTCCTTGATTTGCACCACGTCCGGGGGGCCATATCGTGTATAGATGGCGGCTTTCATGGGTGCGCCTCCGCTGCGCTCGCCTGCTCATACCATCGTTGAACATTCACGCCGACCACCAGGAGCCACAGTGCCAGCAATAATTCCGAGCCGCCGGGTAGCAGAATGTAGGGCAACAGATGGGCTGCGAAATCAGGCGCGAGAAAGATGGCGAAACAGTTGATCAGGTAGCACAAACCCGAGATCGCTAAGAACAAGCCCAGAATTCGAGGCAGGAAGGTCGACCTAAAAATGAGGTAGCCGACCAAGAGGTTATAGGAGCCGAAGAGAACCATACCGATGGTGTATCCCTCAGCGTGCAGTTTGAGAAGCAGGAGCGCCAGCCCCTGCAGTTGTTCGACCGTAAAGGCGCTTAGGGGCTGAGCGTTTCCTATTACGACCAATGGGGCGATCTGCAAGAGGCAGTTAACAGCCCCCATAGCGCAGCCCACGAGGCTGAAGAATGCCGCAAGCAAGGAGAGGCTGCGGTTCACGGGCTTAAGCAGGTTGTACAGCAGGAGTGTGTAAGCGATGTACAGAAGCGCGATGACGTCGCCAGCAAGACCCAAACGAAATAACAACTCGTGCGCCTGGATATTGTGCGCCGTAGCCGCGGCGTCGCCAAATACGACAAGCCGGCTGCGAACGAATATAGCGAATGCTGACGTCGTGGTGATCAAAGCAATGAGCCCGGCCATCCTGGCCTGGAAACGCGGTGAGGGTTCTGCGATCGATGGGGTCATGTCACAGCCTCCCTCATCGTGGCTGCCTTGACGAACTCACGGGTGGGCACAGATGCTTCGAGGCGAAGCATAGACAAGAGTGTCGGTGATCCGACTGCCTCTGGTTTCGACTGGTCCATCGGCGTTGTACAGCGGCGCGAGATAGATGCCATGACGTGAAGCAATCATCTCCATCTCCTCTACTCGCTTCGCCGTGATGAAACCTCTTCCGTGGGAGAAGGGTTCGCAGCGGCCCTCCAGAGATAGCGCCATGCCTTCGAGTAAACAACCGTGGACTACGTCCGGGAATGGATGACGATTGAGAATTCCATGAAAATCCGGCGTGAACTTCATTCCGCCAGTAATCTGTCCCAGGCCGCCGAAAAAAACTTTCGCGCCGGGCATTTGGGCCGTGGGGGAAAGGTTTTTTGGGTAGCCAGCGTCGCAAATTATTGCCTCGCGCGCGATATGACCCAACAGAAGCGAAGGGGACGCCAGGCTTGCTGCGCAGATGACGGCGTCGGCCTCTGCTGAGAATTGTTGGGAACCCGTCGCGATCTCCGCCTGAACTCCGTCGGCTTCCAGTTCAGCGGCAAGCTTGCGCAATCGTTCCACGTTGCGTGCACTGAGCAGCACGCGCTTCACCATAGGCGCCAAACAACGGGCGCAGCCGGAACCTACATCCCCGGTTGCTCCCACGATTAGCAGCGTCGATCTTCGGAGCTCGCGGCCCTCCAACGCGCACATTTTCTCAATGCCCTGAACGATGAATGCAACCGTCAACGTATTGCCGGTCGTGAAGACCGTATCGTGTTTCTCCGGGATTTGATCGAAGTTGCCCTCGATCAGAATGGAACTGAATCCGCCCAGACTCACGATCTTCGCTCCGGCCTTGATCGCGCAGGCTGCCGCGCCGCGAACGCGCGCTATGTTTTCGTGCACGAAGGCCGCTTCCAGACGGTCGGGAGGGATGAAAGAATCGATGTAGACGCCGTGCGCCTTCGCGCCGGCTATCGATCCGACGTCAACATGGCAGACGGCTCTGGGCGGGATCCAGGGAAGGATGTCCTTGATCTCGTCGTCGGGCAGAGGCGCACGCCGCGGTCCGCGCAAGACAGCGAGTACGTCCGCAGCGGCCCTCCAACTCTCCTGATGCCCGATCAGAGCGAAATCGACCACGATAGTCCGCCCTTTCCTTGGCTACACCGGCAACTGAGTCACCCATGCAAGCGTTACTTCGCCGGGTATCCCCAGCAGGTCCAGCGTCTTCAGATACTGTTGCAGCGATGCTCCGCGAAGCTCCGCTGCCGACAAGCTGACGTCGAACAGTGACGGCTTCACACAGCTGGCGTGGCACACTTCGCAATGTCCGTCCTTGCATTCCTTCGCCAGCATCTGCGCGAGAGTTGTCATCACCTCCAGATGCAGCCGGTAGACCTTGTCGTCAAACCTCTGCGCATCCTTGGCGCGTTCCGCTCTGAGAATCGACATCGCGTGATCGACGTGGTCCTCTTCCTCCGCTGCGATGCGTGCGAACGTCTGGCCTAGAGTTCCCGGCGCTACCCTGCCAACGCGTGCATAGCTCGCGACCGCGAAGGATTCCAGCATGATTTCTTGTACGATCAGGCAGGCGATAAAGTCTCGTTCCGCGATGCAGCGCAGGAATGCCTCGCGGAGGCGCTTCCAATGCTTGGCGTCGACGTTGTTGGTGACGTCCACTCCGATCTTGCGGCCTTCGGAGGCGAACGAAGCGGCGTGGCCGCGTTCTCCTTCGGCATGCTCCAAGGCATCGGCTACTTCCGCGGGGTGTTCACAGACCTCCGATAGTGATGTGAAGTTCATCGCGGCCAGTAGTTCGCCCGTCATTGCCTGCGCCAGGATGTCCTGCCAAATCGGAGCACTGGAGAGAGAAGTACATTCCATCGCCGAGCTGGTAACACGAGTGAGCGGTTCCATGAGTCCTCCTGATCATCGAATTCAATTTTTGCTGCTTAGAGATCTTCCTTGGCATATAAAAAATTGGCACTCTTTGGCACTGCAAAAGCTGACGCCGCAGCAAGCAGGGTCCGTCATCTACCGACTCCCACGACCTGCCACCAGGGCATGGTGAAGCCGAATATTCCAACGCACATCAGGACGGTCAGCACGAAAAGACCCCAGCCATGACGAACCGCGCGGGTGTCTCAACGCTCCTTTTCGCGCGCGGGTAGAGCTCAAGAACGGCGAGGGGGACCGTGTAGCAGCCGAAACCCCAGGAAAGAAAAACGGGCCGTCAAAGCTTTCGCCGATTCCAATGAGCTTTCGACTGATGACAATCCACACCATAAACGCTACGCGGGTGAACCACTGCGCATTCGCCACGAGATAGCTGCGCAGCGTCCAGCGGCGATGTGCGGCGATTTGATGCGCCATCGCTGAGCGCCATGCCCAGACGCAGAAGACAATGACAAGTACAGCGTTGATGCTGATCGCGATGGCATCAACCATGTTTGCCCGGTCGCCGCGAATCCATTCCATATAGAGGCCTGAGACGCTGAGCCCCAACGCCGTTACGAAGAACACTCGCCCCATCCACCGGTGCACAGAGATGGCGCGCGCCCGAATCTGTGGAATGAGTTGAAGGGCTCCGCCGAACGCGATCACCGAGGCAAGGAGAGCGTGCGCGGCGAAGGCCAGATTTCCAGCGGCATCACCGCGAACGAACGCCATCCGAAGAAAGGTGTTCTTGTTCCAGGCCTGAAGATTTCCTGTAAAGGTTGAGGGGCCATCGAAAGCGAGGATGTAATACAAAAACGTCCACTGGCCAACGACAGCAGCTAAGAACCAAAGGCGCGCGGCCGTGTTTAAGGCTGTGCCCGCAACGGACTTTAGCTCCAACTTGTTGGTCCAAACATCTGTGCTCATCTTCGTCCTTCCTTATCGCAAAGATCTGAATAACGACTGCTTCTCAGATCGGCTCCCGATAGCGACGTAGCCGGATTGCTGCGGCGAGGAATATAGCCGTGACCACCAACCCTACCCACAGACCCGGGCTGCCGAGGAATTTCCCAGGGGTGAGTTGTCTCAGTGGAAGATAGTGCGGATCGATCGGGGGGCCGCCTCGTGTATCGAGAGTGAACCCCTGCATAAACCATCCAATCAAGCGGTATATCAAGAGGTTGGCGAAATGCGAAGAGTTGAATGCAATTTTCTCGAGCACACCGATGGCAACTAGGGGAAGCACGGCCCATAGAAATGTGGTTCGCCGGGCCCAGCCGGAGACGAGCAGCAGCCAGCCATAAATGGGTGCATGCCAGAGAGCCATCACGATTACACCGTAGAGCAATACGATTTGCATCTGGAACAACGGCAACTGGCTCCACAGCGTCGCGGTACCGACACCGCTGATCTGCAGGACGGCGACGCTGAGCAGGAGCATGAGCAGCTGCGTGATCGCGATGAGCGCGAAGACCAGGAGCGGCAAAACCACAAGAGGAATGCTGGCCTTCGCGAGCACAGTTGTAAGATCCGAAATCGGCAGCGATTTCCAAAACAGGATGCTGCGATCGCGCCGCTCGCCGTACAGCGCGTCCAGCGAGTAGAACACCCCGACGATGAATGCGGTCAGGACGACCAGCCACGCAACGTGGGCGTACGGCATCGCGAGCATGGCGTGCTGATGTACTGGGCCCGTCGTCCCCAGTTCCCGAATGGTGCGCGGCAAATGAACTAGGCTGATCACGAAGCCGAAAATCCCGATGGCCGCGACGGCCAGCGGCGCGACATAGATGGAACGGTTTTCCCAAAGCTCACGACGGATCGACCAGTAAAGGGGCCGAGTCGCTGGCAGGACTCCGGGCACGGTGCGCTGCGAGTCGAGAGACTCGGGCATCACGTTGGAGGGAGTCGTCATTGCGCCGCTCCTTGCGCCGAGCCGCTTTGATTGCCCACCACGGCGACAAACAAGTCGGCGATGCTCGGCGTTCGCACGTCGCCCAGCGCGGCGAGTTGCTGGCGATCGATGCCATCGAACAACAGGATGTTGTGCCAGAGCACCTGGCGCTCGTGAATCGGTTTGAGCGCTCGTGCTTCAGCGACCCGCTCCGGATTCACCATCACTTCCAGATAGCGCGATTCAAATTCCTCCATGCTGCAACTGAGTACGATTCGACCGCGGTTGATGAACATTAGATCGGTGAGCACGTCCTGTATCTCTTCGACTTGATGGGTGGTCACCACGATCGTGCGGCTGCGATCGAAGTAATCGTTCAGCAGCGAGTCGTAGAACTGCTTGCGATACAGGATGTCGAGGCCCAGCGTCGGCTCGTCCAGCACCAACAATTTCGCGTCAATAGCCATGACCAGCGCGAGGTGTAGTTGGGCCACCATGCCTTTCGACAATTCCCGGACCTTACTGGAGCGCTTGATGGTGGTCTTAGCAAGAAAACCTTCCGCCTTAGCGCGATCGAATCGCGCGTGCACGCCGGCGACGAAGTCCAGTGCCTGCGAGACCCGGACCCAGCGCGGCAGCACCGCAACATCAGCTACGAAGGCGACATCAAGCATGAGCTGATCACGCTCGGTCCAAGGGTTGCGTCCCAGCACCTTCAGTTCTCCCTGATAGGGCGTGAGTCCCAGAATCGCGTTGAGCGCGGTTGTCTTACCTGCGCCGTTGGGACCGATGATTCCGAGGATGCGGCCCTCTTCGATGTGCAAATCGACGCCGTCTACCGCAAGGGTATTGCCGTAGGACTTGCGTAGGCTGTGTGCTTCTATGACGGTCATGGCTTGGGCGGCTCCTGTTTGGCGTTGGAGGACGGGGGAGTGGCGGCGTCCAGCAATTCTTGGGGTGTCAGACCGAGCCGTTGAATGGTGGCGTGGATCCGGGGCCATTGCTCGGCGAGAAATTTCTGGCGTTCGCCCAGCAGCAGTAGTTCTCGCGCTCCGGCGTTGATAAACATGCCGCGACCTCGTCTACTTTCGACCAATTGCTCGTCAACCAGTTGTTGATAGCCTTTCAGAACCGTGAGCGGATTGACCCGGTACTCGGCGGCGACGGTACGCACCGACGGCAGCGGATCGCCTTCCCTGAGTACGCCGTCGAGAATCATGGCGACGACGCGGTCGCGAAGCTGGCGGTAGATCGGCTGACTGTCGTTCCACTCACGGTCCATCCTATTATCCAATTCGCCCTTCGGAGAGATAACCGCTCGTCATTTCGTCCGCTGCAGCTCGAGGTGCGCACGGACTGGCTTGTCGCCCGGCATCAAGTACGTCCAGTCCTCGGTGTGATGGTTCGCGTCGATCACGGTAAAGACGGCATGCTGCATGTGTCCGTGCTGGGTGCTGCCGGCCACATCGAGAAAATCGAATTCCACAGTTTTTCCGTCCGGCGACATCTTGCCCACCATCCGGGGCCGATTCCCTGCATCGCAATAATGCGTCAGAAGCAGGCGGTCCCCGTCCATGTAAAAAGCATGGTGATCGGGTCGTCCGGTCCATCTCCCCTCATCTCATGCACTAGCGCGGTACCCATGGAAGTCACCCGCAGCGTTGCATGCATCAGCTCGGTTTTGGTGTCGGCCTGCGGGAAAGTTGTCAGGTGGCCCTCCCAGGAACCCGCAAGACTTTTCAGATTGTCGAAAGACCTTTGCGCCTCCGACTTTGGCCCTTCGGTCTGGGAAGAAGCAACGACGGAGAGCGACATCAGAACAACGAACAGCATGGAACGAAGAGATTTCATGTTGATTCTCCTGTGCACCGGTTAAACCGGCGAGGTGCAGTCAATGCGAAAGTCATACGAAAGTGGTTGCAAGCGGTGGTGCGTGGGCGTATTCGGGCTACGGCGTGCCCTTGAACCAAAACGCGCTTTGGATCTTTCGGTTCCAAGTGGGGCGGCTCTGGCATCGCGCGCTGACGCGGCGCAGCCAGAACGGCGGCGTCCTTTGGGATCGTATGCGGCGCCTTATCACTCGCTGGCTGCCTCTGCCTACTGTCTGTCATCCCTATCCTTTGCGCCGCACGGGCATCCTCACCTAAGGCATTGTCGAACCAAAGGGGACGCCAAGTGCATCATAGCTGACATCAGTGTTATAGTTAGCTATAACACTAAAACAAGTCAAGCTATATTTTCTTACCTATGAAGCTGTTGCGCAGGAGTTGATGAGTTGAGTGCTAAGACGAAGACGCTCGCGAGTTTTGGGAGGGGAACTGGGCGCAGGCGGCTACCTCGGTAGGTCTAGGGCGCCGCTTCAGAGCGCCCCTCCTTGCCGTTGCCCGCCACACCCCTTCAGTTCTTAAGGCTTTGAACCTGGTCTTGGGTTGCACCTCCCTCGTCCTCGCCGTCTTTCCTTCCCGCAGTTCCGAAACTCGGCGGCCTTCTTTAGAGCTTCCCATCTGCCTTTACGCAGCGATTCTCTCTCCGACGCGATTCCCGCGCCTCAGCGTCCCGGTAATTCTCTATTTTTGTGCACTTCCAAACGCCTCCTCCAGCAACAACTGCCCCGGGGGAATACTTCCGAAAAGCGAAACCCAGGCGAGAGTCCACTAGTCGCTCGGCGCTAACCCTTACCCATCGGGAACAGCGTCGGCTTCTCAGGCGGCATCGACGCGATCTTCTCCAGCTCCGGATAATGCTGCCGCAACGGTTCGGGTACGTTGACCTTCGCGCCTTTCAACATGCTGATCATCTGCAGCGCATTGACCACTCCTTTGCCAAGGTAGTGGTTGTTGGTAATCGCGAAAACAGTTTGCGCGTGTTCTCCGGCGCCTTGGATCCGGTCGGCCCACGGAGTGAGCTCTTCGGCGGAATAAAGATAGTTGTAGCGTTCGTGCGACGGAATCGTGGGGTCGTCACTGAACCAGGTGTCGTACCTTCGCCCATGCAGCCGGATGTACCCGATCGGTTCGGCGGATCCTTCGCTCGGCGAGATCGATCTGCCTCCCAAGGCCTCCAGCGATTCGGCCTCTCTCGGCAAGAAAGATTTGCCAATGATCGGTTGGTCGATGTTGCAGAGAGTTGCATGATATTCGCGGAGCAGCGCAAAAATTTCCGGATCGTTCCACGAAGCGTGCCGCACTTCCACTGCCAGCGGATAGTCGGCAAACCGCTTGAGCAGGGCCGTGAGGTACTCCATTGTTTGGCTCGTGCGGTGAAACGAGAAAGGGAACTGCAGCAAAACCGCGCCCAGCTTTCCGGCGTTACGCAGCACATCAAATCCTGCGCGCACTACCCGTTCATCTTCCGCACTGGGTCTGGTGGTTGGGCTCGAAGCGGTGCGGCTGGCTTTCAAGGAACTCGGTCTTCCGGGATTCGGCGGGGCGCCGCTGTTTTGCACCTCAAGAGTCGTGTCGTGCGTGAATTTCTGCCACAGCTTCGCCGTGAACAGAAATCGCGGATTGGCCGCGACCCGATCCAGCCACTGATGCGCGTGCCCCGGCTGCAGCGGTGAATAGAACGAAGTGTTGATCTCGATGGTATCGAAAAATTGCGCGAGATAAGTCACTTCGTGAAAACCCTTGGGTCGCGGCGAAGGATATACATATCCCGACCAGTCGGGATAAGACCAGCCCGCAGGCCCTACGCGAATCTCGCACGCCGGTGCGATGCGGGTTTTGCTCGGTCGTTGAGTTGCTGGATTGTCAGCATTGTTGGTTGCCGAGCTTCCTGCAGATCTTTCCGCGCCGCCTTCCGAGGCGCTTGCGGCATCGGATCGTTGTGGGTCGGCGTCCGGCATGAGAGGAGGCGAACTGCGCGCGCTGCGTGCAGAGTAGGTGCAGCGACGCAGCGTTGTCAACGACCACCGTTAGCGGGCACGTCCACAAAAACGCGGCCAGAAAGACGATTGCCGCCGACGGCAACGGTTGCTATGCTGGGCTCACCATGCGGCGCAAAGCGAGTATCTGCGTGGCCCGCCCCTCCCCGCAAACACTCCTACAGGAGCATTCATGAAACTCTCAATCAGCTACAAGCATGTCGACGCGCACGAAGCCATCGAGGCGCAAGCGACGCGTGCGGCCGAAAAATTGATGAAGCTGTTGAAATGTTATGAGCCAGACCTGGTTCAGTTGCACGGAGTTTTTTCGCAGAATCCGCACAAGGAAGAGCATTCGTTTTCGCTGAATCTTTCTCTGCCCACCGGCGCGATGCACGCCACGGGCACTGGCGAAAATGTCCGCGCCGCGTGCAAGCAAGCTTTTGCCGAACTGGAAGCGCAGGTAAAGAAACACCAATCTCGCCTCCGCCACGACCATGAGTGGAAACGCAAGCAGCGCCCGCGCGCCAGCGTCCGCTTAGCCGAATCCTAGAACGATGCCCGCGGTCTGACCAACCGGGTAGAGCTGCGTGTCGAGAGAGCGTTGCCTCTGGTTTGAGTGAACGGTGAAGGATGCTAAGATTGGAGGGTTTCGCTGGCATGATCCACGCCACAAGTCTGCTGGTCGACAGTGGAGTCAACGGTCAGAACCAACCGCCAGCGTTGCAACCCGTTAGGGGCGTAGCTCAGTGGTAGAGCAGCGGCCTTTTAAGCCTTATTGAAGTTCCTGCACCATGTTGCACCCAGATGCGGCACTTCGCAAAAGCCTTGATTTTATTGGGTGTTTCTTCCTTCAGACGTTGCGTGATCTTGCACCAAAGAGCATCATTCTGCAAATTGAATAGCACCCCAGTAGCACCAAATTATACTAAGTAGATACTTATTTAGACCGGTCAACAGATTTGTTGTTCGTACGTTCCCTAAGCGCCTCAAACATCTCGTGCCGTCCCGAGTCTGAGCAGCAAAGCGAATATCCACGGCGCGAAGTTCACGTTTTCTGACGCTCGCACTCGGCACCACTAGTTTTCATTGCCGGCACCGTGTTTCTGGTTGCAGACCTTACATTCGGTCGGCGGCTCGGAGTTGTCCACGCGATGCTTCACAGGCTTTGTTGTACGAAGGAAGGCGAAGATCGCCTTAAGGTCGTCATCGGTTAGATTCTTGTAAGCCATCACGGGCATGATCGGGCTCAGCTTGCGGGCTTTAACCTGTCCGGTGCGCAGTACGCTCAAGAAAAGAGCCTCATCGTAATAGGGGATTCCGGATGGATCGGGCGTGATATTCGCACTGCCGACAGTGCCCCAGGGGCCCGTGAAGGAGAAGCCTCCGGCGAAGTCCATACCAGGGACGTTTTGTCCCCGCACTTGAGGAGTATGGCAGTCGACACAACCGGCCTGGTCGGCAAGGTGGGTTCCGTATCGGAGCTGGTCAGAGGAGCCAACGTCAGCGACCGGTGCGGTAACCGGATCGGGCGCGGTGCGGATCAGGTACTTCACGGGGAAAATGATTTCAGTGGCGGGAAGCGGATTATGGATAGGTGACAACGACCGCAGGTAGACCACAACGGATGCCAGATCTTCCTCCGACATGTTGTGGTAGTGCTTGTAGGGCATGATGGGAAAAAGCGCGCGGCCATCGTGGCCGACGCCTTCGCGTATGGCCCGGGCTAGTTGATCATCGGTCCAATGCCCGGCGCCGGTTTCCGGATCGGGCGTGAGGTTGGGCGCCACGATACGCCCCGGAAGATCAGCGTACGGCAGCACATCTCCGCCGCCCGACATGCCAGCCAACATGGGCATGCCGGGAGCGGTCCAGTCATGCGGGGTGTGACAATAGACGCAGCCGCTCAAGCCCGTCGCGATGTAGCGGCCTCGCTCGAGGCGTTGCGGCGTCCGCTCGAATGTGCGGTTCGTGAGAGCACGCGTCTTGGGGCCGAGAAACGGACTCCACCCAATGGTCAACGTGATGGCGATAGCCAACACGACTACCAATGAACCCAGTGCGATGAGAAACCATTTCCCGAATCGTCTCATTTGAACTTTTCCTCCTTCGAAAGCTGCAGGCCGCATCGCGGAAATCTCCTACACACCGCTGGTATCGAGGGCGACGATCTCTCCGTCCAGAATGGCGCCTTGCGCCCTCAGTCCGGACAGAGCTTCCCTCAAGACTTCAAAACTCTTGTAGGTGTTTCGACGACGCGAGACCAAACGGCACTGCCCGTTTTTGAGGTAGGCCAGCGAACGAAAGCCATCGTGTTTCAGTTCGAAGAGCCAGGCGGGATCGTCGAAGGGCTGCAAGGTGCGGGCTAGCTTGGCGGGTTGGATTTCGGGCAACACCTTTAGCTTAAGCAGAATGCTTTCCGCCGGTAACAAATCTACTGAAAGAATTGGCCGCGAAATACAACCACCGGATGTTTTGGCTCGTAACGAAAAGCGAATCGATTGAGCTTTCAGACGCCAAAAGGACTTTACAACGGAAACCTATTCATTTCTCTAGCGCATCCAGCCCTGCGGTCCACCACCACCACCGTAATCTCGTCCCGATCGTTCCGTCGGCTCAAACCCACGATTTTTCTTAACCATGTACATGTGTTTGCATGCCGGGCAATCCCACCTTGTAACCTTCTCTTGTTCGAACACAAATACGACGTGTACTGCCTGATTTTTCCCTTCCCAACACGCAGGGCAAAACGGCGTCTTGTCACCCTCAAGCCAATAGAAAGGCTCTTTGAAGTTCAATTCCTTCTTAAGCCGTAAGGTCTTTTCTAACTCCTCGATTTTCTCTTCCGCGCGTCGCTTATCTCGCGTAAGATCAAGGACCTCCTCCTCCAGTTTCAAAATCCGCCGGTTCAATTCGATGTCATGAAATTTTCCAATCAGGTCGGCGATCTCTTTGACGTTTTCCACTGCTCCCATTTAGACCTCCCTCCAAAACCACTCGCCCACATTAGCGATCAATACCCTGCGTGGCGTTAGCTCCTCGATCTTTTTTTCGAGCTCCCGCTTTTGCGCGAGCAAACTGCGTACTTGGTCTTCCAATTCTGCGATGCGTCGGGCTTCGGTCATGTTCCCTCGCTTATAATCGCATTTTACCTCGGTCTTCCGATGGGGACGGGGACGCCTTTATAGGCCATTTTGCGATAGTATCGCCCCAATATCGATGACCGCCCTACCCTACGAGCCGCCTGAACCTCCATCGAGAAGGACGAGTCCACACGTTCCTCGCTGCTCGTTTTCGGTGGTGTGGCGGAGTTGATCAAGTACCTCCATCTTCGAAAAGGAGTCAACGAGCTCATCAGTCTGGCCGTCGTTGGCATCATTGCGACGCTCGTCTTGCTCCTTACGTGGGGGCGTCCATGAATCCGCGCGGCGGCGTTGTTGAACTGAACCGGAAGCCCCGAGCAGATCAAAGAGGCTCTGGAGCGGCCTTCCGACCCCATCGCCGATGCCAAGTTAAAAATCAAAAATGCCGGTCGGAGCGAGGAGGAATTAGCCCCACTCCCGCCATTGTCCCCCGGCGCTGTCAAAGCTAACCACGTCGCTGCGTCAATTCGATATCAGGAGAGGAACGTCGAGGAAGGTAAGTGTTCGGTTTGTCCCACGCCCCGTGCGCGGCACAGTGTCTTGTACTGCGAGAAACATCTTGCCGCCTGCCGCGAGCGAGCACGTGCGCAGGCTCGATCAAAGAAACCGGCACTCCCTGCAACCACTCACGCCTAAGCCAGACCGAAACGCCGTGGCGGATACACCCAGCCATGGCGTCTTGCCGTAAAAACGGCAACTGATGAGGTCATCAACTTCTACAGGGCGGGATGTGTGGTTTGCACCCGCTCGGACCCCCCTGCGGTGAAGTCTGCGCATGACCCCCATGCCGAAACGCGCGAGTCTCCGCGCGTGTGCCGAGAACATTCGTCCCTTGCTCCGGTTAAACTTTGACAGATCTAACATTTACGCCCGAAGCAGCCATTCGTTGATGCTCTACGCTTCTTGGGCGGCGCAGCCCGGCTAAGCCTGCAAGACCGAGTAGCCCGATCCATCCGTAGCTGTGATGGGACGAGTCGGAACGATTTGTATCGTGAGATCCAGTCGAGACCGGTTGAGTTTGACCAAATGATGGGACAGCAGATGCGAGGAGCAAAGCCGATGTTAAGAGAATAGTTTTCATTGGAGATTCCTTCCATTGAAAGCGTGCCATTCAAATCGGAATGTAGCCATACCCTGAAGGCTTAACCAGGTCGGTTATCACGCTTGACCAGACCTGAGAGATTGGTGACAGGGAGGTTTTTTGGAAAACTTGCCCAAGAGCGCTCTTCTCTATCCAAATAGTGAACAGCTTGAGTCAATTCGAGTCGTTTGGCCTAGATGAAGGAGGGCGGCGGCGCGTCGCGCGCCTTGTTCAGGTTAAACGTAGACGACCGCTAAGCGCTAAGGCTGTCGTGCTGACCCGAGAAGCTAGCTTGCCTGTCGTGAATTTCTAAATAGCACATCGTGTTCTTCGGCAAAGAGCGCCGAAGCCCAAAAAGTTATTGCCCCATGCAGTCGGAGCTGCTCTCGGAATAAGAGCGAAAACTATTGAAGCGAATCGGACAAAGGATCGGCTTTTCGGCACAAGATACTAAGGTCGCGTACAGGATGTCCGCTCAGAACTGTGCAAAATCGAGTGGAACTGTGGAAAGACAGAGCCGTCCTTCGAGTTTCGACCATCGGAGGTGTGGTGTGCGGGCTCTTATTTGAACACTTCCCTCGGACATCAAAGCGGCTGCTCGGCTGGCCGATTCTTCGAAGGTAAGCACGACTACAGTTACATAAGACAAACATTACCTACAAACGGTTATAGATGACGCTCACGCATTCCATCAATATCAAAGCCAAGCAGAGCGCAGAACGCAGGACGGAAAACTGTCACGCGTCGCCAACCTGTAGAGACCCACGAAAGAGGAAAAGAATGAGCACTGAAAACAAAGTATCGCGAGCGCAAGAAGACAACTTCACTGGAATGATCGAATCGCAGACGGCTCAAATTCCGTCATCCGCATTTTTGGGAGCGGCGCTGGGGTCGATGGCAATCTCCGCAATCTTCAAAGCTAACGGTAAGGATCACGCCGCGCTGTTTGTTGGACAATGGGCCGCGCCCTTCTTGTTGCTCGGTATTTATAACAAGTTAGTGAAGCAGTTGGGTTCGGACGCCCAGGCGCGAGAGACCGAACGCCCGATAAAAACGCAAGCGGCGACAGCATAGAGTAGAGTAGCTTGGAGGTCCCCATGCAATTCGGAAAGGTTCACGGCATCGCCCTGGCGATTCTCGGGATAATCTTGCTTGGTGTCCAAACGGCGTTCTACGTGATGCCAACGAACGTCATCAGCGGCCCAACTGGGGTATCCCAAACGGCTCATCATGCAGTCCATCCGCTATTTGGAATAGTCGGCCTGATTTCGCTGCTTGTGGGGGTGGCTATCGTCGCAACCGCAAACCGCCGCGATGAGCCCGACCGCAAAAACGCGGTTAAATAAGCGGTAGCCCGATGTTCAATATTGAACAGACACAGCGGCTAGACCCCGATAAAAGTTAAGGCCCCGCAAGCTTAGGAGCTACCTTGATCGGACAAAATAAGGAACGCTGGAAAGTGCTGTGCGAGCAGGCTTCAGCCGAGCAGGACCCAGAGAAACTCCACGAACTAATCAGGGAAATTAGCCGGCTGCTAGAGGAGAAAGAAGCGAGACTCAAGGGCAACTCGACGACTAAGTGACAAATCATCGAAACAAGGCAATCCGAGATGTGCTAAGAACGGTTGTATCGGCGCTGAGGCTTGTGTAGCGTCGGTTGTATCGAATCTCAAAGCCTCAAGCTTTTCCGGGAGTTAGCATTGGATAACAAAAATGGCCGCCAACACTTGGCGGCCATTTCCATTTTCAGGCTGTTTGGTTGCTTTACATTTTGATTGGCGGTACAGGAGCGACGGGAGAGTTTGAGTTGACGGTGGGGGGAAGCGGAGGGCTTACGCGGTGTGGTTGAGGGTGGCGGATTGTTTCGGGGGGCGGAGATCGCGTCGGGAGAATCAATCTGCCGTCTGGTTATGGCATTGAAGACTACGACTTAGAGTTTTTCCTAGGAAAGGGTAGGGCTATTAAATCCCTTATTTACATTTTCTGCTTGATTCTTCTCTCAGGAATGCAGCCTTAGAATGATCTGGTTGGAATTCCAAGCATACAATTCCTTGTGATAAGAACAGCTCTTTGCGAAGAACTGTACCGTCGGCCATCAAAACATTGAGGAATCGCCCGGACATCGTTGCAATCAAAAACTCCAAAATGCCGCCATGAATCGTCTCATGCGCCATCCTGAGGAAACGCTCCAATCGCTCCTGTCCTCCGCATTGCGGTCGGAGGACAAGGAGCTCGACCAGATTCTACGTGCCCTAGAAGAGATTTCAGCAATGGCCGAATCGAATGCTCCCGACGCCGATGCTGTGCGCGACGCGCTCCGGCGAGCGGCCGGGTGTGCCGTTAAGCAGGCGTTGTTGGATCGGGAACTCCGCGTTCTGGCCATCACCGATGACTTAACAGGTCTGTACAACCGACGCGGGTTTTGGGCTTCGGCGACCCACCAGCTGAAAGTGGCACATCGGAATGCGCAAGACTTGTTGCTGTTCTTTTGTGACGTTGACGATCTTAAGAAGACTAACGATACCTACGGGCATCCGGCGGGAGATCAGGCGCTGGTTTACGTCGCGGGAGCTCTGGACCTCACGTTTCGCGAATCCGACCTCTTGGCTCGTTTGGGTGGAGACGAATTCGTGGTGTTGGCGTCAGAAACCGGTCAAAATCAGGAACTCATTCTGTCTCGTCTGAAAGAGAATCTCGAAAAGACAAGCGTTGGTGAATCGCCGGGTGCGCCTTCACTGAGCGTCGGGGTGGCGCGGTTCGATCCGAAGTGTCCGGTCTCGCTGGGAGAACTTGTGTCACGCGCAGATCGGGCAATGTACGGAGACAAAGTCAGGCGTCGAAAAAGCTAAGTTCTATCGGTTTGTTTTTGATCCAGGCAGAAAGCCTAAAACCCGGCACGTGGGCACTGCTTGGGCACATCGCTTTTAGCCCTTATGCCTCGCGAACTGGAAAAACCGCGCATCGCAAACGTCGCACCTGTAAGGCTGAAGAAGTAGTGCTAGACACACGACACGCTCAAGCACATTTCTTTTGTGTGAATGGTGTATTAAGTGGCTACCGCAGGTGGAACACTTATGCGACTTTGCACTGAATCGGAACCGCATAAAAACTCTCGCGAGGATGGAAGGAAACTAGCATACAAATTAGGCAGACCGAAATCGGGTAGACGCTGTAGCCACTCCCTCATCCAAGGTCAGCTAGTCCTAAAGCTCAACGTCGTCCGGCGCTTCTCGCTCTTCCGGCTGAACAATCTGCTCAGGGTTAATCGTCGCGACATACGGCCCGTTCCCATAGTCCACGCGATACCGCACGCCTGAGGTAGTTTGCAGAATCGCCCGAATCACGCCGTCAACTTCCCTGCCTGCGTACAGCTGAAAGCGAATGCGAGAGTCCACGCGGTAGTTCATGTCGTCAGATAACAGCGGAAAGGAGAGCGAACGGGAGAGCAAGAACAGCACGGGGATATTTAAATTTCATTTGAGCGCTTCGGTTTTTTCTCTACCAGCCGCGCCATGCCCTTCACGAACTCTTTCGCGTCCTCTGCTTCAACGCGCATCTTTCCGAAGACATATTCAAATGTCTGTCTACAGGCATCGAAGATTTCTACGCACTCCTCGTCGGTTTTGGCGTGCAGTCCATCGCTCGCAAGTTCGTGAAGAATTGCAATTGGATTAGGCTTTCCCTCCGGGCGAAGATTGTGTGGTAGCAGGTCACCTGCATAGTCAACCTTTAGAGCGAACCGCTTCTCTTGCATCATTTCCTGAGCATCTAATCTACTGAGGAAACTGAGAAATATTTAGGGCTGTACCCAATCAAGCCAGCCACTAAAGCTTAAAAGCTACGGGGTCAAGCGCCATCTATGTTATCGTTCTGGTTAGGAGTCTAACTTTATATATATCCCAAACAGTCCAGATTTTGAAGGCTTTGAAGCGCGGATTGAACGGCTAGAAATTGAAGCGTTCGAGGCACACAAGAATGGCCAATTCGAATTAGGCGATATTCGTACCGCTATCGCCACTCAAATAAAGGCGCAGCTAAATGCATATCTGGCGAAGTCCTCGCAAAAGGTGTACCAGTGAGGGTCACTATCGCGCGTTCCCTGGTAGTGGTGTCGTTAGTCGAGCTTGCGGCTTTTCCCTACAAGCACCACTCAGCCGTTCCGACTGAACATTTCCATAACGAAATGCCAGTCGAGCCGCGCCCTGTCGGGAATGCTAGCTATTTCTGGCAGTCCACAGCTACGGCTGTTTTCCATTCGCCGCTGTTCAGGTAGCCGCTACTATCCCTTCTTCGCGTCGAATAGGCGATTCGCTCGGATTGCGCTCTTCGTCAGTCGAAGCAGTTATGTACTTGTATGCGTGGCTTCAGTCAGTCGCCAAGCCATCAGGGACGTTGAGCCGCAAATAAATCTCCATATCAGAAATTGGCACCATTGGCTTTCGCACAACTTGCGGAGAGCGAGTGATTATCAAGTCTGCTGCTTGGCGAGCATCGCCTTCTAAGTCTGAGCCTGGGTAGAGATGTGTAGCGTCGGTTGTATCGAATCTCACCTCAAGGACCGTGGTCACCACTACCCGTGCTGGACGAGTGCCCAAACGGTGGGAACACAGACGGAGGCTATTGGACGAAGCGCGGGCGCAATGGGAAAGAAGACATCCGCCTAAGTCAGACAGAGCGACTCGCAAACTTCGACTGCCCAACCTGTAAGAAGAAATTTGGAACGATGCCACAATTTCTCGATCACTTGGCGGGTGACGTGATGTCGGCTTTGCTGGACAGTCTGTCCTCTGAATCTTGACCTCTGCGATCGTGTCACGAGCCAGTCAATCGTTGAATATTCAGACAATTCCGTATCTCTTCGGCGGTTAAGTTTCCCTGTTCTGACCGGTCCCAGATCAACATCATCACTCTCAAGAGAGACACGACCATTGAGAGAGCCGCAACTTGGGCACCACTCGGATGATATTTGGGATCGAAGTCGTAGGAATTGCCGTGGACATACAAAGAGCTTGCAACAAAGAGAACATCATAAACGTCGGACAACTTGCATTCTTCCGCAACCTGATCGATTCTTTTCTTCCTCTTAATGTATTTGCCAGCCTCAGCGATCACCTTTTCTGTGGCATCTTCTTTGGTTATTTTGTGGTGGACGGATGCCCTCTTGTTCGCCAAATTTCTTTTCAAGTATCTAGCTTTTTCGGAAAACGCGGTCCTCTCAAATTCTAGCGCGTTGTTGCCTGACAGTGAGACCCAATACATAGTGAACATGTCGTCGCACAGGACACGGGCAAGGATAAATAGTGGAGTTTCAAAATCCTGGGCCAAAAAGCAGGCTTCCGCAATTTGAACGGCCCTTCCCACGAAATAAAAAAGGATATCTCTTTGCTTGGAACCTGAGGGAATCGGCCCCGCTTGCCGCACCCGAGCCTTCAAGGCCGTCAATTTCTGATGCAACGTAAGAGCATATTCGTTTATTGAAGCGAACTCAGACATTGCGTGAGTCACCGTGGCAACGCTTGTAGCGTTTGCCGGACCCACATGGACAAGGAGCGTTCCTGTTTGGCTGGCGGTTTCGCGGCCTTCCTTTGTGATCGACCGGATACTCATAGTCCCGACTCCGTTCCGCCCTGACATTCTTTAGATAACCAAATTTCTGCTGGATTTTCAAAGCATTGGCTTGATCCTTCTCTGACCATTTCGAGGTGTCCGCATAGATCAAATCTTCAGAACGACGTTCGTCTAATCCACCTTCAGTGGCGAGTCCGACGATATCTGTCGCGTTTGGAAACTTTAACTTCGTTACGCGACAGTAGTCCGATAACACGCGGATTCGAATATTTCGATACTCTTCATCGGTAAGACCTTCCTTCCGCTTCAATAGCAAAAACACATAGTGCGGAGATGTTGCCGGAAGCTCAGGCTCCATCACGCGGGCTTCAAGTGGACCGGCATTGTGAACACTTCTAGCCAAAACCTCGTGGAGACTGGTCGCGAGCATTCGCCGCCGAGTTCTCGGTTCTCGCGCCAAAAACCTAAATGCCACTTCTTGCTGGCGTAGCGAGCCTCCGTTGAAGTATTGCGTCCCTGTCATTAAGTGGAATGCGAACTTTTCAATAAGCTCGTCCCATGCATAGCTTATTCGATCGGCCTCAATCTGAGCGATTCTCTCCGGGCTCTTTGTGAATAATTCCCAATATCCTTCTTGAAGCATGACGACATCGTAGTTTCCACCAATAGCAAAATCATGCTCTCCGTTGGCGTTCATTCGCCCGAGGTAAACAGCCAGCAATTCTTCTTCCCGGCTGCTCTCACAAATTTCTTCCCGGTTAGGAATTGCTCCTTCTTCGTGAGGTAGGCGACGAAATCGGTGATGGTGTCTAGCGTAGACATCACGATGTCTAGGGTGGTGTCGTCGAATACGTGGACAAATCCCCTGGCTGGATCGATGTGACCGATCGTAAAGGGCATCTTCAGATGATCGTCGCCCACGATCTTGTTGCTGATTATCAAGCTTCCGCTTCCGCCAAGCACTTTGGCGCAAGCTCTTAGATCATCGTGGGCAACTACGATTCGGTGAAAAATGGCTTTGTCGGGTGGTGGAAAATTAATAGGAAAAGGGAACGTGCATTTTCTGTCCAAGAAAAGTTTTTCGGGAGCGCCTTTAATCCACCGTTCGGCACCCCGTACCTGCTCTGCGGATTTCAGTATTGCCTTCTTAAACCATCGCGCCCACTCGACCGCGACGCTTTTCTTAGTCCCGAATTTGCAGTCTTTATCGCTGAAAATAATGATGTGATTTTCAAACACCACCAGCAGATCGCAGACTTCCTTACCGTCTCCAACCTTTCCTTCGAAACGACCTTGATCTCGGTAAACGCTTGGATAGCTCCACAGTGAAAGGAATGAACGCTTGCAGAGCTTGGCGAGATAGCGTTCCGCTTTCGTTACGCCTTCAATGGAAGGAACCGCCGACGCGGTATGGGGCGGGTTGGCCATGGTTAATGATAAAACGAACCGGCATAGGTAGCGATGCCGCGCAGGATGGGCCATTAAACGCAAAGCATCGACGCGATGAATATCCGAAACGTTGTCGAGCGTCGCGGGGTGATGCTAATTCTCTCGACGTTCCCGTGGGGCCCGACCACGGCGTTGCTTGTTGTACCGGACATCTGGAGTGCTGACGGCCAATGTCCGGTTAGCCGACCATCCGGGAGTTCTCGCACGGTATGACACACATACCGTAGACGGGGCCGTACCGTCCTGCGTTGGCTTGCGTGTATCTGCGAAGCTATCCCGGGTTATAATCGCGGCAAGTTATGCCTCTCCTTCCAGGCACACATCTTGGCCCCTATGAAATTGCCGGGCCGTTAGGTTCCGGCGGCATGGGTGAAGTGTACAGAGCGAGAGACACGCGACTGGAGCGCACAGTAGCGATCAAGATTTTGCCGCGAGAGCTTTCGAATGATCCCATCCGCAAGCAGCGCTTCGAGCGCGAAGCTAAGACCATTTCCAGTTTGAATCATCCGCACATCTGCGTGCTCCACGACGTGGGGAGTCAGGATGGCATCGATTATCTGGTCATGGAGTGCGTCGAGGGCGAAACGCTAGCAAAGCGTCTTGAAAAGGGCCCCTTGCCAGTTGATCAAGCCTTAAGATACGGCGCACAAATCGCCGACGCGCTCGACAAGGCTCATCGCAACTGCGTGGTGCACCGCGACTTGAAGCCGGGCAACATCATGGTGACCTCGGCGGGAGCGAAGCTGCTGGACTTTGGTCTCGCCAAGCCGGTAGCGTCGCTGGCTAGCGTGGCCACATTAACCGCGGCAGTCACCCAATCCTCTCCGATGACGGAGCAAGGGGCCATCGTCGGAACCTTTCAGTACATGTCGCCGGAGCAGATCGAAGGAAAAGAGCTGGACGGGCGCAGCGATATCTTTTCGCTGGGTGTAGTGCTGTACGAGATGGTTACGGGAAAGCGAGCGTTTGAGGGGAAGAGTCAATTGAGCGTGGCGTCGGCGATCTTGGAAAAGGAGCCCGAGCCGATCAGCGTGGTGAAACCGATGACGCCACCGGCGCTAGATCGTTGCATCAAGCGGTGTCTGTCAAAGGAGGCCGAGCGGCGCTGGCAAAATGCTGGAGATCTTGCGAATGAATTGCAGTGGATCGCCGAGGTCGGCTCGCAAGCCGCAAGTCTGCCGAGAGCCACACGGAGCACAAGAGTCCTCAGAGCATGGGCCGCCGCTGGCATGGCTTTCGTCGCGCTTTCTTCAGGACTCGGGCTGGCCTACTTCTTGCGGCCAGTTCCCGAACGGCGCGTCATTCGTTCTTCGATCTTACCTCCGGAAAAATTGTCCTTCGGCGAGAGCGCGAATTCGTGGGCCGCAACGGCCGTCTCGCCCGACGGGTCGCGCATTGTGGTTGGCGTAATTGGTCAAGCAAGCAGGGAAATGCTGTATGTTCGCCCGCTGGACGCCCTCACGGGCCAGATTCTGGCCGGGACAGAGGGGGCTTCTTTTCCATTTTGGTCGCCCGACGGCCGCTCCATCGGATTTTTTGCGGATGGTCAACTCAAAACTATAGACGCCTCGAGTGGACCGGTCCAGGTGCTTTGTCCGGCGCCCGAGGGCCGCGGCGGGACCTGGAATCGTGATGGAGCAATCGTTTTTGCGCCTTCACCAGTTACAAATCTCTATCGCATAGCCGCAACAGGGGGCACGCCGGCAGCTGTAACCAAGCTGGACACTGCACGCCACGAGGATACCCATCGCTGGCCGCAATTCTTGCCCGACGGACGGCATTTCCTCTATCTTGCCAGGACTTTAGACATAAACAGCAGTGAGATTCACGTTGGCTCTACAGATTCAGCAGAGGCGGTGAGCGTCGTGGGCGCGATGGGGAATCCTGTTTACGTTGCGGCCGGATATCTCGTGTACCCCCGGGGGAACCTGTTGGTGGCGCAGATGTTCGACACAGATCGCTTCCGCGTATCCGGCGAAGCGGTCCCGATCGCCGACCAGGTCTTGTTCAACGGGAACGTGAACTATGCATCGTTCTCCCTGTCTGCGAATGGAGTCCTAGTTTTCACAAAAGCCGTTGGAGAAGGAGTCTCTGAGCTGATTTGGAGCGACCGGAATGGAAAAACGGTTGGGCAGGTTTCAGAGCCCGGACGCTATTTCGGCCCCAGCCTCTCCCCAGACGGGCAGAAACTCGCCGTCGAAGTGTACGATCCTCGTACTCACGCAAACAGCGATATCTGGATTTACGACCTGACGCGAGGTTCGAGGACGCGCCTGACCTACAGTCAATCAAACGAACGTAATCGCTTGCCTGTGTGGTCTCCTGACGGGAGCCGGATCGCGTTCAGTTCCTCCCGCAGCGGACACTTTCAAATCTATGAGAAAGTCGTAAGCGGGGTGGGTGCCGAGAACGTGGTGTCTCCGAGCGAGGGCCATAGCTACGCGACCACTTGGTCTCAGGATGGCCAATTTATCGCAGGCTACCAGGAGAATTCTCAGCGTGGTGGCCTACAATTCCTGGTGCTATCCAGACTTGCGGGCGCCAAGCCGATTCCTTTTTTGCAGGGCATTTCGGGACTCTCGCGCTTCACTTTTGCCCGAATTTCTCCGAATGGAAAATGGATCGCGTATAGCTCTTGGGAATCGGGTCGCGGGGAAACTTATATTTCATCGTTCCCAAGCGGCGCCGGCACGTGGCAAGTTTCGACGAACGGAGGTAATGACCCTCATTGGCGGCGCGACGCTAAGGAACTCTTTTATATAAGCCGGGATGATACTTTGATGTCCGTAGAAATCTCTGAGCAAAACGGAAGCCCGGTCGTCGGAAAGAGCCAGCCTTTGTTTCCGACGCATCGAGTAACCTCTCCGGATTGGGTCTATGACGTCTCCCCGGACGGGTCTCGTTTCTTGATCAATAGGCTCCTGTCGCCTTCCGGGCCCGAGCCGATCACACTGGTCGTAAACTGGGACGCGGAGTTGAAGAAGAAATGAGATTGCAATTGGGCTTGCGAGCTCGGACTCGCGTCCAAATGGACGAGTAGTTCTCTACACGTAGGTGTGACTTCATTTTTCAGCCGATTTGCGTTCCCAGGATTGTGCTCGGATCAACAACCGAAGGTGGGGCGACATTTCCCGACGATACCTTCATGGCGAAAAACTTTTCCACCACTCTCTCCGAGCAATGCCACGCCCACATCGAAGGCCCTAGTTTTAGGTGCCTGCAGGCACGCCATTGATATCGGGCGTTGCTGCTGGATCGGGTGCGGGTGCGGGTGCTGCATTAGGTTGAATATCTGCCACTGTTTTCTCCAATGCTTACAGCATGAAAATGCATTTGTGTATCTAGGCCACCATGAACAACGTCGGCTTCAAATCAAATCCGTTTATCAAACTAAATTGTTGAGGAACGCTTGGGCACTGCCGACCGACGTGACGCCTTCGGGGCTGTAGATGATCACCGAATCACGATTCATGGAGGTGCTTGCGTCTGTCGACGCAGAGACCAATCCGCCGTTTCCTTGCCAGAGCACCTTACTGAAGATCACTTGGCCGTTCTTCGTCACGGTTAAAGTCGTGTTGTCGGCGTTGAGGCTCGATGCATAAAGATTTAGACTCGTGCCGCCGTTGACTCCTCGCGCGGCGATATCCCGTTGGAAATCTGAAAGAACAATTCTAGAAAGCTGAGACATGGTACTCCTCGAAAAAAAAGAACTGAGAAAAGCGAACCGCTCGTGGATTGCGACGCGGTTAGAAGGTGAAAAGCAAGAGGTGCCGAGACACTGGAAGGAGAACGCGGCGCGATTCAACCCCGCGCTGGATGGCCCAGTGATCTCGGCGAGGTTCTAACAGCCATCCAAACTCAATCTCTGATATCTGCGCTGATACGACCAGGACTGTTTTTGAACGTGCCCCGCTTTTGCTCGCCAGGCTGACCGTCGCCGGCCTTTTTCGAATCGTGTTTCTCGCCCTTTGCGGTGGCGTTGCCGGACTTTTGGCGTTCCGAACCATGCGAATCGTCGGAGCCAAGCGGTACAAATGAATTATTACGTTTCATTCTGTAATAACCTCAATTTGAAAGTTGTCTTAACCCATCTAGCCCCAAGATTCGGCGGCCAGTAACTTATGGAAGTCTAGGCGCGTGCCACTGTCGCGAGAATTGGACATAGCGTATCCTCATCGAAAGTCGCGGCTCCTGGCGGTGCAGGGGATTGCGGAGGAACTGCGGCTGGTACAGCGAGATATTCAGGATCGCTGCCCTCCCAACGGGCGGTGCCTCCACACGCACAAACAAATGACATAGCGCTGCGGATTAATGCTGTGCTCTGGCAAGTTCTACAAATCCAACCGGTGTACATCTATCCCACCAGCGCCAGTCGGCCATGCTTACGGTGAGCGTTGCGGCTTGCGATCGCAGCGGTACGAAGCTTTGCATCTCTGACGCGGCGCTGGGAATCGCTCAGGTACGCCACATCCCGAAGTTTTTCGAGAGCTTCGGTTTCTTCCTCTGTTGGCTCTGCGACTTGTGCGGCCAGGACTGGTTGAATGCTGATTTCCTTGGTGGGTTGCGGTTTAGGCTGCTCGGACGCTACCGGCGCGAAAAAGCTGGCACCTACAGTTTCGCGATCAAGTTGCTCGACAAGCGACGTGGAGAAGCCGTCCAGGGCAAAAAACTGCCGGAGACATTGCGCCGCAAATTCGTGCCTTTTTCCGAGGTTGCGGAGGACGCGCTAGTCCACTCTCGCGCACACAAGCGATCGTGGCAGGATGATGAATCGAGAATGAAGCGGTTGGTGGAGTGGTGGGGCGGACGTGATGCGGAAGGAATCGCTACGTCCGAGATGGAACGCCAACTCTCCGACGCCGCACGCGACGAGAAGTGGGCACCGTCGACCTTTAATCACTATCGATCACTGCTCATGCTCACGTACCGCGAAGCAAGGCGCTCAGGAAAAGTGAACGTCAACCCTGCGAGAGACGTTCGCCATCGCCGCGAGGACAATTCGCGTGTGCGCTATTTGAATCAATTTGAACCATCGCGGACGGACATCGACTATTTGAAGCCTCTCAAGGCAGAAGAGGCTCGGCTGCGGGCGGTGATCGAGCACGACTACCCGGAGCGCCTACCGGAATTTGAGTTGGCCCTTAACACTGGGCTGCGCAAGGGCAGCATGTACTCATTGACGTGGGCGATGGTAGACTGGAACAGCCGGATGTTAAACATCCCCACTAGCAAGAACGGGGAGGCGCTGCACATTCCGCTGAATAACGCGGCTTTGGCAGCGCTAAAGAATGTCCATCAACGCGGAGAGAAAATCGGCCGCGTGTTCCAGTCGGAAAAGACGGGCGAACCACTGGCCAACTCAAGGCACTGGTTTGAGAAGGCCGTTATGCAGGCTGGAATCAAGGATTTCGTTTGGCATGATTTGCGGCACTGTTTCGCAACGAAGTTGCGGATGAAGGGCGCGAAGCTAGAGGATATCGGCGAGCTACTGGGACATAAGAGTTTGACCATGACCAAGCGGTACAGCCATCTCGGACCGAATCAGTTGCATGAAATCGCAGCTTTGCTGAATTCGGATAGCGCCCCAGTAGCACCAGCGGCAGAGGCGGCGATTCAGGTTTCTCCAAGTTTTGTGAATTGAATAGTTTAGGGGCGTAGCTCAGTGGTAGAGCAGCGGCCTTTTAAGCCGAAGGTCGTGGGTTCGATCCCCACCGCCCCTACCAAACCCGCATAAATAAAGGGGATTTGATGACCCTTGACCTCGAAACGAGGGTTTGACCTCAATTGAAAGTCAAGGCGGCAGGTGGATTGAATCTCATCCATAGGCCGATTCTACGCCAAATTCCCGTTCCAAGCATCCCTCACCCAGGCCGAGAAAGCCCGGTGATTGGGCTCTTGTTCGGTAGCGGCGTTAAGATCACGCCAGCCTGCAGCTCCGCGAGCTGCCGGTCCGCAGGACGGGCATGCACAAAATCGCCAGGGAACTCGATGAAAAGCTTCTGGCTCACTAAATTAGACCACTACAGAAAGAAAGACTTAGCGGTGAGACCAGTTAAGAAGATATGCCCAGACCAAGGCCAAGAATGGCGCCGCTCTTACGCAAATCAGGTGAGAGCGTAGGAAATTTGCCGCTGGTTCCATGCGATCGTCGGCCAAGTTTCTGCGGGAATACTCAGGAACACCCTTACCACTTTCAGATCGAGCTGACTACTTGAAAGGTTGCGAATCGTCTCGCGTGCTGACTCGAATGCAGAGGCACGCCGGTAGGGCCTGTCGGATGTAATAGCATCGAGAGTATCTGCAACGGCGAATATTCTCGCGCCCAGAGGAATCTCTTCTCCCTTGAGGCCGCGCGGATAACCCTTTCCGTCGTAGCGCTCGTGGTGCGTGAGCACGATTTCGGCTGCGTCAGCAAGAAAGGGGATGCCGTTCACGAGGTTGAACCCTATTTGTACATGCTGCTGCATAAATTTACGCTCGTCCTTGGTAAGTGGCCCCGGTTTGAGCAGAATGCTGTCGGGGACTCCGAGCTTTCCGATATCGTGCAGATAAGCTCCTCTGGCTAAACTTCCCAGCTGTTTTTCCGACCAGCCCATCGCTCGAGCAATCTCGAGCGAGTAACCGCAGACACGCTGTGAGTGGCCTGCTGTCTCATTGTCGCGGAGATCGATCGCCGCACCAAGTGCCTGCAATGTGTCTTCATAACTGCGCTTGACCTGTTGGAGAGCAGCTTGGAGTGCCGCTGTGCGTTCAGCGACCATTTCTTCTAGGTGCTGGCGGTAGTTTTCGACTTGTCGCTCGAGCTGCCGCTTGCGCAGCGCGTTCTCGAGGCTTGCCAAGACGGCACTTTCCCGGATGGGCTTAACGAGATAGTCGTCAGCGCCGCTGCGCATGGCCTGCACCGCGACGTCCACGTCGTCCACACCCGTTGTGACCAAAAACGCAATATTAGGGTAGAGGAGTCGAACTTCCGTGAGGAGTCCCATACCGCTGATCCCGGGCATGTGGAGGTCGGAAATGACTGCATCGAATTGCTCGCGTTGCAAAGTTACCAGGGCTTCTTCGCCACTGCTGGCGGTTGTGCAGTGGAAAGCGGGCGGGCCTAAGATGAGGGAGAGAAGTTTGGAAGCAGCAGATTCGTCGTCCACCGCAAGAACGCGTGCGGCAGTCTGATGATCCGAGGAAATCTCGGCGAGAATACCCTTGGTTTCTGTGGGAAGAACCTGGTCGGCTTTGATCATAAAACGTCTACCTCACTCCCTACTGCAGCACCCAGGGTCCCATTTTCTCAATGAAGCGGCATCCATAGTGCCGAACGGGCATATCCCTCGAATCCGAATGAACAATCTTCGCCTTCCCAACGTAGTCTTCCCTGTACTTCGTCGTCTGCGGGTCCGCAATGTAGACATCCACAATGGAATCGGTAGCGAGTTCGGCCGCGCAGCCACACAGGAACCCGCTCAGGCTCACGTTCTCAGTTGTCGCGACCCCTTCAAACTTCTTTCCCTGACTGTCCGTACCTCGCAGCTTCAGGGCGACACGCAAACGCACACGCACTTCGGTTCGAGGCGTATACTTGCGCGTTTTGGCGACTTCGTGAAGAGATGCTCGCAGTAGTTCGAAATCAATTGGCTTCTCAAAATAGCCGGCAGCGCCGAGCTGCCTGCAATGTTCTTTGGTCTGTCCACCGGCCTCACCGGTCACGACAATTACAGGGATCATCTGGGTGCCGCTGAAGGACGTAAACATTTGCAGCAGTTCATAGCCGGAATATTTCGGCATTCGCAGGTCAAGCAGGATGGCGTCCGGCCTGTGTTCGAGAGCGAGCGCCAGACCCTGCTCCGGATCCCCTGAATCAATGATTTCATAGCCGTCGCAAAGTTCAAGGCGTATCAGGCGCCGTAGCGCTTCATCGTCGTCCACAATCAGCACTTTTCCCATCTATTAGTTCCTCCAATTCGCCGGACCGGATATTGTTCCCGCAGGTTCGCTGCTTGTAGCGGATGCTGGCTTTTTCCCGGCATCGAGCACCTCGCGCGCTTTTCGGAGAAGAGCATCTTCCGTAAATGGCTTATGCAGAAGGTGGATTCCAGGATGCAGAACTCCGTGTCCTGAAACAAAGCTGTCGGTATAGCCCGACATGTAGAGCACCTTCATTCCTGGCTGCCGCGGCAACAATTGTTCTGTCAAGACGCGACCATTCATGCCTGGCATCACGACATCGGTCAGCAGAAGATCAAAAGTCACTCCGGAGCGTGCCGCAACCTCAAGAGCTTCTTCACCGCTCTCTGCCGACAAGACCCGGAATCCGGCTGACTCCAGAAGGGTTTGCACAAGCTTTCGCAACGGCTGGGCATCTTCCACGAGAAGAATGCTTTCCGAACCGTGCAGATTTTCGCCCGAATCGACTTTCTGTTCTTCAACGGCCGGTCCGCCTACGTATCGTGGAAGATAAATCTCAAAGGACGTGCCCTTCCCCGGCGCGCTGTCCACCCAGATATAGCCATTACTCTGTTTGACGATGCCGTACACAGTCGCGAGTCCGAGTCCCGTGCCCTTGCCCTGTTCCTTGGTGGTGAAGAATGGCTCAAAGATATGCGTAAGGGTTTCGGCGTTCATACCAATTCCTGTGTCGATCACCGCCAAAAGCACATAATTCCCGGCTCGAGAACCCGGATGGGTCTGAGTGTACGTTTGATCCAACTCCACGTTGGCGGTCCGGATCTTCAGTTTCCCGCCCGTGGGCATAGCGTCACGCGCGTTTACGGCTAGGTTCATGATGACTTGTTCGATCTGACTCTGGTCCACTTTCACGTTGCCAAGTTCAGGATCCAGCGCTAGGGACACCTCGATATCCTCACCCAGCAGCCGGGGAAGCATGCTTTCCATATCAGAGGTGAGTGTGTTAAGGCTAAGGACAGCCGGAGTCAAGACCTGCTGCCTGCTGAACGCAAGCAACTGTTTGGTCAAAGAAGCCGCTCGCTGTCCAGCCTTCTCGATTTCTAGCGCATGCTCACACAGAACATTGTTTGCGCCTAACGCCTTCTTGAGCACTCTGCTGTAACCGATGATTACTCCGAGGTGATTATTGAAGTCATGCGCGATTCCCCCAGATAGCCGTCCAATCGCTTCCATCTTTTGTGCCATTCTCAGTTGCCGTTCGAGGACTCGTTTTTCTGTCACATCCTCCGCGAACATTTCAAAGTACGCCGGAACGCCGTTTTCATCCTTGCGGCAGCGGCCGGAACAACGCACGGTGATTGGCGTGCCGTCTTGTGCCTTCCACTCCATTTCGATGTCCTTGATTTGTTCCACTCGGGTGAGGAGCTCGCTGAGACGCCGGTGTTCAGCGTTCTGCCGAAAGATGTCCGTTGCCAGATCTCTTCTCAAGAGCTCCTGCTCCAGTTCATAACCCAGCATTTTTTGGAGCGCCGGGTTGACTTGCAGGAATCGGCCGGTGATGCTTGCGCGATAAATTCCGTATGGTGCGTCTTGCACCACCGAGCGAAAATCTGCCTCCGAGCGCCGCAGGGCCTCCTCCGTTCTCTTGCGCTCCGTGATGTTGCGGTTCACAATCACAAGTTTCTCGGGCTCCCCCTTAGCATTGCGAATGACGCTCGACGTTGATTCCAGCACCAGCCACGTCCCGTTCTTATGGCGAAGACGGTACTCTAGCGTGTTTACAATTCCCGAGAGCCGCGCGTCCTCCGTCGCCTCCTCGACACGCTCACGATCATCGGGGTGAATCTGCTCGAATGCTGACGAGGCCTGCAATTCCTCAGGCGAATAGCCCAGCACCTTCTCGTAAGAAAGACTGTTGAAAAGCCGCTTCCCCTCCATATCCACTACTGCGATCATGTCGGCTGCGTTCTCACTGATTAGGTGAAACAGTTCTTCGCGTTTCACCAGCTCCCGCCGGATCCGATAGATCAGAAGATGCTGATAGATGGTGTAGAGGTCGAAAAGAAAAACTAAGCCCACTAGCCCTCGCACGGCTTGCGGCAGCACATTTAGCGACAAGAAATCATGAAGACCATGTATTTCAGGAAGCAGGAAAGAGGCCATCCCCGCTGTCAGGAGTAAAGTGATGACAACCGCTGCTGCCCACAGCCACCACTCCCGCCGTTCAATCCGCCGGAAGTTCGTGCGAAGAACCTTGGTTTGCGCGACTCCTGGCTCGCCCACATTTCTTGCTCGATGCAATCGCATTAATCACCCATGAGTGCTCACGATCTCGCAGAAGGCCCGACGCCTTGAGGCAGAGCCTGGAGCTCTCCGCGGTCGCTGATCCTGCCCATTTCTTTCCTGCACGAAGCCCGCCAATACCGCGCTCGTTCTTGACCTACGGCTTCTGCGCGGCATATGGAAATGTCGGACATTTACAAGAAACGTTTAATCCCAGCAGCGGGAATCTAGAACGACCCGTGCCAGCGCGCGTCCTTTTTGGAACAGGCCGCCAAGGCGAAACCCGATTCAAGACCCAGGCGGCTGTGAGCGCAAATCTGCCAGGAGAACAGTGAACGCCAGTTTCGACCAAGTTTAGGAGGCTCTAATCTAGAAGCCTCTCATTTAGGAAATTTTTCGCCTCGGAAGCGCTTTGCTAGATAGGTCATAGGTCTGCATTAGTTCGGGCGCCAACAAGAGTGCATCTTTATAGTTCGGCGCCCGAATTGCACGTACCCCACGACGAGTGATGGGTCGGAGAGTGTTGAATCTGAGTGCACTACGTGGTTGGAGAGACTCAGGATCACGTCACGAATTGAACCGGGGTGTAACGAGAGAACCGAAATGACATTCAAGGGATGCTGAAAATGCCCTCAAACATGCCGCAAGCGAACGAAGTGGATGTTGTTGAACGTCAGCGGTTGTTGCTGGAAAACCTAGTTGAAGTGCGGTACATCGCGGGACGTATCCACGAGCGTGTACCATCACAAGTGTCATTTGACGATCTGTTTCACGCTGGAATTCTGGGGTTGATCGATGCCGTCGACAAATTTGACCCGCAGAGAAATATACGGCTCAAGTCATACGCGCGATTTCGAATTCGCGGCGCGATTCTGGATAGCCTGCGCCAGATGGATTGGAGTCCGCGAAAGCTGAGGCGGCAGGCGCGCAGGCTTCAACGAGCGAGTCACGAACTCACCGGCGAGCTTGGCCACTCTCCTTCGATGTCGGAGATAGCCTTTAAGTTGAGTGTGCCCATTGAAGACCTTCATCGCCTATATGGCGAACTACGAGGTCTCGCACCAAGAAGTTTGCAATATTGGTCCGAGGACGAGGCTGAAGAGGTGGGCTTGCCCGTAGCGTTTCGACCGGAGGAAGATCCCTTCCAGGCGACCTTTCGACAAGAGGTCCTCCGTCTCCTAGAGGGGAGCCTATCGGAGCTGGACGAAAAGGAACGACAGGTCTTGGGCTTGTACTATCTCGAAGAACTCACTATGAAGAAAGTCGGGAAGATTCTGGGGATTGGCGAATCACGTGTGTCACAAATTCGCGCGGCGGCACTGGTTCACCTGCGCTCGCGTCTGGTACCCTTTCAACCACGTTGCCCGGACAGTGCGACTCCGGCAAAAGTGGGCGACGTACCGTCGACTGGGTCGAAATGAATCACGATCGTCAGCCCGCCAAGCTTCTGCCGACATCCACCGGAGTATTCACCTGGAATGATTGGCATCCGGTGGTCTTAGGATTCTTGGTGGCAGATAAGAACTCGCTCACTTCCGTGAACCTAACACCACTTAACAGCCGAGCATCATCACACTCCAGTGCCAGCCTTGTCGCAGTAGCCCTTGTCCGTGACCACTTCCTCGATGCCCCGCAGGTGCATTTTTGTTTTCTGATTCAGCTCTTCTGTCCTCATCAACTCGGCGCCATTTTCACCTGCTTGTGCCAGAGTTTCTATTACTGTCGCCGTGTCTCCCTGGTCGGCTTCCTGTAGCGTCGCCGCCAGCACCGCGCCCGTTTTCAAATCCACCGCATGCTCAGCTTTGTGCGCTAGATGCGTCCGGTTATCTTTCATCTTCGTAATCCGCGCGTCTCGCTCATGCGGTTTGACCCAATCTTTATTACTGGCTTTGTTCTTCCGCTTGCGATCCAACCGCGCCAGATCTTCCCGCGTCGGCGTTGCGATTCCAGATTTCTTCGCCAACCCTTTCAGAAATTCCTCGTAACTCTCTCCACTGTCTCGCCGCACGATCGAACGCATCGCGGCATTAGCCTCCATCGTGGTCGCGTCGATCCCCACCGTCTTGCTAAGACGTATGGGGTCTCGCCGTCTTCCTGTTTGCCGTTAAGGCCATGGAGCGCAAAAGCAAGCTCACGATTGCGATAGCCACGGCAGCGCTCGCCGTCCTCGGCGGCGCGGCTGTTGACGCGCAGGACAAGTACTTGCTGAAATCGACGAGCGGAATCGCGTTCTCCGACTTCAGGGGATACGAGGACTGGGCGGTGGTCTCTTCCGCCCGCACCGACGAAGTGCTCAAGGTAATCGTCGCCAATCCGACCATGATCAATGCCTACAAGGCCGGCGTTCCGGGCAACGGCCAACCTTTCCCGGATGGCTCCAAGGTCGCGAAGCTCCAGTGGAGGCCGAAGAGGAGCACGGAGGCCCCTTTCGTCGTGGATGTGCCAGGCGTCTTTACCCAGGCTTTCGTCATGGAAAAAAACAGCAAGAGATTTCCGAAAAGCGGCGGATGGGGATACGCGCTGTTCAACTACGAAGCCACATCGGATAAGTTCACGGCCGATCCCAGCCCCTCAGACTGCGGAAACGCGTGCCATACGGCCGTGAAGGCGAAGGACTACATCTTCCACCCGTACCAGAAGCGTTGAACCGCGCCTGCCCAGCGCCCCGCATTTCTAGAAAATATGGCGCGGCGGCCCGGTAAACGTTACAGGTAAGGTGTGTAACATACGTGGACATCGATCCGACAGCTCACGAAGTGCTTCTACTTCCCCTGATGCACAATTGGGTATGGAATGAAACCCATTCTTGTGCCTGACCAAAAACCACCTTGTCTCGGCGCTCGTAACTCATTCATTTTAGCTGATCGAAATTCACCAATCTACAGCGCCCAAAATCAGATGTTTGTTTGTCACTAAGAGTACTCTCAAAGGAACGCGAACAATGAAACTCCGACTGCGCGAGACTCCAAAACACGAATCCTATCTCGTCTGTGTTTTCTCATTGCATCCAAACGCAGAGAACCACGGCGACGCGCCCGATCCGTCCTCGGCAACTCTCCTCGAGCGTTGAGACTGAGACTATCGGTGAGAGGTCGTCTTTTTGACCATAGACGGAGCACGGGGCGATTGCTCATTCAACCCGAGTCACGGGCAACCCTTCCGTAATCCGATAGATGAAGGTTTGGCGACAAGCCTGGCCATAGTCCATGTTGCGTTCCTCTTAAGTCTTGGCTACAATGTAGGTACGTTTCTACATTAAGGACGGCTTTCATGGCCACTACCAAACTATCCAGCCGGGAGTTTAATCAGGACACAAGCAGGGCGAAGAGAGCGGCCAAACGCGGCCCTGTCTTCATCACTGATCGAGGACGTCCGTCTCACGTGCTACTTACTGTTGAGGAATACCAGAAGCTTACCGAGGGGCAAAAGAGCATTGTGGACCTGCTGGGAATGCCACGGGCCGCTGAAGTTGAATTTGAGCCGCCTCGCATGAAAGACAATCTCCACCAGCCGGCAGATTTGTCCTGATGTATCTCCTCGATACCAATGTAGTTTCCGAGTTAAGAAAAGCTAAGAAGGCGGATCGCGGCGTCAGAATGTGGGCCCAGGCGCTTCCCGCTGCGAGCCTTTATCTATGTGCGATCTCAATATTGGAACTGGAGACAGGAATCCTCCTTATCGAACGGCGTGACCGGAAACAGGGCGCGGTTCTTCGAGCCTGGATGGATGGCCGTGTTTTGCCCGCGTTCGACGGTCGCATCCTTGCGATTGATACTGCTGTTGCCCAGCGGTGCGCCGCGCTCCACGTGCCCAGTCCTCGCTCCGATCGTGACGCTCTCGTCGCGGCTACTGCCCTTGTTCACGGGATGACGGTTGTGACCCGAAATGTGAATCACTTTCAGCCCATAGGTGTGGCCGTAGTTAACCCCTGGCAATCCTGAACGCATTTATTCAGGGCTTCGGCTAAATTGATCCTCTGACTGTACTACCCCGGAATTCGATTTCGTGGACCTGGAGCCGGGGTATGGACCAAGTACCGGATCGTGATTGACGGGACAAAGGCGCGGCTGTTCGTCCATGGGGCTGCGCAACCTTGTCTGATCGTCAACGATATAAAGTTTGGCGATTCGGAGGTCGCGGTGGCCCTGTTTGTAGGGCCCGGCACGGAAGGCTACTTCGCCAATCTTAAAATTACGCAGTGACGCGCCTGGTCCTGCTTCGTGTGCGAGCGCGAGCAGAGCGTATTGGCAATTCGCGGGCAAATCGGAAGTACTCCGCTTTGACGAAAAACGCGCAGCTTGAATGGACGTTGTAGGTTTCTACCCCACGTCCCAGAGAATTGATCTCGTTTGTGGACATGAACTTAATGAATTGTCGAGGCGGCAGACGGCGGCGGTTGGATCTCGATTACGCCAAGTCATTTGCTAGGAGCAAGATGCCGACATCCATATTGCGGCCTGTCCGCCGTAAATCACAGCGAATTCGAAGGGTGTCCGGGTTCGATCCCCACCGCCCCTACCAACCATCCCATTTGCTCAGAATGACTTAGCGATTTCGCGAGGCGGCAAAAGGCGGCAATGAGGGAAAAAGAGCCTCAGGGGTGGCGCCTTTGGTTCTTGTGCAGCATGTACTCAAGTTTCGATTTTCAGGCACTGGATTCATTCGATCGGTTGCAGGCGAGAATCACTTCAACGAAAAGCCGACTTTTCGGCCAAATGTTACAAGTTGCATGCTGGTTGCGCGGGGCGCGGCACGTGCGATTTCGACATAGCTACGACTTCGCAATGAGTTCTTATATCCTGAGGAACCGATTGCGAATAATAGGAGGATGAATGGCGCAAGTTTGGTTAGTGACGGGCAGTTCTCGCGGTCTGGGTCGCGCGATTGTCGAAGCGGGCCTTGCGGCGGGTAATAAAGTGTTGGCGACAGCTAGGGACATCGAGTCTCTACATGACCTATCGGAGCGCCACAGTGACCAGATCAAGCTCTTCGCGCTGGACGTGACCGACGAGTCCGCGGCAGCGAGCGCAGTGAAGGCGGCGATCGGTGCCTTTGGCTCGCTGGAGGTTGTTATCAACAACGCAGGATACGGCAATCTCTCGTCCGTCGAAGACACGCCGATGTCGGATTTTCGCGCACAAATCGAAACGAATCTCTTCGGGACGATCATCGTGACGAAGGCCGCTCTTCCGTACTTTCGCCAAAGGAAAGCCGGTCATTTTGTTCAGTTTTCGTCGATGGGCGGAAGGATCGGGCCTCCAGGGCGTGGGCCCTATTCGGCTGCGAAATGGGGTGTCGAGGGTTTCTCAGAAGTGTTGTCGCGCGAAGTGGCGCCGCTAGGCATCAAGGTCACCATCGTTGAGCCGGGTGGCTTCCGCACGGACTTCGCCGGCAGTTCCACCAAACTGAGCGAAGGAAATCCCGACTACGACTCGACTGTTGGAGCAACCGCCAGGTTTCAACGCGACTACAACGGTAAGCAGCCCGGTGATCCGAAAAAGGCGGCTCAAGCGATCGTGCGACTGACGCAGGAACAGAAACCTCCATTGCGACTGTTGCTCGGCAGCGATGCGTACAACGGGGCGGAGAAAAACGACCTGGCACGCCTAGAAGAAGCAAGGTCCTGGAAAGAACTCAGCTTGTCCACTGATTTCGAGTCGAAGCCCCCACACCCGGAGCGACCAAAGTGAACCTACCTTCGCCGGAATCCGGCCCTCGGACGTGCCGCCTTTTCGCGCCGCGCAAATCGTAGGAGCACGCTTCGCATTTTTTGTTTCGCTGGCTTATGTCAAAGAACGCATAAAGCAAGGCGACGGTGTGTTCGAGAGCGGTCTTGGAAACCGCCGCCAAATCGCTCAAATTCTTGGTAAGCACTTGGTAAGCGTTGGGCTGCAAGATGAGGTGTTTTGGTGCAACTGAGGAGCTTCTAACGCTAACAAAACAAATGAGAATCGATCAGTGCGAACGGGTCAGAGTGAATTAGCAAACCGCCGCCATTATTGATTTTGACGATGCTAAGTGGGGAACAGTTTGGGGAACAATTGTCCCGAAAGAAGGCATTCTTGCCCGAAGATCGGCATACTGTCCGCGATGAGTTATTGAATCCAAAGAACAGGGCCTGAGACTTTTCAACTTGCTAAACCGTTGTAGGGTCAAAGGAATCTCGTTCTCTGCCACTTGGACGAAAAAGCGCAATCTGTAGAAGTGCCGTCTTCCCAACAAGTCAATCCAGTTGAACGGAGGTTGGTGGGTTTCTATCCCACGTCCCAAGGAATTGATCTCGTTGGTGGACATGCACTTAGTGAACTATCGCGGCGGCGGAAGGCGGCAATTGCACGTCGAAAGACTCCAGGTCATTTGCTAGCAGCAACACCGAAGCGTCTCTATTGCGGCCTGGATGTTCCAAGTCATTGGGAACTCGAAAGGTCTCCCGGGTTCGATCCCCACCGCCCCTGCCAATTATTTTCTAACACCAAGGTGCAGATTTGCGGGGGAGGGTAGGGCGCATGGAACCCCAAACAAGCAGTTCCTGCTACAGGACGCCTGTACCCGCATGTACCCTAAGGCAGTACATCAGAAACTGATACCAAATGATGGAGTGAGAGTACGGCGGTTCTCAACTTGACAGCAAACGGGGGGACACCCGAAAGACTCTCAGCTGAGGGCGTGACTCACAATTTGTTTTCCATTTTGGGGGTCCGGCCGCTGGTAGGTCGTATTTTTCTGCCCGCGGAGGATACCGCCGGCTCTGAACACGTCGTGCCGCTCAGCCATCGGCTGTGGTTGAGCAGATTCGGCGGAGATCGGAAGATGGTCGGCGAAGATATCCTTCTCAAGGGCGAGAAGTATTCGGTCGTTGGTGTTATGCCTCAGTCCGTGATTCCTAGGAACTTAGCCGCCCAAACAGGTATACCTTGACTATCGACAATACTTATTGTAGATAGTCAGAGTATGGGCAAACCAAACGATCTCGTACAGGGAACGCTCGACCTGCTGATTCTCAAAACCGTCTCGCTGGAACCGAAACACGGTTGGGCCATTGCCAAGCGCATCCAGCAGATCTCCAACGAAGTGCTCCAAGTCCAGCAAGGTTCTCTCTACCCCGCTCTGCACCGCCTCGAACAGAAAGCGTGGATTAAAGCCAAATGGGCCGAAACGGAAACCGGCAGACAGGCCAAGTTTTACTCACTGACCGCCGCGGGCCGGGCGCAGTTGGAAAAGGAAGCGGCCACTTGGAGTCGCCTGTCAGGCGCGATCAATCTTGTCGTTGAATCCACGTAAGGAGTGCGACGCCAATGCAATGGTCCCACCAATTGTGGATGCGGCTCCAAATGCTCTTTCGTCGCAATCGGTTCACCGAGCAACTGAGCGATGAGGTTCGCTTCCACCTGGATGAACAGATCGCCGAAAACATAGCCGCTGGCATGAGCCCCGAGGACGCGCGTTACGCCGCGATGCGGCTTTTTGGCAACTCGACATGGCTCAAGGAGGAGACGCGCGCGACATGGGGGTGGTTGTGGGTGGAGCAAGTCAGCCAGGATCTGCGCTATGGTTTGCGCGTGCTTCTCCGCAACCCCCTGTTCAGCGCCATCGCCGTGGGAACGTTGGCGCTTGGGATCGGCGCAAACACCGCGATGTTCAGCCTGCTGGATCAGGTGGTTCTGCGGCTTTTGCCGGTCAGTCATCCCGAGCAGCTTGTGATCGTCAGAGAGACCGGCAACCACTACGGCAACAGTTACGGCGCCAACACCATTTCCTGGCCGATGTTTGAAGATTTGCGCGACAACAATCAAGTCTTCTCCGGGATGTTCTGCCGGTTCCCAGCCAGAGTAACTATCGGCTACGGTGATCGAGCGGCGCAAATCCCCGCGGAGTTGGTCTCCGGCTCGTATTTTCCGATCCTGGGCGTCGGGGCGGCATTGGGCCGCACCATCGCTCCGGACGACGACGCCGTTCCCGACAGCAGGCCGGTCGTGGTACTCAGCTACAGCTTCTGGCGAAGCTACTTCGACGGTGACCGCAAAATTGTCGGGCGGACCATCGCGCTCAACAGTCACGCGATGACCGTTATCGGAGTCGCGCAGCCAGGTTTCGACGGCGTGGAACTGGGAGTACCCGCAAAGGTTTTCGTTCCCATCATGATGAAGACGGAGATGACACCGCACTCGGACGGGCTCAAGGATCGGCGCCGCCGGCTGAGTTGGGTCACCGCGTACGGGCGCCTCAAGCCCGGCGTCGGCCCGCAGCAGGCGCAACTTTCGCTACAGCCGCTGATGCACGGCATTCTCGAAATGGAGGTGCAGCAGCCTGAATTCACGAGATACACGACGGCTGCGGACCGGCAACTGTTTCTCCGTAATCGCGTCGAACTTTTGCCGGGCTCTGACAACGAGCTCCGCGAGGATATGCGCAGACCGCTATTGCTTTTGGTCGCGCTCACCGGAGCGGTGCTTCTCCTTGCCTGTGCCAACCTGGCGAATCTGCTGCTGGCGCGTGCCACAGCGCGAGAGCGGGAGCTCGCTGTTCGCCTGGCCATCGGGGCCGGTCACGCCCGCATCGTTCGCCAGTTGCTGATCGAAAGTCTGCTCCTCTCGGCAGCTGGAGCAGTCGTGGGACTGGCGCTGGCCTTTCTGGCGGTTCGCGTTCTGCTGCGCATCTATCTGCCTGCGGAGGCGGCCGCCGAGTTTGTCGTCTCTCCCATTCCGGATGGACGCGTGCTGGCCTTCGTTGTGGGAGCTATGCTCCTGACCTCACTGGTCTTCGGACTCCTGCCCGCGGTTCGCGGCTCGCGCACTGAAATTACGCTCTCGCTCAAAGACAGGTCCGGCGCCCTCTCAGCCGGCGGCATTTCTCTTCGCCGGATGCTGGTCGGCATTCAGGTAGCGCTGTCGCTCCTGCTGCTGGTCGGTGCAGGCCTTTTCGTTCGTACTTTGCGCAACCTCGAGAGCCTGGGGCCGGGGTTCCCCACCGATCATCTTCTTACATTCAGAATCGACCCTTCGCTCAACGGATACTCCGACGAACAAACCAAATCGTTCTATCAACGGCTCGACATCAACCTCCAAACCATGCCTGGTGTTACTTCGGTTGGATTCTCCGCTATGCCGCTTTTGAAGGGCTATGCATGGCAGAATGCGGTCCTAGGCAAGGATTTCGAAGGAGCGCCGATCGAGGAACAGCCGGTTCTCAGCGAGGTCGGCCCGGACTACTTTGCTACGTTGGGTATTCCTATCGTCGCCGGGCGAGCCTTCACCGCGCAGGACGTAGGACCGGCCAAATACGCTGTCATCAATGAGAGCTTTGCCAGGGAATACTTCCCGGGCCGAAATCCGATCGGGCAGCGCTTCGGGCTCGTGAACGACATGGAGCCAGTCAGCCCGGACATTGAGGTAATCGGGGTGATCCCGGACAGGAAATACAGAGATCTGCGTGAGACGCCTCCCGCGCAGGCTTATATCCCCTATCTCGAAGGCGTGCATTTCCGCTTCATGAATATCTATTTGCGCACGCAGGTCGATCCGCGCCAGATCGAGGATGAACTTCGCGAACGCATGCGGCAGTTCGACCCGCATGTTCCCGTCGTCGGACTGCAAACCATGAACGAACAGATTGGATTCTCGCTGCGGACCGAGCGACTGGTCGCCAGCCTCTCTGGGGTATTCGGCGGACTTGCCACTTTACTCGCCGTCATCGGGCTTTACGGGGTCATGGCTTACGTTGTGATGCGGCGAACGCGCGAAATTGGAATCCGCATTGCGCTCGGAGCGTTGCGGAGCAACGTGATTGCGATGGTCATGCGCGAAGCGTTCATTCTCATCGGAGCCGGCCTGGCTGCCGGGTTTTCGCTGGCGCTGGCCCTCGCCAATCTGATCCGCAGCCAACTCTATGGATTGAACGCGCGCGATCCATTGACGTTCATTGGCTCGGCAATTGTTCTTGCTTTAGCTGCAGGATCGGCAGGCTTTATTCCCGCGTTACGCGCAAGTCGCGTAGATCCTATGAGGGCGCTCCGGCACGAATAAACCGCCACGCCACAGGGTCGGAACGAAGATTGCTGTTCGTTCTGGAGCGATGCAGGAGTAATTGGTGATGAAACAACCGCGGTTGTTGTGGTTCAAGTTGCGAGATCTGCTTTCCCAGCACGTTTGCACTGCCATACTGGCTTTCGCCCTCGTGGGTCCACTCGAATCGAGAGTCCCATTCCCGAACTTAGAAAGATGCTCGTACGACAGCCGACCTTTTTCGTGTCTCGCCTTAGCTGCCCAGATGCTTCGGCCCTAGCACCACCAAACTGACCTTCCTAGTTCAGTAGGCCACTCTTTTTCCGCCACTCATTTTCCTGGGCACTGCTTCAGGCTAATGCCTGCGTCCTGCAGCTTTGCGTCTTCTGCTTTTCCGGTTCCTCCCGAACAGCACAAGTCCCTCACATAAAGCAGCCGCTCGCTTTGGAAGCAGAAGCCCTCGCTTTTTTGGGTGCCTCAGGAAAATGGGGCAAGAAAAAGGAGATTCAAAAAATGTCTTACCTCTATAACTCTCGTCGGGTTCGTTCTGACCCGGAGCAACGTCAAACGGAAGGCAAGTCGCCGTCGATCGATGCAAACATTGTGGGTTATCAATTGCCGAACGCAGGCACGAAGGTCAGTCAAATAGCCTCAGGCGTCAAAGGCAACGGGCATGTTTTCGGTGGGTGCAGTCGCGGCGAATCAACAACTTACACGTCTTCAATGCCGCTTTTAGTTCGATCCCCACCGGCCCTTACCAACATCTCCTTTTTTTAAGTGTGAGTTGCAGATTTGCGAGGGAGCCTACGGGAACGGAGTGCGTGCGGCAGCAAACGCATTAGGCGATTCCACGGGCAAGGAAATCAAAGTCGTTAAGAAGCGGGTTTCGTCGGCTGCTGGCCGAGCAGCGATTATCAAGGCGGCCAAGAAGCGATGGTCGAAGGTTAGGAAGCAGGCGAAGAAGCTAAGAAGCTAAGAGGGTAAGGAAGTAAAAAGGTAAGAAGGTACTGAGGCTCATTGGTGCGACGAGGAGCCGGTTAGGCGAGGGTGCCACGCACCCAAGGCCTGCTTTATAGTCCGTGGCAATCTGCGGCAGGCAATCCGACCGAAGGTCCCTCGATCACGTCCTGCGTAATAATCTCCAGTTAACCTATTGCCATTCGACATTCTCAACAGTGCAGTGCCAAAGTGAATGTGCATCGTTCTCGTCGCATTGGCAAGGGGCTGATTTTCATATTGGTAGATCAACGCGACGCCTTCTGGATCGCAGACTTGAATCACTGCCACGCAACTCCACGAGGCAGACGTGGCGGTACTGAGGAAGACGGAAATTTGCGTCCAACTCTGGACGATTTGCACGCGCAAATCGTAGCGCTTCGCATGGTTATCAAACGAAGACGTAAGATAACCCTCCCACCGGCCCGCGAGGTTCGGCGTTTTCACTAGCCCCAGCTTGTGCATCAGCGGGTGCCGCCAGAGATGCCTATCGAAGAGAGCATAGAGCGCTCCATAGAAAAACATGCTAGAGGGAGCATCCATCCACCACGGTATCGAAAAATGCTGGGTCGCAAGAAGGTTAGACGACATCCAAGCAAGGGCAATTGCCAGACCTGCGAGGATGAGAGGAACAACTCTCTTTTCATCGGAATCTGTACTGTAGCCGTGCATACTACACCTGCTCGGCTTCTAGAGCCGAACAGGCCCTTGGGCCTGTTGATTGCGCCCACCCTAGTTGCCGCTGGTAAGCGCCCGGAGAGGAACCATCTGGTTCAGTAAGGTGGCTTCCTGAAGATGGAATGAACTTGTCAGCTACCGGGAGACTGAAACTGGCAACGATAACGCCTTTCTAAATATTGGAGTACTAGGACGCGAAAAAGGTTGGCTGGCCCTTCAGGCGGAAATCAAAGAGGTCGGGTTAAAGGCTCGACATGGGCGTTCGCCACGCTCGGGGCTACCAATATGCAAAAGATACTTTCTATTCGGCGGCACCTCCACTAAAGCACTGGGGAACATACCGGCATAACCTGTCTAAATGCCAGGGGCCGCCGTACGTCTGCAAAAGCTCGCCGAACAAATCACTCGAATTTTCGGCGGCGAACAACCACGTTTGAAGGAACCCAGAAAATAGTCTAAACCGCGACTCGGGTTTAGGAACGTGAGCGTGGATAGTCTATCCGATGGATAAGACTCCCAACAGGAACGAGACGGCCCTTCTCCTCATTGAACTCACAAAGACCTCTTCGACGGTAGAGGCCAGCTCATCGCGCAGTTTTGCCGGCATCCGATCTCAACTCCCCGATTTCTTCGAATCAAATGTGTTCAGGATTTCGATACCTCGCACCTCAGCTTGAGCCAGATATTTTTCGGGAAGCTCGTCGTCAAACCGATACCGAGCGATGGCCGCCTCAAGCTCTCGTGCCGATACCGCAAATCCCTTCGCCTTCAGCCCGGCGTTCAGCGTGGCCAGAAGGAAGGCTAGCCCAGCGGCAACCATCGAGCAGCGATGATGGTCTCGGGCGAGACAAAATTCGACCTCGCATTGGCCGCCATCAAGGTGCTCAACAACACCGCAGCTACCCCCATTGTGGTCTTGGCCCAAATCCATCTCGAAGCCCGTCTCTTCCATGCCTTCTGCTTCTCGATAATCTCATCCGGAATAACGCGAGCCATAACGCCCCTCCGCGCGCTCACTATACGACAAACTATAACCATTACACATTCATGAGCCCATCCCAATCGCACGCATCTCACTCCCCGTCGCAACCGCACTCTCATCGCGCATTTCACCGCTCGGGGCATAGCCAAAAACGACAAAGGCCCACGTTTACTTTGCCCCGGTTTGCTTCGGCTGGAATGCAATTCCCACCAGGTTCTCCAACAGGCTTGGTCTTCTCTTTATGACTTGCGTCAGGCTTTGTTTCCCGTCTGTAACGTAAAATCTCGGTATCGACCGACTAATACGAGACAAATTCTTTACGGTCAATTCTGTTACTTCGTAGCTCAAAAGCGCGTCTCATCACCTGTAGGTGTTTTGACGATGATTGTGCTGCGTCACTGTTGTTTTCTAGCGCTGTTACTGCTGCTGAGCCCCATCGTCGATTTCGCCGGGGAAACACCAGGCGTCATGTCCCCGGCCTTCACTACCGTACCAGAGCTCAGAGCTGGATTTGATCTCCTCTACGAGCAGAGGTTCACCCAAGCACGTGAAGCTTTCGCAAGCTGGGAATCCCGCAATCCCGAGGAGCCTTTCGGCGAGATGGCCGTCGCAGCCAGTTATTTATTTGAGGAGCTGTCCGGCCAAAACGTCCTGACCAGTAATTTTTTCCTCGACGAAAAGAAATTCCTGCATGGAATTGACGGTACGCCCGACCCGGAAAGAATGAGGTATTTCCGCGAAGCGCTGGCTCAAACTCGGCGACTGGCCCGAGATCGCCAGAAAACCACTCCAAATGACGGCGAAGCTCTGTATGCGCTGACGCTGGCCGCTGGCATGGAATCGGACGCTCTCACGATCTTAGAAAAGAACCATCTTGAAGGCTTGAAGCGCATGAAAGAAGCTAATAAGTATGCGAAACAGTTGTTGTCGCAGTACCCCGATGCGACCGATGCATACATCGCGCCCGGCATCGCAAATTACATTGTTGGGTCACTGAACCCTGGTTACCGCTTCGCGCTCTGGTTTGGTGGAATTCACGGCGACAAAAAGCTTGGTATGGAGCAGGTCGCCACGGCTGCCGAAAGTGGCCGTTATCTGCGGTCGTACGCCAAAATTGTCCTTGCGCTCGCCGCGCGCCGTGAAAATCAGACTGCCCTTGCGCAAAGATTGTTGCGCGAATTGAAGGAGGAGTATCCCGATAATGCGCTATTCGCTTCGGAATATGCCAAAGCCATGTCCGTGCCCTCTAGTGACTGATTGAGGCAATACATCGTTAGCTTGCTCGCCCGTAGGTTCAGAATTTTCCCAAGCGCCCACTTTTTCATGCCACACAGCTTGATAAATGTCGCGCGATCCTTCGCATTCCCTTTCTTCCCGCCATGTTCAAGCGAGCTAGGCAAATTGAAAAATCGCCCGTTTTTGTGAGTCTCGAAGTTTGTTGAATCCGGCCAACTGCATAAAGGTTATCGGTCAAATCCGGTCCGTCAGAACTATGTAGCTGGCTGTAAGGGCAGTCCTAGTGGCTTTCTCCGTTGCTCTTATATCTTGCACCATCGTGCACGGTTTGATTCACTTGTCTGTAATCGAAAAGTCGTTCACATTCACGCTCCCCTGCGCCGACTGCATATACCCCTCCGAGCGACGCCAAGATCTCCGGGACCTCCGGGATGTGTTCGAGCGAGATAGCCGATCTATACTCTCCCAGGTGAAAATCGATGCGATGGAAGCCCGCGCTCTTGTTCTTGCTCGTAACGGCACTCCCCATTCGGTCGCAGGTACGCGTCTGGGAAGGCGTTCTCGATTTGCCGGTCTATGAAGAGGGAGCGCCCTCTACGAATCCCTCCTTTGATCAGTTCGCCACCGACCGCTTCAACTATCCCTACACGTTGCGACCAGAAATTACCGAACAGCGCCGCCACCATCAATTGAGAGCGATCTATCTGGAAAATGAATATCTGAAGTGTTCTGTGCTGCCCGACATTGGCGGGCATGTCTACACGTGCATGGACAAGATCAGCGGACAGCCGATGTTCTACGCCAATCCATCCATCAAGAAAGCCAGGATCGGCTACCGAGGCGCATGGGCAGCATTCGGGATTGAATTCAACTTTCCGGTTTCTCACAACTGGATGTCCATGTCTCCCGTGGATTTTGCCTACGCGGCGCACGAGGACGGGAGTGCGTCAGTCACTGTAGGTAACATTGATCGTGTATACGGGATGGAGTGGAGCGTCGAGCTAATTCTCCGACTTGGCTCTACGGTTCTGGAGCAGCGTGTGTGGCTAAGCAATCGGAGCGATGCGAGGCAGCGTTTCTACTGGTGGAACAATGCGGCAGTGCAAGTTTGGGATGATTCCCGCATCGAATACCCGATGCGATACACGGCGGCACATGGATTCGCCGAAGTGCAGAAATGGCCGATCGACGCGCAAGGCAAGGATCTCAGCATCATAAAAAATCAAACAGACGGTCCGGTCTCCTCGTTCGTCCACGGAAGCCGGGAGGATTTCATGGGCATTTGGCATCCGCACACAAACACAGGAACGGCGCACTATGCCCGCTATGACGAGTTGCCGGCGAAGAAGATCTGGTCCTGGGGAGTCGATGCCGATGGGCTGGACTGGAGAAAGGCTCTATCTGACGACAACAGCGCCTACGCCGAGGTGCAGGCGGGGCTGTTTCGAAACCAGGAGACGTATGCGTTTCTGGAGCCGGGGCAACACATCCACTTCTCCGAATACTGGATGCCCGTGCGCGACACAGGTGGAATTTCGCGCGCAAATTTAGCCGGAGTGGTGCATCTGGAACGCAAGGATGATTGGGTTGTGATTTCGCTGAACGTCAACCGGAGGCTGCCGACCGCCACGCTTCAGGTATTGGATGGCAGCACGCCACTGTTGAGCGACAAGGTAGGTCTGACGCCAGAAAGAACGTGGACAAAGGTATTGCGTGTTCCCGGCAAGGAACGCAACTACACGTTCGAACTCAAGGATGAAAGTGGCGTCGTGCTGCTGCGGCAGACGGAAGGCAAATATGACTGGACAGCAGATTCAGAAATCAAGGTTGGGCCTCAGTCGAACTATGTGTCCGCGGATGAGGGCGCCAGAACCGAGGGCGATTGGCTGCAGGCAGGCGAGGTGCAAGAGCTGGATGGCGACAGGCTTTCTGCGCGGGAAACTTACGAAAGGGCATTGGAGAAATTTCCAGCGAGCTTTGAGTTGCTCAAGGCTTCGGGTCGCCTTCTCACCGGCTTGAAACGTTTTGACGAAGCGGCGCCCCGCCTGGCAGCGGCACACACCCGGAACACGACGGACGGAGAAATTTCTTACTATCTGGGAATGGCCGACGAAGGCGCCGGCCGAGAAAGGGATGCAGTCGACGCTTATGAAGCTGCCACGCGATCGCCAGAACAGCGCGGCCGCGCTGCTTTGCGACTCGCTGAATGGAAGGCGCGCCAAGGAAAATTCGAAGAAGCCATGGACTTTCTCGCGGAGAGCCTGAATTCGTCTCCTGACGATTTGCGTGCTCGGGAAGTACAGGTGGCGATAGTCGGTGCAATGGGCCGGACCCAAGAAGCCACAAAACAGGCCAAAGAGCTGCTTAGGCGCTTTCCTTTGAGCGCTTTCCTGCGCGAAGAAGCGGGCGATGCTGATCTGACTCATCTGGCTGCGGACCCCTACCGCGTTCTGAACGTCGCCGCCCAATACGCGAGGCTAGGGCTCTATCACAAGGCGATCACAGTTCTCTCGCGCAACTATCCTTCCGCACCCGCTGACCAACGCGAACCGGGCATCGGATTGCCGCAAGGCAATCCTCTCGTCGCCTACTTCCGCGGATACTGCCACGAAAAATCGGGCGAATCGGGATCGGATGACTACGCTCAGGCCTCGCGCCTCTCGACGGTCTACGTATTTCCGAATACATGGGAAGACAAAACGGCGCTGGACGCCGCGCTTCGATGGAATGCAGAAGATGCAACTGCGCACTATTTGCTGGGAACCTGGTATTTTGCGCGCGCCATGACTGACAAGGCGTTGCGCGAGTGGAGCACATCTCGCCAGATGAATCCCAAGATACCCGCTTTGGACGCGAGTCTTGGGTTGGCGTTTCTGCACGAAAAGCGCCATTTCCCTGAAGCGTTGAGCGCCTTTGAGGATGGAATCAAGAATGATCCAGAGAACGTCGTGAACTATTCCGGCGCCGTGGCGACGATGGCTCTTCTGGGGAGACCAGCCTATGCGCGAGTGAAAATCCTCGAGCGCTATCCCGATTTGAAGCAGATGCCTACTTCGCTCGTATACGAGCTCGCTTTGAATCGTGCGGAGGCCGGGGATTTTGGCGGTGCGCTGGCGCTGTTCCGCGACCGATTCTTCGGCAGAGAGGAGGGCGGAACAAATGTCCGGCAGGTTTGGATTGAGGTTAAATTGCAGCAAGTGTTCCAGTTGGGCAAAAATGATCACTGCGCGGAAGCACTGGCAGAGGCAAGAAACCTAGGCCTGCCCGTTTCGGGCCTCGCATTTACGCGCGACGGCCTTGAGCCGATTCTGAATACGGCGAGGGCAAACTATTTTTTGGCAGAGGTCTACGCTGCCTGCGGACAAAGAACCGAGGCGGCGGCAAAATTGGAACAGGCCTCCAAGGCAACTGAACCCTTTGATCTTGTTTGGGCTTGGGAAGCTGCTAAGAATCAGGATGGCTATGATCCGACAAAATGGATGAGTCGGCTAAAGGCTGGAATTCTACAAGCGGAGGCAAATTCCAGGCGCAACGTCTCTCAGGGTTGGTGGATCTACACGGCAGGGGTTTTGCGCATCGCTGCAGGTCAAGAAAAACAAGGCCAAGCCGAACTTCGAGAAGTGTTCTTCTTGCCGGATAGCAGGATGTGCCACCATCTCAGCCGGTTGGCCCTTGCTGAAGCTATTCCTCGATAACTGCGATTCTTCTTTGCGCAGTCCGTGAGTAAACTCCGGAACAGCGCATTTGTCGGTGATTTCGATTCAAGGCCATTGAAACGGGCCGTTAGCCGCCGGCAAGATTAGCAGTGAAATCCTGCCCCGTGCCGCTAAGCGTCACCGTTTGAGGGCTCCCGGACACACTGTCCGCGATGCTCAACATGCCTGGCCAGCCGCTACTGTATGGAAGGGCAACAAGATGCCAGGGTAGGCGCTCATCGGGTTCCGAAAACCCTGTCCCATAGAGGCTTCCAAGTCATTGATTCTGCGGCTCGCCCGAAAGGAGTTGCTAAGATTTAGAAAATGTTTTTAAGAGGCGGCCATGCGCCTCAAGAAGATGCAGGCTGCAGCGATTCGTCAGCGCCTCGTCGTGTGGCGACGAACTCCCGAGTGACGGTGGGTATCCCTGCGGGCGTTGGCCGCTCAACTCGGCCCGTCGCCTCAGCTGGAGATAGGCGCCAAAAGCCTAGGCATGACTTGGACAGATGAACAACAGGCTATTGCCTACAAGAGGGCAGCTCTGAATTGCAGACTCGATCAAACTCTGGATCGATTTATCGAGCGGCTGACCGCCGAGGCGAGAACAGAGGGATGGACCAGGTAACGAATCAAGATAGTTGAGTTTGCCGCTGGAAAGGCGTGCCGGCCGTTCGAGAGCTGAGGGAGACTCTCAAGAAACCGGCTGGGGGTCGAACAGCAACGGAAAGAATTGTCCGCCCATCTTGTTCCCGCGAGGAATTGTAGGAACGCCTGTCAGAAGCGGCTCATCCGCGTTCGACATCACTCCATCACGAAAGACGTTTATCACGGTGGCGCGACGTGGCGAGGGCGTATTGTTCGCGTGCGAACCGTGCATGGTCCGCGCATGGTGAAACGAACTTTCACCTTTTTTCAATTCCACGGCCACGGGATCGAATTTGTCTTTCAGCTCATCGGGAAGAGTATCGCGGATTCCGTCCATTTCCCCCGCCAAAACAGGTTTAGGCAGATCGGGCCACTTGTGGCTTCCTGGAATGTAATTCAAGCAGCCGTTCTCGCGGGTTGAATCGTCCAAGCCGATCCAGCAAGTGAGGTGGGCTAAGGGCGTGGTTCTTGTCCAGTACGAATAATCCTGGTGCCAGGCAACCACGCCGCCATGTTTCGCTGGTTTGCAGAAAAGCTGGTCGTGCCAGAAGCGCACCGGACCGCCCAGTAGCTGGGACGCCGGCACCAAAAATGCGGGATTCCAGAGCAGATCGTGAAAGCCGGGCATAACGCGCCAAGCGCCTAACGCGTGGAAAACGACGCGGCTTGGGTCCGTCGACTCGTTGGAATGGTATTCGTGAAATAAATGCCGACCGGGATGCGCCGGATCCATCAGCTGTTCCAATTCCGACCGCAGAACTTCCACTTGATCGTCAGTCAGAATGCGAACGCCCTTCAAATAGCCTTTTTCGCGGAAGAATTCGATCTGCTCCTCGCTCAAGCGGTACTGCTCCGAGCTGGTGGAATCGTAGGAGTGGGCAAACAGGGCACTGACCGGTCGATGATACTGGGAGAAGTCTTTCGTCATGGGGGCGCTCAAGGAGATTAGATATTTTCGTCGACTGCTGTCGTGGCTATGATGTTAGCTTAGACCCTTGAATTTGGGCAACGCGGTAATCGCGACATCCGCAAGCGGTTCTTTACGCAACGAATCGAAACTTGTATAGTCCACACATGCAAGGAATACTCTGGAGCACAATTGCGCTCGGCTCGCTGTTGCTCATCTCGGCCTGCTTAAAAGGAGGACAGGAAGTGCAATCTCCGCAACCTGAAAAGTCGAAGCCGCCTGTCAAAATGGAGCAGCGCGGGCGCATCCTTGGAATCGGCGGTGTCTTCTTCAAATCCGCCAAATCGTGATCAGATGCGCGAATGGTATTAGAAGCATCTTGGACTCGCTGACAAAGGCGAAGGCGTGATGCTTCCGTGGCGCGAACACGACGACCCGCAAAAGGAACACGTTACAGTTTGGACTGTTTTTCCCGCCTCCACTGAGTATTTCGATCCCAGCCACGCACCGTTCATGGTCAACTACATCGTGGACGATCTGGATGCATTGCTCGACCGCTTAAAACAAGAGGGAGTAAAGATTGACGCCAAACGAATGAATGAATCCTACGGTCGCTTTGCCTGGATCTATGACCTGGATGGGAATAAGATTGAGCTCTGGCAGCCGCCGTCCGCAAAGCCCTAAGGGCCTTCCATTGCATTTGCTCAATCGGTTTTCTGTAGCAGGGTCCCGTAGTCGTAGAATGGCCGAGCGCTTCAGGGCTGCCGTCGAACCGATTTCTCCACAAACGATTACTAATGATGACAACAGGCGTTCCGCCGCACCGGTCTTCTTCGGGCGAGAATTCACGCCCGAGAGTTAATTCCGTGCCCAAGGTATTGAAGAACCCGGAGGAGATTTCCTTCCCATAGAGGTGTTCGGGCGTGCCAGGACCTGCGAAATCAACGCCTTGCTCCCTGAACGCGGCCATTTGCTGGAATGAGCGAGCACTGCGCTGCCAATCTCGAAAGTTAGGGTACGAAACCCATGTTCGCGGAAAGCGTGGATTATTCTCCCAGACCACTACCAAACGATCCGGATTGACGTATTGCAGCGGGGCCAACACGACCCCCTGCATTACGCTGAACGTTGCGGTGTTAGCGCCGATGCCGAGGCCGAGCGTGAGCACGGCGACGATGGTAAAGGAGGGAGACTTACGCAGCACGCGCAGAGCGTAGCGCAAGTCCTGCCAAAGCATTTCCACCGTACACTTTCTAAATACGAGCTTGGGCGCAGTCACCTGAACTCGGCGGTTGAGCTCGGCTCTTTGGATCTAACCCTCCAGGCATTTACAGGGCCGAATTTTCGTTGCTAGCCGACGAGTGGACCCGGATTACGACCATCCCTACGATTGAGCAAAATCCAAATGCAACCGGGACCACCAGTGCCTCCAAGGATACCAGGAACGAAATAAATGAAAAAACCCATGAGGATGCCCTTCATCCATAAAGCGCAAACCGGACACTTGCGTTCCGGCAGAGCGCTGCTTGGCGTGCGGTTTGCAATCGAGAATGGGCATCACCGAAATCCTGACCTTCGTATTTCACGCACTCGCATAACGTTGCTTCTCTCTGATCCGTACAAGTCCGGGCAGTCTACTTCCCCGTCTTCTGCGACCTGAGATCGAAGGGTCGAAGCTCCTCCGGATGACTCCTGACGTAGGTGAGGATGCGCTGGCGCTTTTGGATACCTCTCGTTCCTTCTCCATCGAAAGGGCAGAGATCCGGTCTGATGGAACCCACGCGTTCAAAGATGCCCGACCAGCGGCGCTTGATCGCGGACAAGGTTACAAACGACGACTTCGCTATCGAAACGTCATCGGCACCTTCCAGCGCCAGCTCCAGCAACTCCTGCTCTTCCCGCGTGAATGCAAATTGAGGTGGAACGTGATGCTGAAAAAGTCCCGCAGCGACGGAGTGAGGATCGGCACGCATGCTGTCCAATGTCACTTCCAGGAGCAAACGGTCGGGATTCCACTCGGTTTTAGGGTTTGCGCGGCGAAAGTCTTCGAATCGGTCGACGACCCGGAAGGACTTGAGGCCACGCACATGCCACAAGTCAACTTCATCCACCATCTCCGAAAGAATCCTGGAGAAGCGGTAGCCGGCAAACAGCTCCTGATACCCGCGGCCTAACAACACGCGCACCTCATCCACTTCAGCTGCCGCCAAGGGGCCATTCTTCCAACTGGTATCGAGAATCACCTGCTGCAGGTCGCCTCGCGTATTCGCGTCCCGGACCTCTGCGTAGGTAGCAATTACGGAATTCTCTTTTACGATGCTCTCGATGATTCTGGAGTTCAAGCCCGGCCTCGGATTCCGGACCTCGTCTTCGGCAAAGCTTTTCTTCACAAACGATGCGAATCCGAAACCGACGATCTCGACTCGGTCTTTCCTATGCGTTTCAACGAGAGCACTTCGCGTTGCATGAGGCATCTCGAAGAGCTGCTGCCAGGCCCTGACTGCACGGGCATGTCCGACGATCTCCGCTCCATTCTTGGCCGGATGCAAGTGCAGGCATTCGGCAAGATCGCTCGTTTGCGTCTTCCGCCAGGAGAATAAGGCGTCCATCGCCCCCCAAAAGTATCCTAAAAGGCCATTGCCGGGCAGTCGCTAGCTCTCTAGTGTATTCGCGAAGTTGCTTCGACCTCCAGAACGATGATCCGGGTTCAGGAGCAGAAATCGATGCGGTTTTTTGACGAAAACTTCGTCGTAACTCCTGGTCATTCGGATTGCCAGAGAAATACCCGGCTAGTACTCCGTTTGTCCCGTGAGCGCGTTAATCGAACTGGACGTGAGTATTAATACCCCCAGATACGCCGAGGGGGCCAGCTTCGTTCGGCGCGGAAGCCAAGGCCCTGTGCTTCCACAAGTGCCCCAACATTTCCACTTGGCGGTTGCCGCTCAACGCCAAGCGTGAAGTGCGTAGACATTCAGGCCACACTCTAAGGAGACAAACATCATAGGAGAAAAACAATGAATCGAATGAACATCTTCCAGGCACTTCGGAGCGGGCGGTTCTCCGCTCTTGTTGCATTGGTAGCATTGGGGCTGTTGTTTACCGCTGCCGGCGCGAAAGCTGGTGGTTGCGTCGCTTCTTACAAAGCGGGTGCCGCTCCCTCAATTCCCTTCGTGAGCCCTCAAGAGGACGCATCGGCGAACCATCAAGAGGGCGCAGAATGGCGCAACAAGCCTACTGCCATCGTGGGTTTGTGGCATCTGATTTACACCGCCACTTACAGTACTTCAGGTCCTATTCCTGTCCCCGTAATACCACCAGGACCACCCAGTTCTTTCCAGTTCCTCGAATCCTTTAAGACTTGGCACGCGGATGGAACTGAATTTGAAAACGCGTTTCTGCCGCCCACGGGTGGAAACATCTGCTTCGGTGTTTGGGAGGACTCAGGCCACGGCAGTGTGAAGCTCCACCATGTCGGTCTGATGTTTGCCCCGGACGGCAGCGTTTCATTCATCTTCACCGTCGACGAAAAGGATACGGTCGCGCCCAACGGCAAAACCTACAGCGGTACCTTCGATTTCAAACTCTGGCCTCCCGTCTTCAGTGAAGTCGACACCGGAAAGCCATTACAAGAGGTCAAGGGAACAACGGCCGGTACCCGCATCACCGTCGATTGACCAACTTCCTAACCCGAAAAAAAGCCTACCGATACCGTGGCGAAGGGGATTGTATCTCCATCCCCTTCGCCACCGCTCCGCTGTTTTTGCAGGCTACGATCCGGACGCAGCCGGATGCGGTGTTCGGCCATTGCGGCTTTCGGCACTCGATAATTCTTGTAGGGTCGCCCGCGTATTGTATGGTCTTGTGACCAGAAAATCTCGCCATGGCCTTGAAGGGCGATCCTCTTCATTGCATTCGGAAAGAGGCGTTTAATCTCCACTGAGATCTTGAATCCCGCTCCAAGTTGCGGCTAAGTCCCGATAAACGCGGCGCAAACCGGACAAGTGCAACCTGCCGAAATCCGGTTAGACGACCAGTCGGGAGCTATGTCAATCCAGCCCAAACGATTATTCTGAAGTGTGACTGAAAATTCAGACATACCCCCTAAGACCCCGCCCCGGAAAGGCTCTCTCCGATCCTTCGTTAGATGGTTTCTCACCGGAGTGGCGCTTCTTTGGTCGCTTGGGGTGCTCATCCTTGTGGCTGTCCGGTGGATCGACGCACCGACCACAGCGGTGCACATGGAGCGCCGTTTGCAGGCATGGATTCACCGCACGCCGTATCATGAACGATACGAATTCGTTACGCTGAGCCAAATCTCGCCCGATTTCCAGCATGCTGTCATCGCCGCGGAAGACGCGCGCTTCTACCAGCATCATGGATTCGATTGGCACGCGATGCAAATCGCTGCTGAAGACGATATGGAAGGCGGCCGCATTCGCGGAGGGTCCACCCTCACGCAGCAACTAGTAAAAAACCTCTTCTTCGGAACCGGCCGCTCCATCCTCCGCAAGGGCGCCGAGTTCACGCTTGTCCCGGTGGCCGAATTGGTCCTCGGCAAGCGGCGCATTCTGGAACTTTACGTCAACGTGGTCGAATGGGGCCCTGGTGTTTATGGTGCGGAGTCGGCGTGCCGTTACTACTACCGAACCTCGGCCCGGAGTATCGACCGGGAACGAGCGGCTCAACTCGCCGCAATTCTGCCGTTGCCCCTGAAGCGACGGCCCGATCACATGAATCGCTATAGCGGACTAATCCTAGAGCGAATGCGCCAAATGGGTTGGTAATCGCGCATCGCTAACCGATCAAGATGTCCGGTTTCCGGTTACGCGAAGGACCTAGGCCCGAATCTACAACTGTTTTTTGAATACCTCGCGGACCGCCAGAACCAGTGTAATGAGAGCAGCGTAAACAAAACCGTTCGTTAGAATGGTCACCGCAACCAGGAAAACCCGTCCACTTGCTCCGAACATCAAGGCAAATGGCCCGGCAACCGCCATCAGAAGAAGAGCCAGTCCGATGCCTGGTAACTGAATGTCGAATCTCCAAGATTCGGTTGGAGAAATTCCGCCCACCACAGTTAGAAGTATTGCGATTGTCCACACGGCTATCCAAGTCGGCCTGCTTATCTTGACACGCTTTGGCAATCTGTGAGCCCCAGGCATTTGGCATTTCATATGGACGCGCCGATTGAACCGAGTTCCAAGTGCCTGGTAACGCGATAATCGTGGGTCTTCGTACGGCTGAGGATCTATCCGGCAGTGATAGCGGCGACCTCGCAGTCCTCGACGCTCGGTATGATGAAGTGCAGGAACTCACCTTCCAAGCGGAAAGGCACGGTGCGCTCGGCATGCAGGAGCTCGACGGACTCTACCTTGACTCCTGCGGGCAGCCTCATGCTGACGGCCTGCGGTCCGAGCGGATAGACCGACTGCAGCCAACCATGGTGGGAGTTGGGGTTGGTGTAGTTGAGCACGTGCACCGAGTAGCCGGGGGCCGTCTCCCAGGCAAAAATCTCGACGAAGCCTTCGCCGTGGACGTAGACAATTCTCTCGTCGCGGGTAATCCAGCGGATCGTGTTGTGCAGGAGCCGCAGGAGGTCGCCATGGCCAGTGAGCCACCAGGTGCGCTCGATGTCTCCGGGGAAATAGGCGGTGCGACTGTGGCCGATCTCGCGCAGGACTATGGCCGGCTCCGCTGTATGCGAGACGGGAGGATAGGCCAGCTCCGGCGGATACTGCACGAAGCCGGGGACGACGGTGAGAACGGGTTTTGCTACGGGTTTGAGCGGCACCCGGTTTTGTGCGCCGGGAATCCAGTTGGTGTTCGTGAAGCCTGCAAGAATCGGGTGCTGGCGCTCGATGCGACCGTAGTAGGCGTTGCCCGTGGTACCCACGACATCGCCTGCCTTGCTGATGCCGAGGAGATCGGACAGGCCGAAGTCCTCTCGCTGCTTCAGGTTTTCGTCGTAGAGGCCGGTTTCAAAGCTGGCCATGATTGATCCGCCGGATTGCACGTAGTCGCGGACCTGCTGACACTGGTGGGTGCTGAGCATGGCGATATTGGGCAATAGCAGCGCGCGATACCGGCTCAGACGTTCGGACTCGAGGCGGTCTTCGTGAACGAAGTCGAAAGCAAAGCGGCCGCTCAGCAACATCTCATAGAGGCCATGGGTTGTTTCGCGCATGTACTGACGCGAATGCGTCGTGGCCGGACCTTTATAAAGGAGTTGAGTGCTCTGACCCATAACGACGCCAATGTTGGCGATGGAGCGGCGAGTCGTGAGATGAGCATCGTATTTGGCGGCCCAGCGGAAATAATCGGCCCCAACCTTCTGCCAGCGGCGATCTTCTCCCAGGCCGTCTTCTGAACCGATGAAGTGGTAATAGAGGGCCATGCCGCCGGCGAGCGCCTCGTTCATCCACATCTTCGCTTCGGCGGGGTTCTTAGAACCGTTGCGCCAGCGCACGATGCCCGTCGAGTATGCAGCGGCGACGTTGGCGGAAAACTTGCCGTCGAGCACCGCATTACAGGCGCGGCTCTGCAGCGTGCATCCCCAGATGGCGGGGTCGTCGTAGGTACGGCCCTGGTTATCGGCCTGGAACCAAACAGCTAGTTTGCCAATCCGGTCCAAATTGGGGCCGGGGTGAACGTTGCCGCCGAGGTTCGCGAAATAGAAGCTGTCAGGTTTCTTTTCTTTGGCGATGGAGTCGTATTTGCTCCAGAGTTCGAAGACGCGATCGTTGAAGACGCGCCAGTACTCCGATGTGTCGGTGGGCGGCAGTTTGCTGCAGATCGCGCAGTAGCACTCGGGCAGGCTACCAATCGGCGGCCATCCGTTAGTGTAGAAGCAGTCGATATCGTAGAGCGAGTTGATTTCTCGCATGATGGCGGGCACGTAGTCGTCCATGTAGGTGGAGAACATGCAGGTCTTGAAGAGTCGCGGTTCTTCGCCGCTGTATTGCACCGAACCGTCTTTGTAGCGCATGGCCCAGTCCGGATGGGCCTCGAGTGCGTCGCCCCAGTTAAGGTCGGGACTCATGCGGGCGACCACGCGCATGCCGCACTTTTTGGCGGCCGCCACACATTCACCGAAGAAGTCTCGACCATTCAGGAACTTCCCGTGGCGGTGGAACTTCACTTTCGAGGGATAAAACGCGAGGATGCCAGTTACGCTGACGAAGACGATGTCCGCGCGGGCCGAGTGCCAGTAGCTGGCCCACTCCTCGACGTTCATGACGGCGGGGTCGTGCTCAGTCATGTTGCTCTGGCCGACGCGGCGAATCCTCTGCTGCCAGGGCTCGCTGGCTAAGTCAACCGGCGCCAAGCGCCGTGGAAGCGGGATGAGATTCGGCGTGCCCCCGCTCACGGCTGCGATGGCAACTGTTTCAGCGGAGAGCGCGAAACCAGGCTCAAGGATGTCGAGGGCGCCTGCCATTGGAAGCGCTGTTGCGGTGGTCTTGAGGAAAGTGCGACGATTGAACATCCGGATCCCCTTTGTTGTGGCGGCTGAGGAAGTGTAGTTGCCTACAGCGACAATGCGCTAGCAAGAAAGCGCCAACGGATGTGCCAACGCAGAAGCACCGCTCCGGGCGGTCACCACACGGATAGTCGGATAACGAGCTGCTCAGGTGCGCCGTGAAGGCGCTGGCCATTCGATTCCGCATGCCGACCTTCTAAAGTCGGTCGCTCGACGGAGCGATGCTGCATTTGATCAAGATGTGGCTGCGTTCTCCGTCACTTCTTCAGGACTCTGTTTCGGAGAACCCGGGTTTTATTTTATCGTTTCCACCGACAAGGGATTTTGGGCCAAATATGTACGTGCAATGCGTGAAAGCATCAAGGTATATCCCTCCGAATCCGCGAGCGTCCGTGCGGATCACGTCTTGAGGATTTGGGGCGCGACGTTTCTAAGACTTCACTACAAGTTGATCCGTGTCCCGGCGAGCAAGATTGCCTAGCGAATCTTGCCTTGTCAGGCGTTAGGCACAACGTAGTGTAAACTCTCGGCGGTGATGGCCCAACATTTTAGTCTCAAGCTTTGGCACGGAGTCGAATGATCTTTCATCGTCGCTTTGTTTTAATGGCTGTTTTGCTCCTACTCAGCTCCTCAGCTTTCTTCGCTGCTGGGGACCGCGATTGGTTTGAGACCGACTGCGACGGCGCGACATTTCACTTCAGGACACTTGATGCGACCTCCTGCGGCCAGAAGTTCGTGTTTCGGTTGAGTCTGGGCAACCTCCATTTCATACCCGAATTGATGGGAGAGAACTGGTTGGATGCAAAAGGTAAGCGATGCTCTGCCGAAGGTAAATGCGAGGAAGCGTCGCAGGCAAGAATCTGGCTGAACAGAACCAAAGGATATAAGCATATTTCAGGAAGATACGAACTCGACCTTGGCGGGCAACACATTCAAGGGCAGTTCGCAGCCAAGTATCGAAAGCACAAGCCCATGCTGATCTGCGAATAAATGCAGTTGTGCCTTCCATCTGATTAACGAACTTACCGGGATCTGGGAAGCAAGCGCCTTAGCCGTTGCCCCCCCGACATTCCAATCCCGACTCCAATTTGTAGCCACCTCTTGTCGGAACACGAATGCAACAACGAGGTACGATACGATGACAATCGCGCTCACCATAGGAAGTGGCCAACGCCAGAGTCGTGAACGAAACGTATCAAGTAAGCCCGATGCGGCCCCAAAATAGATTGCGCCAATGAGCATGAGTAGGCGCTGACGAGGAGTGTCTTTATCTCGTCGATTCATTCCCCACAAGAGAAGAAACAGAAAGCCCCGGAGTAGCCCGCATTTGTTAAGGCGTGTCCCCATTCGGCCCAAGTGCGTACTAGCCTCCACTTTTCCGGGTTTCCGACGCAATATAAAAGGGCGCCCCTTTTGGAGTAGGGTTTGGGTGCTTGCCTCAACCCCTACAGAAAGGAACGCCCTCAATGGATAGCAAAAAGTATATCGGTATGGATGTGCACAAGGAAAGCATTTCGATTGCGGTGATGAATGGTGTGGGAAAGATCGCGATGGAATGCGTGATCGAGACCAAAGCCAGCATGATTCTGCAGTTTATCGATGGGCTGCGCGGAGACTTGCAGGTCACGTTTGAAGAAGGAACCTCGGCCGCCTGGTTGTACGACCTGCTGAAACCCCACGTCACAAAATTGGTGGTGTGCGATCCGCGAAAGAATGCCTCCATGAGGGATGGCAACCAGAGTGACAAGATCGACGCACGCCGGTTGGCCGAGCTGCTGCGGCTCAATCATCTCAACCCCGTCTATCACGGTGAACACGGCTTACGAAGCCTGAAGGAACTGGTGCGCAGTTATCTCACCATCACCAAAGATCTCGGACGGGTCATGACGCGGGTGAAGGCCATCTATCGCAGTTGGGCCATTCCTTGTACCGGCAAGCAGGTCTATGCACCGCGCCATCGAGCCGAGTGGCTCGGAAAGATCGGCGAGCCGGGAGTGCGCCGGCGGGCCGAGTTTTACTACCAACAACTCGATGCGCTGCGGACGGTACGTCAGGAAGTACGGCGGGAGTTGTTGGCGGAGGGCAAGAAACACCAGGCCTGGAAACGGCTCTGCCAGATTCCTTCGATCGGTCCGATTCGATCAGCCGTACTGCTGGGCATTGTGCAGACTCCGCACCGTTTCCGCACCAAGCGGCAGCTGTGGACGTACAGCGGTTTTGGCATCGAGACACAAAGCAGCGCCGATCACCGTCGTGTCAAGGGGCAGCTGCAACGAGCGAAGAAACCGAGCTCCATTCGCGGACTGAACCACAACTGCAATCACGATCTGAAGAATCTGTTTAAGGGCGCGGCGATCGCGGCTTCGAGCAAACCCGGTCCGTTTCAGGAGTTCTACACCGCTTTGTTGACCAAGGGCATCCGGCCGGAGATGGCGCGGCTGACCTTGGCCAGGAAGATTGCCACCATCGTGTTAATCGTGTGGAAGAGAGGAGCGTGCTTCGACGCCCAACATCTGAAACCACAAACAGCTTGAGTGTTTCTGAGCGCTTCCGCTCCATCTCTGGGGATTTCTCTGGCGGTGGCCGTGAGGTTCTCGAGACACTCTGGTTCGAGAGCGAGTCTCAGCTGATTAGTTAGGCGCTGTGTGCCTCGGGCACCCAGTCGCACACCCGACCCTAGGCCCTCTCGGATAACCAGAAAAAGCTATGGGCCACGAGTCCCAAATAGAACTATGGTCGCCAAATTGACCACGTTCTGCTTTGTTGGTTTCGGAACTGACAGGCTTCGTCGCGAAGAAGCGATGAAAACCGCTGGTAGAGAAAAACCCAAACCGAGGGCCAAAGCGCCCCGCAACCGAGCACATGGCGCGCTAGGCCAGAACAGATCTCGCTCGATCAAGTGGGCTGAGAAGCAAGAAAAATTCCAGCCGGAGGAGATGTGTTTTTTCTTGACTTCTCCCTTTATAGAACTAATCAGAGTTAGACGCTTCGACGCGGTGTAGACTCTGGGGTGATCGAAGAAACAGCGCGGCTTGACGAGTCGTACACTCCGATTCCGCTAAAGCATTTAGCTTCTTGTCAAATTGAAGGCTCAAGATGAACGATCAACAAAAGCAGGAGCAGTATTCTGTAGTGCGAGATCAAGAGATCCGTGCGGCACTGGATCAGCATTGGGCGGCGTCCGATGCCAACGATTTCGAAACGGAGCACCGCATCTATCGCGAGGACGCGGTGCTGGAATACCCGCAGTCAGGCGAGCGAACCCGCGGTCGACGCAACATACAGAACCAACGCGCTAGTCAGCCGAGCAAAAAGCGGTTTGCTGTCCGACGAATCATTGGCGGCGGTGATCTTTGGATCACCGAATTCATCCTGACATATGACGGCGAGCCGTCCTACACCGTGAGCATCATGGAGTTCAGGGACGACAAAGTTGCGCGGGAAACACAGTACTTTGCGGATCCATTCGTGGCTCCCGCATGGCGCACTCAGTGGGTCGAACGGATGGGCACATAATCTCGAGGCGCGAAAATTCGCCAACGACACCGCCATTTGCAGTTTGCAGCATAATTGTCGCGAACAGAGATCGGGATGCCTGTGCATGCCAAGACTATTCGGTACATTAGCCGACTCTCACTGAGGGAAGAACGACTAATAGTGGCATAAAAACACCAATCGAGGCCTGGGTCCTTCCATGAGAAGGCCGCGCGGTTCGTTGCGCATTGCGCATCGCCCATCGCAGTGATGCTATCCCGCGCCGCCAAAAAATTGGTTAGTGAAAGCTGCTCGGCACCGCGTGTGGATCAGCTTGTCACCGCCTGTGTCAAAACCTCACGGAGGCGGCGCGCAACGATTACGTCCTCGCCAGGTTCCAACATCCACACACCCACCACGATCTTGTTGGCATCTTTGGGAATGCCAGCGCTCGCCTGCGTTGAACCCGTGGCGGGATTCAATTCAATACTCGGAGTGCCAGCTCGCAGTTGTTTCGCGACTTCTTTGGGGGAGATGTTGACACGCTGCTGGTCGTAGCGAATGAGCAAGTGCGGCACGTTGTTCGCAATCGGCGGTATAAATATTTCTGATTTCAGGGTTGGAATATCTTTGAGTGCCCCGGCAATGCGCTCGGCGCGCCGGCGGAATTCGGCTTCGAAGTCGGCGTCAGACTGGCTGAGGAACCAATCGACCGCCGCCACCATCCCGACGATTTGTTCCTTGGCGACCTTCATGCCACGCCCCACGACATCATCGAAAGGGCTGTTGTTTTTCGCGGCAGCGGCAACAAGATTCGCTTTTCCCAACAGCAAGCCAGCATTTTGCGGGCCTCTGATCCCTTTGCCGCCCGAGAAAGCAACCAGGTCGAATCCCATTTGCGTGTAGTTCCATAAATTTGAGATCGGTGGAACGTCGGCGGCCGCATCATTCAAGCACGGCACTCCGTGCGCGTGGGCGACACGAATCCAGTCTTCTCTGCTGATTTGTCCCGCATCGGCGGCATTGTAGAAGAAACACATCACGGTATTGGGGGTGAAAGCGGACTCATAGTCCTGCAAGGTCTCCACATCGACGAAGCGAATGCCGCAGTTGCGCATAGCGTGATCGTAGTCGTAGCGGTGAGCTTTTTGAACGATCACTCCGTTCTTGAGGCCGTTCATATCGGTAGGCATGGAATGACTCGCTGAAGCTCCGTTGGCCACCGTCACGCACGCCGCCGTTGCCAGAGTTACCGCGGAAGCCGCGCCCGCTGTGACCATTGCGCCTTCGCAGCGCAATTTTCGCGCGAGGTATTCGCCAGCGGCTTTTTGCAAGTCTTCCAGGAACACCGGATGCTTGGCGGCTTGAGCGACCGCCGCTTGCACCGAAGGTGGCATTAGCGCTCCCGTCAGATAGGTGTACGTTCCGGCGGCATTGATTGTTTTGGTGAGCCCCAGTTTGTCGTAGTAGTCCACCAGTTCAGGGACAGGCGCGTGTGCAGCGAGGGCCGTTTGAAATGGCAGAGCCCGGGTGAACACAAACCCTGTGAGGGCCAAATTAATTCGCTCAAAAAACTTGCGTCTTGTGCCAAACTCGCTCACGAAATGCTCCTTAGGCTGCCGCGAAAGATACAATTCCGGTTCGGGGCCGGTTCCGGGATTGTGCCATGGATCATATCCCCGTGAAACCTTCGTCAAGTTGCTCCAGCACTGCCGAGTTGCTTGGACGGATGCCGGAAAGTAGGGTCGTAGGTACCGATTGGCCCAGTTTATTCGGTGCTTTTTAGAGATGGTTCGGACAGAACTCTTCTAATTTCAGTTGCTTCCAGAAACGGGTTGTCTTTTCGATCCCCACCGCCCCTACCAATCACCTTTTAGAATCAGAAAGTTTGCCAGGAACTCGGCTCCAATTGAACATTACAGACCGCCTGCTTCAATGCGTTCCGCGTGGGTCTCGACAGCACGTCTTTGCGCATCGTCTACGACGCAAGCACGGTGCCGAAGTTGCACGCGTAGGGCTCCGGCGTGCGGGTCGGTCACGAAGTGAAGTCGTTAGACGGGCTGGAAGGAAGGGACGGTCCAGAGAGCCATCTATGGCCAGAAGTCCCGTCCTTCTTGCCCAAAATCGTCTCGCGTGGTTTAGGGCAGGTGGGTCAGGCCCCATTCAACAGGAAACGACGCAGATTGCGTAGTGGCTCGGATCGAAATGTTGAGCGGGTTCAGATCCATGTGCATTGTTACCGGACTCACCATTTCAGTGGCGATGTTGATCCTCCGGATGATGCGTGTGCCAAGGACCGACCGCGGTTCCGATGATGATGGTGTCTTCGTCCGCGGCCATGGTGTGCTTTACATTCGCTGGAACGAACAGGAAGGTACCCACGGCGTAAGACTTGAGGTGCTCAAGGTCGAGAGTTTCGCCGAAGCTGACCTTCAGTACGCCTTGAACAACCGCGACCCTGGCGTCGGTGGAATGCGAGTGGAAGTCATGGAAACCCGCGGGAACGAACGCCGCGTATGTGAATGCTTCGCCTGCTGCGTCGCTCCTGCCTTCGAGCACTGACCACTTTGTCCCATCAGAATCGACTTTTTGCCACACGATTGTTTTCGCGTCCCATGCGAGTGGCACTTTGGTTGGTTCGGCTACAGGAGTCGCTAGTAAAACCAAATTCGTCATTAATGCGACTAGCCAATGCATTCTTTAGTCTCCGTTCCGGTTTGGATTTGCCTGAACCATATCGAGTGTTCAGAACACCTGCAATCTAACGCTCGCTGGAGAATTGTTTCTATCCGGAATTTGACATCAAACGTCAGGACAGATGAGGTGCCGATCAATAGATCGAGGTGACCGGATATTGGGAACAGTCGGATGAAGGATGGAAGGCGCCCATCAGACCTTAGCAAACGAGCTGCCCAAAACCCTCCCGCCCCCCACCCTGCCCAAAATCTCCGTCGCAATGGCAGCGCACAAATCGTTCTTTTCGCTTGCCCGCAATTCGCCGTCCGGCTTGCCCCGAAAGAGATGATTGTGGGAAGGGAGCGTCAATGCAATCAGCAGCACGTAGAGCTACCGCAAATCACGAGGCCCGAGTTGGCATGTCGGCTTCCGAGTGAGAAGCGTCTATCGCGTCGCCCTAGAGGGTTCCAAAATTCGGGAAAAGGCTTTTTGAACCCATCGACCGCCCGACGCAGATCCTTTGGCGGTCACCTGCCAGGTTGGCGGATTCCCCCGGCCGACGTACATCGATCTACCGAAGGACTCGCTCCGCCTATGTTTTTGCTGGGTGTCCCATTTCGCACAGATTGTTCGACAGCTCTTTGGTTGAATTGACATGGCATCTCAGATCCCATGAAGTTTCACTCAAATGAATGCAAGGCGCTTTGGTGCCGTTCAGGATTGCCATGAGTCAAAAAAACTTTCGAGTTGCACAGGCGGGCGAACGGACCAACATCGATGGGAAGCACGTAAGTAACAAAGTGCTGTTGGCAACGCCCGACAGTGAATACCAGTTGATGCGTCCTGACTTGACGTACGTTGATCTGCCGACTCATCTTAGCCTTCATGAGCCGACGCAAAGCATCGACTTCGTCTATTTTCCGAACCGAGGAATGGTTTCTCAGGTTGTAGTGACCAAGGACGGTCGAACCGTCGAAGTGGGCGTCGTGGGGAACGAAGGCTATGTCGGGGCAGGATTAGCAGTTGGCTTGAGCAGAAGTTCAGTGCGCGAAATAGTCCAAATCGCCGGCGATGGTTTCCGAATGATGGGAAATGCACTGGAACGCATTCTGCGGTCAGCTCCACAGTTGCAGATGATCTTGAGCAGGCACTCGGGACTTCAAGGGATGCAAGTTGCGCAGACCGCGGCGTGCAATCGACTCCACGATATACAGCAGCGTCTCGCGCGGTGGCTGCTGATGACTCAGGATAGGGTGAATTTGGGAGTACTTCCGATCACCCACGATTTCATTGCGACCATGATGGGTACTGACCGATCCACTGTGAGCCTGGCAGCGGCAGTATTGCAGAAAAAAGGAATCATAGAATACGTGCGAGGTGCAGTGAAGGTTGTGAACCGCAGAAAACTCCAGAACTCCGCCTGTGAGTGTTACGCCGTAATTCAACAGTTCGAGGATGACCTCGGGTTGAGATAGCAATTCTCGCGCGTGTTGGATACCCCACAGACAGCAACCCCTTTGTATCGCTAACCTCCAGGTGGCTCGTACTCACTTCGTTTTTGACGTGTGCTCATGCGCAGACCTTGCTCAGCAGAAGGAAAGGAGCGCCTTTCGTCGTCCCAGTGCCGTCGAGACCAATGCCACGCCCGTTTTTCAAAGTGGCATAGCCCACCACGTCTCGGGCGTTCCAAGTTGGACAGATAGAAGACGGACTGCGTACTTCCATTCTTCCCCAGGATGAACCTACTTTCCCAACGCGGCACTGAAGCTACGCGCTGCTCGGTCCTGCTCGCTGACTTTTCCGATTTGATGCTCCGGATGATTGGGCGTCTTCTGCAGGAGCAGCCGGGAATAGAGCTTCTTGGCCTGGCCAAGAATTTAGCGCAGACCCTCCAGATGACTGCTGAATTGAAGCCTCAGGTCGTTGTGATGGACCTGCACCTGCCTGACGAAACAGAATTTGAACCTGACTTCATCAGGTCCCAACTCCTGTGCTCAGCAAAGCACATCGTCATAATCTCAGTTTGGAATGACGAAAAATCGCAGGCTCTGGCAAATAGCTACGGTGCCGCCAACTTTCTCGATAAAAACACTCTTTCTTCGACTCTGATTCCCGCGATCTTGAAACTTTGTTAGCCTTCTCCGGCATCGGTGCTGCACAGCTCACCGCGGAAGTATGAGGTCGTCGTGCCGATCGGGGGTGAGCTGGATCGGGCTTGCTGACGGGCGTGCGTCCCTCCTGTCCGAGACACAAAGGCGCTAGGGTAACGCACGAGAGTTCGTCGCTGGCAAGGCATTCCGAAAACCTCCTTCGAAACACCGGCCGCAACGCCTTGATTCAGCACGCATTTGGTGGATTTTCAGGGTTCGGGAACAGAGGATTCCAGGCCGTGGCACGCTGTCTTATCCTTTTTGTTTTTCGGAACCTTCTGTTGCGGCGTCGATGGTGATGCCGAGCACACTTAAGGTGCGCAAGACCAATCCGATCGGAGCTCCCACTTGCCTTTCTCAACGTCGACGATTCACGGACGGCTGACGCCTACTTTTTCGGCGAGGGATTTCTGGTCAAGACGGAGCCGCGTCCGGTAGTCGCGGACGAGAGCGCCGAGCTCGGCGGGCGTTCGAACTCGCATGATGTCTCTCCTCGTGTCGAATGTCAGCTTTCGACGACGTTGTATCAAAGTCGGCGATCGGCGACGTTCGTCGAAGCCCAAAAATCGCAAGAAAAACGAGGGCAGGGTGGTCAATTCTCAAAACCAATCGGGCGCAGAATAGATAACGGCGCGCAATCGGGCGCACCCATCGTACAGGCTCGATGATCGGAAACGGACCAAGGCCGCGTCGGCTTCACGATAAATTACGAATGGACGACCATTAACGAAGGGGTGTCGCGGCCGATCTACGCATTCGGACGATTGCTCCGCCAATCACGATAGCGAAGGAATCAGCGAAATTCCAGGGCAGCATCCACAGAAAAGAGTTTCGTCCTTCGGTCACCCAGACACACGCAGCAGCGGCCGTCATCGCACAAAGAACGAGAGCTAGCGTCGTCGTAGCAACCATTTCTCTTCCCTTCGCCGTTAAGGCGACCAACAACCCAACGAACATCGACACAATGATGTGTCCGATCGCAATCCCGTTCGACGCAAAGAATACGTAGGCGTTGAAATGATGGTCGAAAAGCCGGTATCTGCGAAGGACTGCAAATATCGCGGGCTCAGGCAATCCGGAGGCGAATCGCCGCAGTAAAAAACCTGCTACTACGCTGGAGGTAGTCGACAACGGGGAGATGCGGAATCCGGATCCGATCATCTGAGCAATTGTTCTGACACTCTGCCGCCAATACCAGCGCCGGGCGAGGGCCGGTCCTGATTTCAACGCGAGGTCAGAGAATTCTTCAAGCAGGTCGCCAAGGATCGATTCTGGGTGCTCGCGAGGAGTGAACAAATCGACGAGCCACGCGGCCAGACGCGGGGGACGCACCGATGTTTGCGGCATCATGAGTACCTCTCAACTAAAGCGAGTCCTGCCGTCATGCTCTGAAGTGCGCGGTGCGTGCGATTGACGGCTGCTAGACCCATGGCGGAGACCCGAAAAACCGCTTCGACCGGCCGCAGCGCTCGGGTGTGGGCTCACCTAGATGGGACTTGACGTAACCCTTCATTTCCAGACGATCAAGGGTGGCGTAGATCGCACCTACGGAGACCTCATGGCCGGTGCGGATTTCGATCTCCTGCTTCACCCGGACCCCGTAAGCTCGATCGCCAAGATGCAGAAGCGGCAGGGAGGCTATATGCTCGAATTTACCGACGTAACCGCATTCCGACATTAGCTATACATTATAGAGGAAATAAAAGCATCGTCAAGAAAATCCTGTCGTCCGGAAAATGGACAGAAAGGTCCTGGTACGCCCGTTGTCCGGCTACCCGACCGGAGTTGACTGGCCCGGCTTCAACACCGGCGCTTCATGCTAGGATTAAAACTGACTCTAACAGTCAACGCATCGTGAGTGAGCCAACCCTATTTCATTGGCTGATCGTGCTGGCCGTCGCGCTGATATTGTTCGTTGGGCGCAAACTCCCTGAAGTTCTGCACAGACTTGGGGGTGGCCCAGGCGGGCCTCCGACCCATCCTCTTCCCGTTACCTGTTCAATAGAAACCTCGTGTGATTCCGCCGATGCAAAAGCGACGCCGAAGTGACTGCTAGAGGACACTATGCTCAAAAACTTCGAAGAGTCGCAACTGACCACGAACATCGCGAATTTCGGACTTGTCGAAGGTCTAGCAGCTGCCCGAGCGCTCCAGCTCGGTGACGCACACTTGAGGTTGGTTCTACCGTTGATATCGAAAAGGACTTTCAATCGCAGCGTGAGTGCGAACGGAAATTACACTGAAGTGCAACTTACGATTGAGTTTATCGGTAGCAATGGTGTGAAATACGTCACCGACGCGATACTCCGCGCGAGCAAGACCGGCAAAACAGAGGAAAAAATCCTGACAATGCACACCCAGATATTTGCTTCGCAACGCGACACCATTTCCGCGTCAACGGACGTGCGAACCATAGTGTTGGACTACATTGTCGGAACACCTGAATTAAACTGTCGTTGGGATGAGCTTTTTGTGACCGTCGTGGACGAAAATGGCGTGCACCGGTCTTCAGTCGCGCGATGTAAGACTTTTCTTTAACCGCCGCCTGACTGAAGCGCAAATCGGGCAAGCGAAGCTCAGTAAGGCAGATGCCCGCACGACGTACCGGGAGTTAGCCAACTCTCCCCAAGAAAGGAGCACCGCTCGTTTTATGTAAGCCAGAAAACTTCGTAAGCTTTACCGTTCTTCCTAGCAGTCGGGAGCGTTCAGGTGCGAAAGGTGACACGGCGACGACTATTTGGTTCTGTTTGATGAATCGGAAGTGGCAGCGGCATCCACTCGTTGTGAGGTTTCACGATTCTTGGCAGGGTTCAAATGGTTGGGGCTCCTAAAGCTGGGACGACTTCAGCTTGCTAGGAGTCCGCACATTTCTTAGGAGGGACAAATGTTTTCTGGGGCTCACGTCGTTGTCCACAGTAAAGACGCTGAAGCAGACCGTGCATTCTTTCGCGACGTTCTCGGATTCAAATCCGTGGATGCAGGTCATGGCTGGCTGATCTTCGCCCTGCCGCCGGCAGAAGCCGCATTCCACCCGTCAGAGGATGGTGTCCACGAACTCTATTTCCTGTGCGACGATCTGAAGGCCGAAATGGCTTCCCTCGCGATGAAGGATGTGAAGTGCTCCAAGATCGAAGAAGCACGATGGGGTTCCGTTACGAAGATGCGGCTTCCCAGTGGAGGAGAGGTCGGCCTTTATCAACCGAAGCATCCCACGGCCTTGGGCTTAGGCATGAAATGAAACGCTGTCAAATTGGGACCTACCCTTACGTGACCGATCTAGGCTCGCCACTTTTCGGCTTAGCGCGCGAAACCGGACATCGTTAGAGATGTTTCGTTGCGACGCAGGCACTACGACAGCCCAAAGATGAGTTGATCCACAACTTGAACCATTCAGTGCAACGCAGATTTACATCGGTACGGAAACGGCGGCTTCCGCGCTCAAAGTGTTCAAGGCCGTCATCGAAAAAGGTCACTGGGACGAAAATTTTTTCCGCGCTGGTGAACTCGCTGCGGCGCAATTGACTCGCACCGTGCGTGCGGCGGGAGAATTGTAGTGCATTTGTGGCGCCTCGGTGACTAGCGATTTCTGGCGGATTTTTCGGGGATGGGAAGTGCGGTTTTAGCTGATTTCAACGTCATGCTGATCGGCGGTGCGAGAGCGGTGGACCGGCGCAGGACCAGGTTGGTCAGCAAGTCATATTCTTTTCCGCGAGAGGCGGTCGATGTTCCCTCGACTTCATTCCAGAGGGCCTTGAAGGCGTATTCGGCGAGTAGCGTTTGCGACATCTGAATGGTAGTCAACGGCGGAGTCGTGAATTGCGATAGCCGGATGTCGTCGAAACCTATCAAGGACAAATCTCGCGGAATGACGATACCGTACTCGTAGGCTTCGCGCATCACGCCCACCGCGGTCATATCGTTCGAGCACAAGATCGCAGTGGGGCGCACGGGGAGGCCCACAAGCTGTACCAGTGCGCGCATACCGCCTTCCATTCTATGGTCGCCTTCTACGATCATTTCCGCCGGAACTTCCAGACCGATCTCCTGCATGGCTCTTTCGAAGGCGGCTTTTCGTGCCAAAGCCGATTTCAGATGCAATGGACCAGATACAAATGCAATTCGGCTGTGGCGCAGCGCAGCGAGATGCTGTACGGCCTGACGAATACCGTGCTCGTAGTTGATTCGAATGTTGCTTACGCCGGGAACGTGCGGGCCGACGTCGACGAAGACGAGGGGAACCTTGCGGAAACGCAAATCTTCTACGAGGGAGTCTTCCATGCCGAACGTCAAGATGGCGACACCGTCGACTCGCCGCTCGATCATTCGGCGCACGGCTAGTTCCATGCGCTTGGGATTGTGAACGGTGGAGGTCAGAAGGATTTCGTAGTTATTTTGAACGGCAATGTCTTCAAAGGACTGAACGATTTCTGGAAAGAATGGGTTAGTGATTTCGGAGACGACCAGACCGAAGATGCGGCTTTTGCCGGAAACCAGGGCGCGAGCTTGAGTGTTGGGATAATAGCCAAGCTCTGCGACGACTTTCCAAACGCGTTTGGCGAGTTGCGGGTCGACGGTGGGGACGCGGTTAATGGTCCTTGAGACTGTGGCAATGGACACTTTAGCGCGTCTTGCAATTTCGCGGATATCCATGAATTCGCACGAGCCTATCAGGGACAGACGGGGGGTCGCTGATACTATAAAATACGTTTTCTCGATAAGTCCACGGACAAAGTGAGAGCGTCTCCCGAAAAACGGGTCTCAGCGATGCGGAGGGGGCGAGGCTATCCGATTACCGGGCGAATGATCCTTTGGTCGGCTCGCGGCGGTTCAGCTTTGGACTTGCTGATACAGGCGATAGGTTTCATCCATGATCGCCGAGAACGGGCGAAGAGTGAGGGTGGCGTCGTCTGATTTGACGAGCCAGTCTTCCGACGATTGGGTTGCCGCCAGCAACTGCGCGCGCGTGAGTCTTGAGGGAAGATCGGAAACTCCGAACAAAGCGATGGGGCCGTGCATCAAAGCCACCGTGTTCGGGTTTTCGGTGTCGATGGCTTCCAAACGCATGGGCATGTTCAGCTCCAGATCCATGTGGTCGCCATCTTTCCAGGTGCGCTGAACAGCTGCGAACTTTCCCGGAGTGAGCTCGCCGTCGATGCGTCGGCCATTCACGGAGACCGCTGTCTTCGCGCCGGCCCAGGCGGGGATGCGGACGTAGACTGTGAGCGTTTCGGGACGGGCGAGTTTAAATTCAAACTGTGAGATGTTCGCTCGCGGATAGTCGGTGGTCTGCGTCAAGGTGCACTGCGTGCTGCCCTGCGACCACGAGACGCGTGACGGCAGGAACAGGTTGACGTAGATGCCGTCATGACTCTTGAAGTAGGAGCTGATGCCGTAGTCCGCAGCCAATTGGGGGAAAGTTCCGGAGCAGCAGGGCCATTTGTCCTTGTAATGAACCTTTCGGCCAGCGTTGTTGTAGTCGGAATAATAGAACGTAGTTCCGTCAGGGAGAATCGGCCAGGCGCCGCCGATGGTGTTGTACAAAACGCGCTCCATGCTGTCGCCGTAGCGGGAATCCTTCGTGACGCGCAACAAATAGCGGGTGATTTTGAAGTGGCCGTAGGCGCCACAAGGAGTTTCAAAGCTCGAATGAGTCTGGCCCAGACTTGCGTCGAGACCGCCGGTTCCGGGAACGACGAAGGCTTCATCGGGGCCCCATCCGCCTGTGGCGTAGCTTTGGTCTTGCACCATGCGAAGACCGTTGGTTGCGGCGCGTAGATATTTTTCATCCCCGAGAACCAAGTAGGATTGCATGGCGGAACTTAGGGCGTTGACGTGACTGTAGGCGTGCTCGCCGGGGAGCACGTTTTGTCCGGCGGCTAGAGGTTCGAAGTATTCCTTCTCGATGAAGCGAACGGCGAGATCGCGATAGCGCGAATCGCCGCTGCGCTGATAAGCGAGGAAAAGGTTTTCCGGAAGCGTGTAGGTTTCGTCCCACGTGTAGGAAATGGTTTTGTGGGGGCGGCCGCGCTGCTCGGCCCGGCTGAGAGCTTTTTCGGGAAGATGCGGCATGGCCGCCTGGGTTGTGCGCCAGAGAACGTCGAGAGCGTCGGGATCGGACGCGAATTCGTGGGCGTCGATCAGGCCGCAGCACGTTTTGTCGAACGTGTACGCGGGGAGGCGATAGTCCACGTAGAACCTGCCTGCGGGATCGATGGTTTGAGCGTACGCGCGCACCAGACGTTGAACCTTGGCTTGCGTTGGCTTGGAGCCTGTTATGGCGTAGGCGCGCGAAAGGCCTGAAACATACTGCCCGAAAGTGTGCCCGGCGATGAAGCCGTGGAAGTTGTCCATGGGGCTAAAATCGGCGGCGTTGTCGTACCAGCCGCCCATGTCCGGGCCTGGAGCAGGCATGCCGGAGCGCTGGCGGAACGGTTTGAGGAGAGCGTCTTCGTTGAGGTTCAGGAACAGATCGTGGTTCTGATCGAATTGGCGGCGAAAGGGGCCGTCCAGCAATTGCACTTGCGCGTAGCCGAAGACGGAGAGGGGCGGGGCGATGGCTACTTCGGCTGGAGGCGCAGCGAAGGCTGGAACGGAATGCGCTATGAGCGCGCCGCCAGTGGTGACTGCGGCGGCCTTCAGGAATTGGCGCCTGGACGTTGGATTCATGGGTTGCTCTCCCGGGAATGGCGATGGGACATTGGCGAGTCGCCTGGAATGCGGTAAGCGTTTACCGATTATTTATACGGCGCGAAAATCGCAGTGTCAAGGGCGGGGTTGCGACGCGCCGGAGTGGAGTTGCGCGGATGTCCTGCGCTCGCGCGTCGAAGTGGATCACGATGAGATGGCGTAGGAGGTCGAGGCCCTGTCTGGGAAGCGTATAGCTTCCCATTGCGATATGCGTTTTGCGGATTCTCCTGGGGCCGAACATGCCGCGCATCGCTCGGAGGCTGACTCTCCCAAGACGATTGGTGTGTGACTCCACTTGGGAAACGACGCGACGATCTTGAAGCCTTGATCGATGGTTGCCAGTTGTTGCGCGGTGTCCATCAGGGAGGCGGAACCGTCACCGATGCTGAAAGATTGTGAACGCGGACGAACACCGGTGCGGAGCTGAGGTCCGCGAGTTCACCTAGAAGTTTCCTACTGTTTCGGAGCTTGCCTGAAGTTGGGTTCGTCGTATCCAGGGTAGTTCCCGATCATGGACCGGACCATCTGGCTTATCCGCGTGGACGTGGATCGTCACGGAGCTCGATGGGATTGCGCTGACAATCCTGACAGCGTGGCAGCAACCACCGCCACAAAAATCCGGGAAACAGTCTTGGCGCAGAGATCTTTCGTGGCAGAATCTATCAAAGGGTGGCCGGATCTAGTAAACGTTTTACGCCCGATTTATACTGCCCAGCGGCGGGACTGTCAAGGAAGGCGCCGTGGGTTCCGATTTTGGCACACTGACCATGCGAATTCGGCCTTCATGAAAATTACCCGCCGCGCGTTTGTAGGTATCTCCCTCGGCCTTCCACTGGCTGCTTCCGCTTCGCGAGCGCTTGGCCAAGGAATGTCCACGCATACGACACAAGCGCAACCAAAACTGCCGCCGTCGGGGCGACCCTTCAACGCACATTTCACGGACATCGCGAAAGCAGCGGGTTTGGTGGAACCAACGATCTACGGCAATGTGGAAAATAAAGATTACATCCTCGAGGCCACGGGTTGCGGTTGCGCGTTTCTCGATTACGACAACGATGGTTGGATGGACATCTTCGTACTAAGCGGAACACGTATGGAGGGCGCGCCTCCTGGGACGACGAACCGGCTCTATAAAAACAATCGGGACGGCACGTTTACGGATGTAACCGACGAGGCGGGCCTACGTGATTTGGGCTGGGCCTCGGGCGTGTGCGTAGGGGACTACAACAACGACGGGTTCGAGGACTTGTTTTGCACCTACTTTGGACAAAATAAACTCTACCGAAATAACGGGGACGGGACGTTTAGCGACGTTACGAAGCAGGCGGGCCTTTGGGAAGAGACGCCGCGCTGGGGAGCCGGTTGCACCTTTGTGGACTACAACCGCGACGGGCACCTTGATCTGTTTGTCTCGAACTACGTGCAATTCGACATTAAGCACGTGCCGAAGCCGGGGCAGAACGTCGACTGCACGTGGAAGGGTGTTGCCGTGGAATGCGGCCCCCGGGGGCTGCCTCACGGGACGCATTCCCTCTACCGAAACAACGGGAATGGAACTTTTACCGATGTGAGTATTGCGTCCGGGGTGTCGGCGTTCCGGCGAAGCTACGGAATGACGGTGGTGGCCGCGGATTTCGACGAGGACGGCTGGCCGGATATTTACGTAGCTTGCGATTCGACGCCAAGCCTGTTTTTCATGAACAACCATGATGGAACTTTCCGCGAAGAGGGTGTCGTTCGCGGAGTGGCCCTCAGCGAAGACGGCCAAGAACAAGCGGGGATGGGCATCGGAGTGGGAGACTACAATCTCGACGGCCACCTCGATCTCTTCAAGACGCATTTCAGCGAAGACACCTCGGGCCTGTATCGCAACGACGGGAAAGCAAATTTCGAGGATGTGACTCGAGTTGCCAGAATCGCCGTCGAAACGCGCTATATCTGCTGGGGAGCGGGCATCGTCGATCTGGATAATGACGGCTTTCCGGACATTTTCATGGTCACCGGAAACGTATACCCAAATCTTGCGAAAGTGCTTCCGCAATATCCCCCCAAGACTCCGCGTGTCGTTTTCCGGAATCTCGGAAATGGAACCTTCGAGGAATTGATGCAGGAGGCTGGCCCAGGCGTGGAGGCTGCGCATTGCAGCCGGGGATGCGCGTTCGGTGACTTCGACAACGATGGAGATCTGGACATCCTGGTCGTAAACCTGAATGAGGCGCCGTCGCTTTTACGCAATGACGTTCGAGGAACGAATCACTGGATCAAAGTGAAATTGACCGGTACCAAGTCCAACCGTAGCGCGATTGGCGCAAAGGTGGTGGTGCGCTACGGCAAGAAGATCCAGATCCAGGAGGTCTTGAGCCAGTCCAGTTTCTATTCCGTGAACGATTCACGGCTTCACTTCGGTCTGGGCAGCGAGAAGATTGCGAGCATTGCCATTCGATGGCCGAGCGGATTACGCGAGAATCTACCAGATGTCGCGGCGGATCAGTTGATTGTCGTCAAGGAAGGAGTGGGAGTCGTAGCCAGGCAGGGTTGGTCCAAGCGGTAGGCCGAAGAGTCGCACCGTCGAAATCAGTGTGCACACATGACGACGAGAGCATTTTCCCGGTGAGGTGTTCTTTGCGAGATCGACTTGAAACCAGCGCAGGGGAGCCAAGGCGTTTGTTCAGCAAATCTATCGTTGTGATCGCGATCCTGGTTTGTAGCTCCGCTGGATTCTCGCAAACGCAAAGGAGCCCAATCGAAGAGATTGCTGCGGCTTTGCGGGCCAAGGAATTCGACAGGGCAGTAGAGTTGAGCCGCTCTGCCTTGCGAGCATCCCCGAACGATGCGCGACTGTGGAGCCTGCAAGGGGTCGCGCTGGCCAGCAAAGGAGACACCAAGAAGGCGCTGACGGCCTTTCAACAATCGCTGAAGATCTCTCCGAACAATGTCGTGGCGCTGGAGGGCGCAGCTCAAATCGAATATCAGTTTGGCAGCCGGGATGCCGTGCCGCTCCTAAATCACTTGCTACAGTTGCGCCCTGGCGATCTAACCAGCCATGCCATGCTGGCGGTGCTGGCCTTCCAACAAGGGAACTGTGCAATGGCGATCGCTCATTTTGAAAAGGCCGGCGTGGTCCTTGACTCCCAGCTTGACGCGTTACATGCCTACGCCACTTGCCTGTTGAGGCTGAAGCGGTTCGAGGACGCTGCAAACGTGCTGCAACGCGCCGTCACGGTGCGTCCGAACGATCGGCAGGAACTTCATGTTCTGGCGTCCGTCCAACTGATGGCGCACAAGTCTCAAGCCGCGATTCTGACATTGGAGCCGCTGCTAGACTCCAAACCAGATGCCGAGACACTGGAACTGGCTTCAGCTGCGTACGAGGATGTCATGGATACGCCGCAAGCGGTGAGCACACTGCGGCAGGCCATCCTGCTTGAGCCGCGCAACGTGAATCTTTATCTCGATTTCGCCAACATCTCGTTCGCGCACCAATCATTTCAGGTCGGCATTGATGTAATCAGCGAGGGCATCAGTCTGCAGCCGACCGCTTCGCCTCTGTACCTGGCGCGCGGTGTTCTGTACGTGCAGCTCTCCGAGTATGACGAGGCTGCGGCTGATTTTGAACGGGCGCACGACCTCGACCCGAGCCAGTCTCTGAGCACAGCGGCTCAGGGATTGGCCGCAGCGCAGGCCAACGATCTCGACCGGGCTCTCGCCACGATTCAAGCGAAGTTGGCGCGAAAACCGAATGACCCTTTGCTGCTCTACCTTCAGGCGGACATTCTCGGACAAAGGGGGGCGGCCCCCGGGACGCCCGAGTTTCGAACGGCGATGCGGTCGGCCCAGCGTGCAGTTTCATTACAACCCACGCTGGGCGCTGCACGCGGTGTGCTGGCGAAGCTGTACCTGCAGGCCGGACAAAACCAGGAAGCCGTCCAACAGTGCAGGAAGGCGTTGGCCCTCGACCCGAAGGACCAAACGGCGTTGTATCATTTGATCCAGGGACTCCGGAAGACAGGCAACAAGACCGAGATTCCAGAGTTGCTGAAGCGTCTCGCGCTGCTTCGCGAGCAGGCGGCGAAAGAAGAAGGGGAGCGCAACCGCTACAAACTGATTGAAGAAGATACGCCGTCCAGTCCGAGGACCAATCCGTAACGTTCCCAACGGCTTGGCGCGCAGGAAAATCCCGCTTAGCGTTGCAGTGCAGTGCTGGTTGAGAAGACCGTACTTGCGGCCCATTCCGAGATACCGAAGCTAAGAATCAAAAAAATTGCTTGACAGTAGTGTGAGGCTGACTTATAAAGCCAAACATTGGGGTGCGGAAAACGTTTACTTGACCGATGCCAGCGGGAGCCATGAGGCACTAAACTGGCCTCCGTTTTGCGCTGGCCGCGTTCTTGGGGGAGGGAAGAATGAAAGTCAGGTTGTGCGTTTGGCGGTTTTTGTGGTTGTGTGCCGCCATTCTACTGCTATCTGGTTCCAGCAGAGCTCAATTCACCGGAAACATTCAAGGAGTAGTCGAAGATCCTAGTGGCGCTAGCGTGGCGCAAGCAAAGATCGTGCTCGTCAACTTAGCGAATCAAATTTCCACGTCCACCACTTCCGACACCTCGGGAAACTACCGATTTCTTAGCCTTGCGCCGGGCTCCTATCGAGTTACCGCGGAGGCCACGGGGTTCTCCAAGGCCGAAGTCACGGTTACCTTGGAAACAAATCAGACGCTGAACGTGCCGGTGTCCTTGAAGGTTGGCACGGCGGTCGAGGCGGTCACTGTAACCGGCGAAGCTCCGCTGCTGAACACGGCGGAGACACGGAATCAAATGACCCTGGAGACCCAAGCGTTGTCGTCGTTGCCGCTAGCCGGACGCAGCTTCATCTCGCTGGTGACCTTGGCGCCTGGGGTGAGCGGACTGGGAACCATGGGCGGTGGCACGCCGGGCGGAGGCGGGACGCCAGGATCGGGTGTTGACAACTATTCCACTGAAACGGCAGTCGATGTGAGCGCCAACGGTCAAGGTACTGTCGCGAACCAATTCATCATCGATGGCCTGAATGTAACCAGCAGCATCCGTCAGGGCGTCTTGAACCTTACTCCGAATCCCGACACCATTCAGGAAAGCAGCATTCAGGTCAACACCTTCTCGGTCGAGTATGGCGGAGGAAGCTCCATCCAGATGGCCAGCACCACGAAGTCGGGCACCGATCGGTTCCACGGCCTGGCCAGCGACTATTTCACCTATCAGAATATGTACGCAGGGACAGAAGCCATGCACGGCGCGCCCTACAACCCGTTCCATAGCAATAATTTTTCGGGAACAATCGGCGGCCCGATCATTCCGCACCACGAATTTTTCTTCTTCTTTGCCGTTGAGCCGTTCCGCTCGTCCAACGCCACTGGCAATCAGACGCTCAACTTTGCTGCTCCGGAATTCGATTCCTGGGCTGCCACAAACTATCCCAATACCTTCGGCACGAAAATTCTGAACACATATGCGCCGTCCCGAGCGACGATCAGCGGCGTTTCCAAGACAGCCAACGACATTTTTCCGGGCACGTGCGGAATGGCGGCCACAAACAACTTGCCTTGCTCCACACCGATGATTGACACCGGAATTTTCAATTCCACCAATTTCCGGAACGGCGATCAATACTTTATTCGCGTGGACAAATATTTCAAGAACGACCGCATCTATGGCAGCTTCTATCGCACGCTTCTTCATTACGGCGGACCGGCGGTCATCCCGCAGTTCTCAACGACCAATCACAACGTGGAGCGCGCCTTCCAAGTCAACTGGACGCACACCTTCACTCCAACCACCTTTAACGAAGCCATCTTTGCCCAGAACCGCATCGAGGGCTTTCAGAACGAGACCGGCGACTTCACCATTCCTTCGGTCGGTGTCAGCGGTCTCACCAACCTTAACGGCTTCGGCGGTTTCTACGGGTTGGGCTTTTCCCAGGGCGATTTCATCCAGCACAACTACCACTGGCGTGACGTTCTCACCCACGTTCGTGGCGCTCACGTGTTGAAGTTCGGCTACGAGGGCTGGTTCGGCGACGACGTTGAGCCTTTCCAGGGCCCTTGGTCGCAGCCCAAGTTTCAATTCGACAACCTCTTGAAGCTTGCCCAGGATGCCCCGCACACCGAGGGCGGTGTCATGTATGACCCGATCGCTGGCCAGCAGAAACTGTGGGAATGGAATGCGGCGTCCAGGAGTTGGGGACTCTTTGCCGAGGATACCTGGAAGGCGCGACGCAATCTCACGCTAACACTAGGAATCCGCTTCGACGATCAGGGAAATCCGTACTCGCGCAGTGACACGACCGTGTTCGGCAACTTCTATCTTGGCCCCGGCCAGACCCTACAGCAGGAGATTGCGAACGGCTTCGCAAAAGCAACCCACAATGCCTTGAACCATTCTCCGCTGACACTTCATCCGCGTATCGGGGCCGCCTGGGACATTACGGGAAAAGGCAATTGGGTTCTGCGCGGCGGGTTCGGCATGTTTGCAAACCCGCTGTCCCAGGCCAACGTTCAAGAAGAATTTCGAGGCAATCCCCCAGGGCTCTTCGAGCCGACGTTTTTCGCTGGAACGGCAACTCCCCCCGTATTCAGTCAAGGGAGTGGTAACAAACCTCCGTTCGGATATACATATCCGCTCCTGGCCGGTTCACCTTTATGTCCCGTCGCGCCCTGCCTCGATTCGAAAGGAGGCCTAACGGGCTCGGCCGCGCCTATTGGAGGAATTGACCCAAACTTAAGCACTCCCACGGCATACATTTTTGCGGCGACGCTGGAGCATCGACTCACGAATAACCTCGTTGCCAGCGTCCTTTACAGCGGCTCGCATACAAGCAACTTGGTCGCCAACGGCAACCAGGCGGGCACGGTGAGCTACGGGTCCGATATTAACGTCCTGCCCGGCGACCTGCTGGTCAACGCAAACCCGACGCGTCTGAATAGTAGTTTTGGTTCCATCAGCTACGCGCAGAACGACCGCGTGGCAAATTATAACGGCATCACCTTTAACCTGAGAGGGCGTGCCAACCGGTTCTTCTTCGATACGTCCTACACACACTCCAGCTCCAAGGATGATGCTGGTACGGGCGGAGCCGGGACCGGCGTAGCTTCCTACCCGACCCAGATAAATCCGCATCAGTTCTACGGGCCGTCGCCTTGGGACGTACCCAACCGATTCTCTCTCACGCTGAACTACTCCCTACCTGGATTGAGTAACGACCGCGCCGTATTGAATCGTCTGACCGGAGGCTGGGGAGTCAGCGCGACCAGCATCTACCAGACGGGGTATCCACTCACCGTGGTTACGACGGCGCCATACAACGCTGCTTCCTTTGTTCCGGGCGCCGACGCACACATCGCCGTGACCGGAGACTACAACGCAGACGGAGACAATGGCGACTATCCTAACGTCACCACCTACAGTCAGGGAACGTCGCGGAACGCTTACCTCAACACGGGTATCTTCTCGGCGGGCCAATTCACGGTGCCCGACCCAGGTACCAATGGCAACGAGAAGCCGCAGCACTTCCGGCAGCCCTCTTTCTCGGAGACCGACGCAAGCCTGTATAAGGACACGCGTCTCACGGAGAAGGTCAACTTCCAGCTCCGGTTTGAATTTTTCAACCTCTTCAATCACCCGAACCTTTTCGTAGACGCAAACCTTGCCGACGGCACGTTTGGAAAATCCGTGAGTCAACAACTTCCGCGCTGGTGGCAGATCGGCGCCAAGATAACCTTCTGAGTTGAACATTCGAGCTAAGTGACCCAGCGACCCGGAATCGAGACGGTGGGGCCTCTGGCTCGCTCACGGTGGTAACCAGCTTGGAAGGCACGAATTTTACGTAAGGCTAAGTGAGGAAACGTTTGCTGGCGGGGTTGGTCGGGAATACGTTTGCTCACATGTGGGGAGGGAAGAGTCCAGGGCAGTTCGTTTCGCGCAAGGTTGAAGTGTTCAGATTGGTAGCAAAGTCGGCTGTGGCACAAAGGGGTGACTGTATGCGAAAGAGGGTGTTTGCGTTAGCACGGATTTTGTTGACGGCTACTTTGGCATTTCTCTGCGTTGGTGTCTGCTCCGCGCAGTTCAGCGGCAACATTCAAGGAGTCATCTCGGATCAGGGCGGCGCGGCCATTCCCGACGCGTCCGTCACCCTGCGTAACATCGACACCGGAGTGGAAGCCGTCGCAACTACGAGCGGCTCTGGAAACTTTCGTTTTAACAGTCTGCCTCCCGGACACTATCAGGTCACGGCTATCCTTCGTGGTTTCAGAACCACTCAGGTGACTTTGACCTTGGGTACCTCGGAGCTGGAAGGCATCAACATTACTCTGCCGGTCGCGTCCGCCAGCGAGACCGTGAACGTGTTAGGCGAGGCGGCATCTCTGGATACGGATGACAGCCGTATTCAATCCACTCTGTCGGCCGAGGTGACGAGAGATCTGCCGACGCTGAATCGCAACATCTACGACGTGGTTTCGATGGCACCCGGAGTGGTCGGCACCGGCACGCGTGGACCCGGAGAGTCGCCAGGAGGCGGGGCCGACAATTTTGGCACACAAACGCCGCAGATTAGCGCCAATGGGCGCAGCTACACCGGCAACCGCGTGCTCGTAGATGGTATGGATGCAACCAGCAACATTCAGAATGGAAACATTATCTTCGCGCCTCCTCCCGATGCCGTTCAGGAAGTCTCGCTGCAGACCAACTCATGGGATGCGGAAAACAATCTGGGCAGCTCGGTCCTGGTTCAAATTACGACAAAATCGGGAACCAACCAGTTCCACGGCAGCGGCAGCTACCTGTTCACAAATCAGGATCTCTCGGCGGCCGGCGAGTTTGCGAATCCGTCCGTTCCTAAGAATCCTTTCAAGCGCCACGACTTGGTAGGAACATTTGGCGGCCCCATCATCAAAGACAAGACCTTCTTTTTTGCAGACGTCGAGATGCTGCGGTCGGCTAGTTCGACGGCCAATAGCGTGCAAACGTTCGAAGCCCCAGAGTTTGTGGCATGGGCGCAGCAGAATTTCCCCAACAGCATTGGCACCGGCCTCTTCCCTCAATATCCGTTGACGTCTGTCTCGGTGACCGGCGTCAATCAAACGGCTTTGCAATACTTTGGCTCCGGCGCGGGCGGCGCTCCCCTTTGCGGAACCGTCGCTACAGCCAATATTCCATGCAGCTTGCCGATCACGGACACCGGAAACCAGCGATCGAGTCCGCCGTACAACGGCTTGCTCTACAACTTCCGTGGCGATCACTACTTCAGCCCTCGAGATCGCGTTTATGTTAGTTACGCGAACGATTCTTTCACGCAAAACTCGGACTCGCCCCGCAGGGGCCTCTCCGTCATGAACGTCATGAACAATTGGTACGTTCAGGGCAACTACACGCACACCTTTACTCCTACGCTCTTGAACGAAATGAGCTTCGCGGCCAACAAAGTCGGCGGGTCGAACGGACTAGGCGGCGACTTCCGCGTACCGATCATCAACGTCACGGGCCAGAGCGTCGGATTCGCTGGGGGCGGATGGGGGCCCGGCACATATGAGGGCCGCAATTACAATTGGCGGGATGTTTTGAGCTGGGTGCGCGGCCGGCACACGCTGAAGTTTGGATTCAACGGCTCACACTCCATCGAAGACGGCGACTTCACGCCCGTAAACAACCGTCCAACCTTCCAATTCAACAACCTGCTGGCCTTGGTGCAAGACCAGCCCTTCAGCGAGACCGGTGTGGCCTACAACCCTCTCACCGGCAAGGCAGCTTCCGTAATCTTCGGCGGCCAGACAACTCCCTTCGGTTTTTTCGCCGGGGATGATTGGAAAGTGAAACCAAATCTTTCCCTCACGCTCGCTTTGCGCTGGGACGACTTCGGCAATCACACACCCTGGGGCGATTCCGGCTTTCGGTTCAGCAGCCTGATCCTGGGGTCCGGAAGCGCGTTCGCTCAGCAGGTAGCCAGCGCCTCGGTTCAACCGGTGAGCGGGGTATTCGCTCACCCGATGGGCAATCTTTGGAGCCCTCGAATTGGTTTCGCGTGGGATCCTTCGAGACACGGCACGTGGAGCGTACGGGGAGGAGTGGGCGTTTATCACGACTGGGTGACATTGGGCCAGACCGTCGATCAAACGCGTAACAATCCTCCGGGTGTCGTGACTCCATCCTTCTCGCAGCAGACGGCGATTCAACCGGTGTTTGGTTTGTCGACCACGGGCACACCGCCGTATAACTACCCGCTACCGGCAATTCCCACAACGGGTCTGGACGCGCAAGGCGGCCTCATCGGTGTACAGTCAGCGGTAACCTCGCTCGCCAGGAACTTGGCGGCGCCCTACGCCGTAAACTACGTCATCGGTGTCGAGCACCAACTGCCTTGGAAGTTGGTAGTTGGCGCGAACTACTCAGGCTCGCGAGGCTACGATCAGTTGACCGGAACCGACGTGAATCGCTTCGCGGGAGATTTGATTGCCAACGGAGGCCAGCTCACGCGTCTAAATCCTAGCTTTGGGTCCATCGACTACGTCCACAATGGAAACTCCACCACGTACAACGCCATGATCCTGTCTGTGCGCCGCTCCGCGGGGGCCTGGGCAACCTTCCAGGGTTCCTACACGCTGTCGCACGCCAAGGACTACGGCGAAGCGGGAACGCGCTTCGATCAGGACGGTGGAATCAACATCCCCGATCAGAACGCCTACAATACCTACTTGGCGGACGCGAACTGGGACGTACGGAATCGCGTATCGATATCCGGAGTGTTCAAGCTTCCCGGCGTCAAGCAGGGTTGGGCGAAACCGCTCACTTCCGGCTGGGAGTTGAGCAGCCTGAACGCCATACAGACCGGAACTCCGTTCTGGGTAATTGACAATCGTCCCTTCAGCGCAGGTGGAGACTACAACGCGGATGGTCTGAACTACGACATACCCAACACTCCGAGCATCAACTTCGGCGGATCGCACAGCCGTCAAAGCTACATCCATGGTTTGTTTGCGGCTGTCGATTTTCCCGCGCCAACGCCCGGCACAGAAGGAAATCTGAAACGCAACAGCTACCGCAATCCCGGCATGCTGGAGATGGACGCCAGTGTGCTCAAGGATACTCGCCTTCCGTGGCTCGGTGAGCGAGGTGGCATGCAACTGCGCTTCGATTTCCTCAACGTGATTAATCGCGTCAACCTGAATGGCGTCGACGCCTTCTTGGGCGACGGCAGCTTCGGGAAATCAACGTCAACGCTTCCGCCACGGCAGATTCAGTTGGGCGCGCGGATCTACTTCTAACCCCGATGAGGCTACGGCGAGCCGAACTCACCCCCCGGCTCGCCGTAGCTGCTTCTGATTTCGCCGGATCTCCAGGCCGGTCCACGTGGATCAAGGGACACTCGATATTCCCGGTTTGGGCCTGACGCCTTCCTGCCGTCATCTACATGCCGACAGAGATTGACGCTCGAGGTTTGGTTCACTTCGGTACAATTCCCCAGGAAGGTGATCAGCCATGAATTCTAATAACAACGTTTCCCGCAGACAGTTTCTCTCGGTGGCGGCATCCTCGGCGGCGGCTACGTATCTCGTGCGTCCGGGACTTTCGTTGCTTGCTAAATCATCTGCAGGCTCTTCCGAATCGTCAGAGGTGCCTTGGCGCGACCAAGGTGTCTTGAATCTCACGAATTCTCCCTACGCAAAGCTGCATAACGTCCCCGTTCGCGCCGTCACCATTGAAGATGGTTTTTGGTCCAAACGCCGTAAAACCAATGTCGAGCGCAGCATCCCCACCATGCGCGAACAATTGGAGCAGCACGGTCGTATGGACAATTTTCGCCGCCTGGTAGGAAAGAGTGAAGCTCCTCAGAAGGGGCCGTATTATTCCGACTCCGATATCTATAAGTGGACCGAAGCGGCTGGATTCGCCCTGCAGTCCCGAGACATACCCGACCTCCGGAACGTGACCTCCAGCATGATTCGTGAAATTGTCGCGGTGCAAGAGCCTAGCGGATATTTGAACACGTACTACGTGGAAGACCGCGCAGCGCAGCGCATGCTTCCGCGCAGCCAGGAAGTCGGACACGAACTCTACAACCTCGGCCACATGTTGCAAGGTGCGATTGCCTACTATCGCGCGACGGGAGACTCGACTCTCCTCGACGCCGGCGTCAAGTTCGTAGACGGTTTCTTGATGTCGAACTACGGTCCTGGCACCGACAAGAAGCCAATCGTTTCCGGTCATCCCGAGATTGAAATGTCGCTGATCGAGCTCTATCGCACGACCGGCAACCGCCGCTACGTTGATTTGGCTGGCTACATCCTCAAGGGCGACGATCGCATTCCTCTGGAACCCCGTCAATACATTTACATGAACAGCGGCATCCCCTTCACCTCGCGCACCAAGCTTGAAGGGCATGCAGTTCGCGCCATGTACGCCTGCTGTGGCGCCACAGACTATTTTCTCGAAACGGGTGACGAGTCTTACTGGAAAACGCTGAATACGCTTTGGGACGATCTCTCGCAGCGGCAAATGTATATCACCGGTGGAGTCGGTGCGCGCAGCCAAGGTGAGGCTTTTGGCGAGCCTTACGAACTCCCTAACGCGCAAGCGTATGGAGAAAGTTGTGCCGCCATCGGAAACATGATGTGGAACTGGCGCATGCTCGCCGCGAGCGGAGAAGCTCGCTTCACTGACGTCATCGAGAGGGCGCTGTACAACGGCATCAACTCCGGCATGTCGCTCGACGGCACGACGTACTGCTATCGCAATCCGCTGGCATTCGATCCTTCGTCCGGCGACAAGATTCGCAATCCTTGGTATGACACGACATGCTGCCCACCGAATCTCGAACGCACGTTTGCCTCGCTGCCGGGGTATTTCTACAGCACGAGCAAGGATGGCCTTTATGTCCATCTCTACGACAATTCCGTCTTGGATTGGCGCCTGGAGAGCGGTTTACCCATCAAGGTTGAGCAAAAAACGAACTATCCCTGGGATGGCGGCGTACAACTGACACTAAAACCCTCCGAGCCCACGGACTTCACTTTGCATCTTAGAATCCCCGGGTGGGTTAAGAGCGCCAAGGTCGCCGTGAACGGGAAGAACGCAGACGGTGTTCAATCCGGCCAATACCTGGCTATTCATCGGCATTGGTCGCCAGGCGACACGGTAGCTCTCAATCTACCGATGACGCCGGAAGTGATCTCTTCCAATCCGCGCGTCGCCGACAATCTCGGACGGGTCGCCGTTCAGCGTGGACCGATCGTCTATTGCATGGAACAACTCGACCAGCCGAGCACGGCCAATCTCTCGGCGGTCTCGATCGTGGTCAATTCGAAGTCGCTCAGGAACTTCGAGTCCGAATACAAAAGCGGGCTCCTCGATGGGGTTACGGTGTTGCGCCATGGTGGGGCCGCGAACGAGAGTGCGGCGGACCAGGAAGGGCTCTACGTTCCAGCCAGCGCGAGCGCGGCCAAGACGCGGCCGGAGAATCTGACGCTCATTCCATACTACGTTTGGGCCAACCGTCGACCGACGTCCATGCAGGTTTGGATTCCTTACGTCCGCACGTAGCGGTGGTTCCGGCACCGCGGTGACCTGATGGTACGCTGGATCTGGATCGCCGCTCCCGAGTGGAAAAATTCGCGGGATGCCTGAACATCGAGGGCAGATTTTGCTGAAGTGACACGGAGCGTCGCCTTGCGTCGAGTCCCCTCGATTTCTACCGTATTGTTTGTGTTTGCCGTTTTGACTGCGGCGCTGGGTTCCACTTCAGGCGACTCTACCCGCCGTCCTCGCTATCCCGACTCCGACATGGGCGCCGACTCTCTTCCGGCGCGAAAAAAAGCGCAACTCGCAACCGTGAATCAGTTCAAAGTGTTTTGCCAGTTTCAATTCAGCGATCAGCTGAAGACGAGCGGAATCACGTTCGTTCATCATGCAGTGGACGACGTTACCGCGCACCAGCGGCCCTGCCACTACGATCACGGAAATGCAGTTGCGGTCGCCGATGTCGACGGCGACGGACTGTTCGACATCTATTTTACGAATCAGGTTGGCGGCAACGAACTCTGGAAAAATCTGGGCGGCGGCAAGTTCAAGAACATCACGAAGGAGGCTGGGGTCGGATTGCCTGGCCGAATCAGCGTTGGCGCTGCATTCGCGGATGTGGACAATGAAGGCGTCGAGGACCTCTTTGTCACAACCGTGCGCGGTGGCAACGTTCTTTTCAAGAACGATGGCCACGGCCACTTCATCGATATTTCCAAAGAGTCCGGGCTGGATCTCGTCGCACACTCCTCAGGCGCATTTTTCTTCGACTTCGATAATGATGGCCTGTTGGACCTCCTCGTCTGTAATGTTGGCAGCTACACCAACGACGAAAAGGGGCCTGATGGCGAGTACGTTGGACTGCAAGACGCATTCTTCGGCCACTTGCACCCGGAGCGCTTCGAGTACCCGACTCTATACAGGAATCTTGGCCACGACAGGTTCAAGGACGTAACTCAAAAAGTTGGCTTACGCCCTCGCGGCTGGTGCGGCGATGCCAGCTTCGCGGATCTAAATGCCAGCGGGTACCCGGGCGTCTATTTCCTGAATATGATGGGACAGAATCATTACTTCGAAAATGAAGGCGGTCGAAAGTTCGCCGAAAAAACCGCAGACTATTTCCCACAAACTCCGTGGGGCGCGATGGGCGTCAAGTTCTTCGACTACGACAACGATGGGCGGATAGATCTTTTCGTGACCGACATGCATTCCGATATGGGCGAGGAACCCGGAACCGAGAATGAGAAACGAAAAGCGCGAGTGCACTGGACGGATGTGTATCTCGGGGGAAAGCCGGCGGACTTCATCTTCGGCAACGCTCTCTATCACAATTTGGGCGACGGCAAGTTCGAGGAAGTTTCCGACAAGATGGGCGCCGAAAACTATTGGCCGTGGGGACCGAGTGTTGGCGACTTCAATGCCGACGGCTGGGACGATATCTTCATCGCATCTGGCATGAGCTATCCGTATCGTTACGGCATCAACTCTCTGCTCTTGAACAACCGTGGGAAGAAATTTCTGGATGCGGAGTTTCTGCTCGGTGTCGAGCCGCGCAAGAACCTGTACACGCCGTGGTTCGATGCGGATTGCGCCGATCCACAAACCAGACGAAACGATAGAGCAGTCTGCGCGGAGCAATCGGGGAAGATTACGGCTATGGCACCGCGCTCTAGCCGGTCGTCCGCTGTCTTCGATCTGGACAACGACGGAGATCTCGACATCGTGACTAACGATTTCAACTCCGCACCGCAGGTCCTGGTGAGCAATCTCAGCCAACGCAAATCAATTCACTGGCTGAAGGTGGCGCTCGTTGGGACGGCTTCGAACCGTAATGGGCTTGGCGTTACCGTGCGCCTGTATGTTGGCGGTCATGTCTATACGAAATATAACGACGGCAAGTCCGGGTATCTGGCCCAAAGCGCTCTGCCTTTGTACTTCGGATTGGGCGATGCGGCGCGTGTCGATCGCGTCGAAGTGAATTGGCCTTCTGGGCGAAAGCAAGTCTTGACCAGCGGGATTCGCCAGAATCAGACGCTGCGAATCACTGAGCCTAACTAGAAATGCGAGGAAAAAGAGAAGCGGCCGATCTTCGGTTACTGTTTTCCACAGATATTCGACTTCCCCAACAGATCACAAGAGTATCGGACTTTAAGTCGAACCCGAAGCCAATTTGTGATGTTCTTGACTCGAGAAACCGTAGCGCGGAAATTCCGTGTGTGCACCGGATGATCTCGGGCGGGCGCCTGGGACAATCGCTCGGGGGTGGACTTAGATCAAGGAACGCGATGGTCACTCTCATTTTCCGAAAGCAACAGTGCCATAGAGAGCTTTGAGCAAGACAATGGCTCCGCCGATGGCGATAGCGGCACTGAGGAGTGTCCCAATCAGAAAATATTCAGCAAAACGGACGGACTTGAGTTCCGGATAGCGCGCAATCGATTTCGCCGCAAGAATGAAGCCGACGGTCGCGGGAGATTGAAGGAACAATGCGGTCAATACAAGGAATCTTTCCAGCCAACCGATATACAGGCCAGCGTTAATCACTTGCTCGTATTCCTTTGTTGTTTGCCCTTCCTCGTCCTTCCAAAGGGGGCCGATGAGTGCGCGAATGAAATAGCCGCCGCCAAAGATCACAAGGGCATAGACGACGCTCACCAGGAGAATGCTTTCCTGGAGGAAGCGAATTCGATTCAACAACAAGACGAACGTTTGGAGCGACGGACGAACGAGGAGAAATACGGCTCCGATGACAGTGACGAGATGGAGTGCCTGATCGAGTACGAACGCGAGGGCATTGTCGGGTATCCGATGAGACTTGGTGAAAGAAACCTTGGCCCAGTCCACGAGTAGATGAACGAGTGGGAGGGAAACGGCAAGCAACTGAAAAGATAAAGTCAGGAGTCGGTGTGGGTCGGCGAGCGTAACGATCGCTAGGACTGCGACGTAGTGCGTGACCCCATGAATGAGGTAACCGCGCCATTCGCCGCGACGTTTGTTGGAGACAATCGAAGTAGTCTGAAAAACGAAGTCAGTGAGGAGATGGGCCAGATATATCGCCAGAAAGAGGTTGTAGGCTGGATGTATCATTTCGTGCAATAAAGCAATATTGTACACTCTGATGCAATCATCGGAAGGCGCGCCCGAGGACGCGTTCCATGACGACCGTTGTGTGTTCGATCTGCCAGAAGTATCCTCGTTTTAGATTACGTGAAGCGGTAGAAATATCAATGGACAAGGCTTTGGCTGTGTAGTCCACGCGATTCTTAATCAGGTAGATGGCAATGGTCTCCCATTGTTTCGCGCTAATTTGTCGAAGGAGGGTGTCATGGAGACCATAGACCAAGTTGGCAAGCTCGTCGAGTTCGGAGTTGTCTGAACGAAAAACGGTCAGTGTTGGATATTTTCTTGTTTCCTTGATTTGGTTGATGGCAGCTCGTGCGAATTCGAAAGCTTGACCGGCAATGCGATTTACAGGAGGGCGTATGGGCCCCTGGATCACCCCGATTCCAATTCCGATTCGCAACTGAAGAGGCTGCAGGCGCCTTCTGAGGTCTAGGATCAACTTGGGGATAGAGTCCACGCGGGGTGCTATTGTCTGAAATTCATCTCCGGCAGTGACTGCGTAAGGAACGCGGATGAGTTTGTCATCCAATTGCGCGATGCTGGCAATCCGAAGCTTCTCGTTGAGAGAGGAACGGAGGTGTGGGCGCGAGCGAGACTCGACCACATCCGCAACGAGGGCGCCGTAGGTGCGGTTCTTAGATTGCATCTTTACGTACAATAATAGACTATTGTATGTAAATATACAAGCATTAATTAGGGCTGCCCCAACCATGGGGTATTCGGGTTGTCGCGCAGGTCGTCGGATTTCTGCCGCGGTCGGTTGCTTGCATCAAAGTTTATTTCCCGCAGTTTGTGCGACTCAACGTTCCGAGGGTGCGCCTGTGAGCTTAGCAACACGATCTAAAGCTGGGCGAGTGGGTCGACGGGCAAGATTTGTAGAATGGGTCTGAGCCAGTATGCCGAGACCCGAATTGGGTAAAGCGCGCAACGTAGCCTTGTTACATTGTAGCGAACCGCCAGAGAACGGAATCTACGAGGCGGATGTCTTCTCCCAAGGAGGAAGTCGCGAGTAGGGCACATTGAACGCAAGACTAGCAGTTCGCGATCGCCGGACGCCTGTACCCCGCTTGTACCCTAAGGCAGTACGTCGTCAGAAACTGATACCACAGCGATCGCGCGGAAGTGCGGCGGGTCAGCAACTATCGAATGTTCCGTCAGTAGTAGGAACGTTGTGTGAAGGGAAGCCGGATGTTCATGTACTTCGACACTGTGAACATGCGTGTTGCGCCCAAAATGGGAGGATAGCGTATGGCCTTAGCCAAGACGAACGCGGGCATTCCGTCTCAAGCAATCTTGCCCTCTGTACCGCCCCCCAATCGCGGGGCACGACAAGGATTCATCCTGGGCTTGTGCCGATGGGGGTGGGAGCTTCCATGCCGAAAGGCGTCTTGAGCCGGGCCCTCTCATCGTTCGACATAGTTTTGTCGAATTGCAATAGCTGTTCATCGGGCAACACTCGCAGGAAGCATTTCAACATTATCAGCGTTTCCCGAAGGCAGGTATTAAGGTCGCAATACTCTGTCGATACAGCGGACCATGGCGATGCTGAATCGACCGCAGCGCCGTGAGATGCCAGTTCTTCCGCAGTCGCGCGAATGTCTGCGCCAAGATTGGCAACCAACGCCGCAAGGGTACGAATTTTGCTAAGAAACTGCGCATGCTGCGAGAAAAGGGCACGATGCCACAAGGAACTCGCTAGCGCCGCGCGCTGCCCCTGCGGACTGCTGAAGTCTGCCGGATTAAGCGGTGCCACGCTTGGTGTCGTTCCGTGGTGTTTGGAATGTTCACCCAGCAAACGAAGGGTGCCGTCCACGAGGTTGATAAATCGTTGGCATAAGCTCGACATCAATACAGCTAGATCAAAAGATTCCGTCACTGAACCGCTGGCATGTAGGCCAATCGCTTCATCTAGCGAGACGCTGAAAATGCCAAAGGAGGCTTCGAGTTCGTTGGAATGTGATCTAAATGCGGTCATTTGTGCTTCTGGCAGGTCTCCAAACCAATCAACTTCAACGGATATCCCTACGTTGAGGTGAAGCTCGGACCTTCTCAAGCTAACCTCCCAAGTACTTATACTGTTGTTAAACACACTACCATGAAACAGCACTATTTACCTGAACCGATAGTATGTCAAGGATAATCTGCAGTTTTCTGTACGGTGCCGTACGCAACCAGTGGTTTCTCTTCATACCACTACCTGCGTTCTGCTTGTAATTGCAACCGTAACGATATAATCTCTTGACATATGTGACCAACGGTAGACGATTGATGTTCGCTGGAGAGAAGCAAACGGCATGCCAAGCGTCGATAGAGAAAATGGAACCACTCGTACGCCGGAGACGTCCGAGTCGCAAGTCAACCGTCTTCGCGAGCGAATCGGCAAAATGTCGGATGCGGAATTGTTGCGGTTCGGCCTGACCACAAAATACAAATGTTCGCACGAATTGCGGCCATCGGACTCTTTTCGGCCCGAAGCCCTCGTGACGCAACTCAAAGAAGCGCGAGCAGAATGGCTGAGCCGAAATCCAAGGTTGCCGCTCAGTACTTCTTTCTGATCGTTCCTCGGCACCGGCGTTTAGCTTCTGCGCTGGCTCTTGCCACGAATTCTGCGACGAAGTTTGCACTTAGATTACCGCATCCGTAGGAACCCAACCGCTGTAACCCGACTTCCCGCTAAGTGCCGCATGGGGTAGCGGCTCGTGAGCTCGCTCCAATCGCAGGGTTAAAAAGGTACCTGTGTACGGAAGCGAACAGTTTCGGTGATTCTCTCGCCGCTATCCTAATCCATGAGGAAGTCTAGTTAGGAACAATCGCATTTCACCTGCTGGACGTCAAAGAGGTTTTCCCGATAGGAAGCGACACATGGCACTCTCTGGTCTTGTCAGTCTCGCAGAACCCTTTTGAATAAGACGGCCGCACAACCACAGTTATCTCGGGCGACGACGCCGAACGATGCAAGCATAGAGAATGGCGCTCCGGCGGCGATTGGGGACAAGCTCAAGCCCTCAACACAGAACACGGAGTGGAAGAGTCGCGGTTACTGCAGGTCAGCGTTTTTTTCCATGTTGCGCAAGAACGTAAAGCGATTGGCATCCAGTGCACTGCTGCCCGACATTGTCACCATAGCGGATGAGGTGGACGCGCAATTGAAGCGACAATGTTGAGGTTCATGGCTGCGGAAAGACCCAAAATCGCCTTCGCGCAGGTGAATGGTTGTTGGAGGAACACCCCAGATGGCAAGCCTGGAGCTTAAACCCGCGAAACCAACGAGCACGAAAGATAGTGGCGACTGTGTTCTGCTAATCGGGTCAGCGGCAGAGGATGCGGCGAGAATCCTGGGCGAACTGGGTTCGACAACGGGTGATGGATTCCGTGTGGAGTGGGTTACGAACATTTCCAGTGGGATCGAACGCTTGCATGCAGGCGGGGTAGGGGCCGTTGTTCTTGACCTCTCACGGCCTCGTAGCAATGGCGTCGAGGAATTCGACCAGATTTTTCAAGCAGCGCCTCACGTGCCAATTCTAATTCTCAGTGACGCAGACGTTGAAGTAATGGCAAGAACAGCAACTCGGCGAGGAGCCCTGGGATACTTGGTGAAGGAACAAGCCGATGGCTACCGGCTAAGCCGGACGGTGCGCGAAATGATGGATCGCCATGCACCAAAAGCAATCTTCTTGGAAAACGAAGCTGCCAATACGATGCTCGATGCGATCGACGAGGCGCTGCTGCGCACGGATCTACATGGCAATGTTACCTACCTGAACAGGTCAGGGGAGGAAACGACGGGCTGGAGCCGACAGGAGGCTTACGGGCGGCCTGTGGCAGAGGTACTGAAGCTTGTTGAGAGCTGTACCACAGCGGCAGATGGCAAAGCCCCAGCTATCCTGACGAAAGAACCCAAGATGGTTCTGGAAATAGCGGACTCCTGCACAAACTGTGTGCTAGTTCGACGGGACGGTCGCGAACTTGGAGTCGATTGTAAGGTAACGCTGGTTCGCAATGAAGACGGGAACGTAACGGGGAGGGTCGTGGCTTTCCGCGACGTGAGCGTGGCTCGGGCCACATCACTCGAAATGTCTCACTTGGCGCAACACGATCCGCTCACCAATTTGCCTAACCGAGTACTGTTCAACGACCGGCTGACGCAAGCGATATCACTGGCGCAACGGCAAGGCAAGCAATTGGCAGTAGTGTTCATCGATTTGGACCACTTCAAGAAGATTAACGACTCCCTGGGCCACGACGTTGGCGATAAATTACTACAGTCGGTAGCCAGCCGATTATTGGGTTGTGTCCGGCGTTCGGATACCGTAAGCCGTTTAGGCGGGGACGAATTCGTAGTACTGCTCTCCCAAATGGAGCATGCGGCAGACGCAGCCTTTAGCGCGCGAAAGATCCTCAGGGCGTTTACGAGACCTCATATCATCGATAAGAGAAGTGTTAATGTCAACGTGAGTATCGGTCTGAGCACCTACCCGACCGATGGGCGAAACGCTGAAAGCTTGATGAACAGAGCGGATAACGCGATGTACGAGGCCAAGCAGGAGGGTCGTAACAACTACCGGTTCTTCCGGAGCGAAATGCATGAGCGTATTGCAGAACGCCAATCGCTTGAATCGGACTTGCGTTATGCGCTAGGAAGGAACGAATTTTTGCTGCACTACCAGCCCAAATACGACCTTCAGAATGGGAAGATCACGGGAGTGGAAACGCTGATTCGATGGCTGCACCCACGGCGGGGAATGATATCTCCGGCGGACTTCGTGCCCATCGCGGAAGAGTGCGGGCTAATTCTATCGATAGGACAATGGGTACTGCTGGAGGCATGCAAGCAGGCCCGAGAATGGAACGATTCGGGATTGGGAGTTGTACCTCTCGCAGTGAATGTGTCGGCCGCCGAATTTGGCGCTAAGGATTTTCTGTCAGGGGTTCGGACCGCGTTGATCGCAACGAAAGTGGAGCCTCAAAATCTAGAACTGGAACTCACGGAGAGCGTGTTGATGCAAGACGCCGACACTGCTCTAGTGAAAATGGTTGCGCTGAAAGATATGGGCGTACAGCTTGCAATTGATGACTTTGGTACCGGTTATTCGAGTTTTACTTATCTACAGCGCTTTCCATCGGACGCGCTTAAACTCGACCAATCTTTCGTGCAACAAATAACCTCGGGCAGCGAAGACACCACTATCCTCAGCGCCATGATCGATATCGGGAAGAGCCTGAGGCAGCGGGTAATAGCGGAGGGAGTGGAGACAAAAGCGCAACTCGATTTCCTGCGGCTCCACGAGTGCGACGAGGGGCAAGGCTATTATTTCAGCCGGCCGGTCGCGGCCGAACAAGCCGCAACGCTTCTTAAGGCCGCACGTGCCTGATTCAGTCCGGAGACCAATTTCTACACCGTCGGAAGTGGCAAGCACCTAACCAAGGGTTCATCCCAGATTATAAAGTCCTAATAATAAATATTATTGAAACGTACTAAACAAATCTCAATGCGCGTAAACTGAAGGCATGGTAAAGCTTCGAGCATTTCAAGCCGCGGCTCGCGAGGATGGTTTCATCGAAGTCAATGGAGTCGAAGACGGAAGTGCCGTATGGTTGAGAAACAGGTTGCCAGACACGGGGACCAACTTTCACAAGCGTCTATGTCTCGATGGTCTCACCAATAGCGCAACCATCTACTGGCAGACCGTCGGCGCCCACTGCAACTCCAAGACCTTCCGTACGGTCACTAGCTTGCAAGAGTGGCTCGAGTCGCATCCTCATAGCTGACAATGGCGAGGCACCTTACGATTGTCCGCTAAGGGCACTGGCTCGCCAGCGACATGAGTTTACGAAACTCAAGGCTGCGCGCATTAAACTCCATTGACAATACAAAGCATAAAGTTTTGCTGTACATGCGTTAGGGGCCACCGACCGTGACATCGAAAGAAATGCTCGGCAAAGTTAGCGTCGGGGATATTGCCGCAGCGATTGAAGAAATTAGGACGGGAAAACAGGAAATGCCCGCGCGAGGAGCCATGACCTGGTGCATTCAGTTTCAAGAGGTGGCATATCCGACAAACTACGTTCTTGTGCTAGCAGTTAAATCGGCTACAGGCGAGACTTTTCTACCAGACACTCGAAAGGGCGGCAAAGAGACCATCAAGGCATTAGAAAAGATGCTGGAAAGAGACTTTAAGTTTAAGGTTGTTTTCCGACAGGCTGGCAGCACTGCTCGGCAAGACTAGCTACCTTGGAGCTGGCGGCAGGATTGTCCCCAAATCGCGGTGCACTTCGAAATGATCCTGCCTGATTGACTCGCTCGGGTGTCTTCCATTTTGGTTCTCTCGGTCCACCTTTGGCATTGCGCTGTCTCAAACCGGATGAAGATTCGTTTTAGGTGGGGTAAGGCATTGATTCTGTAGAGCTTTGACTCGGTCCCTGATCACCCATTGGGCTATGCCGTGCTCTGATTACGAAACGTGCCTGGCGTTGCCAATTTCTAGACCTTCAATGTTGGCAGAACCGGTCATTCCCCGTGGCGACTCAAGAGCTTGTGGGAGACCACCGGGGAGCTCATCTGGTCTCCTTTCGACCGGAGGTCGCGGGGGTAACCGACACGAGTACGTTCGGCCGACCCGAAGCCCGGCTACGGTCGCCTGCATTCGTTTAAGGGCTTGTTGATGGTGCCGGTTTCAGGGGGGGCGTATTTGGCAGTGTCCACAGGGTTCCGAAGGATAGGCCGTGATGACAAGTCAAACCTGACGCTGAATCGGTTAGCGCGGAGCAGACGCCGAAACTCGTGCGGACGCCACCGATCTCAAATCTTACGCTTGTTACTCATTGCCGCTATCCTCATTGCTCGACCTCAGCTTACATCCGCGAATGAAGGACCTCCGCTTTCCTCATCACCGGTGATCACGACGGCCGCGCAGATCCGGAAAATGACAGTTCAACAGGCACAAAAAGGCTACATCGTACGATTGCGAGGTGTCGTTACGTATTACGACCCCGACGAACCCGACTTGTTTGTTCAGGACTCGACAAGCGGCATCTGGATTAACCTCGAAAAGGCTAAGCCAAACGTGCCATTGAAGGCAGGAGATGTAGTTGAAGTAGACGGGGTAACCGAGGGACCAGATTTTGCGCCGCAGATCGGCAACCCGCTATTCAAAGTGATGGGCCACGCCCCGCTGCCGCCCGCGAAGCGAGTTTCTTTTGAGCAAATGGCCTCGACGATGGAGGACAGCCAGAGAATTGAAGTAGAGGGCATCGTTCGTAGGGTTTTCAAGAGACGCAATCGTTTGTATCTCGAGGTGGCCGTAGAAGGAGGCCGTGTTACTGGTCGAGTACCCTTTTACACGCAAGATTCTCTCCCGCAGATCGTGGATGCGCGCGTGCGGATGCGTGGTACGTGTGGTTCGGAGTTCAATTCCACGAATCAGTTGACCGGGATCTATGTCAACATCCCGTACGAGTCCGAGCTCAAAGTGCTGCAGCCAGCAAACCCTGATCCGTTTAGCGCGCCCGTCATTGCGATCCCCGATCTTCTGAGATTCAGTCCGGAGAGAGGAATGGGGCATAGTGTTCGCGTGGAGGGGGTCATAACTCTTACTCGGCCTGGCAAAGCGGTGTTTATCCAGAGTGCGGGAGAATCTCTGTACGTTCAGACCCAACAAGACACGTTAACGATTCACCCCGGAGACCAGGTGGACGTGATCGGGTTTCCGACGGTGGGTTCGTACGCACCGGAGCTACAGGACGCCATTCTCCGGCGAACCGGGACGGGAGAGGTCCCCAAACCGATGTCGCTGTCGCCGGAGGAAGCACTACGAGGTAATTTTGCTCGAGAAAGCGCGAGAGACAACGCCATAGGCAACCAGCAATTCCACAGCCATGATGCGGAACTTATCCAGGTAGAAGGGCAACTTACGGGATATTCGCTGAATCCCGGCGAGCAGATCTTGTTGCTACAGGAAGGGAAAGTCGTATTTGAAGCAGAGTTGGCGGGCAAAAAAATCCCTGCGGTATTTACGTCGTTGCGCGAAGGCAGCAGGCTGAAGGTGACTGGGATTTGCACGATTGAAGTGGACGAGAGCCAAAAACCAATCAGGATCCGTATCCTCTTGCGCACTCCAGAGGATGTTGTGGTGCAGCGCCAGCCGCCGTGGTGGAGCGCCACACGAATATTCGGTCTCATGGGCATCCTGGTCGTGGCGGTTCTCACCGCATTGAAATGGGCTGCCACGCTACGACGCCGCGTGCGCGAAGCAACGGAACTGATTCGCACGACGCTTGAGGCTACGGCGGATGGCATCCTGGTGGTCGAAAGCAATGGAAGGATAGCCACGTACAATCGCAAGTTCGCGGCAATGTGGCGGATTCGAAGAGATGCGATGTTTTCGAATGACGATCGAATCCTCGAGGATGTTGCGTCACAACTCAAAGATCCAGAGAGATTCCTGGCCGGGATGCGCCAGCTGTATGCGGATACTCGCTTCGCGAGCGATGATGTGCTGGACTTGGCGGATGGGAGGATGTTTGAGACGCACTCTGAACCGCAAGTGTTGGCGGGTCGAAGCATCGGAAGGGTCTGGGGCTTTCGCGAGGTAACCGAGCGGCGACGTGCCGAAGAGACGCTGAACCGTGAGCGAAGCCTCCTGCGAACGGTTATTGACAACTTGCCGGATCGGATTTATGTCAAGGACGTCCAAGGCACCTTCGTGGTGGCCAATGAACCGATGGTACGACTTCTAGGAGGCGAAGGGTTTCTGGGAAAGGAGAACTCCGATATTTTTCCGATAGAGTTGGCCAGCCAGTATGAAGCGCAAGAGAAGGAAGTGATGAGGTCCGGTGAGGCATTGGTAGATCGAGAAGAGGAACTCGTTGACCAGACCGGGGACAGCAGATGGCTGCTCTCCAGCAAGGTACCGTTACGAGATGCGACTGGCCAGATCACCGGGATCGTAGGAATTAGCCGTGACATTACGGAGCGCAAGCGAGCGGAACAAGAGCTGAAATCAGCCAAGGAGGCCGCCGAAGCGGGTAGTGAAGCGAAGAGCCTATTCTTGGCGACGATGAGTCATGAGATCCGCACACCCATGAATGGCATCCTCGGCATGACGGAGCTGGTTCTGGACACGGAGTTAAGTGTTGAACAGCGCGAAAGCTTGGAGTTGGTCAAGTTTTCTGCCGAGTCACTCCTAACCATCATCAATGACATTTTGGATTTTTCTAAGATCGAAGCGGGCAAACTCGATCTTGAGTCAATCCCGTTTGACCTACGCGAGAGTCTGGGTGAAACCATGAGAGCGCTCAGTTTCCGCGCTCATCAGAAGGGCTTGGAACTCGTCTACGAAGTGCAACCCGATGTACCAGAAGCGCTTTTGGGTGATCCTGGCCGACTACGCCAGATTATTGTCAACTTGGTGGGCAACTCCATAAAGTTCACCGAAACTGGTGAGATTTTCGTCTCTGTAGAGCGAGCTACAGAAAGCGGTCAGACCGTTGATTTGCAATTATCAATCAAGGACACGGGCGTCGGCATCGCTGCTGACAAACAGCTAAGGATATTCGAACCGTTTTCGCAAGCCGATGGGTCGATGACACGCAAGTATGGAGGTACCGGATTGGGTTTGGCCATTTCTACCAGGCTGGTCAACATGATGAAGGGTAGAATCTGGGTGGAAAGCGAACTGGGGAAAGGTAGTACATTTTACGTTATGGTGTCCTTGGGCGTTCAAGACCAGACTTCCTTGCCCCCCGCTCCTCTTCAACCGACACAATTGCGGAATCTCCACGCGCTGATCGTGGATGACAATTTCACGAATCGCCGGGTTCTTCTTAGCATCCTGACTCGTTGGGGAATGCGGCCAACGGCGGTCGAAAGCGGCCGGGATGCGCTGAAAGCACTGGAGATCGCGAAAAGCACCGGCCACCCGTTCCCGCTCATTTTGTTGGATTGTCAGATGCCGGAGATGGACGGGTTTGCGCTTGCTGAACAGATTCACAAGGATCCGGGTCAGATTGCCGTAACGATTATGATGCTAACGTCGGCCGGACACCTCGGTGACGCCGCTCGCTGTCGGGAACTGGGAATTTCCGCCTACCTTCTGAAGCCGATTCGCCAAACGGAACTGTTGGATGGAATTTGTCAGATTCTCAATAGGAAAGTGTCCGAAGAAACGATCTCGCCGTTGGTGACCCGCCATACTCTGCAAGAAAGCAAACATCGCGCACGAGTCCTGCTGGTAGAAGACAATGCTGTAAACCAAACCTTAGCGGTGCGCCTGCTCGAGAAACGTGGGTACTCCGTAAAGGTAGCTGGAAATGGGCGAGCCGGTGTCGAGGATTCTGAGGGGGAACAGTTCGACGTTGTGCTAATGGATATCCAGATGCCGGGCATGGATGGGTTCGAAGCTACTGCAGCGATTCGGGAACGAGAAAAATTAACCGGCGGGCACGTCCCGATCATAGCCATGACCGCCCATGCGTTCAGAGGTGACCAAGAGCGCTGCCTTTCAGCCGGTATGGACGACTATGTTTCCAAACCGATCCGTACGAGCGAACTGGTTTCCAAAATCGAAACCGCGCTGGCAAATAGAGTCTTTTTGCCGGTGAAGGGCGTAACAGATGTTCCAAATTCGATCATAAGTTGAAATTAACGATGGAGTAAATTACGTTTGTGTAGCTTGTACAAGACTCGATTAGGCTACGACCATTCCACCTTCAAGTAGGTACGCAGTCACGGCTGCGTATACATAAAATGCGATGTCGTGCCAAGCAAATCTTGACTTGACTGTATATTACTGTATCGTAAGAGAAGATCCGCCGGCGTTGTCAATCTCAACAACTGAAAGGAGACCGGCATTGGGGTCCACTACTAACGGAAAAGGTCGCCTGAGCATAAACGACACGAGGAACGCCGAATTGGAAACAGAGAAGCTTCGCCAAAGCCTTTGCAGGATGTCGAGCCCCGAACTCCTAAGGTTCGGAGTCATAACCAAGTGCTTGTGCTCCATGGAAGTAGACCTTGATCATCCGCCTCCCGTGCTACTCGACGAGGCCCGAAAGGAATGGAAGAAACGACACCCGAATTTGCCACTTAGCGAATCCCTTCAGCCCAGCGTAAACCTAGATCAACAATCGTCCACCTAGTTCGGTTCAGAGCGCATGGCGCCGTTGTCTGGAAACCGAATCTAAGGCTCCGGTTGTCTGTCGATGGCCGGGGCTTGTTCCATTTCGGAATCACCCGATGTTACCTTCCGGTGACGGCGCGCCACCGTATTGCATTGACACGCCCCACCGCACGCTCATACTGAATTCAGCTACTGCCGCTAGACTGCTTTCCGCTAATTCGAAGTCTACCTGCTCCAGCACGCGAGCAAAATGGTTAAAATCTGTCTGCGAGGTCACTGCAAATCTATCGGGATTATTCCCAACAACGGCGAACCTACGCGCTGTGAGATTCGCCTGGAACTTGACCACAACGTTTCGCCTGAGTATCACCTTTATGACATCCAGCTATTCGTTCCCGCGGAGTTTGCCACTTTGTTGGAAGTCGGGCGGATGGTCACGATGACCGTTGAACAGAACGCGGACTGATCGTTGACGAGGTCTCTCGTTACGCTAAAGGGCGTTTTTTTCGTAGCCCAGCGTAGGATGCGAACTGACTCCGTTCAGATACCCTGGTGAATTGTTTTGGGGGAGGATGAAAACAGTTTTCAGGCTTCTCTACCACTACGAAGACCACGCGCTGCCGGACACTTGAAAACGACGCCAACCTCGTTCGATACAGCAGGTTTGCCTTTACCAACACTCTGACACGGCCGACGAGAAGAGGTGGCCAACCGGCGTGCTACCCTAGTACTGAAACAGTACTTGACAGATAAAGAATAAAGTCCTAAAACAACTGCGTGCACTTGGACGAAGGCCACCGCGTATGTTTTGTGCGTTCTGGATAGGGGTGCATTAAGAGGCGCAATCCCAGTGCGTCTCCTTCTCACATTGTGGGGAGTGTCAAAAATGCACTCCAGACAGTACCTCCTTGTTAGTATCGCCTGCATTTCGTTTGCCGCGATACTCTTGATGTGGCTCATCGAGCCGACGCTAGAGAAAGCGGTGAAGGCGTTGAAGTGAGGACTAACGCGTGCCAAATCGGAATGTGCCTAAAGAATGTCGTGAGCGCACGCGACCTTACCGCGCAGGAAATCTGTATTGCGCGTCTTGGCCCTTCCGGTCGCTTCCTTCATAGTCCGGTCTCAAATCGATTCAACAACAGCCTTGTCCCATGTCATGGTCTGTGCTTCGATCTTTTTCCTGTCGCCGAGCCAACGGACGTATATCCAATGCGCAGTTATCACGCGAGGTGAGTAACGTCATAGAATTCGGTCGAATCGCAATGCCTGACAGCCTCAATTGTGAACCTGGATCGTCGCGGCACCAACCCTGGAATGGACCATCGACTTGATTTGGCAAATGTGGCATGCCTGCTCGTGGCACTCCAACGACGCCCAAGCTTTCGCGAACTTCGCCTGGAGTGCGCGAAGTAGGTTGTCGGCGGCCCTCTCTCGCCGTCCTGTGTTGTGAATTTCTGTCCGGCCCTTATTCCAGTCAGCTAAAGCGACTTGAGAGTTCTTGAGCAGCCTCTGGTATTCTGCGCAAAGCACTTGAATCGATGAAACGGAACCGTTCCTCATCGCTTTCACCTCAACATCAAATAACCAGTCTCTGTCTCAAACCTGGTTCGAACAATCTGTTCTTACTTCGACTAAATTGTCGACCGTCAAAAGGTTCACAATGTCGAGAGCACTTTCTCGGCCATCCTGGCAAGCTGGCGAGTTGCGTTACTTTGCTGTAGATAGCTATTAGCCCGGTCAGTAACAGTACGCTAGAAATACGCGTTTTAGGGCTGGCTAACGGAAGATTCTTGCTAGGGAGAATCCTGTACAGAACCTGGTTCCAGTCCTCGTTTTCCACCACGCTTCGTCTCTAGATTAATGCCTCGCTTGCGCGTCCTTTGAACACTTGGCGCGGGTTTTGTCGTTGCGAAGCCAACGAATTTCGAAGGCCCTGAGATCGTTTCCTTCCTTTCCAAGCGCTCAATTTGTGCAACGAGTTCAGGCCGGTCCCAAACGGCTGGCCTTTGACTACGCATCATATAGAATGACGTTCAACAACCATCCCCAAAGGAGATTGAGAAGGTGATCTGCGATCGGCTGAGAGAATTGCGCGAGAACAAGAATCTCTCCCAAGGGGACATCGAAGAGAACCTCCACCCTACCAACCTAGACAAGCACGCCTGGTCCATGCTCGAAGATCTCGCGGACCTTCTCAGGGCTGAGATGCCACATTTCTGCGACCTCGACGACCGCGTAACGACGGTCTACTGGTACGACGTTTTCTTGTTGCGCGAGGGCTTCCATCGTTAATTCCTTTGTTTTTGAATTTCGGGGACAGCGGAGTTGCGTGCTTGGTTTACCTGCTTATCGCCTTTTGCGGCGCTTCGTCGAACATGCTTCGTACGTTCGATTTCGAGTGCGTAGGCTCTTGAGGCAATCGTAGGCGCGAGCGATATTCCGGTGCATCACACACTCCTGTCTCGTTGGTTCCGGGCGAAGACTCGAAGCTGCTTGAAGTCGCCGGATTTCCAATCGCTGAGGTCACACTCCTCAATCGTCATGCGTGTGGCAATTCGCCAGCAGAGGTTGAACCTGCAGGAATTTGAGATTGCACCGCAGCCGACTTGTCCCTGATTTCAGCACTCTTTGCGCGGCTGTTCGCGTCGAGCGTATCGATCTGTTGGGCCAGCAAAACACCCTGTGCGCCCACAATCACGCTGTAGAGGCTGCGGCGGTGTTCCAGGTCAACCACGTCGCCGGCATAGACGTTTTCCGATACGAAAGTCGAATCAAAGACCGCAACGTCCGGCATGGTTGAGGACCAAGCGCCGTTGTTGAAGATAACTTTACCGGCGTCTGTTCGAATATAGATCTCGGGAGTGCCGGCTCCAGCAAGCGTGGTGCGGCCGATGATGTAAGCCGGATTACCGGATTGCAGCGAGCGAAGGATTGCGCAAAGTGTCGTCTTGCCTCAGCGCAGTCCGAATATTTGCAGGGGCAGACCTGGCAGGTTTGGGACGGCCCTCAGCGAGACCAAGAATAGGACTCTACAACTAGGTCGCCGCCAAATTCATCGGAGAACCGCGAGCAGGCTGCCGACAAAAGCGGGCCGCTCACCCAAGCGCCGTCCTGTTAGATGAACACCATGCCCTATCCAGCAGGATTCTCTGGTTGCGCAGCTTCTCCCAGGGCACGGCGGACGACCGCCAAGAGTTCGGCATTGTCTACGGGTTTTTCGAGAAAAGCCGTCGCTCCTGCACTGATGGCGCGCTCTCGGTTCACTTGACCCGAGCGGCCGGAGACCACAATGATCGGGATCACAGCGAGAGACGGGAAGGTTTTCAGCCTCTCCATCACCACGAATCCGTCGCCAGCAGGCAAACCCAGGTCGAGGATAATCAAGTCAGGCCCGTGCTTTCGAGCCTCTGACATACCCGTGAGTCCATCGGCCGCAAAGATTGCATCGTAGTGGTTCGCCTTGAGGCGCAGATACATGCCTTGGCGAACATCCGGATCGTCATCCACGATGAGAATTTTCTTATTACCCATTGACCACCATCCTCGACGAGATTTCCTCGTTCATAAGTTCTTGAATTTGAGCAGCCACCTTCTCCACAAAGTCTTTCATCGATTCACTCCCATTTCGTTTGATCGTCTCAATTTGACGGTAATAAGTCGTAGCGTTCAAGCCGGCTTGCTGCACTGGTTGGCAAGCGTCCAATCGTTCACGAATCCGTTTCGCGATTGCCTCACCCCCGATTTTGTCGGTAATAGCCAGAATGAAGAAAAGTTCTGTTGCTCCTGCGGATCCCATCTTTGGCAAGACGATGTCCAGATCGGATTGCACACACCCCTGAAGAATATCGCGCACCCCTTGCGACTTTCCGGCGCGCACTTCGTCGGAAAGCCAGCCGGTCTGCGACGCGATCTCTGTCACCACGAGTGTGAGGGGACCTTCCCTGAGCCCCTCCCTTTTGAGGGCGGGCGCGATGAGATTAGGCAGGGAAAAAACGGGCAATGTGAGGAGAAACTCGGCACCTCGTCCCGGTGCGCTTTTGGCCCATAGTTGTCCGCCCTGCCGTTTAGCTAGCTCTTTGCCAATGTACAACCCAAGACCAAGACCCCTACGGCCAGCCAACGCCGGATCCGACGTCTGGAACAGACGTTCGAAAATCCTCTCGGTCATATTCGGACTTATGCCGCATCCCGAGTCTATGATGTTCACAACAATGAAATTCGGATCCGCCTCGAACATCCGAGCTTGAACCTTCACCGTTCCGTTTGTCGGCGTGAACTTGATGGCGTTATCGACTAGAATGATGAGGATTTGTCGGACGCGAGTTGGGTCGGCACAGATCGATGGCAAGGGGCGCTCCATTTCGGAAGTGAGAGTGATTCCTTTAGCTGTAGCGGCTCCCTGGAGTGTGTTCACTGTATACGTAATCGCATCAGAAATTGACGTACATTGTAGATCGATACTCATTTTGCCCGCTTGCACGCGAGTGACTTCGAGCAAGTCATTGATCATCGATTGAAGTTGTTTGATATTCCTGAGAACGATTCTCAGGTACTCCTGCTGTTCCAGACTCACTTCGCCGGCCAACCCGTCCAGGAGAATGGTGACAAACTGATAGATAGCGGTTAATGGTGAACGGAGCTCGTGCGACACGTGGGAAAGAAACTCATCTTTAAACTCCATCTGTTGTGTTCGAATGAGGTCGGTTTCTGTTTGCATGCGGTGGCGCTCAATAGCGTGACGAAGAGCCCGTGGCAGCGCCCGATTTTCTATTTGTCCTTTGATCAGATAGTCCTGTGCACCCTCCTTCATCGCTTCGGCGACAAGTGCCTCGTCGTCTAGGCCCGTTATTACGATCAGCGGGACCCCTGGGGCCGCTGCATGCGCCCGCCGCACGGTGTCCAGGCCATGCCCATCCGGCAATCCCATGTCCAACAAAATAATGTCCACATCGCCTTTCGCAAGATGAGCCACGGCTTCACTCATGCGTAGGATGTGCGTCAATTCGAAGCTATCCGGTCTTTCCTTACTGAACATCTCGCGGAGCAAACGGGCGTCTCCCGCGTTATCCTCCACAAGCAGCACTTGGAGCGCCGTTTCCTTCATGAGTGCGATTCACGCGGCAACTTGACCACGGACAACCAGAAATCGTCGATGCTCCTCACGACTTTGAGAAAGCCATCGAGGCCTACAGGCTTAGTGATATAACAATTCGCATGGAGCTGATAACTCTGCAGGATATCGGCCTCGGCTGCAGAGGTCGTCAATATAACGACAGGAATGCTCCTTAGTGTCGGACTCTCCTTGATCTCCGCAAGAACCTCTCGGCCGCCTTTCTTGGGCAGATTCAGATCGAGCAGGATTAAATCTGGACGGGGAGCATTGGCGTGCTTCCCGTGGCGCTCCAGAAAAGCCATTGCCGCGGTTCCGTCCGCCGCGACGTGCAAGTTGACATGCACCTTGGCATCTTTAAACGCTTCCTTGGTGAGCCGAACATCGCCGGGACTATCCTCAACTAAAAGAACGTGGATAGCTGCCGCGTCGGATCCAATCAATTCCATCATCTCTCCTCCGTTTTCGGCAGGGCAAAGTAAAACGTTGAACCCTCTTTGGGTTGCGACTCGACCCAGATCCTCCCGCCTAGCCGCTCCACGATCTTTTTGCAGATAGCCAATCCAATTCCGGTGCCTTTGAACTCCACTCGCCCGTGTAACCGTTGGAAAAGGATGAAGATCCGTTCAAAGTACTGAGGGTCGATCCCCAAGCCGTTGTCCCGGACAGAGAAGATTTGTTCCTTTCCACCATTCTTCGCAACAGACACGTGTATGCGAGGCGCGTCGGCGCTGCGGTATTTGATGGCGTTCCCGACGAGGTTCTGAAACACTTGAGCCAATTGCGTCTGGTCCGTTGTGATAGCGGGCAGCGAATCGTGGGTCACAACCGCGCCGCTCTCCTTGATCGTGGCCCGTAAGTTTGCAAGCGCGTCCTTCAATGCGTGCTCACACGAGATCTCGCGGAGTTCTCTTTCATTGGTCCCCGCGCGCGAATAGGTCAACAGATCCTGAATCAACCCCTGCATGCGGTTGCAGCCATCCGTTACAAAAGCGACGAACTCATCGGCGTCGGAGTCCAGACGCCCCTGGTAGCGCTGCGCGAGGAGCTGTGTATAACTGGCCACCATGCGCAACGGCTCCTGGAGATCGTGTGATGCAACGTAGGCAAATTGCTGCAGTTCGTCATTGGAACGCTTCAGTTCCGCAGCCGTCCTCATGAGATGGTCCTCGGATCGCTTGCGTTCGGTTATGTCCCGGATCGCCGCCGTCACCAGGATTCCTTCGGAATTTGACAGCGGGCTGAGCATGATCTCAATCGGAAACTCACTTCCATCCTTCCGCCGCCCAGTGAGCTCAATCCCCGTACCGATCTGCTGGGCCAGTGCCTCGGCCGCGGTTCGAGTACCGTCAGCGATCAGCCGTTCCGCAAAACCCTCGGGAATGATATTCTTCACCTTCTGTCTTATGAGTTCGTCGCGGTGGTATCCGAACTGTTTCTCCGCCTGAAGGTTCAGCAGGACGATCTCCCCAGTCTGATTTACCACTACCATTGCATCTGGAGCCGCTTCCAACAGTCCTCGGTACTTTGCCCCCGACTCCTTGCTCTCGCTGAGATCGTGGTTGGACTCAGAAAAGCCTCGCAGATTTCCGGCCGCGTCGCGCAACGCAGTGAACCTGACACTCGCCAAAAATCGCGAGCCGTCTTTCCGCACGCGCATGCCTTGTTCCTCGTGGCGGCCACGTGCCGCCGTCATCCGAAGTATCTCCTCCGGCCTGCCCTGTTCGATATCTTCCGGGGGAAAGAAACAGGAAAAGTTGCGACCAATAATCTGGTCGGCTCGGTAACCCTTGATTCGCTCGGCTCCAGCGTTCCAAGTGACAATCTGGCCTAGCGGATCCATCATAAAGATCGCATAGCCCTCGATTTCATCGAGGAGCATCCGATACCTTTCTTCGCTGTCCCGGAGCGCCTCTCTTGCAAGTCCGTGTCCGTAGATTTCGCGATGCACGATCCAGCTTGCGATAGCAGCGATGAGCAAACCCAGCAGGGTTAAGACGAACAGAGCGGTTTTGGTCTGACGTGATCGCCGCGCCGCATCCTTGTCTCGTAGCGCCAACAACCGCAGCTCTTCGTTCTGCATCTCCCGAACTACCCCTTGAAACTCATCCATGATCCGTTCGCCCGATCCACTTCGAATAGCATTCGCTGCCTCATCCAATCCTCTTGTCTGACGCAAGCGAATGGCCATCTCGCCGAATTGGATCTGCTGAGCAGCCAGTCTCTCCAGGGCCTGTTGCTGGCGCTGTTGTTTGAGGTTGTCCATTGTCAATTGGCCAACCGCTACTTCATTCTGCTGTGCGCTTAAAATACTGGAACGGTAAGATTCGAGGTAGGATTCCTTGCCGGTTAATGCAAATCCGCGATAGCTCAATTCAATACTCCGCATTGCCGAGAGCAAATCTTGGAGTCTTTCCAGAACCTCGTGAGTATGACGTACCAACCGATCGCTTTCGCTGGCTACAATTGTGCTGCGGTAGGAGATTGCCCCCCCGACGAGGAAGGTCAAAATGACAGACCCCAACGCCAATTGCACCTTCCGATTTAGCGAGGGCTTCATTTTCAGTTTCGCGTTAGCCAAGTAGCGAGGCTTAGGTGGACACTAGTTTCCGAAGCGTCCAAAGAGCTCTGATACGTAGTGCCGACTATCTAGAAGGGGAATTAAAGTGTACATCGGTCGTATGCGTATCTATGCCCATGTTTGAACTTAGGTGTCCAAAAGTAGACGGGCGGCTCCTTGCGTGTCAGAAGGGCCCAGCGTACCCAATGTATTCCCAACCCGCCTTGCGCTCTGGCGGCGGAAGAATAAGTTCTCAGCTCATGAGGAGGATAAGCGGTGACAGCCATGACGCTGCCGAGCACCTTAGTACATTATCTGTTGTATACCGTACACTCTGGTGATAGACGGTGCAATCACGTCTTTGCGGTAGCTCATCTGCCTTCCCTATTTGGGGAAGGCTGATTGCCGGAACAAAAAACAAGTAGTGCGTCGCCTGAATGATAATTGTCATCCTCCTGATTCTGATTGCTTTTGTCCTTTCGCAATTCGAGAGAGTGCGAACTCACATTGTGGTCTACAGGATAGTAGTGGTGGCGCTGGCGCTCTTGGTTTTACTCGCCGTCTTGCGCTGGTTTTCGAGGTGAGCGCACATGATTTCTCGGTTTGTGCGTAGGAAGTTGAAGGGCAAAAGTGTAACGGAAACTGTGACGGTTGCAGTCGAACAGAATCAGTTCGTTGCGCGCGTACAACACTCCATGGGTGCATCCGGTTTACAGGCCCTAGATTGACCAAATCCACGGACGCAGTAGAAGATTACTCGGCTCCAAAAGGCTCCAATTGGATTGGGGCGGCGCTACGTCGTTTTTTTTGCGATACTCAGAGGTAGGGATGTGAATTTGATCCCCACCGCCCCTACCAATCTTATTTCAGGTCAATACGTGCGGTCGCTGCTCCTGTTTCACTCGAAGCAGTACAATGCGGCGGCGTGGCAGAACGCGACAAACGTCGGCGGGCCGAAACGGGAAGGACTTCGCTAACGGCAATCGTTCTTTTTCGAATCTCGAAGACGGACCCAACAGATCGTGCAATCAACAGAGACCAAATGATCGCGGCCACAGAACGCAAATCTAAAATTTGGTCGGTAGTCCGCGTCTCGAGTGGAAACTTCCTCGAGATGTATGACTTCATGGTTTTTGGCTATTATGCCGCGGCCATTGGGAAGGCATTCTTTCCGAGCGACAACGCGTTTGCTTCACTCATGCTCTCGCTGATGACCTTTGGAGCCGGATTCTTGATGCGTCCCGTCGGTGCACTTGTTCTGGGCGCATACACTGACCGGCACGGACGCCGCGCAGGTTTGCTGCTGACTCTCGGCTTGATGTCTGTCGGAATCTTCTCGATCGCCTGCACGCCAGGGTACGCAACGATTGGCTTGGTAGCGCCACTGTTGGTAGTAGTCGGTAGGCTCCTGCAAGGATTTTCCGCCGGGATGGAGTTGGGCGGAGTTTCCGTCTATCTGTCGGAGATCGCGACGCCCGGGCACAAAGGGTTCTACGTCAGCTGGCAGTCAGGCAGTCAGCAAATCGCGGTTATGTTCGCGGCTTCTATCGGAGTCGTCCTGAACGGCATCTTGCCACCCGAGAAAATGCAGCAGTGGGGATGGCGGGTCCCGCTCCTTCTTGGGTGCATTATCGTGCCGTTTCTGTTCAGGCTGAGAAAATCCCTGGCGGAAACCGACGAGTTTGTGGCGCGAAAGAGTCGGCCAAGCACACGCGAGATACTCCATTCTCTGAGCAACAACTGGCGAATCGTGCTGGTGGGCACGTTCATGGTGACGATGACCACGGTGTCGTTTTACATGATCACCGCCTATACGCCAACGTTTGGCAACTCCGTGCTACATCTCGGGAGCACGGGCAGCCTCATCGTGACCCTGTGTGTCGGCGCGTCCAATCTCTTCTGGCTCCCGGTGATGGGCGCGCTGTCCGATCGAATCGGGCGACGTCCCCTGTTGTTCGGTTGCACCGTACTTCTGCTACTCACGGCCTACCCGGCGATGCTCTGGCTGGTGCGCGAACCATCATTCAGCCGGCTGTTGGCTGTCGAATTGTGGTTTTCGTTCATCTATGGCAGCTACAACGGTGCCATGGTCGTCTTTCTGACCGAGATCATGCCCATCGACGTCAGAACCTCTGGGTTTGCCTTGGCGTACAGCTTGGCGACGGCGATCTTTGGGGGCTTTACGCCCGCTCTATGCACGTACTTGATTCATATCGCCGGAAATAGGGCGATTCCAGGTTTATGGCTGTCGTTTGCCGCAGCGTGTGGACTTATTGCAACATTTTTCGCCAAACCGCAAACCGCACCCGTCACGGTGCAACCAACCATGGTGCTGAACTCGTAGGTCGGAATTCCGAGCTGACATTTCGGGCTTTTTCGGCGGATCACAAGCGGAGACTAGCTCGCTAGAAATTCACGCGCCGAACTGATTCTTCGAACCTGGCATCGGAAGAGCGGAATCGACGTTCCTTGACAGCCAGAGAGGCGGAACGACCGTCATTGATTCGTAGGCCGCCCCACTCGGCGTCTGTCTAAAGGCAACCCTCCCGCTAACCTCTGCTAACAATGATGTGGTTCCCTCGTCCATCTAGCGCAAGGGACAATTGCCCCCTGCCTCGTGACGGGGCGCGCCCGGGGGAGGGAACTGTGTTCTCATTCTTCGAGGACTTACGCTACGCGCTGCGGGTGTTGCTCAAAAGCCCGGGGTTTACGATGGTTGCGGTGCTGACTCTGGCACTGGGGATTGGCGCAAATGTCGCCCTTTTCAGCGTGGTGTATGCCGTTGTGCTGCGGCCGTTGCCCTTTCCGAATCCTGAGCAACTGGTGCGTATCTTCGATGACCTTCGTGGCTCGAGCGAGCAGGATGTAGGCATGTCAGCGCCGGAGCTTTGGGATTTACAAGATCGCTCAGGCGTGTTTCAGGAGATCTCGGCAGTGGCGCCGAGTAATTCGGCAGTCGCGGGTGGGGATCGCACGGTCCGTGCTGAAAGTCTGGTCACGAGTCCCGATTACTTCACCCTGCTGGGTGCGAAACCGGAACTTGGCCGCGTTTACGCGAGGCAGGATGCCGCCCCGGGATTCATAGAGCCCGTCGTTATCAGCAACGGCTTTTGGCGCCGCTATTACGGCTCGGACCCGAAAATCGTTGGGCGGAAGATGCGCCTCGATAATGATGTGTACACGATTGTGGGTGTGATGCCCCCTGGTTTTCGTCATCCGGGCCCGACGCTCGATACGGACGTGGAAGTCTGGATCGCTACCGGCTTCAATGGTCGTCCGTTTCCGGTTCCAGCGGTAAGGGCACAGAGAATGATTCCCGCGGCAATTGGGCGCTTGCAGCCTGGCATGACGGTTGCGCAGGCGCAAGCGCGGCTCGATGCGTATGTATCGCGACTCAGCCGGGATTATCCCGCCGAGTACTCTGCTGCCGCCGCATGGGCCGTGCGCCTAGTTCCGGTGAAAGAAGACTTGGTGGGCCCGCAGCGGACGGAGTTGTTCATCCTTTTGGGAGCGGTGGGACTCGTGCTGCTCATCGCGTGCGTGAACATTGCCAATCTGCTTCTGGCGCGCTCCTCCGGACGGCGCCGCGAGATTGCCATCCGATTGGCCATGGGTGCGAGTCGTGCGCGCCTGGCTGGCCAATTGTTGACCGAGAGCACGCTCTTGTCACTCGTTTCCGGTGTAGTTGCCCTGGTAACCGTTCTCTTCTTGAAGAATGCGATCGTAAGCCTTGCTCCCGCGGATATCCCACGGATCAATGAGGTTGACGCCAGCGCCGGGGTGCTTTTATTCGCTCTCCTGATCTCGATACTCACGGGCGTCCTGTTCGGACTGGCGCCGGCGCTTCAAGCCGCGAGTCCTGACCAAATTGAAAATCTGAGGGAAGGTGGCCGAGGCTCGGGAGTCGGCAGACGCCATACGCGACTTTCGCGGGTCCTTGTGGTGTCGGAGGTAGCGCTGTCGATTGTTTTGCTGGCAGGCGCGGGGCTGCTACTGCGAAGTTTCTGGCGGGTACTCGAAGTGCGTCCTGGATTCAATCCCAGCCATCTGACTACGGTGCAAATCTGGATTCCGATATCCAACGATCCGGCCAATGACCCTTATAGCGTCGAGGAGAAGCGCGCCGATTTTCTTCTCGAGGTCTCTCGTCGCGTGTCCGTACTACCGGGCGTCGAACAGGCATCGATTTCCGGCAACGACACTTTGCCTATGAATTCTGGGAGGAACTACTCTCCGTTTTCCATTCAAGGGCGTGCAACGGAATCAGAGCGCAACCCGGTTGCGGACATTGCCGTGGTAGATACGGAATATTTTCGAACGATGGAAGTTCCTTTGATCACGGGCCGAAATTTCACCGACTTCGATACTTATACGACTAAACCGGTTGCGGTGATCGACCAGACCCTCGCGCGACGCTATTGGCCCGACGAGAATCCGCTCGGACAAGAGCTGAAGTTTGGATTTGGACGAGGCTTGGCGGGGCTCACGATTGTCGGCGTGGCTGGCGATATCAAGTCGGACGGTTTCGAGGCCCCCAGTGTGCCTCATATTTATGTTGCCTTAGGGCAGTTCGCGCCAGTCAACGCGGTAGTTTTTCTCCGCAGCCGGGGTGACGTGGAACATCTGGGCGAAGCCGTCCGGCGCGAGGTCGAGACTGTTGATCCCAATGTTCCGGTGCACAGTATCAGCTCCATGGATCAAATCATCACCCGATCGGTGGCTGATCGGCGCTTTGCTCTCGACCTTCTGGGTGTTTTTGCGGGAGTAGCGCTGCTGCTCGCCGCCGTCGGCATTTACGGCGTGATGTCGTACTCCTTCAGCCAGCGCACGCACGAAGTCGGAATCCGCATCGCTCTCGGCGCCCAGCGCCTGGACATTCTGCGCATGGCGCTAGGAGAAGGCATGGGTATGGTTGTAATCGGATTGGCTGTAGGGCTGGTCGGCGCTGGGATCATGACAAGATTTTTTCGGTCCATGCTTTTTGGCGTTGAGCCGGCCGATCCGATTACTTTCCTTTCTGTTTCAGGCATTCTTGCCGTTGTTGCGCTGTTCGCTTGTTACATTCCGGCACAGCGCGCAACCCGCGTGGAGCCTCTCGTCACGTTGCGCGAAGAATGAGGTATTCTGATCGCATCGTCTACGCTTCCGTCCTTCTGGATATTTGATCCCATCGGCTGGGCGGGTGCACGCGAGGCGCGCGTCCTTGTGGGTCAATTTCCGGCTATATAGGCTATATAACCGATCGACCAAGAAGTTCGTAGGGGCGCAGCACTGCTGCGCCCCTACCCGGCAACCAAAATGCCTATCTCAAGCTTGCATCATGGCAAAAGCCTACGTTCCGGCGCAAAAGCGCGATTCGTTGTAACCGTGCCCACTCCCAAATAGTTTCCGTAGCCCACCACCATGGTGGACGCGATCAGCACCAGCAGACTTAGCGCTACGAGCACCTTTGTGCGGCGGCCAGTGCCGTTCCACTCGCGAAGGGCGATGCCCCAGAGCGTGCTGAAAATCATGATGCTGGCCATGTGCAGCGTCCAACTGGAGAACTTGTAGCGGCCCATCTGCGTCTCGCCCATGCTGTAGAAGAAAAACTGCATGTACCACGTCGTTCCCGCGAGAGCAGAGAAGAAGTAATTCGACAGCATCGGAGCACGGGCGGGCTTGGCCTCAGCGGCTGAGTTGGATCGAATGCCGGCTTTGGCCATTTCTTCGGCGGGCGCATCGGTTACGGATTCGAGTGCCAGCGCGTTCTGCTCGGATTGTATGGCGCGAGAATTGAAATACTGGCTTCCGGTGCGATTGCGAATGTTCAGGATCACGCACCAGATGAAATTGGTGGTAAACCCTCCAAGAAGCACAACCACCAGCACCGGCAGCCCTTGCCACAAAGGCGGAGTCCCATGGCGCATGGTTATTGCTTTGATGGGGTCGCCGGCGGCAAGACCATAGGCAAAGCAGGCGCTCATCACACCCGAGAAAGTGGCCACTAGAAGGCCCTTTTTCAAGTCGAATTCCTTGATCGAGGCGCGTTTCTGTTCCTCGGACATCTCCTTTTCCTTCGACATTCCAGCAGCGCCGGCAAACACGATGCCGAAGAGGCAAATTCCTACGCCTACAAGGATGATCCGGCCGGAATGAGTGCCAAGGACTTCCGCCACAAACTGGCCGCGGAAAATTGGCGGCATTAGGGTTCCGAAGGCTGCGGTGTACCCGAGGGCGACGGCCATACCTAGCGACATGCCTAGATAGCGCATGGTCAGGCCGAAGGTTAGCCCTCCAAGACCCCACAGAACGCCGAATAGGTAAGTCCAGAACAGACTGCTGTGAGGAGCGCTGCTGAGGACGGAAATCAGGTCACGGGTCATGGCCAAACCCAAAACCCAGGGCACGATGATCCAACTGAAGAAGCCGCCGACCAGCCAGTAGGTTTCCCAGGCCCAGCCCTGTACCCGGCGGTAGGGAACATAGAAACTGCCGGAAGCTAATCCGCCCAGCCAGTGGAAGAACACGCCAAGGAGCGGATTGGGTTCCAGAGATGATCCTTTCCACTAAACAGATGGCGGGAAGCGGCGCTGAATCAATGTCGGAACTTTTGTTTTCGTCCGGGCACGCCGTAAAACCCATCTCGCTACCCCGGTTCCGCACCCCTGTGGGGGCGGGGCTTGCTCCGCCCGGCGCCAACTGGCGTCGACCGACGAGCACTCTAGTTCACTCGTGCCATGGGGTCAATATGAGTGCAGCGTTGTAATTGAACTATCCGATGAACGGTTGTTCGTGCGATATACTCTCGGACGGGCGGGGGCCAAATAGAGGCACGGTACCGGCCAGAAGCGCAAGCGCCATGGCTAGTGTAAGGTCCTTTTATGGAGACTCAGGAAAAATTGCACTATTTGGAAGATCGCTGGGACGACAGGATCGCCGGCGAACTGGATCCCGCGGAACTTTTGCGCTATCGATCCAATATTCTGGGCTCGGATTTGCGCATCACGAATTTCGGAGGTGGCAACACCAGTTCCAAGCTAACGGATATCGACCCGCTGGACGGTTCTCGGCAGATCACCTTGTGGATTAAAGGGAGTGGTGGAGACATCGGCAGCATCCAGCGCAGCGGTTTTGCCACCCTTTACTTGTCCAAACTGCAGGGGCTAGCTAGTGGCTACCGCGGTGTCGGATTCGAAGACGAAATGGTTGCCATGTACCCGCTGTGCGCCTTTGGCAACAATAGCGTCGCGGCCTCGATCGACACGCCGCTGCACGGTTTCCTTCCGTTCGAACACATCGATCATCTACACCCGGATTGGGCCATCGCGTTGGCAGCGTCGGCGAATGGCCGCGACAAGATGGAGGAGTTCAACCGGGTGTTTGGCCATCGTTTGGCATGGCTGCCGTGGCAGCGGCCCGGTTTTGAGCTGGGAATAATGTTACAAAAAGCGGTGGACGGAAATCCGGATTGCGATGGCATCGTACTCGGTGGACATGGGCTTTTTACTTGGGGAAGCACGCAGCGGGAGTGCTATCTCAACACGATTACGATCATCGACCAGCTTGGGCAGTTCGTCCTGGATCACGTCGAGCGACGGGGCGTGAGTTTGTTTGGAGGCGGGAGGTACAAACCGCTGGAGAACCGGCGCGATCTTGCTCTGGATATTTTCCCGTTCTTAAGAGGTCGTGTCTGTGCGCGCCAGCTCATGATCGGGAGCTTCAGCGATTCGCCAGAAGTATTGCGCTTTGTGAATTCCGCCGATGCCCAGAAGCTGGCGCATTTGGGAACCAGCTGCCCCGACCATTTTATTCGCACGAAAATTCGGCCGCTCTTCGTTGACTGGGAGCCGTCGAATGACATTTCCGGGCTAAGGCGGCAGATTGATTCGGCGATCGAGAAATACCGCGCGGAGTATCGGCAATATTACGAGTCGTTTGCCCAGCCAGATTCTCCCAAGATGCGCGATGCGAATCCGACGGTCGTGCTCGTTCCCGGGATCGGCATGTTCAGTTTTGGCAAGAACAAGAGCGAAGCGCGGATCACCGGAGAGTTCTACACGAACGCGATTCATGTGATGGAAGGCGCGGTTTCTCTGGGTTCCGGCGCAGAGCCGGAAGTGCTGCCACAAGCAGGGCTCGCGGCGAAGACCGAAGCATTCAGCGTGCATTCCAACTATGTGGCTTTGCCGCCTTCGGAGGCCTTTCGCATTGAGTACTGGCAACTCGAGGAAGCCAAGATCCGGCGGCAGCCTCCGGAGAAGGAGTTGAGCCGAAGAGTGGCCGTCGTCGTCGGCGGCGGGAATGGCGTCGGACGCGAGACCTGTCTCCTGGCAGCGCGACGCGGTGCGCATGTGGTGGTCGCTGACAAGGACCTTGAAGCCGCCAAGTCCGTGGCTAAAGAGGTGCTAACAGCGGCCGGCAAGGAAACCGGGACGGCGGTGGCGATCGACATTCGCGAGCGCAGTTCGATTCGGACCGCTTTACGCGAAGCATTGGCCACATATGGAGGCATCGATATCGTTGTCAACACCGCGGCAATCTTTCCATCTTCGGCTGACGGCAGCGTTAGCGACGCACAATGGGGCGTCACTCTAGACATTAATGTCACCGCGAATCACCGTTTGATGGAGGAAGTCGCGCAAATCCTGCGGGAACAAGACTTGGACGCCAGCATCGTGCTGACCAGTTCGGCGAATGCCGTCGTGCCCAAGCGTGGAAGCGAGGCCTACGACGTGAGCAAAGCGGCAGTGAGCCACTTGGTACGCGAGTTCGCCGTGTCGTGCGCGCCGAAGATTCGCGTGAATGGGATTAGCCCGGCCACGGTCGTAAAGGGTTCGACGATGTTTCCGCGCGACCGGGTGATCGCGTCGCTCAATAAATATGGAATCTCTTACGAGGCGGGCGCGTCCGACGAGCAGCTTCGCGTCCAACTCGCTGAGTTCTATGCGAAGCGCACGCTGACACGCCAGCCGATTGATCCGGCGGACTGTGCCAGTGCGATACTTTTCCTGGCGGGGCCGCAGTCGCGTTGCACCACAGGGCATTTGATTCCGGTGGATGGCGGATTGACCGAGGCGTTTCTGCGGTAGTTGAGGAATGGCGTATCGAGGCATCGAGGCCTTTCCCGTTCTTTGCGAGCGAGAGCGAAACTATGCCGTCGGAGAACAAAGCTCTTGTTGCGGTCGACCTAGGCGCGCAGAGTTGCCGTGTTTCACTTCTTCGTTTTGACCGAGACAATCCACACATCGATATCGTGCATCGATTCCGAAACGGTCCCATCGTCACGTCCACGGCCGTTCGATGGGATATTGGGGCGATTCTGGACGGAGTTCAAACCGGGCTCCGTTTATGCGCGGGCATCGCGACCGAGGGAATCGCGGCCATCGGCGTGGATGGGTGGGCGGTGGACTATGTCCGCCTGGATCAAGACGGGAACCAGATCGCGAATCCTTTCTGCTATCGGGATGAGAGAACGATTTTCGCCGAAAGAGAAGTCCATCAGATTCTCTCGCCTGCAAAATTATATTCGCTGACCGGGATTCAGCTGCTCAGGATTAACACGCTCTATCAGTTGTACGCGGATCAGCAGGCCGGCATCGAGCCGGCGAAGCGCTGGCTGAATCTTCCGGAATTCATTACGTATCGCATGGGCGCGCGACCCGTCTCGGAATACACCAATGCGACGCACACGCAACTCGTTGATTTGATGAGCAAGCGATGGTGCGACGAAATATTCCAGGCGACTGGACTAGAGCAAACGGCTGCGCCCGAAATTGTCCCGACGGGAACGATCGTTGGTGGTGTGCGCGGCGACCTCAGCGAGCTGACAGCATTTCGGCAGACTCGGCTGATTGCGCCCGCTTGCCATGATACTGCGTCAGCAATCGCGGCGATCCCTGCGTCGGGTGATGATTGGGCTTTTATCAGTTCCGGAACGTGGTCGCTCGTGGGCGCCGTTCTGGATAAACCGTGCGTGGGCGAAGACGCGCGGGCAATGAATTTCACCAATTTGGGCGGCGTCGGCGGCACGGTCTGCTTTCTGAAGAACGTCAACGGGATGTGGCTGCTCCGCCAATGCATGGACGAATGGGAATCGCGAGGAATTTCGTGGCGATTGGGGGAGTTGCTGAAGCAATGTGCCTTGCTGCCAGCGCCCGCAGCGCTAATTGACGTTGATGATCCGGAATTAATGCTGCCGGGGGGGATGCTGGCGAAAATTAGCGTGCGACTGCAGCGGCACAGGGGTGGAGCGTTCTCGGACCCCAGTCCGCCCTTTGTCGCCAACGTTATCTTGCACAGCCTGGCAGCTCGCTATGCCGAGGTTCTCGATGCGGTCGCGCGCATCAGTGGTAAAAAGCTGAGGCGATTGTTCATCGTTGGCGGCGGCAGTCAGAACTGGCTACTCAATCGCTTGACAGCGGAACGGACGGGGCTAGAAGTTGTCGCAGGGTCGACCGAGGGTACGACCATCGGCAATTTCGCGATACAGATGGCGGCTCTTGCAGGCGATTGGAACGATGCGTCTGGTGTGGCGGCTGCTTCGGTCGCGAAATGCGTGGAAAGAATTTCGGTGGGATCGCTGGCGCTTTCGGCGGAGCAGCAACATTGATTTAGGCCCGATGTGAAACGGTTCTTTGTGCGAATGGAGATGCGACGATGAGGGACGCTCTGGCCGAGGCCGCATGGAAGGCGCTGGACAAACTGCAGATCGAGCTGCCCTCGTGGGGTTTTGCAAATACGGGAACGCGGTTTGGGAAGTTTATTCAACCAGGCGCAGCAACCAACATCGCGGAGAAGTTTAGCGATGCCGCTCAGGTGCAGGCGTTTACGGGGGCTTGCCCGACGCTGGCCTTGCACGTTCAATGGGACTTGCCGCGCGGTTTGAAAGATGTCGGCGAGGTCGAGAAACTGTCGAAGCAGCATGGAATTCGCGCGGGATCGATCAATCCCAACATCTTTCAAAATCAGGAATATAAGTATGGATCGTTGGGAAATCCTGACCCGGCGATTCGGCGGATGGCGATCGACCACATCCTGGATTGCGTGGCCATAGCGGACGCGCTCAAGTCACGTGACGTGTCGCCGTGGTTTGCGGATGGCTCGAACTATCCGGGGACACAGAACATCCGGAGGAGGATAGGATTTTTCGAGGAGGGATTGAAGGAAATTCACGATGCGCTGCGGCCCGGGCAGCGGCTGCTGGTGGAATACAAGCCGTTTGAGCCGGCGTTCTATCACACGGATATCGCGGATTGGGGCATGGCGTATCTGTTGGCAAAGCAGTCTGGTCCGCAAGCACTGGTCCTCGTGGACACGGGCCATCACTACCAGGCGCAGAACATCGAGCAGATTGTGGCGTGGTTGCTGCACCACGACATGATTGGGGGGTTTCACTTCAACGACCGGCGGTACGCGGATGACGATTTGACTCTGGGATCGATCGATCCGTACCAAGTTTTCCGAATTTTTCATGAGATCCGGATGTGTGAGTGGGAGAACGGAGTTACCGCGGACATCGCATACATGGTGGATCAGAGTCACAACCTGAAGGGCAAGGTTGAGGCAATGATCCAGACCGTTTTGACAGCGCAGGAGCTCTATGCGCGAGCGGCTCTGGTGGATCATGGACGGTTGGCGATGTTGCAGCAGGAGTGTGCGCTGGTGGACGCGGAGGAAACCCTGCGCGGCGCTTTCTGGGAGGATGTGAGGCCGATCGTGAAGCAATGGCGAATCGCTAAGGGGTTGCCGGGGGATCCCATGAAGGCCTTTCGGGAGAGCGGGTACGCCGAACGGATAGCGGGCGAGAGGCGGGAGAAGAACCTGGGCGCGACGGCGAGCTATGCTTGAGTGTTTTGCGGCCAGCCAGGGAATTACTTAACCATTCGAGGCCGGTGTAAAGGCTTCGAGTCCCGGCGTAAACAGGAGGCCTGCGCTACGGCCGGGATGGAGATCTTGGCATTTTGGAGGCGAGGTCGTCGGCCTTTTCGTGGAGTTCGCGCACTTTGGCAAATTCGCGCTCGGCGTCTGGGGTGTTGCCCATGGCCTGATAGAGGCGGCCGAGGCGGAAGTGAGCGTCGGGTTGGGTTGGATCGAGCTTGACGGCACGCTGGAGCGCGGCCATCGCTTCTGGATAGCGTTTCTGCTGCATCAGGACGGCGCCCATGTCGACGTAGGCGAGGCGAAGGTTGTTTTGTTGATGCACGGCCTTTTCAAGCAGGGGGAGCGCGTGGTCGAAGTTATTCTCCTTCATGGCGATATCGCCAAGATAAGCCAAGGCTTGAGCGTGGTTGGGGTCGACAGCTAGCTCGTTCTCAAAAGACGTCTTGGCCTCGCCGTAGTGGTCGGACTTCCATAGCAGATAGCCGAGGCCGAAATTCACGTCAGGCTCTCTAGGAGCGGCCTTGACGGCCGCTTGAAACTCGGCGATAGCTTCGGGCGTCCTACCCAGGCCGTCGAGAGCCTGGCCCATGAGCACGTGGGCGGAGGCAGAGTCAGGGTTCTGCTGAACGATTTGGCGGAATTCGCCTTCGGCGCAGGAATAGTTTTTTGCGAGTAGACAGCTTTGCGCCAACACCTTGCGAAGTTCGAGGTTGGAAGGTTGCATCTGTACGATAGTCGCCAGATACTTCGAGGCTTCGGCGAATTGTTTGGCGCCGTAGCAACTCAGGCCGAGGAGGGTGCGGGCCTGGGAACTACCGGGGTCGGCGGCCAGCGCCCCCGTTAACGGTGGTATGGCTTGCTGAAAGCGGCCTTGTTTGAATTCCGCAATTCCCCAATTCAGCTGGATGCCCGGCAGTTTGGGATTCAGCTGGAACGCGCTTTTATAAGCGGCGATCGCCTCGGGATATTTTCCTTCTCTAGAAAGTACCAGCCCCAGGTTTGCATGGGCCGTAGCGTCTTGGGGATTTTGTTGGATGGCCAGCCGGCAGTTTTTCTCAGCTTCGGCGAGCCGGACCTCTTCTTCCTGGTTGGGTGCAGGGGAGGGAGGGGGATTCTGCGCACGTCCGGGCGAGTGCGTGCATAAAACAAAGAGCAGGATCGACAGCTTTACGTTTCGTTTGGCCACGGATCTGAACCTGACGATTGGTAATACCTGCATGGGTCTACAAAACCCAAGTTAACAGTGTACCGGCTCGGAATCCACACGCTAAAGACGTTGCAAAAAAAAGCGCGGCGGGATTACTCCCGCCGCGTCCTCGACTGAACTGCAAAGCGTTGGTTCGACTGCGAGGCCGGGTGCGGCCCCGCAGTGCCCAGGTTTAGAAGTACAGCTTCAACCCGATTTGCAAAATGCGCGGGTCGAAGGCAGAGGTGAATTGGCCGAAGTTACCGGAACCGAAGTTGTTGCTGACCTGGTTGAACTGAGTATGGTTCCAGAGGTTAAAGGTTTCGACACGGAACTCCAGGCGGCTGCCGCGAGATTCGCTGAAGACGAAGCTCTTGAACAGGGACATGTTCCAGTTGTCACGACCCGGGCCGCGCGCCGCGTTGTGGGTTAGATCGCCGAACGAGCCGATGGCCGGGTTCGCGAACGCCGCTGGGTTGATGTACTGGATAGCCTGGGGTGACGCAAGCACCGTATGTTCATAGGCGATACTGCCGAGCTTGTCTGGGCGGTTGGTGGCGTTGGGTAGACCGTTGCCGCCTTGGCCGCCGCTGAGGCCGATGTTGAGGGGAATGCCGGATTCGAAGGTGAGAATACCGGAAACTTCCCATCCACCGACCACGGTCCGAAGCATCCGGTTATCGTTGTGGCGGAACAGCGGGATGTCGTAGATAAAGTTCACTACGGCATTGTGGGTGCGATCATACCCGCCCGGCCCTACATCGTACCTCCAGCCAGCGTAGGGGTTCGAGACGTCTTGCAAGTCCTGGCCGCCATTGGAGCCGGTACCCGGATCGATGGTACGCGACAGCGTGTAGAAGGCGCGCAGGAAGAGATCCTTGCCGACCTGGGAGTTCACATCGATCTGCAAGGCGTTGTAATGGGAGTTGGCTTCGTTCGTCGAAAGACGAATGGAGCGAAAGCCCGGATAGGGGACACCGGAGGTGGCATAGTTTGCACCTGCGGTGCCGTTGATGATCGGAATCAGGTTCGCTTGGGGCGGCAGGTTGTATTGTGTGTAATCGTTCTGGTATCGGTTGGTGTTGCCGACATACGACGCCGACAAAACGGTCCTGGCACCGAGAGAGTGCTGGACGCCGACGCTCCACTGGTAGCTGGCAGGCTGTTTGTAAGCAGCTTTGTTCAAGCCGGTGATGTCCGCCGGATTGATCGGCAGGACTCCGGCAGTACCGGTGGCCAGCGAAAGCGACGGGTTGTCGAACTCGACTGGAGCCGGTGCGTTGACCTGCAGGCTGAACGGGATATTGGGGCCGGCGTTATACATGTCGTTGCCTTGAATGCGTTCGTACATGATGCCGAAGCCGCCACGGACGACCGTCTTGCCGCTGCCGGTTAGGTCATAGGCGAACCCGAGGCGTGGGCCGAACGAAGCCCAGTGGTTGTCCACGAGGCCCTTCGGGACGCCGTTCTGCCCGGGAATGCCGATGCCGTTGAGGTAGAGGGGCACACCAGCGAGAATCGGATTCGGGCTAGTGCCCAGACCCGGGCTGGCGGGATTAATGGTGCCGTTGGGATTAAGAATAGCGGCATTCGCCGGATTGTAGAGACCTGGGTAGAAGTTCCCCATGCGGTTGTTGGCTTCATAGGTATGCGGTACGCCGTCCCAGCGCAAGCCGAGATTGAGGGTCAACTTGCGGTTTACGCGCCAGTTGTCCTGAACGTATGCAGCCCACGAAACGTTGTTCCACAAGCCCTTATCTTGAACGGCGAGTTCCTGATAGCTCTTGGCATTGCCGAGCAAAAAGTCGGCAAAGTCATTGCCGGTGAAGGTACCGTCAAAGCCGAACCCGCCTTGGGTCTGGCCGAACAGATCCTGGATTTTCTTATAGAGAGCCCAGCTGCCGCCAATTTTCAGTTGATGGGCACCTTTGGTGATGGAGACGTCATCGCGGATCTGGTAGTCATCGGCCTTGTTGACCCAGGGCCAGCTGGAGATTTCGAAGTGCGTGCCGGTCGAGCCGTTGAGGTCGATGTTGGGGATGCGGCTCAGGTTGTTGGGTCCGGTGAATAGCCTGTTGGAAGTGAAACCGGCAGGGATTGCCAGACTGGCCAAGCCGGCGCCCGCAAAGGGAATGATGTTGATGCGGTTGCCGTTGTAGTTGAATGCGGTCTCGTTCAGCAAGTTGGGGTTAATCGCATAGGTGGCATGAACGACGGCACTGTAGGATGGATTGCCAAAGGTGTCGCCAACGGTTGGAACGTTAGCGCCGCTCCACTGGCTGACCGAATAGCCTTGGCTGACCTGCTCGGCGATAAAATGGCCGAATACCGAGAACTTGCTGGTGAAGTTGTGATCGATGCGGACAACCTCTTCCTTCAAGTTCGTAGGAGTGGTGCTTGGGCCGTTGAAGATGTTGCCTGCGGTGGGCCCCGGGAAAATGCCAGCGCTCAGCAGAGCAGTGGCGTTCGGGTCGATCATGCAGGTTGGGATGGTGTTGCCCGGGAACGGCGAGCCCTGAACAACGCCAGCCGGCAGAACGCCGCCGGGGCAGTTCTTGGCGAGCACTCCAGCAGATACCTGCGACGCCTTAGGAACATTGATCGTGGTGGCGCCGAAGTTACCGCCGTAGGTGCTGGGCAGTGGAACCTGCTGGCCGTTGGTGACGTTACCCTGAATTAGCCTGCGCCATTCCATGTTGTAGAAGAAGAAGGTCTTCTTGCGTTCCCGGTTATACAGCTTACCGAGGGTCACCGGGCCGCCGACGTTGAAGCCAAACACGTTGAGCCGGAGTTCCGCTACTTTGGCAGGAGCCGGGTTGAAGAAGTTGCGGGAGTCCAGAGCGTCGTTGCGGTTGAATTCCCACGCGGAAGCATGCAGGGTGCTGGAACCGGACTTGAGAACCATGGTCATGGTTGCGCCCGAGGAAAGGCCGTAGTCGGCGCTATAGTTGGACGTTAGAGCGCGAAATTCAGCAATTGCGTCGGTAGACGGGGCGATGCTCATGCCGCCTGCACCGCCGCGGTCATCATCTTCGCCACCATCGAGCAGGTAGATGTTGTGGTTCTGACGCATCCCGTTGAATTCGACGTTGGAATCGCCGCCAACCGGCGTATTGACGAAGCCGTTGATCTGGCTGGAGGCGCCGGGAGTCAACTGGGCCAGTTGATAAATGCTGCGGCCGTTGACCGAGAGCTGAGCCATTTGCTGGTCGGTGATGACGTTGCTTTGTTCGCCGGAGTCAGTTTGGACGCGAACGGCATTGGCTTCGACGGTCACTGTTTCCTGAGCGCCACCGAGTTGCATCTGGAAATCGATACGGCTGCGATCTCCGACTTGAAGAACGATGCCTTTTTGTTCGGCAGTCTTAAAGCCAGATGCTTCCGCCTTGACATCATAGTGACCAATTTTCAATTCAGGAAAAACATACTGACCTGAGTCACTGGTCGTGGTTGTGTGGGACAAACCGGTTTCTGTATTTGTCGCAGTTATTTTGACGTTCGGGACGCTTGCGCCGGAAGGATCTGTAAGCGTTCCGACGATGGTGGCATCCTGAGCGCAAACCGTAAATGAGAGAGCAACGAAAGCTAAACAAAGAAGGAAAACATGGTGCAACCGAACATGTTTCAGAGCAGAGAATACACTCCGACCACATGAGGAAAATAAACGCATTCTTGCCTCCTACACCCCACGGCGATTTGGTATCGCCGTTAACGTACACGGAGGTTCCTCCGATCGAGGCATGCTTGTCAAGCATTTTTTTTGATTTAATACAGTGAAGCTATTGCTCGAAAGGCCTGTTAAATATCGATTTCCTGGCGCTGCGAGGGGTCGATTTTGTGGCCGCCGGGACGCTCAGTGAGGACGCTTAGCGAAGATCGGCGTCTGCTGGCGAACCGCATATCTCGTTTATTGTAAGTAATTTAGCTGGTTTGTGCGTGAAGACGGTGTGATCCGGGAAAAATCGGAAAGGATTCGAGTTCATTTGTGGCCGGTTCAGGTTAAAGGGTTAACAAGGTTAACGAGCGGCCTTGAGAATGGACTCCGTCAGCTTGGCGTCGGTCAACCTAATTTCGCGGAAAAGATGCAGGTTCGAGGACATTACAACGCCGGGGCTCAGGTGAATGGCAGGTGGAAAACTAGCCTTATTGGTGAGGTGATCAGCTAAGAGCCTAACGGCGATTTGACCTTGGCGGTGTGGCTGCTGATAGATCGACGCGGTGATGGTTCCTTTTTGAAAGTAGGACGACATCTCGGCAAACAGATCCGTCGTAATCAACTTTATTTTTCCTGCGAGGCCACGCGCTCCCAAGGCGCGACACACGGGCAGGCAGTTGACAGTGTTTACGTAGAGGCCCGACAGAGTTGGAATGCGACGAAGCAAGTCGAAGGTCTTCTGGAAACTCTCGTCCTCGTCCTCATGCCCCTCGACGACGGCGGCGATCTTTCCTCCTGTGCAGTGCCGCGGGAACGTATCCGAAAATCCGTCGGTCTTCTTGCGGTGATCCTCGGCAGTTAGCATGCCCGCGATGACGGCGACCTTGGAACCCGGGGGGAGAAGCTTGCCCATGAGCTCCCCGGCGAGGCAGCCGTTCAACCAAGGCTCGACACAGACGACGGTGGATCGACGGCTCTCGGGAGCGTCGGTCGAGACACAGACGACAGATATTCCGTTTTCTTCTGCGTCATTGATGAGGGGCGTCAAATCCTTGGGGTTTCCCGCCGTGAGGATGATGCCGTCCACGCCGGTCGCGATAAGTTCCTTGAAGGCCTCGGTGTCGTCTTGGCCAAGGGTTTGCACCGGGCGGGTCACAAACTCAACCCCCAACTGCTGGAGGCGACGGGCCTCTTCGAGAACTCCGCTCCAAAGTTGGTCGTAGAAGAAACGAATTTCTCGCGGTATGCACACGCCGATTCGCGAGCTCGCTTTCGTGACGGAAAGGGCGCGGGCCGCGAGATTCGGGGTGTAGCCGATTTGGCGAGCAATCTGGAGAATGCGCTGGCGGGTGGCGTCTTTAATACCACCGCGGCCGTGGAGTGCACGATCCACCGTTCCGATGGAAACGTTCGCCATCTCGGCGATTAAATGGATGCCGCGCCGTTCCTTGCTCATCTCGTGGTTCCGTGAACACCTTACGTTACACGGTGGAGCGCGTTAACAAAAGCCGATTTCGCCGCTTTGGACGTGTACGTTAACGGTGCCGTGATATGGCGCTCTCTGTGCAATGGTCTGGCGTCTTCACGGTTATCACACGGTGGAATGCCGTCTGCGCCTACTTTTCGATCACGCTGAGCCTGGTTGTCGTCAAATCTACCGAATTGCCACCGATCATGATGGTGAAGGCGCCTAGTTCGACGACACGATGCATGTCGCGATTTAGAAAGGAGAGTTCGTCCGGGCCCAGGGTGAATTCGACGGTTTGTGTCTCGCCAGGATTCAGGCTAATCCGGCGAAAGCCGCGAAGCTCTTTCACTGGTCGCGTGACCGAACTTACTTCGTCGCGGATATAGAGTTGGACCACTTCGTCGCCGCGAACCGCGCTAGAGTTCGTAACGTCGACAGAAATGGCGCTGCGGCCTTGTGGACCGATGGCATCCGGCGTGGCGCGGAGGTTGGCGTATTTGAATGTTGAATAACTGAGTCCCCACCCGAAGGGAAACAATGGTAGGACCGTGCTGCCCAGGTATTCGCGCTTTGCCGAAGGCTTCTGGTAATAGTAATCGGGAAGCTGGCCCACCGATCGCGGTATTGTGATGGGCAGCTTTCCGCCCGGGTTGTAGTCGCCAAACAGGACGTCGGCAATCGCCGTGCCGCCCTCCTGCCCTAAGTACCAACCGTCCAAAATGGCTGCCACGTGCTCGGCGATATAGGGGATGGAGTTTGGACGGCCATGCTGGAGAAAAACAATCGTGGGTTTTCCCGTGGCGAGTATTGCTTTCACCAAGTCATCTTGATTGCCGAGCAAATCGAGGCTGTCGCGATCGCCGGGATGATTGACGGCCCAGGCCTCGCGCGAGGTTTGCTCGTTTCCACCCAGGGCCAAAATCACGACGTCTGCTTTCTCCGCTACCTTGGCGGCTTCCCCGATGCGTTTAGCGTTGAGCGCTGGATCGCCCAGCACGACTCTGTCGGCATTCCAGTCTGGGTCTGATTCGGTGATTTTGCATCCTTCTGCGTAGAGCACTTCCGCGGAAGTGCCGACTTTGTTCTTGATGCCCTGAAGAAGGCTCACGCCGCGGCCCGGCTGATTGCTATAGCCGCCTAGATGCAAATCGGCGGCGTTGGGGCCGATGACCGCTATTCGTTTGTATTTGTTCTTCGCTAGCGGAAGCAGGTTGTCCTGGTTCTTGAGCAGCATGATGGCCTCGCGTGCTGCTTTCAAAGCGAGTTGCTGATGCTCCGGGCTGTTGGTGATTTTTTCGGCGTAGTCGGCATTGGCGTACGCGTCATCGAAAAGGCCAGCCATGAATTTGGCGCGCAAAACACGAGTCACGGAGCGGTCGATCGCCGTTTCCGCCACTTTTCCCTCCTTGACTTGCTCGACCAAGCTGCCATACGCCTGATTGAAAGGGAGTTCGACGTCAACGCCGGAGTCGAACGCTAGCCTGGCGGCTTCGTCTTCGGTCGCAACGATGTGATGGACGGTGCGCAGCTCCGTGGGGCCGAAGTAGTCGGAGGTGATGAGTCCCTGGAATCCCCATTCTCCCCGCAAAATATCCTGCAACAGGTGTTTGTTGCTGTGTGAGGGGATGCCATCAATCTCGTTGTAGGACGGCATAACCGTGGCCACGTGAGCTTCCTTCACAGCCGCTTCGAACGGTTTCAGCCAGTATTCGCGAATGGTCCGTTCAGAGTAGTTCGCCGGCCCGACGTTGGTACCGCCTTCGGGTTGACCGTGAACTGCGAAGTGCTTGGCGGTTGCCATCACGTGCGCCTTGTCGATTCCCGGGCCCATTCCCTGGTAGCCGGTGATCGCAGCCACCCCTAGGCGCGAGACCAGATAAGGATCCTCGCCGTAGGTTTCCTCAGTGCGGCCCCAACGCGGATCGCGTGCCAGATCGAGCACCGGCGCTAGGCACTGCTGGACACCGCGAGCGCGAGCCTCGGAGGCGGTCGCAGTAAAAATTTCATGAAGCAGAGCTGGATCCCACGTGGAGGCCAAGGCAATGGCTTGAGGGTACGAGGTTCCTTTCGGTGCGACATGCCCGTGGAGGCATTCGTCGTGGAAAAGAACGGGAATGCCCAGCCGCGTGTTTTCTTTCATCCACTTTTGCACCGTGTTGGTGAATTCCACCATGGCGCGAGGGTCGCGATGCTCGCTGGGCCGCGACATTTCCCCCAGGCCGTTCTTGATCAGGGCCGCGGCTCGCTCTGGCAAAAACGCTCCTTTCTCGTCCACGAACATGGCTTGCGGATCGGAGAAGAACTGTTTGTTCTCCCAGGCGCCTTCGAGTTGGGCAACTTTTTCATCCAGGGTCATGCGCGCGAGGAGGTCGGCCACGCGCTGCTCTACGGGAAGCTTCGCGTCACGATAAGGCAAGGCGTTTTGGGCGAGTACTCCGCAGGAACCAAGACACGTCGCGACCACGAGCACGATGGCCTGCGGGAACGGCCTCCAAATTCGGGGAAACTTCGCCATGGTGGCCTCCAGAAGAAAAGTGGATGCTTGCAATCCAAAAAGTGCGTGGTACTATACCATCACCGTTAACGTACACGGTAAAAGATTTTTGCGTTCTGTTTTGGATTCCAGGCGCACCGGGACATATTCATCGTCCAGCCGTCATGAAAAACCTTCTGAGGCCGGTGCGCGTCACATACACCTTAGAGAGCACTGCTGCCAGCTCAATTGGATCGCATTGTTTCGCGACCCCTCAGGACTGAATCATGCCCTCGTATGTTCTCGGAATCGATGTCGGTACCGGCGGCACTCGCGCGTTGATTGTCGATGACAGCGGCCGAATCGTCGCATCGGCGACGGAGGAGCATGAGCCGTTCGCCTCGCCCAAGATCGGGTGGGCCGAACAGCGTCCGGAAGATTGGTGGCGTGCTGCCGGAGTAGCCGTTCGGAACGTTCTTGCGGGCGGAAACCTACGCGGAGATCAGATTTCGTGCGTCGGATTTTCGGGCCAGATGCATGGGGCCGTGATGCTGGACGCCGCCGGGGAAGTGGTACGTCCGGCGCTTATCTGGTGCGACGTGCGCACCGAAAAGCAATGTAAGGAACTGAACGAGCGAATTGGCGCCGAACGACTAATTCAACTGACGTGCAATCCCGCGTTACCGAATTTCACACTGACCAAATTCCTGTGGGTGCGTGAGAACGAACCGGAGAATTGGAAACGGGTCCGCTCCGTCATGTTGCCGAAGGACTACGTGCGATTCCGGCTGACGGGCGAGCGGGCCATCGACGTAGCGGATGCTTCCGGCACATTGATGATGGATGTGGCGCGGCGCAAGTGGTCTGCTGAAGTGCTGCGCGCAGCGGAAATCGATATGTCCTTGTTGCCTGACGTATTCGAATCGCCGGACATTTGCGGGAGGATCTCCGGCGTAGGCGCACAAGCCACGGGATTGGCTGCGGGAACGCCGGTTGTTGCGGGAGCGGGGGATCAAGCCGCCGGAGCAACCGGCATGGGAATTGTCGCGGCGGGGGCCGTGAGTGCCACGATTGGGACGTCGGGAGTAGTTTTTGCGGCGACCGATCGTCCGGCGCTCGATCCGCGAGGCCGATTACACACGTTTTGCCATGCAATCCCGGGTCGTTGGCACGTGATGGGAGTGACCCAGGCTGCCGGTTTGTCGCTGCGTTGGTTCCGCGATCGCTTCGAGTGTTCACCTTCGAAGCCAGGCGTTGATCCCTATGAAAGACTCACGGCGCAAGCGGCTACGGTCCCCGCCGGTGCCGACGGTCTCCTGTGGGCGCCCTATCTGATGGGTGAGCGCACACCACACCTGGATGCGGAAGCTCGGGGCGTTCTGGTTGGCTTAACGGCATCGCATACCCGGGCCCACGTCGTGCGCGCCATTCTGGAAGGGGTGGCGTTCAGCTTGAAAGACACGTTCACGATCTTCGGTGAAATGAAGGTCCCGGTAAAGAGCATCCGTCTGGGCGGTGGAGGAGCACGATCTCCGCTCTGGCGGCAGATTCAAGCGGACGTGTACGGGCACGAAGTTGAAATCGTCGAGGCGGAAGAGGGAGCCGCGTATGGCGCAGCCATTCTCGCCGGGGTCGGTGCGAAGATCTGGCGATCGGTGGATGCCGCTTGCGATTCGGTGGTACGCGTAGTCGAGCGAATCCGGCCCAACCCTGCGAACGCCGAAGTGATGGAGAAAAACTACGCAGCGTATCAGCGGATTTATCCAGCGATGAAGTCCATTTTCAGTGCGTAGTGGCATTTCGTCGAGGGATGCTACGGGAGACCAAAGGGAATACGGGGGGGCCTTTGATGTCGAGGAATGATTCGTACCAGCCAAAGCCTGAAGACAAGTTCTCGTTCGGGCTGTGGACCGTGGGAAATCGCGGGCGCGATCCGTTCGGAGATTTTGTTCGGCCGGTTATTTCGCCGCAGGATATTGTGGCCATGCTTGGCGAAGTCGGAGCTTGGGGCGTCAACCTTCACGACAACGATTTAGTGCCGATCGATGCAACCTGTGCGGAACGCGACGCCATCGTGCGCGACTTCAAGAAGGCTTGCGAACAACACCGGCTGGTCGTACCGATGACCACGGTGTCCCTGTTCTTTCATCCCATATTCCGCGACGGCGCGTTCACAGCGAACGACCCAGAGGTTCGCGCGTACGCTCTGCAAAAAACGATGCGCGCGATGGACCTCGGCGCGGAACTCGGCGCCAAGATATTCGTTTTATGGGGCGGGCGCGAAGGAGTCGAGACTGACGCCTGCCGCCGCGCCGACGATGCCATTAAACACCTGCGAGAAGCCGTCAACTATTTGTGCGAGTACAATATTGACCAAAAATACGGATTCAAGCTTGCCCTGGAATCCAAGCCCAATGAGCCGCGCGGCGACATCTACATGGCGACTACCGGTCACTATCTAGGTTTTATCGCCACGCTCGATCACCCTGCAATGGTGGGAGTCAATCCCGAAGTCGCGCACGAGCAGATGGCCGGTCTGAATTTTCTGCACGGTGTCGCCCAAGCATGGGAAGCAGGGAAGCTTTTTCACATCGACCTCAACGATCAGATGCCCGGGCGCTTCGATCAGGATCTGCGGTTTGGTTCCGTGAACATTAAAGCGGCGTTCTGGCTGGTGAAATTCCTTGAGGATGTTGGTTATGCGGGGCCGCGCCATTTTGATGCCCACGCGTACCGCACTGAAGACTTCGAGGGAGTAAAAGATTTTGCGCGCGGCTGCATGCGCAACTACCTGGTTTTCAAAGAGAAGGCCGCGCATTGGAACGCCGACAAGGAAATTCAGGCGATTCTTAAAGAGGTCAGTTCGTACTCCAATGGCGCACCAAAACTGGGTGCTTATTCGAAAAACAGCGCGTCCGCCTTGCTGGCCCATTCCTTCGACAAAGACCTGATCGTGAAGAAGCGCTTGCCCTACGAGCGTCTGGACCAGTTGACGATTGACGTACTCACCGGGGTCCGATAGCAACGAAGCGTCCGTGCGATATCATGTTCTTGGCGGGCACCGGTTATGCGGCCCGCGCTGGTACGCCGGCCTGAGCGCCTCCGCGAGCGCTTAGTGGAACCGTCGCCACTGCAAAATACAGCCGCTGGAGCGCGATCGATGGATTTCATCCATGATGACTTCCTGCTGCATTCTGAGACAGCTAGGAACCTCTATCACACCTACGCCGGGCAGGAACCCATTCTCGACTACCACTCCCACCTGTCGCCATCCGACATCGCTACGGACCGGCGCTTCCGCAATTTGTTCGAGCCCTGGCTCGAAGATGATCATTACAAGTGGCGGGCGATGCGCGCGAATGGAATTCCCGAATCGTGTATTACAGGTGATGCTGCGCCGTACGAAAAATTCCTCGCCTGGGCCCGGACGGTTCCGTTTACCTTACGCAATCCGCTCTACCACTGGACGCACCTCGAACTGAAGCGATACTTCGGAATCGACGAGCTCCTGGACGAGTCGACAGCGCCCTCAATCTGGGAGCGGGCGAACGATCGTTTCCAAAATGGGGACCTTACAGCGCAGGGAATTCTCAGGAAATTCCACGTTCGCGCACTTTGCACGAGCGATGATCCGTGCGACGACCTGGCACATCATCGAGCCGTCGCCAAGTCCGCCGCTGGATTTAGAATGTATCCGACGTTTCGGCCGGACGCGGCGCTCCTGGTTCATCAACCGGAAGTGTTCAACGCCTGGATCGATCGCCTCGAGCGAGCCAGCAAGGTAGCGGTTTCTTCGTTGCGCGATTTCCTGGATGCTCTCAAGCAACGTCACGATTTTTTTCATGCGAATGGTGGCAGACTTTCGGATCACGGCTTGGCGCAGTGTCACGCGACTTCCTGCACCGAGTCGCAAGCCGAAGCTATTTTTGCCAAGGCTCGCGCGGGTAGGGCTGCGACCCCGGTGGAGCATGAGCAATTTGCGTCGTTCCTGATGATGTTCTTCGGGCGGTTGGATGCGGAGAAGGATTGGACGAAGCAGTTACACCTGGGTGCACTGCGCAACGTCAACACTCGGGCCACCAAGCAATTAGGACCGAACACCGGCTATGACGTCGTGGGTGATTGGAATCAGGCGGAAAGGCTCTGCACGTATCTCGACTTGCTGAACCAGGAAAACGCGCTGCCGAAAATGATCCTCTACAACGTCAACCCCGCGGACAACTATGTTTTCTCGACAGTCATTGGAAGCTTTCAAGACGGCGTGATCCCGGGAAAGATCCAGTTCGGCAGCGGATGGTGGTTCCTCGATCAAAAGGAAGCTATTGAATGGCAGATGAACGCGCTTTCGAATAATGGCTTGTTCCCGAGGTTTATTGGCATGCTGACCGACTCGCGATCGTTCATGTCCTTCCCGCGCCACGAATATTTTCGTCGTGTGCTTTGCAATCTGCTGGGGCAGGAAGTCGAAAGAGGCGAGCTGCCCAACGATAAGGAACTCGTGGGCTCCGCGATCCGGAATATTTGCTTCGGGAACGCGCACCGGTATCTGGGACTCGAACTTCCTAGCACATCCGAAGCGCATGATGTTCCGACCGCGCGCGTTTGAGTTTGGTTTCGTCGCGCCGAAACGCCATCTACCAGCTGTGCATGGTTCCATCCAGCTTTCGATTGACTGGCAAGTACGCGCGTTGGTAGGGATATTGCGCGGCCAGAGTTTCGTCGATGTCAACGCCAAGACCTGCCGTGTCGCCCGGATGCATCAAGCCATCCTTGAACGAATAAGAATGCGGGAATACCTGGTCGGTCTCGACGGAATGCCTCATGTACTCCTGAATTCCGAAATTGTGCACGCTCAGGTCAAAGTGCAATGCAGCGCCCATGCAGACCGGGCTTAGATCGGTGGCCCCATGCGAGCCGGTCCGCACCTGATACATCTCTGCCAAACTCGCGATTTTTTTCAGGTGGGTGACACCACCGGCGTGGACGACCGTCGTTCGAATGTAGTCGATCAACTGCTCCTGAATGAGTTGCTGGCAATCGTAGATGGTGTTGAATACTTCGCCTACCGCCAGAGGAGTGGTCGTATGTTTGCGAATGAGTCGAAAACTTTCCTGCAGTTCGGCGGGCGTTGGATCCTCAAGCCAGAACATGTGGAATGGCTCTAGCTCTTTACCCAGGCGGGCCGCCTCGATGGGCGTCAATCGGTGGTGCGCATCATGCAGAAGGTGGACCTCCGGCCTGAACTCTTTGCGTAATCTTGAAAAAAGCTGCGGCGCGAAATTCAGATATTGTTCTGAAGACCAGCGATTTTCAGGGGGAGCATTTTTCTCAGCGGGTTCATAGTAGGGCGAACCGCGTCCCACGCCGTAGGTGCTGGCAAGACCCGGAACTCCTGACTGTGCGCGGATGGCTTTGTAACCGAGTCCGATATACTTCGCCACTGCTTGTACTGTTTCTTCAACGTCTGCGCCGCTCGCGTGCCCATAAACCAGAACGGCCTCGCGCGAGGCACCGCCGAGCAATTGATACAGAGGGGTATTCAGGCTCTTGGCCTTGATGTCCCACAACGCGGTATCCACGGCAGCGATCGCCGACATGGTCACCGGTCCGCGCCGCCAATACGCACCTTTATACAAGTACTGCCAAAGATCTTCGATCCGGCGCGCATCGCGGCCGATCAGCAGCGGCACCACGTGGTCAGTCAGGTACGAAGCGACGGCGAGCTCGCGTCCATTTAGCGTCGCGTCGCCCAGGCCGTGGATACCGTCCTCGGTGACAATCTTCAACGTGACGAAATTTCGCCCCGGGCAGCACACAATCACTTTCGCGTCCACAATTTTCATTGTTGCGAATCCTTCTCCAGAGCCGTCAAGTCACGCCGGAAGTTCACGCGCAAGAGTGCCACAACCGCATCCTTGTGAGAATAAATTTCATTCTCGCCCACGAATGGGCAAATGCATTCGCGCAAGTCGTGTTAGATTTTGGCGTCCGCTGGAGATGCAATGGCTATGATTCGGCTAGCGAGTCAATCCATGAAGCTTCGTCTACTTGCCGCGATCATCGCGTTCTCTGTTTTCACAGCTACGGATGCAATTGGCACTGGCGCCGAAACAGGATATGAAGCTTGGCTACGGTATGCGCCACTCGAAAAAGCTCTTGCTCGCAAATACGATGGTTTGCCGTCGAATGCAATCGCCGCGGGAGACTCCCTCGTCTTGCGATCCGCACTGCAGGAACTGATACGCGGATTTCAAGGAATGTTGGGTGTAACTCTGGCGGGTGTTCCGCGCCGAGGGGGCGGACCAGCAATTATCCTGGGCACGATCAAGGATCTTCGTGACCAGGGCGTCGATCTTCGTGCGCGCAGGGAACTGGCCGCTGAAGGATTTTGGCTCAAATCCACCAAGCTCGACGGCTTCGATCGCCTCATTGTGGCGGGCGGTACAGACCGCGGCGTCCTCTACGGCGTCTTCGCATTACTCAGCAAAATCGCTCACGGCGAAAACGCCGCGTCACTCGACGAAATCCAGCAGCCCTACGCGCCGATCCGCTGGGCCAACCAGTGGGACAATCTCGACGGGAGCATCGAACGCGGATATGCCGGCCGCTCCATCTTTTTCGAGAACGGCAATGTTCGCGACGATCTGACGCGCGTTCGCGACTACGCACGCCTGCTAGCTTCGGTCGGCGTCAACGGCTGCGCCATCAACAACGTGAACGCGAACCCGCGCGCTCTCACACCCGATTTCCTGCCACAACTTGCTCGCGTAGCTGATGTGTTCCGTCCCTGGGGCATTCGCCTCTCGATTGCCGTCGATCTCGGCAGTCCCAAGCTTATCGGAGGCCTAGATACATTTGACCCTTTGGACCCGCGTTCGGCCGAATGGTGGCGAAAGAAAACGGACGAAATTTATCGCCTCATCCCCGACTTTGGCGGTTTCGTCGTGAAGGCGGACTCCGAAGGGCGCCTGGGTCCCTCGACCTACCATCGCACGCCGGCGGACGCCGCCAATGTGATCGCTCGCGCGCTCCGACCGCACAGCGGCATCGTTTTCTATCGCGCCTTTGTCTACAACCATCATCTCGATTGGCGGGACCCCAAGAATGATCGCGCCAAAGCGGCCTACGACAATTTCCACCCGCTCGACGGCCAGTTCGATGACAACGTAATCGTCCAAATCAAACACGGTCCCATCGATTTCCAGGCCCGCGAACCAGTATCTCCGCTGTTCAGCGCACTCGAGAAAACAAACGAAGCCATCGAACTGCAAATCACCCAAGAATATACCGGCCAGCAACGTCATCTTTGTTTTCTGGATCCGATGTGGAAAGAGGTGCTCGATTTCGACATGCACGCCGGCGCAGACAGAACTCCAGCCAAGGATCTCGCGTCCGGCAAAACATTTCATCGTCCACTCGGCGGCTTCGTCGGCATCGTGAATGCCGGCCTTGATAAAAACTGGCTGGCGCACCCGCTGGCGATGGCCAATCTCTATGCGTTCGGCCGCCTGGCTTGGAATCCAGACCTGAGTCCGCGGGCGATCGCCGAGGAGTGGACGCGCCTGACGTTCGGAAACGATCCGCTGGTTGTGAGCACGATCGTGGACATGCAGCTCGCGTCTTGGCCTGCCTACGAAAGCTATACGGGCCCGCTCGGCGCGCAAACGCTGACGGATATTCTAGGCAGTCACTACGGACCGGGCATCGAATCGTCGGAAGATAACGGCTGGGGCCAATGGCACCGCGCCGACAAAAAAGGCATCGGCATGGACCGCACGGTAGCGACCGGAACCGGCTTTGTCGGTCAGTATCGCGAGCCCGTGGCGCGAATTTACGAATCACTCGCGACCACCCCAGACGAATTGCTCCTGTTCTTTCACCACGTTTCCTACGAACACGTCCTACATTCCGGGAAGACGGTGATCCAGCATATCTACGACTCGCACTATGAAGGCGCTGCGCGGGTCGACGAATTCGTCCACCAGTGGAAGACTCTCGAGGGGCATGTGGACACTGAGCGTTATGCCGACGTGTTGGCACGCCTGGAATATCAGGCGGGCCACGCCATCGTCTGGCGGGACGCGATTTGCAACTATTTCCTGAGCAAGTCCGGCATCACCGATACGAAAGGGCGCGCGGGGCGCTTTCCGAATCGCATCGAGGCTGAAGCAATGCAATTGCAAGGGTACGCCGCGGTCGACGTGGCGCCGTGGGAGAACGCTTCGGGTGGCAAAGCCATCGAGTGCACGCAGTTGCAAGGCTGCTCCGCCTCGTTCTCATTCACGGGTGACGCCGGCCGCTACGCATTGGATGTTGTCTACTTTGACCAGAAAAATGGCGAATCGCAATTTAGTGTGTTCGTCGGGGACAAGCTAGTCGATCATTGGGTGGCCAACGATCAACTGCCAGCCACGAGAATTGGCAGCGATTCCTCCACGCGTCGTCGCATCGACGGCCTCGAGCTGCATCCCGGAGAGCAGATCCGCATTGAGGGGATTCCGGACCGCGATGAACGCGCTGCGCTGGACTACCTTGAAGTCAGGCCAGAGTCACCAAAATAGAAAGTATGACGCGGGCTCGCGGTAGGTTGCGGGAAATCATTTCAGCTCGTAAACTCGGCGCTGCCGAAAGCTTTCCGCAGAATGCTTTTCGAGCTTTGAATCGCATACCGAAGAGGCTTCACTCGATGGGATATCCTGCGCTCGACCTAGACTCAAAGACCGCGGTAGTGATCGGTGGAACGTCCGGTATCGGCCTGACGATTGCCAAAGGCCTGGCGCAAGCCGGCGCCAATGTCGTCCCCACAGGCCGCCGCGCGGAGCTTGTTGAGTCCGCCGCCGCTGAAATCAAGAAAATAGGCCGCAGATCCCTGGCCGTTCCTTCCGACGTAAACGATCGAGCCAGCCTGGGTGCGCTCTTGCAGGCCGCCGTCACCGAGTTTCGAGCCGTCGATATCCTCGTCAACTCTGCAGGCACCACCAAGCGCACGCCGACACTCGATCTGCCGGAATCCGAGTGGAACAACATCCTGGCCACCAATTTGAACGGCACGCTGCGCGCCTGCCAAGTTTTTGGGCGTCACATGATCGACCGCAAGCGTGGCCGCATCATCAACATCGCTTCGCTGTCTTCCTTCGTCGCTTTGTACGAAGTAGCTGCGTATTCGGCAAGCAAAGCCGGCGTGGCGTCGCTGACGAAGTCCCTAGCCATCGAATGGGCTCGCCACGATGTGTGCGTGAACGCGATCGTGCCAGGCGTCCTTCGAACGGATCTGAACGCCGCGCTTCTCGATGGCACTGCGCGTGGACAGGAATTCCTAATGCGCACGCCCATGCGCCGCTTCGGAAAACTGGAAGAGCTTGTAGGCGCAGCCGTTTTCTTGGCTTCCGACGCTGCGAGTTTCGTCACCGGTCACCTGTTGGTGGTCGATGGTGGAATTCTAGCAAGCGGCGTGAATCAATAAACCTTGCCTGTTTTGTCCGCGGTGGAAGCCTCAAATGGCGTCGCACTTAACGGGATGTCGCCGCAACTACGCTTCGACTTCCTGATCCGCGATGCTCAGTGCCTCATCAAACGCCGCCAGGCCCTGGTCGATCTCTTTTTCCGTCACAATCAGCGGCGGCGCAATTACGAAGTGGCTCATCCAAGCCTGCAGGTAAACGCCATTGCTCATCATGCGCGCAGCGACTTTGTCCACCAGCAGCGGTGTGCCGGCGACTTTGTCCTTCATGGTATTAAACGGCGCCTTAGTCTTCTGATTCCGGACCAGCTCGACGCCCCAGAACATTCCAATACCGCGAACCTCGCCGATCGAAGGATGTCGCTGCTTCAATTCAGTCAGCTTCGGCGCGATGTACGCACCCAGCTCAACCGCGCGTGCCGCGAGATTCAGCCGTTTCATTTCCGCAATGGAAGCCACGGCAGGCGCCAGCGTCAAAGGATGAGCTTCATAGGTATGGCCGTGCGAAAAGAAATGGTCATCGAAGTAACTCGCGATCTTCTCTGAAGTCGCACAGAGACCTAGCGGAATCGCCGCATTCGTGATTCCTTTGGCGGTCGTCAAAATGTCCGGCACCACACCCCAATGATTTACGGCAAACCACTTCCCGGTGCGGCACCAACCAGTCATCACTTCATCCGCAATCAACAGCACCTCATGCTGATTGCAAATCTCCCGTAACCGCGGCAGATACTCCTTCGGGGGGATCAAAACGCCATTTGTGCCCACCACCGGCTCGATAATCACTGCGGCCACATCGCTTTCGTTCGCGATCATGTGTTCGATGTATTCCACGCAGGCGATGCCGCACCCCGGATACTCGTGCAGCAGCGGGCACTTGTAGCAATTCACTTCGGGCGCGAAGATCACCCCGGGTATTTTGCCCGCCGGCTCCATCGCCCAGCGCCTCGGATCACCGGTCGCCGCGATCGAACCCATCGTCGATCCGTGGTACGAACGATAGCGCGAAATAATTTTGGTCTTACCGGTAACCATGCGTGCGATCTTAAACGCCGCTTCGTTCGCTTCGGTCCCCGACGTGGTAAAAAAGAATTTGTCCAGGCCGCGCGGCAAGACTTCCACTAGCTGTTTACTTAGCTCCGCCCGAATGGTCGTCGCCCAGCCCGGCCCCACGTATGCCAGGTCGCGCGCTTGATCCTGGATCGCCTGGATGACCGCCTTGTTCTTGTGGCCCAGCGTCACGCACATCAACTGCGCGGAAAAATCGAGATACTTCTTTCCATCCGCATCCGTAAAGTAGCAGCCTTCGGCATCGACCACGTGAATCGGGTTCCAGCCTTTTTGCCGGCGCCACGTCCCGTAGGTATATTTTTTGGTGAGTTCTTTAACTTCTGAACTAGACAAAGAATCTGTCAAGGAAGACCATCCAGTCCTGATGTGATTGTCCGGATGCGACCGGTTGTTAGGTCCAGTCCCGTCTCGGCACGGTTAGCGTACAACCGCTACCTATCCCGCGTACAGTCGGCGACCTCTACGCTCAAGCCCTTCGGCCGGAGATGAACACCGCCGACTGGCCACAACTTTTGCTCCCTCCGACGCCACGGCAATCCGAAGCTTCTTGCGCAAATGTTCGCCAGGGGTGATACTCCCCGCGGCCAGTATGTTGATCACAACGCAGAAAAAGTTTCACGTTCGCGCCGCCCGCGCCGCCGCGATTCTGCTATTCGCCGCCGCCCCAACGCTTCGCGCTCAGTCCGCGGGTTCCTCTGCGCCGAGCATGCCGCCGGCGTCCGCGGCAAAAACAAAAATCATCATCGACACCGACATCGGCGACGACGTAGACGACGCCTTTGCCCTTGGTCTCGCCCTCACCAGTCAGGAAGTCGAAATCCTCGGCGTCACCACCGCTTGGGGCGACACCAAACTCCGCGCGCGTCTTGTGGACCGCTTCCTCGCCGAGACTGGTAACGGAACCATCCCCGTCGGTGAAGGCATCCGCACGCAGAGCAAGACGCCTTTTTCTCAAGCGCGCTGGGCCGAAGCTGGCGTGGACGTGAAGGCGCATCCTGCGGCAGTGGATTTTCTCCTCGACAGCATTCGCAAGTATCCCGCCGAGATCACCCTCGTCGCCATCGGTCCGTTGACCAACATCGGAGCGGCCATCGATCGCGATGCCGCCACCTTCAAAAAGTTGAAGCGAGTGGTTTTGATGGGCGGTTCGATTCACAAAGGCTACGGTGATCTGGGCTACGCACCCGATCGCGGCCCCGAGCCGGAGTACAACATCTACAGCGACGTGGCCGCTGCCCAAAAGCTTTTCGTCAGCGGCACCCCCATCTTCATGATGCCGCTCGACTCCACGCAGCTAAAACTCGATGAGGAAAAGCGCGCACTTTTATTCCGCCAGGGCACTCCGCTCACCGATGCCCTTGCGCTGCTCTACCACGAATGGGGTCAACAGACTCCAACCCTGTTTGACGTGATGGCGGTCGCCTACGTCCTCGATCCCGCTCTTTGTCCGGTCACGCCACTGCGGGTCACAGTGGAGAAGGATGGCAACACCCGCGTCGGCGACGGCACGCCCAACGCTTCGGCGTGTCTCGCTTCCGATTCCGATCAATTCTTCCGGTTCGTTTTGCCGCGGCTGCTTCAGAGCTTTCCTTTGAAACGATGAATCGGTAAAGTAGCGGTTCGCCGAAATGACCCGGCGCGCCGAGAGCCCCGCGAGCGACGACACTATGGAAACTCGCCTACCGACCTATCCGGACCTTGCCGCCAAAACCATTCTCATCACTGGCGGCGGCAGCGGCATCGGAGCGGCCTTCACGCAGGCGTTCGCGCAGCAGCGATCGCGGGTGGCCTTTGTCGACATCGCCGAGGAAACCAGCCAGGCACTGGTTCAACGCGTTACAAAAGAAACCGGCAATGCGCCCACCTTTGTCCCGTGCGATGTCTGTGACATTCCTGCCTTACAAACCGCTATTGAAAAAGTAAGTTCCGAGCTTGGCGACATCGCGGTGCTCATTAACAATGCCGCCAGCGACGACCGTCACGCTTTCGACGCGGTCACGCACTCCTATTGGGACAACCGCGTCGCCGTGAACCTCCGCCACATGTTCTTCGCCTCGCAAGCGGTCGCGTACCAGATGAAGCGCCTCGGCGGCGGGGCCATGATCAATTTGGGCTCGATCGTCTGGCGGCTGAAAGACGCAGCCCTGCCGGTTTATAGTGCGTGCAAGGCAGCCGTCATCGGTTTGACCCGCACGCAAGCCCGCGAGTACGGCCCCTTCGGAATACGCGTGAACTCCATTTCTCCCGGAGCCGTCTGGACCGAGCGCCAGATTAAGTTGTGGTATACGCCAGAGTTTGAGCGGGACGTAATGAACGGTCAGTGTCTGAACGCGCGCGTCCTTCCAGAAGACATCGCGAATATGGCGCTGTTTCTCGCATCGGACGCCGCATCAAAATGCACCGCCCAGGATTTCACCGTGGATGCAGGTTGGAGCTGAAGACGAATGAAAACAATCAAGGGACCAGCAATCTTCCTCGCTCAATTTGCGGGTGACAACGCGCCTTTCAACACGCTAGACAGTATCTGCGCTTGGGCCGCCAAGCTCGGCTACAAAGGCGTGCAAATTCCCACCTGGGACGCGCGCCTGTTCGATCTCAAGCGCGCCGCGGAAAGCAAAACCTACGCTGACGCGGTCCGCGGCATCGTCGCCAATCACGGCCTGGCGATCACCGAACTCTCGACACACCTCCAGGGTCAGCTCGTGGCCGTGCATCCCGCTTATGACATCGCTTTCGACGGATTCGGGCCAGCGGAAGTCCGCGGCAATCCGAAAGCCCGCCAGCAGTGGGCCGTCGAGCAATTGCAATTCGCCGCCAAAGCCTCTGCCAATCTCGGCCTGAACGCCCACGTGACATTTTCCGGCGCGCTGGCGTGGCCCTATTTCTACCCCTGGCCACAGCGCCCCGCCGGCCTCGTCGAGACCGCGTTCGACGAGCTAGCTGCCCGCTGGCGTCCGATCCTGAACCTTTTCGACGAAGCCGACATCGACCTCTGCTTTGAAATTCACCCCGGCGAAGATCTCCACGACGGCATCACCTTCGAAATGTTTCTGGAGCGGCTCGACAATCACCCTCGGTGCAACCTCCTCTACGACCCCAGCCATTTCGTCATCCAGCAGCTCGACTATCTCGAATACATCGACCTCTATCACGAGCGCATCAAGATGTTTCACGTCAAGGATGCCGAGTTTCGTCCTACAGGCCGTCAGGGCGTCTACGGCGGCTTTCAATCCTGGATCGATCGCGCCGGAAGATTCCGCTCCCTGGGTGACGGCCAAGTCGATTTCGCGGCCATCTTTTCCAAGCTGACGCAGTACGGCTTTCCGGGTTGGGCTGTGCTCGAATGGGAATGCTGTATCAAGAGCGCCGAACAAGGCGCCGCCGAAGGTGCCCCTTTTATCGCCCGCCACATCATCCAAGCCGCCAGCACCACCTTCGACGATTTCGCTAGCTCCGGCGCCGACCAAGCCGCCAGCCGGCGCATGTTGGGCTTGACGTAAACTCATGCAATCGTCAAGCGCAACGAAAACTCCTGCGCCGCGAGGGTCTGTGCACGTAGCGGCTGCCGACCGTGGCGGGTGCCTAAAAACAAACTCAATTAGGATAAGCCTATGACCATCGACGCAAGCACCACCACGAAGTCAAACCGCCGGCTACGCCTGGGAATGGTCGGCGGCGGCCCCGGCGGCTTCATCGGAGCCGTCCACCGGATAGCAGCGCGCATCGATGACCGCTACGAACTCGTAGCGGGCGCCCTGTCCTCAGACCCCCAGAAAAGCCGCAAAGCCGCGCAAGACCTACACATAGCGCCAGACCGGGCCTACGGAAGCTTCGCCGAAATGGCGACCGCCGAATCGAAGCGTCCCGACCGTATCGATGCCGTCTCCATCGTCACGCCCAATCACCTTCATTTCGCCCCAGCAAAGGTGTTCCTCGAGGCCGGCATCCACGTAATCTGCGACAAGCCGCTCACGACGACAGTCAATGACGCCCTGGCCCTGGCGCAAATCGTAAAGAAGAGCGGTCTGGTCTTCGGCTTGACCCACAACTACACCGGCTACCCTACTATCCGCCAAGCGCGAGAACTGATCTCCGCCGGCGAGTTAGGCCACATTCGCCTCATACAAGTGGAATACGCCCAGGACTGGTTGACCACCCCGCTCGAAACCACCGGCCAGAAACAAGCCGTCTGGCGCACCGACCCAGCGCAAAGCGGCCCGGCAGGTTCGCTAGGCGACATCGGCACACACGCCTACAACATCGCGTGCTTCGTGAGTGGCCTCAGCGCCGAGCAAGTAGCCGCCGACGTCTCGACCTTCGTCCCTGGCCGCCGCCTCGACGATAACGTCCAAGTCCTTCTCCGCTACCAAGGCGGCACGCGCGGTATGCTCTGGGCCAGCCAGGTAGCGGTAGGTAATGAAAACAATCTCCGGCTCCGCATCTACGGTGAAAAAGGCGGCCTCGACTGGTCCCAGGAAAATCCCAACTATCTCGACTTCAGCCAATACGGCAAGCCGACGATGACTCTCACCCGCAACGGCGCCGGCGCAACCCCCTCCGCTAAGCACGCCAGCCGCATTCCGTCCGGCCACCCCGAAGGCTATCTCGAGGCCTTCGCTCAGCTTTATACCGACCTGGCTGAACAAATCGCTGCCCACCAAGCCAACCGTCCGCCGGCGGCGGAATCCCTTCTGGTTCCCACAGTCGATGACGGCGTCGCCGGAGTCCAATTCATAGCTGCAGTCCTGGATTCGTCCAAACAAAACGCCGCCTGGGTGAAATTCCCGCACTCGGCCACCTAGATTATTCTAGTCGCTCCCTGCAGCGGCCGATCTTTAGATCGGTCTCTACCGTCAGCCGCCCGGGTGTATTCTTTGAACGAGGGCACACAAGCATGCGCATCAGCGTCGAGCACAATCGGTCGAAACAGGAAGTCGTACAATCCGTCGATCGCTCCTTCGACGAACTGTTTCAAGGACCCGGCCTCCCCAAGGTTAAAATCGCGGATCAGCAAAAGAGCTGGCAGGGGAACACGCTTACCTTTTCACTCACCGCCAAAATGGGATTTTTTAGCACACCAATCAAAGGCACGGTAGAGGTCACCGACAAGGACATCATCATCGACGCGGATCTCGGCATGCTAGAACGTCTGATTCCGGCCGACACGGCACGCGAGATGATCAGCAGCCAGATGAAAGGCCTCTTGAATTGATTTACAACGACACGGCAACCGGTCTTGATTCACAAGACTCGGTCGCCGCAAGCGCACTTGTTCGCTAACGTTGAGTACCCCCGGTTTCCCACCGAGCAACGCCACTCAGCCACGCCTAAGCCGCAAGGCCCACGCCCCGACAATGGCTCGACGATCGACGCCTTTTTCCCGCCCTCCAACTGCTTCATTTTCCCGAGTTCCATTTGCTCTTGAGTTACTCCTTCGGATTTAGAGTTTTTTTCTGCATCTTGATACCACTGCATAGAGGCACGACCACCAACCGCTCTATTGGCGTCGTTTCCCTTCGCCGACTTCGTTTTGATGGCTGGGTTAGGTCAGAAAAGGAGTCTGCGACTGAGCTGTAGATCAGCCAAAGGCCCGGTTATTGTCCTACGAGAAAATCTCGCGGCGGATTAAGCCCGACCAAAAAATATGCCTCTTTAAATCAACGCCGCGCATCACGCGCGCACACCTCCTTTTAAGAGCGGCGTAAAGTGATCGCGGTATCCCGCGCGGAGCCTCCTGCTAAGGTTTCTTCAATCTTAGCCGATAGGACTAGCGAAGGGTTGCGGCGCGACCTGGTCACACCGCGACCCTATCGGGAAAGGAAATCCATGTCCGTCAGCGCCATCAGCCTAGCAAATGGAGCAGACCTCTTGAACCTGCTCAATCAATCCACCGGTCAAGCCCCGGCGGGAACGGCAGTCACCGCCTCCGTCGACGTGCTCAAGAAAGCCATCGCCCAAGCTCAATCGAGCGAGGCGCAGATCGTCGGCGGCAGTCCCGATTCGGGCAGTCAACTCAACGTCTTCGCCTAGTAGGCCGGAACCTAACTTCCAGTGGAGGCCGGGCTCGGCTCCGGCCTCTTTTTTGGCGCGCCTGTCGACCAGCGTACGATTTTTCGGTTATGCACACGTTGGTGATCCAACTCGGACGCCTCGGCGACGTCATCCTAACCACGCCTCGCGAGAGTGGCCGCCCGCTTCCCACGACCGCGCTCGACGCTGGCTCGCCGCAGAAATCCCGGCGGATGCCAAGGAGGTGGAACTATCGCGCGACGCAAGTGCGCTATGGAATGCCGATGCGGATTGGAATCAAAATGAAGCGACAGGCCAGCTTTGTCACCACGACGGCGATGAGGATTCGCGACTCGGACCGTATTGCCGTTTGAGCGAACGCGCACCCGGCTTGCAGAACGACATGCGCCAGAAGTTGGAGTTGGGCGAGAGGAATTCCAGCCCGAAATATTTGTGGCCGTCCCGGTTCCGGCGAGTGGTCACCACTTTGCATTGCACCGATTGCCGCGTGTTTTCGTTGAGCAGAACCACGGTCTGGTCGGGGGCAAGTTCCGCGTCGAGCGGGAGCATGCAGCCAAACTGGCTGACGGTGTGAGAGTGCGTGCGAATAATGAATTCTTCGCCGTTCAACGCCTGGCCGTCCACTCGGAGCGGCACTGCCAGGGTTACGCGAGCAGAGCGACGCCTTTCGACGCGCCGGTAATTCGCAATTTGCATATGCATACAAGTTCTCGACGCGTTTCCGTTAAGACCGCGGTGTCGAGGGTTATCTGCAGCACGATGTTACTACGTTCCATGAATTCTAAAAAGTGTCGCGTTAGCAAAAGCACACCTACAGCAGCAAGACCGCCCAGACGTGCCTATGCGCGATGTCAGAGCGTGGCAACAGTTGGTTTGCTTGCAAGTTGGGATCGAACAAGAGGGGGGACAGGTGCTTAGTTCGGTGAGGATACCAGCACCTGCCCGTCAGCGAGGGTCGGTCTCGCTATGAACGATTCTTGTGGTCTGAGGCTAAGCTCGCTGAAACTAAGTGACAATCAGGTAAGTCCTGTAACTTACCTTAGAGGAATCCTGCATGGACCTGTATGCCCATGGGCCACAAGCCCATGAGAAACCCGGTATTGTTGGTGCGCGGAACAGAGAACGAACTAGCTAGACACGGCGATCGTGCGTAACTCCCGGATGCCAGGGGCGCGATTGGCGGCCCGGTCGAGGCTCTCGTGAAGGTTCATCAAGGTCAGAAAGGTGGTCAGGATTCGCTTCTTGTAGTCGTCGGTCAGGCGTGCACGGCCGGTTGCTACTTGCGTCAGCTTCATCGCCGTCGTCTTCACATAGGAGACGATCTCGGATTGGCGAGTCGCGTTGGTCCGGCCTTGGGCGGTTTCGCGGCGCAGCTCGGCGCAATCGTGTTCGATGCCAAGAAGGAAGTGCTGGACGCAGAGCAACTCCGCCTCAAGCTCGTGAGGTACTGGAACCTGACACCAGCAGAGGCTGGTTAACGATGACGTTGGTTCGGACATGACGACCCCTCTAGCCCGACAGAGAGCAAGGGCAGTACCAAAGTACCGAAATGGGTCGTTGTCGGAATTCGTTGGGAAATGACGGCTTTATGTCCGGTATCGTCGGGTTTTCGGGGTGCCGTTCGGCTGAATGTGTAACCGCTTTGGGATGCATCCGTCTCCGATTGGAGCGCCTCGGGCCGTGATGCCGGCTTCCCGAAGAGTGGCAAACTCTGGCAGCGATACCACTGCGGAGGTCGCTCCCGGACGCGAGTAAGTTTTCGAAAAACAAGATGTTATGCGGATTCGACGGCCTAGGGTTCAGAACCGCTTCGGATCGGTGTCGACTAGGCCGATGCAGCGGTTTGCGACTACGGTATCGGGCGCGACGCCCGCATTAATCACAGGCACCTTGGTACCGAGATCGCCGCGGCCCGGCCTAGAGGATCCCTCACCGGTTGATGAGGTTGCTGGCGTCGACCCAGATTTCCTCAGGAAATGGAAGAGATTGGGGAGCGGCCTGCCCGAAAAGGGAAAAGAACTTCCAAACCCCTGCAATACCTTGTTCTTCGAAGTTGTCCTGGGGTTTCTACCAGGGCAGTTACTCGGCGTTACCTTCCGGGTCTCAGACCGCTCCGGTGCGACTTTGCGCCTCCTCAGGTGCCAGCTTTGCGGTTCCCTGACCCGATCTCGACGATGACGGGCCGCTTGGCGCCTTGACCCCACAGACGGAGCCCGCCGAGAAAGGCGTTTTCATTGGCCCCCAATTCGGCACCTGGAGGCAGCTCTTTGAGCTTTTTGCTGTTGCCGCCGCCCAAGACCACGTAGTCGGCACCAAGGGATGTCTTGAGCATCTTGGTAACTTTGGCGACGTGCTTACGCCAGCGCTTCTTGCCCAGGCGCTTGAGGCCGCGCAAGCCTAGGTAATCCTCGTAGGTCTTGCCGTTCTTATACATCAGGTGCGCGAGTTCCATGGGTTCAAGCACGCCATCCACAACCATGGCGGATCCCAAGCCGGTGCCCAGCCCGAGAAACAACATCCGGCCGCCCTTGTAGCTGCCCAGGGCCTGCATAGCCGCGTCATTAATGATTTTTACGGGGACGCCGAAGGCTTTCTGATAGTCGAAGCCGACCCAGCCGCCCCCAAGATTATGGGGTTCGCGTAGAGGACGCCCGTTGATGATGGGCCCAGGATAGCCGAGCGAGATCCGATCGAAATCCCAGCCGCGGCTGTTCTGTTTCACGATGTCGACTGCTTTGGTGGCGGTCATGGTTGGGCCCGACGGGATTTTCAGAGCTTCCTTTTGCCCGGTGGCTCGCATCTTGACGTTCGTGCCGCCGACATCCACGACGAGAACTTTGGGTGATTTCGGCGGAGGAACGGATTTGGTTGGGGTTGTTGCGTCCATGTTGAGTTTGTCCACGGTGCGATCAATTCAATCTCAATTTCATATCAATTGAACGAGTAGTGCGGTGATTCTAGGATCAAGGCAAAACCTTTGGTGCAGTGCCTCGTCTATCGCCTGTGTACCTAAAGAGCTAATACAAGCGTAGGAGCAACACGAGGAGAGGGCGCCGCATCGGAATTTCTCGAAGAACCGCGCGCTGGATTGCGCGGAACCTTTCACCGGGAACCTTCGTAAAAGTAGATAGCCAAACCGATCTTCGCCTCATGCCAGGGCTTGTTGCTTAGGATGCATGCATAGATGTAACTGCATTCGCTCTGATCGGATTGCAGCCGCACGGAGGGAGGCGCAACCTTGCAGACGCTTCAGCAAGACATTCGCTACGCAGCGCGCACGTTATGGAAGAGCCGCGGATTCACGGCCGTCGCGATAATCACGCTCGCACTGGGCATCGGGGCATCGACAGCGATTTTCAGCGTGATTCAAAACGTATTGATGGAGCCGTTTCCCTACACGGATGCGGGACGCTTCATGTCCATACAGATCCACGATACCGAAAAAAATGAGCAGGGCGGGCGTGGAGGGTATACCGGTCCAGAGTTTCTGGACTACGTGGAGCAGAACCACGTTTTTGACCGCGTGATTGCAAATACCCAAGAAGACGTGCTGTACCGGTCAGGCGAGGGAACCGAATTGTTCCGCGGCGGAATCGTGGTCCCGAACACGTTTGAGTTCTTGGGAATGCCCGCACTCGTTGGTCGAGTGATGCAAGCCCCGGACTACGAACCCGGAGCGCCACCCGTTTTTGTGCTGCGCTATAAGACGTGGGTCGATAAGTTCAGCGCCGATCCGAGCATCCTGAACAAGACGTTCGTGCTCAACAATGTGCCGCGGACGTTGATTGGAGTCATGCCGCCGAGGTTCGGCTGGGGAGATGCCGATGTGTGGATCCCCGAGAAGCCGGTGCGAGCCGACGCCGCGCAACTGAGCGGGTTCCCGCGATATTGGTTCTTCATGGGCCATCTCAAGCCGGGGATTTCGCTGCGGCAAGCAGAATCCGATTTGGACGTAATTGCCCACCGCCTTGCGACCAAATACCCAAAGGACTATCCGAAGCATTTTTCGGTACAAGTACAGTCGTTGACCGATCTGGTGGTCGGGCAATTCCGCACGACGCTCTACATCGTGCTCGCGGCGGTAGGGCTCCTGTTGCTGATTGGGTGCGGGAACGTAGCCAACCTGCTGCTAGCGCGCGCAACGGGAAGAGAGAAGGAATTCGCCATACGAGCGGTGCTGGGCGCGGGACGTCTGCGGCTGATCCGGCAACTGTTGGTGGAGAGCCTAATCCTGGCGCTCGGTGGGGCCCTATTGGGGGCGTTGATCGCGTGGGGAGGATTGAAGTCGATGGTCGCGGCGATGCCCAAACAGATTGTCCCAGCGGAAGCGGTGATTCAGCTGAATGCGCCGGTTCTGGCTTTTACGCTGTGCGCAGCCGTGCTGACGGCGCTAATCTTTGGATTGGTGCCGGCGTTGCAGGCGGCGCGCCGCGATCTGAATGATCCCTTGCGCGATAGCGGAAAGGGAACAAGCGGAAGCGGGCAGCACAATAGGCTGCGCAACGCCGTAGTGGTTCTGGAGGTGGCACTCTCGCTGACGCTGCTTGCCGGTGCTGGTCTGCTGATGCGGAGTTTTATGGCTTTGCGGGACGTACATCTGGGGCTCCAGCCGGACCACGTTCTCGTCGTTCGACTTCCGTTGCCGCGGGACCGCTACAAAACCTCGGACCAGATTGCGAGTTTCTACAAACCGCTGCTGCAGCGGTTGAAAGCTTTGCCGGGTGTGACGGAAGCGACGGAGACCAGCACTTTGCCGCCCTACGGAGGGATCGGCAGCGACGTAGATGTGGCGGGCAAAACGCACGCCGAGAAATGGAACGGACTGTTTCAACTTTGCAGTGAAGGCTATTTCTCGACGCTGCGGATTCAATTCCTGGACGGGCGGGCGTTCACGGAAGCCGAAGTCAACGGAAAACGGAAACTGGCGGTAGTGAACCAGACCTTTGTGAAGCGCTACCTGGGGAACGACAATCCGATCGGCCAGCGGGTTCACATTGCGCAGCTTGAAACATTTCCCGATCCCTTGCCGGAAGCCTGGTTTGAAATAATCGGTGTCGTGGTGGATGTAAAGAATAGCGGCCTGCAAGACCCCATACGGCCTGAGCTGTGGGTGCCGTACACGGTGACAGGTTCGGCAGAGCGGGGCATCCTGGTGCGGACGGCGCAAGAGCCGTTGTCGATGCTGAAAACCGTGCAGCAGGAAATCTGGGCGACGGACCGAGGCGTGGCTCTGACCCTGACCGGAACGATGGAGGGCTACATCAACTCGTTTTCGTACGCCGGGCCGCGCTTCGGATTTCTGCTCATGGCGATCTTTGGCAGCGTCGGCTTGATTCTGGTGACGATTGGCGTGTATAGCGTGCTGGCGTACACGGCGGCACAACGGACGCACGAGATTGGAATCCGCATGGCGCTGGGAGCGGAAGCGTGGGACGTACTGCGGTTGGTGGTGACCATGGGAGTGCGATTGGTGGGTTTGGGCGCGGTCATTGGTCTGGTCGTGAGCCTGCTTCTAGCACGGCTGATCGCGACGCAGTTGTGGGGCGTCTCGCCATACGATCCCTTGACCATGGGAGGTGTAACCGTGTTGCTTCTGCTTACAGGCATGGTGGCGTGCTGGATTCCGGCGCGGCGGGCGGCCCAGGTCGATCCGCTCGTGGCGCTTAGGTACGAGTAGCTTATGGTCCCCTCTGGGGACCACAACGAAGGACGAGAATGGGGTCGAGTTGGGTTGTGTCGCCGCAAAATGAGAATGTCCGGTTTGTGCAAAGTAGAAATATCCGTTTTCATGGAGGGCCGAGGGCCCCATGGAGACGGAGCGAATCACTTTGAGTCAACGAGAACGGGACCGCCTGAAAGTGTTGCACGAAGTCACGCAGAAGCATCTTTCGCAGGTAGCAGCAGCGGAGCGGCTGAAGGTAACCGACCGCCAGGTGCGGCGCATGCTGCTTCGGATTGGCGAGCGCGGGTATAGTGCCCTGGTTCACGGACTACGCGGTCGGCCCTCGAACCGCAAGCTGGCAGCCCAGTTGGAGCAGAAGATTTTGGCGCGGCTGCGCCAGCGTTATGCAGATTTCGGACCCACGCTGGCCGCCGAGCACCTGGCCCAGGAGGGTTTGTCGGTGAGCCGGGAGACGCTGCGGAAGTGGATGACCAAGGTAGCTTTGTGGCGGCCGCGCTCGCAGCGCGTCAAGGCCGTGCATGTGTGGCGCGAGCGCAGAGCCTGTTTCGGAGAACTGGTGATGCAGGATAGCTCTCCGTTCCGCTGGTTGGAGGATCGCGGTCCGGCATGCCAGCTCATCGCCCTGATCGACGATGCCACCAGCCGCATCTGGGGCCGGTTCACCGAGCACGACACCACGGAAGAGAACATGCGAACTCTAGAGGGCTGGTTGCGGCGCTATGGACGTCCCTTGGCCCATTACACCGATAAAGCCAGCATTTTTCGAACGGCCGGCCCGCAGCCACTTCCCGAACAACTCCGTGGAGATCCGCTGCGAACGCAGTTTGGGCGAGCGTTGAACGAACTGGGGATCGAATGGATCGCGGCCCATAGTCCGCAAGCGAAAGGGCGTATCGAGAGGCTGTTTGAAACCCTACAGGACCGTCTGGTGAAGGAGATGCGGTTGGCGGGAATCGACAGCATCCAGGGAGCAAATCATTTCCTGGAGATGCGGTTTCTCCCCGAGTGGGAGCAGCGTTTTACCGTGGCCGCGCGAAATCCACGGAATGTCCATCGGCGACTGGGGCACGAACAACACCTGCAGGAAATCTTGAGTGTGCGCGTGGCCCGCAAAGTGGCACAGGACCACACGGTAAGTTGGGACGGAAATCGCTGGGGGTTAGTGCGGGGAGAAGTTTGTGCGGGGCTTCGTGGAGCGGCGGTAGAAATCGAACGGCGATTGGACGGAAGCCATTGGCTGCGCTACCGAGGCCGCTATCTGCACCTGCGGGCCTGCCCAGAACCGGTGCGAATATCCGCAAGTCCTTCCGGCCTACGGCCTCCAGGACTCGCGGAACAGAAGGCCAGACCCAAAACCAAAAGCAAACCCAAATACCATGTGCCTGCCGAGCACCCTTGGAGAAGACCATGGAAGCGGACATTTCTACTTTGCGAAAAACCGGACATTTCTACTTTGCGTTGACAGGGTCGAGTTGGGTTGGCGTGCAGCGCCCCCACAATGGCGGACAGAATCTGAAGCAATGCAATCAGCGCTGATTCAGCTGCTCATCTAGGAGCAAGATCGAACGGTAGAGGACTTCGGCGCCGTTGGCGCAGTCTTGCCAGGATGTGAATTCCTTGGGCGAATGGCTTATGCCGCCGCGACTGGGGACGAAGATCATACCCATAGGCGCGATCCTGGCCATTTTTTGGGCGTCTTGGACGGCACCGCTGGGTAGCTCCAGGGTGGCGAAGCCGAGAGACTTTGCCGCAGCGTAGATGGCGCTTTTCACGGCTGGATCGGCACTGGCGGGTTCCGCTTCGTCCAACGGAATGCAAGTTGTTTCCACGTTTTCTTCCTTGTCGATTGTTTTGAATCTTTCCTGGATGCGGTGCCACATGCGGTCAATGACCGCCGTGTCGAGATCGCGCAGTTCCACGGGGAATTGGGCGCGGCCGGGGATGACGTTGGCGGCTCCAGGTTCCACCTTTACAAAGCCTACCGTACCAACCTGACGGCCGGGTTCCGCGCGAACCACGTCACGCACTGCGAGCACGTCTTTCGAAGCTGCAGCGAGGGCGTCTTTGCGACGATCCATGGGTGTGGTACCAGCGTGATTGGCGAAACCGGACGCGGTGCACATCCAGCGTTTGAGGCCGACGATTCCTTGTACTACGCCGATGGGGATTTTGTTTTCTTCCAGGTTCGGCCCCTGCTCGATGTGCAGTTCGACGAAGGCTGCTAGCGTTCCCGCCGGTATGCGGGCGTCGCCGAAATGCGCTGGATCCTGGCCATAACGCCGCAGCCAGTCGGCGAGGGTAAGTCCTTGATCATCCACGCGATCGAGAATTTCAGGTCCAAGCTGTCCTGCGGCGACGCCAGAGCCCAAGGTGGTCAGGCCGAAGTGGTTGCCCTCCTCATTCGTCCAAATGACGACTTCCAGTGAATGGCGCGTTCTTACGCTCAAATCATTTAAAGCGTGGATCACTTCGATGGCGCCCATACTGCCGAGGTCCCCATCGTAGTTTCCGCCGTGAAGAACCGAGTCGATGTGCGAACCAAACAGCAGGATCGGCAGCTTTTCCGAGCCCGGGCGCAAACCGAAGATATTTCCGGCGGGATCCACGCGCACTTGCAAACCCGCCTGCCTCATCAGGCTGGTGACGTATTCTCGCGCAGCCAAGTCGGTTTCGGAGTATCCGAGGCGAGTCACGCCGCCTTCGGGATTCTTACCGAACTCGCTGAGCTTTTCGAGCGTGCCTTGTAAGCGTTGCGAGTCGATGTGAAATTTGGGCGAGCCAGTCTCTTGGGCTTGCGAGCGACTTAGTGGAACGCAAGCCAGCACCAGAATTGCGGGCGTAACAATTCTACAATGGCGCCGGACCATATTCGCCGGTTGCAAAGCGGGCATACAGTTTCTCCAATCCGAGCGACAATCGAGCCTGGATGAATGTTGGCTGAAACGAAAGGGGGACTAGTCGGTGCGGGCGACGCCCTCCGAGCGCGAGGCTACACAGCGCGGACAACCGCGTCAAGTCATCAGAACACAGTCATCAGAACACAGTCATGAGAACACAATCATGAGAACACGGTCTGAGAACACGGTTCAGCTGAGAAGTGCGTGGAAGCGGGGGTCGGAGCGCAGGGAATCGAGGTCGGAATCTTTCGCCGCCCAATTCTTGAAGAAGGTGCCGTGCTCCATGACTTTTCCAAGGCAGGCAAGGGCATCCTCTGTCTTGCCGAGAAGGGCATAGACACAAGCCACGTTGTAGAGGATGGAGGTTTCCTCGGGATCGATGGCGAGTGCGCGGCGCGCCCAGTCGTAGCTCTTGGCGTGTTCCCCGATGCGCGCGAGGATACCCGCGCCGAGATAGAGCGCGCGCGGGTCGTCCGGATGATTCTCAGTGTGTTTCTCAATTAATTGCAATGCGCGCTTTTCCGTGGCGGTGGCTTCGGCGGGGCGGCCCAAGCCGTGGTAGACCGGAACCAGCAGGCTAACTGCCTGGTAGTCGTCGGGATTGAGCTTGGAAGCCTGTTCATAGAGTGCCGCGGCCTTTGTGAGGTCACCGCTCTGAAAAGAAGTGCGCGCGTAGAAGTAATAGGCTTCGTAAAGTTTGGGATCGAGACGGATAGCTGCTTCGAATTCCTTTTGCGCTTGCGCGAAATCCTTTTTCAGCGCGAAAGCCAAGCCACCAGCCGCGTGAGCTTCGGCCAGCTCTGGATCCAACTCGAGAGCCTTGCGGCTCGCGGCCTCCGCTTCGTTGAGATTGTCATCGACGCTGTCCCAGTACATGTAGAGAAAGGAGCAGCAGTCCGCCACGCCGGCATAGGCGCGAGCGTAATGCGGGTCGATCACAATGGCGCGCGCAAACATCTGCCTGGCGAAGTCAAAACCCTTGCGTCGAAATTGGTGGAAAAACTGGCGCCCTCGCAGGTAGTAGTCATACGCCTGCGGATTATCGGTTTGCTTGCGAGCGATGGCTTTCTCTTCCTGCGGCGAGAGCTTGATGCGCAAAGCCTGGCTGATACTGCGCGCGATTTCGTCCTGGACCTCGAAGACGTCCTTGAGCTCGCGATCGTAGCGTTCCGCCCAGATGGAGTGGCCTGTCTGCGCGCGAATAAGCTGTGCGGTGATGCGCAAGCGATTGCCTGCGCGACGCAGGCTGCCGCTCAAGACGCAAGCGGCGTTGAGTTCGCGACCGACCTGCGGTCCGGTTACGGGTTTGTCGCGATAGGCCAGCACCGCGGCCCTTGGAAAAACTTGTAGTTCCTTGATCTTCGAAAGCTCGGTGATGATGTCTTCGGTCATGCCATCGCGAAAGTATTCGTCGTCTTTGCTGTTGCTCAGATTTTCAAAATAGAGGACCGCGACGGACTTGTCCGAAACGATTGCAGCCGGCTGGTCAACGGTAGCCGGCCTTTTCGTCTCACTCGCGCGGCCCGAAGAGTCACGATCGCGCTTCAGCCGCTTCAGGTCGGTTTTGATTTCGGAGGCGGTCTGGTAGCGAAGGTCACGGTCTTTCTCGAGAGCTTTGTTGATGACTCGTTCGAGTTCGGCGGGTACCGACGAGTTGACGGCCGTGGCCGGCCGCGGAGTTCCATGCAGAATCGAATCGAAAATGGTGGCGGAGGTGTCGCCACTGAAGGCCAGCTTGCCGGTCGCCATTTCGTAGAGCACAGCGCCGAAAGAAAACAGATCGGTGCGAGGGTCGAGGTCTTTGCCTAGGGCTTGTTCGGGGGACATGTATGCCATGGTGCCGAGCGCCGTGCCCGGGCTGGTCAGAAAGTCTTGAGCTACGCCGACTGTAGCCTGAGCGGACGCATCCGCCGCGTGCACCTGTGTTCGCCGCGCCTCCATCTTTGCGAGGCCGAAATCGAGGATTTTGGTTTGGCCGCGCCGCGTGAGGAAAAGATTCGCGGGCTTGATGTCGCGATGAACGATGCCCCGAAGGTGCGCGGCCGCGAGAGCATCGGCAATTTCGATTCCCAGATCGAGTATGGAGTCTATTTCCATGGGCTTGCCAGCGATGCGGTGCTTCAGGGTCTGTCCTTCCAGCAACTCCATCACGATAAACGGGCGGCTATCGAACTCACCGACGTCGTGAATGGTGCAGATGTTGGGATGATTCAAGGCGGAAGCAGCTCGAGCTTCGCGCTGGAAGCGCTCGAGGGTCAGAGCGTCGGTGGGTGTGTCTTCGGGAAGAAACTTCAGCGCGACGCTGCGGTCGAGGCGCGTGTCCTCGGCACGGTAAACGACGCCCATTCCCCCGCCGCCGAGCTTTTCCTGGATTCGATAATGCGAAACTGTCTGTCCGCTTAGAGACCGGGGTTCCGTCATGGCCCGGTTATCTTAGGGTTCGGCCTGACCCAAGTCAACGCGTGCGGGTTGACACGCGTGCGGGTTCGCTATAGCTGCTTAACGGATTAACGTTTTCTGGATTCACCACCGGATCTGACACGTCTTGTCCAGGCGGACGATAGGTCTGTCTCCCGCGGGGCATGGTTGACCGCCGTGCCCAGCGAGTAGATGCTTCAGGACGGCGGTGAGGCTTTGGTGTTTCTTGCTATTGAGTTCCGCATCCTCGAAGAAAGAAACGTCTCTGGAGCGGCGGATTTTCCGTACTTCTCGAATCACGAGCACAGCTTCGCGCTTTAAGGACTGGAGTTTGTCGCACATATATTTTGGTCGCGGCGGTCGGGGATTGTACGATTTTGCCGGTAACGAACAACGGTACTTTCGTACCCCGCTGTGGATTTTGTGTTGAGGGCGGGGTTGCGATCGTTTCTTATCGCCGACGTGAAAGAGGACTGAAGGTTCCGACGTAGTAAGAGGTATGAATCCTGGCGTTGGTTTGCGGCGGACGATGCGGGGCGCAGTTTTATTTTTGGCGGTCATCGGAATTGCGGTCGCCGTGCGGAGAATGGCGCATTTGCTGCCGACTGTCGCCGAAGGCTATCGCCCTCCATTTGCGGCCGCGAATCCAAGATTGGCGCAGTTTGCCGCGCTGGATGATTTGTTTGCGCGCTATCCGGTCTTGACCCTGATTCACATTGTGCCCGGCTTGCTTTTTATGGTGTTGGGACCGTTGCAGTTCAGCGTAACGATTCGCGCTCGCTATCTCCGATGGCACCGTCTGAGTGGGCGCGTCTTTGTCGTTTGTGGATTGGTGATTGGAATTTCGGCGCTGGTGATGAGTTTTGGGATGCCAGCGATCGGCGGCGTCAATCAGGCGGCGGCCACGACGCTTTTCGCGGTGTTCTTTTTATTCGCGTTGTGCAAGGCGTTCTGGCATATCCGGCGGCGTGAGATCGCGCTACATCGCGAGTGGATGATCCGCGCTTTTGCCGTAGGGCTCGCAGTCGCCACGATACGCCCGATTATTGGCGTGTTCTTTGCTACCAGCCGTCTATCGGGACTGAGGCCCCACGAATTCTTTGGCATCGCGTTCTGGATTGGTTTTGTGTTGCATCTGATTGCGGCAGAAGCCTGGATTCACGCCACGCAGCGGGAGCGGGTGGCGGTTGGCTTGCCGGGATAATTCAGGAATTTCCACTCGCGTACGCCGCCGCCGTCCGCGCCCGCAATTGCATCACCCGGAGCTGGCCGCCGAGCCACGATTCTGGCAACGCTAACACAATCAGCGCGAGTGGATACCAGTGCGGCCCGAATTCCGCCACGCGATTCCAGGCCATAACGGCGCCTGCGACGCTTGCTGCCGCGCCAATCACGCCGAGGATCAGAGCGTGCAGCATGGGTCGGCTCGGTGCCAGCCGTGCGGTGACGTAGCTCCCAAACACGCCGTAAATTGTGCGGTAGACCGTGGCCAGGAGCAGAGGCCCATCGCTCATCGGCAGGCCTAGCGGCGTGAAGACGCCGACGGCGCGCAAGGCCGCGTCAGTGCCGAGCGAGAGAGCAACCCCCGCGATGGCACCTGCGAGCACCGCGGCAATGCTCTTCAGAATATTCATATCAATACTTTGCCTTCGTTCGTAAGATTTTCCTACTTCCCGTGTCAGCGGCGATCGTAGGGGACGGTATCGTTGAGGTGCAGATGCGCTCGAAGCTCTCTTGGTCACGAGGTTTAGATGCGAGAGGCGCGCGACCGGAACGCAGGCGCGTTGACAGTCTTCAAAATGCGGACCTATACTCCCGCGTTTGCTGGGTTTTCGCGACGCTAGCGAGGGGAGAGTGCATGCGCAAATGGCGAACAGGGTTGAGGCGTGCGGAAGTGCCATCGATGCGGATGGCGAGGATGCTGGCGATGCCTGGAATTGTGTTTGTCCTTTCGTTTGCCGAGGGTGCCGTGGCGCAGGTGCCGCCGAAGTATCAGGTCGATGCAGGATGGCCGCGCGAATTGCCCAACAACTGGATCATGGGTCAAGTGGGCGGTATAGCGGTAGACCGCCAGGACCATATTTGGGTTTTGCAGCGGCCGGGTTCGGATACGCCGGATGAGTTAGGCGCATCCTTGACGCCCCAGCGTTCGCAATGCTGCGTGGCTGCCCCGCCGGTGCTGGAATTCGATGCCCAAGGGAATCTACTGCAATCGTGGGGAGGGCCGGGCGAAGGGTTCGATTGGCCCAAAACGGAGCATGGGATTTTTGTCGATAAGGATGACAACGTATGGATTGGAGGCAACGCGCCGACTGATCGTCATTTGCTGAAGTTTAAAAGCGACGGACATTTCTTGAAACAGATTGGGCATCCTTCGGCCGATCCGCCCGATAGTTTGCGAACCGACATCCTTGGCCGGCCGGCGGGTATGGAGGTGGATTCTGCGGCGCACGAACTTTACGTCGCCGATGGCTACATGAACCGGCGCGTCATTGTGTTCGACTCGGAGACCGGTGCTTTCAAGAGGCTCTGGGGAGCATACGGGAATCCACCGAACGACGTGGATCCGGGTGCTTACAATCCCGCGGCGTCTGCGGATCAGCAGTTCCGAAATCCGGTGCACTGCGTCCACATTTCGCGAGATGGGTTTGTGTATGTTTGCGATCGAACGAATAATCGGATGCAGGTGTTTACCAGGCAGGGGAAATTTGTTAAGGAGTTTTCTCTTCGTCCGCAGACGCTGGGAATGGGTTCCATGTGGCAGTTCGCCTTTTCGAACGACGAGCATCAGAAGTTTCTCCTAGTGGCCGACGGCGAGAATAACGTGATTTGGACTTTGCGGCGCGAGGATGGGGCGGTATTGGGGCAGACGGGACACAACGGCCGCAATGCGGGGCAATTTCATTGGGTGCATCAGATCGTGTCCGACTCGCAAGGGAATCTTTATACCGGGGAAGTGGATAGTGGGAAGCGAGTGCAGAAGTTTGTTTTGGTGCGCGAAAAAAAAGACCATTGAGATAGAGCTTGGCTTTTGTAAGCGGCCATTCCTAGACCTCCTGCAAATAGATAACTGGCCCCACTGCGGCTTGTGTGCGTACCCTTGACCGTACTTGACAATGAACCGGGAAATCCGGGAGAATTGGTCAAGGCGAACAAAAAGCGAAACTAAATACCGCTCTTTTCCGCCTCCTTATTCCCATGGCTGCCTCCTCCCTTGCTGCTCTCCGCTCCAAAATCGAACTCGATCTCCGCGGCAGAGTGCTCTCTCCGTTCAACTATCGCGATCGCAACGTTTTCGAAATTGTTTCCACCGGCATTCCGGAAATTGATGCGGCCGTGGGCGGATTGCCACGGGGTGCGATGACGGAAATTTGCGGCCGGCCATGCTCGGGGCGGACGAGTTTGTTGCTTTCCGCGTTGGCGGCTCGGACGGCTGACGGAGAAGCGTGCGCGCTGGTGGACGCACGGGATAGTTTCGATCCGTACCTGGCGAGCGCGGCGGGTGTCGCATTACAGCAGTTGCTATGGGTGCGCTGCCAAAACGCCGATCAGGCGCTGCGCGCCACGGATCTGCTCCTACAGGGCGGAGGGTTTGGGCTGGTCGCCGTCGATCTGAGCGATATTGCGCCGAAGATCGTGCGTTATGTACCGCTGAATGCTTGGTTCCGCTTTCGTCGCGCAGTAGAAGATACGCCGACCATTTTGATGGTGATGGAGCAGGAGGCCAATGCCAAAACATGCGCTTCGTTGGTATTGCGATTAGAAGCCCGGCCTGCGGAGTGGAAAGAAGCGGTAGCAGAACAAGGGCCCGTTCGAGGTTTACGAGGCTTTGCAAAGTATCCGTTTGCGCGCCTGTTGAAAGGATTCGAGATCGCCGCGGACGTGGTGAGATCGCGCGTCCAGTGTGTGAATGATTTCCCCGTAACAAATAAAAACGAATTTGGCGTTCGACCCAAGCAACACCAAGCAGGAATTTTTGAAACAGTTGTAGGGGCGCAGCATTGCTGCGCCCCAGCTTGGCAGCCAACCAAGCGCAATGCAGCAGCCCCCAGACTTGAGTGGCAATGTGAAGTAATTAGGTAACGTAATGATCCAGTGGCCTCTCTTAGAGGCCAATTTTTGAACATTGCTTCACGTTCATCGCGAGGGTAGCGTCAGCATCCTTGCCGGCGATTTTGGTTTGAGATTCGCTGAAGAAAATTGCCAGCAAGGATGACTGGCGCTACCAGGTATGGTTATGGCGTTTGCTTGCATTTATATTCCCGACTTCATGGTGCAGTCCGTGGTGCGTGCCGAACCGGTCTTGCGCAGCAGCGTGTTAGCTTTAATCAGCGGGAAACCCCCGCTATGGAGCGTCGTGGCCGCCAATTCCGCGGCGTTGCAAGCGGGGATTCAATTGGGCATGACGAAATCGCAGGTAGTGGAATTTTGCGGCGTGGAAATTCGTCATCGCTCGGAAGCTCAAGAAAAAGCAGCCCACGCAGCATTGCTGGACGTGGGCTGGAGCGTATCTCCACGAGTCGAAGACACCGCGGCCGATACCATCGTTCTCGATCTCGAAGGACTCGCGTCTTTATTCGGCACCGACGAAAATATCGCGCGTGAATTGGCGCAGCGCACGACGCGCGTTGGCGTAATTCCACATGTTGCGGTTGCTTCCAATATTGAGGTGGCTGTTCTGGCCGCGCGCGGGTTCGCGGGCATCACGATTATTCCTGCAGGCGAGGAATCCGCGCGCTTAGGTAGTTTGTCGATTCGAACGCTAGCAACGGATGTGGAAGTCCTGGAAACGCTGGAGCGCTGGGGTGTGGATTGTTTGCGCGCGCTGGCAGCGTTGCCAGTGTTGCAGCTTTCGGAACGACTTGGGCAGGAAGGCGTTCGGCTGCACCAAATGGCGCAAGGAACTCGAGTGCGTTCGCTGGTGCTGGCGGCACCGAATCTGAGCTTCGAAGAGGAAATGGAGCTGGAAGATTCGATCGAAGAGTTGGAGCCATTATCCTTTTTACTGGGGCGATTACTGGATCAGCTTTGCGCGCGGCTGGAAGCGCGAGCGTTGGCGGTACGTACCCTCCACATACGGTTTGAGCTGGAGCCATCGTTCGAAAAAGATGTGCAAGCGCTGAAGGATGAGTCACGAAAAAAGACCGCGCCGAAAGAGTACAAGAAAATTCTGACTCTGCCCGTACCGATGCGAGATTCGAAAGTGCTCCTGAAATTGGTTCGCTTGTCGTTGCAGGGTGATCCGCCCAAATCCCCCATTCAGAAAATTATGATGGTGGCCGACACGGCACCTCCGCGCGTGGCGCAAAGCGAATTGTTTGTGCCGCGTGGGCCAGACCCGGAAAAACTGGAATTGACCATCGCGCGATTGACGAAGCTTGTTGGCGAGTCGAATGTTGGCTCAGCGGAATTGCTGGATACGCATCGCGCGGAAAATTTTCGGATGGGGCACTGGGCGGGCGGCGCGAGTTCCTCCCATGCAAAAACCATCAAAAATCGAAAGAAGAATCTGGCGTTACGTGACGAAGCCGAGTCTCGTGAAGCGCGCCCCGTGGCATCCGGATTTCGTGTGATCCGGCCGCCGATGTCGGCGCGCGTGGAAATAGGCGACGAGCGGCCAGTGCGCGTTTATTTCAGCGGAATGCAGGGAGATGTGGTGGCGGCGTCGGGTCCGTGGCGCAGTTCAGGCGAGTGGTGGCAGGAAGACGGCTGGGATCAGGACGAATGGGACCTGGCGATTGATTTTGGCGTTTCCGGCGGTCTGCACGAGAAAGGTGCAAACGCGTGGCCGCAGTGCGGCGTGTATCGAATTTATTACGATGCGCTGCGGCGAAACTGGCTCGTGCGGGGGTTTTACGACTGATGTATACGGAACTTCATGCGCGCTCGGCATTCAGCTTTCTTGAGGGAGCATCGATACCCGAAGAATTGGCCAGCGCCTGCGGCGAACGCGGCATGAACGCGATGGCCGTACTCGATCGCGACGGTGTGTACGGCGCGCCGCGTTTTTATCATGCGGCCAGGAAAAATAAGCTGCGCGCGCATATTGGCGCGGAAGTCACATCGCCGTTCGGCTGGCGTTATGCATTGCTCGTGGAATCCCGCGAAGGCTATCAAAATTTGTGCCGCGCGATTACGCGGATGAAATTGCGCGCGCGAAAAGGCGAAGGGCACATCGCTGTCGAAGAGCTGGCGGAATTTAAAGCTGGGCTGATTTGCCTGACGGGAGGCGAAGAAGGGCCGTTGGCCGATGCGCTGGAAAAGGGCGGGATCGCGCGAGGAATCGAGTGTGTACGGGGACTTTGCGAAATATTCGGCCGCGAGAATCTTTACATCGAACTGCAAAGGCATTGTTGTCGTGAGGAAGAAGCACGCAATCAAGCGGCGGTGGAGATTGCGCGGAATTTATCTCTGCCGTTGCTGGCGACGAATGGAGTGTGTCACGCGCAGCCACGCGAAAGGGAATTGCTGGACGTCTTCACCTGCATTCGCAATCACTGCAATCTGGCGACGGCGGGGCGCCTCCTGACCCGCAATCCGGAGCGTCATCTGAAGAACCCCGAGGAAATGCGGCAATTGTTTGCCGACCTTCCCGAAGCAATCGCGAACACGCAAACGCTTTCTTCGCGTTTGGAATTCACTCTGAAGGATCTGGGTTACGAGTTCCCAAAGTATCCGGTTCCCGGCGGCGGAACGCAGATGCAGTTTCTGCGCGAACGCGCCCGCAATGGAATGATTTCGCGGTACGGGCCGGATAACGAGAAAGCTTGCCTGCAAATCGATCGCGAGCTGGCGCTCATCGAAAAACTCGATCTCCCGGGCTATTTCTTGATCGTATGGGACATCGTGCGATTTTGCGCCGAGAAAAACATTCTCGTGCAAGGGCGCGGATCGGCGGCGAACAGCGCGGTCTGTTACGCGCTGGGAATCACCGCTGTCGACCCCGTGGGCATGGGCCTCCTGTTCGAGCGATTCCTCTCCGAAGAGCGCGGCGAGTGGCCGGACATCGATCTCGATCTCCCCAGTGGCGATCAGCGGGAACGCGCGATCCAATACGTCTACGAGCGCTACGGAAAATTAGGTGCGGCGATGACCGCGAACGTCATCACTTACCGCGGAAAGTCGGCCGCCCGTGAAATCGGCAAAGCACTCTCTTTCGATCCGGAAACATTAGCGCGCCTGGCGAGCCTGGTCAGCGCGTGGGAATACAAAGATTCAAATGACACGCTGGAGCGTCATTTTCAAGACGCCGGTTTCGACGTGAAGCATCCAAAGATCCGCAAATTCTTCGAGTTGTGCGTGCAAGCACAAGATTTGCCGCGCCACCTGGGGCAGCATTCCGGCGGCCTGGTGGTGTGCCAGGGGCAGTTGGATTCGGTTGTGCCGCTGGAGCCCGCGACCATGCCCGGCCGCGTAGTGGTGCAATGGGACAAAGAAGATTGTGCCGACATGGGCATCGTGAAAGTAGATCTCCTCGGGTTGGGCATGATGGCGGTATTGGAAGAAACCCTGCAAATCATTCGAGACAATTACGATACCGAAGTGGACCTCAGCCATTTGCCCGCGAATGATCTCAAGGTTTACGAAACGTTGTGCAAAGCGGACACCGTTGGAATGTTTCAGATCGAGAGCCGCGCGCAGATGGCTTGCTTGCCACGGCTGCAGCCAAAATGTTTTTACGACATCGTCGTGCAAGTGGCCATCATCCGCCCGGGTCCGATCGTTGGAAAGATGGTGCATCCCTATTTGAAGCGGCGGCAGGGGCGCGAGCTGGCGGAGTGTTTGCATCCCTCGCTGGAGCCCGTGCTGTCGCGCACCTTGGGAGTTCCGCTGTTCCAGGAACAGCTGTTGCGAATGGCCATGATTGCCGCGGGATTTACCGGCGGCGAAGCCGAGGAGCTGCGCCGCGCGTTTGGCTTCAAGCGTTCCGAGAAGTTGATGCGCGACGTGGAAGTGAAGCTGCGCCGCGGAATGGACCGAAACGGAATCACCGGCAAAACGCAGGACACCATCGTCCAATCGATCACGTCGTTCGCACTCTATGGATTTCCCGAATCGCACGCTGCGAGTTTTGCACTGATCGCCTACGCCAGCGCCTATTTGAAATGCCACTTTCTCGCCGCATTTACCTCCGCCATGCTCAACAATCAACCAATGGGCTTTTATCACCCAGCGACGCTGGTGAAGGATGCGCAACGCCACGGCTTGCGAGTTCGGCCCATCGATGTGACCCGTTCAGACTGGCTCTGCACGCTGGAGAAAAATGGAGGCGAATTATTTATGCGCGTGGGTTTGCGTTACGTGAAAGGTTTGCGCGAAGAGGCTGGCCGCGAGATCGTTCACCAGCGCGCCATGGAAATGTTTCGTTCGATCGATGACTTGAAACTTCGCGTGCCCGGATTGCAGAAATCGGAGCTCACGGCGCTTGCGGAAATCGGCGCATTGAATTTCGTCGGAAGCAAATCCGGCTTCCACCGCCGCGACGCGCTGTGGCAAATCGAGCGCGTTTCGCGCCGGGCAGGCCCGCTTTTGGAATCGTGTGACCAAGCCTTGGACGAATCTGGCGACGAATTCCTTGTCGGGGTGCAGCACGGCTGCGCCCCATCTCTCCAAAATCGCTCTAATCTAAAAGAGCCAAAAGCAATCTCCGATCTAACAAATTTAAATCCACGCCACTCTCCGCTACAGCAAATGACCGCGGAAGATCGCCTGGTGGCCGACTTCCGCAACACCGGCATGACCGTTGGCCCACACCCACTGAGTTACCACCGCCACCAACTGAAGCAAGAGGGCGTTCTCTCCGCGATGGATTTGCACCGCTTGCCCGACGGCGTGGAAGTCCGTGTTGCGGGCTCGGTGATCGCGCGCCAGCGTCCCGGCACCGCGAAAGGTTTCGTATTTCTCAGCCTGGAAGACGAAACCGGCATTTCCAACGCGATTATCACGCCGCAGATTTTTCGGCAGGATCACGTGGTCATCGTGAATCAGCAATTTCTGCTGATTGAAGGCCGCCTGCAAAATCAAGACAACGTGATTTCGGTCAAAGCCGAACGCATTCGCCCGCTATTCCTCACGCGCGCCGAAACAACCTCACACGATTTTCACTGATGTCGGTTGATGAGGCGCTTGGCCTGACGCCTCAACTCTTCCATTCCAGTTCCTCGACACCAGGACGTCTCGCCAGTTGCTCGACAAACCTGGGCGTCCCCTTACCAGGCCGGTCCGGGCGCCACAGCAGCTCACACTTTACCGTTCGGACTCGCGATGACTGCAAATAAGCAATCGTCCACGAACTAATTTTCCGCCCCTCCGCCTCCAACGTGGACCGCAACTCGTTTTCACTGAACCCGTCCTCGGCCGTCATCAGAGTCAGGCTCGCGCGCTGCTGCCTTGGAAAATAATTCTCGATCCACTTCAAAACGGAGAGTACCAGCATCGCAAGGGCGAACGCCGCAAGGCCCAAACCGATTTGCCCGTCCCCAAAGGACAACCCCATGACCGTGACGAACCACATTGTGGCCGCGGTGGTCACGCCAAGGACAAGGTTGTCGCGCCGCAGAATCGCGCCAGCCCCGATAAACCCCACGCCCGACAGGATCCCGAGAGGCAAGCGCATGGGATCAAGCGTGACAAAGGAATCTGGCGCCTTGCCGACGGTATTCAGCAGCAGGTTGGTTTGCAGCATCGCCACGCATGCCGCGAGGGAAAGCAGCAGCGTCGTGCGCATCCCCGCAGCCCGGCCATGCTCGCCACGGTCGAAACCGATGAGAGCGGAGGTGGCGAATGTCAGCGCCAGGCGCAACGCGATGTCGTGCCAGCTCAGAGTGACCAGCAAAGAATTTCCTCCCCAAAGCGAAAGCGCAGGTTAGATGCCCGAGGAGGCTTGCTGGACGCTCTCCCCTGATCCGGGTTTTGTTCTGCACTCTGAGTCTGACGAGACGCACGTGAGGTCTCCATTTTTGGTGTTGAGCGATTTGCAGTAGAGTAGACCGATTCCATCGCGCGCGAAGACCTATGCCCATTCGAGAAAAAACATTCTGGTTGGATACCGCGGAGATGCCCGCGATCCCGCAGCAACCTTTGCCCGACCGCGTGGACGTAGCCGTAATCGGTGCCGGCTTCACCGGGTTGTCGGCGGCAAGAACGCTTGCAAAGCGCGGCGCCAAGGTGGCAGTCCTGGAATCCCACACCGTCGGGTGGGGAGCGAGTTCGCGAAACGGCGGCATGGTCCTAACCGGATTAAAACTCGGCGCCGCAACTTTGATTTCGCGTTACGGAAAAGAAATGGCACGCCGCATGTACGACGCTTCCCTGAAATCCATCGAGTGCGTCGAAGAGATTGTTCGCGAAGAAAAAATCGATTGTGATTTCGCGCGCTGCGGCCACCTCGAAGTAGCCTGCAAAGCCAAGCACTTTGAGGATTTTCAACGCGCCGCGGAAGTGGTCGGACGTGAGTTTGGCCACGCCTTACGCGTTGTTCCCAGGAATGAACTGCAATCAGAGATCGGCTCGCCCATTTATCACGGTGGCTTGGTCGACGAAACAAGCGCGAGCGTGAACCCTGCACGCTACGTCGCAGGACTAGCGCGCGCCGTCGAACGCGCGGGCGTCGCGATCGTCGAAAACACGCGCGTTGAGAAGATCGAACGCGAAGCCAGTCAAGGCGGACAGGGCTGGAGCCTGGCGACGTTTCGCGGGACTCTGTGGGCGCGCGAGGTTTTCGTGGCTACCAGCGGGTACACAAGTGGCGTGACACCGGCGCTACAGAAAAAAATCGTGCCCATCGGCTCGTACATCATCGTCACCGAACCTCTTCCGGAACAACTCGCCGCGCACGTCAGCCCGCGAAATCGCATGATCTACGATTCCAAGAACTATCTCTACTACTACCGGCTGACTCCGGATCGTCGCATGCTTTTCGGAGGGAGGGCGGCTTTTTTTCCAGAGACCGAAAACACCATTCGCACCAGCGCCGAAATTCTGCGCCGCGGCATGATGGAAGTTTATCCACAGCTGCGCGATACGAAAGTCGAATACGTGTGGGGCGGCACCCTCGATTTTGCGTTTGACATCCTGCCGCACGCCGGCCAGCTCGACGGAATGTATTTTTCGGTTGGCTACGCGGGCCACGGTGTGGCGATGTCTACCTATCTCGGAGCCAAGATGGCCGAGCTGATTCTGGATGGCCGCGATCAGAACCCATTTTCCGGACTGACTTTTCCCGGAGCCCCCCTGGGCCTGTACCGCGGCAAGCCGTGGTTCTTACCGCTTGCGGGCGTATGGTACAGATTCCTCGACTGGGTCAGCTAAACACGAGAGATTATATAGGCGCCGGGCTTTAGTCCGGCCCCTAAGGAGTCACTGGCGCGGAATTTCGCCGAAGGCGGCGCAAAATAAAATACGCAGCCGGTCCAACCGCAATCGCGACAGGTCCCCAAAGGAGCGCGAACCGGTCGCTGCCCAGCAGAGCCACCGCGCCCATGATAAGTGGTGCCCCAACGGCGTAGATCAGTCCTTTGCGGCCCCCAGGAATCACGAAAGGACGCGTCATTTCTGATTTGGTTTTTCTCAGCCGCCACGCCGCCAGTACGGTCATCACCGTGGTCGCGATTCGTAACCAGACGTACACGGTGATGAGTTGCGTGAGCGAGTGCACGGCAAGTAGCGCGTAAATCGTGCCCGACACCAGGATCGAAATTGCCGGCGTTCCGAAACGACCATGTGTTTTCGTTAGCGTTGGCGTGAGGAACCCATCCTGAGCCATCGCAAACGGCATGCGCGTGCTGGCGAGCACTGTGCTGTTCAGCAGCGCCACATTGGCCAACATCGCCGCCATGGTCATCCATCCGCCCAGCCACGGTCCACCGATCAGGCTCGCGGCAGTCGAGAAATACCCGGCATGCCAATTCTGCCAGTTGTTCAGCGCAGCCAACGACGCCAACGTAGGAAGAAAATAGGTGGCCATCGACATGGGAACGACCAGGGCAAGCGCAAGTGGATAGTTCCGCCGCGGGTTTTCGACTTCCTCTGCGACCGTCGAAAGCTGCTCGTAGCCGGAATACAACCACAGTCCCAGCGCGAGGCCGACGCCAAAGACCTGAAATACCGGTCGATTTGGCGGCACCAGCGGAACGAACGGATTGTGTCTCCAGTGCGCCAGGCCGATCGCGGTCATCGTCACGATTGGTAAGAAAATAAAAATCTCAAGTACCGTGGAAACGCGGCCTACCATCTTGATTCCGCGAACATTGATGTACGTGATTACCGCGACCAGCGCGATCGATACCAGGTAGTGCTTCCAGCCGGTGATTTGCGGGAAATAAAAGCCAAGATAATCCGTAAACAGAACGGCATACGCACTACCCAAGAGGAAGGATGCGGTCCAGTTCCACCAACCCGCCAGGAATCCCCAGAAATCGCCGAAGCCGGCGCGCACCCATCGGTAGAATCCACCTTGAACGGGCATCGCTGTTGTTAGCTCAGCCGCTACCAGAGAAACCGGAATGCACCAGAAAAAGGGAACGACGAGGTGATAGATCAGTGTCAACCCGGGACCCGAATTTGTGACTTGTTCTTCTAGGCCGAAGCAGCCTCCGGTCGTGTACGAATACATTACAAACACGAAATAGAAGAGGCCCGCTTTGGTCACCACGGGCTTGAAGTTTGCGGCTACGGCAAGCGCGTCGCGGGTGAGCTTGGGACTGACAGGTGCCGCGCGGTCGGATGCATCAGTCATCGAGTTAGTGCGACAGCGACCGCAGCAAGGCGCTGGCTCCGTTCCATAAGATCTGCACGCCAATGCAAACCAGCAAGAAGGAAGAGAGTCGCATGATGACATTCATCGCCGTGGCCCCCAGGAGCTTCGCCAAGCGGTCCGCGAAGCCATAGCACAGGAATATGCTCAAGGCGACTAGCGCCGAAGCAATGATGACCGCGAAAATGTCCAGGAAATTGATGCCTGGAAGTCTGGCAGCATTCGCACCCAAAGTGATGGCCACGGATATCGAGCCGGGTCCCACGGTAAGCGGCAAAGTGAACGGATAGAAGGCGTGGCGGTAAATGTCTCTTGGATCGACTTCGTGGCGCACGCCGGTGGCTCGATCATCGTCGTCGTTGCGCCTGAGCATGTCCCACCCGGTGGCGACCACGATCAAGCCCCCTCCCACTTGCACGATGGGTAGCGAAATTCCGAAGAACGCCAGGATGTGCGTGCCGATCAGACACGAAGCAACCAGCAGCACAAAACTATTTACCGCGATGCGCTGCGAGAGAAGCCGGCGCTCGGCCGGCGCATAGTCACCCGTGAGTGCCAGAAAGATGGGGCTCCCGCCGAGAGGGTTGACGATAGGGAAGAGCGCGCTGAGAAGCAGAAGCGTGGTCTTGACGGCTTCGAGCACGGCGCCCTCCGGATGGGGGAGTATATCCGAGCACAATTAGGACGCAAATGTTTGGGCGCGTTGGGCCACGACGATCTTCGCGGTGGTTACCGCTTGACCCACGTGGCGTTGGGTGTGGTCGGCAACGTGGACCAGAAGTCCGCCGACGGTGGTGGGCAGGCGTTTTTGGCCGACGATTCTCGGTTGTTCCAGATCGGCGAGGGCAAGTGCGCGGACGCGTTGGGCACTTTGCGTCAACGCGGACATAAGCTCGGCGAACAAGGCATCGTGGCTTGCGCCTAGGTCCATTTCTTCGCGCAGCGCCGCTAGCTGTGGATGCGTAAGTTGGCGGCCTTCTGCATAGGTCAGCAGACGATCGATGCTTCGCGCGATGTGACGCAGGTGGAAAGCGATCGGGGGCAGATCTGCTGGACGCGCGGTCAACTCCAGGTCCGTCAGCGCGCCGCACCATTTCCGCAGATCCTCGCCGGCAAGTTCGAAGGCGTGGAGAACTGCGCGCGGTACCGCCCTAATTTCCATCAACGTGCCGCGTAGCCAGGGTTCGGGAGTTTGTTGGTCGGCACTTGCCGTTGCCGGTTCGTGTTCGGACATTGGTGACTTCCTTTCCACTTAACGGGGGAATCTGCTGCCTTCCGGAGACTCAATCTTAGGCCAGAAGTGGGTTCTTGCCGAACGATACGACGTAGGCTAGAGTCTCGGTTCCACAAAAAAAAGGAAAATCATGGCAAAAAAAGCAAAGGAAGCGAAGAAACCGCAACCCAAAGGGAAAGGCGGAGAGAGCGTCCGTATTCTGATTTCCCGAACTCGGCTTCAACGTCGCATTACGGAGATGGCGCGCGAAATTCGCAAAGATTTTCCAGGCGAGCCGCTGCATCTGGTTGGGGTGCTGAAGGGGGCAGTGTTCTTTCTTACCGATTTGGGAAAGCAGATTTCGGGAGACGTTTCGTTCGATTTCATTGCGGTGGCGAGTTATGGGCTGGGAACGCATTCATCAGGGCAGGTAAGGCTCACGCGGGATTTGGATTCCAGCATTGAAGGGAAGACGGTGATCGTGGTGGAAGACATTCTCGACACAGGCATGACGCTGCAATATTTGCTGCGTGTCTTTGAACAGCGCAAGCCCAAGCGGATTCGTGTCGCAGTTCTGCTAGACAAGCCCGAGCGACGCATTGCCGCCGTGCACGCCGACTATGTCGGCTTCACGATTCCCAACGAGTTTGTGGTCGGATTTGGGTTGGACTATGCGGAGCGTTATCGCAACATGCCCGACGTGGGAGTGCTTTCGCTTGGAACCAAAAGCAGTGAAGCGTAGAGACCCCCGTTTGCCCTTCGGCACGGCTGGACCGACGACTTTCTCGAACTAAACCATTTCGGGAGGCGTTGCACTCTCAGCCCGCCTGCTATAATGATGAATTGGATGAGTTCCCCCGACACACAAACAGGCGCAGTCGCCGTGAATGGCAGCCCGGAAGCTTCCGCCGAAGTCTTGGCCACGCTTGCCGAAATCGGCGAAGAAGTGAATGCTTCGCTCGACCTGGACGAGGTGCTGGCACGCACGGCTGTGCTAATCAAACGCCACATCGATTACGAGATCTTTGGCGTGCTGATGTTCGATGGCGATGGATCCTACCTGAAGCATCGTTTTTCCATCGGGTATCCGCGCGATCTTGCCGAAAATCTTCGCATCCCGCTCGGCCAGGGAATCAGCGGTACGGCGGCGGCGACGGGGCACCCTGTGCGCGTGAGTGACACGTCGAAGGATCCGCGATACATCAACGCCATCGACAACGTGAGGTCCGAGCTTGCGGTGCCACTGATGCTCCGCGGAAAGTGTGTCGGCGTGTTGGACATTCAGAGCCGCCACATCGATTACTTCACGCCGGAACAGCAGAGCATTTTGACTTTGCTGGCGAGCCGTCTTGCCGTGGCGGTTGAAAATGCCAGGTTATTTCAGCGTGTCCGGGCGCAAGCCGAGACGCTCTTGCTCTTGAACGAAGTGGGGCGGGAGACGAGTTCGATTCTGGACGTCGAGGAGTTGCTGCGCCGCGCAGCAGAGCAAACCAAGCGAGTGATTGACTACCAGATTTTGAGCATCATGCTCTACGACGACGAGCTGAAGGTTTTTCGCCATCGTATCGATGTGAAGCACGGCCATCGGGTGCAAGGAAAATTGCGGGCGGCAGCGAGTGAAGGAATCGTGGGGGCGGCGGCGATGCTGAAAGAGCCGGTCCTGGTTCCAGACGTTACCGTCGACCCGCGATATCTGGCTGTGAACCCGGAGACACGTTCCGAGTTGGCGATTCCCATGATTCACAAGGGCCGGGTGATTGGCGTGCTCGATCTCGAGAGCCCGCAGCTGAACTATTTCACCGACGACCACGTGCAAACGCTTTCGATTCTGGCGGCGAATTTTGCGGTATCGCTGGAGAATGCGCGACTGTACGAGCAGGTGGCGCGCGATGAGGCGCGGCTCGAGCGTGATCTTCAGGCGGCGAAGCGCATTCAAGGTGCACTGCTGCGATCGGTGCCGACCGAAGATTTTGGATTGGATATGGCGGCGCGGTATCTTTCGGCGCGCGAAGTCGGCGGCGATCTATACGAATTTCTGCGGTACGGGCCGCAACAACTGGGGATCGCGCTGGGTGACGTGAGTGGTAAGGGCACAGCCGCGGCCTTGTACGGCGCGGTCGCGATCGGCATCATGCGCAGTCTGGCGCCGCAAAAACTTCAGCCCGCGGAGTTGCTGCGGCAAATGAATCAGATCATCGGTGAGCGGCGTATCGAAGGCCGGTTCATGACCGCTTGTTTCGCGACTTTTCAAAAAGGGCGAAGCAAGCTGCGCGTGGCGAACGCCGGACAGTCCCAGCCTCTTTTGTACAAAGAGGGTCGTTGCGGGAAAGTGGAATTGACCGGCTTTCCGCTGGGAATTTTTGAAGAAGTTACCTACGACGAATGGTCGGTGACGCTTTCGGCCGGCGATATTCTGGTGTTTCATTCCGACGGCATCGCGGAAACGGCAAACAGCGAAGGCCAATTTTTTGGCACCGAGCGCTTGCGCAAAATTATCGAGGACCAGCACGAACTGGCCTCGGCGGAACTCGCCGACCAAGTGTTCCGCGAGGTGGAGTGGTTCGCGCAAGGCGCGCCGCTAGCCGACGACCGCACCCTGGTAGTGCTTAAGGTGCGATGAGCGGACCCGCCGAGAGTTCTACGAACAAGCTTGCTTTCGTGGACCCTGCCACGTTCACGCCCTATTTCTCCTGGAAAAAGTCAGGGAACCGTCAGGTTGCGGAGTCGGTATTCTGCGAGGGTGTGCGGCTGGCGGATGTTGCGGAGAAAATCGGCACTCCGGCGTATGTGTATAGCCGCGCGGCGATTGATGACGCGCAGCAAGAGTTGCATCGGGGACTTGGTTCGCTCCCGCACACGCTATGCTTCGCGGTGAAATCGAACGGAAATCTATCGATCCTGAAACACGTGGCGAAGGGTGGAAACGGTTTCGATATCGTTTCCGGCGGGGAACTCGCCATGCTCCAAGGTATCGGCGTGCGCGGCGACCGCATCGTTTTTTCGGGCGTCGGAAAAACGCGCGAAGAGATGCGAGAGGCTCTGCGCTACCGATCTGCGAAGAACGGTGATCCTGGCCGAAAAAAGCAGAGTGGAATTCTGCTCTTCAATGTTGAATCCGAGGCGGAACTGGAAGTGTTGTTGGAGGAATCGTCGCGCAACGTCAGACGGGGCGGAGTGGTTCCTTCGGTTTCCGTTCGCGTGAATCCGGATGTGCAAGCCGGTGGGCACCCGCATATTGCGACCGGACGCCACGAGCACAAATTCGGGCTCAACTGGGACGAGGCGCGGCGGTCGTATCTTGCGCACCGGGAATCGAAATGGATTCGGTGGCACGGAATCAGCGTTCACATCGGGTCGCAGATTGTGGCGTTGCGTCCCTTTCGCCGCGCTCTGCGACGGCTCGCGGGCTACGTTGACGAATTGCGAAACAAAGGGATCTCACTCAAGTATCTGGATTTTGGCGGCGGCCTGGGTGTTCGCTACACGACAGAAAATCCTCCTGGCCGTGCGGAGTACGCGCGGATGGTGGCGCAAGTCCTACGACCGCTCGGTCTGCATCTTCTGCTGGAGCCAGGGCGCACCATCATTGGTCCCGCTGGTGTACTACTGACGCGGGTAGTCTATGTAAAAGAGAGCCGCGGAAAGACATTCGTCGTAGTGGATGCCGCCATGAACGATTTGATGCGGCCGGCGCTATATGGTGCGGTGCATCCGATTACGCAGGTTACGCGAAGGAAAAGTGACCGTACTCCACGTCAACGAGTGGATGTCGTTGGTCCAGTCTGCGAGACGGGAGATTGTTTTTTGCACGACTGGCCACTGGGCCGGGTCGAGACGGACGACATTTTGGCGATATGGGTCGCTGGGGCTTATGGGATGAGCCAGGCGTCGAATTACAATGCGCGTTGTCGTCCCGCGGAGGTTTTTGTGGAAGGGAGGCGGTTCCGGCTGATTCGGCGAAGGGAAAGGCCCCAGGATCTGCTGCGCGGACAGGTGCTCCGGTAGCGATCGCCTCGCTAAATTTCAATTTTGAACTCGTCTCAGGTAGTCTTGGTCCACAAGATTCCGCACGGCTGTCGTTCTGGATTCGGCTGTAAGCACACCCTCCGTTGTTTCGCACGAGCTTGTTGTCATTTGTGGCATCAGTCTGTAAAGCTTTGTATCCAGGGCAGTTATAAATTTTTTGATGGTGAAGCGGAAACACCAAAAACAAAAAAAGCGTCGGGACCCCCGAGGCCTTCAGAAATTATGATTACGTAACTGGATCACATTATAAAATCTCTTTATAAAATCTCTGCCGTCCAGCAGAAACCGCACCTTGCGTGAGATTTTGCAGCGAGAATCACGTTTCGCCCCATTTGAGTTTGCTGTGGAGGATTTCGAAGTAGGACTTCTTTTGCGGCTGAATCAGCTTCAAGCGCTCCGCGGCGCGCTTCATGCGGACGTTGTCGCCGGGCTGCATGGGTATGCCGGTCTGGCCGTCGAGGGTGAGGAACACGGATTCGGTGCCGGCGGATAAATTGATCTCGACCGAGGACGAATCGCGGATCACGACCGGGCGATCGCTTAACGTGTGCGGGCAAATGGGTGTGATCACCCAGGATTCTACGGATGGATGCACGATGGGACCGCCTGCGGAAAGGGAATAGGCAGTGGATCCGGTGGGTGTGGCGACGATCAAACCGTCCACGCGGTAACGGCAGACAAATTCGCCGTCGATCATGAGTTCCAGGTCGATCATACGAGCAAGGGCGCCCTTGTTGATGACGGCCTCGTTGAGAACAGTTTGGCGCTCGATGACTTTCCCTTCGCGCACCAGCTCCACGTCCAACATAACGCGTTCGCTCGACGGTAACTTTCCGGCCAGCGTCTCTTCCATGGCCGGGTACATTTCCTCGAGTTTGAAGCTGGTGAGAAAGCCGAGACTACCCATGTTGATCGGCAAAATGGGGATGCCCAACGGCGCGGCGACGCGCGCGGCGGCGAGGAGGGTGCCGTCTCCGCCCAGCACGAGCAAAAGGTCCGAGTCTCTCGCGACTTCATCCCGGGCGCGACCCTTGGAGGAGTCGTTCAGTGCGCTGGCTGTTTCGGTGTCATAGAGCGCCTTGATCCCGCGCGCTTCGAACCAATGCAGCAGCGGAGGCACGACGACGGCCAGGTTGGAACGCCGAGGTCGAGAAATAATGCCGATCGTTTGAAAGGACACAGGGGGGTGCATGTATGCCTGTGATTCTACTCCAGCGGCTTTTTACGCGCGTGCAGAAAATACTCCTGATTGCCTTCAGCGCCCGACAAACGGCTGGGGCGTACTCCAACGATTGCAAGGTTGGCGTTGAGGGTCGCCACACGTACTTTCTGGACGGCATTTTCGTGAAGGGTGGGATCGTCGACGACACCACCGGTTTTCACGTCTTCTCTAGATAACTCGAATTGAGGTTTTACGAGGATGAGCAGGTCGGCGCCCGGTCTTGCGACGGCGACCGCGGGCACCAAGACTTTCGTGGCTGATATAAACGAGACGTCAATGACTACGAGACCGACCGGCTCGGGAATGTCCCCGAGGCGTAATTCGCGGGCGTTGCATTCGACACGCACCACGCGCTGGTCTTGGCGGAGTTTCCAGGCTAGTTGATCGACGTTTACATCAACTGTGTAGACGCGTGTCGCTCCTTTTTGGAGCAAGCAGTCGGTGAAGCCGCCCGTTGAGGCCCCCACATCAAGGCAAATGCGGCCAGCGGGATCGATGGAGAAATCCGCGAGCGCGCCTTCCAGCTTGATGCCGCCGCGGCTGGCGTATTTTCGGGCGCGGCTGGCCACCGCGACTTCTGCATTTTCTGGGACACAAACGCCGGCTTTTTCTGCGCGGGTGTCGTTGATCCAAATTTCGCCGGCCAGGATCATGGCTTGAGCTTTGGTTGTGGATTCGGCGAGGCCGCGATCGACAAGGAGGAGGTCGAGGCGCTTCTTTGCGGGTTTCGACTTCATGGAGAGTTACAGTAGTCTCTGGAAATTTCGGTGTCAAAGTCGGCGGGTCGCGCGTTATGGGTTAGGCGCGGCGGAGGACTAGGTATTCGGCTATGTCGCGAAGGCGGGCGGCTCGCTCTTCGAAGGGAGCGAGTTCAGCGATTGCGCGGGTGGCCAGGTCGTTGGCGATTTCGTGGGAACGCTCCAGGCCGTAAACCGCGGGATAGGTCGCTTTTTGCTGGGCGATGTCTTTGCCTGCGGTCTTTCCGAGCGCGGTCGAGGATTCTTCCACGTCGAGAATGTCGTCAGTGACTTGGAAGGCCCAGCCGATGTTTTCGCCGAACCGACGCAAACGAGCCACGTCACTTTTGCTGGCGGCGACGCACAAGGCTCCCGCGGTAACCGAAGCGCGAATCAGAGCGGCAGTCTTGGAGCGGTGAATATATTCGAGCATCTTTTTTGCGACCGGCTTGCCTTCGGCTTCGAGATCGGCCACCTGGCCGCCGACCATGCCATTCACCGTCCCCGCGGCAGTAGCAATTTCCGTCAGCATGGCTACCCGGCGCTCAGCGTCTACGGGAGTGGCACCAACCACTTCGAATGCGAGTGTGAGGAGGGCATCGCCGGCAAGAATCGCGGTGGCTTCCCCGAATTTTTTATGGCTCGTAGGCTTGCCGCGGCGCAGATCGTCGTTGTCGAGAGCCGGGAGGTCGTCGTGGATCAGGGAATAGGTGTGAATGAATTCGATCGCGCAGGCCGGATGTAAAGCGGGTGTGATATCGGGTTCAAAGATGCGGGCCGTTTCCAGGCAGAGAATGGGGCGGATGCGTTTGCCGCCGGCCAGAACGCTGTAGCGCATGGCCTGGTGGATCGAGGACGGCTGAGTCGTCTCGGGGGGAAGCAATTTTTCGAGATGAGCGTCGACGGCGAGGCGGTCTTCTTCAAAGAAGGCGGGAAGTTTCATGGGGACAGAGGCGGCAGTTGTTGGGCGGTTTGCAACCGTCACGATTCGCTCTCGCGTTCGGGATCGAAGGGTTCAGCAGTGAGTTTTCCGTCCGCTTTCTTGAGGAGGATTTCTACGCGGCCCTCGGCTTCTTCGAGTTGCTTCTGGCATTCGCGGGACAGGGCAACGCCCTCTTCGAACAATTTCATGGCGTCGTCGAGAGAGAGTTGCGGGCTTTCGAGGCGCCGCACGACTTCCTCGAGACGAACAAGTGATTTCTCGAAATCGGGCTTCTTGGGCGGCTCGGGCTTTTTGACGGAAGTTGAATTCACTGATCAGGCCTCGTGTGCGCTTAAGTCAAAGGCGCCCGCCACGGTCGGCGGCCGCTGCATGAACTGGATGCAAAGAGCATTCTACGGTACGGCGGAGAATTGAAACAATTGGTTTGTGATGCGGAAGACGGGAGTGTTGTCGAGGTGGGCGCTGCGCTCCTACAGCTGTGCTTGGGTAGTCGTCCCTGCGTTGAGGTCCTTCGCTTATCCTTGTCGGATAGGCTCAGGATGACAGTGTGATCTTTTTTTGCCCCGCCAGTCGCGGGCAAGGCGTTGGCCGACGCCGGGCGGACGAGGTCTCGCCCCTACCAGGACGATGTTGCGCGATACGGCGGGGGACGGCGTTTTGTTTGTGAGCGGTCATCAGCGGTCGCTCATCGCTCACTCGCCATCGTTCGCTCGCTTATCAAGCGCTAGTCATCTCGCGCTAGCCCTACCCGTCACACGCTCGCTCTTGTCGCGCTCGTGCGTCACACGCTCGCTCATCTTGCTATTTACTGGGCGGGCTTGAGGGTCAGGGTGTGCTTGCGGTCTTTTGCTTCGGCGGCGTCGGTGAAGGGGGCGAAGATGGGCTTGCCTTCGAACCAGTAGGAGAACTGGTCGGAATAGTGGCTGCTTCCGGGTTGGCCGGATTGTCCGGCGGGAACCAGTAGGATGGATTCGTCCCAATTTGCGGGATTGGCGACGAAGCGCATCGCTGGCCCGTGAGTCTTCGTGGCGGCGCGAACGCTATAGCCTGTGCCCGACTGCGGTTTGTCGCTGATGCTCAGCAATTTCTTCAGAAGGCCTTCGCGGCCGACGGGGTGCAGCATGTCGAGCGAATTGAAACGCTTCCACGGCCAGTCTTCGATGCGCTGGCTCTTCGAATCTTCAGCGAGTTTGGCGACAGCGCGATCCGCTGCGGCGACGAGCAAGGCGTCATAGGTCTTGTAGGCCGGCGGCAACCACTTGGGAGGACGATCCGTGAGGACCTTTTGCAGGAAGGTGGTGGTGCGCCAACGATATAGATTGGGTTGCTCTCCGAGGTAGGGCTCGAGAATCAGCGCCAGGGCTGCGCGGCGGAGCGCCACCAAAAAAGAAACTTCTGGTGAATCGGCATCCGCGATACCGTTCCAATCCTTGAGGCCATCGATCAGTTTTTTTGTGCGGTCGTCTTTCGGCGCGGTGATTTTCGCAGCGGCGGACAGTTGATCTGCGAGGAACATGTGGGGATAACTGTAGGTGTCGGTTTGAACCTTCAGCATGTCGGTTGGGCGCAGACCGTGCTTGTCGTGAAGCAGATCGTAGATGCGCGCGGCGCGATAGGGTTCCTCCCAGCGGTCGGTCAAGTAAGCTTTGTAGGCGGGGCCAACGACTCGTGCGTTGGCGGTGACGATCAGGCCGCTATCGGGATTCAGCGCTTGCGGAAGCTGATCGAAGGGGATGTAGCCGGTCCATTCATAGTCATCCGTTTCGCCTGGGGAGGGAATTTCACCGCGACCTTTCTTGCGAATGGGAACGCGAGCGGCCATGACGTAGCCGATGTTGCCTTGCACGTCGGCATAAACGGCATTTTGCGCCGGGCCCCAGACTTTCTTGAGGATACTGCGAAATTCTTCCCAGTTTTGCGCTTTGCCCAGCCAGTTGTAGACGTTGGACAAGCCGCCGGATTCGGTGGCGGTCCAACGCAGGGCGTAGGACTTGCCGGCTTCGCGGCGGACAATTGGGCCGTGGCGGGTTACTACAAGTTGGAGATGTTCATCGGGTTGGCCCTTCACCCGGATTACCTCGTCGAAAAACTGCGCCTTCACCCATTTCCCATTCACACGATATTCGTCAGCGGCGGCGGGGTTGAAGGTTTCCGAGTAGAGATCCTGCACGTCGGCGCCATTGTTGGTGAAACCCCAGGCGATGTGGTCGTTGTGGCCAATGACGACGAGCGGTGCGCCGGGCAATGTGAAGCCTTTGACGTTCCAGCCGGGCGCGGTGAGATGGATTTCGTACCAGATCGGAGGGATGGACAGTTCCAGGTGGGTGTCGTTTGCGAGCAGCGGCTTTCCGGTGGCGGTGTGGTCGCCGCTCACGACCCAGTTGTTGCTGCCGAGGCTGTGACGAATCTCGCGGCTGGAGTCCCCCAGATAGCCAAGCACCGAAGCGGCCAACGCCGATGTCAGATCGGGCAGGGCTTCTGCGCCGGCATTGTCAGGCGCGCGTGTGACGCCGGCCTTGAGCACGGCGTCGGGCTCCATGTCGTCTTCGTCGTCGTCATCATTCTCGTCTGGGTCAACCCTGGAACGCTGGGAGCCGTCGTTTATTACGTTGGGGTCGCCGACGACGAAATGATCCATGGCGGCGTCTGGTGAAAATAGATCGCGGGCGCGTTCCCAACCGACGCGCTCGGTGACTTTCGCGCGATCTAGTTCTTCTTCCCAGGTGTCGGTGAGTGTCTGGTACATGTAGCCGGAAATGACCAGGGTGTCGGTCGGCTGCCAGGGTTGGGGTTTGTATTTGAGCAGAGAAAATTCGAGCGGCAGTTGATCCCGGTGCTGTTCGATGAAATGGTTAACGCCGCGCGCGTACGCTTCGAAGATTGCGCGTGACGCAGGGTCCATCTGACCAAGGTCGCGGTCGGCGGCGCGTCCGAAGCCGAAAGTGCGGAATTGTTTGTCGACGTTCAGGGTGGCCGGACCCAAAATCTCGGAAAGCTGGCCGCGGGCGACCCGGCGGAGCAGATCCATTTGCCAGAGACGGTCTTGCGCCATCACGTAACCGTGTGCTTCGACCATGTCTTCGACGGAATTTGCGCGGATGTGCGGCACGCCCCAACGATCGCGCTCCACGATTACGTCTTTTTGTAGGCCGGGAAGAGCGATCGATCCGTCGAGCCGCGGCAGAGGGCGATAGATGAACCACCAAACGACGGCTCCTACGGCGACGACGATGATGGCGACGGCCCAGAATAAGAAACGCAGGATGGCGCGCAAGCTGGCTCCCGACAGTAAAGACGAAACTGTGAGTGTAGAAGAGCAGTGATGGGGGCGCAACCGCGACCGCCCTGGAGGTTGTGGCGCGCTGATCGAAGACGGATAGCGAAATCTGCCCGTATGGTGGTGTGCGCCTCCGTACAGCTTGTCTGGCACGCAACCCATCCGCGGACGTCCGGCCTGAGCTGATACAATGCAAAAAGGGGGCCATTCCAACTACGTATGTTCGCTGTGCGGTTGATCGGCGTGCTGGTGCTGGTCGCGCTGAACGGATTCTTCGCGGCCGCGGAGTTTTCGCTGGTCGCGGTGCGTTTGTCGCGCGTACGGCAGCTGGTGCAGAAAGGGAACACCCGAGCCAAGGTCGTTGAGGTCTTACTGAGCGATTTGCACCGCGTGGTGTCTGGTGTGCAGCTGGGAATTACGCTGGCAAGTTTAGCGCTGGGCGCGTTAGGCGAGAGCACGCTCGCGAATGTGCTGCAAACCATGTGGCCCAGAACCGAAGGCGCGCGAGCAGCGCTTCTTGCGCACGCAGCGGCGCTCGCTGGAGCGTTTGCCTTGCTCAGCGCCGTGCATGTGGTCATCGGTGAGCTGGTGCCGAAAACGGTGAGCCTGGCGCGGGCGGAGCGTGTGGCACTACTGATCGCGCGGCCGTTTTCGTGGTTTCTGAACACGTTTCGCTGGGCGATCGACTTGCTGGACGGAATTTCCGGGGCGATCGTGAGAGCACTTGGCGTATCGGAGCCTCAGGGACACGGGGCCGCGCATTCCACCGAAGAACTGCAAATCCAGATTCAACAAGCGCGCGAACGGGGATTAATCGCGCCCGGCGAAGAAAAATTCATCGTCAGCGCCATCGAACTGGGGCAAGTGCAAGTGCGCGAAATCATGGTGCCGCGCCCGGACATGCACGTATTGCCGGTGGAATCGAGCCTGGACGAAGTGATGCGGGCGTTCGCGACGACGCAGCGCTCGCGGATCCCGGTGTATCGCGGAACGGAAGACCAGATGCTCGGGTTCGTGCACATTAAGGACATGATCTGGGTTCTTCTGGACCGGGAACGGCGGCTGGAAGAAAATGTGGCACCGTCTCCATTCGATCTGCGCAGGGTGATTCGGGAAGTTTTGATCGTGCCGGAGACGAAGCCCGCGAGCGAGTTGCTCGTGGAATTGCGCAACCGGCGTGTGGGCATGGCGCTGGTTGTCGATGAGTTTGGCAGCATCCTCGGACTGGTCACCTTAGAGGATATTCTCGAACAGGTTGTCGGGGAGATTCACGACGAGTTCGACGTCGTGGAGCGCCCGCTGACGCTTGCAGATGGAGCGGTGATTTTCGATGCCGCTTTGAACGTGAGGGATCTTGATACGCAGTACAACATCACTTTGCCTGAGGATCCTGCGTACGCGACAGTCGGGGGATTTGTGCTCGATCAACTCGGGTTTATCCCGCGGGGCGGGGAAAGCTTTGAGTATGGGAATTCGCGCTTTACGGTTGTCGAGATGGATGGCAAGCGCGTCGCACGCGTGAAGATCGAGCGCATCCTTTCGTTGAGCGATGAGCAAAAGCTCGGCGAACAAAAAATCGGCGAGCGGGGGGCTGATTCAGCGCAGCCTCCCGTGCGCATGGACGCCGTGAAGTCCCATTCCGATTCGACGGCGCGAAGTCGATAAATGGCGCGCCACCTCTTGCAGCGCTTCCTGCTTACGCTTCCGGCACTGTGGCTCGTTCTGACGCTGGTATTCCTGATGATTCACATCGTGCCAGGGGATCCGGTCGAGCAGATGCTTGGCGAAGGCGCCGCTCCTGGTGAAATCGTGCAGTTGCGACATGCGCTGGGGTTGGATCAGCCGTTGTTGACCCAGTATGGGCGTTATTTGCGGCAACTCGCGCACGGTGACCTTGGGCAATCCTTCAAGTTTCAGGCGCCCGTGCGGCGAATTATTTTTGAACGTTACCCGGCGACTTTGAGTCTGGCGTTTCTTGCTCTGGCGGTGTGTGCGGCGATTGCAATTCCCGCGGGAATTCTTGCCGCGTACCGACGAGGCCATGGAGCTGACCGCGCGGTGGGCGTCTTTACGCTTTTTGGTCTGGCCGTACCGAACTTTGCGCTTGGACCTGTTTTGATTTTGGTTTTTTCGATCGACTTTGGGCTGTTGCCGGTGTCGGGACGGGGCGGTCCAGCGTACTACATCCTACCGGCGGCGACCCTTGGCGCTGCGCTCGCGGCGATTCTCACGCGAATGGTTCGTGGATCGATGCTGGAGGAATTATCGAGCGACTACGTGCGGACGGCTCGCGCCAAGGGTCTGTCGATGAGCGCGGTGCTTTTTCGTCACGCCTTTCGCAATGCGCTGATTCCGATCATTACGATTCTCGGGCTGCAGTTTGGAACTTTGTTGGCTGGCACGATCGTGACGGAAACTATTTTTTCGTGGCCGGGTATCGGAAGACTTACGGTGCAAGCGATTTCGTCCCGGGACTACCCCTTGCTGCAGGGATGCATTCTGGTGATTGCTTTGTCCTACGTACTCGTCAATTTGCTCACCGATGTACTCTACTCGGTCATTGATCCGCGGGTAAGGCTGTCGTGAGATTCCTTGCGATCGTGCGCGAGTTTCTGGGTCAGAGCATTCTGGCGCGTGTGGGATTTTGCGTGGCTTTGGTGCTGGTTCTTGCTGCGCTCCTGGCGCCATGGATCGCACCTGCCGATCCCGCGTCGCAAGATCTTCCGTCACGTCTGGAAGCGCCATCGCGGGCGCACTGGATGGGCACGGATGAACTGGGCCGCGACACATTGTCCCGAACGCTCTATGGCGCGCGGGTCTCGCTGACGGTTGCGGCGTCGGTCGTATTTGGTTGCGGTTTTACGGGCCTGATGGTCGGGATGTTAGCGGGCTACGCTGGAGGATGGTTTGATCGTTTCGTGAACCTGCTGCTGATTAACGCGTTTCTGTCTTTTCCGGGGATCCTGCTGGCGATAGCGTTCGCGGCATTTTTGGGCCCGGGCATCAGTAAGGTAATCCTGGCGTTGGTGATTACCGGCTGGGCGGGATACGCACGCCTAGCGCGCGCGCAGGTGCTGAAAGTGAAAGAGCTGGAATTCATCCTCGCCGCGCGATCGCTAGGTGCCTCACACGCGCGGATTTTGGCTGCGCATCTCTTGCCCAATATTCTGCAGCCCGTTCTGATTCAAGCGACTATCGGAATGGCCGGCGCCATTCTTGCGGAGTCCACGCTCAGTTTCCTGGGCCTCGGCGTCCTTGCCCCGGTGCCAAGTTGGGGCGCGATGCTAAATGATGCGCGCAGCCATCTTTTTGACGCGCCGCATCTGGTGATTTTTCCCGCGCTGGCGGTGATGCTGGCAGTTCTCGCCTTCAATCTGCTTGGTGACGCGTGGCGCGATTGGCTCGATCCACGGACGCGCTCGCAAATGGCGGTGCTGGACCTGACACGCTGAACGACATTCAGACCAGTGGATTTCTAAGGCGGACCAGGGAACTGGATTCACAGCAATTTGTGCTATTTATTTTGCAGAGTGACCGCCGCCCCGCGTCCTAACGCCAGAGTGCGCGCTGCGTTTCCCTTATTGACCCCGATCTCAACGTACCCGCTTGAACCAACGTAGGCGATAGGTTCACCGGCGCTACCCAAGGCAAAAGTCTCGACGAGTCGCGTGACTGGGTGCGTTCCTACCAGAAGTTGAATTTTGCCCGCTGTCCGCGCATCTTCGGAAATATCTTCGCGCCGGAAATTCGTCACCAGGTTACCGAAGCTATCGATGCGAATGACACTGCCTTTCCACACTCCATTCGTGGCTTTAGGCCGGGGCATCGCGAACTTTTTGTAGTCTTCGATTACATCACCCATAGCTGCAGTCTGGCCGCTTTTGGCAAGCCACGCGGCGACCGGTGCAAAAACATCGCGTCCGTGAAAGGTTTTGCTGACAGGTTGCAAGTAGTAGTGTTCGACATTGGCGTGACGAACGACTACGTTGGAGTCCCGTTCGTAGATAAGCGAGAGTACTCCATTGTCGGGGGCCACAAAATATTGGTTTTCCGACGTGACCAGCAAGGGTCGCCGCTCCGTTCCCACTCCGGGGTCGACAACCACAACGTGAATGGTGCGGGCGGGAAAATAGGAATACGCGGCGCCGATCGCGAGGGCCCCGTCGAGCAAGTCATAGGGGGTAACGTGATGGGTGATGTCTACGATGGTCACATCTGGATTGATCTTAAGAATGACGCCTTTAAGGGTGCCAACTAAGTGATCGTTGGTTCCGTAGTCAGTTGTGAGCGTGATGATTGGGTTTGACAATGAATTTTCTGCCTTCGTTTTTTCTGCGGAGCCGCCGCAGAAGCGGAGAGGCACCTCGCACCTATTCACGCTAACGAACGCGTGCGCCTCCGTCAAGAATGGACGCGGACCGTGCTGTGCAATCGCCAACCCTGGTGCTCGACAGCGGGCCGTCGAGAAATTAGAAACGGAAGTAACAAGCTCTCGGGTTAGGGGTCGGAAATTGTGGAAAAATAGCGCGTATGTACTAGCGATGGTTCAATTATGTATAATTGGCGAGGTCAGAGGAACGAGCGGGCGTCGTACAATGGCAGTATAGAAGCTTCCCAAGCTTCGGACGTGGGTTCGATTCCCATCGCCCGCTCCAGATTCTAAAGAACTTAGGAAGCCGCACCGTTTTCCATTTTTTCCAAAACTACAATTTTCTTGCCAAACTTCATGGAGAATTCGGTGCGAACGTCGTCGAGGGGAATCTCTCCGGTGTACCGGTCCGTCATGGCAGATGAAGAGTGGCCCATCTGCTGACGAATGACAGCTGGTTTGACACCTGCAGGTTCCCATCGTCGGTTACAGCCTCTTCGAAAGGCATGCATACCCGCCTGCTCAAGTCCTAAAGCTTCCAGAGCCGGATAGAGTCCTTGATTCAGGATGTTGGTCTCAAGTAGCGGATTACCCCGATTCGTATGAAAGACAAAGTTGGCAGGATCCGACGCGCTTCCCAGGAAGCGTCGAAGTTTCTGCATGGCTTTCTCGCCCTCGGGATCAAACAGTAGAACGGTTCTGTACGCCGCCGCGTTTTTTGCACGGCCCAGCCTCGCCCTTGCTCCTTTGATCCGAAGACTCCTCCACGCGAACGGTTTTTGCGCGAAAATCGATGTCGTTGACTCTCAGCGCCAGTAATTCACTGGATCGCAGTCCTGAAGCAGCCGCAAAAAGAAACAGCGTTGCATACTGTTCTCGGCGTGTCTTCCCAAGCGTGTCCATTCTGCCGACCTGATCGGCAACCTGTTCCGCTTGAGCCCACGAGAACGATACTTGCTTTCGGCTGTTCACTTTCATTTGCAACTTGTCACGTTCAGGGATTGCGAGTCCGATTTGAGAGAAAGGAGGCTTCTTGTCTTTTGAAAACGACGAAAGAACGCGCTGCATCGTGCGCAGGATGTTCTTGATCGTTACCCACGAAAGACCTTGGTCTCGTTTCTTCCAAATCCATTCATTCACTGAATCAATCGAGATGTGCTCTATCGGAACGCGCAAACTGATCTTCCCACCCATCACGTGCAACCTCTACCGTGCAAGGTATTTACAACGATTTCCTGATCAGTCTTGATTTTGATTCTCGGTCCATTCGGTCCAAAAACGGGCTTTGCACACAGGTAGATGAGCGCGCCTGCCTCGTGAGCAGGTGAGAGCGCCGTAAGTGATTCAAACCAAATGAATGAGTGTGAGTACAAACAGAACAGGATGAATTAGCAAACCGCTGCAACTGAGAAGACCTTAGACCACCCTACAGCACCTCAGAGCGGCTCAGATTGAGTCTTGCAACTCAAATTCGGCGGTTTGGAAAACCGTTTTATCAATCATGCAGTTGCGATGACGATTTTGCCGATCGTCTGCGTTGTTTCAACGAGCTGATGGGCGGCTCTCATCGCTTCGACGCTCAGTCTTTACAGCGGAGACCCCGAACGTGCCGCTTTCACGCGCGGTGTGCGCTTGTCATGGGTTGCGGCAGCCTGCGGAACAAAGGGCGCCCAGACCGTCTGTATGTCATATCATGTTGGGGCAAAGGAGCAGCATCAATCCCAAATTATGTTTACGCGAATCGTTTGTGTCCTCTTGGCGTTGGTTTCAGTGCCAGGCCTGTCCGGGACAGATTTTGCGATGAAGGTGACGGATAAGAATTACCTGGATACGCAAGGCTTCAGCGTCTTTCTCTACGACAGCACGTATCATCCGGTCTTTGTGGATCAGAAGAATACGGCCATGGAGATGATTCTGCACGGCCAGCGCATCGCCACGAACGGCGACGTTCGCCTGATGGCGACGCCAGAGCAGTGGGATCTGGTGGCAACTCTTAAGGGCCGCCACGCGGACAAGGCGAACGACCGGCTGATTGCCGACCTCAGTTTCCCGACGTTCGATTTTAGTTACACATTGGAAGTGGCGGCGGAGCCTGGCGGGGTGAAGGTCAGCATCAATCTCGATAAACCGCTACCGCAGAAACTGGAGGGGCGGGCGGGCTTCAATTTGGAGTTTCTGCCGTCGATCTACATGGGCAAGGCTTACGTGGTGGACGGAAGCAAAGCCGGCATTTTCCCGCGAGCGCCGAACGACGCGATGACGAAGGTTTTGCCATTGGCGGATGAGCCGAAAAAGGCGTACTACCTCGAGGACTGGGGCAAGGCCAAGGGATACACGCAGCCGCTGCCGTTCGCCGAAGGAAAGAGCATCACTCTGGGCTTGGACGACGCGCTGGCCCGGGTGAACGTGGTATCGGATACGGCCAACCTGATGCTGTTCGATGGGCGCGACAGCGCGCAGAACGGCTGGTTCGTGTTGCGTTCTCTGATTCCTTCGGGAAAAACCACGGGCGCCATCGTGTGGCACATCCGTCCGGACGTGATCCCGAACTGGACACGGCCGCCGATGATCGCGCACAGCCAGGTGGGTTATGCGCCGGCCTTCTCCAAGGTGGCGGTGCTGGAACTCGACGCGAAGTACCACGGCCCGAAGACGGCACGAGTGTTGCGCCTGACGGAACACGGATCTTACCAACAAGTGTTCGAGGGTCCGATCACGCCTGCGACGCCGTGGCTGCGCTACGTGTATTCGAAATTCGATTTTACACCGGTGAAGGAGCCCGGTTTGTACGTAATCGAGTACGCAGATCAGCGCACGGCCCCTTTCCCGATTTCGCAGGACGTCTACGCAAAGATCTGGCAGGACAGCCTGGACCATCACCTTGCGGAGCAGATGGATCACGTTGCGGTTCGCGAAGGATACCGGGTGTGGCATGGCGCTTCGCACCTGGATGATGGGCGCATGGCGCCGGTGGTTGGGGAGCAATTTGACGGCTGGAACCAAGCCACAGCGGCGGAGGGGAAGTACAAAGGCGGCGATCACATCCCTGGGATGAACGTGGGCGGGTGGTATGACGCCGGGGATTTCGACTTGGAGGAGCCGGCGCAACTGAGCGTCATTCAGAGCCTGGCGCTGGCGTATCGCGAATTCCATCTCACGTACGACGAGCTGACGGTGGATGAAGCCGCGCGTGAAGTGGAGATGCACCGGCCCGATGGCGTGCCGGATACGGTGCAGCAGGTGAAGCACGGTGCACTGCTCATCCTGGCGCAGTTCCACAACATCGGCCACGCGATCCGTGGCACTCACGAGCCAGATCTGCGGCAGTACACCCAGGTGGGTGACGGCGCTTCGAAAACGGACGGCCGCATCTACGACCCGAAGCTCGGCCCGAATGAAACGAAGGGAGACTACTCCGGCAGGCCGGACGATCGTTGGATCTTCACTACGAACAACCCGTTTTTCCAGTGGAACGCCATTGCAGCGCTGGCTGCAGCGGCGGATACGCTGAAAGGCTGGGACGATGCATTAGCGAGAGACTGCTTGGATACTGCGGTCAAGGCTTGGAACGAGGAGAAGGCTCATCCAACGCAGAATCCGGCGGGCGGCGGCTTAGGCGGAACTGCTCCGGCAGGCGCACCGGGAGGTGGCGTGTTGGCCGCGTCGCAGGGCGTGGTCTCTGGCGCTCAAAGCGGTAGTAACGCAGCGAGCAGCGGGGGCGCTCCGACAAACACGGGCACGGCTGGCGCACAACCAACTCCGCCGGCCGGCTCCGGTCGTGGCGGATCTAGTGCCGGACTGGAGTGGACAGCGGCGTTGGAATTGACCATCGCTACGAATGGCGCTGAGCCTTACAAGTCAAGGCTGAAGGAACTGTTCCCACAGATGATCACGGCGCAACAGATGGACTCGCGTGGCTGGAGCGCAGTGCGGGCTTTGCCTTATCTGGACACCAGCGCGAAGGATCAAATGCGCGAAGCGGTGAAGAAATATATGGCGGGTTTGGACGAGCGGCTGGACGCCACCCCTTTCGGCGTGCCACCGAGTGTCGGCACGTGGGGCGGGTCGGGCGCCGTGGTGGACATGGCCATCCGGATGTATTTCCTGCACAAGGCTTTTCCGGATCTGGTCAGCTCCGAATACACTCTTCGTGCGGTCAACTACATCCTTGGGACGCACCCGGTATCCAGCACTTCGTATGTTGCTGGAGTGGGAACGGTGTCGAAGACAAAGACCTACAGCAACAATCGCGCGGACGATTCGTACATTCCTGGCGCTGTGATTCCGGGATATATCATTATTAAGCCGGATTTTCCGGAGTGCATCGATGACTTCGGGTTCCTGTGGTTTGAGGATGAAGCCGTGGTGGCCGGGTCGGCAAGCTGGGTGGTGGCGGGGAACGCCGCGGAGGCGATCATTAAGGAAGCGAAATAGAGCCAGTACTAAGAGCGGGTCGGTTCAGGAAATTCCACTCGCCCTTGTAAGAACACTCAAGCATCTATACGGCGAATAAAACCCAGGCCCGCGGCTTCAAACTACTTCTTGGATTGTTTCGCGGATGAACCATTCAGCGCTGCACCGACCGTCCCGCAGTTGCCGGAATTCATGTCATAGATGCCAGCCCGCAGATAGATTTCACCCGGAGGCGCGTCTATTTCCTCGTGAATTTGCATTCCCATCTGCTGGGTCGCTTCATACACCTTGGAATCCATTGTTAGATTGCTACGCTTCCTGACGATGTTCAGGATGTTACTGCCCGGACCGAATGCGATGATGATGATTTCAATCCGGCCATGACGCGTGCCGTTGGCGTCTAAGCCCATCGCGATGTCGGGCAACGCCACGGCGAAGTTGATATCGTAGCGGATAAACGGCGCCTTCAATTTCGTGTTATTTCCCGCACGCGGGGCATTCGCAGGAGGCTGCGGATTCTTCGGCACAACCTGTAGCTTGAATAGGATCTGGTCGAAATCCGGCATATCTAAACCGATAAGCGACACCAAAGGGTCGTCGGCGCCCTCTTCGGAGATGAATTCGTGGCTGGGTTGGTCAGCGAAGTAGCCGCGGCGATAGGAAAGTGTGTAGTTATTGTCGACGAGGCTGACCTGAATGCGCCGGAACTTGCCGTCATTCTTATCGTTGGCAGGTGAATAGGCCAGCGTGTAATAGTGCGAACCGTTGCTCACAGCGTCTTTGACGGCGTCGCCCAACGCGTTGGTGCTGTAAAAAGCGCGGCCGCCGGTCTCCTGGGCAATGGTTTCCATGGCGATTTGATTAGCGCTGAGGCGAGCCTCGAGTTCCCGGCGCGAACCGGCCAGTTTGCTGGCATCGAAGGTGGGGTCTCCGAGAACTCCAAGCGCAGACACAGGATAGATGGCGACTTTTGCGCCGGTGAGCATGTCCGAGGTTTTCTGAATGTGATCCTGATTCTTGGGAACTCTGCCGCCGGGGTCCGGAAAGAAGCTAATCGGGAAGTTGTCCGAGAACCAGATCAGATTCTTGCGGGCGGGAATCGCGGAAAGATAGCGGGCGATTTGCTGGAAGGCTTGTAGGGTCAGCTCACTGCGGGAGTTGGCGCGCTCGGCGGTCTCGTCGCGCTGGAAAGACTCCACGGCATCAATGGCCGAGGGCGCAGCCTGACTCTTACGCATTTGCCGGAGAATTTCCGCGTCGCTGTATTGGTTAGCGTCAGTCTGCAGATCTCGAGAGACCTCGGGCGCTACGCCGAGTTTCTTGTCCTCCAGCGTGGCCGAGATGCCGGAAAAATCGGTCGTAAACCCGCGGACGATGCGGAGGTGAGAACCGAGCGCGAAAACGGCGAGGCGCGTGCCGGGAGGGGCTTCGCCGAGATATTTGATGACCTGCTGCCGAACGAAGGCCTGATTTTGCGGTTGTGTGTTGAGGAGGTCGAGCAACAGAACGTTGACGGAGTCAGCACCGCGAGCCGTCGGAAAATTGGTGAAGACGTTGGACGGCATCGGCGGCAACCTCATTTCGTTGGGAGCAGCACCCCTGTGTTCCTCGAACGAAGTGACAATCTGCGGGCCCCCGTCCTCGGATATCTGGAAATCATCCTTGTGGAGGCCGGGAACGGATTGGCCTTGCTTGTCTGTGACAGTCACATCCACCACAACGATGCGGCTTTCTGCTTTGATGATAGGGCCCTGAATCGGAGAGGGAACGGGCGGCCCTTGTTCACGGGGCTGAGAGAAGCAGAGCCCTGCGAGAAGGAGAAGCGAGGCAGCGGAGACTAGCGAGTGAGTCACTGTAAATCTACAGAAAGTCTCTCACAGAGAACCTGGAGAGTACACCGACCATAAGCGTTAAAAGGGCGCGAGGATGAAGCGAGTCGGATCTTGTACATAGCAACAATACATGGCGCCTGCTTTTGGGCTGCTCGACGACAGACGTTGCGTGCATCGCACGAAAAAACACTTGTTCATGATGGAAGTCATTGGCAGCTCGCCTGAAAGCAGAGGCTTTGGCTGAAAAATGGCAGCACATGATTTTGAAAGCGGTCGGCTACTTTGCTTGTGTGCGTGCCGGAATAAACTTCGAAGCTGTTCGTGATTCCATACTTATCAACAGCTTCGTGAAGCTTTGCGGTATCGACTCGCAGACCGTCCTGATCGCCTACGTCCATGGAGATTGCACGATACCGGCGGAGACTTCCGACGTACTGATCAACGAAAGCGAGTGGCGCATTGGCAGCCCATTTCGCAAGAACGTCTGGCTGCGGCCGGCCCTCTTTCGTGGGCAGGTCGAGATAAAGCGGGGGATTCTTTGGGTTGGGAGACCATGCAGCAGCCGAGGCTAGCGTGGCGCGCGCAAAAAAAGGCAGGCTTGTAGAGTCCGCTGGCGTTTTCAGAGCCTCAAGGCTCTTCGCGATTTCCAGGTTCATGGAACCGGCGGGCCGGGGAGATAAGCAACACGGACTCATGATGTACAAACTCCCGAACACGTCGGAATGCTTCATGCCAATGCGGGTAGCGCCGTAACCTCCCATTGAGTGGCCGACGAGTCCCCGGCCTTGGCGCTCTGGAATCGTACGGTAATGCGCATCAATGTATGCGACCAGGTCTCGAGCGATGAACAGCTCGAAATCACCGGTGGTCACGGAACTCGAATACATCGAGCCGTTGTGCAACGTCTTCGAATCGGGCAGGACTACGATCATTTCTTTCGCGCCTAGAGCGAAGGCGCCTTCGATAGTCTCGGGGACATGGATTTCATGCGTCCATTGCTCGGCGCCGATGGAGTAACCGTGCAGGGCGTAAACGACTGGATAGCGTCGAGACTTATCTTGCGAATAGCTGGGAGGAAGGAACACAAACACGTCGCGATCAACCGCATCTCCTTCCAAATTGCCCTCCAGAGTCGTTCCGTGAATTTTGATGCGGTCGAGCGTCACTGGCTTTGCACCGGCAACCGCCGGAGGCACATCCGTTTGCACTTGCGCGGCGAGCTGAGGAGCTAGTCCAGCCGCAATCGCAAGTAAAACCGCTCCGAACCATTTCGCACTTGTCATCGTGCCCCTTTCTTGAAACAGCATCGGTCTGGGAGAGCCATCTAGCTTTACTGCTCGACTGCAACCACCGTTACCGATTTTGGGGCCAATTTGAGGGTCAGCTTGCCATCTTGCGCTATTGCGGAAAACGGCTTAGGAGCAACCGTATTGGGCGCGTCGAAGGTATTTACGCTGTCGACCTTGGATGCAGACAGCGTTTCTCCTGCCGCGGATTTGGCATTTATAGCGGCCAGAGTAACTTCGATTTCAGCGGGCTGATTTGGATCGGCGTTAGTTATTGCGAGCCATAATTTTCCGGCTTTATCTTTCGCTGCTATGGCATCCACACGCGGCACCGTGATATCGCCGTGCGTGTATGTGCCAGCGCCGAATGAGACGGGCACGAAGGTGGCGTCCTGGAACGGTACGTACATTTTGTATACGTAGTATGTGGGCGTGAGAACCATTTTCTCTCTGTCGGTCAGGATCATGGCCTGGAGCACGTTGATCATCTGCGCGATATTGGCCATGTGAACGCGGTCGGCATGCCGCGCAAAAATGTTGAGATTCAGTGCCGCTAGCACTGCATCGCGCAAACTATTTTGCTGTGCCAGGAAGCCGGGATTACTGCCGGGTAGCGGCGCGTACCAGCCACCCCACTCATCCACAACAAGCGCCACCTTTTTTTCAGGATCATATTTGTCCATGATTGCCGAGTGCTTCTCAACAAGATCGTTCATCTCTAGCGTGGACTTAAGAATCTGCGCGTACTCGGTCTCTCCGAAACCCACCGACGCATAGGAAGGCGGCCATTTCACAACGGTGTAGGAGTGCATCGAAAGCCCATTCATGTCCCAACTCCAGGTATGGTTCTGATACGCCTTCATGATAGCGTCGGTCCACTCAGTCCAGCGGGATTCGCCGCCCCCAGGGCCCACAGCGATCTTGAGCGTCTGCTGCTTGTCCTGCTGAGATGGATTGAAGTTGCGGACGAAGCGGCTGTAAATCTTGAGCTGGCTCAAATAATAATCAGGCGTCATGTTGCCGCCACAGTCCCAGCTTTCGTTGCCGATGCCAAGAAACGCAACCTTATAAGGAGCAGGATGCCCGTTGGCGGCGCGCTCCTTGGCGAGCGTTGTCGGCTGAGCGGTAGTTAAATATTCCAGCCATTCCGCTGCTTCCTGTGGAGTACCAGAGCCGACGTTGACGGAGAGGTAGGCCTCCGCTCCAATCTGGTCGAGGAAGTCCATGAATTCGTTCGTTCCGAACGTGTTCGGTTCGATTACGCCGCCCCAGTTGGGATTCAGTGTTACGGTTCGCTGAGGGCCGATGCCTTTGCGCCAGTGGTATTCGTCAGCGAAGCATCCGCCCGGCCAGCGCACGTCGGGCACCTTCAGCGCTTTAAGGGCAGCGACAACGTCACTACGAATCCCGCGTGTGTTTGGAATCTTAGAATCTGGGCCTACCCAGATGCCTTCGTAAACACCGTGGCCGAGGTGTTCGGCGAATTGACCAAAGAGGTTGCGGTCAATCTTCGGGCCGGGCTTGGAAACGTCAATGAACAATGCAACTTTCTGTGCAGCCGCCACCGGCGCAGCCATAGCCACAGCGAGCAGAGCCACGCTGGCAAGAAGTGAGCGCACGAACGGAGATCCCGCTTGAAGCGCAAACAGGAATGTCCGACGGAACTGAGATCGGCGCAGGATTCGGTACTGAATTGCTCGGAGATGTCTGAAAGCAAGTTTTTGGGCCATTTATTGTTCTCTCTGAGGTTCGGCTAGGTTTGCACCGGATTGATATTCAACAGTTTTTGCAATTATCTTGCAGAGTTCAGTTTATGAAACGCGTAGTATACATTCAGCGTGGCGACGGACAATCTATAACGTATTCTTGAGATGGGCCGGACAGTGGACACTCAACTCCAGTGTGGGTGCTGTCGCAAACCCTTCCAGAGGCTACTTCCAGCGTGAAAGCACTTGTACTCAAGAGGCCGGGCGAAGCGTCCGTCGAAATGGTTCCCAATCCGGTGGCTGCACCTGGAGAATTATTACTGAGAGTCCGAATGGTTGGGTTCTGCGGAAGCGATCTGAACTCATTTCGCGGACGAAATCCGCTCGTCACCTTTCCACGGATACCCGGACATGAAGTGTCAGCCACGGTCATCGAGGGGGACGGCGCGCTGCCTGCTGGAACAGATGTAGCTCTTTCTCCATATACGAACTGCGGTCGGTGCGCTTCGTGCCGGAGGGGACGTTCGAATGCGTGCCAGTTCAACCAAACTCTTGGCGTGCAACGGGACGGTGCGCTAGCAGAATTCGTCGCGATGCCTAGAGAGAAGTTGTATCCGGCGAAACTCACGAGGAAAGAGTTGTGCCTGGTCGAACCGCTGACGGTGGGATTTCATGCTGTGGCGCGCGGCAGAATAAAAGCAGACGACACCGTCGCCATCCTGGGATGCGGCGGCGTGGGACTCGGAGCAATCGCTGCTTCGAACGCACGAGGCGCGCGCACGATTTGTGTTGATATGGATGACGAGAAGCTCGTCGTGGCCCGAGCGGCGGGTGGTTCTGATGCGATCAACACTGCAAACGAATCGCTGCACGATCGGCTGCAAGAACTGACGGAAGGTCGCGGCCCGGATGTGGTGATCGAAGCGATCGGAACACCGCAAACCTTTCGAGCGGCTGTCGAAGAAGTCGCCTTCACGGGAAGAGTGGTGTACATCGGCTATGCCAAGGAACCGGTAAGCTACGAGACAAGACTCTTCGTGCAAAAAGAGCTGGACATTCTCGGTTCGCGAAACGCATTGCCGGAAGATTTTCGTGCAGTAATCCATCTTCTCGAGGGGAAAAAGTTTCCTGTGGACCAGGCTGTGAGTTTGGTGGTGCCGCTCGAAGAGGCCGCGGATGCCCTGCGATCGTGGAGCGAGAATCCGGCAAGCTTCAAGAAGATCATGGTCTCCGTGGATTGACGGCATCAGAACTTTATTTCGGATTATGGGAGAGAGAAATCATGCTTGCCTGTTCGCTGTTGACGATTGCATGTGGTGGATGTTTGCTCGCGCTTTTAGCAGTTCCCGGAGCGCAGGCCCAGAGTCCGACGGCTCCAACCGCTTCTATCGACCCGGAAGCGATCGACGCAATCTGGCAGAAGGCCAGCAGCAAATACGACGGCGAACGCGCCGCGCTGCTCAAACAAGTGGAGGCTGCAGATCATCACGGCCCCTTTCGTCCTGATTGGGAATCGCTCCAGAAATATGAGGCCCCCGAATGGTACAAGGACGCGAAGTTCGGCATCTTCATCCATTGGGGCGTCTATTCGGTGCCAGCCTTCGGAAATGAGTGGTATCCCCGAAGCATGTACAGCGCGGGTTCCGACGAATACAAACATCACATTGCAACGTACGGCGCGCAAGACAAGTTCGGATACAAGGACTTCATTCCAATGTTCAAGACCGCGGATTTTGATGCCGCCGCTTGGGCACAATTGTTCAAAAAGTCAGGCGCCAAATATGTCGTACCGGTGGCTGAGCATCACGATGGCTTCGCGATGTATGACAGCGGAGTGAGCGATTGGACCGCGGCGAAGTTGGGACCGCATCGCGACATAATCGGCGAGCTGGCCGGGGCGGTGCGGGCGCAGGGTTTGCATTTTGGAGTGTCGTCACATCGTGTGGAGCACAATTTCTTTCTCGGAGTGGGTCGAACCATTGCGTCCGACGTGAACGATCCGCAATACGCCGCACTTTACGGCCCGGCACATCCGTGGCTTGCGGCTCCCCGGGGCACTCCGGTAAGCAACGATTTCACCTACGTCTCGACCGCATGGGCGGACGACTGGCTCGCGCGTGGCGCAGAACTCGTAGAGAAATACCACCCTGACATCGTGTACTTCGATTGGTGGATCGGTCAGCCTTCGATCCGGCCCAATCTCACGCGATTCGCAGCTTTCTACTACAACCGTTCACTGGAATATGGGGACTACGTCGGAGTGATCAACTACAAGGACTACGCGATGCAGGAGCATGCCGCTGTGCTCGATCTGGAACGCGGACAGCTTGGCGAGATTCGTCCTCTCGCCTGGCAGACGGACACTTCCATCAGCAACAAGTCTTGGGGATACATCAAAGACGACACGTTCAAAGCGCCCGAGTTCGTCGTGCACCAACTAATTGACATTGTCAGTAAGAACGGAAATTTATTGCTGAATATCGGACCGAAATCCGATGGCACGATTCCAGACGAGGTTCAGAAAGTGCTACTGGACATTGGCTCTTGGTTGAACGTAAATGGCGAAGCCATCTACGGGACGCGAGCGTGGAGGATATATGGTGAAGGACCAACCAAAGTCGCGTCCGGCTCGTTTCACGACACCGACACGGCGCATTACACGCCGGATGATTTTCGCTTTACGACCAAGGGTGAGGCGCTCTATGTAATTGGACTCGGCTGGCCGGCAAATGCGCAAGCAGTAATTCACGCTCTCGCGCAGGCCACGAGCAGTGAGCACGTGCAATCGGTCGCCCTGCTTGGCAGTGATGCGAAATTACAGTTCGAGCAGAGTCGCGACGGCTTACGCGTTCGGCTCCCCGCGCAAGCTCCTACGAAATACGCTTACGCGCTTCGCGTCACATTCGGACCGACATCCCACTAATTCCGGCCAACCTCACGGGATCGAGGACCACCAGCGAAGTGCAAATGCCCGGAGCGGACAACAGCATCGAAAAGTTGACAGAAGAAAAATCGATGGGTGTGGGCGATTTCGTGTGCTCGCCTAGATGAATTGAATCCCGAAAAGAGCAATGCGGCAAAGATTGGAGTCGCTACCGCGAATTGGCAGATTTCTGGTGAGCACTTGGTTAGCATTCGACTGCAAATGAGGTGTTTTGGCGCAACTGAGGAGCTTCTATGGTTGACGCAGCTATCGGGAGAGCTAGGCGTGCATTACCGGCGGTTCAAATTAACGCCCGGGCGACCATCCGAATTGGTAGTCGGTTCTTGCAGAGAGCGAGCTAGATTTGGTCTCTTCCTTCCGAAGAGTGAGAATCCAGCACACGTCTGCTGTCTCCTCAACCTTTTGGGCTAGCCTGCTCTTTCCATCTCGAAACGTTCACGCCGAGGATGATGAGCCATAGAGTCAGCGATATTTCTGCGACCCCAACAGGTAGCATTATGTAAGGAAAGAGATGGGCTCCAATATTGGGTGGAAATGCAGTCGCCAAAATGTTGGCGACATAGTTGATTCCCCCAGTCGCCAGCCCTTCGCCCAGAATGCGGGGGAAAAAGTCGATCTGAAAATAAGATAACCGACTAGAAGGCAGTGAAAACCGAAAAACACTAAGGCGACATCGAACCCGAACGTGCGGAGCCTGATGAACACGAGGGCGAGTGCCTGTAACTGATCGGGCTTGAACGGGCTGAGGTAAGCTGCGCCACTCAGGAAAATCAACGGCGCAAAGTGGTTGAACATGTTGGCACTGGCTATGGCCACAAAAACAAGCCTGAAGAGTGTCGCGAATAAGGCGACGTTCCTGCTGACTGGCTTGAGCAGTTCATAGAAGATCAGCGCAACACCGATATCGCATGTATACACGATCAGCTGGGCGGCGCCACCGAGAACATACAAAGGTTTTGAGGCCACGATCCTGGCGGTGGTCGGCAATGACGCGTCACTTAGCATCATTCCGGAGGGTGCAAGCGCGAATGGGGCAAATAGGCCGCCAATTATGATGAGCAGGTACAGGTAGCCGGCGATTCTGGCCTGCATGCGAGGCGATGATTCTGCAATTCGTCCCGGCATGACTGCTGTGTTCATACTCCGTCCTCCGTTTGCAAAGTATTGAGGCGATCGGACATCGGACATAAGTCGTCCACGATGTCGGAGCCCGACGGTCGCGGGGAATCCCGGTGAGCGGATCATTCCAACCGGAAGCAGCGCGCATTTCTTGTCCGGAGGCAATACGGGGACGGGTGTCTGAGAGTTTCACTTTCTTGGGCGTGACACCGCACCAACGAATTTCAAGCTCTGCCGGGTCAGACGTGGTGCGAACGTGCGGACAACGGTCTAGCTAGGGCACCGTTGCCTTCTGGCTTTCTGGGATATTGTCTTCTTAGCAAGAATCACTCCCTACAAGCGGACTTTTGGTTACCTATCGGATCTCGGTGATGGGTAAGGACCTGGGGCTCGCGGGCATCTCGGAGGCCCGCGCCAGTGCTTGCGTGTCGATATACTCCTTGATGTGCGTCACTTTGCCATCTCGAACGGTAATGTCGAAGACCCACTCGTCCTTGTACGGCTTATTCGTAGCATAGATTTTTCCCGTAGCGACGCCGATGACCAGAACCCGGTCTCCCTGCGCCACGAATTCGGGGGGCTTTGGGTATTTCATTTCCACCTCTTTGGAGGCCTTCTCAAGCACAGCCGCCAATTCCGCGTGCCCGCGGTACGTGCCGGCCAGCGGCCAGCCCTCGCCTGGAATGATCCACTCAATATCTTCGGCAGCCAACGCCAGCAGATCTTGCTCATTGTAGCTGCCCATTGCTGCAAAAAAACCCTTCACAATCTGGACATTCTTTTCGATGCTCATCGAAATCTCTCCTTTTCCTTACATCAAGCGTGTCCGATCTGATCGGACGTTTTGGAATCGTACTACTCGGGCCAAATCACACGGTCGTAGATCGATTACTGCTGCTTCTTGAACAAATCCTGGAAAATGAGCCGACCCCAAGTGCGGCCGCGTGCGTGCACCAGCGCGCCACCCTCGTTGAGCTTTCCGAGCTTGACGGGTGCGAATCCGAGTTGTTTGGCCAAATCCGCCACGGGAGCGATCGCGTCCTCGTCGTCGCTCGATAGAAAGACGACCCGGTGGCCGCCCTCGACGATTGGATCGGTAGCCAGGGTGGCCGCAACCAGGTGATTGAAACCTTTCACGAGCTTAGCGCCGGTGAACGACTTCGCAACGAAGGCGGAGGACAGGAGGCCGTCCAGCTCTTCAGGCAGAACTCCAAACGCGTTCGTCGCATCGATGACCGTTTTGCCTTCCCATCTCGGCAGGGCCTTCGCAACCTCGCGATGTTCCCCGAACGGGACCGCCAAGATGATTGTGTCGGCCTCCACTGCATCCCGCAGCGACTTAGCGACGACCGTGGGTCCAATCGCCCGAGCCTCCGGTGCCAACGCCTCGGGCGGCCGGCGGCTCGCGACGGTCACGTTGATGTTTTTACGGGCGAAGGCGTGGGCGAGGGCCTGGCCTATCTTACCGAATCCTACAATTGCGCAGCTCATAACATTTCTCCGATCCGTGTTGATATTGATTCCCGGCCTTCGACGGCGCGAGACATCAAATTCCGTTCTGTGGCGGTCTTCCGTAACCTTCCCGCGGTAAATCACTTTGCGGGCCGCCGGAAGGTCAGCCGCTAGCAGAGGTCTGCAGACGTTAGATGGCCGAGAAGCCGCCGTCGACGTTCAGCTCCACCCCATTCACGAAGCTCGAATCGTCTGAAGCAAGAAACAGCGCGACCGTCGCGATTTCCTCAGGTTGACCCATCTTTCCCCGCGGGATTAAGGACTCGAACATCTCCTTGGCCTCCTTGGTGAGAACTTGTTCCTGCATCGGTGTGGCGATCGGCCCCGGGCCCAGCACGTTCACCCGGATATTCCTGCCCTTCAGTTCGTTGAGCCACGTGCGTGCGAAGGAGCGCAATGCTGCCTTGCTCGCCGCATACACGCCGAAACCAGGAAAACCCTTCACCGAAGCAACTGAGCCGGTCATGATGATCGATCCGCCATCGTTGAACAGCGGTAACGCCTTCTGAACCGTAAACAGCGTTCCGCGCGTATTCAGGCCGAAGGTCGCATCGAAATGCTGCTCGGTAATTTCGCCCAGTGGGACGGCCTCGCCCCTGCCAGCGCTTGCGAACAAGACGTCGATCTTGCCCTTTTCTCGCTTGACCGTGTCGAACAGGCGGTCGAGGTCGTCGAGATTCGCCGCGTCACCGCGCACGCCGGTCACGTTCGGGCCAATCAGCTTGACGGCCTCATCGAGCTGCTCCTGCTTCCTACCCGTGATGAAAACGTAGGCGCCCTCTTTAACGAAGAGCATGGCGCTCGCCAGCGCCATGCCGCTCGATCCCCCCGTGACTACTGCGACCTTACCCTCTAGTTTTCCCATAATTACTCCCTTCGGCAGATGTGTTAGCATTGCGTACATGTAGTAGATGTCTCTGGCAGTGGACGAGAACTGTTCAGGGGTCCTAATATTTTGTCTATTCGTCCAAAATAGGAGGATGACTTGGACCCGGTAACAGACATCTTCAGAACGATGCACGTAACCGCTTTTGGTCTGCACAGGCTCGAAGCCACAGCCCCGTGGGGCGTAGAACAGGAAAAGCAGACCGAAGAACAAGTCACGCCTTCCGACAAAAAGATGTCACCCACAGATTCGGCGCACTTCGCCATGCTGTCGCGCGGCAACTGCTGGCTGAGTGTGGAAGGGATTCCGGAGCCTATTCCCCTCACCGGTGGTGATTGCTTTTTGCTTGCCCGGGGGACTTCGATTGTTTTGCGCGACAGCCCGCGAACACGTCCGAGGTGGAGTTTCCGCGAGATCGGGGCCAAAGCCAACAACAATGTCGCGCATTATGGAGGTGGTGGCGCACCGACGACAATCGTCTGTGGGTCCCTGAGTTTCGATCGCGCCAGCCTGAGGCCGGTCACTCAGTTATTGCCGAGCTTCATTCTGATTAAGGCCGATCAGGCACGCACGCTTGCTCTTCACATCACAATGCAAGCGCTGGCGTCAGAAATGGCAGAACAGGCGCCGGGATCTGAAGTAGTCGCGACTCGGCTAGCCGAGGTTCTGTTTATCCAGGTACTCCGGGCGCATATCGCGTTGGGACCGAAACGCAACAAAGGATGGCTTCGCGCGATTTTCGATCCTCAAATGGGCACTGCCCTGAGTGCCATTCACGACAGAGTGAATGCACCCTGGACCGTCGAATCCCTGGCCGAAGCAGCGGGCATGTCTCGCTCCGCATTCGCAGCACGCTTCAAAGAGCTACTCGGACAAACACCACTGGAATATGTAACTGGCTGGCGGATGCAGAAGGCGATGCAGTTACTACAACAGCGTGATAAAAAGCTCATAGACGTCGCTCGGTCGGTCGGTTACGAGTCCGACGCTGCGTTCAGTAAGGCGTTCAAGCGAGTTGTCGGGGCCAGCCCTGGTGAATACCTCAAGCGTGGTTTTGAAGGCCGCGGTCATGCCGGAATGGCGAAAGCTTCTCGAAGCGGAGAATTCTGACATTGGCGGCGGGGCCTAGGTGCCATGGAAGTGTGTGCTTCCACTGAAATGGACGCCCCAAGTGTCTCGCATTTGGGAATGGGAGACCACGGACCCAAAACCGACCGAAGCAGACCACGATCAGTCCCGGTAAACGCGCTTGTCGTCATTCATTCTCTGGTTGTCGGGGATGCCCACCTAAGCCAGCGATAGTCGGTAGCATGGGAACGATCTCCAAATTCATAGCCCGATCTTATAACATCGCTCTCCGAGAAGCTGATCGGAGACCACATGGATGTGCACTTGATCGACGGAACGTACGAATTATTCCGCCATTTTTTCGCAGTGCCTTCCACAACAGATTCGAACGGGCAGGAGATCGGTGCGGTACGCGGTGTCCTGACCTCCGTTGTGTCCATGATCGAGGGCGGTGCAACTCACATTGGAGTTGCAACCGATCACGTCGTGGAGTCGTTTCGAAATGATTTGTATCCCGGATACAAGACGAGTGAAGGCGTGCCGCCGGAGTTGCTCTCGCAATTCCCCATTCTCGAGGAAGCACTGGAAGCAATGGGAGTAGTGGTGTGGCCAATGGTCGACTATGAGGCGGACGATGCGCTCGCCTCTGCTGCTGACAGAGCGGCCAAGGATGACCGGGTGAAGCAGGTGCTCATTTGTACGCCGGACAAAGATCTCAGTCAGTGCGTGGTAGGCACACGAGTCGTTCAATTGGACCGCAGGCGTGAAATCGTGCGCGATGAGGCCGGAGTGGTGGCGAAATTCGGAATAAAGCCGCAATCCATTCCGGACTTCCTGGCCGTCGTCGGAGATACAGCAGATGGCTTCCCGGGTGTGCCGGGATGGGGCGTAAAGGCCGCGGCTCCTACCCTATCTCAGTACCCTCACCTCGAAAGCATTCCCAAGGATTGGCGTGAATGGCACCCATCAATACGGAGGGCCCGATTACTGTCCGAATCGCTTCACAATTCGTGGAGCGAAGCGTTGTTGTTTCGCACTCTTGCAACCCTGCGATTGGATGTGCCCGTATTTGACACCGTCGAGGATCTTCGTTGGAAGGGACCGCGTTCGAGCTTTGAGGACTACTGCCGGCGAATGAGGTCTCCCGATCTGCTAGCCCGCGTGCGTCGGCAGACTCAAGAGAACCCAAGGCAGGCGCGCGCGCTTGTTCCATTTGTTCCAGTTGGAGAGCAGGGGTGGCTGCAACGCACAGAGAGCACAAGCCTTATTTACTTGCTTGTCCTTTCGATCCCCACCGCCCTACGAGCACGCGTCGGGATCGGTCCACAGATGGTCGACGGGGCATTGCCGTCTGATGTTTGGTTACGTTTTCCATCTATTTTCCAACTAAGGCCATCGCTCGGAAAGCTAAGTGCCGCCAGATCAATCGCTTTCAGAGTTTCATTAAGAGCTTCCCAAGCTTCGGACGTGGGTTCGATTCCCATCGCCCGCTCCAGATTCTAAAGGACATACGGTCGATTTCTCGATTTCCATTACTCTCTGCAGTTTCCAAATCCCGGCGAGTCGTCCTGTTTTTCGGCTGAAAGCGTTAGACTCATCCATCTTACTTCGCCGATTTGATTTGCTAAGCCGTTAGAAAACAATGGATTAATCGAATTCTTCCGGAACCTGATCGGAAGTCTTGTTCAACGTCAGCTCGCGAGGCTTTTGTTCTTCGTCTTGATTGATCCTCCGAGCTCGGTGTGACGCAACTGGCTATTAAGGATCAGTGAGAATAGCCAACGGACATGCGGTTCACTGGTCTAGGGAGTTAGACCGACGCGGCGGAGGAGCGCGGGGTAGCGCGGATCGGAATGCAGTGGGCCGGAACCAGGGACGACCTTGAGCCCGGTCAGCCACGAGGATTCAGCATCACAGGCCTTGTCGAACCACAGGAAGGCGTTGTCCATGTCTCCCATAGCGGCATAGGCAAACGCGATTTCCGCAGGGTTTGCATATTGCGTCTGCGTCACACGGAGTACTTGAGAGATCAATTCGCGCGCTTTGTCGCGCTGTCCGGATGTCCCTAGAATCGTAGCTTTACCCAGCAGGTATCTCTCTGGCGGGAGCGTCCGCCTTTCCAGTTCGAGAGTAGCCAAAGCATCGGCGTATTTCCCGTCGTTGATTTGCATCCACCTCCTCCACTCGAGTGCCATGGGGTAGTTCGGCGAGAGTTCCAGCACCTTTTTCAATTGGGCAGTAGCTTCCGGATATCGTCGCGCGTAGTACAGTTCTTTTGCGACATCGGTAGCGATAATTGGGGAGAGGGGATCGAGTTTTTCGGCGAGGCGGACTTCCGCAACAGCTTCTTCCGTGCGGCCCATTGGAGCTAGATAGCCGTCGCCATACCAATGATGCGCCGTTGCGTAATTGGGATCCAAAGCAATGGCACGGAGAAATTCTCTGTGCGAACCGGCCCAGTCCCAGGCGTGATCTGGGCCAACCATTGCGAGCGAGGTATGGGCTTCCGCGAGGCTGGGATTTAGCTGGAGCGCCTTCCTCGCCGCTTTGCGGGCCCTGGAATTGGCTTCGTTTTGTACAACGTCCCCATAGGATCCCAGCAATACGTAGGAGTCGGCGAGTCCAGCATAGGCCCGCGCATCCAGGGGATCTTTGTCAGTGGCTTGCTGGAAATACTGGATGGCGCGGTGAAGACCCTCATTGGTCCGCTGATTCCAGAAGTAGCGCCCCTTCAAATAGAATTCATAGGCTTCCCGGTCCACGCGAGCAGGGCTTGGGAGGGGTGACGGAGTTTCGTCGAGCTTCACGCGTGTCTCCGCGGCAATTTTTCGCGCCACGTCCGCTTCCATAATCAAGACGTCGCGCAGGTCACTGTCGAACTCCTGCGCCCACACGTGAGCTTGGTCGCTCACGCGAATGAGCTGGGCGGCGATGCGTACGCGGTCGGCCGCCTGGCGGAGGCTTCCTTCGAGAACGTATTCGACGCCAAGTTCCTTACCGATCTGATCCACACGTTTGTTCGTGCGTTTGTAGCCCATCACGGAGGTTCGGGCGATAACGCCAAGACGATCCGGGCCAATTCCGCCAAGTTCGGTGATCAGCTCTTCGGTCAAGCCGTCGCTTAAGTATTCGCGCGCCGGATCGCCGGTCAAGTTGTCGAAGGGGAGTACCGCGAGCATGGTTTTTCCATTGGGGGCGAGCGGGCGCGCGTTCTCTCTACGGAATTCACGATAGCCGACCCAAACTAATGCAACCAGCACCAGTGAAACTACGGCATAGAACGTCGCGCGTTTGCGAGTGCCATTTCCTGGAGAGGTGGGCACCGGAGGGGAGAAGGTAACCTCTACCGGCGCTTTCACGGGTGTCTCTACTTCTGCACCCGGTTCCGGCGCAAGGGCGATTTGTTCCGGTGGGACCGTTGCCACCACTTTGGCCGCCAATCGGTATCCGCGCTTTGGAAAGGTCTCGATGTAACGGGGGCTCTCCGGTGAGTCGCACAGAGCCTGGCGCAATTTCTTCACGGCCGCATTGAGGCTATGCTCAAAGTCGACATAGACCTCATCCGGCCAGAGCTTGGCCCGCAACTCCTCGCGGGTGATCAGTTCGCCGGGTCTCTCCAGAAGAAGGGTCAGGACTTGAAAGGGTTGGGGGGAGAGGCGGATTCGAGTGCCCTGCCTGCGCAGCTCGCCCGTGTCGAGATCCGCCTCAAAATCTCCGAATTGCACAAGGCGAGGCAAGAGGGGACCGAGTCTCCAAGGTTGCTGCGGGTCGGCGCGTAGAGAATACCATTCGGCACCGATGCCCGGCAATCATCTGGGCGCCAGCGGTTGCCCGTAACGTCTTGTTTTTTCAATACCGTACATAGTCACCTTTTTTTGGGTGGATGTTCACCGCGCGGCCATTGCGTCTTTTGGGGCAAGTCCAGCATTGTGAGCGCGCACTTAAGAATGTTTCTGGCGAGGCCCGATGGCATCGCGTCGGCACTTCCGCCCATTCTCGAACTACGCCAGCTTTTTGGGGGTCCCGTCCCAGAAAGACCGTAAACATCTGTTGAGCGACACAGCCGGTAGGCACGTGTACTCTGACGGTAACGGCTACATCTGGAAATTTGACGCACACCCAGCAGTTGACGCTCACAGTTCAGTAGCCAATCGCAACGCGCAATGGAGGAATCGGAAATGATGTCTCAATCGTCGAGGAAGCGCAGGAAGAAAATCAAATTTGTTTCGCCGATCATTCTGGCTGCTTTCACCCTTCTTGCTTTGCTGCTATCCGCCGATGCCTGGGCACAATCACCCTCGATTCCCACCGAATCTCAGGGTAGCTTTCCTGGGAAATCATGGAAGCAGCTAGCTTCCGCTGACAAAGCAGGATGGTCGAAGGAGAAGTTGGCCACTGCACGTGCATACGCCGACTCTGATTCCATTCACACTTCCGCGGTGATGGTCGTCCAGGGCGGTGAAGTTGTCGATCAGTGGGGAGACAGTAACCAGAAGATTGACTGCTATTCCGTTCGCAAGAGTCTGCTCAGCGCCTTGTATGGAATCTACTCCGCTGAAGGCGCTATCGACATCAACCAGACACTCGAGCAGTTGGGCATTGACGACTCACCCGACCCGCTCACGAGAGAGGAGAAGCAGGCGCGCGTTGTGGATCTGCTGCGCGCACGGTCGGGCGTGTACCACAAGGTAGATTTTGAAACTGAGTCCATGCAGAAGAGTCGGCCACCCCGCGGGAGTCACGTGCCGGGCACGTTCTGGTATTACAACAATTGGGATTTTAATGTCCTAGGGACGATCTTTGAAAAAAAGACTGGCATGAAGATCGGCGACGCCTTTTATCAACGCATAGCCAAGCCGATTGGCATGGAGGATTTCCAGCCGAGCGACGTCTTCTATTTCGGCGGTCCACTCTCCATTCATCCCGCTTACCACTTTGAGATTACTGCGCGCGATATGGCGCGTTTCGGCTTGCTCTATCTGCGTCACGGCCGCTGGAACGGCAAACAGATTGTGCCCGAGGCCTGGATCGAAAAAAGCAGCCACGCCAGTGAGATGGTGAAGTCCGACGGCGCAGATCACGGCGGTTATGAGTATCTCTGGTGGGTGGATTACGGCGGTGTTCATTTCCCGGAAGTCTCTCTTCCCGGAATCTATTCCGCGCGGGGAAACGGGGCTCATTACATTTTCATTATTCCAACCCTGGACATGGTCATCGTGCATCGCACGGACAACGATCCTCCGGTTAAGGATGCCAAGACCATTACGGAAATTGCGAACCGAGCGTCGCCAGCCAGTCTGAACCGGGCACAATTCGGTCATATGGTGAAGTTGATCCTCGACGCGCAGACAAGTCACTGATCGCGGACGACAGCACCCCGTCGAAGGAGAGCGTATCGCGACACGCCGAGAGTTCCTGGTGAATTCCCTAGCTGTCGGAACCATATATCCTACTTGTTATGAACATAAGCACCGATAGACGCATCGTCTGCTGAAGTGCCAAGTGCGACTTTCGAGCAGTTCAAGGTGGAGGATGCCGCTATGCACATCGATCGCCGATCTTTTCTGGCGACGCTCGGTACGACAGCAGTTATCAACGCCATGCCCTCCGAGGCACTCGCCGACGCACTTGAGCACCACATGATAGAAAGCCTCGACGAGGGGCCGACCGCGAACGAGTTAAAGGTTCGGCTCGGTACGGGACTACTGTTCGGCGGGCCCTTGCCGAGCGGCAAAGCCCCGACAGAGCTGAAGAAGCTGGAGCCGATGCCGGAGAAACCGACATTGGTCGATTTCTTTAAGTACCGGTTCGCACCAGCGACGGCGAAGCATGTCTTGCAGAGCGCGACTGATGCAATGAAAAAAGGCGAGAAAGAGGAATTGATCCTCGCCTGCCTTCTTCATGATGTTGTGCTCAACCTGATCAAGGTTGATCACGGGTGGTGGGGCGCGCAGCTGATGGAGCCTTACGTCTCGGAGAAGATCAGTTGGGGCATCCGCTATCACCAGGCCCTGCGCTTCTACCCTGATCCTTCCGTCGGCTATGAGTACCCAGAGCAGTACAACCAGATCTTCGGCAAGGACTATGTGCCGCCTCCCTACGTCAAGCAAGCCTACGAGTATGCCCGCAATCACAAGTCATACATGGAGGCGCGCATGATCACCGTACACGACCTTTACGCTTTCGATCCGGCAATGAAGGTCTCAATCGATCCGTTCATCGACATCATCGGTCGTCACTTCAAACAACCGAAGGAAGGGCTTGGGTACGACAATAGCCCCGTCGCGCACATGTGGCGGACTCTCATTTTTCCGGACACCCCGCTCTAGTTTCGCGCAGCAGCATGCGACTCGGAGTTCAATCGTCGCGAGGGGCAAGACAATGAAATCTCGGACAGTCGCAATCGTGGCCGGTTTGGGGCTCTCGGCCACTCCCGTCGTCGGAGTACGAGTAATATTCGTGCCGTTCCGGAGGGTCTGATGAGAGCTAAGCTCTGTCTATCGCTTTTCGCGTCCGCTCACCTTTGCGCAATTGCAGTAGCCCAAGAGCAACCTGCTGCTGTCACTTCGCCGAGCAGCGTCGGCAGCGAAACGTACATCACCCACGTAACGGTAATTGACACAATTACTGGCAAAGAAGTTCAAGACCGCACGGTCATCGTTTCCGGCGATCGGATTTCGGAAGTAAGAGACAGCAAAGGAACAAAACCACCTGCGGGCGCAAAGGTAGTGGACGGCCGAGGCAAGTATTTGATTCCGGGGTTGTGGGACATGCACGTGCATGCGGTGGTCGCGGAGAGGCTGGACACCATGTTTCCCACGTTCGTCGCCAACGGTGTCCTTGGTATTCGAGACATGGGCACGTCCATGCCTTTGGCGGAGATCGATCGTCTGCGCCACGAAACCGCAAACGGTTCCCGGCTTGGACCACGCATCGTTGCCGCTGGGCCAATCCTCGATGGACGCCCGAAGCCCTTGCGTCCTAATTTTCTTGCAATCAATACGCCTGAAGAGGGTCGTGAAACCGTGCGTCGGCTCAAAACCGGCGGCGCTGATTTGATCAAAGTGTATTCCGAGCCTTCGCGCGATTCCTTCCTGGCCATCGCGGACGAAGCGAAGAAGCAGAACATTCCATTTGCCGGCCATGTGCCATTTTCGGTGTCGGCGCTCGAAGCCTCCGACGCAGGCCAGAAGAGCATGGAGCACCTATGGGGTATCTATCTCTCCTGCTCGAGCCGCGAGGAGGAACTGCGGTCCGAGATGCTAAAAGGCGGCGTCAATCTGTCCGGGTCGGAACGAATACGGCTCGAGATGGACGAAGCGGCTGCATCTTATGATGAGCGTAAAGCTGCAAATGTATTTGCGCATCTTGCCAAGAACGGAACCTGGATGGTTCCGACTTTTTCCGCAGTCGTGCCGGATACCGAGATTTTTGATGCCCGCGTGACAACGGATCCCCGGCTGAAATACATCCCTCCCGCTATTCAAAAGCAGTGGACCGCGGCAGCCTCGGCAGGCGCGGCAATCAAGAGCAAATCCTTCGATCGAAAGCTTCAAGTTGTGGGCGCTATGCACCGAGCTGGTGTCCCTTTGTTGGCGGGGACCGATACAGCGTGGATCCAACCGTATACCTATGCTGGATTCTCTCTGCACGACGAACTTGCACTGCTCGTGAAAGCAGGTTTGACTCCAATAGAATCGCTACAAACAGCGACAATCAACCCGGCACGCTTCTTAGGAATGGAAAAAGACTTGGGAACCATTGAAAAGGGAAAGGTCGCGAATCTGGTGTTGCTTGATGCCGATCCAGTTTCCGATATTCGTAACACCCAAAAGATCGATTCAGTCGTCCTGAAGGGGAAACTGTTAACGCGGACCGATCTGGACAAGCTTTTGCAAGATGTCGCCACAAAAGCGGCAGCTGCGAGCAACTAACCGTACGGAGAGGTAATGCAGTAATGCGGCAGCCATCGATTTCAGTTTCCATCTAGTTTCCAACTAAGGCCCTCTTGAGGGAAGCTAAGTGCCGCCGGATCAATCGCTTTCAGAGTCTTAACAAGAGCTTCCCAAGCTTCGGACGTGGGTTCGATTCCCATCGCCCGCTCCAGAATGAACTGTCACCCATGTGTCAGGCCGCTCACTAAACCAAAATATTCATAGGGAACTTAGCTCCATTTCGGCGCTTGGCTCCAATTGAATTGTTGCGTGACGATCAATTTTGTGTGTCCGTGTGTTTTCTGCCTTGTTTTCTGTACGTCCCTCCTAATGCTTGGTGGTCCTTTTCCACAGGCGCCCATTCAGCCGCTTCCCCGCTTCTTGCTATCTTGGCGATTCACTACAGGAGGAGCCAAAATGATCGTCGAGCAACAGATCTCCGCCCGACAACAGCGGGCCCGCAAAGCGATTCGGAACGTTCTCACGGAGCCGGCCGGGCAGGCTTATGGCGACTATGTCGTGCAGTCGGCAAGCGGCAGGAAGTATCGAGTGGCAATGCGCGGTCCTGGTGTGTTTGAAAACTTCTGCTCCTGCGCCGATTTCGCCGTGAACACCCTCGGCACTTGCAAGCACATCGAAGCCATGCTGCTTCGTCTCCGTCGCCGGTTTGGTCGATCCTTTGCCAGCGAGCGGTATTAACGAACACGAGCCTCGCTTTCCCTTCATTATGGAGACACCCTAAACGTGCAACTCCGCCTTCCGTCTGAGCCATCGGCGGATCTCCGAAAGATTGTCTCCGAGTACTTCGACTCCAATGGGTTTCTTCGGAAGTACAATCTTCGACGATTCGAGCAAGTTCTCGAGAAACTGCGGACCGTGGACGAGACAGCCGTCGTTTACAGTGATGTGCTGGATTTTATTGACCATGAAAACGAACTCACCGCGGGTCTTGAAGACGAGCGCCGCTACCTTGCGCAGTTGAAGAAAGGCAAACGTTCGCTCGAAGGCCTGCTGAAAGTGCCGCTTTTCCCCTACCAAATTCGCGGAGCGCTCTTTGCCGCCTGCCGCGGGCGGGTGATCCTCGCCGACGATATGGGTCTTGGCAAGACAATCCAGGCCATTGCTGGCGCGGAGCTCCTGCGGCGCCGTCGAGGCATTGAAAGGGTTCTGGTGGTTGCCCCCGCTTCGGTAAAGTACCAATGGAAGACAGAGATCGAGAAGTTTTGTAGTCTCCCCGCACAAGTCATCGACGGACTGATGCCGTATCGCAAAAAGCTGTACGCCAGCCCGACCTTCTTCAATCTCACAAGTTACGAGCTGGTTCTGAAGGACATCGAGGACATGCACAACATGCGTCCAGATTTGATCATCCTCGATGAAGCACAGCGCATTCGCAATTGGGCGACGGCCACTGCCCGCATCATCAAGCAATTGAAGAGTCGTTATGCCTTTGTATTGACAGGTACGCCTCTTGAAAACAAGCTGGAAGAGCTCTTTTCAGTCGTCGAGTTCGTGGACGGTCGCCGTCTGGGGCCGGCCTTCCGGTTTCTCAAGGAACACCGGATGGAGAGCGAAGAAGGGAAATTACTCGGTTATCGAGGCTTGGAGCAAATTCACCAACAACTCGAGGCGATCCTGCTTCGCCGGACTCGGAAAGAGGTGCTTCCCGAACTGCCAAAGCGGACCGATCAAATCTTCCGTGTCCGGATGACGCCCGAACTTGCAGGTCCCTATTGGGAACAGAGCGACATTCTCGCGAGGCTGATGCACAAATGGAAGCGACAGGGCTGGCTCTCCGAGATCGACCTGCGTCGCATCACTTGCTGTATCCAGAACATGCGCATGCTTTGTAACTCTACCTTCTTGTTTGACAAGGCGACGAATTTCTCTCCCAAGCTTGAGGAGTTCCGCGAGATTGTTCACGAGCTAGCGGTGGAAGAAAAGCGCAAGGTGGTTGTCTTCAGCGAGTACGAGCGAATGACGCACTTGGCCGGTCAGGAACTGACGAAGCTGAAAATTGGTTGGGTGTCCTTGCACGGCAACGTGCCTGCGCGAAAACGTGGCGAGCTGATCGCCCAGTTCGGAAAGGATCCCGACTGCAAGGTCTTCCTTTCGACCGATGCTGGCGGAGTCGGGTTGAATTTACAGGCGGCCTCGGCAGTCGTGAACTTTGAGCCCCCCTGGATCCTGCCCGATTAGAGCAACGTGTCGGCCGTGTTCATCGCTTCGGCCAAACGCAGCCCGTACAAGTGATCCATCTGTTGACCGAGAACAGCATTGAGGAACGCGTTTGGGAAACTCTTAGGCTCAAAAGGGCGTTGTTCACGGGATTATTCGATGAGGCGAAGGACGAAATCAGTTTTGAAAAGCTCGGCCGCAAGAGCATGATGCACGTGATCAAAGACGTCTTCAGCAACCAGCCTGGTAGGCCGAATCCCGTACTCACTCCGGAGCTGCCCCAACCAGTGGCCTTAATGGAAGCGAAGAGGAGGGGGAAAGCCGCGGCGAAAACCGCCGACGCCCGCGGAGGTCTGACAGGGACAGAATCTCAGCTTCCTGCGGATGGGACGATGCGTGTTGCGCAGGGTCCAGCCCAAGATGGCGATGGACGGTCCGGCTTGTCCGTGCTGGACACTAGGCAGGCTGTTTCTAAGTTTCTAGAGGCAGGTCTGACCCTCTTGGAGTCGCTCTCATCTCCAAGCGGCGCGGATGGTTTTGGACCGATCGAGCGTAGCCTTTCCGCGTTGTTGCGGACGGACGCGCACACACGACGTCCGAGTCTTGAGATCCCTCTGCCCGAGTCCATCACTGCCGAACGGCTCGCGCGGGTGATTGCCGGATTTCTGGGCAATTTGGCCAGACCGCATTGATCAGGAATGTGCCCAGTATCTAGCGCGACCTGACTGCAGTCACGAGCTTCCGAGATAAGCGGCTGAGTATGGGAAAAGAAACGCGGGTGTTTTCTTATGGTTGAGGTGGGCCGTCGACCAAGAATTGTTTCCAGCTGATGGCCAGCAAGCCGTGTCGGCTAGCTAGGGGCTCGTCGCCAGGCGCGGTGATGATCAGGGGCCGGAACTTCTTATTCCGCCTGCAGAACTCCAGAAGTCCTTTGAGATCGTATAACTCAAAGCCGCCTGTCTTTATTTCGACGGCCCAGTCTCCCCAACTCCCCTCGAACACTGCATCGACTTCCAGCGGTTCTTCTCGCCAGTAAGTCACCCGCTGCCCTTGGTTGATCGCGAATGCAAGGCACGCATTTTCCAGCCACAGACCGAACCTCGCAGGCTCACGCTCTTGATCCGGCGGTCCGTCGGGATGCAGTGAGGATATGAGCGCATTGTTCAGTGACACAAGCTTGGGGGGGGCAGCCCGGCGACGGTGCGTTAACTGCGAAAATCTTTCCAGAGGTGCTACGAGATAGGCGTCTTGAAGCAGTGCGAGATAGTGAGCCACCGTTTCAAGGGCACCCTTGTCACGAAGTTGCCCTTGTAATTTTTGCAGGGAGACAATCTGCGCGGGGCATGCGGTTGCCGCTGCAAACACCTGTCTCAGCAGCCCGGGCCGTCGAACTGTACCTAACGCCAGAACATCGCGGCCGATAGCAGGCTCTATGATGGCGTCTTTGACGTAGGCAGCCCATCGTTTAGGATCATTCCGCAGAGCCATCGCACCAGGATAGGATCCGAAGTGGACGATAACCGAAGCCGCCTCATCTCGGGGAATTTGAAAAACATTCACAAGCGACGAAGCTGACCAGTGGCTGAGGGTCAACCGTTCGAAACGCCCGGCCAGACTCTCGCGCGATCCCGTCGTTACGCGCAGTGCGGATGAGCCCGTAGCGACAATGTGGACTGGAATAGTCCGTCGACGCAGGTGATCCCAATACCCTTTGAGTTGTTTTGCCCAACCATCCAAATAGTGAATCTCATCCAGCAGGAGAACCGTTGTCGCGCGGCGAGCGCGGGCTTCGGCGTCAGCCCAACGACGCTCCCAAAATCCGGGAAGCGCCGCGTCTGGTTCGTCCCCGGCAGCGTAGACTGCGGCATCACCAAACCGGGCAGCGATTTCAAGGAGCAGCGTGGTCTTGCCAACCTGCCGAGGCCCCGTGAGAAGCTGGATTCGGCCTGGTGCGGGTTCTTGGAGGCGTTTCAGGAGGAGGTCCCGACACGGAGCGTAGTCACTGGTGAATTCAGGCATACTCGAATAATTATCAAGCTATGTCTGATGATTGTCAAGAGACTGACGGCAGCCTTTGTCCCCGACCTAGCAAAGAGATCGCAGAATGGTTAGGTGATGACGTAGTTCGGTCGCCCGAGTCTTTCGCAAGATCATCGTCGGACGATGCGCTACGGAAACGCCCAATGAGGTTCGTAAGACGATCAGGCGTTTCAGTTTCCATCTGGTTTCCAATTGAGGCCGTCGCTTGGAAAGCTAAGTGCCACCAATTCAATCGCTTTCAGAGGTTGATTAAGAGCTTCCCAAGCTTCGGACGTGGGTTCGATTCCCATCGCCCGCTCATACCTATGTCTCAGGCCGCTCAACCTGATGATTCAAATGGCCTCACCTGGCTAAGTTGGCTGAATTTGGCCCCCAAATGGTCTGTTTTGGACCGTAGTTGGACTGAAGTCAATTGGACCGAACCTTTTAACCCAGAAAAGTTAACCCGGAAGATTTAGCCTTTAGCCTTCGTTTTGCGTCAGCTGACATTGCCCACCGGCTCCGCCGAGCTGTCGGAGACACCGGTAAAAAATGGAGGCGTCACGATATTGGCTTGAATTCGTCGGCTAACGATGATCTGCGTCAGATCTGCGTCAAATGTACGCATAGCCGACTATCCAGCCCAGTGGCCGGTGAGACGTTTACCCACGACCTGCTAAAAGCTGTGTGGCGGTCTGAAGAACCGTTGCGGCCGCGCGTGTCACTTTTGGTCTGAACAACTGTCGCGGTTCGCACCCAATCAGTCACACCTGAAGTTATCGGCCCAGATTCTCAGTCTGTTGTTTGCCGACAAACCGCTCGTTATCCGTATACCTAAGGACGGCTGAGTTCAGCTCAGGCCAGCTTGTCGAAAAAGAGATAAAGGGCGGCAATGCGGCCATCGCGGGCAATGATGAAATCAGTCCCGGCGTAAGCTGGCGCCTCACCAGGGCGGCCCGCTACCCATCGGACCCGCCCGCTGTTGCCCGTTTCCTCGGGTTCGGCAATTGGCTGATATCGAAAGTCAGGGTGAGTAGCCCTGATCGCGCCCGCGACGCGATCGATCTCGTCGCGGCCACGATAGGCTCCCTTGCTGGGGTCGTAAAATACGCCGTCTTCCGTGTAGAGCTCGTCAATGGCCGCGCGGCGTCGCGCGAGGTCGTTTTCACCGAAGACTTCTTGAAGATTGCGGGTCAGCAACGTCGATATCTTGTATGACATGTTCAGATGATCCTCAATTCTTAACGAGCCTATGAATCATCGCCTGACGGATGGTCATCACTTTCACCACTGATGGTTCCTACCCCATCGAAATCGCGCCTCATCCTCACCCGTATAATCGGGATCGAGATAGATGTGCAGGCTCGATATGCGACCATCTCGAAACTTGAAGACGTTGCAGAAACGCCCGCCAGGAGTTTTGCCGCCTGCCCACGACGCACCAGACATTCTGCCGCGGGAAGTGCCTTCAACGACGAGATAGCCGGCTGAAGGAATGAACGTCAAACGGTCGTAATCGTGCTGGATGTATTCCAAGGCGCCCTCGAACCCTTTCACCATTTCAAGAAACGAGTTCCGTCCAAATCCAAATCCGAATTTCGGGAAATAGACTTCGGCATCTTCCTCGAACAGTTCAAGGATGTCTGGGCGCCCCTGGTCGGCTCGCATGAAATATTCGCGAGCGATCTTGATCTTCTCTTGATCGTCTGACATAAACCCTATCTTCCTTGCCGCCGCACCGAGGCTTTGATGCCCGGCCGCGGCCTCTGATTCACGATTTTACGAATTGCAGGTCCATCGTGATGGTGACTTCCTCCCCAACCAGGATGCCGCCCGCTTCCAGCGCCGTATTCCAGGTCAGGCCGTAGTCCTTGCGGTTGATCTTTGTCGTCGCCGAGACACCAATCCGCGTATTGCCCCACGGATCTTTGGCAGGAGGTGTCGGGCCTTCCACGGCGAACCGCACAGTATGGGTGACTCCATGAATGGTCAATTCGCCTTCAACTGCATGCTCGTCCTGGTTCTTCGGAATGATGCGGGTTGATTTGAAGGAAAGAGTCGGGAATTTTTCCACCTCGAAGAAGTCCGCGCTCTTCAAGTGCGCATCGCGTTGCGCGTCGCGTGTGTTTACGGACGCCGCGTCGATGGTGACCTCAACCTTCGACTTGGTCACATCTCCTTCGTGGTGCTCCAGCGTGCCGGAAACGCCCGAGAACTGGCCCTTTACATTCGAAATCATCATGTGCTTGACCTTGAACTCGGCCACGGAGTGTGCCGGATCAATGGCCCAGGTGCTTACCGCGGTTTGTGCTGTAGTTGCTGTTGACATGGTATCGGCTCCTTTCGCCTCGGTTGGATTAGATGCGTTGCCACGATATTCGTTACAACGAATAATGCAGAAAAAAAATTAGGGCTCGCGGCGGGCGGCGCGGAGCAATTCACAAAGAGCCTTGAGCCGCTCACGCCCCAGGTGGCCGAGTTGCTTCCGGTGCCCTTCTTGCATCGGCCCGTCAAGCCGGTCCAGCATCTTCAGTCCTTCCGGCGTAATCCGGGCCAGGACCATGCGCCGGTCCTTGGAGTCGCGCCATCGCGCAATCAGGCCGCGCTTCTCCAATCGATCAAGTAGTCGCGTGATGTCGGGATCTCGAGTGATCATGCGTTGCCCGATTTCGCCGCACGGCAGACCGTCCAGTGCACCACGCAAGATGCGCAGCACGTTGTACTGCGTCGGCGATAGCTCCTCGGCTTTCAGCAGCGGCACCAACCTGCGGCTTAGCAGATCCGTGGTGCGGAGCATCTCCAAGAATGCGGCCTCCTCGGGACAGGACTCCCGGCGAACCTTCGTGGCGTGTTGAACTGCCGCTTTCATACCTACTAACGATACTCGTTATAACGATATTTGTCAAGTGTGCTACGCTTGCTCCCGAAACACCTGCCCGTAGGTCTTGCCATAGGGATAAAAGCCGTCATGTTCACCGCGCTCCCAAGCGGCTTTCAGTTCCGGCTTGCTAATGTCCCAGTCCGGACGGCATCTCTTTAACACAGCACGCAAGTCTTGCCGAAGCTCTTCAATGCTCGGTCGGCCAAAAAACCAGTAGCCGTTGTAGACCTTGAATATAACAAGACGAGGTTCGAGGACGATGACATGCGGGATCATCGGATTGTGCTCGGGGTCAGTGTATTCAGCGATGTCGAGATCCTTCTGAACCTTTCGTGCCGGATCGGATGAAAAGGTCCAATGAGCCCCGACGCCGTCGCGGTACTCATTCGTCAGAAGCATGTTGTCGGTACTGATGGTGACGAGCCTGGAATAACCGACTTCCATCTCGTGGTGAAGTTGGACCAGACTCTCGGCCTGGCGCCGATCCTTCGGGCAGTATCCGCCCCGGCTGAGCACCACGATCATGGGATCTGGCCCCCAAAGCCGGGGTGGAGTAGGATGAGAATCGCGTCATCTGTTGTTCGGTATGCTGACGAACCTTACTTCCACAGGTAAGATGCTGTAGGCGTGCCGCGCTGGAACTGAAATGGAGTAACATCGACCTGTCTCACTAGCATCCTTCTGCCACAACCAATCAAGGCAGTTCCTTGCGAAATGACGATCCCGCAAAGGAGGCTGCCATGTCTCGCCTATCGAAAGCTACATACACTAAGCCCGAGTTCGCGAAAAATCTTGTTGGTGGACAGCCTGTAAAGAATAAAATCCTGCTCGCGCTCGCCAAGAATGAACGCAGTATCTTATTTTCTAGACTTGAATTCCTGTCGCTGCCCTTGGCGTCGGTATTGGCCGAGAAAGGTGCGCCAATAAAGTTCGCTTATTTTCTCAACGACGGCTTGGCTTCGGTGCTCAACGTTATGGAAAGTGGGAAGAGCATTGAAGTGGGCCTGTCCGGGAGTGAAGGTTTCGTCGGGCTCGCTCTAACCGTGGGGTTCACGACCAGCCCGGCGCGGGTGGTCATGCAGATCGCGGGCAGCGGATTCAAAATTAGTGCCGCTGACCTCGCGCTTGCTCTGCGTCGATGTCCCCGCCTGGCAATGGCTCTGTCACGTTTCTCTCAAGAGATGGGCGTCCAATCGGCCCAGGTCGCTGCGTGCAATCGTCTGCATGAAATTGATCAACGGTTGGCGCGATGGCTTCTAATGTCGCAGGACCGGCTGGGCGGTAGTGTTGTTGCGCTTACGCAAGACTACTTGTCCCATATGCTCGGTACGCGGCGAGCAAGCGTTACTGTCGCTGCGGGTATACTGCAAAAGGCCGGACTGATTACGTACAAGCGCGGCGCAGTGAAGATTGGCGACCGCACTCTGTTAGAACACGCCTCATGCGAATGCTACGGGGTACTGACCCAGCAAATTGAGAAATGGCGGGCCGAGACGCATTAACATCGATCTCCCTGATGTGCCTCGGCGCCGCGCGAGCCGTGGAACTACTCGCTCCCGTGAAGCGCTGCGAGGCGGGCTGGATTGACAGATATATGGCAGCCCACCTCAGGGGCCAGTCGTACCTTACCGCTCACCGCGGCCAGGACGCGGCTCTCGAATTTCAGAAAATTGTCGACCACCGTGGCATCGTTTTAACTTCTATCATCGGTGCTCTTTCTCAAGTCGGGTTGGCTCGCGCCTTTCTCCTGCAAGGAGATATCCCGAGGACCCGCGCCACCTACGAAACTTCTTCAGGCCTGGAAGGAAGCGGACAGGGACGTACCTGTATTGGCCGTTGCCAAATCCGGATACGCAAGCTTCGCTGATTATTCCAGCCCATTAAGAACGGTTCGTTGGTTCGGTCTCTTCAGTCGGGCCTCGATCGAGACTCTGAGATCGGCACTGCGACCCAGCGTCCCAACTTCATCGTCCATCTATTTTCCAATTGGGGCTTCCGAAGATCAGCTAAGTGTCGCCAGTTCAAGCACTTTTAGATTCGTATTTCTAGCTTCCCAAGCTTTGGACGTGGGTCCGATTCCGATCGCCTGGTCCAGAAATCAAACCGTTGATGCAGCTGTACCCGAACAAGCTCAGCCGGTTTGGAACGGAATAGCTTGACACTTCGCACCTGCATTTGTTACAAGACCACGTCCCCGCTATCCACAACTGAAGTAAATCCTTTCAATCTGGATTTTCTTAAAATCGGAGAATAGATGAAATCTGTCCGCAAGCTGTCTGCGATATTGTGCTTTCTCACCATGATAATGTTCGCGCCCAAACTCCTCGCACAACAGGGCGTCACGGGGAACGGAGGGCCTATGAAAATTGTCGGCTACTTTCCGCGTTGGGGGATGTACTCGAACTATTTTGTCAAGAACGTCGTCACTAGCGGTTCCGCCGGTCTGCTGACCCATCTCGACTACGCTTTCACTAATGTCGTCAACAATCGATGCGTCAGCTTTGACCCTTACGCCGATTACCAAGCCACCTTCACCGCCGCGCACGCTGTCAATGGTCAGTCCGATAGCCACGGCGCCTTCGCGGGCAACTTTCATCAGCTCCAAGAGCTCAAAAAACTATATCCGAATCTCAAGATCATCATGTCCATTGGCGGCGGCAGTTCGAGCCCCAATGCATTCCGCACGGCGGCGCTCCCACAAAATCGCGAGGCTTTTGTAAAAAGCTGTGTGGACATGTACATCCGCGGATATTTCGCTCCGGGCATAAGTGAGCCAGGTATTTTCGATGGTTTCGACGTGGATTGGGAGTTTCCCGCTTCCGCCGCGGATCGCGATAACTTCACCAGCTTGCTCGCGGACTTCCGCCATCAGCTGGATGCGGTTCGCCCCGGACTAACGCTTGCCATTGCGGGCCCGAACGGTCGATGGGCATACCAGTACATTAATCTGAAGCAAGTACAGCAGTATTTGGACTACTTTGGTGTGATGACCTACGACTATGACGGACCTTGGAAGGACAACACCGGGTTGGTGGCGCCGCTGTACCGGTCTCTTAAGGACCCCGAGCCAAACAACAATGCGAGCGCTACCGTCGAAGGCTATCTGGAAGCCGGAGTGGCACCTGGGAAACTCGTTTTCGGCGTGCCGTTCTATGGCTACGAATGGAGCAACGTTCCGAATATCGACAATGGGCTCTTCGAACCGGGGGCTCCGGACGGCCAAGGCGCTGCCTATAACCACATCGTGACCATCGAGTCGCAGTTTCAAAAGCGTCGTGACTCGATCACCCAAGCGCTCTGGCTATATAACGGCTCACACTTTTGGACTTACGACGATGCTACCTCCATCGAATTTAAGATGGACTACGTCCTCAGCCAGAAGCTAGCCGGTGTCATGGCCTGGAATCTCGGCCAAGATCTCGCTGACGGTAGTCTGCTAAATGCCGTCGTGAACGGCCTCAAGCCCTAAGACCATCACGTTGGAGCGATCTTTGGGCAACTGCAAAATCTAACCAGCGCATTCTTATCGCGAAGACCCCGGTGCCGAACGTCCTGAGCTACGCAGGATAGAACTTGACGCTCTTGATGTACGCATATCGGACAACGTTTAAGGTCGCTTTGCCGCCCCACTCATTGCTGTTGGTACCGCGGATTTGGAGAATGATGTAGGCGGGAGCGACCGGTACGTTGGTGTGGTGACTGGCCACCAGCACCCCGTCGATGTACCACGTGACGCTTTCGGGTTGCCAGACAAGTTTGTAGTGGTGAAACTGGTCCGCCAGGGAGGAATTCCGAACCTGGTCGGTGGTTCGCACTTCCGGCGAATAGCGTGGAGGTGTATTCAGATCCAGGTTGTGCCAGTTGGTCGCCCACACGCAATTCTTGTCTCCAAGAAACTCGATATCCATCTCCGTTTCAGAATTCTGAAAATACAAGAATGCCGACGATATTGTGCCGGATTGAGCCTTCCCGGGACCGTCTGGTGTTGGAGATTCCGAAGCCATCCTCATGACAAATTCATACGTGCCATAGCCGAACTTCTCCCTGGTCCATACAGCAGCTCCTTTGGAAATGACACCGTCGGGACCCTGCGTCTGTTCGACCTTAAGGCGCAGCATGCCATCCACGAAGTCGACGTTCTCCGGCACGTACGTGCCATGATTCAAGCCGATCTTGGAATCGGGAGATTGCCACGAAGCTATCCGCCAGGCTTCGCCAAGGCCACGGTTGAAGGCGTAGGAAACAGGCTGCGCTTTTGCTGTGACGAAGTGGAACAGTAGCACTACCAGCAAAAGCGATGATCGCATCAGAGGTTTTCGTCGCTGCTGTTTAAAGTTGGCAGCTGCCCCACCGGTTTTCATCGAAATTTCCGCCACCACGGGAGCACATACTTGGCGCACAAATGCACAAAGGAACTAGGACCTGAGAGATACCATACTCCGTAGAGCATACTTCCTTCCTCCTGATCGTCTTTATCGGTCGCGTCAGCTTTTTTCAGACTATGTGCACCTATGTCATTTTAGAGTTTCTGATAATCTAACCAAGAGTACGTCGGCCCCGGTTCGACTACTACGTCCGATCTATTCATTTAGTAGTACTCAGTATTAGTAATACTATACTGGCTTAGTACTCCAGAATAGTACTCACAAAGGGAGTAGCCGCGGACCCTGGGGTATGTCCACAGGGCCGCAGCGAGGAAACACTGTGAGCCGAGTTGGACATGCCCGGGAGAAGCCAATGAAGTCGATCGCCAGCCAAACTCGCTAATTGAGCTTATAGCGAGTGGAACTCTGCCACGAAAGCTTCTCGGACTTGGGGCCGAAAAATGCTTGATGAAAGCCCTTAATGAATAGGTAACTATCCACGAATCGCAGGGCAAAATAAGTCGGCATGTAGAACAGGATATCCCAGCGTTTGTGTGAGAAGCTGACTATGGTGGCGCTGATCAGCATGAACCCGCCATCGATGGTCAGCCAAGTCGCCACCGTCCTTGGGAAAAGGTAGAGCCATAACGGCAACAGCAGCAGCAAGACGGATACAACGAATCCCTCGCTCATGACCAATTGGGTCTCGAGAGCAATCCTGCGCGTGCTGCCCCACATTTTGAGTTGCCGGGTGCAAGACCATGCGCCGCCGTTCCAGCGGGTCAGCTGGCGACTATAGGAATGCAGCAAATCCTGAGGGTCAGCGGTGACGACCACCGCGTCACGAACGTAGATTACGTCGTAGCCAAGGTCATGGGCGCGAAGTGTTGCCATCATGTCTTCAACGATGCTAGGTCTGCTTTCCCAAATCTGATCGAATAGACTCATGCGGAAAACCGAACAGCAACCAGCCGCGACGTTGATCGTTCCTAGCGCGTGTTGTCCCTCTTTAATCAACCAATGCCCGACCGCATACTGAAGAGCGCGCCAGGCGGTGAGCCAGTTCTTCGGTCGAGATTTGACCTTGCCGCAAGCAATCGCCGCATTCGGGAATTTTTCAAAGGCGCGTGCCATGGCGGCGAAGTAGCCGGCTTCGAAGGTGGTATCCGCATCGGCTAGCGCGAGCAAGTCATAGCTGGCGAGATTGAAGTGCTTGATGCCCTTGGCGATCGCCAAAGACTTTCCGCCGTTCACGGGAAGGTCCAGGACCTGGATGCCGCGCCCTATGCCCAGCACCGCCGTGTTGTCGGAAGAACCATCGCTAACCAGATAGACATCGTTTTTGTCGACGCCCGCCGAAACGATGCTGTCGATCGTTGATCCGATAGCTATTCCTTCGTTCTTCGCCGCGATGAGAACGCAGATCCTCATTGAACCGTTACAACCTGCCCGACCGAGGGAACACCATTGGTGTTGACCAGGAACAGAAGATAGAAGCCCGGAGGCGCCACGTTACCATCCGGTGGCGCGGTCAAAGTGAGGGTCTGGCCGTTGGTGGTGAAGGACAATCCTACCAAGCGCTGAGACATATCGAAGGCGTGGGTAGCGGCACTCTCGCGGATAAGTACTGCACCGGCGATGGTTCCGTTTGACTGCACGGTGAACGTCTTTCCGTATCCCACGGAGGTCGGAGCCGCGGTGAGCGAAGGCCGCGTAGCCAAGGAGCCATCCGCGTTGAACAGATAGGCTGGTTGGTAGATTTCGATGTGCGGCTCAAAGACACCCTGTTGCGGGTTGCCGCCGCTCAGGACCACGGTGGCATCCGGTAAAAGCACCGCGGTGCTGTGATACAGGTGCGGGTAGACGTTTGGAGCTGCCGAAGAGAAAGAGTTAGTCTTCGGATCATAAAGGTCGGCCGTCAAACTCGCAGTCGAACCGTCTTCGTCATTGGCGCTCCCACCTACGGCCAAAACCTTGCCGGTGGGGAGTAAGACGGCATTTAGTTCGGTACGCGGACGCGACATGGCCGGACCAGCAACCCACATCGGAGTGGTATTCGACATGTCGATCAGTTCTGTGGTGTTGGTGGCGACGACGGAGTTACCCATTCCTCCGAGGGTGAAGATAATGGGTTGGTAGTTGGTTTCCGGCAATAAGGGCAGCAGAACCACCGAACCGTAGGAACGGTACTGGTTAGCCAGATTCGTTGCTAAGTAGCTCCAATTGGCGACACCTGCGCCAGCGGCCGGGTCAAAAACCCAAGTTTCAGGCTCAGGTCCAGCGTGAACCACCTTACCGTTCGGTAGCAGGAGCATCCGAGGATAGAGCGCGGGCGCTCCCGGTACTGGCAAGCTTCCGTCGGAATAGGTCATGGTGCGGCAATCTCCTACCGGCCCCCCACCAATAGAGCAGGTCGGGATGACGGGCGTGCTCCAAGAGCCATTCCAATATTCGATAAGCGGATCGTCATCAGCCTTCTCATCCTGTCCCCCGTAAGTCATCACACGACCATCGGCGAGTGAGGTCGTGGTCGGATACCAGCGCCCCGCCACCATAGGTGGAGTGAGCGTGAACGTTGAGGTAGCCGGATCGAAAATCGCGGACAAGTTACTCCCGCCAAAACCCTGGTCTTGCGCGGTGGTAACGTTGGAGGGAACTTTGTGTCCCGGTGTGTTTTCCGTCATGACCGACGCCCGGCCGCCTGGGACCTTATGGCCGTGGCCCATTGCACGCATGATGGCCGCGGCTGGACCCGTTGCGTAAGTGGCGGTCCCTCCGTTGATGAAAACCCTGCCATCGGCCATCTGGGTTGCACCGTTACAAAAAGCGTCGAAAGGAAGAGGTAGGGTGTTGAACGCACCGGTAGAGGGATTCCAAATCGTGGCCGAACCGGCGCCCGTCGGGCAACCGGCATTCCCCGGTGGGCAATTACCCGATCCCGCAACATACAGTATGTTGCCAGTGTTCAGCAGGATTCCGTGTACTGGATTGATGGGCATCAAGCTCGCTGAGGTGGTCCACACGCCCTGACCTGCCGGGGTGGCGGGATTCTGCTTTACGCTCGTTCCTGGTGGCGGGATAGGGACTGGGGCCGGAGGGGCGGGCGGAGGGGGCGGAGGCGTTGGAGGTGTCGTTGGAGGAGTCGTTGGAGGAGTCGTCGGAGGTGGCGGAGTTGTTGGAGGAGTGGTCGGAGGTGTCGGGGTTGTTGGAGGAGTCGTCGGAGGCGTTGGGGTCGTCGGTGGGGTCGTCGGAGGCGTCGGAGTTGGGTTAGTAACGGAGCTGGATCTAACCGGTTGTTGACCCCCGTAGCTGCAACCGTAAAGCGTTGCTGTGAAGGCCAAGAGAGTCACCGAGATGGATACCTTCTTCGTGTTCATGCTTTCTCCTCGACAGAACAGCGCCAGACAGTTTCTTTTCTGTTGCTGCCTAGCAAGCGGCCCGAGTTTGGCGACGTACCTAGCGCACAGGTGGAAAATCGAACCGGGAACCGCGTAGAATCCAAGATTTACGAATGCTTTAGTGTTTATCCTGCCAACCGCGCCAGAACCTTATAAATATTTCTGCACCGGCACCGGTTCGCGGAATAATGCTGCGGGTTTCGTACAGGTACATGGCGCCTACCTCGAAGGTCGAACGCTCGGTCGGAATCAGGATTTCTACGCCACCGCCCTCGCGCGTAAAATTGTTCCAGTCGTAGTGCTTGGCGTCCTTGGAAGCCGTGATCTGCCCGAAGGCGATAAGGCTGGGGAGGAGTTTATTTGCACCATGTTCCTTGTCCTTCCACACCGTGACGCCCTGCTTGACGTAATCGACGAACAAGGTGTTGTGGAGTTCCGTAGGGCTGATGTTTAATGCGGCGATACCCCAGCTACTTCCCGGCAACCGCCCGGCGCAAGGATTCCAGCCCATCCAGTAGTTGATATCGACCGAAGGAGCCGCTGCTGTTTCGCCGCTAACGTAGCGATGTTCGACCGTGTACCCAACGTCCGCCCGTGCGAGGCCGCCTATGCCTTTCCAGCCAAATGTCTTCACCAGCTTGAGTCCACCGCTTGCACGAGTGAACCGGTTCCAGTCGAGGCTGTGCTGGTCAAAGCTGTCGGTTGTGTTGACATATGCCCCAAGGTCAAATGGGCCGACGGTGCGGACGATCAGGCCCTCTTCTCCGAACACACGAACCGCAAAGTCTTTTTCAAGCGGGCTCGAGCCACCGGAATCAATCCACACACTGCCTTGACTCGTTGGCGCCGTCGCCGTGATGTTTGGAGCGGCATCCCGGTTGGTGATGACTCTCGGGGCCATGACCTCCTGGGCGCTGGCCACAGATGCCCACAGTAGGAATAGAGCTGCTAATCTCATGATGCTCCTTGCTCCTGTTCTTTCGGGCAAAGCCTTACGTTGGCCTTGGCCAACTCGAGCTCACTTCGGTGCCTCTAAAGTCTTCAAAAAGGAGACTTTGGGCGAAGCGGACCGTTACGATCCTCCGCCGTGGTCTATTTCGGGCGTTCAGCCGGACGAGGCGCTCCAAAGATCGCCCGATGGGACCCTGTACGTTCGGACAGTAAAAGATTGCGGTCTCCTGTCCGTTCGGCCAATGGACCGCACGTCCTGGAAAAAAGGTACGAAGGTACCTCGCTGAGGGAGTAGTACGAGTCGTAGTACGTCGTAGGCCGTGTTGGGTTTTCTCTTCTTTTTCAATTCTCGACAAGTCGTCCCACACGTTTCCTTCGAGCGATTCCGGGCTCACGGAATTCCTAATCGGCTGGTTTGTCGCTCCGAGCGGGCAACTGGCCTTACGCGCCTCAGCGTCTGGAAAACACCATAGCGAGTGCGGGTTTTGGGCGGCAACGCAGGTCGCGTTGGTTCAACTGGAGAGAGGCAAATGCCAACCGATTTTCTAGCAACTGGCTTCGGCGATGAACATCTCTCGCTGAAGTGTTGTGACGCTGGTGCCTAGGGCTCGAATCAATAAAGAATGGAAGGCAAGTAGGCGCCCGCGGGTTCGTTGTAAAGCCCCATGGTCATCAGGGTCATCTGTTGTACAACGCGGAGTCCGCTTTCAAGGCACCAGCGAAACAACCCGGCGTTACGAGTGGGGACAAGTATCCCCGGTCCTTGAAAAGCCTCGGCTGTGGCAATCAACGCTTTCAAATCTTCATTTGTCTCGCCAACCGCATGACCGAAAAAGGCCATAGAAGAAGCATAAGCTGTAACGCGGCCGCGCGATTCGGCGACGACGGCCGTACCGTGTTCAATGGCATCATGCAATTCGCCGCCTCGCTCGTGTCCGTGGACGCGCAAGCAAAGGTCGTTGCAAGCTGCAAGGTCCCCGGCTTGCGCGGACCGAACCCGATAGCCCGGCGGCGTCTGTTGAATCTCTGGCCCCTGCATACAGGAAAGAGGTTCGCGTACGACGAAACCAAGCTTTGCGTACAAAGAGAGTGAACGATTGTGGTAGCCGGCCTGAACCAGCCGAACGCCCGCGAATTTCCGTTCGGCTGCGCGGGTCATAACGGCCTGCATGAGTTGGCGACCTGCCTTCCGATTCTGTAGCGTGGGGTCAATCGTAATTGGACCAACGCCGGCAATAGAAGTTCTTTCGTCCAAACAATTGCTTCCGATGAACTTTCCGCCTTGCTCCGCGACGACACAGAAAAACCCCGGATTCGAGAACATCCTCGACAGGAGGCCAATGGAAACGTCGGCGTTAGGAAAATCCTGAGGGAAATTGTGGCGATTCGCGAGGGTGCGGAAGGCTTCAAAGCAAATCTTTCCACACGCGTCGGCGTCGGCTGGGACAGCCCTGCGAATTAGCAGAGACTGCTCGGTGGATTCGAGCGCTTCCGGTTGTCCTGCCATGGAGTCTGCCTCCCTACTGAATTCGCGGGCTAGAAAAAGAAAAACAGCGAATTTACGTGTTTCCGTGGCGAAGCCTACCGCCGCTCGGACAGCCCGCGATTGCAATCTAATGGCGGCATCCTAGCAAAGAATCGTCCGAAGGGCTCTTCCGCCTGCTAGCCGTCCCTGCGCTGCTAGCGTAATCAAAACCTCGAGCTCTATGGCACCGGCGCTAACGCGTCTCCCACTCGAGAGCGTAGAGTTCTTGAATGCTGGCGTCGCGGACAAGCAGCGGGGATTCGTCCGGCGCGAGACCGCTCCAATTTCCAAAGTCTCCACCGGCCGCTCGAAAACCCTGCATGCTAAAGAGGCGCTCCAGTTTGCCACCGGCGAGTTGCACGCGGTAGTAGCCCTCCTGGTTGTCAAGAATCCCGTCAAAATACAGATAGCGCGAGTCTCGAGACCACGTCGGGTACGCTACGAAAATTTTGGCAAGCTCCGTCCATTTCTGAGTCGTGAAATCAAAGAGCATGAGCTTGAGAGAATCGAGCGGAATGGCCGCTAGGTAACGTCCGTTGGGGGACCAGCGGGGAGAGTATAGGCCATCCGACCCCGCAAGCTTCGAGGCCCTGCGAGTTTTCAGATCCAACACATAAATTGCCGAACCCTGGTTGTTCAGCGAATTGTCTCCGAAGGCCAGCGACTTTCCGTCTGGCGACCAAACCGGGTCGGCGAGGTTGGTGGTACTGCGATAGAGCAGTTCGGGTGCGCCTCCTTCGGCAGGGATTGTGAAGATCTGGAATGGTTCGCCGGGAGCATGACCGAAGAAGGCGATCTGCTTGCCGTCCGGAGACCATCGCGGCAGGAAGGCGAGCATAGACCGGGAAACAAGTTGGAGTTTTTGACTTCCGTCCACCTTCATTCGCCACAAGGTGCCGTCGGTGGCGTCATTGTAGGCGACCCACTGACCATCGCGAGAGAAGTCCAGTCCCATGGCCGAGATCCCCGACAGGTAAGGCACGAGTTGGCGTGATTTCGAATCGTAGCGAACCAATTCTCCGCGCGGCTGCCAACCCTGGACGAAAAGTTTCTTGCCGTCGCGGCTGGGGACGGGAGCTCCGACATTCATTGGGCCCGTGGTCAATTGCGTCGGCGGCTGAGACGCGGATAGAACCAGGCCGCCGCGCTCACGTATGGCCCAAAGATTCGTCGTACCGTCGCGGAGTGCCTGGAAGACGAAATATTTTCCATCGGGGGTCCAGTTGCCGCAGCACTCGTTCGGTGTGCTGCTCCAGCCCGCAAGCAGGGGGCGAAGGTTGGTGCCGTCTGCGGAAGCTTGCCAGATGGAACGAAGATTGGTTTGCGGGTCGCTGACGGTGAGACGCAGAGTCAATCCATCGGGCGACCAGCGGAGGTAGCTGGGAGTTCCCGCGGTCGTCAACAATCGGCGTGGTTCGCCGGCGTCACTGTTTGCCAGGAAAACGTCGTTTCCCTTGGAAAAGGCAATGTTCTTGCGGTCCGGTGACCACGCTCCGGCATGGCCTTCAAGATTACCCAAGCGACGAGGTGTTCCACCCAACACCGGGACCGACCAAAGAGGGCCGTCGAGAGACGTCCCCAGGGCCGTGTTCATCAACAGCACGGAATCATCTGGCGATATATCGAAAACATTAGCGAAGCCGGTATCGACAAGGGAGGTTGCTATTGGCAAGATCTCGCCACCGGTCACGGAGGTTTGCGAAAGGAGCGATTGGCCTTGGATGAAGTAGAGACGCGAGCCGTCGGTAACGACGCCGGTCTTGGGCAGATTCGTGTTGGTGAGCTGGACGGTTCGCAGCACCCGGGGCGGTGCCACTGGACGCGTTAGAACAAATCCCACAATTGCCGCGATGGCGGCCAGAACAATGGCGGCCACGGCTGCCTGTCGGCGCCATCGCCGGCGAGGGATCTCATGAGTTGTATCACGTGCAGCTGGCAGAGCGGCGATGGACCCCGTGCGGCCCGGATCGATATCCCGCCTCAAGCGTTTCAGGTCGGCGCGAAGTTCAGCGGCGGTCTGGTAACGGAGGTTGGTTTCTTTCTCCAAGGCCTTGCCCAGAATATTTTCCAGGGCCAAGGGCAGTCGTTCATTCACTTTCGTTGCGGGAGTCGGCGAGGAATGCAGGATGCTGTCGAAGATCAAAGCAACCACCGGGCCCGAAAAGGGAGGGACGCCCGTGGCCATTTCATAGAGCACGACGCCGAGCGAAAACAGATCGGAGCGTCCATCCAATTCTTCGCCGCGTGCTTGTTCCGGCGACATGTAGGCGACCGTGCCCATCGACGTGCCCGGCGTGGTCACCATTTCCTCATCGAGGAAGTGCATTTGCGTCGGGACAGAGGATTCGCTTGCAGAAGTGATCGCAGGCTCCCGATAGGCCGTGAGTTTCGCCAACCCGAAGTCCAGTATTTTTGCCGGACCCCGATCGATGAGGAAAATGTTGGCGGGCTTGATGTCGCGGTGAATGATGCCCTTGGCGTGGGCTGCTTCGAGACCATCGGCAATCTGCATGCCGATGTCCAAGAGTTCGGATATTGGCAAGGACTTCTTGGAGATGCGATGCCTCAGCGTATGGCCCTCGAGCAGCTCCATGGCGATAAACGGACGCCCTTCGAATTCTCCGATATCGTAAATGGTACAGATGTTCGGATGATTGAGCGAAGATGCGGTGCGCGCTTCACGGCGGAATCGATCGATCGCCTGGGGATCCCGAGAGATGTCGTCGGGAAGGAATTTGAGGGCTACAAACCGGCCGAGCCGGGTGTCCTCGGCCTTATAGACGACGCCCATACCTCCGCCGCCAAGCTTTTCGAGGACGGTGTAATGGGCGATGGTGCGACCGACGATAGGGGAAGTATCTGGCACTTGCCCCGGAGTTTACTCCAGCCCCTGAAGGTAGGCAACGCAGTACATACCGTTCGGGTGGGCCGGATCAGTACAATGCATCCGATTAACGGACGAGAGGAAGCCGCGCACTTGTTCAAACCGAGTCGAGGTGGGAATAGCTCGGCCATGGGGCGTGACGACCTCATGCGCCCAGGAAATTCCTGTAGTTTTGAATGTGTATCGCTTTAGAAGGGTGGTCTCGCGCGAATCGTTGTCTACGCATTTTCTATGTGGGGGTGCTCGGAACCTCGTGTTTGTTTCTTGTACTTCGGAGTTCGGAGAAGGAACGCTTTCACTCTTTCTTTGCGTCTGGGCCCAGCGGAGCATAGGATATGCCGCACCGTTTCCCCCATTGCCGCCATTCGATTAAGGAGCCTGTCAATGCACATGCACAATCTGAATTTGCTCGCGGTTCTTGTGGCCGCGATTTCCACTATGGTCGTGGGCTTCGTGTGGTATTCCCCGATACTTTTCGCGAAGCCATGGATGCGCGAGATGGGCTATGACCCGAACGATAAGAGCAGAGTCCAAGAAATGCAGAAAAGTGCCGGTCCAGCGTATTTGGGCTCGTTTGTCGCCAGCCTGGTATCGGCATTCGTGCTTGCTTTGTTCCTGCATCAGATGCGCGCGCAAAGTCTTGGACTAGGGTTGTTGGTGGGCTTTCACGTGTGGCTCGGCTTTGTCGCGACGGTCCAGCTGACGGGAGTCCTGTTCATGAAACAGAGCATGAAGCTGTTCGCAATCAACACCGGTTATCAGTTGGTGTGCTACCTCGTGATTGGCGCCATTCTCGGCGTTTGGCGATAACCGTTAGACACGACGAGTCGCCACTCCCTCCTCGGATGAGTGGGTGCGGTCGTTGGTACGGAGGTGGGTTCGAGCCCAAGCCCCGACAGGCTCATCCAACTTGCCGGCGGCTACGGGTCAGCTCGAAAGTCCCGGGACGGGCCCGAGAATCCTGAAGTCTATTTAGCTAATTCGCCGAATTGTGTCGCAATCGGAAAGGAACAAAGCTCATGGCAACCAAGCAGGGAACCGGCACCGCGAGGCCGAGCCCCCAGCGCAGCTTCCTCATTACCCGGAGCTTTGACGCGCCGCGCGATCTGATCTGCAAAGCTTGGACCGATCCCGAGTACTTCAAACACTGGTGGGGACCAAAGGGCAGCACCATGGGAACCTGCAAAATGGATCTTCGCCCTGGCGGCACACTTCTTTACAGTATGCGCATGCCTGGGGAGGTCGAGATGTGGGGAAAGTTCGTCTACCGCGAAATACTTCCGCCCGATCGGCTGGTCTTTGTAAGTTCGTTCTCGAACGAAACCGGCAACGTCACGCGCGCACCGTTGAGTGCCACGTGGCCTTTGGAAATCCTCAATACGCTGACGCTGCGCGAACAGTTCGGCGAGGCCACCCTGACGTTTCTCGGCTCCCCCCTCAACGGTACCGAGGAAGAGTGGGCGACCTTCGAGGCGTCCATGGAAGCCATGCACCAGGGCTTTTCCGGAACTTTCGATCGACTCGCGGAGTATCTCGCGAAAGTTTGACAGGAAAACGGAAAAAATGTGGTTGGCGATGTCGATTTAGCATCGCTCCGAACGTCGTACCTGTGAGAGCAAGGGAAAACCGGACTGGATTCGGGCCACGCAAGAATATCACTTGCAATAAACAAGTGATATGTTTCACACTGGACTTCGACCGTGAATCGGCTAGTCCAGGGGACAACCATGCCAATCAACGAAATGCTCCTTCGGGAATTCGACCAGGAAATGTCCAAGACCAAAACCACGCTCGAGCGTGTTCCCAAAGACAAATGGGATTGGAAGCCGCACGAGAAGTCGGGCACGTTGGGTTGGATGGCAGGACATGTGGCCACGCTTCCCGGGTTCACGGTCGCGGTGAGCACCAGTTCGGAGTACGACGTGGTGACCGCGAAGCCTCTTAAGGTCGATAAGGAAGCCGATCTGGTGGGGCTTTTCACCAAGATGAGCGGCGAAGCGCGCCAGGCTTTGGCTGGGCTCAGCGACGAGCAGTTCAATCAGACTTGGGCGCTCAAGCGCAATGGTCAGACTATTATTGCGATGCCGCGGTACGATATGCTGCGCGGGATGTGCCTGAATCACATCATTCACCATCGCGGTCAACTGACGATGTACTTGCGGGAGCTGAATGTTCCGGTACCGCCGCTATATGGGCCGTCGGCGGACGAGAGTCCTTTCGGGTAGCACCGTACCCGTAGCAGGGTATTTTGGCCCGGTGCGATTTTGCAGAAACATTTGCTCCGTCGCTGCGTCTTGACTGGAAAGGCCCGGGGCCCAGAGCTCGAGGAGAACCACGATGATCAATCCAGAGTTATTCCTTCGCGATCTGAAAGTTGCGATGCGCTCCCTTTCCCGGTCCAAAGGCCTGGCGATTACGGTGATACTGACGCTGGCGCTGGGCATCGGCGCGAATGCCGCCATTTTCAGCTTGGTTCGCGGCGTGCTCCTGCGTCCGCTTGTCAACCGCGACGAAGACCGCTTGATCTACATCCGCCAAAGCGCGAAAGGCATTGGCGTGGAAAACACCAACTTTTCCGTGCCGGAAATTCAGGATCTTCGCAGCAGCGTCAAAACGATCAGCGAGTTCGGCGACTTCTCCGTCATCGGTTTTACGATGGTCGGGCTTGGCGACCCCCGCGAGGTTCGCGCCGGGGTCGTGGGCGGCTCGTATTTCGAGGTGATGGGGCTTCATCCGGTTCTCGGACGTCTGCTCGACATGCGCGACGATGGCCCGAATGCCGCCGGTGCCGCCGTTCTCACCGACCGCTTCTGGAAGACCGCCTTCAATCGCGATCCGTCTGTCGTCGGCAAGACTGTGCAACTCGGCGAGCGTTCGGCCACCATCGTGGGCGTGTTGGAACCTTCCGTACCGTATCCCGCCGAGACCGAGATCATCGCCAATGTGGTTACCAGCCCGCATCATCTTTCGGCAACCATGGTTCAAGGACGCGTACATCGCATGACCGAGCTTTTCGGCCGGCTCGCTCCGGGCGCCGATCTAAACGCCGCAAGGACTGAACTCCAGACGGTTTATAGCGGGATGATGAAAGAACATTCCGAAGCCTATTCTCCGAAAGCCGACAGCCGCATCGACGCCGTGCTCCTGCGCGACCAAATTACGTCGCGTGCAAAGACCGTCCTCCTCGTCCTTCTGGCGGCATCCGTACTCATTTTCATCATTGCGTGCTCCAACGTCGCCAACCTGATTCTCTCGCGCAGCGTTCGCCGCGAAGGGGAACTGGCGATCCGCGCGGCGCTCGGCGCCAGCGGCAACGCTTTGCGTCGGACGCTGCTGGCCGAAAGCCTGCTACTGTGCGGAGCCGGCGCGCTGTTAGGTGTTCTAAGTGCGGGACCGATGGTCTCAATCCTTGCGCGCTATGCGTCGCGCTTCTCTGTCCGCGCCCAGGATCTTACCGTGGACTCCAGCATGTTGTGGGTCGGCGCGGTCCTCGCGATTATTGCGTCGGTGCTGCTGGCGTACGTTCCCCGGCTGCCATCGGCGGAATCGTCGCAAGGCATGGGTTTGGCGAATGGCAGCGTGCGCATCACCGGTAGTACCAGCCGCCGACTGCGAATCTTCGCGGTCACGCAGATCGCCGCATCATTCGTGCTGCTGGCGGGTGCGAGCATGCTGATCAAGACGCTCCTATCGCTGCAATCGGCTCAGACCGGGTTCGACATGCATCGCGTTCTGGCCTTGAACGTGCCAGTGATGTCCCACGGAAAAACTCCCGATCAAATCATCAACTTTTACCGAGAAACCATGCGTCGCATCAACGAACTGCCCGGCGTGGATCACGTTGCTTTGGGCACCACCACCCCCTGGCGTGACGCCGGCGGCTTTGGTCCCGGCTTCGCGTTCTCTGGCGAGGGCCATGTGAACGGCGTTCGAGAAGAAGATCCTCGGGCGCAGTTTCGCGCTGTTTCGCCGGGATTCTTTGCTTCGCTAGGTGTACCAATTATTGCCGGACGCGACTTCAATGACGACGATCGCCGTGGCGGCGAGCCGGTCGTGATTGTTAGCCAGAGCGTTGCGCAACGCATGTTCCCAGGCCAGGAAGCTCTCAACCGGCACATCATGTGGACCGATGCGGTGATGGATTTCATCTACGTCAGCAAGGGGCCGCGCCGCATCGTGGGCATCGCCGCCGACGTGGACGACGAGCACGTCATCCCCGGCGCGTCGCTGACCGTTTACCATCCCTTTGGTCAGGTGCCCGATGGCAATGGCGAGTTACCCGTTTTCGGTGGCCGCTTGTTCGTGCACACGCGCATGGATCCCTACGCCCTGGTGACGCCGGTCACGCGCATCGTCCGCGACATGTCCGCCGATCAACCCGTCGAGCACGCCGCCACGCTGGAAGACATCCGCGCAGAAGTGCTCACCCCGGATCGGCTGAACACGCTGGTGTTCGGTGGCTTCGCGGCGGTCGCGCTATTGATCGCTATAGTCGGAGTCGGAGGCGTGCTGGCGTTCTCGGTCAGTGGCCGTACGCGGGAGTTTGGCATTCGTCTGGCTATGGGGTCGCAGCCGCACAACCTGCTGACCAGCGTTGTCGCCGAAGGCGCCGTGATGGCGGGGATTGGGGTCATCGCCGGCGCTGCGTGTGGGTACGCCCTCGCGCGTTTGGCAGGCAGTTATTTCCTCGACATTCGCATGCCGAGCGTTCTGCCCGTGGTGGTGTCGGCGGTAGTGCTCCTGGCTGCTGCCGTCATCGCGTCGGTGTGGCCGGCGGCGCGCGCGGCGCGTATCGACGTCATGGAAGCCTTGCGGTCCGACTGACGCGGCGCGCTTCCAAAATCGCGTCAGCGAAATCCCGAGGCGTTTAGCAAGGGATTCTACATATTTCCTAACGCGCGCCGCACGGACACACTCCATACGTAAGGAATACCGATCGTCACCGGTGGACGTAAACCTACGACTTGGCCGCTTTGGCCAGAGAGTTCGCGGCTTTGGTCTCCCAAGTCTTGCGCAATTCCTCGCGTGACTTGAGCACGAACGCTTTGGCCTCTTCGAAGCTGCCATAGACGTGACGACCTTTGATCATGTTGCAGGCTCGGCAGCAGGCCACCAGATTCCGCGGATCCTTCTTGCCTTTACGAGCGCGCGGCACCACGAAGTCCACGGACATCGCCAGAGCATTGTCGAAGCTGGCCAAGCCGTCGAGTCCGCAGTACTGACAGCGGTATCGATCACGCTCCAGGATGCGTACGCCTTCTTCTACGGTTATAGGTTGGGATACCAACGACAGGGTCATGAGGTCTAATGGCATCGAACACCTCCAGATCGGAAATTCTCGCGAGGGGCGCGGAGTTCCGACGGTGACCTACTTTCGCGCAGACGATACGGCTGCGAAACGCTGGTGTCAAGCGAGCAGCACTGGGTGCAACGAGGCCAGATTTACTCTAAGAGTATCCGATGGCTTCACGCAGGTGCGCGATTAGTAAGCGAATGCTGTTCGCGAGTTCCACGACTTCGCCTTCGCCCTGAATGTCGAATTCGATTTCGTAATTTCCTGCGGCGGCATGATCGACGGCTTCTTTCAAACTGACCAGGGGCTTAACCACCTGCTTCGGGAGGATGAAGCTGATCCACACGCTGACGAGCAGCGTGATCGCGCTCACCACCGTAAGGGACCATTCCGCCGCGGAGATGAGCCGCCGCGCTTTGCGGTGATCGTGCTCGACGCGGTCCCAGCTGCGTGCTTCGAGTTTGGCGGTCATCGCCAGGACCTCCTGGCCAGAATTTTGCAGATCGACGGTAATGTGACGCAGGGCGGGATTTCCTTCCTGCACGGTTTTAGTGATCTGGGCGTCAAAGGAGCCAACCCTTGTTCGCAACTCGTCAACAAGCTGCGCGCGTGTCTTAAACCGTTCGCTCTTCAGCAAGCTGTCCAGGTCACGTTCATAGGTCATCAACACTGCGTCAATGCGGTCGGCGGGCGCCTGACCCGGCTGTCCGATAGCGGTTACGGCAGCCTCGAAGCGTTGTTGGTAGCGGTGCAACGCGTCCAAGGTTTGTTGAGTGAGCAGCTCATCGGTGGGCTGCAGATCTCTTATCGCGATCAGTGTCTGTTCCGTGTTTAGCAGCGCATCACGACCGGCCTGCAGCGACGCGGGATCGTACAGCAGCAAATAATTTCGTTCGTTATGGCGCGCTTCCAGCATTTTTATCGAAGCTTGCTGGGCGAGCGTTGCCGCAGGAGCATCAAAGCTGACGATGCGATCCACGATCCAGCCGATTTCGAGCAAGTAGTAGACTGCCAGGAAGATGACCGGCACCAGGATGAGCCTGACAATGGCCAGGCTGTAGCCTACTCGCCTTCGGAGGGAGGAACCCGGCGCGAGAACCTGAAAGGATCTTCGAATGCCACCGGACCTTCGAATGCCAAATTTCATAGCCCAGCCCTCCTGCTGGAGATCGCGTCAATGAAAGTGTAACCGGGTTGTCAGACACTCGCCCAACGAGCGAGGTTGCCCCGGGGACTGTTTCAGTGTCCTGACAATATCTGTTTGGCAGCGCGAACAACAAGAGATAACTTGCTGTATTCCCCGGCCTGCCCGCGCCAAAAAAAAGCCCTGCCCCTGGGGTTGCCGCCCCAAGGACAGGGTGAGTATGCTCGGAACATCGACCGACAGTGCCACTTATCCACGGCGCCGAAGCGATTTCAACCGTCGCGCTCCGGACTCCTGTGGACAAGGTCGGCGGACGTAGTTAGCGGGGGTTGATGTCCTGTTTCTTATCCAAACGATCAATCAACCCTTGAATTTGATTCTTCGCGCCGTCGGGCGCACCCGCCAGGGCCAGCTTCATCTCCTTGCTGGCCGTGCCGAAATCTCCCTTCGCGGATGCGATCCGCGCGATCTCACCGTGGGTATACCACTCGTTCGGCCGCTTCTTGATATTGATTTGAAAAACTGCGAACCCCTCGTCTTGTTTACTCTGTATTTGCAGTCCTCGGCCGTACACGTGAAGTTGGAGGCCGCTGGCCATGTCGAGAGCCTTCGTTTTTGTCGCCTCCGCCTCCTGCTTCTTTCCTTGTGCCTCCAGAATTTGCGATTTCGTCAGCAGATTGTCGAAGCGCTCCTCCGCCTGAATGGACTGGTCTTCCCACTTGATCGCCTGATCAAGATTGGAATTGGTGTCGAGCAGCCAGGTTGCCGCTTCATCGTAGCCAGCCCAGGTAAAGCCGCCGACGCTGCGTAGCTGATTCTGCATGCTGCGGAGGACGATGGCATTCACATCCACCGAAACGTGAAAGGGAACTGCAAGCCTGGCCCAGCGCATGGTCACGGCCGTGGAGTCGGACTTTACGTCTTCGAACGTGTACGCCAGTGCTTCCTCGAATTCTACGGGCTGAGATTTAGTGGTAACACGAAGCGCGTCTTCCTTCTGGTCATAGCTGAAGCTGCCCCACGACGTGGAATTCTTCGAAAAGATGATCATCCACTGATCTGCAGTCGGGATCATGTGGAGCCCGTAAGTGCCGGCGGGGAGAGCATGACCTTCCACCGAAACGTCGTCGGTGAACGAAATGACCGTATTTTCGTTTGCTCCTGCGCGCCAGACCTTGTCGTAAGGAATTTCTTTGCCAAACAGCGTCCGACCACCCACCAGCGGCCGGCAATAGTTGATGGTTATGTCCGTCAGCCCGATGCGTTGTGTGGTGATGGCGCGCTGGCTGAGCGTCGGTAGCTTCAGCTCGGTCGCCTGCGAACCATTCTTGAATTGGGCGCGGGCACTTGGTACGAGAGACCCCAACCCCAGTAGCAGACACAAAGCACGTCGATACCTATTGCGCATGCCCACCCCTCCTGTTTGTTGCTTATGCGAAGGCGTCGCCCGGTGGCGGGCCCGCCGCTAACCTCGCACTCTGTGGGCATAGACGGCTGGCCTGCGCGCGCGTAAGCAGGTTCATGCCGCAGACCGTTGCTGTGGAACGTCATCCACACGAGGTAACTTTAAGGCGAACAGTGGGCGAATCTAGTCGAATCTCAACACAAATGAGATACACTGGCCAAATCCCGGCACCCAAGGTGGAATCCAATTGCAGACCTGATTGCGAATCAAAATGATTGGGCAAAGGGCTTAAGTCTAGTTTTGGAGGAAAGAAAAGGAATGAAGGAAAATTTGAGAATTCCGGCTTTTGTTCGAGCTATCTCCCTGGTGGCATTGTGCTTATCTATGGCCACTGCTTATTCGGTTGCGCAGAACACTCAGGCTCCGCCGCCGACCAGCGGCAGCAAGGTATTGGGCGAGGTCAAGCTCGAGGGTGCGAGCAAGGTGGAGAAAGAAGCGGGAGTTTGGGTTGACGGCAACTACGTTGGCTACTTGAAAGAGCTGAAGGGCGACAAGAAGCTCTTGTTGCTTCCCGGCGAACATCAGATCGCGGTTCGCCAGTCGGGCTACGACGATTTCCAACAGCAGGTCGTCGTCGAACCAGGTCAAGTCCATAACGTGGCCGTAAGGCTGATGCTCAGCCCGCGTGCCATAACCCCCGATATCACTTCCACGCTGAAGCTGGACGTGCAACCCGGTCGCGCGGCCGTCTTTTTGGACGGTAAATTTGTGGGACATGCCGGCGAATTCGGCGGAGTGGGGCACTCCATGTTGATCAGCCCGGGCAAACACCGCATTAAGGTCGAGCTGCCGGGCTATCGCACCTTCGAAACCGAGGTGAACCTGCTCGTAAACCAGAAGTCCGAAGTGAAAACGGAACTGGTCAAGGGCAGCATCGAGCAGGCCGGACCCGAAATCAAACAGCCGCAATGACCATGCGGAAGCGTAACGCTCGTTCCTGTAAGGGCGCAGCAGTGCTGCGCCCCAGCTTGGCTATATTGCAAAATTCGTAACGATCCAGCACCCGCAAAGCAAAACTCAAGGCCCTCGATCATTCCCGCCAAGGGATGTCCCGCCAAGGGATTGACAGGAGACGTTTTGACTTTTAGGATAGAAGTTCACAATTCGTGTTGAACTGATTGCGGTCGTACCCGAAGTTGTTGTTGAAATCGCCGTGGGGCTAGTGCGAAACGCTGTGCTTCTGATTTCCAAAAATAAATTTCTATGATTACAGTTACCGACCTAACGAAGAGGTATGCGCGGCACACGGCCGTCGACCATGTGTCCTTTGAGGTTCAAAAAGGACAGATCGTGGGCTTTCTCGGCCCGAACGGCGCCGGAAAAACGACGACCATGCGGATGCTAACGTGTTTCCTGCCGCCGACATTTGGGCAGGCGACCGTTGCCGGGTTTGACGTTCTGGAGCAGCCGTTCGAGGTCAAGAAGCGGATCGGGTATTTGCCGGAGACCCCTCCACTTTATCCGGAAATGCGCACGGCCGAATATTTGGCATTTGTCGGAAGCCTCAAGGGCTTGTCGGGTTCGGAGCTAACCAAGCGAGTCGAATACGTGCTGGAACGCTGCTCGGTCGCGGACGTAAGAGACAAGCTGCTGGGAAAACTCTCAAAGGGCTACCGGCAGCGCGTCGGGCTCGCGCAAGCGATCATCCACAACCCGGACGTGTTGATTCTCGACGAGCCAACCTCTGGTTTGGACCCCAAGCAGATCAACGAAACCCGCGACCTGATCAAGAGCCTTGCGGGCGACCACACTATCATTCTCAGCACGCACATCCTCCCGGAAGTTGAGCAGACCTGCCAATACGTCTTGATTATCAATAAGGGCAGGTTGGTGGCGAAGGACTCCGTGAACAACCTGCAGAATCGCGCGCGGGGCGCGGAGTCGTTGCTGGTCGAAGTCGCCGCACGCAATGGCGACGTGGATTCCGCGACGGTGCAGAGGCGGCTCGAGCAGATTTCCGGGGTCACCCGCGTGGTGTTCAAGGAAAAGGTGCAAAACCGCGCTGCGTTCGAAATCGAGAGCCGCAAGGATGGATTCGTTCGCGGAGACCTGGCGCGCACCATCGTGGAATCCGGTTGGGATTTGAATGAACTGCGGCCCACTGCGGTCAGTCTGGAAGAGATCTTCTTGCAGCTGACCGGAGAGCCCGCGGTTGTGTCCCCGGAAGAAGCGGTCGTGGCAGGAGCCGAGTAGATGAGAAATATCTGGGTCATTTTCCGGAAAGAGCTGCGCAGCTATTTCGTTTCGCCGATCGCCTATCTCCTGCTGGCCATGTTTGCGATCATCTTCGGGTTTTTCTTCTGGAACTCGTTGGGCTATTTCGTTTACATGGGCATTCAATCGCAGATGCGCGGCCAAAGCTTCCCGATGAACGTGAATGAAGAATTGATTCGGCCGCTGCTATCGAACATCAGCGTGGTCGGACTGTTTCTGATTCCGATGATTACCATGCGGCTGTTCGCGGAAGAGAAGCGGACCGGCACCATCGAATTGCTGGCGACTTCACCGATTCGCGACATCGAAGTGATTCTCGGGAAATGGTTCGCGGCAGTCGTCTTGTACTCTGGCATGTTGCTGCTGACGGCTCTCAACTTTGCCTTTGTGTTCAAGTACGGCCATCCGGATTGGAAGCCGTTGGCCATCGGGTATCTGGGGTTGTTGCTGCAGGCCGGTGCGTTGCTGGCGATCGGCACATTTATCTCTACCCTGACGAAAAATCAGATCATCGCCGGCGGTGCCACCTTCGGAGTTTGCTTGCTGCTCTGGGTTCTCGAGTGGGTTAGCGGTTATGAGACCTCTACGTGGGCGAAGGTGCTTTCCTACATGTCGGTGATCACCCATTTCGAATCCTTCGCGAAGGGCCTGCTGGCCACGAAAGACGCCGTCTTCTATGTGAGCATGATTTTCCTGGGACTTTTCCTGACGGCTCGCTCGATGGAATCCCTGCGGTGGAGGTCATAATTGGGCACTCAGTTTCTGAAGGCGAGGCAAACGAAGTATGCGGCCTACGCCACGCTGTACATCGTTGTGATTGTGGCGATCCTCGTTACCGCCAACGCTTTGGCGGACCGTTACAACAAGCAGTACGATTCAACATCTAACAAGCGCTATAGCCTTTCCGACCAGACCGGGAAGATCGTCAAAGGGCTCAAGCAGAATGCGACCATCACCTACTTCGACCAGTCCACTCATTTCGCGCAGGCCAAAGACCAACTAGATCAGTACGCGAACCTATCGCCAAAGGTCCGCGTCGAGTACGTCGATCCCGACAAGAAACCGCAACTCGCGCGGGAGGCCGGAATCAAGAACTACGGCACCACCGTCGTGCAGATCGGCACAAAAAAAGAAGAAGCGAAGAGTTTGAACGAAGAAGGAATTACCGGCGCCTTCATTCGCGACCTGAAAAGCAATACGCGCACCGTCTGCTTTTTGACTGGGAGCGGTGAGCACCGCATCGACGATTCCGAGCGTGGCGGCTACTCGCGCTTCAAGGAGTTGCTCGGCAAGGACAACTACGAAGCGAAGTCCATCGATTTGTTGCAGAAAGCAGAGATTCCCAGCGACTGCACCGTTTTGGTGGTTGGTGGGCCGAATGGTGACTATCAGCAACCGGCAGTCGATGCCATCAAGAAATTCGTGGAGGATGGCGGACGCGCTCTTTTCATGCTCGATCCGCCACTGAAAATCGGCCGCTCCGAGATCGCCGACAACGACGCACTGACCGCCTTGCTCACAAGCTGGGGCGTCACGCCGGAGAAAGATCTGATTCTGGATATGAATCCGATCGGGCAGCTTGCCGGTCTCGGCCCGCAGGTGGCGCTGGTCACCTCCTACGATTCCCAACCCATTGTGAGTGAGATGAAAGGGACGGCCACAGGTTTCCCGCTGTCGCGTTCGCTGGAGGTCAAGAATGAAGGCAAATCGACGGTGCAAAAGATGTTCAGTTCCTCCGACTCCAGTTTGGCGACCTCCAAGCTCAATTCTCCCGATATCGATCCACGCGACCCGAAAAACAAAAAGGGGCCTTTGACGCTTGCCGCCGCCGGAACGTACAGCACGGGCAAAGAAAATTCGCAGGGGCGTTTTGTGGTGTTCGGCAGTTCCGCCTGGGCAGCCAATTCTTTCCTGAACTTCAACGGCAACCGCGACCTCGCGTTGAATACTATGAACTGGCTCTCTTCGGATGAAGATCTGATTTCGATTCGCCCCAAGGAGCAGGAAGACCGGCGGATCACCATGACGCAAGCGCAACTGAGCTGGGTGCGGATTACCAGCCAATTCATCCTGCCGCTGATCGTAATTTTTGCCGGCGTCTCCGTATGGTGGAATCGGCGATAGAACGAGCCACGGCGGCTTTGGCCATGTCAGGACAACATCGATGAAAAGCACCGGGTTGCTGATTGCGGCCGCCGTCTTGGCGGCTCTGACCGGAACGTTGTACTGGTCGGATCATCACAAAACCGCGGATACCACCGCGACTCCTGTCGATGCGGCCCCCAAGATCCTCTCGCTGAAAGATACCGACCTCTCGAAGATTGAAATCAAGAAGAAAGGTGCCGAGGAAGTTGCCCTGGCAAAAAACGATGCTGGGAAGTGGCAGATCACCGCTCCTACGCCACTTGCCGCCGATCCGGACGCCGTCTCGAGCATGATTTCGACGTTGTCATCGCTGAATTCGGAACGCGTAGTCGAAGACAAAGCGGCGGACCTGAAGCAATACGGTTTGACGGGCCCAGCACTGGAAATAGACATCGCTACAAAGGACGGCAAATCGCAAAAACTTCTCCTTGGGGATGACACGCCTGCAGGCAACGCGGTATTTGCCGCGACCTCTGGCGATCCGCGCGTGTTCACGATTGCCAGCTACACCAAGACAAGCATCGATAAGGGCCCCGGCGATCTTCGCGACAAACGGTTGTTGACCGCCGACTTCGACAAGATTAGCCAAGTCGAGTTGGACGCCAAGAAGCAGTCGATCGAATTCGGACGCAACAAGGATGCCTGGCAAATACTGAAGCCCAGACCACTCCGCGCGGACAACTTCACCGTGGAAGACCTGGTGCGCAAGCTGAAAGACGCCAAGATGGATCTGAGCGCGACAAACACCGACCAGAAAAAAGCGGCGTCAGCCTTCGCCTCTGGGACGCCGGTCGCGACCGCGAAAGTTACCGACGCCGCGGGCACCCAAGAGTTGCAGATTCGCAAGAGCAAGGACGACTACTACGCGAAATCGAGCGCGGTCGCCGGCATCTACAAGGTCGCGAACGACCTCGGCAGCGGCCTCGACAAGAGCCTCGATGATTTCCGCAACAAGAAGCTGTTTGATTTCGGCTTCGACGAGCCCAACAAGGTGGAAATGCGCGACGGATCGTCGGCCTATTTTCTGACCAAGGGTGGCCCGGACTGGTGGTCGAACGGGAAGAAGATGGACGATTCCAGCGTTCAGGCATTGGTCGACAAAGTTCGCGATCTGTCGGCCAGCAAATTCGTCGATTCTGGGTTTACGTCCCCAGTGATCGAGCTGACCGTTTCCTCCAATGACGGCAAGCGCACCGAGAAAGCACTAGTCTCGAAGAGCGGGGACCATTACATCGCCAAGCGCGAGAACGAGCCTTCCTTGTACCAGCTCGACGCCAAACCTGTCGAAGAACTGCAGAAGTCGGCTGGGGGCGTGAAACCCGCTCCCGAGCCGCCGCCAGCCGCCGCTGGCAAAGCAGCGCCGGCCACAAAGAAGTAGCGTTTCTTCATCGACCGCACGAGAGGATTCGTGTTTTCGCCCCATGAATGTTCAAGGCTACTTCCGCATCCTCAGCCTTTTCGACGTTAGCGAAGCGTTTGAACTCGAACGATTGAACGCTCTGTTGGGTCCGGAGGCCGGACCTCGTTCACCTGGCTTCGTGCGTCGCACTCCGGAATATGCCCAGGCGCAGACGGCACCCATCGTGGAGTCGACCGGTCAAGTTGTGCTTCCGACGGGAGAGAAGCTGGATAGCCGGATCAAGTACTACTGGTTTGGGGTGGCGTGCGTTGAGTTGGCGACGGCGTTTGAGTGCCATCTCGATTCTTTGCCGCAGCACTCGTACCGTTGGATGAACGCTCCGGAAGTGGAGAAAGCCGCCGAAGACCTGCTGCGGACGCGCCTGGAACATTTTCGTCCAGCGATGATCAAGCCGTCGCAGAGGTGGCTTGACGAAGACTACCTGATCATCGATGTGCAATCTGCGAAGCACAGTGACGGCCGCGCTGCGCTGGCGTCCGAAATGCTGCAATCCAGCGGCGATCAAATCACGCGAGTTGTTCGCGGCGAGCTCGTGTCGCTTTCCGCGGCGGAGCGCGACGAGGTCGTGAAAGCCGCGCTATCTTACTATCCCAATGATCTTGTCGTCGTGGGCTGGGCTGCCGCGCTGGTGTATGACAAGCCGGATGCCACGTCGGCAGTGGTCGACCTTCTGGAATATGCCAACACGCAATTGCTGGAATTTCGCTACTACGACGAAGTACTCACGAATCTGCTCTCCAACGTGTACAGCTCGCTCGAAGGGCATGAAAGTTTACGATCGCTCTGGCGACTACCGCGGCGCGCGGGGCGTTTGAACGGCTTGCGGCTGGATATCATGGACTTAGCCGAACGAACCGAGTACGCCGTTAAATTTATCAGCGATACCTATTACGCGCGCGTCTATCGCGTGTGCTCGGCGAGAATTGGAGTCGACGATTACAAGACGCTCGTCTCGGAAAAGTTGAAGACGGCCGGCGAACTGTACGAGTTCATGGTGGCGCAGTTCAATGAGCGGCGCATGTTTGTGCTGGAATTGGTCGTCGCCATCCTGGTTTTCCTGGACGTGATTCTGCTGCTGCGCGGGAACAAATGAGGCCGGTTGGCGCATGATCGTCGCAGTGATGGGTGTGACCGGCTCCGGCAAAACCACGGTTGGCCAACTGCTGGCCAAGCGTCTCGGCTGGGAATTTGCCGACGCTGACGATTTTCATTCCGCGGCCAACAAAGACAAGATGCATCGCGGTATCCCATTGACGGACGCGGACCGCATCCCGTGGCTTGCCGCGATTCACGAAAAACTAGTGCACTTCAACGCCGAAGGCTGCAGCGTGGTGTTGGCGTGCTCCGCTTTGAAACAAGCATATCGAGATCTGCTTTTTCACGACCTGGAAGTGCGGTTGGTGTATTTGAAAGGCAGCCACGAACTTATCGATCAGCGGCTGCATGCTCGAAAAGGACATTTCGCGGATGACAAGATTCTAGCCGCGCAGTTCGCCGACCTGGAAGAGCCAACAGACGCGCTGGTTGTCGATATTCATCCCGAGCCCGAACGGATCGTGGACGAGATTTGCCAACGGCTGAATCTCGCGACCACTTAGCCGTCATCCCGCCGGTAGGCAGGACTTGCATCGGGATGCGTCACTTCCCCAAAATGCGCGGCGAGCCAGGCGCGGGCTTCTTCCGGATGGTAGTTGAATGGACCCATGCCCCCGGCATACGCGATGCGGCCGTGCTCGTCGATGATGTAAATGCGCTCCGGCCACGCGGAGTAAGCGTCGTTCGCGGCGTTCGTCATGTCATCAATGCCAAAGGGAACCGGATACTTCAACCGCTGCACGAAGTCGTTGGCGATGGCGATGCGTTGCTCCAGGGTTTTCGGCTGCGCGTAGCAGACATCTTCTTTCACGTTGGATTTCATCTGCCATTCGTCGGTGGGGTGCGCTTCGCGCACGTAGACGGTCAGGAAGTCAGCGTGGTTTTTATAGTCGTTGTAGATCTTGACGATGTCGCCCACCTGGCGACGAAACGGTGGTCAAGTGTAGCTGCCGAAGACGACCATCAAAGGTCGTGCGCCGGTTCGGTCTCGCAAATGGAAGTAATCCTTGCCGTTTAATGCGAGCAGCCGCGCGTCGGGAGCTTCGTTGCCGGGCCGCAGTTTTCCGCGGTGCATGTGCGGCAGGGCGTAGCGCAGCATGTAGAGGGCGTCTTTCGGCCCGCCCGCCATGACCGATAGGGCTACAAAGCCCGCGAGTAGCAGAACCCCGATGATTCCGGCCAGCCATAAGCCCATTGTTTTCATTCAGTTGTTTTCGAGCGAGTCATGTCGCGGCACAGTAACACGCGGGAGCGGAGGCCTAAAATAGTAGAGACAGATTAGTTGCTGTGGTGACGGCTGAGCGGTCGCGACGATGACTACTCCCCCCTCCCTCATTTTTCGTAAGTGCTGATTCCGCGAGATTTTCGAGTCGTTTAGTATGCCGCATTTTTGCAAGCGTTCATTCTACGGGTGTTACGGTCGGCGTTTGTAGCTTTTTTGCTTGTGGAGCAGGAAGCTGGTTTGGAGTAGGAGCACGCCCGGCTAAACGGTCGGCGGCTGCTGCATTCGAACCGATGAGAGTCATGGCCGACCGGGTTTGGGCAGGAGTTTTTCGCGCTCCTGTTGGTAGCGGGCGAGGGCCCGTTCGATCACTGTCAGGGCAGCATAGGCCGGGCGGATGTCTTCAACTTCGACCTTCTTGCCTTCGAGTTGCTTGTAGTCGGAGAAAAAGCGCTTCAGCACCAATAGGCGGTGAGGTGGCAGGTCGCGGGCTTCGACGTAGTCGCTGAATTCGGGGTCATTCGTGGCGACGGCGATGACTTTGTCGTCGCTGGCGCCGGAATCGATCATGGTCATCAGGCCGATGGCGCGGGCTTTGATGAGAGCCAAAGGTTGGACCGCTTCCTGACACAGAACCAGAACATCGAGAGGATCGTTATCTTCGGCGTAGGTTTGCGGGATGAAGCCGTAGTTGGCTGGGTAGAAGACCGCGGAGTGGATGATGCGGTCCACCTTAAGCAGGCCTGTGGGTTTGTCGAGTTCGTATTTTACGTTCGAGCCCAAGGGGATTTCGATCACCGCTTGAAAGTCGCGGGGTAAGTCGTTTCCGGGGGATACGTCGTGCCAGGCGTGCATCATTTCGCGACCCTCACAGTGTAGGAACCAGCCAGCCATTATCGCCGCTGGGCGGTGCCAACGCAAAATCACCCGATCTAGAGACCGCCCACTACAATGTGCGCCGCGCCTTGCGCCCGCGGACAGTTCGACGGAAGGCCGGGCCTCCCCTTGATTATTGACAAGAGTGGGCTTAGGCTCCTGTCAATCAATTAGGGGAACAAATTCTGTGGCGGGTGCGTACAAGACCATTTAGGAAATGATTTCGTCAGAGATGGCGAGGGAGAGCGTGTGGGAAAACCGACGGATTTGGTACAGCGCCCGCTGGACCTGCTGATTTTGAAGACTGTGGCTCTGGAGTCTATGCACGGCTGGGCGATTGCGCAGAGGGTTCGGCAAGTGTCGAAGAACGTGTTACGGGTGAAGTTGCGCTGAACCCCGCCCTCTCAAAGAGGGCGGCTACAGCAAGCGAATGCAGGAATGGCTGGGCCGGCGGAGCTGCGAAGTCAAACCGATGCGATGGTTCGACAAGTCGAGGATGACGATTCGCCCGCTGGTCCGGCGCCGCACGGTGGAGTCCGAGCTGAACGAAGAATTGTTGTTTCATCTGGAGCGGCAGATAGCGGAGAACGTCAACAGTGGAATGACGCCGCGGGAAGCGCGGCGAACCGCGATGATCGAATTCGGAGGGGTGGAGAGTATGAAGGAAGAATGCCGGGAAGCCCGCAAAGCCAACTGGATTCACGATTTCGCGCAAGACGTGCGCTACGCCGGACGGGTCTTGCGCAAGAGTCCCGGATTTGCGGCAATCGCAATTCTTACACTCGCTTTGGGCATTGGAGCCAACAGCGCGATCTTTTCGGTGGTGAATGCGACGTTGCTGAAGCCGCTTCCGTTTCGCCATCCCGAAAAGGTTGTGGCGTTGTGGCAAACGGAAAGCGCGCCGGGATCGTACCCGCTGACGGGTGAAGACTATCTTGACTGGAAAGCGCAGAACCACACGTTTGAGAGCATGAGCTTGTATTCGTGGCCGAGGAGCGCCAACGCCACGGTGGGTGACGTTCCTGAGGGCGCGACGTTGGTGCGGACCGAAGCCAACTTTTTCTCGCTTCTGGGGGTAAGCCCGCAAATTGGCCGGACGTTCGCAACCAGCGAGGGGCAAAACGGAAAGAGTCATGTGGCGATCTTGAGCAACGCGTTTTGGAAAACGCGGTTTGGCGGCGCGAGAGATGTTCTGGAAAAATCGGTGAAATTGGATGGAGAGCCATATGCGATCGTCGGCGTGATGCCGGGATGGTACCGGCTTCCGGCGGATGCGGAGATATGGATTCCGCTCGACATGTCGAAGAAGAACCTGGGCACGCGCGGCTCCCATAGCTGGCGGGCGATCGGGCGGGTAAAGGAAAGCGCGACGATAGTGCAGGCGCGGACCGATTTGCGAACGATCGCGGAAAGATACGAGAAACAGCTTCCGGATACGAACCGCAATGTGGATGCGATCGTGACTCCCATGCGAGAAGACCTGGTCGGAGATTTTTCGACACAGATTCTAATCATGTTTGGGGCGGTCGGACTGGTGTTATTGATCGCGTGCGCGAATGTTGCCAATTTGCTGCTGGCACGATCGACGAGCCGACAGCGGGAGATCGCGGTGCGCAACGCGTTGGGAGCGGGGCGAGGCCGGCTGGTTCGCCAATTGCTGACGGAAAGCGTTTTGCTGTCGCTGGTCGGCGGAGTGCTTGGCGTGGCAATGGCGTTCGGCGGAGTAGCGGCGCTGCGTTCTGCGTTGGCGGATACGGTGCCGCAACCGAATCCGCTGGAGGTTGATCTAGTGCCACTGAGTTTCACGTTTTTGTTGTGCATCGGTGTCGGCATGTTGTTCGGGCTGGCGCCGGCGTTACAGTCTGCCGGCGTGAATTCGTCGGAAGCGTTGAAATCACGAGGTGCTGGGGCTGGAGCGTCGCAGAAAGGACACTGGCTGCGGAATTTTCTGGTGGTTAGCGAAATCGCATTGTCGCTCGCGTTGCTTGCGGGCGCAGGATTGTTGCTGCGAACCTTTTCGCACTTGCGATCGACCGACATCGGGGTGCGCGGCGAGCACGTGCTGACGGCGGCAGTTCGGTTGCCGGAGAAACAGTATAAGACGCTGGATCAAGGGATGGGATTCTACGACCAACTGATGCGGAAGCTGCAGAGCTCGCCCGGCGTGCAAGCGGCGGCCATCACCACGAAATTGCCGCTGCAGGGCGGCACCAATGGATACGTCAAGATTCCCGGGCAGGAGACGGAGAGCATGACCGGGCCGCTGGTGGAGTGGTCATCGATCAGCTCCGACTATTTCCATGTGATGAGCATTCCGCTCTTGGAGGGGCGTGAGCTGACGCGCAAGGATTTTGAGCTTACCGGGAAACTAGTGCGCGAGCTCGCACCCGTGGAGGACCCCAAGGAAATGAGAGACATCGCCTCGACGTACTTGATTCCCGCGGTGGTCAACCAGACCATGGCGACGACCTTCTGGCCAAGACAGAGCGCCATCGGCAAGATCTTTGAAAATTTCGTGCAATTCCAAGTGGTCGGCGTGGTGGGTGATGTCAAGCAGCAGCGCTTGCGGGACCAAGCGATGCCGGAAGGTTACTTTGCGCTTTCCTGGGATATGGGAGATCCATCGCGGCCTTTCGTGGTGGTGGCGCGAGCCGCTGGTTCGCCGGAGAGTTTGACGAGCACGGTACGTGATGCGGTGCGCTCACTGGACTCGAGTCTAGCGTTGTTCAACGTACACACGATGCCGCAGATTGTTACGGCGTCGATGCACGACACGAGCTATGAAGCGGTACTGCTGGGCCTGATGGCGACGTTTGCTTTGGTGCTTGCGTCCGTGGGTACGTACGGCGTGATGTCGTACGTGGTGGGGCAGAGAACGAACGAGATTGGGATTCGCATGGCACTCGGGGCGCAGCGGCTGGAAATCATGGGGATGATTTTGCGGCAGGTAGGTTCGGTGGTGGGAGCTGGGATCGCGCTGGGGTTGGTGGGTGCGATTGCGGGGGCGCAGGTGATGAAGGGACTGCTGGTTGGAGTGGCGCCGCTCGATCCGGTTACTTTCGTGGGGGTTGCGGCGCTGCTGGGTTTGGTGGCGCTGCTCGCCTGTTACATGCCGGTGCGGAGGGCGATGCGGGTAGATCCGGTTTTGGCGCTGCGTTACGAGTGAGGGCTAGGCGCGGGCTTTGTCGATCATTTGCTCCCAGATGCCTTTGCTCTTGAGGATCACTTCGACGAGCTCGCGCGCGGCACCTTTTCCGCCAATGGCCTTGGTCACATAGTGGGCGGCTCGTTTGACTTCGCTGGCGGCATCCCCTACGGCCACGGCTAGGCCTACTCGACGCATTATCGTTAGGTCCGGGAGGTCGTCGCCCAGGTAGGCTACTTCGGATTCGACCGCGCCGGTTTTCTTCAAGATTTCTTCGTAGGCGGCGATTTTGTGGGGTTGTTTTTCGTAGACGAATTCGATGTTTAGTTCGCGGGCGCGTCGACGCATGGCGGCGCTTTCGCGGCCGGTGATTACTCCCGTGCGTAGGCCTGCGGTGTGGGCTAGTGAAAGACCTTGCCCGTCATGGGCGTCGAAGGTTTTTATTTCCAAGGCGGAGCCGTCAGACTGGGAGAGCAGCGTTACGGCGCCGGTGGTTAAGGTGCCGTCTACGTCCATCAGGAAAACCTTGATGTGTTTTGCGCGTTTGGCGACCGCTGCTGGGATTTTGGATTTCGATTTTGGCAAAGGCAGTTCCTCTTTTTGTGTGATTCGCGTAGTGCGTTTTTTTGTTAAACCAAAGGCCGCTCACGTCAGGCGCCGCTACAGGGCTGGCGAGTCGAGCTCGCCGATACAACGACAAAAGCCGCGCCGCTAAATCAATTCCAGGGTCCAGAGATCGTGGAGGTGCACTACTCCCAGGACTCCCTGGGCTTTGTCTACCACTACGATCGATGTGATTTTGCGTTTCTCCATCAAATTTAACGCTTCACTGGCCAGGACGTGGGCTCCGATGGTCTGGGCGCTGCGTGTCATGCAGGCGCCCGCGTTCATCTCCAGTGTCTTGCCACCTTGCTTTTCCATCAGGCGGCGGAGATCACCGTCGGTGATGATTCCGGCCAGGCGGCCGTCAGGGTCAAGGACCGTGGTCATGCCCAAGCCCTTTCTGCTCATTTCGTGGATGACGTCGGGCATCGGGGTTTCCGGTAAGACGCGCGGCAGGGCGTTGCCGGCGTGCATCTTGTGCTCGACGCGGAGAAGTTTTCTGCCGAGCCGGCCGGCGGGATGAAGCGCGGCGAAATCATCGGGACGAAAGCCTCGATGCTCGAGCAACGAAACAGCCAGCGCATCGCCGACGGCCATGGCGACCGTGGTGCTGGCAGTAGGAGCGAGGTTCAGCGAGCACGCTTCTTCCTGCACGCTGACGTCGAGAGCGATGTCACTCGCTCCGGCAAGTGTGGAATGGATTTTCCCGGTGAGCGTTACCAAAGGAATCTCCAGGCGCTTCAGTGCTTCAAGAAGGGCGATGATCTCCTCGGTTTCGCCACCGTAGGAAACCGCTACCAGTGCGTCGCCGCGGGCGAGCATGCCTAGATCGCCGTGCAACGCCTCCGCCGGGTGCAGGAAAAAGGAGGGGGTGCCGGTGCTGGAGAATGTTGCGGAAATTTTCCTGGCTACCAGTCCGGATTTGCCCATGCCGGTTACTACTACGCGGCCCCGGCAAGCGAAGAGTTGGTCTACTGCTTTTTCGAAGGTGGTGTCGAGGCGCGCTAGAACGTCTTGAATGGCTTGGGCTTCGATACGGAGGACGCGACGCGCCGTGTCGAGGCTCATCACGAATTCCATCTTCGCACGAGCGAGGACAATTCCTTTAGCCGGGCGAGGAGGCTGGCCAGTTGAGCGAGAGGCAGAGCATTGGCGCCGTCGGAGAGCGCGGCGGAGGGATTGTCGTGGGTTTCGAGGAAGATGCCGTCTACGCCTGCGGCTACGCCGGCGCGGGCCAGCGGTTCGATGAATTCGGGTTGGCCCCCGCTGGCGTGGCCCTGGCCGCCGGGCAGTTGCACGGAGTGGGTAACATCGAAGACTACCGGGTGGCCGAGTTCTTGCAGGATGGGGAAGGAGCGCATGTCTACTACCAGATTCTGGTAGCCGAAGGAGGCGCCGCGTTCGGTGAGTATGATTTTGTCATTACCGGCTGCGGCGAGTTTTTCTACTACGTTGGACATGTCCCAGGGGGAAAGGAACTGGGCCTTCTTTACGTTGACGATGCGGCTGGTTTTGGCGGCGGCTTCCAGCAAATCTGTTTGGCGCGATAGAAACGCGGGAATCTGGAGGATGTCGCAGACTTCAGAAGCGGGAGCCGCTTGCGACGCGTCGTGGATGTCGGTGAGAATGGGCAACTTCAATTCATTTTTGATTTTACTGAGAATGCGCAAGCCCTCTTTTAGACCTGGACCGCGAAAGGATTTCATTGAGGAGCGATTAGCCTTATCGTACGAGGCCTTGAAGATGTACGGAATGCCGGCATCTGCGGCTATTCGCGCGACCTGTTCGGCGATTTTTCGGGCGTGGGCTTCACTTTCAATGACGCACGGGCCGGCGATCAGGAAAAGGGGATTGCTACCGCCAAGGCGTAGGGAGTTGAGAGTGATTTCGCGCGTCGTAGTCATGCGAAGTTAGTGAAGATAGCATAGACAGGGCTTAGGTTGGGTGGTTGTGGGTCGGCCATGTCGTTAGCCTGGTTCCGGTCGCGTTGGATGCCGGTAAGGGCGAGAAGCGGCTACAGGGAGGCTAAGCAGTGACGTGAGGGGCGGCGCCTACGGCTTGCTGGCGGTGCGCGTCCGCTGCGGGGCGCGATTTCAGTTTTTTGTGTTCCAGGGCTGCGCCTATGAAGGCGGCGAAAAGCGGGTGCGGCTCGAGCGGTTTCGATTTGAATTCGGGATGAAACTGGCAGCCAAGAAACCACGGATGGTCCGGGGCTTCGACGATTTCGACGTAATTCTCGTCGGGGGTACGGCCCGTGATACGCAGACCCGCATTCGTCAGAACTTTTTCGTAGTCGCGGTTGAATTCGTAGCGGTGGCGGTGGCGCTCGCTGATTTCGAGCTTGCCGTAGGCGCGATTGGCAAAAGAACCGGGCTCGAGTTTGCAAGGCCATGCTCCGAGGCGCATGGTGCCGCCCATTTCGTCCACGCCGAGCAGCTCGCGCAGTTTGTAGATCACGCGATGGGGCGTCTGCGGATCGAATTCCGTGCTGTCGGCTTGCTTCAAGTCGGCGACGTCGCGGGCGTACTCGATGGTGGCGCATTGCATCCCGAGGCAGATTCCAAAGAAGGGAATCTTGTTTTCGCGGGCGTAATGGATGGTGTGAACCATTCCCGCGATGCCTCGTTTGCCGAATCCGCCGGGAACCAGAATACCGTCGTACAGCCGAAGCCGCGCAGCGGCGGTCTCCAGTGAGTCGATTTCTTCGGCTTCGATCCACTCCAGAACCGTCTTGTGGTTGTGCGCCAGCCCGCCATGGAGCAGCGCCTCGCGCAGGCTCTTGTAGGCGTCCTCCAGCTGCACATACTTGCCGACGATGGCGATGCGGACTTCGCCTGCCGGATGGTGCACGCGGTGTACCAGGTCGACCCAGGGTTTCATATCTTGCGGGTGATGTTCGAGTTTGAGCAGGCGCAGGATTTGCGCGTCTAGTCCTTCGCGGCCGAGTTCCACCGGGACGGCGTAAATGGTGTCCACGTCTTCCATGGAGATGACACAGGAATCGGCGACGTTGCAGAAGAGTGCGATTTTTTTCTTAAGGTCGGACGGGATATGGCGATCGCTGCGGCAGAGAAGAATGTCGGGCTGAATACCAATGCCCAACATTTCTTTGACGCTGTGCTGGGTGGGCTTGGTTTTCAGTTCGCCAGCTGCCGCGATGTAGGGAACCAGAGTTACGTGAACGAATAGGGTGTTCTCGCTGCCGAGTTCGAGGCGCATCTGGCGAATGGCCTCGAGGAAGGGGAGTGACTCGATGTCGCCGACCGTGCCGCCGATCTCGACGATGACGACGTCGACGCCTTCGGAAACCTTTTTAATGGTGGCTTTGATTTCGTCGGTGACGTGCGGAATGACTTGCACGGTCTTGCCGAGATAGTCGCCGCGGCGTTCTTTGCCGAGGATCGTTTCGTAGATGCGGCCGGTGGTCCAGTTGTTGTCGCGACTAAGTTTTGCGTGGGTGAAGCGCTCGTAGTGGCCGAGATCGAGATCGGTCTCCGCCCCGTCCTCGGTGACGAAGACTTCGCCGTGTTGAAACGGGCTCATGGTGCCCGGATCAACGTTAAGGTACGGATCGCACTTTTGTAAGGTGACTTTAAAACCGCGACTTTCGAGGAGACAGCCAATCGAGGAGGCAGCTACGCCTTTTCCAAGTGAGGAAACAACACCGCCAGTTACAAAAATATATTTTGGCGCCATCCTTGCAGCCCTTGGTTCGCTGGGTTGTCCAGCTTGCCGGGCTTGTTAGCCCTCCACAGGAGTGACGTACGCATAATTATGGTCGGAAGTCGGGGAACTGTCAATGCGACTCCACCTGTTTCTGAACTCAAAAATTTTCTGCATGCAATCTCCGTCGCGGTAGCACGGGCCGAAACCTTTTTTCACAATCGGTGTTTACAAAAATGGACGAGATCTGCCTCCGGTTGGAGCTTGGTTGTAAATAGTTGGTCTTTACGCAAGTACGTAACGCACAGGAAACCGCGGCGGGCACGAAACTCATCCAACTAGGGAATAGAACATAGCGCGGGGTACGGCTTGGGGAGCCAGTTCCATCCGCGTAATCGTGAGGCTCGGTTTGCGAGCTTTCCATCTGGGGAAAAAAATGACTCGAATCCTTCGAATGAGCGTGGGCACCGCTTGGCTGGCCGCTTCTCTCATGCTGCCGGTGATCACGGATGCGCAACAAGCACCGCCATCCATACGCTCCGGGTACAGTTTGGCTCGCGAGACAAATCTGGTGGGAACGGTTTCCAGCGTTATAGAAGACTCGAAGACAGGTCCGCTGGGAACGAACGTAATGGTGCAGACGTCCTCTGGCGTAGTGGACGTGCACGTTGGCAGCGCAAATTACCTCAAACTAAATCACCTCGAACTAGCCGCAGGCGACAACGTGCGGGTCATTGGTGAGCTTTTCTCGACTGGATCTGACACCGTGTTCCTTGCGCGGATCGTGCAGAAGGGAACTACCGCCGTTGCGGTGCGGTCGCCGAAAGGCATGCCGCTCTGGCGCACTGGGACGCGCCTTCAGGCAGCCACCAAAACGCTGTCGCAGAGAGGTGCCCTGTGAATTGCTCGATTAGGTGGGTTGCCGTTCTGCCGGTCATTGCAGTGGCGTACTTTGCGTCCGCGTGCGGTGGTGGAGGAGGCATAAGCGCCAATCCCGCTCCGACCCCCACTGGGGGTCCCTATTCGGCGTCGAGCTTGAACGGAACCTACGCTTTTGAGATGAGTGGCCAAGACTCCGGAGGTTTTTTTGCGCGCGTTGGAAGCTTTTCGGCCAACGGCGCGGGCTCGGTTAGCGGCGGAGTCCAAGACCTCAATAGCGGCAGGATCCCTGGATCGATGACTTTAGCAGTCACCAGTGGGTCATACGCGATCTCGTCGAACGGCAAGGGAACGCTAACGCTGGTCGACTCGGCGGAAACGCTGCAACTGAGCATTGTGATGACATCCTCCACGTCCGGTCTTATCACGGAATCGGACGGTAACGGGACCGCCAGCGGCAATTTCACGGTGCAAGACGCAACTACTTTTGCAGCCTTTCCCACCAATTTCAGCGGCCCTTACGTCTTCGACGTCTCGGGCTTGGATCCGAACGGAACCGGCGAATCGATCGTTGGCCAGTTTACGGGAAATGGAGGGGGTGGTTTTACCAGCGGAGTGGCCGACGTCAACGACAACTTTAGTGCGTCGGGTCCGTTGCCGATCACGGGAACCTTCACAAGGGACGCCACTTACGGTGCGACGTTTGGCCGCGGAACCACAACGTTTAGCATAAACGGCGGTACGATCAACTTCGCGTTCTACACGGTGGGCGCTGGTCGTATCAGGCTGCTAAGGACCGATTTCCCTGCCGCAAGCATCGGCGATGCGGTCGCCCAGACGGGCACGATTCCAACGGCCACCAGCGCCTTGAGCGGCAGCTTCGCCTTCATCGTCGGGGGGTCAAGCCTGTCTGGCTCGGATGTGCGGGGTGGTCGCTTCACGTTGAGCGGCGGCACCGTAAGCAATGTCCAGATGGACGACGATGATTCCAGCGCCAGCGGCTCTGGCAACAGCAACCACACAGCGATACCGAGCGGAACGATCAGCGCCGCGAGCTATACGATCGATCCGGGCGGCGATGGGCGCGGCACGCTAGACTTCACCGACTCGAGCGCCGGGACCTTCTCCTTCATCTTTTATCTGACTTCGCCGACCAAAGCGTTCATTCAGGACGTCAGCACCGGCAAGAGCAACGCTGTGATCATCACAGCGGATGGGTCGATGCAAATGCAAACGGGCAATCCGTTCACGACGAGTGCGGAGGCCGGCAACTGGGGCTTTAACTGGAGCGGGCAGAGTATCAACGGGACGACCGGAATCCTGGCGGAAGAGGATTTCGTCGGGCAATACGCCCAGACCAGTTCAGGCAGCATTTCCGGCGGCGTGGACTTTACGGAGCTGTCGGCCAACAGCGTGGTAGCCGGGGCGGCGCTCAGCGGCTCCTTGGCCACCGCCGGGGACGGAACTGGACGCAACACCTACACGATTACGCTGGCCACTTCTCCTTCAAGCACGATCAACTTCGCCGCCTATCTGGTGGACGCCAACACCATTTTCGTTGTCGGAGTGGACACCCACAGAACTATCACCGGCTCCATTCTGCGGAATTTCTAGACTCACTTAGTGACTTGGGGCTTCCCGAAAGGGTCAGGCGCCTTCATTTTCGCAGCAGCTTCTCAACGCGCGCGACGTCTTCAGGGACGTCCACACTGACGGCGTCGTGCTCGACCTCCGCGATACGAATCTTCGTCCCATTTTCCATCCAGCGGAGTTGCTCAAGCTGTTCGATGCGTTCCAGTTCGCCTTGCGGCAGCGTCGGATAGTCGAGTAGTGCCTCCCGCTGGAACACATACAGGCCTAAGTGTTTTAGGTGCCGCACCTGAATCGTGCTTCCGGTGTCGCGCACCCAGGGGATAGGCGCTCGCGAAAAGTACAGCGCATTGTCGTCGAAATCGACAACGACCTTCACGACGTTGGGGTCCATGATATCGCCGGGAACCTTGATGGGCGTGGCCACGGTCGAGACCGCGGCGGCGGGTTCTTGCAACAAAGCTTCGACGGCGGTGTCGACCGCTACCGGATCCAGCAATGGTTCATCGCCTTGCACATTAACGAAGACGTCGCCTTCGACGTGCGCGGCGACCTCGGCGACGCGCTCGGTGCCGGTGCGATGGTCAGGCCGGGTCATACGCGCTTCGCCCCCAAAGGCGGTGACTGCCTGGACGATGCGATCATCGTCGGTAGCCACGATTACCTGGTGTACGCAGCGTGCCAGTTTGGCACGCGCGTACACTCTTTGGATCATCGGTTGCCCATTTAGTGACACCAACGGCTTGCCGGGCAGACGCGTGGACCCGTACCTTGCCGGTATAACCACCACCACTTTGTTGGAACTCATGGGTTGAGCCTTTCCGCAAATCCCATACAAATCTACTGCTTCCTACAATATTTCCCGGATGCCATCACTGCAGGTTTCATCATCTGATGCTCAGGTGACGCCAATGGCGACAGAGTTGCACTGATACACCTTGCATTGTCCCACCAGGAGCCGCGTAGACAACTCCGAGCGTTGTGACTGTAGTGACAAATGTTTGACAAAACGGTAGCCGATCAGCACGCAATTGCACTTGTCTTCCGCCGCTGCAGTGGTAGAATCCCTCTCAGTCCTGAACCGCGCGGCCGTTCCGGCAGGCCAGGAATCTTTGGGAGAGAGCCGTGAAGCGCGAGGTACACCCGATTCGCGTTTTGCCTTTTTTGGTAGCCATTTTCTCGCTCTTACTTGTCGTCCTGTTTGGTTCCTGCCTTCCCGCCACGGCTCAAACGACAGCGCCGCCGTCCCCCACCGATGCTAAGTCCCAAGACGATACAAAAACGTCAGAGGCAAAGCCACTCAAAGACGACGTCAGGAAGAATACCCCTGGATCGGCGGTCAAGCCTTTGCAGGGCCTGCACCTCGACGTCGATCTTGCGCTGGTCAACGTCACCGTAACCGATCCTTACAATCGCCTAGTGACCGGGCTCGATCCCGATAATTTCCGCGTCTACGAAGACAATATCGAGCAGGAAGTGGTGACCTTTTCCTCGGAAGACGTGCCCATTTCCATCGGTGTGATTTTCGACTTCAGCGGAAGCATGGCCAACAAGATTGGCAAAGCCCGCGAGGCCGCGGTGCAGTTTTTCAAGACGGCGAATCCGCAGGACGAATTTTTCCTGGTTAGTTTCAATGAGCGCGCTGAACTTACCAGCGCCTTTACCAACAGCGTCGAGGATCTGCAGAGCCGTATGATGCTGACGGCGCCAAAAGGGCGCACCGCACTGCTCGATGCCATTTATCTAGGTCTCAGCCAGATGAGGGGTGCTAAGAACGGCAAACGCGCCTTGCTCATCCTCTCCGATGGGGGCGATAATCATAGTAGGTACAACGAGAGCGATATCAAGCGTCTGGTTAAGGAAGCGGACACGCAACTTTACGCGATTGGCATTTTTGATCCGCTCGGCTATCGCAACCGTACTCCAGAAGAGCTCAATGGCCCATCCCTGTTGAGTGAAGTGACGGAAATGACCGGCGGCCGCGTCTTTGCCGTCGAGAACCTAAATGATTTGCCGGATATTGCGTCCAAAATCGGCATGGAGTTGCGAAATCAATATGTCCTTGGATATCGGCCGAGCAACAAAGCGCATGATGCGCGCTGGAGGAAGATCAAGATCAAACTCCGCGCCCCCAAAGGGCTTCCGCCCCTCAACGTGTACTCCAAGACGGGCTACTACGCCCCCAGTCATTAGACCGGCTTCCCAGCGCGTTGGTCTCCTAACCCTGTCGGTTTTGTTTTTTTGCGTATTGGCGTTCAGCAGCTTCCCGGCTGCCGGGCAGATTCCTGTCCCCAATTCACAACCGCTTCCGCCGGGGCAAAATCCCAATTCAAGTCCGCAAGACCCGAAGATTCGCGTCGATGTAAACCTCGTGGTGTTGCATACCACGGTCCTCGACGATCGAGGGCGCTTCGCCGACGGGCTCAAGGAAGAAAATTTCCGGGTCCTTGAGGATAAAGCCGAACAGAAACTCGCGGTGTTCAAGCGCGAAGACATTCCCGTCAGCATGGGCTTGGTGATCGACAATAGCGGCAGTATGCGCGACAAGCGGCCACGGGTGAATGCCGCCGCACTGACGCTCGTGGAAGCCAGCAACCCGCAGGACGAAGCATTCGTCGTTAATTTCAACGACGATTTCTACCTGGACCTCGACAAGGACTTCAGCAGCAGCATTCCTGAACTCAAGGAAGCGCTGGAGCGCATTGATTCACGGGGCAGCACCGCGCTTTACGATGCCATCATCGGGTCGCTCGACCACGTAAAAAAGGGTAAAAAGGATAAAAAGGTTCTGCTCGTGGTGACCGACGGTGAGGACAACACCAGCCACAATTCCTTGGAGAAAACCATTCGGGAGATTCAGAAGACGGACACGGTCATTTATACGATCGGCTTGCTAAGCGAAGAGAGCAAGAAAAACGCCAAACGCGCAAAAAGGGCATTGGAAGAAATCGCAAAAGCCTCCGGCGGTCTGGCTTTTTTCCCGGAAAACGTAGCCGACGTGAAGGACATTTGCGAAAACGTGGCCCACGACATCCGCAATCAATATACGCTCGCTTACTATCCGACCAACACCAAACGCGACGGCACTTTTCGCACCGTGCAGGTGGATGTCATCCCACCCCGCGGTCGTGGCAAACTCACCGCTCGCACTCGTAACGGGTACTACGCCCCCGGCAGTCCTGCGGGCGCTACCTCCGGCAACTAGCGTCGTGGCCTCGACTCCGTGATATGTTCCGGCCGCCTCTGTAGCCGTGGTCTGTGAGGCCGGCCGTCTGTGCAGTGCTCCTGGCCGAATCACGAATCGCAGCCAATCGGACACGAAGGAGTGGGGGCGCATCTAGACCTGGCCCTGTCTTAAAGAGGGCGGCTACACGCCGTCAGATCCATCAGCGTGCTGATTTCGCGGAGCGGTGGCGCACTTCTCCTAAAAAGCTCTTTCCATGCGGAATCGTGCCGCCGAAATTATCCGCGATCGTCTGCCCCATGTCGGCGAGCGTATCGCGCACCCCTAGATCGACACCGGCGCCGCTTCCGGGCGAATACGCCAGAATCGGCACATACTCCCGCGAATGGTCCGTGGTCTCCCATCGCAGATCGGGGTCGCACCCGTGGTCGGCGGTGATCATGAGCAGATCCGAGTCTGTCAGCAGCGACAAAAAAGGATTGAGCAGGGCGTCGAACTCCTCCAGCGATTTCGCGAACCCTTCTACGTCTTTGCGATGCCCGTACAACATGTCGAAATCCACTAGGTTGCAGAAAATGAGACCGTGTTTGCGCTCGCGCACCGCGGCTGTTAGTTTCTCCATTCCGTCGCTATTGTTTTTTGTTGTGACGTAGTTTTCTACGCCGCGCCCGTTGTAGATGTCGTGAATCTTTCCGATGCCAAACACCCGCACGGAGCGCTCATGCAATACATCCAATAGCATCGGCTTGGGAGGATCGACGGCATAGTCATGCCTCCGTGGCGTGCGCACAAAATTGCCAGCCTTGCCGGTAAACGGCCGCGCGATCACTCGTCCCACGCGGTTCGGTCCATCGAGCAGCTTTCGAGCAATTTCGCACATGCGGTACAACTCGGCGATGGGAATCACGTCTTCATGCGTCGCGATCTGAAAAACACTGTCGCCCGACGTGTAGACAATTGGCCTTCCGGTTCGCACATGTTCTTCGCCGAGTTCCTTGATGATCTGCGTTCCCGATGCCGGCTTGTTGCCGATGGTCCCGCGCCCTATCTGTTTCTCAAACGCTTCGATAACTTCGCGCGGGAATCCGTGAGGGTACACTGGAAATGCCTGATCAAGCCAAACGCCCGCCATTTCCCAATGTCCTGTAGTGGTATCTTTTCCAGGAGATCGCGTGAGGCCCTTTCCAAACGCGCCCATCGGTGCGCCCGCGGGCGAAAGATGCTTCAGCGGGGCGACGTTCGCCAATCCCAGTCGCACCAGCTTCGGTATTTTCAGCGGCCGTGATTCTGCGACGTGGCCGAGCGTGTTGCGTCCAACGTCACCGTAGTCGGCCGCATCCGGCAGTGCTCCAATTCCTACACTGTCCAGCACAATCCAAACGACTCGATCGAAATTTTCCATCGCATTACCTCCCAGTCGTTCTGCAAAACTCTAGCACAACCGTTCGTGTCAGCCTTGCTCGCTCCGTTGTTCTGCTGCGCTCCGAGAGGTATGCTGTACCTGGCGCAGGTCGTCCCTGGGTCTAAGAAACTTTTTCGTTGGAGTATGCGTACTACAAACGAAGAGGTCCGCAATGCCCGAAGATGTGCAATGCCGGAGGTCGCCGCTTGCCGTTCCGATCATCCTCATCGTTCTGGGCGTACTTTTCCTGTATGCGAACTATCGGCCAGGCTTCGATCCTTGGATCATTCTTCGAACCTACTGGCCGCTGATTCTCATCTTCATTGGCGTGGGGAAGATGCTGGATTCCATGCGGGCACGTCAGAGCCCGGGCGGGCCTTCCAATTCATCGATTGGAGCGACCGTCGCTATCGTGGCATTCATATGCATTCTCGCCGTTCTGTTCTGGCATGGTCGGGGCTTGGCTAGAGGTCGTCACGATTACTCCTTGATGCACCACGAAAGCCAGACCGTCGATCTTCAAGCCGCTAAATCCGTCAGCAGTTCTGTGCAAACCAGCGCGGGTCAATTGACCATTAGCGGTGGCTCAAGCCATCTGCTGGAAGCCGATTTCAGCTTTAACGATTCCTATGGGAGTCCCCACGTCGACTATCACGTCGATTCCGGAGTCGGGCAACTTACGATCTCTCAGGATGACCGGAGCTCCCACTTTGGAGTCTCGCACAACGATTGGAATCTGCATTTCAACAACGAAATTCCGATGGAGTTGAAAGTCGATATGGGGGCTGGGCAGGGGCGCCTGCGGCTTCGCGACCTGCCACTGACACGGCTCAAGGTGGACATGGGTGCCGGTCAAGTTGACGTCGACCTCACCGGAGATCGCAAAAAAGATCTCGACGCGGATATCGAAGGCGGCGTGGGCCAGGCTACGGTACGGCTGCCCAGCAAAGTGGGTGTCGTTGTGCATGCTTCGGGCGGCCTAGGCTCGATCAACGCGCACGGCTTCAAACACAACGACGATGAATATACCAACGACGCTTACGGTAAGACGCCCGCAACGATTCACCTGAAAGTGGAAGGTGGCGTTGGTGAAATCAACCTGGTGGAAGAGCCCTAGTTCGCGACCGGGGGGTTCTCGAACCTCATTTGCCCCAAGATCAAGCCCGCCGTATAATTTAAAGTTTAGGCAGTCGCCAGCGATCGTGCTGTTGGGCGCATCCTTCTGGACGTACTGTCTGGGCTTACCTTGGCGACAAACGACCTCATCCCGGCGAACACGAGCACTGGCCAAGACGTAATCTCCATTCGCGGCGCTCGCGTTCACAATCTCAAGAACGTCAGCGTGGAGATTCCGCACAACGCTATCACCGTAGTCACCGGTGTCAGCGGTTCCGGAAAGTCTTCGCTGGCTTTTGACACCGTTTACGCGGAAGGGCAGCGCCGCTACGTTGAGTCTCTCTCCGCGTACGCTCGCCAATTTCTGGAGCGTATGGAGAAGCCCGATGTCGACGAGATCTCCGGCATCGCTCCCGCCGTCGCTATTCGCCAGAAAAATTCCACCCGCAATCCGCGTTCGACAGTCGCCACGTCCACAGAAATTTACGACTACCTGCGTTTGTTCTTCGCGCGATGCGGTCAGACTTTTTGCATCAAGTGCGGCACCTTGGTCCGGCGCGACAATCCCGAGAAGATCGCCACACAGGTCCTGTCGCTCGCTCCCGGGCGTCGCTTCTATGTGGTCTATCAACTGCGCATAGCTGGCGCGGCGCAACCCACTTCCGGCCGGCACCCTTTCAAGAAGAAAAGCACGCCTCCGAACCAAGAGGTGCTTCGCAACGCCCTGAGCGATATTCAGAGGCGAGGTTTCAACCGACTGTATCAAGACGGTCGCCTGCACGAATTTTCTTCACCCGAATCGCTCCTCGACGTCGATTTTGCGAAGCCGGTCTGGGTGGTCGTCGATCGCCTCGCGGTCGACGCCGAATCGCGATCCCGCTTGATCGATTCGATCGAGATCTGTTATCGAGAAGGGAATGGCGAAGCTATTCTCGAATTCGTCCCCGACGCCGCAGGAAATGCGGCCCAACGCCTCGTCTTCAACGATCGCTTTGAATGCAAAAATGACGGCACCATTTATCAGGAGCCGGAGCCGCGGCTTTTCTCGTTCAACAATCCCTGGGGCGCGTGCCCGCGCTGCCAGGGTTTCGGCAACACCATCGACTTCGATCTCAATCTCGTCGTTCCCGATTCCAGTAAGTCTCTGGACGAGGGCGCTATCGAGCCTTGGACCAAGCCGCGTTACCGCGTCTTGTTTCAGGAAGCCAAGAAGTTTGCTCGCGAACACGGCATTCCTACCAACGTCGCCTGGCGTCATCTCACCGCCGACCAGCGCCGCTCGCTGCTCGAAGGAGATCCCACAAGCGATTTCGGCGGCGTAAAAGCCTTTTTCACGTATCTTGAGCGCAAAAAATACAAGCTCCACGTCCGCGTGTTCCTCAGCCGCTACCGCGGATATGCGTTGTGCCCGGAATGCGATGGCACTCGCCTTCGCCCCGAAGCGCGCGCCGTCCGCGTCGCCGGCAAATCCATCACGGAGATCTGCAAGTTCACCGTGAAAGAAGCTCGCGCCTTCTTCGCCACTCTCGAGCTGACGGCCACACAAGCGAAAATTGCCGACAAAATCCTCGACGAGGTTCGCTCGCGCCTACAATTCCTGGACGAAGTTGGCCTCGACTACCTCACTCTCGACCGTCTCACCTCCACGCTCTCTGGAGGAGAATCACAACGCATCCAACTCGCCACGTCGCTCGGTTCGCACCTGGTCGGCGCACTCTATGTGCTCGATGAGCCTTCGATTGGACTGCATCCACGCGACACCCAGCGACTGATCGACATCCTCAAATCTCTCCGCGATCTGGGCAACACCGTACTGGTCGTCGAGCATGACCCCGACACGATTGAAGCCGCCGACTCGGTCATCGATCTCGGCCCGGGCGCTGGCGAACTGGGAGGCAAGCTACTGTTCTCAGGCACCTATGAAGCCATGCTGCGCGAGCCGAAGTCCATCACCGGCCGCTATTTAAGCGGTGAGCTGCGTATCCCGGTCCCGAACAGCCGGCACAAGCCCAACGGAAAATTCCTGCGTATCTTCGGTGCACACGTCCACAATCTGCAGAATGTCGATTTGATGATTCCGCAAGGTACGTTCACTGTTGTCACTGGTGTAAGCGGTTCCGGCAAATCCACCATCGTCCACGACGTCCTCTATAAAGCGCTCGCCGCCAAGCGCAATGGCTCCAGCGTGAAGGAATTCTGCGACCGCATCGAAGGCGACTCCGATATCCGTGAAGTCGTCATCGTCGACCAGTCGCCCATCGGCCGCACACCGCGCTCGAATCCCGCCACGTACCTGAAAGCTTTCGACGCCATTCGCGAGGTCTTCGCCGAAACCCCCGACGCCAAGCGCCGCGGCTACACCGCCGGCCACTTTTCCTTCAACGTTCCCGGCGGCCGCTGTGAAACCTGCCAGGGCGACGGCACCGTCACCGTGGAGATGCAGTTCCTTGCCGACGTCGAACTCATCTGCGAAGAGTGCCGCGGCACGCGCTTCAAGAGCACCGTGCTCGACGTCCGCTATCACGGCAAGAACGTTCACGAAGTTCTGCAGCTGACCGTCCGCGAAGCGCTGAGTTTTTTCATTAACGTGCCCAAAGTGATTTCTAAACTGCGCGTACTCAATGAAATCGGTCTCGGCTACTTACGCCTCGGCCAGTCCGCCACCACGCTTTCCGGTGGTGAAGCCCAACGCCTCAAGCTCGCCTCTCACCTGACGCGCAGCGAAAATAAAGAAATCCTCTACATCCTCGACGAGCCCACCACCGGCCTGCACTTCGATGACATCGCGAAGCTGCTCGCTGCTTTTCGCAAACTCCTCGAATCCGGAGCTTCGCTCGTGGTCATCGAGCACAACCTCGACGTGATCAAGTCCGCGGACTGGCTGATCGACCTCGGGCCCGAAGGCGGCGACCAAGGCGGCAAAATCATCGCCACCGGTACACCCGAGCAAGTCGCCCGCAATACGCAATCCCACACCGGCCGCTTCCTCGCGCGCGCCCTCAACGCCAACGGCCAGGGAAAGCGCCAAGGCAACGGCGCATCCAAATCAACAGGCCCTTCAGCTACAATCGGAAATGGAGCCAACGCCCCCACCGCCGACCCATGAAGCCCGCGAGCTCGCGCACGGTCGCACGATACGTCGTCGGCGTAGCAATTTTTGTAGGGGCGCAAAATATTGCGCCTCATTTCAGCAACCAAACCGTCGCTGCGGCGCAATCATCTTCGGTCCAATCCAGTACCCAAAGACTTTCCAATCCGCTAAACGATCTTCTCGACGAGGCCCAACGCGACATCGACAAGAATGATTTCGAAGCCGCCATCCCTCTGCTGCAAAAATTTCTCGCCGAAAAGCCCGAAGTGGCCTACGCCCACTTCCAACTCGCGTACTGCAACACCGCGCTGAAACACGTGCCTGAAGCCCGCGCCGAGTATGAACGCTCCATCGCCCTCGACCCAAAAATGTCGGAAGCCTATCTCAACCTTGGCATCCTGATGACCGGGCAAGATCCCGCCGCGGCGGTCGCGCCATTGCGCAAGGTTGTCGAGTTGTTGCCCGCGCAAAGCCGCCCGCGCATTCTCCTGGGCGTCGCGCAGGAACGCTCCGGCGATTACCCTGGCGCCGCGGAGTCGTTCGAGGGGGCCGTGCGTCTCGACTCGCGCGACACCGAGGCCGGCCTTCATCTCGCCAGGCTCTACTTAAGTCTCAAGCGCCCCGCCGACGCCGAAAAGAAATTCCGCGGTGTCCTCGAAGTTCAGCCAACTTCCGCTCCCGCCGCGCTCGGCCTCGCGCAGGCTCTTGACGTCCAAGGCAAGCCCGAAGCTGCCGACGCCTATCGCAAATATCTGACGCTTCAGCCTTCCGATTCCGCCGCCCGGGCCCGCCTCGTTCACTTCCTCGTCGAGCAAAACAACAACGACGAAGCCCTCGCCGAACTCGACCGCGCCGACGCCGGAAAGCCGCCCACGTCCGATTCGCTGCGTCTCCGCGCTGACCTTCAGATTGCCCAGAAAAAATACGATGACGCGATCGTGACCCTCCAGCACGCTTTGGCCCTCACGCCAAATGACGCTCAACTGGTCGGCGGACTAGGCCGTATCTACATGCAGAAGCACGATTACGCCTCCGCCGAAAAACAATTGAAACTCGCCATCCAGCTCGACCGTAACAATCTCTCCTACTGGAAGGATCTCAGCTCCTCCTACTATCTCTCCGGTGATTGCGTCTCCACCCTCGCGAGCCTTGACGTGATCGCCAAAGCCGAGCCACCCGCCGCGGGTTCCTGGTTTATTCGGGCGCTCTGCTACGATAAGTTGCACCAGATCAAGCCGGCGCTCGAGGCTTATCAGAAATTTCTCACCATGGACGAAGGCAAAAATCCCGACCAGGTTTGGCAGGCTCAACAACGCAGTGCAGTCTTGAAACACCAACTCGAAGCAAAAGGGAAGTGATGCAGATTTGGCGCCAGCGTACGCTCGTCCTGCTGGTTCTCGCCAGCCTGCCCTGGTTCGCCTCGAGGGCCGTCAATCCCGACGATCTGCAAGCCCGCTTCGACCACGAATCCAATTCCGTTCACAAAGCCAAGCTCTTCGAAAAACTTGGCGACGAGCAGCTGGCCTTCACTCGGCGTGCTTCCCAATCAGGTGACTTCGCAACTGTCGGCCAAGTCATGGAGAAATACCGCGACAACGCTCGTACTGCTTTCGAAGCCCTGAAAAAGGAGCACCCCAATGCCGAGCGTCAGTTGAATGGCTACAAACAGCTGCAAATGCACATTCGCAAAGCGCTCCGCGAAATGAGGGAGATGATCTTGCTCGCGCCAGAGGATCTCAAGCCACCACTTCAGTTGGTGCAGGACGACCTCGCGTCCATGGACGACGAGTTGCTCCGTATGTTGTTTCCGTCGCGTCCCGGCTCAAGAAATCCGCCGGCCGCTCCATTGGTAGGGGCTACCGAGCCTTCGCAGGGCGCCGCCGGCAAGGGAGCGGATGCCCCTGCGCAGAAACCCGAAGAAAAATCCGAAGCCAAGCCGGGAACCCAAGTCCCCGAGAACAACGTCGAAAACTCAGAGGAGAAGTCCGAAATGAACATCCAAAACTGCCTGCTCACTGCCGTTGTCACCTGTGGCTTGGCCGCTTCCTGTGCCCAGCTCCGGGCCTCTCAAGACCAAAAAGATTACCTTTCGCCCATGGAGTCCGATAAAATCCGCGACGCGGAAACCACCAACGCCCGCATCGGCCTGTTCCTCACTTTTGCCGACGATCGCCTCAAGAAATTTCAGTACGAGCTGCAGCACCCCTCATCGAATCGCCACGGAGAGCTATTGAACGCCCTCATGAACGGCTATGTCGGTTGCCTTGATGATGCCGCCGACCTAGTGCAACTGGGCATCGAGAAACAGGAAAACATCCGCCAAGGCGTCGACTTGATCGCTTCCCGGGGCAAAGAATTCCTCGACGCCCTCAACAAGATCGCTGCCGACAAAGTTGAAATCGACATCTACAAAGAAAATTTGGACGACGCCATCGAGGGCACCCGCGACGCCATAAGCGACGCCGAAAAAGCCAAGAAAGCCGTTGCCCCACCGCCCGTCCGTCGCAAAAATTAGCCGCCGAAAGAACTAGCCCCATTGCAACGGCTCCCGTTTCCCTCGTAGGGGCCCAGCACTGCTGCGCCGCATCTCGGCAAGGTCCACCCACCTTGCTCTCCTTTCTTCCTTCTCTCTGCTCTCTCTCACTACTTCTGCTCCGCGGTGCCTGTAGCAAATCCCGCCTTTCATCTTTCGGTATTTCTCGCTCTAAATTTGGCGTCGTCCGACCCGGCGTCGTAAACTACCAGGAGATCGGATGCCCAAGATTTCTCACATCGTCCCAGGCGGTGCCGCCCTCTTCCAACGCATGTTCACACGCCTGAACTGCGACGGCCGCCCGCCCCGCTTCCGGGTCGAGTTTTACCCATACAGCAGCCTTACGCTGACCATCCGCCGTCGCGAAGAAACAGTCCACGTGCGCTTCTCCGATCTGCTTCACCGTGCTCCGCTCCCGGTGCTGGAAGGAGCAGCCGCCCTTCTCCTCTCCCGCGTTTACCGACGTAAGGCCCCAAAATCCCTCACCACTCCCTATCTCGACTATGCGCGTTCCCACCGCACCCGCACCCGCATCAATCGCATGCGCCACCGCCGCATCCGTCCAGCCACACAACCGCAAGGCCGTCACTTCGACCTCGAAAGGCTTTTCGATGAATTGAATTTGAAATACTTCGAAGGAAAACTAACCCGTCCCCACATCGGTTGGAGCACGAAAAGTTGGCGCCGCCAATTCGGTTGCTACGACCCCGGCCCCGGCCACATCCTTCTAAATCGCCGCATGGACCGTCCGAACGTCCCGCGATGCGCCGTTGAATACGTCCTCTACCACGAGATGCTCCACGTCAAGCACCCCACTCGCCGCTCCGGCTGCTCGCTGATCTCCCACTCTCCCGAATTCCGCGCCGAAGAAAAACAATTCGCAGACTTCCACGGCGCTCGCAAAGCCCTGGACCGCCTGGCTCGCTAGCCTATAGGCACCTCTTTTACTATGAGCCTCGCGTGGGTTGCACCTCCTCTGTGTCTCCGCGTTGCCTTTGCGCCTGTATCTTTCTCGCCTCCACCGCTACCGAATCTCCTTCTTCTCCTTCTCCACGTCCTTATAAAGCTTCTCAATCTTCTTCCTAATCTTTTCCGCGTCCTCCGCTTTCGGATACAAATCCAGATATCGCTGGTACGACTTGATCGCCGGCTTCTTCAACCCTTTCTTCTCCTGCGCCTCGGCCAAAAACTTAAACGGCACCGCATATCCGGGCTTCGCCGCGATCGCATCCTGAAACCGGTCGATCGCCGCATCCACGTCGCCCTTATGCATGTAATACTGCCCAACCTGCAAATCCTTCTCCGCCGCCAACGGATCCCACCTGGGCTGATCGGGCGCCGATTCCGCGGCATTGTCCTTATTCGCCTTCGGAGGAGCCTTCTTCGGAGCCCGAGGCGCGTCGTCGGGAGACTGGTCAGGCTGCTGTGCCGGTGGCGGCGGTTCCTGCGCGCGCACCTGCGCGCCGCACCACGCAAAACCGCCAAACGTCGCCAGAAATCCCGAAAGGTATCCTCTGGATCTCATTTCACCCGTCACCAAGCGCAAAAGATCACCCGAAATGCCGTGTCCGCTTCCAATCACGGCATCTTTTTCTACTTTGCGCCTTCAGCTTTTGACTTTCAACCGTTTCGCGCGAGTACTGTTAACTCACGCTTCTTTGTGTGGGTGCGCGAGGTAGTGCTGCCGCAACAGGTCTTTCCCGTAGTCGTTTCCATTCGGCGTTCGAATGACACAGTGAACGTGCTGCCGCGCCGGCTTGTCGGGATCGGCTGCGTACTTTCTCAAGTTCGCGGGGCGCTGATGATCGAATTCGATCAGAACGACCGGGCTCTGCACGCGGTAGTAAAAGACACTGTCTCCTTTTGATTCCCCGATCCACGCGAACCAGGTGTTGTCGATGTGCCGCTGCACCTCGTTCATTTTGACGCGGGCATGCCCCTCCGGCATGTTGCTCACATACAGATGCACCAGGTCCACCAGACGCTTCCGCGCGGGCGCCTCTAGATCCGCCGCTCGTATGCCTGCGTAATCGAGCACCACATTGTCTTTGAATGCTTCGGTAAGGTTGTTGTTGCCTGTCTTCGAGAAGTTCAGGACAGCCTTCCGGCGTTGCGCATCCGGCAAAGTCCGCAGCATCTCCAACCCATCGTTTTGTTCCTTCTGGAGGATTTCCACACCTTTGTATTTGCCAGAGGTCGCTTTTACCGGCTCGGAACCCATGAAGTGCGGCGTCATCACCACCTGATCGCCCAGCACGAAGTAGTTGATGATCGCGTGATGCCCATCGAGCTGCCAGCCCCACGGCTCGGTCGCCGAAGGCTTTCCCATGACGGTGATATAGTAGAGCCACTCGCCCAGGAACTCATGGTCGTCGGCCAGTTCGGCAAGCGTTTCGTTCAAGCGCATGATGTTCCGCGTCAGCGCAAACCCGCTCTCACTTAGTGATGCCCGCATCAGCCCGAAAGCCAAATCGCGTTGCGCTTCGGTCATTTCCTGAAAACTGATTCCCTGGCGCGCGTAGAAATGCTGGTTCATCCATTTACGCCACTTGATGTCGTCGACCGGAAACATCGTCCTGGCAAGCTGCACGCTCGTCAGCGATGCCATGAACTTCTCCGCGGCATTTCGCACCGGCTCCGTGGAAGCCCTGGTCGGGCTGATTTCGAAAAGATTCGGCAGCACGCTGCCGTTTGTCGTGATTCCGCGAAATGGTGCGGCGAGCCCTTCCGCCTCATACTGCTCCGACATCTGGCGAAAACGCTCGGCCATGTCGGCGCGTGTTTGTTCCTGGCCAAACACTAGTGGAGCCAGCGCAGCCATGGCCAGCCCCGAAGAGATGAATTCCCGCCGCGTGACGAGGTCCTTTTTCGAATGGGAATGCGCATGCCCATGCGAATGCGGATGTGTAGGACCGGGATGGTGCAGGTGATCTCCCATATTCGCTCCTCCACAAATCTGACGTGTTCTATCCCGAGCGCGTAGCGCGAATGTCGGGGCTCGCTTCGGCGCGTCCCAGCGAGCCGGCCCTCTTAAACCAATAACGAATCACAATCGAGCATCACTGAGACTGCGCCGCAACGCCCAAAGCCGAGCTGGGAGCGCGCCAAGAGTATTCGTTTTTCACTCCGCCATCAACTCCCGCACCCAGATATTCCGAAACCTCACCGGATGATTGTGATCCTGCAAAGCCAGCGGCAATTTCGCCGGCCCAGCCTCATATGCCGGCACGTCGTGCGACGTCTGCCCCTGAATCTCGACGTTGTCCTGCACCAGCACTCCGTTATGAAGCACCGTAACCCTCGCCTTCCTCAGTAGCTTTCCGTCGCCCCCAAACTTCGGCGCGTGAAAAACAATATCGTACGTTTGCCACTGCCCGGGCGGCCTCGAGGCATTCACCAGAGGCGGATATTGCCCATACACCGCGGCAGCCGACCCATCCGCGTACGTCTTGTTGTTGTAAGAGTCCAGCACCTGGATCTCGTAAAGACCCATCAAAAACACGCCGCTATTCCCGCGATCCTGACTTTCTCCCACGGCGGGCGAAGGCGTTGCAAACTCCACGTGCAACTGACAATCTCCAAATGCCTTCTTGGTGTAGATGTAACCCGTCTTGGGCACCGTCTCGAAATACCCGCTGCCCACTTTCCATTTCGCCGGACCTCCATCCTTGTGCGCCCAAGCAGAAAGATCCTTGCCATCAAACAACACCACCGCGTCCGATGGCGCCTGCCCAACCGCATCCTGCGTGCTCGCGGTCCCGGGGTCGACAACGACCGGAGCAGGCCGCTTCATGTCATGCACCTTCCACTGCGTCTGTTGCGCCTCGACCGCTCCATAACAAATCAACACCATTCCGAAACCAGCCACCGCTAGCAGCCTCTTCATTCCGATCTCTCCTTCACATCAGGCCATGCAAACCACTGCCATCAGGATTTCCAAATAACTTTACGTCACACTCTTATCATCACTCATCAACCCAGACAACTTCGCATACTGCAGAAGCAGGAGGGTCTTGCCATCCAGAATTTCTCCACGCCCAATCATCTCAAGCGCTTGCTCCAGCGGAATCTCCAACACCTCAATGTCCTCTCCCTCCTTCCGGTCCCCTCCGCCCGCCGAAGTCCGATGCTCAGGCTCGTACTCCGCCACAAAGAAGAACAGCTTCTCGGTCACCGACCCTGGACTCATATAGGCCTCAAACACCTTCCTCGGATTGTGGACCACAAATCCCGCCTCCTCCTCCGCCTCCCGCTTGATGCACGCTTCCGGATCATCTTTGTCCAGCAACCCCGCGCAAACTTCGATCAACATCCCATCTGCCAGGCCATTTACGTAAGCCGGGAATCGAAACTGCCGCGTCAGCACCACGGTTCCGTGCGCACGGTTATAGAGCAAAATCGCCGCCCCGTTTCCGCGGTCGTACGTTTCCCGGTTTTGTGTCTGCCAAGTCCCATCTCGCCGCAAGAAATCAAACGTGGTCTTCTTCAACACATACCAATCGTCCGACAATGTCTTCACCGCCCGAATCCGCACCCGCCCCGATTCCGTCACCGCGCTCCTCCTCTACGTGTCCCTCGTCTAATCTCGACTCGCTCGGGCATCTCCCAATCGCCCGCGGAGCGCTCCCCATGCGCCTGGACATGGTTCCAGGTAGGGTCGCAGCACGGCTGCGCCCCAGCTTGCCCTGGCTTCCGCCGAGCAGAAATCCTTAGCACCCACGAAGGATGCATTCGATCCCACCGGTCATCACTCACCCAGTCACCTCGATCAAGTATCATAGAACTGTGCGTTTCTCCCATCGCTCAAACGGCGAAAACGGACGCCTCAGCACCCATGGAACCCCGCGAAAAAGCCGCGCTCCTCCCCGACAGCCCCGGCGTGTACCTCTTTAAAGACGCCGCAGGCAAGGTCATCTACGTCGGCAAAGCCACCTCCCTCCGCAGCCGTGTCCGTTCTTATTTCCTCGAATCCCGCTGGATGGACGCAAAAACTGGTTCGCTCGCCCGCGAAATCGCCGACTTCGATACCATCGTCCTCGCCAACCCGCGCGAAGCCCTCGCGCTCGAAAACAACCTCATCAAGCAATATCAGCCAAAATTCAACGTCCGCCTTCTCGACGACAAGACCTACCCGTACATCAAGCTCACAGTTTACGAAAAATATCCTCGCCTCTATTTCACCCGCAAGGTCAAGAAGGACGGCGCGCTCTATTTCGGCCCGTATTTCCCAGCCAATCTCGCGCGCCGCATACTCACCTTTGTGCACAAGCGCTTCATGATTCCGTCTTGTAACGTCGATCTCACTCGCGACCATCCACGCCCGTGCCTGCAGTACTACATCAAGCGGTGTCATGGACCCTGCGTGGCCGGCCTCACCACCGAACAGGAGTACGCCCAAGCGGTTCGCGACGCGCGACTGTTCCTCGATGGCAAACGCCAGGACCTCGTCAAGAGCCTCGAACAGCGCATGGGCGCCGCCGCCGAAAAGGAACTCTTCGAACAAGCCGCCGCGTATCGTGACCTTCTCCGCACGCTGGAAGATATCGAAGAGCGCCAGCGCATCGCTGCCGCCCAAGGCGACGACACGGACGTGCTCGCCTATTACGCCGAGCCTCCGCTGGTCGCTGCCAACCTGTTCCACTTGCGAGGCGGACGTGTTGTCGATCGGCGCGAGTTCTACTGGGAGGATCTCGAAAACTTCGATCCCAACGAATTCGTCCCGTCGCTCCTTAAACAGCTCTATCTCGACGCGGCCTACTTGCCGAAAGCCATTCACGTTCCCGTCGATTTCGAGGATCGCGCATTGCTCGAAGAAACGCTTACCGAGCGCGCTGCTCATAAAGTCGAAATCTTCACACCGCAAAGAGGGAGCAAGCGCGCCTTCCTCGATCTTGTCGAAAACAATGCCAAGCACGCCTTCGAGCAAAGATTCCGCGTCCTGAAGCCTACATCAAAAATGATCGGCGAAGCCGTGCAGAACGCGCTCAACTTACTCGAAGAACCCCGTCGCATCGAAAGCTTCGACATCTCCCACATGCAAGGCACCGACACCGTTGCCTCCATGGTCGTCTGGGAAAACGGCCGCATGAAAAAATCCGACTACCGCAAGTTCATCATCCGCGGAGAATTCGCTGGCAACGGATCATTCGGTGGAGACCCGGCCGTTCCGTGGTCGCAAAACGACGACTTTGCCAGCATGAGGGAAGCGGTCACCCGCCGCTATCGCCGCGTCCTCGAAGAGAAGCAGCCGCTGCCAAGCTTGATCTTGATCGACGGCGGAATCGGGCAGCTCCACGCCGCGGCCGATGCCCTCGAATCACTCCAAATCATCAATCAACCCCTGGCGGCCATCGCCAAGAAAGAAGAAATTCTCTACATCTACGGGCAGGAAAACGAGCCTTGCACGTTGGACCGCCACTCCCCCGTCCTGCACCTGATTCAGCAGATTCGCGACGAAACCCACCGCTTCGCCGTAACTTTCCACAGGCTGCGCCGGGGCAAGCGCCAAACCCAAACCGCACTCAACGAGGTTCCCGGCGTCGGGCCACTCACAGCTCAAAAACTCCTGCGCGAATTCGGCAGCGTCGCCAATATTCAACGTGCGGGTGTCGAAGGGCTAAGCAAGGTAGTTTCGCGAAAAAACGCTGAAAAAATCCTAGCCTACCTGGAATCTTCAGCCACCCCTAATAACCTGTCGCGGTAGTGCATACCGGTTAGGCCGTATTGCACCTGTATAATCCCTATGTTACGGTTTTTGAGGAGGTTGCCATGGCGGACAATGTTGGTTCCAAGGTGAGCTATTTTCTCGTCGGCCTCGGGGTCGGCGCGTTGGTTGGCGTACTCTTCGCGCCCAAGTCGGGTGAAGAGACCCGTGAATTCCTGACCAAGAAAGCCGATGAGGGCAAAGACTACGCGCAACGCAAAGCGCGCGAACTTCGCGAGCGTGCCGACGAATTGGTCGAACGCAGCAAAGACGTTGCCAACCGGAAAAAGGATTCCATATCGGCGGCCGTAGAAGCGGGCCGCGAAGCCTATCTCCGCGAATCGAAGTCGTAGTTTTCACGTATTCCCCTAAGTAGAAGGTTGCAAAGCCGCAGTGCTCGGAAGCGTACTGCTCGAAGTAAGTAGTTCCCGAAGTGATGATGGTTTGATCGGTCCTCGGCGTGGGTGAGGCAGGAATGGAAACTTGGGTCGTGATATCGGTGGTGGTTGCAGCCCTGGCCATTCTTTTCCAGGCCGCAATGCTCATCGCTTTGTTTATTCAGATGCAAAAGACGATGGAGCGCGTCAATCGGTTCACCGACGACATGCAAGCGCGCGTCGGTCCGATTATTACGCGCGTGCAGATCCTTCTCGACGACACCCAACCCAAAATTTCAGAAATGGTTGCCGATGCCGCCCATGTTGTCTATCTGGCGCGTGGACAAGCACAACGGATGGATCGTGTCATTGGCGAAGCCACCGACCGTCTGCGCGGCCAACTGGTAGCGACAGACCGCATTCTGACGGGCGTTTTGGAAACGGTGGAAGAAGCCGGCACTCAGTTCAAGCGCGGAATCTGGAAGCCGGTGCAACGAGTTTCTGCCGTGGTGACTGGAATCAAAGTGGGACTCGACTTCTTGCGATCGCGGCGCGCTCGTGGCCCCCGCTCTTCCGACGATTCCGTCGAACACGAAGAAGAGCTGTTCATCTGAAGTTACGCGTCTCCGGTCGGTTCAACCCAAGCCCGTAAAATGGTGATTCAGTTGGCGCTTGGTGGCGCAGACACTCTTGTCTGCGCCGGCCGTGCCGACCATCCACTTGTTCGGTTCCGGTCTCGGTACGCACTCTCGCTAACTTGCGCGTGAAGCAAACAACTCGCTAACGGATCCAACCGCCGCCTAGGACGCGATCGCCATCATAGAAGACGGCACCTTGCCCGGAGGTGATGGCGCGCTGGGGCACGTCGAACGTTACCCGGGCGCGCGCGCCGTCGAGTGGCTCGACCGTCGCGGTTGCAGGAATATGCTTGTGGCGGATTTTCACGGCCGCGCGAAATGATGCGCTCGAATTGTCCAGCGCGATCCAATTCACTTGCTCGATTTCGCATTTCGTAGCGCGAAGTGAATCGTCGTCGCCTACGACCACGCGATTATTTTCACGGTTGATGGCCAGCACATAGAACGGTTTGCCTGCGGCGAATCCCAGCCCTTTGCGCTGGCCGATGGTGAAATTGTGCACACCGTTATGACGGCCGATCGCGGTGCCCTCTTCGTTCACGATTTCGCCGCCAGTGTTCGCTAGTGGGGCGCCGCTCTCGCGCGAATAGGCTTCGATGAATTGTACGTAGTTGCCGTTGGGCACGAAACATAGCTCCATGCTCTCGGGCTTCTCGGCCACAGGAAGATTCACGCGTCGAGCCGCTGCCCGGACTTCCTCCTTGGTAAGCTCGCCAAGAGGAAATTCGCTGCGTGCGAGCTGTTCCTGCGTGAGTCCCCACAGAAAGTACGACTGGTCCTTGCTGTCGTCGCGCGCGCGCAGGAGTTCCCGGCGGCCAGTTTCCTCGTTTTTACGGATGCGCGCGTAATGCCCGGTGGCCAGGAGCTCAGCGCCGATCTGGCGGGCCATCCGCAGGAGCGGCTCGAACTTTACGTCGGTGTTGCAGTTGGTGCAGGCGATGGGCGTGCGCCCGGAAAGATATTGCTCGACGAAAGGGCGCACAACGCGTGCTTCAAATTGCTGCTCGAAGTTGACGACGTAGTGCGGAAAGTTGAGGTGCTGGGCGACGCGCTTGGCGTCATAGACGTCGTCGAGAGAACAGCAGCGATGCTGCGCGGGTCCATCGCCTTGCAATTCGGGCAAGCGGCGCTGGTTCCAAAGCTGCATGGTGAGGCCGATGACTGGGCGCGATTGTTCCTGCAGCAGCGCGGCCACCGTGGAACTGTCCACGCCGCCGGACATGGCGACCGCGACGAGGCCGATCGAGATCTCGCCGCGAACCGGCAGGGTATCGAATTGGGTTTCCGTGTTCATTTGCTCTTCAATTGTAGCGAAATAAACAAGTCTCCGCTGCGGATCGATCTTGCTGATTCATCAGTGGGCCTCGGCTTCAGCTTCCTTGCGGTACGTGGGAGAAAGCTCGCGGAGTTGGGCTACCGCAGCGGGGATGACTCGCAAAGCGAAGTCGATATCCGCGGCGGTAGTGTGGCGGCCGAGGCTGAAGCGCAAACTGGCGCGAGCTTCATCGGCGGGCAGACCGATGGCCGTGAGCACGTGCGACGGTTCGACCGCGCCGGAAGAGCATGCCGCGCCGGTGGAGCAGGCGAGGCCTTTCAAATCGAGCGCAATGACCAAGGCTTCGCCCTCGATGCCGGGGAAGGTGATGTTCGTGGTATTTGGAGTGCGCCGGGCGCCAGCTCCATTCGCGCGGGCATCGGGCACGCGTTGCAGCAGGGTTCGCTCGAGTGCGTCACGCAATGCCGAGACGCGCTTTGCGTCGTCGGCGAGCGACGCTTTCGCGATTTGCGCGGCTTTCCCCAAGCCGACAATGCCGGCGACGTTTTCGGTCCCGGGGCGGAAGCCACGCTGGTGATGGCCACCGTACAGCAGCTGTCGCAGCCGCGTGCCGCCACGCACGTAAAGAGCGCCAATACCTTTCGGTGCGTAAAGCTTGTGCCCGGAAAGCGAGAGCAAGTCGAGCTTCAGCAAGTTCACGTCAATCGGAATCTTGCCCGCGGACTGCACGGCGTCGGTGTGAAAGTACACGTCGGCTTCGCTGGCGATGCGTCCGATTTCGTCGAGCGGCTGGACGGTGCCGAGCTCGTTGTTGGCGTGCATGACGGTGATCAGAGCCGTTTCGGGATGCACCTTCAGATTCTCACGCAAGGCCAAAAGATCGATTCGGCCGTCGCCATCGACGCCCAAGTAAGTGACCGAGACGCCGCGCTTTTCAAGCGCCTGACAGGTGTTCAGCACGGCCTCGTGTTCGATAGCGGTGGTGACGATGTGAGCGGGAACCTTGGCGGTGGCAGCGATGCCGAATATGGCGTGGTTGTCGGCTTCCGTGCCGCCGCTGGTAAAGACAATTTCCTGAGGGCGAGCCTCGATGAGGGCGGCGACTTGTTCGCGAGCGGTTTCGACGGCAGAGCGGGACCTTTGCCCGAAGGAGTGAATGGACGAAGCGTTGCCGTAGTCACCGGAAAAATAGGGAAGCATCGCGTCAAGCGCTTCGGGCTCAACGGGCGTGGTGGCATTGTGATCGAGGTAGACGCGGTTCATGGCTACATTCTCAGGATACTACTAGTGATGGAAAGCTGGCGGTCGAAGAAGCTGACAAGGCGGGCCAATCGAGCTCCCGAGGGGTGTTTTCGCTTGGCGTTCGCTTTTTGCCCCCCGCGGTATTTGTATAAATTTGAAAGGAAAGCAGTTGTCGAAAGTACAGTTTGTAAACCATTGGGAAAAAGTGGCGGAGCAGAATAGTCCCGCGCGAAGCCGACCCGTGGCGTCCCGTCTGAGTTAGATCGCGCACGCCATTTTGGGGAACCGCAGGTTCGCTCGGGTGAACATCGCCCGCGCCGGCGGTGTCAAGGGCGTGGGCCACGGTCGGCGGCCGCTACCACGTCGTCGCAAGACAGGCGGTTGCCGCGAGTGGTAGGATACGGCGCCATGAAAAGCTCTCGAACCGTACACGTTTCCTCCACGCTATCCGCCTTGCTGGCCTCCATTTTGGTTGGTTTACTTGGCGCTGGTGCTTGTTTGGGCCAGACGTCGCAAGTGTTTCGGTTGGATGGCGGCGGCTCTACTTATGCTTTTGGGGTGAATGAGCGGGGGGAGTTGCAGGCGGTTTATTGGGGCGGGCGGCTGGGGGCGCACGACGCGATTTCCGCGCCGCACTCGATGCCGGAGATGGCTTCGTTTGACTCGCCTTATACGACAACGCCGCTCGAGTATGCGAGTTGGGGTGCCGGCTTATTTACCGAGCCGGGGTTGAAAGTGACATTTGCCGACGGCAACCGCGATTTGGTTTTGCATTTTGTCAGCGGCAAACCGGCCGGCGCCGGGGCATTTGAGATTTCTTTGAAGGATGTATCGCGCGAAATCTACGTGACCTTGCGTTATTCGATGGAAGCGGACAGCGGGATTTTGGCGCGGTCCGCGGTGATCGAAAACCGCGAGAAGCAGCCGGTGGTCATTGAGCAGGCTGCGGCGGCGCAATGGACCCTGCCTGCGGCGCGCTATACCCTGAGCTATTTGACGGGGCGCTGGGCTGGAGAGTGGACGCTGAATCAGGAGCCGATTCAGGGCGGAGAGCGCGTCATCGAAAGCCGGCGGGGAACGACGGGCCACCAGGCGAATCCATGGTTTGCGATTTCGCGGGACGATAGCCATAAGAGCGTGGGACCGTTCGAGGCCGGCGAAGAACACGGCGAGGTTTGGTTTGGTGCTCTGGCGTGGTCGGGATCGTGGCGGATGACCGTGGAAAAAACGCAGCTGGATGCGGTGCGCGTCACCGGCGGGTTCAATCCTTTCGATTTTGGCTACAAGCTGAAGCCAGGCGAACGTCTGGAGACGCCGATTTTTTATGGCGGCTATTCGAACCACGGGCTGGGTGGGGCGTCGCGGTTGCTGCACAAATTTGAAATCGCGCACATCCTGCCGCAGGCTCCGAACCCGAAACCGCGGCCGGTGATTTACAACTCGTGGGAGGCCACGGAATTTCGCGTGGACGAAGCAGGGCAGATGGCCATCGCGGAGAAGGCGGCATCGATTGGTGTGGATCGATTTGTGATGGACGACGGCTGGTTTGGCCAGCGGAAAGATGACCACGCCGGGCTGGGCGATTGGTATGTGAACTCGGAGAAATTCCCGCATGGTTTGAAGCCGTTGATTGAAAAGGTGCATTCGCTGGGCATGGATTTTGGTTTGTGGGTCGAGCCAGAAATGGTGAATCCGGATTCCGATTTGTATCGCAAGCATCCCGATTGGGTACTGAATTTTCCGGGACGGCCGCGGTCGGAATCGCGCAATCAGTTGGTGCTGAACCTGGCCCGTCCGGATGTGCGCGACTATGTCGAAGGATTTCTCGATAAGCTGCTGACGGAAAACGATATCGCCTTTCTGAAGTGGGACTACAACCGCAACTGGTCGGAGCCGGGTTGGGATGCGGTTCCTGTGGATGAGCAAAAACGCCTGTATGTGGAGTTCATCCGCAACCTGTACGCGATTCTGGCGGATTTGAGGAAGAAACATCCCAAGATCGAGATTGAAAGTTGCTCGGGCGGCGGCGGCCGCGTGGATCTGGGGATTCTGCGCTACACGGACGAAGTTTGGCCGTCGGACAACACCGATCCTTACGATCGGCTGTCGATGCAGGATGGATTCAGTTATGCGTACACGCCGCAGATCATGATGGCCTGGGTCACGGACTCGCCGCACTGGCTCAACAATCAGCGCACGACTTCTCTCGCGTACCGCGTGCTCAGCTCGATGCAAGGGTCGCTAGGTATTGGCGCGAATTTGAATAAATGGACGGCGGAAGACTTTTCGACGGCGAAGCGACTGATCGCGGCATATCACGCGGTGCAGAAAACAATTGTGCAAGGTGACTTATATCGGCTGATCAGCCCACGCGATGGGGGTGGATTTTCGTCCACTGAGACAGTATCGGGAGACAAGAATCAGGCGGTAGTGTTTGCCTTCGCGAATGCAACGACACAACGACGCGGGTTTCCTCTACTGGAATTGCGCGGGCTAGAACCAGATGGCGAATACAAGTTGGGATGGATCGAGGGCAAGGCGCGTCCGGGGACGCCAGAAACTGCGTCTGGCGCCTGGTGGATGCGCGACGGGATCCACTTAGATTTGCGCGGCGACTTTCAGGGTGCGGCGTTTCGGCTGGATCGTCAGCGATAGGGAGAACAAAGCAAAATCCGACTTCGCGGTCGGGGCGTCCCTGGCGGAGCAGTGCTACACGGTTACGACAATTTTCCCAATCTGTTCGTTGGACTCCATGTAACGGTGTGCTTCGACAATCTCCGCAAAGGGAAAGACGCGGTCTATGCGCGGCTTGAAGTGGCCCGCTTCGACACGATCGAAAACATACTTCTCGGCCTTGGCCTTCAGCTTGGAGTCGGCAAAGATTTCGCGGAGCGTGTATCCGCGAACCGACAGCGCTTTGCTCAACGCCGTGAACAAAGGAAACGGCGTTGGCTCAGGCGCTAGTGCTCCGTACTCAAAGATGGTTCCGCCAACAGCCGCAGCCTGAGCAAGGACCTCGACACCTTTGCCGGCAATGGGGTCAAAAATCACACGAGCCCCTTTTCCGCATGTGATTTCTTTTACCCGTGCGAGAACGTCTTCTTCCTGCATGGCGATCACGTGCGTCGCACCCCCCTCGACCAGTGTGGCCTTTTTCTTCGAGGTCCGGGTGGTGGCGATGCTGATCGCGCCTTCCGCCTTTACCATTTCAATGGCCGCGAGCCCCACGCTGCTGCTGGCTGCGGTGATGATCACGAAATCGCCCGTTGTAATGTGGGCGTGGTGAATGAGCGCTCCATAGGCGGTCAGATATTGCATCCAGATCGACGCGCCCTGTTCTGGCGTCAGCTTCTCGGGATAAACCGCTAGGGCACTGACTGGAACAATCGCCACCTCTCCATACACGCCGTAGTGGGTCATGAGGAATGCCGGAACCGTACTGGCTTTCCTGCCGAGCCAGCTCTTGTCTACATCAGGCCCGACTGCCGCCACTACGCCGGCCGCTTCGTATCCGAGCTTGGACGGCAGGACGGGGGACTCCAGGTATCTGCCCTGGCGGAACATCACCTCTGCGCGGTTCAGTCCAATTGCTTTCACATTCAAGCGAACTTCGCCTTTCCCGGGGTCCGGGATCGGCTCTTTTTGAACCTTCAATACTTCTGGTCCACCCACGCTATGGAAGCGGACAATTTTGGCGGTCCTAATTGCCACGTCAATCCCTCCTTTGCCGTCGTGATTGCTCGGAATCTCTGAAAGCCGCGCATCCCGTGTTCGCGGGTGCCCACGCCTGCCTGCTCGACGCTTGCCGCGGACTGGGAGAGACGCGCTGAAGCGCGCCCGTACACGGGCCCTCGGTGAATGCGCTTCCCTTACATCGCCAAGACGACGCGGAATTGCGCTTTGCCGCTGGTCATACGGTTGTAAGCTTCGTTGACCTTAGCCAGCGGGAATTTTTCGATCATGGGGCGCACGCCGGTGTATTCGGCGAATCGCAAGGTGTCTTCGGAGTCGGTGGCGATCCCGGAGGCCCAACCTTGCAGGCCCTTGTTGCCGAACACAAGCGCGCCGGTTTGCGCTTCGATGGGATCCGGGCCAGCGCCAAGGACCATCATGGTGCCGTTTGCGCCCAAACCGTCGACGAGAGAACTCATGGCTTTGCCGCTGGGTGCGGTGGCAAGAATGACTTTGGCGCCTCCGAGTTTTTTCAGTTCGGCGGCAGCATCGGTGGCGGAACTGTCGATGTACGAGGGCGCGCCGAGTTTCTTGGCGAGCGCTTCACTTTCTTTACCGCGGCTGATGCCCACAACCTGGTAGCCGCATTTATTCGCGAATTGGATTCCGAGGTAGCCGAGTCCGCCGACGCCAAGAACCGCGACCAGGTCGCCGGGTTTCGCCCCGCTATGACGCAGGGCGTTGAAGGTGGTGACGCCGGCGCAGAGCAACGGCGCGGCTTCGACGGGATCGAGCGACTCCGGCAAGGCGGCCACTGCTTCCCATGGCGCCACCATGTACTCCGCGTAGCCGCCGTCGTAGTGCGTGCCGGTCCATTTTTCGTTGACGCAATTGATGAAATCGCCGCGACGGCATTGCAGGCAGGTGAAATCGTGCCCCCCGTGCCAGCCGACGCCGACGTGCTGGCGTTTTTTCCAGGCCGTGACGCCCGGCCCGACTTCATCGAGGGTGCCGGCGATTTCGTGGCCGGGCGAGCGCGGATACTGAATCCAGGGCATCAAGCCATCCTTCACATGTGATCGCTGAAACAAACGCCGCAGGCTTGGACCTTGATACGCACCTGGTCTTGGCCCGGTGTGGGAATATCGCGTTCCCGAATTTCGAAATCAGCGCCGGGTTTTGGGACTACGGCTATTTTCATTTTTGGCATAGAGTTCTTCATGGTGAATTTCGATTTTTTGGGATACGGGCATTGGATGCCTGGTGGGCTAGGTCGGTTAAAAAATAGGATGGAGCGTTCGTGCTACAGTTTTGCTTTCAGAGTGCCCGCCGTTTGCATGCGTTCAGGAGGAAAGAGTGGCGTATCGGGATTTGCGGGATTTTGTGCGCAAGCTGGAAAAAGAGGGCGAGCTGACGCGCGTGCGGACCGAGGTCGACCCAGTACTGGAGATTACCGAAATTACCCAGAGGGTTGCGCGCGCTGCCGGCCGGAAAGCAAATAGCGTTGGGCCAGCACTGCTGTTCGAAAAGCCAAAGGGTTCGCGGGTGCCGCTGTTGGTCAATACTTTTGGTAGCGTGCGGCGGATGGAGTTGGCGTTTGAGGTGGAGCGTCTTGACGAAGTGGCGGAGCGCATCAAGGGATTTTTGGCGTTGGAGTCGCCGCAGGGTCTGTTCGACAAAATCAAAATGCTTCCGAAATTGGCGGAACTGGGATCTTTCTTCCCAAAGACGGTAAAGGACGGCGATTGCAAGGAAGTGGTGCGTACGGGCGCGGATGTAAACCTCCTCGTTTTCCCAATTTTGAAATGCTGGCCGCAGGATGGTGGGCGCTTCATAACGTTTCCCCTAGTGTTCACTCGCAATCCCGAGACCGGGAAGCGCAACGTGGGTATGTATCGCATGCAAGTGTATGACGAGCGCACCACCGGCATGCATTGGCAGACGCAGAAACACGGCGCCGAGCATTTCCGCCGGGCACGGGCGGCGAATCCCGACGGGAGGATTCCGGTATCGGTGGCGATAGGAGCCGATCCTGCGACAGCGCTGGCTGGGATGCTGCCGATTCCGCCGGACCTGGACGAGATGATGTTCGCGGGATTTTTAAGGCGTGAGCCCGTAGAGATGGTCAAATGCGAGACCAATGATCTGGAAGTGCCGGCGAATGCGGAGATCGTGCTGGAAGGCTATGTCAGCCTGAACGAAATGCGCACCGAAGGACCGTTCGGCGACCACACCGGATTCTACTCGCTCGAAGGGGAATTCCCGGTTTTTCACGTGGAGTGCATTACGCACCGAAAGGATCCGATTTATCTGACGACCGTGGTCGGGCCGCCCCCTCAAGAAGACTATTTCATGGGTTACGCGGTCGAGCGAGTCTTTCTGCCGGTAATGAAGATGCAGTATCCAGAAATCGCGGATGTGGCCATGCCGGCTGAGGGGATTTTTCACAATTTGATGATTGTCGCGATCCGGAAGTCGTATCCGGGTCACGCGCGCAAGATCATGAACGCGATTTGGTCGCTCGGGCAGGCGATGTTTACGAAAGTCATCGTGGTCGTAGATCACGATGTGAACGTGCACGACTATCGAGAAGTCGTCTGGAAGGCATTGTGCGCGTTGGATCCCGAGCGCGACGTGCAGTTCGTGCTCGGTCCCGTGGACACGCTGGACCACGCACAGCGCATGCAGGATTACGGTTCGAAGATGGGGATCGACGCCACGCGGAAATGGCCGACTGAGGGTTTTACCCGACCGTGGCCGGATGAAATCTTGATGGATGAAGCGACCAAAGCACGCGTTAACGCGCTTTGGAAGACGTTGCATTTCTAAGCGATAGCCGAGAGCCTCCCGGTCGCCAAATCCGCCGCGCGACGGCCTTGGACGCTGATCCCATTCGGGCCACGAGCACGTACGGCTATTCTCGCCTCGAGCGCTTCTCGAATCTCCAGCGAATCCGGCAATGTGGGGAGACCCCCAAGAAGTCTTGCGCCGGGCAGCGCTCAGACCAAATCCGTGGTCTCAAACAATAACCGTCCCAACGAACAGGCCTTGCGCGCGCGAAACTTCAACCAATTGTGGTACTGAGAGATAAGCTACGCTATATGTAGGGGGGTATACCATAAATACCCAACAACTACCGGAAAGAACCCATATACATAGGACAACTCACGCACAAAATCCCTTTGACCCCCGCAGCGATGCGATGTCATAAACGCTAGCACAGGGCGCACCCTCGTGGTTCCGCTGTGTCGGGTGGGTGCACCAGTGGTGGTCGCTTGGGCGTGCTCGGGCGCCGGGGTAGCGTTCCTAGTGAATGAATCTCGCGAAGTGATGAATGTGCGGCAAGCGTCGCAGTATCTGGGGATCAGCCCGGATACGCTGTACCGTTACATCACCGAAGGCGAGATTCCCGCATTCAAGCTCGGCAATCGTTGGAAACTACGAAAGACCATCCTGGATCGCTGGATGGAACGCAAGATGAGTCAGGCGCACGTAAGGCGCCGCTAATCGGGCGAGGCGACAGGGAAAGAGGCCGCGATATGTGGTTACTGGGCGGACGAAAACACAAGCAGCTGGTGGGCCTGGATATCGGGTCCAGCTCGATCAAAGCAGTCGAGCTCAAGTCCACCAAAGCGGGCTATGAGTTGGTGAGTTTCGGCATGGAGCCGCTGGCGCAGGACACCGTGGTAGACGGCGCGATCATGGATGCGCCGCAGGTCGCCAACGCCATCAGCAAGATTTTCGACGCGGAAAAGATTAAGACCAAGAATGTGGCCACATCGGTTTCCGGGCATTCGGTGATTGTGAAGCGGGTTCCGCTGCCGCTGATGACCGAAGAAGAGCTTTACGAGCGTATCCCGTCGGAAGCCAGCCAGCACATCCCGTTCGACATTGCGGACGTGAACCTAAGCTATCAGCTTCTGGAATCGATGGATGCCCAGATGGATGTTCTGCTGGTAGCGGTCAAGAAAGACAAGATTCTGAACCACACCAACGTGCTCGCGCAGGCGGGCAAGACGCCGGTGGTCGTGGATATCGATGCATTCGGATTGCAGAACTGCTTCGAGATGAATTACGAGCCAGACGCCGGGCAGACGGTCGCGCTCCTGAACATCGGCGCCAGCGTGATGAACATTAATATCGTGCGCGGTGGCATACCGCTGTTCACCCGCGACGTCAGCGTCGGCGGCAATCAGTTTACCGACGCGCTGCAAAAAGAACTCGACCTGAGCTACGAAGACGCCGAGCGCTTGAAGAAGGGCGAAACCCTTCCCAGCGTGACCGACGAGCAGAAGCAACAGATTCTGCGCAGCGTTTCCGACATCCTGACGCTGGAAATTCAGAAGACCTTCGACTTTTTCCGGGCCACCGCCAGCGGCGAGAACATTCAACGCATCGTTGTAGCCGGCGGCACCGCGCGCGTTCCGGGACTTGTGGATCTTCTGCGTGAAGAATTCGCCATGCCGGTCGAAGAGCTCAATCCATTCCGGCGAGTGCTCATCAGTCCGGGCAAGCACAGCGACGACCAGATCCGCGAAATGGCACCACGGCTCGCGATTGCCGTGGGGCTGGCGCTGAGGAGCTTTGATTAGCCATGATCCGAATAAATCTTCTCGGACAAGCCAAACCGAAAGCCTCGCGCCGGCCGGTCGATACCGGTGCGGCGCTCCCGTTGCTCTTCGTTGGCGCCGGCGTTTTGTTTGGCGCCCTGATCTTGGGGTATCTCTACTACTCCTGGCAGCGCCAACTGAATGACGAGAACACCCGCATCAAGCAGCTGCAAGCGCAGAAGACCGATCTCGAGCAGGTCAAGCAGCAGGTCGAAGCTTTCGAGAAACAAAAGACCGTCTTACAGCAGCGTGTTTCCACGATCGAACAGTTGCAGCGCGATCGCACCGGCGGCCAGGAATTGTTGGATGAAATCGCCAGCACCGTCGCGCGCACCGAGAATCTGTGGCTTATCTCGATGATTCGCAAGGGCAATAGCCTGACCATCGATGGAGCTTCGGCGTCGGTCAACGGTGTCGCGAACTTCATCACCGCCTTGAAGCGTTCCGGATATTTCTCCAAGATCGAAATCAAGGAATCGAAACAAGACGACAAGAACACCGCGGTACAGACGTTCTTGTTCGAAGTCTCCGCCGAAATTACTCCGCCGCCCGCAGGTGCGCCTGCGCCTCACACGCAAGCCAAGCCGGCAAGCGTTCCGGCACAACCGGCGCCCGGCGCCGCGGCTCGGCCGAAGGTAGGGTAAAACAGATGGCCAATCCACTTCGCGATATGTCCGTGATCATGCAGGGCCTGCTGGCCGTGGCCATCACCGTTGTGCTGGTCGTCGTCGGGGTATACGTGCCACTCTCACCGGTCGCGCAAGAGCGTGATGAAGTCGACAAGGCCGTGCGGCAGCGTTCGGAGCTCAATCAGGAAGTGACGCAACTTCAGGTGTATCGCCAGCGCTACGGCGAACTGAAGTCTCAGATGGATGCGCTGTCCAAGCAGTTGGAAACGCTGAAAACCATCGTGCCGGAAGAAAAGGAAGTCGATGAGTTCATCCGCCTGGTGCAGGGTGCGGCGGTCGCTTCCAACGTGCAGATTCGACGTCTGACGGCCCAGCCGGTTGTCGCCCGCGAATATCACTACGACATGCCGTTCGAAATATTGGCAGACGGTCCGTACTTCAATATCTTGGACTTTTTCGGGCGGCTCAGCCGTTTGTCGCGAATTATCAATGTCGGAGACCTGGACTTCGAGGACGCCTCCGGCTCGAAGGCCGCCAAATATCCGCTGCGGCCAGGTACTTCGGTTTCTGGAGTCTTTACCGCAACCACGTTTTTCACCAAGCCGGCTGATTCAGGCGCCGCGCCCGCTACGGGTGCGAAGTCGCAGCCAGCTGGAAAGATGTAAGCGGAATGAGCGAACTATGCGTTCTGTGAACATTCTCGTAGTTGGGATTTTGCTGGCGGCAGGTTCTTCCCGCTTGCTCGCGCAGGCCACTCCGTCGGGCGGGGCCAAAGTTGCTCCTCCGGCGGCCAAGCCCGCGCAGCACGCTTCGAAGTCCACCGCAAAGACCAAGGCCAAATCGGCCGCGCCTAAGTCCGCGGAATCTGCCGCGTCCTCCACCGACGCGCAAGCCCCCGCGGAAGGCGACAAGATGGCACGGCGCGATCCGTTTGAGTCCCTCGTGAACCGCAACAAGGACACCAACGCGGGAAAGAACCTTCCGCCAGGTAAAGCCGGCTTGCAGGTAAGCACGCTGCGGCTTGATGGCATCGTGCGCTCGTCGAACGGCATGATTGCGGTGGTTTCCAATCCGCAGGCGCGCACCTACTTCTTGCGCGAGGGCGACCAGCTGTACGACGGTCGCGTGGAAAAGATTGCCATGGATGGAGTTTCGTTCCATGAACTGGGCAAGGACGCTTTTGGCAAGCCCGTGGAACGCCAGGTTAATAAGAGAATCTACGCCAGTGCAGGAGAACAGCAATGAAGACGAACCGGCCGGCCTTTCGAATTGGCTGCCTGATATTCGCGGCGACAACGATGTCCATGACCCCGTCGTTCGCTCAGACGCAGGAGCCCGCCGGAGCGACCGCAACCGCGGCGGTGATCTCCAGTGTGGCGGTTACCCAAGCGTCCCAGCACTCCAGCGTGCGCGTCGAAGGCGCGGGCCGCTCGGAGGTCCGAGCTTCGCGGATGCAGAATCCAGAACGCCTGGTTTTGGACTTTAGCGCCACTCGGCTGGCGGTGCAGAAATCGACGATTCCCGGCGTTGCCGCGCCGGTGCGAGGCGTACGGCTGGGACAGTTCCGGCCCGACGTTGCGCGTGTAGTGGTGGATTTGACGGCTGCTGCGCCCTATCAAATTTTGCGGGAAGGCCCGGCCGTGGTGATTTCGTTCGACATGCAGCCGGAATCGCCCGTGGATGCACCTGTGGCGACGACCACGATTGCGTCACAAAACGTTCCAAAAGCAGGCCCCAGCTTTCACTATGAGATGTCCGCGCCTCGCGTCGTTCCCGTGCGGGCCACCAAGCACATTTCCAATCGAGTTCCTCGCTTCGCGTTGCCTAGCGAACTGACCCAGCCCTCATTCGTCCTGGCATCGTTTAGCGGGAAAGATGAACCGGTACGGCCCATTGCCGCGCAGGAAGCGGCACAACAGGCCATGGCGCAGGCAGGTAACGCTGCGGCAACCGTTGGCGCCGCTCCACAGGCTGCAGCTGCCGCGGGCCCGTCGAAATATAGCGGTGAACCCATCTCCGTCAACCTGAAGGACGTGGATTTGCGGGATTTCTTCCGCTTGATTCACGAAATCAGCGGACTCAACGTGGTGCTTGATCCCCAGGTAAAGGGAACACTTACCATCGTCCTCGATGAAGTGCCGTGGGACCAGGCGCTCGACATCGTTTTGCAAAACAATGGTTTGGATAAACAGCTGCACGGCAACGTTCTGCGCATCGCGACACTGGACACCATCAAAAAGGAAGCGGAGACCGCCCGCGACGTGAGGAAAGCGGAAAACGACGCTCAGGAAATGGTTACCGTGACACGCGTCCTCAGTTATTCGAAAGCGGACTCGTTGAAAGACACGCTGAAGAAGTTTTTGACCGGGCGCGGCGACATCCTGTCCGATGCCCGTTCGAACCAGCTTATTATCCGGGACATTCCCGCGGTGATCCCCACCATCGATAACTTGATTCACCAGCTCGATCGCAAATCGCAGCAGGTTGAAATCGAAGCACGCGTGGTATCGGCATCGCGATCGTTCGCGCAGGATATCGGCACGGAGCTGGGATTCGCCGGAAGCGTAACCGGCGGACGTTCGCTCTTTAGCGGCTCTCCGGCGGTTGGCGCCAGTGGCGTCACCACCGGCACCGGACTTCCTCCTTCACCGGTAACCGTCGGCAGCAGCCAGACCACCGGCAACGGTCAAAGCACCGGCATTCCCCTGAATACCAACCTTGGCGCGGGCGTACCGACCAGCGGTTTGGGCTTCTCTCACCGGTCCCCGAATTTTGCGGTGGACTTCTTCATCACCGCTGCGGAATCCAAGGGCGTCGGCAAACTGTTGTCCAAGCCGCGCATCGTGACCCAGAACAACGAAAAAGCCACGGTGAAACAGGGTGTCAAGATCCCCATACAGACGACCATCAACAACACGATCTCGGTGCAATACATCGACGCCGTACTCAAACTTGAGGTCACCCCGCAAATCACCGCAGAAGGCACGGTCTACATGGATGTGCTCGTGGAAAACACCCAAATCGACAACGGTATTCCCCGCATTCAGGGCGTTCCGGCGTTGGACACGCAAGCCGCAGAAAGCAAGATTACCGTGGCCGATGGCTCGACCATCGTGGTTGGCGGCGTCATCGTGACGCAAACTCAGGTGAACATCACGCAGGTACCGATTCTCGGCAGCATTCCGGTCATCGGCAATCTGTTCAGACGAAACAACACCAGCGTGACGACCGGCGAACTCCTTTTCTTCCTGACGCCGCGCATCATTCCGGCGGCTTGATAACGGCGTAATTCTCAATTCATTACGGGCTTCCCGTTAAGGGCCAAATCGAGGAGACTGCGGTCTCCTCGATTCGTTTATGAAGACTCCCTTCGTGCAACGCAGGCGGGCACTTCTCTCGCGACTTGGCGAAAGTCGCGGCAAGAGCCGTATCGATAGCTTGCTGATCACCCGGCCTGCGAATTGGTACTACCTCACCGGTTTCACCGGGGATTCCGGTGCTCTGGTTGTTTCGCGGCGGGGAACGACGCTCATCACCGACGGCCGCTTTACCTCGCAAGCGCGCGAGGAGACCTCGGGAGTCCGCATCGTCGAGCAAAGCCGCTCCTTGGTCGCGGCGGTCGGCGAATTTTTGAAAGGCGCGGGCCGGGGCAGAGTGGGTTTCGATCCCTCGCACGTCACCGTTGGACAGCTTTCGTCGATGCGGAAAGCTGCCGGGACCCGCGTGGGTTGGGCCCCCTCGGTGGGGCGAGTGGAGGCGCTGCGAAGCCGGAAGGACGCGCAGGAGTTGGCGACCATGCGGCGGGCGGCCGTCCTGGCCGGCAAAGTCCTGGAGGGTGCACTGAAGTTGCTGAAGCCCGGCGTTCGCGAACTGGAAATTGCAGCGGAGATCGAATACCAGATGCGGCAACTGGGAGCTACGGGTCCCGCATTCGAAACGATTGTGGCTTTCGGGGAGCGTTCGGCATATCCGCACGCGCGGGCTGGCGCCAAGCGACTGAGGAAAAATGAATTGGTCGTCCTGGACCTGGGTGCTATACTCGCGCACTATTGCAGCGACATTACGCGAACCGTGGTGGTTGGGCGAGCGTCAACAAAGATTCGCCAGTGGCACCAAGCGGTCCAGGAAGCGCGAGCGGCGGCCGTCGGAGCGGTAAAGGCCGGAGCGAGCTGCGGGGAAGTGGACGCCGCGGCCAGGACTGTTTTAGCAGCACATCACCTCGATCGGTATTTCGTGCACAGCACCGGGCACGGACTCGGGCTGGAGGTACACGAGGATCCCCGAGTCGCCAAGGGACAGAAGCAGACCTTGGTGCCGGGGAATGTAATCACGATCGAGCCAGGTGTTTACGTGCCTGGTGTCGGGGGAATCCGGATCGAAGACGACGTCGTCGTGCACGCATCAAACACCGAAGTACTCACCCGTATTTCACGGGATCTCATTGAGATTTAACAAAGGCATGAAACGCAAACAGCCCTCGAAACCGACTGCTAGCCCCGCGATAGGGAACCCCGAACTCCAACACATCGAGCAACTGCTTCGCTACATGAGCGAGCACAATCTTGAGGAGTTTGAATATTCCCATGGCGATTTGAAGATTCGGCTGAAAAAGCCCTCCCCAGGGACAGTGATTGGCGGGCCAAGGCAAATGGCCGCCCCGGAAATCATCGTTACGAGCGGCGGAACACCGCAATTACCTCCAAATCCTCCGGCGGCGCCACCCGCGCAGGCGCCGGAGGGACGCTCCGCGGAAGATTTACACCTGGTGAAGTCGCCCATCGTGGGAACGTACTACGGATCGCCCAGTCCCGGCGCCGAGCCCTTCGTGAAAATCGGCGGGTATGTCGAAACCGGGCAGACCCTGTGCATCGTGGAAGCCATGAAGCTTATGAACGAGATTGAGTCCGACATCAGCGGCGAAGTGTTACGCATCTTCGTCGAAAACGGACAGCCCGTGGAGTACGGACAGCCGCTGTTCGGCATCCGTCCGAGCCGGAAGAAGTAGCCGGCGCCGCCTGCCTATGTTCCAGAAGATTCTAGTCGCCAACCGCGGGGAAATAGCCCTGCGGATCATCTGTGCCTGCAAAGAACTGGGGATTTCGACGGTTGCCATTTATTCGGAGGCAGACCGCAATTCGCTGCACGTACGGTTCGCGGATGAAGCCGTCTGCATCGGGCCGCCGCGCAGCAGCGAAAGCTATCTCAATATTCCGCAAGTCATTAGCGCCGCGGAAATTACCAATGTGGACGCGATCCATCCGGGATACGGATTTCTCTCCGAAAACGCCAACTTCGCCAAGGTCTGCGAAGCGTCCGAGATCACCTTCATCGGCCCCACCGCCGAAGTGATCGAGATCATGGGGGAGAAAGACCGCGCGCGGCGGGAGGTGAAGGCGGCCGGCTTGCCGACGGTTCCCGGAAGTGAGGGCATCGTGGAGGGCGAGGAGCAACTCGCGAAGGAAGCCGCGAAAATAGGGTACCCGCTGATTCTGAAGGCGTCGGCGGGCGGCGGCGGGCGGGGCATGCGCATTGTTCGCAAGCAGAACGAACTGCTCACAATGTACCAGACGGCTCGAAGTGAAGCGCAGCAGGCTTTCGGAACTCCCGACGTATACGCGGAGAAGTTTATTGAGCATCCGCGGCACATTGAGTTCCAGGTGCTCGGCGACCAGCATGGCAAGGTCATTCACCTCGGCGAACGGGAATGCACCATTCAGCGGCGGCACCAGAAGCTGCTCGAGGAATCCCCCTCGCCAGCGATGGATCCAAAACGCCGGAAAGAACTCGGCGCGAAGGTAGTTCGGGCGCTCGAGAAGATTGGCTACACGAATGCCGGCACCGTCGAATTCCTGATGGATGAAGATGGTTCGATCTACTTCATTGAGATGAACACGCGCATTCAAGTGGAACATCCGGTAACCGAATTGGTCACTGGCGTGGACTTGATCAAGGCGCAAATCCGGATTGCGGCAGGGGAGCGGCTCGAGGATGCCGTGGGTGAGATGACTTTTTCGGGACACGCGATCGAGTGCCGGATCAACGCCGAGGATCCAGACACGTTCGTGCCATCGGCGGGACGCATCACCACGTTTCAGGCGCCGGGAGGCACCGGCGTGCGCGTGGATTCCGCGGCCTATGCCGACGCCGTGATTCCGCCGTATTACGATTCGATGATTGCGAAACTCATCGTGAAAGGCCGCGACCGGGCCGAAGCGATAGGGCGAATGAAGCGGGCGCTGGAAATGTTCGTAATCGAGGGAATCAAGACGTCGATTCCATTACACCGGAGGATTCTGGCTGATCCGGATTTTGCCGCAGGAAGATTCGATACACACTTCATCGAAAAATTGCTGGGAACAAACGGAAAATAGGTGTCGATGCGGCTTGTTCTGCCAAGGCTGTATGTGATACTAGACTCAGCATTGCTGACCATCCCTGTACAAGAATGCGCCCAAGAACTCGCCGATGCCGGTGTCCGGTTGCTGCAGTACCGGTCCAAAACCGCGCCAGCGCGCGAATTGCTTTTGTCCTCCCGCCGCCTTTCCTCGCAGCTGATTCCCCGTGGAATTTCCTTTTTCGTGAACGATCGTCCGGATGTGGCGGTGTTGGCGGGAGCCGCCGGCGTTCACGTCGGGCAAGACGACTTGGAAGTGGAACAGGCGCGTGTGCTGATGGGGACGGAGAAGTGGGTCGGCGTATCGACTCACAACATCGATCAGTTTCGCGCGGCTGCGGCGACTTCGGCGGACTACATCGCGGTAGGGCCGGTGTTTGCGACTTCGTCCAAAGCGAATCCCGATCCGGTAATCGGCACGGAGTTTATCCAGCGGGTCAGGGATCTGACGGACAAGCCAATCGTCGCGATTGGCGGAATCACCCTGGAAAACGCCGCTTCGGTGGTTCAAGCGGGAGCCGATTGCGTGGCGGTGATCAGCGATATTTTGCGGTCGCCAGACCGTGGCGCACGCGCGAAGCAATACCTGGAAACCCTGGGCGCAACGAAACATACGGCGACGGCCTGGGAGTGATTGCGCATGGCGGATAGAAATCAAAATCCGGTTCGAGCACCGGCACCAGCCGCTAGGTCGCAGTCGCCGCCTGGATTCGTGCGCGCGATCGGGTTGTTCGATGGCACGATGATCGTGGTCGGGTCGATGATCGGCTCGGGAATTTTCATCGTGGCGGCGGACATTTCGCGCCAGACGGGTTCGTCAGGCGGGTTGCTCCTCACCTGGGTCATCACCGGATTGTTGACGGTTTCCGCTGCTCTCTCGTACGGCGAGCTGGCGGCGCTGTTTCCGCACGCGGGCGGGCAATATATCTATTTGCGAGAAGCGTATTCGCCGCTCTGGGGTTTTTTGTACGGCTGGACTTTGTTTCTTGTCATCCAGACGGGAACGATTGCGGCGGTGGCGGTGGGTTTCGCGCGCTATCTCGGCGTTTTGTTTCCTGCAATTTCGGGTAGCACCTGGATCGTTCCGCCCATTGCGCTGGGATCCAAGTATGCGATCAGCCTTTCGGTGCAGCAGTTGGTCGGAGTGCTGATGATCGTGTTTCTGACGTTCTTGAATATGCAGGGCGTGCGGTTGGGCAAGCTGATTCAAAATGTGTTTACGAGCGCAAAAACACTGTCTCTTCTGGGGCTGATTTTTCTCTGCATCTTCGTCGGGCGAAATGCCGCGGCGATTGCCGACAATTTTGGCCACATGTGGGCGGTACGCGGCGCGCAACCCATCGAGCCCGGCGCGAATTTCTTGCGGTCGATGATTCCGACGGTGACGGCGGCAAGCGGAGCGTTTGGTTTGTTTGTGGCGTTTGGCGTGGCGCAGGTCGGTTCGCTTTTTTCTGCCGATGCCTGGAACAACATCGGGTTTACCGCCGCGGAGGTCAAGAATCCGAAGCGGGACGTGGCGCTGTCGATGGCTTTCGGCACGTTGATTGTCATCACTTTGTACCTTCTCGCAAACGTCGCCTATTTGTGCGCGCTGCCTCTTTCGCGGATCCAGAACGCGCCCGATGATCGCGTAGCGACCGCAGCGCTGAGCGCGATTTTTGGTCCGGCAGGCGCGATGATCATGGCTGTGGCCATCATCATTTCCACGTTTGGTTGCAACAACGGCTTGATCTTGGCGGGAGCGCGTGTTTCTTACGCCATGGCCAAGGATGGACTGTTTTTTCGTTCGACGGGCACGCTGAATAAGAAGGGCGTCCCGGCCAGCGCGCTGCTCTTCCAGGGCGTGTGGATCATCGTGCTGATTGTGCTGCGTACCCAGCGGGTGGGCCCGACGGGCTTGATTACCTACGGCAATCTGTACAGCGACTTGCTGGACTATGTGGTGTTTTCAGCTTTGAGTTTCTATGTGCTGACCATCGCTGGTATTTTCGTGTTGCGCGTGAAGCGTCCGAATTTGGAGCGGCCGTATCGTGCGTTCGGCTACCCTTTCGTACCCTTGATGTATATAGTGGCGGCGCTGGCGATCATGTTTGTGTTGCTGTTGTACAAGACGCAAACGGCCTGGCCGGGTTTGGTGATTGTGCTGTGCGGCGTGCCGGTGTACCTGGTGTGGTCGCGGGTGGGGAAGCGCGCGCGGGCTTAGGAGTTCAAACGTAGCAGTGTGGTTCGGTGTTCTCGAGGAGGCTAGGCATGGGCGGCCTGTTTGCCAAGAAGCCGATCAGTGCGTTGATGGAGGAGGCGACAGAAACGGGGGTGCACAGCCTCAAGCGCACGCTGGGTCCGTTTCAATTGACGGCTTTGGGTGTCGGCGCGGTGATCGGCGCGGGAATTTTCGTGCTGTCGGGCTTGGGCGCGCACTATGCGGGGCCCGGATTGATGCTGTCGTTCGTGCTGTCCGGAATGGGTTGCGCGTTTGCCGCGCTGTGCTATGCGGAATTCGCGGCCATGATTCCGCTGGCAGGCAGCGCTTACACATACGCCTACGCTACGCTCGGTGAAATCTTTGCGTGGATTATCGGCTGGGACCTCACGCTGGAATATGCAATGGGCGCCAGCACAGTGTCTTCCGGCTGGTCGAACCATTTCATCGAACTGCTCAACATTTTTCACATCAAGATGCCATTGTGGCTCGCTTATGACCACTGGACAGCGTTGCGCACCGCGGAAAATCTGGTGGCGCGCCAGATGGCGCAAGCTTTCGACCCGAATCTGGTGCCCGGCACACAGGCCTTTCTCGATCGCGTGATGATGATCACCGCGGCGCACTCTCCTGAATTGGCGCAGAGGGCCCACGATTTGATGGCGGCGCCCAGGATTTTCGGAGCGGAAATTGGATTTAACCTGCCAGCGTTCATTATCGCCCTCGTGATTACATTTATCTTGTGCATCGGTATTAAGGAAAGTGCCCGCTTCAATGCCACAATCGTGGTGATCAAGGTTTCAGTGGTCTTGTTCGTGATCGGCCTGGGATCGAGATACATTTCGACCGCGAACTGGGGAAGTGACTGGCACAGTTTCGCGCCGTACGGATTTTCCGGAATCGGCGCTGGGGCGGCTTACATATTCTTTGCCTACATTGGTTTCGATGCGGTTTCGACCACGGCGCAGGAAGCGAAGAATCCGCAGCGCGACCTGCCGATCGGAATCATCGTCTCGCTGCTGGTCTGCACCGCCCTGTACATCATGGTCGCGGGCGTGTTGACAGGCATGGTGCACTGGCAGGATGTCAATATTGAGGCACCGGTGGCGCGGGCGTTCCTGGATCGAGGGCTGACGACGGCTTCGCACATTATTACGTTGGGCGCGCTTGCTGGTTTGACGAGCGTAATGCTCGTGATGTTGCTGGGTCAGACGCGCGTGTTGTATTCCATGGCCAACGACGGGTTGTTGCCGAAGAAGTTCTTTGCTGCGGTTCATCCGAAGTGGCGCACTCCTTACAAGAACACCATGGCGGTCGGGTTACTTGCGGCGATCGTAGGAAGCATCACGCCGATCGACGATATCGGGCGAATGGTGAATATCGGGACGCTGTTGGCTTTTGTGATCGTGTGCATCGCGGTGATGGTGCTGCGGAACACGAATCCGGAGCAGCCGAGGCCTTTTCGGACTCCGTGGGTCCCGTTGGTGCCGATCCTAGGAATCCTGTTCAACGGCTACATGATGTACAAGCTGGGATGGGTCAACTGGGCGCGGTTGATCATCTGGCTGGTCATTGGATTGGTCGTCTACTTTACCTATAGCCAGTATCACAGCCGGGTGAGGAACCCGGAGACGAAGTAAACGCGAGAGACCGACCGCCATTTCCTGGGGAGTGGCCAAACGACCTTTCGCTTGTGCTTCGCGGTTCTCGGGTACACCCTCCGTTGTTTTGCGAAGAGTCTGCAATTTATTGATTCCGCTGAAGTTGCGTCCGTATCTCCTTTAGCCGTTTATACTAGATAAAACAAGCTCCGCTTAACGTTTCTTGGGGGTTGCCTGGGGACGGCGGCGCGGTGCCCTAGGGATTGCTGTCACGGTGGGCTCGGGAAGAAAGTCTTTGGGGCTGGCAGCGCTATCGCTTCACGCTCGGTGGGCTGGGGTTCTTCAGGTAGAGTAGTGCTTCTGTCCAGGCTGCCTGGGAACTGATGAGCGCTGTCCTTCAACAATGTCGAGAACTGTGGAACCGCCTGTCGCGGCTTGATGTGGTTGCGCTGGTGGTACTGCTGGCGGGCGGAACTGCTTCTGCGGTGGACGTTCGCAGCGCGGTCTTGAGCTTCGTCAAATTCCTGGCGGTGGTCTCCGGGGCGTACTTGATCTTTCGGGTGGTCGCTTGGGGACGCGGCCGGCTGCTTTGGAGCCTGCGGAATCGGTTGATCGTCGCGTACTTGTTTATGGCGGCGGTGCCGGTCCTGCTGATCATTACGTTCATGGTCCTTGCCGGGCAGTTTTTGTATTCGCAACTCGGGGCCTACCTGCTTTACGAAGACCTCCACAGACGCATCGAGATGATTACCGACATCGCGCAGCATATCGCGGCGGCCCATGAAGCGGTGCCGCGCGGGGTGACGCAGGAAGAGCTGGAGCGAGTACTGGCGGCGCAGTCGCACGCGGTGCACGATCAAGAGTTGTTGGGATTGAGCATCGAGTTTTCGAATGACACGCGCTTGCTGAGGAAGGTGACGAGGCCCGGCGGGAAGTTCTTTGCGGGCTTGCTGCAGGAGGATGGCAGCTTGTCGTTGGTGAGCTTGCGGGAACTAAGCGTACCCAATGGAACGCGAATCGTACGGCTACGAGTGCCGGTCAACCAAGACCTATTGGCCACGATCGCGCCCGATTTGGGAGCGATTCAATTGAACCTGACTCAGCCCTACAATGGGGGCCCGCCGCACGGGGTGATTTATTCAACCGGAGGCGCGCAGTATGAGACCGCGGGACGCATCGTGGCGCGCAACCGGTCGCTGCAGCCGCCGGCATTTTTCATCGACCCGTCGGTCAACGTGGTTTCCCGGCTGGAGGATTCCGTGTTTGTGGGACGGGATGGAGCGGTGGGGAAGCCGCGGCCGGTTTTTGCGGTGTTTAGCGCGCGGCCTACGCGCTTAAACGGCAGGATGTTCAGTACCTTGGGGGAACTGCGCGATTCTTATTGGACTTTATTCGCGGTGTTGGCGACGTTTTTTGTTTTGATCTGGATTGCGGCGTTCATTACCGGTGTGGTGCTTACGCGGCAGATCACCAAGGCCATCGCGGATCTTTATCACGCCACGCAATACGTGCAGAGCGGGGACTTGACGCATCGCGTGCGCATCGAACGGCGCGATCAGCTGGGCGTTTTGGCGGAGTCGTTCAACCTGATGACGGGGTCAATCAGCGGGTTGATCGAGGAACAGAAAAAGCGGCAGCGGTTGGAGAATGAAATTTCCATCGCGCGCGAGGTGCAAAACCAGCTGTTCCCGCAGAAATTGCCGGTGGTGCCCGGCGTGGAGATGGAGGCGATTTGCAAGGCGGCGCGGTCGGTCAGCGGAGACTACTACGATTTCATTCAACTGAGCCCCACACATCTGGCCATTGTAGTGGCGGATATATCGGGGAAGGGAATTTCCGCGGCGCTATTGATGGCGAGCTTGCAGGCGGCGTTGCGCAGCCAGATGCTGGCCGAGGGCAGCGAGAGCATGAGTACCGCGGAACTGGTTTCGCGGCTGAACAAACACCTGGTGCGCAACACCGGGGACGATCGTTTTGCTACGTTCTTTATTGCGGTGTACGACAGCGCTACGCGAACGCTGCGTTATACGAATGCGGGGCATCTGCCGTCGTTTCTGATATCGAAAGATGCGGCGCTGCATCTGGATATGGGCGGGATGGTGCTGGGAGTCGCGGAAGAATGTGATTACGAAGAGGGCAAGGTCTTGGTGCCGAGAGACTCGCTTTTGGTGGGATACAGCGACGGTTTGGTGGAACCCGAGAACGTTTATGGCGAAGAGTTTGGGATCAAGAGGTTGCAACAAGCGGCGGTGTACGTGCAGGCGTCGCCGCCACGCGTAGTGGCGGAGGCGTTGATGAACGCCGCGGAGGAGTGGGCGGGGACGCCGGAGCAGGCGGATGATATGACGGTGATCGTGGCGCGTCTGCGGTAGCTCACCCTACCTGGACAGGCGCGAGTGCGTCCACTCTGTTGCGGCAGGTTATGTCGCATGGCTTGGCTTTGACCGGAGTCGGCGTGCTTCTCGGGGCTGCGACTGCACTCGGAACGACCCGGCTACTGGGGAACCTACTGTACCGGGTGAGTCCCCGCGACCCGCTGGCTTTTGGATCTGCGCTGGTGGTGATGGCCCTTGCTTCGGTGGTGGCTTGTATTTTGCCGGCCTCGCGGACCGCACGGACCGATCCCGGGCGCGCTTTGCGGGATTGACGCGCGGCTGCGTATTTTTTTGACTTGGTGCGTTGTCGCGTAGCGCCGAGTTGGTTCCGCATTTACGAATCAAGACTCGACCCCGACCAACCCCCCGGGCCTGCCAATACAGTCAGCATGCTTGAGCGCTGTCGCCTAAGATATACTGAATCGCCTTTACGGCGTTGGTTCGGGGAGAGGAATGGCGCTTCAAAATCGGGTGGCACTGGTCACGGGTGGGAGCCGCGGGATCGGGCGCGGGATTGCGGTGAAGCTTGCGCAGGACGGGGCGCGGGTGGCGATCGCGTATCGCTCGAATAAAACGGCGGCGCAGCAGACTTTGCGTCAGTTACAAGAGCGGGGCGCGGACTGCGTGGCGGTGGAGACGGATATTAACGATGCGGCGCGCTCCGAGGAGCTGTTGCGCACCGTTGTGGACCGCTTCGGGCGGATCGATATCGTGGTGAACAATGTGGGTGATTTCCGGTGGGGGACGCTGGCGGAGTCTTCACTGGAAGATTGGCGGAATGTGATTTCGTCGAACCTGATGACAGTACTGTACGTGAGCCGCGCGGCACTTCCGCATTTGCGGCGCGGGCGGTGGGGCCGGATTGTTAATTTGGGTGCGGTGGGGGCGGAGAGAGCTTTTGGTCAGGCGAAGATTTCCGCGTACGCGGCGGCCAAGGCGGCGGTGGTGGCGTTGTCGAGATCGCTTGCGCTGGAAGAAGCGAAGAACGGGATTACCGTCAACGTGGTGAACCCGTCGAGCATTGATGAGAACGAGCTGACTTTGAGCGAAGCGCGGCGCATTCGGGATGCGCGGTTTCCGATTGGGCGGCCACCTACCGTTGAGGACGTGGCGAATACGGTCGCGTTTTTTGCTTCCGAAGAAGCGGAGTATGTGACCGGTCAAGTCGTGAACGTCAGCGGCGGCTGGATGCTTTGATCTGGTCGGTCACGTCGGCATTGTTGGAGCTGGGAAAGGCCGCCCTTTGAACCTCAGGGTGAACAGGGGGCCGCGGGCTCGGCTGGCACGGAGCCGGCAAGATGCCGGCGCTACCAAGAATGGCTGCACCACACGTTTTTCAAACTTGCCATGAAAGTTCTCACCGCTGCGGAAATGCGTGAAGTTGACCGCTTGACTACCGAGCGCCTTGGAATTCCCAGCTTGCAATTGATGGAGACCGCGGGACGAAGCGTCGCGAAGACTTTCCGCGAGATTTCCGAAGGCGCTGGAATTCAGCCTCGAAGGATTTGCGTACTGTGCGGCAAGGGGAACAACGGCGGGGACGGATTTGTCGCGGCGCGGCACCTTCACGGCACGGGCAGACAGGTTCGCGTGTATCTATTCGCACGACCGGAGGAGTTGCACGGGGATGCCGCGGCAAATTTCCACCGTTGGCGGGAACTCGGCGGCGAGGTAGTGACGGTACCGGATGAGAACTTGTGGGAAGCGGTGTGGTCCGAAGTTGCGGTCGCGGACGCGATCGTGGACGCCATGTTCGGCACGGGGTTTCGCGGGACGGCGACCGGCGCGATCGGACACGCGATTCAGGATGTCAACCGGATCTCACATGAGGCGACCGCGGCGCGTCCCGCAATGATTTTGGCCGTCGACACACCTTCTGGCTTGCCCTCCGACGGAGCGGCGGCCGAAGGGCCGGTATTGAAAGTGCATCACACGGTGACGTTTACGGCCCCGAAGGTCGGACAATTGGTGTCTCGGGATTCCGCTGCCGTCGGCTCGCTGCACGTGGTGAACATCGGCTCGCCGGCTGGGCTGGTAGAAGAGGTTGGCAAAGGCATTCTGCGGTGGGCGGAGCCGGAAGAATTTGCGAATTTGCCGCTGATGCGCGCTACGGACGGCCACAAGGGTCTGTACGGGCACATCCTGGTCGTAGCGGGATCGCTCGGTAAGAGTGGTGCAGCAATTATGTCGGGAAGTGCGGCTTTGTTCGCGGGGGCGGGGCTAGTGACGGTGGCGACTCCGGACGTTGTGCTCCCCATCGTGGCTGCGGCGCACCCGGAATATATGAGTGAACCACTGGTTTCGACGGATGACGGAACGGCTTCTCGCGTTAATCTCGCGAGTAAGAGCTTTGCCGGGATTCAAAAAGGAAAAACTCTGATGGCGATCGGTCCGGGACTTGGACAAAACTCAGAGACACAGGAATTCATCCGGTCCATCGTCCAGAGTACGGAACTCCCGGTAATCCTTGATGCCGATGGCCTGAATGCGTTCGCGGGCCGCGCCGACGAACTTCGCGAACGGAAGGGCAAGTTCATTGCGATTACGCCGCATCCGGGGGAGATGTCGCGTTTGCTCAAGAGTTCGACGCAACTAGTGCAGGAAGATCGCGTGAAGACCGCGCAGGAAGCGGCGAAGCGATGGGACGTGCACGTAATCTTGAAGGGGTCGCACACCATCGTGGCTGCTCCCGACGGGCGAACGTTCATAAACACCACCGGCAATGCAGGGCTCGCCAAAGGTGGATCTGGCGATGTGCTGACCGGTGTGCTGGCAGCGCTCACCGGGCAATTCAAGACGGACAGTTGGGTGCGAGTATTGGCGCTTGGCGTGTATTTGCATGGAGCGGCGGCGGAGGTGGCGGCCGAGGGTACGGAACTGTCGGGGGTCGTGGCCGGAGATGTGGCCCGCGCGGTGCCAAAAGCGCGACTCAGGCTCCTGCAGGAGTTGCAGCGGCGTGGGTGAAGAGGTCATCACGCGATCGGCGGAAGAGACGATCCAGTGGGGCAGGGAATTTGCAGAACGGCTGGAAGCGCCGGTGCTGGTGCTCCTGACAGGGGAGCTCGGGAGCGGAAAAACCACCCTAACGAAGGGAATTGTCGCGGGACTGGGGGCTGCGTCTGAAGATGAAGTAACGAGCCCAACCTTTACGCTAGTTCACGTATATGGCGGTGAGGTGAAGGTTTATCACGGCGATCTTTACCGGATTGAGAATTTTCCCGATTTCGAGACGTTGGGCCTCGAGGATGTGTTCGCCACGCCGGCCGTGGTGATCCTGGAATGGTCCGAGAAGTTCCCACTGGAGTCTCCGTGGCCGCAGGTCAGGTTGCGGCTGGAGCATTTGGGGGCAGATTCCCGGCGAATTTTGGTCTTGTAAGGCTTTTCGCTGCGGCCGTAAAACGTATCCGCTAACTCTCTGGCCAACGCCAGTACCACTGGCTATTGCTCGCCTGTCCTCCCGCTGCTAGTTTGGAAAAAGCCCTTCTGGCGAGACTACATGGCCTACGAGATGCTTACGCCCAGCCTGACAGAAGAGGCCCGGATCGAGCTCAAGAGCTATAACACCACGATCCCGTTGGGATCGCTGGCCATCGGTGTGGACAACATCCACCACGATGTGTTCCTGAGCCCGAAGTTCGTCCAGGCCTCGCGCGAATATTTGTTCGAACTGATTCGCCAGAGCACCAAAGCAACGTATTTTCCAGGCATCGAGTTGCGCCCTGTGAAGGCCCTGGACAATGCCGCGTTCCGGAAGCTGCTTACCGACCTGCTGCAAAGCGCGCTGACACAAGCCAAGTATCAGAAAAACATTGAGATCGATCTACTTTTCCGGCTAGCTCTACTGAAATTTCTGACTCTGGAAATCGGCAACCAGTTCGCGAACCTGATTCTGGAGGGCAAGGAGTGGATCCGCCAGCGCGGGGAAAACTTCGAGCGGAGCCAGCAGGCGCATGTGATCAAATCGCGGTTGTCGGAGCTACAGTCGTCACGGCGCGTGGTGGTCCGAGGGGTGGGCCAGCAGGTGGCCCAGATTCTGGCGGACGCGGAAGACAATGTAGTGTCGAAGGCGCGCCGCGCTTTGTTTGGCGAAGATTTCTCGCTCCTGTACGAACTACTGAAGAACCGGCTGGTGTTTCTGGACGGCGGCAAGGACGACGTCTTCTTTCTGGAACATTACGTCCTGCTGGGCAATTACGTGCGCGATCCGGACCGGTTCGAAGCGATGGACGAGTTGTTTCAGGATTTCCTGCAGGATGCGGGTGTGGCGATCACGCAGGATTCCGCGTATACAGAGGCGACCCAAGCGCACCGGGCCTTGATGGAAACTGCGCAGGCCATGCGCAACGAGATCGCGAACCTTTCGGAGCAGCGCGAGAGCTTGCGAAAGCGACTCGACCGTGGCGACAGCTTCTTGAACAAGTTTTTGAATTCCGCAGACCCTTCGGATCTAAAAGCGTCGTTGAGCGACGTCGAAGCTCGACTGAAGCATCAGGAAGTAAAGTTGGAAGAATTTGGGCCGCAGATCGAGGCGGCCAAGCAAAAGCTTGAGTTCCTGACAAAAGATTACAAGGGCCGGCTGGGCGACTACCTGAACGATCCGGAAAACGCCAAGCGGCTATTCGATTCCACGCCGGTGTCGGAGGGAGACGGAACGCTTCGCGGCAAACTGCTCGCGGATTTGCTGGAGCGATTGGAGCAGCAGGAAATCATTTATCACGTTCTGGCGAGTTATGAGATTCGTGCGATTTCCGCAGAGTACAGCCCGCCCGTTCACTTACAGCAGCTTCGCAAAGCATTGGTCTCCAAAGAAGAGCTGAAGCGCATGGAGGGGGTACTGAAACAGGTACCCGCGCGGCAATTATCGCTGAAGCCTATCGAAGAGTTGTCTCGCAAAATTAGGCGCTTTTCGCGCGATGAGAAATTGAGCTTCGTGGTGCGCTTTACCGGGGATTTTCTGAGGCTTCGGCGCGATCTGCGGAATGCGGAGCACCTGACGACCTGCATGGAGCGAATTAACCTGGTGACGACCGAGCAGGCGCGCGAGTTGTCGCGGCTGAACAATCGTCTGTACGAGTGCGTGCTGCAGGAAGAAGCGAAACCTCAGCAGGACCAAGTGGTTTCGCACGTGATCATCAAAGCGGACGTGCGAGGTTCGACCAAGATGACGCAGGATCTGTTGTCGCGGGGACTGAGTCCTGCATCGCATTTCAGCCTGAATTTGCATGAGCCGGTGAAAAAGCTGCTGGATCGCTACTCCGCGAAGAAAGTGTTTATCGAGGGCGATGCAATCATCCTGGCCATTTTTGAAACAGATTCGAACCGGGCGTATGCGCGGGCGGTCGCCAAGGCATGCATATTGTCGCGGCAGATTCTGGCCGTGTGCAATTCCTACAACGATCGCGCGGCGACTGCGGATCTGCCCGCGCTGGAGCTGGGAATTGGCGTGGCCTTTCAAGGATCGGCGCCAACGTATTGGACCGACGGCGATTCGCGCATCATGATCTCCAAAGCTTTGAATTTGTCCGACCGGCTGTCGGGATGCGCCAAGATCGCGAAGCGGCTCATGACCGGGCAAAAAACGCTTTTCTCGGTCTATCAATTTCTGACCGCCATGGAAGGGGCGTCAGCGGAGGAGTTGGACGAATTCCTAGTCCGCTTCAATATGAACGGGATCGAATTGAACGAGGAAGGCTTTCAGAAATTGTCCGAGGAAATTTCACTGGACTCGATCGAGACCAAGCTGGATATGCCGTGGGGCAAGGAAAACGTGACCTTGCATTACGGCGAAGTGCCTCTGGGAGACTCGGTAGAATTGTTGGTGCTGCGCAAAGGACTCGCCCGGGAACTACTTCCCGATGGCGCGATCGGCATGGCGTCGAGCCACCCGTACTACGAGGTATGCACGAGCGGGGCGCTCTATGATCTGGTGGCAGCGTTGATCCGGACGCAAACTGCCGCAGTTGAATTGCGGGCCTGAACGCCACCCGTTCTGTTCGCTGCTCCGTTCCTCCCGACCTTATTATCTCCAAAACCGGCTGGCCGCCAAGGAAATGGGCAGCCCTACGCAGAAAATGTGAATGAGCACCTGCTTCATTACGCCGCTCAAGGTGAGAGGTCTCTTCGGCACCGCTGACAAAGGGATGACCACCAGATTCATAAACAGAAATACAATCACGCCGTATAGTGCGCCGGATAGCAAGTAATGCCGGACGAGCGAGGGGACATAGTGGATTGCCAGACCGAAAACTATGGCCGCAACCATGGCAATCAGGAAGTGGCACAACAAACCCAAAACCGCAGATCTAGTCCCGTGCCGAAAGCTTTCAGGTCCCAACAGACCGCTGGCGACGCCCTGCCATACACGAGAGGGATTCACGCCCCGCAAGGCGAATTGGATGGTCGAGGCCGCGCCATCGAGAATGGCGCAGGATATCCCTCCCAGCAAGATTCCGGGTATTACGTTTGCCATAACGCGAGTATCGGACCACAGCGCGCACGGGTCGCTCAGATTCGGGGCGTAAAGAGCAGATTCGGCTTGGAGACAGACCTTACCGGGCCATTTGGCGCTTCCTGGACGGAGTGAGGCCTCGCAACCTGCGCATGTGAGCGGCCAGGTGACTCTGATGGGAGAACCCGACCTCGAGCGCAATTTGGGCGATCGATAGTTTTTCTTGCGCCAGGAGTGATTCCGCGCGTTCCACCCGCCGTCCAATCACGTACCGGTGAACGGAAACACCCAGGGACTGGCGGAATGCTCGCTGGCAATGCGAGACGCTCAAACCACTCGCCGCCGCGATCTCGGGAAGGGAGAGGCTATTTCCTAAATTGTCTTCGATGTAGCCGAGGACGAGGCGTAATTTCGCGCCCGGCAGCCCGCCTTTGGAACCGGTCGTTTTGGTTCGTGATATGGAACTATGACGATGCAGCAAACGCGAAGCCAGCGCCGTGCCCAAACTGTCCAGGTACAAGCGCCCGGACTCATAGTTACTATCCATCTCCGCTTTGAGTGCCCACGCCAATTGTTCGACTTGCGGATCTCTGATCTGAAAACGATTGACGAGCTGTGCCTTCGCGGCATCGACGCCTGACTCTTGCGCGGCGTTGGTCAGCAAGTGCCGGGGGATGCGGACAATCAGGGCCGTGTCGCTTTCCCATATCGTCCACCGGCTCTCGGTATACGCCGGAACAATATCCACGTCTCCGTGGATCGCAGTGCCGCGGTGGGTTTTCCCTCCGCGCTTGCACTCGATCTTCACGGAAGGTCCGACGTGAACGACAACGTGAGGATCGCAGGAGGCAGGCGCATCGATCACACCTGGAGGATCGGTCAGCAAACGCGCACTCAGGCTCGGGAAGTCCACGATTCAGCACCTCACTCTCAGCGACGCAAACGATCAGAGATTTAGTATTACGCCGAAACAAATGTCACGCCGAACACATTTGCGCCTTTCCGGGAGGAAAGCGTGCCGACAGGCATTTAGACGCAGGAATCGCGATTGCAGCTTGTTGCGGCGCGGGGCCTGCAAGCGAATCGAGAACCGTACAAGATTGTACGGGCTCAGGCACCGGCCGAAGCGGCGGCCACGCCACTGCGTACCATCGGAGCCACACGGGTGCCGAGGATCTCGATGGCGCGCGTCATCTTCTGATGCGGAACCGTCGACACCCCCATCTGAAACGTAATGCGCGAGATCCCGCCGAGAGCTTCATTCACATAGAGGATCTTTTCCGCAACGGTTTCGGCGTCGCCGATCAGAAGTGCCCCCTTGGGCCCGCGCGTCGCATCGAACTGCGCTCGAGTGGTCCGCGACCAACCTCGCTCCTTACCGATCTCCGTGAAGGTATGCGCATAGCCTGGATAAAAATCGTCCGCCGCCTGATCAGTCGTGTCCCCCAGAAAGCCGATGGAGTGCAAACCAATCGTCAACTTGTCCGCCGAATGGCCCGCGCGCCGGCCCGCGGTGCGATAAAGCTCGATGAGCGGTCGAAAGCGATGCGGTTCGCCGCCGATGATGGCGACCATCAGCGGTAGTCCCAACATACCTGCACGTACAAAGGACTCGGGCGTGCCGCCCACGCCCACCCAGATGGGTAGTGGATTCTGCAACGGGCGCGGATAAATACCCTGCCCAGTCAGCGCCGGGCGATGCTTGCCGGACCAGTGGACGTGCGTGTTGTCACGGATGGCCAGTAACAGTTCCAGTTTCTCCACGAAAAGGGAATCGTAATCTTCCAGCTTGAGGCCGAATAGCGGGTAGGACTCGACGAATGAGCCTCGACCCGCAACGATTTCCGCGCGGCCTTGTGAAATCAGGTCCAACGTGGCGAATTCCTGGAAGACGCGCACCGGGTCGGCGGCACTGAGCACGGTGACGGCGCTGGTCAGTCTAATATTTTTTGTCCGGGTAGCGGCCGCCGCCAGAATCACTGCGGGAGCCGAATCGAGGAACTCCGGGCGGTGATGTTCGCCAATACCGAAGACGTCGAGTCCAACCTTGTCGGCGAGCTCGATTTCGTCGAGCAAGTCCCGCAAGCGTTCGGCAGGACTCAGGGTTATACCCGTGGCAGGGTCCGAGATGGCTGCAGCGAAGCTGTCGATACCGATCTGCATTCTGGAAAACTCCCGTAAGCGACATCTGGCAACACTTACGGGCATTGGATGCTTTGACAACGCCATACTGGCACATCGAGTTTCGCGACGCGCGCCGCTGGTTTGAACCCGACGCGACCTCGGATGTCCGAATCGCCCTTCATGGTTTCCAGGTAAGCGTATGGCCAATTCCGCATGGAGGCGGCGCCGTCCTTTTCCGAGAGCCGAAGTCAATCATCCTCGAACTGATTGGTCGTTTCAGGCGACGAGTTTCGACGCGACGCGTGGGCAAACGGAATGGTTGTCGTCGTATGAGCGGCCGACCCCCGGGCCGCTATACCACGGTGTGGCTGCGAGTCACTTCGCGGTACCACTCAGCGCTGAGTTTGGGCGTCCGCTTTTGCGTCTTGAAATCCACGTAGTGAAGGCCGAATCGCTTGCTATAGCCGTCGGCCCATTCGAAGTTGTCGAGCAGGCTCCAGAGGAAATAACCCTTTACAGGGTAGCCTTCGGACGCGGCGCGGTGCATGTGCGTGATGTGATTGCGAAGATACATGACGCGATCGGTGTCTTCGATGTGTCCGCTGGCATTGATCACATCGTCGGAGGAACAACCGTTTTCAGTGATGTAGAGCGCCTTGGGCTTCCAAAGATCGGCGGGGTTGCGAATGGCCCAATAGAGTGCTTCGGGGTCGATGTTAATCCACGGCGAAGCCATGTGCGGGTACGAGGTTGGGCGCTGTTCAATTGCGTATCCGGAGGTTGAGGCGTCGACCCGGACGTAGTCTGCGGTATACACGTTGAGACCGACGAAGTCGAGCGGACTGCTGATGGCCTTCATATCGCCTGGTGCGACCTTGGGAGCGTTCGCGCCCTCGCGCTGCAGATAGCCGTCCGTGTACTTGCCCTCCATCAGCGCGGTTAGGAAGGGTGCGTTTCCTTCGCGGGTCGCTTTATGAGCCGCCTCAATGTGCTCCGGGCTTTCAATGACGGGAATGTAGACATTGGCGTTCTCCGCCAAGCCCACCCGCGTTCCGGACTTTGCGTTAGCACGAATAGCTTGAACGCCGAGGCCATGCGCAAGCACCCCATGGTGGCGAATCTGATTCACCTGCGTCGGGGGCAACGTTAGGCCCGGCGCGAACTTACCGTCTTTGTAGCCGAGATCGGTGAAGCAAACAAACTCGTTGGTGGTAAAAAAGTGACTCACGCGGTCCGACAGGTGCTTCGCAACGTAGGCTGCGTAGTCGGCGAAGGCCGTTGAGGTATCGCGTGATTGCCAGCCGTTGGGCAAGGCCTGTGGCAGGTCCCAATGAAACAGGGTCACGTACGGCTGGATATCGTTCAGGAGCAATTCGTCAACCACGCGCTGGTAGTAGGCCAGTCCTTTTTCGTTAGGCTGACCGGTCCCGTCGGGAAAGATGCGCGACCAAGAGATCGAGAACCGGTAGACCTTGACGCCCAGGTTCTTGAGCAGCTGTATGTCTTCTTTGTAGAGATGGTAGGAGTCGTCGGCGACATCCCCTGTGTCTCCCTGGAAGGTTTTTCCAGGGGTATGTGAGAAAGTGTCCCAGACAGAGGGCTTGCGCCCGTCCTCATTCACGGCGCCTTCGATCTGATAGGAGGCGGTGGCGCAGCCCCATGTAAAGTCGGCCGGGAAGCGAAGTGATTGGGCTTTGCCTAGTTGAGCAAGGGTGATGCGTGGCAGCGAGGCGCCAGCAATGGCGGTGGCAGCCGTGGCTGCGACGGTCCGAGTGAACTGACGACGCGTTAGTGTCTTCATAAGCCCAACAGTGTAAATCACTTGGCAGGAACAACGCCAAGTAAAGATTCCTCGCAGGCCGGCCACGGTGTTGCCATTCTAAGCACGATCCGATGAGGGAGTGTGTTGCGGCAGTTACCCCTTAGCCCACCTATACAGAAAACACTGTAGCGCACTGCTAAGACGATCGTGGTATTGCTTCAATGATTCAGAGTATGCACAAGGTCGCGGTCGTCGCACCGTTACATGTGGGAATGGCGGTTCCCAGGCAGTGAAGATCTCTGCCTGTAGCGGGCTACGCGCAATACAAGTCGAGAGATGTTTCCAAAAGCAGTGAGCAGAGGTCGGAGTCATCGGGGGACTTAAATGAAGAGAGATGGTCAGACTGCTTCGAACGCCGATGGCGTTACCCGAACGAGAAGCGATTCCGGCGTCGCGACGGTCGTTAGGGAGGTCTCGCAGCCCGATCTTGGCGTGATCCTGGCCAGTCTGCAGACCATGTCGGACGGCGACTTCTCTGTGCGGCTACCCAGCTCATGGACCGGCCTGGCGGGCAAGCTTGCCGACACCTTCAACGACATCGCTTCGTCGAACCAGCAGATAGCGCGAGAACTAAAGCGCGTCGGGCAAGTGGTAGGGAAGGAAGGCCGAACGCGCGAACGGACGCGATTCCATCAGTCCAAGGGTGCGTGGGGCGAGATGGAAGTCTCGGTGAATACGCTGGTAGATGATCTGCTTCGCCCGACGACTGAGGTTACCCGCGCCATCGCGGCCGTTGCTCAGGGCAACCTTACTCAAACCGTGCGTCTCGACGTGGATGGGCGTCCATTAGAAGGCGAGTTCCTTCGCTCTGCAACCATCGTAAATACCATGATTCAGCAGCTTGGCGTGTTCACTGCCGAAGTCACGCGCGTGGCCCGCGAGGTGGGCACGGACGGAAAGCTTGGAGGACAGGCGCAAGTACCCGGTGTGGCAGGTACGTGGAAAGACTTGACCGATTCGGTGAACTCCATGGCCAGCAACCTTACCGGCCAGGTCAGAAACATCGCCGAAGTGGCCACCGCCGTGGCTAGTGGTGACCTTTCGCGCAAGATCACGGTGGACGTGCGTGGCGAAATTCTGCAGCTGAAAGAAGCCATCAACACGATGGTCGATCAGTTGCGGTCGTTCGCGTCGGAAGTGACCCGCGTGGCGCGGGAAGTCGGCACGGATGGAAAGCTTGGCGGACAGGCGGTCGTTCCCGGCGTCGCGGGCACCTGGAAAGACCTCACGGACTCTGTGAACGCTATGGCCGGCAACTTGACGGCACAGGTGCGCAACATTGCCGAGGTGACCACGGCGGTGGCGCGCGGCGACCTATCGCGCAAGATCACGGTGGACGTGAAGGGAGAAATTCTTGAGCTGAAGGACACGATCAACACGATGGTGGACCAGCTCAATGCGTTCGCCGGCGAAGTTACCCGTGTGGCGCGCGAAGTCGGCACGGAAGGCAAATTGGGCGGCCAGGCGCAGGTGCCCGGCGTCGGTGGCACGTGGAAAGACTTGACTGACAACGTGAACTTCATGGCCAGCAACCTTACAGGTCAGGTTCGCAATATCGCGGAGGTTGCGACGGCGATTGCCAGTGGCGATCTTTCGCGCAAAATTACCGTGGATGTCCGCGGCGAAATTTTGCAGCTGAAGGAAACGCTGAACACGATGGTGGACCAGTTGAACCGGTTTGCTGGTGAAGTTACACGCGTGGCGCGCGAAGTGGGCAGCGAGGGGCGGCTTGGTGGTCAGGCAAACGTGCCGGGTGTCGCGGGAACGTGGAAGGACCTGACCGACTCGGTCAACTCCATGGCTGGCAACCTGACCGGCCAGGTTCGAAACATCGCCGAAGTAACGACGGCGGTGGCGCGCGGCGACCTTTCGCGCAAGATCACGGTGGACGTGAAGGGCGAAATTCTGGAGCTGAAGAACACCATCAACACGATGGTGGACCAGCTCAATGCGTTCGCCGGTGAAGTCACCCGCGTGGCGCGCGAGGTGGGTACGGAAGGGAAGCTGGGGGGCCAGGCGCAAGTTCCTGGCGCCGGCACGTGGAAGGATTTGACCGACAACGTGAACTTCATGGCCAGCAACCTGACCGGCCAGGTTCGCAACATCGCGGAAGTTGCTACGGCGGTGGCGCGCGGCGACCTCTCGAAGAAAATCACCGTCGACGTGAAGGGCGAAATTCTTGAGTTGAAGGATACGCTGAACACGATGGTGGACCAGTTGCGGTCGTTCGCGTCGGAAGTTACGCGCGTGGCGCGCGAAGTGGGTACGGACGGCAAACTTGGCGGCCAGGCAGTTGTACCTGGTGTCGCTGGAACGTGGAAGGATCTTACCGACTCGGTCAACTCCATGGCCAGCAACCTGACCGGCCAGGTTCGCAACATCGCCGAAGTATCCACGGCGATCGCTAGCGGCGACCTTTCGAAGAAGATTACCGTTAACGTCAGCGGTGAGATTTTGTTGCTCAAAGAAACGATCAACACCACCGTGGACCAGCTTAACGCGTTCGCCGGCGAAGTCACTCGCGTGGCGCGCGAAGTGGGCAGCGAGGGGCGGCTTGGTGGTCAGGCGAACGTGCCGGGTGTCGCGGGAACGTGGAAGGACCTGACCGACTCGGTCAACTCCATGGCCGGCAACCTGACCGGCCAGGTTCGCAACATCGCCGAAGTGACGACGGCGGTGGCACGCGGCGACCTTTCACGCAAAATCACAGTGGACGTGAAGGGAGAAATTCTCGAATTGAAGAACACCATCAACACCATGGTGGACCAGCTCAACGCGTTCGCCGGCGAAGTTACCCGCGTGGCGCGCGAGGTGGGTACGGAAGGGAAGCTGGGGGGCCAAGCGCAGGTACCCGGCGTCGGAGGCACGTGGAAAGACTTGACCGACAACGTGAACTTCATGGCCAGCAACTTGACCGGCCAGGTTCGAAACATCGCGGAAGTCGCTACGGCCATTGCCAGCGGTGACCTTTCGCGCAAGATCACCGTGGACGTGCGCGGCGAAATTTTGCAGTTGAAGGAAACGCTGAACACGATGGTCGAGCAGTTGCGGTCGTTCGCGGCCGAAGTTACACGCGTGGCGCGCGAAGTAGGCAGCGAAGGGCGCCTCGGCGGTCAAGCGAACGTGCCCGGTGTGGCAGGAACGTGGAAAGACCTTACCGACTCGGTCAACGCAATGGCCGGCAACCTCACGGCACAGGTTCGCAACATCGCCGAAGTAACGACGGCGGTGGCGCGCGGCGACCTTTCGCGCAAGATCACGGTGGACGTGAAGGGCGAAATTCTGGAGCTGAAGAACACCATCAACACCATGGTGGACCAACTGAACGCGTTCGCCGCCGAAGTCACCCGTGTGGCCCGCGAAGTCGGAACCGACGGCAAGCTCGGAGGTCAGGCGAAGGTCCCCGGCGTCGCGGGCACCTGGAAAGACCTCACCGACAACGTTAACGTGATGGCGGCCAACCTCACGGAGCAGGTCCGCGGAATCGTTAAAGTCGTCACCGCGGTGGCGAACGGCGAACTCACGCAAAAGCTTACGGTGAACGCGAAGGGCGAAGTTGCCGCTCTCGCCGAGACCATCAATAACATGACCGACACGCTCGCGACGTTCGCGGATCAAGTCACCACGGTCGCACGCGAAGTCGGCGTGGAAGGCCGGCTCGGCGGTCAAGCCAACGTCCCGGGTGCCTCTGGAACATGGAAAGATCTCACCGGTAACGTAAACCTGCTCGCGGACAACTTGACCAACCAGGTCCGCGCCATCGCCGAAGTCACCACCGCCGTCACCAAGGGCGATCTCACGCGCTCGATTCAGGTGGAAGCGAGCGGCGAAGTCGCTGAGCTCAAAGACTACATCAACACGATGATCGACAACTTGCGGCTTACCACCGACCGCAACAACGAACAGGACTGGCTCAAGACCAACCTCGCGCGCTTTACCGGAATGCTCCAAGGCCAGCGCGACCTCACCACGGTAGGCCGCATGTTGCTTTCCGAGTTGGCGCCGCTGGTTGCCGCTCAGCAGGGCGTCATCTACCAGATGGCATCGGAAGATTCTTCCGAGATGGTCCTGCTATCTGCGTTCGCTGATGGTGGAGATAACGGACATCGCCACCAACTGCGGGTCGGAGAGGGTTTGGTGGGTCAGTGCGCCGCCGAGAAGCGTCGCATGCTGATCACTGATTTGCCGGCGAACGCCGTCCCGATCCGCTCAGGACTGTTCCAGTCCGTCCCGCGCAATATCATCGTCCTTCCCATTCTATTTGAGGACCGCGTCAAGGCCGTCATCGAACTTGCGTCATTGAGTGTTTTTACAGCATCGCACCTTGCGTTCCTCGAGCAGCTGACTTCCAGCATCGGCATCGTGCTGAACAGCATTGAGGCCACCATGCAGACGGAAGGGTTGCTGAAGCAATCGCAGCAATTGGCCGCCGAACTGCAAACGCAGCAGACTGAATTGCAGCAGACCAACGAACAGCTGGCGCAAAAAGCGCAACAACTCGCCGAACAAAACGTCGAAGTCGAGCGCAAGAACCAAGAAATCGAACAAGCCCGGCGCGCGGTGGAAGAGAAAGCCAAGGAACTTGCGCTCACCTCGAAGTACAAGTCCGAGTTCCTCGCGAATATGTCTCACGAGCTGCGCACACCACTCAATAGCATCCTGGTCCTTGGCCAGCAGTTGACCGACAATCCCGACGGCAACCTCACAGCCAAGCAAGTCGAGTTCGCGCGGACGATTCACGGCGCCGGAACGGACCTACTGAATCTGATCAGCGATATTCTTGACCTTTCGAAGATCGAATCCGGTACGGTGTCGGTGGAAGCCGAAGAGGTTTTCTTCGCCAGCCTGCTGGAAATGATTGCTCGCCCCTTCCGCCACGAAGCAGAGCATCGCCGGCTGGCTTTCGAAATCGAAACCGATCCGGCATTGATGCGCAGTATCATCACGGACTCGAAACGCTTGCAGCAGGTCTTGAAGAATCTCCTTTCGAACGCGTTTAAATTCACCGAACATGGCACGGTGCGCCTCGCTGTGTCGGTATCCGCTACCGGCTGGAGCGATGGTCACCCGGTATTGGATCGTGCCGCATCGGTGATCAGCTTTGAGGTTGCGGATACGGGCATCGGTATTCCGACAGAGAAGCAGCGCATTATTTTCGAGGCCTTCCAACAAGCTGATGCTGGCACCAGTCGCAAGTACGGCGGCACGGGATTGGGACTTGCGATCAGTCGCGAATTGGCCAGCCTGCTCGGTGGCGAAATCCAGTTGCGCAGCACGCCCGGAGTGGGTAGTACGTTCACGCTCTTCCTGCCGCAGACTTATGTGGGTCCGTCGACGGGCGTCAACATCTCTGATCGCAGAGCGTTGCAACCGTCTTCGACTCAACTAGCGTCTGTGAGTGTAGTCGAACGAGCGCCGGAGCAAGTTCCCGATGATCGCGAGAATCTGCAATCCGACGATCCCATCTTGCTTGTCGTCGAAGACGATCCCCACTACGCTCGAGTATTGTGCGACTTGGCGCGCGACAAAGGGTTTAAGGTTCTGGTCGCCGCGCGCGGAAGCGAGGCCCTCAGTTTGGTCCGCGAATTCCATCCGACCGCGGTGTCACTCGACGTGTTCTTACCCGACATGCTCGGGTGGACCGTTCTGAATCACCTGAAACAGGATCCGGCCACGCGTCATATCCCCGTTCAGATTCTGACCATGGACGAAGACCGCCAGCACGGATTGTCGCGCGGCGCGTTCTCTTTTGTCACCAAACCGACTACGCGCGAGGGTCTGAATACCGCCTTCTCGCGAATTAAGGAATACTCTTCCCCGCGTCTCAAGCGCTTGTTGGTTGTTGAAGATAATCCGGCAGAGCAACTCAGCATTCGCGAATTGCTGGGTTACCACGACATCGAAGTGAGCGTGGCCGCCACCGGAGCCGAAGCCCTCGCAGCCATCTCGGAAGAACCCTACGACTGCATGGTGCTCGACCTGCGCTTGCCCGACATGTCCGGGTTCGATGTTCTCGAACGCCTGCGCGATACTCCATCGCTCCACGATTTGCCGGTGGTCGTTTTCACCGGCAAAGACCTCTCATCGGAAGAGGACACCCGCTTGCATTCTTTGGCCCGCAGCGTTGTGGTCAAAGGTGTAGAGTCTCCTGAGCGGCTGCTCGATGAAACTGCGCTCTTTCTCCACCGCGTAGTGTCAGACCTCCCGCCAGAGAAGCAAAAAATGCTCGATCGCTTACATCGATCGGACGACGCTCTGATTGGTAAGAAGGTCTTGGTCGTCGATGATGACGTCCGAAACATTTTCGCTCTCAGCAGCGTTCTGGAGCGCCGCGGCATGGTTGTGCTCACCGCCGGCACCGGCCGCGAAGCCATCACCACTCTTGAATCCACTCCCAACATCGCCATCGTATTGATGGACATCATGATGCCGGAGATGGACGGCTACGAAACGATGCAAGTGATGCGGCAGAACCCTGATTTCCGCCGCCTGCCGATCGTCGCTTTAACCGCCAAAGCCATGAAGGGTGACCGCGAGAAATGCCTCGAAGCCGGCGCTTCGGAATACCTCGCCAAGCCTGTCAACACCGAGCAGTTGCTCTCAACGCTGCGTATGTGGCTGCATCGCTAATTTGAGGTGCAATAGCATGAGAAAGAGACGATGAGCCCACAGGACAAAGTGAATATCCTGATGGTCGACGACCAGCCGGGTAAGCTGTTGAGTTACGAGGTCATTCTCGGCGAATTGGGCGAGAACCTCATCAAGGCAAATTCCGGCAGCGAGGCCCTCGAGTGTCTGCTGAAGAACGATGTTGCCGTCGTCCTGATGGACGTGAGCATGCCCGAACTCGATGGTTTCGAACTCGCCGGCATGATCCGGCAGCATCCCCGCTTTCAGCAAACCGCCATCATCTTTATCTCGGCAGTGCACCTCACTGATTTGGACCGAGTTCAGGGTTACCAGCGCGGGGCCGTTGACTATATTTCCGTTCCGGTCATTCCCGAGCTCCTGAGAGCGAAGGTCAGTGTGTTTGCAGAACTGCATCGGAAGACGCGTCAGTTGGAGACGTTGAACAATGAACTGCGACGACTCTCAACCGCACTGCTCACGTCCCAGGACGAAGAGCGCCGCCGCATCGCTCGCGAATTGCACGATGGTTTGGGCCAGGAACTCAGTGGCGCGAAAATGATGTTGGATGGAATTGTGAGGCCGGATCTATCGATGCAGTGGAAAGAAAAGGCGGCTGCCGAGAGCAGCGCGCTGATCGATCGGGCGATACAGCAAGTTCGTAGCATGTCTCATCTCCTACACCCACCTTTACTTGATGAGGTCGGCTTGAGCTCTGCTCTCGAACAGTATTTGGAAGGCTTTACAAAGCGAAGCGGGATCGATACTCAGATCGAGGCTCCGCCGGGCAATTTCCCGAGGTTCAAGCCGGAATTGGAAACGGCCATTTTCCGGATCATTCAGGAGGCTCTTACCAACGTCTTCCGTCATTCGGGAGCGCAGAAAGCTTGGGTCACGATCGCCAAACTGGATGATCAGATTGCCGTGACCGTCCGCGATAATGGGAAGGGCATTGCGGAAAACATAGCCGAATTTCGACCCGGCAGCCTGGGAATCGGAATCGGCGGCATGAGACAACGCGTAAAGGAATTTGGAGGAGAGGTGCGCCTGCGCAATGCCAATCCTGGCACCCTGGTCGAAGTGTCCATTCCCACCAATGGCCTTGTAAGCATGTCCGGGTCGGCGCATACCACTGCGCAATAGAGTTTCTGCCTACTGACTCGGCTGCGTGGCGGCGCCGCCGAGAGGATCCACTGCAGCCTCGATCGTCTTGATGAGATTCCAGGCCTGAGCTTTAGAAACAATGGCACAAATCCCTGCGTCCCGCGCCGCCTTTTCCAATCCTTGTAGATCTAGGACGGTGAAAAGGATTAGCGGAACACTGGGGTTCAGGGTTGACATCCGCTTCGCGGCTTCGATCCCGTTAATGTCCGGCATCGCTAAATCGATCAACACCAGGTCTGGCTTGAGTTCCTGAAACTTCGTGATGCCGGATCGACCGGTCTCGGCTTCTCCGCAAACCATCCAATCGCGGGAGAGCACGATGGCGCGCAAAATCCGACGCGTGGTCTCGGAATCGTCAACGATTAAGATTCGCAAAGCCGCCGTCCGCTTGTCATCGTATTGGTATAGCCGTGAACGCACCTCGTCCGAAATACTCAATATTACTTAGTACTACGCAGTTCCAAAAACTACGCCGCGCGGAAGGGTCGCTAGGCATTGATGATTAGGCATACCCGTATAGGGGACGACGCTCCCATTCCAGACCCGGACAGGGTTCGAAGCTGGCGTTGGGGCAACGCTTCGATAGCTTGTAACCATTTAGATATGCATTTCTCTTTTTTCCCGGCGACTGAACTGGCGATCCGCGCTGAATGCCTTGTATGACCTGCGCGTGACAGGGTATTTTACCGACCGTCTACTTTTTCGACAAATTGTGGGCGTGAGAAGGCCATTGCCCGTCGTCCGTCGAAGTTACATTCTGGCCGCGTTTTTGGAAGTGGTAGTAATATTGGTTTCCGAATCCGTCCACCGAGAGTGGTCGCCTGGAGGAACGCGATTGGGGAGCACTCGAGGCGCCTCCCCATAAGCAGCCTTTATGCGGCCAAAAAAAAGATTCTCCGATGCTGGAGAGTGGTGTTAACCTCGGCAGGCCGTACGGAAACGCAGACTATAATCAATCCAGCCGTTCCCCCACGTGCTTCCCGACCGTGCGCTGAACTGGATCTTCTTCCTAGGTGGAAGGTTCATGACAGAATCTCTCAAGATTCGCTCGAGGACAAGGAAAGTTTTTCCCTGCACGCGTCTTTTTCGCGCTGTCGCTGACACCTCCGCTTTGCTCCTGTATATTTCAGGGCTGGTGCCATCGGCTCAGCCACAGGAATCGCCTTACTTGGCCGTGGAGCAGAGGCCGGGGACCCAACGAGTCCTTCCACCCAACATAATTCCGCCCGCAGGTCAAAGATCCAAGAAACAAAATTCTAAGTATGACGTGGATCGCATCGGACAGCGCGGCATCGGCACGGGCAGCAATTTGTACTCTCTAGAACGAGAGCGGCGGTTGGGATCTGCCTTAGCGAGAGACATTGAAGCACACACCAAACTGATCACTGATCCGCTGATCACGGAGTATGTGAACGGCCTTGGACAGAGCATCGTTCGTCATTCCGACGCTCAGCTGCCTTTCACGATCAAGGTGATTGACTCCGATGAAATTTATGCCTTCGTTCTGCCCGGCGGCTACCTTTACGTGAACTCCGGATTGATCATGACAAGCGATAGCGAGGCGGAACTCGCAAGCATTCTGGCCCATGAAATTGCTCATGTCGCGGCCCGGCACGATGCACGAATCCACAGAAGCCGGGGTATCTGGAGACGTGCGTCGTTCTGCAGCGGCCCGGCCGGCTTCGCGGTGCAGGCTGCCGGTTTCCTGTCTTCCATGAAGTTGAACCGCGACGCTGAGCGGGAGGCGGATTTACTCGGACTGGAGTATCAGTACGCAACTGGCTACGATCCGCAGGCATTCGTGCAATTCTTTGAGAAGCTCCAAACAACAGAGGAAGACAGACACAATTTGATTGCCAAAGTTATTGCGTCCCATCCGATGACGGAAGAGCGCATCAGACGAGCGCAGAAAGTAATTACAACGCTGCTGCCGCCCAAGGCCGAGTACATCATCGACACGAGCGACTTCGAGCAAGTGAAGTCGCGGTTGGCCATTTTCATGGACAGTCGGTGCGAATCCGGAGCTTGGCGGCCCGTACTCCACCGACGCGGTCCACAGGGCGCACAGGTGCAGTGATCGCGTGTTGGCTCATGCGGGCACCCACGGCCCGTACAGCAACTGAACGAGAACAGCAAGCGCTTCTGTGTGTATTCGAGGGTCTTGCGAACAAGGAAATTGCGGATCGAATTGGAGTCTCCGAGAGCTCGATCGAAGCCACAATGGAATACCCTCAGGAGGGTACATCTTGAAGTGTTCGTTTGGAATATTCGTCAGTGGCATGACCCTTCTCTTCATTTTCACCTGGGCAGCATACGCTTATGCGCAAACCGAGGCCCAGACCGCCAATCCAGCTGCAAGCCAGCCAAATCAGCCGTCGCCATCCACCGCGCCAGCGCAACAGCCGCAACAAACATCACCTTCATCCACATCTGCCCAACCGCGAACGCAGCCTGGACAAACAAGCCCGGAAAGCAAAGACCAAGACCACGGTCAGAGTACCTCCAAGGACCGTCTGTTTTTTGCTTTGCCAAATTTTCTGACGCTGGAGAACGCTGGGCAGGTGCCGCCTCTCACTGCGGGACAGAAGTTCAAAGTCGTAGCCCGCTCTACTTTCGACTATGTCGAATTCCCTTGGTATGGATTTCTGGCAGGCGTCAGCCAGGCTGAAAATAGCGAACCCGGTTATGGACAGGGTGCCCAAGGCTATGGGAAGCGTTACGGGGCGGCATTCGCCGACGGCACGATTGAAAATTTTTGGACCAGCGCTATTTTGCCTTCCATGCTGCACCAAGACCCTCGCTTCTTCCAGGATGGCAAAGGAGGATTCTGGCATCGCACCGGCTATGCGGTAAGCCGTATCTTCATTACCCGAACTGATTCCGGCAATAGTCAGTTCAATTATTCCGAGATTGTGGGAAGCGCGATGGCCGCGGGAATCTCCACTTATGCCTACCATCCGCACGCTGACAAGACTTTGTCAAATACAGCGAGCGTGTGGGCCAGTCAATTGGGATACGACACGATAACGATCGTGGTCAAAGAATTCTGGCCGGATATTCGGCGCAAGCTTCGCAAAGGCAAGAGCCAGCCGCAGCCCTAGAGATAAAGAAACTCTAGCCCTGGAGGATGTTCGGTTTCTTTGCTTTTTCACCGTCCGCAAAGTCTTGGGCAATTTTCTTAAGTCGTCCCTGCCAATCCCACATAAATCCCCAGGCGCGGAACGCTTGAAATCTGTATCTTGAATGCCAGACCTTCAATCTGTGGATTCGACACGCCGATGCGCAAGGACCATCGCGACGCGAGCTCACAACCAGCAAGTGCGGTGCCATCGACCTGAAAATGTCCGTCGCGTCTCTCTGTTGTAAACGCAGGAAGACCCGTACCCGGTCCGCCGGAGGCGGTGGTAAGGCCGGGAGTGTTGTCGGACAGCTGATGGACGAGTGAGGTCTCTTTTTTTGGGCATCCCTACATCCTAAATCACAGTCCGGTCTTCTGGCAGTACACTCGTTGTGAGAAGATTGGGGCGAAGAAAAGAGAAAGGCGTTCATTTGTGACCGAACCCGAACTATCAAGGAATCCGCCCGCTACCCTCAAGAACTTTATCGAGGATCAATCGAAACTCGTCGCATGGGAAAATGTTGACCTAGAATCTCGCGTGGCAATCATTCCGAGTACCAAGAATGACGACCGGGTCGTGGTCCCCCTAAACGATGTCGCCATGCGTGCCCTCGCCATCTTTCGCGCGCGCGGCGACCGACGAGGCCGCGTAGTGCGCAACGCAGCCGGTAAAACTCTAACGGTGAATGCTCATTGGTTTATTCCCGCTGTGCGCAGTGTGGGTATCGCCAACTTCTGTTGGCACGACTGCCGGCACACCTACGCTAGTCGTCTCCGACAAACAGGGACGCCTCTCGGAAACATCGCGGAATTATTGGGGCACAAAGGTCTCGCAATGACGAAACGTTACGCGCACCTGAGCATTAGCAACCTACACGAAGCCGTTTCTCGGATTTCGAATAGCACCACAGTAGCACCAGAGCCAATTTCCGAAACGGCGGCGAATTCGTTTATCAACTAAGTTTTGTCGTACGATGGGTTTGCAACAACGGAGGCGAAAAGGGTCCGGTGATCTTCCCGGCCTTCAAAGCCGGCGATTCGGCCCTTCGCGGGTCGAATGGTGGGTTCGACTCCCACACGCTTCCGCCAAGTCGTTTCTTTAGGCAGACTTAATCGAGGAAGTTGACTCCAATTCGGAGTCTGACTCCGATTGAGTAATGTTCTGCCCGATCCGCTGAGAGAACTTCTCAGAAGCGATGCGCTCGGCATCTCTGACGATGTGTGCGTAGTGCTCCAGTGTGACGTTGGAATCGGCGTGGCGCATCAGCCGGGTGACGACGTGAATCGGAGTGCCGGAAAAAACAATAGATTTTATTTTTTCCTTGAGGGTGCTCGGCGCGGCATCGTTGCGGCACGAACGCACCAACGCAATCCCGATTCCGATCGCCTCTGCTTGCGAAATGTTTTCCCAACCAACGGCTGAGGTCCAGGGCTGAAGACGTTGGCCGTGCTGGAGCATTTGACGATCGACTCGTTTCTGCGACGACTGTTCGACGGCGCGCTGGTGCGAACATGCTTCCTGTGTGTTTCAATTTCCCCAGCCGCTTCCAAATGATTTGTGATTCTCTCGCGGTTACAGCGATCGCACAGTTCCGGATGAGGTTTTCCTCGTCCGACGAACTCCGATCGCGCTGCGCGATCCCACGACGCGGCGTTGACTATTCCACAAACATGAACTCATTGTTGCGCGCTCGTTTTCCCATTGCTTCGGACGGTCGGCAGTCCATGAAAGGAATCCTTATATCTTCGGTACCGTCTCTGGCATTGCTCTGGGCATTCTCGAGTCCTCAGGCATTGAAGCGATGATCCAGGCTGATACCGCCGGCAGAATGCGTCAGCACTTGGCATGGAGCGGCCTCGGATTTCGGGTGCTCGTGTGCGTGGAGGACGTGGCGATGGCGCGCCGCGTGCTTGACCGGCCCGACGAAACGCGCGCCAAGTTGCGTAACCGGATAGACAACCCTCGTCCGTGACGCTGCGTGCATTGGGTACCTCCGACAGATACGATGCTTGGATGCGTAATTCCATTCTAGGATTTGACCTGATCAGGGCCCGAGGTCTGATCGTTCTTGTCTGTGTCCTCGCGCTCACGGCGACGGCAAAGGCCGACGATGTTGAGAAGAGAAAAGCCTTCGCCCAGCAGTTGACGAAGGATATTGCGCGATCGGGGCTACGCAAAATCTACGTACCAGATTTTACGGACAGTTCAGGAAAGCAGGCTGCCTTGGACCGGTGGTTTGCTGGCACTTTCTCCCAACTCTTGGGTGACAACGCGAAAGGCTTTGTGGTCATTAGCAGAGTTGACGTTCACAGATACCTGGCTAAGGGCGGGTGGACTGATCGCGATCTCTCGACTCCTGATGTTCTTGGGAAACTGGTGTCAGGATTCGACCCTGACGCGATCGTATGGGGCACTGTTTCAGTGAATCAGCACGCGGCGACGATTAGCCTTATTCTTCGCGACCCCTTAGGCAAGGAGCTATCTCGAAGTCAGTATGAAAGACGATCTCAATCCCGTACTTCGAGATGACTTCGAAGTTGGTCAATCTGGCGTCGATTTCTATTCGGCTGGGCTTGACGGTGTCACGGTGCCGGAGTGCTTATATTGCCCCGCTCCAGAATACCCAATGGGGCAAGGAAGCCGCAGCGCGGAAGGAAAGGTCCTTCTGACTGTTCTGATCACGGTCGAGGGAAAGGCTGAGCAGATTCGCCTGGTCAATAGTCTCGACCCCGCCTTTGATCGTGCTGCAATCGTGGTAGTGCAGTCTTGGCGGTTCAAGCCTGCTAAGGACCCAGACGGCAAGCTTGTTCCAGTCCGCATGCCGGTTGAGGTCACTTTCAAAAGGCACTGGAAGATGTACCCTTAAGCGTTGAAGGAATCCTTAGTCACACTGGGCTTCTGTTGAAGTTGCATTCCTCAGGTCAACTCCCGATAAGCGTTTATGAGGACTTAGGTGTGGAAACTCGACCAGCCAGAATCCAGAACACAAGATATGAAAGTGCTCCGTAAAATAGACTCGCGCCCAATAGACCAAGCGGCATCAGAATGTTGTCGTGAGCGCCGAAACCGGCCAAAGCGGGGAGAATCCAAAAGGGCAATGTGAAAAGTCCAAAGACAAATGGCAGAACACTCGCCAGCCCGGCGATTGCAACCGTTAAAATGGCTCCGATTCCCCAAAAAAGTAGGACGCGCTTATTCGCAGACATAGGCAACTTTTGCAAGGGCAGACGCTCCAAGCGCTGATTGTTTCAAAGTTAAGCGCACGTTTCAAATCTCCGGTTAGCGCGTAATCGGGACTTGGGAAAACTTGAATCGCTGCCATGAAAGGAATCCTTATATCTTCGGTACCGTCTCTGACCCCTCCGTATTTTCGGCTCACGTGGCAGCGTTTCTTCTCCGTCTGAAGTTTCCCTAGTCCCTTGCCTCAACGTTGCGCCTAGTCGTTAGGCTGCAAGACTCAGATGTTCCTTTCGGCGTTTCACGGCTCCGCACTTCACGCCGGCTCGAGCATGCAGGCGTGTCCTGCAGGGTCGCGTCGCATGCTCTGTGTCTTCCCAACCCGACGCCTGGCAAATCAGAAAAGTTGAGCCGCTTTCTTGGCACGCCTGACTACTTCCGTTAGCTCGTGACTCGGGATCAATCGGAGGTCGAAAGTGACGTGAATGCAGCCGAGGTGAACCTAATACCTTGGATTGGTTTTGCACTAAAGCGACTACGCTGTCTCTTCTGTCGAATTGGCACTGCGGTCCTGCCACGTACGCCTAGCTACATCAGCTTGGCGTACTCGGTTTTGGCCTGTTTGAGGATGGGGATTTCGGGGTCGGCGTCTTTCCAGAGGGCTAGGAAGTCCTGGTAGGCGGTCTTAGCTTTGGCGGTGTCGCCGGACAACACGTAGGCCCGGCCGAGCTGCAGACGGGCTAAGGCTGCCATCGTAGCACGCCCCCGAAAGGCGGCGCTTGCGCGATGATCGATGATTTTCTGACACTCGGCCGCCGCGTCGTTACCCCGGTGCGCAGCCAAATAAGCTTCGCCGCGAAGATAAGGGGGCACGAGGAGCGCGTCAAATCCGAATTCGTAGGCCAGAGCGGGCGCAAGCGCGTTAATCGCTTCTTGAGGACCTCTATCACGGTTGCCACCGGCGAGCGCGACGGAGGCGCGAATCATCGGCAAGTATTCGGATTGGACGATAGTATCTTCCGGTAAGCGCTTGGCTAGATCAGCAGCGAGCCGGGTGGCCTGCGCAACCTCTCCTGCGAAGGCCAGCGCCATGGCCGAAAAGGTCTCGGTGATACTTCCGTTGCCGAGCGAGAGTGCGGTGTGCCCTTGCTGCCTTGCCAATTCGATGTTGCCGAGTATCGCTTCATTGAAGGCAGCGATGGCTGCATAGGTGGCTGCGGTCTCCCTTTTGCCCGCTCGCTGGGCGGACTCGAAGGCGTGGCGCTGGAGGTCCCGATCCTTTGCAAACTCTCCGGTATAGGAGGCGGCATTCGCTTCCAGGGAGAACATGAGGTCTTCGGCATCCGGTTTACCGATCACGGTGTCGGCTTCGCGCTTCATTCCGGGCAAATCGTGCTGCAGGAAGGCAATCCGATAGAGAACGGCGTGACTAACGGCTGAATCCAAATTGCGTGTCTGAGCTTCGCGTGCTGTCGCTCCGGCTTCGTCCAAACGATTTGCCTGCAGGTAAGCGGTTGCCAGATTTGCGTAGGTCTGCCCGCTTCCCGGGTCGAGTTTCATGGCTTGCTGGTCTGCAGCGATGCTTTTGTCGAAGTCTCCGAGTTGGCCGTAGATAATAGCCAGATTGTTGGGGGGAACGTTGTCGCGTGGATAGGTCTGCGCCCACAACTCATAGGACTTCCGGGCGGCCTCGAGATTTCTGGTGACCATATCTTCGTAGTGCGAGGCAATATAAAGCTTCTCGCGTTCACTGACGCGGTCACGGAGGTCGTTGGCCTTGCGAACATTTTCCGCGGCGCGGGCCGCTTCATTAATGTTGGAGTAGCTGGTTCCGAGCCGACCATAGGCCATGGCAAAGTTCGGGTCTAAGGTTGTAGCTCGTTGGAATAGAGGGATGGAAGCAAGAGTGTCGTTCTTTACGATCATCTCCTGATAGCCGAGGCTGTAAGCCTGGAGTGCTTCCAAGGAGGATGTGGTGACGTTCTCGGCGGGCGCGTCATACTTTTGCACCGACGACAGTGATTCGCCGAGCTTCTCGCGGATACGGGACGCAGCCTCACTGAGAGCCTTGAGAACTTGCTCCTTGCCGCTCGCGGTGATCTGCTCTTGCGCGAGCAGGTCGCCGGTGCGGCAGTTGACGGCTTGCAGACCGAGGACATATTGGCTGCCTAAGCTAGAGATAGAGCCTTCGATGGTGGCGGAGCCGGCGGCGCGCTGGCAGACCTCGCGGGTCAACTCCTGCGTGAGCCGGGCGTCTTTGGGCTGGGCCATCAGCTTCAGGGTTTGTGCGATGCGTCCGTCGGAAAGCAGATTGAGGAATGGAGATTGCTCGAGCTGCGAGGAGAGGCCTTGGCGGAGCGTGCCGTCAAAAACAGGATCGCCGGTGGTGTTGGTGAAATCGGCGAGGACGATGGTGTCTTTTTCGGTGAGCTTTGCGGCCGAGGCGGAGCGGTGCCAGAAATAGAAGGCGGCAGCGGCGATGAGCAAAACGCCCGCGGCTGTGGCGAGGATGAGAGAGCGGGAGAATCTTGGGGTAGCGGCGGAGGTGGAAGCACTCTTGGCTGCGGTCGAAATGGCGGAAACCGATCGGAGCGTCGCGGAATCCGACACGAGCGGGGCAAGCTCGGCTTGGCGAGCAGGGCCGGCCGCAGGATCGGAGGCGTTGAGGTCGACAGAGTGGACGGCGGAACGGCCGGAGTCGGTGTCGCGTTTGAGGCGCTTCAATTCGGCGCGCATTTCGGAGGCGTGCTGATAGCGCAGTTCGCGATCCTTTTCCAAGGCACGGTTGATGATGTGCTCAAGCGAAGAGGGAAGATCGGGATTGAGGCGGACGGGAGGGACGGGCGCGCGCTCCAGAATGGCGTTAAAGATGAGGCCGGAAGTGTCGCCGCGAAAAGGCAATGTACCGGTGGCCATTTCGTAGAGGACAACGCCGAAAGAGAAGAGGTCGCTGCGGACGTCGAGATCTTTGCCGCGAACTTGCTCGGGGGACATGTAGGCAACGGTGCCGAGTGTGGTGCCGGGGCTGGTGAGGTGTTCGGGGCCAACGCCCTCGGTCGTTGTGGAATCGGATTTTCCGGCGGGAGCGAAGGTCGCAGCGGAGACTTTTGCGAGTCCGAAGTCCAGGATTTTGGCATGCCCGCGTTTGGTGATGAATATGTTGGCGGGCTTGATGTCGCGATGGATGATGCCTTCGACATGGGCGGCATCGAGAGCGTCGGCAATTTCGATAGCGATGCCGAGAAGACGATCCAGTTCAAGCGGCTGGCCAGTGATGATGTGTTTGAGGGTGAGGCCATCGAGAAATTCCATGGCGATAAAGGCTTTGCCGGATTCTTCGCCGATGTCGTAAATCGTGCAAATGTTGGGATGGTTTAGGGCGGAGGCGGCGCGGGCCTCCCGTTTGAATCGCTCGAGGGACTGCGCATCGTGAGAAAGATCTTCGGGAAGGAATTTCAGAGCGACGAAGCGCCCGAGCCTGGTGTCCTCGGCCTTATAGACGACGCCCATGCCGCCGCCACCGAGTTTTTCCACGACGTGGTAGTGCGAAATGGTTTGGCCGATGAGGGAGGGAGGGTCGGGCATGTGCGGGGATTTTAAGTGGAGCGGCGAGGGGAGTCAATCAGGGTCGACGGCCGATGCTCGGAGAGTTTGGCGTACTCGGATTTTGGCTTGCTGAAGAATAGCAATATCGAGGTCGGCATATTTCCAGAGCACGAGACCTGGTACGCGGCACGGGCTTTCGCATTGTTGCCTCAGATGGTTCGCGGCACACGATAAAGACAGACGGGGCGATTTTGGAAGAGTGGTCGGCAACTCTTACCTTACCGGATTGCGGAAGGTTTGCCCGTCATCCGCCAGCAATCGCCTCCGGCTTTGGTTCTTTTTCACAGCTTCTTGTCGGCAAGAGGCTGGACTATCTCTAATTCCGCATCACCATGGTGGTAACAGTTTTTGACACCGTCGCGAGAGAGAAGCTCGCCCACCTGCCCTTTCGGTAGTGACCCGCAGAGCAGCATTTCCTCGAAGCCCGGCTCGTTCCAGATGGAGACGAGACTAATGTTCTCTGTACCGGTGTTTTTCAGGCTGATCCAAGTCTCAGCGGGAATGAACACCAATGCGCCTGGCTGCGCGTCGTACTCTTTGTCTCCCAGCCACACGTGAGCGCTGCCTGTCTGGATTAAGAGAATCTCGTCTTCCGCGTGATGTTTGTGCTTCGGGATAACTGCGCCGGGCGGGATCTCCTCCGTAAAGAGCAGAAGATGCTTCGACCCACTGGTCTTTGGACCGATCTTCAGTAAGAAATCACCGCTGGGCGAGGCAACCCCTTCACGCGGACGGCGAGTGCGAGGGTCGCCATCGTTCTTCCGCAGGACGACAGGCTTAGCGCCGCTATCCGGCGCGGGGTTTTGGGCTGGGACACAGCGAACACACAAGAAAACTGCAACGAACAGCCTGAGCGCATTCGACATTGCCACTCTCCTTAGGCCGCCGATTGTACGCGAGACTTCTGAGTGGAGAACGTCAGAGTTGCGAAGCTTCCTCCGAGTGGGTTGTCTGCGAACCGGAAGCTAACCGCGACACACTGGCCCCCACCAGGGACGTATTGATCTTCGATGGATTTTTGTAGCAGCTGCTGGGCATTCTTAAGATATCAACCCGCGACGCCTTCTGAGCACCCGAAGCTTCTCTTCCTGAATACAAAATTGGGCAAAGGTCACCGGGGCAGGTTCTTCGGCCTGCTTTTTCCGCCTTGCCCGCAATTCTCTGTTTAAGATTGAATTTCGCGTCCGGTCGTCAACGCCGATCCATTTCGCCGTTTTTGGTCGTCCTGTTTTCCCGCGGGTCCAGCCTTTTTCGTTTCCAGCTCCAATTCAGCCATCGCTGGTTGGCATTCTGCCACTTCCTGGGTCTGCCTCTTCGCCGCTTTGGCTCAGGCCCTTGACCGGCTCCTCGCGTTTACCGGGACTTGCTTCAAAAGCTTAAGATAGGTGCATGCCCATCGAGGTGGCTATCCGGCGACCGCGACCCCACGAGTACGACTCAGTACGAGACCTCATAGAGATCGTAGCGACTGAGACGTTTAAGGAACTTTTCGCTCCGAATCCTGTCCCCTTGGAGTTCAAAGACGAGGACTGGCCGCTGGCATGGGTAGCAGCATCTGATGCGAATATTCTCGGGGTGATAATAACGCACCAGGAGTGGGTTGATGACCTCTGGGTGCTTCAGGAGCACCGGCGACAAGGTGTCGGAAGGAGACTGCTCGCACAAGGTGAATCCGAGATAGCTGCTCGCGGTTGCCAGACGTGCCGCCTTCGCGTCGTTAAGTCGAATCTGGTCGCGGTACAGTTCTATTCTCGTCAAGGATGGCGGATTGCGCGTGAGTTCGCCCACGAAAAGTACCATCATCCCATGCTGGAGATGGCCAAGTCTTTTCCGTTCCCGCAACAAGCTTAATGTCTCAGTTTCCGGTAACCGGTTGTTACCATGGATTTGCGAAAATGCCATATGCGAGGCTTTGGAAATAGCTAGAGCCCTGCTCTAAATTGCGTTGTGCTTGACCATGGGAGGCGAGAATATCTGTAAACTCTGAGAGCATTCCGACTGCTGCAGGGAAGGTCAAGCATTTGGCGAGCGGCGCGGCAGCAGTCGCTCTATTCTTGCTCGCTTTGTTTTTCTTGCCCGGTCTAAGTTACGTCTCAATCGTTATGTTTGGCTTTCCCGCCAACCTCGCAGTCCTTGGAGGCCTCGTCGGGTGGCTCCTTTTGCGGCGAGTCAACCGGAGCATGGCCGACATTTGTGGCGTGGCTTTTGCACTCGCGATAGCTTGGGTACTCTTCGTTATGTTGGCAGGGGCTCCTATACCTGTACTCCTGATTCTGCTCCCGTCCGGTTTGCTGTATATCATTCTCAAGGTCAAGAGTCGTCAAAGTGCAACGCGTCTTGAAATGACTCAATGATTCCCGATGTGGTGGCCCAACTCGGATTACCGGACTGGGACTCCACTTTTCCGGTTGATGCGCGCTTACCGGGACTTTGCCGGCTTTTCTTCTATAATCCGTGGGGATCACGACCAGCGGCGTTCGCCCTGATCGAGCACAAGGAGCACGAACATGAAGCCAAAGAACACGATCTGCCTCTGGTTCGACAAAGACGCGCATGAGGCGGCGCGCTTCTACGCCGCCACCTTTCCGGAGAGTAAAGTAACCGCGGTTCACGAGGCTCCCGGTGATTATCCGAGCGGCAAGAAGGGCGATGTGCTGACTGTGGAGTTCACCGTCCTGGGCATTCCCTGTCTCGGTCTCAACGGCGGCCCGGCGTTCCGGCACACCGAGGCTTTTTCCTTTCAGATCGCGACGGACAATCAGGAAGAGACGGACCGTTACTGGAACGCGATCGTCGGCAATGGCGGAACGGAAAGCGCATGCGGTTGGTGCAAGGACCGCTGGGGCCTCTCCTGGCAGATCACCCCGCGCGCACTATCCGATGCGCTTGCGGCTGGTGGCGGTGAGGCAAAGCGTGCCTTCGAGGCGATGATGACGATGAAGAAGATCGATGTCGCCGCCATCGAGGCAGCGCGGCGAGGCTGACGTGAACACGCCGAGCGTCCTTATTCGTCCTGAATCATGCGCAAGCCGGAGGTTATCGGTTTCGTGCGTCGGAATAGACCGACGAACGCCCTAGGTTTGCGATTCAATTCCGCTTGCCCGATAAGCGTTAATCAGGGATGAGAAGGACTTAGAGGCAACCCTCCAACCAGCGGTAGATACTGACAGCCTTTAACGTATCTAAGTCATCGGCCTTTGGCATTCCGTGGCGTTGCGCGTGATCGGTAAACTGGAATGCGACGTAAACATTCTTCTCGCTACAAAACCAAGGAGCGTCCTCAGTTCCAATCTTCACAAGATCATCCCACGAAGCACGCCTAGCAAATTCAGTTGAGTCAACGCAACACATCTGTTGAAACTTGGTGTTTTTAGCTCGGAGATAATCCTCCACACTCTTTCGGGTTGACCCAAATTTGAACTCGCCGGAATACGAGAGCAGAGTGGTCTGGTAACCTCCTGCCCGTTTCTGTTCTGCCTGCTTTTCTGACCTATACCGTAGGCTTGCTCCGACGATAATCGTCGCAATAAGAAATGCAACCACAATCAGGAGCCGCATTAATATAGGTTTTTTCACAAGCTGGATAATATACAGAATCGTCCCAGGAAAATGGCGCCTTGCGGGATTCGGTTTCCACTCCGGGTAAGTCGGGTTACCAGGCAGTGGCGAGCCTTCCGTTCGTGAGGTCCTAGCTAGAAGCACTAGTCTGAAGAGCCGAGGTTCTGTCCAAACCATTTGAGAAAGTAACCGTACTTTGAGTTGACTCGGCCAGATGCGCGACGCAGAATACGCGGTAACATTCCCTCCATATCTTCCGGGCCCCTCAGAGAGCGTGCGACCTTCATCGAGGGAATCTGAAAGAGGAAAATCAAATGACATCAGGACAACGACTCAAAGTTGCGGGAACAAGTGTGGCATTCTCGGGCCTTCTTCTGGCCAGTATGTTCATGAGCACTCCGCGTGGGAGGGCTCATGATCGGGATGACGACAAAGACCCAAGAATCGAGCAAGGATTCGATATCGCGCCGGTCCAGCTGAACTTGGAGGGGAAAGACCGGGACTTGGTGGGATTAGGAAGCTACCTGGTGAATATGGGCGGCTGCAACGATTGCCACACCGGCCCCGGCGGGCCATTCGCCGCAGGCGGAAACCCATACTTTGGCCAGAAAAAGAAAATAGACCCGAACGTCTATCTGTCTGGAGGCCAGAACTTCGGTATGGTAGGGGCGCCACCTTCTCCCAACATTATTCCGCGTAACTTGACGCCGTCGACGAAAACTGGACTGCCTGAAGGGGATCACACGTTTAAACAATTTCTCACAATCCTACGGACAGGCAAAGACTTCGCTCACCTTCATCCAAACTGTTCGGCCAAAATAACCACAAATTGCTTTCCGCCGGACCCTTCGAATCCGGTCGACGGAGATCTACTCCAAATCATGCCCTGGCCCAGTTACCAAGAGCTGACAGACCACGACATCCGTGCCATCTATGAGTACTTGCGCGCGATTCCCTGCATCCGGGGAACATATCCAGGTCCAGCCGGACCAGGAGCGAACATTCCAGAGGAACCGGTAGACCGCTGCAGCGAGTGAGCCGTTTTCTCTATCGCTGGAGGAGCCTGAATTCAGACAGCGTTTCCCGACCTCCAAGCAACCGCCATCCACGGAAGCTTGTACCACAGACTGACCCGTCCACTCGGACCAGCCCGCTGAACCCAATTTTCATGCATGGGGATGCTCCGAAGGCGCATGAGGTCTTGAAAAGTAGACGAAAAGGGTTCCTGCGAGCAAACTCCGATGGAAGCCAATCCACGGTTCGAAACCTAATTCAGCCGGCAGTCGCTCGAACGTTTGAAGGTGTCTTTCACGCGGACCAGACTCATGGAATTGTGCTGGCAAGGAACCAACTCTCACCGCATCGTACGCGTCAACAACAGACACATTTGGTTTTTCAGGTGAGCCTTACTCTTTCGCGCAAGGTTGAGTCCTGCAAGCCAGGTTTCTACAAGCCCGGCTTGACGTGGGCAATCGGAAAGTCGCGCCGAAAGAGTAGCAACTCTTTCGCGCCTCGGCGAGGCGATCCACCTGATAGAATTCGACGCTCCTCGAACTGTCGCTAGGCTATATCCGTTGAAATTGATCGCTCGGTAATCCTTACATACACGATCTCCCCTATTGCAACCTCTATTGCGCTGTCTTAAAAGATCCGCGAGGGTGGTTGCCAGATATCCGGAAGAAGTCTGTGGAGGCTACGTGACGACGAACTCGTCCGGTCCTGTGGGTGTGCCTCGCTGAGACTTCCATATCCCGACAACGCAAAGAAATTCTCGATTCAACAACAACAAGGAGCCTTCCGTGATGAACGCCTACCTTAGGGTTGTCTTCACCATTCTTGTGATGCTTACCAGTTCGGGAATCGTGTTCGCCCAGTCGGACCTCGCTACGATTTCTGGTTTCGTCAAAGACCCTTCTGGCGCCACGGTGCCTGGTGCCAAAGTCCTCGTCCACAACACGATTGGTCTGGAACGCCAGACCACCACCAATGACAACGGCTACTACTCAATGACCAATATGCCGCCCGGCCTCTACACCCTGAGAGTCGAGGCTCCCGGCTTCCAAAGATTCGAGTCCTCAGATAACAAGCTCGACCCCAGCGCCAATCTTGTGATTGATGCGACCCTGACCGTCGGTGCTACTAACCAAACCGTCCAGGTTTCGGCATCAGCGGTTTTGCTGCAGACGGAATCGGCATCCGTACAAGAGCTCGTGACTCGCGAACAGATTGATTCACTTGAGATCAATGGCCGCAACCCCATCTTCATGGCCAATCTCGTCCCCGGCACCCGTGGTGGCACGCTGGCGAACCTGAGCTTCAATTTCTCGCAGGGACCTTCAAACATCAACGGTGCACGCACACCCGAGAGCCTAATCACTTACGACGGCGCACCCGCGGTTCGCACACGCTCCAATGGCACCAGCATTGGCGCAGCCGACGTGGACTCCACTCAGGAAATTCAAATCCTCACCGCCGACTACGCCCCCGAGTACGGTCGATCTTCGGGCGGACAGATCCGCATCACCTCCAAGAGCGGCTCGCAAACGTTCCATGGCGCGGCCTACGAATATGTCCGCAACACCGTCTTCGATGCCAACCCATGGCAGCGCAACGCCGTGCCGGCTACCACAGGCATTACCGCGCCCATTCACTACAATCAGTTCGGATACAACATCGGCGGGCCACTCTACATTCCCAACCATTTCAATACCGACAAGACCAAAGTGTTTTGGTATTGGGGTGAGGAATGGGTCCGTTACATCTTCACCGACACGAACAGCTTGACGGTTCCCACACTTAAAATGCGTACCGGCGACTTCAGCGAACTCCTCGATCCGAACAACATTTTCTATCACAAGACTGTAGTCCTCATGGACCCCAAGACCGGTCTGCCATTTCCAGGCAACATCATCCCTCCCGCTGGGGCTGCCACCCTGGGCTCAACTCTCAGCCCCAATGGGCTAGGCGTTCTCAACGCGTATCCTTTGCCCAATCTCGCTACGCCCATCAATGGGAACCAAAACTGGTTCTTCTCGGCGCAACACCCGCAATACCAGCGCAAGGATACCGTCGCCGTTGATCTGAATTTGACCGAAAAGCAGCGCCTTCGCTTCCGTCGCGTATATTTCACCTTTTGGGAGTATCAGCCGTTAGACGGCGGCACCAATGAAACTCCCAAGTTCTTCGATCGGCCCAATCAGACCAACTCGCTTGATCACGTTTGGGCCATTAGTCCGACAAAAGTCAACGAAGTTCTCTTCTCGTTCAGTCTCGACAACGTCCATATTCCTGTCGATCAGGCGCATTTCCTTGACCGCACGACCGTTGGTCTCAACTATCCCTACATTTTCCCGACCGGGAAAGAGATTCCCAACCGCATCCCGACCGTGAATATGTCCGCTTTCTCAGGACTTAGCGGAGGACCTTATCCATCACACTCAGCCGGTCCCATCTTCGATGTGTCCGACAGTTTTTCTTTGGTCAAGGGCAACCATACCTTCAAGTTTGGCGGCTTGTACGAGTATTCCGGAGAAAACGACAACGACGAAATTAACGTGCAAGCGTGTCCCACGTGTACGAACAATCAGAATGGCCAATTCCTGTTCAGCGACAACGGCGGAAAATTCGTCCGCCCAGGCTACACCCTGGCGTCGACTGGCGTTGCTGCGGCAAACGCTGCTCTCGGGTTGTTCGACTCCTACTCGGAAATTGGCCATCGCGCGTATACGCTTTTCCGGGGAAGCATGTGGGAGGGTTTCGCGCAAGATACGTGGAAGGTCAAGCAGAACCTGACTTTCACCTACGGCCTCCGATATTCGGTGATTGTCCCGTACCACGCCGTTTGGGCGAACATGATCGTTTTCGATCCTGCTCTGTATGATCCATCCAAAGCAGTGACTATCGATTCCAAGACCGGACTCATCACCGGTAGTCCGACGATCGCTCAGCTTTACAACGGAATGGTCATTCCCGGGAGTTCGTTCCCGTCGTCCGCCAATGGTCGGGTTCCTGAAGTTACGTCCGGTCTCTACAACGGTCTCTTCCACGGCCTGCCGAACCATTACTCGGATATCCAATGGGGAGACGTTCAGCCGCGTGTGGGTATCGCCTATCAGCTCAACAACAAGACCGTAGTCCGCGCTGGCGGCGGCCGTTTCTTTACCAGGCTCGGCGTCAGCGATTCCGTCTTTCTTGGCGGGAACCCTCCCTTCCAACCCAACGCCAGCGTGTCGTTTGGATCTGTCGACAATCCCGGGGGCAGCGGAACCAATAGCGTACCTCTAGTGGTGACTACGCAGAGCAAAGCCTTCAAGAACCCTGAAGCCTGGTCGTGGAATTTCACCGTCGAGCGCGAACTCTTCTGGAAATCGCTGCTCAGCGTTGGTTACGTCGCTCGGCGCGGCTTGCGCCTGCAACGAGAATCGGACATCAACCAGCCGACCACCGCTGTCGTGGCCGCCAATCCGGGTGTCAATCTCAACGCTTTAAGACCCTACAAGGGATTCGGTTCCATTCGCGAAACCGACAACGTAGCCAGCTCTAAGTACAACTCGCTCCAGGTCGCGTGGAATCGCCGTTTCGGTGACACTTTCCAGTTTGGTGTCTCTTACACTTTGTCGAAGAGCATGGACAACGGTTCGAACCAGCGCGATGTAGTTCCGGATACCTACGACACCAGCATGCTCTGGGGGCCTTCTGAGTTCGATGCACGTCACATCGTCATCATCAACTACCTTTATCAATTCCCGTTTTTCCGCAAGCAGTCAGGATTTGCCGGCAAAGCTCTTGGCGGATGGCAACTCAGCGGAATCACGCAGTTTCAAACCGGCTTACCCTGCAGCGTTGTTGCACCGAATGTGGACTATGCCGGCGTCGGGCAGGATGCGAACTGGGGTTGCGGTGGAAATGGCCAGTTCTGGGTGGTGAATGGCGATCCCAAGATCATCGCCACGTTTGGCCCGCGTGGCCAATGGTTCGCCACCACCAACCCCGACGGATCGCCGATCTTCACGGCTCCCACGCCGGGAACCTTCAACACCCAGCGTGTACGTGACCTTATTTACCAGCCCGGCTACCAAAACTGGAACATGGGTTTGTTCAAAACTTTTCCCGTCAATGAACGGTTCCGCTTCCAGTTCCGCGCCGAGGCTTACAATGTTTGGAACCATCCGAATTGGTGTAGCAACAGCGGCTGCAATGGCACCACCAATATCGGCCTCAATCCCACGAACACCGCAACCTTCGGCAAAGTTCTCTCCAAAGGCAGCGGCAGCTCTGGTCAAGGCGAGCGCAACCTGCAGCTTTCGCTTCGCCTCGAATTCTGATGAGATTCGCGTATCTCGGGTGCGCAGGATCGCGGCGCACTCGGGACTGCGAAAACGTTGCCCGGCGCGCGCCACGCCGCGAATCAATCATCAAGCACAATCATCGGCAACAACTTGGAATGTCGCTAATTCGATTCGTCAGGAGTTGACGAGCGGGGTTACACCTGGTTAACACCCGAACGGTGGGACAGTTTTCCAAGAAAACTTGAAATCTGGTACACCCTTATGGCGATGTTAGTCATCCTACGATCTGTGGTGTCCTGCACGGATCGCGCCAGCCCGTCCAAGCGGTGATTTCACCCGCAGCCCTCGTTTCTTTGATTCGAAGCGCTGGCCTTGGCCACGCGGAGGCAATCCGATGCCCGGAGCTGGGACAAAACAGCAGACTTCTGAGCCCGTGAACCCCTTCACTACCGTCGGGGAACTGCACATAACTCCGGGTGCTGTTATGAGCGATTTTGAGCAGATCTGTGTGGCGCTGCCCGCTAGCGGAGCAGTCATTGCGGTTCGCGACCCGGCAGGCATGCTCTGCACAGTTAGTTTCGGCAATGCGCTTTCCGTAGGTTCCCGATTTCCGACCGACTCCGCTTTCACAAGGCAATGCATCGAAACCGGTGAAGTCGTGCTGTGTGAAGACGTGCAGAGCGATCCAAGGATTCATCCGTCGATTGCAACACGCTGGAGCTTTCGTTCGGCAGTGGCGGTGCCGATACAGGTGCAAGGAGAGGTTGTGGCCCTGATCGAAGTATTTTGCTCTCAGCCTTCCGCCATCTACCCCACGACGGTCGCAAGACTGAAAGGAGTCGCCAGATCCTTCGCTGCACTGATGATTTTTGATGCAGACAACGGCGGACAACCCATGGTAGGCGGGTCACTGGAGCGGCCCATCGTCTTGCCAAGTGTGATTGCTGATGAAGAGCCGACCACCGTTGCAACCCCCGACGCCGAAGTAGCAGAACAGCGGAAAAGCCGGGAAATAGCCCCGACCACCCAGCTACTGAGCGACAAGCCGACGCCGACCCGAGTGTGGGTCATCGCTGCGGCGCTCTTCTTAGGGTTCTCGCTGCTATTGCTATTCCTACTTAGAAGCGCTTATCACGGCTAGGATGCGGCGATCGGGAGTGCTACACCCTAGGCGGAAGATATATTGGATCTTGAGGTCTCAACGTAGGCTTCTGTTGAGGTTCTTGGGGCAAAGAGCAGATTTCCGGCAACTGCCTGATAAACGCGGATTTATCGGACGCTTAGCGACTGGGCCATCACTGCGAATGGGGAAAACGCCGCAGGGGCCGCATCGGCACGGCTCCGACCAACGACGCCGCTAGAGATTATTCTCGTCGTGGTCACGATTACCGCCATCTGTTCGAAGGAAAACAACAAGGCCTCCTGCGCTACTTCCTCGGAGGCGCCGCGATCGATGCGCTTTACAAAGTGAACGCTTCGATTTCCGGCGGATGGTAGGTCGCAGTGGGCTCCATCCTGACCGCAATCAAGCCTGAAGAAAACAGGGTCAAGATGGAATTGGGCAAATTGCAGCACCAGTTCTCCGCATGAACTTGGTCGGGCGGGACTAGTTGCAGCCACCGGCATCGAGCTAGTTTGTCAACGGCGGCATGACCTGACAACTCGATTCCTAGCGTCTCGATGCGATCTCCGCGACACATATTGGGCTTACTGTAGCCGATCGGAAGCCCGGAGCTTTTTCAGCGCCATGGCAGCGGAGTGCGATTTTCCCCAGTGGCACATGGCGTCCAACAGGGGCCGCAGTGACCTTCCAAGCGGGGTGATGGCGTATACCACTCGCGGCGGGGTGTCGGCATAAACGGTACGTTCGACGATTCCCGTACTCTGCAACTCGCGAAGTTGCTGAGAGAGCGTTCGTTGTGTGATCCCGGTAATCGCGCGCTTCAGTTCGGAGAACCTCTTGGTGCTTTGAAAAAGTTGCTCGAGGACAGCGGCTTTCCAGCGTCCACCAACGATACGTGCGGTGGTTTCCACCGGACAAAGCTCTGGGCGCTTGACCATGCAGACCTAGTTACAAATTGTATACCATGTTCCATCCAGGCGTCACGTATTCGGATGTAACCGGAATTCTCCATTCTTCATCTATCCAAACCACGTGAGTCAGTATCCTGGAAGTAGCGACGCGAAATGACTGGGAGAAAAAGATGCGGGCTGAATCAACAAACTCATGGAAGAGTAAGAACCACAGCGTCCTTTTGCGGCGACCGATACTGGTCATCTGCCTCGCGCCGCTTGCCGTCCTCAGTGCAGGGTGCTCTAGCTCTCGTTCGGCTCAACCCAAAACTCCGGTCCCACCGGAAGTGAGTGTTGCGGAAGTTGTCTGCAAACAAATCGGCGACAGTGACGAGTTCACCGGCCGTCTGGAAGCCGTGCATGCAGTGGAAGTGCGCCCGCGCGTTTCTGGCTACTTGCAGAGCGTGCATTTCAAGGAAGGGGAGATCGTTCGACAAGGCGATCTCCTGTTTCAGATTGATCCACGACCGTTCCAGGCAGAAGTGGACCGCCTAAAGGGCGAGCTGTCGCAGGCGAAAGCGCAGCGTTCTCGGGCGCAAAGCGATTTCGAGCGCGCCGAACGCCTCCATAACAACGACGGGATGTCGGCCGAAGAGTATGACCGGCGCGCCGCCGTTCGAAGTGAAGCCGAAGCGCGTATTGCCTCCACCGAGGCGGCGCTTCGCGGCGCCGAGCTGAATCTGGAGTTCACCCACGTGACGGCTCCGATTACGGGCCGAGTGGGGCGAGCGGAAATAACGGAAGGCAACTTGGTCGAGACCGGAGCCGGGCAGATCAAGCCCCTCACCACCCTGGTTTCGCTCGATCCGATTTACGTCTACTTCGATGTCGATGAGCAGACCTACCTCAAGTATGCGCACTTCACGCAAACTCACGGAGCGGGTTCACACGAACTGCACAGCGCAGCGCTATTGGGTCTGGCGGACGAAGACGGATTCCCCCACGCCGGGCAAATGAGCTTTGTCGACAATCAGGTCAGCTCCTCTACAGGAACGATTCGCTTGCGGGCTACTTTTGCGAACAAGAATTTGGCTCTCACGCCCGGACTCTTCGCGCGAATCCGGTTGCAAGGAGGCGGCGCGCAGCGAGGCTGCCTGACAAGGGATGACGCGGTCGTTACGGACTTGAATCAAAAATACGTTTTCGTCCTCGGCAAGAACAACACGCTCGTATATCGGCCGGTGAAGCTTGGGCCGATGACGGGCGGATTGCGCGTGGTCCGGGACGGCTTACACGAGGGCGACATTATCGTCGTAAGCGGACTACAGCGAGTGCGGCCCGGAGCTACTGTGACACCCAAGGTGGTCTCCATGGAAGTGGATGGAAACTCATCAAGCAATACATCCACACAGTCCGCTCTTATCCGTCACGAAGAAGAGGCGCGCGGGCAGAAAGTACGGGAATAATCGAGGACCGCTGTGAACATCTCCAATTTCTTCATCAAGCGCCCCATTTTTGCGGCGGTGATTTCGATCATCATTTTTGTCATCGGAGCACTCGCCTATTTTCGCCTTCCCCTCAGCGAATATCCGGAAGTCGTGCCCCCCACGGTCGTCGTACGCACCACCTACCCAGGCGCGAATCCCACGGTCATTGCAGACACCGTGGCCTCTCCTCTCGAACAGCAGATCAACGGCGTGGAAGGCATGCTTTACATGTTTTCGCAAGCCACCGCCGACGGCGTGATGACGCTGACCATCACCTTCGGGCTGGGCACGGACCTCGACAAAGCGCAAGTGCAGGTGCAGAACCGAGTATCGCAAGCGCTGCCGCGATTGCCGCAGGAAGTCCAGCGCCTCGGCGTAACGACAGAAAAAACCTCACCGGATTTGCTGATGGTTGTGCACCTGGTTTCTCCAGACAACCGTTACGACATGTTGTACCTGGCGAATCTGGCCATTCTCCAAGTTAAAGACGAATTAGGCCGCTTGCCTGGTGTCGGCAACGTGCAGGTCTTCGGCGCGGGCGATTTCAGCATGCGCGTATGGCTCAACCCCAACAAATTGGCTTCGCACAACCTGACCGCCCCGGACGTGGTCCAGGCGATTCGCGAGCAAAACGTCCAGGTTGCGGCCGGCGTGCTCGGGGCTCCGCCGACCAATACGGGAAGCACCGCATTTCAACTACTCGTAAACACGCAAGGGCGCCTCACGACCGAGGAAGAATTCGGCAATATCATTGTGCGCGCCGCCAAGGACGGCCAGATTACTCGTATCCGCGATCTGGGCCGTGTCGAACTGGGGTCCAGCACGTACGCACTGCGAAGTTTGTTGGACAACAAGCCTGCTGCAGCCCTTCCCATTTCTCAGCGGCCAGGTTCGAACGCACTCCAGACCTCGCAACAGGTTCGTGACACGATGGAGCGCCTCAAGAAGTCATTTCCGGAAGGCGTGGACTACAAAATCGTCTACGACCCGACGGTTTTCGTGCGCGAATCGATTCACGCAGTGGGGCACACGTTTATCGAAGCGCTGATCCTGGTCGTGCTGGTGGTACTCGTTTTCCTCCAAACTTGGAGGGCGTCTGTCATTCCGTTGTTGGCTCTGCCGGTTTCGCTGGTCGGGACATTCTCGATCATGCTTATGCTCGGCTTCTCGCTGAATACGCTGTCGCTATTCGGTCTCGTCCTGGCCATCGGAATCGTCGTCGATGACGCAATCGTTGTGGTTGAGAACGTGGAACGAAATATCGCATTGGGTCATGAACCGCACGAAGCCACACGGCGCGCAATGGAAGAGGTCAGCGGACCTATCGTGGCGATCGCCTTGGTATTGTGTGCAGTTTTCGTTCCCACGGCGTTCATCGTTGGCCTCTCGGGCGAATTTTACAAGCAGTTCGCGCTGACGATTGCCATCTCCACGGTGATCTCCGCATTTAACTCCCTCACGCTGAGTCCAGCGCTTGCGGCCCTGCTTCTAAAGTCCCACGATGCCAAGAAGGATCGCTTTACGCGGGCCATCGAATTTGCGTTTGGCTGGTTTTTCAAACTATTCAATCGCTTCTTTGGACGCGCGTCGAGCGGTTACGGAATCCTGGTCACGCACACGCTGCGGTCAAGCGTGATCGCCGTTATGGTTTATGCCGGCCTGATCGGGTTGACCATTCTCGGATTTTCGCGCGTGCCTGCCGGTTTCGTACCCACACAGGACAAGGGATATCTCGTCGCCTTCGCGCAGTTGCCGAATGGCGCGACACTCGACCGCACCGAAGATGTAATTCGCAGAATGTCCGACATTGCCTTGAAAAATCCCGGAGTTCAGAACGCGGTTGCCTTTCCTGGGTTATCGATCAACGGCTTCACGAACAGTCCGAATTCCGGAATCGTATTCACCCCTTTGAAGCCTTCGGAGGAACGAAACTCTCCTGAGCTCTCCGCAAATGCCATTGCCGCCGACTTAAATCGACAATACGCGTCCATTCCAGAAGCATTTATCGCCATATTCCCCCCACCGCCCGTTCAAGGATTGGGCACCGTGGCCGGGTTCAAACTCTACATTGAAGATCGCGGCGGCGTAGGCCTGGAATCACTCTACAAAGAAACCGCTGCCACGCTGCAGAAAGGCAACCAGACGCCCGGCTTACTGGGTGTGTTTTCTAGTTTCGACGTCAACGTGCCGCAAATCGATTCTCACGTGGATCGCGAAAAGGCGAAGACTTACGGGATCCCTCTCGGTGAAGTGTTTGACACGCTGCAGGTGTACCTCGGATCGCTGTATGTCAATGACTTCAACCGTTTTGGAAGGACTTATCAGGTAAATGTGCAGGCGGAGTCGCCGTACCGACTGCAGCCGGAAGACATTGGCCACCTCAGGACAAGAAACGCAGCCGGAGAAATGATTCCTCTGGGATCGGTGGTCACCGTCAAGTCGACGTATGGGCCCGACCGCGTCATGCGTTACAACGGATTTCCCGCCGCGGAAATCAACGGGGCGGCTGCGCCGGGCTACAGTACGGGTCAATCGGAAGCTGCGATCGCCAACGTGCTCAGCAACGAGCTCCCAAACGGAATGAAATACGAATGGACCGAGCTCACCTACCAGAAGATTCTTGCTGGCAATACGATGGTTTACATTTTCCCACTTTCCGTTTTTCTCGTGTACCTCGTACTCGCCGCTCAGTACGAAAGCTGGTCTTTGCCCCTCGTCATTATCCTGATCGTCCCTATGACTCTGTTTTCCGCCATCGCCGGCGTCTGGCTGCTAAATGGCGACAACAACGTATTCACGCAAATCAGCTTGATCGTTCTCGTCGGGTTGGCTTGCAAAAACGCCATTCTTATCGTGGAGTTTGCCAGAGAGAAACAGCTTCAGGAGGGGATGAACCGAGTTGATGCGGTGCTCGAAGCGTGCCGGTTGCGCCTACGGCCGATTTTGATGACCTCTCTGGCCTTCACGATGGGCGTCATTCCTTTGGTGCTGTCTACCGGAGCAGGTTCCGAAATGCGCCGCGCCATTGGAGTTGCCGTGTTTTTCGGGATGCTTGGCGTCACTGCGTTTGGGCTGGTGCTAACTCCGGTGTTCTACGTGCTGGTCCAAAGATTGGTTGAGGGGCGCGAGAACAAGAAGGCACCGTCAAGCACTGATTTTTCGCCTGTGACTTCGGTGGAGGCGTAAGCCTGTGCTGACACGCTTTCAAAAACGCGTCCCGCTGCTCGTTGTGCCGCTGCTGCTGACCGCGGGATGCGCGGTGGGTCCGCACTACAAATCGCCGCAGCCCACTGCAGTCAAATACCACGCCGCGGACGCGAACCTGGAAACGGAAACGCCGTTTGATGCACGGTGGTGGAAACAGTTTGAAGATCCGGTCCTCGATTCGCTAGTAGAGCGGACGCTCACGTCAAACAACAGCATTCGAATCGCACGCGCCAGACTCGCGGAGTCTCGCGCTATTTTCGATGAAAGGAACCTCGACCGCTTCCCCACAGTGCCGGTCACCGCTTCCTATCAGTACAGCAAGGAGCAGATTCCTGGTTTCGGAGACCAGCGTCGCACAATCAACACCTTTACCTCGGGATTCGATGCGTTCTGGGAAGCTGACCTGTTCGGAAGAGTTCGTCACGGAGTCGCTGCAGCTCGCGCCGAGGACCAGGCCTTCGAGGCTGACCTCCACGATGCGCAGGTCAGCGTCGTTGCCGAACTCGCTCGCAATTATTTCGAGTTGCGGGGCGCACAATGGCGCCTCGGAGTCGCCGAGAGGAGTCTTACAAACCAACGCGAAACCTTGCGCCTGACCCAACTTCGCCGTGACGCAGGTGTGGGCGAAGAGCAGGACGTTGCGAGTGCCGCGGCTCGCGTGGCGGCCATTGAAGCGACGATTCCATCCTTGACCTTTGACGAGTCTCGTGCGGAATACCGATTGGCGGTACTCACCGGGACTCGCCCGGGCGAACTCAATGCGGATCTCGCCCCACGGACCTATCCGGCCATTGCCAAAGCCCTACCCATTGGTAATCCAGGCGACCTGCTGCAGCGCCGGCCCGATGTCCGTTCCGCGGAACGAAGGTTGGCCGCCGCAACCGAGCGCCAAGGGGTTGCGGTCGCCAGTCTATTTCCCCAGGTTAGCGTTTCGGGATTTCTCGGATTCTTGGCTGGGCGAGGCAGTCTGTTTTTTACCGGAGACTCGCGGGCCTGGTCAGTGTCACCTGGGTTATCCTGGTCAGCGTTCGATTTAGGGCGAGCCCGGGCCCGCGTGCGCGGCTCGAACGCCGCTGCGGAAGAGACGCTGGCTACCTATGAAGAGACCGTGCTCCGTGCCCTGGAAGAAACGGAAAACGCGCTCGCGAATTACCATGCTCAGCAGTCACGGCTCATCAAATTGAACGATCAGGCTCGCGAGAGCAAGCGAGCCGCCGATATCGCCCGTCTGCGGTATCGCGAAGGCGTGGTTGATTTTCTCGAATTGCTGGACGCCGAGCGAACGCAGTTGCAAGCTGAAGATGCCGTCGCCCAGAGCGAGCAAGATGTGTACGTGGCTGTAGTCGCCCTTTACAAAGCTCTGGGCGGAGTTCCTAGCTGACCGAAGCCCCGGTGTCCTATAGAGTTTCGGCCAGCCGGTCTCAGATGGTCAACCCAGCGCGGTGTCGAAAAAACCAGGAAGCAACGCGAGCTGAACAGTCTCGTGCTTCGACTCGGCGACCCTAAAGGTTTCTTTCACCAAACCGAAATCGGAAAGCAGTCCCTAGCTCGCTGAATTATCGATGGCGGCGACGTAGGGATGATGGTCGAAGGCCGGGACAACGGCGTACATGCCCCGAGGTGATGAGAGGGACGCTGTAGAGCCGGCGACGGCTCAGGGCCTCTTGCAACAAAGGCTCAACGCGTGCGCGAGTGTGATCGTTGGCGTATCCTACCCAGCTCACTTCCGCTTCAAGGAAACCATTTATCGCGGGCGCGTCAGGGGTTCCACGACTCCAAAAGCTTTGGTGAACCTGTTGCTCTCGTACAGCCCGGCTCTCCATGGCATAGTTGCAAGGGGAGAGACTGTCCCCTCTTTCGGAGTGACCAAGGAATGGAAACCGTTCGGATCGTAATAGCCGACGACCACGAGATCGTACGAGCAGGGCTCCGCGCTCTGTTAGAGACGCAACCTGGTTGGACCGTGGTTGCGGAAGCGCACGACGGGAAACAAGCCGTCGAAAAGGTCCTAGAAACGAAGCCGCATGTGGCCATCTTGGATATTCAAATGCCGGGTCTCAATGGCCTAGATGCTACTCGTGAAATTCTCAAGGCCGATGTCAAAGCCAGGGTTCTTATTCTTACCATGCACGAGTCAGATGGTTGGATCCGCGTGGTTCTGGACGCGGGCGCCAGGGGCTATGTGCTCAAATCAGACGCCGCGCACGACCTCATAGCCGCGGTGGAAGCCGTCCGGCACGGCAAGATTTTTTTCACTTCGAGAATAGCCGAGGTGGTTTTGGGCGGGTTCCTGATGAGAGGGAAAGGTCCAAGCGAAATCGATCCACGCGAAAATCGTCTCACCCCCCGCCAGCGCGACATTCTGAAATTGCTCGCAGGAGGAAAAGCAAATGTGGAGATCGCCTCAACATTTGGGATAAGCGTTAAGACGGTGGAAACCCACCGGGCGAATATCCTTAGGCGCCTGAGCTGCCATTCGATTAGTGATCTGGTCCGCTATGCGTTGCGTAACAAGATTATCGAGCCCTAAGAAATGTGGCTCTTGACCAACGCACCGACGGCACAGGTGATCGCCGCGGTGGTACTGTGAGAGTGCGTTTTACTGACACGGTTCGCTCAAATGCCACAACCGTTCCGCCCCTTCGACTTTGCCCTGTGTGTGGCGGCATTTCTTTCTGGTGCGCATCGCTGTTGTACCTCTGATGGCTGCTTGGATTCGCCGACGAATAAGCCCACGGCCTCTATTGCCTGACGCACAACCCGGACAACCGCTATTCGTGCCCGTTCAACCGGCTGCACATCCAAATGAAAAATAACTAGGCCTCGGACTGTCTGCAAGTCGAGGGTGTACACTCGGAACGAAATCGGGGCCGGCGCTATGCTTCCTGGAAACTCACTCGCGTCAATTCACCAATTCAGACTTGTCCTTCTGTTGTTCCCTTGCTTGGCAGCGAGCACAATTCTTTCCGGTCAGCAGCCAGAGCAACCCGCGCCACCGTCGGCAGAAGACACGAGTAGAGTGCCTGCGCTTCACGTCACCGCGCGTCTCGTCCAGCTCAACGTCATCGTCAACGACAAGCACGGAAACCCCGTCGCCGGCCTTTCGCAAAAGGATTTCTCCATCGTTGACAATGGCCAGTCCCAGGAAATCCGCGTTTTCAACGCGGAAACGAGCCGACCCTCGGACTTGTCCCGCACTCCACTTCCGCCGGACACCCGCACCAATCGCCCAGAGGAACAAATTAATCTTCCTGCCAGCGTCACGGTCATCCTCCTGGACGCGCTAAATACTGAATCCGCTGACCAAGCGCTCGCCCGCAAGCAAGTAATCGACCTGCTCCGGCAAATTCAACCCCAGGAGTATGTCGCCCTCTACTGGCTTGGCAACGGCCTGCAGATCCTGCACGACTTCACCACCGACGCCTCCAGCCTTCGCCAAGTTTTGGCGGGTTACGAAAGCAAGTCCAGCCGCCAGCTGGACAATTCCGCCCTTGCCGACCCAAGCCTGGATACCCCTAATCCCCCGACGTCCTCTGGCCAAACCTACGAGCGGCAAGCCTTTCGGCTAGCGTTCGACCAACGCGTTGCCAACCAATCGACGCGTGATCGAGTGCGTTCCACAGTTGCCGCTCTGGTCGCCATCGCCAATCATCTAGGCAGCCGCAAAGGCCGCAAGAGTCTAGTCTGGGTTTCCTCCAGCTTCCCCATTAGCCTGGGTTACGATAAATTTGATTTGAATTGGACGAACGACACCGGAGAGGACTTCGCTAGTGATGTTCGTCAGGCCGCCTGCGCACTTAGCGACGCCGACATCGCCGTCTATCCCGTGGATGCCCGCGGCTTGCTCGGCTCGACGATCAGTGCAAATCAGGACGATCTCGACGCACACATCGGTGACCCGACCGACACCGATGTGCATCTGCCTACCCGCGCCGCACCGGAAACCTTCGATACTATGCGCCTTCTCGCTGAGCGTACCGGCGGTAAAGCGTATTACGGCACGAACGACATCTCCGGCGCGATACGTCGCGCCATGAATGACTCTCGTGTGACTTATACGCTCGGCTACTATCCTGCGGTTGTGAAATGGGATGGCAGTTTTCACGAGCTCAAGGTGAAGGTCGGCATACCCGGCGTCGAGGTGCGAGCCCGCTCCGGATATTTCGCGTTTCCCGAAGCGCCGATGGCGCCGCCCAAGAGCGATCGAAGGCTCATCGCACAATTGGCATCGAGTCGGCTTCCCGCGACAGGCATCGGTTTGCACGTGTCGGCGCAAGCTTCAAGCGTCTCGGGTGGCTCCGCCCTCACCACTCAGGTCCATATCAACTTGCGCGACATCCAGATGCAAGAGAAGGCAGGCCGCTGGGCCGGAACGGTGCAGTCCGTTTTTCTGCAAATGGACAACGCCGGACGTATTCTTCACGTCGATGATCGAACCTTCCACCCTGACTTTGACGCCACAACCTATCAGCAAGGCCTACTGAGCGGTATCACCGATACACGGGAGCTTCACGTCGTACCCGATGCCGCGCAACTCTGCATTGTCGTGCGCGACGCCGCTGACGCGAACTTAGGCTCTATTTATCTACCTTTGGCGGAGTACATTCCTGATCAGTCGAAGGCGCGCCGATCGAAACAGTGAGGGTCATCCTCTGGGTGTCCCCGAGACCACGTACCGACCAAGTCGAGGGCCGGTGGTTTCGCTGTCGGCGGGTGCTACTTCCCGCGTCCGGCGCGAAGCGGGGTTGCGAATCGCGCCAACGCGACGAACCAATCAAGCTAGACCTGGATGTTGGATACGCTTAGAGCGTTGAGGTGAACAATGGCGTTCAATGAGATTCAGCATGTGTTCGTATTGATGCTTGAGAATCGTTCCTTCGATCACTTACTTGGCTTTTCGTCGATTTCCGGAACTGATGCCGCCTCCGGCCTGAAAACGACCGTGAACGGGCTCTCCGGCACGGAAACCAACTCTTACGATGGAAAAGTCGCAACGGTTTCTCACCCTGCGGACTATGCAATGGTGGTCGACCCCGGGCATGAATTCACCGACGTACTTTGCCAGTTAAGCGGCCCCAACGCCCGGTACACACCCGGCGGGCAGTATCCTCCGATTGACAATTCGGGATTCGTCGCTTCCTATGCACAAGCCTGCAGCAAGGCAAACCAGCAGAGAGATGTGGCGGAGATACTAAAATGCTACTCGCCAGATCAACTCCCCGTTCTGAACGCTCTTGCGCAGGAGTTCGCGATTTGCGACCGTTGGCACGCCTCGATGCCGGGTCCCACCTGGCCCAACCGTATGTTCGTCCATGCAGCATCGTCCGCGGGACTTGATCACAGCCCAACCACAGCAGAAATAGCCTTGTGGGAGACGGCTTCCGGCTTTTCGTTTCCAAACGGAGATATCTTCGACCGCATCAGCGCCAAAGGATTGCAACGCCGGCTCTATGCAGGCGACGGCTTCCCGATGGCGGCCGCGCTAAAGGGTATTCACCTGGACGACATCCGCCCCTACGAGAAATTTGCGGCCGACCTGCAGGGGGCCTTTCCCTACAACTATGTGTTTATCGAACCGAGCTATGCGCTGCTGAACGACTACAAAGGAAGCACCTCGGAGCATCCACTCGATGATGTCAGACTTGGCGAAGGTTTGATCAAATCGGCATACGAAGCCATTCGCAATTCGGTAGTTTGGAAGAGCAGCGTCCTCATCATTGCTTGGGATGAGCACGGGGGTTTCTTTGATCATGCGATTCCTCCTGCAGCCATTGCTCCCGGAGACATAGCTCCGATCGGAGGTCACAACCAATACGGTTTCACGTTTGAGCAATATGGTCCGCGGGTCCCGGCAGTGGTCATTTCACCGTGGATTCCGAGGAACGTCATCGACCATCGTCTTTACGATCATTCTTCAATCCCCGCGACCCTCGAGAAACTGTTCGGGATTGATGCGTTGACCGAGCGTGATCGTGCGGCCAATTCCGTGCTTTCACTGCTTACACTTGATGCCGCGCGTGATGATGCTACAACCACTTTGCCGTCGCCGGCGAGTGTCCTAGGAAGGGAATTGCTCTCGATGGTGATAGCGCCCTCTGCCAGCTACGCACAATCCGTTCCTTCTAGGCCTCATGAGTCCGTAAACGAGGGGAGCCTTCCTGTCATCCTGCAAGCCGCAATGCGGCAGGATATCGAACTCTCCCCTCCAGAGGAGCGCAACAACATCATCGCCAAGGTAGCGGCCTTGAAGACGCGCCTAGATGCGGCCGCCTACCTGGCCGGGGTATCAAGTAAACGGAACGCAGCGATCGCTCTATAAAGCATGCCGCGCTGCGTAATTTATCGCGAGGCTGCCGCTTCACTGGACCCCACGATATCAGGCACAACGGGAAGCAAACCTGTTGCGCGGCCCGACAGAGTTTGTGGAATTGTTCCGGGCGTATACTGCTTTGCATGAAGGCGACTGACTTTGAATATCGCCACCAGAAGTTGGTTCATCAATTCATCGTAGCTGCCGCTTTTCTTACCTATTTGATCGACCGCGACGACGTCGTTTGGCGCTTCGTCAAGGACAGCGCGGCACCTCAAGAGTTGGAGCGCGCTCTTTTCACCGTCGCGACGCTCTTCATTGTCGTCGGTGCTGGAATCTGTACTTGGGCGCTCGGGCACCACAGGCCGGAGAGCACCACCGGAGTTGAGCCTCACCGCTTTCCCCGGTACCCACGGTTTCTCGGCGAGTTTTTGTACTCGATAGGGTTAGGCTCTCTCGCCCCCCTTTCGGGATTCGTCATTCTCATTGGCGGCGAGGCCCTCCGCCTCTTTCGCCTGATCCGGCGCGTCGACGATCACGGGCAGCAGGTTCAGCCGCACCCATCGACCGCTCCTATACCGCTGGCAAGTGCCACCGCAAAAGAGACGAATTCGAGGTGGGGCAAGGCCTCCCAACAAGAAGCGGCCAAATGGGGAATCTTTCTTACGATGATTATCTTTGTGATTACTCTTAAGGACAGACTCGCCGAAATTCTCGCCGCCACCAGTTTTCTAGTGGGCCTGCTGCTAAACGCGCGCCTCTTCGACCGCCCACCCGACACCATCGGTCCGAAGTAGGCTAAGGAAGAGGCTCTAATTTCCACTGGGTTTCTATCGATGTATCGGTGGCATTGTTCACGATCATAAGGTCGTTCTTGAACTTCTGGCCGGCAATCCAACGTGTGAACTTGTACCCGGGAATCCACTGCCCGCCCACGAGCGGAGTTTTGGTGATGTTTTTGACGGGCTTACCTTCCCATGCAATGCGGCCAACGATCGAGTTGTAGTCCGTCGTTCGGATCGCATCGCGAATCGTTGCGGCTGAATCCACGTCCTTCGTGCGCTTGAGAACGTCCAGGCCTACTTCGAACAAGGCATGCAGGAATCCGATCGGTTGCGTCCACTGTTTCTTGGTTTCATCCTCGTACGCCGCGCATAGGTCAGCCGCGTTCTGCCCGGTAAGGCCTGACTTGAAAGGGAAGCTTGGTGACCACCAGATTTCGGTGGTCAGATCGGCGCCGCGGTCGCCCAGCGCTTCCACAGCGGCAGGAAAAAGAACGGCCTTCGCGACCGTTGCTATTTTTGGCTTGAAGCCCTGTTGGCCGGCTTGCTGCCAAAACGTCGCAAACGCGGGCGGCGGAAGCACGACCGTCAGTATTTCCGCCTTCGCATCTTTGAACATCGCGATCTGTGGGGAAAAATCCTGCGTCGACAGTTCGAATCGCCCGGGGTCAACGAGCTGATAACCCTTCGCCTTTAGTGCGTTCGGGAAGCCGTACTTCGGATCGGAGTACGCGATCCCTTCTGCGTCATTCGGCCAAAGTGCTCCCACGACTTTATTTGTGGGAAGAACTGCCCACATGTTGGTGAAAACAGCAATCAGATCTTCGAGTCCCCAGAAGAAATGATAGGTCCAATCGAATCCTTTTTCGGGTGTGCCGCCGCGGCCAAAGAAGTAGGATTGCCACGGCGCATCGGTGGTAATGCACGGCACTCGGTTCCTTTCACACACATCGCTCACGGGGTTCACCGTTGCGCCCGTACTGGACGCCAGTACGAGATCAACCCGGTCCGACTTGATCAAGCCTGAGGTAATGTCCGCTGCTCGATTTGAATTCGACTCACTGTCTCCCTCGATGATTTGAACGGGGTGCTTTGTGTTATCGACGATCAGGCCCTTAGAAACTTGCTTGCGGATTTCCGCGAGCACGAAATCGTTGCCCTCACCGAAACGCGCTAATGCCCCAGTGCGAGGGCTTACAAACCCGATCTTGATCACGCGACCCGCGGTAGCAGTCGGTCTGCCGAGCAACAGGCTGGGCGCAGCCACCGCTACGAACGCGGCCGCGGTGGAGTTCTGAAGAAATCGGCGACGTGCGAGATGAGCAGGATCAGTCTCTGCCACTCGTGGGCCAACACTCGTTTTATCCTTCATCATGTCCTCCGACTCTGGGTTGATACCTTTAGTCAAATATACGTTTTAATTTCCAGAACATGCAGAAAGTCACGAGTAGGGGACAAGAGAGTTAATAAGCCCCAGAAAAGGGATTTCAGGCTTGGCGGCGAGGACGCGGCTGAGCGTCGATGTTTCGAAAGACGCCAGGGATGGAAGGGCTTTGCACGCTTCACGCTCCAGCCGAACAGTACAAAGACCGTACTGCCGCCGCTGAGAGCTCCTGCTCTTGCCTGCTGGAAGGAGAAGTTACCGGGGTTTAAAGGTGAAACCGGTCCGATATGACGGAAGGTCGTCCCGGGCCGGCCTAGGCCAGTGCCAGATTCAGATTCTCGACAGCCTCGTCGATCTCCGCAGTATTCTTGTAGCCAACCGTGACACAATCGACCCCAGCGTTCTTGAACGCGAACCTCATCGCCGCCTGACGGTCCTCACGGTTAAACGTACCCTCTCCCACCAGTTTCATGCTGATGACGCCCATTCCTTCTTTGCGAATCCGCTTGACGTGGGTGACTACTTCGCTGACATTTCCGAGTCCGTCCGTGGCGTAATCCTCGGCGTCCATGCGGGTGCCCTTGTGATTCATCCGGATCATGGCGACGTCGAGCCACTTGTTTCCGGGTACTTGACGCAAAGCCGGAAGCCCGTGAACCGACGCTCCGTGACTTACTATGGCCTTCTTTGACTCCGCTTCCAGAATTCCATCCTGCCACCTGCCCGTGTCTGCCGGCCACGTCGCGGTGTGTTGCCAGTGCAACAGCATGATGTCGAAGTACTCGGTATTTGCAAGTTTGCGCAACTCGTCGAATTTGTCCTGCGGATTCACTCCTTCATGGGTGGTCACCTTCGACATAATCCGATAACTATCGCGCGGAATCCCCTTCAGGGCCACTCCCAGCATCCGGTGCATCTCTCCATACGATTCAGCAGTTTCGAAGAAACGAATGCCACGGTCATAGGCGTAGCGTACCAGGTTCGAAAACCCGTCTTGTCCAAGATCGCGTTGTACGCGGCCGCTGAAGCTCCCGGTGCCAAACGCGAGTCGCGTCACCTGCACCCCAGATTTTCCCAGCGTTACCCAATCCGTTGCTGTCTGGCGCCCCGCTCTCAGTGGGAGGGTTCCGGTGATGGCCAGCACGCCGGTTGCGAGTCCGGTCTTTACAAATTCACGTCTTGTGTAGTGAGGCACGGATCACCTCCAACGGGCAAAATCGTACCACGAGTTTAAGGGAACGGCGATGTCGCTTCGCGGGCAGTCGACTCGGGGTTCCAATTTATGGCCATTGAATTTGCGCGTGGAACTTAAGGAAATCGGACTAGAGACGTTGAGTACTAGCCTGGGAGTTGTCCGGGAAGCACCGTCAATTGGAGACGGCGGCGGTTCGCTCGATCTCGGTCCGCGTTTGCTTTAGCATTCTTGAACCTGGGTGGCACCGTTCCAGACAGCGTGACGGTATCGATTTACAGTCTGCGAAGTTGAAGAATGAAAGCTCTCGTCATACAAAAACCCGGCGAAGCCAGAATAGAAACTGTCCCAGAGCCGAATCCTCGCGTCGGAAATGTCTTGCTGCGCGTACGCATGATCGGTTTATGTGGCACCGACTTGAATTCCTATCGCGGCAAAACCCTCTGGTTAGCTTCCCCAGAATTCCGGGCCATGAAGTGGCCGCTATGGTCGCGGAATCACCTGCTGGTCACCCCGGGCTTGCTCCGGGCGTCAATGTCACTCTGCCGCCTTACACGAGCTGTGGGAAATGCGCATCTTGCCTGCGCAACCGCGGCCACACGGCCTAGCGTATAATTTGCCCGTGAACGGGCCGGCCATTTATCTCGGAACCTCTGGATTCACGGCGGCAGGGTGGGCCGGATCGTTCTATCCGCTCGACTTGAAGTCAGCAGAGTATCTCCCGTTCTATGCCGATCATTTCGAGACGGTGGAAGTCGATTCCACATTTTATGGTTGCCCCTCCGCCCGAACGGTTACAAATTGGGCCCTAAAGACGCCGCCGGGATTTATTTTTTCGGTGAAAGCCCCTCAGACCATAACGCATGACAAAGCCCTCGTGAACTGTGACACGGAGCTCAAGGAATTCGTTGAAACAATGGGGATTCTGCGAGAGAAGCTCGGGCCGATGGTTTTTCAGTTTCCGTTGTTCGACAAATGGAAGATCAGGGACCGACATGAATTTACCGACCGGTTGATCCCTTTCCTGAAGACATTGCCCGCCGGCCACAGATTTGCAATCGAGATTCGCAACCGAGACTGGTTAACTGACGAATTCGCGCAGCTCTTGCGCGAGTATAGGGTCGCGCTGGTCCTTCAGGATTTGTCGTACATGCCGAAGGCTATGGACTTGAAGTTCGATCCCATTACCGCAGACTTCGTCTACGTTCGATGGCTTGGCGATCGGAAGAGGATTGAGAGTCAAACGTTGAGTTGGGACAAGACCGTCATCGACCGGACGCAGGAGATGAGCGCATGGGTAAAGTATTGCTATCCCATCGTGAAGCGCGGCGTGAAAGTGTTCGCCTATGCCAACAATCACTACAGTGGCCACGCACCCGATTCTGTGGAGCAATTCCGAAAGCTCTGGAACGCGCTTGGCGGTGGAGATCTGGGCAAACCGGGACCTTCGCGAGCGGTGAGGCCAGCGATACAGAAGAGTTTGCTGTTTGACTAAGAGCCGGTCGGGAGAGTCCCGGCCTGGACGTGGTCCCGGGTTGATCCACACCTAGCTGCCAGGAGAACAAATGAACAATCGTAAGGGCCAAAATATGACGTCGAACGAAGGCGAAATAACGCGGCGAGGATTCCTTGCGCGAGTGGGTGGGGGGCTTGTGGCAGCCAACATGGCGGGGGCACCGGGTTCTGGTGTTACGCCCGAGCAACTGGTCGTGCCTGACCCGCCGGGAAAGAAGCTGGGCTGGGCGATTGTGGGATTGGGGAGCTTGGCGATTAACCAGATTTTGCCAGCGTTTGCAAAGTGTGAGAAATCGCGAGTTGTGGCGTTCGTGAGCGGGCATCCGGACAAGGCCAACAAGCTGGCGCTGCGCTACGGCGTGAATTCGAAAAATATCTACAACTACCAAAACTACGACTCGATTCGAGATAACCCGGACGTGGATGTGATTTACATCGTGTTGCCGAATGGGATGCACGCGGAATATACGGTGCGCGGGCTGCAAGCGGGGAAGCACGTGTTGAGCGAAAAGCCTATGTCCAGGACACCCGAGGAATGCCAGCAAATGATCGACGCGGGGAAGAAGGCCAACCGCAAACTGATGGTGGCGTACCGCTGCCGGTATGAGCCTTACAACCGGGAAGCGATCCGAATAGCGCAGTCGGGTGAATTGGGTCGGACCAAGGTGATTGTTTCGGAGCATGGATTCAACATCGGTGATCCTAAACAGTGGCGGCTGAACAAGGAGTTAGCCGGAGGCGGTTCGTTGATGGACATCGGGATTTATGCTCTGAACGCGTCTCGGTATTTGTCAGGCGAAGAGCCAACCGAGTTGACTGCAATGACTTACACGACTCCGGGCGATGTGCGGTTTAAGGAAGTGGAAGAGACGATCAACTTTCAACTGCGATTTCCGAGCGGGATTCTAGCGAATTGCTCGTCCAGCTACGGGTACGATTCGCAAAACCGCTATCGAGTGGTCGGGACAGATGGGTGGGTGGAGTTGGAGCCGGCGACGATTTACAGCGGATTGAGGATGCGTGTGCATCGGAAAAATGTGCTGGAAGAAGTGCAGTTGCCGGTGCGCGATCATTTTGCGTTGGAGATGGATCATATGTCGGAGTGCGTGATGGAGAACAAGGAGCCGTTGACGCCGGGGGAGGAAGGGTTGCGCGACTTGCGGATTATGATGGCGATTTATGAGGCGGGGCGAACGGGGAAGACGGTGAAGTTATAGGGAAATCAAGCGGGTTGACGCTGGATTGGCTTATGATGCGTGCATGCGATTGCTGCTGGTCGAAGACGACGCGAGGATTGCTCGATTTGTCGCGAAGGGATTGCGCGAGCAGTCGTACGCTGTGGATGTGACCACGAACGGCGACGACGCGTTGTACCAGGCGGCGATCAATGCCTATGACTTAGTTGTGTTGGATGTGATGATTCCGGGGCGCGACGGATTTGAAGTGTGCCGTGAGTTGCGCGCGGCGGGTCAGAAGATTCCCATACTCATGCTGACAGCCAAGGACGCGGTCGAGGACCGCATTGCGGGTCTCGATTTCGGTGCCGATGACTATCTGACCAAGCCCTTCGAATTTCGCGAACTGCTGGCGCGATTGCGGGCACTGCTTCGGCGTTCGGGCGAGTTGCGGCCGGCGAAGATTGTTGTGGCGGATCTGGTGCTGGACACGGGGGCGCGGAGCGTTTCGCGAGCGGGAATCGACGTTCCGATGACGACCAAGGAGTATGCGCTTCTCGAGTATCTGACGCGAAACGCGGGACGCGTGGTGGGACGCTCGGAAATTGCCGAGCATGTCTGGGAAGAAACGTTCGACCCGTTCTCCAATTTGATTGAGGTCTACGTGAATCGCCTGCGACGCAAGATTGATGCGGGGCGCGCTACGCCGATGCTGCAGACGCGTCGCGGCGCCGGCTACATCCTGGGCGACGCCGAAGGGCAACGCGCCGAGGCGGGTAAACAGGAGGCGACGCGGAATACGTCGCCCAAATCAGTTGCATCCCCGGGTAAGGGCCGTGCTTGATTCGGTACGCGTCCGGTTGACGATATGGTACTCCGCGGTGCTTGCCTTGGTGCTGCTGGCGCTCGCTGGCGCCATGTATCTGTTACTGGCGCGAAATGCCCTGCAGAGTACGGACAGCAACCTGTCGGAGTTGGCGGATGCATTTCTGACGACCGTGGACGCCGAACTGGAAAGCGACACGAGCTTACCGGGGCTCGTGCAGGCCTCGAAAGAAGCAATTGCGGAACATCGATTTCGAGACGACGCGTTTGTCGTGCTCGATGCCGACGGTAGGATCGTGATTACTTCGGAGGATTTGACGGGTGACGGCGGCCCTCGTCGAGAATTTCCCCGCGAAGTGTTTGGTTCAAAATCATTCCAAAAGCTGGCGAGCTCCGCGGGGCGGGGAACGCGCACGTTCGGAGATGTGGAAGGGGGAAGAGACGGATATCGCGGGGTGGTTCGCCGGTTCGCCGTGGGCAGCAAAGAATTCACGTTGGTGGTTCTGCAATCGCTCCACCGGCAGCAGGAGGTTTTTGAAGGAATCGTAGGGACGTTTGCCGTGGTCATACCCCTCGCGGTGCTGCTCGCCACGGCCGGTGGATATTTTCTTGCGAAGAAAAGCCTGGCGCCGGTTGTGGCAATGAGCACGCAAGCCGGGAAGATCAGCGCCTCGAATCTGCACGAACGGCTGAAGATCCGGAACGAAAGCGATGAGCTGGGCCATTTAGCAAAGTCATTCAATGAGTTGCTGGACCGGCTGGATGCGTCGTTCGAGCAGCAGCACCGGTTTATGGCCGACGCTTCGCACGAGTTGCGCACTCCGGTAGCAATTTTGCGCGGAGAAGCGGAAGTCTCGTTGTCGCGAGACGCTCGATCACAGGACGAATACCGGGAATCACTGGCCATTGTGCAAGCCGAAGCGGGTCGGTTGTCGCAGATTGTGGAAGACTTGTTCACGCTGGCGCGCGCGGATGCGGGGCAGTACCACCTGGTGAAGCGCGAGTTTTATCTGGATGAACTTGTCGCGGAGGCGGCGCATTCGGCGCGAGCGCTGGCTCTCGAGAAAGAAATCGCACTGCTGTGCGAAACGCCCGAAGAATGCCCGTTTTTCGGCGACGAGGGGCTGCTGCGGCGCATGGTGATGAATCTGGTCAGCAACGCGATCAAGTACACGCCGCGGGGTGGAGGCGTGAGTGTCGCCAGCCGTACCGACGGTGGACGCTATGTTTTGACGGTGTCGGACTCAGGCCCCGGAATTCCAACGGAGTTGCAGGCGCGGATATTCGATCGATTTTTTCGCGTGGATACCGCTAGGTCTCGCGAGAATGGAGACCAAGGCGGGGCTGGGTTGGGATTGTCGATTGCCCGTTGGATCGCCGAAGCCCACGGAGGCAGCCTGGAATTGACGCGATCGGACGCCCGGGGCAGTGCGTTCTCCGCATTTTTGCCCATTTCTCGCGGTTAATGCTCCGTTTATCTTCCCGCGCATAGGCTTGGAGTTGGAGCTATGCGCCTCCCAAGAAAACTTCAAAGAGCTTTCGTCTGCGTGACAAACGGCGGCGTCTTCATCGCATCGGCCAGTTGTGTTTCTGCCACTCTGGTTCTCGCGGCCATCCCATGTCTCGCGCAGCAAAGTCCACCGCAGAGCGTACCGGACGGTCCTTCAAAGCCCAGCGTGGAACAGCTGAGCCTGCAGGACGCCATCGAAAGAGCGCGGCGGAACAACCCGCAATTTCAGTCCGCGCAGACCGATGCGGGTATCGCCAAGGAAGACCGCGTTCAGGCGCGTAATGGACTGCTTCCGAGCGTGGTGTACAACAACAGCGGGATTTACACGCAAGAAAATCACTTACCGAGCGGATTGCCGAACCCAGCGGTCGTATTTATCGCCAACAACGCGGTGCATGAATACATCAGTCAGGGGAATGTGCACGAGACGCTGGACGTGGCGACGCTGATGAAATACCGCCAGGCTTCGGCGGCTGCCGCGGTGGCGCGGGCGAAAGCGGAGATTGCTTCGCGGGGTTTGGTGGTCACCGTGGTGCAGAGTTACTACAGCGTTGAGGCAGCGAAGGAAAAATTGGACGCTGCGGCGCGGGCGGCGGACGAGGGCGAGAAGTTTCTGCAGTTGACGCAAGATTTAGAAAAGGGCGGGGAAGTGGCGCATGCGGACGAGATCAAAGCGGAATTGCTCGCCAACGACCGGAGGCGGCAACTGCGGGAGGCGCAACTGGCGCTGGTGAACGCGCGGCTGGATTTCGCGGTGCTGGTCTTTCCGAATCTGCGAGATGACTTCGCGCTGACCGACAATTTGCATCGTGATGTAGCGCTGCCTTTGTTTCCGGAGTTTCAACAGCAAGCGGCGCAGAACAATCCGGACTTGCGAGCGGCACTGGAGGCTGTGCGAGTTTCGAATGCAGGCGTATTCGGCGAGCGGGCGGGCTACTTGCCTTCCCTGAGTGTCGACTATTTCTACGGGATTGACGCGACCCACTTTGCTACGAAGACCAATGGAGTGTCGAACCTCGGGTCGTCCATTGTGGCGAGTGTGAGTATCCCCATCTGGAATTGGGGAACGACGCAGAGCCGCGTGCGCCAGGCGGAGCTGCGCAGGACCCAGGCGAAGAGTGAGTTGTCCTTCGCGCAGCGGAAATTGCTAGCGGAGATTCAATCGCTCTATGCGGAAGCCGAGGCGGCATTGAACGAATTGACCGGGCTGCAACGATCGGTCGAGCTTGCCGCGGAGAGTTTGAAATTGACGACCTTGCGCTACCGCAACTCCGAGGGAACGATTCTGGAAGTGAGTGACGCACAGGCGGTGAATGCACAAGCGAATGCGGCGTATCAGGACGGGGCCGTGAGGTACCAGGTGGCACTCGCAAATTTACAGACGTTGACAGGAGTGTTGAAGACGCAATGATGGCCGGCTTGATTTATGCGCGAAGGGACGGATCGAACGCTTTGCTTGCGGGTCTGCTGACGCTGTTGGTTGCGATGGGCACGGCAGGATGCACAGCGAGCGAGAAGGAAAAGGAGCCGGTCGTGACGGTGGAAGCGGTGGCCCCGGAACGGGAGGAAATTTCAGAAGTAGTGACCGGCGAAGCAGTGGTGTTCCCGGTTCAACAGGCGGTGATCACACCGAAGATCACGTCAACGATCCGAGAGTTTAAAGTGCAAAGAAACAGCCGCGTGCACAAGGGGCAGCTCCTGGCGATCCTCGAAAATGCGGATCTTGCGGCCGCGGCGGAGCAGAGCAAAGGGGAGTACGAACAGGCCGAGGCAACGTACACGACTACGGTCGGCGCAGGCCTTCCGCAGGAGATGCAGAAGGCGGAACTGGATGCGGCGGCGGCCAAGGCCGGGTACGAAGCAGCGCAAAAGGTGTACGACAGCAGGAAGGATCTGTTTCAGCAAGGCGCGTTGCCGCGCCGTGATTTGGACGCAGCGCAGGTGGCGCTGGCACAGGCGAAGACGCAGTCCGACGTAGCGGAGCGGCAACTGGCAGACTTAAAGCGGCTGGGTGAGAAGCAAGCGCTGAGGTCGGCAGAGGGGCAAATTACCGCGGCGAAGGGCAAATTGATGGGTTCGACGGCGCAGCTTAGCTATTCGGAAATTCGAAGCCCCCTCAACGGCGTGGTCACCGATCGCCCGCAGTATGCGGGGGAGCTTGCCGCGGCAAATCAACCGCTGATGACCTTGATGGATCTTTCGAAGGTTATCGCGAAGGCGCACGTCTCGCGTGCGGAAGCGGCGTTATTGAAGGTCGGAGACGCGGCGGACGTGCACGTCGCGGGGTCGGATGATGCGATTCATGGGCGGGTGAGCCTGGTCAGTCCGGCCCTGGATCCTGGCAGCACGACGGTGGAGGTGTGGACGGAGGTGGTGAAGCCGGACGCGAGACTCAAACCGGGAATGACCGTTCAGGTGTCGATGGTGACAAAGACAGTGAAGGATGCGCTGGTCATTCCGGCGGCGGCGTTGTTCAAGACCTCGGAGGGCGCGGACTACGTGATGGTGGCGGGGTCGGACGAAAAGGCGCACCAGAAGATCGTAAAGGTGGGAATCCGGAACGGTGACGATGCTCAAATTGTCAGCGGATTGGATGCCGGCGAAAAGGTCATCACCGCCGGCGGCTACGGACTTCCCGACAAGACGCAAATCAAGCTGCAGGAAGCAGCACCCGCGAAGGAAGCCGGAGACGATAAGGCGGGCGCTGGCGATGAGAAGAAGCCTGAAGCTTCGGGTAAGGAGTGAACCCGATGCCGCCGGGCTCGCACGCGGGTCGCACTGACAAGCCATTCGATCTCAACGACGAGGCGCTTCCGTGGTTTCAGCGGATGTCACGCCCGATCCTATTTTTGACGGTGAGCCTGGCGTTGGTGGGGGCTTACCTGGCACTTTCCATTCCCGTCTCCGTATTCCCAAGCACGGATTTCCCACGCATTGTGATCGGTATCGACAACGGCGTAACGCCGATCGATCAGATGCTGGTGACCATCACGCGTCCGCTCGAAGAAGCGGTGAACAGCGTACCGGGATTGCAGAAAGTGCGGTCCGTTACGAGCCGAGGTTCCGCGCAGATCGATTTGTTTTTCGACTGGAACGTCGACATGATCCAGACGTTGCAGTTGGTGGATGCAGTGGTGGCGCGAGCGGGGACCGAGTTGCCGCCGACCGCCAAGATTGAAACACATCGCAGGACCTTCGCCACCTTCCCGATCGTCGGATACAGTCTGACCTCCGACAGCGTGCCGCAGACAAAATTGTGGGAGATCGCGACGTATGACATCAAACCGCGGCTAAACCGCCTGGATGGCGTGTCCACGGTGACGGTGCAGGGAGGCCGGGTGCCGGAGTATCACGTTACGCCGGAGCCGGCGCAATTGTTATCGTCGGGAATTACGGTAAGCGATCTGCTCGACGCCATACGACGCACTAACCTCATCGATTCGCCGGGTCTGATCGAAAGCAATCACCAGCTTGTGTTGGAGTTGGTGAGCGGACAAGTGCATTCACCCGAGCAGATCGCGCAGATCGTGGTGAAGAACACGACAGGCGGCGTACCGATTCGTGTAGGAGATGTGGCGAAGGTTACCGCCGGGGTCGAGCCGGTGTACACGATAGTTACGGCCAACGGCAAGCCTGCGGTGCTGGTCAACGTTACCCGGCAACCCTACAGCAACACCGTGGCGGTGGCGGACGAGGTTCACGCGCAGATCGCACAGTTGACCCCGACCCTGCCACCAGGGATACGGCTTGAGCTGTTCTACGACCAATCGACGATCGTGCACGATTCGATTGCCAGCGTGCGGGACGCCGTACTTTTGGGGTTGCTGCTGTCTTCCGCGATTCTCGTGCTGTTTTTGCGGGACTGGGGAACCTCGATCGTGGCGGGCCTGGTCATTCCCGTTACGCTGTCTCTCACGTTTATCGTTTTGAAGATGGTGGGGCAAAGCTTCAACCTGATGACGCTGGGGGGGATCGCGGCGGCTGTGGGGCTGGTGATCGACGACGCCATCGTCGTACTCGAGAATATCGTTCTGCATCGGGATGCCGGCGAGACCAAGCTGAGGGCGATCCAAAACGCGTTGAGCGAGATCACCGTGCCGCTGATCGGTTCGACGGTGACACCTATCGTAGTGTTCCTACCGCTGATTGCGATTACCGGAGTGACCGGCGCATTTTTCAAGGCGCTGGCGATCACCATGACCGTGTCGCTGATCAGTTCGCTGCTGCTGGCGCTGACTTGGACGCCGACGCTGAGTCAATATTTCGTGATGCGCAAGGATCCGGTACGAAACACTGACGGCGGGCCCGCGGAACGATCCCGGGCCGAGGGCCAGGCTGAGGCCAAGCCCGACGTGGCAGCTTTACTTGCCGCCGAAGAGGCACATCTTTCGGGATTCTTCGGGCGGATCGTGGAATTTTACGTACGGGTCTTGAGGGCAGTGCTGCACCACCCGTGGATCCTGGTGGCAAGCTCGGTGGTGATCGTGGTTTTGTCTTATGGTAGCTACCGGTTTTTGGGCACCGACCTGCTGCCCGAGATGGATGAAGGCGGATTTATTCTGGATTACTACACGCCCGCGGGGAGTTCGCTGACGGAGTCGAATCGGATTCTTCAGCATATTGAACAGATTCTAAGGTCGACACCCGAGGTGGAAAATATTTCGCGGCGAACGGGACTGGAACTTGGAAACGTGGCGGTCACCGAAGCAAACCGCGGTGACTTCACCGTGAAATTGAAGAGCAAGCGTAGCCGCGCCATCGACGACATCATGAACGACGTCCGTGGCCAAGTCGAAGGCAGCGAGCCGGCCGCGAAGGTGGAGTTCGTGCAAGTGCTTCAGGACATGATTGGCGACCTGACGAATGCGCCCCAGCCCATCGTCATCAAATTATTTTCCCAAGATCCGGCGCTGTTGGCGAAAAACGCGCCACGTGTCGCGGAAGCCATTCAGAAGGTGCCAGGCGTGGTGGATGTGCTCGATGGCATTGAGGACACGATTAGCGGACCAGCGGTAACGTTCCAGGTGAATCCCGTGGCGGCCGCACGCGCGGGCTTCACGCCCGAAGAAGTGGGCGTAGATGCGGCCGCGATTCTCGAAGGCGCGCCGGCGGCTGCTCCCATGGTGGTGAATGACCGTGTCTACCCGATCCGGGTGCGCTTTCCCGAAGCGAATCGCGCGTCGCTGGATAGCATGAACAACACGCTGCTGACCAGCGCTACGGGAAAGTCCGCAACGCTGGGATCTCTGGCGGTGATGGCTTCCGATCCGGGGCAGACCGAGATCAGGCGGGAAAATCTGCAAAGACTGGTCGAGGTGACCGGGCGCCTGGAAGGCGTCGACCTGGGGAAGGGGATCGTGGGCGTGCAAAAGGCAGTGAACGACCTGCACTTGCCGCCTGCGATCCGCATCGAGTACGGCGGGACGTACCAGGAACAGCAGAGCTCATTTCGCGATCTTACACTTGTGCTGGTGCTGGCGTTGTTGTTCCTATTTATCGTATTACTGTTCGAGTTTCGAACATTTTCGGCGCCAACGGCGATTCTTGCTTCCGCCCTCCTTTCTACCTTCGGCACGTTCTTTGCGTTGCTGATCACGAAGACCACGTTTAATGTGGCGTCATTCATGGGCATGATCATGGTGATCGGAATCGTGGCGAAGAACGGCATCTTGCTGCTGGACGCGGAGAATCGTTTTCGCGCGCTGGGGTCTCCGTTGGAAGAGGCGCTGGTGCAGGCCGGGCGGCGAAGGCTGCGGCCCATCGCCATGACCGCGCTCGCAACCGTCGCCGGAATGCTGCCGCTGGCCTTTGCCATTGGCGCGGGTTCGCAAATGTTGCAGCCGCTGGCCATCTCCGTGATCGGCGGGCTTTTGAGTTCGATGGTCCTATCGCTAATCTTCACGCCAGCCATTCAATTTTTCCTGCAATCGAAGCAGAATCGCACCTCGCCAGGGGCAGAACCAACACTGTCGTAACATCCGATTCACACAACATTCATAATCGTTGGCCTAGAATCCGCTGGGGAAACCGTCCATGAATGTTTTGGTCGTAGAAGATGACAAGGAGATGGCGGAGCTATTGGTTCGCGGCTTGCGCGAAGAAGATCACGAAGTTGGTCTGGCGCGCGACGGCCGGGCCGCTCTGGCGCTGTCCAACAGCAGCGCTTTCGACGTTATTCTGCTCGACGTCATGCTTCCGGGGATGACTGGATTGGAAGTTGCTAAAGAGTTGCGTCTCCGGAAGGAGCAGGTCCCGGTGCTGATGCTCACGGCGCGCGACGCTCTGCCGGATATCGTCAAAGGGCTGGACGCAGGCGCCGACGACTACATGACCAAGCCGTTTTCGTTCGTCGAACTCCTGGCCCGCGTGCGCGCGTTAGGCCGGCGGCGGGCGGAGAAGCCCAGAAATGTGCTGGAAGCGGAAGACGTGGTGCTGGACGCCACGACCTACCGCACGTTTCGCGGTGGCCGCGAGATTCATCTCTCGCTGACCGAATTCCGGCTACTGGAATTACTGGTGCGGAACCGCGGAGCGGTTGTATCGCGTCACGCCATCGTGGAAACGCTGTGGGGACAGCGGCGGGACATCGAGGAAAACACCATCGACGCGTTCATCCGCTTGTTGAGAAAAAAGGTAGACCAGGGAGCGCGAACGAAGCTGATCCAGACGCATCGCGGATTTGGGTATTCGGTGGGAGCTTTGAACTGACCTTCAATCTCCCAATTCGAGCACGGCTGACGGCGTTGTACTGTATCGTTCTCGCTGCCTCGCTCGGGGCTTTTGTTTGGATCAGTGACGTTGGCTTCCAGCGCAGCATTGAAGCCACCGTGAACGATGCCTCCCGGAACAACCTCGAGACCATACAACGGTTCCTGGGGAACAGTGCAGCGGGAGACGAAAAGGTTCGCCAGCAACTCCGAGGCCTTTCCGATCTATGGCCGAACGGCGCTTTGTTTGAAGTGGCCGACGCGCACGGCAATTGGATTTTCCGGCCGGCACCCTTCCTGAATTCCTACCCGCCTTTACCGGCGATCCGGCCCGGGAGTGTTTTCTTTTCGACGACCAACTTGGACCACCTTGAATACCGCGTGGCGTCGCGACTGGTGGAGACCGGCGGCCGGGTCTTTGAGATACGTGCCGCGGTGCCCACGGAACCGTTCGATCAAGCGCTGGATCATTTCCGGCTCATCGAAGAGGAAACCCTGCCGCTGCTCGTATTGCTCGCATCCTTGCTGGGTTACTGGTTGAGCGGAAGGTCCTTGGCGCCTGTGAATCGCATCATCGAAACCGCGGAATCTGTCGGCGTGCAAAGCCTTTCGCGCCGATTGGAAGTCCCGAAGGCCCGGGACGAATTGCGGCGCTTGACGGAAACCCTGAACGCCATGCTGGAGCGGATCGAGAAGTCCGTGACGCGGATCACGCAGTTTACGGCAGATGCTTCGCATGACTTGCGGACACCGGTGGCGGTAATCCGGGCCACTGCGGAGATCACCTTGAGAAGGCGCCGAGCGGACGGGGAGTATCGGGCGGCGCTGTCCAAGATATTGGAAACTGCGGTGGAAACGTCGGAACTCCTCGAGAACCTTTTAACACTAGCCAGGGCCGACGCCGGCGCTGCTGCAAACATCGAAATGCACGCGATCGATCTCGGAAAGTGTGTCCGCAAGGCGAAGGAGCGCGCCGTGGTGCTATCTGCGAACAAGACCTTGCAGGTTACGGCTCGGACGCCCGTGGAACCTGTTTGGGCCGAAGCGGACGCGATCTCGATCGACCGCCTGCTCCTGATCCTGGTCGACAACGCGGTGAAGTACACCCCTTCAGGAGGCGGGTGCGAGATCGACCTGTCGCAGAGCGGCGGATTGGCCGACATCACGGTGCGTGACACAGGCATTGGAATTTCGGAGCAAGATCTCCCTTCGATTTTTGAGCGCTTCGTACGAGTGGACTCCACACGTTCGCGAGAAACGCGCGGGGCGGGCTTGGGTTTGGCGATCGCGCGCTGGATCACGGAAATGCATGGCGGCACGATTACCGTCGAAAGCGAAATCGGCGAAGGGTCCACGTTTCGCGTAAGCCTGCCGGCTTTGCGGGAATCTCGCAAGCCGACTAATGTGAACGAGATGCCGGCCACGGCACCTCAAATCTGAAAAATTTTCATATTCAATTTATCCATTCCTTCATCTTTGTTGATGGTGTGTTCGTAGTGTTGCGGCTAAATGTGACCAACGAATCGATCAACCACAAGCGGCGATTTGCCTGTCAAGACATGGTTTCAGGAGAACTTCTCGAAATTGGATGCGGAGGGGTTTATTTATGAGTCTTGGGACCGCAAGAATTAAGGTTCTGGCCGCGATGGTCGCACTGTTGTTGAACACGATGTTTGTGCGTGCGGCATGGGCCCAGAGCGGCAAAGGAATAGTCACCGGCCGAGTAACCGACACCTCGGATTCCATACTTCAGGCTGCCCAGGTTGTGTTGCAACCAAAGGGTGGAAGCGCGGTTTCAGACGCGCAGGGACAATTCTTTGTTAACGACCTAGAGCCCGGAAGCTACACCGTGACGATCACCTACGTTGGCTTCACGGCCTTCACAAAGACCGTGACGGTTGTCGCGGGCCAAAGTGTCACGGTGGACGCCAAGCTGACGCCCGCGTCGCAGAGCGAGGAAGTACTCGTTACAGCGGACCGTGCCGCCGGGGAGGCGGAGGAAATTAACCGTCAGCGAACCGCCGACAACGTCGTGCAAGTGCTTACCTCGGATGTGATTCGCAGCTTACCCAACGCGAACATGGCCGACGCCCTTGGTCGCCTGCCGAGCGTCACCTTGGAGCGCGACGAGGGCGAAGGTAAGTACGTCCAGGTTCGCGGCACGGAGCCTCGCCTCACCAATCTAACCATCAACGGAATCAACGTTCCTTCGCCGGAAAATAATGCGCGCCAAATCAAATTGGACGCGATTCCCGCCGACATCGTGGAGTCCGTGGAAATCAACAAGACCCTGCAGGCAAATATGGATGCAGACGGCATCGGGGGCTCGGTGAATCTGGTTACCAAGACCGCGGGTGAGCGGCCAACCATCGCCCTGAGTGGGATGGGCGGGTATACGCCGATTGTGAACGGGCGCCCCCTGGTCGAGACAACCGGCACGGTAGGGAAGCGATTCGGATCCGAGAACCGCCTCGGCGCGCTGATCGGTTTCTCGTACGACTGGAATGGCCGCGGCATCGATGACATCGAACCGGTCCCCGACGTCGCCACCGCCCTTCCAAGCAGTCCACGCTGGTTCGATAGCATCGATCAGCGCGAGTATCGTTACTACCGCAGCCGCTGGGGCTTGGCGGGCAGCACCGACTACAAACTGAGGGAAGGTTCTAGCATCTACCTCCGCGGTTTCTACTCGGACTTCAAGAACTTCGGTGACCGCTGGGTTTATCACCTGAACGACAACACCGATCCCGTTGCGGCGGGGCTTTTGAACAGCAACGGTGGGGCTCCCAGCTTCAACACTTCCATCCGTCTGCCCGATTATGCGATTGCCAGTTTCGTGCTGGGCGGCAAGCACGTGCGCACGTCGACCTGGTATTCCTGGGACGTTTCGGTCTCCCGTTCGCGGCAGCTCGGAGAAAACGACCCGCAGGCGACCTTCAACTCCAATCTCGCCTCCAGTAATTGTCAGTATGATCCCGCGGCCACAACCTCGCTCTACCGGCCACAGTGGACACCTGTTTGCTATACCGAAGCCCACAACCCTTCCACTTTTTCCTTGAGTGACATTAATGGCGCCGCCGTTGGGCTCACCGCACAATTAAATTTGCAGGTCACCGGCGCAGTGGCCAAGAACTACCACATAGGTTCGCGTTTGGCCACCGTCGAGGTTGGAGGCAGGTTCCGCAACGAGCACAAGTTTGATAACTCGTTCACGCCCGATTACTCGGTGCCCTCGGGTGTAGTGCTTTTGCCCATGAGCCAGTTTCCGAGCGTCCTGTCGAACAGCAGCTACTATGGCGGGTCGTATCCACTGGGACCCAACCCGAGCTACCGGGAGGCGCTCGCGGCCTTTAACGCCGCCATACCGGGCGCGCTCTCTACGGCGAACCATGAGCCTACGGGCAACAACTATGACCTGATCGAGAAGGTTTCGGCAGGGTACGTGATGAACACGATCGACTTCACCAACCGCATCCGCTTCGTGGCGGGGGTACGACTCGAGGGCACCAATCTCGATACCGCCGGCCCCACGTTTGACACCAACAACAATTTCACAGGGTTGACGACGAGTAGTGGATCCTACCTCAAAGTGCTGCCGAGCGCGTCTGTCCGCCTAGGTATTACGAACAACACGGATGTGCGCGTTGTTTACGGTCGCGGCCTGTCACGTCCTAATCCGTCGGACATCGCGCAAGCGGTCACCTTCACCTTGGGGCCGCCGAACACTGCGACGTTGGGCAATCCCAATCTCAAAGCGGAAACGGCCCAGAACTTCGACGTTCTCTTGGAGCACTACCTCAACCCATTCGGAGAGATACAGATCGGCTATTTCTACAAGAACCTGACCGATCCCATTGTTGACCAGGAATTTAGCAAAACCTTCATCCCTACAGCGTCAGCACCTCAGACCCCCCTACCGTATAGAGTCTCGCAGGCCATCAACGCCGGAAGCGGGTGGGTAAGCGGATTCGAAGCTGCCTATCTCGAGCACTTCTCGTTCATGCCGGGAATTCTGAAAGGGCTAGGCTTCTCGGCGAACTATGGCTACACCGCGTCGCAGGCGAGCGGTTTGCCGGGGCGCTCGGATCACCCGAGACTGGTCCGTTCCGCGCCGAACACCTGGAACATCAGCCCGACCTACGATCGCGGGCGCGTCTCGGTCCGTGTTGGTTTGTCGTACAACCAAGCCAACATCTTCCAGTACCAATATCACGACGGCACGCCCACACTCGACGGTACGCCTTCCACCCCAACTCCTGGCGGCATCAAGGGCCCCGATAGCGACGTTTACCTTTATTCTCACCTTGAAATCGATGCGCAGGGCAGCATCCGCCTGGCGCACGGCCTGACTTTCGTTGCTTATGGCCTTAATCTCAACAACGAAGTTTTCGGCTTCTACCAGGGCAGTCCGCAATACATGATCCAGCGGGAATACTATAGGCCCACGTTCGCTGCGGGTTTTCGCTGGTCGCCGATACGGGAAAAATAAGCACGAGATTTGAGTTCGGGTCGCTGCGGTTGAGCGACTCGCCGGGCCGGAGCGCGACCACCCCTGTTCACTGCTCCGGCCGTTCTTTTCTTGCTGCACAAGGAAAATGAATCGGTGTACGTTTCGCTTTCCGTGTTCGTTTATCATTTGCTTGCAGCGGAGGGTCAAAGGGAGGCGCGTTTGTTGAAGAAAATTCTTTCAGTGACCGTAGTTATCTGCGTCGTGTGCCTTGTTCGTCTTTCGGGCACCGGCGCGAAATCTTCACTTGGTTCCGCGGAGAGCGATCGCCCCGCGGTGCTCGTCGGAGCCGGCGATATTGCCGATTGCAGAGATCTCTCCGGCGCCGAAGCCACAGCCAAACTCCTTGAGCTAATCCCCGGCACCGTTATGGCCGTGGGAGACCTTGCCTATCCCGACGGCACCAAGGAGAATTTCGATTGCTACGACCGTACGTGGGGCCGCGTAAAAGCGCGCACGCGGCCATCGCCTGGCAATCACGAATTTCATACACAAGGTGCAACCTACTACTTCTCGTACTTTGGGGAAGCGGCCGGAGATCCGAAAGCTGGCTACTACAGCTACGAACTTGGAACTTGGCGCGTGATTGTGCTCAATAGCGAGTGCCTTGACATCGGCGGCTGCAACGCGGGTTCCAAGGAAGAGCAGTGGCTGCGCGCCGATCTCGCCGCGCACCCCGCAGCTTGTACGCTAGCCTACTTTCACAAGCCTCTATTCAGCTCGGGGAGTGCGCACGGAGACGATCCGGAGATTATGCCGATCTGGCAGGCTTTGTACGACGCGAACGCGGACGTGGTAGTGAGCGGGCACGATCACGACTACGAGAGATTCGCGCCGCAGACTCCGCTGGCGAAGCCAGACTCCGCACGCGGCATTCGCGAATTTGTTGTGGGTACCGGCGGAAAGAATCATCGTCCGTTTGCCGCGCCTCACGCAAACAGCGAAGTCCGAAATGCCGACACCTTCGGTGTGCTGAAACTCACGCTACGCCCGGGGGCGTATGACTGGCAATTCATCCCCGAGGCCGGCAAGACCTTTACGGACGCAGGCAGCGGTAGTTGTCACTGATCCGGATTCCTCGAACGCGACGATTCCGCTGCGACGGAGGAAAAGCGCACTGAGTTGCGGAAGAATCGTTCTAGCCTGAGTTCACGGTTGCCAGCGGCGAGGGCAATGTTTACGTGAACCTTGAGAATCAGGTCGAGTTGCTGCGGATTCGCGTTCTCGATCGCTCAAGCGCCATGCTCCAAGAGAAGCTGTCCTGCCGCGGGCTTCCCCGGCGATTCCTTGTGAAAGTCAGGCTCGAGCAAGTAGCATCCTAAGGGGCCCGTGGTCGCGGGACCCGGGCGTTGCTGAGGAGGCTGGGAATTTTTTGAGCGGGATTGTCGGCATTTTTCATCGAGACGGTGCGCTGGTCGATATGCCGCTGCTGCGCGCGCTCACCGAATTCATGGCTTATTGTGGGCCGGACGCGCGCGGGGTGTGGCAGGACGGTGGGATGGGGCTCGGGCAAGCACTGCTGCGGACGACGGGGGAAGCGCCCAGCGAGAAGCAGCCCGCCAGCCTGCAGAGTCGACTCTGGCTGACTGCGGATGCGCGGCTCGACGAACGGGCGGAGCTTCTGGCACAGCTAGGTCGCACCAGCGCAGGCCGCGAAACCTTCGATTCCGCCCCCGATAGCCAACTGATCCTGCAAAGTTATGATCGTTGGGGCGCGAATTGCGTCCAACACCTGCGAGGCGATTTTGCGTTTGCGATCTGGGATGTGCGCGCGAAGAAGCTGTTTTGCGCGCGGGATCGTTTCGGCGTCAAGCCGTTCTACTACGCTCAGCTGAATCATCTTTTCATTTTTAGTAGCACTCTCAATTGCGTACGAGCACATCCGGACGTTTCCGGCGAACTTAATGAATCGGCCATCGCGGATTTCTTGTTGTTTGGACTGAACTACAACGAATCAACCACATCGTTTCGCGACATCCAACGCCTGCCTCCCGCACACTGCCTGACCGTTTCGCGCGATGGCCTGGAGCTGAGGCAATACTGGACTCCTCCGACCAATGGCCGCATCCGATACGCGCGCGGCGAAGAATACGTCGAGCATTTCCAAACCTTGCTGCAAGTCGCGGTGAAGGATCGTCTACGAGCGGACCGCGTTGGAATCCTTCTGAGCGGTGGACTGGATTCGACGTCTCTTGCGGCGACGGCGAAGACTCTGTCCGCGAATAATGGTGGCATTCCCGCCATCTACAGCTATACCGCCGTCTACGAATCCCTGATTCCCGATGGCGATATAGATTACGCCGCCGAGGTCGTTGAATTTCTTAACGTTCCGAACCGCCGCATCGCCATGGACCAATTGCGGCCGTTTGTGTGGCCCGACGATCCGGGCTGTCGGCTGCCCGAGCCGCCCGACAATCCGTTCTTCGGTGCACTATTCAATCAGTTCCGCGCGATTTCGGAAGATTGCCGGGTCGTCTTCTCCGGCGAGGGCAACGACAACTTGATGTACTTTCAGATGTGGCCGTACTTGCAAGAACTGCGGCGCAGCAAACACTGGGCAAGGCTGCTGAACGAAGGACTCCAGTATCTCCGGGTAAGGCCCTTCCCATGGAAGGGGATCCGGGCGCGGCTGGCGGGACTCGTTGGCAAGAGTTCTGCGGCGAATTCATTTCCACCTTGGATCGCACCCGATTTCGCCCGCTGCCTGAGTCTAAAGGATCGCTGGCGTGAAAGTGGCGCGCTGGGCATGCCAACCGCGACTCATCCGGTTCGTCCAAAAGCGCACGCGTCGCTGGCCCTTCCCCATTGGACTAGCATGTTTGAAAACGAAAGCGCCGGTGTGACCCGTTACCCGATCGAGGTCCGCTATCCCTTCCTCGATCTCAGACTCGTGGACTACTTGCTGGCACTCCCTCCGTTCCCATGGTTCTTCCAAAAGATGCTCTTGCGCAAGGCGATGGCGGGCAAACTGCCGGAGCGCGTCCGCATCCGACCAAAGACTCCTTTTCAAGGCGATCCGCTGTTGGCGCATTTTCGGCGGGAAGACATCCGCTGGGTCAATCAGGCGCCGCTGCTCGAGGAATTGGACCGCTATATCAATCGTGGAGCGCTTCCGGACTTGCGTGATAGTATGTCGTCTGAGCAGGTGATTCTCGGCGCCCGGCCACACTGCCTCAACTTTTGGCTGCAGTCCGTTCGGAGCCCCCGAAGTGCGTTGCGTCTGGAGACTTGGTAATGGACAAACCGGTCGAACGGATGCCCAAGAAGCCGTATACACCGCCTGCGGTGACGGTTTACGGTACCGTGCGGGAACTGACTTTGCACCAGGGAAGACATGGCGGCCGAGATAATCCCCCCAGGACCCCAACGCGCAACAGGACTGGCCTCCCTTAGCGCCGGAACGCTCGCCGTGGAAGGCTTTTGGTACTCCGTTTTCGGATTGTCGCTCCATTGCAACCTCTGCATTCCTGATCTCCCGCGCTCGCATGCGCCTACAGGCGCTCCTGAAATCAAATTGCACTTGGACGTAGCTCCTAACCTCGATCTCTATCCGGCCGCTGCTCGCGACGGCGGAAAATCAATTTATGTCAGTCCGTCCACCAACGAGTCTGGGGAAGCGGCCCTGCGCGTATCGGAGATCGCGCAGGGCGCTCTGTTGCATCTCCAATTCAACGACGGCATTCAATTTTGGCTTGATCGAAAAGGAAACACGGTCTGGGCATCATGGTCGGAAACGTCATCGCTCGAAAACGCCTGCTCTTATTTGCTGGGACCAATTCTCGGACTGCTTCTCCGTCTGCGAGGCGTGGTTTGTCTCCACGCGAGCGCCGTAGCGTTCAACGATTGCTGCGTGGCTTTGGTGGGGTCGGAAGGGGCAGGGAAGTCCACGACGGCCGCAGCCTTTGCACGGTCAGGGTGCGGTATCGTATCCGATGATATCGTCGGTCTTGTCGAGCGTGACGCGCGCTTTTACGTCTTACCCGCGTATCCGCATCTTTGTCTCTGGCCGGAATCGGTGGCGATGCTCTACGGATCCCCGGAAGCTCTTCCACGCTTTCTCCACGATTGGGAAAAGCGGCGGCTCGCTCTTGGCCAGGCCGGAACCCGCTTTGAGGATCGCACCCTACCGCTCGAGGCCATCTACATATTGGGAGCGAGACGCTCACTAGCGGCGGCCGAGGTGGAGTACATCCCGAATAAAGAGGGGCTGCTGGCTTTGGTAGCTAATTCTTACGCCACCACCCTGATTGATGTCCGTTTGCGGGAAGAGGAATTCGCGGTCCTGAGCCGACTGATTGCTAGTGTTCCAGTTCGCATGGTGCATCCGAGCGACGACCCGAGCCGACTTGAGGAGCTCTGCAGCACGATCCGCGCTGACTTGACGGCACAACAGGCCTAGGAGCTGTGTCGTTTTGGAACGCCGGGCGTCATGACCAGTGTCAAATCGGTGACAAATCCAACTGTAGTGCGCAAGAAAACTTCCCATCTTGGAACAGTGTGCTAGCATCTTTTTGCTCGTGTTGTCCTCGCACCGATAACTCAATGGTCGTTGATGACAGGTAAACTTTCGTGCTGCGCCCTCGACACCAACCCCTCGAGGCAGCGGTGCATGGTAAGACCATGCCCTGGTCTTCCGATCGACCCCCCTGTAGGCGAGCTGGCGTCGAGCATCCAGGAGGGTTCTCCCCATGACGACGATGTCTCGCAGGACTCGGATCGTGTTCCCTACCGCTTTGGCTGTCCTGGTCTTCGGCGCTCTTATTGTTTGTTCTCACCCCGGCGCGAGGCAGTGGTTGGGAACGGCTGCACGACAATCCGGTAGAAGCACCGGGAATTCCAAGCCCTTCGATGGAAAAGCCGATCGCCGCGCTGCGGCAGCCTACGCAAGCTCGCCACTCCGTTTCGAGGAAAACCAGGGACAGGCCACACGTGAAGTGCGGTTCGTATCCCATGGCAGTGGGTACGAACTCTTTTTGACCCCTCAGGAGGCAGTGCTTGCGCTGCATTCTACGCGACGGTTGGATCTTTCCCCCCTGCATCGAATGGCCTATTTCAAAGCGCTGCTCGATGCCCGCAAGGCCGAAAAAACGGCGGTGCTACGGATGCGCCTTGCAGACTCCAACCCCTCGACGAAGGTTGCCGGCATGGACCCGCTGCCGGACAGAGTGGACTACTTTCTCGGCAATGACCCGTCGGCTTGGAAGACGAATGTGCGGTCCTACGGGCGCGTGAAATACGCGAACGTTTATCCTGGCGTCGACCTCGTTTTTTATGGCAATCAGCGGCGACTGGAATATGACTTCATTGTCGCTCCGGGCGCTGATCCCAAAGCCATCGCTCTGAACGTGGAAGGAGCGCGGAAGCTGCGGATAGATGCTCACGGGGATTTGCTGGTAGCTGTCGAGGGCGGTGAGGTGCAGCTACAAAGGCCCGTGGTGTACCAGCAGATCAATGGTGGGCGGCGCGAAATTGCCGGCACCTATACCATCGCTGGGAACCATCAAGTAAGGTTCGCGGTCGCGAAATATGATCGAGCTGAGCCTCTGATCGTTGATCCGGTGTTGCTCTATTCGACCTACTTAGGCGGGGAAAAAGCCGACAGCGCGTCGGCGATCGCGGTGGATTCGTTAGGAGAGGCGGTCGTCGCTGGCACGACCTTCTCGCTGCAGTTTCCAACAACCGCGGGTGCTTTCACGGCAAGCCCTCTAGCGAGTAATGTCAATGGCGTTGTTTTCGTAACTAAAATGGATGCTACTGGCACGCATCAACTCTATTCCTCCTACGTCGGGGGCTCCGGTGGTGATGTTGGTTTGGGCGTGGCTTTTGACCCTTCGGGCAACATTCTGGTCACGGGCGAGACCACTTCGACCGATTTCCCCACGACCACGAATGCACTGAAGCAAGGTCCAAATGCCGGGAACGCGAACGGCACAAGCTTTGTGTTTAAACTCAATCCGACGATTTCAGGGGCTGGCTCGCTCGTCTATTCCTCCTATCTCGGGGGAACGCAAGGGACCGTAACCGAATTCGGAAACGGCATCGCTACGGATAAGAACGGGGTCGTTTATGTTGTGGGCCTAACGGCCTCGCAGCCAGGTGCTGCCTTGGCGAATTTTCCGATCACCACAACCACAGCCTTTCAGGCCACTCCGGATCCCAGCAATACCATGGGGACCGCCTTTCTTACCAAGCTCGATACGACCCAGACTGGAGCCGCGTCCCTCATCTATTCCACGTACTTAGGCGGCAATGGAGTGCATGGAGCCAGTCAAGGTTTTGGCGATGCCGCTTTTGCAGTAGCCGAGGATTCGGTTGGTAACACCTACCTGACGGGCACGACCACTTCTACGAACTTTCCCACAACCATGACCGCCTTCCAGAAGTCGGCGCCCGTTGCCATCGCGGGAGGCACGGTATTCGTCTCGCGCTTCGATGCCACCAAAACCGCGGCCGCTTCTTTACTCTATTCAAGCTACCTGGGCGGGGACACTGCCGATTTCGGCACTGCCATTGCATTGGGCCCCGGCAACGTTGCCTACCTGGCGGGCTCGACCACGTCGCTCCTGTTCCCCACAACGTCGGGAGCGTTTCAGACAACGGGAAGTGCAGCCGGTCGCGCCTTTGCCAGCCTAATGGACACGGGCCTGACGGGCAGTGCTTCGCTCAAGTATTCAACGTTCCTCGGCGGATCCCATTCCGACACGGCCGCCGGCATTGCCGCGGATGCTTTAGGAAACGCGTATGTGGCCGGCGGAACTCAGTCCACAGATTTTCCAGTGACTAAGGGCGCGTTTCAGACCGCCCTGGCGACAGGGGCGACCGGAGACGGTTATGTCACCAAATTGAATCCTGGAGGGCAGGGCGCGGCAGACCTGGTGTATTCCACCTACTTTGGAGGCAGCGGATCGGGCGGGTTCGATCAAGTCAACGCAATCGCCTTGAACATGGCCAACGACGGTTTTATTGCCGGGGACACCATTTCCTCAGCGGCCACGTTTCCGGTCGTACCGAACCCGGGTGCTTTCCAGTCGGTGCTGAATGGTCCGTCCGATGCATTCATCGCGGAATTGACGTTTCCGCCCACCCTGACGGTGTCGCCTATCAGCCTGACGTTTGGTCCTCAGTTCATGCACACGCCGACGGCGGCGCAGACGGTCACCCTGACCAATAACACGATTACGGCGATGGCATTTACCGGTGTCACGTTCTCTGGAGGGGTGCCAGCGGCGGCTAATACAGATTTCGCATCGACAGCGAATACCTGCGGAACCAGCGTGGCCGCAGGCGCCTCGTGCACGATCAGCGTGGTCTTTACGCCATCCGTGGCGTCGGTGGAGACGGCGAACCTGGTGATTACCGATGGGGATTCGACGAGTCCTCAGACCGTAGCGCTCACCGGGACGGGTACCGCGAGTGCGCTGACGGTAGCGCCTGTAAGCTTGGCTTTCGGGTCTCAAGCGGTTGGTTCCGCAACTCCCGCGAAGACGGTGACACTGACGAACAATTCTAATGCGGCGATTGCACTCACTAGCGATGTGGTGTCCGGCGGAGTGCCTGTCGCGGCCAATTCGGACTTCACGGCAGCTACCACGTGCGCCGGAAGCATTGCGGTGGGCAATCCGTGCACGATCAGCGTTGTGTTTAAGCCATCGGTAGCGTCTGCGGAGACCGCTAACCTGGTCATCACCGATGCGGATAGCAGCAGCCCTCAAACCGTGGCACTGAGTGGAACCGGCACAAGCGCGACGGCGCCAAGTTTTACACTCGCTGCGGCACCAGCCACCGTGACCGTTGCGCAGGGTATTAGCGGCGCCCTTACGGTGACAGTGACGCCGGCAGGCGGGTTCAATCAGGCCGTGGCACTGGCCTGCACGGGCGCACCGATCAACTCGACATGCACCGTGGCACCGACTTCACTGACGCCGAGCGACGGTGTGACTCCAGTGACTGCTATGGTAACCATCGCGACCACGGCTCCGGCATTTGTGGCGCCGCCGTCAGGGACACCTGATCCGACCCAGTGGCTGTGGCGAACCGCACCGTTGCTCGTGGCCTTTTCGCTGCTGTTGCTCCTGGCTCGCCGGCAAAGATTCGCGATTCGACTGGGCATGGCTGCGGCGATGGTTTGTTTCCTGGCGTTAGCCGGTTGCGGGGGCGGGCATAAGACGCCTACCGGCGGAACTCCGAAGGGAACCAGCACGCTGACGGTAACCGGCACCTCCGGAAATCTCAAGGGTTCGGCGATCGTTTCGCTGACCGTAGACTAAGCTGCCGGTCGAACGGCAGCTGCGACAAAAACAAAACTGGCCCGCTGTCTCAACAAGGCAGCGGGCCAATTTCTTTTTGGGCGATCGATTGAAATATGGTTGCCGGCTGAGCGCCACCGCTGAGCCGGCGCGGTCTTGGGGTCCTTACGTGCGGGAAGCCCGGCGGACTAGCGTGTTCTCCAGGAATAAATATTCGATGCCGGTGCCCAGGAAGGTGTCGATGGCTTCGCGGGGGGTACTTACGATGGGCTGGCCCTTTATGTTGAAGCTGGTGTTGAGGACCATTTCCCGGCCGGTTACCTTGCCTACCGCTTTGAGGAGTTCGTGGAATTCGCAATTGTCCTTGGCGGAGACGGTTTGCACGCGGGCGGAGCCATTGACGTGGGTGATGGCAGGAAGCGCGGCACGGAACTGTGGCCGGACGTCGGCGGTCATGATCATGTAAGGCAATTCCATGCCGCGGGGTACCTCGAACCAATCCTGGACTTGCTCGAGAGAAACAGCAGGGGCGAAAGGGCGGAAGGCTTCGCGCATCTTGACCATGGCATTGATGCGGTCGCGCATTTCGGCGTGGCCTGGATCAGCGAGGATGCTGCGGTGGCCCAAGGCGCGCGGACCAAACTCCATGCGCCCTCGGTACCAGCCGAGTACGCGGCCGTCCTTTATGAGCTTGGCGGCTTCCGTGCAAGCGTCTTGCAGACTTTCATAGCGGGTGATTTCAATGCCTGCACCAGTTTCCTCAATGGCTTTGTCGATCTCCGATTGTGTTGCAGCGGGGCCGTAGAAGGGAACGGGGAAGCGGTAATTGCGGACTCCTCCATTGCGCGAAGCGCGCCAGAGGGCAGCACCCAACGCTGTGCCATCGTCACCGGCCGCCGGTTGGACGTAGATCTCGTCAAAAATACCGGATTGCAGCAGCCTGCCGTTTGCAGTGCAGTTGAGGGCTACGCCGCCAGCCATAGCGAGTTTTCGGAGTCCTGTGGCGCGGCCGAAGTGCCCGCAAAGGTGCAGCATCACCTTGTCGAGGCATTCCTGGAGGGCCGCGGCAACGTCGCGATGGTCGTCGGTGATTTCGGAGTCCGGAGAGCGTTTCGGGATGAGGTGCTCCTCCAGGTAACGGCGGGTGGCTCCGTAGGTTTCGCGGTCGTCGCGCTGTTCGTTGAGGCGCAGGATCGGAATTTTGATGGTGCCGTTGTCGAGCAGTTCGACGGCTTGCTCGAAGAAGTGACGATAGCGGGAGGGGTTTCCGTAAGGTGCCAGGCCCATGATTTTGTATTCATCGGAATTGAAATCGAAGCCCAGATGCAGGGTGATGACGGAATACAAAATACCGATGGAATCTTTCGCGGTGATTTCCTGGAGCTTGTCGATTTGATTGCCGTGCGCGTGGTAGGTGGTGGCGCTGTGGGCTTCGCCCATGCCGTCAATGACCACCACCAGGCACTCGTCCCAACCGGATGTGTAGTAGGCGCTGGCCGCGTGGGCAAGGTGATGGTTGACTTGATGGACCTTGCTCGCGGGAAATCCGGGGAGATGCTGATCTACTTCCGCGAGCAATTTCTCGCGCGAAAAAACCTGATCGTACTGTTGGGCGCTAGTGGCATCGAGAAGGAAGGCAGCCCGGTATGGCGAGTAGTCAAAACCATGAGCAATCTCATCGACTTGGTCCGCTGTAATTCCTGCGGCGTCCAAACAATATCGAATCGCGCCGATCGGAAAGTCGCCGGTGTGTTTCTTGCGACTGAACCGTTCCTCGGCGGCGCCAGCAACGACTTCACCGTCGACGAGCAAGACAGCTGCGGAGTCGTGTCCCTGCGAAATGCGGTATTCGCGTTCCTCCAGGCCGGGCCAGTGGGCCTTCTTGAACGGAATGGAATTTTCGAACCCACTTATGCCCAAGACTTTCGCCATGATCCGGTGTGTTCCCTTTCTCGTTGCGCTGTACAGCCGTTAGACAGGGGACTGCTAAAGGTATAGCCAAACTCAAGATGCAATTTCGGTACCTATTCTCGTGGGGCATCTCCCTAAGTTTGCGCGCGGTCCCCGGCGGAGTTGTATCGTTTGGTGCATGGTTGCCATTCGAGCGAACAAATGGAAAGTTTGCTCGACGTCGAATCCGCCAACGCCCGGGACCTCAGCAAAATGGAGGGCTTACGCCGCTACCTTGCCACGGATGGAGGTCTAAATGTTATGCTGTATTGCCCCGTCCTCTCCCAGACCCTCTAATGGTGCGGAACGATAAATTCCGGAAGCGGACGTCCCCGCCCCTCCTGCTGCCGTATCTGTGCCAGATTGATCGCGGCACGTAGCCGAAAGGTGACTGTGCACGATGCATTTAGCCGTGAGATTTGCACACTTTCGGAAGCCAGGTGTCCTTACATGGAGACACGAAGCTCGCGGCAGCAGCCCGCTGGGTCGGCCGGCTAACTAAGTGCTATATATTACTATAGTTTACGGGCAAAGGTGCGTGGGTGAAATTTGGCAGCGAACATGCTCTCTGTTGCCTCGTGGTACTAGGGCTCAACTGGTGACGTGGAACGTTCAATGGTTTCGTGCACCGGCTTTGGTCCCTGCCCTGTTCTTGGCCTCCGAGAGCACTGTATTGAGGCCCCAATTGCCATGACCGCAGAGACAAACGAACAAATTTTGCGCGTGGGAAACCGCACTAGTGTGCTGATCTCTGAGGCCAGCAAGATGTACTGCGACCTCTTGAAGATGGCATTTCTTGCCGTTCCGGAGCGTTTTCATGTGGTGGCCTGTGCGTCCAAAACCTCGGAAATTCTGGCCCTGGTGCAACAGCACCGGCCGCAGGTCGCCATTATCAGCGACAACCTGGAAGACGGTCCTCTTGCGGGGTTGAAGATATTGGGCGAAGTCCGCCGCGCGAATCCGGAGACTCGAATCCTGATGGCGATGGGTTCGACCGATAAAGAGCTGGTGATTGAGGCATTCCGTTTCGGCGCTGATGGAGTATTCTGCAGGAACAGTCCCTTCGAGCTGCTGTGTAAATCCGTTGATGCCTTATCGCAGGGGCAGATTTGGGCGAACGCCACGGAACTGCGTTACGTCCTGGATGAATTCACGCGTGCGCCAAAGCAGCGCAAAGTCGATCCGACTGTCGAAAACCGCATGACCAAACGCGAGGCAGATGTAGTTCGGCTGGCGGTAGAAGGCCTCTCCAATCGTGAGATTGCCGGTGAGCTGGGCCTAACCGAGCATACGGTAAAGAACTATTTGTTCCGAGTCTTTGATAAACTGGGCGTTTCCAACCGAGTGGAGCTGGTCCTTTCGTGTCTGCGACAGGAAGAAGCCGCTCGCGAAGAGGCGACCGTCGAATCATAAGAAGCTCCCGGCGATCTCGCGACACCGCCCAAACCGCGTGGCCGTCACACAGGACATGCAAAAACAGATGACCCAAGAACAATTCGTCGAACTGCTTACCATCTGGCTTCGGGCGAACAAACAGTTTTCAGCGAATTTGCAGATTTCTCCGGACACGGAGCTGTTGGGGTCCGGATTATTGGACTCATTCGATTTTCTCGACCTAATCGTGCATATCGAAACCAAAATGGCGGCGAAGATCGATTTGTCGGTGGCTGATCCGAATCAATTCTCGACGGTGCGCGGTTTGTGGAACCTGGCGATGAGCGCGTGCGGGGTCGGAGCGCACGAGAAGCAGGCCGACCGCAGCAACATCCTGCCCGCGAACGCAGAAATCTAGCCTTATTCACCGCAGCTTCAACCCTCTCTCTCCTAGTTCAGCCGGCCGGGGCACTGAGCCGAACTGGCGCGTCGAATCAAACCCATCAATGTGTAAGATCGCCTGCTCGAGCTCTCAAGGGATTTTCGGCCTATTCGGCGATTGAGCAGCGAACAAGCGGCCCTCCGGTTTCCTCGTAACTGCGGATTTTAGTAGGTTGCCTTGGCCTGATGCACCCCCGCAATTCTCCAATTCTGGCCTTTGCTTCTAGGAAGGCGCTAGGAACTCGAGAAATGTGAAACGCAAACGCCGGGATTGCAAGGAATGGGACCAACCGCGGGGCGTCTCAGGTGAGAACTTACCCAACTGTTATTTTCGCAGAGAGATCTAAAGTGGAGTGGAAAACAGGGGTCGAAAATTGCACAACACTCGAGCCGGGCATTGGTAGGAGGAAAATCGGGCAGTGGGAGATTTCTACCTGCCTCAATCGGCTGCGCGGCACGCGGCGCGAACCAGGTTAAGCTCCGCGTTCTGTTCGGTTTGGTGCAGTGAGTCTGCACGGGTGACGGCGCGCGCAATGGCATCCGATAGAGCGTTCCTGAATTCCTCCGCAAGTAAATCCGCATTGAGGCGAAAATCTTCGCGAGGTGACGTCCGGAAAAAGGACGCGTATCCCAGTGTAGGTTGAGGATTGGTGAGCAGCTGAAACGAGTATTCCCATGGAGAGTCGTCGGTCTTGCGCTCCGACCACTCCAAGAACCACTTGCCCTCCCAGTTATAGTGCAGGGTATGAAGAAGAGCCATGGGAAAACCGTCTTTACCGAGGTTTTTGAGGCGAAGGCCTTCGAAGCCGTCAGGTTGGAGGCTCTCCTGGAGAACCTGGCTAATGGTACGAAAGTCCGAGCAAGCGGCCAACGCTTCGGTAGCGCGGCGGAGATTTTGTGCTTCGGTCACAATCTGGCGACGGCGTCCACCTGGCCGAAAGAGTCCGGAAAACTCGGCGTAATGAAGTTGTTGGACGCCGACGGTCACACCCAGAATCAGGGCGAATACCACGGGCAGCAGGAATTTTTCGTCCAGGACAAGCGCGAGGCTGGCCAAAACGAATGCGGATGTGACGGCATAGAGGACGAAGACTGCTCGACGATGCGACAGTCCGCGGCGGAGAAGTTTATGGTGTATGTGGTCAGTATCGCCGCGAAACACAGGGCGACGACGGATGAGCCTGCGCATCACAGCGAGGGCCACGTCGAGAATCGGCAGCCCGAAAGCCAAGAGCGGAATGGCGATTCCCGAGTTGGTTGTCACTTCCTGGCCAGCGGCCATAGCCAGGGCACTGAGCAAGAAACCGATAAATAGACTGCCGGAGTCGCCCATGAAAATGCTTGCAGGATAAAAATTGAAGGGCAGGAATCCGAGGATCGCACCCAACAGAACCACCACTAAATAGGTGATCAAATCATTGTGGCCCAGAAGGCAGACAACCAGGAGGGCGATCGCGGAAATCAGAGCGGAGCCGGCAGCCAAGCCGTCGAGGCCGTCAATCAGGTTAAAGGCGTTGGTGATCAACAAGACCCAAAATATGGTAAGTGGCAAGTCGATGGCGGCACCGATGGGATGTCCGCCGAAGAGCGCGCTAAAGTAGTGGATGCCGAAGCCAGCGAGGTAGAGGAGAATCGCCGCGCAGGCCTGGACAGCGATCTTCGATTTCGGCTTCAGGGGCTGTACGTCATCATAGGCCCCCATCAAGAAAATGAGCAGAACGGGAACGAGAATGCCGAGGTAGCTCTTGGTAGAGACGCTGACGTGGAGAAACCTGGAAATGGGAATATACGCCAGCGCCGCGGCCATGAACGTCACACAAATCGCGATACCGCCCAAACGAGGTAAGGGCTTCGTGTGCAAGTGCCGCCCATAGACGGGAGTAGCCTTGAGACCGTAGGCCACGGCCGTCATTCGCACCCAGTACGTCAGGAGCGCCGATACGGCGGCAGCGGCTGCCAGCAGTGAAACGTAGAGGATCATAGGCAATCACTCACTTACCGACTGGGAGCCCGGGCCGAAGTGTACCCCATTTTTAGATGCGCCGGAGGCGCCCCGGGGAACAGCGCACACCGATTCTGTCGAAAGCATGCCCAACATGATTATACCTGCGAAGCGAGCCCGTTGGGGAGCGCTGAGGGCGACTCCTGGGCGGCGTCAATCTTAGCGTCAGGGGTAGTGGGGGGCTCTGGAGGCGTGGGCTCGGCTTCGTTTTGGATGAAGCGTTCCTTGAGGCGAGGGCGATCGATCTTGCCATTGGCGTTTTTGGGAAGCGCGTCGTATGCCATCCAACGGGCAGGGAACATGTAACTGGGTACCAGCTTCTTCAGATGCTCCCTCAACAGGGTAAGGTTGACGTCGTCGCCCGCGCGGACGACGTAGGCACAACAAATCATCCACCCGCCAAAATTGTCTGTGGGGATTGCCACGACCGCGCACTCCTGCAGCCTGCCCATCGAATTCAGAGCCGTTTCAATTTCTCCGAGCTCGATACGATACCCGCGAACCTTGATTTGCGTGTCGGCGCGGCCCACAAAATAGACGAGTCCGTTTTCATCCTGCCAAGCAAGGTCACCGGTTCGATACAAGCGGCTTGCAGGATCTTCACTGTGCGGATCCTGCAGGAACGCGGCAGCGGTCTTCTGAGGATCGCGCCAATACCCCGGGCTGAGACCCGCGCCGGCGATATAAAGGTCGCCGATTTCACGAGGGGGTACGGGGTGCAGTCTATCGTCGAGGACGAGAAGCTTTTCGCCGTCGCAGGCCCGACCGATGGGAATGGCGGACTTGGGATCCTTTGGGCAAACGGTGAGGTCATAGTAGCTGCTGGCGATGGTGGCTTCGGTGGGACCATAAAGATTGGAGAAACGCACTTTCGGGAGGCGCTCCATCCAGTATATGAGGGCAGGAGTCGGCAAAACCTCACCACACCAGAGCACTCTGCGAAGCGAAGGGAAGTGGTTTTGCTTCACGGCATTGAATTTCGCCAGGTAGTTCAAGACCGACGGAACGGAAAACCACTGTGTGAGTTCCGACTCGCGAATGAATTCGGCAAGCTTTGGCGGCAACAGCGCCGTTTCGGGCGGTACCAGGTGGAGTTGTGCTCCGGCGGTGATGGAACCGAAAATGTCGAAGGTCGATAGATCAAAGTGGAAAGGGGTATGGCCAGAAAAGCGATCCGTATGGTCGATTCCGTAGTGTTCTAAGGCCCAGGCTACGAAAGTGGCCACGTTTGTGTGGGTGATGACTACACCTTTTGGCACGCCTGTAGAGCCCGACGTAAACAGGATGTGAGAGCCTTCGTCGGGCGTGCACTGCTGCGGAACCGCGTGGGACGACGCGGAGTCCAGATCGGCACGGAAAAATTGCGGGGTGAAATTCGTTGATGACGGCGCTTGCGGGTCCAACCATCCAACGGACGTGCGGGCGCGCAAGTGCTCGTCGGCCAGCAACTCCTCGAGGAGGGGGCCGACGCGGCCGCCCGCGATGATCCACCGATTTTCGCAGGAATCGAGGATGTGGCGGATGCGTGCTGCCGGGGTTGCGGTGTCAATGGGCACGTGCATGCAGCCGGCCTTCAAGATGCCCATCATGCTGACGATCGCGGCGGGGGACTTAGGCATCACAATGCAGACACGGTCGCCTTTATTGCAGCCGGCTTGCTGGAGCAAATGTGCTAGCTGGTTGCTGGACGTTTCCAGTTGACCGTAGGTCATGGTTTCGGTGCCCATGATGACGGCCGCAGCGTCCGGACGCGTTTCGGCTTGTTGCGTGACCCAACTCTGGAGCAAACGGTTCATGAAGTTCTTTCTCGAAGAAACGGCCGCTGCGGCAAGGCGAGAATAGCAGGGGCTGCGTCTCCATTGTAGGGTCAATTATGAGCCCATCAGGCAGGGTTGATGACTTTACGGTGACCCGGAGCTGCCGAATTGAACCAGAAGCTCGACGGGACGGACACACGCCGTTGTTTGCTTGTGTGTCCCGTGCTATAAATCAGTTTGCCATGGACCGCAGTGCCGTCGAAAGGCCTTCTTGCGAAGTGGAAGTAGCTTCCGGTGAACGCTTCGCGTTCGGCAAGAACTGGCAGAAGTTCCTTGGTTCACTGAGTGAAGCTCAAATTTCGGCTTCGGTGGCATCCCTTCAACAAATGCTTGGTCGCGAGTCCCTGCAGGGACTACGCTTCCTGGATGCCGGTTCGGGAAGTGGGCTGTCCAGCCTTGCTGCTCGGCGACTCGGCGCAGAAGTTCATTCCTTCGACTTTGACCCGCAGTCTGTCGCCTGTACCGCGACACTGAAGCAGAGATACTTCCCACTTGATAGCCAATGGCGTGTGGAACGAGCTTCCGTCTTGGACCCCCAGTATTTGCAGACGCTCGACACATTCGACATCGTCTATTCGTGGGGCGTGTTGCACCACACTGGATCCATGTGGGCTGCTGCAGGGAATATTGTTCCGCTCGTAAGTGACGGCGGAGTCCTGTTTATCGCGCTTTACAATGACCAGGGACTCGCCTCGCGCTTTTGGAAGCGTGCGAAGCGACTTTACAATCAGTTCCCGCCGAGCTTGCGATTCCTCGTTCTCGGTCCGCTTGCGGCGCCTCTGCTTGTAACTTCTACTCTTGGGGACATCGTTCATCGCCGGCCGCTTCGCATACTTTCGAACCGCACCCAAGGCCGTGGAATGACGGTGTGGACCGATATTGTTGATTGGGTGGGCGGCTACCCGTTTGAAGTGGCTACGCCTGGGGAAGTGGTTGATTTTTTCCTGCCGCACTCCTTGATGCTACAAAAGTTGAAAACCTGTGGCGGCAAACTCGGATGCAACCAGTTTGTGTTCAAAAAAGTCCGCTGACCCGGATCGGGCCGACACACCGTGGCGTTGTGAACGTACTTTGTGGCTGCTGACGCCTTGCATTCCGAACTTGAGCCGCGTTGACGCTACTGTGGCCGGCTTTCCAAGACTGGGTGATGGCCGATGCGACCGTTTTTCTCGCCAGCCGACAAATTCCTGATAGACAACTTGGTGAGCTCCGATTCATCGGATTGATAGATCTGAGCCAGAGGCAGGTCTTCCGGCCGGACAACGTAGTCGCCATGCTCCATATCGAGGCCGGAGTTCGAGATGATGGTGCTGCCTGCCGGTGACACGCGAAGTCGAAATTGCTTTGTCGCGGGTTCGTAATTGGAGTACGTAAAGCATTTTCCGAGGCAGGCGCGGTCAACCATATGACGAGAGTTAATTCTGCTGGCGTTACCGAAATCGATGGTGTAGCTAACCCGCGTGCCAAACGGTAAGTTGCTCACGAGAGTTTCAACTTGAGCCTCCATAGCATTGAGGATCGCAGTGTCTTGGTATTGAAACGTGAAAAAAATCGCGGCGAACAGAGTCAGCCCGGCGAGTATCCATTTGCGAGGCCGCACGGAGGCCAACACACTCAGCCCGAGGACCGCGGTCACGGCCGTCAGGCGGCTATTGATGGAACTGACTGCGGCCGTATACTGGGGAAACCAGATGGTTCCCGGTATGACCGCCACGGCAAAGACAAAAAATGCCCAGAGTTCGAGTGGCGTTCGAAACCACTGCGGCACCGGGAGACGCTTCCGATCGAGGATCGCACCGGCGAGGAACGCGCAAGCCCCCAGAACAATCAAGTATTCGGCGAATAACCGGTAACGCTCGCCGAACAATACGAGCTGGTCAGCGCCGTTCATGAGCACGAAGCGCAGGCCGAAACCTCCCTCGGTGCGGAGGCGGTGCAAACCGAAACGCAGGAGGATCAGAGCCAAGAAGCCGGAAGCGAAGACGGCCCAGCGAAGCCGTCCGCGAACGGCTTCTGCCAAAAGAATGTAGGCTACGATTGCGACCAACAGGCCAAACCCCATAGGGTGAGCCATGAGGGTCAAGGCAGCGAGCACAGCACCCAGAATCCGGTCGACGCGTGTTCCTCGCCAGAACACCGCCGCCGAGAGGAAAGCCAGGCCGAGCGACAGATAAAAGTTCATGAAGCCGACGTAAAACGTGTAGCCGTACGTGACCATGGCAATCGCCGGCGTGAGATACCACGGCGGGCGCAGCGCGGCGGCCGAGATGAATGCAAACGCTCCCCAGAAGAAGGTCAGCACGCAGCATGAAACGACAATTCTTTCCGCGACGATGAATCCCAGATGGGCACCGAGCCACGTCAGCGCCGAATCTACGATCACGTTGTTCCATTGACGGGCCAGGTATAGACCCGGGGCCCGACCCTGGACAACGAGTTGCGCTAACCAGGCGTTGTAGGTGTGACTTCCGAGGTCGCCAGCTTCAATCCGGCGGTGCCAATAGCAAGGAATCAGGATCAGGGCGGAAACAATCAGGACCGGAACCCAGCGATCGCGTAAGAACTGAACTGCGTGGCCGATTACTGAAGGTGCAGGAACTTGAGTTTGGTGCGATATCTCCTGTTCTATCAACAAACTCACGAAGCCACGCCCTTCAGGGCGTAGTCGAAGACGGCTTGGGTGTGCGTGAGTTCTTCCCGTGTCGGAGGAATGTCCAAGATAAAGGACTTAAAGCCGCCACGAATGTAGCGGGACACCTCGTCGGCGACTTCTTCATAACTGCCAACCAGATAGGGACAGAACGTCTGGTAATTCTGAAAAGGCCACATCCAATACACGCCTTGCACCTCGCCCACTTCCTTGATCATGCCCGAGAGCTGCTTGTGCCATACCGAATCGGAAACGCGCATAGCCATTTGATGTGCGAGCTGCCCCTTTCGGTCGCCTGGGAATCGCTGATTTGCGATATTCCAGGCATCGGCGGCATTGGGGCGGGCAATTATCCCGACGCGAACGCCAGACTTCTCGCCATCGAGTTGCGCGCCGGGCTCGCAGTCTTTGGCGGGCTTGGGATATTTGACAGCCGTTGCTCCGACAGCGCGCGCGGCCGCCAAGCCCGCTTCGGAGGAACCCGACATCAGAATTCCGGGAAAAAGCTCAGGCGGAAGTGGCGGAGTCATTTTAAGGGTTTCGACTTTATAGAACTTACCTTCGAACGTGACCGCCGCGGGGCTCGACAACAGTAGTTTGATGATCGTCGTGTATTCGACCAAGCGCGTATACCGGTCATCGTGGGGCGTGGTGTCGTTGAGCGCGATGAGATCGTTCTTGAAGCCGCCAGCGACCATATTCAGGTACATACGCCGGCCATATAAGTGAGCGAAGCTCGCCACCATTTTCGCGACCGAATAGGGATGCATATAAACCGGCTGAATGGCAACAAGTGGGCACAACTTTTTTGTGTGTTGAAGAATGATGTTGGAAACGAGCCACGGATCCACGATGGAGTTGTCGGTGTACACGAGAATAGCGGTGCATCCGGCCTGTTCACTCCACGACGCAACGTCGATAACCTGCTGCACGTAGGTTTCACGCGGAAAATCCTTTGATTGCGGCGTGGTTGAAAAAATTTCGATTTGCGACTTGTCGAACGTATCCATCGTGGGCGCCTCCTGGCGCGTGAACAATCTCGAGAGTTCGAACGCGCGAAAACTTTCGAATGGCTGCTGGCGTGGCGAGATTTATTCCTCGCATTTTCCCGCAGCGTAGCCAGCTTCGCTTGAACAGTCCCACCCTGTACCCAAGGTGTACTGCGGTACAGAACGGGTACAGGAGGGGTACCAGTACTTAAATCGATAGAACGCCCGTCCTTAATCTGACCGATACACCAGTTGTGGGTTTTTGGCCGGAATAACTAGCATAGCCGTGCCTGGAAAGCCCCCCTCCCCAGGCGGTCGGAATGGCCGTATCGCGCTAAAAAAATTGAACTTGGGAAAACGGAGGCCGGAAAGACATGAACAGCCGGCGTTGTCGACATGGGAAACTGGTTCTAGTACTAAGCGCCTTCGTCACTCTCACCATGCTGTGGATATCAGGTTGTGCCGGCGTGACTGAACCGCTTCCCACGCTTGCCGTGGCTCCCAGCAACCTGACGGTTAGCGCGAAGGTGGGGACAGCCAGTTCGCTACCCGTGACCCTGACAAACACGGGCATGACGCCGGTCAGCGTAACGCAGGCGGTTCTGAGCGGTACCGGATTTAGTATGAGTGGCTTGACGATGCCCGTGAGCCTAGCAACCGGACAAACCGCAACATTTAGTGTGAAATTCGCGGCATCCAAAGTTGGTGAGACGGCCGGGAGTGTGAGGTTTGTGACCGATTCATTGCATCGCCCAGCGATGCTACCGTTGCACGGCACCGGTTCTGCAACGACCCCGGCAGTCACCTCGATTGTGATTTCGCCGGCGATCGCCACGCCAGCACCGAGCGCCAAAGTTCAGTTCACGGCCACGATCCAAGGGGCCACGACAAATGATTCGGTAACGTGGGCATCTTCGATCGGGACCATTAATCCCGCGGGTGTTTTCACGGCGCCGAGCGCCGGGGGTGTTGGGACGATTATCGCGACCAGCATTGCTGATCCGACGAAATCGGCAACGGCGGTCGTATCGATTTCGAGTGCTTCTGCGCCATCAACGTCGGGCTCAAGCGTCAGTTCGGTGACCGTGACCCCAGCGACCGCGTCTTCAATAACCGGAGGAACGCTAACGTTTACAGCTTCGGTTCAGGGCACAACCTCAAATAAGGCGGTTACGTGGAAGGCTTTGTTGGGCACGATCACGTCGACTGGCTTGTACACCGCACCAGCGAAGCCCGGAACTGACATCGTGACGGTCACGAGCGCTGCCGATGCCACCAAGTCTGCATCCGCGAGCGTTGTGGTTACTACGGCAGCGGCGACTCCGGTCGTAAACACAATTACGATTTCTCCGGCCTCGACCACCATTGGAACCGGCGGTTCGCTGCAGTTTACGGCCAATGTGCAAGGAACGGTGCCCGACAAGTCCGTGTCGTGGTCGGCGGTATTGGGCACGATCACGTCATCCGGTGCCTATAAGGCGCCGTCGAAAGCGGGCACCGATACGGTGACGGCGACAAGCAATGCGGACTCAGGCAAATCCGCCACCGCAACCGTTGCGGTTACGGCGCCATCGAATCCATCCAATCCCCCCAGTCCATCCTCGAGCGCATCGTGCAGCGGTTCGAATTGCCCGGCGTTTCCTGGCGCGGAAGGGGGAGGCGCGGCATCGGTCGGAGGACGAGGCGGAGTCGTGATGGAAGTCACGAACCTGAACGATTCCGGAAACGGATCACTGCGAGCTTGCGTGGAGGCCAGCGGTCCGAGAACCTGCGTATTCCGCGTTGGCGGAAACATCGTGAACCAGTCCCGGTTGCAAGTGTCCAATCCTTACCTGACCATCGCGGGGCAGACCGCACCCGGCGGCGGAATTACCATCGGTGGCACGAATATGAAGGGCGAGGCGCTGTTTGTCGACACGCACGACGTAATCGTGCGATATATCACCTGCAATGGAGACAATCCGAATACGCCGACGGGTCCCGATACTGGAACCGTATGCTTTGAGGCGACCAGCGGCACGCATGACGTCATTTGGGACCATATCTCGGTACGCTGGTGGGGCAACAAGGGATTCATCACCTATTCGAACGATACGTCAAACATCAACAACGTCGTCAAAAACATAACGCTACAGAACGCTCTCGTGTATGAACCCAACATGACGCATCCGGTGGGTCCCGGAACCGACGCGGCAGCGTGGCCCAACGAAGCGATCAATCAGGATTTCCACCACATCTTGTTCGCCAACGTCGGGCATCGCATCCCGATGGTAGCGACGTCGGGGATCCGCGTGGTGAGCACGGTAACCTACAATTGGAACTACTTCGCCGTGGGACTGGGCGGCAGCTCGATCGACTTGATCGACAATAAATGGGTTCCCGGAAATATGAACGCGGGGAACTCGAACCCGCATCCAGTGAATGTCTGGAGCGGACAAGGAGGAAACTGCACGTCAGGGCCAGCGTGCGACCTTCCCGGTACGGCCTCGGTGTACATGAGCGGGAACGTGGGACCACAAGGAACCGATTTCGAATTGACGGCGGAAGAAGCCGGTACGGACGCCGAGGGCACAGCGGAAATTGCCACTCCGATCCCGACAAGTTGGCAACGCTCGACGCCGCTTCCGACAGAGCCTTTTCCGATCACTGCGGATTCGCCGGCGAGCCTCGATTCAATGGTCCCATTGTGGGGCAATTCGTACGGGCTTGACTGCGATGGCAACCGGATCTCACATCAGGATTCTCAAGATGCCCGGATCATCGCCCAGTATCAGGCGCGTGGCAGCGGCGGCTTGTTCACCGGGCAATTCAGCCAACCGGCAGTCGCGGCAGGGGCAGCGTGCACCGAATCGATGCACGACGGCATCCCGGATCAGTGGAAGGTTTCCAAAGGACTAAGCACATCGGATGCGACGCTGTTTAAAGCCACAGCACCGAACGGCTATACCTGGCTTGAGAACTATCTAAACGGGCAGTGACTTTGCGTCAGGCGCGGACCGCGAGGGTTGACAACCGGTGGTCCGCTGCCCAGATCGATTCTGTTCCGTACGACCGGTCCTAAGCTCTTCGCTTGTCTCTCAGTGACATCGCAAGGCCGACCGGAAGTGACACCGCCACCAAAACTCGCGCGGTTGCCGAATGCAGTTGCTGGAGTTGGGACCACGGCCCGATTCCCAATCCAAATGAGTAGCGGCTGAAGTTGATCGCGGAACGAAACAAGCTCCGCGGCGCGCGATACAACCAGTCGATGAGTTCGTTCAAGACGAAACGGTGAAGATAAGCACGGCCGAACAGTACGCCCGGACTCAGCGTCGATAGGTGATCGTCGGATCCATCCTGCACGTGGTAGATCCGGAGGGGTTCATTGACGTACCGGGTCTTGTACTTTCGTGATAAGGCGAACCAAACGACACTTTCCGAAATGAACTTCACATTGGGAATCGAGGGAAATGGAAACTGCTTGAGGACGTCGGTTCGCTGGAAGCCCCACTTCTCGCCGCTGACTCGGTATTTAAAGGTGACCTCGATGGTGTCTGAGTCGAATACGTCGCGCGGAAATTTGTCACCGACAAGGTTGCCATGCTGGTCCTTACATAGGACGGTTACCGCCGAGAACTTCGCTTTTTCCGAATCGGGGATGTTATCCCAGTGATACTTGAAGCGCTCGAGTGCTTCCGGGGTGCAACCATCGTCGGAATCGAGAGTTAGAAACAACTCGCCCCGCGCTTCCTGCACGCCGTGGTTGAAGGCCGCGGGTTTACCCTGGTTTTCTTGATAGACGTAGCGGATCGGGAAGTTGGATTCGGCCTGCCACCGGGCGATCAGTTCGCGCGTGCCATCCGTCGAGCCGTCGTCCAGGACGAGCCATTCGAAATCGCGAAAAGTCTGCTGCTGAAGGCTTTCATAGACACGCGGCAATGTTCGCGCGCGGTTATAGGACGGAGTAAATACCGTGAACAGGTATTCGCCGCTTACAGAGTTTTGCGCGCGGGTTTCGATGCGAGACTCCGTTGCGATATGCATGGCTGGTAGGCTAATCCCTGGTCTTTGTGCCACTGGCGGATCGAAATTTAGCGCGCGATCGCTGGGCTTATGGCCGGGTCGCCATGAAACTGGCCTGCTCCGCTGCTTTCCGACGAGTCGATTGCCTCGTGCGGGGAAATGGAGGTCGATCCCCGTAGTGTGGCGAGACGTACGCCGATCACCAAAGCCACAGGAACCACGACAAAAAGCACTGCGGTGTAGCGTTGGTCGCCATTCGGATAGAGGGCGTAGCAGAGGGCGCGGGTGGTCAGAATGGCGACAATCATGTCTGAATACAGTGATGATCGATTCAGCCAAATCGCCAAGCCGCCCAGCAAGAGGTACAGCGCAAAACTCCCGGAAATGAGCCATAGATAAGCTCCGCGCACGATTTGGTGCAGATACGCGGAACGTGAGATGTGGATCAGCACCTCGCCAGGCGCGGTCAATCCGCCGAGAAACGAGTTATAGAACAGAGCGGGCCAGCCGTAATTGCCAGAAAAGTGATTGATTGCGAAATAGCTGGCCAGGCTCAGCACCGAGAGCGAAGCGAATTGCGTGAAGTCCAGCTTGCTGCGAAGTAACAGGGCAGCGAATACGATTCCTGCGAGGACCAAAGCGTCGGTGCGAACCCAAACGTTCAACACCAGGAGCGAACATCCCCAGAAATACAGCCTTCGCTCGACTATCAGGTACATGGCGAGCGCAGCCACAAAAGTGGCCAGGCAGTCCGGCGTAGCCCACCGGGCGAGCCCCAGAATATTGGGAGAGAGCATGATCAGTGTGCAGACACAGACAAGGGGCAGGCCGCTCAGGTAAGCCGATAACCAACGCCACAGGAGCAAGGCCAGCAGAAAATTGGACACTGCGGAAATGGCGACGGCGGCTTTCGGGAACGGCAGTCCCAGTCGATGAAAGCCTCTGATCAGCGCCACATAGGCGGGCTTAATCGAGTAAAACGGCAATTGTTCCGCGAAGTGGTACGGATTCGCGGTCACGTCGGCGCGATAGGGATTGTCGGGCTGGATGTCTTTGTCCGAAGAGATCGGTTTGATTGCGTCGAAAGTGACGCGATGGATGGCCTCGGCATTGGTGCTATCCACAGAGGCGCCGATGTAGCCCACCAAATCCCATGTGTATTGCGGCTGCACGACGGCCCAAGCCGAAAGCAAGAGGAAGAAGCACAGATAGGGAATTGCCGCGTATGCAGAGAGTTTAGACTTTGCGGTATTCATCAGGGTTCAAATCTCTCCAGCAAGTTAATCTGGATCGGTATCCGGCCGCTGCTCGCGACGGACAATTTAGTGATTTTCTGTCGGGACCTCGAAGACGTGTAGTGCGTGGTCGAGGATTTCCTTTTGTGGATACTGCAGAGCCCAGTGGTAACCGTTTGGATCGTCGAGAAGTTGTCCGGAAAGGTGTGTTGCGCTGACGACAACGGTGCCGGTCACCTGTTCGCCCGGGGCCAGGGGAACATAGCGGATGCCATATAGAGCCGGGTCTATGGTCCCGAAATAGGCCAGGTGAATTGTTTCGTTCGGGTGTTGGGTTTGATACTTGCGGAGCGCGAGCAGGCCCTGTCCCCAGTCAAGATTACTGTCGCTGAGGAGCTTATAACTGGTGGCAGGATTGACGAAGATCGTGAAGTAGGAAAGATAGCCCGGAGCGTAGCGCAGCGTGTCGGCTGCATTCACGACAACCAGCGCAACAAGCAGAGCGAGTACCGCACGGCGCTCCCTGGCGAAATGCCATAGCGCTGCGGCAAATACGAGCGCAAAGGGGTAGACGAGCAGAATGTGCCGCTCTCCCAGGTCCACCTTGGAGAAAATGGCGATCAGAAAATAGAGGCCCGGGAAGAGGGAAAAGATAAGCAGGTCAGGCGGAAACTGAATGCGTCTCAGGAAACCAAGAATCACGGCGGTTAAGAAAATCGCGAGAACGACGGTCGGCCACTTCAGCAACACGACCACCGGGAAATATGACTTCCAGCCTTTGCCGACCGACACCTGCCCCAGGAAGAAGGTGGGGTGTCCGAGATTTAAGTGATTGGCTACCCGGCCCATGCCTTCGATGTATTCACCGGCCGGCAAATACAGGGTCAGATTCAAATGCTTGTGCATGTCTCCGGTGGCTGCTTTTGTACGGTTCGGCGAGGTTACCGTTACAAAGCCGTCCTTGACAGTCACTTTGGTCCAGTGGAAAAAATATGTGCCCCACACGAAAACAAAAGCGATGGCAATCAGCGCGATCGCTTTGCGCCAGTTCCATTCCTTTGGTTTCCAGGAAACGCCGTCAGGTTTCAGGACCAGCACCAGAGCCAAGGCCAGCACAAACATGACAGGAGTGCTGAACTTGGTGGCCAGCAGCGCGCCCAAGATCAAGCCGAGAGCGACGGTTCGACCCCAGGACTGCGTTCGCCGCCAGTAGACGACCTGCATGGCCGTCACGAAGGTGATCAGGGCCACCGCGCCATCGTTGCAGGTGATAGAAAAGTTGGCGATTAGCGAGGGTGAGAATGCGAACAGCGCCAGCGCGAAATTGGCGGCGCCTTCGGAGAAAAAGCGCTTGGCGGTGATCCATAAGAGGACGCCGAGGAGAACGCCCAACATCACAATGACGGGACGAGCGGCCCATGCAATGGCCTCCGGCCTGGGTGCGATGGCGTCGGCATACTTCGCGTCTGTTTGAATATCAATTTCGGTGTGGTTCAGGAGCAGCGGCAACGAGCACAAAAGAAAGACCAACGGTGGATGATCGTTCCAGCGCTCGAAACGGTGATAACGCCAGGCTTCGAGGCCAGCGATCATGTGGAGTGGCTCGTCGTTGCTCAACGATTGCGTTTTGATAAACCACGCGCATTGCGCCACGAATAACAGGCAAAGCGCGGTAGGAATGATCCACCTTGTTTTTGACTTTTGGCTAGGGTGCGACGTGGGCTCTCTGGAGTTGCCTGCGCGCTTCGATTCGATGCTGGCCTCCAGAACAGGGTTGACAGTCGTTTGGGGCATAGTGGTTTGAAAGTCGAGCGTTCCTTGTATAATTTCGCGGATATGCCGTCGGGCTTCCAGCCGCTAAGTGCGCTTGATCCAGACTCGCTAGTTGAATATCTCGGCCGGGAAGGCCACAGCGCGGAAGAGGTGCGCTGGAAGTATTTTGATTCGCGTTTTAACCGCGACCGCGAGCGGGGTTACGCCTGGGTCAAAGATGGGAAAATCGGCGGATTCCTAGGGCTAGTCCCATTTCTGGTAGCCGCGCGCGACCGTGTAGTCGATGCCGCTTGGACTTGTGACTGGTCGGTGCAGGATCCAACGGCCCGCGGAATTGGAATCCTGTTGATCCGGCAAGCTCAGGAGAAATATGAGTTCTTGACGCAACTCGGTGGCAACGAAGCCACCCAACGAATCATTTCGCGTCTTTCGTCAAAGACGGTAAATGACGCGGGGATCGTCTACCATCTGCCGCTGCGCGTTGGGGCCATACTGCGAGTTGTCCGCCGCAAGATGCCCAAACTTCCAGTCGATGCATTGAGTTTTGTGAACCGAATTCCGTTGCGCTGGCCGCGTAGTTCTGCGACGTCAGCGCCGACGATTTTCGAGCCCGGCGTCTCTGAAGTTCTAAGGCCTCTTCTGGAGCCGGAGCAACACGGGGATATTTATTCCCACTACGATTTCGAATATGTCCGATGGCAGGTCGGCGATTGCCCTTTCCTCGATTCCGAGACCTGCTATCTTGCAGACGGATCCCCTCCGCGAGCTGCGGTGCTGATCTGGCGGGAAAAGGCTTCCACCGATTTCTGGCGTTTTGCCTTTTGGTATCGCGGAGCGACCGAGAAAGAGACGGAAATTCTTCTTTCGAGGGTGATCCGGCGCGTGTACGAGAATAACGGCTTTCTGCTCTCTTTTGTTGTGTCGAGGCTCGATCAAGGTTTGATCGACGTGCTGCACAGCAAGAAGTTCCTGGCTGCGCCGCAGCGCCGGCCGTTGCATATCATCACCAGCAAGAAAACGCGCGAGCCCGTCCCTGAGCTCTGGCCGTTGAGCTATCTCGATACCGACTATGCGTACCGATTCTGAGTTTCGCCGGACCGGCGGGCTCAGTCTCCGGCAGCGCCCTTGGTCAGATGGATGGTTTCCGTGTGTCCATTCGGTTTGTTCAGGACAATTTTCTCCGACGGAGCTTGGCCTTTGGGTGCGCTGGCAAAAGCCGCCATCAAGTGTTCGTCGAGCAAGTTACGCGAGGGGCTGCCGGCGATTTTGAGGAATTTCTGGTTGTAGTAGCGCGTGTCGGTATAGTCCGTGATTTCCTTATCTTCGAAAGCCTGACGAAGCTGGCGCATGCCGTCTTCGAGCTGCCAGGAAGCCGTGAATCCGAGTTGCGTCTGGATTTTGTCGAAGGAGACGCGGTAGTTACGGCGGTCGGTGTCCTCGATGTGCTGCACGCGCGTGTCGGGGAACATCTTGAGAATCATCTGCGAGACTTGCGTCAGCGTGTAATTGAGGCGGGTGTCGCCGAGGTTGAAAATCTGGCCGCTAACGATGGGCAGAGGAGCATTGAGGGTGCGAATAATGCCGGCAGCGACGTCGTGAACGTGAATGAATGGACGCCATTGCTCGCCGTTGAAGATGGTGATGACGCCTTCGTTGTAGGCCTTGGCCATCAGGAGATTCACCACCAAGTCAAAGCGAGGACGATAGGAGAGGCCGAAAACCGTGGCCAGGCGAAGAATCGTCGGGTGAAAGGTTTCGGACCGGGCATGCAGCAGGGCGTGCTCGGAATCCAGCTTGGTCTGGCCATACAGCGAAATGGGGCGGACGGCGGAGTTTTCGTCCATCATCACGTCGGTAGCGCCGTACACGCTGCAACTCGAAGCGAAGATGAAGCGCTGGATACCGTGGCCTTTAGCCACTTCGATCAGCATGCGCGTCGCGGCGTAGTTGATCTCGAGCGCGGTCTGTTTGTCCTGTTCGCATGCGGGGTCGCCGACGATCGCAGCGAGGTCGATGATGGAATCGACTCCACGAACGGCAGCCACCATGTCTTGAATGTTGCGGCAGTCACCGATACGCATTTCAAGGTTCGGATGACCGAAGACGCCTCGCAGCGGCTCGTCGCCGTAGACCAAGCTGTCCACAACCCGAACTTTGCGCCCGGACTCCAGAAGCTTTCGAACCAGGCTCGATCCGATGTAGCCGGCACCGCCCAGGACTAAAACTGTGCCTTCGGAACTCTGGTTGTCGCGCGCACGGATTTCATAGCGTTCCGTGACCAAAGCCTTGGCCAGCCGGCTCAAGGATAGTGCGAGCACCGTAAGGATTGCGAAAAACAGCAGCGCCAAGCGAGGAACAAGGTTGCTTCGGAAGAAGAGGTAGTTGACCGCGAGGAGCGTCAAGATGCCGACGCCTGCGCCGCGCATTACCACGACCATCTTGTAGCGGCCGCTGTAAGCGCGTGAGCGTGTGTAGAAGCCGTTCAGCAGAAACACCAGCGGGAACACTACCGAGATGCATAGAAAATAAGGGACGTAGTAGGACAGCGCTTCCTCCAAGCGTGCAGTAGCGGCGGTGGAGTCCCCGCGCGAGAGCAGGAACACGACCGGTATACCGAGCGCCATGATCATGCACACCTGAACCAGAGCGAAATCCGCGAGCATGCGCGGCAGAGCTTGCGATGTTTTGAAATTTCGAACCGACGTCAACATTTACTGCCTCCCCGAGAGTGATACTTCCTTGCGTGTGCTGGTTGAGTGGGCCAAGCGGCGAATCGCCCGCGCGACCATTTCGATGGTGGAATCTGGAAGCGATTCGTAAATGGGCAAACTGAGTATGCCGCCGGTAATTTCTTCGGTGACCTTCAGGCTGTTACCGCCGGCATCGTGAAACGACTTGTAGAGTTTCTGCATGTGCATGGGCGGGTAGAAATACTTCTTGGTTTCGATATTTTCTGCCAGGAGGCCTTCCGCGAGTTCATCGCGGGTCATGCCGAATTGGCTTGGCGTCACGTGGATGGAATAATCTTTGTAAGTGTTCACATCACTTGGATGCACGGACTGGAAGCGAAGTCCCGGAACGGTGGCAAGCTCATCGGTGTACATCCGGGCGATTTGGTTTCGGCGTCGGACGCGCTCGTCGATGTCCGGGAGGCCGGCAAGGGCCAAAGCGGCATTGAACTCGGACATTCTTGCGTTCATGCCCAGCCACTCCGGGTCGTAGGAGCCGGTGTCACCATAATTGCGCATGCCACGGATGGTTTTTGCTAGGGAGGCGTCGTTAGTGGTGACAAGTCCGCCTTCGCCTGCGACTAGCAGCTTAGTCGGCGATAAGGAAAATACTTCGGCGTCGCCGAATTGTCCGACGGGACGGCCCCGATATTGGCTACCGAAGGCGTGCGCGCCGTCGAAAATTAGTTTCAGGTTATGGCGTTGCGCGATCTTGGACAGGGCCTCGACATTCGCCGGATTACCGTAGAGGTGCACGATCAGCAGCGCCTTGGTGCGCTCTGTGATCTTGCGCTCGACGTCCGCCGGATCGACGTTCCAGGTATCTGACAGGCAGTCGGCGAAGACTGGGGTCAAACTGTTCCAGCGGGCTGCGTGTCCAGTGGCAAAGAAAGTGAAGCTTGGAATGATGACCTCGCCAGTGACTCCCAGCGCGCGAAGGGTCATCATCAAGCCGCTCGTGCAGCTGGAGACGGCCACGCAATGCTTCACTTGTAGTCGCTCGGCGACAGCCGCCTCAAACCTTCCGACAATGTCGGCATTGGTGATCAAGCCGTTTTCGTAGGCCGTGCCATAGGTCCCCAGCACAGTGTGTAGTGACGGAAGGGAGGGCCGGATGAAGCGGAAGCGCTCCGAGAAGAGAGGGCGACCTCCGTGAATTGCAGGCAGGTCATTCTCTCCCAGTCGTTCACTCGGTGACATGAGTTCTCCTTTAGTGTCGTTGCAGCGGACGCGGTTGGGGACTCTCCGAATCGGCTCTGCAGGTATTTGATGCTGATCGCTAAGCTTTTTTCTACTGCGTAGGAAGTTGCGAAATCATTTTGTATCGTCGGACCTTCCCATAGGGCAGCAGCTCTCGTGGGGTCCAATCCTCAAAGAGCAGCTTGCAGAAAGTGTGGAACAGGATCTTGACGTCGGCGCGGATCGACTGATTACGCGCGTAAAATAGCTGCAGAGCGAGTTTGGTTGGCCGGATCAACTCTTCGTAGGTTTTTTCCGGATCTTTGCTGCCTTCCAGCACAGCTGCTTCGTTCGAATTCCAAATCGACGCCCAATCGGTGATACCCGGCCGGAGTTCCAAAATTGCGCGCTCTTCGTCGGAATACATGTCCACGTACTTCTGCACTTCCGGGCGTGGACCGACGAGGCTCATATCGCCGACGAGCACATTCAAAAACTGCGGAATTTCGTCCAACTTGTGACGGCGAAGGAACTTGCCGATGGCTGTGATCCGCGGATCGTCTTCCGCTGTGGCCGAGCCGCCCAGCTTTTCGGCATTGATCACCATTGTTCGAAATTTGTAGATGCGGAACGGCCTGCCGTCTAGACCGATGCGTACGCCGCGATAGAAAACTGGTCCAGGAGAGCCAAGCTTGATGATGAGCGCGACCACGAGCAGAACTGGCGACAGCACGAACAAGGCTATCAGTGCGGCGAGGAAGTCGAAGCTGCGCTTGAGAAGGCCTGGCGCCTTGTTGACTTGCGAGTTCATCTGGCCTGTTGCTCCACGACGTTGAGTTCACGGGAACTGTTGGAACCGTTTGCGAGCAGTTCGCGATAAACTCCGAGAGTCTCGCGTACCACGCGTTCGATCGAGAACTCCTGGACCGCAATATCGCGGCCTTTGAGACCCATTCCCGCGCGAAGCGGTGCATTTTCGACCAGCAACCGCAGAGCCTCGGCCAAGGCACGGCTGTCGCGCACTGGTACCAGGAGGCCGTTTTCGCCATTGCGCACGATTTCACGGCAACCGGGAGCGTCCGTCGTGACGATCGCGCGTCCGCAAGCGGCTGCTTCGATCAAGACTTTCGGCACTCCCTCGCGCAGAGAAGGGAGGCACACGACATGGGCCTGCGCCAGCACATCCTTCATGTTGGCCTGGTGTCCCCACCATTCAACAACCCCGGTATCTGCCCACTGACGCAATTGTTCGGCACGGATCGCGGTGGGGTTCCCGGGATCGGTTTCGCCGACGAGAACAAAACGCGCCGGAACGCCGGCAGCGCGAAGGCTGCGCGCCGCGTCCACGAACTCATCCACGCCTTTATCCCGCAGCATCCTGGAAGCAAGGACCACCACCGGCACGCCCTCTCGTTCGGGTGTCGGGAGATACGTATTTACGTCAACGCCTGACCCTTTGATCAACGCCGTCTGACGCGCTGGCAGAATCTTGTTTTGAACGAATACGAACTGGTCATCCGGATTCTGAAAAATGATGCGCTGGTTGCCGTGACGAAACGCTACTTTGCAGCTCAGGGTCACGAGTCTACGAATCACCGCGGCTTTGCGGGTCTCGGCGATGAAGACGTAACCCAAACCTGTGAGCAAACCCACCACGGCAGGAACCCGCGCGCCGTAGGCGGCTAACCCTCCGTAGAGAACAGGCTTCAGTCGAAGGTGGTGTACGAGGTCCGGCTGGAGCTTTCGATACAGACTGAAGAGCGCCGCGATCGTTGCCAATTCTTTCCAGGGATGCAAGCCGCTCCGCGTCATCGCCACCGAATGGAAGCGAAAGCCCTCGCTCAAAAGAGTTTGTGCGGCTTTTCCTTCGGGGGCTGCAATGTGAACATCGAAGCCGGCATCCCGAGCGGCTCGCGCCATCTCGATACGGTATGAATAGAACGAGTTCACGTCATTGTCGACGAACAGGACCCTGACCGGCGAGTGCAAAGAATTTCTCTGTAGTGCATTTGGAGTTTGACGCTGGGACTCGCCTACCGGGCCCGCCTCTGCGTTTTGCTTCGCCGCAGGTTCTCCGGCGACTTGCAGGTACAGGTCTTGATACTGTTTAACGAGTGCCGCCATGCCGAAGTTTTGCTCAACGCGTTCACGTGCCGCTAGCCCGAGATGCCTTCGAACTTCTGGCCCCGCTCCCAGCAACTGGCTCCAGCCTTCTGCCAACGCGGCCGGTACTCGGGGGGGTACCACGCGGCCGGTTTCGCCTACGATAAACCGCGAGTCCCCGACGTCAGTCACCACGCACGGGATGCCACACGACATCGCTTCAGCCACTGCATTTGGGAACGCTTCCCCGGAGGACGAGGACGTGGCGACATCCAACGCGTTGAGAATCTGCGGAATATCCTCGCGCTGGCCGAGGAGGTGGCAGACCCCTTGAATTCCGGCAGATTCTGCCCAGGCTGTGAGCTCGGGATCCTGGGACGTGATACCTTCGCCGCAGAGTACGAAATGGACTTCTGGTAGTTCTCGATGCAAGAGCCCAGCCGCTTGCATGAAATTTCGATGGTCTTTGACCGCGTGCTTACGTGCAATCAATCCGATTACGGGTGCCGATTGGGGAATTCCCAGCGCCTCGCGAGTCTGCACGCGTTGTCTCGGATCGGATTGGAAACGATTCAGGTCAAATCCGTTAGGAATGACTTGCATCCGATCAGGCGCGTAACCCATGTCCGCATGGAACTTGCGCGATGCCTCGGAGCAGCAAACGATTCGTTTGGGCAGTCGCCGCGAGAGGCGCGCGCACGCCCGGGCGGTCCACAGAGTGGAGCGCTTGTCGGTTTCCGGATGTAATTCACTGTGACGGATGTTCCAGACAACCGAAGAAAGCCCCGCGAGCCGGGCTGCAATCCCTCCGACCAGGTCGGCATGGTACATCCAGGTCTGGATCACCTGCGGTTGGGATTTGCGTAGCCATCCGGCAAGTCGCAGCAAGTAGAACGGATTGGCGCTCCCGCGTTTCATTCCCAGAGCGCGCGCGCGGACTCCGCAGGCTTCGATCTGTCGCGCCATGGGCCCCAAATCGGTGAGGGAGATCACCTCGCTCTCGAACCGAGTGGAGTCCATCCCGGCAATGAGGCGATGCAACATCTTTTCAGCGCCGTCCGGAGCGAGTCCCGCGATGATGTGGGTAACGCGAATCACAGGACTTGCTCCCAGGCGGACGTATCGTTTGCATACTCAGCTGGAGTTTCGAGAGCACCGTCGGTTTTGGATACGAGCGCTGCGGCCTCGGCCATGTTCAGTGATTTCATGCCGTGCGATTGGCGGTAGTTCGAGAAGACTTCCAGAACGCTTCGGAGGAAGTCTAGATTCTCGGAGGTGTTTGCGCCGAAATTGTGAGGATGCCACCACAGGTGAAAAATGCCACGCCGCTCCGCGGCAGCGCGGATGCCTCCAGCGATACGGCGAAGGCGAATGTGTTCGAAACTCTTACGCTGCGTTGAATACGGTCGCAGGAACATGCTCGAGCGGACATCGCAGAGGCCGTTGGGTTGGACGACTTCATCCCAGCGTACCACCTTGGATCCAGAGAGCGAAACGTAGTGGTCTAGAAGACGCGGAGCGCGGACCGCGAGCGTTTCCTGGCTACGTGGGCGTGCCCGGTACATCCAGTGAGGCCCGTTCCCGCGATAGCAGGTGACACCAGCTTCCTTCAGCAGTTCCTCATAACCGGACCGAAACTGATTGCGAGGGAAAACGATGGAACGCACGTTGAAGCCGCGACGCTGAGCGATTGCGACGGCACTGGACAAATCGGCAGCGAACGCCTCGCGGGTCTCACCAGGCTCCTGGCAGTAGTAGTGCGAAAACGTATGGGTTGCGATCTCTTGTCTCGAGCGTTTCGCAATCTGCTCGATCAGGCTCGGTGCATAGTGGAGAGGGTCATCTTCCTCGCTTTCGCCGGTCGGCTCGGAGTAAGCATCAAGACGCGCGTCTATGTATCGCGGGCGTACCGCCGGAGAAAAGTCCTCGCGCTCGCGTCGCGACGCCGCAAAAAGGAATCCGACAATTGCCCAGGTCGCCGCTACGCCGAATTCCTCGAACAAATCGAGGATCGGGACAATAGCCTTCCGCGCGCCGAGGAGGCTCTCGCGATACGGCCCGTTCGGAGCACACTTGTCCCGGACGCCCCAGTGCAGCTCAAAGTCGAGCGAAACTACGAGTGCTCCAAAGTCCGGGTTTTGTGAAAAGTTCGGGTTCATCAGAATGACTTCGACATCACTAGCGGTTTTCAGCTTGCCGGCCAGCGCGCTTGAGGCCGTGATTGATTTATAAGGCTGCCTTGAGTCTGTGCGGTGCGTCTGCATCCGCGGTAACGTCGGGTACCTGCGGTCCACCGGCTGCAAGCGCAACTTTGGCGCGAATTGCAAGGTGCCACAAAGTGCCAAAAACACGGTCTGTCAACCTACTTTTCCGATGGGCGTACGCTTTCACCATAGCCGGAAGGCTCGTGATCGAGTCCTTATATTCCCGGATACATCGCCGGAAAAGGTCCGCATCTAGGTACATGTCATCTTTGGAATGAATGCAGATGGTCCACACGCCAAACGGCACAGTGCGGAATCTCCACAGCTGTTGTGGAACCCACATCACATTTTGGGAATCGCGATGTGGATAGAGAGTCAGCCCGTCGCTGATGGTGTGAACACCAAGACCCACTAGGATCCGAACGGTATTTTCGTCGAACGAATGCGCTGGCGCGACCCAAACGTCCGCGCGTACTCGCTCGCGTGTAAAGATTTCCATTGCACGTTCCAGGTTGGCCCGTTGCTCTGCTGCGGGAACACCAGCAAACTCGCTGTACGGCTTCAACCCGACGATGCCGGGGTTCTTGCTGACGTATCGATGCTGATATCCGTGCAGCCCGATCGTCCATCCGCGCGCTTGCCACGTGCGCACTTTTTCCCAAAACAGCTCGTTTGGTTCGCCTTCGTGAAGATGCGGATCCTGGTTGTCGGGAATCACCGATAGAATCGGCCGGACTTCTTCTTCAACCATGACGTCTTCGAGTTTTTGCCAGACGGGCCAGTTAATCGTCGGGCACATATCGTCGAACCGCAGCAAGAACTTGGCACTCATGTTCGAGCCCTGCCTTTTTATGACTCGGTTAGTGATCTTAACGCCCGGGATCGTAGCAACTGGTAAGACCAACATCTCTTCTACGGTTCACGTGGTGCTCGGCTGGACAGGTTGCGCTCCAGTCGTGCGGGAGGGAATCCTCACCACCTGCGAATCCAAAATCACGGCGTCTTCTGATTTCGCCGAAATCAACGCCTTGTGCTGCTCAAGCCATGATTGAAACATCAGTACGCCCCACATCTGCGCTTGCCAGTTGCGACGGCCGCTGACGTGTTCCGACCATTTCTGCCGGATCGGAGCCGCGGAGAAGTAACCCTCCTGATTAAGGCGCGATTCGTCTAACAAATCCTCGGCCCAAGGGCGCATGGGCCCCCGAAGCCATTCATGAACTGGCACGCCGAACCCCTGTTTTGGTCTGTCGACGAGGTTCTTAGGAACATAGCGATGGAGCAGTTGACGAAGCGGGCGCTTTCCGGTGTTGCCTTTGACCTTCATCGTCAGCGGCAGGCTCCACGCGAACTCGATCACGCGGTGATCGAGCAAAGGAACGCGAGATTCCAGGCTGACGCCCATCGCAGCACGATCGACCTTTACCAGAATGTCGTCCGGCAAATACATGAGCGTGTCAAGGTACATCATGACGTGCATGAATTCCTTGATGCGCGCCCACTTGCTGGGGTCGGTAAGGGGTGTTAGCGGTTCTTTTGCCCCGACAACAACGGACGCTGGATCCATCCAATACGAGCAGAGCACCCAGTATAGCGCTTCCCGTTGATTCACCTTCAGGATTCCGGCCATCTTTTGCAGGACCTTGTTCAGATCCTTGCGCCTCAGGCTCTGTGGAAGCATCGATGGGCTTCCGCCCAAGAGGGCATTCCAGTCAAATCGAGCCAATGGGTTCAGCGATTTCGCAAGTCCTGCCTTTAAAGGTCGAGGCATCCAGCCGATGTTTTGCTGAACGCTGCGCCCCCAGAGGTAGGTGTTGTAGCCGCCAAACAGCTCGTCACCGCCGTCGCCCGAAAGGCTGACCGTAACTTTTCGGCGAGCCAGTTGCGATACCAAAAAGGTGGGAATCTGCGACGAGTCGGCGAAGGGTTCGTCGTACAAAGTCGGAAGGCGCGGGATCACTCCCATAGCCTCTTCGGGAGTAACGTAGAGCTCGGTATGATCGGTTCCGAGATGTTTGGCGACGGCTTTTGCCGATACAGCCTCGTTGAAGTCCGAGTTGTCGAAGCCGATCGTAAACGTTTGCACTGGCCTGCCGCTGTTGGCCTGCATAATGGCCACGATCAGCGACGAGTCAATTCCACCTGACAAGAAAGCCCCAAGGGGGACGTCGGCTTCCATGCGCATGCTGACGGCATCGTTCAAGAGACGATCGAGTTGATCGACGGCTTCCACCTCCGTCCCTGCGAACGGATTGCTCAATCCATCTTCGGCGGCGCGTTTTGCGGACCAGTACGGTTTGGGTGAGGCATCGCTGCCAAAACCTCGAATGGCAAGCAAGGTTCCCGGCGGCAGTTTGTAAACACCTTTATAAATCGAATGAGGCGCCGGAATGTAGTCGTGCCGGAGATAGACGGTTAACGCTCCGCGGTCGATCTCGCCTCGGAAATCCGGGTGCTGGTGCAGGGCTTTCAGTTCAGAGCCAAACAGCAGTGTCTGACCGGCCCAGCCGTAGTAGAGGGGCTTCTCGCCCGCACGGTCCCGCGACAAGTAAAGTGTTCTCTCCCGCTGGTCCCACAGACCAAATGCGAACATTCCGTTAAACTTTTTCAGGGAGTCTTCGACTCCCCAGCGCGCTATCGCGGCGAGCATTACCTCCGTGTCGGAGTGCCCTCGGAAAGTCTGTCCAAGTGATTCAAGCTCTTGCCGTAGACCTTTGAAATTGTAAATCTCGCCGTTGAAGGTGATGACGTAGCGGCCGCAGGACGAATGCATCGGCTGATGTCCTGCGGGAGAAAGATCAATGATCGACAAACGTCGATGCCCGAACGCAATTCCGCTGGCTGGATCGACCCAGATGCCTTCGTCTTCCGGGCCGCGATGTCGCAAACTGGTAGCCATGCGGCGCACGGTGACTAGCAGCTCATCGTGCCCCATGCTTTGTCGCGTATCTAGAAATCCCGTTATTCCACACATAACGACGTTCTCCCAAAGCTTCCTCGGTCGGCCCAGCTCAGCCGTGCCGAGTTAGACTAAACGTCCGCCGAAGGATGCACTTCTTCCGCGTGCCCGAGTGGTGGCGCGATCATTCTGGGCCGGCCCTCCAAGCTTCGAACCAGCACCTGTTCGGTCTTGTCTCCCAGGTGGGCGACCGTGAAGTTCTCTAGAATCCTCTGTCTAGCGCGTAGATTCAAGGGACTGCCATCCAGTGTTTGACCGAGGGCGGCAGCGAGCGCGTCCACATCGTCCGACGGCACCGTGATTCCCGTTCCACCTACAACCAATTTGGAATCACCGACGTCGGTGACAACGCAATGCCGAGCGCAAGCCATGGCTTCCCCGATTACATTGGGAAACCCTTCGCTGGAAGACGCAGAGCAAAAAATGTCCAGCGCGTTATATACCGCCCGCACATCAGGCCGTGCCTGCACCCATTGAACCTTATTCTCGATCCCCAGCGTTCGCGTCAACTCCTGTAACTGCTTCAGGTAGGACGCGTCGCCGTGGCCAACGCATACGAAGCGCACATCCGGACGCTCTGCAGCAATACGCGCTGCGGCCTTCAGAAACAGGGGATGATTCTTAATGGGATCGAACCGCGCAACTTTTCCGATTACCTTTTCGCCCTCCTTGATACCCCACTCGGCGCGGACCTGTTTGCCTTCGGCCTCGGCTGGATAGAACACATTGGTGTCGATGCCATTGGGGATGAAGACCATTTTGTCGCGGGCGATGCCTCTCGATACCGCGTGCTCGAGCCCGGCCATGGAATTTACAACGATGCAGTCCGCGAAAATGGCTAACCTAGCTTGCAGCCAAACCAAAATGCTCTCCACCCGATCGAGAACGTTCTCAACATTGGAGGCACGCACGCACCAGAACAGCTTGGTCTTTGGATAAAAAAGTCGAACCGTCGTGGCAATCACGTTTTGTGTGTGCATCCAGCCGTGCAAGATATCGGGGCGTTCTTGGCGCATCACGCGCAATACCTTGACGTAAAGGGAAATCAGGTCCCAGCGCGAACGCTTCTCCAGGGAAATCAAGCGGACTCGCCCAGGGTCCAGCTGCTTTGACAGAGCACCCCCGGTATAGAACGAAGTGATCACCACTTCATGTCCGCGAGAGGCTAGCTCGTTGGCCACGATCACCAGTTGGCGTTCTGCGCCTCCGATATTCAGCTGCCTTACAAGGAATAGTACTTTCACGGGCGCTTCTCGTTCTTGTCGTGTGTGCGCATAGGGATGCCGTTCAGGTAGTGTTCCAAAATCGTGTAACCGTCAGGAGCCACGCTTTTGAATAGATCTCGGTTTGCCGTGCTCAAGCCTTGGAGTTTCTTCCACTGATCCGGAATGCCGTCGTGGAGCGATTCGGTGCACGTAGCATCACTCAGGATGGGCCGGTCTTGCCACTGCGCCGTCGGGGAGGGCAGAGGGAGTGCTGCAGGACCCGTGGCGGTAATGCCGTTGGGCCAAAACCCGCCAGGCCCTTGAGACTGAAATTGGGTGATGATTCGCGTGTCGGCGTCGTCACGGTGCTTGACCCAGGTCCCATCACAACTAAGATGCTGCGAATTGCCTACAGTAGGCAGAAGGATGGCATCGAGATTCGCCACAGGATCGGCAACGATCGGAAAATCGGTCGCCGGTAACGGAGTGGTACGTTTCCAACTATTAGGCATCGGTCCATTCTCGCGGCCGTTTTCTCCGCTGATGTGCGACACCATGAGGTACTGGTCGCCATTGGAATCTGGTTGATTTGGGCCTACATTTCCTGAAACGAAAACTGACGGATTGCCGAGGACTTCCGCACTCTTCTCCGTCACGTGAATTTCATGCGCTTGTGCAGACCCGTTCAGATTGCCGTGAACCCATTTGTTACCGATGATGTCCAGGGCCTCGCCGCCGAGGCCGGCAAACGCATAGAAGGCCCAATTGAACGTCAAGTTGTTTACCCAGCGCACCGATTTGTTGTCCGTCTCCGGAATTCTGTGGCTGATGTTGACGAACAGGTTGTGATGGAAATCAATGTCCGTTTCCAGGGAGCTGAAGCACGGGTTCGGGAGACTACGGTCGGGCGCGGCGTTCGGGCAGCCCACGGGGTTTCCCGCCGTGCCGGGGCCCACGGGATGACCCGCATGCGGCTCGTAAAACAAACTCCATGAAGTTGTGATGGAACGGTTTGCGCCAACGTAATTGCTGCCGGTGATCCACATCTTGTTGCCTGCCCAACGGGTGCTCACGTGGTCGAGAATGATGTTGTAGTTGTCGCCGTTAATCACTCCGAATCCGACGGTGCCGGTGGAGGGACCTGACGGCGTTGCGGCATCATCTGGACTGATGGTGACGTACCGAATCACGACATCGTGCGTGGACACTCGCAGGACATACCCTTTGTTTCCGGGTCCACCGAGGATGATTTCCCCGGGTGCCGTCTGCCCTGCGATGGTGAGAAATGGATTGTTCACGGTGAGGTCGGAATGCTGCGTAATAATCCCGGCAACTCGAAAAATGCACGTTCGCGGCCCGCTGGATTCAACACAGGCTCGAAGACTACCCTCTCCCGAGTCATCCAAACGCGTCACTTCCTTGGCCGCGCCGCCTCGTCCTCCCAGGGACGCGGCCCCTCCGCCCTGAGCTTCAGGAAAGGCTGGTTTTTGCGCCATGCAGGGAAACAAACCGATCACTGACAAAAAGATGGTCCCCCCTATCGTTGCCACATAGCTATTTCTCACCGTGCCACGGAGACTCGCAATCGCAATCTTCATCCTGTTCGAGCGTCAAGAGCTGTTTAGTTCTTTTGTGGAAGCGACTTGGTGAAGGAGTACTCGTCGCAGCCTGCGCCGAGCAGGCCAATACACGGAGTGACGAAAGATCGAACTGGCTCGAAACCCAGTTTGTTCATGTAGGTCATCGCTTGTTTTGGCGAAATCGACTCGTAAGGATAGCCGCCGAGCCAGTCGCGCGTGTCGATGTACATATCCATGCCGCGCTGCTGGAAGTAGGTCTCACGGCGTTTCTTGAGGCTTTCACCCTTGAGGGCCAGCCGGGCGCTCACCGCGACGTAATACACACGCTCGATTGCTCGTTGCACCCATTTAGGGGAGCGCGAATAAATTCTCTTCTCGATCCGCCACAAGCCGCAGAATGGCGTCTTTCCGTACAATGCCAACGCCAGTGTTCCGTGCGGGGCAACCACCGTTGAAGCTTTTTCGATCGCCTTGTACATCGCGCCGGTGTGATGCAGCACGCCCCACGAATAAACGATGTCAAACGTCCCGACATGGACGGGATCCAGGTCAAACACGCTGATCCGCTTGCAATCCCAATTCGCGCCACTCGGAGCAAGTCGCTCCAAAGTCTTGCGCGTTGTTTCTACGCTATTGGGATCCAGATCGACAGCCAGAAGCCGTTTGCAGCCCAGCCGCACCGCTGCGAGCGAAAAAAGTCCCGATCCGCAGCCAATGTCCAGAAACGTTCTCCCCTCGATCGATTCTCGACCGAGCAGGCGAATCAAGGATTTCTCCGCTTCCTCGATCCTTCTCTCGTCGATCTTTTGAGCGTACTGCGCCCAGTTTTCCCCGAAAGAAAAGTGGCTTTCGAATTCGAGCAGATTTTCGGTCATGATTTCCTGCGTCCTTGATTGCAAATCTTCAGATCCGCTGCGATTTCCGAGCCGTGCCTCAGGGTCAGCCTTCGGCCTCGGCCACCCGATTGACGTTGCTGAGCACATACCACAACAGCACCACTTCACCAGCGCTGAGCACCGTCGAAGTAATAATCACGGCAAACGCCGCTCCGAGCAGTCCATATTTGGGTACCAGCACCCAGCTCGCAAGGGCGGCGGCTCCCACCGCTGACGCCAGTACCGGAATCTGCCGCGCAAAACACCGCGCCGCGGTCACCGCCGAAGCCATCAGCCCCGAAACGTAGGTCATGGCGCCGCCAACCATCATCGCGATCAGCACGTCCGTGTGTTCGGCATATTCCGGCCGGTAGAGCATTGTCAGCAGCATGTGCCCGAAAAATACGGCAACGCCAATCCCGCCCAAACCCAAAACCGCCGCAATCCCCAACAACTTCAATAGCAGGGAATTGAATCCAGCAACGTCTCCGGTGCCGTAGTGCTTGGCCAACCGTACAAACGCTGACTGCCCGAGCGCGTTGACGATCAAGCTACCCGATGACACTAGGAAAGCGGTCGCGGTAAAGATGCCCAGGGCCCGTTCTCCAAGCGATCCCTGAATGAAATACCTTGGAACGTTGGGAAGCAGCGATACCAGCATTGCAATCACGCCGAGCGTAATAGACGTGCGGAATAGTTCACTTTGCGTATCCCAATTCCAGCGCGGGCGCAGCACATCTTTTTTGGAAGCGATGACTTGCTCAGCCACTTGAGGATCGGCATGTCGCGGCAACAATTGCGCCCGCTTATTGATGTCGTATCCGAGCAGCACTACCGTTCGCGCCAACACCAAAGCAACAGCTCCCCAAACTACGCTCTTGGTCAGATAAACCGTCGCGCCGAGTGCGCCAAGTCCCAGCAGGGCCCGAGCGATCATAGACTTGGCGATGCGGTCCATGTGATCGTAAAACTGCATCCGCCCGTAGTAGAGATCGCTCAGCGTCTCGAGCGCCTGACCGAGGCCAATGATCAAGACGACCAGCGCTGATTCCCGGCGGTAATGCATCACGAAGGGAATCGCACCGATCACAAGAAGTGAGAGTACGGTCGTGACTAGCCGGAAGCCGAGGTACTCACCGAACGGGACGCGTTCACGAACGTCGGTTGTCAGGACCGCTCTCAGCTGCAAGGTTGACAGAGCTAAGATGGGCGTTGCGATAGCCATCGCCAGCCCGTACTGCCCGACCATTTCCGGATTCCCAATCTTTGCCAGAACAACCAGCATTCCCCACTGGCACCCGGAATAAACGATGTTGCCGAAAAAGGTCCAACTGAAATTCCAGCGAAGCGATGCGCCCCGGACATGGACCTTCGCGACGCTCGGGTGGTCTGCGGTTGAAAAGCCAGCCGGTTTGGGAGGGGCGGAATTCATGGGGGTCCCTTCCTCGGGCTCCTGCTGACGCTTGCCACCTGAAAACGGCGTTGCACCAGCCGAGCCAAGCTCCGGTGAGGATGGGGAGCTGGGAACCGAGCTCACGGACGCTCCAAGGTCGGCGGTTTTTCCAGCCCTGCCTTTTGCAGCTTCACATGCAACTCGCGCATCATTCTTGTGCGCGCCGGGGTGCGGGTTGCTTGCGCCACTGCGGCCGACCGGAACGTTCGCGCAGGGGCATACCTCCTCGCGGCAGCCGTTTGCACCGCCGCAACTTCGGCGGACATCAACCCAAAAAGCAGCCACGTCGGCTTAGTGTTTTCCCAAGTCATTCCGGAAGCTCCTAGAGCCCAAGTGAGCATCATCACTAACCATAGGCTACGTCCGAGGACGGGCAGCCGGACCGCGCCATACATCAGCATCACAAGCAGAATGACGAAGATTGCAAAACCCACAACACCGAGTTCGACCAGTATCGACAGGAAGGTATTGTGAGCCACCCAGGCGGTCACCACGTTACGCTCGATCGCGGTGCCAAATCCGCCGGCCCCCACTCCGAAGAAAGGATGCTCTAGGAAAACATCCACGCCGGCCCGCCAGATCACCGTTCGGGCATCCATGGTTCCTTGGCTGATTTCCGTCCCCGTGGTGCTCATTCGCTGCCAAGTAGAAGCCGGTACCGTGGCGATCGCTGTCATAACCGCCGCCACGACGACGACCGCCATAACCAGTTTCTGGCGGAACGTCCACTTACGGAATGTGAGGGGTATCATGAACAAGCTACCAGCCAGGGCGATGAGCGCACCTCGCGACCCGGTCATAAACAATGCGCAAACGGCCAAGACCATGTGCAACCGGTAAAGCCATACTCGGAAGTCCTGCTTCTCCGAAGCAGCCAAATAGAGCGCCATAGGAATGCTTATAGCGAGGCGCAACCCAATGTCGTTCGGGTTCATGTTAAACGTGGAATTGCGCGTAACCCCCGCAGCCGCGCCGATGTGGAGCAACGCTCCCAAAGCGGAAACTCCCGTTCCAACAAGATACGCTTGCATCAGGTTCACTCGCTGGCGGGGCAGCGGGGCTAATTCCCAAATGAGCCATACCATGGCCAAAAACTGGATGTAGCTGAGAACCTCTTCTACCGTGCTTTCGGGAGACACCGTCCAGAAATACGTTAAGCTCGCCCAGATAACGAATGCCAGCATCACAAGGTGCACCGGCAACGGCGATCTCAGCTGTCCTTTTTCTATTACCGCAAATATTCCAACGGCAAACGCGGCTAAACCAACCAGCCGTCCGAACGTCCCCACTCCGGGCAGTACGAGCGCGTTTTCCAGCGGAATCGCGAACACGAACAGGAGAAGGAGTGCAAACGCTGTGGTTGTGAGCAGCTGCCCGCCCCTTGGCGCCGATAGGCGACCACCGCGCATCCGACCAACGCTATTCACCCTCGGCATTTGCTGCCTCGGCCCTCTTGGAGAAAACATTGTGGAGGTTCCCTATCCGTTGCTGAACGGTGAGTTTTTTAAGCTTAGGTACAAGAAAAGGGCCGGCTTCCCAGCTAGCCCCGTTGAGTGCTTGATTCAGACGTTGGTTGGTGGGTGTTTCGCGTCAGCGGTTTGGCCGTACCCGTAGCCGTACCCGTAGCCATACCCATAACCATAGGTGCGGCCCGGAGTCTTGCGCGGATCCCAGCTGTTCAGCACAGTTCCCAGGATTCGCGTACCGTCTTCAGACAGCCGTTGGGTCGCGATCAATGCAGCTTCGCGCATGGTGTGACCTGCCCGGACGACTAATATGACTCCGTCCGATAGACCTCCCAATAGTCGGGCGTCTGCCAGGTGCATCATCGGCGGGGCGTCGATGATCACCATGTCGAACTCGGTGCGCATTCGCGCCATAAGTGCTTCCACACGGGGCGAGTGCAGCAACTGCGAGATGCTGGTCGTGCGGGTGCCGCTCGGAAGCAGCGACACGCCTGCAATGCGGGTCTCGAGCACCAATTGTGCTAGAGGAACTGTTTCGAGGGGGGCGTCGGATAAAAGCACATCGCTCACGCCACGGGTGTTTGCCGATCCGAAGATCTTGTGCAGTTTCGGTTGTCGCAAGTCGCCGTCGATTAGCAACACGCGGCGGCCCATCTCAGCTATGGCAATGCTGAGATTGCTTGCCACGGTTGTTTTGCCTTCCGCCGGACCGGGGCTGGTGACCACGATGACCTGCGGACCCTCCGAATTCTGTCCTGGCAGGAGAATCGATGTCAGCATGGCCCGGAAAGACTCCGCCACCGCGGAAGGCTTATGCTTCCAAGTCACCAACTCCAGGCAATCGTTCGGATCACCAGGCTTCAGCGCTTTTTGGCTACGCACGGCGGGTGTGTCACAAACTTCCGCCATCGGAATGACGCCGAGCTCTGGGAGATTCAGGTAAACCTGGAGGTCACCGGGAGCTTGTATGCTGCGATCGAATCGCGTCCGGAAAACCACGAAACCCAGTCCCAGGAAGATGCCGCAAAACAAACCAAGAGCCGAATTCACTGGCACGTTCGGTTTCGCGGGCAAGAAAGGAGGTTTGGCTTCGTCCACTACGAGCACATTGCTAGCGCGCATCGCCGACGCCAGTCCGGCTTGCTTCACGCGGTTGAGAAGAGTGTCATACAGCTGCCGGGTCGAGTCTACTTCGCGGCGCAGCGTATCGTAGTGGATGGCCTTGTCGGATTGATTGGCCACCGTTTTCTGTTGTTCAATATAGGACTGCTGTAGCAATTTCTCGCGACGCGATGCTGCTGAATATTCGTTTCCAACGCGGCGCAGCACGTTGGTCCGCTGCTTTTCGAGAGCATTTTGCAACTCCGTGATCTGCGCTTGTACGCGTTGGACTTTGTAATGTTCCGGAGTCAGCGTGGCGGTTAACTCCACGAGTTGCCGCTGTAAGTCCGTCAACTTCATTTGGTATTCGCGCAACGCGGGGTCGTCGATCGTTTGCGGGAGCGATTCCGCTGGCCTGCTCTTGGCTTCTTCGAATTTCGCCTGCTTGTCGACGCGGTCGGCTTGGGCCTTGTCAAGCTCATCCTGCAGTTCTTTGAGCCTGCCTTCGGTCACGTTTTCCTTTTCCGTCATGGTCAGACCGGATGAACGCGCATAAGCCTGGAGTGCGGCTTCGGACTTTTCCAAGTTAGTCTTCATCTCGCTCAGGTGCCCGGTCAGCCATTCCCCGGTGCGTTGGCTGGACTTCCAGCGCATCTCTTGACTCTGTTCGATGAATTCGGTCACGAGAGTGTTCGCGAACAACGCAGCGAATTTCGGATCTTCGGAGTCGTACATCACTTCCACCAGCCGGGTCTGGCCGGAAGCGCGGACAGTTAGGTTGTTACGGGCCTTTGCCATGAACGCATCTTTGTTCGGTTCCTGTGTCGAGTCCGAGAAACCCAGCATGCGCTGCACGCGCGTGGCGAAAGCACCCCAACCGCTTGCGGGTCGCTCTTGCGTAAGGTCCATTTTGTTGGCGACGCGTTCCAGCAGCGAATCACTCTGCAGGATTTTGATCTGCGTCTGAAAATACGAATCCGTGGCCATGCCCGGACCCGAACTTGTTGGATCCACGCTCTTCAGGTCCATAAACTCGGAATTGAAGTCCTGAATTTCCAGAGAAGTCCGTGCACGGTAGATCGGAGTTTGCAGAAGGCTGAACAGAATCGCAACGGCAAGTCCCGCTAACGCGAAGCACAGCAGAGTAACCTTGTTGCGGACGAGGATGTGCCAATACCCCAGAAGGCTGTCATAGCCTTGGGCTTCGCCATTATCCGCCTGGACCGGCTCGTCCCTGTAGACGGTTGGGCGGTTGTCATTGTACGTGCTCAATTGTACGGCTCGCGTCCGATTGTTCACTCGATCAAAATGCTTAGACATTTATTACCTGCCGTTCCGCCCTGCGGCTAAAGTTGACATCTCGCTAGATCGCGTTCTATTGCCTTGCAGGATCCTTACGGGCGATAGATCGCGAGACCCGTGCCAGTTGAAATTGCTGCTTCCATGACACGCAGTGCTACTTTCCTGCCCGTACTGTCGGGGACAAACAGAATGTCGTTGCCCTGCATTGGAACGTCTCCGCCCTTACCCTGCAGGATTCTTTTTAGGTCCACCGGAATTTCCGTCCGCTGATCCGCACCGGGATTCAGGCGCAAAATCTTCGCGTGCCTCGGATCGGGCGCTGGTCCCAAGCCCTCGGCTAGGGACACCGCTTGCAACACCGACATGGTTTGCCGTTCGCCGAGAATGTACCCACCCGATTTCTTTACATCACCGGTAACGTAGACTAGTTCCGCTTTCGGCACCGAGATGACGTCATGTGGAAAAATCTGGATGTTTTCCTCGGGTCTTTTCGCTTCCATGATCTCTTGGAGATTCACTTGCGCAACCGTGAATTGACCGGAAGCATCTAGCGTAGCGCCCGGCAACGGAATGCAGCCCCATTCGACTTGCCGCGTGATCCGAATACTGTAGCCTGCATCCGGCCGGACACCGCCGGCCATCGAAATCATTTCCATCAACGTCTTGTGGCCTTCCACCTGGTGCACACCTGGCTGGTTCACGGCTCCGAGAATCGACGCGGGCTGGCTGCGCAACTCCTTCACATCCAGAGCCGCCTGTGGATGACGGATATAAGTGCTCAGTTTCTTGTTCAGCTCCTTTTCGGCTTGCTGTACCGTCAAGCCCGCCACGTGCACGCGCCCAACCAGTGGTACCTGAATGTCACCCTCGCCATCGACGCGGACCGTCTTCGACGAAAGTTCGTCCAACTCCGGTCCCGAAATCTGCAATTCGTCTTCAGGTCCCAACAGATACGTTGAACGCACCTGGTTTCCGCAGTTCGCCTGCTGGGAAACCGTCGCCGCTCTCGGTGAACCCACCTGTGCGGCGCCACTCACCGCTAGGAGGAGAACCGCCAGGCCGATCGAATAGCCTCTGAAAGTAGTCATCGACCCTCCTATCCGCTTTCTCATTTCGCGCTCAATTTCAGTTTTCACTACTGACCTCTCAACCTTCTCTGCGTTCTATGCGCGGCCCGGGGCTTCCATTTCCGATGTTTCGTTCCTGCGTTCCGTTGGCTCACCAGCGGTTGCAACAGGATGAATCCATTCTGGAGCCACTTCCACTGAGATAGACCTTTTCAATAGCGTAACAGAAACGTACATCCTGTGCTGATTTGCAATTCTCGTTAGAACACCCTCCAAGCCCCGCAGTGGCCCATGTTTCAATCGTACTTTTTGGCCTACAACCAGCGCCGGCCACGGGGTAACCGCGACGCCGGATCGCAGCACCGATTGTATCGCCGCAATCTCACCCTCATCCACCGGTTCCGGATTCTTACCGACACCTACGAGATACAGAAATCCGGGCGTGGTGAGCAATGGCATGCGCTCTTCCAGAACTAGACGGCAGAACAAATAACCTGGAAAGAGCGGAAGGTCCATAACCTTAACGCGATCGGACCACTGCCTCCTGGTTCGGACCAACGGCAGAAACTCATGAAACCCTTTGCCTCGCAGGGCCGCTGCAACAGGCTTCTCATAGTTCGGACGAACCCGCAGCGCGAACCAAGGTGCAGGGGCGATTGCCGCGTCCTCCGTCCTTGGTCCCTTAGATTCGAAATCATCCCCAACAGCCTCCCGCTCCGCAGTGTATTTATGATCTTTCATATTGGTCTTGAGAGTTCATTGGCCTCTGGGCAAGCTACCGCCCTCTGAGTCACATTTGCGCTTCAAACTCTCCGAAGCACCGGCCCCGAACAGAATTGCAGGCCGCGGATCCGTAAGATTCTTCAACAGGATCCATGTACTTCAACCGCGCACACGTCCAGCGGTGACACGGTGCGCCTGACAGCACAATATTGCCACCACCTGTCCTTTCGGCCAATGGACCTCGCGTTCCTCGATTGCAGTACCAAAGTACCGTCGAGGTATGGGGTTACGCTGTAACTACTTTCGTAGCCTCGCAGTACCATTGACGCCACCGCCTTGCATCTGGCGAAGGAGGTTCGTTCCGTTACCACAATCTCGCTCAATTTCACTCTTCGTTGGTCCTTCCGTTTTCCTCGCCAGCCCCTTCGAGCCCGAGTTCGTCCAACCCGGCGTCTCCGGACTCAAACTTCTGGCCCCGCGTTTCCCGCAAACGCGTTGTGTGATTCATAGCCGCAAACCCGCAGCGTTCTGAGTTCGGGACGGGGCGCTCCGACCGGACCACTCTTCCTATCGCATGAATTTCCGACGGCCGGGCCGAATGTTCCGGCCGGGGCAGAAATACATTCATCTCTACCGAAACCCCCAACGGCGGGACAAGTTCCGCTTGGACGTAAATACCCCGACTGCCCAAATCACGACAATACCCGTCGCAGCCGTGTACACGACCAGCCTCGTCCTGCCAGGAAAACACCACAGGAAGTCGCAGCGGATAACGCAATGCTGTTCTTCGCTCCGCGACGCGGCTCGATGGACCTGAACGCGCAAACATCTCGGACCTCCCACCTGCGCATGGGGTGAACTTGTCGACTTGCAACACCCATCCGTCATAGCAAACCCTACTCGCATGCCTGGGGAAGTAAAGAGGCCGACTGTCGGTCGACGGGAGGGGTCCCACGACCTTGTTGGTGGACTGTAGTTTATTAGAGTCCTAAGACTCTATTATTAGAGTCTAAAGTCTCTATCTGACCGGTTGACCTTATACGCTTCAGCTCGAGCTGTTTGCCCGTTTTCGCAACAGCCAAAACTTGAACCGTGGAACGGGGTCTCTGACACCTGGGCGACCACTAGCATCCCTAAGCGCAGCGCTGGATAGCCAGACGCCTGTCACTCTGCTGTATCCTGAGCAAGGCCAAACGAGGCTAAATTGTCGAGGGCAAGCACGTGGCGGACGAAGACAAGACACTTCCATGGGGCCAGACTCCCTGGCTCGTCGATTTTCATCCTGAGCCGTCCGCGATACCAGAGGCCGTGGATTTTGCGGTGCTCGGGGGTGGCTTCACGGGTCTCTCGACAGCTGCAATCCTCCGCCGGCTGAACCCGGAAAAGAGCGTCGCTGTCTTTGAAGCGGAGACCATAGGCGCCCGTTCAAGCGGCCATACGGGAGGTCTAACTTTGGGTGAGACTGCCGCTGGCGACCTCCCAGGACTGGGAGACGTGTTGGCGGGTCTTTCCGGGATTACCCGGCAGTTGAATTTGAAGTGTGACCTTACCTTGCCGGGTGCTTGGGAATTGGACCGCAGCACCGGAACAGGCAATTCACCGGTTCGCTGGAACGATTCCGGTGAACTACGTATCGCTCGAGAAGTTCCGGGCGGCACGGTTGATCCAGGTAAGCTCGTGAGCGGTCTCGGCCGCGCTGCCGCGCAACTTGGAGCAGTCATTTTCGAAGGCGCGCGAATCGACCAAATTGACTTTGGGGATCCGTTGATCCTTTACGTCAATGGGAGTCAGGTTCGTGCCCAACGCGTTTTGATCGCGACGAATTCAGAATCTCTGGAGTTGAGCGGTTTGGCAGGACGGGCCGAGCCTAAATTAACGTTGGCCTTAGCGACAGAATCACTGTCGGACACGCAGTTGGAGGCCCTAGGCCTTGCCGCCGGGAAGCCGTTCTACACGATAGATCTGCCTTATTTGTGGGGACGTCTATTGCGCGGGAATCAGGTTGTCTTTGGCAGCGGCTTGGTTTCTGTCAAGAACTGGCGTGACCTGACAGCCGTGGACGTTCGCTCAGGCGAAGCCTCCAAACTGCTGACGCGCCTCGGGAAGCGAGTTGCTAACCTCCATCCGGCGCTGGCGGAGGTCCGCTTTAGCCACCGATGGGGCGGCCCAATCCTGATTTCAGATGGGTGGCTCCCAGTTTTCGCCCCTCACCCTCGGACTCCTCGAGCCATTGTACTCGGCGCCTACAGCGGCCACGGAGTAGCCCTCTCCGTATACCTAGGAGCGTGGGCGGCCGAAGTCTTGTTGCATGGGCGAGACCTGCCGAAATGGAGTCACCCGTAGACTTCGCGATTCACTTGCTGCTTGGTCCGGTGTGTTTTACCGCCACGCCCCGCGTGCCCGCAGCGGCAAGCGACGCCTGGTGTCTTTTCCATCGCCGCGCATTCGGTACTGCAATACTTGCTACCCGGCGCCTGGCACGTGCAAGAAGGGCGTGCACTCCGTTTGCTGCTATCTGCTGCCATAGAGCCTCCCGGAACTCCTTGAATTTGAGCCGGAACCCTGCGCAATGACCGGGGCGTTCCTTTGTCTCCCAGAATCCGCGCTCTCGTCGGTGCGCTCCTCGCATTGGGACGCGCATGCGCCTTTGTACGAGTTCACCGACATGATAGATAGATCGATCCATGTATGGACGGCCTCCGGCTTAGCCCGTTAACGTCACACGCAGCCTAGCTATGCGATGGCTAACGATTTTAAATGGATCGGAAAGGACCGCAAAATGAAGCACAACGAACTGAAAGACCTGTACATCGATGAGTTAAGAGATTTGTACGACGCCGAAAACAAACTGGTGAAGGCTTTGCCAAAACTTGCCAAAGCCGCCAACTCCGACAAACTTCGCTCCGGGTTCGAGGAGCACTTGGAACAGACCCGCGGGCACGTCGAGCGCCTCGAGGAAGTCTTCGAAGCCTTGGGCGAGAAACCAACCGGGAAGAAGTGTGCAGGCATGGCTGGTCTCGTTAAAGAAGGCGAAGAAATCATGGATGAGGACTTCAGCGAAGAAGTCATGGACGCTGCACTGATCTCTGCGGCTCAGCGCGTCGAACACTACGAAATCGCCGCGTACGGCTGCGTCAGCGCCTGGGCGGAGCTGCTCGGCGAATCCGAGGCTAACGCTCTGCTGGAGAAGACCCTGGGAGAAGAAAAGGAAACCGACCAGAAGCTGACCGAGCTCTCGGAAGAGATCAACGTAGAAGCGAAGGGCTCTGGTGAGGAAGGAGAAGAAGGCGAGGAAAAAGCCAGCCAAGCTACTTTTAATCGCAAAGCAAAAGGCGCGCGCGCTTAGCAACTGGTCTAAAGGCACAGCATGGAAGACCGGCGGTGACGTCTTTAAAGGGGCGTCCCTGCCGGTTTTTAGTTTAGCAGGCTGAAAAGTTCCGTCTCCGGATAGGCTGCACCTAACCACCGCGTCATACCTCGACTTCACACTTCAACGCACCCCTAGAGCACTAAGCCTTCACGCTCCACCACGACGTGGTCTGCCCGTAACCCGGGCGCGAGCCACCGAAACAGCAGCGTCGCCGCGAGCGCACCGGCGAGCTGCGCGGCCACAAACCACACCATATCCCCCGGCCGGATTCCTGCGAATGTGTCGCTCAGGCACCGCGCGATGGTCACCGCCGGGTTCGCAAACGAGGTCGACGCCGTAAACCAATACGCCGCCGTGATGTATGCCGCCACCGCAAAGGGCACCGCGCTCGATCGCGTGCGCGAACATCCCCAGATGACGCACAACAGCCCGAACGTCGCCACGAATTCACTAAAAACCTGCGCGCCGCCGCTCCGCGCGTGCTGTGATAGGGAAATGACCGAAAGACCAAACATTGCGTGCGCCGCGATCGCTCCGCCGCCTAGGCATTGCGCCACGGCGTATGCGGCCGCATCGCACCATCCCAATCCGTGTTCTAGCGCATCGGCCAGGCTCACTGCCGGATTGAAATGCGCCCCGGAGATCGGACCGAACGTTAGGACTAGCGCCGCCAGCGCCGCGCCCGTCGCGATCGTGTTCGCCAGCAGCGCCAGCGCCACATTCCCGCCCGCCAGCCGCTCCGCCATTGATGCCGGAACCCACCACCGCGGCCACCAGGAACCCGCTGCCCACCAACTCCGCCGCGATTCGCCGCGATAGATTCGCCGTCATTGCTTCCCGATGCGATCGACTTCTTTCTTGACCGTGAGAGTGTCCAGACTTGCCAGGGGCAAACTCAGGAATAGATTGATTCTGCGCCCCAGCGTGACGAACGCGTCCCTGAATGCCCGGTCGATTTCCTCCGGCGTACCGCTTACCGCTGCGGGGTCCGCAACTCCCCAGTGGGCCGTCATCGGCTGCCCCGGCCAGATCGGGCAAACCTCTTTCGCAGCGTTGTCGCAAACGGTGAATACGAAATTCATCGCCGGCGCGCCCGCCTTCGCGAATTCATCCCAGCTCTTGCTCTGCGCTCCTTCCGTTGGCAGTCCCGCCGACTTCAGTTGCTTCATTGCCTCCGGCCGCACTTTGCCCGAAGGAAAACTTCCCGCGCTGTAGGCGGTGAAGTGCGGATCTTTCTTTCCGTTCAGAATTCCCTCCGCCATGATCGATCGCGCGGAGTTGCCCGTGCACAGAAACAGAACGTTGTAGTGCTGCGCCATCCTCGCTCTCCTTAGTTGCAGCAGCTCGGACCGCAACACGTTTTCGCACTCGCCGGCTTCACTGCGCGAATGAACGCGCTCAGAAACTTCCCATCGACCTGCGGTGCCAGCGCGTCCACGTCCAGACCCTGACCCGACAAAAACTCCCGCGCGTCCTCCATCTTGTAAACGCGTGTCGGTTCCACATCTACATCCCCGAATCCCGCCGCCGCAAGCTTGTTGCGATACTCGGTCTCTTCCAGCGCCCCGGCAATGCATCCCACCCACAGCAGCACGCTTTTCCGAATCTCCGGGAGCATCTCGCCCCGTGTCACCACATCCGACACCGCCAACCGGCCGCCAGGTTTCAGCACACGAAACGCTTCGCGCAACACCGCATCCTTGTCCGCCGAAAGATTGATCACGCAATTCGAAATGATCACGTCCACGGAATTGTCCGGCAGCGGGATATGCTCGATCTCGCCCTTCAGAAACTCGACATTCGTTGCCCCTGCTTTGGCTTTGTTCGCATTCGCTAGCGCAAGCATTTCGTCTGTCATGTCCAGCCCGTACGCCTTGCCCGTCGGACCAACCCGTCTCGCCGACAGCAGCACGTCAATTCCACCGCCCGACCCCAGGTCGAGCACCGTCTCGCCGGCGTTCAGTTTCGCCAACGCCGTTGGATTGCCGCAGCCCAGCGAAGCCCGCATTGCCTCTTCGGGAATCTGGCCCGCATCCGTCGCGTCGTATAGATTCGACGTGATTGGATCGCACGACGTGCCCGCCGGCGATGCTCCGCAACACGAGCTCCCGCCTGCACCTACTCGCAGCGCCGCGTTCCCGTATTTTTCCTTCACCACTTCTTTGATGTTCGTGTCGCTCATGGCTCACCCTATTTGCAGATTTGAATCACGTCGCGCGGCTCGACCGCTTTGTTCCGCGTGCAGCATTCCGCATACAGAAATCGCAAAACCTCTTGCAGCGCCTCGGTGTTCGCTGTGTATCGCAGAAAGGTGCTCTCCCGGCGCACCTGCACTAGCCCCTCATTGCGCAGCTTGTCCAGATGGTGCGACAGCGTTGAGTCGGGGATCTCGAGTTCCTCCTGCAGCTCCCCAACCACCATCCCGTCCGGATGGGCGGAAAGCAGCAGCTGCATAATCCGCAGCCGCGCCTCTGTCCCCATCGCCGAAAACATGTCGGCAAATTTCGCCACCTGTTCCGTGTTCTTTTTTGCTGTGTTCCTCATAATTCGATAATTGCAGAAATAAGGAAGCATGTCAAGCCCTGCCGACATACACCGGAAAGCCGCACCCACAAAAAGAAACAGGGTGGCACTGGCACTCGTTGCAGGCGAAGGAGTACGATCCGGGGAAGACATAACTGCGCAGGCTTGGGGTGTCCGGTGACCCCTAGCGCCTTGTCGGGCAAGATTGAAAGAGTGGATTTTCCAGCGGAGACTATTGCCGCGGCTATACATGAGCGGAGGAAACCATGCACCGAGAGGACCAGTTCATCCCCGAATTGATCGTGCGTAACGGGCACGCCGCGCTCGAGTTCTACAAAAGTGTCTTTGGAGCCGAAGAAGGACACCGAATGATTAAACCGGGCAGCGAGAAGCTCGTGCACGGCGAATTGACTTTGGACGGACACAAGTTCTTCGTCTGCGATGAGTTCCCCGCGAGCGAAGGTGGAACCTGCAAGTCACCGGAGACACTCGGGGGAACCGGTGTTCGCATTACCCTCCAGGTTGACGATGCGAACGTAGTTGTCGAGCGTGCGGTGGCTGCCGGGGCGCGCGTGAGCATGCCTGTGCAGGACATGTTCTGGGGAGGACGTTACGGAAAGATCGTGGATCCTTTCGGCCACGAGTGGGGAATCAATCAACAGGTCAAAGAGCAGAGTCACGAAGAGACTCAGACCGCGGCCGACGAATTCTTTGCGAAACGAAAATAACCAGAACGTCGTTGTTGATCGCGATCGATTGCGTCGGCAAAGATCTGCGCGCGAAACACGCCATCGTGGCGACTCGCTCTGCAACTCCCGGATCGGCAATACGGAAGCGCGACGCCCGCAGTTCGCCCTAAGCACCGCTTCCACCATCTCCGTCACCTGTGCCGCATACGTATCCAGCTCCAACGTGAATCGCGCCACGTCCACCCTGGGGGAGCGAACCATCGCCAATGAGTTCAAACCTCACTTCGCTTCCGTAACTTTTTCCACCGCTCGCCAGTTACTATCTCTAGAGCTATGGTCGCCACCCGACGTCCGGCACAAACGCCAACGGCACAAACCGCCGGCGAGCGCTTGCTGGTCGAGGCGGCGCAGGCCGACCTCTCGAGATTTGATGTTCTCTACGAGCTTCATTTCGATCGCGTCTATTTCTTCATTGTCAGGCGCGTCCACGACCGTACCATCGCCGAAGACCTTACCTCCGAAGTGTTCCATAAAGCCCTCGCCAATCTTCCCAACTACCAATGGCGCGGAACCCCGTTCTCTGCCTGGCTTTTCCGTATTGCCTCGAACGCGATCGTCGACCATTTCAAGCGCTCCGATCGCGAACAACAAGCGGATGAGCTTGAGCAGCCGTTGGCCCAGGCCGATCTCTCGTCCCCTGACTTAGACTTCATCGAGCGCCACGTTCATTTCTTTCGGCTTGTCGAGCAGCTTCCTGAGATTCAGCGCCGGGTGGTCTGCGAGCGTTTCGTCGAGGAACGCAGTATTCGCGAAATTGCTGAGCGCCTTGGCAAGACCGAAGGGGCTATCAAACAACTTCAGTTCCGTGCGCTGCAGACTCTCCGTGCGCAGATAGGGGATCGCCGTGCCTAAGCGCTCTCCTGCCGAACAACTCGATCAAGCCATCAGCGCGCTGCTTTCCACGTCGCGGCCGCTCCCTGGGCCGAATTCGCACCCAAAGATCGCGGCGCTCGTTTCGCTTGTGCGGCCATTGCGGGCTATGCCGCGCCCTGAATTCAAAGCAGCTCTAAAATCCGAATTGCAAGGGAGAATCTCAATGAAGGAAGCAGCAGTTCCGTCCCCAGCGCCGCCTAGAGCCATCGAATTCCGACGTCCTAACTTTCCCAACATCGCTCCGTACTTCCTCGTCGACGACGCCCCACGATTTTTCGACTTCCTCGTCGCCGCCTTCGAAGGTACCGAGCGCATTCGGGTCTCAAGGCCCGACGGCTCGATCATGCACGCCGAAGTTGCCATCGGCAATTCTGTCATCGAGCTTGGCGACGCCAACGAACAATATCCCCAGCGGTCGATGACCACTCACTTGTATGTCCCCGATGCCGACGCCACCTTTGCCCGTGCCCTCCGGGCCGGCGCTGCCTCCATCTACGCGCCCACTGATGATCATCCTTCCGGCGATCGTTGGGGCGCTGCCACCGACCCCTTCGGCAACACTTGGTACATCGCTACTCGCAAGAGTTGGGTTGCTGGCCCGGAAGGCGTCCTTACCGTTCAGCCCTATCTCCATCTCCGCAACGCCCACAACATGATTCCCTTCATCGAAGCTCTCGGCGCCAAAGCCACCGGCGTTCACAAATCACTCGACGGCATCGTTCGTCACGCCACCATCGAAATTGCGGACGCCACTTTCGAAATCGATGAAGCTTCCGGCAAATCTCAGCCCAACCAGTCCTATCTGCATGTCTATGTGCCCGACGCCGACGCCCTTTACGCCCGAGCCGTCGCTGCCGGCGCAAAAGGCGTGAAACCGCCACACACCGCCCCATACGGCGACCGCGCCGCCACCATCACCGACCCCTTCGGCAACACGTGGTTCCTGGCCACGTACCTCGGCACCACACAACCATAGCCCGCCATCCAGGTGGACACGGCGAGCGTCTCGCAATTTCTTTGCCCGATGGGTATTGGGGGGAAATTTGTTCACCCAGGTCCCGAAGCCAGCCCTACTGCTCAAGAAGCCCTCTGAACGAAGCTGCTCAAAAACGGTTACGACTGTTCCCCTCGAAATTTTGTAGTGAGCACCGAAATCGCGCGAGGCGGGTGGGCTAATTCTCACCGAGAGTCAGTTTCGAAAGAGGTGGTGCGTTTCGCCAGGAATGCTCCCCTAGAGAATGGTACAAAAAATCGCGACAAAATGGCTCTAGTGTTGGTACCAACAAGTCGCTAAGAGTTAGAACTGCATGGTCCTTTTGTCTGTCATCTCGGTTAAGAAGAAACTCACTCGGTCAGTTCGAATCGATGTCGATTCGAACTTGTCGTGAACGACGAGCTGACGTCAACGAGTCAGCAGCGGTTCCACCCCAACTGATAGGAGCAATCATGAGTACCAAAATCTTCGTCAATCTGCCGGTGAAGAACCTTAACAAGTCGATGGACTTCTTCAAAGCCCTCGGCTGGACCTTCAATCCACAGTTCACGGATGAAACCGCGGCGAGCCTGGTCATTTCCGAAGACATCTTTGCGATGCTGCTGACCCACGAGAAGTTTGCCGGGTTCACCAACAAGAAGATCGCCGATGGCACCACCGCCGAAGCGCTGATCGCCATCGCGGTCGACAGTAAAGCCGCGGTCGACCGCATTGCCGACGCCGCCCGCAAGGCGGGCGCCCAAGAAGCCAAGCCGCCACAGGACTATGGCTTCATGCAGTTACGCAGCTTCCTCGACCTCGACGGTCACCACTGGGAAATCCTCTACATGGATCCCGCCCATGTGCAGCCCCAAACGTGATCTCGACGCAAAATTGTTCGTCAAAGCGCCGCTGCGAATGTTGAGCTCACAAGAGAAGCGGCGCAACAAGCGTTCGCGGATTTTGCGAGCACCCCCCATGCAGCTTTGACTCGAGTTGAGGGCGGCAACACCATCAAGCCTTTTGATTTGGGGACACACGATCGGGACAAAAGAAGTTCGCAGTATTGCTTTGTCAAGATCGAGTCGTGGGAATAATTCGCCCTGACCTTGGACAACCCCCCTTAGTGGGAAGTCGGGTTGGTCATCTCCATGGCCCATACCGCTGCGGGGCGCATATACATGGGAGCTCGGAAATTTCCAGATTCGTCCCAGGCTTCCGGAGTGCGAAACCAATAGCCTTTGGTCTCGTAGATCACATGATGGACGCCCCACGCAGTGTGGTACGCCTCGTCTTTCAATCCTTCACTGAGGAAAAGTGCTGCCAGTGCGAAGCTGGTACCCGCCCAAACTTCTTGTGCCTGCTCGTTGTCGCGAATGATGCTGCCATCCGCGGCCATACCGTTTGCGGCGCCCATCTCGCCTTTGCCGAAGTTCATGACGTTGTTCACGAAGATTTTGTGCAGCGCCGACACTCGCATCGCTTTCGGCACGAGATCGCCCAGCCCGGTCATGTTTGCATACCATTGTCCGGCGAGTTGATCGGCCTGAATACTGTCCCGGTACTCGCTTTGTGCGTCATAGCGGAAGTATTCGCCGTTCCAGAGCTTGTCGATGTACGTCTTCTGGGCTCTCAGGAATGATGCGTGATAGTCCTCGGCGGCGTGGTTGTCGCCGAGAACGCGTGCAGTTTCTTCCGAGGCGCGCAACGCTGCTAGCCAAAGCCCTCCGCAGTAGGCGCTGACTCCGCGAACGATCCACGAGTCGTACGTTTGGTCTGGATAGCCGCTGTTTTCGGGTATACCGCCGCCGCGATCGAATTGCTTGAGGTAGGTCATGGCCGCTTGAACCGCTGGCCACATTTCACGTAAAAACGCCATGTCTGTTTTCCCGGTCTGCACATAGTCGCGATATACCATCAGAACGAATTTCGAATTCAAGTCCTTCCAGTCATTGGTGTCCTGCCAGCCTGGTTCATTGACGGAAATAAACGGGTCGCCTTCGGGAACACCCAAATCGTGCGGCACCGCACCGACTTTCTTGCGTTTGTGCAATACCGGACTGCCGGTTTCTTGTGTTTTGGCGACCCACAAGCCCAACTCCGGGTACTCGCGGGGGACCGTCTTCGCAAATTCACGCAGCACCTGTTTGTCGATGACCGGCCAAAATCTTAGCAGGGCCACGGAAGCGTAAAAACGCACATCCAACGTTCCGTAATAGGCGTAGTCAAAGCATTCGAGCAGAGCGAAAGTGGCAGACGCGTTGCGGTCGGAATTGACCTGGCGACCCCAAAACGTGCCGCCGTCGGTGAGGGTGTAAAGCTCATTGAAGAGCATCCCTCGATACCAGGCGGGCTTGCTTTCGTCTTCCACGTAAGGCTTTTGCCATGCGTCGATAGCGTTGCTCCATTCGGAAGCATGAAGCAGGCCGTCGCGAGCGATGGCAAACGAGTTGCTGCCATTGGTGCCGTAGAAATCCGTGTACCGACGATTCCATCTTCGCCCTTGGCCAAACTCCACGACGGGAAAATCCCACGCGATCACCATGGGTATGATTTTCTTTTCGCCGGGTTGCAGTGTGAATTTGACGGCGATGGCCCCGCCTACTTTTTCGCTTGCGCTGACCCAGGAAGCGTCGCTGTTCGCAAGCGCGCCATCTTTGGAGAAAGGAGTCCACACGGCTTTGCCGTCTTCGTCCGCGAGGAATTGCGTTTGATAGAAAACCTCTACGCCTGGCGACTCGAGCGCGGCGATGGTAAATTCGCCGTCCCATTCGTTTACTACACTTCCCGCCCGACTGCGACCAAACACCACACCTTTCATGGTTGCGTTTGCGGGTAGAGCCTCCTTACGAAAATGATTTTGATTGCCTTGATTGAGAACTGCTTGAAAATCGTGCGTGTACGTTCGAAACCATCCGCCCATGTTGGTCCAAGACAACAGAACTGAGACGGTGACCGGCTTATTTGTAGGGTTCTCCGCGTGCCACCGGTAAACCGCCACCGGATAGCTGCTTTCCTTGTAGTTTTCAGGGAGGATCGGCGAGAACTGCTCCAACACTACGTGGGCGGGGAATTTGTCCCACTGGTAGTCAAACCAGGATTTCGGGAAAAGAGCCGCATACTCGCCCGCGCCCACGGGATAATCCCACTGCCAACTAGATAGTTCGCCGTTCTTCGGGTGATCGGTCGTCAGCACGCGCGCGGTTCCCTGGTTAGCGCCGGCGACCTGTTGAAACATGGCGAATTGGTTCGCGGACACTGGCGCGTACTTGTGGACGGCGCTTTTTATGTGCCAGCGGGCAAAGTCGCCGCGATAGGTTCGCGAAAAGGTTCCAGCACCGAATCCTCCGACCGGTGCGCCCTGCCAGTACCCGTCATCTATATCTGTCTTGTTTTTTCGCACTCCGGGATTCTCGAGTGGTTGCCCGATGGGCCGCCGCCACGCAATGTTCGGGATTTCGTCGCCTAGACTGGGCGGCGGGATCAGCAACACGCACAGCGAGGAAGTTGCGGTCAGCAGCAAGAGCAAATGCTTTCTCATCGAGCCTCCGAGGGCGCGGGTGTCTACAGCTGGGTGGAATCCGAACTATTGACCGCCACTTTTCCCGGAGTCCTTTTGCGGGGAACCGGTCTGCCAGTATTGATTGAAGCCGATATAGTCCGCCGGGAGATTCGCAAGAATGGTTCGCCGCAATTCGAGAATGTCGACGCTTCCAAGATTTTTGTACAGAATCTTCCCGTCGGGAGCGAGGAGGATGGTATAGGGGACCGCGGATTCCCAGGCCGGATCAAACGCCGCCTGCAGGGCTGCGGTGTCATTCGAAGCAAACAAAAGGTTGCGGCTGGTGGCGTGCTTTTTCTCGAGCATTCTCATAACGCCGTCTTTTTCGTCGGGCATGTTGGCAGAGACGGTGATCAAATCGAAATCGCGAACCTTGTACATTTGAAAGGTTTCCTGGAAGTCCGCGAACTCGTCGATGCACGAACCGCACCACGTTGCCCAGAAACTGATTAGCGTCATGTGTTTGGACAAATTTTCGCGGAGGTGCTGCAAATCCTCGGCTGTAGCCATATCCAGCTTTACTGGCTCCGCTGCGATTTTTCGCAGCGTTGCCTCGCTGGACGCGATTTTTTCTTTCCACTTGGTCGAGCACCCGAAGACGCCAGTGTGTTTTACGGACACTTCGCGGTTTGCCAGCAAATCGTCGATCGCGTTGCGCGCGTCCTGCGTGTTCACCATTTCTTTCCGATAGCTGTTGTCCACGCGGCCTTCGTAGCGTAGCTTGCGGTCTTTGTCGAATATGAAGACGTGAGGAGTAGCCTGCGGACCATATGCGCGGGTGACCGATTGTGTTTCGCCGTCGTAGAGGTACGGGTAGTGGAGATGTTTGTATTCGAAGCGAATTTTCATTTCGTCGAGACTGTCGCTGATATCGGAAGAATCCAGCTCATCAATTCGAAGCGCCTTGGGGTCGTTTGGCTCGATCGCCACGACTGCGACGCCGGAGGCCAGGTAGTCGGCCTCAAGTTGTTGAATGCGTTGTTCATACATTTGTGCGATCGGGCAGTGATTGCAGGTGAAGACGATGACCAAAATCGGAGCGGCCGCGTAGTCCGCGAGCGTGTGGGTCTTGCCATCGACGCCGGGCAGAGAAAAGTCAGGAGCGGAGGAGCCCAGGGCCAGAATGGGATGACCGGTCGGAGCCGCGGACGTCGCCGTCGAGATGTCGCGAGCGGCTTGTGCCTGCGGGAGCGTCAACAACAACGCGAAGAGCAGTTGCCACATAAAAACCTCCAACCTCCGTTTCGACAATCCTAGCCAAATCTTTCGTCGATCGCGAAACTTACTTCCGCGATTCCGATGCGGGTCCAACCGCCTTCGAATGACTATGGGGTAGCTCATTCCCAGCGCTTCCGGATTGAGTCGGGAGCGGTCGTGGCGTCACATCGGCATTCTCAAGACCCATCGCCCACTTGATGGCCTCCGCGTACATCTTCTGAAGCCGAGGATCGTCCCAATTTTGCTCGACGTGACCGAGTGTGGAGTAGTAGACGCGCCCCTTTCCGTACATTTTTGCCCACGTTACGGCGAAATCGCGGTCCTTTCGGTGGACGTGCGGATTGTTCAGATCGAGTTTGTTGGCATCGAGTCGCATCAATACATGAACCTTATCCCGCGTATAGTCCTTCATCTGATAGATCTCGTCCTTCAGAACAAAGGACTTCGGCCACTGCTGCATGCCAGGGAAGTCTGGATCCTCGACGATAATGGGCGCATCAAAGGTGACCCAAGGATGCTCGTCGAAATATCCGCCGATCATTTCTCCAAATTCCGGCCAGGAGGTGAACGTGATGGTCGCGCTGTGCACGCCCATAAAGCCCTTGCCATCATCGTGAATGAAGGATAAAAATGCGGCCTTCTGTTCGAGGTTCATCTCCAACTCGCCGCCGGTGTAGAACAGCACCGCATCGAAGTCATTTAGATTCTTGGCGTTGTATTCGAGCTTCTGTTTGGTGAGTACTTCGGTGTCGGTTCGAATCGTCGTCGTCCACAGGCCGGACTCACGGCCCAGGCGTTCGATCGTGGCCATGGCGTGCGACACCGACTCATGCCGGTAGCCTTTTTCTTCGCCGAGCACGAGAAGATGCTTCATCGGTTGGGCGCTAGCTTGTACTTGAGCCGGGCATCGCCCGCTGAACGCCAGGCAAAGAACGCTCGCAATCATTCGAAGACTCGTCATTCGAGACCTCGTCATTTGAAACCCCCACAATGCCGGTCGCCGACGCAGCTACTTTTTATTTCCGAGCCAAAGAAGCGCGTTTTCGAAAAGTTTGTTTTGAGTAGGGTTGCCGTAAACCATGGGCCCGTGGCCCATGTTGATGTAAAGCATTCTGTATTTCGTATTCGTCCAGACAACGGGAAGATCGCCTTCGGTGATGACGTCCTTTTTTCCGATCGGATAGTTGGAAGGATCGAGCGTCACGAGGACGCGGACGTCTTTATTGAGGCGAGGGCTCGGCTTCCAGAGATACCACTCGTTTGCAGGAGCTTCGTAGGTTGCAGGCAGACTCTTGGTCACAGGGTGCTTGGGATCATCGATGGTCAGCTTCGCCGGAAGCACGGGCCAATTATTCGTGTAAAACACAGCGCCGCCTAGAAACTCGACAAACCACGGCCAATGCGTATCTTTGTCATTGTATGCGGCGACGTGAAAGCCGATCCATCCGCCGCCGTGTTCCATGTACTTTTCGAATGCCGCTCGCTGTTCGGGAGTTTGCGGGAAGTTGTTGAGCCACAGGATCAGACGATACGGTTTGAGATCGTTTTCGTTGAGCTTCGTCCACTCCGTCGTGGCATCCAATACAAAGTCGTTTTTCGCCGCCAGCTCCTGATAGAAGGCAAGCGCGTCTTTGGCGGTCTTGACGTGATCCGGCTCAACATCGATTGAATAGAACGCGAGGACCTTGAAGGCCGGTTCTTTCGCGCCAGCCGGCCCGCTCGATACCGTCGTCAAAAGACTAGCCGTTAGCAGTACCGGAATCGCTGCAAAGAAAAACCCTCTGCCGCGAACTCTTTCGCCAACACGAGCTTGGTTCATTTCTCGCGACTCCCCTGTTGACCGGCAGCCCAAAAAATGGCATTGGTGAAAATCTGCGTGAACGATGGATTGTTGAAGTGTTCGGGACGATGGCCCATGAAAATGTAAACATTCCTTGCTTTCATGTGTTCGTTTGTCCAGATCACCGGGTGATCGCCCATCTTCTTATCGGTGGCCGGAGCATACGTCTTTTCATCCACGCTGGCGAGCACGTGGACATTCGGTCGCGGTGTCGTGTCGTAGGTGTACCACTCTTCATTTTCGATCACGAAGGGCGATGCGACACCTTTCATCACGGGATGACGCGCGTCTTCGACAGTGACCGTACCGGTGACGAAACTTGCGATGTAATCCTTGAACCGGATGCCCCCCATGAACTGGTGAAACCAGGGCCATATCTGGAAGCCGTCGAACTCTCCCAATAGAGTGGCGTGATGAAATCCGATCCAGCCGCCTTTGCCTTGTTCGATGTACTTGATGAAGGCGGCCTGCGCCGTGTTGGTCCAGTTGTACGGGGGATAGTTGAGCTGGATGAACAGGTCATATTTTGCGAGAAATGGGTCATCGATCTTTTGGGTGTCTTCGATGTAGTCCACGGAGAAGTTGTTGTCGCTGGCGAGCTTTTCCAACCAAACCTTTCCCGCGTCTACAAAGGGCTTGTGGATGCCTCCATGCTCGGCTAGCGCAATGACATGGAATCGCGCGGGCTTGCCCTGCGCCCGCGCGACGAGGCCCATGGAGCAAGCCGCGAGCACAAGCGCGAGGAATCGCCCACTCGCCCTGAGATGCAAATTTCGCACGAGTCTAAACATACTAGTGAGTGTGCACCGCTCCTGGCGTAGAAATTTCCTTCGCAGGCATCGCCGCGTCAAACTTCAAATTGAAAAATCCGACCATCATTTCATCCCAGCTTTGCTGGCCCCAGATGACCGTCTTGGTCGGATCGGGGTTTTCCGGATTGTTTGGCGAATTGTCGAAATGAGCGGTGCATTCAATCTTTGTACCTTGGGGAAGGTCAATCGGAGCGGTGAGGTTGTACCAAAGCTGCCAATGCCAGTTGTAGACCGGAACGCTCAGGATCGTTTCCGTCTTGCCATCTGGAAATGTCAGCCGATATTCAAATGATTTGCCGCGCGAGTGCATGTGCGGATGTAGCCCGACAAGTTTCACGGGCTTCTGTACTTCGAACGCCGCATCCACTTTGTAGTCCGGATCGCCTGGAGGAATCCTGAATGTTCCGTTCGATGCGGAGAGCGTCAAAACACGCTCTTTCGGTGCTGACTTCTCAAGAACGAGCCCAAGCTTGGTCTGATCCGTCGTGGGCTTACCGTTCGGCGTGTAATGCACTTCAAAGACGATGTCGGAGCCTGCTTTGATGAGCTTGCCTTCACCGGGATGCAGGATCTCCGCGGGCTGTCCTGGCGCGTAGCCCACCAGGAAATCACTCGGCAATGCGCTGGTGTCGGTCTTCTCGTCGGCTTTCGGAGGCGGCGCGATGAAGAATACGCCCGGCTTCTGGTCCTTGAAGTAATTGGAACCGGGCTCGCGAAGATACGCGATGATGTGGTGCACTACGGCGCGATCGGTGGGGCGTACCTCCAGCGCCTGCACCCATTTGTCTTCCTTAAAACCCGTTGGAACGATTACATACTGATAGTCCATCACTCCCGCGGCTGGAACCGAGAAAGGCTTGGGAAGTTGGAAGACGACGTCCGGCGCGGGAATGCCCCAGCCTTCGACAAAATTCTTTACGGGAGGCGGCATGTCTTCTGGGGCGCCTTTCTGCGATCCTCCATTGACCCATGCCACTAGCGTTCGAATCTCATCCGCGGACAATGATCGTTCGTTCACGAAATGCCCATACTTGGGATCGGCAAACCAGGGCGGCATGATTTTTTGCGTAACTGCCGTCTTCATCATCCGCGCCCAGGGCAGCGTAGCCTCGTAAGTGAGCATGGAGAAGGGAGCTGCTTCACCCGGCCGATGGCAAGTCTGGCAGTGCTTCTGCAAGATCGGCGCGACATCCTTGGTAAATGTCGGCGGCGGGTTACCCGGCTCTTGTGAACGTGATAGCGACGCGAGAAAAAGCATCGCGGCCGAAAGGATTACAATGCTAGCGAACGTGCGCCGAACTACTTCCATTTTTGTTCACCTTCAACGATAGTGATGTATCGGTCGAGGGGAAGATCGGTGAAGCGCTGCGTTCCGCCTCCAGGCTGCGGCCACTTTATTTCCAACGAATCGATCGCCGTTCGTTTCCCCAATCCCAGAACCATGCGCGGGTCGTGAGACGAAAGATAGCTGCCCCCGCCCGTTTTGAGCCGTCTACGTGTCAGGTCTCCGGCTTTGTAGCTGACTGTGGCGCCGATGGCGTCGGGGTTGGCCTTCTTCCCAATCAGATGAACTCCGAGCCAGTGATTTTGCTTCGCTGCATCGTTTCGAAGCAAGAGTGGCGCGCCGTTGTTTACGGAGATCAGAACGTCCACAGCGCCATCATTATTGAAGTCTCCGAGCGCCAATCCACGGTACGACATATTCGTGGCGAAGACCGGACCGCTTTTTGCGCTGACGTCTTCGAACAGTTTTCCGTTTTTGTGAAACAACAGCAGCGGTTCTTCGTAAGTTACTTCGCTGTGAAGCGACCCGATCAGGTCATCCGGATTTCCATTGGCAAGCAACAGATCAAGGTTCCCATCATTATCGTAGTCGAAGAATTTCAGGCCCCAGCCACTCATGAATTTTGTGGACTTGGCAATGCCGGTGGGGATGGCGAGATCGTCGAAGGTGTTGTCGCGGTTATTCTGATAGATGGCGAAGTTTTCGCGGTCGATGTTGGCGACGAAAAGGTCCTGCCAGCCATCCTCGTTGAAATCAGCCGCATCCGCTCCCATTCCCGAGCGTGGCCGTCCATTCGCACTGAAGGCCACACCCGCCTCCGTGCCAATCTCGGTGAATGTTCCTTTTCCACTGTTCAGAAACAAAAAGTTGGCGACGGTGTCGTTGGTGACGAAAAGATCCAACCACCCGTCATTGTTGATATCGGAGGCCACCACGCCCCAGGCTTTCCCTAGATGGTCAGCAATGCCAGACGCTTTGGAAACGTCGGTAAACGTGCCGTCACCATTGTTGCGAAATAGCCAGCTGGGCGTCGGCTGGTAGATTTGGGGAATGCAATAGTGATGCTTTCCGTCGTCGTGAATGCCGCACGGCTTGTTCTCTTCTTTGCTAAAACGTACGAACTGCCCGACGAACAAATCTAGCAGCCCGTCATTGTCATAGTCGAACCATACAGCGCTGGAAGCCCAGCCGGGAGCGGCGACACCCGCCTTCGAAGTCACGTCGGTAAAGGTACCGTCTCCGTTGTTGTGATACAAAATGCTGCGTCCGTACTGCGTCACATAGAGGTCGGGGAATCCGTCGCGGTCATAGTCGCCGACAGCAACGCCTTGGCCGTATCCGCCCGCCGCGACGCCTGCCTTTTCGGTGACGTCCGTGAAGGTGCCGTCGCGGTTGTTGCGATACAAAGCATTCCGCAGCGGGGGATCGGGCGCGTAAAAATCGCACTGGCCGCTGTTGACCAGATAGATGTCCATCCAGCCGTCGTTGTCGTAGTCCAGGAATGCGCAACCCGCCCCGGTGGTTTCGGGCAAATATTTCTCCGGAGATTTTCCGTTCACGTGAACCCACGAAATGCCGCTGGTCGAGGCAGGAATCCGTTTGAACGGGAATTCCGGTGCAGGCGCGGCCGCGCTCAGAACTCGTGGGCATGCCCCGAATGCCGCCGTCGTGGCCAATGCTCCTAGCAGTCGCCGCCGAGTCATCAATGGAGTTCCGTCATTCCTCGAAATGCTCAATAAAGGTTCGCGCTTAAGCGTTATTGCGCTTTTCCTTCCGTCGGTGCGGGCTTCTGCGCCAATCGTCGATGTATGGCAAATTCCTTGTCGGCTTGTTCTTTTTGACCGGTTCGACTCAGCGCCACCGCCAGGTTATAGTGCGCTGACGGGTTGCCTTCCTGCAGCCGAACGGCGGCCTGCAACGGCGGAATAGCCTCTTCGTAGCGCTTTAGGGTGACCAGGCAAAATCCCCAGCCCATAAAGGCGTCTCCAAAGCTCGAATCCAGCTTGGCGGCCCGCGAAAAATGCGAAATGGCTTCCTCAAGTTGCGATGCCTGCCGTGCCATTTCTCCCAAAATGTATTCGGCGCCCGCGTTGTGTGGATCAATCTGAATTTCTCTTTGGAATTCATCCTTTGCACGCTGTGCGGAAGTGGCGTCAGGCTGCGGTCGCGAAAGTAAGAGTCTCCCGAGCAGGTAATGTAGACTGGCCGCCTCGGGCTCTTCCGCGATCATCTCCTCATACTCGCGCTGGGCCTCGTCCCATTTCCCTTGCATCTCCAGAGCTTCGGCGTTGAGTTTGTGAGCCGGGAGTGACCGCGGCGCGGTGCTGGCGAGATTCTGTGCGACCCGCGTGGAAAGATCCGAGTAGGCGTGGACGAGAACAAAAAGAACCTCGGGATCCTGGGGAAACTGATGGCTTAGCAGGCGCAGAAAATCCAGCGCGGCGTCCGTACTGTCCATGTTCATCGCACAACGCAGTCCTACGATGCCGGCTTTCTTCCTGCCTTCGGCCGGCCCCGGACCGCTCAAGATTCGCTTGAGAGATGGAAGTGCCTCTTTACAACGACCTTGCTCTGCGAGGGCAACGGCCTTTTCCTCGGTCACGCCTGAGCCGCTTCCCGCGGAAGGTGCTGGCTTGGCCTCTTGCGCAAGGACTGGCGAAGCGGGGAACCAAAGGCCAAACGCCAAGCACGAGATCGCAACTGAGCACGAGATTCTGGTCATTTGCCCGGTAGGTAGCGGTTCACAAAGGCCTTCAGCCGGCCCAGCTCAAAAACAAAAATGAGGCAGGCGGTGTCCGCGCCTGCCTCATTGTACGTGGTTGACGTCAGTAGTAGAGCTTCAAAGCGAACTGAATGTTTCTCGCAGGTTGTGAAACGTTGATCACGCCAGTTGTGGAGGTGGCCACCGTCGTATTCGGTGCCGCCAGGTTGACGCGGTTGAACGCGTTCAGGAAATCGGCGCGGAATTGCAGCTTGAATCGTTCCGTCAGGTGGAAGTTTTTCTGCAGGCTGAGGTCCCAGTTGTAAAAGCCAGGTCCGCGCAATTGGCCGATCTGTGGTGCGCACGTGCCGTAGCCCGCCGCGTTGGAATAGTTGCTGGGATCAAACCACAGGATGCCGCCGCCTTGAGCTGCGCTGGCGTTTTGCCGGCCGAACACGGTGTTGGTGCCGTTGCAATCCGGGCGCAAGCCGCGCGAAGCGGTGCCGGTCAGGTCTTTGCCGTTGTTGTAGAGGCTCATCGGGAAACCGGTGTGCAGGGTAACGATCGGGCTAATCGTCCAACCGCCCACAACGGCGTCAACGGCCTTGTTCATATCTCCGCCGAATTTCTTGCCTTTACCAAACGGCAGCTCATAAACGGCGTAGGAGGTCAGGTTATGGGTTTCGTCGTAGTAGCAGGGCGACCATTCGGCCTTTGGGTCGTAAATGTTCTGCCAGTACGGCGAAGCGGTGTTGGAGGCCCTTGCATTGGACCAAGTCCCGTAGTAACCGCTGTTGTTGGTCATGCACTTGCCGTACGTGTAGGACACTTGATACTGCAGGCCATGGCTCTCGGCCTTCTGGAAGACGGCCTGCAGCGCGTTGTACATCATGCGACCGTTGGATTGCGTGCCGGAAACGGTGCCGCCGCCGGTTGGGTCGATTGCCGCGATCAATGCGGGCCCGTCCCCATTCGCAAAGAATGGGCTCGGCGCCGTGCAAGGAGGTTTGCCGCACGCGCTGGCCGGTTCTGCCACCGGTTGGCCGTAGAAGAAGGGCACCATCAAGTGATAGGCCGTCTGTCCGACGTATCCGACCTGCAAGGTGGTGTCGTTCCCGAACTGGTGCTGGATGGTCAGGTTCCATTGATCGTCGATCGCCGGCTGAACGTTTTTGTCCCAAAGGCGGAAGATCTGTCCGTCAAAGCACTTGAAATTGGGGCATGCCGTGCCGGCGGGCGCCGCGGCAATGATGCCGTCCGACGCGGTCGTGGTTGGCAGGGCTTGCGAGAGATATTGCGTTTGGAATTCGCCCGCAGACGCCCCGCCGTTGAACGGCGGATTGATAGGCAGGCGCAGGTTGGTGCCCGTTCCTTCCAGGTAGTCCGAGACGGTGAAAGCCCCGCGGAGAACCGTGTGGCCGTTGAACATTCCTGGTGTCCAGGCAAACCCAAGACGAGGCTGGAAAGCCTTGCCGCCGTAGACGCCGTCGTAGAGGGCACGGCTGGCGCCACCTTGGTTGGCGATCTCCAGCTTGCCGCTGACGGGATCGAAGTTGTCCTGTTGATTGTGCGATTCCACCCACGGCGTATGGGCCTCATAACGCAAGCCCAGAGTCAGGGTGAGGTGGTCCGAAACGCGCCAGGTATCCTGGCCGTAGCCGGAGATGACCTTGGAGGTCTGTTCCCACCCGCCGCTGGTAAGCCCGCGCCCGAAGGCCGTGGGCAAGCCAAGGAAGAAGTCGGCCATTCCTTCGCCAGTGTTCTTCAACGGGGCGATGGGATCGGAAGCGGTGAAGTTGGGGCCGAAGACCATGCCGCCGAGCTCGCCGCTGTTCCCGGAGTAGAACACCTTGATGTCGTCGTACATAAATTCGAAGCCAAATTTCAGCGTGTGGTGGCCGCGGATCCAGGTGATGGAGTCATTGCCCTGCCACACCTTGCTGTCGAAGCTCTGCGTCACCAAGCTGTTGCCAATATTGGTGAGCGTACCGTTGCCCGGGCTGGTCGGCGTTCCTCCACCAAAATCGAGGCCCAACAGGCCGTTTAGCCCAGTCGGATTGGAATTAGGAATTCCGATGGTTTGACCAAAAGCCCCTACGGACGTATCGAAACTCGATCCGGTGTTGAGGGTGACGTGGTTCCAGCCAAAACGGGCATCGTTGATCAGGTTGCCGCGGAAGTTGCGAGTCCAGTCGCCAACCACGCTCCAGATCGGCGCGGTAGATTGGCCATTCGCGAAAAGGAGCTGTGAGTTGGTCTGAGGATCGGTCTGGAAGGCCCGAGTGAAGCGGCCTGAAATCATGTCCTTGCTTGAGAGCCGGTAGTCGACCTTGGCGTCACCCTGATCACTGTTAAAGGCTTGGGATTTCAGCTGGATGGCGTTGTTGGTCAGATTGTTGTTAATCGTCTTCGGATAAAGCGCCGAGGCAAACAGAGCCGCAGCTACGGGGCTGATCATGCTGGCGGGAATAATGTTACCCGGGAACGGCACTCGAGTCGTGGCCGCGACGCAGGCCGTGCCATTCTGGCCAGTAGTTCCCTGACAGGGATTGTAAAGCTGGGTCGGAGTGGATGCGGTTAAGAGCGCCGAAAAGTTACCGGCCTGTTCGGCGGGTGTGAACACAGAGATGAAGCTGCCTGCCGGCGGATGGTCGAACCGCTGTCCCTGGTAGTCGACGAAGAAGAAGAGCTTGTTCTTGAGAACCGGACCGCCCAAGGTTCCGCCAAACATGTTCCAGCGCAGCGGTGCGCGAGGAATTTGCGGCGAGCTCGGATTGATCTTGTTTTCCCACTGGTTGGCATTGAGTTTGTCGTTGCGGAAGAATTCCCAGACATCGCCGTGAAAGCCGTTGGTGCCCGACTTAATGCTCGCGCTGACGATGCCGCCCATGTAGTTTCCAAACTCCGCCGGAGCGTTATTGGTGATGGAGTTGAATTCCTGAATGGCGTCAGGCGAGGGAGTGTAGCCAAGAAGGTTGTCGGACACCTGGTTGTTGTCCATACCATCCAGCAGAAAGTTGTTGGCTTGCTCGCGATTGCCGTTGATGAACGGCCGCGCTCCGCTGGCGACGTTGTCTCCGTTATTAAAGCTGCTGGGATCTGGATGCACTGCGCCGGGCGAAAGGAGCGTGAGTTCGACGTAGTTTCGGGTAGCGAGGGGAAGTGCATCGTTGGTCGCTGCGTCGATAATGGTATCGACCTGCGTGCTTTCTGTCTTGAGGATCGGTGCTGCGCCGCTTACTACCACGGTTTCGGTGACTTGCCCGACCTTCATTTCAATGTCAATCCGGGCGACTTGGTTCAACGAGAGAGTAAAGGCCGGGTACGCCACTGAAGAAAATCCCGTTTTTTCCACTCTCACTTCATAATTGCCAATTGGGAGCTGCGGAATGCGGTACAAGCCCACGTCATTGGTGGTCGCCGTATAAACGACCCCGCGTTCGACGGACTTGACGTTAACCACCGCCCCTGGCAACGCCGAACCGCTGGAATCGACAACCGTTCCGGTCACCGTAGCGGTTACTTCCTGTGCCTTGACCCTTTGCGCTCCGCCGAAAGCAAGCGCCAAACTGACTACCACCCAACAAAAACCACGCCAACTGTTTTTCATTTAGTTGCTCCTCGGAAGAGATTGCCACCACACGGCGCCCGCAATGACTCTTCCTTCAGATTCGAGATTAACCACCAAACCCCAAAGTACCGGATGGCGCATAGCTATATAGCGGAACGTTTCCCCCGTCAAGCGAAAACTGACTTATTGCGAAATTTGTTTGCACTGACCCATCCAACTGAACTATAAGTGCTCTATATCACTTTTTTAGCTGGCAGGCGGCCGGACAGCTTGAGGGAGGTAACTACATCGCGGTGGGAACCTCAGAGCGTTGCCGTTTGTGCGAAATATCGTAACAAAATCGTTATGGCTGGGGTGCGGACCAAACCTTTTTCGTTCTTGATCGTCTTAGGCTCTTGGCGAATTTTTAGATCGGTGCGTAACTTATTGTAGAGTCGAGGGAACTAGATGCTGACGAAGACGGGAAACGGGATTCCTGCCTATCGGCGGATTCAGGAAGAGGTACGGCGGGTCATCGAAGACGGCGAGCTGAAGCCCGGGGATTTGGTGGCTTCCGAACGAGAACTCGCGCGACTTCATAACGTCAGCCTGATGACCGCTCGCCATGCGCTGGCTTCTCTGGAGCGCGAGGGCGTCGTTGAGCGCCGGCGCGGCGTGGGCACGTTTGTCTCCGCTCCGAAAATTCACTTCAACAAGTTAATGAGTTACACCGAGCAGATGGGAAGCCGCAGACTCGCGCCGGTCTCGAAGATCCTGTTTGCCAAGATCATCGACAACGAAGAGGAGGCCACCGCGCGGCTTTCGCTCTCGCCGAAAAGTCGAGTTCTCAAGCTGGAGCGTTTGCGGCAAGCGGCGGGCGAGCCTTTCGCCTTGGAGACGTGCTATTTGTCCGCCGCTCAATTTTCCGGATTGCTGTCCGCTCAACTGCAGACCGGGTCGCTGTTCTCCACTTTGGAACGCGAGTACGGCATCGAACTCGGCTACTCCGACGAAGAAATCGATGTCACCGTAGCGGATCCTCGAACCGCTGAACTCCTGGGAGTTCCGAAACGTGAACCGCTCCTCCGCATTCGCCAGGTGATCTTTTCCACAAAAGGAAGTGTCATCCTCTATGTTTTGGGGCTATACCGTTCTGACCGTCACAACCTCGTGATCCGAAGATTTCGATAGTTTCGCGTTCCGGCCGGTCTGTGTGACGCTAGGTGCGCAACCTTCCATGCGGTCCAAACCATCGCGGATGTTCCAGAAAGCCGGAGCACGGAAGCCAGTGCCATCCAGGCTTGTTTCCGTACGCGGGTCACGTTCAGGCAAGGCAATCTCGTTGCTCCTGGTCAGTCTCCTGTTCGCTTTCGTAATTCGCACGGGCGCGCAGAGCCGGACAACATCGCCGCCTCAATTCGTGGATATCACCACGTCGGCAGGCATCAAGTTCACGCATTTCAAGGGAAACAAAGGAATCTCCATCAATCTCGAGGAATTTGGACCGGGGGTCTGCGTTTCCGACTTCAACCGCGACGGCTGGCAAGACATTTACTTCGTGAACGGGCGCGATCGTTACGACCGCGGCATCGCCGTCAAGAACGCACTGTATCGAAACAACGGCGACGGCACATTCACGGATGTAACTGACAAAGCGGGCGTGCCGGGTACCGCGTACGGTCTCGGCTGCGCTTGGGGAGACTATGACAATGACGGGTTTCCCGATCTGTTCGTAACGCAGTTCGGCAACAATGTGCTGTACCACAACAACGGCGACGGAACTTTCACCGATGTGACCGCGAAGGCCGGCGTCGCCGGCAAGGAGTCGGGCCCGATTCACTCCGGCGCCACTTTTGTCGACTATGATCGCGACGGACGGGTCGATCTCTACGTCGGGAGTTATGTCGCCTTCGACGAAAATAGCAGGCGCTATTGCAACATCGGCGGCGCGCTTTCCAGTTGTCCGCCGAGCGCCTACCGCGGCAGTCCCAACGCGCTGTATCACAACAATGGCGACGGCACGTTCACGAACGTTTCCGTCGCAGCACACATCCTTCAGCCCGATGGAAAAAACTTGTCCGTCGGAGCCGCGGACTACGACAACGACGGCTGGCCCGACCTGTTCGTCGCCAACGACGGATTGCCGGTCTACCTCTACCAGAATCTGCACAACGGAAAATTTCAAGAGAACGGTGAGGTTGCGGGGATGGCGTTCACCCTACGCGGACAAACCATGGCCGCGATGTGCATTTCGTTGGGCGATTACGACAACGATGGTTGGCTCGATTTGTACATTTCGGACTTTCAGAAAAGTTCGGACCACTTGTGGCACAACTCCGGAAAGGGCTACTTCGACGAAGTAAGCGACGAAGCTGGAATTACGGTCCCTACGCGCGATGTCCTGAGCTTCGGAGGCGGATTTTTAGACTATGACAACGACGGCTGGCTCGACCTCTTCATCGCCAACGGACATGTCTATCCCGAAATCGAGCAGGTCTCGCCGGAGACGCACTACAAACAACAGAACTCGCTGTTCCACAACGAAGGCGTCGGAAAATTCAAGGAGACCTCGGGGCCCGTGGGCTTGAACGCTCTAGCGGCTCGCGCAGGCCGCGGCGTCGCTTTCGCCGACTTCGACAACGACGGCTGCATCGACGTAGTCGTGGCCAACAACGGCGATCCTCCCACGCTCTTACACAATGCGTGCCCGCACAAAAATCATTTCGTCAATTTCAAGCTCGTGGGAACGAAGAGCAATCGAGACGCCTTGGGAGCCCGCGTCCACCTCACCGCCGGGGAAATTTCACAGATTCGGGAAATCGCCGCGGGCGGCAGTTACCTCTCCCAAAGCGATCTCCGATCCAACTTCGGTCTCGGGAGTGCCACGACGGCATCGACCGTGGAAGTAACCTGGCCAAGCGGAGCCCACCAGGTCTTTCACGACGTCAAGGCCGACCAATTCTACGTGATCCAGGAAGGCCGCCACGAGTTGACCCTCCAGGAATTCCATCCGAAGGCCGCGAGTTCTTCTCCGGTCACGACGCCAAGCAAAGTCGCTCCCTGATGCGTAAGATGTTCGCCTTTCGCGTCGCGCCAGCGGTTTGGGGTGCAACCACCCCCAGCGAATCGCGTGGCGATCATCGTGGCGCGGCTGCGGCAGGTATCACGGGAACTACAAGCGCCGAGGGGTGCTCGTCATCATGGTCTATCGTGTTAATGGCCGAGACAAACTCGCGGCTGGTCGCCTGATCCGCGCCGGTATTCAGGTTGCGATCAAAGCGTGGAAAATTGCTGCTGGAAACTTCCAGGCGCATGATGTGGCCCTTCTTGAATACGTTGCTGGTAGCCCACAGATCCACCGAGATTTTGTAGACTTGGTTCGGATTCATCAGCACCGGTTTCTCCGGAGAATCGCGATAGCGCATGCGGAGAATTCCGTCAGTCAGATTGGTGGCAAAGCCATCCGGTGAGACGTCCACGAGCTTTGCCGTAAAGTCAGTGTCCACGACAGAAGATTTGGCCCACAGCTCCAGCGTGACCTGGCCGGTGACTTCCGTATCTTCAGCAAGCGGCTTGGTCGAATAGATGAGCACGTCGTTGCGATTTTCAGCGGCGCGTTGGTCGCGCGGACCCGGCTCGTAGTGTTCGGCGTCGCAGCAGAGCGAGCCGCCGATCGTAGGCACAGGATTTGCTGGATCGTATGTGAATTTATCCGATGTTTCTTTTTTTGGCGGCGTGACGGAGAGACCGCCATCGCCACGCAGCGAATTGGCCGAACCGCCGGAGTGCAGGAAGTAGCGAGTGAGTTTACCTTCCGGGGGAGGCCAATCCGATTCCTGGTGGTACTTGTTCTCGCCCATCACAAAAATATGCACGGGCTTGCCCGCGGCGGCAGACCCTTCGGCCGCGAACTCGTTCTGCACGCCCTTGAAGAGATAGTCGTACCAGTCAATGACGACACTCGTGGAAGGAAATTTGAGCGCTTCTTCGCCGAATTCAACGTCGCCGATGCGCCGCCCAAAGCCGGCATGCCCGCCGATTTGTACCAGCAAGCGCTGACCCTTGCGTGCTGCGTCCGTGCCGCCGTGCGCCTTAATTCCCATGTAATTCCTCAGCGTGCCCCCCAGAAAAATGTCGTACCAACCCCCGATGTGTAGCGCCGGCACTTGAATATCCGAAAAGTGCTCGGCGATGGACCATTGCCTCCAATATGCGTCGTACGACGGATGCGCGAGCCAATCCAGATAATACGGCGCGATTTGAGCGGTCGCCGCGGAGCCGGCCGGAAGCGCGGCGTAGTTGAACGCTGGATACTGGGTGAGCGGAAGCGTGGGCGCGCCCAGCAGCGCGTTCGTGTCTTTTGCAATCAATCGCCACAGTGTGTTCGTGGCCAGCTGGGTCGCCCAGTTTTGATCGAACCACTGTTCGAGCGCTCCACCTTGATAGGTCCAGTTATCGTGATAATTGCTGGCGGTGACCACCGGACAGATTCCCGCGAGATGCGGAGGGTGGACAATCGCAGCAAGCATCTGCGTCGCACCGACATAGGAACCCCCCATCATCCCGACTTTGCCGTTCGAGGATGGCAGCGCTGCGGCCCATTCGACCGCGTCATAGCCGTCGTCGGACTCGTGGCGGAACGGGTAAAACTCACCTTCCGAGGTGTAGCGTCCGCGAACGTCTTGCACGACGACGACGTAGCCGTGCCCGGCAATCTGATACGCCGGCGATGCCGCCCAGCCCGCGCTCTTATCGTAGGGCGTGCGCATCAAAATGACCGGGAATTTCCCGTCGTCCTTCGGGCGGTAGATATCCGCGCGAAGCGTCACGCCGTCGCGCGTTTTCATGGGGGCGCCGTTCTGCACGATCACTTCATAGTTTTGCTGCGCCTGCGCGCCATGTTCTGTTAGCACAATTGCGACAAAGATGGTGAGAATTGCCTGCAAAATTCTCCGCTGAAACAAGATCCCCCCTTGAGCAAAGTCGCAGAGAAAGCACTGGTCCGAAAATGTCTGTCCGCATTTTATCCCGCACGTATCGGCAGGAAAAACTACGACAAGATATCTCAAGATGCAATCGGGGCCAAGTCAGCGTCGTACATTTACATTTTCACGTAGGTGTCGGGAGCGGGCGCCCCCTAAACTGTCACAAGAACTTTGGGCACACTTGCAGCGTTGTTGCCCACAATCCATCCACCATCGTCAAGGTGATTAAGGAGGCGTATCTTGCTACTACAGCAACCTCATCGAAGGGCTAAGCGCGCTTCCTTACTGCTATAGACTTGCCCGGTAATCGCGGTGGGTCTATACGTCGGAATCAACGTTAATGGTCTGTTTAGGAGCGAGTTGATATTTGCGCAGTGGATCGAATGGCCGTTCGGAGAGTTGTTCGCGAGATTTGTCCGTGCGGCGGTGCGATCAAGGTTCGGTAAAGACATGGCGATTGGAACTCTGTACGTCGAGGAACTTAAAGCCACGATGCGCGGCCGTTTCGCGCTACTCGGTGCCGGCGTCGTCCTGCTGACCGTCGGTTGCGTGGCCACGGTGGGCACCCAAGATACCTGGCTAGACGGGTATGGCGTCATCGCGTATTTCCTCGTGCCGCTGGCGTTCATCCCGCTCGCGGCTGTGGCGCTCGCCAGCCCGCGCGCCAACCGCTTCGTGGAGAGCTTGTTCACGGCCCCTGTGGAACGCCGCCACTGGTTGACGGCTAAAATCTTGGTGCTGGTCACGATTGCGACCGCCTATTACCTCGCACTGGTCCCAATGGTGCTCGTCTATGCGCATCACGTCGGTATGCCACTGCTCTTGCGGAAATTGCTGATCTGGGCCCCAAGCCTACTCGTCGCGAGCATCGCGATGGGCACGTTGATCGGCGTGCTGTTCGTCGGCGAGAGCATCGCCGCCCCTGCTGCCACGGGGATGGGAGTCCTCCTGGTGTACGCGGGGTTCGTGCCGCTGCAGGAACTCCTCGTGGCGCAAGGTAACGGCGCGACGCGCACGGGCCACCTCATGTTGATGAGCCCCGCCGTACTTCTCAAGAACGCCTTCGGGTTCACACTTGCCGTGGGAAGTATCCCCGCTACCACGACGCGGACGTGGATCAGTCTGCTCGCCGTGATTATCGGTGCGTTCGCGTTGGCGTTGTGGGCGTTTCTGCGCGCACAGGGCGTGGAAACGTGGGACGCCACCCGCGGTCAACGATTGATCCTCTCCCTCGGGGTCGCCTTGATCGTCGTGCTGCCCGTAGCGATGGCCGACACCAACTATGACAAGCCGGCGCCACACGCAACCAACGCACCGTCGATTCAGAGGCTTTTCGCTCGAGCGGGCAGCAGTCTCGCCTTGACATGGCCCGGTGGTCAACCGCCCGCACGGTGTTGCAGCACGATCCTCAATCGCGATGAGTGGCCGCCGCTAGGCACCGATGAGCCTGCGCGACGGGATCTCCTGCTGTTGCTGCCGGTCGACGCCACGCAGCGCGTTACGGACCTGCGCATCGAAGTCGTGGGAGAGAACGGACTGGAAGTGGCCGCTGCTCCGGACGGACTTGCGCCTGCACCCGAAACTCTGGAGACGCGTACCTACGCGAATGACTTGGGCCCTGCGGCGGCCGATGGCCACCACGTCGTCACGGGCTGGGCGGCACGTGTTCCCGTGACCCTGACTCCAACCAAGCCATGGGATGTCGGCGGCGTCCGCTATCCGCTGCGCGTCGCAGCCACCTATCACGTCTCGGGGGAAAGTGGGATGCGGACGTTCAGCCAACGGGCGGCGATTGACGCGCAGGTGGCGAGCGCCATCTATGAAATGGGTATCGCCTCGACGATTCTGCCTCTTGTGTGTTTTGGCGCGGCATTTAGGCGATGGAGGCGGACGCGGTGAACGGAGCCACAGAATACGCGATCGAAACAGACGGCCTCACGCGTCGTTTTGGCGACTTCGTCGCGGTCGACAACGTTTCGCTAAAGATTCCAAAGGGTCAGCTCTACGGATTCCTGGGGCTCAACGGGGCCGGAAAGACGACCACCATTCGGATGCTCACTACGCTGCTCCCACCAAGTGCGGGTACCGCGAAGCTGTGGGGGCACGACGTCGTCAAGGAACCTCTCGCCGTCCGGAAGCTCGTGGGGCTCGTGAGCGACGAGACTAGCGAGAGTCAGTCGACGTGGACAGCCCGTGAGTACCTCTCCTATTTTGCCCGTATCCGCGATATGGCCAATCCCGCTGAGGAAGTTGAGCGCATCCTGGACGACGTCGGGCTTGACACCAGGTTTCGAGGCAAGCTGATCCGCACCTATAGTACCGGCATGAAACGACGGGTCGAAATCGCGCGGGCGCTCATGGGCCGTCCCAAAGTCCTCTTCCTCGACGAACCCACACGTGGGCTGGACTTGCCCGCCAAACGCGACATGTGGAGTCTATTGCGCCGGCTCGCCACCACAGAGAGCGTCACAACGTTTCTCAGTAGCCATGACGCCCAAGAGATTCGCGGTTTGTGCAGCGAGATCAGTGTGATCGCCAACGGCCGACTTGTTCACACCGGTGCAACGCGTGAGATGGGCGGCGACATCGATGCCTTCGAGGAACGTCTCATAAGGATGCTGACTCAGTCAGAGCGCATCGAGGCCCCAGGACTGCATTTTCGGGCAGGCTGAAGGTTGACTGTGGAACCGGATGTACCGCCTGGTGCCTTCGTCGACACCATCGTGGGGCCGGGCATTCGGATCCAATGCAAATCGATATGCTGATGCCTTAACACCGCGACGATCGAGGTTTGGAGCTCACTGTTGATCGGGGGTGGGTGAAGGTCAACTTGGAAGTGATCCAATTCCACGTGCTTGGTGCGTCGCGGTAACCGGAGACCACCACGTTAATCGGGAGTTAGCTCGGGGAATCCGCTAAACTTGCGATGATTCAACTCAATGGCGTTTCAGATGTCCTTCGGCGTGTAAGATCGGCGAATGATTAGAAGGTACTCTGAGTATGAGCGGGAGTTGTGGAGACGCGATTTACTTTAATCTGACCGACCAGCTGGTGGACCGCCACATCAGAGAAGGCCGCGCTCAAAAGGTTGCGATTCGATGCGGCGAGTCGGTTTACACCTACGGCGATTTAGCCGCCGACGTAAATCGTGCTGGGAATGGTCTGTTGCGTTTGGGGCTGCAAGATGAGCAACGGGTATTAGTATTGCTTCCCGACTGCCCCGAGTTCGCTATTGCCTATTTCGGTGTTATAAAAATCGGCGCTGTAGCCGTTCCGACGAGTACCGCCGCACGAACTACCGATTACGACTATTTCCTGCGCGAAAGTAAGGCACGAATACTCATCGTTCATTCGACACTCTTTGCGGAAGTTGCTCCAGCGTTAGGTGCGCAGCATTTCCTCCGGCATGTCATTGTCGTCGGCGAACGTCGGCCCGGGTACATGAATTGGAATGAGTGGCTTGCCCAGAATTCGCCCGAACTGGATGCCGCAACGACCAGAGCGGAGGACGTCGCGTTCTGGTTGTGGACCTCGGGCAGCACTGGGCGCCCGAAGGCAGCGGTACACCTGCACTATGACTGGATCTGCTGCTGCAGGAACTATGCTGGCGAGGTCCTACGCATCGGCCCCGATGACCTAACGTTCTCGTCGTCAAAACTCTTTCATGCCTACGGACTGGGCAATGGACTCATATTTCCCTTCTACGCTGGGGCGAGCACGGTACTATTTTCGGGCAAGGCGCAAGCCAAGGCGGTATTAGGAATTGCTCAGACCGCCCGGCCGACGCTTTTCTTTTCTGTTCCTACGTTGTATGCCCAGATGCTCCAAGAATCCGAGAGAGAATCGTACTGCTTGGACAGTGTTCGACTCGCCGTTTCCGCAGCAGAACCACTTCCGGCTGAAATTTTCCGCAGATGGCAGCGCAAATTTGGCGTAGAGATTCTGGACGGTATCGGCTCCACCGAGGCACTCCATATCTATTTGTCAGCGCGGCCTGGCAACGTGAAACCTGGCAGCACGGGGAAGGCGGTTCCGGGTTACAAGCTGCGAATCGTTGATTCGGACCGTCGCGAAGTTTTGCCCGGCACCACTGGAGATCTCCTCGTGTCGGGAGACAGTATTGCACCTTGTTATTGGAACCGCCGACAGTTAACTGCTGAGCGCATGTTTGGGAACTGGTTCTCCACCGGGGACAAATATTGGATGGATAAGGACGGATACTATTGGTATGCGGGGCGTTCCGACGATATGTTCCGGGTTTCGGGTCAATGGGTCTCGCCGGCTGAGGTCGAAAGCGCCCTGATTGAGCACGAATGCGTCTTGGAAGCGGCGGTGGTTGCTTATCGAGAAAATACGGAACTCTATACTCCCAAAGCCTTCGTCGTGCTTCGGGAAGGCATCGCAGCTACTCCTGATCTCGCGCGCGAACTGCAGGAGTTTGTCAAACACCGGATCACGCCGTACAAGTACCCGCGACATATCGAATTTACGGATGAACTGCCTAAGACCGCGGGCGGAAAATTGTTGCGCTACAAGCTACGCGACCTCGCGTCCGGTACTCTCATTTAAACGGCCAAGAAGATTCTGCGCCGCGCTCAGCACAAGGTGTGTGGTCTTCTTCATGATTAGGGTATGGGGAGTTTTCGACGCCAGTCGGACGGGAAAGGAAAAAACCGGGAAAACCGGTGGCTTCTCGGTCGATCACAAGACTATCCGTCTCAGCAAAACTCAAAGCCGTACGGGAGGAGCTTCGGCGGCGCTGGCACGAGACAGGGGCCGAAGTCGGGAAGTGGTTGAGGTCCGTTGTAAAAGACTGGGTTCAACTACCATGCGGTGCCCGGCAACATCGATAGCCTGCAGAGCTTTCGGGCCCAAGTCGTCTGGCGCTGGTCCCGCGCGCTGCAACGGCGGAGCCAGAAGAGTCGGATGCCTTGGGAGCGTTCGGGCCGCTTGTGGCTCGGTGGATCCCGAGTGCTGTGATCCTGCATCCGCGTCCTGCCATGCGCTTCAACGCCAGGTATTTGAGCTAAGAGGCGGATGCAGCAATCCTGCCCGTACGGATCTGTGCGGGGGAGCGCGGGGTTAGCTCGCGTCCCTACCGCGACTGTGGCAGGGGTTAATGGGCAACCGCTGCCTCTATGCCGGTCTAACGTCGCTATTGGAAAGCGCACTCGCAATGACGTCCGGCTCCGGTCCCGAATCATCGCTTGCTGGTTTCGGTGATAAACTTTGGGGGAAAGCGCCTCGCCTTTCGGGATACGCTCTCGGCAGTCTTGCACAGATTTCGTCATCTGAGGAAGACAGCTCCCCTCCCAGAATCGTTGGACAAAAACGCCATGAGAACCGTCGCGCGTGCCGACGCTGATCTGCCGGACATCTTTAATCAGCGGATTCAACTCGCAAAGAACGAGTGGAAATGGGGCCATTTGAACAACAATGCGCTCATTTTCCTGTGCTGCTTGGCCAAGGCTGGTTTCTCGCCCATCTTGGAATTTGGCACGTTTACGGGCCGCACCGCTTACAATTTGGCCCTTAACGCCGCCACAAAAGTCTATACCGTGGACATCGGTAGGAACGTTGATGCTTGCTCGAACGCCGCTGGAGTTACATATCCGGAATATATTCCCGGAGAATTCTTCCTCGATGACCCGGAGTTGGGGGATAAAATTGAGTTGGTCGTCGGAGATTCAATGACCCTCAATTTTTCCCGTTTTTATGGGGCTATGGGGATGGTCATTGTCGATGGTGGCCATTCTTATGAGGTGGCCAAATCGGATACCAAGAATGCTCTTCGCCTGGTTCGGCCTGGAGGCATAGTTGTTTGGGACGACTATGGAGATTTTTGGCCCGGGGTGAAATCCGCCGTCGATGAGCTGATCGATCCCGACAGGTTGATCAGGTTCGAAAACGAAAGCATCGTCATGTACGTTAAATACTGCCGGTCTCACATCACGGACTCTAGCGTAGGCCGCTTAGAAACAAATGCGTTTCACGCAGCACGTCGGCCTCGTTTGACAAGTAGACGTAATGATGCGCACCAGGCAGCCTAACTACACGGGCGGTTGGGACACCTTTTTCAAACCCGTTCGCCTGACTTTCGGTCAAAGGCGTTAACGCTGCGGAATAAGCCCTGGCCGCGTCACGCACTTTGGGATCCGTACTGTTATCAATCCATTTCCCTTGGCCGTGTGGGATCGCAAAAATGGCAAGCGCGGGCACCGAAATGGCATTGTACTTCTTGTATTCCTTTAGGGCCGCCATAATGGTCACGTAACCCGGAAAGTCGCGGTGCTTCGCAACGCTGCCGTCCGGATTAAAATTCCATTGCTGGCGAAGTTCGCCTTCCGGGTACGTGAACCCCAAGACTCGCAGATAGTATTGCTGTAGCGCATGAAAGCTGGCCAAATCGGAATCACCTGGCGACGGAGGTTGAGGCCCGCTGATTGCTTGAATCTGGTTCATGGTTGGCCCTTTGCCATCATCGAATGCATAGGGATATGCGGCATCAAGGTAGACTAGCCCTGCGACCCGGTTCGGATACTCGTTGGCTACGGAACTCAACTCCTCTCCCGCAAGCGAGTGTCCCACGAGTACTGGCCTATTCAGTTTGAGCGAGTCTAGGACAGCCAGCACGTCGCCACCAAGACGGTTGGCTCCGTCGTCCGACGCGGAAAAACCTGATTCACCGAAACCGCGTCGCGTTATGCCATATACGTGGAAGCTGGCAGTTAGCTTCGGCGCGAAGTCATCGAATACGTGCGCTGTGTCTCCGCCACCTGCTAGTAGCACAAGAGGTCTGCCAGAACCGCCCCAATCGAGCACCTCGAGCCGAACGTCTTTGCCTACGGTGACAAATCGTGTGATGTGAGGAGACGGGTCCTTCCACGGGGTCGGTTGCTGTGAATAATGAGGAGCGATGACTGAGACGAGCAGCATTGACCCCATTCGTCGCTTGAATCGATGTATAGACGTACCCACTCTCTCACCTACGCTATGCAGGCCCGAAATGTTCCCGGCTTTTGTTTGCACGCACCCAAAGCTTTTGGTTGTCGGCCAGGTCGGCAGGTTTGCTAGAAGCGGCAGTATTGCTATGATTCGCGACCAATGCCCGCCGATCCGCTGCGTTGGTTGCACAAAACGAAGGCTGGTTTTGTTGAGCCGATGGACTGCTTGCCCGTGGCAAAGTTGCCCGAAGGCTCACAATGGCTTTGGGAGATCAAGCTGGATGGTTACCGAGCGGTCGCGGTGAAATCCGCCGGCGCGGTGACCCTCTACTCGCGCAACAAAAAATCCCTGAACAAGAGGTTCCCTTACATTGTTGAGCCGTTACGCGGCCTCCCGGAAGGGATTGTTGTCGATGGCGAGATCGTCGCGCTCGATGACGACGGGCGTCCAGTGTTCAATTTGCTCCAGAACTTCACCAGCGAGGCGGGCCGTATCCGATATTTCATCTTCGACCTTCTCTGCTACGAGAACCGTGACCTAACAGGTCTGCCGCTGCTGAGGAGGCGCGAGATGCTCCGCTCGCGCATCAAGTTCGATGATGCACGAGTCAAGATTTCAGAGTTTGTGGAAGCATCAGCCGAGCAGATGTTGAACGCGGTGCGAGAACAACGGCTGGAAGGAATCGTTGGGAAGAGGAAGGACAGCCTCTACGAACCCGGAAAGCGCAGCGGAGCCTGGATCAAGCACAGAGTCAATCTCGGCCAGGAGTTCGTGGTCGGCGGATTCACGCCAGGCCCGCACGGATTGGACGCCATCATCGTCGGCTACTATCGTGGTAAGGACTTGATCTATGTCGCCAGAACGCGAAATGGATTCGTTCCGGCGTCACGGCGGAGGGCGTTCGAGAAGCTTCGTCCTCTGGTCACGCCGAAATGCCCCTTCGTAAACCTCCCGGAAACCCGGAAGGCGCGATGGGGCGAGGCTTTGACCGCCGAGAAGATGAAGAAATGTATTTGGGTTCGTCCCGACATCGTCGCTCAAGTTGAGTTTCTAGAATGGACCGATGCGGATCATCTCAGACATTCCAAATTCGCGGGATTGCGGGATGACAAAAGCGCTCGGGAGGTAGTGAAGGAGTAGGCCGACGACCTCAGGTCTTGGGCAGAACCTTGAGCGTGGTCGGGAGTTCAATGTCGCCATGTATCCGGTGACTTTTCCTGACGGCGGCTTCGGCTAGTCGAATCCAATCTTTAACGCAGTTCCACTCCTGGTCATCCCAAACAAGCAAGTACTTCTGCGCACTTGTTCGTCTTCGCCTACAAGGTCGGAAGTTGAGGCGAGCTTCGAGGAGATTAGCCTGCCCTTGAACTCAGAAGTTGGGTCCAAATTCACGGGTCCGACTATACGCTTGGATGAAGATTGAGGTCATATGCCTGGAAACGCTGTTACCGTAGAAGTGAAAATCGGTCAAACACCAGATGTACTTTACGCGACTCTAATGGGGAGTTGCCGCGAGAGGGCAGCCCAGAACCCGGCCCTGTGTTCCAATATCGAATCGTGAGATTTGTGAATCTAACGCTTGCCATCCTCTTTTCGGGTACGATCCTTGTCGTCGCAGATTTAGCACCCAGTTTATCGACAGAAGCCCTCGCCAACTCCGCTGATTTGATAGTCGTCGGTAAGGTGGAACGTGTGCAACAAATAGGGTCGGGTGACACAACGTACAACGGCGTGAATTATCCGCGCCGGGATTATGCGGCAGACATAAGCGTCGACGAGATGATTAAAGGAGAGCCTCTTCCGCACAGATTCATCCTTAATTATTCTACTCCGTCCACGGACGCATTGGGAAACATGGCAAAGGGTGGCCTAGAGCCGAACACCTACCGCGTTATATTTCTCAACAAAACTGGCTCGAACTATAAATTCGTTAGCCCTTATTCTCCATCTCTTCCCGCCAGCGCCAAGCCGTGTGGCCCCAATTGGCAAGTGCAAACGGGCGAAGACGCATATCGCAAAGTGTTGCGGAGGCTCTTAGCCTTGCTTTGCACAGATTCCACTTCCGAAGAAAAGCAGTCGGCTTTGTTCGTTCTGAACTGGACGGAGGATTCCGCCGCCGCGCCGCTCCTGAAAGCCGCTCTGAATCTTCCAAACGTCAAGTCCAACCCGACCCTGAGAATGTGGATGGTAAGTGACCTCTTACACTGGAAAGAATTAAGCGTTTTGCCGCTCGCGGAAGAGGACCTGTTCAATCAACCTGTGAGTTCGCCATTTTATCCGAAAGCGAATTTGGTGTTGGCAATATCCAGTCTCGAACCACAAACTTCAATCCCGTTGCTGGCTCGCGTGCTGAAATCGCAGGAGCCTGAGGACAGAGTTGCTGCGGCTCGTTTTCTGGAGTACACGGACTCTGAAGCCGCTCTGGATATCCTGCTGTCTGCTTTGAACGACCCCGACCGAGAGGTTCGGTTCGCAGTTATGCAATCCCTTGGCAATTTGACTAAGCAGCATCAGTGGCGTCCGACAGCCATTGATTCTGACCCGCGTTGGAACGAGTGTTTCCAGCACTGGCGCGAGTTCGAGGAGCAACGCAAGAAAGGCACGCAGTAGCGCACTTGCGCCAAGTCTTGATCGACGCCGTTACCGGTCACTGCTGAAGTGCGAGTGGATTTCTGACCTGAACCACTATCGGTCTGCGAGTCGATTCAGAGCATCTCCTTCTAGGAGAACTTGTCTCCATTCGTCGAAAAACTCGCCACCCAATGACTTGTAGAATCTAATCGCCGACTCATTCCAGCCCAGCACTTCCCATCGAATGCCATAGGAGTCTTCCTGTCGGGCAATACGAGCAACCTCAGACAGAATCGCTCTTCCAATCCCTCGACCGCGAAACGCTTCCCGTACGAAGAGGTCCTCCAGGAAGATGCCGGAGCCCTTCCAGCTTGAATAAAAGCCAAAGAAGAGCGCATAGCCAATCGCTTGTCCGTCCCATTCCGCAATCAGGCTGCGGAACTTTGCTTGAGATCCGAAGCCGTCCCTGATCAGCGTCTCTTCCTTAGTGACCACGGCGTCGGGTTGGCGCTCGTACTCCGCCAATTCGCGGAAGAATCTCAGCAGCAACGGCACATCGCTGACAATGGCAGCTCGAATTAAGAGCATCAGGGATTCCTCCATCACGCAAACGTAGTTTATTCAAATCGAGCCGATGGCAACTGCCAGTCTAGCGCAGCCTAGGTGCCTGATAAGCGCGGACTCGCTGAGGATGCAACCATCGGCGCCGGTTAGCGCGCTATAAATTCGACCCGCGCTGTTATGCTCGAACAGTGCGATTGTTAGGTGTATCTGACTCGACATGCCAACCGATAGTCAAGAACCAGAGCAAAAGGAATTTGTCATCCTGCGGCGGTATCGGGACCTGCCCGACGCCGTCGTTGTCAAAAGCATTCTGGATATCGATGGCATTGAATGTTTCTTGACTGACGAGAACTTGATTCGCATGGACTGGTTTTGGTCTGGCTCGCTTGGTGGGGTCAAATTATGGGTCAGGCTGCAGGACATTGACGAAGCTCAGACTTCGAACACATCGCTAATGACTTGGAGTGGGTAGCAGTCGGACTGTCTTCAGCGGTTCTGGTCTATTTCCGTCTCGACGTTCTGGCATAGATGAAATGACGGACGCGGACAGGCTCCCGAGCGAAACGGAATACCTGTTCTTCAACGGTCCGGTCAGCAATTGTAAATCGATCGTGTTGGCGCTGGTGTTCCGCCCAAGAATCGACGAGGAAGGTCTCGACATAGATCCCTGAGGATTCGGAGTCATAGTAGACGCCCCAACGCGTCGCGCCGTCGCGGCGGCGAATCCGTTGGTACTTGTGAATTGCTTCGAGAAACTCCTGTGCTTTGACCGGGTCGATCTTGTATTCGACGGTGACGAGCACGGGGCCGTCGTCGGGCTCGGGCTCCACGAACATCGTGGGTCTTGGCCAGTGATTCCATACGTCCAGAGTCGAGGTGGGTTCCAGCAGCGAAAAGGGCAAACGCAAGAGCAGGCAGGTGGCGATGCCCACCGCAGAAGTGAGAAGCGCCTTTTCCAAACTGGCCCGTTCCGCCAACGCGCCCCAAAGGACGCTGCCAATCGCCATGCTGCCCTGAAAAACGAAAAGATAGACGGCGAGGACGCGCGCGCGAACCCAGTCGGGGGCCAGGCGTTGGATCAGCGTGTTAAAAACGGACATGAAGATGGTCCAAGCTGCGCCGCCAAAAAAAGAAAACAGTGACAGGATCCAGAGGCTATGCAGGAGTGCCGCTCCGGCAAGGACGCAAGCGATCACCGCGGTCGTCACCGCAACCACGGCCTCGACGGAGTAGGTTTTTCGCAAACGTTGGAGGAGCACAGCTCCGAGGACGGCGCCGGTGCCAAAGAAGCCGAGTAACAGGCCGTACCCGAGAGAACTGTGACTAACGATTCTGGCAACAGCCGGGAGCAAAGCCCAAAAAGCGCTGGCAAAGAAAATAACGCAGGCAGACCTGAGCAAGAGTCTCTGAATGCCCGGTGAGTACCGCACGTATCGAAACGCGGCAGTGGTCGCTCCTGTGAAGGTCTCCGCAGGCAGGGTGGCCTTCGGAACGGGGCGTTTCCAGCGGGCAATCACAACGATAACGCCGAGGAACGAAAGGACGTTCAGAAGGAAGACAGTCCCGACGCCCGCAATCGCAATAATAAGGCCGCCGAGAGCAGGACCAACGGCACGCGCAAGGTTGAACTCAATCCCATTTAGGGCAAGAGCTGGAGATAAATCTTCCTTGGGTACAAGTTCCGGGAAGATCGCTCTCCACGCGGGCGACTCCAGTGCATCGCCGATCGAGAGCGCAAAGGTCAGCAGCAGCAACACCCAGGGAGTGATGAAGTGAGCGAACGTGGCCACGACGAGCAGGCAAGCGATCGCCAGCATCCAGAATTCGGTCCCGAGAATCAGCTTGCGGCGGTCTACGATGTCACCGATGGAACCAGCGGGCAGCGCGAGAAGGAAGAAGGGAAGTGCGGAAGCTGTCTGAATGAGTGCAATCTCAAGCGTGCTACTGCTGAGTGAAGTCATGAGCCAGGCTGCGCCCACGGCTTGCATGAAGGCTCCTACGTCGGAGGCGAAGTCAGCGATAAGCAGATTTCGGAACAAGGGGATCCGAAGCGGCCGCCAGGGACTCGCTGCGTCAGGATGGATGTTCTGGCCCTCGGGCATCATTCGAGACTTTATATCAAGCTGGAGCCTTAAACCTTATTCGCCATTCGCCCGACGGTTTAGATTTGCATTGATAGCTTGGCGAGACACAGATGAGTTTGGCGGAATGCCGCCGTAGCTTGTCCTCGTAGTTGCTATGTGTAGGGCAGAAGCGATCTCTATCCACGGACGCCTCGGGTGGAATTGAGGAGGCGAAGCCGCTATGATTTTGTGGAGATCGAACTCGCCAATAGGCAATCCAAGAGGACGCGCGACTGTCAGAGCTTGTAGCCACGGAGATTTTGGCGCTGATGGAAGTCTCCGAGATGACGGCAGGCCGGGAACTATTCGATTCGTCCGTCGGATTACTAACAAACGCCCCTGTGGGAAGTTGCGATTCAACGGACCTTCGATGCCGGCCTCTTTTGTGATCTGAACGGTGCATGGAGGTCGTAGAGAACAGTTTCCTTGGAGCTGTGTACGACACGACGAAATTCCGCTAGCGGTCGCACAAAAAAAGGCCGGAATCCTGGGTTCCGGCCTTCTGTTTCACGAAAGGGTGGCGGGGGTCAGATTTGAACTGACGACCTTCGGGTTATGCGATCTGACTCAGCTTTTGCCGAGAGTCGGACCGTATTTTCATTCCGCGTAACGTGATGCTCGCCATCCAGTCTCTATGCTTTCCTCGTGCATCCGAGGCTTGGCTCGGTATTGCCGTAGCCGTACAGCGGGCCTTAGGTTCCACCGACTTTGACGAGTGATCTTCCCGCACATTGCTGTGTGGAAGCCCATTTTGCCGAGCGCCATTTGAACTACCGATCCCGTTTAGCGGGTTATAAGCTTGAAGGTCACACCCTAAGTCCCATTGATTCGGTTGCCTCTACACCTAGGATACCCCCGAAAACCACACAGAAAGGCCAAGTTGGACCACGAACCAAGGACCTGCGATTGAGTAGCCATGCACATAAATTGCTTTCAATTCCGGCCTTGCTTCCATTCAGCAAATCATCCAGGCCGCCCGGCTTGCTTGCGAAACGGATGAAGCGTGTGTCGCTGAAATTCTTTTGGAAGGGGCAGCAATTCGCCCGCGTCCCTGGATCGAGTCGCCCAGTCAACGAGATCCCGGTATTGCTCGAATTCTGTAATCTCCCCAAACCACTGGGTCCCGCTCTCGTTAGAAATAGTGACCACGTTGGGAAGGTCACATGGTCCCAGGCAGCCGCTGATCGTCAATTGGACCCGCTTCAGCAACCCTCTGGCACGCCACTCCTTCTTGAGCCAGTCCACAGGAACCGGAGGTCTTCCGTTTTCTGTGTTTCCACAGCAGCATCCTTGGCAAACCGTGAGATGTCCGATAACGAGCCGCTTCGTTGCCAGAGGATGTGTCGAGTCAGCAGGCATAAGTTTCCATCTAGTCCGGTGCGACCGTGGGCGATTGGGAAAATAGTCCGCGCACCAGGCCATGAGCAGAGGAGATTGGAGGAAGCAGCCGGGCGGAGTTCAGGATGAAAGTCATTTCGGAAGAAACGTGGATGAAAGCCGCCAAGAGAGGATTTAGAAATCCAAACGCGGCCAAGCCGACGCCGATGCTGTCAACGACGAGCGTTCCGACAAAGTTCTGCATGATCGTGCGGCGGCAGCTCCGTGCGATCGAGAGAGTTTCGACGAGCTTTGAGAGATCATTGCCAATGAGAACGACGTTTGCACTCTCTCGGGCAACGTCGGTACCAGCGCCCATCGCGACGCCGACAGTAGCCTTCATCAGGGCAGGAGCGTCATTGACTCCGTCACCCACCATAACGACGTTATGCTTCGCCGCCGTGAGCCGGCTCACGAATGCAAGCTTGTCCTCCGGCAAAAGTTCAGCGGCAATCTCATCCACGCCCAGTTTTCCTCCGATGTCTTCAGCCACGGCCCTGGAATCCCCCGTGAGAAGAACCGTCTTCAATCCCATCGATTTGAGATCTTGTATCGCCTTTGTTGCCTCGGGCCGAAGCGTATCGGCAACGACGAGAGTTCCGAGGAACTTGCCTTCTTGCGCCACAACAATCTCCGAATCTGTCTTCGAGACTGTGTTGGTTGGGAGTGCAATCCTGTGTCCCTCAAGAAAGAGCCGATTGCCTACGATGATTTCTATGCCGCGACAAACCGCAACGATACCTTTCCCTGGCGTGTAATCGAATTTTTCAGGCTCTTCACCGGAGATTCCCAGGTCTGACGCCTTCTTCAGAATTGCCTTCGCGACCGGATGCTCGGACCGCGATTCCGCAGTTGCCGCCGCTTGCAGTAAGGAAACAACTGGAACCCCTTCGACGGGACGAACATCGCCCACTTCGGGAGTGCCGTAGGTCAGAGTTCCCGTTTTGTCGAGAAGAATCGTATCGATGGTCGCGAGTGATTCCAGGTACAGGCCGCCCTTGATGATCGAACCGAGTTGCGCGGAGCGTCCAATCCCACCAAGAATTGCCAACGGGGTTCCCGCAGCAATTCCGCAGGCACCGGCTACGATGACCACGGAAATTGTCGAGCGCACATTGTGAGTGATCAAAAATGTGACAGCAGCGGCTCCAAGCGCGAAGTAAACCAAATAGCCCGCAAGACGGTCTGCGATTCCTTGAATGGGAGCACGCGACTTTTCCGCCCGTTCAACCGCGTCTATGATTTTGCCGAATGTAGTGTCACGCCCCATCCGGTCCACGCGGATTTCGAGCGCGCCGGATTGATTGATCGTTCCTGCATAGACCGACGTTCCCTTGCTCTTCTCCGCAGGCATGGATTCGCCTGTGATCGTTGCCTGATCGACGAAAGAGTGGCCTCCGGCAACAACACCGTCCACCGGAATTCGAGCACCAGGCTTCACGAGAACGATCTCGCCAACCGCAATTTCCTTCGCCTCAACCGCTTGCCAGCTTTCGTTTCTGCGAACTATGGCGGTCGTAGGCAGGAGACCGACCAAATGGCGTATTGCAGTCCGCCCGCGCCCAACCGTGAGTCCTTCCAGGATTTCGGCGACGAGGACAAACAGGGTGATGACGAGGGCCGTGAAAATTTCACGGATCGCCAGGGCCGCCACGATAGCGATGGCCATGGAAAGCTCCATCGTCATGCGGCGCTGAACGATGTTCTCGTACGCTTCGTGGAAGATCGGAAACCCGCCAACAAGGGTAGAAATCACACCGACGGCTGTGACATAAGGATTTCGCGCACCCCCAAGAAACCAGATCACACCTGCCGCAGCAGCCACAAACAGAACACGGTAAATTTCTACCCAATTCAGAGCATGTCCGTGCTCGTCTTCATGACCGGCAGGAACTGACGACGTAAGTTTTTTGGCTTCGTTAACATTCCTTACGGCTTCTGCTTGTTTCAATTCCGCTTGGGTCATGATGAAGTCACCATTTCTGCAAAATCCTAAGGTTTTGCGCGACTACTTTAGATAGGTCCGCACTACATCGATGAGTTCTTCGGCCGCTTCCACTTGGGGAGCGTTCTTGCCAGATTTCGAGTCGAGGACGTGGAATCGGATATGCCCCTCCAGCACTTCCGCCATCAGGCCGTTCAAGGCTCCACGACAGGCAGCCAACAGCTGAAGCACGCTGGAACATTCGTGCTCGCCGTCGAGCGCCCGTTCGATGGCTTCCACCTGTCCACGAATCCTTCGAACCCGGCTCAAGAGTTTCGCTTTGTCTTTTGTTGTGTGCGCCATTCGCTCCGCCCTCCAATATAATATACCCTAGTATAGTATATTGAGGATTGCAAGCACGGAGTTTATTTGCGTGGTCTTTGTTGAAAGAAATGAAGTTTTGGTTGCGCGGGCCTGATTAACGATAGCGAGCCTAGAACTCCAGGCGCAATTGAAACGCGATCATGCGCGGAGTGCTATCACCGCCCAAACCGACGCCGAGTAAGCCCGTTGGCGGAGAGGTGGTGTAAGTAAGCGCGCCAAACCCGGTCTGGGTAATAGGCTTTCCTGGAATGCCGGCGAGCACCATGCTCGGAAGTCCGAAATTCGGATGGTTAAATACATTAAAGAACTGAGCGTCAAACCGCAGCTTGAACTGCTCGGTCAGGGGGAACCATTTCGATAGGTAGAAGTCACTCCACGCAAAATTGGGACCGCGCAGCGCGTTGCGACCGAGGTTCCCGAATTGACAGTTCTTAGGGCTATTGCCACCAAAGCACGCCCCAGTACTCGGGTCCACGGTAGACACAAAAGCATCGGGGTTGAGCCATTGAACCGTGCCTGGTTGTGTGACACCTGGAATGGGATTGTGTTCATAAAGAGGTACGCCGGGAACAACGCTTGCGAATTGCGGCCCACTACCGTTCACGATCCCATTTCCATTTGCTGAATACGGCGCGCCCAGGACGGAGAACGGAATCCCACTATGCCAAAACACGGTGCCCGACACCTGCCAGCCGTTCAGCGCGTGTCCCAGAGCCCGGTCTCGGACCTTGATTGGCAATTGATAAACGTACTGAGCGTTGAGATTGTGCCGGATGTCGTAGTCACAGGGACCGTAGTCCCGCGCTAAATTTCCAGGGAGAGGGGACAAGATTCCTCCTGCCGAGAACTGCAGGAATCCGCCGTTTGAGACGGTGTCCATGCAACGGCTCCAGGTGTAATTCAGTTGCCCCATAAAGCCGTTTCCAAAACGCTTCATTGCTGTCAATTGCAGCCCACCGTAGTGACTGTTCGCGCCGGTGGAAAATTGTGTCACCGCCCCGAATCGGGGATCGGTAGATTGCGCATAAGGAAACGGCGCAAAGCACCCCGCGCAGACGTTTTGATAGCCGTTCACTTGCGTCAGGTATGGCTGGTTGACCGCACGAGTGCCGACATATTGTGCGTGGAGGCTTCCCGTAGTTCCCAACTGATGTTCCAAACCAAGACTCCACTCCATGAAGTATGGCGCATGAAGTTTTCCATCGGGTACCGCCGTGATGGCGGCCGGAGGAAGACAAGTTGCAGGATTCGCTTTTGCAGATGCGCAGGAGAGCTGGCCCTGTGTAAACCCGGAACGAAACGCCTGATTGGCGGCCACGGTCGCATCAACCGCACTGTTAGGAACTCCCGGCGCAATCGCTGTGCCACCAACGGTTCCAAGAAGTCCGCCCTGGAACGTTTTGACGTAGGGCGGATTGAAACCAACCACATCGGCGATCGTACCAGGCAATATGTCGCTGAAAACCCCGAAGCCAGCACGCAGCACCGACTTGGACTCAAATTGCCATGCGAACGCTGTTCTCGGTTGCAGAATCGCGAGGGGCGTCGAGGTAAACACGTTACCGAGACCAGTTTGAATGGCGGCGTTCAAAGGCTGATTCACATCATGCGAGATGGAATTGAAGGAACCACTCAGACGAGCGATATGCTGATGTGGATTTAAAGGATTGGAATTCAATGTATCTCGTATCCCGAAGGTCCACGTCAGCTTCTTGGTCACCTTCCAAGTGTCCTGTGCGTAGAGATCGAGATTGAGGAAGTTGAAGGGTTCGTTTGCTGACGCGGGGAAAGTCTTTGTCGCCGTAGACGCGACTCCATAAATGTATTGCGGCAGGGTAGTGTATGTCACAGTCGGGACCGTTGCCTGCCCGAAGTCGTAGTCATTCAGCCGAAGAATCCGAGCATTGGTTCCAAAACGCAGCTCGTGTGCCCCAAGACTCCAGGCGAGGTTGTCGTTGATAAAGAAGCGGGAGGCGCGTCTTCCCTGGACCCAGGTGTTGTCCAGTCCCCCGACCCTCGTAAAAGGGGCATTCGCGCCGCTACCTTGCAAAACGATCGGGAATGCGGAAAGGGTTTTCTGAAAATCGACAGGCCCGAATAAGCTCTCGTACCACGAGAATGCCGGGTTGAAGTAGTTCACAAGATTCTGCGAAAAGACGTGGGTGTATCCCGCTGCGAAGGAGTACAGCGGTTGAGGAGAGACCGAGTCGAACAAGGAATTGATCGGATCTGTGTAGGCAGCTTGCACGCCGGTATCGGCCTGAAAGCGAAACCAGGTGGTATTGGCCTCATCGATGTTGTAATCGACTCGAACTGTCTGTACCTGCTCGTGATCAGTGCTTGAATGCGAAATGCTCTGACGATTTGCGCAACCGTTTCCATCATTGGCAGTTGCGGGCGCAATTCCGCCCACTTCGAACGGACAACCAAGTACAGTGAGTGGTGATCCGCTGGTATTTCCGTAAAGGGAAAACATCTTCTGGTAGAACGGCACCAACTGCGGTGATGGCAGGTAGACTGACCCTGTAACGGAATCGGTCCCGCCCAAGGCCAGTTGCTGCAAAACGTAATTCTGGAACGCCGGAGTTGGGACAGTAGTGGCCGTGACAATGGGCAGTGCAATCCGAACCCATTCGCTATCGAAGAAGAAAAACAGCTTGTCGTGGACAATCGGGCCGCCGACACTGCCTCCGAAGTGGTTCACGGTAGAGCGCGGCTTGTGATTTCCCGAGGTGGCATTCGTGAAATAGTTGGCTGCGTTGAACTTCGAGCCATTCCACAATTCATATAGGTTCCCGTGAAACTGGTTTGAACCTGATTTTGTAACGTAGTTGACCTGCGACGCTCCATACCGCCCCTGATCGACGGCATAGGAAAGTGTATTGACCGTTACTTCCGAAATCGAATTCAATCCGAGGACTAGGTTTGTCGAGAGTCCGCTGTTTAGATTGGTCAGCGGGTCGTTTGATTCTAATCCATCGACGATGTAACCGTTCGAGAGAGCGGGCAGGCCATTGAACTCCACGTTGCCAAACCCGTTCGTGCCACCAACAAAATCATTGCTGCTGCCTGCCGTATTGACGAGCGCTCCTGCAGCAAACTGAAGTGGGTAGGTTAAGTCGCCGCCTGGATTTGGAAGATTCTCCATAGCGCGCGCGTTGAGACTCGTTGATGTATTCGCATTCTCTGGGTTGAGGATCGGAGTTTCGCTGCTTATCTCAACGGTCTCGTTTGACTGTGCGATCTTGAGTCTGAAATCGACGGTTTGCTTCTGGCCCAGGGCAGAGGATACAGCGTCATTCTGCTGTGTTTCGAAGCCTTCTGCTTCCACCTTGACCGAGTACGTGCCGGGCTTCAGCTGTGGAAAGTTGAACCGCCCCGAGTCATCTGTACTCGCGCTTCGCCTCAGTCCAGTCTCCTTATGCGTGGCCGTGACGGTGGCACCAGGCACTGCCGCGCCGCTTGCATCGCTCACCTGGCCGATGATCGCGCTGGTAGTTTCACCCTGGGAGAAAGTTACTTCAGGCACCAGAAAATAAAACGACCCGACAAAAACCAACATCGAAAGAGTTGAACGCCGCATGGGTGTAGGCCCAGTTTCATTCATCTGGACCGTTTGCACGCTTAACCTTACTTAAGATAGGTTATTAAGGCAAGTAAATACGGTACGAAAAGACGCTGGGGTTTCCTGCAACATTCCTCATAAACGAATCTTCCCCAGATACTCACACAAAACAAAACGCCGGAATCCTGGGTTCCGGCCTCGTGAGTCTCTAATTGGTTGCGGGGGCCTGCAACGCTCCGAAAACGCCACTCCTTGATCCTCCTTTATCGATTCGAGCTCATCCGCGAGGTGGCGGCATGAAGTGGTTGCTGGCGAGTCCATCCCAAACCTCGGACGTGGGTTCGATTCCCATCGCCCGCTCACTGATGCAGTTGGCTTTACTGGCTTCCCACCCTCCATTTAGCCTATATCACGCTGTGTTTGGACGCAGTTGGACGTGAAATTGCGCCCAGGGCGGAGTGTTGGACGGGATGAAATCGCCGAAAAGGACCTGCATCGAATACGCACTAAGGTCGGATCAAAAGGGGCGCGACATATTGCTGGACTTCTGTCCCTCCATTCCTGGATAGCAATACATCGACGCTACCATGGAGTGTGCCCGGGATAAGTGGGTTCACATTCTATCTCGCGGTGTTTCGCGTCTGCGATGGTGACGTCACCTATCGTTTGAACCCACCACTGTCTCTGCGTATGATGAATTTCGGTGGTCTTGGAAGGGCCCCAACTTGGCGAATCTTTGGCAAGACGCCCGCTACGCTTTGCGCCTTCTCGGAAAGACTCCAGGGTTCACCCTGACTGCTGTTCTCTCGCTTGCCCTCGGCATTGGCGCGACCACCGCCGTCTACAGCGTCATTCACGCCGTGCTCATCAGCCCATATCCCTACGCAGGGGCTGATCGCATGGTGCGCGTCCTCGCAGAGGACCGCTCCGGCATTCCTCGCAATTTTTTCCTCACGGGCGCGCAGCTTCAGCAGTTCCGCCAACTGAACTCCGTCGATGCCGCGCTCGGCCAAGCTAATTGGGAATTCTCCACCACCGGCAGCGATCTGCCCGAAGACGTCCGCGCGGTCTTCTTCACTCCCAACGCCTCGAGCTATCTCGGGTTGCCCGCGCTGCTAGGTCGCGGGCTGCTACCCTCCGATGCGCCCGAGGGGCAAGATCCACAGCCGGTTGTCGTCCTCAGCTTCTCGTTCTGGAAGCGCCGCTTTGCCGGCGATCCGCAAATCGTAGGCAAGACTCTCTCGATGGCCCATCAGGACTACACAATGGTCGGAGTCCTTCCGCCGCGCTTCGCCTGGACCATGGCCGACGTCTACCTTCCTCTGAAGGTCACCAACGACCCCAGCGCACTGCTCTGGCTCTCCTGCATCAAACTCAAGCCCGGTGTCAGCGCGCGAGCCGCCGAGGCCGAGTTTCAGCCCCTTTTTGAGGTTTTCGCGAAACAAGCCCCGGGCCGCTTCCCGGAAAACTTTCGGATTCACCTCCAGCGGCTCATCGAGGAGCACGACCTCACCTTCGTTCACACCCTTTACCTCCTATTCGGCGCCGTCGCCCTGATGTTCTGGATCGGTTGTGCCAATTTCTCGATTCTGCTACTCGCTCGCGGCACTTCGCGCCAGAATGAATTCGCCCTGCGCTCAGCCATCGGCGCATCCCGTAGTCGCGTCCTGCGTCAGCTGCTCGTCGAATCTCTGCTCCTATCGCTCAGCGGCGCGGCGCTGGGAGTGCTCGCCGCATACGTCGCTGTTGCGTTGATCGCAAACTGTCTCCCTCGCTCGGCATTTCCCCCTGAAGTCGCCATCCAGATCAATCTGCCGGTTCTGGCATTCACGGTTAGTCTGGCACTGGTCGCCGGTGTCCTCTTCGGGTTAGCCCCTGCGCTTCGGCTCAGCCGCACCGAAGCAAATCACGTCCTGCTCTCTGGCGCCCGCACTGTGGGATTCGGCGTGCGCTCCAATCGCGCTCATGGATTGCTCGTCGCGGCTCAGGTCGCACTCACCCTGTTGCTCCTCAGCGGCGGTGGTGCCGTCACGCAAGGCTTCCTTCGCCTGACGCGTGCCCCGCTCGGCTACGATCCTAGCGACACACTGGTTGTCGGCATCCCGCTCCGCGACAACACCTACATGACTTGGGAACATCGCGCGGCCTATTTCGATCAACTCCGCCAGCACGTCGCGGCAATTCCCGGGGTGGTTTCCACTGCCATCTCCACGCGTGCCACGCCTCCGGCGAGTGGACTTGAGACGCGAGTCGCCCTCTCCGCCGCCACAGGTACCGTCGCCGCCGACGAGCAACACGCGCGTCTCGGCATGGTCAGTCCGGAGTACTTCTCGCTCCTACGGATTCCCGTCCTCTCCGGACGAATCTGGGACCAGGCCGAGACCATGCGCGGAGCTCCCCTCGCGGTGATTAACGAAACGATGGCGCGCCTCTACTGGCCCAATGGCGGTGCGGTCGGCCAATCTCTTCGCATTCCCGACCTCAAGAACGGACCGTTTCGCGTCCTCGCCTCCAGTGTCGGCCAATCGTTTCAAATCGTAGGCGTCGTCGCGGACGTCAGAAACGACGGCCTCGGTCAAACCGTAAAGCCTGCAGTCTACGTTCCGTACACGCTCGACATGGAGGTGTATACGGAAATTCTCGTTCACGCCAACGGCTCACTCCCGTCGGTCTACCGTGCCGTTCGCAAACAGGTCCGCTCCGTCGATGCCGACCAACAAGTGGAAGGACACGGCGAAATCGTGAGCCTGGAATCGAAAGTGACGCGCCAGAGGGAGTGGCAGCAAGCGCATTTGGCCACGATTCTCTTAGGATCCTTCGGCTTGCTGGCCCTCGCGTTAGCCAGTGTCGGCCTCTACAGCGTCGTCTCCTACGGCGTAGCCCAGCGAGTCAACGAATTCGGCATCCGTATCGCCCTGGGAGCCCAACAGCAACACGTGCTCAGGCTGGTCTTCACGTCCGCTGTCGCAAGCATCGGCAGCGGCGTGGCGGCTGGCGTTCTACTCAGCTTCTACGCCACAAAGCTTGTGGCGCACTGGACCGAAGTCAGCGCAAGCAACCCTTTGGTCCTTCTCAACGCAACACTGCTGTTCCTCTCCGCAGCCACTGTCGCCTGCCTTCTTCCCGCCCACCGCGCCACCTCGATTGTTCCCATGGAAGTCCTGCGTCGCCAGTAAGTTTTGCAGTCCGCGCATTAAAACGGTATCGTTGTCACCGGAGAACGCTGGACGTTCATGCCCAGCATGTGGCCGGGCGATGTCGGCGGGCTCGTCACTACGCTCACGTGCGCAAACAACCTTTTGGGCGAGCAGATCGGCCAATTTCGAGCACGCAGAATCAGTCAATTGCGACCCGGTCAGACGAGGGTTTCTGGGCAGCCTCTAGCCCAGCGAATCTACTGCACGCTTGTTCAACTTCCTCGCCAACTTCGTAGCCCGTGTGCTCTAAACTATCTCAGTGTAATTTCTGCGACTCTCGTGGCAAGGTTGCCCCGATCGATCGAGTCCCATGTATGAATGCCGCTTATACACCCAACTCGACGAATGATCTCTTTGGTGCCACGAGAAGTCCTACGTCTTTCTGTTTAGTTTTCGTCCGGAGATGCAACCATTAAAGCGCCAGGAGGACCCTCAAGGAGGCTGACTAGAAGTTCAGTTTTGAGGAATCTGTGGAAGGTCGGTCAGTAGCAAACGGGCATCGGAATGGCATCCCTGTCCGGAATCTGTAAAACAATACGTTGCTCGGCACATCCTGCGCAACTGGAGGGATTCGAGGCAGAAAGGATTTACTTCGAGTACCTTTCCTCAACCTTCCAAGATCTAAGGTCGTACCGGAGCGCCGTAGGAGCCTATCTTCGGATTTGAATAAGCAAGTGATCGGAATGGAGGATTACGTCGCCTCCGATCAGCGACCGCTGGACAAGTGCCTCGAGGACGTCGCGAAAGCCGACGTGTACGTCGGAATCTTCGCGCATCGCTACGGCTACATTCCCGAAGACAATCCCGAATCGCTGTCAATTACGGAACTGGAGTACCGGCATGCGGTGGAGTGTGGGAAGCCGAGTTTGATTTTTCTGCTGGACAAGCAAGCGGCGTGGCCGCCGCTGTCGATATCTGCATCGGCGCGAGCTCTATTCAGTTTTTGCGTAGTTGGAAGACTACACTGACGATCGTGTCGGCCTCAGTTGGATTGCCTGCGACAATTACAGGGTTGTAGCGCCACCGCTCCACAGCTGTCATCGCTGCATCTACAAGCAGTGGATCACCCTGGATCAATTCCAGTGTCTTCACGTTTCCTTCTTTGTCGATGATCGCCCGCAGCGTCACAACTCCTTCGATGTGGTTCGCCCTCGCCATCATCGGATAATCCGGCGGAATCTGGTAAATCGGCACCATGCGCGGGACTATATGCCCGTTCTTGTAAGCGGTTGGGCCGGCCCCTCCGATCCAACTCCAGAATGGCAGGGTTCCCAAGCCGATAAAGCGGAAAGCTCCCTGTTCGTACACGAACGTCTCCGCCCAAGAACCCTTGTTCTGTCCTCGCAGACGCATTACAAAACTGAATCGAGCCAGCGGCAGGTCAATTAGTGGGCCAGTCGTACTGAGTTGGAATCCCTGGGCGACCCTCATGTGTTCGCCCGGGGCATTCGCGTGGTTAACCGCAATTTCTTCGCCCGGGGTCTCGCAAGAGCTTTCGATGGTTTTTTCGATGGAATCACGATAATCCGAGAAGAGGCGCTCGTAGCGTTCGGTCAGATTTGCAGCCTCGCCCGGGTCGAAGTTCTGTGCAAACCACCCGGCCGAGTCGGGAATTTTCAATTGTTCGAGAAGGCTCTGTTCCGACGCTGGATCGCCGGAACAGCGCGCGTGAAAGATAGCACTAAACTGTGTCTCAAACCCCGCATCGGACTCGGCGTAAGTGGGCGCTTCCTTCGCAGGCGCCTGCGATGTCGCAACCTGGGCGCGCACAGCGCAATCCCCGAGCGCCAGCACGCATATGAGGATTAGATTGAGGCCCACCTTCGCCCTCAATCTCGGTCTTGTGGTATCCATAGGACCGGAGCTTATCCCAAAGGGCTTGGATAAGCAGCGCCTTCGGACGAGTAAGTTAACTTAAGTTTCGACGGCAAAAGCGTACTTCGGTCGCTACCAGATGCGGGAGATTGGGCCGGAAGAAGTGCAACGGTTCGTCTCTTCCATCAAACTTAGCGGCAAGACCGTAAAGAATCTTTTCGCCACGATGCAAATGCTTGGAAGGCGGCGCGCGTTTGGGGCTATGTGGCCCACGACGCCGTTTCCGACGTGAAGCTACCGAAAAGGCATCGTGTCGCCCGCCGGTTCTTTTTGGTTGACGAGGTTCTGGCATCCTCGCCTCGGCACCAGAGCCATACCATACGTTATTTTGGCTCGGCCTTCGAGACAGGCATACGTGCGGGCGAGCTGTGCGGGCTTCGCGTGAGTGACATCGATGTTGAACGCGGTTTGTTGTGCGTACGTCAAAGCGTATGTCGGGGGAAGTTTCAATCTCCGAAGAGCGAAAATGCTGTATGGATCTTCGCTCTCTCGCATTCGTTTGTTGGGCCACATCGTGGAGTATTTGAAACAGTGGACGCCGAACGAGCGGGGGTTGCTCTTCGCCACACGCAACGGCACGCCTTGGGACGCAAACCTGGTGGTGAGCGGAAGCTGTAGCCGTTGCTCGAGTCCCTTGGGATCGAGCGGGGCGTTCTACACGCTTTCCGTCACACCAACAGTACGCTCATGGATCGCTTGGGCGTGCCGCTCAAGGTTCGCCAGCAACGTCTCGGGCACAGTGATCCTTCGCTCACGCTGGGCGTATGCACGCATGTGGCGAGCGAGGACGATGTACGTTTTGCGGAGCAGTTGGATGGAATTTTGCACCCAACTGCACCCAAAAACGAAAACGGCTCGGGGTTGGAGCACCCTAAGCCGTTGTATCTAAACTAAAAGAATGGTTGCGGGGGTCAGATTTGAACGGACGACCTTCGGGTTATGAGCCGGATAAAATACCAGCCCGTCTTTGCTTCTCAATGACTTACGTATGTGTTGATCGACCTACTTCACAGGTGTTCTTTGGTGGTTTGTTCCCAATTTGTTCCCAGTTGGTGGGGTGCAAGACGAATTGCTCATTTGCCTCGTTCCTCGGATAAGATCTTCCTGACCGTCCAATTCGCGCAACTTGGGATCAAATGGCAACCAATGACAGCACGCCCGATCAAGGCGACATTCAGGTGCGTTTGAAAGAGGCACATGAGGAATGCCAAAGGCTTCGTGAGGAAAATGATCGTCTCCGGGCCGTGCTTGCCATGGATCATTCTCTTCCCAATCAGACCGTTGCCCAAACCACCTCTGCTACAGAGCCAGCACTCAGCGCCACAACCGAAGTCTACACACCAGAAAGAAAGATTGCGCTCTATCGGAATCTGTTTCACGGACGCGAAGATGTTTTCGCTATTCGGTGGGAAGGGAAGGGCGGCAAGTCTGGCTATTCGCCGGCGGGGGTAATGGACTGGCGGGCCATCCATGCCGCGAAACCGGAAGATCGAACGAGAGTCGGGCGCAAGACGCGGATACTCCAGCCGCTGACGGATGAGGTGATTAAGAATCATCTGACGGGGAAACACACGATCGGCATTTATCCACTCCTCCCGGACGAGACTTGCTGGTTCCTTGCGGTGGATTTCGACAAAAAATCCTGGATGGCCGATGCAGCAGCGTTCGTCGCAACCTGTAGGCAGTTCCATGTTCCTGTTTCCGTCGAGCGCTCGCGGTCGGGAAATGGTGCGCACATTTGGATGTTCTTTGACCGTCCGGTATCCGGAGTTGACGCGCGAAGGCTAGGGTCTGCCTTGTTGACCCGCACCATGGAAAAGAGACATGAAATAGGTCTCGATTCATACGACCGGCTTTTCCCTAGCCAGGACACTATGCCCAAGGGTGGCTTCGGAAATTTGATTGCCTTGCCGTTGCAGAAAGGCCCCAGGGACCAAGGAAACGCAGTTTTCTTGGATGAGCTGTTTCGGCCTTGCGCTGATCAATGGCGATTCTTGAAGTCGATCCAAAGAATCCCGGGTGGACGGCTCGCCGACATAATTCGCGAGATAGCCCCTGGAGGGAATCCGGTTGGGGTGCATTTTAGTTTTGCTGATGGAGATGAGGGCGAAGCCCCATGGAATTGGAGCCCTTCCCGGAAACGAAGGGAAACACCAATCAGTGGTCCGATGCCATCAATTACCCGTCTGGTGGTGAGCAACCTTGTTTATGTCGAGAAGAAAGACCTACCGTCCGCCATGGTGGATCGTCTGATTCGCGTGGCTGCTTTCCAAAATCCTGAATTCTACCGGGCTCAAGCGATGCGGCTCTCCACATACGGCAAGCCGCGGGTTATTTCGTGTGGTGAGCTCTTCCCCGAGCACCTTGGCCTTCCAAGAGGATGCATAGAAGACGTGATCAATGTCTTTAAGGCGCATTCGGTGAAGATAGAAGTCCAGGACGAACGAACGGCGGGGAAGAAAATCGACGTTCGCTTCCAAGGTGAGCTGCGGCCTGAGCAGAAAGACGCTATTGCGGCAGTCCTCGTTCATGACAACGGCGTACTCTGTGCACCAACCGCTTTTGGAAAGACTTTGGTTGGGGCGAGTCTGATCACTGCCAGAGCGGTGAACACGTTGATTCTCGTGCATCGGCGTCAGCTCATGGATCAATGGCGCGCGCGGCTAGCGGCCTACTTGGCGTTGCCCATTGGGGATATCGGACAATTTGGCGGAGGGAAAAACAGGAGGACTGGCTTAATCGATGTTGCTGTGATCCAAAGTTTGCAGCACAAAGGGGCAATCGAGGATTTCGTCGCCGACTATGGCCACGTGATTGTGGATGAGTGTCACCATCTTTCGGCGGTCACCTTCGAGCGGGTCCTTCGTGAAGTAAAAGCAAAATTCGTTCTGGGGCTGACAGCCACGCCGACGCGAAAGGATGGCCACCACCCCATCATTTATATGCAGTGCGGTCCGACACGTTTTTATCTGAGTGCGAGGAAGGCAGCGGAGTCTTCTCCATTTCAGCATAAGGTGTTCCCGAGGCTGACCAGTTTCGGTTGGAACAGGCCAGAAAGCGAGACGACTATTCAAGACATTTATGCCGCCCTTTTTTCTGACCAATCAAGAAACGACCTGATCGTTCGAGACCTAGTGGGAACCCTGTCCGCAGGGCGCTCGCCACTTGTTCTGACAGGCCGGACGGTACACCTCGATTACCTGGCTGAACGCTTGCGGGGAATTTGTTCGCACACGTTTGTTATGAAGGGCGGAATGGGAGCTAAGCAGAGGAGTAAGTTGGCTGAGTCTCTGGCTGCCGTTCCCCTTGATGAACCGAGGGTAATTCTCGCTACCGGAAGCTACCTGGGTGAGGGATTTGACGACTCTCGCCTAGACACGCTTTTCCTTGTGACCCCGATTTCGTGGAAAGGTACGCTGCAACAGTATGTTGGCCGTCTGCATCGCCTCCACGAGAGCAAGAGCGAAGTCCAGGTTTATGATTACGCGGATGTATCCGTTCCCATGCTGGTTCGTATGTACAAGAAGAGGCTGGCAGGATATGCGGCGTTCGGGTATACGGTTAAGGAAAGTTGCGGAAGTTGATGATCCGGCCACGACGCGCCATCGCAGCGCCTTGCATTCTTGAGGCGATCCTTGCCTGCCCGAAATTGAGACCCGTTTCGGCCGGCGTCGAGCCTGTGGTCGCTGCTGTGACAGCGCTGCGTGAATAGGTCTTACAACAACTTACAAGGCACGCTGGGACTACCAAACGCAGCATAAGTCATACAAGGCATCCCATCTTGTTGGTTGGGGATTTGCAAGTTCCAAACGTCGCCATATCCTAGTCGAGTTCCGCAGGCCGACATATCTGCCAGCTTGCCTTTACGGCTGAAGGCTGTATTTCTCGTGTCGCTCGTCATTCCGTCGCAGTGTCATCGCGCTTATGGGGTCCCCAGACATATTTGCCTGAACGATCAATGTAGCCGACGCTCCCATCCTTGGTCTGCACCTCGGCCAATCCGTTATGGAACGGCTTGACGTTCCAGAATTCTTGAGGCGCGATCATCATTTTTCCGATCGTTTCGATGTAGCCCCATTTCTTGTCGATCTGGACAGCAGCGAGCCCTTCAGAGAAGCCATAGGTCAGTTCGAATTGTGGCGGGATGACGATCTTTCAGGCCTTCAAATCGTCAGAAAAGATCAACAGCGCAGCTTGACATAGCAATGCCGCGACACCAAGCCCTGAGAGAAGGCGGTTCGTCTGCATCTAGGATTTCCTTCCTGGCTTAGAAAACAACAACCGGTGTGGCCCGACCACCGGAGTTCTTATGTACAAGTGGACGCGAGAAACTCGACATCACGGCTGTTGGCCGTGACAATTGTTTTGACACTCCGGGCCCACCGACTGCGGGGCAGGCAGCCTGGACAGGAAGGGATAGTACAAACAGTACAAATAGACCCGTTGCAAACAGGATTTCCTACCAATGCATGAGCCCCATGCATGGTAAACGCTACACGCGCTTACCGGGACTTAGCGCAGAAGCTTAGCGGCAGTTTCACAGATAACTACTGCAGCTGCGCGTGCTCAGCCTTGGCCTGCTTCAGGATGGGGATGTCGGGGTCGGCGTCCTTCCAGAGCGTGAAGAAATCTGGTAGGCGGTTTTGGCTTTGGCGGTGTCGCCTTGCAGGGCGCAGGCGCGGGCCAATCCCAGCCGGGCCAGTGCGCCCCATGGAAGGTACACCACCACTCCCCGGTGGTCGATGAACTTCTGAAATTCCGTTGCCGCTGCTGTGCCGTTGTGCAGCATGAGATAGGCCTCTCCACGCAACTGGCGGATGTCCGCGCACGGGCGAAGATAGCAACCCGAATGCGGGTGCCCCATCACGCGTGGACAAGTTGATGAACACGACGTACGTGGATTTGCCTCTCACGTTTGCGAGTTTGCGCAATGTCGTAGGAGGCTTGCATGCGCATAAGCGTATCCATTTTCACGCCAAAGGCCTTCTCAATCCGAAGTGCCATATCCCCAGAAAGGTCAGCCTTACGGTTAAGGAGGCTGGATAGTGCCGGACGCGAGACGTGCAGCGCCGCTGCGGCTGCGGTAACCGACAGGCCCACAGGTTCGATGATCTCCGTGCGAATAAAATCGCCGGGGTGAGGCGGGTTCTTGATAGGCATGGTTTCTGCTCCCTTCATCCTAATGATAGTCTTCCAAATTCAGATCGCAGATTTCGTACTCCGCGGTATCAACGCGAAATGTTAGGCGACGGTTGCGCGTGACGATGAGGCTCCAAGTTCCTTTACGATCGCCTGTCAACGTATGTACCTTCCACGAGGGAAGGGCACGCAACTCTTCCGGCTCCTGCATGTCGTCAAGAAAGGCCAACATCTTCCGGAGCTTGTCCACAGTGTCGGGCGGCACGCCTTTGGTGCTGTCTTCCGAGTAGAACCGTTTGAGGCCCTTATGGACGATATTCCGTATCTTCAACGGACAGAGTGTAGCCTGTAGCCTAACACTTGTCAAGCTGGACTTCAACTGCGTCCCAAGAAGGAAGCGGCTTAGAAGTGGAGTCTTCTAAGCCGTTGTATCTAAAGTAGAAAATGGTTGCGGGGGTCAGATTTGAACTGACGACCTTCGGGTTATGAGTTGAAGGTCAGACTCTAAGTCCCATTGATTCGGTTGCCCTTGTTGCAATGAGACCCCCGAAAGAGGAGCAAAAAGGCTAAGTTTTGGACCCCAGTTGGACCCTGCAAAAAGACCAAACTAAGGGAAGTTCCGGAAATTCCGGCAGGGTCTGTACTCGTCGGCGCGACCCGTTTCTGGTTGAGATGCCGCGTTCTCGGAGGGTCCGTGAGGCGTCCTCGTTTTAGGACCCGGTTGAGGATGCGGTTATCGGGTGTGGTGGCTTGGGTTCAGCGAGGACTCGAAACGACATTCAATATGTAGTAGTATAGGAGTGGATTTAGAGTATAAAAGGATAGTCCAATGATGGCGTTAAAAACCAAGCAGATTAGGAAGCAGCCGCAAACTGAACCGGCTGCGCGCAAGTCAAAGTTTCAGGCTGATTTGGCTCCTGCTGAAGACCGCATGGTTCGCGGTTTGAAGCAAGAGTTGCAGCTTACTAGCAACACGGATTTTCTTTCTGATGCCGTGGCGTTGTTCCGCTGGGCAGTATGGGAAAGAAAGCGCGGTCACCGCATTTTTAGTGAAGCTGAAACGGGTGAGCGGAGGGAATTGGTGTTTCCGCGCCTTGAACGCGTCGCCCCTGAACTCGCACTCCCACGCGTGGAGATCCCTTGGACACCGCGCGAGTTAGAGAGTCTCGCAGATCTTGCATCGAGAGAACCGGCTAATCCAACGGAAATCCTTATCCGGGCAATGAGAGGCTGAGTGGCTGTTCTCATACGTCGGCTCGAAGAGCAGGATGAGGTCGCGGCCTTCGACTGCGGCGATGAGGCGCTCAACAACTATCTGAAGCGCCATGCCTGGGCTAATCAGCAGAAAAGCTCCATCGGAGTGACTTATGTGGCGCTTGATGAGGGGGCTCCGCTCAGCGTGATTGGGTATTTCACTCTTGCGACGGCAAGTGTGCCACGAGACGCTTTCCCAAAGAAATATGTGCGCGGGCTCCCGCCATACGACTTGCCGCTAATCTTACTTGCACGCCTGGCGGTAGACCGGCAATTCTCGGGAAAGGGTCTTGGGCATGCTCTCATTTCCGAAGCCTTCAAAATCGCACTTCGAGTTGCAGACGCTGTGGGATGCCGCTGCATCATTACCCACGCATATCGGGACCGGGTCGATTGGTATGCGCGCTATGGTTTCATCGCCCTGGAGGGTACCGCCGAGAGCGGTCCCCAAAGAATGTTTCTCGACATAAGAACAGTCCGTATGGCATTGAAGGGCTCGCAGTAGGCTTATCCTTGCTCGAAGCGAATGCGGCCATCTTACTTATCTTGTAACTATTTCGAGCGCAATGCGGCATGCGTGCGTTACCCTTGCGTGTCAACCGGAGATCAAGTTTCTCACTACGAAGAGTCTTGGATGGCATGGCCACTCCTTCACTTTCTAGACTACTCGGCCTGCCGGACATGTCCAGACAGTCACGAACTTGAGGCGGACTCGCGTTCCGGCAGAGCCTGGCGTTGCGCCGGCGTCGCAATCTTGCGCGCAACTGCGAACATCTTTATGCGCCCGTGATTGTAGTGACGTTTGAGGACTGTGGTAATCCCCTGCGCGTACTCGGAGGGGCCGGCCGTTGCGGAAAGGACCTTGAACCAGGCCGGCAACACGTTCTCCCAGTCCACTCCAACTTCCCATGAGCCGCCTTCGTCAGCGAAGAACAGGATGTCATCGGTGCCTTCGTCGATCTTGCTCAACAGACTAAAGATAATCTCGAAGGCTTGGCATACCGTCGCCGGATCTTCCTTCTTCGAATGAGCCACGCATCGGTCAAGGACGCGACAGCAATCGGCAATCCAAGCGAGCGTGCCGCTGGACTTTTCCGTGTAGTTCCTAGAATTGACGGAGAAAGGCTGGTAATACTTGCCAGTCAGGCTTGCCTTCTGGAACGCCTTGACATCGGCGAGAAGGGTTCCCTTTCTCTCTCCGTGCGAACGAACTTCGGCCGGATTCAGGTACCGTGCAATGAGCTTGCGGAGCTTAGTTTGCGGCAGAAGGGTGATGGCATCGTCCAACATGTAGAACACATACTCGCTGCCCATCCTGCGAATGGCAGCCCGGAGTTTATCTCGGTCGATACTTTGGCTGGCCATGGACCACCCTTCTCGCCTGTCTGGTGTCTCTTGGTTTATTGGGCTCTGAGCAAGAATTCGTAGAGACCGGCATTTTAGGCGGCCTTCTGAAGAACGATGAATTCGGTCTTGGTGACCGCCATGCGTTGGGCTTTGAGCAGCAGATAGCCTAGATTCTTGTAGCCGCGGCCCCTTCTTAGGAGAGTTTTGATGTTGCCGTTGATGGCTTCTACCACTCCGAAGCGTACCTTGGTGCGGCAGTAGTTGAGGATGCCGTCCAGGTGATCCAACAGCATGTAGGCAAGTTTTTGAAAGGGTTCCAACCGTTGCCATCGCAGTTGATCGATCCAACTCTGCAAGTAGCGCAGCATGGCCCCTTCATAGCGGTAGGTCCATAACCGCTCCAGGCTTTCCTTCATAAGGTAGGCTTTCATCACCCGCCGGTTGAGGGCGAACAGATCGTTTAGCTGCCGCCGTTTCTGGCTGTCCAGATTCATCCAGCGCGTCAACAGCAGCCAGCGCTTGCCCTTCACTACCCCGCGCATGCGCCCGCCTTTGCGGAAGAACTCCGCCCTGCGCACTTCATCGATAGCTTTGTTGGCGTGTTGCAAAACGTGAAACTTGTCGTAGACGATGCGGCAGTTCTGCGCCCATTGTTCAATGCTGTTGGTGAATGGCCGCCACATATCCACGCAAGGCGCCTCCACTCGTTTCCGTTGCGAAGCGCTTAGTTGTGTCCGGAAAAACTCATCGAGTGTTTCCTGTTTGCGGTCCTGCCCAAACCACAAGGGTTCGCCGGTATCCAAGTTACTGACCACGGTGATGAACTTCATCTGCTTGCCGAAGTAAATCTCCTCCACACCCATTTGAACTAAAGGGTCTTTGCGACGCTCGGCACTCCAGCGCTGCAGATACCGCAGGTCGATCGCTCGCACGGTGCTGGCTGCCAGTCGGAACTGTCGAGCCACTTGGCGAACCGACGCGCTTTCGCACGCCAACCCTACGGCTTCCTCGAAACGCTTACTAAAAGGCGCTTTACTCGGTAGTTGCGGCACCTTCTCAACTCTTACCCCGCATTGCGGACAGCACACCCGATACACTTCGATGATCACCGTCGTCCGATACTCGCCCCACGGCAAATCGCGCACCTCGCGCTCGTTGCAATCATGCGCATCGCTGAACTTTCGTCCGCATCCCGAACAGATCAGTTTCCGGTTCCCCCGCTTGCGCCGCACCCATAAACGCAGGGTCTTGGCAGCTTCATTGATTTCGTGCCGGTAGACTCGGTAACCCGGCCATCCCAGGATTTTCGTGAAGTCGTTGTCGCGCATTCCGCCGAGTCTAGCCGAACCGCCCCCTCGACGGAAACCCGCTCATCTATTGCGGCTTTACGAATTCCTGCTCAGAACCGTTTATTGTCTTATTCTCAGTTGGGGGAAGGAACCAGGATGGGGCATTACTGCAGGATTTGCGGGCGCGAACGTCCGCACGAGCAATTCTCCGGCAAAGGTCACAAAACCCATGTGTGCAAGCGTTGCAAGGCCAGGCCGAAGAGCGAGCGCCAGGCCATTGAGGACAAGGACGACATCTTCGCGTTCCTTGAGCAATCGCACATCTCCGAAAAGAACGTGATGCACCTTGAACGGATGGCGAAGTCGGACAACCCGCAAGTTGCCAGCTTCGCCGCAATTGTTCTGGATGTCGCCCGAGTTAAGCCGTACAAAACTAGAAGACTAAAGTTCCTTGCCCAGAAGCATCCGGAATTGCTGGGGAAGTTGCGGAACACGGGTTTGATTCTGGCCTAGCCAATGGAAAAAAGAAAAACCCGCAGACGGCGGTGTCACACTCTTGCGCGCACGAATTGAGCGTCAGAAGCAGATTTGGATCGGGTGATTTGGAACCAACTACTGATCTCGTGCTGCAATACGGACTTCGGAGAAATGCTCAAGACATACACAAATAATTTATTCGAGTCCCACGAGAGCTTCGGCGCCGCGAAACTGTCCAGCGGGCCGTCTGCGTCGAGTACATATAGTCCACCATTGGCATCCGTGACAAAGGAAACGAAGGGCTCAGCGATACCGGCCTCGACTAACTTCGTCCTAAGATCAACAGCCGCCTCACGAAACGTCTCTGATTTTTTCGTCTTTGCTTTTCATCTTTCGAATCGCCTTTCTTCCTGGTCCCCGCAGGTACGGCACAAATCTGGCCACAGGGCGCAAAAGTAAAAAGAAAGGGTTGCTCTGGAGCGAGCAACCCTTTTTATCTTCAGTGACTTAATTGGTTGCGGGGGTCAGATTTGAACTGACGACCTTCGGGTTATGAGCTTGAAGGTCACACTCTAAGTCCCATTGATTTGATTGCCCTTATAGCCTTAGGACCCCCGAAAAACCGACAAATTGGCCGAGTTTTGGACCCCAGTTGGACCCTGAACTTGAGGTGACCCCCTAAACTGTCACAAAAACTTTGGGCGCACTTTCCGTTTTCTAAAAGTGTTCTTGCACAGGTAAGAGTCCGCTGATTCCGCCCGACGGATTGGGCTCAAATCCCCGTCGGCTACCGAACCGTTCCGGCTCTTCGACAGAATCGAGTGCTCACGCGAGCAAACTGACGCGGCGAAGCAAATCCCGGAAGCGGGCTTCCGAGCGAATCGAATCAAACACCGGATCCACGGCGAGATACGACATCCAGACAGCACGACCACGATAAGCAGTCTCAAGCCACTTGTAGGTCTGCTCTTTATCATTCAGAGTGGAGTAGATCTGCGCCACACCGTAAGGTGAAACATAACGTTTGCCAGAAATGGTTTGCAGCTCACGAATGACGCGAAGGGCTTCTTTTTTTTCTCCGGCCAGACCTAGGCTCACTCCGACCTGGGCCATGTAAAGTGGGCTATCTCCGGACAGATCAGCGGCTTTCCGCAGCTCATCGAGACCTTCCTTGTGCTTCCCCTGCTGTACGTAGCTTTCGCCGATGATGAGGTGGGCGGCTGCAAAGTTCGGATCTAAGTCGACCGTGTTCCGGCTTTGCTCGACTGCGCCGTCATATTTGCGCGCGAGGTAGTAGCGCAATCCGACCCAAGTCCCGATCATGAGATTTAGCGGATCGAGTTGGAGCGCGCGTTTGGCCTCAACTAGAGCTTCATCATGCCGCCCCTGAATCGACAGATAATCGCCGTACCAGTGGTGTGCGTTGGCGTATTGAGGGTTCAACTCCAATGCACGCTTGAACTCAACCTCCGCTGCAGGCCAATCCCATTTGTGATCAAGAACCAGAGCTAGTGAGGCGTGAGCCTCAGCAGATTGCGGATCGATTTCAACCGCCTTCTGAGCTGCTGCGTATGCCTTCGGAAGCACCTCCGCCGGGGACATAAACCCATGCCAGGCCAGTCCACTGTTGCAATCGGCTAATCCCGAGTAAGCGGCGCCGTAGCCCGGGTCTTTGCTTATTGCTTGTTCGAAATAAAGCGCCGCTTTGGGCATACTCTCGGCGGTCCGCTTGTTCCAGTAATAGCGGCCTTTCAAGTAGGCTTCGTACGCTTCCGGGTCTACTGCACGCGCGGAGCTAAGATTCGCGTGTTCCTCTCCGGTGATCGTGACCTCGACTTTTCGCGCGATGGATTGCGCCACATCGCTCTGCAGGCTGAGCACGTCGCGCAGTTCGCGATCGTAAGCCTCCGACCAGAAGTGCTCGTCGGTTGCGGCGCGAATCAACTGAGCGTGAATGCGGATGCGGCTGCCGTCACGGATTACGGAGCCTTCGACGATGGCGTCAACCTGAAGGGTTTTTGCGATCTCCGGTACCGATAAGTGTGTGTCCTTTAAGCGCATCACGGAAGTGCGAGAGATGACGCGCAGGTTATGGATTCCAGAGAGACGTCCGATGAGGCCTTCGGTCAGTCCGTCTGCGAGGTATTCCTGCGTTGGATCGCCAGAGAGGTTCTTCAAAGGCAGCACTGCTAGCGACCGGATAGACGGTTGCTTTGCGCCCTTGGCACTGCCGCGGTAGAACGCCAAAGCGACAGAGATCGCTGCCAACGCGACTACTGCCGCGAGCAAAACCCTGTGGTGCCTTGAAAAGAAAGTCTTTTGGTTCGCCACGGCGGCATAGCTAGAAGCAGCTACATTCGTTTTCTCCGGCTCGACGCTTCCTTTCGACCCTTCCACCGGCGAAGGAAGAATCGCGGGTGCAACATCGGCCAGCCGCCCTACGAAGCGGTAGCCGCGCCTGGGAATGGTCTCGATATAGCGAGGTTTCTCCGCCGAATCTCCCAGCGAGTCGCGGATCTTTCTGACAGCCGTGTTCAGCCCGTCGTCAAAATCCACGAACGTATCTGCCGGCCACAGCTTCCGCTTCAGTTCGTCCCGAGTAACAATTTCGCCGCGCCGTTCCAGCAGGACCCGAAGTACCTGGAACGGCTGGTCCTGGAGCCTAGTCCGGTTGCCGTGCACCCATAGCTCGGCGGATTGCAAGTCGATCTCGAATTCATCGAAACGCAAGCGGTGGGAAGGTTGAGCATTCGCGGCCAAATGCGCCTCCGTTGGTAGGCAGCACTATAAGGCTTAGTGCCGACCATCGCAATTCCGTTTCGCAGCTTACCCAAGGGCAAATTATTCCTCTAAGTTATTCTCTCGAATCGGCTTAACTGTCCGGTAAAAATCCGGCAACAGTTCAGCCGCAGTCCATTGACTCTTCGGCCCGCCCGCTCAAAAGTCGCTCTACTCCCAAAGGAGGGATCCCATGAAAAAGCTCTCTCGAATTATCTCAGTTTGCGCTCTACTGCTCACCGGCATTTCGGCGACGCCTAGCCCATCCGCCGCAGCCTCGCCCGACCCAGTGTTGGAGTGGATCAAGATCATGAACGACACGGCACTTGCGGCCGGTACTCCCCCGTTTTTTACCTCTCGCACAGCCGCAATGGTATCGGCCTCGGTTTTCGATGCCGTCAACGGTATTGATCCGCGCTACCGGCCAATCCATGTGCCGCCGAACGCGCCCGACGGCGCATCGTCACGGGCGGCAGCCATTGAAGCCGCGTATGTGATCCTGGCGGACGCATACCCGAACCCGATGCAGGCCTCGGTGCTCGCCACGCAGGTGAAGGCTTCGCTGGCGTCGCTTGCTCTGACCGAAAGCGCGCAATCCATATCAGACGGCGTCGCTTGGGGGCAAACCGTCGCCAATGCCATCTGGGCCTGGAGACAAACGGACGGTTTCGCGCCGCCTCCTGCGCCCTTTGAAGGTGTCCTCGCCATCGCCGGAACTCCCGCCGCCATCGGTTACTGGCTTCCCACCCCTCCGCTCAATGCACCGGGAGCCGGGACTCAGCTCGCAACAATGACTCCGTGGGTCCTCGTGCGGGCGTCGCAGTTCCGGCTGCCGCCCCCGTATTCCCTTAGCAGCGCGCAGTACGCGGCGGACCTAAATGAAACGAAAACCATGGGTGCATTCTCCGCCTCTCCGCGCACGGCCGATCAGTCCGAACTCGCGCTTTTTTGGCAAAGCAATACACCGCTCACCTGGGACCGAGTCGCCGCTCAGATTTCTATCGAGCGCGGCCTGTCATTCCACGAGAATGTCCACCTGTTCGCTTTGTTGAATGTCACCATGGCAGACGCCGTCATCGGCTGCTGGGATTCCAAGTACCGGTACAGCTTCTGGCGGCCGATTACCGCGATCCGCGAAGGCCTTACTCCAGCCGACGCTGATCCCACGTGGGAACCGTGGCTGGACTTTTTCAAACCCGGCACTCCTGCTTTTCCAGAGTATCCCTCGGCGCACGCCGCGATCAGCGGCTCCGCGGCGTTCATCCTCGCTTCCAAGTTTGGAGATAACACCTCCTTCACAGTCACCTCCGAGTCTCGTCCTGGCACTCGTTCGTTCTCCAGTTTCTCCGGTGCCGTTTCCGAAATCGCCGATGCGCGCGTCTTCGGCGGTATCCATTTCCGTACTTCCTGCGTACTTGGCAACACGCTGGGCAGGAACGTGGCGGGGTTCGTCGCGAGGCATGCCATGCGCCGACTGGAAGATGAACGGGGCGATGAAGAAGACTAGTCCCGCGTCGCAGGCCAATCAGGAAAGCGGAGGAATTACGGAAAAGCTGAGAACCGCCTACTTGGCACGTAGGCGGTCCGTCCTGCTCTCAACATCTGCAATTGCACGGTTGCTGCTCATAGTCGGTGAGTGTCGAATGGCGCTGGTCGTTCACAGCATGGCTTTCAAGAGCTGAATGATTTTATCCGCGCTCTCTTGGCCGTGCGACTCGTCGAGAACTTCGTTGCGGATGATCGTGGTTTTCGTCGAATGCCCCCTTATCAGATCGTTGATATCATCGGTTGCATAAGTGAGCTTCATCTCTTTCTCGGAGACGAAATGGTTGTCGCCTTCCGTGCGTCTTGCCCGAATTCGATGTCGTTCCAAGGCAGTTTGAAGGCTGACATCAAGGTAGATTACGAGGTCGACCTCAACACCGGGGCCACCTAAATCTGTAAAGCTTTCTGGTATGAGCTCCTGGCAAACTCCAAAATGACGAGATCGCTCTCGGAACAGGCGCGAGAGGGTCGGGATGCAAGGTCCTCAAGGGCGTCCCGATAGGCAGAGCGATCATAGATAAAGAATCCGCCCTCCTCCAGTTTCTGAAATCGGGGATCCGGTCCTTTTTCGAAGGATTGTTACGGCTCAGCTCGTAACCATAAAAGAAGGGCGCTTAGAGGATTTTCCTCATAAGCGCCCATGGTTGCGGGGGTCAGATTTGAACTGACGACCTTCGGGTTATGAGCCCGACGAGCTACCAGGCTGCTCCACCCCGCAACACGACTATAACGGACCTGCAATCTCCCGTCAAATCGACATCGCGGTGAGCTGCCATCCAAACCACGCGGAAACTTACCAGGTATTGTACAGTGTCCCGTCGGTCGTCGAAGTCATCGGCGAACTCGAGTGCACATCCACGATTCCGTTGTTCGTCTGATCCGGACTTAGCACCAAATCTCCGTAATCCAAGTGCCAATCCTTGGCACGCGTCATCGGGTCCACCGGCACTTCCCGAAGATATGGAGCCTGGGGATTCACCAAATCCTCTAGCGACTGCGGAGCCGCTTCCTTGTCCAGCGTGTAGTTGTCGATGGCTTGCCGCATCACCGTTAGATCGGTCTTCAGCGTTGCCTCTCTCGCGCGCTGTACCGAACGGTCGTATCGCGCCGCGGCAATTCCAATCAGAATAAAAATGATGGTGATTACGATCATCAACTCGATCAACGTGAACCCGGCCACCAGCGCCATCCGGCGTCTGTGCCCAGACACTGAGCCACCGATCTTAAAATTTCCATTCATGCTGCACCTTTATCACAACTACCAGTCGGAGTATTTCGTCCCGTCACTGGCAGTCCCCTGTGATTTTGAGTATACGTCGAAGACGTTTTTGCCGCCCCAACTTGTCGAGTCCGGATCGTCCTGAACCGCACGGAGGCCCCATTCGTTCTGGCCCGTCATCGGATCCTTCGGAATCCTTCGCAAAAATCGGATCTTGCGGTCATTTCCGGCGCCGAGCTGCACACCTTTCACCAGCGTTTCTAAATCCGGCGGATAACCTTCGCTCCCAACTTCAATCCGAATCAAATTCCGGTCGGCTAGATCTTTATACCGGTCGATGGCGTCGCGCATCTGTCGCAAATCGTAGTGTAGCTCGGCCTCTCGTTTGTGCACGATCGTGTAGCGCGCAATTGGCAAGGCCGCGGAACTCAACACCAGCAAAATCGAGCAGGCGATGATCAACTCCAGAAGCGTCATCCCCGCTTCCTTCGTTTTTCTCCGCTCCCGGAAATGTTTCCTGTGCAACATAGGTCCTGCGGATTTGACTACGGCTGTACTTGCAGCGTTGCCTCGCTGGTAACCAGCGGAATCGGTTTCTGTTGCGAGTCCTTCGCGTTCACCTGCACGATCGACAGATTCGACGCGCCGGGACCTATGGCCTTCACCACGATCCCCATGATCGTCCCCGTCCCGCTCACTCCCGCCGTGTTGGGCTGCCGCGTAGCCGAAATGATCGCCTGGCCTTTTTCCTTGTTGATGTTGGTTACGATTGCGATCTCCTGGTTCCCGCCCTGCAAAAACCCGCCATGCTGTATTTCTTCCACACTGATCACTGCCGGGTTGTATTGCAGCAAAAAGGGAATTGAGAACAAATCGTTCACGTTATCGACCACCACGCCGACAGTCGATTGCTGTCCGACTTTCAGCGACAAAGTCCGCGGCTCGAATCGCAGTTGCGCCGACTGTCCGCCCTGCGCTCCATTCGGCGCGGGCGCCGTCGGTGCATTCCCAGGATTGGAAGGCGCCTGTGGGATCTCTTGCGCGGGCGCGCGCACTTCACTCTCGCGGCGCACCTGCACGTTTGACTCGGAGCCCGAGTACAAGGGCCGGAGGTTTGCGCGCGTCCAATCCGGCATGCGCACGATGCGCGGTGTCAGGATGATCAGGATCTCGTCATCCTCATAATTCTTGCTGTCTTCAGAGAACAGGTAGCGCAACAACGGCACCTTCGCCAAGCCCGGCCAGCCGTTAAGGCTCTTGGTGTCCGTCTTCGCCACCAAGCCGCCCAGAATATTTGCTTCGCCTTCTTTCAAGCGGATTTCGTGATCGATTTTCCTCTGGCTGATGATTGGCTGCTGAATGCCGCCAATATTCGTTTGCCCGGTCACCGAGGAAACTTCCACGCTAACCTTTAAACTCACTTCGTGGTTCGGGTGCACGCGCGGCGTAATGTCCACGTTTACGCCGACGTCGATGTACTGGAATTGTGTGTTCACCAGCGGGTTCACGAACCCCGTTCCCGCCGTTGATCCGACGCCCACGCCTGCCTGGAAGCTGCCCGTGGCCACTGGCACGCGGTCGCCGATGCGCAACTTGGCTGGCTGCCCGTCCACCGATCGGACTTCCGGATTCTGAATGATCTTCGTCATCGAATCGTTCAATAGCGCGTTCGCCGTGAAGTTCGGCAACGTGACGCTGTAAGCCGAACCGTTCAGGTGCGTCAGGTTTTGCAGCGTCAGAATTTGTGTCGTGTTCGAGGTCGACGAACCGTTCGTATTTGTACCGTTGGTCGTGGTTGTCGTTCCTGGCGGCACGACGGCTATCGACGCCGTCTGTCCTGGCAGGATGCCCAGGTTCCGCATCTTATCCAGTCGCGCCTCCAGCACCTGCACTTGGATAACGACCTCTGGTTTGGCCTTGTCGATATCCTTGATCATCTTTTCCGCAATCGCCAGTTTGTCCGGTGAGTCGCGCACGATGATCGCGTTTTGTGCGTTGAGCTGTTGGATGCGCTTCAAGTCCAGCAATTGCCGCAGTCCCGTCACGATTTCCGTCAAGTCCTGCGCTTGCACCGTATTCGACAAATAAAATGTCCGTACCACCTGCTCTTCGTAGTCCCGGCGCTTCTGCGGTTGGTCCGGAACCACATAAATAATGTTTTCCGTCACCGGCTTCCAGAACGCTTTGCTCTCCAGCGATACAATCTCCAGCGCCTGCTCCAGGGTCACGTTGGTCAGGTCGACTGGAATACGCCGCGCAGGGAAGTCCGGGTCGTAAACGATCGTCAAGCCCGCCAGCTTCCCGATCGTATCGAACACGATCTTCGCGTCATTCGACATGTGCAGGCTGATGGGCGCACGCGATAGCGGCCTGATTTCCGGCGGAGTAGAAGCCAGCGGTGGCTGTTCCGATTCCGCTGCGCTAGCCTCCGCAGCCTCCGCCGCGTGATTCCGCTCCCCGATCATTTCCGCAATCTTTCGAAGCTCTTGCTCCGCGATGGGGCTCGACGGATCGATCGCCACCGCCCTCTGGAACTCCCCTGCAGCTCCTTGCAGGTCACCGCGCTCCCGCAGCTTCATCCCTGCCTTCACATGGAAAGCTGCTGCTTCAAACCTCGCTTGGTTGAATCGGATCTGGTATTCGGCGTTCTCTGGCTCGCTCTTCAGCGCTCTTTGGTAGAAGTCGTACGCGGCATCATAATCTTGCAGGTTTTCGGCCCGCCGACCTTGCTGGTAGTCGGGTTTCCCCTTCGGGCAGCCCGCGGCCAGTAGCCCGACACCCACGCATAAAACTGTCCTACTCCATCCTCGCATGTACTCTCCATGGCTCGGGCACGAATCCGTCGAAGCTTAGCATCGGGTTAGAGGCCATACAAGCGACGGAAGGTTGGCTGTCTTGCATATGATAACCCGCCCCTCTAACATTTAACCTGAGTGTCACGTAGGATTAACGAGTGCCCAAGCCCACAACGAGACCCGCCAAGCTCCCCGGCAAGAACCCGGGTAAGTCCAAAGACGTGGAAAAGGAAACGGTGGTCGCCCAAAACCGCGCCGCCTCCTATAACTATCACCTGCTCGAGAAACACGAAGCCGGCCTGGTCCTCCACGGTACCGAAGTGAAAGCCCTTCGCGAAGGCAAAGCGAACATCCGCGACGCCTTTGTCGATTTCAAGCCCAGCGGCCCCTGGCTCGTCAACGCTCACATCGCCCAATACATGCCCGGCGGCCCCTGGAATCACGAGCCCCTCGGCTCCCGGAAGCTTCTTCTCCACAAGAATGAAATTTACAAGTTGGCCGGTCGTGTTCAGTCCAAGGGTTTAACTGTCATCCCCCTCCGGATATACTTCCGTGACGGCATTGCGAAATGCGAGATCGCCCTGGCGCAAGGCAAAAAGACGTGGGATCGTCGCCAGGATGAACGCACCAAGGAAGCCCGCCGTGACGTTGACCAAGCTATGTATCGCAACCGGAGGCGATAAAACGCAATCATGCAGATCACGCTGGAAACCAAGCCCTACGCCACTCTCGAGACCGACGCCCTGGTCACCTACGTTTTTGAAGACACCGACCCGATCCAAGGCACCCTCGCTGAAATCGATCAATCCGCCAGCGGCCTGCTCCGCAAACTCTCGACCAGCGCCGAGGTCACCGGCAAGCCCCTGGAAATGACCCTGATCCACGCCCCGGCAGGCCTGAAGGCCATCCGCCTTCTCTTGGTCGGAGCGGGGAAGCGTGACAAGTTCGACGTCGCCACCCTGCGCAAGATCGCCGGCGCCGCGCTGCGCTACCTCAAGTCCCGCTCCGTCAAGCGTCCGGCCTTTCTAGTCCGCGAGAACGATCTCACCGAAGACTCCGCCCAAGCCATCGCCGAAGGCGCCATCACCGCCAATTTCGAAACCGACAAATACAAGTCCGACAAAAAGAACGACAAGTCCATCGAATCGGTCGCCATCGCCGGCTATTCCGACAAAGACAAATCCGCGGCCGAAAAGGGATTAAACCGCGGCCGCACCATCGCCGAGGCCCAAAACTTCGCTCGCGATTTAGTCAACGAGCCCTCCAACAAGCTGACTCCCAAAATCCTAGCCGAAAAAGCCGAGGCCATGGCCAAAGAGTCCGGCCTGGCAGTCGACATCCTCGACGAAAAGCGCATCGCTGACTTGAAAATGGGCGCCTTGCTAAGCGTAGCCCAAGGCGGCCCCGAGCCCCCGCGAATGATCGTAGTCACCTACACGCCGGCAAATCCTCCAAAGCCCGGCGCCCCGGTAATCGGCCTGGTAGGCAAAGCGGTGACCTTCGACACCGGCGGCATCTCCATCAAGCCTGCCGATGGCATGGAAAAAATGAAATATGACATGGCGGGCGGCGCCACCATGCTGGGAGTGATGCGTGCCTTAGCCGCGCTAAAACCCAACGTAAAGGTTATCTGCGTGGTCCCCAGCACCGAAAACATGCCCGGTGGAAAAGCCCAAAAGCCCGGCGACATCCAGACCGCCATGTCCGGCAAGACCATTGAAGTTCTGAACACCGACGCGGAAGGCCGCTTGATCCTGGCTGACGGAGTTCACTACGCAAAACAGCTGGGCGCCACGCACCTAGTCGATGCCGCCACGCTGACAGGCGCGATCGTGGTCGCGTTAGCCAACATCAATGTTGGGGTCTTCGGCGGCTCCGACCAATCCTGGACTGACAAGCTCCTAGCCAGCGCCAAAGCCGTCGGCGAAAAAATGTGGCAGATGCCCATGGACGATGAGTACCGGGAATTCATCAAAGGCAGCTTCGCCGACATCCAAAACATCGGCAGCGGCAAAGGTGGCGGCAGCATAACGGGCGCCTGGTTCATCCGCGAATTCGCCGGCGACACCCCTTGGATCCACCTGGACATCGCAGGCACCGCGTGGAACGACGACGCCAAACCCTGGCTAGCCAAGGGCCCAACAGGAGTAGCCCTCCGCACGTTAGTTAACCTGGCCATGTCCTATTAACACTGGTGGCGCCGGTTTACCCTGAGCCCCGAGGGGGCGCCCTTCCGGCTCGCCCCTACACGGGAACCGCTCGCTCTATCTGAGGTCTCCCGCCGATCTCTACTCTCCAACCTCCAGCCTCTGCCTCTCTACATCTTCTCCGGCGCGTCAATCCCCAAAAGACCCAGCACTCGCACCAACTCCCGCTCCACCACTTCCGTTAGCCCCAACAAAAACGCCCGCTTTTGCTCATCCGTCTCCGACAAAATATGGTGCTTGTGATAAAAATTGTTGAACCCCTGCGCCAATTGAAAAGCATACTTCGCCAAAAACACTGGCTCCTGCGCGGCAATCGTCGCGTCAACCGCCACGTCCCCCGACCCTGCGAGCAGCAATAACTCCCACAGGCCGCTGCCGTCGGGCCCGCCCAAGATCGTCTGCACCGAATCTGCATTTAACTCCGCGCGCCCAGCCCTAGCCTCGATTCCTTTGCGCCGAATCCCCCGAATGCGCACCACCGCATACTGGCAATAAGGCCCGGTCTCCCCCTCAAAACTCAACGCGTCCGCAAAATCGAACGCGATAATCGCGTTGCGCGTAAACTTCAAAAGAAAAAATCGCAAAGCCCCCACAGCAATCGCGTGCGACGTCCGAATCTTCTCCCCCCCGTCCATGTCCGGATGCCGCGCCCGCACTTCCATCCGAGCAGCCGCTTCCAACTTATCAATCAAATCGTCAGCTTTGACACCAAGTCCCTTGCGCCCGCTCACTTCCACGTAAGGTTTCTTCGTTTCCTCGGGGCCCAACTCATATCCCATCTCCGCAGCACAGCGCGGCGTCAAAGCCACAATCTCATACGACAAATGAATCGACTGCTCCGCCGCTTCCGCATACCCTAGCCGCCGCAAACCCTCCGCCACAACTTGCTGTAGGTACGCCTGCCGCGCATCAATCACGTTGTAGACAGTAGCCGCAGGCGCGCCAAAATGCGGCGCGCCCGGATCAACCGCAACGCTGGTCGTGGCCCAAACTATGCCCCCCTCCGGTGCCTTAGGCCATCTTCGATAATGAAAATCTTTCCCCAGCAATCCGAATTTCCACAACTGATAAGCAATATCCTTCCCCACATAGGTCACGGTCCCATTCGACCGCACAATAATCTTGTCCAGCGAATTTTCTTCTTCCGTCTCGGAGACCTCTGCGCTCCCCAACTCTGTACCCTTTGTGTCAGTCCCTTCCCGTTCCTTTCCTTCCTTCGCCTCTTCTTTCCAAGGCATAACCCAACAACCAGCCATCTTTCCCGAAGTCACAAACTGGATGGCCCCGGCCTCTTTCAACTTCGCAAACGCCGCATCCCAAAAACGCAAATGCAAAATCTCGCTCTCCCGCGCCAGCAATTCATAGTGAATCCCCAATCGCGCCATAGTCCGCAAATGGAATCCCACAATCGAGTCCGCCACCACTTCGGCAACTTCCGCTTCCTCGCCCTTTCCTTCTTCAATCGCTCGCAGCGTAGCCCCGCGCAAAGTTGCTGCCCGAGCCTTATCCTCCGCAAAAAACTGCGTCGCCTTCGCATACAAATCCCAACACAAATAATCAAACCGCGGCTCCATCGCCATCATCTTGACGCTGACCGGAGTCCGCTTCTCCATCTCCAAGAACCCGATCACCGCGTCCGCTACCTGCACCCCGGTGTTATCAATATAGTTCTGCACCTGTACGTTGTATCCAGCCCCGCGCAAAGTCCGCGCCATCGTGTCGCCCAGCACCGCATTCCGCACGTGCCCGATATGCGCCGCCTTATTCGGATTGATGCTCGTATGTTCGACGATAATTTTCTCCGGCTTGTGTTCCGCCGATTTTGCCCCTTCGACTGTCGCAGCCCAAAACGTTGCGCGATCAAAGTAGGCGTTCAAATACCCAGCGCCGGCCACTTCAATCTTTGCGATCCCCTCCACGGGCCCGAGCCCCGCGGCAATCTCCTGCGCAATCATCCGCGGCGCCTTCTTCAATTTCTTCGCCAACTCAAAGCAAACCGGCGAGGCCGCCTCTCCCATCTCAATCTTAGGCGGACGCTCCAACACCACGGCCAGCTCCACGTCATACTTCTCGCGAATGTATCTCGCAAGCGCCGCACGCAACCGATTTGAAAGTGTCAGATACACGGGCCCTCTTCCCCCTTGGTCAACCCAACAAAATCACTCAAGTATAGACCGACCACCCACCCACCACTTCCCGATCGGAGTCCGCGGGTGCCCCACTCTTGGTCTTTTGAAGGTGAGTCCTTTTGTTTCCCATCCTCTGTCTTGATACTATCACTTTAGTTAAGTCTTAACCTCGAAGGGAAGCGGTCGTCCGGACCCTTGCGAGAAATCTCGAGCATGATAACCACCAATTAATATTGAAATCTATGTCAGTTTTCTGAATGAATCCTCGTGAACAATTCGAACGGACCGTACCCACCGCAACGTTCGCGCTTCACATGTCCACCCTGTAACGCTGCCACCGTGCCCGACAATCTAAACCCTTTAGAATCCGCACATCCGAAATCAGTAGATTGAAATCCTTTGGAATCCGCGGTTACAAAAATAGGCTGGAGGGAGAGGGGGTGTTCACTGGCTTTCCGGACCTTGTGCCCCCCCGCCTCGTTTGACAGCCCCAAGGTGCGCCGATAGTATCAATCTGTACCCGGCGAAGAGATCTTTTCCAAACAAAAAATCCCGACGCCTAGCGGGCGGATTCCCATGAATCTCGCATATTTCGACTGTTTCTCAGGCATCAGCGGTGACATGACCCTCGGCGCGCTGATCGGTGCTGGCTGCGATGTGTCCCATCTCCGCAAAGAACTCCGATCGCTCCAAGTCTCCGGCTGGGAGCTCACCGCCGAAAAAGTCTGGAAAAATGGCATGGCCGCCACTTATGCCAGGGTCAAAACCGAAGACCATGAAAAGCATCGCTCGCTGAGTGAAATCCTGGAGATTTTGAATAAATCGCAGCTGGCCCCACAAGTTCGCGACCGCGCCGGCGCCATATTCGAGAAGCTAGGCGAAGCCGAAGCGCGCGTCCACGACGTCCCGCTCGAAAAAATCCACTTTCACGAAGTCGGCGCCGTCGACGCGATCGTAGACATTGTTGGCGCTTGCATTGCCTTCAACGCCCTGGGCGTCGACAAATTCGCTTGCTCCCCGTTAAACGTAGGTGGCGGCACCGCAAGAATGGCTCACGGAGTTCTTCCGGTTCCAGCGCCTGCCACGGCAAACTTACTGCAAGGCAAGCCCACATACTCCAACGGCGTCCAGCGCGAGCTCGTCACGCCCACTGGCGCAGCCATGGTAGCCACGCTCTGCGACTCCTTCGGCCCGCAACCACCAATGACCGTCTCCGCCATCGGCTACGGCGCAGGCACAGCCGATCTCGAAGGCCAACCCAACGTCCTTCGCGTCATGATCGGCGAGTCGGCGGAAAAAGTGGTCCCCGGCTACCACGAAGAAATCTCAGTCATCGAAGCCAACCTCGACGACATGAATCCCCAGATCTACGGCTATTTCCTCGAGAAGGCCCTGGCCGCGGGCGCGCTCGACGTTTACACCGCGCCAGTCCAAATGAAAAAGAATCGCCCCGGCACACTGCTGACGGTCCTTTGCAAACCGCCAGACACCGACGCCCTGACCTCCATGATTTTCGCAGAGACCACTACCTTCGGCGTGCGCACGACGCGGGCCCAACGCCGCATCCTCCCACGCGAACACGTCAGCGTGAGCACAACGTTCGGCGAGGTTCGCATAAAACTCTCGCGAGTCAACGGGCGCATCCTGCAGGTTTCTCCAGAATTCGACGACTGCCGCAAACTAGCGGTAGAAAAAAACGTCCCGCTCCAACAGGTAATCAACGAAGCCCTCCGCCGCTACCAAGGAGGCCAATGAAATGTCGAACGAAACCTTGGTAGGGGCGCAGCGCTGCCGCGCCCCAGCCTGACGACATCGCCCGGTGTAATCGCCGCCCGAACTTGGCTTTGAATTTCTCGCACGCGCAATTGAAACGACGAACCGAAAAACGAACAATGCCGCCAACGAAACCAAAATATTATCTGACGACGCCGATCTACTACACGAATGGCTTGCCGCACATTGGCCACACCTACTCGACGATTGTGTGCGACGCCATGCGTCGCTACAAACGGATGCTGGGCTACGAAGTTGTCCTAACCACCGGCACTGACGAACACGGCGTCAACGTCGAGCGCTCCGCGAAAAAGGCCGGCATCCCGGAATCCGAATTCGTGTCGAAAATGGCCGCGGAGTGGAAATCGCTCTGGGATGAACTGGGCATTCAAGGGGACGAATTCATCCGCACGACCGAAGTCCGCCATGCCCGCACCGTGCAATGGCTTTTCAAGCTCTGCCGCGAAAACGGCTACATCTACCCGGGCCACTACACCGGCCAATACTGCATTCACGACAACGCTTATGTAGACGTGAAGCCCGGCGAACCCTGCCCCGATTGTGGGCGCCCGACGGAAACCGTCACCGAAGCCAATTATTTCTTCAAGCTCTCCGCATTCCAAAATGTCCTTCTCGACTTCTATAAAAGGAATCCCGACTTCATCCAGCCGGAAGCGCGCCGCAACGAAGTGCTTGCCTTCGTAGAAGGCGGCCTAAGAGACCTGAGCATCACGCGCACTGCGGTCCGCTGGGGCATCCCGGTTCCTGGCGAAGAGCCCCATGTCTTCTACGTCTGGTTCGACGCCCTGACCGCCTATCTCAGCGCCGTTGGGGGACCCGAATACGAGCGCCGGGGTTTCTGGCCCGCTGATCTCCACTTGGTTGGCAAGGAGATCATCCGTTTCCACGCCGTCTACTGGCCCGCCTTCCTGATGGCCGCAGGCCTGCCAATCCCCAAACAAATTTGGGCGCATGGCTGGCTTCTGATGGACAGCGCCAAAATGAGCAAGTCCCTCGGCAATGTCGTTAAGCCGCGCCCGATAGTCCACGTCTTAGGCCTCGACGCGCTACGTTATTACCTACTACGTGACACCGTCTTCGGCCAAGACGGCAATTTCAGCTACGAAGCCCTGGTGCAGCGTTACAACAGTGACCTAGCCAACGGCCTGGGCAACCTAGCCAGTCGCACCGCGGCCATGATCGAGAAAAATTGTGGCGGAAAAATTCCCAAACCCGGCACGCTTCAGCCGCAGGACAACGCTCTAGCCAAGCAAGCCCAGGGAGCCATCGGCGAAGTCATGGAGCAATACAACCATCTAGGCTTCTCGAAAGCCTTGGAAGAGATCTGGTCGGTCATTAGCGCAACCGATAAATACCTGACCACTGAACAACCGTGGGCGCTCACCGACTCCGAAGCAGACCAACAGCGCCGAGCCACCATCCTGTGGACCACCGCCGAAGTCCTGCGCATAGTCACGGCCCTGACGTACCCGGTTTTGCCGGAGAGCACGACCAAAGTTTGGGCTCTTCTGGGTCAATCGCAGCAACTAGGCTCGGTAAATCTTGAGGGCTTGAGCTGGGGCCAACTAAGACCTGGTACGACGCTAGGCAAATCGCAAGCGCTCTTCCCACGCATCGACAAAGCAGAAGCCATAGAGAGGATGGAATCCATGGAGCAAGAAGCACAGAAGCAACCAGCACCGACGGCCGCGGCCGCACCAGCTGCCGCGCCCGTGGCAACAGGCGCAGCCCCGGCCGCCGCGCCAGCCGGGGTCGAAAAAATCGGCATCGAAGACTTTGCCAAGGTCGAAATGCGCGTAGGCCAGGTAAAAACCGCCGAGCGCATAGTAGGCGCCGACAAACTCCTAAAGCTGACGGTAGACATAGGCACCGAAGTCCGCCAAATCTGCGCGGGCATAGCCCAATACTACGAACCGGAATCGTTGATCGGCCGAAAGGTCGTGGTGGTTGTCAACCTGGCTCCTCGCAAACTGCGCGGCGTAGAATCCAACGGCATGATCGTAGCCGCCTCGGTCGGCCCCGAAGGCCGACCCGTCCTAGCCAGCTTCGCCGAGGAAGTAGAAGTAGGCGCCCGACTAAAATAGCCAGGCGGCCACTTGTGGGGGCGCAGCACTGCTGCGCCCCGAGCGCCCAGGCGTCAACAATCTTATGATCCCCAACCAACGACTCCACCCGGGCCACAAATTGGCGATTCCTTCTCACGGCGCGAATGCGAAGCTACACTGGTTCGTCGTCACGCCGAACCACTCAAAAGGACTTGAGCGAACTTCTGCCTCCACCGGGAAAATACAGGACGGAGATGCATCGCAGTGAATTTGATCGGGGTAGCGGGCCGCCGGGGTCTCTGGCGGCGGTTGCCGATCGTTCAAAGCAATTAAACTTCGCTTCAGCGGCGAAACTTGGAATTCTGAGCGGGTGATACGTGCGGGCGAGGAGCTCTCGAACGCGGCTCGGTATATTGCGGAGTATCCCGTGAGAAGCGGACGGAAGAACGAAAACCCGGAGGGAGCCAAGATTTAGCGGCCTTGCTAGCTGGGGCGCAGCAAGGCTGCACCCCTACAACGCGACGGCCGACATTCAACTTCGCCATGCAACTCATCGACTCCCACGCTCACATCGACTTTCCGCAATTCGCCGAAGACCGCGAAGCCATGCTCGATCGCGCCAAAGCCGCAGGCGTCCAAACAATCCTGGCCATCGGCACCGGGCCCGGTCCTGAAAAACTGGACGCCGCCATCCCCTTCGCCGAACAACACGACTGGATCTTCGCCACAATCGGTATCCACCCGCACGAAGCGAAGTTGGCTACGCCGCGCCATCTCGATCAACTCGCACAATTGGCCAAGCACCCCAAAGTGATCGCCTGGGGCGAAATTGGCCTGGACTATTTCTACGACCACTCTCCACGCGAGGTCCAGGACCGCGTCTTCCGCGATCAACTTGCGCTCGCCCACCAAGCCAAACTCCCGGTCATCATCCACTGCCGCGACGCTTGGCCCGGCACCCTCAAAGTTCTCGACGAATCCTGGCGTCCGACCGGCCTCGGCGGCATACTACACTGCTTCAGCAGCACGCTCGAAGACGCGCAGCGCGGACTAGAAATGGGCTTTCTGATCTCTTTTGCTGGCAATTCAACCTATCCGAAAGCGTCAAACATTCGCGACGTTGCAAAAGCTCTGCCCCTCGAGAAGATTTTGATCGAGACAGACGCTCCGTTCCTCGCCCCTCAAGGCTACCGCGGCAAGCGCAATGAGCCCGCCTACGTAGGCGAGGTAGCAAAGGCCATCGCGAGTGTGAGAAACTTAGCGCCTGAAGACATTGCCACCGCGACCGCTGCCAATTTCCGGCGCTTCTTCAAGCTGGAACAGGGGCTTCTTTAGGGGGTCGGAGCTTTGGCTCCGACGTAAAGGGTTCCTCGGGATGGTCTTTAAACCCTGGAGAGAAGTTCTTTGACCGTGGCCGCCAAGGTTGAATAGGTCGACTTCAAGTCGACTTAATTAGATTGACGGCTTCGCGGTCGCACAGGATACTGTGCGCCTCGCACGCAGAACGTCGTTCATGCAGGCCAGGAGGAAGGCCATCGCGCTGCTCACAGCCAGGGAGATTTTCGATCTCGTCAGAGAAGACCTCGTGCTCGTGGAAGACGAACTGACGCGACAAAGCGCCACTGCCTTCGAACCCGTCTCCGAAATCACCTCTTATCTTCTGGGCGGTGGCGGCAAACGCCTGCGCCCCGCGCTCCTGCTTCTCTCGGCGCGCTATGCCGGTCACCGCGGCCCCAGCGCAATCAAGCTAGCCGCCGTCGTCGAACTCCTCCACAGCGCTACGCTGATCCACGACGACGTAATCGACAGCGCTGACACACGCCGCGGGCGTCCATCCGCGAATTCTAGGTGGGGCAATCATCGTAGCGTCCTAGCCGGGGACTGGCTCTATATGCAGTCGTTTCAGATGGCGCTGGAAGAGCGCAATTTCCGCATTCTCGACGTGCTGATCGATCTCACGCAAAAAATGGTCGAAGGCGAACTTCTGCAACTCGCGAAAATTGGCCGCATGGACGTCACCGAGGACGATGCGATTCAACTCGCGACGTACAAGACCGCGTGCCTGTTTGGCGGCTGTGCCCGCCTGGGCGCGGTCCTCGGGGGTCTCGAAGGCGCCGATGAACTAGCCCTGGCCGAGTATGGTCGGTACGCCGGCTTGGCTTTTCAACTCGTCGATGACCTCCTTGATTTCACCGCCTCAGCGCAGCAACTGGGAAAGCCCGTCCTGAGCGATCTCAAAGAAGGCAAGGTGACGCTGCCGCTCATCTATGCCATGGAAAACGGTCACCGCGACGCGCGCGAACTGGTAGCCCGCATTCTGAAAGAGAAAGAATTCGACTCGGTCCGCCCAGAAACTTTGGTGGCGCTGGTCCACGAATCCGGCGCGCTCGACCGTGTCCGTACCTTGGCCCACGATTACGCGCGCCGCGCCAAAGCCAGCCTCGACGGCCGCAACGACTCCGAATACGCCCGCGCCCTGTTAACGCTGCCCGATTTTATTTTGGAGCGAGAGAACTAGCGTCGACGAACTGCGCCGGAGGGGCGCGCTGAGTACGCCCCTGCACTAAAAAGCGATCGGCTATGCTGCCTTTTAAGCTTATTTATCACGAACGCTACGATCTGAATCTAGGCGCGCACGTTTTCCCGTCGCAAAAGTTTAAGCTGATCGCCGAAGCACTCCTGGTGGAAGGCATCGCGAGCAAGGACGACTTCCTCTGTCCCGATCCCGCCAGCGATAAAGACATCCTCCGCGTCCACACCGCCGATTGGGTCCGAAAGCTAAAGACCGGCACGCTGACCGCCAGCGATGTAATGAAACTGGAAATCCCATATTCTCCCGAACTCGTCGAAGCCGTTTGGCTTGCTGCCGGCGGCACCATTCTTGCCGGGCAACGCGCTTTACGCGATGGATTCGGCGCGAATCTTGGCGGCGGATTCCATCACGCGTGCGCGGGCCACGGCGAAGGCTTCTGCGCCATTCACGACGTTGCCGTTGCGATTCGGCGGCTGCAAGCTGACAACGCGGTCCGCAAAGCCATGGTCGTCGATACCGACGTGCATCACGGCAACGGAACTGCGTCTATCTTTAGCAGGGATGAATCGGTCTTCACCATTTCCATTCATCAGGAAAACAACTATCCGGCGCACAAGCCGCCTTCCAATATCGATTTGAATATGTGGGATCGTGCCGACGATACGGAGTATCTAGGCGAACTGGTTCCTGCGGTGCAAAAAGCGCTCGACGATTTCCAGCCGGACATCGTTTTCTACGTCGGCGGAGCCGATCCGTTTTGTGAGGACCAACTCGGGGGCTTGTCGCTCTCGAAACGGGGATTGAGCGAACGCGACCGCAAAGTCTTCGAAGAAGCCCGCCGTCGCGGTATTCCCGTGGCGACAACGCTGGCGGGGGGCTACGCACGTCGCGTCGAAGACACCGTGCGCATCCACGTAAACACGATACTCGCCGCCTGCGATGTTGCTCTCGCGTTTCCTTCCGCGAACGCCGCTTCGAACTGATACACTCCCCGTCCTGAAATCCATTCCTTCTTGGAGGGAAAATGGTTCTGCGAATCTCCAAAGCGGCGTCCGTGCCCGCACTGGTATGGTGTCTGGCGATGTTCGGCGTAGCTTCCCGTGGATCTGCGTATGGCGGGACAACGCCCGCCGCAAAATTGAAGGTGTACATCTCGGTCGACATGGAAGGTGTCGCCGGCACCGTCACGGCGGACCAATTGTCGCCGGCGGGTTTCGAATATGATCGGTTCCGCCGCTTCATGACCAATGAAGCTCTCGCAGCAGTTCAGGCGGCGAAGCATGCCGGCGCGAGCGAGATCGTGGTGAGCGATTCGCACGGCAACGGAGAAAACTTGCTGGTCGAATCGTTTCCTACCGACGTCAAGATTGTGCGGTCGTGGCCGCGGCACGGTGGCATGATGGCGGGTCTGGACGCGACCTTTGACGCGGCGTTGTTTGTGGGCTATCACGCGTCGACTACGAATCCGCACGGTGTGCGCGCACATACGATGTCCAGCGCGCACTTGGCGAAGGTCATCCTGAATGGCAGTGCCGTCAGTGAGGGCGAATTCAATGCGGCATACGCGGGAGCGTTGGGTGTGCCGGTGATTTTCGCTTCGGGAGACGATGTCGCGATGGCCGAACTGAAATCGCGCGTGGGCAATCTCGAAACGGTCGAAACGAAAAGGGCATTAGGGTTTCATTCTGCGGAGACGCTGACGCCCGATGCCGCCGTCGAGAGGATCCAGGCCGGCGCGCAAGCGGCGTTCACACGGATGCACGATTTCAAACCGCTCGTCATCAAAACGCCCATCATCCTGGAAATTACGTTTAAGAACTACACGCCGGCCGAAATGCTGACCTACTTGCGGATCGTGGAACGAGTGGATTCGCACACGGTTCGATTCGTGGGCAAGGAGATGGCGGAGGTTTCGGATTTTATCGATTTCGTGGATACGTACAGCCCGGATATGGCGCCGTGATGTTGCCACGAAATAGCTTGCTTTTGCGGTGAGCTGCTTTGAGGAGAGGCTGGCAACGGAGCCAACGCACCGCCCTGCTCGTCAAGGATTGCGACTTGCGGCGGCTGCGTCTAGTGCCTGATGAATCGCCGCGGTTAGCGATTGTCGAAAAGTCACTTCGTCGTAGCCTTCACCGCGGTAGATGATTTTTCCGGCGCGATCGATGATGACCACTGTAGGGAAGGAGTTGACGTCGAAGAGCCGGTCGAGCCCGTCGGCAAAGACCACCGTAGTTTGGGGTTTCACCTCCTTGACGTACGGCGGGACCAGCGTCTCGTCTTCGTCGCAATCCGCCGCCAGGAACAAAACATCGTGACTCTGATGGAAGTCGATAGCCACACGGTCGAAGACGGGTTCCAGAGCGCGGCACGGACCGCACCACGTCGCCCAGAAATTCACGACCAGGATTTTCCCTTTTTCCGCGGACAGCGGCAACGTGCCGCCGTCGGGGACGCGGCGCAAGATGAATTCGAACGGCTCCTTGGCGCCTGTATTCTTTGCCGTGTTCGGCTTGCCTGGCGCGGCGGCAACTTCATCGTAGGTGCGCAGGACATATTCGCCCAAACCCTCGTCGGAGCCGTGCGCCAAGCGCCAAACGTTGCCGAGATTCTGGCGGATTTCACGGCGGCCCGGAGTAGTTTTCGAACCGTCGGCAAGGGCGAACGCGCGGGCATATTGCTGAATTGCACGCGGCAAATCCTTGTTTAACTCGGCGATTTCGCCCAGCTTTTCAGCGGCTCCGGAGCTGGCCTCGAACCCGTAGCTGTCTTCGAAGTCTTTCTGCGCCTTCGATGTTTCGTGAAGCTTCAGATACAAGCGGCCGCGAAGCAGCAGAACGGTCATGCGGTCGTGTTTCTTGCTCGTTTCCCATTCTTCTTTTGAAATCTTCGGCGATTTCTCATCGTTGCCGCGGTCAATGTATTCCAGAACGCGCGTGGAGTAGTTTGTGGCGCGGCGAAGCCCGGCTTCGTCGCCATTGCGCTCGAGGAGCTGAATCGCAACCAGCGTCATGGACATATCGTCGGGGGCCAGGGAAACGATGCGCTCGGCATAGTCGGCAGCCCGCGTCGTGTCTCGGAGTTGCAGGGTTGCTTCGACCAAAGCGCGGTAGATTCGGACGCGTTGGGGCGCTTCCGGATATTTCTTCAGGAAGGCTTCGAGATTGCGGACCAAGGCGGCGCGATCGTTGCCGGCACTGTCGATGGCTTGCTGGAATTCTTCGTCGCGTGAGGGAGATTTTTGTTGTGCCGACTGCTTTTCGGACGACTTCGGGGTAGAAGATTGAGAAGTATTTTGTGGCAGTGCTGCGCGCATCACGGGCGCGAGCAGTAGCACTAACGCGGTGACGCAAAAAGGAGCGAGGTGTTTACGGGAGAGCGGCATCAGGTCCCATTCTATGCAAAATAGGCGGGATCGTGCATGGCGAGAGGAGAAAATTCGTAAGATAAAAGGGGTTGGAGCCAGGTGTGTTGGCCCGCGCAAGCAGGGGCACGGCAATGCTGCGCCCCTACAAGGGAATGCGAGCACGCCGCAAGGGAATGGGCGAGCGTGCACCGAGGGAATGTCAGGACGCGCGGACGCGGATTTCGCCGGAGATGGTACGGACTTCGACCCGGCCTCCGCCATTGCCCATGCGCGCGCGCAAAGAATGCTTGCCTTGCTCTTCGATCACGATCGGCACATCGGTCTTGATTTGTCCGGAGACAGCTTCGGCGGACAAATGAAAATTTGCGTTCGACGGCACACCGAGCTGCACGACTCCGGAAACTGTCTTCAAGTCCCAATAGCTGCTGGCATTCGGATTTCCCTGCACGTCCACGCGTCCGGAAGCCGCGTGAGCTTTGACGTCGCGAGTGGCGCCTTGCACTTCCACGGTGCCGCTGGCGGTGTCGGCATCCACGCGGCCATCGGGTCGCGAAATTTGCGTTGTGCCGGACAGCGCACTGGTGCGCACATCGCCTTTGATGTTCGCGGCGGTGACGCTGCCGGAGGCACTGGAGGCACGCAGATCGTCACCGATGTTCTGTGCGTCGATCGAACCGCTGAGGGTATTGAGCTGCGTCTGGCGATCGATGTGGTCGACGCGAATCGACCCGGAGGCGGCTTCGGCTTTCACGGGGCCGCGAACGTTCACGATGGTTTGCGAGCCGGAGGCTACTTGGGTACTGACTTCGGTGTCGTGCGGGACTTCGATCACGTAGGAAATTGAAACGTTCCGGACGCGGCTGATGTCTTTGCCGATGCGAATGGTGTCGCCCTTCTGTTCGATCGGGGGGTTACTTACGATCTCGTCGAGACGTTTTTGTGGGCTGTCGAAGCCTACGCCCGAGGAGCGCACTTCCGCGTGGACGTGGACTTTGTTGTCGGCGCTGCCGGTGATGGAAACGTTGCCGGACGCGTTGGCGAGCTCGAGGCGGATCGGGGCGGTAACAGTCAGCGTGCGGTCGAAACTGCCGCTTGCGGCCGGGCCCATGGCACAGCCTGCGCTGGCGAGGGCCAGCGATGCGAGGATGAGAATCATCGGTGCGGCGATTTTATGGCGCATTGTTTTCTTTCTCCTCGGACTGTGGCCGAGCGCCTATCTTCACGATTGATGGCCGGCACTCAAGTTACGCAGACCCTTCGTTCCTCAAGGCCGGCGGGAGTATCTGCGCGACTTGGCGCTCACAATAGATACGTAGAATGGGAGATTATGTTCCGGGAAGTGGTTTGACTCAAGAGTGTTCCGGTCGCTTGAGGGTCTCGTTGAGTGAGCCTTGGCGATAGCCTTCGAGGTCCAGCGATACGTAGGCGAAGCCCGCAGCCTTGAGTTCCTTGGCGATCGCCGTAGCCATTTCTGGAGTGAGCGCTCGCGGCATTTCGTCGGGAGCGATTTCGACGCGCGCGAGCTTGTCATGCAGGCGAACGCGGAATTGGCGGAAACCCAAGTCGCGCAGTGCGGCTTCCCCGCGTTCGACCAGAGACAGTCGTTCAGGGGTTACTTCGGTTCCGTAGGGCACGCGCGAAGCGAGACACGCGGAGGCCGGGCGATCCCATGTGGGCAATCCCGCACGTTGCGAAAGCGCGCGAATTTCTGACTTGCGCATTCCGACGTCGAGAAGGGGGGCGAGGACGCGATGCTCTCTCGCGGCGCGATGGCCAGGGCGAAAGTCGAGCGTGTCGTCCGCGTTTACGCCGTACGCGGTAGCCGTGAAGCCGCGCTGTAGCGCGAGTGCGTCGAGGACGGAGAACAGTTCGTCCTTGCAGAAAAAACAGCGGTCGGCAGCGTTGGCTCGATACGCGGGGTTTTCCATCTCGTGGGTTTCCACGAATTCGTGATGGATGCTTTGCGCGCGAACGAATTCTTCGAGGACATTGCGATCGTGCGCGGAATAGCTCGGAGAGAGGGCGGTAACCGAGAGGGCGCGGTCGCCTAGGACGCGTTGCGCGGCCCATGCGAGGTAGGCGGAGTCGGCGCCGCCGGAAAGCGCGACGATAAGAGCCGGGATTTCGGCCAGTTTTGCTAGCAGTTGGCGTTCTTTTTCTTCAGCGGATCCGCTGGAAGCATCCACTGCCCGGATTTGAACAATAGCGGCCATCCGAGTATGAGTATACCGCAAAGAGAATACTTGAGTGCGTGTTGCCGCACACATCGCGCGCAACGAACGTCCACGACTTGACGCAACCCGCGCTTACCCTACTTCGATGTTTACGAACGCGATTTGGCTTCGGTGCTGGGTAGGAGGGATCGACAGAGCTGGCAGAAAGCCGGGCTACCAAGGTTGCTGGCGAACAGTGCTTGTAGGCGTGATCGGACTTACCGTCGCGGGAACCTGATTACTTGAAGTCGAGGAGAACGTCGACGGTGTGATTGGCTTCGTCGGTTTGAATCCAGTGCCCAACGTTTTCGTAGTGCACTGGGAGACTGCGAAAGATGTCCGCAGGCTTGGATTCCAGCTTGGTTAAGAAGTCCTCGAATACAGCTTTGTCGAACAGTTCACCCTGGGGAATGGTCCATGCGTCGCGCAGGCGTTTTTCTGCGGTTGGCGACAAGCCAGTGATCGTGAGCGCACCGAATTTGTAAGCCTTGCCTTCTTCGATGCGCACTTTGTAGGCCAGCGTGTGTGCTTGATCGTCGTAGGATGGCAGCGGGTCGACTTTTGCCTCGAGGTAGCCAATATGTCCGTATTCCTCGCGCACGCGGTCGAGCCCTGCTTCAATGGCCATGCCGTCAGCGATATCACCGTCTTTCAGCCCGAGATCACTCGTCAGCGTGTTCGATGACAGAAGCGAGTTGCCGGACCACTCGACACCTTTCCATCTGTAATTCGCGCCGGGTGTGACAGGAACGAAGACCGGAATCTGTTCGGGAAGTTTTTGATTGGGATTTCCGGTGAGACGAATTTCGGGTGGACCGAGCTTGGCACGCAGGTAGCCTTGCTTCTGATAGAGCGGGCGCACTTGCTCGGTGAGGAAGAGATCGATCGCCATACGGGAATACGGCTTACCCTTTAGTTCGGCTAGCTCCTGCTGAACCATTTTCGAGGAATTGAGGCTGGCGTCGCTGAATTCCAGGCTGGAGATTTTGAGCGCAGCGCCGTCAATGTGAAATTCCTGGACATTGCCGTCGCCGTTCGGATTGGCGATGACTTGATGTTCGATGGCCGCTTGCAGGCCGTGGGTGGCCAGGAACTCGCCGGCTGCTTCGGCGGCTTGATCGACCACCGCGCCAGCGGCGGGCAACGTCCCGTCGTAGAAGGGGAGTTTCGCATGAATGGCATCGTTCAGCTCGCCGTCAGTGAACCACGGGAGATTATCGAAGTAGGCGGGAATGCGCTGGGCTTCTTCGACGTAGAAGGTGACGACCAGGCCGTCGGGGCGCGATTGAAAATTGTATCTCACGTGGGCGAAGAGGCCGCTCTGCACCAATTTGTCGGCGGCGCCTTGCAGCTCGTCGCGGCCGGCCTGCGCGCCGATTTGCAAACCACTGATGGCGGCGAATTGCGGTTCGGGTAAAGATTTTAGACCTTCGGCGCGGATCTCGCGCAGGAGGGCGGACGCGGCAGGGGCAGTTTGTGCACGCGCGGGCGTCGAACAAACCGAGAGCAGCAATGCAAACACGGTCACATGGATACGACGGGGCATAACGGTAGTTTACCGGAAATTGGTGCGCGTGTTGTCGCGGGGGAGTCGATGCTCGAGTCGGTGATCGCTCGCCGGGACGTGCTGAAGCCCGCCTCCAACAGCGTGAGTTGCCGGGATGGGACGCGCGCTATTCCACGGTTACGGATTTGGCTAGATTGCGGGGTTGGTCTACGTCGCAGCCGCGACGGATAGCTATGTGATAGGCCAGGAGCTGCAGCGGGATGATTTCGAGCAACGGAGCTAGAAGCTCGGGAGCCGCAGGCACTTCGAGCACGTGATCGGAGGACTTGCGGGCGAGGTTGTCGCCTGCGGTCACGACCGAAATCACGATGCCGTCGCGGGCTTTCACTTCCTGAATGTTGGATACGCTTTTTTCGTAGCGCGTTACGGAATCGGGATCGGATTCGTCGTGAGTTGCAAGCACCACCACCGGAAGATTTTCGTCGATCAAGGCGTTGGGGCCATGCTTCATTTCGCCGGCAGGATAGCCTTCGGCGTGAATGTAGGAAATTTCCTTGAGCTTGAGGGCGCCCTCGAGGGCGATGGGATAGTGGATGCCCCGTCCGAGATACAGAAAATCGGTGTGGCGGAAAAGCTGGCGCGCGAGAGTTTCGTACACGCCGGTTTCTTCGGCTTGCAGAACCATCTCAATCTTGTGGGGAATGCGCGTGAATTCCTGCATAAGGCCTTTTGAAGCTTCGCCAGTGAACTTACCGCGAATCTGGCCCAGGTGCGCGGCGAGCAGGAGCAGCGCAGTCAATTGTGATGTGAAGGCTTTCGTGGAAGCGACGCCGATTTCCGGACCGGCGTGCGTGAGAATCGATCCCGCGGCTTCGCGTGTGACCATGGATCCCATGACGTTGCAGATCGCGAGCGTTGGCGAGCCTTTGAGCTTGGCTTCGCGCTGGCCGGCGAGCGTGTCGGCGGTCTCGCCGGACTGGCTAATGCACACGGTAAGGGTTTTCGAGTCGAGGATGGGATCGCGATAGCGGAACTCACTGCCGTAATCGACCTCGACGGGAACGCGCGCGAGGCGCTCAATCATGAACTTTCCGGCCAGGGCTGCGTGCCAGCTGGTACCGCAAGCGACGATGCGCACCTGCTGAAAGTCGCGGAACTGCTGCTCGGTGATTTGCATGTCGCCGAGAAAGATTTTGCCAGTGTCCTGCGAAATGCGACCGAGCAGGGTGTCGCGGACGGCGCGCGGCTGCTCGAAGATTTCCTTTTGCATGAAATGCTTGTAGCCGCCCTTTTCCGCCATGATGGGATCCCATGAGACGTGATGGGCGGGGCGGCTGACGGGGCGTCCGTCGTGATCCATTACGCTGACGCCCTGGGGTGTGAGGACGGCAATGTCACCGTCGGCGAGGAAGAAAATCTCCCGGGTGTGCTCGAGAAGGGCGGGAATGTCGCTGGCGACGAAATATTCGCCCTCGCCCAGGCCGATGACGGAAGGCGGGCCGAAGCGCGCAGCGACGATTTTTTGGGGTTCTCTCGCCGAGAGAAAGACCAGCGAGTAGATCCCGCGGAGCTCCTTCAGCGATTGGCGGACGGCTTCTTCCAGGCAGACGCCACCTTGCGAATTCTTCTCGACGAGGTGCGCGACGACCTCGGTGTCGGTTTCGGTGACGAACTTATGGCCTTCGCGCTGGAGCCGCTCTTTCAGCTCGAGATAATTCTCGATAATGCCGTTGTGGACGACAACAATCTGACCGGTGCAATCGCGGTGAGGGTGGGCGTTTTCCTCGGTGGGGCGGCCGTGGGTGGCCCAGCGGGTGTGGCCGATTCCATAGGTGCCTTCGATCGGCGATTTCTGTAGGACTTCTTCAAGGTTTCGGAGTTTGCCGGGGGCGCGGCGGATTTCGAGCTTGCCTTCCCTGGTGACCACGGCGATTCCGGCGGAGTCATAGCCGCGGTATTCGAGCTTGCGCAAGCCTTCGACGATGACGGGGACGACTTTCTTGGATCCGATATAGCCGACAATTCCGCACATGCGGCACGTTCTCCTAACCCTGGATCTCTATAGTAAAAGCGTAGCATGGAGTTCGCAGCCTGCGAGAAGGACGTTCGTACCGTGTTGTCACTAGGCGCGGCGTACTATGGTTTTTTCAAGGCCATCCGCTCCCAGGTCAAAATGCGCCCGTCACCGTCGGCGACCGCTACCAAGGTGGAAGGATGCCGGAGAGATCGGAGGCGAAGGCTACCGCTTCCCTTCGAGGCTCGTGGTAAACGAAAAGCGGTTCCTACAATGGCGAGGTTGCGGCGGGGAGCAGGGATGGGGCGCTTATTCGACGATCTCGAAGCGGTATTCCTCGATGACTGGATTGGTCAGGACTTCCTTGGAGATGCGTTCCAGTTGCTCTTGGGCTTCGTCGCGATTCCAGCCGTCCAGATTCAGCACGAAAAACTTGCCTTGGCGAACGTCCTTGACCGCTTCATAGCCGAGGTCGGAGAGGGCGTGGTGGATGGTTTGGCCCTGTGGATCGAGGACCGTGCGCTTCGGCATGACCCAGACGTGTGCTTTCATGTCGGCAGTATAACATTGGGGACCTGCGTCATCGAAACGGGGACGTAGAAGAACATTTCACCACCGATGGCACAGCGAGGCCTAACTGGCTTGCTTTGGTCTGACCTTCGATAAGAACAATGAGTTGTTGCGAGCTTTGCGAGAACGAAGTCGAGAATCTGAAAGCGATCGTCACGGCAGATGAAGAGGTTGTCGGGCTTGAGATCGCGGTGGACGATGTCCTTGTCGTGGGCGACTGCCAAGCCCGTTGCGATTTGCGCCGCATAGTCGATCGCGTTGCGTTGCGGCAGAGGATCGCGATCGAGCACGACGCGGAGTGGCTCGCCTTCGAGTAGTTCGGAGACGAGAAAGGCCGGGACGGCAAATCCATTGGGGCACGCGCGGTAGTTCAATCGTCTGTTTATAGGGGGGGTGACATGGATTCGAAACAGGTGGTATTGATCACAGGGTCGAGCACCGGGTTCGGCAGGATGATCGCAGAGACCTTAGCGCGGCGCGGCCATACGGTATTTGCGACGATGCGCGATCTGGAGGGGCGAAACGCCAAGAACGCCGCGGAGATCCGAGCGGTGGCGGAAAGGGAAGGGCTGTCTCTGCAAGTACTCGAGCTAGACGTCACCCGCGATGATTCTGTGGAGCGGGCGATCCAGACGGCGGCGGCACGGGCGGGTCGAGTGGATGTGGCCATCAACAATGCGGGCTACGGGCTGATTGGCCTGGCGGAGGAGGCGACCATCGAACAGGCGCTTCAAATCATGGATACGAATTTTCTTGGGTCGGTTCGGGTCAACCGCGCGGTACTGCCGTACATGCGGCGCCAGCAACGCGGCTTGTTGCTCCACATCAGCAGCGGAGCGGGCCGATTGGTGATTCCCACATTTGGTTTCTACTGCGCCAGCAAGTTCGCGCTGGAGGCGCTCGCGGAAGCGTATCACTACGAGTTGGCGCCACAGGGGATCGAATCGTCGATCGTGGAGCCAGGAACGTATCAGACAGCGGTCTTCGGCAATATCGTATGGGCTAGCGATCGGGCACGAACAGAGACGTATGGGGTTGCAAACGAGATAGCGGGCAAAATCAACGGAGCCCTCACGAAATCCGCTGGAAATCCGCAGGAGCTTGCGGATGCGGTGTTGCGCATCGTGGAAACTCCAGTTGGCCAGAGGAAATTGCGGTATCGAGTAAGCCCTGCAAATCTGGGTGTAGACGATATCAATGCGTTGTGCGAACAGGTCCAAGCGCGCATGTTCGAAGCATTCGGGATCACCGCGAATACGGCGTTCGCACCGCGAGATACGGTCGGGATGAGTTGATGTTGATAGGCCGCGTGCCGCGCGTCCGATAGACCTTGCCCATGCGCCTGCGTCTAACCGCGCTTGGAGTTCGTATGGGCCAGGCTTGGTGCCGGAAATGCGGGCTTGAGTGGGCGCAGTATAGCCGTTAGTTAGGCGCTAATGCCGTTTGGGGCGTCGAGGGTTACTTGGGAGCCTGAACGGGTGCGACTTGCTGTTTCACCAGATCCCGATCAGGTCCGGGTGGGAAGTAGGTTAGACAGTTGCGCAAGTGCTCTAGAGCGCCGGCCGAATCTCCCTTTTTGGCAAGAATCAAGTCGACGTGGTGTAGCGAATTTGCCCGTCGCAGGTTACCGTCACTGGAATGGAATCCCAGGGAAGGCTGCCTCCCTCCAGTGCGACGCTTCCGGTCAGGTAGTCTCCCTTGCGCCCCGGTCTTGGTCATGCTGTTGAAATCGCGATTCAAAATCGTGTTTGGGTTCGCAGGAGCGAAGGGGTGTGACGGTGGACCCGCGCCGGCGCTGGGCTTGGCGCTTTGGGGAAAGGTTGGAAGGGAGAACGCTAAGAACCCGACGACAGTTGTGATGAGCTTTAATTTCATGGCCGCTTCTCTCGGAGGAAGTATGCTACGACCCGTCGCGTGTCGGAACAGGAACTTCTTACGTCACGGATGGAAAACCCGCGTCTGGATTTGAGACGTGGAGGTTACGGCGTGGCTCCCAGCGTGCATTTTTCTGCGGCCGGGAGAAAAGCGTGGTCAAAGCTTGCTTGAACCAACCGGAGCAATTCGCTTTCACTGAGTCCCATGCGGCGCGCGTTTTCGTATTCATCGAGCAGCGTTGTATGAAACATGGCGGGATCGTCCGTCGACAGAACCACTGGTATTCCGTGGCGGAATAGTTTGGGAAGCGGGTGGTGCTCAATTTGGGCGTTCTTGCGGCCCAATTGCCCGGAAAGAGCGCCAGTGCGAATGTTGCTCTGCGGACAAATTTCGAGGGGGATGCGGCGGTCAGCCAGGAAATCCATCAGCTCGGGATCGTGGACGGCGGCGATTCCGTGCCCGATTCTTTCCGCGCCAAGGAGTTCGACGGCTTCGCGGATTTTTTCCGGCCCGCCGATTTCGCCGGCATGCATCAGACGGCGCAGACCTATTTCGGCGGCTTTGTCGTAGACGGCGCGGAATTCCTTCGTGTGGATAGCCAGTTCGTCGCCGCCAATGCCGAAAGCCACGATGGATTTGGAGTTGGCACGCTCGGCGGCGAGGACTACTTGCATGGCGGCTTCCGTGCCGAATTGGCGGACGGCGTCGAAAATGAAATTCATGCGCAAACCGCGTTTTTCGAAAGGCTCGGCGGCGGCCTGTATAGCCTCGAAGTTGGCTTCAGGGATTTGCTTGCGCAGGATCATGATCCCGATCGAGAGGGTGACCTCGGCGTAGACGATGCCTTGCGACAGGAGATGCTCGCCCAGGTCGCGGGTGACGAGGGCGTAGTCATGCGGCTCGCGCAGAAACGACGTGACCCACTTGAAGACTTCGAGGAACTCGCCGAAATTTTGGTAGGCGTATTTTTGGCGGACTTCGGCTTCGGTGAAGACCACGCCGTGCATCCTCGTCAAAGCGCAAACCGTCGTGGGTTGGATCGAGCCTTCTAGATGGAGGTGCAATTCAGCTTTGGGGAGCTTGGCTATGTTTTGCGAGAAACGGTCTGCGGCCATGTGGAAGTCTAGCAGAGTGAGATGGCCGCACGAAAGTTGCGGGCTGGGAGCTTGCACCCGCCGTCTCGAACAGGGCGGCTACAGGAATGGCGAGCAGCAATTGCGGATCCTCGGAGGACGAATGCGGATCAGTGGGGAAGTTGAGGGCGGCCGGCGTTGATCCACGCGGTCAGCCAGTAGGAGCCGACGTCGGTGGCGGCGTCGGAGAGCTGGTGGATCAAGGTAGCTGCGGTCAGGTTGTAGAAGCGGTCGAAATATTCGTCGTCATACGATTTGCCGGGGAGGCGAGCGTTGCGGTCTGCGAGTAGGATCGACTCCAGAGAGCTGTGGGCGCTCAGGCAGGATTCGAACGCGTGGTCGGTAGGGTCGCTGATGAAGGATGCATCGTTCGGGCGCATGGGAAAGAACGAGGAGAAGCGGTCGATTAGCGTCACGCCGAAGCGTTCGTTGATGCCATTCTGGAGGGTAAGGTGGCCGTCGAAATTTTCGGTGGTGTTAAAGGGATCGTGCGCTTCGGAGACGTAGCCCGCCAAGATGGCCGCGTCGAGCTTGGCTTCGTCCCAGCGGCCGAGCTTCAACGCCTCGGTGAGCTTTGCGTTGTAGACGCCGATTTGCCAGGGCAGGAGGCCGGTGGATTCCAGCTTCGACTTACCATACTTGGCGACGGCAGCTTTGTAGACTCGGGGAAGCGTGGTGAACGGGAAGCGGCCGTACTTGTCGAGATAAACGAAGTGATTGTGCTTCTCGCTCGGCGTTTTGGCCTCGGCGTCCAACGGATCGTTTACGTGCAGCACGAGAAACGCGCGGTTTGCATCGAAAAAGACTCGCACGTCAGGCGGGAGAGTATCGACGGCTTTGTTGACCACGATCTTCTGGGCATTAGCGCCCCAAGCGAACGCTTGGCCGGGGGTGAACGCGAACACGACCACGGCGCTGAAAAAAATGATTGCCGTCTGTGGCGACAATTTGGAGATGCGCTCCTCCATCACGGATTCCTCTATGCCTGATTCGCGGAGCGCAGGGTGCTGCGCTTACGTCCGTAGTTGTAGTAGAACATGAGACCGATGGCCATCCATACGAAGAATCGGATCCAGTTGGTGATCGGCAGGCCCGCCATCAACAGAAGACACGTCACGATGGTAATGATAGGAGCCAGCGGGCCGCCCGGCGCACGGAAGGCGCGCTTGCGGTTCGGCTCGCGATAACGAAGGATCAAGACGCCGGCGGCAACCAACGCGAAGGCGAAAAGCGTGCCGATGTTGGAAAGATCGGCGAGTGTTCCGATGTCCAGGAGACCCGCAGGTATCCCGACGACGAAACCCGCCATCCATGTTGAAAAATCCGGTGTGCAAAAGCGCGGGTGGACGCGGCTGAAGATGCGGGGAAGCAAGCCATCGCGCGACATGGCGAACCACACGCGGGCTTGACCAAGTTGGAAGACCAACAGGGAAGAGATCATGCCCATCAGCGCGCCGAGAAGGACGACGAGGCGGACGCCCGTGAAATGAAGCTTCTTCAGCGTGTTGACCACCGGCGCGGCATCGTCGACCAGCGTTTGCCAGGGCACCAGTCCCGTGAGCACGACGACGACCCCGATGTACAGAAGGGTGCAGATGATCAGAGTCGCGATGATGCCGATGGGCACGTCACGCTGCGGATTCTTGCATTCTTCCGCGGCGGTGGAGACGGAATCGAATCCAATGTAAGTGAAAAAGACGATCGAGCCGCCGGTGAGAACTCCGGGCCAGCCATTGGGCGCGAACGGATGCCAATTTGCCGGATGAATGAAACGCGACGTAAATCCAATGAAAACCAAAATGGCCACGATCTTCAGTAAGACCATGACGTTGTTGGTCTCTGCCGACTCTCGGATGCCGCGAACCAGGATTACCGTGAGGATCATCACGATGATGAAGGCGGGCCAATTGAAGCCGAAGTGCCATCCCGGCGCGTAGAGCACGTTTCCCTCGAGATCCGATAATCCGCCAGGCAAATACGCGGGAGAAATCCATCGGGGATCGGGATGCAGGCCGAACCAATCCAGCAGGTTGACGATGTGCTGGGAGAAACCCACGCTGACGGCCATGTTGCTGACGGCGTATTCCAGAATGAGGTCCCAGCCGATGATCCAGGCAATGAGCTCGCCCATCGTGGCGTAGGTATAGGTGTACGCACTGCCCGCAATGGGAATCATGGCAGCGAGCTCGGCGTAGCAGACCGAGGCAAAGCCGCAAACAATGGCGACAAGGACGAAAGAAAGGGCGATCGCTGGTCCGGCTCCGGGGCGGCCAAACGATGCGGAGTGGTAGATCAAGTACTCCAGCAGGGGCGCGTTCAGGATCGAAGCCACTTGCAGTTTTTGGCCGGCGATAGCGGTGCCGACGATGGTGAAGATGCCGGAGCCGATCACCGCCCCGATGCCGAGGGACGTCAGGCTAAGCCAACCTAGAGATTTCTTTAGTTTAACTTCGGCGTTTTCGGAGTCCGATAGAAGCTGATCGATACTCTTACAATTGAAGAGCTGTGATCCCACCCGTAGTCTCCGATCGTATCCGGGCAAACGCGAAGCATGCCCCCGCCGGATACGCTGTGCATTGAAGGATGAAAGCGCGCCTCAATGTACCTTGAGAGGCTCTGACGCGCAACAGGGGTGACTCTCGCTCACATCTGGGTGAGCTGGGCGTAACGCTCGATGAATTTTTTTGTGCCGCGGCCGGGAAAAGTCACGGCGAGTTTGCGATCGTCGTCTTCGCCTTCAACGCCAACAACCGTGCCTACGCCGTATTCCGGGTGGCGCACTTTTTGGCCGAGAAGCGGATCGGAGCTCGCGCCGCGTTTCATGCCTGCGCGACCGAAAGAAACGGATGGGCTACTTGGGCGGCGCGGCAGCGGCGCCGAGGGAGCCGGCTTGCCTCGCACACGCCTGAGAAATTCCTCAGGGGAGTAAGAATATTCCGGATCGGGCTCATAGCGTCGGGTCGCGCCGATTTCCGCCATGGAGCCACGGGCGGTGTCCACCAGTTCACTGGGAATTTCGGTGAGGAACCGCGAAGGCAGGGAAGCGCGAAGCTGCTGCTCGTTGCCGAACACGCGCCGGTAAACCGCGCGTGTGAGAGTGAGTGATTTGCGCGCTCGGGTCATGCCTACGTAAACCAGGCGGCGCTCTTCTTCGAGACCCTTGTCATCATTGAACGAGCGGCTGTGCGGGCAGATGCCTTCTTCCATGCCGGTGAGGAAGACGTGATCAAACTCCAGCCCCTTGGTGCTGTGGAGAGTGATCAGTGTGGCCCCGGGTTTGCCCTCGAAGGAATCGGCATCGCTGACGAGCGCGGCGGCATCGAGGAAGTCAGAGAATTCTTCGCCGGCTTCGGAGCTTTCGGCTACGGCGCGGACCAGTTCTTCAAGGTTTTCAATGCGGGCAACATCGTCGGGAGTGTTGCGATCTTTCAACATCTCCATGTAGCCGGTGTCATCGAGCACGCTGCGCAGGAAGTCCGCAGGGCCAAGTTTGGCCAGATTTCCCTGGAGCTTGGTGATTATTTCTTGAAAAGCGCGGAGCGGCGCGATCGCGCGGCCCGCCGACGCGCCTGACACGTGCTTCGCAATAGCGTTCCAGAGCGAGGAGCCATCGAGCCGTGCGGTTTCGCGGAGAGCGTCCACAGTGGTCTTGCCGATACCACGGGGCGGCACGTTCAGCACGCGCAACAGCGAGACGTCGTCCTCCGGGTGCATGGCAAGGCGCACGTAAGCCAAGGCGTCTTTTACTTCGGCGCGATTGTAAAAGCTGAAGCCGCCGACCAGCTTGTAGCGAATGCCGCGGCGGCGGAAGACTTCTTCGAACGCGCGCGACTGAAAGTTGGTCCGGTACTCGACCGCGCAAGTTAACGACGAATCGTCGTCAAGAATACGCGTGAGCTCTCCGGCTACGAACTCGGCTTCGCCATTCGCGTCGCGTCCTTCGAAATATTTCAGGTTGACCCCGCCGCCGTTTTCGGCGCTCAGAGACTTACCCAGCCGGTCCGGATTGTTGGCCACGACCGCGCCCGCGGCGTCCAAAATGTTTTGGGTCGACCGGTAGTTGCGCTCCAGCTTGATCACTGCTGCGGCAGGAAAGTCTCGCGAAAAGCTCGTCAGGATCGATACGTCGGCCCCGCGCCAGCGGTAAATCGATTGATCCTCGTCACCGACGACGCAAACGTTTTGTTGCGGACCGGTGAGTAGCCGCATCAGCTCGTACTGCACACGATTGGTGTCCTGATACTCGTCGACGTGAATGTATTGGAACCTCGCCTGCCACTTTTCGCGTACCGCTGGTGATTCGCGAAGCAGCCGAACTGACCGCAGCAGCAAATCATCAAAATCGAGCGCTTTGCTCTGGTGTAGCAATTTCTCATATTCAGCGTAGATATCGGCGACGCGACGCCCGTCCTGGCCAATGGCCTCGCTGCGCATCTTCCCGGGCGATAGTGCCTGATTTTTCGCATAGCTGATCGCGCTGAGCACATTCCGTGACGTCAGGCTGTCGTCTTCGACGGCGAGCTTGGTCATCGCCAGCTTGACGGCCGCAAGCTGGTCGTCGGTGTCATAGATGGCGAAATCGCGTGGAAGGCCGGCGCTGGGGGCTTCGCGACGCAGCAGGCGCGCACACAGCGAATGGAATGTCGAAAGCCAGGGTTGCGACGGCGGCACACCGGCGCGCAGCAGTAAGTCCGACACGCGATTGCGCATCTCTTCCGCCGCCTTATTGGTAAAGGTCACCGCGAGAATTGCGTCTGCAGGCACGCCACTAGCGATCAGATTTGCCATACGAAATGTAATGGCGCGCGTCTTACCGGTGCCCGCTCCGGCGAGTATCAACACCGGTCCTTCGGTGGTTTCGGCGGCGCGGCGTTGTTCTGGATTTAATTGATCGAGAAGAGTCAGCATGGGTCCGTTGGGATCGAGAGTCGTTGCTCAGTCATGTTAGCTGACGGAGATGGGACGCGCAAACAAACGCAAATTTCCTTGGAAAACGAGAGGTCGCAGAATTGCTTTGCATCTAGCCGCGGAAGTCGACGTTGGCTACTGAGGTCCGCGGCGGCTCAGGTCGATATCGAAGAACGTAATGGCTCGGCCGCTCGTCATTTGCATGAGTTGAGGCACGTAAAGATGTGCATTCTGCAGAAGGTCGAATTGGTCTTGCAGGTCGAAGTAGAGCAAGCCTTGCACCGTACTGTGCGCCGCCACCACGCTGGTGGGCACGCTGGCGTTTTGCGCCTCGGTTTGCAACTCGGTCCAGTGTTTATCTCGGCCGCCCTTGGAACCGCCACCCACCGGAAGGGGAAGCCTCGGCCGCTTTGTAGGATCTTTCACCTTGGGCTTCAGCACCGCGTCAGCTAGCTCTTCCGAATTAAGGGACGCCACCTCCTGGCGGTTGTCGTCACCGAGCTGCACGGTGAGGCGAATGCGTTCGAGGTTTACACGTACGCTCTCGTCGGAATCGTTTCGAAACGCCACCTGTACGGCCAAAACCCCGCCGGCGTACGGAGATTTCTTCGAGAACTTTTCTTTGTATTGTGAGGGATCAGTCCAAGGCAAAGCGGAGATCGTCAAGCCTTCATGCGATTCCAGCGACGCGGTTTTCAGCGACGTCTGCTGCGGCCAGCCGTGGAGTCCGCCCGCGAAGGCGCACACAACAACGAAGGGAAGTGCGATGGCCGGGTTTCGCATCAGGCTATAATAGACCTTTCTCATCACGACGCCTTCGATTCCTGGGGGATGATCAGGGTTGCCCTGCGCTTCGGCAGCGGGTGGGCATTATCGCAGGGTAAGGACCGGAGCCATATTTAGTGTATTTCGTTTACAGCCTCCTCATGGGCTTCGCCGCCCTTTTGCTCTTGCCGTATTGGCTGATCCAGGGTCTACGGCACGGAAAATATCTTTCCAATGTCCGTGAGCGTCTCGGATTCTTGTTTCCATCACTGGGCCAGCTGTCGGCGGACAGGCCAGGGGCAATCTGGGTCCATGCGGTGTCGGTCGGCGAGGTGCTTTCCGGCGTCGCGCTCGCGCAAAAATTGAAGCAAACCTACCCAGGGCGGCCGCTAATTATTTCTACGACTACCATCACCGGGCAGGCACTGGCGAGAGAGCGAATGCGTTTTGCCGACGCGGTTATTTATTTTCCGCTCGACTGGACGTTTTGCGTCCGTCGCGCGCTACGAGCGGTGCGGCCGGAGCTGGTCGTGGTACTGGAGACAGAGATCTGGCCCAACTTTCTTCGACAAGCTGGGCGCAACAAGATTCCTGTAGTCTTCGTCAGCGGACGGATTTCGGATCGATCATTTTCTCGATACCAGAACTATTTGCGAAAATTCGCCTTCTTCCTGCGGCCCTTTCTTCGGAGCGCCCTTGGCAACGCCAGCGCTTTTCTGATGCAGAGCCAGGCCGATGCCGACCGCATCCGCTTGCTCGGGGCACCGGCTGACCGCGTCAGTGTCAGCGGCAACCTGAAATACGATCAAGCCTTGCCTTTACCCACTCCCCTTTCACGTTGGCTCGAAGCAGAAGCGCAGCGTCGCGGACGCCATCCGATCATCGTGGCCGGAAGCGTTGTAGCAACCGAGGAACCGCTGGCACTAATTGCTTTTGGCGTTGTGCAGGGAGAATTTCCTCGCGCGTTGTTGGTGCTGGCCCCGCGAAAGCCGGAACATTTTCAGGAAGCTGCCGACTTCATTCACGAATCGAGGCGCAAATTTCTTCGCCGCTCGGAACTTCCCATTCCCAGAAACGGGAACGCAGAGGCCTCCGGACCCTCGCCCGCGGCAGCTTCGATCACCGATGACGTAACCGTGCTGCTACTGGACAGCATCGGCGAATTGGCTTCGCTCTATCAACTTGCCGACGGCGCCTTCGTTGGTGGCTCCCTGGTGGAATCGGGCGGCCATAACATTTTGGAGCCTGCGGCGTTTGGCAAAATCCCCGTCTTCGGCCCTTGGATGGAAAACTTTGCGGAGATCGCCTCGCGCTTTGTCGCCGCGAAAGCCGCCGTGCAGGTCGAAAGCCCAGAGGACGCAGGCGTTGCGTGGATCGAATTGTTGCGCGATCCAGAGCGAAAGCGCCAGATGGGCGAAGCCGCCAAGCGTCTGGTGGACGACAGCCGGGGGGCCACAGCTCGAGCTCTCGCCGAAATCGCCAAATACCTGGAAGGTGCGGCGCGATGAACATTCCGCGGCCGCTAGCCATCGCCCTGTGGCCAGTCTCGCGGGCTTATGGCGGGTGTGTCAGCTTTCGAAAATCGCTCTACGCCAAGGGCCTCCTCAAGGCGAAGCGTTTGCAGGGCACGGTTATCAGCGTAGGGAATTTGACGGCAGGTGGAACCGGCAAGACCCCGATGGTGCTTTGGCTTGCGGAAAAGTTTATAGCCGAAGGAAAGAAGGTCGCGATTCTAAGCAGAGGATACAGGGGTTCCGACGGAACCAGTGATGAAGTCGAGTTGCTAAGACATCGCCTTCGTGACCGCGTCAGATTTGGTGTCGGTCCGAATCGTTACGAATCCGGCCGACGGCTCGAGTCTCAGCACGAGATTGATGTTTTTCTACTGGACGATGGATTTCAGCACCTTCAACTCGCACGCGATCTGGATATCGTGATGCTGGACGGCTCGCGGAAGCTGAAGGACGAGTGGCTGCTGCCGGCGGGTCTACTTCGGGAGCCAATCGCAGCCTGTCGGCGTGCCGATATCTTGGTCGTTTCGCGCAAGTTCGAGCTTCCTTCCATTGAAGTTCGCGACGCTCATAAGTTTTGCATCTTCTGTGCTCAAACACGATTACTGGGTTTTCGACGACTTGAATCCAAGGACGAATCACGCTACGTCACCGAAACTGGTCCAGGGCCCTTCTTTGCTTTTTGTGGTATCGGCAATCCGGACGCGTTTTTCGCCGATCTGGCCCGGTGGCACGTGCCGGTCGTTCAACAAAAAGCCTTCACCGATCATCACAAATATTCTGCGCGTGACGTGCAACGGCTTCAGCGGGACGCCGGGCTTTCGAAAGCCACAGCATTCGTGACCACCGAAAAAGACGCGGCGAACCTGCCTGCTTCGGCTTTCCGGATGACGGTTTGGGTGGCTGTGATCGATCTTGTTTTCACCGCCGAAAGTGAACTGGCGGCAGCGATCGACAGAATATTAAAAATGCGCCGCGGGGTAGCGGCGTGAAAATTCTAATACGCGCAACGAACTGGGTCGGCGACGCGATCATGGCGTTGCCAGCATTGCGTGCAGTTCGCAAAAGATTTCCTGACGCGCACATCGCCGTCGTTGCGCGGCCCTATGTGTCTGACATCTATCGCGGTCAGCAAATCTGCGACCAGCTTGTCGCCTACGACCCTCGCGGCGAACACGCAGGTGTTTTTGGCGGCGAACAGCTCGCCCGAGAATTGCGCTCACAAAAATTCGATGTGGCTCTCCTCCTGCAAAACGCTTTCGACGCCGCTTGGCTCGCGTGGCGCGCCGGCATCCCGGAGCGCATCGGCTACGCGCGCGATGGCCGCCGCTTTCTTCTGACGAAAGTGGTGCCCGTCCCCAAGCCGGGAGAAATCCCAGCGCACGAACAATTCTATTATCTCGAATTGCTCCGCCGAGCCGGATGGCTCGACAAGCTGACGCATGAACCCTATATCGCTCTGAAAGTTGAGCCGCAGGCGAGGCGCTCGGCGGCCGACCGATTGCTATCCTCCGGGGCGCAACCCGGTAGGTTGCGCGTCGCCATCGGCGCCGGGGCCTCGTACGGCTCGGCGAAGTGCTGGCCGCCAGAGCGTTTTGCGGAGGTTGCGAACCGCTTGGTCGCGGAATCGGACGCCCAGATTATTTTATTCGGCACCGTGGCGGAAACACCCGTTTCCTCCGCCATCACCGCCGCGATGCACAGCGCACCTATCGATCTCACCGGGAAAACCGCGATCGCAGACCTTCCCGCGCTCCTGTCGCAGTGCCATCTCTTTGTCGGCAATGATTCCGGCGCCATGCACGTTGCCTCTTCTGTCGGGTTGCCAGTCGTCGCGATTTTCGGCCCCACCGATCCGCTCGGCACGGCCCCAGTCACGCCGCGCTGTACCATCGTTCAAGAAAAGCCGTATTGCAGCCCGTGTTTCCTGCGTAGATGCCCCACCGATCATCGCTGTATGACACGAATTTCGCCGTCCAACGTTGCAACTGCCGCGCAGTCGTGGCTCGCCTCCGCGGAGGTGCACCTTGCCTAAGCCCGCAGTACTACGTCCCGCAGTTTTTCTCGATCGCGACGGTACCATCTCCGAAGAAGTGGGCTACTTGAATGATGCCACCCAATTTCGTATGTTTCCCTTCGCCGCGGCCGCCATTCGCAAGCTGAACGATGCGAATCTGCCGGTAGTCGTCGTGACCAATCAGTCCGGGGTGGGTCGAGGGTTTTTTCCGGAATCCATGGTGCACGCCGTCCATGAACTCATGACCCGGCAACTCACGGTCGCGGGCGCGCATCTCAACGCGATCTACTATTGCCCGCACACTTCGGACGATGAATGCGGGTGCAGGAAACCCAAGCCCGGATTGCTGGAGCGCGCAGCTCGGGAGCACGATCTCGATTTACCGCGTTCGTTCGTTGTGGGTGATCGCTACGGTGATGTCGAACTGGCGCACGGCACGGGCTCTCGCGGCGTCCTGGTCCGCACGGGCTATGGCGAAGAAGACTTGCGCGAAAATAGCTCCGCTTGGCGCAAGCAACCCGATTTTGTGGCCGACGATCTCGCGGCCGCCGTCGATTGGATTCTGAGGCAAGCGAAATGAAGCGTCACCAGGCGCAAACCGCGGCGGGATCGACTTCCGTCGATCTCCTGGCTCTCGCCGAATACGTCGAGCAGTTTTCCAGCAGGACGGTGGCCGTCCTCGGCGACTTCGTTGCCGACGAATTCCAATTCGGCGAAATCTCCCGCGTCTCCCGCGAAGCGCCGGTCCTGATCCTGCGCCACCGGGAAACCCAACTCGTGCCCGGTGGCGGTGCCAACGCCGCGAACAATCTCGCCGCGCTCGGCGCGCGCGTTCTACCCGTCACCGCCGTGGGACAGGACTCTGCCGGCGACGCCCTGGTCGCCTATTTCAAAGAACGGCGGATCGATACTTCCGGCATACTTCGCGTCAAAGGCCATATCACCCCGACAAAGACACGCTTCCTAGCAGGCTGGGCGCACACCGTTGGGCAACAAGTCCTTCGCGTTGATCGGGAGCCGCGAGCGCCGCTGGCAGCCGCGAGTCAAAAGCGCATTGAGCAGCTCCTGTGCAGCAAGCTTCGTCCCGTGGATGCCCTCGCCGTCTCCGACTACGGCTTCGGCGTCGCCACGCCGCAACTTGTTCGCCAGGTCACATCGAAGCGCAAAGCACTGGTGGTAACGCTCGATGCCCGGTACGCCTTGGCCTCGTATGCGAAATCCGGCGTCACCTCCGCGACTCCTAACGAAGCCGAACTCGAAGCCCTGCATCACACCGCGATCGGCGCAAATACGGAAGAGCTGGTGCGCTGCGGTCGCGCAACGCTTTCCGCCATGAAATTACGCTCGCTGCTCGTCACCCGCGGCCGCGATGGCATGGCGCTGTTCGAATCTCCCGACGGCCTCACGCACATTCCGATCCACGGTAGCAATCAAGCCGTTGACGTGACCGGCGCCGGCGATACGGTCCTTGCGGCTTACACCTTGGCGCTCGCCTCGGGCGCGTCGTCCCTGGAAGCCGCCCACGTCGCCAACTTCGCAGGTGGCCTCGTAGTCATGAAGCGCGGTACCGCCACCGTCTCAGGCAGCGAACTTCTCGAAGTCATCCGTGGTGAGGCCTCCGGAGCCGGTGCCTAATTGATGCGTCACGCCGATTCCAAGATTGTCTCGCGCGAGCATCTCCGCGAGATTCTCGCCGAACGCAAGAGCAGTGGCGCCCGAGTCGTTTTAGCGAACGGCTGCTTCGATACTCTTCACGTGGGTCACGTGCGCTATCTCGAAGGCGCCCGCCGCGAAGGCGACATCCTCGTCGTCGCACTCAACACCGATTCCGGCGTCCGCAATTTGAAAGGGCCTGGCCGTCCCATCTTGCAGGAATCCGCACGCGCAAATCTTGTCGCGGCCCTTCGTGCCGTCGATTACGTCGTTCTCTTTAACGAACCCAACGTGGAAGCCCTGCTGCAATTTCTTTGCCCTGATATCCACGCCAAAGGTACCGACTACACGGTCGAAACCGTGCCCGAGCGCGCCACCGCCGCGCGCCTCGGCATCCGCGTTGCGATTGTTGGCGATCCGAAAGATCATTCCACACGCGATTTCCTCGATTCCGTTCGCAAGGCGCCGCATGCCTGAGCCGCGTTTCCTGGTTCTGCGCCTCGGATCTCTGGGAGATATCGTGCACACCTTCCCCGCCGTCGCCGCACTGCGCGAAACATTCCCCGGCGCCGAGATCGTGTGGCTCACCCACCCTCGTTGGAGACTTCTCGTGGAAAGCAGTGCCCTCGCTTCCGAAGTCCGCACCATCGAGTCTCGCGAACTATCCTCTTTACGCAAAGCCATCGACAGCGTGCGGCAGTCCAAGTGGGACGCTTCCATCGACTATCAGGGATTGTGGAAGTCCGCGGCACTTCCATTTTTCGGTGGCGTGCAGCGAAGAATTGGTTTTTCTTCGCATACGATCCGCGAATTTGGCGTGCCCGTCCTCTACAGCGAGCGCGTGAAAGTCGTCACCATTCACATTGCCGACCAGAACGGCGAACTTTCCCGCCGCGCCGGCGCCAGGCGCCGCGTCGCTCCGATAGCCCCGCGGGTGTCTCCTGAAGATGAAGCCGTCGTGCGCTCGCAACTGCAAAGCGCTGGCATTGATCGCTACATGGTATTGAGCCCGGGCGGCGGCTGGCGCGCGAAATGCTGGCCTGCCGAGCGATTTGGCGCGCTTTGCCGGAACATTCGAGACTGTCTTGGTCTTCGCTGCGTTGTAAATTACGGCCCCGGCGAAGACGATCTGGCGAACACCGTGCGCGCCGCGAGCGGTGATGCCGATCCTCTACTCTACAACGCCGAACTCGGGCCGTTGATGGCACTCCTGCGTTTTGCGACGTGCATCGTCGGCGGCGATACCGGCCCATTGCATCTCGCCGTCGCGCTTGGCACGCCGGCCGTTGCGCTCTTTGGGCCCACCGATCCCGCCCGCAACGGCCCCTACCACAACCCTTGCCGTTCACACCCGGACGCGAGCGCAAGCCAGGATACCGATCGAGGTGACGGCGACATCGTGCTCCGCGCCCCCAACAGTCTGACCTCCCACGCGCGTATCGACCAAACCGACCCCTCCATGCTGGCGCTCGACGTAGAATCTGTCTTCAACGCCGTCCGCCGCCGTATCGGAGCTGGTTCTTGAGCGCGGCCGCTTTCTTCGCGCGATGGCGCGTACGGCTGGGCTATCCTCTCGCGGTCATCGTTCTGGCGGTCGCCCGGCCTACTCCACAAAGTATTCTCGTCGGCGCCTTCGTCGGAGCTATCGGCTTGTTCGTGCGCGCCATGGCTGCGGGGCATCTTCACAAACAGGAAATGCTCACGGTCACAGGTCCGTATGCCTACACGCGAAATCCACTGTATTTCGGCAGCGCGGTCCTCACTCTCGGCGTCGCCGTTGCCACGCGTTCCTGGATTTCCACGGCTCTGCTGCTCGGCTACTTTGCTGTATTTTATTCCGTCGTCATGCGCCGCGAAGAACAGGAGCTCCGCTTTCATCACGGCGCTGGGTTTGAAGAATACGCTCGCGCCGTGCCGCTCTTCCTCCCGCGCTTTACGCCTGCAAACCTCGCGGGAAGCCGCAAAGGAGGGTTCTCGCTCGCCCAATACAAGAAAAACCGAGAATATCGCGCCGCAATCGGCTTCCTGCTGCTGCTAGCGGTTCTGTTGACAATCTGGCGCTTGCGTCTGTCCTAGGTCAGTATCGGCCTATGGCGTAACCAGTTCGAGGTCATCTGTGGAGCAAGTTGTTTGTAAACGCCCGCTACACTGCTGTGGACCGCGTCGCGCTTGACGTACAGCGTCTTGCTTGCGAAGTCAACGGCACGCAGTGGCTTGGCTGGCAGGAACCTCGAAAGGGACCGGAGTGTTCCCAGTTCGGAAAACGCTGTTCGAAGTTCTTCGTTTGAACTGGACGATGATGCGTCCTCTTGTGTGCTGTTTGCAGCGGGGCGAACGGGGTCAATCGCCCTCCACAACGGATAGGGTGGAAAACGGTACTCGTGGTGTTCAAGCATCCTAAAACAAGCCACCGGTCCACTTCGGATCTATGGCCATGTTGACTTGGAAGTTTCAGGGAGTGCGTCTCAAGCGCACGAGCGTTTCGATGTGGAAGGTTTGCGGGAATAGATCAAACAAATGCATTTCCGAGATCTCGTAGCGAACCGCCGGCGTGACATCGCCGTCCTTTTTCTTCGCGGACCCAGTGAGTACAGCCAAATCTCGCGCTAGTGTTGACGGATCACAGGACAAATAGGCAATTTCTGGCGCGCCCAGAGCCGCGAGCGCCGCTGCTGCGCCAGCGCCAAGTCCCGCACGTGGAGGATCGAGAGACACAAAGTCAGGCCTTTCCTTCGTCTTGCGTAGGAATTCTTCGGCGTGCTCGTTGTGCGACGTGATCGTGACACCCGCGCTTTCCGCGTTGGCATACAGGTCGCGAGTAGCCGCCAGATTCGCGTCCACGCTGACAACCTTGTGGAAGGTCTTCGCCAACGGCAGCGTAAAAAATCCCACTCCGGCATATAGATCGAGAGCTACATCGCCCTTCGCCGCCGATGTCATCGTTTTCAGCAAGTCCTCAACCATAAACCGGTTCACCTGAAAAAAAGAAAGGTGACTCACGCGAAACCTAAATCCGCCCGCATCGTGAAACAAAAAGCCCGGCCCGGTCAGCTCGAACCGGTCCTTGCTCTGATCCAACAACAGCAAGCTCTCGATTTTCGGCAACGCTTCGCGAAACGTGGACGCGAGTTCCGCCGCTGGCTTCGGGAATCGCTCGAATGCCACGTTCAAGGCAATCTTTTCGTCGGTGGAATCGACGAACGCCTCAATCTCAAGCACCTTCTCCGGGAGATAGCCCAATCGTGTCATGTTCTGTAACTGCTCAAACGTTGCCCCCAGCGTCGGCGACAGCACCGGGCAGACATCGATCGGTACAATCACCGAGCTTTCCGGCAAGTAATATCCGAGCGCCAGGGGTTTCGCATCGCGCAGCGCCCACTGGGCCCGGTTGCGATAGCCAAATGGTTCGGCCGAGTGCTCCTGAATCGGTCCATCCCAGGTGATTCGGCCCAAGCGCGACAGCGTTTCCCGTAAAATTTCCTTCTTCAGTTGCAGTTGCTCCGCCGCCGGAATGTGCTGGTAGTGGCACCCGCCGCAAGTTTGAAAATGCGGGCAGCGCGCCCTCTGGCGCTGCGGCGACGGAGACGTGACTTCCAGCAATTGGCCCCAAATCAGTTTGTTCCGCTTCGTCTTAACGGCAGCCCGCACTTCTTCCCCCGGCACCACGTAGGGGACGAAGACCGTATTTCCATCGGCATGCGACAATCCGTCACCGCCATACACAAGCTTCTCAATCGATACTAGTAACTCATCCGCCATATGCTGTCGTCCATTCTGCGATGACTCGCGTGGAAAGAAAAGTGCCGACTTCAGGAAAAGTAGTAGAGACTCAAACGCGGCAAACCAAACTCTTCGAGCAACCGCTTTTGCGTGTATTGCCGTTCGATCAGCGCGAGCTGCTCCGCTTTCATTTTGCGTCGATACATCGCCAGTTGGCTGTCAACCTCGCGCCTTATCCCCAGCAGCAAGTCCTCGTTTGCGTGCTGGGTCAGAACCGCCTGTAGTTTCTCGTCCAGGACGGTGAGCCGCCGCTCGAGGTCTTCGACATCGAGCACACCCGGACTACCGAGCAGGGCCAAACTTGAGTCCAACGATTGTGCAATCTCCGTAAACTGGCGAGCCATTTCCGGATGTGCTGCGCGGTGCTTCTCCGCCGCCTTCACAACCTGCGCGGAGTTCCTGGTGAAGTAGGTTCGCAGTTCGTCCCGCGAAAACGGCTCCGCCGCGGGCCGCCCGTGTTTCGGGGAGCTTCCGGCTGCGGCCTCCTGGCTCTCCGCTACCGTTTCCAGTATCGCATCCGTGCAGTACGCCAAACTCTTCAACGGCTTCCCGGCGCCGCGCCGCGACCTACCGTAACTCTCAAACGCTCGATCGATCCCTTTCAGCACTGCTTGCAGGGGCACGCCGGCCTTCTGCCAGGTCTCCATGATCGCCCAATCCAGCGGTGACACCAGCAGGTGCGCTCCGCGTTTCTTCCAGAAATATTCTTCGATTTCCGTGAAGTAATTGAAGTAGTTCCAACCCTCCGTACCGCGAACGGCCGCGTCGCTCAAATCCAACTAGCCCTGAACTTTCTTGGCATGTGAAGCTCCGCTCTTTGCCGCGCGAAGATCCGCGTTGCCTCTGCCGGGCGCATCTGCGAACTGGTTCTTTTCCCAGATCAGCCGCAGCCCCGTCAGCGTCAAAAATTCGTCGGTGTACTGAATCTGCTTCGAGCCGCGCGCGACTAGGGAAGCTTGGCCGCCGGTTGCCACGACCGTTGCTTGCGACTTCAACTCCGCCTTGATGCGCGTCAACATACCATCCACCATATCGATCGCGCCGTAGTACAGGCCCGCTTGCATGTGCGTGACTGTATTCGTACCGATCACGCGCCCCGGATCCTTGATCTCCACGCGAGGAAGCCGCGCCGCGCGGGAAAACAGCGCTTCCGACGCGATGCCCAGCCCCGGTGCAATCACGCCTCCCAAATATTCTCCGCGCTCGGAAATCACATCGAAGGTGATGGCGGTGCCAAAGTCCACCACGATACACGCCCCGCCATACTTGTGGAATGCCGCTACGCCGTTGACGATGCGATCCGCTCCGACTTCCAGCGGGTTGTCGACGAGCACAGCCATACCGGTCTTGACGCCAAGTTCCACGAACAGCGCCTTCTGCCCAAAATAGATTCGCGACATCTCCGCCAACGTCCAATTCATCGGCGGCACAACCGAGCTAATGATTACGCCGCGGATTGCCGCGCCGTCTAATCCAGCAAGCGTGAACAGATTGCGGGTCAGCACGCCGTATTCATCTACGGTTTGCAGGCGAGCGGTGGTAAGCCGCCAGTTCGCAACTAGCTCCTCGCCGCGAAACACGCCCAGAACGGTATTCGTATTGCCGACGTCAATGGTCAATAGCATGCGTCGTTGCCAAAACTCCGATCGACAGAATCTACTGCGTTGTTTTCGTTACTGCTTCCTAGCTTCATTGCCCCGTTCTTCGGTAACGTCGCCAGCGATGACGGGCACGACCTGCCCGTTGTCGCGCCTCACCAGGAGCAATCCTTCCGGTCCGAGTCCCGCAGTGATGCCCGCGAAACTATCCTTCCCGTTTGTCACCCGCACACGTTTGCCTTGCGCGTAGCTGGAGATCGCCGAGAATCGATTCGTCACACTCCCTGCGCCGTCCGCCAGAAATCGATTGTAGTCGTTCTCGAATTCGCGCAGCAACCGCACCAGCAATTCCAGCCGCGATTGCGGCCTCCCGGATTCGACGCGCAGCGAAGTCGCGATCGCGCTCAATTCAGCTGGAAACCTCTCCTGATTCGCGTTCAATCCGATACCCACAATTACAAACCGTATTTGTGCAGGCTCGGCGTGCATTTCCGTCAAGATCCCGCCTACTTTTTTTCCGTGGATAAGCAGATCGTTTGGCCATTTCAGATCGACGTTCAATCCGGTCTGCGCTTGAATCGCGGTATGCGCCGAAAGGCCAGCCATCATGGTTAAGAGCGGAGCTTGTACGGGCGCCAAATGCGGACGCAACAGCACTGTCGCATAGATTCCCGTCGCGCGCTCCGAATGCCATAGGTGACCGGCGCGCCCGCGCCCAGCCGTTTGCTCCTCGGCGAGTATCACTGCACCTTCCGGCTCTCCGGCGTGGCCTAAGTCCAGCGCGACGCGATTTGTCGAATCCACTTTGAAGAAATGGTGAATGCGCTTCCCGAATAAGCTGCCTTTCAGGCGTTGCCGCAACATGTCGGCCGTCAGTATGTCCGGTACCTTCTCGAGAAAGTATCCCGTGTGTTGCTCGCCCTTCACACGCACGCCCAGTTCGCGCAATCGCGTGACCCAGCGCCAAACCGTCGATCGCGATACGCCGATTTCCCGAGCGATACGTGCGCCGCTGACCACAATTGTCGCGTTCTCCGCGAGCAGCGTCAGCAGCGCAGCGATTCGTCGATCGGTCGTGCCCGGAAGCGTTTCGGATTGTGCCTTCGTACGCCGCGCCATGATTTTCTACTTTGCCGCCGAATCAAGCGTCGTTGAGACAAACGTCGGTGAACCAACACCGGCAAGTCATCAAACCTGCCGGTGGCCCGCGGAAACCAACGTAAGCTTACGTTTCCTTGATGATGTCCACAAGCAGGCTCAGGTCCGCGGCCGGGGCCGAATGGGTGAGCGCACCCGAAGAGAGAAAATCCGCGCCGGTTTCTGCGTAGGCCCGCGCATTGTCGAGGTTGATCCCGCCGGAAATCTCCACGACGGAGTCGCGCTTTACTCTTCGCGCCAACTGCACGCAGCGTCTGGCCTCCTCGGGACTCATGTTGTCGAGCAACACCGACTCTGCGCCAGCACTCAGCGCTTCCTGCAACTCACGCTCATTGCGCACTTCAATCTGAATCGGCAGCGAAGCATTCGTGGCGTTGCTTCGTGGTCCAGCGGTCGCCTCGTATGCCGTGGTTTCCTGTGGTTTCATCTGCAAGCAAGCGTACGCATGTGCTTGATCGAGCGCTGCCTTTACACCGCCGGCTAGCGCGATGTGATTTTCTTTAAGCAAAATCGCATCGTAAAGTCCGATGCGGTGATTCGTGCCGCCGCCCTTGCGCACCGCATATTTCTCCAGCAGGCGAAGCCCCGGCGTCGTTTTCCGGGTGTCGCGAATTTTCGCGCTGGTTCCCTCGAGGCGCTCGACAAACCGGTGCGTCAGCGTGGCAATACCGCTCAGGTGCGCCAAGAAGTTGAGCGCTGTACGTTCCCCGGAAAGAATCGCGCGGGCCCGGCCGTGAGTCTGTGCGAGCTCGCGGCCCTTCTCGACGACGTCGCCATCGCTTGCGAGCAATTGGACGGCGATATTCGGGTCCAGCGTTCGAAAAATGCGCTCGGCGATAGGCAATCCCGCGCATACCAGCGGCGCCTTCGCGACGATCCGCGCGTGCGCCGTCGCCGTTGCCGGAATCGTGGCCATACAAGTGGCGTCGCCCGGACCGAGGTCTTCGGCCAGGGCCCGTCGAATCAGTTCGTCGATTTCGTCGGAATTCCAGAGCATGAAGGCCGTCAGATGCGCGACGGGGTACTGTCGATCTGGTTAAGCCGACCCCGCAACTTTTGCAGCTCGAGCTTTTGTTCTGCCAAGGTTGCTTCCATGCCCTGCACAATCTTTTCCGGCGCACGCCTGCGGAAGTTTGCGTCATCCAACTGCTTTTCCTTCGACGCAATCGCCTTTTCCAGACCGTCGATTTCTTTGCGAAGGCGCGTAGTTTCTCCCGCGATGTCCACGGCGTCGGTCACATATGCGATCCTCACATCGAACTTGGACGTCGAACGAATTGCGCCGCCAGTCGCCGCGAGCCGGTTTGCGGATACCTTCATCTCCGACAAACTTGCCAGGCGCACAACGCCGTCCAGGTTCCGCTGGATCGTAGATCGTATATATTCGTACGAGCTATAGAATTCCGCGGCGACCTTCTTTTTCGAATCGAGCTTCATTTCCGCGCGAATGTTTCGCAGTTCCGCGATGACATCTTGTAGAAGCCCGAACTCGTTTACGCGAGACTGGTCGCCGGATTCCTTGTACTTCGCGGCGAACGGCTCCAGGGCGATGGACTTGTACCCGGAGCGTTGCGGCAATTGATGCCACAGTTCTTCGGTCAGAAATGGCATGAAAGGGTGCAAGAGACGCAGGGCGGCGTCGAATGCCGCGAACAAATTGCGCCATGCAACCACCGCTCGCTCGCGATCCGGGTTGAGCAAATCCGGCTTGATCCACTCGATGTACCAGTCGCAAAAATCGCCCCAGAAAAACTGGTAAATCACCTGGGCGGCTTCATGGAAGCGATAGTTCGTCAGGGCGGTGTTTACCGTATTGCGCGTGGCGGCGAGCTTCTCGAAAATCCATTCGTCCACCAGCGGAATGCTGCCCCGGAAATCGTATGGGGCGTTCTCGCGAATCTCCGGCGCCGCCAATTCGTCAAATGTCGCGCTGCCGTTCTGTTCGAATTTGTCGAGATTCACGAACAGGAATCGCGAGGCGTTCCAGATCTTGTTGGCGAAATTACGCGCACTAGCGAGGCGATCGTCGGATAGAACAATGTCGGTACCCGGCGCCGCCATCGATGCCAGACAGAACCGCATGGCATCCGTTCCATATTGTTGATTCAACTTCACGGGGTCGAGGCCCGTCCCTTTGGACTTCGACATTTTCTCGCCGCTGGCGGTGCGCACCAGTGAGTGCAGGTAAACCGCGCGAAAGGGAACTTCGCCGGTAAAGTGAATTCCCAACATGATCATGCGGGCAACCCAGAAAAAGAGGATGTCGTATCCGGTGATCAGCAGGGTGGTCGGGTAATATTTTTGAAAATCTGCGGTTTTTTCGGGCCACCCGAGTGTCGAAAATGGCCACAAGCCGGAGCTGAACCAGGTGTCTAGTACGTCAGGATCCTGTGTGAGATGCTCGGAGCCGCACGTCGCGCACGTCGCAGGCGCTTGCTCCGCGACCGTTAGATGATTGTGTTCCTTGCAGTACCACGCCGGAATGCGGTGTCCCCACCACAATTGGCGCGACAATGTCCAATCGCGGATGTTGCGCATCCAGTTGAAATATTCTTCGCGGCGGTTGTCGGGCACGATCTGAATTTCACCGCGCTCCACGGCCGCGATCGCCGGCTCGGCCAGCGGCTTCATCTTGCAAAACCATTGCGTGGAAGCGCGCGGTTCGACGATGGTGCGGCTGCGCTCACAGATTCCGACCGCGTGAGTATGGTCGCTGATTTTCTCGATCAGGTTCAGGGCCTTCAGATCTTCGAGGACCTTCTTTCGCGCCGCGAAGCGATCCATTCCCGCATAGGGGCCCGCGGCGGCGCTCATGTGCCCGTCGTCGGTCATCACATCGATCTCGGCGAGTTTGTGCCGGCGTCCAACCTCAAAATCATTCGGATCGTGCGTGGGGGTGATCTTCACCGCGCCAGTGCCGAACTCGCGCTCCACCATTTCGTCGGCGATAATAGGAATTTCGCGGTTCACCAGGGGCACGATCGCGCTTTTCCCGACTAAATGAGTGTAACGCTCGTCGTCGGGATGCACGGCGATGGCGGTGTCGCCCAACATCGTTTCCGGGCGCGTGGTGGCCACGACCATATACTCTTTGCGCCCCGCCACCGGGTAGCGGATATGCCACAAGTGCCCGGCGCGTTCCTCGTGCACCACCTCCAGATCGCTCAGCACCGTCAAGCAGACCGGGCACCAGTTGGTCATGCGCTTGTCGCGGTAAATCAAACCCTCTTCGTAGAGACGCACGAAGACGTGACGGACGACGCGCGACAATTCCGGCGAGAGCGTAAATTTCTCGCGCGACCAGTCGCAGCTTTCACCAATTTCGCGCATCTGCCGCTGGATCGTGCCGCCACTCTCTTCTTTCCATTTCCAGACGCGCCGTTCGAATTCCTCGCGTCCGAGGTCGCGGTAGTTGATTCCTTGCTCCGCAAGCTGCCGCACCACCACGCGCTGGGTGGAAATGCCCGCGTGGTCGGTGCCGGGCAGGTACAAAGTATTGTCGCCGCGCATGCGGTGCCAGCGCGTCAGAATGTCGATCTCGGTGTGGTCCAGCATGTGTCCAATGTGCAGGGAACCCGTCACATTGGGAGGGGGAATCACGATGGAAAACACTGGGTCCGGCGCATTCACGTCCGCGCGAAAAAGCTGTTCCTCTACCCAGAACTCCGCCCAACGCGGTTCGATCTGTTGCGGTTCATACGCTTTGGCGATTTCGCGAGGCATGTGGCCCGATACTCCTTGAAAAGTTGCGCCGCCGCACCCGCACGCGGCGCGTTTCAGGCACAGAGTAATCTTTGACTATACGAGGAGGGGCCAGCGCGGTCAATTTAGCGGGGAAAGCGGGTTGCTGTTCAGCGTGAGTGACGAGAGGTATCAAACACTAGCGCCCAACACCACTCTTGCCATTTGTGAACAATCTCGCTGCCTGTGGGTCTGGTTGTCGTGGCGCATCTCGTGTTCCAAGTTGCGAAGAAAACGTGAAGGCATCGCGTAAAAATGAGGATGAAAATACGTGTGGCCACGACTCTGAGGATCGAGGATCAGACGTGGCCAGACCGTGAAGTAACGGGCTAACCGATTTTCCGGTGAACGAACTACCGTCTTCGATTGAAGGCATCGTCATAGCCGCGCAAAAAAACCTTTGCGGTATTGTTCTTTGTGGAGACTCTTATCCCCGTAGCTCTTGTGGTAGCCGTGGTTTGCGTCTTCAAACGAGTCGTGCCTTTCCGGCCGATACTCTTTGCGGTCACGCCAGTCTCTTTGGCCGGCTCCCAGTCCGTCGCGATAACCGGTATCAAATGCCACGTCCGAATAGTTCCAGCGCGAATACGCGTCGTCGCCTTGGTCTGGGCGGCGAACTTGATCGGGGTCGTAGCGGTCGTCGTTCAAGCCATACACGCTGGAGCGAATTTGTTTTCCAGAATAGCCATCGTCATAACCCGCTTTATATCCTTCACGGTAGCCTTTCCGAAAATCGTCCCGCTCACCCATAAAGGGCTCGTAGCCGAGATCTGCGTGTCGATAGTCTTCACGGTCATAGTTCGGCCGAGCGTTAGCGTTTACGTCCGCACGACCTGGCGTACGCCGTCGCGATAGCCGTGTTGATATCCATGCTCTCTGACATCGATGGATCCGCCGTAATTGTCCTGCGCGTAACTCACGCTCGCTGTGAAACAAATCAGTGCAAAGACAGCAATTGCGTATCGGAACGTTTTGACCACGTGTGTCCTCCTTGCAAGCGAAGACCAAGAGGCAAGCCGAGGGCCATAGCCCAAGTATCTGAGTTGTTTCGTATTTGCCCCAGATTCAATTCGAGTATGCAGGTAACAGTACGTTGAATGTCCACGCTTCGAAGGTCATTGCCACACTTTTTTTCTAAGGGGAAAATTGCAGAAGGTCCGATTTCCGCCTGATTCCGGGCGGCTTGCACACAATTGCCAGCGACGTATGTCCTGCCATTACCGCTGCGCAAGAGCAATACCGGCCATCCAGATGCCTGCTATACCTTCCACTTTTGGTAGTTACGCAGACCTGTGGACAACAACTCAAGACGCCGGCCTCAAAGCTGGCCTCAAAGCTATTGAGGCCGTCCGGGCGGCCGCGACTCGTGGGGGGGCGGCGGCGGTGGAGACTGTTTCTGTTGCATGTGCTGCTGCTGCTGTTCATGGCGTTGCTGCAGTTGCTGGGTCTGTTGCTGATGACGTTGCTCTACCTGCTGCCTTCTCGCATCATCAGTCCTTTGTTGAAGCAGTCGTTGGTGATCTTGCTCCTGTTTTTGTTGAAGTCTCTGCCGATCTTGCTCCTGCTTGGCGTACATCTTCTCCTGCTGTTGCTGGTATTTCTGATCTACCTTAGGGTTGCCCGTGTTCGGCGAAGGTGGCCGTTGGTGAGGAGGAAGTTCGCTCGGGTGAATTGGTGGACGATTCGCACTGTTTGCCCCAACATTATTACCACCGTAGGTAACTCTGTTGTCGCGCGTGCCAACGCTGTTTCCCTTGGCGTTGTTTACGCTGCGATTCGCCGGAGGCGGTTCGTAATGCCCGCCTGCTTGTCTGGCTGGCACGATGCCGCGTTCGTTGAATGCCCCCGGCTTTGGAGTCGCAGCGATAGGCGGCTTGCCCTGATTCACGGAGGCGCGCAAATCGCGATTGGAGCGCGCCGCTTGCACGTGCTGCACTTGGGGAGCCGCAGGCGGCAGGTGCCGCTCGCGAGTAGCAACTTCCTCTTGGTTCGTTGGGCGCGCGTTAATGCCGCCGTTTCCGCCGTTGTAACTGACGCGGTTTATCGTCGTATTGTTGTTTACGATCGTGGTGTTGTAGGTGTTGTGAATTTCGGTGACATTGATGTTGTTTACGGTACGGTTGTAGTAGAAGCGATCGCGGTCCCAGCGACCGCCTTCATAGCCGTGGCCAAAATATCCGTAGCCGTAGTTGATGCCGCCGTAAAAGCCAATTTGCGGGCCCCAGTAACCTTCGTGAAAGATGAAGCCATTTCCGCCCCAGCCCCAATAGCTCGGCGTCCAGAGATAGCCGACTTCAGGCGCCCGCACCCAGGTGCCGGGCACCCAATAATAATCGCCGTCCTCGTCGTCCCACGCCCAGTATCCTGGTGTCCAGAGGTAGCCCTCGGCAGGGCACAGGGGCTGTTCGTACACGGGCAGTGGCGGAGGTGCAAATCCTACTGAAATGCCGATACTCACTTGCGCGAACGACGTCGCGGATGCCGCAAGCAGAAACAGCGCGAACAACAAAAACCGAACAATATAATTTGAGCGCATGTCGATTTTTCCTCTGTGTTTGTTCAATGGTCTTCGCATGGCCGATTCAACTGGTCTCGTGGATCGCGGGCTTGAGTATGCGGCGACGAGCTATGGCAGTAGCGTGGCATCCGACCACTGATCTAGCCATACAGTTAATACGGGAGGAGCTGGAGAACTCCTGGGCGGAAGGCCGGCCGGGATCCATTCGATTCGCGCGGTTGCGGGAGCTGAATACATCCGCACACTGGTGGGCCCTTGTCGAAGTGTTAGCCCCACGACGCCGGTTTCCGGGATGGAAGCCTAGGACCTCTTGTTCAGCTCTTCGCGGACGATGCTTTCGATGACCGGCTTCAAGACATCGCGAGCGACTTCCTGCAGCCTGTCTGGACTCATGCGCGCCAGCACCCGGGCGACGACGGCATCCATGTCGAGTTCGGTTGCGCCATGGGAGACTTCTTCGCGAGCGGTCGCAACTGCCTCAGGTATCACGGAACTTGCGTCCACCCCGGAAACCACTTCGATTTCGTCGGGAGCCGCGGCGGTCGCGAACGAATTTGTTGCCTCTACAGTTTCGGGCACAGATACTTCCGCAGGCGCCTGAAGAATGGCTGGTGTTGGAGAGGGCGTATCCCAGGTTGACGCCAGCTTGCTGGCACGTTGCGCTTCCACGTCCCAGGGACTCGGAGGCGTCGAAAACCAAGAAGGGGTTATGCTCGCCTGCTCGGGTTCCGCAACAGAGGCGGAAACCACCGCTACCTCTTCTACCGGCGCGGTTCCTACTTGCGCAGATTCCACTGGCGTAGGTGCTACCGACTCAGACAAGGGCGCGGGTTCTGGCACCCTTTCCGGCTGGGTGACGAAGCTTTCTTCCGCGCGCACTTCTTGCGCGGTGGGCTCGGCAGCGTGTCCCACGAGTGTTTCCAGATCTGCGGCGCGTGGCACGGGGTGTTCTTCCTCGGCCACGGCTGTCTTGTTTTGCACTCCCGCTTCGATTGCCGCCGCCCAAGCCTCTCCCGAAAACGGGGCCGCCGGTATATTCCTGAAATCGGAAAGGCTGCTGTGTACGTTTTCCTGAACTTCCGCGGCTTCCGTCAAGTCTCTCTTTTCGCGCGTTGGCGTCCAGCCCGAATGCCTCTTCCCTAGGGTGCGGCTTTCCTCAGACCCGGCGTCACCCCATTCGGTATTCGACGCGGCAACTTCGTCTTCGGACTCTTCGCTTCCGGCTTCGCGACGCCAGGAAGGCTTTGCGTCGACCTCTTCTTCTTCCTCTTCCTGATCAACATCGGCCGTGCGCCAATCGCGTTCCAGCGCCGGGATTGCCGTCACTTCGCTCGGTTCTTCTTCGCTATTGGTCCCAGGTGTTTCGAGCAGGCTTCCGAACGCTACCGGTTGTTGCCCGGAGTCAATCTTCAATGCCGCGGGAGGCGCGGGAACTTCGTCCACGAAGGATTCGTTAAAGTCCGGTAAGGCGGCTGCCGGCTTGGAGGCAAAGTTTGGAGATGGAGCAGAAGGCGCGGGAATTTCCGCGGGAGCTTCCGGCACGGGTTTAGCAGGCGCAAAACCCGCATGGGCCACACCCGCGCGCACCAGTGCGGACTTCACCATCGAAATCAAGGGGTCAGGTGGGACGAAAGGCTTCTTCAACACGCCATCAGCGCCGACGCGCTGCGCTTCCTGCTCATCCAACGGATCGAACGCCCCCACCAGCAAAATCACCGGGATGTGGGATAGCGCCGGATCGTCCTTCACGTACTTGCAGACCTCGTAGCCGTTGCGCACGGGCATGAAGACGTCGGCCAACACGAGATCCGGGTGGATATCGGAAATCTTTCGGACGGCGGCTTCGCCATTGCCAACGGCCACAACCTCAATTCCGTGGTCCTTCAGCGCAAGACCCACCATCTTCTGGATATTGCTATTGTCGTCCGCAACCAGGATCTTGGCCACCGAACGTCCTCCGGGAATGTTCCCGTATCTTGCGTGACACCGCTGTATGGCCGCTCACTTCGAACGGCCAGTCGTCTCCCGTGGCAACGATAGCCTACATCTCACTGCGGGAGGACTCAAGATTATTGGAGCATTCCGCCTGTGGGGCGTCAACGCCAACCGGTACCAGATGTGTCGGAAGTGAACACGGGAGTATCGAGTAGGGAGCTTCGAATGCTGGGTCCGACAGAACCGCGTTAGCAGGTGCGTGCAAAAAAAAAGAGCGCAGCACCGGGCCGCGCCCTTCAAACATCGTGCAAGCTCACTGTCTGGAAACTAGCTACCAGGGAACGATCTTGCGCAACCCCTTCTTTTTTTTGCTCGTCGATTCCTTTTGATTGCCGGAATCCGTGGCTGCCGAGGCGGAGTCCTGAGAACCAGCGGCTTTCGTCCCGTCGGCATTTTGCGCCGGAGCGCCATTGTCACTGGTTGTCGTTGTTGTTACCGGATTGGTGGTTGCGTCCGGTGCCGCGGGGGGAGGTGCCGGGTTCGCGGCCGCCTTTGGATCGGCCGCAGCGCCGGCGCTCGTTGGCGCGCTTCCATCCGAGGGTGCCGCTGCGGGCGCCTCGTCGGTACCACTCGGATTGCCGGTGCCCGTACCGGCTCCGCTACCCGGCGTCACAATCTCGACGACTGCCGCGTTTTCCGCCGTCGGCGCCGAGCCGCCAAGCTGCGACCGATTTCCCGGGGTCAAAATGTCCGTTGCAGAAGTGTTGTCGGCCTCGGGCTGCAGATTCGGAGCGCCAGTCCTCGCCGCCGAGATAATCTCGGCGTGTGGACCCGAGCGCACTAGCGCCAGTGGCTTCTTGATTAGGCTGTCATGCTGGCGCGGAGTGTTCTGTTCCGCAACCATCCATGCCTGCGCCTTGGGATCCGGCTGCGGCACCGGCACCTTGAAGGCCTTCAGCTTGCCCTTCGCATCTGGAACCAGCGCGGACAACGGATAATTGCGGACGATCTGGGAGTAATACAAAGATGCAATCTCTTTGTGTTCGCTGCGCTCGAAAATGTCGCCCAGCATCCACAAGGCGTGGTCCGATTTGCTGTACAAAGGGTAGCGCTTGGTAATTGCGATCAGTCTCGCCGCGGCGGCGCGCTTATCGCCCTTCACGTAATAGAAGTAGCCGATACGATAGTCGCCTTCGGCAATGATCTCTTGCACGTTCCGCAAACGTTGTTCGGCCTGTGGGGCCAGCGGATCCTTGGGATATTTCTCTAGGAAGGTCTGGAATTCCTCCTCGGCAGCTTTCGCTTCGGTGCGGTCGCGATCTGGCTTGGCGATCTGCTTGTAGTGAGCGTTGGCGACTTGGAGTTGCGCGTATCCCGCCTCTGGCAGGAACGGAAAGAAAATGTCGAAATCTTTATAAGCCTGGATGGCTTGGGTCAAATTGGCCGTTCCGCCCTCTTTGTAGTAGGAATCCGCGATGGCCAGCTTTGCTTTGGCAAGGTATTCGCTGTCCGGGTAGGTGTTGATCAGCGTCTGCAGGCTCAAGCGGCCAACTTCCTGGCGCCCATGCTTGATGTCTTCGATAGCCCGGCTATACAAAACCTTGTCGGGTTCGGCCGTGTTGTCGGCGCTGGTGGATTTATTGACTTTTTTCTTTTTGTGCAGGATTTGCGCATTGCTGGGGCTCGCCGCCAGCCCTGCCAGCCCGCCTGCCAAAACCAGGATGCTTAATCTCTTCGCCGTGTTCCCTGCAAAAGCTTGAAGCAAACGTTCACCTCTTTTGGTAAATATCGGCCCCTGGTGCCCTCTGACCGGGTCTGGGGCATTTCTGTGGACCAGGCTCGGAGCAAGTTCAGTATACCCTGAACGAAAGGACAGGCCAGCGACAAAAAAATTGTCCGTTTGGGCAGGTCCCGGCTGCCAAACCCCCCCAGCTGCTGGAAACTCTATCCCGGGAACACCTCGGGAGCCCTCCGACTTCCGGTGAGATGCCCTGTCTGGCATCGCGGGGTTGCCTCACGGCGAGGTCATTCCAGGAGAATTTAAACAAACTGTTACAATGCGTGGCGGCGTTGCCACTAAAATACCCCGGCACGCCGTCGGGGGCGAGCTTCATCATCGAAAATGGATAAGCGAAAATTTCTTTTTGTCTCGCTTTCAGGGCTGATCGGCGACATCGCGTGGCAGATTCTGAAAGAGGGCCACGATGTCCGGTATTACATCGACAACGAAAAAGAGCGCGATATTGCCGACGGCTTTGTTCCTAAGTCCCTGGATTGGGAGAAAGACGCTAGTTGGGCCGACATCATCGTTTTCGATGACACCCTCGGTCAGGGGGCCAAGGCCCAGGCCTTGCGCGCCGCGGGAAAGCCGGTCATCGGCGGCACCGAATACACCGACCGACTGGAAGACGACCGCTCCTTCGGCCAGGAAGAGTTGAAGAAGGCCGGCGTCAACATCATTCCGTACGAAGACTTCGATTCTTTCGATCCCGCCATTGAATTCGTGAAGAAAAATCCCGACCGCTACGTCATCAAACCTAGCGGGGAAGCGCAGAACGTCAAGCGTCGCCTGTTCGTCGGCGAGGAGGAAGACGGCGAGGACGTAATTCGCATGCTGGAAGCCTATAAAAAGGCGTTCAGCGATGAGATCAAAGTCTTCCAGCTACAGCGCCGCATCAACGGCGTCGAAGTTGCTGTCGGCACATTTTTTAACGGTAAACGATTCATCACTCCAATCAACATCAACTTCGAGCACAAGAAGCTTTTTCCCGGCGAAGTCGGACCTCCCACCGGTGAAATGGGCACCGCCATGTTTTGGAGCGAGCCCAACGCCCTGTTCTACCGCACGCTCCTCAAAATGGAACCAAAGCTGGCCCTCGAAGGCTACGTTGGCTACATCGACCTGAACTGCATCGTCAACAACAACGGCATTTACCCGCTGGAATTCACGTCGCGTTTCGGCTACCCCACCATCTTCATCCAGCAGGAGGGCATCCTGACGCCCATCAGCGATTTCTTCTGGGAACTTGCCACCGGCGCAGAGCCGAAGTGGCGCACCCGTAGCGGCTTTCAGATCGGCGTCCGTATCGTCGTTCCGCCGTTCCCGTTCGATGACGAGCCCACCTTCGAGTCGTTCTCGAAGGATAACGCCATCGTCTTCAAGCGTGGCACCCCTGAGCAAGTTCACATCGAAGACGTAAAACAAGTGAATGGGCAGTGGTTGATCGCAGGGACATCCGGGGTCGTACTTGCCGTAGTTGGCACAGGCCAGACCATGAAGCAAGCGCAAGCTCAGGTCTATACCCGCATCAAAAACATCCTCATCCCCAACATGTACTACCGCACCGACATCGGCGACCGCTGGGCAGAAGACTCCGACAAACTCCACAACTGGGGCTATCTCCGGTAAAACATGACTTCTGGGTGTGCCCCGCAAGATGGCCACGATCGATGGCAGGGCAGGGGGTGGGGTTGCTTTCATTCCCAATTGGCCTTAGTGCATCGGGACCGAACCGCCGCCCCCGGGCCGGTTCTTTTGCAGCAGGAACGACATCGCGAACATGATCAAGGCGGCTACGGCCAGCACCCAATACGTATCAATGTAGGCTAGCGTGGCTGCTTGTACCTTTAGTTCCCCATACAGGCGCGCCGTCGCTTGCTGCTGCGCGCCGAAGGTGCTGAGTCCGGCGCGGGCAAGTTGCTGCGCCGTGCCCTGAATCGCGCCCTGGAAGTTTTGGTTCACGATCGATCCGTGTCCCGCCAGGACCCCCTGGTGATACTGCGACCGCCGCGCGATGATCGTCGTTACCAGCGATGTCCCCACGCTGCTTCCGATGTTGCGCATGAAGTTGACCAACCCGGCCACCGCATTGTTCTTCTCCGCCGCAACGCCGATGTAAGCCGCGGTTGTCGCCGGAATGAAGATAAATCCCAGGGGGACGTACTGAAAGATACGCAACCGCGTTGCCGAGCCCATGCTGATCAGCAGATCGATTCGCTTCGTGGAATAAAACATGCCCATGCACAATGCCAGCCATCCAAACGCAATCAAATATCGACCCTGTATGCGCGTCGTCAGTTGGCCTACGACAGGTAGTTCAAAGAGCAAGACCACCGCGGCCGCGGACATCACGATCCCGGCGGTCTCCGCGGTGTAGCCCATCAGCGTCTGCAAATACTGCGGCATCAGCACCGTGGACGCGAAGGAGATTGCTCCCACCATGAACATGACTATGCTTGCGACGCAGAAATTGGCATGCTTGAACAGGCGCACATCCACGATCGGATCGTTCTGAAACCATTCGTAGATCACCAGCGTCACCAGGCAGACTGCCGCGGTGACCGCCAGCGATGTTATGAAACGCGACCCGAACCAGTCGTCTTCCTGTCCTTTATCCAGAAGGATTTGCAGCGCGCCCACGCCCACGGCCAGCAGACCGAAGCCAATGTAGTCCACGCGCAGCGATCGCCCGATGTTGCGCGAAATGTAAGCGGGATCTTCAATGAGCTTGTACACCAGGTAGAGCGCGATGAGTCCGACCGGCAGGTTGATGTAGAAAATCCATCGCCACGTGTAATTGTCGGTGATCCAGCCACCCAGCGTCGGCCCGATCGACGGCGCGACGATGGCCGTGAACCCATACACGGAAAAAGCCAAGCCCCGCTTCTCTGGCGGAAAGCTGTCCGCCAGAATCGCCTGCGCCATCGGTTGGAGGCCGCCGCCACCGGCACCCTGAATGATTCTTGCAATGAGCAGGAATCCCAAGCTCCACGCCACTCCGCAGAGCAGGGAGCTCAGCGTGAACACCGCGATGCAAATCATGAAAAACCGCTTGCGCCCCAACAAGCCGACGAACCATCCGCTGATCGGCAGCACGATGGCGTTGGATACCAGGTACGACGTCAACACCCAGGTGCTCTCGTCATTGCTCGCACCCAGATCGCCAGCCATGTGCGGCAGAGCCACGTTGGCGATGCTGGTGTCCAGCACCTCCATGAACGCTGCCAGCGACACGACCACGGCGATCAACCAGGGATTGACGCCTAACTTCGGCGACACACCGGACAGGTACGCCACCTTTTCGCTGGAACTCATCGACCTCTCGAGTGACGGAACGCCGCCGCGCGAAGAAGCTTACCCCCAAATCACTTAGCCGGCCATGCCGTGGCCGCTCCCATGAGCAGCGCCATTCGGACGCTCCCTACACGGCACCCGTGGCGGCAAAACTTGATGAGCTCTCGCCGCCGGTATTGCTTTCGCTCGCGGGCTTGACAGAAACATGACAATTTTTTTCTGCGAAACCGGCGATGCAACGCTTATCATGGCGTCGCGGATCCGTTCTCTATTTTTACTGTGAACGATGGGTGCAATGTTCCAAGGAGAGAAAACGATGAAACATTTGTTCGGAGCTTGTCTACTGCTCAGCATGACGCCGGCGCTGATTCTGACTTCGGCACAAAATCAGAAGCCCGAGGTTGCCAAACTCTCGCTGAAGGTTGGTGACGCCGCTCCCGATTTCACGCTGCTCAGCGATCAATGGAAGACCGTTAAGCTCGGCGATTATCGCGGCAAGAAAAACGTCTTCCTCGCCATCTACGTTCTCGCTTTCACCGGCGGTTGAACCAAACAACTCCAGGCGGTCCAGTCTGGAATAACGGCAGGTAAGATCGACCCCTCCGACACGGAAGTCTTCGGCGTAAGCATGGATAGTCCCGCAGCGAACGCCGCCTTCGCCAAGCAGATCAGCGTCAAGTTCCCGCTACTCAGCGATATGAACAAGAAGATGCTGAAGGAGTACGGCATCCTCAAAGGCTACGACGTCCAGAATGAAACCTACCAGTGGGCGCAACGCGCGAACATCGTCATCGATAAAAACGGAATCATCCAGCACATCGAAGAAGGTGACAGCGCGGTCGATCCGAATACCGCCATGTCCGTGTGCACCGATCTGCACAAGAAGCAAGCTGCGAAGTAGAGATTTGCGCGTCCAGCCGCTGCATTCGGTAGTGCAGTTGGCTGGACATTGCGGTTACATCGTGAGCGGACTTGTGTCGGAACTCACTCATCGCGTAATGCCACCATCGGGTCGACTCTCGATGCGCGCAGCGCCGGCAGCAGACTTGCCGTTGCCGCCACTAGCGTCAAACCGGAAAGCGCCATGGCGAACGTCGCCGCGTCCCAGGGTTTCAACCCAAACAGCATCGCGGAAGCCGTTTTCCCGCCCGCCAACGCCAAGGCGGTGCCGGCGATCAAACCCAAACCGACGAGCAAAGCCGCTTCACGCATCACCAGTTTCACGATGTTTTCCCGGTTTGCGCCCAAGGCCATACGGATTCCGATTTCGTTCCGACGCTGCGTCACCATGTAGGAAATCACGCCGTATAAACCAATCATCGCCAGAAGGGCCGCGAGCAATCCGAAGAATCCCGACAAGCGCGCCATCAGACGGTCGCGCAGCAGCGATACCTCCACCAGTGTGTGAAATGGGATGAAAGTCAGGTCGATCTGTGGATTCGTTTTCTCGACAACCTCTTTGATCGCCACGGTGAGGTTGAACAGGGAAGCCCCCGAACGAAGCAGAATCGTCTGAGCGGCCTCTGGCTTTTCCTTTTGCGCCACCGGCGTGTACATGGTCGGCCAAAAATCCTCGCGCAAGTCGTGATATTTCGCGTCTTTCACGTAACCCACAATTTCGATCGGGCTAGATGTGTCGCGGTATGCCTTGATGCGAATCACCGCGCCGACCGGATTTTGTCCGTTGAAGAATTTCCGCGAAAATGCCTGATTGACGATAACCACCTTCGGCGATGTGAGCATGTCGCGGTCATTGAAGTCGCGTCCGGCCAGGAACGGAGTTCGCAACGTCTCAAAATAGCGGGAACTCACCTCGTTCAAGTTGGTTTTGCCTTGGGTCAGTTGCCCGCCTCGCTCGACCAGTGCCTGACGGTTCATGCCGTCGCCGCTGAGCGGCACGATGCCAGCTTCGGCGGCCGAGTCGACGCCAGGAATCGCGCGTACTTGATCGAGCAACATGCGCTTGAATTCGATGCGACGTTCCGCCGGCAACTTCAGTTGCGTCAAATCCAGGTCGGCTTCGAGCACTCCCTGTTGAGTGAACCCGGCGTCCAGATTGGCTAGTCGCCACAAGCTTCGCGCAAACAAGATCGCGCCCACCACCAACATGAGCGACAGTGCGATCTGCGACACCACGAGGGCACGACGCAATCCGAAGCGCGATCGCCCGCTAGTCGCGTTGTGCCCACTGGATTTGAGCGCGATACCCGGTGCGACCTGCGTGGCCCGCAAAGCCGGCGCAAGCCCGGATAGTACGCAAGCCAGAAGCGTCACTGCGGCCGTGAATCCAAGCATCCGCCAGTCCGTTGCCAAATCGAGGAAGAGTGGATCTTGCTGGGTGCTTAGCCAAGAAACCAGCAATTGCGCAAGACCGCGCGCCACAAGTATTCCGCCGAGCGCTCCCATTCCGGCCAACAGCAAACTCTCTGCGAGCAATTGCCGGATCAACCGCCCTCGCGTCGCGCCCAGCGCGATACGCATGGCCATCTCGCGTTCGCGGGCACTCGCGCGCGCCAGCATCAGGTTCGCCAGGTTCGCGGCAGCGATCACTAGAACCAAACCGGCCAATCCCAGAAGCAGCCACAAGGGACTCTCGTAGGTGCTGCGCAGTTCCGAAAATCCTGTTTCGCCGGGAAATGCTCCGAGCTTGTACCCTAGAAAATGCTTGGTTCCTTCGGCATCGAAATCCGTCGGCACCGTCGCTTCAAAGAGTCCCGTCGAAATCGCACGCAACTGTGCCGATGCTTTTTCCAGTGTCCAACCTGGTTTCAGTCGACCCATCACCGTCAACCACCACCCATCGCGCCGGTTCAGCAAGCTGTCTTCGCCGCGAATGATGGGTTCGGCGCACAGCGGCACCGCCACGTCGAAATCCCTTCCGACCTCGACGCCATGGAAATTTGCCGGCGTCACACCGACGATTTCAAACGGATGCTTTTCCAGGATCAGCGAGCGGCCGACGATCGATTGCGATCCGCCGAATTCGCGCTGCCAGAACGAATGACTCACGACCACGCCGCTGGACGCACAGCCCGGACGGTCGTCGGCGGTTGAGAGAACGCGGCCTCGTTCTGGTCCTACTTCCAGTACATCGAAAAACTCGCCGCTCACCCATATCCCCTGAATCGTGTGAACTTCGCCGCCAGGAGACATATTGAACGTTGTGGGTCCCCAGGCGAACGATCTCGAAAACGCCTGCTGCTGCGTGCGAATTTGCGTCCACACGGGATAGGTGAGTTCCGGGTAGCGTGTCACGAAACTTCCGGTAGCGCCGTTCCGTTGGTCGATGCGTACGGCCGCAATCTCCTGCGCGTTTGTCACGGGCAGGGCACGGAGACGAATGGCGTCCAGCAGCTGAAAGATCGCGGTGTTCGCGCCGATTCCCAATGCCAGCGACAAGATCGCCGCCGCAGTAAACGTGGGGCTAGAGGAAAGAAGTCGCGCGCCGAACCGCAAGTCCTGCCACAGGCCTTCGACGAATGTTTCCCAACTGACCGCGCGCACCTCTTCCTTTATGCTCTCCATGCCGCCCATTTCGATCCGCGCGGCTCGCAAGGCTGCCGCGCGGCTCATTCCGCAGCGCATTTTCTCCCGCGTCGCGGATTCAAGATACGAGCGCAGCTCCTCGTCCATCTCCTGCTCTTCGCGTTCCTTGCCGAACATCGAGCGAATTCCGCTCACGAAATGTCGCGCCTTCGTCAGCAGGGCCATATGAGGAGTTCTCCTACGATTCCGCTTCAAGAATTCGCGTGATGGCGCCGGATTGCCGGCGCCATTCCTGCGCCTCGCTCTTCAACTTCTTTCGGCCGCCCGCCGTCAGGGCGTAATATTTCGCACGACGGCTGTTTTCCGTCTCGCGCCACTCGCTCTTCATCAAGCCGTCGCGTTCCAGCCGCCGGAACGCTGGGAACAGAGAGCCGGGATTAACCTGAAACACGCCTTTGCTGATTTGCTCGATGCGCAAAGCGATTCCGTAGCCATGCATCGGTTCGAGCTGCAGGGTCTTCAGGATCAGCATGTCCAACGTCCCCTGCACCAGCTCACTCGGTCTATCCGTCATCGCGTGCGCTCCTCTCGACAATCAAGAGGAAGACTACACTTCTACCCTAGATTGTCAAGAGGAGAAAAAGGGAAGGCAAGTGGGCAAAGGGATTTGCCCGGTCCGTCCTTGGCCACTTGAGCAAGAAGGAAGGAACTTCCCGGGCGTCCACCCAAGACGCTGGCGAACTGGACTCCTGGCTCGCCGACATTTGCTTTGCGCAAGGCGATGTGGCGGGGACCGTCGAACACGCCGGGCTGCCGCCCAGCTGCAACCCTTGGAATACGGCTACTCCCAAGAAAATCCTGCGCTTGCAGACCGAAAGCAAATCGACCCCCGCGGAAAAGGGCAGGATTGGGCGCACTACAGTCTTTCTGGTATTGTTGGACCACTCAACCGCGGGCAATATAGTCGCGTAAATACTGTCATTTCGAGATTCTAGCCAATGAGCACGACGAAAGTACCCGGGCCACTCGGCACCTCGATAGCTCCGCCGCCCAATTTTGGCGACCACGACCTGCACGCACACGTCGCGCAGTTCTATAGCGACGACGCATTTCTACTCGAGAGCCTGAGCCGATTCATCGGAACGGCCTTGGGCGCGGGTGATGCCGCGATGGTTATCGCCACGCCTGCTCACCGGGAGGGCTTGGCGCGTATTTTGAAATCGCGGGGATTGGACACCTCCAGTGCCGTGAGGGCGGGACGCTATCTCTCCTTGGACGCTGCCGAAACGCTCGCCACGTTCATGGTGAACGGCTTGCCGGACAGAGACCTGTTTACCGAGATGGTGGGCAAATTGATTGCCCGGACCAAGACCGAATCCAGTGGAGACGACAAACGCATCGCGATTTTCGGTGAGATGGTCTCGATACTATGGTCACAAGGAAAATTCGATGCGGCGCTTCGTCTCGAACAACTTTGGACCGACCTGGGCCGCGCTCACGTATTTGCTCTGCGCTGCGGATATCCGATACAGGGCTTCGACCGCCACGAGCACGCCGAGGTGTTCCAGAAAATCTGCGCAGAACACACCGGGGTGATTCCGCACGAAAACTACTCGGAGCTGGCGAGCGAAGAACATCGGCTTCGCAATATCACGCTCCTGCAACAGCGCGCCCTGGCGCTGGAGAACGAAATCATGGAACGCAAGCGCGCCGAGCAGGAACTGCGTATGGCCCACGACGATCTGGAAAAGCGCGTGATCGAGCGCACCCTGGAACTCCAGCAAAAAAATTTTCAGATACGGAAACAAGCCGAGACCCTGGAGGCCGCGAATCGAGGATTACGGGAGCTTTCTTCACAGCTTCTGCGCGCCCAGGACGAAGAGAGAAGGCGCATCGCCCGCGAGCTCCACGATAGCACCGGGCAAGTTTTGGCCTTGCTGAGCATGAATCTTTCGTCGCTCGAGGATGAGGCGAAAGCGGTCAGCGCTGAAATCGGCAAGGCTCTATCCGAAAACGCCAAAATGGTGAACCAGGTATCCGGCGAACTTCGAACGATATCGTACTTGCTTCATCCGCCGCTTTTGGACGAAATGGGTTTGCTCTCTGCCGTGCGCTGGTTTGCCGAGGGCTTTGAGGAACGCAGCGGGATCAAGGTGAACCTGGAGCTAGATTGCGAGTTTGGAAGGGTGTCCCCCGATCTGGAAACAGCCATCTTTCGCGTCATCCAGGAATCGCTCACCAACATTCATCGGCACGCGGAGAGCGCAACTGCGACCATTCGGCTCGCTCAGTGCGGCGACCGGGCCACGCTGCAAATCGAAGATGCGGGCAAAGGCATCTCGGCAGAGAAGTTATCGGCAATCACTTCCTCCGGCGCGTCCGGTGTGGGATTACGAGGCATGCGCGAGCGAATCGAAAATTTTCGCGGCAGCTTCGACATTACGGCAAACGAACGGGGCACCTGCATCCACGTTGCTATCCCGATCGCTGCTTCGGCGCCCCCAGGCTGAGTTTGCGGCCGAAGATCTAGCCCGTTACTATAGTTGTGAGCGCATTTTTTTTTTGCAAACGTTGGCAATTGCGAACTCGTTGCGGAGTAGAACTTGGGTCCCCAATTCAGGAGTAACTTGCGCGTTTTAGTCGCCGACGATCAACCTGGTATCCGCAAGCGTGTTTGTCAAACGCTCGCCTTACTCCTTCCCCTGGAAGCGTGCGACGAGGCTGCCAATGGCCAGGAAGCCGTGGAGAAGGCGGAAGAATCGAATCACGACCTGATCATACTGGACGTCACGATGCCCGTGATGAACGGCCTGGACGCCGCGCGCAAGATCAGAAAGTTTTCTCCGCAGACCCCGATCCTGATCCTCACCATGCACAAAAGCAGACAGCTTATGGAAGAGGCCCGGAAGATTGGTGTGCGCGGCTACGTGGTAAAAGCCGAAGCCGGACAAAGCTTGGGCTCCGCGATCAGCGCTGTCATGCAGAGCCAGACGTTTTTTCCCACCGAGTTCTGACCGAATCCGTTGCCCGCCTCGCGCTATTGCTTCTGGGGTTGTGCCGACGGCGGCAGAATTCCGTTAAGACGCAGGTACACCGCTTGGGTTCCATAGTGATCGAACCATTCGTCGCTCAACAGGATCATTACACCGGCGCGGGTCGACTGGCGGTTGGGCCCCAGCGACACGGAATCGCCAAGCTTGGAGTCGTCCGCGCTGGCCAGCGCGCTGGCGCAGAAGTCGAACGACGATTTCAGCGCACCAACGAGTTTGTCTTTCGGATCGGTATCAGTCAGCGCAACATCGGGAGCGGTCCCTCCGGAGATTTTCGAGCACAGGTTATAGTTGGCCTGTGCGCTGTGCATCACCAAGTGGCCGTAGGTATTCATTTCCGGCGTCGGCTTGAAAGAATATTTTTCGGCAGGCATCGCTTCCGCCGCCGTGACCATGTTCTTCGCGAACCGCGGCATTTGCGTTTTCACCGTTGTGCTGACGGGATTTGCCACCGGCGCCGCCGCCTGCTGCCCCTTGAGGGTTGCGGCAAACAATGCCAGCGCCGCAGCTAGCACAACCCATTCCAAGCGCTTCATAAAAGCCTCCTTACGATTCGACCTAGGACGGGAAGGATAGCGCCGCACCGTGTGCAGAACAAGGGCATTGCATGCTGGTCGTGTGAATTTCCGCCAAAAAATCGGTGCCAAACGGCGCTTTGTATCGGAGTGAAGTCAGTTCGCGACCGTGAGTTCGATGGTGGCTGAAGCAGAAACGCGGGAGCCCGCGAGCGGGGACTGGTCGATGACCGACGCGTGCGGCCATTGGGGCGCGGTGACGTAGTTTACTTTGCGGTGCAGGCCGGCGACATCGAGGCGGTGTTGGGCGTCGATTTCGTTCAGGCCGATCAAGTGAGGCATGACGTAGGCGACATCGCGCAGGCCTTGGGAAACGAGAACGTCGACGCGCGGCGTGGCAGCGCCTGCGCCTGGACGCGGAGTCTGCAGCACTACGGTGTCGACTGGTTCATCGGGCATGGTGACTGCGGAAACTTCACCGACCTGCAGGCCCGCGCGGAGCAACTCGATCCGCGAGACGCGCAGGGAATTGCCTTCCAGCAGCGGAATTTCGAGCTGGCGCTGCCCCAGGCTCAGCACCACGTGGGCTTGCTGCGAAACCTTCATGAGTTGCCCGGCCGACGGCGTCTGTCGCACCACGACGTTGATCGGCACGTCGCTGTAGACGCGATCGGCCACGCGCAGCACGAGTCCCCGGGAGCGCAGCATGCTACTGGCGTCGCTGACATTTTTGCCCACTAGGTTGGGCATGGTGGTTTCGCGGCCATGGATGGCGATGCGCATCGCGGTGATAGCGCTCAGGAAGGCTGCGGAGGTCAGGATGAAGATAAGTAGTGCCGTCTGGCCGAGTGCTTCTAGGCGTTCGCGGAAGGTCATGGCGCGATTTTAGAATGCCATTGTTTGTGGAGAGTCGCCACGAAATCAGAAGCAGCGCGTACGCCGTTGGTTACTTGTTCTGTGGCGGCGCGGGATAGTCTGGCAGCTTGTCCTTGCTGGTGTCGGCGCGCTTGACCTCAAGCTCGTCGAACAGCAGAGAGGGGCTGATAATGGTCGTGGCAATGCCGCCGGCGCGATTGCTGACCAGCGGATCGTTGCCGACGGACAAGAGGTCGCTGCGGAGCGCGCGCACGTCGAGCTCGTTGAAGATCGCGCCGCGGACCAATTCCTCGTGACCGTCGGGGTAAATGCGGTAGAGCAAGCGTGGCGTGTTGCCCGGACCCAGCGTCTCCACACGGTAGCCGTGCGGCTTGCCCTGCTCGGTGATCATCTGGATGACTCGCTGCTTCAAGGCTTCCGGTGATTGCGCGTCGGAACTTTTCACAACCAGCACGCCAAGGTTTGGCGCAGGGAACGTTCCAGCACCGGCGCGACCGTGGCCGTTCGAGAAAGGGAAGTCTCGGATCGGCTGGCGGCTGACCAGGTAGTTGACCAGCGTGCCGTTCTCCACGATGGTTACCGGCTGCGCCTTCACGCCATCGTCGTCCACGTCATAGTTGCCAACCAGGCTCTTGCCCTGGAAATCCTTCAGCGTCGGATCGTCAATCACCGTGAGGAAATTCGGTAGCACGCGCGTTTTGTAGCTGGTGGCAAACGCTCCCGTGGTGCGGTTGGGCCGGCCAAGTTGCGGCTTGCGTCCGAGCACGTTGGCTCCGACCAGGGAGGCAATAACGTCGTCTGCGGCGTCCGCAGCGAACAACACCGGACCTCGATATTCTTCCTCCACGATGGGCGCCTGGCGCAACGCCACGACCGTGTCGAGCATTTTCTTCGACTCCGCCATCAGCTTTTCGTGCGTCGGAAGCTCTTCTGCTTTGGCCACCATCCAGAACGGATTGCGGCTGAGGCGCATGCCGTCGGCCGCCTGCGCCGTGCTGTTGAGTTGCACGCTGTATGTTTTCTTTCCGGTGCGCGTGACCGTGCCTTCAGAATTCACCAGATATTCGTTGACCGCCGAAAAATGCAGCGAGGCTGTAACCGTCTGGACGTCGGGATATTGCCGGTACAGGCTGGTGGCGTCTTCGATGGCCTTCTTCCAGGCAGACTCGTCAGCCTGCAAATTCACGGTGGGCTCGAGCATGCTAACCACCGGGGCTCTGGCAAAATCATCGACGGGGCTGGCTTCCGCACTGAACTGTTTAAGGGCGGCTTGCTTTTCCGTTAGCGCTTGCACTGCTTCTTTGTAGGCGTCGTCGGTGGCCAGCCAGATCTGATGGCGCAAGGCGATGGGGTCATCATCGAGCGGAAGGATATTCGTCTCGCCCATGCCGATGCCGTAGTAGCTGTCTTGCTTGTAGTCGCCGATGCGAACGACCACGCGAATCACGCGGTAGCGCACCCGCTGGTTCTCGCGAACGGCACCGAACGCGGCTTCGGCTGCGTAGTCGTCGACGTCGTTGACGCGATATTCGATGTAATACGGCGGATCGACCTGGTCCATCTTAAGTTGAGCTTTGGAGCGGTCGAGTTCGGTGAGCAGAGCTTCCAGCAAAGCGTCGCCGCTCGCGGCCGCGTGAGCCGGCGAGACTGCGTTTGAGCTTGGCGAAGCCTTCGACGCGTCGTCAGCGCGTTTCGTAGACGCCTCGGCGCCACCCGCGGCCGCGATACTCAATGTTGTGAAAATAGCGATAGAGAATGCGCAAACGGTACGAATGGTTTTCATGGCTTCACCGTCTGCTTTGCGGGCCCGTCGGTCGTTGTGGTGGTCGTGGTCTCAAACCCGGGCGGTGGCAAGATCGGCGGTCGCTCGTGCGAGTGGGCGCGCTTCTGCACTTCCATTTCGGAAAAGAGCATTGCCGGAGCCACCGCGGAGACTGGCACGCTTCCGCTCTCCGCACCACAAACTCCGTTAAAAACGTGTTGCTGATCTCCGGTGGTGATGATGCGCGTTAGCGCCGCTAGAGGCGTGCCCACGATATCGACGCCGCGCACAAGCTCGTCGGGTCTGCCGTCTGCGTACACCCGGTACACGATTACGGGCAAGACCTGGAATGCCTGCGGCAGCGAGCGCGTCGTCAGCGTGAATCCTCCCTGGATATCATCAAAATAGAGGCCATACGGCTTGCCTTGTTTCTTGACTTCGTCGATCAGTTTCTGGCGCATCTCCGCTTCCGGGACCGACTTCGTTGAAGTCACAATCAAATTCCCCTGCCGGCCGGTGGGCATAAGCCCGGGCTGATTGCGACCGTGGCCGTTCGAGACGCTGAAATTCTTGATGGGCATCCGGGACATCAGGAAATTCTTGAGGATCCCATTCTGAATGACGTCCACGCGCTGTGCGGGTGAGCCTTCGTTGTCGTATTCGTAGAAGCCTGCGAGTTTGACGCCGCCGAGTTCTCGAATCGTAGGATCGTCGCTGACGCTCAAAAATGTCGGCAGAACTTCCTGATTTACTTTTTTCGTGAAGGTCTGCCCCTCGTCTTCGTCCTTCTGCCGGTGACCTTCCATGCGGTGGCCGAGAACTTCGTGAAAAAACACCGCCGCGGCTCGGCCGCTAAGAAGCGCCGGTCCGTCGTAAGGCTCGGCAACAGGCGCCTTACGCAAATCGCGCAAGTCCAGCGCCATCTTGTCGATTTTCGCGGTGAGCTCGGTTTCGCTGGGCAGTCCGCTAGCCGACGGCGCTTGAAATGTCTCGACCCGCAAGAGCTCCATGCCATCGGACGCGCGCGTTTGCGCTTCGATCACCATGCGCGTCGAAGCGCTGGGGGTCGCGATCGTGGCGCCTTCGCTCGATACCAACCGCGCATTCGAGTTCTGCACCTGCACCGTCACGGTGCCGAAGTACACATCGGAATACTTGCGAAATGCTCCAGACAGTCTGCGAACTTCGCCCTCCCACGCAGCGCGATCGAATCCGGGAACCGTGAGCGGCTGGCCGGCGTGCGTCTGCGGCGCTTCTTTGGAAAAGTCCGGCGACTTGTCCTCTTCCTCAGCGCGCACCGCGGTGTTGGTCTTCACGTTGAGGTAGGCGGGCGCGGCGCGTTTGTATTCGCGGTCGGTCAGTTCCCACAAAACGCGAGCGATCGCGTGCGGATCGTCACCGAGAGGCAAGCTCCCGGAGGTCATGCCACTGGACCGGCTCTGCCCATGCGTGTTATCCAGCGTCGGCGAGCCCACCCGCATGGTGACATCCGCTTGGCGGCGGCGCAGACCCGCATCCGTGAGCAGGCTTCCGTACGAGCCGATGAGCACGACGAGATCCTGGTCGTTGACGGTGTAGCTGAGGTAGTACGGAGCCGGCTCAGTTTTGGCAAGGTCGGTGGTCGCGCGGGCGAGTTCGGTCTGCATCACCTGAAGAATCGGATCAGCGGTAACCTTGGGAGCGGACGTGGCTCGATTTTCGGAAGCGCTTCCGGCGTCCGGCAACGCGCCTGCAGAGGTGAGCGGCGACAGGGCCAGCTGCGCGGCCATAGCGAAGCACGCTGCCACGCGCGTTAAATCTTTCATTCGGGAGCGCAGGCCCCGTGAACGTGACCATCCAGCAATATTTATCAAGCCAATTCTCCCAGTCTCTTGAACTAAAAGTGTCAGGATGCAGCGTCTTTCGTTCCTGCTCGGGGTGAAGCGGCTCCTGCGCAGCAGTTGTTGGCTCTGCGGTGCCCTAAAAAGCGAGTATGCCTGAGCGTTCAGGCGCGCGCAAACTACGTGTTTCCGAAGCGTTCCCCTTCGGTCAACCGTGCTCCGGAGGCAAATTCAAGCGCAAGCACTTTCTTGCCGCCCTCTTGTTTGACGGACAAGACCCGCAATTCGGTTGCTCCTCCGCAGGATAGGAACAGTTCATGGCCAGCGAAGCGGATCGTTCCAGGAAGTACCATCATTCGCTGGGATACCGTTGCTTGCGATCCGGCTGGCTGCAACTGTTTCGACACCGGCTCGCCTAGGATCTGGCAGGTGCGCCCGCGGAACGTCGTGTACGCCCCGGGCCACGGCATGAAGCCACGCATACGGTTGTAGATTTCGCTGGCGGGGCGCGACCAGTCGATAAGCCCGTCTTCTTTCTTGAGCAGCGGCGCGTAGGTTGCTTCGGCGTGATTTTGCGGCCGGGGCGCGAGCGTGCCGGCGGCGGTGCTTCGCAGCGTTTCGACCATCAGCGGTGCGCCCGCCTCCGCCATGCGTGCCGCCAGTTCTGGCGTCGTTTCGCGCGGGCCGATAGCCATTTCGGTTTGCAGCAGCATTTCGCCGGTGTCCATGCCCGCATCGATCCGCATGGTCGTCAATCCGCTCTTACTCTCACCGTTGACGATGGCCCAGTTGATGGGCGCAGCGCCGCGATATTTAGGCAGCAGGGAAGCGTGCAGATTGATCCAGCCGAGTTTCGGAATCGGAAGCAGTCGCGCAGGAATAATCTGGCCGTAGGCAATGATCACGATCACGTCCGGCGCGATCGCTTGCAAAAATTCCTGCGATTCGGGCGACCGGATTTTCTCCGGTTGATGCACAGGCACGCCGCCGGCCAGCGCTGCCTCTTTTACGGGAGAAAAGAAAACGTGCATCCCTCGTCCACTGGGACGATCGGGCTGTGTGATCACTGCCGCAATTTCAAAGTCGGGTTGTGTAAGAAGATGCTTCAGCGTGGGAACCGCGAACTGAGGTGTGCCGCAGAAGACGACTTTCATCCGCCGACTTTCATTTGTCCCCCAGGGCCTACCACTCGCCGAGTTTTCTGAGTTTTTTGATTTTACGCCTGATCAGGTCGCGCTTGAGCATGCTGAGATGCTGGATGAAGAGGATGCCATTCAGATGGTCGATCTCGTGGCAAAACGCTCGCGCCAGCAGATCCTCGCCGCGAATCTCGAACGGTTCGCCCTTGGCGTCCTGCGCCTTGACGGTCACGAATTGCGGGCGTACCACATAGCCGCGGAATCCGGGAATGGACAAGCAGCCTTCTTCTTCGCGTTTTTCTCCCTCGTAGTGAATGACTTCGGGATTCGCCAAGACGACCTTTCCTTCAGGATTCTTGCCTCCGGTCACGTCCACCACGGCCACTCGCAAGTTCAATCCAATTTGCGGCGCGGCTAAACCGACGCCTTGCGCCGCATACATCGACGCGAACATATCCTCGGTAAGCTGCAGGAAATCAGCATCAAAGTTCTTCACGGGTGAGGTCGATTTCTCGAGAATAGGATCGCCGTATTTGACGATCGGATAGATTCTTCTCAGCGCCGAAACAGTTTCCGCAGCGGTCTGCGTCACTTGCGGTTCCGCCGCTGCCGGAGCCACTGGTTTAGAAGTCGTCGATTTGTCGGGCATAGTTGTCGAAATTCCGCCGCATCTCGGCGAGTGAGTCTCCTCCAAATTTTTGCAGAAAAGCATCGGCTAGGACAAGGGCAACCATGGCCTCCGCGGCAACCCCGGCCGCCGGCACCACGCACCAGTCCGACCGCTCGTAGGCCGCTTGAATCGGCTCCTTGGTCACCATATCCGCCGTTCCCAGGGGTTTGCGCAGGGTCGAGATGGGCTTCAAATATCCCCGAACAACCACATCCTCGCCGTTCGTTATCCCGCCTTCAAGGCCTCCGGCACGATTCGACGACCGCCGGAACTTCCTAGCCGCCTTGTCATAGGAAATCTCATCCTGCACTTCGCTTCCATACGAGCCCGCCGCTGCAATCCCAGCGCCGATTTCCATGCCCTTGACCGCCTGGATGCTCAACACCGCCTGCGCGAGCCGCCCGTCCAATTTTTCATCCCACTGCGCGTGACTTCCGAGTCCCACCGGCACGTGATGCGCCACCACCTCAAATATTCCGCCAACCGTGTCGCCGGCTTTGTTCGCCGCATCCACTTCCGCTTTCATTTTGTCCTGTACGGCGGAGTCCACGCAGCGCAGCGGCGAATCGATTTCCGTGGTCACCTTCTGGATCTCGTCCCAGGAAGCGCGGCGCTCCAGTCGCACATGCCCTACCTGAACGGTGTGGCTCGCAATCTCGGTCGCAAACTCGCGCAGTAGAAGTTTGGCGACTGCCCCGGCCGCAACGCGAGCTGCTGTCTCGCGAGCCGATGCCCGCTCCAAAATGTAACGCGCATCGTGAAAATTGAATTTCTGGGATCCGGCTAAGTCCGCGTGCCCCGGTCGCGGTGCGACCAATCTTCTTTCCTCCTCCGCCGGAATCTCCGACGCCTCGATAGGAAGAATTTTCTCCCAATTGGCCCAATCCCGATTCTCGATTCGTAACGCAATGGGCGCCCCAATGGTTTCCCCGCGCCGCACGCCCGCAAAGATGTCCGCGCGATCCTTCTCAATCTTCTGGCGGCCGCCGCGCCCATACCCAAGCTGGCGCCGATGCAACTCGTGGTTGATGAAATCCACGCTGACCGGCAAAGACGCGGGTAATCCTGAAATAAACGCCAGGAGCGCCTGCCCGTGCGACTCACCCGCTGTGTAAAAACGCAGCATTCCCGTGCGCAATCTCCCCGCTCGATCCATTTGCCACTGTGGAAACGAACAGTGTAGCGGTCGGGCCGCCTGCGCGTCCAGTGTCGGGGATGATTTCTCGTCATCGCCTGCTCATTCCCTTGATCGCAGTGCCTGGAAAGCGATCCTTTCTAGCAATGGCTCGCGACCTGTGGCAATCTATCGCGCATGGGAAACAAAGACGCTCGAAACCGCGAAAAGAAAAAGCCCAAAAAGCCGGCGCCACCGAAGGTGCACCAGCCTCCGGTCTACTCTGTAAACAAGCCACCAGCCCCGAAACCTTAATTGGCGTCAGCAGGCAACGGCCAAGGCGAACGCTCCTCTAACTGCTGGCGCCCGAGACGACGGGGGCAGGCCTGTGCCGACCTTTTCTCTGGCCACTCAACGCGGTCTCCGGGCCCGGTTGCCGCTCACGGTGCTTGACGTGTTCCATTCGCACGGTTACGCTTTCGTGGAAGTGTTTGTTTCGCAAGAAGTTGTCGCTGAACGCTGCAGCTGACAGGGACTCGTGGCAGACACTCCTCTTCAGGTCGCAAGCCAGGAAACCAAGCCCGTGGAAACGCTTTCCATGGTCCTGGTGCTGACCGACGCCTCCAAGGCCTTCCTTTCCCACATTCAGGATTACTTCTACCTGTGCGTGCGCTCGCTTGCCAATCTAGCAACCGGGCCGCGTTATTTTCAGGATGTGCTCGACCAGATGGACGACATCGGTGTGGGTTCGCTACCCATCGTGCTGATGTCGGGCTTTTTCATTGGCGCGGTTATGGTGTTGCAGACCGGTTCACAGTTCGTGCGTTTCGGGCAGACCGCGCTTACTGGTGACATCGTTTCGCTCGCGCTTGTCCGCGAGTTGGGCCCGACACTGACCGGCATCCTGGTAGCTGGCCGCAGTGCTTCAGGTATCGCGTCTGAGCTTGGGTCGATGCTGGTCACCGAGCAGGTGGACGCCATGCGCGCCATGGGCACCGACCCGAGTCGTAAACTGGTGACGCCGCGGGTGGTGGCGGGCATCCTGATGTTGCCATTGCTGACCGCCTTGAACGACTTTGTCGGCTTGTTGGGTGGCTGCCTGGCCTCGGTGTTTTCCTTGCGATTAGGCGCGGTCGAATTCTGGACGCGCGCGATCAATGCTCTGGATTTCCCAGACATCATGCAGGGCATGATGAAGCCGCTGGTGTACGGCTTCGTCCTCGCGACCGTGGGATGCTACCAAGGCCTGAACGTACGGGGTGGAACGCAAGGCGTCGGCCGAGCAACGACTCAGGCCGTCGTCGTTTCCAACGTCATGATCATCGCGGCCGACGTCTTCCTAACCAAGATCGCACTCTACTTAGGAGGTAAACTTTTTTGAAGCGCACGACGGGGGATCAGACGCGTTTGCGGCACTCCTGGTGTACCACGCCGCCGCGGAACGTTTGCGGTAGCACCAGCATTCGCAGCTGTGCCGGCCGCCTGGGTGCTGTAGACCGGGCGAGCACCGGGATGGTTTTCACGCCAACCCTCCCTCGGACCGGATCCTCCTCTCTTGCTGCTAAACCGCATCTCAGCCGCCTTTCGCGCATAGGCTTGCTCCGATGAATTCGCCGAGCGTTTACGGAAGCCGCAAACCTGCCGACCCCGATCCCGTAGTTACTTTCGACGGCGTGCGTATCGGTTTCGACGAGGGCGACGTGTTGCGCGGCATCTCGTTTCGCGTGCTTCCCCGAGAAACCCTCGTGCTGCTGGGCGAAACCGGCACAGGCAAAACTCTGACGCTAAAGCTGGCTGCGGGTCTGCTCCATCCCTCGACGGGACTGGTGAGAGTTCTCGACCATGAAGTCTCCATCATGTCGGAACTGGAGCTGCTCGCCTTCCGCAGACAGATTGGTTTTGTGTTTCAGGAAGGCGCTCTGTTCGACTCCATGACCGTCGCGGATAACGTTGCATACCGCTTGCGTGAAGACCGCGTCGATGAAGACGAAATCGATCAGCGTGTCCGCGAGATCCTCGCCTTCGTGGAGCTGGAACACGTCCTCGATCAGCTCCCTTCGGAGCTTTCGGGAGGCATGCGGCGTCGCGTCTCAATTGCGCGGGCCCTGGTGAATCGTCCGCAAATCGTGCTGTACGATTCACCGACGGCGGGGCTCGACCCGGTGACCTCGCAGACCATCATCACATTGATTTTGCGCTTGCGCGACATATATGGCGTAACCGCGCTCCTGGCCACCCATCGCTTGCAAGACGGCTTCGCGCTCGCCAATTTCCGCTTTGACCCCAAAACCAAGCGTGTAGTGCGTGAAGTATCCAAGGCTTCCCAGGTAAGCGCGGGCGGCCCTGAGCCGGTGACCCGATTTCTCGTTTATCGCGATGGCCGGATCTATTTCGAAGGCTTCCCGGAAGAAATTGCTACGACGCGCGATGCGTATCTGAAGCTCTTTCTGGTGTGAATTTGCTGTAGTCTGTTGCGGGGCGTCGGTTCTCGGAATTCGGCGAGCGGCTCAGCTGGAGGGAAGCATTCATGGCGCAGCGGAAACAATTGACCTGGACGGAGCTGCGTGTTGGGCTATTCGTACTGGTCGGTTTATTCGTGATCGCGGTGGGGACCTTCTATGTCACGGGAGCGGGCTTCTGGGGACCCAAATACCGGCTGAAGACCTTCCTGCCGGAGGTCTCGGGCTTGGCGACCGGCGCCCCGGTCCGTATCGACGGCGTGGATGTGGGAAACGTAGAGACGCTCCGGCTGGTGCCGCGAACCCAGAATTCGGTCCCCGACAAAAACAAGAACATCGAAGTCGTCATGCGGCTCGACCGCAGATTTCAGGGGGATATCCTCACCGATTCCACCGCCAGCCTGGTTACCGAAGGTTTGCTGGGAAACCGCTATGTGAACATCACGCGCGGCTTTACCGGTGTGGCTTTGAAGGAAGGTCAGGTCGTTCCCGGCACGGAAGAGAAAGCTATCAAGGAAGTCGTCGAGCGCAGCTCCGATCTATTGGGTAACTTGCAAGCGCTTACCGTGGATGTTCAGGATTTGATTGCGGGTGTCAAAAAGGGCCGCGGAAATCTGGGCAAGCTGCTCACCGACGAGCAGGCCTACAACAATTTGAACTCGCTGTTGGCCAACGGCAACAAGATGATCAGCAATATTCGCGAAGGTCAGGGCTCCATCGGAAAACTAGTCGCCTCCGACGAGATGTACACGAAAGTGGGCGCCGCCGTCGACAATGCAAATTCGATCATGGGCGATGTTCGCGCGCAGAAGGGCACACTTGGCAAGCTCCTTTACGACACGACTCTGTACGACCAAGCGAAAGAAACCATCGGAAACGCCAACGGCATGATTGGCGACGTTCGCTCGGGCAAGGGCAGTTTGGGCAAGCTCGCGACCGATGACGCGCTCTATAACAAATTGCGTGACACGAGCACCAACCTTGCCAATGCCACCGCAAAGCTGAATGACAACACCACCTCTGCCGGAAAACTCTTTTCCGATCCTCAGTTGTACGACAACTTGACCGGTCTTACCGGGGACCTGCGGTTGTTGATTGGAGATTTCCGGCAGAACCCGAAAAAGTTTCTCCACTTCAAGATCACCATTTTCTGACGAACCGTCTGGCGAAATGTGCGACGCGCTGCAGCGCGCCCTTGGCTGCTTTGCGGCGGCCCGTCCCACTGTGTTGTAATGCTGTTGTAACAAATTCGAGATAAGGTCGGCTGACGCTACCGTTTGTGCCTACAGGATCGATGGAAAATCCGGAATCAATACAAAAGGCGCCTCGTCCGGAGGCTGCTAAATCTACTTTGCCGCAACCCGGCCGTCCGGTGCCTAGCCGGGCGTATCCTGGCGCGCTGATCGTCGTCGAGGGAACGGACGGCTCCGGTAAGAGCACACAGCTCTATCTGTTAAAGCGCTGGCTCGAAATCGGCGGTTACCGTCTGCACTTTACCGAATGGAATTCCTCGCCGCTTGTAAAGTCCGCGACGCGGCGTGGAAAACAACGGCGGCTCCTGACTCCGACAACGTTTTCGCTGCTGCACGCCGCTGATTTTGCCGACCGCTGTGAGCGCCAGATCATGCCGCTGCTTCAAGGCGACTACCTGGTGCTGGCCGACCGCTACGTCTACACCGCGTTTGCGCGTGATGCCGCCCGCGGGTGCCCTCCGCGTTGGCTGCGCAACCTTTACCGCTTTGCGCCCGTTCCGGACATCACTTTTTATTTTCGCGCGCCGCTGGACGTGGCCGTGCACCGCATTTTGAGCGGGCGCCCGAAACTGAAATATTACGAAGCGGGGATGGACCTGGGCCTGTCGTACGATCGCTCGGAAAGCTTTCGCTTGTTTCAAGCCCGCATCCTCGAAGAGTACGACAAGATGGTGGACTCCGATAATTTCGTGGTGCTCGACGGAACGCTGCCGGTAAACAAACTCCAGAAGCAAATGCGTGACATCGTGGCATCGAAGATTGATTTGAAGCGCTTTGCGCCTCACGCGCCGGAGTGGAGCAAAGATGCCTGATCAGGAAAAAGATAAGGCCGCAACGACCGCGCTGCCCGCCGCGGGCGCTGAGCCGACGGCGGCTCCCGTTCCCGGTCCCGCCGCGAAAGCCGCCGCTCCCCCCGAAGAAGACATGTCCCAGCATTTTTTCGGCGAGCCGCTCGTGGGATTCGATCCCAGTGAGATCACCGGCAGCTTGATCGTGATCGAAGGCATGGACGGCTCCGGGCGCTCCACCCAGATTACATTGCTACAGGAGTGGCTGGAGTCCGAAGGATTCGCCGTACAGACCAGCGGCCTGCGCCGCTCAAACCTGGTCGGACGCGACATCGACCAGTTGCTGGCGAAAAACGCCGTTACGCGCCTCACGCTCTCCCTAATGTACGCAACGGATTTCTTCGACCAGGTCGAGCATCGTATTTTGCCTGCGTTGCGAGCCGGTACCGTCGTTCTGGCCGACCGCTTCATTTTCACACTGATCGCCCGCGGCGTGGTTCGCGGCATCAATCGCGATTACATTGGTGGCTTATATGCCATGGCGCTGAGGCCGCATTTGACCTTCTGGCTGAACGTGCGCCCCGAGACCGCGTTCGCCCGCGAATTCAAGAAAGCGCAGGCCATCAGTTACTGGGAAGCTGGTCGCGACATGTCGCTGTCGCACGACCTCTATTGGTCCTTCATCCGCTATCAGACCATGATCAAGCGTGAATTCGAAGTGATGGCCAAGCGCCACAACTTCATCGAACTGGACGGGGAAGCCAGCGTCTCCGCCGTGAACAAGCAATTGCGCCAGCGCATCGGCGAACGATTGGGAATTCGCGCGACGAAGTACACGCCGTCGGCCGCGCTCGCGCACCTCTGGCGGTAAACGCAAGGAATGTCCGAGCCGGTTCACATCGCCGCGATCGACGCAGGCTCCAACGCAGTCCGCCTCTCCCTGGCCAGAGCCTACTCGGCCCTCGACATCGAGCCCCTGTACAGCGAGCGCTATTCGCTGCGGCTAGGCGAGAGCGTGTTCCTGCGTCATCGCTTCAGCGAGGATATTTTCAAAAAGGCTGTCAAAGCGTTTCGTCACTTTAAGGAAGTAATGGACGAATACGGCGTCACGCGCTACCGCGCCGTAGCCACCAGCGCGTCGCGTGAAGCGCGCAATCGCAAGAAGTTCCTCCGCGAGATCAAAAGAAAGTGTGGCATCGACCTCGAGGTAATCAGCAGTGCTGAAGAATCGCGCTTGGGACGCGAAGCCGCGGTAGCCGCGCTCGGCCCGGAGTCGCCGCCACGATGCATCATCGATCTCGGCGGCGGAAGCCTGGAGATCAATATTCTCCGCGACCATGTCGTTGAGCAGAACGCGCAGTTGCCGGTCGGCACGGTGCGACTCATGACCACGCTGAATATTCCCGGCATCATTCGCCCTGCGCAAGCGGAGCAAGTCCGCCGCTATGTGCGAGCTTTGCTGGAGTCGAAATTGCCTTCGCGGCCAAATTTGGGTGAGAGCGTGGCGGTAGCACTGGGCGGCAGCGCGGAAACCCTCGCCTCGATTGCTCCCGGGCCGCGCGAACACGGTGTACCGACGCTGCAGCTCTCGCTATTGCGCGAGCGCTTGCCGGGCATCTTGGAACGCGACGTTCGAGAGCGCATGAAGACGTATGCCGTGCGCCGCGACCGCGCCGACGTCATGGGCATCGCGGCGATCACCTTCATTACCCTCGGCCGATACCTGAATTTGCGGACTCTTTCCATTCCCAGCATCGGCATTCGCGAAGGATTGCTGCAGGAGATTGCGCGCGAGGCCTTTTCCCGCAAGGAGCCGCATCGCTACAATGCCGCAGCTCGCCAGCTCCTGGTGGGAACGCGCAGCTTCGCGCGCCGCTTGGAATACGACCAACCCCACGCCGAACACGTCCGCGAGCTCAGCATCCTGCTTTTCGATCAGCTGCAACCCGTGCACCATTTGCCGGCGCAATCGCGCGTGCTGTTGGAGGCGGGCGCGCTGCTTCACGACATCGGGCACATGGTCAGCCATCGCGGCCACCACAAACACGGCGAATACCTGGCGATGAACGGCGATATTCCCGGACTGGAAGGCCGCGACCGCGCAGTCGTCGCGGCTCTGGTCCGTTATCACAATCGCAAGTCCGCGCCGGCCGGGCATCACGTGTCCTATTCTTCGCTGAACAACAACGATCAGCGGATTGCGCGCCGCTTGGCGGCCATTCTACGCATCGCGGAAGGTCTCGATCATTCGCACCGCCAACGCGTCACCAATGTGGGCGCATCGTTCCAGCGCGGAGCTGTCGGCTTGCAAATCGCCGCAAAGGGCGACGCCGCGGAGGATTTGCTGGACGCAAATCGCAGTGCCGAACTGTTCGAAAAAGAATTTCATGTCCGTCTATATTTCCGCCAACCAGCCACAGGATGATTCGAGACAGCCATGGCACGCGTGGCAAGATGGGAAGGGCAAGCATTTCTGGGCCTCGACGTGGGAAGGTGCAAAAGACGGAGATGTCCGATACCAGCCGGCAAAACAGTAGCCGGCACCACAAGCGAACAAGGAGTGGTTCTCATGCAGCTCTACATCGTGCGACACGGAATCGCGATCGACCGGGAAGACCCGAAGGCGCCCCCCGACCCTGACCGCTATTTGACCGAAGAAGGCATCGAGCGAACCAAGCAGGTCGCGAAAGGCATCGTTGCGCTGGGGGCCACCGCCGATCTGCTGATGAGCAGCCCTTATGTGCGCGCCATGCAGACCGCGGAGATTTTTGCGGCTGCGCTCGAGTACCCTAAGCAGAAGATCCGGCGCACCGACCTGCTGCTGCCCGGAAGCGAGGCGTCGCTGTTTTTCCGAGAGCTGGCCAAGGACAAGCACTCCTCGACAATTTTTTGCTTTGGCCACGCCCCGCAACTCGATGACGTAGTCGCTGCGGGCCTTGGATCGAAACACCAGGTCACCGCACTAAAGAAAGCAGGGATCGCCGTCCTGGAGCTGAAGCGCATATCTCCGCCGAGCGGCCAACTGGTTTGGCTGGCCACGCCGAAGTTGCTCCGCAAAGCCGGTAAGTAGGTGCCCGTTCTAGCGCGGGTGTCGGCACAGTGCACAACAGGAGCGCGAATGATCGTACGCTTGTTTGAGGACAAGAACCTTCTGGCAAAGACCGCGGCGGAACATGCAGCCACTGCTATACGCCGCGCCGTTGGCGATATTGGCCAAGCACGAATTGTGGTGGCTACGGGAAACTCTCAACTGGAGTTTCTGGACGCGCTAAGCAAATCCGAGGGCATCGACTGGCAACGCGTCGAGATGTTCCACCTCGACGAATACGTCGGCCTGCCCATCACGCATCCTGCCAGCTTCCGTAAGTATCTTCTCGAGAAGTTTATTCGCAAAGTCGGACTCACTCGCTACCACCTGCTGGACGGAGATGGCTACCCGCGCGAAGTGACGCAGCGGGTCGGAGAGAACTTGACGTCGGCTCCGGTGGATGTTGCATTCGCGGGCATCGGCGAGAACGGACATCTCGCCTTTAACGATCCGCCTGCTGATTTCGAAACCGAATTGCCGTATCTAGTCGTCGATCTCGATGAAGCGTGCCGTCGCCAGCAGGTGGGCGAGGGCTGGTTCGCGGATATTTCCGAGGTGCCCCGGCAAGCGATTTCGATGTCGGTGCGTCAGATTTTGAAAGCGCGCCAGATCATCGCGGTCGTGCCCGATGCCCGGAAAGCACAAGCCGTGAAACTCTGCATCGAGGGAGAAATTACTCCCCTGGCGCCGGCCTCCATGTTGCGGACGCACGCAGCTGCCACGTTGTATCTCGACAGAGAATCCGCCAGTCTGCTGAGTCCAGCAACGCTTGTCGCGCTTGCCGACGCCGGTTAGTTGATGATCGAATGAGCCGCTATGAGCCCCAAAGAAACGACACCCGCCGCAGGGACTCGATGGGTTTAGGCGGCGGTGCGAACCATGATGCCGGGCATCGTAAGATTCCTTCGTTGCGCTGGTGGATCGGCGGGCTCCTGTTCGCGTCCACGGTGATCAACTATATTGACCGCCAGACTCTTTCCATCCTCGCGCCGTTTCTGAAACAGGAATATCACTGGACCAACTCGGATTATGCGAACATTGCGATCGCCTTTCGCATTGCGTACTCGATCGGCCAAACCGTTTGTGGGCGTCAGATCGATCGCGTCGGAACGCGGCGAGGCCTCACGATCAGCGTGACCTGGTACTCGATCGTCTCGTTGCTGACATCGCTGGCCAGCGGCATTGCGAGCTTTGCCGCTTTTCGTTTCCTGCTGGGTGCGGGCGAGTCCGCGAACTGGCCGGGCGCCAGCAAGGCGGTTTCGGAATGGTTTCCAAAACGCGAACGCGGGCTGGCGGCGGCATTGTATGACAGCGGTTCCTCCGTTGGCGGCGCCATCGCGCCCTTCCTCATATTGCCGATTTATCTGCGCTGGGGATGGCGGGTGGCCTTCGTGATCCCCGGGCTGCTCGGGTTCATGTGGCTGTTCGTTTGGCGCCGGTTGTATTACCCGCCCCTGGAGCACCCGCGGATCAGCGACGCAGAGCGCCAAATGATCTTGGCCGAGCGCCAGACGTCCCCATCGGAGCCCAAAACGATGCCGCGGTGGCGCGACCTTCTGAAGCTGCCGCAGACCTGGGGAACGATTGTCTCCAAGGGTCTCACGGACCCTGTTTGGTTCTTCGTCACCGACTGGTTTCCGATCTATCTGGTTGCGAAGGGCATTCCGCTCAAGAGCGGCCTGATTGCGGTATGGATTCCGTTCCTCGCCGCTGATCTCGGCAACTTTTTCGGCGGTGGTGTGTCCGGGTACCTGATTCGCCGTGGATGGTCGGTCGGCGCAGCGCGAAAAGCGATGGTAGTTTTTGGTGGTTTCGGTGTAATGCTCCTGATCCCCACGATTTTCACCGTGAAGTTGTACTTGATCACGCTGCTCTTCGCGCTGGCCACATTTGCGTACGCGTCGTTCTCGACCATCGCCAACGTGCTGCCGACCGATCTATTTGACAACAGGTCCGTCGCCACGGTCAGCGGCATGAGCGGAACGGCTGCCGGGATTGGGACCATCATCGCCTTCGAGTTGATCGGCCGCTTTTCGGACGCGCGCCAGGCCACTACCACCCACGCCTTCGATCCCATCGTGATCGTCGCTGGCCTAATTCCGTTCATCGGCATGATCTTGGTCCTGTCCCTCGTCCGCAACACCCGCGCCACCGAGCAAGGACTGGTAAAACAAATCTGACCCGTTCCCGGAGTCGCTTGGCAACATTCACTGGAACACCTCGTCCGTTTTCCGAGAAAAGCTGTTATAACTTTCGCGTTCATCTGCCGTTGCACAACCCTCTTATTTACACCGAGCCTCGAAGGGTCTGTGCCGAGCGTGGTGGTGAGCCGCATCGTCTTCGCGTGGGCAAGCACCGTCGTCGGGAGCCGTTGAATGCTTGGGGAAGGGAACGCTAGATGACCGAAACCGCGGGAAACGGCGCAGCCACGGTGCGTCCAAAACGCCTCTTATCCCTCTGGGAGCTGATTTTCTTTGGCATCATCCTGATTCAACCGATCGCTCCGGTCCCCCTGTTCGGCGTCGCCCAAAAGCTTTCCGACGGCTACTTCACGGCCATCATTCTGTTCGCTATGTTCGCCATGATGATCACGGCCGTGAGCTACGGGAGAATGGCCGCGCTGTTCCCGTCCGCAGGGTCGGCCTACACCTATGTCGGAAAAGGCCTGAACCCCCACCTGGGGTTTCTGGCGGGTTGGGCGATGTTTCTGGATTATTTACTGCTGCCGCTAATCAATACGGTGTGGATTGCGGCGGCCATGCACAACGTCTATACGCCGAAGGTTCCTTTTGTGGTGTGGGCCGCGATCGTGGCGGGAATTATCACTTTGCTGAATCTCCGCGGGATTCGCTCTTCGGCGCGCCAGAACAAAGTACTTCTCTTCATCATGTTCGTGGTCATCGGATGCTTCATCGTGCTAGCGGTGCGATTCCTTCTCGCCGTTCAAGGATGGGGAGGACTTTTCTCCACGCAGCCGTTCTACGATCCCGCGACGTTCAACGCCCATCGCATTTTGGGAGCGACATCGTTTGCCGCGCTCACGTATATCGGTTTTGACGGCATCACTACGTTGACCGAAGATGCGGAGAATCCGAAGCGCAACATTCTGCTGGCGACGGTCTTGGTTTGCTTGTTTACGGGGATATTTGGCGGCCTGGAAGTCTACCTGGGTCAGCGCGTCTGGCCCGACTGGCACTCCTTCACATCACTGGAGACCGCATTCATGGATGTTTGCGGTCGCGTCGGTGGTTTGTGGCTGTTCAATGCCATGGGCCTCGTGCTGATTCTTGCAGCCTTCGGCAGCGGATTGGCTGGCGGCTTGGGTGCCGCGAAACTCTTGTTTGGCATGGGGCGCGACAACGTGCTGCCCCGCAAGTTCTTTGGGCACGTGGCGCCGGGAACGAGCACCCCAACCTACAACATCATCTTGATCGGATTGCTGAGTTTTGGCGGCGCGGAGATACTGAATTTGTTCGGCAGTGCCTATCAACAAGCCGGCGAGCTTCTGAACTTCGGCGCCTTCCTCTCGTTCATGGGAGTGAATCTGGCGGCCTTCTGGCAATTCGGCGTGCTAAAGACAGCGGGCGGCAAGCGCCGCTTTGTGGTCGACATCCTTCTTCCGCTCGTGGGTTTCGTGTTCTGCGCCGTCATTTGGTGGAACCTGAATCCGCTGGCCAAGACCGCTGGTGGAATCTGGTTCGCAATTGGACTGATGTATGTGGCGATCAAGACGCGAGGATTCCGCGCCACGCCGGTGATCATCGATTTCAGTGAGACCTAGCTGAAGACATCTGCATAAACGGAGATGCCGAGCCGCACCGTCGCCATCGCGCGGGTACGGCTCGGCGAAGCTGGTTCCCGGACTATTTGTGTGTCGTGGTGCTGACGCGCGCAAGCATGTCGCGATGACCGGCCGGGTCCAGCGTTCCACGCAAACCGGCCCAAGCGGCCGAGTTGCTTTTCTGCGCCTCCTCGAGCGCTGCGTTGAATTTGTCGACGCCCTCGGGGCCGTTGGTGATGATGGCAACGAACAGCGTACCCACATCCGTGGTGTGCACGACTTCCTGGTCGACCTGATAAGCGTGAAGCGCGCCGTCGGCCATTAGTTTTTCCAGCAGCGCAACCATAGTCGCCTTTAGGACCTTGCCCTCGGGATCACCTGAATCGGCCTTCGTGCGCCAGGTGCCGACGCGCAAGTAGCCGTTCGTAAACGTTCCGGGATGAGCGTCGTAGTTATGGCTCTCAAGAATGTAGTCCCAATGCTTCGCCGCGGCCAAAGGCGGCGCCGTGGCCCCCGGAGCCGTGCGAACATTTTCAAGCGCTTTCAGGATGTTGGTCATCGAAGTCGCGGAAAACCACGTGCCGTGCGTCGGCAGGCCTTCCTGATGGTTGACGACCGTATAAGCCCCAAACGAAACGATGGAGCCGTCGGCAACCGCCTTTTTCATGATGTCGATGTCGGCCGCATCGCCCTTCAGATAGTCCGCCCACATGGCGCGTGGCACGGTCCATTCCGAAACATACGTGTACAGCGCAGGCTTCTCCGCGCTCTGCGATTGCGCCGCTACACGGTTGGCACTGAGCGGCACCAGCGCGAGCACACACAACAACAGCAAAACACCAATCGATCGAATACGCATTCTTCGTTCTCCTAGTTTTTCTCCGCCGGAGGCGGGGTGGGGCACATGATTTGTTGGTAAGGGCCTAAGGAATGAATTCGGAACTCGAGTTCCGACCTTCCATTGCGCGGTAGCGTACACCCTCAGCCGTGCGGGCGCAACGTTGCGGCCGAGATCGGCAGCCCCCGGGTTCTCGGTGGAAGACCGCGAGCGCACGATTGGCGTGTTGGCCGCGGCAGGACGAGCCACCGCCTCGCTGCCCGACGCCATGAAAACTGACGAGCAAGCTACAAATACTAGTCGGAAGCGGCGGCAGATGCTGCGATCTGACGGTGTTCCTGGAACTCGCGGAGCAGGGCCGCCACAGTATCTTGTTTGGGCGCAGGCTTGAGGATAATCGGCTTGGAGATGTAGGTATCGAGAAGATGTTTGGCGGCCGCCAGGCGAGCGGCGTTTTCAACCGAGTCAACCAAGCCTGGGACGTGGAGAATGACCGCTTCGGCGGATTTTTCGGAGCGCATTCCTTCACAGGTGTTCACATCGCATTTTCTAAGGGCGCGGGCAAGGCGCATCACGCCTGCGAGCGCTTGAATGTTTTTTTGCTGGTCTTCAGCAATCCTGGAGAAGTTTCTGCTGTCGGTCTTGGGCTCCGCGCCGCGATGGTAGCGCACGGTCCATCCGAGAAGTTCCCACTCTTCAAAGGTCCAACTGGGTGGCATTGGTAAGTCGCGCAAGAAGCGGAGCGCGGCTTTCTGAGGAGCCTTTCCTCCCTCGTCGGCGCCGACGCCGTGCAAGCGGGCCGCGGCGCGCAGGACGCGGCGCATGGCGTGCTCGTTGAACACCGGAGCGGCGTGTGCCCGGCGCAGAGCGTCGTAAAGCGCGATGGAGATGCGCGAGATCTGCGTGGTGCGGCGCGGGTGCGTATCCTTAGCACGCGCAGTGGCACGAAGGCGAGCCATCGCGGCGAGCTCGAGGCGTTTGCCTTGCGGCAGACCGTGGCGCCAATCATTCCAAAGGCTGGTCTTTCCCAGCGTTAGTTGACGGTAGGTCTCGATGCGTTGGCTGCGCTCGCGTCGAATATCCTCTTCCCAGGCGTTCTGTACGTCCGGGGTGTCCTGCGACGCGACATCTTTCACCATGGCGGCGAGGACGTCGAGATCATGGACTTCACCCAGGAGATCCTGAAGGCGCTTCAGGTTGTCACTCCATAGTGCATATTGCTCCGGGAGAAGACTTTCTACCGTGTACCGCAGGCGCTTTAGGCCGACGCGGAGCTCATGCCACGGTTTGGGCTTATCGGTCCGCTGCGCGCGCGTATGAAGTTCCTTGGCTTCCTCAAAGCGCTCGACCGCAAGGCATTGCGCCGCGAGACTCGAGCAGGGAACCAGACGTGCGCGCTTGCGAAGCTTTCGTTCCAGGCGGCTCCAGGACTTTTCCTCGAATTTTTCGGCTGTCCGCAAAGCGCGCTGGCGCAACTCCGGTTCGTTAGCCGCGAACGCGGCGTGCAATTTCATACGTAGCGGATCCTCGTTAGGCGCGAGTTGTTTGACCCACTCATCGATTATCTGGGCATCGCGCAGAGCACCCAACCTGCGAAAGAGTTTCTTGGGGACCTGGCGCATTTGGCGCCAGGCGGGGTCCGGGTCAACCTCTTGCATCACCGCAGCGAGCGAGCGGCAGCGACGAATGGCCACGCGCAGGTCGTGTACCGGGTCCGCTGCGGGATCTTTGCGAACGTGTTCGAGTTCCTTGAGCACGCGCTCCATCCAATGGTTGAGGCCGCGGTGCGCGGTGGGTGCACCGGGAAGGGTGGTAACTGTAGACATGCGAGCCCTCGACAAAAACTCCGTTCGAGGCTGCTTGGGTGCAGCCGCCATCCCCTGCTCGAACAGAGGCTACAGGGTAGCTCTTGGGCGGAGGCGCGTCCAGTCCAGGGCGCGAGGGCCTAGATCGGGCATCATGCGGACCAGAACGACGCCCATGACGAGGGTCATGGCGGCAGCCACCAGAAATACGCGGGAAGGATCAGGGTGGCCGAGGCGCAGCATTCCATATTGGGCCAGCGGCTGGAGCGCTACGCCGACAAAGGACAACAGGTTGGCGACGGCAATGGTGCGTCCTCTTTGTTCTGGAGCCGGGATGCGTTGGATCAGGGCATTGACGGGGACCACGAAGAAGCCGCCGGAGGTGCCTAGTAGCGCCAGCAAGATTGCTACGGTGAGGAAACTCAGGCCGGGTCTTGCGAGCAGAGCGGACATGGCCATGATGCCGATCATGGCGGGGAGGATCATGCCGTGCTCGATTTTGCCGGCGGAGGCGTAGCCGGCGAAGAAGCTGCCGATTCCGATGCCGAGACTTAACGCCGCGAGCAGGTAGCTGCTGAGCTGGTCGTCAACGTGAAGGACGTCCGTGGCATACAGGACGATGTTGAGCAAGAGCAGGGAGCCGAGGAACCAGAAGAAGGTGTTGGCGAGGACTGCGACGCGGAGGACGTGGTCTCGCCAGAGACGGTGCGATTCTACGAAAAATTCGCGAGCGACGTTCCAGTCGAAGCGGCGGGTGGGATCGGCGGCGGAGACGCGGGTGACTTTGGTACTGATGAGGAGGCCCAGGATCGTGAGAGTGAGGAAGATGACGCCTGACCAGACTTGTCGGCCGCGGAATTGGGTGGCCAGAAAACCGCCGGCCAGCGCGGCGAAGATTGCGGAGAGGAGCGTGGTTAGCTCAATAATGCCGTTACCCCAGCTGAGTTTCGATTCGGGAAGGAGTTCGGGGAGAAGCGCGTATTTTGTGGGGCCGAAGATCGCGCCTTGGGTGCAGGCCAGGAACAATGCGAAGCCGGCGAGGTCGAGGCGATTGCGGGCCAACGCGAAGGTGCCGAGGCCCATCACGAGGAGTTCAAAGAACTTGGTGGCCAAGGTGACACTGCGTTTGCTGTACTTGTCGGCGAAATAGCCCCCGGGGATGGAGAAGAGCAGAAACGGGACGGCGAAGAGAAGCGGCACAATGAGAATGAACCAGAGGTCACGTTGCTGCTTGGACAGAGCGCTCTCGAGCACGAGGAAGCTGACGAGCCACTTGAGGGCGTTGTCGCTGAAGGCGTTTTGAAATTGGACGGCGATCAAGGCCCAGAATCCGGTTAGGCTCTCGCGGGGGATGCTGGCCGCGCGAGAGGCGGTGGCTAAGTGTTCGGGCTTGTTATCCAAGGGTGCGGTGAGTTTAGCCGCGAGAGAGTCGAAAGGGAAGAGACGACGAAGTGGCCGCCTTCCCTGTGTCGGTGGGAGCACGACCGCGTTACGGTCTCTGTTGAATTTGCGAGGGAGCGCTGTGGCCGGCGCATTGCAGCACCCCAAGATAGGCGCTCCACGGACCCACGGCGTCCCGATATTGGTGGGCCATAACCCTCGAAATTTGGTGCAGGTGCGTCAAGTCGTGAACGGCCCATGTCGCCAGCAATTGAGACAAAGTAACTACTCCAAGGGCCGGGTGTCGTCCGCGCCGCTCGAGCTGCTCTTGCCCTAGATTCAGCGCATGGAGTTCGCGCAGATTTTGTGACCGCAAATGGGCAAATTCATCCAACAACTGTTCCATCGACTTGCCTTGAATTTCTCGTGCCTGTCCCCAGCGATCGAAGGGCTCAAACGTCTGATTCTCGCCGAATTGCAACACCGTCCTTGCCCTCGCCATCCAGTCGGTACGCTCGCCGTGAATGAGATGGCCGACGATATCGAACGCGCTCCAGGTGTTTTCACCTTCATTTCGTAACGTCCATGTCTCCGGTAGATTGCGCAGAAGCGCATTGAGAGCAGCGGGGGTGCGAGCGAGCAGCGAAATTGTTTGGGACAGGTTATGTTCCATCATGCTCCTCGATTCGTAAGAATTAAGGCTCCAGAGACTTTTGAGTGTAGCCGCTCGCAAAGGGGAAGTGCGGCCCATTCTGTAACGACGCTGGAGTTTCGAATGCAGCGGTCGAGCGCTTTGAAAGCTCGGGCGCTCGGAAGCCCTAGTCCTTGAGTAGCGGTGTGGAGCGTGCTATTTGAGAAAACCTACATCATCGCAATTTGCTGGGCCTTTGGAGAGGTCTGCTGCCGCAAACCGTGGCAACGAATGACGGCAAAATGAGCGTTGGAAGGCTGTAGGGGATACCCGGGATACAGTCAGGATTGGTGCCCGAGATAGGAATCGAACCTACAAGGACCGGAGTCCGGAGGATTTTGAGTCCTCTGCGTCTGCCAGTTCCGCCACTCGGGCACGGCGTCAGAATATCATAACCTTTCCAGTCAAACTCACCACCTTGCTTTTTGGTCCGGACTGTCGGCTCTAACGATTACCGTCGCGAGACTGGCTGTGAGAAAGGTAGCTCATTAAATCGGATTTCTGCTTCGCAGTGAACGTTCGTGGCAGCACATAGCGTGATAGTTCGGCATGTATAGATTCTATGTCTCCCCGCAGACTCGAAAGCTGATTGTTGAGGCCGCTCGCAGTAAATTCATACAAATCTTTAAATCGGTCAGGCACGATTCCCGACACTTGTTCGACGGTTAGCAGCGCGCGTCCTTGAGCATCACGGCTAGAATTGAATCCGCTTGTCCGACAATTCGACTCCAGAATGCAATCTGAACGACGCGCGGGAATAGCGCGAGTCACTTCTTCACGAAAAAATCTTGGCAATCTCCATCAAGGTCGGGCATTTCGGTAGGGAAGTCCTTCCTGACGGCCCAAACAGTACACACAAGTCGTACGAGAGCCTCTGGATAGGGCTTATTGTTCTGCCTGGCCATGCCGGGAGAAAAATTAACTACTTTCATTCTTTGGCTTCCTGCGCCTCTTGGAATCGTGAAATCTAAAGTCCAGTAGAAATCTTTTGGCGTAAATGTACTCCTAAAGATGCTGGGAAGTTCAGCCACGTCATTTCTCGCCAGAACCCGCGCAGTCGCATCCATGTCCTCTTCGGAAATGTGCGCTCGGGATACGAGTTGTCTTTTTAGTTCCTGATTCCTGTTGGGATGAAACGCAACTGAGTGGTCAGAGAAAACGCGGAGGTACACGAACTGGTTGGTACCTCCGACCCCAGAATCAGTTTGAACGACTTCAAGTAGCAGTCGCTTTGTAGGCTGTCGATGCACAGCAGACTCAACTCCCCCTGGTTTTGTGGACGCAGGTGTGATGGACAATTTGCGGAAAGCGCTTTATAGTCTGCCCATTCTCCGCTCCTAAAAGCCTCCACGCTCAATACGCTTCGTTGGGGGGAACCATGGCAACCAGTGTTGTTCGCCACCGCGATGGCCGTTTCGAGGATTTTTTCTTTTCAGGCATGGCTGTACTCGTTCTCGTGACGGTCTTCCTAGGGTTCGCACGCACCTACTATCTGGCCGGGGTGTTCAAAGCGGATCCACTACCTCCGCTCCTTCACGTCCATGGCGCGGTGTTTTCCACCTGGATCGTTCTATTGATCGTGCAAGTCTCCCTGGTCGCCGCTGACCGCGTCGATTTGCATCGTCGCTTAGGTCTGTTGGGCTTCTGTCTGCCGTGTCTCATGGTCATCCTCGGCCTACTGGTCGCTACCAATTCGATGGTCAGGTACTTTGATGCTGCGGAAGCCGGGCACATGCAAACGGAGCTTAGAGCGAATTACGTGTTCCAGACCGCGGATATGCTGATCTTCTCGACGCTGATTTATTTCGCCTTCCGCAATCGTCTTAATCCTCCAGCGCATAAGCGGCTCATCCTAATCGCTACGATTGCACTTCTGGATGCAGCTTTTGGGCGCTGGCCCATTGACGCGGTGTCGCAGCATTTTCAATTTGGGTGCTACACGCTTCTGTTGCTGCTGGTCGGCTATGATCTATGGTCCACAAGAAGGATTCACCGCGCTACGTTGTGGGGCGGCCTGTTCTTTGTCGTATTGTATCTGGTACGAGCACCTATCCGGTATTCCGCTCCCTGGCAGGCTTTCGCAGCGTGGGTGCAGAATCTCGCGCGTTCTTCGCATTTTTTCGACTCCCACTTTTTCCACTGACGAAGAACGGGCTGCCGCGCCTCTACCCTTCAGCACTACGCACCTGCATCGGGAGGCGTCTTGCCCTTCAGCCGCGCTTCTTTCTCTTCAAGTGGGCGGTTAATTTCAGTAACGAGATTGTGCAACTTCTCCGGATCCTGTTCAACCACGGCTTGTTCGCAAAGCACTCGCCATCGCTCTTTTATTCCCACCAATCAATAGGAGGCCCCCTGACTCTTGGTTCTTTCTATCGGGCCGACCGAGGGCTGTCTGTTCAATTTTGAACGTCGGACCACAAACCTCGCCGGCTGCCCCGGCCCGTGCCCACCTCCACCCCTCCCGGCGTCGCCCCTTAGGGACTTGTTCCGGTGAGCGCTTGTCGGGCACTGCCCCGCTGCTGATTTTATCTGGGGAACGCGTTGCGGCTTGTCAGGGACACAATCGACGTGGCGTCTGTGTCAAATGGGCACCCGATTCATCGATTACTTAGGATGGAACGTGCTCAGGTGCGCCCACGCGACAAGGTACTTTCCCTCGTCCGGATCTACTTGGTGGAGAGTGAACTGGTCTCCGACCAGTTCCCCATACTCAGTAACGAAGTAGTAGGTCTCTCCTGCCTTTGCGTTTAACTCGTGGAGCGAAACATGGCTCCATATGCCTATACGGCCGATCGCGCACAGGTGGTGCTCACCCGGCTCGATCGAGGCGGAGAAATAGGTTCGACGCCTCATGGCACCAAGCCACTTCCCAGCAGCGCCGACCCTGGTGGTAGCGTCATCTTTTTGCACCACGTACATCAGCGCTTTCCCATTCTCGGGTACCGGTGTGGGGTGCCGGGACTTGTCGGCGGTCACCTTGAATCCGACGTCGCGAGGCCCGCAGGCAGCTTCCGCAGCAGATACTGCCGCCTTATCCTGACCGAACGCACAGCACGAACAGCACGACAGTAAAAAGATCGCGGCAGTGGTCTTCATCTGCCCTCCGATCTCACCCGGTTTTACCCATCCACGACGATGGCGAGGATTCCCACTAACTAGACGTACCCCCGACGTGCAGGGTTCCAGAAGGCCCGTTAACAACTCCGCCAAACCTTCGGCATTTATCTCGCCTTGTTCCTTCAGCAGGTAGTCCTCTCCAGGGAAGAATCGCCTCATGGCTTTGGTGACGGGACGTCTCTTTTCCTTTTCGGCGAGGCCCGCTAGAGTTTCGATGTGGTGTCCGATTTCGTGTGCCAAAACTCGCGCGGGGCTACATTCAGCGTCAGTTTCTTGAAGTCGCCCACGTTTAAACGTCAGCGTCCGTACTGTCCGCACGATCATTCGTTTCGAAGCACCTGACGTATTCGTGCGGGGGCGGTCAACTGCGCTTTGACCCTTTGCACCTCGATCAGTATCTCCAGAAACGAACGGTTGCGCGTGGCGCTTTTGATCGCGGTCACGGAGTACACCTTTGATTGCCTGCATAGGCTTGGAGAATGCGAACCCGGTTACCGTTTGGGCATTTCTAGGGGTGGTTACACGACTCGTGGTATGGAGGCTGTGTGGTGAGCGGCAGATGCTGTGTGCGGGTGGTAGGGCTCTATTTTACTTGGTGCCGCGGCCTTCTGCGGTTTCGGCCGGGTGGGGGATCGGGATCGTGGTTTACCTCAGATACTTGACGAGTGAATTTCACGAATCGACGCGGCCACGGCGCACGCCGAGGCCTTAGCACATCCAACTGCACGGGCGGCTTCCCGCGAAACCCTTCATGGACACCAGATTTCTAGATCAAATGGCCCAACAGTTGAAGCGGGGCAAAACGCCAGGGTGTCGCCGGGCCGTGGAACGCGAGCTCGGGCGCGTTCGCAAGCAATACGAAGATGGCGGATACGAGAATGAGGGCGCGGCGCTGAAGGACCTGCGGCATTTCGTAGACAACGAGGTTGCTTGTAAGGCGGAACATCGGCCATCGCCCCCCTCGAAGTTGGTCTAAAGGCCGCCTAAATGCCATTCGTCGCAAATTGCCACCCTGGGGCGCGCACCCCTGCTGCGCCACGACTCGCGATGTTCGCAGCAAGCCCACCGGGAAGTGGTTTAACGGAAGAGCCATTCCAGGAACGACTTGCGCCGCGGGGGCTTAGGTTCATGCGGCCGGCGAGGTTTGTCTACACGCGGGAGAGAGGTCTCCGTGCGTCGGTGCGAAATACTGGGTTCGTTCCGCTCGAAGTCAAGGTTTCGAAGCGAGCGGCTTGCGGGGCCGGGCTGCCAGTAGCCGTAGACGCAGCGGGTGCCGCGGCGGGAACAATCATGAGTGTCGTGGATCACGCCGTCGATTGTGGCAGTCAAATGTTTGGAGACGCTGACGATGAGGCGGCCTGAGGGGAGTTCGTCGGGGCGCAGGTGGACGGTGCACCCTGAGCCGATCTGCATGGTTGGAGTCCACACCCAGCCGAGAGAATGCAGGATGCGCTTGATGGTGGATTTGTAGACACCGGTGCGGGCGTTGCTCTTGCCGCGTTTTCGTGTGCCGGTCCGTTCATGGACCGAGGCGCGATTCACGAGCGCATAGACGTGCCGGTAGGGAAGACCCGTGGCGATGGCGATCGAGCGAACTACGCAGTCGCCGGTCTTGCCGCGGTACCCGGCTGCGGTGCGGCCGCCATCATCGAATCGGAAATGCGTGGACATGCGCGGTCGGGGTTGGGTCGCGGCCGTGCGGCCGGTCAGGCGCTGGCTTCGGCAGCGGTCTCCGGCTCGGCCGGTTTGTCGGTGTTGACGCGAAGGGCCTCGATTTTCAGGCCCTTGTTCATGTCGAATCGTTGCTTGCGGTCGAGGCTCTTGACGAATTCGCGGGTGGCTTTTCCGATGGCGCCGGCGATGCTGGACGCGTCGATCTTGATGGTGCGGCCTTCGGAGCCGACTTTGCGGTCTTCGTATTTTAGGGTGACGTTGTAGGTGTTCATAGGTGGCCTCTTTCTTTTCTCTCCATTCAAGTTTTCTCACTTAAAGGGCGGTATGTCCAGTCAGTGAGGGGGCAACCAGCCCAAAAGACCAAGGGTGGTCACCCAGGTAAGACTCGGAAACAGGCTTCAAGTGCGGCGGACGATCATGCAGGTGATGTCATCATGCTGCGGGGCGGCGCCGACGAATTCGTCAAGGGTGCGCATGATGTTGGACAGGGTGAGGGCGGAGCGTTCTTGACCTGCAAGTTGGATGATCGAGAGCAGTCGGGCTTCTCCGAAGTCGTTGCGGCTTTCGTCGCGGGCTTCGGTGACGCCATCGGTATAAATCACGAGCAGGTCGCGGGGCTCGATGCGCGTGAATCCCGTCTTGTAGCTTTCTTTCAGCTCGATACCGAGAGGGATGTTGTCGGACTTCAGGCGCTCCACGCTGCCGTCTTCGCGTTTGAGGATGGGGGGATTGTGGCCCGCGCAGAGGTAGCTGAGGTCGCCGTTCGCAGGATTTAGTTCGGCCAGGAATGCGGTGGTGAAGCGGCCGGCTTGGCTGTTGGCGCAGACCTGGCGGTTGAGGCCACCCACCAGTTCGGAGAGAGTACCGCTGGCGCTAGCCAAAGCGCGGAGGCTAGCCTGAAACGTGGCCATCAGCATGGCGGCGGGGACACTTTTGCCGGCGACGTCGGCTACCGCGATTAGGAGCGGACCGTCGCCGGAGCGAAGGAAAGCGTCGTAGTAGTCGCCACCGATGGTTTTGGCGGGGCGGGTGGCGAAAGCCACGTCGATGCCCGGGACGTCGGGGGCTCTGCGTGGGACCAGCCAGCGCTGGATTTCGCGAGCGATCTCGATGTCGCGCTTCATGGAGATGTGGTCGCCCAGTACCAGAGCCAGGAGAATCAACAGCCCCACGAAGCCGAGCAGGAATTCGATTTCCTGGGTGAAGATGAGGAAGTGAAAATTGAGTACGGCCAGGCACGCCAAGATTATGGTGAGAAGCAGGAACAAGCGGCGAGCGGGGGAGAGTTTGTTCAGGACGCTGGAAAATAGATAGCCGAGGATTTTGAAGGGCCGCTTCCAGGAGCGCTCGCGGGGTCCTGCGCGCTGGCTGACATCTTGTTTGTAGAGGCGGGAGCTTTCTCCCGCTTCGATTTTGAATTGGCTCCAGAGCTCATCGATTTCCATTCCGGCGGTGAGGCGGTACCATCCGGCTTTCGAATTCCATAAAGCGTGACGTGCGGCGAGCCGCAGGGCATAGAACGAGTTCTTGATTTTGTTGCGGATGGAATCGAAAGCCGTGCGTAGCTTGTCGAACAGAGGCGGGCCTCAGCGACGAGTGTACGCTAACGCACGGTCAAGGTTATAGGTCTAACGACGCACGATGGCAGGGGATAGCCGGTGCCTCGACCGTCCCGGCGTTAGCGCCCGTCGGGAAAAAATCACCATTGGACACCCGGATAGAGACTCGGAATCCGGAAGGCTCGATAGGCAAAATCACCCTGAATGGTCATCTGCCAAACGGTCTGGGGGTTAGGCTGATTGGTTAGTTCAGAAACGACTGCTTGGGCCGGAGACGTCGAAAGAGCGCACTCGTCAAATTCGACGTCGCCATTGGCCAGCACTCCTGCATTGCAGGAGGAACGTTCTTAATCCGTGAGTTGCGGATTGTCAATCGGGTTTACATGCCGTCAGCGCTGTCAATTACTATTGTAAGTAAGGATAGTCGCTACGGATTGAACGGCAAGATGAGGTTGACATTGAACCGGTTTAATATAGGCTTTCCTTGCGCTATTGCGTTTTTCCGTCGCCTAAAAATGAGTTTCACATGGTCCCTGTTCTGAGGAGAGTCATGCTACGACTGCGTTGGTCAGCTTTGGTTGTCGGATTCGTGGGTGCTTCGCTATCCCTGGGAACTGCAGGCTCATTTGCGGCGCAGGATTCCCGGAACCAGCCAGCGAAGATTTATCTGGACCGTGGCTGGGAATTACAGTCCTCGTGCGAGGCGCGGGCTGGGGGCGAGCAGGTGTCGGCTGTGGGTTTCGACGCGGGCAAGTGGCATCGCACGGATTTGCCGAATACCGTAGTGGGGGCGCTGGTCGATGACAAGACCTATGCCGATCCAATGTACGCGACGAATTTGAAATCGCTGCCGGGGATGGACTACTCGGCGAAGACCTTTTTTGCGCTGCAGGATATGCCGAAGGACAGTCCGTTCCGATGTTCGTGGTGGTTCCGGACGGAGTTCACTGTGCCTGCGGATTTCGAACAAAAAACACAGTGGCTGGATTTTCTGGGGATCAATTACCGGGCCAATATTTGGATCAATGGAAAGAAAGTCGCGGACGAGAAGGATGTGGCGGGGACATTTGCGACGTTCGAGTTCAATGTGGGCAAGTTTTTGATGGCGGGCAAGCCGAACGCACTGGCAGTAGAAATCTTTGCGCCGCAGAAAAACGACCTGGGAATCACTTGGGTGGACTGGAATCCGACGCCTGCAGACAAGGACATGGGTATCTGGAAGGAAGTGTTTCTGACGGCGACCGACGGTGTGTCGCTGCGCAATCCATTTGTGACCAGCAAACTGGATTCCCAGTACAAGACGGCGGCGCTGACGGTTAGCGCGGATTTGCGGAATAGCTCGGAACGCGAAGTAAATGGAACGCTTCGCGCGGACGTCAACGGCGTGCAGATCCGGCAGGCAGTGAAGCTGGCGCCCGGCGAGGCGAAGACGGTGACGTTTTTACCGGAGACCTATTCGGAGTTGAAGCTGGCGCACCCACGGTTGTGGTGGCCTTACCAGATGGGCGAACCGAACCTGTACACCGCGAAGTTAGCTTTTGACGTCGAAGGGCGAGTTTCCGATTCCGCCGAGGTTACGTTCGGGGTTCGCGAGGCTACTTCGGAGCTGACCGACAAGGGCTACCGATTGTTCAAGATCAATGGGCGCAAAGTGCTGATTCGCGGCGCGGCGTGGGCCCCGGATATGTTTTTGCGGTGGTCGCCAGAGCGGGTGGATGCCGATCTGGCCTATGTTCGTGATATGGGGTTGAACACCGTGCGGCTCGAGGGACGCATCGACCACGAGGAGTTTTTCGCAAAGGCGGACAAGTTGGGGATTCTGGTGATGCCGGGGTGGACGTGCTGCGACGCTTGGGAGAGATGGAAGAACTGGAAGGAAGAGCAACATAAGATCGCCGGGGATTCTTTGCGGAGCCAGATTCGAATCTTGCGGAATCATCCCAGCGTGTTCGTTTGGTTGTATGGCAGCGACAATCCGCCGCCCGCGGACGTGGAGAAAATGTATCTGGGAATTCTGAAGGAGTTGGAGTGGCCGAATCCTTCTGTATCTTCCGCAGCGGAGACGCCGACTACGATCACGGGAAAATCCGGCGTGAAGATGACCGGGCCGTATGAATACGTGCCGCCGGTTTACTGGCTGGCGGACACGAAAGCGGGCGGGGCTTACGGCTACAACACGGAAACCAGTCCAGGCCCAGCAATTCCGCCGCGGGAGTCGCTGGAGCGATTTATTCCCAAAGAGCACCTGTGGCCGATTGACGAGGTGTGGAACTATCACGCTGGCGGCGAGCGATTTACGACTGTGAATGTGTTTACCGAGGGTTTGAACCGGCGATATGGCACCGCGACTTCGCTCGACGACTACGAGCGCAAGGCGCAGGCGATGACCTACGACGGGCAGCGCGCGATGTTCGAAGCGTACGCGCGGAATAAATACACCTCGACGGGCGTGATCCAGTGGATGCTGAATAATGCGTGGCCCTCGCTGATCTGGCACCTTTACGACTACTACATGGTTCCGGCGGGCGGGTATTTCGGGACCAAGAAAGCAACGGAGCCGCTACACGTGCAGTATTCGTATGACGAGAACTCGGTGGCGGTAATTAACGGGACGTACGAGACACTACACGGCGCTAAAGTTACCGCGAAACTGTACAACATCGATGCGAAGGAGAAGGGATCGCGCCAGGTGAAGCTGGATCTGGCGCCGGACAGTAGTACGAAGGCGTTCGATCTGCCGAAGGTCGACGATCTGACGACGACCTATTTCCTGCGGCTGGAGCTGCATGATGCGGCGAGCAAGCTCGTAAGCGACAATTTTTACTGGCTGTCGACGAAGCCCGACACCATGGATTGGAAACACAGAAAGGACACTGTGTATACGCCGCAGGCGGAGTTTGGGGATTTGTCCGGACTGAACTCTCTGCCTCCGGCGAAGATCGTCATCGCCCAGCAAGCACTTGGAAAAAGCGGGCGAAACAATTGGATGACGCTTACGGTCGAGAACAAAGGCGAGGGAATCGCGTTCATGGTGCATCCGCGAGTGACGCGCGGCAAAGGCGGCGAAGACGTCACTCCGATTTTTTGGAGCGACAACTTTTTCTCGCTGCTTCCCGGTGAGAAGCGAAATATCCGAGCGCACTATGACGATGCGAGTCTCGCGGGCAGGGAGCCGGTCCTCGAAGTGGAAGGTTACAACATCGTTCCGGGTAGTGTGCCGGTCGGCGCCTTTACGGCTACGAGCGAAAAGTGAAGCATAGACCTGCGTCACAATCGCTGCTTTGATGGTTGGACGAGGAGCGCCTTGTCACTTCGTTCTGTGCTGTTGGTGTTACTGGCCGGTGCGATCTTAGGCCTGGGATTTTGGGTGCAGGAGCATTACCTCTTAACCGCCGTTAGCGTTCCGCCGGTTCAAAATTCGCCGATCGATGCGAAGGTCGCTGTCGGTCTTCAGGGGCGCATCCAGAACAGCGGCGCTGATGTCGGCGTTGCATTTCAGACCGTGGACGGGCAAGTGGCGTGGGCGTTTCATCCTGACGACACCTTTCACGCCGCCAGCACCATGAAGATCCCGGTAATGATCGAGCTGTTTCATGAGGTGCGCCAAGGCAAGCTCAAGCTGGAAAGCTTGCTGCCGATCAAGAACGAGTTCCACAGCCTCGCGGACGGATCGTCATTTATCCTTGATCCAGTCGATGACTCCGAGACCGATCTCTACAAAGCCGAGGGCCAAACGCGCACGGCGGACCAACTTTGCGAGTTGATGATCACGGTGAGCAGCAACTTCGCGACGAACCTATTGATCCAGAAACTGGGCGTCGAAAATATTCGTGCCACCGTCCACTCGCTGCACGCGGACGGAATGAACGTGCTGCGCGGAGTCGAGGACAACAAAGCGTTTCAAAAAGGGTTGAACAACACGACTACGGCGCAAGGACTTGCAGTTCTTCTCGAGGCCATTGCCAAGGGCGAGGCCGTGGATGCGGAATCGTCCCGGCGGATGGTAGAGATTCTGACCCGCCAGAAGTTCAACGAAGGCATTCCCGCGGGGCTTCCGGCTGGCACGCGGGTGGCCCACAAGACCGGCGAACTCGCCAAGCTGCACCACGATGCGGCTATTGTTTACGCTAAACGGCCGTTTGTGCTTGTGGTCCTGGTGCGAGGAATGGCAGACATCAAGGACAGCTCCGCCCTGATGGCGGACATTACCCGGCGGCTTTACCAGGCCACCCAATAAGTACATCCTTCAGCCAGGGTTTCAACATCAAAGACACCATGAAGGGTTTGCGAGAGCGTAGGTGCTGGGGTCCGGGTTACAATCGGATTGAAGAAAGAGCGCCGCAGGATTCATGTAACTACGCTCCTGGACGTATCGCCGAGAGGGGAATCACCATGACTCGCTTCGCACGTTTAATTGTTGCTGTGGCTCTAGGGCTTCTGTTCGCCGGCGGTGTTTTTGCGGACACTCTGGAACTCAAGGATGGCCGCGTGCTTCAAGGCCGGTTTTTGGGAGGCACCCAGGCGCTGATGCGCTTTTCGGTGAACGGAGAAGTGCATACATTTAATGTGACGGAGATTGTGGCGCTGACGTTCACGAACAACTATGGCGCATCCGCCGGTGGACCCGAGCCGGCGCCGCAAGCTGCGGTACCTGCGGCTGCGCCGCTGCCCGCCGGTAGCCCGGTGACGATTCCCGCCGGGCAACCGCTGCTGGTACGCATGATCGACGGCGTGGATTCCAAAAAGAACAACGTAGGTGACATTTTTCACGCCAGCCTGGAAACTGACCTGAACGTTAACGGAGCGTTGGTCGCGCGTAAGGGCACGGACGTGTATGGCCGCCTGGCCGAGGCCAAGGGGGCGGGGCATATATCTGGGAGTTCCGAGCTGCAGCTCGAATTGACGCGCTTGGTGATCAATGGGCAGGATTATCCGGTGGTGAGCAGCGACTACACCTTGAAAGGGAAAGGTCGCGGCGCGAATACCGCCGAAAAGGTAGGTGGCGGAGCGGTTCTTGGCGCGATCATCGGAGGTATTGCTGGGGGTGGCCGAGGCGCTGCCATTGGCGCGGGGGCGGGGTCAGCGGCGGGCGCCGGCGTGCAGGTTTTTACCCGTGGCCAGCAGGTGAAAGTGCCGAGCGAGACGCTGCTGGAATTCCGGTTGCAACAGCCGGTGACGGTTTCCGCGCAAGGGTAGGCGGCGCACCGATTTCGCTTGCTTCCATTGTTTCGATACGAGATACGGCCTTTTCCCTTTTTAGGGCGGTTCGCAGGCCCATTGCCGACTTCGCCTCATCCGCTGCAAAAACCGACTTGCGGCTTTTACTGTTAGTGATTAAGCTACCCCCGTAGATTGGGGGTCAACATCGTGCCAAAAGAGAAGCCACGGGTAAACATTGGAGAAGTGATCAAGACCTATCGCAGCCAGCGCGGGTTGTCGCAAGGCGACATCGAACGCCGCACCGGCTTGCTACGTTGCTATTTGTCGCGCGTAGAGAACGGCCACACCGTGCCCTCGCTGGAAACGCTGGCCAAGATTGCAGAGGCCATGGACATCTCGCTCGCGGATTTTTTTCCGGGGACGGAGACGCCGCGCGACCGCGAGTCCCAGAAGATGTTGGGCGAGCTTTCGCAGGATGAAATCCGATTCCTGGCGGAGATCAAGAGATTCAGCACCACGCTATCTGAGGGTGACAAGCGTCTGGTGCTAGCGATGATCCGAAAGATGGCTAGTCTTATTCCGCCACCCGTTGCCAAGAAGCCCGTCGTGCGGCGACCGGCTACGGCCTGACTACCCTCGAAGTCTCAATTATTGGCCGCGTATCAAGCGAATGGCATCGGGAAGGGCCGTGTCCATACGCCCGGCTGCACCCGGCTGCACTTTGTCTCCGTTCAGATCGACAGGCTCAACGTCGCCTTCGCCAGGAGCCAAGAACAGATTGGCCTGGACCGCGTGCTGCTTGGTGTACAGGTCGTAGTAGCGGCCCCCGGCAGCGTAGAGCGACTCGTGCGTGCCGCGCTCGATGATGCGACCCGCTTCGACGACGAGTATTTGATCGGCTCGCCGAATGGTGGAAAGGCGATGCGCGATCACGAAGGTGGTGCGCCCGCGCATCAGGTAGCGCAAGCCTTCCTGAATCAGCGCCTCGGATTCGGAGTCGAGGCTGGACGTGGCCTCGTCCAGAATCAAGATCCGCGGATCGGCGAGAATGGCCCGGGCAATGGACACGCGCTGCTTCTGGCCACCGGAAAGTTTGACGCCGCGCTCGCCTACGATGGTGTCGTATTGTTTCTCGAAGTTCTCCGCAAATTCATCCACCCGTGCGATGTGGCAGGCGGCGAGAATTTCCTGTTCGGTGGCATCGGGCCGCGCGAAGGCCACGTTTTCCCGAATGGTTCCGTCGAAAAGAAAGGTCTCCTGCAGGACCACGCCAAGCTGCGTGCGATACGAATTTAACCTTGCGGTCGCCAGATCCACGCCGTCCACCAGAACTCGTCCGTTGGACGGGACGTAGAAGGCGGCAATCAAGCCGATGATTGTTGATTTGCCTGCGCCCGACGGGCCCACCAGTGCGGTTACCGTACCCGGATCCGACCGGAAGCTGACGTCGCGCAATACTTCCTTGCGCGAGTCGTAGGCGAAGCTAACCTCTTCCATCACTACCTGGCCGTTGATGCGGCCAAGGTTTACCGTGCGGCCCGCGGCTTCATCTTCCTTTTCTTCGTTCAGGATTTCGCGCGTACGCTCGAGTCCGGTAATGGCTTCGGTGATTTGCGTGCCAATAGCGACGATCTGGAAGACCGGAGCCACAAGCAGGCCCAGGAAGATATTGAAAGCGAAAAATTGTCCCAGCGTCATGCTGCCGGAAAGAATTCTGTGGCCGCCGAATTCCATGATCAAGGCACTTACGACGCCCATAAGGCCGGCTCCCGACAGGCTCATGAGCGAGGTCGCGGTCAGTGTTTTAAGAACATTGTCGAGCAGCCGCTGGACACCGCCAGCGAAGATCTTCTCTTCACGCTCTTCCGCGTGATAACCCTTCACGACGCGCACGCCGCCAAGGGACTCGGTTAATCGGCCGGTAACTTCAGCGGTGATTTTGGGGCGCGCACGGAAAATGGGGCGAATGGTCTTGAAGGCCTGATTGATGCCGACGCCGAAGATCACCAGGATGCCGAATGCCAGCCCGGTCATCGCCACGCTGGTGCGCAGCAGGTAGACGAGCGCGAACACCGCGGTCATGAGCCCGCCTACGAATTCCACCAGGCCGGTGCCGATCAGGTTGCGGACACCTTCGACGTCGCTCATGATGCGCGAGACCAGCACGCCGGTCTTGTTGGCGTCGTAGAACGACACCGGAAGGCGCCCGATGTGCGCTTGCACCTGGCGGCGCAGGTCGGTGATCATTTTCTGAGCGGATTTCGACAGGAGTTGTGTCAGGGTAAAAGAAGTAAGCCCTTGAATGATGGTGGCGGCCAGAATGCTCAGAACGATGGGCGTGAGCAGCTGAACTTGTTTCTTGCCGATGACGTTGTCCACGAAATATTTGGTGGAGGCCGGCAAAACCAGTCCGGAAACCCGGTTAAGAGCCATCAACAAAAAGCCCAGCGCCAGCAATCCGCGCCGGGGGTTGATCAGCGCCCACACATCAGGCAGTGCCTTCCAAACCTGCTTTTTCTTTGCGGCTTTAGCGCCTGCCGCGTCCGTGGTGTCCGTTGCCATGTTGTAGCGTGGGTGGTCAGCTCTCATTGTTGGATGCCTAGGGGTACCGGAAAATTACACACTGCGGAAGGCTGGATGCGTCCGATTCGCGGGCTGGCCGAGCGCAGCAGAATCTAGTCGGCCCCGGTACTTCCTGGCGGAACGCTTACTGCCGCCGGTCGCTCGAGGTTCAACACGCTGGCGACGAAGTCGCTCACGGTAATCCCTAGATGTCCCCAGAGGCGGCGTTTCAAGCTGGTGTAGTCCTGCGAGCCACTGAAGATGTCGCCCACTAGTTGCCGGAAGACCTCGCTGCGGCGCATGAGTTGGACCATCCGCGTGGTCACCGTCGTGCCCAGAAAAGATCCACGGTAGAAGCGCCGGACAATGCGCGCGGCAAATTCCAGCTCCGCCGAGAACGCTGCCTTCACCCAAGCGGGATATTTATCCGGGCAGCCTTCCGCGAGAGATCGGCCCAAAAGTTCGCCGGACTTCATCGCGTAGAATAGGCCTTCGCCCGTGAGCGGATCGACCCACGCCGCAGCGTCCCCGATCAACGCCCAATTCTTGCCTAGCACCGTGCGCTCGGAGAGCGTGCGCTCCTGCGGAGACGGTAGCACGTGACTGTAGAACTGCGCGCCCTTCGTGGAAATTTTTTGCCGGCCTACAAAGCTTTGCAGGTGCGTTCTGAGTTCCGTGCTGGTGTGGGCAGCCATGCTGCCGCAAATCCCCACCGACAGATGGTCGCAGCGCGGGAAAGACCAGATGTAGCCCTCGAAATTTCGCAGGAACTTGACGGTGATCGCTTCCGCAGTCTGCGGCACAAAATACCCCTGGGTCATTTCCAGTTCGTCACGCTGCAGCGGGCGGGTCTCCGGCAGCAATTGATTCCGGGCGCCCGCGGCCAACACCAGGAAATCCGCCGTCTTCCACTCTCCATCGACGCAGTAGCGTGGCTTGGGGGTCGAAGTATCGACGCTAAACACATGAGATCGCCGAATCGTACAACCGGCTTCCTCGGCGCGGTTCAGGAGCATGCCGTTCAAGACCGTGCGCGAATAGATCACGATCGGATGAGACATGTCGAGCGTGGCGCGATGATCTTCGCTGCTGATCAGCTCCACCGAATTTACCAGTTTTTTCGGATAAGGATTGTCCAGCAGGAACGGGAAGCACTGGATGGCCTTATGCGTCAGGCCGCCGCCGCAGGGTTTTTCCCAGGCCAGGCGCTCGTCGAAAATATCGACCGTGTGACCCGCGCGCGCCAGCTGTTCGCCGCACATCGCGCCGGAAGGTCCGCCGCCGACGATCGCAATTTCTGCCATCTGGATATCTTTCTGACAGCGTCGAATTCCGTCGCCGGGTTGCTAAACACAAGGTCGCGGAACCGGTCAAGCGGCTAGGCCCCTGTTTTCTGGCCCATTTCAAGTGGTCGGGAAGACAACCACACAAAAACCAGCGAGGAGTATAGCACCGAAGAGAGCCGCCGCTAGAGATGACCCCGTACCCTTTCGGACAACATCCATCCCCAACCGCTGCAGCAGGCAGAAAACAGCGAAATAGGGCGAAAGCAATAGCAATAGGATTTCGCCGTTGCGTAGCAGCAGAAGTCCGCCGAGTATGGCGCCCCAGGCCGCCAGACGGAAGGAAAGAGCCAGCGCGAGGCGTCCCTTTTCAAACTCCACCTCCTTCGGCCCAAGAAGCAACTCTTCGGCGGCGTGGTAGGGGAGCAAGGCCGCGAACAGGGCGGGGAAGCGCAGCCATCGTGCGGCGTTCCACCAAGCTTCGCTGATCGTAAGGTCGAACCAGGAGTAGATCAGCACAGGCAGGACGATGGCGGCAAATGCGGCGGCCAGAAGGGGTGCCGGGCGGACTCGCCACAACAAGTCGAGGTTTTTTCGGTGGAGGAGCAAGAGAACTACACCGAGGAGCAACAGAAAGCCGCCCAGGTAATCGCCTTCGAACAGGTGGAGCATCGCGAAGGGATTCCAGAAGCGAAGAACAAGCACAACGGCGATCGCTAGCGCCGCGACCTCCAGCAAAGCACGCCCGGGTTGTCTTGCAGTCGCCGCCGAGGTGCTTTCGTCCGGTTTGCTGGAAAGCTCCGTATTCTGGTCTTCACCGGGGTTTACGTCCCGAAGCGGGTTCTTGGTTACCGTTTCGCGCAGGAACGGCCCTACCAAAATAAGGACCCCGATGAAACCTGCAAGCGACCCAACCAGCGGAATCCTGGACGGAAGAGCGACGTTCGAATCCAGTTTCAGGACTTGTGCGGCCCAGACTTGTGAGGCTCGCGCTACCGCGGGATCGAAAAGCAGGCTCACGTGAGTCGAGTGAGGAATCACCGCGTATTTGCCGGTGATCGCGGCGCTTCCTGCATTCAAGCTGCGGGCGGTTTCGCGAACGCTGCGCGGTTCGAAGGAGCCGCTGAGCACAAGCGTATGGGCCGGGGCGGGCCCGTCATCGTTGAATGGCAGCATGGACGCGGGCACACCATATGTCGTGACCATTGGCGCGGGGGAAATCGCAATCGTTCCCGCAACCGGAATACGAGAGGCGACTCGGAGGGCAATAGCGCCGCCCATTGAGTGGCCAGCCAAAATTGTAAGCTCGGGGTCGATTGCGCCGCGCCTGATCAGTTGCCGCACGAACGATTCGCTACAAGCGTCGGCGCGTGCGAAGGAAAAGGGCCCAGGCGTTCGGCCGTGTCCCGGCATATCCGGCACAAATACCCGCAGGTTCAGCAGCGCGAACCCTCGCGCCAAGTAGGACATGATTTTCTTGTTGGCAGCGAGGCCGTGTAACAGGACGACGGATCCCCGCGTTTCATCCACACCGGCGTCGACAATATCGGTGACCAGCCGGCAACCGCCGGCATCCACGATAACCGTCGTCTCGCGAAACGGCGTCGCTCGGGCCAGCACAAATCCAACCATGCACAGCAGGACAGCGGAGAACGCCCTGATCGCGTTTCGTACTTTCCGCGGCGGTCTCATCGACAACGGCTGGCCTGCAGGCGCCGACGCGTACGTGCGTGATAAACTATAGCTTCAGGAAGCGTCATCTTCTTCGCCGCTGTGCTTGCATGGAGATCCCTTGAATCGTCCGGCGGTTCTCACTTTGGATGAAGCGATTCTGTGGTTTGGCCGCGAGAAACGCAACCGACGCCGTATTGTGTTCACCAACGGCTGCTTCGACGTACTGCATCCGGGCCATATTCGTAGCCTCGAGCAAGCGCGTGACCTTGGCGATGCGCTCATCGTCGGCCTGAATAGCGACGCCAGCGTGCGCCAGTTGAAAGGCGCGGGACGCCCCGTTTTGCCAGAGCAAGAACGCGCCGAGATTCTTGCCGCTTTGGAGTGTGTGGACGGGGTCGTCGTTTTCGATGATCTGACGCCACGCGAAGTCATCTCCCGCTTGCTCCCCGATGTGCTGGTGAAGGGTGGGGACTGGGCAGGGGACAAAATCGTCGGCCGCGAAGAGGTCGAAGCCGCTGGCGGCCGCGTGGTTTCCGCTCCGGTGGTGCCGGGTTACTCCACGACGGACATTCTGCGAAAGATCCGCGAGACCACGCCGGATTCTCGCGTAGATTCCTGATACCCCACGCATGATTCTGCCCGCCGTCCGAGAACGATTGGAAAGCGTACTGCGCCATCGGTCGATGGAGAGCGCACTCGCCGCTTTACGCGCCGGCGGTAATCATATCTCCGTGTCAGGCTTGCACGACGTCGCCAAAGCGCTCGTCGCGGCTTACATCACGCACGAACTGCGCCGCCCCGCTTACTTTGTCACAGAGTCAAACCGCCGCGCCGAATCGCTGGCGGAGACCGTGCGCTTTTTCTCCGGCATTTTCCCCGGCGCACTTGGCGGCGTGACGACCCTGCCCGCGTTTGACACCCTGCCGTGGCAATCTCAGAGCCCCCACCCCGACATTTTGGAGCGCCGCGCGGCCACGCTATTTCGCTTGGCGGACGGCCAAATCTCGCTGGTCATCGCGCCCGTCACTGCCGCTCTTTGGCGTTATCAGGATCCTTATGTCTACCTTTCGCTGGCGCGCACTCTGGCCCGCGATACGGAAGTGCCGTTGGAGGACCTGCTGCTGCACCTCGGTTCGGTAGGCTACACCCGCACAGAAATGGTTGAACTGCCGGGCCAATTTGCGGTGCGCGGCGGCATCATCGACGTTTTTTCTCCGGAGTCGCCGCGTCCCGTACGCATCGAGCTCCTCGGCGACACCGTCGAATCGGTGCGCGAGTTCGATTCGCGCACCCAGCGATCCATCGCTCCGGTAGTCCGCACAACGCTGCTTCCCCTCACCGAATGGTCCGTTCCACCGCCCGAACGCTTTGAAGGCGGTGAGGAAGCGGCGTGGGAGAATCCGTCGTTCTTCGGTCCGAGAAGCCAAGCTGGGCAGAGCGCCTTGTTTGAGCTTTCCGAAAGCTCGCTTCGTCCGGTCGTTTTCCTGGATGAGCCGACCGCGCTGCGGGAGGCCGCAACAAAGCATCTCGCACAGGCCGTCGAGAACTACGAGCGTCACGCCCAGGCCAACGCGCCCACCGCCGAACATTACTTCTGGAACGAAACGCAGTTCGTTTCCGCGCTTGAGAAAGCCTCTCAGGTCAATCTCGAGCAACTCGCGCTGAGCATCGGTGCGACTCCCCAGTTTGCGTTGCCCTCACGACCAAGCTCTCGGTTTCACGGCGATGTCGTCGCGTGCATGACCGAAGTGAAGGCACAACTCGCCGAAGGCGGAAAAGTCTTGCTGACGGCGGCCAGTACCGGGGAACTGGAGCGCCTTGCGGACATCTGCCGCGAGTACGAGACGCCCTACGTCTTGGGTGAATCGGAAGACGCCGCCGCCGGATTCACCTCCGAGCGCGCCTACGAATCGGCGGCGTTACTCCTGATCCGGGCGCCTTTTGCCGACGGCGTGGCGTTCCCCGAATCGAAGTTGACGCTGTTTGGCAATTCCGACCTCTTCGAAGTCACGCCGTCCCTGGACCGGCCCAGCCGCAAAATCCGCACCTCCGGCTTCTTCAGCGATTTCGCCGAACTCAAACCCGGCGATTTTGTCGTTCACGTCGATCACGGCATCGGCCAGTTCGAAGGTCTCCGCCAAATCGAGTCAGACGGTCGGCGCGGCGAATTCATGTTGCTCCGTTACGCCGAAGATTCGCGCTTGTACGTACCCCTCGAACGCATGGATCTGGTGCAAAGCTATCGCGTGGTCGAGGGTGCTCATCCGCCGCTCGATAAACTCGGCGGCACCGGATGGAACACGCGCAAGACCCGCGTTCGCAAGTCGCTCGAAGACATGGCCGAGCAACTCCTGGCCTTATACGCAGCGAGAAAAACCGCGCCCGGCCTGGCATTTTCGCCCGACGGAAACTTCCAGCGGGAGTTTGAGGACGCCTTCGAATTCGAAGAGACCCCGGATCAAAACTTCGCGATCGCCGATATCAAGCGCGACATGGAAAGCGCTACGCCGATGGACCGCCTCCTGTGCGGGGACGTAGGTTACGGCAAAACCGAAGTGGCCATGCGCGCCGCGTTCAAAGCCATCGCCGATTCCAAGCAGGTCGCGATTCTCGCACCCACCACGGTCCTCGCATTTCAGCACTTCGAAACCTTCAAGCGCCGATTCGCGGCCTTCCCCGCGCGTATCGAGATGCTCAGCAGGTTTCGCACTACTGCCCAGCAAAAGGAGACCCTGGCGGCGCTCGAGTCTGGAAAAGTGGACATCGTCATTGGCACCCACCGCTTGCTATCCAAGGACGTGAAGTTTCACGACCTGGGCTTACTCGTCGTCGATGAAGAACAACGCTTCGGCGTCGCCCACAAGGAACGTTTGAAAGAAATGCGCAAGAATGTGGACGCGCTGGCGCTCTCCGCCACTCCCATTCCGCGCACTCTGCACATGTCCTTGGTCGGCCTCCGCGATATGTCACTGATCGAGACACCGCCTCGAGATCGCCTCGCCATCCAAACCGTTGTCGCCCCGTTTGAAGAAGAACTGGTGCGGCGTGCGATCGAAAACGAAATGGCTCGCGACGGTCAGGTCTACTTCATCCACAACCGCGTGGAGTCCATCTATTCGCTGGCAGCCCTGGTCACCAAACTAGTCCCAAAAGCCCGCGTGGTCGTGGGCCACGGGCAAATGGGCGAGAAAGAGCTCGAAAGCGTGATGCTGAAATTCATTCGCGACGAAGCCGACGTGCTGGTCGCCACGACTATCGTGGAAAATGGCCTCGACATCCCCAGAGCAAACACCATCCTCATCAATCGCGCCGATCGCCTCGGTCTGGCGGAACTCTATCAGTTGCGAGGTCGCGTGGGTCGCGCGTCACAACGCGCCTACGCCTATCTGCTGGTCCCGCCCGAAACCACGCTTTCCGACATCGCGCGCAAGCGCCTCTCCGCTATGAAGGAATTCAGCGAACTCGGCGCCGGCTTCCGCATCGCCGCCCTCGATCTCGAGCTCCGCGGCGCTGGAAACATGCTCGGCCGCCAGCAGCACGGCCACATTGAGTCCATCGGCTTCGACCTCTATTGCCAGATGCTGGAGCGCGCCGTCTCCAAGTTGAAGGGGGAAGAAGCCGCTCCAGAACTCCGTACCACGCTCAGCCTCGGCTTCGACGTGCGCATCCCGGAAAACTACATCCCCAGCGAGAACCTGCGCCTCCGCACCTACAAGCGCATCTCTTCAATCGCATCAGACGAGGAGAAGCAGGACGTCCGCAAGGAGCTGGAAGATCGCTTTGGCGCCCCTCCGGCCACCGTGGATAACCTTTTGGAGTACGCCGTCCTCAAATTCATGTGTGAGCGTCTGCGCATCTCGGCGGTCGAGCGACAGGGCAGCCGCGTTGCCATTCGCTTCCATCCGGAAACGACCATTGACCCAGCCGCGCTCGTGAATGTAGTCCGATCCCGAAAAGGCATAAAGCTCGACCCCAGCGGCGTTCTCTGGATGGAAATCACCCGAGGCGAGCCCGTGCCTGCGGCGGTGAGAAACGTATTGCTCAGCCTTCGCGGGCAGGACTAAACTCTTTAGATATGAGGACTGTAATGCGAAACCTGTTTATTCTGGCGGCGATGTGCGCCACATTGTCCGTCGCGACTCCGCTCCCCGCGCAAGACCAGCCGCCTACCCCGGCACCCCAGGACCCGGATAAGAAGCCATCGGCCCCCGACCCCCAATCGCAAACGCCCACGCTTGAAAAGCCTGGCACTGCCGCGCCGGAACCTGAACCCGTGCCCAAAGCCAAGACACCCGCGAAAACCGCCGCCGCGAAAAAGCCAGGGGAGAAGACGGCCGACAAAACAACCGAGAAACCCCCGGAAGGAATTAACTCCAGGACCGTCGAAGAGATCGTCGCGCGCGTCAACAATGAGATCATTACCCGCTCCGAGCTCGACAAAGCGCGCGCCACGGCACGAGAAGACGCCGAGCAGGAATGCAAAGGGAAGTGCTCGGCCGAGGAGTTGAAGATTCAGATCGAGGACCGCCAGAAGAACGCTTTGCGCGATCTCATCGATCAATCTTTGTTGGTCCAGCGCGGAAAAGACATGGGCATTAGTGTTGAGACCGAGGTCATCAAACGCCTAGATCAGATTCGCATCCAGAACAATCTATCGAGCATGGAAGATCTCGAAAAGGCCGTCTCTACCCAAGGCATCAATTGGGAAGACTTCAAGGACAACATCCGCAAAGGGTTGCTGACCCAGCGCGTGATCAGCCAGGAAGTTGGCTCGCACATCACCATCGGAAAAGAAGAAATCGCCAAATATTACGCAGACCACAAAAAGGACTATATCCGTCCCGAGCAAGTCGCTCTGCGCGAAATCGTGGTCAGTACCGAAGGCAAAAAAGACAGCGAGCTTCCCGACTTGAAAAAGAAGGCCGAGACCGCGCTGAAGCGCGTCAAAGACGGGGAAGAATTTACCGAAATTGCCAAGCGTTTTTCTGATGGCAGCACCGCCAAGCAAGGCGGCTTCCTGGGAATCTATAAGCGCGGCGAGCTCTCCAAGGAACTTGAAGACACCGTCTTCCAGATGAAGAAAAACGACCTGACCGACGTCATGGATACCAAGCAGGGCTACTTGGTTTTGCAGATTTTGGAACACTACGACGAAGGGGAGCAGTCTTTGAGCAAGGTCGAAGGTGAAATCACCGACAAGCTCTATTCCGAACGTATGGAGCCCAAGCTGCGCGATTATCTGAAAACGCTTCGCGAACAAAGCTACGTGGTCATCAAGCCCGGTTATCAGGACATGGCGGGCGGAGGCAACTCGGAAATCCAGGAAGTGAGTGCCACTCCGGAAGCCACCAAAGGGTCGAAAAAAGGCCGCAAGAAATTCCTGCTGTTTGGAAAGAGGGCAGGGACGGCTTCCGGAGCATGAAGACAGGCTTCGTCACCGAACTGCTTTCCGAGCAAACCATCACTAGTTTCTTCCTCGTTCATGAAAAGGAAGTCCGCAACACGCGCGAAGGCCGCTCGTATCTTCGCCTCGAACTCGGCGATCGCAGTGGAACCATCGAAGCGCGTATGTGGGAACAGTTTGAGGTCATCGCCAAAGATATCAATCGCGACGACTTTGTAAAGGTTCAGGCGCGCGTCGAGGTCTACCGCAACAAGCCGCAGCTCGCGCTGGTTCAGGTGCGCCTAGCAAAGCCTGAAGAGATCGACCTCGCCGATTATCTGCCGCACACCGCCGCCGACGTCGAAAAAATGTGGGTGGAGTTGCTGGCGCACGCAGAATCGATCCGCAATCCTTGGCTGAAAAAGCTGATCTTGGAAATCGTGACCGATCCCGGTACCGCGAAGTGCTACAAGCGCGCTCCTGCTGCCAAAGTGATGCACCACGCGTATCTCGGCGGCTTACTCGAGCACGTTATCGGCCTCTGCGGCATGTCGAAAGTGGTGGCAGGCCACTATCCCGAGCTCGATGTCGATCTCTTGCTCACCGCCGCGCTTTTGCATGACGTAGGCAAACTCGAGGAATTGTGCTACGAGCGCGCCATTGGGTACACCACGCCCGGCCAGCTTTTGGGCCACATCGTCATGGAACTCGAAACCGTTACCCGCGCCATGGACAAAATCGAGGGTTTTCCGGCGCCTCTAAAAACCGTCATCCAGCACTTGCTGATCAGCCATCACGGTCAATACGAGTTCGGCTCACCTAAACTTCCTATGATTCGCGAAGCTATGGTGTTTCACTACCTCGACGATCTGGACTCGAAACTCGCCGCCGTCCGCGTCGCTCTCGCCAGTGGTGCCGGCGACGAAGAATGGTCCGCCTACAGCAGCGCCCTTGGCCGGAAATTCCTGAAGCTGGACGCCTTCTTGAAAACGGCGGAAGCAGCGCTGCGGCCCGAGCAGCTCCCCCTGCAGCCTGCAAGCGAACCAAAATGATTCCGGCATCCTACAAGATTCGCGATCTGACCATCGCTCCAGCTACCATCCTTGCCCCCATGGCCGGCGTTACCGACACGCTATTCCGTCGCGTGATCCGTGGGCTCGGAGGTTGCGGGCTGCTGATGACGGAATTCACCAGCTCCGAAGGCATCACCCGCAGCGCGAAGAAAACGCTGCGCTACCTCTACTTCCAGGAAGATGAGCATCCCATCACCGCGCAACTCTTCGGCGCAAATCCCGAAGTGATGGCCGACGCTGCACGCATGGTCGAGGACCTCGGCTACGACGGCGTGGACATCAATCTCGGCTGCCCCGCCAAAAAAGTAGTGAAGTGCGGCGGCTCCGGCCTGCTCCGCGACTTGCCGCTGCTCAATCAGATTTTCCGTTCCGTGCGTGCCGCCGTAAAAATTCCTCTCACCATCAAACTCCGCGCCGGATGGGACGAAAATTCGGTGGTCGCCGTGGACGTCGCGAAAATGGCTGAGGACGCCGGAGTCGAGGGCGTCGCCGTGCATCCTCGCACCCGGACCCAGGGCTATAGCGGCAGCGCCGATTGGAATCTCATCGCCGCCGTGAAGCAAGCCGTCCGCATTCCCGTCATCGGCAATGGCGACGTGAACTCGCCCGAAGACGCCGAACGCATCGTAAGCGTCACCGGTTGCGACGCCGTTATGATCGGCCGTGCCGCGGCTACCAACCCGTGGATTTTCAGCCAAATGGCCCAATACGTTGCCACCGGCCGCTACGACATCCCTACCGACGCCGATCGCCACCGTTTACTTTCTGGCTATTTCCAGGAAATTACCGCTGCCAACCTCCCGGACGGTGTTGGCAAAATGAAACAGTTCGCTTGCTGGTTCACGCATGGCGTGGGGAACGGCGGCGAACTTCGTCGTACCGTGCATGCGGCAAAGACGCAGCAAGAGGTGCTGGACAGTGTGGAGCGTTTCTTCCATCACCACGTCACAGCGGGGGTTGACCGCGCAGCGGTCGCCCGAAACGAAAGCGAGGCTCCAGCGCATGCTTCAACAAGTCAGCAGCAGCCCCTCTCCCTCGAAACCTCGCGCGGAGCGTAGGATCGCGGTTCGCCTACCTCTCAAGGTCCGAGGTCGCGATTCCCAAGGCATCAATTTCGAAGAAGAAACTTCCAGCGAGAATCTCTGCCGGGGCGGCGCCGCCTTTCGCACCCGTTTCGACGTGGCCATCGGCTCCGACCTCGAAATCTGGATTCCGCAATCCCATTTCGGCGCGCGTCGCAAAGAAAAGGAAGCCGACTTCGCCACCCAAGGTCGTGTTGTCCACGTTCGCGACGCGGAAACAGGGCAACGCCTGGTGGGCGTGCAGTTCACCGGCCCACGATTCCGGCGTCTCTTTCAACGAGAATCCGTCGCCTAATCCAACCGGCCGCCGCCGAGACCATCGCCACTCTCGCTCGTGAGCCGATTCGCGGCAAGACTTAGCGCCACACAATCTCGGGGCGTGCTTCAGCGTCCCATTGGTGAAGACCATCCCACGGTGCGCAAACCAACCTCGCAACCCGCTGTCATTTTGAAGCAATCCGGCAAGGATAGCTTCCCGATCGCAACGTCAACTGGTCGCAAGCGCGAACCAATACGCGCGATACGCCAGCTATTCCGCGTCCCCGCTCTTCTGCTCCACCATCTGGTCGTATGCCGCTCGCCGGGTCAGTCCCCGTTCCTTTGCGGCCAGCTTTAGTGCATCCTTGCGATCCATCTTCGCCTGCCGCATCAATTCCTCCACGCGATCTGACAAGCTCTGCGCCGAATCCACGTGCGCTCCCGATTCGCCAGGTTCTGCCGCCCCGATCAACAGAGTAATTTCGCCACGCGCCGGCCGCTCGTCGAGCGAACTGGCAATCACCGACAGCTTCCCGCGCCGAAATTCCTCGTGCAACTTGGTTACTTCGCGCGCCAGACACGCCGGCCGGTCCCCCAGAATCTCTCGCGCGTCAGCGACACACTCTGCGATCCGGTGCGGCGCCTCGTAAAAAATGATGGTGCGATCCTCGATCCGCAGCCGCTCCAGGGCACGCCGTCGCTCACCGCTTCGCTGCGGAAGGAATCCCACGAAAAGAAACTCCTCATTCGGTAGCCCAGAAGCCGAAAGAGCCGCCAGCAGCGCCGACGGTCCCGGCACTGGCACCACCGGAATCTGGTGACGCAAGCACAGCGCTACAAGCCGGTGCCCCGGGTCGGACACCAGCGGCATCCCGGCGTCGCTCACCAGCGCGATCTTCGCTCCTTGTTCCAGCGCGATCAGCAATTCCGGCGCACGTGTCATCTCATTGTGTTCGTGGTAACTCACCAATGGCCGCGCGATTTCGTAGTGCTGTAAAAGCTTTAGCGTGTGGCGGGTATCTTCGGCCGCGATTTGATCGGCTTCTCGCAGAACCCGCAACGCCCGCAAGGTAATGTCTTCCAGGTTGCCGATCGGCGTCCCCACCAAGTAGAGGCAGCCGGTCGCAGCGGTCGAGGAAACTGGCGCCCCGGTGTCCTGCAAATCTTCCAGCGCCTGATCCGGCTCGCCCAATGATCGCTTGCCGCTCATGAGTTCTTCTCCGCCATGCGCTAGAGTCTAGCACGCGTTTCGAAGTCAAAAACCGACGCATGATATACTTACCAGTTCGCATCTTCGCAAGGAGAGGTCTGTGCCCCTGTACGAGTACAAATGCCTGAAGTGCAACCGCCGCACCGAAAAAATCGAACCCGTCAACGGGCCGCACCTCAAAAAGTGCCCGCACTGTGGCGGCAAAGTGGAATCGCTGATCTCCGCGTCCGCCATCCAGTTCAAGGGTTCCGGCTGGTACGTCACCGACTATGCCGGCAAGAAGTCCGCAAACACCAGCAACGATGCCGGAAAGGACGATAAGTCTGCCTCCGACAAAAAGGACACCGCCTCAAAAGATTCGGCGAAAGACTCCGGAAAGGATTCTGGAAGCAAGGAGACCGCCGCGAAGGACACCAAGGAAACAAGAGACACAAAAGAAAAAAAATCTGATAAATCCGCGACCAAGAAACAAAACTAATCGACGGCCAAACGGTAGCCGCCCTCTTGCGTGGGCGGGTTTTGGATGCCTCGTCGCCCAACTTTCTACTACGAGCAGCTCCCCGATACGCCGCCTACCTACTCTCTCGGGAGGCCTCGATCACAGCGAATCCCACGAGCTACAATTTCAGCGTCTTCAAATAACTCCGAAAATCCGCCCCCAGCTCCTCGTTCTGCAAAGCCAACTCCACAGTCGCCTTCAAAAACCCCAGTTTATCGCCGGCGTCATACGAAACGCCTTCGTAGATGTAAGCCCACAGTCCGTGCTCTTGTGCCAGCAACCGCAACCCGTCCGTCAATTGAATCTCGCCGCCAGCTCCCGGTTTGGTTCGTGCCAGGCATTCGAAAATCGCCGGAGGTAGTACGTATCTCCCCGTTATCGCCAGATTCGAAGGTGCATCCGCGGGCTTTGGCTTCTCCACCAGGTCCCGTATGCGCAGCATCCGCGCCCCAAACGGCGGCAGCGGCGCGGGCTCTCCTGCCACGATTCCGTACAAATGCGTCCGGTCCTTCGGCACTTCCTCAACCGCGATCGCACCCACCCCGGTCGCCTCGTAGACGTCAATCAGTTGCTTGGTTGCCGGATTCTCTCCCGGAATCAGCACATCCCCCAGCAAAACCGCAAAGGGCTCATCCCCCACCAGATCCCGCGCCACCAGCACCGCATGTCCGAGCCCAAGCGGCTCCTTCTGTCGCGTGTAACTCACTTGCACCATGTTGCTGATGTCCCGGATCAGTTCCGCCTGCTCCATCTTGCCCTTCGATTCCAGGAAACTCTCAAGCATCGGCGACGAATCGAAATGGTCCTCGATCGAATTCTTACCCTTGCCGGTCACAATAATGATGTGCTCGATGCCGGAGGCGACGCACTCCTCCACCACATACTGAATTTGTGGCTTATCGACAACCGTTAGCATCTCTTTTGGCTGAGCCTTGGTAGCGGGCAGGAACCTTGTCCCCAATCCAGCCGCCGGCAAAACAGCTTTGCGTACTTTTCTGACAGGAGCATGGTTCTGCGAGGATGCCATATCGTGAGCTGTCATAAATTTAGGTGTGATCTCGTTCTAAAAAAGTTTTTATTGCTCTTTCGACAGTAGCGGCCCCGCCCAGCATTTGTCAATCGCACGGGCCCAAATACCACGGACGTTCTTGTTTACGCTTTTTTTGGAGTATCTCTGTCATCCTCTACCTAGCCTACACATGCAACGAGAACGCCACCGCTCAAAGCATCCTCTTGCGGGTTCGAGCTCCACAATTGGCGGCGGCCCTCCCGCATGCGGCCGCCGACCACATCCGTTATAATCGACTTGGAACCCAACTGCATGCCCACCCGCATCCTAGGCATCGAATCGTCTTGCGACGAAACCGCCGCCGCCGTTGTCGCCGACGGCCGCCAAGTCCTCTCCAGCATCGTCGCGTCCCAAATCGCCATCCATCGCCAATACGGCGGCGTAGTACCAGAGTTAGCGTCCCGCGAACACCTCCGACAAATCGTTCTGGTGGTCCGCGAGGCACTATCACAAGCAAGCCTGCAGCTGCCTGACCTTGACGCAATAGGCGTGACGCAGGGGCCTGGCCTAGTCGGCGCGCTCCTGGTCGGAATCACCTACGCCAAAACGCTAGCCCAAGCCTTAGGAAAACCGCTGGTCCCGGTCAACCATCTGGAAGGCCACATCCACGCCGTATTTCTGGAAGCCCACAAAGCAGGACAATCCCCGAAGTTTCCGGCCGTCTGCTTGATCGTTTCAGGCGGCCACACCGTCCTCTACGAAGTCACCCAAGAGCCCAGCAGCCCCACGTTCCGCTACAAGAAAATCAGCCAAACCCGCGACGACGCCGCCGGTGAAGCGTACGACAAAGTAGCTAAGCTCCTCGCCTTGGGCTACCCAGGCGGCCCCATCTTGGATCGGCTGGCCGCAGCCGCAAACGGAGCTCCTGCCCCAATAAAATTCGGACCCACGAAGACGCGCAACAATCCACTCGACTTCAGCTTCAGCGGCCTGAAAACCGCCGTCCTCTATCACGTTCGCGAACACTGCGAATACGGCGCCGAAATCCTGGCCAGACAACAAGCCTTGGCCCGCGGCGACCGTAAATTCGAACAACTCCTTCCGCTATGCACCCCGCAAACGCTGGCGCTAGTCCGCGAGTTCCAAAACGCCGTCGTCCGCGATCTGGTCGACCGTACCGTGGCCGCCGCAGAACAACTCTCCGCAGAAAGCGTCCTGATCTCCGGCGGCGTAGCCGCCAACTCCCAACTCCGCTCCACCTTTGAGCAGCGCAGCAAATCCGCCGGTATCGAAGTCTTTTTCCCCAGCCGCGCCCTCTCCACAGACAACGCCGCCATGATTGCCGCTGCCGCCTACCACCAATTCCGCGCCAAGCACTTCGCCGACACCACGCTGAACGCCGATCCCAGCCTCAAACTCGCGTAGCGGTTGCGCGATTTTGTCGCCGCCCTAATCTCCGTGCAGCCAAACTGTTTCCCTGGTTCGATTTCTCCGCTCCCTATATCGGACGCGGAGTTTGCCTAAGGCCCTCTAGGTCCTCGCTCAAGCAACAAACATAGTTTTACCGACGAGGAAACAGGGCGCCGCGACTGATCTTTCACAGCTCCGCCGGCTCAAGCTTTGAGCCGCTTTGTAACAAATCTTCCCCGCCTCATCAGACCATCCAAAGCTCTCTCCGCGTTGCTCTCCGTAACTCACTGACTTAATTGTGGTTTACCTTCTCCGCGGAAGCGGAAGGGCTCGTGCTACCTACTTAGCAACTTCCTCCCGCCTCCTGAGTGCCCCTGGCAGGGGAGAAAGGCATCAGTCACAGGCCCCACGACTGGAACCCTAATGGATCAAAGCCGTATGCGCCGCATGGAATCTGGTTTCTCGATCACGGAGCTGACCGTTGTGGCGACCATCATCTTGATCGTCACTGGCGTAGCGGTGATGAGTATGGTCCCGTCTTTGCGGTCTTCAAAATCCAACTCTGCCATGGAACTGGTGATGGGCGAATTGCGGCGTGCCCATGAGCGTGCGATCGATGAGCGCCGCATCTATCGCGTTACGTTTGCCGCTCCACTGACCATTCAAGTGGACGTCGGACAAGTCGGAAACGTCGCTACTACGATCACGGGGAGTTCACCACTATTCGTGCCGGCACAAAATCCGCTTACGCTTCCAAATGGAATTCAATTCATCGTTGTCCCGGGAATTCCCACCAGTGCAGCGGCCACTCCGGACAGCTTCGGTTCAGGAGTCAACGCCATCGATTTCGACATCGAGAATGGTGGCGCCGGAACACAAATTTATTTTCAACCGGATGGCCGAGCGCTGGACGGTGCTAACCGCTTGAACGATGGCGTGCTCTACCTCGCCGAGCCGAACAACCTTTATTCCAGCAGAGCTGTTTCGCTATTTGGATCCACGGGCCGCGTCAAAGGCTGGTACCTATCGTCGAAAGGTGGCGTAAGCACGTGGAACCAATAAGAACCAAGTGCGGCCGCAATCTCCGCCTTCAAACCGCGCAGAACGGCTTTGGATTGCTCGAAGCGGTCATCGCGGCTGTCGTGCTGGTCATCGGCCTGGTCGCCCTCGCCGGACTGTTCACTCAGTCCCTCGCATCCCTGCAATACACTCGCGAAGATCTGATCGCAAAACAAAAAGCCCGCGAAAGTCTGGAAGCTGTCTACAGCGCTCGCAACGATGCCACCATCGGGTTCGTCGGAATTCAGAACGTAAGTAATGGAGGAATTTTCCTCGAAGGTTTCCAGCCGCTCTTCTTGGCTGGCGCCAACGGGATTGTCGGGACCCAGGGCCAATCGGGCATTCTTGACCGTCAGATCTTGCCCGGGCCTGACGGCATCCTGGGCACCGCGGATGATGAGATCATCCCCCTTAACAACTTCCAGCGGCAGATCACCATTCAGCCCCTCATCGACGCCACCGGAAACGTAAGTCCCGACATCCGGCAAATCAGCATTACCGTGCAGGTAACCTCGCCAGGCCACGGCATTCGCAATTACACCGTCACCGGATACATTTCCCGCTTCCAGTGAGGACAGAGGACATACGCATGACTCGTCGCCACAATCACCCACAACGCGGCTTCACCCTCGTTGAACTCCTCATCGCAACCGGCCTGACCATCACCGTTGTCGGCGCAGCCGTGCTGGTCTTTACGCAATCTGTGCAGACTTCCAATCTCACCCTCAAGCGCTCCGAAGTGCAGACCGAAGCCCGCGCGGCCCTCAGCCAAATTACCCGAGATCTTTCTCAGGCCGGTACCGCCGTGCCGTTAAACGGCATTGCCATCCCTTCGGCCGCAACGGGTGGCGCAAATCCTAATTTCGCTTGCGATGCCTCACAATGCTATACCGGTGTAGATCCAGCCTTCACGCAAGGGATTCTTTACAAGGTCACACCCGGCTACACCGTCGGCCCCACGATATCTGAGCCGAGTGACGCCATAAAGATCACCTACGTGGATCCCACTCTCGACTGGTCTGCATTTCAGGCGGCCACCATCGCGCCAGATGGCAGCAGCCTTACCATGCCTGCCGCGACCCTTCCTGCGGTCACCGATCCAGCCGTAGGCATCTCGCCGGGCGACGTCCTTCTTTTGCAAAACGTTTATGGCTCGGCCATAGGGGTCGCTACGTCGGTGGCCGGCCAGGCCATCACATTCGGTGCCGATCCACTCAATATCAACCAGCCTGGTGCCCCTGCGGGAAACATTGCCTCGCTTGCAACGCCCGCCTCCAACCCCGTGACCTATCCACCCACCCAAGTTTCTCGTTTAATGATGGTCAGCTATTTCATTCAACCCTTCGCGGGACCCAATGGCCCGGATGCTCGCTTGATGCGCCAGAACGGAGCCCATTCGCCGGCGCCCGTAGCGGAACACATTGAAGATTTGAAATTCACCTACGACGTTATCGATCCGATTTCCAATTCCTTGACGGCCAATTCACCCGACACGGTCTTAGGAAATCCCGCGGTTCCCCAGCCCAATCAGATCCGCAAAGTCAATATCAACGTCACCAGCAAGGCAGTTCGCGCCGACCTTAGCGGCGCTGCAAAGATGCAGCGAGTCAATCTAACCACCTCGATCGGCCCTCGAAATCTCAGTTTCCGTGACCGCTACAAATAGTGGATGCAAGCGCATGTGGAGTTGAGGAGCAAGTTCATGAACACCAGACAAATTCGCCGAACCCAAGACCGGTCCGAGACCGGTGTGGCGCTGGTCACCACCCTCCTGCTGCTGACCCTCATGTCCGCGGTTGCCGTCGCGCTGGTCTACAAGGTCAATCACGAACAGCACTTGCAGGGCGCAGATTCCGGAAATACCGTGGCGTACTACGGCGCAGAGGCGGGTATGGAAAAAATGATGTCCGACCTCTCGCTGCTGTACGCGCAGAAAGCAGCCCCCACCAATTGCGACATTGTTGCTCTCCAAGCCACGCCTCCGAACCAAGCCGCGGTTGGTAGCACCTACCGCGAATATATCTTCAACGTTCCCCCGCCCGCCGGCGGAGGGTGCGCCGCTCCGGCGACCAATGTGCAGACCATCAGCAGCGGGCCCAATAGCGGGTTGCAGGCCCAAATCGTCCGCATGAACCTTCAGGTCACCGCCGACAGCCCCGCCGGCGACGAAGCGCGATTAATTCGAAACGTTGAGGTCGCTGAGATTCCCGTCTTTCAATTCGGCGTCTTCTCCCAAAGCGACCTGAGCTATTTTCCTGGTCCCAGCTTCGACTTTGCCGGGCGCGTCCAAACCAACGGCAACCTTTTCCTCGCAGAAGGTGGCGGCGCAACACTCACCTTCCACAGCCCCATTCGTGCTGCTGGGGACGTCGTCCGCGATCAATTGGCGAATGGTGCAGGCACCGTCGCTCAAGGACGCACCGGCCGGGTGTTGATTCCCACGGCTCCCAATGGATGCGACGCAGGACAGCCCGCGTGCCGAAACCTTCAAGTGAATCCAAACGAAGGCAGCTCCATCGGGGGGCCGACGCCCGCCTATTCGCCGACCGGAACCGGCGCAGTAAATCCACCGTGGAACACAATATCCACCTCGTCTGCGCCTTCAGGCTTCGGAGGCCAGATCTTAAGTGGAACCACCGGAGCGCGGCAGCTCACACTGCCTTTCGTGCAGCCCGGCGTCCTCGGCGCAATTGAAATCGTCCGCCGCCCGTTGCCCGCGGAGGCCGCCTCTTCGCTGCTCGGGGAATCTCGTCTTTACAATCAAGCGCAAATTCGTGTGTTGCTCAGCGACAACCCTGCGGAGTTGCCCGGAGGCGCCGGGGATGCCCAAAACATCCGTTTGGCCAACGTCAAGACAAATGGTGCGTCTCCTGACTACAGCAACGGTGTCCCAGTCATTGGCTTGGCGGGTAACACCTTTTTCGCCGAGGGCGTTCTCGTAACCGATACCACCGCCGGAGTTACCACCCCAAGAGTCGGCCCGGGCGGTGAAACCAATTGGATCAACATCCCAACCACTCCTCCAGCGGCCGAAGCCACCCTCGTCCCCGCAACCGCGCCATTGCTCACTCCCACCTCCACGACCGTGGGCACAACAACCACTACCACTCAACCATGGAACTTGCTGGACGGATATCTCCGTGTCGAAATTCGCCAAAACGACGGAAGTTATATCCCCGTGACCAGCGAGTGGCTGCAACTAGGTTTTGCTCGCGGCGCAACTCCGCCGAGCACGGTCACCCCCAATGCCGTCCATCCAAACGCCATCCTACTGCTGCAGATGCAGGCCGATCGCAACGGCGACGGCGTGGCTTCGCCTGCCGAACTGGTCACCGACGGTGGAACCGCGAGCGTGATCACTGGTCCAGCCACCCGCAACAATTGGTATCCGATCAATATGTATGACTCCCGTGAAGGTGAATTCCGCGAGAATCAGCGCGTCACCCCCAACTGCAGTATCGGCGGCGTGTTAAACCTCATCGAAATTGACGTCAACAATTTGAAGCGCTGGCTCGCCGGAGCGATTGGAGCTTCCGGCGGCAACACCGAATTCGTCTCCCAAAATGGCTATGTTCTGTATATTTCAGATCGGCGCGGAATGCTTGCCAGCCCCACGGCCGGTATCAAGAATGGCGAGTATGGCTTCGAAGACGTGATCAATCCGGGCAGCGCCGCTGGCACCCCCGACGGAGTTCTGAGCGCCGGAGAAGATGCGAATCAGAACGGCCTCCTCGACACCTATTCCGCGAACTTTCTTGGCCTCGGATTCGGTGTGGTCCAGCCCGGGAAACCCCCCAACACTCCGGTCAGCTGCGTCAATGTCGCTCGGCCTAATTGGGTCTCTGGCCCGCGTCGCGGTGTGCGGCTCGTGAATGGCGCGCTCGGAAATTTGCCGCTCCGCCCCGACAACGGCCAGGGCGGCTTTACCTTGGCAAGCGAGCAACCCGCCTACGTGTTGGGCAATTACAACGCGAACGCCGCTGGTTTCGGCGATCCCCACGCCGCGGCTGCCGTGCTCGCGGATACCGTCACGCTTCTTTCCAACAGCTGGAGAGACACCAGCAGCTTCACCAGTCCCGCTACCGTCGCCGGCCGTGCCGCGGCTACCAGCTACTATCGCTTGGCCATCGCTTCCGGTAAAAATATCAATTTCCCCCAGCCGGCGTTCGCGGGTGTCCCGCAGGATTTCGGCACCGACGGCGGGGTCCACAATTTCTTGCGCTATCTGGAAAACTGGGGCGGTCAATCCCTCAATTATCAAGGCTCGATGGTCAGTCTATTTTATTCCCAGTACGCCACCGGCGTATTCAAGTGCTGTGGCACCGTCTATTCGCCTCCCACTCGTGCCTACGCGTTCGACACCGATTTTCTGGATCTCTCAAAGCTCCCACCGGGAACGCCAAAGTTCCGCGACGTAGTTAACGTCGGCTTCCAGCAGGTGTATTGAAGCACGATCCTTCGGCTGTGCGGGCTCTCCGCAAACAATGCCGCCATGGACCGCCGCAACCACACACCTCTTTGTAAGGGCGAGATTTAGACGCAACGGAATCAAGGCGAGCAGTAGACGAGTGATCGGCGGATTACTGTGGTGGTCTGATGGGAACGACTAGCCTCAGCCAGCGCTACGCTAGCGTCTCTGAACGTGTGGGCGAAAAATTGTTGGGTCGCCTTCCGCTCTTATGATCCCCAGTCCGATTGCAGTTTTGGAGGGCGCATCAGAGTCTGCATCACCACGCAATACTGTTCCGTTTTTTCCCGCAATGCATGGATCTGTTCCGGGGTTGCCGTAGGTGCATCCACATCAAAATGCAGACGTATGTGCTCGAATCCAACCGGCACGTCTTTTGATATTCCGAGTGTTCCGCGAAGATCCAAGTCTCCCTCTACGGTTACCTCAATGCGTTGAGTGGGTATGCTCATCGCTGCAGCCACCATCTGACAGGTGATTTGTGCGCATGCCGCCAGAGCTCCCAGCAACAGGTCTCCGGAACACGCTCCGGTACCAGCTCCTCCGACCCCGGCGTGGGCCTCGGCATTGTAGACCGCCCGTCCGAGGTCGACCGAACACGACACCGGTACATTTGTCTGCTCCCCTTTTGCTCGCAACGTAATTCGTGACGTATCGGGCGAGCTGCGATATTGCTCCTTCAGCGGCTTCTGCAGCGATCGAAGATCCATGGATACCTCATCCTCGCTATCTACTTCTTGTCTAGCGCGGCTTCGGCCACTTCGGCCACTTCGTCTTGAAGCCGCTCTACTTGCATGCTAGCATCCCTCCCGGCGGGTAACGACCATGCCCAAATTTGTCATCGAACGCGAAGTTCCAGGAGCCGGAAATCTGACAGTCGCCCAATTGCGGGAAATCTCCCAAAAGTCGGTCAATGTTTTGAAGGAGATGGGTCCTGAGATTCAGTGGCTCCATAGCTACGTAACCGGTGACAAGGTGTACTGCGTCTACCTCGCTGCGGACGAGGCCATAATCCACGAGCACGCCAGGCGAGTGGGTCTCCCTGCCAATCGCGTCTCGGCGGTGCGCCAACTCCTCGACGCTTCAAGTGCGGAATAGCGCTGCCGAAACTTTCCAGGTGGCATCCCATTTTATCGCCATCGGCTCCGGTCGGTTTCGGCGTTCGTGCGCTAACTTGAAGTAGCTTTAGCTTCGGGCAGCAGCACCTCCTCCACCGCTTTTTCGATCGGCAAAGCCCAACCTTGTAACCACGCCGTCGCGCCCGCTGTGTTGGAGATCGCCTCCCGTACTGCATCGAGACTCGCTTCCAGTTTTCGTTGTTCGGTCGGCGTTAGCGGAGCGCCAATATTTTGGCGCAGCGCAGCCGCTGCACCCGCCAGCCGCAGGGACCGCTCAGGATCGGCCTGAGCAGCTGCCGAACACGCGAAGCACTCCAGCAATCGTGCAATTCCGCGTTTATGTTCAAGCTCCTGAAAGATCTTTATGCTCTCCCGGTACAGGGAGTGCGCCGTGGAATAGTCCCGCTGTTCCCTCGCCAAACTTCCCAGATCAGCCAATGTACCCGCGATGCCCCACCGGTCACCGAGTTCCCAAAAGATTGCCAAGGCCCGTTCGTATAATGAGTGTGCGGACACGAAATCACACTGATCGCGTGCTACATCCCCCTGATAGTTTAACGACCATCCGACACCGGTTCGATCTCCCAGTCCGCGAAAGATAGAAAGACACTCGGCGTACAAGGAGCGAGCGTGGTCATAGTCGCCCTGTAGTTTGACGACACTTGCCAAGTTGCTGAGAGCCCGAGCAACGGCCTTCAGGTCGCCCAGTTCTCTCCACAGCAGAAGGCCTTCTTCAAAACGGGCGCGGGCCGCGGCGATGTCACCACGATCGCGAACGAGCACCGCCTGCGCGTTCAAAGAGACCGCTACACCCGTTTTGTCACCCAATTGGCCCGAGATGTCGCGACTCTCGCCGATCAGCGCATCCGCTGATGGGTAATCTCCTTGCTCGCTGGCGAGGATCCCAGCTGCAAAAACGGCGCGCGCGCGTGCCTTCGTCGGGGCTTCGGCGCCTGCCAGTTTCAGCAGCCTGCCCAATCGATCGCGCCCTTCCGCGAGGTACTCGCGAATCTCCCAAAATCGGAATAGGGCGGTGCCGAGCCGCAGCCCCCACTCGGCGTTTCCGGTTTCCGTCAGCCACTCCAGGCTAGCGCGCATGTTGTCATGCTCGAGCGCGCAGCGTTCTAACCATGCTGTCCCTTCCGCGCCGCCCTCCTTCGTAGCTTCTTCCGCCAGCACGAGGCAATAGGCCGCATGGGCCCTACTGGTCAACTCCTCCTCACCGCTCGCCCTCAATTTTTCCCGAGCGTATTCGCGAATCGTTTCCAGCATTACAAACCGTGTTTCACCATGAGCTCCTTCCACCTGCTGCATCAGGCTCTTGTCCACCATCGATGCCATACCGTCAAGCAAATCGAGGTCAAGATCACCCTTTGTGTCGCATACCGCTTCGACCGCTTCCAGATCGCAGCCTCCGACGAACACCGATAGTCTTCGGAAGAGCTTCTGATCCGCAGGGTTCAACAGGTCATAGCTCCAATCCATGGCCGCCCTGAGGGTCCGCTGCCTTTGGGGCAGGTCCCGCGCTCCTCCGGTCAATAGCTGCAACCGGCTCGCCAGTCGCGTCAGCATGGAAGAGGGCGAAAGAACTTTTACACGGGCGGCTGCCAGTTCGATCGCCAGCGGCAGGCCATCCAATCGCGCGCAAATCTCAGCGACTACGGACACGTTCTCCTGGTTAAGTGCAAAATCCGGTCTGGCTGCCACCGCTCGTTGTACGAACAGCGCGACTGCCGGTGACTCCGACAATACCTCGACCGAACGCAACGACTTCGAGTTCGGTAACGCCAGCGGCGGCACTGGAAATTCACGCTCTCCATAAACGTGTAGCGCGGCACGGCTCGTCACCAGAATTTTCAGTTGGGGCCCCGCCGCCAGTAACTCCGCCACTGTCGGCGCAGCCTCGACTAGGTGCTCAAAATTGTCCAGCAGGAGCAGCATGGATGCCCCTGATGACTCTTGCAAACTCTTCTTAAGGATCGCCAATGGCGACTGGCCCCCGACTTCCCGAATGCCCATCGTCTGAGCAATCACGGAAGCGACTAAACCTGGATCGCTCACCGCAGAAAGCGCGACAAAATGGATCCCGTCGGGAAAGTGTTCCGCAAGGCCGCTCGCAACCTCCACCGCCAGTCGGGTTTTCCCTATACCGCCCGGACCGGTCACCGTGACTAGGCGCACATCCTGCCGCACTAGAAGCTCTTTGGCAGCACACAATTCCTTCCCTCGACCGACAAATCCAGTTCGCGACACGGGAAGACTCGTCGGTCGCGTCTCGGACCGTTTGGCGGGCTCCTCCGAAAAGCAGTCTCGTATGGCAGCGAGTTCCCGTGCGAGCTCTCGGGTAGCTACGTAACGCTTATCGGGCTCTTTCGCCATACATCTGTCGATGGCCCAGCACAGCGGTGCCGGGACGTTGGGGTTTTGCGCCGCTATGGGTTCGGTCTGTTCCCGGAGAATCGCCACGAGCGTCTCCGCCGCTGTACTCCTCTGGAAGGGGCGTCTTCCAGTTATCATTTCGTAGAGCATCAACCCGAACGAGAATTGGTCGGATCGGAAATCCAGCGGCTGCCCGCTCACTTGCTCCGGTGACATGTATCCGACCGTTCCGACCATCACACCCGATCCGGTGATCGCGGTGCTCGTATCCGAATGCTCGCTGTTCGGCGGGATGTGTTTGGCAAGGCCAAAATCGAGGATCTTCACGAACTTGTCCTGAGAAATCATCACGTTCTCGGGCTTCAGGTCCCGGTGCGTGATGCCCGCTTCGTGAGCCTTGGTCAGACCTTCCGCGATCTGTACCGCGATTTCAATTGTCCTTCGCATCGGCGGCACGCCGGAAGTCAGCAGTTGCCGCAGCGTCTGACCCTCGACCAGTTCCATTGCGATGTAGTGCGCGGACCCGTCCCTTCCCAGTTCGTAGATGGTAACGATGTTGGGGTGATTGAGGGCGGACGCGGAGCGCGCCTCCTGTTCGAAGCGGTGCAGCCGCTCGCTATCTCCGGAGACCGCCGCTGGTAGAAGCTTAATTGCGACGGTGCGATCGAGCCGCGTATCCCGCGCCCGATATACGTCACCCATGCCGCCCGCAGCCAGCGGCGCAACAATTTCAAAGGGTCCGAGCTTGGAACCTGGATCGAGGCTCATGATTTGCCGCGATTATACCTTCGGAAATCTCCTGCGAGGTACTTCCAATCCTTGTCCCGCATGGACCGCAGTACGAATGGAATGGCCATCGGCCTTCCGAAATCCAGCTTGGTAGCTACAACTCCCGGCGGTTGGCTGCGCTCGATGTACCGTTAGTTGGTCGCAAATGGTGCCGCGCTGGAGCGCGTCGTCGAATTTTCGCAAGCAATTCCTCACCGCTCTCGTTTGACAAAGCCGCGCCCCTCGTTTAACGTTGTGTGTTTGGGCGATACCTACAAGGAGAGCAATAGATGGCGCAGGGACAGGCGACGAAGATTAAGAAACGCAAGAAGTCAGTTTTGAAGCGGGCTCAGCAGTCTCGCGAGCGTGCCGACGTAAACCGCGCAAACCGCACCCGCGTCCGCACCCTGATGCGGCGCCTGCGCACCGCCATCAGCGCGGGGGACGCCACGGCCGCCGGCAACCTGCTCCACCCCACGATGTCCGCCATCGATCGCGCCATCACCAAGGGCGTCCTTCACGAAAACACCGGCAACCGCTACAAGTCCCGGCTGACCGTTGCTTTCAACGGCGTAAAACCCGCGAAAGCCTAAGCCGAGCCGTTCTCAGCGCAATCGAATGCACATTGAGACAGGAAACAACCCGTCCCGTTCATGCGGAGGCGGGCCGCGCTACTCCAGCCCCAATCAACTCGACGAGTAAAAACTCCATGACTGCTTGCGGATCGTCGGCCCCGCCCTTGAGTCGGCTGTCGGCCACTTGGAGCGCCCGCAACCCCGTCAAGAGCCGCGCCTTGCCAATCTTGCGCGCGCTCTGCAACGCGAGTTCGGCTTGCTCGGGCCGCATCCCGAGCGCCCGGGCCGCTTGCCAGCCGTTCGCGATGCCCTTGACCTCGCTGGCCTCGATCAACTTGCGGTACATCCACGTCAACGCCCCCAGCATTTGCAAAGGTTCCTCGCCGTCCCGCAGCAGCCGCCCCAGAAACTCCAGCGCCTTCCTGGGCTGCCGTGAAGCCAGCAGATCCGCCAACTCCCAAACCGTCGTCGTTTTTTCCGAAATGACCAGCGCGCTGACATCTTGCCGGCGAATCCGCTTGCGCTCGCCGACATAGGTCGCCAGCTTCGTGATCTCCGTCTGCAAACGCAGCAAATCCGCAGCCACGAACTCTGCCAAATCCTCGGCGGCGCCACTCTCGAACTCCACTTTTTCCTCGCCTGCCAGGACTTGCGCCAAGGTGACCGCGGTAGCCAGCCGTTGTTCGGGATTTTCACCGAGCCCCACTTCCACAACCAATGTCTTTTCCGCCAGAAGTTTCGCCAGCTTCATTCGCTGGTCCAACGCCGTGGCCTCCAGCACCAGAACGGTAAATGGCGACGGGTCTGCAAGATATCCTTCCAACTGCTCCACCGCCGCATCCCGATTTTTCTCGCCGAGCTTCTCGATCTTCTCGACATCCTCCAAAAAAACTACTTGCTGCCGCGAAAGCATTGGCAAGGTCTGTGCTTGCTCTAACGCCCTCTGCGTCTCCCCGCGATCCGCCGAATAGCGCGACACGCCCCAAGTGCGCGCGGCCTCGAGGATGAATGTCTCTACCAGGACCTTTCGGCAGGCGTCGCGCAAATACGGCTCTTCCCCAAGCAGCAGCAGTGCCGGAATGAGTTTCCCGTTTTTCAGTCGCTCCAGCAGTTGTTGTGAAGAAAACCGCGCCATCCGATCCTGCTCCTAAGAAATTTGGTGCGGCGACTTGTGGTAGCGAAATTCTCAACAGCTGATCTCCAGAAGTCCCCGTCTGGATAGCCTGCCGCAGAAGTTTCGCTTCAGTAGTTCTCCATCACCGCTGCCACTAGACGCTGCGCAAAATCCTTGGCCAAGCGGTCCACCGCCGGATCTTGCTCGCCAAAAAAGCTGGTGACATCGGTGGAGATTTCGTATTCGCTCCGAAACATAAAATTGTCGGCGTGATACAGCACCTTGTCCGTGGCAGTTTGCTTCAACGTGACTTCACACCTCACCGTGACCAGCATGGTGGTTGCACGTCCACTGGTGGTGTCGAACAGTAAAGGAACCGCTTCCAGGCTGACTACTTTTCCGCGCAGCACCGCGTCTCCGTCCGCTGGATTCGACACCACTTTGTACGCGGTCCTTGCCAGGAACTCGTGCACAGTTGCCGCCGTAAGTTTCTGCTCGATGCGGTAGCTCGTGGTTGCGTTTTCGAGAGCCGGCACGGCAATCACGTGGATCTCTCGAGGCAGGGCATCGCTTTTCCCGGCAACGTGGTATCCGCATCCGCCCAGCCAGGACGCGAGCGCCACCAGCGCCGGCCCGCGCCATGCAATCCTCTTCATTCGGCAAGCTTCTCCGCCAGCTTCACGGCGTTCCAGGCCGGCAGTCGAATATTATCCGCTGCTCCCCAAAACCACCAACTTCCGGGCCTTGCAGGGTCAGGCGACGCTGGCGCTAATACCACGGTCGATTCTTCGGCGACACTCACGTTGCTAGGGCTTTCCGGCGGCTGAATCATGGAAAAGCCTCCCGACTTGTAAGCGTTTTGGATGCGAGCGACATCGATGGAGGTGTCCAGCCCGGCGCAAACAGAAAACGTGGTGCCGTAAAATGCGGGAACGTGGACCAGTTGAATCGCGGGAACGATGCCGTTGCCGCCGAGACTCGAACGCACCTCGTTACGAACATTGGCTAAGGCCGCGCCCACATCGAAGCGACTCGAAGGTCCAAAGCGATTGAGAGTGTTGAAAGCTACTTGCGCATCGAAGAGTTGCTTTCCAGGAGTTTGCAGCGCAAGCAAATGGCTGGTTTGAGTCTCCAGTTCTTCGATAGCCAGTTTTCCCCATGCGGAAACCGGCTGAAGTATCGTCGCGCTCATGCTGTTCAACCCAAGGTCGCCCAATGCGAACCTAAGGCGGATCAGCATCTCGGCGGCGGCCGACGGAATCGTCACGAGGCGTGGCTTATCCGCTAAAGCTTGGCCCCGAAGACTCTCCAGTCCGCGAAACCACGGAACCGACTCGCTGAGCGATACGGCGTGGCCGGAGAGGTCGATGATCGTGGCGCCGCTACGCTGCGCCAATGCGAAATTCGCGCGCGTGAACTCCGGTGAGCCGGCAAAGAACACGAAGCGCGCGCGGTCAAAGCTGTCTTCTTCCACCGGCCGGATCACCGCGGGTTCGCCGCCAGCTGCGGTCAGCGTGCCCGCGGCCAACTCCTCGTCCAGCAAGCGGAAATCCGAAGCCGCGAAGTGACTCTGTTCGAGCAGCGACTTCAGCTCCGCCCCCAGAAGCGAAGACGCACCAGCGACTACAATTCTGAGGGAGTCCCGTTCAAAACGCATGCATCACGCGGTTCGCGAAGTCCGGTGCCGCAGCAATCTTATGAGATGCAAGGTTACCCCCGCGGCGGTATACGTGGCCGCAATCAACAGCAGAACTTCCTCGGACCAGCGCCAGATTGCGGCGCCCAGCAGGGCGATAAAGACGATCCCCAAGGACGGTTGCTTGCGCGTCCACGGCAAATCCTTGAAGCTGTAAAAGCGAATCGTGCTGGTCATTAGCGCGGCCAGCCCCAGAGTCAGAAAAATAAAGGCGACGGACCAGCGCCAATCCTGAATGGGAGATTTGAAAGCGTGTACGGTCGCCGCGATCATTCCGGCAGCCGCGGGGGTTGGCATCCCCACAAAATACTTCGATCCGCCGGGAGCCATTCCCTGCACGTTAAATCGGGCCAGGCGCCACGCACAGCAAACCACGAAGGCCAGGCAGAACCACCAGCCAAAATGGGCGATCTGCTGAATGCCTGCAGCGAACTCAAGTCCCGGAAGATTTCGCACGCCCCAGGAGTACGCCAGCAGCGCGGGAGCGATGCCAAAACTGACTACGTCGGCCAAAGAATCGAACTGAACGCCGAACTCCGTATTCGTGCCGGTCAGGCGCGCCACTCGGCCGTCGAGCGAATCAAACAGAATCGCCAAACCGATGGCCTTTGCGGCGTGATCGAACGGATCCGCTTGAAGTACCGTACCCGTCAGCGTCGAGACGCTCGCGTAGTAACCGCACAATAGATTCCCGGTAGTGAACAGGCTGGGCAGCAGAAAAATCCCGCGCCGCAGCTTCGGATTCCGAATGCGACGTCCGCGGATGTGAACCTCGGGCGCTTGTTCCGCTTCAACCAGCTGTTGTTCGGAGTCGGACATCCTATGTTCGCTTCTCACTCATTTCTGTGCCCGTTTGAAGCTCGACGTTATGCTCGTTTGAAACTCGACGTCAGATTCTCGACTGGTGTTCTCGCGTCAGCGTCCGGTGCCACAGCGGATCGCGCGGGCATCGGCCAGCGCGCCAGAACGCTCGATCCGCCCTTTACGTTAGCGCCGAGAGCTACCAGAATCTGTGCATCGCGCGGCACCCAGAGATCGACCCGCGAGCCAAACCGCACCAACCCGATCCGCTCGCCGCGCCGCACGATATCGCCGGCTTTCTTCCAACAGACTACCCGCCGTGCGATCAAACCAGCAATCTGTTTGAAGACCATTTCGCCGGAAGCTGTCGAAAGAGAAATAACGTTTTGCTCATTTTCCGTGGAGGCCCGCGCCATCATCGCCGCGAGAAACTTGCCGGGCCGATAGTCCATCTTGAGGATCGTCCCGGCGACGGGGGAGCGGTTTACATGAACGTTCCAGATTGCCAGAAAGATACTGATGCGTTTGCCGGGGACGCCTGCGTAGTCTTCGTCGGTGACTACGACCACGCGACCGTCCGCCGGGGATACGACCGCATCAGATTCATTCGGGATCACGCGTTCAGGATCGCGGAAGAAATAGAAAACAAAGGCTGCCAGGAACACCAGCAGGATCGCCGCGACGATCCAATGCAGAAGAAAAGCTGCGCCGCCCAGGACGAGCGGGGGTAGTCCGAAGTAGTAGCCTTCTTTGACCATGCCTGTTAGACAATACCACAGCCCTCTCGGTCGCGGCGGCGACCGCGCGAGCGGCAGCGGCATTCTATAGCAGAGCCGCGCAGGGATAGTCTTCTACTGTTACGTGGAGTGAGAGCGCGCCCGCTGGTTGCGGGCGGCAATCCGCTCCATCTCATCCTTGCAGCACAGCTTCATTTTCTTGAGCTTGATTTCTTCCAGGAGGTGTTCCGAGCTGAGGTAGGGATCCGAGGTGAGTTTTTGGAGTTCGGCTTCGTACTTGGCATGCTGCTCGGCCAGACGCTGATACTCGGCGTCTGTATCGAGGAGTATGTCCCGAGGGTTCCGCGCCATAGTGGCCATGCGTTCCTCCTCACGACTTCATTAATTTTGGATAACTACTCCATGAGCGCACGGTAAACCCATGGCATGTCGCCGTCAAGAGGGAAGCGCAAGAAAATTCCAGTGGAGAGTCCTAGCCCGTGAGTTCTCTCATCATTAGTACTGCCGCCTCCGTAGGGCTCTGATAGTACGCGGGACGGCGGCCGCTGCGGACGAAACCGTGCTTTTCGTAGAAGGAAATCGCGGGCACGTTGGATTCGCGAACTTCCAGAAATACTTTCTTGACGCGCAGTTCGCGGCATTCCGCGAGAGCTTCCAGCAAAAGCGCGGTTGCATTTCCTGCCCGTCGTTCAGCGGGATGGACCGAAAGGTTCAGAATCTCGGCTTCTTGCGCGACAGTGCGGATAACCAAGAAACCGCAAACCGCGCCACCAGTTTCGATCACCCAGCCGACTTCACCGCGAAGGCGCAAACGCTCAAGCGAATTAAGTGTCCAAGCCGCCGCCTCGGGCGAGTTAGTCAGGATCACTTCAACCGACGGCGCGTCTCGTACTTCGAATTTTCGCACCATGTTGTGCACCGGGTTTCGGGACTAGTTGATGGCGCTGCCTGAACGGGTTGGTGGTGTCGGATCGGTTGAGGTCCTTCGGGCATCCTCGTCGGATGCCCTCACGATGACAGGCTTTCGACGGGGATCGTTGGCCCTGAGGTTGACGCCGCCGTGATACGGGTCGTTTTCCCTGAACAGGACAGATCCAGTCTGCGGTTCATTTTGAGGAGCCGAATCATTTCCGCTACCAACAGCACTCGCCTTCTCGACAGGGATGAAGTCTTCCATGACCGCTTTTCGCATCAGATCCGGAGGCAGGAGCCCTTGGGCCAGAATGAAGTCGTGAAATTTCTTTTGATCGAACTTAGGTCCGAGCGCCGCTTCGGTATCCTTCCTTAGTTGAAGGAGTTTCGTGTATCCGTAGAAATAGGAATTGGCCTGCCCGGGCGCTCTGAACGTGTAGCGCTCGACTTCCTGGTTAGCGAACGGCGCGGAGAAGACGCCCTCTTGAGTCAGGGCTTTCATGGCGTCTGCAGGCTGGATCTTTCCGGCCTGCAATTCCGGGTCGAGATACGCGCGTTCGGCTCGCAGCAGCCGGAACTGCAGCGAAATCAGCTCTCCTTCCAACGGCATGAATGGCTTGGTGATGTATTCGGCGTACAGCCCCCAGCCTTCGACGTTGGTGCTGTTGAAAGCGTAGCGCGATCTTGCCAGCGACACGCCATGCTCGATCATGGAATCGAATTGCAGTTCGTGGCCGGGGCGCGCTTCGTGTGCGATCAGCGTCCAAGACGCGGCGTCGAAGGTGTAGTCGTCTACTTTTTCGGCCTTGGCGCTGCCTGCTGCGGCCGGCATATTCAATGGCAGCACAAACTCCCCCTGCTGCCCGGTATTGTGCAGGAGTGGTGGGGGAACCATGTGCGGAGCAGGTTGCTGCGCGCTTTCCGCCGGCGTGGCGATGCGGATGCGCGCTGAACGATCCGGCAAACTAACCAGCTTTTCCTTCACAACGATGCCTTCGATCTCTTTCAAACGGTCCTTGTAGAAGGGCAGGATCGCGTCGCCAACCAGCTGGTTCTCCTTGAGCTTCTTGATTACGTCGCGATAGTCGGGGCTCGGCCAGCCCCGTTGTTTGGCGATCTGTGACGCAATGGTTTGCATCTCCGACTGGTATTCCGCGAAAGCCTTGTGGGCCATCGCCGCCAGCTCCGCGGGCGGGATGTCGATGCCGTAGCCTTCGAGTCCCAGGGCGTAGAGCTCCGGAGGCTGGCGGAAGTCGATGCGCGCCTTCGGCAGGATCTCGGTCTTCACCCATTGATCGTAGGCGGTCAGCTGCGCTTTCAGCTTGCTGTAGGGTTCTTCCCAACCTTGCAGTTTGTACTGCTTGAATAGCTCGGCGATTCCATCCATGTACAAGGGATTACGCGATAGCGCGGTCTCGACTGAAGCCTTGGCCGGGTAGATCATGTTCGGCTTGGCCATCTGGAGTTCCGTAAGCTTTCGTACCTGGTCTGCGAATGGAGTGTACCCGGGCTCCATCCCAGCATACTTTCGCAACCGCACGACGGCCGTAGGACGGCGTTCGGGAGCTACCTGGTCATCCAATAGCACGCGTAGCCCCTGAAATACAGCTCCGCTCACATTGTGAAAGGGAACCTGATGGGCTTCGGCAAAGTCGTGGCGCTTCAGTTGGAGCTGCGTGCTGTGAATCATGATCTCCAAGTCCTGCCGGACGTATTTGTCTTGTTCTTTGGGCAGTTGTTCCCGGAGTTTGGCCAGAGCGGCGCGGGTTTCCGAGTTCTCCGCCTCATCGTCCTCGTGCGTGGCGACGGAAATCTTGTCGTCATACTGGCTTAGCCCGTCTGCGGAGGCCGACTCGGGAGAGTGCTTCTTCTCGATCTCGATCAGCAGGCTTGCAAATTCGTTGCTGCGGGCAATCCAGTTTGGGGCAGTGGTTGCTTCCACGCTTGCCGATTGTCTCGCGTTGTCGGCAGCGGCGGCGGATTTGGGGCCAGAACTCACAACCAAGTACGCGGACACCGCCGAGACTGCGGCTACCAGAACGGCACTCAAAATCGGTCTAATCACAACTTGTCTCCTGCGAGGTGGTCGCTTTGCGGGCTTGCTTACTTCGCCGCCGGTCCGTATTAAGCCAACCCCGGTTTGGCCGGTCGAGGTCTGTCGGTCCAGAATACTTCGGCGTCCGAGCGGCGAACGTAGTTTGCATCCAAAGTCAGTGGATCTGCGTAGCGTTTTTCGAGAGCCAGGCGATAGCCCAGCCGGCCCAGGGCGGGTGCCAAGATCGGGGACACGGTTTGCACACGTTCACCTACACTCTGACGCGCCTTCCAGCCTTCCGTTTCAAGGAGCATCTGTGGGTCCGTCGAGATCCACTGGATAGGCTCGCCGGCTGCTGACGCAACCGCCGATGCCAGGAACTTTTCGGGCGCGATCACGGCTTCCTCGCCAACGCGCTCCAACGCTTCGGCCCCGCGCCGATAGAGCACCGCAAAAACCTGGCGTCGCTGGGCATTGGTGAACGCTGCTGTGTAGGTTTGAGAGCCGTCCGCTTCGGAAGCCAACGCTTCCAACCGCGAGACGCTCACGATGGGCATTCCAGTCACCTCCGCCCAAGCTTTGACAGTCGTGAGCCCAACGCGGACTCCGGTAAAGGAACCGGGGCCGGCGGCCGCGACGTACACCTCCAGATCCGCAAACGTGATCTGTGAAGCCGTTAGAACACGTGCAACGGCCGGTAGGAGCCACACGGAATAGTCGTCGGAGGTGTCGTGTGCGACGACCTGGACAATCTGGTCGTCGCGCAGCACGGCGATACTGCCTCTCGCGTCACAGGTGTCGAGCGCCAATAGAAGCATGTGTGGGATTGTACCGCAGCAAATCCCGAATCCACGTAAGCGATACAAGCAATTGCAGTTGCGACGACGGGGTGAAGTTACCGACTGCGTCGTGGGAGCGTTTGCAGAAAATTGTGCGAAGAGCCTTGTAGTAGTGATCGGCTCCTGCGGTGTATGTGTGGAGAGCAATTTGCGTGCCAAATTGGCGCGGGTCTTACTCTAAGCCCCTGATTCCAATGGATATATCTTGACTGTTGCAACACACTTACCCTACACTGATTCTTGTACGCATGCCTAGGGGGGCAATCGAAGCTATGGACTACAAAATTGGCGACAAGGTCGTCTATCCGAATCACGGTGTGGGTCTCGTAGAGCAGATCAGCTACGGGGTGCTGAACGGAAGAACCGAACGCTACTTCATGATTCGTATTGTTTCCAGCGGCTTGCGCGTCATGGTTCCGCAATCCAACGCAGACATTGTGGGGCTGCGCGCCGTAATTCGATCGAATGATGCGACCAAGGTTCTGGGCTTTCTCGAAACCGGCAAGCTGAATTCGCATCACGATTGGAAACACCGCTTCAAGGAAAATTCCGAGCGCATGCGCACGGGCTCCCTCCTGGAAGTTGCCGTTGTCCTCAAGAGTTTGGTATCCCTCAGCAGGAGCAAGCCGCTCTCCTTCCGCGAAAAGAAAATGCTGGAGCGCGCCAAGTATTTGCTGGTCAGCGAAATGGCCACCGCGCGCAACACGACGGCGGAAAGCGCCGAGGCTGTGGTGGTGAAGTCGCTCGCGAAGGCCAAGCTGACGTTCCCGATCATGACCGAAAAGTTTGAATAGCGTTATTTGGAATAGCTTTGTTTGGCGGGCAACGAAACGTTGCCCGCCTTTCTTATTTTAGCGTGGAAGGTGTCCGTCCTGCTCGAACCGCGAAGGACGCACGAGAGGGCGCCGCTACACCTGCGCAGCGTGGTGCGGCGCGGCGTTACTTCCTGCGTTTATTAGGCTTGCCCCAGCCGCCGCCGCCCGGGGTTTCAATTCCCAAGACGGAACCGGCTTTGGCGAAGAGTGCGCATTTGCCCGGGAGTTCGCGCTTTCTTCCGTCGCACGTGATGGAATTTTGGCCGCACTTGCCCGCTTGGCCGCCGGCCAGGCCGTAAGGACCGCTCTTGCGACGGTCGCAGAGGAGGCCGACTTGGGTGTCCGTGAGCAGTTCGATTTCGCGGATGATGCCATCGCCTCCGCGGTGTTGGCCTTTGCCGCCGGAGTTGCGGCGGATGGAATAGGTGCGGAGACGCATGGGGTAAACCTGCTCGAAGGCTTCGATCGGCGTGTTCCACGAGTTGGTCATGTGGGTGTGGATGGCGGACGCGCCGTCTTTATTAGGACGGGCTCCCATACCTCCGGCTATTGTTTCGTAGTAAGCAAAGGGAGCGCCAGAGTGGCGAGGATCTTTGCCGCCGAGCGTCACATTGTTCATGGTGCCTTGACTTGCGGCGGGAATTCTCTCCGGCGCAATTTTGGCGATGGCTCGCAGCAGGGTGTCTACCATTCGTTGCGACGTTTCGACGTTGCCGCCAGCCACCGCGGCGGGCGGCCGCGCATTCACGATGGTTCCGGCTGGGGCGATTACACGGATAGGTGTCATCAGACCCGAAGTCGCGGGGACCTCCTCGGATAGGAGGCATCGGAAGACGTAGTACACCGCGGATACTGCAATGGCTTCTACCGCGTTCACGTTGCCTGCGCATTGCGGGGAGGAGCCGGTGAAGTCGACCTCAGCACGGCCGCCGGCGACGCGGATGCGCACTCTAATTCGCAGCGGTTCGTTGCTGACGCCGTCATCTTCGAGAAAATCGTCGGCACTGTAGGTACCCGGGCGCAGTTCCCGCAGGGCGGTGCGCATCATGGCGGCTGAGTAGTCGAGGAGATGTTGGCCGTATTTTCGGACTTCCTGCTCGCCATATTTCTGGACGATGCTGACGAGTCTGCGTTCACCTGTGTGGCAGGAGGCGAACTGGGCGGCCAAGTCACCTTCGCGCTCCTCCGGGGTGCGCACGTTGGCGAGCAGGAGGGTCATGACGTCCTGATTGATTGCGCCGCGCCCGAAAATCTTTACTGGCGGAATTCGCAGTCCTTCCTGGAAGATCTCGCGGGCCGGGCCCATTGATCCCGCGAGGGCTCCGCCGACGTCGGCGTGGTGCGCGCGATTGGCGACATAGAACGAGGGGTGCCGGCTCCGGGGCAAGAAGATCGGCATGACCATCGTCAGGTCGGGCAGGTGTGTGCCTCCGGCGAAAGGGTCGTTCAGCAGAGCGATATCGCCTGCATGTAGCGGAAAAGCCGCTCGCGCCGCCGCGACCGAAGCGGGCATCGAGCCGAGGTGAACCGGCATGTGATCGCCCATCGCTAGGACTTGCCCGTCGGCATCGTAAACCGCGCAGGAATAGTCGCGGCGCTCCTTGATATTGGGCGAAAACGCCGAGCGGCGCAGGGCGGCTCCCATTTCTTCGGCCACGGAATGGAAGATGTTCTTGAATATTTCGAGCCGGGTCGGGTCCACGTGTGACGCGCCTGAACGCCGTTTCCGAGAGCCTCGATTAATTCTTGCGCGCATGAAGCCTCGCGTTCTCTGATTTGGTCACCAGGATCTGGCCATAGGCATCGAGGCGGGCTCGCCAACCCGGCGGGACCAACGTTGTGGCGCTGTATTCCGAAATCACGGCGGGGCCCGCGAAGGAATCACCGCTATGCACTTGTTCACGATCGATTAAGGCGGCGGTTTGCCGTTCTCCATCCAGAATGCAGTCGATGGATGCGGCGGGACGCATTTCCTTGCCCTTCGTGACTTTCGCAATCTTTTCGATGCGGGGCTTGTCGGTAATTCCGATTGCGCGGACCCGCAAGTTCACAATTTCCACGGCGCGCTTGGCGTCGTGGTAGCCGTAACGCTGTTCGTGGGTGCGATGGAATGCACCCACGAAATCACCGCCCGCAGGCACGCTCAATTCGTACGCTTGCCCGGTATAGCGCATATCTAGGCGCCGCTCCATGCGAATCTTCGCGGGCGAAAATCCTTCCCGCCGTAGCGTTTGCTTACCATCGGTCTCGAGCGGACGGAATCGTTCGCCTAAGTCGGCTTGAAGAGCTTTCGTATCGGTTATGGCTAAGAGCACCGTGCGTGAGAACTCGCGCACCACATCGGCGCGCAAGATTCCAAGCGCCGACAGCGCGCCGGGAAAGTTCGGTAGCAGCACGCCGCGCATTTCCAGCGCGGATGCGAGAGCGCACGCGTGGAGACCTCCGGCGCCGCCAAAGGCCAACAGTGTGAAGTCGCGCGGATCATGTCCGCGCTCGACGGAAATTACACGGATCGCTTTCTCCATGACGGCGTTTGCCACCGCGAGAATTCCATCCGCGAAATCCTCGACGCTGCGAAATGCGCCGCGCGCCTTGTCCATCAAGCGCCGTGCACGAGGAACATCCAGCGCAAAGTTCCCACTCAGCAATCCACTTCCGCCGAAATGGCCGAGCACCGCGTGTGCGTCGGTCACCGTGGCGCGCTCGCCTCGGCCGTAACAGATCGGCCCCGGCTCCGCGCCCGCGCTTTCCGGCCCGACCCGCAGCGCTCCGCCACGGTCGAATCGCGCAAGCGATCCGCCGCCAGCGCCTACGGTGTGAATCTCCAGCATCGGCACCGCCACCGGCAAACCCGCGGCTACTGCCTCGCTCGTGGTGCGCAATGCTCCCGACAGCAGCGCGACATCGGTCGATGTTCCACCCATGTCGAAGGTGATGACTTTGTCGATTCCCGCGAGTTTGGCTGCATACGCCGCGCCGGTTACTCCGCCCGCGGGCCCCGACAAAATCGTCGTCACCGGCTCTCGCGCCGCGCGTTCCGCAGAGATGATTCCGCCGTTGGACTGCATCACGTGCACGCGTAAATGCGTTGTCGCGGTCTTGGGTCGCGGGCCGCTGTACCACGCCGTGCGTACACGATTTTGCGTACCGCGTAAGTAGCCGGTCATAACCGGCGCAAGGTAGGCGTTGATGACGGTCGCGGAGGTGCGCTCGTACTCGCGGAATTCAGGCAGGATTTCGTGAGAGACGGAGACAAGATAGCCGGCTTTGCGAAGAAGCCCGGCGAGTTTTTTTTCATGCTTCGGATTTCGGAAAGAGAAAAGGAAGCAAACGGCAACGGCGTCCGGTTTGGCGCGGCGGATTATTCGCAGGACGCGGCGCACTTCTTGGTTGGACAAACCCTCGACAACCGTGCCGTCCCATGCAAGGCGTTCGGCTGCGCCGATGCGATCGCGAGCTGCAACCAGGGCCTCCGGTTTCTCCACAAAAAAGTCGTAGAGCTTCGTGCGCGCCTGCCGTCCAATTTCGAGAATGTCTTCGAATCCCGAAGTGGTTACCAGGGCGACGTGGCCCCCGCGGCGTTCGAGCAGAGCATTGGTGCCGACCGTCGTCCCGCAAATCAAATCAAGCCCGCGATCATCGCTGAAAACCTGGGGCGAGCCAAACTGCTTGCGGGCTTGACGCATCGCCGCAGCGATCGCTTCTTCAGGCATGGAAGGTTGCGAAGAAACTTTCAGAATCTGCAGTTTCCCGTCGCGCACGAAGACGCAGTCGGTGAATGTTCCCCCGGTGTCGATGGCGATCCGCATGAGGCCGACCTCGCGCGTCCTACGGGACGGCCGGAGACGGATTCTCCGGCGGCGTTTTTGGGAAGTGTTTCTCGTACCACGCGATCGAGCGGTTCAAGCTATCAACGACATGGCCAGACTCGCGAATACCGTGTCCCTCACGGGGATAGCGCACGAAGACGGTCTCCACGCCGACATCTTTCAGCGCCACAAAATATTGCTCCGCTTCCGCGATTGGAACATCGTTATCATTCTCGCCGTGCATCAGCATTGTTGGGGTTGCCACCGCTGCGATGTGCTTCAATGCCGAGCGCTCCCACATGATATTCATGAAATCGTCCTGATGCGGCAGCTGCCCGAATTCCATCTGCTCGTATTGGTTGTAGTAGGTCATGTAGTTATAGCTGATCAGGTTTGCGATTCCAGCGATGGGAATGGCCGCACGAAACATCCGCGTCTGGGTGATCAGCCACATGGTGAGCTGACCTCCATAGCTGACACCTTCAATGCCCATGCGTTCTCGATCGAGCCAAAGGTAGCGCCGCAGCGCCGCGCTTACGCCGTAGAGGACATCCTGCGCCTCGTTGCCATCCTGATCGCCAAACACGGCATCGGCAAATGCCTGGCCATAACCCGTCGAGCCGCGATAGTTCACGTGCAGTGTGGCCCAGCCGCGAGCCGCAAATGCCTGGTCGCGGAAATTGAAGCCTGGCCCGTTCTGCCCGTGGGGACCCCCGTGTATGTTGACGATCAGGGGATGTTTCGAGTCCGCAGTCATACCCAGCGGCTTCACGAGGAATGCTTCCACCTCATATTTGTTGTCGTTGCTGATAAAGGTGAACGGTTCGACCTCCGCGATCTGTTTCCCGCCGAGGACATCGGCGTTCAAATCGGTAAGCTGTTTTGAGCTGGCTCCGCTGCGAAGATAAAGCTGGCCCATGTCCCGGGGGCTCGTGAAGGTATAAGCGATCGCTCCCGATTTCGCGACCGAAAATCCGCCAACACTTCCAATCCCGTTCACAATCATTTCCGCAGCCGAGCCGCTGGCCGAGTGCATCACGCGCCGCTCGCCTTCCGGTGTTCCCGAGGCGTTGGCGTCGACCGGTTGCCGATACAAGTGCACGCTTCCGCGTTCCTGCACCGTGAAATAGACGGCCTTGCTGTCCGGCGCCCAGACCGGTGCTCCCTGCCGGTTGTCAATTCCCGCGAGTTCACGTCGGTTCGAACCATCGGCGTTCATAACCCAAACGTGGGTATCCTCCATGGTGGTCTCACGGTCGGTGAGACCGCGCTTGGTTGCGCGAAAAGCGATCATCTTTCCGTCCGGCGAGAATTTCGGGTCGTACTCGGCATTTTCGGTGGCCGTGAGCCTGTGGATGGAGCCGTCGCTAAGTCGGAGCGAGAACAGATCGTAGTTGAAGAATTGATCCGTCTCCGGCGATTGGTCGGAGACGAAAACGATCTCGTCGCCGTGCGGGGACCAATCGATGGAATGCTCGTAGTCGTTGCCCTTGGTGATCTGGCGAACGGTCTTCGTGGCAACATCCACCATGAAAATGTGCAGGCGCCGGTTGTCATTAAAGCGCGTAAGGCCCTCGCCCGCGTCCGGTTTGTAGAGGTAGCGAGTAATCACCATCGGATCGCCGGTCGCATCCGCGGTCTCTGGCCCGGGGTTCGCGGAAATGAAGGCGATCTGCTTGCTGTCCGGAGACCAGGTCACCTCCGCGCCGGTTCCGGGCAAAGGCGCATTTGTGCCGCGAGCTTCCGACAAATAGGTCACCCTCGATCCGTCTGGATGCACGACCGCCAATCCCTGTTTTCCCTCAGCCGCGCCGTCGTAGGCGATCCAGCGCCCGTCAGGTGACCAGACGGGGCTGCCCGCCACGTCATTTTCACCGCCGATGCGCATCGATTTGCCCGAGGAGACATCCATGACCCACAGTTGCGGCCACGGCCGCCCCGCACCGTCGTAACGCACGACCGTGTACGCGACGAACTTTCCGTCCGGCGAAAATTCTGCCTGTGCGACCGATCGAATCCGATTATAGTCCGCTGGCTGTAGTCCGCTCGTGGCCTGGGCATCGCAGAGTGCCGCAATCGTACTTGCTGCAAAAACAGAGAACAGAAGGCACCGGAACAAGCGCATCTCGAATCACCTCATGCAAGGTCATGTTTGCAACCCGCATTCTACAGAAGATTCCCCGGGAGTGCCGCGCGCGCCGGGGGTCCCGTTTGTTCGCTTGCGGCACAAAGAGCCGTGCTGCCCGGGAAGGGCCACGGGGGCTTGGGCCCCCACAAGCGCGTGCAAACCGGATGGGAGGTCAGCGAACTCTCTTCCACCTGCGGACTGTTTTCAGGTACGCTGCCGAGCCGGAGCCAAACCCATGAAAACAATCCGTGCCCTATTTTTCCTGTGCGTGATCGCAACGGTGTTTCACACGCATCTCGCCGGCGCACAAACGCCAACGCAACCTGCCGGCGAAAAGCGTGCCGCCGATTGCGAAGAGCTGCCTGCGGTGGCCGCCAAACTAGCGACCGCAGAAAAGACGCTTCTCGATTGGCCCAATATGGCGCGCTATCACGATGCCAACACCGCCGTTCAGGTTCCCGGTAAGGACGAGAAGCGCGTCGTATTCATGGGTGATTCCATCACCGACGTGTGGGTGCAACCCCAGTTTGGTGGTTTCTTCCCGAGCAAACCTTACATCGACCGCGGCATTAGCGGACAAACCACGCCGCAAATGCTGATCCGCTTTCGTCCTGACGTTCTTGCGTTGCATCCGAAAGTTGTGGTTATTCTTGCGGGAACCAACGACCTTGCGGGGAATACCGGCCCCATGACCGTTGCCCAAATCGAAGACAATCTCACGTCGATGTCCGAGCTTGCACACGCCAACAAAATCCGAGTGGTACTGGCATCCGTGCTTCCGGTCAGCAACTATGGTCACGATCGCAGCGGCAATCCCGTGGACATGCGCAGCAAGCGCCAGCCCGAAAAAATTCTCGAATTGAACGCCTGGATCAAGAAATATGCCGCCGATCACGGGGATGTGTATCTCGACTATTTTGCCGCCACGGTAGACGATCAGGGACTGCTCAAAAAAGACCTCAGCGAAGACGGGCTGCATCCCAACGCCCAGGGCTATGCCGTCATGGCGCCGCTCGCGGAACAGGCGATCCAAACTGCACTAAAAAGGCGCAAATGACCGATGACAAGGTGCTTCCGCTAACAACTGGCTATTGTGCTTCGACCAAAGTCTAGGAAACTCTGTGTAACCGTTCTGTAACTTGACCGCGGCACTTTGCTGCGCTAGGGTGTTAGAAGTTTGTCGTGAGAGGAATCTGCCATCCGCCAGACCGTTTCCACTGCAGGACGCTCCGCCACCTGAATGCGACGTACCGTTCACATTACCGGACAAATTGAACCCTTTTTCGGCACGCTGGATGAAAACGTGCGCCTGCTCGAGGACGCGCTGCATGTCCGCACGCACTTGAACGACAGCCGACTGAGCATCGAAGGCGATCAGGACAACGTGGACCACGCGGTAAAGATCGTTGAAGAATACAACCACGTCACGCGCCATGGCCGGAAACTGACCAGCGCCGAGGTGAAGTCGCTGATCCACGTGGCTACCGACGAGCCGCACGAGTCTCCGCGCGGAATGTTTGAGCACGGGCGCCAGCGGTCGTTCGGGAAAAAGGTGGTCACACCGAAGAACGCGAGCCAGCGACGCTACATGGAAGAGATTGAGAAGCACGACATGATGTTCGGCGTCGGCCCCGGCGGCACGGGAAAAACGTACATTGCCGTGGCCATGGCGGTGAGCGCGCTGCTTACCAAGCAGGTCAATCGCATCATTCTCGCGCGTCCCGCCGTGGAAGCGGGGGAGCGCCTCGGCTTTCTCCCTGGCACGCTCCAGCAAAAAATCGACCCGTATATGCGCCCGCTCTACGATGCGCTGTACGACATGCTCGAACCCGACAAGCTTGACCGTTTCCTGGAGAAGGGGATTATCGAGGTTGCGCCGCTGGCCTTCATGCGCGGGCGCACGCTCAACGACTCGTTCGTGATTCTCGACGAAGCGCAAAACACCACCAGCGAACAGATGAAAATGTTTCTCACGCGCCTGGGCTTCAATTCAAAGGCAGTCATCACCGGTGACATCACGCAGATCGATTTGCCGGCCGGCAAGAAATCCGGATTGATCGAAGCCCTGGAAGTCTGCGGCAAAATCGACGGCATCGGCATCTCCCACTTCACTGAAAAGGATGTGGTGCGCCACAACTTGGTGCAGCAGATCATCCGCGCCTACGAGGAGTATGATGGTACCCAGCCGCAACGTAGCGGCAAGGCTATCAATACTGTGAATGGCAAACCCGAAGCGCACGCGACCGCGCGCGGGAAATCGCAGATCAAAGAAATTAACTGAGCCAAGAAATTTGTTGAGGATGATTCTGAATCGCCAGCGGACGGTACGCGTCGCCAGGCCCCCACTGGAGTTATTTTTGCGCCGCGTGCGTGAGCAACTGGGCCTCGCCAGCTGGGACGTCGCGATTTGCCTGGTGAGCGACGCGGAGATCGCGCGCATGAACGAGGCGTTCCGCAGGAAGAAAGGTCCGACCGACGTTCTTTCTTTCCCGGCAGTCGCTAGGCGGAAACCCGTGCCGTTGCCAACTCGGGACGGTCGCCTTTCACCCCAAGCCAATTTCCTCGGTGACATCGCCATTTCTCCTGCCACCGCGCGTCGCAATGCAAAAAAATACAACCGCTCGACGCCGAGCGAACTCCAGATATTGATTCTCCACGGCGTGCTGCATCTGCTGGGCTACGACCACGAAACCGACCGCGGGCAGATGACGCGCATCGAGCACCGGCTGCGGCGAAGGCTGGGTCTTTCGTGAAAGTCTATTTTTGGGCGTACACGACCGGCACCTTGCTGCTCGCCTTGGGTCTGCCGATTTTTTCCTATTTGACCCTGATCTATCGCGAACTTGGACGCATGACTACCGGGCGCGTGCATGCTCATCTGGATATTTTCGAAGCGGAAATCGAACCGAAACTCAAAATCAATCGCCGCAGTGGGGGGCGGACGTTCCGCATTCTTGGCCACTTCTGGCTGGCGTTCTTGGTGCTGGAAACCACCCGCGGGGTCGTGTATTTCGTATCAGGCACGTGGGAATCGTTTATCGAGTTCTGCGTTTTTCTTACGCTAGAAGTTGTCATTCTGATGCATTTTATCCCGGACATGCTGCTGTACCGTACCACCGGGCGCTGGCTGTTGCCTTTGCTGCCGCTGGTGCGCGTGGCGATGTTGGTGGCGTGGCCTGCGCGAATCTTTTTGGAGGGTGCGGAATCCCTAGCGCGCATCTCGGAGCAGGAGTTCGAGCAGACCGAAGAACAGCGCACCGAAGAGGGCATCGAAGCGTTGGTGGAGCAAGCCGAAGAAGAAGGCATCATCGAGCCTGAGCAAGCGGACCTGATCGAGCAAGTCGTGGAATTCAGCGACAAGCGCGTGCGCGAAGTGATGACGCCGCGCCCGGACATCGTCGCCATGGCCGCGGACGCGACACTGGAAGAACTGCACGCAAAATTCATCGAGATGCGTTTCGCGCGCATGCCGGTGTACGAGAGATCGCTCGACGATATTTTTGGCGTCGTGTACGCGCAGGATCTGCTGCACATCGCCGATCAGGATTTGCCCAAGCGCAAAGTCCGCGAGCTTGTGCGTCCCGCGTTGTTCATGCCGGAAACGAAAGCGGGTTCCGAGTTGCTGCGGGAGATGCGCCAGAAAGATCAACCGATGGCGATTATCATTGACGAGCATGGGTTGGTGGCGGGGCTAGCCACTGTGGAAGATCTCGTCGAAGAAATCGTCGGTGAAAGCGGTCGCGACGAAAAGAAACCCGCACCAGACGTCATGCGCGAGCCGGACGGAAGCTTGATTCTGCGCGGCAGCATGGCCATCGACCATGTCGAAGAATTGCTAGCCGTAAAGTTCGGCGAGAAATCCGACGAAGCGGTCACCACCATTGCCGGATTGCTGAGCCACGTGCTCGGCAAGGTTCCCGCGCCGGGCGACAGCATCGACCTCGAAGGCCACCGATTCGAGGTGCTGGAAGCCAACCAGCGAAAAGTGCTACGGCTGAGGGTCCGAAAGCGCGCCGCTGCCGCGCTGGCGCCCGCAAAGTAAAAAAGAAGAATTGAGGCGGAGTTTGACCGAAAAAGACAACGAGACTTCGGCGAAGCGCCCCGGCTTTCGCGCGGGTTTCGTCGCCATTGTAGGCCGGCCGAACGCTGGAAAATCAACGTTGTTGAATCGCGTTGTCGGACAAAAGGTAGCCATTGTGACTGCCAAACCGCAGACTACACGCAACCGCATTCAGGGTATTGTGACGACGCCGAAGGGGCAGATTGTGTTCATCGACACGCCAGGACTGCATGAGGCGGATTCCGCGCTGGGTCGACAAATGATGCATGAGGTTGCGGCGGCGCTTGAGGGGATCGATGTCCTTCTGCTGATGGTGGACGCGAGCCGCGCGCTGCCATACGCGGATTCGCTGCTGCTCGAAAAAGCGAAACGGTTCCGCGGAAAAACGATTCTGGCGCTGAACAAAGTGGATCGCGTGCCGAAACAGAAGTTGCTGCCCTTGATCGATGCGTTCCAGAAGGCATTTGACTTTTCGGCGATCGTACCGATCTCGGCCATGAAGGGCACCGGAGTCAGGGAGTTGCAGGAAGAGATTCTGCGGTACGTACCCGAGAGCGAGCCGTACTTTCCTGAAGATCAGGTGACCGATCAGCCGGAGCGATTTCTGGCCGCGGAGATCATTCGCGAAAAAGCGATTCAGGTGATGTATCACGAGGTACCCTACGCGCTCGCGGTGTTCGTGGACAAGTTCGAGGAGAAACTGAAGTTGTTGCGTATCGAAGCGACCCTGAACGTGGAGCGCTCGTCGCAGAAGAAGATACTGATCGGGCACAAAGGCGAAATGCTGAAGAAGATCGGAACCGAAGCGCGCAAGGAATTGGAAGAATTGTTCGGCACAAAAGTGTATTTGCAGACTTTCGTGAAAGTTGTGCCGGATTGGCGGGAGAGTCCGCAGAAAGTGCGGGAGTTGGATTGGCATTTTCAGTTGGAAGGTTTGAGCGAGAACCAACGGGAAGAGGTCCCACCCCCGATCGACACAGCGCAGATCGATGATGGCGAGTATGAACCCGAAGCGGATGACGAGCGCGAGCCGGAAAAATAAGTTTCGAGGTCGCGCGGATTGGTTACGGCGACCAACGGAGCCGACCAGCCGGCAAAGATTTGCGCTCAGTTTGCATGTAAGCCTCGCCGTCGCAAAAGGGGAGGCTACAGCATCGGTGATTGCGAGTGCGGAAACTCTAGTCTGGGGCGGCGATGCCCAGACTTTTCATTTTACGATAGAGGTGGCTGCGCTCGAGGCCCAGGGCTGTGGCCGTTTGCGTCATGTTCCAGCGGTTTTCCTGTAATTTTCTCAAAATAAATTCGCGTTCGTAGGCGCTGCGTGCTTCGTGCAGTGTGTTGTAGGGGTGTTGCGGGCTTTCGGCTACGCCGCGGAAAAGCTCGGGAGGGAGATGATGCGGCTCGATACGGGCCTGCGGGCACACGATCACCAAGCGCTCGACAAGGTTGCGGAGTTCGCGGACGTTGCCGGGGAACGGGTAACGCATCAGGATTTCCATGGCGGTGTCGCTCAGCTCGCGGGTTCGCTTGCCATACGCGGAGCTGAATTCGTTCAGGAAGTAGCGCGCGAGTATGGGGATATCTTCTTTGCGGTCGCGAAGCGGCGGGACCAGGAAGGGAATCACGTTCAAGCGATAGAAAAGATCCTGGCGAAAAGCGCCACGAGCGATTTCTTGCTCGAGATTTTTGTTGGTGGCGGCCAGAACTCGGACATCGACAGTGACAGTCTGGTTGGAGCCCACCGGCTCGAAGCGCTGTTCTTCGAGGACGCGCAGCACCTTCGATTGGGTGCGCAGGCTCATATCGCCGATTTCGTCGAGAAAGAGCGTGCCGCCATCGGCTTTTTTGAACTTGCCGATTTTGTCTTCGGCGGCGCCCGTGAAGCTGCCTTTTACGTGGCCGAAAAGTTCGGATTCGATGAGTTCTTCCGGGATTGCGGCGCAATTCACTTCCACAAACAGGCCTTTGTTACGCAGGCTGGCGGCGTGCAGCGAGCGGGCGACGAGTTCCTTACCGGTGCCGCTTTCGCCGAAGATCAGCACACGGCCGTTGGTCGGGGCGGTGACGGCGATCTGCTGGCGAAGTGCTTTCATGGGGACGCTTTCGCCGATGACTTGATAACGGTGGCCCAGCTCGCTGCGGAGTAGTTGGTTTTCTTCCTGAAGGCGACGCTGTTGAATGGCGTTGCGGACCAACACGATTATTTTTTCCAGCGAAAGCGGCTTCTCGATGAAATCGAAGGCGCCCAGCTTGGTGGCGCGCACGGCGGTTTCAATCGTGCCATGACCGGAAATCATAATGACCGCCGGCGGGCGCGGGGAGGCTTGCAGACGGCTTAGCGCTTCGAGTCCGTCGATGCCCGGGAGCCAGACATCAAGCAGAACGACTTCGATATCGCCGGCGGCGGCGCGTTCAAGGGCTTCCTCGGCGGAGGCAGCGGATTCGACGTCATATCCTTCGTCGGCAAGAATCGAGGAGAGGGATTCGCGGATACCGGCTTCATCATCGACAACGAGCAAATGCGGGCGAATGGTCATCAGGTGGCTTCAACCCCGTTACGTTCGGCGACGGGAGTGGAGGTCAGCTCCGCCGCGGGCAGCTCGACAAGAAAGCGCGAGCCGACCGGAAAATTGTCTTCGACGTGAATGGTGCCGCCGTGTTCGGCGACGATACGCGCGGCGATCGCGAGCCCGAGTCCGGTACCGCGGTTTTTCGTCGAAAAATGCGGCAGGAAAAGGCGGTCTTTGTCTTCGGGCGATATGCCATGGCCGGTGTCCTGCACGCAGATTTCGACGGTTTCGGCTTCGCCGTGGGCGCAGGTGGAGACGGTGATCTCCCGGAACGGCGCGGTTTCCAAGGCTTCGGCAGCGTTGTCGATCAGGTTGACGACGACGCTGCGGAGAAGGCCGCCGTCGGCGCGAACTGGAGGGAGATTTTCGGCAAGCGATGTTTTGAGAGTAATGCCGTCGAGGCGGCCGGAGAAAACTTCGACGGCTTCGTGGACGACGGTGTTGGCGCTGGTGGGCGCAAGTTTGGCCGTCGGAAAGCGCACGAATTGAGAGAACTCGTTGACGAGTGCGGCGAGCGTGGACACTTCGCGTTCGATCAGGCGCGAGCACTCTTGAACGAGACGCGTAAGTTCCGCATCGCGCGGGGCTGCGATTTCCTGGGGATCGCGGCGATCGAGGAAGCGCGAAAGGCGCTGGGAAGACAGCTGGATCGGAGTGAGCGGATTCTTGATTTCGTGAGCGATGCGGCGGGCAACTTCCTGCCACGCTGCAGACTTTTGCGCGCGGAGCACTTCGGTGAGGTCGTCGAGAACCAGGACAAATCCGGTATTTGCGCGGCGCGGGCCGAGGGAGCTGACCGTAACAGCGAAGTGCAGGACGCGGCCCGCGACAACGGTCTCAATTTCGCGGGAAACGACACCCATACGGAGGCTACGGCGCATCAGGAGTTGCACGGTGCGCGCCGCTTCGCCACCGACTAAGTCCTCGAGGGATGGAACGTCCCGGGAAGAACCGCCGAACATGCGGGTTACCGCAGCGTTTTCACGCAGAATCGCACCGTGGGCATCGAGGGAAATTACGCCTGTAGGTATGTTCTCAAGAATGGTTTCCATCAGCTGGCGGCGGCGCTCGAGTTCCTGAACTGCTTGCTGGAGATTACGGGTGAACTGGTCGATCTGTGCGCGGGAATCTCGCAACTGCGTGGTCATGGCATTGAAGGAGCGAATGAGAATACCCAGTTCATCCTGCGATTGTTCCGGAACCTGATAGTCGAAATTGCCGGAGGAGACTTCGCGGGTGCCTTCGGCCAGGGCCTGAATCGGGACGGTGACCTGCTTCGCCAGGAACATGGCGATCCACATCAGGGAGAACAGGAGAAGCATGGTGAAGAAAACGAGGATGAGCAGCATCTGGCGCTTCAAAGCGCGCAGGTTCTGCTTTTCTTTGTCGTATTCATCACGACGCGCCTGGATTTCGGTGATGCGCGCCAGAAAATTCGGACTGGTGAGATAACCAGCGGCGATGTATCCGACGGTGCGCCCCTTGTCGACCGTGGGAATCCGCGCCACCAGGTAGCTCTTTCCCTGGGCGTCCCAAATTTCAATTCCAGACGGGAGCGTGCGAGTGAGAGTGCCGGATACGCCGACACGCTCGCACAGCTGACCGGTGCGATCCTCAGGCTGATCGTCGCAGGCAACGCCGCCGCGAATGAGTTTCCCGTCTTTGTCGAGAATCCATAGCGCGTCCAGGCCGGATTCAAAACCATGCTTCAGAAGCTCGTCGGTTGGTTGGCCGGAATTGATTTGCGCCTGCCGGGCGAGATTGCGCAGGCGAGGGACGGTGGTGCGCCCAAAATCGTTCATGAGGGCCTGGGTCTGTTCGGAGGCGATCTCGAGAGGGCGGGGAAACCAGCGGCCGAGGGTGCGGTTTAGAAGGGAGTAGCTGACAAAGAACATGAACACTACGGGCAGCAGGGACAGGGCCATAGCGCCGACGACCATCTTGGTCTTGAAACGCGCGCCTAGTTGGTCCTTGCTGCGTTCAGCCCAAAGGCGCACGACCGAGCGCGTGAGGATCAAAAAGAAGACGAGTGCGGCCGCAGTAATGAAACTGGAAACCGCGAACAGGGCCATCTTGGCGCGCCAACTACCCGGCTCGAACGGCATGTCGAGCGACCCAAAGGTGAAAACCGCGGCGAGGAGCAGGGAGAGCAGAATGCCGCCGATCGCAAGGCTCCAGCGATGTTTGGGTTGGAGCGAGCTCATGTGGCGGCTGTGGTCCTTTCTCGTAAGGGCTGCAACGACGACTCCGACAAGGAATCCGGCGACAGGCCCAACAAGGATCCCGTCAGCGCCTGGTGCCGTGAACCCAAGTATTGCTCCGCTCCCGTCGTGGACGGCAAAAGCGATTTCAGCGGGCACTCGCCGCAGTGTGGTTCGCGCGGGCGGCAGAAGTGCTTGCCGGTGTGAACGATCAGAGCGTGAAATTCATTATACAGTGCGACGTCGGGTGAAAGATTACGCTCGAATAATTGGCGGACGTCTTCATAACCGAGCTTTACGTCGGCGACGCCGTGGCGCTCGAGCATGCGACGTGTGTAGGCGTCCACCACGAAGACGGGACGTTTTGCGGCGTAAAGAAGAATGGAGTCGGCGGTTTCCGGGCCGATGCCGCGCACGGAGAGAAGTTGTTGGCGCAAGGTGCCTGTGGGCGCGCGAAACATTCTGGCGAGAGCGCCTTGATATTCGCGGCGGAGGAAGATGGTAAAGGCTTTTAGGGTTTTTGTTTTTTGGCGGAAATAGCCCGAGGAACGAATCAACCGCGCCAGTCGCGTCGCGGAGACGGCCTCGATGGCGCGGGGGGACAGCAACTTCTGGCGGCGCAGATTCTCGATGGCGGATGCGACGTTGGTCCAGGAGGTGTTTTGGACGAGGATCGCGCCGACGATGACTTCAAAGGGTGTGCGGCCAGGCCACCAATGCTGGGGTCCATGGGCGGCGAACAAGGCGTCGTAGTAGAAGCGGAGAGCTGGCCGTTCAGGAATTGCAGGTCGTGAGATTGAGGCTCGGAGATTCTGCGGATCGCGTGCAGTTTGCGGGGTTTGGACGAGTGCCGGCATCCTGTTGGCACGATAGCTAGCGGCTAGAAGCAAGTCAAGAATTGGGGAGGGTTTTACCCGCGGTACCGAGGCGCCAGGCCGCCGAGGGACGCGCTGGAGCGCACCCCCACATTTCCCCGAGGTTGTACCGTCAGGTCGGCGGAAACGCCAGATCGGCGCGCAAATTCCCTATTCCGGAAAACCTGTACTTGAGTGCAGGTATTAGCGATTTCACAACGGTGTGTCAAGTTCGGGCTACTCTTGCGGGCGCCATTTGCTAAGGTGAGCGTTGGGTTCCAACGTTTGGGAGTGCGCGGATGTCCGTCCGGCTAGGTGAAATTTTAATCAAGGAAAGCTTGATCACGCAGGACCAGCTGCAGAAAGCGCTCGAATTTCAGCGCTCGAATGGCGGCAAGCTGGGGTCGTGCCTGACGAAGATGGGGTATATCACGGACGATGACATAACCGGGGTATTGTCCCGGCAATATGGCGTTCCTTCGATCAATTTGAAGTACTACGAGATCGATCCCACGGTTATCAAGCTGATTCCCCAGGACACGGCGACGCGGTACCAGGTGATTCCACTGTCACGGGTGGGATCGGTGCTGACGATTGCGATGACGGACCCCACCAACGTGTTCGCCATGGACGATATCAAGTTCATGACCGGATTCAACGTGGAGCCGGTAGTGGCATCGGAATCGGCGATCGGCGAGGCGATCAGTCGGTTCTATGGCGGCTCGGAAACGAACCACGAAGAGCTCAGCAAGATGATGAAGGACCTGGCGATGGACGACCAGGAACTTGAGCTCACCTCGGAAGAAGCGGAGATGGACACCGCCACGCTGGAGCGAGCGGCGGAAGAAGCGCCGATCATCAAGCTGGTGAACCTGATCTTGACGGACTCGGTGAAGCGGGGCGCGAGCGATATTCACTTGGAGCCATACGAGCTGGAATTGCGGGTTCGTTTCCGCGTTGACGGCGTGTTGCAGACCGTCATGACTCCGCCATTGCGCCTGAAGGACGCGATGACCAGTCGTATCAAGATCATGGCGAAGCTGGATATCGCGGAAAAGCGGCTGCCGCAAGATGGCCGCATCATGATCAAGTACAAAGCCGACGGGAAAAAGAAAGAACTCGATTTTCGTGTTTCGACGGTGCCGACGCTGTACGGCGAAAAGATCGTCATGCGGTTGCTGGACAAGGAAAACCTGCGGCTGGATATGACGAAGTTGGGGTTCGAGCCGGAGTCGCTGAAGAAATTCGAACGCAATATTTTGAAACCGTACGGCATGGTGCTGGTGACCGGTCCTACCGGTTCGGGCAAGACGAACACCTTGTATTCCTCGGTGGCGCGATTGAACCAGGTCGATACGAACATTATGACCGCGGAAGATCCCGTCGAGTTTCAGCTGTCGGGAATCAACCAGGTACAGATGAAAGAGCAGATCGGGTTGAACTTCGCCGCGGCGCTGCGCGCGTTTTTACGGCAAGACCCCAACATCATCCTGGTCGGAGAAATTCGAGACTTTGAAACGGCGGAAATCGCGGTCAAGGCGGCGCTGACAGGCCACATGGTGCTATCCACGCTGCACACGAACGATGCACCGTCTACGATCAGCCGCTTGATGAACATGGGTATTGAGCCATTCCTGGTGGCCACGTCGGTAAACTTGATTTGCGCGCAGCGATTGGTACGGCGCATCTGCACGAACTGCAAAACAGAACTCGAGGTGCCGGAAGAGGCGCTGATCGACGCGGGGTACACGCCGGAAGAAGTGAAGACAACAAAAATCTATCACGGCAAGGGCTGCACGATCTGCAACAAGGGCGGGTACAAAGGACGCACGGGCTTGTATGAAGTGATGGAAGTAAACGATGAGCTGCGCGAACTCATTCTGGTTGGGGCGTCGGCGCTGGAACTGAAGAAAAAGGCCATCGAGCAAGGAATGATTACGCTGCGGCGCAGTGGGCTGATTAAGGCGGCATTGGGTCAGACGACGATGGAAGAAGTCTTGCGTGAAACGGTTCTTTAAGGAGAAGTGAGCAATGGCTGGAATGACCCTGAGTGAATTGCTGAAGAAGATGATCGAGATGGGGGGTAGCGACCTGCACATCACGACCAACAGTGCGCCGCGTGTGCGCGTACACGGAAAACTGCGCCCCCTGGATATGCCGCCGCTGACGGCCGCAGACACGAAGTCGCTGGCGTACAGCGTGCTGACCGACGCGCAAAAGCACCGGTTCGAAGAAAACCTCGAGTTGGACTTTTCGTTCGGGCTGAAGAACCTGGCGCGTTTCCGCGGCAACGTATTCAATCAGCGCGGAGCGGTAGGAGCCGTGTTCCGTACCATCCCGTGGGAGATCAAGGGATTCGACGCACTGGGATTGCCGGCGGTGGTGAAGGGGATGTGCGACAAACCGCGCGGGCTGGTGCTGGTGACGGGTCCGACCGGTTCGGGAAAATCGACGACGCTGGCCGCCATGCTGGACAAGATCAACAGCGAACGCGAAGAGCACATGATCACGATCGAAGACCCGATCGAGTTCCTGCACAACCATAAAAAGTGTTTGGTGAACCAGCGCGAAGTGCACGCGGACACGCATTCGTTTTCGAACTCACTGCGCGCGGCGTTGCGCGAAGATCCCGACGTGGTGCTGATCGGCGAAATGCGCGATTTGGAGACGATTGAGTCGGCGCTGCGCATCGCGGAAACGGGCCACTTAACCTTTGCGACGCTGCACACCAACTCCGCGGCATCGACTATCAACCGTATCATCGACGTGTTTCCGGCGCACCAGCAGCCGCAGGTCCGGGCGCAGCTTTCGATGGTGCTGGAAGGCATTCTGTGCCAAGCGCTGTTGCCGCGATCGGATGGACGCGGCCGGGCGATGGTGATGGAAGTGTTGGTTCCCACGCCGGCAATCCGCAACCTGATTCGCGAGGACAAAATCCACCAGATTTATTCAGCGATGCAAACGGGAACGGGACAGACCGGAATGCAGACCTTCAATCAAAGTTTGGCGGCCGCGTATCTGGCAAAGCTGATTACGCTGGACATGGCGCTTTCGCGCTCGTCAAATCCGGAAGAGTTGCAAGACATGATCAATCGCGGTGTTACCGGTCCTACCGGAAAGACGCCGGTGGGCAAGCGCTAGGCCGTTCAAGAGTTTAGGTGGATAAGAAGGACAAGGCTTCGGGACATTAAGCACGTGCAGGTGAGGAGGACAAGGAAATGCCGGTATATACGTACAAGGGCACGAATAAAGCAGGAACAAACGTCAGCGGCGAGATGAGCGCGACGAGCAAGTCCGAGGCGCAAAATCAACTACGCCGGCAGCAGATCACCACCAAGAAGATGTCCGAAAAGGGCAAAGAATTCAACATGCCCACCTTCGGCGGCAGCGTCAAGGCCAAGGAACTCGCCATTTTCACGCGGCAGTTCTCGGTCATGATCGACGCCGGCTTGCCGCTGGTGCAGTGCCTGGAAATCCTTGCCGGCCAGCAAGAGAACAAAATGTTCCAGAAAGTGCTGGCGGCGACACGCGCATCGGTAGAAGGCGGCGCGACGTTGTCGGCCGCGATGCGACAGCACCCGAAGGTTTTCGACGCTCTTTACGTGAACATGGTGGAAGCGGGTGAGACCGGCGGTATTCTCGACACGATTCTTCAGCGCTTGTCGACATACATTGAGAAGGCCGTCAAATTGAAGCGAGCGGTGCAATCCGCGTCAGTCTATCCGATCGGTGTTATGAGCATTGCGGGGGGCGTCGTCGTCCTGCTCTTGTGGAAGGTCGTGCCGATTTTCGCCACCTTGTTCGCGGGCCTTGGCGTGGACTTGCCGCTGCCCACGAAAATCGTGATCGCCATGAGCAACTTTATCGGGAGCATTTTTGGCTTTCTAATCGTCGTTGTGGGTGCGGGCACCATCTTTGGGGTGAAGGTTTGGTACGGCACCTCGCAAGGCCGGTACATCTTGGACTCCATCATGCTGAAATTGCCGGTGATGGGACTCCTGTTGAGGAAGATCGCCGTGGCTAGATTCACACGCACTTTGGGCACGCTGATCGCCAGCGGCGTCCCGATTCTCGAGGGTTTGGACATCACCGCCAGGACCGCAGGAAATGCCGTGGTGGAGAGATCTCTGCAGCAAGTGCGGAAGTCACTTGAGGAAGGCAAGAGTTTGACCGAACCCTTGAAAGACTCAGCGGTGTTCCCGGGCATGGTGACGCAAATGATCGCCGTCGGCGAACAGACCGGCGCCATGGACGCGATGTTGCAGAAGATCGCGGACTTCTACGAAGAAGAAGTGGATGCCGCGGTAAAGGACCTTTTGACCGCTCTGGAGCCGGTCATGATCGTGTTCCTGGGCGTGGTGGTTGGCGGCGTGGTCATTTCCATGTATATGCCGCTCTTCTCGCTGATTGGCAAGTTGAGCGGGCACTAAACTCAGCCGCATCCGCGAAATGCTAATCTAATGACTGGGGCAGGGAGGAGACTTCTTGCCCCGGTATGTTTCTGGCGAGCGAGCAAAAATGCCTGAACATCAAGCCAGGGCGGGTCATGGTCGCACGATGGATCAGAACGTGACCTTGCGGGAATGGCTCGATTGGCTGACGCGGGTACGCTTACTGCTGATCACGTTGATCCTGGCTGCTGGTGTTGTGTGGCCGAAGTATGTACCGGGGGCAACAGCGGAGCACTATTTCCTTCCTCTGATCGTTTTCTGGATAACCTTAGGCACCATCCACATCATTCTGTTGCGCTGGCTTCCGAATGCAGGCTGGCACGGAGCGGTGCAAGTCATCAGCGATGTGGTGATGGTGTCGACACTGGTGTACGCGACCGGACTGCAGGACAGCTACTTCATTTCGCTGTATCTGCTGGTGATCATCGTAGCGAGCATCCTGTTTTCGCGGGGTCTGGCGTTTACGATCGCAACCGTGTGCATCGGCATACTTGGGGGCCTGACCGCGCTGGCCCACACCGGAAGAATTCCGCGTACATATATCAGTGTTTACACCCCAGAGGCACTGCGCTTCTGGTTTCTGAACAATACCTTCGGTTTCTTCGCGATTGCCTACCTGGCCAGCCTGCTGGCGCAGTCGCTGCGGAGGAAAGGCCTGGAGCTCGAGAAGAAACGCGAAGAGCTGCTGGACTTGCAGGACTTTACCGAAGACATCATCCACTCCATGCGTGGCGGGCTGATCACCACGGACATGGCCGGACGCATTGTGCTGTTGAACCGTACCGGTGAGGACATCCTGGGTTACCGGTTCGCGGACATACGCGGGCGCCGGCTGTCCGAGTTTAATGAAGCTTTCTGGCCGCCGGGCATGCCGGACATGAACGACAAGTTGTCGCTGCGGCGGGAAGTCGAATTTCGGACCGCGGACGGCCAGCAGCGTTATCTGGGAATCAGCATTTCTCCGTTGCGTTCGCGCGACAACCAGCGCAGCGGCTTTGTCTTCAATTTCCAGGACTTGACGGATTTCCGTCGGTTGGAGCAGGAAGTGGCCACGAAGGAACGCATGGCGGCGCTCGGGCGGCTCTCGGCGGCCATCGCGCACGAAATCCGGCAGCCACTGACGGCCATGGCTGGTGCGGTGAAAGAATTAGCGCGGCTGGTGCCTTTGGAAGAAGACCAGGTGCACCTGGTGAACATTGTCAGCCGGGAATCGGAGCGGCTGAACCACATCATCACGGATTTTCTAAACTACTCCCGAGAGAAGACCTATGAATTCGAGGAAGCGGACGTCGCCGCGTTGCTCGACGAAACCATCACGTTGATGGAGAAGAAGCCGGAGATCGGTGGGAAATATCAAATCGCGCGGGCATTTAACGGGCATGCGATGCGCGCCCGCGTCGATTCCAGCAAGATAAAGCAAGTATTCTGGAATTTGTGCGACAACGCGCTGCGCGCCATGCCGGAAGGGGGCACGCTTACCGTGGGATTGGAAGAGCGGCCGTTCTGGTTGCGGATTGCCTTTCGAGACACGGGAATCGGGCTCGATCCCAAGCAGAGGGCAAAGATTTTTGAGCCGTTGCAATCGGGATTTCCGGGCGGCACCGGTTTGGGATTGTCCATCGTGTACCAGATCGTTCAGGCCCACAGTGGCCGTATCAGTGTGATTTCGCAGAGAGAACGCGGCGCGGAATTCATCGTGGAGATACCGCGGGTGGCTTGAGGGTTTATGCAGGCAACAAAGACGGCAGTGAAGGATCACAGCAAAGATATGCCGCACATACTCGTGGTGGACGACGAGCGCTCCATCTGCGAGTTGCTGGAGATCACCTTTCGCAAGGAGGGTTATCGCATCGAGGTGGCGCACAACGTCGAGGCAGCGAAACGCAAGCTCGAGTCGCAGATTTTCGACATCGTGATCTCGGACGTGCGCATGCCAGGGGAGAGTGGCGTTGACTTGCTGAAGCTGACCAAGGAAATCGCGCCGGACTGCTTTTTTCTTCTGATCACCGGAGTGCCGACGGTGGAGACGGCGATTGCGGCGATTAATTCCGGCGCCGACCGGTACGTGATCAAGGATCACGAACTGGTGGATCAGCTACGTCGCGCGGTTCGTGAGGTATCCGAGAGCCTGAAGTGGAAAAAGGAGGCGGGTTACCTTCGCAGGGAATTGCGGCGGCTGACCGGCCTCGACAATATCATCGGGCAAAGCCCGAACATGCGGTCCATTTTCGAACTGATCCAAACGATTGCGCCGCAGACCAGCCGAATATTGATTACCGGGGAGAGCGGCACGGGAAAGGAACTCGTGGCGCGGGCGATTCACGAAAATAGCCAGCGTGCCCAGGCGCCATTTATCACCATCAACTGCGGGGCGTTTCCAGAGACGCTGCTGGAATCCGAATTGTTCGGGTATATGAAGGGATCGTTCACCGGAGCGAACGAAAATCGGCAGGGGCTTTTCCAAGCGGCCCATGGCGGAACACTGTTCATGGACGAGATTGGCAACATGAGTTTGACGATGCAGGTGAAGCTGTACCGCGTGCTCCAAGAGGGCAAGGTGCGGCCGATAGGGAGCAATGAAGAGAGCGATGTGGACGTGCGCATCATTGCCGCGACAAATAAGAATTTCGAGAAAGAGATCGCCGAAGGACGATTTCGCGAGGACTTGTATTACCGCTTGAGCGTCATCCCGATTCAGTTGCCGCCGTTGCGCGACCGCCGCGAAGATATTCCGCTGCTCGCGCGGCACTTCCTGGAAACGTTCCGCAAAGTGATGGAAAAGCCGGTGGAGAGCATTTCTCCGGAGGCGATGAGCCGGCTGGAGCTGTATGACTGGCCGGGCAATGTGCGCGAACTCGAAAACACCATGGAGCGGGCGGTCGCCTTGGAGACGACAGGCGAAGTGACCCTGCGCGTGCTCCCGGACCGTATTGCAGGGTACTCGGGCAATCCCGCGATGGCCGGACCGGACGGCCGGGATGCTTTCCCGGTCGAGGGCGTAGACTTCGAGAAAGAAATCGCCGAAGCGGAACGGCGTTACCTGCAAGGTGCGTTGGAAAAAACAAATGGTGTGCGCACCCAAGCAGCCGACCTGCTTAAGATCAGCTACCGGTCGTTCCGCCATTACGCCAAGAAGCACAACCTTTGAGCGAAGTAGTTGGAAGGGCGGGATTACGCTCGAGTGCTTCGGCCCTGGGTAGCAAAACCCGTTGGAAAGGCCGGGAACTCCATTTTCCAGACTTCGTGCCCGTTTTGGTCGTTCCGACAGTGACAAAAATAGTCACTTTGGGCCCGAAGCACCAGCCTAGGAGCCGAGACGGGAACTGCAGCGAGAGTGCCACAGCATAAAGGTAGTAGTATCAGTAGTTTAGATAGGTTCAAGCGGTAGTACCACTGGTTTTCTGATTGGCCTCTGCCTTGCCCTAGTGTAGGCGTGCTCTGGCACTCACATAACTCTCAAGGAGATAGCATGAAGAAGCAAAAGGGTTTCTCTCTTATCGAGCTTTTGATCGTCGTGGCGATCATTCTGATCATCGCGGCCATCGCAATTCCTAACCTCCTCCGGTCGAAGATGGCCGCGAACGAGTCTTCGGCGGTTGGTTCGGTCCGCACGATCAACACTGCGGAAGTTACCTACGCGTCCAACTATCCTGACACGGGCTATGCAGCGGCAGTCGGCAACCTCGGAGGCGCGGCGGGTACTTGCATCGCCGGCTTCGTGGCTACGATCGCCACAGCTTGCTTGATCGATCCGGTTTTGAGCGCCGGTAACAAGTCTGGATATACCTTTACCGCGACTGGGGCCATCGTTGGTGGTGGAGCTGTCAACAACACCTTCATCGCCACGGCGGTTCCTCAGGGTATCGGCACCACGGGCCAGCGCGGATTCTTCTCCAACGAATCTGGCGTGATCCGCTACACGTTGAACGGTGCGGCACCAACGGTTGCCAGCTCGCCGTTGCAGTAAGTACGTAAGGACCCTAGGCCAAATGGGGAAGTCGAAAGACTTCCCCTCTTTTTTTAGCGACGGAGAGTTTTATGACGGAGGCACCCAAAAACTCGGAAAGCAGACTTGATCTGCGGAACGCCAAGCAAGCAGGCTTCTCGCTAATTGAGCTGCTGATCGTCGTGGCAATTATTCTGATCATTGCCGCGATCGCCATACCGAATTTGCTGCGCTCCAGAATTTCTGCGCATGAAGCATCGGCTGTGAATTCGATCAGAACCTTCACGACCGCGAATGTCACGTACTATTCGATATGTCCCGAGATCGGCTATCCGAGTACCTTGGCGGATTTGGGTCCGGGCGGAGGGGGATGCGTCGGGGGAGCAAACATAACCGATCCGGTTCTTGGAGTGGCAGCTCCCACAAAGGCTGGATACAATTTTGCCTACGTTCCAAACAACTCCACCGGATTGAATAACTCGTATACCTTAAATGCCGCGCCAATTGCGGTGGGGGTGTCCGGGCAGCGGTATTTTTATTCGGACGAGTCCGGAATCATTCGCTACGGTTTGGCCGGCGCGGCGACCAGCGCGAGCTCAGCACTCCAGTAGCTTCCGAGTGGTGTTCCCGTCCGAGGGCGCTTCTAGAATTCAGACTTTATAGACATCAATTTAGTATCGCAATGCACGTGTACTTTAGCCGTGGTGCCTTGCTGGCGATACGCAATCTCTCAAGGGGGCCGCATGAAGAAGCAGAAGGGTTTCTCTCTTATCGAGCTTTTGATCGTCGTGGCGATCATTCTGATCATCGCGGCCATCGCAATTCCTAACCTCCTCCGGTCGAAGATGGCCGCGAACGAGTCTTCGGCGGTTGGTTCGGTCCGCACGATCAACACTGCGGAAGTTACCTACGCGTCCAACTATCCTGACACGGGCTATGCAGCGGCAGTCGCAAACCTCGGAGGCGCGGCGGGTACCTGCATCGCCGGCTTCGTGGCCACGATCGCTACGGCTTGCCTGATCGATCCGGTTCTGAGCGCCGCTAACAAGTCTGGATATACCTTTACTGCAACCGGCGCGATCGTTGGCGGTGGGGCTATTCGGAACACGTTCATCACCACGGCGGTTCCCCAAGGCATTGGCACCACGGGCCAGCGCGGATTCTTCTCCAACGAATCTGGCGTGATCCGCTACACGTTGAACGGTGCGGCACCAACGGTTGCCAGCTCGCCGTTGCAGTAAGAAGACAGCCTTGTAGTCCGGCGGGGGCGTCGAACGACTTCCTGGCATTCTCCTATGGAAGTAGTTTCGCGGCGCTATGGATTGGATGATTCACACGTGGTGTTGGCTCCAACACCACCGCGAGCCACGGCCACTTGGCAACTGTCGAGTCGAGGCCGTCACCGTCTCACGGCGCTTGCAAGCGTTTTAAAGCGGCCACCGCGTCTGCGTTGGTTGGGTCGGTTTGCAGCACCGCCTGATATTCCCGCCTGGCTTCGTCACGCTTTCCAGCCGTCGCCAGAAGGTTTCCCAACTGTAAATGCGAGTCGCCGTCGTACGGGTATTGCGCCACGATTCGGCGCAGCACTGTTTCAGCAGCTTGCGGTTGTCCAGTTTCAACGTACAGAGTGGCCAGGCCGTGGAGCGCACCATAGGAGGGCTGAAGTTCGAGAGACTTCTTAAACTGGAGTTCCGCCTCGGCGGTATTTCCAACAGCAACCAGTTCCCCGGCATACCAACGTCTCGCTTCGGGATTTAGCGGGGCCAGTTCGACAGCCTTGCGGTATTCGTCGAGGCTCGCTGCATCGCGACCCATATCGTGCAAAAGGATTCCGTAGTTGTAGTGCGGATCAGCCCACAGCGGCTTGGCAGCCATGGCTCGTTTCAGCATCGCTTCCGCTTCTGGGTAGCGGTTTTCGACCGTGTAAAGAATGCCCAGGGCATTCATGGTGATGACGTTGTCCGGCTTTCCAGCCAGCGAACGCTCCCATTCCTGTCCGGCGTGCACGTAGTCGCTGCGTTCAAAATAAACACCCGCCAAGTTGCTTCGGATGATGTCGGCATCGGGGTCTGTTTCCAGGGTCCGTGTGTACAGCGTGAAGTCGCTTTGCCAGTCACGATTGCGCAAAATGACGCGCGTCGCTGCGGTGACGGCAATGGCGACAAGTACCGCTGCGAGCGCCCAGCGCGCCGCGCGCCCGGAAACCCCTCTGGCTGCACTGAAATCCCACAACCGCAAAGAACACCAGGCAACGAACCAACAAAAGCCCACGGAAGGTAAGTACAGGTAGCGTTCCGTGAAGACATTCGCAGCCATCCATCGCGGATTGAGCACGGGAGCAATCGTTATACCCACCCACAGCAGCGCGAAGGCTGCCGCCGGCGATGTTTTTCGAAGAAAAGCCACTCCGAGCACATACGTGAACGTCAGGGCCAGCCCGGCGAGAACGGCTGGCTCGAACAGGGATCCGCTCGCATGGAATACGTGAAAAGCGGAAAGGGGGGCCGGCCATAGCAGGTAGTGAGCGTACCCGAAAAGCAGTGCGAAGGCGGAATAGACAGACTGCGCCCAGCTAATCCTCGGGTGCTGCAAGACGGGAGCCAGCTTGCCAAACAGCGCGATCCGAAGCAGCAGGTAGGCCGCGCCAACCAAGCAGATCGGAGCGTAACGAAGCAGCTTTTGCCTGAACGATGAGATTTCCCGGTCAGCCCTTACGCCGTGTTCGAAGACGACGGCTACCGCGACCAACATTAAGGCCGGTTCTTTGGCCAGCAGCGCCAATATAAATAACCCACCTTGTGCTATCCGCTGCTTCCAGCCAGGTGTTTCAGACACAACGAAAATCCCGAACGCAGCCAGGAACAAGAACGCGCTCTCTAGATCTGGCAAAGCGGCTATCCAATCAACCGCTTCGGTGTGAATCGGGTGGAGGGCGAACAGCAACGCTCCGACCCAGCCCACGCGCCAGTCCTGGAAGACTTTGCGGCCGGCATAGAACACCAACAAAACTACGCCGGCATGAAAGACGATGCTAAACAGGTGAAAACCGAATGGAATAGGCCCAAATATTGTCCAGAGCACCAGAAAACTCAGGGTCATCAACGGACGATAGTAGTTTGTCGTACCTGCCTGACCCACGAAGGACCAAACCGTCGTGGTGAATATCTCAGGCAAGTAGCGCCAGCTTTTAATGTAGGGGTTTTGGAGAATCTGCTGGTCGTCGTCGTAAACGAAGCTATTGGCAAGGACATTTGCGTAGCACAGTAGAGTGACCACGATCAGCAGCGCGACCAACAACGTTTCGGTTTGAACTCGGGCACCCAAGACCAGAGTGGGATCACGGCCGGTGAGGCCCGAGGGCCGCAGCATTTCTGAAGCAGCCGTAGTTTGGGAACTCAACGTACGATCCCACTTTCCAAAGTAGTTTGCTATCACCAGGAGGTGACCTTCAGTCTAGAATGACGGATGGACCGGCGCGAAGGGTTGCAAAGCGAGTGTGTCGCAGCGCTCAACACGCCGCTGTCCGGGGGGCTACCATTCAGAAGGTGCGTGCGCGTCGCTTGGCTGCGTCAACATTGCTCGCTCTATGGTCGTTGGCCACCGGCGTGGCACTCTCCGGTCGCTCCCGACTGCAGGGGGAGGCTCTCGGTGCCAAGCCCCTGGTGGCATTATTTGAGGCTCGGTACCGGTCGGCGAAGACCTTGCAGGCCACGTTTCTCGAGCGTTACACGGAAAACGATCAGACCGTTCGAACCGAAGCGGGCACCGCGTATTTCCGGCGGCCGGGCAAGATGCGCTGGGAGTATGAATCGCCGGAAAACGATCTGTTTCTGGTGGATGGCAAGACCGCCTGGTTTTACGTACCAGGCGACCACACGGTGACCCGAGTACCGGCGAAACGCAGTGCGGACTGGCGCACGCCACTCGCGCTTCTCGCGGGCGAGATGAAGGTGTCGCGGGTTTGCGCACGCGTCGAACTGGCCCCTGACGAAAAACACGCAAGCGAAGTTGGCGTCATACTGCGTTGCCAGGTCCGCGGCGCGGGCCAGGAGGGCCGGCGTGAAGATCGTCACGACGCTCACGGCGAGAATGTCCCCGCATCCCCAACCGGGAGCCAAGGCGATACCGTCTTCTTTGAAATTGTGCGCGCGACCGGTGAACTGACGCGTCTCGTCGTGCGCCAGAGCGGCGGCATCCAGGTGGAGTTCCGGTTCGAAAACTGGCGCATGAACCCCCCCGTACCGGACTCTCTGTTCCGGTTTGACGTGCCGCCCGGCGTCGCCATTGTGAACGGGGAATTACCGTCGGGCGACGCCGGAGTGAAATGACGCCACGCGGCGAATCTCAAACTGCAAATAGGAGTGTTACGTACAAGCTACGGCCAACCCTTCACCGCTTCCCTGCATATCACATACTTGAGGTAAACTGAGGCTCATGGGGGAGTTTGTCTGCCGCGTTGCGGATGCTAACGGGCGAGTTTTCTCGCACGTCGAGGCTGCCGGTACCCTGGCGGAAGCGCGCCAGAAGCTGGTGGATCGGGGTTTGTATGTGTACTCGGTCCAATCGAGAAGCGGGTTGCTGTCCGGAATGCGCCAGCAGAGCGGGCGTGCCATCGGCGGCACCGATTTTCTAATCCTTAACCAGCAGTTCAATACACTCATCAAGGCCGGACTGCCCATTCTCCGGGCCCTGGATTTGCTGGCCGACCGCGCCTCGTCTCCTAAGCTTCGACCGGTTATTTCTCAAATTCGCGACCGCGTGCGTGAAGGGAAATCACTTTCGGAGTCCGTCGCCGAGGCAGGTGTTTTCTCCAAGGTGTATTCCACCGCGATTCTGGCCGGAGAGAAGAGCGGCAATCTTGCGGGCGTGCTGGACTATTACATTGCGTATCAGAAAGTTAGCACCGGGGTTCGCAAGAAGATTCTGGCCACGCTGATGTACCCCGCACTATTGATCATTGTGGCGATGGTCATCGTCAGTTATCTGGTCACCGCCGTGATCCCCAAGTTCGCTTTGCTGTACCGGGACTTGCATGTGGATTTGCCGGGGCCGACGCAGGTGCTGATTGCACTGACGGTTGATTATCGCTACGTTTTCCTGGGAAGCATTGCGGCCATAGCGCTGCTCTTCGTGGCTACCTACTTCTGGTCGCGGACCGCCGAAGGCGGCGTGGCGTTTGACCGCCTGAAGTTTCGCTTGCCCGTAGTTGGGGATACGATGTTGAAGTTTCAGGTCGCGCAGTTCTCGCGAACGCTGGCGACGCTCCTTACCGGGGGTACCCCCCTGGTTGCCGGCTTGCAGACAGCATCAGACGCCATCAGCAGCAAACTGGTTCGTGGCACAGTGACGCAGGCGACACAGATGGTTCGTGAAGGTGAATCGCTGCACAACGCTCTGGCCGCGACTCGTGTGATGCCGCTCATGGCTCTGGACATGATTGAGGTTGGCGAGTCCAGCGGAGCGCTGGCGCCCATGCTTACCAGCGTGGCCGAGTTTTATGAGGATGAAGTGAATTTAAAGCTCGGCGCGATGGTTTCGCTGATCGAGCCAGTCATGCTGATTTTCATGGGCATGTTAGTCGCTTTTATTCTGATTTCGCTCTATCTGCCGATTTTCTCGCTGTCTTCGGCTGGGATGAGCAGGTAAGGGAACTATGGCCCTAACGGATCAACATTCGAATGTTATGACCGGCTTGGCGCTGCCGACTGACGAGTTGGCGGAGCGCGAGCAATCACGGAAACTTGCGGAGCGATATCGTTGCGGCTTCGTCGACCTGCGCGAGCAGCGCATTGACCCCGAGCTGTTCCGGACGATTCCCGCCGACTTGATGTTCCGCTATAACTTCGTGCCGCTGGAATTACAGAACAATCTTCTGTCTATTGCCGTGGCGGACCCCAGTCAGGTCCTGCTGAGCGACGAATTACCCCTGCTTCTGGGCAAGAAGCTGGCGATCAAGGTTGCAACCCCCCGCCAGATCAGTGACCTGCTGAAGCGCACTGAGCAGTCGCAGCGCGTCCTGGAACAGGCGACTGAAGCTTTCACGCTGCAGGTTGGCAAAGACGAAGAAGAAAGCGACGAGACGATTTCCGGCGATCGCCTGACGCGGGACACCGCCGTCAGCCCGGTCGTCCGTTTGGTGGAAACGATCATCTTTACCGCGCTGGAGCGCCGAGCGAGCGACATCCATATTGAAGCGCGCGACGCCGAAGTGGCTGTCAAGTACCGCATCGACGGCGTCTTGCAACACGCCATGCAGCCCATCGCCAAGGAATGGCACTCTACGGTAATTTCCCGCATCAAGGTGCTCAGCGATCTGGACATTGCCGAACGCCGTGTGCCGCAGGACGGCCGCTTCCGTGTGAAGTACAAGGGCCGCTTCATAGACTTGCGCGTGTCCATCATGCCTGCGAGCCACGGAGAAGACGCTGTGCTGCGCGTCCTCGACAAAGAAACACTCTCCGAGAAATTTCAGAGCCTTAGCCTCGACGTCGTGGGATTTTCGGGCGAGGAGATGCGGAAATTCCGCCGCTACATTCGCGAGCCCTACGGCATGGTGCTGGTCACCGGGCCAACCGGTTCGGGCAAGACCACCACGCTGTACGCCGCCATCAATGAGATCAAGAGCGACGAAGATAAGATCATCACGATTGAAGATCCGGTGGAGTATCAGCTCCGCGGCATCACCCAAATTCCCGTAAATGAAAAAAAGGGACTCACCTTCGCCCGCGGATTGCGTTCGATTTTGCGTCACGACCCCGACAAGATCATGGTCGGCGAAATCCGCGACCAGGAGACCGCGCAGATCGCCATTCAGTCCGCCCTTACGGGCCACCTGGTGTTCACCACCGTGCACGCCAATAACGTTACCGATGTGATCGGGCGTTTCATCAACATGGGCGTCGAACCCTATAACTTCGTCTCCGCGCTCAACTGCATCATGGCTCAGCGCTTGGTGCGCGTCGTCTGTTCGAACTGCAAGCGGCCTAAGAAGTTCTCGGCGGCGGAACTCCAGGAAGCCGGGCTCGACCCAACGGCGTGGGTCGGCGCGCAACTCGTCGAAGGCGTCGGTTGCCTGGAATGCTCGGGAACCGGCTACCATGGCCGGACGGCGATCTGTGAATTGCTGGACCTAACCGATCGCATTCGCGAGATGATCGTGGACCGGCGGCCCACCTCGGAAATTAAGCGCATCGCCCGCGAAGAGGGCATGATCACGTTGCGTGAGAGCGGCCTGGCCAAAATCCGTGAAGGAATTACCAGTGTGAAAGAAATCAACAAGGTGACCTTCGTTGAGCAGTAGCGCCACATTCCGGCAGGGCATCTACCAGAGCGAACTGGCGCGCAGAGTGGCGCGTTGGCTGGAAGCCATGCCACATCCACCGCTGGCCCTGGAGATTTCGCAGGACCGCGTGGCCGCCGCCCGCTGGACGAGGGCCGGAGGACTGGACAGTTACGCCATCGAAGCACTTCCCAACGGCGCGCTGATGCCCTCGGCTGTAGAGGCCAACATCGCGGATGCCAGCTCGGTGCGAAGCGCGATCGCCGCAGTGATGTCGAAGTTACGCGCGAAGGAAGAGGACGTGACCCTGCTGGTGCCGGACCCCGTAATCCGCGTTTTCGTGCAGCACTTCGAACAGTTCCCGCGCTCGCCTCAGGAAGCCGAGCCCATGTTGCGCTGGAAGCTCAAGAAGAGCGTGCCCTTCGAAGCCGACGAGACAATCATCTCCTACATGCGGCAAGCACCGCGCGAAGACGGAGTCGACATCGTGACCGCCCTGGCGCGCTTGCGCATCGTGCGGGAGTACGAAGGACTCGCCGAAGGTGTTGGCTTGTTTCCCGGCGTGGTGATGAGTTCATCGCTCGCGGCGATCACGTTGCTGGACGATCGCCAGCCTACTCTGCTGGCTCGCGTCTCAGGCTTGGCGCTGACCACGGCGATTGTCAGGGAAGGCGTTTTGTGTGGGTACCGCTGCACGGAATTGCCGGCGCAGAATGTGGACCTTACGCCGCAGATGCTCCTGGAAGAGATTTTTCCGGTCGCGGCGTACTATCAGGACACTTGGCGCGAAGGCATTCAATCGGTTCGCGTCGCGGGTTTGGGCCATCGCTTGCCCGATTTTGTGGGGCCGCTTGAGGACGAATTCAAGTGCGAGGTCCGCTCCTTGCTGCATTCGGCGGTTTCCGAGGGGCGCGTGCCTGAGGATGCCCATGGGTTGGCGGACCGCGAAGCGGACGGGCTCGTAGGTTGGATGTTGCATCGCAACTAGCTCGAAACCGGAATCAAGAAGGGAATCAAGGCTCAGGAATGAAAGCCCGGCTTAACTTATCGACAAAGCCCCTCCAGACGCACCGCCGATTTCTCGCCGGAGCCGGCGTCATCGGCGTGGTTGCCGGCCTGTTTTTTCTTGCCCTCGGCTGGCACGTCTACTCCGTAAGGAGAGCGGACGCTGCCCTCCGGGAACAAGTAGAGAAAATCCGCCTGGAGATGGTCGCACTCGAACAGCAGCGAAGAGATCTGGAACAATTTTTCAACCGCCCGGAGAATGCCAAGCTCCACGAGCGCTCGGCCTTCCTGAACGCAATGATTGACGAGCAGAGTTTGAATTGGACGCAGATGTTCATGGATCTCGAAAAAATCCTGCCCGCCGGCGTCCGGGTGATCAGCATTCAGCCGAAGCACGAAAAAGGCCGTGTGGAAGTGAAACTGGTTATTGGCGCCGTGAGTGACGATGCGAAGCTTAAATTTCTCAACGCCTTGGAAAGGTCTCCTTCGTTCAGTCACGTACAGTTGATCAATGAGAAAAAGTCAGGCCTCAGCCCTGGCAACGCCGATCGCGTCGATGTCGAACTCATAGCGGACTATTCGAGGACCTAATGCGCCACGACTTTGCACTGGAGCGCCGCGCCATCCTGTTCGGGGTGGTGGCCCTGGTTGTCACCGACATCGCCCTAGCGGTGTATGGCTGGAATCTTTCCTCCGCCCGCCGTCCTCAGCAGGATCTAGTCATCCTGACGCGCAACCGCGATCTGTTGCGCGCAGACATCGCGCGGGCGCAGGACATCCGCCAGAAGATTCCCGCGATCCAAAGAGATTGCGACCAGTTCGAACAATCCCTGTTTCCCGCGAGCACCGGTTATTCCTCGGTCAGTGCAGAGCTTGGTTCGATCGCCAACAAGGCAGGCTTGCAGTTGGAGAGCCGCAGTTTCTTGCAAAGTGAAGTTAAGGGCCGCGATCTCGAGCAGGTGGAGATTGAGGCCGTCGTCACCGGGAGCTATTCCGGGGTGGTGCGCTTCCTGAACGGTTTGCAGCGTTCCAACAACGTCTACGCCGTCGAAGCGCTCCAGGCCAAGGCCGACGAAACGCAACAGGGGGGCCGGGGCGAAGTGCGAGTTTCGATGCATATCAAGGCTTATTTCCGGACGACCTGATGAAGGAACAGACCAAGGGAATCTTGCTGGCTTGCCTGATCGTTGTTGCTGCGTTCGTGTGGTATCTCGAGCGGCGGGACAGCTCGACGGAGGTCGCGTCCTCGCAGATCGCAGGAGATCTGACATCCTACAAGCCGCTGGCGGTCGAAAATCCCGCGTTGCAACGCGAGAAGCAGGCGGCCAGCCGAAAAACGGAATATAAAGGTGGCGGTCGCGATTTGTTCAGCGAGATGGCGCCGCCTCCCGTCGTCGTGGCGCAAAAAGAGGAACGCCACGCGGCCGTGGGCCCGGTGCCCCTGCCGCCGCCTCCTCCGCCGGCACTTCCTGGAAACGTGAAATTCTTTGGCTATGGAACGGTGCCCAACGGATCCGCGAAGCGCGCATTTTTAAGCGATGGCGAGCAAATCTATATCGTGGCGGAGGGCGACACGCTGCTGGGGAAATATCGCGTCGTGAAAATCGGGAACGCCAATCTGGATTTTGAAGAGATCGCCAGCGGCCGCCGCGGATCGGCGGCGTTGACCGAAGAGTCCATCACCGCGCCCGCCTCATGAGGAAACGGACTCTGACATCGGCCCGCCAGCGCGCGGAGCAAGGATACGCTCTGTTGCTGGTCGTGTTTATGACCACGCTGTTGCTTCTGGCAACCATGGTGGCGGCGCCCTCGGTGCGCACCGAACGCAAACGCGAACAGGAAGAGGAAATGATCTGGCGCGGCAAGCAGTATGTTCGCGCCATCAAGTTGTACTACCGCAAGAATGGACGGTTCCCGACGTCGCTGGATGACTTGACCAAGCCCAAGACGGGTTCGCTGCGCTTTTTACGCCAAGCGTACAAAGATCCGATGAACAAGGCGGATGGCTCGTGGCGGCTGATCTACGTCGGGCCCGCAGGTCAACTCATTGGCAGCCTGAAGCCTCCGCAGAAGCTGCAGATGCAGGGAGCGGGCCAGCCGGGCACGCCGGCTGCGGCTCTGGGTAACCAAGGAGCGTCACAGAGCACGAGCACATCGCAGAGTGCGTTTGGGCCGCAGAGTGGCGGAAGTTCATTTGGGCCGCAAGGCGGCGGGAGTGCGTTCGGACCTCAAAGCGGTGGGGCTACAACACAGACGAGTGCCTTCGGACCTGGCAGCAACCAGCCGATGTCGAGCCCCTCCTCGTTCGGCTCGACGGACGCATCCACCATCATTGGTGGAAACATCATCGGAATTGGCAGCAAGACGGATCGCAAATCCGTGATCGTCTACGAAAAAGCGACGAACTACCATTTATTCGAATTCATTTGGGATCCGTCGAAAGACGCGATGGGCATCGGAGGTGCGCCCGGGACGCAGATCGGCACGCCCGTGCCGCCAGGGCAGGGATTCGGACAAGGTTTCGGCCAACCGATACAGAATCCAGCAGGCACGCAACCCGCCCCTAACTCGAACAATCCGGCCAACCCGAACCCCATGCCGGAGCAGCCGCCGCTCACTCCGAACGGGCCTCCGCAGCCGTAAGCTCCCAGGCCCCGGAAATCCTGTCTAAGTTGCGGCCATCCTGAGCCTATCTGACGAGGACAGGCCAAGCACCCCACCTCCGCCCCACCACAAATCGTTGATTACAACCCCGAAGGTGTGACGCTCGCGGACGGCGCCGTGGGCCCTGGTGTTGCGCCAGGCTTGCTGTCCGGCAGAACCGCCTTGCGCTTGACGTAAGCGCTTCGTACGCGCCGCACGTAAGATTGCGTTTCGGCAAACGGCGGGACTCGCCCGTACCGGTGCACACGTTGCGGTCCCGCATTGTACGCGGCCAAGGCGAGAGCCAGATCGTTCTTGTAGAGCAGCAGCAGGTCGTGCAAGTAGCGTGTTCCGGCGTCAATGTTTTCCCGCGGATCGAAGATGTTTTGCACGCCCAGGCGCGCCGCAGTTTCCGGGAGAAGTTGCATCAAGCCGCGCGCGTTGCGCCGCGAAATGGCTTTGGGGTCGAAATTCGATTCGGCGGCGATGACACTGGTGATCAGATCGGCGTCTACGACGTATCGCGCGGCAGCGGCTTCGATCAGCTCGCGGAAGGGCGCCTTTGCGGCGTCCACCGGCGGCGCCGAGGTGAAGACGTCCTCGGGCTCGATGGCCGCCACGTTGTCTGCGGGCAGCTCGACAAATCCACCGTCCATCTGCAGCCGATATTTTTCGCCCAAAAGCTGATAGCCAGTAACGTGAAGACGCTGGCCGCTCCGCAGCACAAAATATTCCGCGCGCGCCGGCACTGCCGCCGCGGCCAGCGTGGCCGCGAGGAACAACGCTGAGTGCCTCACGCGCAAGGAGCGGCCTCACGTAGCGCGAACTGTTCGATGGCTACCGCGACACCGTTTTCATCATTTGTGCCAGTTTCGTGCCAGCCGAAATTCTTCAACTCCGGCACCCCGTTGCCCATCACCACCGGAATCCCTGCGAACGACAACATTTCGAGATCGTTGTGATTGTCACCGATGGCCATGACTTCTTCCCGAGCAAAGCCGCGCAGAGCCGCCCATTCCGCCAGCGCCGCGCCCTTCGAGCAGTCCGGATGAATTACATCGATCATTGCAAAATCGCGGCTTTCGTAGAGGGTGACCGCAAGACCAAACTCGGCTGCGAAAGGCGCCGCTCGTAGAGATGCTTCGGCGTCGCGCATAGGTTGGACCTTGCCGGACAGCATTACCTGCAGGGGATCTTCGGTCAGGCAGCTTTCAAGAGGCCGCGCGCAACCCAGAAACTCCTTGTTTCTAGCGTAATAGGCCTGCCGGATGGGGTCATCGGTTTCCAGGAACTCGAGCATCACCTGATTTTCGCGAGGGCGGTCGAAGACGACGCCAGCGCCCTCCCGCCAGGGCTTGGTGACCTCCAGGATTCGACCCGCGGTATCGAGCGGGAGCAAATGGCGCACGCGCGTCTCGCCGTCCAGGGTGCGGACCAGCGCGCCGTTGCTGACGATCATCGTCAGCGGGGTATCGACTTCGCGCGCAATGGGCATGGCAAAGTCGTAGCGCCGGCCGGTAACCAGCGCAACCTCGATGCCGCGGCGGGTCGCCTCCGCAATCGCCGCGCGGTTCGCTTCCGGCAATTTCCACCGGCTATCGAGCAGCGTGCCGTCGATATCTAGAGCGATAAGGCGCACAGCCATAAGCTCTATTGTAGCTTGAAAGACCGCATGTTTTGGGGGCTCAGGGTGCCTACGACGCGAAAGAATAGCGCAAAAACGGTGTGGTAAACTCATGCGGTTATGACCACGGCGACCAACATTCTGGAGTTAGAGTGCACCAATTGCAGCAAGAAATTCGACGCCGCGGTCGAACAGCACGTATGCATTTGCGGCAAGCCACTATTCGCGAAGTACGACCTGAAGAAGGCCGGCGAAACACTGCGTCTCGAGACTCTTTCGAGTCGTCCGCGAACGTTGTGGCGCTACGCCGAAGTCTTGCCGGGGGGCGAACCAGTCAGTTTGGGCGAGGGCATGACGGCGCTGCTCGCCGCACGCCGTTCGGGCGCTTCGATGGGTCTTCAGCATCTGTACGTCAAGGATGAGGGGCTAAACCCGACCGGATCGTTCAAAGCGCGAGGAATGACCGCCGCAGTCACCCGCGCCAAGCAGCTTGGCGCCAAGACGCTTGCGGCGCCGACAGCTGGGAATGCGGGCGGTGCTTTGGCGGCCTACGCAGCTGCGGCGGCTCTGGCGGCCGTAATCGTGATGCCTTCGGATGCTCCTGCGGCGAACGTCATAGAATGCCAGGCGTTCGGTGCCAAGGTGATCAAGATCGATGGACTGATTTCCGATTGCGGGAAATACGTGGCGGAACACAAAGAGCGCGAGGGCTGGTACGACGTATCGACGCTGAAGGAGCCGTACCGCGTGGAGGGCAAGAAAACGATGGGGTACGAGCTGTGGGAGCAGTTTCGCGGCAAACTGCCCGATGTGATTCTGTATCCAACCGGAGGCGGTGTGGGGTTGATCGGGATGTGCAAAGCCTTTGATGAAATGCAGGAAATGGGTTGGATTGGTGCGGAGCGGCCGCGTATGGTGGCGGTGCAAGCGGAAGGATGCGCACCGATTGTGAAGGCTTGGGAAGCACATCGCGACAAGGCAGATTTCTTTCCGAACGCCGCGACCTTGGCGTCCGGTTTGCGCGTACCTGGCCCGCTCGGCGATCTGCTGATTCTGCGGATGCTGAAGCAGACGAAGGGGACCGCGCTGACGATAACGGACGATGAGATGCTGCAGGCAGGAAGGGAATTGGCGTCGCAGGAGGGGATTTTCGCGGCGCCCGAGGGAGCGGCTACGGTGAGCGCGGCACGGAAGCTCGCTTCATCGGGATGGATCAAGCCAGAAGAAACGGTGGTGCTGTTCAACACGGGAACGGGTTACAAATACGCCGCGGCTTGGCAGCGCGCCCTGCAGAGCTAATAATATGGCGACCCGCAAACTTTATTACGACGATTCGTTCGCGCGTGAGTTCACCGCCGAAGTGCTCAGCTGCGAACCCTGCGTATACCGAACAACCGCAGCGTGGGAAGTCGTCCTGGATGCTACGGCACTTTATCCGACCTCCGGCGGCCAGCCGCATGACTTGGGGAAACTTGGTGATGCGAATGTTCTCGATGTCCGCGACGACGCGGAGGAAATCGTACACATCGTTGACCGGCAGGTCGATTTGGGCACAGTGCAGGGATGCGTCGATTGGGTAAGGCGCTTCGATCACATGCAGCAGCACACGGGACAACATCTGCTTTCAGCGATGTTTCAGGAACGCTTCGGGCGGCCGACCGTTTCCTTTCACCTGGGCAGTGCACTCAGCACCATTGATTTGCGTGGGCATGAGCCTTCGGAAGATATCCTCGAAGGCGCGGAACGCGCGGCGAATCGGGTGATCTTTGACGACCGGCCGATCAACGTGCGGTACGGAACCGCCGAGCAACTCGCGGAGCTTGGGGTACGCAAGGAAGTCGAGCGTTCGGGAATTCTGCGCGCTATTGAAATTGAAGGCGCGGACTTGCAGCCGTGTGGCGGAACGCATGTGAAGCGCACCGCGCAGATTGGGATGATGCTGGTCCGGCGCTGCACCAAGACGCGGCAGGACTGGCGCGTGGAGTTTGCGTGCGGGGTCCGCGCAGAGCGCATCGCCCGAAAGGATTTTCTGTCGCTGAGGCGCGCAGCCGAGCACTTGGGCTGCGCCCACGATGAAGTGGCCGACTCGGCGGGTCGCGCCGTTTCCGAGCGTGAAGCGCATTTCAAGGACTACCGCTCGGTCTTGCAGCGGCTCGCAGAAGCCGAGGCAACCCTGGCGCTACAGGCAACACCTATCGGCTCGGACGGTATGTGCGTTGTCGCACGTATCTTTCAAGAGGATACGACCGCGGAGTACTTAGGGCATTTCGCCAGCCGACTTGCCAAATCCGATAAAACGATTGCTTTGCTGACACAGTTCCCATGCGGCCATTTGTTTTTCGCGCAGCATCCTTCAGCCGGGAAGGACATGAACGAATTACTCAAGCAGGTCGTTCAGCAACTTGGAGGCAAAGGCGGCGGCTCGCGGGACTTCGCACGGGGGCGGCTCAGCGATGCGGCCAAAGCAGAAATGGCGATTGCGCTGAGCAAGGAACGGATTGGCGCAACCTAAGCGATCAGTTCGAACAAAATCCGGCTAGAAGAACCGGGCGCGTACGCGCTCGGGCAGCTCTTGTAAATCCATCAGGGTCAGAAAATCAATGGTCTTGAATGCCCGGTCGATAGCTGGCGGCCCACACAAGCGCGCAGAGTTGTCGAGATAGGCGCGGAAGAGGCGCGGCAGCCGCGGTGGTTCGATGAGTGTCTCGAAGCAATTGCAGCGGAACTCTAGTCTAGGCTCCGTGCGCAGCAGGGGATCGGCTAAGTACTTCTCTTTCAGGGTGTGGTACAGCGCCATGCCTTCGCGCTCGTCCTGAGAAGTAATCGAGCTGCACCCGACAAGGTATCGTGCGTTGCACAGCGCGGCGTATGATGCAATTCCTTTCCAAAGCATGGAAAGTGCCGTGGTATTGCGATAGTCGCAGTGGACGCAAGCGCGGCCCAATTCCAGAATCTCTCCGCGGATTTCCTCGAAAGGGCTGAAGTCGAAGAGTTGCTCGCTGTAGTAGCCAAGATTGCCTTTGGCGCGGTAGCCGGTCTGCATCCGGTAGGTGCCTACTAGCCTTCCCGAGGTGATATCTCTCACCATAACGTGATCGCAGACCCAATCGAATTGGTCGCGATCCAGGCCGCTACGTTCCGAGGTCGCCAAGCCTTCGCCCATTTCCCGATTGAATACCAGGTATCGTAAGCGTTGACATTCCGTTAAATCGGCCATGGTTTGCGCTAGCGAAACATGGAACAAGGGGCTTGAAGTGATCGGGCCGTCGCAATCCTGAACCAAAACTGCGGTTGTAGGCATGGCGGCAGTGTGGAACGCCGCGGATTACGCTCATATTGCTCCACTGTGATTTGCGTGTTTCGTTGCCGTAAGCGTTCACAGGAGCGGGATGCTTGGGCGCGAATAGAAGTGGCACCCGTGGCACCCCACCCACGAGCGTTTTGCGCAACGATTTGAAAACGAAGGAGTTTTGCTTGGGATGGTGCAAGGATCTGATTCTAAATGAGTTAGTCTGATAATCGTGCGAAGGAGGATCTCGCGAGGCGACGCCCCCATGGCCCGGTCGCATGTCCTTCAAAGCTCAAGTACTGTGTGTTGTTACGCGGGCTAGTGAAAGCGGCAAGTTGTGGGTATGCGCACATATTCGATGTCGGGAGGGCCATCGACGCCCCAAACGATATGTGCGTTGCCGCTCTTGTCCACTGTAAGTTGCTGCTCGTAGTCGAAAGGGAAGTCTGAAATGTCGACCGGAGCTGCGAATGTCAGGCCACCATCGACCGAGCGCTGATAGACGGTGCGAACGTTGTTGCCTTGTCCAACGGTGGTGACGTTGTCGCAAGAATCCACGCCCACACTTGGTGGAGTGATGCCGGCTGCAAGCGCGAGAGCGACAGGCGTGGCCGAAAACGTGGCGCCACCATCTACCGAGCGCGAAAAGAGTATCGATCCGGCTTGCCAGAGAACATAGATGTTGCCATCCGAGCCGACAGCGATTTTCTGAAGGGACGGGCTGGGGCTGGTCGGAATACTGACGGCAACCGAGAATGTAGCCGCAGCATTCGTTGAGCGGCTAAAGAACAAGGAAGCGCCATCCGCGTCCCAGGTCACGTTTATGTTGCCGCTGGAGTCTATCGTTTCGGACGGCATTTGATTGCAGGAGCCGGCATGGTCCGAGATGCTGACCGCGGGAGTAAATTTGCTTCCGTCTACCGAGGAACTAGACAAGATCGAGCAATTAGACATGGTTACGGCTTGCGTCCAGAAAACGTAAATCTGTCCTTGAGGCCCTACTGCTGCGGTGAGATCCATAGGACTCCCCACAGCCGCCCACACCGTCGTGGGTGCCGAGAAGGTGATGCCATCTGAGGAATTCACCGCAAGGAGGTTTGCGGTTGTTTGGTCGAACCAGAGGATGGTGATCTTTCCATTCGGCGCAACGACCAACTGAGCCGACGTCGCCGTGCCGGGATTCACCGGGGTCGAAAAGGTTGCACCGCCATCTAGCGAATGGCTGAAAAAGCTGGCCGGAACGGTGCTGGTTGCCGTCAGGTCCCGGTGCCATAGAAGATTGATATTGCCATTCCCGTCCAAGCCGATTTGGATGTCGTTGTGGGGATCAAGTGTGTTGGACAGATCGCTTGGAATGTTTATGGCGGTCGTGAATGTGTTGCCGCCATCTGTGGAACGAACAAAGTCCGGCCCGTTCGCATTCACCCACGCGACATTGATATTACCTGCGGTGTCTGTAGCGATCACAGGAACGCCATAGCCGGAGTCAACTTGACCCGAGCCGAGAACCAGGGGGCGAGAAGGCGTGGGCGTGGGAGGCGCTGTCAGGGTGATGGAGGCTGAAGCGGACACCGTGCCGTCGGAGACGGAAGTCGCAGTGAGTTCAACAGTGCCAAGAGTTGCGGCGCTGGCGGGAGAGGTGTAAGTAACCATGGCTCCGGAAAGGGTGGAGGCGGGCGAAACGGTTCCGCACCCGGTACCTGTGCAGTTCGCTCCGGACAGTGTCCAGGTCACTCCTTGATTTTGCGCATCGTTTTGCAGGCTGGCGCTGAAGGTTTGAGTGACACCGCCGGTTGCGACGTTGGAAGTCGCAGGTGTTACGGTCACGGCAATTTTGGCAGGGCCTGTTAGGGTGATCGCGGCTGCCGCGGATTTAGTCGCATCGGCAATCGAAGTGGCCGTCAGCGTGAGGGTGCCTGAGGGTAGGGATGCTGGGGCGGTGTAGGTGACGATGACACCTGACATGCTCGTCGCAGGCGATACGGCTCCGCAAGCGTTGGCCGTGCAGGGGGCGCCGGACAAGAACAACGACCAGTTCACGCCCTTATTTTGTGAATCGTTTTGCAAAGTCGCCACAAAGGCTTGTGAGGCGCTGACTTGCACACTCGACATCGTCGGTGACACCGATACGACGATTGCGGGAGGCGGCGTCGTCGCTGAAACGGTGATGGTGGCTGCCGAGGACTTGGTAACATCGGTGACAGAAGTGGCCGTTAGCGTTACGGTCGGCGGAGTAGGAGGTGCGGCAGGCGCGGTGTACATCACGGCGGCGCCGGAAGCACCGGAGGCGGCCGAAAGCGTGCCGCAGGCAGAGCCAGCGCAACCTGTGCCCGACAATAACCACGTCACACCTTTGTTCTGCGCATCTTGCGTGACAGTGGCGGAAAAGCTCTTCGCTTGGCCGGCCTGAACAGTGGCGGATGTGGGTGAAACGCTGACGGCAATCGAAGGCGAGGTCTGCACGGGGGCGGGAGCGGAGTGGGAACCGCCGCCACAGCCTACCAGCGAGAGTGTCAACACAGCCGCGAGGGTAGCGGCACGCCGAATTGTAAGGACTCGTTCGAGACTCATTCTTTCTCCACAAGTGGGCGGGGGCCGCGCGGATTCTAGCACGCTCGATAACAGCAAACGCGCTTGTACCCCGGATGGCTAGACCTTAGATGTGACAAACCTAGTGAGGGCTTCGAGGTTCGGTCGTAAAAAATCGGAAAAATCACCGTAGAACGGCCTCGATGGCCGAATCCTGGTTGCTGACGATTTGCGTTGTGTAGCTTCGGCGAGGCGGGAATCTTGGTCGACGAGATAGGGATAAGAACCCCAAGCCTCCTCGTTGCGGAAACAGAAGGGTGAATTGGTCGGAGTGAAGCCGGATAACAAGGGGTAGTCGAAAGGGAGGAAGTCCCGCAAAATCAGGCTCGAATTCGCACCCACCGGAGCTTGGCTGTATTTGTACAACGTTGTAAGAGACGACCCATCCGACCTGGGCGGGAATCCACGAGCGTCAACCGCCCTTTTTTGCAAATGCGCGAGCGCCGGACTCGATGTGGACCGATCACGGCGAAGAACGTTGTGATTTGCCAAGCCCTGTTGCGCCAACAGCGGGCAAGGGAAAACGACGAGAAAAACCATCCAAATTGCCATTCGCGCTAAAGCAAGTCGCATATGGATACTGGCTTCTCTGATTGAACGCAAATCTCTGCCCACAGTAGAAGCGGCGCTTGATGTATAAGAGCTGAGGTACTGGCTTGTCAAATTTTGAGCGTCACTACACTTCAACATCGCATGGATTTTGGCGGCAGAGGCTGCCGGACGACTCGTGCCGAGCTTCTAGAGTCGAAAGGAGAGACGATGGCGTTCATTTCGATTAACCGAATCCTTCCCGAACAGACAGTCCTGTGTTTCTTGAACGTGGATATGATCATCTGGTTTCAAGACGTTGAAGGGAAGTGCCAAATCGTGACCGTGGACGAGCATGAGGTTCAATGCCAAGACAACAGCGATAAAATACGCCAGTTGATAAAGGATGCGGGATAAGCGGCCAAGTTGTCATCCGGCGAAAGTTTGTGCCCGCCAGTGTCCTCAGGTCCGCGATGCCGGCGCCAATCAAGCGGCGTGAATCTGACGCGGGCGTATTTCTTTTGGGGCGTGTTCTTGTTTTTTCTTGCTCGCTTATCAAAACTGGAGGAGCGTTTTGGCTCGAAACACATTCCGGATGTAACGACTGGAGTCACGACCTATGTCTCACTTCCGACGTTGCACCCAGGCAATGGCTCCGCGCGCAACGGGAGGCAAAAGAAAATCCATCCTGTCTCTGTTTTTCACGCCGTGCAGAGTTTGCAGCTTACCCAGAAAAGGAAGGTATACCAGAGAATCTTCATCCGCTGCCAAAACGCTGATTTTTATCCCGGAGGCGGGAACCGGCGTAGCACTTTTGCCAGGCATCAGACCGGCAAAGTTTGCAAGAAAAATGTGGGGTGTTCCGCTAACGCGAGCAAAGTTTGTGGCAATGGTGGAGGGCGCATCAACCAGAACCTCCTGTTTCTGTTTGAAGGCACGAAGAAAGCTTTCTCGCGCCTGCTGCGATCCCTGCGCGAAATCGCGCTGTAATCCCGCAAGATATGCTTTTGCGGGGCAGTCGGCCATGCGGATAATCCGTGCGGAACTGCCGAGGTCCGTTGCGTCTTGCCCAGTGATTACAATCTGGCCTCCGATCGCGTGGAAATTCCGCAGAGCCTCCTTTTCCATGAAGCTTAGAGTGCTCACGTTTGGTAGAACTAGGGACTGGCCATAAAATTCGGCGAGGGTCTTCGGCGTGACCACTTGGAATTCGCGATGGGCTTGCAGCAGAAGGACCAGGAGGCCTCGATAGGAAGGCAGAAAATTCTCGGAATCATAGTCCCTGCTCTTGGGAGAGAAATAGACACCGATAGGCTGCATCGGCACCCTGGGGAGATAGAGCGCCTTCTCATTCTCTTCGATCCACTGAAAAATTTCTGCCCGCGTGGCTTCATCGTTCGAGCCCGCCATCGAGTGGCCCGGTGCATCCCAAAAATTCGCGCCCACGACAAGTTGTGACATCGCGAGAGTTTTCATAGCTTCTCGCGCGTCCACATTCTTGTCTCCATCCCAGGAGTAGTTCAAAAGCCAGGTCGCTTTGCCCTGTGCGAAAGCGCGGAAACTCAACATCCCGGCTTGATAAAGAAACCAATCGAGCTGCGTCCTGGACGAGGCCACGTGGTCGCCGGAGCCAAATTCGTACTCATGCGCGACGGCATCGGCTGCACCGTACATTTCATATGCATCCGCGCCGACGCGTGTGGATTCCTCTTCAATGCCGGGGTAGATTTCGGGAATAAGCATGATCTGCGGGTTGACCGCTCGGGCGCTCTCGCGAATTTCCCTCAGAAAATTTGTGAGTGTGGCAATACGAAAATCGATCCACTTTCGGAAGTTTCCGTCGTGAAAATCGCCAAGCTTCAGGTCTTTACGGGCATTCAGCCCTGTCTTTTCACGGAAGGCGGCAATCGTGGCGTCATCAAAGCTGGCCCATGAATTCTCCCAACCTTCGAAGTGGGTCATCCAATAGGGAATATCGACGTAGATTCCATCGATACCCGTCGCGGCAATTTGTCGGACGCGCTCCATGTACGTTTTGCGCCACTCTGTTACATAGGGACTGATCCAGACATCCTCATCACCAGGGCTAATCCAGAATGCCGCGCCGGAAGTAAACACCGCCGGCTCGCCAGTCAGCTTCCTCTGGAGCCAGTCGGGATGATCCTTCAGCACGGAATGCGACGCTTTGTCCGCATTCGCGGTGATGCATTCCGTACCGGCAATATATACAAAGGCCCGGTTGTGCGCCTTGTGTGCGGCATCTGCAGCGGCGCGGATGGCCTCCAGCTTTTCCTTTGGATCGAGGAAACTCTCGTAGCGTCCGGGAATGTCATTGTCCACTTCGATTCCAAAGACGTGCCCCTTGGTCGCGTCGCGAACAATGGCTTCCGCTTTGCCGGGTGCGAGCCCGTACGCTCCGATGCGCACAAAGTGCGTCCAGTTTTGCGTGGGGGGCTCCGCACCTGGCGATAGACTTAGGGTCAGACACGCCAGGAACACCGCCGGAGCAACTCGTGCCAATGTATTCGCCATCACCTAGAACTGGAAACGTACCCCAAATTGCGTGTGTCGCGGCGTGTTTGCTGTCGAAGTCACCAAGCCAAAGCTCGAATTAGACGTCAGCAAGTCTGGGACGGTAGTGTTAGGAGCCGCAAAGCGCGGCGTATTGGTGAAGTTGAAGAAGTCACCGCGTATCTGCACGAGCATTCCTTCCTTGATTGTGAATTCCTTGCTGAAGGAAAGATCGGAATTGTGAATCCCGTCCGTACGAAGAGTGGAGATATAGCGAGCCGCGTTGCCCGGCGCTTCATCCCCAGGGAAAGCGAAGCAACTTGCGTTGAAAACGGATTGACCTGAGGCTGCGGCCTGGTGATAGCTGATGCCACTTGAGAGTTGGCTGCAGGTGAGATTGGGGCGCTGATTGCCATCTAAGAATAATCCGTCGGAGGTGCCATTGGTTCCAAACGCCAATGGCTGCCCACTTTGGAATGTAACGACGGTCGAGATGCTCCAACCACCCACGACGCCATCGAGAAAGCGATTCATGTCTCTTCCAAGCCATCGTCCACGGCCCACCGGAACGTCGGCAATCGCTGCGAAAACGAGTCGGTGTGTTGCGTCGTTGGCGCTGATGGAGTGTTCGGCCTTCAATTGGTCAAGCTGCTGTACATTTCCTGCGTTGAGAGTGCCCACAAACGCATTGAAGCCCGCCGAGGAATCATCCGTAGCTTTAGAGAGTGTGTAATTTCCCTCGAAGCTCAAGTAGTGGTTGGCTCGCTTCTGGAATCGAATCTGCATCGAGTTGTAGAACGAATTCGCTCCTAGATTCGGGAGACCCGTGAAGCTCCCGGCAAATTGTGGAAAGGGCCGCAACAAGTCGACTAGAGGGATTTGTGACTGATTATAGAGCGAGGACGGTTCGTTGTAGATCGGAGCAGGCTGCCCAGGCACCTGGACAAAAAAAGCTTGGAAGGGATTATTCACGAGTTGATTGAGATAAGAGGTTACACAGCCGTCGGCATCACAATTGGGATCCAAGGCATGTTGCGCCGCGGAAATTTCCGCACGCAGGTCCGAGGGAAGGAAATTTCTGTTACGGGTTGTCGTGACATTGTCCCCGCCCCAGGGAAGGTGATTGCTGCGATTGGCCGAATAGTCGATGCCAATTGTGAGCTGCCAGGGGAACAGGTGCTGGACGCCCAAGTTCCACTGATAAATGTTGGCGTTCCGAGCTTCTTCCGTACCCAGATTGTTGGCGTTCGAGAATCCCCAATTGGGATTTGCGCCTTGGGTCTGGCCTTGGGGTAAGGGGAGGCCGTTAGGAAACGGATTTTCCAGTGTTGCATTTCTAGTTTGGAATCCATCCGTGGTAAAGAAGACGTTGCCCTGACTGCTGAAGGCCGTGCCGGTGTATTGGAAGTTCGTGGCAGGGCTTAGACCGTAATAGATGCCAGCACCGCCGCGCACGACAGTATTAGGATTCAAAGAGTATGCAAACCCGAAACGAGGCGCCACATTTCGCCAATCGGTTGCCAAGTGACCGCCGAATCCTTGTTGCCCCACAAAAACACTCGTGCCCTTCAAATTGGCGGGGGTGGTTACCGAGGGATTCAGCGGGTCTGGCAAGGGGACAGTGACACCTGTGTTGCCAGAGAAATCGCTGTACTGCTGGTGATTGAATCTTTCTGTGTAAGGGGTACTCCAACCATACCGCAAACCAATATTCAATGTGAGCTTGGAGCTGAGTTTGAAATCGTCCTGCAGATAAAACGCGGTCTCCCAAGACTTGTCCGCGACCGAGGGCTGGATGTTGATGAAACTCCCGGGGTCGCCGTAGCCGAGCAGCAACGCGGCGAAAGAATCTCCGGTGGTGGCATCCGTCGGCGAACTGGCGGTGATGTTCTGGGGGAAATAAAAATTACCTGTCGGGTAGTTCGGCTGTCCGAAATTGTTCAGGAATTGGCGCTGCTCGAAACCCGTCTTCAGAGTATGACGACCGCGCACAAAGGATACCGCAGAGGAATAGGAAAACAGAGTGTGCGCAAAACTCGTATCCGTGCAGCATTGATTGAAGAGCGACAACTGGTTCGCAGATCCGCTGGTGTCCATCTGAATCGTAGGCATGCGGGTTAAGCCGTTGGCCTGACCAAGGATTGCGGGTAGACCTACGGAGGTAAAGCCTGGACCCACCGATCTTCCCGGGGAAGTGACGCGATCCAAGGCGAAACGGCTGGTCCACAGAGCGGTGGGCGCCAACGTCCAATTAAATTCCATTCCGGCGTTATGTACCAGAGTTGATCCGGCGAGACCGTCATTGATGGTGTTGCCTGTCGCGTCCGTGCCGTCGCCGAGAATGAAAGGTGTCGAAAAATCAGAGTAAAGATGGCTGTAGCGGCCAGACAAGTGCATGTTTTCGTTGAAGTGATGGTCCAGTTTCACATCAAACTGATAACCAGCGCTGGCGGCGATTGTGGAGGCGCGATAGTTGAAGCCGTTGCCATTGGGCACGTTGGGTATCGGATACAAATTGATGATTTTCTGCCCGATTGGATCTATCAGGCTTTGTGGAATTACGTTAGGGACGCCACTTAGAGAATTCCCCTGCGTGTCGACGTTTGACGCATCGCCTACAAGCGGAGCGCGGCTCGCACACTGCCCGTTATTTACTGAACTGCAAGCCAAGGGGTTGAAGATGGAAACACCGCTGCCGGAAAAATTACCAATGCGCTCGTCTGCAGTTGGTACGACACCGGAAATATTGACTGCGTCATTCACTTTTACTCTCTCGAAATCCACAAAGAAAAAGGTTTTGTCTTTGCGGATGGGACCGCCTAACGAGAAGCCATATTGATCACGCGAGTGGTCGGGTTTCGGAACACCCGCCGAATTGTTGAAAAAATCGTTTGCATCCAATGCGGAGCGCTGGCCAAACCACCAGCCACTGCCGTGAAACTTGTTGCCACCTTCCTTCAGGACTAGATTTACAACGGTTCCGCCATTGTTACCGTACTCTGCAGAAAAACTGTTGTTCTCTACTTTGAACTCTTGAACGATTTCAACCGAAGGCTGGTAGTAGACGTTGGTGGTGCCGCCCTCCCCTTGCTCTGGAGCGCTGGTAAGGGCGCCATCCATACGCACTTCAGCGGTGGCGTTGCGCTGCCCGTTCGAGACAAAATTCGTTCCTGAGGGATAAGAATCCTGAATGCCCGACCCTGCGGCTTCCGTCACGCCACCGGCAAGAAATACCAATCCGAAGAAACTACGATCCGGCAGAGGAATGTCACGGATGTATTCGTTGGTTACATCGGTGCCAAGCGAAGCGCTGCCGGTATCGAGCAGCGGAGCTTGCTCTGTGACGGTGATGCTTTCGGAGACGCTGCCGGGTACGAGCACAAAGTCGAGTGTGGCTTGCTGATTTACCGCGAGAACGAGTCCTTTGCGCTCCTGTGGCGCGAGGCCCGCCGCCTGGACGCGGATCGAGTAAGCAGCAGGACGCACACCCGTGAACACATATATCCCACGGCTATCGGTCGTGAACGTGGACGCGACCCCCGTAGCTTCGTCGCTGAGCGTAACCTTCGCACCAGGAATAAACGCTCCGGAAGAATCGCTGACGACACCTGTCAACTGCGACGTATAGGTGGACTGCGCCCGTACAGGGCCGTCGAACCACATCGCGAGGATAAACAGAAAGGGAGTAAGGGCAATAACCCTCAGGCTGCGATCACTAGCTGTCAAACACATTGAACACCCCCCTGCGGAGCAGGAATCACGTTTCGGGGACAAGCGCAAGGCTTTCGAATACTTTCACTTTATTTCTTTTACTTACTTTTACTGACGATGTCAATCCTCGATTGTGGGACCATACGGGCGGTTGTTTGCTGGATGCTTCAATACAATACGTTTATGCCGTGCAAGCGGATCCTGAGCCTGACGCGGGGATCGGAGTTGCTGCGAACCTACAAGGATTTGCCCCGTTTGTCGGCGACACAGAGCTCGATGTAATTTTTGAGCTTCATTCACGCAACAACCTTGCAAAATATCAGAGCGGAACCCATTACCTAATCAAATGGGGCGACGCGACGGAAGTGGCGGCAGGATGGGTGTTGAACGAAGCATTGTGTTAAGCGGAACTCGGCAATTCCGCGGAAGCGCGACGCGCTGCTTCCGCCATCCAACTTCGCTACCGGCGCTCGCTATACCCGCTGTGTGGCTGCGTTGGTCCTTGCAAGGGCCGGGGCCACACTCCAATGGCAAACGATCGCCGAAAAACTGGCCGCCGAGTTCCCGGAGGGCACCATCGTGAACCCGTATTGATCCAGCTAGAGCCGTGGAAGAGCTGCGTGCTGCCCAAGCGTACGAACTCGGCCAGCCGAATCCGCCGCTTGCGGTGCTGAGTGTGTTGTATCTGCGCGGGTGCGCTTTGCTCGCAGCAGGCCAACCCAAGGAAGCCGCCGCCGAATTTCAGAGAATCCTCGACCACCCCAGCATTGAACTCACAGGTCGGCTCTTTGGCGCATTTTGGGGTAGGGACGCGCAATTGCGGCCGGTGGCGAGCCGGCTAAGGCGCGCACCGCCTATCAGGATTTCCTCTCCCTCTGGAAAGATGCCGACCCCGATATCCCGATTCTGCAGCAGGCCAGAGCTGAGTACGCGAAGTTGCAGTAAGGGCCATCACCGAGTGGCTTGGACCTGATTGCAAGGCTGATTCTTTGAGAGTACGCTTTCCTCAGCCTTACCCCCAGCCGCTCCTCAATTTACCCCGTAAGGCACGGCTCCATCTTCAAGGAAGCGGATGAGACTTTCCGAGGGAGGGGAGTCCTCATGCCCACAGACAACAAGACCATCGTTCGGCGCCTCTACGACGAAGTTTGGAATAAACGAAGGCTGGAAGTTATCGACGCGTTGATCTCTCCAAGCCACGCGCTCAATGACCCTCTCGCATCGGATGCTCAAGTAGGTCCAAAGTTGTACAAACGGCGGGTGGTCGAACTCACGAAAAGCTTTCCCGACCTACATTTCTCGATTGAAGACATGATCGCCGAAAAGGGGAAGGTTGTGGCCTCCTGGATTATCTCCGGAACTCACAAAGGCGAGTTCATGGACATTCCCGCCACCGGCAGGAAGGTGTCGGTAGAGGGAATCACAATTCACCTCATCACAAATGGCAAGATTCTTGATTCCTACGCAAGATGGGACGCTCTCGACTTGATGCTACAGCTCGGTCAAGGTTTGCCCCTCGCAAAAACGACTGTGGCGGGAGGTTCTCATGGCGCTTAACGCGACTACGAGCAAGATTGATGGGGTGAACGTGGTTTATCTAAGCGGCGCGATCTTTTTTGGGGAAGAGTCAGCGTCTCTGCGAATTTTGGTGAAGGAACTATTGAACAAATCCGGCCAAATCGTGCTCGATCTCGGGGATGTCACATACATTGATAGCGGCGGCCTGGGTACTCTAGTGGCCTTGTACGCGTCGGCTCGGAAAATCGGCGGCGACATCAGGCTTGCCCGGGTCGGCCGTCGGGCAACCGAGGTGCTCCAGATAACAAGGCTCATTACTCTGTTTGAGGTATTCGACAAGACGGACAGCGCGGTCGCGTCTTTCAAAAGAGTTGCTGCCGCAGGTTAGCCATCGCGGCGAGGCTACGGACGGGTTTACCGGGCAGCCTCGATTCGGTCGCTGAGCTAATCGAGACCAGTTTCAGCGCGGGAATTGCGGGTATGCTGCAATGGTTCGAAAACCTCTTCGCTCACCCACAACCGATGCAGCAGTTCACTTCGCGGCATCGCGGGCGGTCGTTTCTTGCGCCATCCTCGGTACTTCAGAAGTGTCTCGATCCTCCATAAAAAACTTGCTCCTGTGAAATTTCTCGTCGTACCTATGCGTATCGATATGTGGGAGCGACATATATGGCCTCCGCTGTGGAGCATGAGTGGAAAAAAGGTAGTGCCGAACTGCTGATTCTGTCCTTGCTTGAGGATCAGCCGCGTCATGGGTACGAAATCGGAAGACTAATCGACATCCGCTCTGGGGGCACGCTTCATTTCCACATCGCTTCCCTATATCCACTGTTATACCGGCTCGAAAACCGGGCCTGGATTCAAGGACGCTGGGTTGAAAAGGCAAATCAAAGGCGGCGACGCTACTACCGGCTAACCACTGAGGGACAGCGAGTTCTGGCGGCGAAGCGCCTCCAGTGGCAGGACTTCGTCGGGGCAGTAGGGCGAATCGCGGGAGTGGAACATGCTTGAATGGAAGGTCGAAATCAAAAAACGGCTAGCTGGATCGAATCTCAAACCTGAGAGAGAGGTGGAAATCCTCGATGAATTGTCCAACGATCTGCAGGACCGCTACGACGAGTTGCGATCGCAGGGACTCACACACGAAGAAGCCTTTCGCGATGTCATTGGCGAACTAGATGCGACCGATCTAGCATTCGAGCTTCGACCCGCCGAAGAAATTTCAGCTCATATTGCGGTCCCGGAAGGAGCGCTAGCCAGCGGACAACTCTTCTGGGATTTTCTGCTGGACCTGCGCTATGCCGCGCGTACGCTGCGGAAATTTCCGGGGTTCACGGCGGTGGCGGTTCTGACACTGGCGCTGGGCATCGGCGCAAATACCGCAGTATTCACCGTCATCAATACTCTGCTGTTGAATCCGCTCCCGGTCGAGAAAATTTCCACTCTCGTCGCGTTGAACACTACGCAGGCAAAGAAAACCGCGCAATTGGGCGATCTGCAAGCTCTTTCGTTCCAGAACCTCAAAGATATTCGAGAAAGAACTCACGCCTTCAGCAGTCTGGCGGGCCATTCGAGCCCGATGGCCGTGACTATGACCGACAAAGCCGAGCCACACCGAATTTTCATGGAGCTGGTGACCGCCAACTATTTCGATACGCTCGGTATCCGTCCCTACCTGGGACGGTTCTTCTTCCCGACGAGGATGCCAAGCCGGGTGCGGACCCGGTGGCCGTACTGGGTTACTCAGGCTGGCAAAACCGCTTTGGCGGAGTCCCAGACATCATCGGGCGAACGATTAAGCTCAACGACATACCGTTCACCATCGTGGGCATCGGGCCCAAAGACTTCAAGGGCTTGTACGCGGTCTTTGGTCCGGATTTGTGGGTACCCTCCATGATGGCGGAGCAGGTTTTGCCCTCCCAGCAACAGCGGGCTCTGACTGACCGAGCGGTTCCTTTGTTTACGGGTGTGGGCCGACTTGGTCGCAGCGTTGCGCTTGCACAAGCCCAGGCTGAGATGAAGATTGAGGCCGCTGCTTTAGATCACGAGCATCCTGAAGCCAATCAAGGGCAAACCATCGTTGTCAGGCCCTTAACCGAAGCCGCGTATGGTCCGGAACGCCAGGGGCTCGTGTTCGGCGGCGCTTTGCTAGTGGCGATTGTAGGACTGGTGCTGCTGATCGCCTGTTCGAACGCGGCCAATTTGCTTCTTGCGCGCGCGACGGTCCGCCGTCAGGAAATCGCGGTCCGCATGGCGCTGGACGCGGGCGGCTAATACGTCAGTTGCTAACCGAGAGTGTTCTGCTCGGGCTTCTGAGCGGCATTTTCGGATTCCTGTTCGGCTATGGAGGATGTCAAATTCTCTCGTCGCTCCGTCCCGCCGAATATGCGCAAAATCTCGCCGATCTCAGGATCGACTCAGCGGTGTTTGGTTTTGCCTTCGTAACCGCGATAATCACCGGACTGATATTCGGACTCGTGCCGGCCTTGCGCTCTTCGCGCACGTCTGTCTCGGAAGTGCTCAAGGAAGAAACGCGTACCGCTGGCCGCAGTCGAGGCCACCTTAGCTTGGCCAACACACTCCTCGCGGGTCAGGTCGCGGCTTCTCTTGTCTTGCTGGTGGTTGCCGGGATGTTCCTGCGCAGCATCCAGCACAAGTACACCATCGATCCCGGCTACCAAACGAAGCATCTTGCGATCTTCATGCTATATCCGGGTCAAGCAGGGTACGACCAGACGCGTACCGAGCAGTTTTACAAACAAGCGCGTGAGCACGTTTCTAGCGTGCCGGGCATCGCGTCGGTTTCTTGGGCGTCCAACCTGCCGCTGTGGGGCCGGAAGGAGACCGGTATGGTCATTGAAGGCCAAGAGCAGCGCAAGAAGTCGGAAGCCATCTCCGCGGTTGTAAACACCATCGACCTCGATTACTTCTCTACGCTCAGCATCCCTTTCGTGGGGGGGCGCGATTTCACGCAGGATGATCGTGACATTTCGGCTCCGGTCGCAATTATCAATGACACCGTGGCTGCGGAGTATTGGCCGAACCAGAATCCCCTGGGCAAGCGCGTGCAATTACCGCACGGGAAGGGCTTCCTGCAGATCGTCGGGGTCGTGAAGACCAGTAACTATCAAACGCTGGGTGAGCCGCCCCAATCGTGCATCTACATCCCACTGCGGCAAAATTTCTCGGACGGTATGATTCTTTACGTCAGAACCGAACACGATCCCACCACGATTCTGGCGAGCGTCCAGGAGCAAATTCACAGCATCGACCCCGGACTCGCGGTGGAGGACATTCGCACCGGCTCCAAGGTGATCGAACAGGCCCTATGGTGGTCGAAGATCGCGGTGGACCTGCTGGGCGTTTTTGGACTTCTGGCCCTGGGCCTCGCGTCGGTTGGGTTGTACGGCATCATGGCGTATTCCGTGAACCAGCGGCGGCGGGAGATTGGCGTGCGCATGGCGTTGGGAGCAGGCCAAGGAAATGTCTGGCTGATGATACTTCGGCAGGGAATGACATTGGTGCTCACCGGATTGGCCCTGGGCGTTGTGCTTGCATTGGTGGTCGGGCACGCGCTATCTCGTTTTCTGTACGGGGTGAGCGGTGGCGATCTGGTCAGCCTCGGCGGTGCGTCGCTGATTCTGCTCGCCGTTGCTTTGGTTGCCTGCTATTTGCCAGCACGCAGTGCCAGTCGAGTCGATCCGCTTGTCGCTTTGCGGGGCGCTTAAGAGCGAGCACGGGCGCATTCGATTTTCCCCCGCCTATCGCAGTAGTAGGGACGGACATGCAAAGTAAAGAATTCAGTACCACCGAACATCGCGATATTTAAGAGATTGGCTCGCCACTCACAAGGCTTTGGCTGTGGGACTTTGGATGGGCGCTTTTGGCATCCTTGTGCAAGTTATGACCGGCGCGAAAGGTTATCCTAGACTGCCACCTGGAATTCCCATCTTGGTCACGACCGGTTTGCTCTGACCGTCCAGAGAGGTTCGACCAGGCAGTGCGTGCCATCCGCTACAAAGTGTAGCTCCGCCGAATGTTCGTATACATTGACTCGCCATGGGTCTGGACCGCATTGATCGGCTTTCTTCTTACCGCGCTAGTCTCGGTTGGGGTATTCGCTACGCCTGGTAGAGCCGATCGCCTCCGACATCCGCAAGACGTTGGCCCGCTAGTCGGCACCCTGGTGCAATCGGTCGGGTTGGGCCTCGCGCTTGACGCGGGCGTGGCAACCGTTATCGCGTGGTTCGGCCATCGGAATCGCGATTGATGATGTGGACTTGCAGCGAACTTTGGTTAGTCAGATAACCTCACGAGTGTTCCGGTCGCCGATTTTGTCCATGTTCCAGACTTCAGGATCATGCGAGTTATCCTTCAGTCGGTGCGCAGGCACACTCGCTTCGACGCCTGAGCAACTGCTCCGACGTGCCCTTGTCCACATTCCGGAGGCCAAGTACCGGAGCGCTTTTTTAAGAACTGTACGAATGGCCTAAGTAGAAGTGGGTATAGCCGTGACATTATCCTCCGTGTATGAATGGCATCTGGGGTTGGGGATGGCACTTCGAGTGTTGATCGTTGATGATTCAGAGACGACTCGTCGAATTCTTCGCAGAATTATACTTTCGCAGTACTGGGATGTTTGCGGCGAAGCGGAAAATGGTTGGTCGGGCGTCAAGAAGTTTCAGGAACTCAGGCCAGATGTTGTCGTCATCGACTTAGGCATGCCCGATATCAGCGGCATCGAAGCCGCCAAGTGGATGTCTGAATCGGACCCCACCGTGCCGCTAATTTTATTCACTTTGTTAGATACAGCTGGGATCGAAAGTGCCGCCAAGGAAGCCGGCATTTGTGCAGTCGTTCCCAAGACCGAAGTGTGGAAACTTCTGACCAGCATCAAGACTGCGGTCAGGCTAGGCTCGAATTAGCGCCAACGATTAGGACGCAGTCGGAACCAATTCCGTCCGAGCCCGCCGCATTGAACACCAACTAGTTACTTAGGTTACCCGCTTGCGTGGATAGCCGGTCAAGTAAGTGATGGGCATTTTGCCAAGCGCTCCTAAATGCTCGCCCGTCTCCCACTGGTAGCCGGTCGCGGTCAGTTTTTCGTGTTTCTGGCCGACGACAGCGGGCGAACTGGTTCGTAAATGCCCGGACCCCCTCGAGCCATTGAAATACGCTGAAATGGCTGCCACCGATTCGAGGAATTACAGCGGGAACTTGAACAAACCTCCGTGAACTTGTCAGCATTTTGAGACCGCGTGCGTATATTCCTTTGAGTCGGCGCTGGCGGAATGGGGGATATCGACGCAAAGTCAGTCCGGCCTGACGTGTGCCACAACCCGCTTTCCTCGACGGTTTAGGACGCCAAGCGTTCGCATTGTCTATCGCCACATCGAAGACCATTTGTATTGGGGCTTCCAGGAAAAGCGGACCCGGCACGGCTTCTACAAGATCGCGGAACCCGAGAAGGCGCTTTTGGATTGAATCTATTTGCAGCGGCAGGAAGGATTGCCAGTGGTGCTTGACGAGTTGAATCTGAAGGTGACGGACAAAAAGAAGCTGCTCGCATCCAAATACCCGATTCCCGTCCAGCAAACGCTCAAGCTGGCCCAGTTTGAGAGGCGAGCCGCTCGAGAATTACAAATCCGTCGAGGACAAGGTCAGGAATTGAGCGAGACACTGCAACCAGGAATTCGAACGGAGCATTAAACTTCTTCTTACCAAAAGAGATGTTCGCTTCGAGCTCCAGATTGGGCATCTCTAAAATGCCTGCGCTATGTTCATTTTCCACGGTGGCAGAGACTATTTCTCGGGAAAAACTGGACCGTCTTGCGGAATTGATGAGAACTCTGCGCTAGCTTTCGATGATCGCACCAGCGACGTGACCGACAACACGATAGGTGCCTAACATCTTCGGAGTTTTGTTGCCACCTTCGTTTTCAGCCGTCCGTTTCTCGCTTCTTTCATGGTTCGTTGTGGTTCGAAGAACCATGAGCTATTCGTAGCGCAGGGCCACCAGAGGGTCGGTCGAGGCCGCGCGGCGGGCCGGGACTACGGACGCAACGAGTGCGGCCGTGACGAGTAACAGCGTCACGCCGCCGAGGATCAGGGGGTCGCGCGAACTTTCGTTGACCCACCTCGTAGCGAACTTACCGAAGATCACACTCAGCAAGACGCCAGCCAGGAGTCCCGCCCCTACGTTGATGAACATGGACGAAAGTACAGCGCTCAAAATGTCCGTGGTCTCAGCGCCCAGCGCCATGCGAATCCCGAATTCGCTCGTGCGGGTGGCTACGCTGTAGGAGACGACGCTGTAGAGGCCGACTACGGCCAGAGCCAATGCGAGTAGGGAGAAGAGGCCGAAAAGCGTGGCGACCAGACGCTGCTGCGCATACTCGGGCAGCATTGTGATCCAGCGATGCAGATCGCGAACCTCCATGACCTGTTGGTCAGGATCCACATGAACGATCTGGGCGCGGACATCGTGGAGAGCGGAAAGCGGAGGAACGCGCGTGCGCACGAGGATCTGAGTGAACATCCACATCTGCAGCGTGTACGGGACGTAGAGGCCGGGTCTTACTGGCTTGCGCAAGCCGTCATCGCGGGCGTCCGCAACAATGCCGATGATCTGCAGCCAGCCATCGGCTCCCGGCGCTGCCGGCGAAAAGGGCGGCTCGGATTTGAAATCGAGGATGCGAAGTTCGCGGCCGATTGCGTCGCCGTTGGGCCAGTATTGGCGGGCCATCGTCTGGTTGACTACGGCTAAAGCGGCACCGCGCATGATTTCGGCATGGTCCCAGAGGCGGCCCTGGGCGAGCGGGATGCGCAGAAGGGGAAAATATTCCGAGCTGATGAAGTTAAGGCGCACCTCGGGCTTTTCTGAGTTGGCGCTGCCCATGATCTCGACGCGGCGGTCGATGCCGTTCCAGGGAGGCGTCGCGTCGGTGGAGATGCCGGCCATGACGACCTGCGGCATGGCAGCGATTCTGGCGCGGAGCTGCTCGAAATATTCGGCACGGTCCTGCCAAGGAATGTGGGAATTTTCGTGAACGGGAATGGGCAGAGACATGGAATTTTGCGGATCGTAGCCGAGATCGGTATTTACAAGGTGAAGGAAGCCTTTGCCGGCGGTGCTGGCAAGAGTGAGCATGAGGACGGTGAGCGCCACCTGAGCGCCGACCATGACGCTGTGGGTGCGGCGCGCGTGCGAACTGCCCGCGATGCGGCGCATACCGTTTTGAAGAAGCTGCGCGAGGTTTGGCCGCGAGAGTTGGAGGGCCGGCCAAACGCCAAAAACGAGAGTGGTTGCAAAGGAGAGAACGACGCTGAAGACGACGACCGGGATGTTGATCTTGATTACCGATTCGGCAGGGAAGGATTCTTCAGGCAGGAACGCTACGATGAGGGCCAGGCCCCGCCACGCGACGAGCAAACCAAGAGCGGTGCCGGCGATAGCGATGGCCAGCGATTCCGTTAGGAGTTGACGGATCATGCGGGCGCGGTCGGCGCCCACTGCGGCGCGCACAGCGAGTTCGTGCTGGCGCTCGGCGCCGCGGGCGAGCAGAAGAATCGAGACATTGCCGCAGCCGATCAAGAGAAGGGAAGCGACGGCGGCGAGCAGGAGGTAAAGAATGGCGCCCAGAGGCTTCGCGTAGACGTCGATGATGCTTCGTAAATTGACGCGGAACGCTTCGGGATAATACTGCGGATGTTCTTTGGCGAATTGTTCGAGGAGGGGTTGCAGTTCGGCGTTGGCTTGAGACGGGGTCACGTTGAAGCGCAGCTTGAGGGAAACACTGAAGCCAATGGTTTCGTCGTGCGTGACTTTGACCGGGCGATAGACGTCGTTCTCGCCCCACTTGAAACGCGGCGGCATGACGCCGACCACTTCGTATGGCTTGTGCACCAGCTGAAGCTTGCGGCCGATGACGTTCGGATCACCCATGAAGTAGCGCTGCCAGAATTGATAGCTGAGGACGACGACGGATGCGGGTTCTTGTCCTGGCGCGGCGTCCGACGGGATCAGCCAGCGGCCCATCAAGGCCGGGACGCCCCAATGGTTTGGGGACTCGGTCGAAATTCCCAAAGCGCGAACATCTTCAGGAACCTCGCCGTCAGTAGTGGTGAGATTCCAGCCTTGCGTCGCGACAACGCTTTCCAATGATTTCGCTTGACGGAGCTGATCGATCTGGAGGCCGTTGAAGCCAGTACCGCGGTCCTCGCCGGCTTTGTCGAGCATCTCGAGCTCCATGATCCGGTCGGAATGGGGATAGGGGAATGGGTCGATGAGGATGGCGTAAACGACGCTGAAGACAGCACTGGTGGCGCCGATACCTAACGCGAGGGAGAGAACGGCGGTTAGAGTGAAAGTGGGACGCTTTCGGAGTTCGCGAACGGAGTAGCGCAGGTCTGAAACTATGGATTGCATGGACACCTCGACAGAAGCGAATCACTGCCCCAGTTGGAATGAGCAGCCTCAAGCGAGGTTGCCTCGCGGCGGCTAATTTCGAATGAACCGCGAGCCGGGTCTCGCCGGTGATCTCAAAAACAACGTCGGCTCCTAAGACCCGAGTAGACTGGGGTTGTTGACGGCCCAGGCTCGGGAAGAGAACCTGCGTCGCTTCCGGCGGTCCACCACCATTCTTTTAAAAACGGTCAGCGATAGGCTGCGGCTTGGATGCTGTACAGCTCCGAGTACTGGCCGCCCTTGGCCATCAGATCATCGTGCGTGCCAACCTCCACGAGTCGGGCGCCGTCGAGCACGACGATCAGATCGGCCATGCGCACGGTTGAGAAACGGTGCGAGACGAGGATCGTGATACGGCCGCTGTCACTCTCGCCGGTGCCGCGTGCCGCAGCGGCATAGTGCTCGAACAGCGCGTGTTCTGTCTCTGCGTCGAGAGCGGCGGTCGGCTCGTCCAGGACCAGCAGCAGCGGTTCATCGCGCATGAAGCCACGAGCCAGCGCAAGCTTCTGCCACTGTCCGAACGACAGCTCAACTCCGGCGGGCCAGGTCGGGCCGAGCTGCGTGTCGAGGCCTGAGGTCAGCCGGGCGACAACATCGGCGGCGCCGGCGCGTTCGACGGCCGCGAGCACTGCACGCTCGTCGTCCATGCGCGGGACGTCGCCCAAACCGACCGTGTGCCTGGCGCGGAATTCAAAACGGAAAAAATCTTGGAACGCGCCGGCCAGGCGCGCGCGCCAATCGGCGGCCGGCACGCGCGCGAGTGGCGTATCGTCCAGGAGGATCGATCCAGACGACGGTTCGTACATCTTCGCGAGCAGCTTGACCAGCGTCGTTTTGCCGGCGCCGTTCTCTCCGACAATCGCGACCACCGTGCCTGCGGGCAGGGTCACCGACACATCGTCCAGCACCACGCGGGAGGTACCGGGGTAGGCGAACGACACGTGGTCGAGTCGGATCCCGCTGTGCAACACGGTGGGAACCGGCAGATCGCCTGACGCAGCGACAGACGCGGCGTAGTCCTCGAGCCACGCGAGGCGCCGCGAGCCGTCCATCCAAAATCCCCGCAGGAATCCAATCTCACCGACCGTAGCGCCGATGTACGCGGACAGCCGCGCACCTGCGGCGAGCACCAGCAGCACGGCGCTGGCTGACGCACGAAGCCCGGAGGACACAAACACGACCGCGCCGACATAGGCCAACCCGAATATCGCCCACGCCAGGGCGTGCCACAACGCAGAACCCCATCGAGCGGTCGCCACCGGTCGGTACCAACGCTCCCACGCCGCACGGCGCTCGTTCACGAGCCGCTCTCCGATTCCGGTGACCCGCACTTCCTTCCCAGGCGGCGCGGTGGTGGCGATGGTGAACAGGTGACGCGCCAGTCGACCACTTTGCGCTCCGCGCTCTTGCGCGGATCGCTCGACCTCGGGTCGCCACGTCGATGTCAACACCGTCGGCACCGCGAACACCACGAGCAGCAGGAGCGCCGGGTGAATCGACGCGAGCAAAGCCATCGTCACGCCTAACCGCAGGATCCAGCCGAGCGTGGAAAACACGGACATGTACATGTGGTCGAGTACGAACACCTGAGTGCGCAGCATGGACAGCCGATCGAGATACTCCGGGCGCTCCTGGTGCGCGATGGTCGCGACCGATGCTTGTAGTTGCGCGACGTGCGATTCGAGCGCAATCGTCACTCTGTCGCGGAAGCGGCGCTGCACGCGTGTGCTGACGGTACGGAGAAACCACGTCGCGGCCGTCGACACGGCGAGGCCGATCGCTGCGCCCTCTACCATATCGAGTCGGTGTTCGAGGACGCCTTTGCCAAGCAGCATCAGCCACAGCGCGAGGAGCGCGTCGGGCAGCGCGGCGAGCTGCGACAGCACGAACGCCGCGAGCATCAGGCGCGGCTCGTGGCGATAACCCAGCTTGCACAATCGCCACATGGACGACAGCGCGGGAGGCAGCGGCTCGATCTCGTGATCTCGATTAGGAGAGGACGTCATACGTTGTGCCCTCCTCATCCGGGACGTGGAAGCGCTGCGCCTGCAGATCGAACATGGTCCGGTAGCGCCCCGCGAGCGCCATGAGCTCGTCGTGCGTGCCGAGCTCGATCACCCGGCCACGCTCAAGCACGCAGATGCGATCGGCATGGCGGACGGTGGAAAAGCGATGCGAGATCAGGATGGTCGTGCAGTGACGCGTCGCTGCGAGTAGCCGATCGAAGATCTCCGCTTCGCCGCGCACGTCGAGCTGTGCGGTCGGCTCGTCGAGCAGCACAAGTCCGGCGCCAAGTTGGACGGCCGCCAGTGCTCGGGCGAGCGCGATGCGCTGCCATTGGCCGCCCGAGAGATCGGTGCCGTCCTCGTACCCGCGCGCTAGCACTGTGCCTAGAGAGGCTAGATTTGTTGCACCCGCCGATTTGAGCGCGGCTCGCACGACATCATCGGGCGCGCCCCCCGGTGCAACGTTATCGCGCAGTGGGAGTTCCAGGCGTAGGAAGTCCTGGAAGACGGCCGCGACGCGCGAACGCCACGAAGCGAGGTCGAACTCGCGAATGTCGACGCCGTCAATCTCGATGGCACCGGACTGCGGGTCGTACAACCGGCACAGCAGCTTTGCGATCGTGGTTTTGCCGGCGCCATTCTGTCCTACGATGGCAAGCGAGGAGCCGGCGGGAATCGCGAGATCGAAGTGCTCCAGCACGGGCGCCCCGCCGGGATACGCGAACGTGAGATCGCGGAGGCGAATCTCGCGCGCAGGCGTCCGGCCCGCAGGGCGATCGCCGGAGCCGAGAGCGCCCGCCGGACGCATCGCCGGCTCAAGCCGCAGCACCGCGGCGACCGGGGCCGCCGCTCCGTCAAGCGCCCAACTGAATCCGCCGAACGAGATCATCGACACGCCGACGGCACTCTGCACATAGGTGACGGCTTCCCCGAGACTGATCCGGCCATGGGAGGCGGCGCTCGCAATCAGCCAGAACACCAAGACATTCGCAGAGATGACCAGGAGCATGCTCCAGAGGACAGGACGCTCGCGCAGACGTGTCGCTGCGTACTGAAGCTCGTGCAGGCGCGTGCGTCTGGCGACGAAACGGTCGATCGTCCAGCGGGCGAGGCCGAACAGTCGCAGTTCCTTGCTCGCCGGCGGGTCCACGGCCAGCCGGTAGGCGTAATCAGCGTCCCGCTGCGCGCCGCGCACCTCCTCGGTGTTGCGGTCGCGCCAGATCGCGCTTTCCCGCAGAAGCCAATGTGTCCCGAGCCACGCACCCGCCAGAACAATCGGCGCCCACCACGCGTATCTGGCGAGAATCACGGCCGACGCGAGACCGCCGACCATCTCGACCATACTGCTCGCGATGAAGTCCAGGGAGATCGAAAGCGGCGGGCCGGTCATTCCGAGGTCGAAGTCGCGCGCTACGGTGAGGTCGCTGGTAAGCGACGGGTCCTCGAGGTGCCCCATGCCTGGGGGCCGCACGCAGGCTTCCGTGAGCCGGTCGTACAGCCATGCGGCGGTGCGGTCACCAAGGTTCGCGCTGGCCGCTTGATGAATCGGGCTGAGCACCTGGAGCAGCACGAAAATCGTGCCGGCAAGAGCGAGCGGACCGGCGAGAGAATCGCCGCGTTGCACCGCGCCGACGAGCACACCCATGGCGATCGCAAATGCCGCCGGCAGGATTCCCCTGAGAAGAAGGAGCCCCCACCAAGCGGTAGCGAGGCCCGGATCCGCCTTCGGCGGGACGCCGAAGAACTTCCATTCCTTACGAACGGTCAGGCGCTTAAACACGACCGCATTCTGCCACAGAACAGGCAGGCGCAGGTTACGCCCGGCGATTCTGTGGGAGCGTCAGAGTGGATTTCGTACGCTCACGGAATTTCTCGAGCTGCCCACCCCAACGCGGCATGTACTTCATCTGCCGGTGATTTGATCGAGTATCTTCATTACCTTCGAGGCCTTCGTCGCTCGTAATTTCGTCGGCGGCATCCTTTGGGGGATGTGCGGACAGATTGTCAACTACGCGGAATTGGGCATTCGCGGCGAGGCCACGGAATTACGGATTTTGAGTTCAGTCGGCAAGACAATCTGTTGCGCGCGGCCTTTCTTGCCCTTGATACGGTCCAGAAGAAGGCGTGCGGCCCTGGCACCCATTTGATAGCCGGATTGATGTACCGATGAAAGTGCTGGATCCGTGAACATTCCCAGGTCCAGATTGTCAAATCCAATGATCGAGACATCTGTGGGACAACGCAATCCGAGCTCTCTAGCCGCCAGCAACGCTCCCAAAGCCATCAGGTCGTTTGATGCAAAGATTGCCGTCGGACGAGGCAACATGCTGAGCAAGCGGATCCCGCTTCGGTAGCCGCTGTCCCGGTCGAACTTCGTTTCCTGAATGTATTCCGGCGCAATGCGCACTCCGTGTTTTGCGAGCGCCTTGCGAAATCCGGCCAAACGTTCCACCGCATTTGTGAGGTGGGAAGGGCCCGCGATTGCCGCTAACTGAGTGTGGCCCATCTTCAAAAGATGTTCCGTCGCTTGAAAGGCTCCGTCTTCATTGGCGACCATGACGGCGTCACCCTTCCAGTCTGCGGGACGGCGATCAATGCAGACGACGGGCACGCTAGTGGGTGTGGGGGGGCCGAGTTCTGCCGAGAGGTTGCTTTCGGCGGCAGGAATGACCAAAAGCCCGGCGGGTCGATAGGAGCGTAGCTCGTCAAGGTACGCTTTTTCCTTGGCAGGATCGTTATCCGTGTTGCACAACACAACTCGGAAAGACTCTTTGAACGCAACATCCTCCACACCTCGAACGACGCCTGGAAAGAAGGGGTTTGTAATGTCCGGGATCACCATACCCAACATGTTTGTGGAATTTCGCCGTAGTCCGCGCGCCAATTGGCTAGGTTGATATCCAAGACTGCGAATCGCCTCTAGCACCCGCAGCCGTAGGCGTTCTCGAACGGGCGCTGTATGGTTGACGACGTGCGACACGGTACCCAGTGAGACTTGGGCACGCTCGGCTATCTGCTTCATAGTTGTTACATTCGTCATTCGAATCCAAAGTTAGACGATACCACTCATATTACTTCGCATCTTGGACGCAGCGGAAGCCCAGAGCCCCAGAACGGTCCTTGCTCGCTGCCATTAACGCGAGTTTGCCGTGTTCTGTAAGCTTGTACGCCTGCGGGAAATACCAGATTGATCCCTGAGGCTGATAATAGCTGCCGCCACGTAAAATGCCCCCGCGCGTGTGCTCGTCAAGAAATTCGTCCGTCCACTGCCAGACATTGCCGACGAGATCCATCACACCGAACGGGCTTGCGCCTTTCGGATGCGCCGTAACGCTATCCGGGCCGTGCATCGTGCGTCCCTTGTCTGGCACGGGAACCGCCGCCGCGTCCCAATCATTGCCCCAAGGATATAGGCGTCCGTCCGGGCCTTGCGCGGCGTATTGCCACTCCCATTCATGCGGGAGGCGTTTGCCTGCCCACGCTGCATAGGCGCGCGCATCCTCGAGTGCGACCCACGTCACGGGTTTGTCCGCTCCGCCCTCTGGATACGTGCCGTTCTGCCAGTCGAGCAGAAAATCCAGGTCGTCCTTGGGATGGTAATGCGTAGCATCGAGAAATTTTTTGAATTGCTCGTTGGTTACTGGATATTTGTCGATCCAGAACGACTTCACGTTCATCACGTGTTCGTGATAGCGGCGGGGCGAGTCTTCCCAGGGATATTGCACATCGACGCCGACATCGTCGAATCCTTCAATTTCGATGCCTTGCACTTTGAAGCGAAAGTCACCGGCGGGGATTTTTATCATATCGGCTGGCGTTCCGGCGGGCGGCTTCGTTGCGGTCATCGGGGCGATCTGTTGTGGCAAGAAGGCCCACTCATGAGAGAAGGCGGTGAGCGGCGTAGCCGTCATGGCCTTCATCTTTGTCATCAGACCCTTGATGGACTCGCGCAAAGCCGCTTTCGTTGCGAGAATCGCTCCGTAGTCTTTCTGAGCGAGATCGAACGTCAGGACGATCTTGTTGCCCCGACTCTCGGGAGTGAGTTCCACTCCATGATAGAGATCGAAGTAGTGCATCCCTTCCACTGCCGGCAGCTCGATTTGGGGTCCGGAGACGTTGTATTCATTGCGATTTACGATCGTCCACGCCGTGTCCTCCCCCAAGGGCCATCGGCTCGCAAATACGCCGAAGTGCAGCACCGGAGCAAACGGTTCCCAATCCTGACTTACCAAAAAGGGCGCCAAGCCGCGCTCAAGGGTGGCGACGCGTCGGGTTGCTGCAGCGTCACGCGGCGTAATACCGTTCCAGATTCCCCAGATATTTTCCCAACTCTCCCAGCCCACACCGTTGAAGAAGGCAAACTGCAGGTCATCGGTCTTGTTTCGGTTCCAGCGATCGGAAATGTTTACCATGTGCCGTGGCTCTAGCCACTTATAACGGTCAACCTTCGGCGCGAATGCAAATTTATACTGCCCCCAGGTCAGTACATCGTAAGCAATCCCCTCATCGTGCGGGCCTCCTTCCGGCTCAAACGCAAGAGGGTGACCGGCGCGCTCCGCTGCTTCGGAAAATGCCCGCGGAACGCCGTCTTGCGTATCGCCATTGATGCCGTCCGCGCCAATCTCCGCCATGAGTGATGCGATCGCGTCGGGCCATGGTTTTCCGGGATCACGGGTACCCTGATCCCACATCATCATAGGGAACAAGACACGAACTCCTCGCCGGTGAAAATCGGCGATCATCTGACGCACGCCGGCCACCCCGCCCGGCATGGAGCGGATCATGTCGTGCTGGTTGCGATTGTCGATCCCCATGTTGGAATAGGTTGGCCAGATTAAAACGGCGTCGATGCCGCCATAACGCTTATCCAGATCCTCGAGATAGCGATCCACGGTGTAGCGATTGGCGACGGGATCGTAGAAGAAACGATCCTCGACCATCATTTGCGGTTGAATAAAGCTGGATTGCGTCCATTTCAAGGCGGGAAGGTCGTAGCGCGACCCATCGTAGCCGATGCGAATGCGGCGTTCATCGCGCCAGTGGCGGACGTCGGCGAGCCAGCTTTCATGCTCTTCGGCGGAGCAAGGCTTTGTCCCGCCCTCCCAAGCGCCTCTCATGTTCAGACAACTGGGCCCCGGAATTTGCTGACCCTCGGGCTGAAACTTGGTGTCCTGCGCAGCGACCGCGGAGACGCAAGTGAGCAGAACCAGGACTAAGCGCACGATGATCGAGATCACGTTCCCTCCTGACTTGACTGCGATACTCAAACCAACCGCTGCCAATATAAAACGTTTCAAAATAGAATGTCCATTGCAAAACCGCGGTGCGAGCGCGAAACCACACAAAAATGACCGTTGCCGGGTTCTCATTTGAAAGCTTTTAATTGCATCGGCTCGATGTTCGCAGGTTCCAAAGGTTTCTCAAGCCTTCCGCCGTTGTGATACAGCACGTTGGTGTCGTCGGCAAAGTGTGTTTTGAAAAGATCGAGAGGTTGCAGCTCTCGCAGGGACGCTATTGCTTTCGTGGCCCGCCTTTTTCCTCCGGATATACTCGAATCCAGTGGTTCCGAACCCGAGCCGCGGCCCGGATTTCATCATCATCGAAAACGAGCGAATTGGAGGCCTGCACAGGCATGTGGCAGTCCACGCAATTGGCCGCGATCTGCGGTCCAAGTTTCGCGTACAGTCCACATTTCTGTGGTTGGTGACATGCGATGCACCGGTCGGAGTAACTCGCAGCCGATCGCTCGGGAGAGTGTGGGTCGTGGCAGAACGAGCACGTCATTGCAGGTGACGATTGAAAGCAGAGGCTCCTTTCGAGAAGCGCCACTTGGTTACCGTGAACATCCACCCTCTCGTCAGGGGCTGGTCGATGCAGACTGATGTAGTCCGACAAGCGTTCACCCGGCACAAACGAAAATGCCGGAGCGGCTGCTTCACCGATGCCGCCATGACATTGCGCGCAGACATCAAGCTGCCGCTCTCTTGTTAAGCCCACAGGTGCCATCGTTTCTCCGCCGTTCGGATGCTGAGAGCCCGCCCCGTGTTGTCGCACGTGTTCGATTCCAGATCCGTGGCACCGCTCGCACGAAATTCCCAATACGAAGTTGCTCTTGTCGAAGCGATTGTCGGCAGGCGAAGGGCCAAGCGCCTCAAAGTAAGTCGCGTGACACTCGACACATCTTGGCGTTATGGGACGGTCAAAGTCCGCGGATCCGTCCACATAGCCCGGGCTGTTGACCCATCGCCCTAGTTCGGTCCAATACGAGACGGGCAACTCATACAATCTATCGTTTTTCCAATATAAATAGGTTTGGCCTTTCCTCCCCGAGCCAACCACGATATCGAACTGCTCCGTTCGCAGAGCGGTGCGGCTGGGTTTCGCGAGAATTGCCGTCTGATAGAAGTGACCGTCTTTTTCGTCCATTCGAAAGGAGAGCTCAGGGTTGAGGGTCTTCATCCGGTTTTTACCCTCGCTGAATTTTCCAGCTATTGAAATCTCGTCAGGAAGATTAGAAGTGCTGCGATGACGAGTTTTCAGGAAGGTCTTGAACGTCTCTTCGTGGCAAGACTGGCATACTCCATCGCCCACACTTTTCTGGTGCTCCCCAAGTGAGCGACTCAAACGCGTTACAATCCTGTCTTGTTCGGCGAAGTCGTGCGAACCCGCTTGTGGCTCGGCGAGGAATCGACCGCCGAGAACTAGAATAAGGAACAATGGCCACGTGCAAGTGATCCTCAACGTTGCTTTCTCTTCGGACTGACCGCTTGGCCTTCGGGTCGCCGAGTCTCTACGTAGTGCGCTGGAGATCCGCATTCTCTGCCAGAAAGACTTCAACCTCCTCCTGCGTGGGCATGGACGGCTGCGCTCCGTGTCGAGTCACCGATATCGCTGCAACAGCTGAAGCCCAGGAGGCGCTGCTGATCGGATCTTTGCCTTGCAAAATCGCTGCCGCAAAAGCGCCGTTGAAGGCATCGCCTGCCCCGGTCGTATCCACCGCGCGCACCGTAAATGCGGGGACCAAGATCCGTCTACCGTCCGAAAACGCAAGGTAGCACCCGCGCTTTCCCAACTTCAGAACAACGTTCCTACTTCCACGCTGCAACAACAGGGTCGCAGCTTCGTCGAGCTCTTTCTGACCTAGCTCCTGCGCCTTAACCTCGAGCAACGAACAAGTCTCCGTCTCATTTGGAGTAAGCCAGTCCACACACCGGAGTAGAGATGTTGGCAGTGGCCGGGCAGGTGCGGGATCAAGGACCAGAGGAATGCTCTCACGTCGCGCTATGACAGCAAGATGCTCCACAGTTTCGAACGGGATTTCGAGCTGAGTTAGCAGTATGCCGGCTTCGCGTATCAGATCCAGTTGCTCGTCAAGATCGCGTGGAGAAAGATGGGAGTTAGCGCCGCCGACCACCACGATGGCATTCTCTCCGTTGGCGGCAGCCGTAATCTGGGCAAGGCCGGACGACGTCGGGGCAACACCCACAGCTGCGGTGTCGACGCCCGAAGCATCAAGGCTGGCTCTCAATTCGGCTCCGAATGCGTCGTTCCCGACTTTTCCGATCATGCTGACCGGGGCGCGGAGGCGCGCGGCGGCAAAGGCCTGGTTCGCACCCTTTCCGCCCGGAAAACTGCGGAAACTGGTGCCGGAGACCGTCTCGCCCGCAAGCGGAATACGTTCCGTTGCTGCCACCAAATCCATGTTGATGCTGCCCACAACTACAAGTCTCTTCTGCATGTCCATTCCAAATCTCGCAAGGTGCTGTCGAATATGGTCACGTCATTCGATACAACTCTTGTTTTGTCATCGAGGAACTACCGGAGCCAAGGCGACAGCGCCCAAGCCGACCAGAAAAAATATGAACATCAAGGGAATGAGTTTTCGCGAAGCGTTCGGGGCATTGGCAAATTCCTTCCACACGAAAACGCCCCAGATCGCGGAAACCATAGTTGCCCCTTGCCCGATAGTGTACGAAATCGCTGGCCCGATGATATGCGCATGTGACGCCACAAAGTTCAGAACAGCTCCCGTGCACCAAATAAACCCGCCCAGGATCCCCCACCAATGCCAGCTTCCGCGTCCCTGAACATAGTCGCGCAGGCTAACCGGGGCGCCTCCAGTCAGGGGTTTGCGCATAAAAAAGTAATTCACCGGGATCGCGCAAAGCGCGGTACCAATAGCGAAGAAGAATGCCACGGAGTAAGGTCCGAGCGAGTTGTCTCCTCGGATCGCTTTCGCGACCAGTGGATAAAAAGTTCCCATCAGGATTCCACAGGCAAGACTGATCTGAAGCCCGCGTGCACTCAAAGCTTTTTGCGTTGTTTCCCGTCGGCGGTATGCCAGAGCGTCAGTTACGATCGCGAAGACGACCAACAGAACGCCGCCGAAGAGAAGAACGGGATTGCCAATCGGTGAAACGACATAGTTCAGGAGCACCCCGACGACCAATGCGAGTCCGATACCAATCGGAAACGCGACTGCGAGCCCTGCGATTTCAATCGCCGCTACTAGCAGCAGATTCGCTATGTTGAAGACGACGCCGCCCAGAACCGCGAATAAAATGTGCCAACTGTCAGCGCTGCGAACGTTACTTAGAAATGAGAGTTGCCCTCCACCGGCGCTGCCAAGAGTTAGTCCCCAAAATAAACTGGCGGAAATAATTCCGACGACGTAGTCCCAGTAAAAGAGTTGGAATGGCCAACCGGGCGTGAGTTTCATGGTATTGGCCCACGAACCCCAACAAAGCATGCTCCCGATCATGAACACAAGTGCGACGGCATATGCTTCCGGTTGATACATGATCGTCTCGCTTTCTCATAGCCTCTAATGAAGTAGTCGTCCATCGCCCGCCGCACACCCAACTGAAAAAGGACTGCGTAGTCTGCAGCGCAGGTCTCCCTATCGAGACGCAAGGCACTTGCCGTCCTTGCTCTTTCAAGAAGCGTCGCGATTTTCATTTCAGCAAAAAACTTTAAGTCTCGGGAACGTGAATCATCATGCCCTAAAAAAACGTGCTTGACAATTATTTTGAAACGTTTTATTTTTTTGCTCACGCTGGGCTGGGGTGGCCGTCAATAACGCCTGTTAGCGGTAGAATCTGATGTTTTGCCCTAGCTATTACTTGGAACGTTTCAAGTCTGGGCTGACCTTGGCCGTTCCCCAGTGCGTTTTTGTCGGTTGCAGTTCGCCGGTAGTTGTTGCGCAGTCCTCGTCGCCTGCGCCGTCGTACCGGGACATAGTTTGTCTTTCGGGGTGGAACGTGTCGAATATCCGCGCAATCTGCCAGGGAACTCGAATCCCTGTCCCATCGCTCCACGCAGTTTCCGGTCACCCAGCTTACCTGGCATCGGCGTTGCTGGTGTTCTCCTGCGTCGCCTTCTCGCCGATTCCTGTTCGAGCGCAGAGGGCGTCGGAAACAGGTGTTTCCATCCAAACCCGATTTCAGCGCGCGTACAACACGGGTGTGCGACTGGTTCGACAAGGTAACCTCGACGAAGCAATTCGAACCTTTGACAGGGGACTGGCGGCTGATCCCCGGAATGTGGGCCTTATAGACGCCATTGGGGCCGCTTATAGCCTCAAGGGGGAGTTTGTTACTGCCGAAGGCTTCTTCACCAGGGGCCTGCAAATCGATCCGGGATTTGTTCCCGCGCAGAAGAATCTGGCGATCACTCACTTCAATCTAGGGCAAGACGATCTGGCGGCGTCCGAATTTCGACGACTAGCCGACCAGTCGAAGGAATCCAGACCGGTAGCCGATCTCTTTCTTGGAATGATCGCGGCCAAGCGCGGGGAGTATGCGAGGGCAGTGATTTTTTCGGAGAGGGCCGGAAGCCTTCTATATCAATACCCAGACGCAATCATCTCGTTCGCTAATTCTCTTTACGAACTCCATCAATCAAAGCGGGCGGCGTTGATCGTAAGCCGTCTGGATGAACTCCGCGGCGTAAGCGCGAGTGAATATGTCAAGGCCGGCGTCCTGTATTCGGAACTAGGTCAAGACAAGCGCGCTTTGGCCGATTTCGACAAGGCCGAACGAATGGGAGGTTCGCCGGACACGCTCGAATTTCAGCGGGCGGCCGTCCTGGACAGGCTAGGGCGCACCCAGGAGGCCTTGAGCATCCTCAAGGTTCGCGTTGCCGCTCGGCCGGACGCGGAATCGCTGAATCTTCTCGCTCATGTTGCGGAAGAAAATCACGAGTTCGAGCTGGCGCTCCAATCGCTAAAAATGGCCGCGAAACTCGAACCCGAAAAAGAAGAGAACTATCTCGATTTCAGCACATTCTGCGCCGACTACGAGAATTACCCGCTCGCGTTGGAAGCCGCCGACGTTGGACTGGAGCACATCCCGAATTCCTACCGCCTCATGGTCCAGAAGGGCGCTGTTCTGGAAAAATTGGCGCGCTTGGATGAAGCGGAAGAAGTCCTGCGCGAAGCAGTTGCGCTTGAAACCGACAACGGCATCGCTCTTTTGAGCCTGGCCATCGTCCAGTCTCACGCCGAGAAATTACAGGAATCGGCAGCCACGCTTTCTGGAGCAATCACCAAATTCCCGACCAACTATTACATGCACTACTACTTGGGGACCGTACTGGTGCAAATCGAACAGCACGACGGTGCCGAGCGCGCGCTTCAGGCGAGGGCGGAACAAGCCTTTAAAGACGCCATTCGGCTTAACTCGTCCTTTGCGGATTCGTACTACCAATTGTCAAAGCTGTACGTCTACAAAGCGCCCAAGCTGGCCGAAAAGAACTTGGTCGCGTGCTTGCGCTTGGATCCGGACCATGCACCAGCGCAGTACACCTTGGGCCGATTTTATCTGAAAACGGGAAGAAGAGCGGAAGGCCAAGCGTTGATTGATCGGTTTGAAAGGCAGCAGCAAGCCGCGAAGCTCGAAGAACAAAACAGGCCCAGGATTGCAGCGGCCCAAAGGTAAGTTTTCTTAGGAGGGGGAGAATCGATGAAACTTGCAAGACGTCCAAAGTCGTTGGGAATTCCATTCATCCTGTTTATTCCGTTCTTGATCATTTTGGCAGCCCCCGCGAACGCGCAATTCAATAGCGGTTTCACCGGGGTGGTGACCGAGCAGAGCGATGCGGTTGTTGCCGGCGCAAAGGTGGTCGTCACCAACCAGGACACGCACGTCAGCCGCTTTTCGATTAGCACCGATAGCGGAGACTTCCGTATTGCGTCCTTGCCCGGTGGCACGTACACGATCGAGGTCGAGGCTCAGGGATTCAAGCAGTGGGTTCAGAAGGATGTGTTGTTGGAATCCAATGAAGTCAAGACCCTTCACCCTGTCCTCGGACTGTCCACCCAGACCACCACTGTCGAAGTTACCGGTGCGGTCGCGAGTGTTGAAACGGACAAGAGCAACACGTCCCTGGAGCTTTCGGAAACGAGCATCCACGATGCCCCGCTGCTTGGTAGGAATGTTTACACCAGCATGATTGAGCTCGCGCCGGGCGTGACGGGTTCAGGTCTCCCGAGCGGCGGCGCTCTCGGCTCGGGTTCCGCGAACAACGATAGTTTCGAGCAGGAAGCGGGCTACCAGATCAACGCCGCTGGCCAGAGACAAGAGAATAATGAATACGACGTCGACGGCTCGGGAATAAACAGCGCTTCGCGTGATGGCGTCGTGAACTTGTCCCCCGAGCCTGATTTTATTCAAGCGATTCGCATTTCGGGCGCGACGTTCGACGCGGCCAAGGGTCGCTACAGCGGCGCGTACGTGCAAGTATTCACCAAGCCCGGGACGAACGAACTACACGGATCACTCTCGGAGTACCACACGGACAGTGCGCTGACCGCTCGTACGATTTTCCAGTCTTGCCCTTCGGGCTCCACGGGTTGTCGCGCTCTGCCGGCCTTCCGCCGCAATGAGTTCGGCGGCACGCTGGGAGGACCAATCCTGAAGAACAAACTCTTCGTGTTTGGAGGCGTCTTTGGGTTGCGTTCTTCGAACGCCACAACGGCTGTGGCCACGGTAGAGACGCCCCAGTTTGTGCAGTTCGTTCAGGCAAACTTTCCGAATAATCTGGCCAGCCTGTTCTTCAAGCAAGCTCCTCCAGGAGTAGCTCCGACTAGCAATATTCTGACGGTGGGGCAGGTAGAGGCTCAAAATCCCGGGTTCTTTTCGTCCGGGGCGTTTCCCGCCGACCTGCCCGCAGTAGGAACCGCCCTCGTCCCGGAAAGTCTCACCCACAATGCGTATCAATGGCACTTCCGTGTGGACTACAACGTTAACCAGTCCAAGGATCGAATCTTCTTCGATATGTTCCGTACGTATTCAAACCAACTCCAGCAAGATCCGCGGCCCTTGTATCGGGTTGTGGTTCCGAATACCGGCTTCTACGCCAAACTGGACTACACCCACACGTTCTCCACGAACCTCTTGAACGAAGCGGGCTTCACGGTGGTACGAGCGGTAGGATCGAATCCGGGCACGGCCAACAACCGCGACCTGCCTGATATAACCATCTCGGGCGCCACCGGATTTTCACAGTGGGGTCCGGCGGGTTGGGTGCATGAGAACTTTAATTGGCATGATGTTCTCACCTGGACGCACGGCAGCCACACCTTGAGCGGAGGGGTGGACATCGACCGGCATCATGATGACGATAACTTTACGGCGGCGGTGCTTCGGCCGACCTTCGGCTTCGCAAACCTGATCGATTTCGCGCAAGACAAGCCTTTTTCACAGAGCGGACCGGTCGTCGATGTCGCTAACCCGTCTCAGCAAGCCAATTTGTACCAGGTCCTTCGGTGGATCTACCTGGGCGGATTTTTCCAGGACGATTGGAAAGTCACCAAGCGGTTCACCCTAAACCTCGGGCTTCGTTACGACTATTTCGGCCACTGGGGCAACTATCACAACGCGACAACGCCATTTCCGTTTTTCACGCCAGGTGCAGGTGGCGATTTTGCCGCACAGGTGAGCACCGGAGTGATGTCGGTTCGCGGCGGGCAGAATGCATACGTCGTGAACAACACGCCGATGGGTATCGAGCCGCGCATCGGTTTTGGCTGGGACGTATTTGGCAATGGCAAGATGGCGGTACGCGGCGGATACGGCCTCTTTTACAACAATGTGGCGGACGGGTCGTGGTCGTTTCCGTCGCGCACGAACCCGCCTAACTGGGCCAACCCGTCCTTTAATTTGAACAATAGCACCCAGGCATTCAGCTATGCTTTGGGGAATTCGGATGGAACCGTATGGCCGGTCCCGCCGGGGATTTCGTTTACGACAAATGCCGCGGGAGGAATCCAGGGTATCCCGGTGCTCACATCGGGCGTGCAACCAAATCTGGATCAGCCCCGCACGCACGTGTGGATGCTGGCGGTTCAGAAGGATATCGGACACGATTTCGTCGCTGAAATCGACTACAACGGCTCGCACAGCGATCACTTATACATTCAGACCGACGTCAACCGATTCCCGGGAGACTTGATTGTCAACAAGGGCAAGCAGACTCGATTGAATCCGAACTTCGGTCCGATCATTTACGGTCGGACGATCGGCATAGCCGATGGGAACTACGCAACGGTCATGCTAAGCAAGCACTTTACGCATTCGTGGCAGCTCAGGGGGATTCTTACTTTTGGCAAAGCAACGGATGACATGAGCAGTAACGATAACGGGACCGCGAATGGCGAGGCCATCTTCAATCCACTCGACGTCGCGTCGCAACACGGTCTGTCCGACTACGATGTGTCGAAGCGGTTCACCATCGACAGCATCGTTAACCTGCCTTCGCCGTTCAAGAGCGGCATAGCGAACCAGGTCCTCGGCGGCTGGCGGATGTCCAATATCGTCGTGCTGCAATCCGGCTTACCGTTCACGGTATATACCACCGCTGCGTTCAATCCAGTTTTGGATTCTAGCGGGAACGTAGTCGGTTTGAAGCCAGGGAGCGGCGATTTCAACGCGGACGGCTACGGATATGATGTCCCGAATGCGCCCGCCAAAGGGGCCGTATCGACGGGTAGCAGGAGCGATTTCATCAAAGGCTTCGCTTCCGCTTCGGCTTTCCCAACACCGACACTCGGAAGCCAGGGCAACTTGGGCCGGAATACTTTCATTGGTCCTGGGCTGGCGAACGTCAATACGGAATTCGCCAAGGTTGTCCGTTTCAAAGAACGGTACGCCTTGGAAATTCGAGCCGACGTCTTCAACCTCTTCAATCGCGTGAACCTCACGCAGCCAGTCAGTGATTTGTCCAGCGGGCAATTCGGTCAATCGACGGGACAAAGCATACCGAGGTCGGCGCAGTTTGGCCTTCACTTGAGTTTTTAACCCGCGACGTGTCGTCGTCCCATCCGGCCGGTGGTTTTGTGCCGGTTGGGGCGATGACGTATTCACCGCACTATCGCGCTTCACAGGCTCGTTCATTTTGGCCATTCTCCTCTACGCCCCCAACGATTGGCAGGAAATTGGAGAAGTTATCTCAACCATCGACGGATTGAAGGACCCGCCACGATACCATAACCTCGACTTCGGCCGAGCCTTAGAGCGGAATTTCGATCACTGGAGGAATGCCTTTTCAAAAAAGGAGTAGGCGTTGCCAGACCCGTCCGGAACGTTACAAGGCTGACCGGCTCTGATCTGTCACAACGACGGCGGGTACGGCGTCTCTGACGGACTAGACGGTGCTGCTTTCTCGTTTAAATCCAGCGTGGAATTCGATATTGACTGCGCTCGGAAGAAAAAAGTTCCGGAAATGCCAGCGGACGAATTCACAAGGGCCATGGTTAAAAGTCGCACGTTCCGTGCCCGAATTGATGGCACGGATTAAACTTTATTCGGGGCCAGAGAGTCGAAGCACATTCCTCGCCTTCCGGCACTCAATCTTCAACGAACGCTTTTAGCCTGGACAAAGCCTGATCCCATTGCTCCGAGACAAAACCAAGATATTCCCTGACTTCTGCAATTGGCTCCAGGTCGAATTCGAATACACTCTTGCGACCCGCCTTGACGCTCCGCACGATCCCGGCGCCCTCTAGTACTCGGAGATGTTTGGTGATCGCTTGCCTAGTTAGCTTGGAATGCTTCGTCAACTGCGAGATCGAGCATCGCTGTCCCCCACAGAGTTTCGCAACGAGCGATAGCCGGGTTGCGTCGCCCAGAGCTGCAAAGATGAGGACGTGTGTACGTCTTTTAGCAGCTACACCGCTACGGCTTCTGTGAGACATAGTTCTCGACATTCTTCATTTGTTCTGTCCAACCGCCATCGTTTCTTCGGAACGCTTCGAGACGGCGGTCCCCAGGCAGTTTATCGAAACCGGACTCGCTGAGCACCAGTAGTGTGCCACTGGCGGTCTTCTCTAGCCTGAACTCGACGAGCGTGGTCGGTTCCTCAGAATAGTCCCGTGGGGAGTCTGCTTTGTTGAGAGACTTGGGGTGGGGCCATGTGAAGGAAAAGAGCCGCTCGGGCTCCATTTTCTGCACGACCGCTTCCCATTTCAAATGCTCATAGCCCGGATAGGTAATCTGGCCACGTGAAACCTGACCCGGTACAAAAGGCCCGTCTAGTTTCACTCGAAACCACTTGCCAAATTCACGGTAGTCCGTTAGCGCGCGCCAGATTCGCGAAATTGGGGCTTTGAGTTCAATGCGCTTCTCGATGCGGTCATTCATGTTGGGCAACCTCCGAGTTGCATATTACATCATTGGGCCATCAAACAGCAACCGAATGGTTGCACGTCTCAGAGCGGCGCCGAGCGAAATCAAGAATCTTAACCGCTCAATCAATTCCGAAAGCCGAGCCTGCGAGGCAGCCTCTTCCTGTCTCCCAAATCATGCAATTAATACTCTTTAAGGACTCTCTTGCAATCGAACACGCTGAGCGACAGCCTCCATCCGGCGCTAAAGGACGTCGAACACCTAAGGGCGGCTTCAGCATTTTTAGTCGTTTCCCCATCACGTACCTCCAAAAGACGGAATGCCCGGAAGTACGTCCGAGAAAGACTTTAGGTTTTCAGACTCCTGCGAGTAAACTCCAGGCGACAGCGGCGGGATGGCTCTATCTTCGCTCGCACGAGACGGTGACCCACCCGGCCGCTGCGGCCCTCACCGAGAAGGACACGATTGTTCTGGGCGATTTCACGAATACGACGGGCGATGCGGTTTTCGATGACACGCTGAAGCAAGGACTTTCGATACAGCTTGAGCAATCACCGTTTTTTGGCCTGGTTTCTGACAGCAGAGTGAATGAGACATTGAAGCTGATGGGCCGTCCCGCCGGGGAGCGGTTGACGCCGGAGGTTGCACGCGAGGTCTGCCAGCGCGCGGGCAGCAAGTCCATGCTCGCCGGCTCGATTGTTGAACTGGGCAGCCAGTACGTCATTGGCCTGAAGGCCGTGGACTGCCATAGGGGAGACGTACTAGCGGAAACGCAAGAGCAGGCGGCAGGTACGGAAACGGTGCTTAATACTCTGGACAAAGCGGCGGTCCGCCTACGCAGCAAGCTGGGCGAATCGCTCACCTCAGTGCAGAAATACGCGACGCCATTGGAAGAAGTTACCACGCCTTCGCTTCAGGCGCTGCAAGCCTACACGCTTGCACTAAAGGCCCTCCAGGAAAAAGACGACAATGCCGCGACCGTGGCTTGGGCTCAGCGCGCCATCCACCTCGACCCGAATTTCGCCATGGGCTATAGCTTGCTCGGGGTCGGCTATCACAATCTCGGGGAATTCAACTTGGGAGCGGAGAACACACGGAAGGCTTACGCGCTGCGCGAGCGGGTGAGTGAGCGGGAGAAGTTTCTTATCGAGTCTTCATACTATCTTTTTGCCACAGGCGATCTGGAAAAGGGGCGCCAATCCTGTGAACTCTGGGCGCAGACTTCTCCCCGAGATGTCACGCCCCACAGCATCCTAACTTTCCTGTACTTTGGCCATGGCCAATATGACAAAGGCTTGGCGGAGGCCCGCGAGGCGGTTCGCCTCAACCCGGCAAGTGGTAACGATTATGAAAACCTTGCCGACGCCTATTTCTTCCTGAATCGTCTAGACGAGGTCCGCGTCATGGTCGAAGAGGCATGGGCGAAAAAACTCGATACCCCTTTCCTACACTTGCTTAGGTACTACCTCGCCTTCTTAAAGAACGACACGGCAGGCATGGCGCAACAGCTGGCTTGGGCTACGGGCAAGCGGGGAGTGGAAGACGTGTTCCTGGCCACCGAAGCCGATACGGCCGCCTATTCCGGGCAGCTAGGAAAGGCCCGCGAGCTTTCTCGCCGCGCAGTGGCCTCGGCCCAACATGCAGAGGAGATAGAGACGGCAGAGGGCTACGAAGCCTCAGCGGCTCTCCGGGAAACCCTGTTCGGCTATACAGCTAAGGCCCGGAAGCGGGCCACTTCGGCGCTCGAAGTTTCCAAAGGCCGGGATGTGGAATACCAAGTGGCTTTGGCGATGGCCTTGATGGGTGATGCGCCGCGGGTGCAGGTCTTGGCTAATGATTTGAGCAAGCAGTTTCCAGAAGATACGGTCGTCCAGTTCAAAGAACTGCCAACTCTGCATGCGCTGCTTGCTCTGAACCGCAACGAACCTTTGCAGGCCATCGAGGCTCTTCAGCCGGCCACCCCCTACGAATTGGGAATCGTGGCAATGGGTGCTGGCCTGTATCCTGTGTATGTGCGCGGTGAAGCCTATCTGCAGCGCGTGAAGGCGGCCAAGCCGCAGGCGAGTTCCAGAAAATCACCGACCGTCGCAGCATTGGGTTGAATCCCGTCGGCGCTCTTGCCCATCTCGGCCTCGCCCGCGCTTACGCTCTGGAGAGCGACACAGCCAAGGCCCGCACCGCCTACCAAGACTTCCTCACCCTCTGGAAAGACGCCGATCCCGACATCCCTATCCTCAAGCAAGCCAAAGCGGAGTACGCGAAGTTGCAATAGCGGGTTGATCCGGCAGGTATCCGTGGGTTGCGGCTGTTCCATAGCGACAAAAATCAGCCAAAGTAGATGAGGGCAGTGTTTCGGATTCCGCGAGCGTCTAGCCAACCTTTTTTGACCGGGAGTTTTTGGAATTTGAAGTTTTTTCGGATAACACTAGCATTCTCAATGCAGCTCTTCGTCAATCTGACTGCAAGGTTCGTTGACTTGCCGCAGATCGCAACCTAAACTGTGCGCCACGGAGATCGGCTCCGCGTTATGGTTGGCGCGAACTTCGCACAGCAACTCTTGCCAGTTTACGTGCCCTCAGCGGGTACGCAGTGATAGATATTCAGAACCCTAGCGCCCCATCCCTTGAGATAGCGCATGTCCTATTTATAGATATCGTCGCCTACTCCACACTGCACACGGACCAGCAACACCAAGTTCTTCACGACTTACAAGAAGCTGTTCGCAGTACTTCAACGTTTACTCGCGCACAAGCCGACGATCAACTGATCCGCTTGCCCACCGGTGACGGAATGGCGCTGGTCTTTTTTCGTGACCCCGAAGCTCCGGTTCGCTGCGCGATGGAGCTGACCGAAATCCTTCGCCGCCATGCTGAGATCAAGCTGCGCATGGGAATCCACACGGGCCCTGTCTATCGCGTGGCGGACATTAACGCCAATCGTAACGTGGCCGGAGGGGGTATCAACATCGCACAACGTGTGATGGATTGCGGCGATGCTGGCCACATCCTCGTTTCCAGCGCGGAAGCGGAAGTCCTCGGCCAAGTCAGCGCGTGGTGCAGCATGTTGCACGATCTTGGCGAAGTTGAGGTCAAACACGGAGTTCGCATTCACCTCTGCAATTTGTACAACGATAAAGCCGGAAACTCGGTGCTGCCGAAAAAAATCAGCGAACAACGCGCGATGCTGTCTTCCGATGGGTCCACCACGAAAGACAAAAGACTCGTGACCTTCACGGTTGCAGGCATGGTCTTGCTCGCTGTCGTGTCCATCGGCGGCTGGCTAATCTTCGCTCACAAAGCGCATCCTCTCAGCGCCACCGACGCGATTGTTCTTGCCGATTTTGCGAACACGACTGGCGACCCGGTGTTCGATGACACATTGCGGCAGGGACTCTCGGTACAGCTTGAGCAATCACCCTTTCTCGACCTGGTTTCCGAACGGAAGGTAAATGAGACTCTAAAGCTCATGGGTCGTCCCGCTGGTGACCGCTTAACGCCGGAGGTTACGCGCGAGGTCTGTCAGCGCACGCGCAGCAGGGCGATGCTGACCGGTTCAATTGTCGGATTGGGTAGCCAATACGTAATTGGCCTGAAGGCAGCGAACTGCAACACGGGCGACGTGCTGGCGGAAGCGCAGGAGCAGGCGGCGAGGAAAGAAGCGGTACTCAAGGCTTTGGACAATGCCGCAATCAGTTTGCGGAGCAAGCTGGGCGAGTCGCTCAGCTCGGTGCAGAAATACGCCACGCCCGTAGAGGAAGCGACCACACCATCGCTGGAGGCGCTGCAAGCCTTCAGCCTGGGACGCAAGATGGTCTATGCGAAAGGGAACACGGCTGCTCTGCCCTACTACAAGCGGGCCGTAGAACTCGATCCGAATTTTGCCATCCCCTACGTCGCCATGTCGGCTGTCTACAGCAGTCTCAGTGAAGTCGGGCGGGCGGCCGATACTGCACGCAGGGCTTACGACCTACGGGAGAAGGTGAGCGAACGGGAACGGCTCGGTATCGAGGGAGTCTACTATCTGCAGGCGACTGGAGAACTAGAGAAGGCGGCGCAGACGTACGAAATGTGGCAGCAGATTTACACGAGAGACAACGCGCCTTACACGGACCAGGCATTCATTGCCGCCAGCCTGGGAAACTGGGAAAAGACATTGGTGGAATGTCGTGAGGCAATACGTCTGGAGCCAAACGATGTGCTCAACTACGCTAACCTCGGCAACGCCTATGCAAACCTCAATCGGCTGGATGAGGCGGAGGCAGTATACAAGCAGGCCAAAGAGCGCAAGCTGGAGGGTGAGACCCTGCTCGCGGGTCGCTACCTGTTGGCGTTTCAGAAGGGCGATGCACCACAGATGGCGGAGTTACTTTCGGCCAGCATGGGAAAGCCGGGCACGGAAGACCTGCTGCTGGCAACGCAAGCGGACACAGAGGCCTGGTATGGGAAGTTGAAGAGCGCAAACGAACTGACTCATCGGGCGATGGATTCAGCCCAGCACAATGACGCTAAAGAGACGGCGGCAACATACCAGGCAGCGGCAGCGCTGCGTGAGGTGGGATCGGGAAACCGCGTGCAGGCCCGCGCCGAAGCCGATTCGGCATTGAAGCTGGCGCCGAACCGTGACGTGCGAGCAATAGCGGCATTGGTTCTGGCTCGGGCAGGGGATACGGCGCGAGCGGAGAAGCTGGCGGCGGAACTCGACAAAACATTGCCCCAGGACACGTTGATCCAGAGATACTGGCTGCCTACGATCCGCGCAGCAATCTCAATGCAGGGCAAAGACCCTAAGCGGGCGGTCGAACTATTGAAGGTTGCGGGCACGATCGAATTTGGCCAACCAACAGGTCTCGCCGTATACCTATGCCCGGTTTATCTGCGTGGCGAGGCCTATCTAATGTTGAAAGACGGCAGCGCAGCAGCAACGGAATTTCAGAAGTTCATCGACCATAGAGGATTGGTGTCGAACTTTCTCTGGGGCGGACTAGCTCGCCTCGGTTTGGCCCGTGCCTATACAATGCAGGGCAATACGGCCAAAGCGAAGGCCGCCTATCAGGACTTCCTCACCCTCTGGAAGGACGCCGACTCCGACATCCCCATCCTGAGCCAGGCCAAAGCGGACTATGCGAAGTTGCAATAGGGCGGCCGTACTGGGCCTGGATGCACTGCAACGAGCATGGTCGGCGTCCGCATCCGGGTGGAAAAAAAACTGAAGCTCTACCGCAAGGGCCAGAATCCCGTGCTGCGTGGCCTGGCAAACATTCGGGGCGAGCGCAGCGCCCACCTTTGGACGCGCGGATGGACGCCGCGCATTCAAACCTACCCAGGGCGGGAAGTTCCCAATCCGCTGGTCATCGACATTAATAAAGGTCAGGCGGACATCAACGTTGTGCTGAAGAACATTCTTGCCTCACCGAACTCAATTACAACACCTGCATCTTCCGGCACCATCCCACCCCCGGGACCTGGCCTTATCACGCGTGCGGTCACCAATTTTGTGCATTTTCCCAATGCGCACCTCCTTTCAGCGACTATGACGATTAATTCGTTGGTGACGTACTCGCCTGCGATCACGGAAGTGGTCGCCCATGAATTTGGCCACACAATGGGTCTGGACGATTGCCTCTACCCTGTCTGCGTTGTCCACACAACCGTAATGGAGGCGGCTGCGCCGGTAGGAGGGACAGATCCGCAAAATCAATTGATCGGGCTGCCGGGTCCAGCTTGCGGCGACTTGGTAGCTATGGTGAGCTACTCATCGAGTTGGTCGTGCCCATGTGACGGGAACCCTTGCGGAGGCGGGGGAGCGGGAGGCGGTGCGGCAGGTGCGTTCGGCGATACAATAACACCACCTCCAACACCGCCGAGCATTTCACAAGGGAACCGTCCTACGTGTCCCGGAGTTCCAATCCCGAGCACAGGAGGTATGCTGTCAACCGGCAACAAGTAAGTTGTTGAGGAGGGAGGCGACGCCAGTGAAATGCGGACCTCATCCTTTTGGAACGGGAAGGAGAGCCTGCCGTGAAGAGTGTGAAGGGAACTCAAGTTGGCATCATGCTGACTCTCGTCGCTGCCATGGGGGTCCCGTCCAGCCCGGGCCAGGTTGTTAGAGTCGGCCCCATAGACCCCAACTATTGCTACAAAATCGAAACGATCCACCCAAATCTTGAACTACGCAGACTGTTTCGCGTCATCGGAACGGTCAGCGATCAGTCGGGTGCTCCGCTCAAGAACTCACGCGTAGAGTTGAGGAAATACATTTCGCAACGCAAACAAGTCGATGTCAAGGTGACCACGACGGATGCCGACGGTCGCTTTGATCTGGGGACCGTTGAGCCTGGGAGGTATCGCCTATTGCCATCACCCACCCGAGGATTCAAACAGCCTTCCGAGCTGCAATGCAAAGACGGAAATACGTGCGAACTCAAAATAACTCTGAAGATCAATGCCACAGACCAGCCTGATTCCATTTGCCCGATTAGGTGATCGGGAATGGACGGAAGGAGTGAGAGACGCAAGGCCTCCGAAGGGACTGGGACGTTAAATTTCGACGAATGCGGCGGGTGGGGTGTCGTTCGACATGTCCGGTACCGATAATCCGGTGCGGATGGGCAGGATCGCTCAAGGGCGGACAGCGCGTTCCTAACTCTGCCGGGGCCGGATGGTTTAGCGCACAACGGCAAAGAACTGTCCAGGAACTTTACGCCGCAACCCGATTGGCGCGAGATCAAGCATCAAACGCTCCCACAACCCTTACGGTTCACTGTCATACCCAGACCATCGCTTTGCCGATTCAACCTGGAGTCTCCTTGGGAGACAGCGGCACAGGCAGACTCGATTCTATTTCCGCAGCGTGCAAAAAGGCGGAAGCATCTCCGTCGAAGTCTTCAAAGCCGCGAACTCCCGCTCAGTGATTCTTCTCACTCGACGCCAATAGTTCCAGAGCCTCAGACTCCGCGAGCCTTGGTTGAGGTTTTTCGTTGCTCGTGTAGCCGTTGCGTCTGTAAGGGTGGGGCTTAGTCCTGGTAAAACGCGCTAAACCGCCCATGTGGATTCAAGTTTCCGATTACGCGACGCAATCAGGAGGGAGCCCGCCGAACGGACATCGCCCGCTAAAGGGGCCACGCCACGAACGACGGCGAATTGAAATTCCTTTCCGCAAAACAGACATCCGATTCGGCTTCTACATAAAGGGGGCTTTGGTATAGTCAGCGGATGGCTTCAAATCCGAAGGTACCTCGAAAGTTGACGCCGACATGGAAAGCGCTGATTGAGGTCGGTTTCATAGTCTTCCTATTCTATTCCAATCTTCTGATGGGTGAGTTCACTCGTACAAATGGCCAGGGTAAGAGCTTGACTTTCGCTTTTACAGATATTTTCTCGGCCACTAATCTAGGCATTGCCATCATTTCTGGTGTGCTCGGCTACCTAGGTTTCGACTACCTTCGCAAGCGGCTTTAATTATTCAGCGTGGTTCCGGCTCGCAAAGACTGCTTGTACGTTCGCACTCAGCAGGTAGAAGAGCAGCGCTCCGGCGATTGCGAGCCCGAGTCCACCTTCGACGACATGCCCTTTGAAAACATTCACCAAGTCTCCTAAAACTTGCGTCGCGACGACCCCCACGGCCAGCCGCCAGCCCCAAAGACGATATTTAAGCCCACCTATCCCAGCGACGGCAAGCGTAACGGCGAGCAATAGGAACGGAATCCCTATTGCCTTCCCGTGCGGTGCGAGTTCCCGGAAAGCACGCGGATTGAGCGTCCACATTCGATCAAGAGTGGTGCCACGCCACACCAACGTGGCCCCGGCGAGAGACGACATGAGAGCCCCGAACAGCAGAAAAATGCCGATGGCTTTCGTGCCGACTGTAGACCTAGTCGCTAGTGGCTGCTCGGCGGAATCCATGCGCTAACTATAAGCTGGAATTTTTTGCCGGCCAACTCGCATGCTTCCGTTTCCACACCCGTTCATCGAACCGGACAGGCCTGTCTCAGGCATCCGCACTCGGAGAAAGGTTCACGATGTCGCCCACGGGAGATTGCTACCGGGTGGAGCGAACCAGTTCCCGGGGGTTACTTCCGGTGTGGACCAGCGCCTTTCACGGCGCACCCGGTAATGCAACTTATCGGGACCAAGTATAGACAAAGAAAATGGCCGCCAGATGTGGCGGCGGCCACTTCCATCTTAAGCCTGGGCGGTTGCCTACATTTTGATTGGCGACTGATGACTCGCAACACACTGCCACTTTCCACTTGGCATCTTTACCCACGTATCGGTCCAACGCTCATTGACATCGAGAGGCTTGCCCGACGGATCAGTCCCCTTCAATTTCTCGCCGCCGGTCGCGATGGCCGTATCGCCAAAAACACTCACCTTCAAATCGCTGTACTCGGCACTACTGTATTTGGTGGATTTCGCAAGCGTTAACGACTCGGCTTTGCTGGTGACTTTGCCTTCGCTTGACGTGCTTACGAAATTGTCGGCCAATAGCGGGGCGAGCAGATCGGGATTATTTGTCTTTTGCGCTTGAAGCCATTGTTCTTCTAATGCAGCTACCGCCTTCTCGGTCCCGCCGGTCTTCTGGGCTTGCGACCATGCGGCACTCACCAATAAAACGAAACCGACTAAACACCATGTCAAGGCTCTCTTCATAGATCGTCTCCTTAGATGCTTTGAGATTCTCGGGGGGAATGGCCGGTGTGCGACGTCATTGGATACCCGAGGGGCGGAGATGTCAATTGAGTTTCCCCCAAGATTAGCAAAGCTGAATCGGCCACTGACGGCGACATCTCTTGCAGAGACGTGGCGCGAACTGGATACTCAGATAGTGAAACCTGCCGTCATCGTCGCTATCATGGGCTTCAGTTGGCTTGGCTTCAGGAAATACCGATGCAGTCAAAGAGGCGCTGTGCTAAGGCTGCAAGTAGAGGGTTTGAGGCGTGACGCCCAACAGACCTTGAAAATTGGCTCCGACAAAACTGAACTGGAACACTTCTTCACTGCGCACGGTATTTCATTTTCAATAGATTCTCAAGCATTCGGCTCAATCCAGACCACGGGGTGCGCCCCGTTCGGGTGCGGCTCAGATGCGGCCTTCATCACTATTCGGGTGAAAGTCGATGACCTGGGTCTGTGAAGCAGGAACCAATTGTGGGTGCCGTTTACAAGGATTGCCTTTAAGCTCAGTTTGCCAATCGCTGACCGTGCAGTTTGCTCGTTTCCGAAGCTAATAGCGGTATCAAGGTGCGGAAGCCGAATCGCGTTGAGGAAAGAGGAGTGAACAATGCCCGAGACATCGACGAGGAACGAACTCGATTACGCGCCAGAGCCCAACGCGGTGCGCATCACTCCGCTCTGATTGTTCGCAGATGCAGCTTGGCCTTGCAAAACCGTCAACGGGCAGTATAATTCGGTCGATTTGAGCCGTGCCAAAACTCGCCTGGGTATTAGACTGAGAAGGGTTGTTATGGCCACGAATCCTGTTCCGGTCTCCGAACTAGGTTTGACTACCGACAGCACCCCGACCGAAATAATCGTTCACTGCACCGGCAAGATAACATCGAATACGATTCAGTCGTTAAAAGCGACGGTCAAGCCCCTGTTTTCGGAAAGCAAAACTGTCGCGCTGGACTTGACGAATGCAAGCTACCTGGACAGTTCAGGATTAGGTGCGATTGTCGGTTTGTACGTTTCGGCGAAAACTGCTAAGAGTCAGTTGAAGCTTATCAATTTGAACAAGCACCTTAAGGAACTGTTCAGTATTACGAGGTTGGGCCAGTTTATGGCTGAGGGGCGTGACCCAAACGATCTCGGGCTGCCTTGATCGTCTGTGCGCGAACAGTTTCCGGAGGCGGGCAGCGAGTCAGCGAGGAAAAACAGATTGCGGGCTACGTCCTGACTCACGTCGCAAACCGTACATCAAGTGAAATTGGGACAAATCCAGATGTCCGATTACCCGACGCACCAGGACTTTGAGAGCATCTGCTCGCAGTTTATTCCGTGTTTTGTGGTAGATTTCTGCGATGTTCTTCACATTTTCCCGTAGCTTCTTACTAGTGAGCGGCCTGCTTGCCACAGCCCCGTGGCACAGCTTGACCCTATCCGCGCCATTCCTGGGCGGAGTCGCCAATCGCCCAATCGTGCTCGAAAACGCCTCGGCGGAGGAACGGGCTACTCCTTGTGACGGACTCGAACTTCAGTTGACGAACGAACGTAAGACGACTTGGGCATTAGCTATTGCCAAGCAACTGAATACGAAAGTTGACGTACTTCGACAGTTTGGGACCGGCAATTGGAGCGTCGTCGACGTTAGTCCACACGACGCGGACGAACTCTTTCTGTTTTACCGAGCGGAACCAACAAGTCAGCCATATATTGCCCGCTGGAGTGGTGCAGTGAGGATCGATGAGGAAGCAAGTATTAAGAAGTGGGTGCTGACGAACGCACCTAACATCCCGTCTCAACTCGCGAGTTGCTTCGCGTGGTATGTAACCAACGGACGAAAATCGAAAATAGAGATGCATGCTAAGGTCCAGTTCAGCGCGACCATAGGAGAAGGTCGCGCGGACCTTCTCACCCAGATTGTGCCGCTACGCCACCCCCTTCCCCCAACGCCACAGTAGCCCTTTGGTACAGTTTCTTCACGGGCACCGCACCCATATGCTTCTGTCATGGAAATCCAACCCGAACGGCCCAGTCCGCTTCTAAAGCTTCTCTTTCTTGTTCCAGTAATCCTCTTCGCTCGCTTCATGCTCGCTAGACATCTGCACAAGACGTTTGCCTCCGAGCCTCCGGTAAACGTGGCCATGCCCATGGTCCGCGCTTACGGACTGGGCCTTTCCCGGCCCACCTTTGTCCGCCCCATCGTGTCCCCCGAGGAAGCTTGGCGTTATCGGGATGAGATTCGCGCCATGTTCCTGGCCGAAAAGTTTGAAGATTTGGAAAAGATCGCAGAGACGAACCGCGACGATCCTTCGTTTCTGGCGGGAGGAGTCTGGAAGAGCAACCAATTTTACGCCGCCATGACTCCAGTCTCTTTCCATCCTCTAAACGATGCGGATTATCAGAACTATATCGAAAAGGCCAAGCGGTGGCAGACAGCTTTCCCAGAATCCTCTGCCGCCCGCATCAGTCTCGCTGGGCTGTATTTACAATTCGCAAATTTCGGACGAAGCTGCGCATACGCCGATTCCGTTTCCGACCAGCAGTGGCAGGCCTTCAACGAGCGCACCGCCACCGCCCAACAGATCCTTCTCGATGCCGCGCAACTTAAGGAACACGACCCTGCCTGGTTTGACGCCATGCTCTACCTGGCCCTGGACGCTGGTTGGAGTAATGGAGACACCCGCGAACTGTTCGATCGCGCGATAGCCATCCAACCCACCAACTACCATCTCTACCGTTTGTACGCTCACTACCTCCTTCCGCAATGGTATGGATCCATGGGGGACATTCAGAGACTTGCCGAGGAGGCCTCGGCAAAGAATGCTGAGCCCAACGGTTCAATGCTCTATTTTCAGACCATGGGCGAAGTGGCCTGCTATTGCCAAACCCTGAGCGAGCAACTCTCTCCTGCCGACTGGAACAAGTTGAAGCTTGGCTATGCCAATCTGATCGAGACCTATGGCCCTTCGAACTACATCGCCAATCAATACGCCGCCATGTCTGCCGTGTTTTGTGACAAGAAGGCGGGCCGCGACGCATTCAAGAACATTTCCTTTCGCGACACCACCATTTGGTCCGATGACCAGTCCTTCAACTCCATTCGGGATTGGACCAATTCACCGGACACTCCGTAAGAATTGACCAGGTCCCTCCGCGTAGCCGCCGCCACGACACGGGACTCCACACAAGTGGATCGGCCAAAAACATTTGTCCGGTAATCCGGCTAACCAGGCATGTGAAGTCAGCATAGGTGGCTTTCCGCCTTAGGGATTTCCTCCCGCTGAGTCACGGGAATGATTCCTGGTGCATTCACAGCTTAGAACAGGCCTGTAGGGCCAGCGTTTTCTCCATGGCCATGGCTTTGGTCTGGTCGGGGAAGCCGTAAACATGAACCACAAAGTAGGAGCTGCCTTTCTTGACGTACAACGATGTGCCTAGGCCGGGAGTGACGCCCGGAGTTACGGCAAAGACCGCGTCGTCACAAACGCCGCTGGCAGGCATGGTCTTCACACTGCTTACGACCGGTGTCTTCGCATATCCAAAGGCTCGCTCGTTTGAAATCGTGAGCGCAACTTTTTTCGCATTCATAGTGTTCGGCTGGTTCGGCGCAGACCATTGGCACAGCGTTGGCGCGACGTGCTGCGGTGCTTCGACAGTCGTGCCGAGAGCGGCACTCACCTGCGCTTGGGTCAAAAGAGAGCAGGGGTCGGTCCCCGGCGCAGCATAAGCGCCGCGCGAACTGCAGATGCTGAGACTGCAGAGAAAGGCAACAGCCACAACAGACGAATATTTCGATTCCATAAACGTCTCCTCAGAGTCGGGGCTATTCTACACGTTGGAAACTGCGTCTCCCAGTACACTCCAAGTACTTGATTAACGTCGCAAACCGGAAAAGCGCCTTCACGGCACCCAGAGCAAGGTGAGTAGAATGGCGACACGAGGTGTGTCGTGTGGATGGAGCAAAAGGAAGACAAGAGCGCGGACTCGGAGCAGTTATGTCAAGGTGTCTCACCGGGCGATGCGGTCTGCACCGACCCGGCGACCGTACGGTGCACGACGTGTAGGCGGTGGTTCTGCGCTTCCCACGCCGAGGATGAGCAGTGGCATCCGTGCATGCTGCCTCCTGGTGATGAGGGCGGCGAGGCATAGTAGCCACCCAGTCCGACCTAAACATTTCTTCGATCAAAACGTCGACCATGATTACTAGTTCAAACTCCCTTTGCAGGGAGTGGGATGCCCATTCATCAACTCAGGCGTCTACTTCACACCATGTCCGGTACCGAGCTATCCCACGTACGAACCGAACTCGAAAGACGGCGAATACGCACAACCATTCCGCCACATCCAGTACAAGCGAACCCCCAGCTTCCGCCCCATCGCTACCTTGGCAATGCTCTTGTTCCGACGCATCGCCAGATAAGTGTACCGACGTCGCCACTGCGGATTGCTTCGTGCTGCCGCCTGAGCGGCCTCCACTAGCAAGAATCGCAATAAGGAGTTGCCTTGTTTGCTGATGTGCCCCAGCCGTTGCTTGCGGGCACTGGACTCCTCACACGGAACCATGCCCACGTACGTACCGATCTGCTTGCCGCAGTGGAACCGCTTCGGAGTTCCGGTGATCAACACGTAGGCCAGCGCCGTGAGCGGGCCCACGCCAGGAGGGGTCATCAGCCGCAGCGCTTCGGGTCGTTTCTTGACTTCTTGCTCAGAGGCTGCGGTCCAACAGATCTAACAACTCTTGCCGACGCCGACTGGCCCAAGGAGCCAACGAGCTTCTCTAACTGCGCCCGCCCCTGTTCGCTGAACAGTTTCTTCTTCCAGCGATAGCCTTCGTTCATCGCCAGCGCCTGCAGCTGATTCATGATTCGCGTGCGCATCTGCACCAACCGATGCCGGTGCCACAACAGTTGCCGCAGATCCCGATTCTCGGGACTCGGTACCCAGATTTGCGGGAAGTTATTTTCCAGCATCAGCCTCAGCAGGAGTCGAGCATCCTCGCGGTCAAACTTCTGCTTCTTCACTCGCTTGGCCTTGATTTCCGCAGGATCGCCCATCCATACCTCAAACCCCAACTCTGCTAGCAGTCGCTCGAACCAGCGTGAATATCCGGTAGCCTCCATACCTACCCGCACGCAGATTCCTCGCTGCTTCAGGTCTCGATAGAATTTTTCTGCTTGTCCATCACTGGTTCAGTTCCTGTTCACCACATTCACCAGTCTCTTTCATAAAAAATGCAATCGTCTGAAAGCTCGGATGGTAATCTACGCCTATAATCATCATATTCGGCTCCTTTCTCCCAAGCCTGTGGTCGTTAAGCAACCACAGTTGACTCGGGTCAAGGAGCCGACATTGTTATGCAATCATCAAGTAAAATCAGCCCGATCTTCAATGTGTGGTTGTCGGGGATTGGATCTGTGCCAGCGCCTTTCTGCGAAATTGAATCTCCTTAACCGTCACTGGGGACAACACAAGCAAGCCGAAAAGAACGAATACAAGACCAGCTTGCCATTCCTCTGGCCACAACCGCCACAAGTAGCTCCGGTCAGGGCTCCGTCAGATGTCACACTTCCTTTGAGTTCTTGGTGGCAACGCTTTCTCCTATCGATCGTGTGCCTTCTCGGTGCGGCGGTCTGCGCGGTAGGGGTCTACTACGTCTCGTTCCGAAAGTGGCCTAAGTTATTGAAAAGATGATGGACGAGAGGGGATTCGAACCCCCGGCCTCCTCGTTGCGAAGACAGGAGGGTAAATTGGATGGAGTGAAGCCGGATGAGAAGGAGTAGCCGGAAGGGAGGAAGTCCCGCAAAATCAGACTTTGGTTGGCATCCGACAGAACTTGGCTGTATTCGTATGGAGTTGTAGTGATTTGCACCGGCTAGCATCGTAGGGTTATGGCACAATCCACGTCACAAATTTCCGTGAGTTTAAAGGGCCCGTTTTTAGCTGGCAGCATCGGTTCTACACGGGCGGAGGCACAGGGGTGAAAAGGATATCGCATGAAATATGCGATTCGGTTTTGAATCATCGTCAGCTCTCCCAAACAGTACGGAGAAGGCGATTTATGAAACTCTAGTGGCGGCCCTAGGTCGGATCGAAAACTTCGATTCTCGGAAAAGTTCTGAAGCGATGCAGGCATTACGCTCTCCTTTTTTCAGGAGAGGAAACGGGAAGGCAGGATATCACGTCCCTTTAGTGCGAGGGGCATTTAGTCCGACCAATTTCTCAAGAACGAAGGTCCTCTGTTGTCGCGTCAGTCCGTTCAGTCAGTCCGAACTTCTTGCCTGGAGTCACGTGTCGACCCTCGTTGATAACGCGAACCGGGGCGCAACAATAGCGCGCCCCAGCTTGCCGAGAGCGTGATTCGGTCACGGACCCAAGTATTCACATTTGATGCGCAACGTATATTGAGCACCGCTACCTGTGCTCATAACGGTTTGGTACTGCGCGGCTACGTTGTTCGTTAGATAGATGACACCGGTCGCTGAGGTCTCACCGAGCGAACTAAGATTTATCGTTGGTGTGACAACTGCAAGGCTTGGTCCCACTCCATTGGACCCTTGAACCAAGCCGTATATTGAGCCGCCGCTACCTGCAGTTGTGATAATCAGGTCGATAGATATTCGGTACATGCCAGCACCGTTGGTGGATGAGGCGGGACACACGGGGGGCGGTGTGAGAAGCCCCGTACAGTAAAGGTATGTGAAAGCGATCGAGGCGGTTCGACCGGTTAATGTCAGGGAAGCATCAGTAAGGGGGTCGTCACCAGGGTTGCCGAAGATCGCGATTCCCGTGGAGCCGGCAGTGTTATTAAGAATGCCCGCGGTCTTATTTTTGTGTACGTCATTGTCCTTGATCGTGATGTTGGAGAAACCGTTGGTGTTGCTGCCGTTTGTTTCGAAGCCGATACCATAGGTTTGAGTCGCACTAGCACCCTGGTCGTCATAGGTGTGATTTCCGGTTACGACTACATCCGACATGGATGTGCCGGATGGCAGATAGAGGTCGATGCCCGAGTGATTGCCACTCGCTGCCTTGTTGCAGTCCTTGACTGTATTGTTTGAGATGATCGAGCCCGTAGACCCGCTGGATTCACCGATCAGGACGATGCCGGAACCGCCCGCACCGGAGCAGAAGTTGCCAACTACGTTCTCGTCTGCGCCACCAAGGCTGATACAGTTGTTCGACGCATTCGTCGAATTGCCGATGATGGTGTTGTTGCTAACCGTGATCTGGTTTGCGGGAGGAGCGTCACCGATGCCACCACAAGAAACCCCGCCACAGCTTCCTGCGACGATGTAGTTGCCATCGACGACCACGTTCCTCCAATAGGCCAGGTCCACAATATTTTCCCTCGAGCCGGGCATATTGAACACATTTCCCTGGATCGTGACGCCGGCGCCGCCCGCGGTGCCCGGGCCGCCCCCACCCAAGGCCACCGCAAAGCCCAAAGTCCCGTTGACCACATTGCCTGAAATGACTATATTTCCCATCCCGGTAGTATTCCCTCCAGTGCCACTCAGGAAGAAACTCCCATTGGTGCTATTGGCTCGATTGTTGACAACGCGAAGCCCAGCCGCAGGAACTATGGCGACGTCACCGTTTGCAACATCGCCGCCTACTGTCCCGTTCGAGGTTCCGTTGTTTGCGAAATCGTTGTCAGCGATGACGATGCTCGCCAAGAAGTTACTGCCCGTATACACGAATGCGATGGCGCGGTTCCATGAGTTGATAATTTGGGTCCTTTGCAAAGTGAACCCGTTGATTGTCGTGGCTGTCGAACCTATGGTGTCGCTGCCAGAGGTCTGTCCCGACTTGTTGTAGTCGATGGTGAGATCGGTGATCACGACGCTGCCCATAGAGCCCGAGAGAGTGAACATATGGGAAGAACTGTTGGTGCTGGACTTGCGACGGATGGTGGTGCCGAACTTTCCGGCGCCCTGAAGCCAGATATTGTCGGGGAGCGTGACGGCTGCGTTGGTGATACAGACCCCAGGAGGAACGATGACATGGGCTCCCAAGCTTCCGGCGCTAGTTATTGCAGATTGAAGAGCACTTGTGTCGTTCGTCATTCCATCGCACTTCATCTGATAGGCGAAGACAATGTTGTTCAAGGTCGACGGGTTACAGGGACTGCCGTCTACGCAGGTCTGGGCACTAGCGCTAGGAGCGTTCGAGGCCGTGAGCATCCCCAGCAATAGAATGAACAGTTTGGATTTCACTCGATGGCTTTTCTGCATGAGACCTCCAACCGGCGGATGCCAACGGATAATGTAAAAGCGGCGATAGCCTAGTCGATAAGGGATGACAAAAGTAACAAAATATTAAGTATCGTTAAATGTGATACTTAAGTGAAATGGTAGCGCTCGGTATACCAACCACTTCGGCGAGGCCTCGGGGGCATGGCCAACTGATGCTCCTGCTCTCTTCGACCCTCCCGAAAGGCTGTTCCCGGCAACCAACGGCCAAAAACAGATGTTTTCCGAACCCTGAAGATACGATTCAGGTGGCTAGCTGAGTCAACACCTTACAGGCGGTGTTCTGATGGGGTTTTCGGAACCATTCGCAGAGGCGCACGCGGATCGGTGATGAGCGCACCAACTTGTTCTACGAAGTCGCACTACGAAGGGCAACGAGTTCCTCACTGACTGGTACGCCACGGCTAACCTTGACGCGGATGACTGCCTCGAAGGGCTTGAGGTGTCCATGCTCCGAGATTGATAGTCGCAGCAGGAGAGCTTCTAACGAGTTTGCATGGCACACGTACTCGACCGCAGCCTGCGTACCCATCGTTGTGTTGCCGGCGAGAATCAGCACGGACTGGCCGGGAACCAGCCCGCGCACAAGGGCAATCACGGCATAATCTTCCGTCACGATCCCATTGAATGGAGAGGGCAGATATTCCTTCGCCTCCCCCGGCTGTGGATGAACATTGACAAGCTCTGGATCGCCCTTGCGCGGACCGGATTCGATGCGGTGGAACACAAACTCTTGCGTTCCCGGTATTTCGAGCAGCGTGAGATTTTCCAATGGTGATCCGACAAAGATCAGATTGTTGATCTTGGCGTCATCGAGCTCAAGTAAGCTGCCACGCTTTACGCGGACCTCACGGTGCAGCAAGGCGAAGACGCGATCCAACTCGTGTATGGCGAGGGTTTCACCGACCCCGGTGTAGTGATCGAAAATTACGCTGTCCTTGCCGTCTTTCTTCGCATCGTAGTAATGCAGGGAAACCTCGGGGCGCCCGACGAACTTGGCATTGCTAAAGATCACCAACGGCTGTTCCTCACCGTAAATGAAGCGGGCCCAGAAGACCCGAAGGGCCGCAGGAGCTTCGGCATCGTGGGGGATGTCTGGTTGGGTAAACGGCGATCGAGGCCAAAATCTAGCGGCTGCCACGAGGCAGAGGACGGCAATGCCAAGTCCGATTCGCCGCCTCAAACGAGCGAAACCGGTCGAATCCTGGCTTCGATCAGTAGATGCCGTGTCACCCTGACGCGAAACCAGCTGCATGAAGTGTCCGCCATCATCCAACTTCTCTACCGGTGCGATGAAGCGATAGCCTCGGCGGGCCAGCGTTTCAATGAAAATCGCCTTTTCGGCGCGATCTCCAAGCGCATCTCGGAGCCTCTTGACTGCGGCGTTCATGCCATGGTCGAAATCGACATAAGTGTCTGCTGGCCAGAGCCTGGTGCGAAGTTCTTCTCGTGTAATCACCTCGCCGGGGTGCTCGACCAGCATGCGCAGGACTTGGAACGGTTGCTCCTGGAGCTTCAGCTTGACTCCATTCTTGCGCAACTCGCCTGCCGGAATGTCTATCTCGAACATTCCGAACCGCAGAAGATGCGGAAGCTGGGATTGGACGGACACGACTGTCTCGGGGACTTGAAGAAGTCTACACCGGACCGCTCTTCTAGACACTACCCCATCAGGTTCAAAAAACATTTTCCCGAGTTTTTGAACCACCTAGGATAGGCGCATCGCTCCGACTGGCCTTGTGGATCGTCCCGACGCCGACGCCTAGCTCCACGGCGATTCTCTTCCAACCTACCCCTTGTGCTCGGAGATAGGCGATTTTGGCTCGGTCCAGAGCTTTGGGCGGGCGTCCAAGGCGTTTACCTTTGGCCCGTGCGTTCCGAAGCCCAGCCTTCACCCTCTCGACGATCAGACTCCGCTCTAATTCGGCCACGGCGCCTAGCACGGTAAAAACCATTTTCCCAGCTGGGGTCGAAGTGTCCATTTGTTCAGAGTAAGAAACGAACTCGATCCAAGAGCCTTGAACGTCTCCAGTGCTCGGAGCAGATGCGAGACAGAACGGGCGAACCTGTCAAACCGCCAACACGCAGACAACATCAAACCTCCTCTTGTGTGCGTCGGCCATAAGTCGGTTGAGCTCGGGCCGGGAGTCTTTTGTGCCGCTAACGCCCGAATCAATGTATTCACCAGCGACTTTCCAACCGCGTGCCTCTGCGAATTGCCTCAACTCCCGCGTCTGAAGGGAAACGTCTTGGCCGTGGTTGATGGTGGACACCCGCGCATAGATTGCGACTCTTGTGGTCATCGGCATCGCCTCACAGCGCCATCAATTCGACTTCGAGCCGCATGAGGCAGTCCCTTAGGTTATTCCGCGAGTCTTTCGCCAATCGAGCCAAGTCTGGCGCATTGCCGTTTCCGCCTTCTGCGTGCCAAACCCTGGCGAGATAACTGGCGATCTCCCCGGCCAGACCATAACTAGAGAACGCCAGTAATTTGCAGCGAGAGAGAAATCGGCGCTCCAGTCGTTCAGTATCATTCGCCGTGAATATCCAGATTGTGTTTGGTGCTGGGTCTGTCGAGTCGAGCTTTGAGAGCAGGCTTAGTTGCGCAGCATTGGTCATCTGGTCTGCCTCATCGGCAAGCACAACGTGGAATCCGCCGGGAGTCATTGGCGCATACCAGCACTGGCGGACGGTATCTTCGATAGTCTGAGCGTTACACTTCTGGCTAGGAATCTTGTGCAATTCCGCTGCTAATTCGGTGGCCAGCGCCAATGCCATGGTGCTCTTGCCAACTCCAGACGGTCCAACGAAGAGCCAAGCGCCAGACGCTGGCCGCTTGCAGAATCCGGAAAGAATCTTCTTCGGACGCTCCAAGCCAATGAAGTCTGCAATGCGGACTGGCCGATACTTTTCCGCAAGAGACTGAGAAAACAAGAGGTCAGTTTGCATAAGCCTCCGCCTCCACGACTGGGGAGTCTTTCGCAGACTCCCCCCGGATGTAGTCGGCTGCTTTTTGTGCGGCGCTAGCGGCTTGCACGATCAGCTTGGAGTCGCTTTTGAGTCGGGCAATCCAGGTTTTGAGGTAGGATGCGGAGTTTTCTAGCGTTTGGGTTTGGATACCCGTGACACCACACAGCATGGCCGCTGTGCATTCCGCTATTAATTCCTCTTTTGAGTAGGACTCGAAACCGAATTGAACAGGCTTGTCGAACCCTTCGCGGCCAAGACGTGAAGCATGGCCCGTTGAGTGTGCTAGCTCGTGAAAGAGCGTGCTGTAGTATTCCGCCGACGAATGGAATGCGTTTCGATGCGGTATGCCTACTGCATCTGCGCTGGGCCGATACCACGCCGCATCAGACTGCTCTAGGGTTGGACGGTTTGGCATGGCGGAAACGATTGCTTCGCAGTCCACTATTGGGTCGTTCTCCCGGTGCTCACCTAGGAGTTTCGCCGGGATGTCTATGCCTTCAGTTTGCGACAGATTGAACACTGTCGAATATCTGAGCAAGAATGGCGTTTGACTCTTTGTGGTCCCGTCTGGATTCGTGACTTCGCGTTCCTCCCCAATGTTCCAGTACACGACAAGCGAGCCCTTTGCGCCTCGTTTGATGCGACCGCCCAGCTTGTTCGCCTGATTGAACGTAAGCCAGAACCGTGAGGGATAGCCTTGCGAGGCCAGCATCAGAACGTTGAGCCCGCGATATTCCTTAGTCGAGCAAAGATTGGCCGGTGCCTTACTTGTCCACGGTTTTTTCCATGGAGCCACTCCCGCTTCCAACTGTTCGATGATGCGCTGGGTAACGATCTCGTAGACGGAAGCGTGAGGCTTGGGAGAATTTACGGCAGGTATTAGAGGCGAATGGACAGCCTGATTTACAATCTGTGTAGCCCCGTTGCACCTCCTAAGTGCAATTCGGTCAGGGCCTGTCGGCTGCGCAAACAGTCGGCAGGCCCGTTTTTATTTGTCGTCTACTTCTGGCGTTTTAGATACGCCTCTACAGCTCGCCGAAACAACTCCGCCATTGGCGCTCCAGTTTTGAGCGACAATTTCTTGAGTCGTTCGACAAGTTCTTCAGGCAGCCAAACAGTAGTGCGTTTCTTCATGCGACAAATATCGTGAGTATGTCAACGTATGTCAAGAAGAAAATGCAATACGTGCAAAAATAAATCTCCGATTGTGGCGGCTGTGTTGCAATGACGCGAGACATGTTGCGTGGAATTGCGGTGGATTAGCGGCGAATTTGCAGCACATTTGCGAGCGATCTTCGGAGCGTTGTCTGGCTGCTATCAACGCCGACGGATGAGGCAAACTAAATAAGGTTGATGTTTTGGATTTGGTCTGATGTTAACCAACCCTTCTGGACCGGGAGTTTTTGCAAATTAAAAATCGGTTGCTAACATCAGCGTTTTCAGCCCCAGCTCCCGCCAACTCAAATAGACCTTTCGTGTCAACGCAAAGTAGAAATGTCCGGTTTTTCGCAAAGTAGAAATGTCCGCTTCCATGGTCTTCTCCAAGGGTGCTCGGCAGGCACATGGTATTTGGGTTTGCTTTTGGTTTTGGGTCTGGCCTTCTGTTCCGCGAGTCCTGGAGGCCGTAGGCCGGAAGGACTTGCGGATATTCGCACCGGTTCTGGGCAGGCCCGCAGGTGCAGATAGCGGCCTCGGTAGCGCAGCCAATGGCTTCCGTCCAATCGCCGTTCGATTTCTACCGCCGCTCCACGAAGCCCCGCACAAACTTCTCCCCGCACTAATCCCCAGCGATTTCCGTCCCAACTTACCGTGTGGTCCTGTGCCACTTTGCGGGCCACGCGCACACTCAAGATTTCCTGCAGGTGTTGTTCGTGCCCCAGTCGCCGATGGACATTCCGTGGATTTCGCGCGGCCACGGTAAAACGCTGCTCCCACTCGGGGAGAAACCGCATCTCCAGGAAATGATTTGCTCCCTGGATGCTGTCGATTCCCGCCAACCGCATCTCCTTCACCAGACGGTCCTGTAGGGTTTCAAACAGCCTCTCGATACGCCCTTTCGCTTGCGGACTATGGGCCGCGATCCATTCGATCCCCAGTTCGTTCAACGCTCGCCCAAACTGCGTTCGCAGCGGATCTCCACGGAGTTGTTCGGGAAGTGGCTGCGGGCCGGCCGTTCGAAAAATGCTGGCTTTATCGGTGTAATGGGCCAAGGGACGTCCATAGCGCCGCAACCAGCCCTCTAGAGTTCGCATGTTCTCTTCCGTGGTGTCGTGCTCGGTGAACCGGCCCCAGATGCGGCTGGTGGCATCGTCGATCAGGGCGATGAGCTGGCATGCCGGACCGCGATCCTCCAACCAGCGGAACGGAGAGCTATCCTGCATCACCAGTTCTCCGAAACAGGCTCTGCGCTCGCGCCACACATGCACGGCCTTGACGCGCTGCGAGCGCGGCCGCCACAAAGCTACCTTGGTCATCCACTTCCGCAGCGTCTCCCGGCTCACCGACAAACCCTCCTGGGCCAGGTGCTCGGCGGCCAGCGTGGGTCCGAAATCTGCATAACGCTGGCGCAGCCGCGCCAAAATCTTCTGCTCCAACTGGGCTGCCAGCTTGCGGTTCGAGGGCCGACCGCGTAGTCCGTGAACCAGGGCACTATCCCCGCGCTCGCCAATCCGAAGCAGCATGCGCCGCACCTGGCGGTCGGTTACCTTCAGCCGCTCCGCTGCTGCTACCTGCGAAAGATGCTTCTGCGTGACTTCGTGCAACACTTTCAGGCGGTCCCGTTCTCGTTGACTCAAAGTGATTCGCTCCGTCTCCATGGGGCCCTCGGCCCTCCATGAAAACGGACATTTCTACTTTGCACAAACCGGACATTCTCATTTTGCGGCGACACAAATAGACCTTTCGTTGACTTGGCTTCCGCGGCCAACCTAAGATGAGCGGCACAATGGCGGATTCCCAATCACTTCTCGGGCAAACCGTCTCGCACTACCGCATCCTCGAAAAGCTCGGTGGTGGGGGGATGGGTGTTGTCTATAAGGCCGAGGACACCGAGCTTGGCCGTTTCGTCGCCCTTAAGTTCCTTCCTGACAACCTAGCCCAGGACTCCCAGGCGCTGGAGCGTTTCCGTCGCGAGGCACGTGCGGCCTCCGGCTTAAACCACCCCAACATCTGCACTATCTACGAAATCGGCAAGCATGACGGCCGTTCGTTCATCGCTATGGAGTCCCTCGATGGCGTGACCTTGAAGCACACCATCATGGGTCGCCCAATCGAGTTGGAGCAGCTGCTGAACATTGGCATTGAGGTCGCTGATGCTCTCGATGCCGCTCATGCCCAAGGCATCGTTCACCGCGACATCAAGCCCGCGAACATTTTCATTACCAAGCGGGGTCACGCCAAGATTCTCGACTTCGGCCTAGCGAAGGCCACTTCCGCGAGGCGCTCGACCGGCGAGACCGACGTCCTGCCCACTTTGGAAGTCGATCCGGAGCACCTGACGAGTCCTGGCACGGCCGTGGGAACGGTCGCCTACATGTCCCCGGAACAAGCCCTCGGAAAGGAACTCGACGCTCGCACCGATCTATTTTCCTTCGGCACAGTCCTGTATGAGATGGCCACAGGTGCGCTTCCTTTTCGCGGAGATTCCTCTGCGGGCACTTTTGACTCGCTTCTCAATAAGCAACCCACAGCGCCGGTACGCCTCAACCCTGATCTTCCTCCAGATTTGGAGCGCATCATCCTCAAAGCACTCGAAAAAGATCGCGACATGCGCTACCAAAGCGCCGTTGAGCTTCGCGCCGACCTCAATCGCCTCCGTCGAGACACAACCTCCGCAAGAACCGAAGCGGCGTCCGTTACCGTTCCCCATGTGAACCGTTCGACGAAATGGATCGTCGCTTCCCTCGTTCTTTTTCTCCTTGTTGCTGTTTCTGTGGTCTGGCTCCGTTCTCCCGGGCGGCCACCGCGCATCTTGGGCTCCAGGCAGATCACCAACGACGGCTTGCAAAAGCTGCATCTGGTGACAGATGGCAGCCGTATCTATTTCACTGAGAGGTCCGGCAGCCAGCAATTCATCGCTCAAGTCTCCGCCGCCGGGGGCCAGGTCGTGCCAATTCCGGCTCCCGGTTTCGTGACTGATGTTTCCGCGGACGGCTCGGAATTGCTGTGCTCAAGTTCCGCGTTCTCTGAAAGTTCCGTCTTTTCCGTGCCCCTTCCCGCTGGGTCCCCACGGCGGCTCGGTGGCATCATCGGTCACAACGCGGTTTGGGCGCCCAATGGACGCCTTCTGTTCAACAAAGGAAACGATATTTACTCCGCCGAGCACGACGGCTCAGTACCTCGCAAGGTCGCCACCGCACCGGATAGCCCGAACAGTATGCGCTTCTCGCCGGACGGAACTCGCTTCCGCTTCAACGTCCTGAACACGGTCATCGGCAGCCAAACCATTTGGGAGGCTAACGCGGACTTTTCCTCCATACACCCGCTACTTCCAGGCTGGAATAATCCCCCTAACGAATGCTGCGGCTCTTGGATGCCCGATGGCCGCTACTACGTCTTCCAGGCTCTGCGTGATGGCGCCAGTAACATCTGGGTTTTGCCAGAACATTCTTCAATCTTCCGGAGAACGCCAAACCAGCCTATGCAGCTCACCACGGGGCCTCTCTCTTTCAGTTCTCCGGTCCCAAACAATGACGGCAAAAAGCTCTTCGTCATTGGGGAACAACTCCGGGCTGAATTGGTCCGCTACGATTTCAAATCTGGGCAGTTTGTTCCGTATCTCGGCGGGATTTCGGCCGGTGAACTCAATTTTTCACGCGACGCCAAGTGGGTTACCTACGTCACTTACCCCGACGATTCACTGTGGCGCAGCAAAATCGACGGCAGCGAGCGTCTTCAGCTTACGTATGCCCCCACTAGGGCCGCGCTTCCTCACTGGTCTCCCGATGGAAAGACCATCGCATTCTCCGCTGCCACCCCGGGAAAACCCTGGAAGATTTTTCTCATCTCTCCTGATGGCGGCTCGTCGGAGCCGATCAGCACCAGGGAGACTCCCGAAACCGATCCCTCTTGGTCTCCAGACGGCGCCACACTGGCCCTAGCCAGTAACGACAATCTTCATCCTGATCGCATGGCTGTTCAGTTCTTTGATGTCAAAAACCGTAAACTCTCGCAGGTGCCCGCCTCCGAGCCGGTATTCGGTCCACGATGGTCGCCCGATGGCAGCTCTTTGGCCGTCATCTCCTCTGACAATACGCGCCTGCTTCTTCTCGACCTTCAGACGCAAAAGCTGCGTCCGCTGGTCTCCGGTCTTGGCAATATCGGCTATCTGGCATGGTCTCCGGACAGCTCGTACCTCTACTTCGATACTCTGCTGACTCAAAACCCGGGCTACTATCGCCTCCGCATCAAGGACAGCAAACTGGAGCGCCTTGTGGATCTAAAAGGCATTCGCACCTTTCTAGGGCAGTTCGGTCCCGGCTCATGGACTGGCCTCGACCCCGATGAAATCCCTCTTTTCGTCCGGGACCTCAGCACCCAGGAAATCTACGGCCTCGATCTAGAGCTGCCCTAGCCCCACCAGAATTTTCTCCGACATGTAGAAGACGCCGACGCCGACATCCCCATCCTAAAGCAGGCCAAAGCGGAGTATGCGAAGTTGCAGAAGGGCAGATCGATTCGGCATGTATTGCGGGTTGCGGCTATTCCGTGTTGACAACAAAAATCAGCCAAAGTAAATGAGGTCAGTGTTTCGGATTCCGCGAGGAAGCAGCCAGCCCTCTTGGGCCGGGAGTTTATGAAAACTGAAAAGCCCAGCTAAACACAGCATTCTGAATGCAGCTCTCCGTAAACCTGGTTAGATATCTCGCATTGTTGACTTGCCTCCGACTGCAAACCTAAGATGTGCGCCAGCAGGATGGTTCTGGCACTTATCTGCGCATCGTGTGCAGGAGATAGTTTGTGACAGATACCCTGAAGCCCGACCCTAATCCTTCCTTTGAGATGGCGCATGTCCTGTTCATGGACATCGTGGGTTACTCCACAATGCACATGGACCGGCAGCAGCGGATCATTCACGATTTGCAAGAAGCTGTTCGCCATACCTCCGCGTTCCGTCGCGCACAGGCTGAAGATCAACTTATTAAGCTGCCTTCAGGGGACGGTATGGCGCTCGTCTTTTTTCGCGATCCAGAAGCTCCACTGCGCTGTGCGCTGGAGCTGACGAGAGCTCTCCACGACCATCCAGTCATCAAGCTCCGTATGGGGGTTCACACAGGCCCTGTATATCGGGTCGCAGACATCAATGCGAACAGCAATGTCGCGGGCGGCGGCATCAACATCGCGCAACGCGTGATGGACTGCGGCGATGCTGGGCATATTCTCGTGTCAAGAACCCACGCGGAGGTCCTTGGCCAAGTAAGCTCCTGGAGCGCGATGCTGCACGATTTGGGTGAAGCCGCGGTAAAGCATGGAGTTCAGCTCCATCTTTACAACGTGCACAACGACGAAGCAGGAAATCCGGAATTGCCGAAGAAAATCACGATTGAGAAATCTGCAAGGTCATCTGCGATTGGCACCGAAGCACCTCAAGTCCCCACTAGCACACCTAGGCCGCGCTGGAGAAAGTGGGCCCTGGCGGCAAGCGCCACTGCCATACTTGGCACCGCAATTCTCGGGTTTTTGCTGAGCCGACGCTTGCCATCGCCTAAAGTCTCCGGCTACGTTCAAATAACGCACGATACGCTGCCAAAGACGCTGGTGGGAACAGACGGGCCGAGACTCTACTTAAACGAAGATTACTCCGTCGGTATGCGTGTAGTTCAAATATCGTACACCGGAGGCGTAGACTCGACGATTCCGACGCCTTCCCCCAGTTTTGGACTTCTCGCCCTCTCCCCGGATGGCAATAACCTCCTCCTCGCGGACTGTCCGGCCGATATGTTCAAGGGACCGCTCTGGAGTCAGTCCGTCCTTGGAGGTTCGCGGCGACGACTGGGAGATGCAGTGGGCACGACGGGAGCTTGGTCTCCCGACGGGCAGAAGCTCGTATACGCAAACGATAACGAATTAGTCCTCGCTAAAGCAGACGGGACTGGTTCTCGCAAGCTGGTTTCTATGCCGCATGATGTGGATTGGCCTGCCTGGGCACCAGACGGAGAGGTAATACGCTTCGGCATGGACGGGGGTTTGTGGGAAATCTCGGCTGAGGGGACGAATCTTCACCGTCTATTTTCCGGCTGGCACAATCCCCCAGATGAGTGCTGCGGTAAATGGACGCCTGATGGCAGGTTTTTCTTGTTTCACTCGCAAAATAACATTTGGGCGATTGCGGAGGGAAGGGGTTTTTTGGACCGGGCCAGCAACCATCCCGTGAAGCTAACTGATGGACCAATGATCTACTCTTCGGTTGTGCCCAGCAACGACGGCAAGAGGCTTTTCGTGGTTGGAGAATTGCGTCGCGGGGAATTGGTACGCTATGACAAGAGTATTGGCCAGTTCGGTCCGTTTCTTTCCGGGATTTCGGCCGAGGGCGTAACCTTCTCGAAAGACGGCAAGTGGGTGGCTTACGTTGCTTACCCCGAAGGCTCGCTGTGGCGAAGCAAGAGTGACGGCAGCGACCGCCTACAGCTTAGCTTCCCTCCTTCGTATGCGATCCTCCCGCGTTGGTCGCCCGATAGTAGGCAAATTGTTTTTCAGTCATCTTCTCCTGGGCAGCCATACAGAATCTATCTGGTTTCCCCCGACTCCGCGAGTCCGCCGACACCTGTTCTCGGAAATCAACAACGTGGGTGGGAGGAGTGGGACCCTGACTGGTCGCCGGACGGAAGCAAGATTGTGTTCGGCGGAGATTTCAGTGACCCCAACACGGTCGTCCGAATATTCGATTTGAGATCACGTCAGATTTCTGAATTACCAGGGTCCAAAGGGCTCGCTGCCCCTCGATGGTCACCTGACGGACGATATATAGCTGCCTTAAGGGCAAACCTTCAGGGTATCGCTCTCTTCGATTTCGCAACTTCCAAATGGACCGTAGTGGTTGAGAGGACCGCAGCTTTTGACCATTGGTCGAAAGACGGACAATATGTTTACTTTCTCCACTGGCCGGACGAATCGTCAGTGATGCGGGTGCGAATCCGTGATCGGCAGCTTCAAACCGTCTTGGATTTGAAGGATTTTCGGCTAACCGGCTACTACGGTGGTTATTTGGGGCTGGGTCAAGATGATTCACCCTTGCTTCTTCGTGATATCAGTCCCCAGGAAGTTTATGCCCTTGACTGGGAGGCGCCGTAGGCTTCACCACATCGGACGCCGACCCCGATATCCGGCACCTAATTGCGGGTAACGCGGGTATCCTCTGGCCTAAACTTCTATAAAAACTGAGAAAAATAATAAGGTTTATCCCTCCTGGAATCCCGCAATACCCGCAATAGACGTCGGCTGCCCTAAGACTTGCTTGATCCGCCGTCGGCAGTATAGGCGGCCAAGGAACCGAGGGCATTCAGTTGAGGGGGTGTTATACGAGTGCGCTGAAAGTACCCCACCCCGACATTTAAGGGGAAGGGCTCAGAACCGATTTGCGGTGTTTTTCACGAGTGCGATTCGAAGGGATGGTTTGAGGCCCAAATCTCCGACACTATTAAACGGAAAAGACTTGCATGGTATAACGGGCTGGAGGTGCGCAATGGAGGCGATTTACAGTGATGGGAAGACAGTAGCGAGGGTTGGGCATATCGTGAGCACAACTGGACTCCTTCGCGGGATCGTCATCGGGGTAAATGGCACATTCGTAAAAACCCTGGGAATCGGGACGAGTTCTGAAACTGGAGACACCGTCGTTCTGCCTTACATACGTGACTGTCCCGCATCGGACTGTCATTACATGGAGAAGCAGACATTGAATCTCTAGAATTCGCCCACGGCATCATCGACCAGTACCCCACCGACTGAAGATTTGCGGCAAAGTCGCTTTACGATCTGATGGTCTTGATGGTAGATAAGCGGATATGTACAGGCTTGACGACAGCTGCTATCGACCGCCAACGGACTGGAATTTCGCGGCCTGCGCAAAGAATTCCTCTTCTGTCCAGTGCTCGGTCGGTCCCGCGAACGTTTCGTGCAATTGGAAATCTTCGGATTCCTTCCCACAGTACAGTTTCGTTGGCTCCGGCGAATACAAATGCCACTAGAGCTACATCGATTGCGTTTGGCCGGGCAGCAACGGCGAGGGCCAGTGGCAGGGTGTCATTGGCGATGAGCAATGGCAGGGTGTCATTTGCGATCAGGAGTTTGGTGAATGTTGCTCATCGGACACGTCTCCACGAAAATGCTGGAACACTATTCGCACATTCGGCTGGACGCCAAGCGCACGGCCTTGGATGCGCTGGCAAGCAAAGGAACCGGCGGTTATGGCACAAATAACGGCACAAACGAGCTACCGGGGCCAATTGCATATCCGCAAGTGATTGAAAAGATGGTGGACGAGAGGGGATTCGAACCCCCGGCCTCCTCGTTGCGAACGAGGCGCTCTCCCAGCTGAGCTACTCGCCCACGAGCAGCAAAGAAATTTTAACAGAGGTCGGTGGGGTTGCCAATTGAGTTGGCGAGGATTTTGCGCTTGATTGTGGCTCGAGGTTAACGGCGATGCATGACGGATTTCGTACCGGCTCGGCTGGGTCTAAACCCGCACCCTTTGAAAAGAGCAAAGGGTGCGGCACCCGACAACCGGGAAGTGGTTAGGGCTGGTCGGGTGTGTTGCCCATGCGTTGGGCTACGACCTTTCGTGCGTTTTCATACAGAGCCCGCGCTTGGGGGATAGAATCGACGGCCTTCTGGACTTGCGGATCGGCTTCGAGTTCCACCTTAAAGCCTTCCTGCTGGCCAAACGCCGACATGAAGACTTCCTGCTTGATCTTGCGCTTGATCCAATCGAGATTCTCGGACAATTCGGGCTCGGTGTAGCGGACATTTTTCTTAGCCAGATAGTCGCGGAAATTCCTCATCACGGTTTCGTCCGCGGTGAACTCTTTGGTGATGGTAGGCCGGGTTCCGAGATAAAAGCGCGTGAAGCCGCCGACGCCGGCTTCGTAGGGGAAGAAGACATCGGCGCGGATCAGTGTTTCCTCAAATTTGGTGAGCTTCGGCGCAGCCACGGTGACGTCCGGCGTGATGCCGCCGCCCCCGGTTACCTGGCGGCCGCTATCGGTGAGCTTCACTTCCGTGGGATGCTCTGGCACTTTGCGCTCGTAGTGATATTCGTACAAGGAGATGGATTTGTAGTCACGTTGAATGAGACGGCCGCTTGGAGTGTAGTACCGAGCAGTCGTCAACGCGAGACCAGTGTTTTCGCTCAACGGAGTAACCGTCTGCACCAAACCCTTGCCGAAGGTGGTCTCTCCGACGATGATTCCGCGATCGTGGTCTTGTACTGCGCCAGAAACAATCTCGGTCGCGGAAGCGGAATTGCCATTCACCAGAATGACCAGCGGCACGGTGATGCCCTGATTGCCGCGCACGGTCATGTACTTGCGTTCCGCGGAGGCGCGGCCGTGGTGCGACACGATGAGCTGATTCCTGTCCAGAAACATGTCGCTGACCGCAACGGCTTCGTTCAGTAAGCCGCCAGGATTGCCGCGCATATCTAGAATTAGTCCATCGAGCGAGGCGGCATTGAGTTTCTTGAGCGCGTCAGCGATCTCGCGGTCGGTAGTCTCGTTGAATCCAGAGAGGCGGACGTAGCCGACCCCAGGCTTGAGCATGAACGCGATGTCCACGGAATGGCGGGGGATCTCATCGCGGGTGACCGTAAACGATAGCGGATCGGTGTAGCCTTCGCGGGTCACGGTAATCTTGACGACAGTACCCTTCGCGCCTTTGAGCATATCGGCAACGTCGCTGGTAGTCAGGCCGTCGGTGGACTTCTCGTCAACTTTTACGATCACATCGCCTGGGCGAATCCCGGCGTTATAGGCGGGTGCGCCGACGTAGGGAGCCATCACAACGGTATGGTTCTCGCGGGGAGCAACGACCATGCCGACGCCGTAGTACTTGCCGCGCTGGTCTTCACGGAGGAGCGCGAACTGTCGCGCGTCAAAGAAATTCGAGTGGGGATCGAGCATCCGGAGCATGCCGGGGATGGCGCCCTGGTATACAGCCTTGTCCACGTCCACGGGCTCCGCGTAGTTCGCCTGGACTACGTCCAGCACCCGGGTGAAGTCCCGGACCGCCGTCTGGTAATCATCGGCCGACGCCGTGGTCGCCCGGACGTTGGGGCCGTAAATGCCGCCTAATACGGCAGATACGAGCAATACGGCTACAACAAGGAACAACCCGCGACGTTCTGCTTTCATCCTGACCTCGCGTAAAGCTTTGAAGAGCGATTATACCACAGAGCAAACTGGCGTTTGACACTATGGAACGCCATTCTCTATGATGCCAACAGGCCGCCGATCGGTCACCCAAACCATGCTCAGCATCCCCCACATGATTGTGGTCTTTGTGATCGTCCTGGTGGTATTTGGCCCGCAAAAGCTTCCGGAACTCGCCCGAGGCCTAGGAAAGCTCATGGCGGAGTTCCGCAAAGCTTCCACAGACTTCAAATCAGCCTTCGAAAACGAAATGCGGGACCTTGAACGGCAAGCCGCCGAGGTCGAGCGCAAAAAGCGGGAATTAATGGCTGCTGCCGCCACTCAGCTACAGCCCGCGACGCTAGCGACGCCCTCTGGATCTGAGACGCAGCCGGGACCTGCGGCGTTAGCAACCGGCGAGGCGGAGAAGGGTGCGACGGAGGCGCCGGTAATTACGCCGGTGGCGGAATCGATCGCGCATTCGGACGAGGGTGCGGAAGGCAGCGCGAGAGGTAACGGGGAAGCGCCCGAGATTGCGGCCTCCTCGGAAGGAAAGGCGGAAGCGGAAAAGCCGGATCGGACCGCCGGATCGCCGAATGCTCTAGACATCCCTCATGACTACAAGCAGCCCGCCTGAAGTTCTCGCCGTCACGTCTCCGGAACCTGAAGAAGGAGGACAGATGACCTTCTTCGAACACCTCGTCGAGCTCCGCAAACGGCTCATCAACTCCTTGATCGCCATTGGCATTGGCGCATTTGTGGGCGTGTATGTGGCGAAGTATGTGATCAGATTTGTCACGCAGCCGATGAATGCCGCGCTGAAGGAATCGAATCTTCCCCAACACTTGATTTATACACACCCCGCGGGTGGTTTCAATCTGATGATCACATTGGGGATCTACATCGGTGTGGTGCTAGCCTCGCCGGTTGTGCTGTACCAGATTTGGCTCTTTGTAGCGCCTGCCTTGTACAAGCATGAGCGCGGCGCGATCAGCGGATTCCTGTTTTCGACCGTATTTCTTTTCCTGGCGGGGATCGCTTTCGGGTATTTCGTGACCCTGCCGTACATGCTGAAGTTCCTGGTGAGATTTACGGTGGTAAGCCTTCCGGGGATCGAGCCGATGATCACGGTCACGGAATATTTTGATCTGACGCTGATGGTACTGCTAGGGTTCGGACTGGTGTTCGAGATGCCGGTGCTAATCTTTTTTCTGTCGATCTTCGGAATCGTGACGCCGCAATTTCTTTGGAAAAATATTCGCTATGCGATTCTGGTGATCGCCATTGTGGCAGCGATCATTACACCCACACCCGACGCCACCACCATGCTCATCTTCATGGCTCCCATGATCGGACTCTATTTTGTCGGCATCGCGGTTTCCGCGGTAGCGGTACGAAAGAAGAATCGGCAGCTGGCTGCCGAGGCAGCGGGGAAAGCCTGAATGAAAAATAGGTCGGTGAGACGGCGGCTGGGGCTAGTGTGTGCCGCACTGCTGATCGTGGCGTTGGCTGGCTGCAAGTCCAACGAGTCCAGCCCGGCGGCCGGTGCGCCGTTTGTGAGTGCGGCGTCCAAGCCGGCCCCACAGATGCCCGACGCGGATACTCCGGCGCCAGAGAAGACGAGTGGCTTCGACGGGAATCGCGCGTTTGCTGATGTCGCCAAGCAAGTGAATTTTGGCCCACGGCCTTCCGGGTCGCAAGCAATTGCCCAAGTGCAGGATTACATCCTCGCGGAACTCTCCAGTGCTGGTTGCACGGCGGACTTCGATGCGTTCAACGAGCAAACTCCGGCCGGTGAGATCGCGATGAAAAATATACTCGTGAAGATCCCGGGCGAGCGACCGGGCATCATCCTGCTGGCCACGCATTACGACACCAAGAGGCTGGACAATTTTGTCGGCGCGGACGACGCGGGATCTTCCACAGCCGTGATGCTTGAGCTTGCGCGATCATTGTGCGCCCAGCATGGCCGATATCAGGTCTGGATCGCGTTCTTCGACGGGGAGGAAGCCGTCAATCGCGAATGGAAAGATCCGGACAATCGGTATGGCAGCCGTCAGATGGCAGCGAAGCTGGCGATGAGTGGCGATTTGCCTAAGATTCGGGCGTTTCTGCTGGCCGACATCGTCGGCAGCCGCGAACTACGCATCAAGCGCGACGCCAATTCCGACAAGGCGCTCACCGATCTGGTCTGGACGACGGCGAAGAACCTGGGCTATTCCGGAGTCTTTGTGAACGATCCGACGTCGATCGAGGACGACCACCAGTCCTTCTCAGCTCGCGGCGTTCGAACGGTGGACGTGATCGACCTGGAAATTCCGTACTGGCATACCGCGCAGGACACCCTCGACAAAATCAGCTCCAAGAGCCTGGCGATCGTCGGTCATGTTTTTGTGGAGAGTGTGAAACAGCTTCAAACGAAATAGGGCGGGATCGGCTTCACGATGATCGTGCGGAATAGCGCGCGGCGCTCGGCTAAAGCCAGCGGCTACAGAGTCGAGAGCCGATCGCGGCATTTTTCAGGCCTCCAAGCCGACCTCTTTGCCTTTTTGCACGACCGAGTGCTTGTCGAATTTCTCGTCGTCCCGATATGCGAAATCGGCGCGATAGTGACTGCCGCGGCTTTCTTCGCGCGCGATTGCGGAGCGCGCCATTAACACCGCCAGCGAATGCAGGTTGCGAACTTCATACTCGGCGCGACCGGGCTTTTCTGGTTTGGGTAGCTCGATGGCCTGCAGTTGCGTGAGCGCCACTGCCAATTCTTTTCCATCGCGCATGATTCCTACTTGGCGCCACATCACGTCACGAATCTTGTCGAATGCTGCGGGAGACGGCTTGTTGTTGACGGCTGGCCTTGCGGCAGAGTTCGCCGCGGTTGGAGAATTTCCGGGTTTGGGCGCCGGGCTACCCGGCAGGCCTACTGCCTGGCGCTTGGTTACCGGCGCGTCTTTCATCATGGCGCGGCCGCTGCGTGCGCCGAATACCAAACCTTCGAGAAGGGAATTGCTCGCCAAACGGTTGGCGCCGTGCACGCCGGTGTCCGCGGTTTCCCCAGCTGCATAGAGTCCCGGCAATGAGGTACGGCCCCAGAGGTCGGTCTTCACACCGCCCATCATGTAATGTGCAGCGGGGCAGACCGGCGCCATATCGGTCGCGAGGTCCAGGCCGTAGCTTGCGCACGTTTCGTAGATGCGCGGGAAGCGTTTCTTCAGGAAATCTTCGGTCTTTTTCGTCATGTCCAGGTAGACGTATCCCGCACTGGTGCGGTGCATCTCGCTGACGATGGCGCGCGCCACAATGTCGCGCGGGGCGAGTTCTTGTGCTTCGTTGTAGCGCTTCATGAACCGCTCAAGATTTACGTTGCGCAAGACCGCGCCTTCACCGCGCAAAGCTTCTGACAAGAGGAAACGCGGAGCTCCTTTCACGGCCAATGCGGTGGGGTGAAACTGCATGAATTCCATGTCCGAGAGAACCGCTCCGGCGTCGTACGCGATGGCCATGCCGTCGCCGGTGGCGACATCCGGATTCGTGGTTTCGCGATAAATCCGGCCGAGGCCGCCCGTTGCGAGAAGTACGGCACCGGCGCGAACCTCATGCTGCGAACTGTCGAGCTCATCGATGAAGCGAACGCCAACCACGGTACCGGACTCCACGATCAGCGAGGTCGTGAAAGCGTGCGCGCGGAGGTGGAGGTGCGGGACGGTATGCGCGCGCGATAGCAATGCCCGGCTGATCTCGCGACCGGTGGAGTCGCCATGCGCGTGCAGAATGCGCGATCTGCTGTGCGCGGCTTCTCGCGTAAACGCCAGCTTGGTGCCTGCGCGATCGAATTGCGTGCCCCACTCGATCAATTGAGTAATGTATTTCGGCCCCTCCTCCACCAGGAGGGCGACCGCTTCCGCGCGGCAAAGGCCATCGCCTGCTTTGATCGTGTCTTGCTCGTGCAGGCTGATCTCGTCTTCGTCGCTGAGCGCGACGGCGATTCCACCCTGCGCCCAAGACGTTGCGGAATCGCTCAAATCGGATTTGGCGAGGACCAGCACGCTGCCCGCATCGCTCAGCTCAATGGCTGCGCGCAGGCCGGCAACTCCGGAGCCTACAACAATGTAGTCCGCTCGATGAGATTTTGGGGGATGCGTCATTAGAAGCGATCAATCGATTGCCTGAGTATGGTAGCACGAAGGGAATTGTGTTCAGGCGGTCGAGGGGTCATTGCATTTGCTCCCTACCACGAACTTGAGGCTCGGGTTTTGTGTGGGCTGCACCCCGGAAAGGTCCTGGAGCAAATCTGGAACAACGACACTGTGCTACATTTCTTATACCGCTCAATGAAACCAACACGTATTTCTGTGAATTCCTCAGCTGGCAAGTACACGATCGTGTGCGGCACCGGCACGCTCCATCGCGCCACTAGGGAGATCGCGGCGTTGGGGAAGTTTTCTGGCGTACATATCGTGTCGTCGCCCAGGGTCTGGCGCGCCATTGGACCGAGCGCTCATCGTGATCTGGGTGTCCGGGATTCCAGGGCCCGAAGTTCCAGCATGGTGCACCTGGTGAACGACGGGGAAACACTCAAGAACTTACGGACGGTGGAGTCGATTTCGCGTGAATTGGTTCGATCGGGAGCGGACAGAAAATCCCTTATCGTCGCTGTTGGCGGCGGGGTCATCGGAGACGTCGTTGGATTTGTCGCGGCCTCGTATCTTCGTGGAGTGGCTTTAGTTCACGTGCCGACGACACTCGTCTCCCAGGTCGACAGCTCAATCGGTGGCAAGACCGGCGTCAATCTGCCGGAAGGCAAGAACCTGGTCGGCGCGTTCTATCCGCCTAAACTGATCCTCAGCGATCCCGCCGTGCTCCGCACGCTGCCCGACCGGGAATTCCGCGGTGGTCTGGCCGAGGTCATCAAGCACGCCATTATCGCCGACGGGGAAATGTTCGCGTACCTCGAACGAAATATCGCTAAGGTGCTACGGCGTGATCCTGCCGCTCTTGCATATCTGATACCGCGAAACGCGGCCATCAAAGCGAAGGTCGTCACCCGGGATGAGCGCGAGTCCGGGCTGAGAGAAATTCTGAATTTCGGTCACACGTTTGCTCATGCGCTCGAAAGCACCACGAAATATCGGCGCTACCAGCACGGGGAAGCGGTTGCTTGCGGAATGATGGCTGCTGCGTTGCTGGGCCACGAAATTGGAATTTGCAAGGCTGATTACGCCTCGCGCATCGTCGCGCTGGTTCGTCACCTAGGCCCGCTGCCGCCGTGGCTGCATGTCCCGACGAAGGCGCTGATCAACGCGATGCGCTCCGACAAGAAAACACTCCACGGCAAATTACGGTTCGTTTTGTCACCGCGCCTGGGCAAGGCCGGCTCGTACGAAGACGTCCCGCTCGAAGCGGTGCAGCGCGTTTTGCATTTCGCGCCACAGTTTCCGGGGAAGGCCATCCCGAATAGATCGGATGCCCATGCCTGAAGTTACCGTTCCTGCGAAAGGAACGCTTCCCGAAGGTTCACGGTCGGAAGCGGATGCTTCGCGGCAGGTTCGCGAGATGTTCACGCAGATCGCGCCGCGCTACGACCTGCTGAATCACCTGCTCTCGCTGCAGCTCGACCGTCTTTGGCGTGCCCGCGTGGCGCGCCGCCTGCGTCCGATCCTCGAACGGCCCGACGCTGTCGTCCTCGATCTGTGCTGCGGGACCGGCGATCTGGCTTTTTCTCTCTCGCGTTACGCCCGCGCCCGCATCATCGGCGCAGATTTTTCGCACGCTATGCTGGTGCGCGCGCGCGCGAAGAGCCGATCGCTGTCACCTGGTTCGACGTCGCACGGGACGCCATTGTTCTTTTGTGAAGCCGATGCGCTGCGCTTGCCATTCGCCGATGCATCTTTCGACCTGATCACCACCGCTTTCGGTTTCCGCAATCTCGCCAACTACGAAGCTGGGCTGCGCGAAATTCTTCGCCTCATGAGACCCGGCGGCACGCTAGCGATTCTGGAGTTTACGGAGCCTCCGGCAGGACTCCTTGGCGATCTCTATCGCTGGTATTTTCGAAAAATTCTGCCTCGCATCGGCACGTTTCTTTCCGGTGACAATTCCGCGTACACCTACTTACCCGCCTCGGTCTCACGGTTTTATCGACCATTGGAACTAGCATCGCTGCTATCGAACGTGGGTTATAGCGGCGTTCACTACAGCGCCTGGACTCTCGGCACGGTGGCGCTGCATACGGCCGTCAAATAGGTTTGAGAGTTGCGATCGCCGTTTTGGAGTGGGTCTATCTGCTTCTAACCCCCGCTCTATGAAGAGAGCGACCACGCGTTTTTTCAGTGATTGGGTTTCGCCTTATTCTTCCAAGCCCACAGCGCGCAATTTAGCTAACAGTGTTTTCGGCGACACCCCAAGTTTCTCCGCCGCTCGCGTTTTGTTCCACTTCGTTTCCCGCAGCGCGCCCTCGAGTACCACGCGCTCGACGTGCGCGGCCGCTCGGCCGCTAATCTCCTCCAACGAGCCTTCCCAGCTAAAATTTTCGGGCAACATCCCGGCTGGCAAGCTTGCGGCGTCCGGTCGCGCGGAAGGCAACTGCAGCTCATCCGCATGAATACTCATCCCGTCCGCCAAGATCACCGCGCGCTCCAATGTGTTCTGTAACTCCCGGACGTTACCCGGCCACCGGTAGCTCAGCAGCCTTTCTTTCGCGCCCTCGGAGAGCTCCAGTCCGGGCTTCGCAAACTCGCGGCTGAATTTCTCCAAAAAATGCTGGGCCAGCATCAGCACATCCTCGCCGCGTTCACGCAGCGGCGGAATGGTCATAGGGACCGCTGAAATTCGGAAGTATAAATCCTCGCGAAATAGCTTTTCGTCGATCAATTTTCGCAGATCGCGATTGGTGGCCACCACGATGCGCACGTCCACATCGATCGACTGCGTTCCGCCCACGCGTTCAAACCGCCGCTCCTCCAGCACGCGCAAGAGTTTGGCCTGAATCGCCAGCGGCAATTCGCCAATTTCATCCAGAAACAGAGTTCCGTGGTGCGCCAGGTCCATTTTGCCGACCTTGCGCGCCCCAGCGCCCGTGAAGGCGCCCTTCTCGTGCCCGAATAGTTCGTTCTCGACGAGACCCTCCGGTATGGCCGCACAATTCAGCGCCACAAAGGGCTGTTCGCGTCGCGGCGACAGATGATGAATCGCGCGCGCGAAAAGTTCCTTGCCGGTTCCACTTTCCCCGAGCAGTAAGGCCGTCGAATCCGTCGCGGCCACACGCTGAATTTGTTGGCTGATCTCGCGAATGGCACTGTGCTCCCCGACGATCCGCGGAAATCCGTACCGCGCCGCATACTCCTCGCGCAGCAAAATATTCTCACGCAGCATCTCCTGCTGCTGCGCGGCTCGCTGCACCAGGAGCTTCAAATGGTCGAGATCCACGGGCTTTTGCAGAAAATCAAAGGCGCCTTCTTTCATTGCCGTGACCGCTTCTTCCACGGACCCAAAGGCCGTAAGCAGTATTACCGGAATTGTCGCGTCCGCGCTCTTAGAAGCCCGCAGCACCTCCAGCCCCGAGGCTCCGGGCAGCTTGAGGTCGGTAAGCACCAGCAAATAGCGCCGCGCGCGAATTTTTTGGATTGCCGCGGTCCCATCCGGGGCTTCGTCCACGGTGTAGCCCGCGCGCTCCAGCGCCTTGCGCAGCATCGCGCGCAATTCATTCTTGTCTTCAACAAGCAGAAGGGATTCCATGGTGCTCTGTTTTTACCACGAATCGACCAGCGGACTGGCGGGAACGAATACGTAGTGTGCGGAGAACGGAAGTAGCGAAATCGAAGTAAAGAAGTATTGAAATAATGACTCAATAATGAAGCACTATGGGCGACACTCGTGCGCGCAAGGCTTTCATCGTTACTTCATTCATTGCACTACTTGTTACGTCTTATCTCGCCCACCCAGAATCGCCACCCGACTTGCGAAGCTCGTCTTCCATGTCTGCGATGTGCTGCTTCATTTGCGCAATTTCCTGTTTCTTCGCTTCAATCTTCGTGTCTTTCTCGTTGACGTCCTTACGCGTGTACTGCTCGGTCAGAGCTTTTTGCGGATCGTTGTAATACTGCACCTGGGCCTTTTGTGCTTCACGCTGCAGGATATCCAGTTCCTGTTCCGCTTGGGCTAACTTATCGCGCGCTTCGCGGAAACGTTTGCGCCACGATTCTTCGCTATTCTGGTCTGCGCCGGGAGCCTTTTCGGCGGACGAACCCTTATCTGCGTTTGCCGCTCCCTGCGACCCTTCCTTGTTCTCCGCGCTCGGCGTGCCGGCCGCTGGCGCAACCACTGGAGCCGGCGTGCCGCCGCGCAAGTCTTCATTGGTATACACTTTTTTGGCTTTCGGTTCGGCTTTCTTCAGTTCCCGAGCTTTGCGTGCCGCTTCCGCGACCGGATCGGTAGCCTGTTGCGAAGCATCTTGGTGTTCCTGCTGCGCGATCGCCGCTATCCCAGCCAAACCGAGCACCGGCAACACCACCAGCACATATACTCCGGTGTTTCGCCAAGTTATTCGTCGCATAACAATCCGCCTCCCCGGCAACGAGTCGCATCGCCCGGAAACACTCCATCCCTAAATCTCTATGGCGTCCTTCTTCAATTCTACCGCTTCAGAGCTCTCACTGTGCCCCTCCGGTAACGTAACGATAAAGGTGGCGCCGCCTTCCGGCCGATTCCTCGCCGCTACTTGCCCGCCGTGCTGCACGATGATTTTCTGTACTACTGCCAGCCCCAATCCCGTACCGTGGGACTTCGTCGTGAAGAATGGGTGAAATAGATTCGGCAACGCGTCGCCGGCGATCCCCGGGCCGTTGTCGTCAATCGTAATCCGTTGGAAGCCAAGCTCTCCGCTGCGCACGATCTCACCCCGCACAAGTACGGTGCCGTCTTTGATCTCGGCGCACGCCTCGGCGGCATTGCGCGCCAGGTTGAGCAGCGCCTGCCGCAGCAAACTTTCATCGCCCGCGACGCTCCCAAATTCTCCTTCGCTTCGAACCGCCACCTGGGGCATCGCGCCACCAACCTCCGCGACCACCCTTTCGACCACGCCTTCCAACTCCACGACCTCTTCGGAAATCTCCAGCGGCCGCGCGTATTTCAGGAACTCCGTCACCACATGTGTGATGTTCCGAGTTTGTTCCAGGATGCGTTCCGCGTGATCTAAAATCTCGGCGTCGGCAGATTCGGCGCGAATCATCTGCGCGTAGCCCGAAATGGTCGCCAGCGCGTTCTTGAATTCGTGAGCGATTCCCGCGGAAAGCTCACCCAGCGCCGCGAGGTGCTTCTTCAGCTCCATCTGCTGCTGCAACGCCGCCAATTCCGTCAAGTCGCTAAGGAGGCAGATTGCGCCGCTGACTTTTTCATTGCCACGGCGCACCGGGGAAATCGTCACCCCAAGTCTACGCGTGTCTCCCGCGGGAGCCGTGTGGCTTACCTGTTCGCGCCGGAAAATCTTTCCGCCCGTCAGACACTGTGCCACCAACTTGGTCAGATCCGAAGATTCTCCTAATACCTCGCTGTAGCGTCTGTAATTCAACCCGCGAATTCCCAGCGCTTGTTCCGCAGCGGGGTTCGCGCCGGAAATAATTCCCACGGCGTTCACCATCAGGAAGCCTGCAGGCATGTTCCGGGTAACTTCTTCGCTCAGGCGCTCCGTGTGCTCAGCGCGTTCTTTCTCGATGCGATGCAGCCTCTCGAGTTCCTTTTCCTGCTCGCGCAATTTCTGAATCACGCCTTGCATCGACGCGGTCATGAACGCCGCACTGTTTTCGATGCGCGGCGCCGCGCTCATCTCGTTCTTGTGAGCTTCGCGCGTGTTCTTGAAAAACCGCCTGACCAGGTACAGCGCCAGCCAGGCAACCGCGGCCAGGATCAACGCTAGGGCAATCCCCAGCGCCTTCAGGTTCGGTGGCCCACCATTTTGGAGCATTGTTAGCATTGAAATCGATAGCCGCCGTGGCTCAGGCGTTGCGTTCCCTTCGATCGCCCCGACGTCAGCTCAAGAATCTCGATGCCAAATAGCGTTCCGTTTGCGGTCCGACATATACCACCAGCAGCGCCGCGATTCCCAAAAAAGTTCCCAACGGCAGCTGATATTGGCTGGCAATCGCCCACCGCAAGCCGCTCACCGTCCCCAAACGACGGCGGCTCGCGCGTTCCGCCAACACCAGCTGCCACCCGGACACATACAATCCGAGAATGATCGCTCCGCCCACGACGCTACCCAGAAGCGTTCCCAGCAAGATCGTCAAAAACGTCCCGCGGAGCCCCAGAAACGCTCCCACCATGGCCATCATTTTCACATCGCCCAATCCCATGCCTTCGCGCCCGCGGACCACTTTGTACAGTGCCGCTGTTCCCCACAGCAGCAAGCTGCCGAATGCCGCGCCAACCAGCGCATCCAGGAACCCGAGCAAACCGACGGGAGGCACGCGATGAAACAAGTTTGCGCTGAGGAACAATGCGGTGCCGTCCTCGGGGGGCACCACGACGGACAAGAACAGACCCGCCACGAAACCAGGCCAGTTCACGAGATCGGGAAGCATCCGGACGCGCAGGTCGGTGATGGTCAGCACCACGATCAGGCAGGAGAACATCAGCCACTTCACGGTCGCTTGCGTGACGCCGAAATCCAGGTAACACGCCACGAACAACATGCCGGTCAGCAACTCCACCAGGGGATACATGGGAGAAATAGGGAATCCGCACGACCGGCATTTCCCGCGGAGCCACAGCCATCCCAGCAGTGGCACGTTGTCGTAGGCCTTGATGGGTGCCTCGCAACGCGGACAACGCGAACCCGGGGCAACAATCGACACGCCTTCCGGAATCCGCGAGATGCAGACGTTCAGGAAGCTCCCGATAACTGTGCCGAAGATAAAAAAGAAGGCGATGACCACATCTCGACTCTGCCACAGGACCGCAGGCACCTCAACAGACGCCGGCAAATGCGTGCCCGATGCTTAACATACCGGTCCTTCTTCGGTTTGGCAGCACCCGCTATCGACGGTAAACTGTCAGCGGTTGACTTCCTCCATGCATTGGTTCGAACGCCGCATCCGCCGCTATGAGCACCGCCGCTGGACCACCGACGATAACCGTCGCGTTCAGCCCTTCGACTGGGGTTTGGAGCACATCGGCGGCGACCGTTCGGACCCGCACCCCGCCGATTACGTCCGCGACTATGCCAAGCAGGCGATCGAAAACAGCGCCGAGTGGTTCGCTACCACTCCTGCCGCCGACTACGCTCTTGATTCCGAGAACGTTCTGACCTTTACCTCTTCCATTCGGTCGCCTTGGCCCGAAAACAACACGGTGTGTGCCCAGTTCTTCCCCTCAAAATCCGCCGCCGCAGCCGGTCGGGCGCGAAAAGCCATGCCGGCCGTCGTCCTGCTTCCGAACTGGAACGCTAAGTGGCACGGCCAGCGCGGGCTCTGCGACTGGCTCCAGCGCATCGGGATCACCGTTCTCCGCTTGAGCCTCCCCTATCACGATCGCCGCATGGCTAAGGGGCACGAGCGCTCCGACCAGCTCGTGGGACCCAATATAGGTCTGACCCTCCAAGCCAACCGCCAAGCGGTGCAGGATACGCGCCGCTGCCTGCGGTGGCTTGAACAGCAAGGTTTTTCCCGATTGGGGATCCTGGGCACCAGCATCGGCTCCTCGGTCGGCTACATCACCATGGTCCACGACGAAGCCCTCCGTGCAGGCGGCTTTTTCCACGTCTCCACCTATTTCGCGGACGTCGTCAGCCAGGGCATGACCACGACCCACGTCTGGGAAAGCCTACGCCACCATGTGACCGTCGACGAACTCCGCGACTTCTGGGCTCCGGTGAGCCCTATGCCCTACGTTGAGCGCGGCCTAGGCGCCGGCAAGAGCGCCTTCATGGTCTACGGCAAATACGACCCCACGTTCCTCCCCGAGCTCACCGCCCAGATGCTGGCTGCCCTCCGCCAACACGGCGCCAATCTCCGCACCCTCGAACTCCACTGTGGCCACTACTCCCTGGAACTCGCGCCGTTCAGCCACATCGCGGGCTACCGCATGCTTACGTTTTTGCGTTCCGCCCTCGCCCAATAGTCACCAGCGACACGAGCATAAGCGGCTCTTCGTCCAGCCGCGGGGCGGATTAACGTCGTTTGAAAAAGACGGAGTTGTGATTTGATCAGTGCAGAATCGCGGAAAACGCGCCGCCGTCAACCAGTGCCGACACTGCCTCGATGTCCGCGGCCAACGGACGGTCTTGTGTAACCTTCTCGGATGCACCGCGAACTGCCGCTATCGCTTTCTTCGCTAACGTGCCGGTCTGTAGTGGAGCCAGCAGATCGATTCCCTGGCAAGCACAAAGCAGTTCGATTGCGAGTGTATAACGCAGATTCGTGAGCATGCGTTGTAGACGGCGTGCGCCACTCATGCCCATGGAGACGTAGTCTTCCTGGTTTCCTGAAGTGGAAATCGAGTCAACCGAGTGAGGTGTCGCCAGCGTCTTGTTTTCACTGGTCAGCGCCGCTGCGGTGACCTGTGCAATCATAAACCCGGAGTTGAGCCCGGGCTCCGGAGTCAGAAACGCAGGCAACATGCTGGTAAGTGGATTGGTCATTTGCTCGATGCGCCGTTCTGAGATGCCACCGAGCGTCGCCAGGGCAATGGCGACTTGATCCGCGGCCATCGCCAGCGGCTGCCCGTGAAAATTTCCGCCGCTAATAATGACGTCGCCTGAACCATCTCGGGCAAACACCAGTGGATTGTCGGTCGCGCTGTTCAATTCCACCGCGGCCATTTCGCGCGCCTGTGCCAGCGAATCGCGCACCGCGCCGTGTACCTGCGGTGTGCACCGCAAGCTGTATGCATCCTGGACCCGCGGATCTTTCTCCGCCGCGCGATGTGATTCGCGGATCTGGCTGCCTTCGTTCAGGTGCGCCAGATTCCGCGCTGTCGTCGCCGCTCCGGCATACGCTCGGGCGTGCATGATCCGTGCGTCGAAGGCCCCGGGGCATCCGCGCAACGCGTCCAGCGAAAGCGCCGCTGCCACATCCGCGGTGTCGGCAGCTCCATCTGCCTGATACAAGGCGAGGCTCAGCAGGGCCAGCATACCTTGCGTGCCATTTAGCAGTGACAGACCTTCCTTGGCCTCTAGCGCAACCGGAGAAATTCCCGCGCGCCGCATCGCCTCGCCACCCGTCAAAACCTGCCCTTGGAACGAAGCGCGCCCTTCGCCGATCACCACCTGAGCAAGATGCGCCAGCGGCGCCAGATCGCCGGACGCCCCCACCGAGCCCTGCGATGGAATCACCGGATGAACTTTCGCATTCAGCATCGAGCACAAAGTTTCCACGGTCTGCGGTCGAATGCCGCTGAGGCCTTTCGCCAGTGCGTTGGCGCGCAGCAGTATCATCGCGCGCGTCTCCGCCGCGCTTAACGGTATCCCCACGCCACACGCGTGCGAGCGAACCAGGTTCACCTGCAGTTGGCGGACCTGCTCGGCCGAGATGCGCACCGAAGCCAGCTTGCCGAATCCCGTGTTGATTCCATATGCGGTCTCGCCCGAAGCGACCACGCGCTCGACGACCGCGCGGGATCGTTTCATACGCTCGATTGCGTCGGGCGCGAGTGAAACTGCTTGGCCACCGAGCGCCACATCGTACAGTTCTGCAAATGTCAGGTCGTTGCCCGTCAGTTGAATGGGACGAGGGGGATTCGCGGCTGGCGCCATGGTCATGCATCGCTCCGGTCGGGATTGGGCACATTCAGGTGCAACAGCACATCGCGGTATTTGGGAGGCAGGGCCTTCGGGCGTCCGTTGCGTCCGCAGATCACATGCGTGGTGTAGCCCGTAGCTAGCAAGACATCGTCCGTGCCGCGAAATATTTCGTAGGAAAATTTAACGATGCGATTGCGCCACTCGGCGATGCGTGTGCGAACACGCAGGGCTTCGTCGTACCGCGCGGGTTTTTCATAGCGGCAGTGCGCTTCGGCCACGACGATGTGGCAGTCGTCCTCGGTTTCCATCGCTTTGTACTCGAAGCCCATGGCGCGCATAAGCTCCACGCGGCCAACCTCGAACCAAATGAGATAGTTGGCGTGGTAGACGACGCCCATCTGATCGGTTTCGGCGTAACGCACCCTTAGCGTCGTGTCGTGAAATTCGATGGTTCGCATGTGCTCGGTTAATCCCGCTCCGTCTCCCAGACCGGTTTGCGCTTCTCCAGGAATGACGCGATGCCTTCTTTGAAATCGGGGGTGCAGCGAATGCGGGCATTTTCCAAGATGGCACGTTCGAGGTCGTGATCGATTCCGGCCGCGGCGGCCGACGTGAGCAGGTGTTTCGATCGCGTGAGGCTGCTCGGACTGGCGGCGATAAGTTCGTTGGCCAACGAACGTGCGCGTTCCAGCAGACGTTCGGCGGGGACAACCTCGGTTACCAGCCCAAATTCCTTCGCTTCCTGCGCACCGATGATTCGCCCGGTCAGCAGGAGATCTCGGCTGCGTTTTTCACCGATCTGGCGGGTCAAGAAAACGGAAACGATGGCCGGTAGAAAACCGATTTTCACTTCCGTGTATCCGAATTTTGCCTCGGGCGCCGCGAGCGTAAAATCGCAGAGCGTCGCGATGCCGCACCCTCCGGCATAGGCGGCCCCATTCACGGCGGCGATCATCGGCCTGGGAAAACTCCAGATGCGGCGCAGCATCTTCGCGATGCGGCGGGAATCTTCCTGATTCTCTGCGGGAGATTGTTTAGCAATCGCGGCGAGCATTTCCAGATCCATTCCGGCACAAAAGCACGTGCCCGCCCCGGTAAGGATCACTACGCGAGTCGCGTGGTCTTTCTCGACAGCGTCGAGAGCCGTTTGCAATTCGGCGATCATTGTCGCGGTAACGGCGTTGCGCTTGTCGGGCCGGCTCAGCGTGATCGTGGCAATGGCGTCTCGGCATTCGAGAACAAGTGTGGAATACATGATGAAAACAACTCCTCAATTTAAAAGTGGTGCATGAGCGTACGTGGCCCGAATTTCGTTGGTCATGGCAAGTATTTTGGTTAGGCGTTCGGGTTCGATCCCGGGATGCGCGTCGGTTTTTTTCAACGCGGCAAGAACCTGCTCGGTTGCGATATTCCCGACCAAGTTGTCTCCCGCGAATGGACATCCGCCAAGTCCGGTGAGTGCGCTGTCAAAGCGGCGGCAACCTGCTTCGTACGCAGCCATGATTTTCTCTTCCGCATTTTCCGGCCGACTGTGCAGGTGCACGCCGAGTTCGATGCCCGCCACGTGATCCTTCACTTCGCGATAAAGGTCGCCGACCAACTTTGGTTCTGCGGTTCCCACGGTGTCGGCGAGCGAAACCGTGCGCACGCGAATATCCTTCAGCCATTCCAACGTTTCGTGCACGATTTCCGCTCCCCAAGGCTCATCATACGGGTTCCCGAAGGCCATAGAGATGTAAATTGCAAGTTCGCGATTTGCCGAAGCGGTCTCTTTTCGGAGTTTTTCAACAAACCGCCGCGATTCATCGCGGCTCATGTTGGCATTGGCGCGCCGGAAATACGCGGAGATCGAATAAGGGTAGCCAATCGTAGTTACACCGGGAGTCACCAGCGCCCGTTCCAGCCCTTTCTCGTTTACGACAATGCCGATGATTTCCGGCCGCTCAGCTGTACCGGAGAGGGAAGCGTTGAGTTTGGTCATCACCTCTTCGCTGTCGGCCATCTGCTTGACGTGCTTGGGCGAAACAAAGCTGACCGCATCAATATGCTTGAATCCGGCGGCGACGAGTTCGTGAAGATATTCCGCTTTGCGTTCCGTGGGAATGAAATCAGGCAGTCCTTGCCAAGCGTCTCTCGGGCACTCAATGAGTTTAACGGGAGTCTTCATATTTCCTTAGATTTCTTGTCAATCACCAACGGCACCCCTCTCGTCAAGAAGACCACAGGAGCATCACCGCTCCCAGGAGCGAAGCCCACTGTTCGGGTGCGGAATCGCATCACGTTTGCAAGACGCCGGTTTTGAATTCGCGAATCTCGGGGTTGAGCGAGGCGGCTTCGAGGGCTGTGATCAAAGCGTCGCGAGTATGGGCTGGGTCGATGATAGCGTCAACCCAGAGCCGGGCCGCCGCGTAGCGCGGGTCGGTCTGGTGCTCGTAAGTGGCGCGAACGGAGTCGTACAATTCCTTTTTTGCTTTCTCGTCTACCTTTTTGCCTTGGCGTTCGAGTTGCTTCAGCTTGATTTCGGCCAGCGTGCTGGCGGCGGCGTCGCCGCTCATCACCGCGTACCGCGCGGTCGGCCAGGCGAAAAGGAAGCGCGGATCGTAGGCTTTGCCGCACATGGCGTAATGGCCTGCACCGAAGCTGCCCCCGCAGATGACCGCGATTTTGGGCACCACACTGTTGGACACCGCGTTGACCATCTTTGCGCCGGCGCGGATGATGCCGCTCCATTCGGCGTCTTTGCCGACCATGAAGCCGTTTACGTCGTGCAGGAAAATCAGCGGGATGCGGTTCTGGTTGCAGTCGAGAATGAAGCGCGCTGCTTTTTCGGCGGATTCGGTGTAAATCACGCCGCCGAACTCCATGCGTTTCTGGTCGGAGCCGCGCGCCGTGGTTTGCACGTGCTTTTTTTGATTCGCGACGATGCCGACGGCCCAGCCACCGATGCGCGCGTATCCGCAAAGCAGCGTTTCGCCGTATTCGGCACGGTACTCCTCGAATTCGCTGCCGTCCACGATGCGCGCGATAATTTCGCGCATGTCGTACTGCTTGCCGGGATCGTTCGAGAAGACTCCGTAGATTTCGCCGGCCGGATAGAGTGGTTCGCGGGATGCCACGTGACTAAACGGCGTCGGATTCGGCGCGCCCATTTTGTCGGCCAAGGCGCGGATGCGGGTGATGCAGGCGTCGTCGTCGGGTTCACGGAAGTCGACGGTGCCGCTAATCCGGGAATGCATCTTCGCGCCGCCGAGATCTTCGGCGGAAGTTTTTTGGCCGATGGCCGCCTGCACCAGCGCAGGACCCGCTAGAAACAAGCCAGAGCCTTCGGTCATCAAGATGTGATCGCACATCAGCGGAAGGTAGGCCCCGCCGGCGACGCACATGCCCATGATCGCGGCAAGTTGCGGAATGCCCATCGCGCTCATGACCGCATTGTTGCGAAAGACGCGGCCGAAATCGTCGGTGTCGGGGAAGACGTCTTCTTGCAGAGGAAGAAACACGCCGGCGGAGTCCACCAGATAGATTGTCGGAACGTGATTTTCGATGGCGATATTCTGGGCGCGAATGACTTTCTTCGCGGTCATCGGAAAAAACGCGCCGGCTTTTACCGTGGCGTCGTTGGCGATGATCATGAAGGTGCGACCGCAAACGCGTGCGAGGCCGGTAATCGTCCCGGCTGCCGGAGCGCCGCCCCACTCTTCATACATTTCGTAGGCGGCAAAGATGCCGAGCTCGTTGAAATGCGTTCCGGGATCGACGAGTTTCTTTAACCGTTCGCGGGCCGTGAGCCGCCCCTTCTTGTGCTGCGACTCGATGGCTTTGGGGCCGCCGCCCTGGCAGATTTGCTCTTCTTCGTTCTTGATTTGGGTGACGAGATCGACGACCTTACGGCTATTTTTCGCGAAGTCCAGCGACTTGGCGTTGATGCTGGTTTTCAGGACGGACGCGGACACTCGCAAGCCTCAGGTTGAAATGGTTCTGCTGCCGCGGACCGAACTCACCGACACCGCTGCAAACGTCTCAGTATACGGTCTCCCGCGCTGCTGCGCGAGTCGTTGGACTGGCGACTTGGTCCATTGTTTGTCGATTGACGGCGCAACACACTATTTGTAAGATGACACGCACGGGTGCTCTAGGAGCACCGCATCCTGCGAGTTGGAGGCGCCTGTGACTACCTGGGTCGAAGTTCATCAGGGTGGGTGTGCCTTCAGCCATTTGCTTTGCCGCGGGTAACACCCCCTTCTTTCCTCATTTTGTTTGTCGCCGTCAGATCCGCGTCCAGCACCTTTACGAAACCGTCTTCCACACTGGACGCACGGCCGTACCCGCCCCCTCGACAGGCGCGCGCGGGGCGCTGCTTTTCGGCAGCAGGAAGGTTTGCGGGATGTCTCTTCAAGAATTAGGTTGGGATTCGCACTTCGACGCTTTGTGGCGGGGAAATCAGGCTCCGGGCTGCGTGCCGGCGCGAGTGGTTTCACAGCACCGCGGTCTGTGGCGCATCGCTGGTGATTTTGAAGAACGTTGGGCCGCGCCTTCCGGAAAGATGCGGGCAGTTACGGTAGCGGGCAGCGACTGGCCCGCCGTCGGCGACTGGGTTGCCGCGGAACTTCCCGACGGCGACAAACAGGCGACGATTCACGGCGTCTTGCGCAGACGAAGTCAATTCGTCCGCAAAACCGCCGGCAAGCGAGTCGCCCAGCAAGTGATCGTTGCGAATGTGGACACCGCGTTTATCGTAGTGGCGCTCGACGGCGATTTTAATTTGCGGCGCCTAGAACGCTATCTGGCGCAAGGCCGGGAATCGGGAGCGAAGCCGGTGGTTTTGTTGAATAAAGCAGACGGGTGCGATGCGACCAGTGCGCGAATGGCGGAGGTGGTGCAAGTCTCGCTGGGCATTCCGGTTTTCGCTTTGAGTGCGCGAACCGGCCAAGGCCTCGAGGCGCTCGATTCCTTCCTTGCGCAGGGGCAGACGGTGGTGCTCCTGGGTTCATCCGGGGCAGGGAAATCGACGCTGGTTAATCGCCTGTTAGGTCAAGAACTCCAACAAGTTCAGCCGATTCGTGAGAAAGATAGTCGCGGACGCCATACCACGACGGCGCGGGAGCTTTTGATCTTGCCTGGCGGAGCGCTGGTGATTGATACGCCGGGACTGCGCGAGCTTCAACTATGGGAGGCGACCGAAGGTGTTGCGGAAACGTTCGCTGATGTGGATGTGCTCGCGGCAAAATGCCGCTTCGGGAATTGCCGGCACGAAGACGAGCCGGGATGCGCGGTGCAGGCTGCATTAGCTGCAGGAACTCTGGATCGCGCGCGCCTCGAAAGCCGGAAAAAACTTGAGCGGGAACAGGGATTTCTGTTGCGCAAGGTGGATCCGGAAGCCAAGAAAGAAGAAAAGCACAGGGTCAAGCTGCAGGAGCGAGAAGTCCGTCAAAAATATCGCCACCGAGAGAAAGAGACGCCATGACGGCCGCGCTACTTGATTTAGCGTTGGCACGGAGGATTGAGCTGGCGGAAGCGCACGCGGCCGTGAACTGCGCGAACTCACTGGAACAGTTGCCCTCGGGGGCCGCCGCGGCCGTGGAACGGATCGCAGGCGGATTCGCGATCTATTGTGGCGCGGGATCGCCGGTGACGCAGGCGGTGGGATTGGGGCTGGACGGCGCGGTCAGCGAGGAAGACTTCGATCGCCTGGAAGAGTTTTATCGCGGCCGCAATGAGGCGGTGCGCGTCGAGACTTGCCCGCTGGCTGACGCTTCGCTGGTCCGGCACTTCGGCGAGCGCGGTTATCGCGTCACGGAATTTTCCAATGTGATGGCGCTTCCGCTGGGGGACCCGGGCTTATCGACGGTAGCCTCGAGCGGTCTGCCTGACGGCGTCACTATCGAGCAAATCGGTAAACAGCACATGGACTTGTGGACGTTGACGGTGTCGCAAGGTTTCGCAGAGAATTTTCCGGTGACCCAGGAAATTCTCGACGTCATGAAAATGTTCGCTCTCGGTTCGAACGTGGAATGCTATTTGGCGCGTGTCGATGGAGCCGTGGCCGGTGGGGCGACGTTGGCGCTGTGCGAAGGGGTTGCCGGATTGTTCGGGGCGAGCACTCTGCCCGCATTTCGCAATCGCGGAGTTCAGACGGCGATGCTGAAGCAACGTCTGGCGAGAGCTGCGGCGGAGAACTGTGACCTGGCGATGTGTATCGCTGTTCCGGGAAGCGTATCGCAGCGGAACGTCGTGCGGCAGGGATTCTCGGTTCTGTACACGCGGGTGAAATTCGAGCGGGCCTGGTCCTAAGAGACTTGAGCTACGCGCTTTTGAATGAAGTCGACGATGTCTTGCGTGGACGTGCCGGGGAGGAAAATTTCCGCGATACCGGCTTTCTTCAGTTCAGCGACATCGGCTTCGGGAATGATACCACCGAGCAGCACAATGACGCCGGTCATACCTTTTTCGCGTAACAGCTTCATGAGTTGAGGGCAGATAGTGTTGTGCGCGCCGGATAGGATGGACAAGCCGATGACGTCGACGTCTTCCTGTACGGCGGCGGTGGCGATCATCTCAGGCGTTTGGCGGAGACCGGTGTAAATCACTTCCATGCCGGCGTCGCGCAGCGCCCGCGCGATAACCTTCGCACCTCGGTCATGGCCATCGAGCCCCGGTTTGGCAATCAATACTCGGATTTTCTTATCGGGCATGAGTTAGGTGATGGCGACTTCTTCGTAGGTGCCGAAGGTGTCGCGCATGGCATCACAGATTTCACCGAGGGTCGCGTAGGATTTTACCGCTTCGAAAATGTAGGGCATAAGGTTGTCTTTGGTGCGTGTAGCCTGGCGGAGGGCGGCCAGGCGGCGAGCCACCTCTTCGCTGGAGCGGTCGGCGCGGAGCTTGGCGAGGCGCGCGGCTTGGCGATGGGCCACGGTTTCGTCAATCTGCAGGGTTTCCAGCGGCTTTTCTTGCGACACGTAGTCGTTGACGCCCACCATGATCTTTTCTTTTTTGTCGAGCGCAACCTGATAGCGGTACGAGGCTTCGGCGATTTCGCGCTGCGGGTAGCCGCGCTCAATGGCGGCGACCATTCCACCGAGCGCGTCGATCTTTTCGATGTAGTCCCACGCGCCGCGTTCGACCTCATTGGTGAGCGTCTCGACAAAGTACGAACCGCCGAGGGGATCGATGGTGTTGGTGACGCCGGTTTCATGCGCAATGATTTGCTGCGTGCGCAAAGCGATCGTTGCGGCGAACTCGGTGGGTAGTGCCCAAGCTTCGTCCAGGGAATTGGTGTGCAGCGATTGCGTGCCTCCCAGAACGGCGGCCAAGGCCTGGATCGCGGTGCGCACCACGTTGTTGTAGGGCTGCTGTGCCGTCAGCGAGCATCCCGCTGTCTGGGTGTGGAAGCGCAGCGCCCAGGTGCGCGGATTCTTTGCCTTGTAACGTTCGACCATCGCTTTGTGCCAGATGCGGCGAGCGGCGCGGTACTTGGCGATTTCTTCAAAGAAATCGCTGTGGGCATTGAAGAAGAAGGAGAGTTGCGGAGCGAATTCGTCGACGTCCAAGCCACGGCGCATGCCCCATTCGACGTACTCGAGACCGTCGCGCAGCGTGAACGCCAATTCCTGGATAGCCGTTGAGCCCGCTTCACGGATGTGATAGCCGCTGATCGAGATGGTGTTGAACTTCGGCGTGTTTTTAACGCCGAACTCGAAGGTGTCGATCACCAGCCGCATGGACGGCTCTGGCGGATAGATGTATTCCTTCTGCGCGATATATTCTTTCAGGATGTCATTCTGCAGCGTGCCGGAGATTTTCTTCCAGTCGGCGCCTTGTTTTTCCGCGACCGCGAGATACATCGCCCAGATTATCGCTGCCGGCGAGTTTATGGTCATCGAAGTGGTCACGTCGGCCAGCGGAATTTGATCGAAAAGAACTTCCATGTCGGCTAGGGAACTGATCGCCACGCCGCACTTTCCAACTTCACCTTCCGACAGCGGATGGTCGGAGTCGTAACCCATCAGTGTCGGAAGATCAAACGCCGTCGATAGGCCCGTTTGCCCCTGCGCGAGGAGGTAGCGGAAGCGCTGATTCGTGTCTTCCGCGGTGCCAAAGCCCGCGAACTGGCGCATGGTCCACAAGCGGCCACGATGCATCGTCGAATGAATGCCGCGTGTGTAGGGCGGCTCGCCGGGATAGCCGAGGTCGCGCTCCGGATTCCAGTCCGCGAGATCTGCGGGCGTGTACAGCCGGCGGATGGGATAGTTGGAAATCGTAGTGAATTCGGACTCGCGCTCGGGACTTTTTTCGATCGTCGGAGCGAGTGTCTGTTCTTCCCAGGCTTTTTCCTTCGCGGACGGTTTGCGGCGGGCAGGAACAGGTTCGGCGGGAACGATGGTTTGGCTGGTGCCCTTGGACGGATCGCTCATAAGAGTCTTCGTTTCGTTCAAGTTGCCGGGCGGGCAGGCGACTCGAAACGCTCACTAACTGGAATGCTATGCGAATCGCCCCCTCCGGGCAATAGGGGCAAATGCCCGTGGCGCGTCGTTTAAACTAGCTCGCGTCGAGGTTCACTTCCCCGAACATAAAGTTATTTACTGGAAGCAGTAATTCTAGCGTCGGTACTTACCGTCAATACCACAAACACAGAAGGCGCTGGAATACAAAAGACGCCGGCACGACGGACGTGCCGGCGTCGAAAATCTGGCCGTAATCTAGCGCTGGCCTTCGTTGGTGAAGATTTTTTCGGTTCCGACAACTTGGCCGTTCAGCGTGCCGGGGATCAGCGTGTCGCGCTCGATCTGGCCGTGTTTCGCATCGGCGATGGTGACGCGATTCACTTCCAGGGTGCGGCCAACGGCACGTTCATAGTTTGCTTTGGCTTCGACGAGATTCGCCAGAGCGCGGAGTTCCGTGCCCTGCGCGGTGATCAAGTCGCGTTGCGTCAAAATGACGTTGTACACGGTAGACGCGCCGAGCTGATACTTCTTCTGCTCGGCGTCGAAGGTTTCCTGTTGTAGCTCGCGCGCCTTGCTGGCAGCTTGTACCTGCGCGCGATCCTGCGTCAGCGCAATGTACGTGTTGCGCACGTCGAGCAGCGCGGCATTCTTCAATTGCTGCATCTGCGCTTCGATCGAGCGTTGATTCAGGACGGCGCGCTGATTGGTGGCCTGCGCCACGCGGTTGCGGATGGGGATTTGCACATTGATCCCCACAAAGTAATCTGGGAACTGGTTGTGAAATATCTGGCTCTGCGCATTTCCGAAACCTTGGTGACGGACCCCGTTCGTGACCGCCGCGGTGCTGGGCTCGAATACTTCGACCGGCATGCCATTCATGTCCAATACCGTAATCGGCAGCCCGTTAGCGCCAACGATCGGCGATCCGGCAGTTGTCGCCGAGCCGGTAACGATGGACGAATTGCCCGCAAGTGCCGCGCTCTGGTATTGCGCAATCAACGCAGCCGTCGGCAATAAAGCCTGCTTGGTGGCGCGAGAATCGATGGCGGAGTTCTTCATGTTTAATTCCTGTTCAAGGAGTTCGGGGCGCTTTGTGAAAGCTTCCTTGACGGCGTCTTCAAATGTGGCGGCCTCCACTGCTTCGGGCGGATTCGGATGGTCGAGCGGAACGATCTCAACATTGATGAGCGCCGGCGCCAACGGATTCCTTGAGATTGCATTCTTCAGAATCTGCTCATCCTGCAGTTTGGTGGTCTGCGCGACGATCAGATTCTGGCGGTCCGTTGCCAATTCCGATTCCGCGCGGGTTACGTCAAGGGGCGCCATCGTGCCGATTTCCAACTGCTTTTTGTTGTCGCCGAAGAGTTTGTTGGAAACCGTCACCGCTTGTTCTTCGACCTTCACGTTTTCCCGGGCGTACACCAGTTCCCAGTACGCGGTGATCGTGTTCGTGACCGTGGTAATGGCCTGTTGCTCGAACACATAGTCAGCGAGTTTCCTGTTGTTCTTCGCGATCAGGATATTGCGGCGGTTTTGGAAAAACCCAAAACCGTTCAACAACTGTTGTTGAAATTGAATGGTCAGTGACGATTGTACCGACGGATTGAACAAGTTTGCAGCGGTACTCGACGAAGACCGTGAGTTGTCCCACGTTGCCGTCACCGACGTGCCGCTCGAAAACCCTTGGGTATAACTGGTGTTGTATAGCGCGGTGTGAGAGACCAATCCGGTAATCCCCGACGTGCCCGTACCCGAAATGAATGGGTTGTTTACCGGTGTCGAGCGATCGTCATACTCATAGGTACCCGTCAGGACCGGGTCAAAATTCAGAAAGGGAACATTCGCAGTAGAAAAGCGGATCTCCGCGCCAGAAATGCCTTGAGGCTGCCCGCCACCCTCCGTCGCAAGTATGTCGGTCTCGGCGAACCACGGGTTGTACCGTGCGACCGCGATGTCCATGCTGTTTTCCAGCGCGAGTTCCACCGCGTCTTGCAGTGTAATCTCCAGCTTACCGTCGTGAATCAATTGTTCGATGCGCGGCGAGTTCGACATCCCGAATTCCGGAATCGAAACTGGCTTGTAGGGATTCAGAAGATTGGGAAAAGGTCGCGGCGCGTGTCGGTAACTGTACTTTGAGACGCCGAGTGATACGGGAATTGGCGGATTGACTGGCCCCGGTCCATACGCCGGCTTAGGCATTTGCGTGGACGCATTGGGATCCTGACTAGGCCGGTTCTGTTCCGGAGATTGCGGCGTGGGCAGTTCCGGGTGTTGCTGTTGCTGCTGCGCCGGCGGACTCTGCCCGGGGTCCTGCGCAAAGCTAGGTGAACCGGATCCAGCGGCAAGCAGGCCCGCGAGCAGGGCAGCCGCCAGCGAGCGCGCTGGCCGAAACTGCCGGGTAATATCCTGGCGCGAGCTACCTTTACCGGACGCACGCGCAGTTGACGGCTTTGCGGTCAACCGTAACGATTTCATGGTGTCGTTTACCCCTTGAGTTTTATCTACAGCCAAAGCGCATCATTCTGTTCTAACTCTGTACAACGTTCACCGGAGGCACTTTGTTTCACCTAATCGTCGAAAGTGGGCACTGGTAAGCGAGATATGGGCCAAAAACGTGAATTGCGCAGTTTAGCAGGGGCACGTTTTCTTGACAACGCAACACGCGGCGGCTAGGCTGCTGACGATTCGACGCTTACGGGTGTATGGGGGTTAGCCAAGGTCTTGAACGAGTTCCCGAGGCATGGGTCAGGGCCGCCCCATACGGAGAGAAAGTGGCAGCTGGCAAGTTCGATCAGGAGAGACATGCTGAAGCGCGAAGAACTGCTGCGGATGTTCGAGAGCGCCGGAGCGATTCGCCACGGACATTTTGAGCTGTCCAGCGGCCTCCACAGCGGGACGTACGTGCAATGCGCGCAGGTTTTGCAATACCCGCGCTTTGCCGAGAAATTGGGTCATGCGCTGGCCGCTCTTTTTTCCGACGCTACGATTGAGGTCGTAGTCTCTCCGGCGATGGGTGGCGTCATCGTCGGACAAGAGGTTGCGCGCGCGCTTCCAGAACTCAGGACCGGCCTCGTTGGCGGCGGTATACCTGCGATTTTCGTCGAGCGCGACGCCAGTGGAACGATGACGCTGCGGCGCGGTTTTAGCCTGCGCGCCGATCAGCACGTGCTGATTGTCGAAGACGTCTGGACGACGGGCGGCTCCACTCTCGAAGCCATCCAGGTGGTGGAAGAAGCGGGAGGCCGCGTCGTCGCCGCTGGCGCGCTGATCGACCGCAGCGCCGGAAAAATCGAGTTTCCCGTGGAAGCGCAAGCTCTGCTGGATCTGCCTATCGCCAGCTACCCGCCTGAAGATTGCCCGCTGTGTCGCGAGGGCAGTGCCGCCGTTAAGCCTGGGAGCCGTTTCGTGCGCTCCGCACTGTGATGTGACCTCGGAAACTTTCCCCCGGCATGCGCTATTTCAAGCTCACCATCGCCTACGACGGCACCGATTTTCACGGCTGGCAGGTGCAGTCAGCCAAGCCCACCATTCAGGGTGAGATCGTCGGTGTTCTTCGCCAATTGACGCAGGAGAACGTCCTCCTCCAAGCCACCGGACGCACGGACGCTGGAGTCCATGCACTCGGGCAGGTGTGCAGCTTTCGCACTCAGTCGGGCCTCTCCGCCGGCGATTTCCACCGCGCGCTGAACGCTTTGCTTCCGCCTTCGATTCGTATCGTGAAGGCCGAGGAGGTCGGCCCCAACTTCAGCGCGCGATTTTCCGCGCGCGGCAAGGTTTATCGCTACCGACTGTATCGCGGCAGGGTCGTGCCGCCGATGATCTGGCGCTATGTCTTGCACTACCCGTTTCCCCTGGACGAAGATGCGATGCGCGACGCTGCCGCGCGCTTCGTAGGCGTCCACGATTTCACGTCGTTCGCTGCATCCACCGGCTCCGAAGAAGACGACAAGGAGCGCGTGATGGAACGCGAAATCTTTTCCACGGAGTTGGTCCGTTCGGGGGATAACGAGGAACTCGTATTCACCGTGCATGGCCGTTCGTTCCTGCGTTACATGGTTCGGAAAATGGTTGGCACCCTTCTCGACGTGGGCCGCAGCAAACTCAAACCCGAAGACATCGACCGTCTCTATGAGTTGCGCGATCGCTCCAAATCCGGACCAACCGTGCCTGCCCAAGGCCTCTGCATGGTCCGCGCCGAGCACGAGGAGTCTTACCGCATCGATTGACCTCGATTTCCAATCACGGCTGCCTTCAGGCAGAATATCGACGCAAATTTGGAGCCCACACGATGCGCAGCACGATTCTTGCGTCTTCCTTTCTCGCCGTTTTTTCCCTCGCGCCAGGCGGCAACCAGCGGATTGCGGAGGAAACGCCGCTCACGGGTTATTCCGCAGAATCCTCCCGCACCCAACGCCAGTGGGAAGAAAAATTCCGCGCCACACCGAGCCCGGCAAATCTTCGCGCCTATATGCAGCGCTTGACCGCGCATCCCCACCACGTCGGCTCGCCCTACGACAAAGACAATGCGGAATGGATTCTTGCCAAATACAAGGAATTCGGCTTCGATGCCCACATCGAGTCCTTCGACGTGCTTTTTCCCACGCCGAAAGAGCATCTCGTCGAGCTCGTCGATGGCGGCCCGCACTTTGTCGCCAAACTGCAGGAGCCTCCTGTAGCGCAGGACCCCACGTCCAATCAGCAATCGGAGCAGCTTCCGACTTACAACGCATATTCCATCGATGGCGACGTAACCGGCCCGCTCATCTATGTCAACTACGGAATCCCCGAAGATTACGAAACGCTCGATCGTCACGGCATTTCCGTGAAAGGCGCCATCGTTGTCGCGCGTTACGGCCACGCGTGGCGCGGCATCAAGCCCAAGGTTGCCGCGGAGCACGGCGCCATCGGGTGCATCATCTACTCCGACCCGCGCGACGATGGTTACTCCGCAGGCCAAACATTTCCCGCAGGCGGATTGCGCCCTCGCGAAGGCGTTCAGCGCGGCAGCGTGCAAGACAGCACCGAATTCATGGGGGATCCGCTCACGCCGAACATCGGCGCAACACCCGACGCCAAGCGGCTCGACATCAAGAACGCGCCGACGCTCACGAAAATTCCTGTGTTGCCGATCTCCTACGGCGACGCTACCCCACTTCTTTCCGCCATCGCCGGTCCGGTCGTTCCGGAAGCGTGGCGCGGCGGCTTGCCCATCACCTACCGCATCGGCCCCGGCCCCGCGAAAGTTCATCTGAGAGTGTTTTCCAATTGGCGGCTCACAACCCTCTACGACGTGATTGCCAGGATTTCCGGTTCGCAATTTCCGGATGAGTGGGTGCTCCGCGGCAACCATCACGACGCCTGGGTGAATGGCGCGGAAGATCCCATCTCCGGCCAAGTGGCCGTTTTGGAGGAGGCCCGTGCGCTCGGTGAACTCGTAAAAGCGGGATGGAGACCGAAGCGAACTATTATTTATTGCGCCTGGGATGGTGAAGAACCCGGTTTGCTGGGTTCGGTCGAGTGGGCGGAGACGCACGCCGCCGAGCTACGCCAGCACGCCGTGGCCTACATCAACTCGGACACCAACGGTCGCGGATTTCTAGAGGCTGATGGCGCGCACACCCTGGAAAAACTGGTCAACGATGTCGCCCGCGACGTTCAGGATCCCGAAACCAAGCTATCCGTATGGAAGCGCTGGCAGCTCCATAACATCACTGCAGCGACCTCTGACGAAGTGCGCCAGGAACTGCGACAGCGACCCGATCTGCGAATTGATATTTCAGGTGGGGGCTCCGATCATGCCGGCTTTCAGAATTTTCTCGGGATCGCGGTGCTGAACTATGGGTTCGGTGGAGAAGACGAAGGTGGCATCTACCATTCGATCTACGACGACTTCTACTGGTACACGCACTTTAGCGACACCGACTTTGTCTATGGTCGCGCGCTTTCTCAAGTTGCCGGCACCAGCGTCATGCGCTTAGCAGACGCCGACCTGCTCCCCTTCGATTTCTCCGATCTCGCGGACACCGTCCAGAGCTATGTCCGTGGACTGCAGACCTTCTCGACCAAGCAGCAGGATGAGATCCGCGAGCGCAACCTCGAGATCGACGAAGGCGCATTCACGGCCAGCGCCGATCCGAAACAAACATACGTTTCGCCGGTGAAACAGGAAATTCCGCCGCACTTGAATTTTGCGCCGTTACAGAACAGCGCTGACGCGCTGACCCGGAGCGCGGACGCGTACAAGAAAGCGCTGGCGCATGCTACGGGAAGTGGCGGCGCGCTAACTTCTGCATCGATTGCGGAAGTCAACCGCTTGCTCATAGAAAGCGAACGTAAACTCACGACCCCCGAAGGCTTGCCGGGTCGCGCCTGGTACAAGCATCAGATCTACGCCCCGGGCGTGTATACCGGTTACGAAGCCAAAGCCGTTCCCGCCGTCCGCGAAGCCATGGAGCAAAAACAGTGGAAGCTGGCCGAACAAGCCATCGAAAGCGCCGCGGCGGCCCTGCAACGCGAAGCCGATCTGGTTTCGGCAGCCGCGGCAAAGCTAGCGGCCATGTAGCGGCCATGTAGCGGCTGGTCTTTAGCCCGGTCCGCCCGCAACTGGTAGGGGCGCAGGGCATTCTGCGCCCCTACTCGACGCGATCGATCTGGCAAACCGCCATGACGCGCGCGAACCGAATCGCGCCAGCGAAACCTTCTCCTCGCAAGACACCGCTGTTGCGGGTTAGGAAAAAACGGATTCAATTGTTGCCTGCACGCCGTCCGGGAACTATCATTGATTTTTCGATTCGACTGGCCGGAATTTCGCCCCAGCCCCGCGAAACGGCCCCGAAAACAAACAAGCATCCCGCTGGCGGCATGCGGGGAGCGCACCGCATCAAAGAAACTGACGTAGTTCACCTTGGATCTCAAATTGAGATTCGTTCATTGGTGCGGCATCATTTTTACGAGCGCTGGCCGCCGCAAACTTCACCGGCTTGAGGGACGGTAGGAATAATGGTTTTCCTGAATACGCGCATTTTTCTCGCGCACAATTTATTGCAAACGACGATTCGTTACTTCTGTTTGCTGTTCGTGGTGCTCGTGGCTCCTGCACTCGCTTGGGCCGACAACAACTCATTCGACTTATTGGGTCCGCGGATTGAGATGAAGGTCACGCGCAACGGAAAGCCGTTGCCCATCTCCGACGTCGCCAATTTGCAGCCTGGCGATCGCCTGTGGCTCCATCCAGATTTTCCCGACGACCAAGCGGCACGCTACTTACTTGTCGTTGCTTTTCTTCGTGGCGCTACCAACCCTCCGCCCGAAAATTGGTTCGTCAAGGCGGAAACCTGGACCAAGCAAGTACGCGAAGAGGGAATTGTCGTCACCGTCCCCCAGGATGCCCAGCAGGCGCTCCTGTTCCTAGCGCCCGAAACGGGCGGCGACTTCGGAAGCCTGCGCAGTGCTGTCCGCGGCAGGCCGGGCGTTTTCGTGCGTGCTTCGCAAGATTTGAACCAGGCCAGTCTCGACCGATCGCGTCTCGAAAAATATCTCGCCGACGTGAAAGCCATCTCTGACGCCGATCCGAAATCACTTCACGAACATTCCGTCCTGATGGCGCGCACTCTCGGTATTCGTGTTGATGAACAGTGTTTCAACAAGCCCATCGAAGAACAGAGTTCCTGCTTGACCAAAAACACGGACAATCTGGTCCTGGATGACGGCCACAGCCAATCCATGGTGACGGCGCTCACCTCGGGTCCGAACTCCGACTTGGTCGGTGCGGTAAGCGCCACGTCGCTCGCGGGAGGCGGATTTTACAGCGCTTACGTTGGCGCGGTCGTCGATCTCGCCCGTGTGCTTGGCAACCTTCACACCGCGTCTTACGTGTACATTCCTGCCCTTGCCCTACCTAAGGGCGAGCAGATGAATCTGAAGCTTAACAATCCGCCTTCCTTCCGCAAGCCGATGTCGGTGATCGTTGTCGGCTTGCCGGCCATCGAAGCGGCCCAGTTGCCGCCCCTGCGTGCCGTCAACGCCGATCAGGTTCTCTGTTTGCAAAAATCTTCCCTGGTGCTGCCCGTCGAAGGCGCCCCACTTCTATTTTCCTCCGACATTGGCCATGACTTTTTTCTGCATATTTCAGGCAAGGACGGCAAAGAAAGTAAGCTCCCGGCGCGCGCCGATGCTTCCAGCGGCGGCTTTGTAATCGACACGCACACCGTCGAAGGCAGTAAACTCGACCCGCAGTTGACCGGGACGCTCCGCGGATACTGGGGTTTCGAATTTTATGAAGGCCCCAACTTCCACCTCCGGACTTCGCGTCCGGCACAGTGGATGATTCCGGCGTCGGAGCAGAGCGCGCTGATCGTCGGCCGCGAAGACACCTTCCACCTGCAATCCGATTCCGCTGCGTGCGTCGATAACATCAAGATTCAGGACGCGCAAGGCAAAGACGTCAAGACCACGTGGAAGGCCACCAAGCCAGACGAACTCGAGCTGAAAGTTGCGCTGAAAGACCAGCCTGCCGGCCGCATGACCGTAAAGCTTCAACAATTCGGTCTGGCCAAGCCCGAGGAACTGCCGTTGCAGGCTTATTCCGAAGCCGCGCATCTGGAAGGCTTCACGATTAACGCGGGCGACCAGCAAGGGATCTTGAAGGGAACGCGTCTGGACGAGGTAGATCACTTTGAGCTGAACGGAATTCGTTTCGTACCCGCCAAACTGACCCGCGAGAACGAAAAAGACGAATTGCAGCTTTCTGCCGCGCAGCCCGATTCTGGCGCACTTCGTCCCGACCAACCGCTGGTCGCAAAGGTCGCTCTCAAAGACGGTCGCGTGCTCGATCTTCCGACGAAAGTGGAAGCGCCGCGCCCAAAAGTCTCTCTCGTCAGCAAAAACATTCAGCTTGGGAGCACGCCATCCAGTATCAGCCTCGGCAGCCAGGATGAGTTGCCGCTGGATGGCCAAATCTCATTCCTGCTAAAAACGGAGATCCCCGACAAGTTTCAGCGCTCCGAGCGGATCGAGGTGGCCACCGGGGACGAATCCTTCAGCGTGCTCCTGGGCATGACCGACGGCAGTTTGTTCCTCCGCGATTCCGAAAGCTTGCTCGCCGTTTTCGATCCACACAAAGCATTCGGCCCCTCCGCCTTCGGACCGCTGCGTTTCCGCCCGGTACAAGCCGATGGCACAAAAGGGGATTGGCAGCCGCTGGCGACCTTAGTTCGTATTCCGGCACTGAAAGAAATTCGCTGCCCGGAGAGCGCGGACAAGCCGTGTCAACTGAGCGGCACCAATCTATTCTTGATCGATTCCGTAGCCTCCGATCAACAATTCGCCCACAACGCCCCGGTCCCCACGGATTTCATCAACACCACGCTCGCGGTACCGCACCCGAGCGAAACTGGGTTGTACGTAAAGTTGCGCGACGATCCTTCGGCGATCAACACCGTCGTTCTCCCAGTCTCGACTGACCCGTAACAAGCATCACTTTTGGCGGAAGAGGAGCGTCGGGCATCGTCACTTGGCGTGTTTCAGTTCTACGACCATCACCTCGATCGGTTTGTCGCCGGCGTTGACGTCGGAGTGCATCTCACCGGGCGGATTGGCCGGGAGCCAATAGGCTTTCCCGGTTTCCCAGTTGTGGCTTTCCGACGCACCATTTTGCTCCACGATTTTCATTGTTCCTCCGCTTAAGGCGATGATCACGCGTCCGTGTTCGTGACGGTGCATCGCCAGCGGCGTATTCGGCATGACCGTCGACTTCCAAACCTTGACCTCATCATTTTCGAACTGCGGAAACCGTTGGGTCTGATTTCCTTGTTGCGAGCTTGCCGCGCAGAAAGCGGTCAACACCATGGCGCCCAGGGCGGACGCTCGAAGTAGAAAACGATTCATGGGAGTCTCCTGTTTTTTCGACATCCATAAAAGCCATCCATGGTACACGCAGATTGTTCGATCAAACGTCCCTCGTGGCGGATCGTGCTGCCAAAGCAACGAAGGTCGATCTCACTACCCAGTTTTCAGCTAGAATCCGCCTATGGCCGCCACTGCCACCTCGGTCGGCACCGTCCCTTCGATCAATCCCGCCACCGGCGAGACCCTCGGCTGCTTCGAGAAAACGCCGCTAGCCCTACTGCCAGAAATCGTCGCCCGCGCCCGCGCCGCGCAGGCAAAGTGGTCGAAGACTCCGATCCCCGACCGCGCCGCCCAACTGAAAATTCTCCGCGAGCGCATCCTTTCATCGCGGGACGTTCTAGCCGACGCCATCGTTCAGGAATCCGGTAAGCCTCGCGCTGAAGCCCTCTTCGCCGATGTCTTCGTCGCGCTCGACACCGCGGAATATTTTGCAGTCAACGCCGACCGTATGCTGCAGCCGGAAGCGCTTTCGCATCACAATCTCGCCGCCAAAGGGAAGAGCGGCACGCTAACCTATGAGCCCCTCGGCGTCATCGGCATGATTAGTTCGTGGAATTATCCGCTGGCCATTCCGGTCAGTCAGATCATTCCCGCTATCGTGGCTGGCAATGCCGTGGTATGTAAGACGAGTGACTTCACGCCGCACTGCGGCGCTCTGATCGAGAGACTCTTCGCGAGCGCAGGTTTTCCAGAAGGGCTAGTCACGATCGTTCAGGGCGGCGGCGAAATCGGTCAAGCCCTCATCGATGCCGCTCCCGATAAACTCTTATTTACTGGGAGCGTGGAAACCGGCCGCCGCGTCGCGGAAGCGTGCGCGAAGCGCCTGATTCCTACCGTCCTCGAGCTGGGCGGTAAGGACGCAATGATCGTGCTCGCCGACGCGGACCTGGATATTACCGCCAGGGGCGCCCTTTGGGGCAGCTATACAAATTGTGGACAGGTATGCCTCTCCATCGAAAGAATTTTCGTCGAGAAAGCGGTTAGCGAATCATTTGCCACGCTCTGCGCGGAAAAAACCAAAAAACTGCGCCTCGGTCTAGGTAGCGATCCCGCAACGGATGTCGGTCCGCTGATTCGCCCGCAACATGTCCTGCGCATTGTCGCGCTGATTGAAGATGCGGTCCAACGTGGCGCAAAAGTTCTCTGCGGGGGTCACGCCCGTCCCGACTTGGGCACAAATTTCTTCGAGCCCACCGTAATCATCGATGTGGATTCCGCATCGCGCCTCTTTCAAGAAGAAACGTTTGGCCCGATTCTGGCCATCCAGACTGTCTCTAATTCCGAAGAGGCGATCTTGCGCGCAAACGATTCGCCCTTCGCGCTGTCCGCCAGCGTGTGGACCGGCGATGCCACCCGCGGCAAAGCCATCGCTGCACGCCTGCGCGCCGGGGCCGTAATGGTCAACGATGCCATCAGCTACTTCGCCATCGCCGAAGCTCCCCATGGGGGCTGCGGCCTAAGCGGCTGGGGCCGCACCCACGGCAAAGCCGGCCTGCTCGAAATGGTGCAGACCAAATACATCGATGTCGATCGGCTCCCGCGCCGCGAAAAACCGTGGTGGTTTCGCTACGGGGCCGACCTCGAGCATGCCGCTGACGCCTTCCTAGAGTTTGAATTTAGCGGCAAGCTGAGCGCCCGACTGGCCAGCGCGCGCGCCGCCCTGAGAACCATGTTCCGTGATCACGGTCTGTGATCTCGTAGTCGTAGCCACCCTTTCTTGCGCTTCGGCGAAGTTTTCCAAATCGAAAACTGGCTTTTTTCAGCAGATTTTCTGGCGAAAAGATCCGAATCACGGCTGGACGCGCTTTAGCTCGTGCCGTCCTTAGTGCCTACCAGCTTCCTGAATTCGGGGTCGTCATGCAGGATTTTCAGGTCAGGATCATTTATGGCCCAAGCAGAGTTGGAGTAGCCTGATTTAATGCAACGCTGGAACATCTCCATTGCGTCGGCCTTCATTGCAAGAGAACCGTAGGTGCAAGCGGCGTTGTAGAGCACGTTTGAATCAGTGGGACGCATGGCCACGGCAATGCGCACGTGCAGCACCGCTTCTTCGGGTTGGCCGAGGTTCGCCAGATCCGCGGCCAACAGGATGCGCGCGCGGACATCGTCGGGAAACTGTCGCAGCTGGAGTTCCAGCACTTCTTTTTCACGCCGGCGCAGGCGCTCTGCGTCCGCCATGCGCCCGAGCAATTCGAAGGAATTGATCAGCGGAATCAAAGCATTGTAGTCGCTGCTTACGATTTCCAGGGCACTTTCCGCGAGCTGGACGGCCTCTTCGTATCGCTGGGAGGCAAAGTAGGATCGCCCGAGAACATCGTGCGCTCCTTCGCATTCGGACCGCAGTTCGATGGCCCGGCGCGCCAGGCGGATGCTCTCGTCATAGTGATGCTGGGCATATTGGATGCGCGCCCTGGCGGAGAGCACCTCGGGAAGATCCGCCGCCAGCCACTCCGCTTTGGCGCAAGCGGCCAAGCCCTTCTCGACGAATTCTGGGTTCGGACTGCGGAATTCGTGCATTCCGCCCCAGACGTGCGCGATTCCCGCGTAAGACAACGCGAAATTCGCGTCCAACTTCACCGCTTCTTCATACATTGCCAGGGCGTACTCGAACTGCCGCTGCCGGAGATAACTTCGGCCGCGCAGATAGAAATCGTACGCGACCGGATTTGCGGTGGGCTTCTTAGCGATAACCTTTTCCTCTTGCGGCGAAAGCTTGATCTCCAGGGCCTTGGCGATGCTCAGAGAGATTTCTTCTTGAATCGCGAAGACGTCTTCCATCTGACGGTCGTAGCGCTCGGCCCAGATCGAATGCCGGGTGGCACTCTCCACAAGTTGCGTGGTGATGCGCAAGCGATTTCCCGCGCGGCGAATGGAGCCTTCGAGCACGTACATGGCATTCAGCTTTTCCCCGACTTGCGGAGCGGTTACCGGTTTGTCGCGGAAGGCCAGCATCTCGGATCGCGGGAAAATTTCGATGCGTGCGATTTTGGAAAGCTCGGTGATTATGTCTTCCGTCATACCGTCACGGAAATATTCATCTTCTTTTGCGCCGCTCAGATTTTCGAAGTACAACACGGCGATGCTTTTTTTCGTCGAAATGGCCGGGTGTGCCGGACCAGCCGATCCGGGAGCAGTAGTCGAGGAACCGCGGGAATCGGAGTCGCTGCGAACGGAGGAGTCCAGATCGCGCTTCAGCCGCTTGAGGTCAGCCCGGAATTCGGTCGCGGTCTGGCAGCGGAGGTCGCGATCTTTTTCGAGAGCCTTGGCAATGATGCGGTTTAGCTCGGGGGGCATCTTGGGGTTCGTGCTGGTGACGGGCCGCGGCGCTTCGTTCAGGATGCCATCGAAAATCATCGCCGCAGTGTTGCCGCTGAAGGGCAATTGGCCGGTCGCCATCTCGAATAGAACAATGCCCAGGGAGAACAAATCCGTGCGAGTGTCTAGTTCCTCGCCGCGCGCTTGCTCCGGACTCATGTAGGCGACCGTACCAATAGAGCTGCCGGGGCTCGTCAAGTTCTCTTGGGTAACGCTGTGGCCTTCGGTGCGCATAGCGGATTCGTGGAATGTCTCATCGGTCGCCCCTCGCTTGGCTTCGACTTTAGCAAGACCGAAATCGAGAATTTTCGCTTGGCCGCGTTCGGTGACAAAAATGTTCGCGGGCTTGATGTCTCGATGAACGATGCCTTTTCGATGGGCGGCATCCAGCGCGTCGGCAATTTGAATGCCTAATTCGATCACCTGTGCAGCGGCCATGGGCTTGCCAGCGATTCGGTGCTTCAGCGTTTGTCCCTCCAGAAGTTCCATCGCGATGAACGGCTTGCCGTCGAACTCGCCCACGTCGTAAACGGTGCAGATGTTCGGATGGTTCAGAGCCGAAGCAGCTCGGGCTTCACGCTGGAAGCGGTCAAGCGCTTGGCGGTCCCCTACGGTCTCTGGCGGGAGGAATTTCAACGCCACATTGCGGCCTAGCCGCGTATCCTTGGCGTTGAAAACTACTCCCATGCCGCCGCCACCGATTTTTTCAAGTATTCGATAGTGCGAAATCGTTTCGCCAACCATGATTGCCAGCGATGTTAAGGGTTGCGCCACGCTAAGTCAAAGCGCGCGGACTATTGATCGAGAATTCGTCTGGATGGACCCAAACCCGGGTAGGCGGAACGGACCCGCTATTAAAAAATTACTGCAATTGCAACCGCGTCGCGCAACCAATATAGAATGACAATGTGACTGCCGCACTGAACTCCGAATACGTCTACGACTGGAATCAAGCCTCCGCTCCAGCCATTCCTCCTGGTACGCGCGTGCTTCTCAACGACGAAACGCTCCGCGACGGTCTGCAGAATCCCTCCGTCTACGATCCCAGCATCGAAGAAAAAATTGAAATCCTGCACCTGATGGAATCGCTCGGCATCGACTCCCTCAACATTGGACTCCCGGGCGCCGGTCCACGCGCCGCCGCCCACACCGAAGCTCTGGCGCGCGAGATCGCTGCCAACCGCATGAAGATTCGTCCCAACTGCGCCGCGCGAACGGTCGAAGCCGACATCCGCCCAATCGTCGAAATCTCCGAGCGCGTTGGCATAGCCCTAGAAGCGGCCACCTTCCTCGGCTCCAGTCCCATCCGCCGCTTCGTCGAAGGCTGGACCGTAGATCACTTGGAACGTACGACGGAAAAAGCAGTAAAATTCGCCGTCGATCACGGCCTGCCCTCGATGTACGTCACCGAAGACACCATTCGCACCGATCGCGACACCGTCCAGCGCCTGTATTCCGCGGCAATCCGTTCCGGTGCCCGCGCGGTAGTCTTCTGCGACACCGTAGGCCACGCCGCCCCGCAAGGCGCTTACAACCTTATAAAATTTGCCGTCGATGAGATCGTCAAACCCAGCGGCGAAAACGTCCGTATCGATTGGCACGGCCACAACGATCGTGGCTTGGCCATCGCCAACTCGCTAGCCGCGATCGCCGCAGGCGCCCACCAGGTCCACGCGGCGGCGAACTCCCTCGGCGAACGCGTCGGCAACACGCCGATGGAGCTCATGATCGTCAATCTCCGCCTCATGGGTCTGATCGACCATGACCTCTCCCGCCTCAAGGAATATTGCGAGAAGGTTGCGCAAGCCACGCACACCACGATTCCGCCAAACTATCCCGTCGTCGGCCACGACGCCTTCCGCACCGCAACCGGCGTGCACGCCGCTGCCATCGTCAAAGCCTTCCACGGCAAAGATCCCGAACTCGCCGATATCGTTTACAGCGGCGTTCCCTCGCATCTCTTCGGCCTCCAGCAAATCATCGAAATCGGTCCCATGAGCGGCAAATCCAACGTCCTGTTTTGGCTCGAACGCCACAAGATCCCTGCGGACGACGCCGTCGTAACCCGCATTCTCGATGCCGCCAAACAATCCGCCCGCGTCCTCACCGACGCCGAAATTCAAGCCCTCGCACAGGAGCCGCCACGCAATTGACCCCGCGCGCGATCTCCCAATCGCTGCGGAACTCCTCGGTGAAACATCTTCTCCTTTGGGTTATCCTTTCGATCATGCCCGTTCGCTCGCCTGGCGCCCCTCACCGTTCCGTCTCCGCTCCGCAGTTCGCTGAAACCCCTGAACTCCGCTCGGCGCTGTCCTGGTTCTCCCGAAATCTCACTTGGATCAACGATCAGCAAGTACGCATCACTGAAATTCCCGCGCCTCCTTTTCAAGAAGCGGCGCGCGCCTCCGCAGTCAAAATTCTTCTCGCCGAATCCGGCCTGGACGTACAAATCGACAAAGCCGGCAACGTCATCGGTGAACTCCCGGGTACAAACGACAGAGAAATTGTGATGCTCACCGCACACCTCGACACCGTCTTTCCTCCAGGCACCAACGTAAAGGTTCGTCGCGACGCCGAGCGCTTGAGCGCCCCGGGGATTTCCGATAACGGTACCGGCCTGGCCGCGCTCATCTCCATCGCGCGCGCTATCCGCGAATCGCAAATCAAGCCGCGCCGAACCATTCTCTTCGTCGCCGACGTTGGCGAAGAGGGCGAAGGCAATCTCCGCGGTATGCGCGCTCTCGTGGACACCTACCGTTCGCGGCTGAAAGCTGCCGTCGTCCTCGACGGCTCCGGCACCGATCACGTCACCACCAAAGCGCTCGCCTCGCGACGTCTCGAAGTCCTCATCACGGGTCCCGGCGGCCACAGTTGGTCCGACTTCGGCATGCCCAATCCCATCAACGCTCTGGTTCGCGGTTCGATCCGTTTCATCAACACAAAAGTTCCCACCAGCCCGCGCACCACCTTCAATCTCGGTCAGATCGAAGGCGGCACCTCTGTCAATTCGATTCCCTATGATGCAAAGCTAAAAGTCGACGTGCGCTCGGAAAGCGAAGACGAACTCGGCAAGCTCGACTCAGCGTTGCGCGAAGCCATCGCCGCCGGTGTACGCGACGAAATGGAGTCTTCACGCGATCGCGCAAAAGGGAAGCTCGAATGGAAAATTGACGTTCTCGGTACCCGGCCCGGCGGCGAACTCGCCGCCAATTCACCACTACTCGCGGCGTTGCGCGCCGCCGACGACTACGTCAGCAACCAATCTCGCATCGAGCGTTCCTCCACCGACGCCAACATTCCGCTCTCCAACGGTATCGACGCCATCTCCATCGGCGCAGGCGGTACCGGCGGCGGCGCGCACTCCCTTCAGGAATGGTACGAACCATCCGGCCGCGAAATGGGCCTGAAGCGCGCTCTCTTAACACTGCTAGGCATTTCCGGAATCGCGGAGGGAAAATCGAAATGATCCACGAGACGCAACCCACCCCGTCTCTCCAGTGCTTTTCGCACAAAACGCCGGTACCATCCTGCAGGGGCGGGGTTTGCTTAACCCGGGCTGCGCGGGGAACCAAGTCCAACTTCATCAATCGCCTGTTTTTTCCGTTTCTTTTTCTCGCCGTCCTCGTGTCTTTCACACCGCCATTCACCGCCGCTCAAACATTTCCGCCGCCGCCGCGCACCACCTTCTATCTCCACGGCCGCATCTACACCAACGACCCCCAACATCCCTGGGCGACTGCCATGGCCGTCCGTGGTGGCAAGATCGTGTGCATAGGTGGAATCGAGCAAATCATGCTCGAATGCGGCGGCGGCAATGATGACGCCGAAACCATCCAGCTCGGCGGCAAGTTTGTCATGCCCGGCTTCAACGACGCCCACGTTCATCTGGGCAGCGCCGCAGCGGACATGCTCGCCGTGCGTTTGAACGCTGTTGTCTCCGTCGAGGAATTACAGAAGCGCTTAGCCGACGCGGTCGCCGCTCACAAAGAAGGCGACTGGATCACCGGCAGCGGCTGGGATCACACGTTGTGGCCCGACAAAAAATTCCCGACCAAACAACAGCTCGACGCGGTCTCCCCTAAAAACCCCGTGCTCCTCACGCATATCTCGGGCCACGTGGCCGTCGCCAATTCCCAGGCGCTTCAGCTGGCCCACGTTTCCAAGGACACCCCGAACCCCAAAGGCGGTGAATTTGAACGCGACGCCAGTGGCGAGCTAACCGGAATGCTCGAAGAAGGCTCCGCGATCAGTCTTGTCCAGCAATATGTTCCCGATCCGTCGCCTGCGGACCGCCGCCGCGGCATCGAGCTGGTGCTCGCCGATGTCGCCAAAAACGGTGTGACCTCGGTCCAGGACAATTCCGACTGGGATGATTTTTTGGTCTATCGCGATCTGAAGGATGAAAACAAGCTCACCGTTCGCATCACCGAGTGGCTACATTTCACAACTGGTCTCGGTGAGCTCCAGAACGAACGCAGCGAAGGCGGCGTGAGCGACCCCTGGCTGAAAACGGGTGCGCTGAAAATGGTTACCGACGGCGCGTTAGGCTCGCGCACCGCCGCCATGCTCGCGCCCTACTCCGACGATCCGTCCACCAGCGGCATCATGGCTATTGAGCCCGACAAGCTCCGCCAGATGGCCGTCGAGCGCGACAAAGCCGGCTTTCAGCTCGCTTTCCACGCCATCGGCGATCGCGCGAATCGAATTGCTCTCGATGTCTTTGAAGCCGTCGCCAAAGCCAACCCCCCGCGCGACCGTCGCGATCGCATCGAACACGCCCAAGTCGTCGCTCCTGATGATCTCCGGCGTTTCGCCAAGCTCAACGTCATCGCCTCCATGCAGCCTTCGCACCAAACCACCGACATGCGCTGGGCCGAACAACGTGTTGGGCCCGACCGCATTCAGGGTGCTTATGCTTGGGCCACGATGCAAAAAAACGGCGTGCATCTCGCCTTCGGCACCGACTACGACGTCGAGCCCATCAACCCTATGCGCGGCCTTTACGCCTGTGTCACGCGCGAGCTCCCCGACGGCGGCCCGCAAGGCGGCTGGCAACCCCAGGAAAAAGTCTCCCTCGACGATTGTATCCGCGCCTACACCATCGGCTCCGCCTACGCTCAATTCGAAGAAGGGAAGAAAGGCGCCTTGAAAATCGGCGAATATGCGGATTTCATCATCCTTTCTAGTGACCTGACCAAGGTTCCGCCCTCCGAGTACACCAAAACCCAGGTGCTGCGCACAATCGTCGGCGGCCGCACCGTTTATCAGAAGTAGCACCAACACTCTGGTTACCCTGAGCCTGGAAGGGTCTGTGCCGCATCAATGACACGCATACGATTCCCACGTACTCGCAACGGAAACGGATACGACCAAAAGAGCCCCCTCCCTCACGCCCAAACCAAACTAGTAAAAGTAAATCCGCGTAAGCTCTCCCACGTAATCCTTCCCATGCGCCAGCCGAAACCACACCTTCACGCGCCGCCCGCTCCACTGACTGCACGTCTCCAACTCCGGCACTGCTTGCGCGCTGGTCCCGCTCACACCCAAGCGCCCAAAATCAGCCGCGTGAAAATCCATCGCGCCCTTGGGCAAATTCAAACTAATCGTCACCTCCGGGCTTCGCGCACAATCAATCGCTCCGATTGCTCCTTCCACCGCCATCCACTCCGGAGGCCCGAGTTGCCGCCGGGCAATCGCGGGATGCACCACGTCCGGGCTTAGATCCGGCCCAGTCGCCACCTGTGGCCCATCCACTTTCAAGCGGCCCAGCGCTTGCTCCGCGCTTTCTTTTTCCCATTCCTCTTCTTCCTCGATCGCCGTCAGAATTGACCGCGCTGAGCGTTTCTCCTCGAGCGATTCTGCGCTCGCCTCTAACCTCTGTGCGACCGCCCGCGCCTCCTCCGCCCGCCGGTTGTTCAGCAGTACGTAAGCCAGGTTCGTTTTGTACGTACGCGATTCCGGATCCAGCTTCACCGCAATTTGCGCCGCCTCCAGCGCCTTCCCCTGCGTCTCCGCTGCTCGCGAATAGACCTGCGTCAGCGCCTCAAAGGTCGGCGCATACATCGGATTCAGCCGGGCCGCACGTTCCAGCGCAGCACGCGCTTTCCTCGTCGACTCGTCCGTTTCCGAGAAATCCCGCAGCAGCAAGACTCCGTGACAGTAAAACGCCATGAAACTCGCCGACCCCAGCGAAATCGCCTTGTTCATCTCCTCGTCCGCTGCTACGAAATCGCTGTCGCGAAAATCGTAAAATCCCAACGCCTCATGCGTCGCCGCGACTTCCGGACCGAGCGCGACCCCCTCCTCCAGTAGCGGCCGCGCCGCATCCATCCGCTTCCGATGTACGAAAAAATCTCCACGCAACGCCAGCACTTCCGCAGGTGTCAGCGTTCGAACCGCGAAATCTCCCGTCGATGCGGTTTGTCCTGGCAGCACCACGCCCACTCGGAAGTCGGCCTGCCGTACGTAGCGTTTAACCGTCTCCCCGAACCGCCCCAAGTCTCCAAACGCCGCTCGTCCCGCACCCACGCGGTCGCCTGACAAATTCCAGCTCGTAAAAAACTTCTTCAACAGTTGCTGACGCCGAGCCTCGGGGTTGAGCAGCAAGTAGTGCACCACCGCCCACGATTCCGCATAAAATACCGATGCAGGATTTTGTTCGTTGTAGTACGGCGAACTCTCCCTCACATCCAGCAGCGCTTCGATCGGGAGCCATTCATTCTTGCTCAGGATGTAGAGGTGCGTCTTATCGATGGTCCCGGTCCGAGCTTCGTGCAGACCAAGTGTGGAATTTCCGAAAAACTCCGCCACCCCTTCGCTCATCCACAAGGGAAGGGCACTGAAATTGAGGTGCAACAATGCGTGCGTGTATTCGTGATAAACGGTGTGGTATGCGGTTGTACCCTGGGCATCCAGCCGCAACACGACGTAATCCTTTTCGCCGTCGCTATGGAACAATCCCGAGGGGCGAATGTGTCCCTCTCCACCCCACTCCTCGGGAGCCAGCATCTTCATCGTCGCTTCATCGCGCGCCGCCAATATAACGATAGGCTGCGCTGAATCGACCCGCAATTCCGGAAATGTACTGTGAAACAAGGAACGGATCTGTTCGAAGTCCTCCGCCACTCCCCGCGCTCCTGCTTCGCCGGCATTACTCGCTACCACGAAGTGCGCGGTTCGGAACTCAACCCATCGGGCTGCTTGTTCCTCTGCCGAGGGCGTGCTCCAAGCGGGTACTAGAACCAGCAGAATAGCGGCCGGCAGCAGCGATCGTGCAAATTTCACGTTTTCGAGAATGTAGTCCTGAATCCGCACTGTCAAGAGCACTCATGATCAGAGGGCTATCTTTCTGCTCGAACGCCAATCCCTCGCTGCCGGAGCGCGTCTCTGGCGTGTAGGCGTCCTTTCCAGGCGAGGATTCTTCAGGTAAACCAGTCGCACGTATAAACTCGATCTAAAGTCTACATACGTTTTAGCCGTAATTAAGTATTGACAACATTGATTCACAGACATATAAGGCGACCAATACCGGTGGTTGCCCAGGGGTTTAAAAAATTCCGGCGTAGGGGGTGGCGCTATGTCTTTCCTTTTTGGCGTTAGGCGTGTTCTTCCATTTGTGGCGTGTTGTCTTCTCCTGGTCCTTGCTCTTCCAGGTTCCATCATGAGTCAGGCAACGTCTACAGGTACTGTAACTGGTCAAGTGACCGACCCAAGTCACGCAGCCATACCCGGCGCGACGGTTACTCTCACTGATACGGCAACCAAACTCTCACAGGCCACGGTTACGAATGACACCGGCCGATACATTTTCGTGGGCGTGAATCCGGGGGAATACAACATTACGGTCTCAAAGGAGAGCTTTAGGACCGTGAGGATATCGGCACAGTCGGTGAAGGTAGGCCTCGCACTTACCATGGATTTGCAGATGGAGATTGGCTCCGCCACTCAGACGATCGAAGTCGTCGCCGCCGGTACGGAGTTACAGACCCTGAACGCCACAATCGGCAATACCGTTACGGCCGCGTCTCTAGATGCACTGCCCAGCCTGAATCGCGACATATCCACTTTCGTCGAGTTACAGCCGGGCGTCAGCCCCGATGGAAGCGTCGCGGGCGCGGTCGTGGACCAGAGCACCTTCATGCTAGACGGCGGCAACAATACCAATGACATGGACGGCAGCATGAGCGTCTACACGAAGAGCTTCGCCGGGGACCCGGCTGGGGGCCTCGCCAATCAAAGTTTCGCCGTGGCGGCCGGACCCACCGGCGTCATGCCCACGCCGGCTGACAGCGTCGAGGAGTTCAAGGTCAACACTGCCAACCAGACGGCCGATTTCAACAGCTCATCTGGTGCACAAGTCGAGGTGGTTACGAGGCGCGGCACCGACAGTCTTCACGGAAGCGTCTACGAGTACTACCTGGACAACAATTTCTCGGCAAACACCTGGGACAACAATGCTTCAAAGACTCCACTGCCGGACTGGCACCGCAGCCGCTTTGGGGCTCGAGCTGGCGGCCCAATCCTGCCGAAATTTTTGGGCGGAAAAACCTACATCTTCGGAAATTACGAGGGCTATCGCTGGCCCAATTCCACCACCGTGGAGCGGGCCGTGCCCTCGGCAGACATGCGCTTGGGGTTGCTCACTTTCGGCGGCGTGACCTACAACCTCAACAATGTGGCGGTGACGTCGGCCGAAGGCATCACCTACGCGGCCAATGCAGGCTGCACCGGTCCTTGTGACCCGCGCGGTTTGGGCATCAATCCGCTGGTGCAGCAGGTCTGGAACAAGTACATGCCGCTCTCGAATGAATCCAACTGCGGTCTGGGGCGTTGCGACGGCGTCAACGTCCAGGGTTTCAAAGCCAATGTCGGCATTCCTCAAACCAGTAATTTCGGCGTTGTCCGCTTGGACCACGACTTTGGTGAAAAGTGGCACTTCACGGCAAGCTACCGTTACTTCAAACTGATCAACGCCAGCACCGACCAGGTGGACATCGGCGGCTTTTTCCCCGGCGATAAATTGGGCGTTCCCGCTTCTCAATCGAATAATCCCCAATTGCCGTGGTATTACGTTATAGGGCTGACGACCAACATCAGCGCCAACACCACCAACGTCTTTCATTACAGCTTTCTGCGCAACTGGTGGGCCTGGGGCCGGGCTGGAGATACCCCACAACTTCCCGGTTTGGGTGCAGCGTTGGAACCCTTCGGCGAGACGGCTACGCAGGCGCTCATTCCTTACAACGTGAACACGCAGCAGACGCGTACACGTTTTTGGGATGGGCATGACTGGATGCTGCGTGACGATATCTCGATTTTGAAGGGAAGCCACTTGTTTCAGGTCGGCGGCACTTACCAGCACAACTGGAACTACCATCAACGTACCGATAACGGCGGCGGTATCAACTACCAGCCGGTTTATCAGCTTGGTACGACCGCCGGCGCGGGAATCGATATGGCGGGCTTTTTACCAGCCGGTGCTCCGTCGAAAAACTTTGGCCGCGACTACGCAGCGGCTCTGGGCATCGTGTCCATATCCCAACAGGCCTACACCCGTGCTGGGTCGAACCTTGTATTGAATCCGCCTCTCACCCCTGCCTCTGATCAAAGCACAATTCCTTACTACAACGTCTATTTCAGCGATTCCTGGCGCATCAAGCCGACGATCACGCTCAACTACGGTTTGGGATGGACGCTCGAAATGCCGCCGGTGGAACAGAATGGCAAGCAGGTTGAGTTGGTGGATCAAGCCAATAATTTGGTCGACGTCCAGGCTTACTTGCATTCACGCGAACAGGCCGCACTGCAGGGCCAGGTCTACAATCCTTTCGTCGGATTCAACCTAGTGGGCAATACCGAGAACGGGAGAAAGTATCCCTACGATCCCTTCTACGGGTCGTTCAGTCCCCGGTTCTCTGTAGCTTGGAACCCTCACGTCTCCAGCGGATTTCTGTCAACCCTCATGGGAGACGACAAAACCGTTATCCGTGGCGGTTACAACCGCATCTACGGCCGGCTAAACGGTGTGGACCTCGTCTTGGTGCCTTTGCTCGGTACCGGGCTCATCCAGCCGGTGCAGTGCTTTGGCCCGCTAACGACGGGTGCTTGCGCGGGTGCGGCCAATGCCAACCCGATGAACGCATTCCGCATCGGTACGGACGGGCTGACTGCCCCGCTCCCCGCCGCTGCGCCGACACTCCCGCAGCCGCTGTACCCTGGTATCAATGGCGTCGCGGCAGGCGCGGGCGAAGCTCTCGATCCACACTTCCGGCCGAACGTTATCGACTCCTTCGACTTCACCATTCAGCGCCAGTTGGCGAGGAAGTTTCTCATCGAAATGGGTTATATCGGTCGCAGGATCACTCATGAGTACCAGCCGATTAATATCAATGCTGTCCCCTACATGATGACGCTGGGCGGCCAACGATTCGACAAAGCCTACGGTGCCCTCGTAATGCAATACTGCGGAGGCAACGCGGGCCTCGCCGGCGGCAACTGTGCGGCCATCAGTCCAAACTCGGTCACCCCGCAACCGTTCTTTGAGGCCTCGCTCAAAGGAACCGGCTATTGCACGGGCTTCTCCAGTTGCACCGCGGCGGTCGCGTCCAAAGAAGGCGCCAGCGGCACCGGCAACCTAACCAACGCGAACGTGTGGAGCTTGTGGAGCGACCTTGACACCGCTGGCACGGCGCCCGGCTTCAACTTCCCACGTACTATGTTGAACTCTCCACTCAACTGTCCGACCGGGGCTGAGATTGGCTGCAGCGGGCAGCTAACGTCCGGCGTGGGCGTAAATGCCAGCATCGGCTACGGAAACTACAACGCCGCCTTCTTCACCGCCAAAGTGAGCGATTGGCATGGCATGACCGCGCAATCCAACTTCACTTGGTCCAGGGCCCTCTCGACCGGAGCGGTAGTGCAAGCCACCAGCGGGGATACTCCTGCCGATCCTTATAATCTGCGTAGAGGCTACGGCTTGGCTGGTTTTGACCGCAAATTCGTTTACAACCTGTTCATCGTCTACCAGTCACCATTCTTCAAGTCACAGCAGGGAATTGTGGGGCACGCCCTCGGCGGCTGGACCTTCGGACCCATCTTTACTGCTGCGAGCGGCCTGCCGATCACTCTCGGCACCATCAACGGAGGCGGTCAAGCCTTCGGCGAAGGTGATTCCGTCAACTACTTCGCGAACGGGAATTCGGAGAATGCTGTTCCCATTGGCTCTATCCCCGGTGCGGGAGTGCACTATAACGTTGCTGGCTCGAACGGCATCGGCACCTCTGGCTTCGGTGCCAATATGTTCGCCAACCCGTCAGCGGTGTTTAACAACATCCGCCAGCCGATTCTAGGTATCGATACTGGCAACGGCGGCTGGGGCGTGCTGCGCGGCCTCCCCTATTGGAGCTTGGACCTCAGTATCGCGAAGTCCATCAAGGTTACGGAGCGCATCAATCTCCAGGCGAGCGTCGTCTTCATCAATGTTTTGAACCATCTGGTGCTGGCCGATCCTGGTCCTAGTCCGGTACCCGCCCCAGGCGATTACCTCGACACGAGCAGCCCTGCCAGTTGGGGCGTGCTGCCAGGGCAGGGCAATACTCCTCGCACCATGGAGTTTGGAATCAGAGTCAACTTCTAACGAAGTCCCGACGGGTCTGAATGTTTCCAAGGGCCGGGAGCAAAGCTCCTGGCGGTTCATGTCGCGGCGGCTATAATTGCCGTCAGCATTCTGCGAAACCGACCGCAGACAGCTAACTTTCTCGAGCGAGTTTCACCTCTCGCCCTAGAAAAAAAAGGGAAGGCCGCACTCGGCCTTCCCTTTTTTGTGGAGGTAGCCCGCGAAGCCCGCCGCGCCTTTGCGGGGCCGGCCTTGCCCTGCCCGGCCGTTGCGTCTTGCTGCCCACTCCTAGTCGTACCGTGAGGGCGATCCAATCCGGTTCCATTTGCGGGTGTCGACCGTGTCACCCTGAGGCTATCCGGCAAGGATAGCCGAAGACCTCAACCTCCACGTCCGCGCCCAAGCGCTCCCTCGATCACCGTTGTATTACGAACGTGACCCGGCTAGTCTGTCGCTCCTTGAGCCACGCACCTGCGAACCCTATCGATAACTCCCAGCGCGTAAAAGCCGATCTCGCGCTGGCCTTTTGCACCCTCCTCTGGGGTGCCACCTTCGTCGTCGTAAAAAACGCTCTCGACCACGCCTCCGTCTTCCTCTTCCTCGCCGTACGCTTTTCCCTCGCAGCGCTACTCATGGCCGCGTTCCGGCCGAGCGCCCTACGCAATCTAAAAAGGAAGGAGCTCCTGGGCGGCGCCGCTCTCGGTTTTTTCATGTTTGGCGGCTACGCGTTCCAGACCGCCGGCCTGCAATACACTACGCCTGCAAAATCTGGATTCGTCACCGGCTCTAGCGTGGTCCTCGTGCCTTTGCTCCTCGCGATTTTCTGGCGCAAACATCTGGCGCGATGGGCGTATGCCGGAGCATTCTCCGCAGTGATCGGTCTATATTTCCTCACCGTTCCCGTCGAGGGCATTTCCCATCTCAATCGCGGTGACGTCCTCACCTTCGCAGCCGCCGCGCTTTACGCCGTCCACATTATTTTGGTGGGAGACTACACGCAGCAACACTCGCACCGGGCCTTAAGCGTCCTCCAGGTCGCAGCCTGCGCGGCCCTGGCATGGATCGCTGTTGGTTCGCTAGGCGCGCTGGGCTGGCAAGCCCCGCGTTTCGCTTTCCGCTGGGAACTCTACGCGGGCACAGCAACCTGCGCCGTCTTCGCCACCGCCGCGGCGTTCTCCATCCAGTTGTGGGCGCAGCAATACACTACGCCGAGCCACGCTGCCATCATCTTCACGCTGGAGCCGGTGGTAGCCGTAGTCACATCCTACGTGGTGATTGGCGAGCGCCTAAGCCCACGTTCGCTGATAGGAGCAGCCTTCGTACTCAGCGGAATTTTGCTGGCAGAATTGCTAGGCGCCCCAGCCGCACCAGAATCCCCCGAGCCCGTCTTCGAGGGCCGCATCTATTTCGAAATGTGGTGGCGCCTGTAACCACCCTTCCCGCGCCACCACCCTTCCAGCACAACCGGATCTCAACGCCAACCCGCGCACCCAGACTCCCTAAATCCGGCCCGCATTGTACCGAACGAGGAAGGCGAGTGGAGAGCGATCACTGACCGTTGGGGTAATTCTTCACATCCACCGCCTCATACATCGTAGCCGTGGCCGCGTGCTCGTTTTCGTAGGCGTCGATCTTTTCAGCATGCTGCAAGCTCGTGCCGATATCATCAAGCCCCTTCAATAGGACCTCTTTTCGCGACGGCGCAATCTCAAACCTGTAAACCAGTCCATGGGGATCGCTAACGGTGTGATTCGGCAAATCAACAGTCAGCGAATAGCCTTCTTCTTTTTCCGTGCGCTTGAACAGCTCATCGATCTCCACTTCGGTCAAAGTAGCCGGCAAAATCCCATTCTTGAAACAATTGTTATAAAAAATATCCGCATAACTCGGCGACAAAATAACGCGGAATCCGTAGTCCTTAACTCCCCAAGGCGCATGCTCGCGGCTCGAACCGCAACCAAAATTAGCCCGCGTCAATAGCACCGAAGCCCCTCGATACCGCGGAAAATTCAAAACAAATTCCGGATTCGGCTTCTCCCCAGCCAAATACCGCCAGTCATAAAACAAAATCCGCCCAAATCCCTCCCGCGTAAGCGCTTTCAAGAACTGCTTCGGCACCATCTGATCGGTATCCACGTTCACCCGATCCAGCGGCATCACCATCCCAGTATGTTTCGTGAACGGTTGCATCCTATTTAGTCTCCGATGACTTGAAAATCTCTGGTCGCCTCAAATGCAGTCCGATAGGCGCCACCATCCTTTTTCTCTAGGTTGGAAGGGCGCCGAATTCAAACGTATGTGTTTCCGCAACAAGGTTTGGGTCCTCACAGATCGTCAGCTCCAAAAGACTGATACCCGCAACTTCTCCCACCCAGCAGTTCAACACGCAGTCGCTTACCGAGGTGATCTTCACGGAATCCTCGTGTATCCACCGGCATAGCCCAGCCTCTGTTATTCCACGTTCGCGACGTCAAACTCCCGCACATCCACGAAATGCCCGGCAATCGCTGCCGCAGCGGCCATCACCGGACTCACCAGATGCGTCCGCGAATCCCGCCCCTGCCGTCCCTCGAAATTTCGGTTCGAGGTGCTGGCACTCCGCTCGTGCGGCGGCAAAACATCCGCATTCATCCCGATGCACATGCTGCAGCCCGCATCGCGCCACTCGAATCCGGCATCCGTGAAAATCTTGTCCAGGCCTTCCTTCTCTGCCTGCGTCTTGATCCCGCGTGACCCTGGCACCACCAGCGCCTGCTTCACGGACCGAGCCACATGCTTTCCCGCCACCAAATGCGCCGCCGCACGCAAATCATCAATCCGCGAATTCGTGCAAGACCCGATAAACACGCGATCGATCGGAATATCCACGATCGGCGTCCCCGCCTTCAACCCCATGTAAACCAAGGCCCGCTCCGTTGCCTTCTGATCGTTCAAATCCGAAAACGACGACGGATCAGGAACGCGCGACGTCACCCCGCTTACCATCCCCGGATTCGTCCCCCAGGTAACCTGCGGCGGTATATCTTTCGTATGCAGTTCCACCGTCGTATCGAACTTCGCGTCGGCATCGGTCTTCAACAATTTCCACCGCTCCACAGCTTCGGAAAACGCCTTCCCCCGCGGCACGAAGGGCCGTCCCTCCAAGTATTCAAACGTCGTGTCATCCGGCGCCACCATCCCCGCGCGCGCCCCACCTTCAATGGTCATGTTGCAAACAGTCATCCGCCCATCCATCGACAAGCCGCGTATCGCTTCGCCGCCATACTCGGCCACATGCCCGTTGCCGCCGCTGATCCCAATCTTCCCAATGATCGCCAAAACGATATCTTTCGCCGTAACGCCGCGAGGCCGCTTCCCGTCCACCACAATATGCATCGTCTTCGAGCGTGACTGAACCAGACACTGCGTGGCCAAGACATGCTCCACTTCGCTTGTCCCAATCCCAAACGCCAAAGTCCCAAACGCGCCATGCGTTGACGTATGGCTGTCCCCGCAAACAATCGTCTGTCCAGGCTGCGTAATCCCCAACTCCGGCCCGATAATGTGCACGATCCCCTGGTTAGCGCTGTTCATGTCAAACAAACGCACGCCACTGTCGCGGCAATTCTTCTCCAGCGCTTCAAACTGCAACCGCGCGTCAGTATCGACAATCGGCAGCAACCGCTCTTTGCTAACGGTAGGCACCGAGTGATCCATTACCGCAAACGTCAGGTCCGGCCGCCGCACCTTCCGCCCCTCAGCCTGCAATCCCGCAAACGCTTGCGGCGACGTCCCCTCGTGAATCAAATGCCGGTCAATATAAATCAGCGCCGGCTTCCCATCCTGCGATTCGTGCACGACATGGTTATCCCAAATCTTCTCGTAAAGCGTCTTAGGCGGCATGGCCATCCTCAAGCTGGATTTTAACACTCGTGTAACACGCATGCCTAGCGAACCTCCGCGCGATTCTATGCAGGCACCGGGCTTTAGTCCGGGAGCCATTGTCACCCGCTACCGGGCCAACTACCCACACGCCGTTCTACGTGCGGGGCTGTGCTGCGACCGTGTCCAATTCCGCGCTCCGCAAACGCTTGACTCCTGCCCGAAACCTTGTATAGTCCCTCCCAATCGCATCTCTTCTGAGGCCGTTCGCCTCACGGTGCAACTCCGTTTCTTTTCCAATTTTTGCAATTCGGCCCCCAGTTGTAGTGTTGCGGTAGGGTACGCAAGGGCTCCCATCGTTGGAAATTCTTCGAAAAAGGGAAGGTCTAACTGTGCTCAGAAAAATCTCGTTCGCGCTCGTAACACTCGGGTTGTTCCTCGGCATGTCTTCCGCCGCCCTCGCGCAAAAAACGACGGTTGTCCGCGTGGTCGTAGTCAAGACCGACAATCCGGCCGCCTATGCCCAGGCGCTGGAAGTCGGCAAAGAAATCATGAAGAAAGCGGGCGTTACCGGTTCGATCACGCGCGTGTACCAGGCCAGCTACGCCGGCCCCGATGCGGGCGCCGTCATCGCCGCCATTGAGTACCCCAGCATCATCGCCCTGGCCGAAGCCGAAACAAAGCTGCGCGCTGACAAGGACTACGTCGCCTGGATCAAAAGCCTCGACAAAATCCGAACCATCGTCTCCGACAGCATCTACCGCGAACTATAAGCAGAATATTCCGCAGGGGCGCGGGATATCCGCGCCCAATTCCCAGCTATAGAAAGTTGGGATTCCGAGTAGGCCCCGGGCTTCGCCTAATCCGCTGGGCGAAGTCTTGACTAAGACCGCGCCATCCGCAATCGCTGAACACTTCCAAGCGTCGCGAAGCCGCCGAACATGCCAAGGAACACCGGCAGGTAGTAGTTTTTCGCGCCCCGGTCGATCATCGCCGCTTGTGAGTCTTGGGGGTCGTAGAATATTTTTACGCTTTGCCCCACGAAGTAGGCCGGCGGGTTGAAGCTCACCCAGTCTCGATGCACTACGGTCTGCCCGTTGCGGTCCGTGAATCTAACAATCGCGAGATACGAAGTGCCCACTCGGTACCCGTGCCGATAATTGTCCACGCGTTGGTTTTCCACCACCTGGCCATCGGCCACCGCCGGCTTCACCAGAAATTCGTCGAGATGGTTGTGATGGATCCAGTAGCCGCCGAAAACAAGAATGGCCACTCCAACCGCCAGGCCGACCACGCCGACAACACGATTGATTCCGTTCGTGGTCGCGGCGTCAAGTTTCACGCGGGGGCGCTCCCTGGTAACTATCGGACAGCCCAACGCCCTAAGCCTTGGGCTGTCCCAGAGTCAAAACTCAATTCGTGGTCGTATTCGGCGCGTCCACAAGTGCTTTCCAACTCCCGTCGGCCTGCTTGCCCCACACCACCACGTATTTCGCCTTTGTCGTTAGCGGCTTCCCCTTCTTATCGCTGAACGTCAGCGAGTAGTCGCCAATCTCGTACGCCAGGTCCCCGGCCTTCGAAACCTCCACCTTCGTCGGGGCAAACGACAAAGCAAATGCGGGGTTCGCCATCATTTCCCCAAACGCCTTCTGGATCGCATCCTTCCCGGTTGTCATCGGAGATCCGGCCGCCATCAGCACTGCTCCGTCCGCATAGTACGAAGCCGTCCGCGCCGGATCCTTCTCTCCAGCCGCCTTGGACCACGCCGCATCTGCCGCGCGAATCGCAGCCTCGTCCGCGGCCCGATTATCGACAGCCGTCGGTTGTGACACGGGGGGCGTAGTCCCGCTACACGAAGCCATAGCCATAGCGCCAGACAATAAGCACACACCAAATCCAACAACACGCAGATGCGTCACGGATTTTTCTCCTCTCAGAATAAAAAATGGAAGGCGACCGGCGTCAAGATAGCTTCGCAATGGAGCAGTGTCAACAAGCGTCGAGCTTTTCCGGCCTTCCGCTCTTTAGGAGGCCGGGGCTTTAGCGACGCCAGGAGCGGCTTCAGCCCCCGAAGCAACGCTGGCGACAGTTTTTCGCCTGATTTGGGCGTGGACCGTCTCGGGAGCTTCTATTCAAGGGTCTTAGTCACTGCGGTGAAAAATGCCCGGTCCTCCACGACGGTCGATCCAGTCGGCTTAGGGCGCGCGCTCAATACCACGATCACCAGATTCGCGCGGCGGTTGATATACATGTGCTGGCCAAAGATTCCAATGGCCTCAAACGCACCTTGGAGTACCGGATCGCCTTTTGGCATCGTCCACCAAAGATAGCCATAGTCCACCATCTTCCCGCCCACCTCTTTTGGCGACCCTGCTTCGTCAAACCAACCGGCAGGCACGGTGCGCTTGCCGTCGATCACGCCGTCGGCCAGCACGAACAATCCGAACCGCCCGAAGTCGCGCAGCGTTGCAGAAATTCCGCCTCCGCCCCAGCCCATCCCGTTCGGAGATTCGAGCCACCACTTCGCATCGTTTTCCATGCCCCAGCGCGACCAGATTTTCTCCGTTAGGTAGGTGGCCAGCGGCCGATGCGTCGCTCCTTCCAACACCGCCCCGACCACGAACGTTTCTCCGGTGTTGTAATTCCAGATCGTGCCCGGTGCTCCGGCGCGCGGCAGAGCGCTCATGAAGGGCAGAATCGCGCCGGGTTTCATCTGGAGCTGCACATCCAGGAGTTTTCTTCGATCTGATTTTGGGTCGGTGTAGGCCTCGTCCCACTTCACTCCGGAAGCCATCTGGATCACGTTACGAACGGTCACGCCATCGTATGCGCCATTTTTCAACTGGGGAACATATCGGGTTACCGGGTCGTCCAGGCTAGCGATCGCGCCGTCGGCGAGCGCTGCTCCGATTAGGGTCGAAGACACCGATTTCCCCATCGAGAATGACGCCCAACGTGTTTGGGTTCCGGCGCCCAGCTCGTAGTCTTCCAGAGCGATCTCGCCATTCTTCAATACCAGCAATCCGGCTACCCGATTCAATGCCAGGTAGTCAAATAAATCGTAGTGTTTCCCGTTTACTTCGAAGCGCACGTTCTGCAACGGTACTTTCGACACTGGCAGCGCGCGAACGGAGCCGCCGCGCTTGATCTCCCGCACCGGAAACAACCTGTCACTGTTCTCCAACGTATTCACTGCGTCTTGGGGCCGCATGGCGCCGTCAAACATCTGCCGCGCGTCTACCGGTTCTTGGCCCAACAGCGGCGCGACCGTCAGCAGCATCGGCGCGACCAGCGCCGCCATCATCCGCAGGAAAGTCGCGGACTTCGCGGGAATCGTTTTCATGGGCTCCTCTGCATCTTCCTCGATGCGTGGAAAACGCAAGTATTCGAAAGTTGGACTACGCAAGTATGCGCAAGATAGTACGCCAGAAGCCATCCCTTCAATTCGCGGACGTGTTCGGCGCATCCACCAGCGCAACAGGACACTCAAGAACAGGTCAGTCGAGGATTTTCCCTTCTCAGAAATTTAAAAAAAATGGGAGACAACTGGTGCCAAGACGGGTTCGAAATCTGGCGCTGCAACTAGAGCCGGAGGCTCCGTCTTCCGATTCTTTAGGAGGCCGGTGCTTTAGCTCCGACGTGAGCGGCACCCAGAAGACGGGCTTCCGCGCAACTCTGACCGCTGGAGCACGTCGGTGAGTCCCGTGAGGCGGGTGAGGAACGGCACTCCGATTCACGCCCGGTTGCTCGGCCAGTTCATCGTGCCAAAAAATAGGCCATGGCACGGGCTCGCCTGTGCCATGGCCTCCGCCGCGGTTCGGCAACTACAGCGAGTTAAGGAAGGTGAAGATTTGCTGTTTCTCGACCGGCGAGAGTTCGTCGAAGCGTCTCTCCACGTGTGCGGCCTCGCCTTGGTGCCGCTCAATGGCATCCGCCAGGGTGAGCGATTTGAGATCGTGCATATAGCGAGGTCTCATGCGCAGTCCCCAAAGTGCCGCGGTACGCAATTTGTCGGCAGTGTCCTGCGGTCCCGCCTGCACGATGCCGTCGCCGGTTTCGATGTCGTGAAGCAGGAAGTCGCTGTAGGGATGAATGATTTTGTTTCCTAACGCCTCGGGCACGCTGAAGGCTCCGCCATTGATCAGCGTTCCCGCGCGAGCGGTCGTGATGGTCTCCACGTGGCAGGTATTGCAGCGAATCTTCTCAAACAGGGCTTGTCCGGCCAGGGCGTTTGTGGTCGCGGCGAGCGTGGCGTCGCGCGGTGGCACTTTTGTGCCGCGAACAAATTGCGCAAAGTGATCGATGTCCGCCAATCCCAGATTGTCGGGAACATCTTCAGGGTCCTGCGTGACTTTGCCGATGGTGGTGGTGTCCTTCGGCCGCAATCGATTGGTTACGCCCATTTCATTCAGGTACGCATCGCCGATGAACGAAAGCAAGCTGCTGTGTTGATCCTTCCAGCCGAAGCGCCCCACTCGATTTTGGCCCGGTGCTTCGAGTACGGGAACTTCAATGGCCTCGCCATGAATCTTTCCATCGCTGAGCTCCGGCTGTTTCTGCGCGATGTTTTGCAGCGTGCTATCGTCGATCGCTTCCACGAAGCCATCCCCTAAGGTATTGAGCGCCGCCCGCAATGCCCGGATATTCTCGGTTGCCGGTATGTGTTCCTGCGCCTGAGGAAGTACGGCGCGGTCGTTGATGATCGAACGCCCTGTAATGCTGTCCGCGCCGTCATTGATGTGCACGGTCGGGTTCACGAAATTGCCGTTTGCGTCCGTGTGCCCCACGCGCAATTCGGTGAATTGGCTCGCGGCGCCGCTGACCGGGTTTTGATGACATTCAGCGCACGCCCTCCCGTTGTAGACCGGACCGAGTCCGGTATTCACATCGTGAATTTGTTCGTAAACCTGCTGATCGAGGGCGTATGTGTCGCCAGGAGGTTCCACGAGTCCATTGTTCTTACTTTGAGACCCGGGATTCTGCGCAAGTGTGGGAGTGTCAAAACCTGCAGGCGCTTCCGTTGCCGATTGCTGGGCAATTCCAGTCAGCCCCATGGCCGTCACGCCCAGCAACAATACAAAAACTGAAATGAATCTACGCGTCATCATATTGGCCTCCAGGAAAATCAATTCGTCGAGACACGTCCAGTGCCGACAAGAAGTTTCACCCCGGCGATTACTGAGACCTTGAACGCTCGCGTTGTATTCCAAATTGAATTGTTAAAAGTGTGTGAGAGTGAAATGCGGCGCGGTTTCACCTGCCGGTTCCTGCCCTGCGGTGCGCCACGAATTCTCGCCTTCATGAATTCCCGAATGATGGGAGCCGTCTTCGGTGCTAGGATGTCGCCACTATGGTCCTGACAAAACAGGAATTGATCTCCTCCCTCCAGAACGAAGTGCGCATCCTGCTGCACCTGATCGGCAAAATCGACAAAACGAAACTCGACTACCGGCCCACGCCAAAGCAGCGCAGCTTCCTCGACCTCATTCAATACATGGCCATCATGGGTCCCACCATGGTCGCGGCCATCCACCAAGGAATCTTCACCCGTGAAGCCATGACTGCAATTTGGGGCCCTGCCGAGGCGGCCGCGAAAGCGATGAACTTCGACCAGGCGGTGGCGGCCATCGAGAAGCAGTCAGGTGACTACGCGCGACTGCTCGGCCCGTGGACCGACGACGAGCTGCGCTGCGAAATCGATACCTTTGGAAGCAAGACCACGCGCGGGGCGGCGGTGGTGAATATGATTCTGACCGCCCACGCCGCATACCGCACGCAACTGTTCTGCTACCTGAAGTCCATCGGCCGCGAGGAACTGAACACCATCAACTTGTGGATGGGCACCGACGGTACGATGTGATCTGCGCCACCGGTGCGGCGTGCCGGCGCCGCGCGGCTGGTGCGCTCGACCCGATATCTCAAAGAACCGGCTTGTCAGGCCACGGCGGTGGCGCGAGGTGTGCCCATAGCCGCTCGCCGCTTTTGTAGCTCCGCCGGGAACAGCCAAACATCGAACCCGCTGTCGCCAAGCCGGGGCGCGAAACTTTTTTGTCCACGCCGGGTTTTACGAATGAAAGCGAGAGGTGTGCGCGCAGAGCAATGGCAAGGCCCTTGTTATGAACGAGATACATCTCCACCGCAAGGTCCCGCATCAAATCGATTCGAAGTGCCCGGAATCAGCAGTACCGGCTAGAGCTACAGGAGTAGAGATCATGTCGAGAGTAAACATTGGTGAGGAAGCGAATTGGCTGGTGCGCGCAGCGTGCTCTCTTGCGCTCGGTCTCTGCCTCAGCGTCGGTGCGCAAGCCCAGCAAGACCCGCAGCAATCGCAGCAGCAGGATCAAACGCAACAGCCGCCCGCTCAGGCCGATCAGGCGCCGCCACCACAGGACCAGCAAGAGCCGCCGCCGGATTCACGCCCAAAGCCAAAGTACGCACCGCAGGACGCGGACAAGCCTCCCTACGCGAACGATTATCCCACGCAAGGCGCTTCGCGCACGCACGCTCCGTCGCCCGATCAATATGATCCGGATCAGGATGTGCCGCCGCAGGAGGGCCCCGCGCCCAACAATCAACCGTACGACCAGCAGCGGCCCAATGGCGATCAGCGGCAACAGGCGCCCTACGATCAGCCTCAGAACGGGCAGTTACAGAACGCGCCGCGCCCGCGTCCCCGCGCCGCCGCGCCAGTCGGGCCGCCTCCGGCTACGCTAACGATTCCCGCTGGCACCGTTGTCTCCGTTCGCATCAACGAGCTTCTCTCGAGCGATCGCAACCAAGTGGGTGATCGCGTCACCGCTACGCTCCAGACGCCCGTCGTAGTGAACGGCTGGGTGGTCGCGCGCCGCGGTCAAGCGTTGACCGGACAGGTTGAAGCCGCGCAGAAAGCCGGGCGCGTGAAGGGCACTTCGCAGCTCGGGATCGAGCTGACCGATCTCACGCTGGTAGACGGCCAGCAAAAGCCCATCCTCACCGAGTTGTGGAAGGCCTCGGGTGGCATATCGCATGGAGCAGACGCAGCCACAATTGGCGGTACCACGGCGCTCGGCGCAGCGATCGGCGCCGCTGCAGATTGGGGCCGGGGCGCAGCCATCGGCGCGGGAGCGGGCGCAGCCGCTGGCATCGGAGCCGTGCTCCTGACGCGTGGCCGTCCGACCATCATCGAGCCGGAGACGCTGTTGAGCTTCCGGTTAGTCGAACCCGTGACGGTGGACACGACACAAAGCCAGCAAGCATTTTTGCCGGTCGGGCAGCAGGATTATGACGGCGGCCGCGGATATCGCGGAGCCGGGCGCTATGCTCGTGGGGGATATGGTCCGGAAGGTCAGCCGCATAATGACTGCGCGAGTGACGGACCGGATGGTCCTTGCTATGTCTATCCGGGCTACGCCTATCCGGTTTATCCCGCGTATGGCTATTACTATCCCTATGTGGGCTTTGGCTGGGGTTGGGGGCCTGGCTTCTACGGACGCGGCTTCTATGGCGGACGCGGCTTCTATGGTGGTCGCGGTTTCCGTCGCTAGCGCCAGCGACGGATACTCACCGCTTCGCCGAATCCGCTTCAACCTTGATAACGCTGGCCGGGACGAGCTTCGCTCTCCCGGCCAACGTGTCTTTGTGCGTGGTCACGGCGATTTTGTCGTGAACGTCGCCGTTCACTCTGTTTGATCGCATGGCGCGCGCTCGTTGATCCTCCGCGAAGAGTTACCAACTGCGCCAGCCATGGACCTGGCCCCGCCAAAACCTGCGGCTTCCGGCGCCACGGCTAGCTTCCTGGTGCTACTACTTTGGTACCAGTGCGACGGGTCGGAATGGGAACCGGCGATTGTGACCTCTGCTCCATTCTCCCGAACGTGCGCCGCTTGTAAGCTTGCTGATGTTGGCATCGGGTTGGGGGCGAGAAGTTGAAAGCCTTATACCAAATTCCTCTTTGCGTCTCGTTCGTGTTCCTCGCAGTGCAAGGTCTGCGGGTGACGCTGAGCGATCTGCTCGACTACGTCATTCGCCATACCCAAGACAGTCCCGAATAGCATTGGCAACCCCCACAGGCGCCGTGGTTGCGGGCATTTTTCGATTTACGGCGTTTGGTTGCACCTTTCACTTCACATGCAGACAAAAACCGCAGGGGCTTTACGGGCATCGGCCTGCGCTACAGTCGTTCACTCGCCCTAACCCGGCTTCGCCTTACGCTGAGGATCCCCGTACGGGTGCCGTACCGTAACTACCTGATCGCCGGCCACCGAACCGTCGGTTAGTGTTGCATCGCCGTTGAACGAGGAAGTGCAAGGGAGTCCCTCCATGGCGCGCAAACCCAAGGTTTTATTCTTTTCCACCGGAGATTCCACGCGCAGCCAGATGGCGGAAGGTTTTCTTCGCGCGTTTGCCGGTGATGAAGTCGTGGCTGCGAGCACCGCCGTCGAATCCATCGAACCCGACCCTATAGTCGTTGACGTGATGAAGGAAGTCGGCGTCGATATCTCCGGGCAACGGCCTAAAGACATCGCGCAGTTTTTCAAGGAACACTTTGCGTACGTGGTGACCTTGTGCGACTCCACGACCGAGAAATTTCCGGTGTGGCCTTTCAGTCGCAATATTCGACATTGGAGCTTGGTGGATCCCGAATGCGTAACCGGCTCTCCCGAACAGAAGCTTGAGGCCTTTCGCCGCGTCCGCGATGAAATCAGCCTTAACGTGCGCGAGTTCCTGACGCAAAGCTTCCCGAAACTGCCCGCTACCGATCGCCTGGCGTCAACTGCCGGCGCCAAGTCGTAAGTTCACACCTCGTGACGTTCGGGAGCGGCTGCGCATCCAAGCCGCCGTCGGTCGCTGCCCGGAACTTCGGTCGAGGCTCCAGGGTCGCGTCCGGGCGGCCCAAAACCACAAGCACAAAATCACAACGAGGTGAACGATGAATTCTTACGGCGGAAAAGAACTCGCGAGCGGTTTTCGCACGGTTCGCAAGAACACCATTCAAGTGGCGGAGGATATTCCCGAATCGCAGTACAGTCATATTCCGGCGCCAGATTGTCGTAGCGTTGGCCGGATGTTGACGCATGTGGCGATTTCCACGCAAATCTGGGACGAGATTCACAGAAAACAACGCGTTACCACGCTTGTGGGCATCAATTTTCTGGGCGTGATGGACCGGTTTGCCGCCGAGGAGGCCAAGCCGCGAACGAAAGCCGAAATCATCGAGCTGCTGCGCACCGAAGGCGAGCAATTTGCTGCCTGGTTGGAGACGCTGACGCCGGAATTTTTGGCCGAGATGGTCACAGAGGCTGATGGGAAATCGGCCAAGAGCCGCCTGGACCGGTTGCTGAGCGCGAAAGAACATGAAATGCACCACCGTGCGCAACTAATGCTGATCGAAAGGCAGTTGGGCATTGTTCCGCACCTGACACGACAGTTTCAGGAACGCGTGGCGCAAATGCGTACCGCCAAAGCCTAAGCCATCCGCGGCTTGGAAAAGCCGCAGGGCTTTGCGGACTTCGCCCGGCGCTACAGGTGCTTGCAGAACAAGGCGCACAGGGTGGAGTTTGGAGCGTGTGACAGCGGCCTGCCCTTACCGTTGCTGTACGAGCAGGGGGAAAGAGCTAGAAGGGTCTCCAAGCCTCCCTCGAGGCAGGTAGCTCTACCTTAGCGGCTCGCGAAAAGCGGACATTTCGTGTGCGAATTCAACCGGGCATATCGTGTGCTAACGACAACTGAGGATCGGAGGTTCGAACGCAGCTGTGGAAAAGTCTTTCGATAAGCCGGAACGGTATGGCGAACAAAAAGCGAACATGCTAAATTCTCAGCATGACGGTCCGCTCGTGCCGGGTGACGATTACCGATATGGAAGGCATGGCGCACACGGTGGAAGTTACAGCGTCTAGTGTTTATGAGGCGGTTGCGCTGGCCCTCACCGCGCTGCGCGGCAACCAATGGGTCGGTGGAATACCCGACGGGTTCAACCCGGTGAAAGTGAAGGTTACCGACGTTCCGGTCGAGCACGAGGTCAAGATGAAGGATTTTACGAGTTGGCTCGGGCGACGAGGCAACACTCCCAGGGAAGTGACGGACCGGAAGAAGATAAGGGAAATCCTTGGAATCGAGCGCGGTTAGCTCCGTCTGTACCAACTTCCCGTCACCTTTGTTTTCGCGGAGAAGCAGGTTGAGACCAGAACGTTCTGTGTTTGTTGATCCCGCTTGATGATGACGTTTTCGACAGCAGGGGTTGTGGATGAGTTACCTTGGTTTGATTTCCGTGCCTATGATTGGTCACTAGCGCGGCGGCTTGTCCCAGAGGGCTGCGGCCGCGGTTGTCCCCTGGGGAGTGTGTTCCGGAAGCTGACCGATGACACAACCGATGTATGCATCGATGCGGGTGGAAAATCGCATCGACATGAAAGTTACCGCATTGCTTGTGGGCAAGCAGGAAAAGGTGGGAGTGGAGACCGGTTTGACGGCGGATGTCAGTTCGCGCGGAGTCAAGGTGATTTCGCGCAGCGAGTGGCCGCAGGGCGAGACGATCCTGGTGTCGATTCCCGGGTTTCATTTTACGGCTGCAGCGCGGGTAGTGTATTGCTGCGGGCTGGCGGACGGAAAGTTTGGAGTGGGGCTGGAGTTTGTTGTGGCCAGCGAGCCGTTGGAGATGACAGCGCTGGCGACCTCGCTGCGGTTCTCGTATGCCGCGCCGGTGACGGTGGGGTGAGTTTCTGTGGAGTGCGGGGTTTGAGCGTGGATTCTTGAGATTGGTTTTCCGCGGTTAGTTGTTCCTCTGTGACGAAATTCATTTTTCTTGTCTGTCTCATCGGTTGCCAAGATCCTTCACTTTGCAGGCCGTTCGATACTCAGGGCAAACCAGCGCGTGACCGAGCGCGGTAGCAAGCCAGCGCGCTTTCGGTTCGTGCTTGGCAACAGGTGGAGGAGGGCGCCCGCGACGATCCAAGGCCGCTACGACGGCTAGGCGGCGAACTGCGAGTGCTAACGGAAGATGGCTAAGTAGGCCCAGCGGATCACGGTCCCTACGACCAGGGCGATCAGGGCTAGGACTGCCAGGTCGAGAATCCAGTCGGCAATGCCAGTGTCGAAGATGGAGGGGACTTCCGGTTGCTTGGAATGACTGGCGTGACTCTTCAGGTTTCGGAAGAAGCCTTTTGCGGCGTTGGTCATTCGCATGAGAACCTCCCGCTACATGACCGTGGCGATAGACGGGGACGTTGCGGAGAATGTACTCGCATGTTTGGCTTGGTGTCCAGGGGATCTTTGCGAGACGAGTGCGTGCTTCTCGGCGCAGCGCGGGGCCGCAGCGTCTTGGACCCAGAGGCGGGTCAAGTCGATGTGTCGGATTGCGAGGCACAGCTCGTACGACCTGGATTTCACGAGCGGCAGTCTGTTCACATCCTTGAAGCATCAAAGCCGCAGGCGCTGGAGATTGTGCGATTGACGCAGTGCTCGTGCGGTGCGGCGACGTTTCGATTCGCGCGACGGGCATGAGATAGTCGCGCTCCGCCTTCGTTAGGCCCCTGCGTTCCAAGAGCAAAGACAAGAAAGATAAGGGAGAAACCGGTTGCCGAGCTGGATCGCTAGTCGCTGGGTCAAGATTGCCGCGAGCGTCGTGGCGTTGGCGCTTGTGATGGTAGTCGTCGTGATTGCGACGCACTGGCCGTTTACGCAGGGCGCGGTGGTACAGGCGTTGGAACAGACGTTTGCCAGCAAAGTGGAGTTGAAATCGTTTCGAGTCACTTATTTTGCGCCGGGTTGCGTGATGGAGGGAGTGAGGTTCCGGCGGAATGGGGACCAGGACGCGCCAGCGATAGCGAGTGTGGACAAGCTCACCATCACGGGGAGTTACGCAGGATTTTTCATGTTTCCGAAGCAGATTTCACGGGTGATGGTGGAAGGGTTGCGCGTGTTTGTGTCGCCGGAGAGCAGGCGGGCGGGGAATCTGGCGCTGCCCGGCGGTGGGGACCAGACGAAGGTGGTGGTCGGGGAGATCAACGCGGATGGGGCTGTGGTGGAGTTTTCCTCGGGGAAGAAGGATGCCAAGCCGCTGAAATTCGAGATTCATACCTTAACGCTGAATGGGGCAGGCCACGGTCGGGCCATGGCGTTCCATGCGAGGCTGAACAATCCGGTGCCTCCCGGCGAGATTCGCGCGGATGGACAATTTGGTCCCTTGAGGCGCGATGATCCTGGGAAGACGGCGGCTTCCGGTGAGTATGTGTTCGAGCATGCGGATCTGGGATCGGTTCCTGCGATTGGGGGGATGCTGTCTTCCAGCGGAAAGTTCGGCGGGGTGCTCGAGCAATTGGAGGTGGCAGGCAGCACGGATGTGCCCGATTTCGAGGTGGATCGCAGCAGGCATGCGGTGCACTTGAAAACGAAATTCGAGGCGACTGTGAACGGGATGGATGGGGATGTGAAGCTGAAGTCCGTCGGAGCGGAGTTTGGAAAGACGGCGCTGGTGGCGCGGGGCGACGTGGCGGGCGACGGTGGCACGGTGGGCAAGACGGTTACGCTGGCGGGGACGCAGCAGCAGGGGACGATTCAGGATTGGCTGATGCTGCTGGCGAAGGCGGAGCGCCCGGCGATGACCGGAGCGATGAACTTTCGCGCGCAGGTGCAGATCCCGCCGGGGGAGCAGGACTTTATCCAGCGCGTGAGCTTGCAGGGAGATTTTGTGATTGGCTCGGCGGACTTTACCAAGCCAACGACGCAAAAGCAGGTGGACAACTTGAGTCAGGTGGCGATGGGCGGGAAGCCGAACGAGACGCCGCCGGCGGATGTGGCCGAAGACATGAAGGGGCACGTGGAGATGAACAATGCCGTGGCGACGCTTACGGATCTTGATTTTGGCGTGCCGGGAGCGCTGGCGCATATGCATGGCACGTACGGGATTTTAACGGAGAAGATTGACCTGCACGGGACCTTGCGGGTGGATAACAAGCTGTCGAAAGGGGCGACAGGGATCAAGGCGGTTTTGCTGAAGGTCGCTGAACCTTTTTTCAAGAAAAAAAATCAGGCGGAGATTGTGCCTATCAAAATTGGCGGAACATTTACGCACCCGACGTACGGGCTCGACGTCGTTCCGTGAACGGTTAGAGGAATTGGCAGCGGAAACGACGGTACGGATTTACTGGTTGCGGTTGGTCCGTCTGCAGAACGCGAACGGTTGGAACGAGGTCTAAACCCGAGAGGATCATGAAGACTTTTTATAACGTTACGCTGTTCTTTTTTGCGTTTGGCAGCGGGATTTTGTGTTTTTATGCGCCGTGGACGCCGACGCCGGCGGGGAGTCCGTATACGCACGTGGCGTTGGGATATGCACCGGTGTGGTCGGCAAAATTTGCGGGCGTGCCAGGAGCGCGAGTGGATTGGGGCGGGTTCACCCTGATCGCGGGGGCGGTGGGATTTTTTTCGATTGTGATTGGGGCGGCGGCTTATTTTTTTCGCGCCAAGCGCGGGCCGGAGAAAGACTTAGATGATTGAATTTCGGCGAGATCGGTCGGCCCGCGCGCCGCGGCCGTATGGCGTGTTTTGACGTGTTTGGCGGGTCGCGTTTTCGAGCAAACACTGCAAGTCCAAAGAAAGAGGGATGCGTTGCGGCGCACCTCCTTACAACACGTAAGGCAAAACCAAGAAAACGATTAGAGAAGTGCGCTGGGGCGTGGTTGCCACTGCTTGGATTTTTCTTTGGCGGTGGCGGAGACGTCTTTCATGTACGCGCCAGATTGTGTCAGGACGTGGTGCAGGTCGTTGCCAAGGCTGATGAAGGTGAAACCCTTGTCGAGGAACTCACCTACCCGGGTGGTGCCAAAGAGAAAGAGGCCGAGGATCACCTTGTTCTTGCCAGCTTCGGCGACGAGCTTGTCGGTGGCGGCACCTAGTTCGCGCGAGGTGTACATGTCGGGGAATTTATATTTTTCGTAGAGGCCCATGGACATGCAGAGATCGTTTTGACCGAGAAAGAGAATGTCCACGCCGGGAACAGCGGCGATTTCAGCCATGTTCTTGATGCAGTCGGCGGTTTCGACTTGCAGCGCGACAATCAGATTGTCGTTGGCGGCACCGGCGTAGCCTAGGAGGCCGGCTTTGTTCATGCTGCGCTGCGGGAAATAGACCGAGCGAGTGCCTGAGGTGGGATATTTTGTGCAGCTTACGGCTTGGCGGGCTTCTTCCGCATTGTTGATGTAGGGGATCAAGACGCCGTCGGCGCCCATATCGAGAGCTTGTTGGATGCCGGGGCGATCGTCGTAGCCGCCCACGCGGACCATGGATTTCGCGCCGCCTAGGGCGACCGAGGTAAGCATCGCAGAGAGGCGCTCGTAATCCATCGGGCCATGCTGGGTGTCCACCAAGAGCCAGTCGTAGCCGGAGTGCGCGAGTTGCTCGGCGATGGTGGGACTGTGCGAATTCAAGAACAGGCCGATCTTGGGTTGGCCATTGCGCAGCTGCTTTTTGAAATCGGCACCCGTAGCGGCGGCTTCAGACATGGAAGTCTCCTTAAAGAGAATCGAATTGAAATGAAATGACAGGGAAGAGTGTACAGGAAACAAATAAATTTTTGAGGGCGACATCAACCGAAGGACGGCACTCTGCGGATCCGGGAGCAGACAGCAAGAGAAAGAGAAGGGCAGAGACGTAGAGGGCGCGGAGCTTTGCGGACAAAGAGCAAGGCAAGATTGCAACACCAGGGCCCAGACGAGACACTAGAGGGCCGTTCGAGAAGGGGAGTTGGCCGTGGTGCGAAACAGGGCGGTTGAAGAAAGATCGCGACGTGCAAAATGAAACCGGCCTGATGCGGGGATCGCGATCAGGCCGGCGGTCGTTGGTTTTCTGTAAAGCTACATCAAGGGTACGGCAGGTAGCGCCACATGTCGTTGAGGTAGCCGTTGCCGGTGGTGCTGGTGGAGTCGTAGCCAGCCCCTCCGAAGAGCCAGAACTGCTGGTTTTGGTCAACCCAGTGCGTCCCGTTGCTGCGGCCGCCCGGCGTCCAGATTTCGTATGTCTTATAGGGGATTGTCTCGTCACCATAGACGCCGTTCTGGCCACCGGTGTTCGAGCCCTTGATCCAAGCCCAGGTGCCTAGCTGGCCTGCGGTGGAGTTCGGAGTGTAGACCCACAAGTCGTTCAGGGCGCCGTTACCATTCGTTCCTGTCGAATCGAGACCCCATCCGCCAAAGAGCCAGAGATTTCCGCTGGGGTCGATCCAGCCGCTTGCGCCCCAACGCGACCCGGGGAGAGCGCCGGTCAGGGAGATAGGCGAACAGGAAAGCATGGAGTCGCCGACAGCCAGTCCGCAGGTCCCTGCTGCACCGGTCGTGTTTGCGGCACCTACCACCGGTTGAGCCGGATAGGTGCCAGTCTGGTTTGCCGACTTTGCTCCGGCCACGAACGTCCATTGATTGCTGGTGATGTTGTACAACCACAGATCGTTGAGGATACCGAATGGGGTACCGACCGAGTCTTGACCTTCGCCGCCAAAAAGCCAGAGATTTCCGTTGGCATCGGCCCAGCCGACGGCCTCCTGTCGTCCGCCGGGCATATTGGTCGATGCCGCGGTTCCTTGCGTGCCATAGTTCCCATTCTGATTGGCCTTGTTCGTATTGCCGCCGGAGACGAAAACCCAGTGGCCACCGGTGTATTCCCAGAGATCGTTCAGGGATCCAAGGACCGCAGGAGTTTGGCCGTCGTACCCAAAACCACCGAACAGCCAGAAATTCCCCGAGCTATCTGTCCAGGTGACGGCGTTTGTGCGGGCGCCCGGAACCAAGGTACCTGACACGTAATTTCCCGGTTGGTCGACTGCGCCGGTACCGCTAACAACCACCCATTGCCCCACGGCAGTGGTGTAATTGCTGCCGGTCAACGCAGTGGTGTCGTACTTCCATAGATCATTAAAGAAGTTGCTGCCATTGGAGCCGCCAAAGAGCCAAAAATTTCCAGAAGTGTCGGTCCAAGTAGCTGAGCCCAACCGTCCTCCGGGGACCGGAGTGGGGAGCGCTGTGCCCAGATTGCTGTATATCCCTCCCTGGCCTTCATGCTGAGCATTGGCAATGATGGCCGAGCCGATCGTGGGTGGCGACGAGCCGCCGCCCACGGTGGTCGCGTCATAGCCTCCCACCAGCTGCCACTCGCAATAATCCCCACCGATCATCACGCAAACCCACATGTCATTCATGGCACCATTCAGCGTATCGGCTGGGGTACGACCGGTCAATTCCCAGCCGGTGCCACCGAACAGAAAGAGATTCCCAAACTTGTCCGTCCAACCGGCGGCACCGTATCGCGCGCCGGGCGTATTGGTAAGAGGATTCGGAATCGTGGTAGGCGGGGTTGTCGGAAATGCACCGTATTGAGGTGTTGGAGGTGATACAACACCGGCCGTTTTCGTGCCATCGATCCACGTCCAGTCGCTATGGCCGCAATCGATTACGATGCTCGTGACGTTCGCGGTTACCACACCTTTGTAATTCCACAACGTGCAGCCCTGAGGCTGGCTGCTAGCCCCGTGGAAAACTGAGACTTCGAATTGGTCGTTTAGGGCTTCCGGAGTGGCGAAACTAAACGGCCCGTTTTGCGGAATAATCAGCGTGTTGCCCAAATTGTTTTCCACCTCGAAGCTGTTGTCGTTCAGCGGGAGGTTGATGGAGTTCGGAGGAGTTGCGGGCCGGCCGGCAAGACCGACGACCGTGCCGCCGACGCTAAAAGTGACCGCTTTGCAGTTGATGACCACGCTGGTGACGTTAGCGGTTGCCATTCCGGAGTCGGTACCTTGAGCTGCAGCGCAAGTCTGAGCCGGTGTTGCAGGTTGAGTGAAGACCGTCACGGCGTAGGCGGCGCCGGTCGGAAGCTGGGTCTTGAACGTGAAGGCGCCGTTTGCAGCGACCGTGTAGTTGTCGCCTTTATTGTCCTGCAGAACCAGGCCGGTTCCAACCAGGCCGGTGACGTTACCGCCGATCGTGAAGCTCGCGACGCAGCTTACCGCGATGCCCGTGACGTTGGCCGTGGCAGTGCCGGAACCGCTGGCGACGGTGCAGAGTTGGTTCGGACTGGTCGGCTGCGTGAGGACAGTGACGCTATAAGCTCCATTAACGGGCGTCTTGAAGGTGTAGGAGCCGTTCGCCGGGATAGTGAGGCTGTCGCCGCCATTATCTTGAAGAATGAGGCCGGTGCCGGTGAGGCCGGAAACCGTGACGCCGATGGTGGCGTTGGTGGCCGCGGTTGTGCAGGCAATGGCGACAGCGGTGATGTTAGCTGCGGCGGTGCCGGAGCCGCCGGTAACGGCGCAGCTTTGTGCCGGATTGGTGGGTTGCGTGGCGACGGTGACTAGGTACGCGCCGCCGGAGGCTACCGAGGTCTTGAAGGTGAATGGCCCAGCTGCGGTAACCGTTAGGTTGTCGGCGCCTTTGTTTTGAAGAACCAAGCCAGTACCGGTGAGCCCGGTAACCGTGCCGCCTATGGTGTAGGGTCCGGTGCCGGAACCTGACCCGCCTGAGGAGCCCGAGCCTTTCGGCAGGCCACTGCAAGCCGCCAGGATAAGTAAAGCCAAAAGCAGGGGAACGATAAAAAGACACTTGGTCGCGAACTTCATGGCTCGTTGCTCCTTAAGCTTGTATACACAGCAACTTGGCTGTGACGGATCTCGAGACAGGCTTCGCCCGTGACGCATGTGAAGCAGCGTAAAAGGGGCCCCCGATCGTGCTTGGAGTTACTCGGTGGGCGCGGCAACGCGTTGGAACGATTGCCGTGGAAGCTCTAGTACGTACGGTACTACCCTAGCTTCGCGTTCCGGGGTGAGCAACCACTTCTCGCGGACCACTTGTCCAGCTAATCAATAAGCTCGGATGTTAACTCTTACCTTTGGGCGAGTGCGCAATCGCGATTCAGCGGCGGTCGGAAGCTGCACCGGATGGGGATGAACCGGCGTAGTAGCCCTGGCGGGTTTTTACGGTGACGGCGGGACGGGACACGAGAACTTCGACTTTGTGATAAATGGAAGCGGGACGGATGCCTCGAGGGACGTAGGCGAGGGTGTATTCGTGGCGGGCTTGTTCGGTGATTTGGGAATAAAGTTTTTCGATGTTAGCGCTGGTGGAGGCGTAATAGATGTCGCCCCCGGAATCTTCGGAGTAGCTGGTGAGGCGCTGGAATTTTTTCTTGGTCAGGCTGCCGCCTACGGCCAGGCTGTACACGGAGATGTTGTCCTGGAGCAGAGCTTCGAGAGAGTCCTGATAGGTGAAGTGATTGAACTGCGCGCCGTTCACGCCATCGGAAACGACCAGAATGATTTTGCGGCGGGCGAGGCCGCGGTCGTGAAGCAAGGTGGCTGCGGAATGGATGGCGTCGTCGAGAGCCTTGGTGGCGCGGGAGCCGGACTTGATGGGAACGGTCTGCTTCGGCTCGCCGACACCTTCGGGATGGGCGGACGGTGCGGTGACGTAGGGAACCGGGCCTGCGCTGGATGGACCGCTGTGGCCTTCGACATTTTTCAGATCGGCCCAGAGCTTGTCGAGGTCGCTGCTGAAAGCGTCGCCGGGATAAAAGTCGAGGTCGAATCGGCAGACCAGGGCTTCGTCGTTGGCGCTGATACCTGCGGTAATGGCGCGGAGCGTGGGGGCCATCTGGGCCGCGTCCTTGGATTTGAGGTCGTCGTCGATGAGGATGACGAGAGAGAGCGGGAAGGCTTCGGCGGTGAAGACGTCGATGGATTGCTCGACGTTCTGATCGAAAACACGGAAGTCGGATTGTTCGAGATCGGGAACAAGTTCGCCGAATTGATTTTTGACGGTGACCGGAAGGATGACGAGGTCGGAATTGACGCGAATTTTGGTTTGGGCGTCGGATGCTGGCGGGGAAGTGGGAGATTGCGCGAGCAGCGGAGCAGCAAGCAGGAGCACCAACAAACGTCTAAGCATGAAAGCGGGTCCCCGAGGTCTTAGTTTACTGGAAGCTTGGACGCGGCAGCGAGGCGAAAAGAGGTCTCGCGAAGTCAGGCGGGGCGCTTTTTCAGGTAGGCAGCGATACCGCGGGCGCACTGGTCGATGGTGGTGCAGCGACATTTCATGAGGGAGCGGAGCATTTGCTCCATCGCGCGGGCCTTCGCGATATTAGCCTCGAGCTGCTGGATTTTGGAGGTGGCGAGCTTGCGCCAACGGTCGCCGGCAGGAACCGAAGAAGGGAAACCGTGGAGGAACAGCTTGATCTCCGGGAGCGAGAATCCGTTGTCTTTGGCGAAACCGATGAGGACCACTCGGTGTGCGGCTTCGGGAGAATAGACGCGGCGGCCGTTTTTACGCGCGGGCGAGGGAAGCAGTCCAGTCTTCTCGTAAAAGCGGATGGCGGAAGGTTTCCGATGCACGAGGGCGGCGAGTTCGCCGATGGTCATGAGATTTCTCGAGACATGAAAGTGTGGCCTTCGCTGGAGGGGAGTCGTTGCTGCCCCGGAATGCAGTTACAAAGAAAAGACAACTTCACTCCTTGACTTAAAGTCAACTTCAAATTCTACCATGATCCGTGGCCCGAGATAATCGGCGGAGGAAATCATGAAGAAGCAACAGATGCGGTCAGGGAAAGCACATGGCGGGGCTGTAGTTGCGGTGATTCTTTGTGCGGCAGTGACTTTGTGGCCGTGGGTGGGATTTGGAAGAAGGTCGGGAATTTCAGCGCAGGTGTTTGGTTCCGTCGCTACGGACAGACAGGGCAAGGGTTCCGATACGGTCAGTCCTTTCTACTGCAATACGAAATCGCTGAGCAAAGCTGAATGGGCACACAAGAATCAAATCTCGGTGAAGATGAGAAAAGCCCGCGTGGAGATTAAGGAACTCGCAGATGGATATGCGTTTCGGTATCAGCCGGGTAGCGTGTCGCTGGTGGAACTTGCAGATTGGGTGGACTCGGAAGCCAGATGCTGCCCGTTTTTCGACATGGCGATCAGCGTCGAACGCGAAGGCGGGCCGGTGTGGCTAATGTTGCGAGGCAAGGACGGGGTGAAGCAATTCATCCGCTCGGAGTTCAAGTTGGATGTGCGGTAAGCGGGAGAGAGGGCCTGGCATGAACGAACGGGCGGCGTTTTGTTGCAACATCCATGCGATGAGCGAGGCGGAACGCAGACGGTACGACGTGCTTCGCGGAAAACTGGAGCAAGGCGTTGCTCGGGTGGACGAACTCGAGAATGGCTATGTGTTCCGGTTGCGTAGCGGCGCGCTATCGGTGGACGAGATGGGGGAGTGGGTCGAATACGAACAGAAATGCTGTCCGTTTCTCGGTTTGGACATGGACACTGGTTTGCCGAGAGGCTCACTAGCGCTCCGGGTGACGGGCGAGCCGGGCGTGAAGGAGTTTATTCGGATGGAGTTTGTAGGGATTACGTTCAATTAGGAAAAATCAACGGAGCGCAACGCTCGCACTTGCCGAAGTGAATTCGGATGGACGGTTTGCCTCGAAACCCGCTCTCGGAAGGCGGCGACCGGAGGCTAGTAGCGCCAGGAGGTTAAGTCGGCGCCTAGCGGGGCGGTTTTTTGCAGGCGGTCGAGGATCACCGGGACGTACATGGTGTTGTAGTGCAGGCGGGAGAGGTAGTTGGGTTGGTGGGGGTCGCCGTTCCAACAGTGTTCGGCGCGCTCGCCGTACTGTACTTCGCCTTCGTACGGTGGATTTGTAGTGGTCTTCAGGAAGTCTTCGATCAGGTAGACGGCGTCGTTGAGCATGTAGTTGTCGGCGCTGCCAACGTAGATGCGGAGCTTGCCACGGAGTTTCGGCCCTAGCGTGGGCCAGTCGCGTTGCAGGATGGCGCTGAGATCGTAGTGTTCCTTCCAATAGGCGGCGACGGTAGGATCGATGTCGCCGGTCTCTTTGTTAAAAATTGGTTGCGGGTAACCGTCTTTGCCTACCGGGCCGTAGACGGCTTGCCAGATGTCGTATTGCTCGCCGGAGCGGCTGTGCGAGCCGAGGGCTAGCTCGTACTGGTTGACGCTTTTGGTTGTGGCGACAGTGTGGCCTAAGTAATCGCGGAAGCCGGGTTGCGCCACTTGCGTGTGCGGACCCCGGATGAAGAAAGCGTTTTTGTCTTGGTAGAGATTGACGTTGGTGTAGGCGCGAAAGTCGACGGGATCCGGGCAGGCGATGAACGCACCGTTGTAGTGATCGGGATAAAACGCTTGCACTGCGATGGATTCCCATCCACCGGTGCTACCGCCGTAGACGAAACGAGCCCAACCTTGGCCGATGGCGCGGAACTGTTTTTCGAGAGCGGGGATGAGTTCGGTTTCGATGGCGTCACCGTAGGGGCCGAGGTTCGCTGAGTTGACCGCGTAGGAATCGTCGTAGTACGGGTTGGCGTGATTGATCTGCGCGACGAGAATGCGCGGGAAATTGGGTGCGACCCATTGTTGATAGAGCTTATACGCTTCCTCTTGCTGGATGCGGTTGTATCCGGAGATGTGGAAACGCTCGCTGTAATCGGGCTTAAGGTTGGGATCCGGCGGCTCGGTGCGGAATCCTTCGAAGTCGTGATTGAAATGATCTTCGAAAATAGCCAGCGGGAAATGCGCGTTGGGATGTGCGTCGAAGCCTTCAGGAACAAGAATGTTGGCGCTGAGATGCATCGGGCGTCCCCAGAATTTGCTGAGCAGCTGGCTCTGGATGCGTATGTGGCGGATGTACTTGGTGTCTTTCGGCGGATCGATCGGTGGAATTTCCTGGTCGAGGGTGACGAAGATATTTTGTTGACTTGCGCCCAACGTGACTTTTTGCGGCTTGCTGTAGAGATTGCCCGGGGCGAGGTTCCAGTGCTGGCCTTCGCCCTGGTCCATGTGGAGCTTGACAGTGTGGCCGTCGGCGCGGTGAAAAGTCTCGTAGCGATTGAGGACCGCCTGCACGACATAATCGCCGGGTGGAACGTCGTGAAGACAGCGAAGGGGATAACCGAAGGCCGCGTCGTCGATGGTAATGGATTGGCCGGGCTGGAGCTGGTCGACGTCGAGGCCGAAGACCATTTGTGTCTTGGGGGAGAGGTTGATCAGCATGCGAGGCTCGGCGCTGGGGTCGTCGGAGAGGACGAGCAGAAGGCGGCCATCGAGAGGTTGCGCGCTACGCTGTTTTGGAAAGGAAATCGAAAATTGTGGCGAAGTTGCGGGTGACGGTGCTGCGGACAGGTATGCCGGCCATAGAGCCGCGGCGAAAATGGTGGCGAGGGTAAGCAGAAACCGGTGCCGGCGCGAGATCATCCGTGTTTTTTCTCCGCAGGCGGCGAAAGGCGCGAAGCGAGAATTCGCCGCGAGGCGGCAGTAAGCATACTGTGTTTTGTTCGAAGCCTTCAGGAAAAATTGCGCGAACAATCGGCTTGATGGATGATGTTGCGGGCTGGAGGGAAAATGGCGAAGCAGGGGAAAGTGAAGTGGGGCGTGCTGGGCGCGGCGTCAATTGCGGTGCGCAAGGTGATACCCGGAATGCAGGCGGGGAAATGGAGTGAAATCGCCGCGATTGCTTCGCGTGATTTGGAGAAAGGCCGGAAGGCGGCGCAGAAGTTGGGAATTGCGAAGGTTTACGGTTCGTACGAGGAACTCCTGACCGACCCCGAGATTGAGGCCGTGTATGTCCCGCTGCCGAATCATTTGCATGTACAGTGGTCGATCAAGGCGGCCGAAGCGGGGAAGCACGTTTTGTGCGAGAAGCCGCTGAGCTTGTCGGTGGCGGAGGCCAAGACGCTGCTGGCGGTGCGCGATCGCACCGGCGTGAAGATGGGCGAGGCGTTCATGGTGAAGACGCATCCGCAGTGGTTGCGGACGCGGGAATTGGTTCGCTCAGGGCGCATTGGCGAGTTGAAGGCGATCATGGGGGCGTTCAGCTATTTCAATCGTGATGCGGCGAACGTACGGAATGTGGTGGACTGGGGCGGCGGCGGGATCATGGACATTGGTTGCTATCCGATCGTTACATCGCGATTTATTTTTGCAGAGGAGCCCAAGCGCGCGTCGAGTTTGATCGAGCGCGATCCGGAATTCAAGACCGATCGATTGGCGTCGGCGATTCTGGATTTTCCTTCGGGGCAGGCTACGTTCGTGTGCAGCACACAGATGGTGCCGTACCAGCGGATGCAGTTCTTTGGGACCAAGGGGCGGATCGAGATCGAGATTCCGTTCAACGCCCCGCCCGATCGGGAGACGCGAATATTTATTGATGATGGGAAGGACGTGTTCGGGAGCGGCATGGTGACGGAAACGTTTCCGATTTGCGACCAGTACACGATTCAGGGCGACGTATTTTCACGTGCGGTGCGAGGCGAGGGTGAAGTGCCGATGCCGGTCGAAGACTCGATCAAGAATATGGCGGTGATTGAAGCCCTGTTTCGGTCGGCGAACTCGGGGAAATGGGAACAACCGCAGGCGTAAGTCAGCTATCTTGAAATTTCGGCCGATGATCGCCAAGCGACGGGTTCAACGGGGCCGACCAGGAAAACGTACGAGGCGGCGCCGAGCAAGGTCACGCCGCCGGTGATGGCGAAGGCCCAGAAGAATTCGCCGGTGCGCTGGAGGATGACCCCGACGGCGATGGGAGCGATGATGCCTGCCAGGTTGCCGCAGAAATTTTCGAGGCCGGCCCATTTGCCGGCGGTTTGCGGGCCGGCAAGGATTTGCGTCATGGTCCAGAGATTGGGCGAGCACATACCGAGCGATATGCACGAGAAAATCAGGATGGCCATGGCGATGGTGTGACTAGCCACGAGGAACACGATCACGAAGCTGACGGAGGCGAGCGCCAGGCCCCCTCCGCAGAGCGTTTTGAGTACACGGCTGGGATTGTTGCTTGTCGCGATCCAGCGGTCGGCCAGCGAGCCGAACGACACTACCGAAATGGCTAGCGCCAAGAAGGCGGCGCCACCTACCAGGGACATCGTTTGGAGTGAAAAGCCGCGCTGGCGCACCAGGTAGAACGGCAACCACGTGATCAAGAAATACCAGAGATAGTTGAAGCAGAACAGCCCCGCAAACGTGCCCCACGCGGACCGTTGCAGCAGGATTTCGAGAATGGTTGCGGGCTGGGCGCCTTTCAAGGTGGGGAGGCCGGGGCCTTTCGGCATCCACTTGATCCAGGGAAACAGCCACAGCAAGCTGGCGGCGCCCAACACGACGAAGAACAGTCGCCAACCGACGTGAGCCATCAGCAGACCGCCTACCAGCGTTCCCAAGGCCGGGCCTCCGGCCCATCCGGCGGAAATTAAGCCGTTCGCGCGGCCTCGGTGCGAGGCGCGAAAATGCTTGGCGATGATTTTGTTGTAGGAGGGATACGCAACCGATTCGCCGACGCCAAGAACAAGCCGCGCCGTAAGCAGCAGCGCGAAACCGTGGACCAAGCCGGTGGTCAGCGTGGCCACGGACCAAACCAGGACGCCCATGGCGAGAAGCCGGTTCACCTCGAAGCGATCTACCAGCCAGCCGGAGACGATTTGGAACGCGGCATAGGTCCAGAAAAAAGACGAGAGCAGAACGCCCAGCTGGGAAGGGGAAAGGTGCAAGTCGTCTTTCAGGATGGGCGCAGCGATGGAAAGAGTTCCGCGGTCCACATAATTGATGAGGACCGAGAAGGAGAGCAACACCGCCACACGCGCGAGGTCGAAAGGAAGCTTTGGGTTTTGGTGGGGCGGGGGAGCCGACGAAGGGCTGGTCATGCAAGGGCCTGCGAGGACGGTTCAAAATCAAGAACGACCAAAGTGATGTCATCTTCCTGGGCGCCGCCAGAGAGGTGGCCGGACCAGCGGGCGAGCGTGTCGACAAGTTTGTCCGAGAAAGGTTTGGCGCGAAGAGCGGAATTCGATTCAAGAAATTGCATGCTTCCCGCACGGCCGAATTCTTCCTTTGCAGCGTTCGAAGCTTCGAGGACGCCGTCGGTGCAGAGCAGGTAACGATCGCCTGCGCTCAATGGAATTTCGATTGCGGAATACTCGGCTTCAGGAAACAAGCCGAGCATGAGGCCATTTTCTTCAACTTGCCGAGCTTTCCCGGCGGCCCGGGAAATGACCATAAGCGGCGGATGGCCGGCGCCGGCGTAGCGCATCACTTCCGCTTCCAGGTCGATGAAGACATAAGCGGCGGTGACGAAGTGGTCTTCGAATTTGCCGCAGAGCGCGCGATTGAGGCCAGTGAGGACACGAGAGGGAACATCGGCGTGAGCGGATTGTGCGGCGAAGGCGACCTTGAGCATGGAGGCAATGAGCGCGGCGGGGACGCCGTGGCCGGTGACGTCGGCGATCAGAACACCAACGCGTTTGTCGTCGATCACCAGGAAATCGTAGAAGTCGCCGGCGACAGCGCTCATAGAGAGATGGCGGGCGGCGATGTCGAGCCCAGGCAGGCGCGGGACTTCACGGGGAAGCAGCGAGGATTGAATCTGGCGCGCGATTTCGAGTTCTTTATTGATTTCGAGGAGGCGTTCTTCGTTGACGAAGGTACGATGCGCGGCTACGTAGCCGAGGCAGCCGACGCAAATCAGGAAGCCGAGGAACTCGACATCCGGGCCGGGCACGACGCGAAGCGCGAACAGGTTGGCGTGAAGGACAAAAAGCAGCCAGATGAAAAAGCCCGCGAGCAAAATGCGAATCTCGCGCGAGATCGGTTTGGCCGCAACCTCGCGGCCGCGCGCGAACAAGACCAAAAGGCCCGTGCTGACAATCGTTCCTAGCACGAGAATATTATTTGCGTCCTGCAGCCGGTCTACCCGGACGCCTGCCAGCGGGGCGAAAAGGCCGAACACCGCGAACAAGGTTTGGATGGCGATCAGCCACCGAAAACTCTTCCGGAAATGTTCGCTGGCAAGTCGGTAGATAAAGAGGCCGATCGGCACATTGATCGTACAGGTGATGAACCAATTGACGAGGATCCATACCCTCGGCGGAGCATCGACGAGCGCATCGACAACGCCCTGGAGGGCGAGTAGACGGATACCGTAGAGAAGGGACAACAGTCCAAAATAGACGAGCGCCAGGTCGCGAGTCTTGCGCCTGCGGGAGAACAAGGCGATGGCCGACGAGCCGGCGACCAAGAGAACGATGGAGACGGCAACTTTGAGCATCTCCCAACGGAGTTGCGAGCGCACCACCTTCACGGTGAAGGTCTGAGCCAACAGCAGCGACGCTTGAAGCATGGCAAGGTTTATACGCGGTCAGCCACAGCAAGGCAAACAGAGGCTGGTCTAGTCGTGGGTTGGCGGATTCACGACGGATTCGATGGTCGTGCGAATGAATTCGAGGTCTTAGCGCAGAAAGCGGTTGCGCCCAGCTTCAACGGAGGTTGAGGTCGCCGGCGCCGACGTGGGCATGGAGCTTGTAGCGGCCGGTGCCGCTTTTTTCGAAGGAGCGGAACAGGCCGTCGTGCGATTCGCCAAAGGGGCCGGCCTGGAGGTCTCCGGCACCGACCGAGGCGTCCACGTGGCCGTAGTCGGCGGCATCGCCCACGGAGATGTCGAGGTCGCCGGCGTGGAGTTCGACGTCTTTGTCGCCCGAGACCCCCTCCAGGGAAAGATTGCCAAACGGCATGCGCACATAGAGGTCCGAGGCTTTCGGGACTTCGATGGTGATGCGCACGTCGCCACCTCTGGTGCTACCTCCCAACACGCTCAGATCGGCGTGATTCCCGGAGTGCTTGAAGTTGACGGTTATGTCCTTGGCCTTCTCAGCGTTCTTGCCGGCCGCGTGTACGGACAACTTTTGGTTGCTGGTACCGACGATGCGGAAATCGCCGGAGCGCAAGTCGAGGCGAATTTTCTGATCGTACGGCAGGTCGACGTCGAAGGAATGATTGTACAAGTCACTCACCGATAGCTTGGTTTGGGGGATGTTCGGCGAAGCGAGCATGGTCGTCGAAATCACCAACGGCAGCGACGCGAGCAGGGTGGTGGCGATACGCATGGATACACCTTTCCTGGTTACAGAAGGAACGCAAATGGTGAGCGAAATGTTTCCAGAGAAATGGATGCGCATGCGGGAGAGCCGAAGGTGCCTACGTCGATCAGGCATAGCGGAGGTCAAAGGGGGTGTCGGCGAAAGCTAGCTCATAGTGCACGACCTTGCGATCGTAGCTGGCGAGAAAGGCGGCGGCTTGGGGAGCGACCACGGCGGCTTCGCGGTCGGCGCCGGCAAAGGCGTCGATGGCCTCGAGGGAGTGCCAGAAGCTGATTACGGTGATTTCGACGTCGGCACCCGCGTCGCGCTTCAACAGATTCGAGGCTACGTAACCCTTCTGAGCGCGAAGCTCAGGGATTACATTGTCGGTGAAATGCCGTTCGTAGGCGGGCCAGTTCTCGGCAGTGCTGCGCGCGGACCAAAGGCGAGCGATCATAGGGGCCCTCCTCGTCTTCGCGGTTATAGCACAGTGCGGGAGGTGGCATTGCACCAGCCGTAATGCTGGTTGGGATTCCGGTTTTGGCACTAAGCGGCGGTTAGATCGGTCTGGGCTTGGTATGTAGTGAAGCACTTCGCCTACCTACCCTCGCTGGACAGCCTTAGATGACACTCGTATCAGGGCGCACTAGTCCTGACGCAGAGCGGCCATGGGATCGACCTGCGTGGCACGACGCGCCGGGATGTAACAGGCGAGAAGTGCCGCAAGGAGCAGGACGGTGGCCACCACGCTGAACGCTACCGGATCCATTGAGCCGATGCCGTACCACATGCCGCGCATCAAGCGCCCAATGCCATAGGATCCGGCGAGACCGATGAACAAGCCGATGAGACCGAGGGTCATGCCTTCTTTCAAAATCAGGCCCAGCACCTGGCTTTCACCAGCGCCTAACGCCATGCGCAGCCCGATTTCGTGCGTGCGCTGCGCGACCGCAAAAGACATGACGCCGTAAATTCCGAAGGCTGCCAAACAAAGGGCGATGAAGGCAAACCCACCGAACAGGGCGGCACCGAATCGTTCTCCGCCGAGCGATTCTTCCAGAAGATGGTCCATGGTTTTTACATCGGCCATCGGCAAATCCGGATCGAGAGAATGAATGACCGCGGCGAGACTTTTGTTCATGCTTTCGGGATCGCCGGCGGTTCGCACCGCCATGGATACATTCGGCCACGGACTTTGCGCGAAGGGTACGTCGAGTTCGGGGAAGCCGTCTCCACGAGCTCCGCCGTTGCGCACATTCTCATAGACGCCGACGATCTGCCAGTCAATCGGCGGACCGAGGTTCGTTACGCCGGGGATGAGTTGCTCCACGGTAACACGTTGCGTTAGTGGGTCGATGGTAGGGAAATATTTCTTTACAAAGGCGGAGTTCACAATCGCGACAGGCATGCCGCCCGCGGCGTCGGCTTCGGTGAACACGCGGCCTCGCGAGATACGGATGCCAAAAGCGGGGAAGAAACCAGGTGACACCATGTTGAAGCCTGCTCCAGGGCGCTGCGAGCGGTCCGCGACTGGTTTGCCAACGATGTCGAAGGGCATGCCGAAACTCGTGCCTTGTACTGGAAAGCCGGTCGAAACCGAAGCGGCGGTGATTCCAGGAAGTGCTTGGACGCGCTCGATCAATTGGCGATAGAACGCGGTGATCTGTTCTGGGGTCTTGAGACGGTCGGAAGGCATGGGAAGTCCGAAAGTGAGGATGTGATCTGTTTGGAAGCCCATGTCGACGTGGGTGAGGTTCCAAAAGCTATGGATAGCGAGCCCGGCGGCGGCGAGGAGCGTCAGTGCCAGCGCAAACTCGGCCAAGACCAAGCCATGGCGCACACGGTGTTTTCCTGCGCTGCTGCCCCCACGGCCTCCTTCCTTTAGCGTCTCGTTCAAGTTCAAGCGCGTGGCCTGGAGGGCTGGTGCACAACCGAACAGGACGCCTGCGAGCATGGTTGCGCCCACCGTAAAGAGTAGAACCGGAATGTTCAAGCGGACGTCTGCCTCCGAGGGGAGTGCAAATTGCGGAATCAAGGTCATGATGATTTGGAGCAGGGCCCAAGCCAAGCCGACGCCAAGGGCTCCGCCGATAGCCGCAAGTGCCAAACTCTCGGTGAGGAATTGGCTGAACAATTGGGCGCGGGTCGCTCCGAGGGAAGCGCGAACGGCGATTTCTTTTTGGCGTGCTGTGCCGCGGGCGAGGAGTAGGTTGGCGACATTGGCGCAAGCGATCAGCAGAACAAAGCCGACGGCCCCGAGAAGCATCCATAGGGCTCGCCGTACATCACGTTGCAGGAAGTCATTTTGCAGGGGTTCGACGGTGGCGCCCCAGCCCTGGTTTGATTTTGGGTAGACCGCGGCAATGTGCTTGGTTACCGAGTCCATGTCGGCGTTGGCTTGCGCGATCGTGACGCCGGGCTTGAGGCGGGCCATAACGAGAATCCAGTGGAACTCGTGATTGAGCTGTTCCGGCTTGAACGCGAGCGGGACGTAGAGTTGGCTCTGCACGCGGTCGGTCGCGCCGGGAGCCAGGATGCCGACGACGGTGTATTGCTGGCCGTCCATGCGAACCTGCTGACCGACAATGTTGCGGTCGCCGCCGAAACGGTTTTGCCAGAGGCGATAGGTGAGGATGACTTCGAGGTCCTTGCCGACTTGGCCCTCTTCAGGGAGGAAATCGCGACCCAAGAGGATCGGCTGTCCGAGAACGTGGAGGAAACCGGGCGTGCAGGGCTCGGCTTGGACTTGCTCCGGCTGGGCGGCGGTGCTCAGGCTCATTTGACGCCCGGTCCAGGAGGCCACGGACTCGAAGACCGTATTCTGGCGCTGCCAATCCAGGAAATCGCCCGCAGAGACACCGTTCCGATTGCCGTTTACCTTGGACCAAACCATGACGATGCGGTCGGGCTGGTTGTAGGGCAGCGGGGCGAGCAGGGTGGCGTAGACCACGCTGAAGATGGCGGTGTTGGCGCCAATCCCCAAGGCGAGAGCGAGGACGGCGACGGAGGTGAATCCGGGATTTTTCCAAAGCAGCCGCAAGCCGAACAGCAGATCGCGCCAGCGATTTCGCATGGGGTCTCCTCGGCGGCCGATGAGTTCAACCGGTCGCTTGGTGCTTAGACGGAGGACAAAGCCGTGCCGTCTTGGTGGGAGACGTACTGGCAGTCATTAAAGTTCATCTCGAACTGCCATTGGAGACTCGATACTTCGGATGGCTTGGTCACGAGCGAAAAAGGTTTTTGCTCGGGTGCAAGTGTGAGACCGCGCTCCTCCTTTTCTTGGTAAGTGTTGGGACCCGTACAAAACAGGCCCGGACTCGGCGTGTTTCTGGTGAGGTGTTATCGGCTACTTTGCAGAGCCGCCGGCTATGGAGGGGACCAGGAGGACTCGGTCGCCTTCCTTTAGGGTGCAGGACTCGCCGCCCAGGAAGCGGATGTCTTCTTCGTTGAGGTAGACGTTCAGGAATTGGCGGATCTGCCCAGAGTCGTCGCGGACGTGACGGCCAAGTTCCGGGAAGCGGGCGGTCAGCGTGTTGAGGGCGTCGGCGATGGTGGCGGCAGTGCAGTCGACTTTGGGTGCGCCGTCGGTGAAGCGGCGGAAGGCGGTGGGGATTTCGATGGTTACGGGCATATTTGCGAGTCTCCTATTGGGCGGCCGCGTGGGCAGCGAGTTGGTTATCGAGGTAGGCCTCGAAGGCGTCGAGGCGCGGGGCGATGGCTTCCGTTACCGGAAATTCGGAAGCGATGGCGTCGGTGGTTTTCAGTCCATTGCCAGTGATGGAGACCACCGTCGTTTCCTCCGGCTGAATGCGGCCTTCTCGGATGAGCTTTTGGGTTACGCTCGCGGTTACGCCGCCTGCGGTTTCCGTGAAGATACCTTCGGTTTCGGCGAGGAGTTTGATGGCGGCTACGATTTCGGGGTCGGAAACGTCTTCGGCCCAGCCGCCACTGGAGAGGATCAGTTTCGCGGCGTAGTTGCCGTCGGCGGGGTTGCCGATGGCCAGCGAGCGGGCGATGGTGTTGGGTTTCTGCGGCTCGAAGCGGTTGAGGCCCTGCTTGACCGCGGTGGAGATGGGCGAACAGCCTGTCGCTTGCGCACCGAAGAACTTGACCTGCTTGGGTTCGACCCAGCCTAGCGTCACCAATTCGCGGAAGGCCTTGGCAATTTTGCCGATCAGTGAGCCGCCAGCCATAGGCACGACAACGTTGTCGGGCAATCGCCAGCCTAGCTGCTCGGCGATTTCGAAACCGTGGGTCTTTGAACCTTCGGAGTAGTACGGTCGAAGGTTGACGTTGACCAAGCCCCATTTGAAGCGGTCGGCAATTTGCGCGCACAGGCGATTCACATGATCGTAGTTGCCGTTGATGCGGACGATGCGTGCGCCGTAGACGGCGGTGTTCAGAATTTTAGCGGGCTCAAGATCGGCTGGGATGAAGACGCAGGCGTCGAAGCCTTGTTGAGCGGCTTGGGCGGCTACGGCGTTGGCGAGGTTGCCCGTCGACGAGCAACCGACCGTTTCGAATCCGAAGCGGCGGGCTGCGGCTAGCGCGGTGGCTACGACGCGGTCTTTGAACGAAAGAGAGGGGAAGCAGACCGCGTCGTTTTTGAGATAAAGGTTGCTCACGCCCCAGTGGGTCGCTAGTTTTTTTGCAACAACCAGAGGGGTGCCCCCGACGGCATTTGGCGTCTGGAACTTTTCAGGTAGGGGAAGAAATTCCAAGTAGCGCCACATGTTGAAAGGACGGGAGGCGAGATTTTCGCGGCGGACCGTTTTCTTTAGGGAGGCGTAGTCGAAGGAGACTTCCAGAGGGGAGAAGCAGTCTTCGCAGAAGGAGCGAGGACAGTTGCCCCAGGTTTTGCCGCATTCTTTGCAGCGGAGTTCGTAGAGATCGGGCATACGTTGAATCACCTTTCACCGTGGCTCGCCTTCAATGGGCGGTACAGTCCGGGTGGCGCTGGAAAAAGCACCGCTTTGAAAGCGGCCGCTACCTCTGTAGCCGCGCCAATAGCTGGCGCGCGAAATCGCTCTGTGGTTTTCTAGGGCAGCAGGCAGGGGAAATTAAAAAACCCTCCGTGCCAAAGGCTTGGAGGGCTCTCAGAAATTCTTCTGGGAAACTCTAAAGCTCTTTAGCAGTTTTTTACGTGGAGCAAGTTGCCCTAAATCGCCACGTTTCAAGTGCGACCGCTTAACAGTCGACCCGGCGCTACTGCGCTTTCTCTTTTATGCTTGAGAACGCTGGGCTTGTCAAGCACCAAATCCGGGTGGCCGCGGGTGCACGACCCATCATCTCGATGAGGGATGACAACATAAAGGGCCTCCCGTGCGTCCAATACATGTATTGGGAGATTCGCAACGAGGTTAGGAGTAACATTCCCGGGAGGACGCGTCGCCTTGGTCAGGTAGACACCCGGCCTATCGGCCAGTATCCCTTCTGGTGCATCGCTTGTGGCACGCAACCGTGTGCGAAGCGTGGTGTTATACTTTGCTGGCGGGCAGGACGTCTTCCGAGGATAGAGGAGCAGGACACTATGGGTCTGCAAGTAAAAGAATTGTTCGATTGGGCGCGCCGGCGGAAGGTCTTGGCATCCGCGTTTCTGGTGCTGACCCTGGGTGTAGGAATTGTGATTGGCTCGATTGTTTCCGGCAAAGTGTCGGCGATGAAGACACTGTCGTTTGCGGGAACCAACGCGACGCCGTTGTCGCTTCCGGATCCGATTCCTTCCTCAAACTCCTTCGCCACGATCGTAACGCGGGTGGAACCAGCGGTGGTGAATATCGCGACGACGCAAGTGCTAGAGCGCAAGCCTGCGGCCAAGAAGCGCCGGCCTCAGCAGGGGCAGGGATATGATCAAGACGATCCCATGCAGGATTTTTTCGACCGATTCTTCGATGGCCGGCAAGACGCTCCTCCACAAGCGGAACGCAGCCTTGGTTCAGGCGTGATCGTGGACAAGCGGGGCTACGTCCTGACGAACAATCACGTTGTGGAGCAGGCGACCAAGATTCAGGTGCAGCTCGACGGTGATCCGAACAAGTATACGGCGAAGGTGATCGGAGTGGACGAGGACACCGACCTGGCGGTGATCAAGATTGAAGCCAACAAAGAACTGCCGACCGCCAAGCTGGGGAACTCCGACGGCGTCCAGGTGGGTGATTGGGTGCTCGCGATTGGCAGCCCGTTTGGTTTAAACGCCACGGTGACGGCCGGCATCATCAGCGCGAAGGACCGCGGAGGTATTGGCGGCGCGGGACACCAGTTTCAGAGATTCATCCAGACCGACGCGGCGATCAATCCCGGCAATTCCGGCGGACCGCTGGTGGATTTGGCCGGCGAGGTCATCGGAATCAATACCGCGATCATCACGGGAAGCAGGGGCTACGAAGGTGTGGGCTTTGCCCTGCCCTCCACCGCCGCGATTAACGTCTACAACCAGATTATTTCGCAAGGCCGCGTGACGCGCGGTTCGATTGGCGTGAGCTTCCAGGAAGAGCTGGGAACGAACGCAATTACGCTGAAAGAATTGGGAGCGCCGAATGGCGTGGTGATCATGGGCGTTGAGCCGGGCAGCCCGGCGGAAAAGGCGGGGCTCAAAGGCGGGGACGTCATTACCGCCGTGAACGGCAAGCCGGTAAAGACGGGCAATGATCTTGTGAACCCGATTGCGCAAGCGCCCATTGGCAGCAAGGTGAAGCTCAATTACGTGCGTGACCGCGGGGCGAAGGAAACCACCGCGGTGGTCGAAGACCGGACGCGTGTCTTTCCGACCCAGGCCGGCCGCATGGGTGACCAGCCAGGTGAAGCCGCGCCTGCTGAATTTGGCTTGCGCGTCGACAGCCTCACGCCGGATCGTGCTTCGCGCGTGGGCATGGAAGGGCAGCGAGGCGTCTTGGTGACCGATGTCGATCCAGCGAGCTTTGCTGACGATTTGGGCTTTGGCCGCGGCGACGTGATCACGGAAATCAATCGCGAGCCGATCAGTTCTCTTGACGATTACAAGAAGGCTGTGGGCAAGCTGAAACCCGGGGAGAATGTAGTGTTCAAGGTTCTCCGGCGGGGTGATAACGAACACACCTTGACGGTGTTTCTGCCGGGCGTAGTGCCGGCGGACAACAACAAACAGTAGGTTGGGCGGCTGTTTGCGTCGCGGACGCGGGTGGTTAGGGTCCGAACCGTAGGATTGAGGCTAAATGGTTCTTCGAAGAGCAATGCACCTGGGTCTGGCGCTGATGGTGACGGCAGGCTCGGGTGTCTTCGCGAGTCGTGCTCTGGGACAGGCTCAAAACACCAAAACCAAGACCACGGCCTCAAAAACGACGGCGTCCAAGGCGACTGGCAAGAGCGCGCACCGGTCATCAAAGAAGGCAAGTTCGCGGCGTAGAGAGAAGGGGCAAATGGCGCCTACTCCGGATCGGATCTCGGTGATTCAAGAGGCGCTTGCGAAAGACGGTTCGTTCACGAATACACCGAACGGCAAGTGGGATGATTCCACGGTCGAAGCCATGAAGAAATTTCAGAGCGCGCACGGGCTGAACCCTTCGGGGAAGTTGGACGCTCGTACGTTGGAGAGACTGGGGTTAGGGTCGCAGACAGCTGGCGTTGCGGAGCCGGTGGCGCCGCCTAACTCATCCTCGAGATTGACGAATCCGTCTCTGCAGACCTCCCGCCCATAATCGGCACTTCTAGCCACGCAACGCACTGCTAACGAATGTACGGCGGTTTCGATCGATCGTCTTGCGGCCGGAGTGTGCCTTTAGATCGAATTGCTGGGGCTAGAGCAAAGAAGAAGGCCGGAGTTTGCGGGCGCAATCTCCGGCCCCGTTTTGTGCCCAAGGAGAATCACTTGCTTGCGAAACAGAATATCCGCGGGACCGACGGGAATTGCCTGTGATTTGTAAAAACGATGTAAAACCTGCCGGGGATTGTTCGGTTCCGAAAATCTGTCACGCTCGGAACAGAATCGGTGGTGGATTCGCAAAGGCGGCGCCTCAAGCTGGTTTGACGGCTAATGCGAGGCGGCGATAGACTTTAGTTTCCCGCGGCAATTCCCGCGTTGAATCCGCAACGGACAAAGACAAAGATCGCGCGTTTCAGGAGGAAGTATGGCAACAGCAGCGGCGCCACGCGTTTATAAGAATTTTATCAACGGCGAGTGGGTGGACTCGCGCAGCGGGAATGCTTACGAAAACCGCAATCCGGCAAACACCGATGAACTGGTGGGGATGTTTGTGTCTTCGACCTCTGAGGATGTGGATGCGGCCGTGGACGCGGCGAAGTGCGCGTATGAGAAATGGCGATTGGTGCCTGCGCCGAAGCGCGCCGAGATCTTGTTCCGCGCGGCGGAGCTGCTGGTGCAGCACAAAGAAGAGTTTTCTAAGGATATGACCCGAGAGATGGGCAAGGTCTTGGCCGAGACGCGCGGGGATGTGCAGGAAGCCATCGACATGACGTACTACATGGCGGGCGAGGGGCGGCGGCTGTTTGGGCAGACGACTCCTTCAGAGCTGCCGAACAAATTTGCCATGAGCGTGCGCCAGTCGATCGGCGTCTGCGGCCTGATCACCCCGTGGAATTTTCCGATGGCGATTCCGTCGTGGAAGATGATGCCGGCGCTGGTCAGCGGGAATACGGTGGTATTGAAGCCGGCGGAGGATACGCCATTGTCTTCGTATCACCTGGTGCAAATACTGGCGGAGGCGGGGTTGCCGCCCGGGGTGGTGAATTTGGTTAGCGGAAATGGGCCGAACGCTGGGGCTCCCTTGGCGCAGCACTCCGATGCGCCGGTGATCAGCTTTACGGGGTCGACCGCGGTTGGACGAATGATCGCGCAGGCGTGCGCCCCGGAGTTCAAGCACTGCAGTCTAGAGATGGGTGGGAAGAACATCATTATTGTGATGGATGACGCGAATCTGGATTTGGCGGTTGATGGTGCGGTTTGGGGTGGATTTGGTACGAGCGGGCAGCGTTGCACGGCGGCTAGCCGCGTGGCGGTGCACAAGTCGGTATACGGCGAATTTATTTCGCGGTTTGTGGAGCGCGTCAAGAGATTAAAGGTGGGCGACGGGTTGGACGCGACGGTGGAGATGGGACCGTGCATCAACGAGCAGCAGCTGAAGACGGTGATGGATTACGTGGAGATCGGCAAGAATGAGGGCGCGAAGCTGCTGACGGGCGGAAACCGGCTGGATTCTGGGGCTTATGCGAAAGGGTGGTTCCACGCGCCGACGGTGTTTGGCGATTGCAGCGCGAAGATGCGCATCGCGCAGGAGGAGATTTTTGGTCCCGTGGTGTCGGTGATTCCGATCCGTGGATTCGACGAGGCGATTGAGGTTGCCAACGGAGTGCCGTACGGGTTGTCGGCGTCGATCTATACGCGCGACGTGAATCGAGCATTCCAGGCGATCCGCGATTTGTATACCGGCATCGTTTACGTGAACGCGCCGACGATTGGCGCGGAAACGCATTTGCCGTTTGGCGGGACCAAGCAAACAGGCAATGGTCATCGCGAAGCGGCGATTGCGGCGATTGATTTCTTCACCGAGTGGAAGACGCTGTACATCGACTATTCCGATAAGCTGCAGCGGGCGCAGATCGACAACAATTAGGATCTGCGATCTGCTTGACGCACCCGGGGGTTCGATAGTCCCGGCGGCTCTACTTGTGCGAGGCTTCCAGTTGCGCCGCTAGCCGCTTTCGGACCGCCCAGGTGTGGTGGGCGTGGAATAGATCTTCTGGGCGCACCCATTGCAATTCGTGTTCGTGGTCCGGCGAGATTATTTCGCCCAGCTCGCCTGCGTAAAAAGTCGCATACAAGGCTTGGCAATTGCCGTCGGACTCGAAATACTTCAGTGCCTGCCCGATGCGTTCGCTCAGAATGACGCGGCAGCCAAGTTCTTCGCGAACTTCGCGGTGTATCGTTTCCACCGGAGTTTCGGAAAGGTCCATTCCGCCTCCGGGTAAATGTAGGCCGCGCGATTCGAGCACGGCAGCGACCAAGCCCTCCGCATTTGTCACGACGGCGTAGGCGCACGCGCGAGTTTTTACGGGCAGTGTTTCGCTTCTCCGTCCAAATACGGGAATTGCTTGCTCCATAAATTTTAGGATGCACCGAAACAGGGCCATCCGCAATCCTCGGAACACGGTAGTCGCCTGCGCGTTGACGATCGTTAACGGCGTTCCTACAATGGTAGTAAGCACCCAGGACTGAGTGCTTCCTATGAGAACCCCCGCTCTACAAGAGCGCCGTAATCGCCAAATTCTGGCGGATGTTGTGCGGGCCTATATCGAGACGGGCGAACCCGTGTCTTCGCGGGCGGTGTGTGCACGCTTCGAGGAAACCATCAGCACGGCGACGATTCGCAATGTGATGGGCGAGCTCGAGGACGGCGGCTTTCTGTACCAGCCGCACACTTCGGCGGGGCGCGTGCCGACGGCTGCGGCTTACCGGTTCTTCGCCCAGGAAATCGCCACGCAAGCGAAACTCAGCGTGGTAGACAAGGAATGGATTCAGCGGGAAATTGGTGCGGCCACGAACGCTTCGGAAGTTACGGAGCGCGCTGGGCATGTGCTTGCGGAAGTATCGAATGGCTTGGGGATTATCGTGTCGCCGCCGATGGGCAAGACCGTGATCGAACACGCACGCATGTGGCTGCTGCCGGACGGGCGCGTCGTGGTGGTACTGATTTCGCCGGGCGGGAATACGCGCGACAAAATTTTGCGGCCGCCGCGGCCATTTACGCAAATCGAACTCGATGCCACCGCTGACTTTCTGAATCGCCACTACTCGGGTTGGACGCTGGAAGCGATTCGCGGCGACTTACTGCAGAAACTCGCCAACGAGCGCGAGCGCTACGAGGGAATCGTGCAAAGCGCGCTGGCACTGTGTGATCCGGTCGTGCTAGGCGACGATCGCGCGCGGCAGGTACACGTCGAGGGCGCAGCACAAATGGTGGGAACTGGCGAATTCGCGGATCAGACGCAGCTTCGTGATGTGCTGTCGGCGATTGAAGAGAAGAGCCGGCTGGTGACCGTATTGAACGCATGCATCGATGGGCCGGAACCGGTGTACGTACAGATTGGGGTGAAGGAGATTTCGGAGTCGGGAGAAAACCTGGCGCTGATCAGCGCGCCCTACATGCGGAACGATCTGGTGCAGGGCTCGCTCGGGGTACTGGGGCCGACGCGAATGCACTACGAGCGGGCCATCACAGCGGTTGCCTACGTGGCGCAGCTATTCAGTGAAACACTGAGCAAGATTTGAGAGACTTTTGGCAGAAGAAAGGCAAGAAACTGCCGGACAAGGAAACGAATATGGAACGCGATGTGGTGGCTGGCTCGGATTCATCCCTGGACCCCAAGAACATGCCGTCCGACTCCGGGAGCAACGACGCAGAAACCGCGAAGCTTCTCAGCGAGCTTGACGATTTGCGCGGGACGCTATTGCGACGTCAAGCGGACTTCGATAACTATCGCAAGCGCATCGAGAAGGAACGTACCGAGGATGCCAAGCGCGCCACGGCTCGCATGATCGAAGGACTGATCCCGATCATCGACGGGTTCGAGCACGCGCTCGCGGCGCACCGTGAGAAAGAATACGAGGTCTACCGCAAAGGCTTCGAACTGATCTACAAGCAATTGATCGACAACATCACCAAGCTCGGGGCGGAGCGCATCGATCCTCTCGGAAAGCAGTTCGATCCGCACGCGCATCAGGCTATGGATCGTCTGGAGACCACCGATCACGAAGACGGCACCATCGTGCAGGTTTTTCAGCCGGGCTACATGTTTCATGGCCGCGTGTTGCGCCCGGCGATGGTTCGCGTAGCTGTGAACGGCGCTGCCGCATCAAAGAAAGGCGCGAATTAGCCGTCAATTAAACGGGAAGTTTCCAAGGAGAACGAAGTCGCATGCCGAAGTCGAGCCAACGAGACTATTACGAAATTCTCGGCGTATCACGCACCGCGAGCGTCGATGAAATTAAAGCTGCATACCGCAAGTGCGCGCTGAAGTGGCATCCGGATCGCAACCCGGAGAATAAAGCCGAGGCGGAAGTGAAATTCCGCGAAAGCACCGAGGCGTACAGCATCCTGAGTGACGCACAGAAGCGCCAAGTCTACGATACCTACGGACACGCAGGGCTTTCTGGTTCGTCAGCAGGTGTGGACTTCAGCGGCACCATTTTTCAAGACTTCCACGATATCTTTGGGGACTTCTTTGGTTTCGAGGACATGTTCTCTGGCGGGCGTCGCGGGGGTGGGCGCGGGCGATCGCAGCGTGGCGCCGATCTTCGCTATGACATGACGCTGACTTTCGAAGAGGCTTCGGCGGGCGTGGCCACCAAGGTGAAGCTGCCACGGCAGGAATATTGCGAAGCGTGCAATGGCACGGGCGCAAAAAAGGGAACCGGGGTTGTTGCTTGCCAGACGTGCAGCGGGCGCGGCCAGCTCGCCTACCAGCAAGGCTTTTTCACGATCACGCGCACGTGCCCGGCGTGCCAGGGCGCAGGACAAATCATCCGCGAGCGTTGCCCGGATTGCCGCGGCCAGGGACGCATCGAGCGCGAGCGCACCATCGAGTTGCGCATTCCGCCTGGCGTCGATACGGGGACGCGCTTGCGCGTGGGTGGAGAGGGCGAGCCCGGGCCCAACGGTGGCCCAGCTGGAGATCTATACGTCGTGCTGGAAGTAAAGGAGCACGCCTTCTTCGAGCGCCGCGGTGCGGATTTGTACTGCACGATTCCCATCAGCATCGCGCAAGCGACGTTGGGCACCGAGCTGCAGGTTCCGGGTTTGAGCGGCGAAGAAAAGCTGAAGATTCCGGAAGGCACGCAGAGCGGCGCGGTGTTCCGCTTGAAGTCCAAAGGCCTCGCCGATCCGCGCGGCGGCGGGAAGGGCGATCTGTACTATCACGTTCGCGTGATCACTCCGACGAAACTCACGCGCGAGCAGCGCAAGCTGATCGAAGAGTTAGGCGCGTCGCTCAAAGTTGACAATAAGCCGGCCGAGCGCAACTCTTCGATCTTTGACAAGGTCAAAGACATCTTCGGGTAATTCGTGATTCGCGCGCGTCGTTCACCGGGCCCCGACGTGATATAGAATCCCGAGCGTGCGCAGACGCTTCTTCGTCGAACAATTCAGTGGTCAATCCGCGGTCATCGAAGGCGAGACGGCGCATCACCTTGGCCGGGTCCTGCGCGCGCAGCCGGGCCAATTCTACGAACTAAGCGACGGCTCGAGGGTTAGGCTTGGTCGCATCGAAGGCGTGGCCCGCGATCGTATCGAATTCGCGCTCCTGGAAGAAATCCCCTCTAGTCCGCCCGCAGTCGATATCACCCTGCTTCTCTCCATCGTGAAATTCGAGGCCTTTGAGTGGGCCCTTGAGAAAGCCACGGAGCTGGGCGTCGGCATGGTCGTCCCGGTCGCCGCAGCGCGTAGCGAAAAGGCGCTGCTGGCCGCCGCTGAAAACAGGGCGGAGCGCTGGCGGAAGATTCTGCTAGAAGCGTCGCAGCAATCGCGCCGCGTTCAAGTGCCGCTGCTGGGCGTTCCCCTGCGGCCCGATCAGGCTCTGCGCGAGTCTCAGACCGGCGTGAAGGTCGTGCTGTCAGAACGTGGCGAAGCTACGGCATTGCGGGGTGTTTTGTCTTCCGCAAAGGGGGCTCAAGCTACCCTGGCAATTGGGCCGGAAGGTGGCTGGACGGATGAAGAATTCGCAGTGGCCGCCGCCGCCGGCTTTCGCGAGGCATCCCTCGGCAAACTGATACTGCGCACGGAAACCGCTGTGGTCGCGGCCCTGGCCTCGGTGAACTACGCCCTTGGTGGCTGAAGCGATCCTCCTGCCGCTTAGGATCGTGCGCGAAGCAACGGCCAAGAGGCCACCGGCGTCCTATGAAAAGGGCGGAGGTCCGGTTGGAATCACTCTGCAAGTACCCTCCGTTGCTCGAATCGCCTTCCCGCAAAGCAACATCTGGCGCAGTGCGCAACGCCCATGTTATAAATACGAGGCAGCGAAAAAATGCAAAGCACGGACGAGCGACATTCTTCCACCACGGCGATCACGGAAGCCCCCGCGACCACATTGACTGCTGGCGCGACCTCTGACACGCTGACTTCCGGACATTCATTGCGCAATGAGATTCGCGTTTGGACCCGCGACTTGTTGATCGCGATCGGCCTCGCGCTGGTCATCATCGTTTTCCTGTACCAGCCTGTGAAGGTAGAGGGTACCAGCATGGCGCCGCTCCTCTCCGACCAGGAACGCATCTTCATCAATAAATTCGTGTACCGCTTCGAACCTATCGACCGCGGCGATGTGGTTGTCTTCTGGTATCCACTCGATCGCTCCAAGTCGTTCATCAAGCGCGTGGTTGGCCTGCCGGGTGAAATGGTCGAGATTCGCAAGGGGATTGTTTTCGTCAATGGCGCTTCGCTCGCCGAGCCATACGTTCCGCCACAGTACGAAGACCTCACCGACTTTGGACCAGTTCGTGTCCCGCGCGACAGTTACTTTGTGATGGGCGACCACCGCATCAGTTCCAACGATTCGCGTGTATTCGGCCCGGTGGCCAGTCACTACATCTACGGGCGCGCGGTGTTCGCGTATTGGCCCGTGGATCACTTTGGCTCGCTCTCCACCGCGGAAGCAAAGACGAAATGAATTTCAACGGAGGATCCACTGAACGAAGTGCAGCATCGACCCGCCACACTTGCGCTGGAAGACGGGCGCGTCTTTAGCGGCCGCGCGGCCGGCGCGATCACGCGCCGGGGCGGCGAAGTCGTTTTTAATACCAGCCTCACCGGATACCAGGAAGTTTTCACCGACCCAAGTTATGCGGGCCAAATTGTTTGCCTGACCTATCCGCACATCGGAAATGTCGGCGCAAACCTGGATGACCAGGAGTCGCCGCGGCCCTACATCGAATCATTGATCGTGCGCGAGTTCTCGCAGGTTTCGTCGAACTGGCGCTCTGCGGAAACTGCGCAGCTTTACCTGAACCGGCACAAGATTCCGGTGATTTGGGACATCGACACGCGAGCGCTGGTGCGCCACTTGCGTCAGTGTGGGGCCCTCCGTGGTTTCGTTGCGACCGACGGAACAGCGGCCGACCAACTGATCTTCGAAGCCCGGCAACTGCCGACGATGGCCGGGCAAGAGTTGGCCAGCCGCGTTTCTTGCAACAAAACCTACAAATGGGACACGGGTTCGATCGACTTCGTCAGCTCTCCGTGGACCGAGCAGATGGGCGAATCGGGCGGAGGGCAAGAAGGCCGCAAGCATCGTGTAGTCGCCTACGATTACGGAATCAAGCAGAACATTCTTCGCCTGCTGGTCGACCACCAGTGCGAAGTTGCCGTCGTGCCCGCGCAAACGCCAGCGGAGGACGTGCTCGCGATGGGGCCGGATGGTGTGTTTCTTTCGAATGGCCCGGGCGATCCCGAACCTGCGGGCTATGCGATCGAAGGAATCCGCAAATTGCTCGGTAAGGTTCCGGTCTTCGGGATCTGCCTCGGCCACCAACTGTGCGGCCTGGCGCTCGGCGGAAAAACGTTCAAACTGAAATTCGGACATCATGGTTCGAACCACCCGGTAAAAAATCTGCTGACCGAGCAAGTGGAAATCACCTCGCAAAATCATGGCTTCTGCGTGGACCCGGAATCGCTGCCGTCCAGCGACGTTGAAGTCACGCACTTGAACCTCAACGACAATACCAACGAAGGCCTGCGCCACAAATCGCTGCCGTTGTTCAGCGTGCAATATCATCCGGAGGCGTCGCCGGGGCCGCATGATTCGCACTACCTCTTTACGCAGTTCACCGATTTGATGAAGGAATTCGCGCAACCGGGAAGTTCGCGCCGATGAGACAGTTGCGGCACGATCTTACGCGCAACAGCGAATTTGCTGCCTCCCTATCCGAGAACGGCAACAGCAGATCCCGCGCTCGGCTCGGGATGACATTTTGTGGAGACGTTGCGAGCCGGGAAAATACTGAACGCGGCGTGAGTGAGGCGACATACTAGGGCGACATGCCAAAACGCAAGGATATTAAGAAGATTCTGATCATTGGATCCGGCCCCATCGTTATTGGGCAGGCTTGCGAGTTTGACTATTCGGGCGCGCAGGCTTGCAAGGCGCTGCGTAGCGAGGGTTATGAGGTCGTGCTGGTCAATTCTAATCCAGCTACGATCATGACCGATCCCGAGCTCGCACACCGCACCTATATCGAACCGCTCACCAAGGAATACCTCGAAGAGATTATTTCGCGCGAACGCCCGCAAGCGATTTTGCCCACCGTGGGTGGGCAGACGGCCTTGAATCTCGCCGTCGAGCTCGCCGAGAGCGGCATCCTTGAAAAATATAAAGTCGAAATGATCGGCGCGTCCTTGCGTGCGATCAAGGTCGCCGAGGATCGTCTCTGGTTCAAAGACGCTTGCCGCAAGATCGGGCTGGAAGTACCGGCGTCGGCGCTGGTGAACAATGCACAGGACGCACTGCGCTTGTGCGATCAACTCGGATTTCCTCTGGTGATCCGGCCGTCGTTCACGCTAGGAGGTACCGGCGGATCGATTGCTTACAACCGCGAAGAGTTCGGCGAAGCAATCTCTCACGCACTGGACATGAGTCCGGTGCACGAAGCACTCGTGGAGGAATCCGTCCTCGGCTGGAAGGAATACGAACTCGAAGTGATGCGCGATTTCCGCGACAACTTCGTGGTCATCTGCTCCATCGAAAATTTCGACCCCATGGGCGTTCACACGGGCGACTCGATCACGGTCGCTCCAGCGCAGACCCTGACGGATAAGGAATATCAGCGTATGCGCGATGCCGCTGCGGCCATCGTGCGCGAGGTCGGTGTCGAAACCGGCGGGTCCAACGTGCAGTTTGGAATCAATCCGGAAAACGGCCGCATGGTCGTAATTGAGATGAATCCTCGCGTCTCGCGGAGTTCCGCGCTGGCTAGCAAGGCTACAGGTTTTCCTATTGCGAAGATCGCCGCGCGTCTCGCGGTTGGCATGACGCTGGACGAGATCCCCAACGACATTACGAAGATGACCCCGGCGTGCTTCGAACCGACCATCGACTACGTTGTAGTAAAAATCCCGAAATGGCAGTTTGAGAAATTTCCGGGGGCCGACACCACGCTTGGAACGCAGATGAAGTCCGTCGGGGAAGTGATGGCCATCGGACGAACCTTTAAAGAAGCGCTGCAGAAGGGCATTCGCTCGCTCGAGCCGCACACTCCCTGGCGCGCGCCTGCGGAAACGCCGGAATCTCTGCTGCGAGAGAAACTCGCGACGCCCCGCGCGGATCGCATCCATTGGCTGCTGACGGCGGTGGAGCGTGGGCTTCCTGCGAGCGAGATTTGCGAGCTCACGAAAATCGATCCGTGGTTCATCCAGCAACTCGAAGAAATCAATGCGATGAACCGCCGGGCCGCGAGCGTAACGGTCGAAACTGCCTCGCGCGATTTGCTGCGAGAAGTGAAGCGCTATGGCACCAGCGACGAAGTTCTCGCGCAAATTTGGAAGACGACTCCCGCCGCGGTGCGCCTGCAACGCGCGCGCTATGGTGTTGCGCCAGTGTTCAAACGCGTGGATACGTGCGCCGCGGAATTCGAATCGTTCACGCCTTATATGTATTCGACGTACGAAGAGGAAGACGAGTCCGATCCTCAGCCCCGCTCGAAAATCATGATCCTCGGCAGCGGACCGAATCGGATCGCGCAGGGAATCGAATTCGATTATTGCTGCTGCCATGCTTCCTTCGCGTTGCGCGAAGACGGCTATGAAACGATCATGGTAAATTGCAATCCGGAGACGGTTTCCACCGACTACGACACATCGGATCGCCTCTACTTTGAGCCGCTTACTCTTGAGGATGTGCTGGCCGTCGTCGAGCGCGAAAAGCCGCAGGGCGTCATCGTGCAATTCGGCGGACAAACGCCCCTCAACCTCGCTTTGGAATTGAAACGCAACGGAGTGCCTATCATTGGGACGACTCCGGAATCGATCGATTTGGCGGAGGACCGTCGGCGGTTCGGCCGTTTGCTCGAAGAACTAAAAATCCCCCAGCCGCGCAACGCCACTGCCCTCGTACCAGAAGAAGCCGCACGCGTAGCCGGCGAAATCGGATTGCCGGTGCTGGTGCGTCCGAGCTACGTGCTGGGTGGCCGTTCGATGGTGATTGCGTACGATGTGAACACCGTGCAGGAATATGTCGCGCAAGCGGCGCTCATGGGTCCGGCGCGGCCGGTGCTGATCGACCAGTTCCTGGAGGAGGCCACGGAAGTCGACGTGGATGCGCTTGCCGACGGGAAAGACGTGGTGATCGGTGGAATTATGGAGCACATCGAAGAAGCCGGTGTGCACTCCGGCGATTCATCCTGCGTGCTGCCACCGGTGAGTTTGTCGCCGAAAATTCTCGAAACGATTCGGGACTACACAAAGCGTCTGGCGCTGGCACTGAAAGTGGTTGGATTGATGAACGTGCAGTACGCCATCCAGCGTGATGTGGTGTACGTGCTCGAGGTGAATCCACGTGCGTCGCGCACGGTTCCGTATGTGAGCAAAGCGACTGGCGTGCCGCTGGCGAAAGTGGCGGCGCGGCTCATGGCCGGAAAACGGCTCGCCGACATGAAGCTGCCGGTGGTGAAGCACAACGGCGTGTCGGAGATCGCCGTTCACGAGTTTTATGCCGTAAAGTCGCCGGTGTTTCCGTTCAACAAATTTCGCGGCGTGGATACGATTCTCGGACCGGAAATGCGTTCGACGGGCGAGGTCATGGGCATTTCGACTTCCTACGGGCAGGCCTTCGCGAAAGCGCAGCTGGCGGCGGGCCAGCGGCTTCCGCAAAAGGGCACCGTATTTCTCAGCGTCAACGACCGCGATAAGCGGCAGGTCGGACCGCTCGGAAAGGATCTGCTGGCGTTGGGCTTCCGTTTGCTGGCAACGCGCGGCACTGCGGCGGCGCTGGAAGCAGCGGGGATCGAAGCCGAACCGGTGTTCAAAGTGAACGAAGGAAGGCCCAACATCGTCGACCTGATCAAAACGCGCAAGATCGACCTGATCATCAACACGCCGCTCGGCCGCGAATCGTTCTACGACGAAAAATCGATCCGCCGCGCGGCGATCCGGCATAACATTCCATGTATCACGACGCTGGCGGCGGCCAGCGCGGCGGCGCTCGGTATCCGCGCGCTGCTCGATCAGAAACCTGAAGTCGCGGCATTGCAAGATTTGCACCGCGGGCGCGTGCCTGCATCGGGCACCACCGCGACGGGAGACTAGGCCATGAACCTTTCCGGAGTTTATCCTGCATTAACCACGCCATTTGCGGCGGACGGATCGGTGTCGCTGGGCGACTTGAAGTACAACATCGAGCGGTACAACTCGACCGGACTCGCGGGTTACGTAGTGATCGGATCGACCGGCGAGTCGGTGCTGTTGTCGCGCAGCGAAACCGACAGCATCCTCGCGACAGTGAAAGAAGCGGCGGGCCAGGGCAAGCGGCTGATCGCCGGCACTGGTGCGGAATCGACTGCGGAGACAATTGAGCGCACCAAGCGCGCGGCCGAACTCGGTTACCACCTTGCTTTGGTGAAGACGCCGTACTACTACAAACCGGCGTACAAGCCGGAGGTGTTGATCGGGCACTACCGGCGCGTTGCCGATGCGTCACCAATTCCGGTGTTGCTGTATTCGGTGCCCATCTTCACAGGCGTGACGCTCGAAGCCCCGGAAGTAGCAGCACTTTCCGAGCATCCAAACATCGTTGGGATCAAAGATAGCTCGGGACATGTGATGCGTGTGGGCGAAATGGTCGCCATGGCGCAGCCGGACTTTCAGGTTCTTACCGGCTCGGCACCGACACTGCTCGCGGGCCTTACCGTTGGCGCCAAAGGCGCAATCCTGGCTTTGGCGTCGGGGTTGCCGGAAAAGTGTCTGGAGCTATTCGATCTTGCGCGCTCGGGATCTCGCTCGGAGTCCCTCGAGAAGGCGCGGAAGCTGCAAAATGTGCTGCTCAAGGTGTCGAAGGTGGTCGCTTCGGAACACGCGATTGCGGGCTTGAAATTCCTGATGGATCAGCGAGGCTATCGCGGCGGAATTCCCAGGTTGCCGTTGGTGCCCATTTCCGATGCCTACAAACAGCGGATTTTGGAATCCCTGGCAAGTCTTGAGCCGGCGGCTGCGAGAGCGTAGCACTGCGCTCGCGTTCTGGCGCTGCCTCCGCGTCCTGCCGAAGCGCCGGTCTGCTACATCGATCGTGCCTATCCATCGCTTAGCAAAGCGGGTGGCCCCGGAAGATGTTGCCGGCGCGCTATCTTTCACCGCTGGAGATCGTCCAAAGGGGAAGCCGCTCGGCCCGGCTGGCCATGAAAGAATGGCTTTTTTGCCTGGATGCAGGGCGGCGATTTGGCGTGACCAATTCGGCTGTGTATCATCTAAGTCCCGATGGGTTGTATCTCGATACCGTTCCGGCGCCTGCCGCACCAGCCGAAGTTGTTCCTTCGGTTCCTTGACGATTTTCCTAGCGTGTCGAAGTTCTATGCGCACCCTCCAGCTATGGAAGCGGTGAAGGAAGCCGCAGCTTCCCTCGATTTTCCAGCGGAACGAAGAAAACAGGTTGCCGCGGTACTGCGCGACCTCAATGGAATTCTCGGCGCTGGCGAAGCAACGGCGCGCAATCTCGAGCGTTTGGAGAATGGAGCCGTTGCCGTCGTCAGCGGACAGCAGGTGGGATTGTTCGGGGGGCCAGCGTACGCCTTTTATAAGGCGCTCAGTGCAATTCGCATCGCGGCGGAATTGAGCGAGGCCGGGGTGCCGGCGGTGCCGGTGTTTTGGATGGCGACCGAGGATCACGACCTTGATGAAGTTCGCCACGTGTCCTGGTTTCACGGTGGAAACCTGACACGGTTTGAGTTGCCCGTTGCAGGGACACCCGGCCGACCGGTCGGCCGGGTGCAGCTGGGCCCGGCGGTCGAAGAGCTTGCGAAGAAAGCGTCTGAACTTCTGACAGGGCCAGGTAGCGAGTCGATCGCGAAAATTCTGCAGGAAAGCTATGGGCCAGAGGAAACCTACGGCAGTGCCTTTGGGAAGCTTTTCGCACGCGTCTTTGCCGAACACGGGTTGATCATGCTCGATCCGCTGGATGCGCGGCTGCACCGTATCGCCGGGCCGGTGTACCGCAAGGCGCTTGCGGATCGCGATGCGTTAACCGAAGCCTTACTGGAGCGCGGGAAGGCGTTAGAAGCGGCGGGGTTCGATCCTCAGGTGAAAGTGACCGCGGGGAGCACCCTGCTGTTCCAGATGAAGAATGGCGTGCGTCAGCCGATGGGATTCAGCCCTGCGGCCAACGGAAAAGTTCCCCATAGCGGAAGCGCTGACGCAGGATCTCGGGCGGGCGGCGCGTTTCATTCAGGAGATGCATCGTGGACGCGGGAAGCAGCACTGCGGCTCGCGGAGGAAGCGCCAGAGAATCTGAGTCCAAACGCGTTGCTACGCCCTGTGGTTCAAGACTACTTGCTTCCGACGGTGGCGTTTTCCGCCGGATCGGCCGAGATTTCCTACTTGGCACAGTCGGAAGTCGTTTACAGTCACGTTCTTGGACGCATGCCGGTGCTGCTGCCGCGAGCGGATTTCACGGTGCTTGACGCCAAGGCCGACAAGCTGCTGCAAAAGTATCACCTCTGTATCGAGAACGTCTGGGCCGGACCGCAAGAACTTCGGAAGCAGATGGAAGCAGTGTCTCTGCCCAAGCAGCTTGCCCGGGATTTCGACCAGAAGAAGGCGTTGATCGAAACCACCTTGACTGAGCTGGGTGCGGACATTCAGAAGTTGGATGGCACGTTGGCGGGTGCGGTGACCACGACACGCGAGAAAATGACCTTCCAATTGGACAAGCTGCGCGAGAAGACCGGAAGGGCGCTGGATGAACGGGCCGGACTGATCGCCGAGCACGTAGAGTTTCTCGAAAATCTGCTATACCCCGGCAAGGTATTGCAGTCTCGGGAGCTGAGTTTCCTGCCGTTCCTGGCGCAGTGGGGCGCTGAAGGACTGAAAGAGCTGAGAGATCTCGCCGGCAGTGCCAACCTCAAAGAGCACCGCATCGCGCGCATTACCTAAAGCGAAAACAAGTCCGTCATTCCGTTATTCCTCTTCACAACTTCCTAATGCAGAGCACTCTAGAATCTGCACAAAGTCGTTGGCCTAGAGGAGGCGGGATTCTATGCGGGAAATCGCGCAGCCCGTCTCCTACTTTCTTTGCGGAGTTCGTGGGTTTCTGCGCAACGGTATGGACGGAGGAAGCAATGGAAACCTTGAGGGTCAAAACGGCGCGGCGGACTCAGTTGCTGGACCTGACGCTTGCGGTCGAGCGGATTGTAGCGGCTGCTGGTGTAGCCGATGGTGTTTGCTACGTGTACGTCCCGCACACAACTGCCGGGGTAATGATCAACGAGCACGCCGATCCCGATGTCGCCACCGACTTGGAAGGCGTGTTTGACCGGTTGGTGCCGCAGGGCGGACCTTACCGGCATGCGGAGGGGAATACGGATTCGCATGCCAAGGCTGCGATGGTAGGGACTAGTCAGCTGGTTCTTGTGGAGAAGGGGAAGTTGATGTTGGGGACCTGGCAGGGGATCTTCTTTTGTGAGTTTGACGGTCCGCGGGAACGAAAGATTTGGGTGAAGGTGGTGGGCGACTGAGCGAGTACAGGACGTCAGGGATGTCTCGGTAACAGTTTGTACGGGTGGCTCGTCTAAACATTGCCGGGGGGCAAAGTATGAGGACAGCTCGAAAAGCGATGCTCGCTCTATGGTTTGTGGCGACGGGTGTCGGCGCTTGTTTGGGGCAAAGCGCAAATCCCAAGGCCGTGGGAGATGCTGACGTGCAAATTGCAGGAACCTGGCGCGGCAACTCCGTTTGCTTGGTGAAAGGGAGTGCTTGCCATGACGAGGTGAATGTCTACCGTTTCTCGAAGTTGGCCGGGAGGTCTGGGGCATTCTCGGTGACGGCGAGCAAAGTGACTGCAGACAAGGAGATTGTTATGGGAAGCGGTGAGTGGACCTACGACGCTTCGAAGCATGTCGTGGAATCCAAGGCTCCTTCGATTCGGATGACTGTCGATGGGAATCGCATGGAGGGGGATTTGACTCTGGCGGATGGCAGCGTTTATCGGCATATTTCTTTGAAGAAGAACGAGTGAATGGCGAATCTCCCCACGGCAGAGTTGGAAGAGGCTACGAATCGTCGAAAAAAGGCTAAGGGTGGGAAAATAGGAACGCAGGCTGAAGTCTGTGCCACTCATGCTAGAGTTTTGCGGTGATGACGCGAGTCGGGATTTACGTACAGTTCCCCTTTTGTCAGACGAAGTGCACCTATTGCAATTTTCATACGGGCGTGGTGTCCTCGGCGCGGTTCGCGCCTTACGTTGATGCGGTTTGCAACGAGATCAAGAATCATGGAAATTTTTACGCTGGTGGCGGCGTGGTTTTGCCGGCGTACCTTGCCGATGCTCTGGTCGATACCGTCTACATTGGCGGGGGAACGCCCAGTCTGCTCGACCCCGCAGAGCTGAGCCGGATTCTGCAGCTTATTCGCGGGACTTTCAGCGTAAAGGCGGGGGCTGGTCCAACCGCGCCCGCTTTGGGACGCGGCCGCCACGACGTCGAGACAACGTTGGAGGCGGATCCCGAGACCATAGAGCGGGAGAAGGCAGAATCTTGGGTTGCGGCGGGGATTAATCGGGTCAGCTTTGGGGTTCAGTCGTTTTCGGATGCAGAGTTGGTGGCCACCGGGAGAAGGCATCGGCGGGCGGACATTTATCGGGCTGTGCCCATTTTGCGCGCGGCGGGGATTCGGAATATCAGCTTTGACTTGATCGCGGGTTTACCGGGGCAGACGCCCGAGAGCTGGCGAACCTCGCTGGAGGAAATGGCCGGACTACAGCCCGAGCATGTGTCGGTCTATCTGTTGGAGGTGGATGATGGTAGCCGGTTGGGGGCGGAGGTTTTGCGGGGTGGCGTGCGGTACGGAGCGGATACGATTCCCAGTGATGATCAGATGGCGGAGTTTTATGAGACGGCCTGCGCATTCCTTGGGCGTGCCGGTTACCGGCACTACGAGATTTCCAATTGGGCGAAGCCCGGTTTGGAGTCGCGGCACAATTTGAAATATTGGAGGCGGCAACCTTATTTGGGATTTGGGGCTGGGGCGCATTCCTTTTCAGGCACGCAGCGATGGGCCAACGCACACGATGCGGCGGCGTATGTGGCGGCGGTGGCTGGCGGGAAATTGCCAATTGAACAGCTTGAGGTTTTGACCGCGGATGGGGCGCTTGAAGAAGAGTTGTTTTTGGGGTTGCGGCAGTTGGAGGGGATCGATTTGGAGCGGATTGAACAGGAATACGGCGTGGCCGTTGCATCGCGGTTCGATCGTCTGATGACCGCTGGTTTGGTTGAGAGAAACGGAAGCATAGTGCGCTTGGCTCCGGAAAAGTTAAGTGTTTCGAATGAAGTGTTCGTGGAGTTGATGAAATGAGAAGAAAAGGCGAGAGGAAGATTTGACACCGAGCGGATCGGGGCCGGAGCGCAGAGGCGAGGGAGTTGGCGGAGGAGACGCATGGCGGGCGGAGTGGATGGATTGAATCAGGTGGTGGATTTGCGGAGCGATACGGTTACGCGGCCGACGGCGGAGATGCGGAGGGCCATGGCGGAGGCGGAGGTCGGCGATGACGTCTATGGCGAGGACCCTAGCGTCAACCGGCTGGAAGCGCGCGCTGCGGAGATTTTTGGGAAAGAGGCGGCGCTGTTTGTGCCGACCGGGTGCATGGGGAACCTGATCGCGATCAAGGTGTGGACCCACCATGGCGATGAGGTGATTTGCGAAGAGCGCAGCCACGTGAATCTGTATGAGTTGGCGTCGATGTCGGCGATTGCGGGGTGCATGCCGCGGATCGCGCGCGCAGAAGACGGGATTTTGTCGTGGAAGCTGATTGAGGCGGTGATTCGCCCGAAGATTTATTACGACTCGCAGACGGCACTGGTGTGCCTGGAGAATACCAGCAACATGGCGGGCGGAACGGTGTACCCGACGGCGCAGGTCAGCGAGATTTGTGATCGGGCGCAGGAGATCGGGCTAAAGGTGCATTTGGATGGAGCGCGGATTTTCAATGCGGCGACCGCCTTGGGCGACAGTGTCGCGGACATGACTCGCAAGGTGGATTCGGTGATGTTTTGCTTGTCGAAAGGATTGGGCGCTCCAGTAGGGTCGATGGTCGTGGGATCACGCGCGTTTATTGATAAGGCGCGGGTTTACCGGAAGATGTTTGGGGGGGGCATGCGGCAGGCAGGTGTGATCGCGGCGGCGGGGTTAGTGGCGCTCGAGAAATCGCCGCGGCGGCTGCATGTGGACCACAAGAATGCGAAGCGGTTGGCGGAAGGTGTCGCCCAAATTCCGGGATTTGTGATTGACCCAGCGCGGGTACGAACCAACATTGTGATTTTCGATTGTGCAAAGACCGGGAAGACGGCTGTGGAATGGTGCGAACTTTTGTACAAGCGCGGAGTGTGGGCGCAGGATACGGCGTTGCATTCCGTGCGGCTGGTGACGCATTGCGACGTTGATGAAGCGGGGATTGAGCGTGCATTGACGGTATTGCAAGAAGTCGCGGCAACGGCGCAGGGGGTGGGAGCTTGAGGCGGAGGCGTCATTTCGTCAGTGCGGGGGCGGTGATCTTGTGCGCGCTCGCCATTGGTGCTGCCGCGCAAGCGCCACAGCCAAAGAATGATGTGCGCAAAGCTCGCAGGGACGCCGGTGCCGCGCCGACGGCGGACGAGGCAGAAGCATTTTTAGGGGACGCGGAAGCACGGCTGGTCGAATTGGGCGTGAAGGCTTCGCGGGCGGCCTGGGTGCAGCAAAACTTTATTACCGACGACACGGAGCAGATTTCGGCGGATGCGAATCAGGCGGCAACTGCGCTAAGCGTGGAGCTGGCGAAGAAGGCGGAGCGCTTTGACGCAGTGACGCTGCGGCCCGTGATGGCGCGAAAGATGATGTTGTTGAAGCTGGCTGCCGGATTTCCGGCACCCGGTGATCCAGCCGAGCAGAAAGAATTGGCGCAGATCGAGGCATCACTAGACGGCGATTATGGGAAGGGAAAATGGTGTCCGGACGGCGCGAGCGGTAAGTGCCTAGATGTGACGGCGGTCGGAAAATTAATGGCGGACAGCCGCGATGAAGCGGAGTTGAGGCGGGCTTGGATCGGTTGGCACGCGGTGGGTGCGCCGATGCGCCAGCGTTATGCGCGCATGGTGGAGCTGGGTGATAAAGGTTCGCGAGAATTGGGATTTGCGGATGCTGGAGCGTTTTGGCGTTCCAACTACGACATGCCGCCGGATGCGTTTGCAAAGGAAGTCGACCGGTTGTGGGATCAGTTGCGACCGCTGTATTTGTCATTGCACGCCTATGTGCGCGGGGAACTCGCGAAGAGGTACGGAAATGGCGTGGTGCCCGCGCGCGGGCCGATTCCGGCCCATCTGCTAGGCAACATCTGGGCCCAGGAGTGGAACAACATCTATCCGCTGATGGATTCGCCCAAGCCCGAGCAGAGTTACGACCTGACCAAGATTTTGCAGGATCGCAAGACTGACGCGCGGGGCATGGTGCGCTACGGCGAGGGTTTTTTCACCTCACTGGGATTCGCGCCGTTGCCGCAGACGTTTTGGGAACGATCGCTATTCACGAAGCCAGCGGACCGTGACGTGGTGTGCCACGCTAGCGCTTGGGACGTCGATTCGAAGGACGACCTGCGTATAAAGATGTGCATTCAGATTACGCAGGAAGATTTCGTTACCATTCACCACGAATTGGGTCACAACTTTTACCAGCGGGCCTACAACAAGCAGCCGCCCCTGTTTCAAGGCAGTGCCAACGATGGGTTTCATGAGGCGGTGGGCGACACGATTGCGTTGTCGGTAACCCCGGAATATTTGAAAACGATCGGGTTGATCGAGGCGGTGCCGCCAGCGTCCGGGGATATTGACTATTTGTTGCAGCAGGCGCTGTCGAAGGTGGCGTTTTTGCCGTTTGGGTTGATGATCGACAAATGGCGGTGGGAAGCGTTTGCGGGACAGGTGAAGCCGGAGGAGTATAACAAGGCCTGGTGGGATCTGCGACTGAAGTATCAAGGGGTGGCTCCGCCGGTGGCGCGCAGCGAGGCCGATTTCGATCCCGGAGCGAAATATCACGTGCCCGCAAACGTCTCGTACATGCGATATTTTCTGGCGCGCGTCCTGCAATTCCAATTTCAGCGCGCACTTTGCCGCGAAGCCGGCTACTCCGGGCCACTGCACCGCTGCTCGATTTACGGGAACAAGGTGGCAGGGCAGAGATTGAACCAGATGCTCGCCCTGGGCGCCAGTAAGCCATGGCAAGAAGCACTGGAAACGCTGACCGGCGAGAAACAGATGGACGCTACAGCCATAGCGGACTATTTCGCGCCTCTAAAAGCCTGGCTGGACGAACAAAACAAAAAGAACGGGTATGCGATCGGCTGGTAGGCGGAGAGCAGGATCCGCTGCGAGTTACCCAGGGGCGGACCGATTCTGCTGGGCCGAGGCGCAGCGGTGCTCTGCCCCCCCAAGGAGTTGGTAGTCGTTAGGGTTCCTGCCCATTGTCAGCAGACCGTTAACAACCTAAGCAGGATGGGGATTTAGCGGACGGGTGTTCGTGTAAAATGCATAAGCGAAAGTTTGGCTGGGTATAGGCTGCGCTGGTTGCCGTTGTAGGGGCGCAACACTGCTGCGCCCCGCTTGACAGAGATTGACCCAGCGTCGGCAATACAATGGAGTTCAACGAGGACCCTGTGGATTTTACGTTTACTGAGGAACAGCAGCAGTTGCGGCGCAGCGTCCGCGAGTTTGCGGAGGGAGAGATTGCGCCCCATGTGATGGAGTGGGATGAGGCTTCGCACTTTCCCGCGGAGATAATACCGAAGCTGGCGGAGATGGGTTTGCTCGGGGTAATTTTTCCGGAGGAGTATGGCGGGGCGGGGCTGGGTTACATCGAGTACGTAATTGCCATTGAAGAATTATCGCGGGTGGACGGATCGGTCGGAATCATCGTTGCCGCCCACAATTCACTGTGCAGCAATCACATTTTCAAGTTTGGGAATGAAGAGCAGAGGAAGAAGTATCTGACGCCCCTGGCGCAAGGGAAAAAAATCGGAGCGTGGTCGTTGACCGAGCCGGAAGCAGGCTCGGATGCCGGCGGCACGCGGACGACGGCTGTGCGAGATGGAAAGCAGTGGGTGTTGAACGGCGCGAAAACCTTCACGACGAATGGGCACTACGCGGACGTGTGTGTAGCCATGGCGGTGACCGACAGGTCGAAGAACTCGCACGGCATCAGCGCCTTCATACTGGAAAAAGGAATGGCGGGATTCAAGCCGGGGAAGAAAGAAAATAAGCTGGGGCTGCGGGCTAGCGATACGTCGGAGGTTATTTTCTCCGATTGTCGCGTACCGGCGGAGAATTTGCTCGGGCCGGAGGGCGAGGGATTTGTCGGAAGCTTGAAGATTTTGGACGGCGGGCGAATTTCCATCGCGGCGCTGGCCCTAGGAATGGCACAAGGAGCTTTGGAGGCGGCCACGAAATACGCGAAGCAACGGAAGCAATTCGGGCAAGCGATTAGCGAGTTTCAGGCGATTCAGTTCAAACTGGCGGACATGGCCACGCAGGTGGAAGCAGCGCGGCTGCTGGTGTACCAGGCGGCCTGGCTGGCGGACCGCAAGGACGTGCGGTTCACGAAGGAATCGAGCATGGCGAAACTATTTGCGAGCGAAGTTGCCGTGCGCGTCGCCAATGAGTGCGTGCAGATTCACGGTGGGTATGGCTTCATCAAGGACTATCCCGCCGAGAAGTATTACCGCGACGTGAAGCTCTGCACCATCGGCGAGGGCACCAGCGAAATTCAGAAGTTGGTGATTGCCCGGCAGCTGTTAGGCAAGAAATAATAGGGCGATGCATTCAGCGTCGCTCTACACCCCAGGAAAAGCATGCCGCAGCTGATCGAGAATTGGGCGGAGCGCGTGTGCGCCGGAGACGTGCTCGCGGTGTCTCGGGCGATTACCGCGATTGAGAATCATCAACCCGAGGCGGAAGAACTGCTGCGCGTTGTTTTCCCCCGTACAGGCAAAGCGTACTTAACGGGTATCACCGGCGCACCGGGGACGGGCAAGAGTACGTTGCTCGATCGGCTGGCAGCGCATTACCGGCGGCAGAACGAAGCCGTCGGCGTGATTGCCGTTGATCCAACTAGTCCTTACACCGGCGGCGCGATCCTGGGTGACCGAATTCGAATGCAGGGACACGCCGGCGACGCAGGGATGTTTATTCGGTCGATGGCCACGCGAGGATTTCTGGGAGGGCTGGCGCGAGCTACAGCAGAGGTCGCGTTATTGCTCGATGCTGCGGGTAAGGACGAGGTACTGATCGAGACCGTTGGCGTTGGGCAGGACGAAGTTGATATCGTGCGGTTGGCGGATTGTGTCGTGGTGGTGCTAGTGCCGGGTCTTGGCGATGACATTCAGAACATGAAAGCCGGGTTGATGGAGATCGGCGACATTTTTGTGCTGAATAAGTCGGACCGGGAGGGGGCGGACCGGTTGGAACAGGAACTTCATGCGATGCTATCGCTGGTGATGCCGAGAGATGGGTGGCATCCTCCGGTAGTGCGGACCGTGGCGACCGAAGGCAAAGGAATCGACGTGCTGGCGGCGACAATTGGGAAATTTCGCGCACATTTCGAATCCAGTGGCGAGCGGCGTCGAAAGCACGTGGAGCACTGGAAGCAGCGCTTGATTGAGTTGGTCGAATCGCGGTTGTTGCAAAAAGCGTTAGGCGGCGAGGGTGGAGAGGCGCGGCTGACAGCATTGGCAGGCGAGGTGGCGGATCGGAAAAAAGATCCGTTCGCGGCGGTCACGGAGATCCTTGCGCGGAGCGGGCTTGGAATTTGATCGAGAGGGACGGGGCGAAAGCCCGCCCCTGCAACGGTCGCGGAGAAAGAAACCGATTGTTTCGGAGAGATGAAATGGCGGCATCGACAAAAAAGAAGAAGGGGACACCGGCAAAGGTGTCTTCCATGGCCACCGTCGGGATTATCGGCGGAAGCGGTTTGTATTCAATGAGTGGTCTTACCGACGCGCGCGAAGTTCGCGTGAAGACGCCGTTTGGCGATCCTTCGGATGCGATTGTGCTCGGAATGTTGGAGGGAAAGCGCGTCGCATTTCTTGCGCGGCATGGGAGGGGGCACCGGATACTGCCGAGCGAGATCAATTTTCGAGCCAACATCTACGCGATGAAACAACTCGGAGTGCAACGCATCATCTCGGTGAGCGCGGTGGGGTCGTTGCAGGAGGATTTGCGGCCCGGCGAATTCCTGGTGCCGGATCAGTTTTTTGACCGGACGAAGCTGCGGATCTCCACGTTTTTCGGAGAAGGAATAGTAGCGCACGTTACGTTCGACAAACCCACCTGCGTGCAAGCCAACGCTGTTTTATCGGACGCGATCGACCATTGTGGAGTGAAAGCGCATCGGCGTGGAACCTACGTTTGCATTGAGGGGCCGCAGTTTTCGACACTGGCCGAAGCACACGTCCATCGCCAGTTGCGATTCGAAGTGATCGGCATGACCAATGTGACGGAAGCAAAGCTGGCGCGCGAAGCGGAGCTCTGCTACGCGACGATTGCGATGATCACCGATTACGATTGCTGGCACCCGGAGCACGAATCGGTAACCGGGGCGCAGATCATGGAGACGTTGAGCAATAACGCAGAAAATGCACAACGCGTTTTGCGCGAAGCGGTGCGAGAGCTGCCCGTGGAGCGAAGTTGCGAGTGCGGAACGGCGCTGCGGCACGCGTTGATCACCGACATGAAGTTAGTACCGGCCGGGACGAAGAAGAAGCTGGCTGCCATCATCGGAAAATATCTTTCTTAGGAGACCATAGTGTCCTTACTCGTTGTTGGATCGGTGGCGTTCGATGGTTTGGAGAGTCCTTACGGAAAAGTCGATAGGACCCTAGGTGGCGCGGCGACCTATTTCTCGGTCGCGGCAAGTTTTTTCACTCCGGTCCACCTTGTCGCAATTGTCGGGGAGGATTTCACCGATTTGGACGCAAAGGTGTTTCACGGTCGCAAGATTGATTGCGAAGGGCTGGAGCGTGCGGCCGGCAAGACATTTTTCTGGTCAGGGAGGTACTCGGAGAATTTGAACGAGCGTGTCACCCTGACTACGGAACTCAACGTATTCGCCGACTTCAAGCCAAAATTGCCGGAACGCTATCGCGCGTCCAAATATGTTTTCCTGGCGAACATCGCTCCCGACCTGCAGCGCGATGTTTTGCAGCAAGTGAAGAAAAGGCCAAGGATCGCGGCGCTGGACACCATGAATTATTGGATCGAGCGATCGAATGACGACCTGCGGGAAACGCTTCGGCATGTAGACATCCTGATGATAAACGACGCAGAGACGCGTCAGTTGTCCAATGAACACAACCTGCTGATTGCGGCCAAGCGAATCTTCAAGATGGGACCTTCCACGTTGGTCGTGAAGCGTGGCGAATATGGCGCGATGATGGTCGATAAGCGCGGGGTCTTCTGCGTTCCGGCGTTTCCGCTGGAGGAACCCCACGATCCGACGGGCGCGGGTGATAGCTTCGCGGGCGGATTCATGGGTTACCTGGCCGGGGCGGGGGACAAAAGCGACGCCTCTTTGCGACGCGCCATGGTGTACGGGTCGGTGATGGGCAGCTTTACGGTCGAGAAATTCGGCCTCGATCGCTTGAAAACGCTGAAGCGCAGCGAGATACACGCCAGGGCACGCCATTTCGCGAAATTGACGCAGTTCAAGTTGTAGTGTGTAAAATCAAGTCATTGTTGGCGTTTGTGTGAACGAATGCTGCCACTGACAACGATTTGTTACCGCTTATTGTGGGCCGCGCTGCTTGGCGCAGTGATCGGTGTCGAGCGAAGCGTGCGTCGGCGTCCTGCTGGGATGCGAACCAGCGTGTGCGTCACCATGGGTGCGGCTTTGTTCACCATCATGTCGGTGGAAATCGCGCGTATGACCGGCGACACCGGGACCACACGCATCGCGTCCAACATCGTTCAGGGAATCGGGTTTTTGGGCGCAGGGACCATCCTTCGCGAGCGTGGCAGTGTTGTCGGGCTCACGACGGCGGCAGCCATTTTCGGCGAAGCCGCAATCGGTATGGCCGCCGGCGGAGGCTTTTATAAAGTCTCGGGCGTTGCAGCAACGCTGGTCTTGTTCGCACTGGTGGTGCTGATTTACGTCGAGAATTTATTCAATCTGAAGCCCCGCTACATGTTGTTTCGGATTTCCACGAGTCTTGCCGACGATCTAGTCCCCGTTGTACATGACGTTTTCTCCAAGTTGGGCATAGCGCTGGACAACTTCCAGGTATCCATGGCGGGAGAAAAGCACCTGATTCAATTTGATGCTGACGTCAGCCTCCGGCAGCAAGAGAGTATTCTCAAGTCGATGACGCGCCCCGGTATCATCTTCGAGATGCTTCCGGTTGAGAGGCGGGACGGATGAGTCGCACTTCACTGGCAGGCGCGGCCGGTCACACTTCGGGCGTGGCCGTGCGGAAGCCAAAAGCGCTGCGTGCAGGATCGCGTCTCGCGGTTTTCGCGCCAGCATCGCCGGGAACGGATGCGGCTGAAGAGCGCGGTTTGGCCGAGTTGGCGCGGCTCGGATTTTCTGTAGCGCGTAGGGTTCAGAGCGTTTCCGAAGGCTATTTTTCGGCACCGGTGGCGGAACGAAGAGAGGAATTGGTCAACGCGCTGACGGATCCGCGAATCGACGGGCTAATTGCGCTCCGCGGAGGATACGGCTCCAACTATTTGCTGGCAGAGCGCTTGGCCTCGGAAATTGCCGCGCCCAAATGCCTGATCGGATTCAGCGACGTTACTTCGCTGCAGGTTTTTTTCTGGCAACGGTGCGGATGGACTTCCATCTACGGCCCGATGGTCGCGGCAGGACTCGAAACGGGATCGGGCGCGGCCAAAGGATACGACCAGGCGAGTTTCCTGCATGCGATTGGCGCGACAGATGGAGTGTGGGAAGTCGCGCTGCACGGAGAGGTACTCGCGTCCGGAGACGCGCAGGGGACTTTGCTCGGTGGATGCATGACCTTGCTGGAAACTACGATTGGAACGCCGTGGGAACTGGATACGCGAGATTCGATTCTGCTTCTGGAAGATCGCGGGATGAAGCCGTGGCAAGTGGATCGCGCCCTGATTCACTTGCGACAAGCCGGCAAGTTTGACGGTGTAAGAGGAATCGTGATGGGAGATTTCCCGGATTGCGGCGCTCCGGTGGCGGGCAGCCCGACGGTGGTGGATGTTTGCCAGCGAATCCTGAAGCCTTTGGGGATCCCGATTGTGTTTGGCGCGCCGGTGGGGCATACCTCGCGGCCGATGCTGACAATCCCGCTGGGCGTGCGCGCGAGACTTCGCGCGTCGGAAACGGGTGGGCTCGAAATCCTGGAGGCGGCGGTAACGGCATGAGCAAACCAAAACACGTCCACGTGATCGGAATCGCTGGATCGGCGATGTCCCCGCTGGCGGGAATGCTGCGCGAGAAGGGCTTTCGCGTGACCGGATCGGACGCGGGCGTTTATCCACCGGCTTCGACGTTGCTCGAAAGCCTGGGTATTTCCTTTTTCCATCAATTCGATGCAGCGAACTTGAACCCCGCGCCGGACCTAGTGGTGGTCGGCAACATCATCGCGCGCGGCAATCCGGAGTTAGAGGAAGTCCTCGACCTCAAAATTCCCTATCGTTCGTTGCCCGAGGTTCTTGAAGAGGAATTTCTGCCGGGACGCCATTCGATCGTGGTGAGCGGCACGCACGGTAAGACGACTACGACCGCGATGCTCGCCTGGATTTTTCACGTGGCAGGGAAACGCCCGAATTTTCTGGTGGGAGGAGTGGCGGAGAATTTCGGCAAGAGTTATGGGCTTGAGGGCGGCGCGGAATTTATTCTCGAGGGCGATGAATACGAAACCGCGTTCTGGGACCGCGGGCCGAAGTTTTTTCACTATCATCCGGATGATCTGATCATTACTTCGCTGGAGTACGACCACGCGGACATCTACCCCGATTTCGACACATACCAACTGGCTTTCCGGCGCCTGGTGAATCTGGTGCCGCGGAGCGGGCGCGTTGTCGTGTGGGGCGACAACGAGCAATCCGGGCCGGAATTGCGCGCGGCCACCGACAGAGCCTTTTGTCCAGTGGAGACCTACGGCTTCTCCGCGCAGAACGATTGGGTGCTGAGCAGTTTTGCCGTCGAGGGCGAGATCGCGCGTTTCCGGGTGACATATCGCGGCAAGATGTTCGGGGATTTTGAGCTGTCGGCGACCGGGCGACACAATGCGCTGAACGCGGTGGCGGCGATTGCGGTGGCGCACGGGCGCGGAATCGTCGTGGACGCGATCGCTCAGGCGCTGTCGACTTTTCGCAGCGTGAAGCGGCGCATGGATGTGAAGGGTGAGCGCGCCGGAATTCTGGTTGTCGATGACTTCGCGCATCATCCGACCGCGGTACGGGCGACGATTGAGGCGGCGCGCGGACGTTGGCCGAAGCGGCGCCTCTGGGCGATTCTGGAACCGCGGTCGAATTCGATGCGGCGCAAAGTTTTCCAAGAGTCACTGCCGAAGGCGCTGGCGTTGGCGGATCGCGTCGTGCTGGGCGAGGTTTTTCGGGCGCAGCAGTTGGGTGACGAGAACCGGTTGGTGCCAGAAAGCGTCGCGCAAAGTGTGCGGGAATTGGGTAAGGACGCCCGCGCGTTTGAAAGCGCGCAAGCGATTACCGAGTATCTTGCCGTTGAAGCCAAGGCCGGCGACCTGCTACTGGTCATGTCGAACGGCAGCTTCGACGGTTTGTGCGAAAAACTGCTGCTGAAGATCGGGAGCGAAGTTCCCTCCGAGGCCGCCAGCCGGTGAGAGTTTCTCCATTCGGCCGCCGTGTCTTGCGGGCGGCAGTTCCAGTTTTTTTCTTTGGACTAGGCCTTGCGGCTAGCGCGAGCGCGGCAATCCGGTATGAAATTGCGCTTCCTCAACCGGAACAACACCTATTCCACGTCACGATGCAGATCCCGGATGTGAAGGGTGATGTGACCGTGCAGATGGCGGCGTGGAACGCGCTTTACCAGATACGGGATTTTAGCGCGCACGTTCAACGCGTCGAAGCGTCCATGGGCAACCAGAGCGCGCCCATTGAAAAACTGGACAAGCAGACGTGGCGCGTGAGCGGCAGCGGTACGATTACGGTTCGGTACGCGACCTATTGGGATGAGGGCGGACCTTTCGCGACACAACTGAACCGCGAGCATGCTTTCATCAATCCGGCGATGGTTTTGATGTATGTTCCCGAGCGGCGATCGGAAGCCGTACACCTCGATATTTCTGACCTGCCTTATGATTGGACTCCGGTAGGAGAATCCATCACGTCAATGGAGGGGGCCAGCCGCGCGCGCAACTTCACGTTTGAATCCGCGAATTTCGACGAACTTGCCGATGCACCGATCGAAGTGGGGAAGTTCGACATTTTTGAGGTTGCTGGCGTCAACCCTCCCGTGTGGGTTGTCGTTCACGGTGACGGTTGGAAAAAGAAGCGCGTGCAGGAGGACCTACGCCGAATCTGCGCTTATGAACTGAAGTTGATGGACGGCGCTCCGTTTCGGCGTTACTACTTTATGGTCCATTTTGGAAAGGCAGCCACGGGTGCGGGCGGCGGGATGGAGCACGTCAATTCGACGGCGATTTCGGTGCGATCGGACGAAGATTTCCCGAGCGTGGCGGCGCATGAGTTCTTTCACTTGTGGAATGTGAAGCGGATTCGCCCAGAAGCGCTTTTCCCGGTGGACTACAGCAAAGAACAATACACGCGAGCGCTGTGGTTTGCCGAGGGTGTGACGAATACTTACGCGTCCTACACATTGGTGCGGACCGGACTTTGGACCAAAGAGCGGTTCTACGAAGACCTTGGCGAACAGGCCAGCGAATTGGAGAAGCGTCCGGCGAACAAGTGGCAAAGCGCGGAACAGTCCAGCCTGGACGCCTGGTTGGAAAAATATCCCGTCTACAATCGGCCGCAGAACAGCGTCTCGTATTACACGAAGGGACAAGTGCTGGGTGTTCTTTTGGATATTCTGATTCGCGACCGTTCCGAAAACGAGAAGAGTCTGGATGACGTGTTGCGATCGATGAACGAAGAATTCGCCAGGAAAGGGCGCGGCTACCGCGACAGTTTGGATGTTCGCCTGACGGCGGAAAAAATCGCTGGAGGTTCGTTCGAGGATTTCTTCCAGAAATATATTGCCGGCGCGGAGCCGCTGCCGTACCAGCGAGTGTTGGCGCTCGCCGGGCTTGAACTGCGGACCGAAGAGCGGAAGCGGCCGGCGCTCGGATTTTCCGCGCGGCGGGATGAAAGCGGGGCGCTGGTTGTGCGCGGCGTCGATGCGGCGGAACAAGCGGGGCTGCGCGTGGACGACGTGATCACCAGTTGGAATGGAGCAGAACCTCCACGGAGCCCAGAGCGCTGGGTCTACGGGCAGAAAAAGGGAAGTCTGCTGCGGCTGGGTGTGCGCCGCGACGAAAACAATATTTCGGTCGACCTACGCGTTGGCGAGATCGTGGAGATCGCCTATCGCGTGACCGAGGTCGAGCGCGCGAGCGAAAAGGCCAAACACATCCGCGAAGGGCTTCTGCGCGGCGTGACACAACCGGTCACGACTGCCCTTCACTAACGAATTCTATTGGTCTTCAAATTGAAGAGGGCTTGCAGGGTAGGAAATGCTTCGCACGCTCTTCATCGGTATTTTCCTGTCGATTTATATCCTGCTGGTCGGGCCGCCGCTGCTCGTGTATACGTTCATCAGCCGCAATCCGAATCCTCTGTACTGGGCGGGGATCAACGGCGTAATGTTTTTTGTGCGAGCGGTCGGGGTGCGCGTGCGTGTCGTTGGGACCGAACGCATTCCGGCGGGAACGTGTCTGTTTGTCGCCAACCATACGAGCTCGGCCGACGCGCCGGCTGTTGTGGGAGCGATCCCGAGACGCATTGCGATCCTGCTGAAAGAGTCGCTGTTTACGTATCCCATCGTTGGGCAGGCCTTTCTGTTAGCTCAATTCATTCCGGTGAATCGCAAGGACCGCGACTCCGCCCTCGAGAGCCTGGAGAAGGCCATTGAGTCTTTGCGGGCCGGGCAATCGTTCTTGATATATCCCGAAGGGACGCGAAGCCCGGACGGGCGTCTGCAAGAGTTCAAAAAGGGCGCGGTTGTGATGGCTATCAAAGCCGGCGTACCAATCGTGCCGGTAGCGTGTTCAGGCGCTCACCGGGTGATGCGGAAGCGCTCGCTGAAGATCTACCCCGGCGAAATCCTGGTGGAATTCCTTGACCCGGTCGACGCGTCGGTTCATAGCTTTGAACAGAGGGATGATCTCAACCGAAAGGTACATGACGCGCTGGCGGCTGGGCTGCCGCCGGACCAGCGTCCGGTTGGGTTTCCGGGCGCCGCCTGAAGGCCTCGGTCGGTGACTCTCCCAATTTTCCTCAACGTCAATCTCCATTCGAATTCAATCGTCCTCAACTCGGTTTCAGTTTCTCGATTTCTGACTCTAGCTCGCGGACTCGTCTTTGCAGATCGGGGAGGCGGCTTAGGGCGGCGGTGTATTTTAGCCAGAGGCGGTTGTCTACGGCAGGGGAGCCGGAGCGGATAGAGTTGGAGGCTACGTCGCGGGGTAAGCCGCTCTGGGCTGTGACGATGACGTTGTCGCCTACGGTCAGGTGGCCTGAGGAAGCTGATTGGCCGGCGAAGATGCAGTTGTCGCCGATTTTGGTGGAGCCGGCCAGGCCGGTTTGGCCGCATATCATGTTGTCGGCGCCTAGTTGAGAGGCGTGCCCTATCAAGACGAGATCGTCGATTTTGGTGCCCCGGCCTATGCGCGTCTCGCCAACGGTGGCGCGGTCGATGCAGGAATTGGACTGGACCTCGACGTCGTCTTCCAGGATAGCGGGGCCGGACTGGACCATCTTGTACCAGGTGCCGTCTTTTTGTTTTGCGTAGCCCAGGCCGTCGCCGCCGATGATGGCGCCGCTTTGCAGGATGACGCGGTTGCCGATGCGGCAGTGTTCGCGGACGACGGCGTGGGCGTGGGCGAAGAAGTCGTCGCCGATTTTAGCGTTCTGGTAGATGGTAACGAAGCTGTGGAGAACCGCGTTTTGGCCGAGTTCGGCGTGTTCATCTATGAAGCAGTAAGGGCCAATGTGGGCGCCGTCAGGGACGCGGGCGGTGCGGGCGATCAAAGCCGTGGGATGGACGCCGGGTTCGTAGCGGGGCGGTTGGTAAAAGAGTTCCAGGGCGTGCGCGAAAGCCAGGTAGGGGTTGGGGGTACGGAGGGCGGCCAGTGGTTGCAGATTGGGCTCGCGGTCCAGCGTCACACCGTCTTCAATTAGGACGGCGGAGGCACGGGTGGTCTTGAGGAGCGGGAAGTAACGCTTGTTGGCCAAAAAGGTGATTTGGCCGGCGCTGGCTTGCTCGATTCCGGCTACGCCTTGGATTTCGGTGTCTGGAGGGCCTTCGAGGCGGCAGTTGAGGCTCTGGGCGATTTCGGAGAGATTCATGGGGGAGGCTCCTGGATTTTCAAGTTGTGAGTCTCGCACAGCGCGAAGCGGGAAGTACAGGCGGGTAGAACTACTCGGCGAAGAGGCGAGGCTGCGTGGCGGGCGCGAGGGTTGCGGGTTTCCGGCGGGCGATGCCGACAACTCCCAAGACGGTGACTTCGGACAGCGCGGAGCGAGGCACGAAGATGCGGTCCGTGGAGGAATTTAGGTCAGGGGGAGTGATCTGGAGACCGTTGTCTAGAAGCGCGAGGAGATCGTTCGGGACTACGCCTTCGAGCATTTCGCCGTCCAGGAAGCGTAGACGGACCCAGAGGCCGTCGAGCTTGGGGCGGCTGAGGAAGGCTTTTCGCTCGGGTTCGTAGTCATCGGAGAACTCGCGGACAAAGTAGAGGGCGCGAACCCTCGCCAGGGAGATTTGTTCGTGTTCGCCGTCGGGCGTCAGCAGGTCGATGGGGTCAGTTCGGCCCAAATGGGTGGGGTTGAGGTAGCCGCGCAGGGTTTTCCTGTCCACGAGCGCGACGACCACCTTCTTGTGCGTAGAGGCTGGAGAGCGAGTTTTCAAAGAATCAGTACGCCTAAAACGTGACTATTTGCGAAATGTCACATTCTATGTTATGTTAAGCTCGATTTTCCTGTCAACTCATTGTTTCCATTAGGGTTAGGGCCCCGGAGCGCCGCCCGTTGACCGAAAAAAAGCAGATCCTAAAGTCCGCCTCGATCATCTCGCTGGTCACCATCGCAAGCCGTATTCTCGGTTACGTTCGAGATCAGCGGATCGCTTTGCTGCTGGGAACGACCTTTGCAGCGGACGCCTACGTCCTAGCTTACCGCATCCCGAACCTGTTTCGCCGCCTGGTTGCCGAAGGTTCCATGACGGCTTCCTTCATCCCGGTTTTCACGACCTACATGCGGGAACGGACCAAGGAAGAGGTCTGGGACTTTGCGAACAAGCTTTTTTGGACGCTCGCGCTGGTGGTGGCCATCATCACGATTTTGGGCATGGTCTTTTCGCCCGTGGTCGTACACCTGTTTGCGGGAAAGAGCGCTGCCGGCGACCAGGCCGTCGAGCTAAATCGCATCGTTTTTCCGTACCTGTTTTTCGTGGCGATGGCGGCTTTGGCCATGGGCATCCTGAATTGCTTCCACATTTTTGGGTTGCCAGCGGCAACCCCGGTGGTTTTGAACGTCGCTACGATCGCTTTTTCGATTGGGGCGGTGTGGAAATATTTCAAAGATCCTGCCACATCCATCGTGGTAGGAGTGCTGGTCGGGGGCGTGCTGCAGTTCTTGATGCAAGTGCCGTCGCTGGTCCGAAGGGGAATGACGTTCAAGTTCGGAATCTCTTTCTCGCATCCAGCCATCAAAAATGTGGCGCGGTTGATGATTCCGCGGTTGTTTGGGATTGGCATCGGGCAGATCAACCTGCTTGTCGATACGCGTTTTGCGACGGCGGCGCGAATGCCGGGTGGAAGTCTGGCCGCTCTTTACCTTGCGGACCGGGTTATGGAGCTGGTTTTGGGCGGATACGCCATCGCGGTCGCGACCGCGATCCTTCCGATGATGTCGCACCAAGCTGCGGCGAACGATTTTGTCGGGTTGAAGAAGACGCTGACGTTCTCGGTGCGCATCGTCGCCTTCATTACCATTCCGGCGATGCTTGGGTTGATGATTCTGCGCGAACCGATCATCCGCGTTTTGTTCCAGCATGGGCAGTTCATGGCCGCATCCACGCGGCTAACCGCACGCGCCTTGCTGTATTATTCGATCGCTTTGCCTGGTCTTGCGACGGTCAAACTGGTGGTGCCCGCGTTTTACTCAACGCGGGACACGAGGACGCCGGTGATCGTGGCGGCAATCTCGATGTTCATCAACGTAGGGTTGAACATCCTGTTTCTAAACACCTGGTTGTTCGCGCGCGTTCAGAATGGCGGACCTGCATTGGCTACAGCTCTGGCCTGCTACTTCGATTTCTTTGCGCTGTTTATCATTTTTCGCCTCAGGCACGGAGCGTTGGGGACACGGGAAATTCTATCGTCTTTCTCGCGCATTTTCTTGTGCTCGGCGATTATGGGCGTCGCCTGCTGGTTTGGCGCTCATTACACGCAATTCACCATGCATGCAAAGTTTCTCGTCCAACTCTTGGCTTTCGTTGGACTACTAGGGGGCGCTACGGCTTTATATCTCGCGTTGGCGTGGATATTCCGATGCCACGAAATTGAAGAAATCTACGGAATTGCCACACGGAAAAACCGCGGCGGCGAAACGTACGTGGAGGCCTGATGGAAATATCGGCCACCATCGCGTCGTTTGTAACGTATGTGAGAGTCGAGAAGGGACTGTCGGCGAACACCGTCGCCGCCTATCGCCGCGATCTGGTGAAGTTTGAGAGTTTCGCGAAGAAGTGCAAGCTGGTGCTGGAAACGGTCAGCCGGGATGATCTGGTGGATTTTTTGGCAAGTCTGTATCGGGACAATCTAGAGAGCCGGACGGTGGCCCGGCACCTAGTGACGCTGCGGAATTTCTTCCGCTTTGCCCAGATTCAAGAATTGATTTCCAGCGACCCGTCAGTGAACCTCGAATCGCCGAAAATCCGGCGATCTTTGCCGGGATACCTGCGGCTCGAGGATGTGGAACGTTTGTTGAATCAGCCGGACTGCAAGACGCCATTAGGTTTGCGCGACCGCGCCATGCTCGAAGTGTTGTATTCGACCGGGCTGCGGGTATCCGAGCTGGTGGGCTTGCGCGTGGGTGACCTCGACAGCAAGGCGGGTTGCGTCCGTTGCATCGGCAAAGGGGATAAAGAGCGCATCGTCCCGGTCGGGCGGAAGGCATTAGCGACGGTCGATCAGTATTTGAGGGAAGCGCGACCCGAGATGCTGCGGCGGGCCAAGGCGCTTAACAGTGCGGCGCTTTTTGTGAACCGTCGGGGTGTGGCCCTGGGACGCGTGGGTGTGTGGAAGATTCTGTCCGGTTATGGACGCCGGGCAGGTCTGCGAGTGGCTTTGACACCGCACATGTTGCGGCACAGTTTTGCGACGCACCTGCTGGAACGAGGAGCAGATTTGAGATCGGTGCAATTGATGCTGGGCCATGCGGATATTTCGACAACGCAGATCTATACCCACGTAGTCGAAGAGCGGTTGAAGCAAATCTACAAGGCACATCACCCGCGCGCCTAGCGGGGCAGGGCCGGGAAGAACGCAGAGCGGGTGCAGCCGCGGCAGTCAGCACGGACACCGGAAGGTGAAGGAGCGCAATGCCAGACTATATGTTCTTGTTGGAAAGCCGGTTATCGCCGGAGCAGCGGGCGGTCATGTTGCGGGTGCAGGAACTCGCCGCCGCGTTGGGATTCAATTTGTATTTGACGGGCGGCACGGTGCGCGACCTCATCACGGGTGCTTCGCTGCGTGACCTCGACTTCACGGTCGAGGGCAATCCGACAAAAATCGCACGGGAGTTGGAAAAAGGCGGCGCCAAGATTCTGCTCGAAGACGAGAAGTTGCGCCATATCGAGGTTCTCTTTGCTGGAGACGTCGAGGGCAGCATTTCGGCGGCGCGCGACGACCATTACGTGCGGCCAGGAACGCGGCCGGAGATCCGCTGGTCCACGATCATGGAGGATTTGCGGCGGCGCGACTTTTCGCTGAATTCGATCGCCATCTCGCTGAATCCGGCGTCCCGGGGTCTGCTGCTTGATCCGACCAACGGGTTGTCCGATATCGAGCGGGGTGAAGTCCGCGCCTTGACGATCCACAGTTTCACGAACCAGCCTGTGCGTTTGCTGCGCCTCTTGCGATTCTCCGCGCGCATGGGCTTCAAGCCGGAATCACGGACGCAGGAGTGGTTTGACCTGGCGATCGAACGCGACTTACATCACACCATCACGCCCGAGGATGCCGGAGGGGAATTGCGGGCGGTGGCGCGGGAAGAGCGTCCCGCCGTGGTCTTGAAAGCGTGGGAGCAGCAGCACCTTCTGGAGGCCGTGAATCCGAACCTGGCGAAGCGTCATCCGGATTACGATGCGATCGCGCGTTTGATGAAGGTTCGCGAGGATTTGTTCACCGCAGGCTTCCGGCCGAGACTCGGTGCGCCAGTGCTGCTGGCGATTCTGGGAAGGCTCAAAGATCGCGAGCAGAGCGCCGTGCTCTCGAGGGCCGGGTACCGTTCCGCGGAAATCGACAAGGCCTTGGGTTTCGCGGAGGAGGCCATGGACGCACAAAAGGAATTGATCGGAAAGAAGCTGAATGCCCCGATCGACGCGTACCGCTTCCTGGAGCAGATGCCGCTGGATCAAATTGCCTATTTGCTTGCGGAGTCGTCGAACTCAACGGCATTGTCCAAGATTCGAGCGTATTTGAACAAATGGCGGCCGGTGCGCATCGGACTGCCGGTGGTGGGGAACGAGCTTGAGACTTTGGGTATGCCGCGCGGCACAAAGTTTGACGAGATCGTGGAACAGGTGTTTGCCATGCAATTGACGGGTCGCGGCAAGACTCTCGAGGAGCGCGAAAAGATTTTGCGGAAGCTGTCTGGAATCAAGGAAGTTCCAAAGAAAAAGGAAAAAGAGAAAAAGCCGGCAAAATCTGGAGACAAAGCGCACGCGGCCGCTGAAGCTCCGAAACAAACACACGGTAGCGCGGCGGGAAAAGCAGCCATCAAGGCACAGCACAAGGATCGAGTGGCGGCCGGGAAGCAGGCAGCGAAGACAAGTGCTCCTGCGACGCACCAAAAGAGTGCCGGGTCGTCGAAAAAGAGCAGCGGGCGCAAGTAGGTGTTGGCAGCGCACGGGAGGTAAGAATCGCACTGCCTGTGGGAAACTACAGATTGCGTGTCGCAATTCTCTTGAGAGAGATTTAGAATCGAGTTCCATGGGTCAACCGCAGTTCGTTCATCTTCACGTTCACACCGATTACAGCCTGCTCGACGGCGCTTGCGAAACGACGGAGCTTCTTGACGAGGCGTCGCGGCAAAAAATGCCCGCGGTGGCCATCACCGACCATGGCAACCTGTTCGCCGCGGCAAATTTTTTCTATGAGGCAAGCAAGCGCGATGTCAAACCCATCATCGGGTGCGAGGTATACGTCGCCAAGGGCAGCCGGCACGATCGCGGCGAGAAGGGCGGCAACGGTCAAGACCGCAGTGAAGTGGAACCGTCTGGCGGGCGCGGCAGCAACCATCTGGTCCTGCTGTGCGAGTCGCTCGAGGGTTATCACAACCTGATCAAGCTGGTGTCCGCAGGTTTCCTCGAAGGGTTCTACTACAAACCGCGAATCGACTACGACCTGCTCGCGAAGCACAGTAAAGGTTTGATCGCCCTTTCGGCTTGCCTCCGCGGGCCGGTGACCGAAGCCGTGGTGGAGGAGAAGCTCGATGTCGCGCGGGAGAACGCCTACCGGCTGCGCGATGTTTTCGGCAAAAACAATTTTTTCCTTGAGATTCAGGATCAGGGCCTGGAGATTGAGAAAGGCGTGAATCGCGAACTGGTCCGTCTTTCCAAAGAGACTGGCATTCCCTTGATCGCCACCAACGACTGCCACTACCTGCATCACGAGGATGCGCACGCACAGGAGGTTTTGCTCTGCATCCAGACGGGCAAGACCATGAGCGACACGCATCGCATGAAATTTGCGACCGACCAGTTCTATTTCAAGTCAGCGGCGGAGATGGCCCAGGTGTTTCGCGAAGTCCCGGATGCGCTCAGTCGGACGGTAGATATTGCGCATCGCTGCAACGTGAAAATTGAGCGCATCCCGAATCCGTTTCCGGAATTCAAGGTGCCAGCGGGACACACGGCCGGAAGTTATTTCGAGAAAGTCGTGCGTGAAGGATTTGCGACGCGGGTGCCGATCCTCGAGCGCCTGGCGCAACAAGGTGTGCTTCACAACCCGCTCGCAGAGTACGAGCGCCGGCTGACCTCTGAGATCCAGATGATCCAGCAGATGCGGTATGAGGGCTACTTCCTGATTGTTTGGGATTTCATTCACTATGCGCGCACGCAGGATGTTCCCGTTGGTCCGGGACGCGGGTCGGCGGCGGGCAGCTTGGTGAGCTACGCTCTGCGGATCACGGACGTTGATCCACTTCAATACAACTTGCTCTTTGAGCGCTTCCTGAATCCGGAGCGCGTTTCCATGCCTGACATCGACATCGACTTCTGCATGCGGCGTCGCGGCGAATTGATTGAGTATGTGACGCAGAAGTACGGGCGCGAGAATGTCGCGCAGATTATTACCTTCGGAACGATGGCGGCGAAGGCGGCGATCAAAGACGTAGGCCGGGCGATGGACATTCCGTACGGGGAAGTGGACCGTCTGGCGAAGTTGGTGCCGACCACGCTGGGAATCGAACTGGAGACCGCACTTGCAGAGGCGCCGCAATTGAAGGCTGCCGTCAATAGTGACGAGAGGCTGAAGGATTTAATGGCGGTGGCGTTGCGGTTGGAGGGGCTTTCGCGGCACGCGTCAACACATGCCGCGGGGGTAGTGATCTCGCCGAGGCCGCTCACCGATGTCGTGCCAGTTTACAAGACGAACCGGGATGAAATCACGACGCAGTACGATATGAATGCGCTCGAACGTATCGGCCTGCTGAAGATGGATTTCCTCGGCCTGACGACCTTGACGGTGTTGCACGATACGGTGCGCATGATCGAACAGAATCGCGGGGTCAAGGTAGATCTCGACAACTTGTTGCTGGATGATGCGGACACCTACAAACTCTTCACGCGTGGTGACACGACCGCGATCTTCCAGTTTGAATCGCACGGGATGCGCGACATTTTGCGCCGCTATCAACCTACGCGAATCGAAGACTTGACGGCGCTCAACGCGCTTTACCGTCCAGGCCCAATCCAGGGCGGCATGATCGATGACTTTATCAATCGGAAGCACGGGAAGACGAAGGTCAGCTACGAATTGCCACAGCTCAAAGATATCTTGGAAGAAACGTACGGCGTAATCCTTTATCAGGAACAAGTGATGCAGATCGCCAACAAGCTGGCGAGTTTTTCGCTGGGAGAAGCCGACATTCTTCGCCGCGCCATGGGCAAGAAGAAAAAGGAAGAAATGGCGGCGCAGCGCGCAAAGTTCATGGCGGGCTGCGCGACCAATAAAATCCCGGAGAAAAAGGCCGACCGGATTTTCAATCTAATGGAAGAGTTTGCCGGCTACGGGTTCAACAAATCGCACTCTTGCGCCTACGCTCTCCTGGCGTATCAGACGGCCTATTTGAAAACACACTATCCGGTTGAGTTCATGGCGGCGCTGCTTACGTCAGAAACGGGCAACGCGGACAAAGCCGTGAAATATATCAACGAAGCGAGAGGCATGAGTATTTCGATCCTCCCGCCGGACGTGAACGAGAGCGATTTGTACTTTACTCCAGTTGGAGAAGCGATTCGCTTCGGGTTGGCGGCGATCAAGAACGTGGGCGAGAACACGGCCAAGGCAATTCGCGAGTCGCGGCTGAGCCAGGGCGAATTCCGGTCGTTGTACGCTTTCTGCGAGCGTATCGAGTCGCGCTTTCTGAACAAGCGGGTATTCGAGAGCCTGATCAAGTCTGGCGCAGTGGATTGTCTGGGCCCGCGCGAAAGCATGCTGGCATCGGTGGACGATGCTGTGGCGGCACTACAGCGCGCCACCCGCAATCGAGAATCGGGGCAGCATGGATTGTTTGCTACCGCGGCAGCGCCGGCGCCCGTGGCGTTTGAGATGCGTGACGCTGCGCCTTGGAGCGAAGAAGAGCGGCTTGCCAGCGAGTACGCCATGTTGGGCTTCTACGTTTCAGGTCATCCGCTTGCCAAATACGCGTCACGTTTGCAGGAATTGAAAACGGTTTCTCTGGGCGAAGTGGAAGGCCAGCGCAATGGAAAGGAAATCACGGTGGCCGCTTTGATTGTCGGCGTGAGGCCGATGCGTTCAAAGAAAGGCGCTCGTTGGGCGATCTACACGATTCAGGACATGACCGGAATACAAGAGCTCCTCGCTTTCCCGGAAGCGTTTGGAAAGTTGGAGAACACGCTTAAACCTCGCCTGCCCCTGCTGATGAAGGTTCGCGTGCAGGTTGAGGAATCGGGAACCCGGCTGTCCCTTCAGGAAGCTCGGGTGTTAGAAGGGCTTGGCGAATCGCAAGCCGCGTCGAGCGTGCGCATTCGTATGAATTTAGAGAATTGCCCCGAGGATCTGGTGGACCGTCTGCAGGATATATTCGCGTCTTTTCCGGGTCGAAATCCGGTAATCTTCGACCTGCTAAGGCCCGACGGGACGGTAGCGCAAATGGAAGTTCAACGGCGGGTGCAGCTCTCGGCGGAGTTGGTGACGGCCATTCGCGAGGTTTGCGGTGGCCAGTCGATCGATCTGGTGATGTGATGGCTCACAAAGAAAAGCAAAGGATGGTTCCTGAGCCCGGCGACCGGCAACGGGCCATCGATCGCCTCGAGAAAGACGTCGAGGAGTTGCGAAGCCTCGCCAACAGCCCAACGGCTGAAGCGGAGCTCGAACGCATTCGGCAGCAAGTCGCGGAATTACGCCACGAGTTTTACGCGCATCTCGGCCCGTGGCAGCGCGCCCAGATTGCCCGCCATCCGCAGCGCCCGTATACGCAGGACTTCGTTGGCTTGCTGTTCACGGAGTTCGTCGAGCTGCACGGAGATCGCGCGTATGGCGATGACAAAGCTATTGTGGCGGGCTTGGCCAAATTTCACGGCAGACCCGTTGCGGTCATCGGACATCAAAAGGGGCGCGACACAAAGCAACGACTGTTGCGGAACTTCGGCCAGCCCAAGCCGGAAGGCTATCGCAAAGCACTCCGGGTGATGGAGCTGGCCGCAAAGTTCAACAAACCAGTGTTCACGTTTATCGACACGCAGGGGGCCTATCCCGGCATCGACGCCGAAGAACGCGGGCAAGCAGAAGCGATCGCCAAGAACTTACGGGAGATGGCGCGCCTTCCCGTGCCGATTATCGTGACCGTGACGGGCGAAGGGGGCTCGGGCGGCGCGTTGGCGATTGCCGTCGGGGATCGCGTCAACATCCTGGAAAACAGTTTTTACTCGGTGATTTCCCCGGAGGGTTGCGCGGCGATCATGTGGCGCGACGCGTCCAAGGCGGAGACGGCGGCGGTGGCCTTGAAAATCACGGCAAACGATCTGAAAGCGTTGGGGATCGTTGATGAAATCGTACCGGAGCCCGAGGGTGGCGCACACATTTCGTATGAAGCGACGGCGCGATTGCTGGACATCGTGCTGGACCGCCAATTGGTGGCCCTCACGAATGAATCGACAAAGGATCTGCTAGACGCGCGTTATGAAAAATTCCGCAAGATGGGCCAGTTCTTCGACCTAGGCAGCTAAGTAGCAGGTCAACTTTTTCGTTTCCCCACCCTCCTGCACCCCGGTAGCACATTCGTAACGTTGCCTAGAGCCGGCGTTGTAGCGTCCCGATGCCAGGTTTATTCTGGGTGAGTCATCATGCAAAGCGCGCCGGTGCTGGGGACGAGTGCTGCGAAGCAGCGGCCGGCGCAGGAGAACAGCACTTATTATGTCGGAACCTTTCCGTCCGTATGAAAAGCTCGTGGAAATCACAATCCACGGCAAGAAGTTCCAGGTGCCGGAACGGAACTCCCTGCTGCGCTGCTTCCAATTCATCAGCCCAGAAACGATCCCGTATGGAAGGTTCTGTTGGAACCAGGAATGCCAATATTGCCGGGTTACCTGCCAACTGCCCGACGATGACGAGCCTCGAGAGATGCTCAGTTGCAAATTCATCGTGATGGCCGGGATGGAAATTACCGAACTCAGCCAGGAACTGAAGTGGTGCTTGCGGGCGAAATTGCCTTCGGACGCGCCGGTTAGTCAGTAAATCCTCGCTTCCACGGGCATGCCGTGCCGAGTTCGCCCTGCAACTGTTTCTGCCAAACGGTGTTTAAAACCGCATACGCTGTGGTACGAATCGCGTGGCGGCGGTTGTGCGACCCCAACACCCTAATCACCCCCGGCGCACATCCGCCGCCGAAAGTCCCCGTCTGTAGCCTCATGCGTTCGGACTTCTGGACTGCCTCCCCCGATGTTTTGCGCAACGATTTCAAAACAAAAGAGATAGCGCGGTGCCTGGGCACCGAGAGCTGACGAAACGGTTTAAGGCTCGAGTCTGCGAGAAATCGCGAGAAAGCGGGCGGAAGCCTCGCTGCAGCCACGGTTGCTCTCGACCATAGAAGGAGCTTTCAAGCCGCCTGGTTTGCGCTTCATCTTTACCTCGATTACGATTCCACGGGTCCTGATGACTAACACAAAGGTATTGTTGTGCGACGGTTGCGGCCAGCCGGCGTCTTCCGAGCATGTTGCCAAGCGTCTGCAAAGGCTGGAGTGGACTACCCGCTACCGGCCCGTGCATATTGCCGCCGTGCTGCTTGGGGCGGCTGCTCCGAAAGATGACGTGGAATTTCTGTACGCCCCGGTAGGAACGTTCAAGGGTGAGGCGAAGTATGTGCTGACCGCAACCGGTATCTCACCGGCTGGAAAATCGTCAGAAGCGGTCATGGCCGAATTTCAGCGCGGAGGGTTCCTGTTGACGTATGCGCTGGAATGCCCGTTAGAAGACGGCGTCAACCATCCATCCGCGGTGCGGGAGCTACTTACCTCGCGGCTACCTGCCCTGCTGGCGCGGATTCGGCGATCATTGAGACCGAAGCGGATCGTACCGATTTCGCTCGCTCTTACGCCCCTGCTGGAATCCCTCACCGTTGCCACCTTGGGGTGCGTCGTGCTACTGGACGCGGGCAAGCCGTTTGCTTTGGATGGCGAGACACCCGATCAAACGGCCGCCCGTCTCCGTGACCTCCTCAGTGGCAACGCGGCTCCAGCTCGTTAGCCTCCGGTTGACGAGCACACCTACCTGTCCATGGTTCTGTCCGGCACCTGACCCTATGGTCGCTATACTCCAGTTTGGGCTATGGTAGAATCGCGTTTGAGCGTGAAGTACCACGCGCCGGAGTACCAACTTTGCAAAGACGGGCGAAATTCGGGATCGGCGTCGGCGTCATCGTTGTGTCGATGGCCTTTTTGGCGTGGCTCGGCTACGGCGAAAGCAAGACGTACTACCACACGATTGCCGAGTTGCCGAATTTGCAGGGCGCCGCGCGCGGTCACCGGTTGCGTGTCGGCGGAACGGTTGAGCCGGGAAGTATTCACCGGCTGGCGGGGCGGGTCGATTTCGTCCTGAATGGAGAAGGCAAGTCTCTGGCGGTCAGTTACGTTGGCAACGATCCGCTGCCCGACACATTCGTAGACAAGTCGCAGGCACTGGTTGAGGGAAGCCTGGCGAAAAACGGAAGCTTCGTGGCCGAGCGCGTCCAAGCCAAGTGCGCGTCCAAGTACGAGGCGGCGCCGACAGCCGGACCACCGGCGAAGTCAGCGGAAACGGGAACCGATGCGGGCCAGCGCAACAGCGCAATGTAACAGGGCAGCGCGCGCAACGCAGCCGGGGGAAGGCGGGCTTTAGGTGGATGTATTCGGATCATTTGCACTCCTGTTGGCTTTCGTTTGCGCGGTCTATGCGTTCGTAGGCGGCATCTTCGCGATTCGGACGCGTCATCCGCTCCTGGTCAAGAGCGCGAGACAAGCAGGGATGGCGACCTGCGGACTGATTTTCATCGCTACCTTCAGCCTGGTTTATCTTTTTTTCAGCGACAGTTACTGGGTCGCCTACGTAGTCGCGCACAGCAATCGCGATCTTTCGACGTTCTATAAAATCGCTGCGCTCTGGTCCGGCCAGGAAGGCTCACTGCTTTTCTGGAGTTTCCTGCTCGCCATTTACGTTTTCTCCGCGTTGTTCGCCTACCGAAACAAAAACGGGGAACTGATGCCTTACGTAGGCGTCGTCCTGGCCGGTGTGCAGATTTTTTTCCTGACATTGAACAACTTTGTTGCGAGCCCTTTCAAAGTGCTCGCTTCTCCGGGAGCGAATGGTGCCCTGGAAATTTTCACTCGCGCCGATGGCAATGGGCTGAACCCGCTGTTGCAGTATCCGGAGATGGTGATCCATCCGCCGAATCTTTATTCGGGTTACACCGGATTTACGATCCCATTCGCTTTCGCCCTCGGGGCCTTGCTGGCTCGTTATCCCGGCGAGAAGTGGATCCATTTGACCCGAAAGTGGACGATGATCGCCTGGTGCTTTCAGACGGCTGGCGTTTTGTTGGGGGCGCACTGGGCGTATGCGGTGCTGGGTTGGGGCGGTTATTGGGGGTGGGACCCGGTCGAAAATGCCTCCTTGCTCCCGTGGTTGACGGGCACGGCGTTCCTGCATTCGGTGATGATGCAGGAAAAGCGCGGCATGATGAAGGTGTGGAACGTCTGGCTAGTTTTTCTGACGTTCATGCTGTGCATTCTGGGAACGACGCTGACGCGTAGCGGGATTGTCAGTTCGGTGCATGCTTTTGCGCAATCGAGCATCGGGAACTGGTTTGTCGGATTCCTCTCGCTGATCCTGGTGGTGTGCTTCGTTGCGTACGTAAAGAACCGCGATTATTTGAAGAGCGAGAACCAACTCGATTCGATCGTGTCGCGGGAATCGAGCTTTCTGTTCAACAATCTTATCCTGCTGGTGTCCTGCGTCGCGGTTCTGTCCGGAACGTTGTTCCCGGTATTTTCGGAATGGTTGTCGGGGTCGCGGATCAGCGTGGGTGCGCCTTTCTTCAACAAGGTGAATATCCCGATCGGATTGCTGCTCCTTTTCCTGACCGGCGTCGGCCCCTTACTGGCTTGGCGGAAGACTTCAACAGAGAGCCTGAAGCGTAATTTTGGCTGGCCGTCGGTATTCAGCCTGGTCGTGGGCGTGGTCGTGTTTGCGTTTGGCGTTCACGAGTTTTATTCGCTGGTTTGCTTGATTCTGTGTGTTTTTGTGGCCACCACGATTGGCATGGAATTCTATCGGGGCGCGAGAGTAGTCCGGGCGCGTTCGGGTGCTTCGTTCGCGGCTTCCGCTGTAGATTTGACGATGCGCAACACGCGTCGCTACGGCGGATACATCGTGCACATGGGAATGGTGCTGATTTTCGTTGGATTGGCGGGTGCTGCGTTTAACAAGGACGTGCAAAAGGAAATGCAGATCGGTTCGACTCTCCAGATCGGGCCCTACACCCTGCTGCTGCAAAGCTTCGAGTCCAAGCCCGAGAGAAATTACACTGCGGAGCGCATGGTGGTGGAAGTGATGCGCGACCACAAGCCGCTGATGATGCTCTATCCGGAGAGGCGCTTCTTCCAAACTAACGAGCAGTCCGGGACCATGGTAGCGATTTACTCGACACTCCGCCACGATTTATACGTTGTCTATGCGGGGCAGAGCCCGGACAACCAGACGCCGGTCATTCATGCTTATTTGAATCCGCTGGTGAAATGGATCTGGTTTGGCGGCGCGATCGTGGTACTGGGTACGATTGTTACGCTACTGCCGAATCGCCGAGCGGTTCTCGCGTTATCTGGAGCCCAAGAGCCCTCGGCTGCGCTTCCGATGTCACCATCGCTGGCGCCCTCGGTCACACTGCGTGAAGGACATGATTAAACCTCGCCGCCTCAAGGCTTTTCTATTTTGCGTTGTTGGCATCGCCGCTGTTGCGCTCCCTGTGCCCGCTGCCGCTCAGGTGGACCGCGCCAAGCAAATTGGCGGCAAGTTCATGTGCATGTGCGGTTGCAACCAGGTGCTGACGCAGTGCAACCATGTGGGATGCACGACTTCGACGGCGATGTTGAAAGAGTTGGATCAATCGGTTGCCCGTGGAGATTCCGAGGACGTGATCACCCAGGGTTTCGTCCAGGAATTTGGTACGAAGGTTTATGCGGAGCCGCCCAAATCGGGATTGAGCCTGGTGGCCTGGGTTTTGCCGAGCGTCTACCTCCTGGTTGGCACATTGCTTGTAATTTTCATTATTTCGCGATGGCGTTCGCGACTGCTTACCCCGGCTGCCGCCGGGCCTTCCGGAGTTACGCCGGAAGAGTTGGAGCGAGCGCGGCGACGCGTTGCGCGTGACACCGAGGATTGATGATCGCCAGCTTGGTTTCTGCTTCCTTACTGCTTGTGATCACTTCCGCCGACGGAGCCGTCCTGGGCGCCTGCCTGGCCCTGGCCATGGCGACGCTGCTTTTCATATTTTACATTCAGCCGGACGCTTCCGATCTTGCTCCGCACCGGACCAAGCTGGATCAATTGATGGAGCAGCGAGACACCATCTACGACAACTTGCGGGACCTGCGATTTGAATTTCGCTCCGGAAAATATTCCGAGGGCGATTTTGAGGCGATGAAAGCTGGGCTTGAAAATGACGCTGCGATGGTGCTGGCGGAGATTGATCAGGTAACGGAAGCGCAGGTACGCCGGCCGCGCGGAGCACGTCCTGCGGACGCGGAGCGTGGCGCGCGATGATGCGAAATGTCCAACGACTGGGTTTGCTGCTCGTTTTTGCTTTTGCGCCGATCGGCTTTGCGCAGGCGGGAACTGTTCACGGAATTGTCAAGAACGGCACGACGGGGAAGGCCGGGGCCGGCATCGAAGTGATTCTGATTCAATTGCAAGGTGGCATGCAGCCGGTTGCCAATTCCAAGACGGATTCGCAAGGGCAATTCACCTTCGAGCATCCTTCCCTGGGTGCGCAACCCATGCTGATTCGCGCCGTTTTTCACGGCGTTAATTTTCACCAACCGGTGCCTCCAGGAAAGAACGAGATTGAGGTCGAGATTTTCGATCCGACTCAGGACCCCAAGACGATCACAGTTCCAACGCACATCGTCATCTTGCAGCCCAACGGATCGAACCTGATCGTCGGTGAAGAGTATTCGGTGCAGAACAATTCCAACCCGAAACAAGCCTATTTCCGGGCTGACGGCAATTTTAATTTTGCAGTGCCCGACAAGGCCAACCTGCAACAGGCTGCGGCATGGGGGCCATCCGGGATGCCGGTGGTGCAGGCCACTATCGATAAGACAAAGAACCGTTATGCGATTGCGTTTGCCTTTCGTCCCGGCGAGAACGGCGTGCGCTATTCCTACGAGTTGCCCTACGCGGGAAGCACAGCCACGGTAAAATTTCCGACCGTGTATCCGGGAGCGAAGTTGCTGGTTCTCGCGGCGCCAAGTGTACAGGTCAGTGGCGACGGCCTCGAGCCTGGCGGCCAGGAACAGGGAATGAACATTTACGGTCGCGAAAGCTTACCCGCCAATACGGAGTTCGCCGTCAATGTTTCGGGTACCGCGCCACCACAAAATGCAAGAGGGGACTCGGAAGCGGGTTCCGCGCCGCAAGCCCAGCAGGGCGGAGGCCCGGTCGCGGGTCCGGTGACCGTGGAGCAGATTCCAGGTCGACTGGACGTTTTGAAGTGGCCATTGATCGGCGGCTTTCTGGGTCTTTTCGCGTTGGGCGCGATTTTGCTGGCGCGTAGACCAGTTGTAGCGGTGGCAGGCGGCGCGCCCGTCGGCGGTGCGAATGAAGCACCGGTGAAGCCGAAAAAAGCCAACATTGTCGCGACAGCGCCCGCTCCTGCGAAACTGGAGGAGCTCGATGCCGCCGTGGGCGTGAGCCTCGATTCGCTGAAAGATCAGATCTTCCGGCTGGAACTGCGGCGGCAGGCGGGTACGATCTCCGAAGCAGAGTACGCGCAGGAGCGCGCGCGGGCGGAAAAAGTGCTCCGCGATCTCGTGCGAGGCTGAGGGTGCCTGCGTTGCTTCGCCGCCGCGAGGGCCTTCTTTGACGCCGCAAGCAGTTTGCCCGCCGACCGTCCGGTTTGAATCTATCGATAAAAGATATGGCGGCTTGTACGCGTTGCGCCGCGTGTCCCTGGAGGTTGCCTCCGGGGAGTGCGTGGCACTCGCCGGGCGCAATGGTTCGGGGAAAACCACGCTGCTCCGGATTGCCGCCGGTCTGGTACGACCATCCTCGGGCAAGGTGAGCTTCTCTCTGGCGCAGGGTAGGGAGATCATCGCCGAGAGGAACGCAGCATTTGTCGCTCACGCCACCATGGTGTACGACGAGCTGACCGCCGAAGAAAATTTGGTGCTATTCGCGCGACTTCAGGGAGTCGCCGAGCCGGCGAAACGCGCCGAGGAACTGTTACACGAGGTCGGCCTGTTCGAGCGCCGGGATTCGCTGGTGCGCACATTTTCTCGCGGAATGCGACAACGGGTGGCCATTGCGAGGGCACTGCTGCGTGCGCCAGGAATCCTGCTGCTGGACGAGCCGGGGACCGGGCTCGATCCGCAGGGAATCGCCTGGCTGGCAGAAACGGTACGACGTATGCGAGACGCAGGGTGCACCATGCTGATGAGCTTGCACGGCGAATCGGAAATTTCTTCGCTGGCGACCCGCGCTTTACGGCTCGACGCCGGAGCGATCGTAGCCGATACGCGAACCGGTAGCAGCGTTCGCTCGATATTGGCGTTTACCGATGCGTAGATGAGCCTTTTGGCAAACACCACGATTCTGCTCGGCAAGGAGCTGCGAACCGAGTTTCGCTCGCGCGAGCTTCTGACCACTACCATCGTCTTCATTCTGATTGTGCTCGTGCTGTTCAGCTTTACGTTCGACCCCATGTCGGATGAGGCGCGGCGGTTCGGATCGGGGCTTCTCTGGTTGGCATTCTTGTTTGCGGCGTCGCTCATGCTGCAACCGTGTTTTTTGCGCGAGCAAAACAATGACACGTTGAGCGCGCTGCGCCTGTCGGTGTCTGACCCCTTCGCGATCTTTCTAGCAAAGCTGGCTGCCAATACACTGTTCTTGCTGCTTACCGAACTGCTGTTGCTGCCCGTATTCGCCATGATGTACAACGTGTCGGTGCTGCCGGTGCTTCATTGGCTTGTGTTGGTGTTTTTTCTGGGTAGTTTGGGAATTTCGGTTGCTGGAACAGCTCTTTCCGCAATCTCGGCACAAGCTCGCATGCGCGAATTGCTCTTGCCACTGCTGCTGCTACCGCTGCTGACGCCGATTCTGGTAGCCAGCACGGAGGTCACCGGGGCGCTTCTTGATCGTGCGCCGTACGTCCAGTGGAAAGGAATAGGGTTTCTGGCGGTATTCGACTTGGTTTTTTTGACGACGTTGTGGCTTTTCGGAGAGTATCTTCTGGAGGAGTAGCCCTCATGAAGAACCTGCTGTTTATTGCGGTCGTTGTGTTGCTCCTCGGCGCTGGGGCCTACGCGGCGTTTTTCATTGCCCCGACGGATGCCAAGCAAGGCTTGATCTACCGCATTTTGTTTCTACATGTGGCGAGCGCGTGGACCGGCCTGACGGCATTTTTTATTTCGTTCATCGCGAACGTGTTGTACGTCTGGCGCAGGCAGCCGAAGTGGGACTGGCTGGGTGTTTCGGCGGCGGAGACGGGTTTGGTGTTCACCACCGTGGTGTTGGTGACGGGGCCAATCTGGGCGCATCCTGTTTGGGGCATCTGGTGGACTTGGGACGCGCGGCTGACTTCAACGTTTGTCCTGTGGCTGCTTTATGTTTCTTATTTGCTTTTGCGGACGCTGATCGAAGAACCGGACCGGCGGGCATTGTTGAGCGCGCTATTTGGTATATTCGCCTTTGTGGATGTGCCGCTGGTTTTTGGATCGATTCGTTGGTGGCGAACGCAACACCCACAACCGATCATCATGGGTGAGCCTGGCTCCGGGCTTGATCCGCTGATGTATAAGGTTCTTTTCTTTATGTGGTTTGCGATGCTCGCTTTGATGACGTTGCTGCTGCGCCAGCGCTACCTGCTGGAGGCGATGCGAGGAGACGTCGAGACGATGCGGCGCCAAATGGAGGTCGCGTGAAAAATCTCGACAGTTTGTTTGCGGCGTACATGATTGCCTGGGCTATTTTTTTCGTATTTTATCTTACGGTTGCGCGTCGCACTGCCGCGCTGCGCGAAGAAATCGAGCGGTTGAAGAGTTCGCTCAATCGAGGGAAGTAGCATGGCGGGGAAGAAGCGCGTCGGGATTGTGCTGTTTCAGCTGGGTGGGCCGGATTCGCTGCAAGCCGTCGAGCCATTTCTTCTGAATTTGTTTCTCGACCCAGACATCATCCCGATGGGGCCGCTGGGTTTTCTGCGCAAGCCGCTAGCGAAATTGATCTCTTCGCGGCGATCGATTCCCGTTGCGGGGAAGTACACGGAGATCGGGCGGCGGTCGCCGATCGGATTGCTGACAGAACGCCAGCGGATGCGCTTGGTCGCTGCCGTTTCTCCGTACATCGATCCAGTGGCTGTTACGGCGATGCGGTATTGGCATCCGATGACGGCCGAGGCCGTCGAGAGTTTGCGGAAGGCTGCGCCGCTGGACGAGATCGTGCTCCTGCCGTTGTATCCGCAGTTTTCGTACGCGACGACGCTGAGCAGTTTGAAAGAGTGGCGACGAATCTATGGCCAGTCCAATGGCGGCCCCCGGGTGTCTACCGTTGGGCAGTTTTACGATCATCCCCAATATGTGCAAGCGGTGGTGCAACGGATTGGGTCGATTCTGCGGCAGTTTCCGGATAGCTCGCGCATCCATTTGGTATTCAGCGCGCACGGCTTGCCCATGAGTCTAGTGGAAAAGGGCGACCCGTACCCCAAGCAAATCGAAGAAACGGTGCGGCTGGTTTGCGCAGCGGGGGCGCGGGAACATACGGGTTGGCCGCGCACCCATTTGCTTTGCTACCAAAGCCGTGTAGGCCCGGCGAAATGGCTGCAGCCTCCGCTGACAGGAACCATCGAGCGGCTTGGCCACGAAGGCGTGAAAGAGATGCTGGTCGTGCCGATTTCGTTTGTTACCGAGCATATCGAGACGCTACACGAGATCAACATCGAGGCGCGCGACGAGGCCAAGAAGGTCGGCATTCAAAGGTTCCGCATGATGCCGGCGGTTGGGGATTCGCCCTTGTTCATTGGAGCGCTGAAAGAGCTGGTTCTGGATGCCGTCGGGATTGCGACCCGATCCGCGACATTGCAAGAAGCCCCAACGGCGTGATAAACATCAGTAATCCATTCGTTTCTTGCGCAGCGCACGCATCGAAATGCTCACTGGAGTATAATTTGCCGCGTATGAGCCTTATTTCATGACGTCGAACTACAACCCCGGTGTTCATCGTTTTGCGAAGTTTGTGGTCGCATGGACGGTTCTCCTTTTCATTGCTGGAGCGCTGGTGACCTCCAATGACGCCGCGCTGTCGGTACCGGATTGGCCGAAGTCGTTCGGGACGTGGTTTCCGTCGCTGAGGATGCTGGCGGGGGGAGCGTTTTTTGAGCACTCTCACCGCGTGATTGCAGGTGGTTTGGGCATTTTCACCCTGGCGCTGGCCATTCTGATTTGGATCAAAGACGGCCGCCGCTGGTTGCGCTGGTTCGGAGTCGTCGCGGTCGCGGGTATCGCGGTGCAGGCGGTATTGGGCGGCGAAGTGGTGAGGCAGCTGTTGCATTATTGGCTGCCGGTGATCCACGCGTGTTTTGCACAGATTGTATTTGGAGCGCTGCTGTCCATTGCGGTGTTCACCAGTCGATGGTGGGTCACCGAACAACCGCAGCTTGCAGATAGCGGCAGTCCGTCGATTCATACGGTGGCGATTGCGAATGCGGAAGTGATCTTCTTTCAAGTCGTGCTGGGCGCGGGATTCAGGCACCAGGAAATTCCCTTGTGGCCGCATGTCGCAGGAGCATTTGTAGTCATGGGCATGGTGATCTGGACCGCTATCGTTTTGCGGAAGCGCTTCGGAGCATCGCCGGAACTTTCGCGTGCGCGGATTCTGCTTCACGCGATATTTGGCATTCAATTCCTGCTGGGTCTAGCAGCGTACTGGTCACGAATCGCCACGGTGGGTGCGGCGCAGCCCATGCCTGTCATGGTGTGGGCGACGGTGATCCACACGGTTGTGGGGGCGCTGCTGTTTGCGTTTTCCGTGTTCATTGTTTTGATCTGCTACCGAATAGTTCCGCGTGGCAGGGAAGTCGCGGCTGCGGCACCCCGCCAGGTGGCTGTCTAGTGAGCACCGTTCGCTCTACCGAGCTGGCGCTAGGGTCGCGGGCGAATGCCTACGTGGCGCTGACGAAACCGGACGTTTCCTTTCTTGTCTTGATAACGACCGCTGCGGGCTACTACATGGGAGCGCGGGGCCCGGTCAATTGGCTGAACATGATTCAGACCGTGTTCGCGACGATGCTGATCGCGGCGGGCACAGCGGCGCTGAATCACTACATTGAACGCGAGTCGGATCGTTACATGCGCCGTACGGCTTCGCGACCGCTGCCGAGTGGCGTGCTGCAGCCACGCGAGGCGTTGATTTTCGGCGTGGCGTTGAGCGTTGCTGGTGCCCTCGATTTGTACTTCACCGCTGGACCGCTGGCGTCCGCTTTAGGTGTGGCGACCTGTCTTAGCTACTTGCTGGCTTACACGCCTCTTAAAAAGCGCACCGTGTGGGCGACGTTTGTCGGCGCGTTTCCCGGAGCAATTCCTCCGATGATTGGATGGGTGGCGGCCAGCGGTTCGTTGGATCTCGGCGCTTGGCTATTGTTTGGGATTCTTTTCCTCTGGCAGTTTCCACACTTTCACGCGATCGCGTGGATGTATCGCGAAGATTACGCGCGCGCGGGAATTCTGATGCTTCCGGTGGTGGACCCGGAAGGAAAGCGCACCTTTCGGCAGATTATCTTCACGGCCGCCGCGCTGATAGCGGTAGCTTTGCTCCCGGCGGTTGTGGGTCTTGCCGGCGTTTTGTATTTTTTCGGGGCCCTGGTGGTGAGCGTTGCGCTGCTGCAGGTCTGCCTTTGGGCGGCCAACTTAAGAACGAATGTTCGGGCGAAGTGGCTGATGCACGCCACGGTTATGCACATTCCCTTGCTGCTTGGACTGATGGTTTACGACAAGATTCCTCGCTGAGCCTTATGCAGGCTCTCTCATTTTGAACTCGTGCCCTTCGCCGGGCTAAATCCCGGCGCTTGCAGACGCTTCCGAGAAGGGACTATGTTTTCACAGGCGGCGCTCAACGCATCTCTAAACGGCACCAGCGGGATTCTGCTGGCATGTGGGTACGCGGCGATTCGCAGCGGGAAGGTCGCAGTCCATAAGGCGTTTATGATTTCGGCGTTCGTCGTGTCTTCCGTGTTTCTTGTTTCCTACCTCATCTATCACTACCGCGTGGGGCATGTCGCTTTTCAAGGGCAGGGTTGGGTTCGGCCTTTTTATTTCGTGCTGCTGGGCACGCACACGCTTTTGGCGATCGTGATTGTGCCCATGATCCTGATGACATTGCGTCGGGCATGGTTGCAAAAATTTGACAGGCATCGCGTTATCGCGCGATGGACTTTGCCGCTTTGGTTTTATGTTTGCGTGACTGGTGTGATTGTCTATTGGATGGTGTACCAGATTTATGTGCCAAAGAGCTAGAGTGCGCGAGTTGCCGGGCGGCCTCAACGAAGGTGCCTGTATTTGCTCTCAACCCCGCCGTCTTGACCCTTCGAGGCTCAGAGTGAACCAGAGCGGCTACGGTGGCGCTACCGTGGCAGTTAGCGTGACGCTGGGACGGGGGCGAGGGCTGCAATAACGGCGTCGGTAAATTCTTCGGTTCCAGCGGTGCCGCCGACGTCGCGAGTTACTTTCTTGCCCTCGCGGTAGACTCTTTCCAGGGCCGCTTCAATACTGAAAGCCGCTGGGCGTTCACCTAGATGTTTCAGCATCATGATCCCGCTCATCAGCAGTGCTGTGGGATTCGCGAAGCCTTTGCCGGCGATGTCTGGGGCGGTGCCGTGTACGGCTTCGAACATGGCGCAGTCGTCGCCGATGTTTCCGCTGGGCACTACCCCTAAGCCTCCCACCAGGCCCGCCGCCAAATCGCTCATCACGTCGCCGTAAAGATTTGGCAGGAGCAGCATGTCGAATTGTCCGGGGTCCAGTACCATTTGCATGCAGGCGTTGTCCACGATCATTTCTTTATATTCGATCTCAGGGTATTGGGGAGCTACTGCGCGGATGGATTTCAGAAAAAGGCCGTCCGACAGCTTCATGATGTTGGCTTTGTGGATGGCGTGAATCTTCTTGCGGCCGTTCGTTCTGGCGTACGCGAACGCAAATTTGGCGATTCGCGTGGAAGCGCGCTCGGTGATGATCTTCAGGCTTTCCACGACACCGGGAACGACTTCGTGCTCGAGGCCGGAGTACAAGTCTTCTGTATTTTCACGGACCAGCACGATATCGACGTTTTCAAAACGCGACTTCACTCCCGGCAGGTTCTTGACGGGGCGAAGATTCGCATACAAATCGAGGGTTTTGCGCAGCGCCACGTTCACGCTGGGAGCGCCGCCCGCGATGGCCGTGCCCATGGGTCCTTTTAGGGCCACATGGTTGCGGCGCACCGATTCGACCGCACCCTGGTTGACGAGCTGGCCCGCTTCGGTGGTTTTGTCCGTCCGTGCTTCGAGCACTTCCCAATCAATTTGGACGCCGGCGGCACCCAAGACGCGCTTGGTGGCTTCGGCAACCTCGGGTCCGATGCCTTCTCCAGGGATCAAAGTGACTTTGTGTGTCATGGCTGCATCGTATTGTATGCGAAGGCCCGGAGGTTGTCGAAAGTTGGCCTGCGAGTAGTTGCCAGGAAGGAACTTCGAGACGCATAGTTGCGCATGCAGTTGTTTCCGGGTTTTGCTATACTGGGTTTGTAAGTCGGCCCTGCCGAAATCGGAGTCGAGAGGGAATTATGATCAATTTGACGCCCGTAGCCAGCACCAAGGTCAAGGAAATCATGCAGATGCAGAGCCCCGTGCCTGTCGCGTTGCGCGTGGCAGTGGTCGGCGGTGGCTGCTCTGGTTTCCAGTATCACATGGCCTTTGAGAATCAGACCAATGACACCGATGAGTTGCTGGACTTCAATGGGTTGAAGGTAGCCGTGGATCAGATGAGCTCCATGTACCTGGAAGGTGTGGAGATCGATTACATCGAAACGGTTGAGGGTGCGGGGTTCAAGTTCAATAACCCCAACGTCAAGAGCACCTGCGGCTGCGGCAGTTCCTTCAGCGTTTAAGTCACTGTTCGGTGGTCACGGCTTGACCTCCTCGCCGGTCGAAGAATCTCCGGCTCCTGGGCTACGGCTCAGGAGCCTTTTTTATGCCCGCTAGCGATTCGTACAAAGGATTGTCCAACGCGCCGTCCGGTTGGGACGCTCGGTACCGTGCCGCTACACAGGGAACCGTAGTCGCGCCTGCCAGTTTTGTCCTGGAGTTGCTTCCGTTGCTGCCGCGCGGGCCGGCACTCGATCTGGCATGCGGAACCGGGCGGCACGCGCTTTTACTCGCGGCTAGACAGCAGCCCGTCACCGCCGTGGACAGTTCGAGGGTTGGCCTGGATATTCTGGAGCAGCGCGCACTCGCGTCTGGTCTAAGAACCAACCGTGGGCAGTACTCGGGATCGGTCACCCCTTCCCACGGCGGGATTCATCTGATGGAAGTTGACCTTGAGCGCGCGACCTTGGCGGTTGCTGCCTTCGCATTGATCTTGTGCGTTCAATACTTGCAACGCTCCCTGTTCGAGGCAATCGCGCGGGCGCTTGCGCCGGGTGGAATGCTCCTGTTTGAAACGTACACACGAGCCCAGCTGGAATTCCCGGGGGGACCTAAAAACCCGGAGCATCTACTGGAATGCGGCGAGTTGCGAGCCGCATTTCCTTCGCTTCGATTGCTGTTTTACCGCGAGTTGCGAGCAGGACAGGGAATCGCCAGTTTGATCGCTCAGAAGGCATTTGTGGGCCATCGCCAACCACAATAAACCGTGCACGTCGGGCGGTGTCCGCGTTTGCAATCTCGTAAGTGCGCCCGTATTCTAAAGTGCCAGCATGAAAATAGCCCTCGCACAGTTCAATCCCACGGTTGGAGATTTCTCTGGAAATGCTGCCCGCATTCTGAGTCTGGCGGAGCAGGCTCAGCAGCGCGATGCTAATCTTGCAGTCTTTTCCGAGCTCTGTTTGTGCGGTTACCCGCCGCAAGATCTTCTCGAGCGCCCGGCATTTATTGACCGAAACCTGAAGGAATTGAAGGAGTTGGCGAAAAAACTGCCATTGCCTTCGGTCGTCGGCTATGCCGGGCGAGTGAAGAGCAAGAGAGCAAAGGCGGTTGCCAACAAAGCGGCGCTGCTGTGCGGCGGCAAGATTGTTTTTGAGCAAAGCAAGATGCTTCTGCCGACGTACGACGTATTTGACGAGTCGCGGTATTTCCAGCCGGCCGAGAAACAAGCAAACTACGAGTTCGGAACCGAGCAACTGGGGATCACGATTTGTGAAGATGTGTGGAACGAAAAGAAATTTTGGCCGGAATCACGTTACGACCGCGATCCCGTGACCGAACTGGTTGTGCAGGGAACTACCTTGCTGCTCAACATCTCCGCCTCTCCTTACACCATTGACAAGCGATCATTGCGTTTCGACATTCTGCGTTCCATCGCCAAGAGCCACCACCGTCCGGTAATCTACGTGAACCAGGTGGGCGGGAACGATAGCTTGATCTTCGATGGCGCGAGTATGGCCCTAACCGCGGATGGCAAGGTGGCGGCGCAAGCGCTCGCGTTCGAGGAAGATCTGGTTTTGTTCGATACCGTGACCGGGCAGGGTGAGATTCATTCTCAGCCTCGCGAAGAAATCGAGTATGCCTACCGTGCGCTAGTGATTGGCACGCGCGACTATGTAATCAAATGCGGCTTCAAAAAGGTGTTGGTGGGATTGAGCGGGGGTGTGGACTCTGCCGTTGTGGCCGCTGTTGCCGTAACTGCGCTGGGAGCCGAAAACGTGCAGGGTGTCTCCATGCCGGGACCCTATTCTTCGGAGGGGAGCAAGAACGACGCCAAGGAGTTGGCATCCAGGCTGGGCATTGAGCTCATCACACTGCCCATTGGGGATGTATTTAACGCGTATCGCAAGGCCTTGGCGCCCGTGTTCGGCGGAACGTCCGAAGGTGTGGCTGAAGAAAACATTCAGGCGCGCATTCGCGGCAACTACCTAATGGCGCTGTCGAATAAATTTGGTTCGATGCTGCTCAGCACTGGTAATAAGTCGGAGTTGGCCGTGGGCTATTGCACGCTCTACGGCGATATGGCCGGAGGACTTGCGGTGATTTCCGATGTGCCCAAGCTGATGGTTTACGAACTGGCGAAATTCATTAACCGTGAAAGGGAACTCATTCCCCAAGCGACCATCGACAAACCGCCCTCCGCGGAATTGCGACCCGATCAGAAGGACGAAGACAGCTTGCCGCCCTATGATGTCCTGGACCGAATTCTAAAGCTGTATATTGAGGACCTGAAGAGCCCGCAGGAAATTGCAGATCGTTACGGCTTCGATCTCCAACTGGTGAAGGATATTGCGCTGCATGTGGACCGCAATGAATACAAGCGCAAACAATCCGCGCCGGGACTGAAGATCACGTCGCGGGCTTTTGGGTTTGGGCGGCCATTTCCCATCGCACAAAAGTTCATTCCCTAAGAGGAAGAGGTCTTCGGTGAACACATCACTAAGCGTGACGGCGATTCTTGCGCTGGTGGGCCTGTTGGCTCCGACGAGTGGGGCGCAGACTGCGCCGGATAAGCCGCCAGTGGCCGGCAAGCCGGCGTCTTCGGTAGCGACACCCGAGCAGACGCCGCTGCAAAAGACGATCGAAGCCTATCTGCGCAATCTGTACGCCTTTGGCCCAGATGTGCAGCTAACGGTGTCGGCGCCGAAGGAAACCGGAATAGCGGGCTTGCTGGAGACTTCAGTGTCCGTGAAAACCGGGGAAGGCGCCGAGGACGCGAAGTTCTACGTCAGCAAGGATGGCAAATACCTGATTCGCGGTGAGGTGTCCGATCTAGCTAAGGATCCTTTGGCACAAAACCGAGCATTGATCGATTTGAAGGATGCGCCATCCTTGGGGGATCCGAAGGCTACCGTGACCGTGGTGGAGTTTTCGGACTTCGAGTGCCCTGTCTGCCGGAGCCTGCACGACGTGATGCGCGGGATCTTGCGGAACTATCCGCAGGTGCGTGTGGTGTTCAAGGATTTTCCTATCGAGGTGCTGCACCCCTGGGCTCGGACTGCGGCTTTGGCAGGGCGCTGCGCCTACCAGCAAGACCCTGCGGCGTTCTGGAAGATATATGACTCAATCTACGACCATCAGGAGATCATCTCCGCCGAGAACGCCTGGATGAAGATGACCGAGTATGCCGGGCAGGCTGGGCTAAACGCGGATTCGTTTCGGGCATGCATGGCGAGCCCCGAAGCCGGCGCCGCCATCGATGCCAGCCGGGCGAACGGTCAGAAATTGGAAGTCAGCAGCACGCCGACGATTTTCGTCGATGGACGAAAGCTTGTTGGAGCCGATCCGCATCTACTCGAGCAGTACATTCAATACGAAATTTCTGAACAGAAGTCCTCGAAGAACGCAGACAAAAAGCAATAGGCATCGGAGGCACAAGCGGGAAGGGTTGCGACCTCCCGGGGCCTATAGGTGCGGTTTTCAGTCGCTTTTATTAGTTGACATAATATAACTTATAGGACCCTACGCCAGGCAAAATCTTTGTGTTTCTGTGTATTTCAAACGGTCTGCCCGGCCGTTTGCATACTCAGACGGCCCTGGAGTTTCGCGTTTGATTCCGGAGTCGGCCCGTAGAGGATACGAGCTTGATGCGCGGGAATTTTGCTTGCACACAGACGGTGCCGGAAGCTCAAGCAGGAGCGGCCTGAGAAGTAAAGCGCCATGAGCTAGGGAATAATTTTTGACTTCTTTAGCGCAATCTTGACACCCTTTGTTTTCAAGAGCATAGTCGCATCCACTCACCCGGAACGTTCGCCCCGAAGGAGACCTTCATGCCTTATTTTTGTCATCAGGTCAGTTACACAAAGGAAGCCTGGGCTAAATTGATGGAAAATCCGCAAGACCGGCTGGACGCCATACGGGCGCCTATCGAAAAGCTTGGCGGCAAGTTGCAGATCTCGTTTTTCGCTTTCGGCGCATTCGACGTAATTGCGATTACCGATATGCCCGACAATATTTCGGCTGCTGCGCTGTCCATGGCTTTTGCGGGTGGCGGAGCGGTGCAAAGCATTCAGACCACGCCGCTTATGACCGCCGCGCAGGCGGTGGAAGCGCTGCGCAAAGCGGGCACCTGCGGTTACAAGTCCATCACCGCGACCAGCGCCGCCGCCGCGGCACCATAAAGCTTGAAACCCAGTTTGTGACGCTGGCCGTCATCGCAGCGATAAGCTAAGACTCGTAGCCCACACGGAACGGTTGGCGTCTATGAAGGTGGTGTCGCCGATCGCGGATCGCCACTCACCTTCTTCCACGCCGACCCGTCCCAGCTCCACCAGTTCCCTGCTGCGTTGGCCTGGTACAGCGCGTTGTTGAACCAGAGTAACAGCGTCGCTGCTGTTCCATTTTGGGACGTGCCATTTTCCACGACCACGTTGCCGCAGGGGTTCGGCGCGCAATCCGCATTGCTGGCCACCGGCACCGCAGCTCCTAAGGTCCAGATGTTTGTCTGAGCATCCACAATCGTCGCGCTACTGGCCGGCGTGACCATCGCCCCGCTGGGGCTTGGCGTAGCGGCAGGCGCAGGCACAGGCGGCGGAGTGACTGCGGTAGCATTCCCCGCAAGATATTCTTCCAGATAGGTATAGCCGGTCTTCGCGTCGATCTTCTTATAGAGGTTCGGATCGGTGGTGCTCAGGCCATTGCTTTTCTTCCATTGATCTGGGATTCCGTCATGAAGGGACTCGACGCACGGCGTTCCATTCACAACCGGCGAATCCTGCCAGTCCGCGCTGGGCTGCGGAATGGTTGACTGGCCGGCGAAGGTTACGCCGTTCGGCCAGTAGCCGCCGCTCCCTCCGGCTTGATATTGCGCGATGATACGTGTGTCGGCAGCGTCGCGATGGCTCACCCAATTCCCGTTGCAATCAAGCTGCTGAGAGTTACCAACCGTCGGTAGCAGAATGGTGTCGAGGTTGGCGGCCGGATCGGGAATGATCGGAAATGCATTGCTGGCCGGCATCGGCGCCGGGCGTGCCCAACTTGCGGGGATAGGCCCAGTCTCGTTGCCATTCTCGCCGGTGATCTGATTGACCAGCGTGCCATACTGGTCTGCGGCCGGTGTGTTCGCGCCATGCGGCCCAAAGATGTTTCCGGCAACATAAACGGAGGGAGCACCAGACATTTCCGGGCTGTTGGTAGTGAAGTGGATCGGGAAGGCTTGTGCGCTGGAGTTGAGGTTCCCGGTGATGTACTTGTTGTTGATCGCGTCGATGATTTCCGCCCCCAGCCATTCGTTCGCATACCAGCCCCAATCAAAAATGACGTTGTTCACCCAACGAGTGGATCCGTTGGAGTTTTCCGGGATCCGATGGTGCACGTTTACAAACAGGTTGTGGTGAAAGTCGATGTTCACCTCGAATGGCGACAGGCAATTGCCGTCGGCCCGCGTCCCGACGCAGGTTTCATCGGTGGCCGTGCCATACCCGACGGGATGCCCTTCATGCGGCTCGTAGTCGAGTGACCACTGGGTGGTAATGTCGTGGTTCGGGCCGCTTCCATTGCCATTTTTGCCGCCAGGCGTGAAGTTGCTGCCGGTAATCCAGCTTTTGTTGCCAGACCATCGCGTGGTCACGTGATCGATCAGGATGTTGTAGCAGCCGCCCGTATTTTTTGTGCCGTTGCCGGGGCAGTTGACGATCCAGACTCCGGTGGTGCCAGTGTCCGGGCCGGAAGGCGTTTTGAAGTTGTCCGGGCTCAGCGTGACATAGCGCAAGATCACGTCGTGAGTGGACACGCCGAAGAGTGCGCCGCCGGTGGTGGGGCCGCCGAGAATGACTTCGCCCGGGGCTGTTTGTCCGGCTACGGTCAGGAAGGGATTCGAAAAGCGCAGGTCTCCGGAAGTGATGGGAAAAAGCCCGGCCACGCGGAAGACGCAGGTGCGCGGGCCGCTGCCCATCACGCAAGCGCGCAGTGATCCGGCCCCGGAATCATTCAGGTTAGTCACCTCGATCACGCGACCTCCACGTCCGCCGAGCGAGGCGGAGCCGCCTCCCTGCGCGCCCGGGAAAGCAGCGGGAGTGGAACCTGGAGTCGGCGTGGGACCGGGTGGAGGAGGCGGAGCTGGCACCGGCGCGGTTTCCGAACAGTTCGCCGCGGTGGTGACGGGCACCGTGCCTGCGGAAGAACGGCCAACCGTGCAACCGGACGTTGTCACTACCTTTGGCGGTACGGTGACATTTACGACCCCAGGTGTTGTGGAGGTCGGCGTTGTGGTCGTCATGATGGTCTGAGCGATCGCCGGCACTGCATAAAGCAACGCCAGCAAAACCGTGAGCTTCTTAGACATCGTTGGCCTCTTCGATTGTATTGGAATGTTTGGCGCAGCGATTGGTGCGCGGCCCAGCGTTGATTTGGCTTCCCTTTTACGTTAGCCCGCAGCCGGATGCTAAACTTCTCAAAGCGCGCTTGATTGCCGGCGCGCGGGGGGCACGACGATGCATTCACATTGGAGATACAGACCGTTAGCCGCGGCTTTGGTGCTCGTGATTGTTCGAGCACCTAGTGCACATGCGCAAGCTTCCCCGTCGGAGCCGCCGAAAACTCCACCGCACGAACCAACCGCTGCGGAGCTGAGCCACAACGAAACCGTTGGCACCGCCCTGATGCGAACCTTCGGTGGGCAGGAGTTCGAGTTCCGTTCCGCTGCCGAAGCTATGCCCGAAGACAAATATGGATTTCGCCCCGCGATGCCGAGTAAGCCCACAGAGCCAGCTGCCTTTGGCCCGACCGATCTGCGCACGTTCGCGGAGCAGGTGAAGCATGTGGCGTGCTCGAACTTCGCATTTGCCAGTGAACTGGACGGGAAGACTCCCCCTGCGGGCTGCGATAAGGGCGGACCGAGCCCGGCGAAAACGCGCGCCGAACTGCTGACCTATCTTCGCAATTCCTTCGCGGCGATGAACAATTCGCTGAACGCGGTCACCAGCAAGAACATGTACGAGCCGATCGAGGGTCCTTACGGGGGTCCCAACACGCGTCTGGGCCTCGCAGGGCTGGCGATATGGCATGTCGCCGATCACTACGGCCAGTTGGTGATGTATTTGCGTCTGAACGGCATCGTGCCTCCGGCCAGCCGTCCGAACCCGCCGGAGCTGAAAGACTATCCCGCGCACTGACGCTGGTTTGATGAACCTCCGCTGGCCTGGGTTTGCGGGCTCGCTGCGTCCGTCTGCTAGACTTGTGCGGTGAATTCACACCTCGCGCAGCCACGTCTCGCTGGAATACGTTTGCACCCGATCAAAGCGCTTGATCCCGTCTCGGTTAATGAGGCACGCATCGGTCCGGGTGGTGGCTTGGCACTCGATCGCGCGTGGGTGCTTTGCACCGTCGACAACCGCTGGGTGAATGGGAAGCGCGCGCCGTCCATATTTCTAATTCGTGCCTCCTTCGCGCCGGATGTAAGTTCCGTCAAGCTGTCTGTGACGGATGATCGACGCAACATTCCCACCCGAGAATTTGCCTTTCCGCAGGATTACGAAGTCGCCGCGGAATGGTTCAGCGTGTATTTCGAGCAGCAGATCGTCGTGCGCCATTCACAAAATGGTTTTCCCGACGACTCGGTGGCCAATGGTCCGACGATCGTTTCTACGGCGTCACTGCAGGCCGTCTGCGATTGGTTCCCTGAAATCAGTTTGGCCGGAGCACGGCGCCGGTTTCGCACCACACTCGAGATCGATGGCGTGCCCGCGTTCTGGGAAGATCAACTTTTCGGGCCAAAAGACACGTACGCGGTACGATTTCGTGTCGGTGAAGTGCACTTCGAGGGCAGCAATCCCTGCGAACGCTGCAGCGTGCCTCCGCGCGATTCCTATACCGGCGCGGACCTGATCGGCTTCCAGAAACGCTTCAGCGAGCTGCGCCGCGAACATTTCCCGGCGTGGGCCACCGTCGAGTACTTCGATCATTTCTACCGTCTGGCCACGAACACGCGCATGGCGCCGTCGGAATCCGGCAAGACATTGCGTGTGGGCGATGCCGTCGTTCTCCAAAAATAGTATCCGCAGCGACGGCATATTTTCGCGGTGGAAACATACCGCGGCGCAGCAACTCTTCCGCAGCGGTGGCGAATCTGCTCGGTCCAGTTCACCCCAGGTTTTCTCGTTGATACCTGGCGAGCTTTGTCATACGGCGCGAGCCCCCGGGTAATACACGGGATACAGCACTACGCGAGAAGCTCGTCGGGCCCCGACGCGGCCTTGCCGCCCAGCGAAACCCACAACCCACTCGTTGAGCCGCGGGCGAATATCCGGCCCGCCACAAGAACTTCAGCGCGAGACTGTAGCCGGCCGGGCCCCGTGAACCGCTATTTGCGGTGCGCTGAGTATATTGATTAGGTAACACTCGGAATTTTGCGGGAAAGAAGCTGCAAAACGCGGGATCGCGACACCCTGAGAAGGTGTTGGGGTGGTGCGCCACGCATCGATTCAAGAATCACGGAATTGCCCGTTCCGCTGCGGTTTGTTAAGCTCTTAGCCTATGCCTTCCATTATCCGCGAAGTTGCTGAGACATTCTCGACGCTCGCGCAGGGGTTCAGTGTCACCTTCCGTAATATGTTCCGGAAGACGGTCACCGAGAATTATCCGTATGAGCCGGTGCATTTCCAGCCTCGCTATCGCGGCATTCACGTCCTTCACCGCGATGAAAGCGGCTTGGAGAAATGCGTTGGGTGTTTTCTTTGCGCCGCGGCGTGCCCGGCGAATTGCATTTACATTGAAGCCGCGGAAAATACCGACGCGAACCGCATCTCCGCGGGCGAGCGCTATGCCAGCGTTTACAACATCGATTATTCGCGCTGCATCTTCTGCGGATATTGCGTGGAGGCGTGTCCAACGGATGCCATCACGCACGGGCACGGTTTTGAGTTAGCCACGTACGACATCAACGCGCTGGTTTACCGCAAGGAACAACTCCTCGAAAAAACACCGGCAGAGGTCCCGGCGGCGCGCTAGTCTCGAAATCCTGCCAAACCGACCCGAGTTGACACGCTGCGTATCGCGTCGCGAGAGTAAGGTATGGACATCCGCGCTGCAGTGCCAACCGATGCGGACTCGATCTGGGCCATTCTCGAGCCGACCATCCGAGCCGCTCAGACCTATACCCTTCCGGAGGACATGAACCGTGAGGACGCGCTAGCCTCTTGGTTTTCGCCGGGGCACGAAGTTTTTGTCGCCGAAGAAAGCGGAGCGGTGCTGGGCACTTACTTTCTCCGTCCTAACCAGCGCGGAGGCGGCTCGCACGTGGCGAACTGTGGCTACGTCACCGCGCCGTGGGCGACCAGTCGCGGCATTGCTCGCTCCATGTGCGCCCACTCGCTGGACCAGGCTCGAGTGCGGGGTTACCGGGCGATGCAGTTCAATTTTGTGATCGCCACGAATGAGCGCGCGATTCGATTGTGGGAAAGTTTCGGATTCAAAACCGTCGGCCGCTTACCTGGAGTATTTCGGCATCCCGAACTGGGATTCGTCGATGCTCTCGTGATGCACCGCCCGTTGTGAGGGTACACCTGGCTGTCAGCGGCCGCTGAGAGCATCGATAATCTGTTTGCCGTGGAATCGACCATTCTCGATGAAAATCTCGCCGGTATGCCTTCCCCCGATGACTACACCTGCCAGATGGATGCCGGGCACATTGCTTTCGAGTGTGTTCGGGTCAAGTGCTGGTTTGCGGGTTTCCCGATCGAGATGTACGCCTAGGCTCTCGATAAAGTCGAAGTCCGGATGATAACCGGTCAAGGCAAACACTTGCCGGGCTGGAAGGCACTTCTCTCCGGCGCCGTTGGCCACGATGACTTGATCCTTCGTGATTTTTTTCACCTGCGTCTGAAAGAGTGCTTGAATCTGGCCAGCCTTGATTCGATTCTCGATGTCCGGCCTCACCCAATACTTGATGGTTGCCCCGAGTTGCGCGTCCCTATGGACCAGAGTCACTCGCGCGCCGTTGCGATATAGATCGAGAGCCGCTTCGGCAGCCGAGTTCTTGCCACCGATAACCACTACCGGCTCTCTCCAATACTCGTGCGGCTCGGTGTAGTAGTGGGAAACGTGAGGCAGTTCCTCGCCCGGGAGGTTCAACGGATTTGGCAGGTCATAGTAGCCGCTCGCCACGACGATTTTTTTCGCGGTGTATTCCTGCTGGATGCCCTTCTCGTTCTTCGTGAAAACAGTGAACGCTCCGTCGGTACCCTCGACGCGAAGCACCAATTCGAAGAGTCGCAATTCGAGTTCATAGTGCTCCGCAGCCCGCCGGTAATACTTAAGCGCCTCAACCCGAGTTGGCTTTTCCGCGGCGCAAACCAGCGGGAGGTCGCCAATCTCCAAAAGCTCCGGCGTGGTAAAAAAACACCATATTTACGGGATAGTGGTAGATCGAATTGCACAAGCAACCCTTGTCAATGACCAAGGGTCGCATGCCAGCGCGCCGGGCCTCGATGGCGCAAGCCAAGCCCGTGGGTCCGGCACCTATGCAGACAATGTCGTACGTGGCCATGGGAATTTCAGTTTGCCGGGAGTCCACCGGAATTGCAAATTCAGGGAATTTATTGAGTGAATGCCTTTTGCAAGATTGCGGTGAGTTCCTCGCGAAAAGTTGCTAATTCGTTCAACCGCTCAGAAGTGGCGTCGAGTTCACTCTTCTTCCAAACAAAGACCTCCCGATCCCCACGCCTCAGCTTCACGCTGAAATTTCCGTCGATGATGTAAGACGGTGGAGCAAGCAAACGCAAGCCGGCATTGCGGACCGGAGTCAAAACCGCCGCACACTCGCCGCGACGCATGCACAGAGCGCCCTCATAGGGCGGAATCACCACAGGACGAAACCCCGCGGCAAACAACTCCTCGACAACCTTCATTTGCAGCGGAGACAGTTCCAGCATGGTAAGGAAAGGCAAAGCAAAGAACAGAAACACGCAGAGGCGGTCGCCACGCAGTCGAGTCTTGCCGAACTACGCCGCGGTGGAATCTGCGTGAGATTCCGATGATCCCTCCAGCTGGGCCAGAATTCCACGAAGCGTGGTGATCAATTCATCCCTGGAAACATGGCTCTTTTTAAATTGAATCCGGAACTTGAACGTTTCGTTCTCCGGTTCAAACTGGAAGATGAACGGTTGCGGCCGGTGCGGTACCGCTTGTTCTTCTTGACGTTCGCGCCGTGCCTCGTCGCGTGTCAGTCCGCCCTGAAGGATGCGATGCATCATTTCAATCATCTTCTTCTCGGTGGGCTGCCTGGCGATTTGCAGCAATAAGGATTTCGACGCGATCCCCTGCTCGGCGCATCGTTTTCGCAGGGCTTCCGGGATGTTCAGCAGCGAGAGCGTTTCGGTCACCGATGATCGCGCGCGACCGATCTTCTTCGCTACGTCCTCATGCGTGTACTCAAATTGAGTCGCCAGACGATGCAGCCCGTCGGCTTCTTCAAAAGGCGTAAGGTCCTTGCGCTGAATGTTTTCAATCAACCCGATTTCCAGGGTCTCCGCGTCGTCAGCGACTTTTTCGATGCACGGGACTTCGTTAAGCCCCGCCGCTCGCGACGCGTGGTACCGGCGTTCGCCCGAAATGATGTAGTAGCAGTCCTCGCGCGGAACGAATCGCACCAGGAGTGGCTCCAGAACGCCTTTTTCGCGGATGGAATCCGTCAGTTCCCGAAGATCGCCGATCGCCTTGCGCGGCTGATCCGGGTTGGGACGGATTTGATCCACCGGGATCATCCTCCCGATTGCCGCCCCGCTATAACTTGTCAGCGATTCGACGTAGTGTGCGTCATGCCGCATCTTCAGCGTGACGGGTAATCCGGTCCTCTTCAACACGTTGAATGACCTCCCCAGCGAGCTTTCTGTACTCGACGGCGCCGGTCGATTTCGGCGCGAACGTTAACACTGTTTCTTTGTAGGCTGGACTCTCTTCGAGCCGCACGTTTTTGCTGATTTTCGTCTTGAACAACGTTTCACCGAACACGGTTCGAATCTGTCCATGGGTGTCGCGCGAAATATTGGTGCGCTTGTCGAACAGCGTGATTACCACGCCCAGCATTTTCAATCCGGGATTTGGCCGCATCCGAATTCGCTCGTAGGTCTCCAGCAGATCGTCCGTGCCTTCGATGGCAAAGTATGCGGCTTGAATCGGCACGATCAGATGCGTGGATGCAACGAGCGCGTTGACGGTGAGAATGCCGAGTGAAGGCGGCGTGTCCAACACGATGTAGTCGTACTCTTTCAGAATCGGCGCAAGCGCGTCTTTCAACCGGTAGGGTGCGTCGAACTGCCCGGCCAGCACTTGTTCGAGCTTAGCCAGGGCCAGTCGCCCGGGGCCCAGGAACAGCATAGGGTCCTTAGTGGGCTTGACAACCGCACTCATCGCCGCGCGGTTTTCGCTAAGCACATCGAACATGGAAGCTGGAATCTCGCCAGAATTGTAAAACGCAATGGTGGAGTTTGCCTGCGGATCGAGATCAATCAATAAAGTGCGCTTGCCGCGGTCGGCTATTGCAGCGGACAGATTGATTGCCGTGGTAGTTTTGCCGACGCCGCCTTTTTGATTCGCGATCGTGATGATGGCAGTCATGGCCTTCTGCCTCCCTCCGTGCGATCAAAGTAACGCTGCCGCGAGCCGGCAAACGGATTGCTATATATAGGTGCCTCCCGTTAAGAACCCCCTAGGCCCAGCCTCACTTTAAGGTTGCGAGACAGGCTAAGGCAAGGGAAAAGTGAATTTTCGATTAACGGCCGGTGGAAAAGCGGGGAGGTCCGTTTTGGGGAACGGTCTCGGCGGGAGCGATCGCGATCCCTTTAGAAGTCGACGCCCCAGAAATCTACTGGCATTTTCTCGAGCTCCAGACCTAGCTCCCATCCGCTGCGGCCTTCGTGGCCGCGCCAAACCAATATCGCGGCGCATGTGCTTTGATTCGTAAGATTGATGAGCTGCAGCCGCTGACCGACGGTAAAACCCTGTGGAAAGATGGCCAGGCAACCCTTCGGGCTAATGTCAAGCGTGTAGCCTTCCGAGCGCAGTGTGCGGCCCGCTTCGGTCCATTCGACGGCCACTGCCACGCGGGAGTTCAGACGGATACCCGCTCGAATATTTTTCATTCGTTGCTCGTAACCGATGTCCTTGATCAGCGCCACAATCTTCTCCCAGGATTCCCTGTTTTTTTGCCGACAGGATCAACCGAAACTAGGCTGTTTCGCGGCAGGGCAGACGCACCGCGGAAACCTAACCCTATCGAGAGGTTACGAGGCCCGGTGCGCGCGGTCAATGGAACTTCGGGACTACAACGTCCGGGAAGTTACCCCTCGGGAACTGATCCGTAACGACCCGGCCGAATTGCGCCCTCTCTCTAACGCGCTTACACTGCCGAAGCTCATCGCGTCATGCTCAAGCTACGTACACTTCGCTCCGAACTTCCGCCGACCCTTCGTCTCGCCTTGCCACTGGTGCTCGCCGAAGTGGGCTGGATGAGTATGGGTATTGTTGACACGATGATGGTTGGCCGGTTGTCTAACAGCGCTACCGCGATGGGCGCTGTGAGCCTTGGATCGAGCATATTTATCGTGTTCGGCTTGTTTGGTGGAGGCATGCTTCTAGGGCTGGACACATTGGTATCCCAAGCCTTCGGCGCCGGTAAGCGTGAAGACTGCCATCGTTCCCTAGTCAATGGCATCTACCTCAGCATGGCGCTTACGCCGGTACTGGCGGCGCCGATCTGGCTCTTGCCGCGCCTGCTACGCTCCGTGCAAGTTAGCCCGGACGTATTGGGGCTTGCGATTCCTTACACCAAGGTTCTCGTCGTCGGGTTGTTCCCGCTCCTGCTGTATTTCGCGGTTCGCCGCTGCTTGCAAGCGATGAACATGGTGAAGCCTGTAGCATTCGCATTGGTCACCGCGAACGTAATCAACGCACTTGGTAATTGGATACTTATTTATGGGAAAGGTGGGGCGCCTGCGATGGGTGCGGTGGGATCCGCTTGGTCGACGGCGATTGCCCGCGCATACATGGCGGCGGTTCTGGTCGGCTACCTTCTTTGGTACGACCATCGCCACCGCACGGAACTCCTGAATACCCCTGTTGAAGTCGATCTGCCGCGAATACGCCGCCTGATTTCGCTGGGGTTTCCGGCGGCGATGCAGACCACCCTTGAAAGCGCGGTCTTCGCATCGGTCACTACGCTGATCGCCAAACTGGGTGCGGTTCCGCTTGCGAGTCATCAAATAGCGCTCAACACCGTTTCGCTCACCTATATGGTGCCGCTCGGAATCTCTTCCGCTGCGGCCGTTCGGGTCGGCCAAGCGCTCGGCCGGAACGATCCCCACAGAGCCGGAGACGCCGGTGGTACGGCGATCTTTCTTGGCGCTGGTTTCATGACCTGCGCCAGCATAGCGCTGCTGATTTTCCCTCGCGGGATCGCCCGCTTGTTCACCCCGGACGAGGCCGTGATTCAAAGCACGGTCGGCTTACTTGCGGCCGGTGCAGCCTTTCAGTTTTTCGATGGAATTCAAACGGTCGCAACCGGTGCTCTGCGCGGCGTTGGGGACACGCGCACACCCATGTTCTGCCATTTTCTCGCTTATTGGGTCATCGGGCTGCCGCTTGGCGCGTGGCTGTGTTTTCGCGTGGGATGGGGGGCGATTGGGCTATGGTCCGGTCTCAGTCTCGCGCTGATATTGATTGGTATCGTGCTGTGGTTTGTGTGGCGTCGCGCCGTGCGGCGCATTGGCGGGACCTAGGTCTGGTGTGCTCAGGCTGCTACATCTTATAGCGGCCGAGGTCGTCGTCGGAGAGACCCTCAAGCCAGGAGCGCAATTGCTCGTTGGTCGTACGCTCAGAGATGGCGCTCGAGATTTTTGAATTCTTCAGCACCTCTTCATCGACGAAGATTGGGCAATCCACGCGCAGCGCTAGCGCGAGGGCATCGCTCGGCCGCGAATCGATGGTCATCATCTGCCCGTCGCGTTCGACCCAGATCAATGCGTAGAAGGTGTCGTCCTTCAGATCGTTCACGACCACTTTCTGCACGCGAACCTCGAGGCCCAGCAGTACGTTCTTCAAAAGGTCGTGCGTCATGGGCCTAGGTGTTTGCACTTTCTCGATTTCCAGCGCGATGGCATTCGCCTCATACACCCCTACCCAGATCGGCAAGATCGCCTGGCCCTGCACGTCCTTCAGCACCACGATAGGCATGTTGGTCACGGGATCCATCATCAGGCCACGGATCTTCATTTCTACTTCCATCGAGGCCTCCCCCAGACTAGGCAACGTGCTCACCAACTAAACTGCTCGGCCCCACATTCGTTACGCGGACCTGCACGTAGGTTCCCAGAAGCTCTCTCGATTGGGAAGCGAAATTTAGCACCCGATTACAGGTCGTGTGGCCGCTCCACTGATTTTCGCGCCGCGATTTCCCGCTCACCATCAATTCGAATGATTCTCCAAGGAAGGTTGCATTGTGTTCCGCTTGAATGCGGCGCTGCCGTTCCTGCAAAGCCGCCAGCCGCCGGCCCTTTTCTTCCTCGGAAACCGTTTCGCTCATCGCCAGCGACGCTGTGTTGGGTCGCGGCGAATACTTGAACGAAAACACGCCTTCGTAGCGCACCGCGTCCAGCAACCCGAGGGTCTGTTCGAATTCGCTTTCGGTCTCGCCCGGAAATCCCACGATAACGTCCGTTGTGATGCTGATCGGTCGTTTAGCCCCGCGAATCACCGCCACCTTGTCCAGATACTCGTCACGGCTGTAGCCCCGCTGCATCGCCGCCAACACTCGATCCGAACCAGACTGCACAGGCAGATGCACGTGGTTGCACAACTTCGGCTGCGATTCGATGGCCGTGACGATATCCGGCGTGAAGTCCCGCGGGTGCGACGTCGTGAATCGAACCCGCCGTATTCCCGGCACGTCCGCGACCGCCAGCAGCAAGTCCGAGAAACGCACTCTGCTTTTCGAGGGGTCGGCGTAGGAATTCACCGTTTGTCCAAGCAATTGCACCTCGGAATACCCAAGGTCCGCCAGTTGGCGAACCTCGCTTAGTATCGATGCGCTCGCTCGGCTTCGCTCGGGTCCACGGGTGTAGGGCACCACGCAATAGGCACAAGACTTGTCGCAGCCCTCGATGATCGTCAGATACGCGCGCCACGGATTGTCGCGACGCGTTATTTCCGTCTCAAATGTCTCGTCGGTATCGGTATCCAAACCCGTAACCCGCCGATTCCCTGCCTCCAGTTCGGCAAGAAGCTGCGGCAATTTTCGATAACTGGCCGACCCACATACCAGGCTGACCCAGGGCGCACGTTCGAAAATCTCCTCGCCTTCTTGTTGAGCTAGACAGCCGAGCACGCCGATGATCTGCCCGTCTTTCTGCCGGGTGCGATACTCGCCGAGTCGCGAAAATACTTTTTGCGCGGCCTTCTCCCGAATACTGCACGTGTTGTAAAGGATGAGCGAAGCGGAGTCTGGTGAGTCGACCTGCTGGTAGCCCCGCGAAAGGAGCACGCCCGCGACCTTCTCCGAGTCGTGGTCGTTCATCTGGCAGCCGAATGTTTCAAGGAAGAAGGTACCGCCGGTAGGCGCGGAAGCATCAGACGCACCGCGTTCAGCAGCGTTCGGTGTCGCAACCGAACGTGCTCGCAACGAATCCAAGCTAATGTCGAATGCCGGTGCCATCTCCAAGCCAGCAGTTTAACATAGGTCTTATCGCGTCTTCGGGCACCTCGTCGCACCAAAACCGCGTCCCGAAAGGGGCCAGCGGTGTATTGAACAAGCGACACCTTCGAATGAGGTTTCGTTGCTTCCACTGGTAGCGTGTGCTACGGTTCTGGAGTCGCCAAATTTTCGTCGCACTGAGGGGAAAACGTTATTTATTTGTTCACGATAGTTGTACTGATCGATCTTGGAAGTATTTTGCAGCAGACGGGGTTGGTCGCCCGCGGGGTCATTGCGCTTCTTCTTCTGTTTTCGGTTATCTCCTGGGGCATGATCCTGCAAAAACTCGGTCTCTTCTCTCGCATTCGCCGCGAGAGTGATCAGTTCCTTCGAATCTTTCGTGCCACGCGCGGAGTCGCGAATCCTCAGGCTCTGGCCTCCGCCGGCTCGCCTTTCGCTTCCGTTTACGCCGCGGGCTACCGCGAACTCCAGAGTCAGGTTGGCACTGGGGCCGGCAATCCACATCCGCCAAAACTCAAAAGCTTGCAAGCCGTCACCGCTAATATGCAAGTTGCCTCGGCCGAAGAAGTGCGCCGCGCTGAAAAAGGCATGTCCTGGCTGGCCACGACTGGCTCGGTGTCTCCGTTCATTGGGCTATTCGGCACGGTTTGGGGCATCATCGACGCTTTTTCCGGTTTGGGTACTGCCGGGTCAGCGAGCCTTCGGGCAGTGGCTCCCGGCATCTCTGAAGCCCTGCTAACGACTGCCGCTGGACTTTTTGTCGCCATCCCGGCCGTTATTTTCTACAATCAGTTTTTGCAGAACATTCGCAACCTTGCGCAGCGACTAGACACCTTTGCGCTGGAAGTCGCCGCGCAGATCGAAAAGTCGTTTACCTAAACAGAAGTGCGGCCCACCCAGACCGGCCGCGAACAAATTTATGCCGCAAATCTCCAAAACGCAGTCGTCCCTGTCCGAGATCAACATGGTCCCGTTCATCGACGTCGTCCTCGTCTTGCTGATCATCTTCATGATCACCGCGCCGATTCTGCAATCCAGCATCGAGGTCGATGTCCCCAAGACCAAGAGCACCCACGAAATCACAGAGCAAAAGATCGTCGTAACCATGGACAAGAATCAACTCGTCTATCTGGGGAACGATCCGGTCAACGTCCACGATCTCGGTTCCAAGATTCAGGCCAAGATCAAAAAACCAAACGAAGGCATCTTCCTTCGCTGCGACAAAACCGTTCCTTTTGGGGCCTTCGCGAGCCTGATGGATACGCTTCGGCAATCAGGAATTTCCAATATAAGCATCGTGACGGAGCCGTTGCCCGATCGTCCTGCGGGCCGTTGAACAAGTGTATAAGGAAGAATGACCACCGCTGTCGCCAATTCGGAGGAACTTCCCCTCGGCAGATTTGTCGCCTACTCCGTTGTTCTTCACGCTGCTCTAATGGCCACGATTGCAGCTTCGGTTTTCTTCAAATTTCAGGGCGACCAGTGGTCCGGCCTTGGCGGCAACCTCGGGCAAAGCATGAACGTCACCATGGTTCCCAGCGCCGGCATCCCGATGCCGCAGCCTCCCTCGATCTCCGAAGCGAAGGCGTTTGATCCCACCGACGGACTCTACAAAGAAACACCCCAACCCAAGCCACCGACCCCGCCGCCTGACGCCATTCCCATTCCAACTCGCGAAAAGGAAAAGCCTCCAAAGGAGGCGCCAAAGCCGTCCAAGGTGTTCGAAAGCAAGAAACCAATTCCAGACAATGCCATCAATTACGGCAAGGGTGGTCGCCCTCCTATCCCGCTAGGTAACGCATCGACGCCCGGTACCGCTGCGGCAACCGGCGTGACCGTGCCCGGACAAGGTGGCGGCGACTTCGCGACACGTTTCGGCTGGTATATCCAGGCCGCCAAACGTCGCGTCGACCCCAACTGGGACCGGCTGTCAATCGACCCCGGGGTTCGCAATTCCACGACGTTGCATGCGGCGGTATCTTTTGTGATTAATCGCGACGGAAGCATCAAGAACGTGCGGATCAGTACCTCCAGCGGCAACGCCTCATGGGATAACGCCGGCCTGCGCGCCATCATGAGTTCGAACCCGCTGCCGCCCTTACCGACTGAATATCAAGGTCCGGAAGTTTCTGTAACCTGGGATTTTCCCGAGCAGCACCGATAGTGAACTTTGTTGCGGGCGAGGAGAGATGGAAAAGTCATGAATGTCAACGGGAGGTTCGCGTGATTCGCGGAAAGTCACTGAGTTTGTTTGCTTCGATTTTTGCCGTGCTGCTGATGCTGGCGGGTCCGGCCCGTGGTCAGAACCCGGCGTGGTTTCAGACCGGCACCGGACTCGGCGATATTAGCAAGCCACGTCTTGCAGTGGCTGATTTCGTGCCGCGCGACGACCACACCAAACCCCACTCGCAACTCTTCACGCAGGTAGTGCGAGACGATTTGCAATTCTCCGGCATCGTAGAACTGGTTAGCCCTAGCTTTTATCCGACGCAAGTTCCCAGCGTCCCGGGTGAGCTCAAGAACCTCGCCTGGACCGATTCGCCGTTGAACGCCAACATGGTCGCGTTCGGGAATCTGACGGAATCCGCGTCGGAAGTCGCCATTCAAGCTTGGCTCTACGACGTGAAAAATCCGTCAGGCCAGGCGGTAATCGGTAAAGTCTATCGCGGCGCCCCCACGGATCCGGAGGTCCGGAAATTTGCGCACCAGTTCGCAGACGAGATTATCAGCAAACTCTCCGGCGGCCTCCCCGGCGTCGCATCCACGCAAATCGCGTTCGTCAGTTCTCGTACGGGCACCAAGGAAATTTGGGTGATGGACTACGATGGCGCGAATCAGCGCCCGCTCACTTCCCTTCACACAATTTCACTCACACCCAGATGGTCGCCCGACGCTTCGCGCATCGCCTTCACCTGCTTTGCGCCAGCCCACGGCATCGTCAGCCCTCAGATCTGCATGTATTCCGTGGACGCCAACAAGGTCGTTACGTTCCCACGCTTCCGCGGCACCAATAGTTCTCCAGCGTGGTCACCCGATGGCTCGCATCTGATCTTTTCTTCCTCGATGCTCGGCAACCCGGAAATCTTCGTCACCGACGGGAATGGCAGCAGCCCCAAACGCCTGACCTTCGCCAACGGTGCAAGTACCTCTCCCGCGTGGAATCCCAAGACGGGGCAAAGCGTCGTCTACGTAAGCGACCGCGGTGGTATACCAAAGCTCTATCTGATGAATGCCGATGGCACCAACTCGATCGAAATGGATCTGCCCGACAAAGGCTACCTCATTGATCCCGCATGGGCTCCCAATGGCCAGATCTTGGCCTTCAGCTGGCGCCGCCCCGAAGGCAACTACGATATCTACGTGATGGATGCGGCTACGCGCCAGATCGTCGAACTTACGCGCGACACGGGCCGCAATGAGCGTCCCAGTTGGGCGCCCGACGGCCGCCACATCGTTTTTGAGTCCACCCGAGGTGGCTCGCGACAAATTTGGGAGATGCTTGCCGATGGCACGCAAGCCCGCCAACTGACGACCCAGGGACACAACGAGTCGCCAAATTGGTCACCCCGTTAATTTTCTTGTCTAAGAACTCTGTGCCCGATGTATAACATATCGTGACACGAGATATCTCCGGAAGGCAGCACTCGATGCTACGATGTTGGCTACCGTGGGATGAACACCGGGATTTGGATTACACTCTGAGGAGGATTTGAATGATCGAGGTCTCCCGATCACTGTATCGCGCGAGTCTGCTCGTCGTGCTCGCTGCTTCTGTCTTTGCGTTCGGCTGCAGCAAGAAGCCTAAACAGGTCAGCGCGCCGCCAACCGCTCCGCCAGCACCAGCGGCGGCGCAGCCTACCGTCACCCTCTCGGCAAGTCCGACGGCTCTCGAGAAGGGTGACTCCTCCACGTTGAGCTGGACCTCCACCGACGCCACGCAACTTACCATCGCTCCAGACGTCGGCACCGTGACCGCGCAGGGTTCGACGAAAGTTACGCCGTCTGCCTCGACCACCTACACCATCACTGCCAGCGGTCCCGGTGGCTCCGCCAATGCCAGCGCTCGAGTCACAGTCGCTACTGCGGCGGCCGCGACTACCGAACCGACACAGGACGAAATATTTACTAGAGAAGTCCGGGATGCTTATTTTGACTTTAACAAGGCGGATATCCGATCAGACGCGCGCTCCGCTTTGTCCCAGACTGCCAGCTATCTTCGCAGCTACCCTACAGAACGGGTTACGGTCGAGGGACACTGCGATGAGCGTGGCTCAACGGAATACAACCTCGCTCTCGGAGATCGCCGCGCCAGTGCCGTCAAGCAGTATCTCGTTTCCTTGGGGATCTCTGCCGATCGTATCAACACCGTCAGCTTCGGCAAGGAAAAACCCTTCTGCATGCAGTCCACAGAAGACTGCTACCAGCAGAATCGCCGTGGCCACTTTGTCCGATCGAAACAATAACCTTCCCGGCGACCTATTGGCGCCAACAGCATCAACGAGCCGCGCGAACGAGCAGCCTCTTGCTCCCGCGCGGCTCTGTCGTTAAAGTTAAGTTGCGGGTCCAAAGGTTGTCTGTAAATGATGCTCCCACCCGGCCGGCATCGGTTCACTGAGGTTCCCGAAAGCTCGTAGGAGGAGTTTGCATGCGTCTACGCAACATTGCGATTTTCAGTGCGGTCGTGCTCGTGGCCGCGATCTGTGGGAGTCTTGTCGGTCCGCGGCCTGCCGAAGCCGTCGCGCGCGAAATCATCGAGCTGCAACATGATGTGACCACGTTGCTGCAAGGCCAAAAAGACCTCGCCACGCAGATGACTCAGGATCACACCGTGATGAAGACGCTCGTCGAGCAAACCGGTGATAATGTCGGCAAACTCAACGCCACCATGAGCTCGCTGCAGAAGTCGGTCCAAGACGTCCAGGCGAATTCTGGTGCGCGCCTCGACACGATGTCTACGCAAGTTCAGGGTCTTTCGGACAACCTTGAGGAGATTAAGTCTCGTCTCGGCAAACTCAATCAGCAGCTGGTCGATCTACAGAATACCGTGCAGAGTCTGGACGCCAAGATTTCCGGCACCGCACCCCCGCAAACTTCACCAACCTCCAACAATACCTTCACTCCGTCGCCCTCCGGTGGCGGCGCTGCTGCCAGTGCCGTGCCAGCAGGGCCCGCTCCGTCGGCCGATACCCTCTATTCGAATGGCTTGCGCGACATTACCAGCGGCAAATACGATCTGGCCCGTCAGGAATTCCAGGACTACCTGAAATACTACGGAGACACCGATCTCGCTTCCAACGCGCAGTTCTACCTCGGAGAAATTGCCTACTCCCAGCGCAACTACGATCTGGCCGTGACCGAATACGACCGTGTCCTCACCAACTACCCCAAGAGTTTCAAGCTCGCGCCGGCCCGCCTGAAGAAAGGCATGGCTCTCCTGGAGCTCGGTCAGAAGAACACCGGCGTCCGCGAACTTCGCGAGGTCGTCAAGCGCTACCCAGGAACGGAAGAAGAACGTCGTGCGCGAGCTAAACTGAAGGAACTCGGTGTCGCCACCTCGGCGGCTGCAGCGCAATAGCACAAAGAACATTGGTTGCCGCGAGTCACGTCTCTGGCTCCCTTCTTCACTGGATATCCTCCTGTTGATTTCCCGATGATTGTCCTTGGGAGTAGGTGTTGGCCACAAGGGACTGGACACGCCCTCGTTCAAAAGCGGAATATTGCCTGCGAGGATGCCGGCAAAGTCCAGAGGCATCGCCAGACCTCAGGAGGTTCCATGTACGAGTCGCGTCGCAATCTGCTCATTACCTTTGCCAGCGCAGCCGGTGTACTTGCGGCGAGCCCATTTCTTCTCTCCCCACAAACCATAAGACCTGTCCCGTCACCGAACGCCCCCAACCCGAACTCCCCACACCGCATTGGTGATCCCGAACCCACCACCGGGACGGATCCAAAAGCGATTGACAAGCAAAACCAAGTCGAGATCAGGCTCGAAGTTCAGAAATTATCGGATCTGGTCAACGAACTGAAAGAACAGATCGACAAGAGCGACGCAAACTCCACGCTTTCCATTTCCGTTGTCAAGAAAGCCCAGCAAATCGAGAAGCTCGCTAAGCAGATCAAAGATCGGGCCAAGAGCTAGCCCTCAGCAACAGTCGCGCCCGCAGTAACTGGCCTCCCGCCTCCAGCCGTGCTATCGTCCTGGTCTCAGGGGGAAAAGCATGTCGGTAAACAAAGTAATCCTCGTCGGCCGCTTGGGCCGCGATCCGGAGACGCGTTACACCGGCGGAGGTCAAGCCGTCGCAAACTTCTCCGTCGCCACCGATGAAACCTACAAAGATCGCAACGGCGAGCGCCAGAAGCGCACCGAGTGGCACAAGATTGTCGTGTGGGGCAAGCAAGCGGAGATTGCCCAACAGTACCTTAAGAAAGGCTCGCTGATCTTCATAGAAGGCCGTATTCAATCCCGCGAGTGGCAGGATAAAGAAGGCCAAAAGCGCACCAGTTTCGAGATTGTGGCAACCAACTTCCGGATGCTCGGGGGGCGCAGCGACGCTGCTGCGGCAGGAGCGGGCGCAGGCACAGGCTCCTCACGCGCGGGCGACGATTTCGACGGTCACGCAGGGCCTGCCGAAGATACCTTCACAGGCGGCGGAGGCCAAGCCCCATCCGGGCCAGAAATCTCCGACGAAGACATTCCCTTCTAGTCTTCGGCTGCCTCCATGTCCAATGTAAACGGGCGGTTCTGCCTGGCGTGTCGTGCTCTAGGATTGCTGACGCGGACGTTCTGCGTCTGGAGCAAACGGCGATACCGCAGCTCGCCGAGGGGGCCAAGCCCTCGCTCGCCGCGCGCTATCTCTCCATGGATCCGACCGTGCGTTATGTGGATGGCCGCCGACGTCCCGCAATCCTTGGCGCCAGTCGCGATCGGTGACGTGAGGCGCTGCTTCGGCCTAGCCGAAGGAGTGGAATCGCGTCATCCCCAGTATTAGTGGAAAATGTTCGGAAAATTGAAAGGCCACGAGACCATGGTGGAAGGCCTGGACAGGGCGCCGAAGGCCATTAACATGTTTCTTAAGGGCGGGAAGATCGGCAAGCTAGTCGTAAAACGCTGATCTAGGGACGGTAATTCTGAAATCGCCGCATAGGTCGGCGGCGGCGGCTTGTTGCACCACGGGAAGCTCCTACCGGTCCGGTGGGGGCCCGTGCCGTTTTCTCTCTTCGTCCATTCTCTTCAAGAATTCTTCAAATTTCGGCTTCTGTTCGGGAGTCAGTATGGCGCGAATCTGATTCCGCCCTTTTTGTCTTGCCTCGTCGATCTGCGCGTCGCTCTGTGCGTGCAGCGCCTTATATTCCGCGTGCAGCTGCGTCAGGATGGCCTCCAGTCGCTGTTGCTGGTCAGGCGTCAGGTCCGCTTCTCGCGTTAGCTGTTCCACCTTTTGCGCCCGCCGTTCCTGAGCCGTCAACGGGGCGTTTGCCGACACCGAGCGATGCGCGAAGACATATCCCACTACGCCGCCTAACGAAACTCCCAATAGGAACACCACGGCAACCCACAGCGCCGCCCGCTGCTTAGCGGTAGCTTCGTTCATGAGCCCTTCTCCGCCAGGCTCAGCAAGAGATCGTCATTGTTCACCGGAGGCGTAGTTTCCTGAACCGGTTCTCCAGTTATATCCGTTGCCGTCGGCGTCAAAGGCGTCGTCGCGGGCCGCCCGAACAGCCACGTGCTTGCTAGCACCAGCGCGAGCGCCGAGATCCAGGTGAGCCTTCGCGCTAGCTTTGGCACGATGACCCAGGCGTCGATCGATCGCCGTAACTCGGACTCGCGCCCCGCAATCGCGGCCATCACACGTGGTGCGAACCATGGACCGACCGCCGCTTGGCGTGGCAGCGCGCTCAGCAACCCCCTGCTCACTACCAGTTCCTCCACGGCCGCTTCGCAGTCTGGGCACTCGGTCGCATGTTCTCGCAGCCCGGGTGACAGAGCCTGGCCGCTGGAGACCTCCTCCAACGACTCCCGGAATCTGTCACACTCACTGGCACTCTTTTTGAGAGGGTTCCACATTCTTGGTCTCCTCCTTAATCCAACGGTCCAACTGCGTCCATCAATCTTTAATCTCCGCGCTTACGCGCTTCGTTCACGATGCGTCGCCTCGCTCGAAACAATCGAACCTTCACCGTGTTCGCATTCAAATCCAGAATCTCGGCAATCTCTTCGACCGCGAAGCCCTCGACTTCTTTCAAAATTAGCATCATCCTGTCGCGTTCATCCAGGCACTCCAGCAGTGTCTCCACTCTTTGGCGCGCCACCAGTTTGTCGCTGATGTCCGGTGCGGGTGCTGAGCGTTCCTCCGGAGCTCCGTACTGCCTCGCTTGCTCCTCACTCAGATCCGACTCATAAACAAGTGGCCGAACCTTCCGTTTTCGCAACAGGTCCCAGCACTCGTTCACCGTGATCTTGTACAGCCAAGTGCTGAACGCTGCCCTCTGGTCAAATCGCTTCAACGAATAGTACGCCTTCACGAACACCTGTTGCGCGATGTCTTCCACATCCTCGCGCTGTCGCAGGATGCCGCCGGCCACCGCTGCAACGCGTTGCTGGTGGCGCCGCACGAGCTCCGCAAAGGCATCCTGATCCTCAGCCTGCGCCCGCCGTACCAGCTCCCGGTCGTCTACGCTGACGGCCCTGCTGGCCGCCGCTTTAGCTGCTGCCGGGAGTGCCACCGCAGAAGCCACTACTTTAGGGACGCGTGCCATGCCTGTTAGGTTACGCCTATCCCTTTCCGGGTTGCCATCACTGTGCAATCCCGCTTTTGTCTCGGATGCAGCATGTGTTTCACTTGCGCATACTAAAACTTTGTACTTGCGAGCATCTTACCTACATGCCATAATACCTCCATGATTATTGGTGACCGCCTCCGCGCACTGCGTGAGGAAAAGAAACTCTCCCAGGGAGACATCGAGAAGCGAACCGGGTTGCTTCGTTGTTACATTTCCCGCGTCGAGAATGGCCATACAGTACCGGCCATCGAAACATTGGAAAAACTCGCTCGTGCTCTCGAGTGCCCACTTTATCAACTCTTCTACGACGGTGAAGAACCGCCTCAATTGCCGAATCTACCCAAGCGTAAGTCGTCTGACGATATCGCCTGGGGTAGCAGCGGCAAGGAAGCGCGCTTCCTCAACAAGCTTCGCCGTCTGTTGAGCAAGGCCGACGAAGAAGATCGCAAGCTGATTCTGTACATGGCCCAGAAAATGGCCAATCGGTAATTTTTTGCGGTTTTTTCGAATCAATTGCCAATCTGACCGACTCGACAGGCCGCCCCACCCCGCTGTGCGGCCTTTCCTGCGCACCGTCTGTCTGTCTTCACTCCCCGCTAGCTCCCCGATGCGTCTTGCGATTCCCTCTCCATTAAAGCTGCCGGTTATTCCCATTCAATCGTACTGGGCGGCTTCGAACTGATGTCGTAGACCACGCGCGTTACACCCGGCACCTCGTTCACGATCCTTGTCGAGATGCGTTCTAGTACTTCCCCGGGCAGCCTTACCCAATCCGCCGTCATAGCGTCATCGGACTCGACGACCCGTACAGCCACCGTCAAACCGTAGGTGCGTCCATCGCCCATAACCCCAACGCTACGTACCGGTAACAGAACGGCGAAAGCCTGCCAGACCCTCTCGTAAAGTCCTGCCCGGCGGATCTCCTCCACCACCACGGCGTCGGCCTCGCGGAGCGTTACCAGATGTTCACGGGTGATCTCGCCGAGCAGCCGCACCGCCAACCCAGGCCCTGGAAACGGATGTTTCAGAAGGATCTCGTCCGGCAGTCCCAGCTCCCGACCGATGCGCCGCACCTCGTCTTTGAACAGGTCCCGCAGGGGCTCAATTAGCCCAAAGGGCATATTCTCCGGGAGTCCTCCCACGTTATGATGCGATTTGATGGTCGCCGAGGGGCCCTTCACCGACACCGACTCAATCACGTCGGGGTACAACGTCCCCTGCACCAGATACTCGATTTCTCCGTGAGCATCGCCATGTTGCAGCGCCAGCGCCTGTTCCGCGAACACCGAAATAAACTCATTTCCAATGATCTTCCGCTTGCGCTCCGGGTCCGTAACCCCTTTTAGTTGCTCCAGAAACCGGTCAGAAGCGTCCACGCCAATCACCACCAGCCCCAGCCGCTCCCGCAGCATCTCCAGTGTGTCTTCAAACTCGTTCTTGCGCAGCATCCCGGTATTCACAAAAATGTTCGTCAGCCGGTCGCCGATCGCGCGGTGGACCAGCACAGCGGCCACCGTGGAGTCCACCCCGCCACTAAGCGCGCAAATGACTCGCCCGGTCCCCGCCTTCTTCCGAATGGCCTCGGTCGTCTCCTCGATGAAAGCTGCGCCACTCCACTTCGGCTCGGCCTTGCATACTCGAAATAAGAAATTCTTTAAAATCTCCGTCCCTTGGTCGGTGTGCTTCACTTCCGGATGAAACTCCACCGTATAAATCTTGCGAACGGGGTCTTCGGTGGCCGCCACCGCGTTATCCGTGTGCCCCGTTGCGTGGAATCCCATCGGCAGCGCGACGACATGATCTCCATGGCTGTTCCAAATACGCACGCTCTTCGGTAATCCCGCGAACAAATCCGACTCTGCGTGCCTATTGGTCAGGTTCAGCACGGCGCTCCCGTACTCTCGCCGCCCTGCTTTTTCGACCTTCCCTCCCAATGTCCGCGTGATCCAGTGCATCCCGTAACAAATTCCCAGAACCGGCACGCCCATCGCCAGCACCGCGTGATCGCAAGTGGGCGCGTCCGCGTCATACGCGGAGCTCGGTCCACCTGACAGGATCAATCCAGAAGGCTCATACTTGCGGATTTCCGCAATCGTCGTCGTGCACGGCAACACCGCCGAAAACACCTGCTGCTCGCGCACGCGCCGCGCAATCAATTGCGTATACTGCCCGCCGAAATCCAGCACCACCACGCCGCCACGCTCCGAATTCGGCTTCCTCCGTTCTTCCGCCACCTGCGCCACGCTAGACATCCTCCACCTCCAACCAAACAACCATCCAGCACTTGGAAGGGCACCGTAGTGCTGTGCCCCTTTCTCGCCAGCCAATTCAGCCCCTCACGCCACCACCAAATTCACCAATTTGTTAGGAACTACAATCTGCTTCACCACTGTCTTCCCGCCCAAATGATGAGCCACCCCAGGATCCGCCATTGCCTTGGCGATCACCCCGGCCTCGCTCAATCCCGCCGCAACCACCATTTTCCCGCGCACCCGCCCATTCACCTGTACCACAATCTCAACCTCATCTTCTTTCGCCAATTCCGCGTTAAATGCGGGCCATTTCACAGTCCAGAGCCCGCCCGTATGCCCCAGCATCTCCCACAACTCTTCCGCCAGATGCGGCGTCATCGGTGCCAGCATCAAGGTCAGCAATTCCAAAACTTCTTTGCGCACTTCCGGCCGGATGCTCTCTGCCAGAGGCTCCTGCGCATCGATATCGTTGTACAACGTCATAACCAGCGCTATCGCTGAGTTGAAATGCCACCGCGAGTCGAAATCCTGCGTGACCCGCCGCAGCGTCTCATGCGCGGCCCGCAGCAACTTTCGCTCTTTTCCACTGGGACGAGCTGTCTCCGCGGCGCCGCTCGTAACGTCACGCAACGATGCCGCGTGTCGTTCCACCAGTCGGTATACCTTGTTCACAAATCTCCACGCGCCTTCGATGCTGTCCTCGCTCCATTCCAGATCCTTCTCCGGCTGGTTCGCAAACAGCATATAAAGCCGCCCGGTATCCGCTCCATATTTCTCCGCCATGTCGATCGCGCCGACGATGTTGCCCTTCGACTTCGACATCGCAGTCCCGCCCTTCAACACCATGCCCTGCGTAAACAAGCGCGCAGCGGGTTCGCTATGCGTAATCAATCCCAAATCCCGCATCACCTTGCACCAGAATCTCGAATAAAGCAGGTGCAATATCGCGTGGGTAATCCCGCCAATATATTGGTCAATCGGAAACCAGTAGCCAACCTTCGCCGAATCAAACGGGGACTTATCATTGTGCGGATCACAGTATCGGTAGAAATACCACGACGAATCCACAAACGTATCCATCGTGTCCGTTTCCCGCCGTGCCGGCCCGCCACATTTCGGACAGGTCGTATTCACAAATTCCGGCGCAGCCGCCAGCGGCGAACCGCCCTCGCCAGTCAACGCCACGTTTGCCGGGAGCACCACGGGCAGTTGCTCATCCGGCACCGCCACAATCCCATCCTTCTCGCAATACACCACCGGAATCGGCGTCCCCCAATACCTTTGCCGAGAAATGCCCCAATCCTTCAACCTGTACGTAGTCTCCGATCGCCCGAATCCGTGCTCCGCCGCATAAGCAGTCATCTGCAAAATCGCCACATCCGGCGACAATCCGTCGTAAACCCCCGAATTCACCAGCTGCCCATTCTCATGCTCGGAAAACGGCGCCGTCATCGTCTCGCCAGACAATTCCTTGCCTTCCGACGGCTGCACCACCACGCGCACCGGCAACCCATACTTGCGGCAAAACTCGAAATCCCGCTCGTCATGAGCAGGCACCGCCATGATCGCGCCTGTGCCATACTCCATCAGCACGAAGTTCCCCACCCAAATCGGAATCTTCTCCCCGCTGAACGGGTTCGTTGCGTATCGGCCGGTAAAAAATCCAACCTTTTCCGCTGTCTCCAAATCCGCAGCCTTGACCGAAGCCAACCGCATCGTCTTCAACTTCTCTTCGGCCGCACTCCGCCCAGGCGACCCGTCCAGCAGCTTCCCCACCAGCGGATGCCGCGCGGCCAGGATAATCGCCGCCGCCCCATAAATCGTGTCGATTCGCGTGGTAAAAACCTCGATCGCTTCAGCCCCCGCAATATCCGCCACCGCAAACTTCACCCGAGCGCCCTGCGATTTCCCAATCCAATTCCGCTGCATCGTAATGACGCGATCCGGCCATTGCCCTTCCAATAATTTCAAATCATCAATCAACTGCTCTGCATAAGCCGTCGTCTTCAGAAACCACTGCTCAAGCTCCCGCACCTCCACCAGAGTATCTTCGTGGCGCCAGCAATAACCATTAACGACCTGCTCGTTCGCCAAGACCGTGCAACACTTGGGACACCAATTCACTCGGCTATTCTTCCGGTACGCCAACCCTCGCTCCAGCATCCGCAAGAAGAACCACTGGTTCCAACGGTAATACTCCGGCTCGCAGGTAGAAATCTCCCGCCGCCAGTCATAACTGAACCCAAAACGCCTCAGCGTCCGCTGAAACTCCGCAATGTTGTTATTAGTCCAGATCCGTGGGTGAGTATTGTTCTTAATTGCCGCGTTTTCCGCCGGCAAGCCGAACGCGTCCCAACCCATGGGATGCAACACATTAAATCCCTGCATCCGCTTTACGCGGGCCACTACGTCCCCGATAGCATAGTTGCGCATATGCCCCATATGCATCGTCCCCGAAGGGTAGGGCAACATCTCCAAAACATAGTACTTAGGCTTGGCCGGGTCCGCCTCCACCTCAAAGACCCGCTCCTCGTCCCAACGTCGCTGCCACTTAGCCTCGATAACCCAAGGATCGTACTTAGCCGCTTCGACTCCCGACCCCATACTGGTAGTGTCGGCTAGCTCTGAGCCTCGAAAGGCATCCTTGCCGGCTCCGCCAACCCCCAGCCCCGACTCCTTTGCCCGCTCGTCAACCACGCCCCGAAGTCCCCTCTCGCCAGCTCGTTCCGATCCGCGTCCCGTCTGTAATCTCAGTGTTACATCTTGGCTTCTTCCGGTCCCTAATCTCCCGGAACCTCAAGCAACTCCGCGCCTCTTTACCCTGAGCCTTGAAGGGTGCGTTATCTTTTTTCTTTCTTAGCTTCCTTTTTCTTCCGCCCGACTTCCGCCTTCTGAATCTCTGCCGCTTTCTTCTTCCCCGCCGCCGTTAGCATCGAATACCCTTTCTCCGCCGCCGGCGCCGACTCCTTCAGTCCTGCCAAATTCCAAAGCATCGCCACATTCTTGCGGTCATCTCCAGGATCATCAATCGGCGTCTCCGCCAAAAATGCCCTCCCCAGCAATCCCTCTGGCAAAGCCGCTCCCATCCGGGGATGCGTCAAAATCCGCCGAAACGCGGCCTCCCCGATCTTCCCTTCGCCAATATGGTCGTGTCGATCCACGCGCCCACCCAACGCGATTTTCGAATCATTTACGTGAAATACCGGGACATGTTCCAACCCAATCGTGCTGTCAATCACCTCCAAGGTTGATTCCAGCCCGCTCGCGCTCCGGATGTCATACCCGGCAGCAAACAAGTGCGCCGTATCAAGACAGGCTCCCACGTACAACCCAGACAGTGCTTCAACGATCTCGCCTACTTCTTCCAATCGCGAACCAATCGCCGTCCCCATCCCCGCCGTGTTCTCGATCAATATCCTCATCCCGCTCGGAGGCAATCTCTTCGCGGCCTGCTTGATCGAATCAATCGCCATGGCCACGCCCTGTTGCAGCCTCGAATCCCCATGAGATCCTGGGTGCACCACTACAAAATCCGCGCCCAAGGCCAATCCACGTACCAATTCATCGTGAAACGCTTGAATCGATCGCGTTCGCAGCATCGGTTGAGGCGCTGCCAAATTAATCAGGTAGTTGGCGTGAATGACCAGTGGCCCCAGTCCCAACGCCTCACGCCTCTCCCGAAACGCTTTCGCATCGACTTCCGAAATCCGCGCAGCCCCCGGTCCACCAGCCCACATTCGCGGATTGGCCGAGAAAATTTGCAGCGCATTGCACCCCAGCCGCTGCGCCGATTCCAAAGCATTCAGATGACTGCCCGCAATAGATGTATGAATCCCAATGCGCAGCCCGCCATCCATCCATGCTGGCGGCACCGGCTCGGGCTCCGGCTCCGGCCGATATTCATCTTCAGGATCAAATACGCTGACGTGTGTGAGTGACTCTTCCGGCATTCCCAATGAGGTTTTCTACTCCTTCTTAAACTCCCCATTCTACCACACGGCCCAAATCCCCCGAGCCCCGCAAAAATTTCGCGAGTCACTCGGTAGCCGCGGTCTCCGAGGCTGCGGGTTTGCAGCCGTACCGACCGAAACCAATCCGACAAGCAAGGTCGCCCACTCGAACGTCCGCGCTCCGAGCGAATCCCTTATCGCGGTATCTTCACTCTGTTCTCGTCGACGACGCGCCGACCACTCGAACCCAAAATCTCCTGAAACAAAACGCCGCCCGCTTTCGTTCCTATCTCCAGAGTTCTATTCCCAGGTCTAAAGCCAAGTCAAGAAGTTCAACACGCGCGAGGCCGAACAATGCAAACTCTCTGGCAAGACATCCGCTTCGCCATTCGCATGCTCCGCAAGAGCCCCGGCTTCACGCTCATCGCCATACTCACCCTGGCGCTCGGCATCGGCGCCAACACTGCCATCTTCAGTCTCGCCAACGTCTTCCTCTTCCGCCCTCTCCCGGTCAAAGACGCCGACCACCTCGTCGTCATCGGCGTACAAAGCAGCCCCACCTCCGAGTCAGACCAGGCTTCCTATCTCGATTTCCTGGACTATAAGCAAGCATCCGTTTTCACCGACATGACCGCCTTCGCTCTCGACCTCGTCGGCATTGGGGCCGACGGTCGCGCCGACCGTACCATCGTCGCCGAAGTCCCGAGCAACTTCTTCACCATGCTGGGCATTCGTCCCGTCGTCGGCCGCCTCATCCTCCCCGGTGAGGGCGATCAACCCCGCACTGGCCACGTTGTCGTCCTCGGCTATAGCTACTGGCAAAAACGCTTTGGTGGCGATCCCAAAGTTGTCGGCCGCACGGTCAGCTTTGACGGCCAGGACGTCACCGTCGTCGGCGTCGTCGAAAAGCAATTTCACGGACCCTACGCCATCGTCGAGATGGACGCTTATGCTCCCATCGGCATGCACGACGCCAGCGGCGATCCGGGTTTCTTCAACGAGCGTGGTCAACGTGAACTACACGTCCTGGCCAGCCGCAAGCCCGGCGTCTCCCTCGAACAGGCACAAGTCGCACTTCAGGTCATCGCCACACGCCTTTCGGATCAATATCCCCGGACCGACCACGGCCAGGTCGTACGTGTCTTCCCGGAGCGGGTTGCGCGACCTGAGGCCAGTTCTGCCGACTCTTTGCCGCTGGTCGTCGCCGTATTCCTCGTGCTCGTTGGCTTGGTGCTGATGGTCGCCTGCATCAATGTCGCCAACCTGCTGCTAGCACGCTCCGCGGCGCGCCAAAAAGAAATCGCCGTTCGCGCTTCGATGGGCGCTACTCGCTTTCGTCTGATCCGCCAGATGCTTACCGAAAGCATCATCCTTGCCGTCGTTGGCGGTGGTGCCGGTGCGCTCCTCGGCATGTGGGTGTGCACCGCCCTCGAACAACTCCGCCCGCTTGGCGACTTCCCTCTTCGCTTCGGTTTTACCTTTGACTGGCGCGTTTTCGGGTACGTTGCCGGCATCGCCTCGGCTTCCGGCATCCTGGCGGGTTTGGCACCCGCATTGCGCACCTCGCGGACGAATCTCAACGAAACGTTGCGCGAGACTGGCCGCGGCCTCATCGGCGAAGGTGGTCGCCGCCACATCCTGCGCAATTCCCTGGTGGTCGCGCAGGTCGCTGGTTCCATCATCGTCCTGGTAGCGGCGGGCCTGTTTGCCCGCAGCTTAACCAAAGCAGAGTCGATCGATCTCGGCTACGATCCCCACAACGTCCTGAACATCGGCCTGAACCCCGATCTTCAGAACTACGACCGCCCCCGCGCCGAGGCCTTTTACCGCGAGCTGTTGCGCCGGGCCAAGGCTTTGCCCGGCGTCGTGTCCGCTTCGCTCGCCTATTCCGTTCCTCTAAGCTACTACTCGACGGGCGGCGCTATCTTTGCCGAAGGGCAAGCTCTCAACAAGGACGAACGCGCCCCCGGTGGGCAGCACAACATGGTCAGCCCGGAATACTTCGCCAACATGCGCATCCCCATCGTCTCCGGTCGCGCCTTCACCGACGCCGATACCACCACGTCCCGACTTGTCGCCATCGTGAACCAAACCATGGCTCACCGCCTGTGGCCTGATCAGGACCCCATCGGTCGCAAATTTACTTATGACGGTGAAAACAAAAAGGGAGAATTCGTCACCGTCGTGGGCGTGGCGCACAACGCCAGGAACAGCGACATGATGAACGACCAGCGAATATTCTTCTACGTGCCTCTCGCCCAAAACTACAACGCCACCCGGGTCCTGCAATTGCGTACTTCGGTGCCGCCAGAAACTCTCATCCGTACCGTCGAAGCCCAGATTCACGAACTCGATCCCAATCTGCCCGTGTACGACGTTATGACCATGGAAAAATCTCTCATGGGAGCGAACGGCTTCTTCCTCTATAAAATGGGCGCCGCTTTCGCCGGCACGCTCGGCGCGCTGGGCCTGCTCCTGGCGGTAGTGGGCGTATATGGCGTCGTTTCGCACAACGCCGCCAGTCGTACTCACGAAATCGGCGTGCGCATGGCGCTGGGCGCACGACCCGGCAGCGTCTTCAGCCTCGTTCTGCGCCACGCCGCAGTTCTGGTAGGAACCGGCCTTGTCATAGGCCTTATTGCGGCACTCGCCGTGACCAAATTCCTATCGAGCTTTCTGGTCGGCGTCACTTCCTACGACCCCATCACCTTCATCACGGTTGCCGTTCTCCTGGTCCTCTCCGCCTTCATAGCCTGCTACATCCCAGCCCACCGCGCCATGCGCGTGGACCCCATGGAGGCCCTTCGCTACGAATGAACCTCGCTGGTCACCTACCCTCCGTCAAATTTCGAACCGAGCCGGCCGACTCCATTCCCCCATTCGCTTCCTCTCTATGCCGGGCGCTTTTGCGGGGCGAATGGGCGGCGGCGTAGAGAGAAATCGGTCTTCGATCGCAACCAACCGTCGAGGGCCGACCGATCGCTTCCGTCCTTCGAATGCTTTTCAAGCGATCAAGCGCATGGCCCTCGTTCGTTTACCACCTGACCAGTAAATATTTTATTGCCGGTAAATTCTATTTCCTGGTAACCCCAGTCGAGATGCTCGCCCTTCCCACGCTGCTGCGCTCCGTCGCATCCCCTCCCTTGTGACTGGCGCAATGGCGCAACCCCTTTCAATCTACACTTGGCAAATTCATTAGACTTAAAGCCCTTTAAGAATCGGCACTTGCAGGAAATGGCGTGGGAGGGGGCAAGCCAGTTGCGGTCCCGAGAACGGCGCACGCTGTTCCGTCTGCCCGGAATTTGTTCGCGCTCCACCAATGCAGTACACTCGATTGCCCTGACACCTTCCGGTGAGGGGCCTTCTCTCTCCCGTTCAAAGGACCATCGATGCTCGTAGTCATGCAGTCCCATGCCACCGAGGAGCAGGTCCGCGCCGTATGCCAGCGCATCGAAAGCCTCGGCCTCAAAGCGCATCCCATCCCTGGTGCCGCTCGCACCGCCATAGGTATCACGGGCAACGACGGTGCCATCGATCTCGGAGTCCTCGAATCGCTCCCCGGCGTAATCGAGTGCATCCCGGTCAGCAAGCCTTACAAGCTAGTCAGCCGCGACGCCAAGAAAGAGGACACCGTTCTGCGCATCCCCACGCCGCGAGGCGATGTCCTCGTCGGGGGCGGCAACGTTGCGATGGTCGCGGGGCCCTGCGCCGTCGAAACCGAAGAGCAATGCATGGCCATTGCCGAGCAGGTCGCCAAATCCGGATGCCGCCTGTTCCGCGGCGGCGCCTACAAACCACGCACCTCACCTTACAGTTTTCAAGGATTAGGTGAGCCCGGGCTAGTGATTCTCTCGAAGGTCCGCGAAAAACACGGCTTCGGCATCATCACCGAAGCCGTCGACAACGAAAGCCTCGACTTGGTCGAAGAGTACGCCGACGTCATCCAGATTGGTGCCCGCAACATGCAGAACTTCTCCTTGCTGAAACGCGCCGGCCGCGCCAAGAAGCCGGTCCTCCTCAAGCGCGGCATGTCCGCAACTCTCGACGAATTCTTGATGGCTGCCGAGTACCTCCTCTCCGAAGGAAACTACAACGTCATGCTCTGCGAGCGCGGGGTCCGCACCTTCTCCGATTTCTCAAGAAACACTTTAGATCTGGCCGTGGTGCCCGCGGTCAAGAAGCGCAGCCACCTTCCCATCCTCGTCGATCCATCACACGGCACTGGTAAGCGTCACAAGGTCCTCCCACTCTCTCTGGCTGCAGTGGCGGTCGGTGCCGATGGCTTATTAGTTGAAGTTCATCATGAACCCGAAAAAGCCCTCTCCGATGGCGTTCAATCCATCCTCCCCGAAGAATTCGCCCAACTCAGCATCGAAGTCCGCCAAATCGCAGAAGTGCTCCACCGTCATGTCAACTGACAAGACCCGCCACAAAAATCCCCGCGTCGTGATCCTCGCAGTCGTCCTGTTCGTCTGCGCCATCGCACTAGTCGCCCGCGAACATCGCCCTTCCTTCCTTCGCCCAGGCCTCCGTCTAAACGCCTACATCACCACTCTCGACGGCAATGTCAGCGTCGTGGACCTCGTCAGACTTCGCGCCACCGCTCACATTCCTGTCGGTCCCGCGCTTTCGGGTCTGCGCGAACATCCCACTCGCCCTGAGGTCTGGGGTGTCAGTACCCAGGATGGCTACGTGTTTGTACTCGACACGCACTCGAACCAAGTCACCGCGCGAATCCCCGTCGGTTCACATCCCTACGCGATGGAATTCTCCGCCGATGGGAGCCGGATGTACACAACCTCGTCCGGCAGCGACACGCTGCTCGCCATCGATTGTCAATCTCACGCTTTTCTAGGCCGCGCCCGCACGGGACGCGAACCTGTCCTCGCCCGTGTCACGCCTGATGGCAAGACGATTCTCGTGATCAATCACGGCGACGCGTCGCTGGGAGTTCACGACGCCACCACCCTCACGCAACGCGTTTCCATTCCGGTCGTCTCTCAACCCGACGATGTCGCCATCCTTCCGGATAGTTCCGTTGCTTTCGTTCTAAGTCGCAACCAGCCGCGTCTGTCGGTCGTTGATCTGCGGCGCGGTGTTTTGCTGGCAAATCTGCAACTCGCGGGAACACCGTCCGACATGTTGCTGAAGCCCGACGGTGGCGAACTCTATGTCATCTCCCCGGATTCGCACGGCCTCCAGGCCATTAATACCTGGACCCACGAGGTTGGGGATTACGTGATGCTCGGTTATTCGCCCACGCGGGGAATTTTGAACTCCGACGCGAGCCTGCTCTATGTGACCGACGCTTCCGCCAGCCGCGTCACCGCCGTTGACATCAACAACCGCCGGGTGATCCGAACCGTCAACGGTCGCGAACTCCTGATTTCTGTCGGCCAGTCTCCCGACGCGATTCGTTTCGATCCTGCCGAAAACCTTCTTCTCGTGGTTAATCGCGGCTCCGGCGACTTGGCAGTGATTCGCGCCCGCCTTGAAAATCAGAGTCTGCTGACGATGATCCCTGTCGGCGATCATCCCCAGGAGCTAGCGGTGAAGTTATTTTGAGCGCGCTTAGTCTTAGTAAGATTGTTTTGAGTGAGATCGATCCCGAGACGCGAAGCCGGACGGAATAAAAAAGGCACGTAGCCAGGAAATGGCAGGCTGAGTGAGGAGATGGAAGGACGTGAACTCCGCAACGGGAACCTCCGCGCCGCTAACCAATCGCGCGACGCCGCTTCAGTTTCGTATTCGACTACTCGTTCTCGACCGGCCAGGACACTTGTTCGTCGCCAAGCGCGATCTCCAGAGATCCTTCGGCCGGGAGCACATCCACCGGCAAGCCGCCGTGCCAAAGCGCGACACCCAGGCGCAGCGTTCTCTGCCCTTTTAATTTGAGCTGGTCGCGCTGCACGGAGACTTCCAGCAGGCGATCGAATGCCGCGCTGGCTACGTTCTTCGGATTCAGCAGGCATACGCGGCCTGTTTCCACGGCGAACTCCTTGAGCCGCCCGCGATCCAGTTTGACGACGACCGTCAACTCCTCCGCGCCGCCGATCGTGATGCGAAACTCCGGATCATCCATTTCGCACAGCGCCGCAAAGAATGGGTCGACACAGACGCTGAGACGATCGTCTTCAAATCCGTAGCGCAGTTCCCGCAAATAAAACACCCGCCCGTGCATCGTGCCGCCCCGGCGTTCGGGAGAATACAGACCGGCGCCGAGCCACTCGAAGTACGAGGTTTCGCGCCCGTCCACGGTCGTCTTCAGGAAACCAGTCGGAGGCATCTGCAGCGCATGCTCCGGTTTGCGCTTGATGGGTTTCGCCAAATCCGACGGCGCGACTTGCCCCAGGGCCAGGTAAATTCCGGTAAGATGTTTACGGAACAGCGCATCGAACTCGGCGTCGTTCGCGGTGCTGTGTTCCGGGCCGAACCACCAGCACCAGTCGCTGCCTTCTGCCGCGAGCAGCGATTCGAGCGCTGCTTGCAGCGCGGTATCGGCGGGTGCATCGCTGCGCGATTGCGCGCGCGCCTCCAAGGCGCGTGCATAGGCCTGGCGCGCGTCCCAGAGAAGTTCCCAGGCGGTAACGTCTTCGGCGTGCCCGATCCAGACGTCGAAATTTGCGTTGATCCACGAAGCGGGGAAAATTCCCCCGGTCGCGGGAATATTTTTTGCGGCGGAGATCGCTTCGCTAGCTGTGAGCGCGCGAAAATCCTGGTCGCTTGCAATGCGCTTGTAAAACTGGCGAAGAAATTCGCGTCCGTTCCCGGCGTAATACTCCCACGCATTCTCGCCATCCAGGAAAATGCAGACGGTCAGAGGATCTGCGCTCTGGACACGGTTGCCGAGATGCCGCAAACGGTCGTGTAAATCCTGCGCTGCTGCATTTGCATCCATGCGGCTGTACACAAAGCCGATCAGATCGGAGAGTTGATGGTCGCGGAACAATCCGGTGATGCCATTGCCGGCGATTTGAACGCGCCAGGGTTTATACAAGCGGTCGGCGTTTGCGGGAATGCCGTTTGCGTCGCGGAAAAAGCCAACATTCAGCGTGCGGCCGAGCACTCCTTCATCCGTGCCGAACCACTGGAAACCTTCCTCCATTGCAATGGTGAGGGCCTGGTCGGAAACCGAACCCTCGGAGGGCCAAAGTCCGACCGGTTTTGAACCGAACACCCGCTCGTGATACTGGCGCGCACGGCGTAATTGCTCGCGCGCATCTTCCGGATAGCGGTAAGCACGCCGAGGCAGCGGCGTGCCGGGATTGGCGACACGCGCGATGTCGGAATCGCAGACCAGCGGAAGGATCGGGTGGTAGAACGGCGTGGTGCTGATTTCGATTTGACCGCTTTGGGCTGCCTGGCGATAGATCGGAAGTACCAGGTTTAACAGTTCCATCTGCTTCGCTTGCAAGGCGTCTTTATCGCTCTCGCTGAAATTCTTCCCTTTATTTGCAAGCCGGCTGACGACTTCATCTTTGGTGAACCATTCTTCGTCCATCCACGCAAGTTGAGACAGTACTTGAAGGTCGCGCCAATCGCGCGGCGTAAAAGTGACCAGGGCCTGAGCGCCCCCTGCGGGCCGCGACCATTCAAAGAGTTCGACGAAGCGCGGCCATCGAGACATCAGTCGTTCGTGATTGAGTTGAAATGCGCGCGCGAGAATTTCCACCTTATCTTCGCGCGTGAGATCGTCGGTTTTCTTGAAGGCCAGTTTGAACCAGGGCTCCTCGAATCTTCCGCTGGCGTATTCCTCGATCTGCATGCCGAGCGAAGGCACCACGTTAAAGGTGGCGTGGAATGCTGGCGTTTCCTGAAGCATGCGCACCATGCCCCAGTAGTCCTTTACGGCGTGCAGGCGAGTCCACGGAAGAACGTATCGGCCGCTCTCGGGATCGCGATACTGGGGCTGGTGCATGTGCCACAGAGTCACGAGATGAATGCGGCTCATCGCGCGCGCCTGCGCCACGCCGGAGCGGCGCTCGTGCTACACTCAGCGCTCTTGTCATGCGCATCCTGGACCGCTACATTGTCCGCGAAGTTTTTCGTCATGCGTTCCTTGGACTGGTTGTTTTTACCTTTGTTTTCTTCGTTCCCCAGCTTGTTCGCCTGACGGCGTTGTTTGTCCGGCACAGCGGCTCAGGCACGCAAATCGCACAGTTATTCCTGTGCATTTTCCCGGGCGTGCTGGCATTCACAACCCCGATGGCGATACTGATCGGCGTGCTTCTGGGACTCGGGCGCATGTCGGCGGACAGCGAAATTATCGCACTCTCGGCGCTGGGCATCGGCCGCCGGCGAATTCTGGTGCCGGTCGGGGTACTGGCAACGACGGGCGCGGCGGTGACGCTCATGATGACCCTATGGCTTGCGCCCCTGTCGCTTCGCACGTTTCGTGGTCTGGAAACAGAACTGCTTTCCTCGCAACTCAACTTCGCCGTGCAGCCGCGCGTCTTCGACGAACGCTTTCCCCATGAGGTGCTTTACGTAAACGATATTTCCGCCAGTGGCACGCAATGGCGCGGCGTATTTCTGGCTGAGACCGGCGGAGAAAACGGCTCGCGCCTGACCCTCGCGGAGAGCGCAATTGTAATCGCAGCGCCGAAGCAGGGCAAGTTAGAGCTTCACTTGAAGGGTGGGACGACGCACGACTTCGATCGCGCCGACCCTGATCATTATTCTGTGACGGCGTTCGGCCAGAGTGACTGGCCCATCGAAGTTACCGGACTGGTGCCCGCGCAGCAAACGCGACAAATCAAGAACGACGAGCGATCGGTGCGAGAACTCGCCACCGAAAGCGGCCCGAACTGGCGCGAAGCCCGCGTGGAGTTGCAGCGTCGATTCGCGTTCCCCGCCGCTTGCTTTGCTTTTGCGCTGATTGGCGTGCCTATTGGGGCGCAGCCCCGCCGTGGCGGACGCGCAGCCGGGTCGTTGATCGCAGTATTGCTGATTGCAGGCTACTACCTGCTGCTGATCTTTGGGAGCGGACTGGCGCGCGAAGGCACGGTGCCTCCGGTGCTGGGTCTGTGGCTCGCCAATGTTCTGCTGGTGATTTGCGGGCTGGTGCTGCTGCCGCGGATGGAGCAATTCCACGGAGAAATGCGCTGGTTTCAGTGGGCGGGGCGGCTCCGAGCGTGGCTCCGACTACGCCGGCTGCGCCGCTCGCGCGCTCGTGCAGCCGCGGCGCGGGCGGCCAATGATGTGCGTCCGCAGAGCGAAGCGGCCGTGCAAACGAGCGGAAGCTTTCCGCGCTTGATGGATCTTTACCTGCTGCGCCGCTTTTTTTCGTATTTCATCCTACTGATGGTGGCGTTCGTATTTTTGTTCGAGGCGTTTACATTTTTTGAGCTGCTGGATGACATCGCGCGACACCGCGTGCCTTTTCTGATTGTAGTCGACTACTTTCGCAACCTGACTCCGTACCTTCTCTATCAGCTTGCGCCGTTGGCGGCGATGGTGGCAACGCTGGTGACGGTTGGCGTAATGAGCAAGAACAACGAAATCGTGGCGTGCAAAGCGAGCGGCATCAGCCTCTACCGGCTCGCCGGCCCACTGTTTTTGGCTGGCCTAATATTGGCCTTCGCAATGATCCTGGTGGATGACACCTACTTGCCATATGCGAACCAACGGCAGGATGCGCTACGGAACCAGATCAAGGGGCGGCCTCCGCAGACCTACCGCCAACCGGAACGCTGGATCTTCGGCGAGAACGCGAAAATCTACAACTATGACTTGTTCGAACCAAACCAAAACTTATTCGGCGGCCTGAGCGTTGTGGAAATCGACCCGGTCACATTTCAAGTCCGTCGTCGTGTGTTCGCATCGCGTGCGCAGTGGTCGGAGGCGCAAAACCTGTGGGTCCTCGAATCGGGATGGGTGCGGGATTTCTCCGATGGCGTGATCAAGCGATATGAGCGGTTCAATGTTAAAGATTTACCTGAGCTGACGGAACCACCTGCTTATTTCCACCGCGAAGTGCGCCAAGCATTTCAGATGAACTGGAGCGAACTGCGGCGTTACATCGACGGACTGCATCGGGCGGGCTTCGATGTCGCGACGCTCACCGTGCAACTGCATCGCAAGTTGGCTTTCCCACTGATCGCGCCGATCAGCATGCTCCTGGCGTTTCCATTTGCTTTCTTAGTGGGAACGCGAGGAGCCATAGGAGGGGTCGCGGTCGGCGTGGCCATCGGGATTTTGTATTGGTTAGGCGCGGAACTGTTGACAGCCATGGGCGGGGTGGGCCAACTGCCGCCGCTGCTGGCAGGCTGGGCACCGGATATTATTTTCTTTTTCTTGGGCTTGTATTTCTTTTTCAAGATGCCGACCTAGTGGCCGCGGTCCTCTTTCGCGTGTGGTGCGGCGTCCCGGGAGATTAGAGTTCGTGACGGCGAGAGCAGACGCAGACGAGGCGCACGTGCGTACCTTAGCGCGTGGCTCGATGCGATGTTCGCGCCGGGTGGTAGCGAGTACATCGCCGGAGCACAAGCAGGAGTGCCTGAGATGTTTGTCGGCGCAGCGTGTCGCCGCGCCGACAACTTATGCTTTGGTTTAGATTGGAGCGCGAATCGCGAGATTTCTTTGCGAGTTACTTACGCTTCTTCTTGGCGCTTCTTTTTTCTTCAACTGCAGCTTGAGCCGCACCGAGCCGTGAGATTGGTACGCGGTATGGCGACGCGCTCACGTAATCCATGCCGACCTGGTGGCAAAACTTTACGCTGTCCAGATCGCCGCCATGTTCTCCGCAGATGCCCACTTTAAGCTTGGGACGGCTTTCGCGCCCCTTTTCGATTCCCCACCGAATTAACATGCCGACGCCTTTGGTGTCGAGCGACTGGAAAGGATCCGACGCGAAGATTCCGGCCTTCTTCTCGTCCACGTAGTCCGGTAGGAAACGGCCCGCGTCGTCGCGGGAGAGTCCCATCGTGGTCTGTGTAAGGTCGTTCGTGCCGAAGGAAAAGAACTCGGCGAGTTCTGCGATTTCGTTGGCGAGCAAGGCGGCGCGTGGGAGTTCGATCATCGTGCCGACCAGATACTCAAGTTTTACTCCAGATTTCTTGATAAGGTCGTCGGCCACTCGTCGCGTGGCCTGTTCAAGAATCGAAAACTCTTTCTTGTCCAGAGTGAGCGGGTGCATGATCTCAGGTAAGACTTTAATGCCCGCTTTCTTGCACTCGATGCCCGCTTCGATGATTGCTCGCACTTGCATTTCGAGAATTTCGGGATAGGTAATCGCCAGACGGCAGCCGCGATGGCCGAGCATGGGGTTCGACTCGTGAAGCTGCTCGACTCGGCGGGCGACCACGTCGGCACTGATCCCGAGTTCCTTAGCGAGTTCTTCCTGTTTCTTGCGATCGTGCGGAACAAACTCGTGAAGCGGCGGATCGATGAGGCGGATGGTTACCGGGAAACCGTCCATGGCCTTGAAAATGCCGACGAAGTCTCGGCGCTGGAAAGGCAAAAGCTTATCTAAAGCTTTAACTCTAGCCTCCCTACTGTCCGCGAGGATCATCTCCTGGATCGCCCGCTGGCGTTCCTGCCCTTTTTCCGGAAACTCGAAATCGGTGAAGAACATATGCTCTGTGCGGCAAAGTCCGATGCCCTCGGCGCCGAATTCCCGGGCCTTGCGCGCGTCTTGCGGTGTATCCGCGTTGGTGCGGATGCCGAGGCGGCGCATACGTTCACCCCACTGCATCAGGGTTTCGTAGGCAGGCGGGAACTTGGGAGTGACGAGGTCCATCTGGCCCGAGTACACGATGCCTTCTCCGCCATCGAGGGTGATCCATTCACCCTCCTTCACGGTCTTTCCGGCAGCAGTCATCGTTTTCGATTTGTAGTCGATGTTGAACTTCTCCGCGCCGACGATGCAGCACTTGCCCCAACCGCGTGCGACGACTGCAGCGTGGCTCGTCTTGCCACCGGTCGCGGTAAGAATGCCCTGCGCCACAGCCATACCGCCAACATCTTCGGGGCTAGTTTCGCGTCGGACCAGGATGACTTTGTCGCCTTTCTTGGCCCAGGCTTCGGCGTCCTGGGCGGAAAAGACAACTTTGCCGACTGCCGCGCCAGGGACGGCGTTAATGCCACTGCCCAAGATCCGGGATTCGAGAGACTTCTTGTCGAGCTTCGTGTCAATCACCGGATAGAAAAGCCGCTCGATATCTTCTGGCTTGATACGCATAACAGCTTCTTCTTTATCAATGAGCTTCTCATTGGCCATGTCGACGGCCATCTGGAAGGCCGCGGAGGGTGTACGCTTTCCCGTGCGGGTCTGAAGCATGTAGAGTTCGCCGTCCTCGACGGTGAACTCCATGTCTTGCATGTCCTTGAAATGTTTCTCAAGTTTCTCTCGAACTTTCTCGAGCTGCCCGTAGACCTTGGGCATGATCTTTTTCATTTCGGTGAGGTGCATTGGCGTGCGGATGCCGGCGACGACGTCTTCGCCTTGAGCGTTGACCAGATAGTCGCCGTAGAAGACCTTCTCGCCGGAACTGGGGTTACGCGTGAAGCAGACGCCGGTTCCGGAATTGTCGCCGGTGTTGCCGAAGACCATCTGCACCACGTTAACGGCTGTGCCGAGGAGTCCCGTGATTTTCTCCACTCGCCGGTACGTGACGGCCTTTTCCGCCATCCAAGAACCGAACACGGCGCCGACGGCTCCCCAAAGTTGTTCGATGGGGTCTTCCGGGAAATCCTTCCCGGTCCTATCCCGGAAAAAAGCCTTGTACTCAGCGACCAGCTCTTTCCATCCGCTGGCGGGAACGAGCGTGTCTTCTTTAATACCCAGCCGTTCTTTCATCGCGCGTAGACGATGCTCGAGGTCTTCCTTAGGGAGCTCCATGACCACGCTTGAATACATCTGAACAAAGCGCCGGTAGGCGTCATACGCGAATCGCTCGTTCTTGACACTGACGGCGAGGCCTCGAACGGAGCGATCGTTTAGGCCCAGGTTCAAGATAGTTTCCATCATGCCGGGCATGGAACGCGCAGAACCCGAGCGCACACTGACGAGGAGAGGATTCTGCGGGTCGCCGAGCTTCTTCTTGGTGACTTTCTCGAGCTTGGCGACGTTTTCTGCGACCTGCTTCTTTAGCTCGGCGGGATATTTCTTGCCGTTTTTGTAGAAGTAGTCGCAGGCTTCGGTCGAAATGGTAAAGCCGGCTGGCACGGGGAGGCCGATCTTGGTCATCTCGGCCAGCCCGGCGCCCTTCCCACCCAAGAGATCACGCCACGAGCTGTCGCCTTCCGCTTTTCCTGCTCCGAAAAAATAAACCCATTTAGTCACTGTATCCCTCGCGTTTGATTTGATGTGAAGCGAAATCCGATCAAGAATAGCAACTCTTGCTGCGCCGACATTTAAAGTGATTTTTGAGTTGTCGGCGTGGCGACCAGTCGACGGTACCTTTGCAATGCCGGGTTGAATTGCAACTTTGCATTTAGCGCCGCTCGTCTGCTCCGATCTCTGAGAAATCCGCTATAGTTGTGAACTCCCGCAACAACTCGGCCAATAGCGCCAGGCGATTGTTCCGCACCGCTTCGTCATCAGCCATGACCATCACTTCTTCAAAAAATCGGTCGACTGACTTGCGCAACCCAGCCACGCGATCCAATGCTTGCTCGTAGTGCCCTGCGCGTTTCTCAGCCTGCACCTGGGTGGCGGCGGCCCGGCCTGCGGCGAACAGCTCCCTTTCGGCCTCGGACTCGAAAAGCAGTGGGTTGACCGTGCCCCCGTTCTTGAGGTTGGATTTTTCAAGGATCTTTCGGATGCGTTTGAAGGACACCGCAAGCGGTTCGAAATTCTTGGACTTGCGAATCGCACGAAGAGCGAGGAGTCGTTTGTTGGCATCCACGAGGTCGTCAGCTCCGGCACGGAAGACAGCGCTCACCTCGTCGTAGCTGAACCCAGCGCGCTCACGAAAGACAAACTTGGCGCGGTCCAGGATGAAATCTAAAACTTGAGATTCCTGAACCGCTGTGACGGTGCGCTTTGGGAGATGTGAATGTAATGCCTTAGCTGCTGAACCGATTGCGAGGGATAGGGAGAGGGGTAGCTTTTTGTCAAGTATGACTTTAACTACACCGAGTGCGGCGCGGCGAAGAGCGTAAGCATCACTTGAACCTGTGGGGATAATGCCCACAGCAAAGCAACCGACGATGGAGTCGAGTTTGTCCGCTAGTGCGACACCGCATCCGATGAGGTTGCGTGGAATGGGATCATCGAGACCAACCGGGCGATAGTGGTCGTAGATCGCGTCAGCAACGTCGTCGGCTTCACCTTGTGCTTTCGCATAGAGGCCGCCGACAATTCCCTGCAGCTCCGGAAACTCGCGAACCATTTCCGTGGCGAGGTCGCATTTGGCAAGTTCAGCTGCGCGGTCAGCATCGGCGATGTGCGCCTGGGGGATGCCGAGATTAAACCATTGCTCCATGAGCCAGCGGGCGATTGTGCGCGTGCGCTCGACCTTGTCGGCGTAGCTCCCTAGGCGAGACTCGTAAGTGACCTTCGCGAGTTTGGGAAGATAGTCGGCGAGCCGACATTTCTGGTCGGCAGCCCAAAAGAAACGGGCGTCGGCGAATCGCGCACGAAGAACGCGCTCGTGGCCGGCGCGGACCAGGCCTTTGGAATCTTCTGCAAGATTGATGACCGCGAGGAAGTGCGGCGCGAGTTCCCCGTTTCGTTTCTCGACGGCAAAGTATTTTTGATGCCCGCGCATTACGGTGATCAGGATCTCGTCGGGCAAACTGAGGAATTTCGGGTCAAAGTCACCCTCGATCACGGTGGGATACTCGTTTAGATAGCTGACCAGATTCAGGAGCGCTGGATCTTCGTGCAGGTGATAGCCGCCCTTCTTGGTGTGGGTTAAGAGTTCGCGCTCGATTTTTTCCCTGCGTTCTGTTGGACGCACGATCACGCCGTTCGCGCGAAGTCTCTTTTCGTAATCGGCGAAGTCGCGCACACGAATCTGCGATGCGCCAAGGAACCGATGCCCGCGCGTGACGTCGCCTGCCGGGACGCCCCCGAACCTGAACTTGAGAGGCTTGCCACCGAGAAGGGCGACGATCCATCGAATCGGGCGGATGAAGCGGGCTCCGTCGAGGCCGGTCCACGTCATGGTTCGCGGCCAGGAAAGGTCGTGGATCACCCGGGGCAGGACTTCCCTGAGGATTTGCTCCGAGGTGCGGCCTCGTTTAGTTTGCTTGGCGGCGAGATACTCGCCTTTCGGGGTCTGGATGATGAAAATGTCCACCAGGCGGATACCCTGTTTCTCGGCAAAGCTGACTGCGGCGCGCGTCGGCTCGCCGACTTGGTCGTAGCCGACGGACTTCGGCGGGCCGGTGACTTCGCTTACAATGTCGGATTGTTTCGTTGGGAACCCGGTCGCGTGGATCGTGAGGCGTCGCGGTCCGCTGGAGGTTTTCACCGTAATGCCGTCGATCAGGTTCTCGGTGGTCAACAATTTCTCAACATTTACTTTCAGTTCTTCTTCTGCCCGAGGAAGCATGCCTGCGGGAATTTCTTCACAACCCACTTCGAAAAGCAACTCCAGCGTCTTGTCTTGCGGCGCGACGTTCATCGATTTGCGTAGAGGCTTGCTCATGCCCTCACCTCGCGCCGGACTGCTGGGCCGCCGATCTGTTGAAGGTAGGCGGCCGCGGTGCGGCACGCCACGGTGCGGACGCGCCCCATCAGCGCGGCACGTTCCGTCGTCGATATCACTCCGCGAGCATCCATCAGGTTGAACAAGTGGGAGCACTTCAGGCAATGATCGTAGGCAGGCAGCACTGGGAATCGCGCGATGTTCTCTCCCTTCAACGACGCGAAGCCTTCAAGTAGTTCTTTAGCTTGTTTCTCGTGCAACTCGAACTCCGCTCGAATTGCGGCAGCATCGCTGCGATCAAAACTGTATTCGGAGAATTGCTGCTCTTCGGCTAGGCGGATGTCGCCGTAAGTTTTGTCAGTGGACCATCGAAGATCATAAACGCTTTCGACGTTCTGTAAGAACGCGCAGATACGTTCCATGCCGTAGGTCAGTTCGACGGAGATAGGGTCAAGATCCAGGCCGCCGCTCTGTTGGAAGTAGGTGAACTGCGTGATCTCCTGGCCATCGAGGAGAACCTGCCAGCCGATCCCCCAAGCACCGAGAGTTGGGGACTCCCAGTTGTCTTCCTCGAAACGAATGTCATGCGCACCAAGTTCGATCCCGATGGCTGTGAGGCTCTTCAAGTAAAGCTCTTGGACGTCAACTGGAGCAGGTTTAAGTATCACTTGAAATTGCAGGTGTTTGTAGAGACGATTCGGATTCTCACCGTAGCGGCCGTCGGCCGGCCGACGACTTGGCTGTGCGTAGGCGACGCGGTAAGCAGCCGGTCCAAGAACCCGAAGAAACGTTTCTGGGTGCATCGTGCCGGCACCCACTTCGACATCGTAGGGCTGCTGAAGTACGCATCCTTGCCGAACCCAGAATTGAGAAAGTTTCAGGATGAGACCCTGGAACGTGAGGCCGTTGTATTTTTTCTCAGGTTTTACTTTAGCTTTCAAGTCGTCTCCAGAAGCCTTCGTGTACCCAGTCTTCGTTCGGTGTGGTGTTCGATCCAATCTAAGGCAGCCTCGCGTAATTCTTTAGCCGCCGACCTCAACGGCTCAGTACTCTCGATCCTATCAAGCCGCTCACCTGCGAACATCTCGGCCAGTCGACGCCCCGGCAAATGCAAGGGCTTCATGCCCTGCCGGCGGCACTTCTCACACGCGAATCCGGCCTCCCAGGGAGCGTAGAACGCCGTCTGGCTGCCGAGATCGTCTCCGCACACCGCGCACCGATCAAATCTTGGAAGCCACCCACCCAGGCGGACAGTCCAGAACGCGAAGTAGCTGAGTGGCAGTACCCAATCCCCTCGCCGCTCGATCTCGCGAGCCGCCAGCAGAATAAGCCGGAACATCGGGTCCGCGACTTCGTGCTCGGGCAGGACCTGCTCGGAAATCTCGCTGACGACGGCAAGCCCAGTGCTTAGCTCGTAATTGCTCTGCGACTTATTAAACGACTCGATCAGTTCGCACTGCTGAATGCGCACCAGATCGCGCGTTTCCTTCTCGACGTACCAAATCTGCACGTGGGAAAGAACCTCGAGCGTGGAGCCGTAACGATTCTTTATTCGCCGGGCACCGCCTGCGACACCGCGAATGCGACCGGAGGTTCGCCCCAGAAAGCTGACGAGGCGGTCGGCCTCGCCCAGAGGGAACGTCTTTAAGATGATGGCTTCCGTTTCCCGGGCGGGCATTCGTTGTCGGCGCGCCGACGCTGCGTCGAACGCCTGCAAACTGTCCGAACCGCACGCACACGCAGAACTATTTTACTTATCATACGCGGTTGCGCGGCGCAATTATTTCCGACGAAAAACTGGCTGTGCAGTGAAAATTTTGTTGTGCGTTTATTCTTCTCTCTAGACACGCAGGCTATCGCGAGAGGCGCGCACTGTTTACCTGCGGCTCCGTCCCGTTAACTCTCTGTTCGGCGTGGCTTCTGCGGGAAATTGAATGCTTTTCTTTCACTGTGGCGCGAGCTTTGCTTCCGACCGCCCCAGGTGATCTCTTGGCCACAATATTCTGTTAACTACGCGAGTGGCGGGCGCGGATTATCGGACGCTGCCAACGGAATGCTGTTTTCAATTCTCTGCGGTTTCGCTACTCTGCAATGCTGACGCCGACGCATGTTCATCCCGCTCAAAGATCTGAATCCGCGCCGGACGTTTCCCATCGTCAACGCCGCCCTGATTCTGACCAATGTCGTCGTGTTCGTGTACCAGCTCACGTTTCCAGTCCCCGCACTGAAGCAATTTGTTCTAGCGAACGCCACGATTCCGGCCCGCTTCCCTGCGGCGCTGGCTGGCCACGCGTCATTGGAGGCCGCGTTCCTGCCGCTCCTGACCAGCATGTTTCTGCACGCGGGCATCGCACACATTGTAGGCAACATGCTGTTCTTGTGGATCTTTGGCGACAACGTGGAAGACTTTTACGGCCACTTCACGTATCTGGTTTTCTACCTGGTCTGCGGAATTGGTGCGGGAATGCTGCATGTGCTCTTCAACTGGAACTCGACCTTACCGTCTCTCGGGGCTAGCGGCGCGATTTCAGGAGTGATGGGTGCTTATCTTATCCTCTACCCTCGTTCGCGGGTTCTGACACTGGTGTTCATCTTCCTGATACCCATCCCGGCCGTGGTCATACTGGTGCTCTGGTTCGTCCTCCAATTTGCTTCAGGAGTTTCTTCCTTGGGAATGGCCACGTCCGGTGGTGTAGCTTGGTGGGCCCACGTCGGAGGATTTCTGCTGGGCATGGGGATTACCAATGTGGCGCGTAGGCGCTAGCGGATCGCCGCAGCCACTGGAGAGGGGCGTCTTCGAACATCAAGTAATGCTTGATCTATGCGAGGTGCGTGGTTACGAACTCGGCCAGCCACTTTCCGACTTCGAATGTCGAGCAGGCGCCGCCCAGATCGGATGTCAAGTGATTGTTGAATAACGCTGATTTGACGGCGGCGCGAATCGCAGAGGCTTCGCGTTGCCATCCCAAAAACTCCATCATCATCGCCGATGCAAGCACCGAACCGAGTGGGTTAGCAATTCCCTTGCCCGCGATGTTTGGTGCTGAGCCATGGACGGGCTCAAACAGCGAGGTTCTCCGGGGATGGATGTTCCCAGACGGCGCCAGCCCCAACCCGCCCGCCAACTGGGCTCCGAGGTCGCTGATAATGTCGCCAAACAGGTTGCAGGTCACGATGACGTCAAACTGCGAGGGATCCCGAACGATCTCCATGGCCAGCGTGTCGATATAAAGGTGGCGCGAATCAATTTCCGGATATTCCAGTCGCACCTCCTTGAAGACCCGCTGCCAGAGGTCATGAGCGAAAGTCATCGCGTTGGACTTGTCGCTCATGCAGACACGCTTTAGTTTCTGTTGGCGGGCGTGGTCGAAGGCGTATCGGATGATGCGCTCGACGCCTTTGCGGGAGTTGACGTCTTCCTGCAGGGCAATCTCATCCGCCGTGCCCTTTTTAAAGAAGCCCCCTACGCCGACGTATAGACCTTCGGTATTTTCCCGAAAAACGACCAGGCGGATATCGCGTTCCGTGCGATCGCGAAGAGGAGTGAGGCGATCGTGCAGCAACTCCACGGGGCGAGAATTGACAAAAAGGTCCAGCTTGAACCGCAACCCCAAAAGGATGTCCGCTGCATGCTGGTTCGAGGGCACCCGGGGATCGCCCAAGGCACCGAACAGGACGGCGTCGAATTCGTCGCGCAGCACCTCGACGGCCCCCGACGGCAGAGAAATCCCTTCGCGAAGATACTTGTCCGCGCCCCAGTCGAACTCCACAAACTCCATATTTCGGCCGGTGGCAGCGGCGACTGCCAGCAATACCTTTACCGCCTCGGGAGTGACTTCCTTGCCAATCCCGTCGCCGGGTATGACCGCAATTCGAGCGACAGAGCCTCCATCGCGCAAAGGCGTTTTAGGCACAGGCTAATCTCCTTTTGAGGTACGCACGACTTTGAGATTCTTCGGGAAGACTACGTTAGCACAGGCAGCGAATCAGGTGAGCTGTTCGCTTCGAACGGTGAGCTTTTCGATTCGATTGAGGCGCGGTTCGAAACCGATGCCTGGCCCGGTCGGCACGCGAATAGTGCCGCCCAGCGACACGACCACTTCCGGCTCGATAATGTCTTCCACCCAATAGCGGCGACTGGCCGAGACGTCGCTAGGCAGGGTGAAATTCGGCAAGGTCGACAGCGCGATGTTGTGGGCGCGACCAATTCCGGACTCGAGCATTCCCCCGCACCAAACGGGGATGCCCTTCTCGTGGCAAAGATCGTGGATCTTTCGCGCACCGGTGTAACCGCCCACGCGGCCCAGCTTAATGTTAATGATTTTGCACGCACCCAGGGCGATCGCGGCGCGCGCCTGCTCAAAAGTGTGAACGCATTCGTCCAGACATATCGGCGTCACCAGCTTCTTTTGGAGTTCCGCGTGACTGTAAATGTCTTCCCACCCGAGCGGTTGTTCGATCATCATCAAATAGAAAGCGTCGAGTTCCTTCAGCAGCGGCCAATCGTCGAGGTGATAGGCCGAGTTTGCGTCCACCATCAGCTTGATCTTGGGAAACTCCTGGCGCAGGCGCTTCACCTGCTCCAAATCTTTGCCCGGTTTGATCTTGATCTTGATGCGCTGGTAGCCGGCGTCGAGTTCCTTCTTCACGGAGGCTAGCAGTTCCTCAACGGATTTCTTAATGCCCATGGAAACTCCGCAAGCAATTTCTTCGCGCGTGCCGCCGATTAGTTTCCACAAAGGGATGCCTTTGTGTTTCGCCTCGGCGTCCCACGCCGCGGCCTCCAGCCCGCCCTTGGCCATATTGTGCCCGCGAACGGGTTCGAGCCTGTCGGACAGTTCCGCGGCAGTCCCGAACTCCTCGCCCTTGATAAGCGGCCAGAGGTGATCGCGCAGCATATGCCAGGCAGTTTCGACGGTTTCGGGACTGTACTGCGGTGTTTCGCCAGCCACGCATTCACCCCAACCGACGACACCATCGACGTCGGCCTCCACCAACAGGATGCGCCGCTCGTAGCTGACGCCACTACTGATCTCGAATGGCGCAATCAGCTTCATCCCTAGTTCCCGCAACGTGACCCTGCGAATGCGCATGCGCGGACCTCTCCCCGGGTTCAATGTTCGCTATTCCGTTTCTAAAGATCGCTCCGAGGAGCTAAGAGATACGCGACGCCTCCGGAAGTGTCGCCCAAACCGAAAGCGGCGTAACCCCGCGCGAACCAATCCGTGAATTCCGCCCGAATGCGATGCTGCACGCGCTTCACGCGCTCCGTATCACTGTGTTTCCACTGCTCCAAATCACCTGGCAGTTCGATCTTCGCGGCCTCCGCCGTCGTCGTTTTCGCGAGTCCGTTGCTAGCAGCAATCACGCGGGGAGAATCCAGTTGCCATTCCGCGAGGAGGCGATCCGTTGCGAGACCCCCGTGCAACGGACTGGTGGTGATACCGTACAGATTTGGTTTGTAGTGACGGCAAATGGCTCCCAAACGGTTCAGATTGAAGTGCGCGTTGCGCAATTCCAGCGGGTCGAAGGTCCACTGGATAAAACGAATTCCTCGCGCTAAAGCCTCTTCGCGCTGAAACAATTTCAGCATGCGGCCGACGCCCCGGTCCCGGTAATCCTGATGAACACCGGTGTGATGGGAGTGCAAGTAAACCAAGCCGTCCCGGAAGCCGACGACGGCCAGCGTGTATCCGACAAGGCTTGCCCCATCGAACGCGCCGAGAACCTGACCGCCTGCATGCGCCGCCACAATAAATCCGGTCACCGGCTCCAATTCCAGGTCCGATTCACCCCATATTTCGCGTTGTAGCTGTACACAGGCATGAAATTCCTGCAACTCGACACACTTGCGCACGACGATGCCACTGCTCATCGACGCTGACCGGCTTTGCGGGCGGCAACCTCCGCCTTTTCTGGAATTGGCTCGGCAGCTGGTTTTGTCCGCGCACGTTCCGAGAGCTTGGCCGAGACCCACAAAGCTTCCTTTTCAGGTCGCGGCACGTCTTCGAACGTGCGACCGCTCTCCGCGGCGAGGCGTTCCATCGTGTGAAAACGCCGAACGAACTTTGCGTTGGCGTTTTTCAACGCAATTTCGGGGTCCACGTGCAAGAAGCGCGCCAAGTTGACGGCGGCAAACAGGAAATCGCCGAGCTCTTCTTCGACCTTTTGTTGATTGCCAGACTTCAACGCATGCTGAATCTCGCTGGTTTCCTCGCGCATCTTGTCGAAGATGCCATCGGTATTGTCCCAGTCGAAACCCGTGCGGGCCGCCTTCTTGGTCAGCTGAAGGCCTTCGAGCGTGGCCGGAATCGCGCGCGGCACGCCATCTAGCGCCGACACTGGCTTATTTTCTGGTGGCGAGGAGGAGCTGGCCGAGTCTTTCGCCTGGCGCTCTTGTGCTTTGATCTTTTGCCAGTTCTTCAATACTTCGGCGGAGTCCTTAGCGCGTTTTTCACCGAAGACGTGCGGGTGGCGCCGGATCATTTTCTCGTGCACCGCGCGAATTACATCGGATACCGAAAAGCGACCCGCTTCCGAAGCGATCTGGGAGTGGAAGGTTACCTGCAGAAGAAGATCACCCAGCTCCTCGGCGAATTTCTCGTCGTCACCACTGTCCAACGCGTCGAGCACCTCATAGGCCTCTTCGATCAGATACGTTCTCAGCGTGTGATGGGTCTGCTCGCGATCCCATGGGCAACCGCCTGGGTCCCGCAAGAGCTTTTGGACGGCGACCAGCTTTTCAAACCAGTCTCCTGGCGACAAGTGCTGCTGATGACGCTTCGCTTGAGAGGATGGGCGGGATTTCTTTGCCGCTTTCGAGAGCTTTTTGCGCGAGGCCATGTCCCTTCCGTGGAAGCAATTGAGTGTAACAAACCCGTCGCTGTCTGGCGCACACCGCGTGAATTGCTTGTATTTGAGGACGGTTCGGGGGGTCGCTACCCAAACCTGCGAGGCAATGTTAAACTTGAAGCGAAAAACGAGATATAGAGGATTGTCTCTTGCCCGAGAATAAGCAGGAAGATTCATTTCGTGTTATCGACCGCCGGCCTTTCACCGCGGAAGGCGAGTTGCGCAAAGAAGTAGTTGAACAGGAAGAGCGGGAAGCGCAGCGAGAAACGGCGGTTCCGCCGTCGCCAGCAGCGCCAGCTGCTGGTCAGCAAGCCCCGCTGGCTCCAGAACCCGCGGCAGACATTCCGAAGCGCTCGCCAGCGTTTGAGAATCTAGTCCGGATGCTTGGTAGCAATGCCGCCATGGTGCTGGGTGCGTATGCGGACCCGCGCACCGGTCAACCGATGATTGACCCGGACGCCGCGCGGGAATTGATCGACATGCTCGACGCGCTGCGCGAAAAAACGCACGGCAACCTTGCGCCGGAAGAAGACACATTGCTGCTGGACCTGCTGGGCAAGCTGAAAATGACCTATCTTGAGATTAACCAGGCTGTCGCGGCGCAGGCTACTCAAGCCAAAGTGAAAACGCGCCCGTAGTTCAGTGTTTAGGTTCCGTTTTAAGGTTGCGGGGTGCGGGTTTACTTCGTGCGCGGCCCCAATCTAATTTCGCCATGCCTTCCGCTCCACTAAAAATTACGGTCCTCGGTTCCGGCACGTCGATGGGGGTTCCTTCTCTCGCCTGCCGCTGCCCTGTTTGCACTTCCACGGATCCACACGACAACCGACTGCGGCCCTCGTTGCTGCTTTCCCGTAATGAGCAAAATGTGGTGATCGACACGACTCCGGACTTCCGCCAGCAGGCGTTACGGATCGGACTCGATCGCCTGGATGCCATCATCCTGACCCATGGTCATGCCGATCACATCCTGGGATTCGACGATATTCGACCGTTCAACATTAGGCAAAATGCGCCCCTGCCGGTGTACGGTTCCAAGGAGACCTTCGACGTTCTTCGGCGAGCCTTTGCCTATGTGTTTGACGACCGGCCGACCTTTAGCACCGTACCGAGCGTCACCCTCCATGCGGTGAACGGACCCTTCGAATTGATGGGCGTGAAGTTTGTGCCGGTGCCGCTGTTGCACGGCGACCTGGAAGTATTGGGGTTCCGCTTCGGGCGTGCAGCCTATCTCACCGATTTCGGTTCGCTGCCGGATTCCTCCCTTGCTTTGCTTGAAGATCTCGACGTGCTCATTCTGGACGCTCTGCGCGATATTCCGCACCCGATGCACCAGACGGTGGAGCAGGCGCTGGCGCTCATCGAACGGGTAAAGCCACGGCAATCGTGGTTTACACACATTGCCCACGATTTGCCGCACGCCGAAACCAACGAGCGCCTCCGCAAACTTGGACTGAAGCACGTGGCGCTGGCATACGACGGGCTGCAGTTCGACGTGCAGGTGGACGAGTCCCCGATGCCTCCTCGATCGCAAGCGAAGCCACTTGTCGTTGGCGAGCAGCCAAGTAAGGTCGTAGCACTCTCGAGCCCTGAAGCTTGGTCGGCCCGCTACGGTGCAACGAAGCGCGGCAGTGTTCTCGCGATCGGCAACTTCGATGGCATTCACCTCGGGCATCAGGCAATCTTGCGCGCAGTCACGCTGCGCGCCGCGGAAAGTGGCGCGGTCGCGACTGCGCTTACCTTCGATCCCCCGCCACGCCGAGTCCTTAAGCCGGAATCTGCTCCGCAACGCCTTTCCACCAACGCGCAGCGCATGGAGTGGTTCGGTGTAGGAGGTCTCGAGGCTGCTGTCGTGATGCCCTTCACGCTGGAGCTGGCGCGCCTCTCGCCGGAGGACTTCGTCGAAGAAATCCTGTTGCGCGATCTGCAGGTGCTCACGGTTTTAGTTGGCGAAAATTTCCACTTTGGCCACCGCCAAGCGGGCGACGTTAAGCTACTTCGCGAATTGGGGATGCGCGAAGGATTCGAAGTCGTGGTCATCCCGCCGGTCATTTACCGAGGCGAGATCGTCTCCAGCACCGCGATTCGAAAGGAAATTTCGGCGGGCGACGTCAGCTACGCTGCATGTTTGCTCGGACGCCCGTTCGTGCTGACAGGTGAGGTTGTCTGCGGCACGGGAACCGGGCGCCGCTTCACATTTCCGACGCTGAATCTGGCTCCCGAGCAAGAACTCCTGCCGGCGCGCGGCGTGTACGTCACGCGGACGGTTCTCGAAGGCGAGACGAAGTCCCGTCGTTCGGTCACAAACGTCGGCAACCGTCCGACATTTAACGGGTCCACGCTCAGTGTCGAGACTCATTTGCTCGACTACTCGGGTGAAATCACCGCCAAGCGCATCGAAGTGCGTTTCTGGAAGCGATTGCGCGAGGAAAAGAAATTCAGCGGCCCCGAAGATCTACGTGCCCAAATCGCCAAAGACATAGCCAGCGCTGCGCGATTTTTCTCACGCCTGCGCCGCTTCCGTTCGATTCGGCAACCCGCCTAGTTCGCCCAGAAACTCTTTATTACCCTGCGCAGGGTGTCCGACCGCTTGGAGCGGCCCAGCACTGCCGCGCAACAATCGGCACCAATCGCCCGCGTCGGGAGGCGAAGTAAAACGGTCTCATCACCGGAGAGGAAACAAAGACTCGAGCTTATCCCGAGACTTTGGGCAGGCACTCTTCGCAATATCCACCCACTTCGGTGCGAGAGACAGTCACCTTCATATGAAAGTCGCGCGCGATCTGTTCTTTCAATTGTTCGTAGAGGCGGCTCTCGAACTCGCGCACTTTCCCGCAGCGCAGGCACGCCACGTGGATGTGATCGCGCGGCCCATGCGTTTCGTAATAGTGCCGGTCGCCTCGCAGATGCAGCAAATCCAACTCGTCGATCAAGCCATGCTTCTTCAACAGGTCAATCGTGCGGTAGACGGTAACCAGGTGCACGCCAGGGTCAATCCTTTGAGCGCGTTCCAGGATCTGATCGACATCCAGGTGCTGCTCGGCGTCATCCATTACCTGCAAAATCACTCGCCGCTGCCGCGTCAGGCGGATTCCCTTCGCGCCCAGCGTCTGCTGCAACCTGCCTGTTGTTTCCGCTGTGTTGAGTCGCTCGCCGGTAGAAACCCGGTGCAGTGGTGATGCGGGCATGCTGCGGTCTCCGAAAGTGCGGTACCCAGCCAGCTAGGAGTGGCCGCCCAATAGTCGCGCGAGGTCATTGTACATAACGATGGCGAAGAGGACCAACAGGAACACTAGGCCCACCTGAACGAAGCGCTCTTTGAAGGCCATGCTGAGATCACGGCGCAGACCGCCCTCAATTCCCAGCAGCAAAATGTTGCCCCCGTCGAGGATGGGAATCGGCAGAAGATTCAGAATGCCGAGGTTGACGCTGATCAATACCATCAGCGAAATCACCGCCTGAGCCCCCTTGTGAACCGCCTGTCCCGCCGCTCGCGAAATTCCCACCACGCTCTGCAATTGCCGAACCGAAACGCGCCCGCTAAATAACTTGCCCACGACGCCGAGCGTGTCATCGATCGTCTCAAACGTCTTCAAGCCCGCGAAGCGCACGCCTTCCAGAAAGGCCACGCGCCGGTAGGCCGAATCCTCGTGAACCTGTACGCCGATCTGGTAGACACTCTCGCCGCGATCGTTATTGCCAGTCTGCGGTGTCACCGCCAGATGCACTGGCTGCCCCTTGCGCTCGATGTCGAGAGACAGTGGCTTCCCGCCCGATCCTCGGACGCGTTCCGTGAATTGGCCCCACCACTGAATATTCTGGCCATCTACCGTGCGAATCGCGTCGCTTTCTTTCAGCCCCGCTCGCGCCGCCGGCATTCCTGGAGCAACGTCTTCCAGGACCGGTTTAATTGGCGCAAAACCCAAAGCTTGCTCAGGCTGCTCGATTTCCTTTTCCGTCAGGGGAATCTCGACAGTGCGCCGCTGGCCTTCCCTCTCAATTTCCGCGGACAGTTTGGTGTTTGGTTCGGCCTTGGTGACGATCTTCTCTGCCTCAGTCCAGTTCGCCGTTTTCTCGCCGTTAAGGGCGACAACTTTATCACCGGGCTGCAATCCTGCCGCCGCCGCTGCCGAATTTGCCGGCACGGCGGTTACCACCACCGGTTTGTCCTCGAAGATCGGATACGGAACACCGATGGCCACAAAATAAACCGTCAACAAGAGTATGGGGAATATCAGGTTTACCGCCGGCCCGGCCGCAGAAATCACCGCCCGTTGCCACCGCGGTTTGCTCATCAACTCATCCGGCGCGCCGGTCGCAGGCGCGTCGTGGTCGGCGGGCTGGCGAAGCGCAACCTCTGCAGCGGTCTGCACCGCGTCCATGACTTTTCCTGGGGTCTCCGCCTGCGCTCCACCCCGCGCTCCACCCCAATTGCGGTTGGGTGAGTCAATCTCCGTGGGGTCCTGCCCCGCCATACGCACATAGCCACCGAGCGGGATGATGCTGACACGGTAGTCGGTATCGCCGCTTTTCCAGCCAAACAGCCGCGGACCAAAACCGATTGAAAAGACATCCACGCGAACGCCGAACAGCCGCGCCGCGATGAAATGCCCCCATTCGTGCACAAGAATCATGACTCCCAGCACGAGGCTGACGCCGATTAACAAATCCATACGCTTGCGCTTCCCTTTCCCGCCGACCCCACAAGCCACGCAACTTGGGATCGCACCTTGATATCGGTCACGATGCGGCCGCCGCGGTCATCGCCAACCGTCCCACTTCTTCTTGCGCCATTCGACGCGCTTCCGAATCTGCCGTAAGCACGTCGTCCATCTTCTCGAAGCGGACGCGCGGCATACGTTCGAGCACCCGTTCAATCACTTCAGGTATTCCCAGGAAGGGCAGCCGTCGCTCCAAAAATGCCGCCACCGCGATTTCATCGGCGGCATTCAACGCGCACGGAAGTGCCCCACCCTTCTTCATCGCCTCTCTTGCCAAACGTAAGCACGGGAACCGCCTGGTCGAAACGCTGGAAAAATCAAGGCGGCGCAGCTTGGACCAATCTAGAGCTATCTGCTTGGATGCCACCCGCTGGGGATAGGTTAACGCATATTGGATGGGCATGCGCATGTCGGTTGGCCCGAGTTGTGCCAAAACCGAACCATCTACAAATTCCACCATCGAGTGAATCGTGGACTGCGGATGAATCACCACATCGATCTGATCCGGCCGCATCCCGAACAACCAGCGCGCCTCAATCACCTCAAATCCCTTGTTCATCATCGTCGCGGAATCGATGGTGATGCGATTCCCCATGCGCCAGTTTGGATGCGCCAATGCTTGTTCCGGCGTCACATCCTTCAGCCCCGCCAGCGGCGACTTGCGAAACGGTCCACCCGATGCCGTAAGCACCAAGCGCCGGACCTCGCCGCGCTCTCCGCCACGCAGGCACTGGTGCACAGCATTGTGCTCGCTATCGACCGGCAGCAATTCGCGCCCCGATTTGTTCACGGCCGCCATCACCAACTCACCGGCGGCCACGAGTACCTCTTTGTTCGACAGCGCGACGCTCTTCCCGAGTTTCACGGCCTCGTAGGTTGCTTCCAGGCCGACGACTCCAACCGCTGCCGACAGCACGATATCCGCAGCCGAGTGCGTTCCCACGGCGAGCATTCCTTCGCGTCCATGATGCACGGCCGGCAGAGGCGCAATGCCGCTGGCCTTCAGCCGAACTGCCAGTTCGTCGGCTTTTGCCGCGTCAGCGACCGACACAACTTCCGGCCGGTGGCGCGCGATCTGGGCCGCTAGTTCGTCGAGGTTGCTGCCTGCAGCCAGGGCGACCACGGCAAATCGCTCGGGCAGCGCCTCCACCACCGACAGACACTGCCTCCCAATCGAGCCCGTAGACCCTAAGATCGACAATTTCGTGAAAGCTGCCGTCACAATTCCGTTCCTTCTGATTTTTCCGTGACCGAGAGCCTGTCGGCTAATTTCCAGGCGAGTAGACTAAAATCCAATAATACCAGACTGCAGGGATCGCTAATATTAATGCGTCAATGCGATCCAAGATCCCACCGTGGCCCGGCAACAACGCTCCCGAATCCTTCACTCCCGCGCTGCGTTTGTACGCAGACTCCAACAGATCGCCGGCTTGTCCGGCAACGTTGCCCACACCCGCCATCACTAACAAGTGCGGCAAGGGAACGCTCAGCCATCTCGAAAACGCCAAACCCACCAGCAGCGAGCCCGCAAAGCTTGCGGCCGCTCCCTCCCACGTTTTCTTCGGACTCAAATGTGGAGCAAAAGGGTGCTTCCCGATCGCACGGCCCACGAAATACGCGACCGTATCGCCCGCCCACGTGATCACTAACGCGAACAGAAGCAACCGGGGCCCTTCCTTCCCCCACCCATGAAGCCGGACCGCGAAGCTGAGTGGGTATGCCACCAGCAACAATGCGCTTGAGCTGATACCCGCGGCCGGCAGTGCTTCCACCAGCGGACGTTTCGTCCACAACGTCAGCCCGGCAACCCCCAGCACGAACAGGAAGAACACGTCCTGTGTTGTCCCTAGGCCGGTTGCAAAACGTGCGATCAGGCGATGCAGGGTCAGTCCCCAACCCAACGGGTACGAAGCCTGTAGCGTCACAACCCATTGTGCATACACCAGCAACAGTCCGCAGGTCACCGTCCAGACGCGATACGCGCGATGTCCGATGGCATCGCCAAGCGAGAAATATTCCAACATCGCCAGAGCGACGATCAGCGCCAACGCCAAAGCCACCCAGACAGTCGAGCCGAATAGAACCAGACCGACGACAAACGGAATCAGCACAGCGGCTGTCGCCACTCGCTTCCAAGTCATAAGACGGCGATCCCTCGACAAATACTTGACCCAATCACATCACATTGGAGGGAAGAAATCACGAAGAAGGGTTGCCAAGTGGGTTGCAAATGTAGCGGCGCGCTCTAGCGCGTCCTAGCCGCCGCTCGCGCCATAACAAGACGAAACGTCATTCTCCTGCCACGCGCGCGGACATCTGCGGGTCCGCGCCGCCTTCGCGGATGCCGCCATAGCGCCGCTCGCGCTTTTGGAATTCGACGAAGGATTCGAGCAGCCGCGCACGATTGAAATCCGGCCATAGGGTCTCGGTGACGAAGATCTCCGCGTAGGCGATCTGCCAGAGAAGAAAATTGCTGATACGCATCTCCCCGCTGGTGCGTATCAGCAGATCGGGGTCAGGAAGTCCCTTGGTGTACAAGCGCTGCGACAGATCTTCTTCGGTGATGGGAGCGCCATTTCCCTGCCCAGTTCGCTCGGCCAGGATCGCGTTGGCCGCGTCAACAATCTCCGCCCGCCCTCCATAATTCAGCGCCAGGCACAAAACCATGCCACCATTTCCAGCGGTCTTTTCCTCCGCATTGCGCATGTCCTGTTGCACCCCGGCGGGTAACTCGCTTGCGCGGCCTAGGAAACGCATCCGGATGTTGTTGCGTTGGATCAGAGGCATTTCGGTGCGCAGGTATTCGCGCAAGAGCTGCATCAAAAAGTCGGTTTCCGTCTTCGGGCGCCGCCAGTTCTCCACGGAGAAGGCGTATAGCGTGAGGGCCTCTATTTTCAACCTCGCGCAAGTTTCAATCGTGGAGCGGGCGGTCTGCGTGCCTACGCGATGACCCGCCACACGCGGCAGGTGCTTGCGCTGGGCCCAGCGGCCGTTGCCGTCCATAATAACCGCGACGTGCCGCGGCAGCCGCGCCAAATCGAGCTTGGCTAGAAGTTCCGCTTCTTCCCCGGTGACCGACCCGAGGGCGGCCGGAGCGGCGACTTGGAGTGTGACGTGCGATTTCATTTGGCCGTAATGCGCTTTCGCGGGATTTCCCTTTACGCCGCAAAGTTAACACACGCCTCGGCGGCAACGCAACGCCGGAATGCCATGTGTTGCATCTTAGACGCAACATCGTTCCGCTAGGGTGCGGGCGGCGAGCCAGCTGGGAAGATCGCGGTATAAGACAACACCAAGGTCAATACAATCATCGCGATGGCGGTCACCCACGCTACGATGTTGAAGGTAAGCGTATTGACGTACTCGCCCATTAGGTCGCGACGGTTGACCAGCAACAGGATAAAAATCACCACCACTGGCAGCCAAACACCGTTTCCCACTTGCGAGAAAATTAGAATCTTCCACAGCGGAGCGTTGGGCAGCAGCACGATGCCAGCTCCGGCGGCAATTAGAATCGTATACAGCCAGTAGAAAATGGGCGCCTCGCGAAATTTGTGGTCGATTCCCGCCTCGAATCCCAACCCTTCGCAAATCACGTGCGCGGTTGAGAGCGGAAGGATAGACGCTGCGAACAACGATGCGTTCAACAGGCCAATGGCAAACAGCGTACCCGCCCATTTGCCAGCTAGCGGAATAAGCGCTTTCGCCGCTTCCGCCGCGTCCATGATGTTTCGCTGGCCCGACACATACAACGTAGCCGCCGTGCAGACGATGATAAAAAACACAATTACCATGCAACTGATGCTGCCGATAAGCACGTCAGCGCGCGCCTGCGGATATTGCCGTGCCGACACTTTCTTTTCCACAAATCCAGCTTGTAAATAGAAGAACTGCCACGGCGCGATCGTGGTTCCTACAAGGCCCGTGAGCATCACCAGGTAGCCGGCGTTAAAATGCATCGTCGGGATGACGGTATGTCGCGCGGCCTCCAGCCAGTCGGGCCTCGCAATGATTGCCGAAATGACGTACGACAAATACAAGACGCAAGCCGCCAGGAAGATCACCTCCACTTGCCGGTACGTTCCGCGCAGCACCAATACCCACACCAGAACCGCCGCGATGGGCACGGAGATATATTTGCTGACGTGAAAGATCTGCATCGCCGCCGCAACGCCTGCAAACTCCGCCACTACGTTGGCCAAGTCGACGAAAAAGCCGGTGACCATCACAAAGAACGTCGGCCGAAATCCGAACTCCTCGCGAATCAGATCCGAGAGTCCTTTGCCGGTAACCACACCCATCCGCGCGCACATTTCTTCGGTGACGTACAGGGCGATGGTCATGGGGATCAGCGACCACAACAACGCGTAGCCATACTGCGCTCCGGCTTGCGTGTACACCGAGATTCCGCCAGCGTCGTTGTCGACGTTGGAAGTAATGAGTCCGGGCCCAACCACTGCGAGCAGCAGCGTCAGCCGGCGGCGCAGCCCGCGGATGCGCTTCTGCAAATCGGTACCGCGCGTTCGCAAGCCGTCTACTCTCGTCGATATGGCTTCCCAGTTCATCCGTGTTTCCGGCTATTTCGCTACCAACCGCGATACCACGTCGTCCACGGCGATCGTGCCAATGGGGCGCTGGCTTTCGTCCACTACTGTCAGCGTTCGCAGGTTGTACTTATCGAACAGCTCAAAGACCTCGGATTCGTCGGCGTCAGGCTTAACGCTCAGCAACGGCTCCAGCTTTAGTTCCATGAGGGACTGTTCCGGCACAGACAGCAACAACCTGGCGACAGGGACGATCCCGGAGAATTGTGCGGAAGTATCCAACAACACGACGGTGTCCAGCGCATCGAAATTCAGGTCTTGCGTACGCATCCAGTCCAACGCCTCTTCGCGCGTTGCCGTGTCGCCGATAAACACGAAATCCGTGTTCATCATTCCGCCGGCGGTTGATGGGTCGAACGCCAGCAGCTCCCGGACTTCCTCGGCTTCCTGCCCCGGCATCTCTTCCAACAATTCCTCCGAGGTTTCCTTCGGCAATTCCGCCAGCAGGTCCGCGGCGGCGTCCGGTGCCATCTCCTCCAAAATGTCCGCAGCCTTCTCTGGATCTAATTTTTCGACGATTTGCGTCGTGAGCCGCTGGTCGAGTTCCGCAAGGACCTTGCCAGCCATCTCCTCGTCGAGCGAAGCAATGATTCCCTGTCGTTCGGCCGCCGAGAGCGACTCCATGATTTCGGCGAGGTCGGCAGGGTGCAAGTCTTCGAGTTTTTCGTGCGTGATGCGCAATTTCACCCGGCGGAGAGGATCCGGCTCGATCAGGTTCACGAACTCCCAGCGAATAGCCCGCTGAGGCAATTTGCGCTGGAGTTTTCGGACCATGGAGGCCGACACCACGCCCTGCAACAGCCGCCGCACCGCACCGGGTAGTCCCACGTCCACTTGCGTAAGTCGCAGCTCCACGCTTCCGTTGTTGCGCTGCTCTGTCAGGTCCACATCGTTCACGCGCACGACTTTCCGGCCTTTGGTGTCGATAATCTGCTGATCCAACAAGTCTTTGCGAACCGCCAACCATCCTTCGTTCGGCTGATAGAGCTCCAGGGCCCGCTCGCTGCAGTTCAGCCGGATCGTGCCGGGCGCGATGTTGGCAACCTGATCGTATCGCGCCACTAGCGGTTGAAAGCGTCCGCGCGACAACAAGAAGCGCGCGATTCGATTCGCTTGGTCCGCGGGCTCGATGAAGAATTCGCGAACCCGTCCGACGAAGTTCCCTTGATCGTCGTACGTTTCCGCGCCCATCAGTTCTGTGGCATAAAGTTGCATTTGACCGCCCCTTTCGCTGGCTCCCGACCAGACCAGCGCCTTGTTCGAAGTGCTGAGGACAACAAAAAACCCGCGCCGTAAAACCTCCCGGCCGCGGGTAAGTGCCTCAACCAAATGGACTTACCTTTAGCCGGTGGTGAACCCTCCACGCGCGTCCGCCTGCGCTGTTGGCCCCATTTCGCGCGGCGCCCTTCGCACACCCAACGTTGGCTGCACCCTCAAGCCCACAACTGGTCGTAACCCGCTAGGCCCAGGCTCGAGTTCGCTAGACGCGGACATCGGTAGAAAATTCACTCCAAAGGTTTGATAAGCCCTCATGCACCGTACTGTCAAGAAAATACTGACGTTTGCAGAATTTTTCGTTCGGATCGCCGCCGGCCCGTTGTCACTTCCGTCTCTGGAATATCATGTCGCCCTTGTGCTTGTCGCGCCGCCGGCAATCTTCCGCGAACAGGCTCAAATAATTTGTCAAAATGTAATCTTTTTTTGAAAATCCAAGTTCCTTGGCGGCTCGATCTATGGCTTTGCGCCGGCCTTCCAGCTCTACAAATGTTCCGATCGGCGTCTCGTCCAGTTCGATCAACAGCCCCTTAGCCCACCGCTTCGCTGCAGGCAATCGAAACGTCGTCCGATATTTCTCATAGTGAAAGCTCGGGCGCATTCCCAACCTTTCAAGGATCTTCGCCAAGCTAGCCGCGTCAGCGATCCGGAACTGAATTTCTTCCCGAACCTTGTGCCTTTCATCGATCGTCGCCTTCCCACGTCGTCCGGCCCGGGCAACCACCGGACCTTTAAACGTCAACAGTGCGGGTTGTTGCTGGGCTTGGTCCTGACGTCGTGGGGCCTGCCCATCTGGAGTTTCGATGCGGGTCCGCAGCAATTGCTCGCGTTTGCGCAGGTCTTGCCGAGCCGTGTCGAAAACAGTGTTCCATTCGTGAACACGGCCGGTCCCACCGTGCAGAGCTCGCGCTCCCATGCCTTTCAGCGCTGCCCGTAGCCCCTCGGCATCCTTAACCCGTAGCTTGATCTCGATTTCTTGCGCCATTTTTGTTTACGCCACCGTGTCTAGTGTTTTTCTCGCCGCCAATTCCGTTGTAGTATAGCGAACGTAAGCGATCCCCTTCGCCGGTCACTACCGCGCCCGCGCCCGGATCTGTGGCGGAGTCTGCGGAGCCCTGCGGTTGTTCCTGGACGCCCAAAACCCTCGCGAGCACCGAGTAGCAGCGAACCGAAAGTAGCTAGCAAACACTTATGACCTCAGACTCGAATACCGTCGCGCCCAGCCGTCCCGAATCCCGCGAACCACCGCAGGCCCCCTTGGCTCATCCCCACCCCCCGGTCGCCCGACGCCATCCCGTCGAGCATGTCCGCCATGAAGACCGCCGCATCGACAATTACGCGTGGCTGCAAGACAAGCGAAACCCGGAAGTCATCGCCTATCTCAACGCTGAAAACGCCTATACCGACGCCGTCCTTCACGGCACCGAAGCCTTCCAGGAAACTCTCTATCAGGAAATGTTGGGCAAGATCTTACAGACCGACCTCTCGGTTCCCTACCGGTTGCGTGGCTACCTCTATTTCACACGCACCGAGGAAGGCAAGCAGTACCCGATCCATGGCCGCAGGCTTGACGTGGGCGGTTCCGGGGAAGAACTGCTTCTGGATGTGAACGCCTTGGCCGAAGGCCATTCGTTCCTGGGCGTGGGCTCATTCGACGTCAGCGACGACAATCATCTCCTCGCCTACTCCACCGACACCACCGGCTTCCGCCAATACACGCTGCAAATTAAGGATCTGCGATCCGGCAATACCCTTCCCACGCGCATCGAACGCGTTACCAGCGTCGCCTGGGCCGCCGACAACCGCACGGTTTTCTATACCATCGAAGACGAGAACACCAAGCGTTCCTATCGCCTCTATCGCCACTCCGTTAACTCTGCGGAACCCGATACGCTGCTCTACGAAGAAATCGACGAGCGCTTCCGCATCCAGATGGAACGCACCCGCAGCGGTGCCTTCCTCCTGCTCACGATCGCGAGTCACACGACCAGCGAGGTCCGCTTCCTGCTTGCAGATCAACCCCTCGCAGAATTTCGCGTGATCGATCCGCGCGAAGACACCCACGAATACTACGCCGACCATCACCCTGATCCCATGGGCGCTCGCCCAGGCGGCGTTTTTTACATCCGTACGAATTCGACAGGTCGCACCTTCCGCTTGATGACGGTCTCGGTCGATGACCCTCAGCGAAAGTTCTGGCGTGAAGTGATTCCCGCGCGCCCAAACGTTATGCTCGCTGCCGCCGACGTCTTCCAGTCTCATCTCGCGTTGCTAGAACGCGAAGACGGCCTGCCCTATCTTCGCATCGTGGATCTCCCGCACGCGGCTCCCAATGCCCTGGACAATTCGCACCGCATCGAATTCAACGAACCGGCTTACAACGCCTCTTTTGGCGCCAACCTGGAATTCGCTGCCAGCCAGCTCCGCTTTCACTATGAGTCTTTGGTCACGCCGCGTTCGGTCTTCGACTACGACCTCCAAAACCGCGAACGCATCCTGCGCAAGCAGCAGCCCGTCCTGGGCGGCTACGACCCGGCGCAGTACGTCAGCGAGCGACTCCACGCGACGGCCCAAGACGGCACACGCGTCCCCATTTCCATCGTGCACCGGCGCGACACGCCCCGCGACACGAGTGCTCCGCTACTTTTGTACGGCTACGGCAGTTACGGCATCTCCATACCCGCATCTTTCAATTCGAACCGCCTTAGCCTGCTTGACCGCGGCGTAATCTTCGCCATCGCGCACATCCGTGGAGGAGGTGAACTCGGTAAACCCTGGCACGATGCCGGTCGCATGCACAAAAAACGGAACACCTTCACCGACTTCATCGCCTGCGCCGAGCACCTGATCGCCGCGGAGTACACCTCATCGCAAAAACTCATCATCGAGGGCGGCAGCGCCGGCGGCCTCCTGATGGGCGCCGTCACCAATATGCGTCCTGACCTCTTTCGCATCGTTATCAGTCACGTTCCCTTCGTCGATGTCCTCAACACCATGCTCGACGCCTCGCTCCCGCTTACCGTTGGCGAGTACGAAGAATGGGGCAATCCGCAGAACGCCGCCGACTACTTCTACATGAAGAGCTACTGCCCCTACACCAACCTCGAACGCAAAGCGTACCCCACGCTGCTCGTCAAGACCTCCCTCAACGATAGCCAAGTCATGTACTGGGAACCCGCAAAGTATGTGGCAAAACTTCGTACCCTGAAGATCGACTCGAATCCGCTGCTGCTGAAAACAAACATGGGCGCAGGCCACGGCGGTGCCTCCGGACGCTACGACTACCTCCGCGAAATCGCCCTCCATTACGCCTTCCTGCTAACCCAGCTCGGCATCCACGCCTGACAGTCCCGCTCGGGACCCGCGTGACCGGAGCAGGGGCGACGCGGAGAAATCCAGTCATCTGAGGGCATCCGACGAGAGTAGCCGAAGGACCTCAACTGTAACGCCACCTCGCACCTCCGCTACGAAAGTAACGCCGCGAGGCCAGCTCCCTCATTGCCATTTGCTAAATCGCGCGCGCGCGACTACTCTTTCGGTTCACCCGCGCCCAAACAAGCCGCGAATCAACGGCAAAGAATGCCTGACCCCACCACACCCTTGATGCAGCAGTACCAGGCCATTAAATCCCGCTACCCTCACGCCCTTCTTTTCTTCCGCCTCGGCGATTTCTACGAACTTTTTTACGAAGACGCCATCCTTGCTTCCCGCGAACTGCAAATCACGCTGACTTCGCGCAATCGCGAAAAAGGGCAGCCCATCCCCATGTGCGGCGTCCCGTATCACGCCGCCGATGGCTACGTCGCCCGGCTAATCCGTGCCGGATTCAAAATCGCCATCTGCGATCAAATGGAGCAGCCTGGACCCGGCAAGAAAATCGTCCGGCGCGAAGTCGTTCGCGTCATCACCCCTGGCACTGCCACCGACGTCGCCGTGCTGGACGCGCACGAAAATAACTTCCTGGCCGCCGTCGCAACGCACCCCTCCGGCTCACCCATTGGCCTCGCATTCGTGGATCTTTCTACGGGTGAATTCCAGGCCACGGAATTCGCCGGTCCCTCCGCCGCCGACGATCTTCGCGACGAACTCCAACTCCTGCATCCCCGCGAAACCCTTCTTCCCCGACCGCAACAACTCTTTGACACCTCGAAGGACTCCTTGCCGGACGGCGTCGGCGGAGTCGAATCCCACCTGGAAGACTGGATCTTCCAGTACGACTACGCCTCGCGCATCCTGCGCGAGCAATTCGGTGTCGCCGAACTCACCGGATTCGGTCTAGACGACCATCATCAATCGCTCGCCGCTGCCGGCGCGATCATCCACTATTTGCGCGAGAATGCTGCCCGTGGAGTGGACCGCGCGGGCATCACAAGTGTGCAGGCCCGGGCCGCCGCAGCTGGCGCGGACAGCCGCTACGCCGCGACAGATTCCGATGCCGACAATGCATGCGACCGCGCCTCCATCCCCGCAATCGACGAGGTCGCCAGCCTCGAAGCCCTGCGCCACCTGGACCGCATCCGCTACTACGAACAGCACGACTCCCTGGTTCTCGACCCTGTGTCTGTCCGCAATCTTGAGCTTCTCAATCCCATCTTCAGCGAAGAATCTGGCCGCAGCGGGCCAACGACATTGCTGGCTGCGCTCGATGCCACCGTAACGGGAATGGGCGCTCGTCTGCTGCGTGCCTGGATTCTTCGCCCGCTCATAGATCGCGAGGCCATCGAAGCCCGCCTCAACGCCGTCACTCATCTCGTTCAGCAAACCGTGGTTCGCGGCGAAATTCGCAAAGAACTCCGCGGCATCCTCGACCTCGAGCGGCTCACCAGCCGTATTACGCTTGGACTGGCCACCCCACGCGAACTCGTCGCGCTCCGCCGCTCGCTCTCGCAACTTCCCGTCCTCAAAAATTTCCTGACCGCTCCACCCAAAGGGGGCAGCGACCTGCTGCGCCATCTGCATGACGAAATTGACGAACTCAGCGACGTTCGCGAACGCCTCGACCGCGCCATCGCCGACGAGCCCCCTGCGCTCGCCACCGATCCCGGTGTCATTCGTCCCGGCTACCACGCCGAGCTCGACGAGCTCCGCAACCTCAGCCAGCACAGCAAGCAAATTATCGCCGCGATGGAAGAGCGCGAACGCAAGCGCACCGGCATCAATTCGCTGAAGATTCGTTTCAACAGCGTCTTTGGCTATTACATTGAAATCTCAAAGCCCAATCTGCATCTCGCGCCCGGCGACTACGAGCGCAAGCAGACCCTCGTCAACGCCGAACGCTTCACTGCTCCCGAACTGAAGGAATACGAGCGCAAAATTCTGGCCGCCGACGAACGCATCGCTGAAATCGAACGGCAACTCTTCATTGACATCCGCAGTGGCGTAGCCGCGCACGCGGTGCGGCTCCGCCGCACCGCCGCAGCCATTGCGCAAATGGACGTGCTCACCACCTTCGCTAAGCTCGCTGCCGACCGCGGCTACGCGCGCCCCGAGTTCACCTCCACGGGTGAGCTCCTGATCATCGGCGGCCGCCATCCCGTCATTGAAGAACTCCTGCGTCAGCGCGGGGAACGCTTCGTGCCCAACGATCTTTATTTCGAGCCGCACTCCCAGCAACTTCTCCTGATCACCGGACCCAACATGGGTGGCAAATCCACGTACCTCCGGCAAGCCGCGCTGATCGCGCTCATGGCCCAAGCTGGCTCCTTCGTTCCCGCGCGTCAGGCGAAACTTCCGATCATCGATCGCATCTTCACGCGCATCGGCGCCAGCGACAACCTCGCCCGTGGCCGCTCCACGTTCCTGGTGGAAATGAGCGAAGTCGCCTCCATCCTCAATCACGCCACACCCGCAAGCCTCGTCCTCCTCGACGAAGTCGGCCGAGGAACCGCCACCTTCGACGGCCTCTCGATCGCCTGGGCCGTGGTCGAGCACCTACAAAAACATACGCGAGCGCGCACCTTGTTCGCCACCCACTATCACGAGCTAACCGAACTCGCGGAGCTGTTGCCCGCCGTAAAAAATGTCCACGTCTCGGTAAAAGAAACCCCCAACGAAATCATCTTTCTCCGCCACGTCGAACCCGGCAGCGCCAACAAAAGCTACGGCATCGAGGTAGCCCGCCTGGCCGGCCTGCCCCGCAGCGTCATCGAGCGAGCCCGCGAAGTCCTGAAAAAACACGAACAGAGCGAGCACCAGCTCAGCGAAACACTCTCCCCCGGCGAATCCGAAGCCGCCACCAACGGTCAGCACGCCCAATCCGTCCTCTTCACCCCACTGGACCGCGCCGTCCTCGACAAGCTCCGAGATGCCGACCTGGACCAACTGAAGCCCCTGGACGCCCTTAATCTCCTAGCCGACCTAAAAAAACAAATTTTGTGACTTACTAGAAAAATATCCCTGCCGTGCCTCTCGGCGCTTCCCTCCACTCGCGGAGTGCCGGACTCCACTACGTGTCCCGAGCGGAGCGAGGAATCTGCTTTGCTCCGAACGGTCGCGAGGCTTGCGATTCACCGTTATCTTTTGCTCCAACCTGCTCTTTCTTCTCTGTGTTCTGTGCGTCCTCTGTGGTGAAATCTCTCTGACACCGATCCAATGAAATCAAAACCGCTCTTAGTCCTCGGCCTTATGTCCGGCACCTCCGCCGATGCAATCGACGTCGCCTTGGCGGGAATTTCCGGCGCACCACCAAACGTGAGCCCCAAGCTCGTCAATCGCACCTCGATCAATTTTCCAAAAGCGATAAGAACAGAAATCCTCCGCGTAGCGGAGCAGCAGCCCATCACCGCAGGCGAACTGGGCCAATTGAATTTTCGCCTGGGAGAAGTTTTCGCAGATGCGGCTCTGACCGCTTGCAAGCGTTTCCGCATCACCGCCAAGAAAATCGCGCTAATCGGCTCTCACGGCCAAACCATCTTCCACCAGGGTCAACCTGTTCCGTACCTCGGCAGCCCAACCGCTTCCACGCTACAGATCGGAGAGCCCAGTATCATCGCCGCCCGCACCGGCGTCACCACCGTCGCCGACTTCCGACCCGCCGACATCGCGCTCGGTGGTCAGGGCGCCCCGTTAGTTCCCTACGCCGACTATCTCCTTTATCGCCATCCCACGATGGGCCGCGTCTCCCTGAATCTCGGTGGTATCGCCAACATCACCGTGCTTCCCGCCGCCGCTAAACCCTCGCAAATTTTCGCCTTTGACACCGGCCCCGCCAACATGTTGATCGATGCGTTGGTCTCCCACTTCACCCGCGGCCGCCAACGTTATGACAAAGACGCCACCATCGCCCAAGCTGGCCGCGCTATTCCCGCACTTCTCGACGAATTGATGAAGGATCCATACCTGAAAATCGCCCCACCAAAAAGCACCGGCCGCGAATACTACGGTCGCGCGTACCTCAAGACTCTCCTGTCGCTAGCCCGTCGCCACCAAGCCAAGCCCGCAGACACAATCCGCGCCGCAACAATCTTCACAGCCTTATCTGTGGTCGATGCCCTCCATCGTTTCGTTCTCCCGAAACACAAGATCCACCAGCTCATCATCTCCGGCGGTGGCGCGCGCAACCCGCTCATCCTCGCCCAACTCACCGCCGCCCTAGCGGCAAGCAGCCAAGCCGAATCCCTCACGCGGGCGCAGCACGCTGCGCCCCATGTTCGAAACAAGCCGGCTTCAAGCAAGATCGAGTTGCTTTCTTCGGCCCAACTAGGCGTCCCCGAGGACGCAAAAGAAGCCTTCGCCTTCGCCCTGATGGCCTACGAAACATTCCACCGGCGCCCAGCGAACTTACCCTCAGCCACGGGCGCTCGCGGTGCCGCAATCCTAGGCAAAATCTGCTATGCCCCGCCCTGTTAATCCCCCTGGGCTGAATTCTCCACGCGACTCCGCTCCTCCGCGCGCTCTGTGCTCCGCCCTCGGTAGTCTGTGGAGGAAGTCTTTCTCCGTTACTTCATTACTTTTTTACGTCATTACGTCACTTTTCCCAGCCGCCTGCTCCCACCCTTCGACTCCCAAGTCGTCCAACATCACCTTTCTCCTCGAATCCAATCCCACGAATCTGGATCCGCGTTACGCCACCGACGCGCAATCCCAACACATCGACGGCTTACTGTTCTCGAGCCTCCTCCAACGCGACGCCCAAATGAAACTCCAAGGCGACCTTGCCGAATCCTGGGACACTCCCGACCCGCGAACCTACGTGTTCCACCTCCGCAAGAACGTGCGCTTCCAGGATGGCCACCCGCTCACCTCCGCCGACGTCAAGTCCACCTTCGAATTCATGATGAATCCCGCCAACAAATCCCCCAAGCGTGGTGCCTTCCGCCTCGTCACCTCGATCGAAGCCCCCGATCCCGCCAACGTCATCTTCCACCTGAAAGAACCCTACGCCTCCTTCACGATCAACCTCATCCGCCCCACCACGGGCATCGTCCCCGAAAATGCCGGGCCCGATTTCTCGCGACGTCCCATCGGCTCGGGTCCGTTCCGCTTCGTGAGCCAAGCGCAAGACGACGAGGTGATCGTCGAACGCAACCCCGACTATTTCAACTCATCCCGTACAGACAGCGAAAGCACCGCGCCGCTCGGCCAGATCCGCTTTCGCGTCGTACCCGACGCCATCGTTCGCGCTCTCGAGCTCCGCAAAGGCTCCGCTGACATCGAGGTCAGCTCGCTCACTCCCGACATCATTCCGGTGCTCGCCAAGCAGCCCACACTTGCGGTCACCGAGCGCGCCGGCACAAACTTCACCTACCTCGGGATTAATCTCGAAGACCCCATCCTCAAACGCCGCGAAGTTCGCCAAGCACTCGCCTATGCTACCGACCGCGAGTCGCTCATCCGCTATTTGGTTCACGGCCAAGCCCGTGTCGCCAGCGGTATTCTGCCGCCCAACCACTGGGCCTATGAGCCGCGCGTCACGCAATACGCGCTCGACGCCGCCCGCGCGGAACAGCTTCTCGATGCGGCCGGTTTACCCCGTGGAAAAGATGGTGTGAGACTTCGAGTCACCCTGAAGACTTCTACCGACGAACAATTCCGCGTCCTTGGCGCAGCCCTTCAGGAGCAATGGCGTCGCGTGGGCGTCGACCTCGAACTCCGCCCCCTCGAATTCGCCACCGTCCTCTCCGATGCTACCAAAGGCAACTTCCAGCTCAATCTCCTCCGCTGGGTCGGCGCCAACAACGATCCCGACATCTTCGAATTCGTTTTCTCCTCCAAGCGCTTTCCGCCCGACGGCGCGAATCGCGGACACTACCGCAACCCGCGCATCGACGCGCTAACCGACCAAATCCGTACGGAAATGGATCAAGAAAAAAGAAAACTTCTGTGCGGTGAAGCCCAGAAAATCCTGGCCGACGATCTCCCTTACCTACCACTCTGGTTCACCGACGCCATCTCCGTCCACCGTCGCTCCCTCGGCGACATTCCCCTAAGTCCTACCGGCGATTTCGACTTCCTAACGGTCCTACCCTTTGCAGCCGCAAGAAAACCTCCGTTGTAGGCGCTAGTGAGGGGCGTGCAGGCCGCCGAATGTAGGGGCGACCTTCAATTCACCTTGACGAAGGAAGGCCGCGTCGAGCGAGGGCCCCCGGCCGGCCCGCCTTGCCTTAATTCTCTTTGAGATATCACTACGTTCGGTTCCGGGAATTTGCCCCAAGAAATACGCGCGTCGTCCGCAATCACCCTGTAAACGTAGGGAAACCTACGTACTTCACCTCCGTACACTTCCAAACTGCTATTTTCACGAGGTCTTTCTATTGTTATTCCTACAAATACCTCGGGGTGTGGGGGGCAAACTCTGAACGTGAGGCGAAACTAGGTGAGGCTCTTTGCCGGGCTGACGTTCACGCCAATACCGCTTCAATCTCCGAAATGGGAATCGCACCCTCGCGCAACACTTCCCAGTTCTCGTCCTGCAATCCAACAATCGTTGACGGCAGTCCCATGCCCGTCTCCCCGGCATCCAGAACCAAAGGCAGACGCGATCCCAGTTGCTTCATCAATTGATCCGTATTTGCACAAGCCGGAAAGCCCGAAATGTTCGCGCTTGTGCCCGTAATAGGTCCGCCGAACTCATCAATCAATTGCTCGACGACCGGGCTCTTCGGCCAGCGCAGTGCCACCTTGCCGGTATTCGCCGTAACTTTGAGTGGCACGCGGTTCGACGCGTGCACCACCAGCGTCAAACCTCCGGGCCAGAATGCCTCCGCCAATTTCTGGAAATTCCAGGGCGCGCAATCCAGCCCGCAGACCTCTTCTTCGGGCTCGCGCATCAATACGAGTGCCTGATCTAGCGAGTTCACCAGGATTGGCAGCGCCCGGGTTTCCGGTCGCCCTTTCACTCGGTACAGCTCGTCCACGGCCGCAAGATTGAACGGGTCAGTAGCTAACCCATAGAACGTGTCGGTGGGAATTCCAATCACACAGCCCCGGACAAGGAAATGCGCTGCATATCGCAGTGCATCGATTTCCGGGGTTTGCGCGTTCACGCGCAACAATTCTGCCGGCAACTTTTTGGCCTTTGGCGAAGTCGTATAGCTCACCCTGCAGCGCTCCGCCCGCGCTGCCACTATTTGGGCGAAGCTACCACACCCCCGCCGACCACGCAATGGTGATCCGTCTAACGCAGTTGCGGCGGCTGCTTTCTGAAATTACGTGCATTGCAATGGCCTGACCTCTGAGGTTCTGGCTCCTCGAATGCCGTCAGGCGTCGCAATGGCGCTGGAAGGCGTTAATTTGCTACGCTCCCATTGATGGCTACGCCAGTAAAAGCCGCCAAGAACGCGCGCTCCGCGAGCGCCGGGGCTGCCCTGATCACCAGCCGCGACAATCGCTGGCTCAAGGAATTTCGCCTGGCCCTTCGCGGCGGCCTGCAAACGGAATCGGGTTGCGTCGGCGTAGAAGGGGTTCGCCTCGTCGAGGAAGCGCTGCGTTCCGGCTGCCGCATCGAGGCCGTGCTTTTCAGCGAGTCCGGCGAGCGCCACCACGAGCGTCTTGCGCCATTGGTCGGTCGTCCCGAAATGGCATTCCCGGTCCTGCGAACTACGGACCGGCTCTTTGAAGGCATCGCGGACACCGAACACCCGCAAGGAGTGGCAGCACTCGTGGCACCACAAGGTGCCACCCTCGACGACATTCTCCGCGTGCCAGGTGAAGCGTGCTCGGCCCTGCTCGTCGTTCTCGCCGGCGTGCAAGACCCCGGCAACGTGGGGACCATCCTGCGGACCGCCTCCGCGTTCGGCGCAACCGGCGCGGTAACCACCGCTTCGGGACAAAGCGGTACTGCGAGCCCCTTTTCTCCCAAGGCGCTGCGTGCCTCCGCAGGCGCCGCGTTGCATCTCCCGATTCTCGTTGGCATGTCGCTGCCGATCTTGTTGACGCAACTCCATGTCGCGAACGTGCGCACCTTAGCCGCCGTCGCGCACGGTCGTGACGCTTCGCGCGACGCTTCCGTTGTAGTTGCGCAGCACGCTGCGCCGCGTCTCGGCGAAATGTCCGCCATAACCCTCGCGCCGTGGGAAGTTGACTGGTGCGAACCGGTCGCGCTCCTGGTCGGGAACGAAGGCGCTGGCTTGCCGGAAGAAGTCGAACGCAGCGCTGACGCCCGCATCCGCATCCCGGTGGCCAGTGGCATTGAATCGCTCAACGCGGCCGCCGCCGCCGCCGTGCTCTTCTACGAAGCGGCGCGTCAGCGAAAATCTCTTCCAGCCCGGACCGAGCGAGAACCGTGAGCCTTTTCTCGAAGTTGCCCGAACCCATCGATCCGGACATACCGCTGGGGCATCAGCCGCTGGCCGAGCGTATGCGTCCACGCACGCTTGACGAATTCACTGGTCAGGAAAAACTTCTGGGCCCCGGCAAACCGCTGCGCATACAAATTGAAAACGACGATGTGAGTTCCATGCTTTTTTGGGGACCACCCGGCTGCGGCAAGACCACGCTCGCCAGATTGATTGCTCGGCTGACAAGTTCCGAGTTCGTTTCTTTCAGCGCCGTCCTCGCCGGTATCAAGGAAATCAAGGAAGTTATGGCCGCCGCAGAGCGCAAGGCGCGCACAGGACCGCGCACCATCGTCTTCGTCGATGAAGTCCATCGCTTCAATAAAGCCCAGCAGGACGCTTTTCTGCCCTACGTCGAAGCCGGCCACATCACCTTCATCGGCGCGACCACGGAGAATCCTTCCTTTGAGGTCATCTCTCCGCTTCTCTCGCGTACCAAGGTTTATATCCTTGATCCCTTACCGACACCGCTGATCGCCGGACTTCTCCGCCGCGCCCTCGACGACAAAGAACACGGTCTCGGAAACGAGATTGTCGAAGCCAGCGACGACGTCCTGTTTCGCATTGCTTCCTACGCCAATGGCGATGCTCGGTCGGCCTACAACTCACTCGAGCTCGCCGTCCGCGGCGCAAAGCCCGATCAAGGTGGTGTCCGGCATCTCACCGCCGAACTTCTCGAAGACGTCCTCCAGCGCAAACTTCTGCGCTACGACAAAGCCGGCGAAGAACACTTCAACCTCATCTCCGCCCTGCACAAATCGGTACGCAACTCCGATCCTGATGCTGCTCTCTATTGGCTCGCGCGCATGCTCGAATCTGGCGAAGATCCGCTGTATCTCGCGCGACGCATGGTCCGCATGGCCAGCGAGGACATCGGCCTCGCCGAACCCGGCGCCCTCGCCGTAACGCTCGCCGCCAAGGAAGCCTTCGATTTCATCGGACCGCCGGAAGGTAATCTTGCGCTGGCCCAGGCTGCCGTATATCTTTCGCTCGCGCCCAAGTCCAACGCCCTCTACACTGCCTACGGCGAGGTTATGGAAGACGTTCACAAAACCGAGGCCGATCCAGTTCCTCTCCACTTGCGCAACGCGGTTACCGGCTTGATGAAAAATGTCGGCTACGGTCAAGGCTACAAATACGCGCACAATTTCGACGAAAAAGTTACGGACATGAGGTGCTTGCCTGACAACCTCGCCGGGCGCGCCTACTACCATCCTACCGACCAGGGCTTCGAGCATCGCATTCGCCAGCGTCTGGAAGACATTCGTAAGATAAAATCACGACCATCATCGGAAACTTGAGGTGCAGCATGCGATTTGTCTTCCAACTTGCGTTGCTCTGGATCGCTGCGTTACCCGTTAGCGCCGTTGCGGCGCCCGAGCGTCCGGAGATTACCGGGATTGCGCTGGTTCGCTTGCGCGTCACGAACCTGGACGCTTCGCGCGGCTTTTACGCGAAAACGCTAGGTTTGACGCAAGCATCGAAGGGTTGTTTCAGCCCCGCGAAGACGGCAACCTGTTTCATCGTGAATTCCCTTCAGCAACTCGAACTCGTCCCCAGCGATCCGGCGGACACCAACAACGGTGTCGAAGCGATTGGCTACCACGTGCGAGACGCAAACGCCATGCGCGAGTACCTCCTTTCACGCGGCGTCAAGTGCAGCGAGGTAAAGCGCGCGGATTCCGGAGATAAGTATGTGGAAGTTCAAGATCCGGAAGACCACCGCGTTCTGCTTCTTTCTCCCGGGACCGGCACGATGAGTTCTGTGGCGATATCTCCGCTCAGCAACCAGATCATTCACGCTGGATTTGTGGTTCGCGACCGCGCCGCGGAAGACGCCTTTTACAAGGAAGTCCTGGGTTTCCGGCTGTACTGGCACGGCGGAATGAAAGACGACGAGACCAGTTGGGTCGCCATGGAAGTGCCAAACGGCACCACCTGGCTCGAATACATGCTCAATATTTCCCCCACGGCCGACCACCACACCTTTGGCGTGATGAATCACATTTCCCTCGGCGTCATCGATATCAAGAAGGCCGACGCACAGTTGATCAAGGACGGCTGGAAGCCCACCGAGGAGCCCAAGTTGGGCCGCGACGGAAAATGGCAGCTCAATGTCTACGACCCCGACCAAACGCGCGTGGAGTACATGGAATTCAAGCCCGCACAGAAGCCGTGCTGCAGCGACTTCACCGGCCCTCACCCCGGCCCGCAACAATGACTCGCTTTTTCGTCACACTGGTGGCCGCGTCGCTCTGCTTTGCCGGTGCTGAGCTGGACCAACCGGCCAGACCCAAAATCACCGGCATCGACCACGTCCGCATATACGCGACCAACTTCGACAAGTCGAACGCGTTCTATACCGTCGCTCTGGGATTGCCCACGTCCGGTGGCCATTGCTCACGCGCCACCCATCCCTGTTTCCCGATCAACTGGTATCAGCACGTTGAGCTGGAGCCCGTCCCCTCACCTGCGCCGCAAAATTGGCTGGCCGAAATCGCTTTCGCGACCAACGACGTGGTCAAAATGCGCCGCTACCTCCTGGCCCGTGGCGTCGCTGTTGGAGCAATTTCCAATGCTGCAGGTGGGCCGCCGCACTTTGAAATGCGCGACCCCGAACAAAATCGCATCGCCTTTGTGCAAAGGCCGCTCACCGCGGCCGACTACGAGATTTCGCTCAACCAAGTCAGCGGCCGCATGCTTCACGCCGGATTCGTCGTAAGGAACATAGCAGCGGAAAACCACTTGTATCGCGATATCCTTGGCTTTCGACTCTATTGGCACGGTGGCTTCAAGGACGAAGGCGTGGACTGGTATGAAATTCAAGTGCCAGATGGCGAAGATTGGATCGAATACATGCTGAACATTCCTGCGAACGCGGATCACAAGGAACTCGGCGTGCAAAATCATTTTTCACTCGGCGTGAGAGATGCCCATGCCGCTGCGGCTCAATTGCGCACGCATGGTCTGCAAACATTCGATGGGCCCGAAATCGGGCGCGACGGCAAAGACAGCCTGGATGCTTACGATCCCGACGGCACCCGCGTGGAGGTCATGGAATTCGCGCCCGTGCAGAAGCCTTGCTGCCATGCCTATGAGGCGGCGCATCCCGCCCAATGAACGCCGCCGGCGCTCGTTCGCACCGTCCAGTGTTCCGCCGTCGTTATTTGTATTGGCTGCTCCTCACCTGCGTAGCTTGGTGCGTGCTGCCGGGCCGCGCGCAAGACCTCGACAAACCGGTGCTGAGCATCGATGAAGACATCACCGCCTTTGGTTACGCGCCCGATGGCCGCATCGCCTACGCTGTCAATCGTCCCTTTAAGACGAAGCAGTACGACCTGGAGCACGATGACATCTGGATCCAAGATACAAACGGCAAGCGCCGCCGCACCTTCGTCGGCGAAAAATTTCAGCGCGGTGCTGCGCCGTTCACCTACAGCGTAAATTCGTTCCGCTGGTCGCCCAACGGGCATCTGCTTCTCGCTGAACTTTTCACCGCCACCGTGGATGAAACCGGCAAGACCATCGATTCCACGATGACGCTGGTCCTCGACGAATCCGGCAAAGAGATTCGCCTTGGCGGCGAAGATAACGTCATCAAGGACGCGGCCGACGCGTCCTGGCTGGTCGACAACACCACGATCGTTTATCTTTCGGAAGTCGTGAAGCCCAAAGTGCTGTTTTCCTTTCACTACCTTAATCGCACCGCCGGCCCGGCGGGACATGTCTTTGAGGGCCGCACCTTTCTGGATTTCGTTCCGGCTCCCAACAGCAATATGGCGTTTGCCGTCGAGCGCGACCACAACCTCTCAGGCCCGCCTCGTCTTCAGCGCCTCGAACTTCTCGCGCAGGATGACCACGAATTGGCCACGCTCGACGGCTACGAAGGCGGATTGTCGCTCTCCCCGAGCGGAACTAAGATCGCCTATTACATCGATCGCGAAGTGCTCGAAATTCGCGACCTCGCGAATCCGACGCGTACCGCGCGCGTCCGCGTGGGTTACGGTGTGTTCCACTGGGCGCCCGATGAAGGTCGCATCCTTCTTAAGCGCTCGGTGGAGAAAAAATCCGGGGACCTTGTATGGATCGACCTTCCGCCGCTGGCGGCGCATGGTGCCAATGACAAAGACGCTGCACCGGTCGCCCAACCGACTCCGATCCCGCTACTGCGCGGCCTGACCTTCCGCGACTTTGCGATCGCCCCCGACGGACGTTTTCTAGCGGTCATCGCCCCCGGTAGACGCAACCTCGCCGTCTACCCGCTTCCCAGATAGCGAGCCACGAAGCGAAAACGTAGGAGTGCGCTTTAGCGCGACCGTTTCTTTTTGCCAATATCCGCAATGCGGTTCGAGTCTCGCCAGCGGATACCGCGTGGCGACCTGCGTGGAAAGGCGAGGAATAGACGCGCTAAAGCGCGCCCCTATATTGGGCGGCGGCGCTTGTGCTCGACGAGGATGCACGCGTTCATTACGACGATGATGCCGGCGGTCCGCGCCTTCTCTGCGGCTTGCGGATGCTCGATGTCGAGTTGCATCCACACCACTTTGGCTCCAATGCGGATAGCACTGTTTACTACTGCGGGGACCGCCGCGGGGCGGCGAAACACATCTACGATTTCAATCTGCTCCGGTACATTTTCGAGATCAGCGTAGCTTTTTTCGCCCAAGACTTCCGTTTCGTGGGGATTCACGGGAATGATCCGGTAACCCACCGACTGCATGTATTCGCTGACACCATGGCTCGGACGCGATGGATTGGAGGATAACCCGACGACGCCAATCGTGTGATTGCGTTTGAGAATTTCCGCGACGGGATCGGAACCCAAGATCACGCCATCGGGAATGAGAATCTTCATTGATAAATCATCTCATTTTCCGCCGACCGGTTCCCATCATCACAGCGATCTGAGCTGCTCCACTTCCTTGCGTGTCAGCGGACGGAATTTCCCCGGCGGAACATCGAGCGACAGCGTGCCGAGCTTGACGCGTTTGATTTTCTCTACGTGGAAGCCGACGCGGTCAAACATGCGCCGGATCTGGCGGTTACGTCCTTCGATCAAGACCACTTCGTACCAGGGATTTGGGGCGTTTTCCACAAGACGAATCGAAGCAGGCGACGTCTCGACGCTGCGGCCGTCGTCCAACTCGATGGTAACTCCGGCGCGAAGTCGTGCCAGTGCTCGCTCGTCAGGCTTGCCGCTGATCTTCACGAGATATGTTTTGGAGACGTGCGAACCGGCCTTGGAGAGTTTTTGCGCCAAGGCGCCGTCGTTGGTCATCAACAACAGCCCTTCACTCGCATAATCGAGGCGCCCAACGGGATAGACGCGTTCGGAAATGCCGCGCATCAGGTCCATGACCGTTGGACGGCCCTGCGGGTCGCTCACGCTAGTAATGTAGCCTTTCGGTTTGTAGAGCACAAAATAAAGAAACCGCTCACGGGGTGGCAGCGGCGTGCCATCGATGGAGATTTTGTCAAGATCGGGATCGGCTTTCGTGCCTAGTTCGGTGACCACTTCCCCGTTCAGAGTGACACGTTGCGCGGTGATCAACTCTTCGGCTTTACGTCGCGATGCGATACCAGACGCCGCGATAATTTTTTGCAATCGTTCGAGAGGCATGGACAAATACTTTGCACTAGCGTCAGGTCGATCGCGATGGGGATTTTGCCTTCCGCACCGGGTTCGCGGCCTTGCGCAGCGCTTCAAGCTCGGATTTTGTCAGCTCGCGATAGCGGCCTCGCGGAATCCCTTCCACGCTGATAGGCCCCAGCCCGATGCGAATCCACTTTTCGATCGGGTGTTGTGCCTTGAAAAGGACCCGGCGCAATTCTTCTTTCTTTGTGTCGCGCATCCGCACTTCATACCAAAAGTTGGCGGCGCGGCCACGCGTGGAATCGGGTTGACGAAGTGTTTGCATCCGGACGCCGGCTTCCTTGCCGAGTTGCGCGAGGTCGTGAAGTGTCAGCATGCCCTTTACCTTGACGTGATAGGCTTGCTCGATATGCTCCCAGTTTTTGAGCAGTGCAGCGGCGAGGTCGCCGTCATTGGTAAGCAGGATCACACCGGACGCCGCGTATTCCAGATTGCCGACCGGGTAAACGCGCACAGAAAACCCGCGCAAGGAATTTCGCAGCGTCTTGCGGCCTTCCGGATCGGTCATGGTGGCGACAACTTCGGTGGGTTTGTTCAGCGCCAGGTAAACCAGGCGCTCAGGCGCGGTGATGACTTTGCCCGCGGCTTCGACGCGGTCCGTGGCGAGGTCGGCTTTCGTGCCCAGCTCCGTGACCACGCGGCCGTTCACGCGCACCTGGCCGCTCGAGATGAGCTGCTCGGCGTGCCGTCGTGAAGCGATTCCCGCGCGAGCGATGATTTTTTGGAGGCGTTCCTGCATTTGTTCTCAGTGGAGCGAGTTGGTCTTTAGAGTGTCGAGTCGCGGTGGCGGTTGGTTCGCTATGGCGCCGCGGTAAGCAGAGACCCTTCGAGACGCGCTTCGTTCCTCAGGGCCAGCAGGATAAACAGGAGAGCTCGCGCTATTCGATTACTCACCGGCAGCGGCCTTGTGAGATTTTTCCTCGGTTGTCTCGGCAAACTCTTCGGAGGGTTCGGGTTCCGAGTCGGCGTAAACCGCCGGCGCTTCTTCCGCCGGTACCTGCGACGCAGGCTCGTGCGTAGATTTTGCTCGATCCGTCGAGACTTCCTCGGCGGGTGCAGCGTCGTTGCCGGCGAGCGCGGGTTCCGGGCTTGGTTGTGATGCAGCATCTGCACCACTTTCCGGCCGCTGTGCTTGTGAGACGGACACGGATTCACCCTCAACGGCGGTGCCGAGCGCCATACCGTCCAACACGCTCTCGTCTCCGGCGCCGGGCGTGGCGATTCCCTCGTCGGATCCCAGCGCTTCTCGCGCCAGCGCCTCGAATTCTTTCAAGCTGGGCAGTTCCTGCAAATCGCTCAACCCGAAACGCATCAGAAATTCCTTCGACGTACGGTACAGGATCGGGCGTCCGATCACTTCCTTGCGCCCGGCGGTGGTGATCAGCCGTTTGTCGAGCAGCGTCTTCAACACCCCGGAAGTGTTCACGCCGCGAATCTCCTGGATTTCGGGAGCGGTGACCGGCTGCTTGTAGGAGATCACCGCGAGCGTTTCGAGGGCCGGCATCGTCAGCCGGAGTGGCGGACGCAGGCTCTTGATGAAGCGGCGCACGACGTCGTGATGCTGCGGTTTGGTGTACATTTTGTAGCCGCCGGCCACCGGGCGGACTTCGATGCCGCGGTCCTCGGAGGCGTAGCTCGCCACCAACTCGTCCAGGGACGATTGCACCGCCAATTTCTCGTCGCCCAGCGCCGTCGACAGTTGCTCAATCGTCGCCGGTTCGTCCGCCGCGTAGATGATAGCTTCCAGAGCCGCTTTTCGTTCTTCGTTGGTCATTCATACCTCGCGTGCTTGGCAAAATAGGAGCCGCCCCGAGTCGCTCGACCCGGTAGGGACTTCGCGCGCTTCTATTTGTACTCTTCGTCGATCTGGCGAATGCTGCCGCTTTCATCAAACACCAGATCGAAGGACTTGCCTTTTTTCACTACGATCTCGCCGAACTGCTTTTCCTGAGCCAACAGCACCGCTTGCATCTTCACCATTTCGAGGACAGCGAGAAACGCAACGATCATCGCATGGCGCGAGGGGCAGGCCTCGAAGAATTGAATCAAGCTTACGGCGTTATCGTCGCTGGCCAGGATTTGCGCGCGCAATTGCGCCATCATCTCCGCCACGGTGAACTGCTCGTGCTGCAGATCGATGCGCGAGACTTCCTTGCGCCGCTCTAGGACTTGCTGGAAGACTTTGACGAGATCAACGAGCGAGACGACGAGTTCGCCTTCGGTGCCTTCATCGTTGTAAAGCGATTTGTCCGGCTTCGACCAGACGTTTTCTTCAATTTGCTGCTTTTGGTAGAGAAGCTGCGCGGCATTCTTGAATTTTTCGTGTTCCACCAGGCGCTGCACCAGCTCGGCGCGCGGGTCGCCGGCCTGCTCTTCCGGCGACGCCAAGGGATCGGGCGGCAGCAACATTTTTGACTTAATGTAGATCAGCGTGGCGGCCATGTAGATGAAGTCGGCGGAGACATCCACGTTCAATTCCTCAAGCTTGTGAAGATAGTCGAGGTATTGCGATGTGATCTTCGAGATCTGGATGTCATGAATATTCATCTCCTGCTTCTTGATGAGATCAAGCAGGAGGTCCAGAGGCCCTTCGTACATCGGGATATTGATTTTGTAAGGTGTAGCCATATCGTTGTAGCGGCCGCCGACCGTGGCGGGCGCTCTTGAATTTGTTGCGTACTCCAACTGCGCCGGCTTCGGAAAGCCGCCGCTACAAAATCTTAACCCGCGTTCGCTGCGCCGCCGGAAATCTCCTTGCGCTTCTTGTCCCAGCCAAAGACGGCTTCGCGGACGCGCGACATTGTTAACTGCGCGTGCATCCGAGCCACTTTCGACCCCGCGTCGATAATCTCAAGAACCCGCGCCGGATGCTTCTCATTTTCCAAACGGCGCGCGCGGATTGGTGCAATCCACTCGATCAGATGATCGGCCATTTTCGCCTTGCACTCAATGCAACCGATACCGGCAGTGCGGCAACCTTGAGCTGCCCAGTCCAGCGTTTCCTTGGGCGAGAACAGTTTATGCCAGTCGTAGACAGGACACACGTCCGGATTTCCGGGATCGGTGCGCCGCTTGCGGGCCGGGTCGGTGACCATAACCTTGGTCTTCTTGCGGATATCGACGTCGGATTCGCTAAGGGTAATGGCGTTGCCATAACTCTTCGACATCTTGCGGCCGTCGAGGCCAGGGATTCGCGGAGTCTTAGTCAGCATCGCTTGGGGCTCGGTTAGTACTTCACTGCAGAAGATGTAAGGGCGAGCCTTGTCTAGCTTCTCAAAGAAATTAGACGGGCCTTCTTGTTCGATTTTCCGGCGGATGCTCATTTCCCAGAGCTGTGCTCTAGAAAGATGAGAGTGAAGCTTAGACGGAAACTCTGGTTCTGGCACGAGCCGTCGCACTTCGGCAAAGATGTCTGTATTTGTAACGTCGAAGAGCCATGGGTTGATGACCAGGCCGAAGTAATAGTCGAACCTCCGAACGATCTCACGGCTGATCTCGACATGGGACACCTGATCCTCGCCAACCGGGACAAAAAGTGGAGTACGTTCAACCAAATCAGTCGATTTGGCGCTGTAAATAACAATGTCGGCGGTTTGCAAACCCGGATAACCTAAAAAACCGTACGTGTGCAAATCCTTATCCTGCGCATTTTCGAAAGCCTCTTTGTAGGTCGGAACGCGCTCCAACCAGCTGAGCGGAGTGACCATGGACAGGAGCAGATGTAGTTCAGCGTGCTCGGGAACCAGCGATTGCTGGAAGATCACCGACTTCAGCGGGTCGAGGCCGACAGCCAGGTAGTCAGTGACGATTTCGATGGTGTTCTGAGCGACCTCGCTCGTGTCGGCGTAGTCGCTCGTTAGGGCGTGCCAGTCGGCTATGAAGTAGAAACAGTCGTATTCGGGGTCGTTTTGAAGGTGGACCCAATTTTGGAGGGCGCCGAAATAGTGGCCGATGTGCAGGCGGCCTGTTGGGCGCATGCCGCTTACTACGCGTTTTTTCCTAATCTCGTTCCCGATCGCCAAACTTGTTCCTCTCCTCCACATTGAAACCCGGTGCGCTGCGAATCGCTCGGCGGTACCACCGCGGCGGGGCACCAGCCCGTCGTCATTCAGGCTAAACGAGGACTGCTTGTACCACCCAAAAGCGCCCGCCACCCTTCGAAGCTCAGGGTAAACGGTCGGCGGCCGCTACAATGGCGGCCGCGACAAACATTCCCCGGTCTGAAGACCGGCCACTGCGGCGCTACAAACCTAAATCGCGGGCGATGATCATGCGTTGGACCTCGCTGGTGCCCTCGTAGATGGTGATTACGCGGGCGTCGCGGTACATGCGCTCGACGTCGGTCTCGCGCGAGTAGCCTATGCTGCCGTGAATCTGGACGGCTTTGGCGGCCACGCGATTGACCATCTCGCTGGCGTACAGCTTTGCCTTGGACGCTGCCGCGCCCATGCGAGCCCCGGAATCCTTCAGGCATGCCGCGTAGTAGACCAGCGCGCGAGCGGCTTCGATTTCAGTTTGCATGTCGGCGAGCATCCACTGGATGGCCTGGAAGTCGGAGATGGTTTTACCGAAGGCGCGGCGTTGCTTCGCGTACTTTGTGGCGGCGTCCAGCGCTCCTTGCGCCAGCCCTACTGCTTGCGCGGCGATGCCGATGCGGCCGCCGTCGAGAGCGCTGAGGGCAATCTTTAGTCCTTGGCCTTCTTCGCCCAGGCGGTTTTCGGCGGGGACTTCGCAATCGTTTAAGATGATTTCTACACAGGGTGACGAGTGCTGGCCCATTTTCTCTTCGTGGCGGCCGACGCGGAAGCCTTGGAAAGTGGGCTCGACGAGAAAGGCGGTGATGCCCTTGCTTCCGGCATCCGGATCAGTTATTGCGAAGACCAGGAAGACTCCGGCTACGCTGCCGTTGGAGACCCAGGTTTTCGTGCCATTTAATTTGTAAGCAACACTACCTGCAACGCCGCGCACATTCTCGCGGGTCGCGCGGGCTTGGATTCCGGCAGCGTCGGAGCCCGCTTGTGGCTCGGTTAGGCAGAAGGAGCCGAGTATTTCTCCGGTAGCCAGGCGGCGGAGATATTTTTTCTTTTGGGCCTCGGTACCGAAGGCCAGCAGGGGAGCCTGCACCGCGGAATTGGTTACGCTCAGTGAAGTCGCCATGGCAGCGTCGACGCGCGCGACTTCTTCCAGCATGAGCACATAGGAGATGGTGTCGAGCCCGGGGCCGTCCCACTGTGCGGGCACCAGCATGCCGCAACAGCCCAGCTCTGCTAGTTTCTTGATTTCTTCGCTGGGAAAGCGGCCTTCGCGGTCGCGCTGGCGCACCGACGGCCGCACTTCATTCTCCATGAATTGGCGAACGGTATCTCGAGTCAGTTTTTGGTGGTCGTTGAGCGAAAAATCCATCGTCTATGGTGTACGAACTGTACGTGCGATGCTAACACGGAAGAACCTGGGGTCACTAGCCGGGCCGCCTCAGACCCATCACGGCTACAGCTTGAACAGCTCGCGCAGTCGTTTGGTCTGCACGCGGCTCACCGGAATTTCGGTCTGCTTCTTGTCGTTCATCTTCAGCATGTAGCTGGATTTGAACCACGGCACGACTTCCTTGATGTGATGGATGTTCACCAGGTGCGAGCGGTGCGGCCGCCAGAACGATTCCGAATCGAGTGCCGCGTGCAGTTCCTCGAGCGTCCGGTAGTTCGAGGTGCCCTCGACGTCGCGCGCCACGACGGAGATAAGTCCGTCGTCGATCGACGCGAACACCAGGTCTTCGGCGTCCACCAGCAGCAGGCGCTGCTGCGATTTCACCAGGAGCTTGGCAGGTTGAGCAGTCTGCTTCGCCGCGCCCAGCTGGTTTACCAGCTGTTCCAGACGCTCGGTGGTCGTGATCTGCGTCTCCATCACCTTGCGCGCGCGCTGGATTGCTTTTGCGATACGCGCTTTGTCGAACGGCTTCAAGACGTAGTCGACAGCGTTGACGTCGAAGGCCTGCACCGCGTAATGGTCGAAGGCTGTGGCGAACACCACATGCGGGACTTTCATTTTGCGTTCGACGAGCTTTCGGAGCACGCCAAAGCCATCCAAGCCGGGCATCTGCACGTCCAGAAATACGAGATCGGGCGAATGCTCCTTGATCAACGTCATGGCTTCGACGCCATTCTTCCCCTGACCAATCAGAGTGATTTCGGGGAAGCCTTTGAGCAAGAACGCGAGCTCGTCCCGAGCCGGCTTTTCGTCGTCGATGATAATGGTCGTGATGGACATGGGATTCGCATACTGAGTATAGGGACGCCAGCTTGTACAGGCAATTGGCGAGGCGCCGCGCCGACGCTGAAGTCGCAGCAGCGTTTGGCGAAGTCGCGGTTTCGCCTGTTAAGATAGCGCTGGAGAACCCCCGCGACTCATGCCGCCAAAGAAATCGAACAAGCCGCATTCCAAGCCTAAAACGAGCAGGACAACCGGCAAGATCCTTCACAGCAAAGTGCTGTACAAAGGCCCGATCTTCGGCGTACGCCGCGATGAGGTGCTGGAGCCCAACGGCTTGCGGACCACGCGCGAAGTCATCACGCATCCAGGCTCTGTGGTGGTCATGCCGGTGCTACCCGACGGCCGGATTATTTTGATCCGGCAGTATCGTCACGCCGCGCGACGATTTCTGTGGGAACTGGTAGCCGGCCGCATGGATCCCGGAGAGAGCGCGCGTCAAGCTGCCGCGCGCGAGCTGATTGAAGAAACGGGCTATCGCGCGAAACGGTTGCGCGTTTTTCTGGACTTGTTCCCTACCCCAGGCTTCCTTGAGGAACGCATGTATATACTGTTGGCCGAGGGCTTGACGCTGGGCAAGGCTGAACCCGAAGAGGACGAAAAGATCGTCGCGAAAACGTACACGCGAGCGGAGCTGGAGAAAATGATTCATCGCGGGGTGCTTCGCGATGCCAAGTCGATCGCTGGGTTGCTTTATTATTTTCGGTTCTTGGCGTAGTTTGACTGCGAAAGGGACGCGCCGCAGCGTCGCCCCGGACTACAGACGACCAGGCTGAGCCTGGTGGTTCTCCGCGAGAGAAAACAGAGGGAGCAACGCCGAGGACGCCAAGAGTTCACCCAGTTCAGATCGTTCACCGAGTACAGTGAGACGATGGCGCCGGTTCCTGGTGCAGTCCAATCCGAAAGCGTGACGGCGGGCGAGGGTTCTGTTCCGGCCGATCGTAGCGTTGAGCGCTTGTTGCGAGTTTTGCTGCCATTGACGGTTTTTCTCGGCGCGTTTCTGCTTTTCCTCCTAGAGCCGCTATTTGCCAAGCTGATCCTCCCGCGGTTTGGAGGCTCTGCTGCGGTTTGGGCCACGTGCCTGGTATTTTTTCAGTGCGCGCTCTTGCTGGGATACGTGTACGCGGACCTCACCACGCGGCATCTGAATACTCCAAGACACGTTGTCCTCCATATTGCAGTGTTGCTGCTGGGTCTGTGCTTTCTGCCGGTTGCGCCGCACACGATCTGGTATTCGCTGGGCGCGAGCCACCCGGCCGCACATATCCTCGTCGTGCTGACAGTCTCCATCGGGCTGCCATTCGTCCTGCTGAGCGCTACTAGTCCGCTTGTGCAAGGCTGGCATGCACGCGCGGTCGCCAACTCAGAGCCCTACCACTTGTTTGCGCTGTCGAATCTTGCGTCTTTATTGGCGCTCTTGAGCTTCCCATTCCTGATCGAGCCTCGGCTGTCGTCTCATCAGCAGTCGCTGCTGTGGTCCGCGCTGTTCGCCACCTTCGTCGCGGTTTGCTCACTCACAGCCTTGCTCGCGAGCCGCGCCACTCCCGCTGGCACTCCGGTCGCGAGACTTGAAGTTGCCGAAACCACCGCCGCGCCCAGCCCTGGTCAGAAACTCCTCTGGGTAAGCCTTTCCGCGTGCGGCTCGATGCTGCTGCTCTCGATCACGAACCACATGATGGAGAATGTTGCCCCGGTGCCGCTGTTGTGGGTGCTGCCGCTCGCGCTCTATCTGCTCACCTTCACGCTGGCTTTCCAGCGTCGGAGCGTGTATTCGCGATGGCTGATGGCTCGCCTCCTGGCGGTCACTTTAGGGAGCTTGGGCTATGCAATCTACGATTCTTCGTTCACGGAATCGGTCCAGGTGAGCGTGCCGCTGTTCTGCGGCGGTCTTTTCCTTTGTTGTTTTTTCTGCCACGGCGAACTTGCCAGACACCGGCCTGCTCCGCGCTATCTCACGGCGTTCTACCTGATGGTTTCCCTGGGCGGAGCGCTCGGCGCCATCTTCGTGGGTTTGGTGGCACCTAGGCTTTTCGCCGCAATCTATGAGTTCCCGTTAACGCTTTGCATGACGGCGTTACTCGCTGCAATCGTGCTCTGGCCGGAGGGGTGGCACGAACGCGTGTTCTGGTGTGCCGCGACCATCGCCATGGCGGCGACCTTTGTCTTCAACGTGCACTCCTATAAGAAAGACGCTGTCTTGACGGTCCGCAATTTCTACGGCGGTCTGCGCGTGAAGCAACTCTATGATTGGCTAAAGCAGCCGTACCGTGAGCTGTATCACGGCAAGATCGAACACGGAGCGCAATTCCAGAACCTGCCGAAGAGTCTGCTCGCCACGACCTACTACAGCGCAAATTCCGGAGTCGGGCTTGCCTTGAAGCATTTCGGTGGCGCCCCCAAACGTGTGGGCGTAATAGGACTCGGTGCGGGGACGCTTGTTGCGTACGGCAACGCCGGCGACGACTTCCGCTTCTACGAAATCAATCCGTTGGTGGTATCGATTGCGCGGAACTGGTTCAGTTACCTGCGCGACACGCAAGCAAAGGTCGACATTGCGATGGGCGATGCTCGCTTATCCCTGGCTGTGGAACCCCCGCAGCGGTTCGACGTGCTGGCAGTCGATGCGTTCTCCGGCGACGCCATTCCCGTCCACCTCCTGACCAAAGAAGCCTTGGCGTTGTACTTCCGACATCTCAAGCCCGGTGGAATTCTGGCGGTCCACACGTCCAATACGTACCTGGACCTTGCTCCGATCGTGCAACTCCTTGCAGAGGACGCGCACTATCCGACGCGCCTGATTACCAATGGCGACGATCTCCGCAAGCTGATCGACGCCTCGGACTGGGTGTTGGTCACGCGCAATCAGGATTTTCTGCGCGATCTCGATGCTACGACAATGAACGAACCCGTTGTCGTTCCGCCGCACCTTCGCCTGTGGACCGATGACTACAACAATCTGTTCCAAATCCTGCGTCCGGTGAGCTTCCACAAGGTCGCGGCCAACTAAAAGCCGGATTTTAGCGCACAAGAAAAGGACCTTCGTGTACTCGCGGCGTTAGCAGCCAGTTTCATTGTCGTAACTTGGTTTGTGTATTACCTACGACGGGTGGAAGAGCGATCTCCACAAACGTACGGATTAAATCGATTTATGAGGAACTGAAATCGTTACTTGCTTTGGCAACCAGGTCGTTTGTTCTATTGACTCGTCTTTTCATTCTGCTACACTCCGCGCAATTTAATTGGCTGCTGGCAGTGTCGGTGTGGCCGTCCAAGGTTGTGGCCGGCAAATCTCAGGCGAACTCATGGGAGGGCACTAGCGGTGCGAGGAACGGTTAAATGGTTCAATAATTCGAAAGGGTACGGCTTCATCGGGCGTGACGATGGCCCGGATGTGTTCGTACATTATTCCGCAATCACTGGCGACGGCTATCGCACTTTGCAGGAAGGAGATCCGGTCGAGTTTGAAATCGTCCAGGGGCCGAAAGGTCCTCAAGCGGCAAACGTGCAGAAAGCAAGTTAATACCAGCTGACGAGTACCCGCAATCATTGGGCCGGTTGAGATTCCCCCTCAACTGGCCAGTTTCATTCCTGTTTAATTCTGGCCGAACCGCAAAAACTCGGTCTTGCCCTGCTACGGTGTCATCCGCGGCTTTCTCGTTTTATAATCCCGGCATGGACAACAAGACGCTCGCCCGCATCCTCCGCGAAACCGCGCAGCTCCTGGAAATTGATGGCGCCATCATCGGTCGCTACCGCACCTACGAAAAAGCCGCCGAACTTATCGCGGGAATGCATGAATCCATCGAGCAGCTCGCCAAAGAACCCGGGAAGCTCGAGCAACTCCCGGGAATTGGCGAACGCATGGTGGAACACATTGAAGAAATCATCGCCACGAGCGACTACAGCTTGCGGCAAAAGCTGCTGAAGAAATTTCCCGTCACGCTGCTCGATATCCTCAATCTGCAATCCCTCGGACCCAAAAAAGTGGCTTTTCTTTGGGCGAACTTTCACGCCGCCACGGTGGCGGACGTGGAGAAGCTGGCCCGCGAGGGCAAGCTACGCGACCTGCCGGGTTTCGGTGAAAAGAGCGAGCAAAACATCCTGAAAGCGGTGGAGACGCACAAGCGTTCTACCGGACGCTTCCGCTTGGATATGGCCGAGCTGGCGGCCGCGTCAATTATCGCGCACATTGAGGAGTATCCAAAGGCGGTGGCTTCGGTCACGCCAGCCGGGTCCTTGCGGCGTGGCAGAGAGACAGTCGGTGACCTGGACCTGCTCCTGACCCTGGCCGATGGTTATACGTCGCAAAAGCAGATTGACGCGCTCGCCGGGCACATCCTCAAGTATCCCCGCATCGATCAAGTTCTGGCCCATGGCGAGAACAAGGTGAGCTTCACGCTCGACAACAGCCTGCAAGTCGATGTACGCCTGCTCGAGAAAGAAAGCTTCGGCGCTGCCCTGCTCTATTTCACCGGGTCCAAAGAGCACAACGTGGCGCTGCGCGGCCGCGCGAACGACATGGGCTACACGTTGAACGAATACAACTTGGCGACTCTGAAAGGAGAACGCCGCGTCGCCGGGCGAACCGAAGCCGAAATTTACGCGAAACTCAAACTCGACTACGTCCCGCCCGAGCTGCGCGAGAATACCGGAGAAATTCTCGCCGCCGAGCTGCACAAGCTGCCAAAGCTGATCGAACGTTCGGACATCAAAGGCGACCTGCAGATGCATTCGACGGCAAGTGACGGAAAGCACTCTGTCGAGGAAATGGCCGAAGCCGCGCGCGAGCTCGGTCACGAATACATCGCCATGACCGACCACTCCAAGTCGGTCACCATCGCTAACGGGTTAGACGAGAAACGCGTGGTCGCGCACATCAAGAAGCTGCGGGCTCTTGACGCGAAAGGACTGGGCATCCGGGTCCTCGTGGGGTCTGAGGTGGATATCCTCAAGGACGGCGCGCTCGACTATTCGAACGAAATCCTAGCGCAGATTGACGTCGTGGTGTGCTCGATTCACTCCTACATGCAGCTGGATCGCGCCGCGATGACCGACCGTATGCTCGCTTGTATCGAAAATCCGTACACGCAGATCATCGGTCATCCCACAGGCCGCCGGTTATTGGTGCGCGATTCCTTTGATTACGACATGGAGAAAGTGCTGGACGCCTGCGCCAAACGTGGCGTGGCCATGGAATGTAACTCCTACCCGGAACGTTTGGACCTCCGGGAGGTCTACCTGCGTATGTGCAAGGAACGCGGGGTGAAGGTGGTCATCTCCACCGACTCTCATAACACGCTGCATCTGCCCTACATCCGCTACGGCGTAACCATGGCTCGCCGGGGATGGCTGGAGAAGGCTAACGTCATTAATACCCTTCCCGTTGACCAGTTCCTGGCCGCGTTGCGTCCCAAGCCGGGTGCCGCCGAGAAAAAGCACCCCGCTGCGAAAGCTCGTGCCAGTCGTTGACTTCGCATGGTTTGGATCGCCACAGGGTCGCAGGAACCTCGATGCCGAGTCAGTGGAACCTTTTTCTGGCACTTGTCGTATCTTCTTCCATAGGGAATGCGGTTGAAACGCCGCCTTTCACCTGGATGGCTCGCAGAACTCATACGGCCGGTGGTGGATAGCAGTCAGGGAGGCTACCCGAATGAACGCTACCTTTGCTCATCGACGGACCGCCAGATTGGCTCTGGCTGTTGGAATTGTGCTTTTCGCTGTGGTGCTCGCGCCAAGTGCGCGGGCCGAAGAATGGACGAAATCGTATCCCATCTCCGGCCGTGCACAGGTCCGCGTGGACACCAACGACGGCGCGGTGCAGATCTATACCGGCGACACCAAACAGGTCGATTTTCGCGTGATCTACGACGGCTACGAGCTGAACAAGAATCTGCACGTCGATTCCCGCCAGGATGGTGACTCGGTTCAGGTGAACGCACGTGTCAGCGGGCACTGGGGATTCAGCTGGGGGAATAACCGGCGGGGGATTCGTATTGAAGTCCACATGCCGAAAAACGCCGACCTCCAGATCGACACCGGCGACGGCTCGGTGACCACGCAAGCGCTCGATGGTAAGGTGAAGATTCACACCGGGGACGGTGCCGTGCGCGCCCAAGAGGTCAGCGGCGACGTGGACATCGACACCGGGGATGGCGGCATCACGGTGGATGGAGCGAAGGGGGACATCCGACTGCGCACTGGGGATGGCCACATTGATGCACGAAACCTCGATGGCAAGGTCGACGCGGTGTCCGGCGACGGGCACATCAAACTGGACGGCCGCCTCGACGCGTTGAGCGTCAAAACCGGCGATGGCAGCATCGACGCGCGACTCCAGCCCGGGTCGAAAGTGAACTCCAGTTGGAGCATCCGCACGGGCGACGGCAGCGTAGATATCGTGCTGCCTGCCGACCTGCAGGCGAACATCGACGCTAGCACGAACGACGGCCACATCAGCCTGGGTATCCCAGTTACCGTCGAGGGTACCTTCAGCAATTCGCAGATTCACGGGAAAATGAATGGCGGCGGGCAGCCGCTCGTGATTCACACCGGCGACGGGTCGATTCGCCTGAGCAAGACCTAATATTGCGGCTTACGACAAGCGCTGGCAGCCCGACGCTTAGGCTGTTCGGTAGTACAGTTCCCTGTCTGCGCCACCCACGCCCGGAGTTCTATAGACTGGTGTCACTTTGGTACCAGTACTGTAAAAATTGTCTGCTTACGCCTCCAAGGTGTCCTAATTTTATGTACAGGATAGTTTCCAGCGGTCATCTAAGTGTATGAATCGTAACGGGCGTCTTATGGACCTTCACATGCCCTTACGAAGCTTGACGTAAGGGAGCTGGGATGATCATCTTCGTCATCACGTTCGCAATTGTGGCGCTATTCGCGCTGACTCTGACCGGTTCGATCGCGACCACCTCGCGACGCCGCTCGTAAGACCGCTTACACCTTACCCAAACCCACAGGCACGCCATTTAGTAAATCGAGCGCCAGGCTAGGAGCTGGGGTTGGTGTGTCGCGCACCCCGGCTGCGCCGGAAGCAGGCTTGCATTATTCGTGGCGCAACGCCACCAAGGGGCTCACTTGCGTGGCCCGTCGCGCTGGCAGCCAGCAAGCCAACAAAGCCACTAGGGTCAGAACCGCCACGACGCAGATAAACGTTGCCGGATCGTTGGAGCTGACCCCCACCAGCAGGCCCGCAAGCACCCTTGTTCCGGCGAACGCGGCGCCGAGACCAATCCCAATTCCGAGCCCAATCACCAACAGGCTCTGCCCCAGCACCATTTTGAGGATGTCAGGTGGCTTCGCTCCGAGAGCCATGCGTATCCCAATTTCGTGGGTGCGCTGCACCGCCGCGTAAGAGACTACGCTGTAGACTCCGACCACCGCCAGAATCAGCCCGAGAATGCTCATGGCTGCCGTGAGTTGCGCGCCCAACTGGAAAAACAAGTAGCCGTTGATGCCCTCCAACTCTTGTTTCAGCGTTTTCAAGCCTGAGAGCGGCAAAGCTGGCGCAACCTCCTGAATTTGCGCGGCGACCTGGAGTTCCACGCTTTCCGGCGGCACCGACGTTCGAACGTGTATCGTTCGCAGCGGCATATAGCTCTGTTCCAGCGGAACATAAAAATAGGGCATGGGGTCCTCGACGATCCCCTTATACTTCCCATCCTGCACCAAGCCGACTACTTCCATGTACTGCGCCTCCGGCCCGTGGATCTTGAATCGCTTTCCCAGGACATCTTCGTTGGGCCAGAACTTTTTGGCCATCGCTTCGTTGACGATCGCTACCTTGGTTGCTTTCTCAGTGTCGGCCTTCGTGAATACCCGGCCGCGGCGCACAGGTATCCGCAGTGTTGCGAAATAGTCGGGACTTACCATGTTGTAGAGGACGGTAGGCTCGGGCTGGCCGGGTTCCACGCGATGCTCTTCGATCGTTAGCCGCTCGTCTGCGCTCATCAGCCCCATGGGAACCGAAAAGGCTTGTCCGACCGAAACCACTCCCGGTAAGGCACATAACCGCTCTTCCACTTCTCGGAAGAACGCAGTTCCCTGCTGGTCCGTATAGCCAATCTGCTTGACATCGATGAGCACGTCGACGACCTGCTCTGGATCGAACCCCAGGCCGATTTGCCGTGCTTTGCCTGCACTGCGGACAAACAGTCCCGCGACGATAAGCAGCAACAGCGACCCTGCCACCTGGGCCATCACCAGCAAGTTGCGGACCAGGTGCCGCCGTGGTCCTTCCGACGAACCCCGGCCGCCTTCCCGCAGCATCGAATTCACGTCAGTTCGCGCTACCCGCAACGCCGGCATGATTCCCACCACTGCGCCGGTGACCACTACCGCCGCGACCGTAAAGAGATAAACGCGAATGTCCGGGTGAAAATCAAAGGTGATCGGCAGGTCCGTGCCAAGCGGCAAAGAACTCAGAAATCCTGATGCCCACCAGCCCATCAGCAGTCCAGCCATGCCACCCATAATCGCCAGCAGCAAGCTCTCGGTCAGATGCTGGCGCACCAGACGTGCCTGGCCCGCACCGATGGCGGAACGAATGGCCATCTCTCGCTGCCGAACCGTTGCCCGCACTAGCAAAACGTTGGCGATGTTGAAGCACGCCACGAGCAGCACCAACGCCGCGAGCACCGTAAAGGCCAACGAGACATTGGGGATGGTGTTGTCGGGATCCGGCTCGGGCCGCGCCAATCGTTCAGGGAAAATCTGGACGGCGATCCCTTTGTCGGTCTCAGGGTGCTGCTCACCAATACGCTTCGCGATCACATCGAGTTTGGCCTTAGCTTGAGGCAAGTCCACTCCCGCCTTCAGCCTCGCCATGAGCGTGATCGATCGCTGCTCCCGATGCGTCCAGGTTTCCTGCACGGGCGAGTTGCCGCCCAAACCCGCGATCGCGCTGAGCGGAATGTATCCATCCATATTCAGAAACGCATACGTCCCTTGAAACTCCTTGGGCGTCACGCCAATGATCGTTACAGGGTGACCGTCCACTTCCACCTGTTTTCCGATGATGCTCTTGTCGCCGCCAAACCGCTTCTGCCAATACGCATAGCCCAGAACCAAAACGGGATCAGCGCCAGGACTTTGCCCTTCGCTCGGTAGAATCAGCCGCCCCAGCGCGGGCTTGACTCCCAGCGCAGAAAAATAATTTCCGGTCACGCGGCTCAGCACGCAGTGGTCGCCCTTGCCTTCCGAGATGAGGCTGATCAGAGTGGTGCGATACCCGAAAACCTCCGCGAATGAGGCCGCCTGGCCGTGGATGTCCTGATAATCCGGGTACGAAAACATCTGGAAGCCTTCCGCACCCTGCTGTTTCATGGCCAGCACCGTGAGCTGTTCGGCGTGGGGCACCGGCAGCGTGCGCAGCAGCAAGCCATTGACAATGCTGAAGACCGTTGTGTTGACAGCCATCCCGACTCCCAAGGTGAGCACCGCAATGGTCGCGAAGCTTGCCGAATTCCGCAGCGAGCGCATCGCATATTTCAGGTCTTGCCAAAAGCTTTGCATAATTCGCATCCCTCACCCGGGCCATGCGGGTTTCGCTATCGGTTTGCAAGCAGCCCTCCCGCACGATCGCAGGGTAACCATAATGGAATCAATGTATTCGCTCGCTCCAACCCACGCCCGTTCCAGCGTGACTGCGCGATTGTGGGATGCTCCGTCCGGAATCGGACAGAGTCAGTCTCCGCGGCCGGGAAACCGGGCGAACCGGTAGATTCCCTTTCGCTCGGACATTTTCCACCGCCCGACCAATTCTGCCTTCCATTCTCCGGGGAAGGAGTATGATGCAGGTCGCGCACGTTCTCACCGGGCCATTTACAAAGTTGCAGGAGAACCACCATGGCAACTGCAAAGCCGATGCCGGCTCCCGAGCAAGACCGCATAGCCGCCCTTCAAAAATATGCCATTCTCGATACCGAACCGGAGCGTGCATTCGACGATCTAACCCTTCTCGCGTCGTTTGTTTGCAAAACGCCCATTGCACTGATCTCGCTTGTTGACGAGGATCGTCAATGGTTCAAGTCCAAAATCGGCCTCGCTGCTTCGGAAACGCCGCGAGACATCGCGTTCTGCTCCACAGCCATTCAGCAATCCGAAGTGATGGTGGTGCCTGATACGCTGCAGGACGAACGATTCCGCAACAATCCGTTGGTCACTGCGGAGCCTCGAATTCGCTTTTACGCGGGCGCGCCTCTGATCAACGAAGAAGGCTATGCCCTTGGCACACTGTGCGTAGTGGATCGCTCGCCGCGCGAATTTGGCCCGGATCAGAAGGAAGCACTGCAGGCTCTCGGACGCTTGGTCCTGGCCCAGCTTGAATTTCGCCGTAATCTGCAGTTGCTGAAAGAAGCGCTCACCGATCGCACGCAAGCGGAACACGAACGCGAGCGAGAACTGATCAAGCTGCAGCAAACGCTGACGCGAGTACTGGGGCTGAACATTGTGCCGACCGGCCTCTAGGGCCGAAGCTAGGGTCGAGCCTCAAACAATTCTCTTCTGAACTGTGCCGTGATCTCTGAGCCGGCGGCGTTAGATCTTTCCCTCTCTATGGTTCACTCCGCCGCTCGGGCCTGTGCCACCGCGCGCACTCCGCGACGCGTGACGCTCCAGGCGATCGTGAAGCTTCCCGCCATCAGGGCCGCCGCCAGCCAATACGGCGCGCCGGGCAGATGCAATCCCCACCTCGGTAAAATCGCCACTGCAAATACTTGGGTAAACACCAGCGGCGCAATCATCCCCGCCACGCCAAACAAGCTCATCAGCGCACCTTGCAGCTGACCCTGCTCGGACGCTCGCACGCGCCTGCTCATCAACGACTGCATCGGTGGACTGCTCAGTCCCCACAGGGAAAGCAGCGGGATACCAAGCACGAAAATCGCCGTGCTGGGTGCGCCAGCAAATACCGAGAAGCCCGCCAGTCCGCACAATAGCCCGGTATAGAGCGTCCGTAGTTCCCCCAGCTTCCGGATCGCTAGCGAAATCAGCACCGCCGACACAATCGTCGAGCCGACCCCTACGCCAGCCAAAGCCCAGCCCGTCAATTGCGCCGTCCAGTGATAGCGATAGTCGGTGTACAGCACGAACATGCTCGGCAAGGCCTCGTGCGCGTTGTAGTAGAGGAACATCGCGCTGGCCAAACCCAGCAATTCCGGATGCGAACCCAACAACTTCAGTGCTCCAAGAGGATTGGCCTTGCGGAGATTGAAGGGTGCGCGGCGCTCTTGGGGCAGCGACTCCGGCAAAATAAAGAAACCATACAGCGCATTCGTCAGGCTCAAGGCCGCCGCCGCCCAAAACGGATAGCGCAAACCCATCCCGCCCAGCATTCCGCCGAGCGCAGGCCCCACGACAAATCCCAGCCCAAACGCTGCGCCCAACATGCCAAATTTCGCCGCGCGCTTCTCGGGCGGAGTCACGTCCGCGATGTAGGCGTTTGCGGTCGGAAAGCTCGCTGCGGTGATTCCCGAAATAACCCTCCCGATAAATAGCCAGCTCAAAGTCGGCGCCACGGCCATCAGCAGGTAGTCGCAACCCAGCCCGAAATTCGACAGCAACACCACCGGTCGCCGTCCAAAACGGTCCGACAGTGCTCCCATCACCGGGGCAAATACAAATTGCATCGCGGCCCATATAAACGCGAAGATCCCGGTCTGCGTGGCGGCCATCGACATGTCGCCATGTTCAAACCGTATGATCAGCTTTGGCAAAACCGGAACGATCACGCCCAGCGCCAGCATGTCCAGCAGCACGGTTACGAAGATAAACGCAAACGCCGCGCGACCGTGCACCTGATTGCCTGCAGAGGATGGGATCGGAGGGCCTTCGGTTATTGGAGTTGGCTCAGTAGACACGGCTTGCCTCCGCTGGAGTTCTGCAATCTTGGCGCGCCCCAAGTCTGCAGGAAACGAAAGCCCCGGTATTGTAAAAAATTGACCCCCGCACAATGACCGAGAGATCTCCCGCGAACGCTATGTTCTGGTATCGGCCCGCTCTGCATTCAGCCTTTTGCCTTCGTTCCTACCGTCCCAACGTCGCAAAAAGCCCGATCGATGCCACCAGCATAGCCACGGTTGCGATCCATCCCAAGACCCGCAAGCGCAGCGGCAAGGTAAACTTTCCCATGACTCTGGGGTTGACCGCCATCAACAGCGTGACCACCATCAGCGGCACGGAAACCACCCCGTTGATGACCGCGGACCAGAACAACGCGCGAATCGGATTCATGCCTACAAAATTCAGGGCCAGCCCAACCAGCGTAGCGACCGCCAGTACTCCGTAAAACTGCCTTGCCTCGCTCGGCCGGTTTTCCAAACTGGCACGCCATTTAAATGCTTCGGCGACTCCGTAAGCGGCTGAACCAGCCAGCACCGGTACGGCCAGCAAGCCGGTTCCAACGATGCCAACGGTGAACAACGCAAAGGCAAACCGCCCCGCCAACGGTTCCAGGGCTTTGGCAGCTTGCGCTGAGGTCTGGATGTTCGTTATTCCGGCCGCGTGAAGCGTCGCCGCCGTCGTCAAAATGATGAAGAGCGAAACTACGTTCGAAAACCCCATGCCTACAACCGTATCCACCTTTATGCGCTCGAATTGCTTCTTTGCCTGCCAGGGCGCCCACTTGAGCGGATGTTCCTTGCGGTTGTCCCGGACCTCTTCGGCCTCCTCGGAAGCTTGCCAAAAGAAGAGATAAGGGCTGATGGTCGTTCCCAACACCGCAACGAGGGCCGTGAAGTAGTTGGCGTTGAAAGCCAGCGACGGCACAAGTGTCGCATGCAATGCATTTCCCCAGGAGACGTTCGCCACAAGCGCGGTAAGCACATACGCAAATAGCGCCATCGTCAGCCACTTCAGATATTTCACGTATTGCGTGTAGGGGATATACATCTGTAAAAGCAGCGAAATGATCGTGAAGGCGATCACATAGGGGAGCAATGGCCCCCCGAACAGCAGCTGTGCCGCCGCCCCCATCGCGCCAATGTCCGCACCAAGATTGAAGATGTTCGCCAGGCACAGCAGCGACACGATCATGTACATCAGCGAAGCCGGGTAATGTTTCCGCATGTTGGCGGCGATGCCCATGCCGGTCACCCTGCCAATCCGCGCGCAAACCTCCTGGATCGCGATCATCAGCGGCAACGAGAACAGCATCAGCCACATCATGCTGTAGCCGAACATCGCTCCCACTTGGGAATAGGTAGCGATCCCACTGGGATCGTCGTCAGCGGCGCCGGTTATGAGCCCGGGCCCAAGTCTCTGCAGAAAAATCGTCTTGACGCTGGGTTTCGCGCTCGCGGTGGGGTTGGCGGTGTCCAAAGGGGTCGTGTTCGGTGCGGCTACTGGCAATCTACCCGGAATCGCACGCGGTAGCTACGCGAAATCGGGAAAGCGGTAGCTACTGCCGGAGGAAGGCGGCGACGGCTGCACTAACTTTGGCATCTTCGCAGCCTGGCGCCAGATGGCCGCAGTCGGAGTCCAATTCCAACATGGGCGCGCGCAGGAGCGCCGCGAAATCGCGGGCGGGTTGCGGGGTCACCACGTGGTCGTGCGTCGCAACGACCACGAAAACCTTGGCCTTGACGGCTGCCGCCGCGCGCTCCATCGACCCGCCGAAATGGTCCGACACATCCATACTCATCATCGCTTCCGATTGCCGGATCTTGTTGTTGGCATCCGTAGAGGGCGCGTCCTTCGCCTTGGCCAAGGTCGCGAACACCTGCTCACGCGTGTGGGTGCGGTTGTACTGCGTGGGCGTCTGCAGCAGCATCTCGCCGAATTCGAATTCCACCAGCGTCGAGGGGTTTGCGTTGTATTCGCCACGATTCCACGCTGGATTGGTTTCAATCGCGTCGATCTCCGCCCGCCAATGCAGCAGATCGTAAGGCGCCAGCCGCGGGGATCCGACGATAGGTACAGCTTTGTCCATGAACTCCGGATAAGACACGATCCATTGGAACGTCTGCATGCCACCCATCGAGATGCCGACGACCGCTTTGAGATGCTTCAGGCCCAGCGTTCCGGTCAGCACTTGATACTGACCGTTGATCATGTCGCGCACCGTAATCTTCGGAAATTTCATGCGCGGCTGGGAAACGCTGTTGGAAGGCGAGGACGACACGCTGTTGGCGAGCGCATCGACCAGCACCACGAAATCGTCGGCGTAGTCGACCACGCCATTTTTCGGGCCGATGCTGTGCTGCAGCTGGTCCGTGGTGCCATTCGCCCAGGTAGGAATCAAAATGGCGTTCGAGGCGTCCGCGTTCAGCTTGCCGAACGTGCGATAGCCGATGCGGCAATCGCGGATCACTTCCCCGCTATCAAGTCTGAAGTCACCGAGGTTCGCGAACCTCAGTTCCTGCGCTGGAAGCGCAGAGCAGAACAGCAAGCAGAAGGAAACGAGCCAACCAAAACGCGAACAGAGTTTCATGACGCGCGAGATACTACCACGCTGAGGCAGGTCGGGATGTGCACTTGGAAAGGCGGGTGACGCTGGGCTCGAGCCCGGCGCTACCAGGCGCGGCGCATCGGCGTCAGCACGTACACGGTGTTCGCAACGCGCTAGACGTCGCACAAATCGACGGCCTGCCGCAGCGAAGTAAGCGGATCGTGGGTCGGTACAAATTCGTGCGCCACGTAACCTTTGAAGTTGGTGGCCGCGATGCCGCGCATCACGCCGTCCCACTGGACTTCCTGCGTGCCGTCCAGCTCGTGGCGGCCCGGAACACCGCCAGTATGGAAGTGCGCGATCCAGTCGACATTTTTCCGGATCGTGGCGACCAGATCGCCTTCCATGATTTGCATGTGATAGATGTCGTAAAGGAGTTTCACGCGGGGCGAGTTGACCGCTTGTACCACTTCCAGGCCCCATGCAGAGTGGTCGCACATGTAGTCGTGGTGATCTACTTTGCTGTTGAGCAGCTCAATGCAGATGTTGACCCCGTGATCTTCGCCGATTTTCTTCACACGGTTCAGGCCAACGATCGTATTCTTGGCGCCTTCCGCATCGGACAGGCCCTCGCGGTTGCCCGAGAACGTAATCACGTTGACGACACCTGCCTTCGCCGCCAGCGGAATGAACTTGCGAAAGCCCTCTTCGATGCGCGCGTGGTTCTCGACGCGGTTCATCGCGCTCTTGATCGTGCCGCCCTCGGCGTAGCCCATGGCGCAAACCAGACCGTATTTTGCGGGCATGTCCCACTCGTCGGGATTCAGCAAGTCGATCGCTTTGCAACCGATTTCGGCGGAGTAGGCACAAAGCTTGTCGAGCGGAATGTCTTTGTAGCACCAGCGCGAAACCGATTGCCGAATATTGCCCTTGCGCTTGATTGGAGTGCTCTGTTGCGGCCACCCTGCCATTGGAACAGAAGCCATGGTCACTCCAGAAAGGCCGGTCTTGAGCAGGTCGCGTCGCGATACGGTAGTCATAGTGAGACCAGAGTGTAGCGAAGAAATGGAGATCTGGGTACTGCTTCGATGGAGTGCAAGCCGCTGCACGAGTAAGGACCTGAGTGGGCGGCCAAGCGCCCAGTGCCCCGGAGTGGCCTACTCTGAAAACTTTTCCGCCGGCGTCGCGTCTATGTGGGCAACGGAGGGTGTGCCATGAGAAAGATCGTTTTGCTTGGCGCTTTGGTCGTGTGTTCGCCTGCGTTTGCTCAGGACGCCACGTTTCGCGGGAATGCCGAGCACACGGGAGTTTACAGTGGCGCGGGCGTGCCGCAATTCTCGAAGATCAAGTGGCAATTTCATACTGGCGGGCAGGTGATGTCGTCACCGGCGGTGACCGCCGACACCGTTTACATCGGGAGCAGCGATCATTTTCTATACGCGCTGAATCGTGCGACCGGCGCGCAGGTATGGAAATTCAAAGCCGAAAGCAGGATCACGTCGTCGCCTGCGGTTTCGGGCGGCGTAGTGTACTTCGGCAGCTGGGACGGGAACTTTTACGCCGTGAATGCGGCCAAGGGCGATTTGAAATGGAAATTTGCGGTCCCTGGTGAACGGCGATTTGCGGCAAATCACCTCCATGGCTCGATGCCTTTGGCGGAGGTCATGCCGGACCCGTTTGATTTCTTTTTGTCGTCACCGGTCGTTTGGAGCGGCGCGGTCTATTTTGGCAGCGGCGACGCGAACATCTATGCCCTGGATGGAGCTTCGGGGCAATTGAAGTGGAAGTTCAAGACGGGCGACGTCGTGCATGCTTCGCCGGCCATTTCGAATGGCACGTTGTTCGTTGGGAGCTGGGACAGCTATTTCTACGCTCTCGATGCGGCGACAGGTGCCGAGAAATGGCGCTTCAAGACCGGCGAGGATCCGGACACCCACAACCAGGTGGGCATTCAATCCTCGGCAGCGGTTGCCGACGGTGTGGTGTATTTCGGATGCCGTGATTCGAATCTTTACGCTGTGGATGTTTCCAGCGGAAAAGAACGCTGGCGGTTTAATAACAAGGGTTCGTGGGTGATCGGGTCGCCGGCAGTGAAAGACGGCAAACTATATTTCGCGACGTCTGATTCGGCGATGTTTTACGCGCTCGATGCAAAGTCGGGGGCGGCTATTTTCTCCATGAACTACAAGGAGTGGCCGTTGTTCTCGTCGCCCGCGATTGCGGGCGACATGGTGTACATCGGGTCGCACCAGGGCAAGCTCTTCGCTATCAGCCGGAAGTCGCAAAAGCTTGCGTGGACGTTCGAGACAGACGCGTCCAGGAAAAATGGACCGGTGTACACCAAGGCGGATGGCACGCCGAACTACGAAGCAGCGTTCACTGACTCGTTCTACGACGATATGGTAGCCGGAGTTCAAAAACTGATGACCGTGGGAGCGATTCTGTCCTCACCGGTGGTCGCCGGGGAGGCCATCTTCGTTGGCAGCGCGGACGGAAATGTCTACGCTCTGATTTAGATTTCGTTTCCGCACGCAGGGAGTTGTGGGAAGGCCTCGCATCGGTGTGTCCTAACTGAATCCCGCATGTGGTGTTTGCAAATCGGAAGTTGATCGCGCATCATTACTGGTTCGTTCGCGTATGGTTGCACTCATCTTGCGACGCCATGACGGCGTCACACTGCGCGTCGTGTGTTGCGTTGCGTAGTAAAGGAGAGGAATGGATAAGCCGGGAAAGATTGAGCCAGCTAAGGGAAAGTTAGGAGTCTTGTTGCCCGGAATGGGCGCGGTGAGCACGACGTTCATGGCCGGGGTGGAGCTTGTCCGCAATAGCGAATCGCACCCGGTGGGATCGCTAACGCAACTGGGGACGATCCGGCTGGGAAGGCGAACGGATGGAAAGTCGCCGCAAATCAAGAAATTTGTTCCGCTCGGAGAACTCAACGATCTGGTGTTCGCGGGTTGGGACATTTACAAGGACAACGCCTTCCAGTCGGCGGCCAACGCGGGCGTGTTGAGCCTGGAGGATCTGGCGAAGGTGAAGCCCTTTCTTTCCGGCATCAAACCGATGAAAGCGGCGTTTGATCCAGAGTATGTGAAGAAGCTGAACGGCCCGAACGTGAAGAAGGGCAAGAATAAATACGAGCTAGCACTGCAGATCAAGGAAGACATCGCGAACTTCCGGAAGACCAGCAAGGTTTCGCGACTGGTTACCTGCTGGTGCGGTTCGACCGAGATTTTTCTGAAGCCGGAGGAAGTGCACTCAACGCCGGAGAAGTTTGTGGCCGCGATGAAGGCGAATCACTCCGCGATTGCGCCGTCTATGTTGTATGCGTGGGCGTCGATCACCAGCGGCGTGCCGTTTGCCAATGGAGCGCCGAACCTGACGGTGGATTTTCCGGCGATGCAACAACTGGCGCTGGAACACAACGTGGCCATTTGCGGCAAGGATTTTAAGACCGGGCAAACCCTTATGAAGACAGTACTGGCGCCTGCTTTTAAGGCGCGCATGCTGGGCCTGAGCGGATGGTTCTCCACGAACATTCTCGGGAATCGCGATGGAGAGGTACTCGAAGATCCGGGATCGTTTAAAACGAAAGAGGAATCGAAACTGGGGGCGCTGGAATATATTTTGCAACCGGAATTGTATCCCGACCTTTACGGAAAAATGTTCCACAAGGTGCGCATCAACTACTATCCGCCGCGCGGGGATAACAAAGAGGGTTGGGACAACATCGACATTTTTGGATGGCTCGGATATCCGATGCAGATCAAGGTGGACTTCCTGTGCCGGGATTCGATTCTGGCGGCGCCGATTGTCCTGGATCTCGTTTTGTTTCTGGACTTGGCGCAGCGGGCTGGCATGCGCGGGATTCAGGAATGGTTGAGTTTTTACTTCAAGTCGCCGATGACGGCCCCCCAGTTGTATCCGGAGCATGACCTTTTCATTCAACTCATGAAATTGAAGAACACTTTGCGTTGGATGATGGGTGAGGATTTGATTACACATCTTGGGCAAGAGTATTACGACTAGACTCTGTCCCACGGGGAGTTCCGACGCAATCGCTAATGGCGGACAGGGTGGGCCGGCCCCGTGGGCGCTCGCAGGGACGCGAGCGCAGCGCTCCGCATTTGATTTGGTGATTCGAGTGATCGATTTTTTGCGTGCGAGCGGGTGAGTTTTTCGATTTGACCGGTGCGAGAACGGCGCGGTACCCTACCGAGTTTATGGCTGGTCTTTTTCCGCTCCTACTTCCGCCACTGAATTTGCCAACAACTTATTTCGAGGAGAATCATGTCGAACGAACTGCGTAATTTCCTGGCCATTTCGTATGAAGAATTGGAAGAACTGAATCTGAAGGCAAAAAAACAGCGGCTGGATCGCGTCGCGGCCCACAAGGTTCAGGAGGAGCGGATCAAGTATCTAGCCGACGAGAAGCGCATCAAGGCGATCACTGTTCTGTTCAGCGACCTGGAAGGCCGCTTGCACATGCTCGACTACGACAAGAAATTTCTGGTGAAGAGCTGGGACAATTTGACGTTCGATGGCTCATCGATCCGAGGATTTACGGCGCAGCGGGAAAGCGATCTGCGGCTGGGGATCGACTGGAGCGCATTTTACTGGGGCCCGGCGGACGTTTTCGGCTCTGGCAAAGTGCTGGTATTCGGTGAAGTCATCGACAAGGATGGCTCACCTTACAAGGCCGACGTTCGCGGCCTGTTAAAGACCTTTGCCCAGGAGCAGTTCGACGAAGAAGGCTACACGCTGAACGCCGCCAACGAAATCGAAGGGTTCTTGTTCAATGGAGTGGACGCGGAGGCTTGCTACCACGAGACCGGCAAGTTTGAGTACGTGAACACCGGCGGTTATTACCATTCGTTGCCGAGCGATCCGCTGCGCTCGTTCATCGACACGACCGCGGAAGTGCAACGCGCCATGGGCTTCCAGAACGAGAAGGACCACCCGGAGGTGGCGCCTTCGCAATTCGAGATTAACTACGGGTACGGCGAAGTCGTCGCTGCCGCGGACCAAATTCAGCTTTACAAGCTGATCTGTCGTCAGGTCGCGACAAAGATGGGGTTGACGGCGTGCTTCTTGCCGAAGCCCGTGGTCGGAGTGAACGGCAACGGTATGCATACGAACGTGTCCGTAAGCCAGAAAGGCAGGAATCTTTGTTGGGATCCCAAAGGCGAGGAAAAGCTGAGCAAGTTTGGCTGGGAGTTTGTTGACCGCATCCTGACCCATGGAAATGATATTTGCCTGCTGCTGAATTCCAGCGTGAATGCGTACCGGCGGCTCGATCCTCATTTTGAAGCGCCGAACCAGATCAAGGCTTCGGCGGTGGATCGCGGGTCGATGGTGCGTATCCCGATCGGCAACGAAAAGAGCATGCGCGTGGAGGTGCGGTCGGTGGCACCGGACGCGAACCCCTACATGGTGATGTACTCGATTTTCAAGACCGGGATCGCAGGCGACACGGCGAAGACCAAGAACCTGCGGCAGGCGCAGCGCTACTTGCCGGACAACATTTACACGGCGCTGGACGATTTCCGGAAGGCGAAGTGGACGACCGAACTCCTTGGCGAAGATGTGAAGGGCCGGTACGCGGATTTGAAGCAAGCGGCTGCGGATCGGTGCGCGCGGCAGTTGGGTACCTTTGTAAAGGTGCCGGAAGTGCAGTTTCACCACGAAGTCTACAACCAGTTCTTGTGGAATATGTTTTAACGGATTCGCGTTTGTGTTGATCCAGTTGGCGGACTTGTCGAGGCGGAACGTATGGTCTTAGATGCGGGGGCTTCCCTCTCGTGTTCGATTGCGCCCTGGTTGTCGGTGCGGGATGGCGGGCGAGCGGTCGCGTTCTACAAAACAGCGTTTGGCGCGACTGAAGTGTATCGCTTGGAAGTACCCGATGGCGGCGTAGTCGTGAAACTCTCCATTTCCGGCGCAGAATTTTGGGTGAGTGGCGAATCCTCCGACCATGCCAAGCCGGAGTCCCGCGAGCCAATCGGCGGCGGTTCGGTTCGAATGATCTTGACGGTCGGCAACCCGGAAGCAGTGTTCGCGCAGGCCGTGGCTGCTGGAGCATCCGAGGTTTTCCCGGTCGGCGAAGAACACGGATGGAAGCTGGGGCGCGTGGTGGATCCGTTCGGACTTCATTGGGAGATCGGGCACCAAGTCGCGCCCTAGACGGACCTACGACGGCAGCCTTACTGCGACGACTTTGCGGCAACCGCGTCCAGGACACGCGTGGAATAAACCAGTGCGGCGCCGGCATTCATCGCAACGGCCACCCCTAGAGCTTCGGCGATTTCTTCCCTGGTAGCTCCAGCCTTCAGCGCGGCGTCGCTGTGGACGGTGATGCAACCGTCGCAGCGCGTAGTGACGGCCACGGCCAGCGAGATCAATTGCCGCGTCTTCTCGCCAAGCTTGCTCGTAGCGGAGTTTGCGGCGCTTAGCGCTTGATAGCCTCGAACGGTATCGGGACTCAGCTTCATGAGTTCGCCGATCATCTTGCCGATCTGTTTCTGATATTCATTCCAGTCCATCATCATGCGGGTGTCCTCCGTTGAGGCCCATGCAGGGCGGCCTTTTTTGCCCCGCGAGTATACACCGTCCGATTTCGATCTTCCTTCTCGTTGTGATATGTTTTTAGGTTCGCGTTGCAACGTGGATGCGATCCGATTGCGCCAAGCTCGACGCGAATACAGGTCAAATTCACAATGGGCTCACCAGTGCGGCGGCCACCTTCCGGAGGATTGTATTCATGAAGAACTCGTATAACGGTCAGGCGATTCCTGCCGACGGCAAGGCCATCGGCTATGCCGACGGCGAATTGCAGGTGCCGAACAATCCAATCATTCCGTTTATCGAGGGAGACGGGACCGGGCGAGATATCTGGAAGGCTTCACGACGCGTTTTTGATGCGGCGGTGGAACACGCTTATGACGGGAAGCGGAAGATTGCGTGGTTCGAGGTGTTTGCCGGTGAGAAAGCGTTCAATGCGTTCAAGGAATGGCTACCGGACGAGACGGTCGACGCGATTCGAGATTTTCGAGTAGCGATCAAGGGTCCGCTGACTACGCCTGTGGGCGGAGGGATTCGTTCGCTAAATGTGGCTTTGCGGCAGCTTTTGGATTTGTATTCGTGCGAGCGGCCGGTGCGGTATTTCGCGGGCGTTCCCTCTCCTGTGCGCGAGCCGGAAAAGATGGATGTGTTTATTTTCCGGGAGAATACCGAGGACGTCTACATTGGGATTGAGTGGAAGTCGGGATCGCCGGAGGCCAAGAAGCTGCTGGAATTCTTGAATAACGAAATGTTGAAGGGTGGGAAGAAGCAGATTCGCTGGGATTCCGGAGTGGGTATCAAACCGATTTCGCCGACCGGGACAAAGCGGCTAGTGCGTCGCGCAATCAAGTACGCCTTGGCGAACAAGCGCAAGAGCGTGACCCTGGTGCACAAGGGGAATATCCAGAAATTCACGGAAGGCGGGTTTCGCGACTGGGGCTATGAACTGGCGCAGGAGGAATTTCGCGCGGAGACGATTACGGAGCGTGAGAGCTGGATCATCGACAATCTCGACAAAAACCCGCAGCTGACCGTGGAACAGAATGCGGCGATGATTGAGCCAGGCCTGGAGCAAGCGACCGATGCGTTCAAGAAGACGCTTTATGATGAAGTCAAAAAGACACTGGCTGCGATCTACTCGACGCACGGCAAGGGACAGTGGAGAAAGAAATTGATGATCAACGATAGGATTGCAGATTCAGTGTTTCAGCAGGTATTGATGCGAGCCGACGAATACAGCGTGTTGGCGACGTCGAACTTGAATGGGGACTACTTGTCGGATGCTTGCGCGGCGCAAGTGGGCGGATTGGGGATGGCGCCGGGTTCGAACATAGGAGATGGATTCGGCGTGTTCGAGGCGACGCATGGGACGGCGCCCAAATATGCGGACAAGGACGTGATCAATCCGAGTTCGGTAATGCTTTCTGGCGCGATGATGCTGGAGTTTTTGGGCTGGAAGGAAGCTGCGAAGTTGATTGAGGACGGAATCGCGCGAACGATCCAGCAAAAAAAGGTGACCTACGATTTGGAACGATTGATGCCGGGGGCGAGCAAAGTCGGGACCTCGGCCTTTGCAACCGCGATTATTGAAAACCTGAAGGGTATGGCGGTGGCGAAGTAGGTAGAAGGAAAAGGAAGCGATCCGGCACACTGTTCACAGAGAGAAGCGTACTTAGTTCACGGAGAAGAAGAGCGAAATGAGCAGAAAAAAAGTCACGGTGGTGGGTGGCGGGTTCGTGGGATCGACAACGGCGCAGAGAATTGTGGATTTGGAGTTGGCGGATGTGGTGCTGACGGATATTTTGGATGGTCCGCCGGCAGGCAAGGCGCTGGACATGGTGGAGTCGGGGCCGATTACGCGGACCGATTCGTTCGCTACGGGAATTTCTACGGCTAGCGGGGACTACAGCGCTACGGCCGGTAGCGACGTGGTGGTGATTACCGCCGGGTTTCCGCGGAAGCCGGGGATGTCGCGCGACGATTTGCTGAAGGCGAACTATGACGTGGTGAAGGCTGTGGTCGAACAAATTGTGAAGCACTCGCCGGAGTGCGTGATTATTGTGGTGACGAATCCGCTGGATGCGATGGCGCAGGCGGCGTTCAAGGTAAGCGGGTTTCCGAAATCACGCGTGTTGGGAATGGCCGGCGTGCTGGACTCGGCGCGCATGAGCGCGTTTGTGGCGATGGAGTGCAGGGTCAGCGTCGAGAATGTGCACTCGTTTGTTCTGGGCGGGCATGGCGACGACATGGTGCCGCTGCCACGGTATTCAACGGTAGCTGGAATCCCCTTGCCGGATTTGTTGCCGAAGGAGCGGATCGACTCGATTGTCGAACGCACGCGTAAGGGCGGCGCCGAGATTGTGAATTTGCTGAAGACCGGGTCAGCATACTACGCGCCTTCTGCTGCGGCAGTGGAAATGGTGGAAGCGATCTTGAAGGACAAGAAGAAGATTTTGCCCTGTGCGGTGTATCTCGAGGGTGAGTATGGGATCAAGGGATTGTGCGTCGGCGTGCCGGTGAAGTTGGGTGCTAGGGGCGCGGAAGAGATTGTCCAAATCAAATTGACCGCTGACGAGAATGCGGCGTTGCAGAAGTCGGCGGCGTCGGTGAAGGAATTGGTGACCGTGCTGGGAATCTAAAAGAATCTACAACGGATTCGAGTATCCAGAGAGGGCGCCGATTTGGCGCCCCCTTCTTTGTGGTGTGGCAGGGGAGGGCGGCCGACCGCTCCGCCTACGCCGATTGGCCTGCGGCAGACTATAAGCCAAAGAATTTTTCGGCGCCTGCGACGAGACCCAGAGTGAAGATGGCGATTACGACTTCCCCGATGGCGCCCACGGCGAAGGGACGGAGGCCTTGTTTGCGCATTTCGCGGAAGTTGGTGCGCAGGCCGACGCCGGCAAAAGTTAGGAGGAAGGCCCAGCGGGAAAGATTGGCTAGCGCGGTGACCTGATCTTTGTTGAAGAAGTGATAAGTCGCCAGGACGGAGATTAGGAGGAAGCCGAGGACAAACTTCGGGAATTTTTGCCAGAGGAACGCCGCCTTGTTTTTTACAGTTTTGGCTTGGCCTTGGCTAGCCCAGTAGATGGCATATGCGAGGACGACGAAGCCGATCATCGCGTTGCGGGTGGTCTTGGCGAGGACGGCTAACTTGCCGGCGGCGTCGGAGTACAGCGCTCCTGCGGCAGTGGCTTCGGCGGTGTTATCAACCGCTAGGCCCGCCCAGAGACCGTAGGCGTGGTCGCTGAGATGAAGCCAGTGGCCGATCAGCGGAAAGGTGAAGAGCGACAAAGCGCCTAACGCGAGGATGGCAGCGATAGCAAAGGAGGAGTCTTCTTCGTCGGCATCGATGGCGCCTTGCGTCGCGATGATGGCGCTCACGCCGCAAACGGCAGAGCCTACTGCGAGGAGTGTCGTGAGTTTGGGTCGGAGACCAAACGCGCGGCCGAGAAAGAGCATGAAGGCGGTGGCGCCGGTGATTTCGAGGGCGACCAAGCCCAGGCTTACCCCGCCGAGTTTGAGTACGTCGCCCAGCAGGAACCTTGCTCCGAGCAGCACGATTCCGGCTTTGAGCCAGAATTCGTAGGTGGCGACGCCGGCGCGAAACAGCTCCGGCACGCCTACCGTGTTCGAGATCGCCAGTCCGATCAGAATGGCCCAGAGGACGTACTCGATGTTGGGGAATGTCCAGTGATGGGCCTTGGCGTAAGCGCCCACATTCTTTTCGAGGAGCTTGCCTGTGTAGCCTACTGCGGCGAGCAGGATGACACCGGGGATAACGCGGAGAAATTGCAGGGTCGGTTGCTCAGTTCGGGTTTGAGGTAGTGCGATCGATGAAGCCATAACCTTGGTGCTGCCTCCGTTTTTTTCGTTAAGCCCAATTGCCAATGAGTAGCTGACGCTGAGATCCTTTCGTCGCGGAGCGTCGTGACAATTCCCTGCTAGGCAGGAGCGCTTTACCACGGAACGCGGGTCAGGATGCCAGCGCGAATCAGCAAAGCGGCAGCCAGCGCGATGAGCACAGCCCACGTGTCGATGGACAGCAACTTTTTCCTGGGTAGTAGTGGTTGAGAGTTAGCGCTCATTTCGTTCTCCTTAGCGTCCTTTTCGCGAGTTCGATCTCGGTCGTCGTTCAGTGCTGCGTTGCGGTTACCTCTAAACCCCGCCATCGAGAGGCGGATACCGCTAACTGATGGGTTGGTTCCTACTTTGACAGTCAGGAGCTCCGCTGCGCCAAAGTCTTATGCTTGCGGCGATTTCTTCAATTTTGTGTGTCGCTACCCTGCCCACGATCAGCAATGCGGGCGCGGGAAGTTTTGCCTCCTCGGCAAGGCCCGCCACGGTGGTCCAACGGATTTGTTGCTGCGGGCCGGTGGCGTTCGAGACGATGACGCACGGCAAATCTTCGGGTTGGCCGGCTTCGCGGAGACGGCATGACACTTGGGCGTAGTCCGCGCCCGGCATGTACAGGACGAGCGTGGTCGAGCTGGAGATCGCCGCCCATTTGAGTTGCGGAGTGACCGCGAAGGGGTCGGCGACTCCGGCGTCGGAGCCACGCGAATATGTAGTGATGACGATTTGTGAAGCGGCACGGCGATCGGTCAGCGAGATTCCCGCTGCTGCGGCTGCCCCGAGAGCGGCGGTGATGCCCGGCACGATTTCGAAGGCGATGCCTGCACGGCGAAGGGCTTCCATCTCTTCTCCCGCGCGGCCAAAAACGAGTGGGTCGCCCCCCTTCAGGCGGATGACCGCTTCGTGGCTCGCAGCGTAAGAGACAAGCAGAGCGTTGATTTCATCCTGCGTGAGGAGCTTTTGGCCGCAGCGCTTGCCAACGTCGATAATTTTGGCAGAGCGGGGAACGATCTCCAGCACTTCCCTGCTGACCAGCGAATCGTGCAGGACGACCATGGCCTGCCCCAGTAGGCGCGCCGCTCGCACCGTTAAGAGCTCCGGATCGCCGGGGCCGGCGCCGATGAGATAAACCTTGCCCATCTAGTTTTCGACTCCGAGAGGGATGGCGCCTTGAGTGGCCAGATCGCGCTCGACCGGAGCGGCAAATCCTCCGGCAAGAATGGCGCGAATCTCTTCATTGGAATGGCGTGTAAAAAACTGACGGAGATTTTCATCTGCGGCACGATTTTCTTTGAACCGGCGCAAGAGGCGCTCGATCGCATCGGGCACATCCGTCGCGGCGCAGCGATAGCCCACCGGCCGCGCGATGGACGCAAATTCTCCGACACTTCCGCCGATGCAGAAATAGTAGGCGTCGACCATTTTGCCGTCGAGTTTGATCTTTTTGCCCTCGAGGCCGATGTCGGCGATCCAGTGCTGGCCGCAACTGTTGGGGCAGCCGGTGACGTTGATGCGGAGTTGCTCCTGGAAGCCGGGAACGCGATCATCCAACTCTCCCGCGAGCCAACGGGCAAAGCCTTTAGTTTCCGTCAGCGCTAGCTTGCAAAATTCGGAACCGGTGCAGGCTACCGTGGCGCGTGCGAAGGCCGAAGCGCGCACGGGAAGGCCTGCGGCGGTCAGGTCACTAGCGACGCGCACCGCATGGCCGTCCGGAATATTCACGATGACGAGATTTTGCATGACCGTGTTACGCACGTGGCCGTCGCCGTAGCGCTCGGAAAGATCGGCGGCCAGGCGAAGTTGTGCCGGGGTGATGCGGCCGCTCAAGACGTTGGCCCCTACGTAGGACAAGCCGAGTTGCTTCTGGGCATGGATGCCGACGTGATCGCGATGAACGTCGGAGGGAATCTCTTCCGGTTCTGCGGGATCGAGGACGAAGCCGATGCGCTGCTCGAGTTCGGAGAGGAAACGGTCGGCGGTCCAGTTGTGTTGCAAGAACAGAAACTTCAGTCGGGCGCGTTCACGGTTCTCCCGGAGGTCATTCGCTTCGCGGAAGATCTCGGCAATTCCACGCGCGACCGGCACCACCTCCTTCCAAGGCACGAAGGCGTTGAGGCGCACGGCCAGGTGAGGATTCGTAGAAAGGCCTCCGCCTACACGTACGGAGAACCCGGTTTCGATGCCGCCGACTCGCCGTCTGGTAGCCGGCGTGAAACCGATGTCGTTGATCTCGGGATAGTTGCACCACGAGCGGCAACCGGTGATGGACATCTTGAACTTGCGAGGAAGGTTGTAAAACTCAGCGTTGCCACCGAGGGCCCGATCGATCTCCAACGCGAGCGGTGAGGCATCGCAGAACTCGTGGGCATCGAACCCAGCCAGCGGGCAGCCGGTGATGTTGCGGGCGACGTCACCGCAGGCGCCGATCGTGGTCAGGCCGGCGCTCCAAAGCGTTTCGATTACGTCGGGAAGGGCGTCGACAGTGACCCAGTGCAACTGCACGTTCTGGCGGACGGTGATATCAGCGACACCGCGGGCATGGCGTTCGGCGAGATCCGCGATGGCGCGGGTTTGCGTGCTGGTCAGGAGGCCGTTGGGGATGCGAATGCGCACCATAAAGAATTCGGTGGCTTTGCCTTCGCCGTTCTTGCCTCCGATGACGCCTACGCCGTCGCCTTGAGTGTAAATGCCCCAGGACCGAAGGTACGTGGCAAACCACTCAGGCGGGATGGAGGCATGGCCACGGCGGGCGAATTCCTTGATTTCGTCGAAGTGCTCCCAGCTGTTCTTGGCGTGCTTGATGCGCTCGATGCGCTGAGCTTTGGTTTCCGTTGTAGTATCAGCCATTGGCGATTTTTCCCCGCGTAAAAACAAAAAACCCACGTTGCCTAATGTTTCTGGCACGTGGGCTTCGGAACTAACGCTAACTATTTAAGTTAAGTCCGGGTTTTCCCCTGGCCAGAGACGGGTGTCCTGCGACACGCAGCGTTACACGCGCAAGGACAACACACGGTCTGGCTGAACAAAGTCATATACCGGCTCAGGATACGTTCAGCCCGTTTAGATGTCAAATACAGAAAATAGATGCAACCACGTCAAGAAACGAATACTTTCCGCTCTATTGGGGCTTCTTGGCCGCCGGGGCGCTGGACTTCGCACCCGTTCCGGCGGCCGGCTTGGTTGCGGCAGGTGCCGGCGGCGAGATGATGGCGGTGGTCTTGATGAAGTCGAGCTTGGGCCAGCCCTTGTCGAGGTATGGCTTGCCCTGCTTTTGGATCTGATCCTGGTCCGGTCCCCCACCCGAGGGCGCACCTTCGCCGTACTGATCATAGAACATGTCGACGACTTTTATCCCGTCGGTAACCAAGCCGAATGGTGCGAACCCATCGTGATCCAATCGCTTGTTGTCCCCGAAATTGATGAACACCTGGGTGGTGCGCGTGTTCGCCCCTCCCGTAGCAAACGTCACATAGCCACGGGTATTACTTTGCGTAACGGGGTCGTCCTTAATGTTGGCATTCTCCCAAACCTTATTGACAGCGGGATAGGCGCTGATGCCGAATTGCGCCATGAAGCCCGGAAGAACGCGGAAGAAGCTGGCGTTGTCGTAGAAGTGGTGTTTGACCAGATTGTAGAAGCGGTCCGCGCCGAGCGGTGCCCACGAACGCGTGACGGTGACGACGAAGTCGCCGCGCGTGGTCGAGAATTGCACCTTGTATTCGTCGGGCGCCTTCTCTTTGAGCAGCGCGGGACGCAACAGCGCGCGATCGTAGGCAGGGCGTGCGGTTGACGTCCCGGCCGATTTTTTAGCGGTCGTACCCTGCGCCGTGGAACTTTTTGCAGCTGGTTGCGCTTGTGGGCGTGCCTGGGCTGGCAGAATCGCAGCCATCAAGCCAAGGAGCCAGCCTGCAAGTCTTACCGTGCGCGCGATCTGTCTCGCCGTATTGCGTTCGTTCATCTCGATCATCTCCACGTCGCGTATTTGCATGCAGTTTTCATACAACAGTTCGACCTTATTTCCGCGAGTTCAATTCCTTGCCGACGCGTTCTACGTCCGCCATCAGGCGCAGAGTATTTTCGCCGAGAATCTTCTTCACGTCACCCTCAGAGTAGCCTTTTTGTAACAGGGCCTCCGTGATTTTCGGCACCTTCGAGGCGTCCTCCATGCCAAAAGGCATATTTGCGCCGTCGAAATCAGAACCCAGACCGACATGATCGATTCCGGCGATCTTCACGGCGTGATCGATGTGCTCGATGATGGTCGTCCAATCGACGCGTGGGAGCTTGCCCTGCTCCACATACTCCCGCGTGATACGGTCGCCTTCGATCAGTTGGCAACCCTCTTTATCGCCGCAGCGTTTATGGACTTCCAGGGCGATCGCTTGGTTGATTTTCGGATTGGCGCGTTCCGCATTGCGGAATTCCTGACTTAGAAATCCCACGTGGTAGTTAATGTGAATCACGCCCCCCTTGGCGGCCAGAACTTTGATCATCGCATCGCTCATGTTACGCGGATGATCGCACAACGCGCGGCAGTTGGAGTGCGAAGCAATGACGGGTGCCTTGCTGAGGGCAAGGACATCACGAAAGGTTTTGTCGTTGACGTGCGAGACATCCACCATCATGCCGAGGCGATTCATCTCGCGGATAACGTCTTTACCGAAATCGGTCAGACCGTTGTGGGTGGGCTTGTCCGTTGAAGCGTCGGCCCATTCACAATTGCCGCTGTGCGTCAGGGTCATGTAGCGCACGCCAAGATCCGAGTATTTTCGAAGGACGCCAAGGTCGCTGTTGATCATGTGCCCGCCCTCGACGCCCATAAGCACCGCGATCTTGCCCGGTTTGCTGGCTGCGCGTACCTCATCCGCGGTCGTGGCGAGCATTAAATCCTTGGGATGTCTCCGGACTTGTTCGCGGACGGCCTCGATTTGTTCGAGGGCGCGCTTGACCGCTACCGGCCCGGTGATCTTGCTGGGAATCCAGATGGAAAAGAAAATCGCGTCGAGCCCGCCCTCCTTCATGCGCGGTATGTCGATGCTGCCGGTAGGATGGCGTGCGCCTAGATCGAAATCGCCGTCAAGGAATCGCTGCGTAGTGTCGTCATGAGTGTCTACGACGATAGACGAAAAGTGCAGCTTGCGAGCGTGCGCGGTGAGATCGCTCCCACTCACTGCCGATTCTCGGAGTGCGTACCCGCCGCCCAGCAGGCAGGCTCCAGCCAAAAATAAGATTTGTTTCGTCCCACTGTGCATTCTTCCCCTGAGAGGTTGCTTCGGACGGTTCAGCCGCTACTGCTGCGACTTCAACTCCACGCTTACTTTTTCGGCTTGCTCCAGGATCCGCAAGGTGTTCTCGCCGAGAATTTTTCGAACGTCGGTCTCGGAATAACCCTTCCGCAGCAACGCTTCCGTAATTTGTGGCAGCTTGGCAGCGTCCTCCATGCCCTCGGGCATGTTTGCGCCGTCAAAATCGGAACCCAGACCGACGTGATCTGCTCCCGCCAATTTCACGGCATGATCGATGTGGTCGATGATTCTCTCCCACGTGACGTGTGGCAACTTCCCTTCATCGGTGAGCTTTTTCTCGAGTTTTACGCTTTCCCGCTCCATGCAGCCATCATCATCGCCGCAGACCTTCTTCATCTGGGCGATGGTCTCAACCACACCGCCGGTAGCTTTGCCGTAGGCGTCCTTGTATGCCTGGTCGATAAAGCTCTTTTCGTAGTTGATCTGGATGACGCCGCCTTTGGCCGCCAGCGCCTTGATCATGTCGTCGTTCATGTCCCGTACGTGATCGCAAAGAGCGCGGCAGGAAGAGTGCGAGGCAATGAGCGGTGCCTTGCTGACCTCGAGCGCGTCGTAGAATGTTTTATCGCTGACGTGTGAAATGTCTACCAGCATTCCCTGGCGATTCATTTCTCGTACGATTTCTTTGCCGTAATCGGTAAGACCGTTGTGGGTGGGCTTGTCGGTAGACGAATCAGACCACTCGGTATTGTAGAAATGTGAGAGAGTCATGTAGCGCACGCCAAGATCGGAGAAAATCCGCACCATGCGGATATCGTTTCCGATCATGTGACCGCCTTCGACGCCGATGAGCGCGGCGATTTTGCCTTGTGCGCGCGCTCGTCGCACGTCGTCCGCGGTACGCGCCAGCACAATCTCCTTCGGATGCTTGGCTACGTTTTCGCGTACCGCGTCGATTTGATCCAGCGCCTTCTGGATCGCTGGCGGACCCAGGATGTGGCCGTCGATCCAGATCGAAAAGAAAATACCGTTCATGCCGCCTTCGCGCATGCGCGGGATGTCGATGGCGCCGTCGGGATAGCGCTTGCCGAGATCGAAGTTATCCTTTGAGAAAAATCGCTGCGTGGTGTCGTCGTGCGTATCGATCACGAACGACGAAAAGTGCAGCTTGTGAGCGTGTTCGGACAAATCGTCTGCGGGAACGGAGCGAACAAAAGCATTTGTGGCCAGCAGAACGACGGCAGTAAACAGAAAAATAGCGCGGGCTGAGCGCATTCAACCTCCCGAGATCGTACGACGGCGGTGCAAGTTTACCCTATCAACCAACCGAGCAGGGCTTGTTTCCACGCCTGGCGGTTGATTTCGGCGAGCGATTCAGTAAGCGGAATTTCCTTTGGGCATGCCCGCACGCAGTTTTGCGAGTTGGCGCAATCTTCAATGCCGCCGTGACCCATGGCACCTTGCAGACGCTCTCTGGAGTGCATCGCGCCGGTGGGATGCATGTTAAAGAGCCGAACTTGGCTGAAAATAGCTGCGCCCATGAAGTCGCTGTGTTGGTTTACTTGCGGGCAGACTTCCAGGCAATTTCCGCAGGTAATGCAGCGCGAAAGAGGATATGCCTTCTCCTGTGTTTCAGGAGCCACGCGCGGGCCTTCGCCAAGATCATAGCTGCCATCGATGGGAATCCAGGCCTTCACGCGCTTCAGGCTTTCGAACATGAACTGCCGATCGACAGCGAGATCGCGCACGACTGGAAATTTCGACATCGGCTCGATACGGATTGGCTGCTCGAGTTGATCGACCAATGCGGAGCACGCCATACGGGCTTTCCCATTGATCAGCATGGCGCACGAGCCGCAGACTTCTTCCAGGCAATTGGAGTCGAAGGTGACCGGCGTGGTCTTCTTGCCATCGCGCGTGATCGGATTCTCCGCGATGTCCCGCAGACAGATGATGATGTTCATCGACGGCCGCCACGGAAGAGCGAATTCCTCCCAACGCGCGCTCTCTTTCGGGCTCGGTTGCCGCTTTATGCGCAGGACCACGTGTTTCGTTTCGGTCATGCCTACCTCATTTCGCCGCATCATAGCGGCGCGCGCGCGGCGGAATCTGCGAAATGTCGACCGGTTCGTAGCTCAACTGGATCTCGTTGTTCACCCATTTAGCTCGCGTCGTTTTCAGCCAGTTTGCGTCGTCGCGATCCGGAAAATCAGGCTTGTAGTGTGCCCCGCGCGATTCGTTGCGGTAAAACGCTCCGATCGCGATCACGCGGGCTAGGATCAGCATATTCTCCAGCTCGCGCGCGAAATTCATCGTTTGATTCGACCATCGGGTCCGGTCACTGAGATTGATCCTTCGATAGCGCGCCTGCAATTCTCCAAGTTTCGCGTAGGCACCCTCGAGGTTCTTGTTGACGCGCGTTACCGTCACGTGTTCGGTCATGATCTCGCCTAGTTCTTTCCAGATCGTGATCGGATTTTCGGTGCCGTCTTGCGCGATCAGCGCCGCATTCTTCTCTTCCTGGCGTTTTTGCTCGCGGGTGTACACGCTGGAATCCACCGATGCCCCTCCCTTTTCCATGCCCCGCGCGTATTTCACGGCTGCGGCACCGGCGATTCCACCACCAAAGATGCACGACACCAGCGAATTCGCTCCCAGTCGGTTCGCACCGTGATATTGGTATTCGCATTCACCAGCGGCGTAGATTCCCGGCACGCTTGTCGCCTGGTCGTCGTTGTTGACCCAGATCCCGCCCATCGTATAGTGCATGGCCGGAAAAACCTTCATCGGTTCGTCACGCGGATCAACGCCCAGAAACTTCTCGTAGATTTCGAGAATGCCTTCGAGCTTGCGGTCCAGCGTTTCTCGCGGAATGTGCGTCACATCGAGGTAAACCGCAGCCTGCCCGTTGATTCCCAACTTTTCCTGATAAACAATGCGATGAATCGCGCGCGTCGCGATGTCCCGCGGAACCAGGTTTCCATATTTCGGATACCACTCTTCCAGAAAATAAAACCGCTCGGCTTCCGCAATGCTCTTGGCCGCGCGTTTGTCGGTCGGATTTCGCGGTACCCAGACGCGGCCGCCTTCCCCGCGGGCGGATTCGCTCATCAATCGCAGTTTGTCTTCGCCAGGAATGGCGGTGGGATGCACCTGAATGAACTCACCGTTCGCGTAGTCAACCCCCTGCTGAAGTAGAGCGGACTGCGCCGAGCCGGTGCAGACGACCGAGTTCGTCGAGCGCCCAAAAATGGCGCCAATGCCGCCGGTGCAAAAAATCACGGCGTCCGCTGCGAACGTCTTCACTTCCATCGAGCGCAGGTCCATGGCGCAAATGCCGCGCCCGACTCCCGTCTCGTCAATCACGGCCGACAAAAAAGTCCAGCCCTCACGTTTGGTCACGCGTCCCTCGGACTCGTGCCGTCGAACCTGTTCGTCCAGTGCGTACAAGAGCTGCTGCCCTGTAGTTGCTCCGGCAAACGCCGTTCGGTGATACAGGGTGCCGCCGAACCGTCGATAGTCCAGCAATCCCTCGGGTGTGCGATTGAACGTGACGCCCATGCGATCGAGCAAATCGATGATTCCTGGCGCAGCCTCGCACATCCGCTTCACCAAAGGCTGGTTCGCCAGAAAATCGCCGCCGTAAATCGTGTCGTCGAAGTGCTTCTGCGTCGTATCGCCTTCGCCCTTTTGATTCTTTGCGGCATTAATGCCGCCCTGCGCGCATACCGAGTGCGAACGTTTCACCGGCACGATGGAGAATAGCTCCACCGGCACGCCCGCTTCCGCCACGCGGATGGTGGCCATTAGGCCCGCGAGCCCTCCGCCCACGACGATGATCGTCGGTTGTCTCATTTTGAAGTGACGTACGATGCGAACGGGTGCCAGTTCAGCCGGAAGCTCAGCAAGATCAGCACGCCAACCACGCTGAAGGTAACGCCGACCAAAACGCCGAGTTGGCCCGCTGCACGCTGAGCGCGCGCCGTGGCCGCCAGTCCCCACTTGCACAGAAAATTCCAGACCCCAACGCCAAGATGGAACGAAGAAGCTAGGACGCCGACAAGAAAAAACGCCAGATACCAGGGATTCCGCAGGTCGCGCTCAACCGTCGCATACGTGGACGTTCCGTGCGTCAGCCAGCGTTCCGTATACAGGTGCCAACCAATGTAGGCAAAAGCAATGAGTCCTGTGTATCGCTGGAGCGTATACAACCAGTTTTTTACCCATGGGTATTCCGAAACGTTGGATTGCCCGCGCAGCCAGATGTAAACGCCGTACCCGCCGTGATAGAGGATCGGCAAGAAAATGAAAGCCCATTCCACAAAAATGCGAAATGGAATGGTCTGTAAAGTCTGGGAGGTTTCGTCGTACTGGCGCGCGCCCACCAACGCGGTGCTGTTGGACCAGAAGTGTTCCGCCAGGAACGCGCCAACGGGAATGATGCCGGTCAAAGAATGCAGTTTGCGGAGGAAATAGCTGGTGTCAGGCCGGGTTGCCGTAGCGGACATGCCCTCTCCGCCGCGTCCTTGCCTGCTCGGCGCTCAGAATCGCGGCAAATTCAGTATAGGGAGTTGAGACCAGTGTTGCAAGTTGCCCATCTTTCCTGTCAAGCAGGTGGCGTTTTTCACGTACTCCCGCCTCATGTCGCTGCTGTTGTCCCGTATCAGTAACGCGCGGTTACGCCATTTTTGCAATGCTCCCGTGTGTGGAGATGCTATTCTCTAAAAATATTATTGCGGCAATTCACCGGGATATTCCTCCTGGTCGCGATACTGCTCCACGAATTTCTTGGACAAATCATGAGCCTTGTTACAGACCTGGAACGCCTTGCGCACGCCTTACGCGACACCGAGAGCGCACAACCGATCGTTTGGTCCTCTGTGGCCGAACGTATCGCCAAAGGTTTGGGCGTTAGGGCGGATGAGGTGGGAATCCTCGGATTGTCTTCGAAATGGCGCCACCTGCATTTTTTAGCTCCCGAAGCGCTCAAAAACGTCGGATTTATTCCCCTCACAAGCAATTCTGCGCTGGCTGCCCGAACCGCTCGCGAGAGTCGGCCGGAAATTGACAACAACTTCGCTAGCGCGCGGCATGCGACCGTGTTCGAAGGTGTGAAAACGAGCGGTGGCGAGCCCGGCGATGCCATTCAAAAAATCATGAGCGCGCCCATTCTTGCAGGTGACAAAGTAATTGGTGTCATCCAAATCAGCCGCAAAGGTTCCAACGCTGCAACCGCCGGGCCCGACTTCACCCCCGCCGATCTAGGCAAGGTTCTAGCGCTCACCAAACCCCTCGGTAAACTGCTGCAACACGTCGCCGCCGAATAATTCATCAAATGTTAACAATTTCCCGCCATATCGCTCATCCGTTCCGCGATCTGGCCCCCAAGTGCTTTCGTCACGCTCTTTTTTCGCGCGAAACGTGCGGGAAATGAATTGACACTGCAAAACCTTCTTGTTACTTTTCCACAGCGGTAAAATTTTCGCTCTCAGCCCATTCACGGAGGCACCCACACCGGCACCATGGCGTTCGTCGCAAAGAAAATATTTCTCACCAAAGGCGTCGGAAAACATCGTGAAAGGCTTTCGAGCTTCGAGTTGGCTCTTAGGAATGCTGGGATCGCGGCCTGTAACATCGTACGTGTTTCATCGATCTTCCCTCCAAATTGTAAATTGATCTCGCGTAGCGAGGGTTTGAAGTACATCAAGCCGGGACAAGTCGCGTTCACGGTGATTAGTGAAAATTCCACGAAGGAAGCGCACCGACTGATCGCCGCTAGCATTGGGCTGGCGTTGCCGAGCGACAAATCGATGTACGGCTACTTATCAGAGCACCATTCTTTCGGCGAGACCGAGGAAGTGGCCGGTGAGTACGCAGAAGAGCTCGCGGCGGAAATGCTGGCGACAACGTTAAACGTGGAATTTGATCCCGATCTTTCTTTTGACGAAAAGAAAGAGGTCTACCGCATCTCCAACAAAATCGTTCGCACCATGAACGTCACGCAGTCTGCCGTCGGCGACAAACGCGGCCTGTGGACCACCGTCTTGGGTGCTGCCATCCTGATTGGCGAAGACGACTAAACGGGTTGCGCTGACGGCTGCTACACTACCGCCGTTCCCCAACTTCCGGGATTTGAAATCAGAATTCGCGCGCCGGCACAAAGACAGACGCGCTGTTTTCTTATGGCTTGAAGTAACCGATGCGCTGAAGAACAGCCCCCACCACCAGCGGCAGCGCCACGGTAGCATCATCAAAAACTTCCGCCAGCCGCCCACCCTCTTCGGTGGGAAGAAATTTACCCCACGAAACCGCTTCAGTGTACGTGCTCCCGCTCAACCCGCCCCAGTGCACCGGCTCCGGACAGATCCGCAATCCGTAGTTATACCGTTTGAGCGGAACATCCTTGTACCCACGTCGCGACAACAGTTCCGCATACACGCCGAATTGCTGCGACCAATTCCGCGGCACGCCGCCGCCGACGGTAAAAATGCCCATGCGTTTGGCGGCCATCATCGTGTCCGCAAATTTCTCGAAATCCTCAAACGGGTCGAAGCGAAGCAACGGCCGCTTCGTTTTTTGCCGCGTCAGCTTGTGCAATGCAAAGTCAATCCCCAATTCGGAGTCCGAAAACGCCGGCACGAAAACTGGAACGTTGTGCTGAAAAGCGGATTTCAAAATTCCCCGTCCACCCGGCTGTTTCGTCAAATACTCGCCAATCTTCCGATGCAATTTCCAGCTGCAAACGATTTCGTTCGCATCCCATTCCTCTAGAATCCCATCCACCACATCTTCCACATGATCCAGATTCGTCTCCGGCTCCAGTGAGTCGTAAACGCGGTTGTAGCCCGCCTCGAAAAGTTCGCGATCGTCCATCTTTGATGGATCGTAGCGGAAATGGGACAACCCCGTGGCTTCTACAAGGCCATGCGCCATGAGCGCCCCGGTTGAAACAATCGCGTTGACCACACCGCTTTCGATCAAATCGCAAAACACCAGTCCCATTTTGCCGACCGTAAGTGCACCGGAAAGCGTCATCACTACAAAACAATCTTTATCGCGCGCCATTGCCTCCAGAACGTCAGCCGCGTCACCGATCTGGCGCCCCGTGTAGGCCGTATCGCCCATCGCGCGAACCAACTGATCAATGGTCCGGCATTTCGATAAGTCCAGCGGGAAGATCGGCCTCAGTTTGTCTTTAACCGGATCGTGCAGCACGCGCCCGGTGACCGTCTTCTTCTGTTTTGCCATTTACGCTCCTGAAAATCCGCGAACGGATCTTGATCTTACGATGACGCGCAACATTCTGTGGTTTCGATTTTAGTCACTCTGCGATGCGACGTCGCGCAGATTGATAATACAAATGCGCAACGATGAAAAGAGAAAATCACGTGAACGAGCACCGTTGCGCATCATGCTAAACTAAAATTCTATGGCAGACAAATTTACCATCGGCCTTGTGCAGATGCGCTGCACCGCCAACGCCGACGAAAATCTGTCCCGCGCGGTCGATAAGATCCGTGACACCGCCGCGCGTGGCGCGCAAATCATCTCTCTTCACGAACTTTTCCGCAGCGAATATTTTTGCCGCAAAGAGGACGCGGCACTGTTCGACCTCGCCGAAGCTGTCCCCGGCCCAGCTACGGAAGCGCTCGCCCGAATCGCGAAAGAAAACAAAGTCGTCCTCGTCGTCTCTCTCTTCGAACGCCGTGCCGCCGGCGTCTACCACAACACCTGCGCGGTCCTCGACGCCGACGGCAGCTTCCTCGGCAAATACCGCAAAATGCATATCCCCGACGACCCGCTCTACTACGAAAAGTTTTATTTCACGCCAGGTGATCTCGGGTTCCCTAATTTCGATACGAAATACGGAAAAATTGGCGTCCAGATTTGCTGGGACCAGTGGTATCCGGAAGGCTCTCGCGTCACCGCCCTGAGCGGAGCGCAAGTCATCTTCTACCCAACCAGCATTGGCTGGCACCCTCGCGAGAAAGCGGAGTTCGGTGTCGCCCAACTGGATGCCTGGCGCACCATCCAGCGCGCCCACGCCATCGCCAATGGTGTTTACGTCGCTGTCGTAAATCGCGTCGGCTACGAAGGCAACCCCGCGAGCGGCGATCCCGGTCTCGAATTTTGGGGAAATTCCTTCGTCGCCGATCCTTTTGGACAAGTGATCTCCGAAGCGTCCAACGACAAGGAAGAAATTCTCGTCGTCGAGTGCGATCCCGCAAAAAGTGAAGACACTCGCCGCAACTGGCCCTTCTTACGCGACCGTCGCATCGACGCCTACGGCCCAATCCTCAATCGCTGGCTCGGCGAATAACCGCATGCCGCGAGAAAAGCTCCCCGCTTCTCGGCAGACTCCCTTCGATCACGGCTACTGGATGCCCGCCGAGTGGGTACATCACCACGCCACGTGGCTAGGCTGGCCTCACGAACAGACCGACTGGCCGGGAAAGTTCCCCGCGATTCCCTGGGCTTTCGCCGAAATCGTCAGGCACCTCTCACGCGTCGAGCGCGTTTATCTCCTGGTGCAAAATCACGCAGCCGAATCCAAAGTCAGGGCCATTCTGAAAAAGTCCGGTGCCAATCTCGCCGCTGTTGATTTTTTCCGCGTTCGCACAGACCGCGGCTGGATGCGCGATTCTGGCCCGATCTCCATCAGCAACTCCTCCGGAGAAGTCGCCCTCACGCACTGGCGCTTCAACGGTTGGGCCAAATACACCAATCACAAAAAGGACGCCGCCGCCGCCATGCTCGTGAACAAGAGACTCAAGCATCGCGTTTGGCAACCGATGCACAAAGGACGCCGCGTCGTCCTCGAAGGTGGCAGTATCGACGTCAACGGCCGCGGAGCGCTGCTCACAACCGAAGAATGCCTGTTAAGCGCCTCGCAAGAGCGCAATCCCGGCTTCACGCGCGACGACTACAACGAAGTCTTCCGCAACTATCTCGGCGCCACCCAAGTTCTCTGGCTCCGCAACGGCATCGCCGGCGACGACACCCACGGCCATGTCGACGACCTCGCCCGCTTCGTCAATCCCACAACGATCGTCGCTGTTGTTGAAAAAGACCGGTCAGACGTCAACTACGGAGCGTTACAAGAAAATCTGGCCCTGCTCCAAAAGATGAAAGACCACGACGGCCGCGCGTTTCGCATCGAAACCCTGCCGATGCCCGCCCCGGTTTATTTCGAAGGCCAACGCCTCCCCGCGAGCTACGCAAACTTTTACATCGCCAACCGACTCGTCATCGTCCCCACCTTCAACGACCCGAACGATCGCATAGCTCTCAACACCCTGGCCGGCCTCTTCCCAGATCGCGAAGTGGTAGGCATAGCCTGCCGCGACCTGGTCCTCGGCCTGGGGACGCTCCACTGCATGACCCAACAGCAACCCCAGTAGCACCGGCACTCATGTCCGTGCTCCGACGCCACAAACCCAGCAACACGCACCACCGCCGACAGACCCGGCACAATCATACACGCACGATTTTTCTCAAACTCTTCTAGTCCGCAAAGCCAGCTTGGTATTTCCCGGCGCTCAACGCTACAATGCACCCATCTCAAAATAGAACTCCGCTGCTGGCCCCGAGGAGGCCTCAATGCCCGCAACCCTTTTCCTAAGTCTCTTCCAGGATCGCGTGGTTGTAGTTGAATGGCAGCACGGCATACTCTACTGGATCTTGATTGGGCTGATTGCCGGCTGGCTAGCCGGAAAAATCGCCCGCGGAGCCGGCTATGGCTGCATCACTGACGTTATTCTAGGCTTGGTGGGTTCCGTCCTAGGCGGCTGGCTGTTCATGAGGTTAGGCATCCTCGGTGGCGGCACGCTATACAGCCTCGCAGCAGCCACGGTCGGCGCCGTCATTCTCGTGACAATCGTGCACCTATTCGCCGGCGGTACCCGCTAACACCCAGCCCAATTCCCGCGTAGCCGCACCATCCAAATGTGGAGGCGCAGCGTTCGGGCGCGCTTTAGCGCGTCCCACCGACCACGGTGAGCCGGTCTTTCGTATGCAGAGATAGTTCCACCCGACCTCAGTTCGGCGACCCACCCACTCCAACCAATAGCATCCCGAGCGAAGCAAAGGATCTGCTTTTCATTTACGCCGTCCACGATATCCGCACATCAAAGCGGCGTGTTTACAACCTCTTCCTTCGGAATCGCCTTCAACATCTCCTGCCCCACCCTCAAATGCTGATCCACCAAGAGCGCCGGCGTATGCGCCAACCATTCCGCCAAGGAAATATCCTGGTAATGCGGGTTTTTGAAGATTTCTAGAAACACTAGTTCCTGATCGCCTGTGTTTTCGACGTAATGCGGATTCGACTGCAGAATATATCCGACATCTCCCGCCTGCACGTCCATAGTTCGCGCTCGACCTCCCGCGGCAAACACCGTCATCCTGCCCTTCCCGCTAATAAAGTACTGCCACTCATCCGCGTTTGGATGCCAATGCAACTCGCGTAGTCCTCCCGGCTTCAATTTCACAATCGCCGCGGCAATCGGCGTAATCGGAAAGTTCTTCGCATCCACGATCTTCACTTCACCGCCGCGTGTCACCTTCGTCGGCTTCATCTGGTTCGGCTTGAAGTCCATTCGCTGCAGCACCGTTCCCGTTCCCTCCGCCGCGTACTGCTGCTCCTTCTTCAACTCCTCGGGCAGATCCGTCTGAAAAATAAACAGCTCCTTCTTCGGCGTCTTGTCAAACGTCGCCTCACTCACTCCGAAATTCTTCGCCAGCACCTCTCGTGGCGTATGCGTCAGCCAATCCGTCAGCAAAAACGTTTCAAACTCGTTGAAATTTCCGTCGTCGAACACCAGTAAAAATTGGCACCCGTCGGGCCTCAATCCTTGGATCGAGTGCGGCACGCCCGGTGGAAACAACCACAGGTCGCCCTCACCCACATCCGAAACGAAGCTCTTCCCTTGCGCATCCACTGCGGTAATCCGCGCATTCCCGTAAAGCATAATGGCCCACTCCGCCGACACGTGCCAATGCAGCTCGCGCACTCCGCCTGCGGTCAACCGCATCTCCACTCCGGCGATCGTCTTCGAAATCGGCAATTCCCGTGCCGTCACCTGCCGCGTCCAACCGCCGCTCTCGATTCTCTTCCTGGCCAGCGCGAATGGATACTTGAACGGCGGTACCGTCCCTGAATCCGTCTCGGTCGCCCACACCGCGCTCGGATTGTCCGCTTCCAGCGGATTCTGTGGCCCGTGATTCTGTTCGTTCGGCAAATGATGATCGGGCGACCGCGGCGGCTTCGGTGCCTCCTGTGCACCCGCCACGCCAGCGGTAGCCGCCGCCAGCACCGCCGCCGACCCCACTCCCAAAAATTTCCTTCGTGTTACCTCTCTCGATTCCTCGCTCATCTCGCGCTCCTCCGCATCGCACTGTCTTGGATGTTCATCGTGTCACCAGGTTTCGCTAACAGGAAATCAAACCAAACTGCCCGCTAGATGTCATCCGGACGCTATCCGATAACGATAGCGGAAAGGACCTCTACGTCGGGTTCGCTGACAAGACTCAACGACGGCGCTCCGCTCTCCCGCTCGGTCCGCGTGTGATACGATCAATGTTGAGTAAATGGAGATAACCATTCTTTGAGTAACACCTCGCAGTCTCTTACAGCCATCCCCCTGGGCGGTCTCGGCGAATTCGGAATGAACATGATGGCGTTGCGGCTCGGTGACAGCATCATCGTCATCGACGCCGGAATGATGTTCCCCGAATCCGAGCTTCTGGGAGTCGACCTGGTCATTCCCGACATCACCTACCTCAAGCAAAACCGCTCTCTCGTCAAAGCGATCGTCCTTACCCACGGCCACGAAGATCACATCGGTGCACTACCGTACATCCTGCGCGACCTGAACGTCCCCGTATACGGAAGTCGCTTCACGCTCGCGCTCGTCAAGAAGCGCCTGGAAGAAGCTGGTCTGATCGACTCCACCACCCTCCGCGAGGTAATCCCTGGCCGGCTCGTCGAGATCGATCCCTTCGAAATCGAATTCATCCCGGTAACCCATAGCACCATCGATTGCGTGGCCTTGGCCATCCGCACGCCGTTAGGCGTCGTAATTCATACCGGCGACTTCAAGATCGACCAGACGCCAGTAGGTGGCGCCCCGTTCGATCTTCACGCTTTCGCCCGTTACGGCAACGAAGGTGTGCTCGCTCTATTCAGCGATTCCACCAACGTCGAGCGCCCTGGTTTCACGCCTTCTGAACGCGCCGTAGTTCCGCGCCTCGAAGATCTCTGCCGCTCCGCCCCCCGTCGCGTAGTGTTGTCGTGCTTCGCATCCTCCATCCACCGCATTCAGCAGGTCATCGACATCGCCTCGCGCGTCGGCCGCAAGGTAGCCTTCGTCGGTCGCAGCATGGTCGACAACATCGAAATCGCGCACTCTCTCGAGTACTTGCGCATCCCCGACGGCATGGTCGTTCGCCCGCAAGACATCCGCAACTTCGACCCCAAGCGCCTGGTCATATTGGCCAGCGGCAGCCAGGCCGAGCCCATGTCCTCCATGTCGCGCATCGCCGTCGACAATCATCGCTTCGTCTCTGTCGATGAAAACGACACCGTCATCCTCTCCGCCCGCATCATTCCCGGAAACGAAAAGCCCATCTTCCGCATGCTCGACAACATGTTCCGCCGCCGGGCGTTGGTCTACTACGAGAACTCCGCCGGTACCATACACGTCTCCGGCCATGCTAGCCAGGAAGAACAAAAGCTAATCCTGCAACTCTGTAAGCCCAAATATTTCATCCCCGTCCACGGCGAATATCGTCATCTCTTCCGCCACGCCGCCCTAGCCCACCAGCTCGGCTGCGTCTCCGGTGAAATTCTCCTGATGGAAGACGGCCAGGTCGTCGAATTCACAGAAGACCGCGCCTATCGCCGCGACCCCGTAACTGCAGGCCGTGTCTTGGTAGATTCCGGCTCGTTGGAAGAAATCGAGGAAGCGGTAGTCCGTGACCGCAAACACCTTTCCGAAGACGGCGTCCTGGTTCCCATCATCGCCATCGACAAGCACACTGGCAAGATGGACATGCAACCCGAAATCGTCACCCGCGGCATGTTCAGCGACAACGGCCAGGAACTCATGGCCGGCGCCCGCGAGGTCGTCCTGAAAACGGTCGAACAATCCAACTCCGAAGAAAAAATGGATTGGTCCGTTATGAAAGAAAAAATCCGCATAGACCTGAAGCGCTACATCAACAAACACACCTCCAAGCGCCCCCTGATCCTCCCCGTAATCCTGGAAGTTTAAGCCGGCGCTGGCACTCTCAAACCTGACCGTAGTGCACTCTGTCCTCGTCGAGGAAAGTCTGCATCAACACTTTTTCCGGTGCATCAGAAAAGGAGATCCTGCGCCGGCCCCGGAGGGGCTTGGCGGACACTCAGCCACGCTCGGTTTTTCAGGGCTAGCTAAATCACGGTTTAAAAATGCGACTTCGCAACGACGGAGACAAATCATGTCCAACAAACTCGAAGGTAAGAAAACGGGGTCTGGGGGTCGACCCTTGGTCCTCGGCGCTGCAAAAGCCGCAGGATTGAGAGGAGCGCATTATTCAGGATTTCATCGCCTCGCTGCCGCTCTATTGGATCTGCTGATCGGCAGACAATACCTGGTTGATGCTCTTTAATGTTTGAAATCCATCTTTGACCACCGTCGTCTTGATATTGTCTTTTGTAACCACCACCGGCTTCAGCATTATGCTAGGCACCTTGGCCTTGCCATTGCTGATGGTCCCATCCGCGTGCGCCTTTTCGCCCTTCGCCAGGCGAACTGCTTCCTCCGCCGCTCTCTCCGCTTCGTTGGTGACCGGCTTGTAGACGGTCATCGTCTGCGTGCCCTGCGCGATGCATATGATGGCTGCCAAATCCGCATCTTGGCCGGTAACTTGCACTTTGCCGGCCAGATCATGCTCGCGCAGCGCCTGAATCGCGCCTCCGGCCAATCCGTCGTTGGAAGCCAGAACCGCAGCGATGTTGCCCTGGGCGGAATCAACTGCTTTCAGCATAAAAAGGTACGCCTCGGAAGGCAGCCAGTCTCGGGTATACGCGTCAGCGATCACCTTAATGTCTCCGCGATCAATATGTGGCTGCAGAACCTTCATCTGCGCGTCGTGCAAAGCTTTCGCACCCCCGTCATTGGGAGACCCAGCGATCAGCACATAATTCCCTGTGGGGGCATGTTTCAATAGATATTCCGCTTGCATCGTGCCGATCTCCACACGGTCGAAGCTCACGTAGAGATCAACATCGCTGTTCAGCACCAGGCGATCGTAACTGATGACCTTAACACTTGCCGACTTAGCGGTGTCCACGATCCGGCTGGCCTTTTCAGTATCATGGGGCAATAAGACCAGCACGTTGATCCCTGCCTTGATCATATCCTTGACTTGCTGCAACTGACGATCATCGTCTCCGTTGGCGTCCGCCGAGATCACCTCCGCCCCTAGCTGCTTGGCCCGTGCCTCAAAGGAACTCAGGTCCGTCTGCCAACGCTCTCCTTTCGTCGCTTCGATGGAAAAGCCGATGCGCGGCCTGTTCGCGTCTTGCCCCTGCAGAAATTGTCCGGTAAGGACGATAACGAATATGCTGGACAGTACTACCAGCCGGCGTCGTGGTTTTATCAAGAGAGCTACCTCCACATTTACGCCGACCTTAGCACAGCCTTCGGAAATGCCACGGTGCTCAACGAAGATGTTGTGTTCTGCAAGGAATTAAACGATGCAGCACTTCCCGTGGGAGCAGCTCTGACCCGGCACTTTCAGGTGAAGCACCATGCGTGCATACCGATCCCATTCGCGGGCTTGGCTTCCGCAGGTCATCCATCCGGCCAATTTTTTGACGACCCGCCGTCGGCCTACCGACGGTGCTTGGATTTCGACGCCCCCGGACCGACTCCGTCCGTAGATTTGTTTGTCTAACTGATTCAGCGAAATGGGACCTAGCGGCAAGCTTGGGACCCTCTCTGATTTGGAGAATGAGATGTACGAGGTCCCACGATACTGGGTTATCCAGACCTACCGCAATCACCAGACAGAAAGAAACCAAAGGAGCCAGGATGAGATACAGAACGGTTGTGAATCCCTTCTTTGCCGCGGCGTTGTTGACCGCTGCCTTGGTTTCCAATGGTCAAAGGATCCAAGCGCCCCCTACGGAGGACCCCAAAGAGGTTACTCAACTGCTTGAGGATGTCATGTCGCAAGTGGCCGATCTGCAGAGGGATTCCGATGAACTGGAGACCTTCACGCGCAGCAACTTGAACGGAACTTAGGCAGGGCGCTCGACGTACTTCCTGCAAGGAACGGCATGCCACGATCTAACGGCAAGAAGGAGGGTTCATGGAGTGGACGCAGCATCTCAGGTTCGCCGCACGCCAGCTCCGGCGTAGTCCAGGTTTCACCGTCACGGTCATCATCACCTTGGCGCTTTCGATCGGCGCAAACACCGCGATTTTTTCCTTGGTGAACGCGCTGATTTTGAAGAGCCTGCCCTATTCGCATCCCGAACAGATGGGCACGATCTACACTCGGATCGTGGGCTCCGAGGTCTCCGATGAGCGGCACAAACTGAATGGTGAGCAATGGGAGCTGCTGCGTGACGATGTTCCCGCGCTGATCTCCGCTGTTTCCAGTCCAGGAACGTCGGGCGTCAATCTTGGATGGGGATCCCGGGGCCAGTATCTCCACGCGGGTCGCATTTCGGCGCACTACCTTGATGTTCTTGCCGTTCAGCCGATCATGGGGCGCAATTTTTCTGTAGAGGAGGATCGCCCGCACGGACCCAAGTCTGCGATCGTGAGTTACCGTTTGTGGCGCGATACCTTCAACGCTGACCCCAAAATTCTTGGACGGGCCATTCTGCTCAAAGGCGAGCCCTACACCGTGATCGGCGTGCTCCCAGAAGGCGCAACAACTCCGTTGAACGCCGACCTGTACACAGCGCTACAGCCCAGTCGCGAGGGCGAGGGTTCAGGAACGAACTTTGAGTCCGTCACCCGGCTGCGCGATGGCGCCAACTGGCAGGAAGCCGACGCAGAGATTAACCGCGCCTGGTCGCTTCGCTCCGTTCGTTACGAACTGAATAACAACCCCGGAGCGCGGGTGACCTACCACTCCGTACCGCTCCAGAAGGGCGCGACTGCCTCGCTGCGTCCTCAAGTGCTGACACTGATGCTGGCCGCCGGTTTGATTCTGCTCATCGCCTGCGCCAATCTGGCGGGTCTGGCGTTCGCGCGCATGATGCGACGCAGTCCTGAAGTTGCGACGCGGCTCGCGCTGGGGGCCTCACGATGGCAGATCCACGAGCAGTTCTGGCTGGAAAACCTGGTGTTGGCACTGGTGGGCGGAACGGTTGGCGTTGGAGTCGGTTTTATGGTCCTTCGCGGCCTTCAATTATTGCTGCCCGAACACTTTCTCCCGGTCGCGCAGGTCCCACTCGATGGGCGCGTGTTGGTCTTCACCTTGGTCGTCTCCCTGTTGACCAGCATTCTATTTGGCATGTTCCCGGCGCTTGCAACCGGAAACTTGGATTTGCGCTCGTCGATGGCTGGCCGCTCCGCGGCCGGAGGCCGCGGCTTTCGCGTGCGCCAAGGTCTTATCGCCGGCGAGGTGGCACTTACAGTCGTGCTGCTGGCTGCTGCCGGTCTGCTGGTCCGTACCCTGGTGCACTTGGAGACGCTGCCGCCAGGGTTCAACCCAGATGGAGTGATGACCGCCAAAGCTTTGCTCGACGACGTCCGTTTCCACGATACTGCGGCTTTCCGAAAGCTCCTGGACGAGAGTACCGCCGCTATGCGTCAAATACCCGGCGTGCAACACGCCGCCGTCGGATTAAGTTTGCCTTACGAGCGCTCGTTGATCGACGGAGCATTGACGATCAATGATGGCAAAGAAGCGGGACGAAAAGGTGAAACCGACGAGGTATACATCACCCCCGATTATTTCAAGGCCTTGCAGATTCCGGTGCTGCTAGGACGCTCCTTCACTGAAGCAGATGGCCCGCGTGCGCAACACGTGGCCATCGTCAATCAAGCGTTCGTACGCAAATTCTTCGACGGTACAAATCCGGTCGGACGTCACGTGGGCAAGGACACGGTCATTGTTGGCGTAGTCGGGGATGTGGCCGTACCGCCAGGGTTGGATGCCACTGCGCCTCTTACAGGCGAAGAAACCATGTACATTCCCGCCGCGCAAGCGGACGCCCAGCTGCTCCCGCTCATTCATGCCTGGTTCCAACCGAATTGGATCGTTCGCACCGGCGGCCCGGTGCAGGGTTTAACCGCGGCGATGCAACGTGCTATGGCGAGTGTCGATCCCGACCTGCCCTTCTCGGGCTTCTACAGCATGCGCGATCTGCTGGCGAAAACCCTGGCGATACAGCGTGTCGAAGTAGCGCTACTGGGCGCGATGGCGGCCCTGGCCCTGGCGCTGAGCGCGGTCGGCGTTTTCGCGTTGGTTGCCAACATGGTGACGCAAAGGACCCGCGAAATTGGCATCCGCATGGCCCTCGGCTGCACCGTGGGTCAGGCCATGGTGCAGATCGGCTGCTCCGCCGCAGGCGCCTCGGTCTTAGGCCTTTCTCTCGGGCTCGTCTTTTGTACGGGATCGCTGCGAGTGATGCGTAGCGTGCTCTACGGCGTAGGAGTCTACGACACGCCCACCCTGGCGACGGTGGTGCTCACGCTGGTATTGGTGACGCTTCTGGCCACAACCCTGCCAGCGCTGAGAATCGCGAAGATCGACCCAGCCAACACGTTACGCGAGGAATAGAAGGCTTTAGCCATTCGCGCTAGCTGTAGCGTCATGCGCCAGCTCGCGGAACGCCCATTTTTTGCCGTTTGCGCAAGGGTTGCGCTCTTTCCTTACTCCTGCAGTTCTTGTCTTGTTCAGACGGAGGGATGCCCAAGGGTGGGATGTTTGACGTAGCGAGCAGCACCTTGAAGAACAAGCGCCGGAGACTGGTCCAGCTATTCAGGATTTTGCGTCGCTGTAAGTCCATCTAAATGTTGGTGGATGATATTCAACCAACGGAGACGCGGCGCTCGGACGGCTTATACCGGACCTGGATCGCACCACCCGTTAGACCAGCATGCCACCTGCGAACCTTGCGGTCAGCGCCGTACAGCGCGAAGAATCCCGCACAGCACACCGCTTCTACGATATCCATCGAAGGTTCCGAGCCGAAGCACCTTTTCACCAGCAAATCCTGCAGAAGCAATACTTGCAAAACTCTATCAAAACGAATAATTTCAACTCCTTCGCAATCAACACTTACAAAAACAGGGGGTCGGGCGGTTAACCGAACGCTCTTCCACTCACGCGATGCCAAAACTCCACGCAAATGACCTGCGCCTTTTCCTAAGTTCGTTGTTTGCGCTCCTGTTTCTATCCTCGGCTGCAGCTTCCCAAGCCCAGCAATCGAGTTCCGCCCTGGCCGCCCGCCGCGCACAACACCTCCGCCACGGCATCAACCTCAGCGAATGGTTCGCCCAGGTTTACGACCCCAAGGGCTACACCAAAGAGCATTTCGAGACCTGGAACACCGCGCAAGATATCGCGCTGATCAAAGCCATGGACTTCGACCACGTCCGACTGAGCGTCAATCCGCAACCCATGTTCCGCCGCAGACAAGCAGACCGTATCCCGACTGACTACCTCGCTTACCTCGACGCCGCAGTAAAAATGATTCTGGATCAAGGCTTGGCCGTAGTAATCGACATCCATCCCGACTCCGACTTCAAACATAATCTTGCCACCGACGACGGCTTCGTCGACGAGTTCGTCGACTTCTGGCGGGCCTTGGCGCAGCGCTACTCGGCCTTTGATGCAAACCTGGTCTTCTTCGAGACGCTTAACGAACCCGAAGTCCGCGACTCCTACCGCTGGTATGGAATCCAAGCCCGCTTGGCCGTAGCCATCCGCGATGGCGCTCCACAGCACACCATCATCGCCGTAGGCGCGCGCTGGGACGATGACGACGACCTCATCTTCCAGCAGCCGCTGCGCGACCCCAACGTCATTTACAACTTCCATTTCTACGAGCCGCATGTGTTCACCCATCAAGGGGCAACCTGGGGCGAAAACTATTGGCACTCCGTAGCCGCTCTTCCCTATCCGCCCGACAATCCGGAAGCCGTCGCCCGAGCAGCCGCGGCAGTCCCCGATCCCGTCAAGCGCTTGGCAATCATTCGCTACGGCGCCGACCACTGGAACGCTCAACGCATCAGCGCCGAGTTCGACCAAGTTGCGGCATGGGGCAAACGCTGGGAGGTCCCCCTGGTTTGCAACGAATTTGGCGTCTATCGCAAGGCCGCGAGTCCTAACGACCGCGCCAATTGGATATCCGACGTGCGCAGATCCCTTGAAAGCCACAACATTGGCTGGACGGTGTGGGATTACAGCGGCGGCTTCGGCGTAGTCACCAAGGAAAACGGCCAGCCGCAACCGGACGAAGTCACCGTAAAGGCGTTAGGACGAAAAATGCCACCTCAGCGGTTGCACTGAAGTTGTAGCGGCCAGGTTCCTTTACCCTGAGATGTCGAAGGGCAGTGAGCGCTTTTAACTTATGGCGAGGCAAATAACGTGTATGTCGCTGACGCTCCGACCTTACGAACAGAACGATTTCCGCGCCCTCCATCGCCTTGACCAGTCCTGCTTTCCAGCCGGGATCGCGTACTCGCGTATGACACTACATTATTTTCTTTCCCGGTCGTCCGCTCATGGCGTGGTCGCCCTATACGGTAAGAAGATTGTCGGGTTCATCCTGAGCGAGGTAAATCCGCCGTTAGCCCACACCATCACTTTGGATGTCGCGGAAGACCATCGCCGCCACGGAGTGGGTTCCGCGCTCTTAACTGAAAATGAGAAAACGCTGGCACTTCACAGCGTCCGCCTCGTGCTCATCGAAACAGCAATCGACAACCAAGCCGCGGTTGCCTTCTGGCAGCGGCACGGCTATCGTATCGAAGCCGTCCTGAAACGTTACTACCTCGGGCGTATCGACGCCTACGAGATGCGCAAAATCCTGCCGGCCGCAACTACGGCGAAGTCGGCGCCAAAGGAAACCTAAAGCCTCATGCCACTAATTCAGGCGATCATCCTCGCCGTCGTGCAAGGACTCACCGAATTTCTGCCCGTGAGCAGCACCGCGCACCTGGTCCTGTTTCCGTGGTTCCTGCACTGGCCCGATCCGGGCGAAGCCTTCGACGTCGCGCTCCACGCCGGAACCCTCCTCGCCGTCCTACTGTATTTCTTCAAGGATTGGCTGACTCTGACCCTGTGCGGTCTCGGAATGAGCTACCCCAAAGCCGCTCCTCCAGAGGAGGTAGCGCAGCATCGGCGGTTGTTCTGGTTCATGGTAATCGGCACAATTCCCGGCGCCATTCTCGGCAAACTCTTCGACAAACAGATCGAAGAGCACCTGCGCTTGCCGGGAATCATCGGCGTATCGATGGTGGTCATCGCCCTGGTGATGTGGTGGGCCGATTCCAGAGGGAGGCACACCCGAAAAATTGAGCAGTCCACCATGGGCGACGCTGTTGCGATTGGAACGGCACAAGCTCTGGCGCTTTGGCCGGGCGTCTCGCGCTCCGGCATCACCATCACCGCGGGTTTATTCCGCCGTTTCACTCGAGAAGCCGCCACCCGATTTTCCTTCCTGCTTTCGGCTCCGCTCATTGCCGGCGCCGTTGTCTCCAAAACGCCGGCCCTGATCAAGCTGCACAAGGCAGGCAATCTCGATATGCCGCTCTCAACCCTGGCGATCAGCGTCGCGGTTTCCGGCATCGTCGGCTTCTTCGTAATTGCTTTTTTTCTGCGTTATCTCAAAACACGGACGCTGAAAGTATTCATTGTCTACCGCGTGGTGTTTGGTATCATTATTCTGGTTTTGGCATTTCTTCAGGCGGGCCCGCGGTAGCGCCACCGTGCCCGTCACCACTCAGCCTTCCCCAAATGCTGAGGAGAACTCGTGCGCATCCTGACCCCAACCGAGAATAAGCGGCTCAATGAGCTGATTGGCTTCTTGTGTATCACCCTCGCCGTCCTGATGGCCCTGGCGCTGTTAACCTATCGGCCCGAAGACGTGGCGCTTAACGTCAGTGCCCCGCCCGCGGACGGCCCGCTCGCGCGCAATTGGATCGGGCCGGTCGGCGCCTACGGCGCTGATCTACTCTTCCAAGTGCTCGGCTTCGCGGCGTTCTTGGTTCCCTTCGCGATTGGAATCCTCGGCTGGCGGTGGCTTCGCAGCCGGAGCATCGACTCCCAGACGGCGACGTTGGTGGGTTATGTGTTGCTACTGCTGTCGCTGCCCTCGCTGCTGTCCCTGTGGCACGTCCCCGAGATCCGCGGTGCGCTCCCCCCGGGTGGGTTGCTGGGCAGTGTGATTTCCAACGAACTGCGAACCGGGTTCAATCTGTGGGGCGCGAACCTGGTGGTCATCGCCATTCTCATCACCGCCCTGTTCATGACAACGCGTTTTTCGTTTTCTAGCGCGCACGCTTGGGCCAACAGCTCGAAGGGGCCGCTGGGCGCCGTCGAAAAGCTGGGCATTTTGCAGAAGGCGCAAGCGCGATGGCACGCCTGGCGCGATGCCCGTGAAGATGAACGCATGCGACGACGCTTGCTGGAGACGCGCACCTCTGGACGCAAACCTGTAAACCAGGCGACCGGAAAAGCCATCGAGGTCGTTGAGGAACCCGAACAGGATCGCACCATTCACCTTCCGGACGAGACCGATATCTTCGGCCGCGCACGCGATAAAAAAGAGCGGGAAAGGAACGATAGAGAAGAAGAGGTTGTGCGCGAACGCGAAGCCGCCAAAGCTCCCATCTTCGTGGTGAATTCGGAGAAGCTCGAGAAACCGGTGAAAAAGGCCTCCGAAGCCAAAATCGCAAAAGGAACCACCAACTACAAGCTGCCCTCTGTTTCCCTGATGCGCGAAGGCGAGCGCAGCCAGAAGATTGACGAAGACGAGTTGAAGATGCGCGCTCGCGCTATCGAAGAAAAGTGCATGGAGTTCGATGTACAAGGGCGCGTCACACAGATCAATCCAGGCCCGGTCGTTACCACCTTTGAATTCAAGCCCGAGGCCGGAATCAAGTACAGCCGGATCATCGGCTTGACCGAAGATTTGTGCCTAGCGCTGCAGGCGGAATCGATTCTGATCGAGCGCATCCCAGGCAAATCGACCATTGGAATCGAAGTCCCGAACATCAATCGGCAGACCATTGCCCTCCGGGAGATCATTGAAGCGCCCGAGTTTTTCAATTCGCCCAGCAAACTTACGCTGGCGATGGGGCGCGATCTTCACGGACGCATTCGCGTGACTGATCTTGCCTCGATGCCCCACTTGCTGATCGCAGGCTCGACCGGCACGGGTAAGAGCGTCTTCATCAATTCGCTGATGATGTCGATTCTTTACAAAGCGAGCCCAGATGACGTGAAGATGGTTCTGGTCGATCCAAAACGGCTCGAGCTGAACCTCTACGAGAACATTCCGCATTTGATCGCGCCGGTAGTGACCGACCCGAAGATCGCGTCTAACGTTCTGCGAAACGCCACCCGCGAGATGGAAAACAGGCTGAAACTTCTAGCGCAAAAGGGTGTGCGCAACATCGAGCAGTACAACCGCACCTTCCAGAAAACGCAATCACTTTCACTCTTCGAGGATGTCGAAGAAAACGAACACAAGCCGCTTCCTTACCTGGTGATCGTCATCGACGAGTTGGCCGACTTGATGATGGTGGACACCAACAACGTCGAAGAGTCGATTACGCGGCTCGCGCAAATGGCTCGTGCCGTGGGTATTCACCTGATTCTGGCGACCCAGCGCCCTTCGGTGGACGTAATCACTGGACTGATTAAAGCCAACTTCCCTGCCCGCATTTCGTTCCGCGTGGCTAGCAAGGTGGATTCCCGGACGATTCTGGATTCAAACGGTTCGGAATCCCTGCTGGGCAAGGGCGACATGCTCTACTTGCCGGCCGGTTCGTCCCGCCTGCATCGCATTCATGGGCCGCTGGTTACTGAAGACGAGATTGTGGCGGTATGCGATTTCTGGCGAGCGCAAGCGCAAGCCAAGTACAACGAGCAATTACTCGAAGCGCCCAAGGACGAAAACGGAAAGCCGCTGCCAGGGGCCGATGGCGAGGTCGAAGGCGGCGATGGCGATCACGACGACGACTTGTTTCAGGACGCCGTTCGAGTCGTGTGTGAGGCCGGGCGCGCCTCCACTTCGACGCTTCAACGTCGCCTGCGCATCGGTTACGGCCGCGCGGCCCACCTAATCGATCTGATGGAGAAGGACGGGATCGTCGGGCCACCGGACGGCACTCGTCCTCGCGAACTTCTGAAGGGCCGCGACTGGATGCGGGAGCTCGACGATTCGCAGCAGGGCTGAGGAATCAAGAGTACCGGTGCTATTTGGAGAAAAGCTCCGGGTTGCCGTCGGCTGGATGGGTAATTTCGAGGCCGTGCACCTTCGCGAATGGCGTTAGGACGTCGAAAAGTTGTCGGGTACGTCGCCGGGATCGCAAAGCCGCTCGGAGCCGCGGCTACTCTGTGCGCTACAAATGTTCGCCCCCTGGAGTCGGAGGCCAGTTGACACGTCGGTTCTGAGGCTTTCATTTGACACGAAGTGGGTGCGACCCTAAAATTAACAAGCTCAAGCGTGCCGGGGTAGCTCACTGGTAGAGCGCCGCCCTGAAAAGGCGGGCGTAGCCAGTTCGATTCTGGCCCCCGGCACCAGAATTTGCTTTTTGTTCGCCATGTACGGCGGGAAGCGTAACAGAACCAACTTTACCGGTAGCGGCGTTTAATCAGGAGTTGGCCTGCCACCCGCCCGCAGTCATTCATAGATCCAATCGAGAAGACCGCGCTGTCGATAAAGCAAAATCAACTTGTCCCGCTCCTTAGCCTCTTCGTCCGAATACATGCGAGCCTGCGCGAAGTCGTGGCCCGCGATGGCATTTTCCAATCGCGCTTTGATTGACCTAATGCGGGTTTGCAATTCGACGACATCCTGTGGCAGCGGGGTGCGTTCCCTTACAAATTCGTCGGTTTTGGAATCATCGTGTGGAATTCGCGAAAGCTCCTCCCGAATCGAAGCAAAATCGACACCAAGCTCGGACAGTATCTCTGCGGCAAAGCATTTCTCCTCCCGAAGAAGACCAAGCAATAGGTGCTCAGTGCAAATCCGTTCGTTGGAAAGCGGGTTGGCTTCTTCTGATGCAAAAGTCAGGGCACGTTTGGACGCGGGCTGAGTGGAATTTCCCTTGGGCCTGGGACCTTCTCATGGATCGGTTTGGTCTGCTCAACTTTTTTCCAGACTGCTTCCGCAGCCCATGGAGAACCAAGGAAGCTGCTCGCTAGACTTTTGTCCGTCCTCAATAACCCCAATAGGAGGTGCTCTGTTTCAATTTCCTGACTTCCGACTTGGCTTGCCATGTAGCGCGCCCCAAAGATTGTATTCCTCGCTGCCTGCGTATAACGCTCAAACAGGTCCCCTCTCCTGAAAATCCCGCACAAGCGAGTATAGATCGCAGCTGGCAGTGGCCCGTAATGGTTGTGCCTTCCGATTGTGACCACCTTTCCCAACCTTTGCGGTAATCCCGTGGCTCACTAGCTAGCCTCCACACATTTCCGGTAACGTTAATCAGAAAGTGGCCCAATATAGCTGACTTCGGCCTGGCTTACGGCGCCGTATCCCTGCTGTGCTAAGAAGAACATCGTTAGAAGGCAAAGGAGAAAGAGCAAGAGGCATAACCATACTAATACCCAGAATGGGACATTTGGAACTTTGAACAAGGCAAGCAACACTACGAAGACAATGAGGGTGACACTGCGGCACTCGATTACCTTGTTTCCGGGGTTGCCCTTGAAAATGCGCCAAAATGCGAAGCCGTTGCTGAGTCAATCGCTTTCCCGAGCAGCTTCATTTGTGGGGCGCGATCGCGCTTGACTACTTCACGTATTGTGAAGTATCATTGGTCAGTGCACATTGTCACGCGCAAGCATCTGAGGGAGGCCATGCAGGAGTATCCAGATGCTGCGAATGAAATCAAGGCATGGGTTGCTATAGTCGAAGGCGTCCTATGGCACAATTTTGCGGAAGTTCGGCTCATGTTTCGCGACGCCGACTACATCAACGGATACGTGGTGTTCAACATCCGGCGGAACCGGTACAGGCTCATCACGGTCATTCACTATGCAAAGACAACAGATGAGAAACGGACGGAAGGGCACGTCTACATTCGGTCCTTCCTGACACACAAAGAGTATAACGATCCCCGAAAATGGGATCGGAGATTTGGTGCAAAATGAATACAGTTCTCGCAGACCCGGCAAAAATGATTGCGAAGGGTGCTCCCCACGTCATACACAATGACAAAGAACTGGAAGTGTATACAAACGCCCTCTTCCAATTGACAGCTCTGAAGGACCCGTCTTCCGCAGAAGTGGAAGCAATCGAACTTCTGACCTTACTCGTGGAACGCTACGAGCAAGCGCACTACGCAATTCCAGAAGCGGATGCAGTTTCCGTCGTGCGGTTTCTCATCGAACAGCAAGGCATTACGCAACGTGATTTAACACCGGAATTCGGATCAGAAAGTGCCGTCTCGATGTTTCTCGCTGGACAACGGAAGCTCACTCTCGAGCAGGTTCGCAAATTAAGTTCACGATTCAAACTTCCTGCTGATATTTTCATTCGAAGAGCATAGCGAAGGCCGCAGACGAAAATCCTTCCTCGCTTCTCCGAGTTTGCAGTTACGCGGCAGCCAACCATCCAAAATGGATTGGTAGACCTTCGGTCCACTTCCCCCCCGCACTATTTTTGTTTTTTTCCACCATGCCTATCCTTCCTCTCAATTCGGTACGTCTCGAGCCCCCGCAACTGTCCGTCATATAGTCAAGCGCCTAGCGAGAAGCTAAAATCTGTGGCACGCGTGGTGCAAACCGGGCCCCCGGCACCATCAATAGGTCGCATCCCAAGCGGGTTCCAATCCACCCCCCTTCGCAATGTAACCCTTCTCGGGTGGTTCCATCTCGATTCTTGAGACGTGCTTTCAGTAACTCGGCGCGTGCATTCGCCACATCCTCGCCGGCCGCGCTCTCGTTTGGCTCAAGGCAAGTCGCTCCATCTCCATGGGGCCCTCGGCCGCCTATGAAAGCGGACATTTCTACTTTGCCCAAATAGGACATTCTCATTTTCCAGCGACGTGAACCCCCGGAATAACTTCAGCTTCACTCGCGCACGCCGAAGCAGTAGCGAAGACTTGTCAGTGCACGGATTACCGGACATTCTGGTTTTAGTACCGACATGTCCGGCAAATGCGTTCCGTGGTAGCATGCGCTTCTCGCGGGAGAGGAAACGCTCGATGGCAAGGGAAAGGAACGTGAAGATGCGAAAACTTGCCTTGGTTGCGCTGACCCTGGCGGCCCTGTTGTTCAGCTTTAAGACGGTATCGGCATCGGACCCGATCACCGGAAAATGGACGTTTGTCTTTGATACCGAGGGCGGGCCGAGGGAGTTTACCGCCGACCTGAAATTGGATGGCGACCAGGTCAGCGGGAAATTTGCTGAAAAGGCGGAAGTTAAAGGAATTTTTAAGGACGAAAAAATTGAGTTGGCTTTCCCTTTCGAGTCGCAGGAAGCGAACATGACCGACACGTTGAAGATTACCGGTAAGCTGGAAAAAGAAGCCCTTGCCGGCAACTGGACGTTCAGTGAGTACAGCGGCACCTACAAAGCTCGGCGAAATTGAAGTTTCGCGTCGAAGACGCAGACCGTTGATGGTTCAGTTTTCGCAACACCAGCTTGAAGTCTACTCGCAGGAATCTCAAGACCTAAAGCCTTTCGCGGACGTTGATTTTAGGCGCAAGCCTACCTTGTCCAGGTCGGATTGCGAATAACTGGAAAGGTCGGTTCTCTTGCGGAGGTATTGTCGCAGCGACCGGTTGGTGTTTTCGTTGGTGCCGCGCTGCCCAGGGGCTATGCGGATCACAGAGGTAGACTTTCACATTCGTAGCCACTGTGAAGGTTTGGTGGTTGGCCATTTCCAGCCCGCGCGGAGTGCCGAAGAAAGGGCTGATTGGGCAACTGCGATCCAAGCGCCGCATCCGCCGCTCGCAGCACTCGCGGGGCAGCGGACAGTCCCGCGTGAAACCTCGCAGCCGATGCGTCTCTGACCCTCGGCCCTCATGCTGCCACCTCGATTTGAAACTCTATTTTGAGGCTGTTAGGTTCGATTCTGGCGCTCGGCGCCACCCGATGCTGCCAGGCCGTACGAAGTCCCAAGTTCCTGAAGCCACGTAGTGTTCTCCGGTTGGTGTCAGAGTGGTTTTCTCGATGTGCTTTGCGAAGATGGCGCCATCACTACCTTTTCCTTGACGGTCTAGGAGAGGTGATGTAGGTTCTCTGAGTCGCTCTAGGAAAGCGCTTTCGTGAACAAGCAACTCGCCCTTCTGCAAGGCACCCTCGACATGCTGATCCTTAAAGCCGTTTCCTTGGGGCCGTTGCACGGCTACGGCATTCTTTTGCGCATCCAGCAGATTTCCAAGGATCGTCTCGAAATTCAGCAGGGTTCGTTGTATCCGGCGCTCTATCGCCTGGAACATCAAGGTTGGATCACCAGCGAGTGGGGCGAGTCGGAAAATAATCGAAAGGCGAAGTATTACCGCCTTACCGCGGCCGGAAAACGCAGGCTGCGCAGGGAAGCGGAAAAGTGGAACCGCATGGCCGACGTGATCGCAGGAATCCTGCGAACGGCACCGGAGGAAGTATGAGGGTCTGGAGCTGCTTTCGCTCTTGGTTCCGCGCCATTGTGCTCCGCTCTCGTATCGAGAGCGAGATGGATGAGGAATTGCGTTTCCACGTCCAGGCGTTCGCGGAGGAATTGATGCGCACCGGCGTGTCTCGCCAAGAGGCGAGACGGCGCGCACAGCTGGAATTCGGCGGAATTGAGCTAGCCAAAGAAGGGTGCAGGGACGCTCGTGGTGTGAACCATATCGAAGCCTTGATCCAGGATCTGCGCTACGGCGCGCGCATGTTGCGCAAGAATCCAGGATTCACAGCGGTGGCAGTATTAACGCTGGCGCTGGGGATTGGGACAAACACTGCTATTTTCAGTATTGTCGATGGCGTGCTGCTGCAGCCACTTCCTTATCCGCACTCTGACCAACTCGTCGCAGTCGCTCGAACCGAGCCCCGCTTCGACCACCCCGTGCCTGTGTCGGGCCCGAACTTTCTTGAGTGGCGAGTGCGCGCCAAAGAATTTCAGTCTCTCGCGGGCTTTGACGGCCGCGGCTTCACCGTGATGGCCCGCAACGAACCCGAACACGTATTGGGTGCGGCCGTTTCATACAATTTTCTGCAGGTATTGCAGGTGGCACCGGTCTTCGGCCGCGCTTTTCTTGAGCCAGAAGAGCACGCGGGCAACGATCACGTCGCTCTCGTTACCAACGGATTTTGGAAGCAACGACTCGGCGGCAGTCCCGATGCCGTTGGCCGTACCCTGATTATAAATGGACAAAGCTTTACTATCGTGGGCGTGCTTCCTGCTGATTTCCGCTATGTTTTGATGCAACGCGCCCAAATTTTCATTCCGCTGGATCTGGACAAAACGGCTCGCGGTGAGAATTTCATGTCTGTGATCGGCCGCCTTAAACCTGGCGTTTCCTTACGCCAAGCGCAAGGCGAAATGGATTCGATCGCGCGCGCCCTGGAGAAGGAATATCCGGCGGACAACGCGGAACAGGGCGCCGTGGTCATTCCGATGCTCACCAGAGTTGGAAGTTCGACTCGAGAGGTGCTTTTGATTATGCTTGCCGCAGTCGGTCTCGTCCTACTTATCGCCTGCGCAAACATAGGCAATCTGACACTTGGACAAGCAGCGCGGCGTCAAGGAGAGATTAGCGTCCGCAGAGCGCTTGGAGCTGGGACTGGCCGACTGGCGCGCCAGTGCTTGACGGAAAGCGTGTTACTCGGATTGCTGGGGGGCGGGCTGGGCATCGCGCTCGGCGTTTGGGGAGTGCAAGCGTTTCGCGCGCTCAGCCCGGGCGACATCCCGCGACTGGAAGAAATCCAAATCAACGTTCGCGTACTTCTCTTCGCATCCTGCATTTCGATTGGCGCCAGTATTTTGTTCGGGCTGGCTCCGGCGTTCCGGATCTCTCGGATGAGCTTGGCGGACGCCTTGAAAGAAGGGAGCACGCGGGCGACCTCTGGAGCAGAACGCGGCCTTACGCGCCAAGCGCTTGTTGTCGCGGAGATTGCGCTTTCTCTTGTGTTGCTGACAGGAGCCGGGTTGGCTGTGCGCAGTTTCATGAAGCTCATTTCGACTGACCCCGGTTACGACGCACACAATCTTCTGACGTTCTATCTCTCCCCGCAGGTCCGAAAAGCGGCGCAGGCGGGCGAGTTCTACCGCCAGGTGACGGAGCGCTTGGGCGCAATTCCAGGCGTCCTCTCGGTCGCGATGTCTCGCTCCGTTCCCCCGAGCGGGGGCGAGGTTGATGGTCCCATTGTCACCTCCGAACATCCGGACATCGACCCCAACCGCGCGCCGGACATTATCTTTAACCCGATCAGTTCCGGATATTTCCACACGATGCGGCTGCGGTTGACTGCAGGACGTGACTTTTCGAGTGCTGACGTTCCCGGTGCGCCTCTGGTGGCGGTTTTGAACGAAGCGGCGGCGCATGCATTTTTTCCCAGAGAGAATGCAGTCGGACAACGGGTCAAGCTCGGCGTGGATAGCCTAGCCTCGTGGTGGACCGTTATCGGCGTGGTAACCGATGAACGCTATTTCGGCTGGGACAGCGACCGCACTCCAACGGCGTATCTGCCTTTCCTGCAGGTCCTGCAGTTTCTGGGAGATGGGGCGCCCGATTATGACTCCGCGGTCATCATTCGTACGGCAGGTGAACCGCTTTCCTTCCTGCCGGCAGTCCGCAGCGTTATGGTGTCCGTTGACAACCAAATGGCTCTGCTGGGACCAGAGAGCATGGAACAGCGCCTGAGCGGCACTTTCGCTCCCCATCGCTTCAACATGGCTTTGCTGGCGGCATTCGCGGGATTGGCGCTCCTTCTCGCCGCGGTCGGGATCTATGCTGTCATGGCGCAATTCGTGGCGCAGCGAACGCGCGAAATCGGCATTCGCGTGGCACTGGGAGCTCAGCGAATGGACGTGGTACGCATCGTTCTCCACCAAGGCATGCGTCTTACCCTTCTGGGTTCCGGTATCGGCATCGCAGTCGCCGCCGCCGCCACGCGATTGATCCGCTCTCTTCTTTATGGGGTCAGCAGCGCCGATCCACTAGCTTTCGCGTCCGGAGCGTCATTACTCTTCGGCGTAATCCTGCTGGCGTGTTACATCCCGGCGCGTCGCGCAATGCGCGTCGATCCCATGGTAACTTTGCGTCACGAGTAGGCAGCTTTTCCCGTTTCTATTGGCGCGACCGTCCGAGGCGGAGAATCGGGACGATGCGCCGCGCGGGTTCCGAAATCCCCATCAAAACACCCCAGCTATTGGGCCTTCAACGTTAGTGCTAATCGCAATACTAGCCGGATTGCCGTCATGCGTCCCCAGGTCAGTCATCACCACTCTTCGCCAGAAAGGCACGTACCGTCTGCGAGTTCGGCGCTGCGCCTGGCCCACAATTTGCCCGGCGTCACTAAGCCCGCTCACTTCGACGAAGTCCCTCCCAAGGTGCCGAGGTCGGTGAGCTTTCCCCAATTCCAAAGGAAGGCATGAAGTATGAAGTCATCGGCGAGGTTCGATACGCCGGCGACCTGGTCACGGCTGTTCATCTCGCTCGCGGTTGCCTTGGTCCCGTTTCCGAGGGCACCGAAATCCCGCATGTCGTTCCCCTCCCCAAAGAACGGGTGGAGCGTCGGAGGTTGGGTGAGTGGGTTCACGGTGGAGTTCGTGAAAGAGTTCCCGCTACTTGCCCGTGTCAATGATAAACAGGGTGCAGCTATCCGCCCCTCCTAGGGTTCCCGAATCGCGCAGAACTCCGCGAGGCCAGACGAACGCATGCACTTGCGTCGGCATGGGGAAGTTCTGACAGGAGTCGCCGAGATCAAAGAGACGGCGCGGCGCTGCGCCTGAAGGCACCTTGTTTCACACTTAGGCCGTCTACGCGAGGCGGTTGGCGCATTGGCGGCTCGCCGCGTTTGAGGGTTGCTGCAAACCACGCTCGCTCTCACAATGAATCCAGGTCACCTCCCCGTGACGCTCGCCGCTGCGGGCTCTCGGCTGACCTGTCTCTCAAGGCACTTCGAGGAGTCGGATATGGCAGACGTAATGACCGAACGACGCAATTCCCCGCGCTTTGCGTTATCGCTGGTAGCGGATGTACGCGAACCATTCAGTTCCACCGAAATGGTCGGGCGTCTAGCAGACATTAGCCGGACAGGATGTTACATCGACACGCTGCATCCACTGGCTTCGGGAATGCACGTCAAGATTCGGCTGCGAATGGAAGATCAACTCTTCGAGACGTTGGCCAAGGTCATCCATGTTAATCCGCTGCGTGGGATGGGCCTTCATTGGGGAACAAATCCGCAGGACAAATACCTCACCGTTCTTAATCACTGGCTTAGTCGCATCTGAAGGTGTCGAAACGGAGCGAGAGTGAACGCACGCCGCAGACGAAGGCGCCTTCCCATCCTTCGATGCTACGTAAATCGGGTCCACGCACAGATCGGGTACGCCGAGATCGCACGGAGGCTTCATGTCGCGTTTCGAACTGGCAAAAGGAGAAACAAGAACAAGGTTCGAACGAGTCTCCAAGGGGATCGATCAACTCATAGAGGCGGCTACTCGTGAGCAAGAGTCTGCGGTTGTTCCGGGCACGAGCGAGAAGTTTAAGTCGGCATTCGAACAACTACGGGAGTTGCGAGGAGATGGCAAGTCATCCGACCCCGTCGTACAAGCAATACGAGGAGTGATTGCGATGGTTGAGACTAGGGGTTTCAGACGAGACCTTCCTGGCATGCTGGCAGAACGCAAGAAGGAACTGGAGAAACAGTTCGAACGACTGACAGGTTGATCGGGCGAGTGTAGTCCAATTCCTGCTCATGCCTCAATGATGTGGTTACGGACAGCGTAACGCACGATTTCACTAGCCGAGTGACAATTCAGCCGTCTCATTATGTTCGCACGATGCGTGTCGACGGTTTTGACACTGAGCCCTAGTGCCACGGCGATCTCTTTGCTGCTCTGTCCCTCGGCGAGCAATTGAATGATCTCGCGCTGCCGAGGTGTAAGCCGACTGTTTGTGGCTCCGCTCTTGTCCAAGTAGCCCTCAAGCACGATTTCAGAGACCTTGGCGGTGAAAAAGGTGACCCCGCTCCGCACCGCGTTTATCGCGGTAACCAGATCCTGGATTGCGTCTGTCTTCGAGACGTACCCGCGCGCACCCACTTTGAGCACTTCTCGTACTAAGTTCTCGGACTCATGCATCGTGAGAATCACGATCTTTATGTGTGGATCATTCTTTATCATTTGTCTGGCAGCTTCTAATCCGTTGAGCGATGGCATGCCGATGTCCAGGACGACCACATCGGGTTTTAGCCGCTTGGCCTTCTCGACCGCTTCACGCCCGTTGCTGGCTTCGGCCGTAACATGCCATCCGGGTTGAGCCTCCAGCAAGGACCTGACCCCATTTCGGACGACCTCGTGGTCATCCGCAACTAACAACTTTAGGGACTCCATGGCGCACTCCGGCTTCCTGCCCACGACGACTTGCAACACTGCCCCGGGGGCCCGCAAATCCCTAGCTGCCGCCCTGAACATTCGCGCAGGCTGCCGGGTGACGTTTAGTACGGTCGCGCACGGAAAGGTGCCCGTCAAGCTAGAACGCGCTTATCAGAAACCGGCAGTGGGCGTATCCGGCCACCCGAGTTGAGCTGTTTCAAGCGCGGCTTGGTCTTGGCCACGCGACCACTCCGCTGAACTTAAGAATCGACCAGAAGTTCGCGCAAACGCCAGCAGGCTCGAAAACGCCTGGCCGTCACTTGCGAAGCAGCCCTACGCGGTACAGGAACTGCGCAAGTGGCAGTTCCATCGAGTTCGCCAGCTTCAAGAGCGTCTCTAGGGTTGGTACGCTGCGCCCAGATTCGAGCTTGGATAGCGCCGAGCGGGAAATCCCCGCTCTCTTGGACACGGCATCCTGACTTAGTCCTCGTTGTTCACGCAAAGCTACTAGCTCGATTCCGCGAAACATATGGTGGGCCTCCGTCCTGGGGAAGTTGTGGTCCGCGAATGCTGGCCACCCAGGCGCAAGACCATAGCACATGTTCGATACGGTACGGTATATTAAATACTGTACGTCCTAGAACGACCTATTGTGGTGTTTCAACCGAGATGGATCGTCCACAAGTGGGCAACCAATCTTACTCAAGCCGTACGCGAACGCGCTGCGCGCGGTTAGACCAATTCGACGTGGAAATACCTCGACATAACTTCCGTCACTTTCGTGGACGAGCCGCCCTCGATGGCCCTCTAGGAACCCTTAATAGTACTGAAAGGGTACTTGACAGGAACGGACTGGCGTCATAAAAGGGCCGCGTACACTTGGGCGAGGGACACGGACCTTTTGTGCGTTGTGGATAGGGCACAAGGGGCCAATCGTCGGCGTGACCTTCTCGATGATCGCGGGGGAGTGTGAAAGTTGCACCCCCCGCGTGGGAACCATCTAGGCAGTGTCGGGTGCGGTTCTTTTGGCCTTTGTACGCGCCGCCTCGAAACGATGTCCTTTGAGACCGTCTTGGTCCGTGCGCTTACCTACAATCTTCATGCCTGCCCCGTGGAAAGAAGGTTCTATGAACCAGCCAAGGACCTACTTATGGCTTCCGGCCTACCTGTCCGCAGTCTTGGAGACAGACAACGCTCTAATGCCGTCTCGGATTTATGAGGCTCTGGCGGCAATCGACCAAAGACTTCTGAGTCCGATTGAGGCTGGCGAGTACAAGGAAATTGAGAACGCACAGCGAGGACTTCTAGCGCTTAAAGTCGAGCGAGTCGATTACAGCGGCGCTCCGGCGTCTACCAACTGCAGGTTCATCGACGGCCACCGCCCTGCTTGAGGAATCGCAAAGAATCTTTGAGATTGCTCTCGGCAAAAACCTCCTCGCCCGTAGTTTGGTCGAAGATAACGTAGTGACCGGGCATAGCTGGTGACGTCTCGCTCAACGCAGTTCTGGCGGAATCGATGCTCCGAAATGCTCCCAACCATTCTCTTCGGCCGTGCACGGGGGGCCTTGCCGTTCATGGACTCGGCCAATCCGCCGAACCATTCCCCTCTCATTCTAGCGAGGCCGTTACGAGCGGACTCGATAGCCTCACTTCGGCTTGGTCGATTCGAACTGCCGATGCGAACCTTGGCTCGATAGCCCGGAACGCATCATCAGCGCGGTTAGCCATCCGGGCGGAGTCGGTCTCAAATACGGCATTCTGATAGGCCCCTTGCCGTGAGTACGTTATTGTTCATTTTTGATTCGGCTTTCGGGCGATGGTCGCGCCAACCTTAAAAAATGAACAGTACGCTTCGGTAGAACGCAGTGGACCATTCTTCACCTCAGGTCAGCGGGTGGAACATCATCCAAAAGATCGCGAATCTCCTTCACGAGTTGTACTAGTTTCGCGGGGTCTTGCTCATGGGCCGCTTGCTCGCACAATTCTTTCCAGCGTTCTTTGTTCTCGCCGATCGCGTCGCGCACCACGCTCCAAGTCGTTGTAGCGTATTCGGGCCCTGCTATCAGTTCGACCTTGGTTAGATCGCAAGTGGCCCTACGCTTCGTGCGCCGGCGCGTCGAATCCTGTAAATCCCAACGATTGTCGATCTCACCGAATCTCGATCTCTGCACCCCTGGTGAAGTACACGCCGTAAGCAAGAAGCCGGCGACTAACGCAAGTGGCGTGACGACAAGTATCGCTATGGCAACGCTCATGACGGGCACTTAGTTGCGAAGCAGCCCTACGGTGGACAGGAACTTGGCATATGGAAGCTTCCGCGAGTTTGCCAGCTTCAACAGGGTTTCAATGGTTGGTACGCTCTTCCCGGATTCGGGCTTGGAAGGCGCCGAACGTGAGATTCCCGCCCGCTTGAATACGTCGCCTTGACTTGGTCCTCGTCGCTCACGCAAGGCGAGTAGGTCAATACCACGGAACATTTGGTCTCCTCTTTCGTCGATGCCTTCGGATCGACTAAGCAAGTAGAGAACCATAGCACAAGTACGACATCTTATAAACATGATAAATTCTATTGACATACTATGAATGATAAGTACACTGCCTCGATGTTTCGCTGGCACAATCATATTCCACGAAAGGAGACGGGCATTGGCCGCTACGACCAATCGAAGCAGGATACCTACTAACGTCTTTATACACGAGGAAGTAAGCACCGAAGGACTCCGCCAACGCCTTTGCAAGATGTCCAATCCGGAATTGCTGCTGTTTGGTGTGACCGCCAAGTTCTTGTGCTCGCTTGAGGCCAATCTAAATCAACCTCCGCCCGAATGTGTTCGCGTGAGACTTTCCGAGGCTCGGGCGGAGTGGAACAGACGGAACCCGACCCTGCCCCTGAGCGATTCGTTCTAACCAGGAGGCGGCGAGGTTTCCATCCCGCGACGGCGAGCCACTGTAATGCCTTGACACTCCCCGCCCCCCGGCCATACTTAATCCAGCTACCGCCGCTAGACTGGTTCCCCGCTAACACGACCGGAAGTCTACCCGCTCCAGCACAGGAGCAAAATGGTCAAAATCTGCCTGAGAGGTACCTGCAAGTCTATCGGGATCATTCCCAGCAACGGTGAACCTACGCGCTGTGAGATTCGCTTGGAACTTGACCACAACGTTTCGCCTGAGTATCACCGTTACGACATTCAACTGTCCGTTCCCACGGAATTCGCCACGCTGCTAGACGTGGGTCGGACGGTCACTGTCACGCTTGCGCAGAACGGGGACTGACCGATCTCGAGCGGCGAGGATGCGAGGACAGGGGGATAACAAAACTAGTCCAGGCAACCGACAGGCGCGGCTCTCCAGTCAGAAACGTTCCAGGATTAAAATATGATTTCACCCTTGTCGACATATTGGCTGGATGGACGCGCAACTGGGAGAGTTGCCGGTCTCTACCCTACCGGTCCTATGTGGCTGTGACAGGCTCCGTTGCGTATCAAGCGGCAGCTGGAAGCCCGCTTGGGCGAATGAGAGTTTCGCGGCCAAACTCACCGATCCGCTTTGCCGACGAACCAAAGCAGATAGTTGCCGGAACCGGAGACCGCCAGATCCAGTTCTCTTTGGATTTTGAGTTCTGAGGAACTCCGGGGGTCGGAGGGAAGCGCAATCCCGGATAAATGGGAGTTAGACTCGAAGCAATTATAGCGTAGGACTGAGGGCCGCTTGTCGAATCGGGCCTACGGTTGAAAACGGAATTGCAACTCTATGGGCGTTTCCGTCTTGGCCGGGGCGTACTTCCACTGCTTTACGGCCTCTACGGCGGCGTTCACGAGCAGTGGGTGGCCACCTAGCACTTCCACGTGTTTCACTTGTCCGTCCGGGCTGACGACAGCCTTAATTTTAACTGTACCCGATAGATTGAGTTGCCTGGCGAACGCGGGGTAAGTGGGCGGTGGGCTCTGGATGGCCTTACGTTCCTCTTGCGCACAGCAGACCGTTGCGGTGGCAAGCACGAGCAACACGATGCGAGCGGTCGGGGCGATCATTCGCCGCGAGGCAAAACGATGGAGACCCGTTGGTCGAACGCTGCGCACGAATAGAGCATGTGGTCTGCAGACGAAGACGAAAATAGAGCGGAAGTACTAACGAAACTGTCCTCACGTACAGGCACCGTCCGTGCCTGCGATCTTGTTTGACCTGGACGAAGCGCTGGTGGATAGCGTTTATGAACACGCGCTGGCGTAGCACGATGCCTTAAAAATCTGCATCCTTAGTTGGAGAATCCGTGGGCGTATCGGTATGAGCAATCACCGTTCGTTCCCACGCTCCTTCTAAAATTGGAAGCCATCGCTCGCCACACTTGATCGGCTGGGGGCATCGCGTGCTAAATCGTTTTACAGAAACGTAGCCGGCACTCCGATCGTGCCTGGAGCTGTGAAGCATTTGCAAAGACCCACGTGCGCGGCTCTTGGAAAGCAAGCTGCGAACGTTCGCAATCAAATGAGAGAATCGCGCTGATTCTGGGTGCCGAGCGCGAGTCAAAGAATCCTATTTCGGAGTTTTGACTTCGCCGGACAACTCTAGTTCCACGTTTACGAGCGGTTTTACTTTCAATAAGAAGTTGCTGGGGTCTTTGATTCCCCATTTCACGTACGGCACTTCGAATTTGGCAGTTCCCTTCCAGTGATCGCCCGACAGCTCTGCGTGAACCGGCGCGATGAGGTCGTGGTCCGCGCCGTGAACGGAAAAAACGCCGTGAAGCTGTCCATCGGACGGTCCAGACACGGCCACTTTGCCTTCGAGCTGTGTGGGGTGGAAGATTACGTCGGGGTATTTCGGGGTCTCAAGAATCTCCTTGTGCATGCGGGCGTCGCGTGAATTGTTCCCGCTTTCGCCGCTGGTCGCGTTGACGACGATTTCTCCGCCAGCGTGCCCTGTTTCTGGGTCGAAACGCAATGTGCCTTTTTTCACGGCGAATGTGCCGTGCACCAGGTGCAGCGTGCTGCCAACGCTCCAATGTACGGTTGATTGAGCCGGGTTGACTGTGAGGACGATCTCCGAAGCGGCGGCTTCCGGGGTTTGCAGCCGGGGCGGGGCTACCGAGGCCGAGATCAGCAGTGCGCCGCCGAGTGCACCCAGGGCTCCCAATGTTGCGGATTTCAGTCCCAAAGCCTTCATGCGTTTCCTTGTTTCCCTAGATATTGAGGAGGCGCAAACTGAGCTGCGCTCCGGCCCATAGAAGTTCCGTAGTATCTGTTTCCCCTACGTGGGTTGCCAACAGGCGCGCGAACAGGTCCGGCTTGCTCCGCAGAGCGCGAATTACCCGACTTCGAATGCGCGGATTGCGACCGAGCAACAACATCAAATCGCCCATCCACATGGGGCGTCTGGCGAGTTCCCGGTGGGCTTGCTCGTACGGCCTCAAGTCGCCCTCCCGCATTGCGTCCGCTAGTTCGGCAGCCTGGTGAAAAGCTAACCGCAGTCCGTCACCAGTGATGGCGTCCACGCTTCCCGACGCGTCGCCGACCAAAGCGACACTTCCCCGCTGTACGTGATAGAGCGAGCGAGCGCTGGTCACCGCACCGCGCTCGCGGCTGCTGAGTTCGCCGCCAGCGAGGTGTTGCGCCAGATCCGGTAAGTCCTGAAGCGCTTCGTAAAAGGAAGTGTGTTCCACACGCTCGGCCATTACAACGACGCAAACTTCATCCCTGCCTAACGGTGTGACGTATGCTTGTATGTGACGTCCCCAATAAATTTCCATGTAATTCGACCACGGTCGCACGCGATAGTGCCGCCGGATGGCAAATCGCTGACTTCTGACTATAGCGGCGCCTAGCCCGCTCCACCGCCGTACGCGCGAGCCTAGTCCATCAGCGCCAACGATCCAGCGCGCCCGAATTTTACGGCCGACAAGGTGCACACCTTCGGAGTCGATGCCAGTGACGGGCGTCCTCCATAGAAGCTCAACGCCACAGTCTCCAGCCCTCGCAACCATGCGTTCGTGCAGGAGTGTGCGGCGCATTCCGATCCCAGGTCCTTGGGGAAATTCTGCGGCGACCTGCGCTCCCTCCTGCGCGAAAGATATACCGGAGAAAATCTGACCATCCGTTGAGTTTATTGCGACACCCATGGCTCGCAAGCTAGCCCGAGTCTCCGGCATCAACCCCTCGCCGCAGGGTTTTTCGATAGGAGGCGCCCATCCGTCCGCGACGACGACCTCGAATCCCTTTTGGCGCGCGGCGATAGCAGCCGCTAAGCCGGCTGGCCCTCCGCCAACTACGAACACGTCTGTATACTGCCCTGGGTTAACCACTCGCCCGCCTTTCTCGACACCAGTATCTGGCGCTCCCCGCCGACCAGCGTTTAACTCGTCCTCATGAGAGTTCCGTCGTTCGGCGATTCCACTTACTGCGTTTGTTGCACCACTGAGTCGCCAAGAAAGGAACGTCTAGATGTTGACCGCGCGGCGGGCCATGCCCAACGCTTCGGTCCAGAATCCCGGGGAGGTCTGCGCGAGTTCAACTACGTCGCGAATCGCGCTGACGAATTCATCCAACTGTTCGGGAGTCACCGTCAAAGGCGGGGCGGCCTTCAGAACCATGAAGTTGTTGCCGCAGATCTGCGTCAGGATTCCCTTCTCGCGAAACATCCGCATCACCACGATCTGCCCAAACATCGCCGGATGGATTTGACTAAACCCTTCGTACAAGGCGCGAAACGCGAATTTCTTTGGCGGAACGAATTCGATTCCGCTCAACAGACCCATGCCCCGGACTTCCTTGACCATCTCGAAGCCTGCCAACTCACAGCGCAACTTCGCCCGAAATGTTTCGCCGAGTTGCAGTGCACGCGTGCCAAGATCCTCGCGTTCCAGAACGTCCAACGTGGCCAGTCCGGCTCGCATGGATAAGCTGTTTTCGCTGAATGTAGAGGTGTGGACGACCGCGCGCTTCAGCGAAGAATAGACCGAGTGATAGATTTTATCGGTCATGAGAACTGCGCTGACCGGCATCAAACCGCCACTAAGCGCCTTGGCCATCACGACCATGTCAGGGAGGACGTCAAATTGATGCGCGGCCAGAAATGTCCCGGTACGGTACATTCCCGTCTGCACTTCATCCAGCACGAAGAGCGTGCCCGTCCGGCGACATAGTTCCTCCGCTTTCTGCAAATAGCCGCGCGTGGGCACCTGAATTCCCCCCTCCGCTTGAAGGGGCTCGACCACGAATGCGGCCTGTCGCTTACTTGCTAGTGCACTCTCGAGTGCCGCTGCGTCGCCGTACGGGACTCCGTGGGTGTCCGCCAGAAGTGGGCCGAATCCATCGCGCCAAAACGCGTCATTCATTAATGACAGCGCGCCAGCGGTCAATCCGTGAAAACTGCTCTTCGCGAACACGATTCCGTCGCGACCGGTGGCAGCTCGCGCAAATTTGATGGCCGCTTCCACGCCCTCGCTGCCACTACTGCCGAAGTACACCTTTTCCAGTTGCCCGCCGCTCAATGCACACAAACGCCCGGCCAGTTCGCCAGCGATTTCCGGCACGTGGCTTTGCACCATCGCGGGGCCGCACTTGTCCAACTCATCTTTCAGCGCCTGAATGATGTAGGGATGGTTGTGCCCCACATTGTGAACGCAGTAGCCCGACAAGAAGTCCAGAATGCGTCGGCCGTCTTTCGTGAACAACTCACAGTCCAGGCAGCGTTCGTACTCGACATTCATGCCCAGCAAGGTCAGCAGCGTGACCCACTGCGGGTTTACGTGCTCTCTGTAGTTGGAGGTAGCTGCTGGTCGTGCCGCTGAAACGGTTGTCTCCGCCGGAGTCGCCATATGAGTCAAATGGATGCACTCCTGCTACGTGGGGATGCCTTCGCAGGACAAAGTTCTTCACCGGGTAGAATAAGACCAAGGCTCATGCGGGCCCGCGAAATCGTACAACTGGATTCGTAGGGCGCCTAGCAACCGGTCTTTAGTTTTTCGCTTGTGCTTGCGGAAGGCCGCGGGAGCCCTGCTGCTTGAGGAATTCTGCAGCTTGTAGGAGAGTTGTGTCGCCGGGCACCGAGTGGAAATCGGAATAGGTTTCGTCCTCCTGAACGGCGATGGTTTTAAAGAGCAGAGCTTTGCCGTGCATATGCACGTGCATCGCAGTCACTTCCCAGAAATGCGGGTTCACCTCTTCTTGCCGGACCGAGAAGGTTCCGCCTTTGTCGAGATGACCGAAGACGCCGCCAACGAATTTGACTTCGCTGGTGAGCACTCCGTCGATCGACGCCAAGCGCTTCTGCTGCGGATCGATCAGCATGGTCCCAGTCATATGATGGAAGACTTTTGCAGCGTGGTCGGATGGACGGAATTTCGGATTGGGAGTGAATTCTAGCCGGACCAGAGATCCCTGCGTGCCGTCGTACTGAAACCGGAAGGCGTCGGGAAACATACGCAGGAGATTTCGCGCTTGGTCGGCGTCTTCGTGTTCCTTTTTCTGGCGCTGTCGCATTTCTGCAGGGCGAGAGATTAGCTCTTCGATTCGGTGATCCTCGGCTTTTAGTTGCCCCGGAGTGAGAGACTGTCCACCAACTGCAACGAGACGGTCGATTTCCCCCTGTTTGGTTTGGCAGACGTGCAGGAGTTTGCGCGTGCCATCGTCTTGCTTTTGCTCGCAATAGCACCACAGGGCGTTGTCCTGGGATTGGGCTCCGATCTCGTGACGAAGAACGTCGCGGGCGAATTCATTGGCGCCCGATGGCAACTGCTGTGCGCGGACTGTGTTGCCAGAGGGCGTTGTTGCCGTCACCAGCGCCATTGCCAGAAGGGCTAGAAGGGGAAGGCGCGAAGATTTAGGGAGAAGCGAAGGGCACTCCTGCGTGTGTTGGGTGGGGGAACGCAATGAAGACTCCGTCAACATCTCACCGCCCGAAACTGCTGAGATGATCGGTGATAAGTTCGCACCGGGCAATACAGGGAACGCCTGAGCGGCGCGGGGAGTTGCTAAGTTTGCGAATGAGCTCTTTCGGCGGTTTTTGTTTGCTTGTCGACATCGGTTTCGGCGGTGCCGGTGATCAGTCTCGCCCCCCGACTGAAGGTGAGATATTCGAATCCCCACTGCACGAAAACGAGCACGCGATTTTGAAACTCTACGATGTACATCAAGTGAATGAACAACCAAATCAGCCACGCGGGCAGGCCCGAAACGTGAAATCCAAAAATATTGGCGACCGCCGAAGCTCGACCGATTACCGCCATGTCGCCTTTATCGAAATAGTGAAACGCGGGTACGTCCGTTTCCCCCTCTAGCCGCTTGCGAATCGTTTTCGCGGCGTAAGCGCCTCCCTGGATGGCTACCTGTGCGACGCCCGGGAGCGGCTTGCTGTTCTTCCCTTCCACCAGCGCCAGGTCTCCGGTGACGAAAATGTCGGGGTAGTTTGGGACGGTCAAATCCGGCTTCGCTTTGATGCGCCCGCTGCGGTCGGTCTCCGCGTGGGCACGCTCGGCCAGCTTCTTACCAAACGCAGTAATTACCACGCCCCCCGCCCACAAAACCGTTTTTGCAGCGAATTTCCCGACCTGGTCGCCCTGTTTATAGGTAACGCCGTTTTCATCGACTCCGGTAACCATCACGCCTTTACGGATTTCTACGCCAAGTTTTTCGACCAGTTTCTCGGCCTTTGCGGACAAGTCCGGCGGGTAGGCGCTCAAAACGCGTTCGCCGCCTTCAACGATGATGATGCGGGCTTCGGTGGGATTAATGCGCCGGAAGTCGTGTTTGAGCGTTTCGTTTGCGATCTCGGCCAGAGCCCCGGCGAGTTCCAAACCGGTCGCGCCGGCCCCCACAATTACAAACGTGAGCCATGCTCGCGCTTCTGCTTCGGTGGCGGAGCGCTCGGCCCATTCGAATGCATATAGAATTTTGTGCCGGATTGCGGTAGCTTCTTCGACGGTTTTGAGACTGGGAGCCCAGTCTCGCCATGCATCATTTCCGTAATAGGAAGTTTTCGAGCCTGTTGCTACAATGAGCGAATCGTATTCTAAGGCCGCGCCATCCCGCAGAATGACGCGTTTTGCGTCCGGATCGATGTCCACTGCTTCGCCCAGAAGCACCTGCGTGTTCTTTTGGCGGCTTAAGACACCACGCAAGGGCGCCGCAATTTCCCCCGGCGAGAGCGAACCGGTCGCTACTTGATACAGGAGCGGCTGAAACAAATGAAAATTACGCCGATCGACCAGCGTCACATCGACGGGAGCGCGCTTGAGCTTTTGCGCCGCATTCAACCCAGCAAATCCACCACCCAGGATCAAGACCCGGTGCCGCGGTGCCATCGAGAACGCCCCTTTCGAAGTAACCTCGCACTAAGGGATATCATCTCACCTAGCGTGATGTTCTTAAATTCGATTCGCCGGGAACGCAAACCGATGCGGTGTTTTCGAAGCCTGGCCACGGTACTGTTGTGTTTCCCGGTTATGTGCGTCAGCGCCGATAGCCCCACGTCAAAGGCGGCCGAAGTCCCCCCGACAGCGGCTGCTGTAGAGTCCGGACCGGTTCTTGGTGCTTCCGCTCCCGTGGTCGTTTTAGGATTTCTTGGCGGATTCGTGCGTCGCGACGACGCGGTCCACAGCACCGTGCAGGTCGCGCGAAGTCTGCAAAAAGACTACCCCGCCAACGTTCACGTCGAAACATTCGAAAACCGCCGCATGGGCGACGCCCACGATTTGGTTCTGCATCTTCTTGGCGCAGGCCGCAACGGCAACCTGACCGACCAGCAGAAGAGAGCCGCCCGCATTATTCTGTACGGCCACAGCTGGGGAGCCAGTGCGGTCGTGGCGCTCGCACGCAGTCTCCAGAAAGATGGCGTTCCGGTGCTGCTCACCATCCAGGTCGATAGCGTCGCGAAGTCGGGTCAGAACGACGCCATCATTCCCAATAACGTTCGCTTGGCGGCAAATTTCTACCAGGACAAAGGGCTTATCCGTGGTCAGCAAAAAATCCAGGCTGCCGATACATCTCGCACTCAGATTCTCGGCAACTTCCGCATGGACTACTCTGCCAATCCCATCTCCTGCAAGCAGTATCCGTGGTACACACGCGTGTTCATGAGAAGCCATATTGAGATCGAATGCGATCAGCACGTCTGGCAGCGCGTCGAAGACCTCATTCGCGAGCAGTTGCCAACGTCCGCGGCCGATTCCACACGCACGGGAACACCATGACAGTTTCCGCCGCCGCCGAACACATCGCCGCTGAACGCGACTTGCTTCGGTTGCTATGTTCGGTGCTGGTCAAGCCGGTCACTCGGGTCGAGTTGTGCGGGCTCGTGGATCCATCGAAGTTCGAGGATCCCCTGCAGCGGGTCCTGTTTGAAGAAATTCGTGCCTTGGGCGCTGTCGACTCCAAGGCGTTGTTGCAGTCGCTTCCCGCGCGCGTTACCAATCGCGGATTCCCTGATTTCGACCTCGACGACCTGCTCACTCCCAAGCTGGTCAGCGAGCAGGACATCGAGCGCCTGTTTCAAAGCGCTCTGCGTCTGATCGACGTGGACGACTCTGGCGAAGGATCCACCGAAACAGTTCATTAGATGGCGCTCTCCGGACGAGTCCTAACCTTCCTCGAAGCGCTTCTCTTCTCTGCTCTGGTCGGATTGTTCATTTGGTTTTGGCAAGCCGCGCATCCGCTCTCGTGGATCATTTTCCCGGTTTGGCTGACTGCCAGCTTTCTGCTGCACCACGACACACCAAAAACACTTGGCTGGCGCGCAGACAATCTCTGGCCCGCAACGCGCCAAGGTCTGCCTGTGTTTGCGGTTTTCATCGCGGCGGTGTGCGTCATAGGACTGGGGCTGGGAGCACTTCGTCACCTGCCAGAACATTTGATCGACCATCGCCGCTTCGTGGGCTACTTTTCCTTTTGTCTTTTGCAGCAGGTTGCGGTTAATTCCTACCTAATGAATCGATTCCTTGCCGCCTGCGAACGCTCTGTGGCCGCGGCACTGCTTTCCAGCGTGATCTTTGCGGCGCTGCATTGGCCGAATCCCGTTCTCATCCCGGTTACGCTGATCGGCGGGTTTGGCATGTGCTTGCTGTTCGCACGCCAACGCAACATCCTGCCTCTGACGCTTGGGCAAGCAATCCTGGGAGGCTTGGTCTGGTGGGCGTTTCCCGTGGCGTGGCACCACTCGATGCGGGTTGGTCCCGGTTACTATTCCTTCGCACGCAGACTCGTGACCTGGTGACGAAGTTTTTTGCACTTGCGCTGCTCCAGCGAGAAAGCAGAGTCGCCTAGAGGTTGAGGTGCGCGTATCTGTTCGCAGTCGATTGGGCCTCGCGAGCGGTTCTAACTCGCCCCTGTTGTGCGCCGCCTGCCCACGCTCCCGCGATCTCAAACCCGCAACGCGCGCATGCTCCGTCCTGCAAATGATTCTCCAAGACGTCATGCCACGAGCGGCGTACCAGCAATTCGCCGCACTTTGGGCAGAGCGTATTCGATCCGTCGCTGTAGATGTTTCCTTCGTACACGTAGTGGAGTCCCACTTCGCGCGCAATGCACCGCGCAGTGTGAAGCGTCTCGGGTGGAGTGCGTGGCTTGTCGCGTAGTTTGAAGTCCGGATGAAACGCGGTGAAATGCAGCGGCACATCCGGCCCGAGTTTGTCCAAAATCCATTGCGCGAGCTTCCGCGTCTCTTCCGGTTCATCGTTCAATCCCGGAATCATCAGGTTAGTGATCTCGAACCAGACCTTCGTCTCGTTTTTTAACCATTGCAAGGTTTCGAGCACCGGGGCCAAATGTGTCAGCGTGATTTTCCCGTAAAAATTCTCGGTAAAGCCCTTGAGGTCAATGTTCGCCGCATCGATGTGGTCGTAAATGTCGTGAAACGCCTCGCGGGTGATGTACCCGTTTGAAACCATTACCGTCTTCAACCCGCGCGATTTCGCCGCTTTACAGATGTCGATGACATACTCGCCCCAGATGGTCGGCTCGTTGTACGTAAACGCAATGGAATCGCAACCGTACTTCAGCGCGAGCAGCGGCACATCTTCCGGCGGCACGGGTTGCGAGTGCACCTGGTCCTGCCGCGACTTGGAAATGTCCCAGTTTTGGCAGAAAAAGCAGCCCATATTGCAGCCCGCGGTGCCCATGCTGAACACACGCGTCCCGGGCAGAAAATGGTTCAACGGTTTCTTTTCGATAGGATCGATTTGAAGTGCGGCAGGCGCCCCATAACCCAGACTGTAGAGCCTACCGCCCTGGTTCACCCGGATAAAGCAAAACCCAGCTTGTCCCGGATTAATATGGCAGTGACGCGGACAGAGATAACAATGCACGCGCCCATTGGCATCGGCTTCGCACCAGCGCGCCTCGTGCAAGGTCTCCGTCTTCTGGAGGATCTTCAGGCCGTTCATCGACCCCCCTTTCGCACTCCATTAGTATACGCCCGTCGCTACGCAACATTTGTTCAGGCAGCGGAAATGCACGCAGGGAGTTACCGACATAACATCAATCCGCGAAACAGTGCGGACTAGTGGCGCTGGGCGCGCTTGCGCTCATCGGCCCAATCGAGGAAGCGCTCCATCTGGACTCGATACTTCCAGGTTAAATGAAAGAATTTGCCGGCGGTCATTGCGGCCGCTTCCGGCCCAAGGAAAGTCTCAAATCGCCAGCGCAGGTACGGGCTATTCCAGGGATTCAGCCGGTAGCCTTTGGCGGCAATCCAGTAATACCGCAACATCGTCAGCATTCGCGTGGGAGAGCCCCGCTGTTTTCGAGTTACCGGCTTATCTTAAGCCCATCGCGCCTAAACCTATTGCGCCTAATCTACGGCTCAAACCCATACCGCTCAGCTCAGAGGCGCGGACAAGTGCTCGTGAACGAGAAGCCAGTTTGCGCCGCGCTTCTCCCATATTCCCGTGTAGCGGATGTCGGTGTCCGAGGTCTTCCCGTCCTTCGCTTTCTCCGCGAAATGCATGGTAACGGAGGTCCACGCAACTGTTCCGTGCCGCGTAACGTTCAGATCCTTGCCCGCGGTCAGGGTTCCACTCGCCATGTTGGCGAAGACCGCTTTCTGCACCCCGTCGTGGTATTCCTTCCATCCGTGATAAGCGAATGGCGTTATGTCGTAGAAAATCAGGCCGTTGTCCTTCGCATAAAACTTCGCTGGGGCGTCCGCGTCGCCAGTGCTCCATGCGGCGCAGTAGGCATCGATACGGGTGCGGAACGTAGCCTCATCTGTAGCCCTCTGTTGCGCCCGCGCACCCACGAAGGTCAACAAGGCTCCGGCAAACGCCATCGCCACATACAGGAGCCACCGCCAGCGTTCTCCTCGTACACCGCCACCTGCGGCCGTTTGCGAAGTCATTGGGAAATCCTCCGTTGAGGGCGAATCGTTCCAGCAACCGACGCTTGAGATTCCGCATAAACTAGTGCCAATCGAGTTTTTTTGCAACTCCGGTGTAGCGGTGCAGCGGTGAGCGGATGGTGTAGCGGACCAAACGCCGTACGAGACTCGATCTTGCGCACTCGGGTAATCATCCGGCGTTCGCCCTCCCTGGCCCGTCATTCGCCGGTCGACACTGTGCTTTCCCCGAATAGCCCGTGCTCCGACCTCCGTGCGTCTCTATTCTGACCCCGCCAAACAGTAGAGCAGGAACGGGAGGTCGCAAATGGCGCAACGCAACAATTCGGGCCGCAATCGGGGTGCGCAGGCGGGAACCGTGTTTTTGACGCTCGGCGTGTTGCTGTTGTTGACCGATGCGGGCCTGGGGGCCGCGAGCTTGCCGCATCTTCTCGCGACCCTGGGAATCGACGCTCTGGGCGCGCCTGCTGCAGTGACATTGGCCCTCCTCAAGTTGCTCCGGACGATCGCGTTTCATCCCGCTGCGCTTCTGCCCTTCGCCTATGGGATATTGGTATCATTCCTCGCACTCGCAGGTATCCTGTCCGGGTTAATTCTGCTTCGCAAAGGTACCGTGGAGAACGCGCGATGACCGGCTTCGACAAAGACCCGCTGAAGGACTCGATCCACCGCGACATCCACGACCGGATCGCCAACAGCATTCGTGACAAAGCGAAACGCAGCCAGCCAGCTCAAGGAATGATCCTTGGAGGGGCCATCTGCGCGATCGGAGTAATCCTCCTGCTCGATCACGTCGGCATAATCGCTGCGGGCAACCTGTGGCGTTTCTGGCCCTTGCTCCTGGTCATCGCCGGAATAGTGAACCTGACCGACACAGGACAGTGGCCCAAGGGGGCTTTTCTCGTCGTCATCGGCATTCTCTTCCAACTGGACAATCTGGGCATCATTCACTTCCGGTGGGCGGACCTTTGGCCATTGGCGATCATCGCCGCCGGCGCCATGATGATCTGGGGTTCGTTCAGAGCCCGTCGGTTTAAGACCAGGGTTTCCGGCGCGGCGAATTCCATGAATGCGACTTCCGTTTTTGGGGGTGTCGAGCGCCGCGTCAGCGTCAAGGACTTCAAATATGGCAGCGTCAGTGCCGTTTTCGGTGGCGTCGAACTGGATTTCCGCGATGCCGAGATGGAAGGCGAAGAAGCCGTCATGGACATCAACGTCATCTTCGGCGGCGTCGAAATTCGGGTTCCCGATCACTGGCGCGTCGAAGCCCGCAACCAGACTCTGTTCGGTGGTTACACGGACACAACGCGTGGAACTGGCAATCCCTCGGCCAGCGGCACCGGCACCAAGACCCTGGTCATCACCGGACAAGTGCTTTTTGGCGGCATCGAGGTTAAAAACTAAGCCGAGCCATGCACCCGCTTCTGACTCGCCGCTCCTACCTTGGCGCGTATCTCGCGGTGTGGCTGCCGCTCAGCTGCCTGCTTGTCTTCCTCATCAAGGTGTCCGGTGGAATCGGGACGCTCGAAGCTGCGGTGATCATCGTGCCGATGGCCGTGTTGTTTGCGGCGGCGTGTCTCTCGGCCTGGTACACCTGCCGAGCCACGCCGCTGCGTTCCTCTGGCATCGCCCGCGTTTTCGTCACGCACCTTGTGGCCGCGTTTGTTTTGAGTTTCGTGTGGGCGCAGATTGGCCGATTGTACGCGCACGCCTTGTCGACTTCGCCCTCCTTCCAGGGCCTGGCTGCACGCTACGACGCGCATTCCGCAATCCTGATGCTCAGCGGCGTGCTTCTCTATTTGGTCAATGTCGGCTTTTTCTATGTGCTGATCGCACTGGAAGCCTCACGGGCTGCCGAGGCTCGTGTGTTGGAAACGAGCGTTTTGGCTCGCGATGCGGAGCTCAAGGCGCTGAAGGCCCAGGTCAACCCGCACTTCTTGTTCAACAGCCTAAATTCCATTAGCGCGCTCACCAGCAGCGATCCAGCAAGAGCTCGGGAAATGTGCATTCTGCTTGCGGAGTTTCTGCGCATGACACTAGGGCTGGGCGAAAAATCCAGCATTCCGCTTTCCGAAGAGCTGTCGCTAATCCATCGTTTTCTGGCCATTGAAAAAGTGCGTTTCGGTTCGCGACTGCAAATGACCGAGGACGTCGCCGAGGAATGCAAGACGATACTGGTTCCGCCTCTCTTGTTGCAACCGCTCATCGAGAACGCGGTCGCGCACGGTGTTGCGAACCTGCCTGACGGCGGGTTCATTCGTCTGGCGGCAGACTGTCAGGCCGGTCGCCTTTCGATCCTGGTGGAAAACACGTTTGACGCGGAATCCACGCCCGCTCATCGCGGTGGAATTGGACTGCAGAATGTGCGCCAGCGCCTGGAAGCGCGCTATCAGAAATCGGCGAGCATGCGCGTGACTGCCGATGCTTCCCGCTTTCAAGTAAACCTGTCACTCCCTGCGGAACGCCAGGAGGTGCGGCCATGAGCGGCGCAGCGGAGCGGATAATTGGCGCACTGATCGTTGATGACGAAGAATTGGCGCGTCAGGTACTTCGTGAACTGCTGCAAACCCATCCGGAAGTGCAGATTCTGGCGGAGTGCGCCAACGGTTTCGAGGCCGTAAAAGCGGTCGCCGAGCACAAGCCCGATTTGGTGTTCCTCGACGTGCAGATGCCCAAACTCAGCGGCTTCGATGTGCTGGAGTTGATCGACCGCGATATCGCGGTGATCTTTGTGACGGCGTACGACCAATACGCAATGAAGGCGTTCGAAGTTCATGCCGTCGACTATCTACTGAAACCTATCGGGCGTGAACGCTTTGAAGGCGCCCTCGAGCGCGCGAAAAAGCGCATCGGCGACAAAACGCCGCTTGCTCGGGACCTTGCCGCGGCTGCGCGTCCTCCACAGCAGTATCTCGAAAGGCTCGTCGTCAGAGACGGCACGCGCGTGACGCTAATTCCCGCAGCCAAGCTGGACTACGTGGAAGCGCAGGACGATTACGTGGCACTGGCAACGCAAGGCTCCAAGCATCTCAAGCAACAAACTATCGCCAGCGTTGAAGCCGGTCTCGATCCCGCACGCTTCGTCCGCATCCACCGCTCGTATATCGTCAATTTCGAACGTGTCGTGCGCATCGAACCCTACGGCAAGGACAGCCGGCTGGCGATACTTGCCGACGGCACACGACTGCCGGTGAGTCGTACCGGCTACGCCCGTCTGAAATCGCTTTTGGACGACCGCGCGTAAGGCACAGGCCTGTCTTGGAAATCGATGGAGCGAGGAAATGAACAAGTGAGACGATCAATGCTGCGAACAACCTATACTTCCAGACGCCGCACCCAGATTCGGCTGGTCGCCGGCTTTCCCAGATGCATCGTGCGGCCCGACGCGCGCAGGGTCATGGTCTCATCGTATTCGCGCTTCTTTACTTCCACGCGTGTCTCGGGGCGCAACTCGAGATTCTCTAAAAACTCCAGAAATTGCGCATCCTTCTCATACACGCACAGAATTTCTCCCTGCTCACTGGCGCGCAGATCAGACAAGAGCACTGCGCCTTGACGCCGCAAAGTCGCAATTCCGCCGCGCATCGGCACGCCATGAGGGCAACTCTTCTTGTCTGCGAATCTCTTCAGTAAGAGGCTCTCGACTTCCGGAGAAATCGCGTGTTCCATGCGCTCCGCCTCATCGTGAGCCTTGGCCCAGGAAAGACCGATCACATCCGTCAGCAGCATTTCCGCAAGTTGGTGCCGCAGCGCCAAACGCTCGGCCACTTGCTTGCCTTTTTTGGTGAGATCGATGCGGCCGGCACGATCCACGCGCACATGCCCGTCGCGCGTCATGCGCTTCAAAGCCGCGGTCACCGCCGGAGGCGTAACGTTAAGTTCCTCTGCCAGACGCGCGCTGATCGGCGTCTGGTCTTCTTCAAGCATCTCCCAGATGGCCTTCAGGTAATCTTCCTGCGATACGCTGGTCTTTTCCCGGCGCAAGTATTCTCCTGTGGCTTACGTTCCGGCGAGCCCGGATTGGCTCGCTGCTTAGCCCGCTTGCTTCACTTCTCGCTCCGTTCGCTCGGCCGCCATTCGTAGGAAGCGCTCGTGAACGGTGGTGTCGTTCGTCAATTCCGGATGAAATGCAGACGCCATGATATGGCCCTTCTGCACCAACGCTGGTTTCCCCGCATATTCCGCCAGCACTTCGACATGGGGCCCTACACGCTCAATCACCGGCCCGCGAATAAATACCATTTCCAGGGGTTCTTTGCGCAAACTCGAGGGCCCGCGGACGACGTCACTATGGACCTGACGCCCGTACGCGTTGCGGAGCACAGTCATGTCCAACAGCGCCAAAGAATCCTGCCGCGGATTTTTGACCTCCGAAGCCAGCAGGATTGCACCAGCGCACGTTCCAAAAATCGCTTTGTCGTCCTCGGCAAACCTCCGGATTGCTTCGTCCAACCCTTCTTCGCGTAGAAACTGTAGTTGCGTGGTGCTTTCTCCACCCGGCAAAATCAATCCGTCGCAGCCCGCGAGGTCCTCAGGCGTGCGAACTTCCACGCTCTCCACGCCCAAGCCGGCAAGCATCGCTGCATGCGCCTCAAAATCCCCCTGCACCGCCAGAATCCCTATCTTCAACGGTCCCTGCCTCCGTGGGGCGGGGTTTGCCCCGCCCGGGCTGATACGCGCGACAGCGCTGCCACCGCTCCGCGACGGTTTTACCACCCACGCGTCGACAACATGTCCTTCGGGTCCATCTGCCGGATGTCGAGCCCCGGCATCGCCTCGCCGAGTTCCTCGCTCGCCTCCAGTACCGCCCGCGCATCCTCAAAGTGCGTGGTCGCCTTCACCACCGCTTTCGCGCGCGCTTCCGGATCGCTCGACTTGAAGATTCCCGAGCCGACAAACACCGCCTCAGCTCCCAGCTTGCGAACGAGCGCCGCATCCGCCGGAGTCGCAATGCCGCCCGCAGAAAAATTGGGCACCGGCAATTTCCCGGTCTTCGCCACTTGCCGGATCAAATCCAGCGGCGCACCCAGCTCTTTGGCTTCACGCATTAATTCATCGTCGCGCATAGTGGTCAGGCGCTTCATCTGACTGACGATCGTGCGCATATGGCGTACTGCTTCGACTACGTTCCCGGACCCCGCTTCCCCCTTCGTGCGAATCATCGCCGCACCTTCCGCGACGCGTCGCAGCGCCTCGCCGAGGTTGCGCGCTCCGCAAACAAACGGCACGCGGTAATCGTGCTTCCAGATGTGATTTTCCTCGTCCGCGGGCGTCAGTACTTCGCTTTCATCGATGAAATCAACCTCGAGCGCCTGCAGTACTTCGGCTTCCGCGAAGTGCCCAATGCGCACTTTGGCCATCACCGGAATCGTCACCGTCGCCATAATCTCGCGAATCACCTTGATCGACGCCATGCGCGCTACGCCACCTTCTTTGCGAATATCCGAAGGCACGCGCTCCAGCGCCATCACCGCGCAAGCTCCGGCTTGCTCAGCGATCTTGGCCTGCTGCGCGTTGGTCACGTCCATGATGACCCCGCCCTTGAGCATCTCCGCCAGTCCGACTTTTACTCGCCACTCGTTCGCGGCGCTTGCCTTACCGTTTCCGCTTCCATTCACTTTCTTCGCGTCCATTTCGCTTCTCCTCTGAATTTCAAACTCTTGTCTCGTCACTTCCAAACTTATCCTATACCGCCAAGCCCTCCCGCTGCGGCTGGCCTACAATCACAAATCTTCCCCGCCCGCGCGCTAGAACCGTTCCCGCGGCATCCCGAATCTCTCCCACGTGAAACAGGTTTCTTCCCTTCCGTAACTGCTCCTCTTCGTGCGCTTCAACAAAGATTTCGTTCTCGACGCTCACCGGTTTCAGATATTCCACGGTGAGCTCCGCCGTCACCGCCCGCACATCGCGAAATCGGGAGACTTTTCCCATTGCTTCATCCAGGAGCAAAGCGATGATTCCGCCATGTGCGACTCCCCCACCGCCGCGATAACGCGCGCCCAGTACAAAGCGTCCCACGATCTTCCGCCCGCCATTGTCCTGGTCGAACGTCAACTTCATGCCAGACTCATTCGCGCCGCCGCACCCAAAGCAGCCATTGGTGGGATTCGGCTCCAATCGAATCGTATCGCTCGTTGTACTCAAAGAGTCCGCCTTGTTCCCTTACTTCGATTGTCTCGCTGGGTCTTTGCGGCCTGTTGTTCTATGGCTCTCCTCAAACCAAAGCCACGCGACTTCGCTCGGCGCGTCGCACCCCGCGCTGACGCTTTCGCATTTCGACTTTGAGCAAATCCGCCAGGGTGGCCACGCCCCGAGCGATTTGCTTCTCGTCCAAGCTAGCAAAACCCAGCCGCAAGGTATTCGGCAGCGGCCCCTGTACGTAGAAGTAGCGGCCTGGCGCAAACAGCACGCCGCGCTCTTTCACATGAATCAAGAGTTCGCTGGCATCGAACCCCGGCGGCAGCTCCAGCCACAAGCACATTCCGCCTTCCGGCCTCGTCCAACGCGTATCCTCCGGCATGTGCTTCCGAAGCGCTTCATCCAGCGCCATTAGGCGCGAGGCGTAAACCTTGCGCATCTTCGCGACGTGCTTGGTGAACAGTCCTCGCCGCAGGAACTCCGCCAGCACCGACTGTGCCAGTTGGTCGGTGTGCAAATCGGTAGTCTGCTTGACGACCCGCAACCGCTCGATGGCCGGGGCCGGTGCCACAATCCATCCCACGCGCAGTCCCGGAAAGGCCACTTTCGCAAAGCTGTCGATGTGAATCACCAGATTCGAACGATCCAACTGCTTGAGCGACGGCACGCGTTCGTCGCGCGCGTGTAAGCGCGCGTAAATATGATCTTCCACGACGGGCACCTGATAGCGCCCAGCCAGATCCAGCACTTTGCGCCGCGAAACCAGCGGCATCGAGGTGCCCGTTGGGTTCTGGAAGTCCGGAGTCAGCACAATTAATTTCACGCGGTTTGCGGCCAGAGTTGCTTCCAGAGCCTCGACGTCGATCCCCAGCGAAGTTCCTGGCTCCGCATGCGTATGTACCGGCACACCCAGACAACGCGCGCGCGCTCCGTTGAAAATCGCCACCGCGCCCGGATACGTTGGATTCTCCAAGATCACGGAGTCCCCCGGTCGCACAAATGCCTTGCTGATCAAATCAAGAGATTGCTGGCAGCCGTCGGTGATCAGAAGGTTCTCGTCCTTGACGGTCAACCCTTCCTTGCGCAGCAACTCGATCAGCGCTTCCTTCAACGGACCATACCCGTCCGACGGGCCAAGGTTTAGCACGTCGTGCGCTTCGCGTTTCAGCACCGCGCTGACACACGTCAGGAGTTCCTCGACCGGAAAATATTCCTGCGCCGGGCGCGCCATCACGAACGACAATGCATCTTCAGGTGCGCTCGCAGTCAGGCGGCTCAAAATCTCATCGCTTCGCTCGTCCGCAAACAGCAGCTCCCAACGTATCCCGTTCGACCCATTCAAAACCGGGGGCGCCGGCGGCGTAATCTTCAGGCCATTGCCATTCCCGCGGATAAACGTGCCTCTGCCAACGTGTCCCTGAATCAGGCCCTCCGACTCCAATTCCGCGTACGCATTCGCCACCGTGGTGCGGTGAACGCCAAGCATGGTCGCCAGTTCGCGGCTCGCGGGGATGCGATCGCCGGGCCGCAAATCGCCTGCGTGCACCAAAGCGCGCAGTTGGTCGCGCAGTTGGACATAAAGTGGAACGTGACTCTCAGGCTGGAGGTGTACCGGGAGCATTGTCTCTCACCCTGAGCCAATTTTACACGGAATTGGACTGCTGCAAGAGCCAATTTGTCTCGAGGCTCAACAAAAGCGGCGGGCAACCTCGTCGCCGCCATGCATTCCCTGCTAGTTAACAAAACTGAGGATTATGTTAACTTCCTGGAGCGCCCCCGGCGCATCCCTCTTCGCCCTATCGTTCTGGCCGAAACCCGAACGTCCCGGTATTCTCCCCTTGCGCCAGGTCCCGCAGACAAAGCTTCGTCAAATCCCTTTGTTCGCATTGATATAGCTGCTTAAGCGGCAGATCGCCCTGCTGGATATCGTAGCCTCCCCCCTGCATATCGTTCGCATCGTCCGGCGAATCCGACACGATCCAGTTGCCGCCCTTCGCTACCCGCACGCGAAATTGCTTCGAGGATGGTTCGTAGTTCGAATATACAAAGCATCGCCCCACGCACGCCCGATCCGCGAGATGCGCAATGAACGCGATCCGCCATTCGGGTTCGGCATAGATCGTCGGGATCACGCGCGTTCCGGCCGGTAGTCTGGATAGCAGCGTCTCGGCGTTGCTCTCCATACGATTTAGCTTCGCCGTGTCCTGATACAGGAAAGTGAAGAAAATCAGGGCAACCGCCGCGAATCCCATCAAATGCCACTTTCGCGGCTGTACCCATCCCAAAACGCACAGGCCCAAAATCGCCGAGATGGTTGTTAAGCGAGAAACCACCAAGCCGATCCACGCCGATTGCATCGAGATCCGTAGATTTTCCGGCGCAAACGAAGTCACACAAAATAAAATCAAATACAGCTCCAGTGGAAGTTCCAGCCGGTTCCAATGGCCAGCCTGCTTGCGCGGAACCAACGCGTCAAGGACGAAACAAGCCGACCCGATGATCAAGGCGGCCCAGGCTAGATATTCGTAACGCGTCCCATACAGGACCAATTGATCCGCCCCGGTCGCGTGAAACGGCGTCGGGTTATAGAAGTCGGCCAGTATGGTGCTCGATCGGCCAACATACGACCGCATTCCGCGAAGGGTCGCCGCTACCGCGATCGGCACCACCAGTTTCCAGGCTCCGGGCAGCAGCGGGCGAAGCAGGAGATACACAACTACAGCCGTCACCCACACCAGGCCCATCGGATGCGCAACCCCAACGAGCACCGCAATCGCCGCGGCCGGAATCCAATTGCCAGGCTCTCCCCTCCAAACAAGCGCCAGGCAGAGACACCCGAGCCCAATGGATAGGTAGTAGTTCATGAAACCCATATTGAAGGAATAGCCGTAAGCCAGCATCGCCAGGCAAGGAACCAGCGCCCACGGTGGACGACCGGCGACCGCGCCGACGAAGGCAAAGACACCCCAGAAAAAAATCAGCACGCAGATTGATACGACAATCTTCTCCGCCGCCCCCAACCCAACCCAGTTCGCTGCACGCAGCAGCACTAGGTCAAACAAGATGTTGTGCCACTGCGGCGCTATGTAGAGACCCGGCGCCTGTCCCTTGGCGATCAATTGCGCCAGCCAGGCGTTGTAGACGTGACTGCCGAGATCACCCGCCTCAATATGCCGGTGCCACAAACAGGGCCCGATCAGCACCGCCGATGTGCCCAGAATCAGCCACCAGCGCCGCCGCACAAATCTAAACCCATCGCCGACACCACTAGCCAGTCCCCTCATGCCCGTCTCGTCATCTTGGATTGCAAGCTGCGGTTCCCCTGCAAGTACTGCGCGTAATTCTACTCGCTCCCGGCACTTTGTGCCGTCTAGGTCCCTGGCCTTTCCCTAGCCTTCGGTCCAGTAGCGGCGTAAGCCCTACACGTCCGAAAATACCTGTCAACAGACCAAACACTTAAGGGCCCTAGGGTGTGTCCCCAAACCCATGCGTTCAACCATCAAACCGCTCCCGCTTCTCGCGATCCTGTTACTTGGCGGGTGTAGCGCGACGACCACCTCGAAGAGCAGCCCGTCCACGCCCTCCACTCCTTCCACTCCGGCTACAACCACGGTCACCGTTGCTCCCCCGACCGCCAATATTCGCGCCGGCGATTCCTTTCAATTTACCGCCACCGTCTCGGGGAACTCGAACACCGCCGTGACTTGGGCCGTAAACGGCACCGTCGGCGGCTCGGCAACTCTCGGCACGGTTTCCTCGACCGGAAACTACACCGCTCCAACCAGCCTACCAAGCCCGAACACCCTCACAGTCACTGCCACGAGCGCCGCCTCCAGTTCCACGACCGCCTCCAGCGCCATCACTCTGCTCAATCCCACCCCCGCGCTCACCGGCACAAATCCGGCCAGCGTCGGCACCGGGAGTTTCTCCCTGGCCATTGCTGGCACTCATTTCGTCTCAGGCGCTCAAGTTCTTCTCGGGACCACTCCGCTCACGACCACCTTCGTTTCCACAACTCAACTTACCGCCACCGGCTCGGAGTCTACAGCTGGAGTTTTCGGCATCACCGTCGTGAATCCTGATCCCGGAAGCAGCAGCTCCAACAGTCTGAATCTACAAGTTGGTGGGCCCCAGCAGGCTTCTGGCTGTGGCCAGATGTCCGTGGGGCAAGGCGCGAGTCTGAACGGCTTTCTGCCCTTCTCCAGTGCCAGTCTCTGGAACCAGGACATTTCCTCCGCCGCGGTCGATTCCAACGCCACCGCGATCATTAATTTCATCGGTCCGACGATCGGCCTGCATGCCGATTTCGGTGCCGGGCAATATCAAGGCTCGACCATCGGCATCCCCTATTCCATCGCCGGTCTCCAGCAGCCCAACAACCCCGTAAATTTCACTGCCTACGGCAGTGAAAGTGACCCGGGTCCCATGCCGATCGCGCTCACCGATCCCATCGAGGGCTACCCCAATCCGGGCACCGGCGATCGTCACGTTCTGGTGCTCGACAACGCCAATTGCTTCCTCTACGAGATGGACAGCTCGTACCCGCAAACAAATTCCTGGAACGCGAACTCGGCTGCCGTCTGGGATCTCCTGGGCAACGAGCAGCGCCCGTACACGTGGACTTCCGCCGACGCCGCGGGCCTGCCCATCTTCCCGGGCCTGGTGCGTTACGGCGAAGTCGCCGCCGGCGCCATCAATCACGCCATTCGCTTCACACTGCAAAACAGTCGCGCCGCTTTTGTCCCGCCCGCGTCCCACTGGGCAGCCAATTCCAGCAACGCGCTAGCCGCACCCATGGGCATGCGCATGCGCCTGAAAGCCAGTTTCAATGTCTCGGGATATTCCGCTACCAATCAAGTCATCCTGAACGCGTTTAAGAAGTACGGCATCATCATGGCCGACAACGGCTCATCGATGTATATCAGCGGCGTGCCCGACGATCGTTGGGACAACAACGATCTTCACAATCTCGGCCAGGTTCAAGCGTCCGATTTTGAAGTCCTACAAATGACGCCGGTCTATACGCAAGCCAATGTACCCACCGGTCCGTCACCCCAAATCACTGCATTCACCACCAGCGCCCCATCCGTGACCGCGGGAACAAGCGTCACCCTGTCTTGGCAGCAAACCGGTGCCTCCTACGTCATCGTCTCTCCTCAGATCGGCGCAGTTCGGGGTTCCAGCGTCTCCATCACCCCAGCCGCCACCACCACCTACACCCTCTATGCCACCAACGGCTTCGGCCAAACCACAGCAACAGTAACGGTCACAGTTCACTGATTCGCCGCTATAGTACAAGCACTCTTGTTTGACCTGCTTGCCCTGAGGGGCGAAGGGAGAGACAAAGCGCCGGTACTCCCACGGTACCCACCGACTACATTCGCGAGACGCGGTGAGGACCCGATCCGCGAACTCTATTTCGTCAACCGAAACTCGTCGTGCAACGTCGCCGTCGAATCGCCGCCCGCCCAGACATCAAACTCTTCCGGTTCCACGACCCAGTGCTTTTCCGCGGGGCTCCAAAACTCAAGCTCGTTCTTTCCCAACACAAAGTGCACCGACCGCTTTGCTCCTGCCTCGAGGCTAACCCGCTCGAACCCTTTCAACTGCCGCACCGGCCGCGAAGCGCTCCCCGCCCGTTGATGAATGTAGAGCTGCACGACCGCGTCGCCCGCCCGGCTCCCGGTGTTGGTCACATCCACACTCACATCGACCGTACCGTCCACGCGCATTTCTTTCCGGCTTAGCCTCAGGTTGTCGTACGAAAAGTTCGTGTAGCTGAGACCATAGCCAAATGGATACAGCGGCGTGCTGGCCAGATCCCAATAGCGGGACTTGAAGTCCGGCGCCGACTCCGGCGCCTGCGTGGGATTGTGGTTGTAATACAGCGGGAGCTGTCCGGCATTTCTGGGCCAACTCACGGGCAGATGCCCCGCTGGATTAGCATCGCCAAACAAAACGTCCGCGAGCCCACTACCGCCTTCCACACCGGGATACCAAGCCTCCACAATTGCGGACACATGCTCCGCCGCCCACGAGATATCCAGTGGCCGGCCGTTCACCAGCACCAGCACGATCGGCTTCCCCGTCGCGGCAACCTCCTCCAGCAATTCCTGCTGTCCATTCGACAACGTCAACGACGACCGCGACGCCGCTTCGCCACTCATAATGTCGAGCTCTCCTAAGACCAGTATCTCGACATCGTTGCGCTTCGCCAACGCGACCGCTTCATCGATCGCTTGGCGAGCCTCCTCGAGGCTCTGTTCCGGTTCTTGTTTCATCCCGGACGCCATCGGAATATTTTCGAACATGGACGGAAATACTCGGCGCAGGTTTGGTCCATGCGCGTACTCCACGCGCGCTGCGCTACCCACCTTATCCCGTATCCCTTTGAGAATGCTCACCACCGGGCCCGGCTTCACAAGCGCTCCCCACATGTCGACCAAATTGCCGGTGGCATCGCCCAAGGGCCCAATCACAGCGATGGACTTCCGGGTTTTCCCTGTTTTATCCAGCGGTAGAACGTTGTTCTTGTTCCGCAGCAGCACCACCGACCGCTGCACCGCCCGCCGCGCTAGTTGTCGCGACTCGGGCGCATTCAGCACCTGCTCAGCCTGTGCTTCCTCAAAGTATGGGTGCTCGAACAATCCCATACGGACCTTCGATTCCAGGATGGGCCGCACGGCATCATCCATCTGTTGCGCGGAGACCCGCCCGGCTTTCACTTCCGCCGCGAGGTACTTCAGATAGGTGCCGCTCGCCATGTCCATATTCGTCCCGGCGGAGAAGGCCTTGTAAGCCGCATCTTGCGCATCGCGAGCGTAGCCGTGAACGATGAGACTGTGCACCGCGTTTGCGTCGCTTACCACGAAGCCTGGGTAGTTCCAAGCGGAGCGCAGAACATCGCGCAGCAGAAAGCGATTTCCGGTCGCGGGAACATCATTCAAATCCATGTAGGCGCTCATGAAGCTGCCTACTCCGGCGTCGAGCGCTGCCTTAAACGGTGGCAGGTACACGTTCCACAACAGTTCCTCGGGAACGTAAGACGAGTCGTAGTCCCGCCCGCCGTCGGCCGCCCCGTAGGCCGCGAAATGTTTCGCGCACGCCAGGACGTGGTCGGGGCTGCCCCACTCCCTGCCTTGAAATCCCAGCACCTGCGCGCGCGCCATCGCTGCTCCCAGATACGGGTCCTCTCCTGCGCCTTCCACCATCCTACCCCAACGGGCATCCCGCGCTATGTCGACCATGGGTCCGAAGGTCCAATTAATCCCCACCGCTCGCGCCTCCCGTGCCGCGACACTCTGCGCCTCTTCCACCATCCGCGGATCCCACGAGGCCGCTCCCGCAATCGGCGAAGGAAAGATCGTCCGATAGCCGTGAATCACGTCGAGCCCGAACAGAATCGGAATGTGCAAACGCGACTTCTCGACGGCGATGTGCTGCAAGCGGTTGATCTCGTTCGGGTCCGAGACCCACAGCACTGAACCCGCGCCTATCCGCGCGATGATCTGTTCCATCGTTTCGTTCGTGTTCGCGCGAAATTCAGGGATCGGAAAGCCCGGCAGCTGACTCAACTGCGCGATCTTCTCCTCAAGGGTCATCTGCTCCAACAGTTGATCGGCACGGGCGCGAACCTGTGCTTCCCGTGCCGCGCCATCGGTCCCACTCGAACCGGTTCGCTGCGCCCAGACGCTTTGCGCCCCGCAAAGCAGGGCCAGTCCCGTAGCGAAGCAGATTCTCGTTGCCGTGATTCGGATTGCCGTCCGAGGTGAGATTGCAACAGAGCTTTTTGCGTGGATCATGGCGAGCTCCCTGGCGGCCACAAAACCGCCATGACTCTACACCCGTTCGCGCAACCTAGCGGAGACAAAACCGTGCATCAAGCGGGCTCGCGCTTAGGGGCGTCTAAAACTCAGGCCCGAGTCATCGCAAGCGGAATGACAAAACCACGCTCTTGTGATTACCCGCCCCTTCCCGGCAAGGTCTCAAAGTGTCCTGGATTGTCTTTTTCGAAAAAACTCAGGGAGGTGCAGCTCTATTTCGACAACTGGTTCTCACCCAGCTTCTTCAACCGGTCCCGCAAGCGTCGTTGCAAAACCGTCGGCGTGTTCGGGTTGAACGCCACCAAATACCACAACGGTTGCGTGCGATCCCGGCTCAGCCACGTTAGCGTGTTCGCGTCTGCGTTCGGATGGCGCGCCACATTCTCGCGAATCGCTCCGTAAGGATGCTTCGCCAATTTATTCAAAGTCTTCGAGTTCGCCCGCGGGTGCTCGCTGATCAAGCGCAACAAGTAATAATCCGTTTGCGGGGCCTGCTTCACCAGCTTCTCCAACATTTCCGGTTTGGCATCTGCGCTCAGCACCAGTCCGATCTTTTCGTCCCACGCGGTATTGATTTGGTTGAGTTCCCGGGTACGCGCGTGAATCAATTCTTCCAGGATGCGCCGCTCCTGCTGCATCCGCGCAATTGGCAATTCCGTGCCTTCCAACGAATCGAGTACGCGCAGTAGGTGCTGGCGCTCTCCGAACACGATCTGTGAAGTGCGCGTGGTTGCGCCCTTTTCTTTTTCTTTGTGCTGCACCAGGTCGGAACGTCGCATGTTGTGGTTGCTCCGGCTCAGTCCCCTCCCAAACTTGTCCAGGGACCGCGCCTGTATTTGTGCTACCCGAGTATCGCGGAAGCGAGTGAGAGGACCACTTTCAGTGGCCACAGCGGATTATGTAATGCGCAGCCCGTGCGGTAAAGTTAGCAACGAGCGCTATGTGCCCGATCTGCTACCGTGGACCAATTCTTTCCGAAAAGGCGTAATTTGTGGCGGCCGCTGACCCCTGGCGGGCGCATTGTTAGTTGCCGTGCAAGTCCAATGTAGGGGCGCGCTTTAGCGCGATCATCCGAGCCGGATGTCAATCAGCTCGACGCGGTCTCGGCCAGCGAACGCCAAAAAAAGGACCATGGAATCATGCCAACGCCAAACTCCGCATTCGACGAACACAAAGAGGAACTGGAACACTACGAGCAAATGTTTGGCCTCGAGCGTGGCCGCCTGGCAGTGTCCCTTGACCGCCTGACCAACGCTTTGGTCCTTGTCGGACAGCACGGCGTGTATTGCACCAGCCAGCGAAATCCCATGGTTCCCGCCTTAGACCTGCGCATGGTTGTTCAGGAATTAGTCCACGCCAAAGAACTTACGCAGTCCGTCATGGAAGAACTTCGCAGAGCCAGGGACGAGCAGTCATTCACATCCTAGTTCGAAGAACCCGCGCTCTACTTCGTTTCGCGAATTTGCGCAGCGATTGTAAGCCGCACTGTTTTCAGTAGTTTTATTTCTGAATCAGGAAGGGGTTGGACTGGCGCTCTTCGCCGATGCGGGTGCGCGGGCCGTGCCCGGGATGCACGACGGTTTCGTCGGGGAGCTGCAGCAGCTTGCCGCGCAGCGAATCGAGAATGGCTTCCATCGATCCGCCCCAAAGGTCCGTGCGTCCGATGCTCCCCGCGAAAAGCGTGTCGCCAGCGAAAAGTTGTGGCGGCGCCGCCGAGTTAATCTTGCCGGCGTCGGGCGGCAAGTACAGCGAGATGCTTCCCGGACTATGCCCGGGCGTGTGCAGCACCTGCGCGGCCAGCGATCCCCATTGCAGCAGATCGCCATCGGTCAGTAATTGATCGATCTCCCCGGTCTCCGGCGTCGGCACGCCAAGAAACGCCGCCTGAACATCCATGCCTTGGTACAGCGGGACGTCGTCGCGATGCATCATCACCGGAGCCCCGGTGTACTGTCGTAGTTTGTACAAGCCACCGACGTGATCGATGTGCGCGTGGGTGCTGACGATGGCCTTGACCGAGAGCTTGTGCCGGCCAAGCAGTTCGAGGATGCGACTCACTTCGTCGCCGGGATCGATGACCAGCGCCTCGCCAGTGGTCAGATCGCCGATGATCGAGCAATTGCACTGCAGTATCCCGACCGGGATGGTGATCTGCACGAGTCGTTGGTTGGTGGCATCGAGAACGGACTTCGGATCGGGCATGTCCGGCAGTATAGCATCGGCCGACTTCTGCTCTGCTAAACTGGAGGTTGGAGTGCATACGAAATGGAAGCTGCCAGAACACCACCAGCGCTCGAAACGCCGCTAGCGGAGATCCACCGAAACGGTGGTGTAAGACTCGGCTTGTGGTTCGGTTGCGCTCTTCCCGATGACTTCGGCGATTGGCAGTGCGAATATTTCTTCGCAAAACGGAGCGTTGCGCTGATCGACAAAAATTATTGCGCGTATGTTTCCTTCACCGGTCCCGATCGCATCCGCTACGTCAACGCCATCCTGACGAACAACGTCAAAGATTTGCAGTCCTCACAGGGGAATCTATCGCTGTTACTGAACCCGCAGGGCCGCATCCTTGCCGAAATCGAGACCTACGCCCTGGCCGACAAACTGTTCTGCGTTTCCTACGCCATGATCCGCGAGCTCCTGGTGGAAACGCTGGACAAATTCATCATCATGGATGACGTCACGCTAAGCGACGACACGCCGCGTTACGGCACGCTCGCTCTTGAAGGTCCGGCGGCCGCGTCGCTTGTGAAAGAACTCACAGGCGTTGACCTCCACACCCTGGAGGACTTTGCCAGTGCGCATGTCACCATCGAATCGCTGCCTTGCACGATTACGCGAAAGTCGTTTGGCCAAATTTTAGCCTTTGACATTCTGACCGCTCGAGAAAACGTCGAATCGCTCTGGAAAATCCTGCGCAAGAAAACGCAAGCGAGTGGTGGCGGGGCAATTGGCTACACCGCGTTGAACGCTTTGCGGCTTGAGCAAGGCGTGCCCTGGTTCGGGTACGACTTCGGCGAAAAACAGATCCCCCATGAAGCAGGCTTGCAAGACAGCCACATCGGCTATACCAAGGGCTGTTACACTGGCCAGGAGATCGTCGAACGCGTGCGATCGCGCGGGCAAGTGAATCGCCGGCGCGCCGATCTGATTTTTCCCGGATCAGGCGTTCCATCACCCGGCGAAGTGCTTACCGCGGATGGGAAGGAAGTCGGGTTCGTGACCCGTGCTTCGGCTTTGCCTTCCCGGCCAATGGCGATTGGCATGGGCTATCTGCGCAAAGAAAACAATGCGCTTGGCAGCCAAGTCGATTGGGCCGGCGGTGTCGCGAAGGTTTCGAACTTTCCGGACGACCTCATGACTATCGAGAACGCCGGTTAGTTTTTTCCGGCCTTTGGCAGCTCGGGCTCTCTTCAGCTCCCGCACGCGAACACGGTAAGACACCCCTCGCACGCTCCGCCTGCTGGCGGCTCATCCTACAAGTTGTAACGTATGTCCTGGGACACCACAGTCGGCCGCTACGGTTGGTCGACGAGTTGCCAACTCGGGTCGGGGTCGTACTCGGTCAGCGAGCGGGCGATTTTGTCGGTGTTGGCGCCCAGGTTTTTTTGGTAGACGCGCCCTTGCTGGTTGATGATGAAGCTCATGACGCCGGTGCTGCCCCATTTCTCGGGATACGCAACGAGGGCATAGCCGGCGATCATGTTGCCGTTGATGACGTAACTGTATTTACCGCCGGGAGCGTGTGAGCCCTGGCGTGTCAGGATTCTTACGTAGTAGCCGTAATAGGGCGCGCGATCTTCTGCCGCGGATTCTTTGTCCGAGCCGCCCTTCCCCGCTGCGTCTGCTGATTGCTCTTTCGGTCCGTAGCCTTCGATGCGGGCCGCGGCAACCAGGCGACCGAGAGGGCTTGGCTTTTCGTCGTCGCCGGTCTCCCAAAATAAGCCATCGTGCTTACCCGGCGAGCTGATGAGATGCAGCGCGTATTCGGCGACCCCGTCGTGATCCCAATCCCCTTCGGTGTAGTACTCCCATTGCGCGACCGCGTAAGCGCGGCACGTTTGGATCGCTGCGAGTTCGTTTTCGCCGATGCGGCGGTTCACGACTTCATCGAGGCCCGCGGCGGTGTCGAACTGCCATTTGCCGCCTTTTTGCACGATAGGGATTGGCGTGGGCCAATTATCTTTGCCGACAACCACCGTGTATTTGGAATCCGTTTCTTTTTGCAACTTCGCGGACTCCTGAACGGCTTCCGAGAAATCATTCAAGTCCTTGTCGTCCTCGACTTGATCACCGGAAAGCAGCTTGTCGTAGTCGGAGCCGAAGATGCTTCCCAGGGCGGCGCGATCTTTGGCCCTGGCGGCGGAAACGAGCGCCTGCAACGCAGCGTCCGGCGACGAGAAGGTGGGCGGCGGCGTTTGAGCGCCGGCCCACGTGGGTTCGGCTAGGCTCGCCGCCATGGCAAAGAGGAGCACCATGAGGCACGACCGGTATTTCCAATCGAAAACGCTCCTTTGCGAATTCGCCGTCACCAGTGAAGTCATTTTATTCGACGAGTTCATGGTTTTCTCCCTCCGCCGCCGTGTGGTGGTGGTGCGCTGCGCTGAGGAGGTGCACTTCGCTGAGCAGGGACCGGGCGTGCAGCCGGCGCAGGACGGCTTACCTGCGAGCGGCTAGCCTGGCCGCGTTGGCTGGCCGCCCGGGAATCGAAGTTCCCTTCGGATCGGCCGAAGGTGTGGGGCGCCTGAACTTGCTGAGGCCGTTGCACCTCATTCTGGAAGTTGGGCCGATTCTGATTGCCACGGTTTTGAAATTCAGCACGGTTCTGGGGTTGTGGTGGCGTGTTGAGCCGATTCTGGGGTTGGGCGTTCGTGCGATTCTGGAAGTCCGGACGATTCTGGATTCCGCTTTGGCGCTGCTGCACCTGCGGCGGACGGTCGTTCCGTTGGACATTGTTCTCGCGACCCCGGAAGTCGTTATAGCGGGCATTGTTGTTGTCAATATTGCGGTTCAACATTTTGTTGTTGATGTTGTTGTTCGGGCGATTGTCATGATTGTTTTGTGTGTTCGCATTGTTATTGAACCGTGCGTTGTTGTTGCCCCGATTGAAACGGTTGTTGTTCACCTGCACGTTGTTGTAGGTCACGTTTTTGTGAACGTAGTTGTAGCGATTGATGTTTTCCACGTTCACGCGACGATTGATCACGGTGCGATTCACGTAGACGTTGTTGTATCGGTTGTTGATGTAGACGTTGTTCACGCGCACGTAGGTGCGCGAGCGCTCCATCCACCGGCCATTCCATTCGTCGTGGTGCCGCCATCCGGTGTAGAAGACACCGCCATAGCCGCCGCCGAAACCCCACCGAAAGTCCAGGTTGAGCCACGCGCCGATGGGAAAGCCGCCGCCGAAGACAATGGCCGGACCCCAATAAGGCCGCCGGTAGTAGCAGATCGCCGGATCGTATACCGGGACGTAGATAAACTGCGGCTGTACGGGATCAATGGCGATGTAGTCGTTATTTACTAGAACTTCCTGCTGCGGCGTCGTTTCCAGGTTCCCGACGTTGCGCGCCATGTGGCGCAAGCGCTGCACCGACAAGGATACGTCGGTCGACTGATTGACGTAGGCCTGGCCGAGTGAGGTCGTCCAGTCGATCTTGTCCGCCATCATCTCGATGACGCTGGGGTAGTGCGCGACGGCTTTCACGCTGACATCCCAATTTTGATCGTCAATTCCGGCCTGGCCGTTGCCGCGAACCCAGCGCGCCGCCTCTTCCACTTGATCCGGGAACGTGGCGGCGACGAGCAACTGAGCGAGCAGAGGATCGGGATAGAGGGCTACAGGTGAAAGCAGATTGTCGAGCTGCTCGGGCGAAAACGACTGATAAGGAGCGCTTTGTCCCTGGTCTGGATATTGACCCTGATCCGGATTTTGGTCCGGATATTGTTGATTTTGCCCAGGATCAGGAGGCTGATTTGGATCCTGGGGCCAAGACGTCATTGTTGTTGATCGTCCGGAAGCTGCCCTGCTTCCGGGGATGCAGCAGAGCGAAAAAACGAGAAGCAGGAGCGCGGTTCTACGCATGCGCGATATTCTCCTTCCCTGACGACCGCTCGGGAGCGACCACAGGGCCAATTGCAAGGTCACCGACCTCTTACAGCTGTTAAACACCGTGGGTGCGGTGGAGTTGCAGCAGCCCAGGAAGGCGGGCATTGCAAGTTTAACAGTTGAAGTACTGTTTGAGAAAAAAAATGGGGAAACCGCACACCCCGGAGCATCTGGTAAGAGGATCAGGATAAGAGATCTGGTGAATGAGTACTTCGCAACGGTTGTAAATCCAGGAGTTAACTCGCGAGGCTTTTTGTGAGAGCAAGATAGGAAGGAAGAAAAGCGGGTGGCATCAGGCCGGGTACCGAAGCGGAAGGCGTTTGTTCTTGCGCGGAGCTTATCGCGGCGATCTCAAGCGCGAGAACAGAACAGGGCAATCCGATGTGCTTCCGGCGCTGAAGCTGCCTCAAGCCAGGGTTCTTCGGCAATGACAGACGTACAGGGGCCATAAGAGCAGATTCGGATTCGACGAGTAGCCGCTTCGCGCCTCAGACGGTTGAGCACGGCGCTCAGGATGGACCCCGTAAAAGGAGTATAAAGATAGAAAACCGTGCCGATGGTTAAATCCGCAACTCGCGCATCCTCCTGGATGAACCTAACCTTATTCACGTTCAGCCTCAGCGCGCATTGCTGGGCGCGTTCAATATAGGTCGCTTCCAACTCGATTCCTATGCTGCGAGCGCCGGTACAAATAGAGGCCAGCAAGGGAACATGGCCCAACCCGGAGCCAAGATCGACGAGAACATCGGTTGCGGTGAGCGCCGTGAGGCCGATCAACCTGAAGATGTGGCGCGCCGGGGTAGGCTGATAAAACACCATCTCGGAATCCCTCGGAATGTGTCCGGCGTCGGGTTCTTCGAATTGAAACACGCCACTGATCAGCTCATCAAGGTAGTCATAGCCCATGCCGTTAACCGGCCCGCCGTCCTCTTCGGTGTCGAGTGGCGGATGGACCCACCGAAGCAAGGTATCAGGCTGGCATCCGCGCTGAATTTCACAGCGAATGGCTTTGTAGAGTTCACAATTCACAGCCTCCAGCCTGGCGCAAATTGCTCTCGCCCGGCGATAGAGCACCGGCTCGATCGACTCAACACCAAATGCCCCTTGAGGAATGTACGGGAAATAAGCGTCAAGGCGGTCAAGTGCTTCCAGGCGTTCGCGAAGCTGATTCGGCTCGACAAGCGAGGGCTCGTTGTCCAATTGCACAACGAGACGCTGCAGTGCGTCTGTCAAATGTTGAAAGCTCCGTTCATTACCCAATGCAGGATTTCCTGCCGGTTTCGTTTCAGAGTACAACCTCGATTTACCCACCGTCGACCCTTTATCATGCACCGACACTCCGAAGAACAGTAGGGCCCACTTCGCCGCGCTTCAACTTGAACGGACTCTCCCGCAGGCTTAGGGAAATACAGACTGGTTCCCTATCGTTGATGTCGGAGGTGGGTTTCAAGGGACCTGCGCGAATCTGGGTATCGAGGCAAACCGTAAAGGGCGCACCGACAAGCGTGTTTGTGCGCCCTAGACGCGCTCGCTGTCGAGCATGCGCATTTGGGTTTCGTCGTAGCGGGTGCCGGCGATGCCGGCGTGGGGGGCGGCTTGATCGATGCGGGCGACGTCGTCCACAGTCAGTTGTACGGACAGCGCGCCCAGCGCTTCGGTTAATTGGGTGCGTGTTCGGGAGCCTATGAGGGGAACGATGTGCTCGCCGCGAGCGAGGACCCAGCCAATGGCCAGTTGTGATGGCGTGACGCCCCTTTCCCTGGCGATGGCATTGAAAGAACTCAGGATGCCCGTGTTGCGATCGAAATTCGCGCCCGCAAATCGCGGCAAGTGGGCGCGAAAATCGCCGTTGCCTACCGGCCGGGAGCCGCTCAGCAGGCCGCGAGACAAAACGCCGTACGCCGTGACGCCGATACCGAGCGCGTGCAGAGCCGGCAGAATATTCTCTTCAATGCCGCGGCTGATGATGGAATATTCGATCTGCAGATCGCAGATTGGATGCGTTGCGTGCGCGCGCCTGGCCGTTTCGGCCGAAGCTTCCGACAGACCCGCATAGCGGACGTATCCAGCCTTGATCAGGTCGGCGATCGCTCCCATGGTGTCTCCGATGGGTACGGCGGGATCGACTCGGGCTGGGCGGTAGATATCGACGTGGTCGGTGCCCAGGCGGCGAAGGCTGTAGGAGAGGAAATTCTTGACGGCCTGCGGGCGGGCGTCGACTCCGATAAAGCCACCGTCGGGCGCCCTCATGGCGCCGAATTTCACGGAGAGCAGCACCGTATTGCGGCGGCCGTTGAGGGCGCGACCAAGCAGGAGTTCGTTGTGACCCATGCCGTAAAAGTCGCCCGTGTCGAAAAGCGTGATGCCTTGATCGATCGCCGCGTGAATCGTGGAAACGCTCTCGGCATCGTCGGACGGGCCGTACATTCCAGACATGGCCATGCAGCCCAAACCTAGGGCGGAGACTTGAGGACCCGCGGAACCTAGTTTGCGAGTGAGCATTCGTCGTTAGCCTCCGGTTCAGATAGATGCATCGCGGAGAGGCAGGTTACTTGGCGGATCGGTCCGTGGACCGGGGATAAAATACGACGATCAGAGAAATTCGTTGCCTAGTCGAATTCGCGGCGAGGGGAGGGCTGATCGGGGCCGGTGCGGCCTGCGGAGATTTCGGCCCGGTAATAGTTTTCCCCTTTGATGGGGAAACCGGATTGGCGGCGAAGCAGGGCGAGTTGGCCGATGTGATTCAGGGCGTCGGCGACAGGTCCCTGGAAAAGCGTTTCGGGGCTGGCCTGGAGAGGTTCGTTCGAGGCGAGATAGTCGTCGAACTTTCTCACCACGGCGTAGAAGCGGTCCACTTCGGAAGGCCATGGGAGCGGCTCGGAATCGCGCCAGGTTTGCGTACCTTGGGCGATGGAGAGGGCCCAGTCGAAAAGGTCGCCGATGTGGGCGAGGATCTGGGCTGGAGTGCGGGTCGTCTCGCAGCTGTGGAATGTGGCGAAGGATTCGGAGACGTTGTGAAGGGGCTTGTTGGCGCGGTAGGCGGCCGTGGCTACCGTGTGGCGGAGGAACTGGCGAACGGGATCGGGGGACGCGGTCATGGGTGGCTCCTTATCGAACCAACGACTTTTACCACAGAGGGTGCGGAGAGAGAGCACAGGGCAGGACCCATCGAATGCTGCGTAAGAATGTTAGCGCTTGGCGGCGTAGACGCGGACGTAGTCGATGGACATCGTTTGCGGAAAGGTGGTTGTGGAATCGGGAGCGCCGGGCCAGTCGCCGCCAACCGCGACATTCAGGACCAGGAAGAATGGATGGTCGAACACCCAGGAGCCTGCGGTAGTGGGAGTGGAGGCCACAGAACTGGCATTGAAGGTCGCGTAAAGACTGTCGTCCACGTAAAAGCGCACCGTGTCTGGCTCCCACTCGACGGCGTAAAGGTGAAAGGCGGTCGCGAAGTCCTTTCCAGCTGACAGGCGGGCCGTGGAGGTGAGATCGGTGGCGGCGCCTGTGGTCATCGGCCCATGCAAGGAGCCATGAACCATGCCCGGCTCTTTCCCGACGTTTTCCATGATGTCGATTTCGCCGCACTTGGGCCAGCCGGCGGAAGAGATGTTGTCGCCCAGCATCCAGAAAGCCGGCCACATTCCCTGCCCTGCGGGGATTTTGATGCGGGCTTCGAAGCGGCCATAGGCTTGGGAGAACAGACCCTGGGTCTTGAGGCGCGCAGAGGTGTACTCGCGCGCGATGTTGTCCGAACCTGCGTAGTCTTCCTTGCGGGCGGTGACTACCAGATTTCCGTTTTCGACGCGCGCGTTTTCAGCGCGATTGGTGTACGACTCGAGTTCCTGATTGCCCCAGCCGCCGCCGCCGAGGTCGTAGGTCCACTTTTTGGGGTCGGGGAGCGAACCGTTGGGGCCGTCGAATTCGTCGTGCCACACGAGAGTGTAGTTTTTGTTTGCGGTTGTGGCGGGCTGTTGGTCCGCGCTGACAAAGAGAAGCGGCAGAACGGAAAGCGTCAACAAAAATCTAAGCAATGTTCAAAGCTCGTTTGAAGGACCCTTTTTCGTTGTCGATTTTCTTTTGGAGTTGGAGGATGGCGTAGAGGACCGCTTCGGGGCGCGGCGGGCAGCCGGGAACATAAACGTCGACGGGGATCACCTGATTGCAGCCTTGAACGATGGCGTAGTTGTTGAACACGCCGCCAGAAGTGGCGCAAGCTCCCATGGAGATGACCCACTTGGGCTCGGGCATTTGATCGTAAAGCTGGCGAATCACCGGGGCCATTTTTTGCGAGAGGCGGCCGGCGACGATCATCAGGTCAGCCTGCCGCGGCGATGGACGGAAAACTTCGGCACCAAAGCGGGCAACGTCAAAACGCGCGGCAGCCATCGACATCATTTCGATAGCGCAGCAGGCGAGGCCGAACCCTAGCGGCCAGATGGAACTGCGGCGTGCCCAGTTCACGGCTTTGTCGAGCGTGGTGAAGATAATGCCCTCGTCTTCGAGGAGCTTGCCGAAGTCGTCGGGCTTGGAAAGAGTGGCGTGCTTGCCGAGAGATGTGCTCATAGTGCCTCGTCTTTGCATATTTTCGCATATTGGGTACGTGGAGACAAATCACGCCGTTCGTCTTTCTCCGCCCAGAAACACCATTGGTAGGGGCACAGCACCGCTGTGCTCCCTGTCTGCAAGCAATTCAACGCGAACTCGTTTCTCTGTTCTCTCCGGACCTATACGGTCAGCACCACTTTCCCGAATTGCGCGCCGGATTCAAGATAGGTGTGGGCTGCGGCGGCTTCGGATAGGGGGAAGGCGCGATCGACGACGGGCTTGAGGCGGCCGGCGGCCACTAGTTTCATGACCGTACGGAGATCGTTCTTGGTCCCCATGTAGGAGCCTAGCAGCGAGAGCTGGCGGCTGAAGAGGAAGCGGAGGTCGACTTTCGCGTCGAAGCCGGTGGTGGCGCCGCAGGTGACCAAGCGGCCTGAAGCGGCCAGACTGGCCAAGCTGTCGTCCCAAGTGGCAGTGCCGACGTGCTCGAACACTACGTCCACCCCACGCTTGTTCGTAATGCGGCGGACTTCTTCGCGAATTTTTTTCGACTTGTGATGGATGAGGTGATCGGCGCCAAGTTCGCGGGCTTTGGCGAGCTTTTCGTCGGTGCCTGCGGTGGCGATCACTTGCGCGCCGAGAAACTTTGCGATTTGGATGGCGGCGCTGCCGACGCCGCTGCCGGCGCCCAGGATCAGAACGTCTTCACCGGGTTGGACCTCGGCGCGGGCAACCAGCATGTGCCAGGCGGTCTGGAACACCAGCGGGATCGTGGCGGCTTGTTCGAAAGAGAGGTTCTCGGGATGGGGCAGACAATTCACCTCCGGTGCGCGAACGAATTCGGCGCACCCTCCGTCGATCATGTAGCCAAGGTTCGTGAATTGCCGGCAGCGATTGTCGAGGCCAGCGAGGCACGCGGCGCATTTTCCACAGGTCACACCGGGAGCAAGGACTACTTTCTGGCCGATGCGAACGGTGGTGACATCGGCGCCGACTTGCGCGATTTCACCCGCGACGTCGCTCCCGGGAATGTGCGGGAGCGGGATCGAAACGTTGGGCAGGCCCTGGCGGACCCACAGGTCGAGGCGGTTCAAGGCGCAAGCGCGTACGCGGACCAGCACTTCGTTGGCGCGGATGATTGGATCGGGCGCGTCCACATATTGGAGGACTTCGGGGCCGCCGTGCTGTTGGAATTGGATGGCCTTCACTTCTTGGCTCCCGGCTCCTTGGAGGAGAGCAGGCCCGTGACTACCGTGGCCACAAGAAGCGCGCCCCAGAGCCACGGCAAGCTGACGAAGAATTTGCCGAACGAAGGTGTGAGGTAGATGATGCCACCGCGATCGTGCACCGCATAGGTGTGAGTGGCATCCGGCGCCCAAGTGGAAAAATGGTGGATGCGCCAGGTCAGGATGGGCCAGACACACACCACCGTCAAAAAAAGCAGCAAGACAATGAGGAAGAGAACTTCGGAGGCGGAGATTACACCAGTAGATCTGGCTGAGGACGGGGCAGACTCCATGGGCCCAAGTTTACCGGGAGCGAAACCGAGTGTCCAGATGCGAGGAATTGACGGGGTGACGGGTGCGGCGTAACGTAAGATCACGCAACGTAAAACTGCCGTAAGACCGATGCGGAAGGCTCCATGGACCTGTTTGAAGAGATTGTAAAAATGCGGCGAGCTGGACAGCGCGGTGCGCTGGCCACGATTGTGCACACGAACGGGTCGATACCCAGCTATGAAAGCTCGCGCATGCTGGTGCGCGAGGATGGGTCGCTTGTGGGCACGATTGGCGGCGGATGCGTTGAGGCGGAAGTGTGGGCCGCGGCGAAGGAAGTAATGCAGAAGGAATCGCCCCGCAAGATGGTCTTCAATTTGAACAACGAGGCTTCGTACGACAATGGACTGATTTGCGGCGGAACGGTGGAGATCTTTGTGGAACCGATTCTGCCGCATCCGGTGCTCTATTTGTTTGGCGGCGGCCATGTGTCAATGGCGCTGGCGAAGGCTGCGGGCTCGGCAGGGTTTGGGGTGGTGGTGGTGGATGACCGCGAAGCGTTTGCGAATTTGCAGCGGTTTCCCATGGCGCAGGAAGTGTTTACCAGCTATGAGCATGCTTTCGCAAAGATTCAGCCGAACGCTTCGAGCTATCTCGTGATTGTGACGCGCGGGCACAAAGAGGATATGCGCGTGCTGGCTTGGGCCGTGCGGACCACGGCGCGCTATGTAGGGATGATCGGGAGCAAACGGAAGGTCTTGTCGGTGTACAAGGCGCTCGAGCAGGAAGGCTACCGGACCGAAGAAATGGAACGCGTTTATGCGCCGATGGGGCTGGATATTGGGGCGCTGTCGCCGGAAGAAATTGCGGTTAGCATCGTGGCCGAATTAATTGCGGTGCGGCGCAATGCGGAGACTTCGGCGCACAAAAAAGTGCGGCCGGAGTCGCGTTCGATCGCAGGCTCGCGGTGAGTTGAGTCATGCTGGCGGCGATAATTCTGTCGGGCGGCGCATCGCAGCGGATGGGCTCGCCGAAAGCGCTGCTTCCCTACCAAGGTCGTCCTTTTCTTGAACATTTGTTGGACGTGACTACGCACCCGAAGATTGGCGCGCGACGCGTCGTGCTGGGTGCGCATGCGGAGTTGATCGCGGACGCGGTGCGGCTGGCGGTGAAGGAGGTGGTTATCAACGAAGACTGGGAGCAGGGACAGTTGAGTTCGATCCAGGCGGGGATACGGAGCCTGCCTGCAGGGACCGATGGAGTTATTTTGTGCCTAATCGACCATCCGTTGATCACCGCAGGTTTGATCGATGACTTGATCGGTCGGTTCTATGCGGATCGCACGGCTAAGCCGCTTATCGTTTTGCCGATTTATCAGGGCAAGCGCGGACATCCTGTGCTTTTTTCGGCGGGCGTTTACGATGAACTCCTGGCGGCGCCCAAGGATCAAGGGGCGCGTTCGGTGGTGTGGGCGCACGCGGGGGAAATCGCCGAGGTCATTACGGCGGAACAAGGGTGCGTCTTGAATTTGAATGATCCAGAGACAGTGAAGCGCGTCTTGGGCCAGCCGGATTAGCGAGTACTATGCAACACCAAGGTTGGCCCGTAAGGGACGGTTGAGGTCCTTCGCCTATTCCTGTCGGACCGGCTCAGGGCGACAGTTTTTTGCCCATTTTTGCGGGATGCATGCGGGATCCTGCTAGATTTTTCTCATGGCGTCGAAAGTTTTTGCTGAATGGCACGGAGGGCGGCGGCGGCCAGCTGCGCGCCGTGAAATGTGGTGGCGGGAAGGCCGCCGAGAGCGTCGGAAATTGACTCGGAGGTGATTGCTCGGATCTCGGCGAGGTTGCGATCGAGGAGTTGTTCGGTGAGGAATGAAGCGCAGGCGATTGCTGTCGTGCAACCGCGGCAGAGGAAGCGGGCTTCAGCAATGCGTTTGTCTTCTAGGCGGACGGATAGTTTAAGAATGTCGCCGCAGACGGGATTTGTGACCTCGATGGTGGCATCGGCACTGGGTAGTTCGCCGGCGTTGCGGGGATTGCGGAAGTGGTCGAGGACGGCGTCGGTGAACATTTTCAGAAGTATGGCAATCGTGGGGCGAGACTGCAACGTTTTGCTGCGGAGTTGCCGTGCGGGCTGCGGCGTCCAGACAAGGAGTAACGCAAGTGTATTCGGTCTTAGAAACTGCGGGTAACCGAGTCACTTCTTGGGCGGAAGGAATTTCTTTTCGATTGAGGCGACTACCACGTAGTTCGGATCCACCATTTCGGTTAGATGGATTTTGCCGGCCTTCGAGAGGAGTTCGTAGGCGTCCAGTTCGGAGAGGCCGTAGTCGGCGTGAATCCAGGCGACGAGTTCGGTGAAAGCGATGCGCAGGGCGTCGTCTACCGGGCGATAGATTCCGGCGGCCATGATTTCCTTCTCGTTCTCGAAGCGTGGCCAGCCAGTTCTCTTCCCTTTCAGGATATCGACTTGCAACCGGGCGCGCATCGGAACTTCGATGGCGGTGCCGGCGATCTCTCCATCACCCATGGCGGCGTGTCCATCGCCGAAATACAAAAGAGCGCCTTGGACGTTCACGGGCAGATAGAGCGTGTTGCCTGCGCTGGCTTCAGGTGCGTCCATGTTGCCGCCGAATTCCGCGGGAACGATGGAGCTACGGGCTTCGCCGCCCGATGGAGCTACGCCGATGCAGCCGAGAAAAGGATGCAGCGGAATTTTTACTTTGTAGTTAGAATCGAGCGCCTGGAACGTGGCGGTGTGGTCGGCATGGTCGATGGGATAGAACCAGATTTTCTCAGGGAGCGGCGGGTGGAGCATGGGCGTGTAGTTGGTTTCGTTGAGCGCGCCGAAGCCAGGAGCGAAAGCGCCGATGCCCTGATTGCCATCCACTTGAAGATCGAGAATATGAACGATCAGCGTATCGCCCGGCTCTGCGCCGTCAATGAAGAACGGGCCGGTGAGCGGATTGTCACCTTTTGTGAGTGCCAGCGTATCACCGGGTTTCTTGATGGCATTGCCAAAGCAATCGAGCGAGTTGGCTTCGAGAATGTTGCCCGCATGAAGATGAGCGACCGGCGGCGCGGTGGCGTAGACATACTTCACGTTGTCGATGGTGGCGTGATAGTGCATCGTCTGGGAGCCGGCGTCCTGTGCGTGAGAAAACGAGGGGAAACACGTTCCAGTGAGCGTCAAAATCGAAGTCGCGAGAATAGTTTTGATTCGCATACACCACCTCAAAGAGTCGGCGAGGATGCGCTACCGAAATCCGCGGGAACTCGGCCAGCAATGCTCAACGCCTAGTTCTGCGCGAGGTCGGCGCGATTTTTGTGATCCGGAAAAAGAGCTTTCGCAGGCGTCTTGGCGTCGAAGACGAGGTTGAAGAAACCGACCATCATCTCGTCCCAGCTTTGCTGGCCCCAGACTACCGTTTTCGTGGGATCGGGGTTTTCCGGATTGTCGGCGGAATTGTCGAAGTGCGCAGTGCACTCGATCTTCGTGCCTTTCGGCAGGAACAAGGGATCCGCCAGGTTGTACCAGAGCTGCCAACGCCAGTTGTATTTGGGGACGCGGAGGATCGTTTCGGTTCTGCCGTCCGGATCGACGATGCGATATGCAAAATCCTTGCCACGCGTGTGCATGTGCGGGTGCAGGCCGGCGAGTTTGAGGTCGGTACCGACTGCAAAGGACGCGTCCACCCGATAGTTGGTGCTGACCTCTTTGGCAGACAGGGAGCGTTCGTTCGCAAAATGTCCGTACTGCGGGTCGGCAAACCACGGCGGCATGATCTTCTGCTGCGCGACGCGCTTGATGCTGGTGGCCATAGGCCTGACTTGCTCATAGGTTAGTAGAGGAAAGGGCCCGCCTTCACCAGGACGGTGACACGTCTGGCAATTCTTCTGGAGAATAGCGGCGACGTCTTTTGTAAATGTCGGTGGCGGCGCGGACTGAGCCAGGAGGGCGGGTGGAAGAGAGAGAACGGCTAAGAGAATCAGAGCTACGCGTTGCATGGTCCCTTCGTCATGGGGTTCGGTTTTCCTTGGACGGAGCCTCTACACGCGGGCAAGCTTTGCTGACGGCTCCTCGCCGCGATGCGCTGCAACTTAGCATGAGGTGGAAGGTCGCGTCCAGATTGAGAACACAGAGCAATCGTGTCGGTGGAGAACAAGGGTTCTGCTATTCTCGCGCATGATGATGAAGAAATCGAATGACCGGATGAAGTTACGGATCGTGTCGCTGGCGCCGAGCGCGACGTCGATCTTGTGCGCGATTGGGGCGAAATCTTCGCTCGTCGGCGTGACGAAGTGGTGCGTGGACGTTGCACCCGTGGCGGGATTGCCGCAACTGGGCGATTGCTGGCACATGGAAGCGCTGGAGGAGATTTTGAAGCTGCAGCCGACGCTGGTGATCGGGTCCGTGCCCTACCAGCAGGAAACGGTGGCGAAGCTGCTGGAGCGGCCATTGAATTTTCTAGCGATGAATCCGCGGACGTTGGCGAACGTGGATGCGGATATTCGCTTGCTTGCGAGCATCGTGGGGCGCGTTTCGAACGGCGAACGAACAATTCGGGCGATGCGCGCAGGATTTGCCGCCATCCGAAAAAAGAACAACGCCAAGCGCGAGCGGGTGCGGGTGTACTGCGAGGCATGGCCAAGTCCGCGGATCAGCTCGCCTCCTTGGGTGGCGGAATTAGTGGAGATCGCGGGTGGGCAGATGGTTGTGCCTGCGGGCCAACGTGTCAGCGACGCGCAAGTTGGGGATGCAAGACCGGAGGTCATCGTGTTGGCCTGGGCTGCCACCGGAGCAAAGGCCGATCCAAAGAAGGCTTACGAGGTGGAGGCCTGGCAGAATGTTCCGGCCATACAGAGCAAGCGTGCGTACGTGGTGCGCGACGAGCTATTGAATACACCAGGGCCGCCTCTGGTCGAAGGCGCACGCGAACTTTTCCGCATCCTGTGGATGACGGAACCACTGCGAGGCGGATGCTGATGCTGGTAGTTGCGGCGGTGATCGAGCGAAGCGATCGACGGCTTCTGATTGGGCAGCGGCGTCGGGACGACACATCACCTCTGAAATGGGAATTTCCCGGAGGCAAGGTGCGGGACGGCGAGACTCCGGAGCTTGCGCTGGCTCGCGAACTCCAAGAGGAGTTAGGCGCGAATCTGAAGCAAAGCGCCGAGATCGCGCGGGTGACACACCAGTACGGCGATTCGTCCGAACAACTCGAAATTCGGTTCTTTGCCGCTGAAATTGCTGACACGGAGATCCTACCGGCCGTGTTCGAGCAGGTGGCCTGGGTCTTGCCGCGAGAGTTGGCGCGGTATGACTTTCTGGCGGCCAATGCGCGGCTGGTTGCAGATTTGGCTACAGGACGCATCAAGCCCAGCGAGCGCTTGTCGGGAGCTTAGGAGGTTTATCGTGTGGTTTTCCCTCCTTCCTCTTCTTGTGAGTGGCGGAATCGCAAGGAACCTAAAAGCCTTTCGTCTAATACACCTTCGCAAGCATTGATTGTAAGTCACTTAGCGAGTGGCCCTGGCGGCGGGAAACCCGTAGGAAGATTGCCTCTAATGTTCTCGCGGCAAGAAATGCTTTCCCCGTCTTGACTCTGGTCGGCTAGGAGGTGACTGGGTTCGGCTTGTCGGGGTTGATGCCGAGATCCTTGATGGCTTTGTCGACGAGGCTGCGCTCGATTTTGCCGTCTTGGAGTAGTTCGTGGAGCGTGGCTAGGGTGATAGAACGGGCGTCGACTTCGAAGAAATCTCGGAGCGACTGGCGCCCTTCACTGCGGCCGAAGCCGTCGGTGCCGAGGGAGGCCAAGCGGCGCGGCATCCACTTGCTCACCATGTTGGGCAACGTTTTGAGGTAGTCGGAGGCCGCAACCAGCACGCCGGGTGCGTCGTCGAGGGTTTTGGTCAGATAGGGTACGCGAGGTTTCGCGCCCGGATGCAAGCGATTCCAGCGTTCGGTCTCAGTGCCGTCGACATAAAGCGCCTTGTAGCTGGTGACGCTCCAGACGTCGGCGGCCACGCCGTATTTTTCCTCGAGAATGTCTTGCGCCTGCAAGGCTTCGCGCAGAATCGAACCGCTGCCAAACAGTTGGGCGCGCAGCTTTGATTTTTTGTTCTCGGATGCACGGAAGCGGTACATGCCAGCGAGGATGCCGTCCTTTACGTCACCGGGCATGGCCGGCATGGCATAGGGTTCGTTCATCAGAGTGATGTAGTAAAAAATATCCTCGCCATCTTTGTACATGCGGCGGATGCCGTCCTGAAGGATGACGGCAATCTCATAAGCAAACGCAGGATCGTAGGCGCGCAGGTTGGGAACCGGGAGTGCCAGCACATGACTGTTGCCATCCTGGTGTTGCAAGCCTTCGCCGGATAGTGTCGTGCGGCCAGCGGTGCCACCGAGCAAGAACCCGCGCGTGCGCATGTCGGCCGCGGCCCAGATGAAATCCGCGATGCGCTGGAACCCGAACATGGAGTAGTAAATGAAAAACGGAATGGTGTTGATGCCGTGGGTGGCGTACGCGGTGCCCGCGGCAATGAAGGACGCCATGGACCCGGCTTCGGTAATGCCCTCTTCGAGAATTTGGCCGTCGGTGGCTTCCTTGTAATACATCAGCGTGCTGGCGTCGACCGGCTCATATTTCTGGCCGAGGCTGGAATAGATGCCGGCGGTGCGGAATAGCGACTCCATGCCGAAGGTGCGGGCTTCGTCGGGAACGATAGGAACGATGAGCTTTCCGATTTCAGGGTCTTTGAGCATCTTTCGAAGCATGCCCACGTAGGCCATAGTCGTCGAGACTTCCCTAGCTTCGCTGCCGTCGAAAAATTCCTTGAACAGCTCGTCGTGATCGCAAACGAGGGGTTTTGACCGGACTTTGCGGGCGGGCGTGTAACCGCCGAGCGCCTCGCGGCGGGCCCGGAGATATTGAATTTCCTGGCCATCTTCGGCGGGCCGATAGAAAGGCACCTCGATGCAGTCCTGATCATTGAGAGGAATGCCGAATCGCGAACGGAAAATGCGCAGCTCGTCTTCGTTGAGTTTTTTCTGCTGGTGCGTGACGTTCTTGCCTTCGCCGGCTTCGCCCAGGCCGTAGCCTTTGATAGTGCGGGCGAGAATCACGGTTGGGCCACCACGGTGCTCGACCGCCGCTTTGTATGCGGCGTACACCTTGCGCGGATCGTGTCCACCGAGACGCAGACGCCGAAGAGCCTCGTCGGGCAGTGGCTCGACCAACTTCAGGAGGCGCGGGTCGCTGCCAAAGAAATGCTGGCGCACGTAAGCGCCGGACTCGACGACGAGCTTCTGGTATTCGCCGTCGACCAGCTCGCCCATGCGCTTAACGAGCAAACCTTCGGTGTCGCGCTCGAGGATGGGATCCCACTCGGTGCCCCATAGGACTTTGATGACGTTCCAGCGAGCGCCGCGGAAAGCGGATTCGAGTTCCTGGATGATCTGACCGTTGCCGCGAACGGGGCCATCGAGGCGCTGCAGGTTGCAGTTGACGACGAAAATGAGGTTGTCGAGTTTTTCGCGGGAAGCCAGCGTGATTGCGCCCAGCGATTCGGGCTCGTCGGTTTCGCCGTCGCCCAGGAAGGCCCAGACTTTGGCGTTGGTGACTGGCTTCATGCCACGGTTCTCGAGATAGCGAGCGAAGCGGGCTTGATAGATGGCCATCAACGGGCTCAAGCCCATGGAAACGGTTGGGTACTCCCAGAAATCGGGCATGAGCCAAGGGTGCGGATAGGAAGAGAGGCCGCCGCCGGGTTTCAGTTCGCGGCGAAAATTTTCCAACTTCTGCGCGGAAAGACGGCCTTCGAGGAAGGCGCGGGCGTATATACCAGGTGCAGCGTGGCCCTGGAAGTAAATGGTGTCGCCTTCGAATTGTTCGTTGCGAGCGCGAAAGAAATGATTGAAGCCGACCTCATACAGAGTAGCTGCGGATGCGTAAGTGGAAATATGGCCGCCGATATTGTGTTCGACGCGATTCGCGCGCACGACCATGGCCAGCGCATTCCAGCGAATGAGGCTCTTGATGCGGCGTTCGAGTTCTTGGTCGCCTGGGAATAGCGGCTCGAGGCGTGCAGGGATGGTGTTGGCGTAGGGCGTGTTCGCGGTGAATGGCAAGTCGATACCGGAGACGGTGGCGTGGGCGCGCAGGCGCTCCAGAATTTCGGTGGCGACTTCGGGGCCGCTCGATTCCAGGACGGAGTCGAGCGATTCCAGCCACTCCTGTACTTCGAATTCGTCCATGTTGTGCGGTTTTACAAACGTATCGTTATCCATGGCCTTCGTCGGGTCCTCTTCCGTTTGGTTTGCACGTTCGGCACTTTGGGAAGCGCGCGAACAACTTATGGCGCTTATAAGCACAATAGAATACACCTGAGACCGCAAGTCTGCACGAAGGGATGTGCGGGAGAATTTCCGGAGCGGCATGGTCATCTGTGGGCGATACTAGGGGCGAACGGCGGACGAGCCAGAGGAGCAAGCTACAGGATGCGACCGCCGTCCACTACGAGTACCGTGCCGGTTACGAATTTTGCGCCCGCAAGATACAGGACGGCGGAAACGATATCGTCTGGCCTTCCGCTGCGATGCAGCGGAGCGAGCCGGATGAAGTCGACTTCCCACTCTGGGGGATCGCCGGGCATGGTGATCGTGCCTGGCGCGATGGCGTTCACGCGGACTTCCGGGGCAAGTTCCTTGGCCAGGCAGCGTGTCAGCATGATGATCCCGGCCTTGGAGATGGAATGCGGGATGAAGCCCGGCCAACCGAGGATCCCGCCGATGTCCGCAAAGTTAATGATCGCGCCGCTCGTCTTTTTCAGCAGCGGTGCGGCGGCCTGCGAGCAAAAAAAAGGCGCTTTGAGATTGGCATCGAGCGAGGCGTGCCAGAGCTTTTCGGTGGTCGAGGCAAACTCGGTCTGGAGAAAGTTGGCGGCGCTGTTGACCAGTATGTCCAGCCGGCCGGAGTGTGCTTGGACCTTCTCGAAGAGGTCCTGAATCCCCGAAACGTTCGAAAGATCGGCTTGTAGAGCGATACTCCGCCGGCCCAGCTTCTGGATTTCGGCAACGACTTCAAGCGCTTCCTGCTCGGAGGACCGGTAGTGGACGACTACGTCCGCGCCCTGCCCGGCCAAGCCCAGGGCGACGGCGCGCCCCAGGCGCTTGCCCGAGCCGGTGACCAGAGCGACATGATTCAGGAGTGGATCGGTCATTAGGATTGAAACCCTAACACAAATTTTGCGTACCACTTGTAGCTAGGTCCGAAGGCACCCTTTCGAGTGGCTACCGATAGAGGCGTGCGCCGTTGTAGAGTTAGCGCAACCCTAAGAGCCATCGACGGGCGGGACTGACAGCTTTCCGCTAGCAGGGAGCGAAACAAATGGCAAATGCGAGCATTGCGCTTGGTTCGGAAACGCGCGGAGTTCCCTGGTACGTTTGGGCTTCCGCGCTGGCCGTGACCTCAACCTCGGTGGGATTGTATTGGGACATTTCCTGGCACATGTCGATCGGGCGCGATACGTTCTGGACCCCGGCACATCTGGGAATTCATTTCGGAGCCGTTGTCGCCGGAATATCGAGCGTGTTTCTGATTCTGTCCACCACGTTTGGAAAGAAATCCGAGTCGCGCGCCACTTCGGTGAAAATGTGGGGATTTTACGGACCCCTGGGGGCGTTTGTTTCGCTGTGGGGCGGATTGGCAATGCTGACGTCCGCGCCGTTTGACGATTGGTGGCACAACGCGTTTGGACTTGACGTGCAGATCATGAGCCCGCCGCACGTGGTGTTGATCCTGGGTATCTTTACGCTGGGGCTCGGCGGGTTGTTCCTAATTGTTTCGGAGATGAATCGCGCGGATGCGGAGGTGCGCGCGAAGCTGAATCGCGTGTTTTTGTATGCGGGATGCATGCTCACGATCCTGCTGTTAATGCTGATCTACGAATACACGGACTACACGCTTACGCACAGTGCGATTTTCTATCGTGCCCTGGCGCTGGCGATGCCGCCGGTGCTGGTGGGCATAGCGCGAGCTTCGGGTTACCAGTGGGCGGCGACCAAAGTGGCGGGGATTTATTTTGTGTTGTGGTTACTGGCTTTGTGGCTGGTGCCGCTGGTCCCGGCGCAAGCGAAGTTGGGGCCGGTCTATACGCCCATCTCCCACTTGGTGCCTTTGGAGTTTCCAGTATTTTTGTTTGCCGGGGCAGCGGCACTGGATTTTTTTCTCGATCGCATGGCGGGGCGCAACAAATGGCTACAAGCTGCGGTGGCGGGCGTCGGCTTTTTAGTTGTGATGATGGCGGTGGAGTGGCCGGTGGGAAGCTTTTTGATTTCGCCGCTGGCGCAGAATCGCTTGTTTGGCACCGACTATTACCCGTATATGCAGCGGCCGAGTGACTACCACTTCAATCACGAATTCTGGGTTTACGAGAAGACCCGGGCTGATTTTTGGTTGGGGATGGGGTTCGCGTTCGTGGCAGCGATTCTGACCACGCGCATCGGGTTGGCTTGGGGCGATTGGATGCGGCGCGTGCGGCGGTAATCGTTCATGAAAAAACACTTGTTGATACCGGCGTCCGTTGCTTGCCTTCTGCTCTGCCCAGCCGCGTGGTCTCACGTCGGAAGCCCGGACGTCTACTACGAGACGATTTCCGGTCCGTACAAGTTATTCGTCACGGTGCGGACGCCGCAGATGATCCCCGGAATCGCACAGATCGAGGTGCGATGTTTGGAAGGGAGCGTCGACGATATTGAAATCGTGCCGCTGCGCCTCATTGGGGAAGGATCGAAGACAGCGCCGCCTCCGGATCGCATGACGCGTTCTCCGGGCGATCCGCAATTCTTCAAGGGAAAATTGTGGCTCATGGAGTCGGGATCCTGGCAGGTGCGTATGGACGTGTCCGGGGCGCAGGGCAAGGCGCAACTAGGCGTTCCGGTGCCAGCTTATGCGCAGCGCACGCTGGGAATGCAGAGAACGACGGGGATACTGTTGGCTTTGTTGATGTTCTTCCTGACCTTGAGCTTGATCTCTATTTTCGGCGCCGCAGCGCGGGAAAGTCAGCTCGAACCTGGCGTGGAGATTCCACCCGTCCGACGGAGCCGTGCGCGAATCGCGATGGTGGTAGCGGCGGTGGCGGCGGTCGCCATTCTGTTCCTGGGTGATACGTGGTGGACGTCGATCGCCAACGCGAACGCGAGCGACAAGGTGTATAAAGCTCCGCCCATTCAAGTTTCCGTCGTCAACGGGAACGAGATGATTCTGAAGATGGGCGCGTCCCCGTGGCACGAACGGCGCAAGCAGATGCAACTCGATAACATCATTCCGGATCACGGCTACTTGATGCATTTGTTTCTGGTGCGCATGCCGGAGATGGACGACTTCTACCATTTGCATCCGGTCGAATCCGCGGTTGGAACGTTCAGGAAAAAACTGCCAGCGCTGGCAGGAGGATCCTACGCGGTGTTCGCGGACATTGTGCGCGAGTCCGGTTTTCCAGACACGATGACATCGAAGATCGATCTCCCGGCGAGCGACAAGGGCACTCCGCTGGTGGGCGACGATTCGAACGCCGTTGCGCCGAAGATTTCGGCCGTAAAGGTAAACGTCACGACCGCACCGCTGGGGGTGGACTCGCAGGTCGAATGGGTGCTCGATTCCACGGCGCTGCGAGCCCAGAAGCCGGCGCTGTTGCGATTTCGCGTGACGGACAAGAATGGCGCTCCGGTAAAAGACCTTGAGCCGTACATGGGCATGGCCGGCCACCTCGTGATCCTGCGCCGCGACCTTAGTGTGTTCGCGCACGTGCATCCGGCCGGCTCGGTGCCGATGGCCGCGCTCATGCTGCTGCAACAGCCCAATGGAGCGGGCGCGGATTCGATGGCCGGAATGCATCACGATGCGATCGCCGACGAAGTTACCTTCCCCTACGGATTCCCGCAAGCCGGAGACTACCGTCTGTTTCTACAGGTCAAGCGAGCTGGGCGGATCGAGACTGCCGTCTTTGACGGGAAAGTCGCCCCTTAGTCAGATTCCCCGCCGTTTGGGTCTCGCAGCATACGTTGTGCTCCTTCGGTGCCCTCGTCCGGTAGCTCCCGGATGACAACGCGGCGGGACTCGCGCGACGGCTGGGCGTTGCGGCTATCCCCAGCGAGCTAAACGAAAGACTTGCGATTCGAAGAAGCCCACACGACGCCCACCGCACTAGCGTGGTCTATCCTCTATGGACGCGGTCCTCGCCTGGCCGCTCGGGCGCTTTCGACGGCTGCTCGTGCGATGCCGCGGCGAGGGAAACTGCTAGAATCGGCCAGGGGATTGGACACACTACGATGAGACTCGATTTGCTGGCGATCGCGGCACACCCGGACGATGTAGAACTCACCTGCGGCGGCACGCTTATCAAAATGGCGCAGTGCGGGTACAAGACAGGCGTGCTTGATTTGACGGCAGGCGAGATGGGCACTCGGGGGACGCCGGAAACGCGGGCGAAGGAATCGGCGTTGGCGGCGAGGCTTATGGGTGTCCAGTGGCGCGAAGTACTGGGCGCGCCCGATTCCGACGTGCAATCCAACCGAGAGCACAAGTTGCGGCTCGCGGCCACTATTCGCCACTTGCGCCCTCGAACGGTGATTCTCCCCTATTGGGAAGCGCGCCACCCGGACCACTACCACGCATCGACGCTCGGATATGAGGGGTGTTTTCTGGCCGGATTAAAGCAGGCGCCGATTGCCGGCGAGGCGTATCGACCGTTCAAAATTTTGTACTCCATGGCCTTCGCCGGGGACGTGCGTCCGACGTTTGTGGTGGATATTTCCATGCAGTACGAGAAACGACGGAAGGCGATTCTTGCTTACGGATCGCAATTCCGGCCCACCAAGAGCGAGAAGACGAACAAGGTGTACCTGGCGATCGATGAACTAGAAAACCGGATGAATCTATTGGCGCGTCACTACGGGCAGATGATCGACGTCCAGTACGGAGAGCCGTTTCTGGTGAAAGAGCTGATGAAAGTGGAGGACGTTGTGGATATGGAAGTTCGCTCTATATAATAGATACGGATAGACTTAGGAGCATAAGGGAGCAAAGGGTCAAATTCGCTCTTCTTCCTGGGCTGGCGAAAACCCAGGCAGAGTTTGCCCTTCCGGAGTGCGCCCGGCTTTGACGCGAATCAAGGCTTCACCTTCTGACCCAGACTTCCTTAACACGACGATAGTGCTAAGGGCCTCACTGTAAACGCGCGTCACCAGATAGGTGTCTCCGGTGCCATCTTTCTTCCAAAGTTGTCCAATCTGAATTTTCGAGACGGGCATGTGTAAACCTTGACTGTAGAGTGGCTAAGGCGGAGTGTCAACTCCTAAGGGGCATAACGACTTATAGAATATAGCGAAAGGCTCGTCAGTCGGCTTCAGTGCGCAATGTTCGGACAGGCAACTATGAATCGGGAGCGCGAAGCCGGGCGCAGGCTTATGCAGCGTTTGCCGTCGCGATCTGCCGACTGTGGAACTTTTTGTGAAATCGGGGGAATTCTAAGAACAGGCGGGAAACCTCTGTGCTCGACTCTACATCGTAGTGGTTGAGGGTTAAGTGGAGCCCGTCCGGCATTTGGGGTGTATACTACCGGCAGGCGGAGGTGGAAGCGATGCAAGCGATTCTCCGGCAAGCAACTAGAATCACAATCTTGGGTGCCCTAGCAGCAAGCACGGTCTTGGCGCAAAGCCCGCCACCGACGTCAGATCCCGCCAAGGTAGCGCCCCCTTCCGAACAGCAGCAGAAAGCACAAGAAAAGCCCGTCCAGCAACAAGACACTGTCAGCCCGAAAAACTCTAAAGAGGATGTGGATGCCATCGGCAATCGCAGCGTCGGCAAAGGCATCAACTTTTACTCGATCGAAAAAGAGATTGCTCTGGGCAAAGGTCTGGCGCAGGAAGTGGAACGCTCGTCGAAGTTGATTGATGATCCAGTCGTCACGGAATATGTGAACCGCGTTGGGCAGAACCTCGTGCGCAACTCGGACGCCCGTGTGCCTTTCACGATTAAGGTAATTGACTCCGACGAAGTGAATGCATTCGCGCTGCCGGGCGGGTTCTTCTACGTCAATAGCGGGCTGATCTTGAGGGCGCAGGAAGAGTCAGAACTCGCGGGCGTGATGGCGCATGAAATTTCGCATGTCACGGCGCGGCATGGGACTAAGAACGCGACCAAGGGCGAGATGATGCAGCTCGCGACGATTCCGTTGATGCTCCTGGGTCCAGCAGGTTGGGCTGGATACGGTCTTTACGAAGGCTTGAACATCGCAATTCCCCTGACTTACTTGAAGTTCAGCCGAGATTCGGAACGCGAAGCAGACTTCCTAGGTCTGGAGTACATGTACAAGGCCGGGTATGACCCGAACGCGTTCGTGACTTTCTTCGAGCGCATCCAAGCGGACGAAAAGCGACGGCCGGGAACGATCCCGAAGGTATTTTCTACGCACCCACCGACGCCTGACCGTATTGAAGCTGCGCAAAAAGAGATCGCGCGGATCCTGCCGAACAAACCGGAATATATCGTTACGACTTCCGAGTTCGACAGCGTGAAGGCGCGGCTGCGCAACATCATGTTCGCCCGAAAGGTGCAAGACAACGCTCCAGGAAAGCCAAGCCTGCGTACACGCACCGAACAGCAACAGAAGGGCACTCAGACACAGGGCCAAGATCCTAACGGCAATCCCGACGACGATCGCCCGACTCTGAAGCGCCGGCCCGATTCACAGTAGCCCACGAAAGAAAACAACATAAGAAAGAAAGGGCGGCCGATTCGGCCGCCCTTTTTCTTGGGTACGCCGAGCACGTTCGAACGCTGGGAGGTGCAAGTCCTCTTCACAACCTGATAGAGGTGAAGTGATAGCGAAGCGCAAGGGCGTCGCCGCGAGGCGGGGTCTGAAGGAAGCGTGGAGCAAAAACGCGAGCCAATGTACAAGAACCGGATCTGAGGCGTGAGCGTCGGGCGAGCGGGCCAATGATCGCGAAGCCCATATCTATCAAGGACGCAAAGCGTAAATTCGGTGGTTGCGCGCGGAAAGCGATCGAACTTATCTCGGGAGATCTGCTGCACGTCTCGGATTCGAGACTGAGGGTGGAGTAATTCACTCTGATCCTGCAGCAGAAGTCAGCAGCGGGCGTAGTACTCACGCGAGTGAGGAAGGCCCAAACAGTAAGCGAGAGTAGTAGAACGTCGAACTCATGGGTGGCACTGCGCCAGCCAATCAGCTACGGCTGAGCTTTACAGGTTCAGAAGACGGTGAAGCCGAAACGGAAACCCGTAGAGCGGCGAAGCCCTTGTGGCGAACGACGACACGAACCTCCGGCCCGTCAGGGCTCAACTTGCTGAACCGCCGTATGCGGACCCGCCTGTACGGTGGTGTGGGAGGGGCGAGCAGGTGACTGCTCCCCCTATCCCGATTAGTGTGCCGAGCAGGGTCGAAAACCACCTTCATGCTGGATCGCTCGAGTGCGAATTCTCCAGTTCGACCCGGTAGCCGAGGGTTCGGAGTTGCCGGATCATTCTCGCAGTGCGTGCTTGCCTCGACTGTTGGGTGACCACTGGGCTACGTTCGTCGTAACGAACTCGCTGATGCAGGATCAACCAGATCCGCCGACACTGTCGATCGGCGATCGCCCCGATGGCTTGATTGTGTCCCAGGCGCACGCACACGAGTGAGGAAGGCCCAAACAGTAAGCGCGAGTAGTAGAACGTCGAACGCATGGGTGGCACTGCGCCAGCCATCAGCTTCGGCTGAGCTTTACAGGTTCGGAAGACGGAGAAGCCGAAACGGAAACCTGCCGAGTGGCGAAGTCCTTGTGGCGAACGAGGGCTCGAACCTCCGGCCCGCGAGGGCCCAACTTACGGAACCGCCGTATGCGGACCCGCATGTATTGTTAGTGTGGCAGGGGAGGGCGGGCGACCGCTCCCCCTATGCCGATCCACGAATCCAGGAAACCGTACTTCCCTTCCAGCCGCGCCGTTATGTGGACATTTTTTCCTAGTAGGAAGAGCTGTGGGATCGGCGATCATCGGGTGAGGCGGCGATCCCCAGGCGGCGAAGCTCGTCGGCATAATATTTGCGATAGAGAACGTCCCACTCTTCGCTGCCTTCAAGAATTTCTTTCTTTTGCGAGGTAATCTTTTTGCGAACTTCGGCGTCGGCCTTTTCTTCGTCGCGAAGCGTGGCGGTTAGAATCTGCACGACTTGTTGGCGGATGGTGTCGCGGTCTTCGACGAATTCGACCTCTTCGCTGGACACGAGTACGTCGGTGATCTGGTGCGAGAGGCGGATAATCTTTTCGCGGCTAAGTCGCATCTGGATGGTGTGCCTTTGGGTTAAGGAAAATTGATCTAACGCAAGACCAGCTTGCGGTCGCGGGCAAGTTGTCCTTTCACTTTTTTGTACATTTCCTGGTAGGAGACGCCTGTGCGGCGCATTTCGTCCTGATGTTGAGTCAGGATCTCGCGCACTTCGTCGTTCAGCCGGTCTTCGACGGTGAGTTCTTCCATCATCTTCTGGCGTACGCGCAGAATAACTGCATCCGCCGTCTTGGTTTCAATCTGTTCCCCTTCGACGAGCCGCTTGACAACCTCCGACGCCATGTGGCCCACGTAGTCACGAGCAATGAGCATTCCGACCGAGTCCCCTTCCACAAATCCAAGAGAGTCAGTTTACTGGCAGCTTTCGCGAAGCGCAAGGCGGCCGCGTTCATTCGCGAGTCAGAAGATGAAAATCGCTGGTGCCGGGTCGCGGGCATGAGGGCGCAAACCGAATGAAAAATCGGTTGGCGACGGCGCATGCTTCGCGCGTTGACGCGTTGTCATGGTTCCTGTACGATGAACTGCGTAGGGCGCTAGCTCTACTAGTTCTCGCTGAAAAGACACGCTTTAGAGCGAGATAGCCCTTCCAGAATCGCCTCTCCTATACACAATTTGTACACTAAAGGTACATCCAGCAAACAGGGTATTCCCTCACCGCTCGGGGCAATTCAACCTTCTCATATATGAACCTGATGATTATCTTCACTATCGTCGCCCTGCCAACTGTAGTCATTGGAGTGTTTGCATATTTCGTCTACCTAACTAAGGGCGTAGAACGCGAGCGCCCCACTGTGGGACCGAAAGCGCTACGAATCACTATGGGACCAAAAGAACTACGAATATTGATTGTGGATGACTCCGAAACTACGCGCCGCGTTGTTGGCGCAATATTGCGTTCGCGTCACTGGACCATTTGCGGAGAGGCCGAGGATGGCCAGTCCGGTGTTAAGAAATTCCGTCAACTCAAGCCTGACGTAGTCTTGTTGGATTTATCTATGCCCGACATGACCGGCATCGAAACCGCGCAGCAAATGTCTGCGGCTGACCCTACAGTTCCCTTAATCCTCTTCACGATACTGGAGATTGCTGGAATTGGAGACGCAGCGCGAGAGGCAGGAATTCGTACGATAGTGCCCAAAAATCAGGCTTGGAGTCTCATCCCAAATATCGAACGCATCGCTAACGAAGCAAACGCTGCAAATTAAAACTCGACGTCCTTCGGCGCATCTGGCTTTTCCGGCTGAACAATCTGCTCAGGGTTAATAGTTGCGACGCACGGGCCGTTGCCATATTCCACGCGATACCGCACGCCTGAGGTAGTTTGCAGAATCGCTCGAATCACGCCGTCTACTTCCCTGCCAGCGTAGAGCTGGAAGCGGATGCGAGAGCCTACGCGGTAGGTCATTTGGAAAACGTAGCACTCTATTTCGAGAGGTTCATGTAATAAGGTACGGCCACAATGAATGAACAAGACAGTGCCGCAATCAAGAAATTGCTTGAATACTGGGTGCCGCACTGATTGCGGGAGCGCTAACTGCGGTAGCTAGAGCCGTCATAACGAGCACAGACTATTTAACTCTTCCGCCTATCGTTGTCTTTGCACTGGGATTCACAATTTTCCTCTGCGGCGTCTTCTGGCACCGGCTCGCACCCAAAAAGAAACTAAATTCACTTCCATACTGGCGCGCACAGCATCAGACCCGCTTTGGTGGTTATCGGTCATTTCCGCCACATGGTTATATATGGCCGTGACTGGCACGCTTACGGGAATATGGCTCAACAACCAGGTTGTCGCGCTTCGGAATGATGAGCAAGCGATTGCGAGACTTCTAGATCGGATTGTTCTTCCACGGCATCTCAATAAGCAACAACAAACCACTATTGGCAGGTTCTTGTTGCAGTTTGAACCACACGAGTTCGCGTTTAGACTGTCCTCGTAGAAATGAAGAAGCGGGTGAATATCGAGTGGATATAGAGCAGGCGCTTCTAAAGGGCGGATGAACCCGTTCTACAACCAATCCCTACACCTATGCCGATGATGTTCAAGTTCAAGAAGGAGTTTCTGTAAGCGTTATGCAACCACTGGACCATTCACAAAGAGCCCGCGACCCGAAAAACCGCGACCCTTCTATATTGCTGCAAGAGGCTTTCGGTCTTGCTGCTGTTCGTTTTGCTGGAACTTCTAACGGCGGCGCGGCTATACCCAAGGAATCAATCACAATTAGTATCGGCTCTGCCAGAAGAGACAAACTTGAGACAGATGGAAACTTTTGAAAGCCTGGATTGGAAACCTACCGCCCACTTTCAGATTTAATCGCGCTATCGGTCTCGCTCTTGAACAACGATTACACGCACTTCACAGATGAATTTATCCGTGATACTGTTGAGAAGTTGAGTCGCTCTTGTACACGACCTGCTTAGTTGTACACAAGGCGATTCGATGTAAAAAGTTGTCAGGCAACAAGTTGTAAGAAATAGTGGTAGATTTTGGAAGGGCGCTTAGCTCAGCGGTTAGAGCGTTCGGTTTACACCCGAAAGGTCGTCCGTTCAAATCGGACAGTGCCCACCATCCGTGCGCACCACCGCATTTACCCTCAGCGGGAACGTAGTTCAGTTGGTTAGAACGCTGCCCTCTCGTTGGTTAGAATCCTACACTGTCACGGCCGATAGCTTCTACCCTGCCCTTTTTGGCGGTTTCCTTAGTCTCCTTGCTGTGCATTCCCATCTTGCGGTGCATTCGAGCTGACCTCACTGCAGTTTTCACCGTTACAACGGTTTAGCAAATTGCCTGTTCCACCGCCCTGTTGTTCGGATTCAATGGCTTATGTTCGGATCGGAGGCCGCTATGCGGGACAGAGTGCTCCTGTTCGGCCTCAGTTGTGCAACCAATTGTGCAACGCACGACCCACAACTGCTTACAATTACGACGTTTTGGCACACACAAGCGGGCAGCATCCTGCTCACGAATTCCAAGACTTGTTTAAGCGCTTCTTGAGAATGGACGTGGCAAGGTCCTTTGACAATATTTTCCACTTTAGGCCTTCGACCAGCGTCGCTACGGCAGGAGCTCGAGCGGTCGTAAGAAGCGTGGGCCTACACGAATTGTGGCGAAGTCGCGCCGATCGGTGGTCAGCACTCGATAGACCTTGCGCCGCTCAGTAAGCGCGGCTACCGTGCCATCGACTAGTCCAAGATCGAGCTCCTTGAACTTGGCGTCGAATTCGAGCGCGCGAACAAGATCGGAAGGCAGCGGCGGCTCGTACTCGTAGCGGGTCGCTGGATCGAAGATCTCGGCGATCAGCTTGCGCATGGCTGCCCGATTGTCTCTGAGGAAGTAGTCCACCTCAGCGAGCACCAGCGCTGGTACTATCACGACGGTCGCGGTGGTCAGAATCGTTTGGTATTCCGGAAAGGTCGGTTTGTGATCAGGCGTGCGGGCGAGTGCCTTGAGGAGCCCTCCCGTGTCGGCGATGATCAGGCCACTCAATCTTCGAGATCCCGAAACAGCTCGGATTCGTCTCCCAGCTTCGTGTCCGTCGACTCAAACAGCAACGTAGAGGGCGGTCGGCGACCTGTGTAGTATCGCGAGGCGACGACGCGCAGGCCTTTCCGAACCAGTTCCGAAGCGGAGTGCCCCGCCGCTCTCGCGCGCTTCAAAGCACGAACATCCTCTTTGTTCAAGCGAATCGTTGTCGAGATCATCCGCGCCATACACTCACCATACAACAAAATAAACAAACTCGCAACGACCAAAGGAGCCAAGGAGGCTATGCCTGTCCTGCTTCGTCTCTTGAGGCAGCTGTGCTAATATGAAACCCGCATGGAGCGCGCAGAGATTTGTAGGCGGTTTGGGGGCGGTTGCGCCGGAAACAGCCGCATTCTTTGACACAGAGTGCAGATCGTGCGCTATATGCAAAACTTGCAAAGGCCTTATTTGCAAGGTTTTACGCTAGTTGTTGATTCCACGGCTGGGGACGTAGTTCAGTTGGTTAGAACGCTGCCCTGTCACGGCAGAGGTCGCGAGTTCGAGTCTCGTCGTCCCCGCCATTCTTTCCAAAGCACTTAGGCGGATTTCATTGAAACCATCGGGGGCGCGAAAAGGGCACGTTTCGCGCCCTTTTTGTGCCCCTTTTCAGCGCCCGGCAGTTTCCTAACCGGCAACGAGTAGTCGTCAATCCTTATCGGAAGAAAAGACCAGCGACATCACCGCCGCCTGCGCTGCATGCTTCGCGGGCGTTACTGCCTGCGTGTAAACATCCAACGTAGAGCGGAACGATGAATGCCTCAGTAGCTCCTGCATCACCTTGAACTCAGTGCCCACGCTTCGCAGCAGGGTCGAGTAGCTGTGCCGAAACGTATGCCATCCAAATCGCTTCTGAATTCCGACTCGTTGCGCCGCTGGGCGTATGTATTTACGCAAGATTGCCTGTCCCCAGTACGGTCTTCGGCCCCGATAGCACTTGCTTGCAAAAACCCAGTCCTCGGGCTTGATGTAGGTGCAACGTTTTCTCCACTGGATCAGAGCGCCCGCGAGAGTCGGATGCATTGGCACCGGCTTCTGCGATGATTCTGTCTTGCACGGGCCTACCACTCCGTACACGATCGAACGGATGACGCACATCGCGCCTCGCTCGAAGTCGATATCGCCCCACTTTAAGCCGAATATCTCGCTCTGCCGCAACCCAGTGGAAGCCGCAAGAAGAACTAATGTGCGTTCTCTAAGTGCCAGGCCGTCGATGAGCGCCTTGATTTCGGCGGGCACCAGAGTGGTAGGTGGCGTTCGGCGTTTGGCGCTTTGGCGAACGAGATAGATTGGGTTGCGGTCAAACAACTCATATCGGCAGGCGTGATTAAAAAGAACGGACATCAGGTTTCGGATTTTGGCACAACTGCTCTTTGCTAATGGCAATCCGCGAAGCCAGGACTCGACTTGTATCGTTCTAACTTCGGCAAGTCCGTATTTCTGCCAATGAGGACGAATCCAGCGAGTCAAGTACGCCTGATAGATTTTCTTCGTCGCGTGACTCCGCCAGGCGTTGTCCTTTGCGAGTTCGCGTTGCTCGAAGTGATCACAGAGTTGAGCAACGGTCATTGCGCCAGAATTCGTTGGTCGTCCTTCGGTGTTCAGTTCAGAGACCAACCCCACTACGGAACGCCGCGCAGCATCTTCATCCGGGTATTGCTCGACTGTGCCAACAATTTTCTTGTGGTAAAGACGCTTGCCGTCAAGTCTGGTCTCAGACCAGCGAAACTGCCAGACATCAGGGCCTTCTTTGCGACTGTTTCGTTGCATACATCCGCGTTGCATCCTATCCTCCTGCGCCGCCGTTGCGGCGTAGAAGAATCTTCAGGCATGGAGGCGAATGGGGGGGCAGGCCGGCAAGCCCTGGGGCTTGGGAAGTAAAAGAACCGGTGGAGTGAATTGCTTTGCGGCGGCAGTGACTCTCGTGGTTCAAGCTGTGCAAGTCGGTTCGCCGGGGGTCGTTCGGTTGATTAGAACATCTGCCTGTCACGCAGGAGGTCGCGGCTTCGAGTTTCTTTGCCCCGGCACAAAACCTCAAGTTTGCAGAATTTTTGGACCAAGAAGAGTGTGAAACTTTCTGGATCGGTTTCCACTTCTGACGGATCGTGATAAGGCAGTTCGGATTGCAAAACTATACGCCGGAGATCGTGAAGTAGAAGATCACCTGACAATTCAGGAGCGATAATGGCGGACAGCGCGCGCCTGAAGCCCATCTTTTGTCATATTCGTGGATTCAAGCGCACTTTATTCTATTGATGCTGGCCACCAAGTCCTCGGTAAGACGACTCTTGTCTACACAACCATCCGCGCCTGCCGCTATGACGCTGGGAAGCAGCTGAACTGGATCATGCTGGCTAATTACTAAAATCTTCGCCTGCCGCACTTCTTCGCGGAGGCGTCGGGCTGCTTCCAGCCCGTTCATTCCCGGCATACTTATGTCCAGGAGGATCAGGTCGGGCAAAAGTTCCCGAGCTTTCTGCAGTGTCTCCAATCCATCCTTGGCTTCCCCGCAGACTTCCAAATCCTTCTCAGCGGACAAAATTCCACAGACACCACGACGAACAACGTCGCTATCATCGGCGATGAGAATACGCATACCGCCGCCCTTCCCAAAAAACTCATCCAGCAGTCCTAGTCTGTAAAACCACGCTCTCAGTTTGGGAAATTGCATCGATCCGAACCGGCAGCTGGACCGAGATCGTCGTACCTGAGTGGTTTGACTGAATGTTCACAGTTCCCCTCAGATGGCGGACTCGCTCACGTATTCCCGCAATTCCCACGCCAGCGCTCTGCCCCTGAATGCTAACCAGCTTTTCTGCCGGTATTCCCTTGCCCTCGTCCTGAATATCCAGGGATACAGTTTCTGCCTTGCGCACAATCCGTATTATCGCCTTCTTGCTGCCGGAATGGCGATGAATATTGGTCAGACATTCCTGCACAATACGAAACAGCGCCATTTCCACTTCGCAGGGAAGCCTGCCAAAGCTCTCGGACATGCACAGCTCGATCTTCAGGTCGCTGCGCCCCTCCAAACCTTGTACGTACCAACGAATCGCTTCGAATAAACCATTCTCGTCAAGAAGAGGAGGATGCAGCAGATAGGACGTTGTCCGTATCTCTTTGCTTAGCTGCTGAACAAGTTCGCGGCTGTCTTCAACCCCTTCGGCAAGCTGTGGATCGTGCCTTACACGCTGACCGATGTTACCGAGACTCATGCCCAGGGCGGTTAGAATTTGGCCTGCACTGTCATGCAGTTCGCGCGCGATGCGTCTGCGTTCGTCGTCCTGGGAACGCAAGAGCCGGTTTGAAAGGTCTCTCAGTTGCTCCGACTGGTCCAGCACTTCCGCGTTTCTTCGCTCCAGTTCCCGGGTCCGGAGACGCACTTCGGTTTCAAGCCCATCCGCAAACGAGCGCAGCCGCTCCTTACTTTCTCGCAACGCTTGCTCAGCCCGTTTTTGCTCGGTAATGTCCCGCGCTACTTTCGAGGCTCCGATTACTCGGCCTTGGCCATCTCTCACCGGTGAAATTGTCAGTGAAATATCGAGTGGCGTGCCATCTTTGCGCACGCGCACAGTTGCGAAATGGTCGACGCGCTCGCCTCGTTTGAGCCGGTCAAGAATCATCGCCTCTTCCTGTCGGCGGTCCGGCGGAATGACTAGAGTGATGTGTTGCCCAATCGCTTCGTCGGCAGTGTATCCGAACATCCGCTCCGCACCCTTGTTCCAGCTACTGATCACGCCGTCAAGACTCTTACTGACGATCGCGTCATCAGAGCTGTCCACGATCGCAGCCAGCAAACCGGTGGTGCGCTCCGCCTCCTTTCGTTGAGTGATGTCCCGCGGCATTCTGGAGGCCCCGATAATATGCCCTGCGGGATCCTTCACTGGCGAAATTGTAAGCAATACATCGAACGTCGAGCCGTCTTTGCGAACGCGGACGGTCTCAAAGTGCCCGACGTGTTCTCCCCGTTTGAGTCGGTCGAGAATCGTCTCCTCCTCCTGCCGACGGTCCGGCGGGATGATTAGAGCTATGTTCCGTCCGACGGCTTCTTCCGCTTTGTGGCCGAACAACCGTTCTGCACTTGGATTCCAACTTGTGATAATGCTATCGAGATTCATACTGATGATCGCTTCATCAGACGAATCTACGATCGCAGCCAGCAGCCCGGCTGCTCGCTCGGCTGCCTTTCGTTCGGTGATGTCCAACAGCATGTTGACGCCGCCGATGATCCTGCCTTCTGCATCGCGTAAAGGCCTAGGATACGGCGTGAACCAGACACGCCTCCCGTCGGGTCTTTCGGCAATGCATTCCGCACCGTCAATGATGCGGCCCTCCTTGACCGCGACCGCCATCGGGCACTGGTCATGCGGCAAAGGGGTTCCGTCTGGCAGGAACATCTTCCAACTAACACACCAATGGTCCGTGCCCAGCTCAGGCACGCGACCGGAGAAATCGACAGCTGCCGGGTTGAAGTGCGTGAGGCGGCCTTCGGCATCAGTCGTATAGATGGCGGCGGGGAGCAGGTCAATCATCTCGCGGAAGCGTCGCTCACTCTCGCGCAATTGGTCTTACATTTTCTTACGATCGCTGATGTCACGCGTGAAGCAACGAGTATGGACGAACTTTCCGTCCTCGAATAAAGCGCTCGAATCGATGACCACGTGGCGAACTGAGCCGTCCTTGCACCGCAGCCGTGCTTCGTACTCGCGCAACACTTCTCGCCCGCTCAAGCGGTTGAGAATGTCCTCAATCACTGGTGCATCCAGGTGAAACTCCGAGATGTGATGGCCGACATACTCTTCCGCTGTGTAGCCAAGAAGATCCAGTTCGGTCTGATTGGCCCAAACAATTATTCCATCGTGCCGCACCCAGTGCATGCCAATGGTTGCATTCTCAAGAAAATCACGAAAGTGTGATTCGCTCTTCCTGAGGGCTTCTTCGGTTTCTTGGCGCTCCGCAACTTCCTCTTTGAGGGCCTCAACGCGCTTCAACGTTTGATATGCCGCGGAAGCGAACTTGCCCAGGGAACGCATGATTCGCTCATCCTCAGCGTCAAACTTAAGGCTCTCATCATGAGCGATGGCCCAAATCGTTCCTATGGGTTTGTCAGCGACATGGAATGGAATGAGCAACACTTCGACAATTGGGGGTGTGATCGTAGAAGGAATCGGATAATACCGCTCAGGGTGTAATAGGAGCAGGCTGTCATTTCGATCCAACACCGTGCCACAGGGGCTGGCATCGCGCGGCATGGTGCCGCCGAGATACCCGGCCCATTTACCGGCTGCGGCGTGCCATCTGAAGATTTCTCGTCCTTCTTCCTCTTCAAGAATGCTGACGCCCGCCGACTGAGCCCGAGACAGCTGGAGCGCAACAGTGACGAGCTTTTGCAATACGTTCTGAGGCGAATTGGCCATCTCCTGAGCAAGTGCCGATAGAGCGCGGCTTTCTGCCTGGTAATCGGGCGATCGCGACGGGCGTTTTTTCAGCTCGGGCGTACTGATCACCGACTCCAGCGGTACGCGGTAGTCGTGGCCCAATGGAGACTCTGTCGTCGCGCCTGACGTGATTGGACTCTGAAACTTTTGGCTTTCGACTTCTCTATTCATAGTAGTCACCAAATTGAGAGCCAGTTCGGGCTGGGCGAGATCTCCGTAGCGCCGCTTTCCGTTAGTTGCCCGGAAACGATTGTCGGATCATTCTGGCTGATCAGGATACCCTGATTCAGGGACTTCCCGGCGAATGAGTCGGGTTCGCCCCGATCCCATTCGATCTGATTTTTAGTTCGTGCAGCAAGACGCCATCGTCGCCGTAGAACTACGGTCGAAACATGCTCATGTGGGAAGCGAGACTCGAAATCCCGGCAGTACTCAATTCATTCCCTCCACAGGGAATTCATAGCGAATGGGAGTGCTCTAATGTTACCAGCCATCGCTAGAAAACGTGCGGCAAATCCCGAAAAGGCATATACCGGAAACACTGTACTCGCCGTACGAATGAGAACGCGAACCGTTCCGAAAAAGAGCGCTTCAGAGACAGTATGAGATGCGAGGCAAATTGCTTTCCAGAGTCCTAAAGCCGCTTGACCTACGATACACATCGCGATACACAATAACGTTGTCTACGATGTACTTCCAATGACTTGCGGTGCCGTCCGTGCTCTTCCATGTCGTTGAAAGTACTGATAACCCGCTACTGTCACGGCAGAGGTCGCGAGTTCGAGTCTCGTCGTCCCCGCCATTCTTTCCAAAAGAGTTGTTTAGATTTCCCGTAAACCATCCGGGGTGCAAAAGGGTGCAATTCTGCACCCCTATTGCACCCCTTTTCGTCAATTAGAACCGTTTTCAGGTGAGCGGTCTTCAAGATTTGACAGCGTCTACGGGAGTGCGCTCGGACTCGTCTCAGAAGCGAATACCAGGGCGAGCACTGCTGCCTGCGCCGCATGTTTTGCGGGCGAGATCGCTTGCGTGTAAACATCCAACGTGGATCGTAACGAGGAATGGCGCAACAGTTCCTGCATCACCTTGAACTCTGTACCGACGCTTCGCAGCAGAGTCGAGAATGTGTGCCGGAACGTATGCCATCCAAACCGTTTCTGAATCCCGACGCGCTGCGCAACGGGACGAATGTACTTGCGTAAGATCGCCTGGCCCCATATCGGTTTCCGACCTCGGTGTCGTCTGCTCGCGAAAACCCAGTCGTCGGTTCCGATGTATTGGGACACTGCTTTCCATTTCGCGAGTGCCTCCAAAACAGTTGGATGAACCGGCACGGGCTTCTGCGAGGATTCTGTCTTGCACGGACCCACCACTCCACACACGATCGAGCGCGTGACGCTCATTGTCCCTTGATCAAAATTGATGTCTCCCCATTTCAATCCGAACAGCTCGCTCTGCCGCAATCCCGTGGAGGCTACGACGAGCACCAGCGTCCGTTCTCGCAAGCCCAGATTATTGACTAGAGCCTTTATTTCAAGTGGTGTTAGTACACTAGGCGTGGTTCGCCGCTTTGCTCCCTGGCGAACCAAACGGATAGGATTTCCGTTGAACAGTTCATGACGGCACGCATGATTGAAAAGGACCGAAAGTATATTTCGGATTTTCGCGCAACTGCTCTTCGCGAGTGGCAACCACGCAGCCATGACTCCACTTCCATTGTTCTCACTTCGGAAAGACGCACGTCGCCCCAATGTGGGACGATCCACCTCTTTAAATACGCCTTGTACGCTCTCTTTGTGGAATAACTGCGCCAGAGATTGTCGTTAGTCAATTCGCGCATAAAGTGATCGCAGACTTCCGCAATGGTCATCGGGAGAGCGCATCGCTTGACTCCATTCGTGTTGATTTCCATCAGCAATCCCGCGATTGATTTGCGGGCAGAATCTGCGTCAGGATATTGGCAGACTGTGCCGATCACTCTTCTGCGATAGATGCGTTTACCGAAAGGCCCCCTATCCGCCCACCGGAACTGCCAAACATCTGGACCGCGCTTTCGATACCTTCAGATTAGACTCCCCTGTTGCATTCCTGCCTCCAACATCGCAGTTGCGATGCTGAAGAATTCTTACGCAGTGAGTCCAAAACCGGGACTTCGTCAGACCGTGGAAGTGAATTGCTTTGCCGCAGCAGTAACCTATGCTCTTGATGAAGAGATGCTTTCAGTTCGTTAGAAAGATTGGACCAGCTCTACCGCCGGCGCCATTGATGTTTCGTTCGTGTTGACATCCTCCTAGCGTCCGGTCTAAATGTAAATGCTCCGAGGTCGTGCTGCGGTGGCGACAAGAGACTCACCCATCCCGGGGCCGTCGGGGTACGTACTGGTGCCCCTGCGGGAAAGCGCGGACTTCACCCTTTGCCGCGGCCGAAAGCACGACGACCCCTCGCCAGTCCTGGCGGTCGCACTCTCTACAGAACAGCCGTCGCCTCAAAGTATCAGGCGGCTCGAGCACGAATACTCGTTTGCAGCCAAACTCGATCCCGCATGGGCGGCCAAGCCTCTGGCCATTAATCGTCACGAAGGGCGGACGATTCTCGTACTGAAGGACCCGGGCGGCGAACCGTTGGATCGGATTCTTGAGCGTGACCGGGGGCAACCGCTCGACCTGACTCGTTTCCTGCGCACTGCCATTGGGTTGGCAAGAACGCTCGGTCAAGTCCACCAGCACGGCCTCATACATAAGGATATCAAGCCTGCGAATGTCCTCGTAGACGATACCGGTAACGCGTGGCTAACGGGATTCGGGATTGCATCCCAACTACCGCGCGAGCGCCAATCGCCCGAGGCTCCCGAATTCATCGCCGGAACACTCCCTTACATGGCACCGGAACAAACCGGGCGGATGAATCGCTCCATCGATTCTCGTAGTGATCTTTACTCTCTGGGTATCACGTTCTACGAAATGTTGACTGGCAGTCTCCCTTTCACCGCCTCCGATCCGATGGAGTGGGTGCACTGTCACATTGCGAGACAACCGGTCGCGCCACGCAAGCGATTGAGAACTGTGCCGGCCCCGGTCTCCGCAGTCATCATGAAGTTGCTCTCGAAGACGGCTGAAGGGCGATATCAGACAGCGGCGGGAGTTGAGAGCGATCTTCGGCGCTGTTTGTCCCAATGGGAGTGCCAGGGATGCATCGACGATTTCATTGCCGGTGCCCATGACACTCCGGATCGCCTGATGATCCCCGAGAAGTTGTACGGGAGGGATCGCGAGATTGACACCCTGCTTGCCGCCTTCGATCGCATCGTCGGCGGTGGCCGACCGGAACTGGTTTTGGTCTCCGGATACTCCGGCATCGGCAAATCCGCTGTCGTGAATGAACTCCACAAACCACTCGTTCCGCCACGTGGCTTGTTTGCGTCAGGCAAGTTCGACCAGTACAAGCGTGACATTCCGTATGCAACGCTGGCGCAGGCTTTCCAGAGCCTTGTCCGGCCGCTCCTCAGTAAGGGCGAAGAGGAGTTACGCAAGTGGCGTGACGCACTTCGCCAGGCACTGGAGCCAAACGGACTGCTGATGGTCGATCTCGTCCCTGAATTGAAGCATATCATTGGCGAACAACCACCTGTTCCTGAACTCCCGCCGTCGGAAGCGCAGCGACGTTTTCAGTTAGTCTTCCGGCGATTCATCGGCGTATTCGCACGACCGGAGCATCCGCTGGCACTCTTTCTCGACGACCTGCAATGGCTGGATGTCGCCACGCTCGACTTACTCGAAGACCTGTTGACCGGCGAAGATCTGCGCTACTTATGCCTCATCGGCGCATATCGGGACAACGAGGTCAGCGCCACGCATCCATTGGTACGCAAACTCGATGCGATCCGTCAGGCTGGAGCGGCAGTGGAGGACATTGTTCTGGCACCGCTCGGTCAAGACGATCTGAGTCAATTGCTAGCGGACTCTCTGCATTGCGAGCAGGAACGCGCTGCTCCGCTCGCGAGACTGATCCATGAGAAGACTACGGGCAATCCCTTCTTCGCCATTCAGTTCATTTCCACTCTGGCTGAGGAAGGCTTGCTCAGCTTCGGCTACGGCGAAGCCCGCTGGGTGTGGGACCTGAATCGCATTCACGCCAAAGGCTACACCGACAATGTCGTGGAACTCATGGTCGGGAAATTAAACCGCCTGCCGGTTGAGACCCAGGAGGCACTGAAGCAGTTCGCCTACATGGGAAACAGTGCCGAGTTCGATATGCTGGCGATGGCTTACGAGAAGTCAACCGACGAACTTCACCAACACCTTTGGGAAGCAGTACGGACCGGACTTATCTTCCGCTCGGAAGATTCCTATCGATTTCTTCACGATCGCGTGCAGGAAGCAGCCTATTCCACGATTCCGCAAGAGCTGCGTTCGGCGGCACATTTGCGCATTGGGATGCTTCTGGCTGAACACACTGCTGCGGCGAAACGCGAGGAGGCAATATTTGAGATAGTTAACCAACTCAACCGTGGCTCTCACCTGCTCACGTCGGTGGAAGACCGCGAGAAAGTCGCAGAGCTAAATCTCATTGCGGGGCGGCGCGCCAAGGTCTCAACCGCGTACGCTTCGGCACTCAAATATCTCGGCGCAGGCCGAGCGCTGCTGCCAGAGGAAACGTGGGGGCGAAACTATCCGCTCATCTTTTCGATAGAGTATCTGATGGCCGAGTGCGAGCTACAGACCGCAGACAAGATTGCTGCCGAGAATCGACTCTCCCTGTTGCCGCAGCGCGCGAACAATAGGCACGACTACTGTGTAGCTACGCGCTTGCGACTCACCTTGTACACCACTTTAGATCGGTGTGACGCCGCTGTGGACGTGTTTCTGGAGTGGCTCCGCAATCAAGGCACGGCCTGGTCGAACCGTCCGTCACGTGATGACGTATTGCGAGAATACCAGCGAATCTGGGCTCTGCTAGGCGACCGACAGATCGAAGATCTTATGGATCTTCCACTCGTTCTGGATCCGGACGTACTCGACACCCTCGATGTCTTCACGGAGATCGTCACACCGTCGATTCTCTTTGACGAGCACCTATCAACGTTGGTCGTTTGTCGCTTGGTGACACTCAGTCTCGAGCACGGCAACAGCGACGCAGCGTGCTTCGCCTACGTTTGGCTTGCGATGTTTGCCGGCCCACGTCTTGGCAACTACAAAGACGGGTTCCGTTTCGGCCAACTGGGCTACGACTTGGTCGAGAAACGCGGCCTGACACGCTACCAAGCGCGAACCTACATGTCTTTGGGTGCCATGGTCATGCCGTGGGCCCAGCACGTCGCCAACGGACGCGAACTCGTGCGCCGCGCGTTCGACGCCGCATATCGTATTGGCGATCTCACCTTCGCATCCTATAGCTGGGACCAACTCATTACGATTTGCCTCGCAGTCGGGGATTCGCTCGCAGAAGTGCAGACGGAATGTGAAAACGGCTTGGCTTTTGCGAAAAGGGTGCGCTTCGGCTTGGTCATTCACCTCTGCGGGGCACAGCTCGGCCTGATTCGCACGCTACGCGGAGCGACACCGACGATTGGGTGCCTGGATCACGACGATTATAGCGAGCAGGAGGTTGAGCGCGACCTGGCCAGCAATCCGAATTTGGTATTTGCCGAGTTCTACTATTGGACTCGCAAGGTGGAAGCTCGTGTTTTTGCCGGAGACTATGCGTCAGCGGCTGAGGCTGCCTTCAAGGGGCAGCGGTTGTACTGGACATCAGCGGCGATGTTCGAAACTGCAGAATTTCGTGTCTATGCTGCCATTGCCCACGCGGGTGCCTGGAGTACTGCGTCGCCTGAAGACCAACCGAAACACTTCGAGGCCTTGACGGAGCATCACAGGCAGCTCGAAGTGTGGGCCGAGCATTCTCCTCAAACGTTTGAGAACCGCGCCGCGTTGGTTGCGGCGGAGATCGCACGAATCGAGGGACGCATCCTGGACGCGGAAGAACTCTACGAGAAGGCGATTCGATCGGCACACGTGCACAACTTTGTTCACAATGAAGCTTTGGCTAATGAACTGGCGGGATTGTTCCACGCGGCACGTGGGTACGAGAAAATTGCGAAGACCTACATGCGGGACGCACGCTATTGCTATTTGCGTTGGGGAGCGGAGGCCAAGGTTCGCCAACTTGATCAGCTTTACCCGGAGATTAGGCCCGAGAAGGCAATCTCGGATGCGACCGCGACGATACACACGCCAGTCGGTCAACTTGACTTGGCGACTGTGATCAAGGTGTCCGAAGCTGTGTCCAGTGAGATCGTGCCGGAACGACTCATCGACACGATCATGCGCACCGCTCTCGAGCATGCAGGCGCCGAAAGAGGCTTGCTTATTCTTGCTCGGAGCGATGAATATCGAATCGAAGCGGAGGCCCAAACCAGCAGCGAGCAGGTGATCGTCGCGCTTCGACAGGCAAGTGTCACCGCCGCGGACCTACCTAATTCGGTTCTGCATTATGTTCTTCGGACCAGAGAAGTCGTTCTCTTGCACGACGCATCCGGTCAGAATCAATTCGCCGCCGATGAGTATATTCGAGGGCATCACTCACGGTCTGTGCTCTGTCTGCCGTTGCTGAAACGGAATCGGCTGCTCGGGGTTCTGTACCTCGAAAACAGTCTCGCACCTCACGCTTTCACCCCCGCGCGAATGGCCGTCCTCAAGTTGCTCGCCTCAGAAGCGGCGATCTCCGTGGAGAACACCCGTCTCTATAGCGAGCTCGAAGATCGTGAGGCAAAGATCCGGCGTCTAGTGGATGCCAACATCCTGGGAATCGTAACCTGGGATGTCGATGGCGCAATCCTGGCATCAAATGAAGCCTTTCTGCGCATGGTGCAATACCATCATGAGGATGTCACTGCGGGTCGCGTCCGATGGTTGGACATGACACCTGAAGAATGGCGCGATCGCGCTGAACGGGCTTTGGCGGAAGTAATCCATACCGGAACGGTCCAACCCTTTGAGTCAGAATTTTTCCGAAGAGATGGCAGCCGCGTACCCGTGCTGATTGGAGCTACTTTGTTCCAGAAGGGCGGGAACGACGGCGTTGCCTTCGCCCTCGATTTGAGCAAACAGAAACAGGCTGAAGCAGAGATCAGGGCGCTTAAGGATCAACTTTATCGGGAAAATCTGGCGCTGCGAGACGAGGTCGACCGGGCGTTAATGTTCGAGGAAATCGTCGGTTCATCAAGGGCGTTAAAGACCGCTCTGTCGGGAGTTACCAAAGTGGCTCCCACAGACTCCACCGTGTTCATCACGGGAGAGACTGGCACCGGCAAGGAACTCATTGCGCGCGCCGTCCACAAAAGATCCAAAAGGGCACAACGTGCCTTCGTAAGTGTGAACTGTGCCGCACTGGCGCCTACTCTGATCTCATCGGAGTTGTTCGGTCACGAAAAAGGAGCCTTTACAGGAGCCACACAGCGGCGGCTTGGCCGCTTTGAACAAGCGAACGGCGGCACGATTTTCCTGGATGAAGTGGGTGAACTTCCTTCCGATACGCAGGTCTCGCTCTTGAGGGTCCTTCAGGAGCGGGAGTTTGAGCGAGTCGGGGGAGCACAGACGATCAGAGTCGACGTTCGTGTCATCACGGCCACAAATCGTGATCTGACAGCTGCGGTGGCCACTGGAAGTTTCCGCCAGGATCTCTACTATCGCCTCAATGTATTTCCGATTGAGGTGCCACCGCTGCGGGAACGGACAGACGATATTTTGATGCTCGTCGAGTACTTCGTCCAACGCTACGCCACCCGTGCGGGCAAGAACTTCCGGTCGATCGAGAAGAAAACGTTGGAACTGTTGCAGGCCTACGACTGGCCGGGCAATATCCGTGAGTTACAGAACGTGGTCGAACGTTCGGTGATTCTGAACTCCGGTGAAGTTTTTGCCGTCGACGAGTCTTGGTTGTCAAGGCAGCCGGTTCAAGCGCGACCGCGGGTCGCCTCACCCGTTCCGTTACATAGTGAGCCCCGAAGCGAGCGTGAGGTCATCGAAGCTGCTCTCGCCGAGTGTCGAGGTCGTATCTCTGGGCGGTCCGGCGCCGCCGCGAAGCTAGGAGTTCCGCCCTCCACGCTTGAAAATCGCATCAAGGCGCTGCACATCAATAAGACGCAATTCAAATTTCGCTGACGCACCGCCGAATTCGCCAGATTCACCATATTCACCACAATCCCCACATCCAACACTCAGCTGCCAATTGAATCGCGCGCACTTTCAGCGACTTACGATTGGCGCGCGGTTTGCTATTCAAACCGTTGAACCACCCGCCTTGCGAGGCTGACGTGACGTGCAGAATCGACCGGCTTCCGGCGGACCAAGGTTCGGTGCTGAGCATCAGTGGGCGGATTACAAGAGAAGACGTGGACGTACTTCGCACCGCGCTCGAGGACGACAGCGTCGTCGCCGTCGAGCTCGCTGAACTCGAGTTAATCAACCGTGATGCCTTGAAGCTCCTAGCGATCAACGAAGCAAACGGCATCGAGCTCAAACACTGTCCGGCCTACATCCGCGAATGGATCACGAGAGAGCGAGACAACAGCTAGCGCATGTGTTTGCGGGGACCATGATTTAAAATTCAGCGGCTCACGGGCCGCTCAGGAGGCAGTGATGACAAAGATGACGACTGCAAAAGAAATACTGGATTCAAAGGCGATTCGTCCGTTTCCTGTGGCGAGCGTTCCGGAAGCAGAGCTTACCGATTTACGCAATCGCATCAAAGCGACCAGGTGGCCCGAACGGGAAACAGTGACCGATGCAACTCAAGGCGTACAGCTCGCGACGATTCAGGCGCTGGCGCGGTATTGGGGCACAGATTATGACTGGAGAAAGTGCGAGGCAAAACTGAAGTCTCTGCCAAACTTCCTCACCGAGATTGATGGATTGGATATTCATTTCATTCATGTCCGTTCAAAACACGAAAATGCGTTGCCGCTGATCGTTACGCACGGATGGCCCGGCTCGGTCACCGAACAGTTGAAGATCATCGATCCGCTAACCGATCCCACCGCACACGGTGGAAATGCATCGGACGCGTTCCATATCGTGGTTCCGTCCATGCCCGGCTACGGTTTTTCCGGCAAGCCGGCCACGACCGGGTGGGACCCCGCCCACATCGCACGCGCCTGGACCGTGCTGATGAAGCGCCTCGGCTACAACAAATTCGTAGCGCAAGGCGGCGATTGGGGTGCAGTCATCACGGAGTTGATGGGTGTGCAAGCGCCTCCGGAATTGCTCGGCATTCACACCAACATGCCCGGCATTTTTCCGCCCGAGGTCGACAAGGCTGCTTTTTCAGGAGCGCCGGCACCATCGGGTCTCTCCACCGACGAAAAGGTCGCTTACGAGACTGTACAGTCCGTCTATCAAAAGGGAATCGCCTACGGGTTCCAGATGGGGCTGCGACCGCAGACGCTGTACGGAATCGCGGATTCACCCGTAGGCCTCGCGGCCTATTTCCTCGATCACGACGCACGCAGCTACGAGATGATCGCGCGTGTCTTTGCCGAAGGCAGCGAAGGCCTCACACGAGACGACGTTCTGGACAACATCACGCTCACCTGGTTGACGAATACGGCGCTCTCGGGGGCCCGGCTCTATTGGGAGAACAAAGGTTATTCGTTCTTCGGCGTCAGAGGCGTCGTCGTTCCAACCGCCGTGAGCGTCTTTCCAGACGAACTCTATCCTGCTCCACGAAGCTGGGCGGAGCGGGCTTTTCCCAAGCTGATCCATTACAACAAGCTCAACAAAGGCGGGCACTTTGCGGCCTGGGAACAGCCGAAGCTCTTTTCTGAAGAGGTTCGCGCGGGCTTCAGATCACTGCGGTAGGGTTCTTCAAAAAGGAGGCGTTATGAAACTCACAGGGAAAAAGGCTCTTATCACCGGCGGTAACAGTGGCATCGGTCTTGCCACAGCCCGACTTTTCATTGCGGAGGGCGCGCAGGTCGCCATTACTGGTCGCGACCAGAAGACGCTCGATGAAGCGATTGCCGAACTTGGACCGAGCGCGCGTGGCTACCGAGTTGACGTCACCGTTGCCGAAAATCGCAAGCAACTCTTCGCAGTCCTGGCCAAAGATTTCGGGACGCTCGACATTGTCTTCGCCAATGCCGGCATCTCCGGCCGGACTCCTACCGGCTCGACCGACGAGGCCATTTTTGAGAACGTGATCCACACCAACCTTAGTGCCGCTTTCTTTACGGTGAATTCAGCGATGCCTCTGCTGAACGACAACGGCAGCATCATCTTTAGTGGGTCGGTACATAACTATCTCGGCCAACCTGGCCTCGCCGCATATGCAGCCACTAAGGGTGGTCTCGTTTCGATGGCGCGTTCCATCGCCGCCGACCTTGCACCGCGCAACATTCGCGTGAACGTCGTCGCACCAGGGGCGATCAAAACTCCCATTTGGAAGCGCGGGCCCCGCGCCTCTGCATCCGATGAAGATTCCGCTAAGTTGGCGAAGTTCTTCTCTTCTGCGGTTCCGCAGGGCCGTTGGGGCGAGCCGGAGGAAGTTGCCAAAGCCGTGCTCTTCCTCGCGTCGGACGATTCCTCGTATGTCAACGCGGTCGAGCTGATGGTGGATGGCGGAGCCACAGGCGCCCCGTTTGGAGCTCCCATTATTCAGAACGTATTTAGGCCGCTTGGTAGCGAGGCGAAGTTGGCAAAAGCTCATGCGGATTGAACCGCTAATTGAACTTCGGCCGGTACCTCCCTGCGTTTGGGCGGGCGAACGTCGATCACGCGGATACGCGGCCCGGCTGATCGTTGCCATGGATTTCTGAACTCTGTACCGACGTTCGACATCAGCCGCCTCCCCATTAGGATTTTTGAGTCGCAGCGAGTCGCTTATATTGAGCAGAATTCCAAGTCCTGGTAAGTTCGTGCCGGCTCGGGACAGGAGAGGTAGACATGAAACCCTGGAAAGCAATTTCGCTGATTCTGTTTGCTCTTGCATTTGCAGCCGCGGGATATGGGCTGACTCTCGTGCGACGAGGCTTCAGCGCACTTTCGACACCGTCAGCGATTGAGGTGTTCGCGGCCACAACGGCACGCAAAATGGCCGTGCCATCTTCGTATCGTCAACTTCGCAATCCCATCGTGCCTTCAACAGAGAACATTCGGGGAGGCATGGAGCATTTCTCCTATCATTGCTCCGAGTGCCATTCGAATGACGGCCGGGGCCAGACGGTATTCGGCAAGGGCCTCTATCCGAAACCGCCCGACTTGCGCGCAGCCTTGACGCAGAACAAGAGCGATGGTGAGCTCTACTACACCATTGAAAATGGAGTCCGTTTGAGCGGCATGCCAGCTTTCCACGGAACGCACACTGTGCCGCAAACCTGGCGCCTGGTTTTGTTCATCCGGCACTTGCCTCAGATCACGCCCGAGGAAATCAATGATATGAAGGGATGGGACCCGAAGAATGAGGCGGATCCAGCGCATTTCTGAAGGGCGGGGAGGCTATCCCGTAGGGCAGCGTTCAGGGAATTTGACTGAAAGCCAAATATTTAAAGGAGAGGAAAAGAATCTTGGGAAGCGTGGATTCAATCACTTGGCTCGTCCCAGGTTGAGGCTTCTGCCGCTCCACGGCAGAGTCCATTTCTTGGTCCATTCATGGGCCAATAATTGTTACTTGGGGTTCCAAAGCGCGGTTTTGGTAGCCATCCGTGCCGCGCAGTTTCAAGCAGTTACCAAAAGAAAGTGCACTGTCACGGCAGAGGTCGCGAGTTCGAGTCTCGTCGTCCCCGCCATTTCCTCAGCGAACACGCTTGGGGCTTCTAATGCAGGAGCGTGGCGTTCAGCCCGCGTATCATCAGTTTAGTTCAGCTAGACCAAGGGTTGACTACCGGAACCGAAAGATCCTCAAAATGCGATGTGTTTCGTGTTGCGAGCTTCGCGTGCGAAGCAAGCACGATGCCGGCAATCATCGTGTCGCGCAATTCACCCGGACGTCCCTTCTTGTGACGTACCGCCATCAGATCCCCAGCCTGTTGCGCGGCGGCTGTATCAAAAGGAGCGACTCGATTCTCGATCTTCTCAACGAGGACTCTCTCGAATGCCTGAAGCAAGGCCGAGCGTCGCTTCCCAATCGGCAGAATCTGCAATCCGTAACGAATTTCAAGGATCGTGATGGAAGTTGTCCAAATGGATGTGCGAGGTTGCTTGTCGAGCCAGTCGACAACACCTGGGTCGGGCGGGTGCCGCATGAGCGCAGAGAGAACGTTGGTATCGAGAACGATCATCGATCAAAGCGCGCAGGTTTGGTCTGGTATCCACGGAGTTCCGGGATGTCTTCTTCGAGTCCAACCTTGGCGAACAACGAGGCGATCTCGGTGCCAAGACCTCCTGCAGCAGCATCTTGTTCATTTACAGCATTTCGGAGAATGTCTCGGACTTCTTCCTCCATGCTCCGTCCATGCCGCGCTGCTCGCCGCTGCAGCCTTACCTTAACGTCTTTCTCGATATTTCGTACGACAAACTGGGCCACGTCTCCTCCTTCCCATGCGATATCATGATATCATCCTTGGTCGGGACTGAACAGCATTCTGAATCGGATTGCTCCGACACCGTTGGCGTCAATGTAAGAGCCCTTCAACAAGGATCGAGAATCGGCGAATCTGGGTGCGATTAGGGTGCAATAAGACTTCCCGAGGATTCCTTAGGGCGCCGAGAGTGGCGATCGGTGCCGTGAAATTACAACCAGTTACCTTTGGACGCTGGACTGTCACGGCAGAGGTCGCGAGTTCGAGTCTCGTCGTCCCCGCCATTTCTAATCAAGCACTTACGCCTGTGGAAGCTTTTCTGCCGCCAGCCAGCCGCCGGCAATACTCGTCTCAAATGGCACTCTCCGCCGGCTTGAGTCGCGAAACGGTATCCTCGGGTGCCTCTCCGAAACCACACCGTCCGAGCCATCCATTGAAGTTGAACTATCACCGGGTGATCGCCTCATTTTGTACACCGATGGTCTCGTTGAGGTTTTCAACTCCCTCGACGATATGATTGGCGTCGATGGTCTGGAAGATTTAGTCCTGCAATCGGCAACGCTAACACTCGCGGATATGCAGAAGACGATCCTCGACGGTGTAGCTGCCTGGAGGCACGGTCCCCTCGCCGACGACGTGTCTCTCGTTATTGTCGAAGTCCGTTGACCGTGGTTCAGAATCGTACCCTGTCCCTCGCCAAAATAACGACCGACGACTTTGAAATCAACAGCTTGCGCCGAGGCCTGTAACATTGCTACAGGAGTGAAGCTCAGTACTACGCGAGTTTTGGCGAGGCACAGCTCTCCATCGGAATTGGCGCCGCGGAAAAATCAGGCGACCAGCACGCCCGATCGGAAATGGAAGAATTGCTCAACGAACTGTCCTGAACTCTGTCAGGACTAGGCCCCGTCTCGGCAACCCTTGCCCGTGTTTTCCGCCTAAGCTGGCCGCCGCGTCATTCGTGCAACGTCTGATGCACCAAGCTAATCGCCGTCGATCCTTCGCCGACTGCCGACGCCACGCGCTTCATGTTGCCAGAGCGTACATCGCCAACCGCAAACACGCCCGGCAAACTGGTCTCGAAAATATACGGAGTGCGCCCCAGCGGCCAGCGTGCGCTGGCGAGATCTTCCGGCGTCAAATTTGGTCCAGTCTTGATGAAGCCCTGCTTATCCTGAACAACACATCCTTCGAGCCATCGCGTGTTCGGGCTAGCTCCGGTCATCATGAAAACGTGCCGGATGTTGTGAGTCTCTAACGCCCCGGTCTGATTGTTCCGCCATTGCACGCGCTCGAGCCGTCCATTTCCTTCCAAGGCGGCAATTTCTGTGCGCCTGTGAAGGGTGATTGCCGGATTTTCTTCAATACGGCGAATCAAGTACCGAGACATGGTGTCAGCAAGCGCGCCAGACCGGATCAACACATGCACATGCTTGGCGGTCTGTGACAAGAAAACCGCGGCTTGCCCCGCTGAGTTGCCGCCACCGACGACAATCACTTCCTCGCCGCCGCACAACTGCGCCTCGATAAACGTCGCGCCATAGTAGACGCCCGCTCCCTCAAAACTCGACAAATTTTGCAGAGGCAGCGTGCGGTACTCAGCCCCACTCGCAATGATAATGGTGCGCGCAGGAAGCCGTGCGCCGCCATCAATTTCAATCGCATAGGGCTTGCGTTCGCAGCTTAGCTTCACGGCTCGCCGCGCGATCATCATTTCCGCGCCGAATTTTTGCGCCTGTGTGTAGGCGCGGCCCGCAAGCTCCTGTCCGGATATACCTGTCGGAAATCCCAAATAATTTTCGATTTTTGAACTGGAACCCGCCTGGCCGCCAGGTGCGTTCGTTTCGACCACGAGCGCTCGGAGCCCCTCGGACGCGGCGTATACCGCCGACGAGAGCCCGGACGGCCCTGCGCCCACGATGATCACGTCGCGCATTTCTTGCTGGTCGATACCTTCGTTGAACCCCAGGCAGTCCGCTACTTGCCGGTTCGTCGGATTGCGAAGAGCAGTTTTCCCCCGGCAGATGACCACGGGAACCTCCGCCGCCGTGACTTGGAACCTGTCCAATACTTCCTGAACGCCCGTATCGTTGTCGAGATCGACACACGAGTATGGGTGTCCATTGCGGGAAAGAAACTCTCTGATCCGCAATGTCCCAGCGGAATTGCCCGACCCGAGAAGCACTACATCGCCTAAGCCGCGCGCGATCAGTTCGACTCGGCGGAAAATAAAAGCGCGCATTAAGATTTCGCTGAGGTCGGCATCGCTCTGCACCAGGTTCTGCAAGCACCCGCGATTGACCTCCACTACTTCCCCGCCCTCGCGCATGCGCGCGCGCACCAAGCTGCGCCGGCCCGAAAGCATTCCTACATCGCCCATAAACTGCCCGGCGGTGTGCACCGTAATTAGCTCTTCCTCGTTGCCATTTGGACGCAGGATTTCAATTGCGCCGCTGATCACGACAAAAAACGGAAGGTTTTGATCGGCCCTGCTCGACCAGGATCTCGCCCGCTGAAACGCGCCTTCGTTTGCCATGGGCTGCGATGCGCTCGATCTGCGCCGGGCTCAGCGTCGGAAAGAGCAGCTCGCGCCGCTCCGCCGTTAACGATGCGCTCAGCGGAATGGGAAGGGTGGTACTCATAACCAAATTAGCGTAGCACACTGCCTGCACCGCGCCATCAGCCTCCTGTTGAAAGACGATGGCGGTGGGGAGGAAGAGGGCGTTGTGACGCCTACGGTGGGCGGGTGGGACAGGAAAAAATCGGGCCGCACAAAAGCTGCGCGGCCCGACCGAATCATTATCGCTAGTTCATGGGTACCAGAACTGGGCCCATAGAGGGCTCCGCCGAGAAACGAACAGCTAAACGAACTCGTGCCGCAAGCTTCGACGGTCCACTTGCCAACAGTGCCTACGGCCAGCGATTTACGTGACGCGGCTCATAGCCGGTGGGGTTAGTATCGACAAACGCGCTGCTGGTCAGTAAATCGAGTTCAGAAAATGCTTTGGCCACGGCAATGAGAGGCCTGTCCCTCGCCAAAATCCAAAATGACGACCGCCTTTGAAATCAACAGCTTGCGCAGAGGCCTGTAACATTGCTAAAGGAGTGAAGCTGTCTGCCCGAGTTTTGGCGAGGGACAGCCCATATGTTAAAGGATAGGGGGGCACCGACGTCCTTCGCGACGCTACGGACACCCATATGACACTGCGACCCTTCGGGTACCGACAAACGCCCCAGCAGCGACCGACCAATCGGTAGCGAGAAGCCGACTTCACAGGACTGATCCCGCGGATAGCTTCCGGTTAGCCGACCATTCGTCCACAATCATTGCTGGTCGCCGCATTATCCGAACTTTTTCGGGACTGCGTAGGTTCTCGCTCCTGTGGGCGGATCGCCAATCGGCCGGGAATTGACAACCCGCCTGCTAGAAGACTCCCCCAATGGCGATTACTGATCGGCGTCTTGTAGACACACAGTTCCTTCGATTGAATAAAACGCCATTACTTGGAATGGGGCGCCTGTTCCGCCGATAAACGAACTGGCGGGATAGGTGCCACTGAAGACCGCCGTAAACTGCGCACTCCCGCGCGCGTTCCGGAATCGGCCAGTTCCCCCGGTAATAGCAAGCGTGCCAGAGCCGGTGTTGAAGTTATTGGTATTTGGAGCCGTCTCAGTTCCATCGTAAGTGGCGCTCAAAGTATCTCCATTCGGAGCCGTCAATATGAGACAGCCGTGCATGGCGGGCTTGGAGAAATCTATCGTCTTCTGGAGCGAAAAGGACAGAGGGCCGAGCGTGGAGTAACCGGCGCCGTGGGCTTCCACCGCAAGGCCCAGGAGCGGTCCCTCACAGTAAGTTACGTTATCTGTATTCTGTATTACAGAGGCCGCTGTGGTGAAAGTTCCCTTGAAGGGCACTCCCTCTTCGGCCAGAGCGCCTCTAGGCGCAAGAACGACGGCCATTGATATCAGTACTAACAGGCCCATGGAAATCAAGATCAGATTTCTTCTCGAAACTGAGTTTCGCAACATTTTTCACTCTCCTTATACAGAGGTTGAACGAAGCGGAAATCGGTAGTAGCATTCGCGAAACGCCCGGCCTTCCGCCTGTTTCTTCGCGTAAACGTAGCCTGCGGCTATAACGGGAGTCCTCTGGGCGAGCTCACAAATTCTCAAGAGTTCTCACAAAGACTGCGAGAAGGACCGTGAGCGAGGAAACACGCCGGAGAACTGCTTTGGAAGGTCTCCGCGATTCGCCCGCTGTTGCGAGAGAGACGCTAGGCTGGGAGGCACTGCGGCTCTACGAATTTGGTCCTTTCCGTCTAGACCCCGCCGAACGCAAGTTGCTGCGCAGTAACGAGATAGTGGCGCTCACGCCGAAAGCGTTCGACACCCTCCATCTGCTGGTCCGAAACAATGGACGCGTTCTGGAAAAGGACGAACTGATACGGATGCTCTGGCCCGACACGTTCGTCGAAGAGGGCAGCCTGTCCAACCACATCTTCTTGTTGCGAAAGGCCTTGGGTGACGGCCAAGCGTTCATTGAAACGGTTCCCCGGCGAGGGTACCGCTTCGTTGGAGCGGTGCGGCAGTTCCCGGTTTCTGCGTCGGCACAGTTAGAAAAGCCACCCGAGGTAGGCGCCCCTGGTATTGCTTCCCTTCCGGCGAAAGCGCGACGGTCCTGGCGCAGTCGGGCCGCGCTAGGGATCGCTGTGGTTGCCGTGGTGGCGTCGCTGGCGGGTGCGAGCTGGTTTTACAAATTTGCGGCGCGGGGTAAAGCTATAGACTCGCTGGCGGTCTTGCCGTTCGTGAACGCCAATGCTGATCCAAACGCAGAATACTTAAGCGACGGCATCACCGAGAGCCTCATCAATAGCTTGTCGCAATTGCCGAATCTGAAAGTGATGTCTCGAGACTCCGCTTTCCGCTACAAGGGGAAAGAAACGGATGTTCAAACGGTCGGCCGCGAGCTGGGCGTGCACGCGATCTTCAAGGGCCGAGTCACGCAGCGCGGGGACACACTGAACATCAGCGCCGAACTGATCAATGCCCGCGATCGCAGCCACATCTGGGGACAGCAGTACAATCGAAAGATCACGGATATCTTCGCGCTCCAGGAAGAGATCGCCAGGGAAATGGCGAGCGCGCTGCGCACGCGTATAACGGGCGCAGAAGAGAAGCGACTGACTAAGAGCTACACCGCGAACATCGAAGCCTATCAGGACTATTTAAGAGGCCGCTACTTCTGGAACAAGAGGAGCGAGGATGCATTGAACAAAGGGGTCGAATACTTTCAGCACGCAATAACCAAAGATCCGAAGTACGCTCTGGCTTACGATGGCTTGTCTGATTGCTACATTCTGCTTGCGGTCTATGGTTTCTCTCCCCCGAGGGAGGCTTTTCCGAGAGCCACGGAAGCTGCGCTGAAGTCACTGGAGATAGATAACACACTCGCCGAAGCTCATACCTCGCTGGCGCGTATCAAAGGAGAGTATGACTGGGATTGGTCCGGCGCCGAGAGAGAATTCCAGCGAGCCATGGAGTTCAATCCGAGCTATGCGACCGCCCACCATTGGTATGGCAATGTTTTGGCGACCATGGGACAGCACGAAGAATCCGTCGCGAACTACAGGCGAGCCCTGAAACTTGATCCGCTCTCGCTCGCCATTAACATGGATTTGGGGCAGGCATTCTATTTCGCACGGCAGTATGACCAAGCGATCGATCAGCTGAAGAAGACAGTAGAGTTGGATGCGAACTTTCTCGCGCCGCGCGTTCACCTCGGCTTGGCTTATCTACAGAAATCCATGTACAAAGAAGGCATCGCGGAGTTTGAGAAGGGGTTGCTGCTCTCCCCTGGCAACCCGAATGTGCTGGGGCAACTCGGCTATGCCTATGCAGTGACCGGTAGAAGAGGAGAGGCGCAGCGAGTGCGCGATAAGTTGAACCAACTCTCGAAGCAAGAGTATGTTCCCAAGAAGGCCGCGGCTGCTCTGTATCTGGGTCTCGGAGAGAAGGACAAGGCATTCGAGTGGTTGGAAAAAGGTTATGAGGAACGCTCAATAGGTCTCGGAGGCGTTGACCTCAAAGTGAGCCCAATCTGGGACTCGCTGCGCTCCGATCCGCGTTTTGCAAATCTTCTCCGCCGCATGAACCTGCAGCCCTGATCGGCAGAACCATCTCGCGCTATCGGATGCTGGACAAGCCCGAAGCAGGCGCGGCGGATTCCTCCCGTGTCACGAGCAAACCTTCCGTAATCCGTAAGGTAAGAGTTGTGGACTATCCACGAAGTGACCTGATCCTGCACTGTGGGTGGCATGACGCCGCGAGTGCGCCTAACCGACCGCCTCCGAAGAGGCTGGACCCGGCAATGGCTTTGGCTTTGCGCCCATGATCAGAAGCCAAAACATGAACAATAGTTCCAAAGACTGGAGTGGGCTCATCCATCGGGAGACAATGCCTTCGTACTGTGGCAGAAGAAAGAATGTAAAACTGTCTACCACATAGGCGAAGCAGGCAACCATCAGCAGGACCCCCAGGATGCGGGGGAAAAAGCCCGACTGGTACACAAGCAACCCGAGCGGAAAGAGCCAAAGACCCCAAAATATTGCAGCGACATCAAATCCGTGGCTATGCAGATTGAGGAACAGCATGGCCAGAGCATCCCGCTGGGGCTTTTCAAATAGGGACAGGAAATCAGCTCCGCGCACGAGGATGAGCGCGGCGATGGAGTTCAGCTCATTCAGCAACGCTATCGGGATTGACACCACAAACAAGGTCAACATGAGCGAGGCGTGCCGCTGGTTGACGCCCTTAAGCAGATCGTATAGAGCCAGGGCCACCCACATAAAAAGGATCTGGCAGATGAGTTCGGCCGCGATGCCGAGGCGAAAGAGCGTCTCGTGGGCCGCAATGTTGCTGGCGGTCGCCGTTGCGTTTCCGTGCACGATCAGCTTGCTGGGAACATAGATGAGGGCGAAGATGCCTGGGATTGAGATGAGTAGATACAGCAATCCTATAAATCTGCCTGGGTTCTTGCTGGAATTCATGTGTCCTCGCTTGTGAGAGTGTAGCCTCAGATACGCCGGAGGACGTCAAAAGGTTTCGACACAGCAAAGGCGGCTCGTGCTGGGCACACGGTGGGCGGCTTCGCACGACACCGGACGCCAAGTTGTTAACCGTCATATATGTAGGTCTGGGTTGGTTCCAGTCGTATGCCGGACAACCTGGAAGTTATGAGCTCGATTATTAAAGAGTTGGGCTAGTTTCATCGAAACCATCGAGGGGAGCACGCTGCGCCTGTCTTGGCCGCATAACAGAGCGGCTTTGGGGCTTGAATTCAATTTACAACTAATTTTTGAGGCGACAATTATGGCCAAGATCAAGCAATTCGGTTTAACCGCGGCAGCGGCTTTTATTTTCGCGGCCTGCGTCGGAAATGCGCTTGCGAACAATGCAAACGCCGCTGACACGCCTGAAAGTACCGCTCCGGCCGGACGGACAAAGGTTGAACTCATAACGCTCGAAAAGAGTGCGTACGAGGCTTGGAAGTCCAAGGACGCAAAGTTCTGGGGCAAATTTCTTTCGGATAATTTTGTCGGCTGGGGTTCGTTTGGCAAGCTCGATAAGGCATCAGCGACAAGGGAATACACCGGCACTGATTGCGAGATCAAGAGCTACGCTCTGTCTGACGAGCAGGTGAGCTTGCTTGGTAAGGATGCGGCGCTTATCACCTACAAGGCGACTGTTAACGGCACATGTGGGGGACAAACGCTCCCAACCAATAGTCGGGCGGCAGCGATATACCTTCGCGACGACGGTAAATGGAAGCGAGCCTTCCACGCCCGAGCTGCGATTGTCGATCCAAAAGAGATTCTCGCGAAGCCTGCTAACAGGCAGCAGGCGCTTCATGAGGACTATGCCCAACCGACCAATCGAAACGCCCGCACCGACGCCATGCTCGCGGTCGAAAGGGATGTCTGGGAAGCCTGGAGAGCACACGATGCTAAAAAGCTCGCGGAGCTGACGGCCAAGGATATTTCGTTCATTAACATTTTTGGTGTTTACCTCGCAACCAAGACCGATGCGATGCAGGACTGGTCCGGGACTTATTGCGATGTCAAGAGCATCAGCCTCACCGACGCCATGGGCACGATGCTCTCGCCGACGGTTGGCATCCTGACATTCAAGGCTGCTGCGGACGGCACGTGCTACGGTCAGAAGGTTGGAACTGTTTGGGGCACGTCAGTCTACGTTAAGTCTGCCGATTTGTGGAAATGGACCTTCGGCATTAATTTACCCCCACGCCAGGACGGCACCTAGAGGCTGCGGCGTGTGCTCGGGAGACATTCCAATGCAGCTTTCCAACCCACAACCCAACCCACAGGATGCGGTGTCTTGTGAGATTTTGAAAGACTTAGGCGGCCCTTGGCAGTCCCCGCGGTCTTGTAAGTTGCTGTAAAACCTATCAGGGGGCCGCTGTCACGGCAGAGGTCGCGAGTTCGAGTCTCGACGTCCCCGCCATTCTTTCTAAAGAGTTCCCCGAATTTCACTGAACCCATCGAGGACACCTGGCCCTCTGCTCGACCCGGAACTCGGGAATTGGCGCTTGCAAATGTATATACATTTCTGTATATATATCCGAGAGGGAAATCATGGCCATCGCTCGCGTATTTAAGTCCGGGAACAGCCAAGCTGTGAGGCTGCCAAAAAAGTTTCGCGTCAAAAGCTCGGAAGTTGAGATTTTCCGGCGCGGCGACGAAATCGTATTACGAGAGAAAGCCGGCGGAATGGTCCGCGTACTGGATTTGCTAGCCGAGTTGCCAGCGGACATGTTCCCAAAGAAGCGCAAAGACCCTCATCCACAGCGCCGCAAAGGTCTCTGGTGAGCGCCCGCTATATGCTCGACACCAATATCTGCATCTATTTGCGGCAGAACCGGCCCCCGGAAGTGACCACGCGATTCCGCCAAATGCAGCATGGCGACGCCGTTATATCCGTGATCACTTATGGCGAGCTACATTATGGCGCAGAGCGAAGCCAGCAACGCACACATGCTCTGGAATCTCTCGGGCGCCTTGTATCTCTTTTGCCGGTGGTTCCCTTACCGGGAGAAGCGGCGACAGCCTACGGCGAGATTCGCGCAGCGCTGGAGGCCCGCGGTGAGATGATCGGTGGCAACGATCTCTGGATTGCTGCCCACGTCAAATCTGCGGGGCTCACTCTCGTTACCAACAATGAGCGCGAGTTCAAGCGCATCCCCGGACTTAAGCTCCAGAACTGGACCAGCCGCCGTCCTTGATTGCGCGAAATGAGTTGCAGCGGCAGAGTCCATTTCTTGGTCCATTCATGGTCCAATAATTGTTACTTGGGGTTCCAAAGAGCGGTTTTGGTAGCCATCCGTGCCGCGTAGTTTCAAGCAGTTACCAAAAGATGGTGCACTGTCACGGCAGAGGTCGCGAGTTCGAGTCTCGTCGTCCCCGGTATCCTTTCCGGGTCCAGCCCGGAGACATGGGTAACACAACGTACCTTAGACGGCGGCAGTGCTCTGTCGTTGCGCGGCCAGGCGGTACGATAACTTCCGAATTGCCGACAAACCTACCGGGAGCTACGTTGATCTGCGTGGACTCTCGCCGTCAGGTGGAATTCGCGGACCTCCTGAGAATTGGGTTGTCGGGATGAGCGACTCACTCATTCAGAAGGCGAGATCACGTTTGTATCGACAAGAGCCGATCTTTGGCCAAGCCAGAAAATTCACAAATGCGCTGACAACCGATATCTTTGACCACATGCAGGAACCAGGATGTTGTTTCGGCAGGTTTTCATTCGAGGATTGGTCTTTGCCTAGGCGGGTTCGTCATACACGCCAATCTCGGCCACGTGGGGCATTTCTTTGCTGGGCTCCAACAGTAGTCGGACCCTCTGCGCTGAGACGCGTGGAATGCGAAGAATTGTCGTCGGTGCGGGCGTTTCACCGCCTATCAGAGTGATCCATTTCACGCCGTCCCAGCGCTGAAAACGATAACTCCGGATGCGGCTTTGCGGGTAGTCATCCCATCGACCGACAGGCTCCACCAGCGAGACAACGTTGAAGCTCTCCTGCTTTCTCAGATCCAATTCCAACCAGCCAGAGGTTTGGCCTTCCTTCAGGTACCAGCTCGATCTGAAGTCACCGTCGTTCGCCTCATCCGGTCCCACGGTATCCGGGTAGGAGCTAGCACGAATGGGCTTGCCCTTCGCCAGGTTCCGTGTCGTGATTACGACGTGCTCGCTGAGTCTTGCCATGGGCCCGGGATGCTTCCACGCTTTGCCGATCTCTTCCAGTCGGCTCAGAACGTTCGGAGCCAGGCGTCCTTCACGGGTTGGGGGAGCATTCAGAATCAAGTTACAGTGCCTGCGATTCAGCGGCTCGAGCCACTCGTCCACCACGGTCGTCACCGCCTTGAGCTGTCCACTCGCGTCCCGCTGTTTCCAGAACCAACCGTCCGTAAGGGTCACACATGAAAGGGCCGGCACGTCGCTGTCTTCAGGGACCTTCTGTCCGGCATTCTGCTCAAACGCCTTCACATCGGAATAATAGAGTCCGCCCGAAGGATACTGACTGGCGTTGAGATCGCAGAGGAGGCAGTTGGGCTGCATATTCTTGATATGCTCATAGATCTCCGGGAACGGTACCTCTTCATAAGTAATACGGCTCCACGGTGCATCCCATCCATCAGTGATGAGGATGTCGACCTCTCCATAGCCGCTGAGCAGTTCCGTCAGCTGATCTCTGATGAGCTTTACCTTGGCCGGAGTGATGTTGAAATGGCGGATATCGTCGCGCAGCGACAGGATCGAATAATAGAGGCCCACCCGCAAGCCTGCCCTGCGAAATGAATTCACGTAGGCCCGGACAACGTCGGTCGAATGCGATGTCTGCCCCACGCTTGCCGCCGATGTCTTTGTCGGCCATATGCAGAAGCCATCGTGATGTCGGGTCGTCAGGCAGCCCCAAGTCGTGGCGGCCGACCGCGCCGCAGCGGCCCATTGATCCGTGTCGAGAGCGACGGGATGAAATAGATCAGGGGGCGCCGTCGGATCACCCCATTCGCGGTCCTGAAATGTCGCCATGTTGAAGTGCACGAACATGCCGAAACGCAAATCTACAAACCGCTGTTGCAAATCGAGGAGCGGCCGTCCGCGACGCGGAGCTACGCGATGCGCTTCGTTCCGTTCCGCCGCAGCGCCGTGATTACGGGCCAGCATCGCGGCTGTCGCAGATTGTGCAGCCAACCGGAAAAACTCTCGTCTTGTCATCATCTCTACGATGTTAGAACGATGTTCGGACCCTGGGTGGAGGGGCCTTATAATTCCTGGGAATCCCAGGCTTTGGCTAAATAAACCAAAATTGTATTCACATCTTCACTTTCTAACACTGCCAGATAGATTCCCTTTTCGCCAGAGTCACAATCGAAGTCCAGGATAAACTTTTGGCCTTGCGACTGCGCGCTCGGCAAGCAGTCCCATGCGCACCCAATCAGGCTTTCTAGCGGCCTCGCAATGTGACCACTTTCTGCCACAAAATCGCCAGTCATTCGCCTTCGAACAGGATGACCGCACCGGACTGTGGGCCGGGGTCTCCGTGGGCACCCCGTAAGCAGTCATTTGCTGTTTGCGGTCTGGAAAGTCATCTCAGTAGCGTAGGGGCAACGGTTGAGGCTGCTTGTGGGAGCACATGTCATAAACTACTAGGCGAAATGACTAAGGAGATGGTGGAAGCGTTTGCCGACGCCAAGATGGAGGGCGCAGAAATGTCCGGGGCGCTTTATCGCGTCGCGACCGACGTGGGTCGCCCCGCGTTGCTCAAACACGTCAATCAGCAGTCGCGGAAAGCCGCTGAGGCGATGCTTGAGACAGCGCCAGTTATCACGTCGCCATGGACACAATGCTTTCAGCGATGGCGGGCGCGATGAGTTCCCTGCTGGAGGTTGGACCATCCCCTGCCACTGTCCGCAAAGCGCGAGAGTAACTCGTGCTTCTTTGTCAGTGATACATGGCGGCCGCGACAGCTAGGTGCGTTCAGAGCACGGATTTGACGAATTTTGTTTTGCAGAGGCCGCCAGCAGGCCTCTGCGTGGAGAGGTTATGAGGGTGAAAGCCGTTGCGCTTGCGCTTACGTTGATGACGTCTTTGATATCGTTCGCTCAGGGCGCCGACAAGACAGTGTGGAGGGTTGGTGCCTTCGACGGCTCCTCCGGCGAATTTGCCGGCGGAGAGCCTCATGGTGCCGTTCACTTTGTCGCCGGTCAGCACCAGCCGCGCACGGCCTGGTATGCTTTCGCTCCTGTTGCTTGGCCAAGCAAACCTCCAGATCCCGCATCTGCACCGCGCTCTATCGATTTCCTCATAGGGGGCAGGCCTGACCCAGCTTATCGCCTGAAAGTATCGTTACTCATCGATCGTTCCAGTGTTCCCGCTTTGCGCGTGGGAATCAACGGCCGTTTGGGCGTGTTTTATCTCCATCCGCGGCTCGACTACAACATGGGCGACATGGTGGCAGCCTTCTATCCGGCGTATGCGCATGCCGAAGTCCAAGTCGAGTTTCCAGGCTCGTGGCTGAAAACCGGTACAAATAGCATCTCCGTCCAAGCCGTCCCCTCCGGCAACAAAATCGTTCCCGATGCTGGGTTCGCCTATGACGCCATCGAATTGCAGCAGGTGCATCTTGTTCCACCAGCCATCACCGCGCATGCAGAGCCGACCATCTTCTTTCAGAAACATGGCGCATCCTTGGACGAACGAGTCGACGTCTTCGTTCGCTACAGTCAGCGTCCTCGTTCCGGGCGCGTTGAGCTTGCCGTTGCAGGCCACACTTTCAGCGCGCCTCTCCGCGCCTATCAGGAGTTCGGTGAAGAACGAATCCCTTTCGAGGTTCCCGATTTCGTCGCCGATACGCACGCCACGCTTACCGTGATTTTGAATGGCCACACGGCGCATGTGCAGGAGACCCTCCAGCCGCAAAAGAACTGGACGCTCTTTCTTGTGCCTCACGTGCATCTGGATGTGGGCTATAGCGATTACCAGGCCAAAGTCACCGCCATACAGAGCCGCATTCTCGATGAGACCATGGATATGGCCGCGCAACACCCCGCCTTCCGCTTCAGCACGGACGGCCAGTGGAACCTCGACCAGTTTTTGCACTCACGCACGCCGGCCGAACAGGACCGTATCGTCGAAGCCATCCGCCAGCGGAAAATCTACATCCCCGCGCAGTCCAGCAATCTCCTGACGGGATTTCCCTCCGCCGAAACTCTGATCCGATCCTTGTACCCCAGCGCGAACTTCAGCCGCGTTCACGGCACGCCGCTCAACTATGCCAACATAACGGACGTGCCCTCCTACTCCTGGTCCTATGCTTCGATTCTGGCTGCGGCCGGCATTCCGTACTTTGCTGCCGGCAGCAACAATGATCGTGCGCCGGTATTGTTGCAGGGACATCTCAACGAGAACACGCCGTTCTGGTGGGAAGGGCCCGACGGCGGCAAGGTGCTGATGTGGTATTCGCGCCATTACATGCAGATGCAGTTCCTGTTTGGCCTGCCTCCGCTCACGCAAACCGGTGAGGAAGTGTTGCCGCTCTTCCTTGAGATGTACCAGCGCCCTGCTTATCTCGCCAGCTCTGCGATCCTCTTCGGCACGCAGGTTGAAAACACCGACCTGTTTCCGCAGCAGGCTGCACTGGCAGACGAATGGAATGCACTCTATGCCTATCCGCACATCGAATACTCCGGTTTTCATGATGCCCTTGAAAACATCGCGCAGCAGTTTGGTAACGCGATCCCAACGGTCCGCGGAGATGGCGGCCCCTATTGGGAAGACGGTATCGGCTCGGACGCACTCTACGCAGCCATGGAGAGGGAGAACGAGAGCCGCGCTCCCTCGGCCGAGAAGCTGGCCACACTCGCCACTCTCATGAATCCTCGTCTCGCTGTGAATCGTGAGGAGCTGGATTCGATGTGGTCCAACATGGTGCTTTTCGACGAGCACACCTGGACCTCCTGGAACAGCGTTTCCGATCCCGACAGTGACGAAGCGATCGAGCAACTGCGTGTAAAGGATTTACGAGCAACGACCGCTACCAACCAGCGCAACGACATTCTCCGCAACGGCGTGGCCTCTCTGGCCGACTCCATCGCAGCCGGCGTAGATAGTCTCATCGTCTTCAATCCTTTGAACTGGAAGCGCGATGGCGAAGTGACAATCGACCTCGATAAAGACATGGAGATCGCCGATCGCGCTACGAAAAAACCGATTCCCTATGTGGTTCTCCATGAGGGGCCCAATTTTCGCCAGGTCGAGTTTCGCGCCGCGGATGTTCCGCCGGTGGGATACAAGGTCTACGAACTCCGCGCCACGCACATGGTCCCACCGGCCTCACAAAGAACAACGTCGACGACCATCGAGAGCCGGTTCTATCGCGTCGAACTCGATCCGGCATCAGGCAGCATCCGCCGCATCTATGACAAGGAATTGAATAAAGAGCTGGTCGATACCTACAGCTCTTGGCGCTTCGGCCAATATCTCTATGTCACCGGAGGTGATGAGGAGCCGAACAGCATTCTTCAGTACCGCGCGGTTTCTCCCAAGCCTGAGCTGCATCCTCATGGGGCCAAAGACGGGCGGTTGATCTCCGTGGAGCAAACGCCGTGGGGCTGGCGCGCAGAGCTTTCCTCATCGGCGGAAAACACGCCAGAGATTCATACGGAAGTCCGAATTTACAACGGCGAAAAGAAGATTGAGCTGATCGAAGAGATTGACAAGAAGCCTGAACTCAAAAAAGAGGCGGTCTACTTTGCCTTTCCGTTTGCTATGACGCACGCGCAATTTCAATATGAGATTCAGAACGGAGTCGTTGATCCGGCCAGGGATATGTATCCGGGCGCGGGGCACGAGTGGTTCTCAATTCAGCATTGGATTTCCGTCGAGCAGGATGGCGTGTCGGCGACGGTGATGCCGCTGGACGCACCACTTGCGACGTTTGGGGATATCAATCGCGGCGAATGGCCGACGGAATTCGGCCAGCGACCGGGGAACATCTTCTCCTACGTCATGAACAACTACTGGCACACCAACTATCGTGCCGCGCAAGGTGGGCACTTCCGCTTCCGCTACGTCATCACCAGCGCGACACGCACGGATGCGGCTGCGCTGAGCCGCATGGGCTGGGAAGAATCGACACCGCTGGAGCAGGACCAAATCCGCTCACAGGACAAGGCCCTCGACCTGCCTCGGCCGCTCAATGGAAATGAGGCGAGTCTTCTGGCGATCGATGATCCCGATCTCCTCCTCGATACGTGGAAGCCGGCGGAAGACGGCAATGGGACTATTCTGCGATTCATCGATCTCGGCGGAGAGCCGCGTATCGTTACAATCCATGCGCCACTGCTATCGATAAGCAAGATCGTTGCCACGGATGCAGTCGAACGCGATCAGAAGCCAATTGTGCCGGAAGATGTACACACCTTCAAAATCGCGGTTCGGGCACACCAAATTCTCACGGTTCGCATCATTTTCCAGTCAACTTTGGTACGTTGCTGGCCAGATAGTCGGCGAAAATCAGCCTGGCAAATTGCTTTGCGGTGGTAGTGCTGCGTAATTGCCGGGTTGCCGACGATGCAGCCTGAACTCATGGATGCTTGCTTAGACTGGATGGCATGCATCGCCGTCGACGCCTCTTGGCTGCTCTCGTGATGCTATTGGGCGGTATGTACGAGTTCTGGCGGACTGGCCGCGAGACGGGTTTAGAGCTCCTCTTGGGACCGGATTCGGGAGGTATCTAATTGAGCGGAATATATCGGTGTGCACGGCGCCGGTCGCGCACGACAACTCGTGCGATCAGCTATTGATGAGAACGGAGACCTCGAACATGAAGCTTAATGAACCTAGCCGCACAGCCCTGATGATCGCCCGACAACGAGCTGCCCATCAGGTGCTCGATGATGGCTCAATCCTCTATGACCCATTTGCTATGAAGATTCTGCGCGAGGACGAAAAGGACGCGATTCAATTTGCGAACGCACACCCCTTGGCCAGCATCGGACGTCTGATCACCGCCGCGCGAAGCCGGATTGCGGAAGATGCTTTGTCAAGAGCTGTCGAAAGAGGGATTCGGCAGATCGTCATCCTTGGCGCCGGACTCGACACTTTCGCCCTCCGGAATCCCCATGGCGCCCGGCAGATCCGCATCTATGAGGTGGACCACCCCGCGACGCAGGCATGGAAACGCCAACGCTTGGCTGAAGCTCAAATCGCACTTCCGCCATGGCTTATTCTCGTGCCAGTCGATTTCGAGCGGGACGATGTGGGAGAGAAGCTCGTCGCTGCAGGCTTTCAGCAGAACTCGCCCGCGTTTTTCACTTGGCTCGGGGTTGTGCCATATCTGACACAGGACGCTATCGGCCGCACTCTGGACTACATGTCGTCAATCCAGAGCTCGGAGGTGGTGTTCGACTATATGGAGCCTCCCGAGGCATTCTCAGTAGAGTTAAAACAATTAGAAAAGGAGCGGACCGAACAGCTTGAGAAAATTGGTGAACGTTCGGCCAGCCGTTTCGAGCCGGCTGGCATTGCAGCGATTCTTCGCGCGCACGGATTTTGTGCCATCGAAGACATCAATTTCCAGGAGATCGCGTCCAGGTTCGGCCGTGCCGTTCAAGGACTCGCGTCAGGACACGCTGGCGTTCATGTTGTCCACGCTAAGCACTAATTGAACGGGGCTCTTCAGAACATCTCCCCGCGGAAGGAGCGGTTCGAGTGTCATCGCGCCCGCCAAACGCCGCCGGCGTCCAAACAGGCGTCCTTTTTCGTGGAAGCTTGTCGGGCAGATGACTTGCACGGCCGTGGCGCCCTCGATTGCCTTGCGAAGAGCTGACGCATCGTGAAAATCGGCAATGGCGATGTCGCATCCCGATGCGGCGATATCCTCGGCTCTCATGGCATCGCGAACAACGGCTCTCACTGGTGCATTGTGGCCGCGTAATCTGTCAATCGTCGCTCTTCCTATCTTTCCGTTCGCACCAAGGATTACGTACATGTTCGCCCCTTCTCAACAAAACCATACGCATTTGAGGCGCCCATTGACCCAACGATTTTCGTCTGTTGGGCATCGTTTGGTGATCACGGGAGTCTCGGTGGCTGACGCATTCAGCGGAGCTCAACGAGGCGAGATGGGCTCAAAGCGGAAACACGAAAGGAGAGTGGCGCCCTACGATTTCAGGATACAGCACACCGGGGGGGTTGCGGCAAGCTGCGGGTCGTGCAGCATAATCGCCGACCGAATGCGCCTGTTGCGATGGGCGTGATTTCGACTGGAGGGTGAAAATGAGCCAACATGCGTTGGTGATCGCCGGGGCAGGTCCGACAGGGCTGATGTTGGCGGGCGAGTTGGCGTTGGCGGGCGTCGACGTCGCGATTATCGAGCGGCGTGCAAACCAGGATCTCGCCGGCTCACGTGCGGGCGGTTTGCACTCACGCACCATCGAGGTCCTCGATCAGCGCGGAATCGCTGATCGGTTCCTGTCGCAGGGGCAGATAGCTCAGGTCGCGGGATTCGCCGGCGTCCGTCTGGACATCAGCGACTTTCCCACACGGCACAACTACGGGCTCGGGCTGTGGCAGAACCACATCGAGCGCATACTGGCCGGCTGGGTCGGCGAGCTGGCGGTGCCGATCTATCACGGATGTGAGGTGACCGGTTTCGAGCAGGACGACACTGGCATTGACGTCGAGCTGTCCGACGGCCAGTCGTTGCGGGCGGAATACCTCGTCGGGTGCGACGGAGGACGCAGTCTGGTCCGCAAAGTAGCCGGCATCGAGTTCCCCGGGTGGGATCCGACGACTAGCGCCCTGATCGCCGAGGTCGAGATGGCCGAGGAGCCGCCTTTGGGCATCCACCGCAATGCCTTTGGCGTCCATTCCTTCGGCAAGTTGGAGTACAAGATTCGCGATGGCAAGGTGGTTTACCTGGATGGTGGGCCCATAGGGGTCATGGTGACCGAACAGTACGTCGGACCCACGACCGAACCCACCCTGCGCGATCTCAGCGAGGCGCTCATCGCCGCATGCGGGACCGATTACGGGATCCACACTCCCACCTGGATCTCCAGATTCACCGATATGACTCGGCAGGCTGCGGCCTACCGCGACAGACGAGTCCTACTCGCCGGCGACGCCGCACACGTGCATGCTCCAGACGGTGGACAGGGCCTCAACACCGGTGTGCAGGATGCGGTGAACCTGGGATGGAAGCTGGGCCAAGTGGTAAAGCGGACATCGCCGGACAGTCTCCTCGATACCTACCACGCCGAGCGCCACCCGGTGGCTGCCCGCGTGCTGCGCAACACGATGGCGAGTGTCGTGCTTCGCCGCCCAGACGAACGCACAAAGGCCGTGCGCGACACCATTGCCGAGCTCCTCGGCATGGACGAGCCCCGCGGACGATTCGCCGCGATGATGTCTGGTCTGGACATTCACTACGACCTCGGCGAGGGACACCCGCTGATCGGACGCCGCATGCCCGATCTCGACCTGGTCACCGTCGATGGCCCGCTGCGGGTCTTCACCCTGCTGCACGATGCCCGACCGGTGCTACTCAACCTCGGTGAGCCCGGAGGCTTCGACATCACTCCGTGGGCAGATCGGGTTCAGTTGATCGACGCCGCGTACGTTGGTAAGTGGGAGCTTCCGGTAATCGGAGCAGTCGCTGCTCCCACTGCAGTGTTGATTCGGCCCGACGGATATGTGGCGTGGGTGGGAGACTTAACCCATCTGGGGCTCGCTGACGCGCTAACCACCTGGTTCGGACCGCCTACTGCGGCGTAGGGCACCGGCTTCCAAGATCATTCTGCTAGGGTTCTTAGGAGACACGCCGTAGGCGCGGTTGATCACTGCCCGCGCAAGACAGAGTGCACAGCAGTTTCCCCGCAAATTTCCAACCCACAACTCAACCCACAACACGCCGTGTCTTGCGCGGTTTTCAATAACTTATGCGGCCCTTGGCAGTCCTCGCAGTCTTGTAAGTTGTTGTGAAACCTATCAGGGGGCCGCTGTCACGGCAGAGGTCGCGAGTTCGAGTCTCGTCGTCCCCGCCATTTTCTCAGCCAATACGCTTGGTGCTCCCAATGCAGGAGCGGGCGTTCAGCCCGCGTATCATCAGTTTAGCTTAGCTAGACCCAAGGTTGACTACCGGAACCGAAAGATCCTCAAAATGCGATGTGTTTCGTGTTGCGAGCTTCGCGTGCGAAGCAAGCACGATGCCGGCAATCATTGTGTCGCGCAATTCACCTGGACGTCCCTTCTTATGACGCACCGCCATCAGATCCCCGGCCTGTTGCGCGGCGGCTGTATCAAAAGGAGCGACTCGATTCTCGATCTTCTCAACAAGGACTCTCTCGAATGCCTGAAGCAAGGCCGAGCGTCGCTTCCCAATCGGCAGAATCTGCAATCCGTAACGAATTTCAAGGATCGTGATGGAAGTTGTCCAAATGGATGTGCGAGGTTGCTTGTCGAGCCATTCGACAACACTCCTGTCAGGTGGGTGCCGCATGAGCGCAGAGAGAACGTTGGTATCGAGAACGATCATCGATCAAAGCGCGCAGGTTTGGTCTGGTATCCACGAAGTTCCGGGATGTCTTCTTCGAGTCCAACCTTGGCGAACAGCGAGGCGATCTCCGTGCCAAGACCTCCTGCAGCAGCATCTGGTTCATTTACAGCATTTCGGAGAATGTCCCGGACTTCTTCCTCCATGCTCCGACCATGCCGCGCTGCGCGCCGCTGCAGCCGTACCTTAACGTCTTTCTCGATATTTCGTACGACAAACTGGGCCACGTCTCCTCCTTCCCATGCGATATCATGATATCATCCTTGGCCGGTGACTGAACAGCTTTCTGAATCGGATTGCTCCGACACCGTTGGCGTCAATATAAGAGCTCTACAACAAGGACCGAGAATCGGTGAATCTGGGTGCAATTAGGGTGCAATAAGACTTCCCGAGGATTCCTTAGGGCGCCGAGAGTGGCGATCGGTGCCATGAAATTCCAACCAGTTGCCTCTGGATGCTGGACTGTCACGGCAGAGGTCGCGAGTTCGAGTCTCGTCGTCCCCGCCATTCTTTTTAAAGAACCTGCATCGATTCAGTGTGAGTCTGCCGAAGTGGAACAACCAGATTCTGATCGATGGAACGAATCCATTTCACGGCAGTGCCGGCAAATTCACACTCGCCGATGTTGGCAATCTGTCTACCGGCCAGTTTATTGCGGCGCTTGCCCCTGGCTCCCGCGTAGTCAAGGCACTGAACACTATCATCGTTCCAAACTTGGAAGCGGACCCTGTCGTTGGCAAGGCGAGAAGAGTCCTGTTTGTTTCGGGAGACGACGACGGCGCAAAGATAGAAGTCGAAACCCTGCTCACCGGCTTTGGCTATTCGGTCATTGATCTAGGAAACCCTCGCGATGGTGGGTTAATTCAGCAGGCGGGAGGTCCTCTCGCCGGACGAAATTTGTTTGAGGAAGGAGAACGTCATAAATGAAAGCGATCCATCTCACCGCCTACGGCAACCCGGCTCAGAACCTGAAGATGGTAGAGATCCCAGAACCACACGCGCCCTCTGCAGACGAAGCTCTTGTGCGCATGGAGTATGCCCCTGTTGACTACAGCGACCTCCTGTTAGCGACGGGAGTGTACTTTCTAAATCCGCGGCTCCCTTCTGTCATCGGAGGTGAAGGTGCGGGAATCGTCGAGGCGATTGGACCGGGAGTCACCGACCTCAAGGTAGGGGACCGGGTTACGATCCCATTTCGCACCTTCACTTGGGCTCAGAAAGTCCTTGCGCGGGCCCACGGACTTTTCGTTGTTCCGCCGTCGATCGATGCGAAGACGGCTTCGATGTTGAACATCAATCCGACAACGGCCGTTCTTCTCTTAGACGGATTTGTGAAGCTGAAGCCCAAAGATTGGATCGTATTGAATGCAGCCAATTCCCAAGTTGCGCGATGCCTGATCGCAGTTGCCAAATCGCGCGACCTCAAAGTTGTCGGTATTGTTAGGCGGCATGAGCTTATCCCTGAACTCGAAGCGCGGGGAGTTGATTTCGTCGGCGTCGATTCGCCCGAGCTTCCCAAGCAGATTCAGAAGGCGACCGGCGGAATGCCGATATCTCTCGGTCTTGATGCCGTGGGTGGCCCAGCGGCAGCAACGCTCGCCGGTGCACTCTCGCCAGGAGGTCATTTCGTCAGTTATGCGTGGCTCAGCGGTTCGCCCATCCACCTGCCGCAAGGCGACCTCATCGGCAAGAGGTTAAACATCCAAGGCTTCTGGATGTACTACGAAGAATTTCTGCCCAAGATTCGCACGGCGCTAACTGAGGCTACACAAGTAGTCGCCTCCGGAAGGTTGAGCCTCCCTGTCACCGCAACCTACAGTCCATCTCAAATCAAAGAAGCGATCGAGCACTATCAGCGTGGAGGTAAGGTTTTACTGGATTTCAACGATTGAAGCTACACTCGTCGTACCAGAGTCCCTTTCGGGAAGAGGTCGATGAGAGACTTCAATTCGCCTTCAAATAAAGACAGGGGTTCAGCGACAGCAACTGCTACCCACCCTCCGGATAGCGCACTATCCAGGACTTCGCTGCGGCCGCGTCCTCGATCCCAACGTAGCTCGGCCTCTATCGCGAGCAGCTACCATGATCAATGTACGCGGGCGCCGAACATTTTCATCCTTCGTTGCGGCACGAAGGACCATGTCTTACTCGTGCCGCAGAGCCGCCAACGGATCAATTCGGGACGCTCGCCTTGCCGGCGCATAGCCAGCGAGAATCGCGGTGCTCAGGAGGACGACACCGGCCAGCGCCAGGGTTCCCGGATCATTGGGCTGGGTGTCGAACAGAAACGATTTGACAAGCTGGGACGCGCTCAACGCGGCAGGCACGCCGATCGCGAGTCCCACCGCCGCCAGTAGTAGAACGCGGCGCAGAACCATCCATACCACGGCGCCGCGTTGCGCGCCCAGAGCCATACGGATTCCAATCTCGCCGACCTGCCGCGCGACGTTGTAGGACACCGTCCCGTAGAGTCCCACGCACGCGATCAGGAGAGCGAGAACCGCGAAACCCGTGCATAGTTTCGCGAACGTGACTTCCTGGCTGATCGTCCGATCGATTTCCGCAGCCTGTGTGACCACGTTAGTGACGGGTATGCGTGAATCTGCCTCCCGCACGATCTCGTGCACACTGTTGACATACCTTAGCGGATCACCCGCAGTACGCAGCGCGTAGGTCATTCCCTCCGGAGAACTCTGGCTGACCGCTACGAACACGGTCATTGGACTCTCCTCTTTCAGACCACCGTACCGCAGGTTAGCCGACACGCCGACGATCTCGAGATCACGCTTCTCGTCCAGGAACGTGATGCGCCGGCCCACCGGATTCTCGTTCCCGAAGTAAGTCCGCGCCAGCCGCTCGCTGATCACTGCAACCGGCGTGGAGCCCGGTTGGTCGCGGTCGTCAATCTCACGCCCGGCCAGGATCGGAATCTCCATCGTCGTGAGGAAACGTGGTCCGGCGACTAGGGCGCTTGCGCCTAGGATGGTAACAGCGCCGATCTTCATTGCCCCTCTGTATGTCTTCCCGGCACGGTCGGCGTTGATGATCGAGGATTGGGAAAGCGTCGCACTGCTCACTCCGGGGATCGATTCGAAGCGCTGGCGCAGGTCCGTGTAAAACCTGGCGATCTCCGGGTCGCGATGCCCGGCCTGGCGCGCATTCAACGAGAACAGAAGGATGTTCTCGCGGGCGTATCCCAATTGAACAGAGTGCAGCTTGTTGAGTGTCTGGACAAACAGACCCGCGGCGACCAGGATGAGAAACGAGATTGCGATTTGGGCGACCACCAGAACGTGCTGCGCGCCGCGGCGCGGTCCGCCCCCGTGGCCATTCTGTAGCGCGGGCATGACGTCCGGACGCGTCGACTGAATCGCTGGAGCGAGGCCAAATAACAGGCCGCAAACCACTGATAGCCCCGCCGTCACGCCCAGCACGTTCCAGTTCAATTCCGCGTGCAGCGCAAAGTTCTCCTGCCCGTTGGAGAGCAGAAACGTCAGCGATCGCACGCCCCAGATCGCAAACAAGACCCCTAATGCTCCGCCGAGCGACGCCAGCATCACACTCTCGGTAAGCAACTGCCGCACGACGCGGAACCGTCCCGCTCCCAGGCTGAGCCGGACAGCCATTTCGCGGCGTCGCGCAGCGGCCCTTGCCAGCAGCAGATCGGCGATGTTCGCGCACGTAACCGCCAGGATCAATCCCACCATCGCCAGGAGTACGTACAGAGGCTTGGAATACTTGCGGCGCAGGCTGCCCAGACCTTCGGCGCCGGGATTCAGAATCAGCGCGGGCAATTTGGCGCGCTCACCGTCGGTCTTAGCCGTGGTGGCAACCCATTGATGGAAACCAGCAGCGAGCACTGCCTGCGCCTGGGCCATGCTGACGCCGGGACGCAGGCGGCCCATCATTTCGATCCAGTAGAAGTTTCCGTCCTGATACATGCGAGCCGCTCCGGCGCCGTCAACGAGCAGATTCGTGTGCAACGGAAGGTAGAGGTCCGGCGCCACCGCAGGGTCCACTCCGAAGAATTCCGGCGGCGCGACGCCGATCACCGTGAAGGGAATGTTATCGACGAGAATCGACTGTCCAATCGCATTCGGCGGTCCTCCAAAGCGATTTTGGCTTGTAGCAAAACTGATTACGGCGACCGGCGCCGCGCCTGGACGGTCGTCTTCGGAATCGATCAGACGTCCCGCTACTGGCGACACTGCCAGGCCACGAAAATACTCGCCGGTGACGTACTCCGCGCTGGCCCTTGTGGCCTGCCCGTGGATAGACAGGTTACGGTTTCGTCCGTTGAAGTATCCGAAGAGCGTGGAAAAGACGGGATTCTCCTCGCGAAGCGCCTCGAACGCGCCGTACGGGAACATCCCGCTGACCATGGCGCCTTTGTCGCCCGGCCAGAGAATGCCTTGTAACCCGTGAATGACGTGGACCCATTCCTTGCTGCCGTCCCAGGGCGGCCGGCTATGCCAATTCAAGACCACCAGCGACTCGGGATCGGCCACCGGAAGCGAGCGCAACAGAATCGACTCCATGAAGCTGTAGATCGCAGTATTGGCCCCGATGCCGAGCGCCAGCGACAAGACCGCCACGGCGCTGAATGCCTTGTTGGCGGTCATGGTGCGACAGCCATAGCGGACATCCTGGCCAAGGTCCGACCAAAACCGTGTCATCCAAATCTCCCGTGACTCTTCGTGCTTCAGTCCGACGTTGCCAAATCGCCGGCGCGCTTCAGCCCGGGCGCGCTCCGCCGTCATACCGTCTGCTTGCAGTTCCGCGGCTTTTTCCGCAAGGTGGAGTTCCATTTCCTCACGCAGCGCCTCGCTGCGCCTGGCGCTTTCTATCCAATACCTCAGCCGTCGTAACACGTCCGTCACTCCCCTCCCATCACGCGCGCGATCGCCAACGTGAGTTTGGCGTACTGCCGGGTTTCAACGGCCAGCTGTTTGCGGCCAGCCGCCGTGATCTTGTAGATCCTCGCCCGCCGATTGTTCGACGTCACGCCCCAGACACCGTCGATCCAGCCGTTTAGCTCCAGGCGCTGGAGAGCAGGGTACAGCGAGCCCTCCTCGACGAGGAGGTCATTGTCAGACGATTGTTGAATGAACTGGACTATGCCGTATCCATGGAGGTCGCGCAGCGACAGCGTCCGCAGAATTAACATGTCCAGTGAACCGGGCAACGAATCGTTCTTTTGCGCCTTGCGTCCCATACCTAGAATTCTTAGCTTACGGCGACGAGATTGCGCGAGTCAAGTTCAGATTGGCGAGCCCTCGCGCCGCAAGACGATTTCGGGGCGCTCACGCGCGCCGGATGCGAATCGCTATGGCCCGCGTTCCCACTGTCGACAACAAGCTACGTCCGATCTCAACTGGCCTAAAGCGTCAGAGCGGTCCGTCGTAAGCATCTGATAATCACCGTTATGGGGACCCCGGGGAGACAACGCATGGAGCGTGAGCCTTACCCTACCCCACCGGGATCTATGTTTAATGGGCTGTCGCCGGTTAGTTCGGTTGCTAAGGCGTAAACGCCTGGGCGAATTTCGGTATGCGGCGCAAGGCATCGCAAGGAAACCCGCGGGCTCTAAATGACGTTCTTCTGAAGACCTCTGCGCCGCCGTTGTAACGCAAGAGAATCTTCAGGGGTGGATGCGAAGGGTGTTTTGGGGGAAAGTGAAATCTGCCAAGTGAATTGCTTTGCGGTGGCAATGCTCTGAGGCTCCGTAAGCTGGCCTAGTACACGTCTAAGTCTTTCCCAATTACGAATTTCCCTGAATATTGCGAGCCGATCTCTTTCTGAAGCATTTCGGGCGAAGCGTAGAGAGCATCCGCACCACCTTTGGGCGGTAGAAGCCGGGGAGGCGCCATCCCCGGCGGAAAGCTAACGGTGTGATAGATGACGAGCAGCTTCGGCTTGGCCTTGTTCGCCAACTCCGCGAGCTGTTCGGTCGTCGTATGGTATTTCGCTACGAACGACTGGATGCTTTCGGGCATCTTGGCCAGCAACTCCAGAGGTTGCGCTTCGTGGATCAGTACGTCACAGCCGCTGCAGGCGTTGATCGTTGCCTCAACTGGATTTGTGTCGCCTGAGATCACGATACTGCGATCCGGCGTATCGAAACGATAGCCATAACTCTCCATCGCATGCTTCGTCGCAAATGCCGTGACGGTGACCTTTTCGTCCTTGTAGATGACTCCCGGTTTTACTTCGTGGGCGTTCACTTTGGCCCCATCAGGAAAGCGGCGCTGGTTTCCGTCAGGATTCGTACGCGTCTCGGTGTCGACGCGATACGCTTCCAAAATGTGCTCGGTCATCGATCGCATTCCGGGGGGGCCGTATACTTCCAGCGGGACCGTCCGTCCCGATGTCCATCCCGTCAGGATTAGGTCAGAATAGCCAGCCGTGTGATCGGAATGGAGGTGGGTCACAAAGGCCACCTTCAGATTGCCGGGTTCGACTGCCGGAATCTTTCTGTTGAGAGCTGCGGACTCTGCTCGGCGCACAACGCCTGGTCCAAAATCAATAAGGTAAGCGCGATCGTCAACAACGATAGCGGTTGCCGGACCGGAACGATCAGGATCGGGAACAGGCGTGCCGGTCCCGAGGAGCACTACTCTGGTTCGGGCTGCATGCTGGCTGGGCGACTGGTTGGTCCCTTGTTGGGCTGCGGAGGTTACCACCATCAATATCGAAAGAAAAAATACAAACACAATGCGCCCGCGTTCCATGCGGCCCCCCCAACAGAACTTGGATGTAACAAGGTTCACACTATAACTCGTGATCATACCGCATGCGCAACGGAGGGCGGTTCGGGAGCAATCATTGTGATTGTGACGAAGGAGAAATCAGCGGAGTGAATTGCTTTGCGGCAGCAGCGCCGTTCCGCTGCGCTGCTAGGCGGTTTCCGTAATAACTTCGGGCTTGCCGACCATCCGCACTCCAGGGTGTAGACTCTCCAATGCAGATCGGTTGGAACGGAACATTATATTAATTCCGTATGCATTGTGGCAGCGGTCTACTAGGGCTAAAAGTCTGTAGAGGTGCTTCGTGCAGCGGAGATCCTTCCTCAAAGGCGCAGGAATTGTAACCGTCGCCGTCGAGGGTGGAGGCGTCTGGCGCGCCTGGGATCAAGGAGTCTTCAGCGTCGGTGAGGGGCCGGCTTACGAACCGTGGAAGAACTGGCGTAAAACCGGAAACGATGCTCCGCTCGCGCTCGTGCGCGCCGCGATTCTGGCCGCTAGCCCGCATAACACTCAGCCGTGGCTTTTCAAGATCACCAATTCTTCAATCGAGCTGCATATCGACACCCAGAGGAACGTCGGCGAGCTCGATCCTTAACTGCGCGAAGAGCATATCGGCATCGGTTGCGCTCTGGAGAATCTAATGCTGGCCGCGCCTGCCAACGACACCCGCCGACGCTGCCGTTTGTTGTTGCTCCGGCAGAATCATTTCCACCACTTTGCTCTGCGGCCGCCGCTTCTTGCTGCTCACGGCGTGCGTGTGCCGCCGATGTGGCAACTCCGAACGGCAAAAGCCCACCGGTAAATATACCTTGACACGTATATTCTCTGTGGAGAATATATGAAGAGCATGGAATCTATATTCGAAATTATTGCAGAGCCGAACCGCCGGGCGATCTTGAGCCTTCTGGTCTCGTCAGAACAGTCGGTGGGCGAGATCGAGCGGCAACTTCGTATGCCGCAGCCGACCGTGTCCAAGCACCTGCGCGTGCTGCGTGATGCGGGTTTTGTGGAATCCACGGTGGACGCACAGCGCCGTCTCTATCGACTAAAACCTGATCCATTTCAGGAGTTGGATATCTGGCTGGCTCAGTTCCGCCGGTTCTGGTCCGCTCATATAGATGCCCTCGAACGCCACCTCGACCGCATGGATCAACCAACACCAAAGAAAAGGAAGAAGACACCGCGGCCCAGACCGCGAACCTGACAAGGGAGAAGAGAAATGAAAATCAAACTGACCAGCGTCTACGTCAACGACCAAGGGAAGGCCCTGCGCTTCTATACCGAAGTGCTGGGCTTCGTGAAGAAGACCGACTTCAGCCAGGGGCCGTTTCGCTGGCTCACGGTAGCCTCACCAGAGGATCCCGACGGCACGGAGCTGCAGCTGGCGCTCAACAACAACCCGGCGGCCGAAGCCTACCAGCAGGCCATGTTCCAGCAAGGCCAACCCGCGGCGATGTTCTACACCGACGACGTGCAGGCCGACTACGAGCGTATGAAAGCGCGCGGCGCCGAGTTCACCAAGCCACCCAAGGACGTAACGGCATCCAAAATCGCCATGCTGAACGATACCTGCGGCAATCTCATTCAGGTCACCCAGTTGATGCGCTGGTAGGGCGGACGGAGAAGAAGATGACCGATCGCGAGCAGTATGCACCGGGTCCGGCCAGCCGGGCGCAGGTACGAAAGGACGGAGAGAAGTGGACGCTCATCCTCGTCCGGGAACTGCGCCACGCGCCGGAAAAAGTCTGGCAGGCGCTTACCGACCCGGCGCATCTGCGTGAGTGGGCGCCCTTTGATGCGGATGGGAGCCTGGGTACGGTTGGAACCACGGTCAAGCTCACCTGGACAGGAACATCGCAGGTTTCCGAAACAAGGGTGACACGAGCCGACGCCCCCAAGGTGCTTGAGTACTACGATATCCGGTGGGAACTCCAAGCCCTTGGTGGCGGCACGCGCCTGACGCTGTGGCACAACATCGATCGCCGCTTCATCGCAATGGGTGCTGCGGGGTGGCACATTTGTTTCGATGTTCTGGATCGCTTTCTCGGCGGAACTCCCATCGGCCGCATCGTTGCTGGTGAGGCGATGAAATTCGGTTGGCCTCGGCTGAACGCGGAGTACGCCCAGCAGTTTGGTATTAACCTGCACCCGCGCAAACAGGTGCAGGAGTACGAGGAGGCCAGGGAAATCCAGCAGGGGCTGATGCCGAAGCAAATTCCGCAGATTCCGGGCGTGGAGATTTCGGGTAGTTGGCAACCGGCGCGCATCGTCGGTGGCGATTATTTTGATGTGTTTAGTTTTAGTGAAAGGCGAGTGGGCCTTTGCATCGCGGATGTCTCCGGCAAGGGAATGCCAGCCGCTCTGCTAATGTCCAACCTGCAGGCGGTGGTCAAAGCGCTCGCTTCCGAGAATAGCTTTCCTAAGGAACTGGTAGAAAAGGTCAATCGCGTGATGTGCCGTAATACCACGGAAGCCAAGTTCATCACTCTGTTTTATGGCCTGCTTGATGTCGACGGCAAGACTCTCCGATACGTTAACGCCGGCCACAACGCACCTATTCTGACGCGGAAGGACGGGGCCCAAGTCCGGCTGGAAGAAGGAGGGCTGATCCTGGGTATTTTCCAGGAGTACAGCTATAAGGAGGGCGAAATTGAGCTACGGCCAGGAGACCGCCTCGTCATGTTCACGGATGGGATCAGCGAGGCTGTAGATGGAGAGGGAGTGGAGTTTGGCGAAAAGCGTATGGCCGAGCTATCTCGCGGCGCGCGACAATTGTCGGCGGAGGCGCTCCGCGGTCGGCTTCTCGAGCGCGTCACGGAGTTCTGCGCCGGCAGATTCGAAGACGATGTCACCCTCCTGGTTGTCGCGGTTTCAGAGAAAGACGATCGTGCCCTCATTATGTGACCAGCTCAGGTCATGAAGTTCGGCGGTTGGCACCGATTGACCGCCGAGTACGCAAAGCAGTTCGGAGTTGAAACAGCCGGTTGGATGCCCAACGCCACTCAAAAATCGTGACCGAGAGGATCGCAGAACAATGCCGATAGCCAAAGCTTCGAAGGATAAAAAGGAGTTGTCACCAAAACAACGTGAAGAACTACTTAGGGCATTGAAAGCACGCTTTGAGAAAAACATGAACCGCCATAAGGGTCTTGAATGGGCTCAAGTACAGGCAAAACTGGAAGCTATTGCTGAAAAACTGTGGTCACTCAACGAAATGGAAAGAACCGGCGGTGAACCGGATGTTGTTGGTCAGGACAAAAAGATGGGCGAATACATTTTTTATGACTGTTCAGCGGAGAGTCCTAAAGGCCGGAGGAGTCTTTGCTACGACCGTGAAGCGCTGGAGTCAAGGAAAGAACATAAACCAAACGATAACGCTATTGATATGGCGGCTGCCATCGGCATTGAGCTTTTAACGGTAGAACAATATCGAGAGTTGCAGAAACTTGGAGATTTCGATACGAAAACGTCAAGCTGGGTGAAAACACCTTCTGATGTCAGAAAGCTCGGCGGTGCCCTCTTTTGTGATCGCCGCTTCGACACTGTTTTCCTGTATCACAACGGTGCGGAATCTTACTACGCCGCTAGGGCATTCCGCGGCTCGCTAAGGGTCTAACTTTTGGACTTCGGGTTTTAGTCCCAGAGGGACCATAAACTCTTCTCGGAGAATTTCTCCTGGATGCACCGGCTTAAGTTTCTTTGCCATCCTGCTGTCTCCTAGTGATAATCCACAATCTCAACTTCATAGGCATGCCCATCGCGCCATTCAAAACAGACGCGCCGCTGGTCATTGATGCGATGCTGTACTGCCCTTTCCGCTTCCCTCTTAGGCGCTCACAGAATTCCGTCGCAAGATCATCCAGCAGCCACAGCATTCGCGGCTCGTAGCATCTTAATATCGCGCATTGGCGGCGAACCAAAGAAGGAAGTGTCGTTCGAATTGGTTGACGGCCCGATCAATAAACTCATCGACGACGCCTACAAGGCGAAGTACAAAGGTAGCCGATATCTCAGCCCTATGATCGGTAAAAACGCGCGCGCCGCCACGGTCAAGGTCGTCCCCCGAGAGAGCAAACAATAGAGACCAGGAGAGAGTCATGCCTCATGTGATTGTGAAGAAAGGGTCACGAGCGGCCGCAAGCCCTTCATTTATGAATATCCTTCGACTGCGGAGATCCCGTAGGACTATCGAGGAGATTTGTACCGAGCTATGGAGATCGAATGGCTCACTAGAATGGTCGAATCAAAGGCTGGGTAGTACTGGAGTGGCATCTGGGCTTCAGTTCGGGGCTTGATGTGCAAGCCGGGAATGTCAGGTAGACCATTGGTCTGATCGGTCAGCGTTAGACGCGGAGCATCGCCGAGGCCCACGGCAATGTCCAGTTCAATTCCATCTGCACGGGGAACAGCATAGTAGAAACCCCAGAGCCGGTCATTCGGCTCAACCGTCTTGGACGGAAGCTTTTTGCCGTCGATCGTCGCGCGAAGCACAGTCACCTTCTCAAGTGCCACCCACAGCACATCCGCATTCCGCAAAGAAGTCAGCTGCAGGCGCAAAATACGCTCGTTGCTCGATACGGAGTCGTCCAAGGTCACAATCTCCGGTGCAGGCAATTTCAGTGGCGGAGCGCCAGTTTTCAGCACCGACTCTCCTCCCGGCACAACGAATATGTCGATCTTGTCGCGTTCGATGCCGCCCGTCAGAAACTGCGAAGTCCAACCATCGGGCCTTTCATCCAAACTGATCCATGAACCTTTGCCGGTATCCGCATTCAACCAGTAAGCAATACTATCCGGCCGAGGATGCAGGGCGTCGTAGCCACTGTGAAGCGCGCCGAACGAAATGAAAGTGAGGCTCAGGACTGCGCAGGCTCCTGGAAGGAGCAATTTGCGGTGTGCCGTCATCACCTCAAGCTGTGGCGCCAACAGTGCAAGCAAGACCACAGTGAAAATGGTGAGGGAGACCATGGTCCGCACTACGCCTGACTCCAAGATGGCCAAATCCCATATGAGAGGAGTAAACAGAAAAACCGGGATCCCCGCGCAAATTAATTGGACTAACTTTAATAACTTTGAGTCAGGTCGGTCCAAGACAAGCCCCACACCGAGTGAGAGCAAAGCGAAGAAGAGAGGCCACATGAGCAGAAAGCTCGTGCCTGGCGCGAAGAAATAGGTAAGAACCAACAGTGCCATGCACAGCAGGAAAGCGCTCATGGCCAGGTCCAAGGCGCCCGCCTTGCGGCGGAAGGTCACATATAGCGACGATGTGGCTGCGATGGTGAGCGCTACGAAGCCCAAGGCGTATGTTGGGGCGTTGTACGCGGATTCAAAGGAACTGCTCACCAGATGGAGTGCCTGTAGCACCCACCAAAGAAAAGCAACCGCCCCGCTGGCCGCGGCCGCCGCTGTCGGCCAGAGCAGCAAACTCAATCCCAGGCCCCGTCCACTCAGGTGCCCGCGTCTGAAAGCGAGTCGCAAGACACCAACAAAAAGTGCGAGCGTGATAATCATCAAGGGCAGAACCCATGCCATCGGATAGATGATGAGCCGTCCGAAAAATATGAAATAAACGAGGCGTTGCTCCGGCGGAGTGCGCTTGAGATCCAAGTTCGCAAGATCACGTGCGACAGCCAGCGTGTAATTTCCTTCGTCCTGGATACTGCGGGGATCGAGATTCTGGAGATTGTCCATCCTTGTGTGATAGGCAGTTCTGCAACCGCTGTAACCCCCGTCCAGCGTCGGAATCGCGGAATCAAGTTCCGTGGAATCAAGGCCCGCCCACCTGGGGAAGACATCAAGTGAAGCGGTGAGTGGGTGAGGAACTGATTTGGCGATCTCGTGGACCAACCATTCGTGGAGATGCTTTGTCTCGCTGATTGAAGCCGGTCCGCAGCTGCCGCCGGCATCCAGGTTCAAAGCTACGGATATCTCATTCGCCCACGGATGCTCGTCCACGAAGCCCTGTACGCCCACCGTTCCGAGTTCTTCCCCATCGGTGAACACAATGATCACATCGTTTCTCGGTGGTGTACCGATACGCAGAGCGCGAAGAGTTTCGAGCAGTGTCACAACTCCTGAACCGTCATCAGTGGCGCCTGGGGCAGGCGCGACCGAGTCGTAGTGCGCCATCAAGAGCACACCTCCCGTGCTCTCGCTTCCCTTCAGACGGGCCAAGATGTTCTCCACGGTTCCGGCCCCATACGGACCTGGAAAGTCCTCCATCAAACTGGCGACACCAGTCCTTTGAATCTGCGGTTCCAATCCTTCCTGCTTCAGCTGCTCCACGAGATAGTCGCGTACGCGCGCGTTGGCAATCGAGCCGGTCGGGTGGGGCTCACGAGCGATGACTTTCAGGTTCTCAATAGCGCGTTCGGCAGAAAACTCCGTCACCGGAGCAGAGGCAGGAACAACGGCAGGGAGTACGAGATAGCTGAGGGCGGCAATTGCCACAAGCAAAATGAAAACAAAGCTCAGCAAGGCTTCCGTGATGGAGACCGACGAAGCCGACGGATTCATTGGCACTCCGAATCCTCCTGTCCCCACAACCCCGGTTAAGAGTTCGGCGGCTTTCAATCGGGCAGTTGGTTTCCTTCAGGCTCACGCAGCCAGAAACTCCCGATTAGCGACCCGCTAAAGGCGAGGACCGCGAGTGTACCGGCCGAATGGGCAAGACGAGCAGTCGCGCCGGCACCGGGCATGATGTTGGCGAGTTGCGTCGTGAAAAGCACCCTCGATGCGCCGATCACGCGGGCTCCGATATTGATTGCGAAACTCTCGCCGGTGCCGCGCAAGTGCGTAGGATACATCCGCGGCAAATGGTTGCCCCAAAGACTGAACGGCCCGTTTAACAGCAGACCGGCAAGGAAGGTCCCATATTCAAGCAATCGCAAGCTAGGTGTCACGGCAAAAAAATAGACGCAGGATAAGAGAATCAATCCGGGAACCAAGAAAACGCGCAAGAGGCGCCTCTGGGTCGCGATTCGAACTACAAGGAAAACAAACAGCAAGTGGCCAACAATCGTGCCGAGTTCCGGAAACAATTGCACGCTACTCACGGTTTGCTCTACTACGCGAGGCGCGAGGCTCTGCACTTCGGGAGCCAGCTCAGGACGCTCACCATCCAACGCGTCGCCCATGACGTGCTGACCATCCCCGCAGCGACCCTTCGAGACCAATTTCACCTTCGCAATGGAGATTTGTTCAACGTGCCCGAAATCCAGGCTGGACTGGAGAGATTGACGCGGCTATATGGGACTCACGGGTACGCTGATGTCAAGGGGGAGCCCGATACGGAGGTGGACAATGCGTCCCACCGTGTTGACCTAATACTTCGTATCACTGAAGGACCGCATACGCCCTAGCGCCTGCGGTATGCGACGAGCATGTGGTCCGTTCACAGAAACTGGGAGCTAGTGGCACGCGTCGTATCATAGTGGGAGCAGAAGCAACGCGAAGGAGCTCTGTAATGGCTCAGTGGCATCTAGCTGTCGGGACGGGCTTGGGGTTTCTTGCGGCTGTCGTGGCCTTTGAGGCTCAGGGCCAAGTCCCAGGGCCAGGTGGCCAGCGAGCGACCATAAAATCCGAAGTGCAGATTGTCTTGGTAGACGTGGTTGTAACCGACGGCAATCGACGGCCGGTCACAGGGCTGCGTAAGGACGACTTCCAAGTTGTAGAAGACGGGCGGCCGCAAACGATTTCGTTTTTTGAGGAACATACGGACGGGACGGTTTCGGCGGTTGCGTTGCCGCCGACTCCACCGGGTGTTTACACGAACTATCCCACGATAAAAACGACGGACTCGATCAACGTCTTGCTGTTGGACTCACTCAACACCCAGGCGGATGACCAGACGTATGTGCATCCTCAGATGGTGAAGTACCTTCAGGCTGCCTTGGCTGCTCCGACCGGTGCAAGGATCGCAATTTTCACGCTCGGGTCCAAGCTAAGAATGGTGCAAGGGTTTACGGCCGACTCTGCGGGGCTATTGACGGCCTTGATGGATCCCAAGTCCGGAACGGAGGCGAAATTTCAATCGCAGCTTGCTTCGCCCGCGCGGAAAAGGAGCGAGCTGCTAGTGTGCATGGGAATCAGATCACCGGCAGGCAAGGCTGCGTGCGACGACTTTTTCGCTGAAGAGGAGGGGGCACGATCCGGCGATCGCGTGGTCATGACCTTGCAGGCGTTTCAGGCGCTGGCGCGCTATTTGTCACAGTTTCCCGGCCGTAAGAACGTGATGTGGATCTCCGGTTCCTTCCCGCTCACTTTTTTCCCCGAGACGAATCCGCGAGGCGTGCCTCGCAAGGAATACCGAAGCGAGATCCGGCAAACCGCCGACCTGCTCACAGCAGACCAGGTCGCTGTCTATCCTATATCCGCGAGGGGCCTGACCGGCGAGGAAGCCACCCGCGCCGATAACTACGGGAGACCAATCCACGATGGATATTCGGACCGTGCCTTCGACCAAATCGCGATGGAAACTCTCGCTCGGGACACGGGAGGCAGAGCTTTCTACAACACGAATGACTTCAGCAATGCGATGACGGAAGCGATCGACAGTGGCTCTCACTACTACACGCTCACCTACACTCCCACCAACGTGAAGATGGATGGTAAGTATCGGCGAATCGAAGTGAAGGGGATAAACGGGGCTTACAAGCTGACTTACCGGCGTGGGTATTACGCGGAGAATGCGAAATTCGTTCCGGTTGGCGACGATCAGAGAAAGAGCGATGCCCTGGTGCCTTTGATGGCTTTTGGCATGCCTGACTTTGCGCAGGTTCTATTCAAGATGCAGTTGGTCAAGACGAAACCGGGGAGCGATGGGAGCCGCGCGGGAAGCAATACCGAATTGAAAGGGCCACTGGTTCGCTACAGTCTGGATTTTGCGATTTCAGCGCAGGATTTGAGGCTGGAGAATTCGGCGGACGGGGTGCGGCACGGAAACATAGAAGTCATGGTGGTTGCTTACGATCCAGATGGGGCGCTCCTGAATTCATTCAGGAAAAAAAGCGAGATCGTGCTGGACCCAAAGGCGTATCTGGAGGTGATGCAGGTCGGATTGCAGATGCATCGTGAGCTCGATGTGCCCGACGGAACAGCGCTGCTACGGGCGGGCATTTACGATTTGAATTCCGGGAACGCGGGAACGTTGGGGACTTGGGTGGGCAAGCAAAGGTAGGCACGAGATCGTTGGTGTCTTGCAGTGCACTGCTTGCTTACGTCGCAGCACGCCCGTGGATCAAAGTAAATCCCCTGGAAGCGACACGTCATACATGAGACGCCGGAACACCGGGGGCGGCACGGGGACTTGCTGACATACCCGGGTGTTCCGACAGAATGACGGGCAAGCCTGAAGTTATCGGTTCGTCCGTCGGATTGGTGCCGGCAAACGCTGTAGCCTCCGGCTTGCCCGTCAGAACGAAATCGCGATCCTAGAATCTACAATTGAGATGGCGGTGCGCGAGAGTCCCGTGGCACCCGTTCTGGCCATTGACAGCAGTATCACTCGCGGCCTGCGACGCCGGCGCCGAAGACGAAGACTGCCGCGTCTGAAGCAGTCATCCCAGCAGGAGAGGTGGAGATGAAAACGGTGAGCAGCGGCTACGCTGATGTGAACGGCATCAAGCTGTATCACGAGATCTACGGCGATGGCGAACCCCTGGTGCTGATCCATGGCGGGCTGACTACGATCGGCGAGATGCAGGGATGGGTGCAGCCGCTGGCGAAGACGCGGCGGGTAATCGCGGTGGAGATGCAGGGCCACGGTCGCACGGCGGACACGGATAGGCCGATGAGCTTCACCACGTTGGGCGACGACATTGCCGTGTTGCTGGACCATCTCGAGATTCCAAAAGCCGAGCTAGTCGGCCATTCGTTCGGCGGCGCCAGTGCGATCCGCGCGGCGATCCAACAGCCGGAAAAGGTGCGGCGGCTGGTGGTGATTTCCTCGCCTTATGCCAGGTCCGGCTGGTATCCGGAGGCGCAGCGGGGCATGAGCCACGTGAGTGCGGCGATGGCCGAAAACATGATGCAGACGCCGACGGGCAAGTTTTCAAAGCAATGGCCCGAGCCGCAGCGCTTTCCGCAGTTCCTCGACAAGATGGGCAACATGATGAGCGAGGACTATGACTGGTCCGCCGACATCGCGAAGCTGCCCATGCCGGTGCTTCTGGTGTTCGCGGACAACGACTCTGTCTCGCAGAAGCACATTGCGGAGTTCTTCGCGCTCTTGGGCGGCGGCGTGAGAGAGCCGGGCTGGCTGAACACGCAGCTGTCGAAGTCGCGGCTGGCGGTCGTGCCTGGGTACAGTCACTACAATTTCATAACCTCGGCGGAGGTGCCCCAGATTATCGGCAAGTTCCTGGCCGATCCGCTCACGAATGCGCCGGCAGGCGCAGCAGCCGCCTCGCAGGTCGCGCCGCCACCGGAGAAGAAGCAGTAGGCCTGGATCAGAAGCCGGAGAGGATCGGTCCGCCTTAGCTCCATCGGGTCGAGTGCGCGTACTGGCCGGTGCTCCATACCCTGCATGTCTGGCTGGAAAGAGAATTCCGACGGCGCTGGTCGCGCGGGTTTTATCTGGATGGTCGGCAACTCTTCCCGAAAGCCTCTTCCTCAAAGCCTTAACGGAAGGTTTGCCCATAATTCGGCCCGAAGCAATTCGGCCCGAAGCAGTAGACATATGCCGTCCGATGATGGTCAGATTCTCCGTAATCTACGGAGTCACCCGATGACCGCAGCAGACTTTCGCAGGATTGCACTGAGCCTGGAGGGGGTGGAAGAGTACTCCCATGCAGGACTGCCGGCTTTTCGTGTAGGAGGCAGGAAATTTGCTTCGCTGGCCTCGCAAGCAGGGGGGTACGGAAATCTGATGCTTACGCTTGAGCAGCAGGCGGCGTTTGTGGAGGAGGCGCCCGAGATTTTCTTGCCGATTCCTGGCGGCTGGGGAAAGATGGGACACACGCATATTCGCCTGGCGGCGGCGAGCGAGGATGTACTGACGGGTGCACTCCGAACGGCGTGGAGACTGCGAATTGATAAGAACGCAAAGACAAGCCGACCCCCCCATGTTGCGGAGCGCAGCGGAGTAACAGATAAGAAACGCGGGAAGCGACGACTATGACTTGCAGTGTGACACTCGGGTCAAGACAGAATGGTCTTTTCGCGTGGCCGGACCATTGAAGATCGCCACTTTCAACATCAACAACATCAACAAGCGTCTGCATAATCTCACGGCGTGGCTCGCAAGGGCGCAGCCCGACGTCGTTTGCCTGCAGGAGCTCAAGGTAGAGCAGCGAGCATTTCCGGCAAGTGCCCTTCGTGACCTCGGCTATCGCGGAGTCTGGCTAGGCGAACGTTCCTGGAATGGCGTAGCCATCCTGGCGCGGGAGTGCGATCCGGTGCTGACGCGATCCAGCTTGCCTGGGAATCCTGAGGATCGTCAGGCACGCTATATCGAAGCGGCGGTAAATGGTGTACTGATCACTTCCCTCTACCTGCCGAATGGAAATCCTCAACCCGGTCCGAAGTTCGATTACAAATTGGCCTGGTTCGAACGTTTAATCGAGCACGGCGCGGAACTCATGAAGGCCGGCGTGCCTGTCGTCGTTGCCGGCGATTACAACGTCGTACCGACTGTGCAGGACATCTATCCAACACGATCTCTCGATAACAACGCATTGATTCAGCCTCAGAGTCGCCGTGCGTATGCTCGGCTGCTAGCTCAGGGCTGGACGGATGCTCTGCGCAGGCTGCAACCTGAGGGGCCGCTCTGGACGTTCTGGGACTACGAGCGTAATCGGTGGCCTTTAGACAAGGGGATGCGGCTGGATCATTTCCTTCTCTCTCCACCGGTGTGCGATCGACTCGTGCACGGGGGGGTAGACCGATGGGTTCGCGGTGAGGAGAACGCGAGCGACCACGCTCCCGCTTGGATAGTGCTCGATCGAAAACCGAGGCGCACTTTGCTTCCTGGTTAGCCGCCCATCGTGTGAGTCTCCATGAGAAGGTGAACTATCGGAGGGATACTATCAGGTCGCTCCACCGACGAAAGGGGATGTGCGATGAACTCATATTCGGTTAGGACGACGTTTGCGACAACAGCCGCGATGCTCGTTGCAGTTTGCGTCTTTCAAACTCGGTCAGCACAATCCAGTTCCGCAGCCACGTCCCAGGCTGCTCCAAAACCCGTGCTGCTGGAGAAAAATGAGGGTGAACGGCGGATATGGCGTGAACCTCCTCCTGGGGACTTCATGCTGAAGGTCAGCCCAAAAAACAATGGTTCTCAGCACCTTGTTATGGGAACCGAGGACATGGCTCCAGGGGACGAATTTCCAACGCACAAGCACCTCGGGCAGGATGAAATTGTGTATATCGAAAAAGGAACCGTTCACGTTCATGTGGGAGACCAGGAACGCGATCTGCACGCGGGAGGAACGGTATTCATTCCGGCGTATACCTGGGTAAGTGTGACGAACGCGGGAACCGAGACCGTCAGCGTGGTGTTCGTGTTTTCAGCGCCCGGGTTCGAGAACTACATGCGGTGTGACTCTGTGCTGCCAAACGAAAAACTGACACCTCTCTCGCCAGAGGAACAGAAAGCGTGCGGTCACGAAGGGCATGTTATCTACAAAGACCTGGGAGAGAACCTCAAAAAGTGAAGTAAAAGCCGACAGCTCGAGGCTTGCCTGTCGCCGGTTTACCTCATCACGGGCGATGGTCATTTAGCGGATACGCGCCGAGGAGATCAGCGAGAATCCATACTGCTCCGGCAATCGCGAAGGTCTCGACGGTTTCGCTCCAATTCGTATGACTGCGGGGAGCCGAAAAAAGCAACGGTACCCACACGACTAGCCCAAAGATCACGAGCATCATTGTCAGCAGGCGAGTGGCGAGAAGCGCCATTCGATTCGTGAGAAGAGCCATAGCCGCGAGCGCGAACAAAACAGTCGTCGTTACCGCCCAAAACGTCTGATTTGGCGCAAGCCACTTCGGAACAAGACTGGCGGTAGCGGGAAGATAAAACGCCTGTTCGAGGGTAAAGGAAACGGCACAGATGCCCAAAAGGATGCGGCCGATCCGATTCAGCGTTTCCGCTGAGCATGCCGATGACAAGGGCGCATAAACGATCGCCGCTCCGGTCACGAGAGAGAACTGCTCGAAGAAGTTGCCCCAGCTATTGTAAATCTTCGGTTTGGCGAGGATTCCTGGCACGCACAGCAAGGCGAAGACAAGATAAGCCGCAACAAGCAGGGCTGCGCCCGTTTTCACAGTCCGACGGAACTGAATCGCAGCGCCGCCAAAGATCTGGGCAGCGGAGGCGGCGTAGACTAGGTAACGCAGTTGATGCCAGTCGTTGTAGTCATGCCAGGCGAGCGTGATGAGGCCAAAGGCCAAAGACGCCACTCCAAACACATGACGGCCAAGGATCGAACTAGGCGTTGATACGATCATTTGTTTTCAGCGTCGTGCCACTATACCCTTGATCCATCCCGTTGTATGTGCTCGCGGCCTGTAGCCCATGCGGGCGTCGCCCCAAGTCCTTCCATGAGAAGGCCGGTTGAAGTCAAGACACACTTTTGCTTTCTTCTTTCCTTGAGTCTGTTCCCATTCAGCCAAGCCGCCTCTATCGCCATCCTTCCATCCGCACTCCTTTGCGAGCGATATTCGCTCGGTGCGAGGTGGGTGCGCTGGTTTCAGTAGGTGCTGCTACCTGATACTGGATGGATAGCAATGAGTGCCATAGCAACGCTCCTAGTGATAGTCGACAATCTCCACGTTTGATGGCCCCGCCGCTCGGTCAGTCCACTCGAAGCAAGTTCGCCATTGATCGTCAATGCGGATGCTGTACTGGCCCTTGCGGTCACCTACAACCAGAGCTTGTCCGTTAACGTAGGATGCGCGGTCCGACAGTAGGAACAAGACAGCCCGGACTATTTCGTCTGCTTCCGCCAGCCGTCCAAGGGGAATGTTGACGGCCAGCGGATGTCCTCTGCTTGTATATGCCTTTACACGTATATGCTCTGTGGAGTATATCAGGACGGTGGAATCTGTGTTCGAAATCATTGCGGAGCCGAACCGCCGCGCGATATTGAGCCTCGAGGTCTCGTCACAACCGTCGGTGGGAGAGATCGAGCGTCAGCGAGCCGACGCCCCCAAGATGCTTGAGTACAACTGGGGTGACCACGATATGCGCTGGGAACGGGAAACCTTTGGTGGCGGCACGCGCCTGACGCTGTGGACCAACATCGGCCGCCGCTCTATCGCAATGGGTGCGGCCGGGTGGCACATTTGCTTCGACGTCCTTGAGCGGCTCCTCGCGGGTGAGCCGATTGGACGCATCGTCGGCCCCGAGGCCATGAAGTTCGGCTGGCAGTGGCTGCAAGCGGAGTATGCCAAGCAGTTCGGTATCGAGACGCCCGACGGGCCGTCTCAGAAAGGGGGGGCAAATTAATCATGAAAGAGGCCGCCACACGTTCGATTTTTCGATGGATTCACATTATGTTAGGCATTCCGATAATCGGGTATATTTATAGTCCGTTTGAACAAATCCCAAACTACGCCCCGCTACCCGGTTTGTCTTCGTGCCTGCAATTGTCCTTTCGGGATTATGGATGTGGAAAGGCCATGTAGTTCGACGACTTCTTTCGAGAAGAACGAAAGCGACGCAAGAATTTGGAGGCTCAAAGGTCCAATGAATCCATCGGAACGTATTGACCAGCTGATCGCAGGACTCACAGACTGGCGCGGGAAGACGCTCGCCAGCGTCCGCAAGACCATCCTTGAGGCCGACCGGGAGATCATCGAGGAATGGAAGTGGATGGGAAGCCCAGTGTGGTCTCACGACGGAATGATCGCGGTGGGCAACGCGCACAAAGATAAGGTGAAGCTGACCTTTTCCCATGGGGCGAGCCTCCCAGATCCTGACAAGCTCTTCAATGCGGGCCTCGGAGGCAACGCGTGGCGAGCGGTCGATTTTTTCGAGGGCGATAAGATTAGTGAGCGTGCTCTAAAGAATCTCGTTCGTGCCGCCGTTGATTACAATCAGATGAAATTGAAGACGAAAGCGCCTGCGGGTACTCGAGCGAAAGTACGTAAAAGTAAAAAGTGATGAAACTACAGCTTTTTCTCACTAATCCTCTTTGCGGGACTGCCTGACAATGGTGCTTGACACTGAAATCGCGATGATCTCTACGGCATTCGCTATCGCCGTTTGCCGCACCCACAGGCTGTAATGTCCTTTCCGCAGGGATACGTAAGCAGCACATCGGCCATCCCTTGAAATGCGGGCTATCTGTACGTCTCCGCTAGAATTGAGCCGCGTAATCGACGGATAACGGAGTCCCTTGCTCGCAATTCCGCGATGGATGAAACCTCTCCAGTAAACGATTCCCATCGCGACCAACGCTAGCGCTGCAACTGCCACGATCCATCGGTTCATTCGCGGTTTTGTAGCCCGCCCCTTCACAAAGGGGGTTTTTCCGGTTTCTTATCTCTTGCCAGTCGAACCCACTCTTGGGTGGTCGCACCAAACTGCGAAAATATTTTGTGCTTCCCTTATGCATTGACAGGAGTCTAAACTATGGTCCTGTCATTTATCGACAGGAGAGCTCCATGGCCAAGCCGACCGACTTAGTGCAAGGCACCTTGGACCTGCTGATACTCAAGACGCTAGCTCTGCAATCCATGCACGGCTGGGGCATCGCCCAACGCATCCGTCAAGTTTCCAAGGATGTCCTGCAGGTCAATCAAGGCGCCCTGTATCCCGCGCTACATCGTCTCGAACAACAGGGCTGGATTCGTGCCAAATGGGGAGAATCGGAAAACAATCGCCGCGCCAAGTTCTATTCACTCACGCCAGACGGCGCCAAGTATCTGCGCCAGGAGCAAGCGCAATGGAAGCGACTTTCTTTGGCCATTGAGCTGGTGCTGGAGACGCCGTAAGGAGCGACGCCATGCGTTGGTATTACAAATTGCCGCTTCGCCTGCGGTCGATTTTTCACAAGAACCGGGCTGAGCTGGACCTCCGCGAAGAACTCCAGTTCCATTTGCAAAACCAAATTGACGAATATGTCGCGCAGGGAATGAATCCGAAACAAGCTCGGCAGGCCGCGCTACGCTCGCTGAGCGGTATCGAGCAAGCGAAGGAGGAATGCCGCGACGCGCGCAAGGTGAACTTAATCGACAATTTCCTGCAAGACGTTGGCTTCGGTCTCCGCATGCTCCGCCGCAGCCCGGGATTTTCGCTGCTGGCGATTTTGTGCCTTACGCTGGGCATCGGCGCCAACGCCGCCGTCTTCAGCTGGATCGAAGGCATTCTCTTCCGCCCCTATCCCGCCGTCGCCCACCAGGAACGCCTCGTCGCCATCGGCGGCACCACACGCGACGAACCCCGGGGCGCCCCGCTGTCCTGGCCCGATTTCCAGGACCTCCAGCGAAGCTGCACCCTCTGCGAGACGCTCTTCGTCAGCAAAATCACCGGCACCACGCTCAGCATCGGCGATCGTGCCGAGCGCACCACCGGCAGCATCGTCTCCGCCAACTACTTCGACGCCATCGGCGTTCCCCCTATGCTTGGCCGCGGCTTCCTTCCCGGCGAAGACCAGGGGCAAAGCGCGCATCCCGTCGCCGTGATCAGCTACCAACTGTGGCAAGGGCGCTTCCGCGGCGATCCGCAAATTGTCGGCAAGACGCAGCGCCTCAACGGGGTCATGCACACCATCGTCGGCGTCGCCCCCGAAGGCTTTTACGGCACCTTCGTCGGCTGGGGCATGAACTTCTGGGTGCCCGCCTCCATGGAGGACATCTTCGAGTCGGGCGGCTACAAGCTCGAAGATCGCGGTGCGCGCTGGATCGAAGCCTACGCGCGCCTCAAGCCCGGCGTCACCTTCGCCCAGGCTCAGCAGGAATTCGCCGCAATCTCCGGCCTCCTCGAAGCCGAGTATCCCGCCACTAATCGCGGCCGCGCCATTCGATTCTGGCCTTTGTGGCAAACGCCCTTCAACAACGCCGGCACCCTGCTGCCGACTCTGGAAATCATGCTTGCCGTGGTCGCTTTCGTCCTGCTCATCGCCTGCGCCAACGTCGGCAATTTACTGCTGGTGCGCTCCTTCGCGCGACGCCACGAAATGAGCGTGCGCCTCGCCGTCGGCGCCGGTCGCGCGCGCCTGTGGAAGCAGCTCCTCACCGAAGGCCTCGTGCTCTCTCTGTTCGGAGCCGCCGGCGGCCTCTTGGTCGCGTACTGGTGCCGCCACGCGCTGGTGCTGCTCTTCCCCGCGCGCGGCGGCGTGCAGATGCACTTGCCCGGCGAAATCGATTGGCGCGTTCTCGCCCTCAGCGCCGGCGTTTGCCTCGCCACCACGCTGCTGATGGGCCTCGTCCCCGCCCTGCAAACCGACAAGATCGACCTCGCGCAGTCTATGAAGATGGAATCGGCCGGCGTGGTCGGCGGCCGCGGCCGCGCTTGGGTGCGCTCGGGACTGGTGCTGGTGCAAGTGTCGCTCAGCTTCGTTTTGCTGGTCGGCGCCGGCCTGCTGATGCAGAGCCTGCTGAAGGTCCGCACCGCCAGCCCCGGCTTTAACACCCGGGGCGTGCAGGACACCGCCATCGACCTGGTCTCCGCCGGCTACACTTCCGCGCGTGCGCAGACCTTCCAAGACGCGCTGCTCGAGCGCGTCCGCGCCCTTCCCGGCGTGGAGTCCGCCGCCTTCGCAAAAATGACTCCGCTCAGCTACGTCAGCTCTGCCACCGCGCCCATCGTCGTCGATGGCTACCAGCAGCCGCCTGATGAATCGCTCACCGTCGAGTACAACGAAGTCGGCGACAACTATTTCGTCACCATGGGCATTCCGCTTGCCGCCGGCCGTGAATTCACCCGCGCCGATGACGAAAAAGCCGCGCTCGTCGCTATGGTCAACGAAACCATGGCCCAGCGCTACTGGCAGGGCCGCAGCCCGCTCGGCCAGCGCCTCCAGCTCAAGGGACGCTGGATGCAAGTCGTCGGCATCGCCAAAGACTCGAAGTATTCCAGCGTCCGCGAGAAGCCGATGCCGTTTTTCTTCGTTCCGCTGCGGCAAAATTCCCTTCGCGGCAGCGTGCTGAACATCCGCACGCCGCTCGCTCCGCAAACCATGGCCACGGCCATCGCACGCGAAGTCCACGCGCTCGACTCCAACGTGGCGCCCTACGAGGTGATTACCATGCAGGAGCAACTCGATCGCTCGACGTCGGCGCAAATGGTGGCCGTCACGCTGGTCGGGATCCTCGGCGCGCTGGCGCTCGTCCTGGCGGCCATCGGCTTGTATGGCGTGATGTCGTACGCCGTCTCGCAGAGCACGCGTGAGCTCGGCCTGCGCATGGCCCTCGGCGCTGGCGCGTCGGACTTGCTGCGCCTGGTGCTGTCGCGCGGCTTGGCGCTCACTGGCGCCGGCGTGCTGCTCGGCGCGGCAACGGCACTGCTGCTCACGCGCTTGCTCGGCAACCTGCTGTACAAGGTCAGTCCCCGCGATCCTCTCGCCTTCGGCTGCGCCTTTGCGGTCATGGCCCTGGTCTCCGTCGCCGCCTGCTTGCTACCTGCTTGGCGCGCAGCGCGAACGGATCCCATGCGCGCCATGCGGACGGAATAATCTCTCAATCAACTACTTCGTAAGAGGCTATTTCGGCATCGGCCGCAACGGTGCGGAATCCGGCGCAGCAGCCACAGTTTCGGCGTCCGACTCTCTGCACGCGTCATACCGCTATCACAGCTAAGAATCGCAGGTGCGTTTGCAGTTTGCGAAAGGGCATGCTTCTGGCGCTGCTGTCGGGGAGCGACCTTATGAGCAGGATTCTTCACAAACTGTGCCACGGTCTTCAGGATTTCGCGCGAAAGCTTCTCGTCCGAGATTGCGCGAGCCACGCTGATGCCGCCGACCATCGCGCAGTACGCCATGATGGCCCGCGATCTTGCAGCTGCGCCGTCGTCCTCTTCGCCCCTCGCGCGAATCAAGTGCGAGACGAAACATTGTTGGCTTCCGGTTGAAAGGCATTCCCGCAGGCGAATTTTGGTCGAGGAGGCTCACCGGTTGGGAGTTCACATGCTGCCGTCCGGACCGAATGCTGTACGAGCCGTGTTTTATCTCGACATTACAGACTCAGATGTCGAACGCGCCAGCGAGCTGGTCGGCGAAGCGTTGCACTATCTGGAACGCCAACCGGAAGAAACCCGTCCAGTCAGTAGCGCCACTGCTGCCAACATTCGTTCGCGGAGGAAATCGTTTCCGACAACAGCAGCCTCGATTAGGCTGGTGCCGTCGAGAGGGCTTCAACCTCCACTCCTTTGGGGGTACATGCACCTCAAGCCTGCGCGTCTGCCAATTCCGCCACGACCGCCAGCTGCACAGTCATCACCTACGCCAGCTCGTTCGTATGCGGCCAAAGCAATTCCAAGTCGCCTTTAACGGAATTCCAAACGCAGCGGAGCGAGGGTGTAATATTGCGCCATGGACACTATCGACTGGCTGCTCGATTCGGACCCCGCCATCCGCTGGCAGGTGTTGCGCGATCTTGTCGATGCGCCGGCTGAGGTCGTCGCGGCGGAGCGCGCGCGGGTGGCCACGGAGGGCTGGGGTGCCAGACTGCTGGCGTTGCAGGGCGAAGACGGCCAGTGGGCGGGAGGCGCGTGCTTCCCGGCGCGGAGCTTCAACCAGTCCGGCGAGAACCAGGGCCAGCCCTGGACCTCCACCCTGCCAACACTCCAGCTGCTGCGTGATTTCGGGGTCGACCCGTGCTCTCACCGGGTGCGCCGGGCGCTGGCGCTGGTCAGAGACCACTGCCGTTGGGAGCACGCCGGGCAGCCGTTCTTCAGCGGCGAGGTCGAGCCGTGCATCAATGGCAGGACCGTCACATTGGGCACCTACTTTGAGCAAGATGTGGATGGCGTGGTCGCCCGCCTGCTTGGTGAGCAGCTCGAGGACGGCGGCTGGAACTGCGAGGTGGAGAACGGTTCCGTCCGCTCATCGTTCGCGACCACCATCAACGTCCTGGAAGGACTGCTGGCGCAGGAGCGCGCAACCGGTGGCTCTGCGGAATCCATCGCGACTCGGCGCCGGGGTGAGGAGTACCTCCTCGAACGAAAGCTGGTCCGACGTAAGAGCACCGGCGAAGTCGTCAACCCAGCCTGGCTGCAATTCTCGTTTCCGACCCGCTGGCACTACGACGTGCTGCGTGCCCTCGAATACTTCCGCTCGGTCGGGGATGTGCCGGACTCGCGGATGGACGAAGCGATCGACTTGCTCCGATCCAAGCAACAGCCCGATGGCACCTGGCTGCTGGAGAACACGCATCCCGGCAAGGTCCACTTTGCGCTCGAGGGCGGCGACAGTCGGCCCAGCCGGTGGAACACGCTCCGGGCACTGCGTGTGCTCCGCTGGTACGAGCGAACACGGCACGAACCGACGAGCCCTCCGTAGAGCATGGAGTCCGATCCTGCAGGTCGCTGCCTGCACAAAGGAGTGTCCCAAACCCTTTCCAGCAAATTTTCAACCCACAACCCAACCCACACTTTGATATGTCTACGACTTGGGCGGTGTCGGGCAGTCCCCCGGTGTCTTGTACGTTGAGCAGAACGCATGAAAAACTCAAGGGAATTCCTGGTGGAAACAGATGGCTGACGGTGGAGCAAAGTGCTGGAAGCGCCGGGAAATTCTGAAACAGATGGCCGTAGCTTCGACGGTGATGATGATTCAAAGCAAAGGGACGAGGACGAAGGGCGACGCGCGCAGGGCGGATCGCGACTTTGAGATCCAGGTCGCGTCGATCAGCGCGCAAACGCTTCGGTTGAGCGTCCTTCCGGTCGCGAATGGACGAGTGAGTGCCGTGCCGATGAATGGATCGCTGGCACAGCGGTCGTGGGGGACGGTGGTCGCGAAGCTGCGCGGCGAGTTGCGAGCGCAAACCGTAAAATTGGGCGACCTGAGCGTGGGGATTTCTCCGGACCCGCTCACGTTCAGCATTGCGAATGCGAAGGGCGAAACGGTGCAGCGATTCACCGTCGATCAAACTACTGGCAGCGTTTCTTTCGCGAGCGGAGATTCTCCCCTGCTGGGGCTGGGAGAGGGCGGACCGCAGTTCGATCGTCGCGGGTCCGTCGATCACATGGTGAGCGGGCAAGGCGGGTATCACCTGGCTACTCACGGCGGCCGAGTTCCCATTCCGTGGCTGATCGGGACGGCAGGATGGGCGATATTTTTTCATCAACCGTTCGGGACATTTGATTTCACCGGCTCGGTGGCAAGATTCCAACCAACTAACCCCGACGCTGCGCTGCCTCTGGATATTTTTCTCGTCGTCTCGCCGGAGCCGGCGACGATCCTGTCGGAGTATGCGCGGATCACCGGGCATCCGGAAATACCTCCGCTGTGGAGTTTCGGCTATCAGCAATCGCACCGCACGTTGGCGAACGAGGAAGAAGTCGTCGGGGAGGCCAGAACGTTTCGCGAGAAACGATTGCCGTGCGACGTATTGATTTACCTGGGAACGGGATTCTGTCCTTCCGGATGGAATACGCAAAATGGATCGTTCGTGTGGAATTCGCGCGTGTTCCCCGATCCGAAGAACGTTCTGGACCGACTGCACGAGGAACATTTTCGCGCGGTGGTGCACGTGGTGATTCTCTCGGACAAGTTAGAGGGAACTGTTCGCGACGGTTGCGACGCTTCGCGGTTCGACGAAACAAAGGCGAGCTGCCATTGGGACGCACACCGCAAGGATTTTGCGATGGGCGTGGATGGCTGGTGGCCGGACGAAGGAGATCCGCTCGATCTGGAATCGCGGCTGGTTCGAAATCGAATGTATTGGGAAGGTCCGCAGATCGACAGGCCGAATGAACGTCCTTATGCGCTGCATCGCAACGGATATGCGGGCATGCAGAGGTACGGGTCGTTCTTGTGGTCTGGAGATGTGTATTCCACCTGGGAGACTTTGAAGACGCACATTCCGCTGGCGGTGAATACTGCGTTGACTGGCATTCCGTATTGGGGGACAGACATCGGCGGATTCGTACCGACAAAGGAATTTACGGCGGAGCTTTACCTGCGGTGGTTTCAGTTCGGAGCGTTTTGCCCGCTTTTCCGTTCGCACGGTCGGACGTGGAAACTGCGGCTCCCGTGGGGGTGGAACGCCGGCGATCCGGGGCCGATCGAGATTCGCAACTATGACGGTGCGGCGATTCCCGATGAGAGCCAACTTCATAACGAACAGGTCGAGCCGATCTGCCGAAAATATCTGGAGCTGCGTTACCGGATGCTGCCGTATTTGTACAGCACGGTGCGCGAGTGCGCGACGACGGGAATGCCCATCATGCGCGCGTTGTGGATCCACTATCCCGAGGATGCAAAGGCGGTGGCGTGCGGCGATCAGTATCTTTGGGGAAGAAGCATCCTCGTCGCGCCGGTAGTGGAGAAAGGCGCGACGACGCGGCGCGTCTATCTTCCTTCGGGAGGTTGGTACGATTTTTGGACCGGGGAGCGAATTCAGGGAGGCCGCGAGGTCGAGCGTGCTGTCGATCTGGAGACCATGCCGCTGTACGTGCGTGAGGGATCGATTCTGCCGCTGGGTCCGGTGAAGCAATATACGGCGGAGAAGGTCGACCAACCAACTTCCATTTCTATTTATCCCGGTAAGGATGCTTCGTTTTTACTGTACGAGGACGATGGGGCGTCGTTCAACTATCGGAAGGGCGAATGGATGGGTGTTCAGATGGCGTGGGATGATGGGCAACAAAAGTTGAACCTGCGTTTGGCAGACGGGTCTCGGATGTTGGGGGCGACGCGGAGGAGCTTTGAGGTCAAGCTCGGGAAGGAAAAGAGATCGTTGGTATTTGGTGGTGGGAGAGTTGAGGCCTCTTTCTAACGCGAGATTGTTGTCTGATGAATTTTCAGGACTTCAGGTGAGAGGCTTTCTTCAGGGGCTAAGCACAACCTTCGTACCGCTGAACGTCGGAGCCTGATTGACCCGTTCCGCAAGCTGGTCGTCTATCGGTCGCTCCTTCGCGAATCTTGATTATGAATCAGTCCCGAGTGCGAGCGCTGGCCGGGCGGGATCACTTTTCGTCCTGGCGCTGCTGCTGCTCGTAGGAATGCAGTCTCTTTTCCTTAAGGAGAGCGAGGCCTGCCGGGGTTGCGCGAACCAGCGAACGGCCATTCGCCGAGGCCGTCTCCACGAGTCCGCGATCGTCGTCCCCGCTCACTAAAAGACTTACGCTGATTTCATCGAAACCATCGAGGACGCAAAAAGCGCACGTTCGGGGCCGTTTTTTGTGCCCTTTTTGCCTTTTCCGCAAACCCTTTTACCGATTACTGACCGACTTCCTGGAGCAGAGCGCCTGGCGAGCGGAGAGTCCGAATATCCCGCATGGGCGGTAGGCCGAAGAATCGACTGTATTCGCGATTGAATTGAGTGGCGCTCTCGTATCCGACTTCAAAAGCGGCGCTGGCGGCGTCCAAACCATCCATGAGCATGCGCTCGCGCGCGGCCTGCAGGCGAAGTTGCTTTTGATACTGAAGAGGACTCATGGCGGTCAAAGCGCGAAAATGGTGGTGGAGCGTCGAGACACCCATACCGGCAATGTTTGCGAGATCTTCTACGCGTAGAGGCTTCGCGAAGTTGACCCTCACCCAGGCGATGGCTTTTGCAGTGCGATGGCTCTGATCTCCCAGCGTTGCAATCGCACGGAGGCGCGCGCCCTGTGGTCCGCGAAGGATGCGGTAGATGATCTCACGTTGAATGAGTTCGGAAAGAAATGGAATGTCCTGAGGTGAGTTCAGTAGGTCCACAAGCCGACAGCAAGCATCTAGTAGTTCGGGCGTGGTCTTACCAAGGGCCATGGCCGGCTTGTCGGACGATAACTCGGGCTCCTGAATCTCTTCGCGGGTCAGGAGTTCGCGGACTACGGGCATTTCGAGCTTGAGCACGAAACAAAGGTACGGGACATGTTCGCTTGCCTCAATTACGTTGCAGATGACCGGCAAATCGAGCGAGGTGAGCAGGTAGCGCGACTGGTCGAAGATGAAGTTGGTTCCTCCGAGATTTGCTTGCTTGCGGCCTTGCGCGACGACGGCGAGGCTTGGCTCGTAGGTGGCGGAGGCGGGAGCCGTGGGAACGGTGCGGCGGCTGAGCAATAAGCCGGGAACGTCAGTTATCAATGTCTCTCTGGAGCCAACGAAAAAGGCAATCTTACTGGCAAGCTCTTTGAGCAAATTAGGGGCGCGACCTCGCGTCGGAGTCGGGTTTTTGATGGGGTTTTTCATGAATTGGCTTCCTTATTCCCTACCTATAAGATAGCCGCCTGGTCTCGAATATGCCAAACTTTTTCAGGTAACAAGAGGAATAGGCAATAAATAGGAAGGATCGGGCTACCATCTGCAGGACACTTGCTCTTACTCTCGGGATGAGAGAAACGATCGGGGAGGAGGAACAATGGAAACGCGCAAACTTGGAAAAAGCGGCTTGGAAGTCTCCGCTCTGGGCTTGGGCTGCATGGGACTGAGTTTCGGCTTGGGGCCCGCGGTCGACAAGAAGGACGGGATCGCGCTGATTCGAGCAGCAGTCGAACGCGGCGTCACATTCTTCGATACTGCGGAAGTGTACGGGCCGTACGCGAACGAAGAACTGGTGGGTGAAGCGCTCGCGCCGTTTCGTGATCGAGTGAAAATTGCGTCGAAGTTCGGATTCAAAATCGATCCGAGCACCGGCAAGCAGGCCGGGTTGGACAGTCGGCCGGAGCATATCAAAGAAGTCGCGGAGGCCTCGCTGAAGCGACTCAAGACGGATGTAATAGATCTGTTCTATCAGCACCGCGTTGACCCGAACCTGCCGATTGAAGAGGTGGCGGGAGCGGTGAAGGACTTAATTCAGCAAGGTAAGGTGAAGCACTTCGGACTTTCGGAAGCGGGAGTGCAAACGATTCGTCGCGCGCACGCGGTTCAGCCTGTGACTGCGGTACAAAGCGAATATTCGTTGTGGTGGAGAGAACCTGAAGCGGAAGTAATACCGACCCTGGAAGAGCTCGGGATTGGGTTCGTGCCATTCAGTCCGCTGGGGAAAGGCTTCCTTACCGGGAAGATCGACGAGAAGACTACGTTCGACAGTTCCGATTTCCGCAACATCGTGCCGCGTTTTTCGCCCGAGGCGCGGAAAGCAAATCAGGCGGTAGTGGATCTGCTGAGCAGAATTGCGGAACAGAAGAAGGCGACACCGGCGCAGATCGCGCTGGCATGGCTGCTGGCGCAGAAGCCATGGATAGTTCCGATTCCCGGCACGACCAAGGTATCGCGGCTGGAGGAGAACCTTGGGGCAGTAAACATCAAACTCACAGCAGACGACTTACGCGAAATCGACAGTGCGGCTTCGAAAATCAAGGTGGAGGGTGCGCGGTATCCGGAGCACCTGCAGAAAATGGTTGGCCGTTGAGCGGCTTACCCAAGACCAAATCTCGAAGCGAACCAAGTGCCAAAAAATTGGGAGAATTCATGTACAAAGCAAAAGCGTATTCGGCTGCAAGTGCGACATCGCCTCTGGCATCGGCCACAATCCCGCGGCATGATCCGACGGAAAGCGACGTGCAGATCGAAATTCTGTTTTGCGGGATCTGCCACTCCGATCTGCACCAAGTCCGCGACGAGTGGAGCGGCGTGATGCCCACCGTCTACCCCTGCGTCCCTGGACACGAAATTGTCGGCCGAGTCACGAAAGTCGGCTCGGCAGTCACGAAGTTCAAGCGCGGTGATCTTGCCGCGGTCGGCTGCATGGTGGACTCGGACCGTACCTGTCCGGAGTGCCAAGCAGGCCTCGAGCAGTTCTGTCCGAACATGACCCTGACGTACAACTTTCCCGATAAGCATCTGGGAGGTGTGACCTACGGTGGCTACTCGGACAGCATCGTTGTCGACGAGCGGTTTGTGTTGCAGGTGCCGTCGAACCTGAATCTGGCCGGAGCTGCGCCTTTACTTTGCGCCGGAATAACAACGTACTCGCCGATGCGCCACTGGAACGTTGGCAAGGGCAAAAAGGTAGGTGTGGTTGGTCTCGGCGGACTGGGCCACATGGCGGTGAAATTCGCGCACGCGCTCGGAGCCCACGTTGTTGTGTTTACGACTTCGCCGAAGAAGAAGGATGATGCACTACGCCTGGGAGCAGATGAGGTCATCCTCTCGAAAAATGCGGACGAAATGCGAAAGCACGAGCGCGGCTTCGACTTCATTCTCGACGCTGTCTCCGCCGATCACGACATTAACGCTTACATTAATTTGCTGCGGCGTGATGGCAACATCGTTATGGTTGGCGCACCCGAGAAACCTCTCGCGGTTTCGGTGTTCGGACTGATCATGGCTCGCCGCAGCTTTTCAGGTTCGCCCATCGGCGGCATCGCCGAAACTCAGGAGATGCTGGATTTCTGCGGGAAGCACAATATCACTTCGGATGTTGAGGTGATCCCGATCCAGAAGGTAAATGAAGCCTACGAAAGACTGCTGAAGGCCGATGTGAAGTATCGGTTCTCGATCGATATGGCTTCTCTGAAATCTGAGTAAACCGAGAACGGGGCAGCTGTCGATCGGATCGCCGAACAACACGGGGGGAACGCGAAGCGCGGCAGTGCGCATTCCCCCGAGTATGCCATTGAGGCGGCTGGAGCCAGACCAGAACGCATCTCGTGGAAACCCAAGACAGCATGCTCGGCCACCAGGACAAAATCACACACGATCGCAAGACCGAACCGAAGCCAATGCATCACCCTAAACCTCCGCGATGCTGCTTACCGACGACGTTCTTAGTGCGCGCTTCAACTCGATAAGCCGTGCTGATTCGTGACGAATCGTTGCCACATCCCGGCCCGCTCGATCACTACGCCGACCGGGGGCTCTGGGCTTGATGAAGTAACGGATTTCTCTAAAGGCATTCCGGCGCCGTTTACAAGCAACGGTGGCGCTGTCAAAATATTGGCGAAACGACCGAATGACCCGGCTTCCCAGTTAAGAGCCGCCATGCAATCGTCAATGAACTCCGCGATTGGCCGATGCGTCGCCAATCGATCGGGCTCCGGGAAAGCGCTGTCCCTCTGAGTAGACAATGCGGCGGAGACGACTTAGAGTCTGCGTGTGATTAACCGCACCAAGCGTCTTCCGCTATTTGCCCACGTAATTGCTCACGCCCAGCGCTATGACGGACGCACAGCTATCGTCGATTCGCGCGGATCCTTCAGCTACAACGATTTACTGAACGCATCGTCGCATGTGGCGGAGGCGCTGCTTGGTGGCCGCGAGGACCTTCAGGAAGAGCGCGTGACGTTCAGCCTGACGGCGGGATTTCCGTGGGTTGCGGTGCAATGGGGTATCTGGCGCGCAGGCGGCATTGCCGTCCCGTTACCGACCAACTCTGCAAGACCTGAGCTGGAATACCTTATCGACGATACCGAGGCAGCGACATTGGTGTGCGATGCCTCAGCGGCTCCGCTACTGTCGCCAATTGCCGCATCCCGGCGCATCCGCACATTCGAGTATGAGCAACTTCCCGTTCGCCAGTCAGCGGAATTGCCGGATATCGCCAGCGAATTCAGCCAGCGGCGCGCCATGATTCTCTACACCAGCGGCACGACAAGTCAGCCCAAGGGCGTAGTCACTACCCATGCCAACATTACGGCCCAGATCATGAGCCTCGTGGAAGCTTGGGAGTGGTCGGCTGAGGATCATACTGTGTTGTGTTTGCCGCTGCACCACGTGCATGGAATCATCAACGTTGTTTCCTGTGCCTTGTGGTCAGGCGCGACGTGCCAGATGCTGCCGCGTTTCGAAGTGAATACGGTGTGGGACTGCATTGCCGGCGGCCGCATAACTCTGCTCATGGCGGTACCGACGGTTTACGTGAAGCTGATCGGCGCCTGGGACAGCGCTTCGCCGGAGCGGCGCGCGCGCCTGAGCCAGGCGTGCACGCGGTTGCGGTTGATGGTGTCCGGCTCGTCAGCGCTGCCGCTGAGCACGCTCGAGCGCTGGAAGGAGATCAGCGGCTACACACTGCTCGAGCGGTACGGCATGACGGAGGTTGGCATGGCGCTATCGAACCCGTTACACGGACAGCGAGTACCGGGCAGCGTCGGGAAGCCACTGCCGAGCGTCGAGGTTCAACTTGTCGGAGAAAACGGCGAGCCGGTTGCCCCGGGAACGGCCGGCGAGATCGAAGTTCGCGGCCCCAGCGTGTTCGCAGAATACTGGGGCAAGCCCGATGCAACCCGCGCGGCGTTCCGCAATGACTGGTTTCGCACGGGCGATACTGCGGTCGTCGAGAACGGTGTTTATCGCATTCTTGGCCGAACGAACATTGACATACTAAAGACCGGCGGACACAAGGTGTCGGCGCTGGAGATTGAGGAAGCGCTGCGCGAACACCCTGCGGTGTCCGAGTGTGCCGTGGTCGGCTTGCCCGATCCAGAGTGGGGCGAGCGCGTCGCTGCTGCAGTTGTCTTGAATGACGGCGACACCATCGATCTGCCGTCCCTTCGCACCTGGGCCAAGGAGTTACTCGCGGCTTACAAACTGCCCTCTCGGCTTCTTGTGCTGGACACGCTTCCGCGCAATGCAATGGGGAAGGTAATGAAGCCCGCGGTAGCGGCGCTATTTCAAACTGCCAGTGACGACGGTCCCGTTTCCAGGGGCGGGTCTTCCGTGCGCCCTTGACAAGGTTTGCTATGTTGTCAGCGCCCAACAAATCTCTGCCACTGTGGCGTGAGCGCTTGCGGTTCAGATCATTCTCGCGAGATGCGATTGTTTTCGCAGCTTCCGAATGCGTCGTGAGGTTCGCACTCATCCCTCACACCAAAGGACGCCATGGCCCACGAAGGAGCGATCCTCCCAGTACCCGCAATTCACACCAAACTCTCACGCCAGCAACTCACTGGATTCTGGGGTGCATGGGCCGGCTGGACACTGGACGGCATGGATTCGCTCATCTATGCACTCGTCCTCAGCCCTGCACTCACCGAACTGCTTCCGAAGTCTGGGTTTAAAGCCACTCCTGCCAATGTGGGGTTTGCCGGATCGATTCTGTTTGCGCTGTTCCTCGTCGGATGGGGACTGTCGTTGGTTTGGGGGCCCATTGCCGACAAGTTCGGCCGCACCCGAGTGCTCGCTGCCACCATCTTCGTTTATGCCATCTTCACGGGAGCGGCCGCATTGTCGCAGACGGTTTGGCAGTTGGCGTTGTTCCGTTTGCTGGCGGGCATCGGAATCGGTGGCGAATGGGCGTTGGCGGGAACATACGTCGCCGAAGCTTGGCCAGAAGACCGCCGAAAGATGGGCGCAGGATATCTGCAGACTGGCTATTACGCGGGCTTTCTCCTGGCTTCGGCTCTCAACTACACGGTCGCAGCGCACTATGGCTGGCGTGCCATGTTCTGGTGCGGCCTGACGCCTGTCGTCGTGGCCTGCATGGTTTTGTTGCGGGTGAAGGAGCCCGATCGCTGGCAACAAAAAACCAAGGGGAAGGTCGCCGGTGGACTGTCTTCCCTGCGCCGGATCTTCCGTCCTCCTTACACGCTGCGAACAGTGGTCAACACTGCCCTGCTGTCCTCGGCCATCTGTGGCCTCTGGTCGGCTGCCGTTTATGCTCCGACCGCAATCATCACCCTGGCAAAACGTGACGGTGTGTTACAGCCGCAGGCCGTGCGCATTTCTTCGTTCGGCATGGGTCTGCTGTCGCTGGGTACCATCCTAGGATGCCTGGCGGTTCCCCCATTGGCCGAACGCTTTGGCCGCAAGCGAACGTTGGGCTTTTACTTCCTCGGGATGGCGGCGTGCATCCTGCTCGGCTATGGCTGGGCGTTCTACGTGCCCCAGGGACTGCATCCGTTCATCGCGTTGCTGTTCTTCTTAGGCTTCTTTGGCGGCAACTTCGCCGTCTTCAGTCTTTGGCTACCGGAGCAGTACGGGACCACAGTGCGCGCGACCGCATTTGCGTTCACTACTTCATTCGGACGCTTTATTGCTGCAGGAGTGAACTTCGGGTTGGGCGCGCTGGTCAGCCGCATGGGAACTCTAGGAAAGCCGGTCGCGTTCACCGCGATTGCCTTTGGTATCGGGCTGCTCGTCATTCCCTTCGCGGTGGAAACCCGAGGCAAAGCGCTACCGGACTAAACGCTTGGCAGTATGTATCCGACTGTCTAATGCAATTTGGACTGATGTGTTGTAAGGTTCCACCTCAACCAGATCGGGAAGCCCACGGCAGCGTGAACGAATTCCCATTGGCCCCTCGTTTTTTCTCGAGTCGCCTATAACAACAGCTTGGCCGAAGCCCCAATCTTGCGGCACAGATGGCGAGCCAAGCCAGAACTTCCAACTCGCTTGTTGAATCCAGAAAGGCTATGTAGCTGACTCTTCAGCATTCCTTTGCTCAGAAGTACAGCCACTGACGATGAACAAAAAAAGGAGACGGTGATGACGGGACACATTGCAGTTTCACGGAAGGAGTGCTCAGATGCACCTGGTTGTGAGGGATTGATCGGGGGAGAACTTTTCGTATGAAAAATCTATTTGAATCGGCGAGGGTGGAAGAAGTGAAGAAGCGGATGGCGCAGCTAAAGCCGGATAGCGAGCGGCAGTGGGGCAAGATGAATGCGGCGCAAGCAGTGGCGCACTGCTCGGGAGGTTTGGAGCTGGCGTTAGGCGACAGAATGCCGCCCCGAATGCTGCTGGGGCGGATCATCGGGCGGGTGGTGAAGCCCAAGGTGCTGGAGAACGACGAACCGCTGCGTCGGAATTCGCCAACCGTGAAGGGGCTTGTGATCCAGGATGAACGGGACCTGGGAATGGAACGGGAGCGTTTGCGCGGATTGATCGACCGATTTGTGGCGGCCGGGCCGAAGGGATGTACCAGGCATCCGCATAGCTTCTTTGGGCGGCTAACGCCGGAGGAGTGGGCCATATTGATGTACAAGCATCTGGACCATCATCTGCGGCAGTTTGGGGTTTAGTGTCGGCGAAGGTTCGGTGTGCGGCGGGGAGGGTTCCTCTTCCCAGAAGGATTGTTTAACCCTAGGCAGACTCAGAGAGCCTTCGTCGGCTGGGCACCGAAACGATCCATCTCTATTATCCGCATCCAGTGATCCGAGCATTCCGATTGAGGAAACAGTTGGTGCGATGGCCGAGCTTGTTTCGGCGGGTAAGGTCTGAACGATCGGAGTGCTGGAAGCCAGCGCCGGACTTGGCTCATACCGGCCTTCTCATGGAATTAGGTGGAGCTTTTAAAACTTGATTTGTTTCAAGAGCCCTTGCGATCGTGCCCAAGAAACGGCCCACTCGGGAATTCTCTACTTCAGTTGCTGGTAAGAGGAGTGGCTTGGGTTTGCGCGCGTTCTCTGCGCCGAGCAACATAACTCTCTAGGACAGCATCAAGCTCGTCAGGCCGGATTGGTTTACTAAGGTAGCCATCCATGCCTGCCGTTGCGCAGCGCTCCTGGTCACCTTTCATGGAGTGCGCCGTCAGCGCGATCACTGCCTGATGGTCGCCGCTGAGTTGTTCCCTATTACGAATCTCCGCCGTAGCTTCCAGTCCATCCATCTCTGGCATCTGCACGTCCATCAGTACCAAATCAAACCTTTCCTTCTCCAGTGCGTTCAACGCTTCCCGGCCGTTGGCCGCCACCACCACGCTATGGCCTCTCTTCTCCAACAGCCTCGTTCCGAGCCGCTGGTTCACGGCGTTGTCTTCCACTAGCAGCACGCGCAAACACTCCGACGGGTCGCGCTCGTCGTGTGGCGAGAATCGCGTGATCAGCGGGATGCCACCCTCTTGCTCCCGTGCTCCCAGGACGCGAGCAATCGCTTCGCGCAGCTCCGATTGCCGGATGGGCTTCGATAAGTATGCGGCAACCCCCAATTCTTGGCAGCGCGCGGCGTCGCCCAGGTGGCCCGCTGATGTGAGCATCATGATCGTGGCCGTGGCTAGTTCCGGTCTGTGACGGATTTGCTCAACTAACGTGAACCCATCCATTTTCGGCATGTGCATATCCGTCAAGACCAGCCCGTAGGGGTGTCCTGTGCCTCGCGCCAAGGACAATTCGTCCAAAGCTTCTTGCCCACCTTCGACCGAAGTTGTTTTCATTTCCCAACGCCCCAGCATTCCCTCCAATATCCGCCGATTTGTCCGGTTGTCGTCCACTAACAGAACCTTCACGCCGCGCAGCACCTCTGGGGGCGCAGTCGTTCCGACTCTAGTCGCTGGCGCGTCGGCAACTCCCAGCCTGCACGTGAAGTGAAAACGCGTCCCCCGCCGTAGCTCACTCTCGACCCATATCTTACCCCCCATCATTTCCACCAATCGAGTTGTAATCGTTAGTCCTAGGCCTGTTCCGCCGTACTTCCGAGTTGTGGAAGCATCGGCTTGAATGAATGCTTCAAAAATCAACACTTGTTTCTCTGAGGCGATGCCGATTCCAGTATCCGACACTGTGAACTGCAGCAGGCGTTGTTCACCCTCGGTCTCCAGAGCTCTCACACAAAGGGCAACTTCACCTTCGCCGGTAAATTTGATAGCGTTACCGACAAGGTTGAGCACAATCTGACGCAAGCGGTTCGAGTCCCCCCGGACGACCTCGGGCACCTCTGGAGCCACTTCACAAAGAAGCTCTAAACCCTTCTCGTGTGCTCGTAGCGCAAGCGTTTTGAGCGTGGTTTCCAGGGAGTCGCGCAGATTGAAACTCATGACATCCAATTCAATTTTTCCCGCTTCCATCTTGGAAAAATCGAGAATATCGTTAATTACTGCTAGCAGGGAGTCGGCGGACATTTTTACAGTTTCTAAATACTCCCTCTGTTCTTTGTTTAGGTCTGTACCCAAAGCCAGATCGGTCATACCCATGACACCGTTCAGGGGCGTCCGGATTTCATGACTCATATTCGCCAGAAATTCACTCTTGGACTTGTTGGCGGCTTCTGCCGCGGCGGTGGCCAGTTGCAGCTTTTCCTGTATGTGCTTACGTTCCACAATTTCCTGCGCCAGCTTCGCGTTGGCACCAGAAAGTTCCTGTGTGCGTTCCCTCACCCGCACTTCGAGTTGCGTCGAATTCTCTGCTTCTCGCTCGAAGATTGAAAATGTATTGCTGAACAATCCGACAAGGACGAATAGGTACACCAGAATTTTGAGCGCGTGACCCACGAGAAATTGCGCGTCGTACAGCCTGTCGTAAAATGTCATGTAGGCGAACTCGCCGCCTACCGCTGCGATCAAGGAGAGCACTAGCCAGTGCTCGAACTCTTTTGTTTTCCACGCTTCTCTCCGCAAGTACCCGGTCACAGCGAGAGCAAAAAACAAGGCTGGTACGAGCTCTGCCGGTCGATGAATCATCAAGTTCGGGTAATATGCAGGCGGTAGTTTTACCAGGGCGAAAAACAGGAAGCTGATGAGCGCCCAAACTCCTACTAAAACATAGACCAGACCCTCGTTGAGTCTGCCGGCTGCTGGGCGCCTGGCTTCTCTATTTGAGACCAGCAAATTCGCGTACATCAAAAGCGACATAAATACTCGTGAAACAACGCCGCTCCACGGCGTGAGTGCCGAAAGAGCTGATGGCGTGAGCCCCGCAAGAAACGAAGACGTAATAAACCCATGGTAAGCATCAAGCAGGCCTGCCCCCAGAAAACAGCTGCCCAACAGCAAAAACGAGCTACTTTTTTTTGCGTAGTAGCGCACCAGAGCCATAGCGCCTGCGGTGAGCGCCAGCAGCGAAGAAATGGTCTCTAGCAAGGTATGCAACTCGGAATTGCCGCGCCAAACCGCCCGGTGTGCGGGATACGAGCCGAGGAACACTGCGCCGGCAAGCAGCGCGTAAAGACAGCCTCGACGTGTTCCTAGCCGAGGGTTTGCTTCGCACCTGGATTCTCGCGGCATATGTGTCCGAATGGCGCCCCAACGCAAGTGGCATAGGCGGCGTACGACATGACGAAGAGTTGGCATTAGGTGAACATTGTTCGATGCAGTTCTGCATTACGAATAGGCGTGAAGAAATGACTACGAACTGCGAGTAATCAGAAGGGGTGAGATGAGCATAGCCCGTCTATCGAACCCGGACAGGAGCATCTTGCCCCCCAGTGTTGCAGAAGACATCCCCCTACGGCTGGGAAGGACGGCCAAGGGTCAGGTAGGAACGGCAACTGGTCGCGCCCACAGTGCGCAGCGGCGTACGACATTGGCTACGGGGAATGTCAGAGGCTTAGAGGAAATTGGGACCGAGTAGTTCAAACCGGGATGGGTTTCGCGCACTTTTCAGGATGCCAGGTGCTTGACACCATTTAGGAGTGTGGGACGACAATTTCGACGGGTCCCCCCGTCAAGAGGGATGTTAATGACGAATGTGCGAAGTCTGTACTTCCTGGCAGGCGTGGCGGCCCTCTGCCCATGCCGACGGCTACGCCCACACGCATCGCAGATCGCGCAGAAGCCATGGAAAAACTCGGCGTCTTCCCGCTGCTATCAAAAAGTCGACCCACCGTACACGCACAGGATCGTCGTGCGCGCCGCTATTGGTTCGGCCCGGCGGCACACTGCGTGGGAGGGTGATGGCAGAGATCCGTAGATTCTGGCCCGGTGGAGAAATTCACGTGAGGGGCGATTTATCTGGTTGCGGCGGTGGTTTTCTGTACTGGGAGAGTAGTGGTATTCGCCGCGGAGAGCGGGTCTTCGTGATCATCTTCTAGAGTTGGAAGACCACTAGAAGCCGCGGCGACACAAGCCGCGAAGTAACCGCTTGCGATGTCGCTGCCGTAACGGTCATGAATAATTCCCCAGTTTTTCCTGGCTTGTGGCGCCATTTTTTCCGGATTGAACAGGCGCATGCCGCCCATACCTACGTCGCGAACGAACTCAGTGGAGTAGAGTCCGACCTGGAAACCGGATTTCCAAGTTCGAAGACAGAGATCGACGTCATCGCATTGAAAGGGAGCGAACGTATTGTCGATCCCGCCGAGGCGTTGGATGGTATCTCTTCGAACCAGCATGGGGGCGCGATTGATTACCTCGGCGAACGTGAAAGGAAGGTCGACTCGGAGGCCACCTCGCTGGTTGATGGCGCGATAGGTGATCGGGTTGGGGGATTCTCTCGACGTTGCGGGACCGATGCGGAGCGTCAGTTCCAGCCCGTCGCGCCCGCCCAAAACGGCGAGCTTCGGATAGTGATCAAAAAGAGCCACGGCTTCGGTGACCCACTTGCCGTCAGGCGGCGGAATGTCATCATCCTGTAGAAAGGCGACGATTTCACCACGAGCAAAATTAAGCGCGCGCGAATAGCTCCTGATTTCAAATATATCGTTCGAACGAATGATGAAATGATTCTTCCCGGTCAGCAGGTGCGGGAGAATTTCCAGTGCGCCATCGCTGGACCCGTCGTCGACCACGATGATCTCCTCGATGGCCGGGACCAACAAGCCCGCGACGATCGCTTCGATATTCTGACGCTTGTTGAAGAGCTGAACGATTGCCGTTACTCGCGGATTCGGGTTGTAAGCCGCCGAGTCACCGATGGTTTGCTCAAGCAAACGCTTGCCCTGGCGCTTGAGGTGATAGATTCTCCGCAACCGATTCATCGCTTTCATCGCTACCTGTAGCATGCGAGTTCCCTTCCCTGGTTCAGGATAGTTGCTAGCGTCGACGGATGGAGTGCGTCCAGCGGATTCACAGCGCCGTAATCTTTCTGGTGCAAAGATTTCGGGCGAGCCGTGAAATATGCTTCGTCCGCCACGAACCCCAGCACAAATGCGCGCCAATCGTTTCCCTGCCGATCTCGTAGGAAAAATTGGCAGCTGTCAGTTGCGGGTGAAAGATCTCTCTGGCTGGCAGAGCGATGTCAGCATATTTGTCACGATGGCGGACAAAGAAACGCGTGAGTCCTTCGGGTCCCGTGGTCTTTTCGATCTTGTCCTCGCTTAGATTTCCAAGCGAAGTACTCGAAAACAGTTCATCGAGAAAATCCTCCCAGAAGCTGTGACGTGGCTCCGATCCCATGACGGCGTTGCCCAGTCGCAGTGAAGAGACATCCCCCAAAGAGCCGCGGGAGATGGGCAGCACACAAGCGTTAGCAAGAATATCGTCGCCAATCTCGGTCAATATTTTGTAGTCGGTATCGAAATAGAATCCACCGTGAATGTAAAGATACATGCATCTCGCGATGTCAGCGCGAACGACGCCTCGCTGAATGCTCCGATAGCGTTCCAGGAATTGCGGGAAATATTCAGCAACCAGCCGGAGATTGTCGAAGTCGTCCCACAGAGCGTAGCCCCATCCTTTGAGGATCGCCCTCATACGCGAGGACATTCGGCGCTCCTCCCATGACAGATTTTTTGTAGGAGCGGTCTGATGGATGATCTTAGGGATCATGAGAGGTTGTGGAAGTCGGTAGAAGTGCGGGTGCCGTACGAGGAGCTCGTCGCGTCCATGTCTGTTAGGGCAGGTCGTCGCTCTGCCGGAGCATTTGCGCCAATAGAACAGATCCGTCCCTTGTCAAATGTCCGTAGTCGAACTGAAGCGGGATACCTTGAGCGGCATATTCGACGCAAGACGATTTGTGGCACAGGCTCTTGAAAAACGAGACGTAGCGGACCCGCCATGTGGTTTGCGCAATGTGAGACATTTCATCGTCGAGCCGTGCACACTCGGTCACGCGGTGGTTATACGGGATATTGGGATCGTTATTCTTGATGGAGGTAGCAAGCAATCGCGGCAGAGACGAGTCGTACTGAACCATCGGCCCAAAAAGAATCACGTTGAAGCCGTGGCAATTGGCCCAGGTAATCGTCTCGGAGAGCCGCGGAAGGTCCGTCCGCTCCCAACGTGCGGCGATCAACAAAGCATCGACATGATGCGTCATCAAGTAATCATTGAAAACGTAGTTCATCAGCCTCGTGCATGCAACCGAAGCCTCGCGCACATTCTGTAAAGTTGGCTTGCAGCCGGCAGCCGTTGCCTGCATCACGTTCGTACCGTCTAGCGTATTCGCGACTCCGTACCATAAAGCTGCTGCGTGACTGTCGCCAACCAACAGATAGTTCTTTCTCGACGCGTCCTGGCGCAGGCAGGTGGCCGGGTCGAAAGATTCAAACTTCACTGGCGGCAATATGAAGCAGGTTCCTTCGCGGAATTCCTCTTTCGTTCCGTACTGGAGATACGAGGCGACGCGGACTGCTTCGGCCGGGAAACGGCCCGGAAGCCCATGAGAGACCAACATCCAGACGGCGAAGCCCGCAACGCCAAGTGAACTCGCGAATGCGGTGTTAAAGAGCCGGGCGCCGGCCAGTTTGAGCCGGCCGTTACGGAACGGAAGTTCGACAAATTTCCAGGACAGAGTCGCGACTAGCAAGGATACGGCGAAAGCAACTAACCCGCCAATGCGATCGGATACGCCGTTAATCAAGACTGTCCCAATCTTCTGGAAAACAATGATTGGCCAATGCCAGAGGTACAGAGAGTACGAGATCAGTCCGATGAAGACGGCGGGCGGCGAAGAAAGTACGCGCCCAACGACGGACCTTCCGGTCTCTCCGCCCGCGATGATCAAGGCAGCACCCATGCAGGGTGCGAGAGCGGCAAGTCCGGGAAATGGAGTGGAAGACGAGTATAAAGCAGCTGGAACCAGGATTAAGGCCGTGCCGGCGACTGTCGAGATATTTCGGCGCAGCGCTCCTGAAATTTCAGGAAGGATCTTCAGGGACAGAATCGTTCCCAAGAGCAGTTCCCATGCTCTGGTCGGCGCCAGGTAGAACGTGGAACTTGGATACTCATAGGCGCCGATAACGCTGCTCACAAAGGATAGAACTGCCATCGCAATGATGGAAGTTCGCAGACGGCCGGGAAATAAGCGGCGAACCGCCAACAAGAACAACGGGAAGAAAACATAGAACTGCTCTTCCACCGCGAGCGACCAGGTGTGGAGCAACGGCTTAAGTGCGGCCGGTGCGTCAAAATAACCGGACTGTCTCCAGAAGTAGAAGTTGGACTGAGAAAATATGGCGGCAACGAGCGACTTCGCGAAATCTTCCGTTTCAACGGGCAGCAAATAGCGATACGCCAGCAGAGACGTGGCGAGGAGCATCACCAGGAGAGCGGGGACGATCCGCCGGATACGGCGTTCGTAGAAGGAATAGAGGGAGAATTGTGACGCACTGATCTCCGCGAGGATGACTGAACTGATCAGATAGCCCGAGATGACGAAGAAAACGTCGACTCCGATGAATCCGCCGCGACACTTGTAGATTCCAATGTGGCAGGCAACAACCAGGAGAACAGCGATCGCGCGGAGGCCGTCGATGTCAGCACGATATGCCAACCTCGGCTTGCTGTTGGTGGCGTCGGCCATGGTTGCTCTCATTTTTGCAGCGGAACTTCCGCGGAGGTGGAAGGCAGGCGCGGGAGCGTCTTGGCCGCCACGCTCTCCAAGTCGGAAATCAGTTGGTGAACGACTTGTGACATCGTCTTGATTCGCGAGACGTCGGGTTTCGAGAGCCCGCCAGCCACAGCTTGTCCCAACTTCCGAGCAAATTCGCCGGCATTCTCGGGATCGAAGATATTTTCCGGCGGAACCAGCTCTTGGGCGCAGCCCGCATACTTGGAACACAGAACCGGAAGGCCGGAAAGCATCGCTTCGTTAACCACGAGCCCCCAAGGATCCTCAAGGGTCGAAAAAACCAGAACGTCTCCGCTGCGATATACAGAGGGCATCCGATCGGGCGGTACAGAAGCCTGAAAATGTACATTCTTCAGATTTAGATCCTTTGCGTGTTGTTCGAGCATTTGCTTGTCGGGCCCGCTGCCAACGAGCAGCATCGAGAATTCCTGCCCCTCTCGTTGCACTACCGAAGCCGCGTTTAGCAGGAGTTCAAGTCCCTTTCGAGCGATGAACTGGCCCACGTAGAGTAGAACCGGCCGAGGATGTAGACGCGACGCGCACTGGGAGTCTTGCGTGAACGATCGCTCATCGACAGCGTTTTGGATCTGAAGGACGCGGTCGCGAGAAATGCCTAAACTTTGTAGGTAGTCGGTGGAAGACTGACCGTAGCTGATCCATCGGCTCGCCCAACGGGAGACAGACCTTCGCAGGCACTTCCTAACGAACCCGGCCTTGCGCTCCGTGTGCAGAGTGCCTCCCCACCACACCCAAACTGGCCTGCGAAATACTGTTCCGTAGGTCAACGCGATCAATGTCCGTAAACCCATTTCATTGCTGATTACCGCGTCCGGCCGAAATCCCAATAGATGCCACAGGAAGCCAGGAGTGATGTGGATGTATTGCTTATCGAAAACCTGACCCTTCTCTTTGCGCCGGATCGAAATCTGCCAACCCCATGCCTTTATGATTTGCGCGTTGGGCAGCATTTTGTCGAGGTCCTGCCAGGAATCTCGGTTGCTCTCAGTACCTCCGTGAAGCAACACCAAGTCGAAGCGCTCAGCCAGGGCGGAGTACACCGGGATCCTGGAGGGAGCGATCATATTGACGAGCACGGCTAGTTTCAGGCGCGGAGCCGACATAGTGTTTTGGTGCGGGTACGTGTTGTTGGCGGAGCGAAGAGTTCAGAATGCTATGTAGAGAACGGCGGTCTACCGCAAGACTTCAGATTCGCGAACTACGCCAGCCTCGCCGCGCTCTCGAGCAAGGTATTGGTCGTGGATCCACGCATAAGTCTTCTCGAGACCTGCCCGAAGACTCGTGTCGGGCTCCCATTTCAAATAGCGCTGGATTAGGGTGTTGTCACTATTTCGGCCATTCACACCCTTCGGAGCGCTCAAATCGTACTTTCGTTCCAGCTTGATACCGGCGACATCCTCGACGAGATCCACCAGACGGTTGATCGTGACCGCCTCGCTGGAGCCAAGGTTAATGGGCTCCAAAATCCCAGAACGGAAGATCAGATCGATACCCTTGATGCAGTCGTCGATGAACATGAAACTGCGAGTTTGCTCGCCGCTGCCCCAGATTTCAATTTCCTGTTTCCCGCTGAGTTTTGCCTCCACGACTTTTCGGCAGATGGCTGCAGGGGCTTTTTCCCTGCCCCCATACCACGTGCCCCAGGGCCCATACACGTTATGGAAGCGGGCCACTCGAGTTTCCAGGCCGAAATCCTCGCGGAAGTGCCGGCACATACGTTCGGAAAACAATTTCTCCCATCCATAGCCATCTTCCGCGAGGGCCGGGTATGCGTCTTCTTCCTTGAGCGACGGCGCTTCAAAGGTCTTTTGCTTGTCTCCGTTGTAAACACACGCCGACGAAGCATAGAAAAACCTTTGCGTTCCGTGCTTCACAGCTGCCTGCAGCATGTGAGTGTTGATCAGGACGGAGAGCATGCACAAAGCCTTGTTTTGTTCGATGAAGCCCATCCCGCCCATGTTAGCGGCCAGGTTGTAGATTTCATGGGCGCCGCGCGCCGTGGTTTCGCAGTTTTCCTTGAAGTTCAGATCCAACGAGAGGTTTTCGACGTCGTCGAAGCGTTGGTACCATTCGGCGAGCGGCTTTACGTCCACACCCCGAATTGCAGCGTTGCCGCGCTTGCGAAGCGAGGCGATGAGACTTCCGCCAATGAAGCCACCGGCGCCAGTGACAACGACTATCTGGTTGTTGGCCATGTCCTTTATCCCCCGTCAACACTCAGCACGATAGAAAAGCAAGCTCTCGTCCAGTCTCTGAAATGTAGTATCTGCGATATCCCAGCTTATTCAGAGTGACCAGCGCCTTCCTCGTGTCGGAAGGCTTATACCCGTACATCCCGTGATGGAACTCGATCATCAACTGTTGCGGCAGGGAACCTTGCTCGGGCAGATTGTCAATCACCGCATACTCGGCGCCTTCAACATCCATCTTCAGCACGTCAATTCGCGAATGATTGAGGCGTTGCATGATGGTGCGGAGATCGGCTACTTGAGCGACCACCGACTTCATCGTGGTGCCCCTGCGATCCGAGATCGTATAGGAAACATGAGATTCCGTCTTAGGCGAGTGAAACGACATTTCACCGACGGCCGCGCCTATTCCGAGTTCCATGAAATGAAATTGAGGTGGGACGCGCTGTTGCCGTATCCACTGTACCGCTTTGGGAGTCGGGTCAAAAGCGAATACCGGGCACCGGAACAAGTCTATGGCCCGCAGATCAAAAGAAATATCCTGCCCAACGCCAAAGGAGTAAATCACAGAATTCTCGGACGTGTGTTGGGTAACGAGTGGCCACCGGCCGTATTCTGAACCAAGAACAACATAACTCACGTCAATTTCTTTCGAGACAAACAGGTCGTTGCCCGCGACGACTTTGGCGAAACGCCGGAGGCGGTGAGGGATGGTGGTCATTTCCAAAGCTTCTACGAAGGACATACCGTCCTTGCGCTGCAGGAACACTAGCGGCGCGAAGAGTCAATCAAGACCGGCATCTGTCCGATGTCCAGAGTGTTTCCGGCTACGGTGTAAGATTCTTCAAGCAACGGAGTGACCGTCCAGGCATGCCCTTGGTTCGGCAGCGCGAATGTTCTCGATCCGTCTCGATTCCAGACGATCCATTGAAGGACGTTATTGCGGCTCAGCTCGCAGGTCCAAGTGTGATCAGCGTCTTCCACACACGCATTGATACGAGCCCCGACAAGCCACGTTTGTATGATTCCATATGCCTTGCCGGCGGGTTTCAGAACCTGGGTGTCTCTATCAATCATCTGCAATGGGGGTCCGTTGTCCCAGGCGTACCAGTAGAATCGTTGAACTCCCGCGGACCAAGCCAGGATGTAGGATCGAGCCAGGTAGGCGGCTGTTAGTTCCTCGGTATCAAACTTTGATGGTGCGAGCCAACCTGTTTCCGTGTCCCAAAGCGGTTTGTTTGCTTGATGATTTTCCGCCAGGACTTGGTTTACCTGTTGGATAATCGGTACCATGGCTTCGGGAGGCTGGGTATTCACATAAAAGTGGTATCCGATCACGTCGACGTATTGCCCTCCTCCCTTCCTCAGAAACTCGTCGAGCCACTTGGGACCACTCGCGGTGGTGGCCGCAGGCGAAACAATGGTCGATTGTGGATCAATGCTGCGGATAATCTGCGACGCTTCTCGCGTGAGGATCAGCATTTCATCCGTCGTACCGGTCCAGAATGGTTTGTAGTTCGGCTCGTTCCAGATCTCATAGAGATGAACCCGGCCTTTGCAGTGAGTAACGACGGTCCTGACATAGGTTCGCCAGTCCTCAAGATCCGCGGGGCCTGCGGCCCACCCTGGCTGGTACGCGGATTTCTCATCAGGCCGAGCGGAGGCCCAGCGAGGCGTGAGGCCCAGGACAAACAGCACCTCGGTGTGGTGTTCTTCGGCCAAGGACAAATACCTGTCGACATACGAAAAATCCCATTGCCCGCGCCTCGGCTCCATGTCTGGCCAAGCGACGTGCGCGTCCCAGAAACGCCAGGTTCCCACCGGCGCGGACGGCCACTGCGTTGGCCCCGGACGGTGCGTATGCATTCCAAAAAAAGTGGAAGGTATCGTTCGCGATGGTGGGACGAGGCGCGTCAGGTCACCCTTCGCGAGCAGCGTGCCGGCAAGTAGTAAGAATGGAACGGCGGCAAAATGGAGTCGGTTCATCATGTCGGTTCTAATCCGGCAGCGAGTCAAACCAAAGTGGTTCGCGATGGTCAGGCTTGCTGGCGGAGCGCTGCAATCTTCTCCAGGGAGTCCGTACCTGCGGATCGATATTCCTGGTATTTGTGACCGGTCAGGCCAGAAAGTTGTCCTGCGCCATAACAAATAGTGCGAAGAGCCCAAACGATGTCGGTTTTCCCTTTGAATAACGAGAGCAGTGCGAGTGCCAAGCCCTTTGCGATCCAGGCGAACGCTTTCAGAAAGCGGACCATACGGACACTAAGCCTTTGGTCTAAGGACAACTCGCAAAGGGACCAGGAATTGCCCAGCCGGTAGCCGCGGCGGAGAAGCCACCCGAGATTGGCGCGCGTTTTCGAAATGGCTTCGTGAACGATTGCGTCGCTGGCCCAGACGATCGTATAGCCGGCGCGGTTCACGCGCATGAAAAAGTGAGTATCGTCAGCACCGGTCAATTCGAGGTCTTCATTGAAGGAAGGAACCCCGTCAAACACTTCGCGGCGTATCAAAACATTGTTTGTAGAACACTTGTCCATGCGGTGGCCGGACGGGAAAGTCGAGCGGTCGAAAAATCGTCCAGCCCTCACCCACGCGGGTACGTCGGGAGCAAAATCCGTGAGAACGGGCCCGGCCACCACGTCGGCTTCGAATTGTCCCTGGGTCCACAACAGCTCGTCCAGCCAGAACGGCGTGGGAACTTCGTCGTCATCCAGGAAGGCAATGAATTCGACGTTGCCCGCCGTCGATATCGCGGTGTTTCTTACTCTCGCAATGCCCCGTCGTGGTTCAACGACGTATTGTTTCAGCCACGGGAGTTGAGTCTCGTTGCAAGTAGCCTCGGCGGCTCCCGAGCAGTCGTTGTCTACGACGATGACTCGAATATCGGGAACGGGTACCTTGCGAAAGGCAAGCTCCGAAACACCCATCAACAAGTCACGCAGAAGTTCGCGACGGCGGAAGGTACCGATGCAGATGGCTACTCGAACCTTGGTTGGAACTCGGTCGTTCATGCATACTCCGCTTCTGGCACACGCGATCTCTCTCGCTCTTCGTCCGTGGTGGACAATGCACCAACTAGGATGGCGTCACAACTGATCACGGTTGCAACGCAGAGGGACCACTCCAGACAGTTCTGTAAGAGGATCGTGCATTCGGCTAGGTTGTGAACCAGGAAGAACGTAAAGAAGGCGATTGGCCACATGTCTTGGATGGAACCGTTGCTATGTACGCGAGCGAGCACCCGTTTGATTCCACTCCCAACCACGACGAGCAGCAGTAGCAGTCCGACAATCCCGAGACTAAGGAGAATCTCCAGATATCCGTTGTGAGAGTAGATTGGAGTCCATCCAAGCTGGCTTTGAACGGATAGCGACTCCTCCGAAGCGCCCATCCAGAAGCCTGATAAACCGAACCCCAGCAGCGGACGCTTCGAAATCATGTTCAATGTAAAGCCCCAGAGTTCCGTACGGCCGGTGAGATCCGACGAACGTCCCAGGAGTTCTGTGGCGGAGCTCTCGATTGCCATGGCGACACCCGCTCCGGCGAGAAAAATCGCGAATAACATGGGCAAAGGCAGCCTGCACCGGGAATAGAGGAATCTGAAAGAATAAACGACCACCAGGGTAGTGCCCAAAGCGACCACCGATGTCATGGAATTCGACAGTACCAGCATTGCGAAATAGACAGCGAGGAATATGCCTCTGAGTACCTTCGCTTTCCGATTCGTTTCCGGGACAAACCATTCCATCAAGAGCCCTAGCGCCATCGTCGCGCCCAAATGGTTTTTGTGGTTGAATATGCCGCGCACGGTGCTACTTTCGGCTCCAGCAGCAAAGGCCGCGCCTGGAGCGACGATCAGTAGCGCCAAGCTCATCGCAGCGGCTATCCTGGTCGCCCACCGAAAGAGTCTTAATTGCTCGGCAAATGTGAGCCGGATCGCGACCACGACCCCGAACAACGTGGTGCCAACGACAGCAATTGCGCGGCGCAGGACCAGGTCCGGCATATCCGCCCAGAATATGGACAAGCAAGCGACAGCCAACAATGCGCATATGGCCGGATTGCGGCGGATGGCCCAGAGCGTCGAACGAAAGTGGGCCGCGGCGATAGCGGCCACCGAAAAGTAACAAACCGCCAGAAAGGCCTGAGTGCGATAGTCTCCATCCAGATTATCTCCGCCACCGGAGACGATTCGCATGAGCGCTCCGGTCAGCGTGAGTGCTACGGCGCAAAGTGTGACGTTTTCGAGCGATCTTCGGGAGTACATGGGAGGTTTGCGTTCGATCGAATTCAAGCTAAAGAGATGTCGCGATCTTCTCGAACCAAGCGTGTCGCAACAGGACAAAAACCGTGTGCGCCGATGGACCTCTAGTCAGCATCCGCATTTGCCGTCACGGTCACCAGGACATTGCGTCTTTGCCGCGAAAGCACCGCGACTGCAAGCGCAATCCCGCACAGCAGCAAAGCGTCAGAGGCAATGCTGGCCCAGGCGGCACCCCGCCAGGAATATGCGGGAATGAGCCACAGATTGATGAGGACGTTGAATCCACCGACGCCCGCCTGGATGCAGGTGCGCACCGACTGGTAACCGGCGCCCGTGAGCGTGTCCGCGAGGAAGTAGTGCATGGCCTTTAATATCGGGAGTATCGACAGCCAGCGTAGCGCCTCCACGATCCGTACATAGTCCGGACCTAAAACAGAAGGCACCCAACCCGCGCACAATAAGATAGCGGCGCAGACCACCACGGAATATCCCCCGGCGCGAAGGAGCAGTGGTTTCGCGTAACGCAGGCTCGAGGAAATGCCGTCAGCTCCAGCGCGAAAGAAATTGGGGTAAGCGGAATACAAGAGCGCGGAAACCGGCACGAAGCTTACATCGATCAGCCGGTAGGCCGCGCCATAGATGCCGGTGGCGTCCAGAGTTGAAAGACGTGCGAGCATCGTCTTATCAATATCGTTGTAGATGGTTTGGGCGCTCTGACTGGTGGAAAACCAAAAACCTTCGCGCATTTCCGTCGCCGAACGGCGCCAGTTCAGCATCGGCCAACCGAGCCTCTTGCAAACGATCAGCGAAGCCGCCACCGCGACGGCGGCGGTGCTGCAGAAATAGGAGTAGCCCCATTGAAGGGCCGAAGGATGGCGGTGAATAGCGATGAGGATGATGGCCCCTGCCAAACGACTGGAAATCATCAACACGCCGAGTCCGGCGGTCCAATCCAACCGCTCAAAGGCCTGAAAGGCCTGGCTCGCAATGGTCACGATGTTGAGCGCAAGTATGTCGGATACCGCTACCAAAATCACCAACAAGAGCGGTATCTGCGGCGGCAGAACAAATAGCGACAGCAAGAGCACGACCAAGACCAGCAGGCTTCCGAACAGAGCGGTTGTTGTGAGTGCCCTGCCCCAATACACCGTGAATAGATTCTTGTCGCGCGAAACATTCTTGATGAGTAGATTGCTGCCGCCCATGGAGGCGAATGGCCACACGATCCCGACTAGCGCCACAACTCCGACGAAGGCGCCATAGTTACTGACGCCGAGAGACCTCGCGATCTCGATGAAGTACACCGCCTGAATGATCAAGCCCAAGCCGCGGCCCAAAACCATCCACGCGGTGTTACGAGCTAGAGCGCTTTTGAATAGTAAGGCGGGCATACACTATCTGGTATCGGCCTCGTAAAACGCCGTGAGGATAACGCCTCCGCACCTGCTTTTAACCATACAGAAGTTCCGAAACGGGAGCCCGACCATCAGTCGGGAACCGGAACAACCGCAATGCCTGAAGGGCCACGAGACACATATAGGCGGGGTTCAGCAAGAGGTAGCGACGCCACAAGCGTCGGGGCTCGACAGTAAGGCGAAACAACCATTCCAATCCGGCGCCCTGCATCCAGGCGGGCGCTTGCGGCAAGGAACCAGCCAGGAAAGGAAACGCAGCGCCGACCGCGAGAATGGGCATGGGTAAAATCTCCCGGAACTCGAAGGCGAATGTTTCTTGCCGGGGGCAACCGAGTCCAACAAATACCAGCCTGGCGCCGGATGCGAGAATACGTGCGGCGACTTCTTCCTTCTCGTCTAGAGTCAGCCTGCGGAACCGCGATGGCTCCATACCGGCAATGATGATGCCCGGAAACTTCGCCTCAAGGGCTTTTCTCAACGACGAAAGTGTTTCGGGACTCGTACCGTAGAAGTACAACGGAATTCCCTTTTCGACCGCTCCCGCGCATATCTTCGTCGTAAGATTTGGCCCGTAGACCCGATCCGACAAGCCCGCGTGATGCAGCAAGTTGAGGACCCATCGAACGGGTTGTCCGTCTGGCAATAACAGGTCGAAATGGTTGAGGCGAAACTGGTGCTCACGATCCAATGCGCCCGTCATCAGCCCGTGCACAGCCAAGGCGGTGACCGTCAAGCAGCGCTTTTGCTCGGCAGCGGCAAAAATCGCCTTACAGGCCCCTTCGTAGTCCGCCGCGTCAATCAGGATACCGAGGACATTCCGTTTACCGGCGTTAAGCATTCTTGCCCCCATCTCTCCCTGTTCAGCTCAAAGATTTCAGCCAAAATCCGAGGCACGTCGTATTCGAGCTTCCAGTCCGGGTACTGCTGCTGAAAGCGGGAACAATCGCTGATCCACCAGATGTGGTCGCCACGCCGGTTTTCGTTTACATATTGCGATCTCACTGGCCTCGAGGTAATTCCTTCGCAGAGCGCCATCGCCTCGCGCATGGAGCAGTTGCTGTTCCGGCCCCCACCCATGTTATAGACCTCTCCACATCGGGGATTCTTGAAGAATTCGTGGAACGCGTGAATGAGGTCGGAGCTGTGAATGTTGTCGCGGACCTGCTTGCTCTTGTACCCGAACACTTTGTACGGCGTATCGGTTGCCGCACACTTCATCAGGTAGGCGAGAAAGCCATGCAATTGGGTTCCCGAGTGGTTCGGTCCGGTCAAGCAGCCTCCACGAAAACAAGCGGTTCGCATACCGAAATAGCGCCCGTACTCCTGCACGAGAACGTCTGCCGCAACCTTCGACGCGCCAAACAAGCTGTGAGTCGTGCCATCAATGGACATGGTTTCGGGAATGCCCCGTGCGGCGTATGCGTGGTTGCGATCCACCTCCCATCGGGTTTCAAGTTCAACGAGAGGCAGCGCGTTAGGCGTATCGCCGTAGACCTTGTTTGTCGACATGTAGATGAAGACAGCCTGCGGGGCGAATCGTCTCGTCGCCTCCAACAGCACCGAGGTTCCGTTGGCGTTCACGGTGAAATCGGTTGTAGGGTCGCTGGCAGCCCAATCGTGAGATGGTTGAGCAGCCGCGTGAATGATTAGCTCGATGTTGTTTCCGTAGGGCGCGAATACCGTGGCAATGCCTTCGGCATCTCGAATATCCAAGTCGTGATGAGAATAGGACCGAATCGACCTGCAAAGATGGTCACGAACCCGTTTTGTGGAAGCGTCCGGGCCGAAGAATTCGGCACGCATCCCGTTGTCAATTCCGACGACGTCCATTCCGAGCGAAGCGAAATAGGAGACCGCTTCGGAACCAACAAGCCCTGCTGAACCGGTAATGATTGCAACGCTCATCTAGTTGCGCCCCTCATGGGATTTGGTACTGCTGATGTCAGTGGTAAAGAGAACAGAACTGGAAAAACGACCGTTAGTTTCGCGCGTGGGCGCTCATCGTGTGTTCGTAGATTTGCATGAGCATCGCGTAGTTTTGTTCCGCTGTGTATCGAGCTTCAAATTCGTGCCGCGCATTTTTCCCCATTGCCGTGAGCTGCGAAGGATGAGCCACCACCCATTCGACTTTGCGGACCAAGTCGTCGGAGTCACCATGTGCGAAATGGAGTCCCGTGTGTTGGTCACCCACGATCTCTTCCAGTGCTCCGAGCTTCGAACAAATCACCGGGATACCGCAGGCGAACGCCTCCGCGATGATCATTGGAAAGCCCTCGTACCACAGGCTCGGGATGACGAGGAAGGCCGCTTGTTTCATGGCGGCGCGAGTTGCCTCCGTCGTGAGCCAGCCGCCGAATGTGACTGAGGAAAGGCCCTGCGCGGCAGCTTCGGCTTCCAGCGCTTGCCGCGACGGGCCGTCACCAACAATAAGAAGCGGAGTCGAGCGAGGAAGCCTCTGCCAAGCGGAAAGCAACGTCGCAACTCCCTTTTCCGGGGAAAGTCTACCTACAAAGAGCCCGTAACTTCCGGGCGTGTCGCGCTCGCCGGGATCCGGTTGGACAAAATTTGGCTTGACGTGCATCTTGGCAGCGGGAAGGCCATTGTCGACAAACTTGCGTCGTGCAAACTCGCTGAGAGCCACGTATCCGTCGACCGCATCAGTCCACGTGCCGCGCTCGCGATGAATCTGCAACATCAAAGCCACGCCGGCGGTCATCACGCGTGAATTGCGGTAACACCCGTGCCACACACTGCGCAACAACGAGTGCTCGACACACTCCTCGCAAACGTGACCATCACGAGAGAGCGTCCAGGCCGGACACAGCAGGCGAAAATTGTGAAGTGTCTGCAAAACGGGAACGCCCATTTCCTGGCAAGTCTGGTACACCGACGGCGATACCATCATGAAAGTGTTATGGACGTGAACCATGTCAGGCCGTTCTCTGCGCAGCAATTGTTGGATCTCGCGCCTGCTATTGTCGGAATAAATCATTTCCTTAGGCATAGTCAGGCGCTGCACCGCAGACATGCGGGTTATCTCGTCGTTGCTTCGGCGATAAGGAACGACGGTGTGGCCGTGCTCCTCAAGCAAGCGGCATTCCCCGGCGAAGACGGCGTCTTCGCCGCCTGGCTGTTGATAGCTGTTATGGACAATCACAAATTTCATTTGCTAGCTTGTTGTGGAACGGCTCGAGAGGCGAACCGAGTTTCGTGGTACCTGGCCCTAACGTCCGCTGGCTGCGGCATGACTGATGGCGAGGCCCTCGTGGAATACCTCGCTGTCCGATCCGTGAACAACCTCAGACATCTGCTGCGGAACGCCTACGCCACGCCCGATGCTGTGGTAAATGAGTCCGGCGTCCGTCATCTGCTGCGGTTCAAAAAGATTTCGACCGTCAACTACGACCGGATACCTCAATAGCGAGCGGATCCTCGATAGATCAAGGTTGGCGAACTCCGGCCACTCGGTTAAAACAAGAAGCGCATCGGAGTTAGCGGCAGCGTCGTACGGATCGGCGGCGAACGCCACGCCGTCTTTTGGCAACATTACTGACGCTTTTTCCGTAGCCGCTGGGTCATAGACACGAACGGTGGCGCCTTCGCGTAGGAGTGCCTCGATGATTTCGATGGCTGGTGACTCACGAACGTCGTCGGTATCTCCCTTGAACGCCAGCCCCAGAACCGCAAGCCGTTTTCCGCGAAGTGTCCAGAGCGCACTCCTCACCTTTCTGACGAACCGGCGCCGCTGCCCGGCGTTGATGCGCATCACTTCCGTGAGAAGGCCAAAATCATAGCCACACTGTTCAGCAACTGCCTGGAACGCTTGCACATCCTTGGGAAAACACGAACCTCCATAACCAATGCCGGCGTTCAGGAACCTGGGACCGATACGGGAATCCGATCCGATCCCCGCGCACACCTGCGTAATATCGGCACCGACGGATTCCGAAATGTTCGCTACCGCATTGATGAACGATATCTTCATGGCTAGAAATGCATTCGAAGCGTGCTTGATCAACTCCGCGCTCTTGGCGTTCGTCACAATCATCCGGGCCTTCGACAAGTCAGTACCTGCCGGGGCGATGACCCTCGTTCCCTCATAGTAGGAGCCACTCGTCAGAGGTCTATATATCTCTTGCATGACGTCGCCGCTGACTTCATCGTCTACTCCCACGACGATGCGGTCCGGATACAGAAAGTCAGTGACTGCCGTGCCTTCTCGCAAGAACTCTGGGTTCGAGACCACTGAGAACGATCCACTTTGTGCTCCGTTCAAGAGGAGAGTCTTCCGCAGTCCGTCGCAGGTCCGCACCGGGACCGTGCTCTTCTCGATGATCGTCTTTCGATCGCTGATCGCGGCTGCTATTTCGCTCGCCACCGCCTCGACAAACGATAGGTCTGCCTCACCCGTTTGTGATTGCGGCGTGCCTACACAGATAAACACTGCCTCGGACGCACTCACGGCATCTCGAACCGAGGTAGAAAAGTGCAAGCGGTCATCCCGATGGCGTCGAAGCAACTCGGGAAGGTGCCGTTCATGGATGGGCGTTTCGCCCCGTTGCAGGGCGGCAATCTTTGCCGCGTCGTTGTCCACCGAGATCACATCGTGCCCGATCTCCGCAAAGCAAGCCGCGGAAACCAGCCCTACGTAGCCTGAACCGATGACCGCTATTCGCATGTTTCCCCCATGTGCTGAAACTCGTTCTGCATGCAACGCATGAAAACAATCCCGAGAATCCTCAGGCGGCGCCGGAACCCCTCAGAACCGCGGGAATGGTCCGTGCCAGAATCTTGAAATCAAGCCAGAGAGACCACTCGTCCATGTACTTGATATCGAGTTTCATCCAGTCTTCGAACGCGATTGAACTGCGGCCGTTGATCTGCCACAGACAAGTGAGACCCGGCTGGATACTGAAGCGCCGACGCTGCCAATCCTCGCTGAATCCCTCGTAGTCGCGCACCGGCAGAGGCCGCGGACCGACCATGCTCATGTCACCTTTCAGCACGTTAAAGAGTTGGGGAAGCTCGTCAATACTGGTACGCCGGAGCATCTTCCCGATGGGCGTAATACGCGGATCATTCTTGATTTTGAAGACTGGCCCGCTAGCCTCGTTGAACGGTTCTAGCTCGGCCATGTGCTTTTCAGCGTCGGGTATCATGGTGCGGAACTTGTAAATTACGAACCTTCGTTTATTGAGCCCGAGTCGTTCTTGCCGGAAGAGCACGGGACCCTTCGAAGAAAGTCTGATCAAAAACGCGACACCGACTAGCACCGGCATCAGCAAAAAGATCAATGCCCCAGACAGTAGGATGTCCAGAACGCGTTTGGTCATCAGCGGCCAGCCCTCCAGAGCATTGGCATGAGTGGATATAAAGTGATCGCCGTCTACTTCTTCCGCGCGAGCGCGAGCGGTCTTTAGCGTAAAAATATCGGTTGCGAAGCGCATGATGGTTCCGTGTTCCTCGCAAAGAGCAGCGACCCGCGCGCAATGTTCGTAGTACGACCTGAGTGGGAGATAAAATGCGACTTCGTCCACGACATTGCGGCGGAGATATTCGGCTAGATCCGCTTGGCGGCACGCAAATGGGAGGCCCGTCTCCTTGAACTTTGCGAAATTCGCCCATTCATCGTCCACGAGACCCAGCAGGCGATAACCTCGTTCGGGCGTGCTCTCGAGCCTTCGCGCAAACTCGATGGCGCGTGCGTTGGTACCCAGAATCAGCACGTAGCGAAGGTTGCGGCCCCGGCGTCGAATCCCGGAAAGTGCATAACGAAGCATAATTCTCACCGAGAGGAGCGAGGCAAACGTGATGATCCAGAAAAGCGCGAGAAAACGCGGGCTGACCATCCGGATCGAAAATACCGCCGCAAGAAGCGCCACGCAAAGGGCACACAACGTTGCCGCCTTCAAGATGTCGAAGAATTCCGCCAGCTTTGGTGAGAGTCTTCTCGATTTGTACACTCCGGATGCGCATAAGATCACATGCCACGCGAACAAGGCGACCCCGAAAATGGCGCAATTCGAAAGTTTGACCCGGAGTGCCAGGAACTTTTCCAAAGAGACGCCCTTGTCGGCGTAAACGGCCAGCACCGTTGCCAGGCCGAAAGCAACGACCAGCAACGTAAGGTCCAGCAACTTGAGCGCATTCAAGAGAAGGCGACGTTTTTTTTCGTACACTTGGTCCTTCGTCGTGCGAACTTCTTGGGCTATTTACGGGTAGTACGTCAACCTCTTCGGACGGGAGCTTCAACCACTCGCGCCGTCACCTGGGCAGTGGACAGCGTTTGAACGGCTGTACGTCGTGAATTCGGGAAGAACGGGGTAGAGTAGCCCTCTGCTAAGCCGGCTCGATCGTGAAGCCGGTAACTCGAATGGTTATTGATTTCTGAATAAGATCCACGGAAATTACCAGGCTCTTGTCCCCGTGAACAGCGGTGATGATCCCCTCGACGCCTTCCAGGCTTCCCCCTCGAACCCGAACGCGCTGACCGACGTTGATAAACGGACAGGAGTTGAAAGAGACCCCTTTAGAGAGGATGGCCTGAACACTCTCGATCTGGCTGTCAGGAATGGGGTCACCCAATCCACGCATGCCTACAAAATTTCTCACCCCGGCAGTCCGAAGTACCGTGATGCGCGCACCCTGGTCCTGGGCGATCCTGACGAAAGCATATCCGGGGAACAGCGGTGTTTCGACGACAACTCGTCGGTCACTCCATTGGCGCTGGTCGGATACCAGCGGAAGCAGGGCCCGGACGCCTTTTTTCTGGAGTTCAATCGCGACCTTCTTTTCGTGCCTGGGAAGCGTTTGAATCGCATACCAAGCCGATTCCGTGCACGTCACCTCCGGCATGGCCATCGGGGATCCGAACGGTATATTTTGGAGACTAGACACAGCTCCGCTCCTGTGGGTCACGTTGACCCTTTCTGTCTGGAAACTCGGCCTTGCCCCGCCGCCCTTCTCACATCACCGCAGTCGGTCGGCACTACGCCGCAATCGCAGACTGCCCGCCGAAACAAAAGTCAGTGCGAAACTACAATTTCTTGTACAGCAAGCTCGGAATCGGGAAGGTGCGCTTGTTTAGCACCGCCCCCAGGATTCGTATCTGCGCAGCCCGCAGGCTGTCCGCCGCCATCTGGGCTACTTCCCGTCGCGTCGCATTCGCTTCCAAAACGAGAACAAAACCATCCGTTACTTGCCCCAAAGTAATGGCGTCCGCGTACCGGCTCAGCGGGGGCGCGTCCACTAGCACGAAATCGAATTCTTTTCGCAATTCCGCGAAACGGTTTTTCAGCCGTTCCGAAGTCAGCAGGCTCGGAGCATCCGCTCCGATGGATCCGCACGAAAGCAAGGAGATGTTGCGAACGCCAAGCGGCTTTGTAAACGACCGAATGGGCCCTTCCTGACGCAAAGCATCCGTGAGACCGTAGTGATTCGCTGTATTGAAAAGTTGAGGCAGCGAAGGTGACCGAAGGTTAGCGTCAACCAGGCAGATCGATCCTCTCGTATTGCTCGCAAGCGTCTCGGCCGTCTGCGCGCAAAGCTGGCTGCAGCCATTGCCATGATCAATTCCCGCAAAAACCACCGCTCGTGGCGGATCTGGCGTTTGCAAAAGAAACGTGCGCTGCACGAGCCTGAGCGATTCTTCTCGGGCGAACTGCCCAAAATCAAGAATTTTGACGGCTGGTCGGTCTTTAACCTCGCGCTCCCCGGTCCACGCCTCTTCCTCGTGTATCGGAGGGAATTCACGAACTCTGCCTGCCTGCTGCATCAATTCGAAGTTTCGGCTCATGGCCTATTCACCTGTTTCTGCGCGACGACACGTACGGAGTCGACCACGTGCGTATCGGGCGCAGCGGCAGTCGGCGTGAACGTGTCCAGTGATACAGGTTCAGCACGTTGATCGAGCGTCGCGCTGGCAGGTTGCCATTCGCGATTGTTCAGCGTGAAAGGAGAAACCAAAATGAAACCCAAGATGGCGCACGCTGCTGCTGGCTTGGACAGTACGCTTGGCAACCGCGTCTTCTCGAGTTTGGTCGTCGAAGACCGCGACAGCATGCGTTTCAGGTCTCTTGGATGGTTTGGGTTGGCGTCGTCGCCCAGCGAATCCAGATCAAGGTCGGCTAAGACCTCCAGCACGACATTGTGATCGATGGTTGTTTGGCGCAAAGCGCAGGCGAGCGCCATTGCGTTGAAGCAGAGGTTGTTGATGTTGCGCGGAATGCCTTGGCTGCGTTCTGCAATTAGGCGTTGCGCGGCCATGGTGAGCAGTGACGGTCCCCGGTAACCGGCGGTCGAAAGCCGGTGGCAAATGTAGTTGCGGGTCTCCTCGAAACTAAAAGGCTCGATCTTAATGATCATGGAAAGCCTTTGGCGCAACTGCACCATGGAAGGCCTCGCCAGCCGCTTCGCAAGTTGAGGTTGCCCGGCCAATACGATCTGCATCAATTTCGCCCAGGGCGTCTCGAAGTTCGACAGAAGCCTCACAGCCTCCAGTGTCCGCTCCTCAAGATTCTGCGCTTCATCAATCACCAGAATGAACCGTCGTCCTGCTTGCGCTTCAGCCGTCAAGACCCGGTTCATCATCTCGTGCATCGCCGGCAGGTCTTTTCCCGACGCGTCGATGCCCAGGTCCAGAAGAATGTGTCGAATAAACTCCCGCGAATCGCAATCGGTTTGAAATACAAACGCGGTCCGGGCCTTACCCTGCATCCTTTGCAGATATTCGTATAGCAACGAGGTCTTGCCCATTCCGGGCTTGGCAATCACCGCCAGAAATCCCCGGTTGTTTTCCGTGCCCACCATTAGCGAAGCCAGCGCCTCTCGATGCTGTTCCCCGAAATACAAAAACCGCGTGTCCGGCGTATCTCCGAAGGGCGACTCTTTGAGCTTGTAGTAGTCCAAGATCATTTCGCTCAGGCCGCCTTCCTTGGAACGGATGCCAACACCGGAATATTCAGCGCCTCGATCACGTCCTTAGGCGTGCGGAACGACGGATCCAGGTAGTCGGCGACAAATGCAGACGAAACGCTGACAAACAGCGAGGCCACGAAGCCCACGAAAATCACCAGGAATGGACCGTATGCGGGTAAAACGGGCACAACCGGCGGGACCGCGATGGCCACGTCCGCTATCCTTTTTTCATCCAAGGCGTCGGAGGTGCGTTCCTGTTCGCGTTTGCTCGCGTAGAGAAGATAGTTGCCTTCATCCACCTTCGCCTCCCGCAGGAGCGCTGCTTGCTTGACGGCCTTGGCGTCGAAATTCACCATTTGCAAATTCATTCGATCGATGCTCTGCGCGATGGCTGCCGCGGTCGCTCGCTGAGAAGCGAGATCGGTCTGTGTCTTCGCCATGTCCTCGCGAAGAAACTCGTGTGTTGGATCGCGATCCGTAGTTTGCACAAGGTACTTGGTATCTTGAGCCTTGGCGATCGCGGCTTCGGTTGCGGCAATCTCCTGGTCAGCTTCTTGCACCAGCGGATAGGACGGATCGTATTTCGCCACCAGCTGCGTCCTCTTGAGCTGCGCAACCAGCAAGTTATTCTGTAACTCCTGTAGCAAGCCGTTCGCCGGACTCGAGATCTGCTGCGTCGATGTTCTGAGCGGAGTCACTTCCAATTGCCTGGCGATTTCCTTTAATCGCTGCTCATCTGCAGCGATGGCCTGTCTGGTTTGGTACAAGCTGGCTACCGAATTCACGACTTGCTGCGCCATGTTCGTGCGGAGAATGTCGGGAGCGGCGACTCCCTCGTCGCGGCTGAAATTTGCAAGTTGCATCTCGACATTTTCCAGATCACGATGGTATTTCTCCGCTTGTCCGGCAAAGAACTCGGATGAGCCGGCCGGGCGTCGCAATAACAAATGCTTGGCCATATAAAGTTTGCTCAGGTTCTGCAAAACGCAAGCCGGGGTTTCCGGGTTCCCACTTCGTCCGTATTTGACGTTTATGACGTTCGAAGTCTTTTCGGCTTCTACTTTCACTCCGCCGGCCACGCCCATGGCGGCTTTCTCCAGGTTCATGGCCTTTTTGCGATCCGGATCCGGTGAAAGAAATATGTCGGACGGGGACCAGCGGACATCGGGCACCAGATCGCACGTCACGACGATCGTCCGGAACATATCCTGGCCCCGGAGCAACGCTATCTCCGAGCTGATCTGATCAGTCGAAATGGACTTGCTGCTCGGCACAGAGGTGTTCTGCGCCGAGGTGATCGCCGGGTCGGATCGCGTCGGCTCAACCACCACTTGCATTCTCGCCACGTAGTAATGCGATGCCCATCGCCAAGCAAACAGGATGGTGCAGGCCAATAAAGCGCAGAATGAACCGAGCACCAGCCGACGGTGGCGAAACAACGGGGACAAGATGTCCCGTAGCGTGGGTATCGGTAACGCGTCGTCAAAACTTTTTTTCGAGTTAGGTGTACTCATCGCTTTCTCGTTTCGAGCGTTCCGGACGTTCTTCGATTAATGTTCAGTAGTACGCTGCTGGTGACGTACTAACGCTAGTCCCAACGCCGTAAGGGATATACTTGCGAATCTTCGTGATCGCCTTTTCCGGTACGAAGATCATGTCTCCAGGATGCATCTCGGCATCCTCGCGAACATTCTTCCCGTGAAGAATGTCATTCAGTTTCAATTCCTTCGCTTCCTGCCAACCCGTAGCCATTCGCCGGTAGAGAAAAACCTGCGTCTTGGCCGTGGGGGCAAATCCCCCAGCGACCGCAACTGCTTCTGTCACGGTCATGTCGTAGCGCAGGTCATACTGGCCGGGCTTTCCCACCTGCCCCAGGACCACGAAATACGGTCTCTGGAAGTCGATCAGGTCGATATCGACGATGGGTTCGTGGAGAATGTTCGAGTACGCTTTCTTCACGGCCTCGACGGTCTCGGGAACCGTCAAATTCTGAATATAGATGCTCCCCGCTCCCTGGAGGGTTATATATCCGTCCGGCTGTACCATCACTTTGGGCTGGTTGAATTCGGGAGAAAGAGGAAAAGAGAGCGATAGGATGTCGTCCCTGTTGATCCGGTACCGGGGGTTCCTCTGCGAGGGCACTGGGTGATGTGACTCTTGCACCGGCTGCGCTGTTGCAGCTTGCGCACCGGCCAGCGTGGCTCGCGGCACCTGGTTCTGACGCGCCAAAAGTGAACCCGCTAAAATCAGGGACACGACGCCGATTCGCGTAGCGAACGCTCTCCTGCTCATCACTTACTTCCCCCCCAAGCCGAACCTGCCAAATTCGCGCCGGCAATCATCAAGGCTCAAGCTCGAATGTGCCGAAAAATCCAGTGAATCTACCGTTCGCTAAAATCTTTTCCCTCGCGACGCTCCACGGAAACGGTAGTAGCCGCGTATCGCACCCTTAGCAGATTCAGCTGCAGTGATTCATGCTGCATGAGCTGCAAACTATCGGCATCGGCACGTTGTCGCAAGTGGCGAAAAAACCCGTAGCCTTGATAGGCGAAACGTCCCCTTCGATATGGGCTATAGTTCCCGGCGCACAAAAACTAGCAAACAGTTGGCCATGGAGAAAACTCTCTACCCACAGGAGCTTTCGCTTTCCCGCGAACCTGTACCAACGATCAGTACTCGGGGCGCAAAAGTGGCATTCCTGCGTGCTGTCCGAAGGCCGCCGGCGCGCAGCGCCGTCCGTTCATTATCATGTTGTAGCTTCACTAGGTTGCAGCGGGGCTGATGTCGGGGGTAGGCGTTGCGGCGCCAAATTTTAGCCCGCGGATAGAGGGTAAGAATTTCCCCTGTGGATTTCCGTCTGTAGTCGGAAATCGCGATGCAGAATTTAGTTCTGCGCGTCTTCTGCACTATTCCCCAACCGGAACCAAAGTTTCAATCCTACAAATCGGTGTTTTCTGGTTTCCTTCTGACCCGTGAAGGTCTAGAATTACCAGTACCCGGCTCCCAAACTGGACACTTGGGAGATGCGTTTTTGACCAACCTTACAAACACACGTATCGACGTTTTAATCGCAGACAGGGACCATATGGCAGGGCAACTGATGGCCAGCGCACTCAGGCGCTGCCGCAATCAGTTCGACGTGGTGGTCGTGGCTACTGATTCCGAGGAAGCAATTGGAAGTCTGGACACCCACAAGCCCCACGTAGCTCTGGTAAGCCCCGATCTTGAGGACGGGGCCCAAACTGGTTTCAAAGTGCTTCAAACCCTTCGGTCGGTTCATCCAGAGACCGCCGGAATCATGATGCTCCACTCCATTGCGCGGGATTCCGTCATCGCTTCGTTTCGTGCCGGCGCCCGTGGAATATTCTGCCGAGCGGATTCGTTCAAGATGCTATCCAAATGTATTCGCACGGTTCATGAAGGGAAAATCTGGGCGAGCACTCAGGAGCTTGACTACATCTTGGACGCGCTGACTCGCCTCAAACCGGTTCAAATCAGTGCGAACTCCGGAATGGCTTTGCTCACACCGAGCGAACAGCACGTCGTTACGTTGGTCGGCGAAGGTATGAAGAATCGGGAGATCGCTCAGAACTTGGGTCTTGCTGAGCACACCGTCAGCAACTATCTCTATCGAATATTTGACAAGCTGGGAGTATCGAGCCGGCTTGAGTTGCTTCTTTACGCAATGAGCCACCAAAACACTGACGATCGTGTCGTACGTGCTTCCAGGAAGGATGGCTGCCCTGCCGACTAGCGCCGGACCCCAATGGGCGGAGTGCCTCTAACCGCCCGCGCGTCGAAGAGATGGCGCTCAATTCGATCCGGAACTGGTCGGATCTATTGGAGAATTGCCCAACCGAGTATTTGGATCGACGATCAACCACGTAAACGCACCGATGATCGCGAACGCAGCAGCAACATAGAAAGAAGCAGCCCAGCCGTATCGCGACGCTATGATTGGCGTGAGTGTTGTGGTGACCGCGCCGCCCAATTGTGCCCCCATGTTCATGAAGCCGGACACCGAACCGGACGACCCCGCGGCGATGTCGGCGGTGACCGACCAGAACGAACTTTGCGACAGATAGAGGGCACCCGCACCGCCGGCCAGGACCACGCTCGCTAGACCTGGGCTGTCGGCCTTTGATCCAAGGATAAGGAATACGGACGCGGCGGCCATCGAGACAATGGCGACGCTGGCTCGTCCAAAACGCTGGCCGCGTCGCTTTACGAGTGCATCGCTGATTACTCCGCCGACGGGCGACGCCGCCGCCATAACAAGAAACACCAGCGTCGAAAATGCGGCGGTAGCCTTCAGGTCCAGGCCACGAACCTTTGCCATATACGTGTAAAACCAGCCAAAGAAGATCCACGCAATGTACCCGAAGCAGAAATAACTGAAGGTCACGGCCCAGACGTTCGAACTGCGTAAAATCGAACTCCATGGGACCACGCGTTTCACGGCCGAAGCCACCGAGGCCTCATCCACAAGGCCCGATTTCTGTACACCCGAATTTCTGATGAATGCCAACTCCCCGGGCGAAACCCAGGGATGCTGCTCCGGAGCATCGCGCGAGATCAGGAACCAAATGAGGCCAGCCAGTAGTCCGACGGTTGCGCTAATCCAGAACGACCAGCGCCAGCCCAAGTGCGTAACGATGTAGGTGATTAGAAGCGGCGTGGCCCCGGAACCTACGCCAACTCCCGCGAAGATCCAGCCGTTGGCGGCACCACGTTCCTGCGACGGAATCCACAGCGCAACAAATCGATTCGACGCTGGATAAATGATCGCTTCACCGGCACCCAGAAGGAAACGCACGGCGACCAATAACAAGACGGCGTGCCCCGCGCTCGAAGAGACTACCGCCGTGAGCGCCGTGAAAACTCCCCACCAGATGACCCCGATAGCCAGGACGCGGCGCGGCCCGACGCGGTCGGCAAGCCTCCCGCCGGGAATCTGAAATATTGCGTACCCGAGAAGAAATGCGCTGAGCACGTTGCCCAGCTGAATATCCGTAAGGTGAAATTCCGCGGCTACGAATTTGCCGGCGATGGACAGGTTGACGCGATCGAGAAACGCAACTGCGCTGAGAACGAACAACCAGAAAATCAGCATCCACCGTATGCTCGTCGCGCGCGCTTCAGGCACGAGGCCAGCCTTGTCCTGAGCCGTAGCCGCCAATGAACCCGACATTCAAATGAACCGCCACCCTAGTTTGCTTGCGATCGGCTCTTCTCACGTCACGTGGGACTTCAATAGCTTGACAAGATTCTCGGCGATAAGTTTGTCTTCACCAGGCTGTAGCATGAACGAGTTCAGGGAGATACCGGCACGGCCTTCTTCGCCTGCCGTAACGACGATGGACGGCTGCGACTTGCGAAGCGTCTGCGCTGCGTCGCGCGGCGTGATCGACACGCGCTGCGTGTCCCACAGGATGTGCATGTGGGGAACGTGATTCGCAACGTCCGGAACGAAATAGCTGGTCGTAACGGTAGGAACCTTTGAAACGTGTGCGGCGATCAACTCCAGGCGCCCCTGCCATTCTTTCGTCAATGCTTCGTGGTCTTCCTTCAGATAGGACTCCAGGGCCTTCACCATGCCAACGACTTCTTCCTTCCCGACCTTTTGGCTGCGGCCGATAGTGTCTTCGTGCGGACTGTTGTTGAGCAGGGCGTAGGCGACAAGATCTTTCCGGCCAACCAGGAGACCGGCACACTGCGGACCGCGAATAGCTTTCCCGCCGCTGAAGGCGATCAAGTCGTAGCCCATGGTAGCGTAGTCCCACAAATGCGATACCGGCGGGGTGTCCGCTGCGGCATCGATGAAAGCGGGAACGTGATTCTCGTGCGCCAAGCTCACCCATTCTTCCGCTTTGATTTGGCCGGCGGCGTCGGCGAAGTTGGAAAAGTGCATCATGGCGGTCTGCGGATTAATGGCCTTCTGCACGTCTTCGCGGGATTCCACCACAATCAACTTCACGCCGGTGGTGCGCAGCTGATGATCGAATGGATTGCGATGCGATTTCTGGATAATGACCTCGGATTTCATGCCGGTCAGATCCGGGATTTGCTCGATGAACTTCGGATTGTCGCCAGTGAGAATTCCGGCCAGGCCCGACTGCATGGCGGCCGCCGCACCGGAAGTCACGATAGCGGCGTACCCGTCGGGGAGCTTCAACATCTCGGCGATGCGCTTACCAGCGGCCACTTCGAGCTCGGGCACGCTCACGAAGTGCTTTCCGGCTAACGCCATGACCTCTTCGACCTCCGGGCGCATCAAGGAACCTCCGAGAACGGTCATTGTTCCCTGACCGTTGATCACCGTGGTGACCCCCAGTTCCTCATAGACGTTTCCGGACGCGCCAAAGCCGGTGAGGGTCTTCCTGGTCGGCGCTGAGGCGGGGAGCGCCCCAAGCATCGGATTCGGACCAAATACCGCGGCGGTCAGTGCACTCAAAGCCGTCAAAAAGGTACGGCGATTCCATCGTTCGCGGAGTGACATGGCCTTATCCCTTCTTCCCGCTGCGGACAACCGCGGCCGTACAGTTGATTTCTACGAGCGAATCACCCGGAAGGGCGGCCACCGCCACCGTTGTCCGCGCCGGGCCGCCATTGGGAAAATACGTTTTAAAAACTTTGTTCATGCCGTCGTAGTATTCGATGTTCGCCAGGTAGACGGTAAGTTGCAGAATGCTATCCATCGTCCCGCCCCCTGCTTCGACGAGTATCTTCACGCTTTCCATGACGCTCTTGGTGTGATTCTCAATGTCCTTGGGGAATTCGGCCTTGGAATCGCGAGAGTGCGCGCCTTGACCCGCAATGTAGATCACGCCATTGTGGACGATAAGCGGTGTGATGAAGCCACTGCCCGCTTTCTTCCCTTCGTAGTCGAGCTTCTGGACCCCGCCTTGTTCTTGCGCGGATGCCGTACCGGCGGCCGTCGCCGCGATACCAAGCCCGGGAAAAAGTGCGGCCAGACGAGCGGCAAAACCTCGTCTCGTCGTGAAATTCGAAAGCATGCTCATTTCTCCTTTTGTGCGTCGCCGGACAAATCCGGCGCCCTTATCGAAGTGAAAAATCGAAAATATCGCTACCGGCCGCAATCGCTACGTACTGCTTTCCGTTCACTGCGCAAGTCATCGGAGACGCCTAGACCGACGGGCCAACAGCAAAGTGCCAGAGAAGCTCGCCAGATTCATCAGGCCAAACGCTCCGTCGATAGCCCTTCCTGTCTCGACGGCGGAATTTAGCATCATTGACGCACCGAGGGAAATAAATAGTGAAGCGGGAGCGCCTGGAACGCTAGGATTAAATCGCATTAATCGGTTTGTCGAAGCAAGAAAGCGGTTGACAACCGCCCGGCGCTGAGTGACGTTTGGATGTTGTGCTGGACAAAGACGCCGGTCCATTGTTCAATGCGGTCTCGCTTCTCGAGTTTTAGCAGATTCGTGAATCACGCGCGCGCCGCTGGATTGGGCAGCCCGTGAGCAAGTTCAAGTCCGAGGGTTGGAAGGGGAGATTCCCAGATGGCCGAGTCCGAAGTAGATCTAACAAAAACCTACGACGCAGTGGTAGTCGGTTCGGGCGCTGCGGGCGGTATGGCGGCACACGTCCTGACCAGCCACGGCCTGAAGGTCTTGCTGCTTGAAGCAGGAAAGAAACTCCCCATTGAGAAGGAACTCCGTTCGATGGAGTGGCCGTACGATAACGCCAATCGCGGATCACTTCCTCCGGACCGCCATTCCCTCACCTACAACGAATACACTATCCGCAGGCCGCCTTATGGTCCGGGCTTCGAGAAATCCAAGCATCTGCACAGCTACATCGGCGACACCGATTACGTCAAAAACATCGTTGTCGATGAGCGCGAAAATCCGTACACGGGCACCAACTACGCCTGGGTTCGCGCCCGATGCTTGGGCGGGAAAACAAATATCTGGGGCCGTCTCTCCCTACGCCTTTCCGACTATGACTTCAAAGCCAAAAACCGCGACGGCTACGGCGAGAATTGGCCCATCAGCTACAGCGACATCGCCTCCTACTACGACAAGGTAGACCTCTACTTGGGCGTCACCGGCGTGAAGGAGAATCTACCCCAGCTGCCCGACAGCATCTTCCAGCGCCCCACAAAATTAAACTGCGCCGAAGTCACCCTGAAACAAGGCATGCAGAAAATGGGTCACGTCCTTACACAATATCGCGCTGGCGTCACCACCGACGGCCTCAAACACAATAAATATCGCAGCCGCTGTTACGGGCGAGGAGCCTGCGAGCGCAAAGGTGGTTGCGACATCCATGCGGCTTTCGACTCCCCCACGGGCCTGATCTACCCCGCCATGGACACCGGCAACCTGACCTTGCGCACCAATGCGGTAGTCCGCGAAATTACGGTAGATCCCCAAACGGGCAAAGCGACCGGCGTCCACTTTATCGATTCCGAGTCTAAGAAGGACTACGCCGTGCGGGCCAAGGTGGTTGTCGTCGCGGCCTCGACGCTCGAGTCCGCTCGCCTCCTGTTACTTTCGAAATCGCGCCTCTATGCAAACGGCATAGCCAACTCCAGCGGTTATGTCGGCCACAATTTCTGCGAACACGTCATGGGGCCCGGAATCGCAGGCCGCGCAAAGGACCTGGTCGGCAAGCCGCCAACGCTCGACGACGGCCGTCCCGGCGGCTTTTACGTCCCTCGATTTCGCAATCTCGCCGAGAAAAGCCCCAATTTCATCCGCGGCTACGGATTCGAAGGCAGCAGCGGCAGCTCCATGTTTCCCCGCGGCACCGACGTGCACGGTTTCGGCGCGTCTTTCAAAGAAGAAGTTCGCAAGAACCAGGGCGCGTACATCGGCATGGGCGCGTTCGGCGAGGTCTTGTCCCGCTACGAAAATTATGTAGATCTCGATCCCGTTGTGAAAGACAAATGGGGCATCCCCGCATTACGCTTCCACTATAAATTTGGCGACAACGAATACAAGATGGCCAAGGACATGAAGGAAACTGCCCAGGAAATGTTCGAAGCCGCTGGCTTCGAGATCATCCATGTTAGCGATCGTGTCCTGACCGAAGGGTGGTCCATTCACGAGCTCGGTACCGCGCGCATGGGCAACGATCCCAAGACCTCCGTCCTGAATCAATACCAGCAGTCCCACGACGTCAAGAACCTTTTCGTGGTAGACGGCAGCGCCTTCGTCAACGCCAGTTGCCAGAATCCCACCTGGACCATCATGTCTTTGTGCTGGCGTTCCTGCGACTACCTCGCCGAGGAACTTCGCAAAGGAAACATTTAAGGAGACCCTATGTCAGAAAACAATCCCGGCGATCTAAGGCAAGATCGCCGCCAATGGCTCAAGGCGTCGGCCACGGTTCTCGGCGCATCGCTTCTTCCGCTGTCCGCCGCTGCGTTGGCAGAAGCTGAACAAGCGCAAACTCCCTCGCCTGCAGCCCCGGCGAAGTCGGCCGAAACCAAATCCACGGGTCAGTTCTTCACTCCCAGCGAACACACGCTTGTTGAAGAACTCTCCGAGACCATCATCCCCGCCGACGGTCACTCCGGCGGCGCAAAGGCCGCGAAGGTCGCCGACTACATCGAGCAAACCCTCCGCAAGAGCACCGACGAAAGCAAGAAAGCGCTCTGGCGCGAATGCCTTCCTCTAATCGACTCGATGAGCCAGCACTACAACGGAAAGTCTTTCGTCAACGCCGGTCCCGAGGAAAGGATCGCCCTTCTAACCGTCCTCTCCGACAATCATGAGATGACCGACGTCCCGGAAGTACGTTTTTTCCACGAACTGAAAAGAATGACCGTCGAAGGCTACTACACCACAAAAATTGGCATTCACGACGAGCTCGAGTACAAAGGCAATCGCATCCTGCAGGAATTTGTGGGCTGCGACGACCAGGGCCCCGCGTCCGCATAAGTCTAGAGTGCGGTATTCCCTTCTTTACAGTGCAAGAACAACTCATGCGTCACGATTAGGATGAGGAGCCAATGGCGGAAGGCAAAGTAAAGGTCGGCATCATCGGTTCACAATTTCAAGCGGATATTCACGCCGCTTCGCTCCAAATCATGCCCCACGAAGCGGAAGTCGTCGCGGTCGCTTCCCCCACGCCAGGAAATGCCGCAGCGTTCGCGAAGCGATTTAACATCCCGCGCGTTTTCACGGACTACCGCGACATGTTGAAGGAACGCGACATCGAGGTGGTCACCATCTGCGCCCCGAACAGCCTCCACGCGCAAATGACCAAAGACATCGCCGCTGCCGGAAAGCATATCGTCTGCGAGAAGCCCTTGGCCATGACCATCGCCGAAGGCGAAGAAATGATCGCCGCCGCCAAACGCCACGGCGTCCTGCTGATGTACGGCGAAGAGCTTTTCTTCACGCCAAAATATTTGAAAGCCAAGGAAATGGCCGACGCCGGTGCCTTCGGCAAAATATATCTCGTGAAGCAAAGCGAAAAACACTTCGGCCCCCACAGCGATTGGTTCTGGGATGTAAACCGTTCCGGCGGCGGCGCCTTCATGGACCTCGGCTGTCACGGCATCGCCTTCTGCTATTGGTTCCTGGGGCGCTCGCCGATCACGTCCGTGTATTGCCAAATGGGTACGCACGTCCATGGGCACAAAACCAAAGCCGAAGACGATTCCCTTTGCATCCTCGAATTCGCCAACGGTGCCACCGCCCTCATTGAGGACAGTTGGGCTCGCCGCGGCGGCATGGATGATCGAATCGAAGTCTTCGGCGAGGCTGGTGTCACCTACGCAAACCTCCACATGGGTAATGCGCTCTCCACCTACAGCGAAAACGGGTATGGTTATGCCGTCGAAAAAGCGCCCACCACCAAAGGATGGACCTATCCTGTCTTCGAAGAACTCTGGAACTACGGCACCCCGCAAGAGTTGACCCACTTCGCGCGCTGCGCCCGCGGCAAAGAGGCGCCGCAATCCACCGGCGAGGATGGCTTGGTCGTCATGCGGGCTCTTTACGCCGGCTATGCCTCCGCTGGCGAAGGCCGCAAAATCGCGATGCCCTTCCAGCCGCCGCCCGGCGTGAAAAGGCCCATCGAACTTTGGCTCAACGGACCCGCTCACCGGCAAACCGCTGCTCGATGAAAGTAGGGACTAAGCTCCGGAACTTGGTCGCGTCACGACAGGAGGCAATTGCGTGCTCTTTCAGATGAGAATCCGGCTGTCGGCGATGATGTTCTTCGAGTATTTCATTTGGGGCGTTTGGTACGTCACGCTGGGCACCTGGCTCGGCCAGCAATTGCACTTTTCCGGAAAAGAAATCGGCCTCGCCGCAGGTACGACGGCGCTTGGCGCGATGCTCTCTCCCTTTCTCGTGGGTTTGATGGCCGACGAATGGTTCGCGACCCAGCGCCTGCTCGCCGCCCTTCACGGAATCGGCGGCGTTCTGCTGTGGGTAGCGTCCACGCAAACGACGTTTGGTCCCATGTATTTCATCTTGCTGATCTATTCGCTCTGTTACATGCCGACGATGGCGCTCACCAATTCCCTTTCCTTCCGGCAGATGAAAGACCCCAAGCAGGACTTTGGCGCGATTCGCGTCCTCGGCACCGCGGGTTGGATCGTGGCCGGATTGCTCATCGGCTTTCTGCGCGTGGAATCGACTGCCGTGCCCATTCGTCTTGCCGGCGCCGCTTCGGTCCTGATGGCGCTGTACTGCCTGACGTTGCCGCACACGCCGCCGCTGCGATCTTCAGGTTCCGGCGGATTCAAGCTCGGCAACATCTTCCCCGCGGAGGCATTCGCGCTTTTCAAAGATAGAAATTTCTCCGTTTTCGCCATCGCATCTTTTTTGATCTGCATCCCACTGCAGTTCTATTACGCATTCACCAACCCTTTTCTAAATGAAATCGGCGTGCAAAACGCGGCCGGCAAGATGACCATGGGGCAAATGTCCGAACTGCTCTTCATGGTTACGCTGCCCTGGTTTTTCAAGCGGCTTGGCGTGAAGTACACGCTCACGCTCGGAATGCTCGCGTGGGTTTTGCGCTATCTGATGTTCGGATTTGGAAACAGCGGCGCTTTGGTCTGGATGCTCTACCTGGGAATCATCCTGCACGGAATTTGCTACGACTTTTTCTTTGTCACCGGTCAGGTGTATGTCGACCAGAAAGCGCCCACCGCGTTGCGTGCCGCGGCACAGGGGCTGATCACCTTCGTTACTTATGGAATCGGGATGTTTCTCGGCGCCTACCTTTCCGGCTGGGTCGTCGATCTGTACGTAAACACTCCGGCTGGCGGAACGCTGGCGCACAATTGGCGCTCTATCTGGATGGTCCCGGCGATTTGCTCAGCAATCGTTTTGTTCATTTTCCTGGTCGGGTTTCGCAACGAGGAGCGCACGCCCGGTTAGCGCTGCTGTTGTAGTACGTGGGCGCAACGCGCTCATCTTTGCTGTGGGTTTACATTGCACCTGCTTTGGACTTTTCCGTTTGGCTCCCCGGCCCGACTGGGTGTCGCCTGGCTAACCGCTCGCCACCAATTCACCCTTTCTTGCGAGTGTGGATTGTAAGGACTTTAAGTCCAAAGAATGGGAAGTACGGATTCTGAAGGAGCTACGGGCGCACCTTGTGGAAGTACGGATTCTAAAGGGTCGACAGGCGCTGGAAAGAAAGTGTGACCGAATTCGTTCGCCGTTGTGGCCGACCTGGCCAGGAGCGATCATGAAATCCGCGAAGTTCATTCTGTGTGTTCTTGGTGTCTTTGTGCTTGCACCCCGGACTGCCTCGCAGACGGCTAGTTCGAACAAACGCATCGTGATTGCCACAGGCGCGGTGCTCGATGGCAAAGGTGGGGTGCTGCACGACACGCGTATCGTGGTCGAGGGGGCGAGGATCTTCGCGGTGGACGCGAAGGCTGGGCCGGCGGACTACGATTTGCGCGGGCTGACGGTGTTACCGGGATGGATTGACGCGCACGCGCACATCACTTGGATTTTCGGCAAGGATGGGAAGAATGCGGGGATGGTGGGGACGTCGCAGGAGGACGCCTATCAGGCGGCTTCGAATGCCTGGCTGACCTTGATGGCGGGCTTCACGACGATACAAAGCTTGGGGGCACTCAACGATCTTCCGCTTCGGGACGCCATCGCAAAGGGGATTCTACCGGGCCCGCGCATCCTGACGGCTGTCGAACCGCTCGTTGGGCGCGGGGAGTCGACCGGTACACCCGAGGAGATGCGCGCGTTCGTCAGAAAACAAAAACAAGCCGGCGCAGACGTGATCAAGATTTTCGCTTCGCAGTCCATACGCCAGGGCGGCGCGATGACGCTCTCGCAGGAGCAATTGAACGCAGCGTGTGACGAGGCAAACAAGCTCGGTTTGCGGGCGTTGGTGCACGCTTACAAGGATGCCGTCCGCGCAGCGACCCTCGCAGGATGCTCGGAGATTGAGCACGGGACGCTGGCTACCGACGACGATTTGAAATTGATGGCCGAGAAGGGTACCTATCTGGATCCGCAGTGTGGGTTGGTAATCGAGAACTACATGGCCAACAAGGACAAATACGTCGGTACGCCAGGGTATACCGCGGAGGGATTTGCGGCGATGGAGAAAATCCTTCCGATGAACCACGAGTTGGTACGACACGCGGCAAGCACCCCGGGGCTGAAGATCGTTTTTGGCACAGACGCGGTGGCCGGGGCGCACGGGCGGAATGCGGAGGAATTCGTCGACCGGGTGCGCGATTGTGGGGCGGACCCCATGGCAGCGATGGTTTCGGCGAATTCATTGGGGGCGGAGGCGTTGGGGATGGCGGATCAAATTGGGGCGATCGCGCCGCGGTTGCAAGCGGACATTATTGCCTTGGATGGCGACCCACTGAAAGACATCACGGCGGTGCGGCGCGTGGTGTTTGTGATGAAGGGCGGAGTTGTTTACAAGAATGTTTCGCACGGGGCGATCCCTGTTCATGCGAGGTAGAGCCTGAGCGAGGGGTGCAGCGGACATCTTCAGGAACTGGAGCCCGTTTTGAGCAAGCACCCCATGTCGGAGCGAAAGATTCGACCGCCTAAAAAACGGACTTCTTTGCAGGCGTCGTCAACGGAGCGAACTTGGAGATGAAGGAATCGCGGTTGCTTGAGGATATTCGGGGGCAGGAACGCTCGCTGGGGCGCGTTTTGGCTTGGCAGCGGTCCGAGGGGCATGGCGCATTGCTCGAGGCGGGGAAGATTTTGCAGGAGGCGCGAAAGATTGTGGTTACCGGGATTGGGGCTTCGCTGCATGCGGCTATTCCTTTGCAGTATGAGCTTGCGGGCAAGGGATTTGACTGTTCGATCGTGGAGAGTGGCGAGTTGCTGCACTATCAGGACCGGATCTGCGCCGGGGCCGTGGTGGTGGTGGTTTCGCGGTCGGGGGAGTCCGTGGAAGTTGTGAAACTGCTGGGTCGGTTGAAGCGCGTGGCGGAGCGCACGATTGGGGTGACGAATGAGGCTTCGAGTGCGCTTGCTCGGGAGGTGGATGTTGCGGTGATTGTTGGTAGCTTGGCGGATGAGATGGTCGCGGTGCAAAGCTATACCGGTACCGCGGCGGCTTTGCTGTTGCTGTCTGGAGTTGTCTGTGGGGAGTTTGCAGCGCGGGGGGAGGAGTTGGATCGGATTTTGCCTGGGATTTCTTCCTTGATTGCTAGGCAGGTGGAGCGGGCTTCCGAGTGGGATAGGTTTTTTAGGGTTGGGACGCCGATTTACTTGTTGGGGCGCGGGCCTTCTTATGCTTCGGCGCTGGAGGGTGCTTTGCTGTTTTGCGAGACTGCTAAGGAGTCTGCGGTGGGATTGGCTGCGGGGAGTTTTCGGCATGGGCCGGTGGAGATTGTGGATCAGAACTTTCGAGCGATTCTGTTTGCGCCTGCTGGTCGGACTCGGGAACTTACTTTGGGGTTGGGGCGGGACTTGGTGCGGTTTGGGGGGGCGGTGCGGGTGGCGGGGCCTTTGGGGGAAGACGGGGAAGGATTGACATTTGTTGAGGTACCTCTGGTTTCCGAGTGGCTTGCGCCCTTGGTGGACATTATTCCATTGCAAGTGGCGGCTTTGCAGTTGGCTTGCGTTAAAGGATTGGAGATTGGAAAGTTTCGGTTTGCGCCGCAGGTTACTCGGGATGAAATGAAATTTTGAGTGGAGCCTGCGATTCGTCGCCCGCCGGAACGACCTCTACGCTCATAGTACTTTTCGAGTATTGCTGAGCAGCGGATTCCCAATCAGAGTGCCGCGAACTTGCTGGAGTAACTAGGAGGAGACGCATTATGGCCCACATCCATCTTCCGGAAGGCGTCCCAGGAATTCGCGGTCCAATGCTCATCAGTCCGGAGACGACCACGCCCCTGCGTGAACTAGCCGAAGTCTTGCTGCGCGGACCGAACACGCTCACTCCGGCCGAGCGAAAATGATCGCGACGTATGTCTCGTCGGAAAACGACTGCTACTACTGCCAGCATTCGCACGGAGCCGCCGCAGCTGAGCATCTCGGAGGCGACTACGCTCTGATTGATCAGATCAAGCGCGACTTCGGCGCCGCTCCGGTCTCGGAAAAACTAAAGGCCCTGCTCACTATCGCGGGCAAAGTGCAAAAGGGCGGCAAGCAGGTCACCACTGCGGACGTCGAGTGCGCCCGAGCACAAGGCGCCACCGACAAGGAGATTCATGACACCGTCCTGATCTCCGCAGCCTTCTGTATGTACAACCGCTACGTAGACGGCCTGGCTACCTGGCAACCTCACGACGTCGAGATCTACCGCGAGATCGGCCAGCGCGTAGTCAACCATGGCTACACCGCGTCAGGCTGGCAAAAGCCCGTAGCCGCCGCCGCTGAATAGGCACGCCACGACGATCAGCGATCCGGCAGCGAAAATGGACGCCGTCACCTTGAACCCAGAGGCGCGCGACAGGTTTGCTCGCTGCGGTTGTACAGGATATGCCCTATAGGCACTGTTCCCGGCGCTGTCTAGACTCGATAACGGTCGGCAGGAGATCCTTGATGAGCGAATTTGCGCAGCGTAACGTGCGAACGGAGTCGAGCGGATCAGCGCCTAGTACACCGCGGAAGGGCGTCGAAGAAGCGACAGACGACAAAACGGAGACGAGGAAAGATACGCGCGACACCAACTCCGGCGATACGGAACTGCCCCCGAATGAGAACTTGAGAAAAGACGCCGGCGAAGCTACGGCGACACCGAGATACCGGAACGCAAAAATGACGTCTAGCGAACGCGACCTCCACGCGTGACACGCGGCCTGGCGGTGCTGTCTTACCGCTAACCGCTAACCGACTGACCCAATTCTCTACAGGCTTCGCGGATGGCAGGCCCGCGGAATGGCGGTCGTGGAGATGGTTTAGTCCCGGAACAGTTTTTGTTGTCCTGGTGTTCGGGGTGGCGGCGCTCGGCTTCAATTTCTATGTCGCTCACGGCTCTAACATTCCCAAGATTTACGGCGCGCTCGCAGGCTTCCTCGTGCTCGTGCTTTGGATTTAGGCGGCCAACCTGATGCTGTTGATCGGAGCTGAAACGGACACGGCCTTGCTCGAACGCCGTCCGCATGAGGCCGGCGCGTGAATTCTTGTCTGCAACGGCTGCTGATCGGCCTGGTGTCTATGGGATTGCTCGTCTCCAGATGCTCCTCACAGGAAGTAGGCACGACATCCCAGGAATCAGCAGATTCCTACGCTGGCTTTGAGGGCCGCCCGGTTTCCCGAATCGATGTCGCCGTCCGGCCGAGTGAAGACGTTGAAGAAATACGGGCGTTAATCCGCCAAGAGCCAGGCAAACCGTTTTCCATGGAGGACATCCAAAGCAGCGTGAGCGCGCTGCAGCAAACAAAGAAGTTTACGCAAGTCCAGGTGAGGCTGGAGCCGCAAGCAGCGGGGCTTCACGTCTTATTTATCCTGCAACCTGTGTACGACATTGGACTCGTATCGTTTCCAGGCACCACGAAAGCCTTTTCCTACACCCGCTTACTTCAGGCTGCAAATATTCCAGCAAGTTCGCCTTTCGTACCCGATTATCTTCTCGATGAAGAGAAATCGCTCTTGCGTTTCTTTGCTTCCGAAGGCTTTTTCGCCGCGACCGCCAAAGCAAGCGCACACGTCGATGACCGCCATCGCATCGTTAACATAGTGTTTGATTGCGAGCTGCATTCGCGCGCAAAAATCAGTGGCGTGGCGGTGCGCGGAGTGTCCGCAGAAGAAACTGCTGATGTGCAGAATACACTTCGATCCTTCTGGACAATCGTGGCCGGGGCCTCGCTGAAGCCTGGAACGACCTATTCTCGAGGCCGAATCGAAAAGTCGCTTGAGCATTTGCGCGCGCACTTCAGGAGGGAGGGGCGCCTTGCTCCTAACGTTCGAGCCGAACCGGCCTATGACTCAGAAACAAATCGGGCCCGGCTGACGCTGCAGGTTGATCCGGGTCCCATTGTTGTCGTGCGGATCGAGGGTGCGCACATATGGAACCGCACGGTGCGAAAACTTATACCGATCTACCAGGAAAACGCCGTGGATCAAGATTTATTAGATGAGGGTGCACGCAATCTGGTGTCCTATTTTCAAGGCAAGAGTTATTTCGATGTGAAGGTCGATTCGCACCTCCACAAGCAGCCGGATCGAGTGAATGTGGTCTACAACGTTAGCCCAGGAAGGCGTCACCGAGTGTCGGACATAAAATTCGCAGGCAACAAATACTTCACTGCGGATCAGCTCAATTCCCACATCGCCATCGAAAAGGGCAGATTCTTTTACAATCGCGGCAAGTTCAGCCAAGACCTGTTGAAGAAGAGTGTCGCCTCTCTGACGGCGCTCTATCGGAATGAAGGCTTCACCAAAGCCAGCGTCACTTCAGCGGTGCAGGACAACGAATCGAATATCGAGGTCAATTTCACGATCGAAGAGGGTCCCCAGGATCGCGTCCATAGCCTGAAAATCGTCGACCGCAATGGCCAGCGGATCGATCTAAAGGTTGGCAAGCGGCCGCTGCAGCTAGCTGCCGGCAAACCTTACTCGCCGCACCTTCTGGAGACAGACCGCAACTATATCCTCGCCGAATATTTGAACCGCGGTTATCCCAACGTGCGATTTGATTCGCATGTTTCGCCGACTGAAGGAGACCCTCATGCCATCGATGTGGTGTACACAGTGGACGAAGGCGCAGACGAGCGGATTGGAGAAGTCGTCCTGCTCGGCGCCGATCACACTCGTGCCTCTTTTGTGAAAGAGACGACGGATCCGAACGTGAGCGAAGGAAAGCCTCTCGGCGAAGGAAAGTTGCTGCAATCGGAAAGCGACCTCTACAACCTGGGAATATTTGATTGGGCCAGCGTGACGCCGAGCGGTTCTCCGGACAGTCAAAATGTGCAGCAGGTGCTGGTCCGCGTGCACGAATCGAAACGAAACGCGATCGATGTCGGAGGAGGTATCGAGGTAATCCCACGGAACGGCAATATTCCGGTGGGTTCGGTGATCGTCCCGGGGCTTCCGCCGGTAAGCCTTGGAAACAAGTTTACAATTAGTCAGAAAAGTTTTATAGGACCGCGTGGGATGCTGCAGTATACGCGGCACAATCTTCGCGGCCGAGCGGAAACCGCTACGATTGGATTGGTGGCTTCCCGTTTGGATCAGCGGATCAGTTTCACGTACGCCGATCCCGATCTGCACGGATCTTCATGGTCGTCCTTGTCCACTCTTTCCGCAGAGCGCACCAGTCAGAATCCCATTTTTACCGCGTTTCTTGAACAAGCATCGTTCCAGATCGAGAAATCGCTCGACCGAAAACGAACACAGAAGTTCGTCGGGGGGTACAGCTTCCAGCGCACGGACCTAAACCATATCCTCATCCCCGAACTCGTGCTACCTCAGGATCAGCGCGTCAAGCTGTCAACCGTTTTCGTTCGGTACGTTCGCGACACCCGCGACAAACCGCTGGATGCCCACCACGGCCTGTATCAGACCTTTACTCTTGGCGTTACTCCGGCGGTTTTTGGGTCGACCAGTAACTTCGCACGCTTCTTCGGACAGGCTGCGTTCTACAGGCCGATTCGGCCGTGGTTAACGTGGGCGAATAACTTCCGGCTTGGCTTAGCGGCTCCGTTCGGTCAGGCTGGCTATGTTCCGCTGAGCGAACGGTTTTTTTCAGGTGGTCCTGATTCGTTGCGCGGCTTTCCGATCGACGGGGCAGGGCCACAAAGATCGATACCGGTTTGCAGCAATCCTGCTGACTCCACAACTTGCACCTTGATCAGTGTGCCGTCTGGAGGATTGATGCTGGCGATTTTCAACTCGGAAGCACGGTTTCCCATCGCGTTGAAGAAGGATCTGGGTGGCGTCGTCTTTTATGACGGTGGCAATGTATACGCGAACGTGAGCGCCCACCAGTTTATTTCGAATTATTCGAATTCGATCGGCATCGGGCTGCGCTATAACACGCGCGTGGGACCAATTCGAGTGGACGTGGGCCGCAACCTGAATCCGCTGCCGGGAGTGAAGGCGACACAGTATTTCATCACGTTGGGTCAAGCGTTTTGATGAACGGACAAAGAAAAACACGAATCGGTCTGTACGCCGTTGGCGTCGTTCTGGTGCTCATATTGGGCGGTGCCGCCCTGGTTTTGCATTCCCGGGCATTTCGATCGTACGCCTTAGGGAAAATTGTCCAAACAACTGAGAAGAGCACGGGGACACGGATTTCCATTTCGAACATGGATCTCGCCTGGTATCCGCTGGGTGTTGTGTTTGATGGAATTTCCGCGCAGAGCCGAAATGACGCTTCGCATCACCCACTCATTACGGCGGCGCGGGTCAGCGTGAGTCTGAAGTTGTTACCGCTGCTGCGTCGGCGCGTAGACATTGAGAAAGTAGAGATCGAGCAGCCCGCCGTTTACGTCCGGACGGAGGCCAACGGTCGGAGCAACCTGCCGGATATTTCAGGTGGTGAAAGTTCCGCTGTGGGCTTCCACGCACAGGTGGGGATCTTGATCGTTCGCAACGGCCTGATTCATTACGACGATCGCACGATTCCGTTGTCGGCGGAGTTGCGAAACGTTCACAGCCAGATTGCTCTCGACCGCGCGACGAACTCCTACAAAGGACAGATTGCCTACGATACAGGCCGCATCGCAACGACTGGTGTGCGAACGGTCGAACATTCGGCGGAGCTAGACTTTGTAACGGACGGCACGCACTGCCTGGTCGAGAGACTCGATCTGGCGACCTTGCATTCGCGTCTGAAATTGCGCGGCGATTTGACCAACTACAAGAACCCGGTATTCAAGGGTGAATACCAAGCAGCCCTTTTGGGGGAAGATCTTCGCCGGATCACCGAGAACGCGTCCCTACCGTCGGGCGAAATGTTCTTGCAAGGAGGCGTTACGTATCGCGGCCCACGTGGGCGGACCTTCCTGGAGCAAACCTCTCTGGACGGTCATTTGGAGAGTCGCGCGCTGAGCGTCCCAGCGAATGGATCGAAAGTTACATTGCGGGCGGTCCGAGGCACTTATCGACTTGAGCGCGGCGAGCTTCGCATGGAGGGCATCCGGGCGGAGGCGTTCGGGGGAACAGTGACATCGGACTCAGATGTCATCAATTTGCACACGAATGCCGGTCAAATCCGCCTGGCTATTCGCGGTGCGTCGTTACGGCAAGCCAGTAACGAGTTGGGCGCAAATACCTCGCAAGCCGTCAAGGTTGCTGGGCTGGCGGACGTGGATATGGGCGCCGATTGGAAAAATAATATTCGCGATGCAATGATACAAGCACGAGGAGCGATCCGCCGTCCGCCTGGTTTCGTGGCGGGAAACGACGTCATACCCCTGGAGGGGAATGTCAGCGTCGAGTATGAAGCTGCCAAGGATCGGGCCTTGTTCGGACCCTCGACGCTGCGGGCTAACAGTTCGCAAGTTAGCATCAATGGCGTTCTCAGCGGCAATTCAGCTTTGCATCTGCGCTTTGCGACGAGCGATCTGCATGAGCTTAGTGAGTTAGTCTCAACCGTAACGCCGTCGAACGGACCCAGCAGCATGGCAACGTACGACCTACACGGAGCTGCCGAATTTACAGGAAGGATGTCGGGCACGGTAAAGAACCCCCACCTTGAGGGGCAAGTCACGGGTACAGACATACACATTGAAGGCACGACGTGGCACACGCTTAGAACACGCGTCGGCGTCGATTCCCGCTCGTTAAGACTCGATGACGGCAGTTTGACAGGTGAGGAAAAGGAACGCGTCAGTTTCAGCGGCAGCGTCAAACTTGTTCATTGGTCGCTCGATCCCGTGGCACCTTTGGCGCTGTATACGCAAATTCACAATGTGTCTGTCGCTGAGATCCAACGCATTGGCAAGACCTCCTATCCACTTGCTGGCCTTCTCAATGGAGAGTTGTCGCTGAGCGGATCGGAACACGAGCCCGTGGGCCGAGGCCACGTGGAGCTTGTCCGCGCGATCGCCTGGAACGAACCGCTGAACGCGCTGGACGCCGATTTCAATGCAGACAAACAGGTTGTGCAACTGACCGCGCGAGCCACCGCGTCGGCGGGTTCGGTCGTGGCGAAGGGCAGCTACTATCCCAAGACGCGCCGCTATCAAACCGAAGTGAATACACAGAACCTGAAGCTTGAGCAGGTGCGCGTCCTGCAGCAGAACGAGGATTCGGTGACGGGTATATTGACCGCCAACTTTTCGGGCAGCGGAACGTTCGACGATCCAGAGTTAACCGGACGGGCGCAAATTCCTTCACTTCGGGTGCGCGGAGAAAACTTTACGGGTGTGGATGCCCAGATACGTGTCCAGGGCAAGCATGCAGACCTCACCCTTCGCTCGACGGTTGATCAAAACTCTCTCCAAGTGAAAGGTGGCGTGGATTTGACGGGCGCGTATTTCGCAAAACTGGCACTCGATACCGGCGTGGTGGCGATCGGTCCGTTACTGACCAAATTCATGCCCGGACGCGCGCAAGGCGCTTCAGGCCAACTGGAGCTGCATGCCTCGCTCGATGGTCCGCTGAAGGAGTTGGCGAAAATTCAGGGCCATGCGGAAATTCCGACGATTCGGCTGCAAACGAAGTCGGTAAGCCTCTCGAATGCGAACCCCGTCACGCTCGACTATCATGGCGGCGTGGTGCAGGTACGTAACGCGGAACTGAAAGGAAATGGCACGGACATCGACGTTGAAGGATCGGTCCCGGTCCAAGGAACCGGCGAGATGAACCTTACGGCGAATGGCACTCTGGATTTGGGCCTTCTTCAAGATTGGACCGGCGGCGGCCATTCCTCTGGACAAGTAAACGTCGAGATGCAGGCGAAGGGCTCGAGAACTCATCCGGCGATTCACGGACGCGTGCGCATCGTCAACGCAGCGTACACCTCCGATGATTTGCCGGTCGGCATCGAATCGCTAAACGGTGACATATCCGTTGACGGGAATCGTTTGCAGATCGCGAAACTCTCCGGGACGGCCGGGGGAGGAACTATTTCTGTTGCCGGGTCCGCGATTTACGGGCAAAACTCGAGCTTCACCCTGGCGCTCGATGCAAATTCAGTACGCGTGAGACAGAACGGAGTCCGTGCGGTAGTCGACGCCAATCTTTTTCTAAGCGGTGCGACCACGGCCTCCACGTTGGGAGGGCGTGTTACGGTCCATACGTTGTCGTTCAATCAGGGCGCGGATTTGGCAGAGATAGCGAGTCACTTTTCGAATGACAATACGGTCACCGATACGTCGAGCTTGGCTCACAATGTGAAGCTGAGTGTCGCGGTACAATCCGCGGAGGATTTGAATCTTGCCAGCGGTCAGGTCAGTATCGCGGGATCGGCAAATCTCAACGCAGTGGGCACGTTGGCGAACCCCATCATTCTCGGCAGGATATCGCTAACGAGCGGTGAGGTATTTTTTCTCGGCAAGCGCTTCGAGATTCAGAGCGGTACGATCGCTTTCGCCAACGCCGTTCGCACCGAACCCGTGGTGAGTCTGTATGTCAACACGGTCGTCGATCGCTATACGATCACCGTAAATCTCACCGGACCTATCGACCGCCTGAAGATTACCTACACCTCCGACCCTTCGCTCTCTACTGCGGATATCGTCAACCTCCTCGCGTTTGGACAGACCACCGCGGACGCGGCATCGAACGCTTCAACACCGGCTTCGGTGGCGGCCGAATCGGCGGTGGCAAGCGCGGCTGGAAGCCAGGTCGCGTCACAGATCCAGAGACTGACGGGTATCTCGCAACTAACGGTCAACCCGCTCGGGGGCAACAATCAAAATCCAGGATCTCAGGTGGCGGTGCAACAGCGTGTGTCCGGGAATATTCTTCTAACCTTTAGTACCGATGTTACCTCTGCGCAGAACCAGAGCATTCAAGTGCAATACCAGGTGAAGCGTAACGTCAGCATTTCGGTGCTCCGTGACGAATATGGTGGGTATGGAGTTGATGTGCGTTATCACAAGGCGTTTTAGCGGAACCCGCAAGCTACAGCGTCAAGACCCGCCGTGCAAATTCCACCATCAGCGCCGGCTGATATTGTTGCGAAACCTATTGCCAGCCGCCGCCGAGAGCCTGATAGACCTGCACTAGAGCCAATTGCTCGTTGAGCTGAGCCTGCACGAGTTCGAGTTCCGCGGAAAATGCGTTGGTCTCGTTGGTCAACACTTCGAGGTACCCGGTGACGCCGCCGTTATAGCGCATGTGCGAGAGGCGCGCTGCGTCCTGCGCGGATTGAAACAAGAGTTCCTGCTGGGCTCGGAATTCTTTGGATTTCCGGTTTGCAATCAAAGCGTCGGACACGTTGCGGAAGGCGCCTTGAATTGTCTGCTCGTAGAACAGCAGCGCGCCTTGCTGCTGTGCTTCTGCGAAGCGCACGTTCGACCGGATTCTGCCCGCGGTGAAGATAGGCTGTGTAATCGAGGCTCCGTAGGTCCAGGCCCCCGCAGGGCCACTGAAGAGATTGCTGAGCGCCAGGCTCTCAAATCCGGCGTCCCCACTTAGTGAGATTTGAGGAAAATATGCGGCCCGGGCAACACCGATTTCGGCGTTTGCTGCGATCAATTGTTGTTCCGCCGCACGAATGTCGGGCCGGCGTTCCAGCAGCGCGGAGGTGATGCCCGCTGGTATCTCCGGTAGATGCGCTTGTTCGGTCAGCTTTTGTCCGCGCGCAACGGTGTCGGGGTTCTTTCCGAGTAGCGTGCTGATCAGATTTTCTTGCTGCTCGATTTGCTGCTCGAGCGCCGGAATTTCGGCCGTGGCGGTGAACACCAATTGTTCGGCTTGACGCACGTCGAGCATGGATGTTGAACCGCCGTCAGCCAGAATGTGCGTGAGCCGCAGCGATTCCTGGCGAGACCCGAGGGTGCGCTGCGAGATTTCGAGCTCCAAGTCGAGCGCGCGAAGATGAAAGTACGCGGCCGAAACGTTGGCGACGAGAGTGGCAATTACCTCTTGGCGAGCTGCTTCGCTGGCAAGCAGGTTCGCACGGGCGGCTTCCGTGGCTCGGCGAAATTTGCCCCAAAAGTCGAGTTCCCAAGCGGCCGATACATTCAGCGATCCCACACCTTCTTCAAAAGCCGGACCTAACGGAGACCTGGAGCTTCGTTGATCCACCAAGCTAGCCCCACCGGAGACGTTGGGATACTGGTCTGCTCGTGTGATTCCGAGTTGCGCCCGCGCCGCCAGGATGCGAGTGCCGGCGATGCGCACGTCATAGTTCTGTTCCAGCGCGGTTCGTATCAACGCGCGGAGTTGCTCGTCCTGGAACACTTCAAACCATTTTTGATCGCCGAGGGAAAGGCTGGAGCCGTTGTTCGCGCTGGCTTCCGGGGCCAACCCGCGGTAAGAGGATGGGACCGTCACGGCGGGCTTTTTGTAATCCGGCCCGACCGTGCAGCCGCAACAAAGAGTTGCGACGATCGCGAAAGGGATGGACTTGTTCATGTCAATTGCCCTCGGCGGGCGCCACTCTCTGCTGCAGCGCCCCTGATTGGCGTTCCTTGCCGGCCCCGGACCACTTCTCCACGACGTAGAAGACCACCGGAATAAAGAAAATTCCGATCAGGCTCGCTGCCAGCATTCCTCCTATGACCGTGGTTCCCATGATCTGACGCGATACCGAACCTGCCCCGGTAGCTGTCCACAGCGGCACCGTGCCCAGGATGAACGCAAACGACGTCATCAGAATCGGCCGAAGACGCAACCGCGCCCCTGCCAGCGCGGCATCCACCAGTGGCTTCCCTTCTTCGTACTGATCCTTGGCGAATTCGACGATCAAGATAGCGTTCTTGGCCGCCAAACCGATGAGCATGACCAATCCAATTTGCGAATAGACATCGCTTTCGATCTGCACCATGTAGCTCGGCAGAAAAGCTCCAAGAACCGTGCGGCGTAACCATAGAATCGCAAACGCCCCGAAAACTGCAATCGGTGTGCTCAGGAGTACGCTGAACGGGAGCGACCAACTTTCGTATAAAGCGGCCAGAATGAGGAACACGAACAGCAGGGAAAACCCAAAGACAGCGGACGCGGGAACGCCTTGCTGCGCCTTCTTTTCCTGAAAGGACATTCCCATGTAGTCGAAGCCCATCTCTCGCGGCATGGTTTGCGCGAAAACCTCTTCCAGGGCAGCCATGGCTTGACCGGCGCTAAATCCCGGGGAGGCGGCACCGTTGATTTGTGCGGCGCGGTACTCGTTATAGCGCATAGTGAACTCCGGCCCGGGGCGCGCTTCGAATCGCGTGAGTGCAGAGAGCGGTACCATTTCACCTTTATTGTTTCGCACGAAGAACTGACCGACATTCTCGGCGCGAGTCCGGTATTCGCCTTCCGCTTCGATGTACACCTGCCACTGTCGTCCAAAGCGGTTGAAGTAATTGATAAAGAGGCCGCCCATAAAGGCCTGAATCGTCTTGTAGACGTCGCTGACGGCGACACCCTGCTTGATGACCTTGTCGCGGTCCACGTCGATAAACTGCTGTGGCACGCTGGGCAAGAAGGTGGTGCTTAAGCCAGCTATTTCCGGCCGTTTCCGTGCGGCAGCGAGGAACGTTTGCAGGTTGGTAGCCAGAAACTGAACATCATTGCCCGCGCGATCTTCGAGCGCGAAGGTAAATCCACCCGAGGTACCGACTCCAGGAATTGCCGGCGGCGAAAAAGAAAAAGCGATGCCCTCCGGAATCCCGCCGAGTGATCTGTTAACACGCTGTTTGATCTCTTGAAGCTGTTCGGTACGAGCCTTGCGTTCACCCCATGGTTTCAGAGTGACGAAAAAGAAAGCGTTGTAGCTGGTGCGCACAAAACTCAACAAGCTGAACCCGATAACACTGGTGGTGTATTGGATACCCGGCGTTTTGGCCAGCGCATCCTCAATCTTCGTGGCCACTTCATCAGTACGTTGCAAAGAAGCGGCATTCGGCAGTTGGAGATTGATGTAAAGGTAGCCCTGATCTTCGTCGGGCAAGAAGCTCGATGGAATCTTGCTCCCGAAGAACCCCGCCGCAGCCGCAAAAGCCACCAACAAAATGAGTGCGAATACGCTCTTGCGGATGAGGATTCCGCAGAGACGAACATACGCATTCGTGGCACTTTCAAAGCCACGGTTGAACCAGTTGAAGAATCTTTTGAGCAAGCCTCCACTGTCTGTCTTCGGCCGAAGCAGTAGAGCAGCGAGCGCTGGGCTGAGAGTGAGAGCGTTGAAAGCGGACAAGATCACGGAAATCGCGATGGTCACGGCGAATTGCTGATAGAGGCGTCCGGTAATGCCGGGAATAAAAGCCGTCGGGATGAAGACCGCCGAAAGAACCAGTGCGATGCCAACGACCGGACCCGAAATCTCCTCCATGGCTTTGAGCGCCGCGGCCTTCGGCGCCATACCGTCTTCGATGTGTCGCTCCACCGCTTCGACTACGACGATGGCGTCGTCGACCACTAGACCGATAGCCAGCACCAGGCCAAACAATGAGAGCGTATTGATCGAAAATCCGAACAGCGGGAAAAACATGAATGTTCCGACCAAGGAAACGGGGACGGCCAGCAATGGAATTAACGTGGCGCGCCATCCCTGCAAAAAGATGTAGACGACGATGATCACCAGGACGATGGCGATGACCAGGGTCAGAATGATTTCCTTCATCCCTTCTGTGACTGCTTTGGTGGTATCCAGCGATACGACGTAGTCGATGTCGTGAGGAAAGCGCGTCTTCACTTCGGTCATCAGTTTCTTCAGGCCGTCGGCGGCTTGCACCGCATTTGACCCAGGCAACTGGTACGCCGCGATAATGGCTCCCGGTTTGCCGTTCAGACGGCCCAGCACGCTGTAGTTCTGCGCGCCGAGCTCGACGCGGGCAACATCTTTCAGCCGGACGACCGCTCCGCCGGGGGATTCACGAACCACGATTTGATCGAATTCTTCGGGAGAGGACAGCCGCCCCTGTGCTCGGACCGAGTACGTATACTCTTGCCCTTTTGGCGCCGGCTCGCTGCCGACTTGCCCCGCGGGATTCACGGTATTCTGCGACTGGATGGCCGAGACGATTTCGGGCACGGTGATGGCAAGTTTGGCAAGCTGGTCGGGCTTTACCCACAAACGCATCGCGTACTGCCCTGCGCCGAAGATCTGCACGCTTCCGATGCCATAGAGTCGCGTGATCTGGTCCGCGAGATTGATATAGGCATAGTTGGACAGGAACTGCGCGTCATACGTGCCATTGGGAGAGTACAACGTCATGAGCATGAGAGGCGCTGTGACGGTTTTCTGCGTGGTGATTCCAAAATTGTTGACGTCGGCCGGAAGCTGCGATGCAGCTTGTGTCGAGCGCATCTGCGTCAGAATGAGATCGGTGTTGGGGTCGGTCTTTACATCGTAGTCTACGATCAAGCGCATTTGGCCGTCGGCGGTGGAATTTAGCGAATACATGTAGTTCATATTGTCGACGCCGCTCATTTGCTGCTCGATAGGAGTGGCGACGGATTGCTCGATTGTCTGGGCGTCGGCCCCGACGTACGTTGCGAGCACCTGAACCTCGGGCGGAACGATATTGGGGAACAATGCCACCGGAAGGCTCGTAATGACGACGGAACCCACAATCACCATAACAATGGCGATCACCATGGCCACAATGGGACGGTTGATGAAAAACTTAGACATGGGTCAGCTGCCTTTCGGACTGCTCTGTTTTGGCTTCACAACCGATCCATCGCGAACCTTTTGCAGGCCTTCGACTATTACCTGTTCCCCGGGCTTCACGCCGCTTTGAATGATCCACATCGAACCGACGCGGTCGCCGACTTTGACCGCGCGCACGGTAACCTTGTTTTCATCGCCCACGACCGCCACCTGGAACATTCCTTGAAGTTCGGTCACCGCTCGTTGGGGAATCAGCAACGCGCCACTCACGGTTTCGGTGGCGGCGCGCACGCGCCCGAATTGGCCGGGCCGGAGGATGTTGTTGGGATTTGGAAAAGCAGAAACGATGCGAATACTCCCCGTGGTGATGTCGACCTGGCGGTCCGTGTAAAGCATTTTGCCCTTTTGGGGATATACCGTGCCGTCAGCCAGAATCAGTTCGAGGGGCGGAGCGTCCGATGGAGCGTCCGCTTGACTGCTGGCGTTGATTCGTTTTGCGAAATGCATGTAGGTCTGCTCGCTGATCGGGAAATATGCCTTGATGGGATTTACCCGCGAAACTGACGTCAACGTTGACGTGGGATTCACGAGATTTCCGATTTGGACTTGCGTGATTCCTGCAATTCCGTCCAAGAGTGAGGTAACGTGCGTGAACTCGAGGTTCAATTGCGCTTGCTCGACCTGGGCCTCCGCTGACTTCACCGCGGCGCTTGCGGCCAGTTTTGCTTGAATGTCGTTGTCCAACTGACTCTGGGCTATGGCTCGCTCTTTCGCCAGCGGAGTGTCGCGGTCCACGTCCAGCTTGGTCTTGCCTAATTGCGCTTGGGCTTGCGCGAGTTGCGCCTTGGACTGATCCAACACAGCCTGAAACGGGCGAGGATCGATCTCGAAGAGAACTTGACCCTTGCGGACAGACGAGCCTTCTTTGTAGTTCTGCGCAATCAGATATCCAGTTACCTGGGGTTGTATCTGCGCGTTTTCGTAGCCATCCAAGGTCGCGACCCATTCGTTGTAGATGGGGACGTCCTGTTGCTGCACGCCGACGACTTCCACTTCAGGCGCTGGGGGCTGCGAAGCCGCTTTGTCGCTCTGGCAACTCGCGAGAGCAACTGAAATGGAGAGGGCTAGCAGAATCCAGGGTATCGAGAATGTCGTCTCGGGCACACGGCCCATCAGTGGATTCAAGCGTTTTGATTTCATTTTTGACATTCCTTATTCCTTTTGCGACCACGGCCGGGTGGAGAACGGACAGGTGGCGGCGTCCTTGAACGCCGCTGTTCTGACGTCCTGTTACGACACCGTACTGTACGCGCCTTACGCTAAGAATGAAATGCCGCGTAATCCGGGAGCGCGACAGCGAGAGATCACGCTGTGCGTAACTGTTCGTTCCGAAACCTGCGCGCCGCAAAAATGCCAAGCAGGGCGAAAACGACCAATGCCGCAAGTTGCGTGACCTTGAACAGCGCCTCGGTCTGTGTCGGGGCCAGTGCTTTCAGGGCCGGGGCCTTTTGGAACATTTGAACGATCCAGACAAAGAAATTCAAATACAGGGCAGTCACGACCTGCCATGACCACGTCGGTGATGCGCAACACACCGGAAGCCGCTCCCGGCCAGAAACAGCATCTGGTCTTCCCAGGTGTCAGCACCGAGCGGAGTACCGTGGCTGAAAACCTGTCCCTTCCCCCAGTCCTTGTAACAAATCTGTGTCCCGTCCTTCGTCGGTATATGGGATATTCCTCCTCGTTTTAAGTGGAGATACGTAAAGAGCCTGCCCGGACTTTTACTTTTTCACATCAAGCGTGCCGCTGAATCTCACCATTGCGTGTTCCACAGACTTGAAAGCCTCGCCCGGGAAACCACGCCTTGGTCATCGAGCGGAGCCTGCACGATTTTCGCAAAGCGGCCCGCGCGTGGAACAATCGAGCTTTGGCAGCCGCAACGGAAATTCCCAGGGCGGCGGCGGTCTCCCGCATGGTCCGATCTTGCAGTTGTCCGATCTCGACCGCTTTGCGGATCGTCGGCCGCAGGTCACCCACCGCGGCCTTCAAGATTCCCTCGCGTTCCACCTGCGCGTACAGCCTCTCGGGGTTTGCCGCAGTGTCCAAGACTATCCACGTCTTCGGAGCCGCGCCCGCATCGCCACCGTCATCGTCGATCGAATGTTCGGGATGAGTGCGTTTCTTGCGAACAATCATCAGCGCGGCATTGATGGCAATCCGCGTAAACCATGTAGCAAAACTGGACCTGCCATCAAAATCCTTTGCGTGAACGTAAGCATTCAGGAATGCCTCTTGAAGCGCGTCTTCCGCATCCTCGCGATTCCTTGTAATCCGGTACAGGGTCTTTAAAACGCGCGGGGCGCTTTGCTCATAAAGTTGGTCGAATGCGTTTAGATTTACTTCGCCTAATGTAGATCCGCGAGACGTGCGGCGCGCAGTTCCGCGATGCTTCGCACCGTCATAACCCGTCGAGAGCCTCTGCCCCCAAGACAATTGCGCAGTCGTCGGTGCCATGTTCCCCCCAGTTTGTTTAGCCTTTGTTCCGCTGCCGCATGCTTTCGGCTATTCCCGATCCTTTTCCCTCTTGATCCACTCCCGGATGTACGGTGGACAGTTCCGCAATTCCAACCCGCTGTGCTCGCATCCGCCGAGGAAGCGCACTACCGCCGCGTCCACAAGTGACAGCTCGTCCAAATCCAGAACCGCGGGCGAATCGCCGTTCCTCATCTGTGCGGTCACCTCTTCGATGTCGCTGGAACGAATCTGCCCAATCAGTTTCAGTACCGTGGACCCGCCTCGAGAATTGCGTTCGATCCGAAGCGTCATGCGTTTGAACTCATGCCCCTAGTGGTGCAACTCCTACGCCAACTGCAAGTTGCTGGATTTACGAAGCTTCGCTCTCTCTTGCTGGTGCCGAACTTCGGCAAATGCTGATTTCCGGCATTGGAAAAGCCGATCATCGATCACAAAGATACAAAATAATAAGGGCTGAACAAGGCAGGGGCGCGCTGGCTGGAGAACGAGTCGAGACGGATTGGTCCGGGAGGTTACCGTAGGGTGAATCGATTTCTAGTACGAACTTTGCTGTGGAGTATCATCCTGTTTGGAATTTAGATTTGTTGATTCCCAAGCTGACGATTTTCGATTCCAGGGTCTGCCGGGGAATACCAAGCTTCGCAGCCGCGCCCAACGGGCCAGAGATTCGACCGCCACTTGCGACCAAGGCGGCCTCGATCAGGCGGCGCTCCTGATCCGCTTCCAGCTTCCCGAGACCTCGAACGGGCGTAGCGGCGGGTCGCGCTTCGCGACGCGTATCCTGCTTCAACCACGTCGCATCCACGGAAAAAGTATCTCCGTCGCACAGCAAGACCGCTCTTTCGACCACGTTTTGCAGTTCGCGAATATTTCCCGGCCAGTCATAGGCTTGGAATAGGTCTAAAGTCTTCCTCTGAATGTTCCGGATCCTCTTCCCCGCTTTCTTGGCATACCTCTCGATAAGATATTCCACCAGCAGGGGAATGTCGTCCGAGCGGTCACGCAGCGAAGGGAGTTGAATGGGAAAGACGTCCAATCTGTAGAACAAATCGGACCGAAAAGAACCGCTCGCCACGGCAGCCTTCAAATCACGATTGGTCGCTGCGAGAATGCGCACATCGACAGAGATTGGCTGGCTGCTTCCGAGGCGCTCGAATTCTCGCTCTTGAAGGACCCGTAAAAGTGCAACTTGCGTCTCGGCTGGAAGTTCGCCAATTTCATCGAGGAAAATCGTTCCGCCATCGGCGGATTCGAACCGGCCGAGCCGGCGTTGAAACGCACCCGTGAACGCACCCTTCTCGTGACCAAAGAGCTCCGAAGAGATGAGCGAGTTCGGAATCGTCGCGCAATTCACCCGAATAAACGCCCGGCCGGCACGATTCGACTGTTTGTGGATGGCCCGCGCGATCAACTCCTTGCCCGTTCCAGTTTCGCCCAAAATGAGAACCGTCGAGTCCGCCGCTGCGACGCGGGCAACGTCGGACAAAACTTTGACTAGCGTCTCTGATGAACCGACAATCTCCTCGAACATCGAAGAGCGCACGACTTCCTCGCGTAGGGCTAAATTTTCGTTCTGGGTCCTTTGCGCCGCCTGTTTGGCCTCTTCCACGTCGGTCTGCGCCACGTACCAGCGCAAGATGTTTCCCTTTTCATCTTGCATTGGGTTGAAGCGGCACAGAAACCAACGGAATTGGCCATCCTTTCGGCGCCTTCGGATTTCTGTTTCGAACGCCATCGAGCGGGAAAGACCCTTTTGCCGTGCTGCTAGATAGCGCTCGAGATCTTCGGGATGCACTACTTTCTCGGGAACTCCCTCGGCCATCCATTCTTCCAGCGTGAAACCGTAGTAATCGAGAATTGCCCGATTGGCGTAGATACCCCGCCCGTCAGGCTGGAGAACGAAAACATGCGCAGGCACGAACTCGATGAGTTGCCGGAGCTCCTTTTCGCTCTCTCGAAGCCTTTCTTCCCGGCTGCTCAAATCCTCGTACAAAGATTGAAGCTTTTCGGCGGTATCGTTGAAAGCAGCTCCAAGGTGGGCGAGTTCATCCTCTCCCGTCACGCGGATTTGATGCTCAAATTCACCGCGCGCCAAGGCTCTGGAGCCTGCCAGCAAGCCTTCGAGAGGACCCGTGATGCTTCTGGTGATGACCACGCCGAGGGCCCCGGCAAATAGCAGCGTTATCAAGCCGGTGATTGGCACGATCCAGAGCATGCGCCGCTCCGCTCCCTCGATGTGTACGACAGCCTGCGCTCTTTCGCCGGCGACGTCGCGATCAACATCTTGGACTAGTTCGGCGCTGAGCGATTCGAGTGGTTCCACCTGGTTGAGCAGTCGCACATGCAATGCCATCCAGTCGCCAGACGCAGCCAACGCCCGAATTGCGTCCAGATGCGAAGGCAACGAGCTCTGGATCGCTTCCAAAGTGGCCAGCACGGTGGGGTCCGGATGGACCTGGGTAGGCAACCCATCAAAAGCGGCGTGCGTTTGCTGGGCATCTTGCAAAAGCGTGGTATGAAGGGCCGCGGATTCCTGCATGAGGCGTCGCGTGTCTTGCGATAGTGCAAGTTCATTGAGATGGCTATGAAAGGATCGCAAGGCCGTTTGGAAGCGCAAGACCGCAATCAGTTCCTGGTCTACGCCTTTGAGCCGGTTTGCTTGCACATGGACGACATGGAACTGCCACAACAGGAGCGCATGCCCGGCTGACATCAACAGGATGATCAAGACGAAGCACCAACCGAGGCGGCGCCCGATCTTGGTCCGACGGAGGCCGAGGGCTTGGCCGGCCGCGCGTCGCATCCAATGGGAAGTTTCTGCGGTCACTTCGTACTCCTTTCGATCGCCACCTGCGTCGCCCTTGGCGCAACAGCGCTAAGCTCGACACCCCGCCGCATCGTTTAGGAAACTGAACTCATCTCCGCGTCGGGACGTGTTGGACCGTTTTGCGTATGGAACGCCGCTCACGGTTTGCCGGTTTCAAAAGCCGGTGATTCCCACGAGTTCCCTCTCGAGTGCATCCGCCGCTGCCGGTGCTTTGAGTTTCCCGGTCAAGACCGAGTGCACCGTCCGAACGTACGCTCGTGACACCTCTTCGTATTTCTGAGCAGTGATGGTCGAAGGGCGGGTGACAACGCCACTCCCCGGCTTCCCGCCGGAGTTAGCCGCGCGGGCGTAAGCGGTCAGAATCGTGGGCAATTCGTACAACGCAGGGCGCTTGGGCGGCTCCGAATGGGTGCGCTTTTCTTCTAGTTCGGCTTCCTTACGCAACAAAAAGCGGATCAGCTCCACGGCCTGAAGCGGATGTGCTGACGATCGCGAAATGGCCAGACCGAACCCACCCAACATACCCGCGCGCGCAACTGCTCCGCCAGAAACACTTGTCAAACCAGATTGTCCGGAAACGGCATAGTTCACCGGGTGGCTGATAAAGTAGTCCGAAGTCCAACCGCGAAAAAATGCGGCCCTCCCGGAAGTCCAGAACGCATTTGCTGCATCCCATTCCTCGTAAGAGATTACGCTCGGAGGTGAGATCGAACCCACCCATCGCGCGGCGCGTTCCCAGGCCCGAATTGCCTTGGGATTGTTGACGCTTATCGTGCCGCCCGGTTCGATCATTCGGCCGCCGCCCTCGGCGAATTGCCACTCCAAGGCGTTGCAGGTCAATCCTTCGCTGGCCGTTCCAGGCCACACGAAACCCCAAAAATCCTTGGCACCTTTCGCGCGCTCGCCTTCCTGAATCCGCGCGGCCATTTTCTCAAGTTCATCCCAGGTTTGCGGCGGTTCGCGGTAGCCATATTTCTGGATAAGGTCCGTTCGATAGTACAACGCGCCTATATCTGCGTGATACGGCACCGCCACCAGTTTGCCTTTCACTGTGTAGTTAGCCACGAGTTCCGGATCTTGAGAGGCAATTTCCGGTGCGAAATGTGGTTTCAGGTCGACCAAATATTGGTTCAGAATTCCCGGCCAGATCACGTCTATGCCGTAGACATCGGGGGTGGGCGCTGACTTGTTGAGTAGATCCAGCGCCAACGCCAGTTGTGCAGGCGAGTTCTCTGGAGAGGGCAAGTGCGTGACTCGAATCCCGGTTGTCCGCGTGAACTCCTGCAAGACATCCTCGGAAATCGATCGCCGCTCTTGCGAGTCGTGAGACCATTCCGGATCGAGAAACGTCAACGCTATTGGTTCTTTGGGCGATTGGGAGCAGCCATCCAGCGCCAAACTCAGAACAAGGATGCCAATCGGTGCGGCGATCGCGAGCAGAATCCGCCACGGACATCGAGCGGCAGTGTTGCGACGATTTGCCGGGCTTGAAATTTCGAGGTCCATCTCTTTTTCAAACGGGTGACTCGAATGGAACCGCTAAACACACGCTCTTAAATGGCGAATACCGGAGCCGGAGATTCTAACAAAAGGAGTTCACTCCAGTGTTAAGTCTTGCCACCATGCGGAATTACACCTGATCCGGTTCCGGGTGCGCGCTAGGGTTTGCGCGAGATCGGCCATAAAGCGATAGATCTCAGCACCCGGAATCCCATTCGCTCATAGAGAGCTGCCGCGCGAGTATTGGCTTTGCCGACGTGCAGAAAGGATTTGACGCCTGCGACCGCGTGACCCTGCAGCAGGCGCATGACCAGGGTCCTGGCGTAGCCTTTGCCGGTGTGCGCCGGATGAGTGCAAACGCCGCTGATTTCGCGGTACCCAGTCATGCACAATCGTTCCCCTGCCATGGCGACCAATTTCCCATCGACACGAATCCCGTAGTACGTTCCCATTTCATAGGTGCGCGGACGATAGAAACCAGCGAACGCGAGCGAAATGAGTTCGAACATCTCGCCCGCGTCTTCAGGGCCCATCAAAACTGAGCTCGCTTCATTTTCACGCATCTCGACCGAGGGAGGCTCCGGCCCTAGCATCTGAAACGTGTGCAAGGGCGGTCCGACCGCCAGCCTGTTCGTCTCCGACGGTGGTTCGTTAAAGATGTAGACCTGCTCACCAGGCGCCAATAGCGCTTCGAGCCACGCCAATGTGCGTTCGCTGGCATCGTCGATGACCGCGAATGGTGCGACCTCCTCGGGATAACGCCGCGCCGGTGCGCGGCCAACTGCAAAGTGTGCGTGAATGCTATTCAGCGCGTTTCGTACCGGGTCAAGGAGCGCATCGCCATTCATAATCTTTTGCGTAACCGGGGTCCTTTCTCGACAATGCTTCAAGTATCGGTTGCCTCGCGGCCGCACAGCAACAATCAACTTGAAGCCGCCAATCAGAAACTGTAAGTTCAGTGGCGCTCCGCAAATTGCATTTTCTTCAGATTCGAGGAAACAATCGTGTTCAAGCAGCTGTATGTGGGATGGTTCACCGGCGTGGCGTTGCTCGCATTGAGCCTGCCATCAGCGAAAAGCGGCGCCGGTCCGGAAAAGCCGCAGAGCAAGAACGACCAGGTAACGCCGGTGCATTTGACCGCCGACCAGGATCACCAGCGAATCATGGATTTGCTCCACATGACTTCCATCCGCCGTGGCGCGGATGGCGATCCCAAGTCACCCAATGCGGCAAATTACGACGAATCGAAAGCAACTCCTTATAGAGCGCTGCCGGATCCATTGGTGTTGAAGAACGGCAAACCGGTAACGACCGCGAAACTTTGGTGGGAGCAGCGGCGGCCAGAGATTGAGGAGGATTATGACCGCGAGATCTACGGACGAATGCCGCGAATCACGCCGAAGGTAAATTGGGAAGTCGCTAGCACCGACCACGAGTTCAATGGTGACGTGCCAGTTATCACCAAGAAGCTCGTCGGGCGCGTAGACAACGCTGCGTATCCGCTCATCTCGGTGAACATTAATTTGACGTTGACGACACCTGCGAACGCTGCCGGGCCGGTGCCGTTACTGTTGGAACTCAGCTTCAGCCAGGAATTTATGGCGGAGATGGCGAAACGTTTCCCGGCAATCGCCGCGCAAATGGTTGCCGCGAAAGGTCCTACCTGGCAGCAGCAACTCCTCGCCAAAGGTTGGGGTTATGCGGTGATCATTCCTACGAGCTTTCAGGCGGACAAGGGTGATGGCCTGACCGAAGGGATCATCGGGCTGGTCAACAAAGGGCAGCCGCGCAAGCTGGACGATTGGGGCACGCTGCGTGCCTGGGCTTGGGGCGCGAGCCGCGCGCTGGACTATTTCGAGACCGACAGATCTGTAGATGCCAAGCAAGTGGGGATCGAGGGCCATTCGCGTTACGGAAAAACGGCATTGGTTGCAATGGCGTATGACTCGCGCTTTGCGATTGCGTACATCAGTTCGTCAGGGGCAGGAGGCGCTGAGCTTTACCGGCGGAATTTTGGCGAACAGATTGGTAACCTTGCTGGCGCCGGAGAATATCACTGGTTCGATGGCAACTTTATAAAGTACGCGGGTCCGCTGACGCCGACCGATTTACCGGTGGATTCCCACGAATTGATCGCGATGTGCGCGCCGCGGCCCGTATTCGTCGGGGGCGGAGCCACGCAGGGAGACGGCTGGGCGGACTCCAAGGGCACCTTTCTAGCGGAAGTGGGGGCTGGACCAGTCTACCGGCTGCTCGGCAAGAAGGATCTCGGCACCATCGTGTTTCCGCCGATCGAAACCCCAGTGATCGACGGTAGTCTCGGGTTTCGCCAACACAGTGAAGGGCACACTCCGGCGCCAAACTGGCCGACGTTTCTGACGTTTGCTTCGCGTTATGTTAAAGGCCCGACAGACCCAAGCGCGGTAAGCGGCATTACGAGACTGGAGACTTCCAGGAAGCAAGGAGCCAGGCTGAAGGCGCCATAACCTTCAGGGCACAACGGGTGGAGGGCGGCGCACCATGTACTTATCATCGAAACATGGCTCAAGAATATAGGTCGGAACCACCTAGGTCACAAAGAAACAAAGTTCCGCCGATTCCACCTCGCGGTGTTTGGGCGGCGATGCCGCTAGCGATCCTGTTTGGTTCCGTTCCCATGAAGATTTCGTCAGGGTTGGCGGGTTTCTACGCTGTGATCGTGCATATCTTTCAAATCCATGACACCGGCGGTGCGTGGTTGGCATTCGGCTTGGTTTGGCTGGCGTGTGCGACGGTTGTTCTGGCGAGCGCCTACGTCGTTTTTTGCGTGGCGGAGACACGGAAACGAATCTTCGGACGTTGAGCTTGTGGATGGGATATGGCGCGCAAGCCAGAAGAAACGCCCCAAGGATCGTCCGGCAGGCAAACTGGGTTGGCGCTTGGGCGACGCGCCGACTCCGAGCGCCCTAGACTTCGTCAGATCTGTGCATCCGGCGCTAAAACAAACAATTGAAGAGAGCGTCCGGCGGCTTCGTATTTGTCGCCGGACTTGAAGGACTTGGCCTGAATTGCCGAGGCGTCGTTGGTGTCCAGCAGCAGTGACCAGTGCTCGCTACCGACCGTTGCGGGAATGGCAAAGGGCACCGGTTCGTGAAAACTGTTGAAAACAATGAGTAGCGTCGCGTCTGAACCTCGTCGCCTCAGACCGGTTGGTTGGGCGCGGCCGTCGATCAACATACCGAAGCATCGATCGGCTTTCCAGTGTTCCTCCCGCATCTCCTCACCCGAAGGGTGGATCCAGGTCACATCCTTGATCCCCAAGTCCTCGTTGAAGACCCCGGTGAGAAAACGGTTGCGGCGAAGGATAGGGTATCGATAGCGAATCTCCGTCAATTGCTGAACAAAATTGATCAGCGAACGACCTTTGGTAGCTGTCTTCCAGTTCACCCAGCTGATTTCGTTATCCTGGCAGTAGGCATTGTTGTTGCCTTGCTGGGTGCGCCCGAATTCGTCACCAGCGAGAAGCATCGGCGTGCCCTGAGAAAGTAACAGGGTGGCAAGAAGATTGCGCATCTGGCGCTCGCGCAGCTTGCAGATTTCGGGACTGTTTGTGGGCCCTTCGACGCCGCAATTCCAAGAGTGATTGTTCGAACTACCGTCTTTGTTGCCTTCGCCGTTGGCTTCGTTGTGCTTGTCGTTGTAGCTGACGAGATCGTTCAGCGTGAAACCGTCGTGCGCGGTGACGAAGTTTACGCTGGACCAGGGTTTGCGACCGCGGCGATTGTAGATGTCTCCGGAGGCGCACAGACGAGGTGCCACGGCGCCAGCGGTGTCCTCTCCCTTCCAGAAGCCCCGAATCGTGTCGCGGAATTTGTCGTTCCATTCCGCCCATCCCGGCGGAAACTCGCCGACTTGGTAACCGCCCGGGCCGCAATCCCAAGGTTCGGCGATTAACTTGACGGTGCCAAGCACGGGATCCTGGCTGCACGTTTTCAAAAATCCACTCTTGTTATCGAAGCCGTTGGGCTCGCGGGCAAGGATGGTGCCGAGATCAAAACGGAAACCATCAACCTCGGTCTCCTGGACCCAGTAGCGCAGGCTGTCGGTGACCATTTGCATGACGCGAGGGTGAAAGAGATTCACGGTGTTGCCGGTACCTGTATCGTTGATGTAGTAGCGGGGGTTGTCGGGCATTAGACGGTAATAGCTGGCATTGTCGATGCCTTTGAAGGACAACGTCGGCCCCATCTCATTGCCTTCCGAGGTGTGGTTATAGACGACGTCGAGAATGACTTCGAGACCCGCGTCGTGGAAACGGGCGATCATTTCCTTGAATTCCTGGAGCGCGGCGCGCGGCTGGGCGGCGTACCGGGGATCGGGCGCAAAGAATCCGATGGTGTTATAACCCCAGTAGTCGGTAAGGCCCTTGTCGAGCAGATGACGATCGTTTACGAAGGTGAACACCGGGAGCAGCTCGACGCTGGTCACTCCCAAGGACCGGATATGGGAAACGACTTCCGCATTCGACAAACCTGCGAAGGTTCCCCGCTGCTTCTTGAGGACTTTCGGATGAAGCTTGGTGTAGCCACGAACGTGCAACTCGTAGACAATCGTGCGATCCCACGGAACTTGGTGACGACGGGTCTCTTGGCGCCACTCGAACGTCGGGTCCACGACAACGCACTTAGGGACAAATGGAGCAGAGTCACGCTCGTCAAAGGAAAGGTCAGCATTTTCCGCACCGATGGTGTAGCCGAAACAAGCGTCGTTCCAAGTCAAAGAGCCGATGTGCGCACGGGCGTAGGGATCGAGCAAGAGCTTATTGTGGTTGAAGCGGTGACCTTTTTCAGGCTCATAGGGCCCGTGCACGCGGTAGCCGTATACCGTACCAGGTTCGAGGTTGGGTACATAGCCGTGCCATATTTCGTCCGTAAACTCCGGCAGATCGATGCGCTGGAGTTCTTGCCTGCCCGCGTCGTCGAATAGACATAGTTCGACCCGGGTGGCATTTGCAGAGAACAAAGCGAAATTGACGCCCTTTCCATCCCACATCGCACCACGCGGGAGGGGTTGTCCCTCACGAATTTCGACGCTTCGCCTGTCCTTGATAATTTCCGCCTTTGTAACCGCTGTCGCAGCCATCGTCCGTAGTCCGTCTCAGTGAGGAGATTTGTAGCACTTCTGATGCGAACGACCGAGCTTCGGATACACGCCAGCCGAAGTAGAGGGCAAAATCCAGTAGCGGTCTACAAGGAATGCTGTACGGAATTCTCCCAGGTGAACGTTATGGGAGAGCTGGCCGAATACCTTCAAGATCAAGCCCGCGGGCCATAAATCGATTTAAGAATGACCATTTGGGCGGCGCGAGTTAGAATGCGATGCATTATTGGAGGCCTTTGCAAAATGAATCTTCGTGGAGCTTTGCTACTGGCATTGACGGCTGTGACAGCTTCCTGCATTCCCGCACAAACCAAACTATCGCCGAAATGGGAAGAGCTGACGGCAGCCGATTTTCGCCAAGGAATCCTGCAGTCGAAGGGCGTCTGCCTTCTGCCGTTTGGAATTTTGGAAAAGCACGGGCCGCACCTTCCCTTGGGGACCGATTTGCTGAACGTGCGCTACGCGTCTCTGCACGCAGTGGAGCAGGAATACGCCGTGGTGTTTCCCGAATATTATTTCGGGCAGATTTTCGAGGCCAAGCACGAACCCGGCACCGTCGCCTACAGCATGGAATTGCAACTGAAGCTGCTGCAGGAAACAACCGACGAAATGGCACGGAATGGCTGCAAGAAGGTAATCATCGTGAACGGCCATGGCGGCAATGAACACTTGCTGCCGTACTTCGGTCAGGCCCAACTCGATAAGCCGCACGACTATGTCGTGTATGTTCTCGACGGAGAACGCAGCAAAGCCGGCGGCCCGGCGAAGAAATCCACAGGCATTGACTATCACGCGGGCGAGAACGAAAGCTCCAACCTGCTCTATTCGCACCCGGAGTTGGCGCACATCGACCGCGCAGGAAGTGAATCTGGAGCCGACGAGAAACGCCAAAACCTCCCCGAGGGTCTGTACACCGGAATCTGGTGGTACGCGCGGTTTCCAAATCACTATTCCGGCGACGGATCGGTCGCGACGAAGGAACTCGGCGAATGGAACATGAAGAACTGGATCGGGGTGATCGTGGAATCGATCCGAGCGGTGAAAGCGGACGACGTGAGCTTGAAACTGCAGAATGAATTCTATGAGAAAAGCAAGCATCCGCTCGATACGCGACCGTGAAATTACGAAGCGCACAAATAGACGATGCCTAATTCGAAGCGTTCGGTAACTGGCGAAAAAACCCTGGGGATGAATGCGGAAATTACGCGGCGCGATTTCCTGGGGTCTACGTTGCTGGCGTCAGGCGTGGTGCTGCTTGAGGGCCTGTCTCCCTCGGAGCTGCTCGGCGCTAGTGACGATTGGAGTGGTTACGGTGGCGTGGGGGAGTACAGCCATTCGAACGGGAACACGGTTGAGGTGTTACAGGCAGGACACAAGATGCGCGATGGTGCGTACGATCCTCTGCCCGCGGACACTGTCGAAACCGGCGAGATCTACGACTGCGTGATTGTGGGCGGCGGGATGAGTGGGCTCGCTGCCGCCTTGTCCTTCCTCCGCCAAGCGGGGCAGGGCGCGACCGTCCTCATTTTGGAAAACCATCCGATCTTCGGCGGCGAGGCCAAGCAAAATGAGTTTCAGGTGGATGGAAGGAGGTTGATAGCACACCAAGGCTCCGCTATCTATCTGGTTCCCTATCCGCACAGCTTTATCGCGCGGTTTTACGAATCGATTGGACTGCACGCTCCGAAACTCCGCTATCAGAAATGGGCTGGAACGAAGCCCGAAATGGTACTTGGTCGGACGCCTTACGATTCCGCCGGTTTGAGCCGGGGACAATATGGATTTTGGTTTGGCTCCCAATTTGGCCAGACCGGCGGCATGTGGCTGCTCGATCCTGTCGGCAAGGAATTGCGGGGCGCACCAGTTGGAGACAACGCGCGCAAGGAGCTTCAGAGGTGGTTCTCGGGGAAGGCTGCTGAGGAGGCCCGATTCGAACTCCCGAAATATGAAGGCGACGCCGCTTCACGTCGATTGGATGCGATCTCGCTGGAACAACATTACATCGATCATTTCGGCTTGAGCCGAGAAACGATTCGGACGTTCTTATCCCCGGTGGAAGGCGGAGGTTCGGGGCTCGGTCCGGACGCTCTGTCGGCTTATTGCGACTATGCGGCAGACTTACTACACCCATTCGACGATGGTTCCGGCGAAGCAGTGCAGATGTTTCCTGGCGGGAATACCACGATTGCCCGGTTGATGGTGAAGATGCTGATCCCGCAGTCGATCGACGGACCAGCAAGCGTTGAGGGCGTTAGCCGGGGCTCCGTGAAATTCGAGGCACTTGATGTACGTGGAGCTTCGGCGCGGATTCGCTTGTCGTCGACCGCCGTTTCGGTGCGACACGACGGCGATCCGGCGAAATCTGAGTCTCTATCGATCGCTTACGCTCGAGGCGGAACAGTCTTCCGCGTCAAGGCGCGTTCGGCGGTCATGGCCGGCGGAAGTTGGACGACGAAGCACATCGTAGGGGACTTGCCGGAGGAATATCGCCGGGCATACGCGCAGTTTTACCGCTCTCCATGCATGATGGCGAACGTCGCTGTCAGGAACTGGCACTTCCTGCATAAGCTCGGCATCAGCGGCTGCCGCTGGTTCGAAGGTTTCGGCAACTACATGGATGTTTGCCGGCAAGCGGTCGTGGGCATCAACGACGAGAGTATCAGCCCTGACTCGCCTATCGTGCTGGCCGTAAAGGTTTTGTATTCCTACCCGGGGCTGTCAACAGAAGAGCAAGGGCATCGTGGCCGGGGAGAGATGCTGGCGACTTCCTTTCGCGAATATGAACGACGGATTCGCGAACAGTTCACATTGATGTTTGGGGCCACAGGTTTTGATGCGAGCCGCGACATTGCAGGAATTGTGCTGAACCGCTGGGGCCATGCCTATTTGAGTCCCCAACCGGGATTTTTCTTTGGGAAAGACGGCAACCCGGCGCCGCGAGAAATCCTTCGAAGCGCTCCATTTGGCCGCATCGCTTTTGCGAATACGGATCTCGCCGGCGCCATGGACCATCGTTACTCGATCCTCGAGGCGCAACGTGCGGTCGACCAGTTGGTGGATCAAGTCCTGCGCAGCTAAACGCCTGGTAAGCGCTACAAAATCTGAAGCGAACGGTTCTTGTCGCCGTAGTGGGTGATTTTGCCGTCATACACGACCGCAACGTAGCGTCCAGCCGAGAGGAATTGCATCACTTTCGATCCTTTGCGCGCCATCTGTGCCCAGCGAGATTTGGTTTGTGGGTTCTGTTCCAGGCCACGTATAGGCGATCCTTCCCACTCGAAATCAACCTGAGCGAACTTGTGCTTCGCCGTCCGGCGGACGGGATAGGTGTCGTCACCTAGGCCAATTCTTGTCGCAGACTCAACCAGGATCTGGCGCCAAACGGAGAGCAAGGCGTCATCGAATTGAGGCGAACGAAAATCTGGCGGCATCGAGCGATGATATCGCAGGTCGCGAAGCGGAGGGAGGCGGTATTGCGAGCGTACGAGACTTCAGCGGCTTTGGCGCACTTGCTCGATCCATCGGCAAAGCACTTCGTTGTATGGGCTTTCCACATCGATGAATTCGACGCCCATGCCGATACGCGGCTTCAGGATTCTAACGACGGCGAGCGCTTCCACGGTCTGGGTCTTACGAGACATCGTCACGCGAACACGCGTGCCGACCGGAAGTGGTTTGCTGGTGCAAACGAAGCACCCTCCCAGTGACAGATCGGAAGTAACTCCGGTAGTGCGGGCGCCCGATTCCATGTCGATGATGTCGACGTCGGCTGCAAACGGAAAGCGAATGGCGTAGCGGCGGTCTCGGACGCCAGCCTTGAGTGACTGGCCCTTGGTAGTACGGTCGTCCATAGAAATCACGTTGCTCACAGTTTTCACAGACCGGAGTAAACAGAGACGATGGTTCGGAAACACTATTCCCGAGTTTCTAGTTTGCCTGAACGGGATCAAAACAGCGTGGCTCTGTCGATTGAAAAGACGAAAGGATTAACAGTGATCGGGACACAACGGGCGGTGGTATCGTGCTATTAGTGGGAACGACAAGGGGGCCCCGAGCGCGCCCTTTCGCAGCCCAAGTCCCGTGTTACGCTGCAGTTGTAGCTATCCCTCAAGCGAAACGAGACTATGCGCCCGGAAGGACTTCGGCAAAGCGACCGCGTGAGCTTTCGTATGCCCGTGGAAGCGTCGTGGGTAGGCAGCGGCGGAATCGAGTCGAGGCAATCCGCCGAAACCCTCCTGGTAAGCCGCAACGGCGGCGTGGTGCGGCTGACGGAAAAGCTTTTCGCTGGCCAGGAAATAACGCTTCGGCGGCAGCGCGAGGGCGACAATTGGAAGATCGCGCGGGCACGGATCGTAGCGGAGATTGACCAGGAGCCGGACGGTTTTCTTTACGCCATCGCGATCGTCGATCCACGCGCGGACTTCTGGGACATCGAATTCCCTGCCCCTCACCAAGCGCAAGAAGCGTTGGCACGACTGTTGATGGAGTGCAGCTTCTGCCAGCGCCGCGAAGTCGTGTACCTGAACGAGCCGGAGTTGAAATCATTCGAAGTGCGAAAATGCGTGGCGCGAGTGTGCCCACATTGTGACTCTCCGTCGATTTGGATCGAGGCCCAACCCGAGGTGAGCGTGGAAGCGCCGGCGGTCGCGGAGGCTGGGGATGACCGCGTGATCCCGCGGCGAAATCGGACGCGGGTGAAAGCGCGGGTTCTGGCGTGCATACGGCGTCGTGGATTTCAGGAGGAAGTAGCTGTCTGCGAGGATCTTTCCAAAGGCGGAATTAGTTTTCGCAGTCGAAATCAGTATCCCGAGGGTTCACGCGTCGAAGTTGCGGTCCCGTTTACACCGGGCAGTGCGGCTATCTTTGTGCCCATTCGCATCGTATTTTCGCAGGCGATTCCAGCTGCGGGTCTTTATCGGCACGGTGCGGCGTACGTGCGGCCAGCCGTCGATTCGGGGGCTTGACCTCGTTCGAAGCACTCCGCTAATACTGACGCGCTCAAAAGCTAGCCGAGAACCGCAGCCGCGTCGCGTTCGTGGCGCCGGCGATGCAAATAGTGCATCGCAATATTGAGATAGACCTCACCGCAAGGCGTCTCGATGCAGATGACCATCGCTTCGGTATCCGCGCCACCGGCTAGCCCTTGTTCGTTCGCGTGAATTTCCGGCGGAAAAACCTTGAAGCGGAAACCCTGATCGTTAAGCAAGGTCACGGAGTTTCCGATAACCATATTCGCGAGCTCGCAGACGGTTTCGCGCGCAAGCTGTTCGCTTCCTTCCACCGCTCCGCCGGCCAAATGGCTTGCAATTTTCAGAGCCACTTCCGGAGCCAGATCGAGAATCACGCGACCTTCGATATCTCCCTTGATAAGAATGAGAGCGGCGACACCTTTGCGCCGGTAGGTTTCTTCGTCCATCGAGAGGTCCACAATCTTCGTGGCTGCTTGGAGCGATTCCGCGAAAACCGCGTCCGCAGCACTGATGAACGGCTGAATGAGTTCCATTCTCATGAGCGACGCTCCCCAGCCAGGGCGATGGGGGCGCCGACTGCATTGGGATCGTCGCTCAGCACGTAACGCAGAATCTCGTACAGCACTTCGGCCTTCACGGGCTTTTGCACGAAGTGTTTCGCTCCCTTCTGCAGCGCGGCCAGGATATTCTCCTGGTAGCCGACGGAGCTGACCATGACGATGCGTGCGTCCGCATGTTGCCGGACGATACGCTCCACGGCTTCGATACCCTCCATCTGCGGCATGGTGATGTCCATGAGCACGATGTCAGGCTTGGTGCGGTTGAACTCCGCGATAGCGGTGAGGCCATCGCCGGCTTCGCCGGCCACTTCCCCGCCGAACATCTCAATCATTTTGATGAGATTCTTGCGGGCGAATACGGAGTCGTCCACCACGAGGTAGCGGACCGACTGGTTGTCTTTGCGATGCAGAGGCGCGAATGATTGCATGGCCTTCTCCTTCGTCCCATTGCACGGATTACGTGCGTTGGGAAGAAACGGGTGTCCTTTCGTTCTTGTCGCTCTTTTCAACTTTTTCCGGCCGATCACCTTTCTCGGTTTTGTCGGATCTTTCCAAAGGCATTCGGTCCCCGCCGCCATATTGGTTCACGAGAAACGTGCCAATACCCTCCAGCGGGATAATCTTGTTTACATGCCCTTTTTGAATCGCGGCGCGCGGCATTCCGCCCACGACGCAGGTATCTTCACTTTGCGCGATCGTCATTCCACCAGCGCTCTTAATGGCGCCTAACCCTTCGGCTCCGTCCTCACCCATGCCGGTCATAATTACGCCGACAGCGGCCAGGGCAAATTCCTGCGCGACAGAATGAAACAGTACATCCACCGAGGGACGATGCCCGTTTACCGGAGCACCATCTGACAGCACGGCCATATCTCCTCGCGGCATGCGCCGCACCATCATGTGCCGATTCCCGGGACAAATCAGGACGCGCCCAGAGAACAGAAGGTCACCCGATTTCGCTTCACTAACGTCCAACGCGCAGCACTCATCCAGGCGCCGGGCGAACATTTCTGTAAAACCCTCAGGCATGTGTTGCACAACGAGGATGCTGCACTGGAAATCCGCGGGAATTTGGGAAAGCACAAATTGCAGCGCGTTTGGACCGCCCGTGGAGATCCCAATCGCGATGATACGGCTTGGCGGTAGCGAAGACCGCGCTCCCTTTTTCAAGCTGGGAGGGTCCAGGGGAACGGCGGCTGGCGGCAATTTGCGACCGGCCGCGCGCTTGGCAACTTTGATCTTTTCGATCAGGAGGTCTGCGATGGTTTCCAGGTGACCCGCGGCGGCGTCCGTCGGCTTCGCGATGAAATCGACTGCGCCTAAAGCCAAAGCTTTGAGCGTAGAGTACGCCCCTTCTTTCGAATGTGTGCTGAACAGGATCACCGGCAGTGGCGCGCGCCGCATAATCAGACGTAGTGTCTCCATGCCGTCCATGCGAGGCATTTCCAAGTCGAGCGTAACCACGTCGGGCCGCAGTTCCTCGATTTTCTTCAAGGCAAAAGCGCCGTCCATGGCCGTGCCGACCACTTCGATCGAAGGATCGCGGGCAAGGACCGCCGGAATCAGCTTGCGCATCAAAGCGGAGTCATCGACAACAAGGACGCGGATGGTATCGCTCATGCGATTGCTCCCAGAGGAGTAGCACGCGAAAGCCTTGCCAGAACCGCCGGCACGTTCAAAATAAGCACGACCGTACCGTCGCCAAGAATCGAAGCACCACTAACCAAATCACTCGAGATGATCTCCGTTGGCAGCGCTTTGATGACCAATTCTTCTTCGCCGACCAGGCTGTCCACCAGCAAGCCAAATCGCTTCTCCGCCGCTCCAATTACGATCACAAAGTTTCTTTTTCTTTTGGCCTCAGCCGGTACGTCCACCGCGTGGATGCGACTCAGGTTATTGAGGCGCACGAGTGTCAGGACTTGTTCGCGCAAACGCAGCACCTCCCGGCGATCGATGCGGTGAATCTCGTTGTCGTTAATGCGCGTAATCTCCACTACAGAAGAAAGAGGAACTGCAAACAAGCGGCCGCCCACCCGGAAAAGCAACGTCTGGATACTCGCAAGCGTGAGGGGAGCCCGGAGTTGAATGGTGGTCCCACGGCCTTTGTTCGACGAGATATGCACCGTACCCTTCAGGCGGTCCAGCACCGTGCGCACCACGTCCATTCCGACACCCCGCCCAGACACTTCGGTTACCTCGGCAGCGGTGCTGAGTCCTGGCTCGAAAATAAGATTGAGGGCTTCGGAATCCGAAAGACGCTCGGCTTCGTCGGCTTTCAACATTCCCTTTTCGACGGCCAGCGAGCGTACGTGAGCGAGGTCGATCCCTCGGCCATCATCGCGAACTTCGATCACGACTTGCGTGCCTTGATGGTATGCATTCAGATAAATCGTCCCGCGAGCTGGCTTGTTGGCGCTGATGCGCTCTTCAGCGTGTTCCACTCCATGATCCACAGCGTTGCGAACCAAGTGCATCAGCGGCTCAGACAGCGCGTCAAGAATGCCCTTGTCGAGATCAGTGTTCTGTCCGGACAGTTCCAGTGCCACGTCCTTGCCACACTGTTTGGCAACGTCGCGCACCAGTCGGGGAAATCTGCGAAACAGTTGCTCTACAGGAACCATGCGAATCTTCAGCACGCACTTGTGAAGCTCTTCGAGCACTCGTGATTGAAAAGCCACAGCATCGGAAAGCTTTGCGCGAACGGGATCTCGTGAGTGACGTTGGTCCAACTCGGTCAGCGCGCGGTTCAGCATGGATTTCCCGATGATCAATTCGCCGACGAGGTTCATCACGGCATCGATGCGTGCGGCGTCCACACGAAGGGTGCTCTCGGCGACCGCAGCCGCGGCGGAAACCCCGGATGGGGCCTTGGAAGCCTCCCCGTTGCCACCGTTTTCCATCGTCTTGGCGGCGACTCCGGCGGCTTGGGCCTCGAGAATGTCTCCCAGCAAATCGTGCTCGGACGTGTCTAGATTAGCCGCGCGCTCGATTCGCAGCTCCGAGACGATCGCGGGAATCCGGCAGCGTTGCGCGATACGTTCTTCCGGTTGCATGCTAGCCAGTGCGGCTTCCACTATCTCCACCGTGGCGGCAGCCGAATTATCTTCGGGGCGCAGAGCGATCACGGTGCCGCAACCATGCAGGACGTTCCGTATCAGCTGAAAGGCTGCTGCGTGCATCAAGCTGTTCGGATCGATTCGCAACGCGATGTTGTAGACCACTTCACCGCGCAGGATCGCTTCCGAAATCATGAGTTGTTCGTACTCAGTCCAAGCGAACTGCGCCGCTACTTTCTTTTGCGCGGCGCTCTCCGGAGCAGCGGTCGGTGCGGCAAGCAGAGTTCGAATCAAGAGCCGCAAGGGGTCTGCGGGCGGGGGATCAATGTTTCGCTGATACGCAGCGAGCATCGCGGAAAAACTATCGGCCGCTTCCAGGACTACCTCAGCAAGCTTCGTCCCGCGCGCCTGTCCCACTTGCGGCGACAATACGTCTTCGAGCTCGTGTGCCAGCTCGCTCAATTCGTAGTACCCGCACGCCGCCGAATCACCCTTCAAGGTGTGCACGGCCCGCCGGACTCGCCGGATCACCTCTTCATCGGCGGGGCGGGCCTCGAGCTCAAGACCCGCCTCGTTCAGCGCTTGCAGCAGCTCGCCCGCGCTCTCGAAAAACAGTGCGCGAAGCTCCCCACTGCGTTCCTCGGGTGGACGGCTCATGAAGCCGCCTCGAGCCGTTGATACGCGGTGCCATTATTTTCGTGGACCATGCGGAACTTCTGCGTGAGGCCAAACAGGCTTTCTGCATGGCCGACAAACAGGTACCCGCCTGGATTCAAGCAGTGCCAGAACTTTTCGATGAGCCTCTTCTGCTCGGCCTCGTCAAAATAGATCATCACGTTGCGACACAGGATAATGTCGTTGCGTCGCGGCAGGAATTCCGTCTTCAGGTTGTGAAAGTCAAACTGAACCAGGTCTTTGAGCTGCTTCTTGATCGCGTATTTGTCGCCAATTCTTTCGAAGTAGCGCAGCCGGCAGGTGTAATCTACGGGCTCCATCTGCTGCTCGGTGTAAACCCCTTCTTGCCCGGCGCGCAGGCTAGCATAGCTGATGTCCGACGCCACGATTTCCAACTTCCAGGGGGGTGGAATCAAAGGCTTTGGCGATGGCATGTCGAATGGAAGTGGATTCCGAAGGTAGTAGTACGCCAGAGCATCGCAAATCAGAATGGCGACGGAGTAGGCTTCCTGGCCGGACGAACACCCTGCGCTCCAGACCCGCATAGTCCAATCGCGGCGTTCCTGCTTCTTGCGAAGGAGCTCTTCCAGCACGCTTTTCTGCAGCAGATCCAATTGCGGTCGGTTGCGAAAAAAACTCGTCTCGTTGACCGTCAGATTCTCCAACAGCGCCGCCAGCTCATTTTTCCCTTCGCGGCTGGTCAGTAAGCGGTAGTAGTTATAAAACGAATCCATCTGGCAGGCCTTGAGCCTGCGCTGCAGACGGTCTTTCAGAAAGTGCGAGCGGCGCTCGTCGAAGAACATGCCGCATTCCTGATAGACGAGGGTCTGCAACAGTTTGAGCTCTGCTTCAGTAAGCTGAATTTGGGCTGTTATCGTTCCCATGATGGACGCGTGTGGCATTCCGCGAATGTTCGCGACTCGCCGGCAGGGCCGGACGGTGCGCTACTTCACGGTCGCAACGGTTTCCGCGGCCTCCTCAAGTCTTTTGACTTCCTGGTGGTGCAACAGCTTTGATACGTCCAACAAGATAATCAGACGGCCTTTGAGTTTCCCTACGCCGGTAACATAATTCGACTCGCCTTCGGCGAATACCGAACCCGGCGCTTCGATATCTGACGGTGGAATCTTCAAGACTTCCGAAGCGGCGTTGACGATAAGTCCCACCAGCTTGTTCTCAAGTTCCACGACCAAAATCCGATTCTTCTTGTCTGGCTGCACATCGAAGTGGCCAAAACGCTTGCGCAGGTCCATCACCGGGATGATCTTCCCGCGCAAGTTGATCACGCCTTCGACTGTCTCGGGCGCACTGGGTACGGCGGTGATTTCCGGCACGCGGACGATCTCGCGAACCGAGCCAATCCGTACGCCGAACGTCTCGTTGCCGATGCGGAAGCCGACGACCTGGAGGTCTTTTTCCATTGCTGGGTCTCCCCCGCTCTAGGAACGAGCGAGTTCGGCATACTCCGAGTTTTGCTCACGATGCGAATCGCCACGGCGGCGCGGGTTTGGTTGTGGTTGCTCGCGCCGCACCCGCCCCTGCGATGAGGTATCCAAAACAAAGCGGTCCATGCTGTCCAAGAGGTTGCGCGATAGTTTGAGCATCTGCTCGGCCGCAGCAGATAGCTCCGTAGAACTCGACGCCGACTGCTGCACCAGTTCGCGCATCTTGTCCATGGCACGGACAACCGCCTGCGCGCCCGAGGCCTGTTCCTCTACCGCGGAATTGATCTCTTGCGTAATTTCCGTCAAGCGGCCCGTGGCTTTCGCGATCTGCGAAGAGCCCACGGACTGTTCGGCCGTCGCGGCGCCGATTTCCTGCGAAAACTTGTAGACTTCGGTGACCACGTTGGAGATCTTGTGCAGCGCTGAACCCAGGTCATTCCCGAGGCTCAATCCCTCTTCGACAATGCGCGTGCTGCGCTCCATGTTTTCAACGGCTTGGCGCGCCTCGCGCTGAATGCTTTGGATCAGGTCGGCGATTTCCTTGGTTGACTGCGTGGACTTTTCGGCGAGCTTGCGAACTTCGTCGGCCACGACGGCAAACCCCAGACCGTGTTCTCCGGCACGAGCGGCTTCGATTGCTGCGTTCAGGGCCAGCAGGTTGGTCTGTTCCGCCAAATCATCGATCACTTCAATGATCTTTCCGATGTCGTCGGCCCGGTGTCCGAGCACATTGATGATTTCCGCCGAAGACTGAATGGCGTGATTCGTGCGGTTGAGGCCGTCTGTAGCCTTCTCCATCGTGGCAATGCCACTGACGACTTCCTCCCGCGAACGGTTGGCGATGTCGAGCAGAACCTTGGCGGTATCGGCCACGCGCTGAATCGAGGTCACCATCTGGTCGATCGAAGCCGACGTCTCCGCCACGCTGGAAGCCTGCACCTGCGTGTTTTTCACCACGTTCTGGACGTTGATGCTCATCTCGTGCATCGTGCTGGTGACTTCTTCAATCGCCGAAGATGCCTGGACGCTCACCTTGGCCGACTCGTCGGCAGCACCTGCAACCTGATTGGAACCCGCAGAAACTTGCCCGGCTGAATCGCGCGTGGTGCGCACCAGTTCCTGCAAGCCGTGCGACATCCGCAAGAACGCGTTGCCTAGTGTGTCGCGCTTCGAACGCGGCACGACTTCCACCGCCAGGTCGCCCTCCGCAACGGCCATGGAAACGCCAGCCATCTCCTTCAGGTACGCGACCATGTTGTTGAAGGTCGTCGCCAAAGCCCCAATTTCATCGTTCCGGTGAATGTCAATGTTTTGATCGAGATCGCCAGAATCACCAATCTCGCGAGCAACCGTAATGAGATGATTCAATGGCTCGGTAATGGACTTGGCGGTATAGAACGCGACGCCAAGACCAAACAGCAGGGCGAGCAGGGTTCCGCCGGTGGTAAGGCCCGTGCTAAAGGTGCTGGCGCGGGCTGCCGATTTCGTGGTCTCTTCCAGCGACTTCGTAATTTCTGCATTCGTCTGATCCAGAACGTTGGATGACTTGGTCAACCACGACGTCGGATCCTTCTGAAGATAAAAGATCTGCAGGTCGGATACGGTCGCATCTCCCGAATCGACCTGGTGGCGCTTGGCAAGCAATGGCTTGGCAAAATTGTCGCCCCAGCTCGACTCCGTGCTCTCTACCTGAATCAGTGCCGTGCGGAGAACATCGCTGCCCGATTGCGTCTCTCCTCGTTTAATCAGGTCATTGATGTCCGTGAGACCACGGTTCACCTTGTCTTCATCTCGCGGATCGCCGCTCAGCAGGAAATTGTTGAGGTTGTTGCGATTGAGCATGATCTGGTAACGCACCGCTTCGATGGTGCGCACGCTCTGGAGCGCACTTGAGGCATCGGACCGCGCCGATTGTTCTTTCAATCCCGCCACTATGTTCACGATAAAGAGCGCGACCAGAATGACCAGAATCGATCCGAAGCCCGCGTATAATTTCTTGCCGATCGTCATTGCGAAAACCCTCCACCCTAAGGCAGCACCCACGTTTCGCAGGATCTGCCGGTGCATCATTTACCGGTCTTTTAGTTATTGGCGCCCGTAAAGTCGAACTCCACGAGTTGCGTGGACTCCTCCGGAGCGGGCAAGAACTTCCATTCCTTCACCGCGTCCTGGCATGCTTGAACGAGCAGCGGATGTCCTCCGATTGCTCTCGTGCTCTTGACGTGTCCGTCGGCCGCGATAATCACTTCGATCTTCACTTTGCCGGTTACGTTCATGCGCTTGGCTAGCTCCGGGTAGGCCGGGGCGATTTTCGACTTGACCTTGCGCTTGCCTTCATCGGTCGATCCTGTCTGCGCGAGTCCAGAGGCCCCCAACAGCATCGTCACACCTGCGCTCGCCAGCACTATCTGTGTCCATCTGGATCTCATCGACACTACCCCTCCTAGGAATGGGAGAAAGCCCACGGCAGAGAGGGCACGTCGAGGGCCAGCTTTAGAGAGCTCTGACGCAACGGGCGATTCCTGCGGCAGTGCTCCACAAACGTAAGGCAACAATACAGTTAGCTGCAGACTGCGCCTCGTGCGTAGCCGCCGCAGATTCATGCGATTGTCTCAGTGCCCTCGCGAGTCGCGAGGCCGGGTCTCACGCTGAGACGTTCCGCCCATTCCCCACACGCGATGGGTAGACGATTCAGCAACACCGCTCGGATCGGTAGTTGACTCAGATTGAGATAGATAGGTAGGGTAAGTATGCGTGGGAAGTCATCAAATTGAGACGCCGGCAGTGCGTCCTCGATCCAACATGCCTAGAGCAACGCCTAAACCTTCGAGTCGTCTCGCTCGCAGCCGCGAAAGCAAGGGGTCCGCTCGCTCACAGAATCGCGAAGCCGATGAATTGATGGAGCTTGCCGTTGACGCGGCTCAGTCTCGGCACCTCCCTGGGTTTCTGGAGCGCTTCGCGCAGCGCGCAGCGCGCATGCTCAACGCCAAATGGGGCGGCGTCATGGTCTTTCGCGGGCGTGAGACCGACCTTTATCAGGCGAATTCGGATGACAACCCTCTTGCGTCTTCGCAACAGAGTGCCCTCGTCCGCTTGGCACGCGAACACCGCCGTGCAGTCGAGGTTCAGCTCCTCTCGACCGACGCCGCACTCTCCGGCCTGACCGAACATTCCGGTGCCGCAGTAATCTTCGTGCCGATTACCGCCAGCGACGAGGAAAACCTCGGGTCTGTGTGCCTCCTTCGGGATCGTTCGACACTTGAAAATAACGAACGCAATCTCCTTCATGCCCTGGCAAGCCACGCAGCCCTCTCCATCGAGAATTTCCGCAGATTCTCGCAACTAGAGCGGTCCAAGCGTCAATGGGTGGAAGACATCGACGCCATTAGTGACTACATCGTTGTGCACGATCGCTCTTTTAGGATCGTTCGAACCAACCGCTCTTTGGCTTCTCATCTAGGCGTCCCGCCCGTGGCCCTGGTCGGCGAAGCCATGGGCAGCCTGCGACAAATTGGCGAGACCGGCAGCGAACTTCCCTGCCCATTCTGCCGCGATACTCAGCAGGCCCGCGAAGAATACGTCGTGGCCTCGCCAGAACGTATCTTCCTTGTCTCCACTTCTAGAACGCCAGGCGTTTCTGACGACGACACGCGCACCATCCACGTTCTAAAGGATATGACCGATCGGCGCGAAGCCGAGCGTCGCTATCGTGAGCTGTTTGACAGTATTCAGGAAGGACTGTTCTTCGCTACGCCGGACGGGCGGTTTCTCGACGTGAACGACGCCATGGTTCGAATGCTCGGTTATGGCTCCCGTGATGAACTGTTGCGCGCCGACGTAGGCCCCCACCTTTATCCCGTTCCGGCAGCCAGGGAGCGCTTCTCGCGCGCACTGTCGGAGCGTGGTGTTCTTCGTAACTACGAGGAGACCTTGCGCCGCAAAGATGGAACGCTGCTGCACACGCTGCAGAACATTACTGCGGTTCGCGACGCGAACGGGAAGATCGTCCAGATTCGCGGCTTGATGCTGGACGTCACCGAACAACGGACCTTCCAGTCGCAATTGCAACGCGAACGGGACTTCAATCAGAAAATACTCAATACCACCCAGAGTATGATCCTTGTACTCGATACGGCGGGTTTGATCAGCTATGCCAACCGGCGTTGCTTCGAATCCGGTTACCGTGAAGACGAGTTAATCGGCCACCGGTTGGTCGACTGGGTCGAGTCCTCTCAGCGTACCGAATTTGAAGCCGCCCTCGAAACCACCGCCCACGGCCATCAGGTCGAAAACCTGGAACTCCGCGCCCGCCGCAGCGACGCTTCCATGGGTCACTTCTCGATCTCGCTCAGCCCCATGCGCGACGAGCAAAAATTCGTAAATAGCGTCGTCGTGGTAATGACCGACATCACCGACGCCGTTTTGCTCCAGGCCAAGCTTGCGCACTCGGAAAAAATGGCCTCCATCGGCCGCCTGGTTTCCGGCGTGGCTCATGAAGTCAACAATCCCCTGGCCGCTATTTTAGGGTTCACGGACCTGCTCTTGGAGAATCCCGCGATACCTGAGAACGCCCGCGAGGATCTCCAGATCATCCTGCACGAAACTCAGCGCACCAAGGACATCGTTCAGGATTTGCTCAGCTTCGCGCGCCAGCGCCCGGTGCAGCGCGAGTTGGTTCACGTGAATAACGTCCTGCGGCAAACGATAAAACTCCGCAGCTATGACTTCGCCAGCCACGGCGTCGAGGTCTGCGAGGAGTTCGACGAAAATCTCGCCCCGGCACTCGGTGATGCCCAGCAATTGCAGCAGGTCTTCCTGAATATTCTGAACAACGCGTACGACGCGGTGCAGGATGCCGGACAACGCGGGCGCATTGTGATTCACACCGGCCACCGCGAACAAAATATTGAAGTGGCCATCAGCGATAACGGCACGGGAGTTCCCGACACCGAGCGCATCTTCGATCCCTTTTACACCACCAAACAAGCCGCGAAAGGCACGGGTTTGGGCCTCAGCATTTGTTACGGCATCGTCCGCGCCCATGGGGGTGAAATCCTCTGCCGCAACAACGAGGACGGACCAGGGAGTACATTCATCGTGCGCGTTCCCATCGCAACCGAAGCAGCGACTACCGCGGCTATCGCCAAGGAAGCGGGCCGATGACTTTACAATCCGACTACCGGACTCCTTCACCGATTCTCTTGATCGAAGACGAACCGTCGGTCACCGCTTTCTTACGCGCCGCCTTGGAGCGGCGCGGTTACGCCGTGGTGGATGCCTCCTCCGGCGCCGAAGGTCTCGAAAAACTCGACGGCGGCAAGTATTCCGGGGTGATCTCGGACATCCGCATGCCGGGCTCCGTGAACGGCGCTGAGGTTCACGCCTGGATTCAGCAAAACCGTCCGGAGCTCTGTACCCGAATTATCTTGATCAGTGGAGATACCGCCAACAGCGACACCCAAGCGCTGCTGGCGCGGAGTGGCACCCCTTGCATTGAAAAGCCCTTTAGAGTCCAACAACTGCTGACTATTGTGGAGAAAACCTTCGGGAAACCATGAACGCCGATCTCAAAATTCGTTTACTGGTGGTGGATGACGAACAAAGCATCCGCCGCCTGTGCATGACCATTGGAACCTCTCTCGGCTTCGTCTGTGCGGAGGCGGAAAGCGCGGAATCCGCGGTCAATCGTCTCGAAGCCGAGGCTCCCGATCTCGTTTTGACGGACCTGAAGCTGCCCAGCCAGTCCGGCGTCGAACTGTTGCGGCAAGTCAAAGCTCTGATCCCGCGCACTGAAGTAGCGATCATGACCGGCCACGGCTCCATCGAGTCCGCGGTCGACGCCATGAAACTCGGAGCCTACGACTATATCGAAAAACCCTTTCGCGTCGAAAAGATGCGTCTGTTGTTGCAGCGCATGGCGGAAAAGATACGCTTGGTCACCGAGAATGAGTTCCTCCGCGAACGCGTTAGCACCGAGGAAAACCTCGACGGCATCATCGGCACTTCCGCAAACATTCAGGATGTTCTACGAATGATTTCGCGGCTCAAGGATACGCGCACCCCGGTCCTGATTTCCGGCGAGAGTGGTACCGGCAAAGAACTCGCGGCCCGGGCCATTCATTTCCGCGGCTCAATGGCGCAGACGCCTTTCGTCGCCGTCGATTGCGGCTCTTTGGTTCCGACTTTGATGGAAAGCGAACTGTTCGGCTACGAGAAAGGCGCGTTTACGGGAGCGTCGAAGTCCAAAGCCGGCTTGTTCGCGGCCGCCAACGGCGGCACCATTTTCCTGGACGAAATTGGCGAGCTTCCTCTGGAAATGCAGGCCAAACTCCTGCGCGTCCTCCAGGAAAAGGAAGTCCGTCCGGTCGGAAGCAACGAAAAAGTGAATGTGGACGTGCGCGTTATCGCTGCCACCAACCGTGATCTCGAAGCCGCCTACCGCGCCGGAACATTCCGTAAGGACCTCTATTTCCGTCTCAATGTCGTCACCGTTCATCTTCCCGCTCTACGGGACCGGCGGTCCGATATTCCCATGCTTGTCCATCATTTCCTCGATCGCTACGCTCGCGGCGAAAACCTCCAGGTCACACCAGCCGCGATGAAGAGCCTCCTTCAGTACGACTGGCCTGGCAACATTCGCGAGTTGGAAAACTGCGTCGCGCGCGCCGTAGCCCTTGGCGACCACCATATTATCGACGTCAGCGACTTGCCTCCCGCCATTCGAATGGATTCCACGTCCCCGGTGACGACTTCACTCCAGGACACCGCTGCCATTTCCACAACGGCGCTTGCGGAAATGGAGCGCATGACCATCCTTCGGGTCTTCGAGCAAGTCCAGGGCGACAAAGCGCTTGCCGGGAAGATGCTCGGTATCAGCCGCGCCACGCTTTACCGCAAGCTGAAGCGTTACAACATTCCCATGAAACCTGAACCTGCCGACGCCACGGACGAAGCGGAATTGCAGGCCAAGATGCACGCCGTATCTCACTAAGCGCAAGGCGTCTCACTCTCGGGGCTGCCGCACCACGTCGGACCCCTGAGACACTTGCGTTTCACCCTGAGACGCCGAACCGGGTTACCCTCGCTCGGGAAATATCTAAGCCTCACCGTTTCAGTACCTCGCGAACCTCATTCCCTTTGGCGTCAGACGTGCATCCCTCCCCTCGGCGTTCTGTGTTTGGCGGTGGCGTCTGGTCGGAGTGCAAGAGTGGGACCGTCACTCTGGCCGAAAGGCCAGGTCTTCGACGGCTCGTTAAGGGGTATCGTGAAAAGCTCAACAGAAATCGCGCTACCGGATCAAGAACAGGGTTGCGCTGAGCAACTTGCGCGGTTTTTCCCGCAAGCCGTTGCGGTTCGCATTCCCGTGCAGGTGACTGCGCTCCGCAGCGGTCGCACGAAATTGCGCGAAGCCGCCACCATCGAATTTGGCACCCCGGATTTCGGAATCTTCCTCTCTACGTTGCCGCTGGAGTTTGACGATCGTGTGCGACTCGAACGTGATCGAAAAGGGCGCGCCGCGGAGGCAACCGTGATCGCCGTCCAATACCACGAAGGGCGCAAAGCGGTGGCCGTTAAATTTACGCAAGGCCCTTGCGACTGGGTGACGCAGCCGTGACTAAGATGACTACGCTCAATCTTTCTTATTCCGCCCCGGCGCGGCCTTCGGGTCTTCGCCAGGAGCAGTGGGACGAAACTCGCTCGGTCTTCCCCATTTACCTTGCGCTCGCCAAGCAACTGACCCTCGAGATTCCCTTCCCTCCCGACAAGCGGCATCTGCCTGAAAAACCGGATCTCGAAACTTTCGCCAAGATTCAAACCTGGCTCGACGCCATGGACCAGCAGGTTCTCGTCTATCAGCTTCGCCATTTGCTGCAGATGACCACGCTGAATGCCAGCGAAGCCGGACTTTGCGCCCTCATCCAACGCCATCTCCGCAAGCCGTCCAAATCGAATATGGATCGCGACAAGACGGACTTTCTCCTGGTCCAGTATTTTGCGCTTTGCGCTCCTGCAAAGATCTATCACAAACAGATCGAGCTGGAAGACGCTGCACAAGTCATGAAACCCGTTCTGGGCGAGGTCAGTACTGCTCCGATTGCCTGGTGCGAGCCGCTCGAGAAAATGATCGCCGCTCTTCGCGGCTTCCGCAGCCTCCGCGACATGCTCAAAACAAATTTCATCGAGCAAGGCCGCAAGGTAAAAGAAACCGCCGGCAAATTGTTCTATGAGCCATCTTCGCTGTTGGCATTTGTCCGCTTCAACTTCTTGCTACGTCGCACATTGATCGAACTGATGCACGCGGACCTCATCGCCATCCGCGCAGGACTGAACCAGCTCGAGTCTACTGGTGTCCGCATCGTGGACTGCCATCAATTCGGCCTTTCCACGGCGGAACCTCTTCCCAAAGTCCGCCAGATTGCCGACGAATGGAAGCAGCCGTTCCAGCAGGAGTATACGGAACGTTCCGTCAACGAAACCTTTGAGAAGCTCCTGGCCCTACGTTCCGACGTGGAACGCGCTTTGGAGCGCATTGCTCCAAAAACAAATGAAATCGTGACACCGCAAGTGCCAGAAGCCGCGCGTCGCGAAGCGCCCTCTATTGCGCCATCGGCGCGCTCCGCGCAGGAGCCGCCGAAACAATCGGAGGCTCCAGCGGTTCTGGATTTCGAGTCTTGTCTCGAGCAAATTTGGGAGCAACTCATCGCCGTGCCGCCGACGCGTGGCCGCTCTATGACCAACGTCAGGATTGGCACCGCCCGAATTCTGATGTCCTCCTGGGAGGTCACTGCGTTCGTCAGTGAAGACAGCCCTTCGGCGGAGGATCTGCGCCGTGCGGTTGTCGCACGCGCTCTGGTTACCGCCGCAACCGAATCTGCCAAGGAAACCGGCAACGCCACCGGCATCGATCGCGCCCTCTCCATCGCACGTATCGAAGTCTCCCGACTCCAGGAACGTGTTGATGTAGCCAAGCAAGCCAAGGACACCGAATCCGCCGTGAATCTGGGCATCAGCACCAAGCGTTTGTTATCCGCCCTCGATGAAGCAGAAAAACTGTAACGGGTGAGTTGGCGAGACGAAACTCACGTAGCGGGTTTGAAGCCGAACAGTGGTGTGAGACCAGAATTGGGAGCCGTTGCCCGTTGCCAAACTCCAACGTACTGATTGTCACGGACGAATCGGAATTCGCTCGCTTATTGACCGCCTGCTGGCAAGCCGAACGACAAGCTCCTGGAATCACCGTGCTCGGCAGCGATCTGTGGAGCGAGCACGAAGAAATCGACCACGAACTTGTGGTCGTCGGCCCGTTGCGCGAAAGCAAGCTCTCGGAAGTCTTGAAGTCGTTGGCACCAGCCACCGCCGTGATCCTCTGCGCTCCGGCCGAACCGCGCGAACTTTCTCAGCTGCGTTCCCGATGTCCGCGTCTCGTCCATATCCCGCTCCGCGAAGACTGGACGCAAACTTTGTTGTTGGTCGCCGGCGAATCCCTGCGCCGCTCGGAAGCCCTGCGTGCCGCCCGCCAAGCCGAGAAAAAGGCCTCGCGAAACGAGCATCACGCCACCTTGGGTCGCTACATGATCGACATGAAGCACAGCGTCAACAACGCGCTAACTTCCATGCTCGGCAATGCCGAACTGCTGCTGCTCGAACCCGGCCAGCTTTCGCAACAGTCTTTGGCGCAGATCAAAACCATTCACAGCATGGCTTTGCGCATTAACGAAATTATGCAGCGATTCTCATCCCTCGCGACCGAGATGCGGGAAGCTGAGAATGCATCTCAAGCTGAGACGGCGGACGCGTTTCCGTCGCGCCCCCACCGCCGCTAACGACCTTCCAGCTTTCGTGTAAGTGCCTCCTATTGAGGATGTTATACAAACGCGACACGCGCTTAGAACACACCGCAAAGCTGGCCGCTGACGTGCACCCTTACGCAGCGGAGAACTGTTCGGAGACCCTCGTGGTGCAGAAAAAAATCCTGATCGTCGACGACTCGCCTTCGCAAGTGCGGCTCATGCAGGGCCTCCTTGAAACTGAGGGCTATCAGCCTGTCGGCTTGAATGATCCGAGACGCATTGAGGAAATCATTACCGCCGAAGGGCCTAGCGTCATTTTGCTGGATGTCGTCATGCCTGAGCGCAACGGCTTTCAGGTTTGCCGCGAGCTCAAGAGCAACACCAAGTTCAATGCCATCCCCGTGATCCTGGTCACCTCGAAAGATACCCCCAGCGATCGCTACTGGGGCGAGCAGCAAGGTGCCGACGGCTACGTCACCAAACCTTTTACGCGCGAGGAGTTGCTACGCGCAGTCAGGCGCTTCGCATGAACTGCCGCGACCGATATCGCCTGGACCATCGCATGAGGACCGCATAGGCATGTTCGAAGATTTCCATCTGACGCCATTATCCGCCAACGCAGACGCAGCCGATCTGCTCGAAGCTCTCGGCCCGCTCGACGAAAGTCCAGCGGAGTCGCAGTATTGCGTCTTTCGCAGTGGCCGCGAACGATTCTGCTTGCCCGTGCTGGACGTTGAAGAAGTGCTGGACTGGCCGCTGCTGACGAAGGTACCCCTTGCGCCTCCATATCTCCTCGGTATCTTCAATTTGCGGGGCGTAATCGTTCCACTCATCGATATCGCCTTGACCGAAGGCCGCCGTCCCGGCCTTCTGCCGAAACACGTCGTGGTCGCTTCCCTTCGCGGCGAAGCCGGACACGATGATCTTCGTGTCGGCATCGCTGCCGATGAAGTCATCGGCACGTATTCAGTCACCACCGAAGATCTCCTGGAACAAGCGCCCGAGAATGTTCCCCACTGTGTCGGCATGTTACGGCACGAGGATCGCTTGGCGCTGTTGATCGATCTTAGAAAATTGCTCGAGGTATATCCAGGACCCAGCATTTGAGTTTTGCGGCGGCCCGCCGGTCGTTCCAGGGCCTGCCCAAGGAAAGCTTTGGAGGAAGGCATGAAATCGCGACTCAGTTCCACAATCTGGACGCTCGTTCTGGCAAACGGCGTCGTACTATTCGCCGTGCTGGGCTTGGCTTATAGCGCCGGGCGGCAGTCAGGCGGCGCATCGCTGTTCGACTTTGGCGCGCTGCCAAGCGGAGCGAGCGGTTCCGTGCTCATCGCCCTGGCCCTCGCCGTTACCATGGCACTTGTCTTGGCGTGGCGCCTCGGCAGCGCTCTTCTCACCCCGGTTAAGCAGCTCGCCGATTTCTCCGAGCGCTTCGCCGCTGGCGACGTTCGCGCCCGCGCGGAGGTTCACTCGCACGACGAACTCGGCTACATCGCGGAAAACCTCAACCGGGCCGTTGCAAAAGTCTCGAAAGCCAACAGCAACCAGGAAGCCAACGACAACCTCCAGCGCAGCATCACCGAGCTCTTGACCGTCATCAACCAGGTCGCGCGCGGGGACTTGTCTCTTCGCGGCAAGGTCACGAATGACGCCCTCGGCAACGTCGCGGACTCCATCAACTACATGCTCGACAACTTCACCAAGGTTCTTGAGCGCGTGCGCAAGGCCGCCATGGAGGTCACCGCCTGCTCCAACAACATCCTCGTCGCCGCCGACGAAATGCAAGCCGGCGCCACCCAGCAGGATCAGGAAATCACCAACACCTCCAGCGCCGTAGAAGAACTTACCGTCTCGATGAAGCAAGTTTCCAACAACGCTGAAGCCAGCGCCGAAGCCGCACGCCGCGCCCTCGATGCCGCCGAACAGGGCAACCGCGCTGTTCGCGACACCCTCGAAGGCATGCAGCGCATCCGCGCATCCGTGCAAGCCACCGCCAAGAAAATCAAGTCCCTCGGCGATCGCTCGCTCGAAATTTCGGAAATCATCAACGTCATCAACGACATCACCGAGCAGACCAACCTCCTCGCACTCAACGCCGCCATCGAAGCGGCCCGCGCCGGAGAAGCTGGCCGCGGTTTTGCCGTCGTCGCCGACGAAGTTCGCAAGCTTGCGGAACACTCCCGCAGCGCCACCAAAGACATCGCAGCCCTCATCAAGGCTATTCAGGCGGAGACGAACGAAGCCGTCGTCGTCATGGAAGAAGGCACCAAGGAAGTGGAAGGCGGTGCAACCCTAGCCGATCAAGCAGGGCGCGCTCTCGACGCGATTTCCACCGTCGTTCGCCAGTCCGCAGAACTCGTACAGGAAATCTCCCTGGCCTCGAAACAACAAGTGCGCGGCACCGAAGGTGTCGCACACGCGATGCAGATCATTTCCAGCATCACGCGGCAGACTTCGCAAGGGACGCGCGGCACCGTCGCCACCGTCAGTCAACTCGTCAAACTCTCGGATCAACTCAACGAAGCCTTGGCGCAGTTCCGAGCAGCGAAACAAGGTGGCTTGAACGAAGAATCCGAGCGGCCCGTTCCGGCTGGCGCGGCGCGATAGGGCCGCGATTGATTTCCTGCTCCGGCGTCAACCGTTTGGCGGTTGCGCGTAAAGGTGACCGCTTGGCGGTCGTACAGAAGGAACGAGCCGGAGCCGAAACGTGACCACGATGAGCGAACGCCAGGGACCTGCGGTCCGTTTGAGCGAACACGAGTTGAGCGAGATCCGCATGTTGATCGAAGAGCGCACCGGTATTTGCTTTGATGAGTCGCGCGAGCGTTTTTTCTCCACGCGCGTTCGCGAGCACATCGTCGCGAAAAAACTCGCGGGCGGCACCGAATTACTCCGCGCAATTCGCAAGACAAATGTCGAGTATGAAGCTTTGCTCGAGAGTTTATTGACGCAGGAAACGTCGTTCTTCCGGTACCCGGGCGTATATGAAGCGTTCGAAAAGCGCCTTCTGCCCGAGTTGCATGTTAAAAAATTCTGGAAGAATCCGCGGACGTTGCGCGTTTGGAGCGCTGGCTGTTCCACTGGCGAGGAACCGTATTCGATCGCCATCACCATCGCCGACGCTCTTTCCTTCGCCGACTCGTGGAAGCTCGAAATCCTTGCCACCGATGTCAGCAGGAACGCCCTGAAGATCGCCGAACGTGGCGTGTACAAAGGCCGCAGCGTAGCCAGCGTTAGCGAAAAACAACGAGCGGCACATTTTACGCAGGTTAAGGAAGGCTATCAGGTCAAGGCCCGGCTTCAGAAAATGATCACTTTCGCTCAAATGAATCTCGCCTCGGCCGTCTACGTCGGCCGCATGGACCTGATTTTTTGCATGAATGTGCTGATCTATTTCACCGAAGAGCGCCGCCGTACCCTGGTCCAACGCTTCTACGATAGTCTCGAACCCGGCGGCTACCTCTTTCTCGGTCATTCCGAATCCATTTCCAAAATGCCAGTCAAGTTTCAGGCCATCGTGCTGAACGATTGCATCCTTTACCGCAAACCCACGGCCGAAGAACTCCAGAAGACGGAACTCGTCACCGAAGGAGGAGTCGCGTGAGCATGCCGGACCGCGAAGCCGTCGAGCTATTCCTCCAGGAGGCCTCCGAGCACCTGCAATACCTGCGGGAATACGTCAGCGTACTCCAGGAAATCGCGCCACGGCGCGAAGATCTCGAGCGCCTTTACATCGCTGCCCACACGCTGAGCGGCACTTCCGCCAGCTACGGCTTCCCGCGCTTCTCAGAAGTCGCGGGCAAGCTCGCGCACGTTTTTCAATACTCCTTAAACGCCACGCTCGGTGACGACCTCCACGGTCCGCTCACCGAATTCCTCTCGGACGGTATTTCCTTGCTCGAAACCGATCTCCTGGAAATCAGCGACACTGGCCAGGAGAACGTCGAAGACATTGCTGCATTCAAAGATCGCTATCGCTTCGCCTTTCCTGTGGAACCCGTTCCGCTCAAGTTCGAGCCCCGGGAAACTCCGGCGCCTTCGTCGGTCGACGAGATTTCGCAGTCCGCTCTCACCGGCTCCTATTTCGATGCGTTACCCTCCGACGACGAGGTCGGCGCCGAAATTCTTGAATTCTTTCAACCGGAAGCCGAAGAGCACTTGCAAGTCGTCAGCGACTGCCTGATCTCGCTTGAAGGCAACAATAACCCGGAGGAAATCAATCGGCTCTTCCGTGCTATCCACACGGTAAAGGGCTCCGCCGCCCAGGTCGGTCTCAAGCGCTTGGGGGCAATCGCTCACCGCGTCGAAGATTTGATCGGCCGTCTGCGCGACGGCGAAATCGAACCGTCGCCCGCCGTCGTCGATCTCTGCCTGGAATCCGTCGACGTCCTAAAGAAAACCCTGCATCGCCAATGGGCCGACGAATCCGAAATGCGCGCCGGCGTAGATTCGCTTCTGAATCGCATCGCTGAGTTTGCCCCCGTCGATGCCGAAGAAGCCCTAGCGGAGGCGCAACGCACCGGCGAAGCGGAATTCCCGGGTCACGCAGAAATCGCGGCGCCAGCGCAACCTCGCAAAGCCATCAAGCAACCCGTCAGCCCGGCGGCTTCCACCAAATCCGTGCGCATCGCGCTCGAACGCCTCGACCGTATGATGAACACCGTCGGCGAACTCGTCATCAACCGCACCCGTATGGTCGGCCGCGTCTCCGAACTCGAAAAGCTCGTGGATACTCTCAGCTTCTCCAAGGAACGCTTGCAGGGAAAAGTGAACGAGTTCCAGGAGAAGTACGAGTTCAATCGCATCAGTTCTTCCCGCGCCACTGCATCATGGAACGCGGCCACGACTCCCAAGCGCCTCGCCAGCGCCGCTGCGGGCGACGGCTTCTTCGACGACTTCAGCGAACTCGAGATGGATCGCTACGACGATTTCAACATCCTTTCCCGCTCCATGGCCGAAATCTCCGCCGACGTCAACGAAGTCCTGACCCAACTTGAAGGCTACATCGGCCGCGTCGAAGGCGACATCGACGAATTCACCAAGCTCGCCCATCACCTCCAGGACGAATTCACCGCTGCGCGCATGGTCCCCATTGGCACTCTGTATTCCCGTTTGTCCCGCGCAGTGCGTGACGCCGCGCAATCCGCCGGTAAACACGTCGACCTGGACTTTGTAGGCAACGAGACCGAGCTTGACAACAACATCATCCAGCAAATTTCTGATCCCCTCGTGCACCTCGTCCGTAACTCCGTCGCACACGGCATCGAGCGCTCCGAAGCCCGCCTTTCCGCAGGCAAGCCCGAAGCTGGCAAAGTTTCCCTCCGCGCCTATCACCGCGGAAATCACATTTACATCGAAGTCGAAGACGACGGCGGCGGTATCGACTATGACCGCGTGAAACAAAGCGCCGCCGAACGCGGCCTGGTCTCCAGCGAGACTGCCGAGCGCCTCACCGAGCGCGACCTCCGCGAGATGCTCTTTCATCCGGGCTTTTCTACCGCCCCGGCCAAGACCGAACTCGCGGGCCGTGGCGTGGGCCTCGATGTGGTCCGCGCGAATCTCAACGCTCTCAACGGTGACGTCGAAATCGAAAGTACGCGCGGCCAGGGCACCAAATTCACTCTCAAGGTCCCTCTCACACTGATCATTTCGCCCGCGCTGTTTGTCCGTTGCGGCGGCGTGAGTTTTGCTCTTCCGCTAGCTGTCGTAGAGGAGATCCGCCGCATCCGTGCCGACGAAATCGAAGACGTCGGGGGGAAACTGCTCACGAAAGTTCGCGATGTCGTCACCGAAGTCGTCCGCCTCGACAGCTACCTCGGCTTGCCGCCTTTGGAACCCATTAACGGCTACTTCCGCATGGTCGTCGCGAATACTGGCAACCGCCAGATCGGTCTCGTCGTCGAGGAAGTTCTCGGCAAAGACGAAATCGTTATCAAGAATCTCGGCGAATATCTACGCCGCGTGAAGTTGTTCCCCGGCACGACCATCGCCCCCGATGGCAGCTTGATTCTGCTCATCGACCTGAACCGCATGGTCGCCAACGAACCCAACGAGCGCCGCACCCTGCAAGCCAGCGCCAGCGCCGCCCGCGTATTCGCTCCAGGGTCCGAAGCCGTCGCCCGCGGCACGATTCCCACCGACGCCATCGATCGTGTCGAGCACGAGCGCGTCATCGTCGTCGCGGATGACTCCATCAGCGTCCGCAAATTCGTGGGACGCATGCTCGAAAAGAACGGCTACCGCGTAAAGCTCGCCGCCGATGGTCTCGAAGCCGCCGAACTGGTCGCGCAGCACGGCTGCCATCTTGTCATCACCGACCTCGAAATGCCTCGTATGACGGGGTACGAGCTCATGGTTCAACTCCGCCAGAGCCCTACGACGCGTCGCATTCCCGTCATGGTCGTAACCTCGCGCGCGGGTGCTAAGCATCGCGACCGCGCCGTAAAGGAAGGCGCCGCCGCATTCTTGACCAAACCTGTTCAGGAAGATCAGCTGATCGCTGCTGTCGAACAACTCATGGGAACGGAGGCGACGCGACCCGCAGTACCGGTGGCGTAGGAACAAACGATGGCGACCATTCCCAACAAAAAATTCCGCGTCCTCATCGTTGACGACTCAACCTTCATGCGCAAGGTCCTCGAGACCATTTTGAATTCCGATGATCAGTTGCAAGTCGTCGGTCAAGCCAAAGACGGCCGCGAAGCCATCACCCTGGCTGAATCCCTGAAGCCCGACGTGATCACCATGGACATCAACATGCCTCACGTCGATGGTTTGCAAGCTACCGCGCAGATCATGACCACCAACCCGCGCCCCATCGTTATCGTCAGCTCGGAATCCCGCGAAGGCGCATCCAGCACTCTCAAAGCTCTCGAGTTGGGCGCCATCGAATTTGTCGCTAAGCCTTCCAGCGGCATCGATCTCGACATGCAAAGCGTCAAAGACGATCTCCTCCGCAAAGTTCGCATGTCCGCAAAGGTGCGGGTCGTCCGCACCGCTTCTCGCTTGGCGTCCACGGTCCAAGCCGTCAACACCAGCTCGACTCCAGCAGGCTCCGGACCGCGAGCCGTACCACGCGCCCAACAGGCCGCGGTGCCCGACCAACGTTTCCCGATAGTCGTTCTTGGCGCTTCGACAGGCGGCCCCGCCACCGTGATGCGTCTTGCCCCAGGATTCACTACGGGCTTTCCTGCCGCCGTCTTTCTCGTGCAGCACATGCCCGCCACGTTCACCACCCAATACGCGGCGCAGCTAGCCGAATTCACTAGCATCCGCGTCAAAGAAGCGGAGCCCAACGAGCCGGTGCAACCCGGTACACTCTACATTTGCCCCGGCGGCCAGCATCTGCGCATCACTCCGACCGGCCGCATCCAGCTTGATTCCACCTCCGGCCGCATCAACGGCTATCTCCCCAATATCGACATCACCATGGAGAGTGCCGCGTCCTACGCAGGCGCGATGACCATCGGCGTAGTCCTGACCGGCATGGGCAACGATGGCGCAGCCGGCGCCAAAGCCATCAAGAACGCAGGGGGCATGGTCATCGCACAAGACGAAGCCACCTCCGTAATTTTTGGCATGCCGGCTGAAGCCATCAAGGCCGCCAACGTCGAACACGTCCTAGCACTCGACGACATCTACGCCGCCATCGAAAGGCGCGTCCTCAACATTTGCAAGCCGACGCCGGTCGGGGTGAAATAATGCGCCTCCCCATTCCCGCAAAAGCACCTCCGGCTCGCACCGAGCAGATCATTCTGTTCCGCGTCAGCGGCCAGCTTTTCGCGATCTCTTCGGCATCCGTGCAGGAAGTCCGCAGCGTGGACACCCTTGCCGGCGCCGCGAGGGAAATCGCTCAAGCCGGCCTCCGCAAGGTCCGGCATATCGTTCAGCGCGGCGAGCATTCCCTCTATGTTGTGAATGGCGCCATGCACTTTGGGCTGCCGCCGTTCGCGCCAGCATTGGTTTTCGTCCTGCGCCGTACACGCACCGCACTGTTGGTTGACGGCATCGAGAAAATGACCACGATGACGCGCCTGCAAGCTCTTCCGCAGGCCTTCTGCAACGACGAGCGCGACTGGTATCGCGGCGTAACCGCCATCGACCAGACCGTGGTCCCGGTGGTCAAGCCCGAAGGCTTCCTAACGCCCGACGAACTCTTTCTACTGGACTCCTCTCTCGAACCCAAAGACTCGAGAGTCGAACACAACGACTCGGTGGGTGCCCCACCCTCGGTCTTTGAGGGCGGGTCTTTCCGTTCGCCAGACACCACCGATCCCGCGAGCCTCCCGCAATGAGCCCGCAAACTGATTCCGAATCCTTCGTCCTGCTCCGCCTCGCCGAGCGCCGCTTCGCCGTCGCCGCCGGCGACATCGCCGAACTTGTAGCGCCCAGTCGCGTGTTCTGCTTCCCGCACCAAACCAAAGAAATCGAAGGCGTCATTCTGCGCCGCGGCCGTATCGTTCCCGTCTGCGACGTAGCCGCCAGGCTCATCGGCAAAAGCCTGCTATCTCGCCGCTTTTATCTCATCGCCCAGCGCCGCTATGCCCATGGCACAGAGTGGATCGCCTTACCCGTTACCGGTGACTGTGAACTTATCTTCGCCGAAATGATTCCCGCCAGCGAAGCCGACCTCCCTCACGTTTCCGGCTGGCTCTCGCATGCCGGCGATGTCATCGAAGTGCTGAATCTCAACGCTCTGACGCCAGGTCCCACCGCCGCAAACCTCCTCGCGCCCGTCGCAGCCCTCCACCAAGAGGTTCTCTCATGACCGAACCCGGACGCGTCCCCAAAATTTTGCTCATTGACAGCAACGTCTATTTCTCGAAGCGCCTCAGCGACGCTTTGAAGCGCGAAGGCTTCGAAGTCCTCTCCAGCACGCAACCCGCGTTCGCGCTTACAACACTCGAGTACGACACGCCCACTGCCGTCGTCTGCGCCACAAACATGCGCGAAATGGGCGCCCTCGAAATCGCCAAGATCATTCACGCCGACCCCAGGAACGCCTCGCTCCCTATCATCGCTCTCGGCGACGGCAGCCAGCGCGCTCTCATGGAAGCCTTTCAGGCCGGCTGCGACGACTACATTGATCGCCAGCGCCAACCTGCGGTTATTGCCACACACATTCGCAACATCATTGTCAGCAAAGCCGAAGGCTTCCAGCCCACGCAAATGCTCGCCCAAGCCGATACCAGCCTCAGTGGCAGCCTCTCCCATCATGATCTTCCCGGCGTGCTTCAGATGCTCGGACAAGCCCGCCAGACCGGCGCGCTCCATATCAACGCAGCGGCCACCGACGCCGTCCTTTTCTTCGACGCTGGCACCATCACGCACGCGGAATGCGGCAGCCTCTTTGGCGACGAAGCCGTCATCCACATCGTCAAGAGCTGCATCCATGGCGGCGCTGGCGTCTACAAATTTGTCTATGGGGCCACTTCGGCGCAACACACCGTGCTGCGTTCCGCTACTGACTTGATGCTCGACGCCATGCGCGAGTACGACGAAAGCGCGAATCACTTAGTAAACGACATCACGGCAAACGACAACCTGGCAGATTCAAATTTGCGAGACTTGAGGGTGCGAGAATCGATTTTGCCGGACAAGAATCTGCCGAACGAAAACCTCACGCCCGAACATTCGATGGACGAAAAGCTCCCGGACCACAACTTGGCAGATCACGACTTGTCAGATCACAACTTGGCAGACCACAACTTGTCAGATCACAACTTGGCAGATAAGGAAGCACTATGAGCGAACTGATGGCTGTTCCACCACTCACCGAATCGTCGGCGAAGCGCATGCCCACTGTCTACTTCATCGACGACTCCGCCACCATGCGCGAAGTCATCAAGATCGCTTTCCGTCGCGAGAGCTTCAACGTCATCGCCTGCGCTGACGCCGCCTCCGCACTCGCGCAATTCGAACAAAATCCACCCGACGCCGTCATCACCGACGTCATCATGCCCGACCAGGACGGCTACTCCGTCTGCACCCAAATCAAGCAGCACCCGCAATTCGGCAAAATTCCCGTCGTCCTCATGTCCGGTGTGGTCAACAAAACGGTGGCCGACAAAGCCGTCTCCGTCCAGGCCGACGAACTGATCCGTAAGCCCTTTCAGCCCCAGGAATTGATTGGCCGCGTAAAAGCCCTGCTGAATCCCAAGTCGGCGACCTCAGCGCCGGCCGCCACCGATCGACCCTCATTTCCAAACATTCCCGGGTTCCCAGCTAGCTCCAACGTCCCCAGCGCCGCGAACGCGCTCAATTCTCTTTTCGCTCCAGCTCCACCCCCGCAAACCCACGCGGCAGCTCCGCCGCCCGGCGCGTCCGAACAACGAGTTCCCGAATCCGCGTGGCCCCGCGCACTGGCCGAAGCGCTCACCCCGCCAGCAGCGCCTAACTTACCGCCAACTCAAACCAGCCGGCCCGGCCAGCACAACGCGTCCACGCAACCACCAGCGCCGGCCCAACTCCGCTCCATCCCCAGCAACGACGCCCAGAAACTTCGCGCCGAAGTAGCGCGTCTCGAGCTGCTCGTTAAAAAGCTCCAAACCGAACTCCAAATCGAGCGCCAATACAACCAAGCCCTCGAATCCCAAATCCATGATTTAACCCACACCGAATAATCTCCGGGTACCACAGGCACTTGTGTTTGCCCTGCTTTTCCGAGAGGAACAAAGGGGAGCCGCGAAGGACCTGCATCCCCGGGGTTCACCGCGAGATCTTCGCTTGCTCGAGGTACGCGTCCCGCTTCCTCGCCGTTTAACACAACTTGCGGAAGACGCGTTCGCCCTTCCGCCAGCCCGGCGGCTCCGGTCAACAGTATTTCGATAGTTGCCGCCTCCGCGGCGTCACCCACGTATGCTCCAGTGAACCGGCTTTTGATCAGGCAGTCGGGTCAAATCCGCGGGATCCAACCGCAAACGGCTCCCCTCCAGTTCGAGTTTTGCCGGCGGTTCATCGCAATTCGTGAGGCCCGTCCAATACCTCCATGCGAAAACGAGACAAGTCTCCGACTCCACCCCATGCTCGGTCTCCCAAGCCGCGCTCGCCATTGAAATTTCCGTCCTCCCCGCTGCTACTGCCGCACCCTTCCGCTACTCCGCAACCCCTCCAGCCACCGCCGCGCTTTGCCAGCATCCACCCGATCCCCGTGCTCGCGCAAAAATTCCCGCAAAGCCTGTCCCGCCTCCTCATACCTCCCCACCGCCGTCAACGCTTGCGCCACCAGCAATGCAATCTCCGGCGCCTTACCCTTCGATTCCGTCAAGGCCGCCTGCGAGTTCTCCAAAGCCTCCTCATACCGCCCACTCTGGTAGTAAGCCTTCGCCAGTACCCAGTGCGTTTCGAATCCCGCCGCCGCATCCAGATGCAGCGCTTTTTCTAGCGGCGCAATTGCCGTGTCATACTTCCCCTGATCCGAAAGCGCCATCCCCAGCGCCGCAAACGCCCGCGCATGATTCGGATCGACCTGCGTCGCCTTCTCCAGCGCCCTCTGGGCCTCCACCCAATTTTGCTGCTTCAAGTACAAAACGCCCTGCACATACAAAACATCAGGATGCCCGGGTGCCAGCCGCGCGGCCTCGCTCACAAACTTATCCGCCTCCCGCAACTTGTCCGCACTGAGCGCCCGCAATCCCCGGTCAAACGCTTCCTTTGCCTTAGGCGCCAAAATCGGTCTGCCGGGAACTCCCACGCCATTTCCCTCGCCCGGTTCCCGCCGCAGATATACATCCACCTGCGTTTTCCCTTCGACCGGCACCGACACTTCCTCCTGCACGCTCGCATATCCCGCCGCTTGCACCACCAAAGTAAACTCGCCAACACTCGTCACCAGGAATGCCATGCGACCCTGCGACGTCGCCCCCTGCCCGCTCAGCTGAGTTCCGTCTTTATACAGTCGCACGATTGCCGGCGACGACAGCGGCTCTCCCGCACCGTCATGCACAGTCACCGAGATTTCCGCGCCCTTGCCAAAGGTCTGATTCTGCGTGCTCCCACTGTCCTGGGCCGCTGCCGGACTAGCCCACGCCAGCAAACAAGCCAGCGCCGATCGCGCAAAGCTCCACACACACCCATCGCAGTAACGCGTGAACCGCTCTGTGACCTGTCTCCTGGCCCATGGGAAATGACGCATGCGGGCCCTCGACGAAAATTGTCGCGAGCCTATGCCCACGCAGTCGTGGCGTCAAGCGAAAAGGGCTTTGCCTACGGTCTCACCTCGCGGGTTTTCTCTCCTGAATTCCCAGAAGGCAATTTGGTGTTCTACGAACGAACTGCCGTATCCTGTATCTCTTTGCCGTGCATAGGCGTACAATTGACTCTCCGTTCGCAGAGCCCAGTGCAAAGAAAGGTCTAATGAACAGTCCAGCGACGTACCGGTGGCAGACTCCCTACGACTCCGCGGTTTTAGAAATGGACATGGCCCAAGTCCCGGCTCGCACTAACGAAGCTCTGAAAGCTATCGAAGAACGTCTTCGCAGTTGCATCGAGTACGGTAGCCCCGAACATCGCGCCATTGAAGACGCAAGAAGAGCCCTCGCAAAGCTAAGCCCCAAAAAAAGATAGTTCGAACCGCAACGCAGGTCACGTTGCAGCAGCGCGCGCGAGCGGATCCCAAAACCATCACACCGCCAACGCCGCCTGGCGCTGCTGCAGAAAACGACGCACCGATGCGTCGCGCTCCAGCCCAATCGCAATCTCGTACGCACGCCGCGCTTCTCCATTGGCACCGGTCTTCGCCAGCAGCTCTGCGCGCGCCGCCCAGTAGGGCTGATATTCGGTGAGCCGCGCATCGCCGCCTACCTCTGGCATCGCCGCCAGCCCAGCCGTCGCGCCACGTACCTCCGCGATTGCCAGCGCGCGGTTGATCGCCACCACCGGCGACCCACCAACCTCTACCAACGCATCGTACAGTTGCACCACGTCCAGCCAGTTGTCGTGACCCGTGCGGCAACGCTCCACATGCGCCGACTGCAACGCCGCTTCTAACTGGTATCTCCCAATCGAGCCTAAACCGCCCGCTCGCCGCAGCAAGTCCTCGGCCTCGCCGATCATCTGCCAATCCCAGAGCTTCGTATCCTGCTTGGCCAGCTGCACGTATTCGCCGTCCGCGTTGCGCCGCGCCCGACGCCGCGCCTCGGCGTGAAGCATCAACGCGAGCAACCCCAGCGCCTCCGCTTCCTCCGGGATCAGCTCCACCACCAGGCGCGCCAGAAACAGAGCCTCTCCCGTGAGCTCACGGCGCGCCACGTCGGTCCCGCCAGGATCGCTCCATCCTTCGGCAAACGCCGCGTAGATCGCCTCCAACACCGCATCCAGCCGCCCAGCCAGCTCTTCGCGCTCCGGGATCCGAAATGGAATCCCGGCTTGCCGGATCCGCTCCTTGGCGCGGCCGAGCCGCTTGCCCATCGCTGCCGGAGACAACAGAAACGCCGACGCAATCGTCTTCGCATCCAGCCCCAACACCACTTGCAGCATCAACGGCGCACGAATCCCCGTGTCCATCGCTGGATGCGCGCAAGCAAACAGCAGTGCCAGCCGCCGATCCGGAATCTTGGCCTCCGCTGCGGCAGCTTCCAAGCCCTCTGCCAGCAGCTGCAATTCCCCAGTGGCTGCCGCACTGGTAGAACGGCGCCGCGCGCCATCGATCATCTTTCGCCGCGCCACCGTCATGAGCCAGGCTTCCGGGTTCATTGGACATCCATTCCGCGGCCAATCCGCTAGCGCCGCAGCAAACGCCTCGGACAACGCGTCCTCGGCGGTCGCCACATCCCGCGTGCGCGCTGCAAGAAATGCCACCAGCTTCCCGTAACTGCTGCGCGCAACCTCCTCAGCAGCGCCACGCGCGCGCGCTTCGCCGTCGCCCCCGTCGATGCGCGCACCCAGCGATTCGGATTCGGACTCGCCCGTCTCCAACATTCCTATCCTCTATCCGGAATCTGAACCAAAGGGTTTACCCACTCAACGTCCTCAAGCCGGTGCATACCACAACACCACATTTCCATTCTCAAACGCCCGGGTCTTGAGCAACTTAAAATTCAATCTCTTACTGACGCTCTCGAACATCGTCCGGCCCCTACCAAGAACCACCGGATTCACCGCAATCTGGTATTCGTCGATCAAGCCTTCCGAGGCCAATTGCGACACAATACTCCCGCTTCCCAGAATCGCCATGCCATCTCCTGGCTCATTCTTCAATTTTCGCACTTCCGTCGCCAAGTCGTCCTTCACCAGCTTAGTGTTCTTCCACGACGCCCTGTCCAGGGTTTTCGAAAACACCACCTTCGAAAGATTATTCATCCCCTCCGCCACGACCGGATCGTTCTTCATCGCCATTGGTGTCGGCCAGTAGCTGACCATCAGCTCATAGGTTTTCCTGCCAAACAAGAGCACACCCCCGCCGCTAGCATTCTCTCGGGTGAATGCGTTCCACTCCTGGTCCCGCTGGTGCGCCCAGCTCATGTCGCCGTTCGCATCCACAAAATAACCATCCAGGCTTACCGTGTTGAAAACGATCAGTTTGCGCATACCTCTCCCTCTCCTTATTTGATTTGCGATCTGTCTTACGGTTGATCTCGGTGGAAGGGCAGCTGGCGGGCTTCTCCCTGAGATTCACTCAGTCCGCGGTGTATTCCGAGAGGTCGTTGGTCAGCAGGGTGCCCTCCCGAACGGGACGCACTTCAACCACGCCGTGCAGCGCCGTCGGCGAGCGCGCCGCCCAGGAAATGGCCGCATCGAGATCAGCCACCTCAATGATATGAAAACCGCCCAACTGCTCCTTGGAATCGGCATAAGGGCCATCCAACACCTGGGTCTTGCCATTCGTCACCCGCACCGTAGTCGCCGCCGACGTCTGATAGAGCCCCTTGCTGTCCTTCAGCACCCCAGCCTTCGTCATGGCCTCCATGTACGCCCGGTAAGCTCCCAGCCAGTGTTCCTTCTCGTCTTTCGTCAACTGCGGCCAACCCGCCTCCCCCACATAGTCCATCAACATGTATTTCATCCAGAACCCTCCGGCAGTGGATTGTAGCCGGGCAACATGCCCCGTCACTATAATGACGCACGAAACCCTCCGATTTGGACAGCGACCGCCAGCTCTGCCGATAACGATTCATGCTGCAATTGGACTTACCCATCCGACCGGTCAATAATTGCCATCCATTCATCTATGCCCGCGGAAAACAGAGCATACGACTATGTCATCGTGGGTGCCGGCTCGGCGGGCTGCGTACTGGCATCGCGGCTCACCGAGGATCCCGACACGCGCGTCCTTCTGCTCGAGGCCGGCGGGCCCGCTTCCCCCAGGGAGGTTCGCATCCCCGCGGCCTTTTCGAAGCTGTACAAGACACTGGTCGACTGGAACTACTCTACCGAACCCGAACCTTGCCTGCGCAATCGCAAGCTCTACTGGCCACGAGGAAAAATGATCGGCGGCTCAAGTTCCATGAATGCGATGATTTACATCCGCGGCAATTCGGCCGACTACGATGGTTGGGCGAGTCTCGGCAACGATGGCTGGGGATTTCAGGACGTTCTTCCCTACTTCAAGAAATCCGAGCGGCAGGAGCGCGGCGCCTCGCAATACCACGGAGCGAACGGGCCATTGAACGTCGCCGATCCTCGCTGCGTGAATCCTCTCACGCGTTCGTTTCTCTCCGCAGCCCAAGAGCTGGGCATTCCCGCCAACTCGGATTTCAACAGTGCCACTCAGGACGGCGCAGGCCTCTACCAAGTGACACAGAAAAACGGCCAGCGCCATAGCGCGGCCGATGCGTATTTGCATCCCGCGCTGGCGAGACCGAATCTGAAGGTTCTGGCCAACGCACACGCGACCAGAATCGTTCTCGAAAATCGCCGCGCGGTCGGGATGGAGTACATCCGCAACAATGCAGTCGAAACAGTGCGCGCCCACCGCGAAGTGCTTCTCGCCGGCGGCTCGGTCAACTCCCCGCAGTTGCTTTTGCTCTCTGGCATCGGGCCCGCCGACCAGATCCGTAGCGCCGGAGTCCGCGCAGTCCACGATGTTCCCGGCGTGGGCAAAAATCTGCAGGACCATCCGATGGTTTCGGTAGGCTATCTCTGCACCAGGCCGGTCACCATGGCAAACGCTGAGTCGCCTGTAAATTTCCTGCGGTATTTGATGTTCAAGCGCGGCCCGCTTGTCTCCAACGTCGCGGAGGCGGGAATCTTCTTGCGAACGCGGCCCGGACTAAATGTGCCAGACCTGCAGCTTCTGTTCGGCCCGGCGTATTACGTGAACCACGGCCTCACTCCGCGCAAAGAGCACTGCTTTGGTTTTGGTCCGACGCTGGTCACTCCCGAAAGCCGGGGCTCGATTTCGCTGAAGTCTTCCAACCCGCTGGAGCCACCCGCCATTTGCGCGAACTATCTTTCCATCCCAGCGGATATGCGCGTCATGGTCGAAGGAGTAAAACTCAGTCGCCACCTTGCGCACGCCAAATCCTTCGAACCCTACCGGGGAGACGAACTTCATCCCGGCTCAAGTGTGCAGAGCGATGCTGAAATTGTGGAGTTCATCCGTGCTGAGGCTCAGACCCTCTACCATCCTGTAGGATCCTGCAAGATGGGCAATGACTCGATGGCTGTCGTTGACGCTAGCCTGCGCGTGCACGGAATCGACGGCCTGCGTGTCGCCGATGCTTCGGTAATGCCGCGCATCCCCTCCGGCAACACCAACGCTCCTACCATCATGATCGCCGAAAAAGCTGCGGACATGCTGCGCGCTGGCTTCTAATTCCCCCGGCCTGAACGCCGTTGGAAGTACAATGCCGCCTCGGAGGAACTCATGTTCACCGTTACCGCCGACCTGACTCTTCCCAGCACCGTCACAGGCTCCTTTCCGCGACCTCGCTGGTTCGACGTGAGTATGTGGGGCCGCCCGCTCGACACCTGCATGCTCGATGTCCGCTTTCGGGAGAAGTTTCAAGACGCCCTGGCGGTGGTCATCAGCGACCAGGAGCGTGCTGGCCTCGACATCGTCACGCACGGTGACTTTCACCTCGATGAGGATCTCGCCGGACGCGCCTGGCACCACTACCCTCTCCAGCGTTGGGCCGGTTTTGCAGGAGACCATCTGCAGCCCGAGCAGACCACCGCTCCTTGGCTGCACTATCCGCCCGGCACTTTGCTGAACGAAATCTACACCGGCTGGCGCTGGCCCCACATCGTTGACAAGATCGAGCACCGGCCGCTTGACTATCCCAAGTTGTGGCGCATGTCTCAGGGAAAGACCCGCAAACCGGTCAAGTTTGGTACCTGCTGTTCGCAAGTGATGGCCCTGTTCCTGGACATCCACACACCCAAGTACAAAGACAAGCGCCAGGTCATCTGGGATATGGCGGAGGCCATGAATAAGGAATTACTGGCACTGCGCGATGCCGGATGTCGCTGCATTCAAATCGAAGAGCCGACGTTTCACTTCATGGCCAACACCTACGGCAAAGATCACGACGAAGTAAAATTTATGATCGACGCGTTCAACCGTGAGGTCCAGGGGCTCGACGACGTGGAGCTGTGGATCCACACCTGCTGGGGCAACCCCAACATGCAACGCATAATGGAAGACACCAGCTACGCCAACTCCATCGAGATATATCTCGAGCGGTGCCGCGGGGACGTTTGGACTCTCGAGATGAAGGATCGCAACCAGACTGATCTCGAACTATTCGAACCCTTCAAGCACGCTCTCAAGAAAAAAATCTGCATCGGTGCGGTTAGCCATCGTTCGCTTCAGGCCGATCGGCCCGAAGAGGTCGCCGCCGAGATCCGCAAGGCGTTGAAGTACATCCTGCCCGAACGCCTGATTGTGTCGAGCGATTGTGGTTTTGGCCGTCAGGGCTGCAACCGCGAAATCGCCTTCTACAAAGCGAGCGCCATCGCCCAAGGCTGCAACATCCTCCGACGCGAATTGGGCCTGCCGGTAACCTACGTCCGAGCCGCCGACCCTAAGTTACAAATCGATGTCGTGGAGTCCGGTCTCGGTCGCGCATAAATACTGGCGAGACGCTTGCGTCTTGGAGATTCGCCGGGGCCGCACCCTCGCGGCTTTCTTGCTCAGCGCGGCCAGTCATTCGCTCTGCGCCAGAGTACCGAGATGGGACTGAAACGCTCGGAGTCGAAATACTGGAGAATGTTGTCGTGCAGCCAGTCATTACCCGTCAGGACGCGAAGAGATTGCCTCTTGTCCTCGTGCGGCGTCGTCGCATTGATGATCTCAAACCCCGATACTGAGGCCGCTCCCAGCAATTCGTCATAGGACAACTAGTCGCGCGTTTGAACCGCACGGCCAGCGGAGGGCTCGAAGAAGTTGAGGCCTTTGCCCAGCGCATGGAGGATGGGGTCGTACGTCCGTTGCGACAGAAGCCGAAGGAGCCAGGTATGGGTATCGTGGCGATCGTAAGGGCAAAGACTGTTCTCGGTATCGATGAACAGAAATCCGCCCGGCGCTACGAGCTCAAACAGATTTGCCAGCGCCTTGAATTGTTGTGGGCGCGGAATGTGCTCGAGGACTTGAAAACAGAAAACAACCTCGAACGCCCCGCCCCAGCGCCCGAGGGGCAGCGGCTCGCGTAAATCTGCCTGGAGGATGACCCCGGTAATGGAGTGTTCGCGGAATCGCTGGGCGGCGAGCACCAGCGCTTTGTCGACAACATCAATCGAGTAGGTCAGCGCCCCGCGTTGTGCCGCCGCGACGGAAACGTATGCCGTGCCGCAGCCGACTCCGATGAATCTCTTTCTGGTTAGATCGAAGTAGCGCTCGCAGAACGCAAAGAAGCTATGCGCGTAGCCCAGCTTGGTATACAGCTCGAATAACGTCTTCTCGCTGCGGTCGGATTGGTTCCCTGTCACATATTCAGCGACGGCGCTCTCAAACTCCGGGGAGTATCTGTGATTTTTCGGCAACAAGTCCTCCTCGTCGAACCAAAAGGAATCACGTTGTCTCGTGACACACGAGCACGAAAAACTGAGAGGTCACTACGTGAGAGGGGATACCGAGAGCAATGCTTGTTCTACGTTAGCAGGCCGTCGCTTTGTTTCTGAGACCAAGCGTGGGCCTGATTCCAAAGAATTACGCACAGGTGTGTGCTTGCGCAGCTCCAGTTCAATTGCTGCGGCCGCGACGCGAATTGAACCGATGAGCGAATAGGCTCATGAATCGGTCTTGGCAAGATGCTGCTTCAGTAGTTGCGAAGCAGAGAGAAGTGCCTCCCGGATGTGCGCGAGTCCAAGACTCCAGCGCAACTCTGCTTGCTCTGGCGCACTTCCAATTGCTTCCAATCGCAGAACTATCGAGGGTTCGGAGGCCGGCGCTTGTTCTGCCAATGGCGCCAGCACGCACATCGTCAAAAAGAGCGCGTCAGAAGAAGTAACCTGCTTCAAGAGCTCCTGAAGCGTTTGCAATAGAATGGAATACAACCTCAGGTTGCTGCTCAAATCCAGGCGACGAAAGGCAATCACGAACTGACCGACGTAAGCTCCATGTGCGTCGCCCGAATGTCCGAGAAATCCCGCGACGGAGTCCTGCAACCGGAAGAAAGATTCTCGCGCACCGAGCGCGGCGCGAAAATCCGCAAGAGCCTGGTTCTCGCCGACCCTTTCAAGTACCCCGTCCTTGCCTCGCAGGACCCTCTCTTTGAGTCCGGCGATTTCGGGGACAATTTCCGTCCGCATGCCGAGACGCTACGCCAAAGGCCCTGCGGTAACAAGAGAAAACGGCGCCCCGAACCTATACTTACGAGTACTGTACTTACGAGTAGTTGACGGTCAACCGTCGATTCAGTAGCCTCATGCGCGGCTCGGGAGTGACGAGCAAAGACGGAGCCCGGCGCAGGAAAGGATGGCGTTCGATGGCTGAGAAATCGGGCGGCGCGATATCGAGGCGAGAGTTTGCGCGGCGCGCGGCGATTGCTTCGGCCGTGGCCACGATAGCCCCGGCTGGCGCAGTCGGCGCGACCCGACAAAGTTCCCAGGCCGCGAAGCAAACCCCAACGGCCGCCCCGGCTGGCGCGTCGGTGCCTGTCCAGGAGCAGCTTCCTCCCAACACGTCGAGGCTTTCGCCGGAAGGTCAGGCTGAGGCCGAGGCACGATTTCAGGCGATTTTGGCGCAGTACGGTGGGCGCTTCTCGGACGAACAGAAAGCGGACCTGCGGCGCTTGTGCATCGTCGCGCAACCGCCACTGGATCGATTGCGCGCCTACAAAGTTGAAAACGGGGGCGGTTCCGGCTTGTACTTGAAACCCTTGTTCGAGCGCGAAAAGAAACCCAAGCCGCCGGGGGCTGCGCAACACGCCGGTTCGCAACCCGGCAATGCTAAGCCCGCTGCGCCCGCATCCGGCGGTTCATCAAAACCCTGAGGACCGACTGGATGCCCAGCGAGGAACTGTTCTATTTACCGGTCACGGAATTGGCGAAGCGCATCGAGTCCAAGGCGCTCTCGCCCGTGGATTTGACACAGCTCTACCTGAAGCGATCCGAAAAGTTTGGGCCGCGGCTGAACGCCTACGCGCGGCTTACTCCAGAAATCGCCCTCGCGCAGGCGCAAGCCGCGGAGAAGGACATTCGGCGTGGGCACTATCGGGGGCCGTTGCATGGAATTCCGTACGCCGCCAAAGATCTGCTGGCGGTGAAGGGCGTGCCCACCACGTGGGGCGCAAAACCTTACGCCGATCAGGTATTGGACTATGACGCGACAGTGATCGAGCATCTGAATCGCGCTGGCGCGGTGCTGCTCGGTAAAGCATCGATGATCGAGCTGGCGGGTGGGATGAATTACCGCTTTGCTTCCGCGTCACTGCAAGGGGCAGCAAAAAATCCTTGGGACACTTCGTGCTGGACTTGCGGGTCGTCATCCGGCTCGGGGGCCATCGTCGCCGCGGGCCTTGCGGCCTTTGCGATTGGCACGGAGACCTGGGGATCGATCATTTGCCCGTCGGCATTTTGCGGCATCAGCGGATTGCGACCCACGTATGGTCGGGTGAGTCGCTACGGCGCGATGGCGCTGGCTCCCTCGATGGACAAGATTGGGCCGATGGCGCGCTCCGCCGAAGACTGCGCGCGCATCTTCGCGGTGCTCGCGGGGCACGATCCCAAGGACCACGGCACGCTGCCGGTCGACAAAGCCGCGTTCACGTATTCACCGTCGATGGAATTGAAAACGCGTTCGCTTACGGTCGGCTGGCTGACCAATGCTTGGAAGGCTCTGGAGCCCAGTGTAGCGAAAATTGCCGACGCGACGGAGAAAGCTTTGCGGAAAACTTTTCCGACCGTGCATCGCGTCGCGCTGCCGCAGGGACCCTGGGACGATGTGGGCAACGTCACCATGGGAATCGAAGGGGCGGCTTCGTTTCGCTCGCTGATCCGAAGCGGTCAGGTGAGCGAGCTGGCCGATCCGCTTGGTCAAATCAACGGCTATGTGAACGAGCAACTCTCCGGCGCAGATTATCTGCAAGCGCAGCGGGCGCGCGAAATTCTTCAGAAGAAAATGGCGGACCTGTTCGATTCATTTGACGTGCTCGCCACAGTTTCTCAACCGCTGCCCGCAACTCCGCTCGATTTCAACTTGGAGACTGGACTTTCGTTTCCTGACCCTCTGGGCGCTGTCGGCAATCTTTGCGGTCTACCTGCGCTCTCCGTTCCGTGCGGCTGGACAGAAAAACACTTACCGGTAGGCCTGCAATTCGTAGCTCGCGCCGGCGACGACTTCGCGGTGATCCAGGCGGCCCGAACGTACCAGTCGCACACGGACTGGCACCACCGCCATCCGAAACTAACCTAAGGTTCAAATGGTGTTCATGGGGTTCGTCTCTCGAGGTAGGCTATTGGAAAACCTTTTTCAGGGGCTGAAACCCGTTAAGAGCAAGCACTTTACGTCGGAGCTGAAGCTCCGACCTTCTAGGGCAGGCCTGTTCCCGCAGGCTGTGGGTCAGGATTTTTTGGCGACGCCGAGTACTTCGCGCACTGCGCGCAACAGTGCGGCGCGATTAAACGGTTTTGTCAGAATGCGCACCGAGGAACCAGACTGCGCCGCTTCGGTGGCAGCATGTTCGCTGTAACCTGACATGAAAATGACGCAGAGCCCGGCTTGCTGCTGCTGTAGCAGGGCCGCTAGTTGCTGCCCGGTCATTCCTGGCATCACCAGGTCAGTGACCAGAAGATCGATTTCGGCGGAATGTCCTGCTGCCAGCTTGAGAGCTTCCTGCCCGTTACGCGCTTCGATAACGGTGTAGCCCGCGGCTTCCAGAAATTCGCGAGCCAGTTCGCGCACATCTGCTTCGTCTTCCGCGAGCAGTACGGTTTCGGTTCCACGCGGCGCTTCCGCGATGGACCTCGCCACCGGGCCGTTGACCACGGGCTCATCGACGCGTGGCAGGTAGATTTTGAAGGAGGTGCCCTTACCGACTTCGCTGTACACCCAGATGAAGCCCCCGCTCTGCTTCACGACGCCGTACACGGTGGAAAGACCAAGCCCGGTTCCCTTGCCCTGTTCCTTGGTGGTGAAAAACGGCTCGAAAATCCGCGCTTGCGTTTCCGCATCCATTCCGGTGCCGGTGTCACTGACCGCGAGTAGAACGTAGTTGCCGGGTTGGACCACCGGACGTGTGCTGCTATAGGCATGATCGAGTTCGGCATTCGAAGTTTCGATCAGCAAACGACCGCCGTCCGGCATGGCGTCGCGGGCGTTCACCGCCAGGTTCATGATGACTTGCTCCATCTGGCTGGCGTCGGCGCGAATGGCGCCGAGATTGGACGAAGCGCGAATCACGAGTTCGACGTCTTCGCCAATCAGGCGCGGTATCAACTTGCCCATTTCTTCGACCACCGTGTTCAGGTTCATCACACGCGGCTGCAAAACCTGCATGCGGCTGAAGGCCAGAAGCTGGCGAGTGAGCGTCGCAGCGCGGTCGGCGGCGCGGTCGATGAGTTCTATTTTTCGCGCGGAATGATCTCCCGGCGGCAGTGCACTGAGTAACAGCTCGGTGTGACCCTTGATAACCATCAGAAGGTTGTTGAAATCGTGCGCCACGCCGCCGGCCAAGCGCCCCACGGCTTCCATTTTTTGCGCCTGCCGAAGCTGTTCTTCGAGCAACTGACGCTCGCCGACGTCTTGCGCGACCACCAGATGGACGGCGCGGCCGGCATATTCCAGCTGATGGGCGATGATTTCCGCTTCGACTATCTTTCCATCTTTTCGAATGTGCTTCCAATGGCCTTTGTGCTGCTCGTCTTGCTTCGATTGCAGCAGGTATTCGCGGAGAGCGGGATGTTCGCTGCGCGGGCGGATGTCCAGCACGGTCATCTTCTCGAACTCTTCAGTGGAGTAACCGTATTGACGAACGGCGGCGTCATTCACCTGGAGGAAACGCAGAGTTTCACTGTCGAAAACCCAAGTAGGAAGCGGGTTGTGGGAAAACAGGAGGCGGAACATCGATGCGCTCTTGCGTAACGCGTCTTCGGCGCTGCGGCGCTCGATGGCCAGGGCGATATGGCCGCCGACAGAATCGAGAAACTCGAGATCGCGTATGTCGTACGCCTTTTCGTTCTGATAGTGCTGAACGACGAGAACACCGATGGTCGCGGTCGGAGTTTTGAGGGGAACGCCGAGCCAAGCCGGGGACGGTGACCCCACGAGCTCGACTTCATCGCGCGCGGCAAGTCGATCGAATTCCGACTGCGGAATCAGCATGGCGCGGCCGGTACGAAAGACGAAAGCGGTGCAGGTGCGGCTCACTTTTTGCGGAGGGGGAGGAGGGTCGAATTCGTCCGCGAAAAACGGGAAATGAAACGTATCGGTCTCGGCTTCGTGCAGGGCAACGAAACAGTTCTCCGCGTACAAGACTTTTTTTAGAGACTGATGGATGCTGAGAAGCAACTGGTCCAGGTTTGCGGTTTGATTGAGGGCGTGGACGATGTCGGAAATGACCTGGCGCTCTTCCTGCATCCTTTGCAGGTCGGTGACATCGAGAAAGCTGACGACGATGGCTTCGACGCCGGGGTAACGCAAGTGGTTCTGGGCCGAAACATCAAACCAACGCCAGAGGCCGTCTTTACGCTGGAGGCGGCAGCGGGCGTTAAACCAGGCCCCCGGCGATTCGCTCAATTGTTGCAGGCGCTGGCGCGCCGCAGGTTGTTGGTCGGCGTGCAGCAAGTTCACGATGGGCTTTCCGACTAAGTCGCCGGAAAAGTAGCCAAGAACGCGGCCAAATCCTTCATTTGCATAGAGCACCGCTCCTTCGCTATCGAGGAGAGCGAGGAGTTCGCGGGTCGATCCGAGCAACGAGGACAGTTGCTCGGGACTCAGCATCATTTGCTCAGAAGATAGGCGGTGTGCCATGTGGACGGTGCGCGCAACAGCGGCCCGCAAGCGTAAGGAATCGCGGGCAGCGGTGAATCCGGCAGCCTCCGCTGAAGATTCTCGAGTTACAACGACCACACCGAACGGGCCGAGGAAAGCGTGATGGAGACAGGATATGTTAAAACGCTTAACGAAAGGCTAACAAGAACGAAGGTGCTGCGAAAAAATGACTGTACGAAAGTACAGGTCTTAACTGGAATGGCTAGGGCTTTGTGAGGCAATGCTGGCGTGCTACGCTCGCCCAACGTTTGAACAATACCTTGTCTTCAAGCCGAGTCTAGAACCCTGCGGGTAGCCGCACTGAGGAGGAGATGTCGCTATGCATTCGATCTGGAAAGACATGTTTGTGCTGGGCCTGCCGATCCTCGAGAAGATCCTGCGGCCGGTTGTCGTGTATGCGTTTCTGGTGATCAGCTTGCGACTATCGGGCAAACGCGAACTGGTGCAGTTGAATCCCTTTGATTTGGTGGTGCTGTTGACGCTGTCGAACACGGTGCAGAACGCGATTATCGGTGACGATAACAGCGTGACCGGTGGAATTATCGGGGCGACTTCCCTGCTCGCAATAAACTACCTGGTGGTGCGCTTTCTTTACAATCACAGAAAATTGGATCAGCTGGTGGAAGGTAAGGCCGATGTGCTGATCGAAAACGGCAAAGTGCGTACCGAGCACTTGAAGCGGGAATTGATTACGATGCAGCAACTTTCGGCGGCGGCGCGGAAGCAGGGTTTCGATGATTTGTCGGAAGTGCAGCAATGCGTGCTGGAGCCCGGTGGGACGCTCACTTTCATTGCCCGGAAGCCGGACACTGAGGATGTACGGCATCGAGAATTGCTGAACCGATTCGAGATGCTGACCGAGGAATTGGCGAGATTGCGGAAGGCCCAGCCGCCGGCTACCGCGTAAGGCGCTGCCGAAAGGAAAAGGAAGAACCATCGCAAAGGCAAAGAATGCGATCGGCAAGCTATGCGCGATCTGAGCAATCCAACCTGGATCAGAGTGAAGGGAATTCTTTTTCTGTTCCTAGGCTTGTTGTCGGCCACGTTGCTTTTCTTAGATCATCCAACACCGAAGATCGGAATCCTGCTGGTGCTGTCTGTCTGGAGTCTATGCCGATTCTACTACTTCGCATTTTATGTCGTTGAACGCTACGTGGATCCGAAGTATCGATATTCAGGTCTGCTCTCGCTTGCACGATATCTGCTCGGGAAAAAACGGGAGCAATCGAGGCAGCGTGTTGCGCCCAATCCACCAAGCTCCCAGGAGTCGCGTTGAACGCTGATCTGATCGGCCGAACACTTGCCCACTATAGGATTACCGCTGCGATTGGCGCGGGCGGGATGGGGCAGGTGTATCGCGCCACCGACACCAAGCTGGAGCGCGAGGTGGCGCTCAAAGCGCTGCCGGGTGACATGGCGGGCGATCCCGAATTTCTGGCGCGGTTCAAGGGAGAAGCGCGAGCCGTTGCAGCGCTCAATCATCCCCACATTGTGACGATTTATTCGGTGGAGGAAGCGGAGGGTGTCCATTTCCTTACGATGGAACTTGTCGAAGGACAGCCGCTCAAGAAGATGATCCCAGAGCATGGATTGCCACTGGATCGCATACTCGACATCGGCGCGGCGCTTGCCGACGCCCTGGCCGCCGCGCACGAGAAAGGCATCGTGCATCGCGATCTGAAACCAGCAAACATCATGATCACGAAGACGGGTCTCCCCAAGGTGCTCGATTTTGGCCTCGCCAAAGCGACCTCCGCGACGACGTCGAGAGACGATACGATGACGTCGGCCGGCTATACGAAGACCGGCGCGGTGATGGGAACGCCTGCCTACATGGCACCTGAGCAGCTCACCGGCGGCACGATCGATCCTCGCACGGACATTTTTTCGCTGGGTATTGTGTTGTACGAGATGACGGCGGGTCGTCGACCTTTCGAGCAAGGCTCGTCGGCCGAACTCGCCTCGGCGATTCTGCGGGATTTGCCGAGACCGCTAGGTGAATTGCGAACCGACGTACCGGAGTTGTTGGGGAGAATCATCCTGCGGTGCCTGGAGAAGCGGGCCGCAGACCGATTTTCTTCGGCGCGAGAGTTTCGCCATGCGCTGCAAAGCGTGACCACAGAGGAGGCGCAGGTTTGGAGAACGCTAGCGACCGATTCCGCCGCCAACCGAGCGGAGGAGGGGTTTTGGGTCGCGGTATTGCCGTTCGAAGATGGAGGCACCGACGCGGACCTGACAGCTCTTGCCGATGGACTAACGGAGGATATCGTGACCGGCTTATCGCGTTTCTCCTATCTGCGAGTGATCGCGCGCAGTTCGACATCGAAACACGCTCGAAGGGCGACCGATGTACGAGCAATCGGCAAGGAACTCGGAGCGCGCTATGTGATCGAAGGAAATCTTCGGCGAGTGGGTTCCAAACTGCGGATCGGCTCACATCTGGTGGATGCAACTTCGGGTGCTCATCTGTGGGCCGAGACCTATGACCGAACGTTTCAGCGGGAAGAAATCTTTGTGCTGCAAGATGACGTGGTAGCACGAATCGTTTCGACGGTGGCGGATACGTATGGTGTGTTGCCCCGGAACATGGGCGAGATTCTTCGCAGCCGCGCTGTGGAGGAACTTACGCCCTACGAAGCGGTGCTTCGCAGCTTCGCACACTTCCCGCGTCTTTCCGCCGAAGAGCACGCGGCGGCCACGGTCACCCTGGAGCGGGCCATGCAAAAGGCGCCGGGGTACGCGGATGGATGGGCCATGCTCTCGATGCTTGCCAGGGAGGAGCATGCGCATGGGTTTAATCTGCGGCCCGATCCTATCGGACGAGCGCTAACGGCTGCACGGCGGGCGGTGGAAATCGCGCCATCGAACCACCTGGCGTACCATGCGCTGGCTTCAGCGCAATTCTTTCATCGGGAGATCCCGGCTTTCCGGAATTCGGCGGAACGGGCCCTCGCGCTGAATCCCCTGGACGGATTCACAGTCGCGTATGTGGGTTTCCTGTTGGCCTATGCCGGGGAGTGGGAGCGTGGCTGCGCGCTGGTGCGGCACGCGAGGCAGCTCAATCCGCATCATCCGGGGTGGTATTGGTTTCCCGACGTCTTTGCCGCTTACCGCAAAAAGGATTACCGGGCGGCGGCGGATTCGCTGCTGAAAGTTAATATGCCCGGATTCTGGCGAACCAGCTTCGCGTTCGCCGCGGTCTATGGGCAGCTTGGCGAACGAGACGCGGCGGCGAAAGCGGTGCGCGACTTGCTCGCGATCCGGCCAACATTTCCGGAGACCGCGCGAGCGGACCTTGGGAAGTGGTGGGATGCGGAACTTGTTGAACATCTGATCGAGGGACTACGCAAGGCGGGGATGGAGGTCGCCCTGAGGAAGCAGAGGGAAGAAGCCAACGATGCTTGAATCGGGCAAGATGCGGGAGTTCGCTAAGGCCTATACCGCGGCTTGGTGCAGTCAAGTGGCCGCGAACGTGGCCGCGCATTTCTCGACCAATGGGTCGCTCACGATCAACCAGGGCGCGCCGGCAATCGGCCGGGTTGTGATCGCAGAAGCCGCTCAATCTTTCATGACTGCGTTTCCGGACCTGCAGGTGGTCATGGATGACATCGTCGTGGACGGCCAGCTTGCGGAATACCGCTGGACGCTTACCGGGACCAACACCGGCCCGGGCGGGACCGGGCAACGAGTTCGCATCCGTGGGTTTGAGGAATGGAGGATTGGAGAAGATGGGTTGATTGCCGAATCGCGGGGCCACTTTGATGCCGAGGAATACCAACGCCAGCTCGAACAAGGAACAGCACAATGAAGACGCGGCGACAGGTTCGTGGCGGGCGATAGTTGTGTCGACGCCGGGCGGAGCGGATCTCCCTTCCCTGCAAGAAACGTTGGCTCGGACGATTAATGGAGCAGGAAGCCGGTGGCCGCCAGCAGGACGCCACCGATGCCGATGGCTATGCCGCTAAACCAGAAGAAGCGCTTTTTGGTTAGGAGCGTGATGGAGCAGATGACGAGGCCCATTTCCAGGAAAACTTCGCCGCCGTCGAAGCGGTCGGCGCGGCGGCTGACGAGGTCGCGTTCGGCTTCGAGTTCTTTGGCTTTGTCGCTGATTTCATTTTTGTCTTTTTCGTAGCGTTCGACTTCCTTCACGTACTTTTCGTGCACAACGGCGGTCTTTTCCTTGTCCGCAGGGGCCAATACGCCGAGCATGTCGGCCACGGCTTGCATTTCGTGGAGGCGGATATTTTTGGCCTGGTAGAAGGCCCACTGGTCGGTGGCTTTGGCTTGGAGCAGGAGTTCCTCAGTATGCGCGCGGTGGCCGAGCAGTGTTACGACGGCACCCAGAACGGCGAGGATGGAAATTGTCACCGAAACGGGAATGGTGAGCGCATGCTTCTCGTGTTCTTCGACTTCGGGCAGTTCGATGCCTTCGGACATTTAGGGAGCGTTTCCTTTCGGTGACTAGTTTTCGGCGTCGGCCGCAATGGCTTTGAGCGACTCCTCGGCGGCGGCGATGGTCCTGTCGATTTCCTGTGACGTGTGCGCGGTCGAGACGAAGGCGGCCTCAAACTGCGACGGTGCGAGGAAAATACCACGGTCGAGCATCTCGCGGAAGAAGCGGGCGTAACGCTTGGTGTCGGAACGCTTGGCGCCGGCGTAGTCGCGGACAGGCTCTTCGCTAAAGAACAGTGTGCTGAGGGAGCCGGTGGAATTGACCTGGCCGGGGATTTTCGTCTCGGCCAGGGCCTTGCGCAAGCCGGTTGCGAGGCGGTCAGCTTGCTCGGCGATGCGGTGGTAAAGGCCGTCGGCGGCTAATTGTTTCAGCGTGGCGATTCCGGCAGCCATGGCGAGCGGATTCCCCGCTAGCGTGCCGGCCTGGTAGATGAGGCCGAGGGGCGCGACGTTGTTCATGAGTTCGGCTCGGCCGCCGTAGGCTGCTACGGGAAGGCCGCCGCCGATGATTTTGCCCAGGGTGGTGATGTCGGCTTCGCCCCCAAGGAATTGCTGCACCGCGCCGTTGTGGATGCGGAAGCCAGTAATGACTTCGTCGATGATGAGCAGGGCGCCGTTTTCGCGGGTGATGTCGCGCAGGCCCGCGAGGAAGCCGGGTTCGGGAAGGACGACGCCCATGTTGGCGGCTATGGGCTCAACGATGACGGCGCCAATTTTGTCTTTGTGGGCGGTGAAGAGATGCTCGACGGCTTCGAGATTGTTGTAGGGAGCGTTCAGCGTCAGCTGCGCGACGGCTTCGGGTACGCCGGGACATTCGGCGATGCTGAGCGTGGCGAGACCCGAGCCGGCTTCGGAAAGGAAGCTGTCGGCGTGGCCGTGGTAGCAGCCGCGAAATTTAAGGATGTAGTCACGTTTGGTGACGCCCCGGGCGAGGCGGACGGCGCTCATGGTGGCTTCGGTGCCGCTGGAGACGAAGCGGATTTTTTCAAGGGCGGGGATGGCGCGGTTAATCAGGGTGGCGAGTTCAAGTTCCAGTTCCGTCGTAACACCAAAGCTCGTGCCGCGCTTGGCTTGATCTGCAATGGCTTGTGTGACAGCGGGATGGGCGTGACCCAGGAGCATGGCGCCCCAGGAGCAGACATAATCGAGGAGCTTGTTGCCGTCTACATCGTAGAGGTATTGACCCTCGCCGCGTTCGATAATCAACGGGTCACAGCCTACGGAGCGGAAGGCGCGGACCGGGCTGTTTACGCCGCCGACCAGGAGTTTTTCGGCGCGGGCGAAGATTTCGCGGGAGCGCCGGCGGTTGTTTTTCGATTTTGTGGGCGTGGCGGTCATTTGGCTTGCCTTCGCTCTCACGGACTAAAACACTTCTTCCGGCCCTAATCCCCGAGTGGTTCCTAAGACCGGAGCAAGACTCGACCCCGTCGCGGATGAATCCCGCCAAAATGGGACGTAGCGTTGCTGCGTCCCTATACGGTCCGGCATCGGTAAACTATCACGGACGGAGCCAACGTGCGATGTCCTTGGCGTGATAGGTGAGGATGATGTCGGCGCCAGCACGCTGAATGCCGACAATGATTTCAAGTACGGTGGGGCGTTCGTCGAGCCAGCCGTTTGCGGCCGCAGCTTTCACCATGGCATATTCGCCGCTCACATTGTAGGCGCCTACGGGAACGTCGAATTTGTCCCGGACGCGGCGGATGACGTCGAGGTACGGGAGGGCGGGCTTGACCATGACCATGTCGGCGCCTTCTTCGAGGTCGAGGGCGACTTCTTTCAGGGCTTCGCGGGCGTTGGCCGGGTCCATCTGGTAGCTGCGCCGATCGCCAAATTGCGGCGTGGACTGCGCGGCTTCGCGAAACGGGCCGTAAAACGCGGAGCTGTATTTGGCGGCGTAGGCGAGGATGGGTAGATTTTCGAATTTGTGGCCGTCGAGTTTATTGCGGATAGCGGCTACGCGGCCGTCCATCATGTCGGAGGGAGCGACGATGTCCGCACCGGCGCGGGCGTGCGAGAGGGCCTGGTTGGCCAGGATCGCGAGTGTGGCGTCGTTGGCGACTTCATCGTTTTCGATTACGCCGCAGTGGCCATGGTCGGTGTATTCGCAGAGACAGACGTCGGTGATGAGGATGAGCTTGAGATTGGCTCTGCGGATGGCTTCCACAGCGCGCTGGACTACGCCCTGCGGTGAGGTTGAGCTTGCGCCCGTGGCATCTTTCGATTCAGGCAAGCCGAAGAGAATTACTCCGGGGAGGCCGAGAGATTCGACTTCGCGACATTCTTCGAGGACTTGATCGACCGATTGTTGCGCGACCCCCGGCATGGAGCTGACTTGCTGGCGGACGTTTGTGCCGGGGCACACGAACATGGGATAGATCAGGCCTGCCGTGGTTAGGCGCGTTTCGCGAACGAGATTGCGAAGGGCCTCGGTGCGGCGTAGGCGGCGAGGGCGATGGGTAGGGAAACTCATCCGTGCTCGGCTCCCGCGAGAGGTTGTCTTGGGACGACAGCGAAATGCGATTCCAAACCGGCGATGACGGCCCCGGCTGTGGTATCAGCGGCCACAACGATGCGATCGACTCCGTATTCGCGTAAGGCGGTGGAGGTGACTGGGCCGACGGCGGCGATCGCGATTCTGTCTTGTAGCTGGGTCAATGCCTGTTTTCCTAGCAAGTCGGCCAGATTGTGGACAGCGCTTGGGCTGAAGAAGATTGCGGCATCGGTTCCATGCCCCATTACTTGCGTGACGCGATCGCAATCGACATCGCTGGGGGGAATTGTGCGGTAGGCGATGACCTCGGTCAATTTTGCGCCGAGCTGAACGAGCGCGGCGGGGAGATCGGGGTTCGCGCGGTCGCTGCGGGGTAGAAAAACGCTCTTGTCCCGGAGTTGCGGGGCAAGTTCTTGGGCAAGAGCTGCTCCCAGATGGGTTTTGGCGACATGGTCCGTGGAGAGACCGGATTTTGTGGCTTCCTCGCGGGTCGCGGGGCCAACGGCGGCGATTCGGGGCATTTTGCCCGGTTGACGGAGGTTCACACCTGATGCGGCAGAGCGCGCGTATACGGACTGGACGGCGTTGGCGCTAGTGAACAGAACCCAATCGAATTCCTGCCAGCGGCGCAGGGCGGCGTCGAGCGGAGCGTAATCCTGTGGGGCGGAAAACGAGACCAGCGGCAGGGATATCGGAATAGCACCTCGTTCCAGCAAGTTTGCGAAGAGTTCGGAGCTTTGCGCCACGGCTCGGGTGATGACGATGCGCTTGCCCGCTAGCGAAGATTGGGGACAGGACGACGCGGAGAGGGCGGGTTCAGCCACGTTGGCGGCTCACTTGTTCGAGGATGTTTTGGGCGCCGGCATCGATCAGAAGCTTGGCCAGGCGTTGGCCGAGAGCGCGCGCTTGATCCGGTGGAGCGGTGGCGCGCTGCTTGACGTACTGGAGGCCGTCGAGGGAGCAAACGCACGCATCGAGAACGAGTTCGTCGCGCTCGATGCGCCCCCAGGCGCCAAGCGGAACCTGGCATCCGCCTTCCAGGACCGAGAGCAACGTGCGCTCGGCGATGATCGCGGCACGAGTTTCGGCGTCGTTGAGTTTCTCAAGGGCGGCGGAGATCTCCTCGTCGGAAGCGCGGCATTCGATGCCGAGCGCGCCCTGCCCGACGGCGGGCATGCAAATCTCGGGCGAAAGCGTCTCGCTGATGCGATGGGCCCAGCCGAGGCGATCGAGTCCCGCTTTGGCGAGCATGACGGCATCGTATTCGCCGGCTTCCACTTTTCGAAGACGGGTATCCACGTTCCCGCGAAGATCACGCACGTCGAGATCGGGGCGTGCGTGGCGAATTTGCGCCTGACGGCGCAAGCTGCCGGTGCCAACGCGCGCACCCCGGCGGAGGTTCGCAAGGGTTGCGCCATTTCCGGAGACCAGACAGTCGCGGACATCTTCGCGCCGGCAGATGGCGGGAAACGACAACCTAGGCGGTACTTCGGTGGGGATGTCTTTAACGCTGTGGACGGCGATGTCGATGGATTCCTCAAGTAGCGCGTCTTCGAGTTCTTTGATGAAGATTCCCTGCCCGCCGATTTGTGAGAGCGATGTTTGCTGCAATTTGTCGCCGGTGGTCTTGATGATGATGATTTCGCCTTCGATACCGGTGGCCTGGAAGATTTGTTTGCGCACGAACTCAGCTTGCCATTTTGCCAAAACGCTGCCGCGTGTGCCGATGCGAAGATGCTTCATCGCTTGTCTCGATCGGACAGGAAGAGATCGCGGAGCGCTTCCACATTTTGGATTTTGCGGCGGAGTTCGCGTTCGCCGCGAAGGCGTTCGGCAGGCTCGACCAAGAGTTTCTCGAGCAATTCGTCCATCAGGATTTCAATATGTGCACGATCTTTTGGGTTGAGGTGCGTCACCGAAGCCAGGCGTGTGTGAAGAAAACTAGTGCGTTCTTCGCGAAGGCGGGCACGCAAGGCTGTAACCAGGCCGACGAGCTCTACGCTGGCCTGCCAGGAGAGAAACTTCCCGACGTGATCTTCGACGATGGCTTCGGCGCGAGGGACTTCCCCTTCGCGGGCCTGGCGGTTTTGCTCGACGATGCCTGTGAGGTCGTCCAGGTTGTAAACGTAGAGATTGTAGAGTTCAGCGGCGGCGGCTTCTATGTTGCGGGGCATGCCGAGGTCCATCAGGAAAAGCGCGCGATTGCCGCGAGCGTTCATGGCGGATTCGAGAATGCGGCGCGTTAAGACCGGGTCGTCGGAGGAAACGGAGGAGACCACGACGTCGGGCTTGAGCAGGGCGGTGTCCCAGGCGGCCCATTCGACGACGTTGCCGTTGAATTTTTGTGCGAGCTCAACGGCGCGCTCACGAGAGCGGTTCATGACGAAAAGATCGGCAACGCCGCGGTCACCGAGCGTGGAGACGACCTGCTCGCTAACGGCACCGGCGCCGAGGACCAGAGCAGCATGACCCGCCAATTTGCCGAAGATGCGCTCGGCAAGTTTTACGCCTGCGGCCGCGACCGACATGGGCCTAGAGCCAAGCTCGGTTTCAGTGCGGACGCGCTTGCCCACTTCGAGAGCACCCTGGAAGAGCCGATTGAGCACCGGGCCAGTTGCACCCTGCTCGTGCGCCGAGCGATATGCTTCGCGGACCTGGCCCAGGATTTCGGCCTCACCGAGGAGCATGGAATCGAGCCCAGCCGAGACGCGGAAAAGATGCCGGACCGCCTGGCGGTCATAGTGATGGTAGAGCGCGTTGGTAAGGATGTCGGTCCCGACCGAGTGAAACTCGCTGAGGAACGAGGCGAGTCCCGACAAACAGTTGTGCGACGTTTCTGGAGGAACCCCGTAGACTTCGCTGCGATTACAGGTGGACAGGACCAGCGTTTCCTCGAGGATGCCGCGAGCGCGAAGTTCGTCGGCGGCGCGGCGGGCCTGATCGGCGGTGAACGACACCTTCTCTCTCACCTCAACGGGCGCGGTGCGATGGTTCAGGCCGACCAGGACGATTTCCATGTTGTTGCCCGCGCGCTCCTTTCGTTAGAAGTAGCGGTGACTGTGCGAAAGATAAAGATTCACGACCGTAAAGCTAAGCACGACGATCACGAAGTTAAAGATGCAAAGACGCGAGGCTCTAGCACCGCGCCACGTGGTCGTGCGTGAAAGCTGCAGATATGCGGCGTAGAGCAGGAGCACCAGAAGCGTAATGACATATTTCGGGTCGTAATACCAATATTGGCCCGTAAGGCGGTCGACCCAGATGAAGCCCAAGACCGTGCCAACCGCGATAGAAATGAGGCCAATGAGCACGCTCGAACGGCTCATGCGTTCCAACAGTTCGAGGGGCGGCAAACGCCAGACAAGTTCACCGAGCCGGCGGTTGCGGAGCAAGCGGTTCTCAACGAGAAAGATCAAGCTGAGCACGAAGGAGAGCGCGAAGGCAGCGTAGGCGAGAATGCTGAGCGTCACATGGAACGCGAAGATGGGACCGTGGGCGATGGTGGGCGAGAGGCGGTCCGCGGGAGCGAGGTGCGAGGCCAAGAAGAAAGCCAGAATAAACGGCAGGACGAAAGCGCCGACCGAACGCTGGCGATGGAGCAGTTCGAGGCCAAGATAGGTCAGGGCGAGCAGCCAGCCGAACAGTGACATCGAACCGTAAAGATCGTGATAGGGGACGGTGTGCAGCCCGCGCGAACGCTCCAGGAGAGCAAAGTAGTGGGCCACCAAGCCGAGCCCGAGAAAGACCGTACCAAGTCTACCGGAGATTTCGCGGCCCGAGCGCAGGAAACGGATGTACGAGCCGAGGCTCAACGTGTAGACAAGCACGGTCGGAAATAGGAAGAGGTGAGGCATCGGCATATTTCGCGGCGATTCACAGTGGCCATTTCCAAATCGCAAGCGAGTGTCAATCTTTGAGTATAGCTTAGCTGTTTGGAGCCCGCATCGACATGGGTTTATAGGGGCAACGCGTACCGAGGGCGGACTGTCCGGTCGGACAGGGTTCCGGCACGGGCTAACGGGATTTGCTATGCTTCTGTCAGAATAAGACATGAGCTGGCAGAGTGCTCCCATGAACCGCAAAGAACTGTTTCTCCGCGCGTGCCGCGGCGAGGCGGTGCCGCGTTTGCCGGTCTGGATGATGCGCCAGGCTGGCCGGTACCTGCCGGAGTATCGCGAAATCCGAGCGAAGCGAGCGTTTTTAGAGGTCTGCAAGACGCCGGACTTGGCTCTGGAAGTGTCGCTGCAGCCGTTTCGCAGGCTGGGCGTGGATGCCGTGATCGTATTTTCCGACATTTTAATTCCGGCCGAAGCGATGGGGTTGAAGCTGGAGCTTGGCGATGGCGGGCCCAACTTGCCAGAGCCTGTGCGGTCAGAAGCCGACGTCGAGAAGCTGCGTGTTTTCGATCCGGAGACCGAAACGGGCTTTCTGATGGAGGCCATCCGGCGGATCGTGCGCGAGGTGGGGCCAACCGTGCCGGTGCTGGGATTCGCGGCGGCTCCGTGGACTTTGGCTTGTTACATGATTGAAGGGCGGACCAAGGAGGGTTTCGCGACCGTAAAGAATTTTCTGTATCACGATCCAGGCACCTTCGAGGTTCTGCTGTTCAAAATCGCGCAAGCCACGGTTGGCTACCTAAAAGCGCAAATCGCGGCCGGAGCGGCGGCCGTTCAATTGTTTGATACGTGGTGTGGCGAGCTCAGCCTGGCGGATTACGAAAAATATGCGCTGCCCGCGGTGAGAGAAATCATCACGCGAATTGATAACGGCGTTCCGGTAATTTATTACACCAAGGCTTCGCATCACTTGCTTCCAGCAATCGCGCGTTCAGGCGCAGATGTGCTGAGCGTCGATTGGCGAATTGATTTACGCGAGACCAGGGAGACGCTGGGGCCGCGCATGGCGTTACAGGGTAATGTCGACCCTGCGGTGTTGTTTGGCCCGCCGGAGAAGATTCGGCGGGCTACCCTCGATGCGGTGGGAGCGCTCGGTGGGGCCGGGCATATTTTGAATTTGGGTCATGGAATTTTGCCGGGCACGCCGGTCGAGAATGCGCAGCTTTTCATCGACGTGGGACAGAAGGCTGAGCTGGCGGAGTCGAAGCCCGCCGTTCGGTCACGCTGAGGCCCGATGACCATGACACTTGCCAATCCAACTTTGCAGCAAATGAGCGAGGAACTCCGCGTCAGCGAAGAGTTCCTGGCGAAATATAATCGTCCAGGACCACGCTATACGAGCTATCCGACCGCTCCCGTCTGGAACGATGCGTTTGGACCGGACGATCTGGAGCGCGTACACGAAACGTCCGATCGAGCGCGAGCGCCGGTGTCGCTGTACATGCATATTCCCTTCTGCGAGAGCTTGTGCTTGTTTTGCGCGTGCAACGTCATCATCCAAAAAGACAAAGCGGTGGCGCCGCCTTATCTCGGCATTCTAAAGCGCGAGCTTGCCAGGGTCAGCCGCAGCGTATCGAGGGAGCGCTCGGTGGTCCAGTTTCATTGGGGCGGAGGAACGCCAACCTACCTCACTCCAGCACAAATCGAAGATTTGTTCGGAGCCGCGCGCGAGGGATTTACTTTCGCACCGGACGCGGAGATAGGAATTGAAGTCGATCCGCGGGTTACGTCCCGTGCGCACCTGGAAACTTTGCGGCGGCTTGGATTCAACCGGCTCAGCATGGGCATTCAGGATTTTCATCCCGACGTGCAAAAAGCTATCAACCGGATTCAGCCGTTCGAGATGACCCGCGATCTCATCGCGGCGGCGCGAGGGTTGGGCTTCGACAGTATCAACGTCGATTTGATTTACGGGCTACCGCACCAGACTCCCGAACGCTTCGGCCACACTGTCGAACAAATTTTGGAACTTGCTCCCGACCGTGTTGCGTTGTTCAGCTATGCACACGTTCCCTGGCTGAAGAAACAGCAAGGGGCTTTTGCGGCATTCCTTCCAGAAGGCATGCAGAAGTTCGCGATTTTCCGCACCGGGATGCTGAGGTTTCTCGAAGCTGGCTACCTTTATATTGGCATGGACCACTTCGCCAAGCCGGGCGACGAACTGGCGGTTTCCCAGCGTAACCGCACGCTTCATCGCAACTTCCAGGGCTACACGACCAAGGCGGGGGCGGATCTTTACGGCATGGGTGTCACGGCCATCAGCGGAATCCAGGACGCTTACGCGCAGAACCACCGGGACCTGGCGTCGTGGGAAAAGGCCGTGGCCGATCGCGGCATCGCGACCATGCGCGGCTACCAGCTTTCTGCGGATGACCTTTTGCGGCGTGCCGTCATTGGCCGGCTGCTGTGCCACACGATCGTGATTAAGGATGAGCTCTCGCGAGAGTTCCAGGTGGACTTCGACGAGTATTTTGCCGAAGAGCTGCGACACCTTGAACCTTCGCGCGAGGATGGTCTGGTTTTGCTGGAGCGTGGTGAAATTCGCACAACCTGGCTCGGGCGAATTTTCATTCGCAACCTGGCCATGATCTTCGATCCGTACTTGGAACGACAGCAACTTGCTGCCAAGCCTTTGTTCTCGAAAACACTTTGATATGGCAAGTCATCAGGTTGCGGCGTGACGCCGCAGGTCCCAGCGCTGGTCATTGGCGGAGGAATTTCGGGCTTGGTGTGTGCTCACGCACTGCGCAAAGCAGGCGTGGACGCTGTGCTGGTCGAAGCATCCGGCCGAGCCGGTGGATCGATACGTTCCCAGCGGCGTGACGGTTATTTACTTGAGCTTGGCCCGCAGAGTTTCAGCGGCACGGGACCACTGCTCGCTCTCTGCGCCGAAGTCGGCATAGAAGGCGACCTCGTCCAAGCTCCGCCACACGCCCCGCGTTACATTCTGCTGAGTGGGAACCTAAAGAAGGCCCCGCTGAGCCCGCCCGCCTTCCTTGTGACCGATCTGGTAGGCGTTGGAACGAAATGGAGCATCGCTCGCGATTTATTCGGCAACAGTCGCGCTCCCGAGCAGGACGAATCCGTGGGGTCTTTCGTTCGCCGGAAATTTTCCGCCGAGTTGCTCGACCGGCTCGTAGGTCCCTTCGTTTCTGGCGTATATGCGGGCGATCCCGAGCGCCTTAGCCTGCGAAGCGCATTCCCGGCGTTGCATGATGCGGAAAAGAGAAAAGGAAGCGTCCTCCGCGGGTTGATGGCTAGGTCTGGCCAGGGACCTCGACAGAGACCTACGTTACAGAGTTTTCGCGAAGGCAGCGAGACACTTCCTCAGGCACTTGCCTTGCGACTCTCTGACCGGCTTCGGTTGAACGCCCGCGTGACTCGCGTCGAATCGGATGGCTCCGGCGGTGCTTTCCGGTTGACGATCCAAACGGCGAACCAGGACCAAACGATTCTCGCAGATAATGTAGTGCTGGCGACGCCCACGGATGTGGCCGGAGGGCTTCTGCGCGGCGTGAATCCAAAGCTGGAATCCTTGCTGGGGGCAATCGAATACGCTCCAGTGGCGGTGGTGTCCCTTGGCTATCGGCGGTCGGAGGTTCGTCACCCGCTCACGGGCTTTGGCTTTTTGGTGCCGCGATCCGCTAGATTGCGCGTTCTCGGCACGGTCTGGAATTCTTCATTGTTTCCCGGGCGGGCGCCGGAAGGGCAGGTTCTGCTCACGAGCTTCGTCGGTGGGGCGACCGATCCACGAGCGACGACCTTGCCGCCCGAAGAACTCGGCTCCCTGGTTCACAGCGAGATCACACCTCTGCTAGCGATTCGCGGAGCGCCCAGCTTCTCAAACGTGACCATCTATCCGCGCGCACTGCCACAATACAACTTGGGACACGCCGAAAGATTGGCCGCCATCGAGGACCAGCGAAGGAAATGCCCGAATCTCTGGTTGGCCGGCAACTATCTCCGGGGCCCTTCGGTCGGTGCTTGTGTCGAGCAATCTCTGGATGTGGCGAAGCAAATACTCTCGCGTGGAAAGCCTTAAGGCAGTAAACTCATCCGGCTCAATGCGGTTGACGTATATCTTGCAGGAGACCAAGAAAGCCTAACCTGTGTTCCTGGCGGCCATGACCTCAAAGTATGGCGATGGCGTATCGTCTGACGCGACGCTGGTGGATCGGCTTCTTCGCAGGGACGTGAGCGCATTTGAAGAGCTCTATGACCGGCACTCCCGCATTGTCTACGCTCTGGTTGTGCGCATCCTGCAGCAGACACCCACAGCAGAGGAAGTTGTTCAGGATGTTTTCCTCCAACTGTGGCGCAACGCCGCACGGTATCAATCCACTCGGGGCCCCTTCGTACCCTGGCTGTTGACGCTGGCGCGCAACCGTGCGCTCGACCATCTCCGACTGAAAAGCGAGCGGCAACGCCGCCGCGAAGACCAGACCGAGGAGCTTCCGGCCGTTGCGCAGGCGCCAGAATACGAAAAGGCCCTGGATGAGAAGCGGCGAGCAGAGCGCGTTCGTTTTCTGATCGGGACGCTCAGCGCCCAGCAGAAAAAAGCGATCGAAATGGCCTACTTTGAAGGTCTAAGTCATAGCGAGATCGCGAAAGCCCTGCAAGAACCCTTGGGCACCGTAAAGAGTTGGATCCGGAACGGATTGTTGCGATTGAAGGAAGGTCTACAAACGGCATCGTGACTGCACAGGACCAATTCCGGGAGCTGATCGAGGCTTACGCCCTCGGCGCGCTCGATGCGGGCGAGCGGGAGGCGCTAGAAACGCACCTGGCCGCGGGCTGCCCGGAATGCGCCAAGGCTCTGGAAGAAGCGCGCTTCCTGGTGAGCCAGCTGGCGTACCTAGCGCCCCCCGCGGAGCCTTCCGAGACGGTGAAGGCCCGATTGATGCGGACCGTGCGAGCCGAGGAAGGTGTCGCGCGACCCACGACGGCGAAGACGCGAGGCGCTTCGATTCCCTTTTGGTTGTGGGCCGGCGTGGCCGCACTGCTGCTTTTGTCGATCTACTCGACCTGGGACGCGCGGAAATTGCAAAAAGAGGTGCAAGAGGTGAATGCGCGCGCGGCCGCGGAACTCAAGCGGCGAGAGCAGTTGGAGCAAGAATTGACCCTGGCCAAGCATGAAGCTTGGATCTTGACCGATCCGAGCTCGAAGAAGATCGACATCATGCCCAACGATAAGGACATGCCGATGCTTGAGGCTAGGTGGCATCCGCAGATGGGCATTTACATCACCGGGCAAAAAATGCCGATGCCCAAGGGCAACAAGGTTCTGCAGTTGTGGCTGATACCCAAAGCAAAGGGAAGCAAGCCGATGCCTTCGCACACGTTCTGGCCGGACGCTAACGGGAAAATCGGAGAGATGGTTGACGATCCTCCCGAGGTCATGGCGCAGACCAAAGCTTTGGCGATCACCGAGGAACCCGCCGGTGGGAGTCAGCAGCCGACGAGCACGCCCCTGTGGGTTGGGGGAGTCAGCTAGCGGTTTTTCTTATCGTCTAGGTTCTTACCGTAGCGTAGCGTAAGCCTGGCTTTGCGGCGTTCCCCAGCTTCTCGGAAGCCGCGCCTCTCGTCGGGCGTCTTCACGACAAGCGGGGGAACAGGTTTGGGTTGCCGCGTGTGTTCGTCGATCGCCACAAACGTCACATAGGCTGAGGTCGTGTGCTTGCGCTCTCCGGTGAGCACATCCTCGGAATAAACTTCGACGCCGACTTCCATGGACGTGTGAAAAGCGCGATTAATCTGGGATTTCAGCGTGACAATCTCGCCGAGATTTACCGGGTTGCGGAAATCGATGTAGTCGACCGAGGCGGTGACCGCGTAGCTGTTGGAATGGCGTTGCGCGGACATGGCCGCCGCGATGTCGACCAGGTGCATCACATGCCCTCCCAGCAATTTTCCTAAGGCGTTGGTCTGCGCGGGCAATACGACTTCGGCCATTTCGGAACGTGAGGCGCTTACGGGTTTGCCTTGAAGTATTTCGCTATTTCGCTGCTTCTTTCCTGTCTTCCCGGTTTTCATGCGGTTCGGACATCCATTTCCGATCGTCTGACTCGTCGAACAACGGAAACGTTCTCCTCCAAAAGCGAGTGGACCTTTTGGCCAAGATTAGCAAGGCGCAGCGATGCCTCTCCCCGAACTTGCTGCGAGCCGCTATCCACTAGTTCGTGAAGCTGACCGGGGGCACCGCCGCGCAATAGTTCGTCTGGGGTAGTCTTCGCCAGGGTTGTCCGGAGTTGCTTCAGAGTTGTGTCGAATTCTGTTTCCTGCACGGGACAGCCTTTCCGGGCAGCTATTCGCCGCTGCACTTCATAAATCCATTCCGGGCAGGTTGAATGTCTTCGTGGGATGCACTGCCGGAAGCGCCCTACGAGCCCGCGTGCTTTGGCTTCATTCGCGCTGCACGTATAATATGGACAACCTATGAGTGAACAAAAGAAAACGCGGCGGCAGATGCTTGAGGAATTCGTGGCGAACAAGCCTGATGATGCCTTCTCGCGGTATGGGCTGGCCATGGAGTGCATGAATGACGGCGACCCGGGAGCCGCGGACGGGCACTTTCGGGAATTGCTGCAGCGAAATGCGGACTATGTGCCGGCTTATTTAATGTATGCGCAGTTGTTATCGCGCCAGGCGCGCGGCGAGGAAGCGCGGCAGGTGCTGTCGACAGGCATCCTGGCAGCGGATCGGAAAGGCGATCAGCACGCACGGTCGGAGATGGAGACTTTGCTCGCGGAGATCGGGTAGCGCTGCCGATTCCTCACCTACGAAGCGCGACCCGCGGCCTCGAGCGAAAAACCGGCACTCGAAGACCTGTGTTGCGGATACGCATTTTCCCGGCTTTGCTTTCTGACTTGCGGCCTCTGGTATCATGAGTTATGGGATCGATGCGTCCCGAAAGAATTCCGCTGTTCCCTTTGAACGTCGTTCTTCTGCCCGGCGGCGATCTTCCTCTGCATATCTTCGAGCCGCGATACCGCCGAATGGTCCGTCAATGCATCGAACACAAGAGCGAATTTGGAATGCTGTTGTCCCTGCCGAAGGGCGTAGTTCGGGTAGGATGCACCGCAGAGATCGTGGACGTCGCCAAGCAGTACGATGACGGAACATTGGATATCGTCACGGTGGGGCGCGCGCCCTTTCGGATCGTCGAACTGCTGAATATGGAACCGTTCAGCGAAGACACCTTATTGGAGGGCCAGGTCGATTATCTCGACGATCGTGATCGTCCGGTTTGCCTCGAGGTGCGGCGATCGCTTGTGGAGTTGTACGAAGTCTGCCACACGATCGTGTATGGCGACTATCCCAAGAACGTTCAAGGCGCTGAGCCGCAAGCGTTGTCGTACGTGGTCGCTGGCACGCTGCCGATGGATCTGATGTGGAAGCAGCAGGTGCTGGAGTTGCGATCCGAAGCGGACCGGCAAGAACGACTGGTGACGTACCTGCGTCAGTGGGCGCCGCATCTACAGAAGATAGAGATGCTGCGCCAGAACGCCGACGGAAATGGACACGGATTAAACTAGATTTTCAACGGGCGAGCAATCGCTACGCGAAATGGGGACTTCATGACGGCAAGTACATCTTTACAGTCGCGACTCGGAAAAGAGAAGCCGCGAACACTCGGTGAGTTGCGCAACATCCCGGATTTCGATGCGGAAACGGCTTCTATTTCCGTGAAGAATGAGTTGCGGCGGAACCTGCTGCGGGCCATCGAGAAAAAGGAAACGCTGTTCCCCGGGGTGCACGGTTACGAAGACACGGTGATCCCGCAGATCGTGAATGCCCTGCTTTCGCGGCACAATTTCATTTTGTTGGGATTGCGCGGGCAAGCGAAGAGCAGGATTCTCCGAGGATTGGCGCAACTCCTGGACGCCGAAATTCCCGTGGTGGCCGGCTGCGAAATCAACGATAACCCACTAAAGCCAATCTGCCGGGCTTGCCGCGAGAGAATTGCGGCGGAAGGCGATGCTACGCCGATCGCGTGGATGCCGCGCGACCAGCGTTACGTCGAAAAGCTGGCCACGCCGGACGTCACCATTGCGGACATTATCGGTGACGTCGACCCGATCCGTGCGGCTCGGGGTGGACGTGATCTGTCCGACGAATTGACGATTCACTACGGCCTGCTGCCCCGGGCCAACCGCGGAATTTTTGCCATCAACGAACTGCCCGATCTTGCCGGAAAGATTCAAGTCGGTCTGTTCAACATCATGCAAGAGGGCGACATCCAGATCAAAGGCTACCCGCTACGGTTGCCGCTGGATGTGCTGTTGGTTTTTACCGCGAATCCAGAGGATTACACAGCGCGCGGGAAAATCATTACTCCACTGAAAGACCGCATCGGCGCGGAAATTCGTACGCATTATCCGACTACGGTAGCTGAGGGCATGATCGTCACAAACCAGGAGGCGTGGGTTGGACGAGATACCGGCCGGAAGATCGAAGTTCCCGAATATCTGCGGGAGGTCGTGGAAGAGATCGCATTTCAGGCGCGCGAGGATAAACGCGTCGATCGCCGCTCGGGAGTAAGCCAACGGCTTCCGATCACCACACTGGAGAGTGCGGTGAGCAGCGCGGAACAACGAGCAGCGCGGACCGGCGAGAAATCCGGGATTGCGCGGGTTGCCGACATTTATGCGGCGATGCCGGCAATCACCGGGAAGCTCGAACTCGAATACGAAGGCGAATTGAAAGGCGCGGATATGATTGCGCGCGAATTGATTCGGGCTGCGGTTGGCCGCGTATTCAGCAAGCGCTTCGGGGACGTGAGCTTTCAGTCGGTGATCCAGTGGTTTGAGTTGGGCGGCGAGTTAAAGCTGCCGGAACTTGCAACGACAGCAGAGCGATACGAGCAGCTATCGAAAATTCAGGGCCTCCTGGATCAGATCGGCAAACTGGACGTGCACGATCGCAAGGACGTGGGCACCGCCGCGGCTGCCGCAGAAATGATTCTGGAAGGCTTGTGGGCACACCGGCGCATTGGGCGCACCGAAGAGCGCGGTTATTTTGCCGAAAAGCCGCGACAACCTGAAGCACGGGAGCGCGACACGCCGAACCGGCCGCGACGCCAGTTCAACTGACGAACGTAGCGGTGCGCTTCAGCCCGTCCGCGCGGCGCATTCCGCGGCCGACAGCGTGGGAGCTTGGCGAGGATGAAAAGGAAAGGCCAGCAATGAAATTTATTCGCTACGGAAAGTATGTCGGTGAGCCAGCCGACGCCGTCGATCTGGAAGAATTGGTCAAGCGACTGGGCAATTTCTTCTTGCAGAGTGGATTCGAATCGCAATTCTACGGCGTCTCGGAGATGGACCCGGAAAAGTCGATGGCGGCTCTGAAGGAAGCCATTTTGCGGGCTTTACAGGAAGGCGATCTGCTGCCGCCAGAGGCGATGAGCGACGAATTGCGCGAGATGCTGAACGATCCGCAGGCCGCCAAGAATAGCAAAGCGGTGCGCGATCTGATCGAGAAGCTGATGGAGCGGATGGCCGAAGAAGGCTACATCAATCCGCAGCAACCACCGCAAGTGACTCCGCCACCACAAAGCAGCGCGCGAGGGCAAGTTGGACAGGCGCAAGAGCGCGAGACCGAGGCGCGCTTCGAGATCACCGACAAGACGATCGATTTCCTGGGCTTCAAGACCTTGCAGGACTTGCTCGGTTCGCTGGGGCGCAGCAGTTTCGGCCGCCACGACACACGCGACTTGTCCACCGGGATTGAAGCGAGCGGCGTCTCGCGAAAATACGAATTTGGCGATACGTTGAACATGGACGTCAGCGAGACCTTGTTCAATGCGGTGCGGCGTGATGGCGCAAAGGTACCAATCGATATTACCTACTCGGATTTGATGGTGCACCAGTGCGAATACCACAGCTCGTGCGCCACGGTGGTGCTGCTGGATTGCAGCCACAGCATGATTTTGTACGGAGAGGATCGCTTCACGCCGGCAAAGCGAGTGGCGATGGCATTGTCGCATCTGATCCGCACACAGTATCCCGGGGACACGCTGAGCCTGGTTTTGTTTCACGATAGCGCTGAGGAAGTGCCCATCGGCGAGTTGGCTCGCGTGCAGGTCGGCCCCTACTACACCAATACCCGCGAGGGTTTGCGCATGGCCCAGCGCATTTTGCTGCGCCAGAAAAAGGATATGCGGCAGATCATCATGATTACCGACGGCAAACCGTCGGCGCTTACGCTGGAAGATGGGCGCATCTACAAGAATGCTTTCGGGTTGGACCCGTTCGTTGTGGGCCAGACGCTGGAAGAGGTCAACAAGTGCAAGCGCGCTGGAATCCTGATCAACACGTTCATGCTGGCGAGCGACTACAGCCTGGTACACTTCGTGCAGAAAATCACGGAGATGTGCCGAGGAAAAGCCTACTTCACCACGCCGTATACCCTGGGCCAGTATCTGCTGATGGACTACATGCAGCGGAAGACGCGGCAGATCCACTAAGAATTGTTCTCGGACCGGGCTTGATGGGAAGAAAACTGAAGTGCTTGACGGACCAAAGCCCGATTATGCTTGGCTCTGAACGTCGGTCCTGAAGCCCGGACCTCCTAAAGAGTGTCCGGGATGCCGGTGGGTTTTGTAAGATCGCTGCTCATCGGACACACTGCTGCGCCGAAATATTTTCTCTGTGTCGGGCGGCGCGTTAAACTTGTGGCATGGCGCTTTCCCGGTGGATTTCGCACATTTTCCGAACGGACGGTGAGATGAGTAACGTCAATCCCGGAGCTATCGCTCCCGCTTTTTCTTTAAAAGATCTCCATGGCAAAGACTACGCGCTCCCCGCGGTGCTGGAGAAAGGCCCAGTCGTTGCGGCGTTCTTCAAGGTCTCCTGCCCGGTTTGTCAGTACACGTTTCCCTTCGTCGAACGCCTCTACAAACGTTACGGCGAAGACGGTGTGACGTTTCTCGGCATATCTCAGGACGACGCAAAGGCTACCAAGCAGTTTGCGAGCGAGTACGGCGTCACGTTTCCCATGGTGTTGGATGAAAAGAGCTATCCGGCGTCCAACGCGTACCGGCTGACCAATGTGCCGACGGTATTTTTGATCGATACCGATGGGACCGTACGAGTGGTTTGCGTGGGCTTTGAGAAGAAAGGACTGGAGGATATGGCTGCTTTCCTGGCCGAACGGCGAAAAATCGTTCCTGCCGCGCTGTTCCGTCCGGACGAGAAAATTCCCGCGCATAAGCCTGGGTGAGGATCGAAAAACTAGGTCCGGTCGGACCTACTCAAAACAAAGCCGCAAGACCAAGACGCGTAGAACTGCCACCCCTTGGTCTTTTTGTGGTGTGCTTTGAAACTGAAGGAGATACGCGACGGGATGGCGCGGTGACTTGATTGGCGACCTCACCGCTTCTAGAAGCCACGCTCTTCGAGAGTCGGCACACGATGACCTGCGCAGACTTATAGCTCGGATAGCTTCATCAAACCGAAGAAAAAAGCGGCAAGCGGGCGAAAGATGTGGTTGAAAGCGGCAGGCATACATCGGGCGGGTCTTCACGTTAGCCGCTGACGTCGTCGTCCCGCAATTGCTTCTTGTGTTTCGGGGCTCGCTCCCGTTTGTCGACGATAACGCGTGTGGCTGCTGGCGCGATGCCCGATTCCCTTGCGCGGCGGCGCGCGATCTGACCTACGTCCACAATTTTCTTCTTCCTCTTTTTCATGGCGAGATCTCCCTCACCCGCGCGCCGGACGACATCTTAGCTGGTTATGGCTTGCTGAGCCAAGATTCGCGGGTCAGAAGGAAAACGTGACCTGCAGATCGACTCGGCGGTTGGCGGTGTTTGAGGAGTACGGGCCTCCGGCAAGTCCATTGGATTCGCCGAATAGCGGAGAGCTCAAATTCCCGACCGGCGTTGCCAAGTTCACGTTGTTGAGCACGTTTCGCGCGGACACGGCAAAGGTCAAACCGTAGCGTCGATTTGTCGCGCCAGCATCGAACCCGCCGCCTCTACCGCCTCCAAAGCCGCCGCCGCGTCCGCCACCTCCACCCGGCCCCGGTCCACGGCCAAAAGTGCCGCCACCGCCGGGTCCTCCAGGACCTCCGGCGGCCGTTGCTTCTTTCACTTTGCCAAAACCAAAGGTCTTACTCAGCCGCAAATTCAAGACGAAGCGGGCAAGTCCGGTGGCATCGTTGATCGGAATGAGCACGTCGCCCGGAGCGGGAGCTACGTTGAAGCACCCGAATTTTGTTTGGACGACGTTGGGTGCCGATGTCGCCGTACACGGGGCAAATGCGGGGCGGGCATTGAACTGCGCGTCGCCAAAAAGATCGTTACCGGTGGTGATGTTGAATGGAGGCCCGGAACCCGCGATCAGAAACGGACTGAGGCGGAAACCCCGCGGAAGGCCCACGGTGCCGCCCATGAAAAGGCGGTGACGATAGTCAAAAGATGCGCGGCCATAGTCCAAAGCGGGATCGAGGGGATCGGACGGCATGTAGGTGGGGCCGGAAGTATCGCTGTTCGCGTAATTCAGCACGTAATAGCCAAACAGGGTGAGCTTCGTTCCCATCCGAACGCTGCTGTTTACGATTAACTGGTTCTGCTTGAACAAGCCGGCGGATTGATATTGGTACAGGATTTCGCTCGGTGGCGGCTCGCCGGGTGAGTTGGCATTGATGAAGTTGGTGTAGAAGGCGTGGACTCCGCGCGAATTAAGATAGGTGACTGCGATGTTGGCGGACTTGGTGAGCTGGCGCTCGAGACTCACGCCCGCTTGCATGGTATAGGGCGTTCGAAGATTTTGATTCGGCTGATAGACCGTTTTCGGCGCGATGCTCGATGACTGAAACTGCGACGGCGGGACAACCTGGTTGGGATTGAAGAAGGCCGGATTCTGCACCAGGAACTGCTGTTGAATCACGCCGTTTTGCAATTCCTGGGTCAATGCCAGGTCTTCGGTGAAGCGGTCGTAGAAAATTCCGTAGCCCGCGCGTAGGACCATTTTCGGGGAAGCGTTCTTCCCTTTTGCGCCGATGCCCCAAGCCACACCGAGCCTTGGGGCGACATCGGCGTGATCGCCGAGATTATTCTGGGTCTCGTAACGCAAACCGGCGCTGAGGGTGATATTTGGCCTCAGACGCCAGTCGTCTTGGACGAACAACGCGCCGTCGAGATAGGAGACGTCGGCAGCCGCCCGACCTGTTGCATTCACAGCCAGATTGTAGAAGTTGGGCCCCACGCCCATGGCTTGAATATCCGCCATGCTCAGACCGGCGGACAGGTCCTGCAGCATCATCTGGTACGACTGCAAGGGCGTGATTCTGCAATTGTTATTCTGGGCTGTCGGAGTGCACACGGATGGAGAAAGCGAGCGTTTGCCGAAGGAATACTCGCCATTGAACAGCGCGCTAGTGGAATTGCTGTCCGTTGTGGCGCGCAGGCGTCCCCCATACTTCAGCGAATGCTTGCCCAGAGTCATAAAGGTTTCGTTCTGCAACTCGTAGCGATTCTGGGTATCGTCGTTGGTGCCGGTGCTGTTACCACCTTCGGCGAAGGCTCCAGAGACGGAGATCATGGGGGCGCTGCTGACTGGGCTTTGGTTGGCGACCTCGTGGATATACTGGAATCGCGTTTCGTTAATGGTTCTGGGATTGAGCGTCTGGGTATCGCTGACCTGCAGCGTGCTTTCCGAGTCAAACTGGTTTGTTCCGAGCGACGCTAAGTTAAAAGCGCCGACGCTCTCGTTGTCCTGGGTCTGGCGGTAATACTGATAACGAACAGAAAGCGTATTGCTGGCGCTGACTTGATAGTCGAGTCTAGGGCTGAGATTGATGCGCGTATCAGGGTTGGGCACGGCCTCGCTGAATGGCGTGACGGCAAAGGTCGTAGCGTCGACAACCTGGGCGCTGACCACGTTCAGGTTGTTGATATTGCGCTGCTCGTAGTTGAAGAAGATTGAGGCCTTCTTGCTGAGCGGTCCACCGATATTTCCGCTGAATTGCGTGGACTCGTAGCCCGGGGGTTGTTCGCCTTCGGGCAAGCGTTCGAAGGGATTGCGTGAATTGAATGCCGCGGTAGTTCCCGTCAGAAACAGTTGCCCGTGCCACTGGTCTGTGCCGGGCTTGGTCAGAATCTCAATTCTTCCGTAGCCCAGCTTGTCGTACTCGGATGAAAATGGATTTTGATTGATGCGAATCTCGCGGATCGATGCTTTTGGAGGTAGTTGTCCCGCTGTGAAGCCATCGATATAGATTTGACCGCCGTTTGGACCTGCCGACGGACCTGCCAGAGCCTGGAGGTCGGACTGCAGTTCGTCGGGGTCGTCGGAAAGGGCTTCCAGATCCTTTCCCTGGATGACAATGGCGCCGGCGTTGCTAGCGGGGTTAACGTCCAGCGCGGCGGCGGCCTGGTCGGTGACGACGACTTTCTGTTCCTGAGTCTCGATGGAAAGCTTGACATCGAGTTTTTGGATTTGCCCGGCGGCAAGGTCCACGGCGTCTTTTTCGAACGAGGTAAAACCGGTGGCGATTACCTTGACGCCATAAGTGCCGGGCACCAGGCCCTTGATCTCATACATACCGTCGCGGTTGGTATTCGCGGTGATCGCATCGCCATTCGGTGTAGTGAGCAGGACCGTCGCAGTGCCCACCGCGCTTCCCGACGGATCGGTAACTTGCCCGCGCAGCGTGGCTGTATTGGTTTGCGCTGCGAGCGGAAGGCAGGCCATCGCAGCACAAAAAATCACCAGAACGATCAGGACGTACTTTGGGGCTTGCCTAAAACTCATCTAGTCTCCCGAAAATGATGAAAGGATTTCGGCGTTCGCGTCACTGCGACCCGGCGTCACCACCAGGAGCGCCGCTGAGGCTCCATGGCGTCAAAATCGATTGGCCACTTGGCGAAGCCTGAAGGATCGGTTCGACGCCCGCGAGAAGCGTGATGGCGACAACACTTCCGTCTTGAGATCCGGAAGTGGCGACAATCATCACCGCGTCGCCCTTTTGCAAATCGGTGAGCGTTGAGGCGGGTATGTGGCTGATGGCCTGCTGCAAGTCCGGCGCTCCGCCTTGTCCTCCACCGCCGGCACCTGCTGGTCTCTGGCTTTGGCCACTTGCGGGTCTTTCTCCTGAGGAGGCAGCACCGCTTGACGGCGATGCACCTTGAGACGCGCCTTCTGCGGACCCGGTTGGCTGGCCTCCCGAGGACGCGCCCTTTAATCGTGCTGCGATTCTCTGCGCCATCGCCGGGGGCAATTTCCGCAATTGGGAAGGGTCATTAACTTTGACGACCACCGGCTTTTTCGAGAGCAAGTCGGATACCGTGATGGTGCCCGCGCTCGCGTCAATGGAGCTGATCGTGCCGGAAATATTACGGAACGAGCCGGACACAACTTCGTCGGCCGCCAGTTCCAGGCCATCTGCGCTGCCAGCGCCACGGGCACGAAGTTGATCTCCAACCTTGATCTGGTCGATGGGCGCGGGCCCGGCTTCGTCGAATTTCACCGAACCTGGGGCGTAGCGCCGCAGGATGGTATCTTTCGAAACATGTACGGTGACACTTTTGTTGGCGCCAAGCGCCGATGTCGAAACCGTGACCACCCCGGCCGCTGGATCAACGGCGCTGACCAAGCCCCCTGTGCCCTGCTTCTGCCACTCTTCGCGTTCGTGGGCATGTTTTTCGGCGAGGTCCGCCTTTTTCATGGCGATGACCGAAACCGCGAGAAGTGACTTGCCGTCGGGGCCCGTTGTTCCGCGCACCAGGATGCGGTCGCCCGGCTGTAAATCCTCTAGCTGAAGAGGCGCAGCTCCTTTCAGGTCCGTCTGGCCTGGTTCGATGCGCAGCAAGCGCGCGCCGTCCTGGACCATGATGGTGAGTTCACTGCCGCCCTCCGCGGTCAGAGTAATCATCCTGCCCGACGCGGCTTTCACGGTGCCGACCGCTTTGGCAGCGCCAAGCGCGGGCGCCTGTTTCGCGAACGAAGAAGCACTGACTGCGAGAACCAAGCCGAATAGCCCGGCGAAAACCCGTAAGCGCATTCGCTTCAACAACGCAACCTCATTTTCACATCCATCTCCGCCATCGGATTCTGGTACACAGCGACCTAACCGATCACACGTCTCTTAGACGTGCCCGGCGTAGCAAAATGTTACAACAGGGAGTGGCCCTACTCGATATTGCAGACTCAGCCGAACAAGCCGCAACAAAAGGATGAACGCTGGGAATCGCTCCTTCATAATGCTGGTGTCGGGTCTCCTAACCGTTCACGATGCGGCTTCTAGGCATATTTCTGATCTGCGCCTCCTGCCTTTTGGGGCAAAGCAACTCCGGTGAGTTGCGCATCCGCGTCACCGACCCCTCCGGCCTCGGTGTTAAGAGTTCGGTGGAGCTGGTTTCCGAAGCCAACCAATTCCAAAAGACCCTGACGACGGACGGTTTGGGAGACTTGGTCGTAAAGCGCATCCCGTTCGGGGTCTATCGAGTACAAATCGACCGTCCGGGCTTCGCCGTGTTTCAGGATTCTATCGAGGTGCGCTCCGCCATCCCCGCCGACTACACCGCCAAGCTCAGCATCGCTTCCGCAAACACGTCGGTCGTGGTGAATGACGCAGACACGCTGATCGACCCGCACCGCACGGGTGCTATTAATCACGTTGGCTCGGACATGATCCAGGAACGGGTGAGTTCCCTGCCGGGCCGCTCGTTGCAAGATTTGGTTAACTCCCAGCCCGGGTGGCTCTACGAAGGAAACGCAGTGCTGCACCCGCGTGGGTCGGAGTACCAGACCCAGGTGGTGGTCGACGGTATTCCACTGACGGACAATCGCTCGCCGAGCTTTGGCCCCGAAATTGAGGCCGACGACGTGCAATCGATGAGCATTTACACCGCAAATTTCCCCGCCGAGTACGGGCGAAAAATGGGCGGGGTAGTGGAAGTAAATACGGCCCACGATGCGCGGGAAGGCTTTCACGGCCAGGTGGTGCTGTCGGGCGCTAGTTTCGAAACGGCCGGCGCTTTCGCGCTAGGACAATATCTCTGGGGCAAGAACACGATCGCCGTGAGCGCGAGCGGCGACATGACTGGCCGCTACTTGAATCCGGTGGTGCCGCAAAATTTCACAAACCGGGGTACCACCGGCGATTTTGCGCTGAGTTACGAGCGGGATTTGACCGACCGCGACCGCTTCAGCCTGAGCGTTCGCCACGAGCTTTCTCGCTTCCAGATTCCCAACGAGCAGGTTCAGCAAGCTGCGGGACAGCTGCAAAACGCCGACAACTTCGAGACCATGGGCACCGCTTCGTACCAGCACATTTTCTCGCCCAACGTTGTGGGCGACCTTCGCGGGATGGTGCGCGATAACTCGAGCGATCTGTTCTCTAACGCATTGTCGACGCCGGTAGTTGCCTTCCAGGACAACGACTTCCGTGAGGGCTATTTCAAGGGAACCGTTTCCATCCATCGAGGCCGACACGAGTGGAAAGCGGGCGCGGAGTCCGACGCCACTTTCCTGCACGAACGCTTCAGCGACGTCATCACCGATTTCACGAGATTCGATCCGGGCACGCCGGGGAGCTTTGACTTCGCGGGCGCCAAGCCTGATCTGGAGCAGTCCGCTTTCGTCCAAGATCAAATACGGCTGGGTAAATGGACACTCAGTGCGGGGTTGCGGTGGGATCACTACCAATTGCTCGTGAATCAAAACGCCGTCAGTCCGCGGCTCGGTTTGGCCTACTATTTTCCGAAGCTCGACCTTGTGCTGCACACCTCCTACGACCGCATCTTTCAGACACCGTCGGCCAAAAACATCCTGCTTTCGAGTTCTCCTGAAGTCGTCTCGCTGAGCGACCTTGTCTTGCGACTCCCGGTCGCACCCTCTCACGGCAACTACTATGAAGTTGGCTTGAGTAAAGGATTTTTCGGCGAGATGAAACTTGACGCCAACGTCTTCAGTCGGCGCGTGAACAACTTCGCTGACGACGATCAGTTGCTGAACACCGCGGTGAGCTTTCCGATCGCCTTCGATAAAGCCTATATCTACGGCCTCGAGGGGAAGATCGAAATTCCACATTGGAGGCGGATCAACGGCTTTGTCAGCTATTCCTACAGTGTTGGCTCGGCGTATCTTCCGATTACCGGCGGACTGTTCTTGGGCAACGATGCCACGAGCGCTCTGCGTCAACTCACTGGGCGCTTTTGGGTCTCTCAGGACCAGCGCAACACCGTTCGCTCGCGGGTACGCTATCAATTCACGGATCGCGTGTGGGGCGGCATTGGGGCCGAATACGGGAGCGGACTGCCGTTCGCATTCGCGGGCACTGAGCAGGAGGCTTTGGCGCAATACAGCCAGCAAGTGGTGGATCGTATCAACTTCGACAAGGGGCGGGTGCGGCCGGCGCTATCGGTTGGTGCGTCGCTGGGCGCGGATATCCGGCGAACCGAGAAACTCACGGTGCGGATCCAGACCGACGTGGAGAACATCAGCAACCGCCTAAATGTGATCGACTTCGGCGGGCTGTTTTCGGGTAACGCCATTGGGCCCCCGAGGAGCTTTGCGCTCCGATTGACCAGCAGCTTTTAGCATCACCTCCCGCCTTTTGCTGTGAATCCGTCCCCCTCAAGCGCGCGCTCGATGCCACGATCATTCTGGATGGATCAGAACGTCGTTAGACGGACCCGCAGCCTGGTTTTGGCATTGCCGGCTTGCCCGAGCGCTTCCTTACAAAATCCTTATGCCCACCTCATCATTTCCTAAGCCTTGATCCGCTATCGTTCCTGATCGATTGAACTTATTTTCCGCAACCAGCTGCGAACCTCGTGTTCGCGTGCTTGAGCTGAATCTCGACCTCGACGCCAGCCACCCGAACAAATAGGCGGTGCTGCGCTACCTGTTTTGAACGCGACCCCGGCGTAAACAGAAATGGAGAAGCAGGAACCCGATGAAGGTCCCTGCTTCCCCACTTACGGCACCCCTCTGAGAAACTCAAATCCAGATCGCGCTAAGGTGCTGATCGTTTCTGTCTACGCGTTTGGGCAAAGCGCTGCTGTGCCCCTACGGGGTTCGTGGGCAAACTAGTTGCTCACTCCGTTCAGGTAGTTCTCCAGGTAGGTGTAGCCGTTTGGCGCAACCGCCTTGTACAAGTTCGGATCGGTGGTGCTGAGCCCCTTCAGGGTCTTCCACTGGTCCGGAATTCCATCGTGCAAAGACTCCTGGCACGCGGTGAAGTTGGTTACCGGATGATCCTGCCAATTGCTGGTTGGCGTGGGAATCGATGACTGGCCGGCGAAGGTTACACCGTTCGGCCAGAAGCCTCCGCTCCCGCCGTTCTGGTATTGCGAGATGATGCGCTGGTCTGCCGAGTCCCGGTGTGCCACCCAATTGCCGCTGCAGTCGACGTGCTGGGAATTTCCAACCGTTCCCAGCATGACGCTATCCAGATTCTCCGCCGCGTCCGGGACGATCGGGAATGCGTTGCTTGCCGCCATCGGGCCGGTGCGCTCCCAACTGCTTGGAATTGGACCGGTTTCGTCGCCGTTCTCGCCAGTGATCTGCGCTACCAGCGTGCCGTATTGGTCGCCCGCCACGGTGTTGGCTCCGGCCGCTCCAAAGATGTTGCCTGCGACGTAGGCCGAAGGTGCGCCGCTCATCTCAGGGCTGTTGGTCGTGAAGTGAATTGGATGTGACTGGGCCTGGGAGTTGAGATTGCCCTTGATGAACTTGTTGTTGATGTCGTCGATGATCTCGGCGCCGAGCCATTCGTTCGCGTAGAAACCCCAGTTGTAGACGATGTTGTTGATCCAGCGCGTCGAGCCGTTGGAGTTCTCCGGGATGCGATGGTCAACGTTGACCAACAGGTCGTGGTGGAAATCGATGTCGGTCTCATACACAGAAAGACAGTTTGGATTGGAGCGCGTGCCTACGCAGCTTTCATCGGTAGCGGTGCCGAAGCCAACTGGATGGCCTTCGTGTGGCTCGTAGTCCAGTGACCACGACATGGTGATGGAGTGATTTGGACCCGTGCCATTGCCGTTGCCATTTTGCGCCGGGGTGAAGTTACTGCCAGTAATCCAGCTCTTGTTGCCGGACCACCGCGAGCTGATATGGTCGGTAATGATGTTGTAGCAGCCTCCAGCGGTCAAGGTCCCGTTTCCTGCGCAGTTGACGATGGTGATTCCCACCGTGCCGGTGCTTGGACCCGCACTGGTGTTGACATTGTTTGGGCTAAAAGTGCAGTAGCGCATAACCACGTCGTGTGTTGAGATGCGCAGCGCAGCGCCATTCGAATTGGGACCGCCGATGATGACCTCTCCTGGAGCGCTCTGGCATGCGATCGTCAGAAATGGGCTTCCCGCGAAATTGTCTCCGGAAGTGATGTTGAAGATGCCGGCAACGCGGAAGATGCAGGTACGCGGGCCGGTGGCTTGCACGCAAGTGCGCAGTGAGCCGTTTCCGTTGTCGTTCGTGTTTGTGACTTCCATGACCACGCCGCCTCGTCCGCCAACAGAAGCTGCACCGCCGCCAGCGGCGCCCGGAAAGGCTGGGCAAGGAGCTCCACCGCAGGAGGCGGTTTGGGGCGGCGTTGTCGATGTCGTTACTGTGACGCTAGCGGAAGCGATTTTGGTAGAGTCGGCGTTGCTGATGGCCGTGACCGTGTCGGTACCCGCTTTTGTCGGAGCCGTGTAGGATCCTGCTGAATTGATCGTTCCGGAGGTCGCGGTCCACCTAACGCTCTTGTCGGCGGCGGTGCCCTGCACGGTCGCCGCAAATTGGAATGTGCCGCTGATGGTCACCTGGGCGATCGTCGGAGAGATGGCGACGGAGCTGACGACGGGGTTAACGGTAGCGGTCGTAACCGTGACACTGCCAGTGGAAGATTTGGTCAGATCGGCTACGCTGGTTGCCGTCACGATGTCGTTTCCAGCCTTGGCCGGGGCGGTGTAGACGCCCGCCGCAGTAATCGTTCCGAGTGATGCCTTCCAAGTGATGGAGACGTTCGAGGCGGTACCTTGTACTGTTGCGCTAAACGGCAGCGTGCCACCGGTCACCGACGACGCCGTTGAAGGCGACACCGTGACCGAAGTCACTCCCGATGAGCCGGAAGCGCCCGAAACCGTAACCGTCGCGGTGGCCGACTTCGTCGGGTCCGCAACGCTGGTCGCCATAATCGTGCTCGTTCCACCCGTAGCCGGAGCGGTGAAGATGCCCGCGCTGGAGATTGACCCGATCGAAGCCGTCCACGTTACCGCACTGTTTGTGGTTGATCCTTGAATCGCTGCCGTGAACTGCGTCTTTGCACTCGGCGCCATGGAGACGACCTTCGGTGAAACGGTCACTGAACCGACCGGGAGGTTGGACGGCTTCGCTACGCCGACGCATCCGGAGACCCAAAGGATGGTTGAAGCCAGGAAAGCTAATGCCAGGAATCGCTTGCTGTAAATCATGCTCATTTTCTCTCTTTTTCCCAAGGCCAATCTTTTTCGTGTTTACAGCCAGCCCGTCAGCGTTAGAGGGAGAGCTGTTCAGGCAAGGCAATCGTAGGTATTCCGGGCGGGGGTCATAACTGGCGGGTGGTTCAATGGAAGGGCGGGTGGCCGAAACTAAGTGGTACTGGTACCTTTGGCTAGTATCCTTGGTGACTACTTTGGGATCGGCCCGAGAGACTTCTTTCTACCTTCGAAGCCAGCGGATCGGAAAAAATTGGCGCCAGAGAAAATAAAGGCGAAGGAAATGGAGGTCTACTCCATCAGAGGATTGCCTGCGGAGACCAGTAGCTACGGACGGGGAACTAGAATGCGGAACGCTTTGAAATCTGCAGGGGCACGGCTTCTACCGACACCGGACCATTGGCGGAAGGTTGGAACTCGATATCCGGCAATTGCTCGACGGCTCTGCGTAGCGACTGCTCCCAGCTGGAGTGGATCAAGTTCAAGTCGTGATCTCCAGCGCCGACACGTCGATATCTTGTGACTTCCAGGGAGTCCTTCTTGTACAGCAGTAAATCAAAGGGGGGACCTACGGTGACGTTCGACCGCATGGTGGCGTCCAGAGAGAGGAGCGCGTATTTTGCTGCGACTTCCAAGGAAGTGCTGGCCTGAATTCCCCGATCCAGGATCGGCCGGCCGTACTTGCATTCTCCCAGTTGCAGGTATAGAGAATCCTCGGTGGCCGCCAGCGGGTTCCCCTGGGGATAAATCAGATACAAGTTGGGCTCCTGGCCGCGAACTTGGCCGCCGAGCAGCAGATGCACGTTGAAGCTGAAGGAATCGCGCTCGAGAGACGAGCGGTCGATGTCGGAGACGCGGCGCACGCAGTCCCCTACGATGCGCGCTGCATCATATAAAGAACCTGCTTGCGCGAGGCCTCGGCCTGCATCAAAGTCCGCGCGCAACAGGGTGACTACCGATTGACTGATGGACAAGCTTCCGCTGGTCAGGATGACGAAGACGCGTTCGCCGGGTTGCACGAATTGGTGCATTTTGCGGCAGGTGTTCACCTGATCGAAGCCCGCGTTTGTGCGGGAATCGGACGCCAGAACCAAGCCTTCCGTCGTCATGATGCCCAAGCAATAGGTCACGATGCGCCTCGGGTTCGGAAATCACAAGCTACTGCATCATACACCGACTCGTGATCGCATTTTTATGATGTGCCGCAACAAAAAAATTCGCAAGGGAACGATTCGAAAAAGGTTTACAACCTCACCTTATGATGCTGATTCGGCTCGGATACGACATACAGTTTGAAACCTCGGCCGCCGTGCCGATCGTGACGCTGCTGAAAATTCACCCCTCGCGGGAAAAGGATTTGCGGGAATCCGATGAGTTGCGCACTGACCCGGCCGTGAAGGTCGAGAATTTCTGCGATCGTTTTGGTAATCGCGGCTGCCGCTTCGTGGCGCCGCCCGGGCGGATTCGCCTTTTCAACTCTACCCTTGTTGAGGATTCCGGCCAGCCCGACCCGCAAGCTCTCGACGCGCGCGAAATTCCCGTCGAACTTCTCCCGCCCGGCGTTTTGCCCTACCTCATGAACAGCCGGTATTGCGAAGTAGATCTACTGTCCAGCGCCGCCCTCGAGTTATTCGGGCAAACACCTCGAGGCTGGATGCGCGTGCAAGCCGTCTGCGACTGGGTGCAAAGCAAGGTCACCTTCGGCTATAAGAACGCCAGTTCCTTCCGCACCGCGCTGGGCGTCTACACCGAACGCGCTGGCGTCTGCCGCGACTTCCAGCACTTGGCCATCACCTTTTGCCGCGCACTGAATATTCCCGCCCGCTATGCCACCGGCTACCTCGGCGACATCGGCATCCCTCCCGCCCCATTCCCCATGGACTTTAGCGCCTGGTTCGAAGTCTACCTCGAAGACCGCTGGTGGACCTTCGACGCCCGTCACAACACTCCCCGCATCGGCCGCGTCCTCATGGCCACAGGCCTCGATGCCACCGACTGCGCCATCACCACCAGCTTCGGCACGGCCGCGCTGAAACGCTTTAACGTGGTTAGCGACGAGGTGAAGAGTTTAGAGCAAGCTGCCGGGTAGTCTGTTTAGGGTCTGCTTGGAGCCGGCGCAGGTGGTCGGCGAAAGACTACGATTTTCTCGAAGGAGTCTTCGCGGTATTCGGGCGTTGCGGCTGAAAGCGATACCCAATCCAGGGTTCCGTCAAAATGTATTTCGGACGCGCGGGATCGGATTCGATCTTCTTGCGCAATTGATTGATCACCACGCGCAGGTTCTCGGTCTCTTCCCCGTAGTCGGGGCCCCACACCGATTGCAGTAGGCGGCGATGCGTCAGTGGTTTTCCCTGGTTCGCCACGAGGTGTTTCAGGACATCGTATTCTTTCGGCGTCAGGTGCACGTCGCGGCCTCGCGCGGTTACCTGGCGACTTTCGAAGTCAATGTTTACATCCTTCGATACAAACGGCGCCACGGCATCTCCCGGGGCATACCGCCGCAGTGCGGAACGGATACGCGCGAGCAGCTCCTCGATACCGAACGGCTTAACCACGTAGTCATCGGCGCCGGCGTCCAGCGCCATGACTTTGTCCCTTTCCGCGTTGCGCACCGTGAGCATGATGATCGGCGCATCGGACGACCGCCGGATCTCTTTGCAAGCTTCCAGCCCGCCCATGCCCGGCATGTTCATGTCGAGCAGCACCAGATCGGGGCGTTCCCTGCGCGCTGAATCGACGCCCTCTTCGCCGGTCTTGGCCTCGGTAATAAGGTAGCCGTGTGTGGACAGCGTGCTGCGCATCACGCGGCGGATCTGGGGCTCGTCGTCCACAACCAGGATGGTCTCGCCGCTCACCGTGCCTCCCGTTTACTCCGGTCCGTGTCGCGCTCTACCGGAAGCGTAAAGGAAAAAACCGAGCCGTGGCCCAGCTGACTGGTGACGCTAACCGAGCCCTTGTGCGCCACGATGATCGCTTTGGCGATGGGCAGCCCCATACCCGTACCACGCACCAAATACCGCTGGTCTTTGCCGCGATAAAATTTGTCAAAGATCATGGTTTGCTCGAAGTCGTCGATTCCGGGGCCGCGGTCGGCCACACTCGTGGTGACCGAATCTCCCGTCGATTCAGCGGTTATCGTGATCGGCTGATCCTTCGGCGAATACAAATTAGCATTGTCGATCAATTGCACCATGGCCTCTTTCGCACGCTCGCGGTCCGCGCGCACCAGCGGAAGATTGGGATCTATTTTAATGTCCATCTGTCGACCAGCAAGGGCCGTCTTGCAGTGGGCCAATGACGCTTCGACAATCTCTTGGATTGGAGTGGGCTCAAGATCTAACTCCACCTCTCCGGCTTCCAGCTTGGCCATTTCTCCTGCTTCTTCGACCAGGTGATTCAGGCGATCGCATTCCTCGTCGATGATCGTAAGCAACTCGTGCATCTGCAGCGGATCTGCATTCCTGGAAGTCAACAAGCTGCTCACCGCTGCTTTCATGGAGGTTAGCGGAGTGCGAAAATCATGCGTGATGGAGTCGAGCAAAGCGGACTTCAGCCGCTCCCCTTGCCTCTCGGCTTCGGTCTGCCCCAGTTGTTCCACGGCGCGGGCGCGCTCGATGGCAATGGCCACCAGCGTGCTTACCGCTTCCACCGTTTGCCGGGAGAGCTGCGAACCCGAAATTCCCAAGCTGCCGATGGGCCGCACACCAAGTCGCACTGGGATGAAATAGACGCCCGCAGCCGGATCGCTGGCAATTTCGTCGTGCGCAAAGGCCGCCTTCATTCTCTCTTCATCCAGGTGAGATGCCCCGAATCCCGAGCGGTAAAACTTGTCCTTTTGCGGCAAAAAGAGCTCCGCCGCTCCCGCCTCGAAACTCTCGACGATGTAATCGGGAATAGCGTTCATCAGCTGAATCACATTGCCTTCGCCGAGCAGCTTTCTGCTGAAGCGATAAAGGCGCTCCACCTCGCGCCTTCGATCGTGCGCTTCGTCCGCTTCCATGCGAATTCGTGAAGAAAGCTGGCTTCCCGTGATCGAGGTAACCAGAAACACGATTAGCGCCACCCAGTTCTGCGGGTCCGCGATGGTGAACATTCCGACCGGTGGCAGAAAGAAATAGTTCAGCGACAGCATCGCCAGGATCGACATGACCACCGAAACGGCCATCCCCCAGACCGCTGAAACTGCTAGAATTGCCAGAAGAAAAGAGAGCGCTACCGTGGTGTGGTTGACGTGCAAAACCCGGTAGTAAATGTACGTTACGCTGACAAGGATGGCGACCGACGCGGTGAGTCCCACGATGCGGCCGCCTAAGAATCGCTGCATTCCCGTATTCTATCGTATGCACCACGTATAGGCTGGAGAGAATCACCGGTGCCCAAGAAGCCCGAAGAATGGCTGGAGGTTGCCTCTCCGCCCCAAAAATCACGCGGCATCTTCAAGCTCTTCCTGGGCTATGCCCCGGGTGTCGGAAAGACCTTCAGCATGTTGAGCGAAGCCATTCGGCGCCGCAGCCGCGGCGAGGACGTCGTTGTCGGCGTCGTGGAATCACACGGACGCAAAGGCATTGAAGAGCTGATCGAGGAAATGGAATCGGTCCCACGCAAGAAGCTCGAGTACAAGGGCACAATTTTTGAAGAAATGGATGTCGATGCTATTCTCGCGCGTCATCCGGATGTCGTACTGGTAGACGAACTCGCGCACACCAATATCCCCGGCAGCAAGCATCGCAAACGCTACGAAGACGTACAGGAGCTCCTGGCCGCCAAGATCGATGTCGTCTCGACGCTTAACATTCAGCACATCGAGAGCATTGCCCCGGTGGTGCGATCGATTACCGGAATCGTCGTACGCGAAACGGTGCCGGATTGGGTGCCACTGACGGCCTCCGAAACCGTCATGGTCGACCTCACGCCCGAAGCGCTGCAAAACCGCATGAAACGTGGTGACGTCTACAGCCCCGAGAAAGTAGAGCGCTCGCTGAAGAACTTCTTCCGTCGCGGAAACTTGATCGCGCTGCGCGAACTCGCCCTGCGCCAAGTGGCCGAGCAGGTCGATCGAAGCCTCGAGACCTACATGGAAGATCAGGACATCCGCAAGAACTGGGGAGTCCGCGAGCGCATGGCCGTTTGTATTTCGGCAAACCCCACGGGCCAATACCTGATCGCCCGCGGCGCAAGAATGGCGCGGCGCATGGATGCCGAGCTGTATGTCGTACACGTCGATCGCGAGATTGGCCCAAAAGAGTCGAATCCAGCGGCGCTTGCGGCAAATTTGCGTTTCGCGGAAAATCTGGGCGCAAAAGTCATCCGTTTGCGGGGGCGTAGCGTTGCCGATTCTGTTGCCGAGTTCGTGCGCTCCAAGCACATCACCCAGGTGATATTCGGCCGTGCAGCGGTACACGATTGGCGAAAATACTTGTATCTTTCGGCTGTGCACCGGTTTCTTCGAGAATCACCCGCCGTCGACGTCCACATCGTGACGCAGGAGCCGGAGGACTAGCACGAGGCTGGGGTACGCACCCGATCCATTCGTTCGTCCAGCTCCAGCCAAACGAACGCGGCAACAGCCGGAAAACTAGCTCTACCGTTCGATAAGCTGGATTTATTCTCTCTGGCATTAGTATTAATTTGACTGATTGACTTCGATTCTTCGATCCTGTATCTTCATGGCGTTGTCATGACCCGCAACGCCATCACGCACGCGCGAGCCCTTCCGGCCGTTACCACGGTCCCGGTATCCCGCGTCGTCGTACGAATTAACCCCGTAATTATTCGGGGTTGTACACCAGGATGATGGCGGCCTAGCCGAGCAGCAAAGACGACTTTCAGGGCCATCATCCAGAGCAGGATGATGGCTTTAGTTTTTTAAGCTGCTTTTTAGCGGAGAGGGCGTAACCGAAAGACCGCCCAGAACTTGACCGTTGAGAAGATCCGGAGGAACGACGCAGTGACAGCCCCTTTGCCGAAACCCCGAAGTTACGCCCTTGTTGACGGCCCAAACCGCGCGGGCGCGCGCTCCATGCTCCGTGCCTGCGGACTAAAAGACGACGATTTCGCCAAACCGCTGATCGGAGTGGCCAACACTTGGATCGAAATCGGGCCTTGCAATTATCACTTGCGGGAATTAGCGGTTGACGTGAAAGCCGGCATCCGAAAGGCCGGCGGAACACCACTGGAATTCAACACCGTTTCCATCTCAGACGGCATCACCATGGGCACGGAAGGAATGCGCACTTCACTGGTAAGCCGCGAAGTCATCGCCGATTCGATCGAACTCGTCACCCGCGGAAACATGTTCGATGCGATTGTGATCCTGGTCGGATGCGACAAGACGATTCCCGGTGGAATCATGGCGGCGGCTCGCTTGAATATCCCGGCCCTGGTTCTTTATGGAGGATCGATCGCGCCAGGCCAGTTCGAGGGCCACTCGGTCACGATTCAGGATGTTTACGAAGCGATTGGAAGCCACGCGCGTGGAGCGATGACGGACGCGCGGTTTAGCGCGCTGGAAAGTGCGGCGTGCCCGGGGGCGGGCGCGTGCGGGGGGCAATTTACCGCGAACACCATGGCACTGGTCGCCGAATTTCTCGGCATTGCACCAATGGGCCTGTCCGGTGTCCCGGCAACCAATCCAGCGAAGCACAATGCGGGATATCGCGCGGGTGAACTGGTGATGGATCTGCTTCGCAAAGACGTCACGCCGTCGAAAATCATCACCAGGGCCGCAATTGAGAATGCCATTACCGGTGTTGCGGCTACCGGCGGTTCGACAAATTCCGTGCTGCACTTGCTGGCGATTGCCAATGAAGCGCGCATTCCCTTGTCGATTGACGACTTTGACCGCATCAGCACGCGTACCCCGATCCTGGCGGACCTGAAACCGGGCGGGCGCTTCGTGGCAACCGATTTGTACGCAGCGGGTGGTACGGCGCTGGTCGCAAAACGCTTGATCGACGCCAAGCTACTAAACGGTGACAGCTTCACGGTCACCGGCCGCACCATTGGCGAAGAAGCTTCGGACGCGAAAGAAACGCCGAAACAAGAAGTGGTGCGGTCGCTGGATAAGCCGCTCAAGACGACGGGCGGACTGGTGATCCTGAAAGGCAATCTGGCCCCTGAAGGGTGCGTGCTGAAGGTGGCGGGCCATGACTACACGACGTTTCGCGGGCCGGCGAGGGTTTTCGACAACGAAGAAGCGGCCTTTGCAGCCGTGGAAAGCGGAAGCATCAAAGGCGGCGACGTCGTGGTGATCAGATACGAAGGACCGAAGGGTGGCCCTGGCATGAGGGAGATGCTGCAGGTGACCGCGGCGCTGATCGGGGCTGGCCTTGGGGATGCTGTAGCGTTGCTTACCGACGGGCGATTTTCCGGCGCAACGCATGGCTTGATGGCGGGACACGTCGCGCCCGAAGCGGTGAACGGCGGACCGATTGCAGCCATCGCGGACGGCGACATGATCGAGTTCGATATTCCCCAGCGTTCCCTAAACGTGGCGCTGACCGATGCGGAAATTCAGCGTCGCATGTCTACTTGGAGAGCACCGGCGCCCAGGTTCAGCACGGGCGTCATGGCTAAGTATGCTCTGATGGTGTCCTCGGCGTCGCAAGGCGCGGTGACCACGCCGCCGGCGAGTTTAAGTCGTTCGATCTCCGAAAGTGTGCACGCGAGGACTCTATGAAGCTGACCGGTGCGGAAATCTTATGCGAGACGCTGACCCAGCTCGGCGTCCGCCATCTCTTTGGGTACCCGGGCGGCGCAATTCTTCCCGTCTACGATGCGCTCGGTAAATCCAAGCTGCATCACGTTCTGGTGCGCCATGAACAGGGCGCCACGCACATGGCCGATGGCTACGCGCGAGCCAGCGGCGGTGTGGGCGTTGCCATGGCCACTTCCGGCCCCGGCGCCACGAACATGGTCACCGGTATTGCGACCGCCATGCTCGATTCTTCTCCGGTCGTGTGCATCACCGGGCAAGTCAGCAGCAAGCTGTTGGGCTCGGACGCCTTCCAGGAAATCGATATCACCGGTATCACCATGCCGATCACCAAGCACAACGTGGTGGTTTCGCGTGTGGAAGACATTGCGCGCACCGTTCGCGAAGCGTTCTCGATTGCGAAATCCGGAAGGCCCGGCCCCGTGCTGGTGGATATCACCAAGGATGCGCAGCAAGCTTCCTGCGACTTCAATTGGGAGGCCTCGGCTCCCAAGCTGCCAGTGAAACGGCAGCGCGTGAATTACGAGAAAGCGGAGTTTGATCGCGCCGTCGAGCTCTTGAATTCGGCGAAGCGCCCGTTGATTCTCGCCGGGCACGGAATCATGGTTTCTGGCGCGACCCTCGCGTTTGAAAAGTTCGTCCGCACCGGGAATTTCCCGGTCGCCATGACCCTACTGGGCATTGGCTGCTTCCCTGCCAGCGACCCGATGAACCTCGGCATGATGGGCATGCACGGCGAAGCCTGGGTGAACCATGCGATTCAAGAAGCCGATCTGTTGATCGCCGTCGGCATGCGCTTTGATGATCGAGTGACTGGCGACCTGCGGACCTACGCGCGGGATGCGCGCAAGATTCACATCGAGATCGACCGCTCGGAAATCAATAAGAACGTGAAAGTGGACTCCGCTCTGGTCGGCGACGCACGCGAAGTACTCGAGCAGTTGATCCCCGCCATTCAGCATCGGGACCGCGGCGACTGGCTGGGGCACATTCGCGAGTTGAAGGGTGACTCCGCGGTGCGTGACATTCAGGGACTACCCGACAATGGGCATCTCTACGCCGCGCACGTGATCAACGATTTATGGAAAGAAACGAATGGCGAGGCCATTGTGGTGACCGACGTCGGCCAGCATCAGATGTGGGAGGCGCAGTATTACCATCACAACCAGCCACGCTCGCTGGTAACGTCCGGCGGGCTGGGAACGATGGGCTTTGCGCTGCCGGCTGCAATTGGTGCGAAATTCGCCAAGCCCGAGTCCGATGTGTGGGTCGTGGTAGGCGATGGCGGCTTCCAAATGACCATGTGCGAGCTCGCGACGATCGTGCAGGAAAAAATCAAGGTCAACATCGCCATCATCAATAATGGCTTCCTCGGCATGGTCCGCCAGTGGCAGGAGTTCTTCTACGACAAGCGCTACGTGGCTACGCCTCTGGTCGCGCCGGACTTTGCGGCGCTCGCGAACGCGTTCGGAATTCGCGGCGAGCGTATCACTTCGCGCGCGGATGTGGCGCCCACCATTCGTTCTGCCCGCGAGAGCAAGGAGCCCGTACTGATTGATTTCCGCGTCGAGCAGGAAGATTCCGTGTACCCGATGGTGCCCGCAGGCGGTGCGCTCCATGAAATGATTCGCCGGCCGAACAGTCCGCTGGTGGAAACTGCCGCCACCGAGCTGTAAGGAAGACCGAGGAAAATGATGCAGACACTGGTTGCTTACGTTGAAAACAAACCCGGCGTTTTAAACCGCGTCTCTTCGCTGGCGAGGCGGCTGGCCATCAACATCGATTCGCTGACCGTTGGACCTACCGACAACGAAGAGATTGCGCGCATGACCATCGTGGCGCACACCGACGAACGTGGAGCGCACCGACTGGAAGCGAGCCTCGAGAAACTTGTCGATGTCTTACTGGCCGAGAACGTGTCGGAGCGGCCGTTGCTCGAGCGTGATTTGGCGCTGATCAAGGTGACTGCGGACCAGAAGACGCGGCCGCACTTGATGGAACTGATCAAGGTCTTCCGGGCGCGGGTCATCGACGTGGCACCGGAATCGCTCATTTTGGAAGTTTCGGGCACGGTAGACAAGATCGACGGGTTGCTGGAAGTGCTGCGCCCCTTCGGCGTGTTGGAGATGGCGCGTTCGGGACGCATCGCCATGACTCGCGGGGGAGATTTGCTGCGCCCGCCCGGAGCGCCGCCGAAAAACGGCGAGATCGAGGCGGCGGGCTCAAAAGCTTAGAACGTCTTTGAAAAACCTTGGTGGCAACTCTAAACCGGCCTCTCTCGAGTAGCGTACGACCGGACCGGAGAGCAATCGCCGATGGCCCGGCTAAAGCCGGGCTTTGACGACGCCACCTTACAATGAGAGGAAACCATCGAATGGCGCAACTTTACTACGATAATTCCGCGGACCTCGCGCTCATCCAGGGGAAAAAGGTCGCGATCATCGGCTATGGCTCGCAAGGGCATGCGCATGCTCTGAATCTTCGCGACAGTGGAGTCTCGGTTCGCGTCGGGTTGCAACCTGGCAGCGGTTCGCTGGCGCGCGCGCAAAAGGAAGGACTGACGGTCAATACGCCCGCCGAAGCCGCCGCTTGGGCTGACGTGATCATGATACTGACTCCGGATACGAAGCAACCCAAGCTCTATAAGGAAGCCATTGAGCCAAATCTTTCGGCGGGCAAGACGTTGATGTTCGCGCACGGATTTAATATTCGCTTTGGCACCATCAAGCCTCCGGGTTCTGTCGACGTGTCCATGATTGCACCCAAAGCACCTGGTCACCGGGTGCGCGAGGTTTTCACCGAGGGCGGAGGCACGCCTGCGCTGATCGCCATCGAGCAAGATGCCAGCGGAAATGCGAAAGCACTCGCTTTGTCCTATGCCAAGGGGCTCGGCTGCACGCGCGCCGGTGTTTTGGAAACGACATTCACCGAAGAGACGGAAACGGACCTGTTCGGCGAGCAAGCGGTTTTGTGCGGGGGCGTCAGCGAACTGATCAAGGCAGGGTTTGACACGCTGGTTGAAGCAGGCTACCAGCCCGAGGTCGCGTACTTCGAGTGCATGCACGAGTTAAAGTTGATCGTCGATCTCATCTATCGCGGCGGGCTGAGCTATATGCGTTATTCCATCAGCGACACCGCCGAGCAGGGTGACTACACCGCCGGGCCGCGGATCATCACTTCCAAGACGCGTGAGGAGATGAAAAAGATCCTTGCCGAGATCCGCGACGGCAGCTTCGCGAAAAACTGGATCGCGGAAAATGAAAAAGGATGCCCGAACTTCCTGGCCACGCGTCAGCGCGAGCAAACCCACCGCATCGAGCAGTTGGGTCCCAAACTGCGCGCCATGATGCCCTTTCTTCAGCCCGTGGTCGCTCCGGGGCTGGCTACCAAGGCAGCGGCATCCGATACGTAGCTCTCCCGGGTTATATTTTTCGTTAATCGCTGAACTTAATTTTTAGAAAGTGAACCCGTACGAGTTGACATGACCGTGGATTTGGGCAATTCTCTCGCGCCATGAAAAAGCAAGAACCCCGGTCCCCGGTACCTCCTCCCAACCTCGCTGAGCGCATTGACAAGTTAACCGTAAAACGCCAAGAAACCATTCGCCCTATCCTCGAGCACCCGCGGGAATATGTTCTATTAAGCGTGCGTGCCATGGCGCAGAGGCTCAAAACCGATCCGGCGACCATCGTGCGCATCGTGAGGGGCCTTGGCTTCAGCAGTTACCGCGAGTTTCAGCACCACTTGCACGAGCTGTCCATTGCCTTTGCTACTCCCGTGGATACCATGCAGTCCGCCAGCCACGATTCGAGCCTGCCCGCGCTGGTGCAGGAATCGCTCGCACAAGGCGTGAAGAATTTGCACGCACTCAAGAACAGCCTGGACGCCAAGCGCTTGGTACGGGTTGCGAAGCGGTTCTACGACGCCCGGCGCATTGTGATCTTCGCGGCGGACGGCGCAGGCGTTCTGGCGGAATATCTTGAATACCAACTCAGCATCTTGGGCCTGCCGATCATTGCAGTGCCCTCCGCCGGCGGAATGACCCATATGGCGCGCGTCGTCAATAAACGGGACGTGGTGGTCGCGATCAGCTTCCGCCGCGGTCTGCGGCAAACCGTCGAAGGTGCGCAGCAGGCGCGCTCCCATGGCGCTTACTGTATCGGCATTGCGGACACCTACTTGTCGCCACTGGCGCGCGTTTGCAATGAAGTCTTCCTGGCATCGATCGACGCGGCATCGTTCGGAGTTTCGTTCACCGCACCGATTTCGTTGCTTGATGCGATCGTTGCTACGTGCGGACAATATCGCCGGCCGCTCACCTTGGCGGTGGCCAAGGAGATTGCTGAAGAGCAACGCAAGGGATTCCGCTGGTACAACAATCCTCTGAAGGTGTCGCGCGAGTAAGCCCGCCCGGCAAAAAACTCAACGGGCCTTCCATTTACTTTTGGGAAACGACGAAAAATCCAACGATCGAATCGGGGCGCTAGAAACTCACCCGAGAGTGGTCTTCCCTAACTCTGCCACGCGACGCTCGTAAACCATTTCGCACCAACCGTGCTTGCCGCGGTAACGAAACACGATTTTGTGGCCGGGCTCGATCTTGGCGCGAGAGCGCACGACCGAGTCCGACAGTTCGACCCACTCGCCGGTCACCAGGTAGTTACCTTCCCAACCGCGCAGCTCAAAATGTCCGTCGTTTTTGAGGATCAGCGGAGCCGCGTTACAAGGAACGGATTTGCCCTTAACTTTGGCTGTGGCGCACTCGTAGCGACCCGAAACACTTACGGTCTGGGCGTGGCTGGCGGGGAGCAGTGCCAACGACAGGACGGCAAGCAGCGTCACGTGCGTGCACCTAAATGGAAATGGGTCGGGCTTCATCCAGTCCTCCGCGTTCGCCGGGCCTCTGCGGGAGGCTGTACCTGCGTACAGGTACGCGGTATCCCCGTGCACGCGGTTCGCCAACTGGCGGATCAACAACCTGCTGATAATAATGGACTTACTAGGTACCACGCTTGATCCACAGTCCGCTTCGGATGATTTGCGTCCGGATGGAACACTCTTGTGGAAAAGTTTTGCAGAATTTTCGTCTGTTCCGATGAGCGCGCTTCTGCCTCGTTCTCTATCATTCGTCTCGTCAATCGACGGCCAATTCCGCCACGGCCTCGCCATCTTTTCGGGGGTCCGAAGCACCGTAGTTCACGCCGGTAGCAAAGTCCCGTTGAACCGCCTGCCCGCCACCCACAACGCTCGAGAACGTACCCTTCAATTCGATTTTGTGCCCGGCGACGGCCAAGTCGTTGCGGACGTTCTGCGCAAAGCGATTCTCCATAAATAGGTCGCATCCGGTGAAGGTGTACTTAGAGAACCGCGGGGCTTCAAGGGCGGCCTGGATGTTCATCTTGAAGTCCGCGATATCGGCGACGAACTGCGCGTGTGCCTGGGCCTGGTTCCAGCCTCCCATGATTCCAAAGGCCACGCGCGTATCGCCCTTTTGGGCGAAAGCCGGAACGATCGTATGCAACGGCCGTTTGCGTCCCGCCAGGGCATTCGGCGAGGCGGGATTGAGAGTAAATAGACCCCCACGGTTATGCAGGACGAATCCGGTGCTGGGTGCAACGATTCCCGAACCAAACTCCGCGTAGTTGCTCTGGATGAGCGAGACCATATTCCCGTCGCGATCGACGACGGTCAGATAAGTCGTCTCGCTAGCCGGCGGCACGTCCCCGGCTTTGGCGTCGCAATTCGCGTGCTGCGGGTCGATCAGTTTGGCGCGTTCGGCGGCCCAACCCTTAGACAACAATGTAGCCACCGGCAGTTTCTGTTTTCGCGGATCGCCGATATATTTCGCCAGATCCGTGTAGGCGAGCTTCTTCGCCTCTATCATGGCGTGCAGCGTTTTGGCGGAGCCGAAACCCCAGTCCTTCTGCCCCAAAGGGAACGTCTCCATGATGTTCAACATCTCGAGCGCCGCGAGACCTTGCCCGTTAGGCGGCATCTCGTAGACGGTCCAGTCGCGATAGGTGGTCGATATCGGCTCGACCCATTCGCTGGAATATTCGGATAGGTCCTGAGCTGTCATGGTTCCGCCATGCCGCTTTGTCGCATCCAGAATCTTTGCCGCGATCTCGCCCTTGTAGAAAGCATCACGGCCTCGACTGGCGATTTGTTGCAGCGACGCCGCCAGGTCTGGATTTTGGAATATCTCTCCGACCTTAGGCGTATGGTCTTGCGGCAGGTAGGTTTTCGCGGCGGCCTCGTCGGCTCGGAGCAGATCAAGGTCACCCGCCCAGTACGCTGCCACCCATTCGGAAACCGGAAAGCCGTCCTGCGCGGTACGAATCGCAGCGCTCAGGTCTTCCGCCAATTTCTTGCGCCCGAACCTGTCCGCGAGTTTCTGCCAGCCGTCGACCATTCCGGGAACCGTGACCGCATTGATGCCGCGCTGCGGCATATCCCGCAGACCTTGCTTTTGCAGGAACTCGATCGTTAATCCCTTCGGCGCCCAGCCACTGGCATTCAGCCCGTAGAGCTTGTTCGCTTTCGCATCGTAGACGATGACGAAGAGGTCGCCACCGATCCCGTTCATCATGGGCTCCACCACGCCCATCATGGCGTTCGCTGCAATCGCCGCATCCACGGCGTTGCCACCGCGCTCGAGCATGCGCACGCCTGCCTGTGACGCGAGAGGCGATTCTGCAGCGACAATTCCGCCACGCGAAATCACCATTGACCGCGCCTGGCTGCGGTCCTGCGCATCTGCCGAGCTAAACGACAACGCAGCAACGGCACAAACGGCGATACCAGCAATATTCAGGAATTTGGAAATCCGCATGGTCCCTGCCCACTAGGGTTGAGGTATCTTGAAACTCCCCGCCCCGCTAAACACTCCTTCACACAAACCGTGGCGTGCCGCACTGTATCGCGGGCGTCCAAGCCTCGCAAGCTCGGTTATTGACGGGAGGGGCCGGACCATCGCACACTCTTACCGAGCTCTTTTGGGAAATTCCCCGATAACACCCTGGAATCGAACAGACGCGGCGCAGCATCCAACCTGAGCCTGCATTGCAAGCTTGCGGTTTGTCTTTTGGGGGACCTGAATCGTGCCTGAACAACGCGCTGAAAGTTCCATCTCGCGGCAATCGAACGCAGAGTCGCCGATTGGACCGCAAATCGATGCATTTCTGAGCGGGCGAAACTCCGATCCGTTTGCGCTGCTTGGCCCGCAACCTGTTGACACCGGCGCAGGACGCCGATGGGCCATCCGGTTTTTTCACCCGCACGCGGCTTCGGCAAGCGTCCAAGTCTCCGGCGTTCCCGGTGCGATCGAAGCAAAAAAGCTCCGTGAGGAAGGCTTCTTCGAAGCAACCCTGCCCGAGTCTTATCGCGATCGGCCGGACGCCGTCAACTACCGCATCCACTTCGTAACCCACTCCGGCGCGTCCTTTGATCGCTACGATACCTACGCGTTCCCGTACCTTCTGAGCGAATTCGATCTCTATCTGATGGGTGAGGGTCGCCACTACGACGCCTACGAAAAGCTGGGCGCCCACTTAAAAACCGTTTCAGGAGTTCCGGGTGTCAATTTTGCAGTTTGGGCACCCAGCGCGCGCCGCGTCAGCGTGGTCGGCGATTTCAACCATTGGGATGGCCGTGTTAATCCGATGCGAGCCCGCGGCTCCTCGGGTGTCTGGGAACTCTTTGTCCCGGAGCTGAACGAAGGCGCCATCTACAAGTACGAAATCATCGGCCCCCTCGGAGACATGCTCCCACTCAAGGCCGATCCTTTTGCCTTTCGCGCCGAACTCCGACCCAGCACAGGTTCGATTGTCGTCCATCTCGATAATCACGTTTGGAACGATTCCGAATGGATGGCGCGGCGCAAAGATACCGCCTGGCTGGAATACCCGATTTCGGTTTACGAGGTACACCTCGGCGCGTGGCGCCGCGTGCCCGATGAGGGCAATCGCTGGCTGAGCTACCGTGAGTTGGCCGACCAGCTCATCCCCTACGTCAAAGAACTAGGCTACTCGCACATCGAACTGCTGCCCATCATGGAGCATCCCTTCGACGGCTCGTGGGGCTACCAGACTATCGGTTACTACGCCGCGACCAGCCGCTACGGAACGCCCCACGAATTCATGGACTTCGTGGACCGCTGCCACCGCGCGGGCATCGGCGTCATTCTCGACTGGACGCCCGCCCACTTCCCGCGCGATACATTTGGCCTCGCCGAATTCGATGGCACCCATCTGTACGAGCATTCCGATCCTCGGCAGGGATCTCATCCGGACTGGGGCACGCTGGTTTTCAACTACGGACGCAACGAGGTCGTGAACTATCTCATCTCCAACGCTCTTTTCTGGCTCGACAAGTACCATATCGATGGGCTACGCGTGGACGCTGTTGCTTCCATGCTCTACCTGGATTATTCGCGGAAGGAAGGCCAGTGGATTCCCAACGAGTTCGGCGGCCGCGAGAATCTCCACGCCATCGCGTTCCTGAAACGCTTAAATGAAGTCGCTTACGAGCGATTCCCAGGCTTGCTCACGATTGCCGAGGAATCGACATCGTGGCCCGCAGTATCGCGGCCTACCTATCTCGGCGGACTTGGCTTCAGCCTGAAATGGAATATGGGCTGGATGAACGACACGCTGAAATATTTCTCGACCGACCCGATTTACCGTCGGTTTGAGCAGAACAAGCTGACATTCTCCTTGCTCTATGCCTTCACCGAAAACTTCGTGCTTCCCTTTTCGCATGATGAGGTCGTTCACGGCAAGAACTCGCTGCTCCACAAAATGCCAGGCGACCTGTGGCAACAATTCGCTAATCTCCGCCTGCTCTATGGCTACCAGTACGGGCATCCAGGCAAGAAATTGCTCTTCATGGGACAGGAATTCGGCCAACGGGCGGAATTCAGCGAAGCTCACAGCATCGATTGGCACCTGCTCCAGTATGAATCGCATCGCGGCCTTCAGACGCTGGTCGCGGATCTGAACAAGCTGTACGCCTCCGAACCCTCGTTGCACCAAGTGGATTTCGACTGGCACGGCTTTGAGTGGATTGACTGCAATGACGCCGACAACAGCACGTTCTTGTTCATCCGGCGGGGCAAGAAACCCGAAGACATCATGATCGTGGTCCTGAACGCGACGCCGGTTGTCCGCTCCGGGTACCGCGTGGGCGTGCCGCGGCCCGGCTTTTACCAAGAAGTCTTGAATACCGACGCCGCCATCTACGGCGGCTCCAATGTTGGGAATATGGGCGGTATCCATTCCGAACCGGTCCCTCACATGGGCCGCGAGCAGTCTTTGCCCATGACCCTGCCCCCACTGGCGGCGGTCTTTCTGAAATGGACGCCTGGCTAGCCGGAACCCCGGGGCCTTTTACGGTGCGAACCCTACCGACCCTCTGACCGCGGCTGCCCCGGGGCGGCTCTTTTGCGCCTCGCGCACCGCGTACTCTGTGGGAAACATTTTCGGCGAGACCTTCGTATATCTAGCCAAGGTGTTGGACTCGAGCTGGTTTATTCAAAGCCCAGCATCCGGGGCGTTACTCTCCCCAAGTCCGCGAAGGAGACCCTTCACCATGACCAACCGCACCCGAAAGCTCTCGACCCTGGCATTCATCACCGCCATGCTTGCTCTCACCCCCATAGCCGGGGCCGCGCAAAGCAGTTCTGGGAAGCCCGCGGAGCCCGCCCGGCAAGACCGCTGGCTACACATTCGCGTGGATAATCCCGACTCCAAGGAAGAGACCGTTCGAGTGAATGTTCCCCTCGAACTTGCCGAAAAGGTCCTGCCGACAATCAATCGCGACCGCCTTCAGAGCGGCAGAGTCAAGGTCGACGAGTTTGACTGCCATGGCGTTGACCTGCGCGCGCTACTGGACGCCGTACGCACCTCGAAAGACGGTGAATTTGTCACCGTCCAGAACAGGGATTCCGACGTCCGCGTGGCCAAGCAGAACAACTATTTCCTCGTCCATGTCATGGATAAGAACCACGCGTCCAAAAAGTCGCGCGTAGAAGTCAAGATTCCCATGAAGGTGGTCGACGCTTTATTTTCGGGCGCCAAAGACGAACTCGACCTGGTAGCCGGCTTGCGCGCACTTTCTGCTCAGGGAGACACCGAACTCGTATCGGTCAAGGACGAAGAGAATACCGTCCGGATCTGGCTGGACTCCAAGAACGTATCGGACTAGTTCAGAAATACCGCTGTAGCGGAATACCCAGGAATCCGGCAGACGTAGTGGAGGAGAAAAACATGTTGCTCGCAAACCTGGCCCTCGGCGTCGTTGGAACCATCGTCCTGGCTGGAGCGTACACCTTTCACGACGGCGTTATGCGCGTGGACGAAGATCATGACGGCCGGCACGTTCACGTGTGGGTTCCTGCCGCGATTGTCCCCATGGCCATGCATGTCGTCCCGAGACGCCAACTGGAGCGTGCCGCGGACCAGGCGCGGCCGTGGCTTCCAACGCTTCGAGCGTTGACCAAGGAACTCGGGAAGTACCCCAACGCTGAATTCGTGGATATCCGATCTGCCGGCGAGAACCAGCACGTCCGCATAGGGACCCACAACGGAAAGTTAATGATTGACGTGGATGAACCCGGCGAACAAGTCCACGTCGCCTGCCCTTTGGCAATGATGCGCGATATCGCGAATGAGCTTGAAGCCAACGCCCCCGGCGTCTAAGGCCCGGAATCGCGATCCTGTTTCTTCTCACCTAGGCAGGCGCCGGGCTTTCGCGCGGCCAACCTTAGATCCTGCACAAAAACTGTAAAAACGCAAAAACGCTTTCGGCCCTCACTGCGGCTTCTGGCGCTGCTGCATGAAGGCCTTAGGATCGAATGGCGTTACCGGACCGGTGATGTGATCGGTCGCTCCGGTGATGATCTTGGTCAGCACCATCGAGTTGTTTTTGCCGACTTGCTTCACCATGGCCATTGGCGTCACCTTGTCGCTCGTCCACACCTCGTCAGTCCCGTCATCCTTTTTCCAATGCGCGCAGCGGAATGTTCCCGCAGGGACCGTGATGGTTTCCGTTCCCACCTGCTGCCACTTTGCCATTTCATCTTTCATGCGATTCCTGTTCTTTTCAGTGGGGTCAAAAGGCATTTCCATGGCCGGCTGACCGGGTTGCTGAAACACGATCTTCGTGAATTGGAAATCCTTCGTCACCAGCATTTTGGTGTACATCATGGCGCCCCCCTTCGGGTCCATGTGACCCACTTCCATCCAGTAGCCCTCTCCGTTCGGTGTCATCTCTTTCCCAACAACGGTCATTTCCAATTGGGAGGCGGGCCGCTTCTGGTCGGTGGACTGTTGTTCGTAGGCGGCACCGCTTCCCACGACGGGTTTAAAAATGTCGGCAATATTAGGTTTGCTGAAAAAGTCGATGCCCTGTCCCGCAACCACCGCCGAAAGCCACAGACATGCCGCTGCTGCCAGCAAAACGCCGAGCAATCGCTTCATCTTCTTCGTCTCCTTTGGACACTACGATTCGAGGCTAGCTGATTGGGATTATACGGCGAAGGGTGACGGCAACCGCGGAGTTTTGCGAACTGGCCGCTGACTTGTCCTTATTCGTAGGCCAACGCGACAACCGGATCGTAGCTTGCGGCGCGCAAAGCAGGATATGCTACGCCCGCCGCCGCGCCGACCACCGCCAACACAATGGACGACAGCACCCACCGCGGCGTAATCAAAATCATCAGACCGGGATTGGTTTCTTTCAGAATGGCCTGCGTCAGAAATGTCACCACGATCCCAAACCCGCTTCCCAGCAGCGTGAGCACGAGCGTTTCGCCGAGCAGCATCTCGACAATGTCGAATCGCGAAAAACCCAAAGCCTTTAGTATTCCGACCTCGCGCGTACGTTCCATCACCATGGTGTGCATGTTCAGCAGCACCACCAGGAAGCTGATCACGATTCCCAGTCCGACCATCGACCGAACAAACGGTTTGAGCTCCGGCAAATTCGAGGAACTCATCAGCGTCACGTACTCCGCCATCGACCGCACTCGATTATTCGGCGACAACTTCAGAATTTCCGCGCGCGTCTGTTCCGTATTCCCTTTGCTTCGCACGTAGAACATCGACACGCGGTTCTCGACGCCCGCGATTTCTTGCGCGGTCTTGATGGGGATAAAAAATCGCGCCCCTTTGCCATGCGCCACTATGCCGCTGATCGAAAAAGTGTGATTCAGCAACGTGAGGTGGTCGCCTACCTTGAGGTGCTTCGATTGCGCGATGATGTCGTCGGCGATGACTTCGTCAGGCGATTGGAACTTGCGCCCTGCTCGGTATAAGAACCCTCGGCTCAAGGCGTTAAATCGCTTGTAGTCGATGCCGTAGATCATCACCAGGTTCTTCGGCTCGGTTAGAATGACCGTCGGCGCAACCTCGTCGACACCAGGCAGCGCACCGATCTGGTCGGCCAATGTTTCGGGCATGACCGCACTGGAGAACGCAAAGAAAATGGACGAGTTGGGCGGCTGCACCAGAATATCCGCTCCGACACCTTCAACGCGTTTCCCCCATTCGGAAATTACTCCCGAAGTGAGACCCACGATCATCAGCACCAGGATCACTTGAATGGCGATGGCGATGACGCTCAGCGCGCACCGCAACGGCCGCGCCGCGATATTGCCCCAAAACATTTGCACGAGAGAAAAGGGTCCGTCAAAGGTGTCATTCATCCGTGGAATCCAGTTTGCCACCAATCCTTAGCAAGAAGCGTGCCGAATCTCTGCGCAAATATTTCTGCTCGGTAAAGTTTTCAACACAAGTGTTGATAAGTTTGTGGAAAAGCTCACGCCCTTTAAGGCTAACTACACACTCCTCAGTACCCTGAACCGGTTTGCACTATTTCGGTGCAAGTATCTGCTAATTCATTTGTCTCGCGCGGCGCACAGCTTTGCTGGTTCACAACGTTTGACGCGGGAAGTCTTCGCGGTACCTCAGTACCAGCGCGGCGGCTTGTCCAGATGGACCTTGATCGTCTGCTTCGCCTCCGCAATATCGTACCAGCGTCCGTACGTTTTCCATCCATCGGCAACAACCTGCACCAAGACTCGACCCATCGGCGCCTCCGGAACGTGCGCCGTTCCCTCGCGGTTGGTCTTCACGTTCAACTCTACCACCTTGTCTTTCTTCACCTTGCGTTCTTCAATGTACTTGATGTAAATACTGGCGTTCTCGACGGGCGTTTCATTTTCGCCGCCTGACACTTCGATGGTAATTCGGGACAGCTGCTCGGTCGTTGCCGGCTTGGCGGGAGGCGCTGTGTCCTTGCTTTGCGCACCTGCAGGCGCAGACGCAAAGCAAAGTGCCAACGTCACTACGCACACCGCGGCTGATCCTTTACAGTTCATTTGCGCCAGTACTCCATCCTCTACGGAGCGTCGAACTTGGTCAAGTCTCTCCGCCACTATTTTCGATGCGGGCCGTGGTTGGAATGCCGCTCGTGCTTCCCGCGCACTTCCGGCCGTACCCCGGCCGGACCTCTAGAAACTCTGTTCGGTCCTCAATTTGACTGCCCGGTTTTGCTACGATACCTTCTTTCAAGCATCCCTCCCGCAGCGTGGGTGGCCGTTGATGTCGCATCACAGCGCGATACGATCCAGAGCGGGAGAAACCCCGAGATCCTGTCCCTTCGCTGTGCGGAGCGCTTGACCAACAGTCCAGCGTCGCCACTTGCTTACCGCGCGTTGCGGCCGGCGGAGCCGGGAAGCAAGAAAACATTTTGCACTTTGCCCGAGACAGGAGTTTCTATGGGTTTCGCTACAAATGCCATTCACGTCGGTCAGGAGCCTGATCCCGCTACCGGCGCAGTGGTCGCACCAATCTACCAGACTTCCACCTACGTGCAGACCGAACTCGGCAAGGACAAAGGCTACGACTATGCCCGCACCAATCATCCCAATCGCAAAGCGCTCGAGCGCACGGTAGCAAAGCTCGAAGGCGGCCAGTCCGCCTACGTATTTTCTTCCGGCATGGCCGGCATCGACGCCGTCTTCCGTCTCCTGCGTCCCGGCGACCACGTGATCGTCTCCGAAGCGGTCTATGGCGGTGTGTTTCGACTCTCCACGCAACTCCTGGTGCATTTCGGCCTGGAATTCAGCTTCGTCGATACCTCCACCCCGGAGCTCGTCCTGGGCGCGCTCCGCCCGAACACCAAAATGCTTTACGTCGAGACTCCCACGAACCCCACGATGCGTGTGACCGACATCGCGGCCATCGCCAACATCGCGAACGATCGACACGTAGCCCTCGTGGTGGACAACACCTTCCTCAGCCCCTATCTGCAGCGCCCCATCGAGCTGGGCGCTCATATCGTCGTCCATTCCATGACCAAGTACCTCAACGGCCACAGCGACTCGACCGGCGGCGCCGTAGTCCTCACGCGCCCTGAAGACGCCGAGAAAATTTACTTCATTCAGCGCTCCGCGGGCACCGGCCTCGCACCCATGGACTGCTTCCTCACCTCTCGCGGCATCAAGACGCTCGCCGTGCGCATGCTCCAGCACAACGCCAACGGCATCTCCGTGGCACGCCATCTCGACGCTCATCCCAAAATCAAAAAGGTTTATTACCCGGGTTTGCCGTCACATCCCCATCACGAGATCGCTCGCAAGCAGCAGCGCGGCCCTGGAGCCATGCTCGCTTTCGATCTCGAAACCCAAGACGCCGCCCGGCGCTTCCTCAATCAAGTGAAACTTTGCTCGCTCGCGGAAAGCCTCGGCGGCGTCGAAACTCTCATCTCCCTCCCTGCGCTCATGACCCACGCGTCCATGCCCGTCGAAATCCGCGAACGCGTGGGCATCACCGAAGGCCTGGTGCGCCTCTCCATCGGCATCGAAGACGTTGAAGACATCATCGCCGACCTCGACCAAGCTCTTCTCCACATCTAACGACTCGCATTCTGTGGCACCCGTGCAGCGCAAGGCGGAGTCTGCGGAGCCTTGCGGCTTTTCCCACCCCCCTTGCCTTCCACTCTCCAGAGCCGCCACCGATTGACTCACCCTCGCGCTGCACTTAGAATCCCCCCGCATGCCCGACCTGCCCTCTCTCTCAGGCCAGACGATCTCGCACTACCGCATCGTCGAAAAACTTGGCGGCGGTGGCATGGGCGTCGTCTACAAAGCCGAAGACACCAAACTCGGCCGTTTCGTAGCCCTGAAATTTCTTCCCGACGGCGTCGCCAAGGACCCACAAGCCCTCGAGCGCTTCCAGCGAGAAGCTCGCGCCGCCTCCGCCCTCAACCATCCGCACATCTGCACCATCCACGACATCCAGGAACAAGACGGCCGCGCTTTCATCATCATGGAATTCATGGAAGGCGCCACCCTAAAACACCTCATCACCGGTACGCCGCTGGAAATTGAACGTCTATTGGAAATCGGTATCGACGTTTCTGACGCCCTCGAAGCCGCTCACGCCAAAGGCATCATTCATCGCGACATCAAGCCCGCCAATGTTTTCGTGACCGCGCGAGGCCACGCCAAGATTCTCGACTTCGGCCTCGCCAAGCTCACCCTCGCCAGCGCTCCATCGGGAGATACCGCAACCACCACCGCAGGCAATCTCACCGAAGAGCATCTCACTGGCGCGGGCAGCACCGTCGGGACGGTCGCCTACATGTCTCCCGAACAAGCCCTCGGCAAACAGCTAGATTCTCGCAGCGATCTCTTCTCCTTCGGCGCGGTTCTCTATGAAATGGCCACCGGTGCTCTCCCGTTCAAGGGCGACACCTCGGCCGCAATTTTCGACGGCATCCTGCACAGGGCTCCCGTTGCGCCGGTGCGCTTCAACACCGAAATTCCCGAAGAACTCGAGCGCATCATTAACAAAGCCCTGGAGAAAGACCGCGACCTGCGCTACCAGCACGCTTCGGACCTTCGCGCCGATCTCAAACGCCTCAAGCGCGAAACTTCCGGCCGCTCCGTCGTTCAGCCCACGGCCGAACCCGACGGCCAGGAACAATCGACCCCGCACAAAAAAATCTCCAGCGGCCGTCGGAAACCCGCGAGCGCAGCGGCGGTCGCAACTGCGGAATCCGGCCCGCCGCGATCGTCAAAATTGCTCATTGCTGGCGGCGTCCTCCTCGCGGCCCTGCTTGTCGCGGGCGGCGCGTACTACTGGCGCTCGAGCGCGTCCGCCAAGCTCACCGAAAAAGACACGATCGTGCTGGCCGATTTCGCCAACTCGACCGGCGACGCTGTCTTCGACGACACCCTGAAGCAAGCCCTCGCCGTGAATCTTGGCCAATCTCCCTTCCTGAACATTGTTTCCGAGGACAAAGTCCACCACACACTGGAAACCATGGGGCAACAAACGGTGCAACACATCTCGAACGATTTAGCGAGAGAGATTTGTCAGCGCGCCGGCGCAAAAGCTTCCATCGACGGCTCCATTTCCGGTCTCGGCACCCAATATGTGATCTCCTTGAGCGCCGTAAACTGCGCCACCGGCGATACCCTTGCTAGGCGACAGGCGGAGGCCCCGAACAAGGAACATATACTAGATGCTCTCAGCGATGCGGCTTCGAAATTACGCTCGGATTTGGGGGAATCGCTCAGCTCCGTGCAGAAGTACGACGTGCCTCTGGTCGACGCCACGACCACGTCACTCGAAGCACTCAAGACGTTCAGTATCGGCCAACGAACTTCTCGCGCGAAGGGCACAAGCGAGTCTATCCCGTTCATGAAACGTGCCGTCGAGCTGGACCCCAATTTCGCGATGGCCTACACTTCCCTGGCCACCTCCTATTACAACCTGAACCAGATCGATCTCTCCATCGCCGCCATCAAGAAGGCCTTCGAGTTGCGCGACCGTGTCACCGAACGCGAACGCTCGCACATCACCACCCTCTACTACGACATCGCTACCGGCGAACTTGAAAAAGCCACCGAAGGCTACAAGCAATGGCTCCAGATTTACCCCCGAGATGCGACGGTCCATGGAAACCTCGCGAACGAGTTCATGGTCGCCGGCAAATACCAGGATGCCGTCGAAGCGGAAAGATCTGCCTTGGCGGGTGATCCAAACGTGGTGGATTACCTGAACCTCGCGGCCAGTTACATCGGGCTCAATCGTTTCGACGAAGCTCAAGGCGCCATCGACGACGCGTTTGCTCGAAAGCTGGATGATCCCGTCATCCACGAAGATGTCTATACCCTGGCTTTCTTACACGCCGATTCCGCCAAGATCGAACAGGAGGTCTCCGGGAGCGCCGGAAAACCCGGATGGGAGGATCTCATCCTCTTCCTGCACTCCAATACCGCCGCTTTCCACGGCCGCATCAACGACGCGCGCTCCCTTTCGCGGCGCGCCGCCAGCGCCGCGATGCGAGCCGACCTAAAGGAGCCTGCAGCCCTCTGGCTCGCCGACGCAGGTCTGCGCGAAGCGGCCTTCGGCTACCGCGAGCAAGCCCATCAGTTTGTTACCGAATCCGGGAAAATCGCACCCAGCAGCCGCGACGCCCAGATTCTGGTTGCTCTTGCCCTCGCTCGCGATGGAGAATCTGCCCGCGCTCAAGCCATTGTCGAAGATTTAAACCGCCGCTTCCCGGTCAATTCCATCATCCAATCGGTCTGGCTTCCCGCGATTCGCGCACAACTGGAGCTTAGCCGCGGCAATGCGGCGAAAGCCGTCGACCTGCTGCAACCCGCCGCATCCTATGAATTGGGTGAAGGTATCGGCAGCCTGAATTTCGTTTGCGTCCTGCCAGCCTACATCCGAGGGGAAGCCTATCTCGGTGCGAAACAGGGCAGTGCCGCAACCTCTGAGTTCCAGAAAATTCTCGATCACCGTGGGCTGGTGTCTAATTGCTGGACGGGCACGCTCGCCCACCTCGGTCTCGCCCGTTCCTATGCTCTCTCCGGCAACAACGCGAAGGCTCGCACGAACTACCAGGACTTTCTGGCTCTCTGGAAAGATGCCGATGCCAGTCTTCCTGTCCTGCAACAAGCCAAAGCCGAATACGCCAAGCTGCAGTAGCACAACGCCCTGTAGCGCAGGGCGGAGTTCGCGGAGCCAGTGTTACCCCGGAGCTTTGCCGGGGCAGCTTCTCGTCCCCATCCGGCCTTCACCGAGCCGCCGAAATCTCCACAGCTCCTACAATTCAGAGCCTACAAAACAACGGAGTCTACAAAACACGAAAGGTCCCTTGAAGAAACTGTAGAATTTTATAGCTACCTATCTCTTTGGTTCTAAAGTCTTCCGACCGCATATCTCCATGCGGTCACCGCGCTCTGCTTTAAACGCCTGCATTTAGCTCCTTACAAACAAGTTACAAAGAAATGAGATAGAAAGACGCCAATTTGGACTTCTATCTGCCTCACCTCTGCTCAGCGTATCGGGTTGGCGGAACGGCTTATCGCCCGGGGGAATTAAATCATAGAGGCCGCACGCTTTCCCGCACAGCAATTCCTTCCAAGGAGAAAGCACTTTATGCTCAGGTTCACCAGAATTGCGCTGTTTGTACTGTTTTGTGGCATCTTCACAGCGCATGCACTTCGCGGCCAGCGGTTAGACGGAACCCTTCGCGTTACCGTAACGGACAAGACCGGTGCGGTGATCGAAGACGCCAAAGTTACAGTCATCAACGAAGCCAATGGCATTTCGAAATCAGCGACGGCCTCGAGCGCCGGCACTTATGTATTCCCTGACTTGCTGGTTGGCAACTATACGGTGACCGTTGAGAAGTCCGGATTTCGCAAGTCCATCTCCAAAGGAGTTCAGGTTGAATCCAACCAGGTGGCGGAGGCTACCTCCGTATTGGAAATCGGAGACGTCTCTTCCGTTGTCGAAGTGGAAGCCGGTGCGGAACTGGTGAAGACCGAATCTTCCGAGCTGGGCGCAACATTCAGCGGCAGGGTCGTCAACGATTTGCCGGTCAACACAATCGGCGGCGACGTCAAGGAATTCGCCGTGTTCGCGCCGGGGACCACCACCCAGCAAGGCGGAGTACAGGGTTCGGGTGGATCGATTGGCGGCACTCGCCCGCGGTTCAACGGTTTTTCGATCGACGGCGTGGATGACAATCGGCTGGACGTCAACGGCCCCACGCAACCCGTCATTCAGGAGTCGGTAGCGGAGTTCACGCTGCTCACCAACCAGTTTGGCGCCGAGTACGGTCACTCTTCGGGCGGACAATTCAATATCGTTACAAAGTCGGGCACCAACGATTGGCATGGCGCCGGCTGGTGGTACAACCGTAACCGCGACTTCGACGCTGCCACCAACCAGGAAAAGACTGCCTTTGTCCCCGGCTCCGGGGATGTGAAAAACCGCTTTGACTACAATCGGGCTGGCGCCAGTGCGGGCGGTCCGATCCTGCGAAACAAGCTTTTCATCTACGGCGCGTACGAATTTCAAAACGAAGGTTTGGGCTCGCAGGGCGCCACCGTCACCATGCCTACGGCCAACGGCATCAGCCAGTTGGAGGCTCTAAATCCCAACGCCGCTGTACTAGCGGTCTTGAAGCAGTTTCCCGCAGCCCCGGGCAAGAGTGGCACGACCATGGTGGATGGTCTCCCCATCGATGTCGGCCAATACGCCGGAGTCGCCCCGGCTTTTTCCAATCAGCACGACTTCACGGTCAACACCGATCTGAGTCTCGGCGCCCATCAGCTTCGCGGGCGCTTTCTCTACGATCGTTTTCGCGCCCCCCAAGTAAATCCTATTCAGCCGCAATCCCAGTTCACCGGGACGCAGGCCTCCGACGCGCGCAAGGCTATTTTTACCGATTCATGGACCATCAGCAGTCGCTTCATCAACGACTTTCGGGCATCCTACTCGCGCCTGAACGGCCCAAACGATCTCACGCCCACCCAATTTTCGAATTTTCCGAACGTCGAGATCGACGAATTCGGCAGCAACGTAGGGCCATACAGCCTCGCTCCGCAAGGCTACACGCAGAACATCTACCAGGTCATCGACAACCTGAGCTATATCCGCGGCAAGCACACCTTCAAATTCGGAGTCGAAGGCCGCAACTACATTTCCCCGACGAACAATTTGCCCAGAGCCCGCGGTGAATGGGACTACGCGACCCTCAACTCCTTCATCAATGACCTTGTCCCGGACGGCGCCAACGGAGCGCTTCGCGGAGCCGGCACTGGCAGCACCGCCGACAACTACCACGCGTTGTACTGGTTCGTGCAAGACGATTGGAAACTCACCAACCGCCTTACCCTCAATCTCGGCCTCCGCTACGAATGGTCTGGAGTGCCGCGCGATGAGGCCAAACAAGCTCTCAACGCCATTGCCGACGATCCTGCCGCCGGATTGTTCTTCCGCAAGCCGAAATCCGACACCAACAACTTCGGGCCACACTTAGGATTTGCCTGGGATCCGACGGGCCGCGGACGATGGGCGGTTCGTGGTGGTGCGCAAATTTCATATGACGTCATCCCCAACAACTTCGCCATCAACAGCCTGCCTCCACAGCTACAGACCGAGCAGAACCCTGCCATTACTTGCTCGTTGCCAGGTGCTCCCGCATGGTGCAGCACTGGCACTGGCTTTCTGGCCGGCGGTGGACTCTTGCAAGTGAACGTACCCCCTACTACCCAAGCGGACGCTCGCGCTGCGACCAGCAGTTTAATTCCGGATCAGGTCGATCCAAAAGTCATTACCTGGTCGCTCGGCGTTCAACATCAACTTCTAAAAGACAGCAGCATCGAAGTCCGTTACGTGGGTACCCGCAGTATCAGCTTGCCCGTTCAGCAACGTCTCAATTCTGCTTCGGCGTTTAACCCGCTCGTCGGCAGCCCTCTTACGCCATTACCGACCTACATCAACCCCAGCGATATTCCAACCACCGTGGCGGCGCCCGTGGACACCCTCGCGAACTTTAATGCGTTCTGCCCGCCTGCCTCGGTGCAGCCCGTGGCGCCCTGCCGAAGCTTGTCTGCGGACGGGTTCTTGGGCAGCGTTACAACCTTTCCGCCCGCGGGTTCGGGCATCTACCACGCCGGTTCCGTGGACTTCATTCACCGATTCGCGAAGGGACTTTATTTCCGTGCGAATTACACCTTCTCGAAGAATATCGACAACTCCACCAACGAGCTGTTCAGCAGCTACGTGAATCCGCGCCGCTCGCAGGACGGCTTCGACTTCCCGAACGAGCGGGGACGCTCGGCGCTCGATTTACCGCAGAAATTCGCGATGACTTGGGTCTACGACTTGCCGAACGTCAGAAATGAAAACCGCTTCTTGCGCGGCGCTGCCAACGGATGGGAGTGGAGTGGCACCTACCTGGCGCAGTCCGGCCAGCCGGTCACCCCGCTATCCGGCGTGGACGCCAACGACAACGGGGACACTGCCGGTGATCGGACCGTCTTCAATCCGGCGGGCGTTGGACTCACCGGCTCGGTCGTCAACGCCGTTTGCAACGACGGAACTGGCGGCGCCACCCGCGTGGTCACCGGTGCCGCAGCTCCTTGCGCCGCTGGCAACACCGTAGGGTACGTTGCCGCGAACCCCACGGCCCGATTCATCCAAGCTGGCGTGGGTGCCATTGCCACCACCGGCCGCAATACCGTTAGCAGCCCGGGGCTGAATATCTGGAACATGAGCGTGTTCAAGACCAACAAACTCACCGAGCGTGCCTCGCTGCAGTTCCGATTCCAGACCTATAACGTCTTCAACCATCGCAATCCCAGCATCGGTCTGCCCACCAACAATGGCAGTATCGACTCCAATACCAACGCTAACCCGCTGAATGCTGGCTATATCTTCGTGACGTCGCCGACATTCCTGAACAAATTCTCGTTCGACGGCGGCAGCCGCACACTGGAACTGGGCCTCCGACTCATCTGGTAGCGGCGTAGCGATCACCGCCATTGTGGGCGCCGGACTTACGCCCGGCGCCTACATAAGCTGTCTCTTACTTCCCAGCGTCCTTCACGCTCTCTTCCAACCACGCAAGATATTCCCGGGAACCCGCCGCGACCGGAATCACTACAAACTCCGGGACGTCGTAACCGTGCCAACACCTCACTTCCTCTTCCAACCCAGCCAAGCGCTTCTCCGTAGTCTTGATCACCATCAAGACTTCCCGCACGCTTTGCACCTTACCTTTCCACCGGTAGATCGATTGCACTGGTCCTAGCACGATGTTCACACACGCTGCGAGCCGCTTCCGTACGACACGCGTCGCGATTCTCCGCGCTTCCGTGATGGAACCGCACGTCACCAGCACGAGTCGGCTTCCCTTTCCTGTAACCATCGGCGTCTTCCTCTACCCTTCCTGACCGCTCCCTGGGAGCCGTCCTGCGCCATCGACGTGACCCGCCCTTACGCCCTTCTTTTTTCTTCCAGCACTCCGGGCTAGAATACAACCCCATGAATTCCTCTCCGATCAAGTTCGGCACTTCTGGCTGGCGCGGCCTGATCGCCGACGACTTCACCTTCGCCACCGTGCGCCTCGCCGTCACCGCCATCGCCGGACACGTGAACGACCACAAGAAGAATTCCACGATCCTCGTCGGCTACGACACCCGCTTCTATTCCGAAGAGTTCTCGCAGCTGGCAGTGGATATCCTCCAGCAGAACCATATCCGCACCTTGCTGTGCGAAACCTTCACGCCCACGCCGGCCATCGCCTATGAAATCACGCGGCGCAAACTCGACGGCGCCATCAATTTCACCGCCAGCCATAATCCTGCTCAGTATCACGGCCTGAAGTTTTCTTCCGCGGACGCCGGGCCCGCGCTCCCGGAAGTCACCAAAGATATCGAAGCCCGCGCCGCAAAGCTGGCCGAGAAAGACGGCTCATGGCCCAAGCCTGTCCATCACGAAAGCACCAAAAGTGAAACCGTCAACCTCCGCGACACCTACCTGCAGCGTCTTGCGGAGCTGCTTCGCTTCGACGTCCTCAGCAAAGGCAAAGAAAAATTTGTCATCGACGCACTTCACGGTTGCGGCGCAGGCTACCTCGATCGCGTCCTGACCGATCACGGCGTTTCTATTCAGGCGATGCGCACCAATCGCGATTGCTTGTTCGACGGCACCGGACCTGATGTCTCCGAGGAGAATCTCGCGCCTCTCCGTCGGACCGTCACGGATTCCGGCGCCACCGCCGGACTCGCCACCGACGGCGACGCCGACCGCTTCGGCGTGATCGACCGCGATGGCGCTTGGGTTTCTCCCAACCACATTCTCGCTCTGGTCTACGACTATCTCGTCGAGTCCCGCGGCTGGAAAATGCCCGCCGCCCGCAGCGTCGCCACTTCTCAAATGATAGATGCTGCAGCCAAGGCAAACGGCCAAACCACCTACCAGACGCCCGTAGGCTTCAAATACATCGGCCAACTCATCCGCGAAGATAAAATTGCCCTCGGCGGCGAAGAAAGTGCCGGCCTGACCATCCGCGGTCACGTGCCTGAAAAAGACGGAATCCTCGCCTGCCTGCTGGTGGCGGAAATGCTCGCCGCGCGCGGCGGCTCGATCGCCGACCAGATCCAAGCGCTGTTCAAGAAGCTCGGCCGCGAATTCTGGCCAGTGCGCGAAAATCTGCACCTTAGCGACGAACAAAAGGCAAACGCTATCAATAAAGTTGCGGTGGACGCTTCGACACTGCTCGGACGAAAAGTTGTTTCCGTGGATCGCACCGACGGCGCAAAATTCGTTTTCGACGATGGGAGCTGGATGCTGCTGCGGCTTTCGGGCACCGAGCCGCTTCTCCGCCTTTACGTTGAAGCGGACAGCCCGAAGGCTTCCAAACGTTTGACCGAAGAGGCAACCAAGTGGGTACTCGCATAGCGAACGAAAGCACGGAGAACGGGTTTAACGAATTTCTCAGGCAGCACGGGCGCACCATCCTGGGCTTGTTTGTGCTCGCGCTGGTCGTACACGATGTTTTCGGCGCTCATGGATTTATCGCCATGCGCCGGACGCAGAACGAAATCGAGCGGGTGCGCAAAGACATCGACCGCCTCAACTCCGAAAACATTCAGCTCGGCCAAAAAGTAAAAGCGCTGAAGACCGATCCGCATGCCATCGAGCAGATCGCGCGCGAAGAACTTCAGCGTGCGAAACCTGGCGAGGTCATCATACGGATTCCGCAGTTGCCGCAACCGCAGGACCCTCCCGCGAAACCCTGATCGCCCGTTTCTTCCATCGGGTTCGCCAGATCGATAGCGCGAGCATCGCCACAAAAATGATCAGTAGTCCCACGGTCGCCGTGACCATAGTGCATCGCCCTTTCGGCAGAATCGAAAGTCGTCCGTACACGAACTCGATGTGTACCCAGTACACCAGCAGAGAAGTTTGTCCAAGCTGGATCATCGGGCTGAAACCTCGGTGGGCGAATCCCCACCGGCACCACGCGTAGGTCAAAAACAAAATCATGAGCAGTATGCCGCAGCGCATCAGGAAGAAACTTGGGCTCGTGTGCCAGTAGTCGTAAATCGCCGGATCGTACAACCGAATGGGAGCGGCATCGCTAAGCAGCGAAAGCACACAAGCAAGCGCGCCCGCGCTACCCAGAACGACAAAAGCGGAAACTTCCTTTCGCTTCGTGAAGTCTGAGAGTAGAAACAAACCTACCGCCAGACCGGCGAACGCGAACGCAACCCAAGGGAAAATGGGGAAAAGCCAAGGTTGCGGTCTTCCGAAGACGTGGACGCCATTGAGATAGGATTCGAGCGGCCACGGAACCCAACCGAGGCGGCTGGTCGTCCACACAACTGGCGTAACCAATACGATGCTTGCGGCAACACCGAGCACACTGAGGACGGCACGACTCCGCCAAGTCCCTGTCTCCTTGGCTGGCGCGGCAGCTACCGTCGCGCAAGGCCCGCAAGCGGATTGCAATTGCGCGCGTGATCTGGACGCCGTCAGCCCGCAAACAACGCCCATGAGCATCATGGAAATGCCCAGGATATTTAAAACGTCGACGCGGAACAGATCGGTCCAAGGGGAGAGCGGATAGCCCAGAACGTATTCCTGTATGCGGAACAGGATTCCGAGCCCATAAATCTCGGCGCCGCGCAGAATCGTCTTCTTCGCAATCGCGGCGCGGCCGGCCCCCTTTTCCCGAAGTTTCTCCGTCACTAGCGCAAAAGAAATTCCGGAGAGAAAAATGAACAGTGGCGCGGGGAGTGTTCCTCCCAGTTGCGACCACCCATACAGCGCCGTCTTGCGTGCCTCAGGCGTCAGCCAGGAGCTGTAGCAGTGCGTCTGGAACATCAAGACGCACGCCAGCCCGCGCATCCAATCAACGTACGCGAGCCGACGTTCAGGTTGGAGTAAGGCAGGCACCATTTGGAGCGTGGCACAAGCTTCGTTGAGTCAAAACCTGTAACCGCGGTCTTCGAGACCTCGGTCTAGACCAAACACGGGCTACTCACAACGAACGCCACCTACTTTTCCTCTCCCTGCGAAACCGTCGCCTGTCCATCCCACGGACCCTATGGCCCTGCGTTACAATTCCCGCTTGGCCGCTACGCGACAGATCGGGCCGCTTGCCATGCTCGGAATATGGGCCGCTCTCTGCTTTGGCGGCGGCTTGTACGCTTCCTGGCTCGGCTATGGCGGCCGGGAATTCGCGGCTACGCTCACCGCCTTTGCCTTTTACTTCGCCGTGTTGTTGCTCTTTGCCGCGGCCGGCGTGCGGGAATTTTTTTCGGCGCGTTTCGCAACTGGCGGCGGCTACCTCCTGGGCCTGGCGGTCATTCTTGGATACCTGATTTACGCTTTCGGAACAAATACTTTTGCGTTCTCGCGTGCCGCCGCCATCACCGCTTTGGTTTTCATCCCACTGGCTCTGGCGGCGTCGGCAGAGAGCCGACCGCCCGGCGCGTGGCAGGACTATGTCACGATTGCCGGGGTGTGGGCGGCGGTGAAGTTTTCACCTTCGCATTGGCTGTGGCCTTATCCAGGTGGGCGGCTGGCCTACGTGTTCACCGTATTGCTGTGTGTCAACGTGGCGCTCGGATCCTTCTTGCTGGTGCGGCGGCTGGGTGGAGCCGGTTACACCCTCGGTTGGGGCCATCGCTGGGGCATCTATATCGTTGGAAGCTTTCTGGCGTTCGGCGCGATTGCCATTCCGCTTGGCACGGTGATGCATTTCATTCAGTTTGCTCCGCACTGGGGAGCGTGGAAAACGCTTCCTTTTCTGGCACTCGCCATCTTGTGTTTCACCGCCTGGCCGGAAGAGTTCCTGTTTCGTGGCTTGCTGCAAAACATTCTGGCGCGCTCGACCCAGAGCGACCTTGCGGGCTGGGGAACGGCGTCGGTGTTGTTTGGTTTCTCGCATATCACCAACATGGGCTTCCCGAACTGGCGGTATGTGATTCTGGCGTCGATTGCCGGTTTGTTTTATGGCTGGACCTGGCGTAAGACGGGATCGATTTTCGCTTCGGCGATCGTGCATGCGCTGGTCGACTTGCTCTGGCATTTCCTGTTCCGTACGCTTTGAAGCGAGTGATCCGGGGTAGGGGCAAACGCGGCGACCTGCCAGTTTTTGGTCCCTCTGCCGGGCCGGACCGAGTCCCAAGCCGAGTGTGCGAGGATGCCGAGGGTGTATCGAATCCGTTCCTGGAACTTAATCGGTTTACGGCACGTACGTAACTAGAGTGGGGGGAACATGGGCACCTTTGGCCAGGATTTGCAATTTGCGCTGCGGATGATGCGGAAGAACCTCGGCTTCACGGCGGCGGCGGTCTTGTGCTTGATGCTCGGGATTGGGGCTACTACCGGGATCGTTACGGTGGTGAACGCGGTTTTGTTGCGGCCGCTTCCCTACACGCATCCGGAGCAGCTGGTGCGGGTCTATACCGAGTTTCCTACGTTCCCTAACGGCGGGTTGCCGCGGTTTTGGACCTCGGCCCCGGAGTTTTTTGATTTGCGGCGGGATACGCATTCTTGGGCTTCGCTGGATGCCTGGCAAACGGGGGGAATGAACCTCGGTGGTGCGAATCAGCCGGTAAGGGTAACGGCGGCGCTGGTGAGCGGCGGAATGCTTGAGACTTTGGGAGTTGCGCCGCTCTCGGGCCGGTTGATTTCGGTGACCGACGATGTGCCTGGCGCAGCAGTCGTCGCGGACATTTCCTATGGGACGTGGAGGAGCGTGTTTGGGGGAGATCCGGCAATTGTGGGGCGGGAGACCCGCCTTGACGGGAAAAAGTGCACGATTGTCGGGGTGATGCCGGGGACATTTCAATTCCCTCCGGGCGAAAGCGATCCGCCGAAGGTATGGACGCCGCTGCAACTTGATCCTGCGAACCGGACAAATCGCGGCGGGCACAACTATTATTTGCTGGGGCGGTTGAAGCAAGGGGTGTCCCCGGCTGCGGCGCAAGGGGAGTTAGCGGCGCTGGTGCAGGCATATGGGGAGCACAAGTCGCCGAACACGCACAGCTTTGATCCTAGGAACCACACGATTGTTAGTTATCCGCTGCAGGCGGAAGTAGTTTCCAGCGTGCGGCCGGCGCTGCTCGTGCTGCTCGGAGCGGTAGCGTTTGTTTTGCTGATCGCCAGCGTCAATGTCGCGAATCTGCTGTTGGCGCGGGCGGAAGCTCGACGCCGGGAGATCGCGATTCGGGGCGCGATGGGCGCCGGATTAGCGCGCCTGGCGCGGCAATTTGTGACTGAGGGAGTTCTGCTGGCGTTGTGCGGCGCGATTCTGGGGCTAGCGCTGTCCTATGGCGGCGTGCGGCTGGTGCAATTGACGAATGCGGGCGGGATTCCGCGTGCGGACGAGATTGTGATGGACTGGCGAGTTTTGGTGTTCACGCTGGGAACGAGCTTAGTCACGGGAGCGATTTTTGGACTGGCGCCGTTGGTGCCTTTGCTGGCCAGTGGCATTTCGGGTTCATTAAAAGATGCTGCTGGCAGTGCGACCGCGTCTGGAGGCGCGCAATTATTCCGGCGGGCGCTGGTGGTCGGCGAGCTGGCTATGGCGCTGGTTTTGCTCATCGGGTGCGGGTTGATGTTGCGCGCGTTCTGGAAATTGCAGGAGGTGCATACCGGGATGGCTCCGGACAACGTGATTACCATGCGCGTGTCGTTGCCGAGTGGGACCTACACCGACAACGCGAAGATTGCAGGTTTCTGGGAGCGCCTCGAGGAGCAGATCACCAATCTGCCAGGGGTGCGCTCGGCGGCGCTGGTGTATGGAATGCCACCCATGCGGGCTCCCAACATGAACGACACCGACATAGAAGGATTTGTGAAACGCGAAGGTGGACCGATCGAGAACGTGGACTTCGATCAGGTGGTCACCAAGGACTATTTCGCGACGATGGGAATTCGCTTGATGGAAGGGCGATTTTTCGATGATCGCGACACCGCCGCAGGATCGCCGGTCGTGGTCGTGAACAGCACCATGGCCAGGACGTTCTGGCCCAATGAGAGCGCCATCGGCAAGCATGTGCGCCCGAACAGCGGATCGAAGGATCCGTGGAGCACGGTTGTGGGCGTGGTGGACGATGTAAAGAACGCGGGGCTCGACCGGCCAGCCGGCACGGAAATGTATTTGGCGTACCGGCAAGCGGAGAATTTTGCGTTGACCGATATGTATGTGGTGATGCGCGCGCAATCGGGAGATTCGAGGAATCTCGTGGGAGGGGTGCGCGAGCGATTGAATGCCATGGATTCCTCGCTGCCATTGGCGGATGTCCGGATGATGGTGGACGTGACGGAGCGGGCGCAAGCGCGGCCGAGATTTTTGACTTTGCTGTTGACGTTGTTTTCGGTCACGGCGCTGGCGATTGCGACCGTGGGGACTTATGGGGTGGTGTCGTATTCCGTAGCGCGACGCACCAAGGAATTCGGCTTGCGCATGGTGTTAGGTGCGCAGGGTGGCGACGTGTTGGGGTTGGTGATGAAGCAGGGTGCCGGGATGGTGTTGATCGGGTTGGCGGCAGGTTTGGTGGTTGCGTTTGCTTTGACGCGATTGATGGCGAGCGTGTTGTTTAGCGTGGCGCCCACCGACGCGGCCACGTTTGCCAGCGTAACGGCGGTGCTGGCAGCCGTGGCGTTGGTCGCTTGCTACCTGCCGGCACGCCGGGCAACGCGCGTGGACCCGATGCAGACCCTGCGGTACGAGTGAGCCGAAGGGTCGATGAAGACTGCTGCGTCACCAGGGCTACGCCTTCCTGCGAAGCCCCCAGAGGACAAGAAGCGAGCACAAAACAGTCGCTATGCCGACGCTCAGAAAGCCTATCGTCACGGCGCGCTCCTGCCACGGTAGCGCTGTGCGGCCCGGGGCCGTGATGGGCGACAAGGCGCCGGTTCCAAAAACTGCAGCGAGGGTAGTCACCAGCCAGTTCACGTAGCTGCCGTACAAGGCGGTCCAGAATGCGGCCGCTTTTGCCGCGGGCGAAAGGCGAACTTCGGTCCAGGCGGCTCCCAACACCAAAAGGAAAATACCGTTGAGCACACCTTCGAGGTGCGCCGCGAGGCCCATCCGCATGTTGACGAAATGCGGCTCCGCGAAACCGGTTACGAGCCCGAGCAGAAACAGGAACATGCCATGCCACAGCAGGCGGCGGTGGGCGGAGGGCATGGCGCACATGCTCTCACCGGCGCAACGAGAGAGTCAACCGAAGCAAGCAGCCCGCGGAAGAGTGTCAGCGCTGGACGGCGCAGTTGTCCTTTGGGTAGAGTGTGCCGATGGAAATACCGACGCAGTCGACGACATCGGAGCAGATCGAATTTGCCTGGCACAACTTCGAGGATCAGCAGGCGATTATTCGGGCTGCGGACCTGAAAGCCGGGTATCTCGTGCCGTTTTTGTTGTTTTTCGGGGCCAGCACGATCCCGCTGGGTACGGAGGTGATCCCGAAACTCCGATTTGAGAACGTAGCGGCCGCGATTTCTTCGGGATTGTATCTGTTGACGAGCGTGGCATTAACGGCAGGCTTTGTCTGGTCATTGGCGCTGATCTCGCGGGCGATGACGCCGCGAATCGCGCGTCATCATCAATCGCCACACGAAGGCGCTTCCCTGCTGTACTACGAGCACGTGTTGCGGCACAAGGACCATGCAGCGTACTACGAGGCGGTGTCGAAGGCGGGTCCGGAGCAGTTGCTGAGAAACATCACCGACCAGGTTTTCGAGCTTTCGCTGATTTGCAAATTGAAGCTGGAGAACTTGCGCGGGTTCGCAGTGTCATTCAAGTGGACCGTGGTGGCTTGGTGCGTGAGTACGGCAATCGGCTTCTGGATTATTGGGCGGAAGTAGCTCTTCTCTCTTGGCAAAGCCACTCCGCCTCTCCGATAGCAAAGCCAAGGAAATCCACATCACCAAAGCTAAGCGCGTTCCTTGAGGGATGCAGCTGTGCGCTTATCGATACAAAGAATCGACAACCGGCCATCGGCGACTATCGGACGACGCCTGACAGGGGGCTGGAGGCTGCGGCGTAGAGGCGCTTGGGCATGCGGCCGGCGATGTACGCTTTGCGTCCGGCGGCGGTGGCATCACGCATGGCTTCGGCCATTAGGGTGGCGTCCTGGGCCTCGGCTATGGCGGTATTCATCAGCAAGCCGTCGGCACCTAGTTCCATGGCTTGGGCGGCATCGCTCGCAGTGCCTACCCCGGCGTCTACGATCATAGGGACCTCGGTGATGCGTTCGCGGAGAATGCTGAGGTTGGCGGGATTCTGGATGCCGAGGCCGGAACCGATCGGGGCGGCCAACGGCATTACCGCCGAAGCACCGGCGTCGATGAGTTTGCGGGCGGCGATGAGGTCGTCATTCGTATAAGGCAGGACCACGAAACCTTCTTTGACGAGAACCCGAGTGGCTTCGATCAGCTGCTCGGTGTCGGGGAAAAGGGTTTGCTGGTCGCCGATGACTTCGAGCTTGACCCAGTGGGAGAGGCCGACTTCGCGGCCGAGACGCGCGGTGCGGATGGCTTCGTCAGCGGTGTAGCAACCAGCGGTGTTGGGCAGGATGAACATTTTTTCGCGGTCAATGTAGTCGAGGAGTGATTCTTTGGATTTGTCAGTGAGATTTACGCGGCGCACGGCGACGGTGACCATGTCGGCGCCGGAAGCGGTGTGGGCGCGGGCCATTTCCTGAAAGCTGCGATATTTGCCAGTGCCAACGATCAGGCGGGAACGGAAGGCGCGGCCCGCGATTACAAGTTCGTCTGCCATGGTGTCCTCGATTTGATTCTAGCCCTGCTGACGCTTGCCTACAAATTTCGTGCAGGCTCGGTCGAGCAGCAGCTTCGGGATTGATCAACTGGGACACGGCAGTGCTCGCCCATACGATGAGATTCCGTGCATCCTTGACCTAAAACGGATGAACTTGGGGGCAGCACAAGCGCTTGAGAAGGCTGATTTTGGCTGGCGGCATACGGCTGGAACGCATCGGTTAATAAGGAGTTGGCCGTAACGCGAAGGGCTCGATTGGACGCAGGCGGCAATTTGCTGTAGTTCTATAGAGTGCCGGGCAGGCGCATGGCTTGACGATGCGGGCGTTGCTGTGGCGCGCTACTATGTTTGCAGAACGCACAAATTGGAACCTGACGCCGAACCGCTTGAGCGAAGCGTTGGCGCAGCACCTGGCGGCTGGAAAGCGCCTCTACGACCTGAGCGCCTCCAATCCGACGGAGGTCGGCTTTTCCCACGATGGCGAGACGATCCTGCACGCGATGTGCAATTCGGCGGCGCTGACCTACGTTCCTGACCCTAAGGGCTTGCTACGGGCGCGGCAAAGCGTTGCGGAATATTACGCCGAACGCGGCGACGAAGTGTCGGTGGAAGATATCATCCTCACCGCCAGCACGAGCGAGGCCTATTCATTTGTATTTCGGGCGTTGTGCGATCCGGGCGATGAACTGCTCGTGCCGGCGCCCAGCTATCCGCTGTTCGGCTTTCTGGCGGGTATCCATGACGTGGTGCTGGCGCACTATCCGCTGGTATACGATCACGGCTGGCAGATCGATTTTCCTTCTTTGGAAAAAGCCATTACACCGCGAACACGCGGAATCATCGTGGTGAACCCGAATAATCCGACCGGGCACTTCGTGAAACCCCAGGAGTTGGCGGCGCTCAATGAGATTTGTTCGACCCGCAATATGGCGCTGATCGCCGACGAAGTCTTTCTGGATTTTCCGCATGCCGATTCGAATGGGCGCCGGGAACCTGGCAAAACACTGCGGCCTCGAACGGCCAACGGCTGGCGGCCCGCATCCCTGGCAGCGAACAGCGGAGCGCTCACATTTACGATGAGCGGGCTGTCGAAAATTGCGGGGCTGCCGCAGATGAAGGCGGCGTGGCTGGTTACCAGCGGCCCGGAGGCCATCAAGAAGCAGGCCGTGGAGAGGATCGAGGTAATCGCCGACACGTATCTGTCGATGAATGCTCCAATACAATTGGCGTTGCCGATTTTCCTCCAGCAGCGGCATGGATTTCAGAAGCAGGTGCTAACGCGGGTGCGTCGAAACGTGGGCGAGCTAGACCGGCAACTGATGATGCGGAAAACGTGCAGCCGATTGGAAATCGAAGGCGGATGGTATGCGGTGGTCCGCGTGCCTGCAACGCGCACGGACGACGACCTGGCGGTGGATCTGCTGACCAAAAAAGGAATTTATGTACACCCGGGGCATTTTTACGATTTCGCGACGGCTGGGTATTTAATTGTGAGCCTAATTATGCCGGAGCGGGAGTTTGCGGAAGGCTGCCGGCAGATGCTGTCGATGTTTTGAGACGGAGTCGTGCAACAAGGAAATCGGGAAAATCTCGCCGTACGCTGTCTGATTAATTTTGCAGGATGGGGCGGGGCTCGTCGACGTCGGCGTAGAGCTGGGCGATGAGGTCGCGATATTTTTGCTCGACGACGCGGCGCTTGAGTTTCATGGTGAAGGTCAGACCGCCGTTGTCGAAGGTGAAATCCTCGGGCAGCAGCGCGAACCGCTTGATGGTCTCCCATTGCGCAAGGTGAGTTGTGAGGCGCGCCACTTCTTCTTCGATGAGCTTGCGAACCCAGGGATGCGCAACCATCGCCTCGCAGTTTGCGAACGTAATTCCGTGTTCTGCGGCTTTCGACTCAATCGGGGCGGGGTTCGGAACGATCAACGCGACGATAAACTTGCGCTGATCGCCCACGACCATGGCGTTCAGGATGTAGGGGCTCGTTTTCAGGGCGTTCTCAATGGGTTGCGGGGCGACAAATTTTCCCGCCGCGGTCTTTAGCAGATCTTTCTTGCGGTCGGTGATGAAGAGATAATTGTCTGAGTCGAGATATCCGATATCGCCGGTGTGAAACCAGCCGTCTTCGCCAAGCACTTCGCGGGTGGCTTCGGGGCTTTTGTAGTAGCCCTGCATAACGCAAGGACCCTTGGCCAGGATCTCTCCGTCTGCTGCAATGCTGATCAAAACGTTGGGAATGGGTCGGCCCGAGCTGCCTACGCGGTTTTTCGGATAGTTGGAGGTAAGGACCGGCGAAGTTTCCGTCAAACCATAGCCCTGATAGATCAGCACGCCGATGGACCAGAAGAACGCGGCGAGGTCCTTCGATAAAGGGGCGCCCCCGGAGAAGACGATCCGCAACTGGCCGCCGGTTCCGGCGCGTATTTTGGAAAAGACCAGCTTGTTGGCGAGAGCCCACTGCAATTTTAGGAGCGGGCTGGCGGATCGCTCGCGGCAACGCCACGGCGCAGCACGTTTGGCGACATTCATCGCCCAAGCAAAGAGCGTTCGCTTGGCGCCGGTGTTCTTGCTGCCCTTCTCCATGATGCGAGCATAGATTTTCTCGAACACGCGCGGGACGGCGGCCAGAACGGTCGGCTTGAGATCGAGAAGCACCTCGGAAAGAAGATTCACGTCCTCCACGTAGGCGATCGAAATGCCGTTGAAGAGCAAGACGTAGTCCATGGTGCGACCGTAGATATGCGCAAGAGGGAGAAAGGACAGGGCCTGGTCTACGCCGGGCTTCAACTCCGACGGTGACCAGGAATCGGTGGCATTCGAACAAATGTTGGTGTGCGTCAGCATTACTCCCTTGGGCTCGCCCGTGGTGCCTGAGGTGTAAATGATGGAGGCCAGCTGGCCCGGGAGAACTTGCGATGCGCGCATGCGGTACGCGGCGATCTCCGCGCCACTCGCTGAAGCGATCAACGTTTCGTAGCGAAGGCACTCCGTGGGTACATCCGCTCCTCCGTCGGCAACGAGGATGTGCTCGAGCTCGGGCAGGCGCTCTCGGCTTGCCAGTAGCTTCTGCAGTTGAGGCACGCCGCAAACCACGACAACCTTCGCGCCGGCATGACCAAGAATGTAGGTCATGCGGTCGGGTGACTCATTGAAATAAACGGGAACGGTGATACCGCCGGCGCCGGTTATCGCAAAATCGGCGGTGTGCCATTCCGGGCGATTCGTAGCGAACAGGCCGACGCGATCACCGGGCTTGACACCGAGTTCTACAAAGGCCATGGACAATCCCGCGACGCGGCGCAGGAGCTCCGCGGACGAGATTGCATGCCAGAGACCGTCGCGGCGAAACATCTGGGCACGCGCGTTAGGCAACGAATCGACAGCGTTGAGAAAGCGCGACGGAAGCGTGCCGTAGGTCATCGAAGTTTGGGCTCACTTTACTCTAACCGTTTTGTCGGTGCAATTCCTATGGGACGAGAGGCCCAGAACTTTGGTTCGATGGTCGCTGTCGCTGCGCTGCTGAGTACCTGCAAAACGAACGCTACGATCAGGCCGGACGTTCTAAACCAATGATACAAATCCTACCGGTGCTCCTGTTCGCGCCAGTCGCTCGGAACGGATTCGGGAGTCCATTTCCTGATTCGACTGTTGATAGGGACGGGGCCGATAGTGAAAACAGGACGGCGAGAAGCTGGATAGCAAAGGCGATGGCCGCCAAACGCCACGATTGCCGATTCACGTGTTCAAACACCAAGGTGAGATTCAGCAACGCAGAACCGGCCATCCAAAACGGCATGACCCGGCCATACTGCAGCAAGGGGGGAGCACAAGCGAATGCACGTTTCGCGCGGTTGTTGGTTTGGCGTCGGATGCGCTTTCGCGACATCGCCGCGGCGCCGTGCCGGCGACCGCGCGGAATCGAGTCTAGATGCAAAATCCCGAGCCCGTGCGCTAAGATGAGCGGCGGAGCAAATTCCATGAGCGCAACAATTCCAGGAACGGTGAGCGACTCTTCGTTGTCGAAGGGGCCGTTCCGCGCGGCGCGAGGCACGCAGATTTCCTGCAAAGGCTGGCAGCAGGAAGCGGCGCTGCGGATGCTGATGAACAATCTGGACCCGGAGGTGGCCGAGAAGCCGCAAGAATTGGTGGTCTACGGCGGGACCGGGAAGGCCGCGCGAAACTGGGAATGCTTTCATGCGATCGTGCGGTCACTCAGGGAGTTGGCCGCGGACGAGACGCTGTTGGTGCAATCGGGGAAACCGGTAGCGATCTTTCGGACGCATGAATATGCGCCGCGAGTTCTGCTGTGCAATTCCAATCTGGTGGGCCACTGGAACAACTGGGATCGCTTCCACGAACTCGATCGCGCCGGATTGATGATGTACGGCCAGATGACCGCTGGTAGCTGGATTTACATCGGCACCCAAGGAATTTTGCAAGGTACGTACGAAACATTTGCAGCGGCGGCGGCGAAGCATTTCGGCGGCACACTAGCCGGGAGATTGGTAGTGACCGGCGGAATGGGTGGCATGGGTGGCGCGCAACCCCTGGCCGCCACGATGAACGGAGCGGCGTTTTTGGGAATCGACGTTGATCCGGAACGCATCAAGCGACGCGTCAAGACCGGGTACTGTGACGTCATGGTGACGAACCTGGACGAAGCGCTGCGCATTTTGAAGAACGCGGTGCGCAAGGGCGAAGCCACTTCGGTGGGGTTGGTCGGCAATTGCGCCGACTTGATTCCCGAGATGGCGCGGCGTGGCGTAGTGCCTGATCTGCTGACCGATCAAACGAGCGCGCACGATCCGATCGGTGGGTACGTGCCGAATGGCATGACCCTGGAAGCGGCGCTGGAGTTGCGAAAAAGCAACACTGACGAGTACAAGAAGCGGTCACTGGCGGCGATAGCGCAGCATGTCCAGGGCATGCTCGATTTGCAGACGCTCGGGGCGGTAACCTTCGATTATGGAAACAACATTCGAACATTCGCATTCGAGCAGGGGTTGAAGAACGCTTACGACTTTCCCGGATTCGTGCCGGCATACATCCGGCCGCTGTTCTGCGAAGGCAAAGGGCCGTTCCGCTGGGCGGCGCTGTCAGGAGAGGCTTCCGACATTGCGCGGGCGGATCAGCTGGTGCTGGAGATGTTCCCGCAGAACGAGCACCTTGCACGATGGATCAAGCTGGCGCAGAAACGCGTGAAATTTCAGGGATTGCCTTCTCGTATTTGCTGGCTAGGTTACGGCGAACGGGACAAATTCGGTTTGGCGCTGAACGACCTCGTAGCACGAGGTGAATTGAAGGCGCCAATCGTGATTGGGCGCGATCATCTGGACTGTGGTTCGGTGGCTTCGCCTTACCGCGAGACGGAATCGATGCTCGACGGTTCCGATGCTATTGCCGACTGGCCATTGCTGAATGCACTGGTGAATACCGCCAGTGGCGCGTCGTGGGTGTCGATTCACAACGGAGGCGGAGTCGGGATTGGCTACTCGCAGCATGCTGGACAGGTGACGGTGGCGGACGGAACCAAAGAAATGGCGGCGCGCATTGAGCGCGTACTAACCAACGATCCTGGGATGGGAGTGGCGCGTCACGTGGACGCGGGCTATAGCGAGGCGAGCGAATTCGCGCGGAAGACCGGTGTGAAAATCCCCATGATCTAAGGCCATCCTGCGGCACTGCCGTACCGCCCCTGGAATTTGTTCCCACCATGTCGCCGCGGGCACCTGCTCTGCATCGAATGAGGGAACGTTGCGCGCTAAACACCTGGAGGAGCGTATGTACGTCATTCTTGGAGCATCTGGCCACACAGGTTCGGTGATCGCCGAGTCGCTACTAGCCAAGGGCGAAAAGGTGCGTGCGCTTGGGCGCACCAAGGAACGCCTGTCGAAGCTCACCACCCTCGGCGCGGAGTCCTTCATCGGGGATCTCGCGGATTCCGCCTTTTTGACACAGGCATTCGATGGGGCGCGCGCGATTTATTTTATGGTGCCACCCAATCCCAGCAGCGACGACTATCGCGGGCACCAGCGCCGGATTGTCGAGGCGGGTGCGACGGCGTTGGAGACAGCCCGCGTGCACTATGTCGTCGCGCTGAGCAGTTTTGGCGCGGACAAGGAAGCGGGCACGGGGCCGGTAGCCGGATTGCACGAGATGGAGTCGAGACTACAACGGATTTCGGGATTGAACGCGTTGTGCCTGCGCGCGGGATATTTCATGGAGAATGTACTTCCTCAGACAAACGTGATCAAGGATTTTGGAGTGATGGCAACGCCGTTGCGCAGCGACCTGTTGCTGCCGATGATCGCGACCGAAGATATTGGCGCTGCCGCAGCGGAACACCTGCTAAGGCTGGATTTTTCCGGGCACCAGACGCGAGAGTTGCAGGGACAGCGGGACATCAGCTACGCGGAAGCGACTCGCATTGTGGGCGCAGCGACTGGCAAGCCGGACCTTGCTTGTATCCAGCTTCCCAACGAACAATTCGTTGAAGCGTTGACAAAAATGGGCTTCTCCAACCGTTTCGCTGGATTGATGGTTGAAATGACGGACGCGTTGAATGACGGACGTATGCGAGCGCTCGAACCGCGATCCGCAGCAAATACGACGCCGACCTCGTTCGAGACGTTTGTGCAGAACGTATTCGTGCCGGCGTTTCGAGGCAAAGCTGCCATCGCCTAGGCGGCTCGAGCGAGACCAACCCGGAAAGCTTGCGCCCCCGTGCCGGGTTTTAGGCATAATACGGGGGCCTTGTCCAACTCCGTTCTCATCACTGGCGCGTCCCAAATACTCACGTTGCGAGGTCGCGGAGCGCGTCGCGGGAGAGCGCTATCGAGCCTGGGAATCATCAAAGGCGGTGCGCTGTTGATCCGCGACGGCCGCATCGCCGCGGTAGGCGCACTCGCGAAAGTGGAAGCGTTACCCGAGGCCCGCGCGGCGGATAGACTTGATGTCGAAGGGTGCGTGATCCTTCCAGGATTCGTCGATTCCCACACTCATTTGGTCCATGCCGCAAGCCGAGCCGAGGAGTACGAGCTAAAGATTGCCGGGGCGAGTTACGAAGAGATCGCGCACCGGGGCGGCGGCATTCTAAATTCCGTGAAGAGGCTGCGCGCGGCGACCTCCGAGGCGCTAAAGCAGAGGGCACGAGCGGCGTTGCGCGAGTTCGCGGCGCATGGAACCACAACGATCGAAGCGAAGAGCGGCTACGGACTGGACGTCACCAGTGAGCTAAAAATTCTGGGACTGCACCAGGAGTTGCAGCGGGAACAGCCTCTGGAGATTGTCTCGACTTTCTTGGGGGCGCACGTGGTACCCGCGGAGTACCGGGGCACGCCGGACGGCCCACAGCGGTACGTGGCGCTACTGATCAACCGGCTCATCCCTGAAGTGGCGGACCGAAAACTGGCGGAATTCTGCGATGTGTTCTGCGATCGCGGAGCGTTCTCCCGGGGACAGTCGGAGCAAGTTCTAGAGGCGGCAGCCCGGCACGGGTTGCAACCTCGGATTCACGCCGAGCAACTGACGCGCACGGGAGCGACCCAGCTCGCGGTGCACCTTGGAGCGGCGAGTTGCGACCACCTCGAGTTCGTGAATCAGGCGGACATGCGGGCATTGGCGAAATCGAAGACGGTCGCAACCTTACTGCCGGGATGCGATTTCCATCTCGGGTTGAAGCGCTACGCTCCGGCGCGCGGTTTGATTGATGCCGGAGCGATCGTGGCACTGGCAACGGACTACAATCCCGGCACGAGTCCCACGCTGAGCATGCCGATGGTGCTGTCGTTAGCGTGTACCCAGTTGCGCATGACGCCGGCCGAGGGCATCGTGGCCGCTACCATCAATGCGGCGTATGCCTTGCGGCGCGAGAAAGAGGTTGGTTCGCTCGAGATCGGCAAACTGGCTGATATCGGGGTGTTCAAAGTCGAGGATTATCGGGAGATTCCCTACTACTTCGGCGTGAACAAGTGTTGGATGACGCTCAAAAGAGGCAAGATCATTTCTCAAGCGGTGGATGCCGACCCTGCAAGCTAGCGTACGCGGAAGCCCTGGGGTGGCTGACCGGACAAAAATCCCCTATCATGAAGAAAAGCGAAGCGTCTTGAGGAATCCATTGCGATGAAGCGACTCATTGAGTGCGTGCCGAATTTTTCTGAAGGGCGAGACCCCGCGAAAGTGGAAGCGATCGTGGCGTCGATGAGCGCGGTGGCAGGAGTGTGGGTCCTGGACCGTGAGATGGACGTCGACCATAACCGGTGCGTGGTAACGCTAGCTGGCGAACCGGAAGCGGTTGCGGAAGCGGCGCTGCGCGGGGTCGGTAAAGCGATGGAATTAATCGACTTAAACCATCACACCGGTGCTCACCCGCGCGTGGGAGCTGCGGACGTCATTCCGTTTATCCCGGTCCACGGTGTCACGATTGAGGATTGCGTCGCGCTGGCGCGACGCGTCGGAAAGGAAATCTGGAGCCGTTACCGCATTCCCGTGTTTTTCTATGAAGCAGCGGCGACGCGGCCGGACCGCACGAACCTCGAAAATGTCCGGCGTGGACAGTTTGAGGGCTTGCGCGATGAGCTCAAACGCAATCATGACCGCCAGCCCGATATCGGCGAACCGAAGCTTCACCCCACCGCCGGCGTTACCGTGGTGGGGGCGCGCAAATTTCTGATTGCCTACAACGTGAACCTGAATACGTCCGACGTAAGCATCGCGAATAAGATTGCGAAGGCGATTCGCTATTCCTCCGGCGGATTGCGCTACGTGAAATCGATGGGCGTGGAGTTGAAGGCGCGGAACCTGGCGCAGGTTTCCATCAATCTTACCGACTTTGAGCAGACTCCGATGCATCGCGTGTACGAGATGGTGAAGTGCGAGGCTGCGCGGTACGGGGCGATTCCGGTGGGCAGCGAAATCGTCGGCTTGGTTCCTAAAAAAGCCATTGAGATGTCGGCGGACTATTTTTTGCAGTTCGAGAATTTTTCCCCGCAGCAGATCTTCGAGAACAAGCTGGAAGCCTCGCTGACGGCAGCGCCGGTCGACGGTGTTAAAGAGGGCAAACTGGCGAGCATGGCGCGGCCGTTTCTCGAGGCTGTCGCGGCTCCCACCCCGACACCCGGCGGAGGCAGTGTGGCGGCGTTTGCCGGGGCAATGGCCGCGTCGCTGGGGCAGATGGTCGCCGGGTCATCGCGCAAGAAGAAATCGCAGTGGGCGGTTGTCGACAAGCTATCGGAAGCCCTGGACAACATGCGTCGGGCGGCGGAAGAATTAACCGCGGCCATCGACCGCGATGCAGATTCCTATGACGACGTGATGCTAGCATTCAAGCTCCCTCACGGTGACGCGGCCGAAACCAAATGGCGCGAAGAGGCGATTCAGATCGCGACGCGGGCTGCGGCGGAAGTGCCGCTGGAAGTGGCAGACCGTACAGTTGCCCTTTTCGAACGTTTGGGACAACTTGCGGCTATCGCGGCCGCATCCATGAAGTCAGACTTAGACGTCGCCCGGTGGATGGCGGCGGCCGGGGCCAAAGGGGCTTTGGCCAACGTCGAGATCAACCTCGACGGGATAAAGGACAGTGAATACGTAGCGGCAACGCGAGAGAGAATTTCAGCGCTGCGCGAGCGCTTGGGCGAGACCCGCACAATCAACGCGTAGTTGCCGCCGGTGTTCTCCGAAGGTCGAAAGGAAAATCAGATGATACGAATCGAGAGAGCAAGCGCGACTCCGGCTGCGCACCGAGTTCTTGGCGTCTGCGTGCTCGTGGCCCTGATGCTGTTCACGCCGCGGCCTGCCCATGCCGGGCGGCTTGGCGCAGATGTCATTGCGCTGTTCCCCAAAGAAGTAGGCGAATTCGCATACGCCGATTTGAAAAAGGCGCGGACATTGCCGTGGTTTCCGCAGCTACAGCAGCAAATGCTGCCCGATCGCTTCCGCCAATTCGAGAAATTTCTGGCCTCAGCGGGTGTCGATCCGAATTCGCAAGTCGAAGAATTAGCTTGGGGGCTGGTTGCCGAAGGCGTGACCAGCAAGACTGCCGGTGTGGGGTCTTCCGCCGTGCCGACCGGGGAACAAATCGTCGGTGTGGCGCTCGGAAGCTACAACCCAGAGTCGACCGAAGCCTACTTCAAACAGCAGAAATTGCCGACCTTTAAGGCTCGGAACTACACGCTGTATGCCTTCGGCAGCGGTTCGGGCGCCAATGACCTCTTCTTTTTCTTCATCGACTCCAGCACGGCAGCGTTCGGTCACCGCGCGCTGCTGGAAAAAATGATCGAAGTGCGCTTCGGAGGCGAAGAAGGTCTGATGCGCAACGACCAATTCTTCCCGCTGGTAAATGAAGCGAATGGCAGCAGCGTATTTTGGTCGGTGTTGAATCCCGCTTATACACGACTTGCCATGCAGCAGCTCGCGCCGGAAATTCAGCAGTTTCCCGAAGCCGCTAAGCTGGTGACGCGGATGCAAAACATGATCATCAATATCGACGCCAGCAGCGGAATCGATGGCAAGTTCCAGGGGATTTGCGGGTCGACCGAGGACGCGAACGCATTGGGACAATTGCTGCAGATGGGACTGATGTACAAGCAATACCAGTCAAAGACGGAAAACCCTGATATGGCGCAATTGCTGACGCAAGCCAGCGTCACTCCGAGCGGCGACCGCATCGTGGTGCACATGACGCTTACCGACGACCAAATGGCATCGCTGATTCGCCGCAATACGTTCGCGTTCAAGATGTAGCGGTGGCGGAAACGAAAGCCTTTTCTTGGGAGCGGGGTGAGTTTCACGCCCCGCTCTTTTCATTTCGGGGACAGCTATCGGCTGGGCGCGCCTTGGCTGATGTATTTCGTGAGACGCGTAACCGCCACGTTCCCCTGGGTTTCGTACTGGATGCGATCAACCCCGTTGAATAGCCCGCCTCCGCCGGGATCGGTCCCATCGTGCGACGCGGACCTTGCGATGGTGTCCAAGCCCACTGCCGGAGCTGTTTCCCCTTCGTAGGAGATCACGACTTCAATTCGGTCCGAGCGGCGGGTAAGCGTGACGTCCAGATGCGGGTGGTTGTCGCTGAGGTGTTCGAAGGCTTCCCGGCAAGCGGCAATGACCGCCGCTTGCAATTGAGCGGTGGCGTCGTTCTCCATGCCCGCCGCGTCGGCCAGATAGCGAACCGCGCCACCGACAGCGGCCGCCAATCTGGGATCGGCGTCGACGAGCAGGCGAATGCTCTTGGTTTCAGTGTCCACGGTCGTTCGCAAGTGCTACGTCGCACGCCTCCCGGCAGTCCGGGCAGTAGTAGAGGCCGTCGGCGCAGAGCCGCACTTTATTCTGTCCCTTGCAAATGGTGCAGTACTTTTCACACGTGCACTGCTCTTCCGGCTTGTCACACATAGAGCAGGCGATGGGACCGGGCATGGGAGCCTCCTTGAAAACTGTACCTGACCATAGCCTGAGGCGGCAAGACACAGCTCCGCGCCGGTGCGCCGGTTCCTTACTCAGATTTCATCGCGGCGTTCTCTCCAGGCCTTCGCGAGCGCGCAAATCTGCACCTGGTAGCCCTTCTTTGACGCCTGTTTGGGGTGCGTGTTAGTATGACTTTCTGCCCGAGCATGCGGAATGGAAGCGGTCAACACGCCCACAAGTAGCGAACTTCGAAAGACGTCACTCAACGCCGTACACCGGCGGTTGGGCGCAAAAATGGTCAATTTTGGCGGCTGGGACATGCCGGTCGAGTATCCGTCTACGGGCGGACTGGTCGCAGAGCACAAGGCCGTGCGTGGTTCCGTGGGAGTCTTTGACGTAAGCCACATGGGCGATATTCGGCTTAGCACTGGGCGGTCTACGGGCGGAGGTTTGGCGGCTGTGCAGCATCTCAGCATGAACGATGCGTCGCAACTCGTCGTTGGGCAGGCGCAGTATTCGGCCTTGCTGTACCCAAAAGGCACGTTCGTCGACGATGTGATCGTCCACCGACTTGGCGCGGACGATTTTCTGCTGGTGATTAACGCGGGGACGCGGGAGAAGGACGTAAGCTGGGTTCGCGAAAACACGAAAGGGTTCGACTGCGTCGTCGAAGACCTTAGCGATCGTTATACGCAGCTCGCGATTCAAGGACCTCGCGCGGTTGACTTGATGCGTAAACGTTGACCGACGCGACTCTCGACGGCGTCAAGAATTATTGGTTCACGCATGGCACCGTTTGCGGGCTGAAGGACACGCTGATTGCGCGTACGGGGTACACGGGCGAAGACGGATTTGAGATTTATGTGCCATCGGACAAGGCGACGAGCGAAGAGGTTTGGGCGCGCGTGATCGATGCCGGCCGCGAGTTTGGACATCATTCCCTGCGGGCTTGGGGCTCGAAACACCCTGAGGTTGGAAGCGAAGATGGCGCTGTATGGTCACGAGATCAGCGATACGATCAACGTTTGGGAAGCTGGGCTTGACCGATATTGCAAGATGGAGAAAGGCGATTTCATCGGTCGCGCCGCACTGGAGCGCGCGAAGTCTGCGGGACTGACGCGCACACTGGTGGGATTGGAAATGATCGACCGCGGAATCGCTCGCGACGAATACTGCTGCTGTAACGAAGCCGGCGAACCGATCGGGGTCATCACCAGCGGTTCACCTTCGCCGACACTGGGGAAGAATATTGCGCTGGCTTATGTTCCGCCGGCCATGGCCGCGATAGGAACGCCGGTTTACGTGGAAATCCGCGGGAACAAGGTTAGAGCTTCCGTGGTGCCGACTCCTTTTTACAAGCGGCCGAAAAAAGCCGCCGCACCGCAGGTTGTGAAAACAACCTGAAGCAAGATAAGTTGGAGTATCCCCGGCCGAGCCGGGTCGACAAAGGAGTGTGGGCATGGCGTACCCGGCGAAATACCGCTATACGAAACAGCACGAATGGGTCGACGTCAACGGTGACGTTGCTACCATCGGGATCACCGACTACGCGCAACACGAACTGGGTGACGTTGTGTTCGCGGAGCTGCCGAAACTTGGCGCCAAGGTTGAGGCTGGGAAGTCGTTCGGAACGATCGAATCGGTGAAAGCCGTCAGCGAGATTTACGCGCCAGTGTCCGGCGAGGTTACTGAGATCAACGGCGAACTGCAAAATACCCCGGAGAAAATCAACTCCGATCCGCACGGCGCGGCTTGGCTTATCAAGGTGCGGCTCGCGAATGCGGGTGAATTGAAGAACTTAATGGACGCGGCGGCTTATGAAGCCTTCATCGCGGAAGCGGACAAGGGCAAGGAAGCATCGGCCTGATGCGTTATCTCCCGAAGAGCCCAACGGAACGCCAGGAGATGCTCGCCGCCATCGGAGCCCACTCGATCGACGAACTTTTCTCCAGCATTCCAGAGCGATATCGGCTGCGGGAAGCTCTGAAGCTGCCAGGGCCGTTCTCCGAAGCAGAAGTCATTCAATATTTCAAAGCACGCGCAACAGAGAACTCCGTCGGATATACGAGCTTCCTAGGCGCCGGTGTTTACAATCACCTGCGTTCGGTGGTGACGGACGCCGTCATCCAGCGCGGCGAATTCCTCACTTCGTACACGCCGTATCAAGCGGAGATTTCGCAGGGCACCCTGCAGGCGATCTTCGAGTTTCAAACCCTGATGTGCCAACTCACGGGCCAACAGGTCGCCAACGCTTCCATGTGGGATGGCTCCACGGCTACCACCGAAGCGGTGCTAATGGCCGAGCGTATTACCGGACGCAACCGCGTGCTCGTGGCGCGATCTTTGCACCCGGAATATCGCGAGGTGCTGAAAACGTATGCGAAGAACTCCGGGCTGCACGTGGAAGAACTGCCCTACGCCGCCGACGGGACCCTCGATCAGAAAGCGCTGCAAGCTGCGATCAAGCAGGATGTCGCGGTGGTCGTTGTGCAGTCGCCCAACTTTTTTGGAGCGATCGAACCGGTTGCGGAGTTGTCCAAGGCCGCACATGGCTCGGGCGCTTTGCTTGCAGTTTCGATCACCGAGGGCGTCTCGCTGGGCTTGATCAGGCCGCCTGCGGAAGCGGACATCGTGGCCATGGAAGGGCAAAGTTTCGGTCTTCCTCCCAGTTATGGCGGCCCATTTGTCGGCGTTCTGGCTTCGCGCGATAAATTCGTGCGCCAGATGCCGGGCCGTCTGGCGGGACAAACGATCGACACGGAAGGTCGGCGGGGATTCGTGCTGACCCTGGCTACCCGCGAGCAACATATTCGCCGAGAGAAGGCCACCTCCAACATCTGCACCAACCAGGCACTTTGCGCGCTGGCGGCAACGGTCCATCTAACCCTGCTCGGCAAAGAGGGCTTGCGTGAGATGGCGCACCAAAACCTCTCCAAGGCACAATTCGCGCTGGCTGAGCTGACGAAAATTCCCGGCGTGAAGCGCACGTTTGCCGCGCCGTTCTTCAACGAGTTTACGATCGAGCTCCCGCGCTCGGCTCGCATCGTCAATCACGAACTGCTGAAGGAGAAAATCATCGGGCCGCTGCCACTTGGCCCGTCGTATCCCGAACTGACTAAGAATGCCCTGGTGTGCGTCACGGAAACCACCACGCGAGCTGAGATCGAAAAACTGGCGTCCTCGATTCGCCGCGCTTTGGAGCAACCGCTGTATTAAACAGCACCGGCACTCTTTGCCGGTGTCAACGACAAGTTGCAGTAGGACGATCGGCCAACAACGTTTTGAGAACTTACGGAGCCCAACAGGAACCACGGTGAACAAAAAGATCAAAAAAGCCTCCCGCCACACAAGCCAGAACGAAGGCTTGATCTTCGAGAAATCCTCGCCCGGCAAGCGCGCCTTCGAGCTTCCGCCTCTAGATGTTCCCGCTAGCGACCCGGCGAAAGCGTTCGGCGCGAATCACCGAAGCGAAGGGATCGAAGGCTTCCCGGAAGTGAGTGAAATTGAAGTGCTCCGCCATTTCACGCGGCTATCGACGTGGAACTACGCCATCGACCTGGGCATGTATCCCCTGGGTTCCTGCACCATGAAGTACAACCCACGCGTGAACGAGTTCGTCGCGCGCCTCGACGGCATCGCCACCGAGCACCCGCTGCAACCGCAGGAGTTATCGCAAGGCTGTTTGAAAATCCTGCGTCTCCTGGAGCAATGCCTGCTCGAAATCACCGGTATGGATGCCATCACTTTGCAACCCGCAGCCGGCGCGCAGGGTGAACTTACTGGGTTGCTTTTGATTCGTGCCTACCTCGAAAGGCAAGGCAACCCCCGCAAAAAGGTCCTGATTCCAGATTCGGCGCATGGAACAAATCCCGCGACCGCGGTGATCGCCGGCTACGAAGTCGAAAACATCAAGTCCGAATCGCACGGCCAGATCGACGTCGAAAAACTTCGTGAATTGGTCAGCGAAGACGTTGCGGCGCTAATGATCACCAACCCGTCTACTCTGGGCATCTTTGAGGAGCGCATTCCCGAGATCGCACAAATCCTCCACGCCAAAGGCGCCCTTCTGTACATGGACGGCGCGAACATGAACGCGCTGGCAGGCGTGGCCCGGCCGGGGGACCTCGGTGTTGATGTCATGCACCTCAACCTGCACAAGACATTTTCAACGCCTCACGGTGGCGGAGGCCCGGGCGCCGGGCCGGTGGCCATGAAGAAAGTTCTCGAGCCGTTCCGCCCCGTCCCCATCCTTGTCCAAAAAGAGAACGGGCACCTCGTGCTGGAACCCCTTCGGCCGCTTTCGATTGGGAAGGTGAAAGCATTCTCCGGAAACTTCGGCGTGCTGGTGCGGGCGCTCGCCTACATCCTCGCTTACGGACCCGGGATTCGCCAAGCGACGGAGGACGCGGTGCTAAACGCAAATTACATTCGCAAGCATCTGGAAGGTGTTTTCGACCTTCCCTATTCCCTGCCCTCCATGCACGAAGTGGTCTTCAGCGATGCATTTCAAAAGAAAAACGGCGTCAACACCATGGACATCGCCAAGCGCCTGATCGACTACGGGTTTCATCCGTACACCACGGCGTTTCCACTCATCGTTCCCGGTGCTCTGATGATCGAGCCGACGGAGTCCGAGTCCAAAGAAGAGTGCGATCTTTTTATTGACGCCATGCGCTCCATTGCCGAGGAAGCCGCGGCGACGCCAGAAATAGTCAAGACCGCCCCTCACACGACTCGCGTGCGACGTCTCGATGAAGTGGGCGCTGCCCGCAATCCGATCCTGCGGTGGGATCCCTCGCGGCCCGCCAAGACAGCAGAGCAAAAGAAGCGCGACGTTGCAGATGCCAAACATCGCGAGCCAACACCGGTTATTCCGACCGCTTGAGTTCCCCGCGATTCATTTCACGGCACAACGATAGCTCGCCGTTTGAGAGCGGCCATCTCCTGTCTGTTACACTGAAGCCGGAGCGACCTCTCGCTTTGCTCGAATGACTCCCGCGCTCGCTGCATGGCTGCCTAAATCCGTTCTCTTATTGCGTGACTACGACCGCCGCAAATTTCTGAGCGATTTGATCGCCGGCGTCACCGTGGGACTTGTGGCCCTGCCGCTGGCCATGGCTTTCGCCATCGCGTCTGGAGTTGCGCCGCAAGCTGGCATCTATTGCGCGATTGTGACCGGGTTCCTGATTTCCGCGCTAGGCGGCTCGAAGACCCAAATCGGCGGCCCGACCGGCGCATTCGTGGTGGTCGTCTCCGGAATCATCGCGAAGTATGGCATCGAGGGCTTGTTCACCTGCACCATGATGGCCGGCTTGCTGCTCCTTATTCTGGGGGCCACCGGGATGGGATCGGCAGTCAAATATTTTCCTCGCCCGGTAATCATTGGGTTCACGAACGGCATTGCCATTCTCATCGCCAGCACCCAAATCCGGGATCTCTTCGGACTGCGCATGGCAAGTGTGCCCGGCGATTTCTTCCACCGCATGCGGGCCTACGCAGAATCATGGCCCACCATCTCGCCGGCAGCGACGGTCCTCTCGCTCGTTTCGCTGGCGATCATGATTTTGTGTTTGAAGTATGCCAAGCGAATCCCTGGGGCGATCGTAGTCACCTTCGGCGCGACCATTGTCGTAACCCTGCTCCACCTCCCGGTCGAAACCATCGGCACGCGTTTCGGTGGGATCCCCAGCGGTTTGCCGGCGTTCGCCATTCCGAGATTGCACTACAACGTCTTGCGCCAACTCCTGTCTCCGGCGTTTACCGTCGCCATGCTTGGCGCGATCGAGTCGCTAATGTCCGCGGTCGTTTCCGACCGCATGAGCAAAGACAAGCACAATCCGAACGTAGAACTCATGGCGCAAGGAATCGCCAACATCGTCTCGCCGTTGTTCGGCGGACTGCCTGCAACCGGGGCCATCGCACGCACCGCTACCAACGTCCGCGCGGGCGCAAAGACTCCCGTCGCGGGAATGATCCACGCGCTAACCTTGCTGGGTATCGTCCTTTTTGCTGCGCCGCTAGTGAAAAACGTGCCGCTAGCGGCCCTTGCCGCCATCCTCATGATGGTCGCCTACAATATGGGCGAGTGGCACGAGATACCTGAAATTCTCAAGCTCACCGCCGCGGATATCGCCGTATGGTTGTTGACGCTGACCCTCACCGTCGTGGCGGACCTGACCTTCGCGGTGGAAATTGGCATGGTGCTGGCGGCCCTGACATTCATTCGCAAAGTCTCCCGGACCACCACCGTGACGCGTGTCACACGCGACTACGTTGAAGACAGCCGCGTGCACGTCCTGCAAGGCAAGGACATTCCCGATTACGTCACTGTCTTCCGCGTCCACGGACCGTTCTTGTTTGGCGCCACCGACAAATTTTCCGAGATTTTGGATGGCTTACAGAATCTTCCGCCCATTGTCGTCTTGCGCCTCAGAAATATGACTGCGATCGATGCTACCGGGCTTGGTGCCATACGCGATCTTGCCGATCGGGTTCACGCTTCGGGCAGAGCGCTGCTTCTCTGCGGTGCAAGAGAGCAACCCGCGCAACTCATGAAGCAAGCGTCGTTCGAACGGCACGTCGGAACTGAAAATATTTGCCCCAGCATCCAGGACGCTCTGCAGCGCGCCGCACTCGTTTATCGCGAATTCCACGCTGCCGCGGCAGAGTCCGCGCAGGAAACCCTCACTGCAAAATCCTGAGTGATCCGCGAATTTCCCTTTTCACTCTGCCGTTGTGATCTTCAAGACGTCCTCGACTGTAAAAGAAATCACTCGTTTCACGAGATCGCTACTTCGCATTCTCTGTTTTGTAACACGTTCCGCATAAGCTCTACCGCCGGGGTCGTTTCTCATACGTCGGAAGTCCGGGACTCCCGCAGAATTTTAGATCGGCGAAGGTTCCCACCCGCGAGCGACGGAGTCGAGGCGATGCGTCTCAGCCGCCGCTCGTCAAGCGCGCCGCTCGAAAAATCATAGCGATTCCGATTCCAACCGCACGCAACAAGGTTCTATCCACAGTTCCTAAGGAGGATTGTCGATGAAAAGTCAGCAATGGGTAGCAGCAGCCACGAGTGCTCTGCTCCTGGCATCGATGTCGGCTTCACCCGCATATTCACAAGCAGACCATTTCAAGGGAAAGAGCAATATCAAGCATGTCCTTCTGATCAGCATCGACGGCTTCCACGCCGTCGATTACCTGAACTGCTCCAAAGGCGTGACGGGAGTGAATGGCGGAGATCCCTACTGCCCAAATTTGGCGGAGCTGGGCGAAAACGGCGTCAACTACCTAGAGACCAGCACCTCAAAACCGTCTGACTCTTTTCCGGGATTGACGGCCATTGTTAGTGGCGGCTCGGCCCGCACCGAAGGCGTCTTCTACGATGCCGCTTACGATCGCTCCCTCAACCCGCCCATCACCACGACGGGCAATGGAGTCATCGGCGTGCCTTGCACCCCGGGCACCGTCATCGGCACGCGGACCGAATATGAAGAAGGCATTGACATCGATCAAAATCAACTGAACGGTGGCGCGCCGTCGGGTCACGATGGGGGTATAGCCTCCATTGATCCAAAAAAACTCCCTCGCGACAAGAATTGCAAACCGGTCTACCCATGGAACTTTGTGCGTTCCAACACCATTTTCGGAGTCGTGCATGCCGCCGACGGCTACACCGCGTGGTCGGACAAGCATCCGGCGTACTCGTCGGTCAATGGTCCAGGAAACGGCACCAACGTCGACGACTACTACGCGCCGGAAATCAATTCCATCGTAGTACCTCTGTCTGTCAAGACCCCCGAGGGCCTCAACTGCTCGCCCATTCCAGACCCGTCGCAAACCGCCGCCTATGTCGACAGTTTCCAGAACATTCAGTGCTACGACACCCTCAAGGTCAACGCCATCCTGAACGAAATCGATGGCAAGACCCACAACGGCAAGGTTTCCGCGCCAATGCCCAATATCCTCGGAATGAACTTCCAGGCGGTGAGCGTCGGTCAAAAACTAATCGAAGCGAACGTTGGCAAAGGCGGATATCTCGACGCCACCGGAACTCCGAGCGACAAACTCCTGGGCGAAATCCAATTCGTGGATGATTCTATCGGCGAGATGGTCTCGCACCTGAAGAAGAACGGGTTGCTGGATTCAACGCTGGTCGTGATTACCGCCAAGCACGGTCAGTCCCCCATCGATCCCAATCGCTTCCTCCCCATCCCGGGCCACAACCATACCAACGGGAAGTCACCGTCGACCATCTTGACTTCCTTTCTTCCCGATTCCGAAGTCAACCAAATCGGCCCCACGGAGGACGACATTTCCCTGCTCTGGCTGACAGATCCTAATCAGACTGCGGCCGCCGTCGCCGAGCTTGAATCGCAGTCCCCAGTCACCAACAACATCGCTGGTATCGGTCAGATTTTCTGGGGAGCTTCGCTCAGCCAACTTTTCAATCCTCCGTCGAAAGATCCGCGCACGCCGGACATCATCGTCGTCCCCAATGCGGGTGTGATTTACACCGGCAGCCTTGCGAAGCAGGAAGAGCATGGTGGCTTCGGGCACGACGACACCAACGTGATCATGCTGCTCTCCAACCCGAAGTTCCGCGCCACGACCATCACCAGCCCGGTGGAGACGACACAGGTGGCCCCAACGATTCTGAAGGCTCTGGGCCTCGATCCCGACGATCTCCAAGCGGTGCGCATCGAAGGCACCCAGGTTCTACCTGGGATCGACTTCGACAACCACTAACCGTTCTCACTGCAAAACGCGGGCGCTCGCTTGGCGCCCGCGTTTACCTTTTCTCGCGACAATTCGACCGTCCACTCTGCGTCTGTTTACGCCAATCCGTCGCCCGGCCTCACGGTGTCAAACGCACGCTGTCCAGAATCGCGCTAAACGTTTTATCGTAGTCGCTGTAGGCTGCCTGTGGCGCAACACACAGAAAAGACAACAGCCCTTGCGGCTGCATCACCGTGATCAGCCAGTCGGTTTCCTGCCCGCCGATCGGCGAATCGTTGCTCAAATAGGTGGAAAGTCCAGGCTGGCCGTTAAGCTTCACCGGAGAGGCTGGCTGGGTTACCTTCAAATTTGGATTCGTCTTTTGCAAGGCCTGAATCAGCTGCTGCGTCGCCTTCGCCAGAGCGTCCGATGCGTGCGAAGCCGCCGGTGCCGGCGTCGCGCTCACAATCATCCCGTAAGCCAGCGCACCGTCCCCATTGCTTCCCTGCACGACGCCTCCCGCAGGTGCAAACGACGCTCCGCCGTCGCTATCGCTTTCGCCCCAGTTGTCCGGGTATTTCAGCGCGAACGAAGTGCCCTGGTATTCCGAGAAATGACTCGACGCAGGCGGTGGAGGTGAAGCCGCCCCAGCCGCCGCGGTCACGGGGACGATTTTCTTCACTACCGGGAGCGCTAACACTTCGCGCTTGATCGCTTCGAACTCCGTTGAGTCCCGCTTCCCATTGGGAGGGGGCCCGCCGAGCTTGTCGATTTCCTCATCCACACGCTCGACCCGATGGTCCGGATTGGGATGGTCGGACAAGAATTGCGGCGGATTCTTGCCCGCGGTCTCCGCTTGCAGTTTCTCAAAAAATTGCGCCATTGCTCGGGGATCGTAACCCGTGTCGTACAGGACCTGCGTGCCCATCACGTCCGCCTGAGTCTCGTCCCCGCGGGAATATCGGAGCAGCAGGCCGCCCGCGCCCAAGGCCACGCCTTCGCTCAACAGAGCTCCGCCCGTACTCCCGCCGAACAATCCTCCGAAAATACCCGCCGCACCCTGAGCCAGCTGCGCTTTGGAAGCCTGCGCCGTGCCATGCCGGAGTGCCACATGCGAGAGTTCATGTCCCATCACTGCCGCAAGCTGCGATTCATTGTCAGCGGCTTCGATCGCGCCCCGGTTTATGAATACATAGCCTCCGGGTAGAGCAAATGCGTTAATCGCCTTGTCGTTTACGCAATGAAATTCCCAGGGATATTGAATGCCGCGGGTTGGCAGCTTAGACACCAGTCGGAGGCCGAGCCTTGTCAGATAATCGTCCACCTTAGCGTCGTTGCACAATGGCAGGCGCTTCTCCATCAATTCCGCGTTCTGCTTTCCCAGCTGGACGTCGGTCTGGGGCGAATACATGTTCCAGGGTGCTTTCAATTGGGTTCGCTGAGCCCACAGCGAAGGAGCGCCTAAAAAGAGGCACGAGCAGATCAGCGCAATACGGGTGGTATGGCCGGACATGATGCAATCCTCAAACTCACTTTACACCGGCTCATCGGAAAAGAAAAAAGCCCGGGTAAAATTCCACCCGGGCGGGATCAGAGAGAGAAGTAAACGAAATTTAGCGAGCCAATCGAGGTGTTGCTTCCGGCGCGGGCGTCGCGGTCGGATTTTCCACGGTCTTCCCGTTGCGCGCTGGTGCGGGCCGCGGTGGCGCGATGGCGGGCTCCAGGCGGCGTGCAGGCATCGCCAGGTTCTCGCCCTCGCGGACGAAGGTAAGACGATCCTGGGTTTGGTCCCAATCGATGCAGACCAGGTCGCCAAGATGCACTTGCTCGGTGGCCAGCAGGTTCGCCAGCGGATACACAACGTGGCGTTCGATCGAACGCTTCAGATGCCGAGCGCCGTACCGTTGATCCGTGCCCTCTTGCAACAGAAACTCTTTGCCTGGTGTCGTCACGCGGAATAGGAATTGCCCTTTGGCCGTTTCCAGTACCCGCTGTTGTACCTGGCTGAGTTCGATCTCCAGCACTTCTTCAAGCTGTTCGCGCCTCAGAGGGTGGAAGACCACGACCTTGTCCAACCGGTTCATGAATTCCGGCGAGAATTTCCGGCGCGCCGCTTCGACGGCGGTCCGTTGGACCTTCTCGTCGATTCCGACGTCCGATTTATCTTTCGGCTGAACAAAACCCATGCCGCCATTCATCAGTTCGCTGATTTCCCCGCCGCCCAGGTTCGAGGTGAGGAAGATTACGGTCTGCGAGAGGTCCACGCGGCGGTTGTCTCCCAAGGTCAGCGTGGCCTTGTCCAACATGCCCAGCAGCAATTGCCACAGGGCGTCGGACGCCTTCTCGATCTCGTCAAACAGCAGGAATGAGAGCTTCAACTTATCCGTGTGGCTCTTCGCCAGCTCTTCCTGCGTAATCAGGGGGTGAGTTTCCCGATGGCCCAGGTACCCCGGGGGCGAGCCGATCAACTTGGCAATTTCGTGGGAATGCTGGAACTCCGCGCAATCGACCTTAATAATGGCGCGCGCGTCTCCAAACAGGATCTCCGCCGCGGCTTCGACGATCCGTGTCTTGCCCGAACCCGTTGGCCCAAGGAACAGCAAGTTCCCTACCGGACGTCCCGGTGAATTCAAGCCTGCACAGAACACCTGGTACATGTCCACCAGCGCCTGCACACCCTCTTCTTGTCCGACGATCTTCGAGCGCAATGAGCCGTGGAAATCCCTTGTTTCGTGGCTACGGATGGTGGGATCCAACTGCTGTCGAACGGCGGCTCTCATGTTTGTTCTCCCCGAACCCGCGTGTCTCAGGCACCCGCGAGACCTGGTTAGTGCATGGGAGATGCCAATCTTTCTCACAACCGCGACTTTGGCAAAAGGGGAATAAACTCAATAACATGCGAGAGTTGCTTTTCTGGAAACTGTCTCATTTCGTGAGACACCGTGCCATCCGGGCGCAAAGTGAGAGAGATGCCACACGGTGTACAGTTTGTGTCAGTTCGTAAACGACAAAAAGCGGCGGATTCGCGCCACAACGACACGCTGGTCTAAAGTGCTACTTTAGATAACCCTCATCTGCGTTTCATCCGGCAGCGAGCACCACTACTCCTGGCCTCTCACTCGGCGGCACGGCCACGCCATCTCGAAACGCCACGATTCTCCCGGAGTTCGCGGCCACCCGCTCGCCCGGCACCACAATTCCAACGAGGTTTAGGGGGTCCGCCGCCGAAACCGTGACCACTTCTCCGAGCGCGGGCGCATTTCGCTGCGCTCGCAGCGACTCTACCGCCAACGGCAACGCGAATTGCTCGCCCAAAAACCCGCTGACGAACCTGCCGCCCCGCACCTCTCCACGGTCTTCCAGGCGTCTCAGCGCGATCAGCACCTCGCGCCACTTCGGCAGGATCGTCTCCCGGCTCAAAACCTCGCGGAATACGATGCCGTAACGGCGAAGGAGCATCCTGCAGGTCGCTTCCAGTGCCCGGGTACGCTCCACCTGCTCCCCCACATAGAGCAGGGACCACCTTCCGGCGCTATGCCGTGGTCGCATGTTTCGGCCATTTCCGTGCCCGGAGCGTCGTTTCGGGTCAATCAATGCCCGGAGGTTATCGAACCCGTCTGCCGTAAGCAGACCACCGGCCACCAGTTCCCAAAGCGCCGTTTCCACCTCCGCCTTTAGTTTTTCCGTCCCGCGGACGATATCGGCAAAGAATGACGCCCCGCGGTGCCGCAAGAACTGCAACACCGCCTTGGCGCCGGGGCTGAGGCCGCGCATCTCCTCCTCCCCGCCCTCCCGATGCGGAATCATCCAGTCGGCGTCCTCGCGCACAAAGAATGTAATCGGTGCAACGCTTGTGGGTACCACCCTTCGCCGGTCACTCGAGACTGTTTCCAGTGTCGCCGGGTGCGGCGATACCCGGCCCCAACCCACGGCTCCGGTAAGGCACAGGTGATCGAGGACCTTGGGATTATAGTCTGCAACCCGCCGAGCCAGAATCTGGCGCTCCCAGGAGTTCGCGGGCGCCTCAAATCCTTGCATCTGTTGCAACGTCTCGAGCGTTCCGCGCTCGCCCAGAACCTGGCTGCCCGGCGCCACATGCTGCCATCGTAGGAGCCAGCGCATGAACTGCGCCGCCGTCACTGACTCAACCTGCTTCCTAAGCGTCCCCAAGGTCAGCCGATGGATACGCGCCAGCAAGCGCCGGTCGCACCACTCTGTTTCACCGGCGCCTGAAACCGTGGTGAACTGCCCCCGGAGCACGGCGCCGCCGGCCTCCAGTCGCAACATCGCCTTTTCACCATCGGCGGCCGCCAGCCCGAGCACGCCCTCCAGTTCGCCGACCGTCACTGGTCCGGTGTGGAGCGTCCATCCGGTTGCCAAATCGAGCACGACGTCTTCTCGCGATTTGGCCGCTGAGTCGACCTCCGGAGGCTGCGACGCAAAGCGCGCGTCCGGAAAAATCTGTTCGAACGCCTTAACTCGTTCCGCCGCCACCCAGTAGGTCGCATTGCCTATCGAAGCCCGACCCGCTCGTCCGACCGCTGCTAGCCGTTCAAAATACTCGTTCCAGCCCGCGACCGATTCCTGCAATTTGGCTGCTAGTCTTCCGCGCGGCCAAGTTCCAGTCGTCGCACCGGTAGGCAGCGCCACCAGGGTTAACAGCGCGTCGTGCAACTCCTCGGCGTCGCGCACGTCGGGCCAGGCATCCGCGCACACCTCGGCGATCGCGACCGGGTCTAACCTCCCAACTTCCGACAGCACCGCCTCAGGGAGCACCCGGCGCATCTCCACCGCGCGCGCCCGCCGCTCTTCCAATGGCGCGTCATCCAGATACGCATACGGATTCGCGTTCAGAATCTCGTGAGAAAACTGCGACGGCACGGGTGTGTCCACCGCCAAGCATTCCATATGCCCCTCGCCGATGTCCCGCAGCACCCGCTCCAGACCTGCGATATCCATGGCCTCGGTGAGCACGTCTTTCATCACCTCGCTGATCAGCGGGTGGTCTGGAATCCTGATCTCGCCAACGATATTTTCCTGACAAGCCTGCGCTTCAGGAAAAACCGACGCCAGCAAATCGTCCGCTCTCATGCGCTGGATTTGCGGCGCCACTTTCTTCCCACCCTGAAAGCGCAGCAGCGCCAGCGCGCGTCCCGCATCCCAACGCCAGCGCGTCGTGAACAGCGGCGAATCCAGCACCGCCTGTTCCAGGACTTCACGCACCGTATTCGGATGCAGAAACTGAAATACATCCCCCAAAGGAAAGCTGTGCTGCTCGGCCAGCGAAATATTCAGCCCGTTGTCGGTAGCCGCCGCTTGTAGTTCGAAATTGAACGATCGACAAAAGCGCTTCCGCAGCGCCAGGCCCCAAGCCTTGTTGATGCGCCCGCCGAAAGGCGCGTGAATCACGAGCTGCATCCCACCGCCCTCATCAAAAAATCGTTCCGCGATAATGGTCCTCTGAGTCGGCACCGCTCGCAGCACTGCCCGTCCTGCGACGATGTACTCCACAATCTGCTCGGCGCCTGCGTCGTCCAACCCACACTCGGTCTTCAACCATTCCACAGCCGCTTCAACGCGCGGCGAGTTCTGCCGGGTCGCGCCGACCTCCACGCTTTCGACGTGTGCGCTCACCGCTTGCCGCAAGGTCGCCACTTCGTCCGACAACTCGGCAGTCCGCGCCGGCGCTTCACCCAACCAGAACGGCACGCTAGGCGCCGCACCCTGCGCGTCTTCCACCAGAACACTGCCCGACGCTTGCACGCGCCGCACACGCCACGAAGTATTGCCCAGCAGAAAAACGTCACCGGCGAGACTCTCGACAGCGAAATCCTCATGCACAGTGCCGACCACGGTGTTTTCCGGCAGCGCCACCACGGTGTAAAGCGCATTCTCTGGAATGGCCCCGCCACTCGTGATCGCTGCTAGTCGAGCGCCGCGCCTCGGACGCAACATCCCATTCACGCGATCGCGATGCAAATAAGCCCCATATCGCCCACGCCGCGCGGCGATTCCCTCCGACAGCATCTCCAGGATCTTTTCGAAGTCCGCTCGCGCCAACTCCCGATAGGGATAGGCCCGTCGAATCACATCAAACAGTTCTTGCTCGTTCCAATCCTCCGCAGCACACATCGCCACAATCTGCTGCGCCAGAATGTCCATTGGCAAATCCGGAATGGCCAACCGATCCAGTTCGCCTCTGCGGATGGCACGTACCAGAGCCGCGCATTCCACCAACTCGTCGCGCGTGGTCGCGAAAATCCGCCCTTTTGGAATCGCCCCGCGCCAGTGACCGGCGCGTCCGATCCGCTGTAGCCCCACGGAAATCGACCGCGTCGAGCCAATCTGGCAAACCAGATCGACGCTGCCGATATCGATCCCCAACTCCAGCGACGCCGTCGCCACCAGCGCCCGTATCTCTCCCTCTTTGAGTTTCTTTTCCGCCGCGAGTCTCAACTTCCGCGACAAACTCCCATGATGGGCGGCCACCGCGTGCATTCCGAGACGCTCCCCCAAATGATGTGCCACCCGCTCGGCCAAGCGCCGCGTGTTCACGAAAATCAACGTCGAGCGATGTTCCTTCGCGAGCTCCGCGATACGATCGTAGATCTCGCCCCACATCTCGTTCGACGCCACCGGCCCAAGCTCGCTGTCCGGTACCTCCACGGCCAAATCCAATTCCCGCTGGTGCCCCACATTCACTACCACCGGACCCGGCCGGCTGCCTCCGGTCAAAAACTCCGCCACCAACTCAATCGGTTTCTGGGTCGCCGACAAACCGATCCGCGCCAAAGGCTTGCCGGTCAAATGTTCCAAGCGCTCCAGCGACAACGACAAATGCGACCCGCGCTTGTCGTCTGCCATCGCGTGAATTTCGTCGACGATCACGGTCTCGACGGTCTTCAACACTTCGCGGCTTTTCGCGGCGGTTAGCAAGATGTACAGCGATTCCGGAGTCGTCACCAGAATATGCGGCGGCCGCACCAGCATCGCTCGCCGCTCGTGCGCTAGGGTGTCGCCGGTCCGCACTGCCGTCCGGATTTCAGGCAGCAACATTCCGCGCTGCCCCGCAAGCTGCAGGATTTCGCCGAGTGGGGTTTCCAGATTCTTCTGAATGTCGTTGCCGAGGGCCTTCAAAGGCGAGACGTAAAGAACTTCCGTGCGATCTTCCAGATCTCCTCGGAGAGCCTTCCTCACTAAAGCATCCACGCAAACAAGGAATGCCGCCAAGGTCTTTCCGGACCCAGTCGGCGCGGAAATGAGCGTAGCTTTCCCTGCAACGATCGAAGGCCAGCCCTCGATCTGCGGTTCGGTGGGCGTCTCGAACCGCCCGACGAACCAATCCTGAACGAGCGGATGCGCCCACTCCAGCCCGCGCACCCCAAGTTGTGGCTCGCTGCTCATCGCCAAACTCGATTATAGACGTTCTCTGTGGGATGTGCTTTGCGTGAAACGCCGTACGGCAACGCATTTCCGTGCTGGGGAATGTAGGGGCGAATTCTGGCCGCTAAACGTAGGGGCGCGCTTAAGTGCGTCGCCGCGAGGACCTCACGAGCCGCTCCGCATTCCCCTTCGACCCAACCTGCGGAGATCGTCGATCCCCGCCGCTCAGGATCGTTCCGGCTTCTTCCGCGCTTGCGGTGCAGCTGCCGGCAGCGCCGCAGGCAAAGCAGCCCGCGACTTCTTCCCCTCTGCTACAGCTTCGGCGGGGGCATCCGCACCCCGGCCATCCTTCACTTCCGCCGCCGCGGCCTTCGCTTCGGTCGGGTCCGGCGCGGTCTGAACCAACGCGCCCTCGCCCTCGCGAACGAAGGTAAGTTGCTTGTGCTCGCCGTCCCAATCGATGCGCACGAGGTCGCCCAAGCGCAATTGCTCGGTTGCGAGCAAGTTCGCCAGCGGATACACAACGTGCCGCTCGATCGCACGCTTCAGGTGCCGCGCTCCGTAGCGCTGGTCGGTACCTTCCTGCAGCAGGAAATCCCGGCCGGGATTGGTCACGCGAAACAGAAACTGCCCCTTCGCCGTTTCCAGCACGCGCCGTTGCACTTGACCGAGTTCAATGTCCAGAACTTCTTCCAGTTGTTCGCGCTGCAGCGGATGGAACACCACCAGCTTATCGAGCCGGTTCATGAACTCCGGAGAGAACTTCCTGCGCGCCGCTTCCACGGCCGTTCGCTCGACCTTCTGTTCCAACCCGACGCCAGCTTGGTCCTTTGCTGGCTGCACGAAGCCCATTCCGCCGTTCATTAGTTCGGTGATCTCACCACTGCCAAGGTTCGATGTCAGAAAGATAACGGTCTGCGACAAGTCCACACGGCGATTGTCACCAAGTGTGAGGGTCGCTTTGTCCAACATGCCCAACAGCAACTGCCATAGCGCGTCGGAAGCCTTTTCGATCTCGTCAAACAGCAGAAACGAAAGCTTCAATTTGTCGGAGTGGCTCTTTGCGAGTTCCTCCTGGGTAATGAGCGGGTGGGTCTCGCGGTGTCCCAGATAGCCCGGGGGCGAGCCGATCAACTTCGCAATTTCGTGCGAGTGTTGGAATTCCGCGCAATCTACCTTGATGAGCGCGCGCGCGTCCCCGAACAGAATCTCCGCGGCCGCTTCCACAATGCGCGTCTTTCCCGAACCGGTTGGTCCGAGGAACAACAAGTTCCCCACCGGGCGTCCGGGCGAGTTCAGGCCGGCGCAGAACACCTGGTACAAATCCACCAGCGCCTGCACACCCTCTTCCTGCCCAACTATTTTCGCGCGTAACGCTGTTTGGAACTCCAGCGTGTCCGTGCTGCGTTGATTGGGGTCCAAAGGAAGGATGATGTCTTTCATGGCCGCCTCCTGACGTCCCGCGAGTGCGAGGACGCACTACCAAATCGTCCGCGTCGAAGGTCGAATTGCGACAACTTGACCTGCAGCGTGGACTGCAGGAGCCGCAACTGCAGCAGCAACTCCCCGGCCACGCCGGACGATTCAGAAATTCGGAGAACCGGCGGGAATAAGTCCGCCAACTCCAGGTTCAAATCCCGTAAATCCCCCACCAGTTTCTGCACCACCGGGGAATCGGAATCCGCCAGATCCACTTGCTGGCCGTTGATCTGCTCCCGCAGAGTTCGCCAGTTGAGCTCCACAAACGGGTGCTTTTTGGAAACTTCGCGCACCACTCGGTCGGTGATTTGCGCGCGCTCACCAAGGCGCGCCAGGTGAATCTGCTTCACCTTTTCGCCCCGGCGCACGTTGTGTACCAGGTAGAACTTCTTCCCTTTGCGTCGCACAAACGCCATAACTTTGCCTTGCGGTTCCGACCCTGCGTGTAGTGTACCGTGCTTCCACTACACGCTTCAACTGAAAACTCGCCACTTTGCAACAAATGTTTCGAATGCGTTACAGCAACAAAATACATCCCACTGCTTTGAACGATTCATTACTTTTTTCGCTCCGTTTCATTTGACTTGCGCATCCTCGCTTTGCCGCCAGCGTTTGCTCTGTTTCGTCTACGCGTGCTCTCTTTCATTAGATGCCGCTGCGCTCTTATTCGCTGTTGTAAAAAACGGCCGCTTCGTTTGCACCGCGTCGCGGCATTGTAATTTCTTCGTCTTTGTCCAACGGCTCCATCGCCTCGCGACCTCTAGCGTACTAAACCCGCGTGCGGCGGTTTAGTCTTGTTGCCACTCTCTCGTACCGTTACTATGTCGCGCAGCGTCATTTCTGACGCGATTCGAACTGAGGAACCTAGAATGTCGTCTTGGGATCCGGTCTACCGCCTGGTGAAACAAATTCCCCGCGGGCGGGTTTTATCGTATGGGGCACTCGCTAAGTTTCTGCGTCTGCCCGGCGGTGCACGCAGCGCGGGCCGCGCCATGGCCGCCACCCCTTCAGGCAAAGGCATCCCTTGGCATCGCGTTCTTGGCGAAGGCGGCAAGATCCTAATCCGTGAACCCTTTGCTTCCCTCCAGAAAAAGCTCCTCGAAAGCGAAGGCGTAAGCGTCCTCGAATCTCGCGTCGACCTGAAACACTATCTCTGGGCTCCGTCAACCAAAACCAAATCCAAGGCAAAAGCCAAACCTGCGAAAGAAAAACCAGGCCGCAAACGCTCTACCAAGTGAGCGATGCGGCTTGCTGTAACCGCCCTCCTTGTTCGGAGGGCGGGATTTGGGTGGCCACACCTACACGTTCATCAGGCCTAAGCGCGAATACACCCGCGCGCCGACAGTGTCCAACCATCTGCGGTATGCTATACGTTCGCGAACGCAGGAAACTTAGGGCGGCGACGATCGCACCGCCCAAAGACGCAAACCATGCCCGAACCCGTAATTCAGGTAGAAAATCTAGTCAAACGCTACGCCGACGTGGAAGCCGTCCGCGGCGTCAGTTTCACCGTAGCAGAAGGCGAAGTCTTTGGCCTGCTCGGCCCCAACGGCGCCGGCAAAACCACCACGGTCGAAATCCTGGAAGGCCTCCGCACTCTCGACAGCGGCCGCGTCTCGGTCTGTGGTCTCGACCCGCAGCGCGAATCGGAAAAGCTCAAGAACGAAATCGGCGCCGCCCTCCAGTCCACTTCCCTGCCCGATAAGCTGAAGGTCTTCGAAGCTTTGAAACTTTTCTCCGGTTTTTACTCCCGCCGCCGTGATCCCGAAGAACTGCTCAAGCGTTTCGGCCTGGTGGAAAAACGTGACACGTTTTACAGCAAGCTCTCCGGCGGCCAAAAACAACGCCTGGCCCTCGCCATGGCCCTTGTCAACAATCCACGCGTTCTCTTTTTCGATGAGCCTACCGCCGGCCTTGATCCCCAGGTTCGCCGCGAGATCTACGACATCATCGACGAACTTCGCCGCGAGAAAAAAACCATCGTGATGACCACGCACTACATCGAAGAAGCCGAACACCTTTGCGACCGCGTCGCCATCGTGGACCACGGCAAAGTCATCGCCCTCGGTACACCACGCGAACTCAAAGCCGGCTCCGCCGACAAAACGCGCATCGAAGTCCGCTTGGCGCGCCCCGAATCTGAAGCCGTCCTGACCAACCTCGATGGCGTTTCCGATTGCCGCAATCTCAACGGCGGCTATGCCCTCCATTGCCAGCGGCCGCCGCAAGCCATCGTCGCCCTCGTGAAATATCTGGAAGCGCAAGGCAACGAGCTGGTCAGCCTGGAAATCGCCACACCTTCTCTTGAAGACGTCTTCATCGAACTAACGGGCAGGAGGCTACGCGATTGAAACACTTCCTCACACTTACGCGCATGCGCATCCGCCTCACGCTTCGCAATAAGATGTTCCTGTTCTTCAGCGTGATCATGCCTTTCGGCTTTTTCTTTCTTTACGCAGGCGTCTTCGCCAAGGGCGACCCTCGCGCGGTTCGTTTTTTCCTCGGTCCCGTCATTTCCCTAGCGGTGATGGGCAGCTTCTGGGGGCTCAGCGCTGCGCTGGTCACTTTCCGCGAACAAGGCATCTTGCGCAGGTTTCACGTTACTCCCGTGACTGCCAGCGACATGCTCGCTTCGAGTATTGTCGCCAACTACGTCCTCACGGTTCCCACCGTCGCCCTTGAACTGCTCTTCGCTCGAATCATCTTTCACGTCACCGACTTCGGCAATATGTTGGCCTTCTTCGTTCTCGTCACCGTCGGTGTCGTCTCGTTCGCCTCCATGGGACTCATCGTCGCCAGCGTCACCAACACCATGCAGGAAACGCAAGTTCTCAACCAGCTCATTTGGCTGCCCTTGATTTTTCTCTCCGGCGCGACCATGCCGCTACCCTACCTTCCTCATGTCGCGCAGAAGTTTGCACTGTTCCTGCCCGCGACCTATCTCGTCTGGGGCCTCGAAGCCGCCACCTTTTTCTCTCAACCCGTTGGCAAGGTCCTGGTGGAAGCCTTTTCGCTAGGCATCTGGGCCATCCTCGCCTTTTTCGTTGCCGCGCAGCTGTTTCGCTGGGAGCCCGAGTCCAAGATCCCGCGCAACGCCAAACTCTGGGCCGCCGCTACCGCCTTGCCGTTTATCCTCCTCGGGATATGGGAAAATCAGCAAGGTACATTGCTGCTGCAGTCTCAAGCCGCTTACCTCGCTCTCGAGCGTCTCGAGAAAAACAATCCGTCGCCCGTGAAGACTGGCCAGCCTCCCGGTTCAGCCGATCCTTCCGACAAAGATCAACCGAACCACGGGCCCTTCTAAACGTCCCGCACCAGCACTCCAAATTGGTTTTCTTCCAAGTTACCTTGCTGCGCCCAACGCATTGACGCTCGCGCTTGGCTACCGTATTCTGCATTTTCCGGCAGCCGCGGCGGCTGCACACCAAAAGGGAGCACACATGCCAATCACCAAGACCGAAAAAATCTGGCACAACGGAAATTGGATCAACTGGGACGATGCCACCCTTCACGTCCTTTCCCATGTGGTCAGCTACGGCTCGGCGGTCTTTGAAGGCATCCGCTGCTACGACACCAAGCAAGGCCCGGCCATCTTCCGCCTCCACGAGCATATGCAGCGCCTCATCAACTCCGCCAAGATCTATCGCATGGAGTTGCCCTTCACCGTCGACCAATTCTGCAACACCGCGACCGAGCTCGTGCGCCGGAATAAGCTCAACTCCTGTTACGTCAAGCCCATCGTGCTGCGCGGCTACGGCGAAGTCGGCGTCAACCCGCTCAGTTCTCCCATCGATTGCTACATGGCCTGCTGGACCTGGGGCGCCTATCTCGGCCCCGAAGCGCTAACCAAGGGCGTCGACATCGGTGTCAGCTCCTGGACGCGCATCGCTCCCAATACGCTGCCGGCCATGTCGAAGGCCGCCGCCAACTATATGAACTCCCAACTTATCCGTATGGAGGCCTCCTTTAACGGCTACGCCGAAGGCGTCGCGCTCGACCATGACGGCCACGTCAGCGAAGGCTCGGGCATGAACATTTTCCTTGTGCACGACGGCGCTCTCTACACACCGCCCCTAGCCACCAGCATCCTCCCTGGCATCACCCGCGACTCCGTCGTGAAAATGGCCGAAGATCTGAAGATCCCGGTAAAGGAATCCGTCGTCCCACGCGAAATGCTCTACATCGTTGACGAAGTCTTCTTTGTTGGCACCGCGGTTGAGATCACCCCGATTCGCTCGGTCGATCATATCCAGGTCGGCAAAGGCGTAGCCGGCCCCGTCACCCGCCGCCTTCAGGAAGAATTCTTCGCCATAACCAGCGGCAACAAACCCGACCACCACAACTGGCTAACCCCAGTGAACGCCCCGGTAACCACCGCGCGCTAAACGCAGTCGTAGCGGCCGCCGGCCGTTTACCCTGAGTTTCGGGAGGGTGGCGGGCGCCTTTGGCGAACCACAACTTCGATCCCCCTCGATTCGGTCCGCTTGGTCGGGTCGGGCAACAGAGGTTGTCGCCCAACGCCCGCCCAGCCGGGATTGTCATCGCGTAAATCGCGCTGACCTACCCAATCCGCCTCCGGCCCGTTATCACGCGTCGACACTTCGCCTATTCGCCTAGCCACCATCTGTCGAACAAGCGCAACCTCACTGTCCCACCGCCCTATGGCACCTCACCCCTCTTCCGGTTAGAATCCCTCGCGTCCCCGGGGCGCATCCCTTCCCGGCTGGGAGGATTCCGGATGTTCAACATCCCGCAGAAGCTCGCCGCCGAGTTCCTCGGCACCTTCGCCCTCGTGTTCTTCGGTGAAGGCGCCATCTGCGCCGATCAGTTCCTCCACGGTGCCGGCGGCCTCGGCCTCCTGGGCGTCGCCGCAGCCCACGGCCTCGCCATCGCCGTCATGTTCACCGCGTTCGCTCAGGTCTCGGGAGGCCATTTCAATCCCGCCGTAACCATCGGCTACTGGGTTACCAAGCGCATCAGCACTCTCGACGTCGCCCTCTACTGGGCCGCGCAGCTCACCGGCGCCATCGCCGCAGCCTTCCTCCTCAAAGTCATCATCCCCGAAGACACCTGGCGCGCCGTCGCTCTCGGCACCCCCGAGATGGTCCGCGATCTCCCCCGCCTCTCCGCTATGGTCCTTGAAGCCGTCGCCACCTTTTTCTTGGTCCTAGTCATCTTCGCCATTGCCGTTGACGACAACCAATCGATCGCGCGCTCTGTCGCCGGCTTCGCCATTGGACTGACATTCGCTCTCGGCATCCTGGTCGCTGGCCCATTCACCGGCGGCGCCCTCAACCCTGCCCGTGCCCTCGGCCCGGCCCTGGCCTCCTCCCACTGGGCCAACTGGGGAGTCTACTGGGTCGGCCCCCTCGCCGGCGGCTTCCTGGCCGGCCTCCTTTACGACTCCCTCTACCTCAAAAAAGCGTAGCCCTGGTGGCCGACCTCGTTTACCTTGGCTTGAAGGGTTAAAGGGTGGGGTTTAGATCACGTACGAACACTCCCGGCAGGGCCGAACTTTCGGTTTCTCCCGCTCGACTGCCCACCAGCGCAGTTAACTACCGCGCAACGTATTGCTCTGCATTTGTTGCCCGCTCACTCCTCGAATGCTAACTTCGCTGTATTGCGGATTTTTCGCGGAGCCTACACTTCATGGCACTGAATATTGACGATCTCCTTCGCCGCGCCGTCGAAAATAAGGCGTCTGACCTGCACCTCAAAGTCGGCAACCACCCCTATCTCCGCGTGGATGGCTTGTTGACTCCGCTGACCGACGTCCCTCGCATCACGCCGGAAGAAATGCTCTCCATGGCCTTCAGCATGATGACCAACCGCCAGAAGCAAAAATTTAAGGAGACCGCCGAACTGGACATGGCTTACGGCGTAGCCGGCCTCGGTCGCTTCCGCGTCAACGTTTTCCAGCAACGTGGCAACGTTGGCATGGTCCTGCGCGTAATTCCAACCAAGATCCGTACCACCGAAGAGCTCAATCTTCCCGCCGTCGTCAATCGAATTTGCGAAGAGCAACGCGGCCTCGTGCTCGTCACCGGCACCACTGGTTCCGGTAAATCCACGACCCTCGCCGCCATGATCGACCGCGTCAACGCCAGCCGCTCCGACCACCTGATTACCATCGAAGACCCCATCGAGTTTCTGCACCGCGACAAGAAAAGCTTCATCAACCAGCGCGAAGTCGAAGTGGACACCGCCAACTTCTCCACTGCCTTGCGCGCTGCCTTGCGCCAAGATCCCGACGTAATTCTGGTCGGCGAAATGCGCGACCTCGAAACCATTTCTACCGCTTTGCTGGCTGCCGAAACCGGCCACCTCGTTTTCTCAACCTTGCACACCCTGGACGCCACGGAAACCATTCAGCGCATCATCGCTGTGTTTCCGCCACCAGAGCAAAAACAGATTCGCCTGCAGATGGCCGCCACCCTCAAAGCCGTCATCTCCCAGCGTCTGGTCCGTCGCGCCGACGACCTGGGCCGCGTTCCCGCCGTCGAAGTCATGATTGCCACCGCCTACATTCGCGATTGCATCATCAATCCTGACAAGACGCGCCTGATTCGCGACGCCATCGCGGCCGGCGGCAGCCAATACGGCATGCAAACTTTCGATCAATCGCTCTTCGATCTCTACACCAAGCAACTCATTACTCTCGAGGAAGCCTTGTCGCGCTCCTCCAACCCGGACGAATTCCGCTTGCGCATCCAAGGCGTCCGCTCCGCTTCCGACTCCGCCCGCGAAGAAATGGAACGCCAAATGGCCGACTTCGAGCGTTTCGCCCGCAAGTAACTGCTTGCGTTCTGCAGGTAGCCAAGACCAGACCCGGGGTGACTTATGGCTAGAAAAGTTGTCTTCGCATCGCTTATCTTCACTCTGTTGATTGCCTTGGTGGCTTGCAGGCCTGCGAATAGCGCTCCTCGACCTCTCACGAAAGGCGAACTCCTTGCGCTCGTTGCCGGTCAGAGCCTTCCCGAAAACATTGTTAGTGAGATCCGCTCCTATGGCGTGTCCTTCACTTGCGACGACAAGTACACGGGGCTTCTGAAGGCCGCCTCCGTTGACCCGCGAATCCTGGCCGCGCTCCATTCGGCGAAGGCCGTGGCGGCAGCGCCTCCGGAGAGTTCCGACGATTCCGCTCTTCTTCAGCACCTCAGCAACGCCGGGAGAATGATCCATGCAGGCCAACTGGATGACGCTACGATCGAGTTGAGCACCTCGCTCAATGCCCGGGTGGGGAAAGCCGAAGCGGGATTCGTCACCGGTTTGATCCTGATCGATCGGAAACGATACGAGGACGCCGACGCGGTCTATTCCGAAATCGTCGCTCAAGATCCCGATTTTCCTCAGATTCACACGAGGCTGAGCCTCACTCGCTACTACACCGGAGATCCCGAGCAAGCCTTCCGCGAAGCCAAAGCGGCTCTCGCACGGAATCCCGATGACCCCTCAGCCCATTTGAATGCGGGACTAGCGTTGCGCAATTTGAGAAGGTTTGACGCCGCCAAGTCCGAGATGGAGGCATCGGTTCGCAGCAAGCCCGATTTCGAACTCGGTTACGCTGCCCTGGGATTTCTTTTCGAGGACATTCGGGATTTTCGCAGCGCGATTGAACAGTACAAGAAGGCTCTTGCTCTGAACCCTGGCGATGTCGCTACGCGCTACAATCTCGGGGTGACGTTCGGCGATGCGGGCGATTTCGTTTCCGCCATCCGCGAATATCGCGAGGTCAAGCGCGTCGATCCCAGTAATCTCAACGCCCGGCAGAACCTTGGCGCAGCGCTGATTCACACCGATCCCGGTGCTGCAATTACCGAATTCCGCGAGCTTGCCGCGCTCGCCCCAGACTGGCCGGTCTGCCACGATTGCTTGGGAAGCGCCCTCAACCAGACCGGCAGATACGAAGAAGCAGAAAAGGAATACCGCGTCGCCGCGGACCTCGACCCGGCAAATCCAAGCCCTCACGTCGGCCTTGGTCTCGTGCATGAGGTACAAAAACAATACGACGAAGCGTTGCAGGAATATCGCAAGGCCCAGCAGCTCGATGCCACATTTGCTAGCGCCTACACCGACGCCGGCCGCGTGCTTCTGCTGAAAAAGGACTTCCCCGCCGCCATCTCCGAACTTAAGCGCGCCGAGGACGCAGATCCAACCAACTGGAACAATTACGATCTTCGCGGGCAAGCCCTGGAAGGCTCCGGCGATCGCGATGCCGCAATTGCCGAGTACAAAGAGGCGCTGTCCATCGCGCCGAAGGAACTCCAGGGGCGACTCGACTTGGCTTTGGCCATGGAAAAGAAAGGCGACTGGGTTGCCGCCCTGCAGAACTATCGTCAGGCTGCAGCCGACGAGCCTCCGCCAAAAATTGGCTTTGCCCAAATCTTCTTTGATGCGCAACATCAATATTCGAGCGCTCGGCAGCGCTTCCGGCAGCATCTGGCTGACCTGCGATCGTCCGGTAGATCCTCTGCGGCCACCTCTCTGGAAGCTAGTGTACGTACCGCAAACTCCTCCACCGCCCCCGACGAAAAGTTCCATGCGGCGATGCAGGCCAGCACCCAAGCCACAACAGAGAGACGCTTCAACGACGCCGAAACCTCCGCGAGACAAGCGATAGACATCGCGGAGAAGATTCAGCCTCAGGACGGTCGGCTACCCGAAGCCCTGGGTCAACTCGGCAGCGTTTACGCCTGGCGACTGGACTACAAGAACGCGGAGGCAGCCTACAAGCGCCAGCTCCTTCTATCCGAAAAACTTTATGGCGCCCAATCGCCGATGATTGCCCCCGCACTGCAAAATCTCGCCTTGCTGGCGCTCGCCCAGAAGGACTTCACCGCGGCCGAAGCTCGGTTCTCTCGGGCCCTCGACTTGAATCAGAAAACGTACGGCGAAAACAGTAACGCGGTAGCAGAGAGTCTGCGTGGTCTCGCGCACGTTTACTCGATGCAACGCGACTACCCGAAAGCGGAAGCTACTTCACTCCGCGTTGTAAGCATTTACGAAACCATGTACGGCGCAGACGACAACCGCCTAGCGATCCCCCTGACGAGTCTTTGTTCTCTCTACGACCAGTGGGGCAAGCCCGACAAATCACAGTCTTGTCATGGTCGTCTTGTCACCCTTGAGGAAAAGCAATTCGGTGCCAGCAGCCCCTATCTAGTCCGCGATCTGGCGGCCGAAGCGCAAGCCCTCCGCGAGCTCGGCCGCACCGAAGAAGCTGCGAAGATCGAAGCCCGCAGTCGATCCATTCAGTCCGCCCAAACAAACCCCAACTAGTTGCCTCCCTCGCTCGGTCGCAGTATGATCGCCTCACCCATCAAGTCCATCTCGCTGTTTTTGCAGACGGAGAACACGGTGCTTCCCACGGAATGCCTTCCGAATCGCCGCACTTTCTTGAAGGCGGGTGTCGGCCTCGCCGCCGGCGCCTCCGCCCTTGCCTTCGCGCCCCAACCCGCCGTTGCGGCAGAGGAAGAGGCCTGGATCGTCGGTCCGCAGCCCGGCTTCTCGCCGGAAATCGGCACGCTGGTTTCGATGCTCGCCTTCACTCGCGAGCAGGCCGTGTACAACGTCAAAGGCATGTCGCAGCAGGATCTCGACTACCTGCTCGACGCAAAAGCGAACACCATCGGAGCGCTACTTCTCCACCTCGCGGCTACCGACCACTACTACGGCTTAAACACCTTCGGCGGTATGAAGTGGGATTCCTGGCCGGACGACGAGAAAAAGAAATGGGACATCCCCATGAATCTCGGCGAACCCGCCCGCAAAGCCATCAAGGGCCATAGTCTCGACTTTTATCTCACCGCGCTGCACGAATCCCGCGAAAAAAATCTCGCCGAATTCCGCAAGCGCGACGACAAGTGGCTGACGATCGTTGTAAACGAAGGCGACTTCAAGGCCAATAACTACGCCAAATGGTTCCACGTAGCCGAACACGAATCGAACCACGACGGCCAAATCAAATTCCTGAAAAGCCGTCTCCCCGGGGCAAAACCGGCCACCGAATAACAGAGAGCCGGATCTCGACGAAGCGTACGCATTGATCGGGCCTTTTTTCCGTCATCCCGAACCGAGCGGTCCGCGTTTTCCTGCACTCACGCTTGCGCGAATGTGGGCTGCGAAGCCGAAGGACCGCGGCTTGATTGGTCGGCACCGGCCCCATTTGTCAGGCCCTGCCTTTTCCCATCTTTACTTCATTACGTCACTACTTCTATGCTTCTTCTCGTGTTCTCCAAGCCCCGCAAGCTCGACACCGAATCCGAACTCTACGACGTCGCCCTCCGCGCCCTCATGCGCCGCCCCCACTCCGTCCACGAAATTCGAAAACTCCTCAAGCGCCGCGCCAGTAGCGATCTTCTCGCCCAAGTCGTCGTCGCACGCCTCAAGGAGAACGGTATGATCGACGACTCCTGCTACGCCAAACAATTCGTTCGCCAGCGCTCCGAGATCCGCCGCCAGGGCAAATTCCGCATCGCCCGCGATCTCCGCGCTCGCGGCGTCCCCGACGCTTACATCCAATCCGCCATCGAAGATGCCTCCGATGAAGCCGCTGAGCGCTCCACCATCCGTTATCGCATCGAACGCAAACTAAGACTCACGCGAGGCGAGGTCAGTGACAAGAAAATCGCCTCCCTCTATCGCAGCCTCCTCGCCGCCGGCTTCCCCTCCGACGCCATCCGGCGTGAACTGAAAGCTGTCACCAGCGAAGAGGTCCCCGACGTCGAGACCGAATGAGAGATTCGCCTACGACAGGCGATTCCGGTCAAGAGTGGCCTGCACCCAGGCCCCACCCGGCGGAATCACTTCGACATCCACGGAATCAGAGTCACACCAGCGGCGCCGAACGGGATAAATGCGTTCGCGCCTGTTACCCACGCGTCGTCTCCATCTGGATCGGGTGCCTACAGCAGTTGCGCACTCGCTCTTGTCGCCGCCTTGTGCTTCCTACCTGTGACGTTGTGTTCTGGGATTCTCCCCAGGAGGTCCAACGATTGGTACCGCGCCAGAACTCTGCCATAATTCGGGGTTAGCACTCCCACGACCATCGAGGCTGACGTGACCGGCGACCATTCAACGGGCAAGTTCTGGAGCGGCAACGATATCCGCGAGGCCTTCCTGAGCTTCTTTGAAAGCAAGGACCACCGCCGCGTCCGCAGCAGTTCGCTTGTCCCCCACGGCGATCCCACCCTGCTGTTCACCAACGCCGGTATGAACCAGTTCAAGGAGGTCTTCCTCGGCCTCGAAAAGCGCGACTACAACCGAGCTGCCAGCGCCCAAAAATGCGTCCGAGCCGGCGGCAAACACAACGATCTCGAAAACGTCGGCTTCACAAAGCGCCACCACACTTTCTTCGAGATGCTGGGCAATTTCTCCTTTGGCGATTATTTCAAAAAAGAAGCGATCGCCAATGCCTGGCAACTACTCACCTCAGAGGAATCGTTCGGCATCGACAAAGCCAAGTTATACGCCACGGTTTTTGGCGGCGCGGAGGTCGCTTCCGGAACAGTGCTTGGCGTGGATGAAGAAGCCCGCGGTTTCTGGATCGACCAAAATGTCGCACCAAACCGGGTCGTTCCTATCCCCGGCCTGAAGGATAATTTCTGGGCTATGGGCGACACCGGCCCTTGCGGCCCCTGCAGCGAAATTTTCTACGACCTGGGACCATCCGCGTCCGAACAAAGCCACGCCGACTGCAAATTCCCCTGCGATTGTGGCCGCTACGTCGAAATCTGGAACCTTGTTTTCATGCAATTCAACCGCGACTCAAGCGGCACGCTGACGCCACTCCCCAAACCCTCGATCGACACCGGCATGGGCCTTGAGCGGGTTGCCGCTGTCTTGCAAGGCGTCATTTCAAACTACGACACCGATCTCTTCGTCCCACTCCTCAAACGCGCGGCGGAACTCTGCGGCGTGGACGAAAAGAAAGAGGAGGCATTGGAAGAGGGCCGCGGCGGTGCCGCTTCGCTTCGCGTCATCGCCGATCACGCTCGTGCAGCGACATTCCTGATCAGCGACGGCGTCGTACCGTCGAACGAAGGTCGCGGATACGTCCTGCGCAAGATCATGCGCCGCGCCATTTACCATGGCCGCGTCCTCGGTGCGACCAAGCCGTTCTTGTTTGAAATGTCACGATCCGTGGTCGATTTGATGGCCAAAGCCTATCCTGAACTTGTGGAACACTCGGTCCGTGTCGTTGAAACGATTCGCGGCGAGGAAAATCGATTCGCTCGAGCGATCGAAGCAGGTCTGCCCCGCTTGGAGGCAGATCTGGGTAAACCCGGCGCGTCGGGCAGTGGGGTGGACCAGAACGGCACCTACGCCGGAGACAAGGCATTCCGCCTCTACGACACGTATGGCCTCCCGGCGGACTTTATCCGGGACGCGGTACGCGACCGAGGACTGAAGTTCGATGAAGAAGGCTTTGACCGGGCGATGCAGGAGCAGAAAACGCGCGCCCGTGCGTCTTGGAAAGGCGCCCACAAGGATACGGCCAATCCAGCGTATGCCAAGATCGGCGAGACATATAAGACCGAGAAGGATTTCTATCACGATGCGACTGCAAAAGACGTTCGCCTTGAGGCGATCATTGGCAACAGCGGCCCTGTCAACGAGCTGCATGCTGGCGAATCGGGCGAAGTCGTTCTCGATCGCACCGTGATCTATGCCGAATCCGGCGGCCAGGTGGCCGACACCGGGGCGTTTTTCGACGCCTCCGGCTCGCAGCTGCTGGCCGTCGTTACGTCCGCGTACTATCCGGTCGCTGGATTGATCGCCCACAAAGTCAATGCGAAAGAGACATTGCACGTCGGAGATCGCCTCTCTGTCGTTGCCGATGCGGAGCGCCGGGCGCGGATCATGCGCAATCATTCCGGCACGCACCTGGTACACGCGGCACTGCGGAATATTTTGGGAACACACGTGAAGCAGGCTGGTTCTCTCAACGCTCCGGATCGTTTGCGCTTCGACTTTTCGCATTTCGCTCACGTCGATACCGAAGAGTTGCGGGACATCGAGCAGCAAGTGAACGACGAGATTCGCCTTAACACCGAAATCGACACCGCGGTCACCTCCCTTGACAACGCGTTGGCGTCCGGGGCGCTGGCCTTTTTTGGCGACAAGTACCCGGAAAGCAACGTCCGCGTCGTCACCATGGTCGACGGGCGTGCGCCCCGCGGTTTCTACTCCAAGGAGCTTTGCGGCGGCACGCACGTGCACCGCATCGGCGATATCGGCGTTTTGAAGATTGTCGGCGAGCAATCCGTGGCCGCTGGGGTGCGCCGAATCGAGGCTGTTACCGGCATCGGGGCGCTCGAGCACTACCAGCAGCAAGCGCAAATCCTCTCGCAGGTGGCCAGCAAGCTGAATGTCGGCGAAGACGACGTTCTAGCCAATGTGGAAAAGCTTTCGCAAACGGTGAAGGCGCTCGAAAAAGATCTCGAAACGCAAAAGCGCAAAGGCGCTCTCGGCCAGCTCGATGATTTGGTCGGCAAGGCCCGCACGGTCAGGGGCGTAAAGGTCATTGCCGAAGAGGTTGCCAATGTGGATCGCGAAGGTCTGCGCCAACTCGTGGACAGCCTCCGGCAGAAGCTGGGCTCGGGTGTCGTCGCTTTGGGCATGCCCGATGATGGCAAGGTAGCTCTTATCGCCGGAGTTACCAAAGACCTAACCGCTAAAGTCCATGCCGGCAAGCTGATACAGGCGCTGGCCAAGCAAGTCGGGGGGTCCGGCGGCGGACGGCCTGATCTGGCCGAGGCTGGCGGAAAAGACACAGCGGGCCTGAAAAGTGCCCTTTCGGCCGTTCCCTCCATGGTCGAGGCTTTGCTATGATCCCCAGTGCCAGAAGCGTGTCCGTCGGTGGACACCCATTCGTACTATCGACGCCCCACGGACCAAAACCGTAAACTTCCGCGAGTTATTTGAAAGAGGTTTTGTGAGCCTTCCCCGGCCCATGATGACGAAACGCGCGGTTCTCTGCGTTTGTGCTTATTTGGGTACGCTGGCGTTCTGTGGAAATCCAGCCAACGCCCAAATTGCCAAGGTTGTGGACGACAGCGGCCGCCGATTCTTCATCAACGCGGAACCACCCGTGCAGACCAAGTTGCTGCCTGCCAAGTCGCATGCCGCCATCTATATGCCCGCGGAGGCTTCGTTCACGGGACGCGGCCGACCGGCCATGAGCATCGACCGCGACGGGGCAGAAAAGCTTGTGCGCGAAGCGGCGGACCGGCATCAAGTGGATCCCGCGCTGGTTCGTGCTGTGATCGAGACCGAGTCGAACTGGAACTCTTCGGCAATTTCCCGCAAGGGTGCCGTGGGGCTTATGCAGCTGATGCCGACGACGGCGCAGCGATTTGGAGCTAGCGAGTATTACAACCCGCAACAGAACGTCGATGCTGGGGTTAAGTACCTAAAGACGTTGCTGGAGAGGTATGATGGTAACCTCGATTTGGCCCTCGCGGCCTATAATGCCGGAGAGGGGGCCGTGGACAGGGCTCATGGAATTCCGGCGTTTCGAGAGACGCGTAGCTACGTGCAGAAAGTACAGAGTGCCTACTTCCGTCCAGGTTCGGGTAGACTTTCGGATCTTTGGGTTAATCCTCGCGCCATCCACAAGAACGTGGATCCTTCCGGCCGCATCATATTCACCAACGAATAAAGTGCCCCTGACCTGGTCTGGGCCGCAAAGAGTAAGGGCGTAGGCGGGTATGGCCGCGAGTCCAAAAATTTTCCACAAGGGGTTCGCCCCCGCTTCGCCGGTTTTCCTGTCGCCAGGTATCGTCGCACCGAAGCGGCGGTTGCTTCACATCCGCTTGCTCCTCTCGTTTGGCCTGCTGGCCTTCTGCGCACTTCCCTGCTTTGCCGCTGAGGGGTCGGCGACGGCTAGCACCAACATGAAGCGGCAAGCGGCGTCGGTGCAGTTCGCCAGGGCTGAGGACCAACGCACGGCGTTGAACGAGAAGGCAGCGAACAAACGGTCGCTGGCGGAATACAAGCAAGTGATTTCCACCTACCGGAGGGTTTATTTGATTACGCCGCGTGCGCCGGAAGTGCCCGAGGCGCTGGTGGCGATCGCGGAACTTTGCGTGGAAATGGGCGATCGATTTGGCCGGAGTTACTACCAGGAGGCGGTGGACTCCTATCGCTTTTTGATTCACGAATATCCTGCCAGCAAGTTCGGACCGGACGCCCTGCTGAAGATGGCGGAGTTGGCGGAAAATCAGCTCGGGGATCCCAAGCTGGCTTCCAAGACTTACGATGAATTCCTGAAGAAGTATCCGCGGTCGCCGCGGCGTCGCGAGGCGCAGGAAGCGCGCGCCGAACTGGCGCTGCTGCAAAACGTGGAGCCGCCGAATGCGGCGAAGAGCGCGCCCGGCGGACCGGCCCGCAACCCGACAGCAGAATCGTCTGCATCGGCACTGGCGAAGTCAGACGAATCGGCGGAACTCCCGCGCGAAATGAAGCGCGAAGCGCCCTGGCCGCCGCCGTTGCCTGGCGGCAGCGTGCCGCGCGTGCGGCGGATCAGCACGAGTGCTTCGGCGGACTCCACGCGGGTGACGATCGACCTGGAAGACACGGTGCAGTATTCGTCGGCGCGCATCCGGAACCCGGACCGGATATTTTTCGATATTCACGCGGCACGGCTAACACCGGAAGTCGCGAAAGCTAACGTTCGCGTCGAGGGCGAGCTGCTGACCGCGGTGCGGGCGGCGCAGAATCATGCCGGGATCGTGCGCGTGGTGCTGGATGTCGATGGCGTGAAGGATTACACCGCCACGCTGCAGGACAACCCGCCAGAATTGATCATCGATTTGTATCCGAACACGGGGACGACGCGGACCGCAGGAGGGAAACGCTCGGCTGAGCCGCAACCTGCGGCGCAGCAGAAATCGGCGGAGCAGGCTAGGGACACGGGAGTGCTGGACGTCACCGCTGCACTTGAGCAGCGTCCAGGTATTCGGGCTGCTGCAGCTGGCGGCGCACAACCGGCAACGGCTGCGGCCGGACTGCCTCCTTCTCTGGTGCGGGGTGGCTCGCCCAATGGCTCCCGCTCGAAATCGTTGAAGAATACTTCTACGAAGCCCGACTTGATCCAGCCTTCCTCGGCGGCTACGCCGACCCGAGACGGGCAGTCGACGCTTACGCGCACGCTGGGGTTGAAGATTGGGCGCATTGTGATCGATGCTGGGCATGGCGGGCATGACACCGGAACCATTGGTCCCACAGGATTGATGGAGAAGGATCTTTGCCTGGATGTGGCGCTGCGCCTGGGGAAAATCATTCAGCAGCGATTACCAGGCGCGGATGTCGTGTACACGCGCTCGGACGATACGTTTATCCCGCTCGAAGAGCGCACGCACATTGCGAACGAGGCCAAGGCGGATTTGTTTATCTCGATTCATGCGAACTCGAGCCACGACCATGGGGCGCGCGGGATCGAAACCTATTATTTGAACCTGAAGGGTTCGCCGGACGCTATGGAAGTGGCTTCGCGCGAGAATGCTACGGCGCAGGAGAGCGTGCACGACCTCGAAGATCTGGTGAAGAAGATTGCGCGTAGCGAGAAGATTGACGAGTCTCGGGAATTTGCCGCCGACATTCAGGATTCGCTGGCAAAGCGGATTCAGAAGACCTACAAGCCGGTGAAGGATCGCGGAGTGCGCAAGGCGCCATTTGTGGTGCTGATCGGCGCGGATATGCCGTCGATCCTGACGGAGATTTCGTTCTTGAGCAATCCTGCCGACGAGCAGCTATTGAAGAAGCCCGATCACCGGCAGCGGGTTGCCGAAGGTCTATACCAAGGTGTAGCGAGCTACCTGCAGAGCTTGAACAGCATGACCGGGAACCTGCCGAAACTACCGCTGACGCCCGCAGGACGCTCGGTTGCAGCCGCCTCAGTTGATCAAACGCGGAACCAGCGTTAGTCTGTTGGTGTCTAACATTATTGGTCTAATGCAAGTGCGATCCTTCATCTCCGTCGTTTGCTCCCTAGCCTTCTTCCTCGTGCCATCGCTGCGAGCTGCCGACGTTCAGTGGCCCGCCAAGTTTGGATCCTGGACCAAGCTGTCTACGACCGACACACTCCCGCTGACCGGCACACGAGCGCCATCTGACATTTTCAAAGAATCGGGCTACCTCCATGATGAATCGCGTACCTACCAGAACGGCGATCGCCAGATCTCGCTCACCCTATACCGTTTTCGAGACTCAACCGGGGCCTATGAGGCGTACACGTTTCTTCGCGGTTTGTCTGCGTTGATGGATACGAATAACGCAGTCGTCGTGAACAGTAACGTCATCCTTTGGATTCGGGGGATCTCCGATCCTTCTGCCAAGGACCTCGAACAACTATTGGCATGGGAAAAATCTGTATCCGACGGCGTGGCATCTCCTCCGGTGGCGACGTATATGCCGGAAAGGGGCAACGAGCCGTTCGCGCAGCGGTACGCACTCGGGCCGATTGCATTTCGCCAGGCGGCTACTGAACTCGGACACGCGGAAGGAGTGGGACTAGCCGACGTCGCGGGATTTAATGCGGGCGCGGAAGCGATGTTCGCGAAGTACAAGAGCGGCAAGAATGAGGCGACCTTGCTGCTGATTGACTATCCGACCCCGCAGTTGGCGGAATTGCATTTGCGGCATTTGCAGAGGGCTCTGCGCGACGCGAAATTGAGCACCAGCAGTATTGAGCGAAAAGGTTCACTGCTGTCGATTGTTTTGGCGCCTACCTCAGCGGAGTATGCAGAGAAATTGCGGGGGGCGGTTCGTTACGAGACTGAGGTTACCTGGAACGAGCCGAGCACCACGGCTACCGATCCACCGATTACCAGCACCTTGGTGAAGATCATTATTGCGACCATGGTACTTATGGTGATGGCTTTCGTTTTGGGGATTGCGTTTGGCGGGGTGCGGGTGATCACGAAGAGGTTGTTTCCGGGGAAAGTGTTTGACCGGCCGGCGCAGATGGAAGTTTTGCAGTTGGGGCTTTCCGGGAAGCCGATCGATCCGCGGGACATGTATTAGCAGGGCTGGGTGCGCGGGTTGGAGGTGGCGCGCTTTGGCGCCCCTACACCTCCGACTTGAGAAGTAACGGAATCCCCTTCCTGGCGTCTAACTTAATCACTGTCGGTGTGCCTAGGCAGCGACTCTAAGTTCGCGTAACATTTCAAGATAGCGGCGGCGGGAACGCGGCTTCAGGGAGAAGTGCTCGGAATGTTTCATCCAGGGTGGAACCAACAACACCGGTTTAATGCGTTCGTGTGCACCGCAGGGCTACTTGGCCTGGCGACCTTAACGGCGGGGTGCGGAAAGACTTCGGCGGTAAATGCCGGGGCCGAAGGCGCGATGCAAGCCATGCCCGTGCAGGTGCAGATCGCGAAGTCTCAAAAGATTCCGGACACCACGGAATATCTTTCCATCTTGAAGTCGCGGCATTCCGCGACAATCAATCCGCAGGTCGAGGGGCAGATCACACGGATATTCGTGAAGTCAGGCGACCGGGTGAAAGCGGGTACACCGCTTTTGCAGATCGACCCGTTGAAGCAACAGGCTACGGTGTCCAGTCAGGAAGCCAGCCGGGTGGCACAGGAAGCGAATCTGCGCTACGCCAAAGTACAACTGGACCGAGAGAAGAAGTTGTTCGAAGCGGGCGTGGTTGCGAAGCAGGAACTGGACAATGCGCAAACCAATTACGACGCTTCGCTGGCGCAATTGAAGTCGCTCGAACAGCAAGTGGCGCAGCAGCAGGTGGAATTGCACTACTACTCGGTGGCGGCGCCGATGGACGGGATTGTGGGCGACGTTCCGGTGCGCGTGGGAGATCGCGTGGCGGTGACGACGTTGCTGACGACGGTCGACGAGCCGGGGTCGGTGGAGGCGTACATCTACGTTCCGGCGGACCGCACCAGGGATTTGCGATTGGGCGTGCCGGTGCATTTGATCGATGCGGCGGGGCGCGATCTTGCGAATTCGCGGATTACATTTATATCGCCGCAAGTGGACACCGAAACGCAGACGGTTTTGGCGAAGGCAACGGTGGAGAACGCGTCGGGGAGTTTGCGGATTGCGCAGCAGGTGCGGGCTCAAGTGGTCTGGGGCTCGCACGACGGGACGGTGATACCGGTCCTTGCGATTACCCGGATCAATGGAGAGTTTTTTGCGTTTTTGGCGGTGAAAGAGGGCCAGGGGTCGGTGGCGCGGCAGAAGTTGCTGAAGGTAGGGGACACGGTTGGAAACGACTATGCGGTGCTCGACGGGCTCAAGCCGGGAGACCACATCATTGTTTCGGGTTTGCAGTTTTTGCGGGATGGGGTGCCGGTGATGGAGCAGGTTTTGGGTGCGGATGGCGGCAGGGATAAGGGTGGGGTTGGCAAGTAGGTTTTCTCTGGAACGAGCACCGTAAAATCAAAAGAGTTGACGCCGAGGGCAGGGGGCTCGGAGCAAAGAGGGTGCGGAGAGATTGTGATTGGGCTGCGATTGCAGCGCTCGATGGAGAAGCGCTGTAGCGCAGGTCTACGTTGAAGTTGAGGACACAGGCAGCAGTGCCGGTGCTGCCTAAAGGCGGATGGAAGCTTGTTTGTTGATTTTTTTATACGACGTCCGGTGTTTGCTACGGTTTGCGCGCTGCTGATTATTCTGGGCGGCGCAATCTCTATTCCTTCCCTGCCTATTGCGCAGTTCCCTAATTTGGCTCCGCCGCAGGTCGTGGTGTCGAGCGCTTACATTGGTGCGAACGCGCAGACCGTGGAATCGGCGGTAACCATTCCGCTCGAACAGGCGATCAACGGCGTGCAGGGAATGAAGTACATCACGTCGAGCAGCGGGAATGATGGAACCAGCCAGATCACGGTGACCTTTGATGTGACGCGCGATGTGGACCTGGCTTCGGTGGACGTGCAGAACCGCGTGAACCAGGCATTGGGGCGGCTGCCGAATACGGTTAAGAACACTGGTGTGATCATCACCAAGCAGTTGGGCGGGTTTGTGTTTGGCGCCGGCGTGTACACCGAGAGCGGGCAGTACGACAGTTTGTTTCTGAGCAACTACCTGGACATTTATGTGAAAGACGCACTGAAGCGCGTGAAGGGCGTCGGGGACGCGATCGTATTCGGTGAGCGGAAATATGCCATGCGCTTGTGGCTGGACCCCGCGCGGATGGCGCAGCGGGGATTGACGGCGACTGGAGTGCTGGCCGCCTTGAACGAACAAAATGTGCTGGTGGCGGCCGGTGAGGTTGGACAGCCCCCTTCGAATGAGGGGCAGGCTTATGAGATCAGCGTGCGAGCGATCGGGCGCCTCACCGAGCCGTCGGAATTCGACAATATCGTACTGAAATCAGGGACCGACGGGACGCTGGTGCGGTTGAAAGATGTGGGCCACGCGGACCTCGGTGCGGAGAGCTACGCTTCACTGCTGAGATTCAATGGCCATGACGCAGTGGGTATCGCGGTTACCCAGCTCCCGGGCGCGAATGCCCTGGACGTAGACAAGGCGGCCAAGGACGAGTTGGCGCGGCTTTCGAAGAATTTCCCCCCCGGGATGAAGTATGCGGTGGCGTTTGACTCGACCACCGTGGTTGGCGAGTCGATTAAAGATGTGCTGATCACGTTGATTGAAGCCGTGTGCCTGGTGGTCGTCGTCATTTTTTTGTTTTTGCAGGATTGGCGCAGCACATTTATCCCAGCGATCACGATCCCGGTTTCGCTGATCGGGACCTTTATTTTCGTAAAGCTGTTTGGATTTTCGATCAATACGTTGACGCTGTTTGGCATCACGCTGGCTACCGGTTTAGTGGTCGATGACGCGATCGTGGTGATCGAGAACGTCGAGCGGCATATTACCGAGGGCATTACCGAGCCGCACAACGCCGCGTCGGTAGCGATGAAGGAAGTGGCCGGGGCGGTGATCGCTACGTCGCTCGTGTTGGTGGCGGTGTTTGTGCCGGTGGCACTGTTTCCGGGGACGACGGGCATTTTGTTCCGGCAGTTCGCGTTGACGATTGCTTTCTCCGTGTCGATTTCGGCGTTCAATGCGCTGACCTTGACTCCAGCGCTATCCGCTATTTTCCTGGGGCATCACCGGGAACGGGCGCAGGGGCGTTTTTTTCGGGCTTTCAACCGGGGGGTTGAAGGCTTGACGAACGCCTACCGGGTGACCGTGCGGCAGGCGATCGCATGGCGATTCGCGGCTTTGGTGCTGTTTGCGGCGGTGCTCGGGGCAACCTACTGGGTCTATCAACTGGTGCCGCGCGCCTTCATTCCTGAAGACGACCAGGGCTACATCATGTTCATCATTCAAGCCCCGCAGGGTGCGTCGCTGACCTACACCCGGGATATTTGCGCCCAGGTGGAGCAGGTGCTGGCGAAGGTTCCAGAAATCAACGGAGCGTTCACGGTGGCGGGGTTCAGCCAAGCGGGAAACGCCCCCAACCGCGCCATCATTTACGCCAATCTGTTGCCGTTCGATCAGCGAAAAGGCGACACCCACGGGGCGGCTGCCGTCATCCAGCGATTGCGAGGGCCGCTGTTCGGAATTCCGGGCGGATTGGTGGTGCCCTTCAATCCTCCGGCGGTGCAGGGCCTAGGCCAATTCGGCGGCTTCCAGTTCGAGCTCGAAGATTTGGGACGGAACTCGCTACAAACCATCGCGAATTCTGCCAATACGCTGGTAGCCCAGGGGAACGCGGGGAAAGATTTGACCGGGCTTTTTACCAGCTTCACCGCGAACGACCCGCAATATCTGGTGCGCATTGACCGCGAGAAAGCGAAGAGCCTGCAAGTGCCGTTCAGCCAGATTACCGACGCGCTGCAAGTCTACATGGGCTCGGTGTACGTGAATGATTTCGACTTCAACAACCGGTCGTATCGCGTGTACGTGCAGGCCGATCAAGGCTTCCGGGCACAAGCCAAGGATATCCGCCAATATTACTTGCGATCGGATACGGGGAAAATGATTCCGCTCGACAACGTAGTGACCATCGAGCAGACGGCGAATCCGCAGGTGATCACGCACTACAATTTGTTCCGATCGGCGGAAATTGATGGGAACTCGGCGCCAGGGCGAAGTTCCGGACAAGGCATCGCGGACATGGAGGTACTGGCGCGCAAGGCGTTGCCCAATGGCATGACGTTCGAATGGAGCGGATTGTCGCTCGAGGAACTAGAATCCGGCGGAAAGGCGTCGCTGCTTTTCGGGCTGGGGCTGGTGGTGGTGTATTTGACGCTGGCGGCGCAGTACGAAAGCTTTGTATTGCCATTCATCGTGCTTTTGGCGGTGCCGGTTGCGTTGCTGGGTGCGATTGGGTCGCAGGCGTTGCGCGGATTGCAGAATGACGTGTTTTGTCAGATCGGATTGGTGATGCTGATCGGGCTATCGAGCAAAAACGCGATTTTGATCGTAGAGTTTGCAGAACAGTTGCGGGAACAAGGGCTGTCAATCGTGGAGGCGGCGATTGAAGCTGCGAGGATCCGGCTGCGGCCAATCTTGATGACATCGCTGGCATTTATTTTGGGCGTTGTGCCGCTGGTGTTTGCCCAGGGAGCCGGACGGGCTGGAAGAATCTCGGTGGGCACGACGGTTTTTGGCGGGATGATCGCGGCTACTTCGTTGAACCTGCTGTTCATTCCGGTGCTGTATGTGCTGGTGCGGAGCCTGGTGCCTAGCCGGCGAACCCACGTGGTGGTGGCGAGCGAACCGGCGGACTAAATTGCGGAAAGTTGCTTGTGGTCGGTCAGAAGCGGTGGGATTGCTTCCATTGGAGTCCGCAAAAATAATGTGAACGGGCTAAAGTCGGAGTGCCTTTCTGCCGATAACGTAAGCGAGTTTTATCTTGCGTGGAAGCAAGAAGGTGAGCCCATGTCCATTAATGCACGGACGCAATCACACCCGGCCCAGGCTGAAAATACGCTCGCGCACGCATCCCCGAAAGCACAGAACGGCGGGTCGAAGGCGAACACCGCCCAAGCCACGGGAAACGCAACGCCCGCCCAACAAGCGCAGGAAACCAAAGCGGCAGAGGTGGCACAAAACAACGCCGGCCACGAACAGGGCAACCCGCAGAAGAATGGCGGTGAGGGTGGTCACGTCAATTTGTATGCGTAGTTCGCGGTAGCCAACCAGAAGCAGTTGCTCGACCGATGTCGATGAGGGCTGCCTTCCTCTTAAGGCGGCTGCTGTCGATGTTGGCAGCCTTGGTTAGAGGTAGTTTGTGGTTCCCCGGTAATTCCCTGCTCCGTTCGCGACCGACGTCCCCCCGCCTGCATCACCCCCAAAGCCTGCGCCAAAAGCGCAGATGATGACCACTTCTTGACGCTCCGGTGACAAATCGGCGGGTGCAGCTCGATACCGTTTTGAGTCGGGTTTGTATCGCTACTTGCGCCGAGGCTCAAATTGAAGGGGAGAGCGGGTAACAGCGAATCCTCCGTTGTAATTCTCGGCGCGGGGCCTGCGGGACTGACGGCGGCGTACGAGCTTTCGAACCTGGGGATTCCGTGCGTTGTGCTGGAACGGGACGCGGTTGTCGGTGGGCTGTCGCGCACCGTCGACTACAAGGGCTTTCGTTTCGATATCGGCGGGCACAGGTTTTATACAAAAGTTTCGCTGGTCCAGCAGATTTGGCGCGAGATATTGGGCGCGGACCTGCTTACGTGTACGCGCTTGTCGCGCATCTACTATAAATCTAACTTTTTTCGCTATCCGCTCGAGCCCCTGGACGCTTTCTGCAGGCTGGGACTGCTGGAGACATTGCGGTGCGGGTTAAGCTTCGTCAAAAACCGAGCGTTTCCTCGATTGCCGGAGGATGATTTCGCGACCTGGGTTTCGAACCGGTTTGGGCAGCGTTTGTTCAAGACGTTCTTCAAGAGCTATACGGAAAAAGTTTGGGGTATGGATTGCCGCGAAATCGGAGCGGAATGGGCGGCGCAGCGGATCCAAGGCTTGTCGCTATGGTCGCTGCTGCGTGACGCGATGTTTCCCGGGAGCCGAAGAGAGATCAAAACGCTGATCAAGACGTTTCAGTATCCGCGGCTGGGCCCGGGAATGTTGTGGTCACGGATGCGAGAAATCGTGGAGCAGAAAGGGGTACAGATTGTTCTGAACGCTCCGGTGGAGCGGCTTCGTTGGCGGGCGGGAAGGATTGTGGCCGCCGAAGCTGGGGGGAGGGCGTGGGAAGGATCACATTTCATCAGCAGCGTTGCGATTCGCGATCTGATTGAGAAGTTCGAACCCCGCGCGCCAGAACCGCTTCAGGGAGTTGGCGAAAAACTGAAATACCGGGACTTCATCACGGTGGCCCTGATGGTCCGTGCGTCGGAGGTTTTTCCCGACAACTGGATTTACCTGCAGGAACCGGGAGTGATCGCCGGGCGCGTCCAGAACTACAAGAATTGGAGTCCGGAGATGACGCCAAACCCGGAAATGACTTGCCTTGGCGTGGAATACTTTTGCAGTGAGGGGGACACACTTTGGAATCGCCCGGACGCGGAGTTGATCGAGCTGGCCAAACAAGAGATGGCCGATTTGGGGTTGGTACGGGCAGACCGGGTCGTAGACGGAGCTGTTGTTCGAATGCCAAAGGCGTACCCCGTATATGATCGCGGCTATCAGCAAGGACTGGCGGTCGTGCGGGACTTCCTGGCGAGCGTTCCGAACCTTCAATTGATTGGGCGCAATGGCATGCACCGCTACAACAATCAGGATCACTCGATGCTCACGGGGATACTGGCGGCACGAAACGTGGCCGGGTCACATTTTGACTTGTGGAACCTGAATCTGGATAAGGACTATCTGGAGGAAGGACCGCTGATCAGCGGCGCCGAGCTGGCTGCGTTGGAAAAGAGCCAGCCACTTGTACCGCGACCGATATGAAGGTTCGGAGTTTAGCCAGGATCCTGGCGCTGGCGTGTTTAGCTTTGTTTTTGGGGCGAACATTTCACAAAGGCTGGAACATCGACGAAAGCGATTTCCCCAATTACTACACAGCCGCGGTCCTGGTGCGGCACGGCGAGCCGTTAATCAAGTATTACGACTGGGCGTGGTTTCAGCGGCAAATGAACTTCGCGGGAATTGAAGAGCCGCTGGGGACATATATTCCGCAGACGCCACTGACGATGTTGCCCCTGGTGCCTGTGGCGGGATTCCCGGCACAGACGGCCAAACGAATCTGGCTGAGTGTAAACCTGATTTTCCTGATCGGCGGAGTTTGGTTGCTGTCAAGGATCACGAGTTTCCGCTTCGAGCATATCGCGCTGATACTGTTTGCCGGATATGGAACGCTGCAATCCAACTTTCTTTTAGGCCAATACTATATTTTCCTGTTTTTCTTGCTGACGCTCGCTTTCTATTTTCTTCAGCAGAAGCAATGGGCATTGAGCGGAGCGATTTGTGGCGCGGTGTTCGCGCTGAAATTATACGGCGCTCCATTTCTGGTGTATTTCGCGGCGAGGCGAAATTGGAGGGCGGTCGCCGGAATGGTCGGGGTGATCGCGTTCTCGGCCGGGGTAGCGGTTGCGTTGTTTGGCTGGCACGACGTGAATTATTTTCTGCGGGACATCCTCGCTCGAGCGGTCGATGGGGACGCGGGAAACCCCTACCACTCTGCAACCGGAACTTTAACGGCACTGCTACGGCGGTTGTTTTTGCGGGAACCTGAACTGAACCCCAATCCAGTCTGGAGCGCTCCGTGGTTGTTCTTTTTTCTTCGTCCCTTTGCAACGATCGCGATATTGGTTTACGCGACTGCCGGCGTGGCTGCCAATCGCATGGAACTCGATCGGCGCGCGTTCGCATGGTTCATCATTGCCACGTTGTGCGCGGCGCCGAACCTGGGCTCGTACGCATTCATTCTGTTCTTGCCGCCTATTGTGTTGTTGATGGAAGACGCCGGCAAACGCGAAAGAATATTGCTGGTAGCAACCTACGTGTTGCTGGGGTTTCCTCTGCGATTGGAGTGGACGCCAGCGTTTCCGAAGCTGTGGATCTTCCTGGCATTGTTTTTCGGCGTTGGATGGAGCTTTTGGCGTGCCCTTCGAGCAAGGGTGGCGATAGCGCTGGCGGTTGGGGTGATACTGCTCGCGTCGATTGACGCAAGACGCCATCTAACCAGTTATGGGTGCGAGCCGGGGAGACGGTTCGAACAGGTGATGCTTCGTCAGGGCCCCGCGGCGAACTTAACGTCCGCATTTGCCGTGTCACAAGCGGGAATTTTCTGTCAAGTCATCGCGGACGGCCGTTATTTGTTGGTATGGCTGCACGATGGTCAAAGCCAGAAACTGCGTTTTGACGGAGAGGCCTTTCATCCGGTGGCTGTCGCGAAGGACGGCCCTATCTATTTTGAATTAATAACTCATGGGAAGTCCACCGCGATGGCGTTCGACCCGTCGACTGGAAGTGCGGGGCCAGCGGTTTTGCCTGACGGCGTCTCGAATACGGACGCGGTTGTTTCCCCCGACCAAAAGTGGGTTGCCTTCGAAGTGAAAGCGGACGGTGGGCGCCAGATCTGGTTGCGAAGAGCCGGGAGCGATCGTGCGGAACAGTTGGCAGGCGGGAAATGCGTCAACACTTCACCGGCCTGGGAACTGGATTCAAAGGCGGTTTTGTTTACTAGCGATTGCCAGAGGGGTATTGGATTGCCTGCGCTGTATCGCGCAAGAGTGGTGGGCCAGTGAATTCGTCGATGCATCGAAGCCGGAGAGCTCTTGGAACAATGGATCGACATAAATCGATTGTGCGCCGATTGTCGTGGTCCAACGTGAATTGGGCGTCCACCTTGACGCGAGCCATTGGCGCCGAAGCATCCCGGCTCGGAGAAGAGTTTCCGGCAGAGTGGTCTGCCGGGAGCCGTTCCCGGTGCTGAGGGTCACCGGAAGTGAACTCGTTTTCATCGCTGTGGGAGTCAGGTCGCTGGACGTTACGGTGCTAAGTACTTGAGGATCAAACGCTCATCTTCGGCGGTTAAGTTGGCTCGTACACGCATTTGACGCAGGACGGCCTTGGCCTCGCGCGGTGAGAGATCTTCGGGTGGCGTGTGGCAGCGGCCACATTGCGTTTGGAACAACCTTTCACCCTGGGCACTTTCGGCGTTCCCCGTTTGCGGCGCAGAAGATTTCGAACCGCCGGCTTTAGATTGCGAAGCCGAGTTCTGAGCGGCAACGCCGACTGCGGTCAGGAATAGAGCGAGGAAAGTTGTACGAAGGGCGACTGTGAAGTTCACTGGGAGCCTCCGGGAATGAGTGGGAAAAGGAATCGGTAGGTAATCTGGATATTCCAGATGTTTGAGTTGCCGAGAGAGCTAAACTGGCGCCCATAACTGGCGTTGAGCCGGAAGTTGTGCGGAAGGTAGTAGTTCAAGCCGAAGTCCACCCTCTGCGTGTCTGCGCCGGGTACCGCATCGTCGGGTGCTGGCGTACCCAGATAGAACTGCTGCATGCGGCCAACAGCCTGAAGACGGCCCAGCCAAGTATTCTCGCCACGGAATCGCGAGAATCGATAGGCACCTTCGACCCAGTAACCCTGCCCGCCGCGGGTATGCGCATACTCGGCTCGCAGATCGAAGGGGGCGCTGCCCGGCTGCCAAACGACATAGCTGCCACAGGAGTTCAGGTGTTGGTCCTGAAGGAACCGTTGGTAGGACAAGCCCAGTTCGAGGCGCTTAGCGGGGATAAAAATGCCCACGCGAACGCCGGCACTCCTGCCCGCGCCGAACTGAGAAGCATGAACCAGAGCGGAAAAATAGGCGCTGTAGTTGAGTTCCCAATTCTTGCGGGCCAGCGCGACACCCCTAACCATGCCGCCGTCGCTCGAACCAGACGTACGAGTCCCGATGCCAGTGATCAGCGGAGCGTCAGCGAGATTGTGAATCCAGACCGGCCCAAGGCGTTCATTGTAGATGTTGAACGGCGTGAGGAACTCGCCGATGACGACGGTCAAATGAGAATTTGCGACATAGTCGAGTTGCAAGTAGTCGACGCTGGAAAAAGTGAGCGCGTGGTAGGGCCCGCTCGAGCCGTTTTCGCGGAAGACGACCTCGTCAAAGGTGGCTCGGGACTCGATAAGCCAGTGGTCGCCGATGGGAACCGCAACGACGGGGGAGATGAGAGGCTGGAAGACCGTGGCACCACCCGCCGTGGTGCTCAGGTACTGTACCCCCCCGGAGATGATGGGCGTCGTCTCTGATTGAGCAGACAGAATGACGGCACTCGACAACAGTAGTGACAAAACAGACAAAACTTTTACAAACATCGTTTCCTCATCGTCAAAGGATCGGGCGGGCGAGTGAAGACTCGGTCCGCCCTGCCGGCACATGCTGAAGGGGGTCAGCGGAGCGCAAGCAAAGACAAATTGATGTTAGCGATGGGGCGTCTGGGCCTTGTCACGCGAACGTCAATTGAGGGTCATGTTTGTGCATGGGTTTGTCCGGCGCGCGAGATGATGGTCAATCATTTCTCCGCCACACTGCGAACTCTGGGAAGTCTCTCGCAACGTGATAGCGGCTTCGGAGATAACCGCGCAAAGGGCCGAGATGGTCGCCAAGCGGATTTTCGGGAGTGTCGAGCGACGGGGCCCAAAGTATGATTTTGACCCGATGTCTCTCTAAACCGACGAGGATGGCTTGGACTTCGTCGGGACGCGTGTACTCGTAGGGAGTTATGAAAGGGACCGGGCCAGGATTTCTCAGATTCAAATGGAAATAAAAGTCCGGGAAAAAGCCCCCAAAGAAATAGTCCGAGGAATGCGTCTCGGAAGCGGCCCAGCGATATCGATCGTAAGCGTCGCGATTCAGGAAGGCGGTGCGACCCGTGGGCAGGTCCAGGTAATAGGGACGATGGAGTTGTTTTGCCACTGGGAGAGCAACGAGAAGGATCGACGTAAAAGCAAACAATGCCGTTGATAGGATTCGCCCGGTCTTGCCTTCGGACCGCAGGATCCAGACAAAGAGAATCAGGGCCGGCAACGAAACATAGTAGAGACGAGCCCACGTAGGCGCAGCCGAGACACTGAGCAGAGAGAAGATTCCGACGAGACTGACGAGCACCAACCGGTCCCAAGGCAGGGCAGGTTCTCTCGCCGAGTCGCGGCGATATCGGACGAAGAAGAGAAGATAGACCAGCGGAAGCAATGTGTGGATCAAGACAAAACCCGCCAAATCCGTGATACGTCGCCAGTGGAGAAATTCCAAAGCGCCAACCATGTAGCCGCGCCAGTCGTTCCCGCCCGGTAGCGTGGGGTAATAGCGAAAACTGAAGATCACCGTGTTGTCGATGAATTTCTGTAAGCCAGCCGCTCGAACAAAGGAATACGTGGTGACGAAGACGGTAACGGCAAAGCAGGAGACAAGCAACAACTCACTGGCGATCAGAGTCTTCCGTGCGCTCGAAGTTCTTCGTGCCTCCCAAATCAGGAAAATCCCGAAAGCCACAAGTACCAGCAATCCCAAGCTCTGCGTGAAACACGCCGCGATGCCGCAGAGGGCGCCGGCGAGCGCGATCCGAAAGCGCGTGCGGCGCGTTATCAGCACGGCCAGAGCAGCCAGGCTGGCTACTGCGCTGTACCAATGATGAGTGGCGTCCAGTCGGTTTCGATAGACCAGGGTCAGGAAAAGAAGTGGAGGCAAGAGCGCCATTTTGTCGGTATCGAGACTCTTGGCTACGAAATAGGTGAGACAAACCAAAGAGAGGCCCAGCAGGATGAGCAGAGCATTGGGAATCCACATTCGAACACCGAATATCTTGAACGCCGCAAGATAGAGGAAATCGGTGGCAGGAAATGTCATCTGCGCGAAATCCCGATAGAGGACTTGGCCCTCGAGCATCCGGGAAGCGTCGGCGAGGAAAATGGTTTCGTCGCCACCGGTCCAAATGGGTGTGTAAAGAGAAACGAAGAGGTGAAGGTAGAGGAATACAAAGCTCGCAAGGACCAACCAAGCCGCGGGCCGTTGCGCCAGAGGCTTGGGGGTTTGAGCTGAAGGCCTCGATCGATCCATTGTCGTCTGCAGCGGTCACGCCGAGCCGGGCGCGGCCCACAGTTCCGGTTCACCGCTGACGCTCAGGGCGCCGTGAGGCACGTACTCGAAGCGCCTTTTTAGGCGAAGCGCGGGTGACTCAATAAAGTGATAAGAGAACGTCGCAAGTAAGAGCGGCGGCAAGAGCCAAACCGGAAATGTTGGCCAGGTTCCCCACGACGCGGGCCTGGCCAGTGTGAACAGCTGCTGCCAAAGATAGAGCGCATAGGAAATCTTGCCCAGGCAACGCAACACTGGGTGCCGGAAGACTCGCTGGGACCACCGACCTTCACCGACGACCAACTGGGTGAGGAGAACAATCGCAAGGATGAGTTGGATGGATTGAAAGAAGCAATAGTTGAAGCGGGTTCCGATCATCGACCAAACCAAGAGAGCGACCCAAAGAAGGCCCACCGGCAATCCCCGCATGATCAATCGAAGGTGGTCGAACAAGCGCGGGAACGAGGCCAAAGCCAGTGCGAGGCAGGCGCCGATGAGAAAGGAGTCGAATCGGAAATAAGGGCGCCAGTCGTGGATCGACTGCCGAAGATTCAGCAGGTCAAAGTGTATCGCCAGCGCGCGAAAGGCGGCGATCCCGCACGTGGCGATCAGCGCGGTGCGAAAAACCCGCTTCACGGGCAATGCACACAGCAGAAGGGGCCAGCAAAGATAGAACTGTTCCTCGAGAGACAGCGACCACAGGTGTGTCAAGGCCATGCTGTGGCCGTAGAAATTACGCGCATAAAGCAGACACGCAACGAACTCCCAATTTGAAACGGGGGCAATCACGCGCGATTTTTCGAGCAATAGCATGACAACCAGAAATGCAGTTAAGGCCGGCAAAAGCCGCAAGATGCGACGCGCGTAGAAGGCCTTGAGGTTGACGTCGTTGGTCTCCTGGCGTTCCGTGAATAACAAGCGGGTGATCAGAAATCCGCTCAAAACGAGAAATAACAACACGCCGAGATTGCCCAGGGGGCCGAACAATACCAACCACCTGTTCGCTATATTCGCGGACAACACCGTATGAGCAAAGATCACGAGAACAACGGCCACACCACGCAACCCGTCCAATTGGGGAAGATACTCGAACTTGTAGCGGTTTGAACGATCCGAGGTTGCGACCACGGGGTCGTCGGCGATGAGCCGCGGGTTGCTGATGGTCAAGGTTTGCAATGAGTCGCGCACGGACCCTCTCGGGCGCCAGGCGTACGGTGGAATTCTCCTGGGGCGCGAAACCGCGCACTGGAGAACTTAGCTGGGGAGTTCAGCCCGCGTGTCACTGCAGTGTCAGGGACTTGTAAAAGTCTCAGGGCGCAAATGAATCGCCTTGGTTTGCGAGCCTAGCCGGGACGAATTGTGATGACCCCTATTTAACTTCAACGTGACATTCTTCAAAACGCCAACGGCTACACTTTTTAGGTATTCGCTATGGAGCGAAACGCGCGGAATCAACAGTGGGAAGTTGGGCGGGCAAGATGCCACGAATCCGCAGTTTCGTCCTCAGAGCGCGGCCTGCCAAATTGAGATAGCTGAAAAAGGGAGCATGGCAAGATGAATTTGAACCTTAAGATAGGAGCGCTTACGGCGAGTGCACTCGCTTTAAGCGCGACCGTGCTTGGCGGCGGACCTAAACCGACGCCAAGTGCGCAACACATCGAGATCGTCGCGAGCCGGTTTTCATTTGCGCCGAACGAAATTACGGTAAAGAAAGGTGACCCGGTGACGATTACGGTGCGATCGATGGACGTCACGCATGGACTGGTCATCGAGGCACTCGGCATTCGAACAACTGCGATCAAAAAGGGGCAGCCAGAAGATCTGACGTTGGTGCCGGAAACGGCGGGCACGTTTCAAGGCAAGTGCGCGCATTTCTGCGGCAAGGGTCACGGCTCGATGGTATTCACGGTTCACGTGGTCGAATGAGCACGCGGCGTTTCGGGTCCGGCGCGGCGGCGCTGCTTGTTCTTGCATTTTCAGAAGCCGGTTGCAAAGCAACCCCACGCGGAAAATGGGAGACAGCCGCGGTTACGCACGCGAAACACTGGGTTTTTGTGAGAAATAAGAATGCGAAGAACCCGTTGCCGCCTACGTCCGAAAACATAGAAAGCGGAAAGGCCAACTTTTCGCATTACTGTGTCGCGTGCCACGGCCTGGACGGACAAAATACTGGCGTACCGTTTGCGGAAAATATGGCCCCGCCAGTGCCGTCGCTTGCCTCTGGGTATATTCAGTCGTATACGGACGGACAGCTGAAATGGGTGATCGACAATGGCATCTTCCCTTCGGGGATGCCGGGGTCCAAGGGGATTTTGACCGACGAAGAGATCTGGTCAACGGTCCTCTATATACGTCACTTGCCGCCTGCCGGAAGCCTCGGAGAACCGGCGATCTATAGCGGCGACGACACCGTGCCTGCGACGCCCGGCGCCAGTCAAAAGCGATAGTTGAGAGAGCAGACGCAGCGTTTACAAATTGGGTTGTTGGGAATGTCCAGGCCTGAGCGGAAGGCAAGCGCGTTTTCGCTGTTGATCACATCGTCTAGAGGGGCGTGATGGATGTTGCCGATAGGCCGATGAAAGAAACAAGGCCTGACGGTGCCATCCGCTTCAATCACAGCAGAAGCCCAAGGCGCGTTGCAGCTGGGGGACTCGGTAGAGTTCAGACCGAGATGAGCGCGAAAATGCCTGGCGATGCGACGAAGCTTTTCAGGAGACTCCGCAACGTAACCGGATTCGATTTCCTCCCGGTGATCCTCGATTAACGACTCAATTTCGGCGTCGAGAACGCTTGCTTCGTCTGCCGAGAGAGCAACTTCACGTTGACGATCAGCTGGCCAGGCTTGCGGTCGGTTGAAGGCTTCGGATGTAAGATCGCTCGCCAAAAAAGAAATCCCATTCAAATTCAACTGCTTCGCGGTGGCAACCGTTTCGCACAGGTGGGCATGGTTCATCTTCTGGACGGTCGTGCGCGCGGTGATCATCATCGATGTCCGCTGTTGCCTGACGGCATCCACGCTTGACCGCAACAGGCTAAACGCCCTATCGACGCGGCGGATCGCGTCGTGAATCGGCTCGGGTCCATCCAGGGAAACGATGATGTCGTCGAACCATGCGGCAATCTCAGCTGCGTGCTTACCGAGCAACAGGCCCGTGGTCAAAAGGGTTAGGCGAATGTTCTCTCGCTGGAGAAGCGAGCAGAGCCGTGGCCAGTCGCGGTTGAGCAATGGCTCTCCGCCGGAAAAAACCACCCAACGCACTCCGAGGCGCCGGATGGATTGGAGGTGGGGTTCCAGATCCGCGGGGCGCAAGGCAAGTGAATCCTTGCTTTTCCATATGTCGCACATGATACAACGGCAATTGCACGAGGTGTGCGCGTGCAGGACGAGAACTGGAAGTTGACGGATACGGTGGCGCTCGGTGTCGCGCTCGGGCGCGGCGATGGTGACCAATTCATGCCGGGAGGCCATGGCGCACCCTCCTCCCGCCCAGTTTGATCTCGCCAGGTAGCTGCTTTCGTGTTTCGGTAAAAAGGCGATTTAATGGCGCACGGATCCAACGAATGACGCCTTCAATCTCAAGAGGACGCAAGCCGGTTGTGACGAGTCGCGGGAGACGAGCGTGCAGTTCGACCGAAGCGAGTTGCACTCGGCCGCCAATGACGACGAGTTCCACGTCGCGGTAGTTCAGGGCGGCAAGTCTTTGCGCTGGTGATTGGGATGTGTCTTGGACAGCGATGAAATCGGCCAACGCACCCACGCGCATCGTTCCTTCACCGGATTTCAGCCGAAGCACTTGGGCCGCACCCGTGGTGACGAGAGAATAGAGCGTCTCTGCGGAAAGACCTACGGCTTTGGCGGCGAAGCGAACTTCGTCCAGCAGATCCCCTGCCGCAGTGAGCGGCGAATCGCTGGCCAGTGCCAGACGCGGGAGGCTTTCGAGGGTCTTGTAATCGTGAGTGCGGCCGAACAAAAACACGTTGGAGGTTGGACACCAGATCAAGGCGGCCTTGGCAGACCGCAGCAAGGAGAATCCAAGGTGATCGAGGCCGAGGCCGTGGACGATAACGGTGCGATGGTCGAGGGCTCCCTGCGCGGCGAGTTGAGTGATCTCAGCGGCGCTTTGCGAATCAACGCCTTCGGCAAGGTGAAGAATGAAGGGTTGACCTGACTGCGCGCTTTTTTGCTTCTGCACGGAGGCTTGGTCGAGAGGAACGGAGTGCGCCCAGGAGAACTCACGCAGGACGCGGACGGCGAAGCCATTGTCGAAGACCTCTTCGACGTAGGGATTGTGATGACATACGGTGGTGACGCCGCAGAGGAGGTTGCGAATTCCACCCCACCAAAGGCGAACGCTCTTGGCTACAGCACGATGCTCGCGGACCGGTGAGGCTTCGGGATGATGGATGTCTTCAGCCCACTGGACAAAGTTGCGGTAGTGGCCTTTACCAAGACGAGGGAACAGCGCAAATTCCAGGTGATCGTGAGCGTTCACAAGGCCCGGGAGTATCAGGAAACCGTCAAGATCGACGCTGCGCTTGCTAGGTCCGGGCTGACGTGTTGAGGCGGTATCGGCAGATTGCAGCACAGCGATGCGGCCGTCTTCGATGGTCAGGTCTGCTCGTGTGCTCTCCTGCGGGCCGAGAGCGACGCGCGCACCAAGAGCATGCACGAAAGTCCTGGGCGGCGCGGCCTTTTTCCGCAACGAGGTGCGACGCCGGCGCACGCGAAGCTGCAAGATATAGATAGCGGGTAACCCAGACGAGGCTAGGAACGCGTCTGCCTTCCCTGCCCTTTTGAAGAGTTCGCGTTCTGCATCGCCGAAGCGCGGTTCAAGAAGAGCTTGGGCTTGTAAGCCAAGAGCTTCAAAGGAACGAACAACTTCCTGGACCGCCCTCGAAGTGGTTGCAATGTCGACGAAAGAACCGTTTACACGGAATCCGCGACGCCAGCCCAGTGCGCTGATGGTCGCCGGATGAAGATCGGTGAGGAAGATCGAGCCGCCCGGACGCAGAAGTCTGCGAATTTGTTGCGCGAAAATAGCGGAGTCTTGCAGGTAGCTCATCAAGAACGAACACAAAATCAGGTCAGCCGAATACCGGGGCAACGGAATGTTGCTGCAATCTGCCAACACGAGATTTGCAGCGCTTCCGAGCTTTCGCCGCGCTTGCATCAACATCTCAGCGGAGAAATCCACACCAATCAATGAATGAGGCTCTTCCGCAGCGAGCTTTGCCATCCAGCGGCCGGTGCCACAACCAAGGTCGAGGACGTCCAGTCCTTCGACCTGGGGCAGAAGTCGGTCGAGGAAGCGTTCTTCCAGCGAGAGCATCGGGTTGGGCTCGGCGTCATAGACAGACGCCGCCAGGCGATAGCCATCTCTCGGAGAGACGCCTGTCGAGGGAACTGCCGCGGAGGCCCTGACGCCCGAGCCGACTACAGGCTTTCGGCCTTCGGTTTGCGAAGATTGATGAATTGGTGCGCCCAACGGAGTTCCTTTGGATGTGCGTAGATTCGCGCGGCATAGCGCCACGCGCTGAGAGCCTTGAGCAGAGCGCGGCTCCAGCGTGGAGCGCGGATGTCTTGCACTGTGGGCCATCGTGAACTGACCACGGTTTCGAAATTGTCGATGAGATCTTTTGTCTTGCGGGCGAGCCACGGGGTGTTTGGATTAATGCGCAGTGTGTAGTCCATCCAGCGCTTCGTGGCCCATTCGTCGGGAGTGGTGGGGAAGGCAATCTGTCCGTCAATGTTGCCGTACATGGCGGTGCGCTGCGGAACCGGCGTGTAGTGATACATGATGATTTCGGATTTCGGGTTGATGCGCTTGATAGTGCGGATAAAACCGAGCGTTTCGTGGGTGTCGCGTTCCGGATCACGTGGATTTCCGATGACGAAGGAAAACTCCGGAATGATATCGAACTGGCGAATGCGTTTTGCCAGATTCAGCGTTTCCTCAGTGGTGATGTCCTTTTCCATCTCCTTGAGGACCCAATCCGAACCGGATTCGGCGCCGAAAAAGATCATGGTGCAGCCTGCGCGGCGAATCGCGGCGAGCGTTGCGTCCGAGTATTTATTCACGATATCGATGCGCGCTTCGCACCACCACCGCAAGTTCAAAGGCGCGATGCGCTCGCAGAGCTCCAAAGCGTGGTCTTCGCGGAGGAAAAAGTTCATGTCGTAAAACTGGACCGAATCCGCCCCGTACTGCGTGACCACGTGGCGCAGGATGGCCGCGGTGCGTTGCGGATTCTCCATGCGCTCGCGATTGCCGTAGGCCGCGTGGATACCGCAGAAACTGCAACGGAAGGGGCATCCGATACTGGCGTGGTGCACGGCGGTTCGCTTGCCAAAAAAAGAGGGGCGCAGATATTTCTCGACGGGAACTCTGTGGAACGGCGTCCAAGGGAATGCGTCCGGGCCTTTCATGGGGCGCTCCGGGTTGTGCCGGTGAAGGCCGAAGACGTCCTTGAAGGAGAGACCGGCGATCTGGTCGAACTTTTTCTTGCCGCGAAGGGCGTCCAGGAGTTCCAGGAGCGTGTCCTCGCCCTGGCCGCGTACGGCGTAGTCAACGTAGCGCGCGTTTAGCGTTGCGTCGCTATAGATCGAGGGAAAGTAGCCGCCCCAAACGATCGGAACCTTCGGATGGAGGCGCCGAATCTCGCGGCAACTCTCCACCGCGGCGGCCATCTGGGGGCCAGGCATCACCGTTACACCCAACATCTCGACTTCGCGTTGCTGCAGTAGCCGCAGAATTGTGCCCGTGGGATTGTCGTCCAAATTCCCATCAACGATTTCGTAGTCTTCCCTGCCCTCGAGGACGGCGCCGAGGGCCAGAACCGACAGCGGTAAACGCCTGTTGCGAGGTCTTGTAGAACGCGGGTTATACAGAATAATCATTGCATCCTCGGCTTGAAGTCTCGGGTCCGCAAACTGCGCGGTGCTACTTGTCGCTCGGCCGCGATCACGATCGCTAGCACCTTTTCTCAAATTCCAATAAGACGTGATCCCCAACGGCGCGCAAAACCGGCCAAGCCGAAAAGACTCTGTCCATCGCCTGCAGCCGCGCCAGGATAGTCGTACGCTTTCGGGCCCACGATTCCACATAGGACGGCGGAACAAATAAGCCGATGGCGCGGGCAGATCGCAGCTGGAACCATGGCGAAAATAAACCGCGCATCCGTGCGATTGTCAGGTACCAAACGGGCACGGTGATTCCGTCTAGATTGGCGAGCGCACGACCGCGAACACGTCTGAATGCCTTGGTAAGATTGCCGTGGGAACCATACCACGCGACCTCCCACAAGCACACTCGCGTCGACACGCAGATGAGTGCGACCGCTCGTGGTTTTAGGACTTGTCGAAGCTTCCTTGCTACTTGTGACGGATCAGCAACGCAATTCATTCCCGAGAAGTTCGATAACACTCCGTCGAAGGGGGCGCTTTCTGATAGCGCATCTACATCTTCGTTTCTGAGTACCCGGAATCGCAGAGACGCTCCCGGCGCTTCTAGTGACTTGCGGCGTTCGGCGACTTGAATCATGCGCGCGGACGCATCGCAACCCACTACCGAGACTCCGTGCTTTGCAAGGAACAAAGCGTCCTCCCCCGTGCCGCAGTTCAGATCGATAACGCGATGTCCTGGACGAAACACTTTCGTCAGTGAGTTCCAGACAACTTCACGTTGCGCTCGGCCGATCGAGGATTGGGTGAAGGTCTCGTCGTAGGTGTCCGCCATGCGATCAAACGCAGCAGACGCGCCATAGTCGCGGAGTGAGGTGCCCTGCATCACGCCTCCACCGCTTCCGTGGATGCGTACAAGCTTTCGCGCGCCACTTGAATGCGCACCCGCAGTTCCGCTTCCGCGGCACTTGCTGTTCCGCCGCGTTCCAGACGCGCGAGCTGAACTTCATCGCGAAGAAGGCGGTCAGCGAATTCATAGAATCGGGCCGGCCGACGGCCCCGCGTCACGATTTCCCGGTCGGAGGTCTCGCGCCAGGGTTTGAGCTGAACCAGAGAGTCAGCAACACTCTTGTAGTACGGTGTGCCTTTGATGGGGTAAGCGATCGTGGTGAAGAAAATGTCAGGGTCCGAGCGCTTGACGTGCTGGATGGTTGCTTCGATGTCCTGTAACTCTTCGCCTTCATAGCCCCACATCAGGAACATGCCCGTCTGGATCCCTCGCACTTTGCATGCGGAAACCGCGGTCTGCACCTGTTCGACGGTAACGCCGCGATCCATCGAGTTCAGGATCCGCTGCGAGCCGCTCTCGGAGCCGATCCAAACGCGAAAGCAACCAAGCTCAGCGAGAAGGTCGACGACTTCGTCGTTTAGACGGTCGGCTCTGGAAATGCACTCAAACGGGACGCGCAGGCCACGACGCCGCATTTCCGCGGTGTACTGGCGTAACCAGCCGTGGTGAATCGTGAAGACGTCGTCCGCAATCCAAACCATATCGGGCTGATAGGTCGAAAGCAGCCACTCGACCTCATCGACGACCGCCAGGGCTTTACGGCGGCGGTGGGTCATGCCAAAAACCTGGTGACTGCACCACTTGCAGCGATACGGACAACCGCGGGCGGTGATGAAAGAGAGCGAACCCTGGCCGTGAGCGTCGCGCCAAGTCCGCACATATCGCATCACGTCGATCGCGTCTCTCGCCGGCCATGGCTGAGAGTCAAGATCGGAAATTTGAGCGCGAGGGGGTGTTTGGCGGACCTGCCCATCTGCGCTGAGAAACGCGATCCCGTTAACCTTGGCGAGTGCAGAATCGGATGACTGTTCCAGAGCGGGAAGCAACTCCTCGATGGTAATCTCGCCCTCGCCGAGGACGACCACGTCGGCTCCCGACTCGAGATACTCGCGGACGTAGGCGCCGGGTTCCGGGCCCCCGACGATCGTCTTCCAACCTGCCTGCCGCGCGATACGAACGATCTCGACGACCTTCTTGCGCGTCATCAAATTCGCATATACACCCAAAACGGAAGGAGTCTCCGTTTGCAGGTGTCGCGTTAGATCTGCAAAGGTCGAGAAGGTCGTGTCAAAGACCTGCACGTCGAATCCCTTGTTTCGCAAGTGCGAACAAATATAGAGGATGCCCAGCGGCACGTAGGGCTTCATGATCTTCAATTCTTTCGGATCATCGTAGAGAAAATATCCGTGAGTGAGGAGAAGGTCGGCCATTTCAAGCTTCTCCAGTGGAATTCACGAGTCCATGAAGGGCGACCAGCTGGGGTGCACGTCGTGAGTCGCAAAAGGCGCTGGCATTTTCCGCATCGGTGAGGTCGGTCGCGTCCGCGTTGCGGCTGATCGGTTCCAGCAACCCGACGCGCTTCCACAACCGTGCAAGCTCCCAATGTTGCTGGCCGTCGGCGCTCCCCTTCCAGGAATCCACCTCCGCGTGCAGCGCATCGCGAATCGCGCGGTAGAACGTATCGGTGTAAGCACCTTTAAATATCACGCAGAGATCGTCACTGTCCGCCCAATTCTGCTTTGGCCCGAGTTGCTGGCGCACACGATCGTAGAAACGCGTGTTTGGCAGCGGGTAGGAGAAGGAGACACCAATATCGTCCGGCCGCGTCTCGCGAACGAGCACAATGGTTTTCTGGATGTCTTCCCAGGTTTCGCCCGGATATCCGAATTGGAGGAAATAGCAAGCGCGGATGCCTTCTCGACGCAAGTTCTCTCGCGCGTAGACAACTTCCTCGACTTGAAGGCCTTTGTCCATTGCATCCAGGATCTTTTGGGATCCGGACTCAACTCCCATCCAGACTTCCGCGCACCCAGCTCGCTTCAATGCAGCCACGGTGTCAGCAGTCAGCAGATCGGCACGGGCCTGAATTTTGAACGGAACAGCGGCATCTCTCTTTTTTACTTCAACAGCGAACTGCTGAGTCCAGTGCCGGTTCAGGGCGAAGATGTCATCCGCGAACCATAGATGCCCCGCGCCATAGATCTGCTTAAGGTGTCGCATTTCCTCGGCGACTTCTGCAGCAGGACGCGCATGGAAGTTGTCTCCGAAGATCGGCTTGGCGCACCAGTTGCATCGGAACGGACATCCGCGGCTGGCGATTAGATTGAGGGAAAATGCCCCGTGCGTGCCGCTCCAGGCTTCCCGGTATTTCTGGATGTCGATTAGATCGCGGGCGGGAAGCGGGAAGCCGGCAAACGGGCGAGTGGGTGCCGGCGCCCGCTTCTCAAGCACTTGCTTAGAACCCACGCGTTGCAAGGCGGCTACTCCAGGTACCTGGCGGCAATCCCCTCCCTCGCGAATGGCGTTCACCAGTTGAAGCAAGCTGTGCTCAGCCTCACCGATCAAGACAAATTCGCACCCCTGACGGAGATAGTCGATCGCATGGTCAGTGGCGTCGGATCCGTGCACGATCACCCGCGCTCCCGCTTTGCGCGCTTCGTCAATCATCGAGAACGCGACTTCTCGCATGCGCGTCAAGCACATCTTGGTTAGAAAGTTGAAATCGTCTTCGTAGATCGCAACGATCTTGGGGGTGTTGCTGAGGAGCGCCTTGCGAAACCCTGACTCCGGTTCCTCCAGCATGGGATCAAATACGGCAACGGAAATTCCGCACTGGCGCAAGACACTGGCCGCGTACAGAGTTCCGAGAGGAGGATAGGGCTGCATCTTCCGCACTTGCTTGCGGTCATACGGCAGATGATAGGAATGCGTTAGCAGGACATCAGCCACGGGACCTTCCCAGAAAAGCAGGTATTCGGGTTGACGCGAGTCTCAGCACAACTCGCTGACCTCGGTACTAAGCGGTTGACCGGTGAGTAAGGACCGACGCGTCACGATGCGTTCAAAGGAACGCGCAACCCAAAGCTCCCACGGAAACGAATATTTGTTCGAACGAATGCGCCACCGCAGCGGGGCGCCGAGTGCCCGACGCAGGCCTTGCCGCAGGCTGGGATAGTTCCTGGTGGCCTTGCGCAGCTGATTGTTCAACAAGAAGAATTCCAGCATTTTGCGCAAGCGCGCGAGCTCTTCGCCCTGAAGCCACGGCAAGACGCTCTTGCCCAGGGGGAGATCGACCCATTCCTGCAGAGATTGCGGCTCTCGCATCCCCAATTCGCGGAGCTGCGGCCAGATGGGAATTCCGGGATACGGCGTAAAAATATTCGGCGAGAAGCTGACGTTCCAGAATTGCCTGGCGATATCGCTCATGGTGCGCAGCGTTTCCACACGATTGGCTTCGGTCTCGCCGGGATACCCGAAAATGAGATTGAAGGTAACGTGGATCCCGCCAAGGGCCGCCTTTCGCGCGGTTTCATACATTTCGTTGAGGTGCTGATGCCGTTTGTTCATGAGCTTTAGAACATCAGCAGAGGTAGATTCCGTTCCGAATCCCATGTGAGAGACGCCGCTCTCGCCAAGCATGCGGACATCATCGTCACTCATGCGACAGAGGAAATCTGTGGAGGCCTGGAACGTCCAGTTGAACTGGAGCTTCGAATCGAGAAAGCCCTGCGCAATCTCGACCGCTCTTCGCCAATCTACAGGAAGATTCGAATCGAGCATGGCGACTTCTTCGATCTGGTAGCGTTCCACCAGACCCGTAACTTCACGGACCACACGGTCCGCTGAGAGCGCGTTGAATTTGCGTTTGTAAAAGACCATGTCGGTGCAGTAGTTGCACGCGTAGGGGCAACCGACACTGGTCGCGTAAGCAAGCTTTCTCACTCCACAGATGCGTTCGTAGGCATCGAAGTCCGTCAAATGAAAAGCTGGCAGCGGAAGATCGTCAAGTAAGGCGGTACGTCGTTCCGGAGAATGCTGCGTCAAACCGAAAGGTTTGGATGAAACGCCTGCAACATCATTGAAGGCTTTCCCGTCGGCAAGCCTCTGCGCAATTTCCAATAGCGTGAGTTCACCCTGACCACGGACAACAGCGTCCACGTAGCGTTCATTCAGCGTCTGCCCGGGTACCAAGCTCGGATGCCAGCCGCCAAAAATCACGGGGCATTGGGGGTTTGCCTGTTTGACCAGCTTCGCGATGCGCACGGCGCCACGAATCATCGGCCCTGTCAGCACGGATATGCCTAGGCACAACGCGTCCTGAACTTCACGCAGGACTCGCTCTTCCCAGTCCCGAGCAATTGCCGCATCGACAATGCTGACTTCAAAGCCCGCTGCCAGAAGCGGCGAAGCCAGACTGAGAAGACATAGCGGCGCGCTCAGGGGCGGTCCGTCGTAGGGCGGATAAAACAACACTACCTTGCGGTTGGCTAACACGCGGCACCCGAAGTTGCCGGTTCGAGGCGTTTCGCATCTACAGCCGGCTTTGCGGCCGCCACCTTGCGCTTCAGCTTTTCGTTGAGCCACAGCTCGACGGGAAAGGTGTATACATCGTGGTCGAGCCGCCAACGCGCCGGAAACGAAAAGGATTTCTGGATCAACCTTGTCGAGCGACTGCGGGTGTCCGCACTGATCGGGATACGATCGAATGCCAATCTCAAGTAGTCACGCATCACCTGAAGGCGCCGATGTTCTCCGCCCCTCAACCAAGGTAACGTCGTGTAGCGAGGGAAGAACTCCGCCCAACCCTCGAAAGAGCTGGGCACTTCGATTCCATATTCCTCTGCGTGCTGCATGACAGGCGCGCCCGGGTATGGAGTGAAGATGTTGGTCCAGAATTCCGCGCCGGGGTGACGCCGGCACATGTCCATGATGAAATCGATCGTCTGCCTTCGCTCGACTGGCCCCTCGCCCGGGTAGGCAAAAATGATATTGAACGAAGGACGAATGTCCGCCGCCAGGCAACGGCGCGCGGTTTCGTAGATCGTCTCGAAATTCTGGAACCCTTTGTTCATGAGCTTCAGCATTTTTTGCGAGCCGGATTCCGCGCCATGGCAGATTTGTTGGAGGCCGGCGCGGCGAAGCAGTTTTAGATCTTCGACGCTCAGACGTGAGGTGAGATTTGTGGTCGCTTGAATACTCCACCGAAAATTGGCTCCCGCGCGGACCAGGCCGTCGGCGATCAAACGGGCGCGATCCAGATCCACGAGAAAGTTGTCGTCGACCACCCACAATAGTTCCAGTCCATAGCGCCGCGTGAGATCCACGGTTTCTTCCACGAACTGACCGGCGGAAAGTGCATTCCATTTGCGCCCGTAGACGCCGGCATTGGTGCAATACGAGCAGTTGTAGGGGCAAGCCAGGCTCGAAATGTACATGGCCCATCGCCGGCCACAGACGCGCTCGTACGCGTCGAAGTCTGCGATGTGGTAGGCCTTTGGCGGAGAATCAACGATCGGCCTCAGTGGCCGCTCTGTCGTAAAGATTAGTCTTCCATCGCGCTTGAAGCCGATACCTGGAACCAGGTCGAGAGGTGAGCGATTTTCCAGGTGCTGTACAACGTCCAAAAGTGAATCCTCTCCCTGCCCCTTCACGACGATATCGATATAGTCGGCTTCCAGCGTCTGTTTCGGCAGCAAGGAAGGATGCCACCCGCCAAGAATTACCGGGAAATCGGGATTCCACTCTTTCACGGCTCGAGCAATTTCGACGGTCTCCCGGATCATCGGCCCAGTCACGAGCGAAATGCCGAGGCAAACGGCGTCCTTCACTTCTTCCAAAACTCGTTTCTTATAGTTTGGCGTGATCGTGGAGTCGATCAAGCGGATGGAATAACCCGCGCGTAACAGTGGCGTGGCAACTGCTAGCAGCCCCAGGGGTGCCGTCGCATCGCTGCTGGCAAACGACGGAAAGAAAAAAACAACTTTCTTCGACATTCGCGCGTTCCGTATCCTTCTACCTTTTCGAACTTAAAGTTTGGGCTCCAGAGGCGTGTCACGGCTATGTCACCGGGCTGTCATTTGTTCGCTAGCATCGTTCACGGCGCCTGTTTTCGCGTTAGAGTCGAGAACAATATGGCTAAGCTGCACCTCATTAATCGAGCGGCGCTGCCCTTGCACTCGGATCTTCTGATAGCGGGCGCACACTGCGAATTTGCGACGAACTCGGAGCAGATCCTTGCGTCGGTGAACCGTTGGCGTTGTCCTGTCCGGCCACGCTCGGAGCACACATTCGAAATGAATGTGCTCCTTGATTCGTCGCTTCCGTCTGATCGCGACGTGCTGACCCAAACGCACTTTCGGGGGCTTCATCACCTGGTTTTCGCAGTGATTGGAGCCTACGAACTCTTCGTGTTCGACCTGTTGCGCAAACGAGTTGTAGGCGCGGTCTCGCAAGCCTCGGCAACAGACAGCGCGTTCTGGAATTCGCATTGGCTGCCGATCACCGTTGGAGTGATGGGAACCACCGTGGGAGCGGTGCCGGTGCATAGTGCGTGCCTGGACCGCGACGGCCGGGGCCTGCTCATCGCGGGCGTTTCAGGCGCCGGAAAATCAACGCTCTCGGTGGCTCTGGCGCGGTGTGGATTCGCGCTGGTTTCCGATGATTGGACCTACATTTCTAAGGAAGCCGACGCGTTGATCGCGCATGGAATCGATGCGCCCGTGAAGTTGCTGCCCGACGCGATTCAACATTTTCCTGAGCTCGCCGGGCACACGCCGAAAGCATGGTTTAACGGCGAATTGGCGTTCGAAGTTGAGCCGAAAGCATTTTGCGAAAGCGGCGCGGGGTTGCGTTCGCGTCCTCATTGGCTAATGTTTCTCGAACGAACCACCTCACGCGGCTGCGACTTTGCGCCGTGCAGTGCCAGATGACGTGCAGGCATTTTTTGAAGCAGTGCAGAAGCCTTCCCCACCAAGTACCGAATGCATCCGCCGAACGCTCCGCCGTGATTCGATCTATTGCGGCATGTCGAGCCTGGCGCGTGCGAACCGGCGAGTCGCCACAAGGCACCGCCGACGCTATCCGTCAATTCTGCGAGAGCAACTGAGGTGTTTACTCCTGAGCTTATTTCCTACCGAGACCCGCTGGATTTATTGCGTCGATTCGCTCCGACGCCGTTGAAAGCCCAGGTTTATCTGGAGTTCGCGAATGTTTTGATGGAGACCAACGACTTGAGCTTCCTTTCATCCTTGTCTCAGCTTGGTGTTCGGGAGCCTTCTTCACCGACATGCCTTTGGAAAATCGTTCGGGACATAGATGTTCGAGGCGCGATCGTAGAGGCATCGATTGTTATGGCCGGAAGCGTAATCGCCTATTCCATGGGACCCGCGTGCTTGATCGGAGCTGACCGGGAACGTGGCGAGATCCTCGCCTTCATTGGGCGTGACGTGGATACGCGCCCTTTTCAGGAATCGATCCTACCCACGCTCATCCGCTTGACGCGGTTCGTCACACGCCAACAGGAAACGCCAATCATGACGCCCGGCACGGAACTCCCGTTAGGAGGCCAGTGCAATGCGTGACCGAGATCTTCGCGTGCTGCTTCTATCCGCACTGAGACCTGCTCCCGATTTTTCACGGTTGGCGGTTCTGCGTCACTGCAGCGTGTCCCAGCTTCACAAGCTATTGCGCTGGCTCGATCAAAGTGGCCTCGCACTATATTTCTTCACTCAGTTACGAGACCACCGGGCTCTGGATCACGTTCCCGAGCAATTCTCCAGGGCTCTCGAGTACCGTCTGAAGGCCAACCACGAGCGCACTCGTGCAATGCTTTCAGAGTTTCAGCGCCTAGTCGAATCCTTCCACCGGAACGACGTTATATTTTGCGCGCTTAAAGGCGTTACGTTGACTCCCGAATTCTGCCGCGCGACCAATTTGCGGCACCAGACTGATTTCGATTTTCTTATCGCGGAGAACTCGCTCGAGAAGGCAAAAAACGCCATGCGTTCCTGCGGTTACGAACAGCAAGAAACACGAGAAGCCGGCGAGCTAACTTTCGCAACTCCGCTCGGACATGTTCCCTCTCCGAACGATAATATTTATGCGATATCCCGACATCGAGAAGTCGATCTGCTGACCAGTCTCTGCCAGCAGAACCACGGTGTGTCGATCGACACTGGCTTGGGCTCTTTTGACAACGTCGAAACGAAGACGTTGCACGGCCTGTCGTTCCCGACCCTACCCACAGAAGAGATGTTTTGCCTCCAGGTGATGCACGCATTCCAGCATTTGCTGGGATCATGGGTGCGGGTGTCCTGGTTACTTGAGATCGGTTACTTCATCGACGGGCACTGCGGCGACTTCGATCTGTGGCGGGCAGTTATGGAGCGCGTCGGACCAGACCTAAAAGCTCGAAACGCCTTCGGGCTCATTATCTCGTTGACCAAGACGCTTTTCCCCCGTCAAATTCCACGATTGCTCGAGGACTGGTGTCTACGACCGTTGTCGCCCCGCATCGAAGCCTGGGTTACACATTTTGGGCTGAAGACGGCTGTCTCTGATCTTGACGGCACCAAATTGACACTTTTTGTCCATTCGGAGTTCGTCGACGATCGAGATTCGTGGAATTCGTACCTAAGAGATAGAATTTTCCCGGTCGGACGGCGGTCATCCATTGGTACGGCCATGACTGCGGACCCTGGTACTCGAATCAAGCTTAGGGTGTCAGAATGGAGGCACGCAGTGCGTCGGGCGATGTTTCATACGCGGAGCCTATTTTCCTTGCCCGTCGATGCGCTCCGTTGGAAATATGCTCTGCGCTTGGTGGAAAGGCAACGAGTTCCCGGGTTGCCGGCTCTCAGTAGGCAACTACCAAGCGCCTCAAAATATTCGACCGATTGATAGCTCTTTTTCTCGCAATAGTAAGGAGGGCAGTTTGTCATGAAGTTCCCTTTGTACCGTGGCTCGCGGCTCGGCCATCGTCTGTTGGGTGCCCTGTTACTGATAAGCCCGGCTGTTCTGGCGCAGTCGGAAGCAACCTCACCGGCGTCTGGAACGGAGACCGAGATCGCTGGGAAGATCGATCAATTGACTAAGTCACTCGAGCAAACGCAGGTCGAGCTCGCTCAGTCAAGAACGGAAATTCAGCAATTGCGTTCCGCGCTTCAAGAACTACTTACTCGAATGAACGCACTGTCCCAAGCGTCGCCCAATGCACAAGATCGGGCGGCAGCTGAAACCATGCCCCCGCCGCAACAACCTTCCGAAGAATCACACAGCGGGGCCGCCCAAATCTCCCAGGACGACTGGGACGTCCTCAATGCAAGAGTCGACGAGCAACGGCAGACAAAAGTCGAAAGCGCTTCGAGGTATCGCCTGAAGCTTTCGGGTATTGCACTATTTAATGCGTTTGGGAATTTCGGCCAGGTTGACAATGCCGATCTGCCCAGCATTTCTGTACCTAAAGCTCCAGGATACTCCGAGGGTAGCGCTGGGGCTTCGGTAAGGCAGTCCATTATCGGGTTATCCGGCGTCGGGCCCGTGCTTTTCGGAGCCCGCACCAGTGCGGACCTGCAAATGGACTTTTTCGGGGGACTGCCGAGCGGTTATGGGGCGACCAGCTCTGGCCTCGCGGAAGTTCGGTTGGCCCGCATTCGATTTGATTGGAAGAACACGTCGGCGGTCGCGGGCCTGGACTACCCCTTTTTCTCGCCGAATTTGCCTACGACCTACGCGACCATGGTCGTACCTGGTTTTGCGTCGGCCGGGAATCTATGGACCTGGACTCCGACCCTGCGCATCGAGCAACGATTTAGTGGTGCCCTGTCGGCGTTCAAGATTGAAGCGGGATTTATGGATCCTTCGTCCAACACCGACTACGCGACAAATACGAACCTACGGTTCCCTTCTCCGACCGAGAATTCCCGGCAGCCTACGTACGTGGTCCGGCTTTCCGCAAGTACGAAGTCGGAGGACCGGCCAGCTTCTATAGGCTTCTCCGGCGTTTATTCTCCCCAGAGATTCATAGGCAACTATAACGTCGCCGGGTGGGCAGGAACCCTGGATTGGAGGATTCCGCTCCTCCCCAAAACCGAACTGTCAGGCCAGTTCTTTACGGGAAGAGGTCTTGATGGTTTCGGCGGTTTGCCGCTGAGCCCGCTTCGCCCCACGAATCCCGCCTATTACGCGGCTGTCACCGCTCCCGAGCTCGCCAATTTCGGCGTGATTGGAGGTTGGTCGCAATTCAAAATCAAAGTGGACTCGCGCAATGAATTCAACGTTGCCGCTGGCACCGGTGGTCGAAACTCCGCTGGTCTTAGGAATGCCGCCGCGTCAGATTCATTTCTGACATCAGTACCGGCTCGAAATCAGATGCTGTTCGTGAATTACATTTTCAGGCCGCGTTCAGACCTGCTGTTCTCCGCGGAATACCGCCGCCTGCGAACCTATGAAAGCAACGGATCGCCGAACTCCGCTGGGCAAGTTGGCCTGGCAGTCGGATTTCTCTTCTAGAGCCAAAATGAGAGTCGCCGCACCTATTCTCGCGCTACTTTGGCTGACCATCCTGACTGCGCCGGATTCCGCTCCAGCAAGGAGCGCCGCCGATCGTCCAGCGACCGAAGTCACTGGCGAAGTAGAACTAACGCAAACCGGATCCAGTCGCGCCGCAGACGCGTCTCAGGTCGTCGTGTGGTTGGTGCCGACAGGCGCTGTTCAGCGCGTCTCGGCAAACACGCAAAAAACCCATTACCGGCTGGTTCAACACAACAAGCGCTTTGAACCCAACTTGTTGGTGGTGCCCGTAGGCAGCGTTGTGGACTTCCCGAACGCCGACCCCTGGTTTCACAACGTGTTTTCGCTCTATCGCGGAAAGCGTTTCGATCTCGGGCTGTATCAAGCCGGAGCGCAGAGATCGGTCAAGTTCGATCGCCTAGGCCCATCGTATCTCTTCTGCAACATTCACCCTGGAATGACAGGTGTGGTCCTGGCCGTGGACTCGAGCTTGTTCGGCGTAACGGGCAAAACCGGCCGGTACTCGATCGCGGACGTGCCCCCCGGCAACTACACGATTCATGTATGGTACGAAGACTCGACCCCCGAATCGCTGACGGGCTTGCAGAAGGCCGTGGTAGTCGAGGGTGAAAACCGCACACTGGCGATGATCTCGGTCCCCGTTGTAAAGCAGCCGCAAAAGAACCACAAAAATAAGTACGGGCAAGACTACGATCCTGACACTCTGAAAACGGATTATTGAAGTGCGGCCGGCGATGAGTCGCGGAGTGCTGACCAGGCCAATCAAATTCGAACGTTTTTGGGGTCAGATGACCAACACAAGGGTAATGTGAAAATAAGCTCAAAGGACAAGAAAATGGATACAGTTTTGGTCGTGGAAGACAGTCGCGCGATGCAGAGAACCCTGCAACGCCTCCTGGAAGCCGATTCGCTAAATGTGCAGATCGCCTCCGATGGAATCTCGGGACTCGAAAGCTTCCGAAAGCAGCAACCCAGCGCGGTATTACTGGATTTGAAGCTGCCCGGCCTTTCCGGCAAGGAACTCTGTCGTGAATTTAAGACGATCGCGGCATCGGTGCCGATCGTCGTGTTGAGCGCCAATGCAGAGGTTGAGGACAAGGTCCTCTTGCTAGAACTCGGCGCCGACGATTACGTTACGAAACCTTTCAGTCCAAGGGAGTTGTTGGCGCGCGTGCGTCGGGCCATGCGGCGTGGGGTTGCAAAAAACCCGCCGATCTCCAGCGTGCCGGCCAAGGCCGTAAGCCATGAAGTGCTCGTTTTTGGGGATGCGCACATCGACTTCACAAGTATGGAGGCCACGCAAGCCGGGAAGCAGGTCACCCTCACCGCTCAAGAATTCAAGCTCTTGAAATTCTTTGCTTCTTCGCCCGGCAGAGTTCTTACCCGTGATGAATTGCTCAACGAAGTTTGGGGTTATCAGAACTATCCGTCCACCCGTACCGTTGACAATCACATTCTCCGCCTTCGCCAGAAACTCGAACCTGATTCCGCGAACCCGCGCTACTTCCTTACGATCCACGGCGCGGGCTACAAGTTCGTCCCCGGTACGTCCAGCGGCAGCGCATTGTCACAATGACTGGACGTGGAAGCGCCATGACGCATCTCCGCCTGCGAACGCAGCTCTTTATTGCCACGCTCTTGACCATTTGCGCGCTGACGGGCGGGCTTCTGCTTATCATCCGGCACACCGTCAGCATCGAAACCGATCGTCAGGTCCGCGACGGCACCGAGGCTTCTGTCCGCGCGTTCGAGGGCGTCCAGCGGCAGCGCGAACGCCAGCTCTCCAGCATGGCGGCCATACTGGCGGATCTACCGCCGCTCGAAGCCCTGATGACCACCGACGATGCGCTCACGATTCAGGACGGCTCCACAGCTTTTTGGAAGTTGGCGGGCAGTGACCTTTTCGTATTGGCCAAACCCGACAAACAAATTGTCGCTCTACACATTATCAATCCTGGCTGGCCAAGCGAAGCCGCCCAGCGCGACTTGAAGCGGTCCGTGGAGCAAGGCGACGACGCTTCTTGGTGGTACGACAATGGCCGCCTCTATTGGGTGTTCCTCCGCCCGATTATCGCTGGAACCGGACCCGACTCCAAAGAGCTTGGCCTCTTGGCAATCGGTTATCAGGTCAATTCCAGTGTGGCGGAACAATTGGCGCTCGTTGCGGGAAATCAGATCGCGCTAGCCACCGACAAAGACCTGATTGCATCGACCCTACCGCCTAAAGATGAAGCCACCCTGCAACGATTAATCCGTAGCGCCGATCCCCAGACCCGGCCGGGCTCGAGTGAGATCGGATTGGAAACCGACCGTTACGCCTTTTCGTCGGTGCTATTGCATGGCGCCCTACCGTCGCCGGTGCGCTGCTACGTCATGATGCCCTTGGCGCCTAACGACTTGTTCATGGGGCATCTCACCCGCACTATTTACGTCCTGGGCGCTTCGGCGGTCATTTTCGGAGCCCTGCTCTTCGGTTTCGTCTCCCGTACCATCACAAAGCCCCTGGACAACCTCGTCGCCGGAGTTCGTGCGCTTGCCGGAGGGGACTACACCTTCTCCATCACGCCCGAAGGCACCAGCGAAGTTGCCGAACTGAGTACCGCCTTCGCGAAAATGCGCGGCGAACTCTTGGCCTCGCAACAACGCCAAATTGAAACCGAGAGAATAGCTGCTCTGGGCCGGGCCGCCAGTTCCCTGTCCCATGACCTTCGGCACTATTTGGCCGCCGTTGTGGCCAATGCCGAGTTCTTGTATGAGGCAGACGAGCTGAAGCTCGACAAAAGCGAAATCTACAAAGAAATCCAGACCGCCTCGACGCAGATGACCGATCTCATCGATTCCCTGCGGGAACTCGCCGATCAACGGCGAGCGATCTCACCCGAACCCACGGACCTCGATCGGATCATTCGACGCGCGATTGAGGCCGTCAAGGTCAGGCCCGAATTCCGCCATCGCGCGATAACGTTAGTCCCCCATGAAACCACGGAAGGCGTCTTCGACTCCAAGAAGCTCGAGCGCGTTTTTTTCAACTTGGTTCTGAATGCATGCGAAGCCATTCCGGACGGCAACAACAGCAGGATTACCATCGATGTGCAACGCGGCAAGGATTCGTTTGAAGTCCGCGTGATCGATGAAGGCTGCGGCGTCCCAGATGTCATCCGCGACACGGTATTTGACCCATTCGTGAGCTCCGGCAAGCCCAACGGAACCGGTCTCGGCCTCGCCATTGTGGGCAAGATCGTTCAAGATCACGGTGGTTCGGTGAGTATCGAGCGCACGTCGGGGAGCGGCACGGTTGTCTTGGTTAAGCTCCCTCGCACGCCCCGCCCGGTAGCCTCTCATTCGGGTTCCACGGTAGCCTGACCGCTCAACTCTGAAACGCCCCGCCACTTATAAATATCTCGGCTTCCTACCCTCACTCCAGCCAGCTTTAAGTAAAAGAAAAGCTGATATTTGTGGTTGATCAGATGCTCCAGGTTCCCTAAGAGAACAGTAAGAAGCGTCGTGCCTTCTGGTACAAAGATGGTTGAAATGTTGGTCGCGAGGCATTCATCCGTGCAGTACTTGAATCCTCGTCGAATGTGGTCCTCATACACTTTGATTCTCGTCCGGGCTTCGACGGGCGAGCAAGATTGGTTAACGGCGATCGACCGCAGTTCCACAAAATCGGCAAGTTGCTTTGGAAATGCGCGATAAAAAGCCGCACAAAACCCGGACAAGCAGTCCAAAAGGTGGCCTAGCAGCTGCCCGAGATCAGTTACCTCTGTCGCTCCCGGCGGCAGCTCCGGACGCCAGCCCAACAGGTGGCCCGGCACGAGCGAAACCAAATGGTCCGTGCGCTCGATAGTCTCAAGGACTTTTTCCGCCAGCGAGAGTACGAGCGATTGTCCTGCCGGTATTTGTTCCGCCATCACTGTGTTTACTCCCACGAAGGGATACGAAACGCAATCGCCCTGGGCGCCACGGGAACCTCTGGCCGCTACTGTAGCCTACCTCACCGATCTTCAAGTCGTTGGACACAAAGATGACAGCTTGTTGACACCCCGTGGATTGACCCCCATAGCTCTCGGTCGTAAGGTCGTACTGTCCGCACGGGACGGTCGTCATGGATCTCAAATGGTCGCAAGTGGACACCTTCGAGACGTGGCTTTTTGATTCCCACCCGGGTTTGGGCGCTGAATGAAACCAGCAAGAGACTTTAACTCGACACGCGCCCTGAGACTCTTCCTGCTTGTCGAAAACCGCTTGCTGCGCGAAGCACTTGCCGGCATTGTCGGCAAGCAGCCGGACTTTTGTGTGGTCGGGGTGGACCGCTACACACCGTCTATTGAGAAACAATTTGCGGAGTCCAGGTGCGACATTCTTGTGGCCGATCATGCCAGCGCAACGGTATTCCCATCCACTTTCGTTCCCGATTCGCTCTCCCTCGCTCCCGGAATGCGCGTCGTTCTATTGGGGATGGAAGATGATCCGGGAATCTTCCTGCAGGCTGTCCGCGCGGGCGTAAGCGGTTATCTACTGGGCGACGCGAGCGCAGCAGACACCCTCACCGCCGTGCGCAGGGTCGCTCAGGGCGAAGCAGTTTGCCCTCCACACCTGTGCCTCCACCTGTTTCAATTCATAGCGCGAGAAGCTCTAAAGGGCTCGTTGGTATTGAATCAGCGCGCTTGCGCGAAACTCGGACTTACTCCCAGGCAGCAACAACTGGTCTCCTTCCTCGCCAGGGGTCTGACGAACAAGGAAATTGCCGCAAACCTGAATCTGTCGGAGTTCACCGTCAAGAACCATGTCCACCGCATCATGCGACAGCTAAACGCCGAGAGCCGCTATGCCGCCGTTCAAACCGTCTGCGAAGGCGGCTTCGGCGCAGACCTGCTGCCGTAAGCAAGGTTCCGGAATTTCCGGGGCGGCCGACACCATCATTCGAAATGCCGTAATCCCAGCAGCTCTAGAGCAACCAGAAAAACAAACTCGAAGCCACCGATAAGGTAGCGTTTCCACAACCGCTTGGGTTCCCGCGTCAGCCGGAAAAGCCATTCGAATCCCCTTTCTCGTATCCAAACCGGCGCCTGGCTTTTCCGCAAAGATAGAAAGTCGAACGCTGCTCCGACCCCGATCATCACGGGGACGCGCAATTTGTCCCGGTGCCGGTGCATCCACATTTCTTGTTTCGGGGTGCCGAGACCCACCCACAGAACGTCGGGGGCAGCCCGGTTGATATTTTCAATGAGCGCCGCTTCTTCTTCCGGAGTGCTTTGCCGGAATGGCGGAGAGTGCGTGCCAACGATGGTGATCCCGGGGCAAGCCTTCTCGAGACAGTTAGCCAATTGTTCCGGGACACCCGGTGCGCCACCCAGCAAGTAGTGGCGGTAAGCGGCCGACACGGTCTCCTTGCAAAACCGTAGCATCAGCTCGGGACCATACACACGCCTCCGCAGATGGTGCCCGCGGCATCGCCCAATCCAAACCACCGACATTCCGTCTGCGACCACAAGGTCAGCTTCGACAATCGCTTGCCTGAATTTTTCTTTGTGCCGCGCCTCGGTGATCCCGTGCATTCCGGTCACCGCGATATAACGGCAGGCTTCGCGCCGCGCAATCCATTGACGCATCTCGACGATCACGTCTGGAATCTGTATGGCGTTAAACGTAAGTCCGAGGACCGAGAAACGCCCCCGCGAAGCACATCCTCGATCGGCGCTGGCCTCGCGTCTGGTTCTTTCGAGGGTAGTGGATGCCTGCGACGGCGCTACGGATGAAAAGTTCTCTCCCTGAAAGGTCATTCCGCACGTCCGCTGGCAAAAGCGCTCAACTCTGCCGCCTCTAACCCCAATGGCTTACGCGCTACCAGTGTTCTATACAGACTCACTAGCTGTTCGTAGTTCCGCTCCGCAGTGTATTTCCTCTCAAATTCCAGCCGAGCAGCCTTACCCATCCTCTCCATCTCTGCGGGATGAGTCCACGCCCATTCCACTTTCGCAGCCAGATCGGCGCCGTCTCCCGGTACGAAATGCAAACCGGTGCGCAGGTTAGCGACCATTTCCGCCGTGGGGTCCTGTCCCGTCGCGATCACCGGAACACCGCATGCGAAAGCCTCCACAATCACTAACGGAGCTTCAAACCAATAACTCGGACACACCAGAAAGCTAGCTCCCCGCATCCACCGGAACACTCCTTCACGCGAGGCGTTACCCACGAGTTGGACGCTCGTCAAAGCAAGTTCGGCAATCTCAGCCGCAATGGCCTGCCGCATTGGTCCGTCGCCCACAATGAACAACGGAATCTGGCGCGGCATTTGTTTCCAGGCCGCCAGCAAAATGCGGAGACCCTTTTCCTCGGATAGCCTCCCGACAAACAGCCCATATTGCCCTGGCTGTTCTCTTTGGAGAGGCCCCGGGTCGGGATGCACAAAGTTGGGCTTCACGACGATTCGTTGTCGTGGCAAACCTCCTGACGCAAATTTCCCGCGTGCAAACTCAGAGAGCGCGATATACGCGTCCACCTTTGTTTGCCAGGTCCGTAAAGCGCGGTGAGTCGTGAGCAAAGCAGCTACCGCTGAGGACGCTGGTCGGCTGCCACGGTAACAAGCATGCGTCACCGCCCTCCAAGCCACCCTCTTGCCCAGACACGCTTCGCACACTCTCCCCTCTCTCAGTAACGTCGCGCCGGGACACACCAATCGATAATTGTGAAGAGTCTGCACGACCGGTACACCGTGGCGGGCGCACGCGTAGTATGCCGAAGGAGAGATTAGCGGCAGGGTGTTGTGAAAGTGCGCGACTTCGGGTTTATGTTTCTCGATTAACTCGCCCATGTCATGGAACGCTTTCGATGCCCATACCGCATTGATCCCGGCCGAAATTGTCTTCACCAAGCCAGCTCTCGCGAGTTCGTTGTTATGACGCGAGTAATGAAAGACGGTGTGGCCGTTCCGCTCCAAAAGCTCAGCTTCCGCATCTGCCACGGCATCTTCGCCGCCGCGCTGCTGGTACCGTTCGTGAATCAGAAGAATGCGCATGCCGTCACGGCCCAGTCGGCAGCGTCGTGCCACTGACATCGAACTCACCGTCCAGAAACTGGTCCCGCGCTCCGCCCCAGGACCGATCCCCGGCATCGACACGGTCACCGTTCCACGCAAAGGTCATCGCTACGAGGATGCCCACTCCTCCAGCCGACGCCGCGCTCGCTAGCATATTTTCGATCGCCAGCCCCAGGACGATCGACGGCAAGGCGCCGGCAAATGCGAGCGCCGGTCCGCCTCCTTCCGCTGCTATTTTCTTCACAAAGCCCGCAGTTGTGGCGATCACAAACGCCAGCAAGAGGCCGATTCCTGGAATTCCCCATTCATACAGGGCCCGCAGGAATTCACTGTGAAGCACCCGATTGGCGTCGATACCCTCGCGATCATAGTGGTCAGGATCGTGATTCAACATCAAAGCAGCGCCGCTGCTGGTTCCGGAACCAAAAAACAATTCCGGCCCAGTCCTTTTTCCCAGGTGCTCGAGCACGTCCTCGTATATGCCGAGACGCCACGCGAACGTTCCGACGTCCTCGACGGTCGCGTCGTCCTCCGACACCGCTCCCACCAGTTCATCAATCCGGTTGTAAGGGAGGTAAGCCACAAGAATCCCGATCCCGGCCGCGGCAAAGCCAAGTGTGACGACCATTTTTCGAAGGTTCGGTCTCCACCTCAAAGATCCGTGTCTTCCGGCAGCGAGTTGAAAGCATCCAATAACAGCGAGTACCACCATGCTGACAAACACATAGCGGCTGCCCGAGAGGACAATCGCGGCCATCAGACCACCGCAAGTCACGTAGTGATACCATCCCCTGTCACCGGAAAACATCAGGACCGCAAGGGTCGCCACCAAAAACGCTGCAAAATATTGAGGCGCGGAGAACGACGTGAAGCGCTCTTCGAGTCCGCCCCATACATCGCCGAGCACAAACGTTTGCAACGCCGCCAGCGCGATGACAGACCATGCAACCAGTCGCAGCAAGCCGATATCCAGCCAGCGCTCGCCCCACGCACGACAGAAAATCATGTACAGCACGAAATAGGCGATCAGGTAAGCCACCATCTTGATCGCAGCCAGTGGAAAGCCGCTCCAGAACCCGGCAATCGCCGCGTAGCCGATGAGCGCTAGCCAAATCTTCTGCGGCAACGTCCACGTCAGGTCCTCCGGTGACGTAAAACCTGTCCGCAACAGCAGCAGCATAGGCAGCCCGGCGATCCGGATGGTGTTCTCGAATCCGACCGCTGTAGCGGAATTGAAAGTCAAAGACGTAATGTCCATGTGCGAGGCCAAAATGAAGCAAAACAACGACCACCGCACCGGCAACAACAGCACGCCGGCCGCAAAGACCCAGAACAGCACGCGAGCTACCAGCAGCGCCTCATCCGGCATGCAATCCGGCCTCCGCGTAGAGTTTCGACCAACCCGCCACGAATTCCGGTAGGCCGTAGCGTTTCACGTCCATCTGCGCGCGCATGCCCATATTGCGCCTGGCCTCGACGGACATTCCGGCGAATCGCGCGATGCACTCCGATACTCCACAAGCATTGCGTTGCATCAGGAGCCCGTTCTCCCCATCCCGCAGAAATTCCTCGACGCCGTTCAACTCGGTAACCAGTAAGGGCAGCCCCGCTGCCGCGGCTTCCAACACGGCGAGAGGAAATACTTCGTAGTAAGACGGCAGTGTCAGTGCGTCTGCTGCCCACAGATAGGGGCGAATGTCCTTTTGCGTTTGCAGGAATTTTACGTTTCCGTTCAACCCACCTTTATTCGCGCGTTCGCGGTACGCAGCGATGCCATTTTGCGAACCGCCGACGACGACCATTTTCAATCTCGAATCGTTTAGCGCTCGCAGCGCCTCGAACAACAGCGGCAATCCTTTACGCTCATAGTGCCCGAGGGCCACAAAGACCAACACAACGTCGTCGGAGGTCCATCCCAGACTCTCGCGGAAGGCGCAACGATAGAACTGTGCTGGTGGACGAAGACTGTCGAGGTCCACGGGATTGGCCAACACGCGAATCTTGGCGCTTGCCCCTGGATATGCGCTCCTGAGCTCCCGGCACAGACCGTGTGAAGGCACAACAATCCGAGTCACGCGCCGATATACCCAAGGCTCCAGAAGTTTCCGCGATTGATGATCCAGCCACCGCAGTGCTCCCCGCAGGCCGCCCGCGCCGATTCCCTTCCAATGCCGGTCAAGAAATGCCCGGTGACAAAAATGCGAATACGCAATGTCCCCGAATAAGAGGTTGCTTTCGATGACTTGTACGACATCGAAGTGCACTCGATGGCGAAGGAAATGCCACGCATAACAAAGCGGCGCGGTCAGGTGGAAAATGACGTACAGCAACACCATCGGCCTCGGCGGCGCCGGTACTCGCACCCAGCGAATTCTGTCCGGCCGCGGGTTCTCAAACCGCGACGAGAAAACGGTGAAATCATGCTCATCGCAAAGAGCCGACAGTATCGCCAGGTCACACTTCCCGATCGCGTTATCGGAAGTCACGAGGTAATCGAACAATGCGATTCTCATGGTGTAGCGATTCGGGCGCGTTCCACGGCCCGACCCTCTCGCACCCCACCGCGCTGCATGGCCCCGCACGTCATTTCGCCACGGCCTTTTCCCGCATTGGCTTGCGAAGCGCGCACAATCGATCGACGTTGTGGAGCGCCGCCCCATCGCAACCTCGCTTCGAGCAGAACTTGATCCAGCCGTGATTCGCGTCGTCGGAAACCAGCACGCCCCGCGGACTCAGCTTCGCCCAAACGGCTTCGTACTCCCACAACATGTGGTCCGGCGTATGTAAATCGTCGTGAAAAAACATGTCGATGTAGGGAAGCTCCTGCAAAAGTTCCGGCAGCGCGCGCCGCACGTCCCGAAGGATCACTCGATGGCGCTCTCCGAGCAAACCCCGAATCTCGCCAGGAATCGCCCAGCCAACTCCCCACTGGTGCCATGAATACAAAGAACCGTCAGCAAACCCTTGGTCCCTTGTCGTGTCTGGCGGCAATTCAATAGAGAACAACCTGCCGCGCCCGTTCTCGATCAGTGCAGCCCCGAAAAAGGATGTCGACACCCCGGCCGCGAGCCCCGTCTCGACCACATAGTCCGGCTTCAAGGTCCGCGCCAACCCATAGAGAATCATCCCGTCATCGAAACTGATGCCACCTTGACCATCGGTTCGGTCGCGCACCTCCGAAACCACCTTCTGCAACCGCGGCCGCCATTTGTTAAATCCCAAAAACGCCAGGTCGATATCAATTCCCAGCCCCTGAAGAAATTTCAGCGGACTCGTCTGGCGGAATCGCCGAAAAACCCACTTCGCGTACGCGTACCGCAGCGCCTCCACCGGCCTTCGCCTGTAGTGCGGAGCCCGTGAAACCTCCTGCGCGAATCTCGTCAAACTTGTCATTCGAATCCCTTGCCACCATCTCGAACAGCACACAACAACACATGAAACGAAGTCAGCAGCGGATGAAATGCACTCTTCGCCTTGACGTCATCGGTCGGCACCATGATCACCCTGTCCGCCCACTCCGATAAAAGTGCGCACGAATCAAAGACGCTGTACGAGTACGCCAGTCCATCGCCTTCCGAAAAACGGTAGCCTTTCCCCAAAGTCTTCAGCCGATAAGCAATTCGAAAAACCCCCGCCTTGCACAACAGCAACTTCGCCCAACGCGAAAAAACGCTACCGTGAGCGAAACGGTTCTCGTCAGACAGGAAGATCGCTTTCCGGGACACGCGCATCATCTCGCGCACAATCCGGTTCGGTTCCTGCACATGGTGCAGAACCCCACACGCGAACGCCGCATCGAAAGACTGGTCCGCATACGGCAGCGCTTCACCGCAACCCTCCGTAACTAAGTGCGATGGGATTGCATTCACGTTCGCCGCTTGTTCAATCAGTGCGGGAACAGGTTCAATCCCGTGAACCCTCACCCTCGGTTTGTTCTCCAAGAAATACTTCAGGCCTCTTCCGGTACCGCAGCCAACATCCAAAACGCTCGATATTCCCAGAACATCGAAGAAACCGCTCATGTGCTTCAGCGCGATGTAATGCTCGTCTCCGTTGCGTACATGCTCCGCGTCGTAAAGATGAGCAGTGCGCTCGTAATACTCCCGCTGTATGGCGGCGGCTTTCATGCTGCCTCGCCGCCAGTCCACCCTCGCCGGTTCGCATCCGGCTCAAACGCCGCATAAAAAATCCAACAGTTGATGCCCATGTAGACAACAAAGCCCACCACCATGCTCGCTGCCGCTCCGGCCACCCCCCACCACCGGATGAAGTTCACTGCCGAAACAACCGCGACCGGTGCCGCAACCGCATTGGCCAGCAAGTCGAAGTGAGGCTTTTGCGACGCGCGTAACGCCGTCGAGAAACCCATCGTGAGTCCGTTCGCGGCCGGAATCAGCGCAAGCATCGGCATGAGCCACGCGTACGCAGCGTACTTGCCTCCGAACAAGAGGTGCTCCACGCGCCCCGCGACCATCCAGAGGATCGCCGCAAAACAAATCCCCGCGGCACACAAGGAACCGCTGACGATCACCGCCTTCTGCCGCATGCGGCCCGTCAGCCCTCGTCCAAAGTCGTACGACAATCCGGGCAGCACGAGCAGCCCGGCAGCGGTAACCGCTTGGGTTATCGCCGACGCGGGCAGCATCATCGCCCTCAATATTCCTGCTGCACCCAATCCCAGAAATCCCGCCGCGAAAAACATCTGCACCTGCCCGGAAATCGAATACAAAATGGTGCTACCCACCATCCAGCGACCGTAGCGCCAGTTCTCCCTCAGCACGGAAGTCCACGCCGCGGGCTCGTCGGCAAAGGAAGTCTTGCGAATCGCACCGACCCCAATCTGTCGCAACACCGCAAAAGAACCGGCGAGACTGGCCACTCCGACAAGCAGAAATGCGGAAAACGGAATAACCCCATCGAATCGTCGAAGCACGTAAAGGCCGAGAATGGTCAGCGCCAGGCAGGTTCCGCTCCCAATCGCCGCGCCAAAGGGTCGCTGCTTCACGTAACCCATTCGGCGAACGAGAAATAAAAACAGCAGAAACGGCAACGCTAGCCCGCTACCCGCAATGGCCCCGGCAAGCGGGCTACCCGGCTCGACAAGCCGCACAATCAGTGCGACGCAAACTACGCCCACCGAAAAAATTCCCACCAAGACCCCGTGCACCAACACCTGCGCGCGGAAATACTCACCCAGACGGTTCGCGTGCCGCGAAGGCCCGATCACGCTCATAGGCTCCAGCACGATTACGTTGTGCAATCCACTCACAAACAGGTAGCCGGCGAACGCCACCGCATACGCCCCGTAGATTTCCGGCGCCAGCCATCGCGCCAAGAGAAACGTCACGCAAAAGCCCGTGAGCGCCGTAAGCCCTTGATCCACCAACGACCACGCTGACTTAACTCCCAGAGCGCGGAGCCTGCCCGCAGCCAGCAAAGCGTCCAGTGTGCGCGCTCCCGTATCACTGGCGGCGGTTCGCGGCGTTTCATCAAGTTCCGGCATCGCGGGCGCAGGCGCAGCTGTCATCTGTAAAGCCTCAATTTCCTTCCGCCCGCAGCACCACCGGCAGCGTTTTCAGCAAGATCCTCGCGTCAAGTGCCAAACTCCACCGTTCGATGTACTCCAGATCGAGCGCCATGTTCGTTTCGAACGATGGATCCCTCCGCGCCGTCACCTGCCACAGCCCCGTCACACCCGGCTTCACATCCAAGCGCCGCAAATCCTCTGCCCGGTAAAGTTCGAAGTCGTCGAGCGGGTGCGGCCGCGGCCCGACCAAACTCATATCGCCCAGGATCACGTTGATGAACTGCGGTAGTTCGTCGATGCTGAGCCTCCGCAGCCAGGTTCCAGCGCGCGTAATCCGCGGATCCTTCTGCATCTTGAAAAAAGGGCCATTTCGTTCATTCGTCGACCGCAATCTCTGTTTTGCGGTGTCAGCGCCGGTGACCATCGTTCGCAATTTGAAGCAACGAAATTTCTTCCCCTTTCTTCCCACGCGCAACGCCGCATAAAACACCGGTCCGGGCGAATCCATCACGATGCAAAGCGCCGCAAGCCCCACAATTGGCGCGCTCAGAACTAACCCGGCCAGTCCCAGCAGCACGTCCAGCACCCGTTTCGCTGCCAGACCAAACGCCGGAATGGGCTGCCCGTGCAGCTCCAATACCGGGAATCCACCGATCGTGTGCAGGGGTGCATGCCATCCCAATCCGTCGTACAAATCCGGCACAATGTTCAAGTCCAATCGCAGTCGTCGCGCCTCAAGGAAAATCTCTTTGACCACCTCTCGGTCGGCTGGCAACGCCACAAATACTTGATCGACAAACTTCTCGAGTGCCACTCGTCGGAAATCGCCGTACGAACCCAACACCCGCGCGTCGCCGTTCACATGGGAATCCACAAATCCGCACACGAAATACCCAAGGTGCCGGTTCGCCTCCAGCCACGTCGCGAGTGCCCGGCCAGCCGGACCCGCTCCCACGATCAGCACGCGCGACGTGCATTCACCTCGCACCGCCCTCCGCAGCACGTATCGACGCTTCGCGTACCGCCAACCCGCCAACGCAAAAACGTTCAACGCCCCCGCACAAGCCACCGTAAGGCGTGAGATCTCCTTATTGCCGGACGCAAACACAAACAGCACGAACAGCGCGGTCGCCATTCCGACAGCCCGCAATACCGTAACGCTTTCTTCGATGGCCAAGACTTCCTTTGGAGTACGATACAAATCCTGGCTCTTGCAAGCCAGCACGATCAGCGCAACATAGAGCAGCAAGAAATCCACGTACCCCGGCGCCCATGCGTGCGGAAGATCCCTCGCGGTTAGCGAGATCGAAAACCCTCTCTCCCTCCAAAAATCCAAATTCAACCAAAAGACAAGCGCCACGCCGAGAATCACCATCGTCACATCAATGGCTACGTATATGGTTTGGCGCAAGAGTCCGATCCGCACGCGTCCCGACGCGCCCCGCACGCCAAATTCTTCGCCTCCCAAAGATTTGCCAGAAACCGTGGGCGTCGCCGCGAAATTCGCCGCCGACGCCGAAGCGGAGGACGCCTGACGCGCTGCTGTTCCATTCATCGAGAGAAATCCCATTCCCTGTTGGAGATCACCATAGCCGCCGCAATTCGCTTCACGACGAAGTTTGTGTAACGCCCGAGGCGTTACCCTTTGTTTCCGCCGTTGCGGACCCCTCGCGCCCATTCTTTCGAGCCCAACCTCGCGCCGCCGAACCAACTGCCGTAAATCGGCGCGTCTTCACCACTACCGCGGCCGCCATTTCTTCGGCTAGTAGTCGTCCCGGATCGCTCGGGTCGATTTCCGTCCATTTTTTCCGCAGCAGAATCCACGCCACCGTTCCGCAAAGCACCAACGCCGTCCCGCACAACGTCAGCACCACGCGATGCGGCGACGATTTCACCGTCGGCACGACCGCGCTATCCAGAACCTTCACACTCGGAATCTCCTTCGCCTCCTGCACCTTCGCGAGTTCATACTGCTGCGTCAGCAGTTCGTAAACCGTCTCTTCAATCTTCGTTCGGCGATAAAGATCGGCATAGGTCACGCCCAGCAGCGGCAATTTCCGAATGGAGGGATAAAGCGAATTGTCGTTTCGAACCTCCACGGGCGATGTACTCCCTCCCAGCTTCTGCAACTGTTCGCGTAACTCTCCGATTCGCGCCTGCAGGGCGCGCACGCGAACGTTGTTGACTGTATAGATTTTCTCCAGTCCACTCGCTTCTGCCTCCGCCGCAATCAACTGCCCTTGCAGCACCGCCGCCGCTTCCACCATCGCCTTACCCTGCGCGGGAATATCGATGGCTGTGTTCCTGCTTGCGAACTCGCTGAAGCGCGTCGCCGCATCATCCAAATCGGTCTTCACCGTCTTCAATCGCTCTTCAAGAAAGATCCGTTCTCTCCGCGCCGACGACGTGCTGAGTTGCGATACCAGCCGGTCCAGCTCTCCGACATACGCCTGCGCCATCGCCGCTGCCCGGTCGGGATCGCGATTCGTCACCGTGATCGTAATCACTCCGCTTTTCCGGTCCTCGCTGATCTTTGTGTGCGCCTCAAGCTGTTTTCGCGTGTATTCGATTTTCGTCGTCTTGTACTCCCGGCTCAGTTGAAACTCATCGATCAACCGGTCCGCGACGGTCCGGCTTTCCAGAATCTCCACGAAAACAGGGCCATTGCCTTTGACTCCCAGCAGATCTCCCGCGAGCCCGCCGAGCATTCCGGCACCCCGCGTCGCCAAAGCGGCCATCAACGCCGCACCGTTGCCCGACCCAGTCTCCGGCGGCATCAATTTCGTCGTGGCTTCATAGCCCTTCGGCAGTATCAACACCACCGCGATGCTCAACACGAACCCGAATAGGATCGATCGCACCAGCGTGCGGCGGTTCTCCCAAAGAATCCGCGCGCGCGCGATCCGCTCCTCGCGAACCTTTTTGGCGTTTGCAACATTTGCTGGACTCAGCCGGCGCGAATAGCCGTTTTCCGGCGGGTGTTCTCCAACCGGACGAACCACGTCGTTTCCATTCACTGTCATTTCTGCTTCCACCTGACGCTGACTCCAAATTGCGCCGCCAAACATCGAGGTGCTTTTTCTAGTCGCAACGTGCCTCTCCCCATCACCATTACGCTCGTCGTCGCAAACTTACGGCTTGAAATACGCAACCGCGAACGCCAGCGAAGACGCCACCTGCGCCGCCTGGAAAATATTCGACCAATTGCGCACGCCAACGTTCAGCGCCCTCTCCGGCACTACGATCGAATCCCCTGGCTTCAACACCGCTTCCATCGGATCCCCGCTCCAGAACCCCGGGTTGTTCTTCGACCCGATCACCGACCCATCCGCGCGAATCACAAACGCCGCTTTCTTGTCCGCTAGTTGCGTCAAGCCGCCTGCCTGGGCCAAATACCACCGCGCGCTCCTTCCCGACCGGAACCCGATCGCCGTCGGGTTAAACACCTGCCCGGTAACGGCCACGTAGTCCGCCTTTTTCGGAACCAACAACACGTCGCCATCTCGCACCGGAACATCGGCTTCCGTATTGCGCCAGGCATTCACGTTCGGCTGGATGTGAACCACCACCCGCCCGATCGGTTGGCTCTCCTGCAATTGGTTGAGCGCCGTTTGTGTTTGCGCCAGGGCCGTTAGCTTCGCGTTCTTCTCATCCGGAGTGTTCTCTGGCAGCGCCTTCAAATTGGCTTGCTCGAGCTTGACCCGCTCCACCAGCTCGCTGCGCGACTTTATTTCCAGATCGCGTACCTCGCGCCTCATTAACACCACTCCATACGGATACGCCTGCGGACCAAATCCTCCCGCTCTTGCCAGCAAGGAACTTAGCCGTTCGCCAGGCTTTATTCCGTACGAGCCTGCGTGCTCAACCTCGCCTTTCACCGTCGCGGAAGCCGCGATATCGTTCCACCCGGGATTCTGGCGAATCGTCAGCACGTCTCCGTCGCGCAACGCCACGTTCGCCCGCTCGTCACCAATCAACGCCGCCGAGAGCTCCACCACTCGGCTCTGTGTAACCAAGCGGTGCGTGTCGCCCTCTGCGTAGCTCGTCAGGTCCGCGTTTGCATTGTCGGCGCTCCGTTTCAGCCCGCCCGCCACTCCGATCAAATCCTCCAGATGCATATTGCTGGTCAGCGGATAACGTCCCGGTTTTGCCACCTCACCCTTGATGTATACGGTTGCGGGCTCAACTCGCGCTGCACTGCGGTGTACCAGCAACCGATCTCGCGGCTGCAGTATCATGTTGTCGGCGGGATTTCCCGATAGTGCTGCGCCCAAATTCACGCTGACGATCTTCAACGTCCCGTCGGCCTGCGTCCGGAACAACTGCGCGGAATCCAGCGCCGCGTCCGGCGACACTCCGCCCGCAAGGTAAATTGCATCGCGCAGATGAGCCTGCCCCGACGTTCGGTATTTGCCGGGAGAACGCACCTCTCCCCCGATCCACACCGTTGGTGCCTGTTCAAAATCGTAGCGGCTAAAAATCCGCACGGTATCGAGAGCATGCAGCGTCGGGCTCTCCGCCGGATTGGCAAGCGCCGACGCAAGGTCGAAACTTTCCACGCTGGGCCGGAAGTCCGGCGCATTCAGTCGCACGATCTCCGCGTAGTGCCCCGCTGGTTCAGGCAGTAAATCGCCATACGACGCAACGACGTCTGTTACTTTCATTCCTTCGCGGTACGAATACCGCCCGGGCCGCTGCACATGCCCTTGCAGGTAAATCGCGTTCTCGTTGTAGGCCGCAATCGGAAAGATGTGGACCTCGTCGCCGTCCTCGATCTTTACCGCACTCAATTGTTTTTCGATCGCCGCGGTATCTCCATTCGGAGAAACTTCAATGGTCTGCATCGTCCGCTTTTCGTGCGCTTGCAACCGCTGCAACTCGATGTGTTGCAGCGCTGCGGCAGGCAGGATTCCGCCAGCCAGGTTGATCACGTCCGCCAGCGACGATTCTTCGTGCAATTCGTAGATCGCTGGACGTCGCACCATTCCGCTGACGGTCACCTGCGCGCCCACTGGCGGCACCATCAGCGAGTCGCCGTTTTCCAAGCGTTTCGCGTCGGATCCCACACCACGCAGCAGTAAATCGTAAGCGTCCACTTCCTCGATCAGTTGTTTGCCGCGATAGTGCTTCAATGCGCGCAAAGACCCGCGCTGGGTCACCCCACCCGCCGCAAACAGCGCATTCAGTGGCGTAGAAAGCGAACTGATGTCGTAAGCGCCTGGTTCTGCCACTTCGCCTACGACGTACACGCGCACCGTCCTCAGTCTCGACAGCGAAACATCCGCTGAAGCATCCTGATACTGCGATCGCAGCGCTTGTTGCACGGCTTGCTGTACGTCCCCCAGTGTCCGGCCGCTCACCAGCAACGGCCCGGCCTCCGGCAACGCGATGCGCCCCTCGCGGTCCACCGTTCGCATGAATCGTTGCGAAAAACCGCCCCACAAATCGATGGCCAAGCCGTCGCCCGGCCCAACCACGTAGTCCGGCCCGACAGGCAAATCCATCGGAATCGCGTCGAGCTCGCGTGTCCCATTGCGGAACATCTCCAGCCCGAACCGATCAAGATTCCGGTCTCGCGGTGACGCCTGCACATACAAGTCGTATAGAGAAGGAACATCCGAGTACGGATTGACCTTCCGTTCCATCACGACCGGCGCGATATCTTTCGACTCAGGTCCGCCCCGACTTCCCGGCAGCCTCACAATCTTTGGTTCTTTGCCAGCGGACGATCTATCACGCGCCAGTTCCGTGTTCGTTGAGGGAGGAAATAGATCCAGGAGCGGATTTCCGCCACTGGCGCCGGCAGCACTGGAGATGCCGCTGTCTTGCCTTGTCGACGGACCAATGCCCATACCGTCCTGCGCCTTCTTGGTGGGATTGGAAACCAGACCAAAGTTCCCATCTGTTCCGAGCGCAGATTGCCCGCCTCCATCGTCGCCGCTCGAGGCAGCCCTCAGGGTGCGCGCAAGATCGGCTGGAGACACCGACTCCGGCAACAACGGTAGACTCGGCTCCGATGACTCGGGCATCGCCTGAGGACGAGGTGACCTCTGCCTCGAGCGCTTTGCAGGCGATCCTTCACAATCCGCATCGCGTTCTGCATCGCAATCCGCAGTCTGCTCAACCTTCTGTTCCGGGTGCGGCTGGAGCCCTTGCGCATCCTCTTGCCCTTCGATTTGCACCAGGCGTCGCGCACGCTCTTTCAGAATCAGGTCCTGCTCCTTCGCCGCATCCGAATCCGGATTTACGCTCGGCAGCAAGTATCCATATCGCTGCACCAGCCGCGTCGCCACCGAGCGAAACGCCAGATCCTGTTCGAGCCGCTCGAAAATGCCCTGGTCGCTGACCGCGGAATCCTCCACCACCTGCCCGTTATCTCCCGCTTCCTTCGCCACCCAACGCTTCAACTCCACCAGCAGGCCCGGATCCTTAATCAATACGGCTTTGACCTGCACCGCCGAAGCCGCAACTCGCTCCAAATTTTCTTTCACCAGATCCGAACTCTCCGGCGAACGATACCGATCCGAGGGCGCATGCTCGCGACTCACAGGTCGCCCGCCATCCTGCGCATGCGTAACATTTCCAAGTGCGATGACACAGAAAAAGATAATCGCGCTGAATCTGCAGCGGCCGCCGACCGCTTGCCCCAAACTTCGAAGGGTTGCGGGCGCCTTTTCTCGCCGTTCACAAACCCGCGACACCGACGAGGCAATTTCTAACCCTGTCGGTTGTTCTTTCTGCATCGCAATTCTCACGCTGCTCCTCCAAAGTCCTCGGCGATATTCCGCATAACACCGAGAATTCCCTCCTGCGAGGGCTCAATGTCGCTGCAATGGATATCTAGTTGGAGCGAAGCCCAGTAACACACGCTCCGGTTGTGTTCGGTGGCCACGGCGATGATCCTCAGGTCCGGGTTGGCGCGCAGCACGGTGTCGCAGATTCGCGGTCGTTGCCCAAGCTCATCCAACGAGATCACCAGCAAGTCAGGTGCGGTTTTTTTCACAAACGCTGGTATTTCCGCTTCATTCGAAACTTCTCCCACAATCTCGATGTCCGGGCGGTCCACAAACGTAGCCAGTAGCAACTCACGCATCACTCGCGGCCGGTTCGCCACAAGAATGCGGATGACCTTGTCCATGCCCGTCTCCTGGAACACGCAACTAGTATTCGCGGGCAAAGGCAATCGCAGCAGGTTCAAAAACGAATTGGAGGAGGACTAACGAAGAACTAAGGGCACGGACCTAAAACGTAGCCTGGTTTGACATTTCTTTGACAGAGTTCTGACACGAAGCGTGGCACAGCGATTCTGGCGGCACTCCCAATGGCACAGACACTCTTGTTTGCCCTGAGTGTCGAATGGTCTGCGCTTATTCCGCTCCGCGCCTCCAAACCTTTCCCGAAATCAATCGTTTAAGCTTGGTAGCAGTCTGCAAGAGCCGACTCAGGAGGCTGAGTTTACCCGGGCCTGGGCAGGTATACTCGGTCTGTGGACGAGACCTTCGACCATCAAAACTGGCCAGCCTTGCAGAAGGATGATGCCGGTCTGCAGAAAGAGCTTGAGAAACTCCTGACGTCTCGCGCCCTGGGAGATCCGTACCCTAACGAGGCCATTTTTGCCGCAAACATTGCTTTACTGCCTCCGGGGCTCAGAGCTATGGCAGCGACACACTGGCTCGACATAAGCCTCACTCTCGACAGCCTCACGTGGCACTTCGGCAACTTCGGCGAACGGCAGCCGGTCGTCAAATGCTACGACCGCAGTCGTAGTTCGCTGCCGTAACGCGACGATTGAATTCGACATACCTTTGGGCCAAGACGGGGAGACACGCATCGACTATATCTCCGCAGCATGCAAGAAGGCAGAAAGTAAAGCTTCTCCGAACGCGAGTAGGCTCGTCGGCGAAAAAACCTTCTTAGCGCAGACGAATGACACCGTGCTCTGGGGTCATAAACCCAAGCCCCAAATTTGATTTTCGGTCAAAAGAGGATCCAACATGCGGTTCCTCGCGCCTTTCACAGCGGCAGTAGCTGAATGCCCTAGGCCTTTCGCGGCGGATCGGACTCCTTCGCAAAGCGATGACCAAGAGAGAAATAGCCGCTAATGGTGGTATTCGTCTCAGAAGCTAAAACTGTCGAGGAGTTTGGCTTCGAGAAACCCGAGACCATACAGCCCGTACGGATTTCTAAAAACAAAAAGCCCCCAAACTCTTGCGAGGACGGGGGCCGAATTATTTCGGTAGTAATTAAGCGGCTTTCTTCCTAGCCGCCCGAACCTTCGCCCAACGCTTCTTCTGTGCAGCGGCAATTCTCGCTTTACCAGCGGCGCTCATGCGTCGGCGCTTGATAGGAACGTTCTTACTTTTACTCTTACCCTTACCCAACAAATGCATCGCGTGAAGTACGGTATCCAATTGCTTCTTGAGCCTAGTTGCTTCGTCTTGTAGTGCGGCAATTACATCCATCAATCGTTGTCCTCCGGCTAAAATCGTACCACATGGACGCGGACTGGCACGGAGTCTTGTCCCATCCTGTCTGAAACGGAGTACGATCGATCGGTTCAGAGGAGGGAGACCGGCTATGAACATTTATAAGATCGCGTTGAGCGCTGCATTGCTCGTATTGATTCTGAGTACTTCGCCTTCACAATTCGCGCAGGAACGGCCAAATCAGCAAGACCACACCCTCTCGCTCGGACTGTTGAGGACAATTAATACAGCCGAAGCAGCGGATTTCTTGGAACGCGGTTCGTATGTTTCGTGGGATACCCTCCGGGAGCAGTATTCGAAATATTTAGACGAATGGCTCGCAACCTATTATTCAAACGATAGCAGCCTGCATTTTGCCGCTCTTCCCCAGGTTTTACCAGGTTGGCAGGTAAGGTTGAACGTCCATCCTGACGGAAAGGGCTACGATGTCCGAGTACGCGACATTGCGAGAAGTCCCCAGTACGCTGCCGTGTCAGACGAAAGCGGTGTCATCTGGGAAGCCGAACCGCTTCACTGAAATCTCGGGCGGATTGCGTGGCATGATCCTCAGCGGGTAGAGGGCCGTTCAGGTTCGAGTTATCGTTCAGGATGAGAGCGCTTCCATTCAGTCAACATCTGCTCCGCTTGAACAATTTGCGCGGGAGTCATCTGAGCCTTGGCATCGGACAGATTCGTTTGGTGTTGTGTGAGCTTAAACCACATGTAGGCTTGTACGTAGTCCTTCGGCACGCCGTCGCCCCGAAGGTAGAGTAGGCCTAGGTTGTTTCTTCCCTGACCGGCTCCCCCAAAATCTGGGACGTGTTCAGCCGCGAGTCGAAACCATTTTGCAGCTTCAGCATAATCTTGTTTGACACCTTCGCCATCCTGATACATTTGGCCCAACGAGTTTTGAGCATCGGGATCGCCCTGTGCGGCGGCTTTTCTGAACCACTTAAGCGCTTCTTGAAAGTTAGCCTTTCCAAACCAGCCCTGCTCGTATGCGGCACCGAGCCACATCTGTGAACTCCTGTCTCCTGACTGTGCCTTAGCTAGAAGTCGTTTTCTATCCGCCTGGGTCCATTTCCGTTGTTCAGGCACAGAGGCCACGGCAGTTTGTGTTGGAGTAGCGGTTTGCGGCGTCGCAATGACGATGGAAGAAGACAGGCAAAAAGCGAGCGAGATAAGGGCGCCGTGTTTCATATCCGCAACACCTAATTATGGGATACTACACTCGACAGACCAGTTTTAGCTGACGGCTTTCTTCGCCTGCTTCCTCACCTTCGCCCACCGCCTCCTCGCCGCCTTCACAATCGCTGCTCTTCCTGCAGCCGACAAAACGCGTTTCTTCGCGCCTACGACTTCGCGCTCAGCGGAATGTCCCAGGGCTTTTGCAGCCGCTCTTATTCCACTCAATTGGTGATTCAGTCTGCTTAGCTGCTTATCGAGTTTTCTTTCTTCGCGTTTGATTGTCGCAAGAATGTTCATGAATCCTCCGGCTTGAAATCTATATCAATTCGAGGAAGCGCACCAAATCGTGGAGCCGACGACAAATGATTCAAAATGGCTGTTGGAGATCACAGATATAAAATGGCGAGACCGAAAAGGCAACGCCAAAACAAAGCGATGGACCGGAAAAAGATTCGGGATATCTTGCAACTGCCCAAACCGCGATGAGCTGATAGTGCCCCTTCCTTACCGTTGGTCGCAAGCTCAACCAGCGGCGACCCCTGTAGACCACCGTCCAAACTGTTTCTAGTAAATAGCGGGGTAGTCGTAGATGGACAACAAGGTCTCCCAACCTTTGAGCGACAAAGAACTGGAGATGATCGAAGCTTTCCGAGATGTGCTCGAATCCCGGCTGAAGCTAGCCGCTCTGGACAACAAGCTCAGCAAGTTGATTCCCGCCCTTGAGATGCCGCTTGACGATCTCCGTTAGGATAATTAGGAAAGTCAAAATAAGGAATTGGGCGTGAACAACTGCGTCAATCGTTAGACGTTTTTGAGGAGACGTTCGGCAATCCGCCTTAAGGAAGGAAATTGGAGGCGCGGGTGGGAATCGAACCCACCACGGCGGCTTTGCAGGCCGCTCCCTGAGCCAATCGGGTTCCGCGCCTCTGTTGGAAACCTGTTAAAACCCTGTGTAGACCCTGCAAAGCTTTATTACCCAAAACTGTACCCAAACTGCCCTCGAATCACCTATTTTACGTCGTTTCTTCCCTTGCTAACCCATTGAAAGCACGTACGACCAGTGGGAACGCCTGTTTTTGCAGACCTTTGCCTTACCACTTGGCGACCGCGCCACCGAATCCGGAAGGAATTATTTCGCAAGCTCTGGCACTTGCGCTTTATTCCCTCCGGGCAAATTCCTAATTCAGCCAACGACTTTCATTCTCTCCCAGCAACTTCGTAACTCTGTGGAAGAGGGGGTCGCGCTAAGCGCCCCTACGTCTCCGGGTATGTTGCCCGGTCAAACCGCGAAGAGTGATCTTCTGGCCTCACCGTGACGGCTAACTCATCCCGAGCAATGCCTGCTGCTAATGTGCGCCCGCCGCGAGCGATCCCGACGCCGTCTGGTTTGTGACGGGAGCGCCGATTAGGTTACCCCATTCGGTCCACGAGCCGTCATAGTTTTTCACGTGGTCGTAGCCTAGCAGGTACTTCAGCACGAACCAGGTGTGCGAACTGCGCTCGCCAATGCGGCAATAGGCGATCGTCTCATCGTCTCCGGTGACGCCCTTTCCGCCGTACAAGCTCGCCAATGCGTCGGCCGACTTGAATGTGCCATCCTCGTTCGCCGCTTGCGCCCACGGAATGTTCGCGGCGCTTGGAATATGCCCCGCGCGCTGCGCCGTCTCGGTCATCCCTGGAGGGGCAATGATTTTCCCGCTGAACTCGTCCGCCGAACGTACATCAACGAGATGCCCTGGTTTCTTTTTCTGCACGAGGGCCAGCACTTCGTCGCGGAATGCACGGATCGAATTATCCGGCTCGCCGGCGCGATAGGCTGTCGCCGCGACTTTTGCCGGTTCGGTCGTGATCTGGCGCTTCTCTTCCAGCCACTTCTTGCGACCCCCGTTGATCAGTTTCACGTCCTGGTGGCCATGATATTTCAACTGCCAGAAAGCGTAAGCCGCGAACCAGTTGTTGTTGTCACCGTACAGCAAAATCGTGGTGTCGTTGGAGATGCCCGATTTGCTCAGCAGCGCCTCGAGCGCAGCCTTATCGATCAGGTCGCGCCGGATGTTGTCTTGCAGCTGCGTTTGCCAGTTCCAGCCCACCGCACCGGGAATGTGCCCCTGATCGTATGCGGCCGTGTCTACATCAACTTCTACGAGACGCGTGTTCGGTACACTCAGATTCTTCGCAACCCATTCGGTGGAAACCAGGACTTCGGGGTGCTTGTAGTCAGCCATTTTCAATCTCCTCTTTCCGTGATGAACATTCCCGTTTGGAAGCTTTTTGCACCAAGACCTGAACTCAAAAAAAAACCACCGGCCAATTCCGTTCTGGCGGTGGGTTCAGAAAATCGAGGCTAAACTTGCGTTGCTAGATGCCCAGCCCCCCCGCGCCAGAAGACACACATGGACAGCAGAGACAGCAACAAGCTGTCGCGCGAAAATTAGTTTGGAGGTTACCCAACATTTCCCAAGCATACACCGCGAACCCTAGCCATGCAATAGTACGTCGAGCCTCGATTTTACGAGCTTCGATTTCAGCGCTCCTTGTGAATCTTTATAGTTGGCAACGGCCCGCTCCTTCGGGTTCAACGATACCCCCCTCATCCGCCAGTACTTGACTAGACTCAAAGCGGAGGCGCAGTATCGGTGAAAGACTGGAGGCGTGCGATGCGCAAGAACCTCTGGACCTCGATTGCCTTCATCACCCTTGCATCCTTGGCTTCCGCGGGACCCAAGGGCACCGTACCCCGGGAGAATCCTGACAAATATCGCGCTCATGCTGAGCGTGATGGACTCGTTATCGGCGCCGAGCAACTGACTTCCGATCAAGCCCACAAGAAATTTTCCGCCAACGTCAACCGCTGCTGCATCGTTGTGGAAGTCGCGTTCTATCCTCAAAAAGACAAGCCTGTGGACGTGCTGCTGGACGACTTCACGCTAAAGCCCGAAGGCACCGATATTTCTGCTCGGCCGATGAGCCCACAGGTGGTCGCAGCGCGGCTGGATACAAAACCTGGATCCACAAGCACTGTCTCGACAACACAAAGCGTTGGATACGAGTCGGGAACCTACATCGATCCCGTCACCGGCCGGCCCGTCAAATACCACGGCGTCACCACGGAAACCGGCGTCGGCGTTGGCGTGGATCCTTCCGGCTCTTCCGGCGGCGCCGACCGCGATCGCGTGGGCATTGAAGCCGAACTGGCTGAAAAAGGCTTGCCCGAAGGCTCGGCGGCCAAAGCCGTCGCCGGGTACCTCTATTTTCCGGCATCCATCCGTGAGAAAAAGAAGACCCCGATGGAACTGACGTACAAACTCAAAGATCAGACCGTCGTTTTTTCTCTGCAATAAATTCCGGAAAAATTGCCGAAATTCCCGCAGTGTCGATTGCGCCGTGCGTAGACCCCGTGTTCTGACCCTTCGAGGCTCAGCCGCGACTTGTTCAAGGCGTGTCTGCAAGCCTTTGAAAAGCCGGAGCCGAAGATGTCGCTGAGTCGCAGAGGTGGCTGGGATTTGCGGAGGCGGAACAAAACAAATCTACACGCCGGAGCTAACCAAGGCTTGGCTTTCGCGGGGCATGGAACTGGTTTTCAGCCAGAGGGAGAGGGTAGCGGCGGCTAGCGTGATTAGACCTAGGAAGAGGAAGCCGGAGAAGAAGTTGCCGGTGCGCTTGTTCAGGTATCCGACGATTAGCGGGGCGAAATAGGCGCCCAGGTTGCCTAGCGCGTTTACGAAACCCATCACTGAGCCTACGATCTTGGCGGGTAGCGTTTCGGTGGGGATGGCCCAGAAGGCACCCATTGGGCCGTAGGCGCCTACGCCGCTCAGGGTGATGAAAGCGAAGGCTAGTGCCAGCGAGTAGTGGATTGTGGCTACTGCCAGCAGGATACAGCCGCCGCCGAAGGCCATCGCCGCCGCGGCGTGGAGACGGCGCTCGCGGGCGCGGTCGGAATGGCGTCCAATCAGGATCAAAGCGATGCATGCGACGATGAACGGGAGGGTGAACAAGAATCCCGTCGAAAGGCTGCTCATCCCTTTGAAGGTGGCCATAGCGCTTGGGAGCCAGAACAGCAGGCCCATCTGGCCGCTGACGAAGCAGAAATAGACGGCCGCGAGTAGGAAAACTTGGGGGCGAAGGAGCGCGCGCAGATAGGATTCGCCCTTGGTGGTTTCCAGGTCGGTGGTTTCCTGGCGCAGCGTAGCCACAATTGCTTTGCGTTCCGCCGCTGACAGCCATTTGGCTTGGCCGGGATGGTCTTGAACGGATAGGAGCCAGACGATTAGCCATAGAAATGGCAGTGAGCCTTCGGCGATCAGCATCGAGCGCCAGTTCCAGTGGTCGAGGACCCATCCGGAGAACGGCGAGGAGATGACGACGGCCCCCGGGAGGCAAAGCAGCCACATGGCGTTGGCGCGGGCCCGTTCGGCGCGCGAAAACCAGTGGGATAGGAGGATCAGCGTGGCTGGAAAGACGCCGCTTTCGGCGATTCCTAAGAGGAGGCGTAATACCAGCATTTCGTGGTAGGTGCGCGCGAAACCGCAACCCACCGCGCAGACGGCCCAGGCTACCAGGAGGACGCTGATGAATTTTTTCGGGCTCCAGTGCTTGGCGAGATGGCCGCCGGGAATCTGCAGCGCGAGGTAGCCCCAATAGAAGATGCCGGCTACGTTGCCTGCTTGCTGAGGATCTAAGTGCAGGTCGTGGCTGATGCGGGGGAGAGCCAGGGAGATGTTGGTGCGGTCGATGAAAGCGATGGTGTACATGATTAGGGCGACAGGGATGATGCGGAGCCAGCGTTGCGAGGGATTTTCCTTGGTCGGCGGCATGCGTGGCGAATGTATCACTGGTCCGCAGCGAGTAGTGAGTACTCGGGAGCACTTTTCTAAGGGCTCGCCGGAGCTGACGCTCGGACCGACTCTTCCCTTCGCCTTCCGCGCTTTTGCTCTCACCCTGCAAGTTGGCACTGCGCACTGCGTTCGAATAGCATCTAAGTGTGGGGATAGGAGACGACTTTTGTGGGAGGAATGATGCTGCGGTCTAGGTTTGGTGTGATTTTGATGATTCTGGTGTGCGCGGGAGCGCTGTTTGCGCAGGATACGGGGCGCAAGGACGCGAACGTGACGCGGGCGACCCTGGAAAATGGGATGAGGGTAGTGATTGTGCGCGATGCTTTGGCGCCGGTGGTTACCGTGATGCAGAACTATCTGGTGGGTGGGGATGAGACGCCTGCGGGATTTCCAGGGATGGCTCACGCGCAGGAGCATATGGCTTTCCGGGGATGCCGGGATATCAGCGCCGATCAAATTGCGGCCATCTATGCGCAGCTTGGCGGGTTGAGCAACGCGGACACGCAACAGAACATTACACAGTACTTTACGACGATTCCGGCGGCGGACGTGGAACTGGCGCTGCGGCTGGATGCCGCGTGCATGCAGGATGTCGACGATGCGCAGTCTGAATGGGACAAGGAAAAAGGGGCGATCGAGCAGGAAGTGGCGCGGGATCTTTCCAATCCAACCTATAAGTTTCTTACGCGGCTGAATGAGGACATGTTCTCCGGGACGGTGTACAGCCACGATGCTTTGGGAACGAAGCCTTCGTTCGATGCAACGACCGGCGAGATGCTGAAAAAGTTCTACAAGGACTGGTATGCGCCGAACAATGCGATTTTGGTGATTTCCGGGGATGTCGATCCGGCGGTGGTGCTTGCGAAGGTGAAGGAACTTTACGGCAAGATCGAACGGCGGAATTTGCCTACTCGAACAGAGGTTAGGCTGAAGCCCGTAAAGTCGGAATCGTTCGCTCTGGACAGCAATCTCCCTTATGCCCTTTCGTTCATCTCCTATCGCATGCCTGGAACACAAAGCCCGGACTACGCTGCCGTGCGGATCTTGAGCGATGTGCTGGCGAGCCAACGAGGAAATTTGTATGCGCTGGTACCGCAGGGAAAAGCACTGGCGGCAGAGTTTGGCATCGGAGAAACGTTTCCGGAAGCCAGCGTTGCGTTTGGCGTTTTGGCTTTGCCCGCTGATGCCGATGCGGGCTCGGTGACCGAAGAAATGCGCAAGATCCTGAACGAGTACGCCGCGAAGGGAGTTCCCGCGGAGCTTGTGGATGCCGCCAAGCGGGGCGAGGTGGCCGGTGCGGAGTTTGCGCGGAACTCGATTCCCGGATTGGCGGAGAGCTGGTCGCAAGCGCTAGCCGCGGAAGGGCGGAATTCTCCCGATGAATTCGTCGAAGCGCTGAAGAAAGTGACGCTGGCGGACGTAAACCGCGTCGCCAAGCAATATGTCGTCGATCAGAGCGCAATCACGGCGCAGCTCAAGCCCGTGCCTTCGGGCGAGGCGGTGTCCGAAAAGGGCTTCGGAGGCAGCGAGCAGCTTACTTCCGCGCCGACGAAACCTGTGGCATTGCCTGCGTGGGCGGAATCGCACTTGCTCGCTGTGAAGCCTTTCTCGATTCCGGCGTCGTGGACGGACACCACGCTCCCCAACGGGTTGCGCGTCATCGTCAAGACCGACAAGACCAGTCCGACGGTTACGGTGCTGGGGACCGTTTTGCACAACGAGGACCTGGAGGCTGCACCAGGGAAAGAAGGAGTTGGCGATGTGCTGGACGAGCTGCTTTCCTACGGTACGACCACCCTGGACCGGCTTGCATTTCAGAAGGCGCTCGACGATATCGCGGCGAACGAAACGCCCGGTTTGAATTTTTCTTTGCGGGTGTTGAAGCAGGATTTCTCGCGAGGTGTGCAACTGCTGGCGGACAACGAGCTGAATCCCGCGCTTCCGGGAGACGCGCTGGAAACCATCAAACCGCAGATCGCGCAATTCGCCGCGGGTAACCTGAAAAGTCCCGGGCATAGAACGGACCGCGCGGTGCTCGCGGGATTGCTTCCTGCAAAGGATCCCGTTCTGCGCGAAGCCACTCCGCAGACGATTTCCACGCTCACGCTGGATGACGTCAAAAAATATTACGCGACCGCGGTGCGACCCGACCTGACAACCATCGTGGTGATTGGGGATGTTACGTCAGAGGAAGCCAATACCGTGATTGCGAAATGGTTCGGCAGTTGGAAAAACTCCGGCGCAAAGCCGGAGGTGACTTTGCCGGCGGTGCCCTTGAACGCAGCTTCCGCCGTGACGGTGCCCGATCCGAGTCAGCTGCAGGACTCGGTGCGCCTGGCGGAGATGGTGGGCATCACGCGATTCGATGCAGACTACTATGCGCTGCAACTAGGAAATCACGTGCTGGGAGGCGGCTTCTACGCAACGCGGCTTTACCACGATCTGCGGCAGGTGAACGGATACGTGTACAACGTGGACGTCAAGCTGGATGCGAGAAAAACGCGAGCGGACTACACGGTGACCTACGGATGCGATCCCGTGAACGTTTCGAAGGCGAGGCAATTGGTGCAGCGAGATCTGGTGGCGATGCAAAAGGAAGAGGTGAGTCTGGCGGAACTGCAACAGGCAAAGGCGCTGTTGCTGCGGCAGTTGTCTTTGCGAGCGGCAAGCGAAGATGATCTGGCTGGGAGCCTGCTGGGTTTTTCGGAGATGAATCTGCCGCTGGATGAATTGAACAAGGCGGCGAGCCGCTATGCTTCGATGACGGCCGCGGAGGTGCGGGCGGCATTCGCGAAATGGATCCGGCCGGAGATGTTCGTACAGGTGGTGCGGGGGCCAGCGCCGCAGTAGCCACGCGCACGGTGGCGTTAACAGGAGCTAACGCGCCATCGAAGATTTGCTCGGAAAGGTCACTTTGTATTTCAAGAAGTCGCGAGACGGCGTCTGCTGGCTAGAACTTGAACTCGATGGTCTCCATCGTCTCTCTGGGACCTGGCTCGAAGGTGCTTTTCTGCGCGGCGCGCTCGGCCTCTGCAGCGAGGACGGGATGCCCACCGGCGACGCGGGTCCGTTTCACGATGCCATCGGGGCCAATAGTGACCTCGATGCGGACAGTGCCGGTCAGGTTAAGCTTTTTGGCCAGGTCCGGAAACTGCGGGGTGACGAGATGCTTCGCCTGGCGCTTGGCCTCGGCGGGTGAATTCGATTGGGCGTGAAGTTGCAGCCTGCCGGCGCCAATCGCCACCACGAGTGTGAGGGCCCCGAGGCACTTAGTTGCGTATGCATTCATGGCTTTTTCCCTCGCCAGGTCCAGAGGTTATTTGCGTACAGCCCCATGCAGAACAGGTTGGCAGGAACGAATCCAAACTGAGCGGTGCGCATGCCAATCACGCAGATGACCACGCTATTAACTGCGGCAACGACCCAGCCCTGCCATAACTTTTTCCCGACCAGAACGGTGGAGAGCACGGTCAACACGCAGGAGATATAGTCAAGATTTGGCATTTGCCGTTCGCACCATTTCCCAGGCAGGTCATCACGAGGGCCAGTGTAGGTTGAGGATATGGCGGGCGATAGTTGGCCGAACGGACAGGTGAATACAATGTGGAATTACATTTGACGACACTGGGCTCAAAAGTACCCGCTCGGGTTCGCTCGAGGCCATCTCGCGAGCGGGAATTGCGGAGCGGAAGGCCGCTTCCCTTGGAAGCTCCGGATAATGGAAAGAGGCAGCGATAACTTCTCTGCTGACGGCCCAAGCGACGCCGCTGCGGTAAATCAGGGTTACCTGTGGATGATGAGAGCGACCCAGATGGGTTGGCCTTCGAACAAGAGCGGCACGATGATGCACTGGGTCGGCGCCGAGGTTTCCATGGAATAGTCTCCACCAGTGATGTCTCCGCCGCTCCTGCCGGGGCTGCTTCGTTGCGCTCCACAGCGGCGTCGACGGCAGAAGGACCGGGCGGTGCGGGAAGCGGAAGCTTTTTAGTGTCGACCGTTGTTGCGAACCGTCTCACAGCGGGCCCGACAATTGCCGCGGTGTCCTGTCGTTTGTCCTGTGCTGAACCCTGTAGCAACCGCGTCAGCGTCTTGATCAGTTCCTGGTCGTTCCGTTCGCCTTCATTGCCGACGGCTTCGACGCTGGTGAGCATGTGCCGGATGGCATCAATCATTTGGAGCAGTGCAGTGGTAATTTCGGGACTGGGAGCCAGTTCACCATCGCGTAGCTTGCTGAGAAGGTTTTCCCCGACATGCGTTACGGATTCCAATTTCGCAAAACCGAGAAATCCGCAGGTACCCTTTATGGTGTGAATTGTGCGGAAGACACTCGCGAGCGTATCGCGATTCCGCGGATCATTTTCCAGATGGATCAGTTCACGGTCCAGCAGATCGAGGTTTTCTGCACTCTCCACGAGAAACTCGCGAACGATGTTCAGGGGAGAGGGCGTGACCATTGGGACTGCCTAATAATTCGCGCAAAAGCAGTCAGCCGTCGGGAAAGTGAGCATTTGCGGTGCCAGACGAAAATGTGGACCGCGGGAGATTCGATTCAGACTTGCATGGTCGCCTGTTGTTTCTGATTTGAGGTCGTGCCAGGAAAGCCCTTCAATACCTTGTTCGGGAGGCGCGACAGGTCTCCTCCGGGGTCCCGCAAACCTGCGCCGTATCCGGGAGTTGCTGTCGCACTAGAAGCTATTCCAGAAGGGCACGAGCGATCGGAACAAGGACCAAAGTGGCGCGGGTCTTTCCCGCGTCCAGGGTTATGGTGCATCGGAACCGATGGAGCACATCCGATCGAGGTGAGAGCTACGTCTTCTTGAAGAGCAACAGCAACTGCCTGTCGCTGGGGCCGTTGACGATCTAGCTCGCGGGGGCTAGACTCCCACCCAACCTTATCAGGTCCGGACCCGGGCTAAATCGCTCCATTTCGAAAATTTCAGGAGGAAACATGAGGAACGTCCTACGTACCACTCTGCTTCTCGCGATGTTGGTGTCGGCTCTACCCTGCTACGCGCAAAGCCCCAACTATGATGTTGGGCAGGTATGGCGCGTCACCTACTACCACATCAAGCCAGGTCAGGGAGAAGCCTTCTGGAAAGACATTCGCGAAAACATGAAGCCGGTGTGGGACTCGTTGAAAAAGGAAGGATTGATCAGCGATTACAAAATGTGGACAAACGTGACCACGGATAGCCCGGGCGATTGGGACGTTGCGGTGGGGCTCATGGTTACGAACTATGCCGCAATCGATCAGTTGGACGCCAAAGCGGCAACCTCAGTCGCCAAGCACTACGGCTCGCGAGACGCAATGATCGAGGCCGGAAAGAAACGCAATGAGTTACGCGAAGTGGTGGCGAGCAAACTGGCTCGCGAAGTGATGCCGAAATAGGGAGTTACGTCGCAAGCGCCCCGAAGTAACGCACTCCCCGACCTAGCCGGTGCGCCCGATCCGCGATCCCCACGGCAATCTTCGCTCCAGGTCGGCGCACAGCCAGGATCACGGCTTCGCCGACTGTTCTGGAGCGGTGGCGGCGGAGCCGACCCGAGGATGGCCGGGCGGCAATGCACCGGACGCCGCGGGTTGCGAAGCGCCTCGGTGCAAGAGATCGGGAAACAAGGGTGGCTCGGCAACGCCAGGATCGCCAGCTGGGCCTCCCTGCACATGGGGATTCGCGCCGGCAGGGGGATGCTCGATCACTCCACCGGTTGCTAGAGTTTTAGTCACAACCCAGTTGCCGTCTTGCTTGTCGAGGGAATAGGAGACTTGCATTCCCGCGTCGGAAGGTGCGCCGGACTTGGGGTGAAACTCGACTTGCGCCTGAGCGTGGTTTCCCTGAATGTTTACGCTGGTGACGTTCATGTCCATCGCAGAAAGGTTGAGAGATTTCAAGGATGTAAGATGCTCAACGATGCCGGCGCGAATGGCGTCCGCGTCGCTGACCTGATGTTTGCAACCCGCCACAGCGAAGATCGCGACTACGAAGAGGAAACCTAGCTTTGCAACCCCCATGCAAGACTCCTTCCAACTTTTTGTTCTTGAAATTGATTTCGCCATTTTCCTGCAGCGGTCGGTAGACTAGTTGGCAAGCGTAACGGCCTCGCGGTCTTCCTTCGATTCCCTGACCGCTCTGCCTGCTTCGACGGTCATGTCGTGCGGACCGATACGTACGCCTATCTTCTTCAGAAAAGCCGTGGGAGGTTCACCGCCGGCAAAGATCCACACGTAGTCATTGGGGATGCTTTGCAGTTTGCCGCCGACGTCAAGTGTGACAGCATCCGGCTTGAATTCTACCGGGTTCGAATTGAAGATTACCTTTACTGTGCCCTTTCGAATACATTCCTGGATGCGTTGCTCATTGCGATGCTTCAGCCGCGTGAACGCTGCCTTGCGGTAGGAGAGCGTTACCGTGTTCCCGACCTGGCAACCCAGTCCCATCGCAGCCTCTATAGCGCTATCACCGCCACCCACGATCAGAATGTTCTTGTGGACGTAGTGGTCCGCTTCAATCAACCGGTACATGACTTTGGGTAAGCCTTCGCCCTTGACGCCGAGTTTCTGCGGGCTGCCGGACTTACCAAGTGCGAGGATCACGGCGCGCGCGCGATATTGATTCTCGGCGCTTGCGACGGTGAATATCCCTTCCGAATCCTGCGCGATACTCTCCACTTTCTCGCCTTTGCGGAATCTGAAATCGGAGCGGTGCAGCACCTGACTCCAGAAACCCAGCAAGTCCTCTTTGGAGAGCTCTGTTTTTTTGAATTTGCCGTACATGGGGAATTCCACGGGGCTGGTCATAACCAGTTTCTGACGCGGGTACTTAGCGACGGTGCCGCCGATTTCGCCCTCGTCGAGCGTGACGTAGTTCAGTTTCTTTTCGATGGCGCGCAAAGAAGCACTGATTCCGGCTGGGCCAGCTCCGACGATCAGCATGTCGTAAACTTCAGAACCGGGATTGTTCCCTCGGACCGCCGCGAGTCTACCGGCAATGGTATCGACACAAGTGCGACCCTGATTGATGGCGTTCTTGATCAGGGCCAGTCCGCCCAACTCTCCAACGATGAACATGTTCTTGATGTTCGTCTCGAACTCCGGCGTCAAGTGAGGAAGATCGCCACCGACACTGGGGTCGGCCAAAACCATGGTGATCGCGCCGACCGGGCACACCTCGGCGCAAAGACTGTGCCCGATGCATTTATAGCCGTTGACGATGACCGCTTTGCCACCAAGCATGGCCAGAACGTCTCCTTCGGGGCAAACCGTCGTGCAAGCCGCACATCCGATACAGTAATTCGCGTCGATCTGCGGGTGTTGTGCATGCGGGCCGTCGGAACGCAGCTTGCCTTTCTCCGCGGCCACGCGGGCCAGGGCTTCCTTCTTCTTCAGGCTCTTCAAGTGAGCGACCAAGAACCCGAGAATCACGATGGCCCCTACGAAAAATGAGAGAAGATTGTCCATCGCAGCACCTAGACTCGATAGCCCATGAAGAGGGCGATGACGATATGAAGCAACGCAAGAATCGCGAAGGCATAGCTAAACGGCCGGTGGACGACGTGCCAAAGTTGAAACACGCGCTGTGTTCGCGACAGAAATAGAACGTGCTTGGAGAGCGAGGCCTGTCGCTGAGCGGCGCGGATAGCACGCTCGAAACCAAGATCGCGCGTAGGCAGAAGACCGCACAGGGAAAGTAGCCAGGGACCGAATCCGGCTTGTTGTAATCGCACGAGTGAGGTTTTAAAGGGGCGTTTGAAATCAATCAGGAACATCGACAAGAGAGAGGTCCCCAGCGACCTTCTGGCAACTTCGGCAGAAGATGGCAACTGATACAGCGCATCCACGCAAAATCCGAAAGTTGCTTTTTGCTCGGCAAGTTCCTTGCGGAGAGCTTCCTCCCTGTCTTGCATTTCCTTCATGGAAAGCTCCGCGGCATTGAGGCTCCGGGGAATCTGCGCATAAAGGTAGCGGCCCACAAATCCACTTAGAGTAACCGCGAGCATGCTCCAAAAGGCCATGCCGGCGATGTTGCCGAATTTGAACGAAGAGTGAAATGCGATGATTAGCGGCGCGGCCGTACCCAAGACGATATGAAAGTCCAGCCAGTGACGCGAGTTTCCCTGTCTGCCCAGCCAGCCCCATTTCTTGCGAAGAGGGTAGAGATAGATTAAGAAGAACATCACGACGCCTAGCATCCCGAGTTTGACGCCGATCGTACCGCTCGGCCGGAGTGCGTCATGCTTCGGCGAAAACGGGCGTTGCGCCGCGCTCAGAATGTAGTAGTCGTAGCCATACCCGGCAATCACCAGAATGACCGCCGCGGCCAGGAGCCACGCGAGAAGCACGCGAATGCGGTGTCCGCGCTCGGTGTCTTCGCGGCTCAGTATGGCCGCCTGGGTTGTTGCTTGCACGCTCATGGTGTGTTCCCCAGTTCAACTTGGATCGTAGCTCGAAATCTTTTGTATTCGCTGAACCTGTGCACGTTCCGCCAATGTTGTCGGGGAGTTTCGACGTCGATCACTGCAGAAACCGGAACCCAATAGGACTCTTCCGGATCGTGAAATTGCAGCATGGCGTAGTGAATCTCGCTGCGCATCCCCTGCAGTCCCAGGTCGGCGAGACTCGTGTCCACGGTCGCCGTAAGTTTCACGATGGCGCCTGATCCTGGCTCGATCCACAATGTTCCGGAAAGCGGCATGGCGTAACTCTTGCCGCGCAGTTGTAGCGCGGCTGGTGACCTTCCCCCAGGCACTGGCTGAAAATGAACTTTGACCAACCGGACTCCATCGGAGGTTTCTTCGCCGGCGGGCTCAAACGTGTAACTCGACTCATAGCTGGGATGCACGATCAACAGCACGCCCGTGAAACCGTTGGTGATCAGCAACGTCCGTCGGGGATCTCGGAACGCAGACTTACGGGAGTCGCGGGATTCCACCAGCTTGAGGGAACCGCTTTCGGTTCGCGCCTGCAATTGGTAGTCGTAGGCAGATTCCTCACGGTACAGAGGTTTGCCGTTGTGACCGAGGACAGTCTGAGAGATCGACTCGGCGCAAACCACGTTCGCGGATTCTTGGAAGAAATGCTCGACGTTTTGCCGCGCGTGCTGCAGCGCCTGCATAGCATCCTCTTGCGCTTGCGGAGGCTTCGCGGATTGGGCACGCAGGCAGCATGGAGACAAAAATGACAAAGCAGCGGCCGCCACGATAGTGCGCTGCAAAGCACCTGCTCGCCATGCTTGACCGGATGAAACAAGGCTTCTCCTCATTTCTGGCGATACCCCCCAAATCGATATCCGAACGTCGTGATCCACTGCTGATAGGTAAGGGTCGTCCCCGTATTCCATGTGTAGGAGGCTTCCATGAAATACCGCGGAGAGAAAGTCCAATCGACCAGCGCGTTGGCAAAATTCGACTGTCCGTTGCTCGTGAATGTGGAATTGAGTTGCTGGCGGCCACCTTGCACTTCGATCCTGAGGCTTTCGGTGAGGTTTCGAGACACGGAAACGGCATCGTAGCTACCCTGGCCAAAGGAACTGTTGAACTTCGAGTAGTGCACGTCCAAACGTGCCCCAATTTTCCAGAGTTGTCCCAAAGTCAGACCGTAAAGCTGGTTCCAGGATTGCGAGCTGTCGGTGCTCGCGTAGCTCCTGCCAATGTCAACATAAGGTGTCATGTGCCACGGCAGATCTACCCGAATGCCACCACTAAGGCCCTGAAAAAGATATTGGTCCAGCAAGCCAGTACTAATCAGCGCGGGATCAAAAGTGGGTAGATTTCTGAAGTAGTTGTAGTTCAAATTGAACGTCAGTCTGCTAACGGGTTGAAACCTCACGGTGGTGAAACTTTGCGTCAGGCCAGCGTTGTATTGTTGTCCCCCTGCTGCGGTTCGTGCCTGATCCGCTTGGAGCGAGCTGTAGACGGACCAATACCGCTTGTAGGACAACGTGTTTTCGAAAAATGCGAATTCGCGAGCTGCGTGCCACATGATGGTGGTCATGGCCACTCCCGAGGTACTCGAGACCTGCAAACCATCGAAGTTTCCGGCAGCGAAATTGACGAACGTTCCGGCGATATGCTGGTTTGGGGCATAACTCCAGGAAGTGGGATCTGGCGTCGAGCCCCCGAAGAAACCCCACGTCACCCTACGTGACAATTTGCGAGCGAAATAGCCCCCGTCAATCGTGCTTAGGCTGGGCGCCCAGGGCAAGTAAAGCCGCCCTACTCCGATCGTGACCGGAGAATCCGGATTCTCATAGTAAAAGCCCACGTGATACGTGCGGTTCAGGAGGTCCGTCAACGTGGTCAGTGGTATACCACCCGTACCTCCGGAGGATTGGGCGTTCATTCGACCGCGCCAGTATCCAGTGAAATTCCACCAGGAGCCGCCGATGCGTTTCATGTCCGCCTGCACCAAAAGTCCGTACTGATTTGAATTCAAGCCTCCAGATTCCTGGATGCCTCCGTAGTCGAAGCCGATGCGCCCACGGATCTGGGTATCCGCCGGAGGCGACATCACATGGGGAACGGTCGTCTCGCGAATTTCCTCATCGAGCGGGTCTCCGTTTGTAAATGTCACCACTACCGGGTAGTTCTTCGCTTCCTCGGCGTTCTGTTCTTGCGTGCGCTGGCTGACACTTTCCGGAGCGAGATAGGCAAGGTCCGCAATCTCCAACTCCGCGCGCGCGTTTAGCACCTCGCACACCGACGACAAATCAGCCACGGACAGGACACGCAGTTCGGCTATAGCATCGGCGCTGCTAAACCGAATCGCTTCGGTGGCCCCGCCAGAGTCGGCGGGACGTACTACTCGAAGCCGCATATCCTCTTTGAGTCCGGCATTTCTACCTGCCTCCAGGTACACCGTTCCTTCAGAAACGTATTTCACGCGAAAAAAAGTTTGCTGCGCTCCTTGTGCATGCAAGGGAATGCAAAAAAGAAAGGCGACACCCAGAATTCCGGCGAGGACGCGAACTAGCGAAGGCATGAACCTAGCCGCCTCCGCCCTTGTGGCAGTTGTAACAAGTCGTCGGTCCGTAGCTGTAGCCGCGTACTCCCTGATGATGGGGATCCGTGCTGGCTTTCGGATGGCAGTTCTGCGTGCACGAGAAGATGACATAGTTGCTGGAATTGATGTGGCAATCGGTGCACTGCGCCGTGTGATGGGGAAGTTTGAAGAACGTGTGATTGAAGGTGGCGTTCAACCAGTTGTTCATGTTGTGGCAGCTCAAGCAGGTTTGCGGGTAGTTTAAAGTGACGTGGTTGGGGACACCCGCGCTCCCCAGGTTGGCAGTGTTCTGATAATCCACTTTGTGGCAGCTATAGCAAGCGGTGGGGACGGTGGTGAAATTGTTGTTCACGTGACAGCTAGCGCAAGGGACGCTCAAGTGGGCGCCCAGCAGCGCGAAAATCGTCTTGCTGTGATCGAAACTCGCTCCCGCCCAACTGCTCGTGCTATGGCAGGTGTCGCACGTAAGTGGAAATCCAGCCTGAACGTGATTGGGACTCGTCGTCCCGTTGTAATCGGGGATGTGGCATGCCTTACAAGTCGGATCCTTCAGCGCGTAGTTGTTATTGATGTGGCAGGACTGGCATGGCACCGACACGTGCGCGCCAGTTAGCACAAAACCGGTGGTCGCATGATTGAATGTAGCCCCGCCCCAAGTGGTTGTGCTGTGACAGGTGTCGCACGTAAGTGGAAAGCCGGCCTGAACGTGATTGGGATTCGTTGTCCCGTTGTAATCGGGGATGTGACATGCCTTACAAGTTGGATCCTTCAGCGCGTAATTGTTATTGATGTGGCAGGACTGGCATGGCACGGATACGTGTGCGCCCGTCAGGGTAAATCCGGTGGTCGCATGATTGAACGAAGTGCCGCTCCAACTCGTGGTTGTATGGCAGGTAAGGCACGTCGTTGGGAACCCGGCGGCGACATGGCCCGGATTGTTCGTATTGGTGTAATCCGTTTTGTGGCAACCGTAGCAGTCCGTCGGCAGAGTTGTGTAGTTGTTGTTGATATGGCAACTCGCGCAAGGCACGCTTACGTGCGCTCCGGTGAGCGGAAAGGTGGTCTTGCTGTGATCGAACGTGGCCGGCTGCCAAGCTGTGGTGTTGTGGCACACCGCGCAGGTCGTGGGGATGCCGCTTTGCTGGTGATTTGGATTTGTTGTCCCGTTGAAGTCCTTGATGTGGCAGGACGCGCAATCCGTTGGGGTTCCGGCAAATTTTCCTCCGACGTGGCATAGCGTGCATGCCACGCTGACGTGTGCTCCGGTGAGCGGGAAGACGGTCTTGCTATGGTCGAAATTGGCGGGTTGCCACGCGGCGGTCGTGTGACACATGACGCATGACGTAGGAATGCCCGTCTGCACGTGGTTCGGGTTCGTCGTCCCGTTGTAGTCCTTGATGTGGCAGGAGTAACAATCGGTCGGTGTCGACGTGAAATTCCCATTGATATGGCAGCTCGCACAGGCAACGCTGACGTGCGCTCCGGTTAGCGGGAACGGCGCCTTACTATGATCGAAAGTTGCCGGCTCCCAAGCTGCAGTAGTGTGGCAAGTCGAGCAGGTCGTGGGAAATCCCGCTTTCGCGTGCGGCGGGTTGTTGGTGCCGTTGTAATCCTTGGTGTGGCAGGAGTAACAATCCGTGGGCGTGCCCTGGTACTTGCCGCCGACGTGGCAGGATACGCAATCGAGGGTCGCATGCGCTCCTGTCAGCGCGTATCCCGTAAACTTCAGGTGGTCGAATTTCGCACCCAGCCAGCTATCCGCGGTATGGCATGTCTGGCAGGCGGAGGGAAAGTTCAACGCCGTGTGGCTCGGATTGGTTGCCGACTGAAAATCTTTCAAGTGACAACTCTGACAGTCTGTTGATAATCCCTGATACTGCGCGACAGCGGCGCCTTTGTGGCACTCCTCGCAAGCCACCGCCGCGTGGGCCCCGACAAGCGGAAACCGGTTTTGATGTTCCTTGATGGAATTTGCCGAAACCTGCCAGCCGAGCACGGAATGGCACTGTGCGCAGTCCGCGCCAAATTTTCGGCGGTGGATGTCGGCGTGGCAATCGGAGCAGTTCTTACCGACGTCTGTAAAGACCGGTTTAACGTGACACTGCGTGCAGGACACTTTTTCGTGCATTCCGCGAAGCGGGTATCTCGTTTTATTGTGGTCGAATTCAGGGACCGCCTTTATCGGACGCCAGCTCGAATAGGTGTGGCAATTCTCGCAAGGCATGGTGAGTGGTCCGTGCGGACTCCGAGTGGTTTCTCGTTGCGCGCCAGCAAAGAGAGAATGGGATGGCTGCATTAGCACGATCAGCAGCCAAAGAAAGGCCTGTGCCCAAGGATCCGTCACCGCCTCCATCTTCTTGGGGTCTGCTTGCTATGGGCACCGCGTTCCGGGCCAGGTGATTGACATTAGTTTCAGACCTTGGGAGATCCTGAAACAACTGTACTCAGGGTCAGGAATCGGGCATGTGCTGATCTAGTCGCCGGTACACCGAACCTTCCGGAACGATGAATCCTCCTCACAGAAGGCACCAGGATGGGCGTGAATCGTGAGTTTCCGATCAACGTAACGGAGGGTTGTCTGACCAGAGAATTGGCTTCGAAGTTTTTTCACTAGCCGGGAGGTAGGGGTTTTGCGGTCGTTCCGTGGCAGTCGGCGCATTTCTCGGGTGTCGGCTTGTAGAAAAGAATTTCCTTTCCGGCGACGGTCCGGAAGAGATTGTGACATTCGTCACATTTCACATTCGCGTGACCGCCTTCCAGTGGGAAGTGCGTGCGGGTGTTGTGATCGAAGGTCGATGGCGCCCACCGCTGAACATTGTGACAGTCGGCACAAGCGGTCTTTCTCTCCTTCGCCGCAAATTGTCCAGCGTGGGGGTCAACGTGGCAGGCTTCGCAGTTTTGTGGCGTTCCTTGGAACTGAAGTTTCCGCGTTGCGGTCTGGACCTTGTGGCACTCCCCACAGCTGACCGAGCGATGCGCCCCAAGCAGCGGAAACTTCGTCTTGGAGTGATCAAATCCGTCCACATCTATCCAGGACTTGTCGTTGTGGCACGCTTGACAACCGAGAACTGTTCCGTCGACTCTCTTTTGCGCCATCCGTTCGCGGAATTCGCCCTTGTGGGGGTCCTGATGGCATGCGGTGCAGGTTTGATCCTGGAAGTGAAACGGCAAAACTTTGTCCACACGTCCACCCAGGCCAACCTTGTGGCACTCGGCACAAGCAACGGCCACGTGTGCGCCTGCCAACGCGAACGAGGTTTTTCTGTGCATCAAAATCGTGAACGTAGTGCGATGGAAATCCTGCACGGTATGGCAGCTCTCGCACTTGTCGCGGTAACGCGCGGCTGAAAATTGCCCGTCGTGCGCATCCTTGTGGCAGTCGGTGCATGCCGCGAACTTCACCTTGTACATCGTGTCCTTGCCTGCCGGTATGTGGCACTTATCGCATTCGACTTTCGCGTGTTTTCCTTGTAACGGGTACGCGGAGCTCGCGTGTTCGCGGACTCCAAATTGCGACGGCTTCCAGCCGTCCACCGTGTGGCATTCCGCGCATTCCCCTTTCTTCGGCCGGGAAACAAATTGACCGCTGTGCGGGTCCGTCCTGTGACAATCCACACAATTCGCAAATGCGACAGGCCTCTGAAACTCTCCATTGACGTGACACGCGACGCAGCTCAGTTTCGCGTGCATCCCGAGCAGCGGATACTTGGTCTTCGAGTGGTCGAATTCGAATCCTGCCGAAATCTTTTTCCAGCTCACGGTCGCGTGGCATTCCTCGCAGCGCTGTTTGAAAGAGCCTCGATGCGGATCCAAGTGGCATGAGGTGCAGCGTTCGAATTGCATGTCTCGATAACGTGCCGCGCCGCCGGGTTGAACCGGCTTGTGGCATTTTTCGCACGCTACCTGAATATGAGCACCCGTCAGTGGATACCGTGTTTTCGAGTGATCGAATTGCTTGGCAGCCTTCCAGTCATTGACGTTGTGACATTGCGCGCAGTTATTGCCGAGCTGACCTTTGTGCGGGTCGGTATGGCAGGTCAAGCAGTCTGGCGTGAGTCCAAAGAAGGATTTCGTCAAATCTTTGTATTTTATGAGCGGGCGCTCGGCTACGGCAATATTTGACGGAGTATGGCATCTCTCACAAGCAACGCCTGCATGCTTCCCTTCCAACGGATACCCGGTCTTGCCATGGTCAAACTGCTTGAGTGCAGGCTCCCAGTGCACCAGCGGAAAGTCGGCGCCATTGTGCTCAAGATGGCAGCGTACGCAATCCTTTCCGTTGGGGTTTCTCATCTCAAGCAGTGCGTGATAGCCGTGATGACTAGCCAATCGCTGCGCAACTTCCCGGTGGCAATCAAGACACTTAAAAGCGGGCGTGCTCGCGCCGAACTGGTGACAGCTGGCACATTGCGAAGTCCCGCTTAACGATTGATGGGCGTTGGACAGCGGCCCCGGAGAAATCTGAGCAAAGACAGCACTCGGGACGAAGAGCAACACCATCCAGAAAGACAGAAGCACGAGCGGCGATGGCACATGGCGGCTGCGGACGACAGTGGTTGCGAACGCGCGGCTGTTGGCCACCAAACTCTCCGTCGTGCTTGCCTAGGTGCGAGCGGTCGGCTTAATTCCTTGAGGCTAGCACTCCGGAGGGTTTTCGCGGCCGCACTTCTGAAGGGAATGTGTCGAGTGCGCAAAGAAGCGTTCCGATTGCAAGCTGCGAATTGACGGAAATGGGGATTTATCCTGTGTCGCCGGAAGCGCTAGTGTGGTGGGGCAAAATGGTCGGCCAGAGCGGAGACCAGTAAATTCTCGAGCGCCAGGTTCGATTCCAGGTTCCAATACTCTCGTTGAACGGCGAAGTGGTCCGAGCTTTGGCCGTAGCCCCTAAATTCCGCTCGAATGATGGTGCGCGCTATCCCATCACGCAGCTGATTGGTGTTGACATGTATAAATGCCACACCTTTTGTCCAATCTACTTTGTCGGCGACGGAGTTTCTCTTCGTGGCATGCAGCAATTCATCACGGTTAAGCTCGCGCGAAAACACCCACGAATCCTCCGTCAAATGCTCGTCAAAAATCTTCCACGGCTGTTTGCGGACGACCGCTTGTAGGTACTCCTGAATATCGAGCGGAGAGAAAGCTAGCTCTACACAAGCAAACGTCTCTTTCCGTGCCTCGTCGCTTGCATTTTGCGGTGCGTTCTTCTTGTGCCTTACCGCGCTAACTTGCTCGGTCGTGCATGAATTCGGTGGCGGGATTGTATGATTTTGCGAGCCTTGTGCCATGGAGGCCGACAGGAACAAGCAGGGGTGAGCGGCGATCATCAAGCACCGCAGGAGACAACGCAACTTGTAGTCAAAGGCTGGCAAGCTAGCTCCCCACTGAAGTCCTCGCGATTGTCTCTCATTCTGCGGTTCGGAATCCATATGGAACGAAGCGCCCAGAACCACCTCGGTGCCATGGGCCGAGGGTTTTTCATGAAAGGCGTCCGATGACCTCGAGTAGCTTCCACCGTACGAAATAACCAAGGCGTCATCCTGCCCGAGCCAGTTCACTCGGTTGATGATAATTATTGCGTCGCGTATCTCATGCGCGACTTGTCTTTGTGAGAAGGAGTTACCTGCACTTCGAGTTCTAAGATCGGAGCAAGATAACTGGCGAACGGATTCACTGAAGAGACGCGCTAAACAGCCATGAACCGCAGCATCTGCTGCTTCAATTGCGCATCCACCTCATCCGCGATGGTGACAACATCGGGGAGCAGAGTGTTGAAATCCAGACGCTTCACGTCTTTATGCAACATCGAGAAAATGGCAACTTGCAGAAGCCGAGACTCTTCTACCGCCATGGCTACGGTGTAGCCTTGTTTGCGCCGCAGGTTTCCGTGGACAGCCGCAGCCTCCGAGATCGGGGCTTCCGTCCCTTCGTCCATACGCAACCGCGCGATCACATCATGCAGAAGCTGCGGAAGATGGCCGGTGCGTTCTTCGAAGGTCAGCGAGATACTCTTCAGGTCCGGTTCCTTCTCGACGCGCGACAGCCAGTCTTGGATCATGGCAGGAAGCTCACGTTCGAGAATGTCCGGCACACTCTCAACGGATACAGGCGTCATTGCTACTCCTGGTGACAGTATCCCAATAACGATCTTAGCTAGCCCATATTGTTACACCGCCGGCCACGAAAACTGTGCTCAAAGACAGTATCGCCAATCTATTAGGGTCTTCTAATCGGCTTTGACTGTTGAAATAGAAACGCGGCCCCAAAAGAGGCCGCATGTCTACTTTCCGGGTTGGCCGACGTCTTCGATGTCGTTGCGGTCTGGAAGTTTGACCGCTTCGCCAGATCGGTGTCCCTTTTGCTACGGCGCTGGAGACGTTCAAGAGCCTTGGCGTGGAGTTCGTCAGCTGTTCAGAGGCGTTAATACCTCGACACCCGTGAGGAAGATGACCATGACCGTGCCCGGCGCGGTGGCAGAACTTGAGCAGAGCCCGATCGTTGAGCGGACGGCGGTTGGCGTAGGGGAGGCGCGGCTGAACGGAAAGCATTCGTCCACGCTCTACCGTGAGCGATGTTAAGATTCGTAGCCTGCTCAACGCGGGGAACTCGATGGCGCAAGTCGGTGCGATGTTGGGCGGTACGTTCATCTACGACGTGTCGGAGGTCGCAGGCGGCTGTAGACGTACGGTCTACCGGTACTATTTTGGTACTTGACGCTAAAGGTTAAGGCGTTTATCGTCTCGCCTCGCTCCGTAGGAGGCGTCAAGTGAAAATCCATTATCCAGCCTCAACAATCCCATCGCGTACGTTACTGTTCATTGGGACATGTCTCGCCATCATCACATTCGGACTAGCCGCCTTGCTTTCGAGGTAGAGCCGGCGAGGGCACGCATGGCGGTTATCGCGATCGGTTTTTCTTCAGCCTGTGATTGCCTCGTTCGACTTCAAGATCCAATCGCGGGCAGACCAATCGACCAACCCAACTGAGTGTCCCCATTGCGGCGCCTCCCCCATGATGGCACTTTGCCCAGCGTGTAGGTTCTTGCTGGCGTTACCAGATGTCAACAGATCGTACGGATTTGCGGCAGGGAGTCGGAGCTATCTAATTCATCTCTGAGGAGATGGAGCCGAGGGCGAGAGTTGAACTCGCGACCTGCCGATTACGAATCTGATACTAAGTGCTTGCATGTCAACAGCCGTTGCTAAAGACAAAGGAACTTAGTGCTGTTCGCTTAGGCTCAATTAGTCTCACTTTTGGTGGCTCAATGTAACATCGATGAAACAAAAATCATGCCTCACTTCGTCCGCTAGACTTCCCTACCCGCCTTCGACAGCCGATCCAGCACGCGCGGCAACACATCGTCAGTGATGTGGTCCAAAAACTGGGGCACGGTTCCGAACCTCTTCTTGCAATGTGGGCAGCCGGTGACCACGACGCCCTTCCCGCCCTGCGCGATGGACGGGGGGCGACAGATCGATAAGGGTAACGTTGTATTCTAGTACTGGTCCATACTAGGCCGATCCCAAATGCCAGCGGCCCCGAGTGGTGCTGCCAAAGAAAGGCTAGACAGCCATGAACCCCAGCATCTGCTGTGTCAGTTGTGCGTCTACCTCATCCGCAATCGTCACAACGTCGGCAAGTAACGTATGGAAATCCAAACGCTTCAAGTTATTGTGCAGCATCGAGAAGATGGTGACCTGCAACAATCGCGACTCCTGTACGACCATCGCTGGCGCGTAGCCCTGCTTGCGTCGTAGGTCGCGGTGGATGCCCGCAGCCTCCGAGATCAGAGCGTTCGTTCGTTCGTTCGTTCGTTCGTTCGTTCGTTCGTTCGTTCAGGCGCAACCGCGCGATCACATCACGCAGCAGTTGAGGAAGATGGCCGGTGCGTTCCTCGAAGGTCAGCGGAATAGATGTGAGGTCGGATTCTTTCTCGACGCGGGCGAGCCAATCCTGAATGACGGCGGGAAGTTCACGTTCCAGAATATCCGACACACTTTCAATTTGGATGCCCTCCCCGGTGCTCGCCACGGCCTAAATAGGTATGCCCATTGGTCTCCCGCGTTGATAGTGCCGAGGTAAACGCTGCTGATTAGCCCATTGTGTTAAACCTCCGGCCCAGTAAACTGTCCCGAAAGATGCAGTCGCCAATCTATTTAGGGTCTTCTAATGGGCTTGGACTGTTTGAAACAGGAACGCGCCCACCGGGACCGCGCCTGTCTGATTCCCGGATTGTTTGTTCTGAATGTGCCTGCAACCTCGCCACGCAGGCTGAACGAGCGGACTCACTGAAGAGACGCGCTAAACGACCATGAAGCGTAGCATCTGCTGCTTCAATTGCGCATCCACCTCATCCGCGATGGTGACAACATCGGGAAGTAGCTTATTGAAGTCGATACGCTTCACGTCTTTGTGCAACATCGAGAAGATCGTGACTTGGAGGAGCCGAGACTCTTCTACCGCCATCGCTACGGTGTAGCCTTGTTTGCGCCGTAGGTCTCCGTGGATCGCCGCAGCCTTGGAGATCGGAGCTTTCGTCCCGTCGTGCAGGCGCAATCGCGCGATCACGTCATGCAGAAGCTGCGGAAGATGGCCTGTGCGTTCTTCGTAGTTCAGCGGGATACGTGCTAGGTCCGGTTCCTTCTCGACGCGGGCGAGCCAATCTTGGATCACGGCAGGGAGTTCACGTTCCAGAATATCCGACACACTCTCAACGGCTACAGGCATCATTGCTCCTCCACAGTACCGGACTAACGATCTCGGCTAGACCATTCTGTTACCCGCCTCCCACAGAAACTGTACTGAAGCGTACAGTCGCCCATCTATTAGAATCTTCTAATCGGCCTTGAGAGCGCGTGTCTGATTCCCGGATTAGTTTCCTACTGCCCCTGTCCCCGCGCCAATCGCACCGGGCGGCTTCTGTCGATTGCCTCGCGCCACTGTCTGATGGCGACGAGCTTTCGTGCGTCCGGGAGCTTCTGCCAGAACCTCGTGCCAACCACGGCGGCCATTCTGGCGCGGAGGTGTTCGCCTTCCCATTGCGCAAGCTGAGTGCGTTGGGATTCCGATAGCCCGACACTTTTCCTGCCCAGCTTGACGTTCTTCGGCGCGACGGGTGTGGCAATGCCAAGGCGTGCGAGTTCGTTTAGGACTGCGTCATTCTTCGCGCTCGTCACCGCGAAGGGATTCGCGCCGCCCAGTCCGGAAACTTCACGTTGGAGGGGCTGGCCTGTGATGTCGAGCGATGGAGGAACGTTGCCGGTCAGTCCAGGCGTGCGCGATTCCAGCGTCTCAACGATGCCATCGGGATGCCGCACAGTGCGGTCCAGCCCTTCGGCGATGTTGGCAACGCCAGCGGGGATGAACGAGCCGACTTGCCGCGCGATGAAGCTATCAATCCGTTTCCCGGACGTGTCTTTCAGCGCATCAACGATGGACGTTAGGCCGAACATGAATGGAAGTTCCGATAGATTGCGTTCGATGTGCGCCACTGCAGTGTCCGCCTTCGAGCTAGTTACCGCCTCGCTGTCGCCGGTCTTGATGCTGTGGACGGTGTCCGCGACCAATCCCATGACAAGGCCAACAGGTTCCATGCGCCGATACGGTATGTAGTTGCCGCCGATGCGAACACTATAGGGTTGCCATCCGGTCGCGGCTAGGGTCTGCTGCTTGCGGTAGTCCACCGGACCCCCGCCCGTGATGCTTCCTTCGAGCGCAAGCAACGCAACGCTAGGTCGGTGCGGGCACGGTGTCCATTGCGATGGACTGTTGCTTTGCGGCCTCCGTATCCACTTCCCGGACGTTTGGAGCGGGCTCTTGAAGGATTTTGGCGAGCGGATCATCGGCGGGGATGGGACGAGATTGCGCCTCCGCGTCAGTGCCCGTGACTGCGCCCTTCCCAGTTGCCGCATGTTTCGCGCCGAGATAACCCAAGCCAACGGTTAGGCCCATCTTCGCCAACAAGTACTGCGAGCGCGGAACGTCCCCGACGCGAATTGCTTCCAGCACGTCTGGCGAGGTCTTCGCGACTCCCCAGAGTTGGTCGATGGAGAAGCCCGCGCTAATGAGACGGCCCAACGTTTTGCCCGCTACTCCCAGTTCGCCGAAGCCTCCGGTCGCTGCAATCGTTGCGACGTTGCCGCCACTCGCCAGACTGCCTGCTACATCTCCAGTTGCCGTCGCGATGGGATGGGCGCGTTGTTCACTTGATGTCATCGCCGCTGCTGGTGAGACAGACGAATCGGTGACGACTCCGAAGGCACGATTGACTGCTTCGTTCGCCAGTGACGGGAGTTGCTTCAGGCCGCCTGTGGAGAGCAGTGCCGACCAAGCCTCTTTCGATGTAGCTGGAGCATGACGCAGCGCGTACGCGGGAACGTTGCGCAGGACGGGGCCAGCACCTTCCCACTCCGCACGGTTGGCATCGGTGTCGAAGGTCGAGCCTAAAGAATGTGGAACGGGGATTCTGTCACGATGCGTACAACGCGGTCCCAAACACTCGGCGGTGCAGGCGCGGGAGTCGGCGCAGGGACAGGCGCCGGCGTCGCGATGTCGGCAAGTGAAGCAGTCTTGGGACTGGCGATGTCGTTCAACGAAGCCGTGCCGGGTTGCGTGTCTTGGATGTCCGATAGCGATGCGGTTCCGGGTGCGGGCGTGGTCGTGATTTCTTGCAGGGAAGCTTGAGGCATGGGATTTCCTTCTTGGGACTAGGTGCTGGAGGGTGCAACGGGGACTGGAATCTTATCGGGTCCGGGGACCTAACGGGCTGATACGGTCGCCGCTTTCTTGTCTTGCGTGAAGCCCAGAACCGCCTGCTCTAGTTGCGAATCAACCTCATCCGCGATTGCCATCACATCAAGTAACACGGTGTCGATGTCCACGATGCCAAGGTTGTTCTGGAGGGTGCGAAAGATGCTGACTTGTAACATTCGGGATTCCGTAACGAGCATGGAGACCTCGTAGCCTTGCATGCGCCGCAGGATTCCATGCTCGCGTGCGGAGATAGAGGTGAGGGCCTTCTCGGTGGCGGGGAGACGCAAGCGGCGAACAATATCATCTACGACCAACCGAATGTGCCCGGTGCGCTGCATGGGCAAGAGCACGATGGAGGAGAGTTCGTCATCCCGATTTGCCAGGTCTAGCCACTCGGTGATTACTTTATCTGTATCGCGCTCTAGGATTGTGGCTACTTGTTGTTTGTCCATAGTGCTCCTGGGGAATGGTACAAGCGGAGCAGGATGGAAACTGTGCCATTTAAGACATAGTTACATCATCGATACTCAAAAGTCCCATCCTGATTGACCTTCGTAATGGTCACACTTTGACCGTTCTTCAGCGTGACTTTTTGCCCGATGACGACGGCTGCCTTGGGTGGGTTGTTCCTGCCGCTATCCAAGTTCCGGAGTCGCGAGTTGGGATGCGCCGCCGCCTGTACTTTATCGAATTGATCGTAGGCCGCTTCCGCTTTCTGACGGAATTCTTTAGCGTCAGCCGCAGCTTGAGGATTAAACTCAGCCTGTCGATCCGCCGCGATAGCTTCACGGGTATAATTATCGGCCTTATCCTTGAGCGCCGTGAGTTGTGCCGTCGTTTCGTCGTGCGCGTACTTCCATTGATCGTTGGCGTCGTGCCGGTCGGATTCGTGTTCCTTCGCGGCTAGGCCGACAATCTCACCAACGGTAAGCCGATAGATTTTGTCCGGCTTGAGGAGTGTGCCAGCCGTCCGTGGCATCAACTTGTTAATATCGGAGCCTTTCAGTTCGATGGGCTCCTTGGCCGCGTTGGACGGCAGATATTGAACGTGCCATGTCGTGCGGTCCTTTAGATCAACCGCTTTGCCGGTACCGTCCACATAGCCCAGCTTGGAGTTCCACGTTAGCCCCTGCATGTCGGTATCTGTGGTTACGAGACGGTTGAAACCATCTGGAGCTTTGAACAGTTCTAGCTGGGTCGTGAATAGCCGCTCAAATGACTTGCCGTTATTTGGCTCGCCGTTGTGCGGGATCGGCGCGTCTACGGCACCCGCCTCGGTGGCCTTATCGCGTAGCATCTCCATGCGTTCGGTGTGACGCTCGTTGAAATCTTGGTCGTGAAGGTTACTGTCACGTTCGTGCAGTATGGCTTCGCGATTCTGCGACTCAAACGAAGCTGCGGGGGAGTTGTCTTCTGGGAAAGCAACCTGCGCAGGAGATTAAGGGATGGGCGGGGGATTTGTTCCAGCGCAAGGATTCTGGCTCGGGCTGGAAGGCGTGTGTCTGTCACGATTCGTCTCCATGCGGTATCGGGTTTCAGTCTGGACCTGAGGTACTCAATTTGAGATGTGATCCAAGAGGTAACTGGTTGTTATCACGCTCCGTAAGTTCGTCACCAAGCGCCGTGACGAAGGTGCCGCAGCCGCCACGATCAACCGCAACCTCGCGCTCCTTCGCAAGATGATGAACATCGCCCGCCGTGAAAAGAAAATACAGACGCTCCCCGTATTCCCCATGCAGAAGGAGAGCAACACGCGGCAAGGATTCGTTGAGTCCGAGAAGTTCGCAGATGTGCTGGCGTTTCTTCCAGAGGGTCTGCGCCCCCTTTGTATCTTCCTCTACCGCACCGGCTGCCGCGTCGGTGCTGCCAGACAAATCTCCTGGTCTATGCTGAACGCCGAGGCGACGAAGATGACGCTGCCCGGTCGAATTCTCAAGAACGATAGACCCTTAACCATTCCGCTGCCGTCAGAGGTCACTGACCTACTGCGAAAGATGTTTCGGGTGGACGAAGCGCCCGTGTTCTCAACGCTAAATCTTCGTCGGGAGTGGGGGAAGGCTACGAAGGCAGCCGGAGTACCTGAACTGCTTATTCACGATCTGCGCCGGAGCGGTGCCCGCAATCTCCGGGAGTCTGGCGTCGATGAAACGGTCATTATGAAGATCGGGGGCTGGAAGACCCGTTCGGTGTTCATTCGCTACGCGATAGTGAGCACGACGGATATGGAAGCAGCATTTGCGAAGCTGGAGAAGGCTCAGGGCAACTTCGATGATACGAGCGAGGAAAGCGTAGGTCATTAAACCGCTAAGTCATTGAAAATATGGAGCCGAGGGCGAGAGTTGAACTCGCGACCTGCCGATTACGAATCGGCTGCTCTACCACTGAGCTACCTCGGCAAAACCTTATAAACAGCGGTGATTTGCGTTTTGAGCCTTGGGAATTTCGTCCATATTTCGTCCAAAACTTCCCGAACAAGCCCTAACAACGTAAAAGGATGCCAAGCTATTCCGCTGTTGTGTTGCGCTCATCGGCTGCTCTTTCGCCACGCCTTCAATAACCCACCCGCATCAACCTTTTGCATTGCTTTCGTCGTCGCGTTGGATTTTATCACGATGTAGCTGTCCTGCGTAACCTTCGGGTCTGTGTGCCGCAATATCTCTTGAATCACTTAGACTTGTGCCTCGTGCAGGCGGGTCGCAAGCCCACGGCGAAATCCATGCCAGCCGTGCCATTCCCTTTTTCGACTACGGCTGTCATCTCCCTGCGGCCCAGATTGGCCAGGTTAAGTGGTGCTCCTTTGCGCTCGCCTGCGAAGATGAAAGCATCCGGGTTGTTCGGAACGCTCTTGCGATGCTCGTTCAATATTATCCGTAACGGTGTGACCACCGGAACCTGTCTCCGCTCGCCTCAGTCTTGGGGGCTGTAATCTGGGTTCGCCAAACTGAGCGGTTTACCTTGAGGCTTTCTCCGTCGTAGTCTCCCCACTTCAATCCACAGATCTCACCTAAACGGAGTCCCGTGAACCCAGCGACCGCGACTACCGTGGCCGCGCGCCCTCGCAGTGACGAGATCATTTCCAAGACTTCTTTATGCGTGTAGGCATAGCGTTCAGGTTTTGTTCGCCGGCTCTCAACTCTGCTGCCCTGAACGGGATTCGACTGAACGAGATTCCTTTGCTTCGCAAGCGTAAATATCGCACTGAGGCCCGTTTGGATGCGCTGGAGAGATTTGTGGCGGCCATTTTTGTTATCCCTTCTAATTCCCGGAAAAGCTTGAGGAGGTGAGATTCAATACAACCGACGCTACACATCTTCCATAATCCACAACAATCGCGACCGATTCTCCCGGATCAATCTCCGCTCCCGAAACAATCTTCCACCCCTCAGTTTTCCCCTCTATCACTTCCGCATCCACCACCGCATTCCCATCAACATCCACCACCCTCCCCACAATCGTGAACTTCCCCAACGCTCCGCCGCTTCTCTCCCCGCCTACTCCCTCCCGATACGACCACGTCGATCCATAAACTTCCGATTGTGGAATGGGCTCCGCTTCACGGCAACGGACCACCCGCAATGCAGGCTTTTCCCTTGGGTGGGGGACCTGCCATTCCAATTGGTGGCTCTTTCACTTTTCTGAGTTGGTCGCGCGACAAATGCGCTTCTTGCTGGATCTTATCTCGTGCCGCTGACAGCGGGCGAGTCCCTCCCGCGAATTCCCGAAGGAGGATTTCATTCTGAGCAAGAAATAGCCCGGCTGCCTGGAGCGCGCCGGATCGATGCCTGGGGCGTGGTGCCCGGCCCGTCGGCTGACGTGTATGCATTCCATCGCGGCACCACCCAGCGGAATCTTTACCGTATCCCGATTCCGTGAATCCCCGCGACCGTCGCTAGCGTTAGTCTCATCACGTACCTTTGAGCCGTGAACTCCCTCTATTCCAGACCAATGTGGTAATCTGCGCCCAACCAGAAAGACGGCCCAGGGGTTGCAAAATACAACGCCGGTTAAGAACTTGAATTCAGGAGGGCATGATCCATGACGAGGCAACGACTTGGTGTGCTGGGTGCGTGCGTGTTACTCGCGGTTGCGGGTTGGGCTCAGACGCCGCCCGCCAAAAAGAGCGGGGGAGCGGCGAGCGGGCCGGTGATGCCGGGCTCCGAGCAATGGATGGATATTCCTGCGGCAGCACTGGCGGGGACACCGTCGGTGGACATGGGCGGAACGCTGAAGATTGCGGTTCTACAGGGCGACCCGATGACTGCCGGGCGTTCGTACACACTTCGGCTTTCCTGCACGGACGGGACAAAGATCGCGCCGCACTGGCATCCAGCGACGGAAAATGTGACGGTGATTAAAGGCACGTTTCTGCTGGGAATGGGCGCGAAGTGGGATGACGCCGCGATGAAAGAAATCCCCGTGGGAGGCTTTGCGTCCGCGCCGCCGCAAATGCGGCACTATGCCCAGTGCAAGGGGGATGGCATAGTGCAGGTGAATGGAATTGCGCCTTTTCTGGTTAACTTCGTTGGGCCGGACGATCAGGGGTCCGCGAAGAACACGAATTAGTTTTTTGACGCCGATCCCGACATCCCCTTCGACTACCCTGCCGAACGAGGACTCAGCAAGAGTGTGATTCGTGCGTTGGCCCAGGACTCTGCCTGGGTGAAAAACCACGAACACATTTTCGTGCTCGGCCCAACGGGCGTCGGCAAGAGCTATGTCGCTCGGCACTGGCACAGAAAGCCTGCCGGGATGGCTACTCGGTCTACTACACGCGAACTGCGGCGCTGTTCCGGGATCTAGACTTGGCACGGGCCGACGGCAGTCTGCGGCAACTGCTGAAGCGGCTGAACCGCATCGATGACTGGGCGATGGCTCCAATGTCGGAAGCAGAACGCAGAGACTTCTGGGAGATTGCCGAAGATCGCTACCAGGCACGCCCAATGATTCTGACCTCGCAACTGCCAGTGTCACGGTGGCACGAGCAGATCGGAGATCCCACACTGGCCGACAGTATCCTCGACCGGCTGGTGCACAACGCTCATCGCATCGAGATGCGCGGCGAATCGATGCGTAAGCAACGCGGCGAAAAAGGAGAAAAGTGAACACGATCGGCGGGCCAAAAGCTGTGGAAAAGACGGGCAAAGAACGCCCTTGGAAATCGCTTCGCGATTCCCACTTTCCCACAGCTCCAACAACAACAAGCTTGACGATCGTGATCACTTTCTGGAAAATCCATTCGCCAGCGTCGCTTCGCTCCGACGACTGATCACAGCAATCCCGGAACGCTGATCACCATCAGCCCGGAACCACGATCAACTTGATCGGAATCCTCACCCGTGACCATATGAGTTCCAACCATTTTCCCTTTCTTGTTGTTCTCCTGCTTGCTTTGAGTTTCATATTGCCGATGATCTTTCGGATCATCTTCACTCGGGGTCCGCGAGATAAGGCGAGAGTTTTGGTTCAGTACGCACAGAAAAGAGGCTATGCGCTAGTTAATCCTTCCCTTGCACAAGCCCTGGATGTTTCGCGACTGGAAGTACTCAAGAATCCAGCCTTGAGAAATTCCATTAGGTCGGCATCGGATATTGCCGATATCGAGGGACTCGACAACGGAACGGGAGAGTGGTTTGCGTTCACCTGCAATCTTAGATCGAAAGAGGTTACGATCTTCAACTTAACTGTGACTTCCAAGAGCGTCAACACTGACTCATCAGGGATTTCCTATAAGGTTGCAAAGATAAGGGCCGCTGGACTGCCGAGGTTCTCCCTAGGAAAGAATTCTGTCGTGCACACGATAGAAAATGTCGTGGAGAAGATAGCAGGTGCATCCGAGCCTACCATCGCCGTGGACGGGCGCCAATATCCAGAATTTTCGACAACGTTTTGGATAAAAGGAGCGGACTCTGCGGCGATTACCGCGTTCCTATCGGCCAATAAAATCGTGTTTCTACAAAATGCGAAGTTGAAAGGCACGCTAGCAACGAACGCGAATTATCTCGTATATTTTGAACAAGGAATTCTTGCCAGTGAAGAAGATTTCGATGTTTTCATCGCGGAGGTAGAGAAACTTGTGGCGAATCTATTGTGAAATAGCACTAGCTCGGTACGGTTAATTCGCGATTGTCATTTTGATGGTTCTAGTGAAATGATCGCGACTCGACCTTATCCATTCAAGCGGGTTTTGCTCGCCATACTGGCAGCGCTTACCTTGCTCTCTTGCTGTGCAATGCCACATTATTTTAAAGCGAAGGAAAGCGCCCAATGGCCGCAGGCCAAAGGCGTAATCACGACCTCGCGCCTGGAGGTCGGTTCCTTCAAACGGATGAAGGGCTATTACGGAGTGATAGAATACGATTACTGTGTCGGCAGAACGGGTCTTCACGGCACCCGCCTTTCCTTTAACAGAGTTCACCTTGCAGTTCAAGATGCCTGGCAAGGAGTTGTGGATAGCTATCCGGTCGGAAAGCAAGTCACGGTCTACTACGACCCCAAGAACCCCGGTTTTGCGGTCTTGGAACCCGGTCTTCATGGTGAGATGCACGATACGTTCGTACTTGCCGTTATCTACGTTGTTTTTTTTGCTGCCGCTTTTCTGTGGATTCTTTTTTCGACCTAGGAAGACCATCGGCGACGACAGTTGGCATCGTTTGAGCCGTATACACGCGCTTACAGAAGTGGTTCCCGCCGGGAGTCACTGACCGGCAAGCAAAGATTGATGTTCCCTTTGCGGACAAATGACAGAATACTGCTGTAATATCGCGGTATGGCTGACCAAGAAAAGATTGAATTCCTTGAGCCAGGGGAGGTCGCCGTTCGGATAGATCAAACGGCTGGCGACGGTGTAGCTTCTGCACCCGAACACGTACCATTTACGGACGAAGACGAGAACGCCCTTTCACACAAGTGCCTGGATTGCGAAGCGATATATTTGATAGGGCACTCAAGAATTCACGGAACAAAGCGATCATTCGAGGACCTCAGGGACCAACTCCAGCTCAGATTGGAAGAAGATCACGTCGCGGGAAGGCAGCACCGCTCATTGGTACCTCTATGATGGTCGGACACGACACACAAGCGTGCTCGTGAAGATGAATCGTAGAGGGCGAATCCAAATCTACAGACTCTTCCCGTAAGTTCTGCCGGAAGGGTCTCTATGAAACTCCAATTGCTCGAGCCAAAGCCATCAATTAATGCGAAGGACGGAACGAGGTTATCTGACTTCGGCGGGTGCTTAAAATAGAACCTGAGACTCATGCCAAAACCAATTTCTGAGAATGAACCAACCGAAGCCTATCCCACAATGCCTGTCTCTGTTCGTCCGACAAGTTTCCTCGGACTCAGGAGCTTAAGAGCCAGAGCGGCTTGCGCCTCGGTAACAGTCTTGCGTGTTGGCCGCCCTTACAGCTTGGATACATATGGGCGGCGTTTCCTGGGCGCTTTGGTGTGTCTGTTCGGTGCCATTTTTAGCTTCCTTTGCCGGGCTGCGTGATCGGGCGTGGCCTGTTCAGTTACTGGACAGAATTAAGTTATGGTGCGGCCCAAACTTCTCGCCGTTCATACAGGTTTTACCCGATTTGCGACGTGTCCCAAGCAGGTCACACCTTGCGTGTCCCCATAAATGGACGAGGGACCGGTTTCTGTCCAGCCGGTTCCTTTTTTTGTTCAGGTAGTGGACGGCACTAGTCTTGTCTGCGCTTAAAATTTAGATTCCCGGTCACAATCGGCCCTTGGTTATGCTGGGTGTCTTGGCTTTGCTGGCTTACCGGGCTTTCCTCTTGGCTTGATCCCTGGCGGTCTCGTTCTGCAGATCGGTTCATTGCTTGACTATCCCGTTGCTGCTACCTCTTGCCTACGATTCCTACTGCGATTGCGGGCGTTCTTGAGTGCGTTTTCTAGCTCGGCCCCGGCTCGTTCACTTACCCGGACAAGGCCAAAGTCTTGGTATGATTGCGGGCGTTATAATGCCGCCCGAAAAACCCGCCACCAGGACACGAATACGCCTTCGTCACAAAGGGGATGGTAACCAGGTCGCAGCTCTAAATCGTTTCCCTGCTTGACCTACAGAAGAGACCCTATTCTCGGGCGGCGAGCGATTAAATGAAACTAATCCTCGCTTTTCCTCGCTTCTCAAAACACGGAACAAACCCCCGAGACCGGACCCGACCTCCGGTCTCTTTTTTGGGTAACCTACAGTGACCGTTGTTCAAACCTAAGCAGTCTTCCCAAATCGAATACGAGCGGTAACGGATTTCTCTTGATGAGAAGCTAAGCGAGACTGGCGGCCCGCTCTCAATTTCTACCAAAAGGGCGGGTGGGGTGGGCGACAGTTGGTCAACTGGAGTCGCTTTGTTTGATTTGGCCGTTTATCGCGCTGCCGTACGGAAAACCCCCGATTGCGCCGATGGGTCGCTTCAGTTACCGTCGGTCAACGATGCCTGCTGATTTCCTAAGCCAGCTTGCCAGACAAGTTAAGGTCGACAAGAGCCCTGCGTGCCGCCGTGCGATTCAGCGAATTCTTTCCCTTGTAAAGGTCAAATTCGAGAGCGGCGTTTACGCGAGCCAGACCGAGGCCGAAGCAGACTTCAGAAAACTAGCGGAGCAGGCATGCGCGCGAGCCTCAGGTACAGCGGCGCCAGGCGGCTAGCCGCGTTTGTTCACTAACTGAACAGCGGAATTTTCAATGGCTTCCGAAGTTGACGTATCGCGTAGCCGTTTCCGCCCAGACTCTCGCAAGTCTCATTCCTGTCCCCACTCGTCATCGTCCGGAACCTGAGCCCCTCGGAAATCGTTAGCCCGTAGTCTTCGCCTTGTTATTCGCTACTTTCCTCTTCCGGATGGGACATTTCCGTCCAGGCCGAATATGTAAGGTTTCATCCGGCAAACACTGTATTCCATCCCCGCTCCCGATAACTCTAAGCTTCTCAAAGATATGGACCTCGGATTTGTGTTTACTGTCGCGCTACCCACCGTCGTCGTTGGGTTGTTTACCTACGTTCTATATTTGACAAAAGGCGTAGAGCGCGAGCCCAAATAGTCTGTGCCCCACTATGGGACCAAGAGCACTGCGAATATTGATTGTCGATGACTCCGAAACTACGCGCCGCGTCGTTGGCACAATATTACGCTCCCGCCACTGGACCATTTGCGGAGAGGCGGAGGATGGGCGAACTGGCGTCCAGAAATTTCAGAAATTGAAACCAGACGTGGTCTTGCTGGATCTATCTATGCCCGACATGACCGGCATCGAAACTGCACAGCAAATGTCTGCGGCTGACCCTTCAGTTCCCTTAATCCTGTTCACCATACGGGAGATTGAAGGAATTGGAGACGCAGCCCGAGAGGCAGGGATTCGTACAATAGTTTCCAAAAGTGAGACTTGGAACCTCGTATCAAGCATCGAAAGCGTCGCAAACGAAGCAAAACATAACGCTACAATTTGAAAGCTCAACGTCGTTTGGCGCTTCTCGCTTTTCCTGCTCAGGGCTAGTCGCCGCTAAGTTGTTTCCGTATTGCACGCTGGCTCTTATTCGTGCTTGGGTTAGGGTTGCTGTGCGCTTGCTGGTCGAGGCCGCCGTGTTCCATCGTTCGGCAAATCGACTGGAACGCCTGCCGTTCACTCAGTGGACGCCGCTGACGAGCTGCACAACGCTTGTTCACTGTCTGAACAGATTTAAACACTGCTTCCGGCAGTTCCTGCTTTTCTCTGGCGGTCATCGTGGGATTAGCAAGTCTTCCTCGCGCGTCCTCGATATATTCATCGGCGTGCAGCTTTGATTGTTTGGTTTGCTCCATTCCTTACTTTCCTGTGCCTCTGACCCGATGACCTCACGCTATTTTGTTCGTTTTTCCGAAACGCCTTTACCTCGCGCCGCATCGAAACCAATGGGAGACCCGAATGCCAACGGCCACTTGTCCCACCTGCAAACACCAACAATCGCTTGACACTGCCCAATGGACCGGAATCGAATATCAAGCCGTATGCGAAAGGTGCGGCGCTCAATTAAACGGCTTCCTGCTTCCGTCGGGCGCTCGTTCGCAATCACCGTCTGATGTGGATGAATGGCCGCTGGAGAAACACATAGATTGAGGGATTGAGGCTCCCCGGTTCGTGAAGGGTTCGTGGCCCTCGCTCTCATCTTCAAACAGCCTTTCGTTATCGGGATGACTACCTTTCCTCACTCCCGAGCCACTGGGTACTAGGTGTCGAGGTGGCAAAATGAAACAACCGCCGGTCTGTCCAATCTGCCGAAAAGACACGACCGGTCTGGCTACAACCGGCCCGATTATAGACTTCGTTATGTGCGCGGACTCCTGGCTGCGACATCCGCTGACATCCTCGCTGCGCTTACTACACGGAAACCGACAAAGGTTTCTTGCCGGTCGAAACGACCTTTGGCTGGCGTCTCGCAACACCGTCGAAGCCATGCCCGGTCACCGACTAAAGCCGCTTGGCACCCTTCGGCATCCTAGTTCTTCTGAGACCTGAAATCTGGCAAAACGTTTGGTGCCAAGACTGCTCGCACAGGGACGACCTTCGATTCCGTAAGGCCAAAAACCTTCGGGCGAAGAAGAACATGTAGTGGTGTGCCACGGCTGCCGGATAAAGCGCGGAATCGAGTTGTGAAGCTGGGACCGATTACCGTTTTTGCCATTTTTCGTCGCCTGCCTTCTCAAACTCTTTTTTGAAATCTCGATATCCCGCGATAAACGCTCCCCGCTCCTCGTTCTTGCCAGCCTTCGTCTGTAACTGAAATCCCACATACAACAGCGCGATTAAGAGTTCTTTCGGTTCCATTGAGACCTCCTGGCCCATCCTCGCGCCGTTCTGCTTTCCGGTAAAGCCCGATGCGTTGACAGCCCGATGCACCGTCATGCTGGATTTCCTTGACGCTGGCGAAGAACCCTCGCCTCAATCTCGGCGGCTAGGAATCGAAACGCCTTGCTAAACTTTACGAATGGCAATGGGTTCCGCGCTTTCTTGCGAATCAACAACAAAGTCCGGCGTCGGAATTTGGCCCGTACGTCCGCAATCGATAACGGTTGTGAAACGTTGCCTCACGGAGAACTAGAGCAGTGGAACGGCGATGACTTGGATCGACAGGCTTCGCCGTATTTGAATTCCTCAATGCTGCGGATTATTTCGCGGAAACTCGAGGGGAGGACTGCCAATCTCGCGCATCTCGGTAAGACAGCGCTGCATGAGTTCGATCGAGTTCGCCACCTGCCGTATTGACGTCCTGCTAGGCCCGGACTTTCGGGCGTGCAGGTTCTCGAGGGCGGCCTCTAAAGACGGGGCGTACTTGCCCGTAAAAGCGCGCAATCTCTTGGTGGCGTCACGGCGCTGCTCGTCCTGTCGATGCATTTGTCGAACCGCCACCGCCGCGCTCTCGCGCTCGAACACCCGGCCAAGTTGCACGCCGATGTCGCCAATTGCGTTCGTGAGCGTCTCTCCCAGCGGGGCAGCCGTCTCGGACGAAAATTCCAATATTGCTCGCAGTGCGTTGCCTTCAAGAACGGCAAACCCCAGGGATTGGGTGAGGCCCGCCTTTTTCCCTTGCCGGATACGGCATTCCAACAAGAACTTGTTGCTTAAATCTTGTTCATACCTTTCGGTGGCGTCGCGAAATGCCCGAAAGCGATGAGAATCGCTGAAGTGCCAGATCGGCATCGGCGCAAATCCTGCGGTGGATCCTTCGTCGACCAGGAAGAGGTGGCCCACGGGCCAACCGATGTGCTCGCACACCTCGGTCAGGCACACATCCGCGGCATCGGCGACATTGCTCGAATCGTTGATGGCAACGGTGATCCTATGCAGCAACCTCAAAGCCCCAGATTTGGATTGATCGACTCTTTTGTGGCCAGTGATATTTTCAAACGCCGCGCCGACACAATTACCAGGAAGAGGAAAACAGTCGAACCAGAAAATATTGTTCTGACCGCGAGCGTCTTCGTACCGAACTTCTCCCGCGGTTTCTGGCATTCCGGAAACAATCACTCTACGGCAGCAGGCCGGAAGACTGGTTTTCAACAAGGCTGGGAGCGCTTCGGCAAGATCCTTGCCGATGGCGTCGCGCAAGTGCCCTCCCAACTCACGTTCCGCGGCTCCATTCACGGCTAGCAACCGAAGAGTGCGGATCTCGTTGGGATCTTTGAGCTGCCAAACAATCAGTCCGAGGGGAATATTGTGAAACGTATTTAGCTGGGGAGTGGGGTCGGCAATATCTCCAGAACGCGCTTCCTGTACCATGCCAGCCACCTCAAACGCTTTGATACGAGCGACACCCTGGGTCCTCGGCCGGGTCGCCGACGACGGGAATATCTCAGCGGCCAGAAAACAGTAATGCATAGGTATTGCTTGTGCAACTATATTCTTCGTACACTTGCGAGCCTGTGACGGAAAAGGCAGCCGCGCCCTTGGATGTGGGGTGCTACTTGTATGGTAAAAATAACAGATGGTACTAACCCTAAGCGTTACGGTAGAATATATGTTATAAATGGAAATAGGGGGTATTTATGATCGTTGCAGACCGATTGCGTGCGCTCCGAGAACAAAAGAAGCTTTCACAGGGAGACATTCAAGAACGCACCGGGCTGCTCCGATGTTATGTCTCGCGCGTTGAAAACGGCCACACCGTTCCCGCGGTGGAAACGCTTGAGAAGTTTGCGCGGGCGCTCGAGGTCCCCCTATACGAGCTCCTCTACGAGGGCGACGAGCCTCCCCAGCGCCATCCCGTTCTCGACGCCAAGGGATCAGGTGCCGGCTCGTGGGGCACCTCCGGCAAGGAAGCGCGGTTTCTGCGGCAACTGATTCGGTTTTTATCTCGCATGGGAGAAAAAGATCGCAAGTTGCTCTTGTTTGTGACCGCGAAAATGGCCAAAGCAAAAGACGGCAAGTAAGCGCGGCCCCAGGCGGGTCGTGATATCTCCCGCACCTACGCGACTTCAGGAAGTAGCCATCCGTGGCGGAATTCTAGCGCGAGAACGGGTACATAACCCAGCCGATCCCAATACCGATCAGCAAGAACATTAACAACGACCACCCGATGTACTTCAGACGTTCCAGTGCAGGCCTCCGGCTCAAAAAGCCGAACGCAATCGAAATCGCCAGGGCAAACAGGAGCATCGCCTGAAAATGGCTGAGCTGGAGGTTCACGTGAGCTTCAAGCCTTCCGCCCGCGCGCTGCTTCATATGCGTGCAAAGCGGCGAGCAGATTCAGCACGCCGGCAGCGGCGAGAAATCGCGTTCCATAGTCGCCGTCGGCGCGAGACACGTCAGGGCCGTCGGTCTCAAGCGACTTCGCAACCAGATAGAACGCTCCGGTGCCGAGGTCCGCGACGTATCCGAGCGACGCGAAGGCATCGCCCCCGCCGGCGGTAAACAAATTGCCTCGCATACCGGCACCGATGATCACCAAAACGCCGACTGTCAAGAAACAGGCGATCGCTCTTCCCCACATCTTCTGCAAAGCGTGCCCTAGGCCGGGCAAAATCCAGCCAGCAACACCCAAAGCTATAGCTACCGTTTCGGATTTCGGATTGTGCGCGAAAGGTCCGGCAACCTGTGGTTCTTCCATCATTCTCTGGTACGCTCCAATCGATCGCGTCCGGATGGCCTACGCCAACAGGGCAAGGATTTCGTTCTGAATCGCACCCGTGACGTGCGCTTCGCGTTCCCCGATGTACACATTCAATTCCGTGCGAATTCCGAATTCCGGCAAATAAATTCCCGGCTCGATCGAAGTGCACGTTCGCGGGATCAGATGCCGCACATCATGCGTTTCCAGCCCATCCATATTCGCGCCGTTACCATGCACGGATTCGCCGATGCTATGACCAGTGCGATGAAAAAAAAACTTGCCATAGCCCGCCTTCTCGATCACGCCTCGCGCCGCCTTGTCCACTTGCCATCCCTGCAACGGCTTCCCGCAGGCAATGCTGGAGAGAATGAGGTCGACGGCTTTGTCCCGAGCGTCTCGGGCGATGCGAAAGACTTTAGCGTACTTTTCAGGAACTTTGGCGCCGAGAAAGCCGATCCATGTAATGTCGTAATAGACGCTGCCGGGCGCGTCGATCTTGCCCCACACGTCGAGCAGCAGCAGATCTCCTTCGCGAATTGGTGCCGACTCCCCTGCCACCGGACCGTAATGCGGATCGCTCGCATTTGCATTGACCGCCACGTCCGGGCCTTCTTCTCTCGCGATCCCCGCAGATGCGAACTCCCCCAGAATCCACTGTTGCAGGTCGTATTCCGTGAAGATCTCTTTCTCGCGCACGTGCTTTGCGGCCTGGTGAAACGCCTCGCGCACAATGCGATCGATCTTTTCCCCTGCGGCAAGATGTGATTTGAGCTGCTGGGGCGTCCAGCACGCTTCGTATTTCTGTACTAGGTCCGCGGAGCTCACAACTTTTACGCCCGTTCCGCGCACCAATTCTACGGTGCCCGCATCCACCATCGCCACATACGGAATTGCAGCCTTTGGCGAATATTGCATGGCCGCGGTATGCGCCCGCCCGACGGTCTTCGAGAGATTCTTGCGCAACTCCGCCTGGCTAGCGTAGTACAACGTCTTGCCCGGCAGCCCTGCCAAGGACTCCGACTCGATCTTGTGAACCAGCTTTCGCGGCGTGCCCTTCACCGGCACGAAGTAAAACCAGCGCCGCGTCCTCATCGCGGGAGGAAGGTTCAGAATGCGCTGCGCGATCGGGTCGCGTCCGCGAAAATCGTAAAAAAGCCAACCATCGAGCTTGGCGGCTCGCAAATCTCTTTGCATTTCCTGGAGGTCTACGCCCATCTGGCTGCTGGCCTTCCCGTTACGCTGCTCGCTCACGGCATCGATTTCAATAGAACTAGGTACGGACCTACGCCTGGTGTGACAGAAGTTCGAGCACCTGCTGGTCGTGTACTCCGCGAATCTCAACGCGTTTGATGCGGCTCCGATCGCCGCCGAGGATTCTAACAGCCGACTTCGGCGTTTTCAAAAGCAGCGCCAGATATTCGCACAGCGCCGCATTCGCCCGGCCTTCGATTGCCGGCGCCTGGAGCCTCACTTTTAGGGCTCCCGCGATAACACCGGCAATTTCGTTCCGGCTGGCCCTTGGCTGCACGCGCACTGTAAAGGTGACAGCGCCAAGTCGGGATGAAATCTCCAAGCCTTGACCGTCGAAGCCTGCCCTTTCTACAGATTCCGTCACAGGCGTACTCACCAGGCTCGGCCGTATTGCACAGGCCCGGCGATCCTTACGTCCAGAGCCTTGGCGGCCCGCCTCGGCCAGTACGGGTCGCGCAAGAGCTCACGAGCAAGAAAAACGAGGTCCGCCTGCTCGGTGGCGAGAATCGTATCGGCTTGAGCGGGATCGGTAATCATGCCCACAGCGCCAGTCGCAATCCCAGCTTGCTTGCGAATCGCCTCCGCAAAAGCAACCTGATAGCCGGGTCCAACCGGAATCTTTGCATACGGCACACCGCCACCACTCGACGCGTCGATCAAATCGACACCCAATGGTTTCAGCCGCTTGCTCAATTCGATCGTTTGCTTCAAATCCCAACCTCCCTGCACCCAATCGGTCGCCGACACGCGGCAAAAGAGCGGCAAATTGGCGGGCCAAACTTCGCGAATCGCTTTGGCAACCTCCAGCGCGAAACGGGTCCTGTTGTCGAACGATCCGCCGTATTCGTCCTCGCGCGAATTACTAAGCGGCGAAAGAAATTCATGAATCAGGTACCCGTGCGCCGCATGAATCTCGATTACCTGAAACCCGGCGGCAAGCGCCCGCTCCCCAGCTTCTTTGAAAGCGGCGACAACTCCGCGAATTTCGCCCAACTCGAGTGCTCGCGGAACGTTGTAGCCGGCATCAAATGGGAGCGCGCTCGGTGCAACGGGTTCCCATCCACCCACCATGATTGGGACTGGTTTGCCGCCGGTCCACGGTGGCGCCGTGCTGGCTTTGCGGCCGGCATGCGCCAGTTGCATGCCGACGACCGCTCCTTGGCCCTTCACAAATTCGGTAATCGTACGCCACGACGCGATATGCCCGTCATCATAGATGCCCGCATCCTCGGCCGAGATTCGACCGCGCGCTTCCACTGCACTGGCCTCGGTCATCACCAGACCCGCTCCGCCTACCGCTCGGCTCCCGAGGTGCACCATGTGCCAGGGCTGCGGATGCCCGTCCCTCGCCGAGTATTCGCACATCGGCGAGACAACGATCCGATTTTTCAGCTCAATTTCTCGCACACGAAACGGAGTGAACAGCTTCATGCACATGTCTCCCCAAATAATCTTACGTCTTCGGTGCAGGCCGCCGCCCGAATAGCGCCGTTCCCACCCGAACTTCCGTAGCGCCCTCTTCAATGGCTACTTCAAAATCGTGCGACATCCCCATCGACAACACTGGCAGCGTCCAACCAAATTGACCGGCAAGCCGATCGCGTAGTTCCCGCAACAGCCGAAAATAAGGCCGTGCCTGCTCGGCCTCTTCCCGAAAAGGAGGAATGCACATCAATCCGCTGAGCTGGAGCAAAGGCAGGCCCGCTATTTTTTCAGCAAGCGGCGCCACCTCGCCTACGTTCACTCCACTTTTCGTCTCTTCTTCAACAACGCGAACTTCCAATAGCACCCGCAGCTTTGACGTACCGCCCGCTTCTCCGCGGGCACGATTCAGTCGTTGCGCCAACGAAAAGTCATCGACCGAATCCACGCAGTGAAATAGACCAGCCGCCCGCGCCGCCTTATTACTCTGCAAGTGCCCAATCAGATGCCATTTGGCATCCAAATCGGCGAGGGTTGCGCGCTTTCCTTCCCATTCCTGGACCCGATTCTCGCCGAAGTCCCGCAAGCCCGCCGCATACGCCGCACGAATCGCCTCCGTCGGATGCGTTTTTGAAACCCCGATCAGCGTGATCTCGTCGATCCGGCGCCCCGCCCGGTGCGCGGCCGCGGCAATCCGCGCCCGAATCTTCGTCAGATTTTCCCGCACGCCATCCGCCGCCACTCGCTCCCCCAACAACCACTTATTTCGCTGTCTCGTTTTGTGTCGTTGCGTCGTTAACGCCTTTGTCGTACACCTCTGATACCGGCCGCAATTGTCATCCGAGCGGAGCGAGGGATCTACGTTGACTCGCGGACCGTCGGCTGGGCGGGTTTGTTTCCATTTCTTTCTCCACCATAACACGCGCTGCTAACCAGCAGGATGCTGGAGCTGCCGGAAGCGCCAGCCTCACGTTGCGGCACTTCCCAACTCTGGTTAAACTAGTTCCAACGTGTTCACACCTGCCGGCAAACTCATCGCCATCGAAGGCATAGACGGTAGCGGCAAGCACACCCAACTCGATTTGATCGAGAAAGCTTTAAGGGCGCGTGGCGTGCCCATCTATCCGACGGGGTTTCCGCACTACGAATCCTGGTTCGGCAAAATGGTCGGGCAATTCCTGAACGGCGATTTCGGTCCTCTCGAGACCGTTGACCCTCACTTCGCCGCGCTTCTCTACGCCGGAGACCGCTTCGGGGCCAGACAGCAACTATCCACCGCGCTCGAACAAGGCAAAGTGGTTCTTGCCGATCGCTATATCGCCTCGAATCTCGCCCACCAAACTGCCCGCGTGTCCCCCGACAAACGCGACGAATTTATCGCCTGGGTCGAGCGTCTCGAGTACGACCACTACAGTCTTCCTCACGAAGACCTCGTAATCTATCTGCGCGTACCTCCGGTTCAAGCCCAGGCGCTCGTCGCAAAGAAATCGGCGCGCAGCTACACATCGGCAAAACAGGACATTCAGGAGAGCAGTCTCCGCCATCTACAGGATGCGGCTGCAATGTACGACATTCTTGCGCGCCGCCCGTACTGGGCGACCGTCGAATGTTTCGATGCCGCGCGCAACGAAATGCGTACACCCGAAAGCATCGCCGCTGAAGTGCTGGCGCTGATCGAGCTGCTGCTCGCCGCCAAAATCGCCAGCCATGCCGGAAAGGACGGGCGTTAGCATGGGCTTCTCCGAATTCCTCGGCAACGAGCGCCTGGTGGCCGCGCTTCGCGGTGCACTGCGCAGCAACCGCGTCCCTCATGCACTGCTCTTCACTGGTCCGCGTGGAGTCGGCAAGTACACCCTCGCGCGTATGTTTGCGCAAGCCGCCAACTGCGAGCGTCTCCCCGAGGACTTCTGCGGCGAGTGCGGAACCTGCAAACGCATCAGCCTGTTGGCCGAACCACAAAGACTCATCGAGCAGGGCCTGGCCGAGCGCGGCGAAAGCGCAGATGCCGCCACAATCGAACGTGTGCCGCTCATTCTGCAATCGCACCCCGACGTCTGGGCCCTCGTCCCTGACCCCGTACGCCTGAAGTCGCCCGTAGCCCGCCCGATGCTCCGCGTCGGCCAGCTTCGCGCAGTGCAACGCGCCGCCTACTTCCAACCCATGAACCGCCGCCGCGTCTTCATTCTCGATGGCGCGGAGACGATGCGCTGGGACGTCGCCAACGTCTTCCTGAAAATCCTGGAGGAGCCCCCCGGCTCCGCGACCTTGATCCTCACCGCTCCGTCCCCGCACGTCCTCTTGCCCACCATTGTCTCGCGCTGCTTGCAGTTTCATTTCGCGCCTCTCCCGCAAGCCGAAGTCGAAAAAATCCTGTACGACAAAACCGATCGCAAACCTGCCGACCGCAAGCTCGCCGCGCAACTCGCCGAAGGAAGCCCTGGCCTTGCCATGGAAATGGACGTCGAGCAAACCGTGCAGCGGTACCGCGACGCCCTGCGCATTCTGGACCGGAGCGCTCGGGCCGAGGGCTTCGCCCAGATCTTCACCGACACCTCGGCGCTGGCCAAGGATCGTGACGCATCCTTCGAAGATCATCTCCAGGTGTTCTACAGCCTGCTCGGTGATCTTCTGGAGCTGACCTCCGGCGCAAAACAACCGGTACTTCGCAATGCGCATCTTTCCCGAGAACTCGAAGCCCTCAGCAAGGTTGTGGATTCGTCCTGGGTCATGCGCGCTATCGCGGGGTTCGATGACCTGCACTCCGGTTTACGCCGCAATCTGAATCGACAACTGGGCCTCGACGCGCTGGTAGCCTCTTTGGTGCCAAACCCACCGCGCGCAAATCCCTCGCGACAATGACTCCAGCGTACAGAGCGACTTCTGGCGACATTTCAGAGTTCAACTGTAACCCGGCGCGTTTTGCATGCATCATACGAGAGATACCAACCGTAAGGAGCAGTCATGGTGAACCGCAGGATGTTTCGTCCGGGTTTTGCGGACGTGAAGGAACAAATGCCTCCTAGGACTCAGCACGGGAACAATGGTCCCGCGCCGAGCAAGAAGCCTGCTCCGCCGGAGATGACGCACGCCGAGAATTTTTATTGGGTCAAACAGATGCAGGCCCGCACGCCAATGGCGATCGTGCTGGAGAACGGCGAGACCCTGCGCGGCACGGTCGAGTGGTATGACCGCGATTGCATCAAACTGACCCGTCAAGGCGCCCCAAACCTGCTCATTTTCAAGCGCGTGATCAAGTACGTCCACAAAGACGGTGAAGAATCCGCGAACGGCGGCGACGAATAGCGGTCCGCTATGTACACAACATCGCGGCGATCCGATTAGGGGCGCAGCACGGATGCGCCCCGGATGCCCAACCCGATCGTTCGAAAAAGCGCCGCACCACCCAAACCGCCTAGCCGACAAGGGCAGGTGGAGTCCTCAACTCCAGCGCACCCGAGCCTCACGATCTGCCGCTTTCAACCGAATATTCTCGCCCCCCGCAACTACTCCTCAAACGAGTGCCCGCCAGCAGCCCCGAACGTAAGCAGCGCTTTAGCCGTTAACCTCCCCTTGGCATCGAAAATCTCGCATTCCGCAACGATAAAGTTCCGCCCCGCCCGCAGCACCCGAGCTTCCGCCCGAACTCGCCCACCGGGCACCGGCTCCAGGTAATTGATTTTGAGTTCAATAGTCGCCAAAGCCGTTCGCTTCGAAACCACCGTATGTGCCGCCATTGCCCCCGCGGTATCCGCCAAAGCTGCCAAAATCCCACCGTGAACCACTCCGTTCAGCTGTTTATGACGGGCGCGCGCCTCTAGTCGTAACGTCGCCCGCCCAACGTCGATAGCGTCCAGCGAAAATCCGAGCAGCCGTATGGCCTGGCTTGCTCGTAAGCCCCGCCGCGCAGCAGCTTTGAATTGCTTTGCCTGTTTGCTTGATTTCGGTGTCAATAGAGAACTCGCCCCGCTGCCACCCACGCTCAGTAGCCCTTGAGGCCGCCTTCCTGTGGGATGGCCGCTCCTGTCACTCACGACGACCCTTTTGAAGCCAAATACACCGCTAGGTCCGTAATCAGCGTGCTCAACCCCGCCAGCCCTGTCACGGTTTGCCCTTCCCCCGCGTCTAATCGAGCCAGGTCATCTGGTTGTCTACGTTCGTTGGAGCGCGCGACTCTAGCATTGGGTGCTTTGCCCCGCAAGGCGAGCAAACGCTGCCCGTAAAATAGTCGAACCGTGTAGGATGACGGAACCTATCATGCGCATCGGTATAACCTGCTACCCCACCTACGGCGGCTCCGGCGTCGTCGCCACCGAACTCGGCCAGGAGCTCGCCGCCCGCGGGCATGACATCCACTTCATCAGTTACGCCCCGCCCATCCGCATGAACCCCAATGATCCTCACATCCACTTCCATGAGGTCGAAGTCGCGTCCTACCCCCTGTTCGACCACCCGCCCTACACGCTGGCCCTAGCCACAAAGATGCTCGAGGTATTCGAGGCGGAGTCCCTCGATATCCTCCACGTCCACTATGCGATCCCGCATTCGGTCAGCGCGCTGCTCGCACGCTCCATGGCCGCACCTCGCCGCTTGCCTTTCGTCACCACCCTGCACGGCACCGACATCACCCTGGTTGGCAGCAACCGCAGCTACCTGCCCATCACCCGTTTTTCGATCGAGCAAAGCGACGGCGTAACCGCTATTTCCGACTACCTCCTGAAGCAAACGCTAAAGGAGTTCGACATCAAGCGCCCCATCGAAGTCATCCCCAACTTTGTGAATTGCGATCTCTACACGCGCACGCCGAACGAAGCCCAGCGCGCCACATGGGCCCCAAATGGCGAGCCAATCCTCATGCACCTTTCGAATTTCCGCCCAGTCAAGCGCGTCACCGACGTAATCGAAATCTTCGCGGTGGTCCGCGCGAAAATGCCCGCCAAGCTGGTTTTGATCGGCGACGGCCCCGATCGCGGCGCCGCCGAATATCTAGTCCGCAAGAAGCGTCTACAAAAGGACGTCTTCTTCCTCGGCAAACAAAACGCTGTTTACGAAAAGCTAAGCTCAGCCGATCTCTTCCTGCTCCCCTCAGAACTCGAATCGTTTGGTCTCGCAGCCCTGGAAGCCATGGCCTGCGAAGTTCCGGTCGTAGCCACCAATGTAGGTGGCATCCCGGAAGTAGTCCAACACGGAATCGATGGATTTTTGGTAGAACCCGAAGATGTGAAAGAAGCTGGTCGCTACGCCCTCGAAATCCTCTCGCGCGGCGACCGCGGCCGTGAAATGGGCCAACGCGCCCGCCTAAACGCCAAAGCCAAATTCTGCGCCAATGACGTAATCCCCCGCTACGAAAACTACTATCGCCGCGTCTTGTCAGAATCGAAGGCTGCTTCGGCCTGAGCTCTACTTCTCTGCCTCTCGCTCGCATATCTCCGCCGCGCAACTCCGGTGTGTCGCGATGTGTAGGTATGTGACCCGCAACAACTTCATCAGTCCCGGAATTGTTGCCAACCACGCCACCGGCCGCGCCCACCAAATCTCGTGCGCCAGCGCAACCACCGCGTCCGCGCCACCATATTGCCGCCCGTCCTCCAGCAGGACCCGCATCTCACGCATCAACTCCGCTTCGGACAAACCGAGCAGCGCCGCAACCCGCGCGTCCTGCAACGGCGCCACCGCCAGCCCACGTCTTTGCAACATTGGCGCCACCCACCGCGCAACCCGCGTGCAAAACCCGCACTGTGCGTCAAAAAACAACCAACCGCGCGCGTGCCGCCCCTTTCCATCCGTGAATTCCGACGCCAGCGAGATCATCGTCGTCTTCCTTCCGTGGGCTCTTTACTTCCTTCTCTCACCCAGCTTTCTTCCCCAGTAGCGTGACCACTTTCCCTCGCAACTTCACGACGCCCTTCAGTGCGCCTGTCGGCATCCGCAAAATCTCCTCAAACAGTCCGGTCATCGCCGTCAAAAACTCCAACATGCTCTCCAGCCGCTGGCGCGTATAGGGGTCCCCTTCCGGATTGGCTTGCAACTCCGCCACGCATTCCCCAATGACCCGCAGCGTGGGATCGATCTCTCGCCGCTTCCGCTCCTCGGACACGATCCGGAAGATCTCCCACACGTCCTTGATCGACTCGAAATGGTCCCGCCGATCGCCCAGAACGTGCACCACGCGCACGATCCCCCAACCCTGCAACTCCCGCAAGCTGGTGCTCACATTCGACCGCGCCACCGCCAAGGTGGTCGCAATCTCATCGGCTGGCACCGGCTTTGGTGCAAGAAACAACAGCGCATGTACCTGCGCAACGGTCCGGTTGATTCCCCAGCGCGTCCCCATCTCTCCCCAATGCAATATGAATTTCTGCGCCACCGGCGTCAGTCCGCTTTTCGTCGTTTCACTCATCGTGTTGGTCCTCGATTCTAACCGCGCAATCCTACTGTTGCATTGGGCGTGTCCGTTGTTTCTGTCATTACAGAATATACCGCAGATACAAGAGGCCGTCAAATTCGCGTTCCTCGCTCCTTGTCGCGCTAGAATCCGTCCCAGCCATTCGCCAAAGACCGTCTTGAGGGTCAGCTATGACGCCGGAAACGTGGACCGCAGTCGATCGCTACATCAACGATATGCTCGTGCCTTCCGATACCGTGCTCGAGGCGGCCCTGGAGGCAAGCGCCAAAGCGGGCTTGCCCGCTTACGCCGTGTCGCCGAGCCAAGGGAAGCTGCTGTTCCTATTGGCGAAAATCCAGGGCGCGCGCCGCATCCTGGAAATCGGCACGCTCGGCGGCTACAGCACGATTTGGCTCGGGAGAGCGCTCCCGCAGGGGGGCCAGCTGGTTACTTTGGAGGCCGACTCCAAGCACGCTGAGCTGGCGCGTGCGAACATCGCTGGCGCGGGACTCACCGATATCGTGGACCTGCGCATTGGGCGCGCTCTCGACACCCTGCCCCAGCTCGCCACCGAGCGCCGAAGCACGTTCGACCTGATCTTCATTGACGCGGACAAAGAAAACAACGCGTCCTACTTCGAATGGGCGCTCAAACTTTCTCGTCGCGGGTCCGTGATCATCGTTGACAACGTGGTCCGCGACGGCGCCGTGGTAGACGCCGCCAGCAGCGATCCGGTCATTCAGGGTATTCGCCGCCTCAATGAACTGCTCGCTGCCGAACCCCGCGTCACCGCCACGTCCATCCAGACCGTCGGCAGCAAAGGCTACGACGGCTTCACCCTCATCGTAGTCACCGAAGAACCGTAGCAGGAGCGAACCTGCAACGGTTAGAGACCGGTACATCGAGCACAGGAATGGGCGGGAATCAGCCCACGGTCTGCATGGTCGAAACAAGTTCGGGAATGTCGATGCGAATCAACGTACCCTCACCGGTACGGCTTTCGATTTCCAACCGGAAGTCCGCTCCATATAAAACGCGCAGCCTCTCGCGCACGTTGCTCAACCCGATGCCCTCGACATACACGTGCGGCATTTTCTCTTCGGAAATGCCGGCGCCGTTGTCTTCAATTTCAATGTGCAGACGCCCATCGCGATTCGTGGTGCGCAATTGTATCCGCCCGCCTTCCAACTTTGACGCCAAGCCGTGCTTCAAGCAATTTTCGACGATCGGTTGCAGCAACATGCTGGGAACGAACGCCTCCAGGGCTTCGTCCGCAATCTGCCGCGTGAATTCGAGATTGTCGCGCCCGAAGCGCGCCACTTCGATATCCAGATAATCATCGATAAAATCCAATTCCTCTTTCAGGGGCACGAAGGTCTCGTGCTTGCGCAGCAATCGCCGCAAAATATTACTCAACTTCAAGACCACGCCGCGCGCCATGTCCGGGTCAAAGCGGATCAACGACGACACGGTATTCAGCGTGTTGAAAAGAAAGTGCGGATTGATCTGGCTCGACAGGGCATCCATGCGTGCCTTCAGGAGCAACTGCTGATGCCGCTCGAGGTTCATTTCGATGCGCGTGTTGTTCCAAATTTTCAGCGGTGCGGCCACCGACATAATCGTGGCTAGCACCGAGAGCATCAACCACCAGTTCCAGTGGGGATCGATGGCGAACAGCCATTTGGGCTTGGTTGCCAGAACCAGCGCCACGCGTCCGAGTTCCAGGCCGACGCAGGCCAGCAAGGGAAGCAATTCCCAGGACATCTTCGCCTGGCGCACCAGCCGCAACAGGTCTCGCGGAATGTTCAGGAACGTGAACGGACCAAAGTTCCACAAGTCTTCCTTGTTGGGAATCGCTTGCCGCATCAATCCGCCCAACAAACCCGCCGTCGCTGCCGCCGGCATGCCCAGCCATTCGTGCCCCATCAGCGCAGGAATCGTGATGATCGCGCCGCCGATCGGCCCCACAACGCGGCCGCCGAGCAACCCCATCAAGAACGCCCCTTCGAGCGAGAGATCCGCGAACCGGTAGGGAAATCCCACCAACCGTAGCGCCACTCCGACAATCAGCGGCGGAGTCATAAATAACATCAGCTTCAGCTTTTGATCCGGATCCCGCTCCTCGGTAAACAGCACACGCCGAAAGGTATTCCACCGCGCTAACAGCGCCGCGAAGGACGCCGACACGCCTACCTTCAGCAACAGCGTGAACAGCAAATCCTTGGCGGAAATGGAAGTATCGATCATCGAGTCGCGAGAACTACGTGCACCAAATCCAGTTCTATATCAGGTCTCCTGTGGCTAACGCTAGCCAATCCCCCGCTCGATGTAAAGCCTCCCAGGATGTAAAGGGTTCGTAAAATGTGCATCGAAATGCCGCCGGGGGCATCTTATAGGACTCAGCGTGGCCTATAGTCGAAGATCATGGCACTCCTGCTAAACTCGTTGTCGCCGATGGGCAAAACACCTCGACACAAAGCGCCGTCGAAGAACGGTCGCCATTCGCTGCGAAGTGTCGCGCATGCGGATTTGCCGACACGCTACGGCCGTTTCACGATCTATGGTTTCGAAGGGCAGGGTCCGCAAGAAGAAGCGGTCGCTTTGGTCCGCGGAAACCTCAACGGCAAGGACGCGCCGCTGGTTCGCGTCCACTCGCAGTGCCTTACCGGCGATGTTCTTGCTTCGCTGCGGTGCGATTGCCGCGCACAGCTGGAATTATCGCTGAAGAAAATCGGCCAGGCAGCGTCGGGCGTCTTGCTTTATCTTCCTCAGGAAGGCCGCGGCATCGGTCTGATGAACAAACTGCGCGCCTATCAGCTGCAAGACGGAGGCATGGACACGGTCGAAGCCAATCAAGAACTCGGCTTCGCCGCCGACGCGCGCGATTACGATTTCTCCGCGCAAATCCTGAAACAACTCGGCGCAAAAAAAATCCGCCTGCTGTCAAATAACCCGGAAAAAGTTCGTCAACTTGAAAAAGCGGGCATTCGCGTAGTCGAGCGAGTTCCCTGCCAGCCCCGCATCTCGAAAACTTCCCGCGGGTATTTGCAAACCAAGAAAAAGAAGATGGGCCACATCCTCGACGGTGTTTGAGCTACCATAGCGTCGCTTCGCGTAGCTCTTCCGGAGGACGTACCTATCGGGAGCGGTGGAAGAAATATCTGGCGGCGAAGACCAAGAGAAGTAATCCCAACGAATCCCGGTCGAAAAAACTACCCCCCGCCGACGAACTGTACGATTTCGTAGCGGTCACCCGATTCCACTTTCGTTTCAGACCATTTTTGGCGCGGCAGAATTTCGAGATTGCGTTCGATGGCCACGCGCCCGCCATCCAAACCAAGATCGCGCAACAGATCGATCACTGTCGCGCCGGGCGTCGCAGCGCGCATCTCGCCATTCACAGATATAGTCGATTCCACAGTGTTTATCCCGCCGCCGGCGCTTTTGGTTTCGCGCGAAGCTGAAATCGCAACTGCCCGCGAGCTTCGCCGAAAACCGCCTCGATCACCAACGAGGCATCCTCCTGCGCCAGGCGCGGCATATCGAATTCCACATGCGCGTGACCGTCGGCGCCGGTCACCGTGCTGATCTCTGTCGGTTCGGCAGCCCCGGCAACCCGCGCAGTAACCTGTGCGCCGCCTGCCGGACTTCCGTCGTCCTTGTGACGCGCGACAATATATAGAGTCGCGTGCTTCCCAGCGAGCCAGGTACGCGGATTTAACATCTCGACGGCAATGATCTTTATTGGAGGCGGTTCGGCCACTGGCACCGTCGGAACGGGACTTGCGGGAGCTGCCGCGCTCGGCGCGGACCGAAACGAGCTAACGCCTCCGTCCGACCGTGGCGGAGGCATCGGAGGCGCCTCGATTTTCAATGCTCCGCTACGCAATTCATCCAGTACTGTTTGGTGCTGATCGTCCAACCGGAGCTTCAGTGCGTGCTCGCGATCCGCATCGAGCGGCAGTAAGTCCAGGTATTTGCTGGTGCGCCTATGCAGCACGCGACCCCGGCAATGGACCGTGGTGTCGATGATAGCGGTCGTAATCCCGCGATCTTCGGTCTGCACGTGAAATATTGTTCCCTCCAGCGTAACGTTCGTGTTGTGACCAAACACCATGCGCTCGCGCACCTCAACCGGGGCGGTGGGAATAGTCTCCCGCAGAATTTTCCTCCGCCGCATTTGACCCAGCGGCGGTTCACTCGTTATTATAGCCCTTCGCCCATGAGTGAATCAGGTCTACATGCTTACGCTCCACTTCTGATACACCTCGTCATCGCGGTGGTGCTCGCCAGCGCGTTGACAGCCGCTTCCATTCTGGTGGGATGGAAACGCCCGAATCGTGCCAAGCAAAGCGCTTATGAATGCGGCGTGGAGCCCATCGGCGACGCCCGCGAACCTTTCTCTGTAAAATTTTATCTCGTAGCCATGGTTTTTATTTTGTTCGATGTGGAAGCGATCTTCTTGTACCCTTGGGCCTACATTTACCGCGACATGTTCAAGATTTCACACAGCTTTGGAGTCTACGGCTTCGTGGAGATGCTCATATACATCGCCATCCTCCTGGTCGGATACATCTATCTGTGGAAAAAAGGCGCGTTCGACTGGCACCACTAGTCGACAAAAAGCGGGGTTTCGGAGGCTGTGACGGAAAGCGAAAGCCAGAATACTAATGTTGTAGTCGCCGGGCTGCGCGCCTGGAGCGCCAACGCGATCGAGGAAGTCATTGAATTCCGCGGCGAGACGACGGTCGTTGTCGCTCGAAAGAACCTGCGCGCCATCGCCGAGCGCTGTCGCGACGACCGCGCCCTGCAGTTCAATCTCCTAAGCGACGCCACCTGTGTCGACCGCTTCCCGATGGAACCCCGGTTCGAGTTGCAATATCACCTGGTTTCGATCCCGCTGCGCCAGAAAGTCCGCATCCGAGTTCCTCTGTTCGGCAACGACCCCATCGTGGATTCGCTTGTTCCGGTCTGGCCAGGCGCCAATTGGCTCGAGCGAGAAATTTTTGACCTGTTCGGTATTCAGTTCACCGGACATCCCGACCTCCGCCGCATCCTGCTTCCCGATGATTGGGAAGGCTACCCGCTGCGCAAAGATTTTCCCGTCGAAGGCTACCGCGACATTCCAGCCATCGCGACCCGCTACACCAGGAGTCGCCCATGACCACTGTCGAAACCGCCACCGGCCCAGCCAAGACCATGGTCCTGAACATGGGGCCGCAACACCCCTCGACACACGGGGTTTTGCGTATTGTGCTCGAACTCGATGGCGAGACCGTTCTGAAGGCCGTTCCCGACCTCGGCTATCTCCACACCGGCATCGAGAAATCCTGCGAAGACAAGACCTATTCCCAAGCCATCACCCTGACCGACCGGATGGATTATCTGAATCCGCTCGGCAACAACCTCGTGTACTGCTTGGCAGTCGAAAAACTCCTCGGCCTGCAAATTCCCAAGCGCGCTCAATATTTCCGCGTTCTGATGGTGGAACTCCAGCGGATTTCGTCGCACCTGGTGTGGCTGGGAACGCATGCGATTGACATGGGCGCGATGTCGGTCTTTCTCTATTGCTTCCGCGAGCGCGAAGAAATCCTGAAGATTTTCGAGTTTGTCGCCGGGCAACGCATGATGACCAGCTATATCCGCATCGGCGGATTGGCGCTAGAGCCACCGACAGGCTGGGTAGAGCGCGTAGAGAAATTCCTGAAGATGATGCCCAGTCGCATCGATGAATATGAATCTCTGTTGACCGGAAACCGCATCTGGCTGGGTCGCCTCAAAGGCGTCGGCTACATTTCGGCCGAAGACGCTGTCGCGTACAGCATGACGGGTCCCACGCTGCGAGCCGCAGGGCTCGCTTACGACAATCGCAAGACATTTCCGTATTGCAGTTACGAAGAGTTCGATTTCGACGTGCCCACTCGCACCGAGTCGGATTGTTTCGCGCGCTACATCATTCGCGTTGCGGAAATGCGCGAAAGCCTCAAGATCATTCGCCAAGCCATCGACAAAATGCCTGCCGAAGGCCCGATTCGTACCGAAGCGCCGGGAATCGTTCCGCCGGGCCGGGAGAAAATGAAGACGGAAATGGAAGCGCTCATCTACCATTTCAAGATTTTCACCGAGGGATTCTCACCGCCGGCGGGCGAGGCATTCGCGACCGTGGAATCCCCGCGTGGCGAACTCGGCTGCTTTGTCGCGAGCGACGGTTCTCCGAAGCCGTTGCGCTGCCACTTCCGCTCTCCCTCGTTCATTAATTTGCAGGCTCTGCCGAAACTAGTGGTGGGGCAACTGATTTCCGACGTGATCGCCTGCATTGGAACCATCGATATCGTGCTGGGAGATGTCGACCGGTGAGCGAATTTTGATGTCGTTGTCATCCTCGGCGGAGCGAAGGATCTCAACCGGTCCCTTTCAGGAACAATAGTTGACGGTACGAACCTTCGCCTCGTCGGACAGGCTCAGGATAAACAGAGTGGGCAGCACGGGACTCCCGAGGACTATGGACCTTTCGCCACAACTCACAGCGCGCTTCGAGACGCTGCAAAACCGCTATCCGGTGAAGCGTAGCGCGCTCATACCCATGATGATGTACGCGCAGGATGAGTACGGTTACCTCAGCGACGAGATGATTGCCGAAATCGCGCGCCGCCTGGACCTGCACACGGTTCAAGTGGAAGAAACCCTGGCGTACTACTCCATGCTGCGACGCCAGCCCATGGGCAAGCACCATGTGCAGATTTGCACCAACGTCGCGTGCATGCTGCGCGGCGGCACCGAACTCCTGGAAGCGGCGAAAAAGCGCCTGGAAATCGGCCATAAAGAAACCACCGCCGACGGCGTCTTCTCCCTCGAAGAAGTTGAGTGCATCGGAGCCTGCACCGGCGCCCCGGCGCTGCAAGTGAATTACGATTTCTTTGAAAATGTCACCCCGCTCAAGTTCGATCGCCTGATCGAGGATCTCGACGCCGGCCGCAAGACCACGCCCGAACCGGTTACCGCAGGCGCCCTCCATCCGCGCGACAAAACCGAAACTCCCGTAATCAGCCGCCGCTGGGGCATCAAGGATTCGCACAAGATCGATGTCTATCTGCAATACGACGGCTATAAAGCTCTCGAAAAAGCCCTGCGCGAGATGACGCCCGAAACCATTATCGAGGAAGTCAAAAAGTCGAATCTCCGCGGCCGCGGCGGCGCGGGTTTTCCCACGGGCTTGAAGTGGTCGTTCGTTCCCAAAGATTCGCCGAAGCCCAAGTACGTGATCTGCAACGCCGACGAGTCCGAGCCCGGCACCTGTAAAGACCGCCCGCTGATGGAAATGGACCCGCACCAGATGATCGAGGGCATCACCATCGCCGGGCGGGCAATCGGAGCCCACATGGGCTTCATCTATATTCGCGGCGAGTATCGCTACGTTCTCGATATCGTGCAGACAGCCCTGGACGAGGCCTATTCCCACAACTATCTCGGCAAAAGTATTTTGGGCTCCGGATTTGACTTTGACCTTGTCGTCCATACCGGTGCCGGCGCCTACGAGTGCGGCGAGGAATCTGCGCTCATGGAATCTCTCGAAGGCAAGCGTGGCTATCCGCGCATCAAACCTCCCTTCCCGGCGGTGGTCGGTTTGTATGGCTGCCCGACGATCATTAACAACGTGGAGACGCTGAGCACAGTTCCCGCGATCCTGCTGGAAGGCGGCGAAACCTACGCCAACCGCGGCACGCCGAGAAATGGCGGCACGCGCATGCTCTGCGTCGCAGGTCACGTGAACAAGCCGGGCATCTACGAAGTCCCTCTCGGGATGAACATGAAAAAGTTCATCTATGAGGTTGCTGGCGGCATCCCCGGCGGCAAAAAATTGAAAGCCGTAATACCGGGCGGAAGTTCCTGCCCGCTGCTGAAGGCCGACGAAATTGACATACCCATGGACTACGACTCGGTAGCCAAAGCCGGATCGATGCTGGGCTCCGGTGGCATGGTCGTCATGGATGAAGATACCTGCATGGTGGATATGGCGCGCCGCATCATGCATTTCTACGCGCACGAATCCTGCGGCTGGTGTATACCCTGCCGTGAGGGCACAAGCTGGCTCCGCAAGATGCTCGACCGCTTCCATGCGGGCTATGGCCGGCCCGAAGACATCGACCTCGTCGGCGATCTGGCCAAAAACATGTTAGGCCGCACTTTCTGCCCCCTGGGGGACGCCGCCGCGCTGCCCACCATCAGCATCGTGACCAAGTGGCGCAAAGAATTTGAAGATCATTTGAGTGGACGCTGCCCTTTTAAATCCGCCGAAGCGCTTGTCGGTTCGCGGTAGGCCCCAAGCCGCTTAGGCGAAGGCCCGAATAGACGAACAACGATGACAGACCAAAAGCTGGTTACCCTGAAGATCAACGACCGCGACGTGCAAGTTCCGCCGGGAACGCTCGTAATCGAAGCCACACGCCGCATCGGCACGGAAGTTCCGTCTTTCTGCTACTACCCGGGACTTTCTTTGCAGGCGGCCTGCCGCATGTGCCTGGTGGAAGTTGAAAAAATGCCCAAGTTGCAGACCGCTTGCACGCTGGTCGCGACCGAAGGCATGGTCGTAAAGACCGAGAGCGATCAAGTTCGCCAGGCGCGCAAGTACATGCTCGAATTTCTGCTCACCAATCACCCGCTCGACTGCCCGGTCTGCGACAAAGGCGGCGAGTGCGAGCTGCAAGACATGGTCTTCCGCTACGGCGCCGACACCAGCCGCTTCGTTGAAGAAAAAATTCATCGCCCCGAAGAAAAGTGGTCGGAGCTCGTCTATTACGACGCTCCGCGATGCATTCTTTGTTTCCGCTGCGTACGTGTCTGCGACGAAGGTATGGACGTGAAAGCACTCGGCGTCGGGATGCGCGGTGCCAACAGCGTGATCATTCCCAATCGCGAAGATCATCTCGAGTGCGAAGAATGCGGCATGTGCATCGACATCTGCCCCGTCGGCGCGCTCACCAGCGGCACCTATCGCTACAAGACGCGACCCTGGGAAATGGCCTACGTCTCCACCATCTGCACACACTGCTCCAACGGCTGCAAGACCACGCTGAGCGTGCGCAATCACGAGATCCTGCGGTCCAATAATCGCGACCTCTCCGGCATTAACGGCGATTTCCTTTGCGTAAAAGGCCGCTTTGGCTTCGATTTCACCAAACATCCCGAACGCATCAAGCAGCCGCTGGTTCGCAAGGGCGACAAACTCTATCCCGTTTCGTGGGAAGAGGCTTCCGAAACCGCCGCGGCAAAACTGAAGCAGATTCTCGACGCCAACGGGCCTGATGCGATCGGCTTCATAGGTTCGAACCGCACTTCCAACGAAGAAAATTATCTCCTCCAGCGCCTCGCTCGAGCGACCTTTGGTACCAACAACATCGATCATCATCGCACCGTGGATTATTCCGGTCTGGTCACCGCCCTCGGCGAGCGCGCCGCTGATTCGATGCTGACGATGGAGCAGCTCTACAAATCCAAAGCGGTGCTGCTGATCGGCAACGACCCCACGAACCAGAATCCGTTGGCTGCGTGGCAGATTCGCACCGGCATTCGCCACCATCAGTCCAAGCTGTTTATCCTAAACGCGCGCGAAATCAAGCTGCACCACCAAGCCGCGCAGTTTGTGAAAGTCTCCGAAGGCGAAGAAGTCGCCGCCATTCGCTGGATGGCGCGTGAAGAGGGCCTTCTAGGCCCAGAACTTGTCGAAAAGCTCGTTCAACTAAAGGCCGCACTGGAAGCGGAGCCCGAAGTCGCCATCGTTTTCGGCGCGGAGATTTCCGGCGCCGGCATCGCCGAACTGGTCGCTTTCGGTTCAAAGCTTCCCGGAGCCGCTCGCTACATGGCTCTCGGCGACTATGCGAATTCCCGCGGCGCGGCCGACATGGGCGTTGTGCCCGACCGTTTGCCCGGCTACACGTATGTGGACAATGCCGGAGCCCGCGAAGCCTTCGAGAGACTCTGGGGCGGCGTAATTCCCTCAAAACCCGGGCTCACCACGCCGCAAATGGTGGAAGCGGCGCAATCCGGCAAGCTCAAAGCGCTATACGTCGTTGGCGCAAACCCGCTCTCGCACTATGGCACCCTGGGCTTCGGTCGCGGCAATCTTACTTTGCTGATCGTTCACGAATTGTTCCCGACCGACACGTCGCGCCCCGCCGACATCGTTTTCCCGGCAGCCTCCGCTTACGAAAAAGACGGCACCGTCACCAACACTTCCGGGGAAATCCAACTCCTGCGCAAAGCCGCGGAAGTGATGGGCACGCGCAGCGACTTCGATCTGCTGCGCATCCTCTCTCACCAACTCGCTAAGATCGGATTGGGCAAAGCCTTCCATTACAAATCGGCCAGCGCTGTTTTCGACGAAATTCGCAAAGCCGTGCAAGGTTACGACGTGGCGCCCGCAGGCTTGCTCACCGGCGGAGCCGAACTCACGCACGCGCACGTCGCAAGGAACGGCCACGCCCCCTACGACGTTCCCGCCGGCTTGATTCGCCCGGCGCACGATACGCTATTCACCAGCGGCACCCTGGGCCGCTTCTGCACCATGATGGATTCTCTACCGGAGGCCGACGCCAAGCCGTGACCGACTTCCTAGCCCAGCACGCCGATGTCCTCATCACGCTCGTCAAAATTGCGTTGCTGCTGTTCATCGTGCTGACCGTCAATGCCTACCTCACCTGGTTTGAGCGCAAAGTCGTCGCGCACATGCAATCGCGGTGGGGACCGCACCGCGTCGGTCCACACGGACTCCTTCAGCCGCTCGCTGACGGCGCAAAATTTCTTTTGAAAGAAGATCCGACTCCCGCGGGCGTCGATAAACTTACCTATTTCCTGGCGCCGCTGATGGCGCTGGCGCTCGCGTTGACGTCGATCGCCATCATTCCCTTCGGCCCCGATCCCATCCGCGTCTTCGACCGCAAGATTTATCTTGGCATCGTGGATCTCAACATCGGCATCCTCGCGCTCTTCGCCATTACCGCGCTCAGCGTCTACGGCGTCGCGCTGGCAGGCTGGTCCTCCAACAGCAAATATCCTCTGCTTGGTGGACTGCGCAGCTCCGCGCAGATGGTCAGCTACGAATTGGCGCTGACCATGTCGGTGGTGGGCGTCCTCTTAATGGCCGGCAGCTTCAGCCTCCGCGACATCATCAACGCCCAAGCAATTCATCCGGAGCGCGGCATCATCGGCTGGAACATTTTCCCGCAGATTCTCGGCTTCCTCTGTTTCTTCATCGCTGCCATCGCGGAGACCAATCGCGTTCCCTTCGATCTTCCCGAAGCCGAATCCGAACTCGTCGCTGGTTTCCACACCGAGTACGCCAGCTTCAAGTTTGCGATGTTCTTCATCGCCGAATACACCAGCATGATCACCGTCTCTTCCCTCTGCGCGATCATGTTCTTCGGCGGCTGGCTCTCTCCGTTCCCGGCATCTTGGACTTTCACGCACTACCTACCATCCGCGATCCTCATTCCCTTCGGCCTCTGGGTTATCTGGGACGGCATCCGCTACGAAACGATCTTCGGCCGCATCATCCTGCCCGGAGTCGGCACGGTCATCACGGTAATCGGCGCAGCCCTGATCGCCTTCCCCTTCATCAATGAATTTATCCAAGGGCCGTTCTGGCTCCTGGGCAAGATTTTCTTCTTCCTATTCGTCTATGTCTGGATGCGCGGCACGCTGCCCCGTTTCCGTTATGACCAGCTGATGTCTTTCGGTTGGAAACTCCTTCTTCCGGTGTCGCTCGCGAATGTCGTGATCACCGCCGCCGTCATTCTCTTGAGGAGCCACTGAATGAACGCTCCTCTGATCATTTTCTTCGTTCTCGCTTTCACAGCGATCCTCGGCGCCCTTAGCCTGATTCTCCAGCGCCATCCGATTCACAGCGCGCTTTCTTTGATCGTCGTCATGGTCGCGCTAGCTGGTCTCTACCTTCTGATGGGCGCCGAATTCGTCGCCGCCGTGCAAATCATCGTGTACGGCGGGGCCATCATGGTGCTTGTTCGTCTTCGTCATCATGCTGCTGAACGCCGGCGTCGAAGAGCGCACCAACTTCTCTAAGCTCGCTGGCTGGGCCGGCCTTCCGCTGGCCGTAGCCCTGATGGGCGTGCTCGCCGCCGCGGTCGCCCGCTCAACGGACCGCGTACAAGCGCCGTTACGCAAGCCGGCGCGACCGCTCCGACCAAAGCCCTGCTCGGTTCTACTCTTCCAGGAATTCGTCTATCCCTTTGAACTAACCTCGTTCCTTATCCTCGTCGCCATTCTGGGCGCAATCGTCCTGGCGCAGCGGGAGAAGATCTAACAATGGTCCCGACGCACTATTACCTGATCCTAAGTGCTATCTTATTCGGCCTTGGCGTCGTCGCCTTCATCTTCCGGCGCAACATCATTACCATTTTCATGTCCATCGAGTTGATGCTCAACGCCGTCAACCTCGCCTTTGTCGCCTTCAGCCAGGCCTGGAATCGCCTCGACGGCCAGGTATTCGTTCTTTTCGTCATCGTAGTAGCGGCAGCGGAAGCCGCCGTGGGCCTCGGCATCATCATTCTCATTCAGCGCAACCGGCAATCGCTCAACGTCGAGCGCGTGGACTTGCTCAAACTCTAATGCCGATACTCGACAATCTCTGGATCGTCCCGCTGCTGCCGCTTGCTCGGCTCGGCCATCAACGGTCTCTTCGGCGGCAAGTGGCCGAACAAGATCGTCAACTACGTTGGTATCGGCTCGACAGGTCTCTCGTTCGCTTGTGCCCTCGAAGCGGTCCGCGAATTTTCTCAACTCTCGCCGCAGCAAATTCCCTTCGTGAAGCAATTCTTTACCTGGATCGCCGCGGGTACCTTCCGCGCCGGCTTCGACCTGCAGGTCGATCAGCTGACTGTAGTGATGCTCCTGGTAGTCACCGGCGTCGGCTGGCTGATCCACATCTATTCCACCGGCTACATGGCCCACGAGGGCGGCTACTACCGCTTCTTCTCTTACCTCAATCTCTTCATGTTCTTCATGCTCATCCTGGTCCTCGCCGCAAACTACGTTCTCCTGTTCGTCGGCTGGGAAGGCGTAGGCCTGTGCAGCTACCTGCTGATCGGCTTCTATTTCCTGAAAAAGTCCGCCTCCGACGCCGGTAAAAAAGCTTTCATCGTCAACCGCATCGGCGATTTCGGTTTCATGCTAGGAATGTTCCTGCTCTTCAAGACGTTCGGCACGCTCGACTTTGTCCCGATGTTCGCGAAAGCAGCTCCGATGCCGGCCGACGCCATGGGCCAGTACGGCACGCTTACCGTCGCCTGCCTGCTGCTCTTCGTTGGCGCCACCGGTAAGTCCGCCCAGCTTCCCTTGTATGTCTGGCTCCCCGACGCCATGGAAGGCCCCACGCCGGTAAGCGCGTTGATCCACGCCGCCACCATGGTCACCGCTGGCGTCTACGTCGTCGCCCGTTCCCACATTCTTTTCCTGCACTCCCCCAGCGCCATGCTCATCGTCGCCATTGTCGGCTGCGCGACCGCGATCTTCGCCGCCACCATCGGTCTGGTCCAAACCGACATCAAAAAAGTTCTCGCCTACTCCACGGTCAGCCAGCTCGGCTACATGTTCCTGGCCTGCGGAGTCGGCGCATTTTCGGCGGGCATCTTCCACCTGATGACCCATGCCTTCTTCAAAGCCCTGCTGTTCCTGGCCGCAGGCAGCGTCATCCACGCCATGGGCGGCGAGCAGGACATGCTCAAGATGGGCGGCCTCAGCAAAAAGATAAAGTGGACCTACCTCACCATGCTCACCGCTACGCTCGCCATCGCCGGATTCCCTCCCCTAGCAGGCTTCTTCAGCAAAGACTCGATCCTGCTGAACGCCTATCCAAAGTGAAAACGGCGGCCGCATGCTCTACGCCATAGGCTTGCTTACCGCTCTGCTCACTTCGTTCTACATGTTCCGGCTGATCTTTCTCACCTTTTTCGGCAAACAACGCTACGACGAACATCACGTCCACGTCCACGAATCGCCGAAAAGCATGCTCGTCCCACTGATGATTCTCGCCGTCCTCTCGATCGTCGGCGGCTGGCTGGCAGCCCCCGCCTTCTGGGGCGGGCCCGATTACTTCGCCAAGTTCCTCGAACCCGGTCTTCGCGCAAGGCAGCGCGGACCGAGTCCGGCGCCGCCGAAGCCGCGGCCCACGCCCTCGAAACTCCGCTGGCCATCGTCGCGGTCATCACCGCACTGCTTGGCTTCGGCATCGCCTTACTGGCTCTACATCAGCAAGCCGCAGCAAACCCGATGAACTCGCCAAGTCCATGCAAGGGCGTCTACACCACGCTCCTCAACAAATATTACGTCGATGAACTTTACGCCGCCGTGGTCGTCAAGCCGCTGCTCTGGCTTTCCACGAAAGTCTCTGGCAAACCGTCGACGTGCAAATCATCGATGGTGCCGTCAACGGCGTAGCCCACGGCGCCCTCGATGTCGGCGACAACGTGCGGCAAGCCCAATCCGGCAACACGCGCAGCTACGCCGTCTGGGTCGATCATCGGCGCGATCGTCGTCATCGCCATCATTTTCTGGCCGTACTGGAAACCCGCAGCCGTAGGGATGGTGCGCTAATGCTCCCCGGCAGCCACTTGCTCTCGATCCTGATTTTCTTCCCGGCGATCGGCGCCCTTGCGCTCTTGCTCCTGCGCGGCGATGATCAGGTCTGGATTCGCCGTCTCGCGCTGACGATTTCCGTAGCCGAGTTTCTGTTCTCTCTTTTGATGATCCCGGGCGTGCAACCCGGCGTGGCGGGCTACGGTCTGGTCGAATACTACAACTGGATCGCTAACCCGCCGATCCACTACCACCTTGGCGTAGACGGCATCAGCTTGTTCCTCGTTATCCTAACAACGTTCCTGACACCCATCTCCATTCTCGCCTCCTGGAGCAGCATCCACCTCCGCGTAAAAGAATTCTTCGTGATGCTCCTGATGCTCGAAGTCGGAGTAGTCGGCGTCTTCGTCTCCCTCGACCTCTTCCTCTTCTTCTTGTTCTGGGAAGTAATGCTGATCCCTATGGCCTTCCTGATCGGCATCTGGGGGCACGAGCGCCGCATCTACGCCGCCATCAAATTCGTCCTGTACACCATGGCCGGCTCGATCCTAATGCTGGTGGGTATCCTATGGCTCTATAACCTGACCGGCACCTTCGACCTCCCCAAGATCCAGCAACTCTTGCAAGACGGGCGTTTCGCCGCGCTAACCTCGCAGCAGGAAATGCTCCTCTTCCTAGCCTTCTTCGGCGCGTTCGCGATCAAGGTCCCGCTCTTCCCTCTGCACACCTGGCTGCCCGACGCCCACGTAGAAGCCCCCACCGCAGGTTCGGTCATGTTGGCCGGCGTGCTCCTGAAAATGGGCACCTACGGCATGATCCGCTTCTGCCTTCCGCTATTCCCGAACGCCGCGCACCGAGCCGCCCCGTGGGTTGCCGCGTTAGCAATCATCGGCATCATTTACGGCGCGCTAGTCTCGCTGGTCCAACCGAACCTGAAAAAACTAGTGGCCTACTCCAGCGTCAGCCACTTAGGGTTCGTAGTTCTGGGCATCTTCGCGTTCCACAATATTTCCATGCAAGGCGCCGTCTACCAGATGCTGGCCCACGGCATCTCCACAGGCGCATTGTTCCTTTTGGTAGGCATGCTCTATGACCGCCGGCACACCTTCGAAATCAAAGAGTATGGCGGACTGGCCACCCCCATGCCGAAACTAGCGGCTTTCTTCCTATTCGTAGCCCTGTCCTCCATGGGCCTACCCATGCTGAACGGCTTCGTAGGCGAATTCCTGATCCTGCTAGGCACCTTCCAGACTCCACGCCAACTGGGCCAGCTGGGCGGCCATCGGTGTAATCCTCTCTGCCTGCTATCTCCTGTGGGCCTACCAACGCGTCTTCTTTGGCGAACTGACCGTAGAAAAAAATCGCGCGTTACCAGACGCTTCAAACCGCGAGATCGGCATCCTCGCAACCATGGCAGTCCTAACCCTCTGGATGGGAATCGGCTCGACATTCTTCACCCACCGGTTCGCGGCCTCGAGTCAAAACGTTCTGGACCAGATGCAGCGCTCGAATCCCCAGGAAGCGTGCGGCAGTCGCACAGGCAGGTTTGCCTGTGCAGGCGTCAACCCCGCCGCCATCAAGTCCGTCACGGCACAGAATCCACAACCGCTGCGTATGGTCCTCCCGAGCGAAGCGAGCGATCCTCTTACGCCTGGTTCGAGTGCGGCGACTACTTCTAGCGAAAGGTCCGGCTCCCGCTAAATGATCCCCAGCTCCGAAGACCTGATCCGCGTCCTCCCAGAAACGTTCTGGTGCCTGTTCGGCGTCGTGTTCATGCTTCTCCAACCCTTCACCCGCAACCGCCACATCCTAAGCTTCTTCGCCATCCTGGGCACGATCGTCGGCACCACTGCCACGATCTACGCCTACACCACAGTAGGTGCAGGTCCAGCCTTCCACGGCCTGATTCAGTTCGACGCCTTCAGCATCTTCTTCCACCTGCTGATCGGCGCTGTCGCCATCTTGGTCGTCCTAATCTCCGGCCCCTACCTCGAGCGCGAAAATTTGGAATCTGCCGAATTCTTTGCTCTGATCCTGTTCGCCACTGCAGGCATGGGCGTCCTCTCCTCCGCGCAGGAACTTCTTACCGCCTTCATCGGCCTCGAGATGAGCTCCATATCCAGCTACGTCCTGGCCGGCTATCGCCGCGACACCCTCAAGTCCAGCGAATCCGCCATGAAGTATTTTCTCCTGGGCTCGTTTGCCACCGCCTTCTTCCTCTACGGGATCGCATTGGTTTACGGAATCACCGGCACCACGAATCTCGCGTTGATGGCCAACGCCGACGGTTCCAGCAATCTGCTCAAGCTAGGCCTGGCCCTGATCCTCATCGGCCTAGGCTTCAAAGTAGCCGCCGCCCCCTTCCAACTCTGGACCCCGGACGTCTACGAAGGCGCTCCCACACCGGTCACCGCCCTGTTCTCCGCTGGGCCCAAAGCCGCCACCTTCGCCCTGCTCCTCCGCATCTTCGCCACCGTTCCCGCCGCCACCCATTTCTGGTTCTGGGCTTTCTGGATTCTCGCCGTACTCACGATGTTTGTTGGCAACCTCGGCGCGTTGGTCCAAACAAACATAAAGCGCATGCTCGCGTACAGCTCCATCGCCCATGCTGGCTACATCCTGGTTGCCTTCGCGGCCGTAACGTATCTCGAAGGCAACGCCGACACCGGCGGTGCCGCCGCCTACGCCGCTGTCCTGTTCTACTTGCTGAGTTACGCTCTCGTGAAACTGGGCGCCTTCACCATCGTTTCCCAACTAGGCGGCATCGGTGAAAAGCATCTCTCCCTAGACGACTACGCAGGCCTGGGTCGTCGCCAACCGATCGTGGCCGCAGCCCTGGGTCTGTTCCTGCTCTCGCTGCTGGGCTTGCCAGTAACCGCAGGCTTCTTCGGCAAATTCTACGTCTTCAAAGCCGCCGTAAACTCCCACCTCATCTGGCTCGCCGTGCTGATGGCCGTCAACAGCATCATCGGCGCCTACTACTATTTCCGACTGATCGTTGTGATGTACATGCGCGAACCCAACACCGAAGCAGGCCATGCGCCAGCAGTAATCGGCTTCCCTCTCCCCGTCAACGTAGTCTTAGCTGTGACCGCCGCAGGCACCGTCTACTTCGGACTCTTCCCCAACCAAGTCCTCTCCTTCGTCCTCAAATCCAATCTCCTCGGCCATTGACGGAGCCCACGTAGGTGCCGGGCTTTAGCCCGGCGAGCCACGCTCCTCAACCAAAAGCCAGTCGATCCTCCGCGATAACTCCGTGAACCTCGCTCCTGCGACTTCACGAATCCCTTGCTTCGGCCTGCAAAAAGCATATAGTCGCACCCAACACCGCGCGTCGCCGTCATCAGGCCCGCAAGGCTTGGTTTTCCTAGCTGGTCCTGACACCCCGCGACCTCTGGTCGGCCAAGTCAATTCCCAAAATCCAAGTTCCCTGAATTTTTAACTAGGAGAGAATCTCGATGAAGGTGAAGAAACTCGCGTCAATCCTCGGTATTTCCCTGCTCACGGGTCTATCAGCCCTCGCCCAGGAAAAGCCGGGCAACATCAGCGCTCTGGAATTTCAAACCCCGAAAAACGGCCTGGTCAAGCAATACGAAGAGGGCCGCAAACAAAAAGCGGAATGGCACAAACAGCAGAAAGACACCCAACCACTGTATGTCTGGGAAGTCGTCAGCGGAGAACACACCGGCACCTACATTGTCGGCCGGCTAGGTCAGCACTGGGTCGATTTCGACAAACCCTCCGTTCCTGAACAGGCTGACATCGACGAATACAACAAGGTGATCGGCACGTCGGTGCAGTCCGTGATCACTCAATACTATGAGTTCCTGTCCAAGGTCAGCAACCCGGGCGAAAGCAAACCCACCGACAAGCTCTCCGAAATCATCGTCTATCATGTGCGCCCCGGCAAAGACGCCGAATTCAACAGCGCTCTGGCCCGCGCCCACGAAGCCATTGAGAAAACGAAATGGTCCACCGCCTATACCTGGCTCGCCCTGGCCAACGGAGGCGCAGCCGGCACCTACGTGCTCATCCTGACCCACAAAAACTGGTCAGACTTCGAACCGAAGCCGGATTCGAAGCCCTTCCTGCAAATGCTCATCGACGCTTTCGGAACCGAGGAAGCCGATTCCATCAGCAAGCGCTTCGACTCCTCGATCGACCGCGTCACCACTGAAATCGACAAATTCCGCCCAGACCTAAGCTACCTTCCATCCAAGTAGCCTGCTCTCCGCACGCCGTTTGTAGGGGCGCGTTTGGAACGCGTCCCTGTTTCCGGCCGACGCTTCCTAATTGAGCGCAATATTCGCTCGAGTGCCAGTTTGTGTAGCACTATTCCACCTGCCTTTTTTTTTGGCGCGACTCGTTGCGCGTCAGAGGGCCGCAGACCTCAGTCATGGCGAAAGATTTTTTCGTCTCCGAGGTGATAGACTCTCACTACGTAACCCTTCAATATCAAAATCTCTGAGGCGAGGTCCCCGCCATGCGCGTGCGCCACACGGTCGAATCGGGAATTCTGATCTCGTTGCTTCTCCTTTTCGCACCATTTTCCTACTCCCAGTCCACCGCCAAGAAAAAAGTCACCAGCCAGGCCGATCTCCCACGCTTCAGCTACCCGGTCCAAGGCTCCGCCTCGGATCTTGTCCAGGCTGACGACGCCACCTTCAATGTCTTTGCTTCAAAAGTCCGCGCGGATCTCGACTCCATCTTTCGCGAATATGACGTCAACGACAAGGCCACCCTGCGCACGCTGCTTGCCGCCAAGCTCGATTTTCAGGAACTCGCCGGGTACTACCCTGGCGCTCTAAAAACCGTCGACGCCCTCCGCGATCTCGAGGAAAAACCCGTCGCCAAGCTCACCACCGGTCTGTTCGCTCGTGCGCGCCTGCAGGCCGCCATCGACACACAAAGCACCACCGGCCGTGCCTACGAGCAGGCCTTCAGCAGACACTACCGCGAAGCCATCGATCCACTACCCTGGGGCGTCGTGCAGGACAACATCAAGGCTTCCTACGCTGGCTCTCGCGTTTTCACCAAGTCCGTTGCCATTGGCCAGGTGAAGACCGACCTCGATCCCGCCGTCCAGAAATCCGGATCGCTTGATAACGCCGAAGCCTGGGACCTGGTCTCCGCACGCAATCTTATCCGCTCTGCGATTCCGCTGGGTCCGGTCCGCGCCGAGGTCCTCAAGCAATACATCGCGCTCCACAATGTCGTCAAACCCGACATCTGGGCCGCCCGCGAAGTCACTTTCTCGAAAGACCAAAAGCTGATGCCCGTCTTAGTCGCCATTTGGGATTCCGGCGTCGACGTCTCCCTTTTCCCCGGCCAGCTTTTCACCGACCCGAACCCCACACCGAGCGGCACCCACGGGCTCGCGTTCGACGATCAAGGCAGCCCGTCCACGACGTGGCTTTTTCCGCTAACCGCCGAGCAACAAACGGCTTACCCCGAATTTCGCGGCCAAATTAAAGGTTTCCTCGACCTCCAGAACGGCATTGACTCGCCTGACGCGCAAGCCATGCAAGAAAAGTTCACTACCCTGTCGCCGGACCAGTTGCACCAAATGTTCGAACTGGACAATGTCCTAAGCTTCTACATCCACGGCACGCATTGCGCAGGCATCGCCGTCCGCGGTAATCCCGCCGCACGCCTGGTCGTCGCCCGTTTCAACGATCAATTGCCCGAACTCACGTTTCCTCCGACCGTGGAATGGGCCCATCACTTGGGCGCGGCCTTCCAGCAGATGTCTGACTATTTCCGCACCCGCAACGTTCGCGTCGTCAACATGAGCTGGGCCGACGACCCCGGCGAGTTTGAAACTTGGCTGTCCAAAACCGGTGGCGGCGCCGATCCCGCTGAGCGCAAGAAACGTGCCGCAGAACTCTATGCCATCTGGAAAACCAACATTGAAACCGCCATCAAAGGCGCTCCTAACACTCTGTTTGTCGCCGCCGCAGGAAACAGCGACTCCAACGCTGGCTTCATCGAAGATGTTCCCGCTTCGTTGCATCTCCCGAATGTGATCGCCGTCGGCGCGGTCAACCAAGCCGGAGACGAAACCTCCTTCACCAGCTACGGCGACACCGTCGTGGTCGATGCCGACGGTTACAACGTCGAAAGCTTCGTCCCCGGAGGCGCCCGCCTGCAGCTTTCCGGCACCTCCATGGCTTCACCCAACGTCGTCAACCTGGCCGCCAAACTCTTCGCCATCGACCCGTCGCTCACCCCGCAACAAGCGATTGACCTCATCAAGAAGGGTGCCACCGCGAGCGAAGACGGCCGGCGGCACCTGATCGACGAAAAACGCACCGTAGCCCTACTCCAAGCCCAAACAAAGCGATAAGCAGAGCGACTCCGCCTGGCATCGGAGTCGGTGTGGGGGGCCGGACCTGATCGAGAATTCCAATCGGCATAGGAGGAGCGGTCACCCGCCCTCCCCTGCCACACTAACAACACATACGGGTCCGCATACCGCGGTTCCGTAAGTAAGTTGGGCCCTCGCGGGCCGGAGGTTCGAGCCCTCGTTCGCCGCAAGGGCTTCGCCACTCTGCAGGTTTCCGTTTCGGCTTCTCCGTCAGTGGTCACTCAACAGTCGAGGCAAGCAAGCACTGCGAGAATGATCCGGCAACTCCGAAGCCTCGGCTACCGGGTCGAACTGGAGAATTCGCACTCGAGCAATCCAGCATGAAGGTGATTTTCGACCCTGCTCGGCGTAGCAAAAAAAACCCGGAAGCGTTTGCTTCCGGGCCGTCTGGAAATACCGGGATCGATCTGATTCGGAAGGCTTACCCCAGCTTCAAATAGAGAAGGAAGCCCAGTGCAAACGTGAACAATGTGAGCGTTTCGACGAATACCAGGCCCAAAATCATTGCCGCCCGGACGCCACCTGCAGCCCCCGGATTTCGTGCGATTCCTTCGCACGCCGCGGCCGCGATTCGGCCTTGCCCAAGCCCGCCACCAAACGCCGCGACCGCCACGCCGAACCCAACCGCGATCACCAACGTCGTCGTATTGATCGGAGCCTTTTGCTCAGGCGCATTGCCCTGCGCGAACGCCGCTGGCGCGATCAACATCACCGCCAGCAGCACCATGCATACCACCGCTGCCTTTTTCATGTACTGCCTCCTCGTGAATTGCCGCCAGGAGGTGGTTCCCGGACACCGTGCAGCCGGGCTCACACTGAAGCGGCTACAAACTCGCTGCCATTGTAGCGCCGGCATCCTTGCCGGCTCATCGCGCTTTGCAATGCCAGCATCAATGTTCATCCGCCGTCGCCAAACCAATATAAACCGCTGGCAGAATCGTGAACACATACGCCTGCACCACCGAAACAAAGACGTGCAGCAAGATAAACGCAATCGGGATCAAGGCTGGAAGAATACCTAGAGCCAGACCGATCGCTGGATGCTTCGTCCAGCCCCACAACGCTGGCGCCGCAAACAACCCAAGAAAAAGCCCATAGATCAGATCGCTGGCGAAAATGTTGGCCCAGAGACGTACGGTCAGCGATAGCAATCGCGCGCACGTACTGATAATTTCCACCGGGAAGATCAGCGGAATCAACGGCCAGCTCAGGCCACCCGTGAAGGTCTTCACGTAACCCAGCACTCCGTGATGGCGGATACCCTGCCAGTTGAAATACAAGAACGTAATGATAGCGCAGGCCAGCGGCACGCTAACGGTTGCTGTCGGGGAACTGAATCCCGGAAAAACGCCAAACAAATTGGCCAGCAGGATGAAGAGCGAAATCGTTCCCACCATCGGAACGTAGTCTCGCCAGTGGTGGCCGGCATTCTCCGACAAGATGTCGTTGATACCGAATCCTTCTTTGTTCGTCAGCAGAAGTTCGGCGACCTGCTGCGCCGCCCCCGGCCGCTCCACCGACAACCGCGATCGAACCAACAATGCCAGCAAAGTGCCTGCAACCAGGACCAACAACCCCATGCAGACGTGTTCGGGGATCGGCATGTCCGGATGGCTTGGCTGGATGTGCAGCGCCGAGAGCAGTGCCAGCGCAACGAGCCCGAAGTAGTGGTTGATGACTTGCGTGATCCAGCTGACGTGTTGTTCCATGCCCTACCTTAGGTCTCGCACCGAAGTTTCGGTTTCCTTCTCGATCGGGTGCCAGACTTCGTACACACTTGCGGCGACTGCCGCAGCTCCTAAAGCAAACAAACCAAGCACCATGCTCGCAAGGGGAATACCGAGAACCTTAAAAATAACATACACGCTGATGGCTATCAACCCGTAGCGAAACAACGCCCGGAAGTACGTCCCAACCGGTACATGCGTCTCCGTAGCGCCCTCCTGCGCCGCCGAAGCCGCCACCAGCGCGTCCATGCCCCGCGCCAGCCATCGAAAATTGAGCCACGCGAGTACCGACCCAATCAGCAAGCCAGCGCCCCAAAGCCATCGATAGGAAATGCCGGTGACGCAGGCCGCAATCACTCCGATCACCAGCGTCAGCCAAGCAATCCGCCGCTCCGTAGCAACGCCCGCGACGTTCGGCACTACGCCACCAGAATGAAATTCGGGATTGAAGTTGTCGCTCACAGGCAGGTCTGTCACCGATCGCGCACCCGCTCTAACCTAAACGCCGGAGCACTTCTTTCAACCCGGCAGCGAATCCCACGCCGCCGAGCAAGAGCGTGAAAACCACTTTCGTGTGCAGCCAATGGTCCAGAAAAAACCCCAGCAAGCCACCGAGAAGTACCGCGCCGACAATTGTGAACGGTAGTTCCATCGCCAGCGCTGCGGTGCTGCCATATTTCTTCGTCTTCTGCTCGACCGGCGTCAAGGGTTTCGGTTCATTTGACTGCTCGTCCAATGTGCTTCTCCGTGCCGTTCGGCCGCTGGCCAGCGGCACCTTTCGGTTCTAAGGGTGCGGGTTTTGGGTGGGCGACCCGTCAAGCGCCGTTTCGTTCGGCCTTCAACGGTCGACTCTCAACCGCGTTTTGTCATTTCTCGAAGAGCAGTTCGCCGGCGCGCTGCGTGGATTTCACGACAGCCTTGATCAACGTCACCCGCAGCTTTCCTTCTTCAAGTTCAAGAATGCCGTCAATGGTGCAGCCCGCAGGGGTGGTCACCGCGTCCTTTAGCAGCGCCGGATGATCGCCGGTTTCAAGCACTACGCTCGCGGCTCCCTTCATTGTCTGCGCCGCCAGCAATGTCGATACCTCGCGCGACAATCCCACTTTTACGCCCGCCTCGGCAAGTGATTCCAGGATGATATAGATAAACGCCGGGCCGCAGGCCGACAGGCCGGTTACCGCGTCCATATTTTTTTCATCAACAACCACCGTGCGCCCCACGAGATCAAACATCGCCCGCGTCATGTCCAGATGTTCGGCTCTGACGCGCGAGCCGCCGCAGATCCCGGTCATGCCGCACCCAACGGTCGAAGGTGTGTTGGGCATCGCGCGAATCACCGGTACCGTCGCGCCGATATGCTGTTCGATGTAACTCGTTGGCACGGAAGCTGCCACCGAAATCACCAGCGTTTTTTCGCTGAGCTCCGATGAAATTTCCTTCATCACTTCCCCAACCACCTGCGGTTTCACGCCAAGCAACACGATGTCCGCACCATGCACCGCTTTGCGGTTGTCAGTCGTCACCTTGACGCCCAACTCCTTCGCAAGCGCGGTCGCCTTTTCGGCGTGCTTCACCGTCGCGGTCACGTTCTTCGGCGCAAAGAGCCCCTGCTTCAGATAGGCTCGCAGCAAAATCCCGCCGAGCTTCCCGGTGCCCAAAACCGCCAATTTCTTGTCGGATAGCTTTTGTGTCATGGTGCAAGCATTGTTGACGCGTTCGCGAAATCGGTCAACCTCCTAGTCGCATAGGCACTCTTGCCCTGGAATCGTCAGAGGTGGAACGGTAGGAACGGTGACGGCGGTACGGTTCGCGCGGATCGCTGTCCTTGCTGCGAGATTGCGTACGCTGAAGAGTGCACAGACAACAGTGTCTGCTACCTGGCGTTAGTCGTGGCGGGCGCCGTGCAGAACGTGGACCGCGTGCGGCAGCAAGTGCGCAACCGCTTCCAGCGATTCCACCGCGCCCTTTGGACTACCGGGCAGGTTGACGATTAAAGACGTGTGCCGCACGGCGGTAACCGATCGCGACAGAATCGCATGGGGCGTTTTCTCCAAACCCCTACGGCGCATTTCCTCGGCAATGCCTGGAATCACGCGATCCGCGACCGCTTGCGTCGCCTCCGGCGTGTTGTCGCGCGGGCCAATTCCGGTTCCGCCGCTGGTAACAATCACATCTACGCGTCCGGAATCAGCAAGCTCGCGTAGCTGCTGACGAATCTCTGCGGGATCGTCGGATATGCGCAAGCCCGCCATGACTTCCCAGCCCAAACCGCGGCAAAATGCCACCACCGCCGGCCCGGACAAATCCTCGCGCTCGCCTCTCGATACCGAATCACTGATGGTGAGGACCGCCACTCTCATCGGGCCGCTACTGCGTCTCGACCGCGTCGCGACTGGCCTCGTCCATGAGCCGCATCGCTTCCATCAACAAGCCGGTGGTATTGCGGGTAGTCGTGGTGCGTGTGGAGGCGTTTGCCGCGTTGAAATCAATTTCAAACTCGCCTTCGGTCCACAAAATCGCTCTGTAAACCGCATCGTCGCCTTCGAGGTTTCCGATCTTGGCGTCGCGGCACTGCCCGTTCGCAAAATACAGTTCACCCTGCTCGGCGCCTTTCCGCACCTTCAAGCGGCAAGACTTTTGGCCCATCTCGAGCGACTGCAGCAAGTCGGTCATACTCATCTCTTCAAGCCGGCCCTGAATAACGCCAGGGCGCGAAGCGCTCTTTTGAAGCTTCTCGAGGTGCAGCCGGTCGACCACTTTCTTCGTGATGCGCACCAAATCCTTGATCAAAAATGGCTTGGTGATGAATTCTTCCACGCCGTCTACCAACGGACGCAGCCGTTCTTCAATGTCCGCGCGGCCCGCCATGAACAAAAACGGAATATGGCGCGTCTTCTCACGTCCGCGCAGCTTTTCAAAAAGCTGGCGGCCATCGAGGCCTGGCATCTTGTAGTCGCAGAGGATCACATCGGGGGGTTCGTCGACCACTTTCAACAAAGCGTCGGCGCCGTCGGCAGCAATCACTACTTCGCAGACCGGCTCCAGCCCCTTCTCGATCAGATCGCGCACCAACGGATTGTCGTCGACCAGGAGGAGGGTAACGCTCTTGCCGCTGGCTGCTGCCGCTGCGCTCATCGCGAACCGCCTCGCCGCCGCGCAGAAACAGCGGTTCCCGCGCTTCCCGAGCGCGCCTTCACGTCACGGTCGAAATCGCCGCTCTTTCCGCCGGTCTTGGTGACGAGGCAGATGTCCGTGATCTCCATCCCTTTGTCGAGGGCTTTGCACATGTCGTAGACCGTGAGGGCTGCGGCAGAAACGGCGACCAAGGCTTCCATCTCCACGCCTGTCCGGGCGGTCGCCACAACTGTGGAACGAAGTTCAACGCCATTCTGGCACAGGCGTGCGGTCACATCAATGTGGGTCACGGGCAGTGGATGACAAAGAGGTATCCACTCCGCGGTGCGTTTCGCGGCGGCAATGCCGGCGATCCGGGCGACTTCGAGAGGGCTGCCTTTGGGGTTTTTCAGGCGGCGAATCGCGCGCACGACGCGGGGGGGCATTTTTACCAAGGCTTGGGCTACGGCGGTGCGGGTGGTCACTTCCTTGGCGGAGACGTCAACCATCTGGACTTCGCCCGTTTTGCGGTAATGGGAGAGTTTGGGCATGGTCTGTAGTTTACGTCGTCAGAGAGAAAAGATGGAATTAACACAGAGGACACGATCGGAGCACCGAGAGCACGAAGACGTCCGGGTCACACAATGTCCTTGCGCAAGAGGATGGATACGGTCTCTCCCGCGGCGAGTTCTTCGCGATCGGGGGGAACCACCAGGAAGCAGTTTGCGTGCGCCAAGGCCGCCAAGTCTCCGGAGCCTTGCCACTTCACGGGCTTTACTTCGGGCGTCGATCCTTGCCACTCCACACGGGCGGGCAAGAAATGCGCTAGTCCTGGCTTCTCTTTCAGCGCATCGCCCAGGCGCGCTTGAACCAGTGGCAGCGCGCGGGCTTCGGCGCCATTCAACAAGTCGATGGCAGGGGCTACGAACAGCTCGAACGTGACCATCGTGGACACCGGATTGCCCGGCAAACCAAAGAAAAACGTGTCTCGGCACCGCCCGAAGACGGCGGGCTTGCCCGGCCGGATGGAGACCGCGTCGAAGTAGAATTCGGCGCCCAGATCCCTCAACACCGTTTCGACCAAATCGTACTTCCCCATCGAGACGCCGCCGGACATCACCAGCACATCTTCTTTGAGCCCACGCTCAATCTTGGCGCGCAGGGGCTCCAGGCGATCCGGAGCATTGCCCAGCAGCACCGGTTCGCCGCCGACCAGTTTGGTTTGCGCGGCCAGCGACACGCTGTTGCTGTTGCGAATCTGGAATGGTCCCGGCTTTTGATTGACGAGCACCACCTCATCACCCGTGGAAAGAATGGCAGTGCGGGGTTTCGCCGCGCACAGCAATTCTGTCTGCCCCACCTGGGCCGCCAGCGCCATTTCGGCGTACCCGAAGCGCGTTCCCGGCGTAAGGATCACTTCGCCAGACTTGGCTTCGTTGCCGCGAGGGACGAAGTTCTGACCGATGCGAGCGTCGCGATCGAAGCGGACTTTGTCGCCTTCGCGATGAGTGTGCTCGATCATGACGACGGCGTCGGCTCCGGAGGGGAGCGCGGCTCCCGTCATGATCTGCACGCAGGTCCATCGCGCCAGGGGAGCCGTTACGGTGTCGCCAGCCTTGATCTCACCGATGCAGCGCAAATCCGATCCTTGCGCGGCATCGGCTGCGCGCACCGCGTAGCCGTCCCGGGTGGAGCGGTCAAACGGAGGATATTCGCGGTCGGTCCGTACCGGTTGGGCGAGGACGTGGCCCAAAGCCTCCCAAACGTTGACGACCGTTGTTGCGCGCGGACCTTTTTTTGTTTGCAGATGGTCGACTACGGTTTGGCGGGCTTGCTCGTAGGTGAGCATTGTCGTTTGGTTGACGGTTCCTTCCGTATCTGAAAAAAGCCTGCTTCCCTTTGAGGATCAGCGTAGACAGAAAGCGGCCGCTACAGGTTACAGCCAGCGTGCGAAGAGCGTACCCTCGGGCACGATCGTGGCGTCGCGTTCGGGACCGGTCGAGATCATCCCGATCTCCACCTGCAAAAACTCGCTGATGAAGCGCATGTAGTCGAGCGCGGCCTTCGGTAATTTGCCGGCATCTTTCTCGCCGTAGGTGGATTGGCACCAGCCGGGCAGCGATTTGTATTCGGGCTTTACGTGCTCGTATTCCTCTGACAGCGCGGGCATCTCGTGGAGCGCCGTACCCTTGTACGTATAGCCGACGCAGACTTGAATTTCGCGCTGGGTGTCAAAGACATCGAGCTTGGTGACCGCCAGCGAATCGATGCCGTTGATCATCTTCGAGTAGCGCAGCATGGCGAGATCGAGCCAACCGCAGCGGCGTGGACGCCCGGTGACCGCGCCAAATTCCTTGCCGCGCTCGCGGACCTCTCGCGCCTCGAGGTCCGGCATCTCCGTGGGGAACGGACCGCTGCCGACGCGCGTGGTATACGCTTTCGAGATGCCCAGCACGTTTTTGATTTTTGTGGGAGGCACGCCGAGACCCACGGTAGCGCCGCCGGAAATGGCGCTGGACGAGGTAACGTAAGGATAGGTTCCGTGGTCGATGTCGAGCATCGTGCCCTGCGCGCCTTCAAACAGCACGGACTTGCCGTGGTGAAGAGCGTGGTTGATGAGTTCCGCGGTGTCGCAGATGTATTCGCGAATCTTCTCGCCCTGGCGCAGAGTTTGCTCCACTTCATGCGAGAAATCTATGTCCGCGCCGTAGGCGCCCTTCGCCAGCCGGTTCTTTTCCGCCACTACACGGGCGGCTTTTTCGCGAAACAATGCCGGTTCGAGGAGGTCGCAGGTGCGCAGACCGCGGCGCGCCATCTTGTCCTCGTAGGCCGGGCCGATACCGCGTGAGGTCGTTCCGATCTTGTTGGCGCCGCGCGCGGTTTCGGCGGCTTTGTCGAGTTCGCGATGATACGGGAAAATCAAGTGGGCGCGATTGCTGATATGCAGGCGGCCCTTTACCTCGATGCCAGCCTTGGCGAGCGTTTCGATTTCGGCCACGAGCGCGCCCGGATCGATAACCACGCCGGTGCCGATCACCGCGTGCTGCTGCGGCCTCAAAATCCCGCAAGGAATGAGTTGCAGGACATACTTGTCCTTGCCGATAATCACGGTGTGACCGGCGTTGTGCCCTCCGGCTACGCGCGCGATGTAGTCGAACGAGCCGGCGAGGTAGTCGACGACCTTGCCTTTGCCTTCGTCACCCCATTGCGCGCCTACGACCACCACCGATTTCATTCCGACGCTCTCCTCGACCGCACTTGTCCGCTCACTTTGCACGGCGGATAGCTACTGTTGGGAATAACCAGCTACGAGCAGACTTCTAATCGTAAACTTGCTGCGCTTTCAACGCAAGACACGGCACCGCCAAGCCGGCGTATTTTCGCAGCGAAAACTATTTGGTGTTCCGAGCGACTTCGGCATACCGGAAACAATCGACCATGTGGTCGTTCACCAAGCCGGTGGCTTGCATTAGGGCGTAGCAGATTGTGGAGCCGACGAAACCGAAGCCGCGTTTTTGCAGGTCTTTGCTGAGGGCGTCGGATTCCGCGCTGCGGGCCGGCAACCTCTGGTGCGTCTTCCAGGCATTTGTTTTTGGTTTTCCGTCTACGAAGCGCCAGACGTAGGCGTCGAAGGAACCGAATTCCTTTTGCATCTGTAGAAACGCGCGGGCGTTGCTGATGGTGGCGGCGATTTTCAGACGGTTGCGGATGATGCCGGGATCGTTAAGGAGCGCTTTTACTTTCTTGGCGTCATATCGGGCCACTTTTTTGGGGTCGAAGTTGGCGAAGACTTCTCGGTAACGGGCGCGTTTTTTCAGCACGGTATCCCAGCTCAGACCCGCCTGCGCGCCTTCCAGTATCAGGAACTCGAACCAGGTGTTGTCGTCGTGGACCGGGACGCCCCATTCTTCGTCGTGGTAGGGGATGTTTACATCGCTCGTGGCCCAACGGCAGCGAATGATTTTTGGTGCGGGTTCGGTCATGGGGAAAGTACTCTCCAGTTCTGAACAAAGCGCCTGTCACGGTCGGCGGCCGCTACCACTGCGGAAATTGTACCGCCCTCGCCCGGTTATTGGCGGATCGAATGAATGATTAACGTGTTTCCGCCCAGCAACACCGGGTCGGAGGCGAGATCTTCGGTCCAGCGATCTTTTCGGCGGGGCTCGCTGGTCAGCTTTGCGAGCAGCTTGATGAGCGCCACGATCGGCCAATACAGCCACTGATTCGCTTTTTTTCGATCGCGATAGACGCCCTGAATCGCGAAACCGTTTTGCTCCAGGTAGTAGCGCAGTTCGCTATAACCGATAGGATTGGCGTGCACCGCGATTTCATCCAGGCCCGCAGAATCGGTGTGAATTTTTGCTTTCGATCGTGACGAGAGCGGCTTGAAGTGCGACGTGTAGCCGAACAGCAGCCACTTCAGGCGTTCTTCCACGTTCATAATATTCGGAACACTGATGATCAGGTGGCCGCCGGGTTTCAGCAGACGTTTGTATTCGCGAAATGCTTGTGGTGGAGAATCGATGTGCTCGAGACCTTCGAGGGAGGTTAGGTAATCGAATGTCCCCGAGGAATACGGCAGTGTTCCTGCTAGATCGCCGCCTTTGATCCCCACGCCCTGCAGCCGGAACAACTGCGGGTAGAGGTCGCAACAGCAAACGGAAAAGCCTGCGGCGACCAAGTCCCTGGCGAGCGCGCCTTCACCGGCGGGACAATCGAGGATGGTGCCGCGAGCTAGAGGCTTCAAGATTTCGAGGACGGTTTCGTTCAGGCCAGGCCGCGACATCGCCTTGGGGCCGCGATCTTGGGCGCAAGGCGATGAGTCGTTCGCCGGGTTTGGCGTGCGCGAAGTAGGCGTCGCTGCTTTTTCCGCTGTGGCCAAAACTTTGTCCGGGCTTTCGTTAACGCGTAACGTCGTCGGGCGTGCCGATTGCGCGACTGGCGTTCCAGCACAAAGACAGGGCGGCCGGATTCTACTGTACAACGCGCCCTGTTGGTTGTTCCATTTTTCGCGCGCCGTCGGAGAACTTACGAGGCGACGTGGCGCTCGAGCGCCTTGGTGATCTGCTCTTTCGGCACCGCGCCGACGATCTGCTCGACGACCTGTCCATTCTTGAACACCAGCAGCGTGGGAATGCCGCGGATGTTGTAACGCCCCGCGGAATTCATCGCTTCGTCAACGTTCAGCTTGGTGACCTTCAACTTGCCTGCGTAGTCGTGCGCAATTTCCGCGACGGTGGGCGCCAGCATGTGGCACGGGCGGCACCATTCGGCCCAAAAATCGACCAGCACCGGTTGGGTGCTGCTAGCCGTGAGAACTTCCGCTTCAAAGTTGCCGTCGGTAATCGCCAAAATGTTATTGTCAGCCATGTCTTTTGTCCTTAACGGTTTGCCGCAGGCTCGCCGTCGAATCTCTCCTTAAACAGCTTAATTAGATGTTGCAACATTCAATTGGTTTCCTGTCGCGGGACCACCGCTCGCGGCGGCCTGCCCGGACCCTCTTGCCGCCCGCGCGGCCGTATACACCTTCACGTACTCTGCCGCGGAGCCCTTCCACGAAAAATCCTTTGCCATGCCGTTCAACTGGATGCGCTTCCAGATGCGCTCATCCTCGTGATGCTGGAGCGCGCGCCGCACACATTGCACGAGCGCTGCCCCGGAATACTGTTCAAACTTGAATCCGGTGCCGGTACCCGACTCCAGATCGAACGAAGCAATCGTATCATCAAGTCCGCCCGTCGCCCTCACAACGGGCACCGTACCATACTTTAAACTGTAGATCTGGTTCAAGCCGCACGGCTCGTAGCGCGAAGGCATCAGGAACATGTCCGCGCCCGCTTCGACCTGATGGGCGATGGTGTCGTCGTATGCGATCTTCACGCCAACCAGATCGGGATACGCCGCAGCCAGCGAGCGGAATAAATCCTCGTACTTGCGATCGCCGGTGCCCAGAACCACCAGCGTCAAGTTTTCCTGCATCAGTTCGTGGGCCCGTTCGGCGATCAGGTCGAAGCCCTTTTGATCGGCGAAGCGCGAAACAATTCCGATTACCGGACGCCTCAAATCCTCGAGCGGCAGCGCGAACAATTCCAGAAGCGCTTGCTTGCACGTCAGTTTGCCGCTCAAATCTTTGGCCGAATACCTGGCGGCGATCAGCTTGTCTTTCTCAGGATTCCACGAGGTGTAATCCACTCCGTTCAGAATTCCGGCCAGTCGGGCCGCGCGGCCGCGCACGACGCCGTCGAGGCCGTAGCCGAACTCTGGTGTTTGAATTTCTTGCGCGTATTTTCGGCTGACGGTGGTCAAGTAGTCGGAGAACACTAAGCCGCCCTTCAAAAGATTCACGTCGCCAAAAAATTCGATGCCGCCGGGATGAAACGCGCTGGCGGGGATCTCGGCGCGCGCGAGCACGTCGCGTGCGAACCGCCCTTGATACGCAAGATTGTGGACGGTGAAAACGACCGGCAAATTTTGCGCTACGGGATCGTCAGCATACGCGGTACGCAGAAGAATCGGCACCAGCGCGGCTTGCCAATCGTGACAATGGATAAGATCGGCGTGCCAGACGTTCTTGGCGATCTCGATGGCGGCGCGACAAAACTCACTGTACCGCTCGGCGTTGTCGGGATAGTCGCCGCCCCGGCCGCCATACAACCCCTCGCGATCAAAATAAGCGGGGTCGTCGACGAAGAAATAACGGACGCCGTTGAGCACGCCGCCGTCGGCGATGGCGGGAAAACGCAGTTGCCCGCCCATGGAAATCGTAAGGCTGGGCATTACCACTGCGTCGACCTTTGTATCGCGGTACCGCGGCAACACCACCGCGACGTGGTGACCCTGGGCCACCAGCGCTTTCGGCAGTGCTTCGATCACGTCCGCCAAGCCGCCGGTCTTCGAAAACGGCAACCCTTCCGATGCCACGAAGAGAATTCTCAAAGCGTTGTCACCATGGGGTGGGACGATACGCTACGCTATCCAACCCCTGAGAGCGCGTCAAGCACGGCGGCCTGCGCCGATTCCGTGGCCGAAACACAACTGTTTGCCGAAGAGGGGGCAGCGCAACTTTTGTGCCGGCCTCGTGTTTCCATGCTTGTGAGGACAAATTTCATCCCTACGAGCGAGAGCGGCGCGACGGTTTCCCTGGCCCAACCAGAAAGCTTTCTTGTCGCTCTGTTCGTTTTGTCGCCCACTTTGGGTTTGCTGCTCTTTTTCGCTTGCTACCTCTCCGCGTGCCTTTCCGGATCGATCACTTCTGTGTTTCGCGCCGCGCGATTCTTGCAGGGCCCGCGCCTTGTTACACTGTTCCCGGATGGCTCGTCAACGTCTCGGCCAACATTTCCTCGATGATCTAGATTGGCGCGAACAGATCGCGCGCGCCATACGTGTCTCAGCACAATCGCTGGTGCCATCGTCGGCGCCGCACGACAGCAATTGGGCATCGCCGTATTGCTGGATCGAAATCGGAGCCGGCCACGGGGAGATGACCGCACACTTGGCGGCCACCGGCGCGCCGGTTTGCGCAATCGAGCTCGACGCGTCGCTCGCCCGGCGGCTGGGGCACCTAACGCAACAATTCCCGAACCTCACCGTCGTACCAGGCGACGTTCTGCGCGCCGACATTGCCGCGATTGCGGCGGGGCGACGTGTGCACATTTATGGAAATTTGCCGTACTACATTACTTCGCCAATCCTGCGCCGCCTTTTCGAATTCGCGGAATTGATTGACGAAATGCATATCGTTATTCAGACCGAAGTCGCAGAACGCTTGACCGCGCAGCCCCGTAGCAAGTCCTATGGCTATCTTTCGGTGATCACACAACTCTACGCGCGTCCGGAGCTTGTGCTGCGCATACCGCGTGAAGCATTTCGTCCTCCACCGGAAGTGGGCTCGGCCCTGGTCACGTTGCGATTCCCCGGCCAACGCGCCGAGCTCGGCTTGAGCGACGAAGCGCAGTTCCTGGATTTCGTGAAATTGTGCTTTGCGCAAAAACGGAAAACGCTGGTGAACAACCTGCGGTCCCTCGCCGCTCCCGATCGTTTGCGCGGCGCTCTGGAGCATCTTGGCCTTCGGCCGGACGCCCGCGCCGAGCAACTCGGCCTTCCTCTACTCGCAGCGCTTCGCCGAGAACTTCCGTCTCAAACAGGAAAAGCATACCGGCGAGATGTGCCGTGAAGGACCGGCTATCCCTGATACGAAGTGTTTTTCGTTGGTACCGATCGCCCCAAGCCGGCGGAGTGCGCAAAAGATTCAACCGGCCAGCACGAACCACCTTAGGGGGTACTGTTTTCCTTCGGCCGCGCGGCGACCAAGCGATCCGGGTAGTCGCTCATGATGCCGTCCACTCCCGCTTCGATCAGCAAGCGCATGTGCGCGGGCTGATTCACGGTCCAGCACACCACCTGCAAGTCCCTTTTTCGGGCTTCCGCCAGGAGCGCCGGAGTGACCAGATCACCGCGCACAGCCAACTGCCGCGCTCCCACTTCGACGGCACGCTGGAGGGGAAGGTCGATCTGACCGTCGAAAAGGAGGCCGGTCATCAGCGTGGGCTCGATCTTCCGTAGCGCTTCCAGAATTCCGGCGTCAAACGAAATCACGATCGTTCTGGCGATCTCTCCCGAAGTGCGCAAGGCCCCGATCAAGGTGTGCTCGCCGCCCCACGAACCGCTGGGCTTGAGTTCCAGGTAAAAAACGACGTCGTGCTTCTTCGAAAACTCGAGAATTTCCTCCAGCGTGGGAATCCGCTCACCGGTGAATTCGCTGCCGAACCATGAGCCGGCATCCAAACGGCGTATTTCCGCAAGCGACAAGTCGTGAACCTTGCCCTGGCCGTTGGTGGTGCGGTTGACAGTATCGTCGTGAATGGCCACGAAGCGAGAGTCGCGCGAAAGTTGCAAGTCGGTCTCGATGAACGTGGCTCCCTGAGCAAGCGCCCGCTTGAACGCCGCCAAAGTATTCTCTGGCGCGTACCCGGAAGCCCCGCGATGCGCAATGACCAACAAAGTTTTAAGTTTCCTCGTTGTCCCGGGGGGGTTACAGCCTCGGGTTGGATGGCAGCCCGGCCGCGAATGCTGCACCGTCGGTACGCCACCGTTTAAAAACGAGTGACACGCCAACCTATGCTAACATCCGCGCCCGCAGGCCACTCATGCAGTCCTTTGGGCTGCAGCTTGAGTCTAAACCCCGAGCACCACACGGAAATCCTGATCTTAGGAGAAAAACATGGCTCCCAACCTCCGTATCTCGCTCGCGCTTGTTCTTGTCGTCATGCCATTCATTTCCTTGTCTCACACCTCCACGGCGGCCCAAAAGCAGAACGAACCGAAAGTCGAGCAGAACCTGATCAAGGAAGTTCGCCACCAACTGGTGCTGCTGCCCTATTACTCGGTGTTCGATAACCTGGCGTTTCAGTTGCAGGGAAGCAAGGTCATCCTGGTGGGTCAAGTCGTGCGCCCCACGCTGAAATCTGACGCGGAAGGAGTCGTAAAAAACATCGAAGGCGTATCCAGCGTTGAGAACAACATCGAGGTGTTGCCGACGTCACCCATGGACGACCAACTGCGTCGCGCCCTTTTCCGCGCCATTTACGGCGATCCGGCACTCTCGCGCTACGCGATGTCCGCGGTTCCTTCCATTCACATCATCGTGAAAAACGGAAACGTGACGCTGGAGGGTGTGGCCGACAACGAGACCGACAAGAACATTGCCGGCCTGCGCGCCAACAGCGTCCCCAATGTCTTTTCGGTGAAGAACAATCTGGTTGTACCTTCGAAATAACAAGCGCACGAACCGGTAGCGCGGCGGGCTTCGCATAGCGAGGGTGTTCCCGCGTCGCCGGTTTGGTCGAACGCGAGCCCGCACCGGAAGTTTGTCACGGTGTCGGGCCCAGGTGTGCCGATGTGCTCGGCAACCTTTGCCTACGCACGGTTGGAATACCAACCAGCTTTTCGTCCTGTTGACTATCACGCGCCCGGTGGCACCTGCGTACCATTAAAGTTTTCCCCGTTTGCGCCGATGATGATCATGTCATGCCGAACCTCTATTTCTGCCAGCCGCACGCTCAGAATCAGGGTATGCTGCGCGCCGTGATTTCGCTCGCCGACTGCGAGCGGTTACTCGCCTCCGCTGTGCCCACCTTTGTAGGAGAGGACTTCCCGAAGGTTTGCGATAGCAATGGCGGAACCTCCGATTTTGCCGTTTTGGGAATCAGCGCCCAAGAAGCCAATGGCGAATGGCGTCGCGGCTACTACCGCTTCGAAGCGAACCTGATGGAGCTAAACACGCAGCTCTTGACGCTGGCACGGTAGCCCCGCACTGGTTTGCGCGGCAATCTCCAACAATGGGCCCCGCTGGACGTCCCCTAATATCCCGGTACCACAAGGGTTACAGGCCTTGCCACACGCTCGATAGCTCTTCAAGACAGAGAGTACCTTCATGCAGTAAATGCCCGATACCAAGGGAAGACCCCTTCATGCTACTCAAATAGGGAGTGGTGCCGGTTGGCCGATGCGAGTCACGTGCGACGACGACCGAGCGGTGTTGTGCGGGCACCGGGCAAATTTTGCCTGGAGTGCGACGTCGAGCGGTCAAGCGAGGAAGACAATGGCGCCTCTGCGACTGTTCCTGGCCGACGATCATGAAATCGTACGCTACGGGCTTCGCTCGTTGCTGGAGACGCAACCCGGATGGGGGGTGGTTGGCGAAGCTGCCGATGGTCAAGCGGCAATTGAGGGGGTTCTCTCAACGGAGCCCGATGTGACCTTGATGGATATCAGCATGCCGGTGGTAGACGGATTGCAAGCCACCCGAAAGATTCTTGCCAGCGGTTCACGAACCAAAATTCTGATGTTATCCATCTACGACTCCCAGGACGTGCTGGCCCAAGTAGTAGACTCCGGTGCCCGCGGCTTTGTGCTGAAGTCCGATGCGGCGCGAGATCTGGTCGCGGCCGTGGAAGCGATCCGAACGAATGGAACGTTTTTCACTCCGAAGACTGCAGAGATCATTCTTAACCGCCGGTTGGACCGCATGCAGGAACAGAGAGACCGTTCCCCCATGGGCAAGAAGGGTCACGCCAGACACTAGAGGCGATGCGGAATGCCAGCCGCTAACTCGACCGTCCTAATCAGTAAGGTACATTTCTCCCGACGATCGCGTTGCCCTAACGTACCCTACTCACTGAGTGCGAGAGTCTTTATACTCTTGCGATGCGACCTTATCGCCTTTTCCTAGCCGTCGCGTTATTGCTGTCTTCGCTCAGCGTAGGTGTCACGGCGACTTGGGCCCAGGAAGCTAACTGGGAACAGGACCTTACCGCGTGGCGCACACAACACGCCGCCGACTTGCAAAAGCCCGACGGCTGGCTGTCGCTTTCCGGCCTCGAATGGATGGTCCCAGGAGACAACACGGTGGGCTCCGCTGCGGACAACAAGATTCATTTGCCCGCCAGCGGTCCGGCGCACGTCGGCGTTATGCATCTGGAAGGCAAGACGGTTACGCTGATGCCCCCGCCTGGCGGATTCGCGCAAGACCTACTCATTGACGGCAAACCGGCGCAAGCACAGGAACTCCGCACCGGCGCCGACACCGACAAGGGCAATCCCCGCATCACCAGCGGCACGCTCAATTTTTACGTGGTACGGCGAGCCGATCGCTTCGCATTGCGCATCAAGGACGCGAAGTCTGCCGCTCTCGTGGGCTTTCACGGACTCAAATGGTACCCGCCCAACGCCGCTTTCCGGGTCAAGGCCCGCTGGCTACCCTACACTCCACCGCGGAGCGTCACGCTGGCGACGCTGATTGCCACCAGCTACAACCAGCCGGTCCCGGGAGTAGCGGAATTCGCACTGGGCGGGAAAAGCTACAAGCTTGAGCCGGTCGTGGAAGACAATCCCGCCGTGAAACTTTTCTTTATCCTGCGGGACACGACCAGCGCCTCCACCACCTACGAAGCCTGCCGCTTTTTGTACACCGGCCTTCCCTCCAACGGATTGGACAAGGCCGGAGAGCTGGTACTGGATTTCAACCACCTGGAGAATCCGCCCTGCGCGTACACGCCGTACGCCACGTGCCCGCTACCCCCGCCCGACAATCGCTTGCCGATCGCGCTCCCGGTCGGCGAACTGCGCTACCACGAGTGAGACCCCCAAAGGCGCACCGCGTCTACCTCCCAAAATTCTGGTTTGCATCGGATTTGGCAATCGACGCCTTCCTGTCGCACAATAAACTGTCGCGCCTAGCGCCGCGGCCGATATGACCACTTCCGATCCCTATTCCGCCGACACCGGCGGACCCGCAAATCCAGCGCGCGAGCAGCTCGTCGCCCTGCGGCTCACCCTCCTTCGGTTGCACAAGACTTTGCTCGATATGGAACGCCGCGAATATGAGCGCGTCCATGGCAAGGTCAACACCGGCGAACTGTTCCGCCTGGTAATTGACCACGAACAATTCGCGTGGTTGCACAATATTTCCGAATTCGTGGTGCGCCTCGACGAGAGCCTGGCGGCTGAAGTTCCGGTGACCTCCGACGACACGCGCAGCGCGATCATGCTCGCCCGTAAGATGTTCGCACCCTCGGAGTCCGGCGACGGGTTCCAGAAGCGCTACTTCGACGCCATCCAACGCGACCCTGCCGTGGTCATGGAACATGCCGAACTCGCCCGCTTGTTCGCCAACGAACCCAGCGACCCAAGTCCAGCGTAGTGCCCGCCTGATCACTTCGCCCGAATGTGCATTGTCGGCGACTTCCGCCGGTTCCCCTTGTGCCGAAACTTCCGGGTGCGCCGCGGGGTTCGACTCCTTATAATTCACCCACACAGGAGCGCCACTTGAAAGGCGCCCAACCACAATGACCGGACCTGGCCTATTCGATAACCTCCGCATCGTCCGCAGCACGCTGTGGCTTGTGCTACTGGTATCCCCAGGTGCGTCGTGGGGCGCCCCGACGCAAAACCCTCCTTCCTCTCCGTCTCAACAAGCGAGCGCGCCGCCACCGCAGCATTTGTCGCCGGGAGCGCGCAAAGAAATCTTTGAAAAGGTCTGGAAAGAGATTCGCGATCACTATTACGACCCGACCTTCAATGGAGTGAACTGGGACCAGATTCACACGCGCTATCGCCCGCGAATCGAAGCCGCAAAGGACGAGCAGGAGTTCTACGCTCTGATGAGCGAGATGACCGGCGAACTACACGACGCGCACACCCGCTTTAATTCCCCCGAGCAGTGGAAGCACTACAAGAAGCAGCAAGGCGTCAGCTCCGGAATCAGCGTGGATGACGTGGACGGGAAGACCGTGGTCACCGCCGTCCGGCGCGACTCCAGCGCAGCACAAGCGGGCGTCGAGCCCGGGATGGTGGTCTTCAGCATCGATGGACGCCCCATCGCGGAGCGCGTCGCCGAAATCGAAACGAGAAGACCACCTTCGTCTTCTGAACGCGCGACGCGGCTGCTGAGCTACGGCCGGCTTTTCGCCGGACCTCCGGACAGCGAAATGCAGCTTGGTATGGAACGCGCCGATGGGTCCCGCTTCGAGGTCACCCTGAAGCGACAAATCTATTCCGCGGCCGCAGATGTCGCCACCGACGTGCTGCCCTCGGGAAACGGCTATATCCGGTTCGACGGTTTCCAACCCGCGATCACCAAGGGTTTCCGGCAAGCACTCGAACGATTCCGCAATACACCTGGGCTGGTAATCGATCTTCGTAGAAACGGCGGCGGCGACCTGGGCGTGCTACTCCCGATCGCCGGATTTTTCTTCGACAAGAAAACGCTGTTCGCGAAGGACAAGACACGCACCGGCAAACCCCTTTCGCAGTTTGCGGGCATGTTCCGACTGCCACTCGAGCTCTATGTGGGCAAACCTGGCGACCAGATTTATTCCGGGCCCGTCGTGATTTTGGTGGATGCGCGTTCTGCGAGTTCCTCGGAAGTGTTTGCGGCCGGGATGCAGGACTCGCAGCGCGCGAAAATTGTCGGAAGCCAAAGTTGCGGCTGCGTATTGGGAATCGCCAAGCCGCGCGTCATGAAAGGCGGCGGCGTTTTGGAGATGAGCGAAGTACTGTGGTTTTCTCCGAAAGGACGCAAGCTGGAAGGCACAGGGATATTTCCGGACAAGACCGTGGCCCCGACCCTGAGCGATCTGCAAAAGAAGCATGATCCCGCGATCGAAGCGGCGGATAAAGCCCTTCAGCAAATGACCGCCTCCGCGCGACGCACGCTGGGATCCTTTGAAATCGGGAAACGCAACCCTTGAGCAGCCCGGCGCTGATTGCGAAACGCGCCGCCGTCGCCGTGATTCTGATGGCGGGCTTGCTGTATGCCGGCGACGATCTGCTGGTGCGCTGGAAGATGGCCTATCCCAGGACGGGCGACGCGTTTGGAACCGTTCAGATGGAACGCTTGTACGCGATCCCACAAAAGAACGGGAAAATCGAGTACGAATTCGATGCGCAGCAACCCGAGGTCACCACCCCCTGCGTGCATGCGCTATTTCCACACCGGGGCGACAGTCCTTGCTGGTATCTCCAGCGCATTAGCCAGAAACCCATCCCGATGTGATGGGATGGTCGGAGACTACCCTGGATTTCCGTTTTGCTGGAGGTTACGCGCTTAACCTGGTAAGATTCGCGCGACCAATGGATTGGCGCAATTTTTCTCATATTTCATCGCGAGAAGGACCACCATGGACCGACGCGGTTTCCTGAAGACCACCACTACGGTAATTGCTGGCGCTACCCTTGCGCCCGGGACCCTGGCAGCGCGTTCCGCCGCACCTTCAAGTGGCGACGGGCGCATGCTCGTTCCGATCAACCGAAAATGGCGCTACAGCAAGACGTTTGCTCCAGGTGCGCATGAGCGCGAGTTCGACGATTCCGCGTTCGAGCGCGTGGTGGTGCCCCACACGAACGTGCGCTTGCCCTGGCACAGCTTTGACGACAAGACCTATGAATTTGTGTCCATCTACCGGCGCCGCTTCAAATTGCCCGCCGAGGCCCGCGGCAAGCATGTGTTCGTCGATTTCGAAGGGGTGATGACCGCTTCCACTGTCTGGATCAACGGCGTGAAATTGGGCGAATACAAAGGCGGTTACACGCCGTTTTCGTTTGACTTGACACCGCATGTCGATTTCGATCGAGAAAATGTTCTGGCCGTCGATGTCGATTCCACCGAGCGGCCGGACATCCCGCCCTTCGGCTATCAGATCGACTACCTGACGTTTGGTGGAATTTACCGCGAGGTTTCGCTGCGTATCGTTTCAGGAACGTTCCTTGAAAACATTTGCGCCAAACCAAAAGATGTATTGAGCGGGAAACCCACCCTGGATGTGGACTGCCATCTTCAACACCTGGAAGCGTCGCGCGAGCCGTTGACGCTCGAAGTGGAATTGCGAGATGGCGATCGCACTCTGGCCAAAGGGTCGCAGCGCGCGCCCGCAGCGGAGCCGGCAGCCGAACCCACGGTGCACAGCGTTCATTTGGAAGGCCTCGGCGCGATCAAGCTGTGGGACCTCGAACATCCGAATCTGTATTCGGTGCACGTGCGCTTGTTGAGGGGGACGCAGCTCATTGACCGGGATCACCGGACCTTGGGCTTCCGCAAGGCGGAATTCACCGACCACGGCTTCGAGCTCAATGGAAAAGGGATCAAACTGCGTGGCCTCGACCGTCATCAGACTTTCCCGTTCGTCGGCCAGGCCATGCCGGGCCGCGCTCAGCGCAGCGATGCCAACATTCTTCGCAACAAATTGCACTGCAACATCGTGCGCACCTCGCACTACCCGCAATCGCGCCATTTTCTCGACGCCTGCGACGAAATCGGGTTGCTGGTACTCGAGGAAATCCCCGGCTGGCAGCACATCGGCGATCAACCGTGGAAAGACATTTCCGTCGACAACGTCGGTCGCATGATCCGCCGCGACTGGAATCATCCCAGCATCGTTTTGTGGGGCGTGCGCATCAACGAATCCAAAGACGACCATGATTTCTACGTGCGCACCAACGCTCTCGCGCATAAACTCGATCCCGCCCGCCAGACCGGCGGCATCCGCTACTTCCAGTCCTCCGAATTCCTGGAAGACGTCTTCACCATGAACGATTTCGGTTTCCCGCTCAAGCCGCCAAACCACCCGCGCTACCTAAACACCGAATTTGTCGGCCATACCTATCCGACCAAGACCATCGATCAAGTGGAACGCCTCCAGGAACATATGTTGCGCCACGCGCGCATCCACGACCAACTGGCGTCCAATCCGCAATATGCGGGCGGCATCGGCTGGTGCGCGTTCGATTACAACACCCACGCCGACTTTGGCTCCGGCGAGCGCATCTGCTACCACGGTGTCACCGATATTTTCCGCGAACCCAAGCCGGCCGCCGGCTTTTACAAATCGCAATGCGAACCCGCTGAGGAAATTGTCCTGGAGCCCGCGTTTCACTGGGCGCGCGGCGATGAATCCATCGGCTTCACGAAAGCCTGGGTCTGCTCCAATTGCGACCATCTGAAATTTTATATTGGCGAAAAGTTGGTCGCAGAAGTCGATCCCAACAAGACGGAATTTGCCCACCTGCGCTACCCGCCGTTCGTCGCCGACCTCGAGAAAGCCGTCTTCCAGTGGGGCGACCTGCGCATCGATGGCTACATTCAGGGCAACAAGGTGATTTCGAAGACGATGTCCGGTCGCGGCGCCGATCAGAAGTTCGCCCTGCTGCCGGATGACACCAAATTGATGGCCGATGGCGCCGACACTACTCGCGTCGTCCTGCGCGTAACCGACGAGTTCGGCGCCATACGCCCGTTTGCCAACGATGCCATCGAATTCGATCTGGAGGGCCCTGCCGTAATCGTCGGCGACAACCCGTTCGCGCTCATCGGCGGCACCGGCGCGATCTGGATCCGCGCAAAAGAGCAACCCGGAACAGTCACACTCACCGCCAAGCATCCACAATTGGGCGAGCAAAAGCTGCAATTCGAGATCGTCGCCGCGCCCCCGGAAACGGTGTAACGTTAGCTCGTACAAAGGTGCGATAGCCTAAATCGTAAGTAGCTCGCGCCAGCGCATCCAGTGACAATTGCAAACCCCGATGCAGTGCAACTCGATCGTTTCGTCTAGAAAGGCGTCAAGCTCTTCTAGCGGGGGTGTCTGGGTATCACAGAACCAGCCAGGGGAGACCTTCCGCAACGCGTGCCTCAAGGTTGCGCTGAGCCAAAGCCGTAAGCACACAAAAAAAGACTGAAGCACGACAATCGATTTAAAGTCGAGCGGCCCCTAGACGATCCTAGGCGGCCTTTTTATTTTAGGAGTGCGCGCAGTATATCGGACATATCATGGCATGGGAGCGCGTCGTAGGAAGGTCCGGCCTTAGACTCGAACTCTCTCAGCATCGCTTGAGCTTTCACTTTGTCATTTAGATGTGCATAGGCTAGACCACAAAACAGCCGTGACGTCAGCCAGCTAGCTTCGGAATCGATGCTCGCGAGACAGGTCTTTAGTAACTTCGGATACTGGTTGTTCTTGAAGAGCGAAATCATGTTTAGAAAATCAAAATCATTTCCGCCTGTCTTCGAATCCAAGACAGTGTCAGCTTTAGGTCCCACGCTTTGCCACATGCCGTCGCAGAAATACGTCTTGACCGGTAGGTTTGCCTTTAAACCCCTTTGAATTTCATCCAACTTCGCTAGGACCACTTGCGGGTCGAGCTCATTCGCCAAAATCTTGTTTACAATTCCTAACAGTTTCTCGCCTTGCTCATTGGTCATTCCTGGGCAATGGATGGTGAACCGGTCGTTTTGTCCAGTCACAGCCGGGCCGCACGAACCTCTTGTCCAAGGCGCGGCCGTTGTTGCTGGAAGGGGTGCTGCGGGCTTTTGGCTTCGAGCGGGCAGCGAAGTCAAAGCGAGAAGGGTAACGACTGCGCTGAAGTTTACAATCTTCATGGCTTTCTCCCTTGTCTCTAGGCTTTTCTTTTAGTGGAGATATTTTTTGAGCCAAATCTCCGGCGCTTCGTCGGGCACCATTTCATTTGCTGGCTCCGCACGTCAGCCTAGTCTTGCGTATTTTTTGATCTGCTGCTGCGATAGACCTCAAGCACGGCCACTGGCGAAACGATCCTAAAAGCACATCCAAGAAGATTGGTTGCAATCTGCCAATGTGTTTGCTCGAACGCTCTTTCTTCTGGGCCTCAGTTCTTGCTTTTCGCCGGCTGCGGCGCAAAATAGCCGCGGCGCACCTGCAACTTCAAGCCGTCGCGGTCAACTTTAACTTTTAGGCGATGATAGGCGCCGTCCGGCTTCACCTTCTCGAGCGAAATCTCGAGAAGATACAGGTACTCCGGTACCTGGGTCAGGCTTTTGAATCCTCCTTCCAGATCGTTGCTGTTGTGGAAGAAGGTTCCGCCCGTGCCGTTCGCGAACTCGGCCATTACGTCCTCGCTGAGGTTCATGGTGTCGCCGTGATACTGGCCATGTTGGCCTGTCATCAAGTCTAGAGTCGAAGACCCGCCTCGCTCGCTGGCATCGATTTCCGTAGTGTACAACCCGCGGGAATCCAATGTACTGATGGTTACATTGGAGCGCGCCGCAAGGTCCAGCACGTCGGACTTTTCGGTCATCGCGTCCGCCGTGACGGTGAGGAACCCCGGCGAAATCAGAAGCAGTGTGTGTTGACCGGGCAGTTTTCCCAGTCTTCGGACAAATTCTTTGACAGTGGAGAGCGTCACCGCAACATCGCGTTCGCCAATCTCCAGGGTTTGCGCGGCCGCCGATCGGACCATCCGCTCCATCATTTCCCGCGTTCCGCCACCGATATGTGCACAGGTGGCGTAATCCGCCACGGCCAATTCCAGAGCGCGATCGTTGTGCTTATTTAGGATCAAGTCGGCCTGGTACACGTCAATGTTGGGGCACGCATGGTTATCGTGGCGGTAGAGCGGCTGTAGATTCAGCTTCATGACTGCCGCTTGCAGGGCCGAGCGATCGTGTGTCAGTCCACTATTGATGCCGGAAGTGGTCACGACGGCAGCCATATCCGTGTCGTTTAGCGACTCAGCCAGCATCTTGGTCGTAACCTTCTGAATTCGCAGAAGATCGGCCGGTTCAAAGTGCATGTCGTCGAACAGAAAAACGATGAAACGCAGCGGCACGGCTGCTGGCGGGGCTGCGGTGCTCGGGGCAATGGGCGCAATGCCTGGTTTTGCAGGCAGCTGGCGGTTTTCGGTTGCCGAGCGCCTTTCAATCGTGAATCCGGAAATGACTTGCGGCTTGTCTTGATCGAACAGCTGGAAGTCTTCTTGCTTGAGGTCGCCAACCACGTGCCCTTGTGCGTCGCGGACGAGCACCGGCACCAGCACGGAGTTCACCTTTACTACGATCTTGACGCCGCTATCAGAAGGGGGCGGGCTCGGCTGCTGCGCGGCTACGCGGGCGCACCAAGAAATGGCGAAGCAGCCTAGGGCATATGTCGAAAGGCGTCTCGCGTTGGTGTTTGTATTGATCTGCTAATTCTACCCCCGACCGCCCGTAGGCGGATGGTTTGATCCTCGGGATCAATCGGTGCTTCTGGGAAGGGGCCGAGGAACCGGTTGATCGTTGCGCGTACTACGCGCCGGCCTTCAACCAGGCCTGCTAGTATGCCGACAGAAGTCAGCGTTCACTTGACCGATTTCAACCTGAGGGAACCCCCACCGCTGCAATCGGGCCAGCGCAGAGCGATGAGCCTCGACGAGCCAGGAATGGGCTGGCATGCTTTCAAGTGCTTACGGAAGACATGGTTGCGGGGCAAGCGGTGCCCGGAGGGCAGCAACAACTTCTGGCTCGCGCTCAAGCCGAAGACCATGTCAGAGCGTTATTCTCCTCTGTACAAAGAGTGGAACTCCGACTGGCCGAACCCGGGCGCGTGGCCACGGGATTCGACGTACCCTGCTCCTCGTTGCTCCAAAGTTTCAGCAGAGTCAGAGGTTGCTAAATCAGAGTAAGTGCTGTTAGATAATTGAGTTGCCAAGGATGCGCCCGTAGCTCAGCTGGATAGAGCATCTGCCTTCGAAGCAGAACGTCGGGAGTTCGAATCTCTCCGGGCGCGCCACTTCCTTAATCTTTTGCACTGAAGAGTTTACGGCGGTACCCTTCTGCCTGTTTAGAACTGCGCTTCGAAGGTCAATATTTGGATGGCCAAACCCATTGTCGAAATCGATGGTTCGCGCTTCGATACTCTGCACGGTTTCTGGGAGGAGGTTTCGCTACGTCTGATTCCCGGAGCAAAGTGGGGACGTAATTTCGACGCTTTCAACGATCTTAAGAGGCGGCTTCGGAACGCCTCCGGGCGGATTCAGAGTTCGCTGGGTCAATTTTCAGCGGTCCCGCGAAACTCTAGGGTATCCGGAAACAGTCCGTTGGCTTGAGAAGAAGATTCAACAATGTCACCCCGACAACGTCGAATCGGTTAAGCGAGACATCGCAGCAGCGCAGCGCGGTGAAGGGCCGACTGTCGCGGACATGGTCATCGACATCATTCTAATCCATGGCCCTGGCGGAGACGAAGAAGGCGACGGCGTCGAGCTTGAATTGGCCTAGCAAACTAAGGGCTGGATCGGACGCGCAAAGAAAAATGTTGCGAGGCGATGACAAATTCATTGAGAAAAGTTCTAAGATCGTCCCCTTGGCCGTGCCACTTTCCGATCGTTGTTTTCTAGGTTTCCCAAACTAGCGTGTTTTCACCTCGTAACGCGGTAATGCGCGACCATCCCTGCCAACATAGGATCGCTGATGTGACGGTGATGCTTGTAGATACGCCCGATGTGGGGCGGTCCCGGCTCCGCGTAGCCCTGCTGGAGCTCACGAAAGAATGTCCGATCGCTTCATCTCGTCCCGTCGGGGCGCAATCCCAATTGATCTCGTCGGCGGCAACATAATAAGCGATAAGCGCGAGTTTTTCCCGCGGGCGATTGCCCTTGAAGCGGGTAACTCCAGAAAAAAAGAGCAAGTAAACAACCAGCGCTCTGCAAGGTCTGCATGCCACGGCGTCTATTCAAGAAATCCTCCGGGCTGGTGAAGGCCAGGATTGAATCAAGTAGCGGCGTTTTAGCGCTCATTGCGCCTTTCATTCAGAAAACATCTTCAAACCGGTCGCGCTCACGGAAAAATGCCTGGGTCAGGGCGAGTCTTGGTGACTTCTGCCGTAAATGGGTGGCTTACCGGACAAATTCTCCGGGTTGCGAATTCGTCGGGCTCGCTGCACCAGTGGGCGCAAACCCGTCCCGCTTTTTGTCAATCTTTGGCAGAGCGCAATGGCCGTGCACGGTCTATTCGTCGCTCCCTTCTTCTTCCCTGAACATGGCTACACAACATCGGAGGGGGTTCTTACCAGATTTGAGGTATGGATACCCGCGAGTGTCTTTGCGAGTATCGTCGTGCGGGCTTACCAAGTTCGCAAAGTTGGAGGAGGAGGGGCGGCGTGGTACGCTTCGAAAGAGGCGGTAGGGCTGGGACGCGACGCTTCTCCCTCTTCTGACGATCTTCGACGCCTTCCAACGATTCTCTGATAGTTACCGCATCGCGATTCCTTATTCTTGGCCGGCCATTTCCTTTGTCTAACTTCGCGGTTCTGACTTCGCGTTTCGGCTCTTTACGTATAATCGGCACGTGCCCCGAAAGCCCCATCGACCGGATCTTCAGCGAAACGCTGGCGGCAGTACTCGCGGCGCTGACAGTCGAAAAATAGGACTCGCTCGAGCGCTGTCCAAAATGGGCGTCTGCTCGCGATCCAAGGCTGCGGAGATGATCCAAGCCGGGCGTGTACGGCTGAATGGCGCCGTGAGACGCAACCCGGAACTACCCGTACATTTCGGCTCCGACCGCATCGAAGTGGATGGACGCGCTACCGTTGCCGCCAGTAAGGTTTATCTCGTACTCAACAAGCCACGCGGCGCGATTACTTCGGCATCGGACGAAAAGGGCCGCGAGACCGTCTACGACTTCCTGCGGCCGAGGTCAGGGTCAACGATGGAGCAGCCCTCCCCACGCGAGGGAAAGGCCTCTGAAACTCCATGGATCGCACCGGTTGGCAGGCTCGACAAAGCCAGCGAGGGCCTGCTGCTCCTAACCAACGACTCCGAGTGGGCGGCGCGCGTGCTTGCTCCGGATACGCACCTTGACAAGACGTACCACCTGCAAATCGGGCGGGTCGCCGATGACGAACTGCTGGCGGGGTTGCACAAAGGAATCGAATGCGACGGTGAAGTGTTGCGCGTCAAACGCGCTAGCCGGCTACGTTCCGGGGGTAAAAATTCCTGGCTGGAAGTCGTCCTGGACGAAGGAAAGAACCGGCACATCCGCCGCATGCTGGCAGCCTTAGGAGTGGAAGTCTTGCGACTCGTGCGTGTTGCCATTGGCCCGCTGATCTTAGGCGACCTGGCGAAAGGCGCCTCCCGCCCTCTGAGTCCTGCCGAAAAGACCTTGCTCGACGCGGCAATCACCTGATCGAAATCAGGCTGGTAGAAAGCCGGCGACGGTCTGTACCGTTTCGAAGCGCGGGGCTGTGGTGGTTTGCGGGCGGCGGCTTGCAAATGGGACCGGGAATCTCTACGCTCGTACGTTCATGCCCGATCTCACACCCGAAATCCTGGTCTACGGTTTCATCTCTTACGTCGTGTTTCTTTTTTCCACCACGTGCCACGAAGCGGCGCATGCGTTTGTCGCCAAGCTTGGCGGGGACAGCACCGCGGCGTTGGCCGGGCAGGTGACGCTGAATCCGGTACCGCACATCCGGCGCGAACCCTGGGGCATGGTAGTGATTCCCATTCTGGCCTTTTTGTTCACACGCGGTATGATCGGCTGGGCCAGCGCACCCTTTGATCCATTGTGGGAGCGGCAACATCCGCGGCGTGCGGCCTTGATGGCGCTGGCCGGGCCGGCGGCAAATTTCACGCTGATGCTCATTGCCGCAGTGGGTCTGCGCGTCGGAAGCGCGATGGGCTGGTTGCATTGGAATTCGGGAGAACACCCGGATTTTGCCATCGTCACCTTGTATGTGTTGTTTTCGCTGAACTTGTTGCTGGGCACCTTCAATCTGCTGCCAGTGCCGCCCCTCGACGGAAGTACCGGGATCATGCTGCTGATGAATGAGGGCACCGCCCAGCGTTACCTGGATTGGCTCCGCGGCAGCAGTTACGCGCGGCTTGGCCTGCTGGTGGGACTGCTGGCGTTCCGTTATTTCTACGGGCCGGTGGAAAGCTTCGCCACCAATTTGCTGCTGCGAAGCCACTTCTAGGGAGTTCCGCGTATCTCGCGCCCCGCAAATTGAAAACAGCGCACGTAGTCAGTTGGCAGGGCAAGGCTCGCGCGTTTTTTTCCGGCACACCGCGGCACCGCGCCGAAACGAATTCATGGTCCTTTTTCAGCGTCCTGTCCCCAGGCCGATGGCCTTCCAGGTGCAAACTGCTTGACTGGAGGTTGCGTGCGATGCCGTCTGCCCACTTTCCGATCACAGGTTTATACCGCGTGGAGGTATCTGGCTGGGACAAGAACGAAGCGTTTTTCGTGGAGAAGTCCGAGATGGAGTGGAATGAGGGGTCGGGCAAGCGCGTCAAGTTAAGCAACGCGGTGCCTGATGGCGGGGTGATTTTCCTGCGGTGGCTGCAATCGCTGAGCGCAGCACCAGCGCATCCGGTTCCTTACGAAGCGGAGTTCCTGGCGGTGACCCCAAACGGCCAACCGCAATTCCGGCTACACCGAGTCATTGCGCGGGAGGTGGAGCGCGAGGCGGCAATCAACTAGGTTTCCGGGCGGGTTGAGGCCGGTTCGGACCGACAGTAGGTGGCGAATCAGCATGGGACGATCCCGCAGACGGGGTCGGCGGCCGGGGGACTTTAGCGTCGAAACGGAACATTGGTTCGAAATGGCCTGGGTTAACGGCACCTACTAAGCGGCACGACGTGCCGTAAGCGGGCCTATCCGGGCCCGTCGCGCCGCGGTTGTAGTCGGTGCTACCGCGCTGGCGGACAAGTGGTTAGCTGCCCTGAATCGTCACGAACGCGGATACAGGCTGACGGACGTGTAACGAGCCGGCAGGTGGCAGTGGGGTTGCGAATGCGAAGGCGTGGCTCACGCCCATGCGAGGACGGTAAAGATGGTGGCGCCCAGCAGCGCGCTGACTCCCTGCATTCTCGATGACGATCCAGCACAGCTGGAATCGCTAGCGAAGCTCGTGCAAGAACTGGGCTACGAAACCATCCTCACCTCGGATGCGGAAGAAGCGATCACGTGCGTGCGCTCTGGGCGCAGCCGCCTGCTGCTGGCCGATCCCGGAATCCACGGCTATGCGTTTCTCGACCGTGCGCTGCGCACCGACCCTGGCGTGCAGGTGATTGTGATGGCCGCGGACTACACGCTGGATTCGGCGCTGGACGCCATCCGGCGCGGTGCTGCCGATTTCCTGCCCAAACCCATCGACCGCAATCAGCTAAAGCGCGCACTGGACGAGGTGGCCACTCTCTACGACCAGCGGCGGCGAGTGAGCAGTCTCGAAGAGCAGCTCCTGAACGACCTGGAATTTCTCGGCATGGTGGGAAAGAGTCCGGCGATGCTTGAGGTATTTGATTTCGCGCGCAAGGTGGCGCGGCACTACGCCAACGTGCTCGTTGTGGGAGCCACGGGCACCGGGAAGGAACTCGTGGCCAGGGCCATCCACCAACTCAGCCCGGTGAGCACACAACGCCTGGTGGTGTGCAACTGCTCCGCGATGGTGGATGGGCTCCTGGAAAGCCAGCTTTTAGGTCACACACACGGGGCTTTTGCCGGCGCGACCGACGCGCGGCCCGGATTGTTCGACGGCACCGTGTTCCTCGACGAGGTCGGCGAAACTTCCCTGCCCATGCAGGCGAAGCTCCTCCGCTTGATTCAAAACCGCGAGATCCAGCGTGTGGGTTCCCAGGAACTCCCTCAGATGCGCGTGCGTTTGATTGCCGCAACCAACCGGGACCTGCGCGCAGAAGTGCTGGCGGGCCGCTTTCGTGAGGACCTGTTCTACCGGCTCAGCACCATCCAGATCCGAATTCCCTCGCTAGGCGAACGGCTGGAAGATATTTCGCCGCTGGTGCAGTTTTTCCTAAAGAAATACAACGAGGCTTACGGGAAGAAGATTCCGGGGCTGACGCGGCGGGCGCAGGCGGTGCTGCTGCGCCATTCCTGGCCGGGAAATGTGCGCGAACTGGAAAATGTCATCTCCAGCGCTTGTATCACGGCCACCCTGGATTTCATTGATCTGGCAGACCTGCCCGAAGACCTGCAACATCGCGCGCCACCCCCGGGGCAAGGCGATCGGTGGCCGCCGCTCTCCCTGAATGAAGTGCGTAACGTGCACATCCAAAGAGTGCTGGATTTGTGCCGGGGCAACCGGTTGCGGGCCGCCAAGATTCTGGGAATCGGGCGCACGAGCCTGTACCGGTTTTTGAAACGCAAAGGCGCGGGAAGCGACGTAGAGGCAGGGTCCCGGGCCGCGACGGCGTGAGGGATCGGCAACGCTATGAATTTGTAGCCTAGTTTTGACATTCGTGCAGGAAGAGTTTCGGGCAGCGTTCCGCTGCGGGACAATTTTCCCAAGTTGATGCAAAGCGGATTTTCACGACTCACGCAAACAATACAAAACGTTAACTTTGCAGACTTGGAGTTTGGCACCTTCCCTGCACTGAGTGTAGCGCTCGATTGATAAGGCACGGAATGCACTGGAACGGATGCGGACCAACAGCTGGAACGCAGAGTAGAGTCCCGCGCCGTAGCGATGCAGCGGGCAGATCTTTGAAAAGGATTTCTGCGGAAGGTCACGAGGCCGGCAACGGCCCGAAGCCCGCGAAAGGTTCCCGCCAGCCATACCACTTCAGCGAACCTACAAACCACTCGCCGAGACCCCCGAGCGCCGTGTAACCGTCTATGTTGGTTGCGCGGCGCTCTTTCCTCCCGAAAATTCTGACAAGGCGGAAAGGAAACTCGCTGTGTCACAGAATCAGGCGTGGGTTGCTCTGAAGGACTCAAGACACTTGCGCGCGGTGTCGAGTTCGGAGAAGCGGCTGCCTTCCTGCTCGACCAGGTAGTATTCGACTCCACCGACGCTTTCCGCGGCTTTGAAGATAGCCTTCCAGTCGGCGGTGCCTTCGCCGAACAGAACGGTGTAGGCCTTGGCCGGATCGGGCGACCAGTCCTTGCAATGGAGCGAGCGGATGCGCCCGGGATTGGCGCGAATCCATGCCACCGGGTCGGAGCCTGCTTCGACACAGGTGCCCACGTCGAGCTGCAGCAGAACCGTGGGTTTGGTGTTTTTGGCGATAATTTCCATGGGCCGGACTCCGTCGATGGGCACGAACTCGATTTTGTGGTTGTGGTAGCCGGCTTTCAGGCCGGAGGGCTCGAGCTGGTCGGCGGCGGAATTGAGGGTGCCGGCGAATGTCTTCCATCCTTCGATGCCCGGATCGACGTGCGTGGAGGCGATGACCACGTATTTGCTGCCGAGGGTCAGGTTTTTGTCGCGCGCGCGGGAGATATTGTCTTTGTTTACGTAGTCGGCGTTGTTGTGCGTGGAGTAGCAGCGGATACCGAGATCGTCGAGGAGCTTTCGCATGTCTTTGGTCTGCGCTTCACTCCAATCGAAATACGGCGCGTAGAACTCGACGCATTGATAGCCCATCTTCGCAACGGCCTGGACGGTGCCCTCAAGATCCTGCTTCAAGGCGTTGCGCACGGAATAGAGTTCGAGACCAACAGGTATGGAAGAAGCCGCAGGACTGCGGAGCGCCAAGGGCAGCATCGCCGACATGGCGAGGAAGGAGCGGCGCGAAACACCAGAAGAACCGGAAGAATTTGTCATCTCTGAATGCTACGACGAAACCCGTCCGATTTCATTTACATTTGGCAAAGTGGAAGGGTCAACGCGAGGATGAAGACGGTGGATATGGGCCGAATAGGCGAACGACGTGTCGATTTCCCGGCAATTGAGTTCACACCCGCGGGCCCATCGCGGGAACGGTTGTGATCAGCCTACCGGATATCCACTTCGCGGAAGCCAAAGCCTTGCAGCATGCCCGCGACTGTGTTTCGCGCGTTTTCAGCCGCGGTCTTGAGAATTCCGTCCTGCAGCGCGGCTTGTTGGAGCTGACGCTCGGCTTCCACGCGCACTTGGCTTTCAAGGTCCGGGTCCGGCGAAGAAAATAGCCCGGTGTCACGAGAATAGACCTTGGTCTTGGCATTATCGATGCGGGTGCTGAAAACTTCCGCGGCAGGCAGGTGAATCGATACCTTGGTTCCCTGAACAAGAACATCGCTCGGCCGCAAGTCCGCGAGATTGATGCCTCCGATTACTTCGCCGTGCACAACCAGCAACAAGCGGTCGCCAACCAGGAATTTCGGAAGGTACGCGTTGGCGTGCTCGCCGGAAATGATTTTGTCCATGGTATAGCTGACGGTTTCGAGACGCTGGAGTTGCTGGATTTGGCGCACGACGGTGGGCTGATCGACGTTGATCTGGGTGCGTCCGCTGCGCAACGCGCCAATCAAGTGAAGTAGTCCGAGACCAGTGGACAACCAGACCATGCCGCCGATCAAAACTATAGTGAGAATCACGCCCGACAGGATGCCCAAAATCCAGCAGTACGTGGTGGACGCAGTCCGATGAGTTTCGTGGGTTACCGGTTCGTTCACCACGGGCGGATTGTCAATCGACATGGATCCCCTACCGCTTCAGTGTAGACCAAGCGGGCGAATCATTTCTTGCTTTGGGCAGCTGGTCCTTCGGAAATCCGTGTCGGATCGCCTCAGGATGACACGCTCATCTGCGTTCGTTTCGCATGGGAGAGGGTGCATCTGTCCCTTCGCCCAATCGTTGTCGGGTGCAGTTCCAGCAACAGCGCAACGCATAGGAGTCCTCCCTCGAACACGGTCATCGGTATTCTCCGTGAGGCAGAGCGGTTGAGCGAGTGACTACCGCTTTGGATGCGAGCACCGTCGATTGGTTCGCTTAAGTCCGGTTGGAGGGGAGCGGCACACTCCAACGCCAACGCGAAGGCTGAGGCTACAGAGCGGACCGGTCAGCGGCCAGAAAGGCGGAGGACTCGCGAAGGAAGAGTTCGAGCTGGTCGTGGTGGACCCAGTGGCCGGCACCGGGGACGGTGATGAGGCGGCGGTTGGGAATTGCTTGGAAGCGCGGGTCGGTATCGGGAACGGGCAGGAAGCTCTCGAGTCCCCAGAAGAACAGCGTTGGGCTGGTGATCTGGCTTAGGATTTCCCCGGCGTCTTCGATGTTGTGGCCGTAGGGCGGGAATACGCGGGCGAAATTGTCGAACTTCCAGAGGAGCGAGCCGTCGGATTCCCAGTTTGTGCCGTGGAGGGTGAGGTGGCGAGCAACCTCGTCGGTCAGGCGGGGGTTTACTTCGCGCATGCGGGCCATGGCGGCGTCGAGGCTGGGATAACTTTTAGGGTGGCGCTTCTCGAGGTTGCGAATGTTTTCAATCCACCCGCGGACGCGTCCGGATGCTGGACCGTGGATGGCGTGTTCTTGCGGGAAGCCCAGGCCTTCGATGGAGACCGCTTTGTGGACGCGACCCGGGTAAACGCCGGCGTAGTGGAGAACAATGCCGCCACCTAGCGAGTGGCCTACCAGGCGAATCGGGAAATCGTTGATTACATCGAGCAGCGCGGAGAGATCGAGGACATGTTCGGCTACCGTATAGGCTGCACCGTGGGCCCAGGCGCTGTTGCCGTGGCCGCGGAGATCCAGGGCGTAAACATGGTAGTGGCGACACAGAGATTGCGCGACCCAGTCCCAGTTGCGAGCGTGGTCGAGCGCGCCATGAACTAGGACGAGAGAGGGCTTGTGGTCCTGGCCGTAATCCCAAAATTGGAGTTTCAGGCGGTCGGAATAGAAGAAGTGCGAGATGGGTTCCACGGTTTGCGATTCCCTCTTTCGGTCACGAGTCAAACGCCGAAAATATACACTCTGCAGGATGTTGATCCGAACCAAACAGCATGATCACTCCCCCGGGGAAACTTTCCGACGACGTTGCGAAACATAGCGCGTGCCTTGTTTGCAGGCTATCGCATCGGAACGCTGGAAAAATGGACGGCTGTCCAGCATTGCGGGAGGTGGGTGTCGTAAACGCCGTGGCGGTTCAACGACCAACCAGGGTGCGGCTGGACCTCATTACCCGCCACGCGCAGCAACTCGAAGCGGCCGAAGAAGATTCGCCACACGTCTCCTTCCTTGGGAGGTAGAGAGCGATCACCAGCTAGCCACTTGGCACCGTTCCAAGGAAACACCAACTCAGCCGTCCAACCCTTGTCGAGATCGGAGTTATCGTTGAGCGTGCCGTCCACGTGGGTGGCGCTCGCGAGCCCGGGATAAGGCCAGCCGAAGAACGCCCATCGAAGCCCGCGTGGATTTGTCCCTTTCCAGAAGGTAGGCGCTTGCCGATCGTAGTCGCCGCCAAAGGTCATGGCATTGTTCTTCACAACGTCGAACTCCGGCACGTCAAAGCGCCCGCCCTTGCGATAAGCGTCGCGCCAGATGTAGAACATCTGATAGGTCGTGCCGCGAGCGTTGGTTTCGAATTCGTAGTAGGTGTCACCGCCATCGATGAACACTTCGGCGTCATTCTCGTTGAAGATCAGCGCGTTTTTTTCGGTGAGCTTAGCCTGTACGAAGGGCTCCTCGACCCAAAAAGCGATGTAGAGGTTCTGGTCGTCCCAGAGTGCGGCGGCCCGGGTTCCGTAAATGGCGGGCTCGCCCGTGGCCATATCGACAAAGCGCGGGGACTTTTCCGCTTTCTGCCAGTCGGGTTCGTCAAGCAATCCATCGGCACGGATGGGGCCGGTCGCGCGGCGAGCGGTGTAGTGTTTGATGTCAGAGTCGGAGCAACCGTAGAGTTTGGCGGGAGCTTTGTCGCTCGCTTGCGACGACTCGGGGGCCACTCTTTGACACCAGCTCTGTCTTGGAGATGTCAACAGGAGTACGAAGGCAATTCCAAAGAATGTCGTCTTCTTCATGTTCGGTCTCCTGTCGGCCGCAATTTCAATTTTGTTTTCGCGGCGACGCGAGTATAAACCGAACGACGTCGGCGGAGTGACGCATTCATCGGTTCTCCAAACCGTTAGGGAAGCGAGATGGGGAACACCGCGTCCAATGAGGAGAGCCGGAGGAGAACGATTCCAAATGAAGCTAGATAAGAAATTCACCGCAAAATTGCAAAAGAGCTCCCAAAAAGGGGGCTGGACGTATGTGATCTGGCCTCCTTCGGTCGAGTTTTTTGGAACGCGCGGCCTGGTGAAGGTCCGAGGGACCATCGATGGAAATCCGTTTCAGAGCTCGTTCATGGCCCTGGGCGACGGCAGGCACAAGCTGCCGGTCAGGTCCGAACTACGGAGCGCAATCGGAAAACGGTTGGCGATACCGTGGAGGTGACTTTGCAGGAGCGGAGGGAAAGGACGAAGACTGGACAAAGGGCGAAGCGGGCAAGTTCAAGACGGTCGGCGCAGAAGAAATGGGAGAGTCAGCAATGACCCTGGCGTCGGGAAGGGCCCGGCCGCAGTTGTGGTGGGGGCGGCTCCAAACCTCGCCGTCTGGGCACGGCGGCTACCGATGCGGTCGGTGTATTCACCGTGGCAAGTGGGGGCGCAGCGGTGCTGCGCCCCTACAAGGTCTTGGGCAATGACTGTGCCCGGCGAAGATAAAGTGGCTTAGTCGGCTTCGAGCTGAAAGACCTCGCCTGGGAGGCGGACCAGGCTCGGTTTGGCGACGGTCGTGGATTCGTGGCGATTCGCTGATTCGTTTCGAGTCGCGGCATGGCGGTTCGCGGGTTCGTAGCGACCTTTGTCGCGGCGATAGGAGGGCTCCCGTGGGTTGCTGGCGTACTCGTGGAGGCGGCCAGTTTGTTCGGCGGCGGCGACGGGGGCGCTGGTTTCGGCGTTGAGACGCTCCATCTTAATACCCAAGGTGCGCTCTAGCTGGAACAGTTCGGAGCGTTGTTCCCTGGCAAAGAGAGTGGAGGCTACTCCGTGTTTTCCGGCGCGGCCGGTGCGGCCTACGCGATGGATGAAGTTTTCGGCCACTTCGGGCAGGTCAAAATTGATGACGTGCGCGATGTCTTGGACGTGGATGCCGCGGGAGGCGATGTCGGTGGCGACCAGAACGCGGTAGCGACCTTGCTGGAAGCCGGCCAGGGCGGAGTTGCGTTGCGATTGCGAGCGGTCGCCGTGAATCATGGCGGCGGAGAAGCCGTCGCGATTGAGATTCTTGGCGATGCGGTCGGTAGCGCGTTTGGTGCGAGCGAAGATCAGGCAGCGGCCCGTTTCCTTGGCAAGCAGCCGATTTAGAGTTTGCTGCTTGCGGTCGGCGGAGACCTCAAAGGCCTGCATCCGGACATTCTCGGAGGGCTTTAGCACGGAACCGAACGCGAGGCGTACGGGGTTGCGCATGTAGTCTTTGACCAGATGGACGACCGAGGCTTCTAGCGTCGCCGAGAAGCACATGGTCTGGCGCTCTTTTGGAAGGATCGCGGCGATGCGGCGAATGGCGGGGAGAAAGCCCATGTCCAGCATGCGGTCGGCTTCGTCGAGAACCAGGATGCGTAGATCTTTGAAGTTAAAAAGGCGGCGATCGAGGAAATCCTCTAGGCGACCGGGAGTAGCGACGATGAGACGAGCCCCCTTGCGAATGGCGCTGAGTTGCGCGCCTTCCGAGAGGCCGCCGACGACGCAGGCTGCCGGTTGAAGCTGACGGCCGCGGAGGATGTTGTAAACCTCGACGACTTGCATGGCCAGCTCGCGAGTGGGCACCAGAATTAGCGCGGCGATTCCAGGGGTGCTGCCTTGGATCAACCGCTCCATGACAGGGACTATAAACGCGAGGGTTTTGCCGGTACCGGTTTGCGCTGTGGCTAGAACGTCTTTGCCCTCAAGCGCTTGCGGGATGGCGGCAGCCTGCACGGGAGTGGGTGTCGTGAACTTGGCTGCCGACAGGCGCTCCTTCGTGTAAGCGGAAATCATGGATTCTGAAAAACTTTGCATTCGGTATTGCTTTCTTGCTGGCTGAAGGTTTGGCGGCGCGCACACGTTAAGCGGTGCGACTCGGCACAATTCATTGCCAGTCTTATTTTAGATTACACCTAAGACGAACGGAGGAAACTGGAGGCGGGTATTCTCGGTACGGAATAACTGATCCTAAGAGCAGCCGCACTACACAACCGCGGTATTAAGCGCAACCACAGTATAGCACAGGGGGACCAGAAGCTCGGGTTTATATTGTGGGACTTCGCGGCAGGTGTGTTGCGACTCGCCGGCAGAATCGGTCCATGAATGCGAACGTCGGGCAGAGCAACCGCCGCCCGCGGGGAGAGAAAACGTGTTGGCAAGCGAAACGGTGAGGTAAACTCGGCTGAGTCATGAGGTCCTATCACTACAAGCCTCCGGCCCCTTTGGGCCGATTTGTCCACGTGATCTGGTGCCTGGAGCAGGCGCCGACTCCGCACCAGCGGGAACGATTATTGCCCGATGGATCGGTGGAGTTGGTGATCAATCTTCACGATGAGCGGGTTCCGGTTTACACGCGGGAAAATTTGGATCGATGCGAAGTCTTTCGTGGCAGCGTGGTTTGCGGACCGCACTCGCAATTCTTTGCGATCGACACGGCCAGCGAACTGAATGTCGTGGGCGTGCATTTCAAACCCGGCGGGGCCTATCCGTTCTTGAAATTGCCTTCCGGCGAGCTTCACAACTTGCATGTGGGCTTGGATACGCTCTGGGGCGGAGCCGCGGGTGAGATTCGGGAACGATTGCTGGCCGCTGCGACGCCGGAAGCAAAGGCTCGCGTGTTAGAGCGGGCGTTGCTGGCTGCCGCCGGCGGGGTGCCGGAGCGGCATCCGGCGGTGGCTTTTGCGCTGAATGCGTTTCATGAGGCAACGGAAACGCAGAAAATCGGCGAGCTGACCGAACAGATCGGCCTCAGTCCGCGACGATTCATCGAGGTTTTTCGGAACGAAGTCGGGTTATCACCGAAATTGTTTTGCCGGGTGCGGCGATTTCAGAAGGTGCTGCGCATGATTTCGGCCGGAAGGGCGTTGGATTGGGCGGAAATTGCGCTGACGTGCGGTTATTTCGATCAGCCTCACTTCGTTCACGATTTCCGGGCGTTTTCGGGCATTAATCCGTCGAGTTATCTGGCGGACCATATTGAGCATTTGAATCACGTGCCCATCCACAGCTAAAACGTTCGTTCTTCGTTGGTTCCAGAGCTTATTCTGCGTATCGTTTGCGGAAATGGGGCACAGCGGTGCTGTGCCCTACAGGTAGCCGAGGATCGGCTGGGGCGGCGGCTGTTCTTGTAGGTCAATTTTTTACAATACGGAAGCTGGCGGCTGCTTCAGAATGCGGCTGGACGGTTAGGCCAAACCCCTAGAAAGAGCGTCCCTTCGAAACGCAGGGCAAACAAGGGGGCGGCCGCTACAAATTCTAGGGGCAATGGAGACTCTATGGCGAAAAGCAAAGGTCCGATTCCGGCGGGGTTTCACACGGTGACGCCCTATCTGGTGGTGCCCGGTGTGGCCCGGCTGATTGATTTTCTGAAGGGGGCGTTTGATGCGGAGGAGACGATTCGAGCAGCACGGCAGGATGGTTCGATAAGCCATGCGGGGGTGCGAATTGGGGATTCAATGGTGGAGATGGGCGAAGCCACCGGGGATTGGAAAGCGATGCCGGCGGGGCTGCATCTTTACGTCAAAAATGCGGACGAGGTTTACCACCAGGCGGTGAAGGCTGGAGCGACGTCGTTGTACACGCCGCAAGACATGCATTATGGGGACCGCGAAGGGGGCATCACCGACCCGAGCGGTAATCAGTGGTACATCGCCACGCACAAAGCCGGAGCGCATTTCATACCGCAGGGGCTGCGCAGCGTGACGCCGGGGATCAGTGTGAAAGGAGCAGCGGAGTTTTTGACCTTCCTCGCGAAAGCTTTCGCCGCGCAAATCGTATTCGAGAAGGAAGCTCCGAACCGAGCCGCCGGCCACGCGAAAGTGCGCATAGAGGATTCCGTGATCGAATGCAGCGAAGCGCACGGCGAGTGGGGGCCGCGGCCGGTGACGCTGCACCTTTATGTTCCCGACGTGGACGCAATTTACAAGGATGCGATCGCGGCCGGAGGCAAGTCACTTAGCGAGCCGAAGGATCAATTTTACGGTGAGCGGAATGGAGGCGTGGTAGACGCTTGGGGGAACCACTGGTACATTGCTACGCATACGGAAGATTTAACCACCGAGGAATTGATGTCTCGGGGGGCCTCGCAAGGAGAGTCGGTAGCGTAGAAACCTCGTTGTTTCGGTGGCAGCAAGTTCCAGGATGAACCAGGAGAGAGAGGGTATGCACATGAGGAAAGTTGTGACTGGTGGGTTGGCCATTTTGTTGATGGTGTGTAGCGCGGCGACCTCGCGAGCACAAGACATCTCGCAAGCGGATAAGGATCGCGCGTTACAGTATCTAGAATCGACCAAGAAGGGTGTGATGGATGCTACCAAGGGATTGTCGGACGCGCAGTGGAACTTCAGGGTGGCTCCGGACCGCTGGTCGATCGCCGAGGTGATGGAACATCTGGCTGCAGCGGAGGACATGATTCGCGGAATGGATCAGGAACAGGTGATGAAGAGCCCGGCGATTTCGCCGCGCGACCCCGAAGAGTTGAAGAAGATCGACGCCAACGTGCTTGCACAGGTACCGGACAGGTCGCACAAGATCCAGGCGCCAGAGCCGCTGAAGCCGACGAACCGGTTCGGCTCACCCGCTGACGCCCAGAAGCATTTCCTCGAAAGCCGCCTGGTGACCGAAGAATATTTAAAAACAACTCCCGACTTGCGCGCACATGCGATCGACAGCCCCATGGGAGTGAAACTCGACGGCTACGAGTGGATCCTGCTGATCGCCGGGCACAGCGAGCGGCACACCAAGCAGATTCTGGAAGTGAAAGCAGATCCTAACTTCCCTAAGATGTAGCGGGAATTCGGGAACGGAACGACCACGACTGCTTTCGACAACCGCCACCTAAAATAAAATGCGCCGTTTGCTGCCAGTTGCGAAAGCAGCAAACGGCGCATCGTTTTGGTCAAAAAAGGCGTCAATTGCCGCTGCTAGAGGCGGCGCTCGTCGCGCTCGTTGCGGGAACGCTAACGGTGTTGTCCAAGCGCGCGACGATTCCGGAGTGTGCGGGAATCACCACCTCTTTGCCTTTGCGAGACACCACGTATACTGCGCTACCCGCCAAACCGATCCCAAATCCGCGCGCCACGTGACTGGCCATGGCACCGATGAGTGAAGCGCCGCCGGTGCCTATGGTGGCGGCAAGCACGTCGCCTTTGTAATCGTGCTTCTCCTGAACGACTCCGCCTTCTTCGATGTTCATGTCCTTGCGGGGCCGTGCCCTGGCGGCGTCGCCGGGCTTTTCAATGGTGATGATGCTCATCTGCACGGGGATCAGGCGGCTGTCGATCTCCAGGGAACGAAACGTCAAGTCCATATACGCTTCCCCGCGGATGAGGGAAAAGTGGCGCGCGCGAGCGACCGTACTGACAATTCCATTGATCCGCGCGCCAGCAGGAATAAGTAGTTGGTCGCCCAGATAGACAGGTTCGGCGACCACCGCGATGAATGGATCGCCGCTTCGCGAAGCGGAAGTGCTGATGCTATTCAACAGCGTGAGATGAACCTGAGTTCCTTGCAGGACTTGATGGGGTTCGGCAAAAGATGCGGGTTCGGTGGCGCCCATCAGTGTGAGAACCAAAAGCAACAAAAGTAACCTTTTCATGAATTCCTCCTGCGTGCACCGGGAGTGCAAGCGGCCCGTTGTCGTAGGGCGACACCGAAGCGATGCCTCGGTGCGTTCCGCTGGCGCTGCGGACCCCGCGTCTCGCTGAGGAAAACCGCGGGTGGACGGGGAGGCGCTCCATCCGGCCCTAGAGTACACAGGGGTTTGTACCAAGCACTTGCTTTTTATTTGCAGTGTTTCCAGTTGGCCAATTCGCCGCGTCGCAAGACTCGCATCGGCGGTCCGGGATCCGCCAAATCGCTTGCCGCGAACAGACGTCGGCTGTATCGTTCCCCCACTGTTGTTATCTGACGGAGGAGACCGATGCGAAAAAATCGAGTGATCTGTACTTGCGCGTTACTGCCCTGCCTGATTGCTTGCGGTCCGCTGGCCTACGGCCAAGACAAACCGGATGCAGCTGCATCCCACAAAATCGTGCGCTCCGCGGACTTGAAGTGGTCGCCGATCATTAAGGGATGCGACCTCGCGCCCGTTTCAGGTGATCCAGCAGCCGATGGCACCCCGTTCGTTGTTCGCCTACGTTGCACGGATGGATCGAAAATACCGGCGCATTGGCACCCCACGGAGGAAAACGTGACCGTGCTCAAGGGAACATTTCTGGTAGGCATGGGAGAAAAGTACGACGAGAGCAAGGTGATGACAATGAACGCGGGGAATTTCATCTCCATGCCGAAAGAGATGCGGCACTTCGGGCTGTGCAAGGGCGAGACGATCGTGCAGGTTCACGGCATGGGCCCGTTCAAGGTCAATTGGGTGAATCCCGCCGACGTTATTCCTCCGGATGCGCCGGCCGCCGCTGCGACAAAGCCATAATCGTAGCCGATTCGGTTTGTGAGTTCGCTTCGCGATCATTCTTCGAAGAAGTTTCCGCGCATGGCGAAGACGCCGACTTGAAACCGTGACCGCGTCTGTGTGTTAGACTGAACGTCGCAGTCGCGCGAATTTCCGCAACTGCCATCGCGTGGAGCTTCGGGCTCTGTGCAACGAGGTCCCGCGAACCCCGCCAGGCCCGGAAGGGAGCAACGGTATCGGGAACGCCTCGGGTGCCGCGGATCACCCGAAGTTCCTCGCGAAGGCAATTGCGAATCGCGAGTCGTAAAAAAACGAAACAGCCGGGTCCTGCTAAAACGAATGGCCTATCAAGTTATAGCCCGCAAGTGGCGCCCTCAAACCTTTGGCGATCTTGTGGGTCAAGCGCACGTCACCGAAACCCTCGCCAATGCAATTCGGAACAATCGTGTTGCGCACGCTTACATTTTCTCGGGCGCTCGCGGCGTCGGAAAGACCACGGCGGCGCGAATTCTGGCGAAGGCGCTGAATTGCGTCAACGGCCCGACAGCTGAACCATGCGGCGTATGCGATTCCTGCACGGAGATAGCCGCGGGAACTTCTTTGGACGTGATCGAGATTGACGCCGCTTCGAATAGAGGCATCGATCAGATCCGCGAGCTGCGTGAAATGGTGCGCTACGCACCGGCCGCAAGCCGCAGCAAGGTAGTCATTCTCGACGAAGCCCACATGCTGACCGGCGAAGCATCCAACGCGCTGCTGAAAACACTGGAAGAGCCTCCGGACCGCGTGATCTTCGTAATGGCAACGACCGAGCCGGAAAATCTGGTGGACACCATCCGCTCGAGGTCACAGCATTTTCACTTTCGGGCGCTGACGTTTGCCGAGATCACCGGACGCCTGCAAGAAATTGCGACAAAAGAAAACTTACAGATCGAGCCGGGAGCCCTGGCGGTGATCGCGCGCATGGCGGAAGGCAGCTTGCGCGACGCACTGTCGCTGCTGGAGCAGGCGCGTGCCTATTGCGGCGACGCGATTCCCGCGAAGGAAGTTCGAGAACTGTTGGGCGTAGTGCCTGACGATGCGCTTGAGGAACTGGTCGGAGCGGTCGCGGCGGGATCGGCGGATCGGGCGCTAGCGCTCGTGCACACGTTTCAGAAGGAAGGCCGAAACCTGCAACATTTCTGCCGCGAGGCCATCCGCCACATGCGCAACCTATTGATCGCGCGTGTTTCCGGAGCGGATTCCGAACTGATTGCGGCTACGCCCGATCAGCGGCCGGCGCTCGCACGCGCGGCGGCCGAATTCAGCGAAGAGGATTTGACGCGATTCTTTCAGATCTTGTTGCAAACCGATGATGATCTTCGTCGGAAACCTGATCCACGAGTGCATTTAGAAATGGGCTTGCTGCGGTTGATCAACGCGGCGCGCCTGGCGCCGCTCGAAGAATTGCTGGCGGAGGTTCGCAGCGGCGTACCGACGGCGGGAGTCGGGACCGGAACAGTCCGCGGCGCAGCGGCGGCGCCCGTTGCGGTTGCCGCCCGTCGTGAAACATCACCGGCCCTCGCTGCGCCGGTTCCCTTCACACCAACTCCACGTAGCTTCGCCACAACAGCGCCCAGTGCACCCGTGCCCATTCGAAGCGAACGAGCCACCCAGCCCGCAACAGCACCTGTTTTCGTTCCCGCCGCCGAAACGGAAGCGCCGGATTCGAGCAGCGCGGAAGATACCATCAGGCCGCCGTTGCCTAAAAATGCAGCCGCGCCGACGCTCGCCACGGGTCTCCGTGAGCAACAAGTTGCAGAAATCAAGTCCGCGGTCCAGACACAGCAGAAATTTCTCAGCGAACTGCTGGAGCGCGGCAATCGCTGGGAGCTCGAAGGCTCCGAGCTGCGCATTTATTTTTCTCCGGAAAACCGTGCGTATGCGGAAATGCTCGAGGGCCGCGACTCGCTCGAGAAGATGCGTAGCGTTTCGAGCAAGGTGCTCGGACGACCGGTGCGGGTCTGTGCTAAACTCGAAGCGGTTGCAGCGGCGGCTGCCTCGGCATCGCGTGGCGGATCGGGCACGCAGGATTTGCGAGCCCAATTCGAGCGCGATCCGGTGGTAAAGTCGATGCTGCAGCGCTTCGGCGGAAAGATCACCGAAGTGAAACGCAACCCAGAGGAATCCTGATGGAAGTCAACGCGCTCCAACAGATGCTCTCCAGGTTCAAGCAGCTGCAGGAAGACCTGCAACGCCAGGTGAATTCCGTGACCATGGAAGCCTCGGCCGGCGGCGGCATGGTCACCGTGAAGATGAATGGGCAGAAGCAACTGGTCGACGTGCGCATCGAGCCTGACGTCTTTGCGAACAAGGACCAGGAGATGTTACAGGACCTGGTGCGAGCCGCAGTCAACGAGGCGTCGCGGCGCGTCGACGAAGAACTCACCAACCAAATGAAAAACCTGTCCGGCGGGATTCCCGGCATGGCGGGACTTAAGATTCCCGGACTTTTCTAGTTTCCTCGTTCCTTTCCAATCGACGTGCATGGAAAACGCATTCGCCTTAGCGGCGGCCGCCAAAACGGTCCTTTTCAGGTCGTCGTTTGCGCGAAGATGCGCTGCTGTGCTACACATCACACATGCCCGATTTTGCCGCGCCTGTTGAACGACTCATCGACGCACTGAAACATCTCCCTGGAATCGGCCAAAAGACTGCGCAACGCCTGGCGTTTCATCTGCTGCGCGCTTCTCCGGAAGAAGCGCTCGCGCTTTCCGATGCTATTCGTGACGCCAAAGAGAAAATCCGCGAATGCTCAACCTGTCATAACATCACCGACAGCGATCCGTGCTTGTATTGTGTTGGCCCGACGCGAAATCACAAAACGATCTGTGTCGTCGAGGAAGCCCACAACATTCTGGCGATCGAGAAGACCCGCATGTACAGCGGCATGTATCACGTGCTCGGCGGCGCGCTATCCCCGTTGCAAGGTCGCGGACCGGAACAATTGAAGATCAAATCACTCGTGGAACGCCTCAAAGAAGGAACCGTCGAAGAAATCATTATGGCCACGAATCCCACCGCCGAAGGCGAGGCGACCGCGGTGTACCTCTCAAAGTTGCTGAAGCCGCTCGGCGTGCGCGTTTCGCGGATTGGCGTCGGCATTCCGGTCGGCGCGGACCTGGAATACGCGGATGAAGTGACCATGATGAAAGCGATGGAAGGCCGCCGCGATTTGTAATCCCTATTTTTCGCACGATTTTTCCACAACCTTACCGCCTAGCCATTTCGCGCGATTCGTTATAAAGTGTACTTCCGCAGGCAGCGTCCCCACGCTTGGAGTTCAGCTATGCCAGGTCTCGCTAGCTATATGGCGCAGTACGATCACGAGCACTCGTCCGCCTGGAATAAGGCCCTTCATGGCGTCGGCATCCCCATGATTTTCGCCGGGGTCATCTTGCTGATCCTCACGAAATGGATTTGGGGCGGACTATTCTTTTTGGGCGGCTGGTTATTTCTGTTTCTGGGGCATCGCATCGAAGGAAATCACCCGGCTTTCTTCCAGGGACCTATTTATCTGCTGGTTGGACCTATCTGGGTGGCCAAGGAAATATGGACGTTCGTGACCGGGGCGCAGCATGCTCCGGCATCGGACGCCTCGGACACGAAACGAAATTGATCGGCACGTGTGCAGCGGCATCTTCAAAGTAAAAACCAGAAACGGCGGCCCGACCCATGGATGACTTCGGAAGCAACCTTGCCGATGAAACGACGGAAATGGTGCCTGAATCCTCGGTAAACCCGACATCGGATCTTAGGAAACGCCGCAGCACGCGAATCGTGCAAGCGGTCCCTTTGCAAGTGACCGGCGTCGATGCGCTTGGGCGTCCATTCGTCGAACGGACTTCTTCTCTGATCCTGAATTGCCACGGGTGTCGGTTTCAATCAAAGCATTACGTCCTGAAGAATATGTGGGTGAGGCTGGAGGTCCCGCATCCGGAAGCGGACCAGCCGCCGCGCACGGTGCGCGGCCGAGTTGCTTGGATCCAGCGCCCGCGAACGGTACGCCAACTTTTCCAAGTGGCCCTGGAACTGGAGGCCCCAGGCAACGTCTGGGGCATCGCCTTCCCCCCCGAGGATTGGTTTGCGGCCGTAGAACCCGAAAAGGCGCAAGCGGCGGCCGCGGCTCATGGAATCTCGCAGGCGAGCCTGCCACCGCCAGCGCAGTCACAGCCTCAAATGCCGATGGACACGTCAGAAACTGAGTTTCACGTTTCGCTTACAGAGACAGACTTGCCCTCTACGCCCGGTCCCGACAATGTGCGCGTGTTTCCCTCGCCTGCCAGCACTACCGACGCCTCACTGCAACTGGCGCGTCACGTTACCCGCCTGCTGGCCGAAGCGCGGCAACAGATTCAGGCGGCCGCACGAGAAGCCGCAGCGCAGGCCGTTGCTACCGAGCGGCGTATCAGTGGGGAGCAATGGGAGCACAAAGTCGCGGAGGCCCGCGAAGCACTGTCACAAGAAATCTCCAGGGCCATCGAGAAGATCCAGGAAGAGTCTCAGACCCGGAGTCGCGCTGCTCACGAGGCTGCCGCTGCCGCGCTACAAGAGGATCTGCCGAAACGACTGGTCCCCCAACTCGAAGAGATCACCCGCCAACTGACATCGCGGCTTGCGGACGAAGGAGTTGCGCAACGCGCTGAGCACGAAGGGCAGTTGACCAGCGTTGCGGAAACGCTCAGCGCGGCGTGCCAGCAGGCGGAGGAAGCTGCTGCGCGGCTCCGTGCCGGCGTCGAGCAGGCTGAAACGCACATTGCGGCTCGCGCGGAAGCGGCCCAGCGTGCCGTAGAACAAGCGGCGTGTCAGCGCGAAGAATCCCTAGCTGCCCGTGTCGAATCGCTCCAAGCCGCGGGCCAGGAAGTTCAACAGCAGGCCGGCGCGGCGCTGGTGTCCGCGCAGGAAAAATGGCAGCGCGATCTGGCCGGCGAAGCAGAAGCCGCCCAAACACGCTGGCAGACTGCCGTCGACAATGCCTTCGCCGCTGCACAGGAGCGCGCAGCGGGATCGCTGAACGAACGCGCGAACGGTTTATTGTCGGCGTTTCAGCAAGAAGCCGAGCGCCTCGGCGGCACCTTCCGCACCTCCGCGACCGATCTTGCGGAAAAATCCGAGCGTCAGGCGCAAGGATTGCGCGAGTCGCTGCAAGCACAAACTGCGCGCACAGAAGCGGCCACGGCCCGTGCCGCCGCAACTTCGGAACACCTCGAGCAACTTGCGGCTCGCCTGGAAACCGTGCAAGAGCACGCCCTCAGCCGCTTTCAATCTCAGGCCGACGATGTCTTGAGCCTGCACCGCAACGAATTGCATCGGCTTTCGGAAACCCTCTTGGAGGAAATCGCCGCGCGCATCCGCACCGCTTTCGATGAATCGGGACGCCAAGCCGTTTCGCGCTTTGGAGAGGAAATCCAATCACTCGTTGAGCCCCAAGTTTCGAAGGCGACCGACGCTATGCAACGCTTGGCCGGGGGCAGAGCACTGCTCGACGCCGCGCTTACGATGCATCAAGAGCGCATTCGCGCCAGCACCGACGAATCTTTCGCCGACGCGCTGGCACAGTTCCGCGCGAACCTTGGCGGCGTAGAGGAACTTCTGCGGGAAGCTGCCGAAAACGTCACGGCCCGTAGCCTGTCGGACATCGAACTGCGCGTGGAGACCGTCAAACAGCAGACCGTCGAGGATCTGATCAAGTCCGCGGAATGGTACGAGAAGCGCGCGCAGACGCAAACGCAAAGCACCGCCGAGCGGGTGAGCGAACAAGCCGCGAACCAGTTACGCGAGAAAGCCGGAGACATCGCCAGCGAATTTGCCGGCGAGCTGGATCAGTCGAGCCGCAACTTCGTGACCTACGCGCAGACACAGATGGCGGAGGTCGTGAGCGAGGCCTTCGAACGCTCCCGCGCGCTGTTCGCGGAGGCCGCCGAAACGACCTCAGCCGCATTCATCGACGAGATTCAACGTCACGCGCGGCAGGATCTCGAGGGTTTCGATGCGGAACTCAAGCGGTCCACCCTCGAAACGCGCACGCGGATGGAAGCGGCGCGCTCCGAACTAGCGCAGAAAGTCACGACGGAGCAGGAAGACTTTTTGCGGCGCTTCCAGGAAGGCATGGCCAGCGCGATGGAGACCGGAGTCGCCGAAGCTCATCAGCGCGTGCAGGCGGGATTCGAACCTTTGCTTGAGTCCTGGAAATCGATGACCGGCGCCCAACAACGCGAGATGCAAGCGATCTACTCGCGCATCGGCGAACAAGCAGCGGAACACTTTCGCGAGCGCCTGGATAATGTCTCGAATCAATGGATGCTGGCGACCGTGAGTTCCTTGGACCATCAAGCACGCGAATCGGTTGCCCGGATTGCCGCCAATGCTGAAGACCGGCTGCGAGAAACCTGCACTCGAGTCTTTTCGGAGATCGGTAACGCGTTGCGCGATCGAACGCAGCGAAGCGCGACGAACCTAGATGCCCAGGCGACGGCTGCCCCCGCGGCGGACGAGAATCCGCAAGGCGCGTAGCCACCGAGCGAAATGTAGGCGCCGGGCTTCCGAGCGGCGAACTCAGCGATCTGCAGGGTGAAGTTTTCCTCCCGGCCCAGTGCCCAATCTACGAATCGGCACGTTGACTATGCTCATAAAAGCCGCGCTCAATGGAGGTCGAAGCCGCGCCGAACACCCGGCGGTGCCCATCACGCCGGAGGAACTCTCGTCAGCGGCAAGGGAATCGGTGGCAGCAGGAGCGGGCGCAATTCATTTTCATGTTCGCGGCACCGACGGGCGGGAGAGCCTCGATCCGGAAGACGTTGCCAAGGCACTAAACATGGTCCGCACGGTCATCCCCGGCACGCCCGTCGGTATTAGCACGGGCGCTTGGATTTTGCGCGACGCCCGGCTTCGGCACGAAGTTGTCTCTGGTTGGAAAGTCTTGCCAGACTTCGCCTCCGTAAATTTCAAGGAGGATGGAGCTCTGCCCCTGGCGGAGCTCCTGCTCTGCCGCGGCATTGCGGTCGAGGTTGGGCTCAGTGATGTCGAAGGCACGCGGGCCTTCGTTGCGAGCGGTGTGCAATTAAGTCATCGGCAGGTCATCGCCGAAATCATGTGTTCGGAAGCCGAAGTGTTCCTCCCGACAGGAATCGGTTCGCGATGTCTTAGGGTTCTTTTGGAGCCATTCGAGTCGACTGCCGAAGCGGCACTGGCGACCATCGAACAGATCGAGGGGATGCTCGACGCGGCAGGTATCGACCTGCCCCGCGTGCTCCACGGCTTGAATCAAACCGCCTGGGAACTGATCGACGAAGCTGCTGCCCGCGGTTACGATACTCGCGTGGGTTTCGAGGATGTCCTGACGCTCCCGGACGGCAAGCAAGCCCCGAGCAACGCCGCGCTCGTTTCCGAGGCCGCGCGTCGAATGAGCAAGTCGCACTTTCTTTGAATCAGTACGGGCGCAACTTCGGCGCATTTCCACGAGGTTTCCCGCTGGCTCGCCTCCACTCGCAGAGCCCGCTATAATGAGGCGTTCCATTCCGATGGCTAACCATTCCTATTTGCGCGTCTGGACCCGCGACTTCTCGGATTCCACCATGATGGCCGAGTTTGCTCGCTTCCTTACCACGGCTCCGCTCTCCGCTGCCAAAAGCACCTTCAGCGAACTCGTGGTGCAACCCGTGAATGCTACCGAGCCCACCGTGGCGGAATGGGACCTTCGCGCGACACAGTCCGGGCCTGCGGAAGTCGCCGCACTCGCCATTCAGCATCTAAATTCCGATTCCGCTTATGTCGCAACCGCCAACTGGGACCTCTGGCGTTTCGATGTCGAAACTCTGACTTGGCGGCAGGAGCCGCAACCTCTGATCCTCACCTGCCACGGTCCCCACTACGATGACGGCTTCGCGCTCACCGCCGGACACTTCACTGCCGACCTGGGCTTTGAGCATTTCTTCACCGGCCACGGCGGCCTCCTGGCCCCCGGTGCCGCGTCGAATCCATTTGATTCCTCCGACCATCCGATAGAGCATACGTTCCGCCAGTGGATGGCGGTAAGCAACAACCTGAAGGAATATCACGCAAAGACTCGCGAGAACATCCAACAACTGTTCAAGTGGATCGAAGCGATTGAGCGTGCCCTTCCTGTCGAGCGCAGCGAACTATGGTCCGAGGGAGAAGAAAATTTTGAAGCGCGGTTGGACGCAATTTTGGCGCGCAGGTAGCTCGCTGCTGCTGGCATGCGTTCCCTTGCACGCATGCGCGCAAGGATCCGGCTCTGCGCACAAAACAGAAGCCAACGTGAGCACCGTTACAACACTACCGCACAACGACGAACTAACCCTTGCGGGCTTGCGCCCCGGCCGCGACGACATTACGAAAGCGGAGCGCCTCTTCCGCAAGCCATCCGCCACTAAATACGATGGCACAAACAAGATCTGGCAGGATCCTTGTCGCCACCAGTTGCTATCCATCATTCCCGACCCAAACGGCACGATCCAGGAAGTGCGCGTAGCTCAATCTAGTCCCTCCTCGGCCTCGACATCCACACCTTCGACTACGCAAGGCTGTGGCTCTCCCACTAGCTCCTGGTCGCCGTGGACCACCGGCCACGGCCTGGTGGTCGGAAGCGCGTGCTCTCGCGTGCTCGCGCTTTATGGGCAACCCGGCTCGCGCGGTCCTTCCACCAAAGACGGCCAACAGTTAGAATTGCTGTACTACGCCTTCGATTGGGCGGGACCCGACGTGCCGCAAGTGATGGCCGTGCTGTGCACGCCGGAGAGAAATGCCAAGCCTGGTCGAGTGGTGGAAATCACCCTGGCGGCGCCAAGTCTCTAATGAGCGAATCCACGCAAAGCGCCACAACGGATGGTTGCCCTTGCCGCGCTGCCCGCCGTGCTAACAAGCGGGCAGCCATGCCGTCCTTTACCTCGTGGGCTAACCTCGAGCACCGAAAGCGCAGACTCGCAGCACCCGGAGGACTGTTTCTGAGATCCCTACAAGTAACCGCTCTGTGTGCATGCTGCTTTCTATCCGGCTGCGGCAACAATACGCCCGAGACCAAGTCTGAGCCCGCTCCGGCGCCGAAACCTGCGGCACCCGCGGTGCCGGACGACGTCCAGGCGGGCGCGCAGTCGCTGCTCGGTACCGAGACGCAGGTACTGTTGTTTGGCGATCTGGCTAAAACCGGACGGCAGCAATTTCTCGCCGCCAACGTCGTGCCGAAAACGCCCAAGAATAATCTGCCCGGCACGATCGTAACGCGAGCAGTAATCGCCGAGAATCAAGACGGCCAATGGGCCGAAATTTTTCGCTGTGACGAGCATCTAAAAAACGCCAAAGGCTATCTTGGTCTCACGCCGCTTTCTTCGGTTACCGGCTGGCGCATCCAGTACGAGCAAGATCCTGTGAAGGGTCTGCAACTCTATTTCACGCCACTAAAGGGCACCGACGACGACGCGCACGTGCTGCCGATCGGAGTACGCTGGAACCCGAAAACCAAGCGCTACCAATCCCTCGACCGCAGCTACGAAAGTTTCTTGCTCGAGTCGCCGAGCATGAGCGGCACGCCGAAATCAACGTTACGATGAGCGACGCAACAAAAACCGCAAGCAACAGCCCGACGGCGAAAGCCGCCGAGAAACCCACGTCTTCCTGGGCGAATCTCCTTGGCCTGGTGCCGTATCTCAAGCGCTATCCGGGCGGAATCACGCTGGGCATGCTGTGTCTGGTATTGACCAGCCTGGTCGGAAACGTGATCCCGCTTACGACCGGCGTCATTACAGACGTCATCGCCGGCAGCGCCAGGCCGTTTGAATCCAGCTCGCAAGGACACTTGCTTTCCGGTTCCCTGTTGAGCCGCTCGATTCCCTTTTACGCTCCACACAGCCGCCACGCACTCGGCATCTATTGCCTTGTCCTTCTGACTTGCGTCCTGCTCAAAGGCGCGATGTCCTTCGCCACGCGGTGGATCCTCATCGGGGTCTCGCGCGACATCGAATTCGACATTCGCGGAGACCTTTTCAATCGTCTGCTGATGATGGAACCGGAGTTCTACGTCCGCAACCGCACCGGAGAATTGATGTCTCGCGCCACAAACGATCTCAACAATGTCCGCATGGTTCTCGGCCCCGGCATCATGTACACAGGCCAAACGCTGGCCACGATGGTTCTCGCGCTGGTGGTCTTGGCAAAGCTCTCGGGTTCCCTGACACTTTGGATTCTCCTGCCTGTCCCGGTCGTCTTCGTTGCCGTCCGTCACTTCGGCAAGGTCATCCACGAGCTCTACGAAAAAATTCAGGCGTCCCTCGCCTCTCTCTCCGCGAAAGTGCAGGAAAATCTTTCCGGCGTGCGCGTGGTTCGCGCCTATGCCCAGGAAGAAGCGGAAATCCGCGGATTCGACGAGCCCAACCGTGAATACGTCTCTCGCAACATCAAGCTGATCCGCACCTGGAGCATGTTCATGCCCTCGCTCCAGGCCCTCATCGGCACGTCGTTCCTGATCGTTCTCTGGCAAGGTGGACATCAACTCCTGAGCGGCAAGATTTCGCTCGGCGCCCTTATCGCGTTCTACACCTACCTCGGCGTTCTCGTCTGGCCTATGATTGCGCTCGGATGGGTCACCAACATCTTCCAGCGCGGCGCCGCTTCCACGGGCCGCCTCAACTACATCCTGCGCGCCACTCCGCAAGTCGACGACCGCGCCGCCAAAGTCCCGCCGCAAACGCCCATCGCCGGCGAAATCGAATTCCGCAATCTCACCTTCACGTACCCCACGAATCTGGCCGGCAACGGCGCCAACACAAGCAAAACTGGCAGCGCCGGCATCCCTGCCGGCTCTTCGCCCTCTGCGGCCAAGACCAACGGCGCAGCCCGCGCAGTCCTGAGCGACATCAACCTGAAAGTCCCTGCCGGTTCCACGCTCGCCATCGTCGGCCCCACAGGCAGCGGCAAAACCACGCTAGCCTCGCTGGTCGCCCGTCTCTGGGAAGCGCCCGACGGCCAGCTGCTCATCGACGGCCGACCCATTCGCGAATGGCCGCTCGAAAGCCTGCGCCGCTCCATCGGCTATGTCCCGCAAGACACCTATCTTTTTAGCGAAACAGTCGGCGGCAACGTGGCCTTCGGACTTCCCGAATACGTCCATGATCAGGTCCGCGCCGCTGCTGAAATCGCGAATCTGGACTCCGACGTCGAAGCCTTCTCCAAAAAATATGACACCGTCGTCGGCGAACGTGGCGTCACACTATCCGGCGGACAAAAGCAGCGCAGCGCCATCGCCCGCGCCGTCGTCCGCGATCCACGCATCCTGATTCTTGACGATTCCCTTTCCGCCGTCGACACCCAGACCGAAGAGCGTATCCTCACGCGTCTCCGCGGCGTTATGGAAGGCCGCACCACCATTTTGATTTCGCATCGCACCTCCACCGTGCAAGACGCCGACCTTATCGTCGTCTTGCGCGACGGCCGCATCATCGAACGCGGCACGCACGATGAACTCCTCGCGCGCGAGGGCTATTACGCCGATCTGTATCGCAAGCAATTGCTGGAAGAAGAGCTCGAAAACGCATGAGCAACATTCACGAAGAAGAAGCGCTCGGCAAAGCCTACGACGCGCACCTGTTGCGGCGGCTGCTGCAATATCTGCGCCCGTATGGCTGGCGCGTGGTCCTGGCGCTCGCGCTCGTCGCGATCGTCACGCCACTCGAGCTCGCGCCACCTAAGCTCTTCCAGATTGCAATCGATAAATATCTCGTTCCCGGAATGCGCCACGCCATCACCGAAGCCCAAGCCTGGAGCGGCGTGCTCATTATCAGTATCGTGTTTTTCGGCGTCCTGGTGTTCGACTTCCTCGCTCAGTACATTCAGATCCGCATCATGCAGCGCGTTGGGCAGCAGACCATGTACGATATGCGCACCGCAATTTTCACCCACATCCAGCGCCTTCCGATGACGTACTTCGATCGTAATCCAGTCGGCCGCCTGGTGACCCGCGTCACCACCGACGTCGACGCCCTCAACGACCTCTTCGCCGCCGGGGTCGTCACCATGATCAACGACTTTTTCCTACTTGCCGTCCTAGCCGCGTGGTTATTTTCCATCGACCGTCGCCTCGCCCTCGATGCCCTTGCTGTCCTTCCCTTCATCCTCGTGGTCACCTATTTCTTCCGCATGTTCGTGCGCGATGCCAACCGCCGCATTCGCACCGCCGTAGCCAGCATCAATTCATATCTCCAGGAATACATTTCCGGCATGAGCGTCGCGCAGCTTTTCAACCGCGAGCAAAAAGCCCGCGCCGAATTTGGCCGCCGCAATCGCGACAACATGCTGGCATGGCGCGACGCCATCCTGGCTTTCGCGCTCTTCTACCCGGCGGTCGAAATCCTAAGTATCTTCGCCATCGCCCTGATCTACTGGTCGGGTGGCAATCGCGTGCTAAATGGCACGCTCAGCCTTGGCGTCCTCACCGCTTTCACCATGTACGCCACCCGTTTCTTCCGTCCTATCCAGGACCTCAGCGAAAAGTTCAACATCCTGCAGTCCGCCATGGCCGCTTCCGAGCGCATTTTCAAACTGCTCGACGAGCCCGCCCCCGCAGCCGCTCCCGCCGATGCCATCCGCCTGGACGCTCCCCGCGGCGAAATCGAATTCCGCAATGTCTGGTTCAGCTACGCCAACAAACCCGAACCCGCGGAAGACGACTGGGTCCTCCGCGATGTATCTTTCCGCGTCGCCCCAGGGCAAACCGTGGCCATCGTCGGCCACACCGGTGCCGGGAAGACCACTCTCATCTCCCTGCTCTTGCGCTTCTACGATGTCCAGCGCGGCCAGATCCTCCTCGACGGCATTGACATCCGCAAAATCAACATCCAGGATCTACGCCGGATGTTCGGCATCGTCCTGCAGGATCCTTTCCTGTTCAGCGGCACGATCGAGTCCAACATCCGCCTGGGATCTCCCGGGATCGACCGAAAAATCGTGGAGCAAGCCTGCGAGGAAATCGGCCTGGCCGATTTCCTACGCGCGCTACCCGAAGGGGTCTCCTCCTCGGTTAATGAACGCGGATCGACACTCTCTGTCGGGCAGCGGCAATTGATTAATTTTGCCCGCGCCATGGCCCACAATCCGCGCTTCCTGATTCTTGACGAAGCCACCTCCAGCGTGGACACCAAAACCGAATTCCAAATTCGCGAAGCCCTCGATCGCCTGCTGAGCGGCCGCACCGCACTCGTCATCGCCCACCGTCTCAGCACCATTCAACACGCCGACCGCATTCTCGTCTTCCACAAAGGCCGCCTCCGCGAACAAGGAGCCCACCAGGAACTTCTCGCGCAACGCGGTATCTACTACCGCCTCTACCAATTGCAGTACAAAGAACAAGAACTGCACCTACCCGAGGAATCCGCAGCCCGCCCACAGCCAGGCGCCTCTCACCCATTGCCGCTTCCCGCAAGTGACTGAGCGCTAGCACCGCATGCCGCCCTTCGTCTCGAGCGTTGACACCTCCTTCACCCACGTAGGGGCGCGCTTTAACGCGCCCCACTGCCCTGCCCCAAGCCGGCCCGATCTCTTTTACGTCGCGAATTTTCTGTGAGGACGCGCATCCCACTCCCCCCCGATCGGACCGCCGCGACCGCGCCTGCTTCTCTCTCTGTCGTTTCGACCGGAGCGAGCCCGCTTTTTCTGGCGCTCGCTGTTGGGGCGCGGGGCCGCGAAGTGGAGGAACCGTGGCACGATTGCCACCGCCTCGTCGCTCCGCGTGAAATGCAAAACTCCGAGGGTGCGCCGAACGACGCGACATGACTCCCATCCCTCTCCTCCTCTCCGCCGGCGAAGCCAGTGGCGACATGTACGCTGCCCGCCTGGCCACCGCCCTCAAGCAACGCGCCGAGGTCGAAATCTTCGGCATGGGTGGCCCGCAAATGCGCGCCGCAGGCGTCGACATCGTGACCGACTACTCCGAAGTCTCCGTAGTCGGCATCACCGAGATCCTAAGCCACCTGCCTTCGCTCGTCCGCGCTATGCGCCACCTGGTCTCCGAAGCCAAACGCCGCCGACCCGCTCTGGCCATCCTCACCGACTTCCCCGGTTTCCATCTCCGCCTGGCCCGCAAACTAAAAGCCCGCAAAATCCGCAACGCGTACTACATCTGCCCGCAATTCTGGGCCTGGCGCCCCTGGCGGGTGCGCATTGTCCGCCGCCGTTTCGCGCAAGCTCTCTGCATCTTCCCTTTCGAGGAAAAGTTCTACGCCGACGCCGGTGTCCCCGTAAAATTCATCGGCCACCCGCTGGTAGGCGCGGTACATGCCTCCGTCGATCGCGCCACGTTTTTTCGCGAACAGCAATTGAATCCCGACCGCCCGGTCGTAGCCGTTCTTCCCGGCAGTCGCAGCGCTGAGCTCGACCAGCACCTGCCCATCATTCGCGAAGCCTGCGCCCGCATTTATCACGAGACCCAGGCACAGTTTGTCCTCGCCGCCGCTCCCCACAACAACGCCGCCGTGCTCTGCGAGGGCTGGGCATCCGATCTCCCGCTTCGTATCGTCGAAGGCCGCACCTACGACGCGCTAGCCTCATCGGACGCCGCCATCGTCTCCAGCGGTACCGCCACTGTCGAAACCGCGCTCCTCTCCGTACCCATGGTCGTCGTCTATCGCGTGACCCCTCTCACTGCCTTGCTCGCCAAGCCACTGGTCCGCACACCTTTCTTCAGCATGGTCAATCTAATCGCTGGGAAGCGCGTGGTGCCCGAACTGATTCAACGCGATTTCACGTCCGAGCGGGTCGCAAAGGAAGTGCTGCAACTGTTGCGCGATCCCGCGGCAAGAGACACAATGCGTGCGGATCTCGCGGAAGTCCGCAACCGCCTCGGACCGCCGGGAGCCGTCGACCGCGCCGCCGACGCCATCCTCGAATTGGTCCGGGCCACTCGTGGCAACGCTAAGTGAGGTGTCTGCTATCCTATATACGGCCCCGGTGGATAGAACCCGGTTTATGCAGCCTGAAAATGGACAGTTGCCTGAAAGGGGTCCGATGACCCGCGTTCGAAAATTTAGTCCTGCGTTCGCGCGGAGATTTCTGTTCGCATCTCTGCTGTCGATCGCTTGCTCCGCTGTACCATCGCTCGCGCAGACGCCGCGCCCTCCCGCGTTCCTCGCCGATCATTACGACATCACCGCGACGCTCGATCCGGTCGCACAATCTCTCTCCGCCGTCGCCAAGATCGAATTCAAAGCGCAGGAAGTTTCCGGCGGCGTGCGCGTCGAGTTGCACCAGAACCTCGACGTGAGAGAGGTCAAATCCACCGACGGCAAATCTCTTAGCTTCGAGCGCGATAGCGGCAATCCGTTATTCCTTACTGTGTTGTTGCCCTCGGCCGTCGCTACCGGCACCAAGGTCACCCTCACCTTTACTTACGCCGGCCTGCTGGCAAACGAAGAAAACAGCCCCGTCCCGGGCATCAAGACTGCCGTCATCAGCAAGGAGGGCGCGTACCTGTTGCTCCCCGCGCGCTGGTTTCCGCTCACCAATTACCCTTCCAACCGCTACACCGCAACGTTCCGTTTGAATGTCCCAGACTCTTTCGCCGTGGCGGGCACCGGAAAAGCCTCCGCTCCCACGCCGATAGCCGGCAAGAACGCGGTCGAGGGTGGCCGCCTGCTTTACACCTTTCAGTGCGATACCCCTGCGCCAAACGGCACCTTCGTTGCCGGCGAGTTGCAGCTCAGCCCCGAGCAAGCTGAAGGAGTGAATGTCTCGGTTTACGCGCCGCGCTCTGCTCCCGGGAAACCGGCCGACTTTGCCGCCAGTGTGGCACGGTCTTACACCATGTTCTCCGACATGTTTGGCCCGCTCCACGACGCCGACGTGACCGTGGCCCAGCTCCCGGATGGCACTCTGCGAGATTTTTCCGGGCCCGGCTTGCTGCTGCTGAGCAAACGCATCTGGGATCCCAAAGGCGCTGATCGCACCATCGCGCGCCTGGTCGCGTCACAGTGGTGGGGCAACTCCGTACTCCCCGCGACGCCAGGGGACGTGTGGATCAGTGATGGTTTGGCGCGTTACTCTGAAGCCTTGTACGCCGAGCAGAACGCCGGCCGTGAAGCGGGCCTAAAGGCCGTGGATGAATTCGCCGTTGGCGCGCTGATGGGCGAAGACGCCGCACCGGTCGCGCAAGCCGCCCGCCTCGCTCCGTATTCCAGCGACTATCGCTCCGTGGTCATGAACAAGGGAGCGATGATTTTCCACATGGTCCGCGCGCAGATGGGCGACGTGGCCTTCAAATCGCTTCTCCACGACTTCTACTCCAAATATGACGGGAAAACCGCCACCATCGACGATTTCGAAAACCTCGCCCAGCAGCGAGCCGAAGCCTCCGCGAAAAAAGGCGAAGCTCCGCCCCAACTGCGCGGGTTCTTTGCGCAATGGCTGAATTCCACTGGCGTCCCCGACTTCACCCTCGAATATGTCGTCTATCGCACCAAACAAGGCTTCCGTATTGTCGGTAAAATCAAACAACCCCTCGACACCTTCAGCATGCCTGTCGATATTCGGATTGAAACCGAAGGGAACCCGGAAACCAAGACAGTCGACGTCGTAGGCACCGAATCCTCCTTTACGGTAGAGACTTTCGGACGCCCCAAGCCCGGCGGCATCAAGATCGACCCGAACAACGTGGTCCTCAAGGGCAGCAACGCCCTCCGCGCCCGCGCCGCCATCGCCCGCGGCGAAGAATTAGCCGAGCAAGGCCGCTATTACGACGCAGTTTCCCAATATCAGCGCGCCCTCTCGATCCAACCGAATCGCCCGCTAGCCAACTTCCGCATGGGCGAAGCCTTCTTCTACCAGAAGAACTATCAAGCCGCCGCAAATGCTTTCCGGGAATCTCTCCAAACCGTCCCGGAGCCCTCCGAGAAGTGGACCGAGGTCTGGAGCCACATCTACCTGGGGAAAATTTTCGACCTCTTGGGTCAACGCGAACGCGCCGTCAACGAATACAGCAAAGCCAAACAAACCAACGACGACACCGGCAACGCCCAAGCCACGGCCGAGTCTTTCCTGAAGAAGCCCTACTCCGAAGGCGCCGTCTCCGCAGCAGTCCCAGGTGGTACAGGCCCCACCTCCACCCAAACACCCGCAGCCCAACCAGACAATCGCCCCGTCCTAAAGCGCCGTCCCGACTCTCCCTGATCCTCCAAACAAGTCCCCGGCAGCACGCGAGCCAGTGCTCGGCCTGTGGCAAAACGTCGGGCGACGGCTTCACACGTTACGGAAAAACTTTTTTCCTTAGGAGGCCACGGCTTCGGCCTCGACGTATCTCGATTCGATTGGGAGCGCTTAGCCCCTCGAGAAAGCTTTTTCTCCTACGTGGCGTTCTTCCCCCAACCCGTTCAGCCGTGCCGTGAGCGATCCGCTTCTGTTCGGCTTTAGCCGCAACAGAGCCGCGGCCTGCAAAGGACCGAAACGCTCTCGGACCCGAACGAACTGCTGGGGGCTCGATCGATCGGATCGTCACCTGCAACCAAACGTCGTACATCAACCGACGTGGGATCCGTAACGTACCGGGACTGAGGAAAAGCCCCCAGACGAAGCGAGATATTAAGCCTTGCACGATCAATAACTTACAGGCTCTTAACGAAACAACGGAGGGCGTGGAGGGCCGGGAGGTTCAACTTTTCGATGAAGCGGCTGCAAGGGTGGGCGAAGCCCGCGTAACGCGGAATGCATCTTTGAAAATTTCGGTCGCACCTTCATCAAACAAAACAAAATAAATCTTCTCGAGCGAGCTTCCTCGCTCCAAATGTCGCAACGCTTCCTGTAGCATGATTTCCGCACAATCTTTCATGGGAAATCCGGCGACGCCCGTCCCCACCGCTGGAAACGCAATCGTCTTCAACCCGCGTTCGGCCGCGATACGCAGCGCATGTTCGGTCGAGTGACGCAGCGCCTCGGCGGTCGTGTTCCGTCCAAGCTGCATGCTCGCCGCGTGGATAACATGCTTCGCTCTCAGGTTGCCGCCCGTAGTGATCGCGGCGAAGCCGATGGGGATGCTCCCGATCTCGTGGCACTCGCGTTGAATCTCATCGCCCCCCTTGCGCCGTATGGCTCCAGCCACACCGCCGCCGAGCAGCAAGTCGTTGTTCGCCGCATTCACGATGGCGTCGGTCTCCATTTCTGTCAGGTCACCTTGTTGGATCATGATTTTTTGCGCGAGCTCTGTCGAAATCATCTTGCTCCTCTCGCTCTTTGTCTTTGTCGCATTCTTTCCGTTCTTGCGATTGCTAGTCTTGGGCATCGGCAAATTTCCGTCCTCGTTCGTCGGACTTATTCATAATCAGATTCACTCACCATCACAACGGCCTTTCCCATCCGGCGGGCCACCTCGGAACAAGCAGCAATCGTCTCCGCGGACGTTTGGGAGCCTTTTCCCAGCTCAATCGTCTGCGATTCCGCGGCCCTGCCGGAAAACCGCATGCCGACGCAACGATCGGCGCAAAACGTGACCTCCGCCAGTTCTGTGATGGAGATCGAACCCGTAGCCGCGAAAATCGCATTCGGCTTGGAGAATTTGTCGAGAATGGTAAAAAGCTCGATCTGCATTTCCATCTCGTCAGGGAGTGTCTCGATAATCAAATCGGCGTCCCGAATCGCGTCTTCGACAGTGCGCGCAACCGTGAGGTTTGCAACAGCAGCTCTGGCGGCAATGATCGCTTCCGTCGTGCCACCCGCGACGGATTGCTCGAAGCATTGCGTGATCCAGGTCGTGGCCTTTTCCAGTCGTGGGCCAGAAACGTCTTCGAGGATCGTTCCATATCCACTGCGCGCCGCAACGTACGCAATTCCTCGCCCTACATCGCCGGCGCCGATGACGGCGATCGTCTTTACATCCATCCGCGCACCGACGCCTTCACGAAGCCATTTTTCGTAAGGCATCTTCGTCATAGCCAACCTGGACTTCTTCTCCGCGAATCACCACTGGTCGCCGAATCAGATTGGGGTTCTTGGCCATCAGTTTGATGGCGTCAGCGCGCCCCGGCGGCTTGTCTTTCATCCTTCGCGTTCGATATAGCTCGTTGCGCGTGTTCAGGAATTGCCGGTGGTCCCGCTCGCCGATGAGTCTCTCCAGCTCAGCTTCGCTCAAGCGCTCGGTATCCAGATTGCGAAGTTCCAGATCGGCGCCCAGCTTCTCTAGATAAGCTTTTGCTTTGCGGCAGGTCGTGCAGGTTGGCTTCTGCAGAAATTTGAGCTTTTTCACCATGAAACTTAGCTCCTGGGAATCGTCGTTGCAAAAAAGCGGTCTGGCTAATATCTCGGCACCTTCGGATCGATCTCCAGCGACCATCGCTCAATACCGCCCGCCAGCGACTTCGCCCGCTCCACGCCCTGCCCGCGCAGCCACACGGCAACGTCAAGACTCCGCATGCCACGATGGCAGTAGATGACGATGTCGTCGTCCGTATCCAGTGCCTGCAGGTTCGCGGGGACCGTGCCCATCGGAATCAACTTCGCGCCTGCAATGTTGCAGATATCGAATTCCCAAGGCTCCCGCACGTCGATCAGCAGCAACTTTTGGCCTTGATCGAGCCGTCGCTTCACCTCGGCCGGTGTGATTTCCAAACTGTCCATGGGTGTTATCGGTGCAGCGCAACTCGCCTATCGAAATTGAAACACACTATCGGGAGTCGGGAAAGGGGGGTACGAAAAAGCCGCTCCGCGCACTTCTTCGAACGGCTGGGTCCATCATTTACCTTGAAAATTCGGCTTTCGCTTCTCGAAAAACGCCCGTAGACCCTCCGCACAGTCTTCGGAGGCGAAGCATTTCATTTGCTCTTCTACTTCGTATTCCAGCGCCTTGGTCAGCTCGGCTCGTTGATTTCCAAACAGCACTTGTTTGAGCGCGCGGCTCGCCAAACGCGGCCCGTGAACGATGCCCTTCGCGAACGCCATGGCTTCGCCTTCAAGTTTGTCCGCCGGCACCAAGCGATTCACCAGCCCAAGTTGCAACGCGGTCTTCGCGTCGATCATGTCTCCCGTGTAGAACATCTCCGCCGCCTTCGCCGGCCCAATCAACTGCGGCAGAAAAAACGTGCCGCCATAGTCCGGGAACAACCCCACCTTAGCGAAATTCTGCCCGAACACTGCCGATTCGGACGCGAAGCGAATATCGGCGGCCAAAGCGATGTTCATGCCCGCGCCCGCGGCAGCCCCGTTCACTGCGGCGATGACGGGCTGCCGCATCGTCCGAATCTTCAGGACCATCTGCATGCCCGCGCGCAGCAGCGGTTCCAGATCCGCAGCGTCGTTTTCCTGCCGGCCCTTCCAGATCTCTGCTAAATCCCCGCCCGCGCAGAATGCCCGCCCCGCGCCAGTCAAAATCATTGCATGGATATTTTTGTCCGTGGCGATGCGCCCCAGCGTTTCGTTCAGCGCCACAGCCAAATCTGTATTGAGCGCATTCAGCTTGTCGGGACGATTTAAGATCAGCGTGGCGACGCCATCTTCATGTTTTTCGATGACGAGGGAATGTTCCTGCACGATCTGCGGAGTGGTGCTCATTACGAGTCCGATTCGCTGCCGGGATAATCGCGTTCTTTTTCGATACGCTTCACCAGCTGCGCCAGTTTTCGAAAATGCTGCAACTTTTCACTTTTCTTATCTGCTTGCGGACTCGGCGTGGCCGGTAGGACGTAAACGCGGGCGCCGTACAACGGCTCTTTCTGCAAGCCGAACTTGCACTTACGCTGTGAGAATTGTTCGTAGGTCAGCTTACCGTTGAATGCCACCACGCGCGGAGCGAATTCCTCCAGCTTCTGCGAAAGGACGATTCGGCCCTCCGCGAAATCCGCCCGGGACAGTTCTTCGGTGGTTTTCGACGGGCGCTTGACCAGATCCGTCAGGCCAATCCCAAATTCGATAACGCGCTTATCATCGTGGTAATCAAAAGGCTCGGGCACGACGCCGCTCTCGAACAGTATCGGCCAGAAAGGGTTGTCGCGGCCGGCGTAATAGTGCCCCACGCGTACCGAAGATTCCGTGGGATTACAGCCGACAATCACCAGCTTCATTCCCTTTCGAAGATGGTCGGGCAGTGTTCGCATGTTTAGCTTGCCTGGAATTCGCTTTCTTGCCTTTGGTTCAAGGCTTCAACATTGAGGACGGCCTGCAAGCACATGGATAAAATACGGGATACGGCATTTCTGCGTTTGCCTGTTTGGCGTTTGCCCGATGAAGTAATGGGTAAAAACGGAACCGCGAAAGTACTGCCGCAGCTTGGCATCAAAATCAGGCGTTTTTGAAACACCAGCAAGCGTTGCCATTTGTTAAACGCGTCAACAAATCCACTCTACCCCCCAGCCCTGGCATCGTCAATACGCGGGTGCGTGCAGCGTACACAAAGAATCCTCCCTGTTTGCTGAATCCCTAGCTTGCCCCTGCTCATCCAAAGAGCTGCCGGAGACGGGCAGTTCTATGCACTGTGCTACCTTTATGAGTGGAAGCTGGGAGGCGATCAGGCTGCCTCCCGGCGCGTGGAAGATTGAAACATTGAGCGCACACCCACCTCGGCTTCCCTCGAAGGTCGCCCGCGACGACGAACCTGTCCTCGTGGCTGCGGCGAAGTCCGGCGATGCAGCAGCGTTCGAGGAACTCGTCAATCGCTACGAGCGCAAGATCTTCCGGCTGACCATGAACATCACCCGGAACCGCGAGGATGCGGAGGACGCGATGCAGGACGCGTTCATGAAAGCGTACTCCCACCTGGCCACCTTCCAAGAAGATTCGCGATTTTATACCTGGTTGGTCCGCATCGCGGCCAACGAAGCCTTGATGCGCCTGCGCAAACGGCGTCCGAATCAGATTTCCCTGGATGAGCCCGTCGAGGGTGAGGACGACCTGATGCCCCGGGAGATCAGGGACTGGGGACCGAGCCCGGAACAGCGTTTCGCGCAGTCTGAAATGCACGGGATCCTGGACCGGGTAATCGATGAACTCGATGCCGACTTTCGGACCGTGTTTGTGCTACGAGACATCGAGGAACTTTCCACGGAAGAAACCGCCGCCGTCATAGGAATTTCCGTCCCGGCTGTGAAATCGAGGCTGCTGCGCGCGCGCCTCAAGCTTCGCCAGAAATTGGATCGCTACCTGCGCGATAGGAATCCAAATTGAACTGTGACCGCGTCATTCTCGAGATCTCGAACTACATCGATGGTGAGCTGGACGCCGCGGTGAGGCTGGAAATTGAGCAGCATCTGCTGGGCTGCGGAGATTGCACGATGGTGGTATACCAGACGAAGTTGACGGCAGAAATATTCTGCGACTCGGAGCCAATAGAGCTACCGCAAGACGTGCGTACGCGTTTGCATGAAGCTTTGCGGCGCAAGCTTCGCAAGCCTGGGAGTTGAAGCGTTACGTAGAAGAAGCTGTCATTCGGTTCAAATCAAGAGCCTAAATCCATTTGATGGACGCTCTTCAGTGTTTGGGGCACAGCAGTGCCGCGCCCTACAAGATCGCGTTTGAAATTAGTCCGGGGCAGATTCGGTCCAGAGTGGTAGTTCCCGACCTAAGGCTTTTTCGCGGGCCGCTTTGTAGACCTTCATCGCTACGGCTAAATCCCAAGAGGCGATTCCGTTCGATTTGAATAGGGTCACTTCGGTGTCGCTGGTCCTGCCGGTCGTCTTGCCGGCGACCACATCGGACAAGCGCTTGACGCCGGTCCAACACGACTCATCACCGTGAAATGCGATGATCAGATCGCCGGCTTCTTGCCTCGATTGCTCGATGGAATCCACCACAATTACGTCCGCGCTAGCCACCGCTTCGTCATTGAGTTCACGCTTGTGCGCGTGGTTCGCGCCAATGGCGTTGATGTGCACGCCGCTGGTTAGGTCGGCGCCGTTGACCACCGGTTGCACCGCGGTAGTAGCGGTACAAACGATGTGCGCGCCCCTCACCGCGTCGGATGCGGACGCCGCCGCGCGCACGGGAACGCCGATCCGCTGGCTCATTTCCTTGCAGAACGCTTCACGCTTCTCCGGATCGCGCCCGAAAACAGTCACCGAATCGAGCTTTCGCACAGCGGCGATGGCTTCAAGCTGGGTCTTCGCCTGCCCGCCGGTGCCAATGATCGCGCCGACCCGAGCATCCCGTCGGGCGAGATATTTGGTGGCCACGCCGGAGGCGGCTCCGGTCCGCAGCTGCCCCATGTAGTCGGCTTCGATCAATGCCACGAGCTCGCCGCTGGCCATTTCGTACAACGGAACCAGAAACCGCAGCTTGCCCCGCACATAGGTGTACTGCTTCATAGCGAGATAGCCGGCGGTGTAGTCTGCGGCGGCCATGTAGTGAAAGAAATTCCCACCGGAGATCTCGAAGCGCCTGCGCGGATGAACCACCACTTCTCCACTCGCTTGTTTGCGCGAGATATCTTCGACGGCATCGACGGCCATCGGCATGGTAAGCAAGGCGCGAACTTCGGTTTCGCTGATGTGCAGCGTCATTCTTTACACTCCGACCAGAGGAAGCGTTTCAACCATCTTACCCTAAGCGCGAGTCTCGATCTTTCAGCGAGCGGCTGGTTTCGCGGGCTTGGCATGGCCAGTTTTTGCCCCGGCTTCGCCGGGCGCGCGGATGCGGCGGACGACGGTCTGGATGAGCCGGTAGACGCGCTCCTCCTTGCTATCGTCCAAGGAGCGAAAACGAAACTCAGGTTCGTAATTTGGGCCTTTGCCCAGGCGCACGGGCAAAAGGCCGCACAGGTTGTTCTCGATGAATGCGGTTTCGTATCGAGTTTTCTTCCCGTTCCATGTGTAGACGCGGAGGGTCGTGAAATCGCAAGGCTGGCCGTCCGGGCCACGCGTTCCAGCCACGAGGTATTGCGGCTTTTCGCCGGATGGGTTGGGCACGCGGTTGAGTTCGAACCAGGCGACCGCACGAACATTGGCCGAGGCAATCCCTTCGCGAACCGGATCGGGAAGATCGAGTTCCACGAAGCGGGCCACCACCCATCCCGCGATGGGAATACTTTGATCGCCCGGCTGAGTGGTCGTATTGGTCTCCGAGGTAGGCGCCGCCGATTCGCCGGGAGGCCGAGTGGCCACGGCGCGAACCAGATACCAGTCTTCTTTCCTGTTGCCGGCATCGGCGGCGGGTTCCTTTTCATCGGTCACCTGCGCCCAATCGGCAATGGCACGGCCAACGACTTCGACAGCTACCCCGCGGCCAAATTGATAGAGGCGAGGCTCGGTACGGCCCGGCTGAACGCGCAGATTGGTTTGTACCTTGGTGCGGCCGCGAGCCTGCAGGGGAATGGCCTGCGCTTGTTGTAAAAGCCTGGTGCTGCGGTCCCACAGGGCGGGTTCCAGCAGCTGGCGGCCGTCAATCCAACCAATTTCGCCAGCGGCGGTGCGAACTTTGACGCTGTCGTTGCGTCGCCCCATCACCTCCACACGGTCGCCATAGTGGAGGGTATCGACTGGCTCGCGCACCTGCGCGACGCTGCTCCACAGGATAATGCTGCGCTCGCTGATGTACGCTTCCCCGACGGACTCATGTTTCGGGCGCAGCAGCCAAGCAACTACCGCCACCAAGACGAGCAGCGGCACGGCGATCAGAAGCTTTCTCTTCATGGCCGGCCACCGCAATTACTACGAAGGGCCCGTAGGATTCCCACGATCTTGATTGCTCCCCAGTTCCAGTGGTGCATCGATGTGCTTCGATCTGCACACATCGACGACTGAGTCGTGAAGCATGTTGCAATGAAGTGATTCCGCTTCGACAACAATAATTGTAACCGATTCCCTGCCAGCGCCAGAGCGGCGATCGGCGCAGAGTTTTTCTGCTACAATCCGCGGCGTTCGCCGATTTTTTGTCAACTGGGCCCGGAGACCACTCGTGAAATTCCTGGATAAGTTGCAACCCGTTTCGTTGTTGGCACTACGCGTTGCGCTGGGGCTCATATTTTTGTTTCACGGCTATCCGAAACTCACGCACACTCATGGCAATCTGCAAAGCGTGTTCGTCGAACATGGATTGCCCGGCTATTTCGTGTATGTCTCGGGAATTCTGGAAACGTTTGGCGCCGTCTTGCTTTTGCTGGGATTGTTTACACGCGCCGCGGCGTCCTTGCTGGCGATCGAGATGTGCGTGGCGATCTGGAAAGTTCACAGCCTGCACGGGATCTATGGCGTGAGGGAGTACGAGTTTCCTTTGGCGCTTGCGGGGGCGTGCTTTGTACTCGCTACGGTTGGCGCTGGGTTGGTGTCCCTGGATCATCCGATCTTTGCGGGTGGTGGCGGGCGTGGAGCGGGGAAACCAAGAGCTTCGCGGGCTGGGAGGGATTAGAGGTGTCGGGGAATCGTGGATGGTCGGTCGTACGGGTGCTCTTTGGGACTTGCAATGCAAGTGTCGAAGCTGACTTGGCTGCCGAGATGGGGCGCAGCGCCGCTGCGCCCTTACAAAGTTCGCGCGATTTGCTAGCGGGTGATGGGTTGCGATGTTACGGGAGCTGTTGAAGCGGGCGCTAAGCCGGTCGGCGCGATGGGTAACGCGATCCACAAAATGACGTACGCCAGCAAGCCTGTGCCGGCGCAAAGGAACGCCAGCAGCCAGCAAATCCGGATGATGGTCGCATCGACATCGAAGTAGTCGGCGAGGCCGCCACAGACGCCGGCAATCTTCTTGTCGGTGCTGGAACGCACCAGCCGCTTTTTGCCGCCAGCATCCCAGTCCGCTCCAAACGACGGTGACGGGGGTTGCTTGGCGCCGCAGTTGTAGCAAAAATTGGAACCGTCGGTAATGCGCTTTTGACAATTGACGCAGATCATCGCTGCACCTCCACAGAGCTGTGTCTGGTTAGTTCTACCATTGGATACGTGTTCGGAGGGAAAAAAGTTTCCTTCTGGCCGACGGCGCCGGCAGGCTTTCTTCAGGGGGCTAAAGAGCCCTGCTGCGTTGAGCGATGTACGCCGGAGCGGAAGCCCCAGCCTGCTCAAGAAACGACGTTTCTTTCGCTAGGGTTGCCGTCGAGATCGGTTGCGGGGCAGGCTCCGGCCGCGCCGTAGCGGTGGGTTTCGGAGAAGCGCTGTCGGAGAAGTATGGGTCGAACTAGTAGCTGAGAAGTTGCTTGATGGTGGCGGTTAGATGCTCGGTTTGCGGTAGGATGACGTCTTCAAGCTTGGGTTGGTAGGCGCAAAACGTGTCCATGGCAGCCACCCGGGTCACCGGGGCGTCCAATTCTTCGAACAGCTCCTGCGCAATGCGAGCGGCAATCTCGGCGCCGTAGCCGAAGCTGAGCATGTCTTCATAGGCGACGATTACGCGGTGATTCTTGCGGACTGTCGCAGCGATGGCCTCCCAATCGTAGGGCGAGAGGGAGCGGAGATCGATGATTTCGACGGAGATCCCTTCCCGCTGGAGTTGCGCTGCGGCGACTTCGGCGCGGTGCACGATGGCGCCGTAGGTGATGACGCTAACGTCGGTACCTTCTTTGACGAGGCGGGCTTTGCCGAATGGAACCGTGTAATCGGAGCCGGGGTACTCGGAGCGGTTATACGGTTGCCGGTACAGGTGTTTGTGCTCGAGAAACATCACCGGGTCGTCGCAGCGAATGGCGGTGCGCAAGAGTCCGGCAACGTCGAGCGCAGTTGACGGCATGACAACGCGCAAGCCGGGGCAGTGCGTGAAGATCGATTCGCCGCTTTGGCTGTGATAGACGCCGCCGCCGGTGAGATAGCCGCCGATAGCTACGCGCAACACCGCGGGTGATTTGAAATTACCGTTGGAACGCCAGCGGAAAACACAAAGTTCGTCGCGAATCTGCATCATTGCGGGCCAGATGTAGTCGAAGAACTGGATTTCTGCGACGGGCTTGAGCCCGCGAACCGCCATACCGATGGCGCGGCCAACGATGCTCGCCTCGGCGAGCGGCGTGTTGAAGACGCGATCGGCGCCATATTTGCGTTGCAGGCCGGAGGTGGCTTTGAAGACGCCGCCCTTCCCTTTTACCTGTTTGAGATTTTCTTCACGGCTGGCGTCGGCAACGTCCTCGCCGAAGACCGTGATGCGCTCATCGCGGGACATTTCGTCAGAGAGCGTGGCGGCAACCATTTCGACCATGGTCTTCGGGGCGCCGTGGAGTTGGGGTTGCGCGTCGAAGCTGTCGGATGTTGGATCGATTTCAGGGGAATAGACGTTTACGCGGATGGAATCGATCGAAGGGGGCTCCGCAGCCAAAGCTTGATCGCCAGCTTCTCGGACTTCACGGTCGACATCGGATTCGAGGGCTTCGATTTCTTTCTGGTCCAGCAGGCCTTCGCGCACCAGGAACAGAGAAAATTTTGAAAGCGGGTCCCGGGCCGCTTCTTCCTCGCGCTCTTCGGCGGTCTTGTAGAGCTTCTCGTCGTCGGAGAGCGAATGAGAGTAGTGCCGAATTACGTGCGCGTGAACGAGCGCGGGGCCCCGGCGCTGCCGGCAATACTCAACGGCTTCTTTGCCGACCGCGTAGCTTTCTAGCGGATCGGTGCCGTCGCACTCCGCTACATGCAAGCCGGGAAAACTGCGGGTCAGCCGCGAGATGCTGCCGCCGGCGGTCTGCACTTCGACGGGGACCGAGATGGCATAGCCGTTGTCTTCAATAACGTAGAGAAGCGGAAGTTTTTTTGCGCAGGCAACGTTGAGCGACTCCCAGAACTCACCTTCGCTGGTGGCGCCGTCGCCGGCGGAGACGTAGACGATTTCATCGCTGTCGTAGTGAACGTGCTTGCCGAGAGGCGCTTTCCTGGCCTGGGCCAGAGCCTTCTGCCGGTGTTCGTAGTAGAGGGTGGCTTCGGCTGAGCCGACCGACTGCACGAACTGCGTTCCGGTGCAGGACGAGCGGCTGACGATATTCCATTTTGCGTGGCCCCAGTGCGAGGGCATCTGGCGGCCGCCGGAAGCGGGGTCATCTTTGGCGCCAACCGCTTGCAGCAACATTTCGAGCGGTGTGACACCCAGCATCAGGCACAGCGCGCGATCGCGGTAATAGGGATAAACCCAGTCTACGCCGGGACGAAGAAGCAACCCCATGGCGGCCGTAACGGCTTCGTGGCCGGCGCTCGAGATTTGAAAGTAAATCCTGTTCTGGCGTTTCAGCTGGATTTCGCGGTCGTCCAAGCGGCGGGAGAGAAACATCGTGCGGTAAAGACGAACCAGGGTGTCGCGGTCGAGACCGCGAAATTTGACGGTATCCAGCTTTGCCACTTTGACGCGAGTTTGCACTGCCATTCAGTTGCCCTCGTCTTGAAGTGGGGTCGATAGGCCGTGGAAACTCAATTATACCGGAAACGGTTTCGAATGTGCGAATCGGCCTTGGAGCGGTTCCCTGAATGTCACGTGAACTTTCCGGGCCCGGCCGGGCTCCTACAGGGCCACTACACTATTCCAGCGATTCGAACTGCTTCAACACGTCCGCGAATTCCGGCTGGCCTTCGTGGATGACCTTGGGGGTCGCATCCTTGAACAGATCGTCGGCGGGGATGCGGTCGAGCCATTGCTGCTCGGAGAGCTTCTCGTGAGCGGAGAAATACAACCGTACCAGGAGCTTTACGGTGCCGTTTTTGCCGCTCGGTTCGCCGGGGGTTTTGGTCTTCCCTTTCGATTTGGACTTCGGCTTGTCGCCCTTTTTGGGCTCCTCGGTGGGCTCCGGTTCTTCGGAGGTACGATCCTCGGCGCGGTCGAACTTGACCTGCATCTTCTTGTCGAGACGAAACGCTTGCTTCCATCCCTCGAGCTTGTGGCGCGCTTGCTGGGCTTTGTCTTCATCTGCGCCAAAATCAAAGAGCATATAGGTGTGGGCCATGGAGAAAGTCTGCGATGCGATCAGTCGCAAGTCAAGATCGGCGTGACACTTGCGCGGCTTTTTGGGTTGCTCCAGCAACCTTTACGTGGACGCTTGGCAACCCCTCTGGAGGAGACTCCGTGCGTTTCCCTGGCAAACGCCCGCAAAATTACAATTCTGCGACAATTTTCTACGGGCCGGGAGTCGATGGGGTTTATGATTGGTGGGTCGTCAGAATGGAGTTCGTGAACCACCGCAATCAAAATCGCTGTCGAGTTTTCGCTGGGCTCGTGTGCCTGCTGGCGGTGGTATTTCTATACACGCCGTTTGCCGCGGCCGCGTGGTCAAGCCAAGCTTGCTGCACCGGTGGTCTTTGCAATATTCCAAAACATCATCACCAGAAGGCGCCGGCCAACTCCACGGACTGCGACCACCATGGCCGTGACATGAGCGGCATGACGAAGTGTTCGATGTCCTGTTGCCAGGATCCCGACAAACCCGTGGTCACTTCGATGGCATTTGTGCTGCCACCTGCGAGCTCCACTTTTTCGACAACGATTGATACTCGAAGCATTGAGCGTGTGCGTCCCATCGAAATTCCCCGAACTATCGAACCTCTATCGCCTCCTCCTCGAACCGACGACGCGGCCCTGTAAGGACCGCCCGCTTCTCCCTTAGTCGGTCTGATTCACAGCCGGCCGCGATTTTTCGTCGCGCGCCGCATCACTTGAGGAGAAAAGCATTCATGAGACGCGTATTGCCGTTGTTGGTTGCCTTGTTTTGCCTAGAAAGTGCGGCCCTGGGTACGATTTTTGGTTCCGTGCGAGGGATCGTGCACGATCCGCAACATCGCCCGGTATCCGATGCCAAGGTCGTGCTGCAGGCCGAGAAGTCCAATTACCTGCAAACCGTGCAAACCGATGCCGAGGGTCAATTCCACTTCGACGCGGTGCCGCTGGGTGAATATGCGGTGACGGTATCGCAGACCGGGTTTGCAGTCGGACAACAAACCATAGCTGTTCTTTCGGGGGCGGCGCCAATTCTGCATTTTGAGTTGCGCCTCGAAGCGCAAAACCAGTCAGTCACGGTATCGGCGGATTCGGCACCCGCTCAAACGGAGTCGGTCACACCGACGACCCTGGTCTCCCGCGAGGAGATTCGCCAGACTCCCGGCGCATCGCGCACAAACAGCCTCGCGATGATTACGGACTACACGCCTGGGGCGTACGTCACCCACGATCAACTGCACATTCGCGGCGGCCATCAGGTGAGCTGGCTCATCGACGGCGTGCCGATTCCCAACACCAACATTGCCAGCAATCTCGGTCCGCAAATCGATCCGAAAGACATCGATACCGTAGAAATGCAGCGCGGCAGCTATGCGGCGGACTACGGCGACCGGACCTACGGAATTTTCAACGTGGCTCCGCGCACTGGCTTCGAGCGCAACAATGAAGCCGAGTTGGTTCTGAGCGCCGGCAATTTCTACCAGACCGACGACCAACTCAACTTCGGCGGGCATACGAACCGCTTCGCCTATTACGGCAGCATCAACGGCAATCGGACGAACCTCGGCCTGGCACCGCCAACTTCGGCCGTGAGTCACGATGCCGCAAACGGTTTTGGCGGATTTACGTCGCTGATTTACAACCTGGACTCGACGAATCAGTTGCGCCTGGTCGCGCAAGTGCGGCGCGATTTCTTCCAGGTCCCGTTTGATCCCAACGACCCCAACGCGCAAGGTCAGTTTCTTCGCGACGCCAATCGCGAGAACGACTCGTTCGTCACCTTCTCATGGGTGCGGATGTTCAGCCCTGGGCTACTGTTCACGGTGTCGCCGTTTTTTCATTTCAACAGCGCCGACTATCGGAGCAGCCCTTTGGATCTTCCTAGTTCCGCGACCGAGGACCGCTCTTCGAAATATGCAGGCGGGCAGGCAACACTTGCGTGGGTGAAACAACGCAATAACCTGCGCGCGGGCTTCTACGGATTCGCGCAACAGGACCACCAGCTTTTCGGGCTGATTTTCAATGATGGCAGCCAGCCGAATCTGTCCCCACCCGACGTCGAGAACCCCGATGGCAGCCTGGTGAGTTTTTACGCTGAGGATCAGCTACGGGTCAGTTCCTGGCTGACCTTGAATGGCGGTGTCCGCCAGACGCATTTCTCCGGCGGCGTCGTGGAAAATGCCACCAGCCCGCGCGTGGCGGCCTCGGTCCGCATTCCCAAGCTGAACTTGGTCTTCCGCGGATTCTATGGGCACTTTTACCAGGCTCCGCCTCTAGACACGGTCTCCGGACCGCTCGTCCAGTTTGTGACCAATCAAAATTTGGGTTTCGTCCCGCTCCACGGTGAGCGGGATGAAGAGCACCAGTTTGGCGTGACGATTCCCTTTCGAGGATGGACGCTCGACGCCGACAACTTCCTGACCCGTGCGAGCAATTTTTTCGACCACAATAGTCTCAATAACTCTGACATATTTTTCCCGATCACCATTCAAGGAGCGCGCATCAACGGTTGGGAACTGACGCTGCATTCTCCACGGATCCACAATCGCGGCCAAATCTATTTGACCTATTCCAATCAGCTGGCGTTGGGCTTCGGAAACATTAACGGAGGGCTCACCGATTTTTCTTTTGGCGATGGCTTCGCGCTGTTGGATCACGACCAGCGAAACACATTGCATATCGGGGGCAACTACGCGTTGCCATGGCGCTCGTATGCTTCGACCGACGTTTACTATGCCTCAGGTTTCACGAACGGCAATTCACCGCCTGACCCGAACAACCACCTCCAACCGCACACGACGTTTGATCTGACGCTGGGCAAGGAGTTCGGCGAAAAGTTCTCCGTCAGCGTGAACGGGATCAACGTCGCCAATCGGCGCGTTCTGCTCGACAACAGCTTTACCTTCGGCGGAACACATTTTCTAAATCCCCGGGAGATTTTCGTTCAGATTCGCTATCACTTTCACTACTGAACGCAACAGCTTCGGAATGCGGACTGACTGTTATTGTGAAGCGAAAGCAACGCGGCTACACTATGCGGCGAAACACCATTTCAAAGGCGATGGGGTTCGCCATAATCGTCCCGGCCGACATGACCGGAACTAATGACTCCTGGCTGCCGCGCGGCGCCAGGAGTTTTTTGTTTCGGAATACTTGAAACACGAGCGATTCACGTAATGCGCTTGTTGCTGCGGTGATTGCCAAGCAGGGGCACTGCAGTGCTTTGCCCCTACAAAGGGTGGCTTGCCTTTGGGGCCATGGCCGTGAACCGGGTGGCGTTTCGACGAGTTGGATTGGAGCGACATTGCGACTGACACTGATTGCAATTTTTGGAGCCGTTGGCACGTTGGCACGCTACGGGATACAAGGCCTCGTGCAGGTGGGCAGCGGGAGCACCTTCCCCTACGGCACACTGCTGATCAATTTGTCGGGCTGCTTTCTGCTCGGCCTCATCGGGCAGTTTACGCTCAATCGCCTGGTGATCTCGCCCGACTGGCGTGTGGCGATTACCGTGGGATTTTTCGGCGGCTACACTACTTTTTCGAGCTTTGGTTGGGAAACTGCCAAGATGCTCGAAGATGGCGAGTGGATCCCGGCCACCACCTACGTTGCGGCTAGTGTCGTGGCGGGACTATTGCTTTCAGTCGCAGGCATTCGCCTAGCGAATCGTTTCTAGGAGTTGCTATGACGCGCGAGAAATTTGAAGGCGAGCAAACGCTGATGCGCATTCACATCGGGGAGTCCGACAAATGGCACGGCAAGCCGCTCTATGAAGCTATTGTCGAGATGTTGCGCAAGGATGGGTTCTCGGGAGTGACGGTCTTGCGTGGCGTCGCAGGGTACGGCGGGTCGAGCATCTATCACACCGACAAGATTCTGCGGCTCTCGCAGGATTTGCCCATCATTCTGGAAGTCATCGAATCCGCCGAATTTATCGAGAAAATCTTGCCGAGACTCGACGAGATGGTGGAGGGCGGGTTGATTACCCTCGAGAAAGTCCGTGTGATCCTGTACCGCGCCTCGAGGAAATAGCCGGACTGAAGTCCTGACGGAATTCTTTGTCCGAAGCCTCGGCCTACTCGGGCGGACAGTACTTTCCGGCGAGGAGAGTTCGCGCCACCCAACTGGCATGGGGTAGGCCGGAGCGCAGGAGTTCTTCTGCTTCGCTTTGCACATCGTATGCAACGCGGCGAATGGTGAGTTCCTCTCCATCCATTACCAGGTAGGATGCGCGGGTGTCTCCGTCGTAGGACTGGCTCACGCTGCCTGTATTCGCGACGGTCATGCGGGGGAGCCGGCGAATAAAGGGGCAATGAATGTGACCATAGACGGCTACCCGAGCTTCAAGAGAGTTGTAAGTATTTCCTAACTCGTCGTCGCTGGCGTTGGGCAGGGGAGCCCGCCACAAGTCGCCCGGGCTGGCGTGAACTAGAGTGAAGACCTCGTGGGAGTAAAGGGAAGGAAGGCTTTGCAGCCATCGCAGGCGTTCTTCCCCGATGCCGGCTACCGTGGGAGCGATCGTTGCTTGAACCACGGCAAGAATATTCGCGAGCTTCGGCTGCGCTGTTGCAAATTCCGAGAGACGTTCCGGGGCCCAGAGCATCTCATCGGTGTTCCCGCAGACTCCGGGCCAACCGAGCAAGCGGACTTGATCGATTATGTCCGCCGGGTGAGCGCCACCGGCAGCCAAATCACCGCCGTGAACCACGAGATCAGGCGCGACCTGCTGCAGATCGGCGAGAACCGCTTGGAAGGCGCGTCGATTGCCGTGAATATCCGATAGGATGGCGATCCTCATTTTGCTCCCTGCTCTCTTCGCGATATTCTTGGACGCAGTCATCGACATTTTAACCAAATTGAACCCTACGGCCACTCACTCACGGACAATGACCGAACCCACCCAACAGAAATCCTGGCTCAATCGAACGGTACTGGGTGTCGGGTTGACCAGCTTGTTCAGCGACTGGAGCCATGAAACCGCGACTGCGGTGTTGCCCGCCTTTCTCGCAGCGATTGGCGCAGGGCCCGCCTGGCTGGGGGCGATTGAAGGCATCGCGGACGGCCTTTCCAGCTTTACCAAGCTGGGTGCTGGTCACTACACCGACCAACTAAAACACCGCAAACCGCTCGCCGTGTTCGGGTACGCGATTACGGCGCTGGCCACTGCTTCCTTTGCGTTCGCAACCCAGGCGTATCACGTGCTCTTCGGCCGTGTCGTGGCCTGGCTCGGGCGAGGCGTGCGGTCGCCCGCGAAAAAAGCGCTTCTCGCTGCAGACGTTCGGCCGGGAGCCTACGGGCGTGCGTTTGGCTTCGAAAGACTGATGGATACGGTAGGCGCGATCGCCGGACCACTGACCGCGCTCTGGCTGCTGGAGCACACACACCATTCCTATCGGACGGTGTTTCTGTGGACGCTGCTCCCCGGACTCGTGGCGGTGGCGGCGTTTTGGCTGTTGGTACGCGAGCGTCCCATGGCGGCGCGCCCGCAACGGTCGTTTGCCGCCGGATTGCAACTGTTGCCGGCTCCCTTTCGGCGGTTCCTGATGGGCATAGGGGTATTTGGCGCGGGCGATTTCTCGCACACGATGCTGATTCTGTACGCGTCCCGAGCGCTTGCACCGGTGCACGGCGCGGCGCGCGCAGCGAGTATTGCCGTGGCGCTGTACACGTTGCACAACGCGTTTTACGCGGGCTCTGCGTATGTGAGCGGATGGCTCAGCGACCATGTGCGGCAGCGCAAATTCGTCCTCGCTGCAGGTTTCGGGTTGGCGGTGGTCACGGCGCTACTGCTGTGCACCGAAACGCATTCGCTGGTGCTGCTTGTCGTAATCTCGATACTCGCCGGCTTGTACATCGGCACAGAAGAAGCCTTGGAAGACTCGGTGGCCGCGGAACTCGTGCCGAAAGATCAGCATGGGATGGCGTTTGGGACCCTTGCCGCCGTTAACGCCGGTGGCGACTTTATATCGAGCCTCATGGTTGGCTTTTTGTGGAGCGCATTCTCGGTGCAAGCGGCGTTTGGGACCTCGGCCGTGCTCTTTCTTGTGGGCACGGTGATGATTCTGCGGCTGCGGCACTAGCCCGCTTTCAACTTTCCCCTTTGACCATTAATTCCCTGCCGACCGTGACCGGGCATCGGGTTAACGATTCGTGCGCTTTTTTTCGCAGAGCCCACTTCCGCCTTGCGCCCGCTATCTCGCCATGCTAGGGTAGCGAACAAAAAGCGAATCATGGAGGAGCATGCCGAACTCAATCGCCGTTTCCCGAACGCCAGAATCGACAACGTCCGTCGCACGCGCATTCGGCGTCGTGAACGCCTTGCTCGAGCGCGACCCGACGGGCGAGATCATCACCGCGGTTCGCCGCTTTCCCGCAAAGGACGCGCAGTGGGCGGACTTCCCTTCCTGGATCCACGCAGACCTGGTCGCCGCCTATGCCGGCAAGGGAGTTCGACGCGCCTACACCCACCAGGCTGAGGCCGCTGCAGCGGTGCACGCAGGAAAGAACGTGGTCATCGTTACGCCAACCGCGTCCGGCAAGACGCTCTGCTACAACCTTCCGATCTTGAACGCCATCCTTGGAGATGCCGACACCCGTGCTCTGTATCTCTTCCCTACCAAAGCGCTAGCGCAAGACCAGCTGGCCGAGTTGCATGACGTCAACCAGCGGCTCGACAATCGCTTCGGAGTTTTCACCTACGACGGCGACACCCCGGCCGACGCGCGAAAAGCCATCCGCGAAAAGGGCCATCTCGTCCTCACCAATCCCGACATGTTGCACGCCGGCATCCTGCCGCAGCACGCCCGCTGGACGCGCCTGTTCGAAAATTTGCGCTACATTGTGATCGATGAACTGCACATGTACCGCGGCGTGTTCGGGAGCCACTTGTGCAACGTGTTGCGGCGTTTGCGGCGTGTCGCGCGCTTTTACGGAGGTGAACCGCAATTCGTGTGCTGCTCCGCGACGATTGCGAACCCGGGCGATTTGGCTTCGCGATTGATTGAAGCAGAGGTGGAGGTTCTCAACGCCAACGGCGCTCCCGCCGCCGAGAAAACGTTCGTCTTCTACAATCCACCCGTAGTGAACCGCGCGCTCGGTATTCGCCGAAGCTACTTGAATGAGTCGTCTCGCGTCGCACAGGAATTCCTAAAGCACAATTTGCAGACGATGGTCTTCGCGAATTCGCGGCTGCACGCAGAATTGCTTCTGACCTATCTGCAGAAAGCGAATCCCCGGCGACCAGGCAATCCGGAAACAATTCGTGGGTATCGCGGCGGCTATCTTCCCGGCGAACGGCGCGAAATCGAACGTGGCCTGCGAGATGGCCGCATCCGCGGCGTGGTATCGACGAGCGCACTGGAATTGGGCATCGACATCGGATCGCTGGATGCCGTGGTCATGGCGGGCTATCCCGGCACAATCGCCGGCACCTGGCAGCGCGCGGGACGCGCCGGGCGCCGCAGCGGCAGCTCGTGCGCGGTGATGGTCGCGTCTTCGGCGCCGCTCGATCAATTTATCGTGCGCCACCCGGACTATTTTTTCGGCAACACGCCAGAGCACGCTTTCATTCAGCCGGACAATCTCGAAATCCTGATCAATCACCTGAAGTGCGCGGCATTCGAGCTTCCCATCGGACCTGGTGAGCCGTTCGGCGAGGTCGATGTGCCCGACCTGTGCGCGCGTCTCACCGAAGCGGGCTTTCTCCATCGCGCCGGCGAACATTATCACTGGACGCAGGAAGCCTACCCGGCCGACACCGTTAGCTTGCGCTCGGTCACCAGCGACAACTTCGTGATCATCGATATCACCGGCGAGCCGGAAGTGATCGGCGAGGTCGATTTCTCCAGCGCGCTGACAACCGTCCACGAAAAAGCCATTTACCTGCACGGAGCGCAGCAATATCACGTGGAGCATCTCGACTTCAAAGAACGCAAGGCTTTTGTGAAGCAGGTGGACGTTGACTACTACACCGACGCGATTCGCTATACCCAGGTGCGCGTCCTCGAAATTGCCGAGCAGACACGCGCGAGGGAATCACATCCGGAAATCGCCGCGGCACGTTCCCACGGCGACGTGTTGGTTCGCTCGCAAGTGGTCGGATTCAAGAAAATAAAATTCTTCACCAACGAGAATATCGGCGCCGGCGACCTGCAACTTCCTGAAAATGAAATGCACACGACTTCGTACTGGATCACATTGGAGCGGGATTTGCTCGAGTCGCTGCCCTTCACCATCAGTGAGCGGCAGAGTGGCATGTTCGGCCTGTTGCACGCGCTCGAATCCATCGCGACCTTGCTCTTGATGTGCGATCGCCGAGATCTGGGCGCTGCCATCGGCGAACGCCCCCCGACACCCGGAGAGGACTCCGATGGAATCGTCTCCGTGCGCATGGAAGAAGCGGTCGCCGCAAAGGCAAAAGAATTCTTCGAGCCGAACTTGTACCTCTTCGACGCTTACCCAGGCGGCATCGGTTTTTCCGAGCCGCTGTTTCGCGCACACGAATTACTCGTCACCAAGACACGCGAGTTGATTGCTTGTTGCGCGTGCGAACAAGGCTGCCCGTCCTGCGTCGGACCAGCCGGCGATCTCGCGCCGTGTGCCAAAGAGGCGGCGCTGGCCATTCTCGATCGGTTGTGTGCGTAGATGCCCGGTCTGGCCGACAACTCCAACAAGTTTTCCCGGCTCGCGGCCCTGAAGCCCTCTCGTGCGATGGCGGCGCGTCCGGCCACGCGACACGCCCCGGAGCAAGAAGACTCGCTCTCGCGCCTCCTCGGAGCAGCTATTGCCACGAATCACTACGGCGAGCACGTGTCGGTGAGCAATTGGTTCTCCACACCGGAATATGCCGAGCCATCCAGCCGCACCCTCGAACTTTTGTGCCGTACACGCGACGTGGAGCTCTCCAAGCGGTCGCAGACGGCGCTTGCTGACCCCGCGAAATGGTTGTTCCTCGACACCGAAACCACTGGTCTTTCCGGCGGAACCGGCACCTATGCATTCCTGATCGGCCTCGCGTGGTGGGATGCCGGCGGCTTGCAAGTCGAACAATTGTTTATGCGTGACTTCCACGAAGAACACTCCATTCTTCATGAGCTTGCCGCGCGCCTTGCCGAACGTCCGGTGCTGGTCACCTTCAACGGCAAATCCTTCGACTGGCCGCTGCTGGAGAATAGGTTTACGATGACACGAGCCATCGCTACCCCTCAGCTGGCCGCGCATCTCGACCTGCTACATCCCGCGCGCGCGCTTTGGAAGCTGCGCCTCGGCTCCGTACGCCTGGTCGAATTGGAGCGGTACGTCTTGGACGCGCCAAAGCTAGGCTGGCACCGTGAAGAGGACATGCTTTCTTCGCTGATTCCCCAACATTATTTCGACTACCTTCGCGGCGGCCCCACCGAACCCCTCGCGGCGGTCGTACGCCACAACCAGATGGATTTGCGCGGCCTCGCGGCCATCATGGATCGCATTGACTCGCTGCTGGAAGCAGAGAATCGCTCGGAGCAAGCCATCGACAGCCTCGATTTGTTCGGTCTATCGCGTTTCCTACAGCGTCGTGGCGATTCCGACCGTGCCCACGCTGCGTGCTCGCAAGCGCTTGATCTTGGCCTTCCTGCCGAATTTCGTCCCCAAGCACGCCGCGAGTTGGCACTCCTTGCCAAGCGTCGGGGCGACCACGCCGACGCCGCGCGGCTGTGGCATGAACTGGCTGCCGAGGTGACCGACGATGCTCTCGACGCCATCCACGCATGCGAGCAGCTGGCCCTCTACTACGAGCGCCACGTGAAGGATCTCGCTCGGGCCGTTGAATTCGCACGACTTGCGCTGGCCAAAGCGGCGCGCCTCCGCCGCAGTTCCCGCGACCCCTACGCCGTCGCCCGCATCGCTCGAATGGAGCAGCAATCCCTGAATCGCGTTACCCGCCTCCAGCATCGAATGTCGTTACGAAGCGGTACGCTGTTGCCGGAACCCGGCGACACGCGGCCCCGCGTGACCAAGCGGAGTGACCGGGTCACGGAGTGTCGCAAACTTCGCTTTTGAAGAAGGAAATCGGATGGAAACTTCGGCAACAAGTCCGCAAACTTCACTGGGGAATCCAATGGCCACTGCACAGCAAGCCTACCTTCGCACCGAACTAGTCCGCCGGCACGAGCGCCTGGAATCCGCGCTGCGATCGCCGCGAGCGGACGCTTCTCTATCCTCGCTGCTGCACGACGTAGACGCCGCGCTCGCCCGCATGGATACGGGCACGTACGGACTCTGCAATACCTGCCACGAGCCAATCGAAGCAGAGCGCTTACTCGCCGACCCGTTGCTCCAATTCTGTCTCGATGATTTGACGAGCGAAGAACGCCGTGCCCTGGAAAGCGACTTGGCGCTGGCCGCTCGCATTCAGCAAGCGTTGCTGCCCCCACGCGATTTTTCTCCCGCCGGGTGGCAGATTCGTTTGCATTACGCGCCGGCCGGCCTGGTGAGCGGCGACTATTGCGATCTCTTCGAATCCAAGGGCAGCTTGTTGTTTCTTCTCGGAGATGTATCCGGCAAAGGTGTTGCCGCTTCCATGCTCATGAGCCACTTGCACGCAACATTTCGCAGTCTTGCCGATGCCGACCTGCCGCTGGACCGCATGGTGGAAGCCGCCAATCGCATTTTCTCGGAGAGCACCCTCGCGGGTCAATTCGCCACGCTGGTGGTCGGCCGCGCTGCGCGCGACGGCTCGGTCGAGCTCGTCAGCGCCGGACACTTGCCGCTTTTGCATCTCGGCGGTTTGGATACGAAGTCCCAGGGCGCCACCGGCGTTCCACTCGGTATGTTCACGAACACCAACTTCCCTGTCGATCGCTTCTCGATCGAGGCCGGCGATTCCTTGCTGATTTACACCGACGGGCTGACCGAAGCGCGCAATGCGAAAGGCGAAGAATACGGCATCCACCGGGTCAAAGAAGTTGCCCACGCGCACGGCAAATGTGCTCCAGCGGATCTGTTGTCGCATTGTCTGTCGGATCTGCGAAATTTCACGGCGGGAACAAAACAAAGCGACGATCTAACACTCCTGGCACTTCAGCTAGCCGCTTGAGCCAAGGTTCGCAGGCGCAACGCCAGTAAACGCCCCAGGAGAACAGCCTTTGTTTCGTGTCATCGGGAAGCAGAACGTGCTGCGGGCAATGCGGCTTTGCTCGCCACCTTCTTCTCGGAACCCCTCTCAGGCAGGATGCTCCACTGCAGTTCCTTATTCAGCTTCTCAAATAAAGGTCGGTCACCGCCCTCAAGCATCACGCACCCCGCGGCGACACATCGCAAAAATACGCTTCCTTCAGAAGTATCGAACGTCAGAAACGCATGTTGACGGTCCTCACCCGTTCGTCGCTCGTACTTCTTCGCTAAGGCCTCGGAGTACGCGGCGAAAAAATGTCCGGCGTCGCCTTCCGTTGCCAGATCCAGCCGCGCGATCAGCAAAAGGCGTTTCGTTTTCTTTTGCTCGAACACAACGTAGCGGTCATCATTCCAGGTGGAGGAAATCGGGGTGGCTCGCTCCTCACCCAAAAACTGTTTTAACACTTCCTTCCACCCAAACTCCCCCATGATGTTGTCTTCCAGCTTGGTCCAATCCGGCCCGACTTCTTTATCCATCGGAGGCACCACGATCTTCGGAGGGATCTTGCCGGATTTATACAACGCCGGATGCAAGATTTGCTGCGTCGAAACCGGCGGTTTCGCGAATATTCCGGGCAACGCGCTCCAGCCTTCGGGCCTCAACACCGCCGCGGAGAAATTCAGGCCGTCCAGATAAGGAAAAATCAGCGCATCCTTCAAAAAAGGCGGTGCTTTCTTCAGCATCGGCGTGCTCTCCATGTCGCCGATGAGCATCGACGGATCGATGTCCGGTAAGTCCTGAAGCGAACGCCCTGTGCCCTGCAGCAAGTAGTCGACCATGGCGGCCATCGCGCTGCCCTCCAACACCGACTCGCGCGCCAACTCCGCATCATCGTTGGGCCGCGCTGCCTTGGCCCAATTCTCAATTTGGAAATGCTGGTCCTGCAAGGCGTGCGTCAACTCGTGCGCCATCACCATTTTCTGATCCGCCGCCGGAATCCAGTCCGCCACATAGAATTCATGCGTTTTGGGATCGTAAAGCCCTGCAATTTGTTCCGTAAGCAGATCAACCATGAACGTGTCCAGATTGAATCCCTTGGGAAGCAAACCGAATGCCTCCGCGCTGCGCTGCCCCGCGTAGCGCTCGGCGGGATCCTTGTCCTCATTCATTTCGTTGATCACGTAGGCGCGTATCTGCTCGCGGGATCGCAGGCTCTTTTTCAGCGGGGTCCGCAGCTTCAAGCCGGTGATTTCACTCATTTGCTGCAGCACCTCATCCGCGGCCGCGGCAAACTCCGCATTGGTAGCGGCGGCACTCGGTGCGCCCGGACCCGCGGGCGCAGTGGCCTGCTGCGCGTCGAGGAGCGCTGTCCCCGGCAGCAACATCCATGCCAGTAGTGGTACAAAGATGCGAAAAACGCGGAATTTCTCGAACGCGGCCATCATCTTTCGAGAATAACAGATTCCCAATTCACACGCCCAAGAGGGTCATATTTGGCGCAGTTTCTACTGCCGATCCCGCATCCTTGACCATCCGCACGCTGCGAACCTTCACGGATGTTTTCCGGGGCGTGTTCCGAATGTTTAACAAACTGGTAATTCTGTTGTACCCTTTTGCCTTGCGCTCTTGGCCCACCTGAGGAAACTATGGTCCCCGGCCTCTGCTTGCGGCAGGTCCGCGAACGGCTTGGCTTAACCTACCGCGACGTCGAGCGATCGAGTTTTGAGCTCGCGGCGCAGCGTGGCCGATCCGAGTTCATCCTTCACATCAGCCGCCTGGCGGATATCGAGAACCGCGGGGTCGTCCCTAGTCTCCATAAAGTCTACACTTTGGCCGTCGTATACCACCTCAATCCGCTGGAAATATTCCGCTGGTATGAGGTGCCTATCGACGAATTCTTCGGCGACGCTGCCTTGTTTCACGCTCCCCAGAGTCACCTTATGGCTTCCCCAGCCACCTTGCGCATCCCGGTGCACTTTGATCCGGCGTTCGACCCCAAACGCACGGAGTTTTTGTCTCGCATGGTCGAAAAGTGGGGCAAATTCGAAGGCGTCTTAACGGGCGGAAGTGAGCGCCACCGCTATGGGTACATCGGTCTAGATGACCGCCGGATGATGCCGCTGCTTCGGCCGGGCAGTATTGTGCTCGTGGACGTTTCGATGCGGCGCATCGAGGAGACCGATTGGACCACCGAATATGACCGGCCGATGTACTTCGTCGAAATCCGAGGCGGTTATCGCTGCGGGTGGTTTCACCAGGCTGGGTCACGCCTGGTCATGCAACCCCATCCACTATCCCGCTGTCTGCCGGAGTCCTGGTTGGTCCCTGACGAAGCCGAAGTAGTCGGCCGGGTCATTGGCATCGTTACCCGCTTCAACGAGCCTTGCAGTTTTCCGCTTCCAGAATCTCCAGCAACGCGCGGATATTCGAGCAAAAAAGATCCTTGAGGTAATCCGGCGCTTCAACGGGGAGCAACGTCCTGTAGGCCTCCAGCTTGCGCCAATGCAGTACCGCAACACCCAAGCCAGGCTCCATGGTTTCCAGGTGCGCTCGAAGATCGCGTTCCTGCTCCTCCAAAGGTGATTCCAGAATCCGTTCGAATATCTCCTCGTGGCATTGCTCCAACGCTTGTTGGACCGCCTCTGGCTGGTAAACGGCCGTCAAGCCCGCGTGAGCGTAGCGCCCGCTCGAGAGATCCCGCAAAGAAGCCAAGTAGGTAAGCCGCGCAAAAGCGCTGGGGATGGCCGCCAGCGTCTTGGAGGTGAAATCCTGAATGACGCGGCGATTTTGTTGCAACTGCATCATCGTCTCCATTTTGCGCCGCTCCCAAGACAGCTCGTTCCGAAGACAGAACGTTTCTCAGCCCGACATTCGGTTCGTTCGAACTCCTCCCAATCTTTACGCAGGAGGAAGTCCCCGTGAACAAAAAGGCTTCTTACGCTTTCGTTTTGCTGGCCCTAACGCTGCTGATCGTACTCCCTGTTGTTAACTGCGTCAACATAGGTCCGAGCAGCAGCTCCGGCCCGAATCATGAGCTCTTCGCCAGCGGATCACCCATGCCGCCACCCACTCCGCCTGTTCTCTACGAATCAACCTTGGTCGCCAGCGGATCACCCATGCCGCCGCCCACTCCGCCCGTTCTCTACCAATCAACCTTGATCGCCAGCGGATCACCCATGCCGCCGCCCACTCCGCCCGTTCTCTACCAATCAACCTTGGTCGCCAGCGGGTCACCCATGCCGCCGCCCACTCCGCCCGTTCTCTACCAATCAACCTTGGTCGCCAGCGGGTCACCCATGCCGCCGCCCACTCCGCCGATGAAGCCATCCATCCTATCTGCTTAGTTTTTCTTCTGTAATCGGCCGGTGTTGGAGCTCCAACCATGCACTATGGACGCTGAGAGAAGCCCCTCCACAGCCCGCCTCGCGATGGGCTGTGGAATTTTCTCTATCGACAACTAGGCGGAGGCCAAAGCCCAAGAGAGCCGCAGCCACGGCCGACACGCCGCCTCCACCATCGCCCGTTGAAGAAAAATTCGTCCGCCGCTACTCTCCGGTCGTGGTACGATTCGGCGCGATGGCGACTTTACCTCCTTTGATACTTTTACTTTGGGCTATCAGCGCTATGGTTCAGATGACCGTCCTGTCTCTGGTCGTCACCAGGCGCCATTTTCATACGCTTCCGTTCTTTTCTGTTTATATTGCACTCAACCTCTGCCAAGCCGCCCTTCTCTTTTTCATGTACTCCCAGTTTGGGTTCAACTCGCATGAGGCTCGACAATCGTCTTGGCTTTCGGAATCATTGATCCTGATTTTGCAAACTCTCGCGGCCACGGAAGTCCTTTACCGCGTCCTGCGGCATTACGCGGGGATTTGGGGGCTCGCATGGCGATTGATCGTATTTGCGGCCGTCATTGTGATTTGGCACGCGTTGGAGAGCGCGAAGCAGTCGCCGGAATGGAAATTAATGATTGCCAATCGCGGCTATCATCTCACTTTTGCCCTCTCCTTGATTTCTTGTCTGTTGCTGGTTCGCTTTTATTCGATTCCGATCGATCCCGTCTATAAAGCACTTCTGGCCGGATTCTGCGTCTTCTCGTGTACTGTCGTCGTGGCAAATACGCTTTTTCAGACGCTTTTTCTCCGCCACTTCATTGACTCCGGTGTAGTTTGGAACTACCTGGAAATGGTTACCTTTCTCGCGGTTCAAATTGCCTGGGCGGTGGCCCTGCGCCATCGCGTCCGGGTAGACGACAAGCCCCCGCTATTGCCTCCATCCGCGTACGACCGACTTTCACCAGACGTAAATGCCCGTCTGCGGGCGTTGAACGACGCACTATCCAGATTCCTGAGAGCGCAGGTACTCCGGCCATGACAGGCGCCCTCTTCATTTTTTCGTTCATTGCCCTTGGCCTGTTGCTGTTGCTCGCATGGGCACTTCGCATTCCAGGTAAAAACTCGCGCGGCAAAATCGATCTGGCCTCTCTGGAAGAATCCGGCCGGCGCCACGCGACCTACGTCGCGCTTATAGAGCAAGCGTCGTCAGCCGGAGACATCGAGTTCCTGTCACGGCGAGGTTTTCCTAAGATCGCCCGACGCGTTCACCGAGAGCGCCGCCGTGTTGCTCTCTTGTATCTGTCGCAACTACGTGGGGACTTTCATCGGTTGCTGCGCCTGGCCCGCGCGGTCGCGGCATTATCCCCTGCGGTGGGTTCTCGTCAGGAATTGGAGCGTCTTTGGCTGTCCTTTAAGTTCTCGTGCCGCTATCAGATGATCCGGGCTGGTTTCCACTACGGTATGTTGCCGGTTCTACAGTTGAATGCGCTCAGCCACATGGTGAGCCAGCTCGCCGTACAGATGGAAACTTCCATGAACGAACTCGGCGAACGAGCCGCCATGGCCGTCCGCATTGCCTCATCGCTCGATGGGGACGGGATCGACGCCGCTTAGCGCAGCTTCCACCGCGGCCAGCAAATCGCCCGCCTTAAATGGTTTTTGCAAGACCTGCAAAGCCGACCTCGTTTCTTCGCTGGGCGGTGCAGACGGTGCGGTCGCCCGCATCACGATCACACGCGAAGCGAGTTCCGGTTTATTCGCCAAAAGCCACGCCTGTAGCCCCATTTTTCCGGCTCCGCAAACCTGCAGGTCGGCCACAACGAGGTCAAATTCCTGATTCCGCAAAGCAACCTTCGCGTCATTAAGAGCAACCGCCGTTCGAACCGTGTGATGGCGCCCACGCAAAATCGCCCCTACCGCCTCCAGCACGGAGTGGTCCCGATCGACCACGAGTATCCGCCCCTCTCGCACCGATGTCGCCGAACCACCGGCCGTCGGATGCGGCTTCTCGGACGGTTGAAATGGCAGCTCGATCACAAACGAAGCCCCATGTGGAGGCGCATTCCGCACCCCGATCGTCCCCCCGTGCTCGGTGATGATCCCGTAGCAAATGCTCAGCCCGAGCCCGGTTCCCTTCCCTACAGGCTTCGTCGTGTAAAACGGATCGAATACGCGCGAAGGCTCTCGCACCCCCGGCCCGCTGTCCGCAAACTCCACAGTTAGACGGTCGCCTCGCACCCCCGTTCGAACCCAAATGTCCCCGTCGCTTGCCCCCTCCAGCACCGCATCGACGGCGTTGTTCACCATATTCAAAAAAACTTGCTGCAACTGATGCGGATCCGCCGCCGTTACCGGCAGGTCCGGTGCGAGCTCCATGTGCACGCGGATATTTTTCATTCGCAAGTCGTAGTCCCGCAGTGCCAGCGTGTCTTCCAAAATTTGGTTCACCTGCACCGCCACTCGCTCCGGCTTGTGCTGCCGCGCAAAACTCAACAAATTCTGTACGATCCGGTGGGTCCTTTGCGCTTGCTTGTACAATTTATCCGTGTACTCGATCCCCTGCGGCCCGACGTCCGCGCTGGCGGTAAGTAACTGGCTGTAGCCCAGAATCGCTGTCAGCGGGTTGTTCAACTCGTGCGCCACGCCGGAAATCAATTGCCCAACCGCCGCCATTTTCTCGCTGTGCAGCAGTTGCTCCTGCGTTCGTCGCAGGTTGTCGTAAGCCTGCCGCGTCTCCTCATAGAGTACGGTGCGATCGATCGCGTTCGAAATCTGGCTTCCGACGGCGATCAGCAAATTGATATCCGCCGGAGAGAATTCGCGCGGCACCCGACTGCCTACCGCCAGCACTCCTCCGACGCGGTCCTTCGACCACAAAATCACCAGGAACGAGGATGCGATGCCTTCCTTTTGTTGCACCGTCCGGAATATCTGCGGCAGCGGCAATCCTTGTGCCGACAGGAACGTCGCATGCACCGCCTTGATGTGCTGCAAGAGCTCCGGCTGCACGCTCACCTTCGGAAAACTTCTCGCGTACTCTGACCGGTAGCCCACCGCCGCGATCCTTCGCAGCGTCAGTCCCTGCTCGTCAAACAAATACAGCGACGACGCATCGAGACTGAACAGCTCCGCCATCTGCCGCAGCGTCCGGTACAACGAGTCATTCAGGTCCATCGACTCCGTAAGCGTCTGCGCGATCGAGTTCAACACCATCAGCTCTCGATTGCGCCGCCGGATTTCCTGCTCCGCTCGTTTCCGGTCCGTGATATCCAGCAGGAATCCCTGAAACGCGGTCACATTGCCCACCGGCATCGCGCACCGCGATGGACGACTCCATCATCGTCCGCACTTCCCCATCTCTGCGCCGGATCTCGAATTCGAAATCCGCCACCGAGCCATGTTCTTGCAATAGCTTTTTCAGCCGCTCGCGGTCGGAGGCATTCACGTACATCACCGGAATATCGACGCTCTGCAACTCTTCCCGGTGCTCGTATCCCAGCATCCGCATCAGCGCATCGTTGAAATCCAGGAAGCGCCCAGCTGGCGTCGAGATAAATACCCCTTCCTGAACATTGGAAACCAGCGTGCGATATTTTTCCTCGGCGCGCTTGCGATCGGTGATGTCCTTCAGCACGTGAACCGTGCCCAGCTGCCTTCCCTGCAGGATCGGTAAACGTCGAATTCGAGGCCAGGAAATATCCGGGCAGCCAGGGATCAGTGTCGTCACCTTCCCCGGCCACTCCCTCGCAATACGGGCAATTCTCGTAACCGTACGGTTTTCCGGGGCAACAGGTCAGCCACGGCGCGCCCCACGAGCGCGCTGCTTTCGCGTCCCAGCAGATGACTCAGCCGCTGGTTGCTCCGCAGAATCCGGAATTCGCGGTCATGCACCAGTATGGGATCGCCGATCGAATCAAACGTGTACGCCCACTGCTGCTGGACCGTGGCTACTTGCTCAAACAGCCGCACGTTTTGCAGCGTCAATCCCAACAGGTTGGCAACATTCGCCAGATAGGAAATCTCATCCGCTTGAAACTTTAAATGTTGCGTGGACCCGACCGCGATGATGCCCAGTGGGCCTTCTTTTCCGGGAAGGGCCAGCGCCACGAGTTCGCTTATTCCACTCTCGGTCATTCGCTGTCGGGCAGCGGCGTCTTGTTCTTCCTTAATGCGAAGAAACAAGCACTGTTGCTCCATCACCCGTTTCATCCAGGGTTCCGTCGCCGGCACTTGCCCATGTTGCTGCAGGAAAGTATGGCTGAATCCCACCGACGCCCGCGCCGTCAATTGCACCGCGTTCGCCGGCCCTTCCGCCAGACGCACCAGTCCGTGCGTCGCTCCCAAGCTTCCCACTAACTGTCCGAGCACTTGATCGAGAACTTCGTTCACGGACAATGTCTGCGTGCTCGCGGTGATCAGCAGCGTCAACCTCCGCATCTTGTCGTTCAGCTCTTCGCTTCGCGCGCGCTCCCTCTCCAAAACCAACACCACCATGGCGATACCAATCGCCACCAACAGCAAATGGTCAAATGCGACGCGCAGCAGGAACAACGGGTGATACAGCCACTGCGGCCGGTCCATTCCGTTCAACGCGCTGACAAAGAATCCACCGGCCAGTAGCCGTACTCCGTGTCCTTGGTGCGACGCGGCCGCCCGCCAGAGCAACCAGCCCGCCCACAAACAGACCAGCGACTCGAGCGTCGCTGTCTCCCAACGCAGCGACCCGAATTGCGTATCACGTCCCCGTTCGAACCAGTAGATCACCGCCGCCGTCGCGGCCAGTGACGGGAACACCGGCCACCTGCGCTTTTGCCCTCCCGTCGTGTATTGCATCACCGCCAGCAGAAACACGACCAGCGCGGTGACGTGCGTCGCCAGGGCCGCCAGCCGCAACTCTGGAATCTGCCGCAGCACCAATCCGGCTTCAATGAAAGAGGAAATCGTCAGGCAGGCCCAGCCCGTCAGCCACAAACGGAAATAGCTCGCCGGATGGTCTCGCCGCAATAAAAGGAACAGTACCAGCAGCACGATGAATGCCGTGGCTTCGAAGAAGGTGATAGCGAGCAGCCCCTGGTTCCCCAACACGTGGTGTCGCCTCCCGACCGGTGTCGCCACAGCCGCAAGAATCGACGTACGGGCCGTGTCTTGAGTGCTCTGGAGCCTGTATGACTGGCGTTACCATGACGCTAACACGCTATTTTCTGACTGGGCAAGCACCTCACATTCCCCCTGTGCCGTCCCGTATAATGACTACTGGAGCTAACCATAGTGGACCTCGAAAACATACTTGTCGTGGACGACGAAGAAGCCATCCGCGAAGTCGTTTCGACCATGCTCGAATCCAAGGGCTATCAATGCACCGCGGTTAGCAACGGCCGTGCGGCTCAGGACCAGGTCAAGCGCGTCACACCCGATCTCGTTCTGAGCGACATGATCATGCCCGAGATGGATGGCATCAAGCTCCTAGACTGGCTCCGTCAATACGATCCCGAAGTCCCGGTGATCATGGTCACCGCCATCCACGATATTTCCACCGCTCTCGAAGCCATTCGCCGCGGCGCTTACGATTACATCCTCAAGCCCTTTGAGAAAGATCAGCTCTTCCTCGGCGTTGGCCGCGCTTTGCAGCACCGCCGCCTGGTCATGGAAAACCGAACCTACCAGCGCAACCTCGAACAGCTCGTCGAAGAACGCACCGCCCAGCTCACCGCCAAGCACGCCGAACTCGAGCAGTCCTACGACGATACCCTCGAGGCCTTGGGCAGCGCCCTGGACCTCAAAGACGCGGAAACCGAAGGCCACTGCCAGCGCGTGACCGCTTTCTGCATCTCCATCGCCAAGACCATGCCCGTTCCCAATCCTTATCTTCCCGTCTTGGCCCGCGCCGCTTTCCTTCACGACATCGGCAAAATGGCTATTCCCGACGGCATTCTCCGCAAGCCCGGCCCGCTCACCGACGACGAAAAGCAGATCATGCGCAAGCACTGCGAAATCGGCTACAACATGCTGATTCGCATCCCGTTTCTTCGCGATGCCGCGGAAATCGTCCTCGCCCACCAGGAGTTCTTCGATGGCTCCGGCTATCCACGCGGCCTCAAAGGCGAGCAAATCCCCCTGGGCGCTCGCATTTTCACCATCGCCGACTCGCTCGACGCCATGATCAGCGACCGCCCTTACCGCAAAGCCCTTCCACTCTCCCACGCCCGCGAAGAAATCCGCCGCTGCTCCGGCACCCAGTTCGACCCGCAGGTAGTCGAAGTCTTCCTTTCCATCCCCGAAGAACATTGGCTAGATTTGCGCCAAAATCTCGGCTCTCCTTTCCGCCTGGCCCACCTCCGCAACCTCTAACCGGCCCGATTTATCGGGTAGCCAACGCATTGCGTGGGGCAACCAATGCGATGGGGCGGTCGGGGCTTGTTTACGCGGAGCCTGCCTCCTATCCCGTTCTTGTTCATCGGCTCGCGTCTTTGCTCCACGCTTGTTCCGGACCTCACCTCGCGGCGACGCCCTTGCGCTTCGCTATCACTTCACCTCTATCAGGTTGTGAAGAGGACTTGCACCTCCCAGCGTTCGAACGTGCTCGGCGTACCAAAAAAGAGCGAATTCGGCACTCGCCGAATTCGCTCTCATCCAAGGAAACAACAATACTCAGCTAAAAATCGTACCGCAAAGAAAACTGCATCTGCCGCGCGCTACCCGCCGTCTGGGTAATTACCCCAAAGCCGGACGGATTCAGCAGAATGTTGTTGGAGTTGGTCAGCACGTTGGGATCGCCGGGCACCGCGAAATTCACGTGGTTGAACAGGTTGAACGCCTCCCACCGGAACTGCACCGTGTGGTGTTCCGACCACGGCATCGCGAAGTTCTTCGACACCGCTACATCCAGGTTCGTAAAGCTCGGCCCATGCACCGGATTCCGAGTCCCGGTGTCTCCCCCGAAGGGGAAGCTAAACGCTCCCAGAGCAGCCGTCTGGTCCGCGAAGAACTGAATCGCACCCGTTGTAGGATCGGTGTGGATGTTTTGCCGGATCGCCTGCTGGTTCCCATTGAAAACCGCTGGCGCGTCCTGCGTGAAGTTGATCGGGAACGTCCCGGAGTGCGTCGTGAACGGGAAGCCTGTGCGATAGCTCAGGATCCCGGAAGTCGACCACCCACCTACGATCTGGTTCACCCAGTTGCTCGTGCCGCTCAGGAACCTCTGCCTGCGGCCAAACGGCAGGTCGTACACGTAGTTGGCGCTGATGATGTGTCGAGCGTCGAAAAGCGAATCCGCCCGGCACGTCCGCAAGTTCGTAAGGTCGCAAACCAAACCCTGTCCGCTGAATGTGAACTGGTTCGTGTCGTTGATAATGTTCGACTGGTTGTCGATCGAGTGCGAGTACGAATAATCGAAGTCGACGAGTAAATTGTTGGAATACCGCTTGCGAACACTCGCCAGCAACGCGTTGTACGACGACGAAGAATAATTTCCGATGTAGCCGTTGGCTCCTGTCTGCGCGTACAGCCCGACGTTGGGATTCAAAATCCCATTCCTGGCCAACTCCAGAACTGTGCTGGAGAGATCACCAACCGCTACAAAGTTCTGGAAGAATTTCGCAACCACATCCGTGCAGTTCGGCGCGAATGCCATACAATTGAAGCCCGTCGCCGAGAGCTGGTTTTCGAACCACGGTTGCGCTGTAATCGGTGCGCCGCTTTGCACCTGTGTTTGCAATCTGCCGAAGGCATCCTTCAAAAACTGCCCCGACGTTGGGTCCTTGAAATTCAGTGTCTGCGCCGCGTCGCCGTCGGCGATCAGTCTGCGGCCCAATCGGCCGAAATAGTTGACCTCCACAACGACGTTGCCCTTCAACTCGCGCTGGATTCCAAAAGAGAAAGTATCGGAATAGGGCGTCTTGAAGTTCTTATCGAACTGCAGAAAACTCGGAAACCCGCCGAGCACCGCGAGCCCGATAGGATTGCCAGAGGCATCGACGTTAGGCGTTATTGGTCGCGGGGTCACCGCTGGCGGCGTTGGTGCCGGCGGCGTAGCGCCGAGTGCCGTGAACCGCGGGCTCAACAACAAGTTCGTCGTCGGGTCGCTGCCACCTGCGGGATCTCCATAGAATAACGTCGGGTTCGAGTCGAACAGGAAGGTCTGCTGGTCTAGTTCGAACGATAGCGTGCTCAATACCCGGTCGTAATAGATTCCTGCGCCCGCTCGCACGGTGGTCTTACGATTGCCGAACACTGCTCCCAGCAACCCGTCCGTGAACGATGGCGAGTACGCGATCCCGAGTCTTGGTCCAAAATCGCGATACTCCGGTTTGTAGTACCCCGGAGCATGGTTGGCTGCTCCCCCCAGGTCATAGCTGACAAGCGGTGCCGCACCATTCCCCGACGTTCCTGCAGCCGCCGCCGCGACCCGCGCGTTAAACACCTGATCGATGTTCGTGCTCGGTACCGACTCGAAACCATTCGCTTCGAAGGGCACGCTGTGATATTGCCATCTCAACCCATACGTCAGCGTCAAGTCCGGCCGGATTCTCCAGCTGTCCTGCGCGTAGAACTCGTATTCGTTGTAGTGAAAGTTTCGATTCGTCGTCGTATACGGAGCCAATGGAGTGCCGGACTTGTCGTAGGCGACCAGAGCATTCGTCTCGCTATATCGGCCAAGCAGCAGCGGGAACGCGTTGTCCCATTCCGCTTGCGCCGCTGGATCGCTGGAGATGTCGGCCGGGCGTGTCGAGGCGTCCAGTGCCAAGATGTTTCCGCCCAGTCCGATGTTCACGAAATTGATATCCGCTTGGTTCGACGACTTCACGCGGATCGGTTTGATATCCGTGCCAAACACCAAACTGTGCTTTCCGTGGATGTAAGAAAGGTCGTCGCGAAATTCTGGAACGGCAACATTTCGGCCTTGTCCCCGAATATCGCCATAGGGGCTCGCGATAAGGCTTGGCGAGAGCAAATTAGGAGCCGTCGGAGCGAAATTCACCGGAAAATCGTCGACTTGGCGCGTCAACCCGCCAAATGCCTGGTTGATCAGGTTGTTCGAAATTGACCAGGTTTCACCGACCACCCATGATCGTGAATGATTGAAATTGCTGACCAGCGGATTCGGATCGCCCGGAAATTGCGGAGCCGTCTGATCGTCATTAAAACGATCTTCCTGGATTCTTCCAAACAGCTTGTGCTTCGCCGAGATGCTGTAGTCCATGCGTCCCGTGAAAATATTGTCTTTTCGGTGGTCCGGCGCGTTGAAGATGAAGCCGGTCGTGTTCAAGCCATCTCCGAGGCCCGGATCGTTGCCCGCGGGATACCGGCTGTTGACAAAGCTCAGGAACGCTGCATCCGCTCCAACTGCCTGCGGATCGATTGCTTGAAGCTGTGCGGTCGTCGTCGTTTGGATGTTTCCGTTCGCGTCCACATAGTTCAGTTGACCGTTGCGGAACGTGTTGTTCGGTACCACCTGCTGTACCTGGGTCGACAGGGCATCGCGCCGTCCCTCATAGTTGAAAAAGAAAAACAATTTGTCTTTGAGGATCGGCCCGCCGACGCTGCCTCCGAACTGGTTGCGGTTTAGCGGTGGCCGCTTGACTCCGTTTTTGTTATTAAAAAAATCATTCGCCGCAAATAGTGTATTCCGGTTGTATTCATGCGCCGAACCGTGCCAATCGTTTGTTCCGCTCTTGGTCACGAGGCTGATCTGCCCTCCGCTGCTTCGACCAAAGCCCACTTGCCCGCCACCTACGATGGTGTGGACTTCTTCGATCGAATCGATGGGGGCCGAACCTACCGCCGTAAATGCCTGCCCGGTCGTTTCGTCGTTCACATCCAGTCCATCCAGAGTGATATTCCCTTGATCCGCACGCGAACCCGTCACCGACCCCAATTGGCTGTCGGCTTCGAGTCCTGCGTCGTCGTGACCAATGACGCCTGGCGCCAATTGCAGCAGCGCCGCCGCATTCGTTCGAAACAGGCTCGGCAGTTCGGCAACCCGCCGCGTATCAATGTCATTTCCAATCGTGCCATCCGTGGTGTTCAGTGCCGCCCCGCTGTTGGCGACCACCTGGATCGTCTGCGAAACATTTCCCAGTTCCAGGGTAACGTCGTAGGTCGCTGTTTCCGTCACCGCCAGCACCAGCTTCGAGATGCTGATGGTCTTGAAGCTGTCCTTGCTGATGGTCAACACGTATCCTTGTCCTGCTGGAACCCGTGCGAATAGATACGCCCCAAAACTTCCCGTCCGTGATTCATAGACCGCGCCCGTGCGCGTATCCATAAGCTTCACGCTTGCATCGAAAACCGGCGTACCGGTCTTGTCGGTCACCGTTCCAGTGATGGACGCAACATCCTGTGCCCGCAAACCCACGGCTAGAAAGCCCGCCAGTAGCACGATTGCGCCGGCGAAGCGCAAACTCATCCCCAAGAGGTCTCCCAATCGGTTCCATACGATCGTTTCCTGAGTTCCAAACGTATTCCTGGGCCCCGGACGCAACACACCCCCGCTAAACGTCTTCATGCTTCCTCCAGATTCATCCGTCAAGGATTAAGTTAAGTCGTGCGGGAACTAGAGAAGGTGAGAGTCCCCCGGGACGATCCCCACTTCGTAAATACTATCAGCATGCAAACGATCGTGAATTCGTATGTTGCCAAATCGTTACCCGCTTTATTATTTAGGCACCAACGGCGTTGGGCTCACTATGGATGACCGCCTCCGCTTTGCAATCAAACCCTGGTCGCGCACCCGGATGAATGTAAAACCGCCACGCGCCAACGCCGGGGACGCGCTCGATACGCAAGAATTTGCGCTACACTCTTGGCATGAGCGTGTTCCTATGAGCGTGAATCCGACGGCGGCCGCAACGCACGAAGCGATTCCTCAGCTGGACTTGGCCGCGCAATACGCCGCCATCGATGGCGAAATCCGTGATGCGGTCGATCGCGTTCTCGCATCCCAGCATTTCGTTCTCGGACGCGAAGGCGCCGCTCTCGAACAGGAAATCGCGACGCTCTGCCATGCCCAGCATGGAGTTGCACTGGCCAGCGGCACGGATGCGCTGATGCTCGCGTTGCGCGCCTGCAACGTTCAAGCCGGCGATGAAGTCATTCTGCCGCCCTTCACGTTCGTCGCCACCGGAAGCGCCGTTAGCGCCCTCGGAGCGAAGCCCATCTTCGCCGACATTCATCCGACGACGTACAACGTCAATCCCGCGGAACTCGAGCGGCGCATTACTTCTCGCACGCGCGCGATCGTCGTCGTGCATCTCTACGGACTTGCGGCCGACATGGACCCCATCGTGGCGTGTGCGAAAGCACGCAATTTGCCGGTAATTGAAGACAACGCGCAGGCCATTGGCGCAGCTTACAAAAGCCGGCCAACCGGATCACTCGGCGATGTGGCGTGCTTGAGTTTTTATCCGACGAAGAATCTGGGCGCGTATGGCGACGCGGGCATGGTGGTCACCAATTCCGCGGAGTTGGCCGCGCGAATTCGCGTGTTGCGGAATCACGGGCAAACCGAAAAGTATGTCAGCGGCGAGCCCGGCTGGAACAGCCGTTTGGATGAATTACAAGCCGCGATTCTGCGCGTCAAGCTGCGGCATTTGCCGGTGTGGCAGCGCGCGCGGCAAACGCACGCGGCGGAGTATGCACGTCGGCTTTCGCAGGTTCCCGGGGTGATGACGCCGGTTGCGCCGGAGGGATACGAGCACGTTTTCCACCAATACACCATCCGCGTGGAGAAACGCGACGCGCTACATCGCGCGCTGGGCGAACGAAAAATCGGAAGCGCGGTGTATTATCCGGTGCCGCTGCACTTACAGCCGATCTACGCTTCGCTCGGATACACAGTGGGCGATTTTCCGCACGCCGAACGCGCCGCGAAGGAAGTTCTTTCGCTTCCGATGTATCCGGAACTCCGAGCCGAACAGATCGCCCGTGTTGCCGAAGCAATTTCCGAATTTCTTCACTGCTAACCGAACCGGTTGCTTTCGCGCGCGCTGCTCTCTCTCTCGCTTCTCGACACCTTTCGTTACGTCGCTACTTCATTGCTTGGTCATATCTGGTCACTTCCCCAGGTACAGGAGCGCGAGCAGAAACAGCCACAATCCGTCCATGAAGTGCCAGTAGTGCGAGGTCACCTCAGCGGCGACAGACTGGGTCAGCTTCGTCTTGTCAAAATTGCGCAGCAGGACGTAAAGCAGCGCTCCGACGCCGCCCAGCAGATGAACCGCATGGGCGGCCGTGAAAATGTAAAAGAAGCTGCTGGCGGGATTGGTGCTGACGTAGAAGCCTTTGGCTACCAGTTCGCGCCACGCCACGATTTGACCGATCAGGAAGAGGACGCCCAAGGCGGTTGTGACTTGCCAGAGGGTGCGGAAGCCTTTGCGGTCGGCGGCGGCTTGTTTTCGCCGCGCGAGCTCGATCGTGCCGCTGCTGGCGAGAAGAACGATGGTGTTCACCCAAACCATGAAGGGGAGATGAACCGGAACCCAGTCGCTGCTCATCTTGCGAACCAGAAACGTAACCGCGAGCGCCATGAAGAACATCACGATCGAAAGCATCGCCAGAACAACGGCGGTCTGGTAGCGGCGCGGCGAGGTTGGCGTGGGCTTACGGCGTTTGCTGGAATCTCCGTCGCCGCCACCGCCATCACCGCCCGCCGGGGGCTTGTTCCCGCCGCCTCCGCCGATATCTTCGATGATGAGTTCGATGTCGTCGACTACGTGTGTGCCCGGCATGGTTCTTTTCCTGGGTGCGAATTGCTTTTGAACGTCTGTTCTTGACCGACGAACGCGCCGACCGCTCTAAAGACCGGCCACTACATGGTTCTCTCGCCTGCGGCGGATGGCGGCAGGGGTTGCAGGCCTGCGTCCGTTCTGCCGGGCGGCGCTGGCTGCGTGGCGTCGGTCGGAAGAGACTGTGATGCGAAATCCTCGGCGCAGTTTGTAACAGCGAATTCGTAGGCGCCACGGTAGACGACCGGAGCGGAGCCGGCGAAATTTCCGAGTGGGGGTGGCGAAGGGAGCGACCACTCGAGGGTAGTGGCGCGCCAGGGATTTTTCTCGACTGCTTCGCTGCGCTTCCGCAGGCTGGTTACGAAATTAACGAGGAATATCCCTTGCGCGGCAACCGTCACCAGGGTCGCGATGGTCACAAACGTTCGAATGGCGGAGCTAGCCGCGCTGGCGAGCGTAAGCGCGGTTTCGGTCGAAAGATGCAGATGAGAGATCAGTCCCAGCCAGTGCATCGGCATAAAGACACAATAGACGCCGAAGAAGGTGATCCAGAAGTGAATCTTGCCCAGGCGTTCGTCGAGACTTCGACCCAACATTTTCGGAAACCAGAAAAACAGAGCGCCCAACATCGCAAATGTGGCGGCGACGCCCATCACAAGGTGGAAATGGCCGGTGATGAAATCGTCGCTGGCTGCTGTCGAAGTGAGATCGTTGCGCGCCAGAAACAATCCGGAAAGCCCGCCGGCGAGAAAGAGGGAGACGAAACCTAGAGCGAAGAGCATCGCGGTCGTCAGCTGGACTTTGCCGTTCCAAAGAGTGCCGAACCAGCTCACCAGCAGGATGAATGAGGGCAGCCCGAGCGAGGAAGCCAGCAGGCCGAAAACGAGCGGTGCATAGGGGTTGAGGCCGCTGGCGAAGGTGTGCTGTCCCCAAATGCAAAAGCCAAACAGCCCAACGGCGCACAATGCGAGTACGACGCCGCGGTGGGCCCAAACAGGCTTGCGCGAGAACGTCGCAATCAGGTGGGTGGTGATGCCGAAGCACGGGAGGAGGGCGACATAGACTTGCGCCTGCGCGAAAAACCAGAACAGGCGTTGCCAAAGCGCCGGCAACGCCACCGCTTGAGAATTCATGGAAGCGTATGAGAGGAGTGTTGGGACCGAGAAAAAGTGCGTGCCGAGAATGCGGTCGGCGAGGAGGTAGAGGCACGCGGCTAGCAGGATGCTGAAGATCAACAAGCTCAGGATGGCGTTGATGAACCACGCCCAAACGGTGATGGGCAGTCGCGGGAGGGTCATGCCTTTTGCGCGCAGGTCGATGGTAGTGACGCTGAAATTCAGAGCATTGACAAGGGCGGCGGTGCAGAACAGGGCGATGCTGGCGATCCAGAGGGTAAGTCCGGTTTGTGGCGGCAGTAGGAAAGCAATGGTGATGCCAATAAGGGAGGCAACGGTGAGCCAGAAGGCAAGCAGGTTTAGGGTTGGAAAGGCCATGTCGGGCGCACCGATCTGGATGGGCAGGAGGTAGTTGCCAAATCCGGCTTGCGGTGCGGCGGTGAGCACCATGAGGACCATCAGAGAACCGTGGAGCAAAGTGAGCGCGGCGTAGCGCTCGGGAGAATTCCCCAGGCCGGAAAGAAACGGCAAATGAGCGCCGGGCCAGACCAAGTGAACGCGCATCACGAGGGACATGATCATGCCCAGGAAGACGCTGAAGATCGCGAGCCAGAGATATTGCAGGCCGATAGCTTGGTGGTCGGTGCGGACGAGGGTCCAGCGGGGGGACATGGGCTGACTGCCATCCGGTGCACCGTTGTGGTGGCCAAGCATGTAGGCATCAATAGAATACATTGGCGCGGGAAATTCAAGCGGGAAGGCTGCCAGAACATCGAGCGGCGAGCCGCGATCCACAGTCGTCTGCCGGGCAGTCGGGGCAAGAGCCGAGTTTGCTGGTGGTGTGCTGCGGAGGTATGGAACGCCCAGCATTGGCGCAGGCAGCGGGCAACGCGCAGGACGCAAGTTCCGTTTTGGAGCAGGTGCGTAGCGGTGTAAATGAGAGTTTCGCCTGAGCTTCGCCTTATGACCTCCACCCCTGGGAGTCCGCATTGCGGCGTGTCGCGAGACCATAAGTAACGATTCACTACGATTGCTTTGCTGACTCAAAACCCTCGTGCAAAGGCGTAGCGGGGGTACGCAGTTATTCGGGGAGCAAAACTCTGTAGTTGGCGAAGATGCAACCGCCAGCGATCGTGCGGCATTCGGTTAGCGCGAGTTTCACGCGATGTGGGAGGTCACGGAAGGTGGGAATTCCCCGGCCGAGGAGAATCGGGTGGATGTTCAGGCCAATGTGGTCGACCAAGCCCGCGGCGAGGAGGGACTGTGCGAGCTCGCCTCCACCCATGAGGCAGATTCCCTTTCCTGAACGTTGCTTGAGGTCACGAACGAATTGGACGGCGTTGCCGGTTACCAGCTCGGTGGCCGGTTTGTCGAGAGATTTAAGCGTTCGCGAAAAGACGTACGTGCGCATGGCCGCTTCGTTGTGGGAACGCCGCTTTGCGCTTTTTACATTGGCGCTCTTGGCAGGACGCTGAGCGGCGGCGACCTCGTACGTCTTGCGTCCCATGAGGATGGTGTCCACGTCCTTCCAGTACGCAGTGGTGATCGCCCCGACGTCCTTGCTGAACTGCAGCCAATCGATTGAGCCATCCATACCGGCGAGGAAACCGTCGAGGCTGACGGCGCCGCCATACGTGACGATCCGCATGATTCGCCTCCTTTCCATGACTTTGCCACGAATCATCGGCTTTGGACTAGGAGAAGGCTTCGGAGGGAGGGTGAGGCTGATAGGGCTCTTCGAGCCGGGCGATTTCCTGGTCGGAGAGATTTACGTTGACGGCGGCTACGGCGTCTTCGAGGTGGTTGTGTTTGGTGGCCCCGATAATGGGCGACGTGATGACGGGCTTGTGGAGCAACCAGGCCAGGGCGATTTGGGATGGCGGAAGATTGCGCTCGCGAGCAATCTCGTTTACGCCATCGATTATGGGTTTGTCGAGATCGCCGGTCTTGGCGAAAAGCGTCTTGGCGAAGCCGTCGGTCCTGGCGCGGTCGGTTTGCGGTTCGTCCTGCGCAGGGCGCGCCAGACGGCCCCGGGCTAGGGGGGACCAGGGGATCACGCCGACGCCTTCGGACGCGCAGAGGCGGAGCATTTCGCGTTCTTCTTCGCGATAGAGGAGATTGTAGTAGTTCTGCATGGAAACGAAGGTGGCCCAGCCGTGGGCGCGCTGGATGCCGATCGCTTTCATGAACTGCCAGGCGTACATGGACGAAGCGCCTAGATAGCGGACCTTACCGCCGCGGACGACATCGTTGAGGGCTTCGAGGGTTTCTTCGAGGGGAGTTTCGTAGTCGTAGCGATGGATTTGGTAGAGGTCGACGTAATCGGTGCCGAGGCGCTGCAGGCTGTTGTCGAGTTCAGAGAAGATGGCTTTGCGGGAGAGGCCGTGGCCGTTGGGGCCCGGGCGCATGGCACCCCAAACTTTGGTGGCGATGACGACCTCGTCGCGACGGACGAAATCGCGGATGGCGCGGCCCAGCACTGCTTCGCTCTCGCCGTCGGAATAGACGTTGGCGGTGTCGAAAAAGTTCACGCCGTGGTCGAGCGCGGATTTGATGAAGGGGCGGCTGTCTTCTTCGCTCAGGGTCCAGGGCCAGCGGGTGGTTGCGCCGGTTTTGACTTTGCCGTAACTCATGCAACCGAGGCAAATGCGAGAGACCTGCAGACCGGTGTTTCCTAGTCGTTTGTAATCCATTAAGGCTCCTTGTTTTAAGACCAATCCTGATGACGGTCAAGACCCGCACCCTGAAACCCGAAGGGTGCCGTACCCCGTGACAGAAAACCGGCTTTCTATCAGAGGTTTGCCGAGTCGAAGAGGATACATTCTGATTTCTTTCTGGGGAGCCGGAAAAGCGAGGTAGTGGCTTGTTATATGAATAGAGGCGCGATGCCGAGGTTTTCATGAGCGATGAATCTGTACCCCTCGGGCTGCCGCTGTTGCGGCTGGCAGGCGACTCCTGCGAGGCTACGACCCTGTATCGGGAACTGCGCAAGCCGCTGCTGCGGTACCTGGTATCGCTCGGACTATCGAGCGACGAGGCGCAGGACGTGGTTCAGGACGCATTCGTTAGCCTGCAGCGGCATTTGGCTGCGGGCGGGTCGCAGGAAAACATTCGCAGCTGGGTGTTTCGCGTCGCGCACAATCAAGCCAGGAACCGGCAGAACAGTTATCACCGGCGTTTCGCAGAAGCACTCGACGCGGGAGTCGACACGATCGCAGACGAGGCGACGCCAGAGCGAGCGGTGCTGGAGAAGGAAAAGTTCCGGCAATTGAGGCAGGCCATTGTTTTGCTGACGCAGTCGGAACGGGAGTGCCTGCTCCTGCGTGCCGGAGGATTGCGCTATCGCGAAATCGGCGACGTCTTGGGGATGGCCACGTCCACGGTGGGCGAAACAGTGGAGCGTGCGATCAAGAAATTGGCGGAGAAATGCAATGTGTGACTTTCCAGGAAAACTGACTGCCTGGCTGGACCACGAGCTTCCGGAGGGCGAGGCCGCCGAGGTGCGGCGGCACGTCCAAGGATGCGCGGAATGCCAGAGCCGAGCGAACGCGTACGAACAAGTGAGTAAAAGCGTGAGTGCGTACTGTGATGAGACGCTGGCAGCGCACGAAGGTCCCGGAACGCTGCGATGGACGCTAGCGCTGGCAGCAGCAGCGGTGGTAGTAATTGCGCTTCTGTTGAGCTTACCGCGCAAGGGCATTGAGCAGTCCGCGACCAGTAAAACGGTCGGCACTCCCCCGATGTTTCGTGATGCTTCGACGGCCTCGATCTCACCGGCTATCGCCGTTGGAACAGCACAGGCGCCTGACAAGCGAATTCATCGGCGCCGAGCTGCGGGGCCTGCGCAGCGCGAGAGTACCAATTGGGCTTCGGCTGAGCCCTCGATTCAGATCGCGATTCCGGCGGAAGCAATGTTTCCGCCAGGCGCGGTACCCGAAGGAATCAACTTCGTTGCCGAGCTGAGTATTGCGCCGGACGGATCGGCGCAACGACTTCGACTGCAGCCGCGGCTTGTTGGATTGGAAAGGAGATCACAACCATGAAATCAACTTTGAAGCCTGCTTTGATCCTCATCTTGGCGGGCGCACCCTGCGCGTTTGCGCAAGACCCGGGGAATACGGTCTATCGAACGGGCCAGATGGGAGGGACGCTAACCATGCAAGGAGCTGGTCCGGGCACAGCCGTTGCCTGGAGCGCATTTGACAAGGGAGCGAGCACACCGGTTCAGGGTGCGCCTTATTCGGCGACGATTACCAACGAATCCGTGCAGACCTTGGCGGATGGCAATCGCATTGTGCAGACCAGCAGCGGAAGTACCGCGCGCGATGCGCAAGGGCGGACGCGACAAGAAACTGCACTGCCGCCAATCGGCAATCTATCGGCCGCGAATGCACCGCGGCTGGTGTTCATCCATGACGCCGTAGCGCAGACCTCGTACACCTTGAACCTAACCGACAAGACGGCGCAAAAGCTCTCCGTGTTTTCAACCAGCGGCTCCGCTCCGGTGGGCGGCCCCAACGTGGCGTTTATGAGAATGGAAAGTGGTGGTGTCACAACAGCGGGGCCGGTACCGGGGCCGGGAGCGCTGCCGCCACTTCCGATGACGGTGCAGGGAACGCTGATCGCGAACGACCAGTCCAAGGTGAGCACCGAAGACCTTGGCTCCCAGACGATGGAAGGCATCATCGTAAATGGAGTGCGTACCACGCGCACTATTCCGGCAGGTGAGATTGGCAACGAGAGACCCATCACGGTTGTGACGGAGGTGTGGACGTCGCCCGACCTGAAGACCGTGGTCTACAGCAAGCGGAGCGATCCGCGAATGGGCGAACAGACCTATCAGCTTACAAACATCGTGCGGGCGGAGCCGGATGCTTCGCTGTTCACGGTGCCGGGGGATTTCAAGATTGTGGAAGGGCCCCAGCGGATCATCTATCAACCGAAACAATAGAACACAACTACGCTCGCAGAGCTGGCTGCATTGACAAAGAGGCTCGGATGAAAAATCCGAGCCTCTTTGGTTTTCGCGTCGAATGGCGCTTGTCTGGAATCGAGCTCTGTCGAGAATAGAACCGTTCAGAACTGGCGGCTGGCTTCGTCCGCTTCCTCTGCGAGACGGAGCAAGAGTTGAACGAACTCCGGCTTGTTGAGCGGCTTGTGTCCAAGGAAAAGACCATCGGCGACGAAGCCCTGGACGGCCGCGACCGCGCCGGCATTCCTGGTTGAAGTCGGGCGAATAATGGCCACTGGTCCGAGGCTCTCATGAAGAAAATGAGCGGGCTCGGGCATGATCAGGTTGGATTGGAGCGTATCGCCGTTGACCGACTCGGGATCGGTTTCGCCCTGGGCCTTGGTGAGGTCGGTGAAGGTCACGGAGGCACCGGTGCCACCAGGCCCGTTGTCGACGTCGGTGAGAGGCAGCGCGTTGCCGGCTTTATCTTGCCAGGTCTGGAAATGCATGGTCTCGCTGGGTCCGATACTTAGGAGGATGCGCAGAACCTCGAGGTTAGTGACTTTCTGGGCCAGGGTTGGATAGAGACTGCTGCCGCCTTGCTCTATGAAAGCGAAGTGGAAACCGGCGGTGAAGGCAATGGCCTGGAGGTGGGCGGTGATGGATTTGGAATTATCCGCGGGATTGGCGCTGATGGTGCTGCCGGCAGTGTCGGCGTCGGAGCGTGGGATGGCGGTGTGTTGGCCGTGGTTCAAACTGGGAACGGCTTGAACGAATTTGGCCATGGGATCAAAGTCCGGGTTGGTGATGCTGCGGTAACGCGACCAGAAGCTGGTGTCGATGGTTAGCTGCGTCAGATTTGTGAGCCGGCCGAGACTCTTCGCGCCGCGGGCGGTGCTGCTGGGCAAGACGCGAAACTTTTTGAGGTCAACGGGTTCGGCGCCTTTGGATTCCAGATAATTTCCCAGGAAGGCTGCGTGGCTGTTTTCGTCGTCGGTGTTGTCGTGGATGTATTGAGCCATGTCACCATCGAGGATTTCTAGAGCGGCGGTGTAGAGTGGATTGCCGCCGTTGACGCCGGAGACTTCGTTGTCTTGCGTGCCGCCGAGTTCGGAGTACTGTTGCCACAGGTCGGCTTCAACCTGTTCGAGGGCATTCAAGAAACGAAGGATGGCGATGTCTCCCTTGGTGACGGGAGCGCGATCATCATCATCGTTGAAGGCTCGCAAACCGGTGGGCAACAGAGCGGCACCGACGGTGGCCGCACCAGCAGTAGCCATGCCGTTTCGGAGGAACGACCTTCGATTGGAGGCCGTGCCGAGAACACTTCCCTTTGCTTTCATTTTTCTCTCCTGTTTTGAGATCACTTCAGGTACTCCGATTGCGGCTGCCTGCCGCAGCTTGGTGTTCTCCGGGCAACACGGGTCCTTTGCACCAGTGAGAGCTTCACGGACGCAACCACGGAGAGATCACAAGTTGTCGATGTTGATTAGGCGGTGTCCAGGTCTGACAGCGATGTCCCCGCTGGGCCGATGGAATCGCTAGCTATAACGTCGAGCCGCACTGCTTTGAAGATGGATACGGCTGGTGGAAGGATGGCCTGTGGTAGCGTCCTCAATGAAAGCGCCCTGCAGGGTGTCGCTTGTCTGGGCATCCGTGAGTCCGATTCGTATCGGCAGCAAGCGGGGTCGCATGTATTTCGTCGCCACGCCATGCGTGCCAACCTGAACTTCACAGGGACGGAAGAAAGCGCGGCAGCGATGGTCTGAACGTAGTGGATTCCAGCACCGCGGCCGTCGCGGCTATTCCGCTCCGTTCTCACAATAGCGATGCGGAACGATGCTGGTGTCACTGCGAAGTCAAATCATTGTTGGGATGAGGCACCATTTGTGTTGTCGAGCGCAAGATCGGGTGTTGCGCGTCGTCGCGAAGAATTAATCCCTGCGAAACAAAAGCCCGATCTTGTCTCTGTTCGGGAAAAGGAAAATCAAACGGAACCGAGACATGCTTCTACATAGTGCTGAAAACTGTTAACTCGAGCGGGAGCCGATGGAACTGGCGGCAGAGCACAAACCTTAACAACAATCAGAAATCACTCGGCTCGCCACGGGGAGCGTTCCGGCCAGTGGGTCAAGACTTGGGTGGCCCATGCGGTGGACTTGTCTTTGTGACACGTGGTGCACGGATTCGGGATGTTGTATCTGTCGGTCATGAATGGAGTGATGAAGGCGAACGTGTGGGCGCGGACTTTTACGTCGGCGATGGTGGTCTCAATTTTTGGCATGTGGCAAGCGATGCATTCGCTTCCAGCGGAGCCGGTTTTGTGATGAGTGTGCTCCTCGATGGTCAGCGTGCGCGGGCCATTCAGCGACATCGGAGCGTGGCAGTCCAGGCAGAGTTGGTTGGCAGGCTTGCGGAGCTGTGCGTAATTGTCGGTGCCGTGGACATCGTGGCAGGTGAAACACGTTATGCCTCGGCGGTACATCACGCTTTGCACGAAATCGTTGCCTTGCATGCGGTTTTTATGGGCGGTGCCGTCGGCGTAGTGAGTGAAGCTCGTAGCGCCTAGAGTGTGTTCTTCCAGCTTCCAGAAATCCTGAAGGTTCAGGCCTACCTGGTAGCCTACCGCCCAATCGTAGTGATTCCCTTCTATAGGATCGCTAAGCGGACGGCCTTGCGAATGGCACTGGATGCAGGTGTCGTTGGCTTGGACGTAGTTCATGTGCGCGGGATTCAAGATGTTGGCGCGCGTGGGATTCGCGGAATGCTCGCTGCCTGGACCGTGGCAGCGTTCGCAGCCGACATTCCACTCGGCAACTTGTTTTGTGTGGATGTTGTAATCGACCGAGTGGCAGCCGTCGCAGGTGGGGCCGGTGGGGCGCTTAAAGTTATCCGGGGGGTAGAGCGTGGACCACCAGTCCGTACCGTTGGCTACGAAGTAGGGGCGCCAGAGGTGATTGGTGACGTCCCACTGGGCGGGTTGTGGGTAATAGTCGTCGCCGATTTTGGTGAAGTAACGTTGCTTCCAGAGACTGCCGTACACCAGAGCGACGTCGTCTTTGGTGAACTTGGCGACTTTGTTGGTGGCGAGGTCCGGGATGATCGCGTCGGGATGTTCGCGCGGGTCGCGGACTACGTTGGCCATGGGGGTCTTTTTCCAGTGAGCATAAATCTCGGCGTGACATTTTTCACATTTTGGGGAGCCAACGTAGTGGGCGGAGGTTGCGGTTTGCTGCTGCTGAATGATTTCCTGGGGCGTCGGCTGGCGAAGATCGCGAATGAACAGGACCAGCTTCCAACCGGAATCGTCGGACTCGTCGTGGGGATTGCCCCATGCCGGCATGCCGGTGAGGCGAACGCCGTTGCGGATGATGTAGTGGAGCTGACCGTCGGTGAGATTTTGGGTTTGCGGGGAACGAAGATCAGGAACTTTCGGATAGAGGTTGCGGCCCACTTGGGTTTGGCCGCTGCCGTCGCTGCCGTGGCAAATGGCGCATCGGTCGGTGAAATCCTCGTGGGCTTGTTTCAGAATATCGGGCGTGGGCTTCCAGGGGTTGGTTGCGTTGCGAGCACGGCTGGGGATGGAAATGTTACGGACCGTGCGCGCTACGGCTTTTTCGACCGAAGAAGGCTCGGCATTAGCGCTGAAGCCACGGCGAACGATGACGACACCGTACGCAGCTACGAGGACGAGGACGACGCCGACGAGCAGTGCTGCGACAAATAGCTTCTTCATGCCTGGATTCGCCAATGACGTCGAGTCGAGGCCCCGTCCCACAGAACGCGCCTATTTATTGTCAACGGGCTCAACCGGGATACCCACATTTGCCCGGATTTCCCGAAATAGGTTGACCGCGGGGAGATTAACACAGCCTAAATAAATGCAACTGCCTCGTTCAGGACTTGAAGTCAGAAATCAGAAATGAACTTTGCAAATCCGCATGTCGCGTTGACTTGCCTGACGGCAAGGGCCTAGCATGGCTAATCCCGCCCTATTTTTCCTGTAAGGAGATTTCACATGGGTAAAGTTTTGAAATGCGGCGACGTGCATCTTGGTTGCAAGTTTGAGGCGCGTGGGAACACGGAGGAGGAAGTGTTGCGTGCGGCTTCGGAGCACGCGAAGAAAGAACACAATTTGACGGAGATACGGCCCGAGGATTGGGAGAAGGCTCGAAAGGCGATCCGGGAGGATGAGGGTAGGCGCGCGGCCGGAGTTTGACGGCGGTTCGATTGATTTAGTCATGGAATGCCACGGGGCGGCTCGAGAGAGTCGCCCCGCATTTTTGGTGAGGGCACTTAGAAAAGGCGCGGAGTGCGTGAACTTGCGAGTTTCAGTTCGCGCCCGAAACGCGGCCGACCCGGGCATGCCCTGCCACTAGCATGCGGTGGATTCGACGCGGACGTTATCGGCCTAAGATGAGGCTGGTTCCCGGTCATTTGGACGAAGCCACTCTATTTTCCAGACCAGAACGATGAGGAGGGCGAGGGCCAGCGTGTTGGCCAAACCGTAGTGGGTTTCCTTGGCCCGCACGACAATCGTGATGATGCGGGCTAAATTTACGATCGAGAGGACCACCAGCGCACCTACGTAAAGGACGACGGATTTCCAGCCTTGCATGCGCTTCCAGTTCATGAGGAATACAGTGGCGAAGAGCATGGAGAATATCTGGATATTCTCGGCGCCCGAGCATTGCCAGGTGATGGTGACGTCAGTGACCGGAGTGATGACGTGGTCGCCTACGGCGTAGGAGCCGGGGACGAAGAACGAAGCGACCGTGGCCCAGTGTGGACCGAGCGTATCCCAGTGGGCGTGCATCTGGTACGGCACGGCTACGACGAACAGTGCGAGAAGAAGGATGAGGACGTAGGCGCCGATTTTCATCGCGTGGTCAGCCTGAGAAGTCCGATTACAAAGAAGCCGATGAGAAGGGTGAGGAAGGCCTGATGACCGGAAAACTCGTCGCCAGAGATGTGGCCTGGTGGTGGCGGCGGAGGCCCGGACGGAGGAGGCGGAGGGGCGCTGGTGATCGGAGGAGGTGTCGTCACAGGAGGAGGACCACCCGTGGTAGGCGGCGGAACGACCGTTGTCGGAGGGGGAACGACCGACGTCAGCCGAGGAGCGCTGTGAGAACCGCCCTGTGGAATGTAAAAGGGCGGGACGAAAAAGAAGCCGTGAGAGTTTGCAGCAACCGCGGGAACGGCAGCGGCTCCGACCGGAATTACAGGAGCGGGAGCAGCCGACGCTACCAGAGTAAGCGGGGCTTCGACAGGCTCCGAGGGAGCTTCGAGAACGGCGGGAGGAACGTCTTCGCTGGGCTGCATGGGGGAAACACTGATGAGATTGCCACAGCGGGCAAGAACCGTCTTGCCGCAGAAGGTCATTACGTACTCACCTTTTTTGACGAGTAGGGGTTTTTGGGCCCACGCGATCCTTTCGCCTTTGCGGAAGGTGCTGAAGGCGGTGATATCTTTGGGCAGCGCGTGCATGGAAGCGTTGCGGTCGGAACAATCGCCGTAGAACGAGTGCAGGACAGGATCGTCGTGGACGCGCTCGAAGAATTCGTTAACGGAACTGAAGCCGCCACGGAGAAGCGCGAAGTTGAGCGGGCGGAATGACGCGTGCACGAGCGGAGTCTCGACGATGGACGGGTCGGCTTCGGTCAACGCTTCGGAGTGCTGATTGTGTTGCGGCGATGTTCGCACGGCCTTTGGCAAGGGACTGGACCTGCGAGCACCTTTGTTCACTTGCTGGAAGACGAACATGCCGCTGACCAGCACGATGAGAGCGAGTAGGGTCCTGTTATTCATGTGTTTGTTCCATTTCCCCAGGGACGATAGCTGAAGCTTCGAGGGTGGCGAACACTTGGCGTGGCGTTAGAGACATAGCGCCCCTGAATGGCCTTGCGGGTTGGGGAAACCCGGCACTGCTGTTGTTTTTCCTTTGCTGCGAACAGCTCCGCTGCCGACAAAGAGGAGCTTCCGATCTGGTGTGAAACCGACAAACGAACTGCGTCCAGACTACAAGGTGAGCATGTAAGGTTCCATTGCCCAGTCGTCCTAAGCGTACTATAACAGACCGCTGGGACTACCTCGTAACTCATTTAACTTCAGCAAATTACATTAAAGGAGGCCAGGGCAACAACGATCGATTGAATTGGGAAGGTCATCCGTTCGTGGCGTTGACGCGTGTCCGGCGGTACACGAATGGAGACTACTGGAATTGTTTTTGGAAAGCGGCGAGTAGATTTCTGAGTTCGGCGACTTCGGTTCGAAGGGCGGCCACTTGGTCTTCAAGGTGGGCAAGTCTGTTGGAATCGACCGGGGCCTTGTCGGCGGTCTGGACCGCTGCGGGCGCGTCTGTGGAACCCGGCGCAGACACAGATTCCGTGTAGTCGCCGGATAACAGATGCATAGAGCGAGGTTCCTTAGTGCCCGGCTGGCGTGGGAGGACTTTGACGAGCGGCGGCTCGCGATTCATAAGAAGGGTGAGGACGGAGTGGACCGCGCCGAGGTCATCGAATTGATAGAGACGGTCAGTGCGCGTCCGGAGCTCGCCGGGAGTTTGCGGGCCGCGAAGGAGGAGGACACATAGAAGGGCGATTTCGTGTCGGTGAAAGTTGAAGACCTCTGCCAGGCGGTGCTCGAACTTAGGGACACGGCTGTCGGTGGCGGCGGAACGGGCAAGACCTTGCTGGTTCAGGGAATGGAGTGCGCGGCGAACAGCATCTTCGTCGAGGTCCATGACCGGATCGCGGTTGGATTTTTGATTGGCGGCGTTCAAGATGGCATTCAGAGAGAGCGGATAGTACTCGGGGGCGGTGATCTCTTTTTCGATGAGCGAGCCGAGGACACGCGCTTCGACGGGGGTCAGGGTGAAGTTCACGGAGGACATGATACACAAAGAGAGCTTTTTGCGCGCCGCGTCACTCGGACGGAATAGTCAGCAAGCGGAAAACATCCTCAAGCAGAAACGCTAATGGCTATGGAGCGACAAGCCGGGAAAGACGATGCCACCGGCTACAGGCCGGAAGTGGAGACCGAGCGCAGTTGGAGCTCGGAGGGCGTATGGGCGGCAAGCCCCAGATCCTCGCGTTGCGCTTGCGCGATGGCGGAGAAGACATCGCTCGGCTTGCAGGGAGCGGGTATGAGATCGACGGCACCATGGCGCAGGGCTTCGAGATATTCGTCCCAGTCGGCGAGACGCGAGGTAACCACGACGGGAACCTTGCGTTCTGGAGTCTGCGCGACCGAGAGAAGGTCGCGGTAGGTGCCGTCCGCGAGGCGGCGCTCGCAGAAAACGAGACCGACATTTTGCTTTGCGAGCAGATCGTGACACTCCGTCAGGCGTGAGGCATGCAGAGGACTCCAGCCTTCCTTCTGAAGAATGGAGGTCAATGCGCGGCGATGATCGAGATCCGAGGATACCACTAGAATTTGCGGACGCTGGCTCATGAAATTCTCCCGAAAGGCGTGGTCAGGATCATCATGCGGATGGGTCTCATATTTTTCGAACGTCGCGCGTGGAATACTGTGATTGAAAAAAAACGAAGTCCCTAAAAGCGACGAACATCTGATCGCGAGCGTATTAGCTTGCCGTGCGGGAGTTACTTTAGGGCTATAGAAAAAATACTGCAATAGTACTTTCGACGATTTCCTCGCGAAATCTGTAAGATTCCGATCTGAAAATGAGCGTTAACGTTAACGGTGACGAAATTCATTGTTGGGAATCTTACGGTAACGTTAACGGTGAGCACCTTCGTTTGTCAGATTCACATCAAGAAAAAAACGAATCACGCCCCATTGATGCCAAATTGGGACGGCCTGAAAACATCGGGAATGATAGGCCGCATTTTCGCTTCGGCGTTGTGATGCCTTGCCGCTATAGTCGGCGCCCCGCTACGCCTATGTCCGCGAAGCCGTGCGCCATGCGAATTTGGGAGCCGAGTATGCCCAGATCAACCAGCAGTATTTTGACGGCCAACTGCCGCACGTTCCGCTCGAATGGGTATTTTGACAGAACGCTGCGGTGAAACCGAACACGGAGAGAATGGGATTTTAAGATTAACGTCGATCCCCAGCTAAACCCAGATATGGACCGGCTTCGCGAGAGGTTAGATCACGAGTCTTCCCGCGCTTATGTCATTTAATCGCATCCGGATGCAGAGAGCCGCGGCGTCGAATTCCGGGGCGGCATGAGACGTTTTACACCGCGCGGCTAAGTTTCAAGCAGCGAGCGTTCCCGTCGTCTTATCGTCGGTTTTGCCAGTGCTGACCGACCTCCCATGCCGGAGGTTTCGAAGGTTGTTTACGTATGGCTTCAGGCTGTTTTGGCCTCGTGTTTCTTCAACTTCTCGATTTCAGTTTCGAGAATTTCAGCGATTTCTTCGGCGAGATCAGCGAGTTTGTCAGACTCGTCCTGAACCTCGGCTTGCTCACACAGTTCCTTGAATCGTTCCCTGCTCCGCATACGCATGTGAGGAAGCCAACCTCCGGCTGGGTTCTGGTTGGATGTTTTCGACAACAAACAGGACGCCACGTGCGCGTATCTATTTTCTGTACGTAAGCGTACAGTGAAAGCCTGCCCTCCCCAGAGAAGGTCCCGTGAATAATATACCGTTGTCCCGCTGGCGAACAGACTATGCGTCTGCCGTCTTCGAGACAGACCCAGGCCGAATGTCGGTCCGCATCACAGCGGCGCTGGCGGCAATCGAGGAGAGGAAACAAAGCTCCCCCGAAATCAGCGCTATTGAGCAGAAATCACTTGAGGCTGCCCAGAAGGGTCTGGCTGCGCTCAAAGAGGAGCGAATCGCCGGAGCGGGAATCGGCTCAACGAACGGCAGCAAATATCGCGGGAACTAACGCAAAGAGTCGCTTGGCTCTCAAACCGCCGCCGTCAGCGAATTCGGTCCGAAGCTGCCGATTGCTTCCGCCTGAGTATCGTAGACATTGAACACGGTCAGGAGCCTCGTGAGTTGAAGCACGTCGTGGAACTTGTTGCCCAAGTTCGACAAATGCAGCGCTGCGCCCTGGTTCTTGGCACCGACGTGCGCGGCGACCAAGATGCCCAAACCCGCGCTGTCGATGTACGTCACGTTCGACATGTCTAGAACAATGCGTTTCTGTCCGGCACCAAGCAGGCTCTTAACCCTCTCACGAAGGGCGGTGCTTTCCTCGCCGAGGACAATACGGCCATTCAAAGCGACGACGGAGACTCCACCTATTTCCTTATTCGTTATATTCATGGTGATATTCCCACCTCTTGTAAGCACTATACGCTTTCCGGCGGTTACGGTGTCCTACTCCTGTTTCCTCTCCAAGAAGGGGAGCAATGCCCCACGTCGCTTCCGACCTTCCCGTCCGTCTTAACGAATGTGAAATTCTCTGCACTCCGTTGACAATTCAATGGGACAAACATGATCTGAAAACGGCGATCAATCTGTGCCGTTTCATTTGCTGCGCGTACGATTCCGGTCCATCAAATGCTTCAAGTTTTTTGAGCTTGCGCCGGAACAAAGGACGAAGTAGCCGTAACATAAAAACTCTCATTTGCCTCCTTCCAGGTCGGAGACCGAAGCATCGCTTAAGCCCGATACAACAAGTCAGTACGCAGGTACTTGGCGCTGTGTCCGCAATTTGGGCATACGCATTCGTTACCAGTCGATGGAACGCTCGGCTTTGGAGGGTCGTAGAAACTAGCCATTCCCACATTGCTAATTTGAGAGTGCTGGAAGGCTGACTTACACTTGCGGCAAATAAGAATCCATGCGGGCATTAGTCACCTGGGACCGGTGACAGCCAAAACGCTGGAGCACCTCGAGTACGCTAGGGTACTAGGAGGGCAGCGAATGAAAAAATCAGGTCTTTCCTGTAGTCGCAGCCGCCCGGCTGGGCCTTTGCTCGTTCGCTTCACGCGACAGAACTTCTAAAACGGGTCCGCGAGGCCCGGTGTTCAATATTGAACAGACGACGCCGACCCGACCCCGATAAAAACTAAGGCCCCGTACCCATTAAGGAGCTTACTTTTGATCGGACAAAACAGAGAACGCTGGCGAGAACTTTGCGAGCAGGCTTCAACTGAGCAAGACCCGGACAAACTACGCGAACTCGTCAGAGAAATTAACCGGCTGCTCGAAGAGAAAGAAGCGCGGCTGAAGGGCCACTCGACAAGTGACCAACGATCAGAATAAAGCAGTACGATCTGTCCTTAGAATGGTTGCGGCGGCGCTAAGGCTCGGGGTTAGTAGGGAGCAAATAATTCAGGCGATTCTAGGCAGTTGGAACACCAGAAAGAAACCGGAACACAGGACCGAGCCTAGCAACCGGTTGCCGGGAAATCCTCAGGATTAAACGCTCCCTCCAAACGGCTAACGACCCAATCAACCTCAGGGCCGCCGCGGAAATATTCGTACTGCAAGCGGACACGCTTCAGATCCGCGTGAAACTTGGCTGCCAACCAAGTAGCCGTTGGCCGTCAGTGTCTGCCGCACCCATAGTTTTTTCCTTTTACCCGGTTCTCCATACATGGGGTATACATGAAGGGCAATATTGCTGGAGGTTAGGTAACTCCTCCCAGGAACTCCAACGATATTTCAGCAGAAAGCACCCACGCAATTCGAAAATCGATCACCAGTCGGAAGAAGCTTATGCCGCCTTTACTGAAGCACAAAGGAAAGTGAAGGAGTGCTAAGCAGCCAACGGATCTCCTCTTTAGGTGGCGGAATGGTTCGCAGGTCTTGGACTTCCGGGTGTCCTGGCGTAAGATGTGTAACGCAGCTAAAGTTTCTGTACGACTCCATGATGTTCGGCGGTCAGGAATAGGACCCGGGCGGGGATTTCCCGAGACGGGGCAAAAAACCCAGCGGACACGCTACGGATAGCATTTTCTCTAGGTATCACATTACCGACGAGAACGATCTGACCGAAGCAGCCGCCATGATTCAGGCCCGCCGAAATAGTCGCAAATTAGTCACGGGAGAGACAGAAACGAAGTCGCAGGCAGTAAGTTGTTGAAAACACGGGGCGGTCGTGGCGGAACTGGCAGACGCACTAGCTTGAGGTGCTAGCGCCGCAAGGCATGGAGGTTCGAGTCCTCTCGACCGCACCAGCTTCAGAGAATTCCGCCTTAACTCTCCATCTCTTTAGCCTCTGTCCTTAGCGCGTTTCAGTCTAAAGAGGAGCGTCGCAAGGCGCGACAAGTGGTCAGCCATTCCTTCTGAGCAAACGCCGACCGCGCACCCACGCCCTAAAGTCACTTACACTTGCGGCATATCTGAAGAACGCCCCAAGACAGAGTTAGCAGCGCCGAAGCAAGAGATGACTTCTGGCGACGTCCTAAATCTATATTCCATCTTTGAAGACGCGACAGTCACAGTCTGGGTCGACGGTGGCTGGAGCGTCGACGCCCTTCTCGGGGAGCAAACGCGGCCCCACAAGATTAGGATATCGCCATCGGCACGAAAGATCTGCCGAGATTGCGCGCGATCTTCGGAGCACGGCGATATAGAAACGTACGGTTGGAAGTTTCGAAGCCATGGAATTTTGTCCTAGCTGATGATTTTGGCCATGAAATCGATGTGCACGTCGCCGTGTTCGATGTCGAGGGGAACGGTCTATACGGATCACTACAAAGTGGAGTTATGTATCCAGCGGATTCACTTACGGGAACAGGAACAATAGGTGGGTACAAGGTCCGATGTATTTCACCGGAATGGATGGTCAAGCCCAGCGGGTACGAGTTTCAGGAAAAGGACTTCAAAGATGTCTCGGCGTTGTGTACGAGGTTTGAAATAGCACTCCCTGAGGAATACCGGTTACCTTCGCGTACCGAAACGATGACTGTCGCGCGGGATCAAGGTTTTTTCGGTTGAGGAGCGGGCGTAGTGGCCGGGGCTTGGGCCGGTGCTGTGCCGGATTGGGGCGCTGACGATTGCGGCTGGGCCGGAGGCAGGGTTATTGGCGCGGACTTCGTTGGGGTGGCGACCGGCTTGGAGAACTTTTCGAGGATAGAATTGCCCGTTCCCGTACTTCGGTCGGTGCGCAGGACTAAGGCCATGGCACAGATCATGAACATTACGGCGCACCAGGTGGTCGCTTGCGAGAGGAGGGTCGCAGCGCCTCGCGGGCCAAAAGCAGTCTGGCTGCCGGCACCGCCGAACGCTCCGGCAAGATCAGCTGCTTTACCGCTTTGCAGCAACACCACGATGATCAGCACCAGGCAGTTCATTACGAAGAAGGCGGTCAGGAGCCATCCGGCAAACCGGAAGCCAACAAGGATAATCGCGATTCCGATCAACAGAGAGATGGTCCACTTCATCCAGCCTGGCATTCCTTGCATTTCGAATCCTCACTCGCTTCCTGAAATTGCCTTACGTCGCTACATGGCCCACAACCGCTACCGCCGCACTGGCCAGCGGCTGCACGGCACGAGTGCCGTCGTGCCCTCCCATAGGCGACTACCTCCGAACGCCGCGGTTGCCCGCGCCGGGCTAAAACCCGGCGCCTAGGTAATCCGTGCTTCGGCTGCCTACTGAAAATTTACGATCGACGCGAACGATTTCGGGTCGAGGCTTGCGCCGCCGACGAGCGCGCCGTCCAGTTCTTCCTGCGCCATCAGGCCTTTGACGTTATCGGGTTTGACGCTGCCGCCATACAGAATCCGTAAGGCCGAAGCGTGAGGGGCTGAATACTGCTCGGCTGCGCACTGCCGTATAAACCTGTGAGCTGCGGCGGCAATTTCAGGCGTTGCCGTCTTACCCGTCCCAATCGCCCAGACTGGTTCGTATGCAATCAGGATACGGGAGAATTCGTCGGGGGTCAACGCGCCGGGCCCGCCACTGAACTGACGTTTGAGGACTTCCTGCTCGAGGCCGGCGGTGCGCTCTTCGTCGCTTTCCCCAACGCAAACGATAGGAATGAGGCCGGCGCTCAGGGCCATCAGAGACTTCTTGGCCACATTGTCATCGGTTTCACGGAAAAGCTGACGGCGCTCGGAGTGCCCGATGATGACGTAGCGGCAGCCAGCCTCAGCGAGCATGGCGGCGGAGATTTCGCCGGTAAAGGCACCTTCCTTGCTCCACGAAACGTTTTGACCAGCAATGGCGATCCTTGTGGACTTGGCGGCGTCAGAGGCGGCCGAGATCGCGGTGTAAGGGGGCGCGACAACGATGTCACAGTGCGTCGAGTGTGCGACCAGAGGTGTGAAGGCGGAGAAGAATGCGCGAGTGTCGGCGATCGTCTTGTACATCTTCCAGTTGCCAGCAATTACGCGGTGACGACTCACGGGTGCCTCCGACGAAGAAAACAGAGAAAGGGATAGCGCAGTTCCCCCGTTCGGGGCTCAGGGCAAGCAGAACACCCTGAGGTTTCGCAAAGGAGAGCGGAGCTCATTTGTTGGTGAGCGCTTCGACGCCGGGAAGTTTGCGGCCGCCGAGGAATTCGAGCGAAGCGCCGCCACCGGTGGAGACGTGCGAAATTTTGCTGGAGACGCCGGACTGATGGACGGCAGCGACGGAATCGCCGCCTCCCACGATGGATATGGCGCCCGCGGTCGTGGCTGCGGCTACCGCCTTGGCAATTTCCAACGTACCCTTGGCGAATGCCGGCATTTCGAACACGCCCATCGGGCCGTTCCAGACGATGGTCTTTGCTTTCGCAATCTCAGCAGCATAAGCAGCGGCTGTCTTGGGACCGATGTCCAAGCCCATTTGGTCGGCGGACGTAGCGGAGACGTCGCAGGTAGAGGCTTTGGCGTCGGGCTTAAATTCAACGGCCACGACGTGGTCGGTCGGAAGGAGGAACTTGAAGTTCTTCGATTTGGCTTCCGCGAGCAGGCGCTTCGCGAGATCGATCTTGTCACTTTCAACGAGCGATTTGCCGATTTCCAGGCCCTGGGCCTTCTCGAAGGTATAGGCCATGCCGCCGCCGATGAGCATGACGTCCGCAATCTTCATCAGATTCTCAACGACTTCGATCTTGTCGCTGACTTTTGCGCCCCCCAGAATGGCTACGAAGGGGCGGGCAGGATTGCTAACCGCTTTACCGAGATACGCGAGTTCCCTTTCCATCAGAAGGCCTGCTGCGGATTGCTTCACGAAGCGGGTTACGCCAACCACGGAAGCGTGGGCGCGGTGGGCGGAGCCGAAAGCATCGCAGACGAAGAGGCCGTCGCAAAGTTTGGCCAATTGCTTGGAGAAGGCTTCGTCGTTCTTTTCTTCTTCGGGATGGAAGCGGACGTTTTCGAGCAGCAGCACGTCGCCATCGACAAGCGCTTTGCTCTTGGCTTCGGCGTCTGGGCCGACACAATCTCCTGCAAAGACCACCGGGCGTTCCAGCAGATCCGCTAGTTTTTTCGCTACGGGGGCCAGGGAGTATTTCGGGTCAGGACCACCCTTTGGCCGGCCCAGGTGCGAGGCCAGAACGAGACGACCACCTTTTTGGATGGCCAGGCGCAGGGTCGGAAGAGTTTCACGGATACGCGTGTCGTCGGTGACTACGCCATCTTTCAGTGGGACATTGAAGTCGGCACGGATGAAGACGCGTTTGCCGTGGAGATCAAGGTCGTTGATGGTCAGCTTATTCATGGGTTCGTTCTTCAGCATCGCTTGGTCCTACACTCATAGCTTCGGTCGGATCCGTTGTGTCGCGAACCTGCCCAGCGGGTGCGAACCGCTTACTCCACAGGGGAAACAGGCGCTGCGTTCCCGGCATAAATGTGCTAGCTAGAACTTTGACGCTAGGAGCTTGATCAGGTCACGGCAGCGGCAGGAGTAGCCCCACTCGTTGTCGTACCAGGCCAGAACCTTGACACACTTGTCGCCTACAACCTTGGTGTAACCAGCGTCGACGATGGAGGAATTCGAATTGGATTTGAAGTCGCAGGAGACAAGCTCCTCTTCCGTGTAGGCGAGAATGCCCTTCATCGGACCGTGGGCCGCGGCTTTCAGAGCGGCGTTGACGGATTCCACGGTGGCGGGCTTATCGACAAAGACGGTTAGATCGACAACACTGACGTTCGGAGTGGGGACGCGCATAGCATAGCCGTCGAGCTTGCCCTTGAGGGCGGGAATGACGAGGTGCAGAGCCTTCGCGGCGCCGGTGGAGCTGGGAATCATGTTGATGGCAGCGGCGCGGGCGCGGCGAAGATCCTTGTGCGGCAGATCGAGGAGCTTTTGGTCGTTGGTGTAGGAGTGGATCGTGGTCATGGTGCCCGCATGGATGCCGAAAGTGTCGTGCAAAACTTTGGCAACCGGGGCGAGACAGTTGGTGGTGCAGGAGGCGTTGGAGACGACATTGTGCTTGGCGGGATCGTAGGTGTTGTCGTTCACGCCGAGCACGAAGGTGGCGTCCGGGCCATCGGCGGGAGCCGAGATGATGACTTTCTTCACTGGCGCGCGCAGATGCTTCTTGGCGTCGGCGCCCTTGGTGAACAAGCCGGTGGATTCGACAACGATATCCGCGCCGACCGATGCCCAGTCAATTTCGGCAGGATCCTTGGTCTTGAAAACCTTGAAACTCTTCCCTTCCACGGCGATGGAGTCTTCGGTGTGGGTAACACTGTGCGGCAAATTACCGAGGATGGAATCGTACTTGAGCAAGTGGGCTAGGGTCTTCGCGTCGGTAATATCGTTTACAGCCACGAACTGAATATCTTTGTCGTCGAGCGCAGTACGTACGATGTTGCGGCCGATGCGGCCAAACCCGTTGATGCCGACCTTAATGGGCATTCTTCCTCCGATGGATTGTCGCGATCGCGGCTCGACCAGAATGGAAATCGGTCACGCGCGAACTAGAAATGCTATTGGCTGCGTGGGAAAAAGTCAACGCAGCAGGAACGAAAGCTTTTTCGCGTGCAAATGAAAGCAGATCTAGAAAGAAAGAGCATCACGACCCGAGGTGGGGATAGAGAAAAGACCGGCAACGCGGTGCGAGGTTACTGCGGAAACTGGCGGACACTGGTGACGCGCTCACCTTGGAAACGCACGAATACAGTTTTCGACGGAGGCTGACCGTAAATCCAATCTTCGATTTCGTTACCTTGAGCGTCGCGTTCGCGAACCTTGTGTTCCGGCTTCCCGATCGCAGCGATCACTTCCTCGCGATCCATGCCGACGGCCGGCCGGCGGTCCTGAATGGCCTTCTTCATTTCGGGAGGAAGGGTGTCTGTCCAATGCACGGAAGCGGACCGTTGTCGCGAAAAATCGAGAAAGGGCGCGAGAATTTGCTTGAGTTCTTCCGGGGTGAGGTCGGGAACCGCCTTGGTGAATTCCAGAAATAGTGTGCTGCCCATACCAGGCTGGACTCCTGGGGGGCCATTTTCGCCGGTCTGCGTCTGGCTTGTGCTCATCGTCGGAACGCCGCCCATGCCGATTTGGATATGATCCTTCCAGTTTTTCTTGCCGCGTCCGCCGCCGTTCACGTCGACGACGATAGTGTGGTCGCGAAACTCGAGTCGCGTGATTTGCACGTTGTCGCCGGAGTTTACGGCCGCGCCGTGCGTGGCGACGGCACGGTCCAACAACTCCGTGCTGAGCGGCTTGCCCACGTAAACCAGGAAACCTTCCTTGCCTGCGGGTAGAGGTTTGGTGGCCTTGGCAAACTCTCCGGAAACGTAACGGATCAGATCGAGCCTGGACTGATCTTGCAACGTGGCTTTCTTTTGTTGACTCGGCTGAGAGGAGGGCGTTTGAGAATCGTCATCGGCGGTCGCAATCCAACTGGGCAGAATGGAGATATCTTCGCCTGCGGGGAAAGCCGGGATGGGAGCGGGAGAGTGAAGCCGTTCGACGCCGGGCACATCCGCAGCCGCGAGGAGAAAGATAGCAAGCGTCGGAATGAGCCAATTCGGCATGGATACCTATAGCCGGCCGTCCCGGTGGCCGGTTGCCCTCCATTCTATGATGCTTATTGTCCGCTGAACAGATACCTGGCGTTTTTTTGGCCCTTGCGCTGGTCGGTGGCTGTTCCGGCCGCCGCGACTCAGCTAGGAGACGTTGACCTGCACGCCAGAGCGGTCAATTTTCATGGGCAGCACCTGTCCGCCGGCGTCCGAGACGGCCGACTCGACGCGTTCACGGGCATCGGGCTCGATCAGAAGCACCACGCACCCGCCACCGCCGGCGCCGCACACTTTTCCAGCAAGCGCGCCCTTGCGGCGGGAGCTAGCGATGATGCGGTCGATCGTTTTCGTGGAAATGGTGGGAAGATTGCGCTTTCGGAAGCTCCATTCCTCCCGCATCAGGCGACCGGCATCTGTCCAGTCTGATTTCTCGAGAGCGCCACGCAACTGCTGAGCGACGGCCGAAATGCGAGCCAGATTGTGGTAAACCTTGGTGTTGCCGCCGATGTGCTTCTGGAATACATCCCAATTATTGATGGCGGATTTGCGCGGCTTGCCGGTGTAGCAGAGGACGATGCGGCGCTCAAGTTCGGAAAGATCGACCCGGAGTTCGGTGCGACGTTCACCACCCGGCGGGAGCTCGATGGCGGCGGCGCCTCCGAAAGCCGGCGGGTAGTGATCTTGCGTTCCGGTGGGAACACGAATGACGATGGCTTCCGCATCACGGCTGATGTGAATCCAGTCGGCCTTGCTCTTCCCGGCACCCGTGAAGCGGTCGAGCGCGGCGCAGATGGCGACGGCCATGGCGCTAGAACCACCAATACCGGCGCCCGCGGGCGCTTCGGAATCCGTGGTGAGGGTGAATCCGCCTTCCGGGTGAAAGAACTTGACGATTTCGGCGAGCAATGGAAGACGATAACTGTTCCCTTTCACGAGCGCGGCCAGAGAGTCAAAGGTTTCTTCTCGCTGGGTGTCGCGCGACACGAGCTTGATACCGTCGTCGCCTTGCGGGTGCTGGTCGATTACGCAGGAGGCGTAGCGGGTGATCGCTGCATTCACCGTGACAGCTCCTGGATGAAACAGATAGAGCGGCCAGATATCGAGGGTACCGCCTGCCAGGTCGACACGAGTCGGAGCTTTGGATGCGATGCGCATAGTTGTCCAGTGATGGGTCTGTGTTCGCGTAGCGAGCGAGGCCAGTGTGCCGGAAGAAGGAATCAAGCTCAACCGCCGAGAGCGAACGATGCATGGAGAGAGACAACATGCCGAGATGGTAGATTTGACGGCGTCGTCCAGACGCAACGTGCTTGAAGATGGTATGGGCTTCATTTGCCACGAGCCCCGGATAGAACTATGGTCGCCAAATTGACCACGCTCTCCTTTGCTGGTTTCGGAACTGACCGGCTTCGTTGCGAAGAAGCGATGAAAACCGCTGGTAGAGAAAACCCAAACCACCGGGCCATCGTGCCCCGCAACCGAACACATAGCGCGGTAGGTCAGAGCAGATCTCGCTCGATCAAGTGGGCTTCAGATGCAAGAATAAAGTCCATCAGGAGGAGCTGTGTCTTTTCTTGAATTTATAGAACTTATCGGGACTTGGGATTCATTCTTTCCACTTCAGTCTCGGGCGACTAGCCTCTTGCTATGACGACGTATCTGCGAGCAATACCTTCAATCGTATTCCTGTTGCTTTGCGCTTACGTTGTTTGGGAATGGATCAGATGGCTGAGGTCGAGCGAAATGATCGCTCCGAAATGGAGAGTGAATGCAGCCCTCGCGGGGCTGTGCCTTGCGACGTTCTCGACGATCTCGCAGTCTTTCTCTTTGGCCACGCGGTGATCACAGGTGGCTATCCCTTCTACCACCCAGTTGAATTATTTTGCATACGATATGGCTTTCTAACGGGACTGCTCGGACTGCTCGCTTCCATTGTGGGCAAGGGACAACTTCGGCCCCATGTCGCCGCAATCTCGACTCTGAATCTCGTATTTTGGTTCATAGATACGGCCGCGCAATAGGAATTGGTCACCTTTGAACAAGGGACCTCGGCCGCCTGGTTGTACGACTTGCGGAAACCGCACGCGACGAAATTGGTGGTGTGCGATCCACGAAAGAATGCCCCCTTGAGAGAAGGCCACCAGAGTGTCCGCACGCCAGGGCACTACTCGTATCTCAGTGCCACCATGGGATCCACACGCATTGCGCGGCGAGCCGGAATATAGCATGCGGTAAGCGCCACTACCGTTAGCAGTGCGGCGACGGCAATGATCGTTAGTGGATCGTTCGCATGGACGTCGTAGAGCATCGAAGTCAAATAGCGCGTTACGCCTAGCGCCACGCCGATGCCCACTGCGGCCCCGGCAATCGCCAGTACAATTCCTTGCCGCACAACCAGCTTCAGCACGCTTCCGGGGTGGGCGCCAAGCGCCATACGAATTCCGATTTCGCGTGTGCGTCGCGAAACCTCATACGAAAGCAGTCCGTAAAGCCCCACGCACGCCAACACCAGCGCCAGCAAGCCAAAGAAGCCGGCTAATCGCGCGACCAGCCGTTCCTGAAACAGCAACCGGTCGATTTGCATCGATTCTGTTTTCACGTCAAAGAGCGGCAGATTGGTGTTTACTTGCGAAACGACTTCCCTTATCGCGGGAAGAACAGCCTGCGGATCGTCTGCCGTGCGCAATTCAAATGACGCTCCCCCGGCGCTCTGCGGCATGTACATTCCGGCGTGAATCTCGCGCCGCAGGCTGCTGTATTTCGTGTCCCGCACCACGCCGATGATTTCGTAGCCGGGACTCGCCGGGCCGTTTGCGCCTACTGGCGATTCGCCAAATTGTTTCCCGAGCGGGTTTTCCTTGCCGAGGTATTTTTCGACGAATGCCTGATTCACAATCACCGGAGTCGGGGCCGAAGTTGGAGTCGCTGCGCTGTTCGACGCGGACAGCTTGAAATCGGAAGCATTGAATCCGCGGCCGGCAAGAAATGGAATGTGCAGCGTCTCAAAGAAATTTGGCCCCACGCCGAGCATGTCCGCTCCGGATTGTTGATCCTGCGGGGTGCCCGGCCAGTGGAACACGGTGACCATCAACCCGTTACTTAACAGCGGCACCATCGAATAGCTCACGGACTTCACTCCCGGCGTTTCCGAAAGCCGCCCTTGCAAGTCGCGATAGAAGTTGTCTACCTGCGGGCCCTTATAGCCGATGAGTGTCGGGTCAATTCCGAAAATCAAAATATTGTGGGAATCGAATCCAACGTCGACGCTGCGCAGATTCGCGAGCGTGCGGACCAGCAGTCCCGCGCCCACCAGCACAACGATCGCAAGCGCGACTTGCGCGACCACTAGCGTACTGCCGATGCTCAGCCATTTTCCCCCGGCGAGACCCAAACTAGCGGAACTTCGCTCGCCTTCTTTAAGTGCCGGCGTCAGATTCACTCGCACGCTACGAAAAGTGGGAGCGATGCCGAAAACAATTCCGGTGAGCAGTGAAACCGTGACCGTGAATCCGAGGGCGCGCAGGTCGACGCCGGTTGCGAATCCCAGGGGACGCGTCTGATTGCTGGACACAAACGAAACAATCGTGTGCGCTCCCCAGTAGGCCAACAGAATCCCGAACGTGCCCCCGAGCGCCGAGAGCATCACGCTTTCCGTTAAGAGTTGTCGCACCACTCGCGCGCGCCCCGCGCCCAGGGCCAGCCGCACTGCCATTTCCTTTAGCCGCGCATCGCCACGAGCGAGTATCAGCCCGGCAACGTTCGCGCAAGCAATCAGCAAAATAATGCCCACAGCGAGCATCAGGACGTAGAGGGGATTGGAAAACTGGGTGCGGGCGCCGGTCAAGCCGGCTTGCGCCGGCACGAGCGTCACTTGCGGATTATCGGCGACCGTCGATAACGTCTGCGGGCCGCTACCCATTGCGGGTGCGATCAGGCGGTTCGTCGGCGACACTCCTTGCGGCGCAGGAAGAATGAAGGGCTTATCACCCTGTGATTGGGGCGGTACTGGCAAGTTTATTGGACTCTTACCGCCCGAGGGCGGGCCTCCCCCGCTAGGCACTTCGCGCCGAAGTTGGGTGCGGTCACCCGCCGATGCCGCCTGTTGGGGGGGTGGCGGCCCCGGCAGCTCGCCCGCATGGAAGAGCGGAACGGAGCCGTGAAGCATTTCGTTTCGAAACAGGCCGCTCACCGCCGCTTGGGCTGGAGCAAGCTGTGTTCCGGGTTTGAGCCGACCGACAATCGTGAGCCACCAGTTACTCACGTCGCCAGAACGGTTTTGCCAGCGCGTAGGATCGGTAATACGTTGCGCGTCGGAAAGCGGAAGCCAAACATCGTAGTCGCTGCCCGGAGCGATTCCGGTGAATCGCTGTTCACCTACGCCGATAATCGTGAATGGCACACTGTTCAGTTCGATCGTACGGCCGACTACCTCACGAGAGCCACCAAAGGCGCTCTGCCAGTAACCATAATTGAGCACGGCGACAGGCGCTGCGGACGGTTTGTCGTCCTCCGCTTCGAACAGCCGGCCGGCCGTGGGCTTAAGACCCATCGTGCGGAAGAAGTCCCCCGAAACGAGCTGGCCGTTGATAACGGTCGCCGGGCCGTTCCCCGTCAAATTCAACCTGCCAGAGTTGGCAAAGGCAGCCGTCTTCCCAAAAACATTCGCTTGCGCTATTTCGCGAAACAGCGGTTCCGAGAACGAGCAGCCTGACGGATTCGCAGCGCCGGCTCTCAGGTCCGAGGGGCAATCTCCAGAATTCATGTAGCCGTGAATGTTGGGCGCATTGCGCGCGCCCCACCTAAGCACCACCAACTGCGAGGGATTCTCGACGGGCAGCGACCGCAGCATTACCGCATCGATCAAGCTGAAAATAGCCGTATTTGCGCCAATTCCTAACGCCAGTGTAAGAATGGCCGCCGCTGCAAACCCGGGAGATTTGCGGAGCATACGGAGCCCGAAGTGAATATCCTGCAGCAACTGCTCGAGCCAAACGAAACTCCACACCTCGCGTGTCTCTTCCTTAACTCGCGTCACGTTGCCGAACTTGCGCATCGCCGCGTAACGCGCTTCCTCCGGCGGCATCCCGCGCTCGATGTTGTCCTGCGTCTCCCGCTCGATGTGGTCACGAATGTCCTGGTCGAGCTCTTCCAACATACGCTTGCGGCGCCTCATGATTCGTCCCCCCGCTCCGCTGGCCGGAGAATCCGCGCGATCGCTCCCGCTAACTTGTCCCATTTGCTGGTCTCAACTGTCAGTTGCCGCCGGCCCTTGGCCGTCAACCGGTAGAACTTCGCCTGGCGATTGTTCTCGGAGATGCCCCGTTCGACCGCAATCCATCTCCGCTTGATCAGTCTATGCAGCGCTGGGTACAGTGAGCCCTGTTCGACTTGCAATACATCGTCCGAGTTGAATTCAATTGCCTTGGCGATGGCGTGGCCGTGCGTGGGCCCCAACAGCAGCGTGCGCAGAATCAGCAGATCCAAAGTGCCCTGCAGCAGTCCGATCCGTTCTTTCTGTTCTTTAGTAGACATTCTAGGTGAGAATAGTCCGCTTTTAGTAGAATGTCAAGGTGAGCCACCGTTGGCGTCGATGTCGCCATAGAAGCCCTCAAGGAATGTCGCCAGCAGAAGAGAGCCTCGATTGACGAACTCGCTGCCGCCGCCAAAGTCTGCCGCGTCGCCAACGTCATGCGCCCATATCTGGAGTCACTCTAGTTGACCAAACGGGCCCCAAAGAACGTCCCCGTTTCCGTCCGCCAGAAGCTCGCGAACCTAGCGCGCGAGCGCAAGGTGGATTTCGGATTGATCCTCGTCAAGTACGGGCTCGAGCGCATTCTCTTCCGACTGAGCCGCTCCCGTCACCGCGGCGTTTTCATTCTGAAAGGCGCGCTGCTCTTTGGGCGGAACAACGCCATCGTCCGACACGGGATGCTGATTTCCTCGCTCGCGGTGACAACGCCCCGGAGCGGTTCCCTCATTATTTTTCGGGAACTCCGCGTTTTGGTCCGGAGAGATTGATCGTCTGGCCGATAAGGCCTTCGGAATCCTTGGACTTATTTTTCAAACCACTTAGGAATTCGCTTTTTTTGCTGCGCGTAGCCGTCGTGAGGCAAACTTCTCAGGACGAGCTCACTTGCCCTGAGCAGTATCCATCCGCAAAAATCGCGCGGCGTTGTTGTACAGGATGTCGCGTTTCTCTTGGGGTGTCAGGTAATCGGCGTTCTGAATGATGCTGATCGAGTAGGCCATCAGCTTGGGCCAGAGCAGTTGGTCGGTTCCGAACATCACGCGGTCCTCGAATCCGGCATCCACGAGTCGCTCGATATAACGATTGACTTCCTTGATGGGATAGCTCCAGATCAGTCCCGCAACGTCGACGTAGACGTGCGAGTTCGCCTGCAGCAGCGTCAGCATCTCTTCGATCATAGGATAGCCGGCGTGCATCACTTGAACGCGGAGTTTCGGGTGGCGCGCCAGGAGTTCCTCGAACAAAAGCGGGTTGCCCATCGAGCCGCGGAATTTCGGCATCATGACATTTGCGCGTCCTGAGCCGCCGGTCCCCATATGAACCGCTACGGGGATATCGAGCTCTTCGGCGAGCGCGAAGTACTTATCGACCGAAGGATCGCTCGGTGAGATTCCCTCATATTGGAGTCCGATCTCGCCCATTACCTTGAAGCCGCCGGTTGTGAAATCTTTTCGCAATTCTTCGAGATCAACCCGCTGGCCGGGAGACATCCCGTTTTGAAAGGATGTGCCTGGGATGATCCTGGCGGGCGCGGCGTCCTTCCATTTCTGTACGCTCTTTGGATCGCCAAAGGTAACCGCGGTCACGTTGAGGCGCTCCATTTCGGCGAGAACGTCTTTCATATACTCGCCCGGCCCAGACGGATAAAGCGCGGGCGTGCATGGCTCCTTTACCCAACCGAAAGGCTCTTCCTTACCTTTCGGATCGGACGCCGTAAACCTCGACGTATTTGGACACATCGGTGCGACGCCGGGAAACGTGCCGTCCATCGCGTGGACGTGAACATCGATGACCGGCGGAGCCTTGCTCTCGGTGTTCTGGGCACGAGAGACTGTTGAGCGGGTTGAGAGGAGTACGGCGCAATATAAAAATCGCCAGATGGGACTGGAGGACATTCAGAATCTCCTTTTGCGCGTATGCGTAACTTCGAATATGGAGACGTATATCACAGCTCTCACATTGGTGCGGCCCGGGGGACTCAACGCTGAGGCGCTTGTCTTTCGTTCTCAGCGCGGAGGGCCGCTCCTAGAGACCACCCTACTGAATCAAGGGCTGTATCCAGCACTCAAAGCACTAGGTCTACCGCAAGGGGGTTTGCACGCGTTTCGGCGCGGATGCCGGCGATGGGAACCAAGCCCGCCGTCATTCGCCAACAAATGGGACACAGCTCCCAAACGCATGACGACTCTCTACAGCGGAGAAGTCCCATTGGACCAGGTCCGTGCAACGTTCTCCGGCAAGTTATTCGGGAAAAATGGAAAAATGAGGCGGCGGCGTAAGTGCTTGAAAATAATGGAGCGGCCTATCGGAATCGAACCGACACCTGAACCTTGGCAAGGTTCCGTACTACCACTATACTAAGGCCGCTCAACCTCAATCTCTTTATAGCACGCTGCTCTAGCAGCGACAAGTCCCGCTTGCTTCACGACTTCATACATTTAACAGTAAACCATGCAAATATCGCAGTCAGGAAACCTGGCTGACGCGCGCCGACTTAACCACAGGCGACCTGCGCTGCCGTTCGGCAAAACGCGACGCCTTGTCCTTATCGGTATACACACGCCCGAACTTCTCACCATCTGCGTAATAGACGGTGACGAGCCAATGGTGATGTTTCCGCCGCCGATCCTTGTCGAACGAACTCTTCTCTTTGCCCGTGGTTTTCTTTGTAGCTATTTTTGTCACTGTGATTTTTCCTGTACTGGAAGGCCGTTGAGGCCACTATCGCAGGTAAACAGAACCCGCGCAAGTACCGTAGCAGATGGTCACGTGAACTCTATCATATACGCTACGCGGGGCCACCAGAATTTCACGACCCAAAAGTCTGATTTTATCCAGCCCGAAGCGATGAACGCTGAACGCCGATCGAACGGACCCAACTGTCGCGAAATACGGACAAGCCCCAAGGTCATCCTCTCAAATCGAACTGTAGTTACATTTCAGCTATATACCCAGGCAGCATCAAGGCAAACGAAACCGGCACCGAGGGCCAATACCGCTCTAGCAATCCCACCCGCGCCGGGGCTTTGCGCGGATCTCGTCAACATCCGCCCTGACACCGGCTAGACATAATCGTTACACCCGTCCGAGGGCTTCCCGGCATCCAATAAAGCGTGCCAATAGGCCCAAGCACGAGACCCGGGAAAAGGTTGCTGTTCATGAAACTTTTGCCAAATTCCTACGTCTTTATAAGTGAGGAGAAAGCTAAGCTATATGTGGCGGAGAAATCTGATGACCATGACCGTACCAAAACAACCGCCTCTTCTGGAAGATCTCCGGAATCATTCTCAGGAGCAAGTTTCTGAGCTTCGGCTGCTCTTGAGCGCGGGCGCGCCTTTGCGGGCCGATGCGCGGCGACCGGGTTTTTTTGAAGTGGATGGCGATACGCACGTTTTTTACATATTTAAATATCCAACAGGCACGAAAGTACTGCTGCTGGGTATCTGGGAGCGCGATCGCGTCGCCGAAATGGTGGCGTGCGTGTGTGGCGCGGCATAATTCTCGCCTCCTAGTTACGAGATCTTTTTCCAGAGCGCGCTGCGCAATCCCGCAGCGCGTTTTGCGTTTAATCCTCATCCAATTTTAGCGACAGTGAATTGATGCAATACCGCAGGCCGGTAGGTTGCGGTCCGTCCTCAAAGACGTGTCCGAGATGCGCGTCGCACCGGCTGCACTTCACCTCCGTGCGCGACATTCCGTGGCTCGCATCGGTTTCCGTCTCTACGGCGCCGTTATCCGCGGGCGCATAAAAGCTCGGCCAGCCAGACCCCGAGTGGTATTTCGTTTCCGAGCGAAACAGCGGTTGGCCGCAACAAACACATTTGTACGTACCCCGCGCGTCCTCATCCTCGTACTCCCCGGTAAAAGGAGGTTCGGTCCCCTTCAGCCGCGTCACATGATATTGATTCGGGGTGAGTTGCTTCTTCCACTGCGCTTCATTCTTGCGAACTTTTTCCTCCATGCGAGTCCTCCACATTGTTTCAATTTGCCATGACTCTGGTCGCCCATATCTGATTCGCCGCAGCGCCTTGACGTTGCAAGCCCGTATGCCAAGATTAGGGCAAAGAAAGTGCCCACTACGAAAGAAGGCGTGCCCGAAGGGGCGGAAAAGCAGTACCCCGAAAAACGGCGAAGCCGTCGGGCCAAGATCGCCCGGACGCTTCGCGTGCGCCCTTCGGAGCCCAAGGACGAGCATTTCGAAGACTTGCCCGTGAGCATAAACGCTTCCAGAGAAGGGATTCTGTTCAAGACGCGGCAGGCGACTTACTATCCCGGCATGCGCGTGTTCGTGACGTTTCCCTACAGCTCTCCGCACGATCCCATGAATTGTGAGTATGTAGCCCAAGTGGTGCGGGTTGATAAGCTCCCCAACGGGAGGTTCGGAGTCGCGGTAAATCTTTTGATGACCGTGAATTACAGCGCAGGCCAATAAAAATCGCGGGGGCCCATCTGAAATCGAACCCGAGGTCCTCGCCAGGGCGAGCGGTTCAAACAAGCGGCCGTCGCAAACAATCGGTTGACACGCTGTCTCTCATTCCCTATTCTGCCCTTACGGAATGATCGCTCACGCTCATCGGCACCATCATCATCACGGCCACGCGCCGCGTCCGATGGGGTGTGCATAGCGATTCGCTAAACAAAGCACTCATCGGCCCGCTGGCGCAAGAAAGCCCAGCGGGTTTTTTGTTTTCGGGGATGAATTTTGCGGTCTAGAGGAGAACACACGTGGAGCTCGCATTTGGAAAGTCCGGCGGGTTGGTTCCCGCCATCGTCCAGGATGATCGCACCGGAGACGTGCTGATGCTGGGCTTTATGAACGAAGAGGCGCTGGCGGAAACGCGTCGCACTCGCGAGGTTGTCTTTTACAGCCGGTCCCGCAACCGGCTCTGGAAGAAAGGCGAATCGAGCGGCCACGTCTTGAAAGTTCGCGACCTGCGCGTGGACTGTGATGCGGATGCGCTTCTCGTTCGCGTCGAGCCCGTTGGGCCCGGCGTTTGTCACCAAGGCTATCGAAGCTGCTTCTTTCGCCGCATCGAAGATGACGGCAGCGCGGCGCTGATCGAAGACCGAACGTTTGAGCCGGACCGTGTTTATGGCCAGGGGAAACAACAATGAACCGTCTGAAGCTGGGCATTCCCAAGGGCAGCTTGCAGGACGCGACGCTCGATTTATTCGCCCGGGCTGGCTGGAAAATCACCGTCAATTCGCGGAGCTATGTTCCGTCCATCGACGACACCGAGATCGAATGCTTGCTGGTCCGGGCACAGGAGATGGCGCGCTACGTCGAAACCGGTGCGCTCGATGCCGGCATCACGGGCCATGACTGGGTCGTCGAGACGCGCTCGGCAGTTGACGAGCTTGCCGAGCTTGTCTACGCCAAACAGCGGCTCGCGCGCGTGCGTTGGGTGCTCGCGGTGCCGGAGGATTCTCCGATTCAGGGGCCGGGGGACCTGGCGGGAAAGGTGATTGCCACCGAGATCGTGCAGATCACACAAAACTACCTCGCGCTCCATGGTGTCACCGCGCGCGTCGATTTTTCCTGGGGCGCCACCGAGGTGAAGGTTCCTCAGCTCGCAGACGCGATCGTCGAAGTCACCGAAACCGGATCCTCACTTCGCGCCAACCGTTTGCGCATTATCGACACCGTCTTGGAATCGGCGACCGTCTTCATCATGAATCGCGACGCAGCACGCGACCCGTGGAAGCGCGAGAAAGCTGAAAACCTGATCTTGATGTTGCAGGGCGCGATTGCCGCGGCAACCAAGGTCGGTCTGCTGTTGAACGTTCGACGCGACGATCTGCCGCGCGTCCTCGACGTCCTTCCCGCATTGAAAAATCCCACGATCTCCACCTTGAGCGATCCCGACTGGGTCGCCGTAAATACCATCATCGAGGAAGCGGTTGTGCGTCAGATTTTGCCGAAACTCAAAGCCGCCAATGCGCAAGGGATCGTCGAATATCCCTTGAACAAGATCGTGCTGTGATGCGCATACTGAAACTTACACCGGCCGTGGAAAAGCAACTATTACGGGCACGCCATCAGCGCGACGTTCAAGCCGAGCGTGTTGCCTCGCGCATCGTTGGCGATGTGCGGCGGCGCGGGGATTCGGCGCTGTTCGCGTGGACAAAGAAGCTGGACGGTATCGATCTCGCGAACCAGGGCGTTTGGATTTCGCGCCGTGAGATCAGCGCCGCAGCCGCTCGTGTCGGCAAGGACTTCTTGCGCGCCCTGGAACACGCGGCGAACAACGTGCGCCGGGTGACCGAGAAGCAATTGCCGCGGCCCTGGACCATCGAAGTCGAGGCGGGCGTAACGATCGGCCAGATGGTGCGGTCGATCGATATCGTCGGCTGCTACATCCCCGGCGGTCGTCACGCCCTCGTATCGACTCTGGTGATGACGGCGGTGCCCGCCAAGGTTGCTGGAGTACGGCGCATTCTCGTTGTCTGCCCGCGGCCTAACCCCGAACTCCTGGCGGCGGCAAGTCTTCTGGGCATCAGCGAGATCGCAAGCATCGGCGGCGCGCAAGCGATCGGTGCGCTCGCCTATGGCACGAAGAGCATACCGCGCGTGGAAAAGATTTTTGGGCCCGGCAATCGCTACGTGACCGCAGCGAAGCAACTTGTCAGCAGTGATTGCGCGATCGACCTGCCCGCAGGACCGACCGAAGCCATGGTCCTAGCTCAACGTGGGAATCCGCAGTGGATCGCAGCGGACCTGCTTGCACAGGCAGAGCACGCACCGGATGCTGGAAGCTTCCTTGTCACCACATCCAAGGATTTGGCCCGAGATGTACGAGCGGAGGTAGCGAAACAATTGCTTCGACTCCCGGCAACCAATCCCGCCCAAATTTCGAGCCAGCGAAACGGCGCGATCGTGTTGGCTTCGTCAATAGACGCGGCCTGGGGGTTCGTCAATCGCTTCGCTCCCGAGCACGTTAGCCTTCCTGACCATGCAGAGGTCCTGCTGAAGAAGTGCCAAGCGGCTGGCACAATCTTCCTCGGACCGTGGGCCGCCCAACCCCTGGGCGACTACGCGAGCGGGAGCAATCACGTCCTGCCGACCGGCGGATGGGCTCGGCGTCGCGGCGGGCTCAGTACCGCCGACTTCGTGAAATGCATCAGCGTACAATCCATCGGGCGCCGAGGGTTTGCGCGGCTGGCAGACGACGTGCGGACACTAGCCCATGCCGAAGGTCTGCAAGCACACGCAAACGCCGTAAAAGTACGCCAAACAACTATCGCTGCGAACGTACGGGCGAATGCAGGAGCACGTCTTAGCGCGTCCCTCCGTAACGGGGCACGCCGATGAACGTTCAGCTACCGGTGCGCAAGGCCATCTTGGAACGCCGCACCTACGAACCACCCGGCGAGGGTCGCGCGGACAAATTGCGTCTGGACTTCAACGAAAACACCGCTGGCTGCTCCCCGGCGGTCAAGCTCGCCTTGGCGAAACTCTCTCCAAAACTACTCGCGATGTATCCCGAGTACGAACGTGGAACGCGACGTCTGGCACGACATTTCCGGGTCAAACCAGATGAGTTGTTGCTGACCAACGGAGGCGACGACGCGCTGCGCCTGTTCTTTGACGCCTTCGTCGATTCCGGCAGTAGCGTCGTGATTTGCGAGCCGACGTTCCCGATGTACCGCTATTGGGGGGAAGTCGCCGGCGCAAAGATCGCAGCATTGCGTTATGGACCGGCAATGGAGTTCCCGCTCAAAGCTGTCCTGAACTCGCTCGTTGCTCATCCTCGCGTGCTGTTCCTCTGCAATCCCAACAATCCGACCGGGACCTTGCTGAAGAAGGACACCATCGAAACTGTTTTGAAGGCGGCAACCCGCACGGCGATCGTCATTGACGAGGCTTACGTGGAATTCTCGGGCGTCACCGTGGTGCCCTGGATCAGGAAATATCCGCAACTCTTCGTCGCCCGCACCTTCTCAAAGGCTGCAGGATTGGCCGGCTTGCGGCTGGGCGCGGTGATTGCCTGCCCAGGCTCAGCCGCAATTTTACGCCGCGCCATGGCTCCCTTCCCTGTCAACGTCGCCGCCCTGGCCGCCGCCGAGGCCGCCGTAAGCGACCCGCAGACCACGAAGCAGTACGTGCGCGACATCCTGCGCATGCGCGCATGGTTTGAGAAGCAACTCCGCAAACTCGGCGTGAAAACCTATCCGAGCGCCGGCAACTTCTTGCTCGCCGATTTTGGACCCGGCGGACCGGAAATGTGTCGGCGGTTGGAGGGCGAAGGCATCCTGCTGCGCGATCGGTCCAGGGAGATCGGTCCGGGCTTTGTTCGTGTCAGCATTGGAACACCAACGGAAATGGAGCGCTTGGTACGACTGATTGAGCGCTATCGGTAAAGCTGATGTCCCGGACGGCGACAATTCACCGAAAGACGAACGAAACAGACATCCTGATTCGCTTGAATCTGGACGGCCGAGGCACTTCGCGTGTCTCGACCGGAATTCGCTTCCTCGATCACATGTTAGATCTGGTTGCACGGCATGGCGCGTTCGACCTGACGCTCCAGGCGCAAGGCGACCTCGACGTCGATCAACATCACACCGTCGAAGACGCGGGAATCGCGCTTGGTGAAGCGGTATTGAAAGCGCTCGGAACAAAACGCGGCATCTTGCGAGCCGGATATTTCCTGATGCCCATGGACGAAACACTCGCGGCTGCGGCTATCGATTTCGGCGGGCGTCCTTATTGTGTCTGCAGCGGCAAAATAAACGCCAAGCGCGTCGGCGATTTCCAAACCGAATTGACCGAGGATTTTTTCCAAGGCTTCGCTCAAGCCGCACGCGCCAACGTCCACCTGCGCGTCATCTACGGTCGCTCGTCGCATCACCAGATCGAAGCCCTGTTCAAGGCCTTCGCTCGCGCGCTGCGTTTCGCCGTTTCCCGCGACAAACGCTTGCGGAACGTTCTACCGAGCACGAAGGGCTTGCTGTGAAAGTCACCCTGATCGACTACGGCGCCGGAAATGTCGCGTCGGTCGAGCGCGCTTTGCAAAAACTTGGCGCCGAATCCGCTCGTGCAACGACGACGGAGTGTCTCAGGAACGCCGAAGCACTGATCCTTCCGGGCGTCGGACATTTCGCCGCGCTGATTCGCGCCCTAGACGATCGGCGCCTTCGCGCGCCGCTCCTGGAAGCTTTGGGGCGCGGTGTCTGTTTTCTTGGAATTTGCCTCGGATTGCACGCTCTCTATGAATCCAGCGAGGAAGCGCCCGATCTTGTAGGCTTGCAGCTTTTCCCCGAAAAGATCCGCATACTTCCGGCAAACGTGAAATTGCCGCACATGGGTTGGAATCAACTTCGCCTCACCACCCGATCACGATTGCTGGAAGGCGTCGCCCCCGACGCATACTTTTACTTCGCGCATTCCTACGCTGTCGCCGTCAATGGCCGCGCCCCCGCGGTGGCCACCTGCACGCACGGATCAGAATTCGTCGCCGTACTCGAGCAAAAGAATATCAACGCAGTGCAGTTCCACCCGGAAAAGAGTGGGGCGGCCGGCGCGCAAGTACTCAGCAATTTCTTGAGGCTCGCCCAATGACCCTGGCCCACCGGATCATCCCCTGCCTCGACACCGACGGAACGCGCGTCGTCAAAGGCGTAAATTTCGTTGGCCTTCGCGACGCCGGCGATCCCGTGACATTGGCGGCCCGCTATAACGCTGAGGGCGCCGACGAACTCGTGGTCCTCGACATTGCCGCTTCCCGAGATCAACGGCCGACGTTCCTTGAGACGATCCGCCGCGTCGCTGCGGAGCTCGCAATTCCCCTGACCGCCGGCGGCGGCATTCGGACCCTAGAGGACGCACGCGCAGTAGTCCGCGCCGGCGCCGACAAAGTCACCGTGAACACCGCCGCCGTCAACCGTGCCGCGTTGATTTCGGAGCTCTCAGGCGAATTCGGCGCACAAGCCGTGGTGTTAGCCATTGACGCAAAGCGCGCGGGAAACACCTGGGAAGTTATGGTCCGCGCCGGACGCGAAGCGACTGGACTCGATGCCCTCACTTGGGCGAAACAAGCCGTCACATTGGGAGCCGGGGAAATCCTGCTCACCTCGGTCGACCGCGACGGCACGCAGCAAGGTTTCGACGTCCCCCTGACCTCCGCTATCGCCCGCGCCGTCTCGGTCCCCGTAATCGCTTCGGGCGGAGCCAAGCTTCCCGAGCACTTCGCGGAAATCTTCACCGATGGCGCAGCAGACGCGGCACTGGCCGCTTCCATCTTCCATGACGGCGTGCAACCCATTCGCGACCTCAAAACATTCCTCGCGGCACGAAGCATTGAGGTGCGCCTTCCGTGCTGATCCCGTGCATCGACCTGCAAGGCGGGCAGGCCGTGCAACTCGTTCACGGACGCCGCCGCGAACTCGCGGTCGCGGACGTGTTCGGCCTCCTCGATAAGTTCCGCAACTATTCGTGGTTGCACATCATCGACCTCGACGCCGCCATGGGCAAATCCGGCAACGACGTGCTGGTACACGAACTCTGCGTGCAAGCCCGTTCCAAATACAAAATGAAAGTGCGAGTAGGGGGTGGAATTCGCAGCGTATCGCGCGCGGCCGCAATCGCGGAATCTGGCGCCGAGCAAGTCATCATCGGCAGCGCGGCCTTTACCGACGGCAAACTAAACGTCAAGTTCTTCCGCCAATTAGGGAAGAGACTTCGTCGACGTCAAATCGTTGTGGCCCTCGACACAAAAAAGGGCCGCATCGTAATCAACGGCTGGCGCCGCACACTGAAACTTCGCCCCGAAACCGTGATGGCCCAACTCGAACCGTTCTGCGCCGCATTTCTGTGCACCGACGTCGATCGCGAAGGCACCATGACCGGTGCAAATCTCGAATGGTTCAAACATCTGCGCGACGCAACGTCACATCCCATCATCGCCGCAGGCGGAATCAAGACCCGCCGCGAAATCGTAGCCTTGGAGAAAATTGGCATGGATGCCGCCGTGGGCATGGCCATCTACAAAAACCGCCTTCGCTAACCGTTCACAACCAGAGACGGCACCAGCCGCCAATCTCGCCACTGGGATTTTCCACATTGTTGACAAGCTCTGGTCCCAAAGTGAAGTAGGATGTCGGCCCATGCGACCAGCTAGGTATCTAGCCACTGCCGTTCTGTTTTTTGCCGGAGTCGCACGCGCTCAAGCCCCAGCCGCGCCAGCGGCGAATCCCCTGCCCTTCACGCTCAAGCCCCTCGGCCATAACGTCTGGGCTGCCATCGACGACACCAAAGGCGACGCAGGCGCCAACGCCGGATTCGTCATCGGTGACGACGGCGTAGCGGTCATCGATACGTTCGAAAATCCGGATGCCGCCAAACAAATGCTCGCCGAAATCGGAAAACTAACCGGTCTTCCGGTTAAATTCGTAATCGACACCCACTATCACATCGATCACGTCGCGGGAAACCAAATATTCCAACGGGCAGGCGCGCTGGTCTTTGCGCAACGCAATGTGCGTTCGTGGATCCGCACAGAAAATCTCAAATTCTTCGGCAAGAGCATCAAGCCCGAAGAAAAATCGATGGTCGAGTCACTGGGTTCTCCAGACGCGGTCTACGATTCAGGAGTGACCCTGTTCCTCGGCTCGCGCCGGATCGACGTCCGCGTTTTTCCTGGCCATACCGGCGGCGATTCTGTGGTCTTCATCCCTGACGCGCCAGTCGTCTTCACCGGCGACCTGTTCTGGCGCAACACGCTCCCCAATCTGATCGACGCGACAACCGCCGCGTGGCTCTTAACCCTCGACACCATCGCAGCGTCGTCACCTTCTGCCATCTTCGTCCCGGGACACGGAGACATTGGCAACGCCGCCGACGTCCTGGCATTTCGAGGCTACCTGGCCTACCTGCGTGAACAAGTCGCAATCCCTGTCAAAGACGGTCAGACAGCCGACGCGTTAGTAAACGCCGTGCTGCCTCCGTTGACGGAAAAATACGGCAAGTGGGATTTCTTCAAGGAATTCGCGAAACCCGATATTCTCAACACGGCGGCCGAACTACGCGGCGACAAAAAGATTCCTCGACCCGAGGCAACGTTTCCCTAACAAAATCCTAGCGCAAATATGCATCCGTGACGTACTGCTGCACCATTCGCTGTGTATTAAAAAACGATCCGTTGATGGCAATGGCGTGCTGCATCACCGTCAAATACCGGCTGCGCTCCTTATAAAACATCGGCAAAATCACACTTTCCAGCTTTCCATAGAGCGACTGCACTTCCGCGGCCCCATCTGTCGGAGTAGCAATGCCCGCCGACAACCGCGATTCCCCGATCGACCACCCGGTGATGCCTTCGATGTGCCCTTCCACCCACCATCCGTCCAGAATGCTCAGACTCGGCACACCATTCAGCGCGGCTTTCATGCCGCTGGTTCCCGAAGCCTCCAGCGGAAACTGTGGCGTGTTCAACCACAAATCCACACCCGCCGTAATTTTCCCGCCGACCTCCATATTGTATTCGTCAAGAAAAACGATGGGCACCGACTTGCGTAAAGCCTTCTTCGCCTGAAAAATGTGCCGGATAATTTCCTTGCCGCCGGCATCGTGCGGGTGAGCCTTCCCGGCATAAACGATTTGGAATTTCCCCGCCGACTTGGCAATCTGCCGCAATCGATCCAGGTCAGACAAAATCAGGTCAGCCCTCTTGTATCCCGTCGCCCGCCGCGCAAATCCGATGGTGAAGACGTCAGCATCGAGCCTGAGGCCGGTCTTCGTTCGCACCGTCTCGAGCAGATCGTGCTTGGCAATCAGATGCGACGCCCAAAGCTCCTCCGGCGGCAATCCCAACGCGCTACGCAAACTGTAGTTGTCTTCTCGCCACGACGAGATGCACCGGTCGAACAGTTCCTTGAACGCCGGCGAAGTCCAGGTAACCGCGTGCACCCCGTTTGTAATCGACTCTACCGGCACGTGCGGAAACATTTTTCGCGAAGTCTCGCCGTGCAGCTTCGCTACTCCATTGACGTAGGTGCTCAAGCTCAGCGCCAAGTATGTCATGTTCAGCGACGCCCCGGCCCGGGCAGCCTCCTGCATATCCGGAAAATCCTGCTCCGCCTGCAAAATACGCTTCACCAGATCCGCCGATGAAGCATCCTTCACATCAAAAAATCCGTTTTGGTCTGGAAACGCTCGGGTCAAATACTCCATCGGAAAGCGATCGTGTCCCGCGGGAACCGGGGTGTGCGTCGTAAAAATGCATTTGTTCCGCACCTTTTCGATGTCTTCCCCCCGAATCGACGTCCGCCCCGCTTTTTCCGCTTCCTCACCCAATAATTCCAGCGCCAGCAGCGCCGCATGCCCCTCGTTCATGTGATACCGCGTCAGTTCGGTATATCCCAGCGCGCGAAGCATGCGCACCCCTCCGACACCCAGCAGCACTTCCTGGCACAACCGGTAGTAAGCATCGCCGCCATACAGGCTGCCGGTCAGCGCCCGGTCAGAATCTTGGTTGTCGGGTAGATCGGCGTCCAGAAAGTACACCGGCACTTCAAAGCCGCGCACGCCTCTTACATCGTAGCGCCACGCGCGCAGCTCCACCCTCCGGTTTTCCAGCGGCACGCTAACCCGTGCCACCTCTTCGTGAAGAAAATCTTCCACCCGCCAGACCGCCGGCTCTTCGGTTTGCGTGCCGTCCTCTGCCAAGCGCTGCGTAAAGTAGCCCTTGCGATATAGAAGTGACACCGCCACCATGGGCAGCTTGATGTCCGCCGCCGCTCGCACCGTGTCCCCTGCAAGCACGCCGAGCCCGCCGCTGTAACTCGGCATGGCGTTCTCCAGCGCAATTTCCATGGAAAAATATCCGACGATTCGCTTCGGCGAACGAGCTTGCTTTACCATGTCCCTCGAGACCCCGCGAACTCACCCGAGCCCGCAAACACGCCCTGGTACCACTACCCAAAACGCTTTATTGTCGAGGAAGACCACGCCTGACGCAAGCTGCGTACGGAACGGAGCGGGCTTTCGAACCCGCGATCCGGCCGCTCCAAGTTGTAACGTTTTCACCCATCCCGCCTGTCGCAATCGCTAACGGGCCGCGGCGCCGAACGTAACCAGCTTTTTACCAATCGCTTACGAGCCTCTTCTCTTGGCACCCCAACTGCTTCTCCCAGTGCAGGTGTTTGAGTCGGACTCAAAGTCCAGAACAATATTGCTTCTTACGGAGACAGTAATGAGCTGTGGTTTATCAAAGCAACTCCGAACTAAGTCATTCCGTCGCACGCGCAGCTCTCGCGGCTTTACGCTGATTGAGCTCGTGGTCGTTGTCGCTATCGCGGGAATTCTGGCAGCGATTGCCATTCCCATCGTTCAAAACACACTCCGCATCTACACGCTGAGGTCCTCGGTAAGTGCCTTGACCGGTGCCATCCAGTCCTCGCGCTACCAGGCCATCTACCACGGCTGCCTTTACCAACTCAACGTTGTGGCGGCAACCGCCAGCTATACCTTGCAGAGCGAGGCGCCTGCGGCAGGTACAAACACCTGCTTGGCCGCTTTTGGTGCACCTGGCCCGGCCATTCCCCTTCCGGGAAAGGGCATCGTCGTCGGCGGCAACGTGACCTTGCAGTTTCATCCCAGCGGTCTGGTCCAAGCAACGGTCGGCCCGGTCAACCCCATCACTCTGACCCTCACCTATCAGAACTTGCCCACGGAAACGATCACGGTCTCGAACTATGGGAGGGTCAATGTCACTCCGTAAATCGCGCAGGAACGCCAACGACCGTGGTTTCACCCTCATCGAGACCATGGTGGCCATCGTCATCCTGACCATCGGACTGGTCAGCACCGCCGCTCTCATGAGCACTTCGGTCAGCACCACCGCCAAGTCTCATTACATGAGCACCGCCGCCATGCTCGCTACGGAAAAACTCGAAGACCTCGACCGCTTCAATAAGGCCGAAGCCCCTGTGAAAACTGCCGGAGGCAGCCTCGCGGCCGACACCCCCGGGTTCTTCGACACTGTGCAGATCTCTTCCGACAACGGCGGCATCTCCGAAACCACCTCTTCCGGGGGCGCGAGCACCTCCTACACACAAACGCCCGCCGCCGGTATTGTCGTCACCCCCGGTGCCGGCATGCCCGCACCGACCCCGGACACTTTGATTTTCGATCGCCGCTGGACGGTAACGCCTGACGTACCCGTGCTCGGAGTTCGCACGGTGACGGTGCTCGTGACTCTCCAGAGTGGGGTTACCCCGGTAACTTTCCAGATGAGCGTGGTGCGCCCATGATTCGAACACGAACCCCATTCGCACCCATGCCCCGGTTCCGGCGCGGCTTGAAATCCCACGGCTTCACTATGATCGAGCTCATGGTATCGATGGCCGTATTTCTCGTCATCGGTGGCACCGCCATCTCGCTGTTCAGCCAGCATGCGAAACTTTTTAACGACCAGCAAGGCACCGTTGGCTTGAACATAACCCTGCGCAACGCGCTCTCACAGATCGAGAACGATACGGTGCAAGCCGGCGACGGTTTTTATGGGTCGCTAAGTACTTCCAACACGCCGGTCGGCATCACGATCGCCAACAATGCGGGCGCCTTCGACTCGTTCTACATCATTCAAGCGGGCACTGCTTCGGGCGTACCGATTGATCCGGCAACTCCATGTAACATCAGCACCACTTCCGGGGCTGTGACCCTTGCGCCACAAGCCGGAATCACCACTGCAAATTTTCCCGTGGGGACCGAAGTTCTTTTCATGAACGGCGCCGGAAACCAGATGACCGTTGCGAAACTGCTCAGCAGCACCGCGGTGGGAACCAAAATCAACCTAACGTATAACCCAACCAATGGGGCACCCTCCCATCCCGCCAACGATGGCACCAACTCCAACACCAACGATATCTTTGGTCTGACCTGGGCAAACAATCCGACTACGCTAACAAGTTCGTTCTGCCCGACCTTCGGAGACTATGTCGTGCCTCTGACCTGGGTTCAATATAGCGTGGACGCCCAGAATCGGTTACTGCGTACCAACTCCGGGGCGCCCCTTAATCCCGACGTCATCGCCGACCAGATTATCGGGTTCAAGGTCGGCGCGGCCACTTATCAAGGCGCCCAGGGCACCGGCGTGAGCACCGCGGGATACAGCTTCAACGCCGCCACCGACTACAATTCGCAGTTTAGTCTCGTTCGCTCTGTTCGCATCTCGATCATCGGGCGAACTCCGCCGAACAAATACAACGGCACCAACTTTAGGAACAGTTTCGACGGACAAAACTACAAAATCGAATCACTTTCTCTAGTCGTTAATCCACGAAATCTCAGCATGAACGATTGAGGAGCACACCATGAAAACCCCTACCATCTCGCTTTCGAAGACGCGCCACAGGCCGCTCGCCCGGAAGCAACGAGGTATCGCCCTGGTCACCACGCTGTTGCTACTACTTTTGCTGACCGCCATGTCTCTGACCATGGTTCTGTCCGTCGGCTCCGACATGCTCATTAACGGCTACTATGGCAACGGCCGCGGCGCCTTCTACGCCGCCGATTCCGGCGCCAACATCGCTCGCCAGGAAATGGTCAACTATTTCGTGAACAACTATAATCCGGCCTACAGCGCTACGGTGCCGCCATTCACCTCAGCCACTGTTAACAACGCCATTGGATACGTTACCGGGAAATATCAGGGCCCCTTGACTTCGGTAAGCGGCCCCTCAGGCTCGTGGCCCGGGAAATTCACCCTCGCTCCCAATTCGGTCAATATCCAAATCCAACCCGGATACCCCACGACAGCTACAGACAGCAATGGGAAGGTCGACAAATACACCTACGTGTACTCGTATACGCTCACGTCGGTCGGTCAGTCCCAGGGATCGGAAGCCGCCACCCTGAGCGACCAGGGCACTCTGACCTTTGTCGCAAACCTCACCTCCTCCAGTACCAAAATGGCCTTCTCCGCCTTCGGCACCTTCCTCAATGCCTACGGAGACTGTAGCGCTCCCTTCGTCGCCGGTACCATGAGCGGCCCTTTCTTCACCAACGGCCAGTGGAACTTCGGCGACGCCAACGCCTTGAACTCCTCTACCAAGTATGATTTTACCGACACCGTAGGTCAGGTCGGCGGCAACGTCAGCTACTGGCATGGCGGCAACTGCGACGACAACGCTTCGCCCACCGACACTGCCAACGGCAGTACCATCGCACCGACCTTCCAAGGCGGGTTGCAGCTCGCGCAGCAACCACATACTCTCCCGACAGATTCCTTTAGCCAAGAACAAGCGGTTCTCGACGGCATTGGTAATTCCGGGTCAGCTCCAACCAACACGACATTGAACGGTGCTCTAAAGAACGCCGCCGGAACTGCTTATCCAAAGACCGGCGCATCCTCCGGAGTGTACTTGCCCTATTCCGTGGATCCCACTACTGGTGCAAAGGTGTTCACTGGCGGTGGCATTTACGTCGAGGGCGATGCTGCAATCACCCTTTCGCCGTCGGGATCGACCGGCCAGGTCTATACCATCGTGCAGAACGGTGTCACCACTACCGTTGTCACCAACCCCACCGCCACCGGTGCAGGCACCACCACCATCCAGGTCGGTAGCGGAGCGATTACGACCATCAGCGGTGTCCCCGAATTGAAAGACCCCAGTACCGGATCGGTCACCGAGAACGCCACCATGCTGTACGTGGATGGCAACATCACTTCCATTTCCGGGCCTGGCGAGGGCGCCAGCAAGCCCGCCATCAACAATGGCGTCGCACTGACAATCACTGCAGCCAACAACGTCACCATCACCGGCGACATTCGCTACACCACCGAACCGGTCACGACCAGCGGCAGCACTCCTGACGTCCTGATACCCGCGAACAACACCGGGCAAGTCCTTGGCATCTTCACCGCCATGGGCGACATCCAGATGAACAACCAGCAGTCCGACGGGAACCTGTGGATTGATGCCTCCATCGCCATGATTTCTCAGACCAGTTCAGGTGGATGGATCAACGTCGGCCCTCACATTAACAACCTAAACCTTGTCGGCGGCCGTATCGCCATGCAGGCCAAATCGGGCAACACCACCACGCGAAATATTTTCTTCGACCAACGCTTTGCCGGCGGCTCCTTCGCCCCGCCCTGGTTCCCGTCAACCAACGTAACCACCAACGGTAACAACACCAACAATCCTCCGATTGCTACGCCACTGCGGATCTCTTGGAACTACCTGACCGCGGCAAAATAAGCCGGCTAGCCTCATGCACGCCGGAAGCCCTCACTGTCTCAAGCAGTGAGGGCTTCTTCATTCCAGGAGCGCTCTCCTGTATGGCGAGTTTCGCATCCTGTTCCGGTCACCGATAGCGAGTGCACCCGCGAACGCCACAATTCCGCACCCGCCGCTCGCCGTCGAGCACAAACCCTCCTTGCATTCTCCGCTATACTCTCGGCCGTGCTCCCTTCCTTCGATTCCATCCGGGTCGTCGAGCTGACCGAAGCCCTTGCTGGCCCCTACTGCGCCATGCTCTTGGGTGACTTTGGTGCCGACGTCATCAAGGTCGAGCGCCCCGGCTCCGGAGACCAGACACGCCGCTGGGGTCCTCCCTTTGTCGGAACCGAGTCCGCCTATTTCCTCGCGGCCAATCGCAATAAGCGCTCCATCACTTTGAACTACGACGACTCCCGCGACGCCGAGATTCTGCAGCGTCTGCTGGCCTCAGCAGACGTCTTCATCTCCAACCTGGCTTCGCTGGCTTCTCTGCAAAAGCGCGGGCTCGATCCGGAAACTCTGCTCTCGAAGTATCCACGACTGATCCATTCCAACATCTCTGGCTACGGCCTCACCGGACCCAAAACCGGCCGTCCCGGATACGACATCCTCGCGCAAGCCGAATCCGGCGTAATGACCTTCACCGGCGAACCGGGCGGCGAACCGATGCGCTATCCGATTGCCATTGCCGACATAACCTGCGGATTGTACGCCGCGATGGGCATCGTTGCGGCGCTGTTCGCGCGCGAACGCACCGGCCGCGGCCAGTTTCTGGATATGGCGCTGTTCGACTCGCAGTTGACCTGGCTGGCAAACGTCGGCAGCAACTACCTGAACGCGAATGATTTGCCCCGGCGATGGGGAAACGCGCACCCCAGCATTGTCCCGTACCAGATGTTCCGAGCAAGCGATGGCAAATACTTCGTCGTGGGCGTCGGAACCGAGCTGTTGTGGAAGAAATTCGTGCAAGCTTTGCACGTGGAATCCACGCTCGGCGCGGATCAAAGGTTCGTCAGCAACGCGCTGCGTACCGCGAATCGCATGGAACTCGTGGCGGCCTTGCAATCGACATTCGCCGGAGAACCCGCTTCGGCCTGGTTGGAAAAATTAGTGCGAGCAGGAGTTCCGTGCGCACCAATCAACAGCGTGCCCGACGCTTTGAATGACACCCAAACCCTTGCCCGCGGCCTGATCGTGCAGCTCGAACACCCATCCCTCGGGCAAACCCGCAGCATTGCGAATCCGATCCGGTTTTCGGATACTCCAGTGACCTACCGGCTGCCGCCGCCACTGCTCGGCGAGCACACGGCGCAGATATTGCACTCTCTTGGGTACACAAAGGAAGGAACGGCAAATCTCAAAGACTTGCCAAACGCTCTTTGACCATGTAAACGAGACTCCTCTGCGCGCCTAGAGCCGCTTGTAGGCGCCGGCCTTTAGGCCCGGCGCTAGCGCAAGCTGAACGCTCTTGTGTTTGCCAGGTCCAGCATCACAGCTCGTTCTTTTTCATTTGCGTAACCGCGAAGTCGCACGCCCGCGCGGTCAACGCCATATAGGTCAGCGAAGGATTTACGCAGGCTGCTGAAGTCATGCATGCGCCATCGGTCATGAACAGGTTCTTCACTTCATGGGCCTGGTTGTGTTCGTTCAGCACCGACGTTTTGGGGTCGCGGCCCATTCGCGCCGTGCCCATTTCGTGAATGCCAAGACCAGGCGTCGAAATATCCTGGTACACACCGATTTCCTTGGCGCCCGCAGCCGCCAGCATTTCCGCGGCTTGCACCGAGATGTCTTTGGACATGGTTTTCTCGTTTTCGCCCCACTCGCAATGAATCGTCAGCGTGGGGATGCCCCAGGCATCGAGCTTCTCTTTGTTCAATTCGGCGTAGTTTGTGTGATACGGCAGGCATTCGCCAAATCCGCCCAAGCCCATGCGCCAGGGACCCGGTCCCTTCAGCGCATTCTTGAAATCGACGCCGATGCCGGCCATGGTGGCGCCGCGTCCCCAGTTTTCGCGGCTCCCGCCGCCCTGGTAGCCGTAGCCGCGAATGAACTCCTTTTGCTTGGTTTTCACGTTACGGAAGCGCGGAACGTAGATCCCGTTCGGGCGATTGCCAAACGGCATCTTGTCTTCGTGGCCAGGCATGATTCCGCTGGCGCCCGCGCCCATGTGATGATCCATCAAATTGTGGCCGAGCTCGCCGCTGCTGTTGGCGAGGCCATTGGGAAATTCCGCAGTTGCGGAATTAAGCAGGATGCGTGTCGATTCCAAGGTTGAAGCGCAGAGGAAAAATATGCGCGCTTTGTATTCGGCGGCGGCCTTGGTTTGCGCGTCGATCACCCGCACGCCGCTGACTTTTCGCGTGTTGGGATCAATCATCAGGCTGTGCACAACGCTGTACGGTCGGATCGTAAATTTTCCGGTCTTCTGCGCCGCAGGCAGAGTCGAATTCAAGCTGCTGAAGTACGACGAAGTGATGCAGCCGCGATGGCAAACGCCGCAATAGTGGCAAGCGGCGCGTCCCTTATGAACTTGCGTGAGCACGGCGGTGCGGCCGATGGTCAGGATGCGATCGTCGAAATGTTTCCTCATCCCGTCGCGAAAATCGAGCTCCGCGCAGTTCATTTCCATCGGCGGCAGAAATTTTCCATCGGGAAGTTGCGGCAGCCCTTCAGGCTGGCCGCTGATGCCGGCGAACTCTTCCACGTAGTCGTACCAGGGCGCGATGTCCGCGTAGCGGATCGGCCAATCGACGGCAACTCCATCTTTCAGATTGGCTTCAAAATCGAGATCGCTCCAGCGGTAACTCTGGCGTCCCCAGGTGATGGATTTTCCGCCTACTTGGCGCCCGCGAATCCAGGAAAATTTAGTGCCGGGAACATTGGTGTAAGGATTCTCGACGTCGTTGACAAAAAATTTGGAGGAGTACTCATCGCACGCGTAGTACACCTCGCGCTGCACCGGTTGCGTCTTCTGGCGCTTCGCGCGATCGTCCCAATTGCGATATTTCAGCTCCCAAACGGGAACGTGCTCGACGTAGTCCTGGCCAGGATCGATGCTGCGCCCCGCTTCGAGGACCAGCGTATTCAATCCTTTTTCGGTGAGCTCCTTGGCCGCCCAACCGCCGGTGATTCCGGAACCCACGATGATTGCGTCGTATGTATTCGCTGGCATGTGATCTCCCTAAGCCTTTTTCTCGGCGGTCAGCGGCACGCAACCATGATAAGCGCCCGGAATGATTTGCAAATTTTCCTCCTGCGTAAAGCCAATTTCCGAGGTGTAGTAACCGTGGACGGTGATGCCCTTGAAGATGTCCCAGAAATTGCCCTGTAGTTGTTTGTCCCGCTCTGCAGGAATGGTGTTGCCGTGCCGCGCCATGCGTCGATTGGAGTGCCCGGCCATCGCGGCATCGTCAACGGCGCGAAGCAAAGTAGTTTGCTGTTCGGCGGAGGCATCCACGAAATTTTTCGCGTACAAGTCGTTGCTTTTCTTGTCGATCCCGGCAAGACCGCTGAGAAAAGCCTGGCGCTCGGTCTCCGTGGCCCAATCGGTAAGGATGACGTCGATGAATTCGTTCACGCGCGCAGCCTTGGCGCCGGGGGTGTCGGTTACCGGAATGATCAGATCAATCATGCTGACGACCAAGGCGTTTTGCTGGGGACTAAGCGTGCGGAGCTGGTAACCGGAACCAACCTGCGCTTGGGCTTCTTGAAGATGTGCGAGCAAGGTCGGCGATAAGACGGGAAGAGCCGCACCCACCGCGAGCAGTCTTAAAACTTCACGACGCTGCATGTTTTCCCCCTGGACATCGTGGTCCCCGGTAAACGCATACTCTACAGACGCCCCGAAAGGGACTCGCGTTTCAACGTGGATGGCGTCAGCTGATCAGCATACTACCGCGCGCGACCGCTATCCAGCCTGGATTGTTGCGGTTCGGCCACGCAAATTGCTGCAGAATTCAAGGTAGGCAACGACTGGCGCTATTGGAGTCGGGCAAGATCTGGCTCACGACGCCAGACGGCGGGGGAAGCGCCGGTCAAATTATGAATCCATCTGGTCATGTGGGCTTGATCCGCGAAACCGGTTTCTGCCGCGATCGTGGCGAGGCAGTCGGAGCCCCGGGTTACGCGGAGCCAAGCCGCGCGCGTGCGCAATTCAGCTCGAAAAACTTTTGGCACAACGCCGTAGGCGGCCGCGAATCCGCGAGAAACGGTTTCCCGTGCCAAGCCGTTGGCTTCCGCCCACGCACCGATCTCGATGGAGGGACTGTGGGCCAAATCCGCAGCCAGCAGATCGGGCCAGTCGTTTCTTTGTCCGGGGGTAGACGACGGCGTTTTCTTTAAGGCTTGCTGCAGAAGGAAAGCGGCGAAAGTCACATCTTTTTCAGCAGCGCCCGCCAGGGCGTCCACCTCGTCGACGCGATAGAGTCCGGGGGCTCCGCAGGCATCTGACCAATTCAGGCGTATCAGCTTGACGCCCGCAGAGACCATTTGGTTCGCGTGACAGTCGAGCGCGGGATGAACCAATACGTCGCCCGCCGATGCACCGATCCGCCCGACGTAGCCCGACTCCTCAAATCGGCCCGCCAATACCACCGTGGCATACGCGCGTAAATGGCGATGACGCGGCAAGGTGAACCTAGCGGGCAAAACTTCAATTCCGGGCGTGATGCGACGAAAACCGGGCGTGTCGATCGGAGCGGCCACGGTTCACTGTACGGCGAACGCGTCAGACGAGGCAATGGCAATTGCCGTTCGCGCCTGCGGTAAGAAGGACAGCGTCGATCGAGACAGGCGAGAACGCCAGAATCGAAGAGTCTCAGGAAATTCACTGTGCGTCGAATCTGCTCCTGAGGGTCCAAATTTGAGCGACTCCCGTCTTCGTCAACCTGAAAATAGGTTAATGTCTCAAGATCGCGTACCTCTGTCTGAATCCAGCATTCTCATCTCCCCATGAGGACACCATGAATGATTTTCTTCCCACAACGTCTATTGGAAGACGCAAGGTACTGCTTCCCGTTCTTGTCGGTGGCACGGTAGCAGGCGCCTTCGATCTCACCTCCGCCTTCATGACCTTCGGGTGGGGCGTACCTCGTGGGATCGCGAGCGGTCTTTTAGGGGCGAAAGCACTGCACGGGGGTCTGGCCACATGGGTCTTGGGTGTTGTCCTGCACTTCTCTATCGCGTTCACGGCGGCGCTCGTATATTGCGTGTCCAGCTGGAAACTCGGATTCCTGAAGGATCATTTTCTCGTGTGTGGTTTGTTCTACGGGATGGCCGTGTTTCTAGTGATGAATCTGATTGTTCTGCCGCTCTCCGCGGTTCCTTTTGACACTCACACGTTCACGCTGGGGGGATTGATTCAAGGCTTGCTGGTCCACATGCTCATGATCGGACTGCCCATTGCTTATAGCGCACGGAGATTCTCGACATAAAGCCTTGCCGGATTATCCGAACCAGCGTCCTTGAAGGCACAAATCCGCTTCGTCCCACGTCACATAGATTCAAGACAGCTGCCGGCCGGATGATTCATCCTTATGTTTGTTTGAGAAAGGATGGGATCGATGACGGTTATCAGCCGGCGATCGTTCATGGAAATGGCGATCGCGCTCAGTGCGACGGCCGCGTGGGGAAATCCCTTTGCATCGCGGTCCAGCGTTTCCTGGCGCGAACAACGCGACCTGTATCCGGAGGGCGTGGCCTCTGGCGACCCTGACAGCCATAGCGTTGTTTTGTGGACGCGCCGGGCGCCGATAGCTGTTCCGGCGGCGGAAAAGTTACATGTCGAGGTTGCTGAGGACGAGACGTTCCAGCAGGTCGTGGCCCAAGCGGAAGCGCCGATCTCCGAAGTTTCCGATTGGACTTGTCGCGTGCTGGTTGGCGGGTTGAAGCCCGCGCACGTCTATTGGTACCGGTTTACGGACCGGAAAGGCAATGGAAGCCGCGTTGGCCGGACGATCATCGCTCCAGCGGACACCGACAGCAGACCAGTGCGATTCGCTTTTGTAAGTTGCCAGAACGCCAACCAGGGAGCGCAAAACGCCTATCGGAGAATGATTTTTGAGGACGAGCAGGCCGCGGAGGCGGACCGGCTTGGCTTTGTGCTGCACCTCGGCGACTTCATCTACGAGATCGTGTGGTACCCGGAGGATCGGCCGCAGGGGATGTACGACCGGCGCCTGCGAGACATCGTGCGTTACGAGCATGGCGAAAAGATCCGAGACTTTCACATTCCAACCGTCGTGGACGACTACCGGGCTATTTACCGCGCGTATCTGCACGACCCCGATCTTCAGGATGCCCGCGCGCGCTGGCCCTTCGTCAACATGTGGGACAACCACGAATTCAGCTGGCTCGGTTGGCAGGCTTTGCAGAAATTCGAAGGAAAAACCAGGCCCGCGCAGACCCGCAAAGTGGCGGCCAATCAGGCTTTCTTCGAATACCAGCCGGCACGAATGGCGAAACCGAGTGGGGCGTCGCTGGAGCGATTCGATCCACCACAGGTTGTGGATGCGCCGGTCCGCCGCTTTGACGAACATGGCCTGGGGCAAGAGCCGAACAATCTAGCGGCGATCGGCAGCCTCAAGGGTTATCGGGCCTTGCGGTGGGGCCGCAACGTGGAACTGATCGTGACCGACCAGCGCAGCTATCGGTCCGAAGAACCCGTGGATCGCGAAGAGGCCAAGCCACTGGCGAGCGACGATTTTCCGGAGCTTATTCCGGAAGAGGTGATGGAGATTCTGGACGCGGGACGCACCTACAACGGCGGCCAACCGCCGCGTTCGATTCGATTCGGCGGGGTGGAGATCGCTAATTTCTCTAAAGACAGCCCCGCTCAAACCATTCTTGGCGCAGAGCAGAAAGCCTGGTTCCTCGAACGATTGCGCGACTCGAAGGCAACCTGGAAGATTTGGGGAAACACTACGGCGACCCTGGATATGCGCGCCGATCCACAAAACCTGCCAGCGGGAATAACGAAACCGTGGCCCGGCGCCGGCTACGCCGGCTTTGGTGGAGGCGATCACAGCACCGCCTACGTCGAACGCGGCGAGATATACGATTTCGTTCAAGCGCACGGAATCTCGGGGTTCGCGACCGTGGCTGGAGATCGCCATAGCTTCTGGGCAGGGTTGGCCGCGAAGTCGCTGCCGCCGAAAGCATTTGCGCCGGTCGGCATTGCTTTTGTGACTGGTTCGATCTCGGCGCCGGGAATGGTAGAGGCACACGAGCATGGCTTTCCCAAAAGCCATCCGCTTCGAGCGTTATATCTGGGGCAAGGACCGAATGACGACAGCCCTCAGCCGAGTGTGAATATGCTGCTTCGGCATGGAGTGCGGTCGTGCCTTGAGTACGCGCACAGCGGCGACATTGCCAAGGCGCGCGCCTTGTCCAATCCTGACTTGTCGCCCCATGTCTCGTTTGTGGATATGGGTGGACACGGCTACTCGGTTGTTCGCGCTACCAGCGGCGCCATCGAGACTGAATTCGTTTGCATTCCGAGGCCGCTGGAACGGAGTGAAGGCCAAGATGGAGGAGCGCTCAGGTACCGTGCACGATTTCGCGCGCCGCTTTGGGAAAAGGGCACAACCCCGCGTCTAGAGATGCAGATTCTTGAAGGCAATCCGAAATTTTCGGTGTGAGCGCGATGGGATTCAAGGCACGGCCCGGGCTCGAGTTTCGAGTCAAAGCCGACATAGATGTGTTACATTTTCCGCCATGAGGAGCCTTTCGCGACGCGCGGAGTTTGCGCTCCGGCGCGAGATTTGCTTGTGCGACGGGGTTACGTTCGCTCGGCTCTCGAGGGCACGCGATTACTTGGGTGCTTGTTTTCGCGACCGGGTCACATTGGAAAGAGCCGCCAGCCATGCCTGCCTGTCACCCTTTCATTTCAACCGCTTGTTTATGCAAACCTTTGGTGAGACTCCCCATGAGTTTGTCACGCGGATAAGGATGGAAGAGGCGAAAAAGCTGCTGCTGGCGGGAAATCATAGCGTTACGGATATTTGCTTTCACCTGGGTTACGAAAGTCTGGGTTCGTTTAGCTTGAAGTTTCGGTCTTTGACTGGCTTGTCGCCGGCGGCGTTCCGGCGAGAGGCGCGTTTTAGTTTTGGTGGATTTGCTTCGCATTGGCCGCTTTACTACATACCTGCCTGTTATCGGCAGTTCTGTCTGGGTTCTTGAAAGGTTCAATGGCGAGGCTGCCCTACCCTGGCTGACCGTCCGAAGGTCCACGCAAACCGCAAGAATCGAGAAGCACGTGTTTTCCCCTTTCTAGTAGTCTGCCTGCGAACAAGGAGGATCTTATGATCCAACGACTCTCTCACACGACTCTTTATGTTCTAGATCAAGACTCGGCGCGGGACTTCTATGTGAACAAGCTGGGTTTCGAGGTGCGGATGGATGGAAAGATGGACAACGGGTTTCGATGGCTCACGGTCAGTCCCAAAGGCCAGCCGGATCTGCAAATTATCCTCATGCAGGTGGACGGGCCGAACATGCAGCCCGAAGTGGCGAAGACCATTCGCGGCTTACTGACACAAGGCAAGATCAACGGCGGCGTGCTGCAAACCAGCGACTGCCGGAAGACGTACGAGGAACTCAAAGCCAAGGGAGTTGAATTCCTCTCTCCGCCAAAAGAACAATTTTATGGAATCGAAGCCATCCTGAAGGACGACTCGGGAAATTGGTTCAGCATGACCGAGCCCAAGGGCGCGTGATCGGCCTTACGGGTTATACCGGGAAATTCGCTGCAGGCAGTTAGGATACGGCGAGGACGAGCAAAGTGGCGTCGTCGTGCCAGTGACCACGGCAGAAATCACCCGCAGCTTGCAGAATCTGTGCTTGAAGTTCGTTGGCGGAGGAGGAGCGCTTTTCCTGAAGCAATTGTATGAGGCGCTCGTCTCCGAATTCCTCGTAATTGGCGTCGGCCGCTTCGGTGACACCGTCGGTATAGAGAACGACCCGGTCGCCGGGGTGCAAGCCCGTAGTGCCTAGGGCGAAGGACTGGTGGGGGAAGACGCCGAAGACGCCGCCACCTTCCCTCAGGCGGTGGTGCGAACCGTCCTGATGTAACACGATGGGCGGGTTGTGGCCGGCATTGACGTATTGCAGGGTGCCAGATGGGCCGTCGAGATGCGCGTAGAAAAACGTAATGAAGCGGTCGCTAGCGATATTTCTGTACAGCAGCGCATTCAACCGCGCGCACAACTCGTCTGGCCGCAAGTCCGCCGAGGCCAGCCCGCGAACGGCGGCTTGCAAATTCGACATCAGCAAAGCGGCAGGCATTCCCTTTCCGGCAACATCTGCAATGCACAAGCCCAGAGTGTGGCGCTCGAAGGGCAGTACATCGAAATAGTCTCCGCCAACGACGCGTGCCGATTGCCACGCACTGGCTAGTTCGTAGCCGGGGAGCTGAGGAATCTGCTTGGGGAGAAATCCTTCCTGAATCGATCGCGCCTCGTTGATTTCCTGCTCGTGCTTGTGAAGTTGCGACGCGACTTCCTGATGGGCCTGGTTCTGGCGCACGGTGCTGCGGGCTAGTTCTTTGCGCTCGCGTCCGAGCTCAACCTGTTTTCGCAGGCTTTCCAGTAGCTTGGTGTTGGTCCAGGGCTTTTCGACAAAATCGGTGACGCCGCGCTGCATGGCTTCCACGGCGATGCCTACGGTGGCCCAGCCGGTCATTACAATGATTGGCGGCACGTTCTCGATGGCGTTGAGCTGTGCCAACAGATCGAGACCTTCGCGTCCCGAAGTGGTGTCTCGCGCGTAATTCAGATCCATAAGGATGAGATCGAACTCGTGGTGCGCAATTGCCTCCAGCAACTCCTCTGGAGAGGAAGCTGCTTCGGTGGCATAACCGTGCGCTTTCAGGAGCAAATTCAAGGCCCGCACGACGTCGGGTTGATCGTCCGCAATGAGGATTCGGGTATGCATCGTTTCCGGGTGTCGGGAAATCTCAATCGCTGCTGCCGACATGGCCTGCGGCCTCCCATTCTGCCAGCGACGACGTTCCGCCGGATGCAGAAAAATAGGGGCAGGCGGCCTTCCAGCCTGCTTTTGTCCCTAACCCACTGATTCGCTTAAACTTGCGACGGGCAGATCGTTACCGAGTGGAGCGGAGTTGACCAATTGCGGGAATGGGTGTCCCGGTATCGAACAACACCGCGGCTTTTGCTGGCGAGGGGATGGCGATTGAACGACGGAACCCCTAAGAACCATCCGTTTTCAGAACTGCAGCTCCTTGAATCGCGTCATGTTTCAGGGCGTTGAGCGCGCGGTTCGCTTCCTCAAGCGAAAATAGTTGAACGTGCGACCGGATGGGAATTTCCGCGGCGACGCGCAGGAAGTCTCGGCCGTCGTGGCGGGTGTTGTTCGCGACACTGCGAATGACGCGTTCCTGATAGAGCAGGTCGTAGCTGAACGAGGGAATTGGGCTCATGTGGATGCCGCCGAGCACCAACGTGCCGCCTTTGCGAAGGGCGTTCAGCGCTGCCGGGATGATTTCACCGGCTGGCGCGAAGACGATGGCGGCGTCAAGTCGTTCGGGAGGTTCGGTGTAAGTGTCGCCGGCCCATTTCGCGCCGAGATCGAGCGCAAGGCGTCGGTGCCGGGCGTCGCGAGTCATTGCGTATACGTCGACCTTCCAGTGCAGTGCGACTTGGATGGCCAGATGTGCAGCGGCGCCGAAACCGTAGAAGCCGAGTTTACCGCTGCGCTTTGTCCGGGAATTCTCCCGCAAGCCTTCGATTCCAGAAAGGCGGAGGCAGCGAAAGCCGATGATTCCGGCGCAGAGCAAGGGAGCGGCTTGTTCGTCGGAGAAGGCTTCTGGAATGGCGTAGACGAAATCTTCGGCGGCGACGATATATTCCGCGTACCCGCCATCGACGGAGTAACCCGTGAACGTCGGGTGATCACAAAGATTTTCGGCGCCAGAGCGGCAGTATTCGCAGGTGCCGTCGGTATGATGCAACCAGGCAACTCCCACGCGTGCGCCACGCGGAAACCTGCGAGCACCGGGACCGAGCGCCTCGATGGCTCCCACAACCTGATGGCCCGGAATCACGGGCGATTTGCGCGAAGGCAGTTCGCCTTCGACGACGTGCAGATCCGTGCGGCAAATGCCGCAATGGGTGACGCGAACGAGCACTTCACCCGCGGCCGGCTGCGGTACGGGAACATCGGTGAAGCTAAGTGGATTGGATTCGACTCGAGCTGGCGATTTCAGGAGGCAGGCCTTCATAGCGTACTGATGATCGCACCGCTGGTTTGGATGCGCGAGATGTTATTCGGACCGCGGAGGCCCGATGGTGCTCTGTAACTTCTGGAACTCTTGCATTTCGCGCTGCGCACGATCCGTCTTGCCTTGTTTGCGGTACAAGGCGGCCAACCCGAAATGCGACTGGGCCGCGAGTGAAGTACCTTTCTCGAGTTCGATCACCCGCGTCCATGATTTTTGGGCGATGGCGGCGTCGCCGACCAAGGAAGCGGCTTTGCCAAGCGCGTAGAGCGTTTCCGGCATATCTGGTTTCAGGGAGTTTGCGCGTTTGAGTTCGGCGAAGGCCTCTGGCGCTTTGCCTTGTTGCAGCAACGCCGTGCCCAGTCGGTAGGCGGCCTCTGCCTTGCCGGGTTGGAGTTTGGTCTCGGCGCGAAATTCCTCCTCTGCCTTTGGCCACTGTGCCGAGTTTGCGTAAACCTGGCCGAGTTCGAGGTGCAGGCCTGGAAGGTCCGGCCGGATACGCAAAGCTTCCTGGTATTCCTTTTCCGCTTGCGGCATCTGGCGCAGCACAAAATAGTTTTCAGCAAGGGCCTGGTGGGCGCGAGCCGAATCGGGTTGGGCGGAAATCAAGGCATCGATCGCACTCTTCGAAAGAAGACCACTAGCGTGGCCCAGGTAGTAGAGCAGGTCAGGGTCATTCGGGCGTTTGGCGAGCACCGCATTGAAATTGACGACCGCTTCGGAAAGCTGGCCAGTCTCCAATTGAGCGATCGCAAGAGCGTCCTGGGCGCCGACTTGTTCGAGGTGCGGAATGGCTTCCGCTGCGTAACCTTCGGCAAGGAGCGCGTAACCCAGGAGTTGATGCGCGGCGGGAAGGTCCGGGCTCAAATCCAGGGCGCGTTTGAGAGGGGCGATGGCCGCGCCGTAGTCGCGTTTCTCCATGTAGGCGGCGCCGAGATTGAAAAAGGCGTCAGCGAGCCTGGGATCGAGTTCGCTGGCCTTGCGGAATTCTGTGATCTCGACTTCAACTTGATGCTGATTGCGCGCGTCGAGCCCTGCTTGGAGGTGCTGCGTTGCTGTGGAAGCGGCCGCTTGCCCGGCGAGCGACGCGAACAAGAACAACGCGATCATGGGCGCTCCGGTTCGCGCACTTCCAGGAACTGGTCGGCGCGGACGTCGTTTAACACTTGCGTTCGGCCGGATGGCCACAGAATTTCGACGGTTGCTTTCGCGGCCGAACCTAAACCAAAGTGAAGCCGTTTGTCGCTGGCGCACACGTAGCTGCCCGTCGAGGTGGCGAAACGGGTTTGACCATTGACCTGCACGCGAGCGCCATAGCCGTCGCGATTGCTGCGCGAGCCCCGGAGCATGATCGACAGCCAGTGGTTGGCACCGAGGCCGCGATTCAACAGGAGCGCCGGCGGGCCTCCCAGCGTGGTGACCACGGCGTCCATGTAGCCATCGTTGTTGATATCTCCGAAGGCTGCGCCGCGTGCGGCCAGCGGCGATGTCACGCCGGAATCCGCGCGTTCGAAGTGACCATGGTGATTGAGAGCCACCAGCGGCAGTTCCTTATAGCGTAAGGAAGCGTCAATCTGTTCGACATTATCGAGCACGTGGCTCTGCGCCACGAACAAATCTTTCCAGCCGTCGTTGTCGAAATCTTCCAGGCCGATACCCCATCCGGAACTCCCCGAAGTCAGTGCGCCGAGTCCGGTTTCAAGGCTCTGATAGCTGAAGGCGCCCTGGCCATCGTTGTGATACAGCGCATAGAGTTCGCGTGGGAGTTCGGTCACGAGTATGTCTGGGCGTCCATCGTTGTCATAGTCCTGGAACACTGTACCCATGCCGGAAAGACCTTTGCCATCCGAGGTGAGCCCCGCCCCGGAGTCCAGCGCGCATTCTTTGAAAGTGCCATCGCCATTGTTGTGAAAAAGATACTGCTGCATACCGTCGTTGGCCACGAAAATGTCGGTAAAGCCGTCGCCGTCATAGTCGGCGAAGGAAACACCCAGCGCCCTCCCCTTCTTCGCAGCGATGCCGGAAGGCTCGCTGACGTCTTCGAAGGTACCGTCCCCGCGATTGCGATAAAGCACGCAACTGGTCGCCGGAAAGACACCGGGTGGACAGTACGTGTGCCAGTCGCCGCCGCATATCTTGTTGTGATCGGGATCCCAGTCCATGTAGCGCGTGACGAAAAGATCGAGATGGCCGTCGTTGTCGTAGTCGAAAAAGCCCGCGGAGACCGACCAGCCGCCGGCGGCGACCCCAGCTTTGGCGGTGACGTCGGTGAACGTGCCGTCGCCATTGTTGTGGTACAGCACGTTTTTTCCGTAGCTGGTCACATAAAGATCGGGATAACCGTCGTTGTCGAAGTCGCCGACTGCCACGCCCATACCGTAGTTGCCATTGCCGGCGTTGGCCAGGCCCGCGGCTTGAGTTACGTCGGTGAAGCTCCCATCCGGGCTTTGGCGGTACAAGCGATTCCAGTATTTGGGATTACTGCGGTCGAAATTCTCGGGAACCCGCAGCGGGTTCGCAATCCTACCCCCGTTGACAAAAAAAATATCAAGCAAGCCATCGTTGTTGTAGTCAAACAGCGCGACACCGCCGGGCATTGTTTCGATGAGATATTTCTGGGGCGTAGATGAGTTCTGGAGAATAAAATCGATTCCGCGAAGCGGCTTCACTTCGAAGACAGGCGTCGCGGCGGCCATCGCCGCGATGCCCAAAAAATCACGCCGCGTGAACCGGCGAACCATACTTATGCGGTGCTCCTTGCGTCGCGCGACGATGCGCTGCGCTTTCGAACAACGAGAAATAGGCTAACACGAAGCAAGAACGGTTCAGGCATTCTCGGCAATTGAGGAAACGAGAGGACTTTTGCGGATCGAAACGGATGACAAACTCTCGGAGAAATGAGGTTCCGAATCAGAACAGGAACTTCAGCCCGAACTGAATCAGCCGGGGATTCGTTCCCGGGTATGTGCTGGTAACCTGGCCGAAAGTCGCGCTGCCAAGCGAAGTGTTTGGCGGAGCAAACTGCGTCCGGTTGAAGAGGTTGAAGAATTCGGTGCGGAACTCGAGCCCCAGTTTCTCGTCGGGACCGAACTTGGTCCTCTTGAAGATTGAGAAATCGAAGTTCCTGACGCCGTCTCCGCGCAAGGAGGGATCGGTGCGCGATTCGTTACCGAAGGTGAAATCCGCCGGTGCGCTGAAACAAGCAGTGTTGAACCACTGTCCTAGCTTGGCCGAACCGCCACCTGGGGCTGATTTGTTGCAGCCGGCGACGTAATTCGGCCGTGAACCTGCACCAAACAGCGTGACATAGTTCGGGTCCGAGTTGGAGAACACCAGCGGGAACCCGCTCTGAAAGATGGTTACGCCGTCAACGCCCCAACCGCCGATGATTTTGTCCTCGAAGCCGGAAGCACCAGACATGTAGCGCTTACCGTGCCCAAACGGAAGGTCGAGTACGTAGCTAATGACCAGGCGCTGTGGAACATCTTGCGACGAAAGCGAGCGCTCGCCCTTGTTGTTGTTGTTGTTCTGGATACCGCCCGCAGCAACTTCCAGCCAATTCGTCAGCGTATCGGTGTCGCTGATCAGTTTGGCGTTGGTATAGGCCACGAGGAGCGATCCGGCGCTGGCGAAGCGACGCTCGACGGTCAATTGGAACGAATGGTACGTGCTGTCATACGATCCCTGACCGGCGAGGCTCAGTCCCGTGTATTGAGGATACGGACGGTCAAGCTGTCCAACGGTGGTAGTCGCCGTGCCCAGCGCGTAGGCCGTAGCGGTGGCCGGATCGAAGAAAGGATTGGCGACCGATTGCAGCAGCGTGACACCGGTAGCATCGCACCGTGCTCCGGTTGTCGCAGACTGCGCAGCGCACTGTGTCGCTGCCCCGCTGAGGAAGTTGTCACCAATCTGGTTGATCTGTTGAGAGTACGATTCCAGATGCGTGCCTTTCGAACCGACATACGCAGCGGACACGAACAAGCCCCACGGCAGATTCCGCTGGATGTTGAGGTTCCACTGTTGCACGTATCCGGCTGGATGATTTCCGAGGTCGGCGACGGTCGGGTTCTGCACCACTTGCGACGCGTATTGCTGCGTGCCCAACGTGCCTAGCGACCGGCCAACCGGGGGCACGATGCTCGGCAGGAATGGAGTGTTGATGGTGTTGATTGGCACCGTGCCATTGATCGTTCCGTTGTAGGAGGTGGTCGCGTCGTTGACGAGATCGTTGTTCGGGTTCAAGCCGAAGGAAACGTAATTGGGAATGAAAAAGATTCCATATCCTCCCCGAATGACTGTCTTCTGGTCAAAACTGTAGGCAAAGCCGACGCGCGGCGAGATATTTGTTTTGTCGAGCGGAATGGCGTTGCCGCCGCCAGGAGGCGCGAGGAATACGTCGCCCCGCACCCCAGGCAATCCGGGCACGCCGGCCAGGCCCGCGTTTGCGGCGGGATTCGAAAGCCAGTTCTGGGCGGTCGGATCAAAGTAAGACAGCCGGTTGAATCGTTCCGACCAGGGTCCCTGCAAGTCGTAGCGCAAGCCGAGATTCAGAGTCAGCTTGTTGGTGACGTGGTAGGTGTCGTCCGCATAGAAACCTCGATAGATCTGTTGCCCCGCAATCAGCGCAGGTACGACCGCTTGACCGAAGAAGTGGTTTTCCACGTTGCTCGGGTTGTCGGCGTATCCCAGCAGGAAGTCCGCAAAGCTGAGGCCCGTGAAACAAGCCTGGCCGGAACCGCAGAATGCGAACGAGCCGCTGGCAACGTTGGTTTGCGCATAGTTGTCACGCCCGATCTCGAGTTGAAACCCAAGTTTGAGCGTGTGGCGCCCGCGCACCATGGTGATGCTCGGGGTTAGATTGAATTGCGTGTTGCGGTCCTGAATGAAGCTCTGCCCCTGCGTGCACATGATGTTGTCAGCGAAGTTCAACACGCACGGCGTGGGCGGCGTTCGGGCAATGGAGGGCACCGCATTGTTGTACTGCGCAGGCCAGCCGAGGGTGGTGAGATCAAAACCCGAGTTGATCGGCGATCGATTGTAGGCAAACCGGCTCAGACTCGCATTCAAACCGAGAATGGTGCTGGGCGTGAGTGTGTAGTTGTAGCCGAGAGCGGCTGCGTGGCTGTTGTAGGTTTCAGCGCATCGATCGGCGCAGAGCCCGGTGCCCAGCGGATCAACGGGCAAGTCGAGCACGTTCCAGTATGTGTAACGGAAGAAAATGTGCTGATTCGCGCCAAGGTTTTGGTCTAGCCGTCCGACGACCTGGTTCTGGTTGCCGCCACCGCTGGTTGCCGTCGTGTAGTTGTTCGTGACGATGCCGGTGGTTGGATCCACAGCGCCGGCAGTGTTTGCCGCTGGAAAATATTTCAGCAAGGCAAGCGAGGTCGGGTTCAGGCGGCTCGTTGGAATCGCGTTTCCGGCGAATGGCGTGGCCGGACCCGCATAACCCGGGCAGGCCGCCGCCGTCGTCACCGTGCCGCCGCACGGATCCAAGACGGTTTTCTTAAGCGCGGAGAAATCCCCGGATTCTTCTGCGGGCGTGGGCACGGTAGTGGTGAATGCTGTTCCGGTGCGCAGGCGGAACCCTTCCCAACTGAAAAACCAAAACGTCTTGTCGCGACCATCATAGAGGCGCGGCACATACAGAGGGCCGCCCGCGTTTGCACCGAATTGGTTCTGGGTGAACGGCGGCCGTGCTTGTCCGGCTTTGTTCAGAAAAAAGTCGTTTGCGTCGAGTACCTTGTTACGAAGATATTCGTACGCTGCTCCGTGCAAGGCGTTCGAACCGGATTTCGTGCTCAGGTTGATCACGCCGCCGGAGAACTTACCCCAGTCTGCGCCCAGGTTGCTGGTTTGTACTTTGAACTCCTGAATCGAGTCTTGCGTAGGAATCACGACCGGCAGGTTGATATAGCCGATGTTGAGCGGCTGCCCGTCGAGATACTCTGCACTCTCATTTCCGAACGACCCGTTCACCTGATAGTTGCCCCACCCGAAAGGATTCACTCCCACCGGTGTGCCCGTCGCGCTGCCTTGTGGAACGACCGAAGGCGCCAGACTGATCAGGTTGAAAACGTTGCGTCCGTTGAGAGGCAATTCATTGGCCTTGCGCTCCTCCACTACCTGCCCAATCGAGGATGATTCCGCCTGAAGTTGCGGAGTCTCGCCCGTCACTTCTACAGTTTGCGAGACTTCGCCCACCTGCATGGTAAGGTCAATGCGCACGCTTTGTCCGACTTCAACCACGACGTCGGGCCGCGCGATGCGTTTAAAGCCCGGTTTTTCCACCTCGATTCGATACTGACCGGGCAACAAGTTCACAAATGAATACAAGCCATCGGTTCCCGTTTGCTGAACGCGTTTCTCGGCGGTGCCCGTGTTCGTCACTGTCACTTCCGCTCCGGTAATTGCGGCCCCGGAGGAATCCGCTACCAACCCGGTAACGGACCCGTACGTTGTCTGCGCTTCCAGCGACGGACTAAAAACGCTCGCGATACAAATCCAAAACGCCAGCATTCCCCCCGCAAAAAGACTCCATTGCAACTTTCTCATGATCTACGCTCCTAACGGTGATTCGACTGACACAATGGGCACTTCTTTCGACACACCATCTCCGTGGTTCCAACGCGGAACCTTTTTCCTACACCCTTCCCCGACGCTTTTCCGGACTTACCAACAATTACGAGGGAACGAATGCTGTTGTACCAACGAAGTACGACAAACGCAGAGTCACACTGGGTCGTGTGTGGACTACACGTTTCTGGATTATTTTGTACTGGATGATGGTTTCTTGGATCTTGCGCGGTTGAACCAGTTGAGGTGAATTCTCCGCAATAGACCTGGCCGCGAGGCTCCTTTATCTTCCGCCGGTTGGCCAGATGGGGAGCGATCGGCGCGCAGCCGGGCGAGCAATTTCTTCCACGAAGCCGAACTGTCCCACGCTGGCGATTCGTGAAGTTGGGAATATCCTGCGGCCAGCGCCGGCAGACCCTGTGCCCCTAACGCACGATATTGCGAGAGCGTCTCGCGACAGCACTGACATTTCTCAAGATGAGCTTTGAGTTCAGCCGCTTCGTCCGCCGTCAGGCCTCCCGAGGCAGCCAGGGCGCACAGCTCCCTGAATTTTTCATGATCCGCGTTGGCGTGGAGGTCGCTCGACATCGCTCACTCTCACGAAGGCTCTTGACAAAGGCGCTCTTGCGGAGTCTTTCGAGTCCTCGGTAAAAATGGTGGCGCGTGTTGCCGAACGGTTCGTTCAGCCTCTCGCTGATTTCTCGCAGACCCAAACCTTCAAAGTAGAACAAGGCGAGAGTCTGGCGCTGAACCTCGGAGAGTTCAGCAAACGCTTTCTCAAGTCGCGCCCGGTTGAGCTTCGACCCGATCTCACGATCGAGATCTGTCTCTCCCGATAAGGTATCATCCAAGGACTCGAGTTCTGTACCAGTATAAAAGCCCCGGCGGGCGAGATGAGACTTTCGGTCCAGAGCTCGGTGAAGGGCGATCTGCAGGATCCAGTTTTTCACATTGCCCTTGGCGCCGTCAAAAAGTATTGCTTTCTTGTAGAGGTAGAAGAAGACTTCCTGGACTACGTCCTCGGCCTCGCCGGCGTCGCGCACAATTCCACGCGCGATGCTCAGGACTAGCCGCGAGTAGCGATCGAACAGGACTTCCAACACTTCGGAATGACCGGACTGCAAGCGGGACATCGCTTCTTCATCGCTTGGAACATGCTGCGGCGACTTCTTAGCAAACGACTGTCGCCGGTTCCCCTTCCAACCGATGCCGAATGGCAACGCCCGCCCTGGTGGCGGCGAACTCATTTCGGGTTTCCCAATTCCACGCCGGCCCGCTGGCACCATCAGCAGAATCGGCGTTGCATCGGCAGACTTCCCCGGCAAAGCTGCGACGTAACAAGCTCGTTACTGTTGGACGCATCCAAGCGTCTTTTCGATGCATGCTATCGGTCCTAATTCTTAAGGATAAGTTTCTGAGCGTTGGTACAGAATCAGTCGCCCGAGCGTAATAGTTAAAATGGTCGATATCGCGGCAACCAGTTTTGACGCCATCCGTTATGTCTTCAAACGTGATAAGGCCAGGCGTGCGGCATGGTATCCGCACATGCCGTGAACTCCCGCGCCGGGCGGTGTCGACGAAGAACATATATATAGGTGGCGCTCGGAGGTCGCATAGTACCGCCACGTCGGGCGGAACAAAAACTGGCGGATGTCCATGGCCCCGCCGCCAATGTCGCCACCGATGAGATTGGCGTCCATTGCCTCGATCGCTGAAGGCGAAAATACGCGCCGCGCCAGAACGCAGTCCCGGAACCCGGGAGCGAATCGTTCAATTTGACACTCCAGTCGCTCCAACATGTCGACCCTGGACCCATTCGGAACGTGACAGTACGCCCACGCGGTATGCTTCCCCGCCGGGGCGCGCGTCTGGTCGAACAAGCTCGGCTGCGCTAATAACACGAATGGACGCTCCGCAAGCTTCCCGCTTCGGACCGCTCGCTCCGAGGCAGTGATTTCTGCGGCGCTGCCGCCTACATGTACGGTCGCGGCGCGCAGGCACTCGGGAGCCTTCCACGGGATCGGGCTCGAGAGGGCATAGTCCACCTTGAAGACACCAGAGCTGTAGCGAAACCTCTCGAGCTGGCTTCGGTACTTCGCCGACAACCGACCTTCGGTCATGCGCAGTAGCTGCCGTGGCGTGACGTCGCACATGGTCACATCGTGTTGTGGAAGCTCGCTCAGTGTCTCTACACGTGCGGACGTCTTGATGTTGGCTCCCAGCTCTCCGAGGCAACCGCAGAGTGCGTCGGTGATGGATTGCGCTCCGCTACGCGGAATCGGCCAACCCACCGCGTGCGCGGCGGCTCCCAGCAAGACAGCAAATCCAGCGCTCAGCGGCTCGTCGAGGCTCAGAAAAGAATGCGCCGCCAACCCCGCGAAGAGCGCTTTGGTTCGCTCCGAACGAAAGAGAAGCCGGCTGAGCGCGTTCGCGGGGGGTAGGGCGCCGAGTCCAAAACGCGCGAGCAACCAAGGGTGGCGAGAAAATACGTGGACGGGACGCAACACTTCAGCCGATAAGGCCGGCCAGTGTTTCGCGAATGGCTCCATCAGGCGCCGCCAGGGTCTCGCGTCTGTTCCGAGCGTCGCGTGGGCCGCAGAGAGATCGCGCTCGAGCATCACTGCCGTGCCGTCATCGAGAGGGTGCGCAAGCGCGGACGGCGAGTGGATCCACTCGAGGCCATAGTTCTGCAACGGCAGCGAGGAGAAAAATGGCGAGCCGGCCGCCAATGGATGCACGGCTGAACCGAAATCGTGCCGAAAACCGGGGAGGGTTAGCTCGAGGGTTCGCGCCGCGCCTCCGGGCCGAGATTCCGCTTCGAGCACATCAACCTGCAATCCAGCTTTGGCAAGAACGATGGCTGCGGCGAGTCCGTTCGGTCCGGCGCCGATCACGCAGGCTTGGCGGGTCATTGGGAGGATTGTCCACGCTGACGGTTCCGTTGCGTCCTCGAGTTAAGCACTTCTATTGCGCGGTAAGCTCGGATAGTCCTCATTCGCGCCCTTGGCCGCTCATTCTCGTGGCGCCAGAGGCGTCGGCCATTCCACCACGGTGATTTTTCCGTCGCGTTCGCGCTGCAGCGTGGGAGCGTAGAGTCCGAGGAATTGACGCGACCACCAGATACCGTGCGCGCGCTTCTCGTCCGGTGTGCTGAACCAATATTCCCAGATGACCGCTCGAACCTGGCTGGGTGGTTCTTGTGGGAAGGGATTCGAGGCGAAAAGCGCAACGACATCGGCGCTTCCCGCGAGCAGGCGTTCCTCCGTGCGCGGAACGATCGGGTTCGAACGCCACTCGCCGAGGGACGCAAACCATAGGTTCCAATCGAAACGCGGTTGATACGGCGCGTAAATACCCGGGGCCTTGCCGGGGTCTTGCGGCTTGTAGCGGAACGGATAAGCCACCCACGTCCGGCCGTCCTGCGATCCTTGAAACTCGATTTCGTAGCGCCCTCGGGTCATCCTCGCAAACAAGCCGTATCTGTCGGCAATGCGAAAAGGTTCCAGGGCCACGACCGGCGAACTCGGCAGCGGCGCGCCCGGCCAAAGCATCCATAACAACAGTGTGCTGCTTGCGTAAAAAAGCCAAGCAAACATCACCGCCGTGAGCGAGAGTTGGATCGAAGCCAGCTGCCGGCGCAAAGCTCCCGACCATCGCACTGCATGCTTCGGGTCGGCGCCCCCCTGCGGTGTGTCGGAAACGTCCGCCGTCGTTGGGCCGCCTGTCACCAATATCGATTGGGAATCGAACGCCCCGCGCTCCCGGTCGGCTGGCTCAACCGCAGCGATATCGCTTCGCACACGCACGCGCCATGGTTCCCGCACGAACTGGATCAGGAAGCGATCGTCCAACAGCAGGAATCCCAGCGCTAGGACCAAGTAATTCAAGAAAGTGTAGTTCGCCGTCAGAATGATTCCGATTTGCCAGGGAGTCACAATGAAAAAACAAACGATCCGCCACCGCCGTGGCAAGAACAACATCCACACCAGCACCAGTTCCAACGCTAGTGTTCCAAATGCGGTCGCCGCGTGGAACCAATGCGGGAAGTGCTGCACGTACCAGCCAATCCATGTGGGCAGCGGCCCATTCTGGTAATACTCATCCATGGCAGTGAAGTGCCGCCACTCCGGATCGCCGCTGGCAATCTTCGCCACACCCGATTCGAAGTAGATCCGAAACCATTCCCACTGAAGCAAGAACACGCTGGCGCGGATGGGCGGGTGTGCAGCACCCGATCCCGGCCGTAGCCCTGGCGGCGCAAGAAAAAGCGCAATGAATCCCGCCTCCAGCAACATTCCGTCGGACTGATACCCCGAAAACTCTCCGGCCGCGCTGACAAACGAAAGAAAGGAAAGAAAGCAGACAAGCAATGCTCCGCGAGGCCACACATTGAGCACCACTAGGACCGAGGCAGCGATTCCGATCCAACACACCGTCATCAACATGTGCGAACTGGTGGATACCCAGAACAAGGTCGGCGCATTCCAAAAACGCCCCTGCCCCGCCGACTCCGTCACGGCTCGCAGATATTCTCCGGCCGGCAAAATTCCTGCCGGTCCGATCAATCCGTGAATCTGAAAAATGAGCGACAAAAATGCCGAGAAGTAGATCAGACCGAGGGCCCGCAAAAATATCCACCGCGGAACGAGCCAGTCAGCCGCGCCCAATGCCGGGTCGAACAGCCACCGAATCAACGACGCCGGTTTCCAGTCCCTCATCTCCGCCACTATACTCCAGCCCCCGGTTAGCCTTTCTCGGTCGCATCGCGATTTTCAAAATGGCCATGCGTCATTTCTCACACTATGTGAATCCATACCGTGAGAACATACGACCCCCGGAGAACAATCGCATGTCCTATCAACCTATCGAGGACTACGGCATCATCGGCAACATGCGCACCGTCGCGCTGGTTGGCATGAACGGTTCCATCGATTGGCATTGCTCCCCCAATTTCGATTCGCCCAGCATTTTCGGCGCGCTACTGGACGACGCCAAGGGCGGCCGCTTTCAAATCGCGCCGATTGCGGACCACGTGCGCCGCAAACAATTTTACTGGCCCTCAACAAACATTCTGGTCACGCGCTTCTCCCATGAAGACGGCATCACCGAGATCGAAGACTTCATGCCCGTGGGTTTCGCCTCGGACTCTCTGACCTATCATCAAATTCACCGCCGAGTTCGCTGCGTCCGCGGCCCCGTCCGCCTCCTCGTTGAGTGCCGGCCCGCCTTCGACTACGGACGCATACCCCATCAACTGCAAGTCGTCGACGGCGGCGCCAACTTCCTAGCGAACAATTCCCACTTCAGCTTGGCCACCGATGCCTCTCTCCAACCGGACGATTTTGGCGGCGTCACCGCCGAATTCGTTCTCGCGGAAGGCCAATCCAAAACGTTTGTCTTCCAACACGACGGCGAAGCCGCGCCGGCGGCCATGCCAGCCTCCGAGCGCGAAGCCAAGGAGCCTTTCGAGCGCACCGTCAAATTTTGGCAAAACTGGCTCGCCCGCTGCACCTACCGCGGCCGCTGGCGCGAGCGTGTCGAACGCTCCGCCCTCGTTCTGAAGCTACTCACGTTCGAGCCCACGGGAGCGATCGTCGCCGCCCCCACCACCAGCCTTCCCGAAGTCGTCGGCGGCTCCCGCAACTGGGACTATCGCTTCGCTTGGATTCGCGATGCCGCCTTCACCGTATACGCATTCGTGCGTCTGGGATTCACCGAAGAAGCTGCCGGCTTCGTGAATTGGTTGCAGCATTACGCCTCCAAACATCCTCACACCGGCCAGGCACTCCCCACGGTATTCACGATCTTCGGCGAACGCGTACCCGCCGAATACACTCTGGAGCATTGGTCCGGATATATTGACTCCGCGCCTGTCCGCATCGGCAATGATGCCGCCAACCAATATCAGTCTGACATCTACGGCGAACTCCTGGACTCCCTCTATCTCTACAACAAATACGTCAGCCCGATCGCCTACGATTTCTGGGTCCGCATCCGTCATCGTCTCGATTGGATTTGCGACAATTGGCAAAAGCCCGACGAAGGCATCTGGGAGATGCGCAGCGGCAAACAACATTTCGTCTACTCAAAATTAATGAACTGGGTCGCGCTTGATCGCGGCATCCGCCTAGCCGACAAGCGTTCCTTCCCTGGCGACCGCCAGCGTTGGATGCACGAACGCGACGCCATCTACGAAGAAGTGATGACCAAAGGCTGGAACGAAAAGCGCCAGGCCTTCACGCAATACTACGGCAGCGAAGATCTTGACGCTTCGGTCCTGATCATGCCGCTGGTTTTTTTCATGGCGCCCACCGATCCGCGCATGATTTCCACGCTCAAAGCCATCCTCGAAAATCCTCGGAAAGGTGGCCTCGTCAACGACGGCCTCGTCTATCGCTACCCCCCGCAACCCCGCGTCGACGGTCTTCCCGGGGAAGAAGGCACCTTCAACATGTGCTCGTTCTGGCTCGTCGAAGCCCTAACCCGCGCAGGCCAGGTCAATCCCGAATGGCTTGATGAAGCCCGCCTGCTCTTCGAACGCATGCTCGGCTACGCCAATCACCTCGGGCTCTACGCCGAACAAACCAGCGCACAAGGTCAGGCTCTCGGCAATTTCCCCCAAGCGTTCACGCACCTGGCGTTGATCAGCGCCGCCTTCAACCTGGACCGCACCCTCGGAACCAAGTAACACGCGCACTCTGTGTTTACCCGGCTTGCCCGGGAAGGAGGGGCGCCTAGAAGACTCTCTGGCTGCGACAGTCGACGCCCAGGTGTATACCTTGCCGATCACCGCCGGTCCGGTTCATGTATCCAAATCCCGCCCCACGTATCTAACAAAGAGCGCGAAACCGAAACGCCGAGCACGCCCGACGATTGCTGTACGTGCTAGCACGAGGCCGCAATGAAATTCAAAAAACTCGAGCCCCAGACCTTCGAATGCACCACCTCCGTGGTTCGCCCGTTCGGCTGCATGGAACTCTGGGCCGGCAACGAAAAAGCCCACCGGTCGATCGAAATCGCCGGCCTCGAAGCCGACGTCATCGCGGTGCCTTCCGGGGCCGATTCTGGTGGCGACCTCTCGGCCGTTTTTTCCTGCAGTGACAACATCGCCCGCGTAGTTCTAGCGGATTGCGTGGGTCACGGCTATGTCGCCAGCGGCGTAGCGCGCCACATCCATCGGCTGCTCCACAAATTCCAGGACATCCGCGACACCGCCGGCTTGCTGGCATCACTCAACGATGAGTTTACGCTGAATGCCGAAGACGCCGACGGTCCGCTACGTATGACCACGGTAGTCACAGGCACTTTCGATGGAAGTACCGGCGAGTTCAATTTCGCTTACGCCGCGCACCCGCGCATGCTCCTCTGGCGCGCCCGCGAGGAGAAGTTTCAACAGATCGGCGATGGCATGGAAAATTTTCCGCTTGGCTACATCACGGGTGAGCAATACAACGAGCAGAGCGTCCGGCTAGATCCGGGGGATATGGTCCTTGCTTTTTCCGACGGCGCCACCGAAGTGCAATCCCCAAGCGGCGAACAACTGACCGCGAATGGTTTCCTCAATTTCGCTCACGCGACTCTCGGCAAACTTCCGCAACCTCTGGTTTTGCCGGACTTCTCAAAATCCCTGCTGGAAGGCATCCACGACTACCGTGGTCACACCGAACTTGACGACGACATCACGCTGCTGACCTTGCGCCGCTCCGCCTAGTTTACTTCGCTATTCTTTTAGTGGCACAGCGTCGCTGCGCTCCGCACGCCCAGGCCAATCGTTCGCAGCGCTGTTGTCTCCCGCCTTACTGCCCGGACGCCGGCGCTATCGGATGCGCCGCAAAATACCCATCCAATCCCGACTTAACCTGTCCCACAATCCCCTGAACGTTCCGGTCTAACGCCGCGACCACCGAGCTCACATCTTTCCCGCCAATCGGCTCATCATGCGAGTAATAGTGGGACCAAACTGTCGTCCCGCTCTTCAAGTCGCGCAATTCGTACTCCACCGCCACCCGCGCCATCATTCCATTCCCTTCCACTTCCTTGAAATCGTACAAGCGCCCCTGCACCGAGTAATCCCCGCGGGCACTGCTCCGCAACGAATTCACGGTCTTGTATTTCCCCGACGACCGCAGCTCCCGGAACAATACTTCCTGCATCATCTCCGTCGGCGGCTCCACCCACCGATGCGCCTGATATGTGCCCATCGTCTCGCCGCCGGAGCTGTACACGATGTACTCCTCCCGGTATAAGTGCGACGCCGAAAGCGGGCCCACCAGCAGCGTGACTGGATAGGCATTCGCATCCGAAGCCGTCATGTCTCCCGGCACGGTCAGCTGGTAATACTGGATGGGCCGCGCCGCCCCGCAGCCACCCAACAGGCTCGCGCACCCAATCAACATCCACCCTGGTAAGTTACGGTTTATCATTGCCGCTCACCTGGTTTATGCTCCCGCGGATTCACCGCTCGAATCAACGAGTAGGGCCGCGCCTTGATGGTCGCCGAAAATTCGCGCAGATTTTCGCTGATCTGCCGCAGGTTATCCAGCAGCTCGTCGATGTTGTCAGAATTTACGTTTAAGGTCTGGTTCAGGCTCCCGGTCAGTTCCGTCGTATTCACTAGCGTCCGTCGCAGTTCCAGCACCGCCTGATGCACGTCGGCTCGATTCTCTCCTATCAGGGAATCGATGTGATCGAGAGTTTTGTTCGCTTCCGCCGTGGTCTTGCGGAAATCGTCGAGCAGCGGTTGCAGCTTGTCGGTCACGGTATTCAGGTTTTTCAGTGTGGACTTGATCTGTGGGCGGTTCTCGTCAATCATCCCCCGCGTGCTGGCCAACGTTGCCGCCAGGTTTGCGCGGTTCTGGGCGCTCAACAGATCGTTCACGCGATCGATCGTCACCTTCAATTCCGTGGCCCGGTCGTTCAGTGTGTGCAGCAACTGCTGCGCGTCCGGCGCGATGTCGTTGATCCTTTTCGTCAGCGCGTTGAAGTCCAGGTAGTCCTCGGACACTAACTGCGCCCCGTCTTTGGCGAGAGCTGCCTGCGCGCTGCCCGGCACAATTTCCAGGTGGTTCTCGCCGAGTGGGCTCAGGCTCATAATCTTCGCTTTGCTGTCGGTCTTTACCGGCAGATCCGACTGCACGCTGAATGTCACTTCAATGCGCGCAGGATCCTGCGGATCAATTTTCAGCTTGTCCACCCGCCCGGCCTTCATGCCGCCCGAATACCTCACCGTCGCACCCGGCTCGAGGCCGCCGGCAAATCCGAAATACGCGTGAAACGTCTTCACGGAGCGCCCGAACGCGCCGCTGATCGTAAACACCGTGCCGATCAACACCAGCGCGGCGACGATCACAAACAGCCCGACAAGGGCCTGCTCGCTTTTTGCATTCATCAGGTTCCCCTTTTTCCGCCAGTTACATTGACCGTTCGCCGGTCCTCGGTCAGCATTTGCAGGTAATCCAGTTCCCGAGCGACTTCCGGCTCCGCCACACGATCCAGAAACTGGCGAACGCGAGGTTGCTTGCTCGCTCGCATCTCCTCTTTTGTCCCGATAGCCACGACATTGCCCTTGTCGATCAATACCATGCGGTCCGCGATCAAAAACGCGCTCGCCAATTCGTGCGTCACCACGATGATCGTCATGCGAAACGCTTTCTTCATTTCCAGAATCAGCTGATCGATGCCCGCTGCAATAATGGGATCCAAACCTGCCGACGGCTCGTCGAAAAACAAAATCTCCGGGTCCATCGCCATGGCCCGCGCCACCGCGGCTCGCTTCATCATTCCGCCACTGAGCTGCGATGGCATGTAATATTCGAACCCGGCCAGCCCTACCTGTTCCAGCTTGAGCCGCAGCATAATTTCGATCGTCGAGTCTTCCAGTTTGGTGTGTTCGCGCAGCGGCAGGGCCACATTCTCACCCACGGTCATCGACCCAAACAGGGCGCTCCCCTGAAACGACATCCCAATCCGCTTTCGAATCTCATCCATCTCGTCGTGTGAAAGCTTCGCGATGTCTTTGCCTTTAATCCAAATTTCTCCCGAGCTGGGCTTCTCCAATCCCACCAAGGTCCGCAAAAGCGTGCTCTTCCCCGACCCCGAACCTCCCAAAATAACCAGCGTCTCCCCGCGCAGCACATCAAAATTAATCCCGTGCAAAATTTCCCGGTCGCCATAGCTAACGCGCAAATCTCGCAGCGAAAGCATCGGCTCCGCATCCATCGTCTCCATGTTTTCGGCATCCATCACGGTGCCTCGCAAACCAAAATCACCAAATTGGCAGGGGCACAGCACTGCTTCGCCCCCAACACCCAGCCCTCGACACGTTCAATCCCGCTTGGCTCATTCCCAATCACAACTTAAGCCCTCCACGCATGACCTTCTTCTCCGCGTTCTCTGCCGGCGAAATTCCCTCCCGCCTTCTTTTCCTCATTGCGTTATTTCTTCTTTACTTCGTCTTCTCACCCCCCGATGAAAAAGAACAACAACGTAAAAATCAAATCCACCACCACCACCATAAATATCGACATCACCACCGCCCGGGTCGTCGATTTCCCCACCTGCTCTGCTCCCGCTCCGGTATTCAAACCCTCCAAACATCCCACCGCAGTAATCGTGATTCCAAACATCACGCTCTTGATCAACCCGGTGACGATATCGCGCAAAAACAGAGCATCGACCGAAGTCCGGATATACCGTCCCCAGGTAAAATCCGCTTGCGCCACTCCGAATGACGCTCCACCCAAAATGCCCATCGAGTTTGCCCAGATCGTAAGACAGGGCAACATTACGATCATCGCCAGAAATTTCGGCGTCACCAAAAACTGGATCGGACTGATCGCCATCGTTTCCAGCGCGTCAATCTCTTCGGTCACCTTCATGGTCCCGATTTCCGCCGCAAACGCCGAACCCGACCGCCCAATCACCACGATCGCCGTAATCAAAGGGCCTAGTTCCCGCGTCATCGAAATGGCTACGGCGGTGGCCACCAAATCCATAGCCCCGAACTTTTTAAGCTCGTAAGCGGCCTGCAACGCCAGAATCAGCCCAATAAAAAACGTAATCAGGGAAAGAATCGGTAAAGCCCGGACGCCTACTTCCAGTGCCTGCGACACGGCCCGCTGCAAGCGTAGCGGCTTGCCGCGAAAGGGCGCCACAAATGTGAAGTAGGCCGCCTTCCAGGCCAGCGTCGTCAGCGATCCTATATAGGCGAGTCCATTGGTAACACCCCCGCCAATTTGTGAAACCAGTTCCATCCTCGACCTTACGCACGCCCTGGTAGACCTAAGGGTCGCTTACTCCGCCAATTTCCTTAGCGGCCCACGCTTGCAGGGGTACGGCACCGCCGTGCCCCAACTTGCCGGGCCGAACCGCGAAGCCAGCAAAACCCGAAGCTTTTCCCCGCGGCTGCCACACCCTACGTTTTTCAGGGTGCGAGTTTCCCCGAGAAATCACCTCAACCACCGCGCAGGGGGCCCACAAACCGATTTGGCGAGGAATTGTTCCAAATACACCTCTACGCCAATGCTTGCTCCTCCGTATCGTGTACCTCGAAGATCTTCAACAATCTCGACAATTGCAGTACTTCCCGCGCTGCCGGGCTCAACCCAAACAAAATGAATCGCGTCCCCGCATCCCGTGAAGCCTTCAAGCCCTCCACCAAAGACGCCACGCCCGAGCTATCGATGTACCTCACCTTCACCAGATTCATCACCACCCGAGGCGTTTTGCTTTCCTTGATCTCTTTCAGCAACGCCTTCCGTATCTCCGGTGAATTCGCCAGGTCGATATCCCCGGTGATATCGAAGATCGTCGTCGTATCGATTCTCCGCGCCGAAATCTGCAAGGCCTTTTCTCCCCTCAAGTCAGTCCTGCTTCTCAGACTGCAAATACTTGATCAAGCGCAGTTGGTTTGTCCCTTGCTCGCGCTTGAATTCCACCACATCCATGCTTTGCCGTATGAAATGTAGCCCGAGACCTCCTGGCTTGATCTCATCCAAGCGCCGCCCTCTCAATTTCGCCGGATCCACCGCGGGGCCTCGGTCGGTCAACACGACCTCAAATCCTTCCCCGCCGGCATTGCCGGGCCGCTTGGGCACACGATGGCATAGCAATTCGATCGGGCGGTCTAGTTGCCCGCCGTAAGAATGCCTCATGATGTTGGTGATTGCTTCATCGACGGCCCGGGTCACTGACCTGCAGTCCGCAGGGGAGAACCCGAACGTTTCCGTCAAACGTTCCATCGCGCCCCGCACTACGCACAGCATACTAGGATCGCTGCGCAGTTCCACCTTCAACAATAAATCTCGGCTCATGCGCAGGTCCGTCCCTCAGGCTCCTGCAGTAGGCGAAAAGTTATCGTGCGCGATCTGCGCCGCCTTTTTGGCAAAATCGTACGTAGCCCGCAAATTTGCACCGAAAAATCGCACGTTGCCTTTGATATCGCTTTCCAGCAACGATTTGCCCTCTTTGTCCTTGAACACGCAATGGATTGTGATGGATGTTGCGCCGGCCACCGTCGTTACTTGCCGCAACCTCTCGCTGCCCTCTTTGAACCCGCTCACCGTACTGTGCAGCACCACCAGGTCCGCGGCCTTCGCCGCATTCCGGTCACCCTGGCGGTAAACGTGTTCGAAACCGCCCTTTTTCTGAAGTTGCTGAATCAAATCCTCATACAATGCCACCTGGAATTCCGCGGGAAGCTTGATCTCGTCCGAGTGGATCATCTCCACTTTGATTGCAGATGCCTTCATCTTTGCCGGCTTTTGTTTCTCCCGCGCGCTCAACATCGGCGTAACGAGGACGGCCGTCAGCACCAGCGCGATTGCGACCCCACCTCTGGTAATGGCGCTCATGGCTTCTGCTCCTTCTTCGCCGGCGAAGTGCCCGGCGACGCACTCGCGGCTTGCTCAGGCGCAACGCTTGTGTGCGCGCCTTGTGCCAGGAGCTCTTTCTTGATCATTTCCGCCTGCCCAACCGGCATCGTAAAGATGGCCCCATGCAGGCCTCCATCGGCGTCCCGATACTTGATGGTGACGGAGTCCAGCTTGGTGCGGAACAAACTCAGGAAACGCCCGGATCCGTACGGCGCCGCCAATAGGCTAAGCGATCCCAACGTTCCGTGAATTACCCGCTGGCTGTCCGCGCCCGTCACGACGTCCTCCACCGACGACGCCGCCAGGTCCACCTTCGTTTGCCCATGGGTGAAACGCAGCTTTCCGTCTTCCACCGCCAGTTTCCCACTCGTCTTGTTTTTCACTCCGGCTAACCCCGTGATCTGCTGTACCTTCACGGGTCCTTCCGGCTGCTGTCCAAGACTTGCCCGTACAAACGGACTGAACGCCAGCAGCGACGCAGCCACGATCAACCGCCTAAATCCGACCGCCATTTCTGCCTCCCTCTTCCTCGCCAACTCTATCCCCGCGTTTTAGTCCTCTTCCTCGCTTCCGCCGGCGCTACCGTTGTTGCTCCTGCGTTCCCCGGTTCGTCCGCCCCTCTTGTTCGTTGGCGGCTCGCCGCTCCTCTTCGTTGGGCCGCCGAAATCCGGGATTTGCGCTCTGCGGTCCGCAGAGCCGGGTGAAATGTGCACGGGAGCATAATCCATAGAAACAAAAAAAGATACGCCCTTGCGAAAAACACAATGGTGGGCCCGTCACGTCAAATCTGGCTCGAGCTTGCAGGGGCGCAGCCGTGCCTTACCCCGACCCTGCTGGCCCTCGGGACGGAAGGAAGTCGCGGAGGGGTCGCCCAGCCTGGCAACCAACGATCGATCGCGCAGTGCCGAAATCTGTCGGGTTTGTCCTCACAGTTCGACCGTATCCACATCCCCCCGGCGCGCATCTGACCTCTGCGTTTCAGCAAGGATGGTAAACTGCAATCGATGCGCATTCTGCTCCTAAATCTCAGCGCCGAGTCTTTGGTCGAGGCGAACAATGCCCTGGCGGGCCAGGGGTACGACGTCGCTGCGGAAATCGGTCTCAATGTCGACCAGGTTCTCGCCCTTGCCCCGGAAGTTCTGGTTACCGAGGCGGCTCCGACCGACCTGGCATGCTGCGGCCTGATCACCCAGCTTAAATCGCGCTCCGACATGCGCACGCTGAAGATCATCATGATCGTTCCGGGTGGCGCGCTGGAACGTGCACGCGCCCTAGACCTTGGTGCCGACGATGTGGTCTCGCTTCCCTTTGATGGCGTGGAATTTGCCGCGCGAGTCCGCACGCAGTTCCGCGAGCGCCAGCCCGAAGAAGACCTCAAGAAGATGCTGCAATACGCGACGCAGCGCGAACAGATCGCGGATCTCGCCGTCGAGTCGCTCAACGACGCCGCCGTGGTCACGAAACGCCGCCGCTGGCTGCTTCCGGCAATCTTCGGCGTCAGCGTCGCCGCTGGGATCGCATCGCTCTCCATGCTGGTTTCCAATCACCGCAGCCGGAAGGACACGCTTCAGCTCAAAGCGGAAATCGCTCGTCTCAATTACGGGCTGGGACAACAGCAAAACGGTTTGTTTGAACGCATGCAGCAGGCGCGCAATTCGTTTGAAGCGCAATCACGTTCCGATTCCGCCGCGCGCGATTCGCTAAAAGCGCAATCCGAGGATTTGCGCAAAAAGATGGCGGTTGCCGGGGGAGGTTCGGATTCCGACGCGTTGAAGCAGCAGCTGACGGAAACACAAAACCGGCTAAAGCTCCTGGAAAATGAAGGGAAAGTTGCCGAGACCGTGGTCCATAGCTATGGACCGAGTGTGTGCCTTTTGCACGTGGTCGTCGAATTCTTGGACAAGCAATCCGGCAAGCCGATTCAGATCGCGGTGGACGCCATGGGCAAGCCACAAGTGGATGACCAGGGAATGGTCCAACTCGATTCCGGCGGCCCAGGGCCGCATCTGCAGATCGATGTGTTTGGCACCGGCTTTCTGGTTCGCCGCGATGGTCGCATCGTCACCAACCATCACGTCGCTGAACCCTGGTGGAACAACGACGAATTGAAAGAGCTTCTCGATCGCGGCGCTGCGGCTTACGTACTTTCCTACAAAGCCTACTTTCCTGGGAATGCCGAGGGAATCTCGGCTAAGCTCGATCGCATTTCGTCGAACGCGGATGTCGCGACCTTGAAGCTGGAAGCTCCGGTGCCGCCGCGCGCGACGCTTCTAGAACTTGACGAGCGGCACGAAGCTACCGTGACCGGCGATCCGGTTGTGCTGATCGGTTACCCGACCGGTATCGAAGGAATTCTGGCGCGGGCTGGTTCCGACGTGGCGAACAAAATTACCGACACGCAAAACGTGACGCGCATCGTCTCGCAGCTCGCATCGCAGCAGTTGATTCGACCGACCACGACGCAAGGGCACATCGGCGACATCCTGCAGGACAAAATCGTTTACGACGCGGCGACGACGTCTGGCGGATCGGGCGGGCCGCTTTTCAATCGCAGCGGCAAAGTGATCGGCGTCAACTTCGCGATCCTAAAGGGTTTTGGCGGCTCGAATCTTGCAGTTCCGGTTCGCTACGCTACCGAATTGCTGAAATAATCCGGCGAAACATGGCTTCGTAAGCGACGATGCTCCCTCGCATGTTCCTTGCTTTCTTGTCCCTTCCTTAATTCTTTCTTACTCCTTCTTTGTGTCTCTTCGTCTCGTAACTTTATCAAGTCGCTGACGTTAACAATGCAGGTGCCGGGGTTCAGCCCAGCCGACCCGCCCTCCGAATCCTCTCAGGAAGCGCTGCGCGCGGCGGTTCGGTGCGTGTTGGCTTGGATCCTGAGCACGAGCATGTATAAAACGACGGCGATGTTGGCCAGCAGGATCACCCACTTGATGGGGTGGGGATGACGAATCAGCGAATACATTTCCCAGGGTAAATACAGCGCGCCGGAGAGCAATGCGAACCACTCCGCCCATTCACGGTCGTTCCAAAGGCCATAGGCTTCGGCGAAACGCACGATGGAGTAGACCATGGCGGCGCCGGCGAGGGCCCAGAGGCTCTTGTCCGATGCGTGACTTGCAGCGGTGACGAACAGATTGGAGAGATGGTTCCCGGGGCTGGCGTGCAGGAACCGAATGATTTGCTCGGCGATGTCTTCCAAATTCTTATGCAGGAAGCGCAGGAGACCGAGACCTAGCAATAGCACGAGAAGGCCTTTAGCGGCCTCGAAAACTGCGACGGAACGCAGCGCAACAGTCTTCTTGGAAGGGTGCATAGGACAAACGCCAACTAGACGGTACGGTCTGGAGTGAAAAAGTTCAAGTGGCCCTGGAAGCGGGCATACGGTGAGACCTGGCAGGGGCTTGCGCAAAGTACAGCCTGCGGCGTCTGTCACAGTGACCTGTTCACCAAAGGAAGGTTGTGGCCGGGTATCCAATACCCTCGCGTGCCGGGACACGAAGTCGCGGGCGTCCCATGATTGAGACCTATCCGCTTGAAAAAGCGGCCAAGAAGTATGCGCGAATGATGAGCGGCACCGCGCAGTTCCGCGTGGTTTTGACGATTTGAAGTGGACAATCACGGAGTGCCAGGTGGTTCACATTCGAGCGCACCGGAAACGGGCGCTCCCGGTTTGTACTGACTACCTTTGCGAGGTGAGGCTATACAATAGTCGGCGGAGCTTTCGATGGCACTGCAATCCCACGCGGCGCTTGCCGAGATTCGCGACACCCTGCTCGAGACCTACGCGAGCAACGACGCGATGAACCAGCTCATTCTCTCCGATCTCGACGCTCGTGTGTGGCGCGCCCAGCCGCCAGGCCAAAAAGGCCATGGCCGGACAATCGCGGCCATCTTCGCGCATCTGCACAACAGCCGTCTTGTGTGGCTGAAGAATTCCGCGCCGCATCTGAAGTGCCCGCCGCCACTCGATCCCGAACGCTGCACCATGAAGCAGGCTGCTGCCGCGCACAGGAGAAGTGCCGCGCAGTGCCTGCGCATGTTGTCGGATGCCCTTTCGGCTGCTCCGAGTCGCCGCGTTTCAAAATTCTATCGCGGCAGCTGGACGCGGACCTGGCCCGCTGGAGGGACCATGTTCGCGTACATGTTCTCGCACGAGGCGCATCATCGCGGTCAGATTTTGATGCTGGCCCACCAGCTTGGCTACCGCCTCCTCGACAAGACTCCGGGCGTCTGGCACTGGGAGAAGCTCTGGAAACAAGCCGGCCTCACCACGCACCCTCGCTGAGTGAAATCCACCTGGCTCCTCTTAGCATCGGCGAGTAGTAACGGAAGGCAAGAACTTTCTCCAGGGGCTAAAAGCCCGCTCTTTTGAAGCGAGTTACGCCGGGGCTGAAGCTCTGGCCTCCTAAAATGAAATTGCGGGGAATCGCGAGAGTCTGATCCGGAAAAAACAAAAGCCGCGCCCTTGCAAAGCACAAGAGAGCGGCAGGTAATTACGAATTGAGGAGTGACCCACCCTTTGCGGAAACAACACCGCAAAGGATGGGCGCACGAGGAAGTCGCTACCAACCTTACTGCTTGTCGTACACCTGCGTACTGCTCACAGCCTTACCGTCTAGGGTGCCTTTTCCGGAGAGGGTCGTGGTCTTTCCATCCGCCGAGACCACGCTGCTGCTGGTTCCGATGATCTTGCCGTCTTTCTTCAAGGTCGCGGAAAACTTATTGGAAGCGACACGTTTGATGGCGATGTGGTCCGCTCCATAAGGCATTCCCGAGCCGGTTACAGGATAATCTTTGCCGTCATACTTCACTGTAAAGCTGTAGTTCAGAGCGGCGCCGTCTGCGCCGGTTCCTTCGAAGGTATACTTCACGCTATCGCCGTCCGCTGCTACGGTCCGCGTTAGGCTCTTTGGTGCTGGTACACCGTTGTACTTTGATTTTTCGGCATTGAGCTTCCAGGTGCCAATGACGGGATTGTCCTGGGCGAGCACAAGACTGGGGACGCCTAGACACAGAACGACAACAGCCAAAATCATGCACACTCGCTTCATTTTTCTCTCCTCCAAACGATTTTCTAATGGTTTCCCTGGGACCTGCTGAGGAACGAAATCTTCGGTGAGGGAGCGTACTGTGATTGCGGCCGGAGGTCAAGCGGACGGCGACAGCGGACGGCGACGGCGGAACAATCGGCCGGTGACGATGATCGTCCAACCGGGCGAGCAGCATCCGCTCTCGCACCCTAGGTAAGAACGTCCTGCGCCGCTACCACTAAAATAATCCGCAAGCTGCGCTACTGTACGACCACCTGCACGCACTGTGGGTGGAGCTGCCGGAAGTGGCGGTGATCCAGGAACAGGGGTGGGGACCTACCGTTCGGTCTCGCTTGGGCTGGTGGGCTCCGGGAGCAGAGACATCACGACTGCAGGGGTCGGGTGAACCCTTCGAGACTCATGATCAACAGAAATGGCGACGGCAACTTTAGGTGCCGCTAGGAGGCTTTAGCTTCGGCGTAGGCTACGAACTCTTCGTAGGGGCCTTTGAAGTCGTCGATTTTACCGTTACGGAAATGCCAGATGCGTGTGGCGACTTCATCGATGACGTCGTGGTCGTGGGTGACCAGGAGGACGGTGCCGTCGTAGCGCTGGAGCGCGATGTTGAGGGCGTTGATGGACTCGAGGTCGAGGTGGTTGGTAGGCTCGTCGAGGACCAGGAAATTTGGTTTCTGCAGCATGAGGCGGCAGAAGATGAGGCGCGCGGTTTCGCCGCCGGAGAGGGCGCGCGTGGGCTTGAGCGCGTCGTCGCCGCTGAAAAGCATTTGACCCATAAGGCCGCGGAGTTCCTGCTGGTTGGCGCTGGGATCGAATTGCCAGAGCCAGTCAATTGCGGTGGTGTTGTCTTTGGTGAAAGAGTCGGTGTGGTCTTGAGCGAAATAGCCGACCGTTACTTCGTGGCCCCAGATGACCTGGCCACCGTTGATGGGAAATTGTTTGTCGGAGTCGTCGATGAAACCGGAGGCGTTGCGGATCAGAGATTTGAGCAGCGTGGTTTTGCCGGTGCCGTTGCGGCCCATGAGCGCGATTTTTTCGCCGCGGGTTACGCTAGCGGTGAACTTTGGGATTACTTTGAGCGTGTCGTAGAATTTTTCTACGCTTTTGATTTCGACTGGATGGCGGCCAGAGTTGCGCTTCATGTCGAACTTTATGTAGGGACGTTGAATGTTGGAGCGGGCTAGTTCGCTCGTGGCCAGGCGCTCAACCTCTTTTTTGCGGCTCGTGGCTTGGGCAGAACGTGTGCCGGCGGAAAAGCGGGCGATGAAGTCGTTTAGCTGGGCGATTTTCTTCTCGCGTTGGGCGTTTTCGGATTCGATGCGGGAGCGGATTTGCGTCTTGGCGACAACCATTTCGTCGTAGCCGCCGACGTACATGATGACCGTTTCGTAGTCGATGTCGGCCGTGTGGGTGCAGACGGAGTTGAGGAAATGGCGGTCGTGGGAGATGACGATCAGGACGCCTTCGTACTCGGTGAGATATTTCTGGAGCCAGTGCACGGAGTCGAGGTCGAGGTTGTTGGTTGGCTCATCGAGTAGCAAGGCTGTGGGATTGCCGAAAAGGGCTTGCGCCAAGAGTACTCTGACCTTCTGGCCGCCTTGGAGCTCGCTCATTTTGCGTTCGTGGAGATCGATTTCGATGCCGAGGCCGTCGAGCAGAGCGCCGGCGTCCGATTCGGCGGTGTAGCCGCCCTCTTCGCCGACGATGCCTTCGAGTTCGCCGAGCCGCATACCATCGGCGTCGGTGAGGTCTTCATGAGGCTTGTCGTACAGGGCGTCGCGCTCCTGCAATGCCTTCCAGAGCGCGGAGTTGCCCATGATAACGGCGTCGATAACGCGGAACTCATCGAAGGCAAATTGATCCTGGCGGAGGATGCCTAGTTTCTTGGGGCGGGTGACGGAGCCTTTGGTGGGCTCGAGTTCGCCGGTGAGGATCTTCATCAGGGTGGACTTGCCGGCGCCGTTGGGGCCGGTGATGGCGTAGCGGCGGCCCGCCATGAAGGTGGTGGTGACGTCCTCGAATAGGACGCGGGGACCGAAACGCATGGAAATATTATTGATGGACAGCATAACCCTAGATGTTCCTTCTTGAAAACTCTTGTAATTTGACGTTTCTGGAAGCCTTGCTACTACGTGCTACACTCTCATCAATAGCGCATTGGCGGCCCCTACGAGTATAGCAAATGACCACAATATATCGACGGGTCAAGAACGATGCGGGCAAATGGCGCTATATCGCGGTCAATACTGGTAAGGACCGCCGACCGGAGAATTTAGGCTCTCGTTTCTATGCCCGAGTTAAGCGGGTCGGAGCTAAGTGGCAGTCATGGATACCCCTCAACGGAGATACCCTCGAACAGGCTATACCGTCGGCCGAAAAACTAGAAAAGGGTATGGCGGCCAAGGCTGCTGGCTTCGACGTTGCGGGGCTGGAAGATGTGTCTGCCCCGGATAAACTCACGGCCAAAATCGCCAAATATGCCGAGGAAACTAAAGCCAATAAATCCGCCGCGACGCATCGTTTATATCGGGACAGTCTGAACTATTTTGCGGAGTCTTGTAAGCGGGTTTTGGTTGCCGATGTAGACCGCGAAGACATGCTGCGGTTTAAAACCTTTCTCTATGACAAGGAATTGGCCGAGCGCACGGTTGCCAACCACTTCCTCAATGTGATGACCTTTTTAAAATGGTGCGGAATTAATGCGGGCGTCAAAAAAGGCGACTGGCCCGTCCGAGAAGAACGCGAAATCGCAGAGTACTCAACAGCGGAACTAACTGCGCTATTGAAAGCAGCTAGGCCGGACGAGCGACTTCTGCTCAATTCCTTTCTGTGTTCCGGTATGCGTTCAGGCGAAATCGGACACTTGACATATGGTGATATCGACTTTGAGCGCTCCATCTGGATCGTGCGCCCAAAAGCGGAATGGAAAACCAAAACACAGACCGCCCGTCGCGAAATACCAGTTCCCTCTTGGCTGACCGCAAAAATCCTTGAGCGCAAGCAGTCCGGTAAGTGGACAAACGCAGGCCTGATCTTTCCGAACACGCTCGACGCTCCCGACGAGAACCTGTTGCGTTTCGTGAAGCGAGTTGCAAAGCGAGCGAAGGTAACGGGCCGTGTTGACGACCATAAATTCCGCTCAACGGCCATTACTCGCTGGCTACGCGAGGGCAACTCGGTCCAAGACGTTATGACCTGGGTTGGGCACAAAGACTTGAAAGTCATTCTTCGCTATCTCGCTAAAATCAACATCCGCAAGCCCGAGAACCGTCAAAAAGCGGAACAGGCTTTCGCAGAGTTTGCCAATATCGGATACTGATATGCCTCGGCTTTCTCCTGAAGGCGCTGTCGGTCTAGCAGCAGCGATAATGCTGTTTGTCCTGGACAAGATGGGGATAGGTGGAAAACTCTTATACTTTCTACTCTTCTGGTTCGCATTTCTTCTTTGCGCCGACTCTGTCTATCGTTCGAAGTGGGCAATAATTTGCTATTCGCGAACTCCACAGGAATCAAGCGAGCGTAGCCGGGCAGGCCTTGTTTCCAAGGAAATCGGGAAATCAATCCGTGGAGCGCCCAGCAACTTCTTGGCGAATTTAGACTTAAGCCTCTTTTGGCCGGATTAGAAATCGCGCACGCGGGATTCCATGCCTTTAGGCATGCCTCGGCCACGATCCTGTCCCGCATGAAAGTACCGATGGAAATTCGCCGAGCCAGAATGGGCCACACAGACGAAGAAATGACCCCGCGCTATACCCACGTAATTGAGGAGGACGCGCGAGAAGTTGCGGCCAGCTTCGATCAGTTCCTTCTGCCCCGATGGTGCGAGCCGCTGACTGCAGAAAAGATGAGCCATGTGTTTGGGTTCAGCCTGAAATCGTTGCTCAAATCGAATTTCTCGAATGGACCGGCGCGGATCACCTCAGGCACTCAAAGTTTGTACGACTGCGAGACGAGAAAAAAACCTCGAACAGTACTCAAAGAGTTTGCGTCGTGTACCGGAAGGTTGCGTTTAGTTGGCGGGTGGCTGTGACCGCCAAAATACACCTGAACTCTTTGAAGTGTGTAACTTCCCTTGAGCTGCTCCCCTTTTTGGCGCAACCTATCGCTATCTCCTTCGAAGACGTAGCGTAGAGCAACAAGATTTCATAAGGTGCAAACTGGGAATCTAAACTGTCCGGCTGAAGGCCCGAGTTAGCGGAAAGGAGAACTGCAATGACGAAACGAGGGACCGCGCTGGTATCTGTTTTCATTTTTGGGGTAGTGCTGATTGCGTCGTGCGCCAAGCCCTACCACGAGCAAAGCGAACGTTACGTGTTGGTCGCCACAAATATTAACTTGCCCTACTGGAAGGAGGCGGAGAACGGGTTTTTGGACGCGGCTCAAGCGCTCGGCGTGAGAGGTGAATTGATCGGTCCCACGGGATACGCTCCGAACGCGGAACTAGGAATGTTCCGCGACATCGTGGAACAGCACCCTGCTGGAATCTGTCTTTCGGCGGCGCGACCTGAGATTTTCCGGGAAGAGATCGACAAGGCAGTTGCCGAAGGCATCCCGGTGATCTGCGTGGATTCGGATGTGCCGGATTCGAAGCGGGCGCTGTACATTGGAACAGACAATTTCAAGGCCGGTAGAGAGAGCCTGAAGCGGTTGGCGGCGCTCGTTTCCGGCAAAAAGAGCATTGTAGCGATCACCATTTCAGGACAGCGCAACCTCGATGATCGAGTGGCAGGCGTTGCGGATGCTCTGGCGAATTTTCCTGCACTCAAGCTGACGAAAATCCTGGATGATAAGGGCGACGCGCGAAGTGCCTTCGACCAAGTCTCTGACCTGATACAGAAGAAAGAAAACGTGGATGGAATTATTTGCTTGGAGGCGACGGGGGGCTCTGGCGCAGCCGAAGCGGTACACCGCTTCAACATGGAAGGCAAGATGCCGATCGTGGCCTTCGACGCCGATCCGGAAACACTTGATTGGATCGATCGAGGAGTAATTGCGGCCACGATCACGCAAAAGCCCTACGTCATGGCCTTCTACGGGCTGAAGTTCCTCGACGACCTGCACCACAACGCAGTACACCAATTCAAGGATTGGCGCACCTCCCCAGCGGTGCCGACGCCCACGTCAGTGGACACTGGTACGGTGGTCGTTGATAAGAGCAACCTACAGGTTTATCGTGACGCCCTAGGCGGGCACCCCAAGCCGCTGTAGGGGGGTGGGGGCAACGTACAGCGGAGGGTTCCGGAGTTCTGTTTAGTTTGGTCTGATGAGTTGCATTCCAGGGTCTCGCTTTTGCGTTTCGGCAAGGTCTGAGGGATGTATCTCCCAAGCTTTTCCTTGGCTGTCCTGAACCTTCACGCATTCTTGAGGATTTCCGGTACTCGTTCCGGTTCGGAAAGACGAAGCGGAATTTTGGTTGTCGTCTGTTTGTTGCGCAGAACTAGTGCCGAGTGCGCCCACATAGGCTGCGACTTAGCTAGATTTTCGGGGTACGGAATTTTAGATGCTCGACTTATTGCGATAGCAAGCTTGGACTGCAAAGCCGGATGTGCGAGCACTTCGTGCATTACTACCGCGCCCATCACCCGCACTATATAGGCTAGGCTTTTCACCTTGCGGGCAAGTATAGGAATGAATCGCGCCCAAAAGATTACGTCGCCATACCCGACGGCGATCAGGCGTTAGACGGCGGCGTGGGTTTCGGTCCCCGAAAAGCAAACCGCAGTAGCGTGAATGCGACGAATGCGAAAAATCCTGCCAGCGCTAGAACGGCGAGCGAGCCTCCGACAGCGCCAGCAAGTGCCAACGAAAATACGGAAACTGAAGCACAGGACAGATAGGAGCCGGCTCTAGAGTTACCACTTGCTAAGAATGTTTAAAGCTTCAGCCTTTGAGATCCTATCCATATTGTGCCAATTATAAAGGCCGATTGTGTTCGTATCCTGTCAAACGTCGCAAACCGGACATGCGTGAAGTCCTGGTACGGCATTTGTCCGCTGTTATCAGGTGTTGCCGAGATGCGTCTAATCTATCGGGTTGACCGCCCTACAGAAATTCACAAACCGCAGTAACGTCTTGCCCCTATCGACCGATGGCCCACAGAGGTCCTAAATAGTAAAGACCGCCGCAAGGTACGGCCTGCGAAATTTCGCTCATAGGAGGATCATTATGTTTGGAATTATCGGCATCTTGCTGTTGCTCATGTGGCTGGGCGGATTCTTCGCCTTTCATGTGACAGCGGGCTTCATACACATCCTTTTGGTCTTAGCGCTCGTTTCGATTGTTTACCATTTCTTTGCGGGTCGTTCGGCAACCGCATAAAACGCCGAACGCCGCGGCGTTTGCTCAAAAACGACCAAGGCAGGGCTAACAGCCCTGCTTTGTCTAAAGATCAGCTATCGAACACCGTTGTTCACCTAGCGGACGCGACAAGGCGGGCAGACTGACGCCTATCCCGTAAGACTTGCCTCTGTTCATCGGACAGATTTAAGAGTCTCTTGCGTCTAGGCCCCACGAGTTTGATAGCAAGAGCGGCCTGCGCTTTGTCGGCGGGGTCAAAAATCCATTCACCATGAACTTCAACGGCACTACCGTCAATCTCCAGACAGCGTCTGGAGCTGGCGCGTATGTAATTAATTATCCAACGGCAAATGGAACCTTCACTGTCCACTAAGTTCGATCCAAAGTGATCTAGCCGGTTGGCAATAGGGGAGACCGAGGGCCCCTTCCCATTGAGACGTTATTTTTTTACAAGCGGGCCTGGCCCCTGAGTCTTCGTTTCAAGATTTTAAAGACTAGGGAGTCGTTTGGCATCGTTGCTGCTAGCGAAGGTGCCCCACCATTACACATCGTTGCTGCTAGCGAAGGTGCCCCACCATTACTCTGAACGTTTCTTTCAAGCTCCTACAAAATCCACCTGATTGGTAGCATGGCGCTTTAGTTGGACGATTCGCTTAGTCCCCTTAATTGGAAACTTCGGGGCGTCATGCCAGCCGTACTATTTGAACTTTTGGCGATAGTCGCAGCGGCGGTAGCTTTCGTCGCGGCATACCTGTGGTAGCTCGCTCATGGCCCACGTGACCATTTGGATTCGCCATGACAACTTGAGCGAGCGGGGAGGTGCTCGTCTCCCTGACGACCATGGCGACTAGATTTCTGCGACAGGGCTCCTGCAATGGGTGATGCCTTCGTGCCATGCACATCTGCGGTGATGGCGTAGCGGCGGCCCGCCATGAAGGTGGTGGTGACGTCCTCGAATAGGACGCGGGGACCGAAACGCATGGAGATATTATTGATGGACAGCCTAACCCTGCAGGTATAGCAGCATCTGGTTGGGATTCGATGAAAGGTGAGGGCTATCCGGACGGATACGGTGGCAAACGAAAAGGATAGATTTCTGAAGACAAGGGGGCCCGGGTGACATTGGCGTCTCGCCGAAGCGGCAGCGATCGATCTCGTTCTTTCTGAAAGGGTTCCGCGGCGTGAACTTCCATCGGAACATGGCCTCGCGTTACGGCCTTGGAAGTGCTTCGGTGATGACGAATTGTTGGCGCGAGTGGTTCCGCTTCGACGAGGATCGTGCGACCAGGGAAAGGCCGCTCGTGTAGCACCTGAATGCCTGGTAGTACTGCTAGGACGGCTTTGTTCTTGACAACGCGGGGTGCCGTAGTCAGAATGCCGAGCGAATTGTGCGCTGGTCGGCGCACAAGGTGCAAGTCCCCTGTACGCCCAAATCGCTCGGCCAATGATTGAAGATCCCGCAGAGTTGCTCTGCCCACGCATTTTTCTGACGCCTCAAGGAGGCTGCCCATGAAAGCATCTGAGACGGGAGCGCGCTTAATCGCGTTACTGATATTGACCTACTGTTTTGTATTCGCAGTGCAGTCAGCCAAGGCGCAGACGGCTACGACTACGATTAAGTATCCGGATTTCAGCTCGACGGATGGGTTGAGACTTAATGGCACCGCAGCGGTGGTAGGCGGCAATGTTCTGCGGCTGACTCCGAGTTCGTCTCAGACCGTGGGAACGACTTGGTACGCAACATCGCTGTCCCTGCAAAACGGATTCACAACAACATTCACGTTTCAGATCACTAGCCCAGGCGGCCTCGGCCCAGGAGCGGACGGCTTTGCGTTCGTGATTCAAAATGGCTCGTTCCCGGACGGAACAAGCGGAAGCTTGGCGGTGGATCAGAACGCAGCTGGTGGGGGAATTGGATTCCAAGGGCTGACACGCAGCGTAGCGGTGGAATTTGATACGTTCCAAAATGGCTCGAACGGCGACATTAGCGGTAATGCGGTTTCGATCCAAAGTTGCTTGACCGCGCCGAATACCACCAACCACGCCTCTTGCGTTGTGGCCGCTCAAGTAGACCCGAGCCAGCCGCCCTTCAGCCCTGCGATCAACCTTAAGGACGGAAATCAACACACCGTGACAATCACTTACGTGCCGCCGTGTGATTGCGAGAGTCCTACGGGCCTTAGCGTCACGCTAGACGGTAAAACGGTATTCTCGGCGGTGACCTTTAACATCGCAAGTCTGGGCCTAGACCCAAGCCAGGACGCCTTCCTCGGATTTACGGCTGCAACCGGCGATGGCTTTGAGAACCAGGATATTTTGAACTGGATGTTCACCGCGCAGATAAACCAGCAGACTGGGACGCCGCTGAATACTACACCAAAGCAGACGTTCGTCTTCAACCCACCCGGAAACAACACCGAGGATGAGTACACTGCCGACTATACCAGCGCTGCAGGGGCGGGGACGATATTTGCCAATGCGGACGCCACGCCGTTTGTCAGCAGCCTGGAAATCACACCTGCGGATTGGGCGAGATGGGTAAACGGAACGCCGTTTGCAACAACGAAGTGTATCCAAACCAATGGCGCCGATGGCAACTGCGTGTCCAAAAAACAGCTTTGCACGACCCCAAGCCTCACGACACCGGCAGGAGACAACTGCCCGGTATCCACTGACAAGAACATTATCCTTTCAGCTATCTTTGATGCACCGACGTTCCCGGACGGAACGGTGTTCGGCGTTGCGGAAGGCAACGACACGTGGACGGGCGGTGTTTGCTCGTTCGTGCCGGGAAGCCCAGAGGGCCCATTGTCCTGCCCGCAGAATGGACTGGTTTCGTTTACAGGACCGGGAGAGTACACCGGAGCACGAGGAACGAAATCGACGAACTCCGTTTACGTCTGGTACACCGACCTGCTTGCACCAACGACGCAGGTCTCAGGATTTGTGAACGGTGCCGGATGGACGAATTCCGCGATGCCCAAAGGGAGCTTCACCGGGACGCCGCCGATGCCACCGAGCCCCAATAGTAACAATATGGTCGTGGCGCCAATCGCGAGTGTTACCTATGGGGTAAACAATGCCAACCAAGCGCCGCCCAGCACCGTTTTGCCGGTTCCTGGCGACACGACGCTGACCAATCCGACGCCGGTGAACAACACCCCTGGCTGCCCGAACCCGATTCCGGCACAGCCACCCATCCCGGGAAGTTTTACCACTCCGCAGGTCACGCTCGGTCCCTTGGCGGACGGCAGCTCAAACCGGCTCCATTACTTCACGACGGACTGTGCCGATACCGAGGATCTGAAATTTACGAAGGATCCGATGACACAGATTTGGTCCACGAATTTTAACTCCATCACCGTCAATGTCGACCTCACCGCGCCCACGATTTCGGGCCCAACGTTGTCACCCGCGCCGGCAACAAACAACGGGGTCCCCAATTCCTACTTGCTTGGCCAATCTGTGACCGCCAGCTACAGCTGCAGCGACCCATTGCCATCGACAGGTGGGTTGGCATCAGGAGTGGCGACATGCGGATCGAACAATACGAATGGCGTGCAGACCACCCCGACGTTCACCAGCCCCGTTTCGACCACCACGATCGGAAACAATTTCAACTTCACCGTAAACGCTGCAGACGTTGCGGGGAACAGCGCGACGTCCTCTGTGCCGTACAAGGTCGTGGATCAACCGGTGAATCTTGACCTATTCTATTTCGCACCCCAGAACGTCAAGCCAGGGTCAAACCTCACCTACTTCATCGCCGCGATCAATTTGACACAGAAGAATGTGGCTACGGGCGTAACCGTGACAGACCTAGCACCTCCGGGCACAACGGTGCTGAGCGCAGTTTTCGACAAAGTGTCGTGCTTTGGAGGGTGTTCGATTCCGAAGCAGGGGACGGCATGCAGCATTAGCGGCACGACGATCAAGTGCAGCGTCGGATCGCTGGCTCCGTTCAACACCTTTACAGGCGTCGGGATACTGATTACCGTCAGGGTACCCGCCAATGCGCCTTTGAACTCCACACTCACGGATACCGCTACTGCAGCGAGTCTAAATCGGGACTCGGACGGCAGAGACAACTCGATCACGATCAACACGACGGTAAAGAACTAAGCTCCGGTCAAACGATTGCGTCCGACTGGAAGTCCGGCGGGTTCACCCTGGAAGATCTGCGGCTACCCGGGGTGAGACCAGCGAGTGGCGTCTTCGTAGATCGCATGCAGGTCAGCGCGCTCGAGAAGACGCTCTGCGCCGGGCTCTTTCTTCATATCATCGAGCAAGCGGAGAGCCTGTTGGTATTGGCCGAGAGCGTCAGAGCTATTGCCGCTTAGGCGCGCATTGGCCCCGAGCAGGTAGTGGATCCTAGCGTTTTCCAGACGCAAGCCGAGCCTTTCGCTGCGGCTGAGATCGCGCTGCAATTCCTGACGCGCATGCAAGTAATCCTTGGCATTCGTCATCGCCTCGGCCAGATCCACCGAACTGGTCAACGATAAATACCTGAGGTTTTGGCTATCAGCTTCCTGCGATAGGGACCGCAACTCATTGATCACCGACTGCGAGCGCCCCTCCTTTATCGCTACTCTGGCGAGGCTCAGTCTTGAGACGAGAATTTTGTCATGTTCGGTACCGCGGGATGCTGTGCGCGATGCCTGATCGTAAAGGGTCTTGGCCTGTTTGACGTCGCCCCCGAAGAACTGGACGTCGCCCTGGGCAGTCAACACGGCAGCTTGCAGGCTCTGGTTTTTCAGGTCGCGGGCCAGACCCTGCGCCTCTTCCAAGACCGGGCCGGCCTCCACGCCGCGTCCTGCCTTCGCCAGCGTATCGCCCAAATCATTCAAGATCTGAGCCATGTCGTGGCTGCGATCCTTGAGGTCGCGAAGGGGCTTCAGAGCATCCTGCATGGCGCTTAAAGCGGCACCGAAGCGACCCTGGTATTGAAATACGAGCCCCAATTGGTGGGATTCCAGAGCGGCACCGTGGCGGTCTCCGGCTTTCCGCCATAGATCGATCGCCTTAAGGAAGGTGGCCACCGCTTCATCGTATTGTCCGGTGGCTCCATAAGCCTGTCCAAGACCGTGCAAACTGTCGGCCACGTCGCCGGGAACATTGAGCTTCTCTCGTAATTGCAAAGCCTGCTGGAAATACGTAAACGCGTTGTCGCTATCGCTTCGGGCAAGATAAACGTAACCGATGCTGTTGAGACATAGCGCCTGATAGTTTTGGTCTCCGGCGTCGCGTTGAATTTGCAAGGATTCCTTGAGCACTTGAAGCGCCTTGTCGTATTGGCCACGGTCCTGGTAAACGACGGCCATGTCGATCAAGGTGTCGCCGACTTCCTTTCTTATGCCGATTTCATTCTGGATCTTCAACGCTTGCTCATAGCTGGCCAGGGCAGCATCCGACTTTCCCATGGTGTTCTGGACTTGGGCCATTTCGACAAAGTTGATCGCGAGATTGCGCTTTAGTCCCAAGCGACGGTTGATATCCATGGCTTCCTGATAGTTGTGCATCGCTTCGTCGGGCTTGTTCATCATCCGATAGGAGAGGCCGATGGCGTGGAGGATCAACGCTTTCTGCTCCGGATTGTCTACTTGGATCGTGAGACTCAGGCCTTGGTTCAAAGGCTCCAATGCGGCTTGGGGATTGTCCTTCATAATCTGAACGACACCCATTTGCCACAAGGCTTTTATATTTTTCGGTTCCTCTTTGAGAATGCTCGAGAACTGTTTGCGAGCGTTTTCGTAGTCTCCTTTCTCTATGTACAAGGAACCTAATGCGTACTCAACGTCAGCGTTGTCCGGAAAGGTCTTCGCGAGATTCTCATAGGCCTCGATGGCTCTATTGTTGTCTTTCATAACGCGGGCGTGAATCGCCTGGATCAAATAACGCTCAGCCTGAGGAAGCTGCTGACTGAGATCGAGGGCGTGGCGAGAGGCCTGCTCAGCCTCGGTGTCGTATCCCAACGCGGAATCGGTCTCCGCCAAGCGGGAGTGGGCCAGGGCAAACTGCGGATCTTGCTTGATGGCATCCTGGAAGGCTTTCACGGCTTCGAGATTCTTGCCGTCTCGAAGCAATTGCAAAGCCTGGTTGTAGTCGCGCAGGGCCGGCACGGATTGCGAAGTAGGCTGGAAAGAGCTGGCTTTCAATTCCTTCAGCACGTCGGAGGAAACTGCGAGATTGCTGCGAATGAGTTCCGCCAGACGATCCACTGTTCCGGGGATATCCTTTTCGCCGGCGGCTTCAATTTTCAGAGGCACGCGGCGGTCGCGCCGAAGATCCTGGAGGGTGGCGTCGATGCGAATCTGATCGCCAAACTTGGCATAACGGCCGGAAATCAATATGTCCGCATTCGAAAATTCAGCCAAGTGACGCGAAGTATCGGGATCGAAATCGGAGTTCGGGGGAATTCGAAGATCCTTCAGTATCTGGTGGATGCGATCAGAGGAAACGGTACGCAGACGCGCGGATTGGCCCACATCGGTGCTCAGCATCTCGGAGAGAGTCGAGCCGATCCAGTCCAGCGACTGGTCGGCAGACGAGTTGTGAAACGGCAAGATCGCCAGGGAAAGGGCTTGCGCCGGGGTCGCAGATGCGCCGGAAGGGCGTAACGTGAGTTTGTCGCGAAAGATATAGCCGCCCGCCGCAAGTACGACGACCACGCCGCCGACCACCAGCCATTTTTGGTACCACGGCGCGTAGCGGATGCGGCGCGAAGTCGGGACGATGGTGCTTTGCGGCACACCGCCCTTCCAAGCTTCGAGGTCGTTGATGACTTCACGGGCGGACTGAAAGCGCTCGTCGGTCTTGATCTCCAGGCATTTGGAAACGATGTCGCTGACGACCGGGGGCACGCCGATATTCAGTTGCGATAGAGGAGTGGCACGCTCCTGGGTGCGTTTGAACATCATGGCCATGGCGGTGTCGGCTTTGAAGGGCGAGATGCCCGTGAGCATCTCGTAGAAAATGATGCCGAGCGCGAACAGATCCGAACGCGCGTCCACCTTTTCGCCTTTGGCTTGCTCCGGCGACATGTACTCCGGCGTGCCCATTAAAGCCCCGGTCTGCGTCATTCCCTGGTGTTCGAGCGAACGCGCGATGCCGAAATCCATCACGTAAACGCGGCCGTCCTTGTCGGACATCACGTTCTGGGGTTTCAGGTCGCGGTGAACAACCCCCGCGACATGCGCGGCTTCGAGAGCAGCGGCGATCTGGAGCACGATGGGAACGGATTCCTCCGCTGTGAGCTTCCCTTTTTCGTGGATCAAGCTCTTGAGGTCACGTCCCTCCACAAACTCCATCGTGATGAACTTGATTCCCTGTGCTTGCCCAAGATCGAAAATCCGGATCACATTGCGATGGGTCACTTCGCGCGCCAGGATCAATTCCTGCTTGAAGCGGCGAAGGATCTCGGGATGGCTAGCCAACTCAGGACGTATCAGCTTGAGGGCGACCAGTCGCTCGAGTTCGGTGTCACGAGCCTTGTAAACCGCGCCCATGCCGCCTTGGCCCAACAGTTGCAAGATTTCGAAGCGTTCGGCGAGTAACGTTCCAGGTTCAAGCTGCCCTTTCGCTGCAGCTTCGCTGGAAGGACGCGGCGTGACGGCGACGGACCAAGCCTGGGTGCCGCCAACGGCGGTACCCATCGAGGTTCCCGCAATCGTCATATCGGTCAGCGGCAGCGGAGTGCTGCACTTCGTGCAGTGATCCGCGCTAGGCGGGTTGTCGGCTTGACAGAGAGGGCATTGCATTGGGCTGGCGGTCTAGGCCACCAGAATAACCCAATTATGATTTGTCGCCGCATAAATGCAAGGTAGACGTCGGGATGTAGCTGACAAGTTAGTAAGTTACCAGCGACCGGCGGCGATCCGATTGGCCGGGGCAGTCCCCCCGGTGCTGGGACGGCGACCTCCGACAAAACCCAGGCAGGCCTTGAAGAGCTCTAGCGTTCCTCGCGTGCCGACGCTTGAGGTTTGCAGAGGCTATTTTTTGAAAACGGCGTCGAGCGCAGCCTGTGCGATCGCTTCGTCGATTTCGGACTTGGCGCCGCTGGCGGCGATGCCACCGATGGTCTTGCCATCCACCTTAATGGGCAGCCCACCTTGATTCGGAAAAAAGTCAGGAAAAGACAGCGCCTCGACGCTTCCTTTTTTGACGTAGTCGGCACCGTCTTTTGACGGACTGCCGTAGGCGGCCGCGTGCCGCGCCTTCTTCTGCGCAAACTGAATGGTACCAAGTGACGCGCCGTCGGCTTTTTCCAGGAACAGCAGGTTGCCGCTGTCATCGACCACACAAATAGTCACTTGCACGTTGCGATTTTTAGCTTCCGTTTCGGCCGCGGCAACCATCGTTTTGATTGTCGCGAGGTCCAGATATTTTTTGGTTGGAAGATCGGTCGGAGGAATTGCCGCAAAGAAACTCAACAACACGAAAAGGAGTTTGAACATGGGCAGGATGCTATCAATTGCTTGTGAAATTTGCTAGAAGGAGCGCCAGAGAAACCGCTGCAGGAACTAGGTCGGAATTTCGCGAGGAGCGAAACGCCGCCCCCCAACAACAACCTTCCGTCGACGACCGCCCGCCAAGGCATAACTGGCCAAAGCGCAGCCCAGAATAACGAAAGGAATGATCCAACTGGCGTTCATGACCCTTCTCCTTGGCAAGGTGTCTACAAATCTCAAGGCGCTCCAAAGCACACATGCATCGCGATGGCACCGCCCAGCGACAAAAGCAGTGCCACGGGCATGGCGACCACGCCAACCTTGAGAAAGCTCCAAAAACTCACATCGAGCTTTTCCCGTCGCAATGCGATGAGCCACAGAATCGTTGCGAGCGACCCGGTGATCGACAAGTTTGGACCGAGATCGACACCGATCAGGACAGCGCTCGCGATTAGCCCCTGTGCATGAGTAGCCTGCAGCGTGCTGCCCGCGATCAGTCCGAGAGGAAGGTTGTTGACCAAGTTGTTCGCGAAACCGACAACGAACCCGACAATCAATGCGCCCGCCCAAGGGGCAAACGTCTCGGCCCAAGCCAGCCAGGACTGCGTTAACTGCAGCGCACCGATGGTTTCGACCGCATCCACCATTAGGAAGAGCCCGGCCACGAGAACCAGCGTGCCCCAACTAATCTCACGTACGAGCGGAAGAGGGTTGCTGCGCGCGGTGAGGGACACGGCGGCGGTGACGCCGATCGCCGTCACAAACGTTGGCAGGCCCAAGTCCCAATTCAAGGAGGAAGCCGCGAGCAAAACGAGTGCCGTCGCGGCCAATCCGGCGAGCGCCAACTTCCCGTGATGGTTCAGCAAGTGATTGTCAATCTGGCCCTCTATGGCGCCGCGGAGTTGATTGCGGAATGTCCACCGCATCAGCGCGAATGTCGCGACAATGCTTAGGATCGAAGGAACACCAAACCACAGCAGCCATCGTCCGAGCGGAGGCATCTGGTTGTGGAAGACCACCAGATTCGCGGGGTTGGAGATTGGCAGGACAAACGAAGCCGCGTTGGCTATGAACGCGCACACAAAAAGGTACGGCAGTGGTTCCACCTTGGCCTTGCGGACGGCAACGAGAATCGCGGGCGTTAGCACGACAGCGGTTGCGTCGTTCGACATGACGACAGTGACGACCGTGCCCACCGCGTAGACGAGAAGAAACAATCGAGAGTACGAACCTTTCGCGCTACGCACGGCGACCGACGCGAGCCAATCGAAGACGCCGTGCTCACGAGCCAGTTCCGAGAGCAACATCATGCCGGCAAGAAACAGATAGACGTCCGCACCCTTTGCGGCGGCCCGGCCCGCCAGCGGCAACGGCACCAGGCGAAACGCAAGCAGCAGGAAAACTCCTCCGCCAATCCAGTAAACCTCCGGAATGTTGCGCGGACGGATCAGCATCAGCAGGATGCTGACGACGACGATGAGGCTGAGTAGCAGGTGAGCCAATGGAGTGGGAAACATTTACCGGTTTCTCCGGTGCTTTCGCGGTGTGCCATGCATTTCAGTCTCCGGCGAGCCACGGTGCAAATCCCCGGGATCGACCTGTGACGCAATCCTCATTTCGGTTGGGTACATTGGAGACACCTAGCGCTATGGGTGCGGGTATCGTGGGGCTTTCTTATCGATGGACTTATACCGAAGCAGGTCGCGCGGGAGCGGTCTCGCGAGCGATGCGGATCATCGACGCCATCACCAAAACAACCGCGGTCAAAATCAAGGCGATACGAACATAATTTCCCACGGCCCATTGTGTCGCCACCCGATCCAAGTCTGCTGGCGGACCCGTCAGCGGAGCGAAAAACAGGATGGTGTTCCGGGGATAGTGAAATTTGAACGTGATGACGTCGGCTAGAATCGCAAGCGCCAGCGCACCAGCCAGCCCCCATCGAGTGACCGGAGTTGGGTTCCAGTTGCACACTAACGCCACCAGAAGGAACAGTTGCGTGGCCGGCGAGACCACTCGGAAAAACACTCCTGGATTCGTTACATGATAGAATCCGCGGGCATGTTCCAAAGAAATCGGGGCGCCCTGCAAATTCGGCGCCAGCACTACAGATTCATAAACGCCCGCCCCGAGTAATATTCCCGCCACAACCAACGCGATGGCCGCGGAAACGAGACGAAGGTTCACTCGCGGGCTCCCTTCAAGCAGAATTTCCGTTCTGCCCTCTTGGCCGGCATCGACTTTGCAACCATATCGCCTTCCGGGCAGCTCTTTAACAAGGCCCGTTCACGCTACATCAGCTTGCGAAGGAAATAAACGATCTCTTGGAAGCCAAACAGCCCCGACTGGACCGGTCCTCCAGGTCAATCCGATCCCTGGGAGTGAGCATCCTGCACTCAATCTGGGAAGTAGTTCTGGCCTTGGAGGACCGCATCCACAGCCTCCAGCAGCACCTTCCCGGCTGCACTCTTCGACACGAATCCCTGAGCTCCTACTCGCCGCGCCTCTCCAGTTACGGTCGGACCATCATGCATCGAGAGCATGAGAATGGGAACTTCGGGTAGGAAGGTCCTGATCTGTCTCGCGGTAGCGAAACCATCCATCTCCGGCATTGTCACATCGAGAATGATTAAATCAGGACTCAGTTCAGATGCCTTTGCGACGGCCTCCTGCCCATTTGCGGCTTCCCCGCAGATCTCTACATTCTTACGGGATTCCAGAATCGAACAAACGCCCCTGCGCACCGTTTCATGATCGTCCACAATCAGAATTCGCAACGGGCAGCCTCCGCGCAACGCGGACGATTGTACAAGCCAAACACGCGAATCACATACCGGGAAACCCGTACAGAGAAGATGCCGCGAGGCTCCGCTATCACTGCCGCGAATCAGCGAACATCAGGGGGACCGCAGCACGCATCCCGAGCACAAGCCAGGTGCTGGCAACTTTACGCCTCATAAGATTGGCCGAATGGCTGGCAGTCACACGATAGTATAGGCGAAAATACAGTAGAGAGTGTGCGGCATCTGCCACGACGGACGCCTAAAGCGACAGCCGCGAATTTTCAGCCTTGTAGTTACTCATAGGAGGTAGCTGAAGAAAGCAACAAGCTGTTGTTTCGGAGGAAGGCGAGCTCCAAGAGCCAGAGCACATTGTGCTTCGGGCTCCGGGCAATGTCCGTGATATCGATCAAGTGATAGCCGCATTCCGTCATGAACTGCATTGCCGCCGCGACGGAATTTTCATAGGGGCAGAGAACGGAGGCTTCCAGTAAGAAGACATCGGTCTTGCCAAGTAGAGTCTTCGCACCTTGCAACACCTTCAGATCAAATCCTTCCGTGTCGATTTTGACCAGTTCCGGTACCGGAAGTTTGTAGCGGACTAGTAGATCGTCCAGCGAAATCACTTCTACGGAGATGGTATTGGAAGGATTTCCTTCTGCTCCGACAAATGTGCTGCTGTCGTCTCGGTACTGACAGGGATAGAAGGGCAGAGTTCCTGACTTGTCCGAAGCCCCCGCATTCACCCATTGTATCTTGCGGCCCGCCGCAATGAGGTCTTGATGATGAACTTTCAGCTGATCCTGTGGTTCCAGAAGGGTGTACTGCGCGCCCGGGAAAAACCGCAAGCTTGCTCGCGTCCAAGCGCTGTGGTTAGCGCCAACATCAATGACGTGATTAGGTGAAAAGCCGGACTCCTTCAGCACGGAGAACAACACGTCGATGCCGTACTGGCGCGTGCCAATGCTGTCCAGCCGAGCGATGCGAAACCCGAACGGGTGCAACAGTGACTGAAGGAGAGCCTTCACAAAACAAAATGATACCAATGCAGGCAGCATATTGCGAGAGTGCCTCCTGAAGAGCACACGCGAAGCGGCAAGACCGAAAAGTGCAAGACGCTACCAGCTCTTTGTGCTCGGAACCGTTCCCGCCATGTGTTTCGGTTTGATAAGCATCTAAACACCGACACTGGTTGATGGGGTAGACTCACTCCCTCTTTCGCCGGAGCATTGTTGAAAGGCCGATCCGGGCCCCGGAAATTCGAACTGAGGGGATCAAGAATGCGCAAGAAACATAAATTGCTGATTGCCGCGGCGTTCCTTCTAACCCTAGTCCTAATTCCTTACCAGGTAGCCGGTCGAAACCAGGTCCCTCCGCAAAATGCTCCCAGTTCAAGTTCATCCATCGCGAAAGAACAGCCAAGTAAGGCGAAGGATAAGAACTGCTCGGACAATGGGACCTACGTAAACAGCAAGGGAGAGACGGTCAAAAGGCCAGAAACTTGTGCCAGCGCTCCGAAAGCAGCGACAGCGCGATGCCGCGACGGAAGCTACAGTTTCAGCGATAGTCACCGAGGAACATGCTCGCACCACGGCGGTGTTGCGAAGTGGTTGCAGTAATCCAGTCACAGGCAGAGAACGAAGCCCCTCTTGGGCCAAGTTTTACACAGGCCTCCACAGACGTGCACAGGCACAGTGAGAGAATTCCATTGACGATGCTTGAGGACAGGAATATCTTCACGCCCAGATTGAACCGAAAGCTTAAGAACTTTACGGCTCAATTAGAGCGCACAGCAAGCTTAACGGCGGCCGTGCGGCGAGATTGAACTGCGAAGCTCGAAGCCTTCACGACTAGGCATGAGTGAGCGACCGCCTAACGGCGGTCACGCAATCAGACCGAATCGGGACGGTTAGAAACTTTACGGCTCAGTTTAAAGAGGGCGCAAAAGCTTAACGGCTAATGCGCCCTCGCTTTTTTGTGGATACTCCGGCCTTGCGACGCTTCCTAGTCCCAGGACAACTCGCGCTCGCCCCAAGATCCCGCTTTGCGTCCACGGTAATTTAAGCGTCATCAACGAAGCCGTCGTTCGCTCCGCCCCTGCTCTCGACGAGGTAGATGCCGTATGTGGACAGACCAAGCGCCTAATGCTACCGGAACGTAGTGCCCCTCTCTAAATAACTACAGTAAAGACGTTCTTTGCCAACGGACGATCGACTTTTGCCACGACTCCGGTCCGGTGCTGAGAGCGCATCGGACTTGGATTCCCTTTTTCACGGCACGGCTCGATGGCTGTTCTCCGGGCTAGATAGGACGATATGGTCGAAATAGAAGTCTCGCGCGGTCCTTCCGAGAGGCAATCTGAATGACAATAGCTGCCGTCGCTCCCTGAGTATTCGACGATCCAGCGACCGTCGCGACCTGCTAGAATGGTTTTCATAGTGACGCTCTCGCCAACTTCCTAGAACTCCATAATAGTACTGATACGGTAGTTGACATAAAAAGAAAAGCATCTTAAAAAGCTTCGTACACTTGTACCAAGGACACGGCGCATCTTTGTGGGTTCCGGAAGGGCCCATAAAAGGCGCAATTCGTCGGCGTGTCCTTCTTTCTGATTGCGAGCGTGTCAAAATGCACCCCGGACATAAATACAAGCCCGAAACGGATGTACACGCGGGCGCACTCAAAGGAACGCTTTGATTTCACGCGACATTACGGTCTGGGAAATTCTGTCCGCGGTGTTGCGCGTGCGATTGCTTTGGCCGCTTTACGGACTGATTTATTTGTGCGCCGGTATGCACTTAAAAATGCGCTGGGTCGAGTATCGAACGCGCGCGAGTCTGTCCACCCGCCACCAAGCAGCGAGTCGGACTGTACAAGAGCCTCCTGGGCAGAAATCCGAATTAGTCGCTGCCCCGTAGCACCCACCATACGCTACGACAGATTCGCGCGCTCGCTCCGTCAACTAGTCAACACCCTGTGTTTACGTCCGCCGTTCTCGTACTCCTGCTACTACTTGAGGCGCAGCGTGAGCACTGCTGATTGCACGACGGGCGTACGGATAAAGTGGTATAAGTCTCGTTTCCCCGCAGATTCAAGTGTCTGCTTGGAGTAGCAAATTTGAGCACCGTCAGAGAAGTCGCCTACGAAGTTCTCCGAAAGCTCGATATGAATGTGATTTTCGGCAATCCCGGATCGACGGAGTTGCCCTTCCTGCGCGACATGCCCGCTGATTTCAGATACGTGCTCGGATTGCACGAGCGCGTGGCCGCCGGCATGGGTCTCGGCTATTCCATGGCCACGGGAAGAGCGGCATTTGTCAATTTACATTCGATAGCAAGCTCGGGCAACGGACTCTCGACATTGGTTGACGCTTGGTATGGCCACGTTCCGCTGGTCGTCACCACGGGTCAACAAGATCGGCGTCAGGTTTTGTCGGAGCCGTTTCTCGTCAGTCGCGCCGTAGAAACCGTTAGGCCTTACGTGAAGTGGGCTTACGAGCCTCTCCGCGCGCAAGATGTTCCCGCCGCGATCGCCCAGGGATACCACATCGCCGTCCAGCCCCCCATGGGGCCCGTTTTTCTCTCCATTCCAATGGATGATTGGACGCACGAGTGTGGACCAGTGGACGTGCGAGATGTCGGTCGAACGGTCCTAGCGGATCCCGCCGCGCTCGATGATGTTGTCCGCAGCCTGAACGCGAATCACAAACCGGCGATCGTCGTAGGTGCTCAGATTGAAGAGGATGTCGGATGGCACGAAACGGTTGCGCTCGCCGAACATCTGAACGCGGACGTTTACCAGCAGCCCATTGCTCCGCGTTGGACATTTCCGCGAACGCACCGGTTATTTTGCGGCGGGTTGCTGCCGGCGCAGCAACCCCTTGCCGACCAACTCGCCGGATATGACGTCGTGCTCGTTCTCGGCGCGCCGATTTTTCTTTACTATGCCTTCGTACCAGGTTGCGCGATCAAAGCCGGGACCAAGCTTTTTCAAATCACCAATTCCCCGCAACACGCGGCGGCGGCGTTGGCGGGTACCAGCTTGGTCGGCAATCTTGCGGCGGCGGCGCGATACATTCGAACGCATGCGAAGGCTCGGGAACGCGGTTCCGAGGTATCGCGCGTAGAACCTCCGCAGCCTGCCCCGGAATTCCCCATCACGCCAAGCTTTCTTTTCAGCGTTCTGAATAAGGTTAAGCCACACGATGCTGTAATCTGTGAAGAATGCCCATCTTCGAAGGGCGATCTAGACCGTTACCTTTATTCGGATGAGCCCAAGTCGTTTTATTCCGTGCCTAACGGCGTATTAGGATTCGGACTGCCTGCCGCAGTCGGGCTGCAATTAGGGAATCCGAATCGAAGAGTGATCTGTCCGGTAGGCGATGGTTCCATCCAATATTCCATCCAGGCGTTGTGGAATGCCGTTCAATATGCGGCAAATGTTATTTTCATCGTGCTGCGCAACGGCGATTATTCTGCCCTGAAATCATTTTGCGATTTCACGCATGTTGGACGAAATGTTCCCGGGATGGATCTGCCCGGCATCGACATCGTTAAAATTGCGCAAGGATACGGCTTGTCTGCGAAGGAAATTGACAGGCCGGAGGAACTGGAACCTGCGCTGCACGAGGCATTCGCATTACCCAAGCCTCAGTTGCTTTGCGTCAACGTCGCAAAAGGCGGCCAGAAGTGCATGGGAATGGACCAATCAGTGAATCCGCCCAGGTACTGCTGAACGGCGTCCCCGCGCGTGAACCGCTGCTTTTCCGTTCCGAAATCGGTGGACGAAAACAGCGTCTCGTTGCGTTGAGGCCCGACTCTCTGCTCTTTTGGCGAGCTCCAGCAGGCGCTCTAAAAAGAATATTTCAGCGATAGCTGAAATTGCCGCGGGTTAAACATGGTCCTCGGGGCCCCGAATGCGGGATTCGGAAATGGAGGGCCGGCCGCCGGGCACGAACCAACGAATGAGTTGGGATTCGTTTGGATGGCCATGGAGGCGGCATCCTTATATCGCGTAGGAGCTTGCCCGCCGCAGAAGTTGTAGGTGCCGTACACCGAGGTAACCTCGTTGACGTTGGGTCGGTTGAAGGCATTGAACGCATCCAAGGCCAGGTCAATTCTCTGCCGCTCACGGAACCTGACGGCTTGTGAAATCCGGAAGTCGAAAGTCTGGAGTTTGTCTCCCCAGTAGGTATTTCGCGCGGCCAGCCCCACGCGGTCGGTCACCGGATTGGTATCGTTGTTGGCGTCGAATCCGACAAAGTCTGTGAAGGGTCGCGCGCCCTGTAGCGTCATGATGCCGCTCAGCTCGGTATTGCGGAGAAATGTGTGCGCCGGTCCAGTAGCCGTGAAATTGGCGATGAAGCGGTTACGAACGTCCTGGTTGGAGTTCCCCCGCTCGGCGGAGCGGTCATACAGATTCTGCGGCGTGCTCACGAAGGTGGTAAAGGTCCCGTCATCCAATGTCTTGGAGAATGTATAGTTGGCGTTGAATCGGAGATACTGCCCTGCGCGCTCGGTGATAGAGATCGTCCCGCCGTGGTAGATGCTGTTCCCGCTATCGTCGGTATAGTAGATCAGACCAACAGGAAGAAGCACGCCGCCAAAGAACGCTTTTCCGGCAGGGTACCCGGGAAGCGGGACGGTGGCTGCAGGACATGTGTAGGGTCCGTTGGTGGCCCCGCCTTGCGGACAAACGTTCAAATTCTCGGCGCGGACCAGATGGTGGGCGGCAACGAACAGGTAGCCCACGTTTAATACCAACCCGTGACCCAGTTCCCGATCGATCTCGAGGCTGCCTTGCTCCGAATAAGGAATCTTGCTGATTCGTTCGATGGTACCGTCGCCTACGGGCGAAACGGTTCCGGTGAACAGGTTCGTCACCATCTGGACGGGTTGGTAGGTTCCGAAGCGGATCAAATTCGCCGCGGCATCCGCCGGCTCGATGCCAAACGGAGTCGTGCCGGCGACAAAGGGCAGCTGGCTTAACGAATACGTTGCATTCAGCCCCCCATCCCGGATTCCCGGGAATGGATAGGTCTGCGTACATGAGGGATTCTCGCAAAACGTCACCGCCCGCTGCGGGTGCGTCACGAAGAAGAAGGAAAGATTGTAACGGTCGTCGAAGATACCAAATCCAGCGCGGATCACCGTGTGCCTGTCTGGCGAGTACGCGATTCCCACTCGCGGCTGAAATCCGGTGTACCGCGTATTGATCTCCTGCTCCAACCCTTTTTCGAAATCCCAACGGATTCCGTAGTTCAACGTAAGTTTCTGTGTGGCTCGCCATTGATCCTGAGCGAAAAATCCATAGTAGCTGTGGTTCAGGTTCACGAAATAGTTGCTGGTCTGATCTGGCGGATAGGCGTTCGCCCAGTTGGTATTGACCGGCGGAGGAATAGTGCCATTCACGACGGAGTTGTCGGCGGTGCCCAGTGGCGACGGCCAGAAAACCACGGGCGTACCGTTGTCAGCGTCCGCAGGATTGGGACCAGGAGCGACCGGGAACGGAGGAAGCGTGGCGTTCTGAGGGCCAAGTGCGAGAGGACAGGGTCCCTCGGCAAAATTCGATGTCAGGTACGGCAACGGTGTGCCCTTGAGCGCGTCCACGTAGTTGGCGAAGTCCACCAGGCAGTTGATACCCGGCAGAACGATGCGCATCGGCGAAAAACCCGGCCAAATGACGTGGTCGTTTAAATGGTTGTAGTCCATCCCAAATTTTGCCAAATGCGAACCCTTAACCCAGGAAACCGAATCCGCAAACTGCCCGCGGCTTTCGTAGGTGGCGTCAAAAACTCCAAAGTTGTGCCCCATAAGCAGCGAATTCGGGAGATCCAGATTCGGCTGACCGGTAGCGCCCGGAAAAGTCGAATGCCGCCGGGCGTATTGACCTAGAGCGGAATTGACGATATTGGGAGTCAATTGCGAGGTAACCACACCGACCAGCGACTGGTCCCGCAAAAAATTGTTGTGGGCGCTGCTCTGTGCTCCGATACCTCCGCCGTCCAGCGTGTCGCCCATCAGCACATTCAAGGAGCGGCCGTCCTCGATGTTGTAACGAAGCGAAAGGTGATTATTCTTGCTGATTTCATGATCGAATTTCACCAGGCCGCGGTCGGTGTCCTGGGTCTTGAGCGCATTGATATTTTCGGGCGCGATGCCCAGAATCGCTTTGGCGGCATTGATGAGTCCCAGGTTATTGACTAGTTCGGGAGACTGTACAGGCGCGTCCGCATGCCTTTGTCCCTCGTAGTTCAAAAAGAAAAAGGACTTATCCTTCTTTACGGGGCCGCCGAGGGTCGCGCCAAATTGGTTTTGCCTCAGGGTGTTTGGCGCTGGGTTCGCTATATTTGATGGCTTCAGCAGTGGCCGCGCGTCCACCTCATCGTTCTGCAGATAATCGTAAATAGACCCGTGCAGATCATTCGTGCCGGACTTGGTGATGATGTTTACGATCCCGCCCAAGGCGCGGCCTTGCTCCGCGCTAAACCCATTGTTCACCACCCGGAACTCGCTGACGGCTTCTTGCGAAGGCGTACCCCGCTGTGAACCGGTGGCGGTGTTAACCGTGTCGGCTCCATCTACGGTCACCATGTTGCTCAAATCGCGCATTCCGCCAAACGAAATCCTGGTCACTTCCGCTTCGGTAATCGTGGACTGCAGGCTGGTGCGCCCGGTGGTCACACCTGGAGTTAAGAGCGCGAAATCGGTGAACAAGCGGCCGCTGATCGGAAGGGATTCAATCTGGTTACTGCTGATTACCTGGCTGATTTCCGTCCGCGTCGGTTCGACCGGTAGCGTCTCGGTGGTCACCACTACCTTTTCCGCGCTCGACGCGACTTTCATAGTGACGTCGACCGTGGCGACTTGTCCGACCGTCAAGACAACACCGGTCTGCGTCGATCGGCCGAATCCTGCAGCGTCTGTAATCAGTTCGTAGTGACCCGGCGGCAGGTTGGCGATCACATAGAGTCCGTTGTCATTCGACACGGCGGTATAGGTGCGGTTTGTGTCCAACTCTCGCACCGTGATCGCGGCTTTTGGAACCGAACCCCCACTCTCGTCGCGAACTGTCCCGTTTAACTGGGCATTGCTGGCGCCGACCTGCGAAAAAGTTGGATTTGGCGACCCTCCCCAGAGGACCAGTCCAATCGCGAACAGTAGACCAGAGAGTCGCCGCATAGTTCACCCCTCGTTGATGCGATTCGATCCGCTGATTTCACCGAGCGAATTTCTGAATACACCCCAATGCGCTGCATGGTCTTATCCCGACTATTCGGTGTCAACCATTAATCGGGCGTTCGTGCGAATATCGCTCACGAGGATTTTTCGGGCGCTTCGTTCGCGCGCGTTTCCGTTTGTTTTCGCACACACCCTCGCGCGATTAGCTTCGCGGCAAGCCCAGCGACTTTCTTTCGCTCCTTCTTTTCCGGCTTGTGCCGCCTTCTGACAAGAGGCGCTGCACAAGAAACTCGACGCCATGGCCGGTGACACCTGTGCGGCCTGGCTTCTTTTTCTATTGCCGAATTTTCGTGCTTTCCGACTTTGCGGCTCTGTCCTCCTGATTTTTCTGACTCGACAATTTCACCTCCGGGTCGAATGTTGCCGTCGCATTACCAAGCCGACTATCCCGCCCTACGAAGAAGTTGACCCATGAACTGGTCCCCTTCAGCGCGCGGTTGGGTGGCGGAATATAAATCTTCAGGTCATTCACTCGCCCGGAAGCCTTGGCGCGGTCATACACTCCAACCCAGATGCATTCTTTGTCTACAACTTCGCAGCGCCCCTTGTTTGTTCCTCCGCACGGACCATTTCTGAGATTTTTTGGACACGTCTGCGGGCACACGTATTCCATTTGACCCAGCACACAATTGCCACAAGCCTGGCATCCAAAAATCGGAGACTTGATCGCGAACTCCAGCCGCTCTACCACGCGCTCGACAAGCGGCCGCTTGTCTACCCATCGGAAAACGCGTTCGAGCATAGCGCGGAGCTTTCCGCCCTTCTGGAGAGGGAACACTCGTCCCAGCGCATCCAGGATGCGAGGAACTACGCCCCTTCGGTTCGCAGCCTCGGGGGATGTGTCGAAAAAATAGAAACCGTCCTTCGCTCCATAATTCAATTCCTCGGCACAGTCCTCCCAACGCATGCTCAGTGCCTCGGAACGTTTGATGATCCACTTCACGCTCTCTGATTGATGGTCTCCGCCCAGATAGGCGCCCGCGTAACCCAGTCCGCGCAACACCGCGACCATCCGCGCGGCGCGTTCCAGCTTCGCGGCTTTGCCGGCATCCGCTGCTTTCGTTTCTTCACGAATTGTCGCCAGGAGTTCCGGGGAGACCCAGCAACCGGGAGGATCCCCTTTCGACATCTTTTCCGCCGCCCTTCCGCTCAAGACATATACATTTCCAAGAATCGGAATCTGAATCGAACGCTCGTCTAGATACCTTTTGAGTTCACGGAACTTGCGAACGTCGTATCCCAGCTGAGTGATCGCGTAATCTGCACCAGCGATAATTTTTTTCTCAAGTTTCAGATACTGATAAGCGCAGTCAGCTTCTGTGTACTTAAATGGTGAAACAGCCACAGCGATCCAGAACTGCATGCCTCGCTGCCGGGCCTCATCGATGAGATCAACTAGTTGCACAGAGTCCAAATCGAAAATCGCCTCCGGGGGTTGCACGCCTGCAGTTTTCGGATAATCACCTGTGAGTGCGAGCACGTTTTCGATGCCCAGTGCATGCAGGTCTTGCAACGTCTGCCACGCTTGTGCTCGAGGACGCCCCACACAGGTCAGGTGAATGTTGGGTGTCAATCCCCGTGCGCGCGCCGCGGTACCCACGCGGACAGGGTCGTGACCCAAGGCGCCGCCTGCGTAGCTCGTGATGCTGCCGGCCACGACACCAGGAACCCCGGCGAGCTTGGACGCAACCTCCAACAAGCGCGCTTCTCGCGTGAGGCGGCTAGCGACCAGTTCCACGACGTAGCAGAACTTGCCAGCCGTCAGAGCTTCACGCAGTGGATTCGGTGCACTCAATTCAACCCCGCAATTCCCGGCGCACAATCTTCGTTCCTTGGACCATCGCGGAAAGCTTCGCGAACGCAACGTCGCGAGGAAGATGCAAGCAGCCGCAATCGGGCAGGACAAACATGCGTCCGGCGGGCATGATTTCCAGCGCCTTTCGAATGCGCTCCGCTACAAGCTCCGGCGTTTCCATCGACTGCGTCTTCACATCGATCACCCCTACGCCCAATTCGAATCGCGATGACAGATCGTGCAGCACGCCCAAATCCTCTCCGCCGCGGCGCGCAAACTCGAGCGTCAACTGCTGCACATTCGCGTTCAGAATGCCAGGCAGCAAATATTTATAGCTACCTTCCCAGGAGGGTTTCCCATAACGATTGCCATAACAAATATGCACTCCAGTCTTGGCATTCACCCCTTCGACGAGAACGTTCAGCGCTTGCACTCCCCAACGCAGGTCCTCCGGAAAACCCGAGTAGTACGGCTCATCGATCTGGATAAACTGCGCCCCGGCTTTTGCAAGCTCTTTGAGCTCCGGATTCATCACTCTCGCGATATCCACGGCAAACTCTTCCTCGCTCGGATAATGCTCGTTGCGGATGCGCTTCGCCAGCGAGTGCGGGCCGGTAACGCAATACTTCGTCTCTCGATCCGTGTTCGCGCGCAGGAACTTGAAATCGTCCACAAGCCCCAGAGGGGCCATCGGAAGTTTTCCCAGCACTTTGCTCTCATACAAGTCATAGTGAAATTTCTTCGAGGCGTGGTCGATCTGTACGCCCGGCAGCCGCTCCGCGAAGTAATCGATCATGTTGTCTCGGCGCATCTCACCGTCGGTGATGATGTCGATTCCGGCGATTTCTTGATCTTTAATCGCGGCTTTCACCGCCGTGTCGTGAACTTCGTCCAGATCGCGTTTGCTGATTCTGCGCGCGAAATACTCCGTCTTCAGCCGCTCCAGCCAACCCGGCATCGAGTAGCTGCCAACCACCGTCGTGGGAAGCAAAGGAAGCGTCATCGGCGTTACTCCCGTTGGGTCGTGTAGAGAATGGAAGTTCGCGAGCCCTCGCGGTAACGAAACGGTGCGAAATGGACGTCGTACCCGGCGCGCTCCCCAACTTCTCGAAGCAGAACCCCGTTCACCCAGTTCACGACTGAGCCATCCAACTTCCCCGGTCCGTGGAAGCCCAACCGGTACTCATGAAAGCTCTTCACGAAAATGTCTTGCACTTGCAGGAACCCGCGCGGATGCAGAAGGGGCAGCGTATTCCGGAAACTCTCAAGCGCTCCCGAACTCAAATGAAAGCGGACATCGCTGGGCGCTTTCCGCACCAATTCTTCCAACTTGGACCGGTCGAGCCCTTCGGGAAGCACAACGTCGGAAAGATCATCGAGGTTAACAAGCCGCTCTTCCAGTCTCATGACCCTCCAGATTTCCTGCCAAAATGCCACGCCAAGGTGACGGTCATCCAGGTAATCGGGTCCGCCTTCCAGCAAACGACTCACGGTACGCGGAATATCGGCGACCGCGATGTGGCACTCCTTGCTGATGCGCCGCGCGTCCTCCGCTTTGACATAGGCCCTAACTTGCACCGCGTAGAGTTCCCCGTCCCGGCGCGCGATCTCTTCGTCCGGCAAGTTGTCGTATACGTTGGTCAAGTGAACGTGCAGGATCTTGTGCCGCAGGAACCCCAGATTCTTCATCGGGTTGAGGGCGTCGAGGACAACAAAGCTGCATACGTCGAGGTGCTCGCGGACCGCAGGCCGCGAGCGCTCCAGCGTCGAAAGAGCATAGTCACCAAGCAAAAACTTGAGCCGGGGATAGTATTGTGTTCCACGCTCACGATCGAGCGCTCGAAACCGATCAAGCCACAACCCCGACCGCGTTCCCATCCCAACGCCTATTTCCAGAATGAAGATTTCCTCGGGCAACTGCTTCCGCGTTTCCAAGTCTTTCAGCAGCGTCCAAAAATCCGCTACGCAGTCGGCCACCGCCGCCGGGTGATTTGCATCCGACTTTCCGCCCGGCAGTGCCTGCTCATATCCACGCCCGGTGAACTGTTCCCAATCCGGCAAGCGATGCCAGTACAGCCGGTTGAATTCCCAGGCAATGCTTTCCCGAAACGACCGAAATTCCTCAAGGAGTACCGGTTCCGAGCCGGTCTGCGACTCCCCGCTCAACTCCCCAACGGTTTGCTGTATTCGAGCACGCAGCCCTCCGGATGTCGCCTGCCGCACGTCAATGTGTAGTTCGAAAGCAGGAGATTGGTCCTGGCGTCCGGGGCTGGCCTTGATCGCCATCACACATTCCCGAAAGTTCTGCCGGTACTGGATCCAATCAAGATGAACGCGGAGGTGCGCAAATTGGTCCTCCTCTAGATGACCCTCTTCGAGCAGCGCGTATAACGCATCCACGACCTCATGCGTTGTAACTCCCGCAGGCTTCCCTTGAAGGTGGTTCAGTTGCAAAATCATGGTTCAAGCGCGGCGCGAGCGCCTGTACCTCGCCCGAATTTCGTTAACCTGGTTAAGGGCCACTTCCCCACCAGCAGTCTTTCCCTCAGACTTGGCGTTCCTAGGATCATGCCGACGCCCTCCTCAGTTCACGGACCGCTCGGCTCCTGCCCAATACGGTTTTCGTAGAGCTTTCTTATCGGTCTTCGCTGCCGGTGTCTTGGGAATGTCGATCGCGAAGTCCACCGATTTTGGCGCTTTCACTCCCCCCAGTCGCGCTTTGCAGTGGGCGATGATCGCTTCGCGGGTGACGGACTCGCCCTCACGCACTGCCACAATCGCCTTAACCGCTTCTCCCCACTTCTCGTCCGGCACCCCGATCACCGCACAGTCCCGCACCTGCGGCAGTTCCATCACGCAGGCTTCCACTTCGCCACAGAAAACGTTAAATCCGCCGGTGATGATCATGTCTTTCTTCCGGTCGACGATGTAGAAAAAACCCTCTTCGTCGCGATAACCTACGTCGCCGGTATGGTGCCAGCCGTGCATGTGTATCTCCGCTGTCGCCTGCGGCAAGTTGTAATAACCTGCAGACACCAAAGCACCCCGCGCCACGATTTCTCCGGTCTCCCCGGGCCGCAGGAGGGTCCCTGCGTCATCCATGATGGCCAACCGCACGGCGAGCGTCGGCTTTCCGCAACTCCGTAGTCGCTCGGGATGATCCCCGGCTGCAGCAGCCGCCAACGTCATAGGATCCAGCCATGTGAGGTACATGGGTGCTTCTGTTTGTCCATACGACTGGCACAGGCAGGGACCGAAAACTTCCACGGACTTTTTCAATTTGTCCGGCGAAACTGGGGCAGCCACAATCAACATCCTTCGCAAACTCGAATAGTCGAATTCTCCAACCTGGGGATGTGCCAGCAATGCGTACAACGCTGTCGGCGGTAGAAACATGTGGGTTACGCGATAGCGCGGAATGCTTTCGAGTACCGCTTGCGCATCAAATGCGGGCAGTACCAAATTGGTTGCTCCCAGGGAGAACATCGCGAACGCCACTACACCCGCCGCGTGGGAAAGAGGTGCCGCGCTTAGGCACACCGACTCGATCCCTTCGCAACGCAGGCACTGATTCGCTGTCTCCGTCATGGTTCCCCACGACAGACTGGTGACCATCACACCTTTCGCCGGCCCGGTCGTTCCCCCCGTAGGGACCAGTCCTACGAGCCGGTCCAGATTCCCTCGCGGATCGCCCCAGTCGAGTTCCTCGTTCTCGCTTCCCTTCGCCATGAACTGTTCCAGTGAAGGATCGACCCCATTCTCAGTATCGATGCAAATGTAGTGGCGAACGCACGCCGCTTGCGCCTTGATCTCGCGCACCTGCTCTTGAAAGCCGCTGTGGTAGAAAAGCCAGGACGTATCGGAATAATTCAGGAATTGCACGTTGGCATCCAGCGCGTTACGGTGATTCAACGGCACCCAGACACCGCCGGCCCGCATCAGTCCCAGCATGCAGAGCAGGATTCGACCGTCATTCGGGGAAAAAATCGCCACACGATCTTCATCCCGCAGCCCGCCGGCCCGCATCGCGCTTGCAATCCGCCGGCTAGACGCTTGAGTTTCACGGTAGGAATATCTTTTGGAACGGTCGATGATTGCGATCCGCTCGGGAAACGCCTCCGCCCCCTTGTCGAAATAATCGATCGCGCGCATTTCTTCGGCTCTCCGCCCCCATTCTTGCGCCATCACCAAGCGTCGCTAGGATCGAGAAGTTCTGTTCCCGCTCACGCCGCCATTTTCGCCTTCGTCAAACCGTAATTCTCCAGAGCCTGCAACAGTTCCCGATGGCCAAATGCTTCGCACGGCGAGGCAAACCCGACTTTGCGTGGCGCCGCCAGTGACAGATGATGCGCAGCAAAAGCCTGTACCAATCCGGTTTGGCGGTACGCGCAAGTTCCCAGCATCGTGCACTGCAAGACATTCGTGCTCCCTCGCCCGACCACCACGTCAATCGTTCTGTGCTGTCTGGTATTTTCTCTTGGAGGCGTCCCGGGCTGCACGGAATTCGCCATCGCCGCGAGCTGCTTCGCTTGCTCTTCCTTCGGCAGCGGGCGAATGTTCGCTTCGAAATGCTTTTCTGTCGCGGCAACGGTTTCCATAATCTGCCTGTCTAGCAACCCTCCGAGCGTCTTTACATTCGCAACCTGGGGATGATTCTTGAACCACACTGGGTGCGGAAACCCACCCCACGGCAAGGCCAGCTGCGTTTGAAGAGATCCCGGCGTCAATACGTCGTAGCCTTTCGCGCGAGGCCATGGCCTATATTGGTTCTGCTCCAGGTAATACGCTTCTGTGGGAATCACCGCGAAAATTGTTTGCGTCGACCCCAACGTCGGCATGCCTTTGAACATCGACACGATCTCCAGCGTATCGACTCCGCCAATTTCCAGGCAAAGGCGCGTCGCGATATCGCTCGCCGTTGACATGTATGCGGTTGCTGGCGCCGCTAACAGCCCCTTTTTCTCGAACTTTGGCCCCCATGTCTCCGCGACTTGCCGCACCCAGGCTTGCTCGCCACTGATGTCGATATAGTGGCACCCGGCCTGGAGGCTCGCTTCAATAACCGGCGGCCCGTAATACACCAGCGGCCCGATCGTGTTACAGACCACCGTGGCACCATCGAAAATACTCGCAAGCTCGTCGGTGGCGCCACCCGTTTCGACAATCTCGTAGTCCGCCGTCTCAATTCCCGGCACGCGGCTCAACACCTCTTGTATTTTTCCCTTGTTACGACCCACGGCACGAAAAGGAACACTGAATTCGCGCAAAAACTCCGCAACGAGCCGCCCCGAAAAACCACTAGCGCCGTACAACACTACAGCCTTGTTGCTCATACGCTCGATCCTCGCCGTTTCTGAAGTTTCCGTCGCCGCGCGGCCGCGTGTACCAAACGAGGGGAGTTTAGGCTAGAGTGTCTTTTTTGCTAGTAGGCACCTTTTTGTAACCAAGTACCTGGAGGGTGACTCCGTCATGGACTCGTCGAACTGCCCCGTTACACTCACTACGCACATTATCGGCGGAAAGTGGAAGCCATCGATTCTCTACTACCTGCAAACCAGAATCCGGCGCTTCAGCGAATTGCAAAGACTTCTCTCCGGGCCCACCAAAAAAATGCTCACCCAGCAGCTCCGCGAACTGGAACGCGACAACATCATCAATCGCAAGGTCTACGCGCAGGTCCCGCCTCGGGTCGAATACTCTCTGACCCGCCATGGCGAAACGCTTCGGCCCATCCTTCGACTGATGTCCGCCTGGGGCAAGAAGCATTCGGTCCGGTACTCTGCCCGGCGCAACTAGCTTCTTGCGACCGATGCAGCGATTGTCATTTCGCGCTCAGTCCGCCAGGGCTTCTCGCAGCACTGCCTGCTCGGCTCTGGCCTGGTGCGTCTCTTTTAGGAATAGCGCGGCGACGAAGACCAGCGCAGCTCCCCCGGCGGACATCCACAGCGCTGCCGCCAGGCCATGCGTCTGCGCGACCGTACCCGCTATGACTGGGGCGACCGTCGCGCCAGCGATTTCCGAAACCAGAGTGGTAAGACCGATGGCGGTCGCGGCGAATTGCGGAGGCACGCTTTCTGTCGGAACCAGAACCAGGGTGAGCGCCCCGATGCCTTGCCCGGCGTTCGTCACACCAATGATGGCTGCCAAGAGCCACGGGTGCGCGTACAGCTGCGGGATCAGCAGCGCCAGCGGCACCGCCAGGCACATGACAGCCATGATGAGCAAAACTGGCTTCCGGCCTATGCGATCGGACAACGCGGGAAAGAACAACGCCAGAAAAAAGCTGCCGAGGCCGCTCGCTCCCAGCAGGAAGCCCGCGGTTGTCGGCGCCTGATGTGCTACTTCCGTGATGTATAAGGGCGCAAAAATATTGTCCAGAAACAGCCACGACAAAAATCCCGCAGCCCCTACGCAACATAACCAGATGTTCCGGTAACGGAGGATCGACAGGAAATCCCCAATCCTCACGGGCTGGTTGTGCGAACCAGGAACGATCTTCTTCTCCGGCTCTTTGACGAATTTCCAAATCAGGAACCCCAGCAATAATCCGGGCACACCGGAGACAAAGAACCCCCAGCGCCAGCCGAACCGCGCCCCCACCTGGGTGGTCAGCACCGGCGCTACCGCCAAACCCACCAGCGCGGCTGCGCTCACTACCGTCCCAATATTCCTGCCGCGTCGTGTTGGTGCGGAGGATTCCTCGATTAGCGCCGTCATAATCGACCACGCTGGCCCTTCCGCAACTCCCAGGAGCGCGCGTACCAGCAAAAGCTGATGGAAGCTGTGCACCGCGCCAGAAACCCAGGACAGCAACGAAAAAATAAACACCACGGGAACCAGGATCGGCTTGCGTCCAATGCGATCCGACAGCGCCCCGAAAAAAAGTGTCGAAATCGCCCAGGTAACGGCCACCACCGATCCCAGCAGGCCGATCTGCTCGTGACTCAAATGAAATTCGGGAGCGAAAAACGGCGCCAAATAGTGTTGCGACGTTCTGTCGAGAAATACCGTTCCCCACGTGAAAAACAGAATGGCGACGAGCGTGGTCTCATATCGCTTGGAGTTTTCCATGTGCTCCACTCTGTTGGGGCGGGTTTACCGGCGCCCGGTGTCTTCACCTCAGCAACATGCAAAGCTCTTGCGCTGCCGCCTGCAACTGCGGGAAGAATCTCGTCTGCAAATCCTGGATGGAAATCCGCTGTGCGTGTGCGCCCACGTTCAACGCCGCCACAACCCTTCCTTCCGGATTTCGCAAAGGAACGGCCATCGATCGCAAACCCAGTTCCAGCTCCTGGTCCACGATGGAATAGCCGTTGCGTTGCACCACTTTCAGGACCTGCCGGAGCTTTTCCGCATTCACGACGGTGCGGTCTGTGAAGCGCTTGAACTCCACTCGCGCGAGATACTCTTCCAATTTGTCTGGAGCCAAATCGGCAAGCAATACACGTCCCATCGACGTGCAAAAGGCGGGCAACCGGCTGCCCACGCCCAGGTCAATGGACATGATTCGGGTGACATTGGCTCGGGCAATGTAAATGATCTCCATTCCGTCCAATGTTGCAATCGAGCACGACTCATGCAGGACATGGCTCACGTGCTCAAGAACTGGTTGAGCGGCGGCCGCCAGTGGCATCGAAGAAATGTACGAGTGCCCCAATCCCAGCACACGGGCTCGCAGGTAAAAGTGCCGGCTGTCGTCCGAACCTGCGAATCCCAATTTCGACAACGTGTACAGGCAGCGACGCACGGCCGCGCGCGAAAATCCTGTCTTGTTGCTGATTTGTGAGACGGTAAGCTGCCGTTTGCGCTGCGAAAATGCTTGAATTACTGCGAGACCTCGCGCGAGCGAGGTCATGAAGTTTGGATCGCCGCTCAATGCCTCGATTTGCGTGGAAGGCGTCGGCCGCGAATCCGACGAAGTTGTCGGAGCGACAGCAGGTCGCGATTGCCGTTTCGTCGTCGCGGTTACCTCGTTGGTAGGCATGGCTTCTCCCGGAGATGGCACCCAGCGGCAAAAGCCTACACCGGTTTGGCCGATAGGCGCACATAATTCCGATAATCGCCTTGACTTCGTCGAATGGCTTACCTTAGAGTCGGCCCCGGCATCCGGTCGAGGCTAGTCTGCACGCAACCGAACTCGAATCAGGTTGCACGCCGAAAGGCGCAAAGCCAGATTCACTTGCTTCGTGCAGATGCGGGCCCCCCTAGTCGCTGCCGGGCCGCGTGGAGCCGTTTTGCCCGCTTTCTGTACATTGCGCGAAGCTGTCGCCGCTCTGGTGCAGGACGGTGGTGTGCTCGCACTGGAAGGTTTCACTCATCTGATACCGTTCGCCGCAGGACACGAAATCATTCGCCAGCAGCGCCGAAACCTCACGCTGATTCGAATGACACCCGACCTGATCTACGATCAAATGATCGGCATGGGTTGCGCTGCTCAATTGATTTTTTCGTGGGGTGGTAATCCGGGGGTGGGATCCCTGCATCGCTTTCGTGATGCCATTGAACACCGCTGGCCGCGACCCATCGCCATCGAGGAACACAGCCATGCGGACATGGCCGCTCGCTACCAAGCAGGGGCGTCTGGGCTACCGTTCGCGGTGGTGCGCGGCTACGTTGGATCGGATCTTCGAAAACAGAATGCGAAAATCAAAACCATCACTTGCCCGTTTACCGGAGAACTCTTGACCGCGACCCCGGCGATCAATCCTGATGTGACTTTCATCCATGCGCAAAAAGCGGATCGCAAGGGCAACGTCATGATTTCCGGCATCGTCGGCGTTCAAAAAGAGGCGGCGCTGGCAGCCAAAAAAATTGGCGTGACGGTGGAAGAAATCGTGGACGATCTGAAGGCGCCGCAAAATGCCTGCATCCTGCCCTACTGGGTCATCTCCCACATCAGCGTGGTGCCTGGCGGCGCGCACCCCTCGTACACCCATGGCTACTACAAACGAGACAACGCTTTCTGCAAAGCATGGGATGAAATCTCGCGCGAGCGTGAAACGTTCCTTGCATGGATGGGTCGGCACGTCGTTGGAACAGCGGATTTTTCAGAGTACCGCCGAAGCATTCGTGCCTCAGGACAAGCTGGCTGCCATGCATGACGCACACTATACCCCAGCGGAAATCATGACCGTTGCGGCGGCTCGTAAGCTTTCAAACGGCACCGTGTGTTTCGTCGGAATCGGATTGCCAAGTGCAGCCGCCAACCTGGCGAGGATCACGCACGCCCCTGATGTAATCTTGATCTACGAATCCGGGACGATCGGCGCCAAACCAGTTGTTCTGCCGCTCTCGATTGGCGACGGAGAACTAGCAGACACGGCCGACACGGTGGTTTCGGTGCCGGAAATCTTCCGATATTGGTTGCAAGCCGGGAGGGTAGACGTCGGGTTTCTCGGGGCCGCGCAGATTGACAAGTTCGGAAATCTGAACACAACCTTAATCGGCGGGACCTACGACGCTCCGCGCGTGAGGCTCCCCGGGGCGGGCGGTGCGCCCGAGATAGCTACCGCGGCAAAGGAAGTTGCGATTATTCTTAAGCACAGCACGCGCGCTTTCCTGGAGACTCTTGATTTTGTGACGTCTTCCGGATACATGGAATCCTCCGGAAAGAACGGGAGCGGGGCGCGCGGGCGCGGACCGACCACGGTAATCACGGATCTCGGAATTCTCACCTCCGAACCAAGTACGCACGAGTTGGTGCTGACTGCGCTTCATCCGGGGGTCTCGATTGATCGTGTAAAGGAAGCTACTGGTTGGGCTTTGAAGGTGACGCCAAACCTGCAGGTGACCCCGCCACCGACACAAAACGAATTGTCGGCGTTGCGCGACCTGCACTCGCGCACAGCGGTCGCGCACGGAAGTATGGTGAGCGCAGAGTAACCGAAGCTATGCAGCGCGCTCACAAGGGGAGCACACAACAGTGAAAAGCGGTCTCGTGGCTAACACCAAAGGCTATCGGCGCCCACTGGTCGGCACGCAACCCGATCATCTGCATCCGCCATACGTCTCCTCAATCAAGCGCGCGCCGACGAAACCTTTGGTGGCGATACCGCACACGTTGTCGGAAACGACCGGCCCCATGTTTGGACCCGACCGTGTCGATCTTAGAGCTTTCGATTTAACGAAGCAGCACTCCGGCCCGCCACTCGGGGAACGAATTATCGTCAGCGGCCGAGTGATCGACGAGGACGGAAGGCCCGTTCCCGAGACACTTGTCGAAGTCTGGCAGTGCAATGCTGCGGGACGCTACCTGCACAAGGTAGACCAACACGATGCTCCGCTTGATCCTAATTTCACGGGTTGCGGCCATACGCTAACGGATTCGGCAGGTCGCTACCGCTTTGTGACCATCCGGCCCGGGGCTTATCCCTGGAAAAATCATCCCAACGCCTGGCGCCCGGCGCATATTCATTTTTCGGTGTTTGGTCCGGCGTTTGCCAGTCGGCTGGTGACGCAAATGTATTTTCCAGGCGACTCGTTGCTACCGTTCGATCCCATTTTCAATTGCACTGCCGATGAAGCGGCGCGCCAGCGGCTGATCTCCCAATTCGATTGGGGAACGACGCTTCCCGAACAAGCACTCGGATTCCAGTTCGACCTCGTTCTCGCCGGGCGTGAGGCAACACCCTGGGAATCGCCGCGCACTGGGGGCAAATGAATGAGTCTTCACGCTACGCCCTCACAGACTGTCGGGCCTTTTTTCATGATCGGTTGTGAGCGGTTGAGAACGAGCGAACTGGCAGGGCCGGGTGTTTCCGGCGAGCGCATCGAAATCCGCGGGCGGGTGATTGACGGAGAGGGAGTCGGTGTTCCCGATGCGATGTTAGAGGTGTGGCAGGCGAGTAGCGCTGGGAAGTACGCGCATCCAGAAGACACGCAAGACAAAGCGACCGAAACAGGATTTCAAGGGTTTGGCAGGATTCCAACGGACGCGAATGGCGAGTTCCGCTTTACCACCATCAAGCCCGGAACGGTGCCGGCGCCGGACCGAAGGCAACAAGCGCCGCACATCGTTGTTTCGGTATTCATGCGCGGTTTGCTGCGGCGCCTCGTAACGCGCATCTATTTCCCCGACGGTGCGGCCAATGAGCAAGACTTCGTGCTGAACTACGTCGAACCGTCACGACGAGAAACCTTGATCGCGCGACAAGTCGCCGGGGAACCCGACAAACTCGAATGGAATGTAGTTCTGCAAGGAGAGCACGAGACAGTCTTCTTCGATATCGGCCTCTGAGGAAGGGAGGTCCGGCGAATTTGGAGGGAATAACATGGCATCCACGATCAACGCTTCGAGCACAGGAAAAAACTACAAGGCGCTGGCCAGCTACATAAACACCAAGGAATTGCCGTGGTTCGAATGGTTTCCTGGACACTACCTGAAGCTGTGCAAGCTAAATCCGATCACCGGCCAGATCATTACCTTCATCCGCTCGGTGACCGGAGTCTCGCTGGACGTGCATTTTCATCCGGGGACAGTCGTGGTGTACACGATCCAGGGTGCGTGGACATATGACGAAGGATGGGTTGCGGAAGCGGGCGACGTCGTTTTCGAGGTTGCAGGGTCTACGCATTCTCCGCGAATGTGCGGGAAGGAAGAGACGATCGTTTTGGCGATCATTGAAGGGGCGCTGGAATTTCGGGACGCTAATGGGAATGTAACGTTTGTGGAGAATTGGCAGACGCTTTTGAAGAGGTACCACGATTTTTGTACGAAGGAAGGGATTGCGCCCATCGATATCACGAGTTTTGAGAGCTCTTCACACTAGGGAGCGCATTGCCGAGATATTTTCTCAAGTGCTTCCCAGTAAAGCATTCTCCCCATAAGCTCCGACGCCCGCAAAAACCGCGATTTCAGAACGGGTATGAGCGCTTGCCCATTTGGATAGTGACCCACTTGATTTCGGTCATTTCTTCGATGGACCAGCGTCCTCCCTCGCGGCCCATGCCGGAATCTTTGACGCCGCCAAAGGGAACGGTAGCTTCATCGTGCACCGTGGGGCCATTGAGGTGGACCATTCCCACATCGAGATCCAGAGCGAATTTCATAGCGAGTTGCATGTTGTTGGTCAGGACAGCCGACGAAAGACCGTAGGCCGAGTTGTTGGCCAGCGCGAGAGCATGGTCGGCATCATTGGCTTTGCTGACGGCCGCGACTGGGCCGAAAAGTTCGTCGCGGAAGGCATCCATCTGCGGAGTGACATCCGCTACTACGGTCGGATGATAGAAGTTGCCGTGGTATTTTCCGCCGCACAGCAGGCGCGCGCCTGAAGCGACCGCATCTTTCACTTTCTTGTCAATCATGGGGCACTGCGAAGAGCGGATCAGCGGGCCGATCACGGTATGGGGATCGTGAGGGTCGCCGACCTGTAGGGTCTGCGCCTTGGCGGCAAACCTCTTTAGAAATTCTTCATAAATTGGTGCTTCGACAATGATGCGCGAGCCCGCCATGCAAATCTGTCCTTGGTGAATGAAGAGACCGAAGCAGGCAGTGTCCACAGCGTAATCGATGTCGGCGTCCCGGAGTACGATGAGCGGACTCTTGCCACCCATTTCAAGGACCACGCGCTTGCCGCGCTTGGCGCATTCGACGGCGATGCTGCGGCCGACGCGGGTTGAACCGGTGAAGGAGATGAGCTTTACGCGAGGATCATCATAGAGAACTTGCGCCATGCGGAGGCCGTCGCCGGGCACGACGTTGAACACGCCAGCGGGCACGCCTGCACGTTCGAAGACTTCCGCGAGTTTCAGTCCAACAAGCGAAGTCTCCTCGGACGGCTTCAAGACGAATGTGTTGCCCGCGGCAAGAGCGAAGGCAACTTTTTTGAGCGACAGCACGATGGGAAAATTGAAAGGGGAAATTCCGGCAACGACACCCAGTGGACGTCGTATGGCGATCGATAGCAGGCCGGGGACATCGGAGGACATGACATCGCCGTGAATCCGGCGAGCTTCGCCGGCGATCGAGTGCACCATGTTGGCCGCGAAGGGCACTTCGAAATGAGCTTTTCCGAAGGTGGAGCCACCTTCGTCGATGAGGAGTTCGACAAGTTCGGGACTGGCTTTAAGTAGTTCATCGGCGGCGCGGTGGAGAATGGCCTCGCGTTGAGCAGGAGGAGCGGCTGACCAGGAAGATTTCGCAGCATCTGCAGCGTCGATAGCGGCGCGCATGTGTTCTTCCTGGGCCATGAAAACCTTCGCGAACGGCTTTTGATTGGCGGGATTTATAACATCGGAGAGGAATGAGGGCGGAACCTCAATCGACTTCCCCGCGATGTATGGTGTGGAGGACATGGCGACTCCTTATGACAACGTGCACGAAGTACGAGTGGTTTGGCGCAAGAATTTTTCTCCACGCCCGCTTATCGCACGGAATCTTTTGTACGGGCTCGAGCCACCGCTCTGAGGACCGGCCAGTACACATTCGTTCAGCTCCAGCGGCAACAGGGCGATTCTTGGTCCGTTTGGTGCAGGAGTCAAGCATGCGGCCTGACGACATTGGTGACACCGATCAGTTCCAGATGCGCCGGGCAGCTTCGACGACAAGCTTGAGTTTGTCCCACTGGCGTTCTTCGGTGATGAGATTCCCTTCCGCGGTGGACGCAAAACCGCACTGAGGGCTAAGAGCGAGATTTTCCAGGGGTACGAAGCGAGCGGCTTCGTCAACACGTTTCGCGAGGTCGCCTGCATTTTCCATTTGCGAAACCTTGGAGCTGATCAAGCCGAGCACCACCGTCTTTCCCTTGGGAACGAAGCGCAAGGGCGTGAAGGTTCCGGAACGCGCGTCGTCATATTCGAGAAGGAAACGATCGACCTCGAGCGTGCCAAACAGTTTTTCGGCGATGGCGTCGTAGCCACCCTCGGCGTACCAGTGGCTGCGATTGTTTCCGCGGCAGAGGTGGATCGCTAGAGTCACTCCGGGTTTGCGCGCAGCCTTGAAGCACGCGTTGTCGGCGCGCACGGCTTCGTCCAACGCGGCGTCGGGGTCCACATTCATTTCGGACCTAATCCAGTCGCGCCACTTAGGGTCCATGTAGTAGCTGTAGCGCGGAGCGTCAATTTGGATGTACTTGACGCCTTGGGAGGAAAGTTCTGCGAGGTCTCTCTTCATGATGTCGACGATGGCCCAGAGGAGAACGGAGTGGTCTTTGTAGATCTTACTGGTGACACCCTGCTTGAACGAGATGGCTGGAAACTGCGTGGCGCTGGGTAAGGTAACTTTTGGAGCGACCGAGCAGTGAGACAGCAAGAACGGAACTTCGTGCCCGGTAAGGGGCCGCGCCTGGCGAAGCTCGGTGACCACGATTCCGGCCACACTGCTGACTTGCGCTGTCTTTACTTCTCCGGCTTTCCAGCTACGAGCTGTAGAATCGCCGAGATCGAAACCATCGACGGCGTCCGTGAAATCGCTCATGAAATTGCGGCGGCGCAATTCACCGTCGGTCGCCAGTTCGAAGCCGAGTTCTTTCTGTTTGGCAATAACGCGCTGAATGTGAGTGTCTTCGAGTTGGCGTAGGCGCTGCGGGTCGGCGCCTGAGTTCATCCGCGCTGCAAGCAACTCGGGTGGGCGGAGGAAACTTCCTACGTGGTCTGCTCGGAATTGTGCGGGCATGTTCTTTGCCTCCTAGGAAAACGGATCGTAAGCGAAGCCGCGCCCAGGAACTGGCAACTCGGATGCCCGCCTTCCAAGGGCATGGGAAATGCGGGCGGCAAAGTCGATTGCCAAAACGCTTTTTTTGAGGAATTCCTCGCCCAGAAAACGCTGGCTGGGCCCGGCGATGCCCACCGCGGCGACGATCTTCGCGCCGCGCATGAAGACCGGCGCAGCAATGCCGCTGAGTCCAGGCTCCAACTCGCCTTCGTCGGCAGCAAATCCACGGAGGCGCGTGAGGCGGAGGTTGTCCATGAGATCCGCATACTTACGAATCGTCTGGGAGGTAAAGCGGGGCATGCCGTTGCGTTTGATGATGGCGTGGACTTCCACAGTGGGAAGATGGGCGAGAATAGCTTTCCCGACGGCGGTGCAGTGAGGTTGAAAGCGCGCGCCGATGGGAGTTCTGGCGGTGATGATAACGTCCAGAGAATCGACACGATCGAGGCACACAATGCTGCCACTTTCCGGCACGGCTATGCTCACACTCTCCTTGCAGCGTCGGGACATTTCCACCAGGAAAGCGTGGGCCTCTCCGGAGACGGTCCTGGACTCCAAAGCGCGACACCCCAGTTCGTGAAGCCTTAGTCCCAGCCGGTACTTCTCGTTCGCGGGATTCTTTTCGATGAGGTCGAACTGCGTCATAGCGCTGAGGAGGCGATAGACGGTGGTCTTATTCAACCCAAGTTCGCGGGAAAGGTTTGCGATACCCATCTCGGGCCCATAATCACCAAGATGCATTAGTAGCCGAAGTGCCTTTTGCAGAGATTTACTGGAGCCCGGGGCGTTACTCCGTGGTCGAGCGCTAAGTCTTCTAGTTGGACGAAATCTCGCAGGCAACGTGATGACCTTCCGCCGACTGCGATTAACGGCATCAGACGGCTGGGGAGATTTGCTTTGACGCAGGGTGCATTGTAGATAGAATCGCGACGAAGTCAATATGAACCATGGGTTCACATTGTGAAACGCGCGCATCGACCGACACTATCGATCTTCCAATCTTTCCCATGGCAAAATGTCGGCCCGTGCCTGCGGAGCAATCGACCCCGTCATGACTAACAAAGCGCCATTCTACGGCTGGAGGCTGGTGGCCGCGTTGTGGTTGCTGGATTTCTTGAACATGGGATTCCCGCTGTATGGCGGCGCGGTGATCAATACGTACATGCTGAAAGAGATTCACATGAGCCGAAGTACATTTGGGCTGGGGTTCACATTGCTGAATTTATTCGTTGGATTGCCGTCGATGGTGGTGGCCGGGGCGATTGTGCAATGGGGGATACGGAGGTCGTTTGCAATTGGATCGACGGTGACATTGGTGGGAGCGGCATGGTTGGCGCTGGTGGCAACGAAACCGTGGCACTATCTGTTGGGATTTGGCGTTTTGATCGGAACGGGAATTAGTTTTGGAACCATCGTGCCGGTGGCGACGGCGGTCACGAGGTGGTTCCAGGAGTACCGAGGCAGAGCGATGGCCGTCGCGCTTAGCGCGTCCGGGTTTGCAGGATTTTTCGGTTCGCCGGTTACCAATAAGATTTTGACGGCGAATGGCGGAAACTGGCGTCAGGCATGGGGGATCGTGATTGGCGTGATGGTTGTGTCGGTGATTGTCGCATTTCTATTTGTAAAGGAGCGGCCGGGGGACTTGGGGCAAGAGATCGATGGGGGAGCAAAGGCCAGGGAGGCAGGCGGAGAGCTTTCGACGAAAGCGCTCGTTACCCAATATGTCTGGGCACCCAGACAAGCGTTTGCGACGCCCGCGTACTGGATGATCGTGCTGGGAGGGATCGGTTGCCAATTTCCCTTTTTCTTCTTCACCGCGCATTGGCTGCTTCACTTAAAGGGCGCGGGTATTTCGGCGGGTGACGCGGCTTGGGCTATGGGACTGTTCACCATGGGAGCGGTCGCAGGGAGGCTCATCGGAGGATGGCTGATGGATCGGTTGGTCGCACGGTATGCGTTCATTTTGGGACTGTGCTGCTATTTTGTTGGATCCGTGCTGGCTCTGCGCGTCAGCCCGGGGGCTATGTGGATTGCGTACACGGCGGCGATTTTGTACGGAACGGGATTTGGCTGGACTTTTGTTTGCATGAATACCGTGACAGGACATTTTTACGGGCCGGCGGCATTTCCAAAAGTGAATGGGATGGTGTTGTTGCTGACTGGGATTTTTTGTTCGCCGGCCGGATTCATTGGAGGGAAGCTGTTTGACATCTACGGAAATTACACGCTGGCGTTCAGGATCAACATGATCGTCGCGGCGGTCGGAGTTGTAGCGCTGCTGTTTGCGACGAGGCCGGAAGCACCGGAAAACGCAACGGAGAGCGCATTAGCATTGGAGAACGCGTCGTGAGTCGGTGATGCGACCTTACCGGAGCAGGACGGGCTGGGTCGAAAGCCCGATGCGTTACCTAGGGGAGCAATCGTGGTGAAACAACATGTCGAACTGCTAGCGTCGTACTGGACGATTGCCGGGGGCGCGGTGCCGCACACGGACACAGAATACAGCACATTCGATTTCGAGGACCGCGTGGTGGCGGCGGCAAAAGCTGGATTCAAGGGCGTAGGACTTTGGCACGCAGATCTGCATCACGCTCTGGAACGCAGAAGCTTGCAGGAAATGAAGCGGATTCTCGACGATCACGGCATGACCTATCTCGAGCTGGAATTTCTGCGGGACTGGTTTCTAGACGGAGACAGAAAGGAGCAATCGGACGTCGAGAAGGGGAGACTGTTCGAAGCGGCGCAGGCGCTCGGCGCAAATCACGTGAAGGTTGGTGATTTCGAAAAAACGAAGACGTCGATGCCGCGCCTGATCGAAGCGTTTGCGGAACTGTGCGAAGAAGCCGCGACATACGAAACGAAAATTGGATTCGAGCTAATGCCGTTCGCGATGGTCGATACCCTGAAAGATGCGTTGATGATGGTGGAATGCGCGGGCGCCGCGAACGGCGGAATTATCCTGGATACCTGGCATATTGCGAAGCTCGGGATTCCGTATGAAGAGGTGGGGAAAATTCCACGGGAACATTTGATCTCTGTGGAACTGAACGACGGGACTTACAAAGCGCCCTGGAGCTTGTTTGAAGATACGATCAACCACCGGCGGTACTGCGGGGAGGGCGAGTTTGACGTTCCGCGGTTCATCGAACAGGTGCAGAAGACGGGTTACGACAGCTTTTACGGCGTCGAAGTTCTTGCTCAGGAATTGCGTGGGAAACCACTGGAGGAGCTGACGACGCGGGCGTTCACAACGACGATGGCGCAGTTCGCTTAGATAAGACCACGCTTCATCGACTTCCTCGTTCACTTCGCGATCGTTTTTGCCTCTTGGACAGATTGATTGGCGCGAACGATAACGTAGGCGCGAATCGCTGCCGCGTCTTCACGGCTTAGCTGCTTGACAAAGGAAACCATGCCGAATTGCTTCAGCGCACCGCCCAGCACGATTTCGTTCCACTGCTCGTTGGCAAGTGCGGCGGAATATCGAAGGCCGGGCAGAACGCCTCCGCTGACGGCAACATCGCCGTGGCAAGCAGAGCAATCACGTTGGTAGAGGAGTTCCCCGGTCTTGACGGCCACCGAACTCGCCGTGGCGCGCGGCGGCGTTAACTGGCGAAGCGGCATTTCAGGAGGTGCAGGCAGACTCGCCTTACCACCCAGTTTGAAAGCCAGGACGCGGCTGATGTTTTGGCGGCGTGCCGCCTGGAGCGCGACTTCGCCCGTCGCCAGCGGGAAGACACCGCCCCAGCCAGCAACTATGGCAACGTACTGCTCGCCGTTCACCGTGTAGGTCACAGGAGCAGCGACGACGCCGCTTTGCGTTTCGACCGACCAAAGTTTCTGACCGTTGTCGGCGCGGAATGCTTCCATGGTTCCCTGCGCCGTGCCTTGGAATACGAGGTTTCCGGCCGTCGAAAGAACGCCGCCGTTCACGGGACTCTTGCGATCGACGTGCCAGATTTCTTTCTGCTGAATTGGATCCCAAGCGGAGAGTCGGCCCTTGATGGTGTCCAGAACGGCCTTTTTCACTGCCGGCTGTTGCGGCAAGCCAGCAGCGACAAAATCGATGCCGATATTAAACGAGAGCATCCTTTGCTGAAACGTCTCGTCGGACCTGTAGAAAAAACCTGCTTCCTGCACCGGGATGTAGACCAGGGTCGTGTTTGGACTAAAGGACATGGAATGCCAACTGTGTCCACCAAGAGGGCCTGGGACAATGGGACCTCCCTTCCCTTCCTCATAACGCACGTCCGTGTTTTCTATGGGCCGACCCGTTTTCGAGTCAATACCGCTAGCCCAAGTGACTGTCGTGTAAGGAGCGGCGGAAATGAGGCTGCCGGTGGCGCGGTCGAGAACGTAGAAGAAGCCGTTCTTTGGTGCTTGGAAAAGCACCTTGCGCGGGATTTGGTTGATCGTGACGTCCGCAAGAATAATTGGCTCCGCGGAATCGAAGTCCCACGAATCGCCTGGAGTTTCCTGATAGTGCCAGACGTATTCTCCGGTGTCCGGCTTGAGCGCAACGATAGAGCAGGTAAACAGATTGTCGCCGCCCTGCGGACTGCGCTTTTCGCGAACCCAGGGTGTTCCATTCGCCGTGCCGATAAAGACGAGATCGAGTTCCGCGTCATAGACAATCGTGTCCCAGACGGTGCCGCCCCCTCCGAGCTTCCACCATTCCCCAGACCAGGTTTTCGCCGCTCTTTCCAGTGCAGGACTTTCGAACGGTTTCGACGCATCGCCCGGCACAGTGTACGAGCGCCAGATCATTTTTCCCGAGTCTGCATCATACGCTGACACGTAACCGCGCACGCCCATCTCCGAACCGCCATTGCCGATGAGAATCTTACCCTTCACGACGCGCGGTGCGCCGGTGATCGTGTAGCGATACGCGGGATCGATCGTCACCGTCTCCCATATCGGCTTCCCCGTGGTGGAATCCAGAGCGATGAGCCTGCCGTCGAGCGTGCCCACAAAAATCTTGCCTTGCCACGCGGCGACCCCGCGATTTACAACGTCGCAACAGGCGTTCACAGCCCATTCGGGCGGGACCTTCGGATCGAAGGACCAAAGGCGTTCTCCGGTAGCAGCATTTACCGCGAACACTTTGCTCCAAGCGCTCGTGAAATACATCGTACCGTCAATAATTAGCGGCGTCGATTCCTGGCCGCGGCGCGTGTCGAGATCCGCGTACCAAGTGAGCGCAAGTTCACCGGCATTCTTGTCATTGACCTGGGCAAGCGGACTGAACCGCTGCTCATTGTAGGTGCGGCCGTAGCTCATCCAGTTGCCTGCATCATCGTCGGCGTGGAGCATCCTGCGCGCGTCAACTTTGGCGAGCGATGCGGGGTGCTGCGCATCTCCTGACTTTTCGTAAGTTGAATGGCATCCAGCACTGAGGAGCAGAGAAAGAGTTATCGTTGGGAGAACCAGGGTCGTCGCTGCGAGGTACTGGGCTGCGCGCAAAACCGGCCTCCAAAAAGCCACTTATATATACTTCATCTCCCACGCGGCGACGTGGAAAGTTTACCGAGCGGGTTGAACGCGCTTGTTCCACCGACCGCTCTGTATTAGCTTCGTGGGGATTGAGGGCGCATCTGGGATGAGCGAACTGGTTCAAGTAGACCGCCGCACGATGTTGAAAATGACCACCGGAGTGCTGACGGGGCTCGTTTTGGCAGGTACTCCCCTCGCCGCAATCGCAAGCGGACCGGCCTGGGCAGTTGATCTTTCGGCGCTCACGAGCGCGGAGGGCGTGACACTCATGGCCATGGCGCGGACCATCGCGCCACACGACAAACTGGATGGCGTGGCGTATGCGCTCGTCGTCCGGGCGATCGATGACGCCTCGAGCAACGACGCGAACGAGCTTGCGTTGGTAAGAGAAGGCATCGCCTCGCTGGGATCTATATTTGCAACCAGTCCGGAGAGCGAGCGCGTTGCAGCACTGAAAAAGATTGAACCGTCAACCTTCTTTCAAACGATACGACTTAAAACGCTGCAGACGCTATACGCGACGCCCATGGCTTACGCATATTTCGGATATGAGGGAGAAGCCTTCTCCAAAGGCGGATATTTGCTGCGCGGCTTCAATGATTTGCGGTGGTTGCCCGAGGCCCCGATTGAAGACGGCGGGCCGATGCCTGTTGGTCGTAGAGATTAAGAACATGGTTGAATTCACCGACTCAAGTCCAGTCGTGATCATCGGGTCCGGGGCCGGCGGCGGCACACTGGCGCACGAACTGACGCGACGCGGGATTCGAGTCGTTCTCCTCGAAGCGGGGAAACGCCAATCTACCGAAACATTCTCACAAGTCCCTGGGGAGGCCTTCGGCCAATTGACCTGGCTGGATGCTCGAACGCAGACCGGGAGCTGGGGCGTCGCTCGCGATTTCCCTACTCTTCCCGTATGGCATTGCAAAACGGTTGGTGGAACAACGGTGCATTGGACGGCGTCTGCGCCACGGCTGCGGCCACGGGAACTCCGCGCCAAGACAGCGCACGGCGGAGTTGCCGGGACATCGTTGATTGACTGGCCGATCGCGTACGAGGAACTGCTCCGATATTACGAAATTGCTGAGCGCCGGTTGGGGGTGACCCGGCGAAACGGTGTGCCTGGATTGCCGGCTTCCAACAATTTCAAAGTGATGTATGCGGGAGCAAAGAAGCTGGGATACCAGCAGATTCACACCGGGCATATGGCCATCAATTCGCGTGCGTTCGACGGCCGCGGATTTTGCATCCAGCAGGGCTTCTGCGTTCAGGGCTGCAAGATGGGCGCGAAGTGGAGCACGCTGTACACGGAGATTCCGCGCGCAGAGGCCACGGGAAATCTTGATCTACGCGTGGAATGCATGGCCACAAGAATCGAGCACGGTGCGGATGGACACGTCACCGCGGTGGTCTATAGGGATAGCCAAGGTAAGGAACAACGGCAGAAGGCGCGCGTCGTTTGCGTGGCAGGTAACGCGATTGAAACAGCGCGCCTTTTGCTGCTCTCATCCTCATCCAAATTTCCGCAGGGCCTGGCGAATTCGTCAGGACACGTCGGCAGAAATTACTGTCACCATGTGACCGGATTTGTTTGGGGGATCTTTGACCAGCCGGTTTATTCGTGGCGAGGAGCCACCCTCGCAGGTGTTGTGGAAGATGAGGTTGTGGACCGGCCGGAGCGTGGTTTTGTGGGCGGGTATCGTCTCGAGCTGGTTGCGCTGGACTTGCCAACGTTTCCTCTTGTAGGTCTGCCTTACGGTTGGGGGCGAGACTTTGCATCGATCCTCGAGAGTTATCGGAACCTGGCCGGAATGTTTATCAATGGCGAAGATCTTCCGCGCGCCGACAATCGCATATCACTGAACACGGGTGTAAAGGACGCGAACGGAATGCCGGTGGCCCATGTGCATGTGGACGAGCACCCGAACGATCTAGCCATGCGCAAGCACGCCCAGGGGCAGATGACCAAGATGTATGACGCGATTGGCGCCAAGCGCGTCGTGCAAGGACCAACGCCACCAGCGACACACAACCTATGCACCGCGCGTATGAGCGCCAACCCGCGCGACGGCGTTACCAACGCGTGGGGGCAGACTCACGATGTTAAAAATCTATTCGTGTCAGACGGAAGCGCGCTAAGCACGCCCGGGGCGGCGAACCCTACGCTAACGATTGTCGCTTTGGCTCTGCGACAAGCGGAATATCTCCAGCAGCAGATGAAAGCAGGCTCGATTTGATTCACGGGAAGAGATCCCGCTCGGGGCTAGCGCAACTTCCGTCCTTACTTTGGTTGCACCACACTCGATCCTTTGCCATCCAACAGCAAGCGCACAGCGTTTTCCTTGAGGATCAGCGGCCGAACCTCATCGCGGATCCCAATCTTCTCGAAATCCGATAGCCAACGGTCCGGGGTTATCAACGGATAGTCCGAGCCAAACAGCACTTTGTCTTTCAGGAGTGTGTTGGCATATTGAATGAGCGTCAATGGAAAATACTTTGGCGACCAGCCCGACAGATCTATGTAAACGTTTGGCTTGTGAAGACAAATCGAAATCGCTTCGTCCTGCCACGGGAATGAGGGGTGCGCCATGATGATAGGCAATGTCGGAAAATCTACGGCCACGTCGTCGATGGGCAACGGGTTTCCGTATTTCAAGCGGACTCCTCCTCCGCCCGGCAATCCAGTGCCGATGCCGCTGTGTCCCGTGTGGAAAACAACCGGCAATGCCGCTTCGGCAAAGAGTTCATACAAAGGGTAGGCGATGGGATCATTCGGAAAGAATTGCTGAACAGGCGGATGGAGCTTCAGCCCACGAACAACACCCTCCGATAACAACCGCCTCGCTTCCTGGACGCCTTCGGAGCCGCGCCGCGGGTCAATGCTGGCGAAGGGAATGGCAATATCGCGATTCTCGTTCGCAAACTGCATCACCTCCTCATTCGAAACACGCGGTTTACCCGTGAGATGTTCGTCTACGGCGAAAATGACAAACGCGATTTTGCGCGAGCGGTAGTAGTCGGCGAGGCCCGCACGGTCCCGGGGCGCTCCAGAATCTCCGAAGTACCGCTTCGCCGCGGCGTCGATTTCATTGTCTTCCACGGGCTCAAGGTGCACGTGCACATCAATGGCCGTCAGCGAGGCAACATCTATCTTCGCGCCGCTCATGTTTGTCCTTTCCCACTAGCAGGTACCGCTGATTATTTGCAGATCTTAACGACCGGTTCGGCTCAGGTTCAGCGGTTCGGCCTGCCCCTGACCGTCGCACGACGTCAGTTCAAAGCTTTTTGGAAATTCGGGATCTTGGCATTCCCATCCCGTGGGACCGAGCATTGACTCAACTATATCCGGAGAACGAATTTCGCGGATCCGTCGGCCACTGGTGTAGTGTACTTTGGCCGCCTTCATTCGCCTGTACCAGTCCCGGGAGATCGGCACGGTCCCGCCATCAACCGCCTATTCCGTGCGATTGATCGTTCCCCAATCTCGGCCAAGCCACGAAGCAACGATTCCAATCCGTCAGCTCATCCTGGCCTTTTCCATGGCGGTTTGAACAATAGGTGTCGCCCATCGCGGCACCGAACGCGGATCGCACAAACTCACAATTTTGCCCGCCTTCTGAGACCCACGCTCGCGTTTTCCAATCAGGGCACCGCGGCTTCGAACTGATAGCTTCCCGCTGGCAGCTCATATTCCACGCCGTCATCACCGTTTGGCAAAGCGTGAGCACGTGTGCTCTGCGTCAGCGGCTGGCCGTCTAATCGGATGGCCTGCGCCTGTTGTTGCGGCAAACGGCCGGTCGCATTCGGAGGGATCGTCAGATTCCACTTCACATGATCTCCGGTAACGGTCCATGCCGACTGAATCATTCCATACGACGACTCATACGAAAAATCCAAATTCCCCAGCCGCTTGTCGAAATTCGGATGCAGCCGAATAACGTGAAAGCCCGGCTCCGTCGCCACAGTATCGATGCCCGCCGCGTAACGATAGATCCAATCCGCGACCGCCCCGTAGGCGTAATGATTGTAGGAATTCATGCTTGGATCGTCCCTCATCTGATCGCCATTCCACCGTTCCCACATTGTGGTAGCGCCGTGTTCGATCAAATAGCCCCAAGACGGATAATCCGTGCTTAGCAGCAGCCGATACGCCACATCAGAATGCCCGGTATCGGAGAGCGCTCCCAGCAAATAAGGCGTTCCCAAAAATCCCGTCCCCAGCCGCCAGTGATTCGCTTCTAAACGATCGACCAACCGTTTCGCGGCGAGACTGCGTAACGAATCAGGCAGTAGATTCATGTGCAGAGCCAGGACGTAGCCCGCCTGTGTTTCCACAGGTTTGTCGCTCAACTTAGTGTCGACTCCTGAGGCAAACACCGGCGGTGGTGGAACTCCGCCGACGAATCCATCGGCCCGCACGTAGGCCTGATTAAAAGCGGCCTTAATCTTTTCAAACAGGTCGCCATACTTCTGTTCGTCAACGGCTTTGCCGAGAGCGTGGGCCATCTGGCGCATGAGTGTAACGTCATACGCCCAGTAAGCCGTCGCAATCAGATCCACCGGTGTTACGCCCTCCGGGGCGAGCCAATCGGCAAACGGTATGCCATAGTTTTTCTTCCACAAATAATTCGGGTTCGCGGACTGAATCGCAGCGAGATATTTCTCCATTCCGGCCCAGTTCTCTTCGATTACGTGCTTGTCGCCAGTTTGAACCCACGAAGTCCAGGGCACGACAACACCTGCGTCGCTCCATCCCGTGCCGTAACCAGGGTTCGGGCTCGATGTGCCAGGCGCGAATATCCCGTACATATCGGTACCCACTTGCGTTCCACGCAGGTCTGTTCCGTATTTCCTGGAGAACGTCGACAAATCCATGTTGTAGGTGGCCGTGCGCCAGAAGACTTGCGCGTCGGCACTCCATCCCAGGCGTTCATCGCGTTGCGGACAGTCGGTGGGCACTCCGATGAAGTTCGAGCGCTGGCCCCACAGAATGTTGCTCCACAGTTGGTTGATCACGGCATTTCCAGTCTTAAGCGTCGCGGTGAACGGAGCATCGGTGTGAAACACTACCGCCTTCACATCGTTAAGCTGCGGCTTCCCCTTCAAGCCGGAAACTTCGACGTACCGGAAGCCGTGGAAGGTAAACGTGGGCTGATACTCCTCGCTGCCCCTACCGGCGAGAATGAAATGGTCGGTCGCCTTCGCCGTTCGCAGGTTCTCGACATAGAGCGTGCCATCTGGATTCAACACCTCCGCGAACCTCAACGTGACATCCGTTCCCGCGGCCCCCTCGGCCCGAATCCGTGCCACGCCGGAAAGGTTCTGTCCGAAATCATAGATGTATACTCCGACAGCGGGGCTCTTGATCTCCTTCGCATCCAATGTCCTCTCTACGCGGATGGGCTGGAAATACTGCCAGACAATTTCCGGTTCATGCGGCCGAACGACCTCCGCGGCCTTCCACTGCCTATCATCAAACCTTGCGCTGTCCCAATTCGCTTGAGTCCTCCGGGCGTCATAAGTTTCGCCGTCGTAGATTTCTGCGTTGAGAATTGGTGAAACGTCCGCTTTCCACTGTTCATCGGTCACGATCGAATCAACTGATCCATCCTTGTACTCGATTCTAAGTTGCGCCCGCAGTGCTGGCGGAGTTTCCCCATAGTTGTACCCCTGCCGGAACCACTGCAGCGGAGTTGCATACCAGCCCGGCGCAAGCAACGCCGCGATGACGTTCCTCCCGGCCCCGACATCCGCGGTCACATCGTAAGTCTGATAAACGACACGCTCCCGAAAATCCGTCCATCCGGGCGCGAGAATTTCATTGCCGACGCTTCGTCCGTTGATCGACAGCTTGTATGCGCCAAGCGCAGTGGCATAGATTCGGGCGGATGCAACCTGTTTCTGAACGTCAAACGCACGACGCAGAGATTTTACGGCCTCGGTCGGCCAGGGATTTCCCATTTTCGGGTTTTCGAACCCCGACGTGGGTGGCACAAAACGAATCGCTTCTTTCCACGACGCGTCGTCGAATCCAGGAGTTTGCCAATCTCCGCTCGCGTTCAACGTCGCGCGCCAGCGATCTGGCCCGCTCTTGAATATCTCGACCGAACCGTCTTCTGCCTCGGCGTAAATCACTGCGCTCATGGGTGTTTGACTCGCATTCGCACCGCGACGGTCGGCATAGCGAACGACCTCAACCGCCAACACATTCCCACCAGCTCTTATGTCTTTGGAAATATCGCGAGTCGTATACGTCTTCCAAGGCATTTGTTTCCACGGAGGGAGCGGGGCCTCTGGGAGAACCTGCTTCCCGTTGATCCATGCGCCCGCTGAATCTTGGCCCGTCACGTACAACGACGCCCGCCGAACTGACTTCCCCACATCGAAACGAAACCGGAAATCATGTGCTGCTTTGTCTGCCGTTTTCGGCGCCTCGGTATCGGCGTTTGTTATCCACTCAGCGCCTGATTCGCGCAGGCGCCGGTGCTCGGGTTCTTCGTAACCGATCCACTTTGCCTTCCAGTTTTCCTGTCGAAGCAGTCCTGTTTCCCACCAGCTGATATCACTCGCCGGGTACGGCTTACCGTCGCGCCCCCACACCATGACCCGCCAGAAATATCGCTTGCTGGGCGCCAAAACAGGCCCTCCATAATTCTGGCCGATGGAATCACCTGATTCCACGCGGCCACTGTCCCACACGTCGGGTTTGCCTGCCGACAACGAGGTGCCAATGGAAGCCACTTGAATTTCGTAAGCCGTTTGCCGCGCGCCGGCGCTGGTATCTTGTAATTTCCAGGACAGGACCGGATTCTTGGCGTCCATACCGAGAGGCGTAGTCAGCGATTCGCACTTCAACTCTACGGGCTTGGTTGATTGCGCTGACGCATCGCCAGCGAAAACCCACAAGCAAGCGATCAGGATTTCCGTACCTCGAAGAATGCTTTTGGTTTTGCGGAAGGTCATGTAGGGTCTCCGGGCCACTTTGGAATCTGCCTTGAATCTCCGGGCAGCGCTCACAAGCCCCCGCGCGGACTGTAACGGTCAACAGCGCCCCTGTCTAATCAATTCTAAAATCAGGTTCTCTGTTGAAATCGCGGTTAGCAAATCTGCGCGCAGTCCATATGGAGTAGTGACGCGAGTTTCTTCAATTTCGTCGCTATGTGACCGACCCCACCGCGCATTGATGTGCTGGACCCTCCGCATTCCACCCTTCAATGAAGCGTCGCGCACCAACCGGAAAACGATAACCACTGTTCGTGTTTCCAATCTCAAGAATTGGACCCGGCACCGATTCCGCTTCCGCGATCAACAACCTTAGTTTATTAGCGGTTTGTACCACCGATAGCAGCGTGACCGGGCCTTTTTTCACTGACATCTCGGACCAACAAGCCATGTCCCACTCGCCGTGGTACATCTGAAGCGGTCGCGCCTTGATCCGCCCCTCCGCAATCGCAAGATGGCGGGCTTCTTTGCTGGTGAAGCACTGCGATCTCGTCTTGTCCAAAGGGCCCAGCGAGAGCTCATGGAGGTGTCCGCGTTTGGACAAGTAGCACGAGTTGTGGCGAATTACGATGCTTAGCAAGTAAATCGCAGACACGCCAGAGACGATCGGGCCCTTGATTGGCTCGGAAACCAAGCATGCGAATCCGGCCATCCGGAAAATGTCGGTCAATCCCTGGTTAGTTTCCGGGCATTCGGATTGTTAGTACCGAGTTAGGCGGGTACAAGTGGCGCAAGAACATCCTTCCTCCAGCCTTAGTCAGTGGGAATTTTCCTATCAGATCGGATGAGAAGGACTTGGGTTGAAATTGTTGAGCCAGAAGCGACGATAGGCAACCGATGCCTCGACAGAGTAGTACCGGCAAGACCTGATCGCATGGTTTTTCAGGCCCTCGGACATACTGGCTGCGAGTGGCGACAGAGTCAATGAATCGTCCTCAGTGCCGCCGGAGACTCTCGACGAATAAGCTGACGAGTTTGTCGACGTAACCGTGGTCGAAGTCACGCAAAGCGGCATACTCACTGACTTCAATGATCCGAATGCGTGGATCCTTCATAAGGACGCTGAGAAGGTTCCCAGCTTCCGCCAAGCTCAGTCCCTCCTGATGAGGGAAGTAGGCGGCTGGCAGTTCTATCGCTTGGAGCACATCGATATCGAAATGAAGGAGTATGGAAGTCGCCGATGGAATTGTTTCCAAGACCTGTCGTGCAGCCGCTTGAGGGCCAGTACGCCGCACTTCTTCGAGCGATATCGAGCCCAAGCCCGACTGTGGAGAACGCGAACGATTGGTCCAGCCGATCACTGAAACGTTCGACGGCCGGAGTGGCGGACCCGCCCAGAACGGTGAGTCATTTGTCAGAAGCCACACCGCGCACGATGCCGCGCTATTGGAGTGCTTCGGGTCTGGCGGAGCATCGTCGAAATCACCGTCAATATAAAGTACATGAATATTCTGGGGCGAAGCGCGCATCAATGCCTGCGCGGTTCCGATTACGACACTGCAATCGCAGCCGATCAAGAACGGGATCTGCCCCGGCTCTCGCAAGCACGGCGCCAAACGATCACTGACGCAGTCCCAGGCGATGCGGGGACCGGGCCAGTTCCTGATGGGAGGAACGGAGTGGTGGGGAAGGTAGCTGGGAATCGGGACATCGCCATCGTCTACCGCATGGCAGCCAACCGCTCCGAGGCGCGCGAGGAGTTGAACATCGCGGTACGCCTGAGCGTCATTTTCATTGCCGGGGATCAGTGAGCCGGAGCGCAAGGGAACGCCGAAAAGGCGATAGGTAAGACCAGCCTCGTCGGATACGGTGGCCCCGCCAGCGAAAGTACGGCCCGTAAATAGTAGGGTGCCAAGGGATGCGGCACAATTAGTCAGAAACTGTCTTCGTTGCATAGGCGTGCCCCCAACTGCTTGCAGGTCTTTACTCTTGGCAGCGACACAGGGCGCGAGCATACCACCGCAAGGTTGTGCCGAGGACCACCGCGAATTTCGGGCCGGCAAAGGGTTCTAAGATTTCAGGTAATGCCAGCAATCGGGCAGAACCGAAGGCACTACGGCCTTGTTGGATTTTTGCCTGTGGATATAAGATGGCGCAGGGGAGTCAGGAGCAATCATGGCCCATCAAGCACCACTGAAATATATCTTCTACATTGCCGCTACGCCGGAGAAGGTGTGGGAAGGCTTCGTGACGCCGGAATCGAACCGCATCATCTTCTCGGGCGCTGAGCTTCAAGCGGACTTTAAGCCTGGTGGCTCGCTCGCATGGGTGGGCGCGGGACCCGATGGCAAGTCCATGACCTACGTCCGAGGGAAGGTCCTTCGGTTTGAGCCACCAAAAGTCTTTCAGTACACCTTCGCAATGGGCCAAAATGATAAGGCCTCACGCGCAACTATCGAACTGGTGCCCGAGACCGAAGCCACAAAGGTAACGGTGACGCACGACGAGTGGGCCGAGGATGACCCTACTTACGCTGCCTGCGCCGATGGATGGCCACGTATTCTTTCCCGCCTGAAGACGCTGCTTGAGACCGGGAAGACATTCAAGCCGCACTGATACGAGGTGGGCATGGTCTGAAATCTTCGGACCCGGCAGTATGCCCAAACCTGCGCCGGACTCCGCTTCCATCGCGAACGAAATAGTGCTCTCCTTGGCGCGGATACTCGACCGGCTGGCAAGCACCGTGCGCATCGACCGTCAGTTTTCCGAAGGGGGCCACGCTGTGCGACAAACGGGACGCAACGTCTCCCTCACCAAACCTCTGAGTGTAGTGGCAGGCGTTACTGGTTAGGTCGCTATGATGCTCGCGGAGAGCGGCCACATCGCGGTACACATTTCCTTTTATAGGTGCTTTTCCGGCAACCTTCCCTGTGCTTCAGCCAACACATCTCGAAGCATGCTCATTCTCCCGTCTTCATCTCGGCTGCTGGTTGTGCCGGCAATGTTGCGGGCGTGGCATCGCCCTTGACGTAGTGGGCATACCAAGCCACGTAGCGCTCGAGGCGGTCTTTAATGTGGGATGGCGCAGTGAAACCATGATATTCGCCGGGATAAACGACGAGTTCGGTAGTGCGGCCGAGTCGCTTCAGTGCTTGGTAGAGTTGCTCGGAGTTGATGATGGGGACGTTCCAATCAATTTCACCGCCCATGATCAGAGTTGGCGTGGTGATGCTGGTAACCTTGTTGAAAGGCGAGAGTTTTTCATACATCGCGCGATGTTCCCACGGTAGGCCCAACTCTAATTCCCATAGCTTTTGATAGTGGTCGTGACCGTAGTTCGCAGCGTACAAGACTTCGCTGGCGCCGGTGATCGCGGCCTTGAATCGCGTAGTTTGCGTGATGATGAAGTTCGTGGAAATACCTCCGTAAGACCAGCCACCGACGCCAAGTTTGCCGGGATCGGCAATGCCGTTCGCCAGCGCATAGTCCGTCATGGCCATATCGTCTTGAAAGTCTTTGTTGCCCCAATCGGCAAAGATGGCTTCGCAGAATTTCTGCCCATATCCGGAAGAACCGCGCGGATTCGGCAAGAGGACGGCATAGCCGTTGGCGGCGAAAAGCTGCGCGAGATGATCGAAAGAGGCGGTGTACTCCCCGACAGGTCCGCCGTGAAGACGCAGCAACGTGGGAATTTTCGTGCCGACCTTGTAATCGGCAGGTTCGTAGAGATAGCCGGCGACCGCAGTTCCATCTTTACTTTTGAAGTGAACGTATTCAATTTTGGCGAGACGCAGTTGAGAGATGAGTGCGTCGTTGGTGTGCGTCAAGCGGGTCAGATCGCTGCTGGACTGTAAATATATTTCGTCGGGGCGATCGGACATGCCGATCTGCGCTGCTATAGAGCCGTCTTTTCCGAGTGAATAAGATGCGACGGTGAGACGACCCCCGATAGGGCGTGTGATTTCGCCTCCCGAAACGGCGATGCGGCAGAGATTCTCGGCGCCGTCATCATCCGCAAGGAAATAAATCGCCTGGCCGTCCGCGGAAAAGCGCGGGCGGCGCACGCTGCGATCGAGCGTGAGCGTGAGGACTTTTTCGTCGCCGCCTGAAGATGGCGCGATAGCGAGGTGACGCGTGGCGTAATCGATCGCTCTGACGTCCGTTTGGCTGACAAAAGCGATCCATTTGCCGTCGGGTGACCAGGTCGGCGCGCGGTCGGAGCCGAGATTTGTAGTGACTTGCGTAAGGTGCGCACCTTTGTCGGCGTTGTCGGCCGCGACCACCCAAATGTCAGAGTTGAAGTTGCCGTCGGGATCGGGTGTGCTGCGATTGCTGGTGAAGGCCAGTGAGCGGCCGTCGGGCGACCAAGCGGGTTCAGTGTCGTCGAAATCACCTGAAGTGACCTGCGTGACGCTTTTCTTATCGAAATCGAAGACGTAGAGATGTGTTCGGCGGCGATCGAGATAGCCGACGGTGTCCTCTTTGAATTGGAGACGGTCAATGACGAAAGGAGGAGGTGTTTTTGGCTTTAGTGTCGCCTGTTCTTTATCTTTGCCCTTCGCGGCAACATCCTCTGGCTTGGGATCTTGGAGAATCAACACGAGTCGCTTGCCGTCCGGTGACCATTCAAAGTCGTTGACGCCTTGCGCGATTTCGGTGAGGCGGACGCCTTCGCCGCCCATTCGGTTCAGTAGCCACACTTGGTTCTTTTCAGAGTTGCGAGCAGAGAGGAAAGCAAGGTACTTGCCGTCAGGGCTCCAGCGCGGGCGCGATGAAGAAACGCCTTCGAGGGTCAGGGGAAGCGCGTCGCCGCCGTGAGTCGAAACCATCCAGAGCCGCTGCTCGTTTTTATCGTCCTTCAGAATTTTCGTTCTGACGACGTACGCGACCCACTGGCCGTCCGGACTCAGTTCAGGCTGACCGATGTCGCGAATTTCGAAGTAGTCGTCAATCGTAATATTCCGAGGCGCCGAGGAAGCGGGCGGTATAGTGGTCTTCGACGCAGCGTCTTGAGCGCTAACGGGGAACGAAAGAGCAAGAAACAGAATCGCCAGAGTGATTCCAGCCATGATCTTCATGCGAGTACTCCTCACGATTGGAAAGTGCCGCACAAATCGGCGGTGTAGTGTAGCAGAATGCGGCGCGACCTCGACTGGCGAAACACACGCCAGCGCGAACTGTTCCTCGGCGGCGGAAGGACAAGACCTGATAAGCGCACGATAGAGGACGCCAATTTTGGAGAGGGTTAATCGCTCGCGTCATTGCTATGGAAAGGAGTTTTGATGGCCAAGAAGATCAAGCCCAACGCTGACGTGACATTCGTTTGGGAAACGGAAGAGATCACCAAGGACAAATGCATTTAACGGCAAGTGAAATTGCCTTCGAACCACGTGTCCAGTAATGGGTCCAACTCAGGAGTTGACCGCTGTTCTTGCGACACTCGGATCCATTACGTCGGCATCAGACTGCATTCCTGCACATTAAAAAACTCTAGTAGAAGTTAGTCTGACTCTTTTAGAACAGTCTTGCAGGCCCCCGTAGGGGAATATTGGTCGGTGACAATCGAAATGGCTGCCAACACCGTCGACGAGATCGGTGAATCTGAATGGTGAGAAACGAGGACGTAAACGTATGATCAATCCGGTAGAACCTGCGGCCAACCCAAAAGCAAAGAGCGAAACTTTCGAATTTGAGAGTGTGGCAGACATCCTCGAGCGTGACCTTGATGCCGTAATTCGGGATTGGCTTTCTCGCGTCGAGAAAGAGGCGGACTTGACGTGTATTCCGCTGAACTTCGAGGAGCGCACGGGCCATCTCCCTCAGCTTCTGCACGCGGTGATCGCGCGGTTGCGGCTGGACGACGGGACAAAAGCTCCGATTTCGGCGGCGGCTGCCATCCACGGAGATTTGCGGCGCAAACAAGGTTACACGGTAGCGATGGCAGTAGAGGAGTCTCGTCTGCTGCAAGTTAGCATTTTCTCGATGCTGCACAAAGAGGTGAAGCGATTGGATTTCAGCACGCTGCTTCCCGACGTTGTCACGATTGCGGACGAGGTGGATGCTCAGTTGAAACAGCAGATGCTGCGGTTCATGGCTGCGGATGCCGCCAAGCTGGCCAAGAGTAATTAGAACCGCGAGACGAGCGACAACCGTACTCAGCATCGCCGCCTTTTTCTAGGCCGGATGCTTTTTCCGCATCGCTCTTGAAACTCAATCTGGATCGCGCTCTGGAACTCTCTTCGGCACTTCGAGAGCGTGGCGGCCCTCTGCCAACAGGTGGCTCATCTCGCGAAGAAGAAATCGCCTCCCCCTTATCTGACCGTTGAGTAGGTGCGTTTCTTGGTGTACGTAAGCGCACTCAAGAGCGATTTGCCAGCTGATACCAATGCAGCTTGAACGGGGACTTGGGGTTCACGGCGCTGTCAAGACGGTGTCGCAACGCCGCCACACCTCGGCACATCGGTGTAAGTGTGGCAACTGCACGGCTTAGATTATTTAAACAATAAACATAATATATCTATACATTTGCGTAAGGACGGTTCATTGTAAAAGTCTAATCATTCACTGAGGAGGACTACATGAGAACAATGAATCGCTTTGAACAACCTTTCCGCGGGGCTACGACTCTGCAGGAACAGATCAATCGCGTGTTTGGCGATGTGGTGGGACGAGCAGGCGAGGAGTCGAACTTGACCCCTTGGGCCCCGCCCGTCGACATCTATGAGACGGAAAATGAACTCGTCGTCAAGGCGGACCTGCCGGATGTGAATCCGCAGGATCTGGACATCCGCGTGGAGAACAACATCCTTACGATTCGCGGCGAGCGCAAGTTTGCGACGAAGGTAAACGAGGACAACTACCTGCGCATCGAACGTGCCTACGGCTCGTTCAGCCGAAGCTTCTCGCTGGCAAACTCCGTGAAATCTGATGCAATCAAGGCCGACTATCAGAATGGCGTGTTGACACTGAGCCTTCCAAAGCGCGAGGAAGCGAAGCCGAAGCAGATCAAGGTGAATGTGGGAACGCACACAATGGCAGCGGTAGCTGGTGCTCGCTAAGAAACCATTAGATTGAAAGCGAAGAATTGCGGGGGTGGTCGAAGCTGGCCACCCGCCTTCGCTTCTGGAACTGATCAAGCCAGAAGGAGATGCTCTTCAGTTTAAGTGCCCACCGGTGTTCACGCCAGTTTCGAAAAAGTCGGACCCGTACTGCGCAATGCCGGTAACGACAGCAAGCAGTTCGAAGAGCTGACAACTTGCAACCCGGGCGGCAGCGATTCCCCCAAACTGCGGACCGCGTCCGACGGTTCGGGCGGGACGTATTTTGACAGAAGCTGGATGGTTTCTTCGGCGATCCCAAGCGCCGCCAAGCGGGAAATTGCCTGCTCGCGAATTGCATCATCGACGTCACGGGAGCGATCACCGGTGCGCCGGGCGATTAGCACGATGGCAGAGCCTGTTACCGCCGTGAACGGGGATAATTCCAGCAGGACTTTCAGCCACTCACCGGCAATTTCAGCCGTCACTACAGAGTGCAGCGGCCCATACAGCGGAATGCGGGCGCCCAGCCGGGCGAGCGACCAGAGCCAAATTGCGTCTGCAGGGTTTTTTCTGATCTTCGCCACCAGCTCGTCGCCAAGCAAAGCACGGGTGCCGGCCAGAAGATGCTCCAGGCTCGCAACCAGGCGCCACCCCTCATAGTCCAGCTGCCGATTCACGCGGCCTTTCTTCTGGCTGACGGAACCACTCGTGTGCTTGCGATAGAGCGCTTGCTGCTCGCTGGCATTGACGCCGCCGACGATCCGACGCAACAGCGCGAGCGTTCCGACCTGACACTGCAGATCGTCTACAAAGACGAGCTCGTTCGACGCGATTGTTCGCAGGTCGTTAACGCGCGCATCATCACCCGCTACACCGAACCCCGGTCGCAAACAGAAGCCGGACAGATTGAGCCAACGCATCTCATGGCGCGGGGATTTTTTGCGTCCGGCCGCGACCTCGATGAGCACATCGCCGAACCGGCGAATGGCCAAGATGGGCCACAAGTCTTTCTTCGCGCCGAGCGTTGCTTCCATTTGGCTGACGAGTGTCTCGGGCGTCAAAGTGTCGCCATCAGAAGAGCCGCCAAAAACATTGCGGATCAGCTGCGCGGCGGATTCGACAGTCGCATCGGAAGTCGCAACCGCCGGAGAACGCGTCGGCACAGGTAGTGGTTTCGGTGCCTCAAGTTGCTGGGCTTCCGCCTCTTCGCCGCGCAGTTCGAATTGCAGCCGCCAGCGATGCGGCGTGCCCCGCGATTCACACCAGACCTCGAGCGTACCAACCTCCGTGAAACTGGCTCTGAGACTTATGATTAGATACACGTCACGCATTTTCTTGCCGTAACGCAACAAGGTCACTAGCGGAGGATGACGATGGACGTTCGCTTCGTCCAGCGCAACGACTTCGCCGTGGGCAGCGTGCCGTGTGCGCGAACTGTACAGCGCGAACGACACCGGGCGGTTAGCGAGCACCGAGAACTCGCGGTCGAGTAGCGGAAGTGTGGTGCCCTCTTCGATCCCGGCAGGCAGAACACAGATACCCCGCAGACCTTCGTCTGAGCGCCACCCTATGTAGTACGTGCGCGCATTGCCGGCTCTGATGCGCAAACCGGTACCACGGCGGACGCGGCCGTAGTAAGCAGCACCCCGGGCTACCGCACTATCTACGGCTTCATTGCTGAGGAGCTTGGGGCGCCAACCACTTTGAGCGGTGCCGAACCAGACGGAGATTACCTCGACGATCCTCTCGCGAGTCACCGCTGGGGCACAGAACCCGCCATTGAAAAGCACGGCATCGGGTCGAGCCATTCGCTGGTTTGCGGACGAGCCGTTCATGGCGACAGCCGCTAGCTTCAGAAATGCGGCCAGGTGTTTGGTGATGGCGGGATCGCTGGCATACGGCAGGCCCAGTTCGCGCAACCCTGTTGGTCGGCCGTGTACCGGCATCTCATCAGGCGAGGTGATTGGCAGGAACCCGTCCGCCAGAATCTGCAGGACTTCGTCGCGCGTCAGGTCAACGCTGAGGGCCTGCCCGACGACGGCACGGCCGCTACCCAAGACCGAAACCGGCACGCGCCCCACGGACGAATCACTCAGCAGCCGCTCTTTCGCGGCACAGCAGGCTAGGCGTAGTGCATAACGCTGTCGCACCGTCAGCTTGACGTCTTTGAGCTCATTTTCCACGCGGCGGGCCAGGGCGAAATCGAGATTGTCGCCGCCGAGCAGAAGGTGCTCGCCGATGGCGGTTCGCTCAAATTGCAATTCGCCGTTGACCGAGCGGGCGCGCACCAGGCTGAAGTCGGTCGTGCCGCCGCCGATGTCGCAGATTAGAATCAGTTCGTCACCGGTGAGGTCTTCACCATTTTCATCCCGCGCCAGATACGGGCGCGAGAACGGGCCACCTGCCTGCGCTTGTCCATTGGCCGCGATCCACGCATAAAACGCGGCCAATGGTTCCTCGAGCAGAGTGAGATTGTCGAGTCCCGCACGGCGGGCGGCTTCGACTGTCAGCTCACGCGCTTCCTCGTCAAACGAACCTGGCACGGTGAGAACGATTTCCTGATGCTCAAAACGCGTTTCTGCATCAATCCCAATCGCGCCGTTCCAGGCGTCACGCAGATGCATGAGGTAGCGCGCGGATGCTTCGACCGGGGAAATCATCGGCTGCGGGTGTTCAGCTTGCGATGGCAGGATCTTGGCGCGGCGATCCACGCCGGGATAGGAAAGCCACGACTTGGCCGATGACACTTGGCGGCTCGGTGCGAACGCGCCCTGTTCCCGCGCGAGCGCACCTGTGACCATTGCCGGATCCTCATCCCAAGTGGCGCTTACGGCTCCTCCAGACAACTCGTCTTTGGTCGGGAAGTAGAGAAAAGAAGGAAGTGCAGGAAGCGCACGGACTTCGCCCTGTTTAACCAACTGCGGTACTGGGAACACAAGAATAGGGAAGCCCGCATCAGTGCCTTTCTGAGTATCGATGTACGCTACGACGGAGTTTGTCGTACCCAGATCGATGCCGACGAGGTAACGAGAAGGCACCGACGACTTCACCTCCCGGTCTTTTCGCGAATGTTCAGCTCAAGATTCCAGCGGTGGAAACCGTCGCGGGATACGCAGCAGATCTCGAGTGTACCGAGTTCGGTGACGCGAGTCTCGAGCCGTACCGGTACAACTGTTCCCTGCTGGCCTTCCAGTTTGAGCGTGACCTCCAGCGGGCTGAGTTCCTCGAGATCGGCACCCCAATCTTCCAGCAGGCTGCCGACCTGATCTTGCTTACGGACGCTGGAACTCAGGAAACGAAACTCGGCTGGTTCACCGACGACGAGGCCAAACTCTCTGTTGGGAATCGCGGCCTCGGTGCCCTCCTCCATGCCAAAGGGAACAACACAGAGCGCCTTGAGTGGAGCTTCCATGCCAGGAACTGCGGGCATTGCGCTTTCAATTCCGAGGTAGTACGTGCGCGAGGCGCCACTGCGGATACGCACGCCGCGACCTCGACGCGCCTTCCCGTAATAGACCGCCCCACGCGCAACGGCGTGCTCCAAGTCGGGAGCTTCCAGGATCTGTTCTATCCCGAGCCTGTCGAACCCTTCTTGTCGTAACCAGCTGTTCAGCACCTCAACCACCCGGTCGCGCAGCACCCCCGCTTTCATCACTCCGCCGTTGAAGAGGATGTGCGTTGGGCATGCCAGGCCGCTGCGGCTGCGGCGGATGGCCGCCGCCTCGGGACTGTTGCGAACTTGCTCTGACAGAAACCGCGCGAGGTGCTTGGTGATCGCTGGATCGGCCGCGTATGGCAGGCCCAATTCCTGAAAGCCGACACGGCGTTGCCGTGCAGGCAATTCGCCGCTCGCGATTTTAGGAAAGAAACCTTCGACCAGGACTTGGTCGAGATCTTCGCGCGTCAGTTCCGTCTTGATGGTGCCGCCGACGAGCTTCGTCCCCTTGCCCAGCAACGTGATTGGACGATTCTGCGTCTTGGGTGATTCGAACAGTTTTTCCTTCGCGATGCGGCACTGATGCCACAAGCTGTGCAACTGCCAGGTATCGACGCGGTTGCCCGAGGCTTCGAGGCGCTGTTGCAGAACGCGCGCCAGCGCCAAGTCCATGTTGTCGCCGCCCAGCAGGAGGTGGTCGCCAACGGCGACGCGTTTCAGTGTCAGTTCGCCGTTGTCTTCGGAAACCATAATAAGGCTGAAATCCGTTGTGCCGCCGCCAACGTCGCATACCAGGACGAGGTCGCCGACCTTGATTCGGCGGCGCCAAGCATCACCCTGGCTCGCAAGCCACGCGTAAAAGGCTGCCAGCGGCTCTTCCAGCAACGTGACGTGCGGGAAACCAGCCTGTTCGGCGGCGCGCCTGGTCAATTCGCGTGCTTCTTCGTCGAACGAAGCGGGCACAGTGAGGAGTACGTCCTGTTCCGCAAGAGCGAGTCCCCCTTGCGCTCTTGCCTCCCCGCTGTCCCACATTGTGCGCAAGTACTTCAGGAACTGCGATGACGCTTCGACCGGTGATAACTTGGCCACCTCCTCGGGCGCTTGCCAAGGCAAGATCGGCGCAGTGCGGTTCACGGCAGCGTAAGAAAGCCAGGATTTTGCGGAGGCGACCAGGCGGTTTGGACTTTCCGCGCCGCGTTTGCGCGCCAATTCGCCGATCACGAACTTCGGCTCGGGTTCCCACGGCAAGGCGAGACTGCCCTTGGGAAAATCGAATTCGCCCGGGATGTAGAGAAAAGATGGCAGCAATGTGCGTTCCGCCACTTCGCTCGGATTCACAAGCTGCGGAATGCTGCGGACCTCGATGCGGTTTTCCTCTTCGGCATCGGCTGCGTCGCACCGTGCCAGCGCTGAATTTGTGGTCCCTAGGTCGATACCAACGATGTATTTGGCTGCCAACAAAAATCTCCTCTTTGAATACGCATCTGTTGCCCAGTCGTGGATCGGCCTTACGAAAGTTCGACCTCAGCCGGCGCGACCACCATCCGGCTAGCGTCCTGCGGCAACGGGGGCAGATTCACTTCCTTCACGCGCCAGCCCTTGTGCCGTAACATACCGCGAACTGGCGGTTCTCCCGCCACGTTGCCGATCAATTTGATGGCCGCCGGGTCAAAACCGAGTTGCACGGTCACCGGTTGATTCTCTTCGGAGTTCAGAATCGGCTCCAGTTTCACATAGTGGTCGAGCACCTGTCGGCAAGCTTCGTGGATTGTGCGGACAGCGGCTCCAAGCTGCGCGTCGGGATAGACAGAGATGTCCTCCTCCAGGAAATCGACCAGCCGCCCGTCGCGTTGCAGCAGCGCAAGCATCTGCACGGCGCGACCAGACGCTTCCGACCCCGGTCGCACATCTTCCTTCAGACGAAGGCCGGAAGGTTCCGCAGCTGCTGGCACTTGCGGAACCGGGCCGGTAGTCTTGACCACCTTCTGTGCGGTGTCCTCGGGAATGTCAGCGTGGAACAGGATTGAAAAGAAAGACCTGAAGGCAAAAGCTATTCGTTTCCAAAATCCGCTCATAGCTACTCCCGATGATCAAAAAACCAACGAATTAGAATAATCAGCCGCCAATTGCCCGCACCGAGGTCGGAGATATTCCGAGCGGTTCGTATGCATCATACCAATTGGGCCAGACGCTTCATAATCGGGCGACAGGCTGGCTGATCGAGAGGGACGCTGCTTTTTTTTGGCTCAGCTCCTGACCGGACTCGCGAATTCTGGCCGGGTTGCTGGCAATTCGGAAACTATTCGGGAAGGTTAACTACCGGGGAGCTGGGTTCTGGTTTGGGACTGACGACGAAGACAGTCTACTTCGCCATCTTTTTCGCCTGCTTCCGAACCTTCGCCCACCGCTTCTTCGCCGCCTTCGCTATTGCTGCTCTTCCTGCAGCCGATAAGACGCGTTTCTTCGCGCCGACGACTTCGCGCTCTGCGGAGTGGCCCAACGCCTTGGCCGCTGCTCGCACTCCGCTCAATTGGTGATTCAACTTGCCTAACTGCTTTTCGAGCTTTCGTTCTTCGCGCTTGATCGTTGCAAGAATGTTCATGAATCCTCCGCATGAAATCTATCTCAAGCGGTGGTTAAGGCACCAGATGTAGTGAGGAAGGTAAGTGACTCGGTCTAGAAGCACAAGCAATCCAAGCTAGCGGCATACTCCTAAATGACAGCCTACCGAACGCAGTAGTGCATTAACAAAACAAAAAGCGTCCCGCCGATAAAACCTACGAATAACGCGTCTCTTACTTCCGGGCTTCGTAACTAACCATCGCTTTTGCTGGCCCCGCGTCGAGTTTCTGGACAACTCTCATTGCGGTCCTCCCCCTGCGTGGGGTGACAGCGTTTCAATGGAAAGCGAGCCCGAGACCCAAAAAGAGAATGGGCATAGACGACAGTGGCATCCGCTTCGAAGTATTCCCGAGTCCCGAAAATCTTAACGAGCACCGGAGTCTTGGCGCTGATAGGTGTGCTTGTGTCTAAGTAGCAGCCGTGAAGACTAAGTTCGGTGACGCGAGCGATTATTTTCGCACCCGAACTTTCAGCAGGTGGGACAGAAACAAGCAGTCGGGACATAATACTGGTAGAGGAAGAGTGCTTGGATGCCCCGTCGCTTCCGGGACTACCGCTCCATTAGTGCACACGAACCCGCGACGCGTCGTCGGGAAACACGCTAGTCTTATTTCCAGTTTGGTGTCAAGAATCGCTCGACGTCGTTAGTTCGCAAGATGGTCCATCCAGAATGACTCCTATCTGATCTAGAAAACGGGGTTCGGGGTGGTCGCAGTGCGATCGGGGCTCCGTAGCACTGGATTTGCTCGAACGGGATATCCGGCCCGGCTTTCCGATTCCCGTCCGTTTGACATCGGAGGAGAAGAGGATGTGATTTTATTCTTCGCGGAGGACTTGCATGGGTTCTACGCGGGAGGCGCGCAGAGAGGGGAGGAGGGAGGCGGCTCCGGCGACGATGAGGACGAGCAGGATGACGGCCACGAGCGTGGGAAAGTCGGTGGGGGAGACACCGTAGAGAAGGCCGGCGAGGAGGCGAGTGGAGGCAGCTGCCAGGGCAAAGCCGGCGAGGCAGCCCGCGAGGCAGACGCTCAATCCTTGCCAGAGAAATCGTTTAACGATTTGGCCGCGTAGGGCGCCGAGAGCAAGACGCAGGCCCACCTCACGCTGGCGCAGGCTAACGTTGTAGCTAAGCGTGCCGTAAAGGCCGATGCAGGCGAGCGAGAGCGCCGTCGCTGCAAAGAAAGTTAGCAGGACGGTATGCAGGAGGTTTTCCGCCAGCGCATCTGAGTAGTGTTGTTCCAGCGGAGCGAAATCGTACGCGGAGCGCATTGGCTCGACATCCCGCAGCTGACGGCGAATCGATTCCGCCATGGTCATGGGGGCGTTGCGGGTGCGCACCAGGAAGTAGGTGCCTGGTTCGGCGAGAGGAGCACACCAGTAGGCGGTGGGAACGGGCGGGTGGTCGAGGCCAGACTCGCGGGCGTCGCCAGAGATGCCGCGAATTTCGGCTGCGCCGGAATATCCCAAACCCACGGGTTGTACGTGATGGCCAATCACGGAGGCTCCATTAAAGTAAACGTCTGCGAAAGCGCGATTCACAACAACTGAAGCCGGGCCTCCGGTTTCGCGGCAAAATTCACCGGCGAGCAAAGGGATGCGCATAGTCTGGAAATAACTGGCGGAGACAAAGCGATTTTCGGCGACGATTTTAGGCTCCATTTCAGCGCGCCCTTCGAGGAGCTTGACTTCGGTCTGGTATCGGAAAGGCACGCCGGGGACCCCCACAGAGATAGCGGCAGATTCGACGCCCGGCGTGGCGCGTAGTGTTTCGAGTATACGGTCAGTGAGCTGGCGAAGTTTTTTCACGTCACCGGTTTCCCCATAGTTCATGCTGAGCTGGAAGGTAAGAATGTGGCTGGAATCGAATCCACGTGAGACGCGACCAAGCTCTTGAAAGCTGCGGAGAAGCAGGCCAGCACCGGCCAGCAGGGTGACCGCGAGAGCTACCTGGACGCCGACGAGGAGCCATTGTGCGGGATTTCTTCCGGACACCTGTGATCGGCTGGTCTGCGCAAGGGAGCCAGCCAGGCTGCTGCGGGTGCCGCGAATGGCGGGAAATAGTCCGCAAATAAAAGTTACAACAACGGAACAGGAGAGTGAGTAGAGAACAATGCGTGCGTCGAGGTGAATCTCTTCGACGCGCGGGAGTTGCGCAGCGAGGGCGCGAAAAAGGCCGGATGCCCCGGCAGCGACCGAGAGACCAAGGACCGAGCCGATCAGAGCGAGAAGAAACGTTTCCGTGAGCAATTGTGCGACGAGCGCACCGCGAGAAGCTCCCAGAGAGAAGCGAACGGAGATTTCGTGCTGACGCTGGGCTGCGCGAGACAAAAGGAGCGCAACAATATTTGTGCATGCGATCAGCAAAAGCAGAGAGACAGAGCCGAAGAGCAGCCAGAGAGACCGGCGTGAATCCCCGACGGTGCTTTCCTTGAGTGGCTGAATGCTAACGGAGAGACGCGCGTCGCTTTTCGGAAATTGTTGCCCCAGTTGGGCCTGCACGGTAGCCAGATCGGCGCGGGCTTGTTCAGCCATGACGCCGGGCTTAAGACGCCCAATCACAGTAAACCAGTTGTTTTCTCGGGGCTCGCCGTAAGAAATGCCCGCGGGGATGGGGCACCACAAATCCGCCTCACGATTTGGAAAGAGGAAAGAGGGCGGCATTACGCCCACGATGGGGTACACATGCCCATCAAGTCGCAGGTTTTTCCCGATGACGTGTGGATCAGCGTTGAACCGGCGGCGCCAAAAACGGTCGCTAATAAGGAGCGCATTCGGGCCGTTGAGGGCCTCCTCCTCCGGCGTAAATTCCCGGCCCGGCGCGGGCACCATGCCCCAGACTTGAAAAAAGCGCGGAGAAACCCAAGCACGAGTCACTTTCTCTGGCAGAGGGCCGGTGGATTCGGAGACGTCCTCGGTGTAGTAGCCGGTGAGCGCTTGAAACGTGGAATTGAGACGATTCCAGTCCTCGAGACGGGCTGGAGCAACAAGGTTGTAAGGTCTCGGATTATTCGGATCGTATTGGTCGACGCGCACCAGTTGATCGGCTTGTGGGAAAGGTAGCGGCTTCAAGAGGATGGCGTCGATGGCGGAGAAAACGGCGCTGTTGGCGCCAATGGCTAAAGCGAGAGTGAGGATGACGGTTAGGGAGAAAGTGGGAGATTTACGGATGAAGCGGAAGGCGGATTTGAGATTCGCGAGAGTGGCGTCCAGGAGGCGGACGCGGTAGACGTCCCTGACTTGTTCCTTGAAATTTTCGTGGCCGCCGAAATCGAGCGTGGCGCGCCGATGGGCTTCTCCGGGCGACATGCCTGCCGCGATGTATTCCTCGGTGAGCTCGTCAATGTGGAAGCGAAGCTCGGAGTTCATTTGCTCATCAGACGCGCGCTTGGGAAAAAGGGATTTCCACCAGGACATGACAGACTCTCATTCCACGGTTTGCAGAATGTTGACCACTGCTCCTGCCAGCCGCTGCCAGTTCGATTCTTCGCTCGCCAGTTGCTTGCGGCCTTTCGCCGATAACTTGTAAAACTTGGCCCGCCGACCCTTTTCGGACTCGCCCCACTCAGCGGCAAGCCATCCTCGTTTTTCCAGGCGGTGCAAAGCGGGGTAGAGCGAGCCTTGCTGCACCTGAAGAACTTCCTGTGAGATTTGGCGGATACGGAGGGAGATACCGTAGCCATGCACGGGGCCCAGAGCGACGATTTTCAGGATGAGCATGTCCAGCGTTCCTTGGAGCAGGTCAGATTTTTCGATGGGCATCACGTCTCCTAGGCAATCGACATATTAAAACGACGAATAGGTAGGATGTCAAGGAGAGAAGAAGCTAGCAAGCTCAACTCGGGAAATATCGGCCCGGTCAAAAGGATCTGGCCATTGCCGCAGGCATTACATGTCAGTTCGCTATGTTGCGTTTGGCGCTGCCGGCCGTGCCTTCTAACGGCTGTCGTGACGGGCAATTTGACGAATGCGGTAGTGTCGTTGGCGGATATCATTTCGTAACATCATCCGTTGATGGGAGGCGATGCGATTCCGATGGGATTGTCGGAGATTCGGAAGTAAGGCAGGCGCCTTCTGAAGGATGAAATGTGTACTGGCGCATTGCGGGCATTGCTATCTGTCCAGAAACGGGGTTCGGGGAAGTTGGTACGCGTCGAGTCAACAAAGACAGATCGACTAAACTTTGCTCGCGGCGTTGCTCCAGCGTATCGTGTCTTCGTAAGACGTCCTCACCCCGTTGCAGGGGAAAGTTCGGATTGAAAGGCCGTGCATGGCAGCCTCTCTGAAGGCCCGGATCGAAGCCAGCGAACCTGTGATGTTGCGCGTCCCAGCGGGTTGGTTCTGGATGGGCTGCGAAATCGGGCGCGATGATGAAAAGCCTCTGCACCGCGTCTGGGTGGATGCCTTCGAGCTTGCCGCTTACCAGGTCACGAACGAGGAGTACGCCTGCTTTCTTGCGGCAATGAGGTGTCCTCAGCCGTTTTGCTGGAACGATCCAAACTTCAATCACCCGAAGATGCCTGTCGTCGCGATATCGTGGCATGAGGCTGTGAAGTATTGCGAGTGGCTAAGTCGCACGACTTCCCAGTCCTATCGCTTGCCTAGCGAAGCCGAGTGGGAGCGTGCCGCTCGCGGCGGCGCCGAGGGTGCACTCTACTCGTGGGGAGACACGGCTCCCGAGCTGCTTCCCGACTACGCCCGGCGTTGGAAGAGTGGTCCTGAGCCGGTGGGTCTATATCCGCCAAACGCTTACGGGCTTTACAATCTGGGCGACAACGTGCACGAATGGTGTGTCGACTGGTACGACGCCGGCTACTACAGCTACTCTCCCAAACGAAATCCGCAAGGGCCTGCCAACGCCGGTCGCCGAGCCTCGCGAGGTGGCTCCTGGCGACACCACATCAAGGTTGCTCGCACCGCGGCGCGATCGAGTATTCCGCCAGAGTTCGAATACACCGACTACGGTTTCAGAGTCGCGCGATCCTCGATCACCTGAAACTGTTCTCGCGCCTTGCCTCGAATACATCGCTCTCGAACGCCCGCCATAATCGGGCAGGACTGAAAAACACGCTCAGGGAAGTGATCCTCTTTCTGCGAGTTGGAGCTGGGGGAGAGGCGGTGGGGAAGGCTGCGGGACCGTTTCGAGGGCTTCGAGCCATAGGCGGACAGCCGCGCGAAGCGGCGTGACAGCGATACCGGCGAAGGTCTCCGGATATCGGTCCAGACGGCGCAAGGCCGATCGCAACAGCGAAATGGTTCCGGCGCAGTTCCCGCGCTGAAAATGGTGGAAAGAAGCAGCGACCTGAATCAGCCCTTGCAGAAACGTCCTTTCCGGCTCTTGCGCCGCGAGCCACACCGATTCCCAATGTTCGTGAGCTTCGAAGAATGCACCGGAATGGAAGCAGCGCAGGCCTTCTTGCAATTCTCCGTGGGTCCAATCGAGTGACATGGGGGTGGCGAAAGGTGAATCAGTTTCGGCCGGCAGGAATCCTAGCAGGATGTGGAGCGCCTGCGTACCATGCAATGCTTAAGCAGATGGTAGCCTCCGGTAGGCCAGCATCCCGAAGGTGACTTCAAGGGCGTCACGGGAGACTCACGCGCGCGAGTAGCGTTACTCAAGTGGATTGACTCCGAGCCCGCCATCCGCCCGCGATCGGCAGCAATAGCCAATGGAGCTTCCAACGCCCAGAAGCGACTTCTGGCCCGAAATAACTCCCAGATTGCCCGTCATTCCCCCACCATTTTTGGGAAACTAATTAGCTCCCCTTTCCGTATAAGCGACTATGGAAACGCTCCTGGCCGACGTCCGCCATTCCTTTCGCGTTCTGATCAAGAGTCCTGGCTTCACCATCGTCGCGGTCCTGGCCCTCGCGCTCGGCATCGGCGCCAACACGGCAATCTTTTCCGTGATTGACCGGGTTCTGCTGGCCCCGCTGCCATTCCCCGATTCGGAGAGGATCATGCGCATCCAGCGCAAGTTCCCGAACGGCAACGGATCGTCGGTTTCCATTCCTAAATTCATGGCATGGCGAAAGGGCCAGGCGTTTCAATCGATGGCAGCCTATGATTTCGGCAGCGTCAGCCTGAATCTGGGCACGAGCGACCGCCCCAATCCAGTCAATGGAATGCACGCCACCGCGGACTTTTTCAGCGTCTTTGGTGTCACGCCGCTTCTCGGGCGGACTTTTTCCCCAGAGGAGGACTTGCCAAACGAGGGCAAGTTTGCGGTACTCACGTTCAACACGTGGAAGAACCGCCTGGGTGGAAACCGCGACATTGTGGGTAAGCCGATTATCCTTAGTGGAGAGCAGTATGTTGTGCTCGGGGTCTTGCCTGAGGACTATCAGCCTGATCCGCCCACCGATCTCTATCTTCCGGCGCAATTCGATCCCAACAGTACGAATCAGGGGCACATCTACTACGTGGCTGGGCGGCTTCGGCCCGGCGCATCCATTGCGTCGGCTCAGGCCGAGCTGGCAGTGATCGCCGATCAATTCCGTGCAGCCCACTCCGACGTCATGGACAAGTTGGAGACCGTGCATGTGGTTCCGCTGCGGGTGGCCATCGGCGGCGAGGTGCGTCTCGCGCTTCTGATTCTGGCGGGCGCAGTGGCGTTTGTGCTGCTGATTGCTTGCGGAAATGTTGCCGGTCTGTTGCTGGCACGCGCCACCGGACGGCAGAGGGAGATCGCGATTCGTACCGCGGTAGGAGCGACCCGCGGACGCATCATCCAGCAACTTCTGACAGAAAGCATGCTGCTGGGCCTGGCAGGTGGCGTGGCCGGATTGCTCTTGGGCAGCATCGGCGTTCGCGTACTGCTCGCGTTGAGTCCCGGGAACATTCCGCGTATCAATGCTCCCGAACATTCCCTGGGCGGGTTGATGCTGGTCGATTGGCGCATACTCTTGTTTTTGTTTGGCATATCGCTGGCCACCGGTTTGCTGTTCGGACTGTTTCCCGCGCTGCGCGTCTCTCGCTTCGATGTGAATGCGGTTCTGAAAGAATCCAGCGGGCGTTCCGGAACAGGATTCAAGCACAGCCGGGTTCGAGGACTGCTGGTGATCAGTGAGATTGCGCTGGCGGTAGTATTGCTCGCCGGTGCCGCGCTGATGATTCGCACGTTTGCCGGGCTGCGCTCAGTCAAGTCTGGAATTGATCCTTCCAACCTGCTTACCCTGAGGACCGCGATTTCCGGGAGCCGCTACGGCAGCACCACGCAAGTGGAGAATATGGTGCGGCAGGCAACGGAACGCATCCAAGCCTTGCCGGGTGTTGGTGTTGCCGCCTGCGCGGTCTCTGTGCCGATGGACCAGGTGGGCATCGACTTGCCATTCAGCATTGAGGGCCATACGCCGAAGAGCGGCGAAAAATGGGAGGGCGACGAGTATTGGCGGTTTGTTTCGCCTGGATATTTCGAGGCGCTGCGCATTCCTCTTCTTCAGGGCCGCTACTTCACCCGCACGGATACGGGAAGGACAGACCATGTAGTGATCGTCAACGAAGCGTTCGCGCGAAAGTATTGGCTCGACAAGGATCCCATCGGGCAACGTATGGTGATCGCCAAAGGACTTGGCGCCGATTTCGAGGAGCCGGCACGTGAAGTTGTCGGCATCGTCGGCACCGTGACGGAGAGCGGGCTAGCCGCTGGAATGGTGCCCGTGATGTATGTTCCTCAAAGCCAGATTACAGACGGATTAACCAGACTCGGTGCCAGCCTGCTGCCGTTGAGCTGGGTGATTCGGACGAATGGCGATCCGCTTTCGATGGCTTCCGCCATTCGAAATGAATTCGAGGGCCTGGATCCCCAGTTGTCGCCCTCGCATGTTGCCAACATGGATCAGCTGATCAGCGAGGGCAATGCGCGGCAGAACTTCAACACGCTGCTGCTTACGGTATTTGCCTCGATTGCCTTGCTGCTAGCTGCAGTCGGAATCTATGGATTGATGTCCTACGCCGTGGAGCAACGCATGCAAGAGATTGGAATCCGGATGGCGATGGGAGCGGACCAGGGAAAAATCATGAGACTGGTGCTGGGCCAGGGTATGCGTCTGGCCGTGGTTGGAACTGTTCTGGGTTTAGCTGGAGCGTTTGGCCTGACGCGGCTGCTGGCGAAATTCCTGTTTGGCGTGAAACCGAGCGACCCCCTGGCATTTTCAATGGTCGCAGTGACCCTTATTGTGGTTACTCTATTAGCTGCCTTCGTTCCTACGAGAAGAGCAATGCACGTGGACCCGGTGGTGGCCCTTCGACAGGAATAGGCAGGTTCGGCTACACGGAAAGTCCAGAAACGGCGTTTTAGGAAGTTAGGTGTTGGTAGCCACTCGGGTCCGCTTCGGCGGCTTGCCCAAAGACCCATCCTCCGCGCCGCCCGTAACTGGCTGATTCTATGGTCATGTTATTTGCAAATATCACTGCCCACAAACAGCGGTAATCCAAGTGGGCTTAGGCGAATCTATTTTTCAAAACAACAGCGACCTTCAACACAATGAACCAGAAAAGCCAATTCCCAAGAAACCTCCCAACGTAAGAAGCCGTTTCTTAACCTGTCACGTAGAGTAGACCACCGCCGACCGCGACACCCGGAATCCCAAAAAATAATGCCCAAATCCCCTGCGTTGCGTGGGCACCATAGAAGCGAATGATAACCATCGTTGCGCAGGCCCACGCAATTGTAGGTAAGAGCGCCCACGGCGCGAGCATGACATATCTGCTCAGAATCGAAGTTTGGTTAGTGGCAATATCCATCGCGCACGCATGCTTGATACTACCCAGGCTCGGTGGCGCTCAATACGGCTGTCCAGTGCCTTCTCATCCCATCTGAATAGCGAATCGGAAACTAGGTCCGGCAATTCGAATACTCAGGAGGTAGGCCACCCCTGTTATGCCGTGAGCGCGCCTAGCACAACCAATGTGGTGAGCGTTGCTGAGTGAAGTATCACATGCAGCGTATTCACCCGGATGCCGTTGCGTTGGGGTAGAAAAGTGTGCGTCGCTCCGAACATCACCTGATACCGCGCCGCACGCTCTGGCTCTGCGTGAAACAAGTACGGAATCCACCACGCCCTCAACTCGCCGACGAATAAAAGGCCGTAGCTGATCCAGAGCCACCAGAACAACCATGTCGGATAGGCTCTGCCAAGGTAGATGGCGCTGGCGGCTAGTCCGATCGCAAAGGGAGTGAGGCTGATCAGCGTCCCTGCGACCAGTTTGGAACGTGGGTTCGCCACGCGCACTGCCCCCACGTCGTTGAGTGTTCCTAACGAAACCCAGTCGTGCAAGGCCAGGAACAGCACGTGGAAACACTGAAGCCCGAACAACGCGGCCATCGCAGTGGGCTGCATGACGGTCCGGAGTTTACAGCATTGTCGCAGTTCGCAGACTCTGTAAGCTTGATTCTTCGGGGCAGGTCTTGGTTAACGCTAACCGGACCCATAAGACCTTCGATCCAACTATAGACCGCCCTCCCTGATCGAGTGCGGCTGGTGAGGTGTGGGTCAGCGGACGCTTCGCTTCAGAAGCTTTCAGACGATCGCTGGTTCGTAGGATTGGGGCCGCGAATCCTAACTGCCTTATCGTCAGTTGCATCCGGGCCAACTAATCCTGCAATCTAACCCTTAAGTAGGCTATGCGGGCTACAGGATCGCAGGACGAGTCGCGTCAAGGTAGCAGCTGAACCCATTACAACTTCCGTTGCAAGGAACTGAGGCGGCGCGACTCTCGCTTCAACAGAACTGATCAAGCTGCAGGCATGAAACGATCCCGAGAATTTCTGCACGCGGTGGATTTGGTGCGTGAAGGGATCAAGAACCGGTCGGGAAGACATGAATGCAGATGCCCCAGATGGCGAGGCACGTCGGAGAATTCTTGAGCGAATGCGGGCAACGTCGCGAACATTGCCAAAGATCCGCAAACGCCGGGAGATCGCGTTCGGGGCTCTAGTCACCCGAAAAAGGATGCTGTTCAAGAATTCCACTGGACGTCTGCGTCTGGATTTACTTTGAATTAATCTCAGCGTAATCGCCCGACCACTCTGCCTTGACATCGTTCCAGCGATTTTATCCTGGGCGCAATGGGGCGTGCAGAGATGAGTCGAGCTATGGCGATTACGCGAAAAGTTCGTGAACGAGGGCTTCTGCTGATAGGCCTGCTGCTCTGTCTGGCTGGACTACCTCAAACGCATGCACAGATCGTCGGCGGGACCATTCTGGGTACGATCACCGACTCGTCGGGTGCGGTCGTTCCTGAGGCGCAGATTTCGGTCAGGAACCTGGCAAACGGAACTGTTCGTAGCGTCAAAGCGGACGCCGCAGGCTTTTATACAGCGCCCAACTTGCTACCCGGCGTATATGAGGTCACCGCCTCGGCTGCTGGCCTCGCGACCACCGTGAGCAAAGACAACATTTTGACGGTTGGCGCGCAACAGGTCCTGAATTTCAGTTTGAATGTGGGTCAGGCCAGCGAAACGGTGCAGGTAACGGCGGAAGCCGCTGCGGTTGAATTGGCTACGTCAGAGATTGGAGCCGTCGTGGACTCCACGACGATCCGCGAATTACCGCTGAATGGGCGTTCCTGGACGGATTTGGCGACATTGCACCCCGGCGTGCTTGCCGTGGAGACGCAGTCTCCGTTCACGGCCGGCTCCAATCGTGGTAATCGGGGTTTTGAGAATGAAGTGGCAATCAACGGCGCGCGGCCCCAGCAGAACAACTATCGCTTGGACGGCATCAGCATTGAGGACTTCGCAAACGGAGGAGCTGGCAGTGTTCTCGGCGGCAATGTCGGCGTGGACGCGATTCAGGAATTCTCGGTGCTGACGAGCAATACCTCTGCCGAGTACGGGAGAACTTCCGGCGGAGTCATTAATGCGGTCACGCGCGCTGGAAGTAACCAGTTCCACGGCAGCGTATACGAATTCTTGCGCAACAGCGCCCTCGACGCCGCGAATTTCTTCGATAATGCGGGCGGTATTCAGAAGCCTTCTTTCAAGCGCAATCAGTTCGGCGCCTCCGCGGGTGGTCCGATCCGTAAGGACAAGCTATTCATTTTTGGGAACTATGAAGGTATTCGGCAATCGAAAGGCATTGCCACTCCAACAAATGTGCCTTCCGATGCCGCGCGAAACGGGTTGCTTACCTACTCAGACCCATCCCTTTTTCCAAGCGATTGCATCCCCACCGTGGTCGCCAACCAGTGTCAGGTGACGGTTGATCCCTCGGTCCAAAAATATTTGCCTTTCTGGCACCCGGCTACTTCCACCACGCCAGGGGCAAACGTTGGATCGTACACGTTTGCGGCTCAACAGGTCGTCAACGAGAACTTTTTCACATTCCGAGCCGATGAGAAGATTTCGGAGAAAGATACACTTACGGGCACCTACTTACGCGACGTCACCCCTTACAATGCTCCCGACGGTCTCGATGCCGTGATAATCAACTCCGAGACGCGCCGCCAGGTCGCCACTCTGGAAGAAAGCCACATCATCAGCGCCCGGATGCTCAACTCCTTCCGCTTCGGATTTAGCCGGGCCGTCACGGACAACGACCATGGATTTACTGCGATCAACTCCTTGGCTAAGGACCCCTCTCTGGCTGCCCTGCCTGGGCAATTTGCCTCCGCGGTAAGCGTTCCAGGGCTGCAAGTTTTCACAGGAGGGGTGAACGGCAGCTCACGCTACGAATACTTCTGGAATTCCTACCAGGCCTACGATGACGCGTTCTATACCGTTGGTACGCACTCGCTGAAATTTGGGGCCGCCTTTGAGCGAATCCAACTGAATCAGACTGTGTTGAGTGATCAGAGTGGCGGGTTCTTTTTCGGTTCCCTGCATAATTTCCTTGTCAATAAACCGAGCCGTTTTGAGGTCGGCCTTCCCAACAGTGTGGACGAGCGAGGCCTTCGGCAAAGCGTCTTCGGACTTTACGTCCAGGATGATTGGCACTGGCGGCCCAACTTCACGTTGAACCTGGGCCTGCGCTGGGAAATGGCGACTGTTCCTACAGAGGTTCACAATGCGTTGGCGAGCCTACAAACGCTTACGGACCCTGCGCAGCGGCTCGGATCACCTTTGTTCTCGAACCCAACGCTGCACAACTTTGAGCCGCGCGTGGGTATGGCATGGGACCCGTTCCATGATGGCAAGACGGCGGTACGCGCCGGGTTCGGTATTTTTGACGTCCTGCCTCTGCCCTACCAGTTCTCACTGATGATCAGTAAGCAAGGTCCCTTCTATCAACATGGTACGGCGCGCAATACGGCGAGCCAATCGCTCGCGGGCACATTCTACACAGGGGCGCTCCCGCTGCTCGGAGCGTCTTCGTTTGTAGCGAATTACATTGAACCGCATCCGCATCGCAATTACGTCATGCAATGGAATCTGGATGTACAGCGCACCCTCGCGAGGAACCTGACGGCCATGGTGGCTTATGTAGGGTCGCGCGGGGTCCATCAGGGAGCTCGAGTGGATGACCTTGACACCGTGGTTCCCACTAAAACGCCCCAGGGTTACTTGTTTCCGTCACCGGTTGGAAGCGGAACGGTGCTGAACCCCAGCTTCGGCCAAATCTATGGAATGCGCTACGCCGGAAACTCCTTCTACGATGCACTGCTGGCGGGGATCACCAAAAAAATGGGCCATGGGCTCGAGTTACAAGGATCTTTCACCTGGGGAAAGAGCATAGATAACAGTTCCGGAAGCATTGCAGGAGATACCTTCTCGAATGGGTTATCGAGCTTGCCTTGGTACGACCTGAGCTCGACCCGCGGACTGTCTGACTTTGACATTCGGCGGACGGTGGTCATCAGCGCCACTTGGCAGGTGCCGCGGCTGAAGTCCGCCTTCGGACTGGCGGACTGGCTGGGTTCGGGCTGGGAGCTCGGCGCGATTTTCAAGGCGAACGATGGCGTGCCCTTTAGTGCGACCTTTGGGACGGACGGCGATCCCCAGGGCCTCAACAGCAGCGATCCGTGGGCCTTCCCGAACCGCCTAAGCGGTCCGGGCTGTCAGTCGCTGGTCAATCGGAGTAACCCAAATAACTACATCAAAACCCAGTGCTTCACGGTGCCAACAGCTCCCAACCAAGCCTTCTACAACGCCAATTGCGATTCCACCGTCGGCGTGTACCCACAGTGCTTCAACCTACGTGGTAACGCCGGGCGCAATATCCTGATAGGACCAGGCCTTGCGAATCTTGACTTTTCTGTCTTCAAGAATAATCCGGTGCGAAAAATCTCCGAGACCTTTAACGTGCAGTTCCGCGCGGAGTTCTTCAATATTCTGAATCGGGCTAATTTTTCTGTGCCGGTCACTCCGGACAATACCGATATCTTCGATTCCACTGGCGCACCCACGGGCGTGGCTGGTCGGCTGACATCGACGACAACCACAGCGCGAGAGATTCAATTCGGGTTAAAGCTAGTTTGGTGACCGGCAAATTCGTTCTGCATCGCAGCCCGTAAGAGACCAAAGTTTTTTGGCTGTGATCTTTGTGTGGGATAGCAGGAACAATTTACGGTGAGAGGCTAAACTTGAACAGACTGCGGGCGATGATTCTGGTTACGATGTTTTTCGCTTTGGCAGCAGGGGCTTGGGCTCAGGGAAAGGCGCTCGAGCTATCGCAATCCATCCCGCTGCCTGAACTCCACGACGGTGATTTTGACCACTTTACCGTGGATCTTAACGGCGCCCGGCTGTTTGTGGCGGCGGAAGAAAACTCAAAGGTTTTGGTCTTTGATTTAACGACGCACGAACTGCTGCACACCATTACAGATCTCAAGGCGCCCCATTCCCTGCTTTTTCGTGAAGACTTGAAAAAGCTATTCGTCGTCGATGGCGACTTGCCGGCCTGCAGGATTTATAACAGCGAAACCTACCAGCCTATCGCAACGATAAAACTGCTCAATGATGCAGATTCCATGAATTACGATCCGACCACCGGGTATCTCTACATCGTAAATGGGGGCAGAGAGGCCCATGTCCCTTATGAATTGATCAGCGTGATCGACACTGCGACTGAAAAATTAGTGTCAGAGATGAAAATTGATTCCGACCACCTTGAGGCGCTAGCAATTGAAAAATCGAGTTCCCGTATGTATGTGAGCATTACCGGCCATAACGCGATTGGAGTGATTGATCGAAGAACGCTGACCCTGAGCCAGACCTGGTCGATTGCCGACCAAGGCAGTCAAAACACACCTTTAACCCTTGATGAGCCCGACCACCGTTTGTTCACCGTAACCCGCAAGCCGGGTAAATTCGTGGTGCTCGATACGGAAACGGGCAAAGTTGTGTCCAGTCATCAGACCGTTAGCCACGCAGATGATCTAGCCTTCGACGAGCGTATGAAAAGAATTTACATTGCCGGTGATGGCTTTCTCGACGTCTTCCAACAAATTGATCCTGATCATTACGACTTGATGGAAAGGATCGCGACCGGCTATCGGGCCCAAACCGGGTTACTTGTCCGTGAATTGAATACATATTTTATTGCGGTTCCCCATCATGAACAAAAATCCGCAGAGATACGCGCTTACAAAGAGTTGCCTTAGTCGGCTAAAATCGGACGCCTCACGAGGTCGCAGCGAGCTGCGCGGGCACCTAAGACACACGGCAAGTATTCTGACCAATTTCTAGTAACTCCGATTCTATCCACCGGTTGCTCCATCGTTAGCGACAATTAACTACTGTTCACTCTTGTAGATCCTGCGACTGACGTATTCTCGAGAGGGCCGAAAGATGGATTTCGACCTTGTCAGGAAAACGGTCGAGAGCTCGAGAAACGGTTGGACCCTTAGTGACATTACCCATGTTTTCTGACCCCGAGTACTTCCATGTGCGATTGGCCCGGCAACATCACATTGTAGGTTTCTTCCCTTACGCCAGATTCCTAACGCCCATAAATCAATACACGGGCTGTGCCTTTGATGGCTTTGCGCTCCCCCTTCGGCCCGCTGGCGGGCGTAAAGTCCGATGTGACCAGAAACAGATTGTGGGTCTTCGGGTCAAGCCCCATTGTCTTGGCTCCATATTCGGTCTTAATCTCTTCCAGCACCGTCAACGTGTCCGGCGTGTCCTCATGGAAGACGTGGAGGACGCCCGCGCGCGTGGAAGAGAACACGAGACCTGTTGCAGGATCATAGACATTGGCGTCGACTCCGGCCGTGATCGGGAAGGACTGGAGCACTTTTCCGCTATCCGCATCCATCATCACCAGCGCAGTGGGATTGCGCCCTGCGGAGAATAGGCGGTGGTGATCCGGGTCTAGCGCAAGAGCCACGGCCTGTCCAGCGGGCTTGATGGACCATCGCGTCTTGACCGTCAGGGTGTGGGTATCGATGACCACCACATCACTGGTGTCCTTGTTGCTGTCGTACACCGTTCCTTTCCCGTCCGCGACCGGCTGTTCCGGAGCACCGCCCATATCGATGGTTTTGATCATGGTTTCTTTCACCGGATCGATCACGGACGCGTTCTTACTGTCACCATTGAAGGTAACAACCATCTTCGATGCTGGATCGTAGGTAATCGAGTCGGTGTCAGGATAGGTCTCGATTTCGCCGGTGATCTTGAGCGTGTTAACGTCGAAAATCACGACTTTGGCTCCATCGCCATCGGCGATAAATCCCTTGTTCAGTTCTGGCACCAGTGTCACGCCGTGGCAACGTTTGACCCCGGTAATGGAGCCCACCACGGAAAACTTATCGGCATCAAGCACCTTGACCTCGGCGCCGTGAGCAATGTATATGCGGCGGCCAGCGGGATCGACCGTAACGTAATCGAAGTATTCGGCCTCGCCCGGCGCTGCCCCTATCGGAATGCTTTTTAGCAGATGGTAGCCACTGCTAGCCGGGCTTGCCAAGCCCACGGTTCCAAGGAGTGCCAGCGAGACAAAAACTGCAAGACGAACCCTGCCTGAGAGATTCATTGACAAGTCTCCTTTGAACTACCGACGTGTATTGATACCCAAGCTGTCGCGCCGCTAAGAATCAACGCAAGATCCTGTCGAACGACCTTCAGTACCTGCCCTGCTCCGCCAATCAGCCAGAGCGTCAGGGATCAAAGTGAAAAACCCTACGCGGGGCTGCAAAGGGTACGCGACACGTACGTTCTCCAGTCATCGCAGAATACTTCCCCGAAGATTGCTACAAGATAAATTTGATCGGGGAACTCAATCTGACATTCGTTTGCCCGTGGAAAGACTGATACTTCGATCTGGAAATGCGTGTGTTGGAACAGCTGGAAATCCGTTCGGCCCAAAGTGTTACCCATGTGTCCGGTACGAAGTGTTACCTATGTCTCGAGCCGCTCAGATGACTCGCTCACCATCCGAAGGATGGCTTTGTCGATAGGCTTTCAGGATTCGGTTTCCTTCCTCCTTGCTATCCAAGCTACAGGGCTGTGGCTTTTGCCCTGGTGAGACTCTTCCTCACTGAATACGCCAGCCTTCCTTGGACATAAGGACATGCCGATTCATCCCAGCGCTCTCCAGGTTGCCCGCAATTGCGCCCAAGCCTCGTATTTCGATCCGCGCAGTTTCCCCTTGCTTACCGAGAGAAGCTCCGATATACTCCCCTAGGAAACCGATATGAGCAAACCAACCGATCTCGTTCAAGGCACTCTCGATCTACTCCTCTTGAAAATCCTGGCACTGGAGCCCTTGCACGGGTGGGCCATCAGCCTCCGGCTCAAATCCATCTCCGGAGACGTTCTGCAGGTCAGCGAAGGATCCCTTTACCCGGCGTTGCACAAATTGGAGCAGCAAGGCTGGATCTCCGCCGAGTGGAAGCAGACGGAAAATAACCGGCGCGCGAAATTTTATTCGCTCACACGCCTGGGAAGGCGGCAGCTCGAATCGGAAGCGGCGAACTGGCAGCGGCTATCGACTGCAATCTCTCAGATCATCCAGCTTTCGGAGACTTAGGAGCACATATGCGCATGGAACACTGGTGGTTTACGTCGAAATTACGCATGCGGTCAATTCTGCGAGGCCGCCAGGTGGAGCGGGAGCTCGATGAGGAGCTGCAATTCCATATGGACCACAAAATCGAGGAAGGCATCGCCAATGGGCTTTCTCCAAAAGAGGCGCGCTACGCGGCGATGCGCGCGATGGACGGGCTAGAACAACGCAAAGAAGCGATGCGAGACATTCGACGCATTCATTGGTTGACGGACTTCCTCGATGACGCGCGCTTCGCGAGCCGCAGCCTGCGCCGCACCTGCGGGCTTGCCGCATTCGTGGTGATCACGCTCGCGCTGGGAATCGGCATGACCTCGGCGACTTTCAGCATGGTCGATGCTCTGATTTTCAGACCTTACCCGGTGCCACATCCGAGCGGCGTGGTCACTCTGGTGAGCACCACGCATGACAGCAACTTCGACGATTTCTCCTACCGCGAATACCTAGACATCCGGGACAAAACGAAGAGCTACGACGGCGTGATCGCCTACGCAGATATGCAGGCGGTCGGCTTCAGCACCGAACCCGCAGCCACACCACGGATCAAGGGCGGAATGATGGTTTCCGGCAACTACTTCCGCGTGCTTGGCGTGGAGCCGCGGCTGGGGCGTGGTTTTCGGGAGGACGAAGGCCAGGTGCCCGGTCGCAATGCCGTGGTGGTGCTCGGGCCGGACTTCTGGAAGCACGAATTTGCTAGCGACCCGGGCGTCCTCGGCAGGACGATTCGCCTGAACGGCACGGATTTCACCGTGATTGGCGTGGCCCCGGAGACCTTCCCGGGAATGCTAGTCTTCGGCTACCCGGACTTCTACATGCCACTGACAATGGCGAAAGTGTTTGCGACCGACAATCAAAAGAATCTTTTCGAGGATCGCGACGATCGTGAATTGAACGTAAAGGCGCGCTTGAAACGCGGCACGACGCTGCAGCAAGCGCAGAATGAACTCGCTGTGCTTGCGAAAAACTTTGAGATCGAGTATCCCAAGGTCAATCGCAGCCGCGGCGCGGCGGTATACACCCAGTTCCAAACACGGACTCTAGAAGACGGTAACTGGAAATTCGGCGTGATTTTTGTGATCCTTGCCCTGGCGGTCCTGCTGGTGGCGTGCACCAACGTTGCCGGACTTCTGCTGAGCCGTGCTCGCGCGCGAACGCGCGAAATCGCCGTACGGTTGGCGATTGGCGCCGGGCGTTTCCGGGTCATGCGTCTCCTACTGACCGAAAGCCTGATTCTGGCGACTTTAGGTGGGCTGGCCGGGATCGCGGTGGGGTACGGCTTTGTCGAATGGTTTCATAGCAAACAAAATATAGTATTTATGACCGACCTGCCGGTCGGAATCCCCTTCAACATGGATACCCGCGCCCTGCTGGTGAGCCTCGCTTTGTCCTTCGTGAGCGCTCTTCTCTGCGGCCTGGCCCCGGCGTTACAGGGCACGCGCACCGACCTCGTGAACGGTCTTAAGACCGCCGACGTGGATGCGCCAGGACGCAAACGCCTCTGGGGCCGGAGCTTGCTGGTTGTGGCGCAGGTTTCCACGTCCCTGATGCTGCTCACAGCGTCTTTCCTGATGGCCCGCAGTTTCCAACATAGCTTGCTGGATGGCACCGGTTTCGCCAAAGACCATCTGCTGATGGTCGGCTTCGATCCGCGCCTGGAGCAGTACAGCGCAGCTCAGACCAAGCAGTTCTACGAGTTACTCGCCGAACGGGTGCGGGAGTCAGCCGGAGTTCAGAGCGCAGCTCTCACACAGACCGTTCCGCTTGGACAAGATGGCGTGGACGGCGTGGCCTTCGTGCCGGACCGATTTCAAATGCCGCGCGATCGCGAAAGCTTCACGTCCGCAATGGACACCATTGATGAAGGGTACTTCGAGACCATGGGGATTCCGGTTTTGCGTGGCCGCGGCTTCCGGGCGTCCGATACCGTGGAAGCGCCGCGTGTTGCCGTAGTCAATGAACAGTTCGCGAAACACTATTGGCCCGCAGGCGATGCGGTGGGCAAATACATCCGCCTCGACAATGGCGCCGGGATACCAGTGGAGATTGTAGGCGTCGCACAGACCATCAAATATCAAGACACCAGAGAAAAGCCGATGGACTTCGTGTATATGCCGCTAGCCCAGCACCCTCTTTCGCGAATGATCTTGATGTTGCGTTCCAAGGGAGATCCCCTGCAGTTGGTTCCGCCAGTGAAGGAGATTGTGCGCGCCCTCGATGCGAACCTGCCAATGTTGCAGACAAGGGCTTACGAGGATCTCTACCTGAACATGGCCGTGAAGGGGCCGCGCATTGCTATAGATCTGGTCGGTACTATGGGTGCCGTTGGCCTTTTCCTCGCCGTCGCGGGCTTGTACGGTCTGGTGGCATACAACGTGAGCCGCAGAACCCGCGAGATCGGGATACGAATGGCGCTTGGCGCGGCAAGCTCAGACGTGCTGCGGCTGGTGATGGGTAAGGGCATCGTGCTGGTCGCGATGGGAACGTTGATCGGGCTGGCGATGGGTTTCGCCCTCGAGCAGCTCATGAATTCCATGCTGTTCAATGCCGGCGGCGTAGACATCGTGGCCTATGTCATCGTCGTGCCATCGCTGTTTCTGGTGACCATGCTGGCGGCCTACGTGCCCGCGCGACGAGCATCCCGGATTGCGCCAACACAGGCGCTGCGATACGAATAGTGCAGTTAGTTCGTGACCGCAGCAAACCGGCGGCCCCGTATGGCGTCGTGGGCGCCACGGCGTGAGGCGATCAAAACTCGCGTTCTTACGTGCTGGGGCGATCAAGTCATGTTGAGGATTGAAAAAGATTCCGATCGATGTGCCACCAGGTTGATCCTCAGCGGGCGGATTCAGTCGGACCATATCGCCTGCCTTCGCTCGGCAATGAGCGCCGCCAGAGTGCGCAAAGTTCTGGACCTGACTGAAGTCACCCTGGTGGATCTCGGTGTGGTTCCCTTCCCGATTCGCTGCGGAGAGGAGGGCATTGAATTAATGCAATGCCCTTCTTACGTTCGCGAATGGATGTTCCGCGAGCGCGCTGAACAAACGCAGCCGGAGAACGCATAACCCAGCGTTGCACCTCCGGGCTACGGTTCGTCATGGGCAGGCGGTATAATCCGCCCAGCAAGAAGCAGCCATTTCGTCAGTTCATTGGAATTGCGCTATGAGCACGAGTGCGGGCCAAGGTCAGGCTCCCGTAGAAGCGCGCGCTTTCATCGACGGCGTCTCAGCACCGGCTTGGTCCGCCCTGCCGGACGGTTCCCTGGATTTCATCAACGGACGATTTCGCGAATACACCGGTCTCACTTCGGAGCAGTTATACGGATCGCAGTGGAAATCGGCTGTTCATCGCGACGATATCCAAACGCTCGAAGCGTGGTGGCAGGATCTCCAGCAATCACAAAAGGCCGGCACGACGGAAGTACGCCTCCGCAGGTTTGACGGCGAGTATCGCTGGTTCCAAATCGCGGCGGCGCCGATCCACGACGGGCAAGCGAGCCTCGTCCGCTGGTGTGGGATCAACACCGACATCGATGACCTGAAACGCTCCGAGCTGAAGCTTCGCGAAGAGAGGGCCGATCTTCGCACCATCACGGATGCGATTCGCCAGGTGATCGTGGTCCTGGCGCCCGACGGGACGACGCTCTATGCGAACCGAGTGGCTTTGGACCAAACGGGCCTCAAGGCGCACGAGCTGAGCGATCAAGGTTTTTTCGCGCGGGTCTTCCATCCTGAAGATATCGATCGCGTCCGCGAGGAGCGTTGTGCGGGACTGCTGGAAGGAGTTCCGTTCGAGCTGGAAATGCGCGCGCGACAAAAGAGCGGAGAATACCGCTGGCAGCTCATTCAGTACAACCCGCTAAAGGACGACCGCGGCCGGGTTATCCGCTGGTACGCGACGGCCACCGACATCGACGGTCAAAAGAAAACGGAAGAACGACTCCGCAACGAGAATCTCGTTCTGCGCGAGGAAATCGATCGCTCTTCGATGTTTGAAGAGATCGTCGGTTCCTGCAAACCCATGCGGCAAGTACTCAAGCAGGTAGAGAAAGTCGCACCCTCGGACTCGACCGTTCTCATCTTGGGGGAGACGGGAACCGGCAAGGAGCTGATTGCTCGCGCTCTGCATCGCAGATCGAAGCGTGCCAACCGAGCCTTCGTCCGCGTCAACTGTGCGGCGATTCCGCAATCGCTGATCGCGTCCGAGCTTTTCGGGCACGAGAAAGGAGCTTTCACCGGCGCATTGCAACGGCGTGTGGGAAGGTTCGAAGCCGCTGACGGCGGCACTCTCTTCTTGGATGAAATTGGCGATCTCCCTATGGAAACGCAGATCGCGCTCCTGCGGGTACTGCAGGAGAGGGAGTTTGAGCGGGTCGGCAGTAACCATCCGATCTCCGTGGACGTCCGCCTGATAGCAGCCACCAATCGTGACCTGCCGGCTGCCGTCGCTGCCGAAGGTTTCCGCCAGGATCTCTTCTACCGATTGAATGTCGTTCCCATCGCGGTTCCGCCACTGCGCGAGCGAGCGGAGGATATTCAATTGCTCGTCGAGTATTTTGTCGCGCGGTTCTCAAAAGGGGCCGGCAAGAAGATCCGGCGTATCGATAAAGACACGCTGTCGCTCCTCAGAGCCTACAATTGGCCCGGCAATATCCGCGAGTTGCAGAACGTGGTAGAACGTGCCGTCATCCTGGCGGAAACTGACGCTTTCGTCGTGGAGGAAAGCTGGTTGAAGCGCGACCCGGCTGAATCTCTACCGTCGCGCCAAGGGCTTTCCGGACTTGCCGATCGCGAAGTGGAGATGATCGAAGCGGCGCTCGCTGAAAGCCAAGGGCGAATCTCCGGGCCTTCCGGAGCGGCCGCGAAACTTGGGATACCCCGGCAGACGTTGGAATCAAAGATCCGGCGGCTGGGCATTGATAAGTACGGGCAGAAGCCTCCGACCTCCAAATAGCGCCACAGCCCCGTAGCCACTTGCTGATACTTCGTCATTTTGCTCAACATTCGGCGTAATTCTGGTCCCCACCTCGTTTGTTTTCAACGGTTTTCGGCTGGAGAGCTGACTGCATTGTTCTCTTGCAGCTGTTTTCAGCAAAAAGGAGAACGACAATGACACACGCAGAAATCCACCTCCACGAGACAACCACTTTGACGCCAGAGCAGTACGTCTCCGGGCTTACCGATTTCGGGCCTGGGCGTTCGAAGCTCTTTGGCAACAGCGCCGATGAGTACCTCAAGGTGCATCGCCGCGGCCGCTCCGAAACCGATGTCACCGAAGGCTCGGGCGGTATCTGGGAACGCCTGCACTACGATTGGTCCGATCCCAACCGCGTCGTCCTGACGACAACCGACTCCAACGTGTGGGGAGGCGCGTCCGGCCACACCTACACCTTCACGCGTCAGCCCAACGGCACGACCGACATTGACGTCATCGTCGTGCGCGAGGGTAAAAACCTCAAGGGACGGGTGCTCGGCTTTGTGCTCAGGACCATCGGCAGGAGCGTTTTGGAGAAGGCGTTTGAAAACTCCGTTAAGGCCATCGAAGCCCGGAACGAAGCGGCGAGGCTTGAAGCAGCGGCTTGAGCCATTTACGCACGCTCACCCTTCGACGAGCTGCTGCCCGCCGTCGATGTCAAAAGTGGCGCCTGTAAGGGCCATGTTTGTCATGATGTGTACGGCCAACGCGGCCACATCGGCTGGTCCAACCACCCGGCGAATCGGCAGAGAGGTGCGCAGCTGCTCGCGACGGGCGTCCAGCTGATTGCCGAGGATCGACGCCGACAATGGTGTGTCGACAAAGCCGGCAGCGACGAGGTTGACGCGAACGGGCGCGAGTTCGAGCGCCAGGTTTTTTGTCATGGCCGGCATCGCGGCCGTAAGAGCCGAGATGAGAGCGAATCCCTTCGCCGTCCGGCGGCCACCGGTGCCGCCCATGAAGAGCAGGGTGCCTCCCGGGCGAACCTTGTTTGCGGCGTGACGAGCGACTTGCAGTGGGAGAAGCAAGTGAGCCTCGACGTCGCGGCGTGCCTTTTCAAAATCGAACTCGGCGAGCGGCGCGTAGTAGGGGCCGGGTCCAGTGACCAGCACGTGGTCGATATGGGTGGGTAGCTCATCGAAGAACTGCGCGAGGCGCTCGAAGTTGGTGGCATCGAAGGCTACAGTGCTCGCCGCGGTAAGTTCGCTCGCTACGTTTTGGAGCCGTTCGGGATTTCGCGCGGTGAGCACGAGCGTCGCCCCCTCGGCTCGCGCTAACCGAGCAGTTTCGAGCCCGATGCCGGCACTGCCACCGATCACAACGACTGTTTGTCCGGCAAGTTGCGGTTCGCGCCGGAGCGGAGAAGGGGTTGCGGTGCTCATGATTCCTCCAGTAATCAGTCTCTGAAGTTCTGACGTGGTTCATGCCCGAGATCCGAATGAACTCTGTGAAGTCCTTGGCAATGAACTGCGGGCCGTTATCAGAGATGATCCGGGGCCGTGCCTCCGGATACTTCTCCTTGGCTGCCTGCAGGATGATCTCGATCTCCGCCTCGGTCATCGACTCCCGCAGATCCCAGTTGACACGCAATTATAATGTATGGACAAGAACAGACAACTGGCACGGGGGCGAGGGCTACGTGCGTACCAGGTCACCCTCAATCTCCTCCAGAGTCTTACCTTTAGTTTCCGGCACCCGTGCCAGTACAAAGAGAAAACCTGCCATACAAATAGCTCCGTAGATCCAGAAAGTTCCGGCCATGCCCAGCCAGTGGTTCAGAATGGGAAAGGTGAAAGTCAAAAGAAAAGAAGCCAGCCAGAGAGCCGACACTGAGATCGAGACGCCAAGCCCACGGATGCGGTTTGGAAAGATTTCTGAGATCAGCACCCAGGTTACCGGCGCGAGCGAAAGTGCGTAGCAGGCGATGGTACAAAGGGTGATCAGCAAGACCGGAAGGCCTTTGGTTCCGACACGATAGGTCACTCCGAGCACCGCGTGGGACAAAGCGATTCCCGCACAGCCAAACAGCATCAAAGCCCGACGTCCAAACCGATCCACTAGAACCAGGGCGCCTATGGTAAACACGAGATTAATCGTACCGGTGATCACGATATTGAACAAAGTGCCGCTCACCCCGTAGCCAGCGCTGCGATAGATCTCTTCCGCGTAGTTGAAGATGATATTGATTCCGCTCCATTGCTGGAGCGCAGCGAGAACCACTCCAATGACCAGAATTTTCAAAACGCTCGGAGAAACCAGTTCGTGCCATAGCATGTTGGCTTGTTGTTCTGGTCCTAACGCGTTTTGAATCTCCCTGAGAGCTTCGTTTCCGTATGGCTGTCCGCCGATGCGCGCGAGTATGCGGCGGGCCTGGTCAATAAATCCCGATTTGGCCAGCCAACGCGGGCTCTCCGGAATAAACAGAGTGCCAAGAAAGAACACCACGGCGGGAAAGGCAACCGCTGTGAACATCCAGCGCCATCCGCGTTGTCCATTCCAGGACATGCGGATCAATGCCGCGGTTGCGCCTTCGGAGACTTTGTCCGCGATCAGCCAATTGACGATTTGCGCCCCCAGAATGCCAACGACGATCGTCAGCTGGTTCAGCGTTACGAGCCGTCCGCGCCACGCCGCCGGGCTGACCTCCGCGATGTACATTGGCGAGACGTTCGAGGCGATGCCGATCGCCATTCCGCCAATCATGCGGAAAACTATAAATGTAGTGAAACCGTTTGCCCAGCCGGTTAGGACAGAAGACAGTGCAAAGAGTACAGCCGAAAGGAGAAGCAGCTTTTTGCGGCCAAAACGGTCGCTCGTCCAGCCTGAAATGATCGAGCCGACAAGACAGCCGATCAGGGCACAGCTGTTGGCCCAACCAACCTGGGCCGCGGAGTTCAGTTGAAAGTAGCTTTCGTAGAATGGCTTAGCGCCTCCGATCACCACCCAGTCATAGCCAAACAGCAGTCCCCCCAGAGCGGCGACGGAGGAGATTCCCCAGATGTAACCGGCGTTGTAACGCCCCGTCGTGCCTGCGGGTGTGACGTTCGCGGCAAAGTCTATAAATCACCCTCGATCCTAGCCAGCAGTCGGAGTGGTTTTGAGTTCCTTCAAGAGGTCCGCGGCCAGTGCATGGTTACGGTCGAGTTGCAGCACTCGACCAAGCATCTCTTCTGCTATGCCCACCTCTCCAAGTCCTAGGTGAGCCTGGGCTTGTAGAATTGTCGCCGTCGCCGTGTTTCTCCTTTGCAGATCGTCCTCAAACAGCAAAATCGCAGGAAGCGACGTGGCAAAGTAGTCGATTCTAACTGGCCGTTCCGAAAGAACTTTAGCGTACTGCAGCAGATCATGAAGAAGTTTTACCGCTTCGGCCGTTCTTCCCAGCCGCTTGAGAGCGAGCGCGTTATAGTAAGTCATCTCAGAAAACGACTTCACGCTCATTTCTTGAAAATCGCCCTTGTGCTTCGCGGCGCGCTCCCACCATTTCTCTGCTGATACGCGATCATCCGCAGCGTCGGCGGCCACCCCGAGCAAATAGAAGATGTCGCTCTGATTGGCGAGGGGGTGCGTGGCTTCACCAAGATTTTCTGGACAACGTAGCGCGGCTTCAAGAAATCGTCGTGCTTCGATTGCGTTTCCAGCGGCGAGTTCGCGCCGCCCCAACGCCAAGTGGGTCCTAACGTACTGGTTGAGCACCAAGCCTTCGCCACCTTCCCAAGGCTGGAATTTGCGCGACTCAAGCAGCGCAAGTGCCTTCTCGTGCTGACCCGTTTGGTTGTACAGGCTGGCCAATTCCACCGAAAGGTCATCCCGCCTGCATACCAATTTGGCAAATTTCTCAAACTCGTTCAGACGGTTCTGGGGAGTTTCTCCGATTCGCTTCCACAGTTGATCGCGTTCGTAAAAGACCCGTGCATCTTCCGGGCTGACCTGAATGGCTTTGTCGAACGCATCTTGAGCCTTGCCCGCATCGCCGAGCACATTGAAATAGCCGATTCCAAGATTGCGCCAAGCGACCGAGAAAGATGCATCCAGCTCGGTGGAACGTTCCCACTGCTTGATCGCCTCCCGGTGTCTGCACCGGTCGTAAAGGAGGTTGCCCAGGTAATATGCAGCCCGCGAATCTGAGGGATTGACGACAATCGCCGTCTCCAGAATGAGCAACTCTTCGATTCGGCTCGGGAAGCAATAGTCGGGCGTGGCCTTGGCTGCTTCCGAAAACGCAGCTGTTGCTGCGTCGGTGTCCCCCAAGACCTCATGGAAGTAGCCCAAAGCGTAAAAAATTATTGGCAGCGACCCATCGTGAGCATTCATGTCCGCATGCCCCAGAATCTCGACTGCTTCCGCATAGAGACTGGCACGCGCGTAATCGAGCGCCACATCAAGAAGCCTCTGGTTGTCATGCGGCACCGAATTGCTTGCCAGATGCCGGGCCCAGCAATCCATCGGATCGAGAGTGCATGTCTCCTTTAGCAGTCCGTCCGCTTCCTCCTTGCTGCCGAGCTTTCGCAAGACAATCGCCATCAGATTGCGCGCGTTCAGATGATCCGTGTTCATGCGCAGCGAGGTCCTGAGATGATCGAGTGCGGCCTTCCAATCGCTTCGCTTTACATCCAGCTCGGCCAATGCCAAGTATGCGGCGGAGTGCCAAGCCTGGCACCAAGTGGACTTGTAAAATGCAGAATAGGCTTCTTCGTCGCGCCCCAGATACCGCAGTGTGAGACCGAGGTGGTAATACGGCTCACCGTCGTATGGGTTGGCGTTACAGCTGATGAGCCGGTTGATTGCATGGCGGAAATGCCGTTCGGCGTCCTGAAACTCGCCTCGACGCAGGTGCCATCGGGCCATGGCATTGTTGCAGCGGCTGTCGCCAGGATCACGGCGCAGAGCCTCGCGCCAGTACGTTTCGGGGTACCGCGTGGCGTGGCGGTACTGCTCAAGGTGAAGGCCGATTACAAAAAGCTCGTCGTTGCTTAAAACCTCCTCTGGCTGGGGAGGCTCTGTAGCGGCCTGTGGAGCGTTAGGCTCCGCCCCACGCGGCGTCACGTAGTGAAGTAGCTCCCGTCTATCGCCGGTTGCAATCACCACCGCCAGATCTGCCAAGTTGATGCACGAAGGCAATTCGACATTCTCGACAAAAGGCCTACCGGGTGCGAGATCTCGCACCCACTCGGCTACCTTCTTGCCGTGCGCTTCTAGGCGAACGCATGCGCCGGGGAATGTTTGCGTCACGCAGGTGCCTACGCGTACGTTGCGCCCCGACGCCACGAGGCTAAGGGCCGCGTTCACGTTCGCTTTTTGGGCTGGGCCGATTTCACGAATCGGATACCAATACTGACTAAAAGACTTTGTTTCACCAGGGGACAGAAATGAGAAGTCTGGCTGATTGTCCGTGTAGACTCCGGCCATCAGTTCGATGTACGGCCCATCTTCGTCCGTCAAGTTGCGGTCCCAGGCGTACCCAAACGGGTGATTGCCCCAGGTCCACTGTTTCTTGCCAGGAGCAATGTGATGATCGGCAATTAGAACCAACCCAGCAGCGCACCGGTGGTCGTAGCCCCCATGAAAGTCCTCGCTTGAACCCATCGCCATGTAGCTGGTTGGGACTGGAATGTTTGCGTACCAACTCAAGTCATTCGCCGGATAGGTGCCTGGGGAAACGAAATTCGGCGGTCGTTCCTCGGCGGGCACGCCCGCGATTTCGCGTTCTCCGTAGTTCACGCCGTAGTAGCATCCATCGCACAAAGGAAACCTGCTCATGGCTCTTCTGGCGTGGTCCGCTACCCAATGAACGTCCGATGGGAAAAAGGATTGATAGAGCTCGTGAACATGGGTGCCGATGTTGGCCCACCATAAGAAAGTCTGCACAAAAGGTGTGCGGTTGTAGAGCCGCACCTTCAGTTCGATGTAGGCGTTTCCCGGATGCAAACAGACGCCGTGCATTCCCTTCAGCCGGTTCATCGGATCGTGATCACTGCACCAAACGGTTTGCGAACCGTCTGGGTGTTGTTCGATCTGGAAATCCACTGGCATGAATGTCGCCGGACGATGATGCTGCGGCCAGTTAAACTCTACCCCTCCTGAAATCCACGGCCCTGCCAGCCCTACGAGGGCCGGCTTGATGACGTTTTGGCGATAGAAAAAATCGTAACCATTCGTCTTGTCCAAGCCCACGTGTATTCGCCCGCCGATCTCCGGCAAGACCATGACGCGGATGAATTCGTTTTCCAGATGAACCGCCTGCCACGAGTGCTCCCGCGCTTCAGTTGAAATCCGATCCGTGAACGGCAGCGGGTACACGCGCCCACTGCTGCCTTGATAGACGCGCTTCTCAAGAAACATCGGGTTTACGTCGGGTGGCAAAGGGTGATAGGTAGGAATTGAGACCGGCGCGGACCACGCTTTCACGGCGCTGGTCTGATCCGCAGGTGGTTTCGGCAGTTCGAAGGGGCTCATCGATTTGCGCTCGCCACGCTGATGGGAATCATAGCTGCCATCCCGCGCAAGATACTGAAATGCGAATCGACTTTAGCACAAGGTCAGCCAAGTGCCACGGAGCGAGCGCACGGGAAAAGCATCTGAATGGCGTTAGTTTTCTGCGACAATCAGACCCTTGGAGGGTGACGTGGCTCCGCCTCGGCTACAACGCACCGCGCTACCGGCTTTGCTGATTCTGGCTCTTTCATCGCTTGCTAACGCGAGCCGCAAGGCCGACGAAAAGAACATTCCCACGCAAATTCCGGGACACAACGCGATCCAAATGGGAACGGACTGGTACCCCGAGCAGTGGCCCGAATCGCGATGGGAGACTGAGGTTCGGATGATGGAAGATGCCCACCTCAAGGTTGTGCGGCTCGCCGAATTCGCATGGAGCGCGATCGAGCCAAGCGACGGGCGTTTTGAGTTCGGGTGGCTCGACCGCGCGATTCGCCTGCTTGAAAAACATCACATCGCTGTCTTGCTTGGAACGCCAACCGCCGGCCCACCTGCTTGGCTCACGCATAAGTACCCGGAGACTCTCCGTGTTGAGCCCGATGGGCAGCGCGTGGCGCACGGCAACCGCGCGCACGGCTCCCCCACGTCTGTGAAGTACCGGGAGTTTTGCCGGGGCATTGCGGAGGAAATGGCGAAGCGCTACGGCAGCGATCCGAATGTTGTGGGCTGGCAGATTGACAACGAATACGGTTACGCCCTGATGTCTTACGACGACGACACGAAAAAGCAATTTCAGGATTGGCTTCACGACAAGTACAAGAACCTGGACTCGCTCAACCGGTATTGGGCTACGGCGTATTGGAGCCAGACTTACGACGACTGGAGTGAGATCCCAATCCCGACCGTGCCCCACAATCCGGCTCTGATGCTGGAGTGGAAGCGTTTCGTCACACACGCTTGGAATTCCTATCAGCAAAATCAACTCGACGTGATTCGAAAGTACGCAAACCCACGACAATTCATCACCGGGAATTTCATGGGGCTCGGATGGGACGGACTGGATCAGTACACGATTGCTAATCCGCTGACCTTCGCCTCGTGGGACGACTATGTGGGTACCGGGCACCTGGATCCGGATAAAAATGGGATGAGCCACGATGGGATGCGAGGCTTAAAGAGGGAGAACTTCTGGGTCATCGAAACGCAGCCGGGCGCGGTGAATTGGAGCGATCTCAACAACTACCTAAATAAAGGTGAAACGCGCGCGATGGCTTGGCACGCCATTGCGCACGGCGCCGATGACGTGAGCTATTGGCAATGGCGCAGCGCGCCGAACGGCCAGGAAGAGATGCACGGCACACTGGTAGGAGCGGACGGCACGCCAGTACCTCTGCTGGAGGAGGTTACACAGACTGCCAAGGAGTTCGACCGAACGCAAAGCGCGTTCCGCGGAACACGGGTGGTCTCGGAAGTCGCACTGCTGAACGACTACGAGAGCCGTTGGGCCGTCGACTGGCAAAAACATACCCGGCAGTACAACACGTACGCTATGTCGCAAACGTACTACAAATCGCTGCGGAAGATCGCACAATCGATGGACGTCGTCAGCCCGTACGCGCCGCTCGATGCGTACAAATTAGTGGTCGCACCAAACTTGAATCTGATCCCTGAATCACTCGCGAAGCATCTTCTGGACTACGTGAAGAACGGCGGTCATCTTGTGCTCGGTCCTCGAGCCGGACTGAAGGATGAGTACGACGCGTTACTACCGCAGAGGCAGCCGGGTTTTCTCGCGGATGCACTGGGCGCGCGAGTCGAGCAATTCTACGCGCTGGAGAGGAACGTACCCCTCTATGGGACGATCGGAAGCGGCGCGGGATCGTTGTGGGCGGAGCAGCTGAAGACAACGGATGCGAACACGCTGGTGTTGCTGCGCTACGGAACGAGCAATGGGTGGCTCGACGGGCAGCCGGCGGTGGTCACGCACGCTGTGGAGAAAGGTGCCATCACGTATGTTGGTGCGGTACTCGACGACACGCTCGTCACAAACCTGGCGGAACAGTTGGTAAGACAGAGTGGTGTGAAGCCTGTATTCGGGGCAGTTCCTGATGGGGTGGAAGTCAGCCGGAGGGTCGGTGCGAACAAACAGGTTTTCGTGTTCATCAATTTTTCTCAACAGCCAAAAACGATTGTGCTACCTCACACAATGAAATCGCTGCTCGAAGACAAGTCAGCCGAAACGTTCGAGCTTGCGCCGTACGATGTAGGTCTTGCTCTAGACCAGAAGTAACTTTTTAACAGAGGCCCAAGTACCCTCCAAGAATCCTAGGTACCAGAGGGGGCGCAGCTGCTCGTGTCGCAACGAAATCATGGGATCCACTAGGGAGGCGCACCTGAGCCCCAAACCCCGCACGTGGTTTGGATTCCCGTGGCCCTCCATATTCCCCGAGGATTCGGTTGGTGGAAGTACTTTTTGGTTTCAAGCGTTCCGCCATGATCCCGTCCCTACTAGAACGAGACCAACGGATAAGGCGCCTACCTATATTCCTACCTATATAAGGATGACGCCGGCGGAAAGCGTGTCGGGCCATGTGAATTCCTCTGTGTCCCGGGTGGCCACAAACATTGGAGCGGCGGCGACAAAACCGAAGGCGCACTTCCGGGGCACCGGTGACAGCTGCTAATGCCCTTGAGGCCCTTCGCGCGTCGCGCATGAATGAAGAGACGACCGCGTCTGGCAAGTCATGCAGCTCACGTTCTTCAAGATTTTTGATTTTGCTTCTGATGCTAGACTTTGGCAGCTTTTAACAAAGCATTCGATCTCATTGAGGTTGCGCATTTTTGCTTTAAGGAAGATTGTCGAAAAAGAGATAGAGCGAAGAAATGCGACCGTTCCGGGCGACGATAAAATCGGTCCCCGCGCGGGAGCTGGTGGTTTGCCGGTAGCGCCAGATACCCATCGGACCCGTCCGGCATCACCTAATTCCTCGAGAGGGAAGAGGGGCTGATATTCGAAATCTGGATGTGTTGCTTTTATCACACCTGCGCTGTATGCAAATCTTGCAAAGCTATTATTTGCAAGGTTTTACGTTAAGTTGTTGATTTTGGCGGTGGGGACGTAGTTCAGTTGGTTAGAACGCTGCCCCATCATTGGTTAGAATCCCACACTGTCACGGCCAATTCCCTCCCCCGCCTCGAAAAATCACGCGCACACGCGTATATACGTATATAAAGGATGCCTCTCTACTTCCACGAAATGCGCGTTTTTTCGGCCAAGTGGGCTCAAGAACTAGAATAGCTCATCACTAGCCGACGCAATATAAAAGGGCGCCCCTTTTGGAGTAGGGTTTGGGTGCTTGCCTCAACCCCTACAGAAAGGAACGCCCTCAATGGATAGCAAAAAGTATATCGGTATGGATGTGCACAAGGAAAGCATTTCGATTGCGGTGATGAATGGTGTGGGAAAGATCGCGATGGAATGCGTGATCGAGACCAAAGCCAGCATGATTCTGCAGTTTATCGATGGGCTGCGCGGAGACTTGCAGGTCACGTTTGAAGAAGGAACCTCGGCCGCCTGGTTGTACGACCTGCTGAAACCCCACGTCACAAAATTGGTGGTGTGCGATCCGCGAAAGAATGCCTCCATGAGGGATGGCAACCAGAGTGACAAGATCGACGCACGCCGGTTGGCCGAGCTGCTGCGGCTCAATCATCTCAACCCCGTCTATCACGGTGAACACGGCTTACGAAGCCTGAAGGAACTGGTGCGCAGTTATCTCACCATCACCAAAGATCTCGGACGGGTCATGACGCGGGTGAAGGCCATCTATCGCAGTTGGGCCATTCCTTGTACCGGCAAGCAGGTCTATGCACCGCGCCATCGAGCCGAGTGGCTCGGAAAGATCGGCGAGCCGGGAGTGCGCCGGCGGGCCGAGTTTTACTACCAACAACTCGATGCGCTGCGGACGGTACGTCAGGAAGTACGGCGGGAGTTGTTGGCGGAGGGCAAGAAACACCAGGCCTGGAAACGGCTCTGCCAGATTCCTTCGATCGGTCCGATTCGATCAGCCGTACTGCTGGGCATTGTGCAGACTCCGCACCGTTTCCGCACCAAGCGGCAGCTGTGGACGTACAGCGGTTTTGGCATCGAGACACAAAGCAGCGCCGATCACCGTCGTGTCAAGGGGCAGCTGCAACGAGCGAAGAAACCGAGCTCCATTCGCGGACTGAACCACAACTGCAATCACGATCTGAAGAATCTGTTTAAGGGCGCGGCGATCGCGGCTTCGAGCAAACCCGGTCCGTTTCAGGAGTTCTACACCGCTTTGTTGACCAAGGGCATCCGGCCGGAGATGGCGCGGCTGACCTTGGCCAGGAAGATTGCCACCATCGTGTTAATCGTGTGGAAGAGAGGAGCGTGCTTCGACGCCCAACATCTGAAACCACAAACAGCTTGAGTGTTTCTGAGCGCTTCCGCTCCATCTCTGGGGATTTCTCTGGCGGTGGCCGTGAGGTTCTCGAGACACTCTGGTTCGAGAGCGAGTCTCAGCTGATTAGTTAGGCGCTGTGTGCCTCGGGCACCCAGTCGCACACCCGACCCTAGGCCCTCTCGGATAACCAGAAAAAGCTATGGGCCACGAGTCCCAAATAGAACTATGGTCGCCAAATTGACCACGTTCTGCTTTGTTGGTTTCGGAACTGACAGGCTTCGTCGCGAAGAAGCGATGAAAACCGCTGGTAGAGAAAAACCCAAACCGAGGGCCAAAGCGCCCCGCAACCGAGCACATGGCGCGCTAGGCCAGAACAGATCTCGCTCGATCAAGTGGGCTGAGAAGCAAGAAAAATTCCAGCCGGAGGAGATGTGTTTTTTCTTGACTTCTCCCTTTATAGAACTTATCAGGACTTAAACACTCTCTGGCCGAATCGCTTCCCGTGAGCCGCGATGGCGGAGGCGAAATTACGATGCGATCCGACCTGTAGTACCCTTAGCGCCATGGCAGATCGACCGAACCCTGTTTTCCGCACTATCGAAGAGGTGTCACTGATCGGCGCGATGGCGACCTACGATTCACAGGCTAAAGCCTCTCAGGGCATCCCGCAGCAGTGGCGCGCGTTTCGCCTGGCCCATCCCGCGCTTGAGAGCAGCTCAAAGTTCTATGGCGCGTCGCCTTGCACTGGCGATCGCAAAATCCACTACCTCACCGGTGTCGCATATGAAGGCCCGGATGGTGTGGTTGGTGGTGAGCGCCTGACCCTTGAGGCGGGAGAGTATGCGGTCATTCAAGTCAACGACACAGCCTTGCTCCGCGACACCTGGACCTGGTTGTTGGGCCATTGGCTGGCTACCTCCGGACGTCGAGAGAAGAACGCACCAGAGTTTGAGCGATTTACCAGCATATCGGAAGCCGGTACACCCATTGGACCGGTCGAAATCTGGATTCCCCTCGAACCACTTTCAAGAGATTGAGTCCGCCCTTTCAGCCCCCGATCGCCGTTGAGGCGAACGGTCGAATTCTGACTCCTACCTTAGGCAACTCTGCCGCCGTTTGCATTTGCCATTTCAACTCCGACAAGCCGGCTTCTTAGGACTAATCCGCGGAGTGGAACCCGGATACCTTCCGGGTTGCCGACCATCCGGGAGTTGGCGACTTTGCTCTACACTGCTCCGTCAGTCAGGAGTCGCTGGTCAACTTCACAGAAGCGGATTTAGGGTTCACGCCGATTATCCGCAGACCCACGCATCGCGCTTGAATCGGGATGGGAGATTACTTGATCCGATTCGCGTGCAAATCAGTGCCCCCTTCGTGCAGGATCAGTTCCGTCGCCCGACCGTTGCCGTCGGTCACAAAAGTGATTTGAGAGTCAAAGGTCTTAAAAAAATATTCGCGAATGCTCTCCGGAAATATCTCATTCTTATGGCCATTAATCTGCGCGAATAAATGATCGCCCTCCCGGACAATGCTAATCAAGAAAGAACTCACGTTGTAATTTCCGAGGTACCTGTCGTACAACCTCGGATCGACGGTGATCTCTTTGTGATCGTCTGGAGGAAGTCCCAACACAATCTCCAGGAGTTGTGGTGCCAATTCGGACGCGCCAGCTGTGTCGGAATTGATCAGCACCACCACGCCGGCCCGCGCATCCGGTACAATCAGCATCATCGCGCTGGTTCCTTGCTGCGACCCGCCGTGGCCCACATCTCCCACACCTTTCCTTGTTCCACCTTGCCACCCAAGCCCGTAAACCATCCGTCCGAGCCCATCCGACGGCATTTGCGGTGTCCACATGAAGTCTCGAGTGGCGCGCTTGATCAGACGATCAGTGAGGATCGCCACCTCGAATCGTGCCATGTCGGGTGCGGAGGAAAGCCAGCCCCCGCCGGGGACTTTGTAGCTTGAATCCAGAAATTCCGCATTCACCACGGCACCGGATTTATCTTTTGAGTAGAAACGCGCGCGCAACGGGATAATGGCGAAGCGATCGTCCGGACGCGTTTGCAGCATGCCTGCCGGAACCAGAACATGCTCGCGCACGTAGTCCGCGTACTTCTCGCCGGACGCTCCTTCGATCGCGCATCCGATCAGGGTATAGCCTTGCGTGGAATAGTTAAAGTGTGTTCCAGGCTGCGCCACCAGCGGATCGTCCGCGAAAAACTTCAGGCCGGCTTCGATTCCATTTTCAAAGTGACGCGTGTTGCCCACTTCGGGGTCGCTCTGGGATTCGGAGTAGGGAGTTTCAGGCACGAGATAGTAACGGATTCCAGCGAGATGCCCTAAAAGTTCTCGTGTGGTGATGGGCCACGGCTTCTGCGGGAATGCCGGACAGTACTTCTGCACGGGGGAATCCAGATCCAGCTTGCCGTGTTCCCAAAGCTCCATGGCGGCAGTGGCCGTGATCGATTTCGAGATCGAGCCGAGGCGGTACACCGTTTGTGATGTCGCATGCACAGAGTTCTCCAGATCGGCCATGCCGAAGCCCGCTGACCACACGAATTCTCCATCCTGTACAGCAGCCGCAGAGATGCCCGGCGCCTTGCTGGCCGCCATGAAGTTAGAAATGGTGCTTTCAATTTTGGCTTGCTTCTCGGCTGAAAGTTTCCCGGTCTGAGCTACTGCGCAACTCGCGGCTAGCAGGTACGCGAGAATCCGCACAAGCGTTGTCGCGATTTTCTGACGTTTCTTGCGATAAAGTCCGCGATTCATGCAGTATGCCTTCTGATTCATGGCTCTCTCCGCCACCGTCGCTGCGTCTGACCGATGCCCAGTTGTCGTCATTGCTGGCCCGGCCACCCACGCTCAGTTTTCCCATGGTACTCGAAAACGACGGCTCTTACGGCCGCGTGACTGGCATGACCGTTCAGCTCTGGATTGAGTCCAACTGCAGCCCTGCCGGCATTTCGGACCTTTGTCGTTCGCGTTTTGGATGTCCCGAGATTCGGTGTTCTGGGAGACCGCTCCTCCCTTGTCGCGAAGGCTGGGCTATCCTCGCCGTTTGTGGGCGGATTACGGGCAACTCTGAAGTAACGCGATTAGGTAAGGGTTGCCGGAACGGGCCTAGCAGATCGCCCTCGATCGACGCAAAGCACCTTTAATATGCTTTGTTCGATGCCGCGTTGGCCGCGGCTGCAGCTTGGGACAAAACATAAGCTTGAATCGCGCGCAACTGATCGGGCTTTAGCACGTCATGGAACGAAGGCATGCCGCGGGATTCACGAGCGCCTCCCAGCACGATGGACTCGAATTGATGATGCGTCTCCGCAGTGGCATACCGCAGATCAGGAATGCCCGAACCCGATACGACTCCTACTCCGTGACAAAGGAAACAGTACTTCATGTAAAGCACTGAACCCTCGTGCACGGTTGCTGGGCTAACTCTCATCTGGAGCGCCGGTGACGGAGGCCCGTGGTGCCCGAAAGGCGGAAGTTCCAGTTTTGCGTTTCCGTCAATCGTAAACGTCAGGACTCGCCCAAAGCCTGGCTTGATCGGTCCGGCTCCAGGAGCATTGATTAATCCTGCCGAGCCTCCCCAGCCAACCATCACTGTGAGGTATTGCACTCCGTTCTCTAGATAGGTGACGGGCGGAGCCATGATGCCGGTTCCGGCATTGTATTCCCAGAGTTTCTGACCATCCGTTGCGCGGTACGCACACAACACTCCGTCAGAGCGCCCCTGAAAGACAAGGTTTCCCGCAGTCGCAAGCACGCCACCGCTCTCCAAAACGGGATGTGTGACTTCCCAAACTTCGCGTTGCTCCACGGGATTCCAGGCGATCAACTTGCCGACCGGGGCCGGAGTTGCCGACAACTTTTTGAGCAGTGGCCCCTCGTAACGGTCGTCATAGCCAATATTGTGCAACGTCGTATTCGATTTCCAATTCTTGTCAGGAGCGTGCAACATATATGCTCCTTCGCGAGCCGGCACATACACCAGACCAGTGACCGGATGGAACGCCATCGGATACCAGTTATGCCCTCCGCCGGGGTCCGGCGACACCATCACCGCCTCAAGTCCGTTGTATCCAGTTGCCGTTTCAATTGGACGACCAGTCTTCGGATCGATCCCGCTCGCCCATGTCACGCCCTTTACAAACGCTTTTGCGGAAATGAATTGACCCGTCTGGCGATCAAGCACATAGAAAAATCCGTTCTTCGAGGCTTGCAGAATCACCTTGCGCGTTCCGCCGCTCATCGGTAAATCCGCCAGCATCAATGGCTGTGTGGCGTCGTAGTCCCAGTTCTCTCCCGGCGTAACCTGGTAGTGCCACACAAGCTCCCCGTCACTCGCTCGCAGCGCCAATATCGACGCGAGGTACAGATTGTCGCCCCCGCCCGGGCTGCGCAGATCGCGGTACCACGCCGTCCCGTTCCCCGTTCCCAAGTAAACGAAATCAAGTCCCTCGTCATACACGATGGAATCCCACGGTGTGCCACCACCGCCGGCCACCCACCACTCTCCGTGCCAGGTCTCCGCCGCGCTCTCCAGTGCTTTCGATTCGAATCCGCGCGCAGGATCGCCGGGCACGGTGAAAGTTCGCCAAAGCAGTTTTCCAGTCTCGGCATCATAAGCGGAAATAAAACCGCGCACGCCAGATTCCGACCCCGCATTCCCGATGAGGACTTTTCCTTTGGCGATTCTCGGCGCGCCGGTAATCGCATACGGCTTGGATTGGTCAATGGTGACTACGTCCCACACCGGTTTGCCGGTCTTGGCATCCAGCGCGATCAGCCGTCCATCTAGCGTGCCCAGATAGACCTTGCCGTTGTAGAGCGCGACTCCTCGGTTCACCGCGTCACAGCAAATCGTCCTCGCGCGGGCTCGCGGTACCTTCGGATCAAACGTCCAGAGAATCTCGCCACTCTTTACATCCAGCGCGTATGCAACGCTCCACTCACCCGTCGTGTAAATCACGCCATTCGAGACCAGCGGTGTTGCTTCCAAGCCTCGCGTCGTGCCGAGCTCGCGATCCCATAGCAACCCGAGTTGGCCAATATTCTGCTCGTTGATCTGATTCAAGGGACTAAATCGTTGTTCGTCATTAGTCCGACCGTAAGTTGTCCAGTCGGCGCCTGAATCTGTCTTAATTGTCGGAGAGGATTTCTTACAACCATCGATGAGGAGAATCATGCAGAGTGCCATAGAACAGCAAGCGACTAGCGATATGCCAAAGCGCAACTTCATGAGATCTCCAGAAAATCCCGATCCACCGAGAACGAGACGAGTTGCGATTGTCCGTTGGCAACGAGCGCAAGCGATGAATTGGATTCGTCAACTTGGAATTGCGTGAAGCGAATGGATTGGTAGAAGCCATCCGTGCCCGCGGGCTCGAAGCCGGCCTTCTGCAGTTGTTCCACTGCGTACGCTTGAGCCTTGCGCAAACCTTCGCTGCCCCTGTTGCGGCCTTCCAACGAATCGTCCGCCAGAAATTTAACGTGTGCCCACCAGGACTTGCCGTCGAAATGCGTACTCGACGCATTTTGCTGAGCCAAGCAAGCAGCAGACAAAGTGAAAAGCAGCAGACAACCTGCAGACTTGCGCATAGGTGCACCTCGAAGTATCAAAAATGCAACCGGTAAGGATAACAGGGACAACGATGGGAGAGCAGCAGTAACTAACAGGCTGGTTGTACGAAGTTGGAACCCCAGTCGCCCTTTTTGACGATTGCGGGCGGCTTCGTTCTAACGGGCAAACCGGAAGTTATCAGCTCGCCCATCGGGGTTAGTACCGACAAACGCGCTTCTCGACAGCAACTTCGTCGCAGACGCTATGCCGACTTGTCGGGAGTTAGCCGCTCAAAGTGTCGGCTCCTACATGAGGATGAACGATTCGGAGTGGTAGCATCCGGTGGTACCACCCACGAAAGGGGATGTGCGATGAACTCACATTCAGTTAGGAAAGCGTTTGCGACAATAGCCCTGATGCTCGTTGCGGTTTGCGTCTTTCAAACTCGATCAGCACAATCCAGTTCTGCAACCACCTCCCAGGCTGCTCCAAAACCCCTCCTGCTGGAGAAAAATGAGGGTGAGCGGCGGATATGGCGAGAGCCTCCCCCTGGGGACTTTATGCTGAAGGTCAGCCCAAAAAACAACGGTTCTCAGCACCTTGTTATGGGAACCGAGGACATGGCTCCTGGGGACGAATTTCCAATGCACAAACACCTCGGGCAGGATGAAATTGTGTATATCGAAAAGGGAACCGTTCACGTTCATCTGGGAGACCAGGAACGAGATCTACACGCAGGAGGAACGGTGTTCATTCCGGCGCATACCTGGGTAAATGTAAAGAACGCAGGGACCGAGACCGCCAGCGTGTTGTTCGTATTTTCAGCGCCCGGGTTCGAGAATTACATGCGGTGTGACTCTGTACTGCCAAACGAAAAAGTGATACCTCTCTCGCCAGAAGAAATGAAAGCGTGCGAGCACGAAGGGCACGTCATCTACAAAGACCTAGAAGAGAACTCCAAAAAGTGAAGGAAAAGCCGACAGCTCGAAGGCTTGCCCGTCTCCGGTTTACAGACGCCCATCTCGTCAGGGCTTAATTTCCTGACGAGATGCCGACTTCCCATTACTAATGCCGAGCCAGGACAGATTACTTCCGGATTGACCACCCGGGAGTTAATCGGTTCGGTTAACATAGCCACATATATCATTTGTGGTTGCCACCTGGTTTAAGCAGGGTGAGGTGGTGTCAGAGAAGTCTGGAACGACCACGTTGACTTGCTCTCGTGGGCAACCTAACATTTCCGGAAATGCCGGAATCAGCATCCCTGGCTGGGCAGACCGTCTGCCGCTACCGCATCCTCGAAAAACTCGGCGGCGGCGGTATGGGCGTAGTGTACAAAGCCGAAGACACTCGTCTCCACCGTTTCGTGGCGCTCAAGTTTCTCCCCGACGACGTAGCCCGAGATCCGCAGGCACTGGCCCGTTTCCAGCGAGAAGCGCAGGCCGCGTCTGCCCTCAATCACCCTAGCATCTGCACCATCTACGATATCGGCGAAGAAAATGGTCAAGCCTTTATCGCTATGGAACTCCTCGAAGGCGCCACACTTAAGCACCGCATCGCAAGTCGGCCCATGGAACTGGACCCGCTGCTCTCGCTAGGTATCGAGATCGCCGAAGCGCTCGATGCCGCGCACGCCAAAGGAATCGTTCATCGTGACATTAAACCCGCTAACATCTTTGTCACGGATCTTGGCCACGCCAAAATCCTCGACTTCGGTTTGGCGAAATTCTCACCCAAACCTGTAACGGGAACCGAGCCAACCGCCGCGACCCTCGACGTCGAGGAGCATCTCACCAGCCCCGGTACGGCTCTTGGCACGGTCGCCTACATGTCGCCGGAACAGGTCAGAGGCAAGGATTTGGATGCTCGAACCGACCTGTTTTCCTTCGGTGCGGTGCTGTATCAGATGGCCACGGGGCAGCTGCCGTTCCGCGGCGACACGTCGGGACTAATCTTCAACGCCATTCTCGAGCGCCAACCCGTGCCTCCGGTCCGCATTAATCCCGAGGTTCCGCCTAAGCTCGAAGAAATCATCACAAAGTCTTTGGAAAAAGACCGAGACCTACGCTACCAGCACGCATCGGACATTCGCACTGACCTGCAACGACTGAAGCGCGACACTGACTCGGCGTCGGTGATCATGAGTACCAAGGTCGGAACCACAACCAGGACACGAAAACGCTGGAAGCTGTTGGTCCCCGCCGTAGCTATTGCGGCGCTTGTTGCTTTCGGTTACTTCTATTTTCACCGCCCGCCAAAACTCACCGGCAAGGACACCATTGTTCTGGCCGACTTCGCCAATTCCACCGGGGACGCGATCTTTGACGACACACTGAAGGACGCACTCGGTGTGGCGCTGCGCCAGTCGCCTTTCCTGGATATTGCTTCGGACGAGAAGGTGACTTCTACGCTCCGGTTGATGACCAAAGCAGCGGACACCCGGCTCACCCCTCAAGTCGCTCGTGAGGTTTGCCAACGAAGCCAGAGCAAAGCCTATGTCGGCGGTTCTATTGCGACTCTTGGCAGTCAGTACGTCATCGGACTTAGGGCAGTGAACTGCGCGAACGGAAATATGCTGGTGCAGGAACAAACCACAGCCACCAGCAAAGAAAAAGTCCTGGACGCTTTGGGCAGCGCGGTGACCAAGCTGCGCGCCGAACTGGGTGAATCGCTGGCCTCGGTACAGAAATCCGATTTGCCGCTGGAACAGTTGACCACGCCTTCGTTGGAGGCGCTCCAAGCTTACACCTTGGGCGGCAAGGCCCAGATGGAGGGCAAGGGCACGTCAGCGGCACTGTCCCACTTTCTGCATGCCATTGAGCTCGATCCGGACTTCGCTCACGCTTATTCTTCGGCCGGAATAATGTACTTCGGACTAGGGGACCCTGCTCGAGGAAAGGAATACCTAACCAAGGCTTATGCCCTGCGCGAGCGGGCCAGCGCATACGAAAGCTTGCTCATGCAGGCCGACTACTACGACTATGTCCTCGGAGATTTGGATAAAGCTCTAGAGCTGTACCAGCAAATGACCGAGAGTAATCCGCGCGACATCATTCCTTGGAGTCACATGAACTTTGCTTACTTGAATCTCGGTCAACTTGAGAAAACCCTAGAGGTCGCCAACCAACTCGTTCGGGTGCAGCCCGAGAGTGGCTATTTTTATCCTTGGCTCGTCGGCAATGAAAGGAGGCTCGGTCACTTTTCAGAGGCACACAAGACCAGCGATTTAGCAGCCTCGCGAGGGTTCGATAACTCTCATCTCCGCTTGGAGCTCTATGTGCTCGCATTCGTCGAAGGAGACTCAAAAGGAATGGCTGAACAGGTGGCCTGGTTCGGCGGCAAGTCGCCAAATGTTCAGTATCCTTTCTTGTCTCTGGAAGGGGAAACCGCGGCGTATCGCGGGCATGCCCGTGCAGCGCAAGAGTTTGCTCGCCGTGCTGAGTCAGCCGCCGTGCAGGCAGGCGATTTGGAAGCGGTCGCGTCCTATCATCTTGAGGCCGCCTGGCGCGAAGCGGTCTTCGGCAACGTGTCCGACGCTCGCAAAGAAGCTGCCGCTGCCCTGGACCTCGCTCGGCAGAGCGAAGGCGTGGAATCGCGGGTGGCAGAGGTGTTGGCTCGCACTGGAAATTCTGCGCGCGCACGGACCTTAGCACAGGATTTGGCGAAGCGTTTTCCCCGGCACACAATCATCCATCGATATTGGCTGCCGAGGATTGAGGCGCAAATCGCCTTGTCGGCAAAAAAGCCCGCTGAAGGTATCGAGCGGCTTCGCGAGGCAGAGCCACTTGAAGCCAGGTCATGTAACTATTCCTACGAGCGAGGCGAAGTGTATCTGGCCGCCGGTCAGGGGAGCGCGGCCGCAGCCGCCTTTCAGCAAATCCTGGATCATCCCGGGCTGGTGCGGAATTGCTTCCCCGGCGCGCTGGCTCATCTCGGCCTGGCCCGCGCCTACACTATGCAGGGCGACGCGGCTAAATCGAAGGCCGCCTATCAGGAGTTCCTCAAGCTGTGGAAAGACGCTGACACCGACATCCCCGTCCTCCTCGCCGCCACAGCTGAGTACGCGAAGCTACAATAATCGATGCGAATCCGCAGAAACATTTCGCCCAGCCGATGGCGATTTGTGCCCGGATGACGGGCAACCCTTCCGTAATCCGGTAAGGTAAAGGTTGCGGACCATCGGCCAATTGATCCCGGGCCGAACGAGCAAGTCGTCAAGCCTGGTTTATAGCCCCAACTTGTACGAGAGAAACCCCTTGCGGTGTATTACTCGCAAGAGCAAATAGCTGACAAGGAAGGCGACACCTGCGCAGATCGGGCCGATGAACCAAAGATTCGTGAATCTCGACTCGGTCGGGAATTCGGCCCATCCATATTGTTTCGAGAGAGCCTGAATAACCTCCAGCATCAGCGCTTTGCTGTGCTGGCTATTAGCCATCAAGACCACGCCGTCGCCCTTCTCATATGCGAAGAAAAAGGCTAGGAATCCGGCATTCGCCCCGGGGTGCGAAAAATAACGATTGGGGCCATTTCCCGCTATAGAAAAGCCGAGTGCATAGAATCCTAGGACCGGCTGTAACATCTGATGAGCCGTCGAGGGCAACACTATCGCCCCGGGTTTTCCTGCCAAGGCCTCTTGGATGGCCAAAGCAAACAGCGCTAGATCGGAGGGGGTCGTCCACAGGCCTGCTACGGCCATCTCAGGGTAGGTATGCGGGCCTCCCTCAATCGCATTCCCCTCTTTGTCATACGGGATTGCTAACAGGGGGCGGAGTTTCTCAGGAATGGGTTGTTGAAATGTGCTGTGCACCATGTGGAGCGGCTGCAGTACCTCTTCCTGCATCAATTCAGGGAACGGCTCGCCTGTCACATCTATCAGTATCTGCTGAATGATCGCGTAGTCGCCGCCAGCGTATTGAAACTTTGTCCCAGGGACAAAGTCAATCGTCACCGGTGCAGAGTTTGCTGGCCTCTCGCCGTTAAGCACCTGGACAAGCGTGGGCACCGGTTTTCCAGCTGCGTAGCCTTCAAAGCCGTGGACGGTTACGCCTGCCGTGTGGCTGAGTAATTCACGGAGGGTCACACTCTTCTGTTCCGTGAACCTAGTGGCAGGTAGCTTCCAGCTCCTTAGGAATTGGCTCACATCAACATCGAGATTCAGTTTTCCCTGCTCCACGAGTCGCAGCACAGCCAGCGCTGTCACCGGAATACTGATGGAACTAGCCTGGAACAATGTCTCAGGTGTTACCGGCTCACCGCCGACTCTGGCGACGCCGAAAGCCTCAGTCCACTCAATACTGCCATTGTGAATACAGGTCAGGCTCAAACCTGGAACGTGGTAGTGCGCCATACGATCTGGCACAAAACGCAACGATTGCGTGGATGGCGACAAAACGCGCTCCGCGGCAGTACCTGACTGCAGGGTCGTAAGGATGGTCAACGCGATCGCGAAAAGCAGTGCCGACAATCTCATGACAAGCTCACAAGCCACTTTAGCGAATAAAGAATCGAAATCATCTTCGACCCGCTGACAGTTAACTATTTGCTGCCGCACACATGCGACATTGCGTGAAATATCGCCATAAACGAGGCAAACGACCAAAGGAGCGACAGCGACATCGCAACCACGATTGGGCTTTGCAGGTGAAGTGGTGCAGCGACAGAAAAGACTTCCAATAGAGCGGACCGCCACACTCGCGCGAGTCCTCGTAGACCGTTGCGTTCCCACTCGCCGCAGATCAGATCCGAAAACGTGGTCACCATCTCGCCCTCGAAGCGCAGGCGAAAATCGCGGGGATACGTGAACAACACCAATTTGTAGAGACCACAGCTCACTCGAGCAGCGCTAGTCATACGTCACTCCGATGTTTTCGGCACTAGCTTCTTGTCACGTGCCAAGCGCACTACAGATTCCATCCGGCTGATATCAGCGGCTAGGATCGCCTTTCCCGTGCGGGTCAACTTGTAATACCTCCTCCGGTTTTCGTGGTCGGATTGACCGCCAGCGCTCTCCGTTTCTTCAATTAAGTCCAGATCCAATAGCCTCTGGATTGTCGTATAGAGCGTGCCAGGGCCCATACGGAATTGGTTGTCAGAAGTTCGGGAGACACTCTGCATAATGGCGTAGCCGTGCTTCTCTCCCTCGGCTAACGCGAAAAGAATAAAAAAGACCGCAGGAGTCAGGGGGAGCAGGTACTGCAGATCATCGGGAACGCGATTGGCAGTCGGCATAAGTATGTCATATACTGATATATCAGTAGCGGATACATGTCAAGAAGTTTCCTCGTAGCTCCAGCCCGCTCTCACGTTTTGATTCTGTACCGCCCTCTCGAGAGAAGGGATCGACTTCTCGGAAGTTGGTTCAAACCTTCCCAGATCACTCCTGCCTTGTCGCCAAGCGTGAATCAATGACGTTGCAGCCGTAGTCCGACGTTCTGGACGAGTCACGAGAAACTCGGAAGTAAGGCAAATGTTGCAGACGGCGGCATTCGCACGGGTAACTGCTCGGACGAAACTCGCCCAATAATCCGTCCCTGGCCACTCCCTCCGCTACGACCTAAGCGTGCCGCCTCCGGCGTCGCAGGGCTTCGCTACGGGAGTCGCCAGCGCAAGACAAACCATGCTCTACGTTCGGAAACGTCGGCGGGCAAACCTCAGCTCAAAGCTATTCCATTCAACATATAGGTAAGAAATGACTGAATTTTCTCCTTTTTCTTGTCCCATTTTCTTGGGGCCACCGAGAAGCGAGTGGGCTGCTGCTTCCAAAAGCGAGCGGCTGCTTTATGGGAGGAAACCCAATGGTGTAAGGGTGGAACCGGGAAAGCAGAAGACGCGAAGCTGGACGCAGGAATTAGTCCCAAGCAGTGCCCAGAATCACTATAAGGAAAATGCGTGGCAGAAAAGGGGAGCGTATCGGACTGAGTAACGTATCGATGTGAGGTTAGACCTGGATCAACAAAGAGGCGGCTATTCGTGCTGCAGCGCGACTATAGGATCGAGGCTCAAGGCGCGGCGTGCAGGCTCAAGACTGGCACACATTGCTATACCAAAGAGAAATAGAGAACTCAGTAGGAATGCTGCCGGATTCAAACTATCTTGAAATTGGCTTGATGCCAGGCCTGGCGAGAGGTACACCGTGTGCGTTGCGAGGTGACCGACAACGAACGCCGCGGCGCATCCTAGTACCGAGCCCAGAAGCGCCAATCGGCAAGTCTCCCCCATGATCAATCCGAGCACATCGCGCCGGTCAGCGCCGAAGGCGATGCGAATCCCCACCTCTTTTCTGCGCTGACTGACGGAATAGCACATGACGCTGTATATCCCTGCGCCCGCCAGCAGAATCGCCAACATCGCCACCAAGCCAATCAGAATTGCCGAAAGGCGTTTGAGCCACAAGGAATTGGCGATGACCTCTGTCATGGATTGCATCTCCTGCACTGGGAGGTCGGCGTCAAAGGCCTGAATCTTCTTTTGCACAATAGGGGCCACCATGGAAGGGTCCGCCTTTGCCCTCAGCATAATCCAAGCGTTGGGCGATTGTACTTGTCGCGAGCACCAAAAGATTTCAGGCAGCGTCTTCTGATCGAGTGCACTCATCTTAAAGTCCGAGGTCACGCCAATGATCTTCGTTTTGGCAAACCACACGGTCACTTCTTTGCCGATGGGATCCTCGTTTGGTAAGAACCTCCGCACGAAGGCCTCGTTGACGATAGCGACTTCCGGTGCGTCAAAGTTATCGCGCTCTTCAAAAAAGCGTCCACTGACCAGCTTCACTCGCAATGCGCGAAAGTAGTCTGGGTTCACCATCTGGGTCCCCGTTTGTGCCTCAAGCGGGGGCTCTTTCCCATTGACCAGTCCGGTAGGGGGCTCCCGGCCCGTGACCAGCACCGGCGAAGGGTTGAAAGCTTGTTTCAGCGGCAGGTTTGCCGCAAAACCTACGGACTCGACACCGGGAATAGTGCTCAAGAGCTCCTCAAGTTGCTCGTACAATTTTTCTCTGCGGGTGTCCTGCGCCCCATAAGTGAACTTCCCATAGCTCACTTCTGGAACGGGAATGCGAAAGACCATCAGGTTTTTTGCGTCGAATCCGGGGTCAGCGCGTCGCAACTTCAGGAAGCTCTCCACAAGCAGCACGCCCAAGATCAGCAGAACCAGCGAGAAGACAAACTCACTCACGATAAATATCTGCCCAAGCCGTCGCTTGCTCGTACCCGCGGAAGAGCCGCGCCCTTCCACTTTCAAAGCATCGTGCGGCGCGCTACTTGACGCCCGCAGCAGCGGCACAAAGCCGAAGACCAGGCTCGCCACCAGCGTGAGCACGCAAACGAAAGCCAGCGCCGCAAGATCGACCTTCACGGAAGCAAGCCTCGGCAGAACTGCCGCCTTAGGCAGGACCGTCAGCAGTCCGCGTGTACCCGCGAAAGCCACACCGATTCCCACGATTCCTGCCGCAACGGCGAACACTAGACTTTCTGCTAATAGCTGAAGGACCAGACGGCCGCGGCCCGCTCCTAGGGCGGTGCGAACGGCAAACTCCTTCTCACGATCGACCGCTCGTGCCAACACGAGGTTTGCCACATTCACGCAAGCGATCAGCAGCAGCAACGTAACTCCGCCGGCAAGCAGCAAAAGCAGCTTCCAGCTGCTCCCGATCAATTGCGCGTCCATCGGAACGACAACGCCTCCAACTGAGTCCAAGGTTGGGTGATCCTGCAAAACGCGTGCGGAGATCACGTCCAACTCTCGTTGCGCTTGCTCCCAGGTGACTCCTGGTTTCAATCTCGCCAGCGCGAACACGCCCCATATGTTGCGGTTGTCTTTTTCGGCCTGATCGGCCCAGTGTGGTGTCCAAAGCTCCGGATAGTCCGGCGCCGGATAGAATCCCGGCGGCATCACGCCGACAACCTCGTAAGATTCGCGATCCAGAGAGATGCGCCGGCCGATCATTCCTGGGTCCCCGCCGAAGCGTTTGATCCACATCGCGTTACTGATCACGACGACGTGGGGGGCACTTGGTTCGTAGTCGTTGGCTTGTAGCGTGCGTCCGAGCCGAGGGAGTGTTCCAAGGGTCTCGAAAAATTGGTCATAAACGTCTTGCGCTTCTACAAGTTCGGCTGGCTTGTTGTCGGTGAGAAGCCTTGGCCGCCACCGATAAGCGGTGATGCTTTCAAAGCTGTTGCTTTGCTCGCGCCAGTCAAAAAGGCTTCCAGGACGCGCCGAGCTGAAATAAGCCTGGTCTCCACGGTGATAGTGCTCGTGGCCTTCCCAGAGGTGAACAAGATTTTCCGGCTGGCGAAATGGTAGGGGGCTGAGGATCACCGCCTTGACGACACTAAAGATAGAAGTTGCGGCGCCGATGCCGAGCGCGAGAGTAAGCACCACGACGGCGGTGAAACCGGGAGACCTGCGCAGCATGCGCAGGCCATACCGCAAGTCCTGCCACCAAGTCTCCACAAGAGACTCCCACCTCGCCGCACGGACAATTTCTTTCGTAAGCTCAAGGTTCCCGAGCTCCAAGCGCGCCTCTCGAACCGCATCCTTGCGGCTCATGCCAGTCTTCATTTTCTCCTCAGCGGCCATCGCGAGGTATGTGCGTACCTCCTCATCCAATTCCTCGTCCATCTGTTCCCTTCGGAACAGCGATCGAAGCCCGCTTGCCATGTTTGTTAGCAAGGACATGAATTCCCTTACGACGCCTCCAAGATTCCGGCGATCGCCTCCACTTGTCTTGCCCATTCTCGGGTTTCGCTGTTGAGCCTCTTTCGTCCGCGTTCTGTTAGGGCGTAATACTTTGCGCGCCTGCTATTCTCGGTGGCTTTCCGTTCGCTTCTGATCAGGCATCTCGTTGCAACCGCTGAAAGGCCACAAACAGCAAACCTGCATTGAGGCGGAAAACGCCCTTGTTCATCTGCTCGAGCCGGACCGCGATTCCCTATCCGTGCATAGGTTCGAGCGCCAGCTTCTTCAGAATGAGCATGTCCAGAGTGCCTTGGACGAGATCACTCGGCCTATTTGCCATAGACTCCTTCCTCCTGACGACCAAGAGGAAGGATACACTTCTCCTACTGATTGTCAACAGGAGAACCACGACAGTCTTCACTTCGAGAGCCTCCCACTTCTGCCAACTGGTACAAACGGTACAAGCCCCCACTTCCGATTTGAATCTGATGAATTAAGTTTATGATGCCCCTGGAAGCCTTGATTCATGCGGTTTCCAGCACGTCTGAGCCGCTTAGGGGGTCCGCACCCGATGGGTGAGAAACAACATCAGCCCTTTCAGTTCTCATTCAATGCTTCTCTGAAGGTCGATTTCCAAGGATCGCGAGTGACTTCCGATGCTGGCCTGATTCTGGTTCGCGAGTTGGATGAGCGCCTGGGTTTCGAGAAGCTCATCGAGGGACAATTGAGCGACTCACGACAAGGCTTGAACAAGCAGTTCACGCTGGCCGATCTGCTGCGGCAGTCAGTCTACAGCCGCTTGGCGGGCTACGAGGACCTCAACGATGCCGAACGACTGGTAGCCGACCCGACGTTCCGGTTGATCAGTTCGCAGGGGATCTGGGACCGAGGCGCGGCGCTGACCTCAACCTTGCTTTGGTTCGAGACCGTGCTGATGACCCAGGAAGAGAATCTGATCGGGCTAATGGCGTTGAACCGGGAGACGCTGGGCCAAGCCGAGTGTTTTGACAGCTCCGACCGCGTCGTACTCGACATGGACTCCAGCGAGAGTCCGGTTCATGGTGAGCAGGAGGGCAGCGCGTACAACGGGCACTTTGAGTCGGTTTGCTACCACCCGCTGTTTCTGTTCAATGGCCACGGGGATTGTTTGGTGTGCACAGTGCCGAAGACTGGGATGAATTGCTGTTGCCGGAGATCGAGCGTCAGCAGGCGAAGGGCAAGCAAGTTGCTTTCCGGGTGGACGCGGCCTTTGCGAAACCGGAAATCTACGAAGCACTGGAGGAGCGCGGCGTGAAGTACGCCATCCGCATTCCAGCCAACGAGAGTCTGGAGCGGGACATTGCGGAATTGTTGAAGCGTCCAGTGGGTCGCCCCAGTCATAAATTAGTGGTCTGGTACAAGGGCTTTCTCTACCAAGCGGCCAGTTGGAAGACCGCACGGCGAGTAGTGGCGAAGGTGGAGTTCCACTTCGGGGAGCTGTTCCCGCGAGTCGGCTTCATCGTCACGAATCTGAGTTTGCCGAGCCGGGCGGTAGTGCGGTTTTATAACAAGCGGGGCACAGCCGAGCAATGGATCAAGGAAGGCAAGCAGGCGACGCACTGGACCCGGCTATCATGTCATCGGTTCCGAGCCAATGAAGCACGCTTACAGTTAAGCCTGCTGGCCTACAACTTGGGCAACCTATGGCGTCGGCTGGTGCTGCCGAAGAGCATCGACGCCTGGTCACAGACGAGCTTGCAGCAGCGGCTGGTGAAGACAGGTGGACGGCTGGTCAAGCACGCCCGCTACTACTGGTTGTTGCTGGCCGATGGACATCTGCACCGGCGGCTGTTGGGCCAGATGCTCCGACGAATCTCGGCGCTGCTGGTCCCGAGCGGCTAGCATCGCGATTGCGGTTGCAAATTCTGGGGCTGAGGAAGGAGAGTCGGAGCAGTGTCTGAGAAAATGATTGCACAGCAGCAAGCGGGGTTTGTCAGACGGCGAAAACCAGCCGGACGAAACACTGCTGATCTCGTTTGGGCCCGCCCTGGTGGCAAATTCGTTGTTGTCGAGGGCGGGAGAAGCCTATGATGCGCGAGACTGAGGTCCAAATCGGAAATCCCGGTTCAAATCGGCCTTCAATATTTGACAACGATGGATCATCACGTGAAGGAGTCCTTTTATGACTGAAACCACATCCGCTAAGGCGTCGCAGGCGAAGAGTGTTCTAACGAAGATTGCAGCGTTTGTTGCAGATCGAAATATCCCTTTCCTTGTTTGCAGCATTGGAATGATCGTGATGTTGCTGTGGGCAGGCAAGTTCAAAATGACAGCACCCGGGGCGGAGGGCATCATCCCGCTCGTCACTAAAAGCCCATTTACCAGTTGGCTATTCAAGGTCTTTGGACCATATATTGGGTCGGATATGATCGGGGCTACTGAATGGACAGCAGCAATCCTACTGATCATTGGCTACTTTAAACCTAAAGCAGGCATTCTGGGCGGGATCATTCTAGTCGGCATGTTCTTCACCACAAGTACCATGTTGATCACAACTCCGGATGACACCCTCGTGGTTCACGGCATCCATTACATGAACAATCTCGGCCTGTTTCTCTTCAAGGACATCATCTCTTTCGGAGTTGCGTTCTATCTGATCAGCTATTATGGCCGAAAAGCGATCATGGCTGAAAATCACAGCTGAATACTTTTACAGGTCAATATCGTTGCGGTCGACATCTCTCTCCATATCGACAATCGAGAATATCGGCTAACACCCCCCCCGGAAAAAATACCTACTTAATGGCTTCTTGTCATTATGTTTTGACAACGGCGTCGCAGTTTATTCGCAGGGTCAGGCATTAAAAACGGACCCCCAATTCTTCGCGGCTGCCGCATTGGCAGCCGCTTCCCTAATTTGCGCGCGCTGGGCAGCATAGAGGTCGTCCGAGAGCGAATTGTTTCCATTTGCCGGGTCGGCAACATTGCAAGTAAGGATAGAGTCACGAACATAGACAAGAGCTGCTTGAACCTGAGCCTCTAGATTATCTAACCGAGTTCCAGAACATCCTGAGATCGTTAGCATCTCAAGTAGAAATGATTTCTTGAAGGGAACATTCTTTTTCTCGCGCCACAGTTTCCTCAACCTGATTGCGTCACGACGCCCGCTATTGCGTACGAAATCGATATGTGTCACAAGAATGCATGGGACCGGCGACATGGGTTATCCGGTCCTCCGTATCCCTGCGCCGGCGTTTATCGGCGGATTTGCGGGTAACGGCTAACGGGAACCGTGTCTCACCATCGGTGTCCAATACTCTAGAGTTCAGTGACTCCCAAACCCCTTCTCATTGCCGGAGATCCCATTCAAGATCAGTCTCCCCGCCACGTATTGGGTGGACATCTGGATGGACTCCAACGCGAATATTGATTCGGACGTCTGCTCTCCGACCAATCTCCCACGCCCAAGATGGATGGTGAGACGCCTCCCTGAATGGTACGAATGGCGCGGCAACTCCTGGGAGAGTTCCTCCGACTCCTCTTCCGGATACGCATGGGGCAATGGGCTGACTTGGAACGGTTTTGAAGCTCCTCCCGGGACTTACCGACTGGAAATGGAATTTCCTCTGCCGCTACTTCGTCAGCGACCGATGCCTTTGATCACGCTCCCTCCGAACTTCGGCCTCATCTATGGATCTCTACTATGGATCCTGATCTTCATCTTTATGATTGTCGTGCCATTTCCGTCCAAGGGCCTGTTCATCCAATTCAGTACGCACGAATCAACGCTGTGGGAGAAGGGTCCCTGGCAGGAGGAAGCCGTTAGCGTATACCTCGCGGTCGGCGAGAAGTATTACGTGAATGGCCAGCTAGTTCCGCGAGACAACCTGCGCGCGCGATTGCTGCAGGAGTTGAGCCATCGATGGTCTGGACCGTGTACTTCGAAGGCGATTACGACACGCTGAACATGAATGCAATCTACGCGATGGACACGATCCAGGGATTAGGCGCAAGACTCATCTGGATCACTCCGAAAATCCGCGAGGAGCTCCAACACCGATCTGGGGCGGCAGTGACCCCGGCGGCCAGCCAAACGGAGAGGAAGTTCCGATAACCGTTTTGGGCGCGTGCCCGGGTGGGATTCGAACCCCGAAGGCCACTGATGCCACGAAGCTGCTGAACTGCTAGTGGCTCAAATGGTTCAGAATGGGCAGAATCCCCACGTCGAGGTACACGCGGCGTACACGGTTTCCGAAAATGGTTTTGGTATGGAACAGAAGCGGCTTCTTTGAGGGAAGATTTGTACTAGACGGTGTTGCATCGATCGGTTGAGCTGGCAGCGTCAATGACCTAGGCGGTTTGCTATTCGCCATAGTTCCGAAGAACCGACGCAATCAAGTTAGGTGCGTTGAGCGTTTTACTTCGGCGCCTGTGCGGGTGGATTTTCGCTTGTCGGCGGCACAATCCCCTTAAGTCGCAAATAGGTCACCATGTTCCCATAGTGCTCATCAGTGTGCGCCGTATTGAGCGAGAACAGCGTGAGCTTCGCTATGTCGAAGTTGAAGAATTTCACCGTCTGGCTGCCTTTTGCATCGGTCATGCTGTCGAACGCCTTGTTGCAGTACGCAACTCCGTCCTTAAGCGCGGCCACGAGAGCGGCCTTTGAGGTCTTCGTTTTTTCGATGTCCTTCGATGGGTTTGCTTCACCTATGGCTTGCGAGCAGAACATGTACGAAGCGTCGGCCACATGGCCAACGAGCTGGCCAAAACTGCGGACCTCCGGTGTCGGTTTGAAGAAGTAGTTTTCTTCCGGCATTTTCTGCGCCGCACCGACGACCGCGTTGCTCACATACGAGTAGACACCTTTTTCGCTCGCAGTGATCGGGTTCGCGGGCGGAGCGGTCTGCGCTTGTGACTTCTCCTGCCCGGGTAGAGCAACGGGAACCGCCATCAATGCAGCAAACACAAAACTGAGTCTTTTGTTCACGAGACACCCTCCGGGGAATTTTGCCACCTTGCGGGCCGTCGATACAGATAACCGGACATCATTTGGGGTACCAGTACTTCATTTGTATGCTTAGAGCGACACATGGCCCGCGAATTTCGCCAAAACCATCACCACACAGGAGATATGAGGTTCCGTGTAAACAAGCAACACGGCGAGACTTACAAATGCCAGCGGGGCGATCACCATTTTCATCGTCATAAGGAACTCCGTTCCGAACACCCGCACTCTACTATACGAATGAAGCGTCAAATTGTTTCGAGATATCTGCGATCGTTCTGCACTGAATGAGCGAAGATGACGGAACGAGTTGTGCACAAGATTCGCGGGACCGAGACGGGTGTCACCGCGTTCGGTTTATACGGACGTCCAACCAGACCGGAAAATGCGCGCGGTTTGGTGGGCTTGCGTTGAACTGAATCCACAGAAGGGTCCCTTATTTGGAATTCTGCTGCGGGAGTTTCTAGATGCTTAATTTGAGGAACTGCTACCGAAGAACCGCAACATACGTTGCGCGAGCGTGAAGCTTCCGTGAAACGTGTCGATTTTCCGATGCGTCGTTCGACGCATAGGTAGGAGGGCCGATGCGGCCCACACTCAACCATCTTAACGGAGACAAAACGATGAAATACCTGATGCTGCTCAAAGCGAGCGAGAAATACCGAGCCGACGGGCCTCCCCCCGCTCTGCTCGAGGCTATGGGAAAGTTCGTTCAGGAAAGCTTCAAGTCCGGCAAGGTCGTGGACACAGGCGGTCTCAAGCCCAGTTCGGCAGCCACGCGGCTGCGCGTCGAGAAAGGTAAGCTCACCGTCACCGATGGACCGTTCGCGGATGCAAAGGAAGTCATTGGCGGATGGGCCATCGTGAAGGTGAACTCGAAAACCGAAGCGCTGGAGAACGCCCGCGAGTTTTTGGAGTTGCACCGGCAGCACTGGCCGGGTTGGGAGGGGACGTCGGAAGTGTTCGAGATGGAGGAGTATGGTTGAGCGAACGCGGCGGTGGCTGTCGCGCTGATTGCCCGAGCGTCGTTGCGGCAGCCGCCGTCTTCTCGTCGCGTTCGTGCCCGGTCGGCGTCGACACAGATCAGTTTGAGTACATCCGCGGGTGTCGCTCCCAGTTTCGAGAGAGTTCCGCCGCGTATTCTGGATCCCCTTGTTTTTCTATCCCCGGGCTTCCCGCCGAGAAGCTGGTATGTTTGTGGCAACTTTGAAAGCGGCCCCAAGGTCAACCTGGAGTATACCCGGACACGCATCAGCTTCTCGGACTCGGCAAAACTTCTATTTGCGGTGGTGCGCCCAAGGGGACGGTCTTAGAACGTTTCTGGCCGAATTCGTGTCAATCCTGCCAAAAGCAAGGATCCCCACTCAAATCGAAGCCTTGATCGATCGCGATCTGTAATATATCATGGTATATATCGTTTAGGAGGTATCATGACTCGTACCGCCAAACTGTTTCGCAACGGTCGCAGCCAAGCGGTTCGCCTTCCCTCGGACTTTCGGTTCGAGGGTTCCGAGGTGTTCGTACGGCGCGACCCAGCTACGGGAGATGTGATCCTCTCGCGGCGCCCAGAGTCGTGGGAGGATTTCTTTGAACTGATGAACGGCATCGACGTGCCCTCGGATTTTCTGGCCGGGCGTGACGACACGCCCCCGCAGAAGCGGAAGCTCTTCTGATGTCTTCACGCTACCTGCTGGACACGAATACTGCCAGTTACATCATTAAGGGCAATGTTCCGAGGGTTCGTGAGCGGTTGCTGAAGGTGCCGATGTCACAAGTTTTGATTTCGGCAGTTACGGAAGCCGAGTTGCTGCTTGGAGCGGCACGGAAACGCGAGGCCGTACGATTGAAAACCGCCATCGATGAATTCTTACTGCGAGTCGATTCTCTGCCATGGGATTCCAACGCGGCGAGGCACCATGCCGATGTACGGGCCGCCCTTGAGGTTGCGGGGACCCCCATGGGAAATTTGGACATGATGATCGGGGCGCACGCGTTGGCTGCCGTAGCCGTTCTGGTAACCAACGATCGTTCTTTTCGCCGATTGAAGCACTTGAAAATCGAGGATTGGACAAAATAGAGAGACTGACAAAGCGACTCATGAAGGAACGATCTCACTCCCGGGGGAGGCCAGTGCTACAGACCTGTTCACTTCTGTGTGCGTGGCACGGAAGACTTGCCGAAAGGCACGATGTTCGCGCAATTCAACTCAAGGGTGACCCCCAATGAGCGGCCTGACACCTGGGTGACAGTTTGTACCGAACGCATAGGTGACACTTCCTCCCCTAGGGGAGGAAGCGATGCCTTGGAAGGAGTGTTCGGTGATGGACGAAAGGCTGCAGTTTGTGGCTAGCCGGCGAACCGATGGGGGAACTCTGCATGCTCGAACAGCCTATGTTCCGCGCGACTGTATGCCGGCATTCGATACCCTTGTTGTGTACTATTCTAGAACATCCTACTAAGGCCAGAACCTGAAACCTCCATTTGGAATTTGCTACCGATTGCGTGCGGATCACGGGCAAGCCTGAAGTAATCTCCAGAAGATCCGATTTCCACAATTGCTCCCGGGTTGCCGACCATCCACCAACTGGCCATGGCGGCTCCGATTTGCGGCGCCGCACCGATATATAGCCAAGCTTCGGGCCGGCGCGGCGTAGGGAGTGGAAATCACAAAAACTCAAGAGTACCCTGTATGGTACCGGAAACGACTCGTCATGAAGTACGCGGTTCGCGCATCGACCCTCGTCCTCGCAGGATTCTTGGCGATGACCGCGATTTGTGCGCGCGCCGGTGGGCCGGGCGGAGGACACGGTGGATCCGGCGGCCATGGCTCAGGCGGACGCAGTGGACACTCGTCGGGGGGATCTTCTTCAAGGCGCTCCGCAGGTCATTCGCTTGGGCACTCTTTCGCTCATATCTTTGGACATCACGGCCAAGGAGCTGGACCGGCGGCGCTCACAGGAGCACCACTGGAGCACGCGAAAGTTACCCCGGCGCCGGAATTCGTCTCGCAGGTGTTAGACCGCAGGCCGAAGAATCGGTTCGTTTCCCGCCCTCCTATCGGTTTCTTCCCCCGGCGCAAAGCTCTCGGCTTTGGCGGATGCCCTTACGGATGGTCCGGGTATAATTTCCGTTTCGGCGACAATTGGAACTGCTCCAACGATGGCTTCTTTTTCGATCCACTTTTCTCTGGCTGGTTTTCCGGACCGCTTCACTACGGCCCGGCATTTGGCGGCACAACATGGTTTGAAGGTGGGACGGCACCCGACTCAACGGTCGAGTCTCCAGCCGAACCCAACCCGGCGTATCCGCCCACAAATTCGGACGCGACAACCGAGACACCGAACTCCGGTGGCAGCACTACTCCGTCACCAAATGGTATGAAAGCCGAGCGTCCGATCACTTTGTTGCAGTTGCGGAACGGATCCATGTACGGCCTCACTGACTATTGGGTTAAAGACGGCGAATTGCATTACACGACCACGTATGGAGGCCAGAACTCCCTGCCGTTCGAGCGCATTGATCTTGAGAAGACCGTGCAGTTGAACGCGGACCGCGGCGTGCCCTTTGTGTTGCCGCCCCAATCAGTGACGCGCTAGAGGCGAATTCTAGCAAGCCGGATCGTTGTTAGTGCGCTGGTCCGCAAACTTCTCATACACAGGTCACTGGCCATGTAGAAGCGAGCTTCTCGACGCGGAATACTGAGGCTGTTGACGCTTGCGCTGATTATGGTTGGCTTCGCTCTTACAGGCAAACCGGAAACCATCAATCGTGCCATGCGCATCGTGAGATATCGGAAGAGTTTTTGGACGGGAGCTTTCTCGAATCTCCACTGCGGCATACAAATTCAGATGGTTGCAGGGTTTGCGGAAGTAATTGAAAGCGAATGAGCGGCCTGACACCTGGGTGACAGTTTGTACCGAACACATGGGTAACACTTCCTCCTCTAGAGGCGTTGCAGCCACCCATTCTTCCCAACTGGTACAAACGGTACAAGATCGCATGGGACCGGCACAGGATTTCACGAACCCCCGGTCCTGTGCATCCTCGCGCCGACGCTATCGGAGGATTTCGCCAGCTAAATCCATTTGGCCGGTAACGGTAGCGTTAATCCGACACTAAACTCACTGTTCCCCGAGAGCACGAACGACACCTACCACACGGTATGCACTTTGAGGCTGCGCGGAATTCTAAGGGATGGTTTGTAATGACAATCTTCGAAATCAACTCTGTCCACGTAAACGAGCAGCCGTACGTAGTCGTCTTTGGCACTTCCATTGCCTCGAACGCCACAAGATTCCACGTCGACTGCCTGCCCGGGAGGCAGAGGTGATGAGCTGCCAGCTCCGGAACCTCCGCCCGCGCCGCTGATCGTGGAGAGCATAAGCACGATTTCGAATTCTTGAACGGTCCGATCACTCCGATTTCTAATTCTGTACTTGGCGCAGTCTTGTTCAGCATGTTGCTCGTGGGAAACGGAAAGCCACATTCCGGTCAGGTCCACGGAAACCACCTCAATTGGAGAGTCAGGCTGTTCGACGACATACGCCAGCGGCACGATGTCGTCTGATCCTTTAACCGTTGGCCGTGCTGGCTCGCCTTGAACAGCAAAGCTACATGAATCACTGGTCTGTTGCTGCTGTCGAGCTAGGCCGACGCCGAAACTCACGACCAGCAGAAGCAACAACAAGAACGTTAGTCTCGTTTTCATGTTGGGCCTCCCCGGTGTGTGATCATACAGCACAGCGTGCAAGTCAGCCCTGCTGGAGATCGCGCCCGTTCTGGCGTGGGAAAATAGCCGCCGGCACTGGGCAGGTCGCGTGTGCGACGGGAAATCTGTCACAGAAAACTCGACTGTCCGGTCTCGTCAGAGGACTAATACGCCCGCAAGATCGCGGGCAGTTCTTTTTTCGAGAATTCATGTGAATCTTCTAACGCTGTCTGGGACGTCGAAACTAAAGGCGTGTGGGTAGCGGTCCTGTTAACGATTTCGCGAAAGGTGCTATCCGGCTTCGACGTCATTCGGTCGGTCACTAGGCACAAAGCTATTCCAGCGTGCGGGATTCAGCGTTGAACAGGGTCGGCCGAAATTCGACTTGAGGTTCTTAGCCAATTCAGCTTGATAGGTTGCCGAAACAAGACGCGCTTGTACGGGCCACGGTTCTCATCAGACCGCACGTAATATAAATAAGGGTCGTCGGTAATCATCGAATAATTAGGATCTGTCGACTTGGGATCAATTAGCGAAAAATACATGTACGACCAATTTCCTTCGGGCTCCCGCTGGAGGAGTTGGTTCTGAGTAATAGCCAACGCAGGCTTGCTCCAGTGAATGAGGTCCGGCGAGGTCGCAAAATAGAGCCCGGGCGGGCCATACATCGTGTTCCAAGGATCCCACAGCGTTGCGATGAACAAATGAGACGGCTCGTGGATATTGATTCCGTTCACGGCAGCCATGTAGGGAACTGGCGTATAAACATGGTCCTGTGGACGAGCCACCGGGTCCAGGTAGGGATCGGCGAAGGCGACTTTAAAGTCTTTGCCATCCCAGCCGCGCCAGGATGAAGGGGCGAGAATGTTTGCCGTGCGAATCGGAGACCCGCCACCAGAGAAGAGGCAGGGCCGTGTGCCCTTGCCGCCACCACAATTTGGCGGCCATTGCCACCCGGTCACCATCGCGTAATACCAATCGCCGGCTTTGATGATGTTCGAATCTACGCTATAGCCCTCAGGTCCCTGACTCACTTCATATTTGTAAGGAAGGCCGACGACGAAGTTCGCTGGAGCTTTGGGCGACGCGAAATGGTAGCCGCCATCTCCAGACAGGTAAAAGGTGTCTACGTTGTACCAGCAGTCACCTGTCCCCGTATCGATCTTTGTCTTACACATGCCGGCGTGCTCCCAGCCGTGATACTCCATGTGCCCCAGAGCAGCGACGCGTATGCCGTCAATGCTGTAAAACGAATCCAGCCACGTGGCATCGTCAAAATTTGCCGGATTTCCATCATGCTGCGAGTTGTAGGCCACTTGGCAGTTGTGTTTCACGTTTTCGAGTGTAGGTCCCAGGCTGGCGCGCATGACGTAGTGCGAAGCAACGAGGTGGATCGTTCCTTTATAGTCACGGAAGGCGCGGGCTTGCGCGTCAGGAATGTCAATCAGTTCGCAGGAATCCTTGGCGGTATCGAAGACCGCAACACGCGCGCCGTCGAGAAGGTTGGGAGTTGGCGGTTCTGCCGGCCATGCAGGTTTCGGAAATTGTAATGCTCCCGACCGGGCAAGTGCGGAGTTTTCAACCTTGCCTGCGATGGCGATCCCGTGTGCGTAGAGTTTTCTTCTCTGAAAGGTCCTCATCAATTGGTTCGGTAAACCGATATGGAACCTGTGTTTGCCGCCTTTTGCATCCTGGCACTGGTGGTTCACGGCGGGCTCATTGTCTAAGTCCGCTTTGCCTGCGGTAACAAACGTTCCTGCTGGCTTCTCATATGCAGAATGGTCCGCGTAGATATGAACTTCGATGGAGCCTGAGTTTCCCTGCTGGCAAGCCCAGCCAGAGACGTAGTACTGGTCTCCCTCGAGCCGGACTCCATCAATGACACCCGTCACGAGACCAGTGGGCGAATTTTGAGTCGCCGCTGCCAGGCAAACTGACCCTGCGCAAACCAGGCATGCAAGTGCTGCCCGTAACCGCGATCCGTTCACCATGAGAGCTCTAGTGAGCATGGAACCTCTTGCTTAACCCCGCCACTCTCGAAAAATGGCATTCGTCCAAAACCGTCCGGATGTGAGGACTCTGCTTATGATTTCTTATAAGTGTGAACACAGCAAAAAGATAAAAGTGGCGCACAGCGCGTTTGTCAGTACCAATCTCGCTGAACAACGCGCGACATAGCCAAACGGCCAGTTATGACGCGGCGGTCTCATCAGGCTCTGATGGTCTGTTGAGTTTCGCGCGTGTTTCGCATCAGAGTCGCCTTCCCTCTCTCGGCAAGACCGCTGGCTTTCGGGAGAAACTCTCTGAACACACCTGCGCTGGCCACGATGGACTTCCGCGTCCTGAAGTACTTCCCGTTCGGCGCTGTGAAACGCCTCGACGTGGTGGCGGAATTCTTCGACCTGATCAACAGCGCGAACGTCTCACAAATCAATCTTGTCTTCGGCTCAGGTTCGACTCCGATACCCGGATTTAGGCAACCGATTGCCGGAACCGGCGCCCGCCAAATCCAGTTTTCTTTGGATTTCGAGTTTTGAGAAACCGCATAGCAGGCGTGCAATGCCTAAGGCGTTCTCTCCTCCACGCGTCCGTAGGGCACTACTCGCAGCGCTTTTCAGTCCTCGAGTGTTGGCAGCGTCTTTAGGACTTCCGCAGCCTTTGGTCGATTCAGTAGCGGATCGTCCTTACGGATTTTTCCGTCGCGAAAGACGAGCACACGTTTAGCAAACTGTGCGATGTCCTGTTCGTGGGTCACCAATACGATGGTTAGTCCCTGGTCGTTCAGGCTCTGAAATATCTCCATGATCTCGACCGAGGTGCGGCTGTCGAGATTCCCCGTGGGCTCGTCGGCCAGCAGAATCGACGGACGGTTGACCAATGCCCGCGCGACCGCGACGCGTTGTTGCTGGCCCCCAGACATTTGCGACGGAAAGTGCTGCGCGCGGTCGGCCAAACCGACCATCGCCAGGGCGTCCGCCGCACGTTTAGCGCGCTCCGTCTTGTCGATGTTGGTATACAGCGTAGGCAGTTCGGTATTTTCGAGCGCCGTCGTCCGAGCCAGCAGATTAAATCCCTGAAAAACAAATCCGATCTTCTGATTGCGGATCAGGGCCAGGGCCTTCTTGTCGTGTTGCGAAACGTCGATTCCTTCGAGCAGATAGCGACCGGAATTCGGGCGGTCCAAACACCCCAGCATGTTCATAAACGTCGATTTGCCGCTCCCACTGGCGCCCATGATCGCAACGAATTCACCGCGCCGGACCTCGACGCTTACGCCCCGCAAGGCGTGCACTCGCGTTTCTCCGAGGTCGTAGTATTTGTGCACGTCTTCGACCGCAATGACGGCGCTTCCTGCCGGAGGGCTCGGCGCAACTTCGATTTGGTTGAGTGCCGCCATAGAGTCCATGGAATTGCTTGCGAGCTACCGATCCTTAACGACGGATCCCGCCTAGCGTCTGACCTTTCGCCACTACAGACCGAATGATGAGGTCCTCCCCTTCCTTCAGTTCCCCCTTGAGGATGGCCGCGACTTCTGTAAAGGCATGGTCCGTGATGCCGAGAGAAACCTTGATCGGCTCCAACGTATTGTCCGGATGGAGTTTCCACACGACCACCGTATCGGCCTTCGGCGCGCGAGGTGGGATTGTTGTTGCCGATCCCGATGGCGATCCAGGGTTCGACACCACAGCGACTTCACCGCCCTGCACGCGCTCCCCGCTTTCGATTCCGTACTGTTTGTAAACCGCGAGAATCTCCTCGCTGGACATTGGAGGCTTGTACCGCAGGGCCGTGTTCGGCACCTTCAGTACACTCTCGACGGTGGCCACAGGTATGGTCACGTACGCCGTCATACCCGGAAACAATTTCAATTCCGGGTTCGCGAATTCGATGATCGTGTCGTAAGTGACCACGCTTTGCACGGTGGTCGGGTTCATCCGGACTTGGCTGACCACGCCATGAAAGGTGTCTTTCGGAAAGGCGTCCACCTTGAAGCTCACAGGCTTCCCCAGTTTGATATTGCCCACATCGGATTCGTCTGTCTTGGCGTACACCCACATCTTTTTTAGATCCTGCGCGATGGTAAAAATAGTGGGTGCCTGCAGAGAAGCCGCTACGGTCTGTCCAACATCCACGTTGCGCGCCACAACCGTTCCATCGATCGGCGAGCGAATCACCGTGTAATCGAGATTCGTTCGGGCGACCGCCACGGCCGCATCCTTTTGACTGACCTGAGCTTCGGCTTGCGTGACGTTCGCAGCTGCGCCGTTCACTCCCGCATTCGCTGAGTCGTAGTTGGCCTTGGCTAGGTCAAGCTGTTGCTGGCTCACGACGCCGTCTTTGGTCAGAGCCACCGAGCGGTTGTAGTCCGCTTTGGTTTGCACCATTCCCGCCTTGGCCTTTTCGAGACCGGCTTTCGCAGCGACGAGATTGGCCTTGGCATTCTCCAAATCCGCAACAGCCTGCAGTAGTGCGCCTTTGAAGAGTGCGGGATCAATAAGCGCTACCACGTCACCCTTATGCACTCGGGAATTGAAATCGACGTTGAGTTTCGCAATTGTTCCCGAGACCTGCGACCCCACTTGCACCGTGATGACCGCGTTGATGGTGCCGGTGGCTTCGACCACATCGTTGATGGCCCCGCGCTCCACCTTCGCGGTGAAATGCTGCGCCGGCGTGCTCCGGTTCAGGCCGAACGCGACCAACAGTCCCGCCACAACTACCACGCACGCCAAGATAACCCACTTGCCTCTAATGTTCATTTCCTCTTCCTAGGAGCAAAAACGATGACTCTCACTCGTAGCGCAACGCTTCAATGGGATCGAGTCGAGACGCTTTTCGCGCTGGGTAATAACCGAAGAAGACGCCGACCGCGATCGAAAACACCGCCGCGACGACGACCGCCTGCAGCGACATCTCAATGGGCCAATGCAGCGTCTGACCAACGAGGTAAGATCCAAACACGCCGAAGAGCACTCCGGCCGCGCCGCCGACCAGACTGAGCATGATGGACTCTCCAAGAAACTGTAGCTGAATGGCCCCTTCCGTTGCTCCCACCGCCACCCGCACGCCTATTTCGCGCGTACGTTCCGTTACGGAAACCAACATCACATTCATGATTCCAATGCCCCCCACGAGCAGAGAAACGGAAGCGATGGCGATCAAGAGAATGGTGAGCGTTTTACTCGCATCGAGCTGCGCTTGAATGATGTCCTCGGGATTTCGGATGTTGAAATCGTCCTCTTCTTCGGGACGCAAATGGTGGCGATCGCGTAGCACCGCCGTTGCTTCCTGCCCGGCAATCTTGACGGCATCCTGGGACACGGCAGAACACAAGATGTCGTCAAGCCAGGTAATTCCTTTGATTTTTTTCTGGGCCATAGTGTAGGGAATGATGATCGTGTCGTCCTGGTCTTGCCCGGACAGTGACAATCCTTTCGGATGAAGCGTCGCGACCACCTTACACGGGAGACCGTTGATGCGGATGACCTTGCCAATCGGATCGTCCACGCCAAACAGCTGATCGCGAACCGTGCGGCCGATCACACACACCTCCGCCGCCCGGTCCACATCGTCTTGCGAGAAAATGGCTCCTTGATCCACGTACCAGCGTTTGATCTCGAAGTATTCCGGCGAAACTCCGCGATACGAGGTGTGCCAATTCTGGTTGCCGTACACTACTTGGACCGGATCATCGACGTTCGGCGAAACGCTCTTGATAAGCGAGACCTGGTTCTTAATGGCAACCGCATCAGCCATAACCAGCGTTTTTGTATCGTGCGTGCCCGTGCGCACGCCGTTCACCGCGCGACCTCCCGCTTCGACCCACACAAAATTGTCCCCAAGATTATTCAGTTGCTGCTCGACGCGGGCCTGACCCGCTTTACCGATGGCCACAACACAAATCACGGCCGCGATTCCGATCGTTATGCCCAGGACCGTCAAGATGCTGCGCATCTTGTTGCGAAGGAGCGCCACCATGGCGGACTCAAAGAGAGCTGCGTAATTCAAAACTTCCTCCTACAAACGGTGAAAGTAGCCAGGACCTTGACCTACCTCGCTATTCGCCGACCTCGCGCGTATTGAATACTACTTCGAGGTTGCGTTTCCCGCCTCGGAATTCAAAATCGTGCCCAGCTAGTCTTCCGCCTCATACGTCCAGACCTGGGCAGGTTCGCTGCCCTTGGCTGGAACACCCACGTAAAACCGGTCTCGCCTGGTGAAGTAATAACCGGTGCGAATGCCAATCCCTGACGGAACATTGCTGATCAATTCATAGTGGTCGGGATCATTCTGCTGGAATACGCTGATGAATCCTTCGGCACCAATCACGTAGATACGTTTTCGCGATGGGTCAAAGAAAACGTCATCGCATTCTCCGGCAGCGCGCAATCTAGCAACCTCATTACCTGTTTCGGTGTTCAAGACAACCATCATCGGAGTCTTGCGGGTGATGGTAAAAAGCCGGTGATCTTCTTCATTCAGCGCCATTGCATAATTGGCACGCAATCCCCTGAGCGACCACTTCGTCACGGCACCGCTCTTGCGGTCAATCGACTCGACCACGTTGCCGGCGTCCGGCACGTTTACAAAGATGTGTGCCCCGGACGCTTCTACTTGGAACGACTCCGGATGTCCTTCGGTCTTGTACACTTGGCCCACGCGTTCATCTGTTTTAGGATCAATCATCCCGATTCCGCCATCTTCTTGCCCAAATCCAACAAACACCGTCTTCGAAGCTTCGTCGTACCGCATGTTGTCGGGATCTGTGCCAAAATCGATGGTCTTGCCAAGCGTGTATGTCGCGCCGTCATACACTCTCACTTTGCCGTCTTCTGCATTTGCCACGTAGAGCTTGTCGACGCCGGGAACGTACAGCGGGCCTTGTGGCTGGGCAAGTCCCTTGATACTGTGAACGACTCTGCCAGCGAAAACGTCAATCACTTCCAGCGTGTTATTGCCGAGGGCAGAAACGAACAGCCGTCTGCGCTTCGCATCCGCCGTGAAATGATCAAGGCGGCCCGCGACGCCGGGCACGGGAATCTGTTCTTCCAACTGCAACGGGAGGAATTCGCGCGTCTGTGTTTGAGTGACGGTGCTCCCTGTACCTCGCACCATAAGTGCGCCCATCGCGACCAGTGCCAGGAAACTGACGGCTGACAGCTTCTTCATATCTGCTCCTGAGAGCGATTTTGTTGTTGCTTCTTTCTCGTTAGCAACGTCCAGCAGAATCCGATAGCTTTCAAGGCCCAGGCTCGAACACGAGAATAGCGGCCTCTTCCTGGTCATGAGCCGGTGCGGCGACGTAGTAGCGATTCAGCTCAGGGCACCAAAACGAGGTGCCGGCGCCTGATTTCGTGGGTAATTTCCCGAGGGTTTCGTAACTATCGGCACCCGTCTGCTGGTAGACAAAGATATACCCGACGTCAAAGTCGCGGCCTCCGGAAACGTACACTCGCTTGCGTTCACGATCGAAATAGACGCCGTCCATGCCCTCAACGGTTGGGAGATGGGCGACCTCCCTGCCGGTCTGAGAATCCATGACAATCATCTGCGGGGGCGTACGTGTCCCGATAAACAACCTGTGCGTTTTTTCGTCGAGGCCTCCGTCGCCATTTCGCTGGCTGCTGACTAACCACGTGGACACTACCTCGCGTTTTGTCGTATCCACAACCTGAACCTTGCTTGCCGTAGACACAAAGACGAACAAGGTCTTTCCGGACTTGTCCAGCAGAAGCTCCGCAGGGTGCGCCTCAACTCGGACGTCGCCAAGGTGCTTATCCGTATTGGCGTCGATAATCCCGACTTCCCCGTAGTCCTTACCGGCATCCTTACCGCCGTATCCTACATAGAGGAGTTTGGTGTGGGGATCGTAGGCCACACGATTCGGACCAACATCCAGCTTGATCGCGTCCAGCAGGTCGAGACTGTCGCCGCGGAACACGCGGAGCATCCCATCATCGCCACTAGCGACGAACACCTTATTGAGGGAAGCAACATAGGCGATGCCCTGTGTTTTCTTGAAACCAGGAATGCTTTTCAACCATTTGCCAGCCTGAAGATCAACCACTTCGAGTGAACCATTCTCGAGGGCCGCCACAAAGAGTCGCTTGCCCTTCACATCCACATCCATGTGGTCAATGCGGCCTTTGGCGTTCGGCATTGGAATTGTCTGGACAAGATGCAAGGGTTCCTTGTCCCCAGCGCTCAATCCCACGAGCGAGGCAAGGAAAAGTGTTAGCAGTGCTAGCCAAACTCGGAAAACCTTTCTCACGGCAACCTCCTCATTTGCCACACCATTCTGCGAGCCCCGAAGAGAACCTATACACCCGGCTGGTTGATCGTCCTCACTTACCACTAGATTCTTGGCGTGCCGAGATAAACGCGCGATTAACTCGGTTTCCGGACTAGCCTCCTTCCTCCGGAGGTCGCATGGCAACGAATTGTCTGTAGAGCAGCAGGTCGTAGATGATTTTCAGTGTTCCGGCTATGAAGAATGGGGTACTGATCAACGAAGGCCGCGCGAACAGAAATCCGGCGAGCAGTGGACTGACGGCAGCGCCCGTGGTACGCGCGACTCCGGTAAATCCGCCGGCGGCAGACCGTTCTTCGGGCGGGACCACGGCCATCGTATAGGACTGCCTGGTGGGAACATCCATCTGGCTGATGCTGAAACGGAGAAGAAGCACCAACACCGCCAGAGAGAGATTGGGCATCAGCGGCACGAGGATGAGGAGAATGTTCGAAGGAAGATGGGTAACCACCATTGTGCGGATGAGGCCGATGCGCGCAGCAAGTCGAGTAGCGGCAAGGGCAGAGATTCCCGCAAAGACATTCGCCCAGAAGAAAATCGCGCCAAGTCCGGCAGGTTTAACGCCGAAGCGCAGATAGAACCAATAAGCGGCAAAACTCTGTACGACGAATCCCCCCGCAAACGAATCAAGAGCAAAGAGACCCGATAGTCTCAAAACCACGTTTCGCGACCGGGCAATTCCGAAAATACTTGCAAGGCTTGAGGAAGTGGCCGCGCCGTTTGAGGCGGGTCTCACTTCCACGGAAATCGAGAGACGCAGGAACAGGAACGCCAGCGCGGCTCCCAGGGCGGCATACAAAAACACTACGGCGCGGTAGCTCTGCACATGCGTTATCGCTATGTGTCCTAACACCTGCACTAAACCACCACCACAGAGCGCGCCGAGGGCAGTTGCCAGCGAACCGGCCAGCGTGTACCACGCAAAAACCTCAGTGCGAGCCGCCCCCGGGACAATATGGGAAAGCGCAGCTTGCTCAATCGAGAGAAACGGGCCAACTTCATTGCCGCTTGGACTAATGACGCCGATGGTGGCGGCGATGACGAGAAAGAGCAGACTGCTCGTGAATGCAAAAGCTAAACCTGCGGCGGCCATAAGAATTGAACCAACGATCAACATGAGCCGGCGCCCGATGCGATCTGCTCTGGTTGTGAGGTAGAGCGAGATGACAACATCACCGACGAGGGTCAGCGTAAGAATCAGGCCGACTTGCGCCTCCGAGAGCCCGAGAGCAATCAGGTAGAAAACCAAAATGACGGAGAGCGAACCGTACGCGAACAAACGCGCAAATCGAGTGACGAACAGAAGCCATCCGTCACGCGACAGATTCCTGAGCACACTCGGGATTAAATTGGTCGTCGTCATTCGGTCAGAGACAGCTGCAACTTCCGATCAATTCGTCACAGCCTCGTACACCACCATTCGAGCGACAGGCTTGCCATCTTCTTCCTGTTCGGGGGTATAGAGACGATGGGTTTTGAGGTCGACGGCCACGGTGTGCACGGCATGCTGCACACGGAAGTCTTCGAGCTTCCGATAGTGGTCCGGGTCGTCCTGGTGAAACACGGCAATGGCGCCGCTGTAACACGCAACGTAGATGCGGCCCAAGCCCGGGTCAAACTTGATCACGTCGGGACCGCCGGGCATTTTGAGAAACGCGATCGGCGCGTGCTTGTCCAAGTCGAACACGGTCATCATTTCGTTTCCTTCGCACGAGAGAAATGCACGATGGTGTTCCGGGTCCAGCGCCATGCCGTGGTTTCCTTCGCATTCCCCAACCGGATAACGCCCAATCACCTGATCGGTCGCCGGATCGATGACGGCAAGAATGTTCCGGTCCTGCAGGTTGACGTAAACCTTCCGCGCCACGGGGTCGTACTGCGGCATTCCCGTTTCGCTGTCGAAGTGCAGCGTGTTAATGATTTCATCCTTCTGCACGTCCACGACGGCTTCCGCTTTCCCGCGTTCATCGGAGACATACAATTTGTGAAATGGCGCGGCGTAGGTGCTTCCGTCTGGCTTCGCTTCCGTTTTCAGTTTCTTCACGACCTTCATCTGCTTTAGATCTACTACACCGATCGTGTTGTCGTGAGCGTTTGAGGTGTAGAACTTCTTGAGCTCCGGGACGTACTCAACTCCTTCTGCACCTGGCGTGTCCGTTATCGTTGCGACAACTTTGTTTGTGCCGAGATCGATGACGTAGGTCTGTCCCGCGGCAAGGTGCGCGGACAACAAGTAGTGATCGTCCTCGTCAATCGTGAGGTAGTCGAAACGCTTGCCGCCCGGCCCAGGCAGGTCGAACTTTGTGACCTGCTTGAGCGTTTGTGCGGATGCGTTTGGCGGGAAGAAGCCAGAGAGTGCGAGGCAGACGCATATGCCAAGTTGCAAAGAAGAGAGTTTCGTTCGCATTTTTTCTCCCCTACTGCCCCATCGAGTGGGAAGCGTTGCTGCCCTTGCCGAGTTCATCGAGAGCCGCCTTGAATCCCGCGGCTAGTTTTTCGGCCGGACCCCGGCCCCAGTAGTGAAGGAAGACCACGACAGGCCGGTCACCTGTCATGTGATGATGGATGGCGACCACGTCAAGACCGTTCCTGCGAAGGGCTTTCAGAACCGGCGTCACTTCGCTTTCGAGCATCGCGACATCGCCAGCAATCGCGGCGTCTTCCTGAGTGCCGGTAAACGCCGCCCATGTATTCAGTCCCATACGCGCGTTGATCACTGCTCCGTGTTCCTTCATGCCCAGGTCGTCTCGTCCCACGGTAATTTTGTAAACGGCGCCCGTCTGCTCGCCTTCGTGGCCGGCGATTTTGGCAAGCTTGGCGGTATCGAGAGCCGTGCCGCCGCTGCTTGCAGGGACAGCCGCTTCTGGTTTTACGTGCCCAATTAGATCCAGACCGGGTTTCACGCGCTGCGCCAGTTCAGACGCTTTCCCCATTCCATGAACGTGCATGTAGTACACGTGCGGGTCATCCCAAAAGAAATGGTTGTGAAGCGCTGTGACGTCGATTCCGTTATCGAGCAGCGCGGAGAGGACGAGATTCACTTCTTCCTGGAGCAACACGAGGTCGCCCATCATCACATCGGACCCGTCCGCCCCTTTGGTCAAGGCAATCCAGCCTCCGAAACCAAAGGGCGTCGGCGTGGAAACGCCCTGGATGGTCATCTTCAAATCGTTGCGCGGAATGTTCACTTTCAGAACTCCCTCTTTGAAATCGCCTTTCCGGTCGAGCGACTTCAGCACATCTTGATAATCGCCCGGCATTTCTTGTGCGGAGGCTCGCGAGGAAAATGGGCTCAGACCAAAAAACGCGAAGTTGAGCATCAGTGCGATCTTGCAAATGAATTTCATGAACCAGTCCTTTCCTTTTCCTTAATGGCTGAGATCTCTATTCTTTCCGCCTAGTGCGCGCACGCCCTTCACGACACGGAGTGGTACAGCCCCTCGATCATTTGTACCCCGTGCTCCAGAAGTTCTTTGTCTGGCATGCCTCTCCTGGCCCAGCCTTTCAAGACTTCGTCCACGCCAAAGGCTTCCTTGCGGCCGAACTTTCCATCGTTCAAATCTGCGTCGTGAACCATCTCGCCAATCGCGACGACCCTTGCATCGCGAACGCGAAACTCTTTCCGGAGAGTCTCGAACGTACAGTCCTCCCCGCGATGTCCAAATCCGCCCTGAAACATGTCGAACGGAACAGCATCGCGCGGGACATCTCCCTCTTTGGCAAATGTGAATCGCGCCTTCTTGTCGATGAAACGCCGAATCAGCCACGCCGAGGCCGAGCGATCAATTCCTGGACGTGGCCGAGTGACCCAGAGCCTTCCCATGTAGTCCTTTGGATTGGTCTTGGCTGATTTCTCCGTGAGTGCGGGCGATGCGTCCGCTCGCGCTAATAGTTCCTCGACGCGCTTTTGGAGAGGATTCCCAAAAAAATCAATCTCTACGATTTCTCTGAATCTCTCCCTCAGACGGCTGATTCGTCCTGGTCCGCGTTCTTGCAGAGCGACGGAAGAAAGCTTTTGCACGTCGCGGATGAGTTCTTCGTACTCCCGGCTTCGCGCTTCGGCGAAACGCGCCACGAGCTGGGGAGTAGAAAGATTGTCGATCGACTGAATGCTGACGACTGAAGCTTCGCCGGCGTGTTTACGTATCATCTGAGCCAGCCACTCAAACCGTTCCCGGTTGGACGGATTGGTGGGAAGGAGATAACCGGAGTTGCCAAGCGGCACTGCTCCATAGCGTTGCAGTTTTCGCCAGACTTCCACCCTCTGACTGGCCCGCTTTGTCGGCAGGGTGACTGTCAGCAACAGCCAGGGTGCGTCCTTAGTATCGCGAGCTACAGACATTTCATAGTTATGTTATATCTGTAACTCTACAGTGTCAATTTCAGGAGTGACGGACTGCTTCGAGTCTCTTCCCTATCCGAGAACGGCGTGCACCGTGGGGAGTACCAAGGAGCGAAATACCTCGTCGATCTGCGGCGGTGTCAACCGGCTACGGCGCTCCATCCAAGGTAGCCGAACACCCGCCCGGAACCACCGTCAACAAGCACGTGTTTCGATTTTCTCGATGATCTTGAGGACTAATGCGACGTGCTTTGCCCGCCGAATAGCCGCCCTCTCGAATCTTCGACCAGCGCCCGCGTCATGGATCCGCTCGACCGATCTTCCCGCTGGCAGCGAAGGTTCTTCCCGCAGTGGGGTCATTGCGCGCCGCTTCAAGGGCAGATGTCGTAACTTGGAGATTCTGTCCGTATCCCAAAGGCGATTAGCTGCGTAGAGCTAGATATGGATCATACGCGCGACATGGAAGCCCATAGTCTCTTCGCTGCACGCTATCTGGCGTTCCTTGAGACCATTACTCAACTCCGGCCCCGCCTGCATCGGTACTGTTCACGGATGACCGGATCGGTGATGGACGGAGAGGATGTTGTTCAAGATGCGCTATTTGAGGCTTATCGAAAGCTGGACCAGTACGATGAGAGTCGTCCTCTTGCCCCATGGCTATTCAAGATTGCACACAATCGGTGCATCGACTTGCTGCGGAAGCGCGGCGTGCGCGTTGAGGCCGAAACTACCGCTATGACTCCAGATTCCGTAATGCCTGCCAATCCTACCGTCCTTGGTGTCGGTCGGGCCGTTGAACAGCTGGTGATAAGTCTACCTCCCAAGGAACGCGCATGCGTGCTGCTCAAGGATGTTTTTGATTACACGCTCGAAGAAATCGCGGAACTGGTCGGCTCGACTGTGGGCGGCGTCAAGGCCGCGCTCAACCGGGGCCGGTCGAAATTGGCTGCCTTGCCAGAACTGGTGAAATCACGCCGCAAGGCAAGTCCAGAATTGTCGCGACTTTTGCATCTCTACGTTGACCGATTTAATAAGCGTGATTGGGATGGATTGCGTGAATTAATCAGTGCGGACGCTCAACTGCGCGTTGTAGATCGCTTTGCCGGTCTCGTGGAGAAAGCGCCATATTTCAAGAACTATGAACGCCAGACAGTGCCGTGGCGGCTGGCGGTGGCAGAAGTGGACGGCGAGTTGGTGATCGTCGCGCTGCATGAACACCGCGACCAGTGGAGGCCTGCTTCGGTCGCTCGTCTCGAAGTGATCGATCAGCACATCGTGCGTATCGTGGATTACGCGCATTGCGCGTGGGTTCTCTCTGCGGCGACCTCCGTGGTCATGACCGACCCTTCCTGAGCATTGCCCGGGCGCCGTATCCTGGACCGCTCCAGAGTCGTATTACGGAATGAGAGTGCAATTCCAGGAGGAAAAAATGCACACGAAAGATGCTATTCAATTCGCGCTGACCGTTTCGAATGGAGCGGTGCTAAGTGTAATCGACGAGATGAGCGGCGCTGCAACGACGTTTCCAACGCCGAACGGAGGGTGCCACCCGCTCTGGGTTCTGGGGCATCTTACGCTGGTTGAGGGCATGATTCCGGCCGTACTTTTCGGAGACAAGAATCCCGCGGCCGAGTGGCAACAGTACTTTGGTGAGAACTCCGAACCCGTCTCCGATCCTAGCGCGTATCCGCCCCTCAGCGAGGTTCGTGAAAAATACCTTCAATTGCGCGAGCAAAACCTGAAGCTTCTGGAGTCCTTGAGCGAAGAGGATCTCGACAAGCCTACTAAGGCGCCGCCCAAAGGACGGGAGCGGGAGTTCGCCACCTACGGGCAGAGCTTCCTCGTGCTGGCCCTGCACCAGACGATGCATCGCGGCAACGTCACCGACGCGCGACGCGCGGCTGGACGTGCGACGGCGACACGCGCCGCCAACTGAAACTCTGCTAACCAGGGGCCTCTGACAAGCTTAGGCACAATCTAAGCTTGTTCCCTGCAAATCCCCCTGTGTGCCAATCCTGAAATGGGTACCTTGCGGCCGTCGATAGTCGTAATAGCGGATGTGAAAGCAATTTGATTTTTGACGAGGAGATTCTGAAATGAAAAAGCTTCCAGTGGTCCTGATTCTTTTACGTACAACTCTGGATGTTGTTCCCCTGTTAGCGCAAAGTCCCAAGTACCCTCCGCTCAGCGAATACACCATGGCGCGAGACGCTGAAATTGCGCTGGCCAAGAGCGCGGCTCCGGACGACGTTTCCGACCACGCGACGATAAAGGTCTTTACGGCGTCGGGATTTCAAACCGTGCACGTGGGGGACAACGGCTTTGTGTGCATGGTCATGCGTGGGTTTACCGGAGCTCCGACGTACACCCCGGTGCAGGTCCGGGACTCCATCAATTACGACGCAAAAACCCGGGCTCCCATTTGTCTCGACCCACTAGCCGCGCGAACCCTACTGCCTTATTACGAACTTCGGACAAAACTGGGGCTGGAAGGCAAGACAGCCGAGCAAATTGCCGAGAGCGTACAAGCCGCTTACGCCAAAGGCGAGATCCCCAAGCGCCCCGAAGTGTGTTTTGCCTACATGTGGTCGGCGGACCAAGTGCTTGGACCGGCGGGCCATTGGCATCCGCATGTAATGGTTTACCTTCCCGGCTACGAAACGCTACTTGGCACCAAACACCCCCAAAACCCTCTTCCATCCATCGGGGACGACGAGGGAACACCGTTTGCCGTGGGGGTTATCCCGGTGGACGACACACTGGCCATAAAAGCCCGCGCGAAATAGCACGTTAGCCGGCTCTCAGGAGACGCTTCCAATCACTCCGGTAGTGGATTATGTTCGGATGACGGGCTTTAGGGGTCAATCTGAGAGGATCTATCTCTAGGCGATGACAGGTTTAGCCTGACCCGCCTGTCGGCATAAACAGTACGGCAAGTTCTGGGGTGACCGGTTGTATCCAGGTCGGTCTAAACAAGAATTAGTCCGCTGAGGGGGAGCCGGTGAAACGCACGTGGACGATCATAGGGGTAGGCGACGTGCCGCGCAGCTTCAAATGGTACCAAGCGCTGTTCGGCCAGCCAGCTATCCTTCCTGCCCATGATTACTTTGGGCAAATCCTCGATTCAGATGGAACTGTTTTGCTCTGCCTCCACGAGTGGGGCGCGCACGAGCATCCCTCATTGATGAGCCCCGATCACGGCACACCCGGCAACGGGCTCCTGTTGTTCTTCCGTGTCGATGATTTCGACCTGGCGCTTCAAAGGGCACACTCTCTCGTCACTCGGCTCGAAGAGGAGCCACATGTGAATCCGAACACTCAAACCAAGGAGTTCTCGCTCCGAGATCCGGACGGATATTACGTTACGATCAGTGCGCTCTCTGCGGCCTGACAAGGCGCTGCAGCTGCCGAGCGCTGGCCGGGGCTTCATGGGGCACCGCCGCCCGACCTCGCTCCCCTCGCAGGCCGGCTCTTGCCGCCTGATCGCCCATTCCAATAGGGAACGTATCGCGGAGTTTCGACTATTCTGATCGTTCTCACGCGCAAACCGGAAACTATCAATCGTGCCATGCGCATCTTGAGATATCTAGAAAAAGTTGTCGATGAAGCGACGCAGACAACCCATGCTGCCGAGCTGGAAGCTGTTCATCTGGCGATTCGTCCGAGACCTGCGGGCGACATTTCATCGACGGTACGAACTGTTCTGGACCGTCTCGGATCAAGGCAGTTCGAGGAAGCCTTAAGCAGGGCGCGCCAATGCCTGCCAACGGCGCGCTCTTGACCAACCAGAATTTTTCCTTGCCTCTTGCGATTCTACGAAGCTCAACAATTCGCAGAATGAGGGTGCGGAGTCCGCGACGACGGTCACTTTAGACGCTCCCATACAGGCGCGGCTCTTCTCGTTTCAACTGCTTCTGAACACACACGCGGGACTCTAAGATGCCGCCGCATCGCCGACGAGCTCGAACCGCCTTGGGCTGAGGACGCAGCGGCAAATAGAATGCGACGACGTGCGTGATCATCAGCACGGGCACGTAGATAACCGGGAAGCGTACGTGGCGCCCAATTGCCCCGCCGGCGCTTTTTACCTAACCACAAACCGCTCCGGGTCAAGCGGTACGTACTTTGCTCAGGGACGGCGCGACAGCCTTGGCTCGTAGCAGTATTCGGAACGCCAAGCCATGGGTTATGAGAAGCAGAGGCACGTAGGCAGTCAAGATGAAATAACCAGCGCCTAACAAGCCTTGGTTATCTGGGAGTGATATACGGCCTCCCTGGTAAAAGGCGAAGAGCAGGTCGGCAGTTCCGAAGGTATTGAAAACCCAGGTCAGCACTGTCCCCGTCTGGGTTCCCAGGGCAGCCAGGGCGAGCAAAGCCAGAATGGCGCTTATGAGATCACCGTAGGCTACTGGTTGGGCAAATATGGTAGGTAACTCTGGAGATACAACACCCGGCACCACAAGTGCCAATCCGAGGAACCTGAACCCATGCAGCAGTAGGATGGGCTTCAGATTCTCGGGGCTGGGGCGTTCCCTTAGCTCTGGCCAAATATAGTGCCACGCTACTGCTCCCCAAGCAGCCAAGCCGAACGCAACACTGATTCCGAACAAAACTGGAGATGGCATGATCGATCCTTTCCGGTGCAATTTGGGCTACCACTTCTTGAAATGTGTCGAGCTCCTGAAATTTATTGGGTTCCTTCCTGAATGCGAGGTGATGTCTGGCCATGGCTGTCTCGCACCAAGCCCGCTGAACAGGGGGACTCTCCATGGCCGAGTTCACTTATTGGTTGGGCTATCTCGCAACAGTATGCCGAGCGGCAAGAGTGGCCCGACCGGAATGAACTGCTCGTCCACTAGGTTTTCCTTCGAGAGAGGCAGGCTTTCGATGAGGGCCCGAGCCTCCGCCACGTCCTTGCAGTTCAGTAGGAAGATGACGCCCCGGCCGTCGCCGCGCGTGAACCACTGCTGAATCTTGCCGTCGAGATAAAGGGGAACGGTCGCACGAATTTCGGCGGGCATGATTTTCATGACTTGCTCGACAGTAACCCCCGGTTTTGGCGAAAGTATCGTCAGCACGCCGGTGATCTTGGGCTGCGGCGGTGTGGACTGGCCTTGCGCCATGGGCGCCAGGACCGTCGCGAACGCCAGCAGCAGGTAGGACATTTCCATGTTCATTGTTCAGCTCCTTTGATTCCTCGTGAAATCATCAAGTGTTGGTACCGCTGGGTACCACACACTGGTGATGGTACGATACGGTACCAGCATCGTCAAGGAGAAAGTGATGACTAGCGGATCGATGTCAAAACGCCGCCAGGAAGGCCGCGACGAAACCGCGGTGCGCGCGCGCATCCTTGAGGCGGCCTTTGCGGCGTTCATGAAGAGCGGCTACGCAACGAGCAGCACGCTGGAGATCGCGACGCGCGCGCGCGTTTCGAAGCGAGAGCTTTACGCACTGGTTGGCAACAAACAGGAAATGCTGATCGCCTGCATCAGCGAGCGCGCCAAGCGACTGGATGTGCCTGCTGACCTACCCGTCCTGCGCGATCGCGAGACCCTGGAGCAGGTGCTGGCTTCTTTCGGGACGAAGTTCGTCCGCGAGGTAAGCGATCCCGCGGTCATTGGGGTATTCCGGCTGGCGATCGCCGAGGCGGTCCAGGCCCCCGAAGTGGCGCGTGCGCTCGACTCTACAGGACGCGAGGCAAGCCGCGCCGCCTTGCGTAAAATCATGGCCCAGGCCCAGGCGTCCGGACTGCTCGCAGGGCGTCCTGCCGAACTTGCCCAGCAGTTCGCCGGTCTGCTCTGGCGCGATTTGATGGTCAGCCTGCTGCTCGGCGTCGCCGAGCGACCGAACCCCCGCGAAATCGCGGTACGTGCCCGCGACGCCGCGGCCGCCTTCCTGCAACTTCATCCGCTACCGAAGGAACATGCGCCTGAATAGACGTCCGAGCGCCCGCGCGTCCACTTGGTCTCCGAGTCGCCCCGTTTCACCGAGGACTGGCAAGTCCAGCACCTTCGGCAGATTACCAGTCATCTCACGAATGGAGTGCGGGCAAGTACACAAACAGCCAGGATTTCCCTCGTCCCAGCAGACGCGGAGAGCTGATTCGTAGAGGTCCGCCATTTCCTGACTCTTTTGAACAAGCGAACCGTGAATTAATTGCTGGCGTCCCGTGAACTGAAAGCGTGTACGGTTGTCACCCTCGCGGCGAGGTCCACCACGTCACTCTACGCCACTCGGGGCGTTCCGTGAGTAGCCGCTTCTGGTACCGCCGCACCCTCCTTCCCGGCTCGACGGATAGGTGTCAGAAGAAATTGCCCCGCGCAAAAAATGCTTGACACAGTTATTCGTTAGTGGCAACTTACCGTAAGCAATGACTTACGCAGACCGCGCCCTGGACGCACTCGGAGATCCCACTCGTCGCCTAGTCTTCAAGCGCCTACGCCGAGGTACCCGCTCGGTGGCAGAGATCGCTGAAGGAATGAACGTGAGCCGTCCCGCGGTCTCCCAACACCTGAAGGTGCTGAAGGCGGCAGGGCTAGTCGCTGCTCGCGCCGAAGGCACGCGGCGGTTGTACGCAGTAAATGCTCGTGGCATTGAGGTGCTGCGTGGCTGGCTCGATGGATTCTGGGATGAAGCTCTGGGGGCGTTCAAGGACGCGGCTGAGCGAGAAGCAGTCAAACAAATGAAAATCATCGAGACAAAGAAAAAGGAGACGACGTGAATGTTGAGTCTCTGAGGCGGTAGGCGTCCTGGAGTTGGGGACACCAACTGGAGTAGCAGGTTACACGCACGCCCAACGCCGTGCCGCGTTCGACAACGCGGGGCTTGCCGCGACGAGCATCCCTGTCAGTGATTTGTTGCACACTTTGCATCCTCCTTGTGCGCCGGTACCAGCGGTCCGGCGCCGGCTTGAAGCTCCACTGCGCGTGAGAAGGCCTTTCGTCGCTTCGGTAACGGGCGGGCCGGAGACGCTTCCATTTTGACTTAGGTCAACACTGTCCCCCAGGCCAGTTGTCGCCGACCGATGGTGGCCAAAGAATCATAGGAAAGCTGGGGGCCATACCATGAAAAAAGGCGCTGTTCTTATCGTCACCGTTTTCCTGACGTGTCCCACTTTCGCGGCGAGCGAAAGCAGGGAACAGAAGCGCCTTGCAACGTGCGGCCAGGTCTTCAAGGAAATTATGGACATCCCCGACGGGATTCCGAAGGACCTACTCAACAAGGCCGAATGCGTCATTGTGATTCCCTCAGTCTTGAAGTTCGCGTTTGGCGTCGGAGGCGATTTTGGGCGCGGCGCCATTACTTGTCGCAGCGGCCAACACTTTACGGGACGCTGGAGCGCTCCTGCACTGTTTGCACTCGAAGGCGCAAACATCGGATTCCAGTTGGGCGGTCAGGCCACCGACTTCGTGCTCCTGGTCATGAATCCCAAAGGGGCGAACTCCATCATGAGCAGCAAAGTGAAGCTCGGTGCCGACGCTTCGGCCGCAGCTGGCCCCAAGGGTCGCACAGCAGCGGCGGATACCGACATTGTGATGAGAGCGGAGGTCCTCAGCTACTCTCGCTCCCGCGGCCTGTTTGCCGGCATCTCGCTCGAGGGCTCCACACTTCGCTCCGATGGCAGCGCCAACAAGAAGCTCTATGGCCGCGACCTCAGCGCAAAGGAGATTGTGCGCGAAGGCAAGGTCGGCGTCCCAGCGTCTGGCCGCGAGCTGGTTTCCTTATTGGATAGAGATTCCCCTAAGAACGAGTCCAACCCTGTATCGCTGAAGGAATAGTCCAGCCCTCAAGGTTCCCCAAACAACGTTTTCGGGCTATTCGATGAATTAGCAGCATTCAGAACGGAGAGAACAATGCGCTCGACAAAATGGATCCTACCCCTTGCGGTTGGAGTCTTCATGCTCACAGGCAATGGCGCGATGGCACAGGGTAATGGGAACGGACATGGAAAGGGTCATGAGAGACATGACGAGGATGATGATCGCTACGAACACTACTACAACGACCACGATCGGGAATCCATGCGCGGTTGGTACGAAGATCACCAGAACAACCTTCCACCCGGTCTTGCCAAAAGAGATCAACTACCTCCCGGATTGGAAAAGCAACTTGTGCGACGCGGTACGCTCCCGCCTGGCCTCCAAAAACGGCTCCAACCTTGTCCCGAAAACCTGGAACGGCGGCTCCCTCCGCCGCCGCCTGAGTGCGACCACGTGCTGGTAGGCGGACACATCGTTCTGCTGAACCGAAGAACCAGCGTGGTGGTGGACATCGTCCATTTCGAGGTTCGTTAGTTCGATTGGCGTTCTAAAGTATTTAACGCGACGTGAGGAGGTAAAAATGTCTGAAGCGAAGGGGATGTGGGAAGGCTTGATGGATTTTTCTTTCCGTAGATATGCCACCCCGAGGATGCTGAAGTTTCTCTACGCGATACACCTACTGGCAGGACTTATCGCCGCAGTTACCTGGGTGGTACTGGCCTTTCAACAGGCTCCTGTTCAAGGTTTGCTCGCCTTGCTCGGCGCACTAGTTGGATACGCTTTATGGATTCTGTACTGTCGCGTCGCGCTGGAAGTGCTCGCGGCGGTGTTCCGCATGGCCGAGGCTATAGCTCCTGGACGTTCAGATTCTCAGCCACATGAGTATGCAGAGTCGCGGGTCGCAGAAATGGTTGGTTCGGACTGAAACCGGTCGTCAGGAACATGGAATCGATATTAGGCCTTATCGACGCCAGGCCACGTTCCTCGCCGCTTGAGGGAGTTTCCCGTTATCCGCGCTCTGCAAGCGGAATCCGACCTGTGGCAACTCCGACGGCGCGAGTGGTGGCTGTCGGCGTTCCTAGTGACCACGCTTGCCGCAGTGGCCTTTTTGCTTTCCTCGTTCGCTTCTCTCTTCCGGCGGACCGGTCATTTTTACGACCTGCGTTCGAATCAGGTTCGCTGGGGCGTGATGAGCGTGCTTCTTTTGTTCAACGGCTGGCTCCTCTACCGGCACTGATCGCTCCGGCCGCTACATGTTCCAACACGTTTATACCCTCACGGCTTCGGGTGCCGCCTTCGCCATTCCGCCCTAACCTCGACCAATTGAATCAGGAACGCCGGATTGGGAGCACCAAAATTCTCCTTCGGGTCGGCCATGTCTCTAGCGGAACGACCGAACTTGCGCAACTCGTGGTCAGACATTTTGCGCGGGCGTTCGCCGATTCTTTCTACGTCTTCCGGGTCGGTTTTGAATCTTTTGTCCTCACGGGAGGGCAACGGGAGCGCAAAATAGCGCTGTTTGACGAGTTCTCGCTACGTTTCGTCGCTGAGCTAGGCGGGCGACAAACGTTGAGCCCATCTAGATAGGAATGGGCGTTACTAGGACGGAAGAATCTCAGTGATTTTGCTCGGGATTAATCATCATGCCCTGATTTCGCAAGGAGACCCGAACCTTTTGACCCGAACTTTGATTCACGACACCTGTTATCTCGGCCTCGAAAATCTTGTCGCCGTGGAGTTTGACCCGCACGCAGACCGGGCACAACTTTCAGTCTGTTGACAAGTGTCGAACTCTCGCTATTGCGGGCTGGACCCTTCGCAGTCTAGGGCCGAGCCAAGAAAGATCACGCCAGCGTCGTCACTAAAGGCTGCTCGACTGCACAGCGTACTTTTGTCGCTCTTGTCATACGTAGGCTTAAGGGCGATCTGATAATGCTTGCCATCTGAACTAGCGATTATCGTCAGTTCGTACGACTTCTTATTTTCTAGGTCAATTGGCGATTGTTTTGAAAGGTCCTTCTTGTGGAGATAACTTAGCATTTCGTCTCGATCGGCAAACCGACCGTTGTCATGTTGATATGAATATTCCTGCGTGTTTATAAGCCTGACGGCATCTACTAACTTGTCCGTGGACGATTCAGCTTGCGCCCTTACAAAAGGGATAGCGGTAAGTGTTATAACGAGGATCGCAACAAAACCGCAACAGCAAGCCAGAGATAGTTTATTAGTTCTGTTCATTCGGCGCTCCTTAATCGAAGCTTACATAAATTCTTTTCAAAACACCCGTATTTACCTTCGAGTATTGCTCGGGCGAGGTACCACCCCACTCCTTAAAGTACCAATGCGGTATTATCTCGAAGTATCATACCGGTGGCTAAACGCTCGCGGGATCCAAAGTATTCACCTCGTCTACTTTGCCTGATTTTCATGGAACAGCCGCAACCCACAGATACCTCCCGGATCGACCTGCCTACTGCAACTTCACATACTCGGCTTTGGCCTGCTTGAGGATCGGGATGTCGGGGTCGGCATCTTTCCAGAGGGTGAGGAAGTCCTGGTAGGCGGTGCGTGCCCCGGCGGACCCAGGAACGGGTTGGGTTGCGGCGACACTCTTCTGTTTTCCGCTGGATGCCCTCCCAAATGGCTCGGCTGGCTCCTGCTCTGGTACGGCGCTTACTGCTGCCGAGCGTCCACTATCCGTGTCCCGTTTCAAGCGTTGCAGGTCGGCTCGGAGCTCCGCGGCGCCCTGGTAGCGAAGATTCCGGTCTTTCTCCAATGGCTTGTTGATGATTCTTTCCAGTTCCGGGCGAAGATCGGGATTCAACCTCATGGGAGCTACGGGAATACGATTGAGTAAGGCCTCAAAAATCGTGGCGGTACTTTCTCCTCGGAAGGGCAACTGTCCGGTCGCCATTTCGTACAAGACGACTCCGAACGAAAACAGATCGGCGAGCATGGCGACGAGTTGGAATAGCGCTCTGCTAACTGCGGCTGTCCGGCGATGTCGGCGGCTTCCGTTAGACCGCGTTCAAACGCCGCGACGAGTTCCCGCCATTGCGAGTCGCTACCGCCGGGCGGCGGCGATAAATGGTGAGATCCAATATCTGACCGCATACTCCCGAGTTGTCGGCAAACCTTCCCTTACCCAGGTTATGGAAGGGTTGCCCGTGATACTTCCGCAGTGGGCAACGGCAAACAGAGAAAGGCAAGGAGCGCTGACAGAGAGCCGCAAGACTATTGCGGGAGACCCGCTTTATAGAGAATGGCTTGGTGGCGCGGGTCAGGGCTGTAGGGGTCGTATACTGGAGCGACTTTACATCGATAACTGCTTGCCTTTAACAGCAGAATTATTTCATCAGCTTGCCTTTTTCATTCTGAGCTGCAAGCCCGTATCGTATTGCCGCTTCAAGCGTATCGATGTTTATATCCTTTAGAGCTTTAAACCGAATGCAATATCCGGTCACGCTCGCCTTGCCTAGTTTTTTTCCATACGTTTTGGCTAAGTACTTCTTATCTTTGAGACCAAGAATATAGACAGAGATTCCGGTCTTGTTTCCGCTCACACCAATTTGAAAAAACTCTCTACTTTTTCCATTGGCATATTTTATTGTGTGAAATCCATATCCTATCGTAGGGTTGGAAACAGTATGATTTTTGCTGTCTCTACCATCGAAGAACCATAATTTGCATACTGGTGACACTTGAAGTGTGAGCCGATGCAACTCTCGCATGTCACTGCGTTTTGGCTCCGGTTGGCTGGTAATATACTCCTTGATTTGTTCTTGTACGTTCATATTTTCTGCTCCCCAGTTGCGCGCGAGAGATTATACGACGTTTAATCCTTCTCCCCCTTGCAAGGGCGGGCGGCCCTGACCGTTGAGGTCACTCGACCGCGAGGGCGTCCCGCAAGCCGTGGTTGCGTGGGGGCTTTTCAGAATTCCCAAAGGCTTGAAATGTGTGGAGCGCCGAGAAGCGGGCAGAGGGGCTGGAGGCTGGAGTACATGGACCCCAAGCCGAGTTCACATTCCGGACGTATTGTCGGCAAACAGGAAGTAATCGGGGTTAGTTGCGGTTAGCCCGTTACTCGGGCGCGAATCATCAAGAAGGCGTCCGTAAAGCAGCAGTAGTCGATTTCCCTTCGACGAGTACACGGTCCTATCAGAAGCCAGGCCCATCCGACGATCAGCTCTTTCAATAGAGAGATTCATTCCTCGCGCAGAAGTATCGCAGGATCAACCGACAGCGCGCGTTGCGCCGGAATCCACGTAGCGGTTAGCCCCAGCAACGCCATCGCGAGAACAGTACCTGTCAATACCAGGGGATCGCGCGGCGTGGCCTGATACACAATGAAAGCCAGCACCTTCGTCGCAAGCAGACCCAGAACCAATCCAACCCCCGAACCAATCGCCAACAGTTTGAACGCACGTCCCAGCGCGGCCTGCAACACTTCCTTGCGCTGCGCGCCGAGGGCGATGCGAATTCCCAGCTCCCGCAGCCGCTTGCTCACCGAGTACGCCGCCATTCCGAAGATGCCGGTAATCGACAGCATGGCGCCCATCATGCCCAGCACACCCAGCGATACTGTCGCCATGCGCGAGGGGAACAAAGTCCCCCCCAGTTCTGTGCTCCACGGTCGAATTGCCAGAACCATCCCAGGGTCGATATCCCGGAGCACACTTCTCATGGCCACGGCAAGTTCCTGCGGGTCGCGGCTCGAACGCACCACCAGCCATGTCCAGCTAGCTGGCGATTGCAGGAGGGGGAGGAACATCGCGGGCTTCTGGCCTTCGGTGAGGTTCAAGTATTTTCCGTCCTCGACCAGACCCACCACCCGCACGCGCGTGCCATCGTGCAGCTTGAAATACCGGCCGACAGCGTCCGGTACGGAGCCCAGTATCTTGCTTGCGAACTCCCGGTTCACCACTGCTACGCGCGGGGCATTTGTGTCGTCATGCCATGTGAAGGCTCTGCCCGCCAATAAAGATGTCCCCGATGCGCGGAAGTAGTCTGGAGATACGTTATACAAGTAAGGGTCGGCCGCGGCATTCGACGGGCTCAGATCCGTGGTTGTGTCGGTAAAGACCATCCCTTGCCAACCACCGGGAGGTTCTAACGGCGGCCAATTCACCGACGCTACGGAATCTACGCCAGGAATCGCTTGTATGGCATCGATCATGCGCCGTTGCATTGCGGGTACTCTTTCGCCGCTGTAGCCTGCTGTCGTCAGATCGGTATCTGCCAGCATCACGTTGCGCGGCTCAAAACCAAAGTTGCTATGCATGGAGCGGATGAGTCCACGCACGGCAACCATCGATGAGGTGACCAGCACGGCGCAGATCGCAATTTGGACAACAAGCAGTACGTCTCGCACGGTGATCCGTCGCCCGAACGCGCCCGTCGATCCGGCTTTGACGATCTCATACGGATTGGCCCGGAGAATCTGATGTACCGGAACAATTCCGAATAGAACTCCACTGACCAACGCCAAGACCAAAGCTAGCAAATAAACTTTAGCATCCGGACTTACCGGCACATGGAGGGGGAATCGCGGAAATGGCTGCCACACGCTCAACCGGCGCAAAAGCAGAATACTTGCCATGAGTCCCGCTACGCCCCCAGCGAGCGAAAGCAGCACGGACTCGGTGAACAACTGGCGCAAAATGCGATTGCGGCTCGAACCAAGAGCCAGACGCAAGGCCACTTCGCGAGAACGGTCGGCGGCCCGCGCGGCAAACAGGCTGCCCAGGTTGGCACAGGCCGCCAACAGAATCAAACCCGCAAGCAGCATCAATCCGGTGAGAAATGCCCGCGTAGGCCCGTTCAAATAGTCGCCATGAAGACCAGCCCGCGCCAGCGTATAAGGCTCGTTCCCTTCTTCTTTGGGATAAGTTCTCTTCAGATACGAGTCCACGGAGTTCAGATCGGCAGTGGCCTGGGCCGGAGTGACTCCCGGCTTCAGATGTCCCACCGTCTCAAACATCCAATGGCTCTCGCGTGCGTTCAAGATCTTTTCGCCGGATAACTGCTCATGGTTCACGATGGGCACGAAGATATCCGAAGCGAAAAACAAGATGGTCCCCTGGAATCCTGGAGGCGCCACGCCAAGGATGGTGAATGGATGCCTGTTGAGCTGAACAACGCGGCCTACCACGGTGCGATCGTCCTGAAAATAGTTGTGCCAATATGCGTAGGAGAGCACGACATAGGGCGCGCTGTTTGGGCCGCGCTCATCGGAAGCGTGGAAGAAACGGCCAATAAAAGGCTGAATGCGCAATACGTCGAAGTAGTTTCCGCTGGTTTCGTACTGCCAGACATTGGATGGATCTTTGCCCGTATCCAGCCCAGACTGACGGATAGCAAAAACAGCCACATCGTCGAAGCTGCGATTGCGCTGGCGAAGATCGAGATAATCGGGATAGGAGTCGCTCCCATGTTGGATGAGGAAAAGGCTCTCTGCCTGAGGCATATTCAGCGGACGCAGGATGAGCGCGTTCAATACGCCGAAGACGACTGCGTTGGCGCCGATGGCCAGCATCAGTGTCAAAACGGCAGTGATGGTAAAGCCGGGAGACTTGCGCAGCAGGCGCAGGGCGAAGCGCAGATCCTGTAGAAAATCTTCGATCAATGGCAGTCCTCGCTCGGCTCGATAATCTTGTTTCATCGCCTCCACCCCGCCAAACTTCAGCATGGCTTGCCGGCGGGCCTCAACGGGAGGTAAGCCGGCGCGAAGATTTTCGGCGGCTTGCAGAGCGATATGTTCCTCAATCTCTTCCCGCAATCGTTCTTCTTGTGTCCGCCTTGTCGCAAAGCTGACGAGCCGGGTGAAGAAGCGCCTCAAAGATTTCATGAAAAATCCTCAGCTTTCACTTCGAAGAACCGAGCGATGATCGCTGCCGTTTGTTCCCAATCTTGGGTCTCGACCTGCAACTGCTTGCGTCCTTCGCGCGTGAGCCGATAGAAGCGCGCCCTGCGGTTATTTTCTGAAGCGCCCCACTCGGACTCGATCGCGCCTTCCTGCTCAAGCTTCAGCAGCACGGGATACAGAGTCCCTTGATTCACGGCCAGCAGATCTCCGCTGATCTGCTCGATGCGCCGCGCGATGCCGTAGCCGTGCAGCGGTCCCAGGACATCGAGAGTCTTGAGGACCATCAACGCCAGCGTGCCCTGGAGAACGTCCGTTTTTTGCTTCATAGTATTAACGATGCACCGCCATTTTGGTTTCCAACAGGAAGAATGGCACACTTCCTTTGGGAAAACAACAGGTCAGTCCCGAGCGTGCCCCTGTGTGGATCGATGATGCTGTTCCAACCGAGCGGAGGAGGTGCTTATAGCCGAATCGCCGGATGGAAACTATAGCAGGCGGAAAAACGCCGGGCTTTTGCCTGGTAGAGGCGCTACCCGCAGAAGTGGTCGCACTTGGCATCTCGATTTGCGACACCACGCGAGATGGCTCCCGGATTGTCGGCAATCCGGAAGTTATCCCCAAACGGGGTTCGAGGAAATAAGGATTGAACGCTGAAATTGGCGCGCCCGGTTGTCACCAGTGCCGCAAAAGAGAAAACGGAACCGGATCATCGGCCTAATCTGCCCCTTTTTGCCCCCCGTGTTTTTGCTAAGTGTCCGTCCATCAGGAAGATGGTTGGTAGGGGCGGTGGGGATCGACCGACGACCTTTTCCATGCCATGGAAGCGCGCTCCCAGCTGCGCCACAGGCCCACGATTGAAGACAAAAAGCCCACGCCCGCCAAATCGGGATCGAGGCAAGTACCGAATTCATTTTCGCCGCTGGCATTCCACGCCGACGCGCCACTTTAACATCCGAGGTGCCAAGACTAGGATTCCAGCAGAGCTCGTAACTTGTGAGCATATCTGCGACTCGATGTGACCACCGTTCCTTCTGCCAGTATGATGTCGTATACCCCATCGAACATCGGACGAATCTCGCTAATGCGGGCACTGTTCACGATGGCCGATTTCCGCACTCGGATGAAGTGGCGTGGCGCCAGCTTCTCTTCCAGGTGTGCCAGGGTTTCCCGCAACAGGTGACTGTCGCTGGCGGTGTGTATGCAGGCATAGTTTCCCGTGGCTTCGATCCACAAAACGTGGGAAACGGGAACAAAGAAAATCCGCTTCTTGTCCTTTACCACAAAGCGTTCCAACGGGCGGAGACTACGGAGGGATTGGAGCAGTGGTTCGAGACCTCGATTTGCTTTCCTGGACTGTTCGAGGACCTGGCGTGCGTGAGCCAGGGCCTTGGCAAATCGCTCCTTATCATACGGTTTCAAGAGATAGTCAACAGCGTGCACTTCGAATGCACGAATGGCGTGCGCATCGTGAGCCGTGACGAAGATATATACGGGAGCGGGACCGGTCGATGGCTCCACATTTTCGATGACTCCAAAACCATCCAGATCAGGCATCAGCACATCGAGAAAAACGATGTCGGGATGAAGTTCATTGATCTGCTCCACCGCACTTATTCCGTTCGCCGCCTCGCCTACAACTTCAATGCCGTTGTGTTCGGCCAGATAGCGACGTATACCGCGCCGGGCGATCGGTTCGTCATCGACGATGAGGACTCGTGTCTTCATGCGAACTCCTCAGTGGAATGGTGATGATGGCCTCACAGCCTCGACCGTCGCCCCCGGTAAGTTCCAGCGACGACTCGTCCCCGTAGAGCTGTTTCAAGCGTGACTGGACGTTGGTGAGTCCGACGCCGAATCGCAGGCGCGATCCCGGTGCCGGACCCGGGCCATCATCGCGGACGCAGAGCCTAACTCTGCCGTTGTGGCGTTTGGCAGCGATCTCTAGCCGGCCTGCAGCGGAATCGACGCTGATGCCGTGCTTGATGGCATTCTCAACCAGTGGCTGAAGCGCCAGGCTCGGTACATAGACTGCGAGAAGGTCAGGTGGCACGTCCATGTGAACTTTCAAGCGATCATGAAAGCGAGTCTGTTCGATCTCCAGATACTTGCCGACGAACTCGAGCTCGCTCTGCAAGGTGATCTCGCTCTCCCGCCTTTCGAGGGCCATACGCAGCAAGTCGCCGAGGCAGACTAGCAGATGGCTCGCAGCATCGACGTCTTCCTGCATCAGGATTCCAATGGTGTGAAGACTGTTGAACAAAAAGTGCGGATGTAACTGGTTCTTAAGATTCTCAAGTTCGGCACGGGAGAGCTGCGTCTCCAGTTGCGCCGCTATAGTCTGGCGCTCCATAGCGGCCTGGTAAAAGTGGATCGACTGATACAATCCCACAACTAACCAGTACGTAAGCATGCCAGTAAAGCTCATAGATAGAACACTGACTGCGAACGGCGGGAGAAGGCGCAGCACGCCAGGATCAGTTATGCGAAAAACTGACCGCAGAAGTCCACGGCTCAGAAAGTATTCGGTGACAGATGCCAGGGGAGCCATCATGAGCGACGTGATTGTGTGGATCGCTATATGAGGTGCCAACCTCGGCCCCGTCAACGGGAACCGTTTGGCCAGACCAATCACAAGCGGTGTGTACGCCGCCCATACGTACCAGTAGACAAGTTCGAGCCCACCCACGATCACCCAGCTGACGTGCGTACCCTGTACCTTCACCACCACGATCCTGCGCACGGCAAACAACAGTCCTACAATCGTCCACGCACACAGGATCAAAATCCATCTCGTCCGTCCCATATCTGGTGTGGCCTGCAGCAATGGGTGTGTCGACCCTCCGCACGGATTATAGCTGAACCTTCGAAGGAGACATCACTGAGGACAGGGCCGTCGAGAGCGCCAAGCTCTCTCGGCAAAGCAATTTCACCGGTCCAGGTTTGCGAGCTGGCAATCGGGCAGTTGCTGGCAAACGCGCCAACCCCACGTCCATCGCAGCTGTAGAAGGGCCTTTGTCTAGGTTGATTGGGGAGAAAGGTAAGGAGCTCAAGACTCCACGTGTTGCCATCCCAATGTAACGAAGCGTTTGAAAAGGAAGGTACAAAGTCTTTGGCCGCCAACCGCCCAGACGTTTGTGCTGGATACCGCTGCCACACTTTGAATTCCGGTTTTGCCCTGTGAACGGATCCGTGGCAACAGTATTTGACGGCCAACTCTGACCGCTTGTCTCATTTCGGAAACCGCATGTCACTTTTCCTGCAAACACTGGTTCTTCGCGGCATATTGTTCCGTGAGCAGGAGCATCGCCAGAACGTATTGGCGTTGGGATGACGCTGTGGCCGACAGGGCTCAAACCCCGCCCTCGCGCTATCCTGCTCTCCGCACAGATTCACCGAAAAATGAGGACAAAATGAAGAGAACTATCGTGATCCCTGCGTTGCTTTTACTCGCCGCGTCGGCGACCGCACAAACAACGTTCGCACAAACAAAGGACCCGGTCGGCGCCGCCCTAAGAAACATCCTGCCCGGCCGGCAGAAAAACACCGTCGCGGCCGTCGAAGCCATGCCCGCAGACAAATTCAACTACAAACCCAGCGCCGACCAGATGACATTCGGCCATCTCGTCGCCCACATGGTCGAAACGAACAACCTGCTGTGCAGCAAGGCCGCCGCCGTCCCGGCTACCAACGTCAAGCAGGTGAAAGACACGGACTCGAAAGACAATCTGGTCGCCGCGCTCAAGGCCTCCTTCGATTTCTGCTCCGACGCGTTGGCGAGAATGGACGACTCAAAACTAGGGGAGACCACGGAAGGATTCGGCGGAAAACAAGTGACGCGTGCCTGGCTCAGCCTGGTCCTAGCCGGTACTTGGGCCGACCACTACGCCGAAGCCGCAATGTATCTACGCCTGAACGGTGTGTTGCCGCCGACCGCCAAGAAGTAAGAGCGATGCTCCCATTTGTAAAGCTGTAAACGTCGAAACGGAGATCCGTACGAAGTGACCAATCTGAGAACTTGATTCATTGGGGGAATGAAATCATGGAAATACTATTCAACGATATCCGGTACGCCTTCCGCATCATGCGGAAGAGTCCCGGCTTCACTCTCATAATCATTCTCACGCTGGCATTGGGAATTGGGGCGAACACATCGATTTTCAGCATCGTAAACGCGGTGCTATTGCGTTCCTTGCCGTACTACGAGCCCGGTCGTTTAGTGAAGATCACTTTCAACAATCCTGGAATAGGGTTGCGTGACATCCCCTTCTCTGTCCCCGAGTTGGAAGATCTGAAGTCAAGAGCTGGTGTCTTCGAGGAAGTAAGCGTTGTCCTCTCTGGGCCTACCAACTTGACCGGCGCCAAACAACCGGAACATCTTGAAATGCTCGAGGTGAGCCCCAACTATTTTTCCATGCTCGGCACAACACCAGAAATTGGCCGGTTATTTGGTCCGCAGGATTTTGCGCTGGGTTTTGCGGAAGCAACTGTGATTAGCGATGGCTTGTGGCGCCGCTCTTACGGCGGCGACCCGAATATTCTCGGGAAGCGTCTGAGGATGGACAACGATCCGTACACGATTGTGGGAGTAGTTCCTGCTGGATTTCACCACCCCGGGACGACGGTCGCGAAGGATGTGGAAGTGTGGGTCACGTGCGGGTTCAGCGGGGATCCTTATCCGAAACCCGCGCGAAACGTGAAGGTGACGCGCGAGGCAATCGGACGGCTGAAACCTGGCATCGATGTAACGCAGGCTCAGGCGAGACTGACGGCAATGGCCAGCGAACTCCGAACTGACTTCCCGAATGATTATCCTCCTGAGGCCAAATGGTCCATCGAGATCCAACCTTTGCAGGACGCACTCGTAGGCAATGTGCGTCCCCAACTGCTGGTATTAATGGCCGCGGTAGTCCTAGTTGTACTAATTGCATCCGTGAACATCGCAAACCTTCTACTGGCTCGCGCTTCGGGAAGACAGAGAGAAATGGCACTTCGCATGGCGCTTGGGGCTGGCCGTACCCGCATGGTGCGCCAGATGCTGACGGAGGCTCTCGTGCTCTCCTTTATCGCGGGTGTAGCAGGCGTGCTCGCAGCGAAATTGACATTGAGTTTCATCATTCGCTTTGTTCCCGCTTCGGTTCCCCGGCTTGCCGAAGTGGGTGTCGACCGGACTGTGCTGCTTTTTGCTCTTCTGATTTGCATCTTCACCGGAATCATATTTGGGCTCGCTCCAGCTTTTCAGGCAATGAAAGCCGATATGACTGCCGCAATTCGGGAAGGTGCTCAAGGCTCCGGTTCCAGCGCTAAGACATTCCGGTTGAGGAGTCTGCTGATTGTGTCTGAACTGGCGCTTGCTGTTGTGTTGATGGTTGGAGCCGGCTTGCTCCTGCGGACCTTCTGGGGATTGATTCAGGAAAATCCGGGCTTCAATCCTTCGAGGGTAGTCACTGCAAGCTTCTACCTACCGAACCCGAACGATCCCAAGACGGATGTGTTGTATGGAGACTTCTCAAAAAGGACATCTTTTTTCCGAGACGTCATTCGGCGTGTGGCCACGATTCCAGGAATCGATCGGGCCGCCATGACCTCGGATTTGCCAGGCGCGCGTCCAACAACAACCGCCGCACTGGTGATTGAGGACCGCGCGGCCGATTCATCACAAGGGGTAACAGCGGAACTAATTCGAGTGAGTCCCGATTATTTCATGCTGATGCAATGCCCATTGATTCGTGGGCGTTTTTTCCTAGAAAGCGATGAAAGCGGAAAGCAGGAGGTAGCCATCATTGATGAGACTACGGCGCGACGCTATTGGTCGGGCATCGATCCTGTCGGCAGGCGCTTTCGGATGGGGGTAAATCCCAGGCTTCCTGGGGTAACCGTGGTCGTGGTCGTGGTCGGAATTGTCAAGGATATGAAGCAAGACGGACTCGACACAGATGGTGTCCCCCACATTTTCAGACCAATCTATCAACAATCGCCACTACGCTCGCGGGCCGTGAGCGTGGTGGCGAGGACGCCTCTGCCCGCATCACTCCTCGAATCACAAATTCGGAAAGAGATACAGACATTGGATCCCGCATTGCCGGTATTCAACGTGCGCTCGATGAACGATGTGATGGATGCTTCGATAGCGCCGCGCCGATTCTCGGCGGAATTGGTAGGAGTGTTCGCGGCCGTCGCGATGCTCTTATCCTCCATTGGCATCTATGGATTGCTGGCTTACATGGTTGGGCAGAGGTCTCGTGAGATTGGAATCCGAGTCGCCTTGGGAGCCCAGGGGCCTGATATTCTCAAACTCATTCTCGGCAAAGGGCTATTGCTCGCCGGTACTGGAATTGCGATTGGATTGATCCTTTCTGCAATGTCAGCACCGATGATTGCAGGTGTTCTGTATGGCGTTCATCCGATTGATGTGATCGTCTTCGTCACAGTCCCGCTGATTTTGTTAGTTGTCGCCTTTCTGGCGACTTACATTCCCGCTCGCCGTGCGACGATCGTGGATCCAATCATTGCCTTACATGAAAGCTAGAACTGCGAGGCTAGAAACGTAACCGACTGCCAAGGAGAAGAAAGTGTCCGTTTACGAAAGGCTGGAGGCTCTCAACATCACACTTCCAAAACCCACGCCGCCGGTAGCAGCTTTTGTACCGTTCCTGCGCAGCGGCAATTTGATTGTCTTGGCCGGTCACATTGCCAAACTCGACGGCCAGCCATGGGTCGGTCAGTTGGGTGCGAATCTAACGACCGAGCAAGGGAAAAACGCCGCACGCGCCGTGGCCATCGATCTGATGGGCACACTTCAAGCGGCGGCCGGTGACCTAAACCAGATCAAACGTATCTTGAAGCTGATGGTGCTCGTGAACAGCACTCCCGCGTACACCGAGCAGCATCTGGTGGTCAATGGCGCATCAGAATTCTTCGCGGAGACTTTTGGAGATATAGGAATGCATGTTCGCTGCGCCTTTGGAGTCGCTCAGGTCCCATTCGGCCAGGGACTCTCAATCGACGTGCGAACAGGTTTTATTCGCAGCGCTCGGACTGCCGCTGCAACTTCGCAACTAACTTTCGAATCGCGGTCGAAGATCAAAAATCTTGGTCCAGCGTCGAAAGGAAATGCCTCGCGCAGTTGTTGAATGACCCATGAACTCGTGGGATGGCGCGTCACATTGAAGCGCAGAATTCGCCGGCGAAACGCATGCTCACGAATTCGTCTTTTCCGTATTGTCCGAGCAACACCGCCTCGTCGAAAGCGGAGAAAATGCGGCCCCTCCTAGTGCAGCCGCGGCTTGATTGGGTTGTGGTCCCGCGAATCGGCGTCCGAGTGCCAGGCACGGCGTCCTGAGAACCAGGTCCTTGTCCAGGTGTTCGCGTCGCCGGTTTATAAGCCGCGTGCCTGACACCGCTCTCAAGTTTGCGCTGGCGAAAACTCCCAGAATCGGTCGCCCCACACTCGTATTCATGACGCCAGAACATCACCTAGTTCGAAACTTCACGGTGCACGAATTACAGTATGAAAGTGGGAGGCCAATAAAGGTAGATGCCCTACCGCGTCCGCCGCAACCGCCAGCGGCCGCCTTCAAACGGTTTATCGACGGCGCGCCAGAGCACCGTGCCAGTGTGCGCTTCTCCTACAAAGCGCGCCTCCGATAAAACACTGCTGTCAAGCGG